>NZ_CP090366.1 GCF_021432085.1 Stutzerimonas kunmingensis | reverse complement strand
GGAAGCTCCTATCGACTCAGTCGAGGTAAGACGGCGGCCATTGTAACGGCGCGCCCTCAGGTTATCCACAACAAACCTGAAGCGCAGGACGGAATACCCTAGGTCTGGTCAACCACTCAATGCATGGAAAAGCATTGTCGCCAAGTCTGTTGATAAATACCCCTGAGGGCAGTGGTCAAGCCTGTTCAAAAGCACTGATCAACACCGCCTGTGGATATCTTACGTTTTAATCCCCAGGTTGCGCAGAGCCTCTGCACGGGGTGAGCACCGCTTTCGCACCAAGTTTGCATTCGCGGGAGCGCCCGTCTCCTAAGGTCTGTAGCCATCTATCCACAGAAAAGGTGCTGCACATATATAAGCATTACATCTTAAGAGCTTATATTTCTTTTCCTCTTATTTTTTCATCCATGCAGGGCTGGTTGGAAATTGACCTAGCTCGATAGCTTCTCTACAATCGCCGGTCTCTTAAAAGGGGGCCATTCCGGCCCGCAATGGATCACCAGGTAAACGCACCATGAAACGCACTTTCCAGCCCAGCACCATCAAGCGCGCTCGTACTCACGGTTTCCGTGCACGTATGGCCACCAAGAACGGTCGTCAGGTTCTGTCGCGTCGTCGCGCCAAAGGCCGTAAGCGTCTGACCGTCTGATATCGGAACAGGTAGTGAGTCGGGGCTTCGGCCGGGAAAAGCGTCTGCTGACTCCCCGCCAATTCAAGGCAGTCTTCGACTCCCCTTCCGGTAAGGTGCCTGGCAGGAACGTCCTGCTGTTGGCACGCGAGAACGATCTGCAACACCCCCGCCTTGGGCTGGTGATCGGCAAGAAAAGCGTCAAGCTCTCGGTCGAACGTAACCGCATCAAGCGGCAGATACGTGAGACCTTCCGCCATCACCAGTCGGATCTGGTGGGCTGGGACATCGTGATCATCGCCCGCAAGGGATTGGCTGATCTGGACAATCCCGAACTGGCGAAGCAATTCGCCAAGCTCTGGAAGCGACTGTCACGCAGCCCATCCAAGACCGCCGTCGAACCTGGAGCCGCCAACAGCACCCATGCGTAAATTGGCCATCGCTTCGATCAGGGTCTACCAGTACGCCATCAGTCCGATGATGGCCAGTCACTGCCGTTTCTATCCAAGCTGCTCCTGCTATGCACTCGAGGCCATCGAAACTCATGGCCTGTTGCGTGGCGGCTGGCTGAGCCTGCGCAGGTTGGGGCGCTGCCATCCGTGGAATCCCGGTGGCTACGATCCCGTGCCTTCTCATAACACTTCCAATTCATCTCCGATGGCCGAGTAACCATGGATATCAAACGCTCGATACTGCTCGTCGCTCTAGCAGTCGTTGCCTACCTGATGGTTCTTCAATGGAATCAGGACTACGGTCAGGCAGCCCTGCCGACCGAAACCGCGCAAAGCCAGCTGGGCGTACCGGCTCTTCCGGATAGCCCCGCGGCCAACAGCGAAGGCACCGCTGGCGATGTGCCCGCGGTTGCCGGCCAGCAACAGGCCAGCGCCCTGCCGGCTAATGCGCCGAGCAGCCAGCTGATTCGTGTGCGCAGCGACGTGCTTGATGTGGCGATCGATCCGCGCGGTGGCGACATCGTCGAACTGCATCTGCCGCAGTACCCGCGTCGTCAGGATCGTCCCGATGTGCCGTTCCAACTGTTCGAGCGTAGTGGCGAGCGAGTCTATGAAGCACAAAGCGGCCTGATCGGCGACGGCCCGGACAAGGCCAGCGGGCGTCCTCAGTACAGCAGTGAGAAAAGCGAGTACCAACTGGCCGAAGGTCAGGATCAGGTGGTCGTCGATCTGAAATACAATGCTGATGGCGTCAACTACATCAAGCGTTTCACCCTCGAGCGCGGTAACTATGCGCTGAAGGTGAACTACCTGATCGACAACCAGAGCGGTCAACCCTGGACCGGTTACCTGTTCGGTCAGCTCAAGCGCGACAACAGCGGCGATCCCTCCTCAAGCACCGCCACTGGCACCGCTACCTACCTTGGCGCTGCGCTGTGGACCAAGGACGAGCCGTATCGTAAGGTCTCCATGGGCGACATGGATGAAAGCAACCTGCGTGAAAGCGTGCAGGGTGGCTGGATCGCCTGGCTGCAACATTATTTCGTCACCGCCTGGATTCCTCAGCCGGACGATACCAACCAGGTGCAGACGCGCAAGGATAGCCAGGGCAACTACATCATCGGCTTCACCGGCCCCGCCGTTACCGTACCTGCCGGCGCACAGGGCGAGACAGGCGCCACGCTGTATGCCGGCCCGAAGAGCCAGGACAAGCTGGAAGAACTGTCCCCCGGTCTGCGTCTGACCGTCGACTACGGCATCCTCTGGTTCATCGCTCAGCCGATCTTCTGGCTGCTGGAAAACATCCACGCTCTGCTGGGCAACTGGGGCTGGTCGATCATCGTTCTGACCATCGTCATCAAGCTCGCCTTCTTCCCGCTCTCCGCGGCCAGCTACCGGTCGATGGCGCGCATGCGTGCGGTGTCGCCGAAAATGCAGGCGCTGAAGGAACAGCATGGCGACGACCGCCAGAAGATGTCCCAGGCGATGATGGAGCTGTACAAGAAGGAAAAGATCAATCCGCTGGGCGGCTGCCTGCCGATCCTGGTGCAGATGCCGGTATTCCTGGCCCTGTACTGGGTCCTGCTGGAAAGCGTCGAGATGCGCCAGGCGCCCTGGATGTTCTGGATCACCGACCTTTCGATCAAAGACCCGTTCTTCATCCTGCCGATCATCATGGGCGTGACCATGTTCATCCAGCAGCAGCTGAACCCGACGCCGCCGGATCCGATGCAGGCGCGAGTGATGAAGCTGCTGCCGGTGATCTTCACCTTCTTCTTCCTCTGGTTCCCTGCCGGTCTGGTGCTGTACTGGGTGGTCAACAACGTCCTGTCCATCGCCCAGCAGTGGTACATTACCCGCAAGATCGAGGCCGCGGCGAAGCACGCCTGACGCCTCAACCGCCAATGCAGAACGCCCCTTGATTGGGGCGTTCTGCTATCTGCCGTCCAGAAAGGAGGCCGCATGAATCCAGTTCGCGACACCATTGCCGCCGTCGCTACCGCGCCGGGGCGCGGA
This sequence comes from Stutzerimonas kunmingensis, assembly GCF_021432085.1. Classification (GTDB taxonomy): domain Bacteria; phylum Pseudomonadota; class Gammaproteobacteria; order Pseudomonadales; family Pseudomonadaceae; genus Stutzerimonas. The sequence continues at coordinate 4,772,774 of NZ_CP090366.1, read as the reverse complement.
GGAGTAGGCATCGTTCGGCTATCAGGGCCACGGTCCAAGGCTATCGCCATTACCCTGACCGGCCGTGAGCCAACGCCGCGGCATGCACATTACGGTGCATTTCACGCAGACGACGGCGAGGTGATCGACGAAGGCCTGCTACTGTTCTTTCCGGGACCGCATTCGTTCACCGGTGAGGACGTACTCGAACTGCAGGGGCATGGCGGCCCGGTTGTCATGGATATGCTGCTGCAGCGCTGCGTCGAGCTCGGCGTTCGTCTGGCTCGGCCAGGCGAATTCAGTGAACGCGCATTCCTTAACGACAAGCTCGATCTGGCCCAGGCCGAGGCGATCGCCGACCTTATCGAAGCGAGTTCGGCGCAGGCCGCGCGCAATGCGGTGCGTTCGCTACAGGGCGAATTCTCTCGCCGCGTGCATCAGTTGACCGAAAGATTGATTCAGCTGCGTATCTATGTCGAAGCGGCGATCGATTTTCCCGAAGAAGAGATCGACTTCCTCGCCGATGGGCATGTACTGGCACAATTGGATGCCGTGAAAGCCGAGTTATCCACAGTGCTGCGCGAAGCCGGGCAGGGCGCCTTGCTGCGCGACGGAATGACCGTGGTGATCGCAGGGCGCCCCAACGCCGGCAAGTCCAGTCTGCTCAACGCACTGGCGGGCCGTGAGGCCGCCATTGTCACCGATATTGCCGGCACCACCCGCGATGTCCTGCGCGAACACATCCTGATCGACGGCATGCCGCTGCATGTCGTCGATACCGCGGGTCTACGCGATACCGAAGATCAGGTCGAGCGGATCGGTGTGCAGCGCGCGCTCAGCGCCATCGGCGAAGCGGACAGGGTACTCTTGATGGTCGATGCCAGTGCGCCTGAGGCGCAGGACCCACTAGCCCTTTGGCCGGAGTTTCTCGAATCCAACCCTGCGCCGAACCAGGTGACGCTGATTCGGAACAAGGCTGACCTGAGCGGTGAGCCGATTTCGATTCGCTTCGACGACAACGGACAGGCAACCCTGAGCCTGTGCGCACGATCCGGCGAAGGTATCGAGTTGCTGCGCGAACACCTCAAGCAGTGCATGGGCTACGAGCAGACCGCTGAAAGCAGCTTCAGCGCCCGACGTCGCCATCTGGACGCACTGCGTCTGGCTGACCAGTACCTGGAGCATGGCCATGCCCAACTGACGCTGGCCGGCGCCGGTGAGCTGCTGGCCGAGGATCTGCGCCTGGCACAACAGGCACTCGGTGATATCACAGGCGCGTTCAGCTCAGACGACCTGCTCGGGCGAATCTTCTCGAGCTTCTGCATCGGCAAATGACACTGAACGGGCGCTAACCACGCCCGTCCCCTTTCATCTACAACGCTACGCTGAAAATTCGTGGCGCTGGCATTCGGCTGCCGAAATTCCCGCCATGAGCCCTGTGGAAAAGGCCGCCTAAGGGCAGTAGAAAAGTCAGGGCGTAAGCTGGTGAAAACCCCCTCTGTGTATAAGCTTCACTTTAATCCACAGGATGCTGACGGTATTCACACCGTCAGCGCCCAGCCGCAGCACAGGTTTATCCTTCGCTACAAGGAAGGCCTGCCGAGGGCTCCACGTGGTTATCCACAGAAATGAGCTTCACCATTTATAAACACATAAATAAACTTCTTATATATTTCTTCTCTATTTCTAATCTTTATCCACCGACTCGCCTCCGCCAGATGGTTGGTCATTTTTTGCTCAGAGCCCTTCTTTAGCACTGGCTAAATCCCTATACTTCGCGGCTTCCCGAATTCCCATCTGAACAGGCACGAGGTGCGTGGTGGACTTCCCTTCCCGTTTTGACGTGATCGTTATCGGCGGCGGCCATGCCGGCACCGAGGCTGCGCTTGCAGCGGCACGCATGGGCGTGAAGACCCTGCTGCTCAGCCACAATGTGGAAACCCTCGGCCAGATGAGCTGCAACCCAGCCATCGGTGGCATCGGCAAGAGTCATCTGGTCAAGGAAATCGATGCGTTGGGTGGGGCCATGGCGATGGCCACCGACAAGGGCGGCATCCAGTTTCGCGTGCTCAACAGCCGCAAGGGGCCAGCCGTTCGAGCCACCCGAGCGCAAGCTGACCGCGTGCTCTACAAAGCTGCTATTCGTGACACTCTGGAAAACCAGCCGAACCTGTGGATATTTCAACAGGCGGCGGACGACCTCATCGTCGAGCAGGATCAGGTCCGGGGTGTCGTGACCCAGATGGGCCTGCGTTTCCTCGCGGATTCCGTGGTGCTGACCACCGGGACCTTCCTCGGTGGACTTATCCACATTGGCCTGCAGAACTACTCAGGCGGGCGCGCAGGCGATCCGCCTTCGATCGCCCTGGCTCACCGGCTGCGCGAGTTGCCGCTGCGCGTCGGTCGGCTGAAGACCGGTACGCCGCCACGTATCGATGGTCGTTCGGTGGATTTTTCTCTTATGACCGAGCAACCGGGCGACGCACCGCTGCCGGTGATGTCGTTCATGGGCAATCGTGAGCAGCACCCGCCGCAGGTCAGCTGCTGGATCACTCACACCAACGCGCGAACGCACGAAATCATTGCCGCCAACCTCGATCGTTCGCCGATGTATTCCGGCGTGATCGAAGGCGTGGGGCCGCGCTACTGCCCGTCGATCGAAGACAAGATCCATCGTTTTGCCGACAAGGACAGCCATCAGGTCTTCCTTGAGCCCGAAGGCCTGACCACTCATGAGCTGTATCCCAACGGCATCTCCACCTCGTTGCCGTTCGATGTGCAGCTGCAGATCGTGCAGAGCATCCGTGGCATGGAGAACGCCCACATCGTGCGGCCGGGCTATGCCATTGAGTACGACTACTTCGACCCACGTGATCTCAAGTACAGCCTGGAGACCAAGGTGATCGGCGGGCTGTTCTTCGCCGGCCAGATCAATGGCACCACCGGTTACGAAGAAGCTGGTGCCCAGGGACTGCTCGCCGGAGCCAACGCTGCGCTGCGGGCGCAGGGCAAGGACAGCTGGTGTCCGCGCCGCGATGAGGCCTACCTAGGCGTGCTGGTCGATGACCTGATTACCCTCGGTACCCAGGAGCCCTATCGGATGTTCACCTCGCGTGCCGAATACCGGCTGATCCTGCGTGAGGACAATGCCGATCTTCGTCTGACCGAGAAGGGCCGCGAACTGGGTCTGGTGGACGATGCCCGCTGGGCTGCGTTCTGCGCCAAGCGCGAAGGTATCGAGCTCGAGGAGCAGCGCCTGAAGAGTTGCTGGGTTCGTCCCGGCACACCACAGGGCGATGCCATCGCCGAGCGTTTCGGCAGCCCGCTGGCCCGCGAGTACAATCTGCTCAATCTGCTGGCTCGTCCGGAAATCGATTACCAGAGCCTGATCGAACTGACCGGTGACGGTGCGCAGGATCCTCAGGTCGCCGAGCAGGTCGAGATCAAGACCAAGTACGCCGGCTACATCGAACGGCAGCAGGACGAGATCGAACGACTGCGTGCCAGCGAAAACATCGCCTTGCCGGAGAATCTCGACTACACGACGATTCCGGGCTTGTCGAAGGAGATTCAGCACAAGCTCGGTCAGGCAAGGCCTGAGACGCTCGGGCAGGCCTCGCGTATTCCGGGAGTCACTCCCGCTGCGGTGTCGCTGCTGATGATTCATCTGAAGAAGCGCAATGCCGGCCAGCAGCTGGAGCAGAGCGCCTGATGAGTCTGGTCAGCGAATCCCATGCCGCCGAACTCGTGCGCGGCGCCCAGGCGCTCGGCGTCGAGCTGAGTGAAGGGCAACAGCAGCAGTTGCTGGCCTACCTGGCACTGCTGATCAAGTGGAACAAGGCCTACAACCTCACCGCGGTGCGCGATCCCGACGAAATGGTTTCGCGACACCTGCTCGACAGCCTGAGCGTGGTGTCCTTCGTTGCCGAGTCCGGACAGACCTGGCTGGACGTCGGCAGCGGTGGTGGCATGCCTGGCGTGCCGCTGGCAATCATGTTTCCTGATCGCAGCTTCACGCTGCTGGACTCCAATGGGAAAAAAACGCGATTCCTGACGCAGGTGAAGCTGGAGCTGAAACTGGCCAACCTCGAAGTCGTGCATAGCCGCGTCGAGCAGTTCCAGCCGGCGGAAGCCTTCGACGGCATCACCTCGCGCGCCTTCAGTTCCCTTGAGGACTTCGCCAGCTGGACGCGGCATCTGGGCAATACCCAGACGCGCTGGTTGGCGATGAAGGGCGTGCAGCCGGACGACGAACTGCAACGGCTGCCCGCCGACTTCCGCCTCGATGCCTGTCACGTACTCAAGGTTCCCGGTTGCCAAGGCCAGCGCCATCTGCTGATACTGCGCCGCACTTCATGACCCGGACAGACACTGACCATGGCTAAAGTTTTCGCCATTGCCAACCAGAAGGGCGGTGTCGCCAAGACCACCACCTGCATCAACCTTGCGGCTTCGCTGGTTGCCACGCGCCGTCGCGTGCTGCTGATCGATCTCGACCCCCAGGGCAACGCCACCACTGGTAGCGGTGTGGACAAGCTCGGGCTGGAGTACTCGATCTACGACGTACTGATCGGCGAATGCAGCCTGGTGGATGCCATGCAGTTCTCCGAGCATGGCGGCTATCAGTTGCTGCCGGCCAATCGCGACCTGACCGCGGCGGAAGTGGCCCTGCTGAATCTGCCGGCCAAGGAAAAACGCCTGCGTGAAGCACTGGCACCGGTGCGGGAGAACTACGACTACATCCTCATCGATTGCCCGCCGTCGCTGTCGATGCTGACCATCAACGCGCTGGCTGCGTCGGACGGCGTCATCATTCCCATGCAGTGCGAGTATTACGCGCTCGAAGGGCTTACCGATCTGGTCAATTCGATCCAGCGTATCGGCCAGGCGCTCAACCCCAGCCTGAAGATCGAAGGCCTGCTGCGCACCATGTACGACCCGCGCAGCAGTCTGACCAACGATGTATCCGAACAGCTCAAGGCGCATTTCGGCGACAAACTCTACGACACCGTTATCCCGCGCAACGTCCGGCTCGCCGAGGCCCCCAGCCACGGCATGCCGGCGCTGGTCTACGACAAGCAATCCAAGGGCGCTCTGGCCTATCTGGCCCTGGCCGGTGAACTGTCGCGACGCCAGCGCCAGTCGGCGCGTGGCACCCCCGCATAAGGACTACTCATGGCGACCAAGAAAAGAGGCCTAGGCCGTGGACTCGACGCCCTGCTCGGCGGCGCCAGCGTTTCGGCAATGCAGGAAGAGGCTGCGAAGGTCGATACCCGTGAACTCCAGCACCTGCCGCTGGACCTGATCCAGCGCGGCAAGTACCAGCCGCGCCGCGATATGGACCCGCAGGCCCTTGAGGAGCTGGCCCAGTCGATCAAGAACCACGGCGTGATGCAGCCGATCGTGGTGCGTCCCGTCAGCGGTGGCCGTTTCGAGATCATCGCCGGTGAACGTCGCTGGCGCGCCAGCCAGCAGGCCGGGTTGGAGAAGGTGCCGGCGCTGGTTCGCGAAGTGCCGGACGAGGCGGCCATTGCCATGGCGCTGATCGAGAACATCCAGCGCGAAGACCTGAATCCGATCGAGGAAGCGGTCGCGCTGCAGCGCTTGCAACAGGAGTTCCAGCTGACCCAGCAGCAAGTTGCCGACGCGGTCGGCAAGTCGCGTGTCTCGATAAGCAATTTGCTGCGCCTGATTGCGCTGCCGGAAGAGATCAAGACGCTGCTGTCCCACGGTGACCTGGAGATGGGCCACGCGCGAGCATTGCTAGGTCTGCCGGCGGAACAGCAGGTCGAAGGCGCGCGGCACGTTGTCGCACGTGGCCTGACCGTGCGCCAGACCGAAGCCCTGGTGCGACAGTGGTTGAGCAGCAAGGAAACACCGAAAGCCGAAGTCAAGGTCGACCCGGACATCAGCCGTCTGGAGCAGCGCCTCGCGGAACGCCTGGGCTCTCCGGTGCAGATCAAGCACGGACAGAGGGGCAAAGGGCAGCTGGTGATCCGCTACAGTTCGCTGGATGAACTGCAGGGTGTATTGGCCCACATCCGCTGATACAAATTGTTTGTAGTGCCGGTCGGAAAATACTACCGGAGAGTTGAACCCTGGCTGGCCTGCTCCTATACTCGCCGCGCTTTTTTGACTGCGGACAATTATTTACGCGGCCTGCTACAGCGATGGAATTCAGGTGAACATACGCAACAGAACACCCTTCCATCGCCTTCCGGCATTTCGCGTATTGCTGATGCAGGCAATGGCCGTAGTAGTGACCGCTGTCTCATGTGGCCTGGTTTTTGGTATGGTCGCCGGCTACTCCGCGCTGTGCGGTGGTTTGATTGCGCTGTCAGCGAACGTGTATTTCGCGTACAAGGCCTTTCGTTACTTTGGCGCACGTTCGACTCAGGCGATCATCCAGTCGTTCTGGTCTGGCGAGATGGGTAAACAGATTCTGGCAGCAGCGCTTTTTGCGTTGGTGTTCGTGGGAGTGAAACCGCTGGAACCGATCGCCTTGTTTGCCGGCTATCTGCTGGTTCTGGGTGTCGGAGCAAGCGCGCTCCTGCTGATGAAAAACAATCCGAAGCATTGAGCATTGAGGCGTTTATGGCGAGTACCTCCGCTGAATATATCCAGCACCACCTGCAAAACCTCACCTACGGCAAGCTGCCGGCAGGTTACGAGCGTGCTGATGGCTCCGTTCTCGATCAGGCCACCTGGACCATCGCTCAGACGGGTCTGGAAGCTCGTGACATGGGCTTCATGGCATTCCACCTGGATACCCTCGGCTGGTCGCTGCTGATGGGCGCCATCTTCATCCTGCTGTTCCGCAGCGCCGCCAAGTCCGCCACGACCGGTGTACCGGGCAAGCTGCAGAACTTCGTCGAGATGTGCGTCGAGTTCGTCGAAGGCGTGGTGAAGGACACCTTCCACGGCCGCAATGCTCTGATCGCTCCGCTGGCGCTGACCATCTTCGTCTGGGTGTTCCTGATGAACAGCCTGAAGTGGATTCCGGTCGACTACATCCCGGGTCTGGCCAGCCTGCTGGGCCTTCCGGCGTTCAAGATCGTGCCAACCGCCGACCCGAACGGTACCTTCGGTCTTTCGCTCGGCGTGTTCATCCTGATTCTCTTCTACAGCGTCAAGGTCAAGGGTTTCGGTGGCTTCAGCAAGGAGCTGGCGTTCACTCCGTTCAACCACTGGTCGCTGGTGCCGTTCAACCTGTTCCTCGAGATTCTCGGCCTGCTGACCAAGCCGCTCAGCCTCGCGCTGCGTCTGTTCGGCAACATGTATGCCGGTGAGGTGGTGTTCATCCTCATCGCTCTGCTGCCGTTCTACGTGCAGTGGACCCTGAATGTGCCTTGGGCGATCTTCCATATCCTGGTGATCCCGCTTCAGGCCTTCATCTTCATGGTACTGACGGTGGTGTACCTGAGCTCTGCCCATGAAGAACATCACTGAAAACCGCTAACGCTTTAACCGAAAAACCTTAACCCCCCTTAGCTTCAGGAGCTTTACATGGAACTCGTCTACATCGCCGCCTCTATCATGATCGGTCTGGGTGCCCTGGGCACCGGTATTGGCTTCGCCCTGCTGGGCGGCAAGCTGCTGGAATCCACTGCTCGTCAGCCTGAGCTGGCTCCCCAGCTGCAAACCAAAACCTTCCTGATGGCCGGCCTGCTCGACGCCGTGCCGATGATCGGCGTTGGTATCGCGATGTACCTCATCTTCGTTGTCGCCGGTTAATCACTTTCCGGTTTGAGATGGGGTTCGCCGGGCGAGCCCCGTCGCCGTGGAATGACTCCCGCGTTGAACGAGATAGCACGAGGTAAATCGCTGTGAACATTAACTTGACGCTGTTCGGTCAAACGCTCGCCTTCGCTATCTTCGTCTGGTTCTGCATGAAGCTCGTCTGGCCGCCAATCACGGCAGCCATGGCAGCGCGCCAGAAGAAGATCGCTGAAGGACTGGATGCGGCAGGCCGTGCGCAGCAAGACCTGAAACTGGCTCAGGACAAGGTGTCCAACACCCTCCGCGAGACCAAGGAGCAGGCAGCCCAGATCATCGAGCAGGCGAACAAGCACGCCAATGCGATCATCGAGGAAGCCAAGCAGCAGGCACGTGTCGAAGGCGAGCGACTGGTCGCCGGCGCCCGCGCCGAGATCGAACAGGAAGTGAACCGTGCCAGGGACCAACTGCGCAATCAGGTAGCGGCTCTTGCCGTCGCCGGTGCAGAGAAGATCCTGGAGTCCCAGGTGGACGCCAAGGTGCACAACGAGCTGGTCGAAAAACTGGCCTCCCAACTCTAAGCGAGGCAAGCGATGATCAATACCCAGACGCTTGCTCGGCCTTACGCGAAAGCCGCTTTCGAGTTTGCCAGCGCCGCAGGAACGACCGAGTCCTGGTCGAAAATGCTGAACCTGGCCGCCATCGCTGTTGAAGTCCCAGAAGTCGCAGCGTTGCTGAACGACCCCCGCCTGACCAGCGAAAGCAAGGTCCAGGGGCTGGTGCGTCTACTCGGTGACGACGCCGACGAAGCTTTCCGCAACTACGTCCAGACCCTTGGCGAGAATGATCGCCTGTCGGTACTGCCGACCGTGTGGGAGCTGTACGAGGACATCAAGGCGCAAGCCGAGAAAACGCTCGAGGCAGAAGTTGAAACCGCCTTCGAGCTCAGCAACGAGCAACTCCAAACTTTGGCTGCCGCCCTGTCGAAGCGGCTAGATCGCACCGTCAACCTCCAGCAGGCCGTGAATCCTGCGCTGATCGGCGGCGTGTTGATTCGCGCCGGTGATGTGGTTGTCGACGGTTCGGTCCGCGGCAAACTGAGCCAGTTGGCCGAATCGTTGAAATCCTGATTTGAGGGTCATGGCATGCAGCAACTGAATCCTTCCGAGATTAGTGAAATCATCAAGCAGCGCATCGAGAAATCGAATGTCGCTGCTCAAGCCCGTAATGAGGGCACCGTCGTCAGCGTTTCTGACGGTATCGTACGTATCTACGGTCTGGCCGACGTCATGTACGGCGAAATGATCGAGTTCCCTGGCGGCATCTTTGGTATGGCACTGAACCTGGAGCAGGACTCCGTAGGTGCCGTGGTTCTGGGTAACTACCTGGGCCTGACCGAAGGCATGAGCGCCAAGTGCACCGGCCGCATCCTTGAAGTTCCGGTTGGTCCGGAACTGCTGGGCCGCGTAGTCGACGCACTAGGTAACCCGATTGATGGCAAAGGCCCGATCAACGCTCAGGCAACTGACGCGGTCGAGAAGGTTGCGCCGGGCGTGATCTGGCGTAAGTCCGTCGACCAGCCGGTGCAGACCGGTTACAAGTCGGTCGACGCCATGATCCCGGTAGGCCGTGGCCAGCGTGAGCTGATCATCGGCGACCGTCAGATCGGCAAGACCGCCCTGGCCATCGACGCCATCATCAACCAGAAGAACAGCGGCATCCGCTGCGTCTACGTTGCCATCGGTCAGAAGCAGTCGACCATTGCCAACGTGGTTCGCAAGCTGGAAGAGCATGGCGCGCTGCACAACACCATCGTTGTCGCTGCGTCCGCCTCTGAATCCGCTGCCCTGCAGTACCTGGCGCCTTACGCTGGTTGCACCATGGGCGAGTACTTCCGCGACCGCGGTGAAGACGCGCTGATCGTGTATGACGATCTGTCCAAGCAGGCCGTGGCGTACCGCCAGATCTCCCTGCTGCTGCGTCGTCCGCCGGGACGTGAAGCCTACCCGGGCGACGTGTTCTATCTCCACAGCCGCCTGCTGGAGCGTGCGTCGCGCGTTTCCGAAGAGTATGTCGAGAAGTTCACCAACGGTGCCGTAACTGGCAAGACCGGCTCGCTGACCGCTCTGCCGATCATCGAAACCCAGGCGGGCGACGTTTCCGCGTTCGTTCCGACCAACGTGATTTCCATCACCGATGGTCAGATCTTCCTGGAATCGGCCATGTTCAACGCAGGTATCCGTCCGGCCGTCAACGCCGGTATCTCGGTATCCCGTGTTGGTGGTGCTGCTCAGACCAAGATCGTCAAGAAGCTGTCCGGTGGTATCCGTACCGCTCTGGCTCAGTACCGTGAACTGGCTGCGTTCGCGCAGTTCGCTTCCGACCTCGACGAAGCGACCCGCAAGCAGCTGGAGCATGGTCAGCGCGTTACCGAGCTGATGAAGCAGAAGCAGTACGCGCCGATGTCCATCGCCGACATGTCCCTGTCCCTGTACGCCGCCGAGCGCGGTTTCCTGACGGACGTGGAAGTGGCCAAGGTTGGCGCCTTCGAGCAGGCCCTGATCGCCTTCTTCAACCGCGAGTTCGCCGATCTGATGGCGAAGATCAACGTGAAGGGTGACTTCAATGACGAAATCGACGCAGGCCTGAAGGCCGGTATCGAGAAGTTCAAGGCCACTCAAAGCTGGTAAGCCGCAGCGGGAGCCGTGAGGCTCCCGCCTGCTAACCCGATAGGTGTCAAATGGCAGGCGCAAAAGAGATTCGCAGCAAGATTGCGAGCATCAAAAGCACGCAGAAGATCACCAGCGCCATGGAAAAGGTGGCGGTCAGCAAGATGCGCAAGGCACAGATGCGCATGGCTGCCAGTCGCCCTTATGCGGAGCGGATCCGGCAGGTAATCGGCCATCTGGCCTTTGCCAACCCGGAATACCGTCATCCGTTCATGGTAGAGCGTCCGGTCAAGCGTGTCGGCTACATCGTCGTGTCGACCGATCGTGGTCTTTGCGGTGGCCTGAACATCAACCTGTTCAAGGTCCTGATCAAGAACATGAAGGAGTGGCACGATCAGAAGGTCGAAGTCGACCTCTGCGTGATCGGCAACAAAGGCGCGAGCTTCTTCCGCAGCTTCGGCGGCAACGTCGTCGCAGCGATCGGCAACCTCGGCGAAGAGCCGTCGATCAATGATCTGATCGGCAGCGTCAAGGTCATGCTGGAAGGCTTCCACAATGGCCGTATCGATCGCTTGTACCTGGTATCCAACAAGTTCATCAACACCATGACCCAGAAGCCCACGGTCGACCAACTGCTGCCGCTGGCCGCAGACGAGAACGCCGAGCCGGTCAAGAAAGGTCAGTGGGACTACCTCTACGAGCCGGACGCCCAGCAGCTGCTGGATGCTCTGCTGGTACGGTTCATCGAGTCCCAGGCCTATCAGGCGGTGGTTGAGAACGGCGCAGCCGAACAGGCCGCGCGGATGATTGCCATGAAGAACGCAACCGACAACGCCGGTGAGCTGATCGGCGACCTGCAACTGGTCTACAACAAGGCCCGTCAGGCTGCGATCACTCAGGAAATTTCGGAAATCGTCGGCGGCGCTGCCGCGGTTTAAGAACGGTTCAAATATTCAGAGGAACCAAACATGAGTAGCGGACGTATCGTTCAAATCATCGGCGCCGTTATCGACGTGGAATTTCCGCGCGATGTGGTACCGAACGTCTATGACGCGCTGAAAGTTCAAGGCGCCGAGACCACCCTGGAAGTCCAGCAGCAGCTGGGCGACGGCATTGTCCGTACCATCGCCATGGGTTCGACCGAAGGCCTCAAGCGTGGCCTGGACGTCGTCAACACCGGCACCGGTATCTCCGTACCGGTCGGCAAGCAGACCCTGGGCCGCATCATGGACGTCCTGGGTAACCCCATCGACGAAGCCGGCCCGATCGGTGAAGAAGAGCGCTGGACCATCCACCGCGCTGCTCCGTCCTACGCAGAGCAGGCTGGCGGCAACGAGCTGCTGGAAACCGGCATCAAGGTTATCGACCTGGTCTGCCCGTTCGCCAAGGGCGGTAAGGTCGGTCTGTTCGGTGGTGCCGGTGTAGGCAAGACCGTAAACATGATGGAGCTGATCCGTAACATCGCGATGGAGCACAGCGGTTACTCCGTGTTCGCCGGTGTGGGTGAGCGTACTCGTGAAGGTAACGACTTCTATCACGAGATGAAGGACTCCAACGTTCTGGACAAGGTTGCCCTGGTTTACGGCCAGATGAACGAGCCGCCGGGAAACCGTCTGCGCGTTGCACTGACCGGCCTGACCATGGCCGAGAAGTTCCGTGACGAAGGTCGTGACGTTCTGCTTTTCGTCGACAACATCTACCGCTACACCCTGGCCGGTACCGAAGTATCCGCGCTGCTGGGTCGTATGCCTTCCGCGGTAGGTTATCAGCCGACTCTGGCCGAAGAGATGGGCGTTCTGCAGGAGCGTATCACCTCCACCAAGAACGGCTCGATCACCTCGGTACAGGCCGTATACGTACCTGCGGACGACCTGACCGACCCGAGCCCGGCGACCACCTTCGCCCACCTCGACGCCACCGTCGTGCTGTCGCGTGACATCGCCTCCCTGGGTATCTACCCGGCGGTCGACCCGCTCGACTCGACTTCGCGTCAGCTGGATCCGCTGGTGATTGGCCAGGAGCACTACGACACCGCTCGCGGCGTTCAGTACGTGCTGCAGCGCTACAAAGAGCTGAAGGACATCATTGCGATCCTCGGTATGGACGAACTGTCCGAGACCGACAAGCAGCTGGTATCCCGCGCTCGTAAGATCCAGCGCTTCCTGTCCCAGCCGTTCTTCGTGGCCGAAGTCTTCACTGGCTCGCCAGGCAAGTACGTTCCGCTGAAGGAAACCATCCGTGGTTTCTCCGGCATCCTCAATGGCGACTACGACCATCTGCCGGAACAGGCGTTCTACATGGTCGGCAGCATCGACGAAGCCATCGAGAAAGCCAAGAAACTGTAACTGGCGCGCCCGTTCGCGGGCGCCAACCAGCCTGACCGGCAGCTGCTGGTCAGGCTGATTACCGAGGCATGAACATGGCTATGACAGTGCATTGCGACATCGTCAGTGCGGAAGAAGAGCTGTTCTCGGGGCTGGTGGAAATGGTCGTCGCCCACGGCAACCTGGGTGACATCGGCGTTCTGCCGGGTCACGCGCCGCTGCTGACCGATCTCAAGCCGGGTCCGGTTCGAGTGATCAAGCAGGGTGGTGACGAGGAGATCTTCTACATCTCCGGCGGCTTCATCGAAGTGCAGCCGAACATGGTGAAGGTTCTCGCCGATACCGCTACGCGCGCCAAGGACATCGACGAAGCTGCCGCTCAGGCTGCCGTCAAAGCTGCCGAGAAGGCCCTGCACGAGAAGGGCGCGGAGTTCGATTACGGCTCCGCCGCCGCTCGCCTGGCCGAGGCCGCAGCCCAGCTGCGAACCATCGAGGCAATGCGCAAGAAGTACGGTCGGCACTGACCGACTCGCGACTTCATCGCGCACGAGTAAAAGGGTAGCCTTGGCTACCCTTTTTCTTTTTCTGCCATTTGTCGGCGCAGCTGCACCCTGACTACTTATGGGTGAACTGCCGGGCCGATACCGTTCAGGAATCGCTGCATGTCTCTCGATATCGTCATTCTCGCCGCTGGCCAGGGCACCCGCATGCGCTCGGCCCTGCCCAAGGTGCTGCACCCGGTTGCCGGAAAATCCATGCTTGGGCACGTCATCGATACGGCCCGCGCGCTGCAGCCACAGAGCATTCAAGTGGTCATCGGCCACGGTGCCGAGCAGGTGCGCCAGCGGCTGGCCGGTGAAGACCTCAATTACGTGGTTCAAGCCGAGCAGCTGGGTACCGGGCATGCAGTGGCCCAGGCGTTGCCGAATCTGTCGGCCGAGCGCGTGCTGATCCTTTACGGTGACGTACCACTGATCGAAGCCGACACCCTGCAGCGCCTGTTGCAGAAGGTAGGGCCGGAGCAACTCGCGCTGCTGACGGTGAAGCTGGACGACCCAACCGGCTATGGACGCATCGTCCGCGACGCGCGCGGCGAAGTGCAGGCTATCGTCGAGCACAAGGATGCCAGCGACGAGCAGAAGGCGATCCGCGAGGGCAATACCGGGATTCTCGCCGTACCGGGCAGCCGTATCGGCGAATGGCTGGGTCGCCTGTCCAACAGCAATGCCCAGGGCGAGTACTACCTGACTGACGTCATCGCCATGGCTGTGGCCGACGGCCTGCGCGTTGCCACCGAGCAGCCGCTGGACGCCATGGAAGTGCAAGGTGCCAACGACCGTATCCAGCTGGCCGAGCTGGAACGCCATTACCAGCAGCGTGCCGCTCGTCGTTTGATGGCCCGGGGTGTGACGCTGCGCGACCCGGCGCGTTTCGATCTGCGTGGCGAGGTGGAGGTCGGGCGAGACGTGCTGATCGACGTGAATGTGGTGCTCGAAGGCACGGTGGTCATCGAAGACGACGTGCAGATCGGACCGAACTGCGTGATCAAGGACAGCACGTTGCGTCGCGGTGCGATCGTCAAGGCCAACTCCCATCTTGAGGGTGCGGTAGTCGGCGAGAGTGCCGATTGCGGCCCGTTCGCGCGGCTGCGTCCAGGCAGCGTGCTCGGCGCCAAGGCGCATGTCGGCAACTTCGTCGAGCTGAAGAACGCGACCCTCGGCGATGGCGCCAAGGCCGGGCATCTCAGCTACCTCGGTGACGCCGAGATCGGCGCGCGGACCAACATCGGTGCCGGTACCATCACCTGCAACTACGATGGCGCCAACAAATTCAGGACGGTGATGGGCGAGGACGTTTTCATCGGTTCCAACAGTTCGCTGGTTGCACCGCTGAATCTCGGTGATGGCGCAACGACCGGCGCCGGTTCGACGATCACCGAGGACGTGCCGGCCCATACCCTGGGCCTCGGCCGCGGTCGCCAGCGCAATATCGAAGGCTGGCAGCGACCGAAGAAGCAGTCGTAGATCCGCGTTCGGCGCGGGATGCGGGCCTGCTTCCCGCTGTTGGTGGGTGACGCCGGATCGCCAGCAGCTTGCAGCCCGTAAGCACTTATGTTTTGATTCGCGCCGTTATCTTTCGAATCGAAACATATCTATGTCGAAGCGCAACACTCCACAACGTCGCCACGCGATCCTCGCCTTGCTCAACGAGCTCGGCGAGGTCAGTGTGGACGAGCTGTCGCGGCGCTTCGAAACCTCGGAAGTCACCATCCGCAAGGACCTCGCCGCACTCGAGAAGAACGGCCTGCTGCTGCGCCGTTACGGCGGGGCGGTACAGTTGCCACAGGAGCTGATCGGCGACAGCGTGCAGCCGGTGTCGCCCTGGAAGCAGGCAATTGCCGCCGCCGCTGTCGGCTGCATTCGCGAGCATGCGCGGGTCATTATCGACAGCGGCACCACCACGGCGGCGATGATTCCGCAACTGGGCCACAGACATGGCCTGGTGGTGATGACTAACTCGCTGAACGTGGCCAATGCCCTGCGTGAGCTGGAGCATGAACCGGTGCTGCTGATGACCGGCGGCACCTGGGACCCGCATTCGGAGTCCTTTCAGGGCCAGGTCGCCGAGCAGGTGCTGCGCTCCTATGACTTCGACCAACTGTTCATCGGTGCCGATGGCATCGATCTGGAGCGGGGCACCACCACCTTCAACGAACTGCTAGGGTTGTCCCGAGTGATGGCCGACGTCGCGCGCGAAGTCATCGTGCTCGCCGAGGCCGACAAGATCGGTCGGCGCATCCCCAATCTCGAGCTGCCCTGGAGCAGCGTGCATACCCTGATTACCGATGAGCGCCTCAGCGACGAGGCGCGCAGCAGCATCCTGGCCCGCGGCGTCAAACTGATCTGCGTGGCCGTCGAAACCAATCTGGAGACTTGAGCATGTGTGGCATCGTTGGCGCCGTCGCCGAACGCAACATCACCGCGATCCTTCTCGAGGGCCTCAAGCGCCTGGAATACCGTGGCTATGACAGTGCCGGCGTCGCCGTGCTGGACGAGAACGGCACACTCGAGCGTCTGCGCCGGAACGGTAAGGTCGCCGAACTGGAGCAGGCTCAGCAGCAGACGCAGCTGGCCGGCCGCCTGGGCATTGCGCATACCCGCTGGGCTACCCATGGTGCGCCCTGCGAGCGCAATGCCCATCCGCATTTCTCCGGTGACGATCTGGCCGTGGTGCACAACGGCATCATCGAGAACCACGAGGCGCTGCGGGCCCAGCTCAAGGAGATGGGTTACGTATTCCTCTCGGATACCGACACCGAAGTCATCGTGCACCTGCTGCACCACAAGCTCGATTCGCTCGGCGACCTCACCGCTGCGCTGAAGGCGGCGGTCAAGGAACTGCATGGCGCCTACGGACTGGCGGTGATCAGTGCGCGGCAACCGGATCGCCTGCTCGCCGCGCGCAGCGGCAGCCCGCTGGTGATCGGTCTGGGCCTGGGCGAAAACTTCCTCGCCTCGGACCAGCTGGCGCTGCGTCAGGTCACAGACCGTTTCATGTATCTGGAAGAGGGCGACATCGCCGAAATCCGCCGCGATGCGGTGCAGATCTGGGATGTCGACGGCCAGCCGGTGCAGCGCGAGGCCGTGCAGTACCACGAAGGTGCCGAGGCGGCGGACAAGGGCGAGTACCGCCACTTCATGCTCAAGGAGATTCACGAGCAGCCGAAGGTGGTGCAGCGCACCCTGGAAGGCCGGCTAGGCGATCATCAGGTGCTGGTGCAGGCGTTCGGACCGCAAGCCGCCGAGCTGTTCGCCAAAGTGCGCAATGTGCAGATCGTCGCCTGTGGCACCAGCTATCACGCCGGCATGGTCGCGCGTTACTGGCTGGAGGAGCTGGCCGGCATACCCTGTCAGGTCGAGGTTGCCAGCGAATTCCGCTACCGCAAGGTAGTGGTGCAGCCGGACACCCTGTTCGTCACCATCTCCCAGTCCGGCGAGACGGCAGATTCGCTGGCAGCGCTGCGTAACGCCAAGGCGCGCACCGAGCAGGAAGGGCGCTATCTCGCCAGCCTGGCGATCTGCAACGTCGGCATCAGTTCGCTGGTGCGCGAGTCGGACCTGACCCTGCTCACCCAGGCCGGCCCGGAAATCGGCGTGGCTTCGACCAAGGCCTTCACCACCCAGCTGGTTGGCCTGTTGTTGCTGACGCTGTCGCTGGGCCAGGTCCGGGGCACGCTTTCCCCTGCGCTCGAGGCCGAACTGGTCGACGAGCTGCGCCGGCTGCCGACCCGCCTGGGTGAGGCGCTGGCGATGGATGCTACGGTGGAGAAGATTTCCGAGCACTTCGCCGAGAAGCATCACACCCTGTTCCTCGGCCGCGGCGCTCAATATCCGGTGGCGATGGAGGGTGCGCTCAAGCTCAAGGAAATTTCCTACATCCATGCCGAGGCCTACCCGGCCGGTGAGCTCAAGCACGGCCCGCTGGCGCTGGTGGACGCCGACATGCCGGTGGTCACGGTGGCGCCGAACAACGAGTTGCTCGAAAAGCTCAAGTCCAACCTGCAGGAAGTGCGCGCCCGTGGTGGTGAGCTGATCGTCTTTGCCGACCGTGAAGCCGGGTTCGACAACGGTGAAGGGATCTTCGTGGTGAACATGCCGCATATCCACGATGTTCTTGCGCCGATCCTCTATACCCTGCCGCTGCAACTGCTGTCGTACTACGTTGCCGTGCTGCGCGGTACCGATGTCGACCAGCCACGTAACCTCGCCAAGTCCGTCACGGTGGAGTGACCGGCGGGCGCGCCAGAGAGCGTGTTGGCTGCACGGAATAAAGATTGACACAATATAATAAAGTCTGACACAAGCTATTAAAGTCTGACACAATGCCTAAACCCCTGTATCTACAGGGGTTTTCCGTTTATGGGCTAAGCCGTTTGTCAGCGACCGCCACGTTAGATTTTAGTAGGAGTAGTCTGGAAAGCCCTTCGACATGGCTGCTTGGCAGCCCTGCGTTTTCCTAGAACTATACTTTTGCCGTCTGAGGGAACGGTCCGGACGGACTGAGGAGGGAGGGTGCGAGGTCGTAGGTTTGCTTCAAGTCAGGATATTGAACGGCACATTGCCAATGGTTTTGGAGCAGGTGCCGGAGCTGAGTACGTGCCTTGGCTGCGTGTTCAAGATGTTCCTTCAAGGGGTCGTTCCTGGAAAATCCCAGGCGTTAAGATTGACCGGATTCATCACCTCCTATCCGATCTTGAACGAGCGTACTTTTTACTCTCTGAGTTTTCAGAGGACGTAGTCGACATCCGCGAGCAATATCCCCTGCTGCCGTTGGAAAGCACCCAGGCTATAGCCAGAGCAATCGGTGTTCGGTACCCAAGGTACAGACCCACTTCTGTTCCTATGGTAATGACCACTGACTTTCTGCTGACCGTTCAGCAGCCAAACGGGGATCTCAAGTCGGTTGCTCGGACGATCAAATATCAGGAAGACCTTAAAGGTAGAGACTGTGCTCGAACTTTGGAGAAGTTGGATGTCGAGAGACGATTCTGGATCAGCCAAGGCGTTGATTGGAGCATCGTAACGGAGGAGCTATTTACGCCCGACTTAATCCAGAATCTTGGATTCCTTCGAAAATACGCAAAATTGCCTCGTGCCCTGATGGATGTCTCGCTGCATTCGGAATTTATCGAGATTCTTGAATCGGTAAGGATTTGCCCTTGGTCAACCTCAGAAAGCTTGAGAAAAATTGGCAACCGATTATCTATACCGTATAGCGAAGCTCGCGACATTTTCTTTAATTTGATCTGGCGGAAGATTATAAGACTCGACTTAAGCGGTGCGCCGTTACATCTTAAGTCGCCCTTACCAGATTTCAAAGTTGTTCCCGCCACCGAAATGATAAAACTTAGCGAGAGGTCGTCATGAATATTTCAGTCAATGATGTCTTCGAGCCGCTCACAGAACTCTCCGTGCTCTATACTACGGCGAGAGCACTTCACCTTGATGAAAAAAACGATGCACTGGTCATAATCGATCTGACTGAACCTCCCAGGAAGCCCTATTCCATTGGCCTGGAGGAGCTCAGGGCGTCATTGGCATCGGGCCATACAAAGCCTGTAGTTACGGCGGTGCCAGAATTTCTTTTGGTTTTGGAAGATGATCTAGACGAGAGTGCTAGGCGCGATAGGGACGAAAAATGGGCTTTGATTGCGCCACTTTTGGATCCGGCGTATCCAGGACAGATATTCTCTCAAGGCGAGATGGGCCGGCTGGTCGGAAATCGTGCTGCTGAGGTAGGCGTGCAGCGAAAGACGATCTATCGCCTGTTGTATAGATACTGGTTCTATGGCCAGGTAAGAAATGCGCTTCTAAAAAACTATTCTGCTGTAGGTGTTGGGAGTCGCAATTATTCCGTTGATAACCCGCCAGGACGAAAGCCTAAGTATCAAGGGGTGCTAGTCTCACGTGCCAAATTACTAAGCGAAATCGACAAACGATGCATTCGGCTGTCTTACGCACTTTATGCGCAGAACAAGACATCAACGATCCGCAGCGCTTACGACAAAATGCTGAGCAACTTCTACTCGGAAAAAGAGCTTTCAAAATACGCCGAGAATCGAGTTCGCTTGCTTCCTGAATCTGAGATTCCCACATTCAACCAGTTCGATTACTGGGGCAAGCAATTCTTTGATGAGATCGACACCGATCGTGGCCGTATGGGCATGAGGAGGTGGCTGAAGGACTGCCGCCCGTTGTCCGGTACCGTCCGCGATTGGCTTAGAGGGCCAGGTCATCAATTCGAAGTAGACGCGACCATTGCTGACATTTACTTGGTCAACAGCTACTCCCGACGGATGCTCATCGGGCGGCCCGTGGTGTACATCGTGGTTGACAGTTTCTCGGGGATGATTGTTGGCCTGTATGTCGGCCTTGAGGGGCCTAGCTGGAACGGGGCTCGACAGGCACTGTTCAACGCATTCACCTCCAAGGTGGAATTTTGCGCGCAGAACGGCGTGGATATCAGTCCTGAGGATTGGGATTGTCATCACCTGCCACATCAGATCTACTCCGATAGAGGTGAAATGTTGGGGTTAGCAGCTGAGGGTCTCGCGGCTGGCCTGGGTATCGATATGGGGACGGCTCCTCCGTATCGACCGGATTGGAAGCCCATGGTCGAGAGCCGCTTCGGCATCCTGAATGACTTGACCGGTATTAGGTGGCTCCCCGGCGGGGTTGCGGCCCGAGAGAAGGAGCGCGGCGAGCGTGATTATCGGCTCGATGCGACGCTGACTCTGAAGGAGTTCACCCAGATCATGATCGAGTGCATTCTTCACTACAACCGTCATCACCGGCAGCCTGATCGGCTCACCCAAGCGATGATGAACGATGGCGTTCAACCCACCCCGATGGAGATCTGGAGGTGGGCTTTGGAAAATGACCTTATCCAGGCTAACAAGCGTCCTGACGAGCTGATTTATCTCAACTTGCTGCCTCGAGAGCGAGCCACCGTCCAGAAGGGGGGAGTTTTGTTCCGCGGTATGCATTACTCCTGCGAGATGGCTGTCCAGGAAAACTGGTTCGCAAAAGCGCGTCGCAATGGCGTTTGGTCTATTGATTGCTGGTTTGATCCGAACTCCGCAGCGCACATCTGGATCAAGGGCGAGAACAAGGAATTCCTGCGCTGCGACCTCAGACGGTCGGATGCCAAGTATGCAAATTATCGTTCGGACGAGATCTACGATCTTCTGGAGGCCTATCGGCAGATGCCTCCGGCTCATAAGCGCGCTGAACTCGAAAGCCGAGTGGGCTTGGCCGACACCGTGGGGCAAATTATCAGTAATGCATTGGCCGAGCGGAAGCTTGAACCAGCTGCTAGCACCAAGGCTGAAGCGGTATCGAACATACGCGAGAATCGTGTTGAAGAGCGACTGCTTGAGCGTGAGAACGCTACTGTTCCAGACGGCGTACGCGCAGAACCCGTTCAACCTGATGCGCAGGGTCCCGCCATTGCCCGAGATTCGTACGCTGGACCGCGTACCGCGCAGGTTATCGACTTGCTCAACAGAGTTCGACCGGGGCAGACTAAATGAGAGGTGCCAAAGCTCTTGCGAGCTATACGAAGCAAGTCATCACTGAATACGCTGGAAACCCGCTGATCGAAGCGCTGCCTCCTATTCTTGACGAAACGGCGGCTGCCGAGCTGATATCTAATTTTCCCCAGCCGGTAACTCCTGAAGAGCTTGAGCTCGACGGGGCAACGCGGATTCACTGTATTGATCGCTTGAGGACGGTCGTGCAGCCGTTTCTGCTGCATTTGGAACTAGAGTCCCTGTTATCTCTGCTGATCCGCCGCGGATATGTTGGCCGTAATCCAACTAGTGCCTCAACTGTCAGGCACCTTCATTCCTTGTCAGGGGCTCAGCGCTATCACGATGCTTTCAAATCAACAGCTGACACCTTCAGCGTTGTGGGCCTGAGTGGTATTGGGAAGTCCACTGCACTGCATGCCATTTTAAGCCTGTACCCTCAGACGATCCGGCATGAGCATTATGAGGGCCAGCAATTCGTCCACACCCAGATCACCTGGCTCAAGCTTGATTGTCCACGAGATGGCTCGTTGGCTGGTTTTTGTCAGCAGTTCTTCCACGCGGTCGGCCAAGCACTGGGCGACAAGGACTACCACAAGCGCCATCGGCATCGAAACATCAACGATGCGCTTCAGCAGATGGAACAGGTAGCCAGCACGTTTTTTATCGGCGCCTTGCTCATTGATGAGCTGCAGAACCTTCACCTGGCCAAGACCGGGGGTAAGGAAAGCATGCTGAATTTCTTCCTTCACTTGGTGAACAACATCGGTATCCCGGTCGTGTTCATAGGGACGAATTCGATGATCAGCCTGTTCTCGGACGTAATGCGTGTCGCCAGGCGCAGTTGCGGTGGGGGGATGATAGAGTTCAAGCGCTTCGAGAAGGAGGATGACGAGTGGCGTTTTCTGGTCGAGAACCTTTGGAGCTATCAGTGGTGCAAGCAGACGGCTGAACTGACACCGGAGATTTTTGAAGCGCTGTACGAGCACACCCAGGGAGTGACCGACTTCCTGGTTAAGTTATTGGTGCTGAGCCAGCGCTATGCCATTCAGAGCGGCTCCGAGCGTGTGACTGCCGAGACGATCGTCAAAGTAAGCAATTCCAAGATGCAAATACTCAGGCCAGCGCTATCAGCTCTGCGTAGTCGTGATCTTAATCGCATGCGCAAGTTCGACGACCTGCTTCCCATAGAGGAGCAGCTGATGGAAATGATGGCGTTCAGTGGGCTTGGGCGAGCTGACCGTCTTGCTTTGCTTCGAGGTGTCACCCCTCCTGCACGCGCAAACACTGCAGTACCAGAAGCCGCTGTTAAGAAAGCCGGTACGCCTGTAGCAGTCGCCGTTGAGGCGTCGCAAGCAAAGGCGTTCAGTGAGCATCCTGACACCCTTGCAGAGTTGAAGTCAGCTGGCTGGGTCACCAAGGATATCTTCGAGTTCTCGCCGACCTACCGTCGATCATGATTCGAGGGTCGCGTAATGGAACTGAAATTCCATTTCTTCCCTGCAGCACTACCCGACGAGACGCTACACAGCGTTCTCTCTCGCTATGCCCGGCTTTGTGGCGGGCATAGCCGCAAAGCTGCGTTCACCGGCAACAGAGCTGCGGTCTCGTTCACGCAAAATGTAGCGTTTCCCTGTCGGTTGGATGATTTGGCCGAGTTGCTTCCCCCAGGCACAGATCTCTCGGTATCCAAAATCATCACGCGCCATACCGTTCTGCCCTATTACGCGCCTTTTCTCACCGATGAGCAGATGCAGCATGCCCGCACCTCAATGGCCGGGGACGGCAAGTGGCTAATGCTGAAACTAGGAATCAATGCCAGTCGGATCGAAGGAGCTTCGAGGGTACGGTTCTGTCCGGCCTGCCTCAATGAGGACGTCGTTCGGGTTGGAGCAGCGTACTGGCACCGCGTTCACCAGCTTCCCGGTGTGTTGGTATGCCCTCACCACGGCGATTCGCTCAGGACGGTGGATCCGAGCTGGTATAGCCGTAATTCATGGCAGCTCCACCTGCCTGACGATGCCGAAGTACAAGCTCATTCACATCAGGTCACTGTTGGTCTGGAGGCTTTTCCAACGCTGCATCAGATCGCGCTACGATCGATGCAATTGCTTACGCTAGACCTCGATCCCCTTTCACCCATTGCCTTGCGCGCTTGCCTGATGCGGAGAGCTGCTGAGTCAGGCCTAACCCGGGGTAAATCGCAGCGGCTGGATCTATGCCGTTTGGCCGCACATATGGACGGCGTTTTCAACGCTCTGCCTGCAGCTTGGGAATACTCGATTCTCGGAGATTCACCCTCAGATCTGCCCGCGACTTGGGTCACCAAGCTGCTACGGAGGCCAAGGCATACGCATCATCCACTCAAATACATTGTGCTGGCCACCGCCCTGGGGGTTGATCTGGCTCTTCTCCAGTGCAGCGACAAGCCATCAACGCAAGCTGTTAAGTGCGGATTTCGGAGCATCGTGACCGGCCGTTTCGGTTGATCGTGACCGGTCATTTCGCTAACGCGTGACCGCTGATTTCGCTAACAACGTGACCGATTTTCCACCTGTTCCGAAACAGGTGGTCACGGCTTACCGAAATCGTCGGTCACGGCTTAGCGAAAACCTTCCCCCTGCGTTGCGCATGACCTGACGCGACCGTCACCCTCGCCCGATTTCGGGAGACGAGGGATGGCGGCGCCGCGAGTAGCCATGCGAAACATCAAAGAATGTCTGCGCCTCAAGCTTGAGGCCGGTTTGTCCCACGAGAAGATTGCCCGCGCCTTGCAGCTGTCCAAGGGCGTTGTCAGCAAGTACGTCACGGCGGCGTGCGTGGCCGGGCTGGACTGGCCGGCGCTGGTGGCGATGGATGAGGCCGTGTTGGCAGCCGCCTTGTTTGCGCCGATGCCACCGGGCAAGCCGCGCGGTGAGCGGGTACTGCCCGATGTGCTAAGTATCCATCGCGAGCTGCGGCGCAAGGGCGTGACCTTGCAGCTGCTGTGGGAGGAGTATCTCGCCGCGCATGCGGGGCAGCCGACCTACCGCTACACCCAGTTCGTCGAGCACTACCGGCGTTACGCACAGACGCTCAAGCGTTCGATGCGCCAGCTGCACCGCGCGGGCGAGAAGCTGTTTATCGACTATGCCGGCCCGACGCTGCCGGTGGTCGATCCAGGCACCGGCGAAGTCCGCCGGGCGCACATCTTCGTCGCCGCCCTGGGCGCCTCGAATTACACCTATGCCTGCGCGACGCCGGGCGAAACCCAGGTGGACTGGCTGACTTCGCTGGGGCAGGCGCTTGCCTACTTTGGTGGCGTGCCGGAGATGGTCGTGCCGGATAATCCACGTGCCCTGGTTGCTCAGCCGGATCGTTACGAGCCGGGCCTGAACCGCGCGACATTGGAATGCGCGCGCCATTACCAGACGGTGATTCTGCCGGCACGGCCACGCAAACCACAGGACAAAGCCAAGGCAGAGGTAGCGGTGCAGGTTGTCGAGCGCTGGATCATGGCGCGGCTGCGCCATCAGCAGTTCTTCAGCCTGCATGCGCTCAATCAGGCCATCGCGGAGTTGCTGGAGGATTTGAATCAACGCCCGTTCAAGCGGCTCGATGGCTGCCGGCGCGACTGGTTCGAGCGCCTGGATCGGCCGGCTCTGCGCGTGCTGCCGGCACATCCCTACGAGGTGGCCAGCTTTAAGCGCTGCAAGGTCAACATTGATTACCACATCGAGGTAAATGGCAGCTTCTACAGCGTGCCCTCGGCTCTGGCCCGGCAGAGCGTCGATGTGCGGCTGACAGCGCACACCTTGGAGGTGCTGCATGGCAACCGGCGGGTGGCCAGCCACCTGCTGCTGGGTCGCCGCGGTGCCTACAGCACCCAGCGCGAGCACATGCCCGCCGCACACCAGGCCCATCGCGAATGGACGCCGCAACGACTGCTCGACTGGGGCGAGCGGATCGGCCCCTACACGCGCCAACTGATCGATCACCAGCTGACCCACAAGCCGCACCCGGAAATGGGCTACCGCGCCTGCCTCGGGTTGCTCTCGCTGGCTCGTCGCTATGGCAATGCGCGCCTGGAAGCCGCCGCCGAACGGGCCGTCCAGCTGCGCGCCTTCACCGGGCGTAGTGTACGCAACCTGCTTCAGCAAGGCCTGGATCGACAGCCGCTGCCCAAGCGTGCGGCCGAAGCGAGCCTCCCCGAGCACCACGAAAACGTCCGTGGAGCCGACTACTACCAACCCCCGCAACAGGAGCTGTTCGATGATGCCGCAACACACCCTGAATCAACTGCACCAGCTACGCCTGGACGGCATGGCCCGCGCACTGGAGGAGCAATGGACGCTGCCGGCCAGCCACAGCCTGAGCTTCGATGAACGCCTCGGCCTGTTGCTTGACCGTGAACTGGCCTGGCGTGACAACCAGCGCCTAGTGCGGCTGCGCAAGAAAGCCAAGCTCAAGTACAGCAATGCCTGCCTAGAGGATCTCGATCGGCGTCCCGGCCGCGCCCTGGACGAGCGCCTGATCGCCGCCCTGGCCAACGGTGACTGGATCCGCCAGCAGCACAACCTGCTGTTGACCGGCCCGACCGGTGCCGGCAAGACCTGGCTGGCCTGTGCCTTGGGCAACCAAGCCTGCCGCCAGGGCTACAGCACCCTGTATCTGCGCACCCCGCGCCTGCTGGAGCAACTGCGCATCGCCCACGGCGACGGCAGCTTCGGCCGCACCCTGCAACAGCTGGCAAAGGTCGACGTCCTGGTTCTGGACGACTGGGCGCTAGCCCCGCTGGAGGAAGGGGCCCGGCATGACCTGCTGGAGGTGATCGACGACCGCGCCGGCAACCGCTCCACCATCCTGACCAGTCAACTGCCCATCGAACACTGGCACGGCTGGATCAACGACCCGACCTTGGCCGATGCCATCCTTGATCGCCTGGTGCACAACGCTTACCGACTGACGATGAAGGGCGAGTCACTGCGCCGGAAAAAAGCCGAGGAAGACACCGCATCGTGACCGATGCGATTACAATCTCAAAACCGCGCAACCGGGACGGAAGCACCGGTCACGTATTAGCGAAACGCTCGGTCACGTTCACCGAAATCCGCAGTTAAGCGACCATCGCCAACTGGTGTTGGCTATCCAAAAGCGAAGCTTTCTGAGGTCCTGCTAGATGGACTGGAAGGCTTGCCTGCTGCGGTTTGGAAACTAGCTATTGCCGGGTGCGAGGCTCGGCAGATCGCCTCTGCGCTTGGAGTCACCCGAGTGTATGTTTATCGAACCATCCGTGCCGTCAACGGCGGTTCGCAGGCCTGGAGAGATGCAAGATTTCAAAGCGAGCGTCTCAGGCGCCGAGCAACCTTCGAGGTTGAATATGGGGGCCTGCTAGCTCACCAATGCAAAGGATACATGTGGCTGTATCGTTGTGATCGACCCTGGCTCTCAGGCTACATCGCCAAACATGCGGGTGCTCATACAAACCGCGTTGATAACACTGATACATTCGCTACTCTCGATGCGAAACTTGCTGAACAGATCAGGTGCTATGCACAGCGCCTTCTAACCGCGTCGGGTAAGCCTGTCTTGATCTCGCGCGCTAGGATAGGGCGGGATCTACATGTCCTCTCACGTCTTGAGAAACAGCTCTCCAAGCTACCTCTGTGTGCCCTGGCATTGGAGCAGGCGTGTGAGTCTATCGAGCAGTTTCACGTTCGGCGCCTACAGTGGGCCAAGGCGAAGCTGGAAGACGAGCAGCGAAGCGTAACTCGATCAGCGTTGTATCGAACTGCTTGCATCAGGCCGTAGTCATGTTTCCTCTGGGCGGAAACTATTCCACTTTTTCGTGCATATTTCTAATAAAGTGTGAGCCTCCGTATGACATTTTTTTGGGTGTAGCCCGCGATATTGCTAACGTAAACCTGATTTATATCAGCTAATTGCTTTGCAAAAAAAATGTGTGGGAGTGCCGAATTGATACAGCGCTCGTCCGCCATATATTTTCAATATCCCTGCCTGAAACACGATATGGTGTGTTAGAAATACACCGCACTGCAGAGTGCGTGTACTTTCAAGTCTTATATCTCTAGCTAATATCCATGTCTGATCTGCTATTTTTTCCCATGTCCATGCCGGACGAGATGTTGCATTCTCGTATCACGCGCTACCACTTCCTGTCAGGTAACAGAACTGCAGCTGAAACTTTCCGGGATCTGTTTGGGTCCGCGCCGTTCAGCGTAGGGATTCTGCCAAAGCAGATTGAAGTGCTTGCTACCAGACTACCTGGTGACACAGAGAGCAATCTCGACGATCTGATCAGCACGAATACTATGTTTCCAGCATACAGGCCTTTTCTGGGGCTAGGCCAAGGCGTGGAAAATGCTCCTACAGGCTCCAGTATATCGGGGGTGGCTCGTATTCCCCGTCGTGAGGCAGCTGTCCACGGTAAGGCTAAGCTCTGCTACACCTGCGTGCAGCAGGATCTGCTTGAAACGGGCTATGCATACTGGCATCGCTCACACCATTTGCCAGGTGTGTCTGTCTGTTGGCGTCATGGTGAGTCGCTGATGCATGCGTGCCCCAAATGCTCTCATCCGTTCTTCCGTAAGCTTCGGTTACTTCCGAATCCGACTGATCCGTGCATATGCGGTTGGAGCGCCCTAGATCCCGCGACAGGAAAGCAGGGCACTGTGCTTGAAAAGACATTTGCGGAGTTCGCCTACGAATTACTGCAGCGTAACTTACCGCCAATGAGTTGTGAAACGTTAGCCGCAAGCTATGTACGACAATGCAGAAAACGCGGTTTCATACACGGAAAATTTGTCGGTACTGCAAAACTATTTGACAGCATCCGTTCAAAGTATGGAGATGAAGCCCTGTCGCGAATGGACAAAGCTTATGAAGCAGGTAAACACGACCAATGGATACGGTTTAGTTTTTACAATGGCCAGATGGATATGCCACTCGCCCGGCATATGATCATTGCACAGCATTTATTTGGGGGCGCGGATGACTTTGAGGCTGCCTTGCATAAAGAGCTCATTCTTCGGCACGCGGCAGGTGCAAAATTACGTTTAAAGCTGGAGAGGCCGAAAGTTGGTAGGAAGGCGCAACACCGTCAGAAAATAGCCACCATTTTAGCTGTTCGAGCGAATGTCGATTTGGAGTACCTCTGGGATAACGCTTATCAAGCCACCCGCTGGCTAGCGGAGCATGACAACGCATGGTTGATGGGAAAGCTCAGCACGCCAAAGCGCTTACCTGAAGTAGTCGAGGAGGTTAGTGATCTCCGAGACAGCGCTTATGCTGCCATTCTCCTATCGGGTGCTGAGAATCTCTATCGGATTTCCAAAGGACAGAAGCGGGTTAATCTCAACAACCTGCAGAAACTCCTACCCGTGCGTTTACCGCGGTGTCCAAAGTTACGTAAGCGTAGATTTCCCTTGGCGTCCCAGCAGGCTGAACTTCTTATGGAGTCTGTCTGGCACTTTAGATTGAGACGGCTAATTTTCGCTCTTGCCAATATGAAAAGGCTAAACCTTCCGATGAACACTGGAAGTCTGGGTATGGTTTCCAGTGTTCCGAATACTGTTTTTCAAGCCCTTGTTAGCTTTTTCGAGTGGGACCTAGAGGACTTTGCGAGAAATGGAGTGGACGCAGAAACTCTGCTTAAGTCCACCGGTTTACCAAGGAATTGGCAGGGACCACCTGGTTTCAACCAAGTCCTGGGAGGCACTGCGTACTATCGGAATAAGTCTGTAGCTGAGAGCACCTGAAAAAAACGCGCTGAGTGAAGCCTGTAACGCTTCCGTTGGATTAAAGTAATTTGCAATATGTTCACTCACCGACGCCGCGCGCTTTTTCAGAGCCTGTGCCATTCAACCGGACGCGGTTCTCCACAGCAATTACCGCTACGCGGTCGGATGCATGTGCTTTTTGCATCCAGATGTCATGGCCGGCCACAGACGGTATTACATCTGATTAATCTAGGAGAAATTATCTAGAATAAATTGGCTCACGGCATAAATGCTAGTGTTGTCTTGAGATTCTGTTGCGCTTGGGGGAACTACGCCTTGTTCGAGTATCCGCTTCTTGCTGCCGGAATTTGAAGACCACGAGCAGCAGCCATCGAACAAAAATTTCTGCTGTTTTTCAGTGCAAGTGATGAGGTTAAGAGCACATCACACGTAAGCTCCGCTTAGCATTAATGTAATATAAGACTCAGCTTTGTGTAAGGTTGACACCTTTAAACTATCCAACATCAATGACCAAGAGGTGTTAACGATGAAAAAATTTGCGGCAGTTCTTGCTGTTGGCATAGCCGTAAGTTCCTCCTTCGCAATGGCTGAGGTTGATAGAAACTCAACGATGCAGCATGACTATGCTGCAGTCGAGGGTAGACAGGCTTTAAAGGTTCTTCTTGAAAGCGGTGATGTACTAAGTGTGACGCCAATGGGCGAAGATAGTATTCTAGGCTGGCCAAGCTATCGTGCGCAGCCATACGAAATCAAAATTCGTACTCCTGATGGAGTTGTCCACTCAGTGGAGTTCCGTAGCGCGCCAGTTGGCATCAATAACGGTTAATTATTTATAAGGGAATTAATACGATATAAGCCAATTGTATGATCGTTACGATTGGCTTATGACTGATTTTTCAAATGGCATTCTTTTTTTTGCACAAGAGTAACAATAGAAGCCAAGGCGTCATTTCAGTGGGTAGAGCGTAGGTGTCCTGCCACTGAATAAAAGCGCTTTCCTACCAAGTCCATAAGATACCATCTTGGCAGGAAAGCGGCTTGCTGGTTATACAGCCATACGTTCACATTCCTCAGCGCACTTCATACAGGCTTTCGCGCACTCTTGGCAGTGATCCATCTGATGCTTGGCACACTCTTCACCGCAGGCTCGGCAAATTTTTGCACACAATGCACAGAACTCTTTAGCCAACTCGCTCTGGCGACTCATGAGTCTGGCTGCCAGAGCACATATGTCAGCACAATCTCTGTCGAGCTCAATGCAACGGGCCATCGTTTGTACGTCGTCTTCAAGTAAACAGGCAGATGCGCATGCTTCGCAAACTAGAGCGCAGTTAGAACAAGCTTGAATGCAGCTATTGAACATTGTTTCAGTCATGACTTCCTCCAAAGTTCGTATTTTAGCGTATAGTCTTGAGCTGGCCTGAGGTGATCCTCTAGCAGCTCATAAATCCGACATATTCAGAGTTCGTCCGTTCCAATGGTTAACATTACAATCGTGTAAGGTCCCTTATGATCGCTATGCGGCTGATTTTAAAATATTTACCTTTATTCGATATTTTATTATTGGCGGGGAAATTCCATGTGAAAGCCCGTCACGCCGTCTAATGAGGTGCACCAGATTCTGCCTTTATGGGCCTCAACAATAGATCTGGTAATAGCCAAGCCGAGGCCAGCGTTGCTTGGACTACCCTCGCGCCGGGCAGGATCGACCCGATAGAAGCGATAAAAGAGCTTGTCCAGGTGCTCGGGCTCGATCGTCCCTCCGGGATTCTCGACGCTGAGGGTTACCGTTCTTTCCGCCTCGTGAATCGTTACAGAAATAGTTTCCCCTACCGGGGTGTAACGCAGCGCGTTGGATAACAAATTGGAGACCGCTCTATCAATCATTAATTTATCTCCCAGCACATTTCCTGCGCCTGAGACTGAGAGACGGATATCGCGTTCGTCAGCCACTAAGTGGTAATACGCAAGCAGTTTAGCAACGACATCAGCTAGTTCGATAGACGCTTGTTTGGGAATAATCAAGCCGTTGTCGGATTTGGCCAAAAAGAGCATGTCGTCAATAATGCGTGACATACGCTTCAACTCCTCTAGATTGGAGTAAAGATTCTCCTCATAAGCATCAATATTCCGCTTTTTGGTCAGCACCACCTCGGTGTGGGTCATGAGGTTGCTAACAGGGGTTCGCAGTTCATGAGCAATGTCCGCCGAGAAATTGGAAAGCCGAACAAAGGCATCTTCCAAGCGACCTAACATCGCATTGAAGGACAGAACCAATTGCTGTAACTCAAGCGGTATCGGTTCAAGCGGCATTCGTTCCTGCAACGACCTTGCTGACATCGATGCGGCGAGATGGGTAACTTGCCTCAGAGGCCTGAGACCGCTTCTAACTACCATCCAGCCAAGCGCAGCACTAATTAGAGCGCTGACGCTTAATCCAACGCCGAACCAACGCTGCAAAGTCTGAAAGAAATGCGCGTGGTTAGTGACATCAAGAATCAACAGTGCTGTAAGTGGTTCGGGCTGGTCTGCTACCGAGATTCGGGCAGTCAATCCTCTATACAGGCGGCCGGCATATTTCCATTCCCACATATTCTGCTGTTCTGCGTCCCTATAGCTTTCCGGGACGTCGACTGTCTTGGGATCAGAAAAGAGCACTCTGCCATCTTCGCTCAAGATGGTCGCCGCTAAATCATGATGGGCACCTAGCAGAGCTCGCAACTGCGGTAGCTCCTCAGCAAGGTTTGCGCTGCTGCGTACGTTATTGAAAATTTTCTTGGTCGATTCGAGCTTCTCCACCAAGGCCTGCCGATCCAACACTTCGAAGTGATGCTGGCTAAGCAAATTGAAGCTCAGCCCAGCTATGGTGAGAACTACAACCACCACAGACATGAACATGACACTCATTCGGGCGGTCAGCGAAAGGTGACGCAGTCTCACTCCGGTGCATCCATCATATAGCCCATGCCACGCACGGTATGGATCAGTTTGTGCTCGAAGTCGTCGTCGACTTTTGCGCGCAGACGGCGTACCGCGACCTCGATAACGTTGGTGTCGCTGTCGAAGTTCATATCCCATACCTGAGATGCAATCAGAGACTTCGGAAGCACCTCGCCGCGTCGGCGCATCAACAATTCCAGCAGTGAAAATTCCTTCGCCGTCAGATCAATTCGCTTCCCAGCACGAACGGCGCGGCGCTTTAGCAGGTCCACTTCGAGATCTGAAATTTTCACGGTGGTTTGGGTGGGGGAGCCGCTGCCCCTGCGAAGCAATGTCCGGACCCTTGCCAGAAGTTCGGAGAACGCGAACGGCTTAATCAGGTAGTCGTCCGCGCCCAGCTCCAGGCCTTTGACGCGGTCTTCCACGCCATCACGTGCGGTCAAGAACAGTACGGGTATTTCGTGCCCTGCTGATCTGACCATGCGTAGCACCTCCCATCCATCTAACCCTGGCATCATCACGTCAAGGATTAAAAGGTCATAAACCTCACTCAGCGCATATTGGAGCGCATCTGTGCCAGTCGTGACCCGGTCGACGGTAAATCCAGCTTCGGTAAGTCCTTGTTGCAGGTAAGAACCAGTTTTGGGTTCGTCTTCAGCGACCAGTAATTTCATGCAGGCAGATTCCGAAAGTTTGTTTCGACTCAGTGTGCAGGTTAACGAGGCCGCCATCTAGAAGCTTACAAAAATGTAACGTATAAATCAGCTCGCTGACAGGCGGAGGTGATAGTGTTTCACATAAGTCGGAATCTATGTTCGAGCAAAATATGAGCAGTGACTCTAAGAATGCTAGCAGCTGGTTTTTCCAGGCCTTCCACATTGCTCCCTTGGCCTAATGGCGCCTCAACGGCGCCTTTTTTTTTGATGATCTGATCAGGCGGGCGAGCCTTACAGATAGTAATTTAAGTGTGCGCACCTCTGAACTTGAAGTGAATTAATTCATTCCTCTGCACGGAGTTTCTTTCAATGCTTAGATTGGGCGCGACATCCATCAGTCGGCTATCAAGCAAGGAGGGTCGGCAAGGTGAGGATCCGTTAATCTCCTTAGTTGGCATGCTATATCTATCGGGACGAGCGGCTCATGCTGACGCAACGTACTAAAAATACCAGCACTGGAGGTCACTGCCGTGTATCACCGCCATCTTCATCGGAATAATGAAATATCTTTTTGGAAGACTAGACCCGGCGTAGCGCTCTTAATGCTGGCAATAATCGGTTTTTTCTACTTGGCACGCGAGCATTACGGTCATCTCTTGCAGGGACTGCCATACATAATCTTGCTGCTTTGCCCGTTGCTCCATTTGTTTGGTCACAACCATGGTGGCCATTCCAATCCCACCCGTGTCTCCAAGGACAAAGATAGGAAGTAAATGGCATGCACAATTCTTCCAGCAACCACGACCGGCATCAGGCTAACCATTCGCACGATCAAAACGGTAAACAGTACGACCCGGTGTGTGGAATGGCGGTCAAGCCAGATAGTCCTCATCACGAGACCTTCGAAGGAAAGACTTATCGCTTTTGCAGCGCAAGGTGTCAGGAGAAATTCCAGGCTGCCCCTCAGCGGTTCGCAAGCGCACGGTCGCGTGAGGAGAATCAGAATGTAGCTCAAGCGCCGTCCGAACCGAGCACTGAATACATCTGTCCGATGCATCCGGAGATTCGCCAGGCGGGACCAGGAAGCTGCCCAATCTGCGGTATGGCATTGGAGCCTGTGATTCCGGAACTAGACGAAGAAGAGAACCCGGAGCTTAAGGACTTCTCTCGGCGCTTCTGGTGGACCCTGCCGTTGACGGTGATCGTCACCGTGCTGGCCATGGGGGGGCACTCTCTGAACCTATTTCACGGCTCCACGCAGAACTGGGTCGAACTCATATTGGCCACTCCAATAGTGCTTTGGTCCGGCTGGCCGTTCTTCGAGCGCTGCGTACGCTCCTTCCTGCTGCGCAGTCCGAATATGTGGACGCTGATCGGTCTCGGCACCGCCGCCGCCTATCTGTACAGCGTCGTGGCCACTCTCGCGCCGGGCGTGTTTCCCGCCGACTTCTTGAAAGACGGGCGCATCGGCGTGTACTTCGAGGCGGCGGCGGTGATCATCTCACTGACTCTGCTCGGCCAGCTCCTCGAGCTGAAGGCACGCTCGCAGACCTCGGCGGCGATCAAGTCACTACTCGGCCTGGCGCCGAAGACCGCGCGACGCATCAATCCCGACGGTACAGAGGACGACATTCCGCTCACCCATGTTCATGCGGGCGATAGGCTACGCGTACGCCCTGGAGAGAAGGTGCCAGTCGACGGTCTGGTGCTGGAAGGCGAAAGCGCGGTGGACGAGTCAATGCTGACAGGCGAGCCGGTGCCGATCATGAAGCACGTCGGTGACAGTCTCATCGGTGCCACCCTTAACGCCCACGGCAGTCTGGTGATGCAGGCGCAGAAGGTCGGCAGCTCGACCATGCTTGCGCAGATCGTGCAGATGGTTGCCCAGGCGCAGCGCTCCAAAGCACCGATGCAGCGACTGGCTGATGTTATTGCTGGTTACTTTGTGATGGTGGTGATCGCTATCGCCATACTAACCTTCCTTGTCTGGGGGCTTTGGGGTCCGGAGCCGAGCTGGGTCTTCGGTTTGATCAACGCGGTGGCGGTGCTGATCATTGCCTGCCCGTGCGCCCTGGGCCTGGCCACGCCAATGTCGGTAATGGTCGCGACCGGCAAGGCGGCCGGCAGCGGCGTACTGTTCCGCGATGCGGGCGCCATCGAAAATTTGCGCAAGATTGACACGCTGATCGTCGACAAGACGGGCACCCTGACTGAAGGTCGCCCGGCCTTTCACAGTGTAGAGGCGGCGCCTGGTTTCACTCCGGATGAGGTGCTGCGCCTGGCAGCGAGCCTCGATCAGGGCAGCGAACATCCCCTGGCCCACGCCATCGTCGACCATGCCCGCGCGCACGGCCTGGCACTGAGCACGGCCGAGACATTCGAATCAGCCTCCGGCATCGGCGTACGTGGCCAGGTTGATGACCACCACCTGCAACTGGGCAACACCGCGCTGATGAATGATGCCGGCGTGGATGCCAGCTCCCTCAGTGCGCGGGCCGAACAGTTGCGCGGCGAAGGCGTGAGCATCATGTTCCTGGCGGTGGACGGCGTCCTGGCTGGTCTGCTGGCAGTGGCTGATCCGATCAAACCGACGTCGAAACTGGCGGTAGAGCGCCTGCAGGCAGACGGCGTGCGGGTGATCATGGCCACCGGTGATGGCCTGACTACTGCTCGCGCAGTGGCCCGCGAGCTAGGCATCGAAGAGGTGCACGGCGAGGTCAAACCACAGGACAAGGAACGCTTGGCCGCCGCCCTGCAACAAGAAGGGCACCGCGTGGCCATGGCCGGCGACGGCATCAACGACGCCCCAGCCCTGGCGCGCGCCGATATCGGCATTGCCATGGGCACCGGCACCGACGTGGCGATGAACAGCGCTCAAGTCACGCTGGTCAAGGGCGACCTGCTGGGCATCTTGCGCGCAAGGAGCCTGTCAGTGGCCACCGTGCGCAATATGCACCAGAACCTGACCTTTGCTTTTCTCTATAACGCTCTGGGCATCCCGCTGGCCGCAGGCCTGCTCTACCCGCTGACCGGCCTGCTGCTGTCGCCGATTATCGCCGCGCTGGCGATGAGCCTGAGTTCGGCCTCAGTGGTGTTTAACGCGTTGAGGCTGCGCAAGGTATCGATCGATTGAAACGCTTGACCTTGCCGCTCTGGCAAGGTTGAACATCTGCTCAACCATTACGGTGACTTCCCAGGAGATTCTCATGAGCACCATTGAACTGAACGTCGAAGGCATGAGCTGCGGCTCGTGCGTCAAGCATGTCACCGAGGCGCTCAACACTGTCGAGGGCGTCACCAAGGTGGATGTCGATT
This sequence comes from Stutzerimonas kunmingensis, assembly GCF_021432085.1. Taxonomy (GTDB): domain Bacteria; phylum Pseudomonadota; class Gammaproteobacteria; order Pseudomonadales; family Pseudomonadaceae; genus Stutzerimonas. The sequence continues at coordinate 4,737,347 of NZ_CP090366.1, read as the reverse complement.
TGCAAGCCGCCAGGGTGCGGGTTAGCGGCCAGAGCGACAGCCAAGTGCTGATTGCTTCCCTGACTGATGCGGGATATCCCGCGCAGCTGGCCAGTCCGGCAGCCGGGACGAACAACATGAAAAAGACGGGTTGCGGTGGCAGCGGTGGCTGCGGCTGCAACTGAAAACGAGAGGCAAACAAGGTTCTTATATGTCTAGAAAACTGCGTATATCAGCCCTTGCGGCGCTGCTGGTAAGTGGGGCGATCCATGCCGCTGAACCCTTGATCATCGATGTACACCGAGACGCCAACTGTGGTTGCTGCAAGGACTGGATCTCCTATCTGGAGGACAACGGCTTTGCGGTCCGCGACCATGTTGAACGCAACATGCGTTCGGTGAAGCAAGACCTAGGAGTGGAGCCGCGTCTGGCGTCCTGTCACACCGGTGTGATCAACGGCAAGTTCGTTGAAGGCCACGTGCCGGTGGCGCAGATACTCGAATTGCGCAAGCGTTCCGACCTGCTAGGTATTGCCGTGCCCGGCATGCCGGCTGGATCGCCCGGTATGGAGCACGGTGATGCCAAACATGCCTACGAGGTAATCGGGCTTACCCGTTCAGGGCAGGATGAGGTCCTCGCCAAGTACCCGTAAATTCAGGCTCCGTGCCGCTGACCGGCTTTCCCAGGCGGGTGGCAGCAAAGAGAACGCGGGGGTGATCACTGGATGATCGCAGCGATCACCCCGTCCGGCTCGCTTGCTCAGGACAGTTTCCTGACTTGCGAGGCGGAATTATGTCCGGAGCCTTTCGTTAACTCTTGTTCCGCGAGATACCCATGTTCCGCCTTTTGCTGTGCCTGCTTTTACTGATCCCACTGCCGGTCAGTGCTGGGATTTTTGATCTGCCTCGCTCACAGCCGGCCCTGTTCAACGCCCCCCTGAATAACAGCCAGGACTTCCTGCCGGTGGATCTGGCCTTTGGCCTTGATCTGATAGAAGCCGACACCGACAGTATTCGCCTGCGGTTCATAAATGCCGATGGCTATTACCTCTACAAACATCGTTTCGCCTTCAACAGCGACCATCCGCAAGTAACAATCGGCACCCCGCAATGGCCTGCAGCCGAACCGAAAACCGATGAGTATTTCGGCGATGTCGAGGTGTTCTACGGCATTACGGACTTAGAACTACCGATTGATAACCCTCAGAACAGGCCGTTCACCCTGCAGGTGAGCTACCAGGGCTGCGCCGATCTGGGACTGTGCTACCCACCTGAAATGCGCACTTTTCAGATCGGTAACTCGCCCCCGGTATCGCCTGCGCAACCGGAAACGACCTTGGACTGGGGAAGTCTGGCACTGTTCTTTCTGGCCGGTTTGGGGCTGACTTTCACTCCCTGCGTGCTGCCGATGCTGCCCATCCTTTCCGGCGTAGTGCTGCGTGGACAACTCGGTGGGCTACGAGGTTTTCGCCTGTCGCTTGCCTACGTACTTCCCATGGCTGCCTGCTTCGCACTGCTCGGAGCGCTGATGGGCATGTTCGGAGCTGGCCTCAACCTGCAGGCGCGCCTGCAGTCACCGTGGCTACTGGTGCCCTTTGCGCTGTTCTTTTCGGTATTTGCCCTGGCCATGTTCGGGGTGTTCGAGTTGCGTATGCCGCGCTTTATTACCGAACGAATGGATCGCCTGGCCAGCCGAACCCGCGGGGGTTCAATGATAGGGGCCGCAACGCTAGGCGTGCTGTCAAGCCTGCTTGTATCACCCTGCGTGACAGCACCACTGGTCGGTGCGCTGCTGTACATCAGCGCCACCGGCGATGCCCTGGGCGGCGGGCTGAAGCTGTTTTCGCTGGGTCTGGGCATGGGGGCGCCGTTGGTGTTGTTCGCCACTGGTGGCGCCGCCTTGTTGCCCAAGTCCGGGACCTGGATGGTCGGCGTACGCAAGGTTTTCGGTCTGATGTTGCTGGGTGTCTCTGTATGGCTGCTGGAGCGTGTGTTACCAGCTCCCGTGACGCTGGCCTTGTGGGGCCTGTTGGCGGTTGGCACTGCGTTGTGGCTGGGCGCCCTGGAATTTATTCCTAAGCCCGGCAAGCAGAAGCTTGCCCAGTTGCTTGGTGTGGCCTTGCTGGTTTACGGCATCAGCAGTTGGGTGGGCGCTTTGCAAGGTCAAACCGACCCGCTGCGCCCACTGGGTCGCCTGGACGCCCAAGGCTTGCATCAAATCGGCGCAACCGTCGGCTGGCAGACCCTGGACACCCCAGCAGCCCTGGATGCGGCACTGTTGTCAGCGAAAACTGCCGGCCAACCTTTGCTGCTGGACTGGTACGCCGACTGGTGCATCAGTTGCAAAGTAATCGAACGAGAAGTACTCGAAGTGTCCTCTGTGCGCGAACAGCTGGCTGATTACCGGCTGGTGCGCTTCGATATGACGCGTAGCGATGCCGAGCAACGCGCGCTGCTTGATCGCTACCAGCTGTTTGGCCCGCCGGCACTGCAATTGTTTGCCCCCAGTGGTGATGAGTGGCAGGACCTTCGCACGGTTGGTGAAACCGACGCCGAGAGTTTTCTGGAACGACTGCGTCAAGCCGACGACCGAATGTAAAGCATGCAACCTGGTCGCTCCCGGAAGTCGACGTCAGCTGGCAGATCGCAGCCCGCCGCAGCATGTACTTGCGGCGGCTGAAAGCTAAGACGTGGGCAGATGACTTGATCGTTTTTACCGATGCTCCACTTTCAAAATCCGTGACGGCTGAAGTCAGCCATTTGTTGAACAGCCACACCGGAACTTAACAGTCAGAAAAACTAGAACCTGACAGAACTGTAATGTTTCGCTAAGGCCTGTGACAGGATGCCGCGGTTAAGTTGGCGTCGTGCCTGAAGAACAAAGCACTCCGTTCAAACGGAAACCGAATTAACGGGTATTTCGAGGGGGATCGAACAATGCCCCTGTTTTCATGCGTTGCCGAGTACTCCGACTTGGCAGGGGCGAATGTGTCAGTTGGCATATGGGGCACCTGAGTGGCGGTTTGAGAATCTGTCGCCTCCAAGCAGCATAAGCCGAGGCGCCTGTTGCAAATTGCGACGCCAAATAAGCTGAGCTTACCAACTGCTGAAGAGGCGCTGCTCGCTGGAACGAGTTCACACAACAGTGGGAAAGGTTGAAGGTGGAATCTCGATAGTGGGGCAGTCAACGAACCCGAGACCGGATTGCTCACCACCGGCTCATCTGATTAATGGACATAACGGGATGCAAAGCAAAACCACAAGGCGCACTTTCATCAAGGGGCTAGCCGCCACCAGTATTCTCGGCGGCTTAGGCATGTGGCGTATGCCGGTCTGGGCCGTGACCAGTCCCGGTCAGGCCAACGTGCTGGCCGGTACCGATTTTGATCTGTTCATCGGTGAAACCCCGGTAAATATTACTGGCGCGGCTCGTACCGCGATGACCATCAATGGCTCACTTCCGGGGCCGACCCTGCGGTGGCGGGAAGGCGATACCGTGACTCTGCGCGTTCGTAATCGTCTGCAGGAAGATACCTCGATTCACTGGCACGGCATCATCCTGCCGGCGAACATGGATGGCGTACCTGGCCTGAGTTTCCACGGCATCGCCCCCGATGGCATGTATGAGTACAAATTCAAGGTTAACCAGAACGGCACCTATTGGTACCACAGTCACTCGGGACTGCAGGAGCAGGCTGGCGTCTATGGTGCTCTGGTGATCGATGCTAAAGAGCCGGAGCCGTTCAGCTACGACCGTGACTACGTCGTGCTACTAAGTGACTGGACTGACGAAGATCCGGAACGGGTTCTGGCCAAGCTCAAAAAGCAATCGGATTACTACAACTTCCACAAACGTACTGTCGGCGACTTCGTCGATGACGTGAGCGAGATGGGGTGGTCCGCAGCGATCGCTGATCGGAAGATGTGGGCCGAGATGAAAATGAGCCCGACTGATCTTGCCGATGTCAGTGGCTATACCTACACCTACTTGATGAATGGCCAGGCGCCGGATAACAACTGGACTGGTATTTTCAAGCCGGGTGAGAAAATCCGTCTGCGCTTCATCAATGCATCGGCCATGACCTATTTCGATGTCCGCATCCCCGGTCTAAAGATGACGGTGGTGGCGGCCGATGGGCAGTACGTCAAACCTGTTAGCGTCGATGAGTTCCGTATTACTGCGGCCGAAACCTTCGATGTAATAGTCGAGCCCGATAGCGAGCAGGCCTACACCATCTTCGCGCAGTCCATGGACCGCACTGGCTATTCACGCGGCACCCTGGCCGTTCGCGAAGGGCTGAGCGCGCCTGTTCCTGAAGTTGATCCTCGCCCGTTGATCTCCATGAGCGATATGGGAATGGATCACGGCAGCATGGAGGGAATGGATCATGGCTCCATGCAGGGCGGCATGGCAGGCATGGATCATAGCAAGATGGCAGGTATGGACCACGACAGCATGGCTGGCATGGATCATTCAGCGATGGCAGGCATGGGTGGAGCGATGCAGCCCCATCCGGCCTCCGAAACCAATAACCCTCTGGTCGACATGCAGACCATGACGCCAACTCCCAAGCTGAATGACCCGGGAATCGGGCTTCGCAACAACGGTCGCCGTGTGCTGACTTACTCAGATCTGCACAGCACCTTCCTCGATCCGGATGGGCGCGAGCCGAGCCGTACCATCGAGTTGCACCTCACAGGTCACATGGAGAAATTCTCTTGGTCATTCGATGGCATTGAGTTCTCTGATGCGGAACCGTTGCGATTGAAGTATGGCGAGCGTGTTCGTATCACCTTAGTCAACGACACCATGATGACCCACCCCATCCACCTTCATGGCATGTGGAGCGATCTGGAGGATGAGAACGGCAACTTCCTAGTTCGCAAACACACCATTGATGTACCACCAGGCTCGAAGCGCAGCTATCGCGTAACCGCAGATGCGCTAGGGCGCTGGGCCTATCACTGCCACCTGCTGCTCCACATGGAAATGGGCATGTTCCGTGAAGTTCGTGTGGATGAGTAAAGGAGATATCTAATGAGCAATTCCCCGAAACGAAACCACCTGTTCTGCAGTGCCGCAATGTTGAGCCTTTTGGCTGCCCTGTATATCCCAGTGTCGCTGGCCGAAGAAAATCACAGCGATCACGGACGGCACGCCGTTGACTCTTCCAAAGCTGCAAGTGAGAAGCAGCCTCCTCAGGTGCGAGGCCAGGGCCCCGCCAATCAGCAAATGGATCACGGCTCGATGAATCACGGCTCGATGGACCATGACGGCATGGACCACCAAAAAATGACCGGTGAGCATGGCAGCGACCATGCCGAGGCAGATTCGAACCATGACCATTAAGCTTTCACGTCCATCGCTCATTGCGCTGGCGGTGTCAATGAGCGCACTGAGTAGCGGCTTTACCTTTGCCGCAGAAGAGATGGATCACTCGACTATGGACCACGGCTCCATGCCGATGGACCATAGCAAGATGAACCACGGGGCTGCTCAGGTGCAGATGGGGGGCATGGATCATAGCCAGATGCCCGAGGGCCAGAATTCGCAGGATGGGACTCCTGCTATGGACCACAGCAAGATGAATCATGAGGCCATGCAAGGCCAGATGGGCAGTATGGATCACTCCCAGATGAACCATGGCCAAAATCAGAGTAAAGCTGCGGCTATGGACCATAGCAAGATGGGCCACGGCGCCATGCAAGAGCAAATGAAAGGGATGGATCACAGCAACATGGATCACTCCCAAATGAACCATAGCTCCGCTGATACCCCGAGAACCACCAGTCGTACACCGATCCCCGTCCTCACGGATGCTGATCGCCAAGCGGCCTTCGCGCCTCTGCCTGGACACACAGTGCACGATAGCGGCATCAACAGCTTCTTTCTGCTCGATCAGCTTGAATATCAGGACGCTGATGAGGGCAGCACCCTGGCCTGGGATGCCTCAGGCTGGGTGGGAGGCGATATCAATCGGGTCTGGTTTCGTTCCGAGGGAGAGCGTACTAACGGCGTAACCGAGGATGCCGAGCTGCAGCTGTTGTATGGGCGCTCGGTCGGCCCCTGGTGGGACGTCGTTGCTGGCGTTCGCCAAGACTTCAAACCCGAGTCTCCACAGACCTGGGCTGCCTTTGGTGTGCAAGGCATGGCGCTTTACGCTTTTGAAGCCGAGGCCACAGCCTTCGTCGGCGAAAACGGCCAGACTGCGGCGCGTCTTGAGGGCGACTATGACATCTTGCTTACCAATCGGCTGATCCTCCAGCCAACTGCGGAAGCCAATTTCTACGGTAAGAATGATTCTGAAAGAGGAGTGGGCTCGGGCCTGGCGAATACCGAACTGGGTTTGCGCCTGCGCTACGAAATCGTTCGCGAGTTTGCGCCCTACATCGGGATTTCTTGGAGTCGCTCATACGGTAATACCGCAGACATGCTGCGCGACGAAGGAGAAGATGTTGAAGAGGCGCGCTTTGTCGCCGGCATTCGAATGTGGTTTTAGAGCCTGATATGAAAAAAACAATTACAACCCTGGTGGTAGCAGGCGCTGTCGGTAGTGCAGCAATATTAGCCGGAGCCTATTCCGGCTTGATCAACGTTGGTGCTGACGATCCTCATTACCCAGCCGTGCATGCGTTCCTTTCAATGGCGCGTGATCGCTCTATCGAAGCGCGGTCCAAGGACATTGAGATTCCCAATCTAGATGACGAGGCTCTCATTCGTGGCGGGGCCGGGAACTACAACGCCATGTGCGTTGGGTGCCATCTGGCGCCCGGTGTCGAACAAACAGAGCTGAGTCAGGCGCTGTATCCAGCCCCGCCTAACCTGGCCAAGATCGGCATTGACGCAGGCCCTGCATCCGCCTTCTGGGTCATTAAGCATGGAATCAAAGCAACAGGCATGCCGGCCTGGGGTAAGAGTATGGGCGACGAATATATCTGGGGCATGGTTGCCTTCATCAGCCAGTTGCCCAAGATCGACGCTACGCAATACCAAGCGCTCGTCGCTGCGAGTGGCGGTCACCAGCATGGTGGCGGTGAGAGCCAGACGCACAATCATGAAAGCTTGGATGGCAGCAATTCTGACCATCATGGCAATGCTGCCGCTGGAGGAGAGTCTGGACGTCGCGGTATAGCGGCTGCAGACCACCACGGCGGCTCAGCTCCAGAGGCCGATCACCATTCTTCGAGCAGTAACGGCGATGATCACCATGGTGGAAGTAACTCCAGCACGAAAGGCAGTAGCGCCAGCGACCATCATGCCGAGCCGGCGTCCAACGCTCACACTCATGCGGATGGCAAAGAGCACGTACATGACAGCTAAAAGCAACGGGGCACGTTTGGTGGTCAAGCAGTAGTTGAGCTTTTACCGCGACGAGCGTCTTGCTACACCGCCGTCATCGCGGGTTAGTTCGTGTGCTGGCCGCTCAGGTCAGCGAACTCAATAAGCGCAATGACCTCGTCGGGATCGCGTGACGCTTGAAGGAAAAACGGGCCGGGGCGAGAAAGTTGCTCGATACGTTTTTTCAGTTAGCCCTCTCTAGATCATTGATCAGGAACTTCATCTCAGAGATCTCTCGGCGCTGAGCCTCAATGATTTGATCTGCCAGCTTGCGAACGCGCGGGTCTGAAATCTGAGCGCGCTCACTTGTCATGATGGCTATGGAATGGTGAGGAATCATGGCCTTCATATAGTCCGTATCGTCGACAGTTGCCTGGCTACGAACAAGCCACAGGGCAATAGCAAAGGAAGCTGCTCCGCCGGCGAATATCGCTATGTTCATGGGCTTTTTCTTGTACATATTGAGCATGAAGGCGAGCATGACTATCGCCATGACAGCTCCCATTACTAACGCCATCCAAGCACGGGTCTCACTCCATAGAACATGCTCAAAAGCGTAAGTATTCAAATACATAACGCCGTACATGATGACGGTTGATGTGGCCACCATCGCAGCGAAACGCCAATAAGACATTTTCATATCAACTCCTCTTGGTGATGTGCTGCCACAGTATTGCATTGACTAAAGTCTGCGTATTTTTCGATCATGCCGGGCAGTTGCGTTACTAATACTGTGAGAGCTCAGATTTGATAATCAGCCCTCGGTGTTACCTAAGAACGGACAAGCCGGGAGGCTGTGAGGTTTCGATTTTTTTAAAAAGCTTACAAAAATGTAATCTGCACCAAGTTTACTCGCTCTCGGGTTTGCGCAGCGCTGCTCCAAGTCGAAGTGACCATGCGCCAGTCTGGCTGCGTGACGCGCTTCCGTGATTTGGTGAGGAACACGGCGCGCCTGGTGACGCTGTACGACCTGTCGAACTGTGGATGTCTCCTCGATATTCGCTGTCGAATGTAGAAGAGGTAAGCCTTTAAGGGGTAAGGGGCGACATCGAGATCCTTGCGGTAACCAGTAATTGCGATTTGTGGAAGATCAGGTCGTTCAGACCTGTTTCCAGTTTCCAAAGCGCAGGAGCTGAACGTTTGTTGGCTGTCACTGAGGTTACGCCAATGTAATTTTAGGGACAGCATCCCGTAAGTATTCACCCGCCACACTCAAATCAGGCCCCAACACTGAGGAAAGCACAATGAAAAGCATGCAAAAGCTCGTTATCGCCCTTGTTCTAACCGCTACATCTCCTTTTCTCATCGCTGCAAATAAAGGCGATCAACCCATGAGACACGACCATACTGTTGGCGATGGTCATGAAGTGATGGTCAATCTGCTAAAAACCGGGCAAGTGCTAAGCGTGACCCCAATGGGTAATTCACCAGTGTCCGGAAGTGATGTAAGAACGTATGAGATTAAAATTAAAACCCCTGACGGAGTCGTCCATTCGGTCGAATTTCTCGGTGCCCCAGTAGGCGTTAAAAACGGCTGATACCACTTTAACGGACACCTCCGCGATATTAATACGATTATGGTTGTTGCAGGTATCAGCACTTACCCTGCAACAATCATCGATGCTTAGGCTTCCCTTTGCTAAGGGAACCCTAGACGTGCAGTTTATACTTGGGATGTTTGAGACAGAAAGCGAGCAATAGTTTTTTAAACGCAAATTGGGGAAGAGGGATAAATGATGAACCAAATTAGTAAAGCACTGGTGACGATTTCGCTAATTTCGGCAGCTTTCGCAGCCGTCGCCGGCACGGAACAAGAAAGTGCTATGCGGCACGATCACACTGTTGGGGATGGTCACCAAGTAATGCTGGATCTGCTGAAGCGCGGCGAGGTGGTGAGTGTGGCCCCTATGAATAAAGAGCGTTCGGATAATAAAGCTATAAATAACACACTTAAGGGAAATGTTAGGCCATATGAAATAAAAATTCGTACTCCAGACGGGCGACTTCACGCGGTAGAGTTCCGCGGAATGCCAGCCAAAATAAACAACCGCTCACATGGTAATAAATGACAAGAAAGTTATTTCTGAGTAGCTGCCACAGGGGTAAGCCGGATCATAACGTCTCCTTACACGGGAGGAGGATCCTGACAGCGTGTCATGCAACAATGGGCTGAGTCGGCCTTCTCGGCTCAGCTCAAAGCAACATGAGCGAGTGATTTAATTTTTCCACAGCACATACAATTTTTACATTCAGTTGGCGTCTACTTCACCAGTTGAGCGAATGTCTGTGGGGGACCCAGTGGTGCTGCTACGAAATCACTACAGTCGCTGTGGAAAACCACCAGTCCGCTCTGATATGCCGCCGATCGCGATCGCGTTCTCTGCCGCGAATATGAGGCCCTGACCAAAAGTGTGACGATACGCAGCGTTTTGAAGCTCCATTGCCATTCTGAATGCCGCCCCTTATGGCCGCGCCGCTATCGCCTCCTACATAGGCTATTACCAAGTTGAGTCTGTCATTGTCGAGCAGTATGTGGTCTTCCTCGTGATGTCTTCCAAAAGGCACCGATAATTGCCGCGGGTAGCTTGCAAACGCGGACGTCACGCAAAGCGATGCATGTGATCGACGAGACCCATCTTTTGGTCTGAGATCGCAGCGGTCAGTATCCCAGCTTTGAGCCGGGAAAGTCTGATGCGGCGCATATCGAGAATACGCCCCTGGTCGATGCCGATGCTGTTCTCTGCTCCGGCAGTGCCAGTTCTATGCCCCTTCATCAAGAGCCGAGGGGCGCCTGTCACCCGTCGGCCCGTCCTAGCCAGAAGCGCTGCGTGGATGGGCCTCTCAAATTTAAAACTTGAGCGCCTGCAACCCCCAGCTCAACGGCTGAATGATTTTCATATGGTGTGGCCGCTAGGTAACTGAGCCAATTAATCGGGATGGCTATGCTTGCTCGAATGCTACCGGCCCCACTTAATCCTTGGGTAATTTGATTCATAACACCAGTGTAATTACCGTGTCATATGAGTAACAGCTTGCCGCTCTTATAATTTCATCACACACGTTAAGTTAGGAGCTGGTTATGAAAGCTTTCAAGATTACGGCAGCAGTGTTTTTTATGAGCGTGAGCTCATTATCCTTGGCAGAGGGTAGCTCAGATCGCGAGTATGGCGAAATGATACGCGCGAACGAAAATACTATGCGGGAGTACGCTACTTCTGTCGGAAAGAAGCCTCCCGAAGTTGTCCATTATCGTTATGGGATGAAGTTGGACATCGCCAAGGTAATTCGTACCACGCGAACCGATATGACCTGCAACGATGTGATGCCGGCCCAAATTACCTATGAGGACTCTAAGGGTGATTTGGCGATTGTTGAGTATCGGGTCGCCGGAACGAACTGTCGGAGATAAGACACCACCTATCGACCCATCGAAGCCTGCATAAACGTAAGAGTCCGAGGCGGTAGTCGCAGCCCGAGACATGCTCCTGGTGCGGCGGTGGTCATAAGCATTTCAGCAATACAATCGTTACTAGCCTTGCCGTTTTTATGGCGAATCGGTGCGGGTACTGGCATGGGGCCGTCTGGGGAAACTGCCCAGCTGAGCGATGTGCTTAGTAGTACATACATAGCCGCGAGGGGTGCCTACGACTCGCGGCTTTTATTTTCCATATGGAGCGTGTAGCTGAGAAATGTTCGGACAAGTACTATCAAACCAAGTACTGCAACGTTTCGTAGCGAGGGCTCAATTACAACCGTTCGTATGACATCGGCAGCAACGAGGAATTCTAGTCCTAGCACAATCGCGCCGCCAATATCTTGCCGTAATGACCGGGAGCGATCCGTCAATGCGGCCCCTTTGTAATTGAAAAAAAAGCGATAGAGCGCTATGAAACTTCCGAAAGTTATAGCGAGCACCCCTGCAATCTCGAACCCGATCACCGCGATCTCAATCGCTGCATGAGGTGCCTCAAGGTTCATAGAAACACCCGTCAATGGTGGTCATAGATGCCTATTCCCCGAATATCGTTCCATGAGGTGGTCTGGTGGCAGAGATAGCACTGCTCAGGTTCCGCATTCCTGACACCCGCTATCGGCTTGGACATCATTCCGAAGTGCTCCTTGTAGTGGCTGAGCGGCGCGAGGTGGCACTGGCCGCACTCGGTGGAACTCGGCGGTGGATGCCGGTACTCGGCAATCGACCATGTGGTCGTGCCGTGGCATGTCGCGCAGTCGTTTCCGAAGACCTGGACGTGCGGGTCGGTGGTCTTGTGGCAGCTCGCACAGTCCAGCAGCGTCTCCTTGTAAGTCATGCCGTTGGCAAGCGAGAGGTTGCCCGGCAGCGCCTCGGGCCGGTGTGCCTTGAGGTGCGCGAGCAGCACCGCCCCCTCATGACCCTCCGGGGCCCGATCGAGCCATCGCACGATGATGTCGGTCAAAGCCGCATGGTCCATACCACGCAGGCTGCGGCCGGCGTCGTGTTCCTTGTGGCAGGCCACGCAGTTGTTCGAGCCGGCGATGTCGGCATGGAATGCCGTCGGTTGTCGCTGGACCAGGACGGTCTCGTTTGCATGGCAGGCCACGCAAGTCGCGTCCTCCACGCCCTTCACCGGCGTGTGGCACGCCGCACAGTCCTCTTTGAGAAACGCATGTGCGCTGGACAGGGGGCCCGGAGAGGCCATGTTCTGCCACGTCGCGGCGCGCTGCATTTGCGGAAGGTATGTCCACAGTGCGACTGCCGACACCGGCGCCAGGACCGCGAGCAGCGCGGCGAGGATCTTTCCCTTTCGACTCATCTGAACCACCGCAACCCGAAGTAGATGCCAGCCCAGATATGCAACGCCAGCAGAAGATAGAAGATGATCGAGAACGCGATGTGTGCCGACAGCCAGGCGTTGAACAGCCTGCGCACCCGCTCCTGGAACTGGATCGAGTACTGCAGATCGGCGGCGGCGGATGCCAGTGGCAGCAGTTCGGCGCTGGCCTTGGGCGTACCGGCAACGCCCGCTGTTGGTCCTTGCGCGTAGGCCCAGTACTGCCCATCCAGAAGGCGCCACAGCCCGTCGATCTGCGCCTTCTTCTCGCGGATGTTCTCCGCGACGTAGCGCAGGTAATGCTGGCCGATGAACCCAGTGAGCACGCTCAGCAGCATCGATGCCGTCAGCGCGACGCCGAGCGCACTCTGGAACTTGTGCCCGCTATGGAGGATGGCCAACAGCGCGCCTACCAAGCCGAAATAGACGTGCGCCTGCAGCAATGCGCCGAAGCCATGCTTCCTGGTGAATGCGCGGCGCAGCGTAGCGCTGCGCTTGATTACGGTGTAGGTGAGCGGGACGAGCATGAACGCCGCGCCTACGACGCCGAACACGCCACCCAGGAGGCTTCCGGCGAAGAAGGAAGAGCGGTGCACCAGGAAACCCAGCCACAGGACCACCAGCATCGAGAAGATGATCGTCGCGATGATGCGATCCTGGTTGCGCATCTACGCATCCACCGAGATATCGGCCGACGCTTTCGCCTGGCAGGCCAGGATCACGCCCGAGGAACGATCGAGTGGCGTCAGACCGTCGTCCACGTCCATGGTGACCTCGCCCGACAGCAGCTTGATCTTGCAGAGGCCGCAGTAACCCTGCCGGCAGGCATATTCGATCGGAACGCCGACCTCTTCGGCGGCCTCGAGAACGGTCTGGCCGGCCGCCAGCGGCGCCTTTTTTCCGGACCGCTCGAAGCTGCAGGTGACGGCCGTCGCCGTGTCGCCCGCCGACACCTCCAGGCCGGGAGGCACTGTCCTGGAGGGGCTCAGGAACAGCTCGGAATGAACCGACGCCAGGTCGATGCCCAGCTTGCCCAGTTCGTTGCGGACCGCGTCCATCATCACCGACGGACCGCACAAGTGGATGCGGCGCGAACGGATCTGCGGAATCTGCCCCAGCAGTTCGGCGGTGATGAACCCACGCGGGCCGGTCCATGCCGCCGATGACTCGTCGCTCAGCACGATGGACACATGCAGGTTCGGATGCCGGCGGGCGAGTTGGTTCAGCTCGTCGCGGAAGATCACGCTTTCCAGGTCCTTGCAGGCGTAGACCAGGTCGATCCGGCCGTTCCAGCTCTGGTCGGTCAGGTAGCGGATGGAACTCATCAGCGGCGTGATGCCGACGCCGCCGCCCAGGAACACGACACTGTCGGACTCGACGCCGCGGAAGGTGAAGCGGCCGTAGGGGCCGGACGCATCGAGGAGATCGCCTTCCTTCACCTGCTCGTGCAGGTAACCCGAGACGATGCCGCCGCTTTCGTGCTTGACCGTCAGGTCGCACCAGCCGTGGCAGCATGGCGATGAAGCGATCGAATACGAGCGCTTGACCTGGTTCCCGCCTGAATGCACCGAAAGCGTGAGGAACTGGCCGGGCTCGAACTCGAACGGCAGCGCACCCACGCCCTCCACTGGCGCCAGCCGAAACGTCTTGACCTTGGGCGTCTCCTGGAAGACGCGTGCGACCCGCAGCTTGCCCACCCAGCCGCCCATGGTGGACACGGGTGCGCGTGCCTGCGGCTCGCCCTCGGCCGGCACGCCCGGAGACACGGACGCCGCGGGGGCCGGCGCCACACCGGAACGAGGCGCAGCGGCGGGGGCCGGAGGCACCGGTGCCCCGGTGCGCAACGTGGCGAGGACCGCATTCGTGCGTCGGGTTCGCGCCACGTACATCCAGGCGGCCAGCAGCGCAAAGGCCAGCAGCAACGCCATCGTGAAGTAGTGGAAGCCCGACAGGCCGAAGACGCCGTGCGCCGGGGCCGTGGTCAGGGGATCGGTCAGGTTCATCTCGCGCCGGAACCACGCCAGCGCGATCCCCCGCGGCGCCTGTCCTTCGGCCAGTGCGCGGTAGGCCGACAAGCCGCTGTCGAATTCGCCCCAGGCCACGCGCATGCGGTCGGATGCTTCCTGCAGGCCGCCGTAGTCGTTGCGCTGGACCGCGTGCGACGCCTCCGACGACAGGGACGCCAATAGCTGGATCCCTTCGTGCATCCGGTGGTGGGCGAGCTGCTCAACGCTCGCGCGCCGCTCCGGCGGTAGATCCGGCAGCGCCATCAGCTGCGGATACAGCAGCTTGTTGAGGCGCCGATCCCGACCGCACTCGTCTCCGCGGCAGCCGCGCATCATGTCGTCCATCATGCCGCCCATGGAACCGGCCATCGATGCACCACTCGAAGCCGGCATGCTGGCAGTCGCGTCCGGGTGATGCGCGGCGTGATCGTCATCGCCCGCCGATGCGTCAGCCGGCGGTGTGGCGCTCATCGGCATGCCGTTCATCGAGCTGCTGCTTTGCGCCGGCATGCCATCGGCTGGCGCCGGCTGCGGTACCGCCATGCTTCCGGCCTTGTCCGGATGATGCGCGGCGTGATCGTCATCGCCCATCGGCGCGCCAGCCGGCGGCGTGGTGCCTATCGGCATACCAGCCATCGAGCCGCTGTCCCGGGCCGATGACGTGCCGGCAGCGTCCGGCTGCGCAGCCGTCGTGCCGCCGGTCTTGTCTGGCGGATGGGCTGCGTGTGGATCAGCAGCCGACTGAGCGCCGGCCGCTCCATGAGCCAGCAGCATCGCCAGCGTGGCCAGGGCGGCGACTCGCTTCCACCCCACGAAGCCTTCCGTCAGCACCGCGGCGGCCTCCACTACATATGGCCCATCTTCTTCTTGGCCATGCCCCCGCCCATGCTCGAATCCATCTTCTGCATGGTGGCGTCGACCTTCTGCATCTGCATCTCGCAGTGCTCCATGTCCTCCTTCATCTGCTGCATGTGCTGCATCGTGGCGGGCATGTCCATGTCCTTATGCGCGGAGGCATCGCCAGCCTTCATCGCCATGGCCTGCTGATGCATCTGCATGCTGCCTTCCTGCATCTGTCGGCCCATGGCCTCCATGGCTTGCCCCCGTTCGCGCATCATGGCTGCCATCTCCTCCATGTGCGTGGCCATGGCATCGGGCGTTGCGGGCGCATTCTGAGAAGCAGGGGACTTCGGATCGGTAGGGTGCGCCGCTGGAGCGTGAGGTGCCGCCGGGGTGCTGGCGGGCTGCTGCCCCATGGCGCCTGGCATGGCATCCTTCTTGTGCATGTCATCATCAGCGAGCGTCGTCCCAGCGAGGAGTATTCCCACGAAGCAAATTGGAGCGAGGGGTGTGCGTCGGTGCGGTCTCATGACAACCTCCTAATGGTTGTTTTTCTGACTTTGGCTGTGGGCGTAGGAAAAACTACCTTACAGATCAGGCTATTACTAATAGCCTACGGAGAAGAAGCTGTCGTAAACCTTACTTGTGCATTACATTTTCACGTTTGTTGGTGAAATAGTTGTATTGATTTTGAAGAGGAGGTAGCAGGTTATTTGTGGTTTGCGGCGGCGGAGATAGCAGGTGTTTTGCGAGTAGTACGCTGAAAATATGTTAGTTTAGGTAACTGACATAAATGTAAAGTTTAGGTTATATAAACGACAGGTCTGATCTGCAATAAAGCCAAACAATATTTACGAACTATTCGAGGCTCGCTCATAAACGGGTCCAAGCTTTCCCTTGTGCCGAAATTTGCGTGCTTCGGAGTTAAACATGATGAATGACTTGATCAAATATCGCGCCTGGTCGGCACACCCGTTTCCGCTCTCCGCTCATGACTGGCGTGGTGCGCAAGCCGAAGTCCTCGAATATTCTAGTTGTCGTTGCTGCAATCAACGGGACCGGCACTGCAGTAAGGAGATTCTATGAACTGGATCGTTCAGCCGCTGCCCGTCCGCAGTTGGGGGCTGCTAGCACCCGTCATCCTAGGCCTTGCTCTGAGCAGCGGCGCGCAGGCTTCGCCAGGGTCAGCCGAGCTTGGCGCCACGTTGCCTCCGCTGCTAGACCTGCTTGAACGGCAGAGCCCAGAGCTCCGGGCTGTCGGGCATGAGAGGCAGGCCGCCTGGGAGCGTCCCGATGTAGCCGGTGCGCTCCCGGACCCGATGCTCACTTTTGAGGAAATGGGCATCGCCCGCGACGACCCGAGCCTATCGCCCAGCGGCGTTGGCAGCACACGTTACGCGTTCCGTCAGACTTTTCCTATTGGCGGCAAGCGGGGGCTTGCTCGCGAGATCGCAGAGGCGGGCGCCGAGCAGGCAGCGGCCCGCGAGCGCCTGAGCCGAGTCGAGCTCAGGAGTCTCGTCAAGCTTGCCTTCAACGAATACCAGTATGCCCACGCAGCCATCCAGGTCACCGAGGAGCTGCGGGCGCTGGTGGATGAGCTTGAGAGTATTGCCCAAGCTCGCTACAGAGTGGGGCTTGCGCCGCAACAGGACGTGATCAAGGCTCAGACCGAGCACACCAGTCTGCAGAGCGAGCTGCTGACGCTGGAACGCGACCGACGCGGCACGGCGGCGCGGTTGAACGGCATCTTGGCGCGCCCTGCGAACTCGCCGCTGGCGGAGCCCGCCGGTTGGCCTGCTCTGCCTGCATCAGTGCCGACCTTGGCTGAGCTGCAGGCTCGTATCTTCGGTGGCAATCCTCAACTGGCTGAGCTCAATGCACGAATTCAAGAGGCCCAGCGTGCTGAGGCGCTTGCCAGCCGAAACTGGATTCCGGATATCACCGTCGGCACTGCCGTCGTCCAGATGGGTAACCGGGCCGAAGAGTTCGAGTTGATGCTGGAGATGAATATCCCGCTGTGGGGCAAACGCCGCAGCGCAGAGCAGCGCGAGGCCGTTTCCTTGCGCTACGCCGCCGAGGCTCGTCGCGAGGCGGTCAACAGCCGTCTCGCGGGCAGCGTAGGTGAAGCGTGGTCGGCGTTGGAGACAGCCTTTCGACAGCACGAACTGATTGACAGAACGCTCCTGCCGCAGGCGGAGCTCACCTATCAATCGGCGCTCGCCAGCTATCAGACCGGCAACGTCGATTTCGCGACCTTGCTTGATGCCCAGCGACAGATTCGCCAGCTGAGGCTGTCGCTGCTCTCGCTGGCGCTGGAGCAACGAGTCCAAGTGGTGGAATTGGAACGTCTTGTCGGAGCAGAACTATGAATCGCAGCATGATTTTCGGCGCAGGTGCGCTCGCCCTTGCGACGGCAATCGCCGGCTTCGGTGGTGGCTACATGGTGGCGCAAAGGACAGGCTCCTCGGAGGTAGCTGGAAGCACCGCCCCACAAGAGCGCAAGGTTCTGTACTACCGCAACCCCATGGGGCTGCCCGACACGTCGCCAGTGCCCAAGAAGGATCCGATGGGGATGGACTACATCCCGGTCTACGCCGACAAGGGGCCTGCTGCCGCGCAGGGCGAGCGCAAGATCCTGTACTACCGCAATCCCATGGGACTGCCGGACACCTCCCCGGTGCCGAAGAAGGACTCCATGGGTATGGAGTACATCCCCGTTTATGAGGGTGATGAATCGGGAAACACCGTTGTAATCAGCCCTGAGAAGGTGCAGTTGCTGGGTGTACTGTCTTCGCCAGTTGAGCGCCGCGTGCTCACCCGTACAGTGCGTGCAGTCGGTACGGTGCAGGTCGACGAGCGCGGCCAATACACCTTGGCGCCCAAGTTTGAGGGTTGGATCGAAAAGCTCTACGTCAACACGACCGGTGAGCCGGTTCGCAAAGGCCAGCCACTTATGGAGGTCTACAGCCCCGAGCTGGTGTCGGCGCAGCAGGAGTTCCTGATCGCCAATGCCGGGCAGCAAAGTCTTGCCGGCGGCAGCGCGGCCGCGCAAAAGGGGCTCGCCTCCCTCTCCTATTCTGCCCTTGAGCGGCTACGCAATTGGGATATCGGGGAAGCACAGCTTGAACGGTTGCGTCGTACTGGCAAGGTAACTCGCACTTTGACGATCGCCGCGCCCGTGGATGGCGTGGTATTGGATAAGCCATCGGTTGAAGGTATGCGCTTTCAGCCAGGGGATGCCCTCTACCGAATCGCGGATCTCGATACCGTCTGGCTTATCGCTGAGGTTTTCGAGCAGGATCTGGCGTTAGTTCAGCTTGGGCAGAAGGCGCAGCTTACGGTAAGCGCCTATCCCGACCGGCGCTTTAGGGGCGAGGTAACCTTCGTTTATCCCGATCTGTCGCCGGAGACTCGCACCGCCAGGGTTCGCATCGAGCTAACCAATCCCGACGGCCTGCTTAAGCCGGCTATGTTCGGCACCGCTCAGCTCGCAGCAGGTGAGCAGGCGCCGGTGCTCGCAGTGCCTGACTCGGCGGTAATCGACAGCGGTACTCGCCGGATTGCGCTGGTTGCCCTGGGCGAAGGTCGCTTTGAGCCGCGCGAACTGCGCACAGGCAGGCGTGCCGACGGCTACCTTGAGGTGTTGGAAGGGCTGGGGGAGGGCGAGTCAGTAGTCACGCGCGCCAACTTCCTGATAGACGCCGAGAGCAACCTAAAGGCAGCGCTAAGCGGCATGAGTGGGAAGTCGGCTTCGACTGCAGAAGCGGATCCCCATGCCCATGGAGCCGCCGTCGGGCCTGACGGTCCCGCCGCGCCAGGCAATGCCGATGCACTTCATCGTCATGCTGGACACGACGATCACAGTGATAGCGGCAGTTACGAGAGCAACGAGCTTCATAAGCCGGCGGGTGAGGTGGATGCGGGCCACGGTAGCGACGCTGAGTCTGGGAGTCACCCAGATCATGTGATGCCGGACGGCGGCCATTCCCATGGAGGGCATTAAGCATGCTTGCCAAAATCATTGAATGGTCGGTGCGCAACGTCTTCCTTGTGTTGCTCGCCACGCTGATTATCATCGGCGCCGGCATCTACGCGGTAATGAAAACCCCACTGGACGCACTGCCGGACCTATCCGACGTGCAGGTGATTGTGTACACCGAATATCCTGGGCAGGCCCCGCAGGTGGTAGAGGATCAGGTCACCTATCCGCTTACCACGGCGCTGCTATCGGTGCCCAACTCCAAGGTGGTGCGAGGCTTCTCGTTTTTCGGTGCCTCCTTCGTCTATGTCATCTTCGAGGACGGTACCGACATCTATTGGGCCCGCTCGCGGGTGCTGGAGTACCTCAACTTCGCTTCGAAGAACCTGCCAGCGGGGGTGACACCCGCGTTAGGGCCAGATGCCACAGGTGTGGGCTGGGTCTACCAATACGCCTTGACCAGCACACGTCATACCCTTGCTGAGCTACGCACCCTGCAAGACTGGTTCGTGCGCTATCAGCTCACCAAGGCCGAAGGCATATCCGAGATTGCGAGCATCGGAGGCTTTGTCCAGCAGTACCAGGTCACCGTTGACCCGCAGAAGCTTCAGGCCTATGACATCCCGTTGAGCCGGATATCTGAAGTCATCCGTACCAGCAATGCCGACGTCGGTGGCCGCATCGTAGAGATGAGCGAGACCGAGTACATGGTGCGCGGTCGTGGCTACCTGCGCGGTGCAGAGGACATCGAGAAACTGGTGCTGAAAGCTTCACGCGGAATTCCGGTTCTGCTGCGTGATGTAGCTCGCGTCGAACTCGGCCCGGACGAGCGTCGCGGCGTCGTTGAGCTCGATGGAGAGGGTGAGGTGGTCGGCGGCATCGCCGTTGCCCGCTACGGCGAGAATGCTATGTCCGTGATCGACAATCTTGAGGCCAAAATAGAGGAGATCCGTCCCGGCCTGCCGGAAGGAGTGAATATCGAGACGGTGTACGACCGCTCGGATCTTATCCAGCGCGCTGTCGACAATCTCAAGTTCACGCTTCTTGAAGAGTCGATCATCGTTGCGCTGGTGTGCGTTGTGTTTCTTCTGCACGTGCGCAGTGCGCTGGTGGCCATCCTCATGCTGCCGATTGGCATCCTAATGTCCTTCATCGCCATGCGCTGGCTAGGGCTCAACTCCAACATCATGAGTTTGGGCGGCATCGCGATCGCCATCGGTGCGATGGTGGACGCAGCTATTGTGATGATCGAGAACGCCCACAAGCACCTGGAGCGAGCGCCGCCGGAGAAGCCGCGTGTACATATTATAATCGAGGCCTGTCGGGAGGTAGGCCCTGCGCTGTTCTTCTCGCTGCTGATCATCACAGTCTCCTTCCTACCGGTGTTCACGCTGGAGTCGCAGGAGGGGAGGATGTTCTCGCCGCTGGCGCTCACCAAGACCTTCGCTATGGGCGCTGCGGCGCTGCTATCAGTGACCCTGGTGCCGGTGCTGATGCTGCTGTTCGTGCGAGGGCGGATAATCCCCGAGCACAAGAACCCGGTGAACCGCTTTCTGATATGGGTCTACCGCCCGATCATCCAAGGTGTGCTGCGTTGGAAGGTGATGACAATCGTTGTAGCGCTGGTGGTTTTGGTCGTTAGCATTTTGCCGGCGCGGCAGCTCGGTAGCGAGTTCATGCCGCGACTCAACGAGGGCACGCTGCTGTATATGCCAGCCTCGCTTCCTGGTATGTCTATTACCAAGGCCGCTGAGCTCATGCAAACGCAGGACCGGATCATCAAGAGCTTCCCAGAGGTGGCCTCGGTGTTTGGCAAGGCGGGCCGCGCGGCCACGGCCACCGACCCGGCGCCGGTGGAAATGTTCGAGACGGTGGTTAACCTCAAACCGGAGAAAGAGTGGCGGCCAGGAATGACGGTGGACAAGCTCATCGCCGAGATGAACGACGCGCTGAAATTTCCGGGCGTGGCAAATAGCTGGACTATGCCCATCCAAGGGCGCTTGGACATGCTCTCCACCGGCATTCGAACGCCCATTGGCATCAAGGTATTTGGCATGGACCTCGCCGGGATCGAGCGGCTAGCAACTCAGATTGAAGCGGTTGTGCAGGCAGTGCCCGGCACCACCAGCGCGTTTGCCGAACGTATTACAGGCGGCTTCTACCTCGACATTTCGCCCGACTATGACGCCTTGGCCCGCTACGGCTTGACGGTAGGGGAAGTGCAAACGGTGATTAGCACCGCCCTTGGCGGCGAGCTTGTGACCACCACTGTCGAAGGGCGGGAGCGATTCGGCGTCAATGTGCGCTATCCGCGAGAGCTGCGTTCCGATCCCCAACGGATCGGCACTGAAGTGCTAGTGCCGACGCCGAGCGGTGCACAGATACCACTCGGCCAGCTTACGGACATCAGCATCACTAAGGGCGCGCCGAGCATCCGCACTGAGAACGCATTGCTATCGGCCTATATCTACGTGGATATTCGTGATAGGGATATCGGTAGCTACGTGCGCGAGGCGCAGCAAGCTGTACAGGAGCAAGTGAGTTTCCCGCCTGGGTATTATGTCACCTGGAGCGGCCAGTTTGAGTACATGGAGAGAGCGGCCGAGCGGCTGAAAATCGTAGTGCCGTTGACGCTGGTGGTGATCTTCCTCCTGCTGTATCTGAACTTCCGGCGGCTTACCGAGACGCTGATCGTCATGCTCTCAGTGCCATTCTCGCTGGTAGGTGGCGTTTGGCTGATGTGGGCGTTGGGCTACAACTTCTCCGTTGCAGTAGCGGTGGGTTTCATTGCTCTGGCTGGCGTTGCCGCGGAGACAGGCGTGATCATGCTGATCTACCTTGACCACGCGCTCGATGAGCGTCGAGCAGAGCGGGAGGCTGCCGGTGAAAAGCTGACGGTGGATGACCTTTACCAGGCAGTGATAATTGGCGCGGTGGATCGAGTGCGGCCGAAGATAATGACTGTGGTTGCCATCATGGCCGGTCTGTTGCCAATCATGTGGGGCACCGGTACCGGATCGGAGGTGATGAGGCGCATCGCCGCGCCGATGGTGGGCGGCATGGTTTCTTCGACGATTCTTACGCTGGTTGTTATTCCGGCGATCTATACGCTCGTGAAACAGCGTGGCCTGGCCCGTTCGGCTTGCTAAATGATGCGGATTCGAGCATCGATTTGTTCGAATCCGCCCTGATCGTCCGGCCGGTGGGTAATCGCATCGACTCCGACACCGATTCGCATCCTCCATCAGTCATTCGCGACGCTAATGGAGCCATAGATCTTGGAGGCGAAACGGTGTCGCTGCTGACTGTGCAGGCGCGATTCCCATCGACGGTATCGTCAACAACCAAAAGGCCCCAGGCTAAAATAGAGAAGACGTTGCATCGCCTGATAGATGTGCCGTGCAGCATGGCGCACGTGAAGTACGTTGCCGAAATCGATCTGGCGCTTAACCAGAAGTACTCGGCGTGCGGCATTCGCATCGCCTCCTAATTCCACCGGTCTTCATCTGGTCGCCGTGATGGATCTTGGTTTACGCCAGCTAACAAGCCAGGTCGAGCAGCACCGCAGATTCCAAATAACTGCCGCGGGAATCCATTCTCGGACGGCAGGCCAAGCGATGCGAATGGACAGCCACGCAAATCAGGCTTCGTGTCGATCACGTCTGCTACCTGTAGCAGCTACTTCGATCCAGGCGACCTGGCGTGGCCTCGGTGATTGCCACCATCGGGTGCTTCATCGGGCTACACAGAGCAAACGAAGCGGCATTGTACGGATTAAGCTTGCCGCACTCACCGCCTCAAGATCTTGGCGGTACTGCCTGCGCCCGCCACTTTCGTGAGGCAGTCGTATCCGCGTTGGGCAGCCCTAGCTCCGCAATTGCGCGCTAAAATGAAAGACGCTCCCCGCCGTTACCTTATGCTTCATGGGTAAGGCGCGAAGCCGCGTCTCTGAGCCGTCCGGATCAATTCGAACGAGCCATCCATCCCTCGCCATTATCAGCGTACGGCCTGCCTGAACTGCACGCAGGTAAGCAGCATGCGTGGCGCTGGCTGCGAGCGCAGGAATCAATCCCTCGGGATGGCCAATTTCGTGGTCGCTGGGCTCTGTCATGGTTTAGCCTCCAAATAGGGGGAATCTACGACATGGGTGTGCGCTATGGTAAGGCGTCTCCGCCATGCTTCTGACTTTAGCTTCTGTAAGGAGGGTGGCGTCATGGACACACCTAACAGCTGGCGAGTTGTCTGCCAAGATCCGGGAGACGGCAGCGGAGACGTAATCGTTGAGCTTCCATCTGAGTTACTTGCGAAACTCGGTTGGACGCTGGGAGATGAGCTGATAGTGGAGAAAAGCGAGGAGGGATTTTCCCTAAAGCTCAAACCGCGGCCCGTGAACGCACCTCTTTAGGCGGATTGCACCGCATAGGCGGCATAGCCAATGAGGCGTTCCGGCGTTAGATCGAACTGCGCTTCGAAACACTCGACCATCGTTCTGGTCGAGTCGACTGCGGCAGTACGATGCACCGGAGTCGTTTCCACTTACATGATCACGCCATGCTCGGTGTCGCTCAGGAAGTTGGCGGAGTAGGCAAAATAAGCCGAGCCAGGGCGGCGGTGTCAGACTTTATTCCTGGCTGCGGTGGGGCTTTTCCGGCGGACGCGTTAGGCTGTGTCGAACTATATTTCCGTTGTTGCGGCATGCCATAGCGCTGAAGCTTGCGGATTTTGCGGCCCTCTATGTCAAACTATATTCTGGGCATCCACGTGTGTTGTTGTTGCGTAAAGCAAAGGCCCTGCGGGGCCTTTGTGCTTTCAGCCGTATTCGCAGTCGTGTTCCAGCGCGGCAGCTTCGGCGAACAGGGCGAAGGTCTGTTCGGCGGCGAGCAGCATCGGTTCCCAGGCGTAACTGGCAGCATGCTGTTCGAGACGGGCGAGGAAGGCCGGCCAGAGCCTGGCGACCTCACCATGCTCGAGGTAACGAATGGGGACGGTCTGGTTGGCCTGACGTACACGCCGTGCGAGCACGCGGCCACCCAGGCGAGACCCTTCCAGCACGTAGGCGACGCCCCAGCAGCTGGCGAAATCGTTCAATGACGGTATCGACAGCGCTGCTGGAGACGGGCATTCCAGTTCGGCCAGATCGGCCCATAAGGCATGACGGCGCACCCGCATCGGCCAGTCGTCGAGCAGAGCGGCGAAACCGGCGCGCTCCAGCGCGATCTCCGCGGCGCTGAGGACCCGGCTGTGGGCACGCAGGAAGCGACGATAATCGTCTGGCTGCTCGAGGCTGAAGTCCGAGAAGGCGGCATCTACTTGCTCATGTAGTGGCGCCGTGGCTTGTCTGAGGCGTGCACGCAGCTCAGCCATCGGTCAGGCTGCCTTCCTTGAGTGCCAGGTAGATTTTGTTCGCCAGCTGTTCCTCGCGGAACGGCTTCTGGATGATCGAGTAGCCGGCCAGGCCCAGTTCGCACAGTTCGGCGTAGCCGGTCACGAAAATGACCGGCAGCTCAGGGTGGCGCATGCGCACGGCGCGGGCCAGTTCGCCGCCGTTCATCCCCGGCATGGCGAAATCGGCCAGCAGCAGATCGACTTCGATATCACCTGCCAGCAGCTGCAAGGCGTGGTCGCCGCTGTCCGCCTCGGTCACCGCGAAGCCGAGATCCTGCAGCATCAATGCGGTCACCTCGCGCACGCTGGGATCGTCGTCCACCAGCAGGATGCTGTGTTGCGCATTGTCTTCGCGGCTGCCGGCACTCACAGCCACGGTCGGCTCCTGCTGCTGTGGAGCCGCAGTGCGGGGCAGGAATACCTTGACCGTGGTGCCGACGCCCTCGCGGCTTTCGATACGGGCACCGCCACCGGATTGCTTGGCGAAACCGAAAACCTGCGCCAGGCCGAGGCCCGAGCCTTTGCCGACTTCCTTGGTGGTGAAGAAGGGCTCGAACGCCTTGCTCAGCACTTCCTCGCTCATGCCGGTGCCGGTATCGGTCACCGAAAGCACTACGTACTCGCCTGGGCCGGGGTCTTCGGCGCGCAGTGCCGCCTCGCTGACCACCACATTGCGCGTGCCCAGCGTCAGTCGCCCGCTGTCACCCATGGCATCGCGGGCATTGATCGCCAGATTGAGGATGATCATCTCGATCTGGGTCGGGTCCACCAGCGCGTGCCAGATGTTGGCCTGGGTGTCGGTCTCGATGCTGACGCTGCCGCCGAGGGTGCTCTTCAGCAGGCTGAGCAGGCTGACCAGGGTGTCGTTGAGGTCGATCGCCGCCGGCGTGAGCTGCTGGCGCCGGGCGAAGGCGAGCAGCTGACTGGTCAGCGTGGCACCGCGCTCGCCGGATTCGCGGATGTACTGCAGACGTCGCAAGCTACGCTCTGTCGGGGCGCCCTGCTCGAGATCGCTCTGCAGAAAGCTGGCGCTGGTGAGGATGACCGTCAGCAGGTTGTTGAAGTCATGGGCGACGCCGGCGGTCAGCTGGCCGACGGCTTCCAGACGCTGCATCTGCTGCAGCGTGGCCTCGACGCGTTCGCGCTCCTGGATTTGCGCGCGCAGCTCGCGGTTGGCCTCGGCCAGTTTGTCGACCGCGGCGATTTCGCTGGTGATGTCCCGCGCCGCCGAGTAGATGCGTCCGTCATCGGCGACCACCGACCAGGACAGCCAGCGATAGCTGCCATCGCGATGGCGCATGCGATTGACGAAACGGTTGGTGACCTTGCCTTGGCCGACACGGGCATTTTCTTCCTGGGTCGCCTGCAGATCGTCGGGATGCACCAGCCAGCTCAGCGGGTGCTGCATGAGCTGTTCCAGCGGCCAACCGAAGGCGTCTTCCCAGATGGGATTGAGCGCGACCGGCATCATGTCCAGGCGGGTGACCGCCAGCAGGTCACGGGACAACTCCCAGGTGCGGTCACGTTCGCGGGTGCGCTCCTGCACGCGCTCGCCCAGGGTTTCGTTCATCTGCCTGAGGGTCTGAGTCGCCAGCTGTTGTTCGGTGATGTCCATCACCACGCCGACGAAGCGCGAGCATTGCCCGCCTTCGAAGAAGGCCTGGCCGCGGGTTTCCATCCAGCGCAGGCTGCCATCATCGAAAAGCACGCGATAGGTGGTGCAGAATTCGCCATCGTCTTCACCGGCGATGGTGCGGGCGATCTCCTCGCGTATCCGCTCGCGGTCTTCCGGGTGGCAGAGCCGTTCGTACAGCGGCATGTCCACCGGGTCCTGTTCACCGATACCGAGCATGGCCCGGCAGCGCTGATCCCAGATCAGCGTGCCACTCTGCGGTTCGTAGTCCCACATGCCCAGGCGTGCCGCATCGATGGCCAGGCGCGCGCGCACCTCGACCTCGCGCAAAGCCTGTTCGGCCTGCAGGCGGCGGCGCCGTTCGTTGACTTCGGCCAGTGCCCGCTCCACGGCCTTGGGCAGAAAGCCGAGGTTCTGTTTGAGCACGTAGTCGACGGCGCCGGAGCGCATCATGTTGACCGCGTGCTCCTCGCCGAACACGCCGGAGAGGAAGATGAAGGGGGTCTGTGGCGCCAGCCGGCGTGCTTCCTGCAGGGCCTGGCTGCCGGAGAAGCCTGGCAGAATGAAGTCCGCCAGGATCAGGTCGAAGGCGCGTCGCTGCAGTGCTTCCACCACGCCGGCATGGCTGTAGACCAGTTCGGTGTGCAGGGTGTAGCCACTGCGCTCCAGCGCCAGCTGGGCGAGTTCGGCGTCGTGCGGGCTGTCCTCGATGAACAGGACGCTGATGTTCTTTGACGCTGGCATATCCATCCTGTCGAGGAAGCACGAATCATTGAAACGGCCAGCCAGGCGCGGGCCGGCAATGCTCGTTCAGTTCTTTTCGTCTTTGTTGCGCGCGCGCTTGAGTCGCAGCGAACCGGGTGGCGGCTCGTTGAGCACGGCCCAGAAGATGCCGAGGTCGGAGATTGCGGCGACAAAATCTTTGAATTCGACCGGTTTGACGACGTAAGCGTTCACCCCGAGCTCGTAGGCTTTCATCAGGTCGGGTTCCTCCCGCGAGGAGGTCAGCATGACCACCGGAATGCTGCGCAACTCGGCGGTCTCACGTACGGTCTTGAGCACTTCCAGGCCGTCGACCTTGGGCAGTTTCAGGTCCAGCAGCAGCACTGCCGGATTGCCATCGGCACGATCGGCGTAGGCGCCGGTGCGCTGCAGATAGCTCAGCGCCTCGGCACCGTCACGCATGATCACCACTTCATTGGCCAGCTGGCTGCGCTCCAGCGCGATCAGGGTGAGTTCCAGGTCGTGGGGATTGTCTTCGACCAGCAGTATCGGTTTGAGCATCAGATGTCTCGGTCCAGGAGGGGCGATGTGTAGGACAGTTTGGGGAGTGAGAAGTAGAACGTGGCGCCCTTGTCCAGCTGGCCTTCGGCCCAGACCTGGCCATCGTGGCGCTCGATGATGCGGCGCACGCTCGCCAGGCCGATGCCGGTGCCTTCGAATTCCTCCATACGGTGCAAGCGCTGGAACACGCCGAACAGCTTGCTCGAGTACTGCATGTCGAAGCCGACGCCGTTGTCGCGCACGTAGACCACCACCTCGCCGGCGCGCTGTTCGGCGCCCACTTCGATGACGGCCACCTCACGGGTGCGGCTGTACTTGACCGCATTATCGATCAGGTTGCGCAGCACCATATGAATGAAGGCGGCATCGGCGACGACGATCGGCATCGGCAACAGGTGCCATTCGATCTGGCGATCTTCGCAGTCGGGTGCCAGCTCTTGGCGGATCGAGGCGACCAGCGCACCGAGGTCGACATCCGACAGCCGCAATGCCGAACGGCCCATCTGCGAGAAGCTCAGCAGGTTGTCCACCAGCGTGCCGGCAAAGCGTGCAGCGTCGGCGATGTTGTCGAGAAAGCGCATCCCGCGTTCGCTCAACTGCTTGCTTTCCATCTCGCTGAGCAGCTCGGTGTAGCCGGCGATGTGCCGCAGCGGTGCGCGCAGGTCGTGGGACACGCTGTAGGAGAAGGCCTCCAGCTCCTTGTTGCTGGCGCGCAACTCGCCGGCCAGCTGGGCCATTTCCTCGGCTTTGCGCAAGACGATACCGAGCACCGCATTGCGCAACTCCAGCGCGCCCTCGATCACCACCTGATCCCAGGGCTGCGCATAGCCGCGCAGGGTTTCCTGCCATTGTTCGAAGCTGTGTCGCGGAGTGAGCGCACCGCTCTGACGGTCGATCTGTTTTTCCGGCTGACCGGCCCAGTTGACGGTCTTGATCTGCTCGTGGCGAAACCAGATCAGATAGTGCGCGTGCAGGCGCGAGATGGAGATGGCCATGACCCCGGCACAGCGCTCGGCGAGCGCCGGCATGCCGGGGATGTCGCGGCCGACGCAGTCACTGTGGAAGACCAGCTCGTCGCGCCGTTCGCCCAGCCACTGCGCCAGCTGCAGGATCTGTTCATGCTCCGGCGTGTCGCCGACGGTTTCGCACTTGTCGGCGGAGATGATCGCCGCGCCGTCGGCACCGGCGAACCCCAGCACCACCTCGGGGAGATGGCGGAAACCCTCGACCACGCTGTCGCGATCGGCCATCGCCGCGAGCAGGTGGACGATCTGGTGGCGCAGTTCCAGCTTGCGCTGCGCGAGGGTCTCGCTTTCCCTCGCCTCGATCTGCAGCGAGAGGATGCGGCCGAGCAGCTCGCAGGCGGTGCGGGTCTGGTAGCTGACCGCACGCGGTTCGGCATCATGGCAGGAGATCAGCCCCCAGAGGCGGTCGCGAATGACGATGGAGATCGACATCGACGCCAGCGTGCCCATGTTGCGCATGTACTGCAGATGCACCGGGGAAACGCTGCGCAATGCGGCGAAGCTCAGGTCCAGTGGCGCGCCGGAGACCGGATTGAGCGCCGGCACCAGTGGCGAGGGTTGATAGTTGGCATCCTGGATCACCCGGATCAGGTTCTCGCGATACAGCCGGCGCGCCTGCTGAGGAATGTCGGCGGCCGGGAAGCACAGCCCGAGGTAGCTTGGATAGCCGGGGTCGGCGACCTCTGCCAGCACCACGCCGTTGTCTTCGGCATCGAAGCGATAGGCTTTGACGCGGCCGAAGCCGGTGATGCGCTTGACCTCCCGAACCGCCAGTTGGCAGAGCGCTTCGAGCTCGCGGCTGTCCTGCAGCTGGGCGACGAAGGTGCGCATCAGCGGGTAGAGGGTGTCGTAGGCCTGGCCCGAGGTTTCCGCGCGTTCGAATTCGAGGATCAGCTGGCCGCGATGGCGATGGCCGAGCAGGGCGAACGCCTGGCCGGCGACACCAGTGAGACCGATGCTCACATCGCTCAGGTGAAAGGGGTTGTGGTCGTCTTCGCTCAGTGCCGTGAGACCGGCTTCGAGGCGTGCGGTGGGCAGCAGGTTCGACAGTGGCTGACCGAGTAGCGAGCGGGCGTCGATTCCGAGCCAGTGCTGAACGTTTTCACTGGCCTGCTGCACGCGCAGTTCGGGTTCGCTGACCACCAGCAGGAAGCCATGGGGCTGGATGCTACCGGGGATATGGATCGGCTCGTCGGCGCATCGGTCGATGGCCTGGAGCAATTCCTGGGCTTCGGTAGTGGTCATTGCGTGTCCTTGTTCAGGTCCGAGCGGACCAGACGTGTCTGGCAGGCACCAATGCAAATTGCTACCTAAAATTCCGCAATTGTGCGTACTGAATCGGGCAAGTCGCTGTGAAGGTCTTAACCGAGCGTTTCGCTAGGCCATGCACTTTAACGCGACAGAACTAGCTCGCCAATCCGGCGGGCTGTATAAACGGGCCTTGCCCAGGGGCATACGACAGGAGGTGGGGTGTGGAAGAAGTCATCGAACAGCTGCGCGAGCTCAACGAGCCGGTGCCGGTACCGCTGGAACTGCCCGACGACGATCTCTTGGTGGAGATCGAGGAACAGCTGTTGATCAACCTCCCGTTCGGCCTGCGCGAGTTCCTGCTTCAGGTCAGCGATGTGATTTACGGGCGCCTGGAGCCGGTCACCGCCACCGATCCGCAGTCACACACCTACCTGCCGGAAGTCGCCGCCAATGCCTGGGATGCCGGCGTGCCGCGCGACCTGATCCCGATCTGCCAGGACGGGCGCGACTATTACGTGGTCGATCTGGAAGGCGAAGTCACCCTGTGGGACGGCGACGACTGCGAGCTGACCGATGAGGAAACCTGGGAGACCGTCTGGCATTGGGCGCGCGACGTCTGGCTGGAAAGCTGAAGCAGATATACGACGGTATCGACACGGCGTCGCCGCGACGGCCTGTTAAGCTGTGCGCCCGCCGGACACTTTCCATTACTTCATGCTGACTCTGAGCAATCTGTTTCTGTTCATGCTGCTGGCTGCCGCCAGCGCCTGGCTGTGGCACTCCCACGGTATTCGCGAGCGCGCCCTGCAGGCGGTGCGCCGGCACTGCCAGAAGCTCGATGTGGAATTGCTCGACGGCAATGTGGCCTTTCGCAAGCTGACGCTGTTGCCGGATGCACGCGGCCAGCGCCGGCTCGCGCGTATCTACGGTTTCGAGTTCACCGTCACTGGTGAGCAGCGCCACCCCGGCACCATCGTCATGTTCGGTGCGCAGATCGGTCGTATCGAACTGGCGGCGCATCCGTTTCAGCCCGCCGACGAGCCGGGGAGGGTGATTCAATTGGACGACTGGCGCCGCCCCCGCGAATGACAGGTCAGTCGTCGATAAGGCACTCGACCATGCCCTGTTGCAGTTCCGCCTGCGACTGAGGTTCGCTGAAGATCAGCTCTATCCTTGAGTCCCGCCGCCATTCGCTGCTCCTGAAGACCAACGCCTGACCGTCCAGTGCGTTGGCTGACAGCCAACCGCTGCGGCCGTGAATTACCAGCTTGGCGCGACGGCAGGGCCAGCACGTCAGCCATTTCGAGAGCTGGCCGAGATCGAAACGCTGGCTCGGGTGCCAGCGCCAGCCGATGCTCCAGTGCTCTGCTGTCGCCTGAACCTGGCAGATCGGCTGGCGCGGATCGAGCCACACCTGCGCCAGCGTCGCCGACCCGCTGGGCAGTGTGGTCGCGCGTGTCGCTTCACTGGCGCGAGCGCCGATACCCGGTAAGCGTTCCAGGGGCAACTGGCCTTGCGTGGTCCAGTAAAGCGTTTGCTCAGGCAGCTGCTCTGCCAGTCGGGTACGGCTGGGTTGGTCCAGCGTTTCGCTCTTGTTCATCAGCAGCAGGCCGGCTTGGGCCAGGGCCTGCTGCTGGCTGTCGGGCAGGGGTTCGCCGCGGCTGAGGGCGGCGGCATCCAGTACCAGCACGGTTGGCTGGACGCTCAGCACGTTCTGCCATGGCGGTAGCCTGAGCTGCCGCAGCAATTCCGCCGGGTGGCCCAGGCCGGAGGGTTCGATCAGCAAGCGGTCTGGTTTTGCCTGACGCAGCAGGCGCGCCAGGCCGACCTGGAACGGCACGCCGTTGACACAACACAGGCAGCCGCCGGGGATCTCCGCCAGGCTGATGCCGTCTGCTTCGGTCGTCAGTAACGCGGCATCCAGCCCGATCTGGCCGAACTCGTTGATCAGCACCGCCCAGCGTTCGCCGGCTGGCTTCTGATCGAGCAGATGGCGAATCAGGCTGGTTTTGCCGGCGCCGAGCGGGCCGCCGATGACATGGGTTGGGATATGTTCGAGCATGGCGGCTATGGTGCGCATTTTGCGCTGGGTCTGAAAGGGGCGGGTGGCTCATGTTAAAGTCGCCGGCGATTCTCGGAGAGGTGAAATCGTGCGGTTACCGTTCTTGCTGACAGCCCTGTGCGGCCTGCTCGTCGCTGGCGACGTGATGGCCGAAGCGTGCGTCATTAACAGCCACGACGACCGCGTGGCAGTGAAGCTTTGCCAGGCGAACATCAACATTCCCGCAGAGCTGTTCCGCACCGGCTTCTGTCAGCCGCAGTTGAAGGATCACGAGGTCGAAGTCGAGTTCGTCGATCATTGCCCGGACGGGGCCTTCGGTGTCTGCCGCAACGCGCAGGTGTCGAACATGCCGTACCGGCAGGACATTCACTATTACGGCATCGCCAGTGATGCGCGCTTTCTTCAGCCCGCTTGCGAGCAGAACAACCAAGGTAGTTGGGAGAAAAACTGACTCCCGCCCAGCAGCCATGGGGGTTTCACGTGGAACCCCGGCTGATTTCCCAGTTGCCTTCTACCGAGCCGGTTTCAATGCGCCGCAATCGTCCGCTATCCAGCGCGCGTGGGATTCGATTCGCGAGGTACCGGTCTCGGTGCCTTGGCGGTATTCACTTTCCACGGTACTGACGAACTCCTTGTCGCTGATGAAGCGCGTCTCGCCCTGACCTCGGGCATCAGGGCACTCGAACCTGAATTTCCACAGCTTGTCGCCACGCTCGGTGATCTCCTGGGTACAGGCCGGGTCATCCTGAAAGGGCAGCTCATCGGACTCCACCTGAGCCTTGCTCAGACAGATTTGTACGCCCTTGCCGCCGAGTTTCACGCCCTGCGCGGCCAGCATCTCCTCCATCATCCGGCGCTGGTCGGCGGGCAGGTTCTCCATCTGCGCCAGCATCGCGTCCATGCCCGGCATCTGCTGGCCATCCACCTGTATATCGCCGCTGCTGAATTCCCAGAGGCCCGGCAGGATCTGCTGCGCATGGGCGGGCATTAGCGTCAGGGAGAGGAGCGCAAAAGCGGCCAGACGTGGCAGTTGGGTCATGAGCGTGCCTCCGGAGATGGGTTGTTTCCTTCAGCCTAGTCGAGCTTTTTCTGCACCGTGCTCGAATGGACGTCGGTCGACAAAAGAACGTAATACAGCGATTGCCGATGGATTTGTGCTGTTGAGAAGCGTTAGCATTAACGCTTGCAGCGCTCATGGGAGGCCGCATGGCAATTGAAGGTATGGTTCGACAGCAGATGCTGCATCGGCTCTATGCCGAGCATAACGGCTGGCTTAACGGCTGGCTGCGGCGTCAGCTGGGCTGTAATCAGAGGGCGGCCGACCTCGCGCAGGACACCTTCGTGCGGGTGATGACCAAGGATCAGGACATGGGCGCCATCCGCGAACCCAGAGCCTACCTGCATACCATCGCCAAGGGCCTGTTGATCAACCATTGGCGGCGCCGACAGATCGAGCAGGCCTATCTTGATGCGCTGGCACTGCAACCCGAGCCCGTGGCGCCATCGCCGGAATCCCAGGCGTTGATCGTCGAAACCTTGCTGCAGGTCGACGCCATGCTGGCCCAGCTGCCGGCGAAGGTGCGCAGCGCCTTTCTCATGTCGCAGCTGCAGGGCATGACCTACGCCGCAATCGCCATCGAACTCGGCGTTTCCGAGCGGATGGTGAAGAAGTACATGGCTCAGGCCATGTTGCATTGCCTGCTGCTGGTGGCGGAGGACTGATGGGCATCGATTACCGCGTGCTGCAGGAAGCGGCGAAATGGTTTGCCGTGTTGCAGTCCGGTGCGGCCAGCGCTGGCGAGCGCCAGGCCTGGAACGCGTGGCTGGAACAGCCGGAGCATGCCCGCGCGTGGGCTAGGGTCGAACGCATCAGTGGCCAGTTCCAGCCGCTGGCCGACGATGCCGTCGGGCGCACTGCCGGCGCGATGTTGCACAGCCGCCAATCGAACCGTCGCCAGGCACTGAAGGTGCTGTCCGTGCTTTGTGGCGGCGCGGCACTGAGCCTGGCCGGCGGATCGCTGCCCTGGCGACAGTGGACGGCCGATGAGCGAACCGCGGTTGGTGAGGTGCGCGACCTGCGCCTGACTGATGGCTCGCAGCTCTGGCTGAACACCGATACCGCGGTGGATATTGCCGACGACGCGACCGCGCGCAGGCTGGCGCTTTACCGCGGTGAGCTGCTTGTCGATGCCTCGCCCAGCCAAGGCGGGCGGCCGTTGCTGCTGACCAGTCGTGAAGGTCGCGTGCGCAGCGAACAGGCCGCGCGTTTCTCGCTGCGCCAGGAAGATGGCCATACCCGGCTGAGCGTGTTCGCCGGCGTTGTGGATATCCAGCTGGATGGCTTAGGCATCACCCGTGTGGCGGCCGGGCAGCAGACCGATTTCAGTCGCCGGCACATCGCCCCCTTGTCAGCGGCCCGCGCCGAACATCAGGCCTGGGCGAGCGGCGTATTACTGGCCGACAACCAGCGGCTGGAGGATTTCCTCGTCGAACTGTCGCGCTATCGACACGGCTATCTCGGTTGCGATCCGCGTATCGCCGATCTGCGGGTGGTCGGCGCCTTTCCCCTCGGTGACACCGAGCGTGTGCTGGATGCGCTGGCGGCGACGCTGCCGGTGCGAATCGAGCGGCGCATGGCCTGGTGGGTCAGCCTCGAACCTGCCGCGACACGAGGTGGCGTGTAGTTCGTTGCGGACACGAATAAAAAATATTCGCATCTGCAGTTCCCTTTCTTCGATCTGGTTGGGCATAGGGCTAAATCCGTCACTCGAACAGGAACACCCATGCGCTCGACCGCCTTGCCGTTCATTCCCAATCGCTCCCGCGCCTTGGCGCTCGGCATTCGTGCCGCGCTGCTGTGCCTGCCGCTGGCCAGCGTCGTGCCCGGCGCTGCCATGGCGCAGTCTGCGACCCAGCAGGTGGTGCGCAGCTACGATATTCCCGCCGGCCCGCTCTCCAGCGTACTGAGCCGTTTCGCCGGTGAAGCAGGTGTGCTGCTCTCGGTGGATGGCAGCCTGCTGCAGGGCATGGACAGCAACGGCCTGCAAGGGCAGTACGGCGTTGACGACGGTTTCGCTGCGTTGCTGCAGGGTAGCGGCCTGCAAGCCGTTCGCGACAGCCAGGGCAACTACTCGCTAGCGCGCCGTAGCGCGCAGACCGATGCCGTCGAACTGCAACCGATGACCGTCGAAGGTTTCGCCCTGGGCAACGCGCTGGGTTCGATGGAAGGCTACAACGCGACCCACAGCAGCGTGGCGACCAAGACGAGCATGCCGTTGGCAGAGACTTCGCAGACCGTTTCGGTGGTCACCCGCCAGCAGATCGAGGATCAGGGTTCACGCTCGATCGCTCAGGCGGTGCGCTATACGCCGGGACTGATGAGTACGCCGTACGGTGCGACGACGCGCTACGACTACGTCGCCATGCGCGGCATCACCGATGGCTCGGTGGACAACCTTTACCTCGACGGTCAGAAGCTGCTGGGCGACAGCGGCACTTACAGCAGTCTGCAGGTCGATCCGTACTTCATCGAGCGCATCGACATCCTCAAGGGACCGTCCTCGGTGCTCTATGGCCGCAGCCTGCCCGGGGGGCTGGTGGCGATGACCAGCAAGAAGCCGCAGAAGGAAGCCAGCCGCCAGCTGCAGTTCTCCTACGGCAGCAATGATTACAAGCAGGCAGCGTTCGACTTCACCGGGCCTCTGGATGACGAGCGCATCAGTTATCGATTGGTCGGCGTGGCCAAGGATGCCGACAACCAGGTCGATGGAATCGAGGAGCAACGCTTTGCGGTGATGCCCTCGGTAAGCATCGACTTCACCGAAGACACCCGCCTGACCTTGTTGGCGATGCTGCAACGCGATCCGGAGAGCGGCTACCACGGCGGATTACCGGCCGATGGCACGGTGACGTCGCGCAACGGTCAGCGTATCTCGCGTAGCTTCTTCGAAGGCGACGAGGACTACGAGAAGTTCGAGCGCGACCAGCAGATGATCGGCTATCAGCTCGAGCACCGTTTCAATGATGTCGTTTCGGCGCGGCAGAACTTCCAGTACCTGGACTCCACCGTGGACTCGGGGCAGGTTTATCAGTACGGCTACGTGGCCCCAGGTTCCGATGAACTGGTGCGCTACTACACCGGGGCCGACGAAGCGCTGCACGCCTGGACCATCGACAACCAGTTGCAGTTCCTCTTCGATACCGGCGCACTCAGCCATACCCTGGTGACCGGCCTCGACTACCAGCGGCGCAAGGCCAAGGTGGTTTACGACGCAGCCTACGGCCTGCCCTCGGTCAATCCCTACACCGGTGCCGTAGGTGCGGGCAGCCCGGTGTTCTACCACCAGTACGACGAAACCCGTGAGCTGGAGCAAACAGGCCTCTATGTGCAGGACCTGATCAGCCTCGGCAACTGGCGCTTCTCGCTGGGTGTTCGCCAGGATTGGGTGGACGTCTCGTTCGATCACACCAACGATGCGAGCTACGGCGATCAGTCCGATAGCGCCAAGCTCGAGCAATTCACTGGTCGCGTTGGTGTGCTCTATGCCTTTGATAACGGCCTGTCGCCCTACGCCAGCTACTCCGAGTCGTTCAATCCCAACGCCACTGCGGCCTATAACGCGAATGGCAGCGGCGGCTTCGACATCACCTTGCTCGATCCCACCGAGGGCGAACAGTACGAGGTGGGCCTGAAGTATCAGCCGCTGGGCACCGATGATCTCTACACCATCTCCTACTTCGACTTGAAGCAATCGAACCTGGCGAACAAGGATTCCAACGAGAACTTCTACCGCGCGGTGGGCGAACTTACCTCCAAAGGCGTGGAAGTCGAAGCTCGTCTGCGGCCGCTGGAACAGGTCAATGTCATCGCCAGCTATACCTACATGGACGTCGAGTATTCCAAGGACTTCACCGGTGCTGCCGGCGTCAACAATCGCGGCAACACGCCCAACGCGGTGGCGCGCAACATGGCCTCGCTGTGGACCGACTACACCTTCGACCGAGGGCCGTTGGCCGGTTTGCAGGTGGGAGGTGGCGCACGCTACTTCGGCAAGAGCTGGGCTGACGCGGAGAACACCCTGCGCATTCCGTCCTACACGCTGTACGACGCCATGCTTGGTTATGACCTGTCTCGCGTCGGGCTGCAGGGTGTCGGCGCGCGCCTGAACCTGAACAACCTCACCGATGAGAAGTACGTCGCCGCGTGCAACAGCCTGAGCCAGTGCTACTACGGCGAGGAGCGCAATGTCATGGCTACCGTGACCTACGACTTCTGATCAACGCTGAACTGCCGCCGGCCCCACAGGGCCGGCGGCTTTGTGCTTTCTGAAGGACGGACAACCGACGATGCGTTCCATTCTCGTGCTCCTGCACCGCTACATCGGCCTGGCCACGGCGATCTTCCTGTTTCTCGCCGGCATTACCGGCAGCATCCTGGCCTTCCATCACGAGCTGGACGAATGGCTCAACCCGGAGTTCTACCACACCACCAGCGAGGGTCCGGTGCTGGCGCCGGGGACGCTGGTGGAACGCGTCGAGCAGGCCAACCCGCGCATGCAGGTCTGGTACATGGAGTTTCCCAGTGAGCCCAGTCACGCCGCTTTGATGGCGCTGGTGCCGCGTAACGATCCGGCAACTGGCAAGCCGTATGGCGAGCGCCCAGTGGTGCAGTACGTCGATGCGGTGAGCGGCGACCCGGTGGGCACGCGCTACTGGGGCGAATGCTGCTTCTCGCGCAAGAACTTCGTGCCCTTCATCCTCGAGTTTCACTACAACCTGTCGCTGCCGGGCAACTGGGGGTTGTGGTTGATGGGTATCGTGGCGATCGCCTGGGTGATCGATTGCTTCGTCTCGCTGGTGCTGACCTTTCCTCGTGGCCGGCCGTTCTTTTCCAAGTGGTGGACGTCCTGGAAGGTCAAGCGCCAGCGCATGAACCACGACGTACACCGCGCAGGCGGCCTGTGGCTGTGGCTGCTGCTCACGCCGGTGGCGGTCAGCAGCGTGGCGATGAACCTGCCGGAGCAGGTGTTCAAGCCGGTGGTATCGCTGTTCTCGCCCGTTGAGCCGAGCGTCTACGAGGCCCGCGGGCGGATGCCGGCAGAGCAGCTGGGCACCACCGCTTACGACTTCCACCAGGCGTACGACTACGCCATGCAGCACGCCGCCGAAGTCGGCCTGACCGAAGCGATCACCGAGCTGTACTACAGCTTCGAGTACAACTTCTATGGCGCTGGCTTCGGCGAGCACGACAGCAACCAGGGCAACGCCTGGCTGTTCTTCCATGGAACCGACGGTCGTCTGCTGGGGCAGGAGATTCCCGGCCAGGGCACGCTGGGGCAGCAGTTTCATCTGCTGCAGCCGGCGATCCATGGCGGGCGCATCCTCGGCCTACCAGGGCGCATCCTCATCGCCGTGCTGGGCGTGGCGATCGCGGTGTTGTCGGCCACCGGTGTGGTGATCTGGTGGCGCAAGCGACGAGCACGCATCAGCGCGGTGCTGCGTGAACCTCGCAGGGGAAGCGCGGCGTCGGTAAGTTCGGTCGGTGAGCCATGATGGTCATGAGGTGAAGCGTCCACTCGACCCTATGCTGGGCGCCCCAGCCGTCCCGGAGGGGCGAGGGGGTTGGATCGCAGAGGTATGTGAGTATTACGGCAGTGTTCGATGATTGTGCAGCCAAAGATGGTTGCTGCGCCGTGCTGACGTCCGAAGCGTGCCGCCTCTGGGCCGGGCGTTGATTCGCCATAGCCTGCGCCATCATCGAACATTCCCCTCGCCCCCTTGGGAGAGAGCTAGGGAGAGGGGGCGGGCTTCCAGGCCCAGCGCCAGCTATGGTCCGTACACTGCGAACGCCAACAGGCTCGCTTTCCTCACTCCGCCTGCTTGACCAGCTCAGGCAACTGCTCGGCCAGTTTCTGCACCCGCAAAGGCGAGCGGATAAAGCCCTGCTGCCGACCATCCGGGCCGATCAGGACCAGGTTGCCGCTGTGGTCGACGGTGTAGTTTTCCTTGCTGGTATCGCCGGGTATGAAGGGAATGCCGACGCCGTTGGCCAGCGTCTGGATATCGTCCAGCGGGCCGGTAAGCCCCTGGAAACCGGCGTTGAAGTAGCCGAGGTATTCCTTGAGTTTTTCCGGCGTGTCGCGATTCGGATCGATGCTGACGAGGATGATGCGCAGCTGGTCGCGCACGGCGTCCGGCAGCATGCCGTTGAGTTGGCGCAGTTCGGCCAGGGTAGTGGGGCAGATGTCCGAGCAGAAGGTGTAGCCGAAGAACAGCAGCGTCCACTGCCCGTCCAGTTCGTTCAGTTTTACCGCTTCGCCGTCCTGGTCCGTCAGGCTCAGCGACGGCACCGTGCGGCTCTGCGGCAGCACGACGATGCCGGCATCCAGCAACTGCGTGGGGTCGAGCTGGCGCTGGCTGTTGAGCACCTTGGAAACCGTCAGCCCGACGACCAGCGCGATCAGCGCCACGAGAATGAAGACGGTTTTCTGGATGCGGGTCATGAACGTCCTTTGGGCGACTATCTAGAAATCGAGCAGCAGATAATGATCAACCAGCAGCGCGATGAACAGCGCGAACAGGTACCAGATGCTGAATTTGAAGGTCTTGATTGCCGCATGTGGCCGGCTGTCGCGGTACAGCGCGATCGTCCAGTAGAGGAAGCGTGCACCCAGCAACGCTGCGGCGGCGAGGTACAGCGGGCCGCTCATGTGAATGGCGAACGGCATGAAGCTGACCGCCAGCAGCATCACCGTGTAGAGCAGGATGTGCACCTTGGTGTAGTGCACGCCGTGGGTCACCGGCAGCATCGGCACGTTGACCTTGGCGTACTCGTCCTTGCGGTGAATCGCCAGCGCCCAGAAGTGCGGCGGCGTCCAGGCGAAGATGATCAGCACTAGCAGCAGCGGTTCGGCGGTGACCTGGCCGGTCACCGCAACCCAGCCGAGCAGCGGCGGTGCGGCGCCGGCGAGTCCGCCGATGACGATGTTCTGCGGCGTGGCGCGTTTGAGAAAGCCGGTATAGATCACCGCATAGCCGATCAGCGAGGCCAGGGTCAGCCAGGCGGCGAGGGCATTGGTGAAGGTCAGCAGCAGGGCCAGCCCGCTGACGCCGAGGACGAAGGCGAAGGTCAGTGCCGCCGCTGGCGAGACCCGGCCTTCGGCCAGGGGTCGCTTGTGGGTGCGGGCCATCACCGAATCGATCTGCCGGTCCACCACATGGTTCACCGCCGCCGCGCCACCGGCACACAGGGCGATGCCCAGATTGCCGAACAGCAGCACCGTCCAGGGCACGCCGGCGCGGGTGGCGAGGAACATGCCCACCAGCGAGGTGATGAGCATCAGCAGCACCACCTTCGGCTTGGTCAGCTCCAGGTAGTCGCGCCAGCTGGCCTGGGCGCTGCGTTCGCTGAGTAGAGTCGCCATGGGGGTTCTCCTTATGGTCATGCGCGGGGCAGATCGAGCTGCCCCGTCGTGTTCAAAATCGATGCTGGCTCGGTTTGCCGGGCGGCATGTGCAGGCTGGCGCAGCCGGTAATTGACCAGTACCAGCACCAGCAGCAGCGCAGCGCCACCACCGTTGTGCGCCACGGCCACCGTCAGCGGCAGGTTGAACACCACGTTGCTGATGCCCAGCCCGACCTGCAGCGCCAGCGCGGCGATGAGCAGCCCGGCCAGCCGGCCGAGTCCGCGGCGCATGAGCATGGCGGCCAGCAGCAGCAACACCAGCGTCACGCACAGTGCGCCGATGCGGTGGCTGACATGGATGGCCGTGCGTGCCTCGCCATAGAGCAGGCCGCCGAGGTAATTCGGGCCGATGTCGTGATGGGTCAGGTTGAAGGCGTTGGCGAAGTCCATCCGCGGCCACCATTCGCCATGGCAGGTGGGGAAGTCGGTGCAGGCGACGGCCGCATAGTTGCTGCTGACCCAGCCGCCGAGGGCGATCTGGGCGACCACCGCGAGCATGGCGATGCCGGCGAATTTGCGCAGCCGACCGTCGATGGCTGGCAACGGAGCAAAGGCGCCGGACAGCCGCAGGCACAGCAGGAACAGCAGGCTGAGGGTGGTGAAGCCGCCGAGCAGGTGCGCGGTAACCACCTGCGGCCAGAGCTGCAGGGTCACTGTCCACATGCCGAAGATCGCCTGGGCGATGACCACCGCGAGCAGTAGCAGCGGCAACTTCACCGGCTGCCCGGGTTGGCCGCGACGGCGTATCGCCTGCGCCGCCATGGCGAGAATCACCAGCCCCAGCGCGCCGGCGAAATAGCGATGGATCATCTCGTTCCAGCCCTTGGCCACTTCCAGTGGAGCCTCGGGAAAGCGCAGCGCAGCAAGACTCTGCTTGTGCTCGCTCATCGGCACCGCGAGAAAACCATAGCAACCCGGCCAGTCCGGGCAGCCGAGGCCGGCGTGGGTCAACCGCGTATAGGCGCCGAGCAGTACGACCACCACCGCCAGCAGCGTGGCGATCAGGGCGAGGCGGTATCCGGGTTTGGCCATCGGTTTCTCCTTGGGCGGCCAGTTTGGGACCCCAGCGAAGCGGCAGAGTGCGTCAGCCGATCTGCGAGATCTTCAGCAGGTATTTCAGGTCATCGAGGATTGCCTTGCCGTCGGCTTCGGCGTCGTATCGCAGCACCAGGTTGCCGTGCGGATCGACGATCCAAAGCTGCGGCGTGGCTGGTGCTTCGGGGTTGCGGGCATACACGCCGGCGTCGAGGCCATGGCGTTGCAATTGCGGATACTCGCGCCGCAGGCGTTGCTCGTAGGCCTCGTCCAGATCGGTGGCGCTGGCCAGGGCGTGGCCGGCGCGGGCGGCTTCGCGAGCCAGGCCGATATTGATCTGGCGGGACAGGTAGACCAGCTGCTGGCACTGCGTTTCGCAGCCCTGCGGGGCGGTGACCAGCAGCTCCCAGCGCCGTTCGGAGTAGGCTGCAGTCACGCCGATGGCTGCGCGGTCCTGGCCGTTGGCGATCAGCACGCCGTCGTAGCTGCGGGTCTGCGGTACCCAGAAGCCGAAGCGATACATGGCCGAGGCCAGGAGCATCGGCCCCAGCACGACGCCGAGAATTAGCAGCAGTTGCAGCCGGCCACGGCCGCGTTTCGGCTCACGGCCGGCAAGGGTTGGATTCATCGTCGTCACTGTGCTTCTCCCGTGCCTGATGCACGCCGAAGTAGATGAACAGCGCCAGTAGGGCGGCTGCCATGGCAAACCACTGCACGGCGTAGCCCAGATGCTGCGACGGGCGCATGCTGGTGATCGCCCAATCGGCGCGGTAGGCGCTGGGGCCGGGCTCCAGACGCAATTCATGGATCACGCCTTCGCGGCCGGCCTGCTGCCACATCGCCTCGATGTCGACGTGGTTGATCAGGCGCGGCCAGCCCTCGGCCGTGCGGTGGCTGAAGATGAACGGCTTTCCTGGCGGTACGTAGACCCAGGCGGCGAGCTTCAAAGACTGCGCTGGTGTGTCGAAGGCCGGCGGCACGCGGCGATCGGGCCAGGGAATCCAGCCGCGGTTGACCATTACCCAACGGTCGCTGAGCTCGTCATGAAAGGGCTGCAGCAGCTCTACGCCAACCTGGCCGTCACGGGTGCGGCTGTCGAGCAGGAAGCTGTGTTCGGCATCGAAGCGACCCTGCAGATGCACGCGGGAAAAGGCCGGCTGGGCGCTGCTTTCGATCTGCTCCGGTGATAGCGGCGCAGCTTGCTGCCTCGCCTCCTGGCGTGCCAGCAGATCGCGCTTTTGTTCGCCGCGCTCCAGCTGCCAGAAGCCCAGCCAGACCAGTACCGGCAGCATGGCCAGCACCAGCAGGGTAGGCAGCAGCCCCGGCCTGAAGCCGCTCATGCCCGGCAGCCTGATGTGTCGATACGGCTGGCTATACTCCACCCCCAATACCCCTGTCGTGGAATCGCTCATGCTCAAGGCGGCGATCGTTCTGTTGTTAGTGGCCACGCTGGTCAGTCTGTTCAGTGGGTTGTTCTTCCTGGTCAGGGACGAGGGCCGCACCTCCCGCGTGATCACGGCCCTGTTTATCCGGGTCAGCCTCAGCGCACTGACCGTTGCGCTGATCGGCTGGGGTTTCTATACGGGGCAGCTGCGCCCCGCCTTTGGTTTCTGATTCGCTAGATCACATAGACGAAGACGAACAGCGCGATCCACACCACGTCGACGAAGTGCCAGTACCAGGCCGCTGCCTCGAAACCGAAGTGCTGTTCCGGGCTGAAATGCCCGCGCAGGATGCGCACCAGCATCACCGTGAGGATGATCGCGCCCATGGTCACGTGGGCGCCGTGAAAGCCGGTGAGCATGAAGAAGGTCGCGCCGTAGATGCCCGAGCCCAGGGTCAGCCCCAGTTCGGTGTAGGCATGCACGTACTCCTCGATCTGCAGGACCAGGAACGCGGCGCCGAGCAGCACGGTCAGCGCCAGGCCGATCTTCAGGTGCTGGCGATTGTTCTTGCGCAGCGCGTGGTGCGCCCAGGTCAGGGTGAAGCTGGAGCTGACCAGCAGGATGGTGTTGATCAGCGGCAGGCCCCAGGCACTGATGGTGCCTTCCGGTGCCGGATAGAGCTTGGGATCTGGGGTGTTGAGCAGCGGCCAGGTGTATTCGAAGCCGGGCCAGAGCATGTTGCTGATGCCCTTGTCGCCTTCGCCGGCCAGCCAGGGGCCGGCCCAGTAGCGGATGTAGAAGAGCGCGCCGAAGAAGGCGAGGAAGAACATCACCTCCGAGAAGATGAACCAGCTCATGCCCCAGCGGAACGAGCGGTCCATCTGTGCGCTGTACAGCCCGGCGCGGCTTTCCTTCACCACGGCGCCGAACCAGCCGAACATCATGTAGGCGATCAGCAGCGCACCGACGAAGAAGATCATCGGCCCGCTGGACTCGTCACGCCCGGCTTTCAGGTCGTTGAACCAGCTGCCCAGGCCGTAGAAGGTGACCAGCAGGGCGATGGTGGCGATGATTGGCCATTTGCTCTGATCAGGAACGTAATACTGCTCGTGGGTGGTCTGTTGGCTCATTGCAGACTCTCCTTGGCCGGGGCCGATGTGGCGTTGACGGCCACCGGCGGCTGGCGGGACGTGATGTCGAACAGCGTGTAGGCAAGGGTCAGGTTGTGCACGTCGGCGGGCAGGTCGCGATCGACGATGAAGCGCACTGGCATTTCGATGCGCTC
The DNA here is from genome assembly GCF_021432085.1 of Stutzerimonas kunmingensis. GTDB lineage: Bacteria > Pseudomonadota > Gammaproteobacteria > Pseudomonadales > Pseudomonadaceae > Stutzerimonas. Next base: position 4,693,585 of record NZ_CP090366.1, on the reverse strand, counting down.
GCCCGGTTGCAGCACCTGCTGGGTGAAGCAGAAGCACTCGGTCTTGTGGAAATACGCGGCCGCCCGCGACGGCGAGACGCTGGGAATCGCCTGGGCGGTCATCGGCTTGTCGGTCGGGTTGTAGGCGACGAAACGAATCTCCTGGCTGGCGCCCGGGTGCACGCTGAGCTGGTCGGCCAGCGGGCCGAACTCCCAGCGCATGCCGGCGGCGTTGGTGGCGAGAAACTGCACCCGCACCGCCCGCGCCGCGTCGGCGCTCTGCGAGCCGGTGTAGGCGCCGGCGGTCTTGCCGTTGATGCCGAACGCCTGGCACATGACGTCGTAGATCGGCACCAGCAAGAAGCCGAAACCAAACATGCCGACCACGACGAACAGCAGGCGGCGGACCAGGCGTCGGGTGGGCAGGGACTCGTTCATGAGAGCCTCCCCGTTTGGTGGGAGCGGGCCTTTTCGCGGTCGACCTGGCAGACCCGGCCGGGCCTGCCAGCGACGCCCTGTTGCCTGCTCACGGCGTCAGCTCCCCGCCAGTGCCCTTGCGGTGCTCGTGCACATCGCTCATGTCCGGTGGTGTCTGGAAGGTATGGTAGGGCGCCGGCGATGGCACGCTCCATTCCAGCCCCTCGGCGCCGTCCCAAGGCTTGGCTGGTGCCGGCTCGCCGCCGCGGATGCACTTGATGACGATGAACAGGAACAGCAGCTGGGTGGCGCCGAACATGAAGGCACCGACGCTGGAGACCATGTTGAAGTTGGCGAACATCATGTTGTAGTCGGGGATGCGCCGCGGCATGCCGGCCAGGCCGACGAAGTGCATCGGGAAGAACGCCAGGTTCATGCCGATGAAGCTCATCCAGAAATGCAGCTTGGCCAGGGTCTCGTCGTACATGTGCCCGGTCCACTTGGGCAGCCAGTAGTAGGCTGAGGCGAAGATGCCGAAGATCGCTCCCGGAACCAGCACGTAGTGGAAGTGCGCCACCACGAAGTAGGTGTCGTGGTACTGGAAGTCCGCCGGGGCGATGGCCAGCATCAGCCCGGAGAATCCGCCGATTGTGAACAGGATGACGAAGGCCACGGCGAACAGCATCGGCGCCTCGAATGTCAGCGAGCCGCGCCACATCGTCGACACCCAGTTGAACACCTTTACCCCGGTGGGCACGGCGATCAGCATGGTGGCGTACATGAAGAACAGCTCGCCGGTCAGCGGGATGCCGACGGTGAACATGTGGTGCGCCCAGACGATGAAGGAGAGGAAGGCGATCGCCCCGGTGGCGTAGACCATCGAGGTGTAGCCGAACAGCGGCTTGCGGCTGAACGCCGGGATGATCGAGCTGACCGCGCCGAAGGCCGGCAGGATCATGATGTACACCTCGGGATGGCCGAAGAACCAGAACACGTGCTGGAACAGCACGGGGTCACCGCCCCCGGCGGCACTGAAGAAGCTGGTGCCGAAGTGGATGTCCATCAGCATCATCGTCACCACGCCCGCCAGAACCGGCATCACTGCGATCAAGAGGAAGGCGGTGATCAGCCAGGTCCAGACGAACAGCGGCATCTTCATCAGGGTCATGCCTGGCGCACGCAGGTTGAGGATGGTGGCGATCACGTTGATCGCCCCCATGATCGAGCTGATGCCCATCAAGTGGATGGCGAAGATGAAGAAGGTCACGGATTCAGGCGCGTAGGTGGTCGACAGCGGCGCATAGAAGGTCCAGCCGAAGTTCGGCCCGCCGCCTTCCATGAACAGCGTCGAAACCAGCAGGCCGAAGGCCGCCGGCAGCAGCCAGAAGCTGAAGTTGTTCATCCGTGGCAGCGCCATGTCCGGCGCGCCGATCATCAGCGGGATCATCCAGTTGGCCAGGCCGACGAAGGCCGGCATTACTGCGCCGAACACCATGATCAGGCCGTGCATGGTGGTCATCTGGTTGAAGAATTCCGGCTGCACGATCTGCAGGCCCGGCTGGAACAGCTCGGCGCGGATGACCATGGCCATCGAGCCGCCGAGCAGGAAGGCGCAGAAGCTGAACCACAGGTACATCGAACCGATGTCCTTGTGGTTGGTGGTCAGCAGCCAGCGCGAGAGACCCTTGGCCGGGCCGTGGTGGTGGTCATGTCCGGCATGACCATGATCGTCGATCACTGCACTCATCACCGAATCCTCTTACTGGGTGGCTTCTTCGGCCTGTTTGAAGTCGAGCACGTCTTTCGGCGTGACCATGTCGCCGGTCTCGTTGCCCCAGGCGTTGCGCTCGTAGGTGATGACCGCGGCCAAGTCGACTTCCGACAGCTGCTTGCCGAAGGCCGCCATGGCGGTGCCCGGCTTGCCGTTGACGACGATGTCGATGTGCGCCTCGATGTCGCCGGTGGCGATGGCCGAGCCCTTGAGGGCCGGGAACATTGGCGGGATGCCTTCGCCGCCGGCCTGGTGGCAGGACGCGCAAGCGGTCTGGTAGACCTTCTCGCCGTGCGCGGAGAGCTCTTCCAGCGTCCATTCCTTGCTGGTCAGTTCGGCCACCTTGGCGGCTTCGGCCTTCTTCTCGCCGAGCCAGGCGGCGTAGTCCTCGGCGGACTTGACCTCCACCACCACCGGCATGAAGCCGTGGTCCTTGCCGCACAGCTCGGTGCACTGGCCGCGGTAGATGCCGGGCTCTTCGACGCGGGTCCAGGATTCGTTGATGAAGCCGGGGATGGCGTCCTTCTTCACCGCCAGATCCGGCACCCACCAGGAGTGGATGACGTCGGCCGCAGTGATCAGGAAGCGCACCTTGGCGCCGGCGGGAATCACCAGCGGCTCGTCGACTTCCAGCAGGTAGTTTTCGCCCTTGGGCGCCTGGTTGTTGATCTGCTCGCGCGGCGTGGTGAGGTTGCTGAAGAACTCCACGTCCTCGCCCAGATACTTGTAGTGCCACTTCCACTGGTAGCCGGTGATCTGCACGTCGACGTCCGATTCGCTGGAGTCGTAGATGTGGATCAGCGTGCGCGTCGCCGGGATCGCCATGCCCACCAGGATCAGTAGCGGGATGACCGTCCAGAGCACCTCGACGCGGGTGTTTTCGTGGAAGTGAGCGGAATGCTGACGCTTGGAGCGGCGGTGCGCGACCATCGACCAGATCATCACGCCGAATACCAGCACGCCGATGACCACACAGATCCAGAAGATCGTCATGTGCAGATCGAACACCGAACGGCTGACGTCGGTGGCGCCGGAGCGCATGTTCACGTCCCAGGCCGCCTGGGCCTGGCCAAATATTGCCGAAAGCCCAAGCCCCATCCAGATGCATGGATGTCGAGACATTGCGGGTTCCCCTTATGATTCTTGTTATCCCGCCGACCGCCATCGCACCGCCGAAAATCGGCTGGCCGGGGAAACCATTCCCGTCATGCCAGCTACGTTTTCGATCGGTCCGATTCTGCCCAACGCCACCCGCGAAACGCTCGCTGGCGACATGGACGCTTGCACGCGCAGTCGGAACTCAATCAGGTACGCCTACGATTCGGAGTATAGACAGCGATCCCACTCTGGCAATTTAAGCGCGGGGCGCGTCTGGCTCGGGCTGTGTGGGAGCATCGTTCTTCTTCACCCCACGCAGGTTCATCAGCGCCAGGCAGACCTGCAGGGTGATCAGCGCCCACGCCTCGGCGTGCCAGCCCCAGATCACCCAGAGCAGGTTGCTCAGCAGAAAACAGCAGAAGCCGACGAAGCGCCGGCCGGGCTGCAGCGAGCCGATCAGCCAGGCGGCGATCACCGTGACCACCATGGCCGGCCATTGCAGCAGATCGATATAAACGTCCAATTCAATCCTCCAGAAGCGCCGGCAGCGCATGGGATTACCCGATGCGCTGCCGGCTAGGTGCACGTTGTGCGTGGTCGTGTCTGAAAGATGAGGGGTTGGTCGCCCTGATTAGTTCCCGTCGGCCGCCGCGGCAAGATGCACGGCCTGTCGCCGGCGACCTTCGACCCGCCGCGTCAGTGCCCGCGGCTCGATGATCAGCCGTGCGCCGCTGGCCTGGTTGGCGCGCTGCCATTCTTCCAGCAGCTCCATGCAGGCATGGTCGATGTACTGCAGGTGCGTCATCGGCACATGCACGCAGGCATTCTTCGGCACGCCCTCCAGCGCGCGGGCCAGTCGCGGCACCTTCAGAAAGGTCGCTGCGCCCTGCATGCGCAGTTCGACCCGGCGGCCTTCCTGCACCACCGTGGCCCTCAGCCGCGAAGCCTGCCAGGCCAGTTGCCCCAGGGTCAGTGCGAAGCCCAGCAGGACGCCGGTCAGCAGGTCGGTGGCGACGATGGTCAGCGCCGTGGCGAGATGGATCAGCATGGCCATGCGCCCGTAGCGGCCGAGCTGGCGCAGCGCGTTCAGGTCGATCAGCTTGAGCCCGGTGTAGACCAGCACACCGGCCAGGCTGGCGATTGGAATCTGCTCCAGCAGCACGGCCAGCAGCACCACCGCGGCCAGCAGCCAGAGCGCGTGCAGCATGGCCGACAGCCGCGTGCGCGCGCCGGCCTGCACATTGGCCGAGCTGCGCACGATCACGCCGGTCATCGGCAGCGCGCCGAGCACACCGCAGAGCATGTTGCCGACGCCCTGAGCGGTGAGCTCGCGGTCGAAATCAGCGCGTGGACCCTGGTGCATGCGGTCAACCGCCGCCGCCGACAGCAGGGTTTCGGCGCTGGTGATAAAGGCCACGGCCAGCGCCGCGACCAGCAGACCGGGATCGGCGAAGGCCAGCAGATCGGCCGGTTGCAGCCAGCTGATGGCATCGGCGAGATTGTCCGGCACCTCGACACGGCGCACGTCGAGCCCCAGCCATAGCCCCGCCAGCGTTGCCGCCGCGACGCCCAGCAGCGCGCCGGGCAGCAGGCGTAGGCGCTGCGGCTTGAGCCGATCCCATGCCCACATGCAGGCGATGGTCAACAGGCCGAGAGATGCGGCGATCAGCCCGTTACCGCCGCCGGAAAACGGCAGCGCGGCCCATAACGCGGCGGGAAAGGCGCTGATATTGTCCAGTCCGGAGGCTTCCGGCTGCCCGTCCAGCATCACGTGCAACTGCGACAGCACGATGAGGATGCCGATGCCGGCCAGCATGCCGTAGACCACTGCCGGCGCGGTGACGCGGAACCAGCAACCCAGCTTCAGCCGACCGGCCAGCAGTTGCAGCGCACCGGCCAGTAGCAGGATCGGCCCGAGCATGGCCGCTCCGTATTGCTGCACCAGTTCGAACACCAGCACCGTGAGTCCGGCGGCCGGGCCGCTGACCTGCAGGGGTGCACCGGCCAGCCAGCCCACCACCAGCCCGCCGACGATGCCGGTGATCACGCCCTTGGCGGGCGGCATGCCCGAGGCAATGGCGATGCCCATGCACAACGGCAGGGCCACCAGAAAAACCACCACGGACGCCATCAGGTCACGCGGCAGCGTTGCTTTGAGTGTTTGTGCATTCATTCAAAAATCCTCGACACGCGGCGACGCCCCCGGGGCGTCGCCTGAAGCGACAGCCAATGCCTTGCGGCCGGCGGTTCAGGCCTGCAGGTAGCGCGGCGTGGGCGTTGCTACCGGCAGCGGGCCGTCGCCGTCCAGCGGCGCGAAACGGCCGCTGGTGGCGTCGTAGGCGAGGATTTCGCTGGTCTCGATGCAATAGACCCAGCCGTGGATCGACAGCTGACCGCCGGCGAGGCGCGCGGCGACCGAGGGATGGGTGCGCAGGTGGTCGAGTTGGGCCACCACGTTCTCTTCGGTGAGCACGCCCAGGGCTTCGCCGGCGCCGCAGCTGCAGTTCTGCTCGACCAGGCTGCGGGCCACTTCGCAATGGCGCAGCCAGGCCTTCACCGTGGGCATCCGTTGCAGGCCGCTGGGGTCGAGAACCGCTTTCATCGCGCCGCAGTCGGAATGCCCGCAGACGATGATGTGCTGCACGTTGAGCGCCATTACCGCGTACTCGATGGCGCTGGAGACGCCGCCGTTCATCTGGCCGTAAGGTGGCACCACATTGCCGACGTTACGGGTGACGAACAGGTCGCCGGGCGAACTCTGGGTGATCAGCTCGGGAACGATGCGCGAGTCGGCGCAGGTGATGAACATCGCACGCGGCTGCTGGGCCCTGGCCAGGCGGGCGAACAGCGCCTGCTGTTCGGGATAGACCTCGGTGCGAAAGCGGCGAAAGCCATCGACCAGATGGGCGAAGGATTCGTCGGCGCTTTCGCCACGTGCGGATGGTTCGTTGCGCTCGGCGCGAGCGGTGAATATTTCACGCATGGGTGGTCTCCTGATGCAGGGCAAGGCATGCCAGCACTCATCCAGGCCGGTTGTGCGGCTGGTGACTGGCTGGTCACATTTGCCCCGAGGCTAGTCAGCGAGACTTAACTGAAACTGAACAAACCGCTCTAGGACGAGCCTTTTCGGCTTCCTGATTGCTGTCGTAGTGATGGCGCTGGCGGCGCTTGCGAACCTCAGAGCAACGACATCTGCGAACCCGGCACGGCAAAACGACTGCAATCAAGGCCGTAGTTCTGATCCCGTCGGTTGAAGCCCAGGCGCTTGCACGCCAGCTGAAAGCGTTGCGCCAGCAGCTGGGCGAACTGGCCTTCACCGCGCATGCGACTACCGAAGCGGCTGTCGTAATCCTTGCCGCCGCGCGATTGGCGCACCAGGCTCATGACATGGGCAGCGCGCTGCGGGAAATGCTCCTGCAGCCATTCATCGAACAGCGTGGCCACTTCATGGGGCAACCGCAGCAGCACGTAGCCGGCCGAGCGCGCACCGGCCTCGCGGGCGGCTTCGAGCAGGTGCTCCAGCTCCATGTCGTTGATCATCGGAATCATCGGCGCACACATCACGCTGACCGGCACGCCAGCCTCATGCAGGGTGCGCAACACCCGCAGGCGCGCCGAGGGCGAGGCTGCGCGCGGCTCCATGATGCGTTTCAGTTCGTCGTCCAGCGTGGTCAGGCTGACGGAGACGCTGACCAGCTGCTGCTCGGCCAACGGCACCAGCAGATCGAGATCGCGCAGCACCAGCGAACCCTTGGTAATGATGTGCACCGGGTGCTTGAAGCGCAGCAGGATCTCCAGCGCCTGGCGCGTCAGACGCTGCTCGCGCTCCAGCGGCTGATAGGCGTCGGTATTCACCCCCAGCGCGATCGGTTGCGGCACGTAGCCCGGCTTGGAGAGTTCCTGTGCGAGGCGCTCGGCGAGGTTGGTCTTGGCGATCAGCCGCGTCTCGAAGTCGATGCCCGGCGACAGGTCCCAATAGGCGTGACTGGGCCGCGCAAAGCAGTAGATGCAACCGTGTTCGCAGCCTCGATAGGGATTGACCGAGCGATCGAAACCCACGTCAGGCGACTGGTTACGGGTCAGTACGCTCTTGGCCGTCTCGAATCGCACTTCGGTGGCGCGGGTCGGTGGCACGTCCTGTTCCCAGCCGTCGTCGTACGCCTCGCTGCGTGTCGGGGCGAAACGGTTGTCCGGGTTGATCGCAGTACCGCGGCCGGGTGGTGTGGCACGGGGGAAACTCATGGAAATCGATCCAGTTACTGTTCATGCATACAGTAATCGCCTCGGCGACAGCGCGCCAGCGCCGCTGATCGACGCTGCTTGCTACCGCCTGTCGGCTGGCTCGGGAACATTTGCCTCGCGCTCGGGACAAAGGGGCTGACCGGGTGCACGCGCGAGCGACGCCTGTCGTGGAGCCGGCCGGCAAACAAAAAGGACGATCGGAGCGCGACGCGCAACCGATCCGGCAGTACCGGCATGCACCGCTTGCGTGCGCTCCATCCTTCACGTCACTGCCGCTACTCGTCAGGAGCAGACCATGCATCCCACCGGCTCTTTCCACACCCGGGAGAACAATTTCGACTTCCTGCGCTTCTTCGCTGCGGCGCTGGTGCTGTTCGCCCACAGCTATCCGCTGGTTGGCCGCCGCGGTGATGAGCCCCTGACATTGCTGACCGGCTACGAAAAGGGCGGCTCGATCGCCGTCGGCATCTTCTTCGTCATGAGCGGCTATCTGATCACCTCGTCCTGGCTGGCCAGCAGCAGTCCGAAGAGCTTTCTGATCAAGCGGGCTCTGCGCATCTTCCCGGCGCTGATCGTCGCGGTATTGCTCTCGGTGTTTGTCATCGGGCCGCTGGTCACCCATCTGACCCTCGGCCAGTATCTCGCGGCCGACGGCACCTGGACCTACCTGCAGAACATCCTCTTGGTAACACGCTACGAGCTGCCCGGCGTATTCACCGGTAACGTCTACCCGGACGTGGTCAACGGCTCGCTGTGGACACTGCCGCTGGAAGTGCTGATGTACATCGGCGTGATGATTCTCGGGCTGACCGGTTTCCTCAAGCGCCGGCTGATCTTCCTGCCGATTGCCGTGCTCGCCGTCGGGCATTTCTGGCTGCTGGGCAAGCTGGGTATCGAGTCCTACTTCATCAAGAACATCTTCAAACTGGGGCTGCTGTACTACAGCGGCTCGGCACTGTTCCTCTATCGCGACGACATCCCCTGGCGCGGCTGGATCGCGGCGCTGTTGTTCGCCGCGCTGGTGGCAACCTTCCGTACCGACATCGGCCCGCTGGTGTACTTCATCGCACTGCCGTATCTGGTGCTCTATCTGGCCTACGCGCCGCTGCCGCTGATCTCGCGTTTCGGCAAGTACGGCGATTTTTCCTATGGCCTGTACATCTACGCCTTCCCGTTCCAGCAGCTGACGGTCTACCTGTTCGGTCCGCAGGTCGGCGTGCTCGGCCTGACGCTGATCGCCTTCGTGCCGACGCTGATCCTCGCTGCGCTGTCCTGGCACCTGATCGAAGCGCCGGCAATGAAGCTCAAGCGCCTGTTTGCTTCGCCACCGCAGCCGGGGCGAGCGACGCCGAAGGTCGAAGGCTGATTTGGACTGGTACAAAAAAGGAACCCGCCACTTGGCGGGTTCTTTGTTTTAGAGGTTGGGCGCGCCGAGTCTTGGCCGCGAAGTGAAGTCTTTCACCTCATGACTCGGCGCACCTGCAGATCACGGTAACCGGCTGTTGGATCGCCCTGTACCTCCAGACGCCCTGCGGCAGCCAGTACGCGGGCGCGCCAGTAGAGGAAGAAATCCGTGGGAAAGAAGCCGTCGCAATGGCCCATGACCTCGGCCATCGCACGCGCCAGCGGAGCGAATTCGTCGGGGCTGGCAGCGACCAGCGCCGCGTCGATCAGCCGATAGTCTTCGCCCCGAAACGCCCCCTCGAACCAGCGGCGAATGTCATGCGAGCTGGCGCACTGCTCGTGCCAGACCGCAGCGAGTTCAGCCTGGCGAGACGCGGGAACCGCCTGTGGGCTGTATAGCGCCGCCAGTGCCTCGGGCGAATGCATGGACACCGCCTTGCGCTGGCCGGCGCGGCTGTCTCCGGTGCCGCATGCGGCTTCGTGCAACCCGCAGCTGGAGCCCTGCAGCAGCGCGGCGATGCGAGCCAGCAACAGCTGTTCGGATGCGCTGTCGCCGTGCCAGACCGTTACGGCTGCAGCCTGTTTGGCTAGGTTGGCTAGCCAGAGTGCATCAGCCGCCAGCTCATCGGCGAACACCGGGCGTGGCGCCACCTCTGCGGGCCAGACCTGCTCCCAGAATGCGGCGCGAGCAGCGCAAGGCGCACGATCCACATCATTCAGCGGTCCGACAGCCAGGTCGTCGCGCAACACTCGCACCTGTGCCTCGGGCTCGAGCCTGGCCAGCAGCGCACGTACGCTGTCGCCGGCCAGGTCGCCGCAGGTCAGGTGCAGCACAGTGGCTACTCGGGCTTCTTCAACTTCGGATTAGGGAAAAACTGCACCGACTGCACCTGCGGGTTGGCCGGCTTGGGCTGGACCTTGTTGACTCGCGTGCCCAGCTCCATCGGTACGGACTGGCCCTGTGCATTGAGGGTGTCGGCGTAGCCGCAGTCGATGCATTCGCGGTGCGGCACACCGTCGATGTCCCACATCTTGATGCAGTCCGTACCGCTGCACGCGGGGCACACGGCCCCGGCGATGAAGCGCTTGGTGGTGACACGGGTTACTTCGTCGTTCATGCCGCGGCCTCCGCTACCAGCCCGAGGTGGCGCAGCAGGGCGTCGATAGACGGCTCGCGGCCTCGGAAATCGACGAACAGTACCATCGGCTCCTGGGAGCCGCCACGGGCCAGTATCGCCTCGCGGAAGGCGCGCCCGGTCTCGGAGTTGAACACGCCTTCTTCCTCGAAGCGCGAGAAGGCATCGGACGACAGCACCTCGGCCCACTTGTAGCTGTAGTAACCGGCCGCATAACCACCGGAAAAGATGTGCGCGAAGCTGTTGGGGAAGCGGTTGTAGGCCGGTGGGCGCATCACCGAGACCTCGTCGCGGATGTGCTCGAGTACCTGCAGCACGCTGCGACCGTCGCCATGGGTGGCGTGGAGTTCGAAGTCGAACAGGGAGAATTCAAGCTGGCGCGCCATCATCATGCCGGACTGGAAGTTCTTCGCCGCCAGCATCATGTCCAGTTTGTCCTGCGGCAGGCGCTCGCCGGTCTGGTAGTGGCCGGAGATGTGCGCCAGGCCTTCGGGGTCCCAGCACCAGTTCTCCATGAACTGGCTCGGCAGCTCCACGGCATCCCAGGCCACGCCATTGATGCCCGAGGCGCCGGCGTGTTCGACCTGGGTCAGCAGGTGGTGCAGGCCATGGCCGAATTCATGGAACAGCGTGGTGACCTCGTCATGAGTCAAGAGCGCAGGGCGCTCGCCCACCGGCGGGGTGAAGTTGCAAACCAGGTTGGCTACCGGCGTCTGCAGCGTGCCAGCGGCGGTACGGCGCTTGTCGCGGGCGCCATCCATCCAGGCGCCGCCGCGCTTGTTCGGCCGCGCATAGAGGTCGAAGAAGAAGCGCCCGACGTGCTGGCCGTTCTCGGTGATCTCGAACAGACGCACCTCGGGATGCCAGCCGTCGAAGCCTTCCAGCTCATGAATCTCGATGCCGTACAGGCGCTGGACGATGCAGAACAGCCCGGACAGCACCTTGTCGATCGGGAAGTAGGCGCGCAGTTCTTCCTGGTTCAGGCTGTAGCGCTGCTGGCGCAGCTTCTCGGCGTAGTAGCCGAGGTCCCAGCTCTGCAGATCGTCCAGACCCTGCTCGGCGGCGAAGGCGCGCAGTTCGGCCAGGTCACGTTCGGCGAACGGCTTGCTGCGTACCGCCAGGTCGCGCAGGAAGCTCAGCACCTGTCCGGTGGATTCGGCCATCTTGGTCGCCAGCGACAGTTCGGCGAAGTTGCCGTAGCCGAGCAGCACGGCCAGCTCATGGCGCAGCTCGAGGATCTCGGCCATTACCGGACCGTTGTCGAACTGCCCGGCGTTCGGGCCCTGGTCCGAGGCGCGGGTGCAGTAGGCGGTGTAGACCTCCTCGCGCAGGTCGCGGTTGTCGGCGTAGGTCATCACCGCGTAGTAGCTGGGGAATTCCAGGGTGATCAGCCAGCCGTCGAGGCCCTTGGCCTTGGCCGCCTCGGCCATCTGTGCCTTGGCCGAGTCGGTGATGCCGGCCAGCAGGCTTTCGTCGGTGATGTGGCGGGTCCAGGCCTGGGTCGCGTCCAGCAGCTGGTTGGAAAACTTGCTGCCGAGCTCGGCGAGCTTCATCTGGATGGCACCGAAGCGCTGCTGCTCCACCGGCGGCAGGTCGATACCGGACAAGCGGAAGTCACGCAGCGAATGCTCAAGGATGGTCTTTTGCGCCACTTCGAAGCCAGCCGCTGCGGGGTTTGCAGCCAGTGCCTGGTAGGCCTCGAACAGGTCGCGGTTCTGTCCGAGTTCGGTGTAGTAGGCCGACAGCTTGGGCAGGCAGGCCTCATAGGCGGTGCGCAATTCCGGGCTGTTGCACACGGAGTTGAGGTGACCGACCGGCCCCCAGGCACGGGCGAGGCGATCGTTCAGCTCGTCGAGGCCGACCACCAGGGTCTGCCAGTCCAGGCTCTCTGCCGGGCGGCTGAGCAGCTCCTGGATCGCCACGCGGTTGTCACCGAGGATGGTGTCGATGGCCGGTTCGACGTGCTCCGGGCGAATCTCGGAATAGGGCGGCAGGTCGAATTCTTGCAGCAGGGGATTGTTCGCGCTCACGGGGACACCTTGTGACGAAAGGGATTGCAGGCCGCTCACTGGAGCGAGGCTGGACAGGCCAGCACGCAGGCAGATGTCATAGATGGACGCGCTGCCGCGCTTTTTCAACGCCGGGCGACGAAACGCGCCGCCGGGCAAGCAGCCGGTAGTTAACTCTGACCACGCCAGGCGGCATGCTGCTCAGGCCTAGTTCAACGCGGCAATGCCGGCCATCTTAATTACAATCGGTCCTCCCCGCAGCCAAAGAGGTTTCTATCGTGGCGATACGCAGCTACCAAAACAGCACTCCGAAACTGGGCGAGCGCGTGTTCGTCGACGACTCCGCCGTGGTCATCGGCGATGTGGAAATCGGCGCCGACAGCTCGGTGTGGCCGCTCACGGTGATCCGCGGCGACATGCACCGCATCCGCATCGGCGCGCGCTCGAGCATCCAGGACGGCAGCGTGCTGCACATCACCCATGCCGGGCCGTACAACCCGGATGGCTTCCCGCTGACCATCGGCGACGAGGTCACCGTCGGCCACAAGGTCACGTTGCACGGCTGCACCCTGGGCAGCCGCATCCTGGTGGGCATGGGCTCGATCGTGATGGACGGCGCGGTGGTCGAGGATGAAGTGATTATCGGCGCCGGCAGCCTGGTGCCGCCGGGCAAGACGTTGGAAAGCGGCTATCTCTACGTTGGCAGCCCGGTAAAGCAGGCCCGTCCGCTGACCGAAAAGGAGCGCAGCTTCTTCAGTTACACCGCCGGCAACTACGTGAAGCTCAAGGATCAGCACATCGCTGAGCGCGGCTGATCCTGCTCACTTGGCGAACAGCTGACTCATGTCCTTGAACGCCTTGAACTCCAGCGCATTGCCGCAGGGGTCGAGCAGGAACATGGTCGCCTGTTCGCCGACCTGGCCCTGGAAGCGCACGTAGGGCTCGATGACGAAGCGCGTGCCGCGCGCCTTCAGCCGCTCTGCCAGTGCCTCCCATTGTTCCCAGCCAAGCACCACGCCGAAATGCGGCACCGGCACGTCGTGGCCGTCCACCGGGTTGCTGTGGGCCGCCTCCTGATGCGGCATCTTCGGCGCTTCGTGGATCACCAGCTGGTGGCCGAAGAAATCGAAATCCACCCAGTGTTCGCTGCTGCGGCCCTCGGCGCAGCCGAACGCCTCGCCGTAGAAGGTGCGGGCGGCGGCCAGATCGTGGACGGGAATGGCAAGGTGGAAGGGCGAAAGCGTCATAGATGGCACTCCTGAGCATGGGACGCTTCGAGTCTAGAGCCTTTTTCCACCGATCGGCCTACGCTCAGCACGACGGAGACGAAAGGAGGGACGTCGATGCGAGCCATGTTGCTGGAACAGATTGGCCAGCCGTTGCAGCTGCGCGAGCTGCCTGAGCCGCAACCGGGGCCCGGTGAGCTGCGGGTAAAAGTGCTGGCCTGCGGCGTGTGCCGCACCGACCTGCACGTGGTGGATGGCGAATTGCCGGAGGTGCCGCTGCCGATCATCCCGGGTCACGAGATTGTCGGCCGCGTCGATGCGCTGGGCGAAGGCGTCAGCGGCTTCGAGCTGGGCCAGCGGGTCGGCATTCCCTGGCTCGGGCATACCTGCGGCACCTGCAGCTACTGCCAGCACGCCGAGGAAAATCTCTGCGACGCGCCGCAGTTCACCGGTTATACGCGGCCCGGCGGCTACGCCGAATACGTGGTGGCCGATGCCCGCTTCGCCTTTGCCCTCGGCGAGGAGGGCGACCCAGTGGCGCTGGCGCCGCTGCTCTGTGCCGGGCTGATCGGCTGGCGTTCGCTGGTCAAGGCCGGTGATGGCAAGCGTCTCGGGCTGTACGGCTTCGGTGCCGCGGCGCATATCGTCATGCAGGTGGCGCGCTGGCAGGGGCGTGATGTCTACGCCTTCAGCCGCCCCGGTGACCTGGCGGCGCAGGACTTCGCCCGCTCGCTGGGCGCGGTCTGGGCCGGTGATTCGGGCGAGCTGCCGCCGGTGCCGCTGGATGCCGCGATCATCTATGCGCCGGCGGGTGAGCTGGTGCCGGCGGCTCTGCGCGCCGTGCGCAAGGGCGGCCGGGTGGTCTGCGCCGGCATCCACATGAGCGACATCCCGAGCTTTCCCTACGACATCCTCTGGCAGGAACGCGAGCTGGTTTCAGTGGCCAACCTGACCCGTCAGGACGGGCTGGACTTCTTCCCGGTCGCCGCGCAGGTCGGCATCCATACCGAAACCCATGCCTACCCGCTGGAGCAGGCCAACCAGGCGCTGGATGACCTGCGCCATGGACGTTTCCAAGGCGCGGCAGTGCTGGTGCCCTGAGGCGGCGTACAGCGTTCGCCGGTGCAAGATTTCGTGGGGTGGAAAACGGCGAAGCCTTTTCTGGATGGCGAATCCTCAAACGAAAAACCCCGCCGAGGCGGGGTTTGTTCAGGACAGAGCGGTCACGGTCAGAAGGCCGGAACGACGGCACCCTTGTACTTTTCCTGAATGAACTGACGCACTTCCTCGCTGTGCAGCGCGGCGGCCAGTTTCTGCATGGCGTCGCTGTCCTTGTTGTCCGGACGGGCGACCAGGATGTTCACGTAGGGCGAGTCGCTGCCCTCGATCACCAGGGCGTCCTGGGTCGGGTTCAGCTTGGCTTCCAGCGCATAGTTGGTGTTGATCAGCGCCAGGTCGACCTGGGTCAGCACGCGCGGCAGGGTCGCGGCTTCCAGTTCACGCACCTTGATGTTCTTCGGGTTCTCGGCAATGTCTTTCGGCGTGGCGGTGATGCCGGCGCCATCCTTCAGCGTGATCACGCCGGCCTTGGCCAGCAGCAGCAGGGCACGGCCGCCGTTGGTGGCGTCGTTGGGAATGACCACGGTGGCGCCACTGGGCAGCTCGTCCAGCGACTTGACCTTGCTCGAGTAGGCACCGAAGGGCTCGATGTGCACGCCGGCAACGCTGACCAGATCGGTGCCCTTGCCCTTGTTGAACTCATCCAGGTACGGCTGGTGCTGGAAGAAATTGGCGTCCAGGCGCTTCTCGGCAACCTGGATGTTCGGCTGCACGTAGTCGGTGAAGACTTTCACGTTCAGCTCGACGCCCTGCTCGGCCAGTTGCGGTTTGACGAACTCCAGCAGCTCGGCGTGCGGCACGGCGGTGGCGGCCACGGTCAGGGTTTCGGCGGCCTGTGCGGAAAATGCCGCGACGGTGGCCAGGGCGGCAATCAGTTTTTTCATCGTTCGGTTCCTTCGTAGGTAGATCAGGGTGCGAAGTTCGCTCGCCCTAGCAAGCCGTCGAAAAACTAGCTGCGTTGGCAATACTGCGTTAAAAACAGGCTCGGACTGCTCATTTAGAGTACTAAACTCCGCGTCCTCGCCTGTTTTGACTCGTTACACTCACCCTTCGGGCCAGCCTTCGGCTGTTACTCCCGCTGGTCGTTGCGCCTTGTCTTGCCTGCCTCGCCTACGTTTTTTCAACGGCCTGCTGATGGTTCATTTGCGCGAAAAATGGGTGACCAGCCGGTCGCCGACGCTTTGCAGCACCTGCACCAGCACCAGCAGCAGGACCACGGTGACCACCATTACGTCGGTTTGGAAACGCTGGTAGCCGAAGCGGATGGCCAAGTCGCCAAGGCCGCCGGCGCCCACCACACCGGCCATCGCGGTGTAGGACACCAGGGTGATGGCGGTGACGGTGATGGCGGCGATGATGCCCGGACGCGCTTCCGGCAGCAATGCGCTGAAGATGATCTGCCGGGTCGTCGCGCCCATGGCCTGGGTCGCCTCGATGATGCCGCGGTCCACCTCGCGCAGCGCGGTCTCCACCAAGCGGGCGAAGAACGGCGCAGCGCCCACCACCAGCGGCGGGATGGCACCGGCCACGCCCAGCGAGGTGCCGGTGATCAGCACGGTGAAGGGGATCATCACGATCAGCAGGATGATGAACGGCAGCGAGCGCAATACGTTGACCACGAATGACAGCGCGGCATACAGCGGCGCGTTTTCGAACAGCTGGCGCGGACCGCAGAGAAACAGCAGCACGCCCAGCGGCAGGCCAAGCAGGATGGTGAACAGCAGCGAGCCGCCGAGCATCAGCAGGGTGTCCAGCGTCGCCAGCCAGATCTCGTACCAGTCGACATTCCCTAACAAGGAGCTGAAAAGGGCTTCCATCAGCGCAATACCTCCACGTGCACGTCAGCGGCCTGCAGTTGTGCCATTGCTGCTGCCATGTCACCGCCGATCAGAGCCAGCGTGAGCTGGCCGTAGGGGGTGTCCTTGATGCGATCGATGCGCCCGGACAGGATGCTGTAGTCGACCCCGGTTTCACGGGCGACGGTGCCCAGCAGCGGCTTGTAGGTGGAGTCGCCCTGGAAGGTCAGGCGCAGGATGCGGCCCGGCACATGAGCGAAATCGTCGTGCAGCTCGCTTTCATCCATCGCCTCGTCTTCCAGCACGAAGCGCTGGGTGGTCGGGTGCTTGGGATGCAGGAACACTTCGGTGACCGGCCCCTGTTCGACGATGGCACCGGCATCCATCACCGCGACGCGGTCGCAGACGCGGCGGATGACGTCCATCTCATGGGTGATCAGCACGATGGTCAGCTTCAGTTCGCGATTGATCTCGGCCAGCAGCTGCAGCACCGAGGCGGTGGTCTGCGGATCGAGGGCACTGGTCGCCTCGTCGCAGAGCAGGATGCTCGGCTCGGTGGCCAGCGCACGGGCAATACCGACGCGCTGCTTCTGACCACCGGAGAGCTGCGCCGGATACTTGCGCGCGTGGTCCTTGAGGCCGACACGGTCGAGCAGGGCGGCGACGCGGGCGTCGATCTCACTGCGCGAGCGGATGCCGGCCAGGCGCAGCGGCATGGCGACGTTGTCGGCCACGGTCTTGGACATCAGCAGGTTGAAGTGCTGGAAGATCATCCCGACGCGCTGGCGGAAGCGCCGCAGGCCGTCGGCATCGAGCGCGGTGACATCTTCGCCGTTGACCAGGATGCGCCCGCCGGAGGGTTCCTCGAGGCGGTTGATCAGACGCAGCAGCGTGCTCTTGCCGGCGCCAGAATGGCCGATCAGGCCGAAGACTTCACCGGAGGCGATCTCCAGCTGCGTCGGCTGCAGGGCAGGGACGTCTCTGCCGCCGGTCCGATAGGTTTTGTGGACTAGATGGAATTCGATCACGGGCGAACCTTGTGGGTGCGGCGTTCGTTGCCGGGATATTCGGCGAAAGCCGGGCATTCTACCCGTTTGCCGGCGAGGTCGCTTGTCTGTGCCGCTGCGATTGAGCAAATGCATCGGGCTTATAGCCAAAGCAAATCGGTTCGGCCGGCAACCATGTAGCCGCTATAGGGGTCACTAACCGGTACGCCGTGAAATGATCACGCATCAGGTCCAGACCGTGGCCCGATCGTTCGCGGTTCAGCTCACCGCTAATGGAGGCCCATCATGACCGAAAAGACCCCTAAACAGAGCGAGCTGGCCGGCACCGATACCGTCGACCGTGCCAACCACAACGCCAAGCTCGACCAACTGGAAGAATTTCGCAGCGACGCCACCGGCGAGGCGCTGCGCACCAACCAGGGCGTAAAGATCGCTGACAACCAGAACACCCTCAAGGCCGGCGACCGTGGGCCCTCGCTGCTCGAAGACTTCATCATGCGCGAGAAGCTCACCCACTTTGACCACGAGCGCATCCCCGAGCGCATCGTGCATGCGCGTGGTTCGGCGGCGCACGGTGTGTTCGTCAGCTACGCCGACCACAGCTGGCTGACCAAGGCCTCGTTCCTCGCCGCCGAAGGCAAGGAAACCCCAGTCTTCACGCGCTTCTCCACCGTGCAGGGCTCGCGCGGCTCGGCAGACACCGTGCGCGACGTGCGCGGCTTCGCCACCAAGTTCTACACCGACGAGGGCAACTTCGATCTGGTCGGCAACAACATGCCAGTGTTCTTCATTCAGGACGCGATCAAGTTTCCGGACTTCGTGCACGCGGTGAAACCCGAGCCGCACAACGAGATCCCGCAGGCACAGTCGGCTCACGACAGCTTCTGGGACTTCGTCTCGCTGACCCCGGAATCGGCGCACATGGTGCTCTGGACCATGTCCGACCGCGCCCTGCCGCGTAGCTTCCGGGCGATGGAAGGCTTTGGCGTGCACACCTTCCGTCTGATCAACGCCGAGGGCGTTAGCCGCTTCGTCAAGTTTCACTGGAAGCCGGTCGCGGGCGCCTTCTCGCTGGTCTGGGACGAGACGCTGAAGATTGCCGGCAAGGACCCGGACTTCAATCGCCGCGACATGTGGGAGTCCATCGAGATGGGCGACTACTTCGAGTGGGAGCTGGGCGTGCAGGTGGTGGAAGAGGCCGACGAGCACAAGTTCGATTTCGACCTGCTCGACCCGACCAAGCTCATTCCCGAGGAGCTGGTGCCGGTGCAGAAGCTCGGCAAGATGACCCTCAACCGCAACCCGGACAACTTCTTCGCCGAGACCGAGCAGGCCGCCTTCCACATTGGCCACATCGTGCCGGGCATCGACTTCACCAATGACCCGCTGCTGCAGGGCCGGCTGTTTTCCTACACCGACACCCAGCTGCTGCGTCTCGGTGGGCCAAACTTCCACGAGATCCCGATCAACCGTCCGCTGTGTCCGTTCCACAACAATCAGCGCGACGCCTTCCATCGCCAGACCATCCACAAGGGTCGCGCCAATTACGAGCCCAACTCGATCGACAGCGGCTGGCCCAAGGAAACCCCGCCGGCGGCCCAGGGTGGCGGCTTCGAGAGCTATCCGGAGCGCGTCGAGGGCCACAAGATCCGCAACCGCAGCGAATCCTTCGGCGACCACTTCTCCCAGGCCACGCTGTTCTGGAACAGCATGAGCGCGCCGGAGAAGGAGCACATCATCGGCGCCTACACCTTCGAGCTGGGCAAGGTGGAGCGGGTGTTCATCCGCGAACGCCAGGTCAACGAGATCCTCGCCAATATCGACCTGGAGCTGGCCCGCCGTGTCGCCGAAAACCTGGGTCTGCCGGCGCCGAGCGCACCGACCGTGACGCCGAAGACGCCAACCCCGCAGGATTCGCCGGCGCTGAGCCTGATGAATCATGCACCGGGCAACATCAAGTCACGCAAGGTGGCCATCCTGGTAGCCAACGGCGTCGATGGTGCGGCGATCGATGCGTTCAAGGCCAAGCTGGCCTCGGAGGGCGCGCTGGCCAAGATCATCGGCCCGTCGCCGGCGCCGGTGAAAACGGCGGACGGAAAGATGCTACCAGTCGATGCCGCTATGGACGGTATGCCATCGGTGATGTTCGACGCCGTGTTCGTCCCCGGCGGCGCTGATGCGGCGGCGGCCATGGCCAAGTCCGGCGAGGCCAAGCACTACGTGCTGGAGGCCTACAAGCACCTGAAACCTATCGTCATGCTCGGTGCGGCGCGGCCGCTGCTGGCATCGCTGGGCCTGCAACCCGACAGCGGTCTGCTGGAGGGTGACGATGTGGACGGTGTGTTCGGCAACTTCGCCCAGGCGCTTGGCCAGCATCGGGTCTGGGCGCGCGAGGCCGCGGCGGAGGCCATCCCCGCCTGAGGTTTGCGCAAGGTTCGGCGCGGGCGCCAGCCCGCTCGAAACGTGCTGCGAACCATCGACCACAGAACGCCGGCGCATGCCGGCGTTCTGCTTTTTTTTACTTGGTTAACTCGCCGCAAAGGCCCGCAATAGACACAGGTCATGGTCTCGCTGATCTGGCTTGCCCATGCTGAAGGCGTCTGTCAGCGGATGGAGCCATACCATGAGCGATACCCCTAACGTAGCCCTTCGCCAAGGTCTGCTTGGCATCCCGATCGGTCTGTTGGTGGCCGTACTGGCGCTCATTGGCGTGCTGCTGATGCCACTGCCTGCCGACCTGTCCGTGGCCGGCCAGCGAGTGCTGGCGATCCTGGTGTTCGCGGTGGTGGTGTGGATCACCGAAGCGGTGTCCTATGAGGTCAGCGCGATCATGATCACCGCGCTGCTGGCGTTCCTCATCGGTACGGCGCCTACGCTGGAAAACCCCGAGGTCGTCTACGGCACCTCAAAGGCGATCGGCATGGGGCTTTCCGGCTTCGCCAATCCGGCATTGGCGCTGGTAGCCGGAGCCCTGTTCATCGCTGCGGCGATGACCCTGACCGGGCTCGACCGGCGCATTGCGCTGATGACCCTATCCAGGGTCGGCACCAGTTCGCGGCATATCCTCGGCGGCACACTGGTGGTCATCGTCCTGCTCAGCCTGGTGGTACCCAGCGCCACGGCGCGCGCCGCCTGCGTGGTGCCGATCATGCTTGGCATCATCACCGCATTCGGGATCGACAAGCGTTCGAACTTCGCCGCCGGCATGATGATCATCGTCGCCCAGGGCACCAGCATTTGGAACATCGGCATCCAGACCGCCGCGGCGCAAAACTTGCTGCTGGTGGGCTTCATGGACAAGCTGCTGGGTGAACGTGTCAGCTGGATCGACTGGCTCATCGCCGGCGCGCCCTGGGCCGTGCTGATGTCCTTCGTCCTGCTGGTCATCGTGCTCAAGCTACTGCCGCCGGAAACCGAGCGGATAGCCGGTGGCAAGGAAGCCGTGGCGCGCTCGCTCGCCGAACTCGGACCGATGACCTCGGCGCAGAAGCGCCTGCTCGCCGTGTCCATCGGGTTGCTGCTGTGCTGGGCCACCGAGGGCAAGTTGCACAGCTTCGACACCACCAGCACCACCTATGCCGGCCTGGTAATCCTGATGCTGCCGCGCATCGGCGTAATGAACTGGAAGGAGGTTCAGGCGCGGGTGCCTTGGGGCACGGTGATCGTCTTCGGTGTTGGTATCAGCCTCGGCACGGTATTGCTCACGACTCAGGCCGGACAGTGGCTGGGTGCGCAGGTGGTCGCTCACACCGGGCTTGGCGTGGTGGCGCCGCTCGGCATCTTCGCCATTCTCGGTGCCTTCCTCATCGTGATCCATCTGGGCTTTGCCAGTGCCACGGCGCTGACATCGGCGATGCTGCCGATCCTGATTTCGGTGTTGCTGAGCCTGCCGGGCGACTTCAGCCGGCTGGGGATGACCATGCTGCTCGGTTTCGTCGTCAGTTACGGCTTCATCCTGCCGATCAATGCACCGCAGAACATGGTTTGCCTGGGCACCGAGACCTTCAGCGCCCGGCAATTTGCCAAGGTCGGCGTGCTGGTAACGCTGATCGGCTATCTGAGCATGTTGCTGTTCGCGATGACCTGGTGGCGCTGGCTGGGTTGGATCTGAGCGGCACTACATTTTGGATCGACGCCTGGCAGCACTGATGCGCTAGGCGTTCTTGCCCGGTAGCGCCTCCAGCTCGCGCCAGTGCAGGAACAGGCGCAGATCGAACTCGATCTGCCCGTAGCCGGGCAGCATGTGTTCGCACAGCTTGTAGAAGGCACGGTTGTGCTCGCTCTCACGCAGATGGGCGAGTTCGTGCACCACGATCATCTGCAGGAATTCCGGCGCCGTCTCGCGAAACAGTGCGGCGACGCGAATCTCCTTTTTCGCCTTGAGCTTGCCGCCCTGAACCCGTGATACCGCGGTATGCAGGCCCAGCGCGCGATGGGTCAGGTCCAGGCGATTGTCATAGAGCACCTTGTCGATCGGCGGTGTGCTTTTCAGGTATTCCTGCTTGAGCGCCTGCACATAGCCATACAGCGCCTTGTCGCTCTGCACTTCGTGCCGTGCCGGGTAACGACGCTGCAGATAGTCGCCCAGGCGCTGCTCTGCGATCAGCTGGCGCACCTGCGCCAGCAGCGGCTCCGGGTAACCGCGCAGGTACTTGAGATCAGTCATGGCCTCAGGCCCGCTTCGGCCAGGCGAAGCTGAGCAGGAACAGCGCGGCGGCGCTGACCACGATGGACGGTCCGGCGGGGGTGTCTTCGAACCAGGACAGCGTCAGGCCCAGGCACACCGCGACGATGCCCAACACGCTGGCGCCAAAGGCCATCTGCTCCGGCGTGCGCGCATGGCGTTGCGCCGCGGCGGCGGGAATGATCAACAGCGAGGTGATCAGCAGCACGCCGACGATCTTCATCGCCACGGCGATCACCACGGCGATCAGCAGCATCAGCGCCAGGCGGATACCGGCCACCGGCAGGCCTTCGACCTTGGCCAGCTCCTCGTGCACGGTGATCGCCAGCAGCGGACGCCACAGCGGAATCAGCATCAGCAGCACCAGCGCGCTGCCGCCGATGATCCAGGCCAGATCGCTCGGCCCGACGGCGAGCAGATCGCCGAACAGATAGCCCATCAGGTCGATGCGCACGTCATCCATGAAGCTTAGCGACACCAGGCCCAGCGACAGCGTGCTGTGGGCGAGGATGCCGAGCAGCGTGTCCGAGGCCAGCGGCTGGCGCTGTTGCAGGGTGACCAGCAAGAGCGCGAGCAGCACGCAGCCGACCGTCACCGCCAGAGTCAGGTTGACGTCGAGCATCAACCCGAGGGCGACGCCGAACAGCGCGGCGTGGGACAGGGTGTCGCCGAAATAGGCCATGCGCCGCCAGACGACGAAGGAGCCGAGCGGGCCGGCGACCAGCGCCAGGGCGAGGCCGGCGAGCAGGGCGTTGAGAAGGAAATCGGGCATGTCAGTGCTTGCAGTTCGGGCCGTGGACGTGGGGTTTGCCGGTCACCACGCTGCCGTGCAGGTCGTGGCTGTGGTCGTGCTGGTGGTGATAGATCGCCAGACTGCGCGCGTCCTGGCCGAACAGCTCGACGAAGGCCGGGTCGCTGCTGACCTGCTCAGGATGCCCTGAGCAGCAGACGTGGCGATTGAGGCAGACCACCTGGTCGGTGGCGCTCATCACCAGATGCAGATCGTGGGAAACCATCAGCACGCCGCAGCCGTAGCGGTCGCGCAGCACGCCGATCAAGCGGTACAGCTCGGCTTGGCCAGACACGTCGACACCCTGCACCGGTTCGTCGAGCACCAGCAGCTCCGGCTCGCGCAGCAGCGCGCGGGCCAGCAGCACACGCTGCATTTCGCCGCCGGAAATCTTCTGCAGCGGGCTGTCGATGACGTGCTCGGCGCCGACTTCGCCCAGCGCAGCCAGGGCTCGGGCGCGATCGACGCCGGGCACCAGACGCAGAAAGCGCAGCACCGACAAGGGTAGGGTGGGGTCCACGTGGAGCTTCTGCGGCATGTAGCCGACACGCAGCTTCGGCTTGCGCCAGACCTGGCCGCGATCGGGTTTCAGCAGGCCGAGCACGGCCCGTACCAGCGTGGTCTTGCCGGCCCCGTTGGGGCCGATCAGGGTGACGATCTCGCCGCGATGCACCTGCAGTTGCGCGCCTTCCAGCACGTTCTGGTTGGCGAAGCGCACGTGGATGTCATCCAGCCGCAGCAGCACCTCGCTCATGCGGCTTTCCGGCAGTTCGAGCAGAGGCCGACCACTTCCACGGTCTGCCCCTCGACGGCGAAGCCGACGCTGCCGGCGGCGCTGTCGATGGCCTCGGCGATGGCGCGTTGCTCGAGTTCGATGGCGGTGTGGCAGTGCCGGCAGATGAGGAACTGGCCCTGGTGCGGATGCTCCGGATGGTTGCAGCCGATGAAGGCGTTGAGCGACGCGATGCGATGCACCAGGCCGTTCTCCAGCAGGAAATCCAGCGCGCGGTAGACGGTGGGCGGCGCGGCGCGGCGGCCATCCTGCTCGCTCAGTACGGCGAGGATGTCGTAGGCGCCGAGCGGCCTGTGGCTTTGCCAGACCAGCTCCAGCACACGCTTGCGCAGGGCGGTCAGGCGTACGCCCTGGCGCGCGCAGAGGCTGTCGGCTTCGGCCAGCGCGTGGCTGACGCAATGGTCATGGTCGTGGGGCGTACAGGCCAGCGGGGTCTTGGACATGAGCGGCGACGTGTTGGGGTAGAGACGTTATTATGTACCAATTCCCCCCGTACGAGTGACGCCCGTGAATCGTCTTTTTTCCCTTCCCTTGCTCGCGGCGCTGGTTGCTGGCGCCGCGTCCGCCCACGCCGAAGTCCGCGTGCTGACCAGCATCAAGCCGCTGCAGCTGATCGCCGCGGCGGTTCAGGATGGCGTCGGTGAGCCTGACGTTCTGCTGCCGGCGAGCGCTTCGGCGCATCATTACTCGCTGCGACCGTCCGACGTACGGCGTATCCGCGATGCGCAGCTGTTCTACTGGATCGGCCCGGATCTGGAGAGCTTCCTGCCGCGCGCACTGAGCGCTCGTGAAGGCACGACCGTGGCGGTGCAGGACCTGCCGCAGCTGACCCTGCGTCGTTTTGGTGATGCACACGCGCACGACGAGGCTGAACATCACGATCACGACGATCACGACGATCACGACGATCACGACGATCACGACGATCACGACGATCACGACGATCACGACGATCACGACGATCACGACGATCACGACAGTCATGACCATGATGCTCACGAGCATGACGAAGCCGCACATGGCGAGACCGCCCATGCCGACGAGCACGACCACGACCATCGGCCGGGCACGCTTGATGCGCACCTGTGGCTGCTGCCAGCCAACGCACTGGTGATCGCCGAGCGCATGGCTGCGGACCTGGCCACCGCCGACCCGGCCAACGCACAGCGCTACCAGGCCAATTCGGCGGCCTTCGCCCAGCGCATCGAGGCGCTCGACGCCCGCCTCAAGCAGCGCTTCAGCAAGGTGCAGAACAAGCCGTTCTTCGTTTTCCACGAGGCCTATGACTACTTCGAGGCGGCCTACAATCTGCGCCATGCCGGCGTGTTCAGTGCCGGTGGCGAGTCGCAACCCGGCGCGCGGCATGTGGCGGCCATGCGAGAGCGGCTGCAGCAGGCCGGTCCGAGCTGCGTGTTCAGCGAACCGCCGGCGCGTCCGCGCCTGGTCGAGACGCTGACCGCCGGCTTGCCGGTGAAGATGGCGGAACTGGACGTGCTGGGCGTCGGCCTGGCGACCGATGCGCAGGGTTACGAGAAGCTGCTGGAAGGTCTCGGTGTCACCCTGGCCGACTGCCTGGAATCGCTCTGAGACCGCGCCGCAATGGCATTGGTGGGCTGAAGCCCACCCTACCGAACGTCCACCGGCCCCCTGTAGGGTGGGCTTCAGCCCACCGGTTTTCCCTGCAAATACGGCGAGAATGGCTCGTCAGGCCGGATAAGCCTCAGCCGGCCTTACGTATACCGTCGGCGAGCAACTCCATCATCTGGTCGATCTCGGCCTTCTCGACGATCAACGCCGGCGACAGCGCAATGGTGTCGCCGCTGGCGCGTACCAGCAGGCCCTTCTCGAAACACTCGCGGAACACTTCGTAACCGCGCTTGCCGACGCCATCGGCATAGGCGGCGAACTGGATGCCGGCCACCAGTCCGACGGTGCGGATGTCGATCACGTTGGGCAGGTCGCGCAGGCTGAACAGTGCTTCCTGCCAGTAGGGCTCCAGGTCGATGGCCTTCTGGAACAGGTTTTCCTGCTGATAGATTTGCTGGGTCGCCAGTGCCGCCGCGCAGGCCACCGGATGCCCTGAGTAGGTGTAGCCGTGGAAGAACTCGATGACGCTTTCCGGTCCCTTCATGAACGCATCGAACAGGTGGTCGGCGACCAGTACCGCACCCATGGGGATCGCGCCGTTGGTCAGACCCTTGGCGCAGGTGAGGATGTCTGGCGTGACGCCCCAGCGCTGCGCGGCGAAGGCCTCGCCCACGCGACCGAAGCCGGTGATGACCTCATCGAAGACCAGCAGGATGCCGTGCCTGGCGGTGATCTCGCGCAGCCGTTGCAGATAGCCCACCGGTGGCAGGATCACCCCGGCCGAGCCGGACATCGGCTCGACGATCACCGCGGCGATGTTCTCCGCACCATGCAGCGTCACCAGCCGTTCCAGTTCATCGGCGCGCTCCACGCCATGCTGCGGCAGGCCGCGGCTGAAGGCGTTGCGCTGCAGATCGAGGGTGTGCGGCAGGTGATCGACGCCCGGCAGCATCGGGCCGAAGGCGCGGCGGTTGTTGGCCATGCCGCCGACCGACATGCCGCCGAAGCCGACGCCGTGATAGGCCAGCTCGCGGCCGATCAGCCGCGTGCGCGACCCCTGACCGATGGCGCGCTGATAGGCCAGGGCGATCTTCAGCGCGGTATCCGCCGATTCCGATCCGGAGTTGGTGAAGAACACCCGGTTCAGGCCTTCGGGGCTGATGGCGGCGAGCTTTTCCGCCAGCTCGAAGGGCAGCGGATGGCCCATCTGGAAGGTCGGGGCGAAATCCATCCTGGCGATCTGCTTGCTCACCGCCTCGCTGATTTCGCGGCGCCCATGGCCGGCATTGCAGCACCAGAGCCCGGCGGTGCCGTCGAGCACCTGGCGGCCGTCGCTCGCCGTGTAGTACATGCCTTCGGCACTCTCCAGCAGGCGCGGCGTGGCCTTGAACTGGCGGTTGGCGGTGAAGGGCATCCAGAAGTGATCGGGCGAGGCGTTGGGATGGAAATCCTGTGACATGGGGCTGGCTCCGGGTGGCGAGCGACTATGCTGCGACGGCGAGCCGCAGGGTTTTCATCGAGTCTATGTTTAATAAAACGAACAAAACAAGGCGATTGACCGGCCGTTCGTAAAAAATATTGATAGGGTCCGCACCGCTGGTTTAGGGTGCCTTTTCCACAGCCCGAAGACCTGACTAGAGAGGATGCACCATGCCCACCCTGACCCTCGCCGACTGGCAACAGCGTGCCCGCGACCTGCACATCGAAGGTCGTGCCTTTATCCAGGGTGAGTATTGCGCCGCGGCGGACGGCGGCCAGTTCGACTGCATCAGTCCGGTGGACGGGCGGGTGCTGGCGCAGGTCGCCAGCTGCGACCAGGCCGACGCCGAGCGGGCGGTGGCCAGTGCCCGTGCCGCATTCGATGCCGGCAGCTGGGCGCGCCTGGCACCGGCCAAGCGCAAGGCGGTGATGATCCGCTTCGCCGACCTGCTGGAAGCCAACCGCGAAGAACTGGCCCTGCTGGAAACCCTCGACATGGGCAAGCCGATCGGCGACTCGCTGACGGTGGACATCCCAGGCGCCGCGCGGGCGCTGCGCTGGAGCGGCGAGGCGATAGACAAGATCTACGACGAAGTGGCGGCCACGCCCCATGACCAGCTGGGCCTGGTCACCCGCGAGCCGGTCGGCGTGGTGGCGGCCATCGTGCCGTGGAATTTCCCGCTGATGATGGCCTGCTGGAAGCTCGGCCCGGCGCTGGCCACCGGCAATTCGGTGGTGCTCAAGCCGTCCGAGAAGTCGCCGCTGACCGCCATCCGCATCGCCCAGCTGGCGATCGACGCCGGCATTCCGGCCGGCGTGCTCAACGTCTTGCCGGGCTACGGCCACACCGTCGGCAAGGCGCTGGCGCTGCACATGGACGTCGATACCTTGGTCTTTACCGGCTCCACCCGGGTGGCCAAGCAGCTGATGATCTATGCCGGCGAATCGAACATGAAGCGCGTCTGGCTGGAAGCCGGAGGCAAGAGCCCGAACATCGTCTTCGCCGACGCGCCCGACCTGCAGGCGGCAGCGCAAGCCGCGGCCGGCGCCATTGCCTTCAACCAGGGCGAGGTCTGCACTGCCGGCTCGCGGCTGCTGGTGGAGCGTTCGATCAGGGAGCGCTTCCTGCCCATGGTGGTCGAGGCGCTCAAGGGCTGGAAGCCGGGCAATCCGCTGGATCCGGCGACCAACGTTGGCGCGCTGGTGGACACCCAGCAGCTCAACACCGTGCTTGGCTACATCGACGCCGGGCGTGAGGCCGGCGCGCAGGTGCTGATCGGCGGCCAGCGCACGCTTGAGGAGACTGGCGGACTGTATGTCGAGCCGACCATCTTCGATGGCGTCGACAATGCGATGAAGATCGCGCAGGAGGAAATTTTCGGTCCGGTGCTGTCGGTGATCACCTTCGACAGCGCCGAGGAAGCGATCGCGATTGCCAACGACACGCCCTATGGCCTGGCCGCGGCGGTGTGGACCGCCGACCTGTCCAAGGCACACCGCACCGCGCGGGCGCTGCGCGCCGGCAGCGTGTGGGTCAATCAGTACGACGGCGGCGACATGACCGCGCCGTTTGGCGGCTTCAAGCAGTCCGGCAACGGTCGTGACAAGTCGCTGCATGCCTTCGACAAGTACACCGAGCTCAAGGCGACCTGGATTCAGCTCTGACGGCATCCGTAGGGTGGATGTCGCCTTTTACATCCACCTTGTTGCACAGCCAGTGGATCGATGAAGCGTGATCCACCCTCCGATTTGGTTTTTTGAGCGTTCAGCTAGCTTTGCCCCCACTGCCCGCTGCGGCGCATCGCGCCCCAGTGGTGCTTGCGTCGCGAGAACCATTGCCAGAGGCCACGACAGCGCCAGACGGTGTTCAGCTGGCGGTAGCCGAAGTTCTCCAGCACGGCCATCAGGAATAGCTGCAGCATGTCGCGTCGACGGCTGTAGACGCGGAAGGACATGGTTTCCAGCAGCAGGCCGTTGACCGACAGCAGGATGCCCATGCCGATCGCCACCAGCAGGAAGGCCGCCAGCGCCGCGTAGGACACCGCACCGAAGGCGAAGCCGGCGAGCATGAAGCCGTAGCCGACCAGCTCGATCAGCGGGCCGATCCATTCGAACAGCGCCATGAACGGCCAGGCCAGCCAGCCCGGCGTGCCGCCACGCAGGCTGAAAGCCAGCCGCGCATGACGGCCGAGGCTTTCGGCCAGGCCGCGCTGCCAGCGGCTGCGCTGACGGCCGAGGGTGCCGAGATCTTCCGGGCATTCGGTCCAGCAGATCGGGTCCGGCAGGTAGCGGATGCGGTAGGGGATGCGCTTCTCGCGGTGATAACGGTGCAGCCGCACCACCAGCTCCATGTCCTCGCCAACGGTATCGGTGCGATAGCCGCCGACCGCCATCACCCGTTCGCGGTCGAACAGGCCAAAGGCGCCGGAGATGATCAGCACGGCGTTGAGCGGCGACCAGCCGAGACGGCCGAAGAGAAACGCACGCAGGTATTCGACGATCTGGAAGCGCGCCAGCCAGTTGCGTGGCAATCCGGCCTGGATAAGAAAGCCGCCGCGCACCTGCGAGCCATTGGCGATGCGCACGGTGCCGCCGGCGGCGATGGTGCGCTCGTCTTCGAGGAAGGGCTGCACCACGCGCAACAGGCTGTCGCGCTGCAGGATCGAGTCGGCGTCGACGCCGCAGAACAGTCCATAGCGTGCCGCGTTGATACCGGCATTCAGCGCATCGGCCTTGCCGCCGTTGGCCTTGTCCACCACCCGCAGATTGGCGTAGCGCCGCGAACGATAGATGGCCTGCACCGGTTGGTGGGCCACGGCCTGGCGCAGCGGCTCGGGGTGCGGCACCAGGTCGAATTCCTCGATCAGCACGGCGAGGGTGTTGTCCTTCGAACCGTCGTTGATCACCACGATCTCGAACTCGGGATACTGCAGCTGCAGCATCGAGCGCACCGAGGTGCGGATGGTCGCTTCCTCGTTGAACGCCGGCATGAGCACCGAGACTGGCGGTTCAACCCCCAGGTAGGGCGCCAATTCGCCGGTTTCCGCCCGTTGCCGGATGTAGCCCATGAGGCTTGCCATCGACAGCATGTTGAGCAGCAGGTACATGCCGTTGAGCAGCAGGAAATAGAGGATGAATGCGACCTGCAACCACCACAGCCAGGTATCGGTCACCGGCGCACCTCCGCGATGGCGCGGCGCAGGGCGTCCCTGCCGTAACGATCACGAACCTGTTCAAGCATATGCTGCAGCCCCTCCAGCGTTGCGCCCGGCATCGCCGCCAGGCTGTCGGCCGCCGCCTGGCGCACCCACCAGCTGCTGTCCGATAGCAGCGGCAGGAACAGTTCGCTGTCTTCGCGGCGTGCCTGTTTGTGCAGTGCCTGCAGCGCAGCCAGACGCACGGTGTCCTGTTCGTGCTGCAGGGCGCGTAGCAGGCGGTGGCGGTCGCGCGGGTCGCCGAGTTCGCACAGGCAGCGCAGCGCTACCTGCAGATATTCTGCCGGTGCGCCTTCGTCCAGCCGGGCGCGGGCCCAGGGCGCGGCGTGGCGGGGATCGCCCTGCACGAGCAGCGGTACCAGACGCTCGCGACGCGGATCTTCCGAGGAGGACAGCACGATCAGCAGCGGCGTGGTCACGGCCTGTTCGCCAGCCTGCTGGCAGAGGCTGATCAGCCGCGGCAGGGCCCAGTCGGGGCGATTCACCGCCGCCGGCAGGATCAGCTCCATGGCTTTGCTGGCGTCCATCGCCACCAGGGTCTGGGCGGCGGAGAGGGCGACGATGGAGTTGCGGCTGAGCAAGAGCGACTGTACTGCGTCCCAGTGTGTCGGTTCAGCCAGATGGCGCAGGCAGGTCAGGCCGATCAGCTTGCTGCGCACCCGCCCGCGCAGCAGGTTCAGGGCCTGGCGGTCCATGCCCAGGGCGATCAGGGCGCGGTTCATGCGCTCGCGGGCGGCGCCGCGCAGCTGCAGCTGGGTGCGGTTCCACTGCAGCAGGAACCACAGCTGCCGCCGCCTCGGCAGCGGTGCATGGCTGGGCGGGAGTTCGTCGCTCAAGCTGCAGAGGGCGAAGAAGGGCCGCCACTGTTCGTTGAACTGCTGCCGGCGTACGGTGCGCCGGCGTGATACCTCACCGAGCAGAAGCACCTGCAGCAACACCAGCACGGTCAGTGTGCCGAGGCCGAGGGCGCAGTACAGCGCCAGTTGCAGCATGCGGTCTTCCGGCCAGAGCTGCGCCCAGGCGTTCGCCGGTGTTTCGCACAGCCAGCGGGGGCAGCGCGCCAGCCATTCAGAAAGCATGACGCAGGCCGAGCTGCAGCCATTGCCGGTCGTAGTAGCTGCCCTGCTGGTGATGGCCGATTTCCCAGCTCAGCGCCCAGCGGCTGTCGAACCAGTGGCGACCTTGCAGGCTGATGGCGCGCACGTCGCTGGTGATCAGCTGCTGTTCCTCCACCGCTTCTTCCTCGCCGACGGTCAGGCGCAGGCCGGCGTAGCTCAGGCCCTGGTAGTAGTAGTCCAGCGCCAGGTCATGACCGATCGGCGTGCCGGCATTGGCGACATCGGTGACGTTCAGCGTGTAGCCGGCGCGCCAGGCATTCCAGTAGCGCTCGGCGCTCAGCGCCAGGCGGTCGACCCGGGTCGTCTCGTATTCGGTGCGACGGACACTGACGGCGCCGAGGTAGCCGCCCGGTAGCCGCCGCTGCAGGCGCAGATCGGCATGCCACTCGGGAAGGAAATAGGGCGACGGCTGGTAGCCGACCTCCGGTTGCAGGGTCCAGTTCTCGTCCAGCGCAATGACGGCGCCGGCTTCGACGCCTTCGTCCCACTCGCCGAAGCGTTGCTCGCGTGTCAGCGCGCCATACCAGCCGAGACTCTCCGGTTTCGTCGAGGCGTAGTCCAGGCGCTGGCTGCGCCAGTTGTCAAAACCGCTGTCGAGCCAGTCCTGGCGAGCGGATATTTCCAGTTCGTGGCGTCGCCTGGTCGCGGCGTCGACCACCGGCACGGGCGCCGCTGCGGTGCTGGGCACGGTCAGCGCAGCACGGGCCTGCTGGATCACCTGCTGCACCTCGGCATAGTCCGGGGCGAGCTGGGCGGCGCGCTCGAGCGATTCCAGCGCCCGTTGCGGATGACCAGCCCAGAGTAGCGCCTGGCCCTCGCCGAGCAGATAGTCGGCGTTGTCCGGCTGTTGCTGCAGCAGGCGGCGATAGATCGGCAGCGCCTGTTCAGGGCGGCCTTGCCAGCTCAATACACGGGCGAGCAGGAACTGCGCCGCGGTGTCCTCCGGCTGCCCAGCCAGATGCGCACGAAGTGTGGCTTCGGCCGCGTCCAGTTGTTGCGCCTGGACCTGCCGCTCGGCGGTGGTGACGTCCGCCAGCGCCGCACCGCAAGGCAGCGCCAGGGCAAGCAGCATTACCGCTCGCTTCATCGGCGGCCCCTCAGCAGGCGACGGATACGCGCCAGCAGTTCCTCCGGCTGGAAGGGTTTGGTCACGTAGTCGTCGGCGCCCAGTTCCAGCGCTCGGACGATGTCCACTTCACGGGCCTTGGCCGTCAGCATCAGCACCGGCACGCTGTCCCAGCCGGGTTGCGCCCGCAGCCGTTCGATGAGTTCCAGACCATCATGGTAGGGCAGCATGATGTCCATCAGCGTCAGGTCCGGCGGCTCGCTCTGGGCGAAGTACTCCAATGTCTGCCGCCCATCGGCGGCGTGGTCGACCACGAAGCCGTGACGTTCGAGCATGTAGCGGATGAGAAAGGCGATGTCTTCTTCGTCTTCCACCATGAGAATGCGTTTGCTGGCGGATTCGCTCATGGGTGAGCCTCGTCGGTTTCGTGTGTGTGCCCCGGCGGCCAGTGTTGCAGCAGGTGCTGGATCAGCCTGGCCAGCTCATCGCCGTCGTGACGGGATTTCACCAGTTGGCGCAGCGCCAGGCGGTCGTCCTGAATCGGGGTGTCGAGCGCGGAAAAGATGATCACCGGCGGCGGTGGGACGCTCTGCGCCAGCTGGTCGAACAGCTCGGTGCCCTGGCCGTCCGGCAGCATCAGGTCGATGATCGCCAGGTCGAAGGTCTGTGCCGCGATCAGCTCGCGCGCTTCGTGCAGCGTCGCGGCGCCGGAAAGATCGACATCGAGCGCGGCGATCTGCCTGGCCAGCAGCACCCGCAGGTCGTCGTCGTCCTCGACGTGCAGGATGCGCGGTTTGTGCCCGCCGAGCTGCAGACAGGCGCGGATCACGTCCATGACCCGCGAGGGGTCGATCGGTTTGTGCAGCCAGTCGATCACGCCCACCGCGCCGCCGCGCAGCGTGCCGTCGTCATCATCGCGGCGCTGCGGCTGCAGGCTGACGATCAGCACCGGCAGGTTGCGGTAGTTGTGCTGGCTGCGCAGGCTCTGCAGGAAGGCCGCGCTGTTTTCGTCATCCAGCGCCGGGCTCAGGGTCAGTGCCTCGATGTCGAACTGCTGCAACAGCCGGCGTGCCTCGGCTGCGGTGCCGCTGGTCAAGGTCGCGTAGCCATGCTGCTGCAGCGCCGCGGCCAGCTGCTCGGCCGCCTGGGTGTCCGGCTCGAGGATGAGGATCAACGCAGCATTGTCAGGCTGGGCTGCTCTGGCCGGCGGCGTAGTGGGTCGCTGCAGCGGCGTCGCTGGTTGCTCCTCCAGCGGCAGCTGCAGCCAGAAGCGCGAGCCGTGACCTTCCTGGGAGTCGAAACCGATCTGTCCGTGCATCTGCTGCACCAGCGAGCGGGTGATTGCCAGTCCCAGCCCGGTGCCGCCGCGCTGGCGGGCGTCGGAGGAATCGGCCTGGGCGAAGCGCTCGAAGATGCGCCCACGGAAAGCCTCGGGAATCCCCGGCCCCTGATCCTGCACGCCGAGTTCCAGCACGTTGTCGTGATGATGTAGATCGACCGTTACGCTGCCACCGGCGGGAGAATGCTTGATCGCATTGGAGAGCAGGTTAGCCATCACCTGGGCGAATCGGTCGGGGTCGACCATAGCCTCGCTCGTCCGCGATTCGTCGGTGCTCACCAATGCGAGGCTGACACCGTAGTCGCGGGCGTACGGCTCGATGTCTGACAGCGCCTGCTGCACCAGCACATGCACGTCGTGCAGGCCGAAATTGAAGGCCAGGCGCCCGGCTTCGAGCTTTTCGATGTCAAGAATATCGTTGATCAGGCGCACCAGGCGTTCGCTGTTCTTGTGCGCGATATCCAGCAACGGGCGGGCGTCGTCGTTGATATGGCCAGCAATTCCGCCGATCAGCATGCCGAGGGCGCCGCGGATGGCGGTCAGCGGCGTGCGCAACTCGTGGCTAACGGTGGAGATGAATTCGGTCTTCATCTGCTCCATGCGTCGGCGCAGGGAGATGTCCACCGCCACCGTGACTACATGGCAAGTACGTGCCGAGATCCGCAGCGGGTGCTTGACCACCTGGAACCAGTGTTCCGTGCCATGGGCATCGGTCAGCGCAACCTCGGTGCTGCGCAAATCGCCGCTGCTTCCCGCCAGCTCGGCCAGCTCTTCGTCACCCAGCAGCAGGGGCTGCAGTCGCAACGCGGACGGCACATCATCGGGATGGCGCTGCTCAATATCCTGGGGGCGGGCGTTCAACAGGGCAGCGAGCGCCGAATTGCAGAGCAGGAAGCGGCCCTGGGCGTCGCGAACGAAGATCAGGTTGTCGTCGGTGTCGACCACACGGCGGAGGAACACCTGCTGGTCGTGCAGGCTGTCGCGGTTGCGTTGCAGTTCGCTGACGTCGCGCGCGATGGCCAGATGATCGCCCAGCCCGGTGGGCATCAAGCGGACCTCGAAAGTGCGCTGGGTCTGCAACTCGCACCAGGTCTTCTGCCGCAGCGCGCCTTCGTCGGTCTGATTGAGCAGCTCGATGAGCAAGGGTTCGATCGCTTCTGGTGGCGGAGCGCGGCGCGGTGTGCCGCGCGAAATGCTGGATACCTGCTGCCGCTCATCAACTGCGTAGAGATGGTCCGGGATGGCCTGTAACAGGGCACCGAGACGTGCCTCGCCGGCCTGGGCGCTGCGGGTGAGCTGTTGGCGAATCTGCAGATTCCGCTGCAAGGCCCAGAAGGCCGCCAGGAACAGACCGATCACCACCAGCGTGCCGATCAGTGCCAGTTGCTGCGCGCGTTGGGTGGTGCGTGCGATGGCTTCGCTGGCGGCGGCCAGGTGGCTGCGCTCGTGTTGCTCGACGGCGTTGAGCAATGCGCGCAGGCGGTCCATCAACAGGTGCCCGCCGGCCCCGCGCAGACGCTCTACGGCAGCCTGCAGCCCGGCCTCACGGCGGGTTTGCATATTGCTGGCGGCTACTTCGAGGCGGTCAGCAATGGTTGTATCCAGGGTCTGGAACCAACGCCGATCAGGAAAATGACGCCCGTCGACCTGGCGCTGCAAGCTGCGCCGGTTGCCCTCCAGTTGCCTGAGGCCGCGCTCGTAAGGTTCGAGATAGATAGGGTCGCCAGTGAGGATGAAACCGCGCGAACCGGTTTCGATGTCTTGCAACGAAGACAAAATTGCTTGGACCGAAGTGATGATCTCCAGGCTATGGCTGACCGAACGATTGGTTTGTAACAGCGCTTCCTGCGTGCGTTTGCCTTGCCAGCCAAGCGCGACGAGCAACAGAAACGCAGCGAGAAAGGCGATTGAATGCCAACCGATCGCGGGTCTTGCGGGCAAACCGGACTCCTTCCGCCGGGGATGACTGCACAGAATCCCCAGTTGCCTCGCTACCGCGCGGTCACCGGGATCAGATCAGTATAGTCAGACCCGTCCGGACCACAGCGGTTCGCCGCCGAAAGGGCCGTGCGCTCAGCGCTGGGCGATCTGCACCTGGTTGCGGCCGTTGTGCTTGGCCGCGTACAGCGCCTGATCGGCGTGCTCGAGCAGCAGGCCGGAGGCGCTGTGGCCGTCGGTTTCGCAGATGCCGGCACTGAAGGTCACGCGGAACTCCTGGTCGCCGGCATTGAAGCTCAGCGCAGCGAAGCGCACGCGGATTTCGTCGAAAATGCGTCGGGCCTGCAGGGCCGAGCATTCGGGCAACACGGCGACGAATTCCTCGCCACCGTAGCGGCCGAGGCTGTCGATACGCCGCAAGCGCTGGCGCAGCAGGTTGGCCAGGGCGCGGATCACATTGTCGCCGGCGGCATGCCCATAGGTGTCGTTGATCTGCTTGAAATGATCGAGGTCGAGCATCACCACGCTGGCGGGTTTGCCGGTGCGGGTGGTGCGCTGCACTTCCAACGCCAGCTGTTCCTTGATATCGGCGTGCTTGAGCAGGCCGGTCAGGCTGTCGCGGGCCAGCGCCGTACTCAGCGAGCGCGCACGCTGGGCGTGGGAATACACCGCGGCCACCAGCGCGGTATCGCTGATCGGCTTGGTGATGAAATCGTCGCCGGCCTTGAGCAGCGCCGCCATCTGCCGGTGGGTATCGGTCTCGGCGGAAAGGTAGATGATGGTCACCCGCAGCCATTCGTCATGCAGGCGGATCATCTGCGCCAGCTCTGGCCCCGAGCAGTCCGGCATGTTGACGTCCAGCAGCAGTACCTCGGGGTTGAAGCTGCGCATGGTCTCCAGTACGCGGGTAGGTTCGGTGAGTATCTGCACCTGCATCTGCGCATTGCGCAGCACCAGGCTGTAGCGTGCTGCCAACTCGACGTCGTCATCGACGATCAGCACGCGGAAGGGTTCGCCCTGCTGGCGATCGAGGCAGCGCTCCAGGCTGTTCTCCAGCTGGGTGATATCCAGCGGGCGGACGAAGAAGCCCTGGGCGCCGGCACGCACCGCGGCCAGCTGGCTGGCGAAATCGGCCCGGTCGTGGATGACCAGCAGCGGCAGTGGCTGCTCGAGGCCTTGCTGCAGAGCGGCGAGCGCGTCGAAATCGCTGTCCTGCTGCACGCTGACGATCAGCGCGTCGGGCAGTTCATCGGCCACGGCCGCTTGCAGTGCGGCGAAGTTGGGCCACTGGCTGACCAGATAACCGAAGTTGCGCAGGGTCACCGCCATGCTGGCGCCCGCGACCGGATCGGCCTTCATCAGGTAGATGCGACAGCCGGGGGCAGGCTCCTCGTGGTGCTCCGGTAGTTCCGCCGCGCCGTCGCGTTCCTGGCCAGGGGTTTCGCCGGCCAACTGCAGCACCGCGCGGGCGAAGGCCTCGGCGGCGCGGCTGCCCGGCTTGGCCGAATCCAGCCAGCGATCGGCGCGCTGCTCCAGCTGCCTGGCGCGCTCCCCGAGCTTGGCGAAGCCGAAGGTGCCGGCGGCACCAGCCAGCCGATGCAGGCGCTCGCGGATGCTCAGCATCACCAGCCGACGGCTGGCGGTGGCACGGGTCTGCTGCAGATCCTGGGCGAGCGCGGCGAGGTCGGTCAGGTCGGCCTGCAGGCGCTCGCCGAACTGCTGTTCCAGCTGCGCCAGCTGCTCCTGCAGCGCCAGGCGGGCGCGATCATCCATGCTCGGCCTCCCAGATCTGCCGCAACTGGGTGGCAAGTTGCAGCGGGTCGAAGGGCTTGCCCAGCACCTGGCGCACACCGAGCTGACGCAACTCCTGCAGCCGTTCGGGCTGCAGATGGCCGGTGAGAAACACCACCGGCGTCTGCTGCAGGTCGACCAGATCGGCCAGTTGGCGAACCAGCTCGATGCCGTCCATCTGCGGCAGCATCACATCGAGCAGGATCAGGTCCGGAGCGAAGGCCTGCACCTGGTCGAGCGCGGCCTGGCCTGACTGACAGCTGAGCACTTCGAAGCCGCCGAGCTTTTCCAGGGCGATGCGAGTCACCACCTG
Source organism: Stutzerimonas kunmingensis (assembly GCF_021432085.1). Classification (GTDB taxonomy): domain Bacteria; phylum Pseudomonadota; class Gammaproteobacteria; order Pseudomonadales; family Pseudomonadaceae; genus Stutzerimonas. The sequence goes on along the minus strand of NZ_CP090366.1, from coordinate 4,656,268 downwards.
GATGGACGGTACGTCTTCGACGTGCAGGATACGCTTGAGCTGTTTCATCACGGGCTCTCCTTGGCCTGGTCTTGTGCGGGTAGTTCGAACCAGAAGCAGGCGCCATGGCCGGGCTCGGATTCGAAGCCGATCTGCCCGCCCATGTGCTCGATCAGCTCCTTGCTGATCGCCAGGCCCAGTCCGGTTCCGCCTTGCTGGCGGCTGTCGGACGAGTCTGCCTGGGCGAACTTCTGGAATACCCGCGCACGAAATTCATCGGAAATTCCCGGGCCCTGGTCTCGGACGCTGACCCGAACCTTGCCGTCACTGACCCGCGCCGACAGATCGACCCGTTCTCCGGCAGGGGAAAACTTCGCTGCATTGGACAGCAGGTTGCTCAGCACCTGCTGCAGGCGCATGGCATCGACCGTCACGCTCACTGCCGGGCAGGCGCCGAGGTGCAGCTGCACGCCATGCCGTTCGGCGTAGCTGCCGTTGCTGCGCAGGGCCAGCTCCAGCTGGGGTTGCAGCGCTTGTTCGAGCATGTCGAAGCGCATCTTGCCGGCGTGCAGCTTGTCCATGTCCAGCAGGTCGTCGATCAGCGCGCTCAGGCGCTGGCTGTTCTGCTGGGCGATCTCCAGCAGCTCGTGCATCGACTCGGGCACTTCGCCCATGACGTTCGAGCAGATCAGCGCCAGGGCGCCGGTGATGGAGGTCAGCGGCGTGCGCAGCTCATGGCTGACGGTGGAGATGAACTCGCGCTGCAGGCGTTCGATGCGCTTGCGTTCGGTGATGTCGTGCAGCACGACGACCGCGCCCATTCGCTGGCCATCGGAGGTGTACAGCGGGTCGGCGTTGGACAGCACGTGCCGTGGTGCGCCATTGCTCAGCAGCACCATCTCGTGATCGATGACGTGCTCGCCATTGAGGGCGCGGCGCAGGGGAATCTCTTCGGGTTCCAGCGGGGTGACGCCATCGGCGCGGTACAGCCGGTAATGGCGGGCCCATTCGCTCGGCGATAACGGGGCGACATCGGCGCCATGCCACTGCTTGGCCTTCTCGTTGAACAGGGTCAGATTGCCTTCGGCATCGCAGGCGATCACCGCTTCACTCAGCGCCTCGAGCAGGCGCCGGTTCATCTCCTGCTGTTTGTCCAGCTCCAGCTGCTCGGCCTTGCGCGCGGTGATATCGGTAACGAAGCCGTGCCAGAGCACCGAGCCGTCGACCTGCTGCAGCGGGGTTGCCCGCGCCTCGACCCAGATCAGCCCCTTGTGCGGGTGCTCGACACGGTGCTCGCTGTGCCAGGGCGTGAGTTCACGAGCCGCCTGGCGGATGCTGAGCAACAGGGCGCTGCGGTCGGGGCCGTGGACCCGGCCGACGATCGGCGCAAAGCTGCTGGCCAGCTGCGCCGGGCTGAGCCCGTAGATCTGCTCGACCCCTTCACTGACATAGGGAAAGCACGCCGGTCCATCGGCGCGCCAATGGAACTGGAAGAGCATGCCCGGGACCTGCGCGGCGATCTGCTGCAGGCGCAGTTGCAACTGCTCCTGATAGGCCAGGTCGTAGGCATTGACCAGGTAGCCGCGCAGGTGCTCCTGCTCGTCATGGATCGCGCTCACGCCCAGCAGCACCGGCACCTCGTTGCCGTTCTGGTGGCGCAGGCGCCATTCGGACATGTCGCGTCGGCCGCGGTGCAGCGGCGCGCTCAGCACCGAGAAATCGGCCTCGACCGGCATCTGCAATTCGCTGGAAAGCAGCAGTGCCCGGCGCTGCAGCGCCTCCGGGCGGAACAGCGCGGCGGTCAACGGATGGCCGACCAGCGCCTGTTCGCTGTAGCCGAGCAGACGCTCGGCGGTCGGGTTGACGCTGGTGACCACGCCGTCGGGGCGGGTCACCAGCACGGCGCTGGAGGCGCTGTCGAGGATGGCCTGTTGCAGTGCCGCCTGCTCGGCGTGGCGGTGCGCCAGCAGATGCTGCTCGAACAGGCGGATCACCTGGCGTCCGAGGCGCTCCAGGGTTTCGCGCTGCTCCGCGCTGAGCCGCCGCGGCTGGCGGTCGATCACGCACAGGGTGCCGAGGTTGTAGCCATCAGGCGAGGTCAGCGGCGTGCCGGCGTAGAAGCGGATCTGCGGGTCGCCGAGCACCAGTGGGTTGTTGCTAAAACGCGGGTCCTGCAGCGTATCCGGTACCTCGAAGATCTCGTCGCCGGCGATGGTGTAGGTGCAGAAGGAGATTTCCCGCGGGGTCTCGCTGACGTCGAGGCCGACGCGGCTCTTGAACCACTGACGATGATCGTCGACCAGCGAGATCAGCGCGATGGGCGTATCGCACATCTGCGCGGCCAGCGCGGTGAAGTCATCGAATGCACTGTCTTCGGGGGTGTCGAGGATTTCGTAGCGCAGCAACGCTGCCAGGCGTGACAGCTCGCGCGGCTGGGCGGTCGATGGCATCGGCGTCGTGCTGTGTTGCGGTGACTCCATCGTCGCGCCTTGCTGGTTCGGTGGGGGGCGTCCGGTCGGCAGCGTTTCACGACCGGGGCTTAAGCAGTTCTGCCTAGTATCGGCCACTCAGCCAGATGCTGCGAATCTGCTCGGCCAGCTGCATCGGGTCGAACGGCTTGACGATCACGTCGCGCGCGCCCAGCTTGCGCAGGTGCTCGATCTCGCTCGGCTGCACCTTGGCGGTCATGAATGTTACCGGAATCCGTTCCAGGTCGATGCGCTCGCGCAGCCTGAGCAGCGTCTGCGGGCCGTCCATGCCCGGCATCATCACGTCCAGCAGGATGAAGTCGGGGGCGAAGGCTTCGACTTCCTCCAGCGCCTGTGCACCAGAGGAGCAGGACAGCACCTCGTATCCGCCAACGGCCTCCAGGGCCAGCTTGGTCACCGCCTGAATCGACGGATCGTCTTCAACGTGCAGGATGCGCCTTAGCTCGGCCATTGTGCCTCCGGGGGTCGTTTGCGTGCGCGTCCGCTTAACGGAAGCATCAGGATTGATCTTGCGCCAGCGGCGCGACTGGTAAATCGCACCAGAAACAGGCGCCTTCGCCGGGCTCGGAATCGAAACCGATCCGGCCGTGCATGTGTTCGATCAGTTCCTTGCTGATGGCCAGGCCCAGGCCGGTGCCTTCCTTCTGGCGGCTGTCGGAGGAATCGGCCTGGGAGAATTTCTGGAAGATTCGTGTGTGGAATTCAGGGGCGATGCCCGGTCCCTGATCGCGTACCGAGATTCGCACCCAGTCATCGCGTCGCTCGCTGCCGAGCGTAACGGTGCCACCCTGCGGCGAGAATTTGACCGCATTGGAGATGAGATTGGCCAGTACCTGCTGCAACCGGTCGTCGTCTGCCATCAGCTGCACGTCCGGCGCGGGCAGCAGCTCCAGCGTGACGCCATGCTTGCTGGCGTAGCCCTGATTGGCGGCGATTGCCTGTTGCAGCTGCGTCGGCAGCGCATGCGCGCGCAGGTCGAGGGTCATCTTGCCGGCGACCAGCTTGTCCATGTCCAGCAGGTCGTCCACCAGGCGCCCCAGGCGCAGGCTGTTCTGGTGGGCGATGCTGATCATCTGGCGCATGTTTGGCGAGGGTTCGCCCAAGGCACCGCCGACGATCAGGCCGAGGGCACCGGAGATCGAGGTCAGTGGCGTACGCAGCTCGTGGCTGACGATGGACACCAGTTCGCTCTTCATCCGCTCGATGCGCTTGCGTTCGGTGATGTCGCGCACCAGGCCGATGAATCGGCGCTCGCCGTGATGGTTGATCTGCGACACGCGCAACTCGATGGTGAAGGTTTCGCCGGTACGCCGCAGGGCGGTGAGTTCGCGGTTCTGTTCCAGCGCGCGAGGAATGCCGCGTCTTTCGTAGGTCTCCAGATAGCCGTCGTGGGCGGAGCGGTCCGGTTCGGGCATGAGCATCGACAGGTTGCGGCCGATGACCTCCGCGGCGCTGTAGCCGAAGATCTGTTCGGCGGCGTGGTTGAAGGTCTCGATGATGCCGCGGGCGTCGATGATGATGATGGCGTCGATCACGTTGTCGATCAGCATGCTCAGGTAGCGCTCGCGCTCCTGCATCTCTTCCTTGGCCAGCGCCTGGTCGGTGACATCCCAGATGAAGCCGTCGCACCAGCCGACAGGGTCGTCGCGCTCGTGCAGGACGCGGGCCTTTTCGCGCACGTAGACGGTGCGGCCTTCGGCATTGATGAGGCGGTAGACGCCCTCGAAGGTGTCCTGCTCGGCGTGTTGCCGGGCCAGCTCGAGGTCGTCTGGGTGGATCAGGCTGGCGTAGCTGCGCACGCGGTCGCCGACGAAATCGCCGGCCGGGTAGCCGGTCAGGCGTTCGATGCCGTCGCTCAGGTAGCTCATGCGCCGGCGGCCGTCGTTGCGGCAGCGGTAGACCACGCCCGGCAGGTTGCTGACCATGGCGCGGAAGCGGCTCTCGCTCTTCTGCAGCGCGCGGGTGGCTTCCATCAGTTCGGTGATCTCAGTCACGAAGCCGTGCCAGAGCACGGTGCCGTCAGGACGTCGCTCGGCGGTGGCACGTCCCTCGGCCCAGAGCAAACCGCGTTGCGGATGCTGGATGCGGAACTCCACCGAGCCGGTTGTCGACCCAGCAGCCACACGCAGCAGTGCGGCTTTCAGTCGTGGCAGATCCTGCGGGTGAACGTGCACCAGGGCCTGGGAAGCATCTTCCAGTAGCCGCTGCGGGTCGATGCCGTAGAGGTCGCGTGCGCCCTCGCTGGCATAGAGAAAGGCATAGCGGCCGTTGGCGAAGCGCTTGAGCTGGAAAACCACACCGGGCAGCAGGCTGGCGATCTTCTGTGCGCGGTCGAGCAGGCGCTGGCGGCGTCGGCCCTGCTGTTGCTGGCTGAACTGATGCTGCAGCTGCGCGCCGATGCGCCGTTGCAGCAGTACCGCCAGGGTCAACAGCAGCGCCTCGGCGATCAGCCAGGCCAGACTCCATTTGATCAGCAGCCGGCGCTCGGCCTGTTGGTGCTCCTGCTGCATCGCGGTGATGTCGCGCCAGACCAGCGCCGCTGCCAGCAGCGGCGCCGATGGCTGGGCCCGACGGTCGCTGTGCAGGGGAATCTGATTGAGCATATAGGTGCGGCCGTCGGCACTCAGCAGGCGCAAGGCCAGGCCGCTCTCCGGCTCGGGCAGCATGCTCTGCTGCGCCCAGTGCAGAATCTGTGTCGCCGAATGTTTGATCAGCAGCCAGTCGCCGTCGCTGCGCAGTTGCACGCCGCTGGGGGCTTCCACGTCTGCCGCCTGCAGTGCCTGGCGATTGACCACCAGCGCCAGCCCGGCAGCCAGCTGATCGCCCAGCTCGGGCAATTCCGGCAGCACGTTGTAGCCGACTTCCAGGGCGCCGATGATCTCGCCGGACTCGCTGTCGGTGGCACGCAAAGGAACGATGGCGCGACTGCTGGCGCCGAGCGCATTGACCTCCATGCCGTACTGCATGCTGCCTTCGCTCATCGCGCGGCGCAGCATCGGGCGCTGCGCCGCCATTGCGTCACCGAAGCGCTCCGGTTGCTGCATGCGCAGCAGGGCGACCCCAGCGTCGCTCCAGAAGATCTGCAACTGCAACGCGCCGTGGCGTTGCATGGCGCTCCAGGCCGGGCTCAACGCGGCGCGCAGACGCTGACGTGCCAGCTCGATACGTGCATCGTCCATGGCCCGGCCATCACGTAGCGCCGTATCGATCTGGCGTACCTGGCGCAGCACTTCGGCATTGCCGGCCAGCGCCGTGGCGACCATGTCGGCCTGCCGCCGCTGATTGAGCTGCGCGCTCTGCAGTGCCAGGCTCTGCAGTTCGCCGTGGGTGTCGATTTCCAGGTGCCAGGCGGCATCGCGCGCGCGGTAGTCATTGAATGCCAGGCTACCGAACAGCAGCACGAGCAGCAGGCTGCCGAGCGTGAAGATCCAGTGGGGTGTGGTGATGCCGGCGTTCGTCATCGGCGGGCCGGCCAGAGGCGCGAGGTGCTGCGCTCGACGTACGACGTTTGCATGAGCCGCAACTTTCCAAGGCAAAAAAGAAACAATGATAGCTCTATGCCAGTACGGCCGATAGCGTCTTTCGGGAATGCACGTCAGCATGGCGCCACGTACCGAAGCGTAGCGATTGCAGCCGAATCTGGCTAAAAAATCACCAGCTTTTAGACGGTCGGTCGGGCTGTTTCCTAGACTCGCCGACGCCTGGTGTTAGGCTGAAGGCAGGTGGACGCCAGCGGACGTCGCTGGCGCACCGTTCTGCAAGAGGCACCCCGTTATCATGTGGCACACCGGTTTACTCGACCTGTCGGTCTGGCAACTCATCGCGACCACGCTGCTGCTGACTCACGTCACCATCGTCAGCGTCACGGTCTACCTGCACCGTTACTCGGCGCACCGCTCGCTGGAGCTGAATCCGGCGCTCAAGCATTTCTTCCGCTTCTGGCTGTGGCTGACCACGGCGATGAACACCCGCGAGTGGACCGCGATCCACCGCAAGCACCACGCCAAATGCGAGACCCCCGATGACCCGCACAGCCCGGTGCAGAAGGGTCTTAGCACGGTGCTGCGCAAGGGCGCCGAGCTGTACATGGAAGAGGCGAAGAACGAGGAAACCCTGCGCATCTATGGCAAGAACTGCCCGGACGACTGGATCGAGCGCAACCTCTATTCGCGTTTTCCCAATACCGGCATCGTGCTGATGCTGCTGATCGACCTGGCGCTGTTCGGTGTGCTCGGCCTCACCGTGTGGGCCGTGCAGATGATCTGGATTCCGTTCTGGGCCGCCGGTGTGGTCAACGGTCTCGGTCACGCGGTCGGTTATCGCAACTTCGAATGCCGTGATGCGGCGACCAACCTCGTGCCCTGGGGCATCCTCATCGGCGGCGAGGAGCTGCACAACAACCACCATACCTATCCGAACTCGGCCAAGCTATCGGTGCGCAAATGGGAGTTCGACATGGGCTGGGCCTGGATTCGCCTGTTCAGCCTGCTGCGGCTGGCCAAGGTCAACCGTACGGCGCCGATCGCCCACCGCATCGAGGGCAAGCAGCAGCTGGACATGGACAGCGCCATGGCGATCCTCAACAACCGTTTCCAGATCATGGCGCAGTACCGAAAGCTGGTCATAGTGCCGCTGGTGCGCCAGGAACTTGGCCGCGCCGACGCCACGCTGCGTCATCAACTGCGCCGGGCCAAGCGTCTGCTGGCGCGGGAGCCGAGTCTGCTGCAGCAGGAGCAGCAGGCGCACATCGACGACATGCTGGCGCAGAGCCAGTCGCTCAAGGTGATCTACGAGAAGCGTCTGGCGCTGCAGCAGATCTGGACGCGAACCAGCTCGAACGGCCACGAAATGCTGGCGGCGATCAAACAGTGGGTGCACGAAGCGGAAGCCAGCGGCATCCAGTCGCTGCGCGAATTCGCCGAGCATCTGCGGACCTATTCACTGCGCCCGTCGGTCGCCATCGCCTGACCTTCCATCGGCTCAAGCACAAGGCCTGCAGCCGGCCGGAACTTTGCTTCTGGCCGGCTCTCTGAACAGCATTCTCAACATGCAGTACCGTCGCAATCGCGACGGTCGTTTCAGGAAGAAGGCTATGCGGCTGGCGAGTAATCAGGGTGATTCGGGTATGGGCATGCTACCGGGCGGCGATGCGCAGACATTGCTGGCGCTGATGCATGCGCGCGCGGAGGCTGCCCGCCTGGGCGAGCGCGAGCAACTGTTCAGCACCCTGCTGGGCGGCGTCAACGCCGTGCTCTGGGCGTTCGACTGGCAGGCGCAGCGGATGATCTACGTCAGCCCGGCCTACGAGCGCATCTTCGGTCGCTCGCCGGCCCTGCTGCTGGCCGATTACGGTGAGTGGCGCAACGCAATCTATCCGGATGACGTCGAGTTTGCGCAGAAGAGCATGCTCGCCGTGCTCGACGAGGGCGCGGTGGAAACCCGTGAGTACCGCATCATCCGTGGCGACGGGCAGTTGCGCTGGTTGAGCGACAAGTGTTTCCTCGGCCGCCGCGCCGATCGTGGCCAGGGCCCGATCATCGTGGGTATCGCCGAAGACATCACCGAGAAGAAGCAGCTCGAAGGCGAACTGCAGCGTCTGGCCACTACCGATGTGCTGACCCAGAGCAGCAACCGCCGGCACTTCTTCGAATGCGCTCGTGCCGAGTTCGAGCGGGCGCGGCAGTTTGCTTCCTCGCTGGCGTTTCTGCTGCTGGATATCGATGACTTCAAGCGTATCAACGACACCCACGGCCACCAGATGGGCGATCAGGTGCTGCAAAAGGTGGCCCGCTGCGGCGCCGCCGTGCTGCGCCAGAGCGACCTGTTCGGGCGCATCGGCGGTGAGGAATTCGCCGCGGTGCTGCCAGGCTGTCAGCCGGATCTGGCCGAACAGATCGCCGAACGCCTGCAGCGCGAGATCGAGCGCGTGGTGTTTACCGCCGAGAACGGCGAGCGTTTCCGCGTCACCGCCAGCCTGGGCCTGACCTACCTGAAAGCCAGCGATCCCGAGCTGAGCAGCGTGTTCGCCCGCGCCGACGCGGCGATGTACACCGCCAAGCGCCTGGGCAAGAACCAGGTCATCGTCGGCTAATTTCGGCGGGCTGGCCGGGCTGGCTTGTCCGGCCTAGCGCTCCCACGTCACTGGCCGAACTGCTGCCCAAGGCTCTCCATCTGCTGCTTGAACTCGGTGCATTTGGCCTGACGCTCGGACGCGGGGACATCCTTCCACTTTGCCTCGCTCTCCTTGACGCCGTCGGCAAAGGCCGTATCGAAAGTTGCCGGGTCCATCCCGGCGCGGGTCGCCTGGGTTCTTTGCTGCTCTCTATGCTCGGCAAGTTTCTCGTCGGTGTAGTCGTCGCAGACTTTAGCTGTCACATGCATGGCACCACCAAACTTGGCCAGCTGCGCGTGCATGTTGGTCATCATCTGTTGATTCGGCTCCTCCGCCTGAGTGGTCGAGCTGATCAGCGTGAGCGCTGCGGCGAGCGCCAGGGATGGCAGGTGGATGGCTGAAGACATGATTGCTCCTATGATCAGTACTTGTTTATTCGGTGCGTGGCGAGGCCTCAGTGGTTTCGGCCTGATGGTTGTGATTCGACTCAGCGAAGCATTCGGTGAATGGCAATGGCTGCCTCGATCGCCTGATCGTTGGTGATGTGCTGCATGCTTTCCACTTTCTGCAGGGCGATACCGGCAGCCGTCGCGGTGACGGTGACCCGGCCGACGACCACCTGAGGGCCGATGATCCCCAGCTGAGCGCTGGGGTCCATACGCTTGCTGACATCTACCACGAAGCCGCCGATGTCCTCGGCGCGGGCGTCGTCATGGACCATGCCCAGTTTGCGAAGCATCTGCTCGTTCGAGGGGGTTTCGTCGACAGAAATGGCGATGGAAAGGCCGCCGCCTTTGACTTGCTGGGAGATATCGCCGCTCTGCATTTCCCGGGAAAGCCAGGAGCAGCTGATGCCATAGACGGTCACGTTGTCGTAACGGCCACCATTGTCCTGATCCACTAGGGCCAGACCATCCAGAAGCGGCGTGAGTCGTGCCGCGATCCGTTCACACTTGGGCAGCTGTTCCAGCGTAGGAACGGCATTAGCGGCCTTGGGAATGGATGCTGAGCCCTCTTCTTCGCTGCAGCCACTGGCTGCGAGAGCGAGCGACAGCAGCACGAACTGGACTGAAAGGGGGATCGACAAGAGGTGTTTCCTGACGGGCGCTTGGATGTGTGACCGCACCAACGGTCAAGCGAACCCCAAATGTAGACCAGATCGACAGGGCTTCAAGTCAGCGGGGGCCTGCCGGGCTCTGGCATCAGCGCGACTTGCGGTATACGTCGTCGAAACGCACGTTGAGCCCGCCGCAGTGGCTGTTATCGGTCACCACCAGATTGCCGGCGACATGCTGCAGGGTCACCTGGCAGTCGTACTCGTCATCGCCTTCGCTGATCTTCAGCAGGTCGTCGGAGGGACGACCATGGCCGGAGAATGCCCCGACATGAACGATTGGCTCTCCGTAGCTGTTGAGGCCGCCTTGCCACATGGCCTCGCCTTCAACGGCGAAGGGCCCGTCGGGGGAGGGCTGGGTAATGAGGATGCTGTTGCTACCCGCGATGGGGTGCCAGCGGCCGATCCAGTCGCCGGCCGTGGGTACCGGCGTAGCGTGGTCGGTACGGACGTGGTGCGCGGGCAGCCAGCCGACGAACTCGCGCTTGTTGGAGAAATACCACGCGCAGGCCCAGCCATCCGTCTCCTTGCCGACCAGCAGCTTGTCACCATTCACCAGATAGGCGCGTCGGATGCAGGATTCCTGCTCCGGGCAGCCAACCGCGTCATCGCGAAAATGCACGGGTTGATCTGCATTGGCTACAACCTCCGCATGCCTTACCGCGCCGGCGAAGGCCGGAAAGAAGCCATTGCGGCAGGAATACGGCTCGATGGCCTGCGCTGATGGCGCCAGTAGCATGCATAGCAGGAAGGCTCTGATTCGCACGGTGCGCGGTCTCCTCGTTACAGCCATGTTGACCCGCCCAGGGGATCAACTACATGGCTGATCGGTTCAGCGGTGCCGGCTGCTGCTGGGTGATGCAGTGGATGTTGCCGCCGCCGAGGAGGATCTCGCGCCCTGGCACCATGACGACCCGGTGCTCCGGGAATACCTGCGCCAGGATGCGCTCGGCTTCGGCGTCCAGCTGGTCGCCGAAGGCTGGGGCGATGATGCCGCCGTTGACGATGAGGAAGTTCACGTAACTGCCGGCCAGGCGTATCGACGGGTCGCGTGGCTGACTGCCATCCAGCGCGAGCACGCCGGCGCATTCTTCGGTGGTCGCGTGCAGCGGGCCGGGGATTGGCATCTTGTGCACCGTCAGCGTGCGGCCCTTGGCGTCGCGAACGCTCTGCAGCACGGCCATGGCCGCCTGACAGCGCTCGAAGTTGGGGTCGTTCGCATCGTCGGTCCAGGCCAGCAGTACTTCACCCGGGCGCACGAAGCAGCAGAAGTTGTCGACGTGGCCGTCGGTTTCATCGTTGAACAAGCCGTGCGGCAGCCAGATGATGCTGTCGACCGCCAGCTGTTCCCGCAGCACGCTCTCGATCTGCTCGCGGGACAGATGCGGGTTGCGGTTGCGATTGAGCAGGCATTCCTCGGTGGTGATCAGCGTGCCCTCGCCGTCGACGTGGATCGAGCCGCCCTCGAGCACGAAGCCCTCGGTGCGGTAGCGGTCGCAGTATTCGAGTTCGAGGATCTTGCGCGCCACTTCGTCGTCGCGCTGCCAGTCGGCATAGAGGCCGCCGTCTTCACCGCCCCAGGCGTTGAACGTCCAGTCGACACCGCGCAGGCCGCCTTGGTCGTCGATGACGAAGGTCGGCCCGGTATCGCGCACCCAGGCGTCGTCGGTGCTCAGTTCCACCACGCGGATGCGCGGATCGTCCAGTGCCGCGCGGGCTGCGAGGTACTGCTCGGCGCTGGCGCAGACGGTAACCGGCTCGAAGCGTGCAATGGCCTTGGCGACAGCGGTGAACGCGGCCTGCGCGGGCGCGCCGTTGTCACGCCAGTTGTCCGGGCGTTGCGGCCAGACCATCCAGGTCTGGCTGTGCGGTGCCCATTCGGCGGGCATGAAGTAGCCATCGGTACGCGGCGTGGTGGTCAGGGTGGTCATCTGCATCTCTCATGAAGCGGGAAAGGACAGGCCTTTCCCGTGGTTCGTAGCGGCGGGCGCGCGGCTCACTCTGAAGGCTGCGAGCCGTCCAAGGTCCGGATCGAGCCGTAGAGATTCGGCCGGCGATCGCGGAACACGCCCCAGGCGCTGCGGATGTGTTCGAGCTGGTCGAGATCGAACTGGTGCACCAGCACGCCCTCGCTGGTTTCGTCCATTTCCTCGACCTTGGCCCCGAACTGGTCGGCGATGAACGACGAGCCGTAGAAGGTGATGTCGTAGCCGTCCTGCTCTTCGCGGCCGATGCGGTTGCTGGCGATCAGCGGCATTAGGTTGGCCCCGGCATGGCCCTGCTGCACGCGCTGCCAGTGGTCGCGCGAGGTGATGTTCGGGTCGTGCGGCTCGCTGCCGATGGCGGTCGGGTAGAACAGCAGTTCGGCGCCCATCAGCGCCATGCTGCGCGCGGTTTCGGGGAACCACTGATCCCAGCAGATGGCCACGCCGATCTTGGCGTAGCGGGTGTTCCACACCTTGAAGCCGGTGTCGCCCGGGTTGAAGTAGTACTTCTCGTGGTAGCCGGGGCCATCCGGAATGTGGCTTTTACGGTAGACGCCGAGCAGCTTGCCGTCGGCATCGATGATGGCGATGGAATTGAAGCGGGCGCGTCCGGCCAGCTCGAAGAAGCTGATCGGCAGCACCACCTGCAGTTCGGCGGCGACCTTCTGGAAATGCTGGATGGCCGGGTTTTCCTCGACCGGCGTCGCCAGCTGCAGGTACTCGGCGTTGGGCTTCTGGCAGAAGTAGGGCGTCTCGAACAGCTCCTGAATGAGGATGATCTGCGCGCCCTTGGCGGCGGCCTCGCGCACCAGCTTGTCGGCATTGGCGATGTTGGCCTGGCTATCCCAGGAACAGGCCATCTGGGTGGCGGCAACGGTAACGACTCGGGACATGGAAACCTCGCGGCTGCAGTTGAAAGGGCGACGGCTATCGAAAGCGCAAATTTATTCGATATTTATCTGGATTGATAGGGGGCTGAACGCCGATGGAAAAGAAAGGGCTGACCGTTTATCGATATTTATCGATCAGCGGCTCGGTGTTTCCCGCTTCGGCAGGCATGGCGGCAGATACAGGCCGAGATAGGCATCGAATACACGCAGGCCTTCCTCGGCCATGCGTGGCGTCAGGCTGCCGTACAGCTGTATGGATCGAGCATAGACGCGGTCGCCGAGTTCCACGGCCATGGCGAACACATCGATGTCCTGCGGCAGAGGCGGCAGGGCGAAATGTCGCTCGAACACGGCCTGCATCGCCTGGCCGAGTTCCAGGTCCAGGCGCTGATCGGTCTGCGTCACCTCGCCGAGGCCGTGCTGCACGAGGATCAGCTGGCGGGCGGCGCTGTCCTGTTCGTAGACCCCGAGCATGCGCTGTTCGATCAGTCGCGACAGGTCGCGCCAGCTGCTCAGGCTCTGGTGATCGATGGGCTGCTTGAGGCTGTCCCTGAACGTCGCGTGCACATCGGCCGTCAGCGCCGCGAGCAATGCCGGCACTCCAGAGAAGAAGTGGTAGACGGAGGAGGGCGGAATGCCGGCGCGCTCCGCCACCGCGTACACCGATAGCGTCGCGGCGCCCTGCTCGGCGAGCAGTTCACGGGCGCTGGAGAGAATCTGGCGGATGCGCGCCTGGCTGCTGGCGCGCGGGCGGCGACTGGGCGTCGCGGGGCTGGGCTTGGTCATCGGCCTATTTGAAGCCAGCACGGCGGCGGATGCAAACCGCCGTGGCGGTCGCCCCGCTGCACGCGGGCCTGCGGCTAGACGGTATGCAGATACCAGTTGTATTCAAGATCCGAGATCGAGTGTTCGAACTCGGCCAGTTCGCTCTCCTTGCAGGCGACAAAGATGTCGATGTAGTCCGGGCTGATGTAGCGCGCCATGATCTCGCTGTCGTCCAGCTCGCGCAGGGCGTCGCGCAGGTTGGTCGGCAGGCTCTGCTCGACCTGCTCGTAGGAGTTGCCCTCGATGGGGTCGTCCGGCTCGATCTTGTTGGTCAGGCCGTGATGCACCCCGGCGAGGATGCCGGCGAGCAACAGGTAGGGATTGGCGTCGGCGCCGGCGACCCGATGTTCCACACGCACGGCGTCGGGGCTGTCGGTCGGCACGCGCAGCGCCACGGTGCGGTTGTCCATGCCCCAGCACGGCGCATTGGGCACGTAGAACTGGGCGCCGAAACGGCGATAGGAATTCACGTTGGGACAGAGGAAGGCCATCGAGGCCGCCATGGTCTGCTGCAGGCCGCCGATGGCGTGACGCAGCGGCTCGCTGTCCAGCGGATTCTCGGTGGCGAATATGTTGTTGCCATTCTTGTCGAGCAGCGAGATATGCACGTGCAGCCCGTTGCCGGCCTGGCCCGGATAGGGCTTGGCCATGAAGGTGGTGTCCATCTCGTGGTCGTAGGCGATGTTCTTGATCAGGCGCTTGAGCAGCACCGCGTAATCGCACGCCTTGATCGGATCGGCGACGTGATGCAGGTTGACCTCGAACTGCGCCGGGGCGCTTTCCTTGACGATGGCGTCGGCCGGAATGCCCTGTTCCTTGGCGCCTTCGAGAATGTCCTGCAGGCAATCGACGTACTCGTCGAGATCGTCGATCAGATAGACCTGGGTCGAGTGTGGGCGCTTGCCGGAGATCGGCGAGCGCGGTGGCTGCGGCCGGCCGTTGATGTTCTCCTGATCGATCAGATAGAACTCGAGCTCGAAGGCGGCACAGATGGTCAAGCCCAGCTCGTCGAACTTGCTCACCACCTGGCGCAAGACCTCGCGCGGGTCGGCGAAGAAGGGGTCGCCGTCGCGCTCGTGCATGGTCATCAGCAGCTGCGCAGTGGGACGCTTCTGCCAGGGTTCCTTGCACAGCGTGTTGGGGATCGGGAAACAGGTGCGGTCGGAGTCGCCGATATCCATGCCCAGGCCGGTGCTTTCAACGGTGATTCCGTTGATGTCGAGGGCGAACAGCGAAGCGGGGAGGTTGATGCCCTTTTCGTAGACCTTGTGCAGGCTGGCGCGCTCGATGCGCTTGCCGCGCACGACTCCATTCATGTCGGTGATCAGCAGATCGACGTACTGAACCTCCGGATGTTCCTTGAGAAATGCGTTAGCTTCGTTGAGCTGAACGGCACGCGGCGGGGCCATGATGAATTACCTTAATTGTTAAAAATTTCAATCATCAGATGCTTGTCTGGGAGTCAATCGAAAAGCCTGTTCACTGTCAATAGTAGCCCGCCAGCGCCCCATGAGTGCCCACAATGGGCCTTTTTTGGGGCATCTCCGGTGCGCTGAATCCATCGCGCACCGGGCTAATGCTCGGGCTATTGTCTATAAAAATGAACAAGACTACTCTCCGGTATGCCCCATTCGAACAACGAGTATCCCATGCCTCGCAAGCCTCTGATCGGCGTTTCGGCCTGTACCAAGCAGATCGGACATCACGGTTTCCACATCGCCGGTGACAAGTACCTGCGTGCCGCGGCGATTGCCGGTGTGCCGCTGGTGATTCCGGCGCTGGATGAGCTGATCGACCCGGCGGCCCTGCTGGAGACCTTCGATGGCCTGCTGTTCACCGGCTCGCCTTCGAACGTCGAGCCACACCACTATGGCGGCCCGGCGAGCGAGACGGGCACCCATCACGATCCGCTGCGCGACCGTCTCACCCTGCCGCTGATTCGCGCGGCTGTCGAGGCGGGCATCCCGGTGTTCGGCATCTGCCGTGGGTTTCAGGAAATGAACGTGGCCTTTGGCGGCAGCCTGCACCAGAAGGTTCACGAAGCCGGCCCGTATCAGGACCACCGCGAACGTCCGGACGATCCATTGGAGGTGCAGTACGGACTCAGCCATCCGCTGCACGTGCAGCCGGGCGGGCTACTCGAGCAGCTGGGCCTGCCGGCGCAGATCCAGGTTAACTCGGTGCATGGCCAGGGCGTCGAGCGGCTTGGAGCCGGTCTGCGCATCGAGGCGCTGGCGCCGGACGGACTGATCGAGGCGTTCTCCGTCGAGCAGGCGCGCAGCTTCGCCCTCGGCGTGCAGTGGCACCCGGAGTGGAAGGTTCACGAGCATCCGCATTATCTGACGCTGTTTCGCGGCTTCGCCGAAGCCTGCGAGGCGCGCGCCCGACAACGCTGACGGCCGACCCAGGCGGCCCTCCCCAGCAACCCCGAGGTCAACATGAGTATCCAACTCGACCAGCTCACCGGCTGGCTGAAAGAACACAAGATCACCGAAGTGGAATGCCTGATCAGCGACCTGACCGGGATCGCCCGCGGCAAGATTTCACCAACCAACAAGTTCCTCGGTGAGAAAGGCATGCGGCTGCCGGAAAGCGTGTTGCTGCAGACCGTGACCGGCGATTACGTCGAGGACGATATCTACTACGAGCTGCTCGATCCAGCCGACATCGACATGTTCTGCCGCCCTGACCCGAACGCCGTATTTCTCGTGCCCTGGGCCATCGAGCCCACCGCCCAGGTGATCCACGACACCTACGATAAGATGGGCAATCCCATCGAACTGTCGCCGCGCAACATCTTGAAGCGCGTGTTGAAGATGTACGCCGACCGCGGTTGGCAGCCCATCGTCGCGCCGGAGATGGAGTTCTACCTGACCAAGCGGTGCGAAGACCCGGACCTGCCGTTCCAGCCGCCGATCGGCCGCTCAGGCCGCCAGGAAACCGGCCGCCAGTCGTTCTCCATCGACGCCGCCAACGAGTTCGATCCGCTGTTCGAGGACATGTACGACTGGTGCGAAGCGCAGGGCCTGGATCTGGACACCCTGATCCACGAGGAAGGCACCGCGCAGATGGAGATCAACTTCCGTCACGGCGAAGCACTGCACCTGGCCGACCAGATCCTGGTGTTCAAGCGCACCATGCGCGAGGCGGCGCTCAAGCACAACGTTGCCGCCACCTTCATGGCCAAGCCGATGACCGGCGAGCCAGGCAGCGCGATGCACCTGCACCAGAGCGTTATCGACCTCAAGACCGGGCGCAACATCTTCTCCAGTGAAGACGGCTCCATGAGCCAGCTGTTCCTGCACCACGTCGGCGGCCTGCAGAAGTACATCCCCGAGCTGCTGCCGATGTTCGCGCCGAACGTCAATTCGTTCCGCCGCTTCCTGCCCGACACCTCGGCGCCGGTGAACGTCGAGTGGGGTGAGGAGAACCGCACCGTGGGCCTGCGCGTGCCGGACTCCGATCCGCAGAACCGCCGCGTCGAGAACCGCCTCGCGGGCGCCGATGCCAACCCCTACCTGGCCATCGCCGCGAGCCTGCTGTGCGGCTATATCGGTATGGTCGAGCAGCTGCCACCGAGCCAGCCGGTCAAGGGCCGTGGCTATGAACGGCGCAACCTGCGCCTGCCGCTGACCCTGGAAGCAGCGCTGGAGCGGATGGAAACCTGTCGTGAGCTGGAGAAATACCTGAGCCCGAAATTCATCACCGGCTACGTCGCGGTTAAACGCGCCGAGCAGGAGAACTACCACCGCGTGATCAGCTCATGGGAGCGGGAATTCCTGATGCTGTCGGTGTAGGGCCGCTTCCGCCGGAGCCGGTCGTAGGGTGGATGACGCTTTTCTCGTCCACCGAACATGCACGAATTTTTATTGAGAGGTGACTGATGAGCGATTCGCAAACCCTGCACTGGCAAGCGCTGAGCCGCGACCATCATCTGCCGCCGTTCACCGATTACAAGGCGCTGAACGCCAAAGGCACGCGCATCATCACCAAGGCGTCAGGCGTCTATCTGTGGGACAGCGAAGGCCACAAGATCCTCGACGCCATGGCCGGGCTCTGGTGCGTCAACCTGGGCTATGGCCGCGAGGAGCTGGTCGAGGCCGCGACCAGGCAGATGCGCGAGCTGCCGTACTACAACCTGTTCTTCCAGACCGCCCACCCGCCGGCGGTAGCGCTGGCCAAGGCGATTGCCGACATCGCGCCGGCCGGGATGAACCACGTGTTCTTCACCGGCTCCGGCTCGGAGGCCAACGACACCGTGCTGCGCATGGTGCGCCATTACTGGGCGATCAAGGGCCAGCCGGCGAAGAAGGTGGTCATCGGCCGCTGGAACGGCTATCACGGCTCGACCATCGCCGGCGCCAGCCTTGGTGGGATGAAGGCCATGCACGAGCAGGGTGACGGTCCGATCCCGGGCATCGAGCATATCGACCAGCCCTACTGGTTCGGCGAGGGCGGCGACATGAGCCCGGAAGAGTTCGGCGTGCGCATCGCCGACCAGCTGGAGCAGAAGATCCTCGAGGTCGGCGAGGACAAGGTCGCCGCCTTCATCGCCGAACCGATCCAGGGCGCCGGCGGCGTGATCATCCCGCCCGAGAGCTACTGGCCGCAGGTCAAGGAAATCCTCGCGCGCTACGACATCCTCTTCATCGCCGACGAGGTCATCTGCGGCTTCGGCCGTACCGGTGAGTGGTTCGGCAGCGACTACTACGGCCTCGAGCCGGACTTGATGCCGATCGCCAAGGGCCTGACCTCAGGCTACATCCCCATGGGCGGCGTGGTGGTGCGCGACGAAGTGGTGCACACGCTCAACGAGGGCGGCGAGTTCTACCACGGCTTCACCTACTCGGGGCACCCCGTGGCCGCCGCGGTGGCGCTGGAGAACATCCGCATCCTGCGCGAGGAGAAGATCGTCGAGCGGGTGAAGACGAAGACGGCACCCTATTTGCAGTCCCGTTGGCAGGAACTGCTCGAGCATCCGCTGGTAGGCGAGGCGCGTGGCGTCGGCCTGCTCGGCGCGCTCGAGTTAGTGAAGAACAAGAAGACCCGCGAACGCTTTGCCGATCCCGGTGTGGGCATGCTCTGTCGCGAGCACTGCTTCCGCAACGGCCTGGTGATGCGTGCGGTTGGCGACACCATGATCATCTCGCCGCCGCTGGTGATCAGCGAAGAGCAGATCGACGAGCTGGTTGGCAAGGTGCGGTTGTGCCTCGACGCCACGGCCAAGGATGCGCTGGGTTGAGCCGTGCGGCGGCCCGCGCCAGCTGAGCTAAGGTTGTCGTTTGCACCGCTGTGCGTTCGGCTTGTTGAAAAGAGGGTCCTGACCTTGCCAGACTGCGCGCGTGCTGGAGGCCAGACCTGCCGAGGGGTGTGTCGATGCCGCCACACCGCCAGGCCGCCGCGTGTTCATGGCCTGTTCCACTGCCCCGACATTAATGATGACAACAGGAGCTGCACGGATGAATCCCTTCGCCAAGACACTACTTGCCATGACGCTGGCCGGCACCGTTGCCGGGGCTGCGCAGGCCCAGGAAAAGGTTCTGCACGTCTACAACTGGTCCGACTACATCGCCGAAGACACCCTGGAGAACTTCACCAAGGAAACCGGCATCAAGGTCGTCTACGACGTCTTCGACAGCAACGAAGTGCTGGAAGCCAAGCTGCTGGCCGGCAGCTCCGGTTATGACGTGGTGGTGCCGTCCAACCCCTTCCTGGCCAAGCAGATCAAGGCCGGCGTGTTCCAGAAGCTGGACAAGTCCAAGCTGCCGAACTGGGAAAACCTCGACAAGGACCTGCTCAAGGCGCTGGATCCGAGCGATCCGGGCAACCAGTACTCGATTCCCTACATGTGGGGCACCATTGGCATCGGCTACAACGTCGACAAGGTCAAGGCCGTGTTGGGTGACAACGCGCCGGTGGATTCCTGGGACCTGGTGTTCAAGCCGGAAAACATCGAGAAGCTGAAGTCCTGCGGCGTTTCCTTCCTCGATTCGCCGACCGAAATCCTGCCCGCCGCCCTGCATTATCTGGGCTACGCCCCGGACAGCGGCAAGGCCGACGAGCTGAAGAAGGCCGAAGAGCTGTTCATGCAGATCCGTCCGCATGTGGCCTACTTCCACTCTTCCAAGTACATCTCCGACCTGGCCAATGGCGAGTCCTGCGTGGCGATCGGCTATTCGGGTGACATCTATCAGGCCAAGGCGCGCGCCGAGGAAGCCGGCAACGGCGTCAACGTCGGTTACAAGATTCCCAAGGAAGGTGCCGGCAGCTTCTTCGACATGCTGGCCGTACCGGCTGACGCGAAGAACGTCGACAGCGCCCATGCCTTCATCAACTACCTGATGAAGCCTGAAGTCATGGCGTCGATCACCGACTACGTGCAGTTCCCCAACGGTAACGCCGCGGCCACCCCGCTGGTGGACGAAGCGATTCGCACCGACCCGGGCATCTACCCGAGCCAGGACGTGCTGAAGAAGCTGTACACCTTCCCCGACCTCGATCCGAAAACCCAGCGCGCCATGACCCGCAGCTGGACCAAGATCAAGTCGGGCCGCTAATACGACCGATCCGTTGCCGGGCCGCATGGAGCATGCGTACCGGCACCGGAGCCCGGTTGAGCGCAGCTCGTCGCGTAGCCACGTTCCCTGTCTTTTGTGATGCACCGACATTTGCATCAAATCTGTTGATTTTCAGAGGTTTTTCCAATAAACAGCCCGCCTTTCCCGCCGGGATCACGCGCGGCCTGTAACAAGAGGACTCATCCCATGCGCTCGACACTCAAGTCGTTGATCGTCGCCGCCGCCGTAGCCGGTGCGGCCACCGCCCAGGCCGCCTCCGTGCATATCTACAACTGGTCGGATTACATCGGCGAAACGACGCTGGAGGAGTTCGAGAAGGAGACTGGCATCAAGCCCGTCTACGATGTCTTCGATTCCAACGAAACCCTTGAAGGCAAGCTGCTGGCCGGCCGTAGCGGCTACGACGTGGTGGTGCCTTCCAACCATTTTCTCGGCAAGCAGATTCGCGCCGGTGCCTTCCAGCCGCTGGACAAGAGCAAGCTGCCGAACTGGGAAAACATCGATCCGGCACTGCTCAAGCAGCTGCAGAAGAACGATCCCGACAATGCCCATGCGGCGCCCTATCTGTGGGGCACCAACGGCATCGGCTACAACGTCGAGAAGGTCAAGGCCGCACTGGGCGTCGACACGATCGACTCGTGGGCGGTGATCTTCGAACCGGAGAACGCCGAGAAGCTGGCCAGTTGCGGCATCGCCTTCCTCGATTCGGCCGATGAGATGATCCCGGCCATGCTCAATTACCTGGGGCTCGACCCCAACAGCGAGAACGCGGCTGACTATCAGAAGGCCGAGGAGAAGCTCCTGGCCGTGCGGCCGCATGTACGTTATTTCCACTCGTCCAAGTACATTTCCGATCTGGCCAATGGCAATATCTGCGTCGCCGCCGGGTTCTCCGGTGATGTGTTCCAGGCCGCCGCCCGCGCCGAGGAAGCCGGCAAGGGTGTCGAGATCGCCTATGCCATTCCCAAGGAGGGCGCGAACCTCTGGTTCGACATGCTTGCCATCCCCGCGGATGCCAGCAATGTCGAAGAAGCCCATGCCTTCATCAACTACCTGCTGCGCCCCGAGGTGATTGCCGCGGTGAGCGACTACGTCGGTTACGCCAACCCCAATCTCAAGGCGGGCGAGCTGATGGACCAGGAAGTGCGTGGTGATGCGTCGGTGTATCCGCCGCAGGAAGTGCTCGACCGGCTGTATGTTTCCGCTGAGCTACCGCCGAAGACTCAACGTCTTTCGACCCGCTCCTGGACCAAGGTGAAATCCGGCAAGTGAACTCAATGGCCTGTTCCCGATTCGTCTGCGGCATTGCCGGTGACGAATCGGAACCGGCCGATCGGGAGCATGTCAGGCGACGCGCTCTCTGTAACGACCATTAAATGCCCGGCGCAGGCCGGCCAATCTTTTTCATTTCGGGAGTTCGCGCATGGCCGTTGCCTCCAGCGCCTACAAGAAAGCCCTCAGTGGCGAAAGCAAGAACAAGCAGGTGCTGCTGAAGATCGACCGCGTCACCAAGAAATTCGACGAAACGGTGGCGGTCGATGATGTCTCGCTGAGCATCCATCAGGGCGAAATCTTCGCGCTGCTCGGTGGCTCGGGTTCGGGCAAGTCGACCCTGCTGCGCATGCTCGCCGGCTTCGAGCGGCCCACCGAGGGGCGCATCTTCCTCGATGGACAGGACATCACCGACATGCCGCCCTACGAGCGGCCGATCAACATGATGTTCCAGTCCTACGCGCTGTTCCCGCACATGACGGTGGAGCAGAACATCGCCTTCGGCCTCAAGCAGGATGGCCTGCCGAAAGAGGAAGTCGAGGCGCGGGTGAAGGAAATGCTCGGTCTGGTGCAGATGACCCAGTACGCCAAGCGCAAGCCGCATCAGCTGTCCGGTGGCCAGCGCCAGCGCGTCGCCCTGGCGCGCTCGCTGGCCAAGCGGCCGAAGCTGCTGCTGCTCGACGAACCCATGGGCGCGCTGGACAAGAAGCTGCGCTCGCAGATGCAGCTGGAACTGGTGCAGATCATCGAGCGCGTTGGCGTGACCTGCGTGATGGTCACCCACGACCAGGAAGAGGCCATGACCATGGCCGAGCGCATCGCCATCATGCATCTGGGCTGGATCGCCCAGGTCAGCAGCCCGATGGATATCTACGAGACGCCGGCGAGCCGTCTGGTCTGCGAATTCATCGGCAACGTCAACCTGTTCGACGGCGAGCTGATCGAGGACATGGGCGACCACGCCGTCATCGCCAGCCCAGGCCTTGAGAACCCGATCTACGTCGGCCACGGCATCAGTACCCGCGCGCAGGATAAACAGATCACCTACGCGATCCGCCCCGAAAAGCTGCTGATCGGCACCGAACTTCCGGAACTGGAGCGCCCCGGCTACAACTGGGCCAAAGGCGTCGTGCACGACATCGCCTATCTTGGCGGCCACTCGGTGTACTACATCAAGCTGCCGTCCGGCGGTGTGCTGCAGGCCTTCATGGCCAACGCCGAACGTCACGTGAAGCTGCCGACCTGGGAGGAAGAGGTGTACGTGTACTGGTGGGATGACAGCGGCGTGGTGTTGCAGGCATGAAGCGCTCGCCCCTGAATACCGGGCGCCGACTGGTCATCAGCGTGCCCTTCCTGTGGCTGATGCTGTTCTTTCTGCTGCCCTTCGCCATCGTCCTGAAGATCAGCTTTGCCGAAGCGGATGTGGCCATTCCGCCGTACACCGACATCTTCGCCTACGCCGATCAGCAGCTGCAGGTACTGATCAACCTGGGCAACTACATCTTCCTCAGCGAAGACGAACTGTATCTGGCGGCCTATCTGGGCTCGCTGAAGATTGCCTTCTTCAGCACGCTGCTCTGCCTGCTGATCGGCTATCCGATGGCCTACGCCATTGCCCGTGCGCGCAAGGATCTGCAGACGGTTCTGCTGCTGCTGATCATGATGCCGACCTGGACCGCCATCCTGATTCGCGTCTACGCCTGGATGGGCATCCTCAGCAGCAACGGCATCCTCAACGGACTGTTGCAGGGCCTCGGCCTGATCGACGCGCCGTTGCAGATACTCAATACCGACGCTGCGGTATACATCGGCGTGGTCTACTCCTACCTGCCGTTCATGATCCTGCCGCTCTACGCCAACCTGGTGAAGCACGACCCGAGCCTGCTCGAGGCTGCGTCCGACCTCGGCGCGCGCAACCTCTCCAGCTTCTGGAAGATCACCGTGCCGCTGTCGAAGAACGGCATCATCGCCGGCTGCATGCTGGTGTTCATTCCGGTGGTCGGCGAGTTCGTCATCCCAGAGCTGCTCGGCGGTCCGGAGACGCTGATGATCGGCAAGGTGCTCTGGCAGGAATTCTTCAACAACCGTGACTGGCCGGTGGCCTCGGCACTGGCGGTGGTGATGCTGGCGATCCTGCTGGTGCCGATCATCCTGTTCAACCGGAACCAGGCGAAAGAGCTGGAGGGCAAGCTATGAAACGCTGGAGCTTTTCCAACCTGATCCTGGTGCTCGGGCTGCTGTTCATCTACCTGCCGATGGTCATCCTGATCATCTACTCGTTCAATGCGTCGCGGCTGGTGACGGTGTGGGGGGGCTGGTCGCTGAAATGGTACGCCGGCCTGCTCGACAACTCCCAGTTGATGGGCGCGGTAATGCGCTCGCTGGAAGTCGCGGCCTATACCGCGATTGCCGCGGTGGCTCTGGGCACGATGGCGGCTTTCGTCCTCACCCGTATCCCGGTGTTCCGCGGCCGTACGCTGTTCGGTGGCCTGGTCACCGCGCCGCTGGTGATGCCGGAAGTGATCACCGGTCTATCCCTGCTGCTGCTGTTCGTCGCCATGGCGCAACTGATCGGCTGGCCGGCGCAACGCGGGCTGGTGACCATCTGGATCGCCCACACCACGTTCTGCTCGGCCTACGTCGCGGTAGTGGTGATGGCGCGCCTGCGCGAGCTGGACCTGTCCATCGAGGAAGCGGCGATGGACCTCGGAGCGCGGCCGTGGAAGGTGTTCTTCCTGATCACCATGCCGATGATCGCGCCCTCGCTAGCGGCCGGCGGCATGCTTTCGTTCGCACTGTCACTGGACGATCTGGTACTGGCCAGCTTCGTCTCCGGGCCGGGTTCGACCACTCTGCCGATGGAGATCTTTTCCGCCGTGCGCCTGGGCGTGAAGCCGGAGATCAACGCGGTGGCAAGTCTGATCCTGCTCAGCGTGTCGCTGGCGACCTTTCTCGCCTGGTACCTCAGCCGCCGGGCCGAGAAGCGCCGTATTCGCGCGATGCAGCAGGCGATGGATGAGACCGCTGGCAATCCCACCTGGCGTCAGGTGATCGACAGCCGCAAGGTGCTGGTGCCGCCCTCGGCGCATACCTGATGATGGTTTGAGCAGCAAAACGAAAAGGGCGCATCGATGCGCCCTTTTCGTTTCAGATGGAGTGTCCCCTGCCGCAGAGCAGTAGGGTGAATAACGCGAAGCTTATCCACCGCCGCGCCTTCTCCGTCCCCGAGCCCGCATTCACGGCCCGGTTGTCTGTTCGCCTGCAGCGAATACCGCGTCCAGTTGCCGATCACCGCTCAGGTCCGGCAGCCCGAACCCGTGCTGTGTTCATCCATCGGTTCTTCACATCCCGTACCACCGTCCGGGCGCGGGCGCAGCCAGATCGGTGCCAGGTAGCGTAGCGCCAGGCCAAAGACTGTCAGCCAACCGAGCCCGGCGAGCATGTTCAGCAGCGGCACGGGAGCGCCCGGCAGCCCCGCACTGGCACGCAGCAGCGCGGCGAGCACCAGCAGGCAGGTCGCTATCGGCACCCAGCGCCGCTGATCCAGTGCATAGCCACTGTGGGTACGCCCGGCGATGCACAGCACCGCGAGAATCGATACGCCCATGGCGCCAAGCGTCAGCAGATGGCGGCCTGCGCTGCTGGCAAAGCCGTCGGCTAGCAGCGAGACACCCAGTGCGCCATAGCCCAGCGCCATCAGCCAGTAGACGCTGTAGAGCATCAGCGACCAGCGCTCCAGCAGCGCTCGGCCGATGTGCCAGTCGTTGAGCAGATTGAACATGG
The DNA here is from genome assembly GCF_021432085.1 of Stutzerimonas kunmingensis. GTDB lineage: Bacteria > Pseudomonadota > Gammaproteobacteria > Pseudomonadales > Pseudomonadaceae > Stutzerimonas. Next base: position 4,631,241 of record NZ_CP090366.1, on the reverse strand, counting down.
CGGCGGCTGTGGCCAGGGCCAGCCAGCCGTTCAGCGGTGCCGACAGTGCCAGCCATTCGGCGAGAGTGAATAGGCTGATGCAGAAGATCGCCAGGTTGCGTCGTGGCGGACGCGCGCGGTAGTCATCGTCCACGTCGTGCCCGGCATCCCGGCGTGCCTGGATGGCGTCGTTGAGAATGCGCATGGAGATTCGGCTCATGGCCACCACGATCAGCACCATCATCACGCCGATGCCAGCGTACAGCCAGCGCATCGCGTATCGGTCGCCGACGGCATCGACATGAAAGCCCACGGTCACCAGCGCCAGTGCGCCGAGCCCGCCGAAGAAGCCGTACTGCCGGCGTAGCGGGTCGCCCAGCAGGCGTGGTGTGAGCAGCACAAGCAGAGCGATGGCGAAGGCACTGTTGAACAGCGCCGCCGGCCACGGCCCCATGACGCCGGAAAGCCAGAAGCTCAGCCTGGCGGCTAGCCACAGCAGTAGAAAGCCGAAACCCACATGCCGACCGAACGCTGCGGTAGCAGTGAATTCCGGCACCGCGGTGAGAACGAAGCCGGCGACTGCCGCCAGGCCGAAGCCGAGCAGCATTTCGTGGGCATGCCAGACCATTGGTCCACCCGGCACGCCTGGCAGCGGTATCCCGAAACCGAGAAAACCCAGCCAAAGTGCAACACCCACCACAGCCAGCAGCACGGTGGCGAGAAACAGCGGACGGAAGCTGCACAGCAGCAGCGACCAGTTGGCGAGTCGCGGCGATAAGGTTTTCAGCATCGTGAGCGCGCTCTGCTGGCGAGGGGTAAGGGGGCCGCCTCGCGAATGGCGGCTTTGGCGGCGCCAGGCAAGGTCTGCGGCGCGCGGCTGGCCAGGCCGAAACTTTCCCGCACGGCCGGCAACTGCAGCAACTCGGCGGTGTGTTGGTAGATCCAGGCATCGCTGCGCTGCACGGCTGGCAGATCCAGCTCAAGGTGACTGACGATGCGCCCCGGCGCCGCCGCCATGACCAGGATGCGGTCGGCCAGGCGCACGGCTTCCATCAGGTCGTGGGTGATCATCAGCACGCCCATGCCGCGTGCAGCCTGCTCGGCCAGCAGCAGGGCATAAAGGTCTTCCTTGAGGCCGATATCCAGCGCGGCGAAGGGTTCGTCGAGCAGCAGCAGATCCGGCTGCAGCACCAGCGCCCGCGCCAGCGACACGCGGCTCTGCATGCCGCCGGAAAGCTGGTGCGGAAACTTGCCGAGATCGCCTGCGGCCAGCCCCAGGCGCAGCGCGAGGGAACTGGCCTGCTGCAGGCGTTGCTGTCGCGCCATGCCTGCCGCCTTGAGCCCCAGGGCGATGTTGTCGAGCGTGGTTTTCCACGGCAGCAGCCGCGGTTGCTGGAACATGCTGGCGGGGTTGCCGAAACCGTTGTCGATGCGACCTTCCTGGACGTCCAGCAGCCCCGCGCAAAGATGCAGCAGGGTGGTCTTGCCGCAGCCGGAGGGGCCGACCAGGGCGACCACTTCGCCCGCCGCCAGGTTGAAGTCTATGCCGCTGAATATCTCGTCGCGACCGAAGGCGTGGGCCAGGCCGTGGATGTGCAATTGCGTCATGAAGACACCTCGCGCCAGCGCTCGACTTCGCGCTTGATCGGTTCCAGCAGCAGGTACTCCACCGCCAGCAGCAGACCGACCACCGCGGTGATCCAGGCCATGGTCGCGCTGGTATCCAGGTGCGAGCGTGATACCGCCAACGCGGCGCCGACGCCGTCCTGGGTGGCGAGTAGTTCGGCCATCACCACGATCTTCCAGGCCATGGCGAGTGCGGTGATCCAGGCCGGAAACAGGTAGGAGACGACGTGCGGCAGATAGACATCGAGCAACAGCATCCGCCGCGGCAGGCGAAATGCCAGGGCCATATCCTTTAGCTGGTTGTCCAGCGTACGGGTGCCTTGCAACGCACCGACGAACACCAGCGGAAAGCTGGCGATGAACACGGTGAACACCGGGGTGCCGTCGCTGGCGCCGAACCAGAGCATCGCCAGTACTAGCCCGCATTTCTCACAGCCCTGCGCATTGGGCCGTTTTGACGGACGCAGGTCGTCGCAGGTGGCGCAGGCTGCCGACAGCGCTGATTTCGGGCAAGCGCCTGCGAGCGCGCTTGAACAAGGCGCTTGCGGCAGGGTGGACGGGGTGTGATGTGGAGGGGGACGGTGGGTGTGCGGCTGTCAGCGCGCCGCGGCGCTCAAGACATCGAAGGCGTGATCGAACACCTCCTGCTGCGGGAAGGCCGAACTCATGGCCACTTTGACCCGGCGCACGCTCACGGTGATGACCGCGCCGATCTTGAGCAGCTTCAGGCGGATGCTACCGGCCGTGGCCTGGGCCAGTTCGGTCCCCGACAGCGCCAGCCTGCGCAGGCTTTCGAGCAGCACGTAGGCGAACGAGGACAGCCACAGCCGCAGCTGGTTGCTGCGCAGCGTCGCGGTGGAGGTGCGGTCGGCGAACAGGTCGAGCTGACACTCCTTGATGCGGTTCTCCATCTCGCCGCGCGCGCAGTAGAGATCCTCATACAGCGCCTTGTCCGGCCAGTCCCCGACCGCAAGCGTGGTCACCACGAAGCGTGGGTTGGTCTTGCCCGGCAAGGCCTCGGCCTTGGCCACCACCCGGCGCTCGGCGCTCCAGCTTTTCCTCGTGCGGTAGTGCAGTTCCTGGAACACCCGTGCCGGGACTCCCGTCGCTTCGCACTGCGCCTGGGCCTGCCGCAGGCTCGGGCCGATGGCCCGGGTCAGGCGCGCGTTGCGCGCCAGTCCGAAGACATAATCGACCGACTGTGCTTCGCACCAAGTCATCAGGTCATCCCGGCAGAACCCCGAGTCGGCGCGCAGCACGATGCGCGTGTCTGGCCAGCGGGCGCGAATCTGCTTGACGATGCGTTGCACCTCTTCCAGCGCCCCGGCGGCGCCATCGACGTTGGCCGGGCGCAACTTGGCGCACAGCAGGTGACGGCCGCAGAAGATGTACAGCGGCAGGTAACAGTAACCCCCGTAGTAGCCGTGAAAGAACCGGCCCTCCTGCTGCCCATGCAGCGGATCGTCGGTGGCATCCAGATCCAGGATGATCTCCTCTGGCGGCCTGCGGTGGGCGTCCAGAAACAGATCGACGAACAGATCCTCGATCATGCCGGCCTGCGGCCGGATCTTGTGATAGCGCGAACTGCCCTGCGCCTGGAAGCGCTCCAGCCGGTTGAGCGTGCTCTTGCCGGCCAAGGGCGCACAGCGCGCACGTCCGGACTGCAGCTTGCCGATCACCGCGCCCAGCAGCGGGTCGTGGCGCAGTTGCTCGTGATCGTTGAGATCCTCGTAGCCCAGCGCGATGCCCATCACCCGCTGCGCCACCAGCGTGCGCAGCGGAAACTCCACCGCCTCGGGCATCCGATCGTCCTGGAAACAGCCGGCCAGGCGATCGAACAACCCCACCGCTTCATCGGTTTGTTTGAGCAGCAACGCGCCGCCATCCGAACTCACCCGACCGCCATCAAATCCGGCTACCACCGCGCGCCGCCCCACCCCTGAAAACGTGTACTGCTTCGGATTACACTGTGTCTGCATCGGGCCGCTCTCCGTTGTCGCGCTAAATCGTTCTTTGCACAACAATTTTCGCGCATCCGACGGCCCGGTGCATCTCTTCCTGTGAGAAATGCGGGCTAGCCAGGCGATTGGCGGCATGCCCATGAGCACGGTAACCAGTGGCCGCGCCATCATCGAGGCGGTCATGGAGACACCGGCGGCGAGCCCGAGCACGCTGCCGACCACTACGGAAAGAGCGAAGCCGAGCAGCGCCCGGCGACTGGTGGCCAGCAGCTCCGGCCAGGCGGCACCTTCATCGATCAGCTGAAGCAGTCGGGCAAAGGTCTCCAGAGGCGCCGGCAGCACCAGTGCGCCATAGTGGCTAGCCACTGCCTCCCAGCCCGCCAGCAGCAGAAACAGGCTGGCCAGAGCGCCCCAGCCGCTCCACAGATAGCCGGGCAGGCCCGCCAGCCAGCTGCGCAGGAGGCTCATGGCTGAGCGCTGACCGGCGAGTAGAAGTCATCGGCCGGCAGCTTGCCGCCGATCAGCGCCGGATTCTTCTTCAGCAGCAGTTCGAACAGATACTCGACTTCCGCCCGCGCCTCGGCGGCGGGCACGGCGTCCATCTGCGCCACGGCCAATGAGTCGGTTACCGCTTCGGCGCTGAGCATCGGCAGATGCTTGGCGACCAGCTGCCCGCAGCGTTCGGCGTTGGCGCTGCACCATTGCAGCGAGTCGGCGTAGGCCTGGGCGATCCGTGCGGCGATCTGCGGCTGGTCCTTCACGCTGGCCATCAGCGCGATGCCCGCCTGCGGGATGCGTGCTTCGCGTTGCAGCAGGCGGCCCCACTCCTGTTGCAGGTCGACACTGCGATACAGATCCGGCGCGACCAGTCCCAGCGGCCCTTCGCTTGCCTTGCGCAGGGCCATGGAGATGGCCGGCTCGGCCAGCAGGGCATGGTCGGTACGGCGCATCAGCAACAGCTGCATGGCGTCGATGGGGGTGGCGACGTAGCGCAGACGCAGGTCCTTGCGCACATCGATGCCGGCACGCTCGGCCAGCAGGCCGAAGAGGATGTCCGGCATGTCGCCACGGAACGGCATGGCGATTTCCTTGCCGCGCAGGTCGTCGAGGGTGCTCAGGCCCTGTTCGCGGGACACTAGCCAGAGCAGACCCCAGGTCGAAACGTTGAGCATGCGCAGCTTGGCGCCGCGGTTGTAGAGGTTGGCGGCGACGTTGACTGGCATGGCCAGCACGTCCGCCTGCTGGTTAAGCGCCAGCAGGCGCAGCTGGTCGGGATCGCGCCAGCTGACGAATTCCACCTTGTCCGCCAGGTCGTCCAGTGCGCCGGATTCGACCATGTGGATCAGTGGGTTCGATACCGACGAGGAAGGGCCGGCCAGAATCAGGCGCGGCAGCTTGTCCGCCAGTGCCGGTGTACCGGCAGCCAGCAGGACGACCATCAGCAGATGGCGCAGCATCAGAAGCTCCCGCTCAGCGCGACGGTGATGCCGCGCCCGGGTGCTTCCAGCTCGTTGCCGCTGATGCCGTCAGCCAGATGCTCGTGGTAGGCCTTGTCGAACAGGTTGCTAAGGCGCGCGTCGAGGTTGGCAGTCTGCAGCACGCCGATCTTGCCGAAGCCCCAGCCGAGGCTGGCATCGGCGGTAACGAAGCCTGCGGTACGGTCCTCGCCACCGCGGGTGAACTCGGTCGCTACACGATCCTGCTCGGCGACCGCGCGCAGCTGGGCATGCCAGTAGAGGCCGCGTTCGGCCGGCTGGCCAATGCCCAGGGTCAGCTCGTGGGCCGGCATCTGGTGCAGTGGTTCGTCGTCCTGTTTGTTCTCGCCGCGCAGCCAGGTGAAGCTGCCGTCCACCACGAAGGCGCCGACGGCCTTGCTGGCGCTGCCTTCAAGGCCGTAGATCACCACCTTGTCGAGGTTCTCGGTGCGCTTGATCGGCAGCCCGTTGGGCGCGTTGGTGCCGGTCACGCGGCCGGCGATGTAGTCGTCGATGCGGGTGTGGAAGGCCGCCAGCTGATAGGTGAAATCGCCATCGCTACCCTTGAGGCCAAGCTCGAAACTGGTGGAGCGCTCCGGGTCCAGCTGCGGGTTGCCGACGTGGAAGTAGCCGTCGCCGCGCGGCGCGTCGTCGTAGCGCTCGCGCATGTCGGCGGCGCGGTAGGCCTGGCCGACGTTGGCGTAGAGGTTCAGGGTGTCAGTCAGCGGATGCAGCGCGCCCAGTGACCACGACAGGTTGTGGTCGGTGCTGTCCAGGCCGCTGGTTGTAAATGAAGGACCGTTGCCCTTGGCTCGGGCGTCGGCGCTGATGCGGTCGTAGCGGGCGCCGGCGGTCAGGCGCGTCTGGCCGAGGTCGAATTCATCCTGCACGAACAGCCCGTAGGATTTGATCTCGGCGTCCTTGAAGGGGTCGTTGCGCTGGTTGTTGTTGAAGGTTGGCGGGCCATCCACGTAGCGCTCCGGATCGCCGGTCATCTTCCAGCCGTCGACGCCCACCGTCAGCAGGTGATCGGCTACTGGCACCACCCAGCTCGAGCGCAGCCCGTGGGTGATGAAGCTGACGTTGTTGCGTACATAGTCGCGGTCGAGCCGCTCGGAGTAGGCGCGGATCTCCCGGTACACCTCCTGACGATAGAGCTCGGTGGTCAGAGTGCCTTCACCGAGGCCGTTTTCCAGGCCGATCTGGAACAGCTCGCGCTGCTGTTCCGGCGAATGGATGGTCGCGGTGCCGAGTGGTACCGGGATGCCGGCGCCGCCCGGCTGCCCGCCGGTACGCGCCGAGCCCGGGTACCAGACGTCGCGGTCGGTGTGGCGCTGGATGTTCAGGTTGACGCTGACATCCTCGGCCAGCCGTTGCTTGTACTTGAGCAGCAGGGTATCGGAGCTGTAGCCGGTGTTCTCTTCGGTACCGTTGGGGCTCTTGTAATCGTTGACCTTGCGCCCGGCAACGCCCAGCGCCAGGGCATGATCGGAGCTGGAGTCGCGCAGCAGCGTAGCGCCGGTAAAGCCCTTGTCGACGCTGCTGGCGCTGGTGGAGAAGCGTCCGCTGCGTTCGTCCTGCTCGGTGAAGCGTGCCTGTGGCGTGATCAGGTTGACCACCCCGCCCATGGCGCCGCTGCCGTACAGCACCGAGCCCGGACCCTTGACCACTTCGGCGCGTTCCAGCAGGCCGAGATCGAGCATGGAGGCCAGCGAGCCCTGCGGCTGGCCGGAATTGACCCGCACGTCGTCGACCATCAGCACCACGCTTTCCTTCTTCATGCCGCGCAACACCGGGTTCTGTCCCCAGGCGCCGTCGCTATGCACGGCGAGCCCGGGCTTGCCGCGGAACAGGCTGCCGGCCGGCGCTGCCGTTTCGGTTGGCTGAGCCTGCAGCACCTCGATGGCTTGCGGAATGTCCTGCGTTGCGGCCTCGTAGCCCTTGGCGGTGACGACGGTTTCCTGCAGCTCCAGCGGAGCGGCGAAGGCGGACGCGCTGCTGACGGCCAGGCAGGCCAGGGCGAGTGGGTGAAGGCGGAGAATCATCGAAGGGCTCCCGGATAATTCGTCGGCGGTGATGCCGACCTGGATGGGAGCAATTCTCGTTTAACTGATAATAATTATCATTTGATCGCGATCAAGTTTACCTGTCGCAAGCGCGCTACTGCTGCCAGTCGCAGAAACAGGCCACCGCCAGCGAATGGGTGGCGCGCACCTTGCGCCCGGCCAGCACGGCATCGAGGATAGGCTCGACGAAGCTGTTGTCCGAACTGCACACCGCACCCTCGCTGTAGGGGCCGATATAGACCAGCTCCCCGCTTTGATCCCAGATGCCGACAGCGGGGCTGGCCGGTAGTTGCTCGGAGCCGGGCGGGGCGCTCAGCGGTTTCAGCGCTGCCAGCGGCTGCGGCAAGCGGCCGTTGCTGCCCGGTTTGCGTACTTCGTAGAAGTCCACGGGTCGTCCGGCAAAGCGTTTGAGCAGTTCTTCCAGGTGCTGCTGATTGCCGACGTTGCACGGGCATCCCGGGTCCCAGAAATGCACGAAGCGCACTGGTCCCGGGCCCTGCAGCTCGGCCGGCAGGCGAAGGGCGTCGCCGGAGAACAGCTCGGCGCGCTCGCCGTCGAAGGTGCGCAGGTAGCGCGCCTCGAACCACCAGAACGCAGCCAGCATGGCGCCGCCCCAGAGCAGGGCGATCAGTGCGGCGATCAGGTATTTGCGACGAGCGCTCATGGCGGGCTCCGATGTGGGTGCGCAAGCTTGCCATGGGGCGGCGCAGAGCTGAATATCCCAGGTCAACGCAATCGAAGAATTTACATGCCCTCGCGTATCGACCCCGAGCGCCTGCGTAACAGCCTGCCCGCCCTGTCCGAGGCGGTCGCCGCAAGCGCCGAAACTCTCCATTACCAGACCTATTACGGGCTCGACCTGCCGCATCGCACGCAGGTCCAGCGTCGCCTGGGGCGCTTTCGCGTGCATGACTACGATGTCGTCGCCCAGGCCTGGTGGCCGGAGCAGCCCCACGCCAGCCTGCTGATCCTGCACGGCTACTACGACCACATGGGCCTGTATCGCCATGTGGTCGACTGGGGACTGGAGATGGGGTTCGCCGTGCTCGCCTGCGACCTGCCGGGCCATGGGCTGTCCAGCGGTCCCCGGGCGAGCATCAACGAGTTTGCCGAATACCAAGCGGTGCTGAGCGGTCTGTTCGAACAGGCACGCCAGCTCGATCTGCCGCGTCCCTGGCACCTACTTGGCCAGAGTACCGGCGGTGCCATCGCGCTGGATCACCTGCTGCATCAGGCCGAAAACCCCGACCTGGGGCGCACCATCCTGCTGGCGCCGTTGGTTCGCCCGCGCGCCTGGCTGCGCTCGCGCATCAGCTACGAGTTGCTGCGACGCTTCGTTCAGCAGATCCCACGAACGTTCAGCGAGAACTCCGGCGACCCGGCCTTCCTCGAATTCGTCCAGAGCCAGGACCCGCTGCAGCCGGACATCCTGCCCACGGCCTGGGTCGGGGCCCTGTCACGCTGGATTCCCCGTATCGAGGGTGCGGCTGACAGTAGGCACGCGCCGTTGATCATTCAGGGCGAGGCGGACATGACCGTGGATTGGCAGTACAACCTGCCGATTCTGCAGCGCAAGTTCCCAAGTGCTGAGGTGCTGCGACTGCCCGAGGCGCGCCACCATCTGGTGAACGAGCGCGAGGAATTGCGCCAGGCGTACTTCGACTTCCTGCGCGAGCGCCTCAGATAGCGGGATCAGATGCCCTGCTGCGGCTCCAGTTCGGCGCCGCTCATGCCCACCGCCAGGCCGGCGCGTAGCGCCTGCAGCGCGGCCTGGTAATAGGCCTTGCCTTCGTCCGACTGGGCGAATGTCACATATTCCTCCAGTTCGGCATCGGACAGGTCGCGATAGACGTACAGCAGCGTGTTGTCGAGATCGGCCTCTATCTGCTCGATCATGCGTTGGCGCTGGCTGCTCAGCAGGCTCTGCGCCTGATTGCCACCGAGCAGGCCGGGAATCATCTGGCTGAGACTGTCGGCGGCGACGCCGGCCAGTGCCAGGCTGACTTCCGCGCCCGCTTCGCTGGCTGGCAGCGCCTGGGCCAGGTGGCGGATCAACAGTTGTCGGTTGCTGCCGGCTTCCACCCGCGGCAGGCCGGCGGCGTGCTTGGCCAGCTGTTCGCGCCGTGCGGCGAGCACTTCGGCCGAGACGATCTTGCGTCCCAGGGTCGACTGGAAGAATTCCAGCGCCGGCTGCGGCTCGGCCAGGTTGCCGCGCAATGCCTGCTGCGCGCGCTGGTCGATGGCATGGGCGGCGAAGCGGCGGTTGCTGTTGGTCACCAGTGCCTGGAATACCGCCGGTGGCAGGGTGTCCTTGTAGCGTTGCTGGGCCGCGGTCAGGGCATCGCCGAAATTGGCGCGCTGTTCGGTCCAGCCGGCGGTTTCGTAGAGTTCCTGATAGGTGTCGGCGAAGCTGCTGACGCTCAAGGTCAGCAGTACACAGGTCAAGAGGGCGCGCATGGAAGCTCCTGTCTGGCGGGCGGTTCATTTTCCGTGCGTCGACGCGTGCTTGTCGAGGCGCACGGTTACTGCTGCCATTTGGCGCAGCGACGCAGCTTGTAGCGGAGTCTCAACAGACCCTAGACTCCTGCGGTATCCCTTCGGAGTCACTTCCTTGCCGTTCTCTTCGATCATCGACGACCTGGCCGAGCGCGGCTGGTCGGTGCAGAGTTCTTTCCTTCCCAGTGATGTGACCCACAAGCTGGCCGACGAGTGCCGCAGGCGGGAAGCCGAGGGTGCGCTGGCACCGGCAGGGGTCGGCCGCGGCGAGGCGCAGGCGGTGCGCGAAGGCATTCGCAGCGACCATATTCAGTGGCTCGAACCGGGCCAGTCTGCAGTCTGCGACGACTACCTCGAACTTATGGACGGCTTGCGCCAGCAGCTTAACCGCGAGTTGTTCCTCGGGCTGGAAGAGTTCGAGTGCCATTTCGCCTTCTACCCGCCGGGCGCCTTCTATCAGACGCACCTGGACCGCTTTCGCGATGACGACAGCCGCTCGGTGACCGCCGTGCTCTATCTGAACCCGGACTGGCAGCCCGGCCATGCCGGCGAACTGCGCATGCACATGCCCGACGGCTCGCAACTGGACGTGCCACCGCTGGCCGGCAATCTGGTGGTCTTTCTCTCCGGCGATTTCCCCCACGAAGTGCTGGTCACCCAGGCCGACCGTCTGTCGCTGACCGGCTGGTTCCGTCGGCGGCCGGCCGATGTGCTGGCGCTCTGACGAGCCCGCATCGACATTTGCGCAGACGAAAAAAAGCCCGGCACAGGCCGGGCTAAAGGGAAGTAAGTGTTTCGGGCTACATGCCCAGCATGTTCGGCAGCGCCAGGGAAATTGACGGCACGTAGGTGATGATCACCAGGAAGCTCAGCATCAGCGCCAGCCATGGCAGCACTGCGCGGATCACCTGGGTCACCGGCATGCCCGTCACCGCTGAGGCGACAAACAGGTTCAACCCCACCGGTGGCGTTATCAATCCGATCTCCATGTTCACCACCATGATGATGCCAAGGTGGATCGGGTCGATGCCCAACTGGATGGCGATCGGGAACAGGATCGGCGCCAGGATCAGGATGATCGCCGACGGCTCCATGAAGGCGCCGGCCACCAGCAGCACGATGTTCACCACCAGCAGGAACATCCACGGCTGCAGACCTGCCTCGATGACCCAGGCAGTGATCGCCTGCGGAATCTGCTCGGTGGTCAGCACGTGGGCGAAGAGCATGGCGTTGGCGATGATGAACATCAGCATGATGCTCAGCTTGCCCGACTCCAGCAGTACCTTCGGGCACTCGCTTAGCTTCAGGTCCTTGTAGACGAAGATCGCCACGAAGGCCGAATACACCGCCGCGACGGCCGCCGCTTCAGTGGGCGTGAACATGCCCGAGTAGATGCCGCCGAGGATGACTACCATCAGCAGCAGGCCCCAGACCGCCTTGCGCGCGGCGGACAGCCACTCGCGGAAGCTGGCGCGCGGCAGTGCCGGCAAGTTCTTCTTCACCGCGATGATGTAGATCGCCACCATCAGCGCAACGCCGAGCAGGATGCCCGGCACGACGCCGGCCATGAACAGCTTGCCAACCGAGGTTTCGGTTGCAGCGGCGTAGACCACCATGACCACCGACGGCGGGATCAGGATGCCCAGCGTACCGGCGTTACAGACGATGCCGGCGCCGAAGGCTTGCGGGTAACCGGAGCGCACCATGCCGGCGATGGCGATGGAGCCCACCGCGGCCACGGTGGCCGGCGACGAGCCGGACAGCGCGGCGAAGAGCATGCACGCCAGTACCGCACCGATTGCCAGGCCACCACGGATGTGACCGACGCAGGCGTTGGCGAAGTCAATCAGGCGACGGGCCACGCCACCGGTGGTCATGAAGGCACCGGCCAGCAGGAAGAACGGGATCGCCAGCAGGGTGTAGTGCTCGGAGGTCTCGAACAGTTTGATCGCCAGCGAGCGCACCGAGTCCTGGCTGAAGAACATGATGGTCAGCGAGCCGGCCAGGCCGAGGGAGACGGCGATCGGTACGCCAATGAACATCAGCGCAAAAAGCGCGGCGAACAGGAACAGGATGGTCATTACTTGGGCTCCTCTTCGCCGAGCTTGATGGCATCGGCCGCTTCATCAGCGAGGCCGAGTCCGGTCTGCTCGTTGCGCAGGATACGCACGAAGATTTCGGCGAAACGGATGAACACCATGGCAAAGCCGAACGGCACGATCATGCCGATGTGCCATTGCTTGATGCCGACATGGCCCAGGTCTTCCGCGCCGATGTTGGCAACGAACAGCGCCTGGATCCATTCGAAGCTGGCCACGGTCAGCAGGCCGGCGTAACCCAGGCAGAACAGGCAGGCGATGATGCCGATGACACGCTGGATGTGCCGCGGCGCCAGCTTGACCAGCGCGTCGACGCCGATATGGCCGGCGGTGCGCACGCCATAGGCCAGGCCGGAGAAGATCAGCCAGGCGAATAGCGCCTTGGTCAGCGCGGTGCTCCAGGTCATGGACTGGGCGAGGCCGATGATGAAATCGCCGATGGCGAACCAGAAGTCGGCGCTTCCCTCGAACCGGTCGCCCAGGTCGTAGAAAAGTGTGTAGAGGTTGTTGAGGATCACGTAAACGAAGGTCACCAGTGTCATGGCGGCCAACAGAAAGGCAATGAAACCTTCCTCGAAGTGGTCCCAGACGCGCCAGAGGGCGTTCATGGATGACATCTCCCGATGGACTGCTTGTTGTATCGAAGGCAGCACGGAGGTGCGCCGTGAACCAGCCGGGGCAGGCTGGGGGACAGAGCAATAAAAAACTCTTGTTGTCGCCATCGAAGCGGCGCGGCCCGGGATCGCCTTGGCCTGACCTGTCTGCCCTTGGTGCGGGCTTCGTCTTCGCTAGCTGCTTTGTTTTTTCACTGAGCTGTCGGGTATCGCTGGGTAGTACAGCAAAGGGGCGGGGAGCCCGCCCCTCGGCAAAGGCTTATTTAGCCTGGTTGGCAGCTTCGGCAGCCTTGATCAGGCCAGCACCAATTTCGCCTTCGAACTTCTTCCAGACCGGCTTCATGGCTTCGCGCCACTTGGCGCGCTCTTCCGGCGTCAGCTCGAGGATTTCGGTAGTGCCGGCGGCGAGGATGTCAGCCTTGGCCTTCTGGTTCAGGGCGTCGGCCTGCTTGTTCACTTCAACAGTGACTTCTTCCACGATCTTTTCCAGCTCGCCACGTACATCGGCAGGCAGGCCGTTCCAGAACTTGGTGTTGGTGATCAGCATGTAGTCCAGCAGGCCATGGTCGGACTCGGTGATGTGCTTCTGCACTTCGTGCATCTTCTGCGAGTAGATGTTCGAGTAGGGGTTCTCGGCACCGTTGACCACGCCGGTCTGCAGGCCCTGGTAAACCTCGGCGAAGCTCATCTTGCGCGGGTTGGCACGCAGCGCCTTGAACTGCTCGTCCAGCACTGCAGAAGCCTGTACGCGGAACTTCAGGCCGCGCGCGTCTTTCGGCTCACGCAGTTCCTTGTTGGCCGACAGCTGCTTCATGCCGTTGTGCCAGTAGCCCAGGCCGGTGATGTTCTTGTCTTCCATGGAACGCAGCAGGCCTTGACCAGCTTCGCTCTTCTGGAAGCGGTCGACTGCCGCGATGTCGTCGAACAGGAATGGCAGGTCGAAGACCTGAACGCCCTTGGAGTAGTGTTCGAACTTGGCCAGCGACGGAGCGATCAGCTGAACGTCGCCCAGCAGCAGGGCTTCCATTTCCTTGCCATCACCGAACAGCGAGGAGTTCGGGTAAACCTGCACCTCGACCTTGCCCGGCAGACGCTCTTCCACCAGTTTCTTGAACATCAGGGCGCCCTGGCCTTTCGGCGTGTTTTCGGCGACCACGTGAGAGAACTTGATGGTGATCGGGTCAGCCGCGTGGGCCAGACCGGCGATGCTCAGCGACAGGGCGCATGCCAGCGCCTTGGCAGTCAGTTTGAACATTGATGTTTCCTCTTGTTGTGGGTGGGAGGCCACACGGCATCCCGGCAGTAACCAGCTGGACAAGTCTAGGCGCTGAAGCCCGGGTGCGATGCTCTATCGCGACTCGTTCCGTCCGGTTCATTGAGTTTCGGGAGCAATGCCTGTGCCAAGAGCTGGCAGAGCCGCCTGAGGGCAGCGAGTTTACCCAGCAATAGAGGAAGGTTTGAATGGCCAATTGCCAACAAGCGCGTCTAGGTCGCACCTTTGCGCGGGATCGCCGGTGCTGGCGCGGGCCACGCACGTGCCGTGGTCTGTGCCGGCGAGTTCGACCCTTGGCCAGCATCGAAGATGGCGGATTTCCGCCATCTAGTCGTTTTCATCGGGCGAGCTTCCGCCAACATCGGTAAAACTCAGCCCGTGCTTGCGCAGCTTGTCGTGCAGGGTCTTACGCGGCAGGCCCAGCGCTTCGGCGACGCTGCGCAGCGAGCCATGCGGGCGATTCAGCTCATCGGCGATCAGTGCGCGCTCGAAGGCCTCGACCTGCTCGCTCAGATTGCCACCTCCGGCTATCCCGGCAGCCGGTTCGCCGGCCGACTGGTCGAGCCCCAGGCCAAGGCCCAGGGCGAAGCGCTCGGCGGTGTTCTGCAGCTCGCGCACGTTGCCAGGCCAGGCGTGACGTAGCAGTGCAGCGCGTTGTTCCGGCTGCAGCTCCCGGATCGGCAGACCGTGGCGCTGGGCGGCGGCTTCGGCGAAATGCTGGAACAACAGCAGGATGTCCTCGTTGCGCTCGCGCAGCGACGGAATTCGCAGCGGCGCGACGTTGAGCCGGTAATACAGGTCGGCACGGAACCGGCCCTGATCCGCGGCCACCCGCAGGTCCTCCTTGGTCGCGGCGATGACCCGGATATCCAGGGCGATCGACTGGTTGCCGCCGAGCCGTTCGACCACCCGCTCCTGCAGCAGGCGCAGCAGCTTGACCTGCACATCCAGGCTCATGCTCTCGATCTCGTCGAGGAACAGCGTGCCGCCGTTGGCGAATTCGAACTTGCCGATGCGCCGCTTCTGCGCGCCGGTGAAGGCGCCCGGCTCGTGGCCGAACAGTTCGCTTTCCACCACCGATTCGGCGAGCGCCCCGGCGTTGATCGCCACGAAGGGGCCGTTGCGCCGGCTGGACAGGTCGTGCAGCGCCCGGGCAACCACCTCCTTGCCCGCGCCCGTCTCGCCGAGAATCAGCACATCGGCCTGGGTCCCGGCCAGCGCGCCGATCTGTTCGCGCAGGCGCAGCATCGCCTGGGATTGTCCGAGCAGGCGCGCCGACAGCTGCTGCCGGTCGGCCAGGGCCAGGCGCAGGGAGCGGTTGTCCAGTACCAGTTGGCGTAGCGCCAGGGCACGACGCACGCTGTCCAGCAGCGCTTCGCTGGGGAAGGGTTTTTCCAGGAAATCGTAAGCGCCGGCGCGCATCGCCTGCACCGCCAGCTGAATATCACCGTGCCCGGTGATGAGGATCACCGGCATCTCGCTGTCGCGCGTGCGCAGCTGTTGCAGCAGCTCGAGGCCATCGATGCCGGGCATGCGAATGTCGCTGACCACCACGCCTGGCCAGTCCGCTGGCAGCCGGGCGGCCAGGTCGCGGGCATCGCCCAGGCTGACGACCTTGAGACCGGCCAGGTCGAGGGTCTGGCTCAATGCCTGACGCAGGTGCGGATCGTCGTCGATCAGCAGCACCTGCGCCTGGGCGCTGATCGGCTGGTCACTGCTCATTGAAAATGGTCCTCGGTGGGGAAGGCGACGCCGGGCTCGGCGCAACGCAGAAACAGGCCGAGCTGCGCACCACCCTCGGGATGGTTGCTCATGCGCAGCTCACCGCCCAAGGCGCGGGTGAGGGTATCGCAGATCGCCAGGCCGAGGCCCAGCCCCTGCGCGCTGGTCTTGGTGGTGAAGAACGGCTCGCGGGCACGCTGCAACGCTTCCTCGCTGAAGCCGGGGCCGTTGTCGCGCAGGCTGAGCAACACGCCGTCACCCTGCAGTTCGGCGCGCAGCCAGATGCGTCGCGGTTGCGGCCGCTCGGCCAGCGCATCGAGGGCGTTGGCCAGCAGGTTGGCGAGGATCTGCCGCAGCCGCGTCTCGCCGGCCTGCACCCACAGGGTGGCCTCCGGCAGGTCGCGGATCAGCTCCACGCCCATGGCCTGGCGGCGCTTGGCGAGCAGGGCCAGGGCGTCGTCCAGCGCCGGCTGCAGCGCGACCCGCTCCGGCGCGTGCTGGTCGCGACGGGCGAAGGCGCGCAGGTGGGCGATGATCGACGCCATGCGCGCGGTCAGTTCACTGATCAGCCGCAGGTTGTCGCGGGCTTCGGCGTTGCGCTGCTGGTCGAGCAGCACCCCGGCGTTGTCGGCATAGCTGCGGATCGCCGCCAGCGGCTGATTGAGTTCGTGGCTGATGCTCGCCGACATGGTGCCCAGCGCCGACAGCTTGCCGGCCTGCAGCAGTTCGTCCTGGGCGCGCACCAGTTCCTGCTGCGCCTGCTCGCGCTCCAGTACCTCGACCTTGAGCCGGCTGTTCAGCGCTTCCAGGTCGCGCGTGCGTTCCAGCACGCGCTGTTCGAGCTGCTGGCGCGCCTGGGTGTCCAGCGCCAGACGTTCGATGAAGTGCCGGCGGCGCTGCATCAGCAGGCCGATCCAGAGCAGCAGCGCCAGCAGTGTGGCGGCGCCGATGGCGACCACGGTGCGCACCGGTCGCTCGATCAGGTTGATCGGCGCGAGGATGCGCACCGTCCAGCCGGTCTCCTTGAGCTCACGGCTCTGGATCAGCCAGGCATCGATGTCCAGCGTCAGGTCCTGTGGATACAGGGTTGGATAGGGCTGATCGAAGGCGATCTGTTCGCGCTCGTCGACGCCCAGCCCGCGGGTCGCGCGGAAACGCCATTCCGGGCGCGAGGTGAGAATCACCACGCCGAAGTTGTCGGTCACCAGCAGCTGCTCCGGGGTGTTGCCCCAGAGCGTCTCGGTATGGTCGAGGTCGACCTTGACCACCAGCACGCCGAGGATGCCGCGCTCGTCGCGCACGGCGGCGCCGAAGTAGTAACCGCGCTTGCCGGAGGTGGTGCCTAGGCCGAAGAAACGCCCCGGGCGACCTTCCATGGCCTGGCGGAAATAGGGGCGGAAGGCGAAGTTGCGGTCGACGAAGCTGTCTTCCTCGTCCCAGTTGGAGGCCGCCAGGGTATTGCCGTCCGTGTTCATCAGATAGATCACGTCGGCCCCGGTCTGGTTGCGCAGGCGTTTGAGCAGGCGATTGGCATTGTCCCGCACGGCCGGCGCTTCGGCCTGCTGCAGGACGGCGCGCAAAGCCGGCAGGTCGCCGAGGATGCGCGGCAGCACCTCGTAGCGGTTCAGCGTGCCGAGCAGGTTGGCGACGTAGAGGTCGAGGGTCTGACGATTCTGCTCGGTCAGCTCGTTGCGGTAGTAGCGCTCGGCGAGCTGCTGCAGCGGCCAGAGCAGAGGCGCAAGCAGCAAGGCCAGCAGGGCGAGGTTGCGCCAGCGAGGGCGGCGGGGTGGATGCAGTGCAGTCATGCGTGGGCGCCTGGATGTCGGGCGCATTATGCACGCAGAGCGTGCCGGCGTTCAGCGTCGCTTATCGAGCTGGCCGGATCGGAGCAGAGTGGCAGAGGCAGCCGTGAGGCCTAGCCGCTGTTGCCTCAGCGACCGGCTGCAGCGGTCTGGGGCGCGTTCGCTGCATCGAAGTGCCGGGATTGGGCAAGGCACTCGTGCAGTGCCGTCTCCCAGTCCGGCAGGCGGATGCCCCAGTCCTGTTGCAGGCGTGCGCAGTTCAGGCGGGAATTGAGCGGACGCTGGGCAGCGGTCGGGTAGTCCTTGGACAGGATCGGCGTGATCTCGGCGCGCAGACGGCCCTGCTGGCGAAGCTGTTCGGCAATGCTGCAGGCGAAGCCGTACCAGGAGGTCTCGCCGCTGGCGGTGAGGTGATACAGACCGCTGGGGCCTGCTTCGCCTGCACTTCGCTTGCGTACCATTTCTGCCGTGGTGCGGGCGATGGTGGCGGCCCAGGTCGGCGCGCCGATCTCGTCGCTGACCACCGACAGGGCATCGCGCTCCTGCAGCAGGCGCTGCATGGTCAGCAGGAAGTTCTTGCCGTGCTGCGAGTAAACCCAGCTGGTACGCAGGATCAGGTATTCGCCGCCGACCGCCTGAATCGCTTGTTCGCCGGCCAGCTTGCTCGCGCCGTAGACGCTAAGCGGTTGCGGTACGTCCGCTTCGCAGTAGGGTTCGGCCTTGCGACCGTCGAACACATAGTCGGTGGAATAGTGGATCAGCGGCACGCCAAGACGTGCAGCCTCTTCGGCGAGCACCTGTGGACCGCGTGCGTTGACCGCGAAGGCCAGTTCACGGTGGCTTTCCGCCGGATCGACGGCGGTGTAGGCCGCCGCATTGATGATCAGATCCGGCCGCAACAGGCGTACCTGTTCGCGAACCTGATCCGAGTCGGACAGGTCCAGTGCGTTGTGCCCAAGCGCCAGCAGCTTGCCGGCGCCCGCCAGCTCCAACTGCAGCTCACGGGCGAGTTGCCCCTTGCTGCCGGTGATCAGGATTTTCATGGAAACAGCTCCGCGTCGCTGAGGCGCTTGCCAGCCTGGTCCTTCGCGGACAGTTGCGGTGCTTCGTCGAACGGCCATTCGATGCCGAGCTCCGGATCGTTCCACAACAGGCTGCGCTCGTGCTCCGGCGCGTAGTAGTCGGTGGTCTTGTAGAGGAATTCGGCGCTTTCGCTGAGCACCACGAAGCCATGCGCGAAACCTTCGGGGATCCACAGCTGGTGCTGGTTCTGCGCACTCAGGTGAGTGCCGAACCAGCGTCCGAAGCTCGGTGAGCTCTTGCGCAGATCGACAGCGACGTCGAACACCTCGCCGGCCACCACGCGCACCAGTTTCCCCTGCGGCTGCTGGATCTGGTAGTGCAGACCGCGCAGCACGCCGCGCTGGGATTTGGAGTGGTTGTCCTGGACGAACTGGCGCTTGAGCCCCGTGGCCGCTTCGAAAGCGGCCGCGTTGAAGCTCTCGTAGAAGAAACCGCGTTCGTCGCCGAAGACCTTGGGCTCGATGATCAGTACGTCGGGAATGCTGGTTTCGACGACCTTCATGCGTCTTCACCCGCCAGCTTGAACAGGTACTGGCCGTAGCCGGTCTTGCCCAGAGCGTCGGCGCGGCGCAGCAGCTGCTCGCGGTCGATCCACTTGTTCTGGTAGGCGATCTCTTCCAGACAGGCGACCTTAAGACCCTGGCGATGCTCGATGGTCTGCACGTACTGCGAGGCTTCCAGCAGGCTGTCGTGGGTACCGGTGTCGAGCCAGGCGAAGCCACGGCCGAAGCGCTCGACGTTGAGGTCGCCGCGTTCGAGGTAGGCCATATTGACGTCGGTGATCTCCAGCTCGCCGCGTGGCGAGGGCTTGATCGACTTGGCGATCTCGATGACGTCGTTGTCGTAGAAGTACAGGCCGGTCACCGCGTAGCTGGACTTCGGCTTCTTCGGCTTCTCTTCGATGGACAGTGCCTTGCCGCTCTCATCGAAGTCGATGACGCCGAAGCGCTCCGGGTCCTTGACCCAGTAGCCGAACACCGTGGCGCCGCTTGGCTGGGCCGCGGCACGCTGCAGCTTCTCGGTGAAGTGCTGGCCGTGGAAGATGTTGTCGCCGAGGATCAGGCACACCGAATCATCGCCGATGAATTCTTCACCGATCAGGAAGGCCTGCGCCAGGCCATCCGGCGAGGGCTGCTCGGCATAGCTGAAGTTGACCCCGAACTGGCTACCGTCGCCCAGCAGGTTCTTGTACTGAGGCAGGTCCTGCGGGGTGGAAATCAGCAGGATGTCGCGGATGCCAGCGAGCATCAGCACCGAAATCGGGTAGTAGGCCATCGGCTTGTCGTAGATCGGCAAGAGCTGCTTGGATACGCCAAGGGTGATGGGGTGCAGACGGGTGCCGGAGCCTCCGGCGAGGATGATTCCTTTCATGCGTTCTCCAGGGCGCCAAGGCGCTCGCGTTGATAGCTGCCGTCCTGAACGCGACGGCACCATTCGAGGTTTTCCAGGTACCACTGCACGGTCTTGCGCAGGCCGGTCTGGAAGGTTTCCTGCGGCACCCAGCCGAGCTCGCGCTCGATCTTGCTGGCGTCGATGGCGTAGCGCAGGTCGTGGCCCGGGCGATCCTTGACGAAGGTGATCAGGTCTTCATAGCGCGCAAGCCCGGCAGGCTTGCTCGGCGCCAGCTCTTCCAGCAGTGCGCAGATACCGCGCACCACCTCGATGTTCTTCTGCTCGTTGTGGCCGCCGATGTTGTAGGTTTCGCCGACCACACCTTCGCTAACCACCTTGAACAGCGCGCGGGCGTGGTCTTCGACGAACAGCCAGTCGCGGATCTGCGAGCCATCGCCATAGACCGGCAGCGGCTTGCCATCGAGGGCATTGAGGATGACCAGTGGGATCAGCTTCTCGGGGAAGTGATACGGGCCATAGTTGTTCGAGCAGTTGGTGATCAGCACCGGCAGCCCGTAGGTACGCTGCCAGGCGCGCACCAGGTGATCCGACGAGGCCTTGCTGGCCGAGTAGGGCGAGCTGGGCGCGTAGGGTGTGGTCTCGGTGAACAGGTCGTCGACGCCATGCAGGTCGCCGTAGACCTCGTCGGTGGAGATGTGGTGGAAGCGGAAGGCCTCGCGACGCTCGACCGGCAGGCTCTGCCAGTAGGCGCGGGTGGCCTCGAGCAGCTGATAGGTGCCGACGATGTTGGTCTGGATGAATTCGGCCGGGCCGTCGATGGAGCGGTCGACGTGGGACTCGGCGGCCAGATGCATGATGGCGTCCGGCTGGAACTCCAGCAGCGCCTCGCTGACCCGCTCACGATCGGCGATGTCGGCCTGGAGGAACTGATAGCGCGGGTTGTCTTCCACGGCTGCCAGCGACTCCAGGTTGCCGGCATAGGTCAGTTTGTCCAGGTTGAGCACGCTGTGCTCGGTATCGAGAATGAGATGGCGGATCAGTGCGGAGCCGATGAATCCGGCTCCGCCAGTAACGAGAATGCGCATAGTGATGGGGCTTCCTTGGCGCGCTGTCGAGCGTCAGGCTCTTAGCATGTCGGCACGATAGACCGGCCACTGATACAAAAATTCCCGAGCGCTTCGGGGCGTTGGGTAACCGTGTGGTTACCAACATAAACACAGGATGCTGGCGTGATGCCATAAAGCTCTGGGCTAGAGCGGTTGGCCTGGCGAGGCGGGCGTATTGAAGGAAGCGTAGCCGCTAGCGCAACGACACCCGTAGTCGCGATAGCGCGCCAAGAAAGAACACCGTGCCGATCACGCCCAGCGCGAGCAGCTGTGGCCAGACGATGGATGGGCCGGCGCTGCGGAACAGGATCGCTTGGGCCAGCTCGACGAAATGCGTGGTGGGTGCCACCAGCATGATGTTCTGCACCAGCTCCGGCATGCTCTCGCGCGGCGTCACCCCGCCGGAGAGGATTTGCAGCGGAATCAGCGTGAGGATCACCAAGAGGCCCAGTTGCGGCATGGAGCGCGCCACCGTGCCGAAGAAGATGCCCATCGAGGTGGCGGCGAACAGGTGCAGCGCCGCGCCGCCGGCGAACAGCCACAGCGAGCCCTGGATCGGGATATCCAGCCAGCCTTCCACCACGAAGCGCAGGGCGAACGCCGCTGCGGCCAGCACCACCAGGCCCATCGCCCAGACCTTGCCGACCATGATTTCGAATGGGGTCACCGGCATCACCAGCAGGTGTTCGATGGTGCCGTGCTCGCGTTCGCGGATCAGCGCCGCGCCGGTAAGGATGATCGCCAGCATGGTGATCTGGTTGATCACCTCGTTCACCGCGCCGAACCAGGCCCGGCTGAGGTTGGGGTTGAACGCCGTGCGCACCACCGCCTCGACGGGCAGCGCGTCACTGCTGCGATAGCGGCGAACGAACTCGGCGGTCTCGCTGGCGATGATCTGCTGAATGTGCCCGGCGCCGGTGAAGGCCTGGCTGACCTGGGTGGCATCGACGTTGAGCTGGATGGTCGGCTGGCGGCCGGCGAGCAGGTCCTGCTGGAAGCGTGGCGGAATGTTCAAGGTGAAGGTGTAGAGGCCATCGTCCATGCCGCTGTCCATCTCCTGCAGGGTGATGGCTTTCGGTTCGATGAAGTAGGGCAGCTGGAAGGCATTGATGATGCGCCGCGAGGCTTGTGAGCGATCCTCGTCGACCACCGCGATGCTAGCCCGATGTGGCGCCTCGGGGATCGCGGTGGCGCCTTCGTAGATGGCCAGGGTGAATGAATAGATGATCAGCACCAGCATCGCCGGGTCACGGTAGAGGCTGCGCAGTTCCTTGAGGCCGAGCTGGAAGATGTTGCCGAGTTTGCGTCGCAGGCCGCCCATGTCATTTCTCCTGCTTGCGCAGGCCGGCGACGCTGAGCAGGGTCAGCAGCGGGATCGCCAGCAGCATGGGAATGAAATAGGGGTACAGCTCCGCCAGCCCCAGCGACTTGGAGAACACCCCGCGGCTGATGATCAGGAAGTGGCTGGTCGGGTAGAGTTTGCCGATGAAGGCACCGGCACCTTCCATCGCAGAAACCGGATGGATCAGTCCGGAGAACTGGATGGCCGGCAGCAGGGTGACGATGGTGGTGCCGAAGATCGCCGCGATCTGGCTGTTCAATATCGACGACATCAGCAGGCCCAGGCCGGTGGCGCAGGTCACGTAGAGCAGCGCGCCAAGGCAGAGGGTGAGGATGCTGCCCTTGATCGGAATACCGAAGACGAACACCGCCAGCAGCGCCAGGGTGGCGAAATTGAACATGCCCAGAGCGATATAGGGCAGTTGCTTGCCGAGCAGGAATTCCAGGCGGGTGGTCGGCGTGACGTAGAAATTGGTGATCGAGCCCAGTTCCTTTTCGCGCACCACGCCCAGGGCAGTGAGCATCGCCGGGATCATCATCAGGAGCAGCGGGATCATCGCCGGTGCCATGGCTGGCAGGCTCTGCACGTCCGGGTTGTAGCGATAACGAATGGCCACGTCAGCCGGTGCCAGTTGCCCGTCGACGCCCGCCTCGCGGGCCAGCTGCTGCAGGTAGTTAAGGTGGATGCCTTGCACATAGCCCTTGATGGTGTCGGCGCGCATCGGCATGGCGCCATCGATCCAGAACGCGACTTGCGGCACAGCGCCGCGCTTGAGGTCGCGGCCGAAATTCGGCGGAATCTCCACCGCCAGGCTGATGTCGTTGCTGCGCATGCGCTGGTCCAGCTCGGCATGGTTGGCCAGCGGCGCCTGTTCGATGAAGTAGCGCGAGCCGGCCATGTTCAGCAGGTAGTGCTGGCTGGTGGTGGTCTGGTCGCGGTCGAGCACGGCGTAGGTCAGGTTCTCCACGTCGAAGCTGACGCCGTAGCCCATGATGAACATCAGCAGCACGCTGCCGAGCATCGCCAGCGTCGCCCGAATCGGGTCGCGGCGCAGCTCCATGGCTTCGCGGCGGGTGTAGCTGAGCAGGCGGCGAATGCTGAAGCGGGCCTGGCGGCCGCTATTGCCTGTCGGCTGGGTGGGATTTCCCGTTGCGGCGGTTGTCGCTGCTGGCTGGTCGGCGGCATGCGCGGCGGCGGCCTCTTCCAGGTAGGCGATAAAGGTCTCTTCCAGCGTCGGCAGGCCGCGCTTGGCCATCAGCGCCTGCGGCGTGTCGCTATCGAGCACCCGTCCGGCATGCATCAGCGAGATGCGGTCGCAGCGCAGTGCCTCGTTCATGAAATGGGTGGAGATGAAGATGGTCACGCCGTCCTCGCGCGACAGCTGCACCAGCAACTCCCAGAAGCCATCGCGCGCCACCGGATCGACCCCGGAGGTGGGCTCGTCGAGGATGAGGATTTCCGGGTTGTGGATCACCGCCACGGCCAGCGACAGGCGCTGGCGCACGCCCAGCGGCAGGCTGCTGGGCAGGCTTTCGGCATCGCCGGTGAGATCGAAGCGGGTGAGCATCTCCTGAATGCGCGTGGCGCGCCGCTCCGCCGGCAGGTGGAACAGTCGCGCATGCAGCTCGAGGTTCTGCCGCACGGTCAGCTCGCTGTACAGCGAGAAGGCCTGGGACATGTAGCCGACGCGTTGGCGGGTCTGCATGTCGTGCGGGTCCACCGGTTTGCCGAACAGCAGGGCGTCGCCCTCGCTGGCCGGCTGCAGGCCGGTGAGCATCTTCATGGTGGTGGTCTTGCCGCAGCCATTGGAGCCGAGGAAGCCGAAGATTTCGCCGCGGGAGATGCGGAAATTGACCTGGTCCACCGCGACGAAATCGCCGAAACGCATGGTCAGGCCGTGAGCCTCGATGGCGATGCTGTCACTGTGCGGCTGTGGTGGAATGACCAGTTCACGATGCTGGCTGCGCTTGGCTTCCGGCAGGAGGCGGATAAAGGCCTGCTCCAGCGAGTCGCTGCCGGTGCGCGCCAGCAGCTCGGCCGGTGTGCCGGTGGCCAGCACCTTGCCGGCGTCCATCGCCACCAGATGGTCGAAGCGCTGCGCCTCGTCCATGTAGGCGGTAGCGACCAATACGCTCATCTGCGGGCGCTCGTGGCGGATGCGTTCGATCAGTTCCCAGAACTGCGCGCGCGACAGTGGATCGACGCCGGTGGTGGGCTCATCGAGAATCAGCAGGTCGGGATCGTGGATCAGTGCGCAGCAGAGGCCGAGCTTCTGCTTCATGCCTCCGGAGAGCTTGCCCGCCGGGCGTTCGACGAAGGGCGCGAGGCCCGTGCTGCGGGTCAGTTCGGCGATGCGCCAGTGCCGTTCCTCGGCGTCCTGGCCGAACAGGCGGCCGAAGAACTCGAGGTTCTCGAACACCGTCAGCGTGGGGTAGAGGTTCTTGCCCAGCCCCTGAGGCATGTAGGCGATACGCGGGCAGACCGCACGGCGGTGGCCGGCATCGCCCATGTCGCCGTCGAGCACCTGCACTTGGCCCTGCTGCAACTTGCGCGCACCGGCGATCAGCGCCAGCAGGCTCGACTTGCCGACCCCGTCCGGACCGATCAGGCCGACCATGCAGCGCGCCGGCAGGCTCAGGCTGAGGTCATCCAGCGCGCGGGTCTTGCCGTACTGCAGGCTGACTCCGCTGATCACGGCGACCGGGTCAGGAGACTGGTTCATTTGCCGACATTGATCTGCAGGTGCGCCGGCCATTCGGTGTCAGCGTCTAGCTTCAGATAAGCCATGCCGGGCAGCCCGGTCTTGACCTGCTCCATGTGTTTTCTCAGGAGTTCCGGATCGATCCGCGCCTTGACCCGGAACATCAGCTTCTCGCGCTCGCTCTCGGTTTCCACCGTCTTCGGCGTGAACTGCGCGACGCTGGCGACATAAGTGACCTTGGCGGGAATCACGTACTGTGGCGCCGCATCGATCACCAGGCGCACCTCGCTGCCCATCGCCACCCGGCCGGCCTGGCGCTCGGGGAGGAAGAAGGTCATGTAGACGTCGGCCAGGTCGACCAGATTGAGCAGCTTGCCGCCGGCGCCGAGTACCTCGCCCGGTTGCGCCACGCGGTACTGCACGCGCGCCACGCGATCGGTCTTCAGTTCGCTATCCGTGATGTCCGCTTGCAGCCGAACCACGCTGGCCTGTGCTGCCTCCAGTGCAGATTGCGCTTCGATGACCTGGGACCTGGCGGCGGCGATACCGGCGTCGGCGGACAGCACCTGTGCGCGGGAGGCGGCCAGCGCGGCCTGGGCGCTCTGCATGGCGGCAAGGTCGTCGTCCAACTGCTGGCGCGGCATGGCGTTGCGGTCGACCAGCGTCTTGGTACGTTGGTGGCGTTTCTGCGCGGCGGTCAGCTCGGCGCGCCGTTGCAGCACCACCGCTTCGGCCGTGGCCTTCTCGCTCTCGCGCTGGGTAACCAGCGCCTGGGCGGTGAGTATGGCGTTTTCCGCCTGGCGCACCTGGGCGCGGGCCTGGTTGAGCTGGGCGTCGAGCACTTCGGTATCCATGCGCGCGATGATCTGGCCCGGCTGGACGAAGTCGCCCTCGTCGACGGTGATCTCGCGGATGCGCCCACCGAGCTTGGTCGCCACATCGATCTCGGTGGCCTCGATCCGGCCGTTGCCGCTGGCAAAGCCCTCGCCCAAGCCATCCGTGCGCAACTCCGACCATGCCAGCAGGCCGATTACCACGAGCGCGACGAGCGCGAACAGCACCCGTCGAAGATTTTTCTGGGCTGGCGCTTTCATGGGCGTTCCTTACTTGAAGCGATAGTTCGCATGCTAAGCGATTGCCCTGAAGGTTACGCTTAGCCTGAGTCAATAAAACTGCGGTTCAGCGTCTTTAATCGACTTTTTCGCCGGTTTTCACTGCGCGGGATGGCTTTTTGCTACCGCCACGACCCAGCCTTGCAACTGCTGACTCAGCTCGTCGCTGGCCTGGGCGAAGGCATCTACGACGCTTTCCAGTTGTGGGCTGTGGGCGGGCTGGAGAATGTCGAAGCGGCGACTGGCGAGAATCCGCTGGTCAGCGGTCGAGGCGAGCTGCGCGTCGAGACGGATCCGCACATGAGGGCGGCCGTCGATGTATTCGCTTTGAAACGCCCTCAGATCGCTGAACAGCTCCAGCTCGGCGAACAGGTTGCTTTCCTCATTGCTCACTGCCGCTGCCTGCCCGCCTTGCCTGAACTGCTCGACCAAGCGGTCGCGCAGTAGCGTCGGTGCCGCATCGCCCCAGCGCGCGCCCTGATAGCTGCTGATCTGGTTGCCGTTCGGCACCACGGCGATGCGTGGCCCGGCAAGGATGCGGCTTGCATGGGGGGTATGAATACGCAGTGCCTGGCGCAAGGTGCCAGTGGACTGATTTGCCGGCACGTCGCCGGTCGGCAGCAGAAACACCCGGATTGGTTCGGCGTCGGGCAGCAAGGTGCAGGCCGAAAGCGTGCCGAGCAGCGTCGCGAGGGCGAGAGGGCGGAACAGCGCTAGGCGGCTCATGGGGTGAACTCCTGAATCTTCTCGCGGCCGAGGAGGAAACCGCTTGGATTGTCTTCGAGGCGCTGGGTGACGCGACGCAGCGCGCCGAGGGTGCCGCGCAGTTCGTTGATCGCCGGGCCCAGATCGCTGAAGCCTTGCAGGCCGTTGTTCAGCGCGCCCTGGTTGTCTGCCAGCAGGGCGTCCAGCCGCGAGGTGGCGCGTTCCAGTGCCGCCATCGACTCGCCGGCAGTGCTCAGCAGCTGGCGACCTTCATCGTCGATGAGGCCGTTGGCGTTCTGGGTCAGGCGGGTGATTTCCTCCAGCGCAGTGTTGGTCCGCTGGCCCAGTTGGGCGAGCTGGGTCAGCGCTTCGCTCAGATCGCCACGCTGTTCGGCCAGCACGCTGGTCGCCTGCTCCAGATTGGCCAGGGTACGGCCGATGCGCCCGGCGTTGTCCTCGGAGAGCATCAGGTTGGCGCTGCGCAGCAGGTTGTTGATGTTGGTCATCAGGTCTTCGCCGTTCTCCAGCAACGCGCTCAGCGGCGACGGGTCGGCGATGATCAGCGGCGGCTCGCCGCGCTTGCCCTCCAGCGGCGGGCTCTGCGGCGTGCCGCTGTGCAGCTGGATGATCATGCTGCCGGTGATGTTGGCCAGCGCCAGACGGGCGCGGGTGTCCTGCTTGATCGGCGTGCCGGAATAGACGCGGATGCGCGCCCGCACCTTGCGCGGGTCGTCCGGCTCGAGCCACAGCGCTTCGACGTCGCCGACCTTGATGCCGCTGTACTCCACAGAGCTGCCGTTGGACAGCCCGCTGACCGCGCGATTGAAGCTGATCTCGTAATAGTTGTATTCGCGATCCATGCTCGACTTACCCAGCCAGAGGGCGAACAGCAGGGCGCCGCCGACTGCCAGGACGGTGAACAGGCCGATCAGCACGTGATGGGCACGGGTTTCCATGTCAGGTCTCCTGCAAGTCGGCAGCCTGTTGCGCCGCCCGGCCACGTGGGCCGTGGAAGTAGTCGCGAATCCAGGCGTCGTCGGTGGCTTCCACCACCTCCAGGCGATCGGCCACCAGCACGCGCTTGCGCGACAGCACGGCGACCCGGTCGCAGATGGTATAGAGCGTATCCAGATCGTGGGTCACCAGAAACACGCTGAGGCCCAGCGCGTCTCGCAGGGTCAGGATCAGCTGGTCGAAGGCTGCCGCGCCGATGGGGTCGAGGCCGGCGGTGGGCTCGTCGAGAAACAGTACTTCCGGGTCCAGCGCCAGCGCCCGGGCCAGGGCGGCGCGCTTGATCATGCCGCCGGACAGCTCGTCGGGGTACTTGCAGGCGGCGTCCGCTGGCAGGCCGGCCAGCGCCAGCTTCAGTCGCGCCAGATGCTCGGCATCCTTGCGTTCGAGGCCGGCGTGCTCGATCAGCGGCAGGGCGACGTTCTCCTGCAGATTCAGCGAGGTGAACAGTGCGCCACGCTGGAACAGCACGCCGAAGCGTCGTTCCAGCTGTGAGCGGCGCGCGGCCGACAGTTCCAGCAGGTTCTCGCCAAATACCGTTACGCTGCCGGCGTTGGGCCGGCGCAGGCCGACGATGCTGCGCAGCAGCACCGACTTGCCGGTGCCAGAACCGCCGACCACGCCGAGAATCTCGCCACGGCGGATGTCCAGGTCGAGATTCTCGTGCACGGTCTGGCTGCCAAAGCGATTGACCAGTCCGCGTACCTGAATCAGCGAGTCGTTGCTCGTCACCAACCCATCTCCATGAAGAACAGCGCGGCGATGGCGTCCAGCAGGATCACCATGAAGATTGCCTGGACCACGCTGGAGGTGGTGTGCTCGCCCACCGACTGCGCGCTGCCGCTGACCTTGAAGCCTTCCAGACAGCCGATCACCGCGATGATGAAGGCGAATATCGGGGCCTTGCTCAGCCCGACCAGGAAATGGCTGACGGCGATATCGCGCGCCATGATGTTGAAGAACATCGTCGGCGAGATGTCCAGCGCCAGCACGCACACCACCAGCCCGCCGGCGATGCCGCTGAGCATGCCGACGAAGGTCAGGATCGGCAGCGTGATCAGCATCGCCAGCACCCGCGGCAGCACCAGCAGCTCGAACGGGCTCAGGCCGAGGGTGCGGATGGCGTCGATCTCTTCATTGGACTTCATCGAGCCGATCTGCGCGGCGAAGGCGCTGGCGCTGCGCCCGGCGAGCAGGATCGCCGCCAGCAGCACGCCGAATTCGCGCAGGAAGGAAAAGCCCACCAGGTTGACGGTGTAGATGGTCGCGCCGAAGTCGGCGAGCACCGTCGCGCCAAGAAAGGCCACCACCGCGCCGACCAGAAAAGTCAGCAGCGCGACGATCGGCACCGCGTCCAGCCCGGTCTGCTCGATATGTACGGCCAGTGAGGTCAGCCGCCAGCGCCGCGGTCTTGGCAGGGTGAGCAGCAGCGTCTGCAGGGTCAGGCCGATAAAGCCGAGCAGCATGCGCTGCTGCTTCCATACCGCAGCGACGGTGCGACCGACGTGGGCCAGTATGTCGCCGAAGGCATAGCCACGCGGCGGCTCGGCGGCATCCGGTTGATCCAGGGCGCTGGCGACGGTGCGCAGCAGCGCCAGGCGTTCGACCGGCAATTGCGGCGCCCAGGCGGCGATGGCGGCGATCCGCTCGGGCCCCAGCAATTCCACCAGCAGGCCGGCGCCTGCCGTATCCAGTGCACCCAGCCCGCTCAGCTCGATCTGGCTGCGCTCGTCGATCCGCGCCCTGAGCCGCTGCACCTCACGACGCAGCGCTGCGTAATGGGCGAGGGTCCAGTCACCGACGATGTGCGCCCGCAATGGTGAAGCCCCTGGATCGAGGGTCACCGAACCGGGAGACGAGGACAGGGTGGCGCTCATCTGCTGCAAACGGGTGCCTATGTCGGGCGATGGAGTCCCGATTGATGCTAGCAGGGCTCTGCCCGGCAAGACAGGACCGGATGGCCCGTGGTCGGCAACGGCCGGCGGATGGACCACGACGGTCGCGTCAAAGTGCGCCGTTACGCTCGAGCCGATAGCTGCTGATCGCCTCGTACACCGCCTTGCGCAGCCGATTGATGCCGCCGATGGGGCGATGCTCCGGCAGTGCGTGCCAGGGGTTGAAGCTGAGGTTATCGCAGGCGAGATTCTGCTCGGGGCTGTCGAAGTCCTGCGGCGGGAGGCGGATGTCGGCGACCGTCTCGAATGGCGCGATGGCTTCGTCCCACTCGATGCTGGTGTCCTCAATGGGCATGTAGTGCTCGGCGTTCTGCCGCTGCACCTGCAGGGCGAAGCAGGCGGGCGCGCGGTCGAGGGACAGCTGCTGGTAGAGCGCACTGCGCAGGAAATTCGGCAGGTCGCGGTTCTGCTCGGGCAGCTGGTAGGTCGGGCAGTTCTCCGGCGTCGGGATGACCCGGTACTTGATGTTATGCGGACCGAACTTGTAGGGCGCCACCGAGCTGTAGGTGGTGGCAACCGGGCTTTGCGGTGCAGGCGCCAGGGTCTGCAACGCGATAAACAGATGGCGCAGCTCCCAGCTGCGCGGATCAACGCTCGGGAAGAACGCCAGCGCCTTCTTGCCCTGCGCCTGGGCGGCGAAGTTGCTGCGGTACTCGGCGACGTCGCGCACGAAGAACACCGGATGGTTGAACATTACGAAGTCCTGCTCGCCGGCATGGCGCGGGTCGCGCGAGAGCTTTTCCCCCGGCACGTCGAGCAGCTTGATCGCCATACCACGCGCGTCCCGGATGCGGTCGAACTGCGGATAGGCGTTGCCGTTGGACAGTCGCACCCAGGCCTGCCAGGTCTTGCCCGGTTCGCTGAAAACGCCCTGGCGCAGCATGGGCTGCAGGTCGGCGCGCACGCTGACCTCGGCGCGCACGCAGCCGTGGGCCTTGGCATGGGCGTCGCGCAGCACACGGGTGTTCTCGCTGTGCTGTTCCACCACGGCGATGGCGTCGGCGATGATCGCCTGGGTGTCGGCCGCTTCAGTCGGCGCGATGACCTCTTCGCTGGAGACGGGGCCACGATGGGTGAGGTGAAAGTGCACGGCGGCGATCGCCCAGCCGGCCAGGCCGATAGCAGTGACGGCAAGCAGCAGCCGGCCCAGCAGGCGGCCGATCCAGAGCCAGAGTCTTGTCAGCATGAGGCAGATCCTTGTACGGGTCAGGGGCAGCGTGGGCCGGGGTTGTGGGCGCGCGCCGGCAGTTCCTCGAGGCGCGGCTCGAAGCGGGGGTCGCCGAGCACCTTGAGGTACTCGACCAGCGCCCAGCGCTCGTGCGGTGCCAGTGCCCGGCCGATCACGCCGTTGCCACGGCAGCCGGCGCGGAATTCATGGCCGCGGTTGCCGTTGCCGGTGATCGCGGTATCCAGCAGAAAGCCGCCGTCGAAGCGCTCGGTGCGGATACCTACGTGCTGCGGATCGTATTCGCGACTACCCACCCAGAACTGCTTCTGCCGTTCGGCGACCGGCGACAGCAGCTGGAACAGAGTGGGGACCGAGCCGTTATGCAGGAACGGCGGCGTCGCCCAGATGCCGTCCAGCGGACGTGTCTTGTAGCCGCGCAGTTCCTGCACGCCGATCGGCAGGCCGAAGCCGTCGAATTCCGCGCGCTCGACCTCGTCGATGCCGGCGTCACGGTAGGCGCGCTCTTCGACATAGGCCGTGATATAGGCCAGCCCCTTGGCGCTGGACAGGCTGGCGAGATCGAGCGGGCCGGCTGGCGCGCCATACAGCTGCACATCCAGACGATCCAGCTCGTCCTGAGTCCAGCCCAGACGGGTCAGGTCGAAGCGGTGGTCGGCGATATTGTCGGCCGTGGTCGGATCGGTACCGACGAAGGAGGTGGGGATCACCTTCATGCGCCACTCGGGGTCGCGCTCGGCAGCGAAACGCTTGTCGACCGGCTTGGGCCTGGCGTCGTGGCAATGCGCGCAGTTTTCCTTGTACAGCGCGCGACCGAGGCTGGCCTGCGTGAGATCGATCGCGCCCAGCACGTCTTCGGGCCAGCGGGGCGGGGCCAGCTGCATGAGCGTGGTTTCCAGCCTGTGCAGGTCTCGTACGCGAACGCCCGATGCGTAGCGCTCGGCTTCGGAGACGGGCTGGCCGTTCTCATGCAGCAGCCGCAGCGTGGCGCCAACACCCAGCGCCTCGCCGATATTGCGCGCCATCGGCTGCATGGCCGAGCCGTTCCACTGCACCCAGTCGAACTTCCAGATATCCCACAGATGCGGGTAGCTCACCGGCGCGTTGGCCACGCGGTAATTCGCCGGATCGATGGTGTCGCCGAACACGCTGTTGGCGATGCGACCGAACGCATCGGTACGGCCGAAGCCTTCTTCGGTGGGGTAGAGCCCGCGGTGCCAGTCGTTGTAGGCCGTACCGAGCAGACGGTCGAGCACCTGCTTGAAGTCGTGGCGCAACTGCGCGCGGTCCCGCTCGTAACGCTCGCCCAGCACCTGCACGGCGAAGCGACGGAACTTGAGCGGGTTGTAGTAGGTGAAGGCCATGCTCATGCCCAGCGCCTGGCCAAAGGCTCCACCGCGCAAGGTCGGCACGGTGGAGGCCAGCGAATGCATCGCCGCGCCGCCGTCGATACGAATGGCCTGACCCCCGTAGCGCAGCTCGCCGGTGTGGCAGGCAGCGCAGGTCACATCCAGATAGGCGCGACCGGTCTCATCATCCTCGTGGCGGGCAAAGCCGACCGGCAGGTTGCCGGGGTTCAGCGCGGTGGCTTGCTGTGCGGGATCGACCAGAAAGCCGAAGCGCGCGAGGTAGTCGGGCGTGGCGAACCTGTCCCGGCTGAAGGGCCGCTCCAGCGCACGGAACCAGTCGTACTCCAGTCCCTTAACCTGGGTGCCTTGCGGCGTGTAGTAATAGGTCTGCCGCTGCGTGGTGTCCCACTGCTCCAGATAATGCAGCGCTTCGGGCGCTTCGTACTCTGGAAGGTTCGGGTAGGCCACGAAATACAGCCCGACCCCCACGACCAGCACGGCCAACAACAAGACAGCCCCCAGGGCTCGGCGCAGCAATCGCATCGGTACATCCTTGTAGCGTCATGGCGAGTGCGCGTTTATGGCAGGGTTGTGGGGTGATGGCAATAAGAAGTCGTATGTTTTGCACCGCAGGCAACAAGTAGTCGCCGCTTTAGGCAATTATTCAACGTCCAGCAGGTTTCCGCGCACGGAGGCTGGAATGCATGAGATATAACTTAGGTATTTTGAGTTTTTCTTCACTAGGATGCCGTGCTCGGGTATTTGGACGTCAGTCACTCTGTTAATTGTGGATATAACCGTATACGAGTAGGAGCTATTGGTGAACGTGACAGAGTTACTCAGTTCGCTGCCGGTCGCGTTACCTATTGATATGTAAACCTCATCCACCAATCTATTTAATTCAAGGTCGGGTGTGCGGCCCGGATGCCCAAATTTATAGCTGATCGTATTGTTCTGTTTATATAACTCTAGGGTTTTGTCGGATTTCGATTTGCAGTAAAAAAATGGTGGTAGACGTTCCGTTGCTGCGGTAAGTGGGACAGTCAGCACCGCTATAATAGTATAGGTTATGGCGTGTATGAATCTAAGCATGAATAATGGGTGGGTGCATCAGGCGGTGAGAAAATTTAGTTTTTCTTAATAGCTTGCAATAGCTCTGTAGCTGTCAGGCGCTTCAATGAATGTGCTACAGGGTCCGTTTCCACATCCAGCGCTGATGCTGTAACACCATCGACGTCATACACCAAATAAGCGTTACCGATGGTCACTACATAAGTTTTCCCGGCTACTGAAGCTATGGTTTTCGGAGTAGCAGACATTAGATCTTCAATCGAGTCGTAGCGCAGCCCAACAAGCACATCGCCTAGCTTGCCGAGGGGTGTTACAGCGGCTTCAGCAGGCTCGGCCATAACAGATTGTAGGGACACTCTATTAGATTCCTCAATCCAGGCGTCTGTGTAACGGAAAGCTGTATCCTGGTAATCGCTCGATAATATTTTTTTAAGGTTGCAAACAGCTTTTCGAATGGAGGCACCATTCTGCCCGTTGCGAATATTGCTGTATATGCAGTCGATAAGAGGGATATTATCTTTGACTTTTAGGGTATAAAAGACTTCGAAATGTGTATTCGATCCAGAGTTTTCATAGCTCAGTGCGGGCCCGCCATTGAACCGTACCAACGTTCTGGCTGTCTGCCCTGCGTAGCCAACTATATCGGTGATAATTGTCGTTTCCGTTCCCTGCTTGATCGTCAGAGTGCCCGCTTCCATGTCTGCTGTATAGATGTCCGGCACCCCGTCGTCGTTGGATGAAATGGTGTAAGTGCTTGCGTGTGCGCTGGTAGTCATCGTTAGTGAGATAAGCAGAGCTAAAAACCGTACGTGTCTCATGGAGCGAAGCTTTTCTTTGCCGAGGACGTTTTTCTTAGGATGGATTCAAGCTTTCTTGCATAGCCGGCTATAAGTTAATGCTGATCAGAGCCGTTGATTATTCTGCGAGCCTCTACATAATCTACCTCAACAGAATTAATATAGTCGCTTAGTTTTTTTCCGGTAAAAATTACCTTCTTTCATATCTTAGATCATAATCGGACAGAATGTTCGGGCTCGGCTGCTTTATCCGGTTGGCTTACGAAATTGGCATCGGCTTGTAGAGTGCGGGCGGATCGTAAGGAGAACTAGAAGATTGATCGTTATGTTCTCCGTCCACCAATCCTTGTTCTGCTTTTTTGAAGATGGAGTACCTATAAGCCATCAGCTCCCATGGGAGTAAGATATTTTCGCTCGAAGTATTTCTGGCTTATTAATCTAGTTGTGGTTGTATTTGTTTTTAAATCAGTTACGCGTTCAACCCCTGTAAGCTTCTCATACTCGAATTCGACAGAGTGCTTTTCGTGGCCCGCTGATTTGGAGGCGATGTAACGACAACAGCCATCTCGAGATAAGGATAGTATTGCCCTTTCGCTATGCAGGACCTTAGGGCTCGACAGCATTGACATTTCCTCAGAGTATTCAAATGCTTTTTTGCTTGGCTCGTAAGTCCATGCAATGTAAGTTGTATTGGAACCAGTGCTGCTCTCGAGTACTCTCAAATCAGGGAAGCCGTCGAAGTTGTAGTCCTCGAACACGATCGATGTGGTATCCGTTAGGGTCTCTATTTCAAGATTTTGGGTTCTGCCGTCTATAAATTTAATTGCTATATTAGTACTTGGGTGATTTTTTGAAATGTCTATTCCGTTAATGAGATTTTTGTAGCTTTTGCTGAGGGCGCTGGCATGAATACTGTGGCTAATCCTGTCACCTTTCCAGGTGCCCTTCATCAATTGATTGTCAAGCTCGGCACTTATCTTTGCCTTGCCTAAGGTGGACTTTTCTATCAATATTATATGGTTGTTTTCAATTGAGCCTCGCAGCGGTATGGCTGTGCCATATTTTTTATAATGGTAGCCTCCTACAATATCGCCGTCAGTTTCCGATAGCGTCATAAAAATTTCGCTTCCAGCGACCTTGCCTTCATAGGCTATTATCTCTGTCACAGATGCAGTTTCCGCATGGCATACGTGCAGATAAGCTAATGAAAGAACTGCAGTGATAACTCTCTTCATAAAATTCCCAAAGCTCGCTTTGCTCGTTCCAGCATTTGCGCGCGGTGATGCATGTTGTTAGGTTCTTTGCTTCTGTTTGGGTAGAATGGTCTGTCCTGCCTTGCCCATCCATTCACGTAGACTGATACCCAGAATAAGTCATCGCTATCAGCGGCTGCATTTAAGTTAGGTTTCAGCTTAGCCCAGTAGTAGCCGGATGCGAGTGCTGCTAGCTTTGGATTGCACGCCAGCTGCTCTGCGCGCTCAGTGGAACTTGTAATATCGAGGTTTTCGAACTCTTTTATGTTTTTTAGAAAGGCTTCGCAGGCTTCGTAATTGCTTCGCCCAGTTATTTGCAAGAGTCCGCGCCCCTTAAATTTTTGCCCGTCGCCTGCTTGGGTGTTGCCTAGGTCTGAACGACCTTCGTATTGTTTGCCAGAGCTGAGTTCCGCAGAGTACCGCAGCTCTCCGGTTTCATGCCCTATTTGAGACAAAAAATGTGCTATACGAAGAGGTGTATTTATTTCAAATGCTTCAAGCGTATTGTTGATCGGAAGAAGGTACTTATCGAGTATCTCGTCGGAAGCTGAGTTCATGATATACGCAAGCGCTGCTCTAGAAACCAGAAGAGCCCTGTTGGCGAAGCTTGATAAGAAACCGTTTGGTGAAATATTCCACATTATTCCGCTCGTAGGAATCCCATGTCTCCCAGCCAGATCGTTCCACCAACTCAACGTCTTGATTCGCTGCTTTTCCACCTCCCAAACAAGGTTCGGTTTTCCGGGCTCCTCCGCTAACAAGGGATCAAGCTCATCCCACTTGCCCTTGTTCCAGAACCACTCGCTTTCATATTTGGCGACCAATTGGCCAAGCACTTGGGCGTGCCAAGGCCTGGTCAGCGCGGCTTGGATTTCAGCGCTGGTCAATACGCCATCCTTGTTGGTATCGGCGATATCGTAGAGTCGAGCGAGCGTTACGATTGGACCGCCATCGGCTTTGCTGATCTGCGCCCGGTAGTTGTGCTGTTCGTCTGCGCTTAGCAGGCCTCTGGCATTGAAGGCGTAGGCGAGCTTTTCGATGGGCGTTCCGGTTTCCTCGAAGCACTGGAAGCCTTCCCATTCCCAAGGGCTGTGACGAGTAGTGATCAGCTCCTGTTCGGCGAGCCAGCCGTCGATGGGATTGCCGTTGGCGTCGGCGAACAGGCCGTCCAGCTGCCACCAGCGCATAATGTTGTCAGCACCATCCTTGACCTGGATTTTTCTCGAAGCGGAGAGTCCATCCAGCAAGGACTGCGGAATGATCAGGTCGACGCCGATCTGCGTGCCATCGTCGTCCAACTTGGGCGGGTTCTCGGCATTGATATCGTCCCGATGGGTGATCAGTTTGCTCGCACCTTTGTAGACCTTGAGCAGGGTTTTCTTGTCGTCCGGCAAGCGGCTGGCCCAGGCGCGGCTCCGGGCGATAAAGGCGGGCACATCGTCGCAGCTGAACAGTTCGACATGGACCATGCGCTGAGCGGCGCTGTCGTGGTTCTGGTACAGGCCGGGATGGCCAATAAGGTCACCCGCCTTGATCGGTAACCCGCTGTCGAGAACGATGACCTTGCCGTATTCCGCTGGCTCGCTGTGCGGTTTGAGCAAGCTGGTGGATACATAGCCGGGCAGTTGCCCCTCGTCGTCGGCTGATAGGGCGGGTTGTGCCGTCCCGCTGATCAGGCTGACCAGCTTGCTGAACTCGCCTTCCGTCTCGCCGATGGTGATCTCGGCACCCTTGGACAGCTCCGACAGCTTGGTGGTGTGCTTGCTCGGGCCTGCGCGAACGCTCAGGCCATCGTGCTGCGTATTCACGGTATAGCGTTTGGTTTCCCAGAAGGCGGGGCGCGGAAGGTCCGCTTGTGCCTGGTAGCTCACCCAATCCAGCAGGTGCATGTACAGGCTGTAGAGAGTGAGGCTTGGAGGGGTTTGCCCTTCGACGATGCTGCCGTCAGCGTTCGTCAGCGGCGGCGGCTGCAGGCTGTGCTTGACCAGAACGAACCCCGTGGAAAAGGGCGCTCGTTTGACCAACGGAATGTCGTCGGTGAATTCGCTGACCAGGTAGCGCTCATCGATGCGGTAGGCAATTACTTCTCCGTCGGCGATACAGCGCACACTCGACTGGTCGAATGCAGCACTCGTGCCTTCGTCGAAGTGCACGCCGCCATGCCATAAGCCGTTCTCGCCGGTGGGGTAGAACCCGCCCTTGGCCTGGGCCATATGCGTAAGCAGCTGCAGCGCATTGTTGCTGCTGTCCTTGCCAGGAAACGGGTATGCCCAGCTGATCGGGTTGGATTGGTTCATGTTCGATGCATCCTTGCGTTCGAGCCGGCGGGGCAGCCGGCTCTGTCCTTTTCTTAGCCTGAAAAATTGAGCGAGCGCTTGCGTTTGCTGAGCAGGCTGTCCGCCTCACTTGGCATTGCCTGCTCCAGTAGGCTTCCGGCCTTGTCGCTATCGGCCATTCCCGGCAGCACCGGTGATTTGATCTTGATCCCCGAGCCCTTGCCCGGCGAGCCGCCGGCGTTTATTCGTGCCAGCGGGCCGGAGACGGTGATGCCGACCGGGTCGAGCTTGATGAAGCTGCCGCCGGCCTTGAGGGTCAGCTCGATGCCGGCTTCGATGACCATTTTCTGCCCGGCCTTGAGGTGGATCTCGCGGCCGGCCTTGGTCAGATGGGCAGTGCCGAGCTTGATGTGCTGGGTCTGGCCGACGGTGAGGTGGTCGTGGGGTTTGACTTCGACCTTGCGGTCGCCGGCAACGGCCAGGTGCTCCTCGGCGCGGAATTCGCTGTAGCTGTTGGCCTCCACCGTGTCGTGACGCTCGTGGCCGACGCGGATCTTCTGGTCGTGCTCGATGTTCTCGTCCCAGTCGCGCTGGGCGTGAATGTAGATCTGCTCGGCGCCCTTGCGGTCTTCGACGCGCAGTTCGTTGTAGCCGCCACCGCCTGGTGAGCTGAGGGTCTTGAACACCGTGCGGGTCTTGTTCGCCGGCAGGTCGTAGGGAACCTGGTGTTCCTTGTGGTAGAGGCAACCGGTCACCAGCGGCTGATCGGGGTCGCCTTCGAGGAAGGTCACCAGCACTTCCATGCCGACCCGCGGGATGGCGATGCCGCCGTAGCGGTCGCCGGCCCAGCTGGACGACACGCGCAGCCAGCAGCTGGTCTTGTCGTCGGCCTGGCCTTCGCGGTCCCAGTGGAACTGGACGCGCACGCGGCCGTATTCATCGCAGTGGATTTCTTCGCCCGCCGGCCCGGTAACTACGGCGGTCTGGCTGCCGAGAACCTTCGGCTTCTGATGGTTCAGCGGCGGACGGAAAGGAATGTCCCAGGGCGTGGCGCTGAAACGGTTGCGGTAGCCCTGGGCAAAGCCGTCACCGGTATCGACGTTATTGGTGATCGACTCTTCCAACACCTGCGGCTGCTTGCCTTCATGCAGCACTTCGGTGAGCAGCCAGAGGTCGTTCCATTCGCGGCGCGGGTGGTCGGAGATTTCCAGTAGATGACCGCTGACCAGCTGCGGCTGGTCGCTGCCGCCCTCGGCGAGGCGGTAATCGCTGCGATGGCGCTCCAGAGCGCGTTGCGACATCTGCTTGCCACGGGCGCGCTCGGTGAAGCGACCCGGATAGTCGTAGTCTTCGAGGTCTGGTTGCGAGTTGGAGGCCTGTGCTGGCTCGGCGCGATAGGCCGCTTCCATCAGTAATCTGGGCTGCTCGAAATCATAGTCACGACGGCTGACGCGGCTGGTGCGTGTCGCGACACGCACGGCGAAGCGCTTGATCACCGGCTCGTCGGCCGTCATGCCGTTGTCCTGCAGATAGGCGGTCGGCTGGCCGAGTCTGGCGAAGCTGGTCTGGTCATCGCCGAAAACCAGCACATGACCTCTGGTGCTGTGCTCGAAGTGGTAATGGATACCTTCTTCCTCACACAGGCGCTGGATGAAGTGCAGGTCGGTTTCGTCGTACTGCACGCAATATTCGCGCGGCGGGTAGATCACTGGGCCGAGTTGGAAGCGGTAGACATCGGCCTGGATGCCGTGCTCCTCGAGCACCTGGGCGATGATCTGCGGCACGCTGAGGTGCTGGAAGATGCGCTGGTTGGTGCGATGCGCGAGATAGGCCAGTTGCGGAACGAGCGTAAGGCGATAGCGGGTCAAGCGTTTGCCCGATTCACCCTGGGCGATGCGGTGGACCAGGCCGTGGATGCCCATGCCGGCGGGGTCGAAAGCGAGAAAGGCGGGTTTATGCAGCAGCGCCTGCAGATCCAGATCAGGCAGCTCGCTGATCAGCTCGAGGTCGAAGCGGTACGGTTGGCTGATGGCTTCCCGACCACTGAAGGCGAGGACCTGCAGATCGTGCTCCACGCCTTCGAGCGTCAGGCTGAAGTGGGTTTCATTGGCCGCGTTGAACATGGGGCTTTCCTTGTCCTGATGTCATCCGTGGGAGTGACCGAACCAGCGCTGCAAGCGGCTCGGTGCGGGGCGGCTGAAGGCCTGCAGCAAGCCTGCTGCATCGATCGAGCGCTGCGCTGCGTCGAACGCCAGTGCTGTGCGTAGGGCTGGCCAGCAATGCGCGGGAAGCTGCGGCGGGCGCTGCAGGGTGCTATCCAGCTCCATCGCCTTGGCCTGGCGAGCGCTGAGCCGGCGAAACGGATGGCTGCCGCTGGCCAGTTCGTAGAGCACGCAGGCCAGCGCATAGATATCGGCGCTGGCGGTCAGCTCGCCGCCGTCGAGCAGTTCCAGTGCCGCATAGCGCGGCGTCCAAGCCGCAAAACGCGTGCGACACAGGCGCGGCAGACCGGGTAGCAGGCCTTCCAGCGGCTGGCCGAGGCCGTAGTCGAACAGGCGCAGGCCGTCCTCGGCGAGCATCACATTGCTCGGCTTCAGGTCGCCATGCAGCACGCCCAGGCTGTGGGAATAGCTCAGCGCTTCCAGCAGCGGTAGCGCGATGCCCTGCAGTTCGCTCCAGGCTATGCCCTGCGGGCGTTCGCACAGCAGTTGGTCGAGGGTTGGCCCCTTGAGCAGTTCCAGGGTGATGAAGGCGCGCTGGCTGGCCGGGTCGATATCGAAGTTGTACAGGCGCACCACATGCCGATGGCTGAGGCGTGTCGTCAGTGCGTACTCGCTGTAGAGCAGCGCGCTGGCGTCCGGGTATTCGGCGAAATCCTCGCTGAGCGTCTTCAGCGCCACGTAAGGTTCCGGATCACCAAACTGTTCGCGCAGCAGATCGCGCGCGCGATAGACCTCACCCATGCCGCCGACGCCGAGCAGGCGCTCGATCCGGTAGCGGCCACCGAGCACGTCCGGCAGCTCGCCAGGGGCTGTCTTCGGTTTGACCGCTGCTGGCGTGGCCGCGGTGGACGTCAGGGCAAAGTAGGTGAGGTCGCTGGCCTGCAGTTGCGGTGCGTTCATCGGCGGATCACCACGGCGCTAAGGTTGTCCCGCGCCGGCCCCTTCAATGCCTGACGAAACAGCCTTTCGAGTGACAGGTGAGTGGATGGCAGGCTGAGTGCCGCACCGAGGGCATCGGCGGACATGCTTTGATGAAGCCCATCGCTGCACAGCAGCAGCGTGTCACCGGGAAACACGTCGAACTCGAGGATATCCAGCTCCAGCTTTTCACTGGCCCCGATGGCGCGGGTCAGCGCATGGGCCGCAGGATGCCTGGCTGCTTGTACGGGGGTCAGTTGTTGCTCGTCGAGCAGCTGCTGCAACAGCGAATGATCCCGCGATAGCTGATAGAGCCGCCCACTGCGCCACAGATAACAGCGGCTGTCGCCGGCCCAGATGCATGCCGCGCGGTCATCCTCCACGAGCAGGGCGACCACGGTGCTGCCGATCACCGGGTCCGGGCGTTCGGCGGTGACCGTCAGTTCCTGGCTGAGCCGGCGATTCAGCTCGTGCAGGCAGCACCGCAGCGCCAGCACCCGCTCTGGCAGGTCGCCCGTAGAGGACAGATCGGCCAGCTGCTCGACGATCAGGCGACTCGCCAGCGCGCCGTTCTGGTGTCCGCCCATGCCGTCGGCCACGGCCCAGAGGCCGGCCTGCGGCAGGTCGAGGAAGGCATCTTCGTTGCGCGCCCGCACCTTGCCGGTGTCGGTGCGCGCCGCGCTGCGCCAGCTGCACACCGTTGCACTCATCACAGTGTTGCCGGCAGCTTGAAGCCGCGCAGCAGCGCGAGGTCGAACGGATTCGGCGAGCGCTGGGCATGCAGCAGGTAGTTGGCGCGCAGGCCGCCGAGATCGGCCTTGAGCATCAGCACGTCGCGGCCGCTGTGGTAGTCGACCTGCATTAGGTCGATCAAGCGGAACAGCGACCAGGGCCCGGTGTTCTTCTCGATGCCGACGCGACGGCCGCCGAGTTCTTCCACCACCAGGCTGGTGCGCCCGTCGTCGGCCTCGGCTGGCCAGCGGAATGCGGTCTGCACGATCGGACCGTGGCGATACTCCATCTGCTGGTTGCCGAAGCGGAAGTCGGCCCGGCCGAGGCTCGAATCCAGCGAATAGGGCTCGAGCTTGAACAGGATCAGCGGCTCGTTGGGGTTCTCGGCGAAGAAGCTGCGGCGAATGGTTTGCGCGCGGCTCATCTGCGCGAGGAACTGCTCGGACAACGGCAGGCCGCGACCGTCGACCCGGCGTAACCGGTACTGGCCGGCGCTGCCGCTGACGAAGGGCTTGAGGTAGCGCTCGAAGAAGCTGTCCGCCAGGCCCTGGGCCTTGAAGAACTCGCGGAAGTCGGCGAGGGCGACGTCGCTGGCGCTGTGGGCGCTGAATGGGTAACGCTCGCGCAGCGAACCGCGGTAGCTGGCGTAGAGCTCGTTGCGATAGCGCTGGTTGAGGTAGTGATAGGCGTCGCTGAGCACCAGCGACCAGCTGTCCTCGGCCAGCAGTCCCAGCCACTTGCCGACCGGT
The DNA here is from genome assembly GCF_021432085.1 of Stutzerimonas kunmingensis. Classification (GTDB taxonomy): domain Bacteria; phylum Pseudomonadota; class Gammaproteobacteria; order Pseudomonadales; family Pseudomonadaceae; genus Stutzerimonas. Next base: position 4,589,207 of record NZ_CP090366.1, on the reverse strand, counting down.
TGCGGTAGGCGAGCAGCACTGCTGCGCAGCTGGTTGATGGCGTCGCGCTGACCGCCCATGCGCGCCTTGGCCATCTCGAATGCGGCCTGTTCCGGTGCGCTGGCGTGGGCCAGCGAGGCCAGTTGCAATTGCAGAGCATCGAGTGCCTGCAGGCTTGCCGTCAGCTCTCGGCCAGCCGCGCCGTTCTCGTCGAGCAGCTGGTGCAGCGGTGCGAAGCGGCGCTCCAGGGTCTTGCGCGCGGTGTCCGGGATATTCTTCAGCATGGCGGCCTGGGCCTGCTCGGCTGCAGCGGTGGCCAGCTTGGCCGCCTTGCCGAGCTTGCCGCCCGCGCCTTGCGCCGCTTCGGCCAGCTCGCCGGCCCCGGCGGTCGCCTCGGCCAGACCGGCGAAGCGGGTGTTCTCGCGTACTTCCAGCAGCAGTTGCAGCAGCGGCGAGTTGGCAGCGGTGAGCCCGGCGAGCTGCGCGGCACCCAGGGCCGCACTACCGGCGGGGAGGATGTTCAGCTGGGCGATCGCTTCACTCCAGTGCGCGGCATAATCGCGGAAGTACAGCTGCTCCATTTCCACCAGCAGACGGCCGAGGTCCTTGGCGCTGAGGCTGTCGCCTTCGCCCAGCACCCAGTTGTCGCGGAGGATTTCGCTGACCAGATCGGCGCCCTGAGCGACGAACAGTTTTTGGTAGCCGCGCTGGGTATAGAAGCCGGGAATCGTGTAATCGCCACCGACGAATAGTGGCGCCTGCGGGCCGAGCTGGGTGTTCAGTCGATAGTCGGGAAGGTTGCGCGCCTGATCGCGCAGCATGCGGTACACCACCGCCGCCAGCGATTCGCTGCGTAGCTGGGCACGGGCCTTGGCCACCAGATTGTCGTTCAGCTGATACGGCGCAAAGGATTCTTCCAGCAGCCGCGCAAAGTGCGTGTTGAGTCCCTGCTGTGCCACGGCATTGCCGGGATGGCGCAGCGACCAGTCGGCGGCCAGCCAGTCCTTGAGAAACGCCGCATCACGGCGTTCGGCAAGGTTCAGCATGAGGTATGCGCGCAGGCTGCCGAGCAGCTGTTCGCGATCATTCAGGTTGGCGCGGATCTGCGCTTCCAGCTGCCGGGCGACCCGTGGCAGCAGCAGCGTTTCCAGATCGCGGCGGTAGGCGTCGTGCAATGTCGGGTCGACCGCCTCGCCCTGATACAGGCCACCACGGCGTAGCCAGGACACATCGTCCCTGGGCGGAAATACTTGGGTTGCCGCGTAGCTGCCATCGAGCACCTTGAGGGTGCGCAGTGCTTCGTCTTCCACCTCGATGGTCTTGCGTTCGCCGCCCAGCGTCTGGGCGATGCCGCGCAGCTGTTCGAGGCGCTCGTGGTTGCTGGAGAAGTTCAGTGCCCAGGCGCCGCCGAACAGCACTAGGCAACCGAAGGCGCCCGCATAAAGCGCGCGTTGGCCCCAGTCGATGCGGCGGACCTCGCGCTGGTCGAGGCCCGCCAGTTCGGCTTCGGGAAAGATCACTCGGCTGAGCAGTTGATTGATGAAGCGTGCACGACCACTGCGGAAGGTCGGCAGAGCGCTGCTGGCCAGGCCGAGCTGGCGGCCGATGCCGGCAGTGAGCGGGTCGAGACCTTCGCGCAGCTGCGGCGCGCTGGTTAGGTAGAAACCACGCAACTGGCTGGCACGCTGGTAGCGGTTGCCGGCAAACGCGAGCTCGATGAACAGGCTCAGGCGCTCGCCGATCTGCCCCAGCTGATGCGGAAAGTCGAGGATGCGTCCGCGGCGCTGGGTGTCACGTTCCTGGTGCATGCGCATGATTACCTGGCTGTTCAGCCGGCGCAGCAGTTCCTCGAACTCCTCGCGTACCACCTGCGCATCGCTGCCGTCCTGCTCCTTACGGAAGCTGGCGCCGAGCACCTGATCGCTTTCCTCGCGGGACAGCTGATCGAAGAACTCGTCGAAACCGAGAATCCGATCGGCCTTGCTCAGCACCAGATAGACGGGTACATCGACGCCCAGGCGCTGGTAGATCTCATGCAGGCGCTGGCGAGCCTGACGGGCAAGGTTCTCCAGCTCCAGTTCATTGCCGCCTAGCAGCTGATCCACCGGCAGGTTGACCAGTACACCGTTGAGCGGTCGGGCACGGCGCTTGCGCAGCAGGCCGAGCAGAGTGTCCCAGGCGCTACCGTCGACGGCGACGTCGGGCTGGGTCAGATAGCGGCCGGCGGTATCGATCAGCACGGCATGATCGGCGAAGTACCAATCGGCGTAGCGGGTGCCTGAAACGTCCTTGGTCAGGCGCTGCTGCTCGCTGCGGTTGAGCGGGAAATCCAGCCCGGAGAAATCCAGCAGGCTGGTCTTGCCGCTACCCTGGGGGCCAATCAGCAGGTACCAGGGCAGCTCGCTGCGCCATTTCTCGCTGCGCCCGCGGTAGAGGCTGGAGGTTTTCAGGGTGCGCAGCGCCTGTTTGAAGCGATGGCGCAGTTCCTGTTGCTCCTCGCCGATCAGACCGTCGCGGCGCAGCTGCTCCTGAATGTCCTGGTCCTCGGCATCGCGCTTCTTGCGCACGCTGGCGCGCCAGCTGGCGAAGACCATGGCCAGGCCCCAGCCGAGGAACAGGACGCTGATGCTCAGCAGACGACTGCTGGATGACTCCCAGAAGCGGTGGTCATTCACCGCCAGCAGCGGTCCGACGAACCACACCAGAACCGCCAGCAGCAGGACCAGCAGCAGGCTCCAGACCCAGGTTCGGCGCAGCACGGCGCCGAGTTTGCCGAAGAACGTCTTCATCTCATTTCATCCCTGACAAGGTGGAATCGCCGGCATCCATGTCCAGCGAGCGATAGGGCTGCAGCACGCTCTCGCGTTGTTCGCCGAGGACCCAGGCGAAGCCGCCGTAGATCACCCCGAGGCACATCAGGGTGAACAGCGCGACCATCCACCAGGGTACGATGCGCACCAGGCGCCGGCGGGTGTCCTTGAGGCCCTCCCAGTGCGGCGACAGCTCGCGCGGTATGTCGCCACGCATCTGCCTGATCTGCCGGTAGAGGCTGTCGCGCACCGCTTCCAGCTCGAGCATGCCGCGCGGCAACACGCGGTACTTGCCCTCGAAGCCGAGGGATAGGCACAGGTACATCAGCTCGAGCATCGGCAGGTGCTTGACCGGGTTGCGCGATAGCCGCTCGAGCAGCTGGAAGAACTTCTCGCCGCCGAAGGTTTCGTTGTGGAAGGAGGACAGCAGGCTCATCTGCGACCATTCGCTCTCGTTGCCCCAGGGCGTGGTCACTACGGCCTCGTCGAGAATGGTGCAGAGCACGTAGCGCGCCGCCATCACCTGACTGCTCTCGGCGCCGTCGTGCAGGGCGCGGTGCTCGAACAGCTTGATCGCGCTGCTCAATTGCCGGTGCAGTGCCTGCAGGTCTTCGCTGTCCAGGCTGTGCTTGAGCCGTACCACTTCCGAGAGCAGCGGTGAGGCGGCGGCCACCAGCGGATTGAGACTGATGTTGAAGGTTTCCGCCGGGCGCAGGCGGGCGGCGTAGATCATCCGCTCCTCCAGCTGCTCGAAGCGCGGCGGGGTGTCGAAGTCGGTCAACGGGCTCTGTGCCGGGGCCTCGCCGGCGCGGTTGACGATGACCGTGTGGTCGTTCTGTCCGTAATCCATTTCCTTGATCATGTCGCTCAGTCCCTGACCGCCCAGAATTTCAGTTCGAGCCCGGCGAAGTCACCGGACACATGGAAGGCAAAGCCGCCGGAGCGCTCCAGCTGCGCCTGGTCTTCGGCGCTGAGTTCCAGCGCGAAATAGGTCTTGCCGGCATGGAAGGGGATCTGCCGCGGAGCCACAGGCAGCGGTTTGATGCGGATGCCCGGCAGATGCAGGTTGACCAGCTGGCGGATGCGCTCCACCGGGCCGATCTTCAGGTGCGCCGGCAGGCGGGTGCGCAGGGTTTCCGAATCGCACTGAGCGCTGGCGGCAAGCACGAAGGATGCCGTGCCGAGCAGCTTGTGATCGTGCAGTGGCGATACCTGGATGCCGTACTGGCGCTGCTGCAGCAGCAGTTCAATGGCGTGCTGCTCGAGCACCATCGACAGCACCTGGCGGATCGCGTCCATCAGCTTGCGGAAGCTCGCGCCCTGGTCACTGTGCTGGTAACGACCCTCCAGGCGTGGGCGCTTGCTCTCGCTGGAGAAGGTCGCCAGCTCGCCGAGCAGACCAAGCAGGTCGCGGTAGATCTGCTCCGGGTGCACCTGCTCCACGCCCAGGTAGTGGCGCAGCACCGGTTCGTGACGGTTGATCAGCTGCAGCATCATGAAGTCGCCGACCTCGGCGCCACCGACCTTGCCGGTGGCGCTGATGCGCTCGGCGAGGGTGTCGCCGCGGTGGGCGAGCATGCTGATCACTTCCTTCAGGCAGGACAGCAGATAGCCTGAGGCCTGGAAGTTGACGTAGGTCGGAATGAACTCGGGGTCGAGGCTGATGACCCCGTCCGGCGTGGTGTCGAGCACCTCGCACAGCTGCAGTTTCACGTAGGCCTGGTCGCTCTGCTGCTCGCCCAGCAGCAGGCGGAAATCCGGCAGCCCGGTGCTGACCTGGCTGGTGCTGCTGTCGCCGGCATTGGAGTCGGCGACATCCAGCTCATGGGCGGTGTAGCGCGCCAGCACGTCCTTCTGTTCGGGGCGACGCGTTTCGATGTGGTTGCCGGTGACCAGTGGCAGCGCGAGGTATACCGGTGTACTGCCGGTGTTCGGCGGAATGTCCAGCGCCAGTGGCTCGCGCTCGCTGCCCAGCTCGAACAGCGTGCCATCCGGCAGGATGCCTCTGGCCTGGCTGAGCACCAGCTTGCCCATGTTGAGGAACTGGCGGTCGATCTCCAAATTGAAGAAACCCCAGGCATAGCTGCCCAGCTTCTGGGTGCGCGCCTTGAGTTGGTGATCGTAGTAGCGATCGTTCTGCTGGAAGTGCTGCGGACGCAGCAGCATGCCTTCCTGCCAGACAACCTTGTGCAGGCTCATGCTTATTTTCCTTCTTCGGCGAGCGGGTCGAACAGCGCGATGCCGCGCTCATCCAGGCTTAGGGCGACACGGGTGCGCTCTTGCGGCGGCACGGCGATGACGTAGCGCCAGCTGGCTTCCGGCAGGTCGCGGTAGGCGGCCAGCACGCCGACATAGCGGCTGCCCTCCTGCACCGATAGCTTCAGCTCGCGGCTTTCGCCGGGACGCAGTTCCAGTTCCTCGGAGGTCACCAGGTCTGGCGCCAGGGCTTCCTTGGGCCGCTGGTAGAGGGCGAAGAAGTCGCCGTTTTCGAACGCCACCGGATGCTTGAGCTCCAGCAGGCGCAGCACGATCGGCGACGGCCGGCCGTTGAGGTCGGGATTGAGATGGTCGCTGCCGTGCAGTTCGAGGTCGAGCTTGGTCAGCTTGGAGTACGGCGACAGCGCCGAGCAGCCGCCCAGCACGAGCAGCGAGGCCAGCATGGCCAGGGTGATGCGACGAGGCATGGGATCATCCTTGATGGGTTGAATCGAGCGTGGCGATCAGGCGCACCTGCTCCTCATAGGTCTTGGCGAAGTCGCGGGCGAACAGCCGTTCGCTCCAGTCGGCGTCCTGGCCGAGGCTGTGATGCAACCGGCGGTAGGCGCGCCAGCGACTGCCGGCGGTGGCGATCAGCGGCTTGCGGCCCTCGCGTTCGAAACGCAGTGCCAGCTGCTCCGGCGCCAGCTGTTCGAACATGGCGTGAACGGCGGCGCGGCTGGCCGCCAGCAGTGCCACCTGATGCGCCTGCAGGTCGCGGAAGGCGCGTCCGATGGCCTGTTCGGCCGAGAGCTGGCCGGGCTTGCCACCGCGCAGCAGGGCGCTCACGGCCTCACCCGTATCGGCACTGTGCTTGAGTGGGTTGTTGCCGGCGCTCTGCACAGTGGTCAACGCCAGGCGCAACTCGTTCTTCAGCTCGCTGCGGGTGCGTAGGCTCTGCTGCAGGCCGCCGACGCTCTGCTTGAGCAGGCGAGCGGCAGTCAGTGCCAGGGCCTGGCGCTGGTCCTCATCGAGATCGTCAAGATCGATGCCCAGCGCCTCGCCGAAACGCGCCCAGAATCCCTGCGGCTGTCGTTCGGGCTCGGCTTCGCGCTTGGCTTCCGGCGCTGCCTGAGGCATGACCAGCTCCGGCAACGGCAGGCTTTCCATGTCGATGCGCGCGTAGTCGCGCTGCTGCGCCTGGCGCTGTGGCGCTACCAGGGCGAGGTCGAGGTCGTCTACCTCGGCATAGACGCGCTCCTGCTGATCCATGGCAACCAGCGGATCGAGGTCGAGAAAAGCGTCGTCGGGGATGATGCTGCCGGCCGGCTGCGGGCGGCCGATGTCGCCTTCGAACAGCGCCGGGTCCTGAATCAGCCGGGCGCGGATCTCGAAGTCGCCCAGGCAGTAGACGCTGCCATGCTCGATGCGCTGCGGCTGGCCCTTGACCAGGCTGGCGCCACTGTCCTTGAGCTGGATGCCGTTGCTGCTGGTGTCAGTGAGAAAGAACGCGCCGTCGCGATAGCTGACCACCGCGTGGCGCCCGGAAAGTACACGCTTGCGATCGGGGATCACCCAGTCGCAACCTTCGGCCCGGCCGATCACGCCGCCGGCCTGCTTGAAGGTTTTGGTGGTCAGCAGCCCGGGCACGAATTGCTGGGCACCCACCATATCGAAGACCAGTTCCATGGTCGTGTCGCTCCTTGCGGTCACTGGCCGCGATTCAAAGCCTGCGGGTCGCCCAGCGGACGATATTGGTCATCGTTGAATTTGTAGTTGCCGGTGCAGCCGGTGAGCAGGGCCGCGGCGAAGAGCGAAACGAGGGCGTAATAGCGCACGGGCACGCGATTTCCTCCTTGAAGTCGTGTGTGGGGGCAAGGTGCGCATGGCGCGACCTGGTCGGCGCATTGAAGTTCAGTTGTCCTGCAGGCTCGGTGATCGGGTTCACAGAACACCCGTTGGATGCGTCTAAAACGAGCGTGAGGTCAGGTTGGCGCAGGCCGATGGCGCCGCATGGCAGGTTTCCCTTGCATCAGCATCCCGATGCAGGCAGGGCGGCCTGCACTTGCCTGTGTTGGCTTTTGGCCGATCAAGGGCAACGGTCTGAAGATGGTGCGCAGAAACGACAAAGCCCGCAGTGAGCGGGCTTTGTCGGAGCGTTTCGAGCGGGACTCGAAACGACTATCTATATGGCGCATCCGGCGGGATTCGAACCCACGACCCCTGCCTTCGGAGGGCAGTACTCTATCCAGCTGAGCTACGGATGCGTTGCGGGGCGCAATCATACGCATGTCGTTGACGGGCGTCCATGCTGGTGCGGCCGGACGGATACGGTCCAGGTGCGGTTTTTTCGCAGCTGCCCGAGGCTGGTCCGGCTGGTACCCTTGCGTGTCGCGGCCGGGGGTCGTGGTTGTTCGAATGGCGAGGGGATGGAGATGTCGGGCCATATCAAACTCTGGGATGCGCCGCTGCGGCTGTTTCACTGGTTGTTCGCCGGGACGGTGATCGCGGCCGTCGTCACCGGCTGGGTGGGCGGCAATCTGATGCCCTGGCATGGCCGGCTCGGTCTGCTGGTGCTGGGGCTGCTGGTATTTCGTCTGGTGTGGGGCTTCGTCGGGTCGACCTACGCACGCTGGTCGCGGATCTTCGCGGCAACCGTCGGTGTGAAGGACTATTTGCAGGGCAACTGGCGCGAGGCCGGGCACAACCCGCTCGGTGCTTTTTCGGTGCTGGCCATGCTGCTGCTGGTGAGCTTTCAGGTGACCAGCGGCTTGATGGCAACCGATGACATTGCCTTCCAGGGCCCGCTTTATGCGTTGGTCAGCAGCGAAACCGGCAGCGCGCTGAGCGGCCTGCATCGGCAGGCAAAGTGGCTGCTGCTGGTGCTGATCGGCATGCACATCGGGGCCATCATCTATTACACGCTGGTGATGCGCCGTCCGCTGGTGCGCGCGATGATTGCAGGAAGAACGCAGCGCGAGCACCCGACCCAGCAGGATGCCCGCGGTGGTTCGCTGTTTGCGGCGGTGCTGGCGATTGCGCTGGGTGCGGCCTGCGTATGGGGTGTGCAAGCGGTAGGGGATTGGCTGGAGCCGGAACCCGCCGCGGTCGCACCGAGCCTGGACTGGTAAGCCAGCCGACTGGCAGGTATCGGCTGGCTGCGCCGGGTCAGTCGGCGCGGAACTTGTCGTGGCAGGACTTGCAGCTGCCGCCGACATCGCCAAAGGCTTTCTTAATGGCGGCCTGATCACCTTCCGCTGCAACCTTGGCGAGCTGGTTGGCGGCGGCGGTGAACTTGCGGCCGATCTGCCCGGCTTCGTCGAGGTTCTGGAAGAACTCAGGCTTCAGGCGGGTGGCCTTGCCCAGTTGCTCGGTGGTGGTATCCGGGCTGTACAGGCTGCCCATGCCGGAATTGGCGATGGCGGCGATGGCATTGGCGGCGGCGGCGACCTTGGCCTGGTCGTAGGGCTCCTTACCGTCGACCACCTGGGCCTTGATCTTGCCCATGTTCCAGGACATGAACTGGTAGCCGGCCTGGCGGGTTTCGACCATCTCTTCCGGCTTCATCTGCGCCTGGACGGCAGTGCTGGCCAGCAGGGCGGCGGCCACGGCGCCTGTCATCAATGATTTCACGGTAACTCCTTATCGATCCTTGGTTATCGGCGGCCGAGGCCGCTCGCGCGCAACTATACCCCGGCCAGTAGTAGGGTTTGGGTAACAAGTCGTGACAGGCCGTGCGATGTATCAGGCTGGTCAATGGCGCGACAACGTCATGCGTCATGAGCTTGCCGGGCCAGTGGCTGCGGTCCTAGCATGGCCGTTCGCAGTGCAATGCGGCGACAGGAACCGGGCGGCGAAGGACGGTTCAGATGATCGTCGTATCAGCCAAACTTTCCGCAGCGGGCCTGCCGCTACGATGCCCGAGGAGACTGCCATGCAACTCAAAGACACCGCTCTGTTCCGTCAGCAGGCCTATATCGATGGCGCCTGGGTCGATGCCGACAGCGGCCAGACCATCAGCGTGAACAACCCGGCCACCGGCGAAACGCTTGGCACGGTGCCGAAGATGGGCGCCGCGGAAACCCGTCGCGCCGTCGATGCCGCCGAGCGTGCGTTGCCGGCCTGGCGTGATCTGACCGCCAAGGAGCGTTCGCAGAAGCTGCGCCGCTGGTTCGAGCTTTTGATGGAGAACCAGGACGACCTTGGCCGCCTGATGACCCTGGAGCAGGGCAAGCCGCTGGCCGAGGCCAAGGGCGAGATCGCCTACGCCGCCTCCTTCATCGAGTGGTTCGCCGAGGAAGCCAAGCGCATCTACGGCGATACCATTCCCGGCCATCAGAAAGACAAACGCATCATCGTCATCAAGCAGCCGATCGGCGTGACCGCGGCGATCACCCCGTGGAATTTCCCGGCAGCGATGATCACCCGCAAGGCCGGCCCGGCACTCGCAGCTGGCTGCACCATGGTGATCAAACCCGCTTCGCAGACGCCGTTCTCGGCACTGGCGATGGTCGAGCTGGCCGAACGCGCCGGGATTCCCAAGGGCGTGCTCAGCGTCGTGACCGGCTCGGCCGGCGACATCGGCAACGAGCTGACCGCCAACCCCAAGGTCCGCAAGATTTCGTTCACCGGCTCCACCGAAGTGGGTGCCAAGCTGATGGAGCAGTGCGCGCCGGGGATCAAGAAGGTCTCGCTGGAGCTCGGTGGCAATGCGCCGTTCATCGTCTTCGACGACGCCGATCTGGACGAGGCGGTGAAGGGTGCCGTGCAGTCCAAGTACCGCAATGCCGGGCAGACCTGTGTCTGCGTCAATCGCATCTATGTGCAGGATGGCGTGTATGACGCCTTCGCCGAGAAGTTTCAGGCGGCGGTGGCCAGGCTGCGGGTCGGTAATGGCCTGGAGGAGGGCACGGATCTCGGCCCGCTGATCGACGATCGCGCTGCCGCCAAAGTCCGCGAGCATATCGAGGATGCCGTCGCCCAGGGCGCGCGACTGGTGGCGGGCGGCCAGGCCCATGCGCTTGGCGGCAGCTATTTCGAGCCGACCGTGCTGGTCGACGTGCCGGACAGCGCCAAGGTGGCCAAGGAAGAGACCTTCGGCCCGTTGGCGCCGCTGTTCCGCTTCAAGGACGAGGCCGATGCGATCGCCAAGGCCAACGACACCGAGTTCGGCCTGGCCTCCTACTTCTACGCGCGCGATCTGGGCCGGGTGTTCCGCGTCGCCGAGGCGCTGGAGTACGGCATGGTCGGCATCAATACCGGACTGATCTCTACCGAAGTGGCGCCGTTCGGCGGCGTGAAGTCCTCCGGTCTCGGCCGCGAGGGCTCGAAGTACGGCATCGAGGATTACCTGGAGATCAAGTATCTCTGCATGGGCATCTGAGCCACCTGCGACAGCTGGCCTCAGGGGCCGAGGCTGGCTGTTTGCTATAGGTCCGTGCAGAATCGCGCCCCCACTGGCGCGATCCCTCTCAAGGATCTTTCGCCATCTACCTACACCGTCGCTAGGCTGTGGTGACATCTCCAGCGAGCAGTGCAGTGAGCATCTCCGCCCAAGTTTCATTCGTTCTGGTTGCCTACAACGAGCCCTGGCGCGCGGATCAGCTTTGTCAGCTGGTGCGCGAACTGCGCCCCGGTATGCGCGTGCAGCCAGCGGCCGATGGGCATGCCGCGCTGGAACTGTGCAAGCGTCAGGTGCCCAGCCTGTTGATTGTCGATGGTGAGCTGGATGGCCTTGATGGCCGCCAACTGCTGCGCGAACTGCGTCGCCACGGTCCGACCCAGCGCCTGCCCTGCGTGCTGATCAGCGCGCGCACCGATACCGCCAGCGTACGCACCGTGCTGCCGCTGGCACCCGCCGCCTACCTGGGCAAACCCTATGATCTCGACGACCTGCGCCAGCGCCTGGACAAACTGTTGCCGCGTTCGGCCGGTCGTGCAGGGATAACGACGCCCGCATCGACAGACAGCGTGGACGGTTTTCTCGAGCGCATGCGCCCGCATAACCGCGGCGCGCCGCTGCAGGAGGGGGTGCTGGTGGCACTGCAGCGTCTGCAGAGCGGTGATCAGGATTTCGCCGAGCTCGAAGAGCTGTTGGCCCGCGACCCGCAGGTGACCGCGCGGCTGATCAGCGTCGCCAGCAGCGGTACGCAACAGGCCGCACCATGCCTCAGCCTGGGCGAGGCACAGCGCCGACTCGGCGCTGCGCGCAGTCTCCAGCTGGTGACCGAGCTGGCGCTGCAGCACAACGCCCGGCTGATCGAGCCACGTCTGGCCGAACTGGGTGCGCAGCTTGGCGCGCAGGCGCTGCGCACCGCACGCCTGGCCAGCTGGTTGGCGCGGCAGCTGAAGCTGGACAGAGAGCTCTGCTTCAGCGCCGGCCTGCTGAGGAACATCGGTGAACTGGCGCTTTTACGCAGCCTGCAGGACTGGCTCGACAGTGGCGGCGAGCTGGATGAGTCGAGTCTTCAGCGCTGCCTGCGGGAACGGGCCGCAGGCTTTGGCTCGGCGTTGCGCGCGCAATGGGCGCTGCCGCTGGAGTTGCGCCAGGTGATCGCGGCCTACTACGCCCTGGGCGCCGGCGCACTCAGCCGCGAAGCGCTGGTGCTCAACCTGACGCGGCTGCTGATCGATCTGCCGGAAGGCGGCGAGCCCGCCTCCCTTTCCGGCGAGCGGACGGTGCGTTTGCTGCGTATCGACCCCGACCTGCTCGCTCGCGCCCCGCGGCATGCCGTTTCCGGCTGAAACCGCCGCGCCCACTTTGGCGGCGACATTCCTCTGACTGATAGTGCTGTCCGACGCCGGTCCGGCTGCCGGCAATATCAAGCGCTGACGCGCATTACGCGCCTTTGCCCCGCCTGATTGCTGGGCAATGCCGGCCTATCGACATGCGTAACGTGACTCCTTTATTCTGCTGTGCGAAACATGATTCCGTGAAATTACAATTCCAATTAGCTTTTCACACAGCGGAGGCCAGTCATGACAGACGTCGTACGGCTCGAAATTCAGGGCGAGATCGCGCTGATCACGGTCAACAACCCACCGGTTAACGCCCTTGGCCAGGCAGTGCGTGAAGGCCTGCTGAAGGCCTTTCAGCAGGCCGAAGCGGACCAGCAGCTCCGTGCCGTGGCGCTGGTCTGCGAGGGCACTACCTTTATTGCCGGCGCTGACATCAAGGAATTCGGCAAGCCGCCGCAAGCGCCGAGCCTGCCGGAGGTGATCGAAGCTATCGAAGGCTGCAGCAAGCCGAGCGTCGCCGTCATTCATGGCACCGCGCTCGGTGGGGGGCTGGAAGTCGCGCTGGGCTGTCATTACCGGATCGCCCGCAAGGACGCCAAGGTCGGCCTGCCCGAAGTGAAGCTGGGTCTGTTACCCGGTGCCGGTGGTACCCAGCGCTTGCCGCGTCTGGCAGGGGTTGAGAAGGCGCTGGACATGATTGTCAGTGGCTCACCCATCGGTGTGACGGAGGCGGTCGAGCACCACATCGTCGACGATCTGTTCGAGGGTGATCTGCGCGAGGCCGGCCTGGCTTATGCGCGTCGGCTGGTAGACGAAGGCCGCGGCCCGCACCGCACGGGTGAACAGACCCATGGCCTCGAAGGGGTCGACAACGAGGCGCTGATCCGCGCCAAGCACGCAGAAGTCGCCAAGCGCATGCCCGGACTGTTCTCGCCGCTGCGCTGCATTGCGGCGGTTGAAGCCGCGACACAGCTGCCGCTGACCGAGGGCCTCAAGCGTGAGCGCGAACTCTTCGCCGAGTGCCTGAACTCGCCGCAGCGTGGTGCCTTGGTCCATTCATTCTTCTCAGAACGCCAGGCTGGCAAGATCAATGATCTGCCATCCGACGTGAAACCGCGCACGATCAAGACCGCCGCGGTGATCGGTGGCGGCACCATGGGTGTCGGCATCGCGCTGAGCTTCGCCAATGCTGGGGTTCCGGTGAAGCTCCTCGAAATCAATAGTGAAGCCCTGCAGCGCGGTTTGCAGCGTGCCCGGGATACCTATGCAGCCAGCGTCAAGCGCGGCAGCCTGACCGAGGAGGCGATGGAGAAGCGCCTCGCGCTGGTCGAAGGCGTCACCGAGTACGCCGCGCTGGCCGATGCCGATGTGGTGGTCGAGGCGGTGTTCGAGGAAATGGGCGTCAAGCAGCAGGTGTTCGAACAGCTGGATGCCGTCTGCAAGCCCGGCGCGGTTCTCGCTTCGAATACTTCATCGCTGGATCTGGATGCCATCGCCGCCTTCACCAAGCGCCCCGAGGACGTGGTCGGCCTGCATTTCTTCAGCCCGGCCAACGTCATGCGCCTGCTGGAAGTGGTGCGCGGCGAGAAGACCAGCAATGAAGTGCTGGCCACCGCCATGGCTATCGGCAAACAGCTGAAGAAGGTCTCGGTGGTAGTGGGCGTGTGTGACGGCTTTGTCGGCAACCGCATGGTCTTCCAGTACGGCCGTGAGGCGGAGTTCTTGCTGGAGGAAGGCGCCACGCCAGGACAGGTCGATGGCGCGCTGCGCAATTTCGGCATGGCCATGGGGCCGTTCGCCATGCGCGATCTGTCGGGCCTGGACATCGGCCAGGCGATCCGCAAGCGCCAGCGCGCGACGCTGCCGGCGCACCTGGATTTCCCCACCGTCTCCGACAAGCTCTGCGCCGCTGGCATGCTCGGGCAGAAGACCGGCGCCGGCTATTACCGCTACGAGCCGGGCAACCGCACCCCGCAGGAAAACCCCGACCTCGCGCCTATGCTGGAGGCAGCGTCGCAGGAGAAAGGCATCGAGCGAAAGGCGCTGGACGAGCAGTACATCGTCGAGCGCTGCATCTTCGCGCTGGTCAACGAGGGCGCGAAGATCCTTGAAGAGGGCATTGCCCAGCGCTCCAGTGATATCGACGTCATCTACCTCAACGGCTACGGCTTCCCGGCGTTCCGCGGCGGGCCGATGTTCTATGCCGACCGCGTTGGCCTGGACACCGTGCTGGCGCGGGTCAAGGAACTGCACGCACGTTGCGGCGACTGGTGGAAGCCGGCGCCACTGCTGGAAAAACTGGCCGCCGAAGGCCGCACCTTCACCGAATGGCAGGCCGGGCAATGAACGCGACCCGCCTGCAATCCGAACGCACCATGAGGACTTTCCCATGAACGTCAACTACACGGCCGAAGAGCTCGCCTTTCGCGATGAAGTGCGCGCCTTCCTGAAAAGCGAGCTGCCGGCGGACATCGCCGCCAAGGTCAAGCTCGGCAAGCACATGTCCAAAGCGGATCACGAGCGCTGGCAGCAGATCCTGGTCAAGCGAGGCTGGTATGCGCCGGGCTGGCCGGTGGAGCTGGGCGGCACCACCTGGGGCCCGGTGGAAAAGCACATCTTCGACGAGGAGTGCTCGGCCTTCGGCGCGCCGCGTACCGTGCCCTTTGGCGTCAACATGGTCGCCCCGGTGATCATCAAGTTCGGCAGCCAGCAGCAGATCGACCATTACCTGCCGCGCATCCTCTCCGGTGAGGACTGGTGGTGCCAGGGCTATTCCGAGCCTGGTGCCGGCTCCGACCTGGCCAGCCTGAAGACCCGCGCCGTGCGCGACGGCGACCACTACGTGGTCAACGGCCAGAAGACCTGGACCACCCTCGGCCAGCACGCCAACATGATCTTCTGCCTGGTGCGCACCGATCCCGAGGCGCAGCAGCAGCGCGGGATCAGCTTTCTCCTGATCGACATGAAAAGCCCGGGTATCAGCGTGCGGCCGATCATCACTCTGGACGGCGACCACGAGGTCAACGAAGTCTTCTTCGACAACGTCCGCGTGCCGGTGGAGAACCTCGTCGGCGAGGAAAACCAGGGCTGGACCTGCGCCAAGTACCTGCTGACCCACGAGCGCACGGGCCTGGCCGGCATCGGCTCTTCGAAGGCGGTGTTGGCGCATCTGAAGCGCATCGCGATGAAGGAAGTTTGCGACGGCAAGCCGATGCTTGAAGACCCGCTGTTCCGCGCTCAGGTCGCGGAGGTCGAGATGCAGCTGATGGCCATCGAGATGAGCACCCTGCGCATCCTCGCCGCGGCGAAGGAAGGCGGCGTGCCCGGTGCCGAGTCGTCGATTCTCAAGGTCAAGGGCACCGAGATTCGCCAGGCGATCACTCACCTGTTGCGCAAGGTTATCGGGCCGTACGCGCTGCCGTTCCTCGAAGAAGAGCTGCAGCTGGACTATGACGGCGAGCTGCTGCATGCCGACTACAGCGCGTCGCTGGCAGGCGACTACTTCAACATGCGCAAGCTGTCGATCTTCGGCGGCTCCAACGAAATCCAGAAGAACATCGTCTCGAAGATGATTCTCGAGCTGTAAGGGGGCACCGCAATGGACTTCAAACTGACTGAAGAGCAGCAAATGCTGCAAGACACCGCGGCGCGCCTGGTGCGCGACGCCTACCCGTTCGAGCAGCGCGAGAAATTCAGCGAGTCGGAACTGGGCTTTTCTGCCGAGTTCTGGGGCCAGCTGGGCGAACTGGGCCTGACCGCCGTACCGTTCGCCGAAGAGATCGGCGGCTTTGGCGGCGGCGGCGTGGAAACCATGCTGGTCATGACCGAACTGGGTCGCGGCCTGACGCTTGAGCCCTACCTGCAGTCTGTGATCTTCGGCGGCGGATTGCTCAATCAGCTGGGCAGCGATGCGCAGATAGCGGACTTGCTGCCGCAGGTTGCTGCTGGTTCGCTGCAGCTGGCGGTGGCCTTCGACGAGCCGCAGAGCCACTACAACCTCCACGATGTACAGACCAAAGCCGAGGCGGTCGACGGCGGGTATCGCTTGTCCGGCCGTAAGGCAGTTGTCATCGGTGGACACAGCGCCGGGCAGATCATCGTCTCCGCGCGCACCGTCGGCGACAGTCGCGACGAAGCCGGCATCAGCCTGTTCCTGGTCGATCCGAATGCTCCGGGCGTGAGCCGCCGGGTCTACCCGACCATCGACGGGCGCAAGGGTTGCGAGCTGTTCCTCGACAACGTGCAGGTCGGTGCTGACGCCGTGCTTGGCGAGGTTGGTAATGCA
Source organism: Stutzerimonas kunmingensis (assembly GCF_021432085.1). Taxonomy (GTDB): domain Bacteria; phylum Pseudomonadota; class Gammaproteobacteria; order Pseudomonadales; family Pseudomonadaceae; genus Stutzerimonas. The sequence continues at coordinate 4,573,199 of NZ_CP090366.1, read as the reverse complement.
TTACCGGCGCTGCGCTACCAACAGGGCCGTGCCATCGCCGCGCAGTGCGCCGATGCACTCGGCAGCATGGACGAAGCCTGCAAGCTGACCCTCGACTATCTGAAGACGCGCAAGCAGTTCGGCGTGCCGATCGGCAAGTTCCAGGTGCTGCAGCACCGCATGGTGGACATGCAGACCGAGCTGGAGCAGGCCACCAGCATGGCGATCCTCGCCGCGACCTTTGCCGATGGCGAAGACACCGACGAGCGCAGCCGCATCATCGCTGCCGCCAAGTACATCTGCGCCCGCGCCGCGCGCAAGGTGGCCGAGGAAGCCATCCAGCTACACGGCGGCATCGGCATGACCTGGGAATACAACCTCGCCCACCACGCCAAGCGCCTGGTGATGATCGCCCACCAGTTCGGTGACGATGATCATCATTTGAAGGCTTATGCGAAGCTGATGCAGGTGGCGTGATCGGTTGATCGCGAGACATAAAGAGCCCGCTCTCAGGAGCGGGTTTTTTGTGGGCGGTGGATACTGTTGCGGTGATTGTGCTGTGGGAGCGGATTTATCCGCGACGTTCCTTGGCTCCGGTGCTAAGCCGGGTACGCGAACAGTCCGGTAGGGCGGTTGGCGCGCTTCCCCACACGCGGCGGGTCGGCACGGTGGCTGGGTGGGGCGGTGGATCGGAGGAGCGTGATCCACCCTATGCTGTCGGTTCGGGTTTATAGGGTGGATGTCGCATTTCACATCCACGCGGGTGGGTCGGTACCCGTGGATCGGTGGATCGGTAAAGCGTGATCCACCCTACGCCTGACGTCCCGCGTCCGATCAGGCCGGTTTCGCCTCTGCCTCGGCTGGCGCTACACCTTGCGGCTTCCACTCCTGCAAGCGATCCAGGCTGCCGCGGTAATGCTTGAGCCCCATGCCGAGCAGGACTATCGCGCCGACCAGCGCAACGCCGGTGACGATCAGCAGCGAGTAGCGCAGGGCGTTGTCGTCGCCGAAGACGAAATCGGTGCCCAGCGCCACAGCGGTCGGGCCGATGCCCAGGCCGACCATGGTGATGACGAACAGGTACACCGCCGACGCCTGGCCACGCATGGAATTGGGCATGATTTCCTGAATCGCCGCCGGACCGACGCCGAAGGGCATGGCGATGGTGAAGACGTGCAGGGCGATCAGCGCCAGCGCCAGTTCGCCGGTGCCGGCCATGTAGGCGAGATTGAGCGGCAGGGTCAGCGCGGCGGAGATGATGCCGACACGCAGCGGTGCGTCGCGATAACCGCGGCGGTGCAGCAGGTCCGACAGCCGCCCGCCGGCGATGATGCCGATCGAGCCGGCCACTGCCACCACCGAGCCGTAGAGCACGCCGACGTCGCTGGCCGACCAGCCGTAGGTGCGGATGAAAAACGTCGGAATCCACGCCGAACTGCCATAGGCGGCGAACGCCAGGCAGGCGAAGCCGAAGTTGTGGCAGAGCACGGTGCGGCGGTTCTGGCGGATGTAGCCCGCCACCTCGCTGAGTGGGACCTCGACGCCGGCGCCGACGCCCTTGCGCGACGGCTCGCGGATCAGCAAGAGCACGGCGGTGAAAAGCACGCCGGCTGCACCGAGCACGAGGAAAATCAGCTGCCAGGGTCGGACCATGCCGAGCACCGGTAACTCCACATCACCTTGCGCCGAGGCGAACTTGACCACCAGCCCGCCGAGCAGAAAGGCCAGACCGGAGCCGATGTAGATGCCCATCGAATAGACGCTCATGGCGGTGCCGCGCAGCTTGGGCGGGAAGCTGTCGGCGATCAGCGAATAGGCCGAGGGCGACAGCGCCGCCTCGCCGACACCGACGCCGATGCGGAACACGAGAAACTGCCAGAAGGTCCGCGCGGTGCCGCACAGGGCGGTCATCAGGCTCCACACCAGCACGCCGATGGCGATGATGCCGCGGCGGCTCTTGCGGTCGGCCAGGCGTCCGATGGGCACGCCGCAGATGGTGTAGAACACCGCGAAGGAGAAGCCCATCAGCAGGCTCATGTGGGTGTCGGTGATGTCCAGGTCGCGGCGGATCGGCTCGACCAGCAGGTTGAGGATCTGCCGATCGACGAAGGACAGCACGTAGGCGAGCATGAGGATGGCGACCGTGACCCAGGCGCGGGTTTGCGAGGGGTAGCCGTTATTGTTGTTGTGCATGGCAAGCTCCGATTAGCGAGAGGGGCTGCAGCCCATCCTCACTTTTGTCGGAGATCGCCGATCCGGCAAGCGGAATAACCCTCGCATATGTTTCGAAATATGCTAGCAGTGTTCCGCTCTGCGAAACCGATAGTTAGGAGTCACGCCATCGTTTGTTGCTGGCTCGGCATCAGCTCCGGCAACAAGCGCGGCGTCCACAGGTTGTCGGCGAAGCCGCGACGGAAGAAGCCGAAGTGGCCGATCCGCGTGGCGCCGATTTCTGCGGGCGCGATGCGCTGCATGGTTTTCGGTGCCGAGCTGTAGAAGCCATGCAGGGATTCGGTGTTGCGCGCCGACATCATTTCGTCGTCGCTGAAGGACAGCGAGGTCAGGGGCGTGCGCACGGCTGCGAAGGCCTGGCGCATGGGCTCGCCCTCGACACCGACCAGGTAGTCCGGATGCAGGCACCAGCGCCGCCACTGGCGAATCACCCCGGCGGGCAGGTCGCCGACCGCTCCGATGCGACCGCCCGGGAAGTAGCCGGCCACGGCGGTCAGCACGGGCGCCAGACCATGCCAGAGCAGCCAGGCCTTGTTGCGGATCTGCGGGCTGTTCTCGCGCCAGTAGCCGCTGCCGGCGGCAATGGTGACGATGCGGGTCAGGCGCTCATGGCCTTTGACCAGCGGCAGGATCTGCGCGCCGACACTGTGGCCGATCCAGTACAGCGGCAGCTCACCGGCAACCTCGGCCGCCGCGGCGAGCACCGCGCTGCAGTCGTGGCGCGCCCAGTCGAGGATGTCGACGTTCAACTGGCGGAGCGGCACCCGCCGCGAGCGACCCATGCCCAGGTAATCGAAGGTCACCGCCAAATAGCCCTGGCCGGCCAGCCAATTGGCAAAGTCGGTGTAGAAGCGCTGCGGCACGCCCATCGCCGGCGCGATCAGCACGACGCCGCCTGGCGCGCTGCTCGGCTGATACCAGTAGCTGGACAGGACATGGCCGTTGCCGTTGTCGATGGAGCGTTCTTCAACCTGTATCGTCGCCATCTTGTTGTTCTCCGCGCTTCTGCGAATGCTGCGATCGGTGCAGTATACGAAGGGTAGAAGATAATTCTAGAAAAATATTCTAGTCAGTTTGGAGGCCGGATGGCCCGTAGTAGCCGCAAGCAGGAAATCCTTCAGGCCGCACTCGCCTGTTTCACCGAGTTCGGTGTGGAGGCGACCACCATCGAGATGATTCGTGATCGTTCCGGCGCCAGCATTGGCAGCCTCTATCACCACTTCGGCAATCGTGAGCGGATCATCGCTGCGCTGTATCTGGAAGGCATCGGCGAGTACGCCGCGCTGCTGGAAGCCGGACTGATCGAGACGCTCGATGCCGAGGCCTGCGTCCGGCTGTTCGTCACCAGCTACATCGACTGGGTGGTGGCGAACCCGGATTGGGCGCGCTTCGTTCTGCACAACCGTGGGCGGGTCGAGGCCGGGGAGATGGGCGAACGGCTGCGCGAGGTCAATCGCGCCCACGGTGAGCGGGTCGGAGCGATTCTGCGGCGCCATCGGGAAAGCGGAGCCTTTCGGCGGATGCCCGGCGACTGCTTTCTCGCGGTGGTGATCGGGCCCTGCCATGACATGGCGCGTAACTGGCTGGCGGGCCGTTCCCGCACCGCGCTGGCCGACTGCCGCGAGCTGCTCGCGGACATCGCCTGGGCCAGCGTCAGGGCCTGACGGTCAGACGCCGAGGCTTTCGATATCGCGGGCGAGCATTTCCAGCTGGTGGGCCAGCGAGTTCTTCAGGGTTTCCTCGCTGAGCTGGAATGACGGCGCGCCGCAGGTCAGCGCCATGATGCTGCCATCGGCCAGGTGCAGCGGCACACCGGCGGCCATCACGTTGCGGTCCCAGTCGCCGAGCGACAGGCAGAAGCCGTGCTGCACGAAATCCTCGAACGAGGCGTGCAGCGAAGCCTCGATGGCGGCCCAGTCATCACCGTACTTGCTGGCCAGAGCGGCCATCAGATGCTCGCGTTCCTTCTCCGGGGTGGCGGCGAGAAAGGCGCGGCCAGCGGCGGTGGTGGCCAGCGGCAGACGCACGCCGGCGTCCATGCGCAGGGTGGTGACCTCGGCCGGGCGGCAATTCTCCACGTAGATCATCGACAGCCGGTCGCGGCAGGTCAGGCCCACGGTGGTGTTGGTGCGGCGGGCGAACTCGTCCATGTACGGCTTGGCCAGCTGGCGCACGCGCAGGTTGGAAACGTAGGCGTAGCCGAGCGCCAGCACACCGGAGTCGAGTTGGTACTTCTCCAGCTGCTGCGAATAGCTGAGGTAGCCGAGCTTGGTCAGCGTGTAGGTCATGCGCGACACGGTGGGCTTTGGCAGCCCGGTGATGCGTGCGATGTCCTGATTACCCATCACCACCGAGCCATGGGTGAAGGCACGCAGCACGTCCAGCCCGCGGGCGAGGGCCTCGACGAACTTGCGATCCTTGGGAGTGCCGGTGTCTTCGATGTCGTCGCTCATGGTCTCGGTCTGTCTGGCTAGTGGGCAGCGGTGGCGAACGATAGCAGATCGCCCGACGCCGGGCAGTGCGGCCATTGGCGATCATTGCGACGGAAAAAGCGATCTACTACTATCGGATTCGACATCCAGTTTCGCACAGTAAAACAATAATTCATTTTGGAGAATGTCGATGTCCGCTTCCGTGCAAGGCTACGTGGCTACCGAACTCGCCCGTGGCGGCTACCAGAACGTCCATGACCTGCTGGCTCAGGCCTGCGCGAAGCATCCGCAGCGCGCGGCATTTTCCTGTGGCGACGACCAGCTCACCTACGCCGAGCTGGGCAGTCTTGCCGACGCGTTCGCGCGCTACCTGCGGCATCACGCCGGGCTGCAACCCGGTGACCGGCTGGCGCTGCAGCTGCCCAATTCGTTGCAATATCCCATCGCCGTGTTTGGCGCACTCAAGGCCGGGCTGGTGATCGTCAATACCAATCCGCAGTACACGGCCGCCGAAGCCCGCCATCAGTTCCGCGATTCCGGCGCCAGGGCGATCCTTGTGCTCGATCGGCTGCTTCCGCTGGTACGCGCGGTGCAGGCGGACACCGAGCTAGAGCACGTCATGCTCACCAGCATCGATGATCTGCAGAGGCCGATTCACGAAGGCAGTGAGGCGGGAACGCAGCGCTTCATGCAGGCCCTGCGGCTGGGGGCGGAAAGCCCGCCGCTGGAGCGCGAGGCAGGCCTCGACCGGCTGGCGTTGTTGCAGTACACCGGCGGTACGACCGGCGTTTCCAAGGGCGCGATGCTCAGTCACCGCAATCTGCTAGCCAACGTGCTGCAGACCATCGAGCTGTTCGACAAGCCGGGTCTGCTGGAGCCTGAAAAGGACGTGCGCATCGCGCCGCTGCCGCTGTATCACATCATGGCGTTTGCCACGAACTGCCTGAGTTCGGTGGGTATGGGCCTGCACACCGTATTCATCCGTGACGGGCGCAATCTGGACGAAACCATCGGTGCCATGCAGCGCTATCCGTTCAGCCTGCTCAGCGGCATCAACACGCTGTTCGTCGGGCTGATGAATCACCCGGAGTTTCGCCGCATCGATTTCTCCCATCTGAAGTGGGCGACGTCCGGCGGCGCGCCGCTCAACAGTGAAGTCGGGCGTCGCTGGCAGGCACTGACCGGGGCGCCGATCCGCGAAGGTTTCGGCCTGACCGAGGCCTCGCCTGTTGTGGCGACCGGTACACAGCTGAGCCCTTACCGCGAGGGCTACATCGGCCAGGCGCTGATCGAAACCGAGCTGCGCACCGTGGATGACGAGGGCAACGACGTAACGCCGGAAATGCCGGGCGAGCTATGGCTGCGCGGCCCGCAGGTGATGCAGGGCTACTGGCAGCGACCGGACGAGACGGCCAAGGTGCTCACGCCCGAGGGATGGCTGAAGACCGGCGACATCGCCTTGCTGGATGCCGCCGGCTTCGTGAAGATCGTCGATCGCAAGAAGGACATGATCCTGGTCTCCGGCTTCAACGTCTTTCCCAACGAGATCGAGGATGTGCTGATGCAGCATCCATCCGTGCGTGAATGCGTGGCGGTCGGCGTACCGGATGCGCGCAAGGGTGAGGCAGTGAAGGTCTTCGTCAGCCTCAAGGACGATGCGGCCGACGAGCAGGCGTTGCTCGAGCATTGCCGGCAGTATCTCACCGGCTACAAGATGCCGAGCTATCTCGAGCTGCGCGACGAGCTGCCGAAGACAGCCGTGGGCAAGTTGCTGCGTCGGCAGCTGCGCGACGAGGCGCGGGGTAGCGCAGGTTGATTGCCACCTATATATAGGTGGTGAGCTGACGAACGGGCTGCAGTGCTCAGGCCCCGGTCGGCATCGAGCAGCAACTCTCGAAGGCACGGCAGTCGGGCGGAAATTTCAATCCGCGCTTGTTGCCCTAGGGGGTTTCTGATATAAAGCAGCGCTCTTTTCTAGGGGCCCGGTATCTTCGTTCGCAACGTGGCCGGTAAGACCCCCATGAAACGTGGCGCTGAGCGCCGAACTGACAAGTGAATTCAAGCGGCCAACCCATGCCGGGTTGGGCATGTGGTTTTAGAGGGCTGAGGCATGTCGAGAGTCTGTCAAGTTACCGGTAAGGGTCCGGTAACCGGGAACAACGTTTCCCACGCAATGAACAAAACCCGTCGTCGTTTCCTGCCGAACCTGCAGCATCATCGCTTCTGGGTCGAGTCGGAGAACCGCTTCGTCCGTCTGCGCCTGAGTGCCAAAGGCATGCGCATCATCGACAAGCGCGGCATTGACGTCGTTCTGTCCGAGCTGCGCGCCCGCGGCGAAAAGGTTTAAGGAGAGCAATCATGCGTGACCTGATCCGTTTGGTGTCCAGCGCCGGTACCGGCCACTTCTACACCACCGACAAGAACAAGCGCACCACCCCCGACAAGATCGAAATCAAGAAATTCGATCCGGTCGTACGCAAGCACGTGATCTACAAGGAAGCCAAGATCAAGTAATTGATCGGCCCTTGAAGAAAGAACCCGCCTCTCGGCGGGTTTTTTCGTTTCTGGCGAACGCTTGGTGTCGATGCCTGACACCAGTCGTCGTTCGCGTTGCCTAGTTTGATATGCATCATGTACGGCGCCTGTCGAATTCGCCTATCGTGCGAGCTTTCTTTTCTCCCACTTTCGGCACGAGGATGCGCAGCGCATGGCGAAGACGGACGGGCCCATCGCGGCAGACAGCAAGAGCACTTCCAGCATCGCCCTGCAGGCGGCTTCCGAAGATATCTGGGCACAGAAATACCGTCTGACCAGCAAGGACGGCACGCCGATCGATGACAGCGTCGACGCCACCTGGCAGCGCGTCGCCCGCGCCCTGGCTGACGTCGAGCCGGCCAAGCAGCGCGAGCACTGGCACGAGCGTTTCCTCTGGGCGCTGCGCAACGGCGCCATCCCGGCCGGACGGATCATCTCCAACGCCGGCGCGCAGGATTACAAACCGGCTACCTCGACCATCAACTGCACTGTCTCGGGTTCGATCACCGACTCGATGGATGACATCCTCGGCAAGGTCCACGAGGCCGGTCTGACGCTCAAGGCCGGTTGCGGCATCGGCTACGAGTTCAGCACCCTGCGTCCGCGCGGCTCCTTCGTCTCGGGTGCCGGTGCGCACACCAGCGGCCCGCTGTCGTTCATGGATATCTTCGACAAGATGTGCTTCACCGTGAGTTCGGCCGGCGGCCGCCGCGGCGCGCAAATGGGCACCTTTGATGTCGGCCATCCGGATGTGCGCGAGTTCATCCGCGCCAAGCGCGAGGACGGCCGGCTGCGCCAGTTCAACCTCAGCCTGTTGATCACCGATGAATTCATGCAGGCGGTGGAGGTCGACGGCGAGTGGCCGCTGATCTTCCCGGTGCACGCCAAGGAAGCCGCCGAGCTGGACCTGGCGGACGCCGAGCATGTGCTCTGGCGCGAATGGCCGGTGCATGATGGCTACATCGTGCGTGACGACGGCCTGGTGGCCTGCAAGATATACGGGCGGGTCAAGGCGCGGCATCTGTGGGACATGATCATGGTCTCCACCTATGACTACGCCGAGCCGGGCTTCATCCTCATCGACCGCGTCAACCAGCTGAACAACAACTGGTGGTGCGAGGCGATCCGTGCGACCAACCCCTGTGGTGAGCAGCCGCTGCCGCCGTACGGGTCGTGTCTACTGGGCTCGATCAACCTGACCAACTTCGTCATCGACCCGTTCGGCGCCGATGCGCGCTTCGATTGGGACAAGTATCGCGAAGTCGTGCGCGTCTTCACCCGCATGCTCGACAACGTCGTCGAGATCAACGGCCTGCCGCTCGAACAGCAGCGCCATGAAATCGAAAGCAAGCGCCGCCATGGTATGGGCTTCCTCGGTCTCGGCTCGACCCTGACACTGCTCAAGCTGCGCTATGGCAGCCCGGAAGCCTGCGTGTTTACCGAGGAAGTCGCCCGCGAGATGGCGCTGGTCGGCTGGGAGCAGGCGCTGGAGCTGTCCAAGGAGAAGGGTCCGGCACCGTTGCTGAGCCAGACCTTCGAAGTCACCGCCGAGATGTTGCGTAAGCGTCCGGAAATGGCGAAAGACGGCTACAAGGTCGGCGATCAGATCGCCGGTCGCGTGCTGCACGCGAAGTATTCGCGTTACATGCAGAAGGTCGCCGAGTACGCGCCCGAGCTGATCGAGGCGCTGGCCGAGCAGGGCGCGCGCTTCACCCACCACAGCTCGATCGCGCCTACCGGCACCATCAGCCTGAGCCTGGCCAACAACGCCTCCAACGGCATCGAGCCGAGCTTCGCCCATCACTACTCGCGCAACCTGATCCGTCCGGGCCGCAAGGCCAAGGAGAAGATCGAGGTGTTCAGCTACGAGCTGCTGGCCTATCGCACGCTGATCAACGAGCGCGCCAAGCCGGGCTCCGACGAGCCGGGCGAGAAGCTGCCGGACTACTTCATCACCGCCGATGACGTCAGTCCGACCCAGCACGTGGATATCCAGGCCGCCGCGCAGCGCTGGGTCGATTCGTCTATCTCCAAGACCGCCAACGTGCCGACCGATTATCCATTCGAGGCGTTCAAGGACATCTACCGCTACGCCTGGCGCCAGGGCCTCAAGGGCTGCACCACCTTCCGCTTCAATCCGGCGGCCTTCCAGGGCGTGCTGGTCAAGGAAGCCGATCTGGAAAAGACCCTGTACCGCTTCACTTTGGAGGACGGCAGCGTGGTCGAGCTCAAGGGCAACCAGGAGGTCGAGTACGACGGCGAGGTGAACACCGCCGCCAACCTGTTCGACGCCCTCAAAGAAGGCTATTACGGCAAGTACTGAACCGGACTGCCAATCGTATAAGCGCCGGGCCATCGCTGCGCCCGGCAGGAGAATCTGCACAATGACCGTAAAGATCACCCAGCGCATCAAGGGCTTCAAGGTCGTCGACGAGGCCCTCGAACGCCCCGCGGCCGCTGCCGCCAGCACCGATAACAAGGCGAGCAAGGCCGTCAATGTGGTGGAAATGGACGAGAGCCTGCAGCGTCCGGAAACCCTGATCGGCATGACCTACAAGATCAAGTCGCCGCTGTTCGAACACGCGCTGTACGTCACCGTGAACGACATCGTGCTCAACGCCGGCACCCCGCACGAGCAGCGTCGGCCGTTCGAGATATTCATCAATTCGAAGAACATGGACCACTTCCAGTGGATCGTGGCGCTGACCCGCATCATGTCCGCGGTGTTCCGCAAGGGTGGCGACTGCACCTTCCTCGTCGAGGAGCTGAAGGCGGTGTTCGATCCGCGCGGCGGCTACCTGAAGAAGGGCGGCGTCTACATGCCGTCGATCGTGGCCGAGATCGGTGCGGTGCTGGAGCGCCATCTGATCGCCATCGGCATGCTCGAAGGTCATGCGCTGGACGAAACCCAGCTCAAGTACCTGGCCGAGAAGCGCGCCGCCTACGAGGCGAGCCAGGGCGCGGTGGCGGTCGAGCCGGGCGAGGGTTTCCCGACCGGCGCGCAGCTGTGCAACAAGTGCAATACCCAGGCCGTGGTGCAGATGGACGGCTGCGCCACCTGCCTGAACTGCGGCAACTCCAAGTGCGGCTAAACGGCTTGCGCTGATTTCGCCTGCCGTGACGCTCGTCAGGCTCGCTTTACCCGGCGGGCCTGGCTCTGCTAGTTTTCGTTCTCCATACCGCCGTCCGGCCGTTGACCCAATGTCTTCCACTGCTCACAGCCTGTTACCCATGAAGCCAGCCGATCTCGGCGCGGCCCGGCTGTGCGCAATCGCTCCACCTCCCTCTGTCGTTGCCGATCTGGCAATCGCGCCACCACCTCCACAGGCGGTTGCGCTGGGCTGATCCGCCCACATTTCGCAGCTCCGGTTTTCGCTTCTGATCCTTCCGGGTCGGTGCGCGCACGCTTTCGGCGTTCGCTGGAGCCTGTTTCGCTTCGACAGGTAATCACTGATGACTTTCAACAAATCGTTGTGGACGTCCTATGGCGTCATGACTGTGTTCGTATTGCTGTGGGGCAGTGCGGCCATCTTCACCCGCTGGGGACTGGACCACGCTACCCCCTTCGCCCTGCTGATCGTGCGCTTTGCTCTCGCGCTGACTGCAGTTCTGCTTATCGGCCTCTACCGTAGGCGCTGCGGCCAGCGCCTGGCGCTGCTTGGCAGACGGCGGCGACCGGGCTGCTGATGATCGGCTGTTATTCGATCTGCTATTTCCAGGCCATGGCCCATGGCGTGACGCCGGGTGTGATCGCGACGCTGCTTGGCGTGCAGCCGATTCTCACCCTGTTGCTCCTCGAACGACGCTTCTCGCCGCTGCGTCTGCTGGGATTACTGGTGGCACTGGCCGGGTTGGCCGCGGTGGTATTCCAGAGTCTGGTGCTGGCACGTTTCTCACTCGCCGGGATGCTCTTCGCCCTCGGCGCGCTGCTGTGCATGACAGTGGGTGCGATCCTGCAGCAGCGCGTTCGCCAGAGCCCGGTGGAGGTGCTGCCGACCCAGTACGGGGTCAGCCTGCTGCTGTGCCTTGCGTTCGTGCCGTTCCAGCCGATCCGCCTGGAAGCGGTGACGGGCTTCATCATTCCGGTGCTGTGGTTGGGTCTGGTGATCTCGGTGGCGGCGCAGCTGCTGCTGTACCGCATGATCCAGACCGGCAATCTGGTGAACGTCACCAGTCTGTTCTACCTGGTGCCGGTGGTGACCGTGGGGATGGATTACCTGTTCCTCGGCAATCAGCTGTCGCGCACCGGCTTGCTGGGAATGGGGGCGATTCTGCTGGGGCTGGCGCTGGTGTTCAGGGCCGCGCCGCAGCCGCATCGCGGATGAGCAAAGGCCGGGCGGTTGCTGCCCGGCCTTTCGGCAGCTTCAGCTGACCACGCGGTAGCACGGCGTGTAGGGCACGCCGCCGGGCAGCTTCATGCGGTGCTGTTCGACGAAGGCCTGCAGCAGTTTGTCCAGCGGCTGCATGATTGCCGCATCGCCGTGGATTTCGTAACGGCCGTACTGCTCGATGCGGCGGATGCCCTTGTCCTTGACGTTGCCGGCGACGATGCCGGAGAAGGCACGGCGCAGATTGGCGGCCAGCTCGTGTGGCGGCAGGTCGCGGCGCAGCGGTAGGTTGGCCATATTCTCGTGAGTCGGATCGAAAGGCCGTTGGAAGCCTTCCTCGATCTTCAGCAGCCAATTGAAGTGGAAGGCATCGTTGCGCTCGCGGCGGAACCGTCGTACTTCGCGCAGGCCCTCGGTCATCTGCCGGGCCACTTCGGTAGGGTCGTTGAAGATGATCTGGTAGCGCTTCTGGGCTTCCTCGCCAAGGGTGGTGCCGACGAAATCGTGCAGTTGCTGCAGATAGTCCGCGGCATCGCTCGGCCCCGTTAGGATGACCGGGAAGGGCACGTCACGATTGGCCGGGTGCAGCAGGATGCCGAGCAGGTAGAGGAACTCCTCGGCCGTGCCGACGCCGCCGGGGAAGATGATGATGCCGTGGCCGACGCGGACGAAGGCTTCCAGGCGCTTTTCAATGTCCGGCAGGATCACCAGCTCGTTGACGATCGGGTTCGGTGCCTCGGCGGCGATGATGCCCGGCTCCGTCAGCCCCAGGTAGCGGCTGCCAACGCGGCGCTGTTTGGCGTGGGCAATGGTGGCACCCTTCATTGGCCCCTTCATCACGCCCGGACCGCAGCCGGTGCAGACATCCAGGCTGCGCAGGCCCAGTTCATGGCCGACGCGCTTGCTGTACTTGTACTCTTCGGTGCTGATCGAGTGGCCACCCCAGCACACCACCATGTTCGGCTCGATGCCCGGGCGCAGCGTGCGGGCGTTGCGCAGCAGATGAAAGACGTAGTCGGTAATGCCCTGGGAAGTGCTCAGATCGATGCGAGCGCTGCTCAGTTCGCTCTCGGTATAGACGATGTCCCGCAGCGCGCTGAAGAGCATCTCGCGGGTGCTGGCGATCATCTCGCCATCGACGAAGGCATCGGCCGGCGCATTGAACAGCTCGAGGCGTACGCCGCGGTCCTGCTGCAGGATGCGCACCTCGAAGTCCTCATAGGCTTCGAGGATGGTCTTGGCGTTATCGATGCGCGTGCCGGTGTTGAGGATTGCCAGGGCACACTGGCGGAACAGCTTGTGCGTGCTGCCGGAACCGACTTCGCTCAGCTGCTGTACTTCGCGTTGCGACAGGGTTTCCAGGCTGCCTTTGGGGGTAACCGAGGCGTTGATTACGTTGCGTTGGGTCATTGGTGATTCCTGAATTCGATGGCGACACCATCGCGGAGCTGGTGCACCGAAACGGCGGCTGCGTGCCGCCATCTTAACGCGGTGGCGCAGCGGCGGTGGGCGATCCGTTCGGTAGGCGAGAGGCAAATCGCTCCGAGAGCCGTGGCAGGTTCGACCCTCGCAACAATCGGCGGTTCGCCCGCAGCGCAAGTCCCTGGCTGGTCAGGTCCAGCCGTAGCGCACCAGGTGGAAGAAGATCGGCGCGGCGAAGCAGACCGAGTCGAGCCGGTCGAGCATGCCGCCGTGGCCCTCGATCATGTGCCCCCAGTCCTTGACGCCACGGTCGCGTTTGATCGCCGACATCACCAGGCCACCGAAGAAGCCCAGCAGGTTCAGCAGCAGCGCCATCAGCGCCGCCTGCCACCAGGCGAACGGGGTGATCCAGAACAGCGCCGCGCCGATCAGTGTCGCGAGGAAGATCCCGCCGACGAAGCCTTCGACAGTCTTGGACGGCGACAGGCGCGGGGCGATCTTGCGCTTGCCGGCCAACTTGCCGCACACGTACTGCAACACGTCGGAGAGCTGCACGACGATGATCAGCCAGGCGATCAGCAGCAGGTTGCGACCTTCGTAGCCGGCAATTTCCAGGGTGAGCAGGGCAGGGACGTGGGAGACGCAGAAGACTGCGATCATCAGGCCCCATTGCACCTTCGAGGCACGTTCGAGAAAACGCGTGGTGTCGCCGCCCAGCGAAGCCAGGATCGGCAGCAACAGGAAGACGTAGACCGGAATGAAGATGGCGAACAGGCCGTACCAGCCGACCGCCACCAGCAGATACTGCAGCGGCAGCACCAGGTAGAACGCCGCGACCAAGGCCGGATAGTCGCTGCTGCGCGTCGGCGTCAGTGTCATGAATTCGCGTAACGCGAAGAACGACACCAGGTAGAAAAGGATCACCACGGCGGTGTGGCCGAGCCAGAAGGCGATACCGATCAGCGCGACCATCACCCACCAGGCATTGATGCGGGCGTTGAGGTTGTCGATCACCGGACTATCGCCGCCGCTGCGACGCTTGAGGACGAAGCCGATCAGCGATGCCAGGGCGAGCAGGGCACCGATACCGGCGAACAGCAGCAGGGTATTGCGATCCATGTCAGTCTTCCTTCGGGGCCAGTTCTAGCAGAGCCAGGCGAGCGCGCTGCAGAAACGCGTCCTTGTCCTCGTCCTTTTCAATACTCATTGGTGCACCGAAGCTGACGCTGCACAGCAGGGGCAGCGGCAGGCTGCGGCCCTTGGGCATCACCCGATTGAGGTTGGCGATCCACACCGGCACCAGCTCCACGTCCGGACACGCCAGGCCCAGGCGATACAGCCCGCTCTTGAACGGCAGCAGGCCTTCTTCCAGATTGCGCGTGCCCTCGGGGAATAGGATCAGTGAATCGCCGCCGGCCAGGGCGTCGAGCATCGGTTGCAGCGGATTCGACTCCGGGCCGCTGCGCTCGCGATCCACCAGTACACCGTTGAACAGGCGATGGATGACGAAGCGGCGCAGCGCGCTGCTCTGCCAGTAATCGGCGCCAGCGACGGGCCGGGTCCTGCGCCGCAGGTCAGGCGGCAGCGATGCCCAGAGCAGCACGAAATCACCGTGGCTGCTGTGGTTGGCGAAATAGATGCGTTGCCGGTTGAGCGGCGCGCAGCCGATCCAGAGGCTGCGCGTACCGGTCAGCAGGCGTGCAACGGAAGTGATCGCGAAGGCGAGCAGGGCGCCGAGCATGGGAGGTTCCTCGGTATCGGGCGGAAAGTCGGTGGTGCGGGAGGGTGGCGGTTCAGTCCGCTTCGGCTGGCGCCGCTGCGGTTTCCGCCAGGCCTTGTCTGACCCGGTTGCTCAGCGTGAGGATCGACAGCCCGGCGATCAGCAGCAACAAGCCGTTGATCCAGGCGGCTGGCAACAGGCCCAGGGCGACGCTGGTGGCCAGCACGCCGAAGGCGAAGGCCCTGTCGCTCTTGCCCATCGGGCCGTCGTAACGGCGTGAGGCACCCACCATCGGACCGAGCACACCGGCGTACTCGGTCAGCGCTGCGAGCACCACCACCAGCACCACGGCAGCTGGCCAGACGCCGGTCACCAGCGCGAGCGGCAGGTAGAGCGCCGCATCGGCGGCCACATCGCAGAGTTCGTTGAGGTAGGCCCCGAGCTTCGATTGCTGGCCGAATTCTCGCGCCAGCATGCCGTCGATGACGTTCAGTGCCATGCGCAGCAGCATCCACAGTGGGATCAGCAGGAAGATCCAGAGGTGCTCGATCAGCAGCGCGACCGCCGCTGCGACTGCCAGCGACACGACCAGCGCTGTCAGCGTGACCTGATTGGCGGTGATGCCGCTGTCATGGAGGCGCTGGACCAGTGGGCGCAGTAGTGCCTGAAAACGGGGTTTGAGCTGATAGATGGAGGGCATGCATCGATTCCTTTCGATGATCGGCGAGTCGCGCGTTTCGGCTAACGCCAGCGCGCATCCTGTGCGCCCGGCACTTTGGGGTAAAGCCCCGGCGGTCGCAAGCTGCACTGGAAAATTTGCGAGGTGTTGAACGCTTTCGCGCGGGGTTTGTGCCTGGGATTCGATTTAGAAAGCGAAAGGCAGCGCGCTGGATGGATGCTGGCGCGCCTTCAGCAGGCGGTGAAACTCATCGGGATCTTTCACCTGCACGTCCGTCTTGCCTTCGTGACGCTGCGCCGCGATCAGTCGCGATAGCCAGAAACGCACGCAGGCCACGCGCAGCATCGGCTGCCAGAGCTCGGCTTCGGCCGGGGTGAAGCGGCGCAGTGCGGAGTAGGCCGCCAGCAAGGGTTCGCTGCGTTCACCGTCGATCTCGCCATTGGGGTGCGAGCACCAGTCGTTCACGGCGATGGCCAGGTCGTAGAGCATCGGCCCGGAGCAGGCGTTGTAGAAGTCGATCACACCGGTCAGGTGGCTGCCTTCGAACAGCACGTTATCGCGGAACAGATCGGCGTGCAGGTTTGCGCGCGGTAGGGCGAGGAGTTTCGGCCGCAGCTCGGCGATCTCTGCCAGGCCTTCGCGCAACAGCGGCAGCTGGTCCTCGGAGAGGCTCAGCGCCAGGCTTGGCCCCTGTTCCTGCATCCAGTCCAGGCCGCGGTCGCTGGCGCGTTCGAGGATGTGCTCGCGGGTGGCCAGATGCAGACGCGCCAGCAGCCGGCCGACCTCGGCGCAATGGTGCGGATTGGGCGCCATCACATGCTTGCCGGGCAGGCGCGGCTGCAGCAGCGCAGGCTTTTCCGCCAGCTCGCGCAGGGCCTCGCCCTGCTCGCTGCGCAGCGCGTAGGGCACCGGCAGGCCGGCGCGGTGCAGCACGTCGAGCAGCTCAATGAAGAACGGCAAATCCTGGGTCGGACCACGCTCGATCAGCGTCAGGACGTATTCGCCCTGTTCGAGGCTGACGAAGAAATTGCTGTTCTCGCTGCCTGCGACGATGCCCTGGAAGTCGCGCAACCGGCCGAGCCGGTACGGCGCCAGGAAGGCTTCCAGTTCATCGCGTTGCAGGGGCGTGAATACCGACATGCTGTCCTCCCGGCGGTTGATGGGTTACCAGCTGAAGATCTTCCAGGAGGGGATCAGCATGTCCGGCTGGTCGGAACGGACGAAGTTGCCGTCGTTGCCGTCTGCGCGCACCAGAAAGTACGGTTTGCCATGCTTGGGCGTGACTTTCACGGCATAGAGGAAGCCATTGACGCGGTATTCCTCGACGGTACGGTCGCCTTCCTGACGGATGGTTACGTCGGGCTCGCCGTCGACCGACTCCTGGGCAAAACCGGCCAGGGGAGCGCACGCCAGCAGGCTGGCCAGCATCAGGTGTTTGAGAGCGCGCATGGTAACCTTGTCCCTTTGTCGATAAGTGGTCCTTGGCATTCTAGCTCCGGGCCCGCCGAAAAGGTTGATTCCGCTCATGAGCCAAGCTCCCCTCATCCTGGTGGACGGTTCGTCCTACCTCTATCGCGCCTTCCATGCCCTGCCTCCTCTGACCACCTCCACCGGAAAGCCGACCGGCGCGGTCAAGGGCGTGCTGAACATGCTGCTCAGCCTGCGTCGGCAATACCCGGACAGTCCGTTCGCGGTGGTTTTCGATGCCAAGGGGCCAACCTTCCGCGACGCGCTGTTCGAGAACTACAAGTCTCATCGTCCGCCGATGCCGGATGACCTGCGCTCCCAGGTCGAGCCGCTGCATGCCAGCGTCCGCGCCCTCGGCATGCCGCTGCTGTGCGTGGAAGGCGTGGAGGCCGACGACGTCATTGGCACCCTGGCGCGTCAGTGCGCGGCGCTCGGCCGCGACGTGATCATCTCCACCGGCGACAAGGACATGGCGCAGCTGGTCTGTCCGCACGTCACCCTGGTCAACACCATGACCGGCAGCGTTTATGACATCGAAGGCGTGAAGAACAAGTTCGGCGTCGGCCCGGAGCTAATCATCGACTTCCTTGCGCTGATGGGCGACAAGGTCGACAACATTCCGGGCGTGCCAGGCGTGGGTGAAAAGACTGCCTGTGGCCTGCTCAACGGTATTCCCGGCGGGCTCAAGGGGCTTTACGACAACCTCGACCAGGTCGCCGGCCTGCCGATCCGCGGCGCCAAGTCACTGGGCGCCAAGCTCGCCGAACACCGCGACGCCGCCTTCATGTCCTATGAGCTGGCGACCATCAAGCTCGACGTGCCGCTGGACGTCGAGGTCGCCGACCTGATGCCCGGCGAGCCGCACCGCGAGGCGCTGATTGCGCTGTACCGCGAGCTGGAATTCAAGAACTGGCTGGACGACCTGCTGCGCGAGGCCAAGGCCGCCGGCGAGAACTGCGAGGTGCAGCCCGAAGGCTGCTCGATCCAGGCCGAAGCCGAGTACACCACGATCCTCGATCCGGCCGAGTTCGATGCCTGGCTCGAGCGCCTGAAGAACGCCGAGTGCTTCGCCTTCGATACCGAAACCACCAGCATCGATGCTCAGCGCGCCGAGCTGGTCGGCGTGTCGTTCGCCGTCGAGCCGGGCCAGGCGGCCTACGTGCCGCTGCGTCATTCCTATATGGGTGTGCCGCAGCAGCTCGAGCTTGATGCCGTGCTTGGCGCGCTCAAGCCGCTGCTGGAGGATCCGGCGAAGACCAAGATCTGCCAGCACGGCAAATACGACATGAACGTGCTGATGCACTACGGCATCGAGATGCGCGGCATGACCTTCGACACCATGCTCGAATCCTACGTGCTGGACGCCACCGCCACTCGCCACGACATGGATAGCCTGGCGCTGAAGTACCTCGGCCGTGGCACCATCCGCTTCGAGGACATCGCCGGCAAGGGCGCCAAGCAGCTGACCTTCGACCAGATCGCCATCGAGCAGGCGGGGCCCTACGCTGCCGAGGACGCCGATGTCACCCTGCGCCTGCACCAGACCCTGCTCGGCAAGCTGGAGCAGACGCCATCGCTGCTCAAGGTGCTGACCGAGATCGAGATGCCGCTGGTGCCGGTGCTGGCGCGCATCGAGCGCAACGGTGCGCTGGTCGATGCGCAGCTGCTCGGCCAGCAGAGCGTCGAGCTGGGCGACAAACTGGTGCAGCTGGAACGCGAGGCCTTCGATATTGCCGGCGAGGAGTTCAACCTCGGCTCGCCCAAGCAGCTCTGCGCGATCCTCTATGACAAGCTCGGCTGCCCGGTAATCTCCAAGACCGCCGGCGGCCAGCCGTCCACCGCGGAAAGCGTGCTGGCCGAACTGGCCGAGCAGGATTACCCGCTGCCCAAGGTGATCATGCAGCACCGCTCCTTGAGCAAGCTCAAGGGCACCTACACCGACAAGCTGCCGCAGCAGATCAACCCGCGCACCGGGCGCATCCACACCAGCTACCACCAGGCGGTGACCGCCACCGGCCGGCTGTCCTCCAGCGACCCGAACCTGCAGAACATCCCGATCCGCACCGCTGAGGGCCGGCGTATTCGCCAGGCCTTCATCGCGGCGCCGGGCTACAAGCTGCTCGCGGCCGACTACTCGCAGATCGAGCTGCGCATCATGGCTCATCTGGCGCAGGATGCCGGTCTGCTGCACGCTTTCCAGAACGACCTCGACGTGCACCGCGCCACCGCTGCCGAGGTGTTCGGCGTGCCGCTGGAGCAGGTCAGCAACGACCAGCGACGCAGCGCCAAGGCGATCAACTTCGGCCTGATCTACGGCATGAGCGCTTTCGGCCTGGCCAAGCAGATCGACGTCGGCCGCAAGGAAGCGCAGGAGTACATCGACCGTTATTTCGCCCGTTACCCCGGCGTGCTGGCCTACATGGAGCGCACCCGCACCCAGGCCGCCGAGCAGGGCTATGTCGAGACGCTGTTCGGTCGGCGGCTGTACCTGCCGGAGATCAATTCGAAGAACGGCGCCATGCGCAAGGGCGCCGAGCGCACCGCGATCAACGCGCCGATGCAGGGCACCGCAGCGGACATCATCAAGCGCGCCATGATCGCTGTGGACGGCTGGCTGCAGGACAGTGGGCTGGATGCGAGGGTGATCCTGCAGGTCCACGATGAATTGGTGCTGGAAGTGCGCGAAGACCTGGTCGAGCCGGTCCGCCAGCAGATCTGTCCGTTGATGAGCGAGGCGGCCCAGCTGGACGTACCGCTGCTGGTCGAAGCGGGCGTTGGCAACAACTGGGACGAGGCGCACTGACCGGGCTGCCGAAAAATGTCGATAGTCGACGAAATTTTTTTCGCTCGCGTTGAACTTCCGCTGCAACCATCCGGTCAGAGCATGCGAAGGGTGTAAAAGCCCTTCGATGCTCCTTGTTGTGTTAAGTGTTGGCAGATCTCTGGACCCCGCCCTAGCGGTCCGGATTTGGACCTCGAACTTCCCCCTCCCCCAATGAAGTTCGAGGTTTTTTTTGCCTGCAGAAAAGTGGATGAGGCCTCACCAGGAGCAATGGCTTGCGCAATTTTTTGCGCAGCATTCTGTGGATAAGTTTGTGGGTAAGCTGTTCGCAGTGCGATGAGTCGCGAGCTTGGTGGGCGTTGCGCAACTTGTTGCCATGTCTGCGCAGGAACTTGCGCAGCTTTCTGTGTCGGGCATCAACTCTGCTATTCGGGTTGTGTGGTGTAAATTAAATATTTCTTTGATAAATAAGAATTTTTTATTTTTGGCACGGCGCTTGTTGTTACGAAATGGCCATTTGGCACTCATTTCAGACAAGGAGAGCACCCATGCCAACACCCGCGTATCTGTCCCTCGAAGGCACCAAGCAAGGCCTGATCACCGCCGGCACCTTCACCGAGGACTCGGTTGGCAACATCTTCCAGGAAGGCCATGAGGACCAGATCCTGGTGCAGGCCTTCCAGCATCAGGTCATCATCCCGCGAGACCCGCAGTCCGGCCAGCCGACTGGCCAGCGCGTACACAAGCCGCTGATGATCACCAAGGTATTCGATAAGTCGTCGCCGCTGATATTCAACGCTCTGACTTCCGGCGAGCGCCTGAACAAGTGCCGTCTGGAGTGGTACCGCACCTCGTCCACCGGCACCCAGGAACACTACTTCACCATCGAACTGGAAGATGCGGTGATCGTCGATGTGCAGTCGCGCATGCCCAACTGCCAGGACCCGAACATGTCCCATTTCACTCATCTGGAAGATGTGTACTTCACCTACCGCAAGATCGTCTGGACCCACGAGG
Source organism: Stutzerimonas kunmingensis (assembly GCF_021432085.1). Classification (GTDB taxonomy): domain Bacteria; phylum Pseudomonadota; class Gammaproteobacteria; order Pseudomonadales; family Pseudomonadaceae; genus Stutzerimonas. The sequence continues at coordinate 4,552,606 of NZ_CP090366.1, read as the reverse complement.
TTTCCGGCACCTCCGGCTCCGACGACTGGCGCACCCCGATCGCTGGCTGATTCGCCGCGGTCCCGCTTCGGCCAGGCTCGCCTGGCCGAACGCTTTTTGCGAAGCACTGAGCAGATTCCGCCATCGTCGTTCTGGAATGCGCGAACCATGCATTCTAGAGCGGCCGGCCTGTGTTAAACGGGGCTCTGCAAGCGCCCATGCGCTGATACATGGACTGAACAGGAGGAACATGGATGTTCGCCCCAGCCAACCAGGCCCACTTCACACTGACCCTCGAAGGCGTCGAGCACGACTTCAAGGTGCTCGAATTCCAGGGCCGCGAGGCCATCAGCCAGCCCTATCGCTTCGACCTGGAACTGGTCAGCGAGCACCCCGATCTGGATCTGGAAAGCCTGCTGCATCGCCCGGCCTTCCTTTCCTTCGCGTCGGACGGCAGCGGCATCCACGGGCTGGTGCATCAGGCCGCCCAGGGTGAGTCCGGCCAGCGCCTGACGCGCTACCGGCTCACGCTCGTGCCGCAGCTGGCCTACCTCGCCCATCGCACCAACCAGCGCATCTTCCAGCACCTGACCGTGCCGCAGATCATCGCCCAGGTGCTCGAAGAACATGGCATCCAGGTCGATGCCTACCGCTTCCAGCTCGGCCCAGTGATTTACCCGCCGCGCGAATATTGCGTGCAGTACGACGAATCGGACATGCACTTCATCCAGCGCCTGTGCGAGGAAGAGGGCATTCACTATCACTTCCAGCACACCGCGGCCGGTCATGCCCTGGTGTTCGGCGATGACCAGACCGTCTTCCCCAGGCTCGCTGCCACCGCCTATCAGCAGGACACCGGCCTGGTCGCCGACCAGCCGGTGATCAAGCGCTTCGGCCTGCGCCTGGAAACCCGTACCAGCCGGGTCACGCGCCGCGATTACGATTTCGAGAAGCCACGTCTGGCCATGGAGGCCGCCTTCCACAGCGACTTCCAGCCCGACCTTGAAGACTACGTTTACCCCGGCCGCTTCACCGAGCGCGCCCGGGGCAAGCACCTGTCGCAACGCGCCCTGGAACGCCATCGCCACGACTACGAACTGGCCGAAGGCGAAAGCGACCAGCCGCAACTGGCGAGCGGGCACTTCCTCCCGCTCGGCGAACACCCCCGCAGCGACTGGAACCAGCTCTGGCTGCTGACCGAAGTGCTGCATGAAGGTAAGCAGCCACAGGTGCTGGAGGAATCAATTACCAATGTCCCAGCTCACGACGGACTGGCCCCCTCTCCCCTATGGGGAGAGGCCAGGGGTGAGGGAGCTCTTGCCAGCTCCCACTTCCAACAAGGCTACCGCAACCAATTCACTGCCACCCCCTGGGACATCCCCTTCCGCCCGGCTCTGAAGCATCCGAAGCCGAAGGTTCTCGGCAGCCAGACCGCCGTGGTCACCGGCCCGGCCGGCGAAGAAATCCACTGCGACGAGTACGGTCGCGTAAAAGTCCAGTTCCACTGGGATCGTGAAGGCCAGGCCGACGACAAGACCAGCTGCTGGCTGCGCGTGTCGTCCAGCTGGGCCGGCGACCGCTACGGCGGCATCGCCATCCCGCGCGTTGGCATGGAAGTGCTGGTGACCTTTCTCGAAGGCGACCCCGACCAACCGCTGGTGACCGGCTGCCTCTACCACAAGGAGCATCAGGTCCCCTACGACCTGCCGGCGAACAAGACCCGCACGGTGTTCAAGACCCTGAGCAGCCCGGGCGGTGGCGGCTACAACGAACTGCGCATCGAAGACCGCAAGGGCGCCGAGCAGATCTACATTCACGCCCAGCGCGACTGGGACGAGAACATCGAGCACGACCAGAAGATCCGCGTCGGCCACGAACGCCACGATACGGTGGAAGCCAACAGCTATAGCGAATTCCGCGCCGAAGAACACCGCACCACCCACGCCGACCGCAAGACAGAAATCCGCGCCAACGACCACCTCACCGTCGGCAACAGCCAGCACCTGAAGATCGGCACTGGGCAATTCATCGAGGCGGGCAATGAAATCCACCTCTCCAGCGGCCTCAAGGTGGTGCTCGAAGCGGGCAGCGAACTGACCTTCAAGGCTGGCGGCAACTTTATCAAGCTCGACGGTGGTGGCATCACCATGGTCGGGCCTTTGATCAGGATGAACTCCGGCGGCGCGCCGGGTAACGGTTCGGGGGCGGCGCCCATAGCGCCGACATTGCCCAAACCCGCAGATACTGCACCAGTAGGCGAGAAAATCGGCACTGCCAATCTGAACCCGTTACCAGCCTCAACAGAAAAAGGAGTCAAGGGGCCGCAACAGTTGATCGTGGACGTCTGGGGCGACCCGGAGCAAGGCGGGCAAGTTCAATTGCTTAACCCGGAGGGTGACGCATGAGCGAGCTAAAGGACCAGCCCATCAACCAAGGCACGCGTAAGCGCACGGATTATGACAACGCCCGCCGCGCGAGGCTTGGGCTGAATATCGAGCGTAGCGATGGCGGAATGCTGCAAATCGTTGTTGAAACAGATATGCGCAGCCACGAAGAAGAAGAGAGCATCCAGCAAAATACCTTTCTTGCTGTGGTGCCCATGGCGCGTCTGCCGGGTTATGAAAAATATGATCAGGCACCTAAAGGCGGGGTACTTCGCCCCGGTCGTCTTTACGTTTTTCGCCAGGGCAAACTGTGGCGTGAGCTGGAAAGTGACGGCAAAGGTCAGCTTTTCGAGGTGGATGTCGCGCACTGGCGCAAAACCGCAAAGAGTGGCGGCAAGGCAGATGAGCGTAAGCCTGTTGGTGCCAAGCAGCATCTGATTCTTGTACCCATGTTGTTACAAGGCCGTTTTGTCGGCGACCAGCTCGCCATGGCCTACAGCGAACTGCCCTGGACCTGGGAGTACATCCAGTGGTTGGAAGCCAGCTCTGCGCGGGTCAAGCAACGTTGCCAGAACATTGCACCGGCGTGGGCAGCCGCCGTTGTAGGCCCAGAGCAATGGAAAGCCACGCAAGCGATGCCAATTATTCAGATCACCCGCATTAGCAAAGGCATGTGCGCCCGTGAGCTGCATCTTGAAACCCTGCTGGAAGACCCTCTGCTATTCAATGCCGGCCTAACTGAATTACCCGCAACATCGTTGGTCAAGCGGCTTGAGCAACGCCAAAAGGAACTGGCTGGCTTTATCAACAGCACTCCACCCGAGCCATTGCCGGCACTCCACGCCAATAAAGACTTGCTCTCCGAATACCAGTTGCGCGGCCATCCGCAATTGGTCGGGGTAATGCTCGACGACCCCATTTTTGCCCTGCGCCATGCAGTTGCTCAGTCGAGGCTATGTGCTGAGCTGTTGCAAACCCTCAATGCATCGGTTCCGCACCAACCCTTTGGCCGTTATGCCGAGGTGCTTTACCAAGAGGTCATGCCTGCGGGTGGCCCACTGCAGGAATTTAAAAGCCATATCGACATAGAGACGCTGAAGAAAGCCACCCTGCACAGCGAGCGCGAGCAAGCCCGCGAACAGCTCTATCGCCAACAGGAACGCATGCTCAAGCTGGTCGAACGGTTGCCGTCGGTATGGAACGACTTTATCCACAGCCGTGATGAACGCCTGCTGGAACCCTATGCCCAGCTAGCCGAACTGCTGGAAGTGCTTAACCGCTCGCCCAAAGGCTGCGACCCGCGCTGCATCGAAGCGCACGACCTGAAAGTCAGCGCTGCCGTGGACAAACTCAGCCGCCAACTGATCGAGGCTACCCATGCATTGACCAAAGGCTTGCTGGCCGATGCTCAGGGGGAATTACCAGAAACCGCCAAGCGCCTGCAGGCACTGGCGGCAGGCGGCCTTGCCGTCAAGCCTGAGCGCTTGGGCCTAAGCGCACTGAGTTTCCTTAGCACCGCCTATGCTGGGCAAAACCTGGCTTCAGCTCTGGACGAATTGCTCAACCATGTGGCCACCGCCAGCGCACTCGCGGTCAGACGTATCAGCGAAAGCCATAGCGTTACTCAGGTGCAACTGCACCGCAGCTTCGCCCCCACCTTCGATGTGCTGAAAAAACTGCATAGCCAGGCCAAAGGGCTGAAACTCCTGCCGCAAGGCGAAGCCCTGGCCAAGAATATGGTGGTGCTGGGCGTGCATGGTGATGGCTTCAGCTTTGGTATCACCGCCGCCGAGCGTGCGGCCCTGACCCGTGACAACTACCTCTATGCCAGCCTGGAGAAGAAGAATGGTCAGGTACTCGCCACCAGCAGCGGCAAGCTGGCCGAGCGCCTGAACTTTGCCCGCAAAGACCTGGGCCAGGTCATGGTGGTGGCCGCCGAGGCCAGCGACCCACTGGTGGCCGACTACAAACAATGGCGCACCAGCGCCGCCCACCTGAGCACCGCCAGATTGCTCGCCAACAGTAAAACTCTGCCCATACTAGCGACGGTGTGTGCAGGGTTTAGTTTGTATGCGAATACAGAAGGCGCTAAGTCTTTACGTACTAACGGCGAAAAAGCGCGCTTCCATGTAGGTGTAGGAGGAGCGTTAGCAGATCTTGGGCTTGCCACCAATAACGTTGCTCTCAAATTACTGAGTGATGCCAAACGTACTGGTAATCCTTGGCATGTCTTCTGGGAGCGAGGCCGTTTCCAGACCTCCGGTTTCTGGGCCGACAACCTGCTAAAGCGTACCGGTGGCACCTGGCTAAGTGCCTCGCGCCTCGGCTCCGCTGCTGCCATGGGGGTAACAGCTATCCTATTTGCCTGGGATGCCGGTCGTGCTCTGCGTGACGGCGACGACGATGTCGCCATAGCCAATATGATCGCAGCCAGTGGCTCGGGTATTTGGGCGCTCTATACCATTGGCCTGCTGGCCAGCCCCTGGCTGCTCGGGCTGGGCGTCGGCTTGCTGGTGGCCGGGCTTATTGGGACTGTGCTACTGGCCGATAGCGCGGTAGAACAGGCTATCAAGCACGGCCCCTTTGGCACCAAGCAGCGCCTGCCGCAGATGCACGATCCCTTGCAGGCTTACAAGCAACTGCTGGGGGCTTTAGGCGAGCCCCGCGTGCAGATCGAGCGTCTGCAGTTATGGCAGAACAAGGCCAGCGCGGCGGACAAGGCCGGCCTGCTAGCCGCACAAAACGAAGCACGCGCTTCCCTGGCCGCGCAGGACTGGGTGGTCGAAGTAAGCACCCCGCTGCTGGGCCAGTTCCGTAATGGCCTCGAATTTCGCCTGATCGCCAAGGAAGTGCTGCGCACTCGCGGTCACACCTCAGGTTGGACCTACCGTTACCAGCCGATTTCCAAGGAAAAGCTCGGCCCCCTGGTACTCACCGGCAACCGTTTGCTCTTTGTGCTGCCCGCGCAGTTTGGCGTGCCCGCGGCGGGTGACCCGCTGCGCTACCGGCAAGCCATCGAATACAGCCTCAAGGTCTACGGGCAGTTCCAGCTGGGCGAAACTATTTGCCATGCGGACGATCCCTTCCCTGGCTATAACCGCATCACGCTCCCCCAGCCGAAGCCGCGTAACTGGCAAGCGTTTGCAGCACAGATGCCCACAGACAGCGACAATGCCGGTGACGTGGCCTACTGGCTGATCACCCAAAGGGACTTTGCCAAAATATGAATGCCTCTGCACCTACAGCGTCCTATGCCAATTCTGCTTACCGCAGCAATGCCATCCCCGCACAGCCGCCGCATAAATGGTCGCAAGATGCCGACCGTACCGGGCCAATTCGAACGCAACTGCGCTGGGGGCATTACGCTAATCTGGAGCCGTGGCAGGATGTGGATGCACAGTTGCAGCCCGACATGCGTGGCTACCTAGATAAAAAAAAAGAAGATAATATATATATCAACCAAAAGCGCTGGAATTTCGATAACACCAGCAAATGGATGATTTTGATTCCATATTTTAAGTATTCATCTTTATTTTTCATCTCTTGGGGTTTTTGGATGCTTAGCCTCGGAGGGGCGCTGGCTAATAAAATTAAATGGATAGATCAAGCTTTCGGCGCCAGTATCGGAATGGCGGCCGATATACTGTTAGTTTTCTTCTCTATGGCAATGATGGGCTTAAGTGCTTGGCTTGTATGGGGAAAAGATAATCCTCGATATAAGGAATACTTAGTTCACGCCGGAATAGGCTTTGCCGTCGCTATAATTGTTTCGTTACTAACCTTTCAAGCCTCTCCCTACGGAGTCGACCTGTTCTGGCTCTGCGCCGGCATGGCCTTTAGCGTCTTTATGGGACTGATCGGCTGGGATTACTTACAAGACCTCTACCTACGCATATTCGCCCACGATGGAAGCGGCTTTAACCGCCAGACCGGTATGCTGACCATTGGTAGGCGCTTCCAAAAGCCCTTTAGCGCTCCCTTCTATGAGTTCGATGCCACCCTGGAATTCCGTCCCGGCCCCCTTGGAAACAGTGGTTTCGCTATCTGGCTGCATCACCGCTACACCTCGGTCGAGGTGTTTCTTGGCGGCAAAATCCAATCTCTGGGCATGAGCCTGGAAGAAGCCATGGCGTTCTGGGATACGTTGCAACGCTATATGGACGTGACCCAGCCCTTGCCCGAACTGCCGATCCTCGAACAGTTCCGCCACCTCGACCCCACCACTGCCGAGCACGACCGGCAGAGCAAACGCGACCCGCGCCGCTGGCGCGATATGCCTTATAGGGTCTGGGAGCGACGTAGCCGTGCGGAGATGATTAAGCTCAACCGTGTGTACAAGTGGCAAGAGCAACCCTGCATCCTCCAAGCCAAGATCGACCCCAACCTAGGCATCGAAACCTACTACCGCCAGCAGGAAGCCAAGGGTATCCAGGCCACGCCCAAGGGCGATGATTACGACAATATTCATCGGGGGTGAAGTTACCGGAAAAGCTCGGTGCTCTGGTGCTCACCGGCAACCGCTTGCTCAAGGAGCTCGCATGGCTGTAAGCGACCTAATCCAACAAGCCCGCACTCGCTTCGGTCAGGCCCCTTGCGTGATCTTGCACGCCGACGAACCCACAGGAGAAAGCCTTGGGAAATGTTCGTTACCGACGAACATACCGATCACTATCTGGCACTAAAGGCCGGCGGGGACACAGACAGGGGAATGCTAACTGGAGCAATCGGGGGAATCGGAGGCGTAACCACGTGTGTCATGCTTGCCATCCTTATCCTGAGCGGAAATACAGATGGTATCTGGATAGGCCTTATCTTGGCTGTCGTTCTATTTGTTATTCCTTTTACTTGGGAAACATGCCGTCCACTTCCCCTACCAATCCTCTTCAATCGCCGTACCCGCGAAGTCTATTTCGATCACAACGGCGAGCCCTACCACAGCCCTTGGGACGGTATACAAGCGCTGGCGGGAGAGTTTCTCATGGTTGGCCGGCACACAGGAGGAATGCGAAATGCCTCGTTGGAAATCCTCGTACGCCGCTTGGGCGAGTCCGACAATGCCTGGCTGGTAAGCCTCGGTTTACCAATGGGCAAAACTCTTCAAATGCAGAAGGGTCGTTGGGAATGGCTACGTGCCTATATGGACAATGGTCCTTGGTTCGATGAAAACGGCCAGCACAGCGCGTCCGACGCCTACATCAAGAAAATGCTTTCTGCCCATACCAACCCCACCGGGTTTCTTGCCTACCGGCGGCAAAGGATTGCCGAGAAAAAAGCAGCCAACGAGGGCAAGAACTACTTGGAATGGACGGATACGGTACTGTACCTGGGACACTTGCTCTTCTATCCGATGAACTGATTGCAGGAGTTCACGTATAACATCGCCAAACGTCGTTCCCGTAACCGCTGGCCACGGATCGTCACCGAACGTCTGCAACCCAATGGCCCGACTACACGTTTACTCGACCTGGAGCGAGAGCGGGGATTGGACGTGTGAACCAATCCTCGTACCCGACGCAAGAGGTAGTTGTCCGATTACTGCAATTGAGTTGTTTGGCTAATTGGCTTACTCCCGAAACGTAATTTCTCACGGCAACTCCAACCCACCCCCAGCCTTGTGCAACCCACGCAGATGCTCGCCGATCTGGGCCAGGTTCACTTCGATCGCTTCGAGTTCCTCCCGCCGCTCATCCCCCAGCAGCACCCGGACTTCTTGGTCCAGTTCTTCGCTCAGCTGATTCAGGCGTAGTTGGCGTTGTTCGCTTTCGCGTTCGAGGCGGGTCCATTCGCTGGGTTGTGGCAGGCCGTAGCCGTGGCCGTCGAGCAGTTCGGCGGGGCGGCTGAGGTAGCCGCTGTTGGCGAGGATTTCCTGCAGGGCGCCGTCGGCCTTGTTCAGGCTGGCGTCGCGCCCGCGGCCGCCGAGGTAGCGGTTCTTCAGCTCGTCCTGGGCGAGGAGCAGCTGGCGGCGCAGGGCGGCCTGTTCGACCAGCAGCAGGGCGGCGGAGGCGCGTAGATCGGCGCGGTCGATCCATGGCTGGCGTTCAGCGGCACTGAGTTCCAGCCACTGTTCGACGCTGTCCTGCGGTAGACCGAGGCGCTCCTTGAGGATGGTGAACATGGCCTGGTAGCGATCGCGGTAGGAGTCGAAGCGATAGCCCAGGCGCAGCGCCTCGCGGGGATCGTCGAGCACGCTGGCGTCGGCCAGGTCGCGGTGGATCAGCACCTCCAGCAGCCCGTTGGGCATGATGCTGTCCAGGGCGACGAGTTCGTCGCGTGTGGTTCCGCTGCGTAGCAGCTTGAGGGTTTCCACCGCGCAGTTGTTGGACAGGAAGTAGTAGTCGCCGTCGTAGCTCCAGTGCAGCTCAGCGCTACGCTCGACCAGTGCGCGAATCTCTTCGTGCTGCAGCTTCAGCGGTACCGAGGCCAGCCCGCGCAGCTCCACCTTGGTGTATTCGTCGATCACCTGGCCCAGGGGCAGGATGAACAGCCGCGAGGGGTAGACGCCGGTGAGGCCGTCCCAGCTGGACAGCTGCACATCGTCGACGAAGGCGCGGAAGGACAGCACCAGGTGGTGATCCAGATCCAGTCGGCAAGCGGGACCGGGCTCGCGGCCGGGCGCGCAGATCACCAGGCGCAGCATGCTGTGGCCCCAGCGGCTGACCCAGGCCTCGTTGGCTTCGGCGAACAGGTAGTCGACCTCGTAGACGCGCGACGGATTGAGGCTCAGCAGTGGCGTGCGGCCGAATTCGCGGCCCGCGTTCAGAAATGGGTAGTCATCGGCGCAACCGGCAGCGTTTGCTGGCGCCCAACCGAAGTGTTCACGCAGGTAACGGTGCAGCGAAGGGCGACGGCAGGCGTAGCTGGGGTCGAGCAGGAAGTACTCAAGGTTCACCGCGACGAATTCCAGCGGGCTGGTCAGCTCGTACGGATCGGGACTGCGCGCCAGCTGCGCGTTGTCGTGTTCACGCAGGCCGCGCTTGCCGACCCGTTGCGGCCAGCCGGCCAGGTCGAGCAGGCGCGGGTCATCGCTGAGGGTGAAGCGGCGGTCGGTCTGCCCGCGGCAGTCGTCCGGCAGGCCGACCTGCCCGAGATTGCTGGCGCGCTGACGGCAATGGCCCTGCAGCAGGTATTGATCCGGCGACCACAGGCGAGCGCGATCGTACAGATGCGCCACTTCGTGAATGACGGTGGCGAGCAGCTCGCGGCGTACCGTGCCGTGGGGTCGATTGGTCTTTTCCTCGGCAGCGCTGCCGTTGGTGAGCGCCGGCAGCAGGCGGCGGTTGAGTTCCAGGCGATTGCCACCGGCGCGGCCATAGGCCTGTTCCGGCAGATCATCGCGCCACTGCACGCGCACCTCGCGATCGAGGCTCTGCACCAGGCGGGGTGGCAGTGCGGCCATGGCTTCGTCCAGCAGCGCCTGGCTGGCGGCGCGTTGCTCGGCGTCCAGTGTGCGTGAGTCGAGAACCAGGCGCAGGTCGGCCTGGGCTACACCTGCAGCAAGGCTCAGGCAGCCTGCCAGCAGCCAGGCGCCGGGGCGTATCACAGGGCGAGGATGGCTTCGGCCAGTTGCAGGTCGCTGGCATTGCGCGCTGCAGGGAGTTCGCTGCGCAGGGTGCCGATCGCGGCTTCCAGATGCGCACCGCGAATCTCGCCGGCGCTGGCGACGAAGCTGGCGGCGTCTTCACGCGCTTCGACGACGACCTTCATGTCACTGATGCGGCTGGTCACATCGGAGGTGAAATTGATGCTTCGGTCCAGGGCACGCACGACGATGTTGCTGGTGGCGACGAGGGTCTGTGCCTGGGCTGTGCCCGCGGCGACGGCCAGCGCCAGCGGGGCGGCGAGCAATAGCTTGTTCATCGGTTGGAATCTCTCACGGTCGGGGCACCGGCAGGCCGGTGCGATTATTGGACGAGGATCGCTTCGGCCAGTTCCAGGTCGCTGGCGGCAAGCTCCGGGTGTTCCTGGCGCAGCCGCGCCATGGCCGCTTGCAGGCGAGCCGCGTCGAGCTGGCCTTCGCTGGCGACGAAGCCGGCCGCGTCTTCGCGGGCCTCGGCGATCAGCTTGTTGTCGAAGGGAGCACTGGTCAGCTGGCTGCTGACGTAGCTGGTCTGCACGACACCTGCGGTGGTGACATCGAAAGCCTGGGCGGCGCCAGCTGTGAGGCTGAGAAATAAGAGAACGATTGAATACGAACGCATGCGGAACCTGTTGCCGGGAAAAACGGCGCCAAGGCTAGCGAAACGCCGGCTGTAGAGCCAGCGCCCGGTTGCTTCCGCAGGTTGCAGCAGCGCTCATGCGCTGCTGCACGCATCAGAGCGCCAGAATCGCCTGAGCCAGTTGCAGATCGCTGGCGCCCAGTTCTGGCTGCTGGCTACGAATGTGGCGCAGCGCCGCTTCGAGGTGGGCGCCGCGCAGATCGCCCTGGCTGGCAACGAAACGCGCCGCATCGTCGCGAGCATCGAGCACCAGTTTGTCGTCGCGCAGCGACGAGGTCAGGTCCGAGGTTGCGTCCACGGTATTGATCAGGCCGCCGACCACCATGTCGGTGGTAGCGGTGAAGCTGGCAGCGGACGCGCCGCCGCTCAGCAGCAAGCCGGCAGCGAAGAAGGGGAGCAGGATTCGGGACATGGCAGATCTCCAGTGGTGAGGCTCTAGACCGCGCCATGGGTGCGACGTTCCCGTTGCTGCGGCCTTGTAGCACGCAGCATAGGCTCGAATCGGTGGGCGCGGAATGCCTCAGCGCCAGAACGGCTTGTCCAGCTCTGCCGAGCGGTCGCTATGGCTGATGCCGACATCCGCCAGCTGGCGGTCGTCAAGCTGCGCCAGTTGCTGGCGGGTACGGTAGTTGCGTTGCCAGCGCTGCAATACTTGCAGCAGCTGTAGCCAGTTGCGGCGGGCGCGGGTGGCGACATACGGACGAGACAGCGTGCGATCCATGCTGCGCTCCTTCCCGGTGTGACCGGGTACGGGTTATGGGAGAACAGGATCGCGCGCGTCAGCCAAGTGCAACAGCCACAGGGATTCTCGATTGTGCCGGTGCAGTTCCAGAAATGGATGCAACTGTATTGGTCGCGAACGTGCCAACTGTTTTCGCTGCGCTGATTATCGGTCCGGTGTGCGTGCCAGAGCGCCTGGTGTGGTGCCGAACTGTTGACCGAACGCGGCGATAAACGCCGAGGTGGATTCGTAGCCGCAGGCCAGCGCGACATCGGTAACCGGCTGGCCCTGCTCCAGCAAAGGGAGCGCGCTGAGCAGGCGCAGACGCTGGCGCCAGGCGCGGAAGCTGAGGCCGGTGTCATGCTGGAACTGGCGGGTCAGGGTTTTCTCCGAGACCTGGAGGCGCTCGCTCCATTGCTTCAGGCTGAGTGAAAGATCGGGCTGCTCATAGAGCGCTTCGCACAGCTGACGAAGCCGGGCATCCCCGGGCCAGGGCAGGGAATAGCCGATTGCCGGCGCCGCCCGCAGCTGGTCCAGCAGCACCGCTGCCAGGCGGCCTTCGGCACCTTGCTCGTCATACTCCGCCGGCAGCGCGCCAAAGGCGCGGATCAGCTCGCGCAGCAGTGGGCTGACCGCGAGCACCTGGCAATGCTCGGGCGCCCAGGCCACGGCGCGCTGGTCGATGTACAGGCTGCGCATCTCGGTGTGCGGCGAGCTGATCACCTCGTGCAGCAGGCCCGGCGGAATCAGGATGGCGCGCTGCGGCGGAGCGAGAAAGCGCCCGCGCTCGGTATGCACGCGCAGCACGCCGCTGATGGCGTAGGACAGCTGTGCCCAGGGATGGCGGTGGCGTGGCGTGGTGGTGCGTTCAGCCAGGGATTCGCTGCGGGCGAAGAGCGGGCGCGGCAGTGCATCCATGGCCGGGATGCTGCGTTGCACGAGGCTGCTTTGTCCTTTTCTCGACATTTGTCTGGCTTATGGCGTTAGTCGGATATCCAGCGCGACAGTAGACTCGCTGGCAACCTGCCGCAAGCCACACAATCAGGAGCGCCCATGGCCAGACCTCGCCTGTTACCGGACAACTTCACTCTGGCCCTGCTCGGTGCGGTGGCCATCGCCACGCTGCTGCCAGCGCGGGGGCAGGGCGTAGCGGTATTCGAGTGGATCACTAACCTGGCCATCGGCCTGCTGTTCTTCATGCACGGCGCCAAGCTCTCGGGCAGTGCGATCCTCGCCGGCATGGGCCATTGGCGCCTGCATCTCCTGGTGTTCAGCTGCACCTTCGTGCTGTTCCCGCTGCTCGGGCTGGCGCTGCGCCCGCTGCTGACGCCGATGATCGGCACCGAGCTGTACCTGGGCATGCTCTACCTCTGTGCCTTGCCGGCCACGGTGCAGTCGGCCATCGCCTTCACCTCGCTGGCGCGCGGCAACATCCCTGCGGCGGTATGCAGCGCGGCGGCTTCCAGCCTGATCGGCATCTTCCTCACGCCGCTGCTGGTACTGCTGCTGATGGGCGCGCAGGGCGAAGGCGGCTCGACGCTGGATGCCATCGGCAAGATCGTCGTGCAGCTGCTGCTGCCGTTCATCGCCGGGCAGATCGCGCGGCGCTGGATTGGCGACTGGGTGGCGCGCAACAAGGGCTGGCTAAAGAACGTCGACCAGAGTTCTATCCTGCTGGTGGTCTACACCGCGTTCAGCCATGCGGTGGTCGAGGGCATCTGGCAGCAGGTGCCGCTGCCGCAGCTGCTGGGTCTGGTGCTGGCCTGCTGTCTACTGCTGGCGCTGGCCCTGCTGATCACCTGGCTGGTCGCGCGCTGGCTGGGCTTCGATCTGGAAGACCGCATCACCATTCTCTTCGCCGGCTCGAAGAAGAGCCTGGCCACCGGCATTCCCATGGCGCAGGTGCTGTTCGCTGGCGGTGCGCTGGGCACGCTGATCCTGCCGTTGATGCTGTTCCACCAGATTCAGCTGATGGTCTGCGCGGTACTGGCGCAGCGCTATGCATCGCGACCAGAAACAACAGCGGTCGCAAAAGCCGGCTGACCCAAAGCCAATCAGCGGCGGATTCGTGACTGCAGCGCAAAGATCATTTGCCCGCTACGGTCTGGGAGCGGTGCGCAGGGGTGGCTAAGCTGCGCGCCATTCTGTTGCTGAGGCGTTCCCATGAAGAAGATTCTGCTACTCAATGGCGGCAAGGCCTTCGCCCATTCCGCCGGCCAGTACAACGCAACGCTGCATCAGACAGCCATCGAAACCCTGACCGCGGCCGGCTTCGAGGTCCGCACCACCGAGATCGACGCCGGCTACGACGTGCAGCAGGAAGTCGAGAAGATTCTCTGGGCGGATGCGCTGATCTATCAGATGCCCGGCTGGTGGATGGGTGCACCCTGGACGGTGAAGAAATACCTGGACGAGGTGTTCACCGCCGGCCACGGCAGCCTCTACGCCAACGACGGCCGCACCCGCTCCGACGCCTCGCAGAAGTACGGCAGCGGCGGTCTGCTGCAGGGCAAACGCTACATGATCTCCGCGACCTGGAACGCGCCGCAGCAGGCCTTCGACGACCCCAGCGACTTTTTCGCCGGCAAGGGTGTGGATGCGGTCTACCTGCCATTTCACAAGGCCAACGAGTTTCTCGGCATGCAGGGCCTGCCGACCTTTCTCAGCGTTGATGTGATGAAGCGGCCGCAGATCGAGGCGGATGTCGAGCGCTATCGCCGGCACCTGGGTGAGGTATTCGGCTTTGCCGTATGACGCTTTGCTTCAGCTGCCCGAAGGCTGACGCCGAGCCTGGAGTTGCCGGTGTGGAAAGCGCTGCGATTAGCGCCTGGCCAAGCCGACCGGCTTTGGTGGACTGAAGCCCACCCTACGTAAAGAAAAACCCCTCGCGGCACGGGCCGGGAGGGGTTTTCGTTCAGAGCGAGGCCATCATTCCACGGCCTTGACCATGTCCTCGACCACCTTCTTGGCGTCGCCGAAGACCATCATGGTCTTGTCCATGTAGAACAGCTCGTTGTCCAGGCCTGCATAGCCGCTGGCCATGGAGCGCTTGTTGACGATGACCGTCTTGGCCTTGTACGCCTCGAGGATCGGCATGCCGGCGATGGGCGACTTTGGATCGTTCTTCGCCGCCGGGTTGACCACGTCGTTGGCGCCAAGTACCAGCACCACGTCGGCCTGGCCGAACTCGGAGTTGATGTCTTCCATCTCGAAGACCTGCTCGTAGGGCACCTCGGCTTCGGCCAGCAGCACGTTCATGTGCCCCGGCATGCGCCCGGCGACCGGGTGGATCGCGTACTTCACGGTCACGCCCATGTGCGTCAGCTTCTCGGCCAGCTCCATCAGCGCGTGCTGCGCGCGGGCCACCGCCAGGCCGTAGCCGGGAACGATGATCACGGTGTCGGCGTTGGTCAGCAGGAAGGCGGCGTCGTCGGCCGAACCGGACTTCACGTTGCGCTCCAGCTGGGCGCCCGCCGGGCCGCCGGCATCGGCGTCGGCCCCGAAGCCGCCGAGGATCACGTTGAAGAACGAGCGGTTCATCGCCTTGCACATGATGTACGAGAGGATCGCGCCGGAAGAGCCCACCAGCGAGCCGGCGATGATCAGCATCGAGTTGTTCAGCGAGAAGCCGATACCGGCGGCCGCCCAGCCCGAGTAGCTGTTGAGCATCGACACCACCACCGGCATGTCCGCACCGCCGATGGGGATGATGATCAGCACGCCGATGACGAACGCCAGTGCCACCAGGATGGCAAAGGCGGTCAGGTTGCCGGTGAAGGTGTAGACCAGGCCCAGGCCGAGGATCGCCAGGCCGACGGCCAGGTTGACCATGTGCTGGCCCTTGAATACCACCGGGGCACCCTGGAACAGGCGGAACTTGTACTTGCCGGACAGCTTGCCGAAGGCGATCACCGAACCGGAGAAGGTGATGGCACCGATGGCCGCGCCGAGGAACAGTTCCAGGCGGTTGCCCACCGGAATCGCGTAACCCATCTGCTCGACGATACCCAACGACTGCGGCTCGACCACCGCGGCGATGGCGATGAACACCGCGGCCAGGCCGATCATGCTGTGCATGAAGGCGACCAGCTCGGGCATCTTGGTCATCTCGACGCGCTTGGCCATGACGGTGCCGACGCTGCCGCCGATCAGCAGGCCGACGATCACGTAGCCGATGCCGGCGGTGGCCAGCTCGCTGCCGAGCTTGAAGATCAGGCCGACCGTGGTCAGTACCGCCAGCCCCATGCCGATCATGCCGAACAGGTTGCCGCGCCGTGAGGTGGTGGGGTGGGAAAGGCCCTTCAGTGCCTGGATGAAGCACACCGAGGCAACCAGATAGAGCAGGGTGATCAGGTTCATGCTCATGGCTTACTTGCCCTCCGCCTTGGCCGCGCTGCGGTCCTTCTTCTTGAACATTTCCAGCATGCGACGGGTGACCAGGAAGCCCCCGAACACGTTGACCGCGGCCAGCGCCACGGCCAGGGTGCCCATCGTCTTGCCCAGCGGGGTGACGGTGAGCGCGGCGGCCAGCATGGCGCCGACGATGACGATCGCCGAAATCGCGTTGGTGACTGCCATCAGCGGAGTGTGCAGGGCCGGGGTGACGTTCCAGACCACGTGGTAGCCGACGTAGATCGCCAGCACGAAGATGATCAGGTTGTAGATGCCGTCCGAAATCAGATCCATGTTCGCGTCTCCCTTAACCGTTGGTCCGCACGACCTGGCCGTCGCGGCACATCAGGCACGCGGCGACGATGTCGTCTTCGAGGTTGAGCTGGAACTGGCCGTCCTTGTCGATGACCAGCTTGAGAAAATCCAGCAGGTTGCGGGCGTACAGCGCCGAGGCGTCGGCCGCTACCAGCGTCGCCAGGTTGGCGTGGCCGACGATGGTCACACCGTGGCGCACCACCACCTGGTCGATCTCGGTCAGCGGGCAGTTGCCGCCATGCCCGGCCGCCAGGTCGACGATCACCGAGCCGGGCTTCATCTGCTCGACGGTGGCTTCCTGCAGCAGCGTCGGCGCCTTGCGGCCGGGGATCAGCGCGGTGGTGATGACGATGTCCGACTGCAGCGCACGGTCGTGCACGGCCTGTGCCTGACGCGCCATCCACGAGGCCGGCATCGGCCGCGCATAGCCACCGACGCCTTCGGCGCATTCGCGCTCTTCGTCGGTCTCCAGCGGCACGTCGACGAACTTGGCGCCGAGCGATTCGATCTGCTCCTTCACCGCCGGGCGCACGTCCGAAGCCTCGACCACCGCACCCAGGCGCTTGGCCGTGGCGATGGCCTGCAGCCCGGCGACACCGGCACCGAGGATCAGCACGCGTGCGGCCTTCACCGTACCGGCGGCGGTCATCAGCATCGGCATGAAGCGCGGGTAGTGATGGGCGCCGACCAGCACCGCCTTGTAGCCGGCGATGTTGGCCTGCGACGACAGCACGTCCAGGCTCTGCGCGCGGGAAGTACGCGGCGCGGCCTCCAGCGCGAAGGCGGTGATGCCGCGGGCAGCCATGCGCGCGATGCAGTCATTGTCGAACGGGTTGAGCATGCCCAGCAGCACGCTGCCGGACTGCATCTGCGCCAGTTCGGCATCGTCCGGCGCGTTGACCTTCAGCACCAGCTCGGCGGCAAGCGCCGCGGCCGCACCGCCGATGGTCGCGCCGACCGCTTCATAGGCGCTGTCCGGCACGCTGGAAAGCAACCCGGCGCCGCTTTGCAGCGTCACCCGGTGCCCTTGGCCGATCAGTTTCTTGACGGTTTCCGGGGTCGCGGCGACGCGCGTTTCCCCGGAGTGGGTTTCGAGAGGAACACCGATGTGCATTGTTGTTGTTCTCCTGCGTGATCATGACCGGTGCTGCGGCGAACCGCGCACCGACGTGCTTTTCACCCGCCCGCTGCTCTGGCGAACGGGGTATGGAACAGGTGAAGCCAGCCGGGCGATGCGCAAAAACGGATCGCCCGGCGCGGCATTCTGCAAGCCTTGAAAAAATCAAACAACTGTTTCAATCAAACGATTGTATTTGACGCGCCGGTCGCAGGATGACTGCCTGTTTTCCGTGCTTCGCTGCAGATTGCGTCCTGTTTGGCTCTGCGTACGACCAGTTCGTCCGCGCCAGGCACACGACACGGCCGCATCATGAATGACGCGCCATTGACAGGGTATTCGTCAGCGGTGCCAAGCATCTCCGACCTTGGTGTCGGGTTAAGTCGGGTATGCAGGAAAAACGCGCGCACGTTGAAATGTCATTCAATCCTTGTAGTCCAACTAGGCTGGTTGGACCCGATTGGAGTGTTTCGAGCGCAGTGACGTCGGGTCGCTGCGTATCGCTGGTGGAGCTGGACGATGCCCGAACTCGATGTAAACGAAGTCACCACGCTGCTCGAACAGCCGGCCCAGCGCCGCCTGCCGTTCGCCTTTGCGCGTCGGCACGGCGTGATCCTGCTGGAGCGTGGCGGCGAGCTGCGCCTTGGCCTGCGCGAGGGCGCCGCGCTGACGGCGGTGCAGGAGGCGCAGCGGGTCGTTGGTATGCGTCTGCCGATGCAATGGCTAGCGCAGGCTGATTTCGATCAGGCGCTTGGTGCCGCCTACCAGCACGATTCCTCGGCGGCGATGTTGATGGTCGAGGGGCTGGGCAACGACCTGGACCTAGCCAGCCTGGCCGACCAGATCCAGGAAACCGAGGATCTGTTGGAGCAGGAGGACGACGCGCCGATCATTCGCCTGATCAACGCCATCCTCGGCGAGGCGATCAACGAGAACGCCTCGGATATCCATATCGAAACCTTCGAGAAGCGCCTGGTGATCCGCTTTCGCGTCGATGGCATCCTCCGTGAAGTGGTGCAGCCCAAGCGCGAGCTGGCGGCGCTGCTGGTGTCGCGGATCAAGGTCATGGCCAAGCTGGACATCGCCGAGAAGCGCATCCCGCAGGACGGGCGCATCTCGCTGCGCGTCGGCGGCCGCGAGGTCGACATCCGTGTCTCCACGCTGCCCTCGGCCAATGGCGAGCGGGTGGTGTTGCGTCTCCTGGACAAGCAGGCCGGTCGCCTGACCCTGCGCCATCTGGGCATGAACGAGCAGGATCGCGACCACCTGGAGCGGGCGGTGAAGAAACCGCACGGCATTATTCTGGTGACCGGCCCCACCGGGTCGGGCAAGACCACCACGCTCTACGCCGCGCTGACCACGTTGAATGACCGCACGCGCAACATCCTCACCGTCGAGGACCCCATCGAGTACCACCTCGAAGGCATCGGCCAGACCCAGGTCAACACCAAGGTCGACATGACCTTTGCCCGCGGCTTGCGTGCGATTCTGCGCCAGGACCCGGACGTGGTGATGGTCGGCGAGATCCGCGACCAGGAAACCGCCGACATGGCCGTGCAGGCCTCGCTCACCGGTCACCTGGTGCTCTCCACGCTGCACACCAACAGCGCCATCGGCGCCGTCACGCGCCTGGTGGACATGGGCGTCGAGCCGTTCCTGATCTCCTCCTCGCTGCTCGCCGTACTGGCCCAGCGCCTCGTGCGGGTGTTGTGCTATGACTGCAAGCGCGCCTACGTTGCCGATGCCGCCGAGTGCGAGCTGCTCGGGGCCAGCCTGGCCGAGGCGCCGACGCTGTATCACGCCGAAGGCTGCGAGCAGTGCCGGGGCCTCGGTTACCGCGGGCGTACCGGCATCTATGAGCTTGTGCTGTTCGACGACGCCCTGCGCACCATGGTGCACACCCGCGCCAGCGAGCAGGACATGCTGCGCCATGCCCGTGAGCTGGGCCCGAGCATCCGCGAGGACGGGCTGCGCAAGGTGCGCGAGGGGGTGACCACCATCGAGGAAGTGCTGAGGGTGACGCGTGAGGAGTGAGGGGATGAGGTTGATTCCGACGCGCCCGCAGAGGCATCCGCAGCCTGACCGACATCGCATGGTGGTGCCATTCGCGGCTGCTCCCTCGGCTGTCCGGTGTCTGTGTAGCGGCGCTCTCGACCGCGGATCGCCCCTGTTGGAGACCGCCTGATGGCTGCCTTCGAATACCTTGCCCTCGACCCGCGTGGCCGTGAGCAGAAGGGCCTGATCGAAGCCGACAGCCCGCGTCAGGCGCGCCAGTTGCTGCGCGAGAAGCAGTGGGCGCCGCTGGAGGTGAAGCAGGCCAAGTCCAAAGAAGACGTCAGCCGTGGCGGCCTGAGTTTCGGCCGCGGCCTGTCGGCGCGCGATCTGGCATTGGTCACCCGGCAGCTGGCGACGCTGGTGCAGGCTGCGCTGCCTATCGAGGAAGCCCTGCGCGCGGCAGCGGCACAGTCCACCTCGGCGAAGATCAAATCGATGCTGCTGGCCGTGCGTGCGCGGGTGATGGAAGGCCACAGCCTGGCTGCGGCCCTGCGCGAATATCCGTCGGCGTTTCCCGAGCTCTACCGCGCCACCGTGGCGGCGGGGGAGCATGCCGGCCATCTCGGGCTGGTGCTCGATCAGCTCGCCGACTACACCGATCAGCGTCAGCAATCGCGGCAGAAGATCCAGCTGGCGCTGCTCTATCCGGTGATCCTGATGGTCGCCTCGCTGGCCATCGTCGTGCTCCTGCTCGGCTACGTGGTGCCAGACGTGGTCAAGGTGTTCGTCAACACCGGCCAGGAATTGCCGGCGTTGACCCGCGGCTTGATCGCTACCAGCGACGTGGTGAAGAACTGGGGCTGGCTGATCGTGCTCGGCCTCGTCGGCGCGTTCCTGGCCATGCGTGCGGCCCTGCGCGACCCGGCGCTGCGCCTGCGCTGGCATGCGTTCATCCTGCGGATACCGCTGATCGGTCGGCTGAGCCGGGCGACCAACACGGCGCGCTTCGCCTCCACCCTGGCGATCCTGACGCGCAGCGGCGTGCCCCTGGTGGAAGCGCTGTCTATCGCCGCTGCGGTGATCGCCAACCTGCGCATCCGCGAGCGGGTGGTGGAGGCGGCGCAGAAGGTGCGTGAAGGCAGCAGCCTGACCCGCGCGCTGGACGCCACCGGGGAGTTCCCGCCGATGATGCTGCACATGATCGCCAGCGGGGAGAAATCCGGTGAACTGGATCAGATGCTGGCGCGAACCGCGCGCAATCAGGAGAACGACCTTGCCGCCCAGGTGTCATTGCTGGTCGGCCTGTTCGAGCCGTTCATGCTGGTGTTCATGGGGGCGGTGGTGCTGGTCATCGTGCTGGCCATCCTGATGCCGATCCTCTCTCTCAACCAACTGGTGGGGTAACGACAATGAAGTTGCAACGACGTACGCAAGGGGGCTTCACCCTCATCGAGATCATGGTGGTGGTGGTCATTCTCGGCATCCTCGCCGCGCTGGTGGTGCCGCAGGTGATGAGCCGCCCGGACCAGGCCAAGGTCACCGTGGCCAAGGGCGACATCAAGGCGATCGCCGCGGCGCTGGACATGTACAAGCTGGACAATTTCGCCTATCCGAGCACCCAGCAGGGCCTGGATGCGCTGGTGAAGAAGCCTTCCGGCAACCCGCAGCCGAAGAACTGGAACCGCGACGGCTATCTCAAGCGCCTGCCCAAGGACCCTTGGGGCAACGACTATCAGTACCTGTCGCCAGGCACCCAGGGCCAGTTCGACCTCTATTCCTTCGGCGCCGACGGCAAGCCGGGCGGCAGCGATCTAAACGCCGACATCGGTAACTGGGACCTGTAATCGATGCGGCAACGCGCCCGCGCCTTCACGCTGATCGAACTGCTGGTGGTGATCGTCCTGCTGGGCATTCTGGTCAGCGTGGCGGTGCTCAGCGTCGGAGGCTCGAGCACCTCGCGCGAGCTGCGTGACGAGGCGCGCCGCCTGGCCGCGCTGATCGGCGTGCTCAGCGACGAGGCGGTGCTCGACAGCCGGGAGTACGGCCTGCTGGTCAACAGCGAGGGCTATCGCGTACTGCGCTATGACGAGGCAGCGACGCGCTGGCTGGAAGTCGAGCGACGCAAGGTGCACAAGGTGCCGGAGTGGATGCGCCTGGACCTTGAGCTGGACGGCACGCCGCTGGAACTGGTGGCCCCGACCCAGCGCGAGGACGACCGTGCCGGGCTGTCGAGCAAAGGTGAGCGAACCGAACGTCGTGCGCCGCGGCTGGAGCCGCAGTTGCTGATTCTTTCCAGCGGCGAGCTGTCGCCGTTCAGCCTGCGCCTGTCCGAACGCAAGCCGCGCGGCGGTGGCTGGCTGGTCACCAGCGACGGCTTCCGTCTGCCTGAGGCGCAAGTCATCGAGGACAGGCGATGAGCAGGCGCCTGGCCAGGGCCGGCCGCGGTTTCACCCTGCTGGAAGTGCTGGTGGCACTGGCGATCTTCGCCAGCGTGTCGGCCGTGGTGCTCACTGCGGCCGGGCGTAGCCTGACCAACGCCGGGCGGCTGGAGGAACTGACCCTGGCCGGCTGGATCGCCGACAACCGCATCAGCGAACTGCAGTTGCAGCAAACCCCGCCTGCCATCGGCCGCGAAACCCAGGCGCTGGAGTACGGCAGCCGCCAGTGGCAAACGCTCAGCGAAATCGAGGCCAGCGCCGATCCGGGCCTGCTGCGGGTGACCGTCTGGGTTGCGCTGCAGACATCGCGTGGCCGCAGCGATCCGGTACCCGAGCGCGCGGTCACCAGCCTCACCGGATTCATCGGTGTCGGCCCGGGAGCCGCGCGCCAATGAATGCTCACGCGCGCACCAGCGCCGGTTTCACCCTGCTCGAGCTGTTGATTGCCATTGCCCTGTTCGCGCTGCTTGGCCTCGGCACCTATCGCATGCTCGAAGCGGTGCTGCAAAGCGATGAGGCGGTGCGTGCCCAGGAGCTGCAGCTGCGCGAGCTGAGCCGCGCGGTGTGGGCCTTCGAACGTGACCTGCAGCAGGTGGTCGGGCGGCCGATCCGTGATGAGTTCGGCGACGAGCGCAATGCCTTCATCGGTCAGCTCGATGGCGAAGACGGCGCGCCGGTGCTGGAGCTGACCCGTGCCGGCTGGCGCAATCCCACCGGGCTGCGTCGCGCCAATCTGCAGCGGGTGCGCTGGCGCCTGGCTGGCGACAAGCTCGAGCGCGTCTACTGGGTGGTGCTGGACCGTGACCTCGACAGCGAGCCGCGCGTGCAGCGGGTACTGGAAGACGTGCAGGGCCTGCAGTTGCGCTACCTGGACGAGGAGGCGGTGTGGCACGAGGAGTGGCCGCCGTTCGATTTCGGTCGCGGCAGCCCGGAGAACGCCGCCGAGCGCCTGCCGATCGCCCTGGAATTGAATATCGAGCACGCCCGCTACGGCCGTATCACCCGTCTGCTGCGCCTGCCCGACGCCGTCGAGCAGACGATGCAGCAGGCATTGCCCGGCGCCGAAGGCGTGCCCGAGCCGTTCGAAGGGGAGCTGCCGCAATGAGGTGCCAGCGCGGCGTTGCCCTGATTACCGTGCTGCTGGTGGTGGCCATCGTCACCGTGGTCAGCGCGGCGATGGTCGCGCGCCAGCAGCTCAGCATTCGTGCCAGCAGCAACCAGCTGCAGGCACGCCAGGCCTGGCATTACGCGCTGGGCGGCGAAGCGCTGGCGCAGGCCATGCTCGCTCGCGATCTGCGGGCTGGCGCGACGGGCGAGACAGGCGCCAATGGTGAGGCCGCGGCCGTCGATCATTTGCTCGAGCCCTGGGCGCAGCCGCTGCCGGCGTTCGAGATCGATCAGGGCGAGATCCTCGTGCGTATCGAGGATCTCGCAGGACGCTTCAACCTCAACGACCTGCTGCGCGACCAGCAGCCCAACCCCGCCGCGGTTCAGCAGTTCCGCCGGCTGCTGCTGCGTCTGCAGATCAGCGCGCCCTATGCCGAGCGCCTGCTCGACTGGATCGATCCCGACCAGCAGCCGAGCGGTGAGCTGGGTGCCGAAGACAACGCCTATCTCGGCCTCGATACGCCCTATCGCAGCGCCGGTCGCCGGCTCCACGACCTGTCCGAGCTGCGCCTGCTGCTGGACATGCGCGAAGAGGATTTCCAGCGCCTGGCGCCCTATGTCGTCGCGTTGCCGCCCAACGTGCCGCTGAACGTCAACACGGCGAGCGCGATGGTGCTTTCCAGCCTGAGCGACAACATCAGCCTTGGCGCGGCCGAGTCGCTGGTCGAGCTGCGCCGCGCCGCGCCGTTTCGCAACAGCGCGGCGTTCCTCGCGCAGCCGGCGCTGGCCGGGACTACGCTGCAGGGCACTGCGCTGGCGGTTGGCAGTCAATTCTTCCAGGCCACCAGTGAAGTGCGCCTGGGCGACCGCCGGCTGGCGCTGGTCAGCCTGTTGCAACGTGAGCAGGACGGCAGCGTCCGCGTGCTCGCGCGAAATCTCGGTCAGCCTGCCCGGCAGACCCTCCCATCCGACGGAGAACGCTAGACCATGGATTGCCTGTTTCTGCCCGCCGACAGTCCGGCCCGGCTCGATGCCGAGACCCGCGTCTACTGGCTGCCAAAGGACGAACCCGGCCGCTGGCAGCCACTGGGCGAATGCGCCGCAGGCAATGGCGCGATCAGCCTGATCCTGCCGGCGGAAGTCTGCAGCTTTTTCGCCGTCACCCTGCCGACGCGCAAGGCGCGCTGGATGCAGCAGGCGCTGGCCTACGCCGCCGAGGAACTGCTGGCGGAAAACGTCGACGATCTGCATCTGGCCCTCGGCGAAGCACTGCCGGACGGCCGCCTGCGGGTCGTAGCGATCCGCCGCCAGCTTCTGGATGACTGGCTTGGCCAGTTGCGCGAGCTGGGCCTGCTGATCGTGGCGATTCATGTCGACGCCGATCTGCTGCCGCGGGACGGCACGCAGCTGTTGTTCATCGGTGAGCGTGGCCTGCTCGGCGGCGTCGGCGAAACGCGCTTGGCCTTCGCCACCGAGGATTGGCCGCAGCTGTCCGGCCTCTGCCCGGCGCCCTGGCATGCGCAGGGCAGCGAAAGCGAGCCGCCGCTGGCGCTCGACGACTACCGGCAGGTGGACGATCCCTATGCGCTTCTCGGTTCGCAGCGCGCGGCAGCGATCAACCTTGCCCAGGGTGACTTCGCCGTGGAGGTTGGCAATACCGGCCTCGGTTACTGGAAACCGCTATTCGCCGTGGCCGGCCTGATCCTGCTGGTGCAGCTGGGCTTCAACCTGAGTCAGGCCTGGTATTTCCAGCGCCAGGGCGATGCCTACGCCGAGGCCAGTCTGGCGCTGTATCGCGAGCTGTTTCCCGAAGACATCCGCATCGTCAACATGCGCGCGCAGTTCGATGATCATCTGGCCCGCGGCAGCGGTGGCCAGACGGGCTTTCTGCGCCTGCTCGACCACGCCGCCGCGGCACTGGAGGACGGCATTCCGGTGACCATCGGCCAGCTCGACTACAACCAGGATCGCGGCGATCTGGCGCTGCAGGTGCAGGCCATGGACTTTCCCACGCTGGAAACATTGCGCCAACGCCTGGGTGACACCGGTCAGAGCGTGCAGCTGGGCTCGGCCAGTCGAGAAGGCGATGGCGTCAGCGCGCGCGTGGTGATCGGAGGCTGATGATGAATCTCAAGCAACAACTGGCCGTGCGCCTCGCCGATTCGCCGCTGTGGCAGCGCTGGCAGCGTCTGGCGCCCCGTGAGCGCACCTCGCTGAGCCTGCTCGGCGCCTTTCTGCTCGCCGTGCTGTTCTATCTCTGGCTGTGGCTGCCGGCGCAACGCCAGGCCGCCGACGCTCGCGAGTATTACCAGGCGCAGCGCGAACTGCATGCCTACATGGAGCAGAACACCGATCTGGCGCGCCAGATGGAGCGCAGCAACCAGGTCGAGCTGGCGCCGGAGCAGCTGCAGGGGGTGATCACCGAAAGCGCGCAGCAGGGCAACCTGCGAATCGAGAGCTTCGACAATGGCAGCGACGGCAGCGTGCAGGTGAGCCTGCCGGGGGCATCGTACGCGTTGCTGTTGCGCTGGTTCGATACCCTGCAGGGGCAGGGCGTGAGCATTGCTGACGTCAGCCTGGAGCGCGCCGGTGAAGGGCTGGTGAATGCGCGGGTGAGCTTTCGCGCGGGGAGTTGATGGCGCCCTGATCCATCGCCGGGCCTGTGCGAGGCACAGACCCGGCGGCGCGGGCTTTCAGTGTGGCGAGTTGAACTGCATCGCCAGGGCGCGCAAGGCGGCTTCAGCGGCGAGTACCTTGGCAATCGCGTCGTTGGCCTTCTCGCGGGTGATACCCAGGCGATCGAACAGCTGCTGCGGCACCTCGGTATCCGGCCCGCTGCCGATGCCACGGTTGCGCAGCATGCGTACCGCCAGGCAGACCAGGTTCGGATAGGCCGCATCTTCGCCGTCATAGCCGGGGTCGTTCTGGAAACGCAAGGCGGCCGCCAGTTCCTCGGGCATGCCCCACAGACGCATCAGCCAGGCACCGATCTGCTCGCGGGTGATACCCAGCAGATGCTGCTCGACGTGACTGTGCGACAGGTGCGGGTTGGCTTCCAGGTGCCGGCAGATCAGCGAAAAATGCGGTGGAAAGACGTGCGCCAGTACCAGATAGCCGAAGTTGTGCAGCAGCCCGGCGAGGTAGCTCAGGCCGGGTTCCGGGCGCTGTTCGCGGGGAATCGCACGGGTCAGTCCCTCGATGACCGCGGCTGTATAGATCGCCTGTTGCCAGTAGGGCGTGGCGTCCTGCGGCTTGTCGTCCGGCAGGCTGATGGTCTTGCCCAGCGCTAGACCGAGGGCCAGGTTGATCACCAGGTCGAAGCCGAGCACGCGAACGATGGCGTCTTCCACCGAGCGGATGCGCCCGGGAGCGGCGTAGTAGGGCGAGGCCGCCCAGCTGATAACCTGCGCCGCCAATGCCGGGTCGGTTTCCACCACGCCGGTGATGTCGTCGACCGTGGCGTCGGGGTTGACCCGCAGCTTGATGATCTTCTGCGCCGTATGCGGCAGCGGCGGAATCTCGATGGTTTCTTCCAGACGTTTCTGGATGCGTCGCGCGGTGAAACTCTGCACCGCCTGACTGATCTCGGCGCGGTCGTCGTCCGGGCGGTCCAGGTTCGGCCGGATGCTGCTCAGCGGTACGGCGAAGCTACCGGCCGTGGCCTTGCTCAGCAGACGCTTGAAGTCGCCACTGCTGACCTCCACCAGCAGGCCAGGCTGGCCGGATTCAACCAATAGCCGTGGCTGCTGCATCAGGCACTCTTCGTACAGGCAGGGCGAGCTGGTCAGTGGCGGCAGGCCGGGCAGGCGGCTCAACTCGTGCTTGGCCAGCATGCGCGCCAGCCGCTCCGGCTTGACCGCGGCCAGCTCGCGGCCGGTGAGTTCGGCCAGGCGTGCAAGGTCGAGCAGATGATCCTGCGGGAAGAGCACCAGCATCGCGCCGATGCTGTCGTCCAGCAGCACCGCCTGCACCCGCTGCGCAGCGGGAATGTTGGGGCGATCGCGCTGGATCTGGTAACTCACACCGAGGTCTTTCAACAGCTTGGTGATCAGGAGGGGCAGTTCGGAGCAGCTTTCGGTGTCGACAGCAGAATTCATGAGCGGACCCGTTGTAGTGACCTGCCGGAGTATAGCGAAGCCGTCAGCCACGGATGATGTGGCGACGGATGGTTGTCATACCTGGCCGTATTCCTGGCCATGACGCAGCCAACGCTCGAGCAGCGGGCTGACGTGCTGCGGCCAGCGCGCCAGCAATTCCTGGGCGGCATCGCGCACCGCCGGGAGCAGCTCGGCATCGCGCATCAGATCGGCGACCTTGAACTGCAAGAGGCCGGTCTGTCGGGTGCCGAGCATCTCGCCGGGGCCGCGCAGTTCCAGGTCTTTCTCGGCGATCAGGAAGCCGTCACAGGTCTCGCGCATGATCGCCAGCCGTTCGCGGCCGAGCTGCGACAGCGGCGGATGGTACAGCAGCACGCAATGACTTGCCGCACTGCCACGGCCGACCCGCCCGCGCAGCTGGTGCAGCTGGGCCAGGCCCAGGCGCTCCGGGTTTTCGATGATCATCAGGCTGGCGTTGGGCACGTCGACGCCCACTTCGATGACGGTGGTGGCGACCAGCAGTTGCAGCTCGCCACGCTTGAACTGCTCCATCACCGCGGCTTTCTCGGCCGGTTTCATGCGCCCGTGGATCAGCCCGACGCGCAGCCCGACCAGCGCCGCCGAGAGGTCTTCGAAGGTGGTTTCCGCGGCTTGGCAGGTGAGCTCTTCGGATTCCTCGATCAGGGTGCACACCCAGTACGCCTGGCGCCCCTCGTTGCAGGCGATGCGCACCCGCTCGATCACCTCCAGGCGCCGGCTATCGGCGATTACCAGGGTGTTCACCGGCGTACGCCCTGGCGGCAGTTCGTCGAGGATCGAGGTATCGAGATCGGCGTAGGCACTCATCGCCAGGGTGCGAGGGATTGGCGTGGCGGTCATGATCAGCTGGTGCGGGCAGAGTCGACCGTCGATGCCTTTCTGGCGCAGGGCCAGGCGCTGCTGCACGCCGAAGCGGTGCTGCTCGTCGATGATCACCAGCGCCAGGCGCCTGAAGACCACCTCGTCCTGAAACAGCGCGTGAGTGCCGACCACCATCGGGCAGCCGCCGGCGATCTGCTCCAGCGCGGCGGCGCGGGCCTTGCCCTTGAGCTTGCCGGCCAGCCAGGCGACCTCGATGCCGAGCGGTTCGAGCCACTTGCTGAAGTTGAGAAAGTGCTGCTCGGCGAGGATCTCGGTCGGCGCCATCAGCGCCACCTGGTAGCCGGCTTCCAGCGCCTGCAGGGCGGCGAGGGCGGCGACCACCGTCTTGCCGGCGCCAACATCACCCTGCACCAGACGCAGCATGGGCTCGTCCTGGGCCAGGTCATAGGCGATCTCGGCACCGACACGCTGCTGCGCGCCGGTGGGCGCGAAACCGAGGTTGGCGAGAAAGCGCTGCGGCAGCTTCTGCGCCGGCGGCAGCGCCGGCGCCTGCTGCGCGCGCACCCGCTCGCGCAGGCGCTGCAGCGACAGCTGATGGGTCAGCAGTTCCTCGAAGGCCAGGCGGTGCTGGGCCCAGTGGCGGCCTTCGGCGAGTTCTTCCAGATTGGCGTCGGCCGGCGGACGGTGCAGGTAGCGCAGGGCCTGATCCAGCGGGCCGAGCCGATAATCACGGGCCAGCTCGGCGGGCAGCCAGTCCGGCAGGCTGTGCGGGCCGAGGCGGCTTAGAGCCTGCTCGCTGAGGTTGCGCAGGCGCTGCTGGGTCAGGCCTTCGGTGGTTGGGTAGATCGGGGTCAGAGTCTGCTCGACAGGCGCCGGCTCGCCGGTCAGTGCGCGGTATTCCGGATGGTAGATCTCCAGCCCCGAGGCCCCGGGCCGCGCTTCGCCGTAACAGCGCAGCTGGGTGCCGCGCTTCATGGCTTCCTTCTGCGCCTGGCTGAAGTGATAGAAGCGCAGACTCAGGGTGCCGCTGCCGTCCTGCAGGCGTACCAGCAGGCTGCGGCGGCGGCCCATGACGATATCAGCGCCGGACACCACGCCTTCGATCACCGCGTCCTGCCCCGGGCGCAGGGCACCGATGGGCACCACGCGGGTGCGGTCCTGGTAACGCAGCGGCAGGTGGAAGAGCACGTCCTGCAGGGTTTCCAGGCCGACCCTGGCGAGCTTCTCGGCCAGTGCGGCGCCGACGCCCTTGAGTGCGGTGACCGGAACGGTCGCCAGTTCGCTCATGGCCTCAGGCTTTCGACGATGGCGGCTTGCCTACCGAACACAGGCGGATCGAGTCAGCGAGGATCTCGATGGCCTTGGGCCGCGGAAAGCTGGCGCGCCAGGCGATCGCCACGGTGCGGAACGGCACCGGCGGCGTCAGCGGGCGGGTCTCCAGCACACCGGGGGAGTAGTGGTGGCTCTCCACCGCCGACAGCGGCAGGATCGACACGCCCAGGCCCGAGGCGACCATGTGGCGGATGGTTTCCAGCGAGCTGGATTCCACCGTGGTGTGGCTCGGTGCCTCGCCCTTGCGGGTGGTCGGACAGGCTTCGAGCACCTGATCGCGGAAGCAGTGGCCTTCACCGAGCAGCAGCAGGCTCTTGTCGTTGAGCATCTCGGCGTCGATGGTTTCCTTTGCCGTCCACGGATGGTCGGCCGGCATCAGTACGTAGAACGGCTCGTCGTAGAGCGGCTTGGTCAGCACGTCGGCTTCCTGGAACGGCAGCGCGACGATGATCGCGTCCAGTTCGCCGGTGCGCAGCTTGTCGCGCAGGATGTGGGTGAAGTTCTCTTCGATGTACAGCGGCATGTCCGGCGCCACACGATGCAGCTGCGGAATCAGGTGCGGGAACATGTAAGGGCCGACGGTGTAGATGGCGCCGACCTTCAGCGGTGCGGCCAGCTGATTCTTGCCGACCTGGGCCAGCTCGCGAATGCTCTGTGCCTGCTCCAGCACCTTCTGCGCCTGGGTGACGATGCCTTCGCCGACGGGGGTCAGGCGCACTGCGCTTTTGGTCCGCTCGAAGATCAGCACACCGAGCTCGTCCTCGAGCTTCTTCACACCGACCGAAAGGGTCGGCTGACTGACGTGGCAGCGTTCAGCGGCGCGGCCGAAGTGCTGTTCCTGGGCAAGGGTCACGATGTAGCGCAATTCGGTCAGAGTCATAGTCAGCATCCATCAATGTGCCGGCAAGCATAGCCTTTTGCGCAGCGCAGAACCAACCGGTCGGCCAGGCTTCGAAAGTCGGTACACTGCGGTTTCGTGCGGCCCGCGCGGCGGGTTACAACTGAGGGAGCAGAACATGGGCAAGCGCCTTAGCGTATTGATCGCAGGCTGTGGCGACCTTGGCAGTCGTCTCGGTCTGCAACTGAGTCGGGATGGCTGGACGGTGTACGGCCTGCGGCGCAACGCCGCCCAGCTGGCAGTGCCGATCCTGCCGGTCAACGGCGACCTTTCCGAGCCGACCTGTCCGCGCTGCTGGCCCAACGGCTCGCTGGACTATCTGGTCTATGCCGCATCCGCCACCGAACATGACGAAGCCGGCTATCGCCAGGCCTATGTCGAAGGCCTGCGCAATGTGCTCGGTTGGTTACAGCAGCGCGGCCAGCGCCCTCGGCGGCTGCTGTTCGTTTCCAGCACCGGTGTGTACGCCCAGCGCGACGGCGAGTGGATCGACGAGGACTCGGCCACCGAGCCCGGCGGCTTCACCGGTCGGGTGATGCTGGAGGCCGAACAGCTGGCGCTCGACAGCGCCCTGCCGGTAACGCGGGTGCGTCTGGGTGGGCTGTACGACCCGAAGCGCCCCTGGCTGCAGAATCAGGTGCGCGCCGGTTTGCGTGTCGAGCGCGATCCGCCGCAGTACAGCAACCGCATCCATCGCGACGACGCCGCCGGGCTGCTGGCGTTTCTGCTGCAGAGCCACGCCAGTGGTGCTGCCCTGGAAGATTGCTATCTGGGCGTCGACGATGACCCGGCACCGTTGCACGAGGTGGTCGACTGGCTGCGCGAACGCCTGGGCGTCACCCACTGGGCCGAGCAGAGCATGACCCGCCGCGCCGGCAGCAAGCGCTGCAGCAATGCCCGCGCCCGTGCGCTGGGCTGGAAACCCAGGTATCCCAGCTATCGCGACGGTTACGCTTCGCTGGATCGCAATCGGCATTAGTGCAGCCCGTCGGTAATCGGGCAACTCTGGTGCGGCGCTGCTTACTAAAATCCTGACAGCACGCCGCACCGACAGAGGAGCAACAGCGAGGCAGCAAAGGAGAATCACCGAGACGGCGTTTCCGAAACCCGACAGGAGATTGTCCATGAGAGCCCTCCGCTGGCACGGCAAGCACGACATCCGCTGCGACAACCACGTCCCCGATCCCTCCATCGAAGACCCGCGCGACGCCATCATCAAGGTCAGTTCCTGCGCCATCTGCGGCTCCGACCTGCACCTCTATGACGGCTTCATGCCCGGCATGCAGCACGGCGACATCATGGGCCACGAGTTCATGGGCGAGGTGATGGCAGTCGGCTCGGCGAACAAGAAGCTCAAGGTCGGCGACCGCGTGGTGGTGCCGTTCACCATCGTCTGCGGCGAGTGTGACCAGTGCCGGCGCGGCAATTTCTCGGTGTGCGAGCGCACCAACCGCAACAAGGACATCGCCGACAAGGTCTTCGGCCACACCACTGCTGGTCTCTACGGCTACACCCACCTCACCGGCGGCTATGCCGGCGGCCAGGCCGAGTACGTGCGCGTGCCCTATGCCGATGTCGGCCCGGTGGTGATCCCCAACGGCCTGACGGACGAGCAGGTGCTGTTTCTCGGCGACATCCTGCCCACCGGCTGGCAGGCCGCGGCGCAGTGCGATATCCAGCCCACCGACACGGTGGCGGTATGGGGCGCCGGGCCGGTCGGCCAGTTCGCCATCCGCAGCGCGGTGATGATGGGTGCCGAGCAGGTCATCTGCATCGACAACGTGCCCGAGCGGCTGTCGATGGCCCGCGCAGGCGGCGCCATCACCATCAACTTCGACGAAGAGAGCGTGCTTGAACGGCTCAAGGAACTGACCCGCGGCAAGGGGCCGGAGAAGTGCATCGACTCGGTGGGCATGGAGGCGCACGCGGCGCGTTCGATCGATTCGATGTATGACCGCGCCAAGCAGGCGCTGATGCTCGAGAGCGACCGGCCGCACGTGTTGCGCGAGATGATCTACGTCTGCCGCCCGGCCGGCATCATTTCGATTCCCGGCGTCTACGGTGGTCTGATCGACAAGATTCCGTTCGGCGCGGCGATGAACAAGGGCCTGACCTTCCGCATGGGCCAGACCCACGTCAATCGCTGGACCGACGATCTGTTGCGGCGCATCCAGGAAGGCGAGATCGATCCGAGCTTCGTCATTACCCACTGCGTCAGCCTCGAGCAGGGTCCGGAGATGTACAAGACCTTCCGCGACAAGCATGACGGCTGTATCAAGGTGGTCCTCAAGCCATGAACCGGTCGCCGATCCCTAACGTAGGGATCGGCCGAGCCACGTTATCGAGCGAGGAGTCTTTATGAGCATTCCACGTCAAGTCACCCGGCCCAACCATTCCGCGCGCACGCTGGCGCGGGGGCTGGGCTGGTTCAGTATCGGTCTGGGCGTCGTCCAGTTGGTGGCGCCGCGGCAGGTCGCACGCTTTATCGGCATGCCCGGCAGCGACGGGCTGGTCCGCGCCTGCGGGCTGCGCGAGATCGCCACCGGTGTCGGCATCCTGCTGGCGGATGATCCGAAACCCTGGATCTACGGTCGTATCGGCGGCGATGCACTGGACCTGGCCGGTCTCGGCTGGAGCATCGAGCACGGCCACGAGCCGGCGAATGCGGCTATTGCCGCCGGCGCGGTGGCCGGCATTACTGCGCTGGACCTGAGCTGCGCCAAGGGTCTGGATGCCGAGCAGGTGCCGGTGGTCGAATGGGACTACAGAGACCGCAGCGGTTTCCCCGGCGGCACTGCGCAAATGCGTGGCAGCGTCGAGGCCGAGTTCGCCGCCGCGCGGGCCGAGCCCAACGGCTATTCGCCGTCGCTTCATTGAGCTGAAACCCAGGGTCGGCTGGGTATTGCCTGGTCGACTCTGAGCGCGACGATCCGCCGCATTTGCTATGGTGGCCGGCCGTTTCGGTCGCAGCCCTGTGCCGCGCCGCCAGTTTGCAGATGAGAGTCCATGTCTTCGGTCGTCAATGTCGTCCTGCCCGTCTTTGCGCTGATCCTGCTCGGTTACCTGTGCCGTCGTAGCGGGCGGATGGGGCCGACCGGCGCCTCCGAACTCAACCGTTTCGTGGTCTGGCTGGGCCTGCCGGCGCTGCTTTTCAGCGTCGTTGCCACCTCGACCTGGGAGCAGCTCTGGCAACCCGGCTTCATCGCCGCGTTCGCCATCGGCTGCCTCGGTGTGTTCACCTTCACTCTTGCGTATCGCATGTTGCAGAAGCAGCCGCTGGTCGACGCCAGCCTGGACGCGCTGGGTGCTTCCTACGCCAATACCGGCTATGTCGGGATTCCGCTGTGCATGCTGGTGCTGGGCGACGAGGCGCTGCAGCCGGCGATGGTCGCCTCGATCGTGGTGGTCTGTGTGCTGTTCGCCATCGCCCTGGCCTGCGTCGAGACCGGCCTGCATGCCGGGCAGGGCGTGTTGCGCACGCTGGGCAAAGTCAGTAGTGCGCTGGTACGCAATCCACTGGTGATCGCGCCGCTGCTCGGTGCGCTGTGGGCGGCGACTAGCCTGCAATTGCCGGTGCCGCTGGCGACATTGCTCAAGCTGCTGGGCGCGGCGGCGGCGCCCTGCGCACTGGTGTCGCTGGGGCTTTTCCTCGCCCAGCCACAGCCCGGAGGACGGGTGCAGGGGGTGTGGCCGCTGGTGGGGCTAAAACTGGTGGTGCAGCCGCTGATTACCTGGTATCTGGCTTTTCAGGTATTCGAGCTGCCGACGCTGTGGGCCTATTCGGCGTTGCTGCTCGCCGCGCTGCCGACCGGGACTGGCCCCTACATGCTTGCCGAATTCTATGGGCGCGAGGGCTCGCGGGTGTCGCGGGTGGTGCTGCTGTCGACGCTGGGCTCGCTGATCAGCCTGTCGCTGATCCTGGTGCTATTGCCGGTCTGATATGCGCGCTCACTTGCGCGTGGATAAGCCTGCGGCGTTATCCACCCTACGCCTGGCCGGTCGTAGGGTGGATGGCCACCCCGTGGAAAACCGCGAAGCGTTTCCACACGGGAACGTTCAGCTCGTCGCCCGCGTCACTTCCAGCACCACGGCAGCGATGCGATCGCACTGGGTGTAGGCCCCGCCAAGCAGCTCCTCGCCGAACACGTCCGGGTCGATCTCACGGTAGCCCCACTGCAGGTCGGTACGCTCCAGGCGCTGGCGCACTTCGGCCAGGAAGGGGTCCTGGTTGTCGATCATGGCGACCCCGGTGTACAGCAGCAGCGTGCCACCTGGCGCCAGCCGGCCCAGCGCCGCGTCGAGAATCGCCAGCGACAGGCCAGCCCCCAGCGGGCCGCCGCCGTGGCGGTAGGCGCGCTGATCGGCGTCGACCAGATAAGGCGGGTTGGCCAGGACCAGATCGAACTCGCCCTGCGCGTTGCTCAGCAGGTCACTGTGTTCGGCGCGCAGATTGTCCACACCAGCCAGTGCCGCATTGATGCGGGTCAGGCGCAGCGCTTGCGGGTTGATGTCCACCGCCAGCACTTCGGCTTGCGGCCGCGCCAGTGCGGTGAGAATCGCCCCGGCGCCCGAACCGCAGCCGATGTCCACCACGCGGCGGATCTCGCCGGCATGCTGATTCAGGTGATTGCAGATGGCGCTGGCGAAGCGGTAGGTGTCCGGGCCGAAGAACACCGCATCGCTGGCCTCGGTGGGAAAGGCCGAGTGCAGGAACAGCTGACCGTCGAGGCTGGACAGGCGCACCTTGGAGCGCCAGCGCGAGCCGTAGGGCTCCAGCACGTTGGCCTGATCCATGAGGCTGAACAGTGGCGGTGGCAGCAGTTCGTGCTGGAACGGGCGGCTCCAGCCGAAGACCCCTGGCAGGTCGTCGGCGAGCGCGTTTTCCGGGCGCTGATTGACCCGTTCATGGGTCAGCGGCGTGGGGGTGATGAAGTGATAGCCGCGATCGCGCAGGGCCTGGCCCAGGTGCAGCAGCGCGCGGTCCTGCGCATTGTCCATGGTCATCGTCGCTTTCCTTGGTGGTGCCTTCAGTTGAACAGTCCGTTGAACAGCCGCGTGGCCAGCAGGCCGGCGGCGCTGTGGTGACGCTGCGGTGCCAGCAGCGGCAGCAGCAGGCGCATGCGTGCGGCGCGATCGGGCAGACGTGCCACCTGCTGCTCGAGCAGCTGCAGCTCTTCATCGAAATCGTTGCCGCCGACCCGCTCTACGGGTTGCGGCATGGCGGGTGCCGAGGCGGCACGGCGCCCGTTGAACAGCGCCTGTCGCTGCAGCAAGGCGCCGCGTGGGCTGCGTTTGCTGTCGGCCTGCCAGTCGCCAGCGATCCAGTCATGGATCATCTGCTGCTCGTAAGCGCTGAAGACGCCGAACATCGGCGCCTGCTCGCCGGCGATCAGCTGCCAGAAGCGGCTTTCCTGCGGGTCATGGCCGCGCTTGATCCAGCCGCGCTTGTCCAGCACGGCGAGGAACTGCTCGACGTCCTCGGCCAGCCACTGGTTGACGGTGCGGCCTTCGAAGCGGCAGTAGTCCGAATGCACAAACTGGCCGACGGCAGCCTTCTTCTCGAAGATGCGTTGCACCTCGCGGGACAGATCGAAATCGCCGATGACCGAAACGGTGCTGGCGCCCAGATCGTTGAGCCGGTAGCCGTTGCGCACCCGTCGATAGAACTCCGCGCTGTCGCCGACCTGCGGCAAGGCATCCAGCACGCCCTGCACGGCTTTCTTGGCGTGGCCGTTGTCGGCGTTGTCGACGGTGACATGCAGGGTGAAGTAATAGGGATCGATGCCCAGCTCGGTCAGCTCGTAGGAGGTGATCAGCAGGTGCAGCGGTAACTGTTCGTAGCCCAGGTTGAAGCCGATCACTTCCGGCAGGAACTGCTCGGCATGCTCGGCCAGTGCCAGCTGGATGGCGCCCTGGACGAAGTGCTCGTCGTCCAGCTCCTGCCAGTCATCGCAGCCCTGGCTGGCCAGCAGCTTGCGGTAGAGCACCACATGGTTCTTCTCCGGCAGGCCTTCGCCGAGCTCTTCCAGATAGGTCTGGATCAGCGCGGTGAAGCGCGCATCGTCCCAGCGCTGCAGCAGGCCATAGAGCCAGGCACCATCGACCAGCTTGGTCGGTGCCACCCCGCGGAGGAAATGCAGAGCATGGGCCTTGCTGGCGAAATAGCGGCGCGGACCGCCGGCACGGCGCTGGTCCAGGTAAACCTGATACTGGCGACCGACCGTTTCGGTGCGCTGCATGACCCAGGCTTCCAGGCCGGCCGGGTCCTCCGGCAGGTCGGACGGCAGCGCAGCGGCGGCCTCGAGCTGCGCACGCAGGTACTCCGCAGCGCTATCGCGTGATTGCGCGTCGACCTCGCGGGCAAGGGCGAAGTACAGCGCCCGTGAGGGCTGATCCTGCGCTGGGTGAAGGGCAGGAGTGATCGGCAGGCTGCGAGAAGTCAGTTGCATGATTCTGTTCTATGGCAGTTCTAGTGCAGTTTTGGCTGCCGGGCCTGTGGTTTAGTTCAGCTGCACCGCTGAGCGGCCATCGGTCCAGAAAAGCGCCTTTACGCTGCAACTTCCGCCGCCACGTCTCCTCCCAATCGATAGAGCCACCCGGACAGGCCGGGGCGTGGCCACAGATACGCGAGGAGCAGCTGATGAGTCAGAACGACCAGGGTCGCGAGAGCATCGAGTCCATCGACCAGAGCGGCGATGCCCACGAGCAGAATCCGGAAACCACGTCCACCCAGGGCGAGGTCGCCGGTGGTGACGAAGCCGACGTACCCGGCGGCGCCTACAACGTGCCGCCGGGCCTGGCCGAGGAGGTGAGCGAAGAGGACGCCTCGCGCGAGTCGCAACGCAAGCCTTGATGTGAGCGCCGATGTCAGGCTCAGCCGGCACGCGGTCCGGCTGGCCTGCTGCTAATACCGCCGCTCGGCTTCAGGGTTTGGCGAAAAACTTGATGTCCGACGGGCGCTCGACCGGCAGGGTCTGCAGCGTCTCGCCGAGCTTTCCGCTGTCCGGATCGCGCCCGATCACTACCACGTCATCACTCAGCTGATTGGCGATCAGCAGGAAACGCCCGTCTGGAGCGATGGCAAATTCTCGTGGTTCGCGGCCTTCAGTGGGGCGGCGCTGGATTTCCCGCAGGGCGCCGTCGCTGTCGATGGCGAAGACGATGATGTGGTTGTAGTCGCCGCGGTCGCTGACATAGAGGAAACGGCCATCGGCCGAGGTGTGGATCGCCCCCGGTGAATGATGCACCTCGCTAGCGGCATCTTTCAGGTCCAGCAGTTGCCGGCGGATCAGGTTGCCGTTCGTGTAGTCGAAGCTCGCCACCTGGGCGCTCAGCTCGAGGGCGAGATAGGCGTGCTTGCCATTGGGGTGGAAGACCAGATGGCGCGGGCCGCTGCCCGCTGGCAGCTCGATGCTGGCGGGTTCGTCGGGTTGCAGGGGACGTTCGGCATTGCGCGGGTCGTAGCGGTAGACGAATACCCGATCGGCGCCCAGGTCGCTGACCAGCAGGCGCTTGTCGTCCGGGCTCGGTACGGCGGAGTGCACATGCGCGGCCTGCTGTCGCTCGGGGTGCACGCCGCTCGACTGATGCGCAAGAAGCTGCGTGACCGGCAACGGCTGGCCATCCTCGGCCAGCGGCATCACCGCCAGGCTGCCGCCCGGGTTCGGTCGCGCCCCGTAATTGCTGATGAACAGGTAGCGCCCGTCATGGCTGAGGCTGGCATGGGTCGGTTCGTCGCCCAGGCTGATGTTCTGCCCGATCAGCTGGTGCTCGCCGCTGCTGTCGAGTTGCCAGGCGCTGACACGACCGACCGGGTCGGCGTGCGTTGGGCTGTTCTCGTTGGTGGCATAGAGGCGCCCGCGCTGCTCGTCCAGCACCAGCCAGGAGGGATTGTGGCTGGCGAGGGTCTGCAGCGGTTGCGGGTCGATCCGACCTTTCACCGGGTCGAAGCGCAGGCGCAGAACGCCCGGGCTGTCGCTGTCGTGCGTGTAGCTGCCGATCAGGATGTGCATGTCGTCGGTCTCGGCTCGCGCGCCGGCAGACAGCGTCGCGCCGACCAGCACAGCGAGAGCGAGGCGAAGCAGTACGGGGCGTTTGGTCATTGATGTCATGCCACTATGACCACCGTGGGCGCCCAACGCTCCCGAAGACGTTGTTCGAACAATACCCGACTGTCAGGGTCTGATATGCACCTGGGCGGACGCCAGCCACCCGCGAATTCAGGAAGATTCATGGACCACTTGCTACCCGTTCAGCTCGTCGAATTGCAAAACGTCGCCGCCGATCTGGCTGAAACCGTCATTGCGCCGCTGGCGGCCGAGGTCGATGCCGACTGCCGCTGGCCCGCCCATTCGCTGCGCGCACTTGGCGACGCCGGGCTGCTCGGGCTGCAGGTGCCAAGCGAACTGGGCGGCCTGGGGCAGGGGCTGCTGGGCTTGTGCGTGATTACCGAAACCATCGCCCGCGCCTGCCCGTCGTCGGCGCTGTGCTACGGCATGCATTGCGTGGCGACCGCGGTGATCGCGGCCAAGGCCACCGAGCATCAGCGCGAACACTACCTGCGGGAGATCGCCGCGGGACAGCACATCACCACGCTGGCGCTCTCCGAGCGGGGCACCGGCGCGCATTTCTACCTGCCGGAAACCCGTCTGGATGCCGACGGCGAAGATTTCCTGGTCGACGGTACCAAGCAGTTCGTTACTAACGGCGACCATGCTGACTCCTACGTCGTGTCCACCGTCGCGGCGGGCGCCGAGGCGGGGGATTTCAGCTGCCTGATCGTCGACCAGGGCAGTGCCGGCATGAACTGGCTCGAGCCCTGGGCCGGCTTTGGCATGCGTGGCAATTCCTCGCGGCCGCTGCAGCTCGATCGCGTCCGGGTACCGGCGCGCAACCTGCTTGGCGAGCCGGGCGATCAGGTCTGGTACGTGTTCGAGGTGGTCGCGCCGTTCTTCCTCATGGCCATGGCCGGCACCTATCTGGGCGTTGCTCAGGCGGCGCTGGACGAGGCGAGCCTGCATCTGCGCTCGCGGCATTACAGCCATTCCGGCGAGTCGCTGCGGGATGTGGAAAGCCTGCAGATCCGCTATGGCGAACTCTGGACCGAGCTGGTCAAGACCCGCGCGCTGGTGCGCGAAGCCGCACGCCGGGGCGATGGCGCCCACCCCGAGGCGTTGTCGTTCATCCTGGCGTGCAAGGCCGATGCGGCGGAGACCGCAGTGCGCCTGGCCAACGAGGCTATGACTCTTTGCGGCGGTGCCGCCTATCGCGAGAACAGTCGTGTCGCCCGTCTGCTGCGTGACGCGCGGGCCGCGCACGTGATGACCCCCACCACCGGCCTGCTCAAGCTCTGGACCGGTCGCAGCCTGCTGGGGCTGCCGCTGCTATGAGCGAGCTGCTGCTCGATCAGATCGCGCTGCTGGAGGCAGGCGATGCCGCGTTGCGCGATCTGATCGACAGCTGGGCGACAGCCCACGGTCTGCAGGTGCGCAGCCTTGATCCAGGCGCGTTGCTGCCCGATGAGAACGAGCCGGCGCTGGTGCTGCTGGCGCCCGGACTGCAACGCCCGGTGGCGCAGGCCCGGCAGCTGCGCAGTCGCTGGAAGGCCACCGAGTTGCTGTTCCTCAGCGATGAGGCGGGCGTCGACTCGCTGCACCGCGAGCTGGGCCCGGCGCCGTTGCTCGGGCCTCACTGGTCGATCGTCACCCTCGGCGCCAGCGCGCTGGCGCAGCTTGATCAGGCCTTGGCCAGCGTGCGGCGGCGGGCGCGCCTGCGCACCACGTTGGCGCAGGCCAACGCGATGGTCGATGGCGGGCAGTTGAGCAAGCGTTCGTCACCCACGGCAGAGCTCTATCTGCATCATTTCATCGACGCGGCACGCGACGCCATCGTCGGTCTCGACCGCGCCGGGGCGGTGCTCTACTGGAGCGCCGGTGCTGCCGAGCTGTTCGGCCTGGGCCGTGGCGAGGTGCTACGCCGTGCGGCGAGCGGGCTGCCGTTCTGGAGCGCCGAGCTGAGCCAGGCCCTGACGCAGGTCCAGGATTGCGACACGACGCTGACCCTGCAGCATGAAGATGCGGCTAACGGGCGAACGCTGGAGATCGTCGTCGCCGCCGTGTGTTCTGCGGATGGCGCGGTGGTGGGTGCGGCGCTGACCTTGCGCGATGTCTCGGCGCTGGTCGCGGAGCGTCGCGCCAACGAGCTGCATGGTCGTCAGCTCAGCGAGGAGCGCGCCCACCTGCAACGGCTGTTCGACCAGGCGCCGGGCTTCATCGCCATCACCGAAGGGCCACAGCACGAGCTGAAGATCGCCAATCGCGCCTTCCACCAGCTGGTCGGCGCCCGCGAGCTGCTCGGGCGTCCGGCGCTCAAGGCGTTTCCGCAACTGGAAAGCCGCGCGCTCTCCGATTTGCTACAGCAGGTCTATGTCACCGGGCGGCCCTATATCGGCCGCGACATCGCCGTGCGCGTGCGCCCGCAGGCCGGCGGCAAGGCCGAGCGTCACTATGTGAATTTCATTTTCCAGCCGGTGTTCAGCGAGGACGAGCAGGTCAGCGGCATCTTCTGCCAGGGCCATGATGTCACCGCCCAGGTGCTGGCGCAGCAGGCGCTGCAGCGCTCCAGCGAGCAGCTGCAGGAGCTGGTCGAGGAGCGCACCCGCGAGCTGGAACTCAGCCGCCAGGCGCTGTATCAGTCGCAGAAGCTCGAAGCCATCGGCAAGCTCACCGGCGGCGTGGCACACGACTTCAACAACGTGCTGCAGGTGATCGCCGGCAATCTGCAATTGCTGCAGCCGCTGGTGGAGGCCAACCGCGGCGCGGCGAAGCGGGTCGATACGGCCAGCTCCGCCGTCGAGCGCGGTGCCAAGCTGGCGCGGCAACTGCTGGCCTTCGCCCGTCGGCAGCCGCTGCGCCCGCAGCCGACCAACCTTA
Organism: Stutzerimonas kunmingensis; assembly: GCF_021432085.1. Lineage (GTDB taxonomy): Bacteria > Pseudomonadota > Gammaproteobacteria > Pseudomonadales > Pseudomonadaceae > Stutzerimonas. The sequence continues at coordinate 4,511,823 of NZ_CP090366.1, read as the reverse complement.
GCCGGCTTTTGCGCGACCTCGACGAGCTGCTGCGCCAGGCGTTGGGCGAGCGCATCGAAATCGAAACCGTGGTGGCGGGCGGGCTGTGGACGACGATGGTCGACCCGAACCAGCTCGAACAGGTGGTGCTGAACCTGGCGATCAATGCCCGCGATGCCATGCCTGATGGGGGCAAGCTCACCCTGGAGCTGGGCAACGCCATGCTCGACGAGCACTACACCGGTACCCAGATCGACGTCGCGCCAGGGCAATACGTGTTGCTGGCGGTGTCGGACACAGGCGTTGGCATGCCCGCCAACATTATCGAACAGGCCTTCGAACCGTTCTTCACCACCAAGCCAGAAGGGCAGGGCACCGGGCTGGGGCTGAGCATGGCCTACGGCTTCGCCAAGCAGAGCGGCGGGCATATCCGCCTGTACAGCGAACCGGGCGCCGGCACGAGCGTAAAGCTCTACCTGCCGCGCACCGAGCAACCCGAGGTACAGGCGCAGCCATCCACCGTCGGGCCGGTTGTGGGCGGCAGCGAAACCATCCTGGTGGTCGAGGACGATCTGCCGGTGCAGGCCACGGTGATCGAGCTGCTCACCGGCCTCGGCTATTCGGTGCTGCGCGCCAACGATGCGCAGAGCGCCCTGAGCATCCTGCAGAGCGGCCTTTCCATCGACCTGCTGTTCACCGATGTGGTCATGCCGGGGCCGCTCAGCAGCACTGAACTGGCGCGCCAGGCTCGCGTGTTGCTGCCGGATATCGCCGTGCTGTTCACCTCCGGCTACACGCGCAATGCCATCGTGCATGGCGGGCGCCTCGATCCGGGCGTGGAGTTGCTGAGCAAGCCCTATCGGCAGGAAGACCTGGCGCGCAAGGTGCGCCAGTTGCTGGGCAAGCAGCACAGCGACGACAAACCCGTCGAGCAGCAGTGGGTGATGGTGGTGGAGGACCAGCCGCAACTGCTGGTGCTGGCCTGCGAGATGGTCGAGGAGCTGGGCTACCGCGCCTGCGGCTATCCGAATGCTGAAGCGGCCGCGCAGGGGCTGCACGAACAGCGCTTCGATCACCTGTTGCTGGACGTCAATCTGCCGGGCCGATTAGGCCCCGACTTCGCCGCCGATGCCTTGCGAACCCAGCCATGGTTGCGGCTGGTATTCGTCTCCGGTGAAGGGCGTATCGAAAGCAACCTGCCGGCGCGCTCGCTGCCCAAGCCGTTCAGCTTCGACCAGCTCGCCGAGATCCTGCAGGGGTAAGGGCCTCGCCGCGTGCCTGGGGGCGGGCGCCGCTGCGCGACAAGCCATGCAGGCCGATGGCGACGGGCGTCGCCAGGGCCAGCCAGCTCAGCCAATCGCCCGCGCCTTCGGACACCAGCCCGGCGATCAGCCCGAGCGTGGACAGCACGCCGATCAGCACCGGCCACAACCAGATGCGCATCATGAGCGTACCTCCGTCGTGCCGCGCTTGATCCACAGGTACAGGCCGCTGCCCAGCACGACGATGGTGAGGATATCCAGCAGCCCCCACAGGAACTTGAGCGGCAGGCCGCCGTAGTCACCGAAGTGCAACGGTTCTGAGAGCTGCAGCGCAGTGACGTACCAGGGCCGGGCCCCGGCTTCGAGCACTTCGCCATTGGCCGGGTCGACCAGCAGCGCCTGGGTCAGGCGGGAAGTCAGCGGCGTGTCGCCGCGCAGGATCACCGCGACGTGCTCCGGCGTGGCGCGCAGTGTGCCGGGGTAGGCAATCATCGACACCGCCATGTCCGGCGCCGCAGCCAGCACGCGATCGACCGCAGTCTGCAAGGTGCCATCAGCGGCAGGCGCATCACTGGCATCGGTGGCCAGCAGTACCCGCGTTTCACCGGCTTGCAGCGCGGCGACCTGTTCGGCCTGCCAGGCCTGGAAGATCAGATCCGCCCAGGTATTGATCACTCCGGTGAAGCCCACCGCCAGGGCCCACACCAGGGTGACGATGCCGAGCAGGTTGTGCAGGTCCAGCCAGCGGGTGCGCGGCGTGCGTTCCTGGCGCACCTCGCCGAAGCGCAGCTTGCGCATGAAGGGCGCGTAAAGCACCACGCCGGAGACGATCGCCACCATCAGCAGCAGCCCCATGAACCCGAGAAACAGCTTGCCGGCGAGCCCCGCGTAGAGGTCGACGTGCAGGCGGTACATCACGCTCATGAAGCCTTCGTCGAAGTTCGGCGCGCCGAGCACCTCGGCGGTGCGGGCATCGGAGAGGATCAGCGTCGATTCGCTTTCATCGGTGTCGACGCGGGTATCGAGCTTGACGTACCAGACGTCCGGTGCGTCTTCCTCGGCGAAGAAGTACAGCGGCACCAGACCGGGGTAGGCCTTCACAGCTTCGGCCGCAACCCGGTCGACCGCAGCGCGCGGCGTGCCCTCGGGCATCGCCGGCGCCTCGATCTCGTTGCCGGTGAGGTGATCGATCTCGTGGGAGAAGATCAGCGGCAGGCCGGTCAGGCACAGCATCAGGATGAACAGCGTAGAGACGAGACTGGACCACTTGTGGACCCAGCCCCACCGCCGCAGGGTGACTGCCTGCATCAGAAGTCGACCGTAGCGCTGACCGAGAGCGTGCGCGGGGCGCCGAGGACGAGGTAGTTGGAGCCCGGATAGCCCCCGGTCGAGGCCCAGTAATCGCGGCCGGTGGCGTTGTCGAGCCCGGCCCGAAGCGTGACGTCACGGTCTTCGATGGTCATGCGATAGCGTGCGCCCAGATCCAGGCGGGTCCACGATGGCAGGCGGAGGTCGTTGCTGGCGCTGGCGTACTGCTTGCCGGTATGCACAACCTGGCTGGTCAGCGTCAGCCCCTGCATACCGGGCACGTCCCATTCGCCGCCGAGGTTGGCCTGCAGCTTGGGAACGCCGATGGCATCGTTGCCGTCGTTGGCGCCGTTGAGCGTCTTCCTCTGCTCGGCATCCAGCAGAGTGACGCCACCCAGCAGACGCACGCCGTAGACGGGCTCGCCGAACACCGACAGTTCTATGCCGCGGTTGCGTTGCTCCCCGCCTTCGCGGAAGACCTGATTTTCAACAATACCGAAGGGCCGCTCGGTACTAAACACCGCAATGCTGCCACCCAGATTGCCGCCATCGTACTTGAGGCCGATTTCGGTCTGCTTGGCGACGTAAGGCGCCAAGGTATCGGAATTCAGCACGGGGCGGCCGCCGGATGTCGCAGGGGCCGTTTCACCCTTGGTCAAACCTTCGATGTAGTTGGCGTAGATCGAAAGTTCGTCAGTCAGCATGTACACGATCCCGGCGACCGGGGTGATTTCATGGTCGTCGTACTGGCCGCTGCGATTACCGGTCTGCGAGGAATAACTCTTGGTTTCGATACCCTGCCAGCGCGCGCCAAGCGTGACCAGCAGACGGTCATCCATGAAGCCCAGCGTGTCGGCTAGAGCCATGCTTTTGGTATGGATGCGCTCTGTTACGTGTGGATCAGACAGGTCTCCACCATCGTAGGTAACGGTTGTGGGCAGTGCCGCGTCGAACGAGTCGTATAGGTTACCCGCGACAGGAGCGTAGAACTGGTTGGCCCCTTTCTCCTGCGAATCGAAGATGGCCGCCGATGTCACGAGCTGATGTGAGACCGCTCCGGTCTGAAGGCGCATACGCAAGCCGGCTTCGCTGGTAAAGATGCTGTCTTCGCGGTAATTGTCGAAGCGCGACGCCGTGGTCGTACCAGAGGCTGTAGCCCGAGGGTTGGCCAGGCGATTTTGCTCTTCACCCTCCCGCACACCAGCGGCCAGCCAGCCCGTTACTGCATCGGTGAAGTCGTATTCGGCGCGGAAGGTGCCAAACGTCTGTTTCTCTTTCGAATAGGTCCAGGGTTGCGCGAAATTATCGTCAGCATCTGGAGCGCTGGGCAGGCCACCGTTGGGAGTCACGCTGGGGCGTGGATTGTCGATGAAGTGATACTGGTGGCCGATGTCTGCCGACAAGCGCAGGCGGTCACCCTGGTAGTCCAGACCCAGCGCGAACATGTCCAGCGTCTGGTCTTCTTCATCAACGCCTGTCTCGCCGGCGCGCTTGGCTGCGTTAAGACGAACACCGAACTGGTTCTGCTCACCGAAGCGGCGACCCAGGTCCGCGGCAACCGTGCCCTGGCCGCCGGAGCTGGCGCCAAATGTCATGCGCGTCAGGGGCTCGTTCGGCGCACGCTTGGGCAGCAGATTGATAGCACCGCCAAGGCCGGTCCCACCCGGTGCGGCGCCATTGAGAAAGGCGCTTGCACCACGGAATACCTCCGCGCGCTCGATGAACTCCGCGGCCACATACTGGCGCGGCAGCAGACCGTAGAGTCCGTTGTAGGAAATATCATCGGAATACAGCGGGAATCCGCGCACGACGTACAGCTCCTGCATGTTGCCGAAGCCACGCGCCACGCGCACCGAAGGATCGTTCTGCACGATGTCGGACACGCTGCGCGCCTGCTGATCCTGGATCAGCTGCGAGGTATAGGACGTCGAGGTGAACGGCGTTTCCATGTAGTCGCGATTGCCGAGAATCCCTACTCGCCCACCACGCGCAACCTGTTCGCCGGCGTAGGGTTGCGTCAGGCCATCGGCCGAGGCGTCGGCGCTGGCGGTGATTTCCACCGATTGCAGTTCGACCGGCTCGGCGGCAGTGCCTTGAGATTGATCTTCGAGTTGCTCCTGAGCCATGAGCGGCGAGCCAGCGAAGCTGGCGGCAAGGCAAACGGGCAGCAGTGCGGTTTTACGCGGGAAGCGAAGAGTGGGCATACGGACCTGACCGGACGTTGAGCTGTGAGGGTGGCGGATGACGGCGCGGCGGGTAGTTGAGAGCCTGTGCCATCTGAGAGCCACTATCATATTTCAATGCTAACAATTCGCAACCGTATTCCGCCCGATGGAGCCGCGGTGTGCTCGCGCGCCGCCGGCGCAGGGCGTCTGGCATGCGGGCCGCGCCTGCGTAGAAAAAACTGATTGGGTCTGTCGATTCTGGAAGTCGCCGAACGACTAGTTGGTGAACCCCGTTCACCCGATCAGAGGAGAAGGACATGAACAGCCAGAACAGCCAGGACGAGAGCGCCATTCGCCAGCTGCACAAAACGTTTGAACAGGCCACCAAGGCCAAGGATCTCGACCGGATCATGGCGCAGTACGCCGACGACGTAGTCGCCTTCGATGCGGTCGGCGCACTGCAATTCAAGGGCGTTGAGGAATACCGGGCGCACTGGCAGCGCTGCTTCGAGTTCTGCCAGGGCGAAGGTTTCTTCGAGACCCATGAACTGCATGTGGATGTCGGCGGCGAGCTGGCCTGCAGCCGCATGCTTACCCATTGTGGCGGACCCAATGCCGAAGGCGAGATGCAAACGGCCTGGATGCGCGGCACGCGGGTCTGGGCGCGGCGCAACGGTGAGTGGAAGGTGATCCACGAGCACTTTTCGATGCCTTTCGACATGCAGACCGGCCAGGTATGCATGGATCAGACACCATCGCAGCAACAGACCGGTTGAGGCTGGCCCGCGGTGTTCGTCGCGCGATCGGGCGAGGTCGTTCAATGGCTGCTAGCTTTGCTGCGTTGCCGGCAGACGGAGCCCCGCCATGAACTACCTGTGCCTGATTTATTACGATGAACAGCGTGTGGATGCGATGACCGACGAACAGTGGCATGCGCTGGTCGCGCGTTGCGTGAGTTGCGGCGAAGAGTTGCGCGCCAGTGGCCACATGCTCGCCGGCGAACCGCTGCAGTCGGTGCGCACCGCGCGCACGGTGCGCGTGCGTGATGGCGTCACCTCGGTGGTCGACGGCCCCTTCGCCGAAACCCGCGAGCAGCTGGCGGGCTTCTACCTGATCGAGGCGGCGGACCAGCAGGAGGCCGAGGCCATCGCGGCGAAGATTCCGCCGGCCAGCCTTGGCTGCGTTGAGGTCCGGCCGTTGCGCCAGCTGCCGCAGCGCTGAGCATGCCGCTGACCGGACATTTCACGGCGGCGCGGGTCGAGGCGGTCTATCGCAGCGAGTCGCGGCGCGTGTTGGCCACGCTGATCCGTCTGCTGGGCGACTTCGATCGCGCCGAAGAGGCCTTGCATGACGCCTTTGCCGCGGCCCTGCAGCAGTGGCCGCGCGATGGGATTCCGGACAATCCGCGTGCCTGGCTGGTTTCCGCCGGCCGCTTCAAGGCCATCGATGCTCTGCGCCGCCGGGCGCGCTTCGATGCCTCGTTGCGGCTGCTGGCCGAACAACTGGAAGACGCGGCGCAGGCAGTGGAGGTCGATGAGATGGAAGACGACCGTCTGCGGCTGATCTTCACCTGCTGCCACCCGGCCCTGCCGGCCGATGGCCGCGTGGCGCTGACCCTGCGTGAAGTCTGCGACCTGACCACCGAGGAGATTGCCCGTGCCTTTCTCGCTCCACCGGCCACCATTGCCCAGCGCATCGTGCGCGCCAAGGCGAAGATCCGTGACGCCCGGTTGCCGTATCGGGTGCCCGAGCGCGACGAGCTGTCGGCGCGGCTGGAGAGCGTGCTGCGGGTGGTCTATCTGGTATTCAACGAGGGCTACACCGCATCGGCCGGCGCCGAGCTGACCCGCGCCGACCTCTGTGCCGAGGCGATTCGCCTGGGCCGACTGCTCCTCGAACTGCTGCCCAACGCCGAGGTGATGGGGCTGCTGGCGTTGATGCTGCTGCACGATGCCCGCCGGGTTGCGCGTACCGATGCTACCGGTGAGCTGGTGCGGCTGGATGAGCAGGACCGCAGCCTGTGGAACCGTCAGCAGATTGCCGAAGGATCGCAGTTGGTGCAGCTGGCGTTGACCAGTCGCGCGTTCGGCGCCTACGCGCTGCAGGCCGCCATCGTCGCGGTGCATGCCGAGGCGCCGAGCGCCGCGCAGACCGACTGGCCGCAGATCGTCCGGCTCTACGATGTGCTGCTGCAGTTGAGCCCGTCGTCGGTGGTGGAACTGAACCGCGCGGTGGCCGTGGCCATGCGCGACGGGCCCGAGGCCGGCCTGCTGTTGGTGGATGAACTCCTCGGGCACGGTGATCTGCAGGACTACCACCTCAGCCACGCCACCCGTGCCGATCTGTTGCGCCGGCTGGCGCGTATCGACGAGGCCCGCGAGGCCTATCGCAGCGCGCTGCGCCTGGTGCAGTTGGAGCCCGAACGGCGTTTCCTGCAGCGGCAGCTGGATGAGTTGGGCGACTGACCGTACCCAGAAACCTTTTGTGGGAGCGGTCTCGACCGCGAAAGGCGACCGGTGCGCTGATCCCATGCTCTAGCCCGCCGGGCGGCGGCACAAAAGCTTCGCGGCCAAGGTTGCCCTGAGGTTTGTTCGGGGGGCGAGCTGGATGCTGATGTTCAATGCCGCTAAGCCTTGAAGGGCCTGGCGACAAAGCCTGCGGGTCAGCTGCGGTGCGGCGTTCGAGGCGCTCGTTGCACGTTGCGCGGGGACCTCTGCCGGAAGTTCTGCAGCTCGGCCAACTGCTCAGCTATCCGTGCTGCCCGCCGGCAAATAGTCGCTGCGGCTCAGGCCGTGGCGCTGCATCTTCTCGTTGAGGGTGCGCCGTGGCAGCTGCAGCTGGGTCATGACCTCGGTGATGTTGCCTTTGCACTGCTGCAGGGCGTTGTGCAGGCATTGCGCCTCGAAGGCTTCCATCTGCTCGGCCAGCGACTGGCCGCCGCTGCTCGCCGGGGCCGGCGCGCTGAGGCCGAGGGCGTGGCGTTCGGCGGCGTTGATCAGCTCGCGCACGTTGCCCGGCCAGTCATGGGCGAGCAGTTGCGTCAGCTCGCCAGGCGTCATCGGTGGTGCGGCGCGGCCGTGGCGCTGGGCGGCCTGGCTGGCGAAGTGTTCGAACAGCAGCGGAATGTCCTCGCGGCGCTCGCGCAATGGCGGAATATGCAGCTCGGCGACGTTCAGCCGGTACAGCAGGTCCTCGCGGAAGCGGCCGCCGCGCACCTCTTCCAGCAGGTCCGGCTTGGCCGCGCTGATCACCCGCAGGTCGACCTCGATGCTGCGGTTTGAACCCAGGCGTTCCAGGGTCTTTTCCTGCAGCACGCGCAGCAGCTTGACCTGCTGGGCCAGCGGCATGCTTTCAATCTCGTCGAGGAACAGCGTGCCGCCGGCGGCGTGTTCGATGCGGCCGATGCGTTTGCCCTGAGCGCCGGTGAAGGCGCCGCTCTCGTGGCCGAACAGCTCGCTCTCGAAGATGGTTTCCGGGATCGCTGCGCAGTTCAGCGCCACGAACGGCCCGCCGGCGCGCGGGCTGAAGTCATGCAGGCAGCGCGCGACCTGTTCCTTGCCGCTGCCGGTCTCGCCGCGGATCAGCACGTTGACGTCGGTACCGGCCAGCTCCAGCACCTGCCGGCGCAGGTTGACCATCGCCCGTGATACGCCGAGCAGCTGCGATTCGATACGCCCCTTGCGGGCGAACTGCTCGCGCAGCTGGCGGTTCTCGCAGACCAGCCGGCGCTTGTCCATGGCACGGCGCACGCTGTCGAGCAGGCGTTCCGGGGTGAAGGGTTTTTCGATGAAGTCGTAGGCGCCCTGACGCAGCGCCTGCACCGCCATTGGCACGTCGCCGTGCCCGGTGACCATGATCACCGGCAGGTCGGTGTCCAGCGCCACCAGCTGTTCGAGTAGGCCGAGGCCGTCGAGATCGGGCATGCGCACGTCGCTGATCAGCACACCAGGAAAATCGCGATCCAGAGCCGTCAGCGCCTCGCGGGCGCGGGAGAAGGTGCGCACCTGGAAGCCGGACAGCTCCAGCCACTGCTGCACGGCCTGGCGGATCGCCGCCTCGTCGTCGATGAAGATTACCTGCCCGCTCATTGCCTGCTCCTCGCGGTCGCGTCGCGGCAGTTTACTCGGCGGCGCGCTCTTCGGCAGCCGGCAGCGTCAGAGTGAACACCGCGCCGTGCTCGTCGTTGCTGACTTCCAGCGTACCGCCCATCTCACGGACGATGCCGTAGGACACCGCCAGCCCGAGACCGAGGCCCTGGCCGACCGGCTTGGTGGTGAAGAAGGGCTCGAACACCTGATCCAGATGTTCGCTGGCAATACCGCCGCCGTTGTCGCCCACGCTGAGCTGCCAGCGGTCACCGTTGAGCTGACAGAGGATGCGCAGGCGTCGCTGCGGGCGCTCGGCCATGGCATCCAGCGCGTTGTGCAGCAGATTGATCAGCACCTGCTCGAGGCGGATGGCGTCGCCGCTGACCGCAGCCTCGGCCGGTACCTGGCGGAATACCTCGACCTGCTCGCTGCGAATGCGCGGCGAGAGCAGCTGCAGGGCCTGCTCCAGCACCTCGGCCAGGCTCAGACGCTGGCGCAGCCCGGCCGGGCTCTTGCGAGCGAAGGTCTTCAGGTGGCCGGTCAACGCCGCCATGCGTTCGAGCAGGCCTTCGACATGCCCGAGGCCTTCGCGCACCTCGCCGTCGCGGCCGCTGTCGAGCAGCAGGCGCAGGCTGGCGAGCTGCATGCGCAATGCGGTCAGCGGCTGGTTGATCTCGTGGGCGAGGGCGGCGGACATCTGCCCGAGGGCGGCCATGCGCGCCGCATGCACCAGTTCGTCCTGGGCGGTGTGTAGCTCACGGGTGCGCTCGTGCACCAGGCGCTCCAGCTCGCTGCGGCTGCGCTGTTCGACGCGGCGGGTCTTGCCGCGTTGCGCCAGGTATAGCAGCAGAAAGGCCAGGGTCATCCACACGCCAGCCGCGGCCAGGCGATAGCTGCGCACGCTGGCGACCACCATCTGTGGGTCGTGCAGCAGGTGCAGGGTCCAGTCGTCTTCCGGCAGCGCCAGGCGTTGCCAGAGGTATTCGCGGCGGCCGTCCGGGCCATCCACCAGGCGTCGCTCGCTGCCCTCGGCGAGTTGCTGCACGCGGCTGCTCGGCAGCGGCTGCAGCGTCTGTTCGGCATAGCGCCGGGCATCGACCAGGCGGCTGCGGACCTCGTCGCTGAGCGGGCGCAGATAGCGGAAGCGCCAGGCCGGGCGGTTGGTGAGGATGACGATATCGAGCGAGTCGGCGATCAGCAGGATGCCCGGCTGGCCGACCCAGTCGCGCTGCATCTCTTCCAGCTCGAGCTTGACCACCAGCACGCCGAGCACCTCGCCGGCGGCATTCTTCACCGAGCTGGAGAGAAAGTAGCCGGGAATGCCGGTGGTGACGCCGACGGCGAAATAGCGCCCGCTGTCGTTGCTCACCGCATCGCGGAAATACGGGCGGAAGGCGTAGTTGTTGCCGACGAAGCTGCTCCAGTCGCGCCAGTTGCTGGCGGCGATGGTCTCGCCGTCGCGGTCGAGCAGGTACAGCACCGAGGAGCCGGCTGCGTGGTTCTGCTGTTCCAGGCGCTGGTTGAGCTGGCGGCGCAGCGCGCGGTTGCCCGGTTCGGCGAGCAGCGCCTGGATGTCGCTGTCCAGCGCCAGTAGGGCCGGCACCGAGCGGAAGCGTTCGACCTGGGTGTGGATCGCCTGGGCATAGAGTTCCAGCTGCCCCTGCGCTTCCTGGGCTCGCTCGGCCCAGGCGCGCTGCTCGGCCAGGCGCCCGGCCCAGTACATGCTCAGCAGCAGGCCGATGAGGATCAGCGCAACGATCAGGGTTACCCGCAGGCGGTTGGACAGTGCTGACATGACGGCGCTCGCGACAGGACGCGACGATGGTAAGCGATAGTCGGCAGTGGTGGCGCATTGGCGAGCCTCGGGATAGCACCAAAGTCTTGATCTATCCCAATGGAGGCATAGTGCCATCATCACTATACTGCGGGGAGTTACCATCAGCTCAGCAGGGATCGCTAGTACGGAACGGCCAGCCGCTCCAGTCGAGGTCCGCCTTGCTCAGAAAAATCCTTGTCAGCCAACTCCGCTTCGGCATGTACGTCCATGGGCTGGACGGCAGCTGGTTCGATCATTCCTTCTGGCGCAGCAAATTCTTGCTCACAGACCCCGCCGACCTGCAGGCGCTGCGCAGCAGCGGCGTCAAGGCGCTGTGGATCGATACGGGCAAGGGCGTCGATGTCGAAACGGCAACGCCCCCGGCCGCCGAGTCTCCACAGCTGGTCTCCGACGCCGTGCCAGTTGCGCCTCGGCCGACCGCCGCGTCGGTCCAGCAATGCAACGTTCAGGAAGAAATGCAGCGCGCCGCGCAGTTGCTCAAGCGTTCCAAGCAGCAGGTGACCTCGCTGTTCAACGAGGCGCGCCTGGGCAAGGCCGTCGACCCGCAGCAGTGCCTGCCACTGGTCGAGCAGATTTCCGCATCCCTGGCGCGCAACGGTTCGGCATTGCTCAGCCTGGCGCGGCTGAAGACCAAGGACGAGTACACCTACATGCATTCGGTGGCGGTCTGCGCGCTGATGGTCGCGCTGGGCCGGCAGCTGGGCCTGAGCGAACAGGAAGTCCAGGAAGCCGGCTTTGCCGGGCTGCTGCACGACATCGGCAAGATGGCCATGCCGCTGGATGTGCTGAACAAGCCGGGCAAGCTCAGCGACGACGAATACGCCGTCATGCGCAGCCACCCCGAGCGTGGTCACGCGATCCTGCTCGGCGCGGGAGCGGCCGTGTCCGAGGCGGTTCTGGATGTCTGCCTGCATCATCACGAGAAGATGGACGGCACCGGCTATCCGCATCGGCTGGCCGGCGAGCAGATCAGCCGGCTGGCGCGCATGGGCGCGATCTGCGACGTGTATGACGCCATCACCTCGGATCGCCCGTACAAAACCGCCTGGGACGCTTCGGGCTCGCTGGCGCGCATGGCGCAGTGGCAGGGGCACTTCGATACCCAGATCCTGCATGCCTTCGTGCGCACGGTGGGCATCTACCCGTTGGGCTCGTTGGTACGGCTGCAGTCCGGGCGGCTCGGCGTGGTCATCGAACACAACGCGCAGCAGCTGACGGCGCCGCGCCTGAAACTGTTCTATTCCACCCGCGCCCGCGCGACGATCGTGCCGGTGGAGCTGGACCTCTCCAGCCCGCAATGCAGCGACCGCATCGTCGGCCGCGAAGACCCCGCCGCCTGGGGCTTCAGCAATCTGGATGCGCTCTGGACCTAAATTGGCGGTCGTAAGCGGGGGGCGATGCGACTAGAATGTCGCCCCCCGAATGCGATTCGCCCGGCGAGTCGCTCAGAGAAGAGTTCGTAATGCCCATGACCTGGCTGCCTAGTCCGCCATAGCGCTGCGCCCCCTCGCGTCACTTTGCGACTGCCTGTCATGGGGTGGTCGTGCGCTGCTGTCCGTGCGTTTCGTCGACTGACAGCCGAATCAATCACACCAAAAATCTCGTCTTGTATCGCTGCCGGCCGTCCGTGGCCTGCATGGTGGTGCTTTTGCTCTGGATAGTCCGATGCTGCAATCGATCAAACAAAACTGGTTCTCCAACATCCGCGGCGATGTGCTGTCCGGCCTCGTCGTCGCGTTGGCGCTGATTCCCGAAGCCATCGCCTTCTCCATCATCGCCGGGGTCGATCCGCGGGTCGGCCTCTACGCCTCCTTCTGTATCGCCGTGGTGATCGCCTTCGTCGGCGGCCGCCCGGGGATGATCTCTGCCGCCACCGGCGCCATGGCGCTGCTGATGGTGACGCTGGTGCGCGAGCACGGCCTGCAGTACCTGCTGGCGGCGACGCTGCTCTGCGGCCTGTTGCAGATCGGCGCCGGCTACCTGCGCCTGGGTTCGCTGATGCGCTTCGTCTCGCGTTCGGTGGTCACCGGCTTCGTCAACGCGCTGGCCATCCTCATTTTCATGGCGCAGCTGCCGGAGCTGACGGACGTCACCTGGCACGTCTACGCCATGACCGCCGCGGGCCTCGGCATCATCTACCTGTTCCCCTATGTGCCGAAGCTCGGCAAGGTCATCCCGTCGCCACTGGTGTGCATTCTCTCGATGACGGCGGTGGCCATGTATTTCGGTCTGGATATCCGCACCGTCGCCGACATGGGTGACCTGCCCGACACCCTGCCGGTCTTTCTCTGGCCGGAAGTGCCGCTGACCTTCGAAACCCTGGCGATCATCTTCCCGTATTCCGCCGCGCTGGCCGTGGTCGGCCTGCTGGAATCGCTGATGACCGCGACCATCGTCGACGACCTCACCGACACCGGCAGCGACAAGAACCGCGAATGCAAAGGGCAGGGCGTTTCCAATATCGTCTCCGGCCTGTTCGGCGGCATGGCCGGCTGCGCGATGATCGGCCAGTCGGTGATCAACGTGAAATCCGGCGGCCGCACGCGCCTGTCGACGTTGATCGCCGGCGTGGTGCTGTTGCTGATGGTGGTGTTCCTCAGCGACTGGGTCGGGCAGATCCCCATGGCTGCGCTGGTGGCGGTGATGATCATGGTATCGATCGGCACCTTCAGCTGGGATTCGCTGCGCAACCCCAAGCGCTATCCGCTTTCCACCAACATCGTCATGGTCGTCACCGTGGTGGTGGTGGTCTTCACCCACAACCTGGCCTACGGTGTTCTGGCGGGTGTGCTGCTGGCGGCGATGTTCTTTGCCAACAAGGTCGGCCACTACCTGCACATCGGTTCGGAGTTGGATGCCGCCGGCAATCAGCGCACCTACAAGGTGATCGGGCAGGTATTCTTCAGCTCATCGGACAAATTCACCGGTGCGTTCGATTTCAAGGAAGCGCTCGGCAAGGTCACCATCGATCTGTCCCGCGCACATTTCTGGGACATCACTGCTGTGGCGGCGCTGGACAAAGTGGTCATCAAGTTCCGCCGCGAAGGCACCGAGGTGGAAGTGCTGGGCCTGAACGAAGCCAGCGCCACCATCGTCGACCGCTTCGGTGTGCATGACAAACCCGAGGCCATCGACAAGCTCATGAGCCACTGACCAGGAGAACAACAATGACCCACGTAATGGCTTGTATCGACGGATCACCGCAGGCAGCGGCGGTTTGCGACTATTCGGCCTGGGCCAGCAAGCGCCTGGATGCACCCCTGACGCTGCTGCATGTGCTCGATCGCCAGCAGTATCCGGTGTCGGGCGATCTGAGCGGCATCATCGGCCTCGGCAGCCGCGAGTTTCTCCTGCAGGAGCTGGCGACGCTGGACGAGAAGCGCGCCAAGCTGGCGCTGGAGGAGGGCCGCATGATGCTCGATGCCGCCCGTCAGCGGGCGATCTCCGCCGGCGTCGCCGAGCCCGAGTGCCGTCAGCGTCACGGTGATTTGGTCGAGTCCCTGCGTGATCTGCAGGACGAAACGCGCCTGCTGGTCATCGGTCGTCAGGGCGAGGACAGCGGCGATGCCATCCAGCACATCGGCAGCCAGCTGGAAAACGTCATCCGCACCATGCAGCGGCCGATCCTGGTCGCGCCCGGCGACTTCAGCGCACCGCAAAGCGTGATGCTCGCCTTCGACGGTAGCGCCACCAGCCGCAAGGGCGTGGAAATGCTCGCCGGCAGCCCGCTGTTCAAGGGCATGCCGATTCATCTGGTAATGGTCGCGGCCGACACCGCCGACAATCAGGCCCAGCTGGAAAATGCCCGCGGCGTGCTGACCGCCGCCGGTTTCAACGTGGAAATCGCCATCCGCGCCGGTGAAGTCGAGCCGACCCTGCATGCCTATCAGGCCGAGCACGGTATCGACCTGCTGGTGATGGGCGCCTACGGCCACTCGCGCATTCGCCAGTTCTTCGTCGGCAGCACCACCACCAACATGATCAGCACCACCTCCACGCCGCTGCTGTTGCTGCGCTGATCACCATCCGCTGCGCGCCCGTCCCGGGTGCGGCAGCGGTCAGCTGTAAAGATCCGCCCGGCTCCAGGGCAGTTCGTGTGAGCCATCCGCCAGCGGCTTGCTGGCGAGGATCTGGTGCAGGTTGATCCAGTTGTGGCGGAAGCCGTAGGCGCAACCGGCCAGATAGAGGCGCCAGATGCGCAACGCGCGCTCGGGAACCATCCGTTTTGCCTGCTCCAGCTGCGCTTCCAGCCGCTCACTCCAGAATTCCAGCGTACGCGCGTAGTGCAGGCGCAGGCTTTCCACGTCGACGATTTCCAGCCCGGCATCGCTGATGCAGCTGCTGATGTTCACCAGGTGCGGCAGCTCGCCGTGGGGGAATACGTAGCGGTTGATGAACTCGCCGGCGCCATGTCCGACCGGGCGGCCGTCGATGTGTCGGGCGGTGATGCCGTGGTTCATCACCAGCCCGCCGGGGCGCACGGCGTCAAACAGGCGCTGGCAGTACAGCGGCAGGTTGGCGTGGCCGACATGCTCGAACATGCCGACGCTGACCACCTTGTCGAAGCGGCCATCCTGCGGCAGATCGCGGTAGTCCATCAGCTCCAGAGTGATCTGCTTTGCTAGGCCTTCCTCGGCCACCCGTTCGCGAGCCAGTTCGAGCTGCTCGCGGCTCAAGGTGATGCCGAACACCTTCGCGCCAAACTCGCGTGCGGCATAGCGAGCCAGGCCGCCCCAGCCGCAGCCGACATCCAGCAGGCGCTCGCCAGGCTTGAGCCGCAATTTGCGGCATAGGTGGCGCAGCTTGGCCTGCTGCGCCTGTTCCAGATCCTCGCTGCCGGTTTCGAAATAGGCGCAGGAATAGACCATGTCCCTATCCAGCCAGAGCCGATAGAAATCGTTGGACAGGTCGTAGTGATAGGAAATGGCTTCGGCGTCGGTCGCCTTGTCATGCGCCTCGCGCGAAGGCAGCGGAAAATCGTCCTGGCCCAGCGCCCTTGTGATCACATCGCCGATCCGAATGACCTCCCCCACTGGCCCAAGCAGGTCGATCTGCCCCTCGACGTAGGCCGCGCCGAGCACGTCCAGGCTCGGCTGCCTCAGTCGGGTAACAAGGCTGGGGTCCTTGATCACCAGCGTGACGCAGGGAGTAGGGCCGATCTCGATCTCGTTGCCATCCCATAGCTGCAGCTTCAACGGCAGGGCGAGTTCTTTAAGGGCCGGTAGCAAGGTTGCCAACATGCTCGATCTCCTTTTCAGTGCACGAAGAAAATCCTAGACCATCAAACGGCAACCGGTAGGCTATGGTGATGATAGTTTCGCGCTATGGTTCGAACGGCGGCGAACGTGCATTTGACGGCTTAACTCGCCGGGCTACCGCATGAGGACTTATGGAATACAACGGTTCACAACTCGTACTGATTCTGGTCGCCAGCGGCCCCAGTACCCCGGCGCGCTGCGCCGCGCCTTTTCATATCGCCACGCTGCTGGCCTGCATGGATGCCGAGGTAACCCTCTACCTCACCGGTGAAGGCACGCAGTTGGCGCGCCGCGAGGTGGCCGAATCGCTGCGCGCGGTGGAAGGTGGCGAGCCGCTGCTGCGCTTCATCCGCAACGCCAAGCAGGCTGGCGCGCGCTTGCTGATGTGCCGCCAGCCCGGGGTTCAGCTCGACCCCGCCACGCTGATCGCCGAGCTGGATGAGATCTCCAGCGGCGGTGAACTGGCGCAGATGATCCTCGAATACGAACGAGTGCTGACCCTATGAATGTGCACGGGCTGGAATTCCCCGACTCGCTGCGCTACGCCCCGGAGCACAGCCTGTGGCTGCGCGAGGAGGCCGACGGCAGCCTGACCATCGGCCTGACCGCTTACGGCTGCGCGCTGTACGGCCAGATCTTCGCTTTCACCCCCAAGCGCGTCGGCGCACGTATCGAGCGCGAGCGCAGCTTTGGCGTGGTCGAGTTCGCCAAGGCTGCCTCGTCGGCGCGCAGCCCGGTGAGCGGTGAACTGCTGGCGGTGAACGAAGCACTGCTCGAGCGTCCGGCGCTAATCAATCAGGATTGTTATGGGGAGGGCTGGATGGTCCGCCTGCAACCCGCGGACTGGGTCACCGTGCGCGACCGATTCCCACTGGGCGAAGCCGCCGAAGCCGCCATCGTCGAACGCATGCGGCTGGACAACTTCGATCCTGCCAACGCCCATGTGCAGGCGTTGCGGTGGAAATAGTGGGCGCTTGAGGTGGGTTAGGAGCGGAGGCTTTCAGCCCGCCGCCCGGACGCTATGCCAGGGCGCAATGCTGGCAATTGCCGCGGGACAGGCGCTCAGGGCTTGTCCGGTGTCGACAGGTCGAGCACCTTCACGCAGCTCGCCTTGATCGCGTGGTCCAGCTGGCGGATGCAGATATCGATCGCCATATTGCGCGTGCGCTTGTTCGTCCACTCCAGCTCGGCCAGCGTCTCGATCAGATCCTGATGGCCGCTCTCGTTGACCAGCATGCCGTGCTGCACTGTCAGCGTCCGGCCCTGAAAGCTCAGCTGCACCGGGTCACGCCCGACGAGGGATGCACCTTCAGCCAGCAGGCAATCGATATGGTCACGCAGCGCGTGCAATGCACGGCGCTCATCTGGCGGGTTTCCCACGACACCTCTCCTATCCCTGGAAAGAAAAACCGCGATTGTGACGCGCTTCGCGCTAGAGCGCGATGGCTTTTTGATATTGCGAAGTGAGGAGGGCTGTCGCAGGGTGGTGGCGAGGGGTAGAGGGGGTAGATGGCGGAAGGCAGTGAGAGTCGAACTCACCCGGGAACGGCTGCCGCCCCCAACCGGGTTTGAAGCCCGGCCGCACCACCGGGTGCGATTGCCTTCCTTATTTGGTCCAGATGCGAAAAGGAAGCGGAGACCAGCCTACCCCAGGCCTGACTGAATCGCCAAGGCACTGTCCTGGCGGACTTTGCGTTCGTTGCCGAAGCGGCGGGTGAGGCCGATGCGGTCGAAGTGTTCGAGCAGCTGGATGCTGCGTTTGCGGCCGAGCTGGATGCGGTCGCGGAAGGCGGCGGCGCGGATCACGCCGCTTTGTGCTTCCAGTTGCAGTACATGCCCCGCGAGTTGGCGAATGGTGAACTCGGGGTAGAACAAATCTTTCACCACCTGTTGCAACAGGCCGAGGCGGGCGAGCTTGCGGAGCAGGTTGCGCATCTGCGTTTCGTCGACACCGAGGTCGCGGGCCAGGTCGCGGACCCAGGGCGGGTCGAACTGACCGGCTTCGAGCAGTGGCCACAGGCGTTCCTTCAAACCTTCTTCCGTATCGCTCAGGCGCACCCGGTGATCGGGGCGGTGCAGCCAGGGGCCGCTGGTTTCGATGCTGCCGGCGGCCAGTGCCTGCTCCAGCAGGGCGATGAACACCGGCCGTTCCAGTTGCGGCAGCGCATAGCGGCGCAGGCGGTCGCGGTCAGGGCCGAGTTCGTCGGGTTGTTCTTCGTGAAAACGCTGCAGGGTGGCGAGCAGGGTGGTTTCGAGTTCGCTCCAGCGGGCCTGATCGAACAGTCGTGGGCCCAGTCGTGTACCTACTTCCACTACGCCGTGCGGCAGCTGCCAGCCATCGCGCGGGCGGTTGAACTGGCGTTCCAGGCTTTGTGGGTCGATGCCGTTGGCGGCGCTGGCGAGCAGCGGCGGCAATGCCTGCTCCAGGCTCGGCTGGGCGAGGGCGCGAAGTTGCTCCAGCCGTGCGGCGCGGCGGCGATTGCGCGGTGGTGCGTACGGGTCGAGCACGCGGCCCCCGCCGAGGGTGCGCTGGGCGGACTGATCGCGCAGGACGATGCGGTCGCCATGCACGGCGTGGCTCGGTGCATTCAGCAGTAATTGGGCAAAGGCGCGTTCGCCCGGTGCCAGGCTCGCATCTTCGAGCAGGGCGACGCGCGCGGTGACGTCCTGGGCGCCGAGGTGCACGTGCACCGGCGTCCAGTGCTTGAGTTCGTGGGCCTCGCCGGGCAGCAGCTGGAAGTCGATATCGATGCGTTGCGTCGGCGCGTGCAGCAAGGGGTGCAGTAGCCAGTCGCCGCGATGGATCTGTTCGACGGCCAAACGCTCACCGGCAAGATTCAGCGCCACGCGCTGGCCGGCATGGGCTTCGCCCGCTTCACGGTTCTGTGCGTGCAGACCACGGACGCGCACGCGTTTGCCGACGGGGCCGAGCAATAGTTCGTCGCCGATTCGTACGCGCCCGGCAAAGGCGGTGCCGGTGACCACCACACCCGCGCCGGTGACGCTGAAGGCGCGGTCGATGGCCAGGCGGAAGTGGCCGCTGTCGCTGCGTGCGGCGGTGCGTGCGGCTTCTTCGATCAGCGCGGTGCGCAGGGCGTCGATGCCGTCGCCGCGAATGCTTGAGACCGGGAAGATCGGCGCGCCGGCCAGTGGTCCGGCGGCCAGCAGGGCTTCGATCTGCTGCTGGACTTCGGCGATGCGCACCGGCTCGACGCGGTCGATCTTGGTCAGCGCTACCAGCGCGCGACGGATGCCGAGCAGCTCGACGATGGCCAGGTGTTCGCGGGTCTGCGGCATGACGCCATCGTCGGCGGCGACCACCAGCAGCACGCAGTCGATGCCGCTGGCGCCGGCCAGCATGTTGTGCACGAAACGCTCGTGGCCCGGCACGTCGATAAAGCCGGTGAGGCTGCCTTCACCGAGGTCGGCGTAGACGTAGCCGAGGTCGATGGTGATGCCGCGCTCGCGCTCCTCGCGGCGGCGGTCGCCCTGTTGCCCGGTGAGGGCTTGCAGCAGTGCGGTCTTGCCATGGTCGATATGGCCGGCGGTACCGACGATCAACGGGCCAGCTCCTCTTGCAGGTGCACCATTTGCTGGAGGAAGGCCGGTTCGTCGTCGAGCTGGCGCAGGTCGAGCCAGAGGGCGTCGTCATCGATGCGCCCGAGCACAGGAATCGGCAGGCAGCGCAGGGCTTCTTCCAGCTGGCGCAGGCTGCGGCCGCGCAGGCGCTTGGGTTGCTGCGGGCGGATGCACAGGGCGGCACTGGGCAGGCGTGCCACCGGCTGCGCGCCGCTGCCGATCATGCCCAGGGCATCGGTTACGGAGACTAGCCAGGTTTTACCGAGCACGGTGGCCAGTGCCGGGGCGATGCGTTCGGCCTGGTCGCGGATCTCCGTCTGCGGGCGACTGAGCAGGCGCAGGCTGGTAAGGCGCTCGGCGAGGCGGTCGGGGTCGCGATAGAGGTTGAGCACCGCTTCCAGCGCGGCGAGGGTCAGCTTGTCGACGCGCAGGGCGCGCTTGAGGGGGTTCTTCTTGATCTTCTGGATCAGCGCCTTGCTGCCGACGATCAGCCCGGCCTGCGGGCCGCCGAGCAGTTTGTCGCCGCTGAAGGTGACGATATCGGCGCCGTCGCGCAGCGCTTCCTGCACCGTCGGCTCCTTCGGCAGACCCCAACGCGAGAGGTCGAGCAGGCTGCCGCTGCCGAGGTCTTCCAGCAACGGCAGGTCGTGGGCATGGGCGATGCGCGCCAGTTCGGCGGTGGCGACGCTGGCGGTGAAGCCTTGCACGCTGTAGTTGCTGGTGTGCACGCGCATCAACAGACCCGAGCGCGAGTTGATGGCCGCTTCGTAATCCTTGGCGTGGGTGCGGTTGGTGGTGCCGACTTCATGCAGCTTCACGCCGGCGCGGGCCATGATGTCGGGGATGCGGAAGGCACCGCCGATCTCGATCAGCTCGCCGCGGGAAATGATGCCTTCCTTGCGTGCGCCGAGACTGTTCAAGGCCAGCAGCACGGCGGCGGCGTTGTTGTTGACCACGGTAACGGCCTCGGCGCCGGTCAGCTCGCGGATCAGCCCTTCGATGAGGTCGTCGCGGTCGCCGCGCTTGCCAGTGGCGAGATCGAACTCCAGGTTGAGCGGGTAGCGCGCCGCAAGGGTGATCGCCTCGATGGCTTCATCCGGCAGCAAGGCGCGGCCGAGGTTGGTGTGCAGCACCGTGCCGGTGAGGTTGAACACCCGGCGCACGCGGCTGCGGTGCTGGCTGGCCAGGCGTTCGCCGGCGCGCCCGGCGAGCACCGCTTCGGACAGTTCCAGTGCGGCCAGCTGGCCATGGCGGGCCGGCTCGCGCAGTTCATCGAGCAGGTCGCGCAGGGTGCTCAGCAATGCCTGGCGACCGTAGCGCTGTTGCAGCGGTTGGCAGGCTGGGTCGCGCAGCAGCTTGTCGACCGAGGGCAGGTGGCTGCTGCTCATGCATCGCCCCCCGGTGCCAGCAGCAGGTTGGGTGCCTGACGCTGGAAACCCTGCTCGGCCAGCAGCAGGTCCAGGTCCAGGGTGGCGAGGTCGGCGGACAGGCTTTCGCCATCCGGCGCCAGGTCAAGGTAGAGCTGTTTGAGGTAGCCGTTGCACTCGGGGCAGACCTCGGCCTTGATGCCCTGCGGTGAGCCTTCGAAGTGCAGGTAGTCGAGCTTCTTGGTGCTGCGGCAGAGGCTGCATTTGACGCGCACGTAATGCCACTCGCAGGCGCACAGCGAGCAGACCAGATAACGCAAGCCGTTGAGCTGCCCGCGATGGCGGATGATGCCTGCCATCGGTGGCGCGCCGCAGCAGGGGCAGTGGGTCTGGTCTTCGCGCTCGCGCAGGTCGGAGAGGTCGAGCTGCAGCAGCCGGTGGCTCCAGGCCAGTTGCAGGGCGGCGCCGAGAAAGGGCACCAGCGCCGGCGGCAGGCTGTCGTACTGGCCGCTGACCAGTGCCACGGCCCAGGCCTTGCGCTGGCCGCTTTCGGCCTTGCGCAGTTGCTCGATGGCAGTCACTACCGCGGGGCTTTCCGGCGCCACGAAGGCATCCAGCCAGGCATCCAGCATCGTCAGCCAGGCATCGTCGCGGACCAGAGTATCGGCAGCCAGCGGCGGCAGGTTGTGCCTGAGACTTTCGCGGGTGCGGTGTTCGTCCAGCGGCGCGATTGTCGGCGGGTTGTCCAGCACCTGCTGTTGCGCCTGGCACACCGCTGCCAGCAGGCGCAGGTAGTCGGCGAACGGATGGCCTTCGGCGAGCCTGGTCAGGCGCTCGCTGCGCAGGGCGAACAGGTTGCGCGGTGGCAGGTTGAGGAAGGGTGGTTTGCTGGCAGCGGCTTCGATCTGCCCGGGTTCGAGAATGGTGCCTGCCACGCAGGACTCCTTATTCTTGGGGTTGTGCCGAACAGCATAGTCCGTCACCGGCTGTCGCTCGGCTTTCGATGATGCGCGAGGTCGAAGACTCCCGCGCGTGTGCGGGGAATCTTCGGCTACAGCGGTGTGCTTATTTGCGCTCGGTGATCTCCCGATACCAGGCCGGATGATGCTTGCGCGCCCATGCGCGGCTGACGGTGCCGTAGAGCATCGCGCCCATGGAGCCCTTGATCCAGATGGCGGCGTAGATGTGCACGATGATGCTGACGATCAGCACGAAGGCGGCGGCCGCATGCAGCAGGCTGGCCCAGCGCAGCGAGACGATGCCGAAGAAACTGCTGAAATACTCGCGCCAGATGACGATGCCACTGAGCAGCAACACCAGCATGCTGAGGATCAGCACCCAGAACAGCACCTTCTGTCCGGCGTTGTAGCGGCCGACTTCCGGCAGTTTTTCCTCGCGGTTGCACACCACGTCGTTGATCTGCCTGAGCCACTGGCGGTCGCGTGCTTCGATGCGGTTATGCCCGGCGAAGCGGATCGCCAGCCAGAGGAAGAAGACGAACATCGCGACCCCGATGAAGGGGTGCAGGATGCGCGTCCAGGTGCCGCCGCCGAACAGCCCGGAGAGGCCGAACAGCGCCGGATGGAACAGCGCCAGGCCGGACAGCGCGGCGAGTACGAAGAGGATGGCAACGATCCAGTGATTGGTCCGCTGCGAGGGGTTGTAGCGTTCGATGTCGTTGTTATTCATCGTTGGCTCCTTGAGCGATCGACTCCGAGGATGGCCCCGCGAACGGGGCCGCCGGGATCAGGGGCGCGGTTCCTTGGGGTCGACCACATGCACCGAAGGATCGACCTGGTGCACCACGGGCTCGCTGAGTTCGGCGTTGTCATCCTCTTCCTCGACGCGGATCGGCCCGACTCGTGTGTAGTGGAAGAAGCCGGCCAGCACCGCCGCGCCCATGCCCAGCAAGGCGAGGGGCTTGGTCACGCCCTTCCACAGGCCGACCAGTGGACTGATGGTCGGCTCGTTCGGCAGGTCGTTGTACAGCGAGGGCTGATCGGCATGGTGCAGCACGTACATCACGTGCGTACCGCCGACACCATCGGGGTCGTACAGGCCGGCCTGGTCGAAACCGCGTTCCTTCAGATCGGCGATACGCCCGGCCGCGTGATCCTTCATATCGTCCTTGCTGCCGAAGACAATTGCCCCGGTGGGGCAGGTCTTCACGCAGGCCGGCTCGAGCCCGACCGACACGCGGTCGGAACAGAGCGTGCACTTGTAGGCCTTCTTGTCCTTCTCGGAGATACGCGGGATGTCGAACGGGCAACCGGTGATGCAGTAGCCGCAGCCGATGCAGTGGTCCTGGTTGAAGTCGACGATGCCGTTGGCGTACTTCACGATGGCCCCCGGCGCCGGGCAGGCCTTGAGGCAGCCCGGGTCGGCGCAGTGCATGCAGCCGTCCTTGCGGATCAGCCACTCGAGGTTGCCGCTGCCGGGGTTCTCGTACTCGGCGAACTTCATCACCGTCCAGGATTCGGCGGTGAGGTCGATCGGGTTGTCGTAGGTCCCGTTGCTGGTGCCGACTTCATCACGCAGGTCGTTCCATTCCGAACACGCCACCTGGCAGGCCTTGCAGCCGATGCACTTGGAGACGTCGATCAGTTTCGCCACTTCGCCGATCTCACGGATCGACGGCCGCTCGGTGGTCGTGGCGGAGCGGGCAATCACGTCTTGAGTAGCCATCATGCCTTCTCCACGTTGACCAGGAACGACTTGAACTCCGGCGTCTGGGTGTTGGCGTCACCGACGAACGGCGTCAGCGTGTTGGTCAGGTAACCGTTGCGCGCCACCCCGGCGAAGCCCCAATGCAGCGGGATGCCGATGTGATGCACGGTCTGGCCGTCCACCGTCAGCGGCTTGATGCGCTTGGTCACCACCGCCACCGCCTTGATGTAGCCGCGGTTGGACGACACCTTGACCCGCTCGCCGGCCTTGATGCCCAGCTCGTTGGCCAGCACCTCGCCGATCTCGACGAACTGCTCGGGCTGGGTGATCGCATTGAGCCGGCAATGTTTGGTCCAGAAGTGGAAGTGCTCCGTCAGCCGGTAGGTGGTGGCCGCGTAGGGGAAGTCCTCCGCGGTGCCGAACAGCTCCATGTCGTTCTTGAACACCCGCGCGGCCGGATTGCTGATGGCCTGGACGTTATCCGGGTGCATGGGATTGCGGCCGATGGGCGTCTCAAACGGCTCGTAATGCTCGGGGAATGGCCCCTCGTTCATCTTGTCCACGGCGAACAGCCGCGCCACCCCTTCGGGGTTCATGATGAACGGGTTCATGCCGGCTTCGGGTGGTGAATCGACCTTGAAGTCGGGCACGTCGGTGCCGCCCCACTTGGTGCCGTCCCACCACACCAGGCGTTTCTTCTGCGGGTCCCACGGGTCGCCGGCCGGGTCGGCCGAAGCGCGGTTGTAGAGGATGCGCCGGTTGGCTGGCCAGGCCCATGCCCAGCCTAGCGTCTGCCCCATGCCGTAGGGGTCGGCATTGTCGCGTCGGGCCATCTGGTTGCCGGCCTGGGTCCAGGAGCCACACCAGATCCAGCAGCCGCTGGAGGTGGTGCCGTCGGCACGCAGCAGACCGAAGCCTGCTAGCAGCTCGCCGGCCTTGGCCACCTGCGCTCCGGTCTGTAGGTCGAACACATCGCTCAGGGCCTTTCCGTTGTACTCCTGGGCGATTTCCTCGGCGGTCGGTTCTTCCGGCTGGCGATAGCCCCAGTCGATGTTGAGCAGCGGCTCGGCGTAGGCGCCGCCTTCCTTGCGATACAGCTCGCGCAGGCGATGGAACAGCCCGCCCATGATCACCACGTCGGTCTGCGCCTGGCCCGGCGGCTCGGCGGCCTTCCAGTGCCATTGCAGCCAGCGGCCGCTGTTGACCAGCGAGCCGTCCTCCTCGGCGAAGCAGGTGGTCGGCAGGCGGAACACCGTGGTCTGGATGCTGGCGGTGTCGACGTCGTTGTATTCGCCGGCGTTGCGCCAGAACTCCGAGGTCTCGGTGGCCAGCGGGTCCATGATCACCAGGTACTTGAGCTTGGCCAGCGCAGCGCTGACCTTGGCCTTGTTGGGGAACGAGGCGATGGGGTTGAAGCCCTGGCAGAAATAGCCGTTGACCTGCCCCTGGTACATCATGTCGAACACCTTGAGCACGTCGTAGCCGGGGATATCCAGCTTCGGCAGCCAGTCGTAGCCCCAGTTGTTCTCCGCGGTGGCGTTCTTGCCGTACCAGGCCTTCATCAGGCTGACGTGGAATTTCTCGTAGTGCTGCCAGTAGGACAGCTGCCCCGGGCGCAGCGGCTTGGCGGTGCGCTTGGCGATGTAGGCCGCGTAGTCCTGCTCGGCTTCCAGCGGCAGCGTCATGTAGCCCGGCAGCAGGTTGGAGAGCAGGCCGAGATCGGTCAGGCCCTGGATATTGGAGTGCCCGCGCAGCGCATTCATCCCGCCGCCAGGCATGCCGATGTTGCCGAGCAGCAGCTGCACCATGGCGCCAGTGCGGATCATCTGCGAACCGACCGAATGCTGCGTCCAGCCCAGGGCGTACATGATGGTCATGACCTTGCCCGGTGCCGAGGTTTCGGCGATGGTCTCCCACACCTGCAGCATCTTGTCCTGCGGTGTGCCGCAGATGTTGCTGACCACTTCCGGCGTGTAACGGCTGTAGTGCTGCTTGAGCAGATTAAACACGCAGCGTGGGTGGGTCAGGCTCTTGTCGACGCGGGCGAAGCCTTCATCGTCCAGCTCGTAGCTCCAGCTGGCCTTGTCCGTATAGGTACGCCGATCGCCGTCGTAGCCGTTGAACAGACCATTCTCGAAGCCGAAGCCTTCCTTCACGATGAACGAGACGTCGGTGTAGTTGACCACGTACTCGTGCTGGATCTTGTCGTTTTCCAGCAGGTAGTTGATCAGCCCGCCGAGGAAGGCGATGTCGGTGCCGGTGCGGATCGGCGCATACATGTCGGCCACCGAGGCCGAACGGGTGAAGCGCGGATCGACCACCACCAGCCGCGCCTTGTTGCGCGCCTTGGCCTCGGTGACCCATTTGAAGCCGCACGGGTGCGCTTCGGCGGCGTTACCGCCCATGATCAGGACCAGGTCAGCGTTCTGGATATCGGACCAGTGATTGGTCATGGCTCCACGGCCAAACGTCGGGGCAAGACTTGCCACCGTCGGGCCGTGTCAGACACGTGCCTGGTTATCGAATCCCAGAATGCCGAGTGAACGCACCACTTTGTGGGTGATGTAGCCGGCCTCGTTGGAGGACGCCGAGGCGGCGAGGAAACCGGTGCTCAGCCAGCGGTTGACCGTCTGGCCCTTGTCGTTGCGCTCGATGAAGTTGGCGTCGCGGTCGTCCTTCATCAGCCGCGCGATGCGGTCGAGGGCGTCGCTCCACTCGATGCGCTTCCACTCGTTGCTGCCGGCTTCGCGGACTTCCGGGTGGGTCAGGCGGTTGGGGCTATGAACGAAGTCGAGCAGGCCGGCGCCTTTCGGGCACAGGGTGCCGCGGTTGACCGGGTGATCGGAGTCGCCTTCGATGTGGATGATGTTTTGTGCGACGTTCTTGCCGCCGCTGCCCTGGCTGTAGATGATCAGCCCGCAACCGACGGAGCAGTAGGGGCAGGTGTTGCGGGTTTCGCGCGTGTTGGTCAGTTTGAAATGCCGGATCGACTCGGCATACGCCGTCGGCGGGGCCATACCCAATGCCGCCATGCTCGACGCCCCAAGGCCCACACCGCAGACCTTGAAGAACTGTCGACGGTTCATATCCATCGGAGGTTCTCCTTCTTATCAGGCTGGTACGCCGATGCTTTGCCGGCGTCTGCTAAGCAGCTTAGTCAAGAATGGGCAAAGTAAAGGGCTAATTCCGCGCTCCGCTGCCTCGCGCTGCACCTATGAAAGAGCCTGGGTGTGCCAGGAATTCACCCGACAGCGGCCGTGACCAGCTGCTTTTTCCACTCCCGCGGCGATTGCCCGGCGTGCGCCTTGAAAGCCCGGGAAAACGCGGCTTCGCTGCCATATCCCACTTCGAACGCAATCATCTTGATCGGCCGTCCGCGACGCAGGGCCTTCTGCGCCAGGCGGACGCGCCAGCCCTGCAGATACTGGCCCGGCGTGGTGCCGACGGTTTCGCGGAAGGCTGTGGCGAACACGCTGCGCGACATCCCGGCAACGCTGGCCAGCTCCTCGAGCGTCCAGTCCTGCGCCGGCGCCTCGTGCATCGCCACCAGAGCATTGCGCAGGCGCGGGTGCGCTAGCCCGGACAGCAGCCCGTCATTCACCTCGTCGCTTTCCATCAGCTGGCGCAGAACCTGGATCATCACCACTTCGAGCAACCGCTCGACCAGTGCCACGCGCCCGCAGCGTTGCTCGAAGGCCTCCTCGAACAGCAGCGAGAGGATCGGCTCGGCGCCCCAGACCTGATCCAGCGGCAGGCAGACGACATCGGCCAGCGCCGAGGCGATCGGGTTGCTGGTGCCGCCTTCGAACGACAGGTTTGCGCAGACCATATCGGCGTTCTGCCCGGGGGCGATGATGAAACGGTGCGTCAGCGGACGCGGAAACAGCAGCAGGCTCGGTCGCTCGACCTGCAGCGACTCCCTGCCATAGCGCACCTCCAGCGTGCCGCTGCGCACCAGATGCAGCTGCCCGTGCACGCCATCGCTTTGCAGCGTGTTGATGCCGCACAGGGGGCCGGTATTGAACACCTGTGCGCTCATCGGGAAGTGGGTCATCAGCGCAGCGAGCCGGTCAGCCATCTTCGTACTCCTGATCATGTTTTCCGGATTCTACGTCACCAATAGTTTTTTCTGGTGAGCAGAATAGCTCTAACCGGGCAACAACGCCCTGGCCTACCAACAGAACAGGAACCGTAGCCATGACCATCGAAAAGATTCTCTACACCGCCACTGCAACCGCCACCGGCGGCCGTGAAGGTCGCGCCAGCTCCTCCGATCAGGCGCTCGACGTGCGGCTGTCCACGCCGCGTGAACTGGGCGGCGCCGGCGACCCCGGCACCAATCCCGAGCAGCTGTTCGCTGCCGGCTACTCGGCCTGCTTTCTCGGCGCGCTGAAGTTCGTCGCCGGCAAGCAGAAGGTCGCCCTGCCGGCCGACACCCGCATCACCGGCAAGGTCGGCATCGGCCAGATCCCCACCGGCTTCGGCATCGAAGCCGAGCTGACCATTAGCGCGCCCGGCATTGCCCACGACGTGTTGCAGGAGCTGGTCAACCAGGCCCACGTGGTCTGCCCGTACTCCAATGCCACCCGCGGCAACATCGACGTAACCCTGATCCTCGCCGACTGATCCAGCCCACCGTACCTAACTAACAGGAGACACACGCCATGAATGCCATCATCCGCACCTTCACCCTCCCGCTGCTGGCCATTGCGATGCAGCCAGTTTTCGCCGCGCAGCCGGAGCAGACCACGCAACCGACATCCAGTATCGCCAGCGCTCGCACCGCCAGCACCATCACCACGGTCGATGGCGTGCAGCTGTACTACAAGGACTGGGGCCCGAAGGACGGTCCGGTGGTCACCTTTAGCCATGGCTGGCCGCTCAACTCGGACAGCTGGGAATCACAGATGCTGTTTCTCGCATCCGAGGGCTACCGAGTGGTCGCCCATGACCGCCGCGGTCATGGCCGTTCAAGTCAGCCCTGGGAAGGCAACGACATGGATCACTACGCCGACGACCTGGCCGCGGTGATCGAGGCGCTGGACCTGAAGGATGTCACCCTGGTGGGCTTCTCCACCGGTGGCGGCGAGGTGGCGCGCTACATCGGCCGCCACGGCACCGAACGGGTGAAGAAGGCCGTGCTGGTCAGCGCCGTGCCGCCGATGATGCTGAAAACCGCGGATAACCCGGGTGGGCTGCCGCTGGAAGTCTTCGACGGCATCCGCAAGGCATCGCTGGAGGATCGCGCGCAGCTGTACTTCGACCTCGCCTCCGGCCCGTTCTATGGCTTCAATCGTCCGGGGGCGAAGGTCTCCCAGGGCCTGATCGACAACTGGCGCGCCCAGGGGCTGCAGGCCGGGCACAAGAACACCTACGACTCCATCGCCGCCTTCTCGGCCACCGATTTCCGTGGTGACCTGAAGAAGTTCGACGTGCCGACGTTGGTGATCCACGGCGACGATGACCAGATCGTGCCGCTGGACAGCTCCGGCAAGGCGTCCGCTGCATTGGTCAAGGGTGCGAAGCTGATCGTCTATCCCGGTGCTCCGCACGGCCTGACCGACACCCACAAGGAGCGCTTCAACAACGATCTGCTGGCCTTTCTCAAGGAGTGATGCGCCGGGGCTCTATCGAGGGGCTCGCAGCACCGCGTCACTTGCCGCTCAGAAACGACAAACCCCGCCAGATGGCGGGGTTTGTCTGTGGACTGCGCTAAGGCAGACCAGATTTTCTACACGACGCCGATCAGGCGTTCTGGCGGATACCAGCCACGAGCCAAGGCTGGTTCTCGCCCTGGGCACGTTCCATGCGCCAGCTTTCGCTGAACGGCTCGCCCTGGTCGAAGCGCGAAGTTTTCGCGGTGCCGGTGAAGGTCAGGGTCGCGGTGGTCTTCTCGGCATCGTCGTCGACGCCGTCGAGCTGGATTTGCAGATCGTCGATGTAGGTCGACTGATAGGCATCACCGATCTCGGCGCGCTCCTGCTTGAGGAAGCCCAGCAGCTGTGGGGTGACGAACTCGGAGATCTTGTCCATCTCGTTGGCGTCCCAGTGCTGCTGCAGCGAGAGGAAGTGCTCGCGGGCTGCGGCGACGAAGCTCTGCTCGTTGAACCAGGCCGGGGCGTTGATCATCGGCGCGGCGGCAACCGGGGCGGCGCTGCCACCGAAGATGGAGGTCGACGGCTGCTGCGGCATGTCACGCTGCATCGGCGCATGGCCGGCCATGGCAGGCTGCTGCTGGCGACGGCGGGCGGCGAGGAAGCGGAACAGCAGGAACGCGATCAGGCCGAAGATCAGGATATCCATGAACTGGATGCCCTCGAAGCCGTCGCCCATGAACATCGAGGCGAGCAGGCCACCGGCGGCCAGACCGGCCAGCGGGCCGAGCCAGCGCGAGGCACCGCTGGCGGCAGCGGGCGTCTGACGGCCAGCCTGATTCGGTGCGGCCTGGGTCTGCTGGGGCGCCTGGCGGGTCTGGTGGCTGGGCGCCGAGCCGAAGCTCTTGCCGCCGCCGAAACGCTTGGCGTGGGCGTCGAGCGCGAAGGTCAGGCTGATACACAGCGCCATGAAGATGCTAAGCACACGTTGCATTGAGTGTTCCCGCTAAAAAGAGTGGAGTACGCGCGCCATCCTGCCGAGGCAGGCAGGGGTTGG
This sequence comes from Stutzerimonas kunmingensis, assembly GCF_021432085.1. GTDB lineage: Bacteria > Pseudomonadota > Gammaproteobacteria > Pseudomonadales > Pseudomonadaceae > Stutzerimonas. The sequence continues at coordinate 4,481,662 of NZ_CP090366.1, read as the reverse complement.
CCAGGGGCAGTATGTTACCGGCTTTTGCTTGCGACCGTTGGTCGCGCCAGGGCTGGCTCAGATAGGGTGATGCGGTTGCGAAAACGGAGCCTCGCGGCTCCGTTCGTTCGAGCGCTGGATCAACGCCAGTTGTACAGCTCCTTCTCGGAGATCTCGTGCATCGGCTTGACCTGTTCCTGGAAGGCTTTCATCGACGCCCAGATGCGGCCGTTCAGCTCGCTCTGTTCGGCCAGCTCGCCGAGCACCAGCTCCGACTGCTCCTGCATGGCGCCGAGCACTTCGTCGGGGAAGCGCTTGAGCTCCACGCCTTGCTGCTTGAGCTGGTCCAGCGCCAGGGCGTTGTTGTAGACGTAGTCATCCATCATGTCGCGGCTGGCCGCACGGGTCGCCTCGGTGAGGATCGCCTGCAGGTCCTCGGGCAGGGTGTCCATCGCCTTCTGGTTCACCAGCAGCTCCAGCACCGCCTGCGGCTCCTGCCAGCCTGGGTAGTAGTAATACTTGGCGGCCTTGTGCAGACCGAAGGCCAGGTCGTTGTACGGGCTGACCCAGTCGGTGGCGTCGATCGCGCCGGTCTGCAGTGCGGTGAACACTTCGCCGCCGGGCAGATTCACGGTGGTCGCGCCGAGACGCGCCAGCACTTCGCCGCCGAGGCCCGGCATGCGGATCTTCAGCCCGCGCAGGTCGTCCAGCGCATTGATTTCCTTGTTGTACCAGCCGCCCATCTGCATGCCGGTGTTGCCGACCACCATCGGCTTCACGCCGAAAGGCGCATAGGCCTCTTCCCAGAACTTCTGGCCTTCGCCCTTGCTCAGCCAGGCGTTCATCTCGATGGCCGACAGGCCGAACGGTACCGAGGTGAAGAACTGCGCGGTGGGCACCTTGCCTTTCCAGTAGTAGGCGGCGCCGTGGCCCAGTTCGGCGGTGCCGCGGGAAACGGCATCGAACACTTCCAGCGCCGGGACCAGTTCGCCGGCCGCATAGACCTTGATGGTCAGGCGGCCGTCGCTCATCACCTTGACGCGATCGGCCAGGCGTTCGGCGGCGGTGCCCAGGCCCGGGTAGTTCTTCGGCCAGGCGGTGACCATCTTCCAGGCGTAGGTCTTGGCGGGTTCGCTGGCGGCCTGCTGGCCTGTGGTTTCGACTTTCTTGTCGTCGTTGCAGCCGGCGAGGCCGAGGGTGGCAAGCAAGGCAGCGGCAGCACCGAACAGATGGCGGCGTTTCATGGGTCGGTATCCTTGGAAGACTCTTCTTATAGGAATGGCTTGTTGGTATGACGGGTTGACGTTAGCGTCAACCCTAGAGGGCTTCAAGTTTTGCGTAACTGAGCATCAGCCATTTGCTGCCCTCATCCTCGAAATTCACCTGCACCCGGGCCTGGGCGCCGGAGCCTTCGAAGTTGAGGATGGTGCCTTCGCCGAACAGCGAATGGCGTACACGCTGGCCGAGGCTGAACGGCGTTTCCGGCACGCCGGCGCCGTCGAACAGCGACGAGCCGCTCATGCTCTTGCCGCTGAACGAGCGCGTCACGGTATTGCTCAGACGTACTTCCTGGATCAGTGCCGGCGGCACTTCGCGGACGAAACGCGAGATCTTGTTATAGGTCTCGCTGCCGTACAGCCGGCGCGTTTCGGCGTAGGTGATCACCAGCTGCTGCATGGCGCGGGTGATGCCGACGTAGGCCAGGCGGCGCTCTTCTTCCAGACGGCCGGACTCCTCCAGGCTCATCTTGTGCGGGAACAGGCCTTCTTCCATGCCGACCAGGAACACCAGCGGGAACTCCAGGCCTTTGGCGCTGTGCAGCGTCATCAGCTGCACGCTGTCCTCGTGGTCGCCGGCCTGCTGTTCGCCGGCCTCCAGCGAGGCGTGGTCGAGAAAGGCCGCCAGCGGTGACTGGACGTCGTCGTCCTCTTCGCTGTAGCTGTCGAAGGCGCGCGCGGCGGAGACCAGTTCCTCGAGGTTTTCCACCCGCGCCTGGGCTTTCTCGCCCTTCTCGTCGCGGTGATAGGCAAGCAGCCCGGACTGCTCGATGACCAGCTGCGCCATGTTGTGCAGCTGCATGCCTTCGACCTTCAGCGCCAGGGTATCGACCAGCTCGACAAAGGCGTTCAACGCGCTGGCAGCGCGGCCAGAAACCGCCTTGGTACCGACCGCCTGATGCAGCGCCGCCCACATCGACAGGCCCTGATCACGCGCCAGCTGGCGCAGTGCTTCGACGGTCTTCTCGCCGATGCCGCGCGCCGGCACGTTGATCACCCGTTCCAGCGCCGCGTCGTTGTCGCGGGTCTGGATCAGGCGCAGGTAGGCCATGGCGTTCTTGATCTCGGCGCGCTCGAAGAAGCGCTGGCCGCCATAGATGCGGTAGGGGATCTTCTCGCGCAGCAGCGCCTCTTCCAGCACCCGCGACTGGGCGTTGGAGCGGTAGAGGATGGCGATCTCGCTGCGGCTCATGCCGTCGCGGATGGCCTTCTCGATGCTCTCGACCACGTAGCGCGCTTCGTCGTGCTCGTTGAACGCGGCGTACAGGCTGATCGGCTCGCCCTCGCAGCCGGAAGTCCAGAGTTCCTTGCCGAGACGGCCCTGGTTGTTGGCGATCAGCGCGTTGGCGGCCTTGAGGATGCAGGCGGTGGAGCGGTAGTTCTGCTCCAGGCGGATGGTTTCGGCATCCGGGAAATCCTGGCTGAACTGGTGCAGGTTCTCGATCCGCGCGCCGCGCCAGCCGTAGATCGACTGGTCGTCGTCGCCGACCACCATCAGACTTTCGCCACCCTTGGCCAGCAGCCGCAACCAGGCGTACTGCACGGCGTTGGTGTCCTGGAATTCGTCCACCAGCACGTGGCGGAAACGCCGCTGGTAGTGATCGAGCAGGCCCGGGTGGTCGCGCCACAGGTCCAGGGCGCGCAGCAGCAGCTCGGAGAAATCGATCACCCCGGCGCGGGCGCAGGCCTCTTCATAGGCTTCGTAGATCTTCAGCTGGGTGGCGAGGAACAGGTCACCGCCGGCCTGGATGTTGCGCGGACGCAGGCCTTCGTCCTTCTGCGCGTTGATCCACCACTGCGCCTGGCGCGCCGGCCAGCGTTGCTCGTCGAGGCCGAGTTCGCGGATCACCCGTTTGACCAGCCGCTGCTGGTCGTCGGAATCGAGGATCTGGAAGTTCTGCGCCAGCTTGGCTTCCTGCCAGTGCGCGCGCAGCAGGCGGTGGGCCAGGCCGTGAAAGGTGCCCACCCACATGCCCTGCGGGTTCACGTGCAGCAGCTGCTCGATGCGCTGGCGCATCTCGGCGGCAGCCTTGTTGGTGAAGGTCACCGACAGGATCGAGTGCAGCGAGGCGCGCTCGACCTGGTGCAGCCAGGCGATACGGTGCACCAGAACGCGGGTCTTGCCCGAGCCGGCACCAGCCAATACCAACTGGCGGCCAAGCGGCGCGGCCACGGCCTGGCGCTGAGCATCGTTGAGGGAATTCAGGAGGAGAGAGAGATCGTCATGCATCGCGGCATTCTATTGGAAATGCCTGCGCTGCGCTCGCCCTGCGGTCCATTCGAAAGCGCAGTCTGCGGCAAACCGGCGCGGGCGCGGTCCTGGTCGATCGCGCCTGGTGGAACCTTCCGCTGGTCGGCTGGAGTACCGATCGCCGTTTTTCCGACGCACCATGGTATGACGCGACGCCATCAACGTGCCATTATCGACGGTGGTATGGTTCCGAGGGAGCCTGTTTTAGGTGCAGTTATTACTAGAACAATATTCATGACCGATTCCATCCGAGCCGCCTGCCCGGCATCAACACAGCCATTATCCAGCGGGGCGTCGGCGGCCGATTATGCTGCCGAGCGTACCCGGCTGCTGTATCGAGGTTCGCGCGTGCCCGCCTGGCTATTGCTGCTGGCTACGCTGGTCCTCGGTGTAGTGCTCTGGGGCGAGCAGGGTGGTGTCGAACTTGGGCTGTGGCTGGGCTGGATGGGCGCGCTGGCACTGTTGCGCTTGCAACAGATCTTCGCCTTCAACCGAGTCAGCCCCGAGGCGCAAGCCGCGCCCTGCTGGCGCTGGCGCTTTCTGCTCGGCAGTGGCGCGTCTGCGCTGAGCCTGTGCTACGCCATGGTCGTGCTGGTGCCCGCCGATGTCTTCGTTACCCAAGCGCTGCTGTACGGGCTGATCGGTTCGGTCGTCGTGGCCGCCAGCGTCGCTTACGGGGTCTGCCTGCCCGCCTTCTTCAGTTTCGCCGTGCCCAGTCTGTTGCCGACCGGCCTTCTGCTGATGACCAGCGGCTATCCGTTGCAGCAGGGCTGGGGTTTGCTGGCGATGATCGTGCTGGCCACCCTCAGCCTGATCGGCTGGCAGATCAGCCGGCTGGTGAACGACGGGCTCGAACAGCGGCTGCATAAGCAGCAGCTGATCGAGCGGCTGGAAACCGCCGGCCGCGAAGCCGACCAGCTCAATCGCCGTTTGGCCTCGGAAGTCGAGCAACGTCGCCATGCCGAAAAGCAGCTGCGCAGTGCCTACGATGGCCTCGAGCAGCGCGTCGCCGAGCGCACCGCGGAACTCGCGCAGCTCGCCGAAGAGCTGGGGGAAAGCGAGGCGCGGCTGAATCTAGCGCTGGACGCCAGTGGCCTCGGCCTGTGGGACTGGGATCTGCAGAACAACCATGTTCATCATTCCCGTCTGGAGGTGGTGTTCGGCATCGGCCGGCAGCACCGCTACGACGAGGATGGCTCGCCGTTGCCGGACATCCATCCCAAGGATCTGGAAGGCGTGCGCGCGATCCTGATCGCGCACCTGAAGGGCGAAACCGAGCAGTTTGCCGTCGAGTACCGTGCGTTGCGCGCCGACGGCAGCGAAATCTGGCTCGAGGATCGCGGCCGGGTGATCCAGCGCGACGCCGCTGGCCGTGCCCTGCGCATGATCGGCACCCGTCGCGACATCAGCGAGCTGCGCCGCCAGGCCGAACAGCAGCGCCTGGCAGCGACGGTGTTCGAGGCGGCCAGCGAAGGCATGGTGATCATGAACGATCACTACCGCGTGCTGGCGGTCAACGACGCCTGCTGCGCGCTGTCCGGCTACAGCCGCGAGGAATTGCTCGGCCACAGCGTGGCGCGCATCGCCGGTTCGCCGGAGAGTCAGCGCCAGTACCAGACCATGCGTGAAGCGCTGGAACTGCACGGTCACTGGCAGGGCGAGCTGATCGAGACCCGCAAGAGCGGCGAGGTCTACCCGCAGTGGGTACAGCTGCGCGAAGTGCGCGATGCCAACGACAGCGTCACCCATGTGGTCGCGTTCATCTCCGACCTCAGCGTGCGGCGCAAGATCGAAGAGCGTCTGCGCTACCTGACCCATTACGACGACCTCACCGGGCTGGCCAACCGCGGCCTGCTCAAGGAGCGTCTGCACGAGGCCTGCCAGCGGGTGCGTCGCAACGGCCGCAACATGGCGGTGCTCTACATCGATCTGGACCGCTTCAAGCTGCTCAACGAAAGCCTCGGGCACGAGGCCGCCGACGCATTGCTGCGCGAGATGTCGCGGCGCATCACCCAGACCCTGGCAGATGCTGACACCATCGCGCGGCTGTCCGGCGACGAGTTCGTCGTGCTGTTCGACGCCTACGGCAGCCTCAGTAGCCTCGCGCATCTGGGCAGCCGGCTGCTGCAGCGAATCCGCAAGCCGCTGATCATCGATGAGCAGGAGCTGGTCATCAGCGCCTCCATCGGTGTCAGCCTGATGCCGGACAACAGCCGTGACGCGGAAGTGCTGCTGCGCCAGGCGAACATGGCCATGCAGCAGGCCAAGCATCTGGGCGGCAACACGCTGCAGTTCTTCACCGACCGGCCGCAGGCGTCGAGCATGCAGTACCTGCAGCTGGAGAATCAGCTGCGCAAGGCGCTGGAAGTCGGCCAGCTGGAAGTCTTCTATCAGCCACGTCTGAGCTTGGCCGACGATGCTCTGGAGGCCGCCGAAGCGCTGGTGCGCTGGCGTCATCCGCAGCGCGGGCTGGTCGCGCCGGCGCACTTCATTCCGCTGGCGGAAGAAACCGGTTTGATCATTCCGCTCGGTGAGTTCGTCCTGCGCGAGGCCTGCCGCCAGGCACGCCAGTGGCAGCAGGACGGGCTGGCGGAGATTCGCGTGTCGGTGAACCTCTCGGTCAAGCAGCTGCGGCAGGGCAACTTCGTCAGCCTGGTGCGCCAGGTGCTCGAGGAAACCGGCCTGCCGGCGACCATGCTGGAGCTGGAGCTGACCGAGAGCCAGTTGCTGGACGATATCGACAATGCCATCAGCATCAGCGAGCAACTTCGCGCGCTAGGAGTCAGGCTGGCGATCGACGACTTCGGCACCGGCTTCTCGTCGCTGAGTTACCTCAAGCGCTTCCCGGTGGACTACGTGAAGATCGACCGCTCGTTCATCAGTGAGCTGGAGCATTCCAGTCAGGATGCGGCGATTACCCGGGCGATCATCGCCATGGTCCACAGCCTGGAGCGCAAGGTGGTGGCCGAGGGGGTGGAAACCCAGGCGCAGATGGATTTCCTCAAGGCCAACCAGTGCGACGAGATTCAGGGCTACCTGCTCAGCCCGCCGGTGCCGGCCGAGCAGTTCGCCGAATTACTGCGCTAGCGGCGACGCGGTAACGCGCCGCCCGTAGCGGCGTCAGCCGCGGGTGGTGCTGCCTTCGAGCTCGCGCATCAGCAGCGCGTAGCGCAGATCGACGTCTTCCGGCACCGGCAGGTAGACCGTGTGACCGTCGCCAGGAGCCACCTCGATGGCTTCGCCGCGCTTGTTCTCCAGCTGCTCCAGGCGCAGGTTGAGGTTGCCCTGCGGCGTCATCAGTTCCAGCCGGTCGCCAACCGCGAAGCGGTTCTTCACCGTCACCTCGGCCAGGCCGTTGCGGCGTTCGCCGGTCAGCTCGCCAACGAACTGCTGACGCTCGGAGAGCGAGAAGCCGCGCTCGTAGTTCTGGTATTCGTCATGCACATGGCGGCGCAGGAAGCCCTCGGTGTAGCCGCGGTGGGCCAGCGACTCGAGGGTGTCCATCAGAGACTTGTCGAACGGCCGACCGGCGAGGGCGTCGTCGATGGCCTTGCGGTAGACCTGCGCAGTGCGCGCCACGTAGTAGTGGCTCTTGGTGCGGCCTTCGATCTTCAGCGAGTGCACGCCCATCTGCACCAGGCGCTCGACGTGCTGCACGGCGCGCAGGTCCTTGGAGTTCATGATGTAGGTGCCGTGCTCGTCCTCGAAGGCGGACATGAATTCGCCTGGACGGCTGCTGTCTTCGAGCAGGAATACCTCATCGGTCGGCGCGCCGATACCGAGAGTTGGGTCGGGGCTGGGAGTTTGTGCCGGCTGCACGACGATCGGCTCGTACTTGTGCACGATGTCGCCGACTTCGTTCTCCTTCGCCTCATGGGTCTTGTACTCCCAGCGGCAGGCGTTGGTGCAGCTGCCCTGGTTGGGGTCGCGCTTGTTGATGTAGCCGGACAGCAGGCAGCGGCCGGAATAGGCCATGCACAGCGCGCCGTGGACGAACACTTCCAGCTCCATGCCCGGCACCTGTTCGCGGATCTCGCCAATCTCCTCCAGCGACAGCTCGCGGGAGAGGATCACGCGGCTGACGCCCTGGCTCTCCCAGAACTTCACCGTCGCCCAGTTCACCGCATTGGCCTGCACCGAGAGGTGGATGGTCTGCTGCGGGAAGTGCTGGCGCACCAGCATGATCAGCCCGGGGTCGGACATGATCAGCGCATCCGGTCCCATCGCCACCACCGGCTCCAGATCCTTGATGAAGGTCTTCAGCTTGGCGTTGTGCGGGGCGATGTTGACCACCACGTAGAACTGCTTGCCCAGTGCATGTGCTTCGTCGATGCCAAGCTTGAGGTTGGCATGGTCGAACTCGTTGTTGCGCACGCGCAGGCTGTAGCGCGGCTGCCCGGCGTACACCGCATCGGCGCCGTAGGCGAAGGCATAGCGCATGGATTTCAGCGTGCCGGCAGGCGACAGCAGCTCGGTGCGGTAGGGGGTGCTCATGGCGCGGGACTCGCAGGAGGGCATCGAAGAAGCGCGGCATTTTACTGCGCTCGGCGGTCGATTGCGCGTCGTCTGCGATATTCGGGGTGAGGCGCAATGGCGCCCCGCCTGAGCGGGGCGCCGAGGATCAGGCGGCGGGCGCTTCCTTGAGCATGGCGTAGAGCCGGTCCTTGAGCTGCAGCTTCTCCTTCTTCAGGGTCTCGACCTCGCTGTCGGTGCCCGGGACGATGTGCGCTTCGATGTTCTTGACCCGCTGATCCAGCTCGTTGTGCTCGTCGAACAGGCGGGCAAAGGTCTTGTTTTCCGCCTTCAGGCGGGTGATCAGGTCGCGGTACTCGGGGAACATGGCAACTCCTGCGGCATGGATGAGCGGGTTGGGCAGATCGGCTCGGGCCGAGCTGCCTCGTGCTTCCATGGTCGTACCGGTGCTTGCCTGTGGTATTGACCCGCGTCATACGCAGTCGGGAAGCCGGACAGCAAAACGCCGGGACGAGCCCGGCGTTTCGGTTTTGCGTCTGGATCAGGCCGCAGCGATCACATCGCCGTGGTTTTCCGGCTCGATCAACGCGCGGTGCAGCGCGGCGATGGCGGCGTCGTAGTCCTCTTCATTGACCACGCACTGCATCTCTACCTGGCGGATCGACTGGTGGATCGCCTGGATGCTGATGCCGGCTTCGGCGAGCGCCGCCACGGTCTTGGCCAGGATACCCTTGACCTTGAGGTCCGAACCGATCGCCGAAACGATGGCCAGGTTGTGCACCGTGACCTCGGCCGCCGGGTACTTCTCCTCGATCAGCCGCGCCGCGCGGTTGATCAGCTTGCGCGAGCCGGAGGCGTAGTAGGTGATGCTGTTGGCATCGGAGTCCTTGTTCACCACGTAGAGCTTGAGCTGCTTGAGCAGCTTGCTGATCTCCATGTCGTGGCTGATGTCGCCGAGCATGTCCTGGTCGAACACCTCGATGCCGAAGACATCCTTGCGTCCGGCGATGATTTCCACGCAGGGCTTCTCGCTCTTGTAGTCCTGGCTGATCAGCGTGCCGCCGTGCTCGGGCTCGAAGGCATTCTTGATGCGCAGCTCGACACCGGCACGGCGCAGGGTCTTGGCCGCGCGCGGGTGGATCGCTTCCATGCCGAGGTTCGACAGCTGGTCGGCGACGTCGTAGTTGGTGCGGCCGATGGTCACCACCTTGTCGGCGCCGACCAGGTTCGGGTCGGCGGAAGAGAGGTGGAATTCCTTGTGGATGATCGCTTCATGGGCGCCGGTGGCGGCGGCGATCTGGGCGAAGGTGATCTCGCTGTAGCCACGGTCGTAGGTGTTCATCAGGCCTTCGGCGCAATGCGTGTAGCCGGTGGCGACCACCAGTTCGCGGCTCAGGTCGAAGCCGGCAAAATGGCTGGCGATCATCTCCTCGAACGGCAGCGGCGCTTCCTGCTGCCAGCCGGTGAGGTCGGCCAGGCGCGCGTTGACGCCGCGCTGCTTGAGTGCCAGCACAGAGTTGAAGGCGCTATGCGCTTCACCGAGGGAGGCGAGCATCTCGCGCACCTTCATCAGGTGCTCGGAGAGCTGGAAGTGGCCGTAGGCGCAGAGCTTCTGCAGGCTGTGCATGCACTCGCTGGCGTCGTCGATGCGCGAATTGATGAATTGGTTGGCAGCGTGCAGCTCATACTCGGAGCTGAACAGCTCGGCGTTCTTCGCCAGCATGCGCTGGCGCACGCCTTCCAGCGCCTCGCGCCAAGCGCCTTCGCTCTGGGCATCGGCAAAACGCTGGTAGACGCCGGGCTCGCCGGTCTTCTTATGTTCCAGCAGCAGATTGGTCATGCCGCTATAGGCCGAGACGACGAAGACGCGCTGGTACAGCGCTGCGCCTTCCCGGCGGCCGATGAAGATGTTGTCGAGGACTTCCTCGAAGCGGCTCATCGACGTGCCGCCGATCTTTTCTACGGTATGCATCTTTTTATTGCGTCCGAATCTGGCAGGCCGTTGATGGGCCCGGCGCGGCTGGCGCACCTGTCGATCAACGAGCTGGAAGTGAGTTCATCCCTGGGCCAATAAGCAATCGGCCAAGCCGGGGGATCGGGCCCGTCATCAGACGCGCCCGATCGCCTCAGAGATACTGTTGCGGCTGAATGTCCAGCGGCTTGAAGTTTTCGCGCTCGGCGACGAAGGCCGGGCGGGGTTTCTGCTCGCAGAACGGCGGCTGCACGGCATTATCCACGTGGTTGTAGACGTAGAACAGATTGCTCCGCGCGCTGGGTGTGATGTTGCCGTTGGAGCCGTGCATGGTGTTGCAATCGAAGAACACCACGCTGCCGGCCGGGCCGGTGGCGCAGTCGATGCCGAAGCGGCTGGCCAACTCGCTCAGGCTGTTCTGGTCGGGCACACCGAACTCCTGCTTGCGTAGGGACTTCTCGTAGTGGTTCTCCGGCGTGGCGCCGACGCAGCGCACGTAGTGCTTGTGCGAGCCGGGCATGAGCATCAGCGGGCCGTTGTGCGGCTCGTTGTCGGTCAGCAGGATCGAGCAGGACAGGCAACGCATGCGCGGCATGCCGTCCTCAATGTGCCAGGTCTCGAAGTCCGAGTGCCAGTAGAACTCCTTGCCGGTGAAGCCGGGCTTGAAGTTCATCCGTGACTGATGCACGTACAGATCACCGCCGAGAATGTAACGGGCGATGCCGGCGGTGCGCTCATCGGCGGCCACGCGGGCGAACAGTTCGTTGTCGCTGTGGATGTCGAACACCGAGCGGACGGCGCCGCTGTCGGGTTCCTTGATGGTCTTGCCGGAGCCGGCGACGGCCGGGTCCTGGCGCATGCGCTCGAGTTCGGCGCGGAATACCGCCACTTCGTCGGCGCTGAATAGGTTGGGGATGACCAGGTAGCCGTCGCGCTCGAAACGCTCGATCAGCTCCGCCGCTATCGGCGCATTCTCCAGGTCGCTGCGGTAGACGACCGGATCCAGGCGTTCCTGCCAGCTGGGCTGGTCTTCCTGGCGCGAGGGATACAGGTCGGCTTGCATAGGGTTCACGCTTACCTCCTTTTCTTGTGATGGTGGGGCGGCTTCATGGCCGCCCCGGTAAACCGGTATCAGACGGTTTCGGCCTCCAGCGGATAGACGCCGCTCTCGTCATGTACTTCCTTGCCGTTGAGCGGCGGGTTGAAGACGCAGGCCATCTTCATGTCCTCGCTACCGCCCCGCAGCAGGTGCTCGTCGTGCTTGTCGAGGATGTACAGCGTGCCGGGTTCGATCTTGTAGATCTTGCCGTCGGCGATGGTCTCGATCTCGCCGTTGCCGCTCATGCAGTACACCGACTCCAGATGATTCTGGTAGTGGATGTGCGTTTCGGTGCCGGCGTAGATGGTGGTGATGTGGAACGAGAAACCCATGTTGTCGTCTTTGAGCAACAGACGGGTGCTGTCCCAGGTGCCGGTCTTGCTGTGGACCTTGCGGTCGGTCTGCTCGCACTCGGCGAGGGTTCTGACGATCATTGCAAATACCTCAGGAAGCTTGGTTTTCGGTCTGCTCGCTCATCACGGCGGCGAAGGCCTTGTCGAGGATGGCGAGTGCGCGGTCGATCTGCTCTTCGCTGATGATCAGCGGGCAGAGACACTTGACCACTTCGCTGTGGGCGCCGCTGGTTTCGATCACCAGGCCGTTCTCGAAGGCGTGACGGCAGACGGCGGAGGCGATATCGCCATCCGGGCAGCTGATGCCGATCATCATCCCGCGGCCCTTGAGGAACAGCGAATCCGGGCCGTGGCGGCGGACGATGCGCTGCATGCCGTCGGCGATGCGCTTGCCCTTGGCCTTCACGCTGTTGGCGAACTCGTCGTTCTGCCAGAAGTGCTCGACGGCTGCGGCAGCAGTGACGAACGCATGGTTGTTGCCGCGGAAGGTGCCGTTGTGCTCGCCCGGCTTCCACTGGTCCAGCTCGGGGCGCAGCAGCACCATGGCGAATGGCAGGCCATAGCCGGACAGCGACTTGGACAGGGTCACGATGTCCGGATGGATGCCCATTTCCTCGAAGCTGAAGAAGGTCCCGGTGCGGCCGCAACCGGCCTGGATGTCATCGACGATCAGCAGCATCTCGTGCTTGCGGCAGAGCTTCTCGAGCTTGCGCATCCACTCGGTCGACGCGGTGTTCAGTCCGCCTTCGCCCTGCACCACCTCGACGATCACCGCGGCGGGCTTGTCGATGCCGCTGGAGGGGTCGGAGAGCAGCTTGTCCATCATGCCGATGGTGTTGGTCTTGTCACCGAAGTAGTTGGCGTACGGCATGCGGCTGACATCGGTGAGGCTGATGCCGGAGCCGCCGCGGTGATGCTGGTTGCCGGTCGCGGCCAGCGCGCCGATGCTGCAGCCGTGGAAGCCGTTGGTGAAGCTGATGATGTTGTTGCGCCCGGTGACCTTGCGCGCCAGCTTCATCGCCGCTTCGACCGCGTTGGTGCCGGTTGGGCCGGTGAACTGCATGCGGTAGTCGCCCATGCCGCGCGGTTCGAGGATCAGGCGGTTGAAGGTTTCGAGGAAACGCTCCTTGGCTGCGGTGTACATGTCCAGGCCATGGGTGATGCCGTCGTTCTGGATGTACTCGAGCAGCGCCTGCTTGAGTACCGGGTGGTTGTGCCCGTAGTTGAGCGTGCCGGCACCGGCGAGGAAGTCGATGTAACGCTTGCCGTCTCTGGTGACCAGTTCGGCACCCTGGGCCTGGTTGAAGACCACGGGGAAGGAACGGCAGTAGCTACGAACCTTGGATTCGTTCAGTTCAAAAGTTTTCATGCGTGCTCCTTGAGCTCTTCTTCTAGATGGGAAACGGTGAATGGGCCGGCGCGGTAGAGCACCTCGTCCTCGTGCTGACCGCCAAAGTGCGCGGCGCGGGAAAACAGCGTGCGCGTGGTGCAGTCGGCACCCAGTCGATCGAATGCCCGCTTGAACAGTGCCTGCGACGCCGCGTTGTCCGGGGAAATGGTGGTTTCCATGAAGCGCACGTCGTGCTCACGGGCCACACGGGCCGTCAGCGCCAGCAGCATGCGCAGGGCCAGGCCCTGACCGCGCATCGAACTATCGACGGCGACCTGCCAGACGAACAGGGTGTCCGGGCGGGCAGGGGGGCGGTAACCCGAGATGAAACCAACCAGTTCGCCTTGGGCGTTCTCTGCGGCGATGGCGGTGTCGGCGAAATCGGAGCACTGCAGCAGGTTGCAGTAGACCGAATTGGTATCGAGGGGCTGGCAGCGCGCCACCAGCTGATGCAGGTTGTAACCGTCGCCGTCGGTTGGGCGACGGAGCACTACGGTAGGGAAACTCAAAACAATGCCTTTGGGGTTGTTGATTGAATTCCTTTTTAGGGTAGGCATATCCGGAGAAGTTTCTCAACCCGAACTTCTGAATATGCGAAGTTAAGAGCGCTGCATATATCGCTCGATCCCGCGTAATTACGGCGATTGCGCCGTGGATGTTTCAGTCTGTTTCATTTCGCCAGGCTGGCGGTGAAGGCTGATAGTTACGGGGAAGTTTCGGGAGTGTCGCGAGAAGTTCGATGGCGGTGGTGCGCAGAAGTTCGCCTTGAGTGGCCATGACGTAGCTGCAAGCGGCATGAATGCTGGCTTTGCTGTGGTTGATCGATGCCCGAATCGTTCGCCATGCACGCGCTGTTGAGCATGGCGTGCTGTGGATAAGTGTGCAGGGAAGAATCAGGCTGAGAATCGACGCGGAAATAGCACTAAATGGCGGCGTGAACTACCGATGATATTTCGATGATGTGACGTCTGTATGTCGGCTCGATCTGGCCACGGCCGAGCTAGTTGCTCGGCGTAGTTGTGGTGGCCGCGATCGATGATTTCAGAAAGTCTGCCGATCCGCTCTATCTCGCGTTATGCGGGGGCTGTGGCGAAGTTGTCGGAAGTTGTGCCAGACAACTTCATTGCCACCAGCGATGACCCTGGCGTTCGATGAATTGATGGGCCTGTTCCGGGCCGTCCTCGCCGGCCGGATAGGGGCGCGGCTTGCGGTAGTAGCTGTGCCAGCCGCGCAGGATCGGATCGACCCAGTTCCAGGCCGCCTCGACCTCGTCACGGCGCATGAACAGCGTGGAGTCGCCTTCGATCACATCCAGCAGCAGCCGCTCGTAGGCTTCCCAGCGACGGGTGCTGCTGAAGGCGTGCGCCAGGTTCAGATCCAGCTCCACCGGTTCCAGCTGCATGCCCTTGCCGGGTGCCTTGGCCATCAGCTGCAGGCTGATGCTTTCTTCCGGCTGCAGGCTGATCACCAGGCGGTTCACTTCACCCTTGCTGAACAGCAGGTGCGGAACCTGTTTGAAGGTGATGATGATCTCCGAGCGCTTGCGCGCCATGCGCTTGCCGGTGCGCAGGTAGAAGGGCACACCAGCCCAGCGCCAGTTGTCGATCTCGGCCTTCACCGCGACGAAGGTTTCGGTGTCGCTGTCGTTGTCGATGTTCGGCTCGAAGTAGTAGGCCTGCACGTCGTGGCCACCGATGCGGCCGGCGCCGTATTGGCCGCGCACGGTCTTGTCCAGCACGTCGTTGCCGGTGATCGGCTTCAGCGCCTCGAGCACCTTCACCTTCTCGCCGCGGATGTGCTTGGCATCGAAACGCACCGGCGCCTCCATTGCCACCAGGCAGAGCAGCTGCAGGAGGTGGTTCTGCAGCATGTCGCGCATCGCGCCAGCGTTGTCGTAGTAGCCGCCGCGGTTCTCCACGCCGAGGGTTTCGGCGACGGTGATCTGCACGTGGTCGATATGCCCGGAGCGCCAGATCGGCTCGAACAGCGCGTTGGCGAAGCGCAGCGCCATGAGGTTCTGCACCGTTTCCTTGCCCAGGTAGTGATCGATCCGGTAGATGCGCGACTCGGGGAACACGGCGCCGATCGATTCGTTGATTTCCAGCGCCGAGTCCAGCGAATGGCCGATCGGCTTTTCCAGCACGATGCGCGCATCGTCACCGGCCAGCCCGGCGCTTTCGAGATTGGCGGCGATGGGTTCGAACAGGTCCGGCGCGGTCGCCAGGTAGTACACCCGCACACGGCCGTCGGCGTGACCGAGGTGATGGGCAAGGCGCACGTAGTCGCCGCGCTGGTTGGCGTCCATGGCGAAATAGTCCAGGCGCTGGGCAAAGGCCTGCCAGGTGTCAGGGCTGAAGTCGCTGCGGGCGACCTGCGCGCGGCAATGCCGCTCGGCCAGGGCTAGGTAGCCGTCGCGGTCGAGCTTTTTGCGCGCCAGGGCGAGTATCCGTACGTCGGCGTGCAGGCGTCCGTCACGGTGCAGGTGGTAGAGCGCCGGAAGCAGTTTGTGCAGCGTCAGGTCACCGGTCCCGCCGAACACGAGCATGTCACAGGATATCGACATCGATTCTCTCCCAGGGCCAAAAAATGGGCGTCGTGGCGAGGCTTGTAGTATAACTACCGCCCCACTACAACCCGCTGACGGCTGAGCGGCGCCGATCGCGCCCGAGCAAAGCCATCAAACGAGAGCATAGCGAGTCCGGAACGTGAATCTGCTGCAGCACATCGCCCAATCCAGAAGCCTGCTACGGAAGTCGGAGCTGAAAGTGGCCGACCATGTCCTGCTCGATCCGGCGTCGGTGATGCACAGCTCCATGGCCGACCTGGCCCACGTGGTCGGCGTCAGCGAACCCACCATTGTGCGCTTCTGCCGCGCCATCGGTTGCCTGGGCTTTCAGGATCTCAAGCTCAAACTGGCGCAGAGCCTGGCGGCTGGCGCCAGCTTCGGTCAGTTCGCCATCAGCGAGAACGATTCGGTGGCCGACTTCGCCTTGAAGATCTTCGACACCACGCTGCACACGCTGATGGAAGTGCGCGAGCGGCTCGACCCCGAAGCGCTGCAGCGCGCCATCGCTGCCATGGCCAAGGCCGAGCGCGTGGAGTTCTACGGTTTCGGCGCATCCGGCGCGGTGGCCACCGACGCCCAGCACAAATTCTTCCGTCTGCTGCTGTCAGCTGCCGCCTATTCCGATCCGCACATGCAGGCCATGTCGGCGGTGACGCTCAAGCCCACCGACGTGGCGATCTGCATCTCGCAGTCCGGGCGCTCCAAGGATCTGCTGATCACCGCCAACGTGGTGCGTGAATCCGGCGCGACGCTCATCACCCTGTGCCCGAGCCAGACGCCGCTGGCCGAGCTGGCCACCATCAACCTGGCAATCGACGTACAGGAAGACACCGAGATCTACACCCCGCTGACCTCGCGTATCGCTCATCTGGTAGTGATCGACGTGTTGGCGATGGGTGTTGCCATGGCCCGTGGACCGAGTCTGGTCAATCACCTCAAGAGCGTGAAGCGCAGCCTGCGCAGCCTTCGCCTGTCGCCGCAGAAGGTCAAGACGCACGACGACTGAGGCGCCGCTGCACCTTCACGGTCGCGTAATCGCCCTGACTTCAGGTTGTCATCCATGACGTCGATGCTGATCTCTCCTTACCTGTTCTGGGAGATCGCCTCATGCTCCGGCACACCGACGACAGCAGCCAGCTCGACAGCAAGTCCCGTCGCAAACAGCAGGATGAGCGGCGCATGCGTTTTCGCCGCGCCATCGAAAGCTATACCGAGCAGCGTCAGCTGCATGCCGAGCTGAACGACTACGCCGATGCGCTGGTGATCAGCTCGCTGCGCTCGTCGTCGGCGAGCCGGCGAAGCGCTCCGCCAGCGCACTGATCTGCGCGCGCTCTTCACGGAGGAAGGCGAAGAACGCCTGGGCCACCGGACTCAGGCGCTTGCCGCGCGAATGCACCACGCACCAGCTGCGATACAGCGGCAATTCCTCGACCGGCAGCTCGCGTAGCAGCCCGTTGGCCAGCTCCAGATGCACCGCATGGCGCGGCAGCAGTGCCAGGCCGAGCCCGGCCACCACGCATTCGCGCAGCGCATCCAGCGAGGCGACCTGGATGGTCTGGGCGAAATGCGCGCGCTTCTGGCGCAGGTAGTCCTCGCCGGCCCGTCGCGTGCCCGAGCCTGGCTCCCGCACCAGCAGGGGATAGTCCGTGAGGTCCTGCAGGGACAGCGTGGCGGCGTTGCACAGCGGATGCTCGGGTGGCGCCACGGCGATAATCGGGTTGTTCAGGAAGGGCATGAACTCCAGGTCCATGTCGGTAGGCACCTGAGACATGATCAGCAGGTCGTCACGGCTCACCGACAGGCGCTTGACCGCCTGGGCATGGTTGACCACCGCCAGTTGCAGGCTGACCTCCGGGTGCAGGCGCTTGAAGGCGGCGAACAGGTGCGGCGTGACGTACTTGGCGCTGGATTCAACCGCCAGGTTGAGCTGGCCCTGCAACGAGCCCTGCAGATCCGAGAGCTGCATGTCGAGGCTGTCCAGGCGACCGAAGATGTCGGTACTGGCGCGCTGTAGCGCTTCGGCCGCATCGGTCAGGTAGAGCTTCTTGCCGAGGTACTCGAAAAGCGGTTGACCGACCAGTTCCTCGAGCTGCCGAATCTGCAAACTGACGGCGGGCTGGGTCAGTGCCATTTCCTCCGCCGCACGGCTATACGAGCGCGTTTCGCACACTGCGCGAAATACCTGAAGCTGGCGCAATGTCATGCGCATCAACGATTTTCGCATCACGTTCTCCGCAATATTATTGAAGCGCAACCCCGTTGCACCGCTGCCAGCGGCGCTGACCGTTCGGCCAGATTAATGGTGCTCAGGGTGTATCTATAAGTAATTACTTATTCTCAAGCAAACAATTATTCATTTTCAGTAATCCCCCCAGCGGGCGTAGGGTGAAACGGCTCGTTGCAAATGCGAGTGATCATGACCCGCACGCGGGTCCCCTGCTCAACGATCCGAGGGAAGACAGCGTGATCAAGAAGCTGCTGATCGCCAACCGCGGAGAAATCGCGGTGCGCATTGTCCGCGCCTGTGCCGAAATGGGTGTCCGCTCGGTGGCGGTATTCTCCGAAGCCGACCGCCACGCGCTGCACGTCAAGCGTGCCGACGAGGCGCATTTCATTGGCGAAGACCCGCTGGCCGGCTACCTGAACCCGCGCAAGCTGGTGAACCTGGCTGTGGAAACCGGCTGCGATGCGCTGCATCCAGGCTATGGATTTCTTTCCGAGAATGCCGAACTGGCGGAGATCTGCGCCGAACGTGGCATCCGCTTCGTAGGCCCCAGCGCTGAAGTCATCCGCCGCATGGGCGACAAGACCGAAGCGCGGCGCAGCATGATCAAGGCCGGCGTGCCGGTCACGCCGGGCACCGAGGGCAACGTCGCCGATCTTGCCGAGGCGCTGCGCGAAGCCGAGCGTATCGGCTATCCGGTGATGCTCAAGGCCACCTCCGGTGGTGGCGGTCGTGGCATTCGCCGCTGCAACTCGCAGGCAGAGCTGGAATCGGCCTTTCCGCGAGTGATTTCCGAAGCGACCAAGGCCTTCGGCAGCGCTGAAGTCTTCCTGGAAAAGTGCATCGTCGAACCCAAGCATATCGAGGCGCAGATCCTCGCCGATTCGTTCGGCAACACCGTGCACCTGTTCGAGCGCGACTGCTCGATCCAGCGCCGCAACCAGAAACTCATCGAGATCGCCCCGAGCCCGCAGCTCACCCCCGAGCAGCGCGCCTATATCGGCGACCTGGCCGTGCGTGCGGCCAAGGCGGTGGGTTACGAGAACGCCGGCACCGTGGAGTTCCTGCTCGCCGATGGCGAGGTGTACTTCATGGAAATGAACACCCGGGTGCAGGTGGAACACACCATCACCGAGGAAATCACCGGGATCGATATCGTCCGCGAGCAGATCCGCATCGCCTCCGGCCAGCCGCTGTCGGTCAAGCAGGAGGACATCCAGTATCGCGGCTTCGCCCTGCAGTTCCGCATCAACGCCGAGGAGCCGCGCAACGACTTCCTGCCCTGCTTCGGCAAGATCACCCGTTATTACGCGCCGGGCGGCCCCGGTGTGCGCACCGACACGGCGATCTATACCGGCTACACCATTCCGCCGTATTACGACTCCATGTGCCTGAAGCTGATCGTCTGGGCGCTGACCTGGGAAGAGGCGCTGGCCCGCGGTTCGCGTGCACTGGACGACATGCGCGTACAGGGCGTGAAGACCACCGCCACCTATTACCAGCAGATTCTCGCCAGTCCGGATTTTCGTAGCGGCCAGTTCAACACCAGCTTCGTCGAGAACCACCCGGAACTGCTGAACTACTCGATCAAACGCAAGCCGGGCGAGTTGGCCCTGGCCATCGCTGCCGCCATCGCCGCCCACGCAGGACTGTGAGGAACGAACCATGACTGCTCAGAAGAAAATCACCGTTACCGACACCATCCTGCGTGACGCCCATCAGTCGCTGCTGGCCACCCGCATGCGCACTGAAGACATGCTGCCGATCTGCGAAAAGCTCGATCGTGTCGGCTACTGGTCGCTGGAAGTCTGGGGCGGCGCCACGTTCGACGCCTGTGTACGCTTCCTCAAGGAAGACCCCTGGGAGCGCCTGCGCCAGCTCAAGGCCGCGCTGCCCAACACCCGCCTGCAGATGCTGTTGCGCGGGCAGAACCTGCTCGGCTACCGCCATTACAGCGATGATGTGGTCGATGCGTTCTGCGCCAAGGCGGCGCAGAACGGCATCGACGTGTTCCGCATCTTCGACGCGATGAACGACGTGCGAAACCTGGAAACCGCGATCAAGGCCGTGAAGAAGACCGGCAAGCACGCCCAGGGCACCATCGCCTATACCACCAGCCCGGTGCATACCGTTGAGTTGTTCGTCGAGCAGGGTCGGGCGATGCGCGACATGGGCGTCGACTCCATCGCCATCAAGGACATGGCCGGCCTGCTCACGCCGTTCGCCACCGGCGAGCTGGTGCGCGCGCTGAAGGCCGAGATCGACCTGCCGGTGTTCATTCACTCCCACGACACGGCTGGCGTCGCCAGCATGTGCCAGTTGAAAGCCATCGAGAACGGCGCCGACCACATCGACACCGCCATTTCCTCCATGGCCTGGGGCACCAGTCATCCCGGCACCGAATCCATGGTTGCCGCGTTGCGTGGCACGCCTTACGACACCGGTCTCGATCTGGAGCTGCTGCAGGAGATCGGCCTGTACTTCTACGCGGTGCGCAAGAAGTACCACCAGTTCGAAAGCGAATTCACCGGCGTCGACACCCGCGTGCAGGTCAACCAGGTGCCGGGCGGGATGATTTCCAACCTGGCCAACCAGCTGAAGGAGCAGGGCGCGCTCAACCGCATGGATGAAGTACTGGCCGAGATCCCTCGCGTGCGCAAGGACCTCGGCTACCCGCCGCTGGTAACCCCGACCTCGCAGATCGTCGGCACCCAGGCGTTCTTCAATGTACTCGCCGGCGAACGCTACAAGACCATTACCAACGAGGTGAAGCTCTACCTGCAGGGCCGCTACGGCAAGGCGCCGGGCACCATCGACGCCAAGCTGCAGCGCCAGGCCATTGGCGGTGAAGAGATCATCGACGTGCGCCCGGCCGACCTGATCAAGCCGGAGCTGGACAAGCTGCGCCAGGAAGTCGGTGCGCTGGCCAAATCCGAAGAAGACGTGCTGACCTACGCCATGTTTCCCGACATCGGCCGCAAGTTCCTCGAGGAGCGTGAGGCCGGTACGCTGGTACCGGAAACACTGCTGCCGATCCCTGACGGCAGCACCGCGACCGCTGCAGGCGGGCAGGGCGTGCCGACCGAGTTCGTCATCGACGTGCATGGCGAAACCTACCGCGTGGATATCACCGGTGTCGGCGTCAAGGGCGAAGGCAAGCGGCACTTCTTCCTTTCCATCGACGGCATGCCGGAAGAGGTGGTGTTCGAGCCATTGAACAACTTCGTCGGTGGCAGCGGCGGCGGTCAGCGCACGCAGGCCAGCGGTCCGGGCGACGTCAGCACCAGCATGCCGGGCAACGTGGTCGACGTGCTGGTCAAGGAAGGCGACGTGGTCAAGGCCGGCCAGGCCGTGCTGATCAGCGAAGCTATGAAGATGGAAACCGAGATTCAGGCGCCCATGAGCGGAACGGTCAAGGCCGTGCATGTCGCCAAAGGTGACCGGGTGAACCCAGGCGATGTCTTGATAGAGATCGAGGGCTGAGTGAAGGGTGGCGTGGCGGTCTGATCACGTCACGCCAGCGTCGTTTCGACTGTTTTGGCCGCGCTGCGCAAGCATGCGCGGCAGCCAGCGGAACGGACGGCGCGGGCAGTGTGTCCCCTTTGGGAGCCCTTGTGGCTCCTTTTTTTCGAGCCAATGTCTGCCAGGGATCGGTCCATTGTCCAAGCTGTGGAGACTGTAGATGGGTATCGACCCAGTAGTGCTGTTCTTCGTGTTCGGCCTGTTTGCGGGCCTGGTGAAGAGCGAGTTGAAGCTGCCGCCGGCGCTCTACGAGACGCTGTCGATCATCCTGCTGCTGGCGATCGGTCTGCACGGTGGTGTGGAACTGGCCGAACAGGCCAGTGCGGCGCTTCTGGGGCAGTCGCTGCTGGTGCTGGGGCTGGGCGTGTTGCTGCCGATCCTGGCCTTCATCCTGCTGCGTGGCCTGCGTTTCGACCGGGTCAACGCGGCGGCGGTGGCGGCGCACTACGGTTCGGTGAGCGCTGGTACCTTCGCCGTCGTGGTGGCCTATCTGGCGGCGCGGGAAATCTTCTTCGAAAGCTACATGCCGCTGTTCGTGGCGATCCTCGAGATTCCGGCGATCCTGGTCGGCATTCTGCTGGCCAAGGGCGTGTCGCGCGATACCGACTGGAAGGAACTGGGCCGCGAGATCTTCCTTGGCAAGAGCATCATGCTGCTGCTTGGTGGCCTGCTGATCGGTGCGATCGCCGGCAAAGAGGCGATCAAACCGCTCGAACCGCTGTACACCAGCATGTTCAAACCGGTGCTGGCGTTCTTCCTGCTGGAGATGGGCCTGATCGCCTCCGGCCAGCTCGGCTCGCTCAAGCGCTACGGCTTCAAGCTCGCTGCCTTTGCGCTGCTGATGCCGCTGATCGGTGCGCTGATCGGCGCCCTGCTGGCGCGCTTCATGGGCCTGTCGCTGGGCGGTACGGCAATGCTCGCCACGCTGGCGGCGAGTGCCTCGTACATCGCGGTGCCGGCGGCGATGCGTCTGGCGGTACCGGAAGCCAATCCGTCGCTGTCGCTGACCGCGTCGCTGGGCATCACCTTTCCGTTCAACATCCTGATCGGCATTCCGCTCTACCTGGCCCTGGCCGAGCGGCTGATCGCCTGGGGGTTCTGAGATGAACGCGCACAATCGTACGCTGCTGACCGTGATCTGCGAGGCAGCGCTGGAACACAAGCTGGAAGCCGACCTGAAAAACCTGGGCGCTCCGGGCTGGACCCTGTCGGACGCCCGTGGCAGCGGCAGCCGCGGGGTGCGCAGCGCCGGCTGGGATACCGACGGCAATATCCGCCTGGAGGTGATCTGCAGCCGCGAGATCGCCGAGCGTATCGCCGAGCACCTGCAGGCGCGCTACTACGAGAACTTCGCCATGGTTTGCTACTTGGCCGAGGTGGAAGTGCTGCGGCCCGAGAAGTTCTGACCGCGCGCTGTGATGCCCCTCGGCCGGCGGGCGTCCACCCTGGACTCAGGACCGATGGAGCCTTCGATGCACGCCCTGCTGCAGGAAATTCTCGACGATGTACGCCCGCTGCTCGGGCAAGGTCGCGTGGCCAGTTACATCCCGGCGCTGGCCGACGTGCCGCCCAACCAGTTGGGTATTGCCGTGTGCAGTGCCGAGGGCGAGATTTTCGAAGCCGGCGACGCGCAGACGCCGTTCTCGATCCAGAGCATTTCGAAAGTGTTCAGCCTGGTGCAGGCCATCGCCCATCGCGGTGAGTCGTTATGGGAGCGGCTAGGCCACGAGCCTTCGGGGCAGCCGTTCAATTCACTGGTGCAGCTCGAGTTCGAACGCGGCCGCCCGCGCAACCCGTTCATCAACGCCGGGGCGCTGGTAATCTGCGACGTCAACCAGTCGCGCTTCGCCACCCCGGAGCTGTCGATGCGTGATTTCGTCCGGCACCTGTCCGGCAACCGGCAGATCGTCTCCGACACCCGCGTCGCCGAATCCGAATATCAGCACCGCGCGCGCAATGCGGCCATGGCTTACCTGATGCAGGCCTTCGGCAACTTCCACAACGATGTCGAAGCGGTATTACGCAGCTATTTTCATCACTGTGCGCTGCGCATGAACTGCGTCGACCTGGCCCGCGCGTTCGCCTTTCTCGCCCGCGATGGTGCCTGTCCGCAAAGCGGCGAGACGGTGCTGGCGCCGCGCCAGACCAAGCAGGTCAACGCGATCATGGCCACCAGCGGGCTGTACGACGAGGCGGGCAACTTCGCCTATCGCGTCGGCCTGCCCGGCAAGAGCGGGGTGGGCGGCGGCATCGTCGCGGTGGTGCCGGGCCGCTTCACCGTCTGCGTCTGGTCGCCGGAGCTCAACGCCGCGGGCAATTCGCTGATCGGCATGGCCGCCCTCGAAGCGCTGTCGCAGCGTATCGGCTGGTCCATCTTCTGACGCGCCGTCGCGGCGGCGCCTACCCTTCGAATTCCTCTGGAGAGAACCAAGCATGAATGACGGCAAGAAGAGCGAAACCGCCCAGGAGGCCCTCGAACACATCGTCTCGGGCGTCAAGCGCTTCCGCGAAGAGGTCTATCCCGAGCAGCGCGAGCTGTTCGAGAAGCTCGCCTACGAGCAGACGCCACGGGCGATGTTCATCACCTGCGCCGACTCGCGGATCATCCCCGAGCTGATCACCCAGAGTTCGCCCGGCGACCTGTTCGTCACCCGCAACGTCGGCAACGTGGTGCCGCCCTACGGGCAGATGAACGGTGGCGTGTCGACCGCCATTGAGTTCGCCGTGATGGCGCTCGGCGTGCAGCACATCATCGTCTGCGGCCACTCCGACTGCGGCGCGATGAAGGCGGTGCTCAACCCGGCTCAGCTGGAACGCATGCCGACGGTAAAGGGCTGGCTGCGGCATGCCGAGGTGGCGAAGATCGTCGTCGAGCAGAACTGTGGCTGCGCCGACCACAACACCCTTGGCATCCTTACCGAGGAGAACGTGGTGGCGCAGCTCGACCACCTGCGCACGCATCCCTCGGTGGCAGCGCGGCTGGCCAGCGGTCAACTGTTCATCCACGGCTGGGTGTACAACATAGGGACCAGCGAAATCCGCGCCTACGATGCCGAGAAGGGCGAGTTCCGCCTGGTCGGCGACGGCCCGCTGCCGATGGCCACGCCGCGGGCGCGCTACCAGGTGAGCTGAAGCGCTTCCGGGCGGTTTCGGTCTGCTGACGAGGCGCGGGGTCAGCGACCACCGGCCAGCGTCGTGCCGCGCTCCTGAATCAGGTAGCACAGGTCAGGGGTCTTGCTGCAGCCGGCGTAGCCTTCGGCGATCACTTCCTCGAGCGCCTTCTGCAGACGATCGATCACTTCGTCCGGCGTATCAGGGCTCAGTGCCAGATACAGCGGTTCGCTGCGATAGCTCAGCGCGATGCGCAGCTGGCTCTCGTCGACGCCCTGCAGCCGCGCGTAATGACGCCACACCGGGTCGGCCACCGCCCACAGGTCGATGCGCCCGGTCAGCAGTTTGCGCAGGTTTTCGGCGTCGTTGAGGCTGTTGCTGGTGGCGATGCCCTGGCTTTCCAGGAACAGGCTGACGCCGCCGTTGGCGTGGCCGCCGATCTGGTAGCCCAGCGCCTGCTCCAGGCTGTCGAACTTCAGGCCACTGTCGGCCGGCGCCAGCAGCACGCTGGCGTGATGGGCCAGCGGCCCGACCCACTTGAACTGTCCGGCGTTCTGCGGCGTGCGCGCCACCGAGAAAAGGCCGTGGGCGGGCTGCTGCCGGGTCTGCTCGTAGAGCCGGTTCCAGGGGCCGCGCAGGGTCAGGTTGTAGGCGATGCCGGCGCGGCGAAAGATGTCGCGCACGGTATCGGCATCGATGCCCTGCACATCGTCGCCGCGGGCGAAGCCCTTGCTGTTGGGGCCCATGTTGAATGGCGGGAAGCTGTCGGTTTGCAGGGTGATCTGATAGTTGGCAGGCAGTTCGGCCTGGGCGGCGCATGCAGCGCTGATGAGCAGGGCGAACAGCGCCCCGGCAGTTCGGGATCTGGCCATGGCATCGGCTCCTTGACGCTTTTCTTGTTGTTGGCGTGAGCAAGGGTAGCGGTGCTGCAGGTACATCGCCAGCCGGCCGCGCTGCCCTGCGGGGCAGCGCGCATTTTTGCCGGTGTCGTTTTCAGTCGGCCATTTCGCCGCAGAGGTCGCGGCAGAACCAGTGTTCCACCTCGGCGTGGTCGAGCCCGGCGGCGAGCAGGGCGAACAACTTGCCCAGCGCTGCTTCACGGGTCATGCCGCCGCCGGAGACCAGACCGGCATCGCGCAAGCCGCTGCCGGTGGCATAGACGTCGAAATCGACATGGCCGCCCGGGCACTGACTGATCGCCGCCAGCACCACGCCCTGTCGATGCGCGTGGCGCAGCGCTTCGATGAACGGGACGTCGTCCGCCGGGCCGGTGCCGCTGCCATAGCACTCGAGCAGCAGCGCCTGAGCGCCGCTGGCGACCAGTGCCCGGACCTGCGCGGCGCCGACGCCGGGGTACAACGGCAGCACCACGACCTGCGCCGGTCGCTGCGGCAACAGCGCCGGCGGACGTTCGCTGGCCGCTGCGGCGAGGCGCTTGCGCGGCGCCTCGGCAAAGGCGTCGAAGGCGTCGCTGCGCAGTTTGCTGACCCGCGCGCCGTGCAGCAGCACGCCGTTGAAGAACAGTTGCACGCCGTGCACCTGCCCGGCCTGCAGGGCGCGCATGGCGCCGAACAGGTTGGGCCAGGCATCGCTGCCCGGGCTTCCCGCCGGCAGCATGGCGCCGGTGAGCAGCACGGGGATCTCAAGATCCAGCAGCAGAAAGGACAACGCAGCGGCGCTGTAGGCCAGAGTGTCGGTGCCGTGCAGCAGCAGCACCGCATCGCAGTCGCCCTGCGCCACGGCATCGCGGACGGCGGACGCCATCTGCAGCCAGTGGGTCGGCTGCATGTTGGCGCTGTCCAGCAGCGGTTGCAGTTCGCGGAAGGTCCAGCTCGGCAGCGGCCCGGCTTCCAGCGCCTGCTGCGCCCGCAGGCGAGCTTCGAAGCCGGAGGCTGGCATCAACCCGGCGGCGCTCTGTTGCATGCCGATGGTGCCGCCGGTGTAGAGCACCAGCAGGCGTTCGATTGATTGATTCACACGCGCTCCTCGCTCGTTCGGCGCAGACCATCAGAAATACAGGCGGATGGGGCCAGCCCCGTGCGCGGTTGCGCAGAGGGCTGGCCGGTCGCGTCGGAGCGCTTAGCGGCGCTCGGTGGTGTCGGGTGTGGCGGGCATGTTCGCCTTCCACACGGCCGGGTCGAGATCCAGGTCGGCGAAGTCCTTCGGATCGAGCACGGGTTGCTCGATGCCGGCGCGGATCTGGCGGTCGTAGTCGCGCATCAGGCGCAGGCCGACCTTGAACAGCAGGGCCACGGCGATCAGGTTGGCGATGGCCAGCAGACCCATGGTCACGTCGGCAAAGGCGAACACGGTGCCCAGATCCTGCACCGAACCCCAGAGCACAAGGATGACCACCAGGATGCGGTAGATCACCACCGGCATGCGCTTCTCGGTGAAGAAGCCCAGCGCGTTTTCACCCAGATAGTAGTTGTAGATCAGCGTGGTGAAGACGAACAGCAGCAGCGCGATGCTGATGAATACCCGACCCCACTCGCCAACCACGGCCGCCATGGCGGTCTGCGTCAGCACCACACCGGCCTGGTCCATACCCGGCTCGTAGACGCCCGAGAGCAGGATGATCAGCGCGGTGCAGCTGCACAGGATGATGGTGTCGATGAACACCGAGAGCGACTGCACGATGCCCTGCGCCACAGGGTGCTTGACCTCGGCGACCGCGGCGACGTTCGGCGCACTGCCCAGGCCGGCCTCGTTGGAGAACAGGCCGCGCTTGACGCCCATCAGGATCGCCGCGCCGATGCCGCCGGCGAAGGCCTGCTCCAGGCCGAAGGCGCTGCGGAAGATCAGGCCGAAGGTTTCCGGCACGGCACCGAAGTTGCTACCGATGACGAACAGCGCCATGCCCAGGTAGGAGAAGGCCATGACCGGCACCAGTACGTCGGCCCACTTGGCGATACGGCGGATGCCGCCGAAGATGATGCCGCCGATGACCAGGGTCAGCGCGATGCCGCTGGCTACGGTCGGCACGCCAAAGGTGTCATGCAGCGAGCTGGCGACGGTGAACGACTGCACGGCGTTGAAGCCGAAGCCGAAGGTCATCAGCAGCAGGATCGAGACGACGATGCCCAGCCAGCGCTGGCCGAGTCCGTGCTGGATGTA
This sequence comes from Stutzerimonas kunmingensis, assembly GCF_021432085.1. Lineage (GTDB taxonomy): Bacteria > Pseudomonadota > Gammaproteobacteria > Pseudomonadales > Pseudomonadaceae > Stutzerimonas. Next base: position 4,454,328 of record NZ_CP090366.1, on the reverse strand, counting down.
GAAGGCCGGGCCGCCGCGGTAGGTGCCGTCCGGCTCGCGACGCTTGTACAGCTGCGCCAGTGAGCACTCGAAGTAGCTGGTCGCCATGCCCACCAGCGCCACCACCCACATCCAGAAGATTGCACCCGGGCCGCCGAGCATGATTGCCACCGAGACTCCGGCGATGTTGCCGGCGCCGACGCGGCCGGCGACCGAGAGCATCAGGGCCTGGAAGGAAGAGAGCTGTCCCGGCTGACGCTCGAAGGCGTGGCCGAAGATGCTGAACATGTTGCCGAAATAACGGAACTGGACGAAGCCGGAGCGAATCGTGAAGAGCAGACCGAGGCCGATCAGCATGACGATCAGCAGCTTGCTCCAAATGAGGTCATTCAGAAGGTCGAGCATGGCAATGTTCACCTTGTTGTCGTTATTAGGGTGCCGGCGCGCGCCGCTGCGCCGTGCAAGCGGGGGATGTTTCAACAGTAGCGACGACAGGACAATTTCGCAGGTGGCCGCGATGTGACGCGACCTGATGCTAGAATGGCGACACTCGCGCCAACCGCCAGGGCATCCCATGACCTCCCACCTCGCCGAAAACCTCAAGTTGCTCTGCAGTCACTACCGCTCGATTGCCGAGGTGTGCCGCAAGCTGGCCATCAATCGGGCGCAGTTCAACAAGTACCTGGGCGGGCAGAGCCGTCCCACGCCGTTCAACCTCAAACGCATCGGCGACTTCTTCGGCGTCGAGGGCTACGAGCTGGAAATGCCGCCCGAGCAGTTCGCCCGGCTGGTTGGGGCGCGCCATCCGGAAGCCCAGGCGCTGCCGCGGACCGATCCGCTGCTGGCCCTGCTGCAGCCGTTGCGCGAGCACGCCGCGAGTCTGTCGCGCTATTGCGGCTACTACTTCGAATACGCCAACTGCATGTCGGTGCCGGGCAGCATCCTCATCTCGCTGGTGCATCTGCGCGAGGAAAACGGCCTCTACCTGTTCGAGCGTCAGGAGCGCCAGGAGCGCGCCAGCCCTACCCTCGGCCACGCCGAGGACTGGGTACGCTGCCGCTACCTCGGCGCGGCGTTCGGCCTGCAGGACCGACTGTTCCTGATCGACTACGAATCGCTGACGCTCAACGAGATGAGCCAGACCATCCTCATTCCCAGCTTCAAGAGCCGCATCACCCGGCTTAACGGAATGAAGACCGGCGTCTCTTCGGGCGACCGCCGCACGCCAGCGTGCACCTCGGTGGTGTGGGAATACCTGGGTCGCGAGATCAACCGTGTCAGCGCCTATCGCCAGGTGATGCTCTACAGCCCGGACGACCCGCGCATTGACCTGGACATCCGCGAGCGCCTGGCGACGCCGCATGTGGAGAACGGGCTGCTCGGCATCGAGTGAAGGCTCAGAGGATCTTGCGGTACTGGATGAAGCCCGAGCGTTCGGCGATGCGGTCGTAGAGCATGCGCCCCGTATAGTTGGTCTCCTGGGTCAGCCAGTGGACGCGCGAGGCGCCAGCGGCTGCGGCCTTGGCGTAGACGTGCTCCATCAGCGCCCGACCGATGCCTTTGCCGCGGGTGCCCTCGGCCACGTAGAGATCCTGCAGGTAGCAGTAGTCACCGCGGGTCCAGCAGCTGCGATGGAAGATCCAGTGCACCAGGCCGATGGCGTGGCCGTCATGCCAGGCCAACGCGGCATGCATCGGCTCGGCTGGATCGAGGAAGCGCTGCCAGGTAAGGTCGCTGGTCTGCTCCGCAATCGCAGCGGCGTAGAAGCGTTGATAGTTCTGCCAGAGTTCTCTCCAGACAGCGTGGTCGGCAGCGGTGATAGGGCGGATCTCAGGCACAGTGCATTCCTCTTCAATCGGTGATGGGCATGCGTGCGGCCAGGGCCTGGTCGCGTGGATCGAGCGAGGCGGCCAGGCCCTGGCGAACCCCGGCCTGGTCCGCCGGCGAGCGGTTCTGCCCGAGTTTCCACTTACCCTCCAGCCGGCGAATCGGCAGGGCGAAGCCGACGATGGCGCGCAGCATGGCGTCCAGGTAGTCGTCTGGTGCATCGCTTACGGCCCAGGGCTGTGGGCGGCTGGCTTCATGCTGATCGCTGAGGCGGCTGACGATCTGCAGCAGGCTCTTGCGGTCGTCGATCAGCTGCACCGGGCCGCGGGCATGCACGGCAATGTAGTTCCAGGTCGGTACGACCTTGCCGTGCTCCGCTTTGGTCGGATACCAGCTGGGGCTGATGTAGGCGTCAGGGCCGCTGAACACGGCTAGCGCTTCGCAGCCGTCCTGCAGCTCGCGCCAGTGCGGATTGGCCTTGGCGAAGTGCCCGTAGAGCGTGCCGAACTCGCCTTCGTCCGATTCCAGCAGCAGCGGCAGGTGACTGGCCTGCACGCCGTCCGTGCCCGCGCTGGTCAGCAGCGCGAACGGCATCGCCCGAATCTGGCGATGCAACTCGCCAAGATCGTCCTGGCGGAATGAGGCTGGCAGGTACATGGCGTCTCTCCAAATACAGTGTTGCCATGCTAGGCAGGATATTGGCCCGCTGTAAGATCCATTACTTGTGACTTTGATAGAGCCAATGCGACCTATGCCGACCACACCCCCGTTGCCTGTCGATCTTTCCGGCATTTGTCTGGAGCGCAGTCAGGGGCTGACACGCCAGCTCTATCAGGCCCTGCGCGAGCGTATCCTCGACGGGCGTCTGGCTGGAGGAAGTCGGCTGCCGGCCGGTCGCGATCTGGCGGCATTGCTGGCGGTGTCACGCAACACCGTTACCCGGGCGTTCGATCAGCTCTACGCCGAGGGCTACATCGAAGGCCGGGTAGGCGATGGCACCTACGTGGTGGAACTCGGCAGCGCGCGGCCGCTGATGCAGCCGCCTGCTTCCGGGGTAGTGCCGACCGAGGCGCTGTTGCGCCTGCAGCGCAATCACCTTGCGCTCCCCGTGAGCGGTGCGCCGCGTGCCTTTCGCATCGGCGTGCCGGCCTTCGATCTGTTCCCCTTCGAAACCTGGGCGCGGCTCACGGCGCGTTTCTGGCGCAAGCCATCGCCGGCGCGCCTGGGCTATGGCGACCCGGCGGGTGAGCCTGCCTTGCGCGAACTGGTAGCGGCCTACCTGCGCAGCAGCCGCGGGCTGAACTGCGATCCGTCCCAGGTGGTGATTACCTGCGGTGCGCAGCAGGGCATCAGCCTCTGCGCCCAGCTGCTGGTGCAGCCTGGTGATCGCGTGGCGCTGGAAAACCCCGGCTACCGCGCCGCCGGCCATGCCTTCGCCGTGGCTGGCGCCGAGCTGTGTGGGGTCGCGGTGGATGGCGAGGGACTGGATACCGCCGCCCTCGCGCAGATCGAAGGCTGTCGGCTGGCCTATGTCACGCCCTCGCATCAGTACCCGACCGGCGTGACCCTGTCGCTGGCGCGGCGCCTGGAATTGCTCGCGTGGGCCGAACGCAACGAGGGTTGGATCGTCGAGGACGACTACGACGGCGAGTACCGTTACAGCGGCACGCCGTTGACGCCTTTGGCGGCGCTGGACCGGCAGGGGCGGGTGCTCTACGTCGGCACCTTCTGCAAGATCACGTTCCCCGCGCTGCGCCTCGGCTACCTGGTGTTGCCTCCCGGCCTGGCCGAGGCCTTCGCCCGTCGCCGTGCATTGGATATGCGTCACTCGGACATTGGCAGCCAGATGGTGATGGCCGAGTTCATCGCCGCCGGCTATTTTCAGCGTCACGTGCGCCGTATGCGCCAGGCCGCCCGGGTGCGCCGCGACACCCTGTTGCAGCACTGGCCAGAGGCGATCCCTGGCTGCGCGGAGTTGCCGGCGGTGGATGCCGGGCTGCATCTGTGCGTGCCGGTGCACAGCCACGCCCGCGAAGCCGAGCTGGTTGCTTCGGCGCGAGCGGCCGAGGTGGAAATGAACGGGCTGGCCGACTACTGGCTGGACGGTCAGGCGCCGAGAGGCGCCGCGGGCGGCCTGGTGCTGGGTTTTGCGGCGGTGCCGGAAGTGGAGATCATCGCCGCGCTGCAACGCCTGCGTCACGCCTGGGACCTGCCGAGCTAGCGGCAGGTCTTCGGGCGGCGCTCACTCCTTGTTGCTGGCGTCGTACACCGCTCGGTCGAGTTCCTGCTCGCTGCGACCGACCAGCGTGGTGGTCATCAGGTCGCCGGCGACGTTCACCGTGGTGCGTGCCATGTCGAGGATGCGGTCGATCCCGGCGATCAGCGCCACGCCTTCGAGCGGCAGGCCGGCAGCGGTGAGTACCAGCCCGAGCATGATCAGCCCGGCGCCGGGGATGCCGGCGGTGCCGATGGAGGCCAGCGTCGCGGTGAGGATGATCATCGCGTACTGCCCGGCGCTAAGGTCGATGCCGAAGGCCTGGGCGATGAACAGTGCGAGCACGCCCTGATAGATCGCCGTGCCGTCCATGTTGATGGTCGCGCCTACTGGCAGCACGAAGCCCGCCACACCTTCGGATACGCCGAGGTTATTGCGCGCGCATTCGATGGACACCGGCAGGGTGCCGGAGCTGCTCGAGGTGCTGAAGGCCACCGCCAGCGCCGGGGCGATGCCCTGGAAGAAACGCAGCGGATTGAGCCGCGCCAGCAGGCCGAGCAGGCCGCCGTAGACCAGCAGCACGTGGGCGATGCTGGCCAGGTAGATCACCCCGATCACGCCCGCCAGTGGCAGCAGTACTTCGGCACCATGGCTGCCGACCACGCCTGCGGTGAGGGCGAAGACGCCGATCGGCGCGACGCGCATCACCAGGTCAGTGAGCTTGTAGAAGGTTTCGGCCAGCGCATCGAACAGGCGCACCGCCGGCGCGCCGCGCTCGCCGATCAGGTTGATGCTGACGCCCAGGGCGATGGCGAAGACGATGATCTGCAGGATGTTGCCTTCGGCGAAGGCGGTGACCGGGTTGGCTGGCACCAGCCCGACCAGGATCGACACCAGCGAGGGCGCCTGCTTGGCCTGCTCGCTGCCGCTGGCGACCATGTTCATGCCTTCGCCCGGGGTGAACAGCGCGCCGAACAGCAGGCCGATGCTGACCGCGAAGGCAGTGGTCACCAGATAGATGACGATGGTCTTCAGACTGATGCGGCCGAGCTTGGCGCTGTCCTGCATCGAGGTTATGCCGGCCACCAGCGAAACGAACACCAGCGGCACGATAAGCATCTTGATCGCATTCAGAAACAGCGTGCCGATCGGTGCCAGCAGCTGCGCGTCTGCGCCAAAGGCCATGCCGGCGGCGACGCCGAGGGCCAGGCCGATGAGGATCTGCTGCCAGAGCGGCAGGCGGACGAGCAGGCGCAGGGGAGCGGAGAGGGTCGTACTCTGAGTCATGGGTTTTCCTGTTGTTTTTATTGTGCGAACGAGCCGGGCTGGCGGCCCGTAAAGCAAGCGCCCGGCTATATGCCGGGCGCGGTGTTGATCAGACCGCCAGCGGTGCCAGGCGTGGCGCGATCATGTTTTCCGGGCGCAGGATCTCGGCGAGCATGGCGTCGTCGAGCAAACGCTCCTCGCGCACCAGCTCCAGCACACTGCGGCCGCCGAGCAGCGCCTCACGAGCCAGGCGGGTGCTGTTGTCGTAGCCGATATAGGGGTTCAGCGCGGTGATCAGACCAATGGAGCTTTCCATCAGCTCGCGGCAACGGTCTTCGTTGGCGGTGATGCCTTCGATGCAATGCTCGCGCAGCATGTCCATGGCGCGCTGCAGCAGGCGGATCGAATCGAACAGCTTGTAGGCGATCAACGGTTCCATGACGTTGAGCTGCAGCTGTCCGCCCTCGGCGGCCATGGTCAGCGCGAGGTCGTTGCCGATCACTTCGAAGGCGACCTGGTTGACCGCTTCCGGGATCACCGGATTGACCTTGCCCGGCATGATCGAGCTGCCCGGCTGGCGCGGCGGCAGGTTGATCTCGTTGAAGCCGGTGCGCGGGCCGCTGGAGAGCAGGCGCAGGTCGTTGCAGATCTTCGACAGCTTCACCGCCAGGCGCTTGAGCATGCCGGAGAACAGCACGAACGAGCCCATGTCCGAAGTCGCTTCGATCAGGTCCGCGGCCTGGCGCAGCGGCTGGCCGCTGATCTGCGCCAGGCGCTGCACGGCAATGGCTTGGTAGCGCGGGTCGGCATTGATGCCGGTGCCGATCGCGGTGCCGCCGAGGTTCACTTCCAGCAGCAGCTCCGGGGCGAAGCCGCGCAGATGGTGCAGATCCTCACCGAGGGTGGTGGCGAAGGCGTGGAATTCCTGGCCCAGGGTCATGGGCACGGCGTCCTGCAGCTGGGTGCGGCCCATCTTCAGCACGTGGGCGAAGGCATGGCCCTTGCCGGTCAGCGACTGGCAGAGGCTCTCCAGGCTGGCGAGGAGGGTGTCGTGACCGAGCAGCAGGCCCAGGCGAATCGCCGTCGGATAGGCGTCGTTGGTGGACTGCGCCATGTTCACGTCGTTGTTCGGGTGCAGGTACTGGTACTCGCCCTTGGCGTGGCCCATCGCTTCCAGGCCGAGGTTGGCGATCACTTCGTTGGCGTTCATGTTGGTCGAGGTGCCGGCGCCGCCCTGGATCATGTCCACCACGAACTGCTCATGGAATTCGCCGCGAATCAGTCGTGCACAGCCCTGGCTGATTGCCACGTGCTTGGCTTCGGGCAGGTAGCCCAGCTCGCGGTTGGCGTCTGCGGCGGCCTGCTTGACCATCGCCAGGGCGACGATCAGCTTCGGGTAATGCGCCAGCGGCACGCCGGAGAGGCGGAAGTTGTGCAGTGCGCGCAGGGTCTGGATGCCGTAGTAGGCGTTGGAAGGAACGGGGAGGGTGCCAAGCAGGTCTTTTTCGACTCGCGATGATGCAACTTCGGACATGATGGTAATGTGGCTTCGGTAGGCGCAGGCAGTGCTGCAGTGCGCCTAAAATAAGGCTTTCAGGCGTTTCGCGGCCAATGCCGTTGCTGGCTGCCCTATGCCGAAACGGCATAATGTCCGTGTGACTTTGTACCGGTCGCAATCGTATCGAGGGATGTTCAGGTGAATCTGGAAACCAAGTGGCTGGAGGATTTCGTGGCGCTGGCGGCGACCCGCAGCTTCTCCCAGGCCGCGCAACGCCGCTTCGTCACGCAGCCGGCCTTCAGCCGGCGGATACGCTCGCTGGAGGAGGCGCTCGGCCTGCAACTGATCAACCGCTCGCGCACGCCGATCGAGCTGACCGAGGCCGGCCAGCTGTTCCTGGTCAGTGCGCGCAACATGGTCGAACAGCTCGGCGAAGTGGTGCGCCATCTGCACCACGTCGAGGGCCAGCAGGGCGAGGTGTTGCAGATATCCGCCGCGCACTCGCTGGCGCTGGGCTTCTTCCCTGCGTGGATCGCCGGCCTGCGCCACGACGGGCTGAACATCGCCACCCGGCTGATCGCCACCAACGTCGGCGAAGCCGTGCATGTGCTGCGCGAAGGCGGCTGCGACCTGATTCTCGCCTACTACGACCCGGATGCCGCGCTGCAGCTCGACCCAGAGCTGTTCCCCTCGCTGCACCTGGGGCGCACCGAGATGCTGCCAGTCTGCGCGGCGGGTGCCGACGGCGCGCCGCTGTACGACGTCGACAGCGGCCAGACGGTGCCGCTGCTGGCCTACAGCGCTGGCGCCTTTCTCGGTCGCTCGGTGAACCTGCTGTTGCGTCAGCGCGCGCTGCGTTCGACCACCGTTTACGAGACTGCCATGGCCGACAGCCTGAAGAGCATGGCACTGCAGGGGCTGGGGATCGCCTGGGTGCCGCGCCTGAGCGTCGAGCCCGAGCTGCAGCGTGGCGAGCTGGCGATCTGTGGTAGCGAGCAATGGCGCGTACCACTGGAAATCCGCCTGTATCGCTGCTCGCTGATGCGCAAGGGTGCAGTGCGCTTGCTCTGGCGAAGGCTGGAAAACCGTGCCGCGCAAGCGCAGCGACAGGCGGGCGAAGCGGCAGGTTAAAGCGCCCCACGCGGCCAAATGTGCGTAACAAGCGGTTAACTGCACACATTTTGTTGCTTCGCGCGAGGCAACTTTTTCGGGCGATGCTGTCTTAGCTGAGCAATCCGTGCCATGGCCAGGCCGGACTCTAGCCAAGGACAGACAGCCGTGAATTACGACTCCGACGCCGCCGTGCCCCCTGCGGGCTCGGTCTTTGCTGTGCTCGACCCGGCGACCGCCGGCATCGAGCCCGTCACTTTGCATGCCGCGCTGAGCCGCGTGGCGCATGGTGCGCCTGATCGATCGGCGGTGCTTTCGACACGCTTCGCGCCGCTGGACCATCGCGGCCTGCAGCAGATGATCGAGCAGACCCGTCGCCAGCTGCGCCTGGCCGGCTTCGGCCGCGACGCACGCATCGGCGTATTGCTGCCAGAAGCCCCGCAGGCGGCGGTCGCGATCATTGCCGTCGCCTGTTCCGCGGTTGCCGTACCGCTCGATCCGCGCCTCGGCCCGGCCGAACTGGATCAGTTTCTCCAACAGCTGCCGCTCGATGCCCTGCTGATCAGCAGTGACGGCGATCAGCAGGGCCGGGCGGCCGCCGAGCGCCACGGGCTGACGCTGATCAGAGCCGAAGCGGCCGCGGACGGCAGCCCGGCGTTACAGCTCGACATGCCGCTGGCTGCACAGCCGGCCACCGATGATCTGCCCGAGGCAGACGCTCCGGCGTTCATCCTGCGCAGCTCCGGCACCACGGCGTTGCCCAAGCTGATTCCCTTCACCCATCGCAACATGCTGACCGCCGCCCGCAAGTGGCAGCGCTGGTTCGGCCTGGATGCCGGCGACCGCTGCCTGTGCGTATCGGCGCCCTATTATTCCCACGGGCTGAAGGTCACCATCCTCACGCCGTTGCTCACCGGCGGCAGCGTTGCCTTTCCGCTCAGCCCGGCCGTGGTGGACCTGCACGAGTGGTTCGAAAGCCTGCGGCCGAGCTGGTATTCCGCCGGCCCAGCGTTGCACCGCGCAATTCTCGAAGCGGCCAGCGCGCACCCCGAAGGGTTGGGCACGCAGCGGCCGCGCTTCGCCTCATCCGGCGGCGCGCCGCTGGGACAGGACATCATCGATGCCTTCGAGCAGACCATGGGCTTCCCGCTGCTGGAGCACTACGGCTCCAGCGAGGCCGCGCAGATCGCCGTCAACACCCCGACCGAGCGCAAGGCGGACACGGTCGGTCGGCCCTGGCCGGAAACCCTGAGCATCGTCGACGAGAACGGCATTCCGCTAGCGGCGGGCGAGCGCGGCGAGATCCGCGTGCGTGGCGCGACGGTTATGCCTGGCTATCTTGGCGATGACACGCTCAACCGCGAGGTGCTGCGCGACGGCTGGTTCCACACCGGCGACATCGGCAGCCTCGACGAGGACGGCTTCCTGCGCCTGCATGGACGCCTGCGGGAAGTGATCAACCGCGGCGGCGAGAAGGTCAGCCTGCCGGAAGTCGATGCGGTGCTGTTGCGCCATCCGGCGGTGGCCGATGCAGCGGCGTTCGCCGTGCCGCATCAGCGCCTCGGCCAGGACGTCGCCGCCGCCGTGGTGCTACGCCCTGACATGCAGGTGGCGGCCGAGGAGCTGCAGCGCTACCTGCGGGGCGAGCTGGTGTACTTCAAGGTGCCGCGGCGCGTGCAGATCATCGAAGCCTTGCCGCGCGGCTTGACCGGCAAGGTGTTGCGGCATCGGCTGGCGGATGCCTACCTCGAGCAGCGCAGCGCGCGGGCCCGGGCCGCGGCGGTGGCCGAGGCGGCGTCCGAACTGGAGCAGCAGGTGCTGGCGCTCTGGCGGCGACTGCTGAAAACCGAGGCGGTCGGCCCGAACGACAACTTTCTCGATTGTGGTGGTGACTCGCTGCTGGCCACCGAAATGCTTGCCGAGCTGGAGCAGATGGTCGGGCGGGTGATCCCCGAGTCGTTGCTGGTCGAGGCGGAGACTGCCCGCGAGCTGGCAGCACGCCTGGAGAATCTTGCCAACCACATCATTCCGGTCATCGATTTCAACGCTCAGCCAGGGCGCACGCCGTTGTTCTGGTTCCACGGCGATTTCGCCCATGGCGGCTACTACATCCGTCGCCTGGCCCGGCTGCTCGGCCCGCAGCAGCCGCTGACCGCCATCGCCCCGCATGGCATGGACAACGAGCCGATACCAGAGTCGGTGCAGCAGATGGCGCGTGAACGTCTGCCGCTGATCCTCGCGCGCCAGGCGCAGGGACCGTACCGCATCGGCGGCTACTGCAACGGCGCGCTGGTGGCCTTCGAGGCCGCTCGTTTGCTCATCGAGGCGGGCCATGAGGTGGAGATCGTCGCTCTGATCGATCCGCCCACCGCCAATGTTCGCCCGTGGTCGCGGGCCATCCTGCGTACCCTCGACCGGGTGCTGCCGGACATGCACCTTGCCCGCGCCTACGAGGCGCTCAGCCGTTTCGGTGAAACCAGCAAGTGGCCCTATCCCAAGCGCTTCGCCAACCTGGCCTGGAAGCTGTCGCGGCGCAGCGTGCGCATGGTGCAGCAGCGGCTGGCCGGTCACGTGCCAATACCACCCACCGCGCGTGATCGTGAGGTGCGCGTGCGCTTCCTGCAGTACTCGCTGGTAATGGCGCGCTACCTGCCCCGGCGCATCGACGCGCCGGTGGTGTATTTCTCCGCCGACTACACCAGTCGCGCCTGGCGCGGCATGGGGGCGAGCTTCGAGAGTTACGACGTGCTCGGCGGCCATCATCGCTGTGTCAAGGACTACACCGCCTCCATCGCCACGCCGCTGCGCGCGCTGCTTGAGGATCCGACTGCGGCAATGCCTGGTCAGAGCGGCTTGATGTTGCCGCTGACCGAGCCGGGCAAGCGCGATGGTCTGGTGCCCTGATCATGCTCGCGTCGACCCCAGCGCTGCCGCGCAACTTCCCGAGTCACCCGGTAACAGGAGTAACCGCATGAAACGCTCGATCGCCACCGTGTCGCTGAGCGGCACCCTGCCGGAGAAGCTGGAGGCCGCCGCGGCGGCTGGATTCGATGGCGTCGAGCTGTTCGAGAACGACCTGCTCTATCACTCCGGCAGCCCGCAGGACATCCGCCGCCTGTGCGAGGACCTGGGCATTGCCGTCACGCTGTTCCAGCCGTTCCGCGATTTCGAGGGCTGCCCGCGGGCGCGCGTGCAGCGCAATCTCGATCGCGCCGAGCGCAAGTTCGACCTGATGCACGAACTGGGCGTCGACCTGATGCTGCTCTGCAGCAACGTCCAGGCCGATGCGCTGGGCGATAACGAGACACTGGTGGGTGACCTTGGCCAGATCGCCGAGCGCGCCGGTGCACGCGGGCTGCGCGTGGGCTACGAGGCGCTGGCCTGGGGCCGCCACGTGAAGACCTGGCGGCAGGTCTGGTCACTGGTACAACAGGTCGACAATCCTGCACTGGGGGTGATTCTCGACAGTTTCCATACGCTGGCGCTGGGCGATGACCCGAGCGGCATCGTCGATATCCCGGGCGAGCGGATCTTCTTCGTACAGCTCGCCGATGCGCCGCTGCTGGCAATGGATGTGCTGCAGTGGAGTCGGCATTTCCGTTGTTTTCCCGGTCAGGGCGAATTCGACCTGGCGGGCTTTCTCGCACCTGTGCTGCAGGCCGGCTACAGCGGCCCGTTGTCGCTGGAAGTGTTCAACGATGGCTTCCGCGCTGCGCCGCCGCGAGGCATCGCCGCTGACGGCCTGCGTGCGCTTCAGCACCTGGAAGAGAAAACCGGGCAGCGCCTGAGTGCCTCGACCAGCCCGGCGCTGGCGCAAACGCTGTTCGCGCCACCGCCGGCACCGCGCTACGAAGGCATCGATTTCCTCGAGTTCGCGGTGGACGAGCCGCACGCCGTGCGCCTCGGCAGCTGGCTGCAGCGTCTTGGCTTCGCCCATGTCGGTCAGCACCGCTCGAAGGATGTGCAGCTGTTTCGCCAGGGCGAGATCAATATCGTGCTCAACGCCGAGCCCTATTCGTTTGCCCACAACTACTTCGAGGCGCATGGCCCTTCGGTGTGTGCAATGGCGCTGAAGATCGACGAAGAGGGGCCGGCGCTGGCGCGTGCCTGCGCCTTTGGCGGCCAGCCCTACCGTGGCCTGATCGGGCCGAACGAGCGGCAGATTCCGGCCGTGCGCGCGCCGGACGGCAGCCTGATCTATCTGCTCGAGTCCGGCGCGCCAGGGCAGAGCAACTACGACATCGACTTTCGCCTGCATGCGGTCGGCCCGAAGGATGCGGGCTTGCGGCGTATCGATCACATGGCTACCGCGCTGCCGGCCGAAAGCCTGGCCAGCTGGGTGCTGTTCTATCGCAGCCTGTTCGATTTCGAGGCCGACAACGAGCTGCTGCTGCCCGATCCCTATGGGCTGATGAAGTGCCGCGCCATGCGTAGCCCCTGCGGCCGCGTCCGGCTGCCGCTGAACACCTCGCAGGATCGCGACACCGTGATCGCCCAGGCGCTGTCCAGTTATCGTGGCGCCGGGGTGCACCACGTGGCGTTCGCCTGCGACGACATCTTCGCCGAGGTCGCCCGGGCGCAGGCGGCCGGGGTGCCGTTGCTGGAAATCCCGCGCAACTACTACGACGATCTGGCGGCGCGGTTCGATTTCGACGACGCGCTGCTCGCCGAGCTGGCGCGCTACAACGTGCTCTACGACCGTGATGCCGAGGGTGGCGAGCTGTTTCACGTCTACACCGAGCCGTTCGAAGGCCGCTTCTTCTTCGAGATCCTGCAGCGCTGCAATGGCTACGCCGGCTACGGCACCGCCAATGTCGCGGTACGCCTGGCGGCGATGGCCAAGCAATGCCGCCGTTCGGTCTCCGGCACCACCAGCGTCGCCAGCGCCTGCTGAAACGACGGCGAACTCGACCGCCAGGCTCCAGTGGCCTGTTTGGTAAGTTCAGTTGGTCAATTTCGGTGCCCATGGCCCCCGATACTGCGTTGCTGCTCCTTGCCATAGCCCAGCTATGACTCGTCGCAGCGCCTTGTTTCGGACCCATGCTCATCCGAACTTGCCTCAACCCACTCACCGCACAGGCCACTAGCTCGACGCCGCGAGCGCGATGGTATGATCACGGCCTCGCCGCGCCTACTGCTGATTATTCGCCTTGCGCGGCCGCTGGAGCCCATCGTGCCCACCTCAAAGCCAATCGGCCTGCGTCAATGGATATGGCGGGCCTTCGTGCGCAGCGCGCTCATCCCACTGGTGCTGGTGGAGACCGCGTTGATCGCGATCTATCTGCTGACCAACAACGCCATTCGCGACGCCCAGGTCGAGCATCTGCGCGAAACCGCGCTCAACGACCTGCAGGCGGCGGTAAGTCTTGAGTCGCGTCTGATCAGCGAGCAGCTCAGCCAGGTCAGCTCCCTGACCCAGTTGTATCGCAACCTCACCGCGCAGGCGCTGCAGGGCGTCGCGCCGGGACAGGTGCCCGAACTGGCCCTGAGCGACGAGGGCGTGCGCTACAGTCCCAGCGATGACGGCGGTGCCGCCGTGTTCTATTCCAACGCCACTGCTCCCGAGCGGCATGATCTGCAGAAGATCGCCAGGCTGCGGCAGCTGGAGCCGCTGATGAAGGAGATCGAAGCGCGCAACCCGCTGGTCGCCAGCCTCTACTTCAACAGTTGGGATAGCTTCAACCATATCTATCCGTGGTTCTTCACGCTCGATCAGTACCCGGCGGACATGGATATCCCCAAGTACAACTTCTATTACCTGGCGGACGCCAAGCACAACCCGTCGCGCGGCGTAGTGTGGACCAATGTCTACCTCGACCCGGCCGGGCACGGCTGGATGATGTCGGCGACCGCGCCGGTGTACCACGGCGATTTTCTAGAAGGCGTGGTTGGCATCGACATCACCGTCAGCGGCATCCTCGAGCAGATCGGCCAGGTGCAGGTGCCCTGGGGTGGCTACGCCATGCTGGTCAGCGATGATCTGTCGATCATGGCGCTGCCCGAACCTGGCGAAGCGGATTTCGGCCTGGCCGAGCTGACCGAGCATTCCTATCTGGATGCCATCCGCCGCGAGGTGTTCAAACCGGAGGATTTCCAGCTTGATCGCCGCCCGGAAACCGCTGAACTCGCCGCGGCAATCTCCGGGGCCAGCAGCGGCGTACAGCAGGTGATGCTTGGCGGCCGGCCGCAGCTGGTGGCCTGGACCACTGTGGCGCAGACCGGCTGGCACCTGCTGGCGGTGGTCGATGAGGCCGCGGTATTTCGCCAGACCAATGCCCTGGCGAGCCGTTATCAGCAGATCGGCTATCTGCTGATTGCCGGGTTGGTGCTGTTCTATATCGGTTTCTTCGCCCTCATGTGGCTGCGCGCACGCCAGCTCAGCGGCGCGCTGCTGACGCCCATCGCCGGCATCTCGCGGATGCTCGGCGAGATTGGCGTCGGCCGCTGGCAACCGGAGCCGGCACAGTCGCAGATTCGCGAACTGGACGAGATGTGCCGTCACACCCAGGACATCGGCAGCCGCCTGGCCTATAGCGAATCCGAGCGCTGGGAGGCGCAACGACGCCTGGAGCTGGTGCTGGAAAGCGCGACCGAAAGCCTCTGGGAATACGACATGCCCAACCACCGGCTGCGTATACGCGGCGGCATGGTGACGCGCTTCGGCCTGCCGTCGGGGCAGCTCAGCGACAGCGAGTTTCGCCGCCGTATCCACCCCGATGACTTGCCGCAGGCGCTGGCGCAGATCGAACGCGTCAGCCGCGGACTGCAGCAGCGCTATGAGGCCGAGTACCGCTTCGCCGATACCCAGGGCCACTACCACTGGTTGCTCAGCCGCGGGCGCGTGCTCGCGCATGATCCGGATACCGGCGTGGCGAAGATACTCGCCGGTACTCATGTGGATATCGACGCGCTGAAGCGGGTCGAGGAAGAACTACGCGCGGCGACCCTGCAGGCCCAGGCTGCCAGCGAAGCGAAGGGCCGGCTGCTCTCGGGTATCAGCCATGAACTGCGCACGCCGCTCAATGCGATTCTCGGCTTCGCCCAGTTGATGCGCATGGACTGCGACGATGAGAGCCAGGCCGAGGCGGCCGAGTACCTCGACGAGATCCTGCTGGCCAGCCGGCACCTCAATCAGCTGCTGGGGGAAATCCTCGAATGGTCGAGCCTGCAGAACGAGCCGGCGCAGCTCGAGCTGCAGCCGGTGAACGTCTGCGAGCTGATGCGCGAGTGCGCCGAACTGGTCTCGCTCGAGGTTCAGCAACGCGGCCTGCATCTGCAATTGCAGTTGCCGGATGAGCCACTGCAGGTGCTTGCCGAGCCGCGTCGGTTGCGCCAAGTGCTGCTCAACCTGCTGTCCAACGCGATGAAGTACAACGTCCCCGATGGCCACATCAGCCTGCGTACCGAAACCAGCCCGGGGCATGTGCGGCTGTTGGTCGAGGATACGGGATTGGGCATCGAGCCCGCGCAGCAGGCGCAGGTGTTCGAACCCTTCCAGCGGCTCGGGCGCGAGAACAGCATGATTCAGGGCACCGGCATAGGGCTGTCGCTGTGCCTGGAGTTCGCCCGCCTGATGAACGGCCAGCTGGGACTGCACAGCGAACCTGGCGTCGGCAGCCGTTTCTGGATCGAACTGCCACGCCTGGCGCCTGCTGCGCTGCAGTAGCGCGGGGTACTGGCTGGTCACGCCTTGCGCTATACTGCGCGGCTTTCGCGCGGGCGGCCAAGGTCGGTCCGCGACTGTCCAGGCCACGCTCTTTTGCGTGGTTTGTTGTTCTTGACGCGCCCGCGGGCGCCCAATGAGAGGCACGACGATGAGCGCACTGGTAGGCGTGATCATGGGCTCCAAGTCCGACTGGTCCACCCTGAGCCACACCGCCGACATGCTGGAAAAGCTGGGCATCCCCCATGAAGTGACGGTGGTGTCCGCCCATCGCACCCCGGACCTGCTCTTCCAGTACGCCGAACAGGCCGAAGCCCGCGGGTTGCGCGTGATCATCGCCGGCGCCGGCGGTGCCGCCCATCTGCCGGGCATGTGCGCCGCCAAGACGCACCTGCCGGTGCTCGGCGTGCCGGTGCAGTCCTCGATGCTCTCCGGCGTCGATTCGCTGCTGTCCATCGTGCAGATGCCGGCGGGCGTGCCGGTCGCCACCCTGGCCATCGGCAAGGCCGGCGCGATCAACGCCGCGCTGCTGTCGGCGAGCATCCTCGGTCACGAGTTTCCCGAGTATCACCAGGCACTGAAGAAATTCCGCGACGAGCAGACCCAGACCGTTCTGGACAGCCCGGACCCACGCGTCTGAGCCGACCCTGCCGGCGCGGCGACGCCCGCTGGCGGGTATAAACTTGCTTTCCTGCGCCGCGCGACGCGCGCGCTCGATCTGCCGCCTACTGAAGGGCCGTTGATATGAAAATTGGTGTGATCGGTGGCGGCCAGCTGGGCCGCATGCTGGCCCTGGCGGGCACTCCGCTGGGCATGAGCTTCGCCTTCCTCGACCCGGCACCGGATGCCTGCGCCCAGGCCCTCGGTGAGCACATCCGCGCCGACTACGACGACAAGGACCACCTGCGCCGGCTGGCCGACGAGGTGGATCTGGTGACCTTCGAGTTCGAGAGCGTACCGGCTGAAACCGTGGCCTTTCTCTCGCAGTTCGTGCCGGTCTACCCGAGCGCCGAATCGCTGCGCATCGCCCGTGATCGCTGGTTCGAGAAATCCATGTTCAAGGATCTCGGCATTCCCACCCCGGAGTTCGCCGATATCCAGTCCCAGGCCGACCTCGACGCCGCGGTGGCCAGCATCGGCCTGCCAGCCGTGCTCAAGACCCGCACCCTGGGTTACGACGGCAAGGGCCAGAAGCTGCTGCGCAAGCCGGCCGATGTGAGCAATGCCTTCGCCGAGCTGGGCAGCGTGCCGTGCATCCTCGAGGGCTTCGTGCCCTTCACCGGGGAAGTCTCGCTGATCGCCGTGCGCGGGCGTGATGGCGAAACCTGCTTCTATCCGCTGGTGCACAACAGCCACGAGAGCGGCATCTTGCGGCTGTCGGTGGCCAGTAGTAATCATCCGCTGCAGGCGCTGGCCGAGGATTATGTCGGTCGTGTGCTCAAGCAGCTCGACTACGTTGGCGTGCTGGCCTTCGAGTTCTTCGAGGTCGATGGCGGCCTGAAGGCCAACGAGATCGCCCCGCGCGTGCACAACTCCGGGCACTGGACCATCGAAGGCGCCGAGTGCAGCCAGTTCGAGAACCACCTGCGTGCCGTCGCCGGTCTGCCGCTGGGCTCGACCGCCAAGCTGGGCGAGAGCGCCATGCTCAACTTCATTGGTGAAGTTCCGCCGGTGGAAAAGGTCATCGCCATCGAGGATTGCCATCTGCATCACTACGGCAAGGCCTTCAAGGTCGGACGCAAAGTTGGCCACGCCACCCTGCGCTGCCCCGATCGCGCCACCCTCGACCGGCAGATCACCGCCGTAGAGACGCTGATCCCGCATTCCTGACGCCCGGCCGTCAGGCTTCGGCGAACGGTGACAGAGCCCTCGGGTCCGATTGGTTACCCACCTTTCCGACCTCAGGAGCTTATCCATGGGCATCATCGGCACCATCATCATCGGCCTCATCGTTGGCCTCATCGCGCGTTTCCTCAAGCCCGGCGACGACAGCATGGGCTGGATCATGACCATCCTGCTCGGTATCGGCGGCTCGCTGCTGGCGACCTATGGCGGACAGGCGCTCGGTCTGTACCAGGCGGGCGAAGGCGCAGGCTTTATCGGCGCGGTGGTCGGTGCGATCATCCTGCTGGTCATCTATGGCATGGTCACCAGCCGCAAACATTGATCCGCCGGGGGCCGCGCCCAGCGGCCCCGTTCTCTCTCATGTAGTTGCCTTATGCGCACATTCGTCCTCTCGCTGCTCTGCTGTCTCGCACTTGTTTCCCACGCCCAGGCCACGCCGCCCGAACTCGACTGGCTCGAGCTGATGCCGCCCGAGGACCGCCAGGCGCTGGAGGAAATGCCCGAAATCGACCACTCGACGCCGGAAGATGCCGGCTTCAGCGATCAGGGCGGGCTGAAGCAGGACGCCGGGCTGCCGGCGGTGATGTACTCGGCCAAGACCGTCGCCGAACTGAATGGCCGCGAGATCCGTCTGGGCGGCTATCCGGTGCCGCTGGAGAGCGACGCGCGCGGGCGCAGCACCGAATTCTTCCTGGTGCCCTATCCGGGCGCCTGCATTCACGTACCGCCGCCGCCGCCGAACCAGATCGTGCTGGTGCGCTACTCGAAGGGCATCGCCCTGGAGGACATCTACGCGCCGCTGTGGGTGGACGGTCGCCTGCAAATCGAGCCGGTCAGCAACGATCTGGCCGATGCCGCCTATGCGCTGGAAGCCGCCGCAGTCGAGCTGGTCGACGAAAGCGACTTCTGAGCCACAGGCAATGACGCTACCCACCGAGATATGTCAGGCGCTGCGCGAGCTTGCCGCACACACCGATGGCATCGATCGACCGGTCTACCAAGCATTAGAGCGTGATCCGCTGGAGCCAATCATCGGTCTTGGCGACGCCGATGCGCCGCTCTGCTTTTTCGGTCGTGACCCAGGCCGCGAGGAGGTCCGCCATGGCGAGCCCTTCATCGGCTCCGGCGGGCAGATCGTCCGCCGCGTGCTCTATCGCCACCTGCATGGCGAGCAGATGCCGGATTTCGAGGCGGGGCGGGCGCTGGGGCGGCACTACTTCTGGATCAACACCGTGCCGTACAAGCCGGTCGGCAACAAGGCCTGGTCGATGGCAGTCAAGCGCCGCTTCCATCCGCTGATGCGCCAGTTGCTGGTGGACAGCTGGCGCGGGCGGCACATCATCACCCTCGGGCGCGAGGCATTCCTCTGGTTCGGCATCGACCAGCCGCGTGAGGCGCGCCAGCGTCTGGAAGACTTCTGGCAACGTGAGGACCGCTTCACCGCCAGCCTCGACGTCGAGCTACAGGACGAGCAGGGGCAGGCCCGAACCTTCACCCTGCACCCGCTGCCGCATCCCTCGCCGTTGAACCAGACCTGGTTCAAGCGCTTCCCGGACCTGCTCGAGGCGCGCCTGCGCCAGCTCGACGAAAAACCAGCCCGTTAGTGGCCTTTGCTAAGTTCAGTTGGTCAATTTCGGCGCCCATGGCCCCGATACTGTGTTGCTGCTCCTTGCCTCTCATCCGAACTTGCCTCAACCAACCCACCGTACAGGCCGCTAGCTGCTGACCTGATTGCTGATCTGCCCGGCCTGCCAGGCAGCGACATTGCCCAGCGTGGTGCCAGCGATCGCAGCCAGCGCCTCGTCGGTGAGAAATGCCTGGTGCGCCGTGACGATGACGTTGGGAAACGACAGCAGCCGCGCCAGCACATCGTCCTGCAGCGGCAGGCCGGAGTGGTCCTCGAAGAACAGCCCGGCCTCTTCCTCGTAGACGTCCAGGCCCAGGTAGCCGAGCTGACCGCTCTTCAACGCGCCGATCAGTGCTGGCGTGTCGATCAGCGCGCCACGGCCGGTGTTGATCAGCATGGCGCGCGGCTTCATGGTCGCCAGGCTCTGCTGGTTGATCAGGTGACGGGTCTGCTCAGTCAGCGGGCAGTGCAGGCTGACGATATCGCTGCTGGCGAGCAGTTCATCGAGTGCCACGTAGCGCATGCCGAGGCGTTCCAGTTCCGGGTTGGGGTAGGGGTCGTAGAGCTGCACCTCGCAACCGAAGCCCTGCATGATCCGCGCGAACACCGCGCCGATCTGCCCGCTGCCGACCACGCCGACCCGCTTGCCGACCAGATCGAAGCCGGTCAGCCCCTGCAGCGAGAAATTGCCCTCGCGGGTACGGTTGTAGGCCCGTGGCAGGCGCCGGTTGAGTGCCAGAATCAGTGCCACGGTGTGTTCGGCCACCGCGTGCGGCGAATAGGCCGGCACCCGCACTACCGGCAGGCCGAGACGCTGGGCACAGGGCAGATCGACATGGTTGTAACCGGCCGAACGCAGCGCGATTAGCCGTGTGCCGCCAGCGGCGAGCTTTTCCAGCACGGGCGCCGACAGCACGTCATTGACGAACGGGCAGACCACCTCGGCGCCGGCGGCCAGCGCCACGGTATCGGGATCGAGGCGCGACTCGAGGAATTGGAGCTCGAAGCCATGTGCCTGATTGGCGGCCTGGAAGCTGTGGCGATCGTAGGGTTTGCTGCTGAACAGGGTGATGCGCATGTGAGCCTCGCGATAAGGGGCGACTGCCGACAGGGTGCGACAGTTGCCCGCCGCGGCCAAGTCGCTTCTGTCGCCCGATATGACCGCGAGTCGACGCGGCGGCGCGCATCAGCCCGCGCGCAGCGCCTGCCCCTTGGGCTGGAAGTACAGCGTGCTGCCGCGTCGCACGCCTACCAGGCTGGCGTGGTCATTGCCGACCTCCGCTTCGATCGGCTCGGCTTGCCCAGCGACCTTCAGCGTGACCCGGGTAAGCGCACCAAGCGGACGGATGTCGCGCACCTCGCCGGCTAGGTGCTCGGCCACCGCTTCGCGGCTCAGGGAAACCTCATGCGGGCGGAACAGCACGCTGCGCTGTTCATCCAGCTGCAGGCGATTGGCGTCGCCGAGGAAGTGGTAGACGAACTCGCTGGCGGGGTTGGCGTAGACCTCCGCCGGCGTGCCGATCTGCTCGACCACACCCTTGTTCATCACCACGATGCGGTCGGCGACCTCCATCGCTTCCTCCTGGTCATGGGTGACGAATACTGAGGTCAGGTGCACGTCTTCGTGCAGCCGTGCCAGCCAGCGGCGCAGCTCCTTGCGCACCTTGGCGTCCAGTGCGCCGAACGGCTCGTCGAGCAGCAGCACTTTCGGCTCGACCGCCAGTGCGCGCGCCAGGGCGATACGCTGTCGCTGGCCGCCGGAGAGCTGCTCCGGGTAGCGGTCGGCCAGCCAGTCGAGCTGCACGAGGCCGAGCAGTTCGCGGACTTTTTCGGCGATGACCGCTTCGCTCGGGCGTTGCTTCTTCGGCTTCATGCGCAGGCCGAAGGCCACGTTGTCAAACACGGTCATATGGCGGAACAGGGCGTAATGCTGGAAGACGAAACCGACGTTGCGGTCGCGCACATCGCGGCTGGAGACATCCTCACCATGGAACACGATGCTGCCGCTGTCCGGCGTTTCCAGCCCGGCGATGATGCGCAGCAGGCTTGTCTTGCCGCAGCCTGACGGGCCGAGCAGAGCGACCAGTTCACCGCTCTGGATATGCAGGTTGATCGCGTTCAGTGCCTGGAACTGGCCGAAACGCTTGTTGATGTTGCTGATTTCGATCGACATGGTCATTCCTCGGCGTTGGCGTGCAGGCGGGCGATACGCGATTCGCTCCACTGCTTGAGCAGCAGGATCACCAGCGCCAGGGCCAGCAGCAGGCTGGCCACGCTGAACGCGGCGACGTGGTTGTATTCGTTGTAGAGAATCTCGACGTGCAGCGGCAGGGTGTTGGTCAGCCCGCGGATATGCCCGGACACCACCGACACCGCGCCGAACTCGCCCATCGCCCGCGCGGTGCAGAGCACCACGCCGTAGATCAGGCCCCATTTGATGTTCGGCAGGGTGATGTGCCAGAACATCTGCCAGCCGCTGGCGCCGAGTAGCCGCGCGGCTTCTTCCTCGGTGCTGCCCTGTTCCTGCATCAGCGGGATCAGCTCGCGGGCGACGAAGGGCACGGTGACGAACAGCGTCGCCAGGACGATGCCCGGCACGGCGAAGACGATCTGGATATCGTGATCACTCAGCCACTCGCCTAAATAGCCCTGGGCGCCGAACAAGAGCACGTAGATCAGGCCGGCAATGACCGGGGAGACCGAGAACGGCAGGTCTATCAGGGTCACCAGCAGGCTCTTGCCGCGGAACTCGTACTTGCTCACGCACCAGGCGGCGGCGACGCCGAACACCAGATTGAGCGGCACCGAGATGCCCACGGCAAGCAGGGTGAGCTTGAGCGCCGCCAGGGCGTCGGGCTCGAAGATGGCGGTGAAAAATGTGCTGAAGCCCTGCTTCAGTGCCTCGCTGACAACGATCAGCAGGGGCAGCAAGAGGAACAGCGCGAAGACCAGCCAGGCAGCGACGATCAATAGCCGACGGCCGAGGGCGTTGCCGCGGCGCGTGGCATTGGCGGTGCTGTTTGCGGTCACCGATAGGGAAGCGGAAGTCATGTCGGTGGCCTCTTCAGGAGTGCGCGATGCGGCGCTGCAGCAGGTTGATGAATAGCAGCAGAACAAACGACACCACCAGCATCAGCACGCCGATGGCCGTGGCGCCGGCGTAGTCGTACTGGTCCAGCTTGACCATGATCAGCAGCGGCAGGATCTCGGTCTTCATCGGCATGTTGCCGGCAATGAAGATCACCGAGCCGTACTCACCGACGCCGCGGGCAAAGGCCAGGGCGAAGCCGGTCAGCCAGGCGGGCAGCAGCGCTGGCAGGAGCACATGGCGAACAACCTGCAGTGGACGCGCGCCAAGGCAGGCCGCGGCTTCTTCGACTTCCCGAGGGATATCGGCGAGCACCGGCTGGAGGGTGCGCACCACGAAGGGCAGGGTCACGAAGGTCAGTGCCAGGGTGATGCCCAGCGGGCTGTAGGCGATCTTGAAGCCCATCTGCGTGGCGAACTGGCCGACCGGTCCGTTCGGCGCGTACAGCGCAGTGAGGGCAATGCCTGCCACCGCGGTCGGAAGGGCGAAAGGCAGGTCGATCATCGCCTCGATGATCTTGCGGCCGGGGAAGCGATAGCGCACCAGCACCCAGGCCAGCAGCGTGCCGATCACGCCATTGAGCACGGCGGCAGCGAAGGCGGTGCCAAAGCTCAGCTTCAGCGCCGCCAGCACGCGCGGCGCGCTGACGATGGCGATGAACTGTGCCCACGAGAGTTCGGTGGTCTTGAGAAACAGCGCACCCAGGGGAATCAGCACCAACAGGCTGAGGTACACCAGGGTGTAGCCCAGCGTCAGCCCGAAGCCGGGTATGAGGGGGGAGGTTCGGCGGGACATGACTATTCCTTCGACAGGGCGGACAAGAATCCGCCGCGGCCACAGCGTTCCGGTTGAAGAGGTTTCGGCTGAAGCGTCACGCGCTGCGTAGGGTGGAAGTCGCTTTTTGCTTTCCACCACCGCCCTCCGAGCGGTAGCGATGGTGGATCGGTGAAGCGCGATCCACCCTACGCAATGTTTCGGCTGAAGCGTCACGAGCGCAGCTCAGGCAAGGCGAAGACCGGCGAGGGCGGCGGAGTTTACGGGCTGTAAATGAGCAGGCCCGAGCCGGTCTTCAACGCAGCATGAGCAAGCGCAGTAGCTTCATTCGGTCAGATAGATCTGGTCGAACACCCCGCCATCATTGAAGAACTTCGGCTGCGCGGCCTTCCAGCCACCAAAATCCCCGTCGATGGTGACCAGCTTTAGCGCCGGGAACTGATCCTTGAATTCGGCTGCCACGGCCTCGTTGCGTGGCCGGTAGAAGTTCTTCGCAGCGATGCGCTGGCCTTCCTCGCTGTACAGGTAGTTCAGGTAGGCCTCGGCGACTTCACGGGTGCCCTTGCGCTCGACGTTCTTGTCCACCACGGCCACCGGCGGCTCGGCGAGGATCGACAGCGACGGCGCGATGATCTCGAAGTCTTCACCGCCCTGTTCCTTCAGGGCCAGAAAGGCCTCGTTCTCCCAGGCCAGCAGCACGTCGCCGATGCCATTGTTGACGAAGGTGACGGTCGAGCCGCGGGCGCCGGTGTCCAGTACGGGCACGTTCTTGTACAGCGTCCCGACGAATTCCTGTGCTTGTTTCTCAGTGCCGTATTTCTGCTGCGCATAGGCCCAGGCGGCGAGGAAATTCCAGCGTGCGCCGCCGGAGGTCTTCGGGTTCGGCGTGATCACCTCGACGCCCGGCTTGACCAGGTCGTCCCAGTCCTTGATGCCCTTCGGATTGCCCTTGCGCACTAGGAACACGATGGTCGAGGTATAGGGCGTGCTGGCGTCCGGCAGGCGGGTCTGCCAATCCTCGGGGATCAGTTTGCCGAGGCGATGCAGCTCGTCGATATCGCCCGCCAGTGCCAGGGTCACCACATCGGCGCGCAGACCATCAATGACGGCACGGGCCTGCTTGCCGGAGCCGCCATGGGACTGCTGGACCTTGATCGGCTCATGGCCCCGGGCCTGCCAGTGCTTGTTGAAGGCGTTGTTGAATTCCACATAGAGCTCGCGCGTCGGATCGTAGGACACGTTGAGCAGGGTATCGGCGGCCAGTGCGGGGCCGGCGAACAGCGCGCTCGCCAGGGCGGCGAGGGCGAAGCGACGAATGGACATGGTGCAGCTCCTGAAAAAACTAATTTGTATGTGTTGGCGCATCAGGGGCGGTCGCTGAAATCACGCTGGAAGACAGGCAGGGCGAGGCAGAAGCAGCCTGGCGGGTTGCAACCTGGTCTAGCTGTGTCAGGCGGTTTTCAGTGACTCGATTAGCTCCGCATTCGCGGACGACAGCTGCAGTACCGGTGCGTGTTCATGGTCTCGGCTCGTTTCATGGTCACGCCCTCCGGTGGTCCAGTCGGGCTGATGGATGGGGTAGTTGGGGGTCAGGCGTTCTTGCCGGTCGGCTGCAGGCGGAACTTCTCCTTGCGCTCGATCTGCACGACCTGGCCGTTGTGCACGGTGATTTCAACCGAGCCGAACTTGAGGCCGCTCAGGGCACTGTTGATCTCGCGCAGGATGCTGGCTTCGTCCTGCCCCTCGAGGTTGCGAATGGTCGCGGTCATTGCTGTTCTCCGTGAAAGCCTTTCGTGACAACCGGAACGGCCGTAGCCAGCAAGGCGTGGAGCGGATCATAGGTGTGGGCGAAATATTCTTAAAAATATTGTTTAAGAACATTTATAGATCTTTATGGAATAACAAGAAGATTCTTTATCAGGTGGCCTAATATTCTTAAAAAGAATAAATAAATAATCCTTTATTCTTTTTAAGCGAATCGATCTGCTGCCTAGACTGGCCGCCATGAATCACAGGAGGCGCCGATATGCGCAGCATCCGTTATCTGATCGTGCCGGGCTGGCATGGCTCGCCCGATGAGCATTGGCAGAGCCATTGGCAACGCACCCTGCCGGGCAGCGCCCGAGTGGAGCAGCAGGACTGGCTCCTTCCGCGTCGCGAAGACTGGGTCGCCGAGCTGCAGCGCAGCATTGCCGCTCATGATGAACCGGTCATTCTGGTGGCGCACAGCCTGGGCTGCATCACGGTTGCGCACTGGGCGGCGCAGGCGCCTGCGCCGCTGCTGCAACGGGTGCGCGGCGCCCTGCTGGTGGCACCCGCGGATGTCGCACGCAGCGGCTGCCCGGAACCCTTGCGCAACTTCGCGCCGATCCCCCGCCAGCCTTTGCCATTCGCCAGCCTGCTGATCGGCTCGGACAACGACACTGCCGCCAGTGCCGCGCGTGCCGTCGAGATGGGCCACGCCTGGGGCAGCGAGACCACGATCCTGGCCGGCGCCGGGCATATCAACGTGGCCTCCGGGCATCGGCGCTGGGAGCAGGGCTTCGCCAGCCTGTACCGCTTGCAGAGCCGGATCGAGCGACAGGCGCAACGGCGCGCCTGAGTCGCTATCAACTAACGCAGCAACCCACGCAAGATAGGAGAATGAAGATGAGCATCCGCCTCGGCGACATCGCCCCCGATTTCGAACAGGATTCCAGCGAAGGCCGCATCCGCTTCCACGAGTGGCTGGGTGACAGCTGGGGTGTGCTGTTCTCGCACCCGGCCGACTTCACCCCGGTGTGCACCACCGAACTGGGCTTCACCGCCAAGCTGAAGGACGAGTTCGCCAAGCGCAACGTCAAGGCCATCGCCCTGTCCGTAGACCCGGTGGATTCGCACATCAAGTGGATCGACGATATCAACGAGACGCAGAACACCCGCGTCAACTTCCCGATCCTGGCTGATGCCGACCGCAAGGTCTCCGAGCTGTACGACCTGATTCATCCCAATGCCAACGACACCCTGACGGTGCGCTCGTTGTTCGTCATCGACCCGAACAAGAAGGTGCGGCTGACCATCACCTACCCGGCGAGCACCGGGCGCAACTTCCACGAGATCCTGCGGGTGATCGATTCGTTGCAGCTCACCGACAACCACAAGGTCGCGACCCCGGCCAACTGGCAGGACGGCGACGAGGTGGTGATCGTGCCCTCGCTCAAGGACGAAGAGGAGATCAAGCAGCGCTTTCCCAAGGGCTATCGCGCGGTCAAGCCGTACCTGCGCCTGACGCCGCAACCTAACCGCTGATCCAGAAGGGCCCTGCATGGGCGCCGCGAAAGCCCCCTTGGTGTAGCTGCAGCGAGCTGACGATTGGTACGGCAGGAACGTCTTTAATCCTGCTTCGCGGTAGCCAATCGGCTGGGTGGGCTAAAGGCCGCCCTACGAATGAGGGGCCTGCCCATTTCGAGGCTTCGGGAACACAGCTGTTGGGTGGGGCTTTAGCCCACCTTCGTGGCAACAGACAATGGGTGGGCTGAAGCTCGATCTACGCAGTGAGGGCTCTGCCTGCTCAGCGCCCCGGCAAAACAATCGCTCCCCGTTCTTGAAAGCGGCTGAAGTACAGAACGCGATGAGCGACATCTTGAAAGTACGGAGCAAACCACGACGTTCAATTCAATTGAGCAAAGCTTGGCAATCTGGGCCGTGCTGGTCTCGCTCCGGGCAGCTCGGCAAGGCGTGCTGGTCTCCGGGTGCTGTCCAAACATTTGCCGGCACCCTGCGCCTTGATCCGTACGCGACTGCACCACGTTACACGGCTAACCATATGCGAAGACCCAATTACACAACGCCATCGGCCCTCAGTATCGAGCGAATCCCGCGCAGTGCCTGGCGTATGCGGCTCTGGTTTTCGATCAGCGCGAAGCGGACGTGATCATCGCCATACTCGCCAAAACCGATCCCGGGAGAAACCGCGACTTTGGCTTCTGTCATCAATTTCTTGGCGAACTCCAGCGAGCCCAGATGCTGGTATTGCTCGGGGATTTTTGCCCAGACGTACATGGTTGCCTTGGGTTGCTCGACCATCCAGCCGATGGCTCGCAATCCTGAAACCAGTACATCTCGGCGGACTTGGTAGGTTTCAGCGATCTCTTTCACGCAGCCCTGGTCACCCTCCAGTGCGGCTATTGCGGCAACCTGAAGCGGGGTGAACATGCCGTAGTCGTGGTAGCTCTTGATTCGCGCAAGCGCGTTGACGAGTTCGGCATTGCCCACCATGAAACCAACGCGCCATCCGGCCATGTTGTAGCTTTTCGACAGCGTGAAGAACTCGACTGCTACATCCTTGGCTCCAGGTACCTGCATGATCGAGGGGGCTTGCCAGCCATCGAACACGATGTCCGCGTAGGCGAGGTCATGCACGACCAAGATGCCGTATTGCTTGGCGAGCGCGATCACCCGCTCGAAGAAATCGAGTTCGACGCATTGCGCCGTCGGGTTCGACGGAAAGCCAAAGATCATCATCTTCGGTGTCGGAATGGACTCACGAATGGCCCGCTCCAGCTCGATGAAAAAGTCCACGCCTGACACAAGTGGAACGGAGCGAACTTGAGCGCCGGCGATCACCGCACCGTAGATATGGATCGGATAGCTTGGATTGGGCACTAGCACCGTGTCTCCGGCGTCCAGCGTCGCGAGCATCAAGTGCGCCAGCCCTTCCTTGGAGCCGATCGTCACGATTGCCTCGGTTTCCGGATCAATCTCCACGTTGTATCTGCTCTGGTACCACTGGGTGATCGTGCGGCGCAGCCGGGGAATGCCTTTTGAACTCGAATACCCGTGCGTGTCGTCCCGCTGAGCGACCTCACAGAGCTTTGCCACGATATGTGGCGGCGTCGCGCCGTCTGGGTTGCCCATAGCGAGATCGACGATGTCCTCCCCTCTGCGTCTCGCTTCGAGCTTCAGCTCTGCGGTTACGTTGAAAACATATGCAGGTAGACGGTCAATTCGGCTGAACGCCATTTTGGATGGCGGGGTGGCGGACTGGTTGTTATTGGACATTTGGATCTCGAGAATGAAGGCGGATATCCGAGCGGGAACGCGTGTGGCCAGTTGTTTTGCTAGCGGCTGGATTCCGGCCCACCCAGACGCTTGGCCCAGGACTCAACGGTGCTGGTCCTGATGCGATTTGCCACAATCTTCTGCCAGGAGGGCGGCAATCGAAGCGACTGCAAACGCACTAGTGCGTCCAGGTCCATCGTGTTGATGTAGAGGAGTTGCAGCACGCTGCGCAGTGGCCACTCGGGGTGTGGGCGATCGAGTAGGTTCAGCGTCGCGCCGGCTTCGATGACGCCCGGATCAAGCACTCGGTAGTACCAGCCAACTTTGCCGCTACGCTGCATTTCGAGTGCTGCGCCCTTGGTGCCAAGCCGATCATCGAGCTTCCAGCAGGGCTGGCGAGTCTGCGAAACCTCCAGCACTGTGGTTCCGCACGAGAGGATGTCGCCCATGCAGATGTTTTCTTCGGTTAGCCCTATGGTCGATAGGTTTTCGCCAAAGGCGCCGGGAGCGCTTAGTAGCGGCCGATCACCGAACGTTTGCCTCCAGTGGTGATAATGCTCGTACGGGTAGTGGTGGACGGCCTTGTCCGGCCCGCCATGCACACGCCTATCACCTTGCTCGTCACCTTCGAGCCCCTCAAACCCGACCCTGACCGACCCTGTGCGCGGTCTTTTATCGATTCCACTGAAGGTCTCGGGCCGCGTGAATGGCACAGCTGTTCCGGTCATGATGGTTTGAATCTTCCCGAGTAGCATCTATGCGGCTCCGTCAGTTCCTATCCAGCCAGGACGCGAACACCGTCTGCGCGGCCGCGAGCAGTTCGTCGGCGCATGCCTGCGCCTGCTCTCTGAGCACTCGTGGGTCGAGCTTGATGCTGTCGAGCTCACCTGCGTGGCCGACCAGCCAATGCTCAATACGCTGCGGATTGGCCTCAAGGTGGAATTGCAGGGCGAGAACCGAGTTGCCTACGGAAAACGCCTGGTTCGGGCAGGTGTCGGTTGCTGCCAGGCGCGTCGCTCCCTCTGGGATTTCGAACTGATCGCCATGCCAGTGCAGTACCGGCACGCCGCTACTCAAGGGCTCAAGGCAGGACTGCAGACCTTCGTCCGTGAGCGATATCGGCGCAAAGCCGATCTCTTTTCTCCCCATGGGGCCGACGTTGCTGCCCAGTGCCCGTGCTATCAGCTGAGCGCCAAGGCAAACTCCCAGTATTTTCTTGCCGCACTGGAGGCGTTGTTCGACGAATGAGAGGACGGGCTTCAGGAATGGGTACTTCGCTTCGTCGAAAGCCCCGATTGGGCCGCCGAGAACGATGACCAGATCGTGGGCTGACGGATCGAGGCCGGCAAACGAGTCGAGGTTCGCGTCTAGTGTTTCGATCTGGTATCGGCGTCCATCAAGAATCTGCTGCAGCGAGCCGAGATCTTCGAAAGCAAGAAAGCGAATGACAAGGGCGGTTTGCATTTATGTACCAATACAATACAATGAATGTATGAATACAATAGCTAGCGGATCGACCGCTGTCGAGATCGCTGAGTCGATCGAACAGCAAATTCGTGCGGGTTTTTACCGGGATGGCGCCCTGCTGCCTGCCGTCAGAGCTCTCGCACAGCAGCTTCAAGTCAGCCCAAACACTGTGGCGGCGGCCTACAAGCTGCTGCGTGATGCCGCCCTGATAGTTACCGACGGACGGCGCGGAACGCGTGTGGCAGGCGAGATGCCCACGGCCGAAACGCAAACCACCATTCCTGAGGGTTTGCGAGACATGGCCTCGGGAAATATCGATGGGGCTACGCTGCCCGCCATTGAGGCGGGCTGGCTCACCGAGAGCCAGTCCGGCTATGACGTGCAAAGCAATGATCCACAGCTGCTTGATGTTGCAGGCCAGTGGTTGGCTGAGCAGGGGGTTCCGTGTCAGCAGCTGGGCATTTACTCGGGAGCGCTCGATGCCGTAGAGCGGGCGCTTCGCCTGCGTTGCCGGCCAGGAAACAAGGTAATCGTGGAAGATCCTTGCTGGCCGCCAGCGCTGGCATTACTGGCGAGCCTGCGGCTCAAGGCGGTTCCCGTCCCCGTAGACGAAGAGGGCGCGATGGTCCCCTCTACTGAAATCCTTCGCTCGGCGGCGGCGGTCATCTTGACGCCGCGTGCGCATAACCCCACCGGGTTTTGCATAAGCGAGCGTCGATGGGAAGAGTGGCTCGACAACCTTGCAGATGCGCCCGATACGCTGCTCATTCTTGACGATCATTGGGGGCCGCTCAGCGCTGCCGAACCCTTGAACTTCAGTCGTGAGCCTCTTAGTTGGGTCTACGTTGTATCGGTCAGCAAATTCCTGGGGCCTGACCTGCGCGTTTCGGTGGTCACAGGCACGCCCAGCGTGCTCAAGAGCATGCACCACCAGCAGACCCTCGGCCCCCGGTGGGTCAGCCTGTTGCTACAAAGGCTTGCAGGACGCCTCTGGCAAAAGATGCTCGATAGCAGTCGCCTATCGGCAGTGGGGGCTGAGTATTTGCAACGGCGTTCGGCTCTGGTCCGGGGGCTGAACGACTTAGGCGTAGCCGTGCCCACTCAGGGGGAGGGCTTGCATGTGTGGTTGCCTGTCTCGGACGAGACCTCTGTGGTCCAGACGCTGGCATCGCTGGGCTGGGCCATCCAGGCGGGATCGCCGTTCAGGCTGGAAAGCCCGGCGGCTGTACGGATCAGTATCGGCAACCTGAACCCTATCAGCGTGCCGGCTTTGGCGCGCGATGTTGCTCATGCATTGAAGCAGCGTCGCCGAACGGTTAACTGAACGAGTGCAGCAAATCACCTGGGGCGCTGGGTCATTGCATGCAGAGGCTCAAGTCTTCGGCGAAACGGGCCGCCTGGTTCGCGTCCATCGTCGAGGTAGTGATACGGATGCCGCGCACCTGCTCTTGCACGGTGAAGCCCGTGCCGCTGCGCACGACCCAGCCTCGCTGGGCCAGATGGAGAATGATCGGCTCGACATCTTCATCAAGCGGCACCCAGACGTTGAGCCCATCACACGGATGTCCGGCCCGTACACCATGGGTACTCAGTGCGGCGATCAGAAGATCGCGGCGATGCTTGTAGTCCGCTCGAGCGCGTTCGATTTGCGCTCCGACCAGTGGCGAGGTCAGGCAGGTATGAGCGATATCTTGCAGAAGGTGACTCACCCAGGTTGTGCCTGAAGCCAGCCGCAATCGAAGCCGCTGTGATGTTTCCCGATCGCTGCCGATAGCAGCGAGTCGCAGATCCGGGCCAAGCGCTTTGGATACGGACCTGATCAGCGCCCAGCGTCGGCTGGATGCGGGGATGACCTGCTGGTATTTCGCTTCGGATAACAGTGCGAAGTGATCGTCCACGAGCACTAAAACCTGAGGGTGTCGTTCAAGCACGGCGCGTATTTGTGCAGCCCGCTCAGCGCTCAAACTCGAGCCGGTAGGGTTGTGAGCGCGGGGGGTGATCAGCACCGCCTGCACGCCCTTCGCCAAGGCAGCATCAAGCCCGTCGGCTTGCATCCCTTGCTCGTCGACAGGCACGCCGACCGCTTGCAGGCCAGCAATGCGCAGCGTGTTGATACTGCTGATGAAACAAGGGCTCTCGACCGCAACCTTGTCGCCGGATACAAGATAGGCGGCCAGCAGGCGCTCGACAGCGTCCACAGCTCCGTGGGCCAGGTCGATCTCTGGAGGCGAGGGGCAATCGTCGGCCAACCATCGATAGGCCACGTCCTGAAAGCCCGGATCAACCGGTGCGTCGCCATAGAGTCGCAGGCGCGGTTGCCGCTGTGCCAGTGCGAGCGCCGGGTCGGGTAGCCACATCGGATTCGGGTTACCGCTCGACAAGTCGGTCAGTCGAGAATGACCGATACCGCCTTCCTGCTCACCGGGCCCGACTGTTTCGCAAATAACCGTGCCCAGGCGACCTCGGGTCTCGGCAACGCCTGCCGCGACCAGGCGCTTATATGCAGCGGCGACGGTATTGCGATTGACCCCAAGCTCCGATGCCAGTTGGCGAACGGGCGGCAATGTCTGGCCGGGACTCAGCTGTTGCGCCTGCACCTGGCTTCGTATCGTTTCAAAGATGTCGTTTGCGGTCTTGCTTATAATTTTCATATTGTCCTATGACAATGTTTACTTGGGCACAGGACAATCTTACACTTTGCCAAAGCGGTTGCTACCTCAGGTAGCAATCGATCCACGCAGCTAGAACTGCGAACCGCTTCAGCCGTGGATCACCAGCAGGCTGCAATGGAGTATGTGTTTGATGGCTGTCAGCATCGATTTCGCCGGCGTGTCGGGTCCAGAGCCGCTTCCACTGGACGTGATTTCGATCCAATCGCAGGTTGTCTACGGATGGGTTGGCAACAGCATCGCCGTGCCCGTACTGAATGCCGGCGGTCTCTCCGTGGGGGCCATACCCACCGTCTTGCTCAGCAATACCCCTCACTACTCCACCTGCCATGGCGGTGCGCTTCCGACTAGCTGGTTCGCTGGCTACCTCAAAGATCTGGAAGCCCGGGACGCGCTGCGCTCGGTAAGAACCGTGCTGGTGGGCTATCTGGGCAGCACAACACAGGCGGCGGTGCTTGCGCGTTGGCTGGGCACGGTACTGGAGAGGTACCCCGACATACGGGTTCAGTTGGACCCCGTTCTTGGTGATGATGACTGCGGCATGTATGTAGAGCCGGCCATGGTCAGTGCCTTTCAGACTCATTTGCTTCGGTTCGCCCATGGCCTGACACCCAATGCATTCGAGCTGGCTCGGCTATCCGGCCGCCGTGTCGAGACCGTTGAACAGGTTATCGATGCCGCACGCAGCCTGCTGATCGGGCGTACCCAGTGGGTCGTCGTCACCAGTGCCGCTCAACATGAGTGGCCAAGCGAACGTATGTACGTGGTGGTGGTGACGAACGAGTCTGCAGAGGTGATCGAGCACGAGCGAGTCAGCGTATCGCCCAAGGGCACCGGCGATTTCTTCAGTGCAGCTCTGGCCGCCGCATTGCTGCGGGGGTTGGAGCTTACCCACGCCGTCAAGTTTGCCAGCCGCCAAGTCATTGACTCCCTTGCTCTTACACGCCAAAGCAATTCGGCTGAGCTGCGCTTGCCAGCATTTGGCACCTCTCTCTTCGCCAAGGAATGACTCCATGCCCGTCTATCGTCTGAACATTCGCCGTGATCAAAAGCATCTAGGTCATTTTGAGTCCGATGCGCCATGGGCCTTGGAGGCCGTACAAGACATCGCTCAACGTCTGCCTGCGGCCGAGGGCTATTGCATCGAGATGCAGGTATCCGATGGCGAACGCCGCTACCTGGAGGTCGGGCCCAGCGGAATCCGAGTACTGGGTACGGAGCGCAGCTTCCGGCCCGTAACGCAGCGTTCAGCGCTTCTCTCGCCAGTGGAGTGACGGGGCATGGACGATCAAAGCTCTCATCTGATGAATGCTTATGCCAGGCAGCCGGTTTACTTCACTCACGGGAAGGGCGCCCGCCTCTGGGACACATACGGGCGCGAATACCTCGATGCCATCGCGGGAGTTGCCGTAACCAATCTCGGTCACTCTCACCCTGAGATAACCGCCGCCATTGCCGATCAGGCGGGTCGTTTGATGCATACCTCGAATCTGTTCGGCATCGAGTGGCAGGACTCGCTCGGTTCGAGGCTTTGTGCGATCTCTGGAATGCGTCGGGCTTTTTTTTGCAATTCAGGCGCGGAAGCAAACGAGACCGCATTGAAGCTGGCTCGCTTGCACGCAACCCGCCGAGGCGAAGCCCAGCCGGTCGTGTTGGTCATGGAGAACAGTTTTCACGGTCGTACACTTGCAACGTTGGCTGCAACCGGTAACCCAAGCGTACATCGGGGCTTCGAGCCACTTATGCCAGGGTTCATGCGGGTGCCCTACGCAGACATCGACGCTGTCCGGGCATTCGCATCGCAGTTGCCCAATATCGTCGCTGTCCTGGTTGAGGCCGTTCAAGGCGAGAGTGGCGTACGCATCGCGCCAACGCACTATATGCGGGCTCTGCGAGACCTTTGCACGACGAACGATTGGCTGTTTATGGTCGATGAGGTGCAGACGGGGTTCGGGCGGACGGGGGCATGGTTTGGCTACCAGCATGCGGGAGTGCTGCCGGACGTGATCACCTTGGCCAAGGGCCTTGGCAACGGCTATCCAATCGGTGCGTGTTTAGCCAGAGGCGTCGCGGCGGATCTCTTTTCGCCTGGTCACCACGGTTCGACCTTTGGCGGAAACCCAATGGCTTGTCGAATCGGCTGCACCGTGGTCGATGTGATGGAGCGAGATGGTGTACCGCAACATGCGAGGGTCATGGGGCAGCGCCTGGAAGGCGCTCTTCGGCAAGGGCTCGCGGGGTGCGAAGGCGTTGTAGCGATTCGCGCACTCGGCCTAATGGTAGGCATCGAACTGGATCGCCCATGCACCGAGCTTCTGACCTGCGCATTGAAAGATGAAGCCCTGCTGATCAGTGTCTCGCGGGAGCGGACGATCCGCCTGCTGCCGCCGTTGATCTGCTCCGAAGCGGAGATCGATGAAATAGCCGCCCGCCTGTCTCGCCTGGTTTGGCAGTGGTCGCGGCGCTGCGTCAGCCAGTGCGTAAGGGATGCGGTGTGAGCAAGCTTGCTCCGCATCGCCGGATCCTCGCCGGCGTCCTGTGCCAGGGCGCTATGAGGCAACGCAGCCTGGCCCGCCGCCGAAGCTCGATACAAGGAGCTGCGCTTGCCTACGGCGCTGAAAGCGCATGTTAGATGTCGCCGGTCCGGGGTCCCCGGCCGAGCTGCCGATGAGTGCGGTCGGCTGGCTGAGCCTGCTTACCGTTGGCCAACAGCGTTTTCCGGCGGACAAATGCCGCGTATCTGTCTCCGCTACACCCCTCAGCCCCTCGTCTGATGCGGATCGGCGCTGCGCGGGTAGGTACGCTCCTCCTGGATGGTGCCGTCCTGCTTGTGAATCTTCACCGAGGCCGTTTTGCCTTCGAGGAAGGTTGCGGTCACCTGCAGCATCTCGTCCTTGGTCGCAGCGGTCTTCGAGGCGCGGGTCGCCCCCTGCTTGCGCAGTTCCCAGCCGTTATCGGTGGCGTTGATGTGGTAGTTGTCCATGCGTGCCTCCTCTGACGTGATGCAGGTTTAGAGGGGCGTCGGCCGGGGCGGTTCGCCGAGTCGCGCACTGGCGGCGTGCAGGCTGATAGCCTGTGCGGCCAGCCCTCGCGGAGCATCTCATGCACACGCACGCCCGATTGCGCGCCATCATCACGGCTGACCCGCTGCGCATGCGGGTGCTCGATCTTGTGAAGGCGCTCGCCCTGCCGGATTGCTGGGTGGCTGCAGGTTTCGTGCGCAGTGCGGTGTGGGATCACCTGCATGGGCGTGACAGCAGCCCGCTGCCTGCGGATATCGATGTTATCTGGTTCGACCCCGACCGGCCCGACAAGGCGCTGGATACCGGGCTCGAGGCGGCACTGCGGCGCTCGGACGGCTCGCTCAACTGGTCGGTGAAGAACCAGGCCCGCATGCACCTGCACAACGCGGATCAGCCCTACCGGTCGGCAGTGGACGCGATGACCCACTGGCCCGAAACGGCCACTGCAGTCGGGGTGAGGCTGGGAGCGCTGGAAGAGATCGAGGTGGCGGCCCCGCTGGGGCTGGACGATCTGTTCGATCTGATCGTCCGACCCACGGCGGCCTTTCGTGCCGGCAAGCGACAGGTCTATCTGGAGCGCCTGGCCGCGAAGGGCTGGTCTGAAACCTGGCCAGGCCTGCGGATTCGGCAGGACTGACCGGCAGCGCCGTTCTGCGGGCTAGATAAACGCCTGCCGCGCTACGCCACGAGGCAGGCGATTGCGCCCCGGCAGTTGCTCCAGGCGCTTCTGCCATTCGGCGCGTGCGGACAGGACGGAAGCCGGCTTCGCTGTCGTTGCGGGCGCAGCCGGGACGGCCTTTACCGGCGCTGCGGGCGCACTCGCTGCAGTTTTCGCTGCCGCTGCGGGGGCCGTCGTTGCCGTCTTCGCCACGGCTGCGGGTGCACCCGCCGTGATCTTCGCCGCCTTCGCGGCAGCCCTCAGTTCGGCGAGGCTCGGTGTCTTGCGTACAGGCTCGCTCACAGCCTTTTCCACGCTGCGCAGGCACAGCTTGCAGGAAACCTGAGCGGCATCGCCGGAACTGTTGAGGCTTGAGCCGGTGCGCCCGCATGCGACATTCCCATTGGGCGCGGAATAGTGAATCACCACCGTACTGTCTCCTGAATTTCGGGGCGCGGGATTCTACACGCTCGGTCCAACCAGGCAATGCCGGTGGCAGAAACTCAGGGGGCAGCCGTCCGTGCGCCGACGCCAGCCGGTTGCAGCGCGTCGATGCCCGGTGAGGTCATGCCGACGAGGTTGGGCATGTCCGTACGGATGATTTCGGCGAACAGGCGCAGCTTGGCGGGATAGCTGCGCGCGTGCGGGTAGATGAGGTAGACGGGCAGGGGAGCGGCTCGCCACTGCGGCACGAGCTGGATCAGCCGGCCTTCTTCGATGTCCTGCGCTACCACCCAGGCGGAGCTGACGCACGCGCCAAGCCCTGCCAGCGCCGCACTGCGCAGGGCGTAGAGGCTGTCCGTGCTCATGCGTGGCTGGATCGCGAAGCGATGCGAGCGCCCGTCCGCCTGGCAGGTCAGTACGACCTCGTCGGTGTAGTAGGTCCGCAGGGCCAACCAGGGCAGACGCTGGAGTTGCTCGGTGGTACTCGGCAGAGGGCCGTCGCCAGCCAGCGACGGATGGGTCACCACAATGCGCGGGACTTCGCCGAGGCGGATGGCAACGACGGACGGGTCCTCGATGACGCCCACCTGGATGGCGCAATCGATTCCCTCGGCCGTGAAGTTGGGCGAGCGATCATGCAATACCCATTCGACGCTGACGTTCGGGTAGCGCGACAGGTACTTGCCGAGCGGAGCGATCAGCTGGTCCTGGCCTGCTGCTGGGCATTCTGCTCTCGCGGGTCATGAGCGGCCTGATCGCCGAGCAATTCGGCTGGCGTGCCGTTTATGCGCTCGCGGCTGGCTCGATTGGCTTGATCTGGCTCGCCGCCTGGCGCGGGTTGCCACGGTTCTCCCCGACTACGTCGCTGGGCTACGGCGCCTTGCTCGGCTCCATGCTCAAACTCTGGTCGCTACATCCGTCCCTGCGCCGCGCGGCCGTTTCCCAGGGCCTGTTGTCCGTTGCCTTCAGTGCATTCTGGTCGACGCTCGCCGTTATGCTGCATGCGGATTTCGGACTCGGTAGCGCCGCGGCCGGCGCGTTTGGCCTTGCAGGTGCCGCTGGCGCACTCGCCGCACCCTTGGCCGGTCGCCTGGCCGATCGCCGCGGACCGGAGGGCGTGACACGCCTGGGCGCGGCCCTGACTGCCGCATCCTTCGCTGTCCTCGGCTTGGTCGGAGTGGTGCCGCCGGAGATCCAGTTGGGCGTGATTGTGGTGGCCGCCATTGGCTTCGATTTCGGCATCCAGGCGACCTTGGTCGCTCATCAGACCATCGTCTACGGCATCGACCCGCCGGCGCGCAGTCGCTTGAATGCTGTGCTGTTCACCGGTGTTTTCCTAGGGATGGCGACCGGCGCGGGGCTGGGCAGCCTGGCGCTTGGACAATGGGGCTGGAATGGCGTGGTCGTGCTGGCGACCCTGGCATCCATAGGCGCACTGGCGGCGCGTCTTGTACGACGGGTTGCACCTTGACCGCCACCGAGCTCGGCCGATGCCACGAGATGCGCGCCGCTACGTGCATCTGCGGCATCTCCTCACAAGCTGCTCGGCTGAATTGGTCGCCGGAGTATTGCGAGCTCAGCCTAAAACGAAAAAGGCCCGCATTTCTGCGAGCCTTCAATCGTGGTGCCGGCACCAGGAGTCGAACCCGGGACCTACTGATTACAAGTCCGCGCTGCGCTCCAGGTGCGACGCGGAAAAGGCGCTGATCCCTTTGTTTTCAGATATATATGACAATATGCGTTGGCCATTTTGCTATCGGGTGTGGACGTTATGTGGACGCTCGACATGCCGCCTCATTTCACGCCACAACAAAACCTTTCACAACGTGCAATTGCCTCTCACCCGCTGAACCCCGCGCACCTGCTGGGCTGAGCCTGTCCTTTCACCACTCACTCCGGTTGCATAAAAAACACACGCAAAGCCCGTCGGCGGGAGGGGGATAAGTGCGTTTTGGCGCTGGGTTTTCGGGGCGGGGGGATTTTTCGGACGCGGTGATACCAGGCGGTTGCGGTTCCGCTCCCGCCCGGGTGCGCCTTCGGTTATCGCCTTCGTTGAACCCAGTACTCACGTCGCTGCCAGTAGCTCCCGCCACCCGGCAAGGGCACGCAGATTGGCTGGACGACCAGTTCATATTCAACCTCGGCGGGTTTGTGTTTCGTCTCGTTCTGCTGAGTCATGGCTACCTCCGATAGCGCTGGGATGATTCAGAGGCGATGCTACCGGGGCGGATGGGCGGGATTTCTTCGGGGTTTCCGAATACCGCAACACGATGATCCGCAGGGCTAGATGGCGTTCGCGGCCTGTAATTTGCCGGGTGCCAATAATGCGCATAGACGGAGGGGGAGAGAGCGATGCTGAAGGTGAGCTATCGGGAGCCTGAGCAGGAGCTGCAGCAGCAGATCCTAGTGGAGGCGCCGCCAGTGGTATCAGAGGCGGTTGCGTTGCTGTGGATACTGCAGAGCATGGAGAGCAGGGGAGATGCGGTGAACGCTGACTGGACAGCCGATCTGGCAACGCTACGAAAGCAGATCGCTGCAGTAGGGGTGACAGACGTAACGTGGGAAGTCGTCTAGGCCAGAAAGACAAAGGGCGCCTTTCGGCGCCCTCATTCCATCAGTTTCGTGGCTCTTCTTTCGGTCCAGCTAGGATGCTCTGGATATAGCTAATCACAGCCCCACCGAACGCGCTGCTGAACAGCATTTTGTCAATCGACTGGATATCTGTATCAGACAACCATCGGCACATACTCGGTCCAGCTAGATGCCAGAAGCGAATCGTTAGCAGAATACCCAAGAGCACCGCTCCGACACGCAACGCGTAGATAACGATGCGATGAACTTCCCGCCGCACATGCTTAGGGGTAGCGCCCTCGAGCATTTCCTGCTCTTTCGTAGCCTGACTGTCAGGAACCACTGGTGGCGGGTTTGCCCCGATGGCGGAAAAGTCTTCAGGCATTCTGCTTGGAGGCCTGAATTTTTTCGCGGTAGTGCCGCTCGATCAGTTCGTTGGAAATAATCGGCTGTGCATAGCTATTCCCGTCGCAATCTCTCCAGGTAATGTCCCATGGCGTGTTGCGCTGGTGGGTCATCGCGGAGAGCTGAAGGCCGTCGTAACGAGAATAGGTTTTCCAAACGTGCTCGAGCAACGCCAAAGAGTTCTCGTCAGGCGCAGGGTTGGCCTGGTCACCGATAATCCCATAGCCATCGATAAAACCTGTCACGTTGTTTCGGCCGTAGCGTCGGATGTTTCGATACAGCTCCGGGATCACTGGCCCATATCGCCACGCTTGTACGCCGTCATCGATGAGGTTCTTGTGGAAATAGCCCCGATGCCAGCCGTGCGCGATGTAAACGAGCTTGATCAGCTTCATAGGGGTCAGAGAAACCCCTTCGTTGAAGGACTTCTGAATAAAGTAGTTTGCTACAGCTTCGGACGAAGCCATGTGCCTAACCTCCTTCCCCAGTTGCCATGATCGTATCGAGACGATATCCCATTTTGGGGCGCGCGATGATACTCATTTCATCTGCTCATGGGAATATATACAGTATATATGGCATTTATGGGGCAGCCGTCACCGTTTTCAACGCCCCGGACAGATGAGCGGCTTGTTGTGCCTTCGCCGTAAACCCACTCGCATCACCCGGGCTCGGCGTCGGCCCCGGCTGGTGAGTGTGCCCAGCCAGCTGCGTGTTCATCGCTTCCACCAGATCGAGCAGATCGCACACCACCTGGAGCAGGTTCACGTTGGCAGAGCCCAGCCACGTCTTCGGCGCGATGCTGCGGCGGATGCCCTGGATGCGCTCCTGCATATCGCCGCCGATCGTGGCGTTGTGCTTCTGGCCCACCACCAGGTTGAGGTCGCGGCCGGTGGCCTGGTGCAGGTCGTCCACCGCGGCGAGGCTGGCGGAGCCGCCGGATAGCAGCTTGAGCGCGCCCAGCGCCTCGACTTTCTTGATGCCGCCCACCGATTCGGTGGAATGGTCGTCCACCCCCACCGTGTGGTTCTGGTAGCGCTCGGTGTTGTCCAGGGCTTCCACCTGGCGCTCCACCGCCTTGTCCTCGATCTTCCCGTCCGTCTGGCGCAGCCAGTTGCCGTCGGCGTCCACGCGCTGCTGGCAGGCCTCGCTGTGCTGCCACACCTGGTCGCCTTTCGGCACGCGCGGCAGGCTCAGCCCGTGCGGCAGCACGGTCTGAATGAATGGCTTGTGGGGCAGGCCATAGGCGAAGCACACCACCACCACCGTGCCTTCCTCTGCGAAGCCGAAGAAGCCCGCCTCCTGCCCGCCATTCGGCGCCGGCAGCGGCACGCTGGAAAGAATCGGCAGATCCGGATCGGGCTCGCCGTCCGGCAGCAGCACCTCCACGTCCACGGCGAAGCGCGGTCGGAAGTCGTCGCACAGGCCGGGCGCCGCCGGCGCATCCGGTACCGCCACCACGCGGCCGAAGCGGGGCAGGTGGTAGCCGCCGGTCAGCTCGGGGAATTGCCGCTCTACGCTGCGGCGGATTGCGTCGTCCATCGGATGGCCATCTTGCTGTCGGCGAGCGTCACGCTGGTGAT
Source organism: Stutzerimonas kunmingensis (assembly GCF_021432085.1). Taxonomy (GTDB): domain Bacteria; phylum Pseudomonadota; class Gammaproteobacteria; order Pseudomonadales; family Pseudomonadaceae; genus Stutzerimonas. Next base: position 4,413,576 of record NZ_CP090366.1, on the reverse strand, counting down.
GCGCTCGCCCTGGTTGATCGATGCACCAGGCCGCAGGCCGGGCAGGGCCGCGATCATGGCGCTCTGGTTGCCCTGGTATCCGTCGAACAGCTCGACCGGCAATTGCAGCGGTGCTCGAGCACCGAAGAAGCTATCCGCCCAGCTGCCGGCGAACAGCTCGCCGTCGCCCTGCTGCTGCCAGATGAAGTCGGGGATGTTGAACACGCGTGCCAGACTGTCCATCGCCTGGTACCCGGCGGCCAGGCTGTAGAAGAAGGGCGCCTTCACCTTTGCATAGGGCCGCTCGGGCACGCGGAAGCGCAGCCCCGTTTTCTCGCTGATGGCAGCAAGCACCATCGTCATGTCGACATGGCGAAGGTTCATCGGCATGGGGTTCGCCAGGATCGCCGCCAGCTCTCGACACATCAGCACCTGCTGAACACTGTTGGCCGCGGTGCAGCGCTCCACGTAGCCGATGAAGTGGCGCTGCAGCGTTGCCTCGTTGTAACCGATGTCCAGCGTCACCAGCCCCTTCACCGGGGCATCGGCCTGAATGGTGAACGAGGCGCGGCCAGGGCTTTTCAGCTCCAGTCGCACCTCGTCCTTGACCAGCGGGAAAGCGGTGCCGCCGATGGTCAGCACCTTGTGCAGTTTCATGCTCATGAGGAACCGCCCAGGTAGTTGTCCAGCTTCTTCAGCGTCGCTTCGAAGCCGGTGAGTTCCTGTCCTGGTGCAGCTGCTCCATCGCCGGCGGCGGTGGCGGTCGAGCTGACCGCCTGCCCGGGCGCGGACTGGCTGGTGACGGTGCTGGGCTGGCGGCGCTTCTCTACCCGCTCGGGGTTGGAGAGCTTTTCTGCCAGGGTGAACTGCACGCGCCACGCCGCCAGCGTGTCGTCCTCACGCGCGCTCACTCCATCGGAGAACTGCACCTGGCGCACGCCGAAGGCCGTGGCGGTGTCGTTGACGATGCGGTACGTCTTCAGCTGGCCGCCACCCTCGGTGGCCTCTGCCAGGCGCATCAGGTCGCGCAGCTGCTCCCGATCGGCGAAGCGGATCAGCAGCGAGACGGTGAGCGTCTTCGGCTTGAAGCCCTTGTGCGCCGACGCGCTGTTGCTCGTCTGCCCGGACATGTCGTCGCTTTCGATGCACAGGTTGGCCGTGATCTTCAGGCCTTTGCCCTGCACCTTTTCACCGTCGAGCAGTAGCGTCATAGGCCCACCAGCTCCCGCACAAAGCTCAGCCCGTCCAGCGAGCCCACCAGCAGCAGGCCCGCGCTCAATACCCATTCATGCCCGGGCGCATCGCCCTCGAGCAGCTGCCGGCGCAGCTCGCTGGCATCACCAGGGCCGATCAGCCGGGCGCGCATGCTGGTGTCGGCGCTGCCGTTCGCCAGCAGTGCCTTCAGGTCCGCTAGCTGCTGGTCGCGGCCCTGCTGTTGGCTGGCCTTGCGGCCGGCCAGCGCGGCGAGGTCCGCCATCGGCGAACTGTCGGCGGCGTAACTCTCCAGCATCGCCAGCTGGCCGCCGATCGACTGCTTGGCCGCCTTGGTCACCGTGCAGCGCTCCAGCGGCAGCGCGCCCCAGCGGGGCAGCGGGTCGGCGCTGGGCATTTCCCACTTTTCGGCCTCGAGGCGCGACAGGTGTCGGGCGCGGCGCTCGGTGCGCACCAGGTCCGGTACAGGCAGGAGGGCATTGAAGCGCGCCAGGGTGTCGGCCAGCTGGTCGAACCGGGTGGAAAGGAACAGCAAGGAAAGGGCGTACTGCGGCCCGCTGGGCTTGCCCTGGTCGGATGGGTCCGCCAGCTTGCCGGCGAGCTGCTGCAGCAGGTTCGGCGCCGACAGGAAGCGCTGGTTGCCGCGCCCCTGGCCGATGCCGCTCTGGAACGGCGTCACCGCCAGGCACGCAGGCGCCTCGCCCAGCTGGCTGCCCAGCGCCGCGCGCCCGGTGGCGATCGCACCGACGGCGGCACCGCCGACCGGTCCCGGGTTGGTCGTTGCCAGCCCATCGAGCCCGGCGAGGCGCTGCGCCGTGCTGGCCAGCTCGCCACCGGCGAGCGTCTTGGCGTCGTCGAGCGCTGCCATCCACTGCGTGGCCTGCTCGGGCCAGCGCATGGTCACCGGGGCCCAGGTCACGGCTGCGGCGCCTCCCAGCTGATCGCCTCGAGCGCGGCGAGGTCGCCAGCATCGAGCGCGGCGTCCAGCTGCTGTTTCAGCGTGTTGGCGTGCTGCAGCAGCTGCAGCTTGTACAGGGTGAAGTCGTCGCCGACCTGGCGTAGTTGCTCAGCCGTGTGCAGGCGGAATTCCTTCGCGCCCTGGACGTCGCGGCAGGCGTAGGGCATGTCTAGGCCGCGCAGGATGGCCCCGGTCAGGTTCAGCTGATCGTCCAGTTGGCTGGTGTAGAAGTACGGAGCGCCTAGGGCGTCCGACGTGAAGCCTGCGGTAATGGAAGCTTCGCAGGCGCGGTTGATACTGGACGTTCTAAACGCATGGTCAAGGGCGATCGAACGACGGAGCGGGAAGAAGGTTTTTTCACTGTAAAGCCAGCCCAGTTCGACATTATCGCTGCAGGGTACCCAACAAAGTGACGGGTGGAATCGCCCGTCCGGATCTGTGGTTGTAAGTTCCGCTACGGTGTCGTTTTCAACACGTGCCCACATCGTAATCACCACTCAATAATTACTGCGCCAGGTGCCCCTTTCTGGCCTGCTACAGTATTCGCCGAAGATGCAGCGCCTTTCCCGCCGCTGCCGAAGCCATTGCCGCCTGAGAGAGACGAAACGCCACCGTGTCCCCCTCCGACTGTGCTGCCAGCAACAGTTGGATACTGACAAACGCCCGGCTGACCGCCTCCACCGGATGTATTGATAGCGCCACCCGTACCACTGCCACCTCCACCACCAGCGGCGGTTCCTGCCACAGCAACGCCACCAGCAACCGAATTACCTGCGGTACCACCCGTTGCGCTGCAATAAGCGCCGAAGCTTGAGGTTTCGCCACCCGTACCGGTGTTGAGTCCGCTGGTGCCACCGCCCCCACCATCGCCAACCGATACCGTTACTGATGTAATACCGGCGAGGGGAACGAGTTTTCTTGCGCTCCCTCCCGCGCCGCCTCCTCCCGCCGCTGCGTTGTAGTTTTGGCTTGAACTTGCGCCACCGCCGCCGCCACCGCCCCCGATGACAGTGACCCTGGGTGTTCGCCGACCGCCGCGCAGCACTGGCGGTACCGCAAATGAGTGCACACCAGGTGTGCTGAATATGGTCTGGCCTGTAGCAACATTGCTTGGTAACTGTGCCTGACCTACGCACCACCATCGACCGGCACCGTCGCTGCGTAAGCGCATCCAATCGCCCGCAAATAGCAGTTCTGTGGATGCTTGCCCCGCGGCGTTCGACGTCGTATCTAACATCAGTTTGTCTACACCACTGGCCGCAATTACCGCTGCGTTCGTAGTCGCGTCGACTCGCCGTACCGTTAACTCGACAATACCCAGCTCGGCGGTTGCAGCCGGTAAGGTGACGGTGACAGGGTCAGTTGTTGCATCGAGCAACTGAAGCCCCGTCACCCTGTCGAGCACCCGCTTCACTGCTTTCGTGGTCGCCAGAATCTCGCTGTCATTGGTGTTCTCGTCGTCGCTCTTGGCGTTCGGCAGGTTGCCCAGACCCACGTCGCCCTTTGTGGTCGCTCTGGCGCGCAGGCCGGCGTAGTCGCCGACGCGAGCTGCGAAGTGCGCCACCAGCGGCCCCGCGATGTTCTCCACCGGGCGGCTATCGGCAACGGTGTTGCTGTTCGGCAGATCCGCGATGGCGACGCAGTAGTGCTGCACGCCGGCCGTGTCTACGTAATCGACCTTTCCGACGCCCCAAACCACGCTCCAGGTGGCCACCACGTCATTCAGCTCTCGCTGCAGGGCAACGTCGAGCCAAGCGGTGGTAGGGAAGCCTGGCGGAACAACCGGGAGCACGGTAGAACGCTGCACCCGCACCCCTTCCACGTAGGCGGTGCCCGGCTTGAGCTGGTACACCGAGCCCACTTTCTCTAGCTGCAGTGCGCTGCCGAAGAAGCACGCTCGGCCGAAGATGTCGCGGTTGCTCTGGCGTTCGCGCTCATCGATGCCGGCCAGGCGCACGGTGAAGTCATGCTGCCAGGTGCTGGCGTCGATGGTGATGCCAGTCAGCGCCTGGGCGCCGTCGAACACGACCAGAAAGTTGCGGGTTAGGTTGTTGCCCAGCTGTAGCGGCGGGATGTTGCGGCGCTTCTGCTGCAGCGGCGTGTAAGAGACGGCAAAAAGCACGCCTTCCGCGGTCTCCAGACCAATCCAGTTGAAGTCCCAGTCGCCTACGTCGGAACCGACCTGAACGCTGTACACCACCTGGTTGGGGTTTACGTACCCCTTGTTCTCAGCAGGAATGACAGCCGTGTGGACGATCTGCTCTGCCGGCGGCAACCCTGCGGCGCGGTCCACCGCAGCGGAGTGATTCAGGCCTGGCACGTTGGCAAAGATGAAGCGCACCACGTCCAGACCTTCCTTGGCGACTTGTTTCTGCGCGATCAGGTCTGCACCGGCGAGGGTAATGGCGGCACCCATGTGGCTCTCCTACAGCTTGGCAACCAGCGTCTGCTGGTCGTCGTTGAAATCGACCAGTGCCACGGAAAGCGGCACCGGTGTGATGGTGGAAAAGTCGTAGCGGCGGCAGGTGCGGCCGTACTGCTGGATCAGCACGCGCAGCAGCTCTGGGTTCTGTGCCAGCTGGCCGTCGGTGAGCTGCAGAAGCACCACGTCCCAGTCGCGGTCGGGTTGGCGCTCCTCGATCTCGACGTAGCCGACGCCCAGGCGCTGCAGGATCCGCTTCATGCCGGCGACGCTGCCGGCGTCCACTGCGTTGATGAAGGCGAACTTCACGCGCAGGCGGTACAGCGCCTCGGGTTCGCCCTTGAATCGGGTGATGTCACGCTGCCAGGCCAGCAGATCCAGGATGGTCAGGTGACAGGTATCCGCATCCATCTGCAGCAGGGGCCAGCGCATCCAGCCCTCGACCTTTGCCCACCAGGACGAGGCCGCGGCCTTGAGCTTGTTCAGCTCGGTACCGGCGAGCCAGAAGGGCAGCTCGAGCTTGATCATCGGCGCACCTCCTCCGGGAACTTCGCTACCGTGCACCGGTCAGTGCGTGTGACGGCCGGCCGGTCGGACGCCCCTCCCCATTGGTTTTCGCCGGTCGCCGTCTTTCCTCCCTTACGCATTCACCACCTCCAGGCTCTGGATGCGCGGGATGCTCAGCTCGGACACGATGTCCGCATTCGTAAAATCCAACGACTCGATGCCCGGGAATTGCTGATGCAGCTCCTCGCCTAGCCGGCTGAATGAAAAGCGCGACTGCGGGTACGTCAAAGTCGGCTGGAAATCACGTGGCGTGCTCTCGCGGAACGCCGATCGCACGAACAGCGCCACCTCCTCGCGCAGCGTCTCGCGTTGCGTCGCGGTCAAGGTTGAGCGCGGCCAGATCGTCAGGCTGATGTCGTGCAGGGTTTCCGGCATCACCATCACCTGCAGGTCGTCGCCATGGCCATGGTTGCCGCCGTCGCGGATGTGCGCGTTGATCTGTTCCAGGTATGTTTCGCCCGGCACGTCCGCCTCGAACAACACAAAGGCATTGGCGCTGCCCGGGCCGCGTGGCGCGCCATGTTCGAAGTACACACCATCGGGCCGCACGCCCGGGAAGGCCGCGATCATGGCGCGGTACACCGCGTCGGTGTGCCACTGGTTCACCGCCGAGAACTGGTTGCGCACGCGCAGGCGTAGCTCGCTGTCCGGCTCCGGATCGGCGCCCGGAGAAGCCAGCCATCCTTCGTTGTTCACCACCGCGGCGATGCCCGGTACCGGCTGCGGCAGGATGGCGTAATAGCCCGGCGCGAGGTTGTAGCCGCTGCCGACGTCCACCGCCTCCACCGGGACTTCCAACTGCATCAGCCCGTCGGTAAAGGTGCCGGCGGTGGTGGTGACCAACTGGTAGACGTGGCCGTTGATCGAGGCGGACTGCACCACCGTGCCGGCCGGTATCTCCAGCGCTCCGCCGGCTTCCAGGCGGGTGAACAGCAGCACGCCGCGCGCCTTGGTCGCGCCCTTGCGCTCCACGTTCACCGCCCAGGCCAGCATGTCCAGCCAGGCGCCGGTGGCGGTCTTCACGAAGAAGTTCGGCAGCACCGTGCCGCTGACGAACTCCAGCAACCACAACACGGGCTTGGTCACCAGGGCGGTGACGACACGCCAGAACGGTGAGTACGCGCTGGTGTTGCTCAGCTTGCTGCCCTGGGCGGTCACCTCACTTTCCCAGGCTTGGCGCAGGCCCGCCTCGGTGGTGGGGATGCCCGCATCCATCAGCGCTTGTTTGAAGTCCACGTCGCTCACAGGGCCACCTCGATGCTGCCGAATTTCAAGGTCTTGGCGGTGACCAGGTACTGGCCTGGCTCCACCTGGGTGATCAGTGCGGTGCCGGGTACCAAGCGCTCGTCGGCCTCCACCAGCAGCTCCATCTGCTGGATGCAGTCGCGTTGGCGCAGCCGGTCGCGCTCGGCCACCAGCGTCACCAGCAGGCCGCTGTCGCGGATCATGTGGGCGATGTCCTGGGCGATGCTGGCTCGGTCGTCCACCAGCAGCGGCTGGCGGGACAGGTCCAGCACCAGGTCGTTGTCGGCGATCAGCAGGTCGATGTAGTCGCTCATCCGCCCACCGCCATACCCAGCATGTTTTCCAGCTCGAGCGGGCTCATTGCCTTGCCAGTGTGGATCTCGACTTTCTCAACCCGGGTGCCCTTGTCCTGGTTGCTGGTGTTCTGGATGCTGGTCAGCAGGCCGCCCGGCGGCACCGCAGTGGCGCGCTGTGGGGAAAGGCTCGGGATGGCGTTGTTGATCGTGGCATGGGCTTTCTGCGCCCGTTCGGCTTGCTCCGTCGCGGTCATCACCGCGTTCGCGCCAGGCAGTTCCGGCATGGCGCTGAACTGGGCATCGATCTCGACGCCCGGGATCTTGTTCAGCATGGCGATCAGGCCGTTGATGGCCCCGTAGAAGATCGCCAGGATGCCGTCCCACGCGGCCTTGGCCATGCCACTCCAGCCACCCATCGAGGCGAACCAATCGGAAAGGGCGGTCAGCTGGGCCGATACCCATTGGAAGGCGGCGGTGTTCATGATCGCCGCGGTGATCTCGTCCCAGTAGATGATCGCGGCGCCGATCGCCACGCCCAGGGCGATCAGCCCCACCACCACCCAGGTCATCGGGTTGGCCCATAGCGCTGCGTTGAACAGCCAGGCGGCGGCGGTGGCGATGGTCCACACCGCAGACAGGCCAAGCCAGGCGGTCTTCGCCAGGGCCACCACGAAGGTGATCGCGCCGATACCGGCAGCCAGGCCGAACACCACCAGCGTGGCGATGCCGATCAGGCGGGTGATGTTCGGGAACAGCCCGGCCCAGCGCGTCATGGTCCCGGCAATGCCGGTCAGCCGCTCCATCAGCGGGGTCAGGATAGGAATCAGCGCCTGGCCGAAGGCAATGCGCAGCGCCTGCACTGCGGCGCCGAACTGCTGCCAGGGGTCGACCATGGCCTTGGCCATCTTCTCGGCCTGCTCGAGGCCGTGCACGTTGCCAAGCTGCTCCATGCTGTTGGCCAGCCCCGTGGTGTCGGTCATCAGCAGCTTGATCAGCCCCACGGCCTCATCGGAGCCGAACGCCTTTTTCAGCGCGTCGGATTCGGCCACGTCCAGCGTGTCGCCGAACTTGCCCTTGAGCTTCTCCAGGATCTGCAGCATCGGCAGCATCCGGCCCTGGCTGTCGGTGAACGACAGGCCCAGCTTTTCCTGGGCTCCGCCAACGCCAGACAGGAAGGCCTTGTACTTGGTGCCGGCTTCGGCGCCACCCATGGTCGCCTGCAGCGTGCCGAGGATGGCCACCTGCTCGGACAGGCCGATGCCGGCGGACGTCGCACTGGCGCCGATCGACGTGAACGCGTCGCTCATGTCCTTGCCGGTGGTCTTGAACATCTGCACAGCCAGCGCCGTCTGGCCGGTCAGGTTCTCCACCCACTCGGCCTTGCCCATGGCGTCGGCCTGGTTCTTGAAGATGCCGTACATGGTGCCGACGTAGCTGGTGATCGTGCCGGCGTCGGCCTTGGTGGCCTTGGCCAGCAGGTTGCTCGCGTTGGTGAAAGAGGACAGCTGCTCGCCGGTGAGCCCGGCGATCGCCGACTGGATGTCATAGGCCGAGGCCACGAAGTCACGGGCGTTCGCGCCGTAGGCCACGGAGAACTCCAGCGCCTTGTCGTTCAGCCGCTGCAGCGCGTCCTCGGCCACGCCGAGGGACTTCACCTCGCCCAGGGCACGGTTCATCTCCAGCGCCGGCTGCAGCGATTCGTTGATGGCCAGCCCAGCGCCCACCATGCCGGCCAGGCCGAAGCCCATCTGCCGGATGTTGTCCTGACCTTTCTCGGCCAGCTCGTTGAAGCCCATCTTCACCTTGCCCAGCGGGGCGCTGACTTGGTCGGTCAGCTTCAGGATGAAATTGAGCGCGGCGCTGTTAGTTGCCATGGGGCACCTCGCTTGAGGTATCGCCAAATTGGCGATATAGTCCGGCCATGTCTACCAAACACCGATTCCGCGATAAGTACCGCATCGAGCTGCGGGAGAAGGACCACCTACCGCCGCATGTGCACTTGACCGGCGCCGGGGTGGACGTACAGATCAGCCTGGAAACAGGCGAAGTTATGGTCGGTAAAGCGCCCAAGGTCGTGCTTGAAGAAGCGTTGGCGTGGGTGCGAGAGAACCGAATTGCTCTGCTGAAGGAGTGGAACCTATGGCATCCATGAAGCGCCCCCGCCTGCGGGCTGTGCAGGCCCGCCCCGGCAACAAGCTGGCCCTGACTTTCGTCGACGGGCGCAGCTTGCTGCTGGATATGAGCCAGGACTTGGCCACCTATCCTGGTCTCAAGCCCCTGCGAGACCGCAAGGCGTTCGCCTGCGCTGCGCTGGGTGATGATGGCTGGACGGTTGAGTGGCCCGCGCTGGATATCCAGATCGGCGCCGACACGCTGTACCTCGACGCCCTGGCCCAGGCTGCGCCGGACGAGAACACCCGCACCTTCATCGGCTGGCGTGGCCGCAGCGGCCTCAGTCTGGAGCAAGCCGCGGTAGCGCTCGGCGTGGCAAAGCGCACCATCAGCCGCTACAGCAACGGGCGCGAGCCCGTACCGCGCACGCTGGCCCTCGCCTGCAAAGGCTGGGAGGCCATGCAGACTGAGCGGAAGAAGCGCGCTTAAGCAGGCCGCAGAACTCATTGACGTCCACCAGGGCCCGGCCAAGTGCCGGGCTTTTGCTATCCATTCAACGCGTGGGCAATGCCGTTCGCCACGGCGATCTCCATGCGTCTCCAGTACTCGTCCTCCAGCCACTTGGCGGTGCCCATGTTCTCGGGGGTGGGCGCCGCGCCAGGTAGCCAGCGTTCAGCCAGGGCCATCAGCTGGCCCAGGCCGTCTTCGGTCAGTCGTTCAGCTCGGTGGAGGGCTTTTTTACCGCCACCTCAACGTCCGGGCTGTACTCCTCGAGCAGCGCGCCGGCCACCTGCATGGTCAGCACCGGGTTGCCCAGCAGCGGGCGCAGGGCCTCCTTCTGGTCGGCCTGCACGGTGGTGGTCAGCAGGTTGTGGCCCGGGGCGACCTTGTTGCTTGGGGTCAGCGCGTTGAAGTACTTCGTCACGTCCTGGGCGGACAGGTTGAACGTGAAGTCGGCGGCGCCGATGGTGATCACGATCTGGCGTTGTGCGGTCATGCTCTGTTCCTCATAAGGGCTTCGATGTGGGCGCGCAGGTTGCTTTCCAGCTTGTCCATGGCACGCTCGAAATCGGTGGTTTTCGGGTAGTTCTGGGCAATCTCCACGCGCAGCTCCAGGTGCTCGCGTCGCGCCTCGCTCACCTGCCGGAACAGATGTGCCTGGAAGCCGATCACGGCGGTCAGCAGCAGCTCCGGCAGCAGGTTCATCAGGTTCTCCAGCAGGCCCATGTCAGGCGCTCCAGTTGCCACGCCCGCCAATGCGCACCGCGGTGTGCATCAGCCAGGCCAGGGCCTTGTTCATGCCTTCCTCGAGGAGGGCGGCGTGGAAGATCCTGTCCGCCTCGCGCTTGGTGAAGCGGTGGGTCAGGTTCGTGTAGATGAAGTCGTGCACCACGGCCGGCCGGCGGGCCTGCACGTGGTCGCGCGGCACGATGCGCCAGGCCAGGCGGGGCACGCTGGCCAGGTCCGTGCGGTAGCCCACCGGCACGATCACGCGGCGCCCGTCGGCGGTGCGGTACTGCAGCGGCTTGACCACCTTCCACAGCGCGTCGCCGGGCACATGGCGCAGCTCCAGGTCGCTTTCAAAAGGCATCGGCGGCGCACTCCACGCGGATCCGGTTCGGCGCTGTGCTGGTGGCGATCGCCTCACGCAGCACGCTGCGGCCGATCTCCGGCGCCGCGCAGTAGCGGCTCACCAGCGTGCCGGCGGCGGTGGCCACCGGGTTGCTACCGGTACAAGCGGCAATGCCGAGGGTGGTGACCAGGGCAAGCGCGCAGGCCAACAGCTGGGTCTTGAACGAGTACTTCATGGTCAGTAGCTCCAGATCATCGGGCGGGGCAGCTGCTCGGCCGGCGCCATGTCCAGATGAATGAACCGCCCGCTGCCTTTCTGCTGAATGCCGATGCCGGTGAAGGGCAGCGTCATGGCCAGGCGCAGGATGGAAACCGCCGCCGCACCGCTGCAGGCGATGTCCAGCGCCGCGCCGGTGCTGTGCGCGCCGGGCTTGGTCTTGCGCGCCTCCACCGGGTGCTGGTGGCAGCGGTAGGCGCTGCTCACCACCAGCGGTTGGCCGTACAGCTCGCGCAGCTGCTGCACCGCCTCCATGAAGGCTGGGTCCATCTCGGTGCCGTCGCTGCCGCAGCGGCCGCATTTGCAGCGCAGCTCGGCGTAGCTGAAGTTCGGCCAGGGGCTCTTGCTCATCGGGTGGCTCGCTTCTCGAAAAGGGTTTGGCACGGGGTGCAACGGGTCACCCCACCCAACGCGCGGCGCTTGGCGGGGATCTCCTCGTCGCAGTCCTGGCAGTGGTGCAGGCTCGGGCCGTTCGGTGAGCGGGCCAGCTGGGCGGCCAGGGCGCGCTCCAGCTCCCGTTCTTCGCGGTCAACCGCGCGATCGACCCAGTCCGCCATCAGCGCAGGCCCTCGATCTCTTCAGCGGCGAGGTACGGCACGCCGTTGATGCGGATGAAGTCCGGGCTGGTGACGTCGAAGGGCACCTTGTGCTTGCTCTTCTCGCCGCCCTTGGGGTCGATGTTGAGCAGGCTGGATACCTTCAACTTGCAGCCGAAGGCCTCCACGCGCAGCTCCTCCTCGCCGGCCTTGGCGAAGAACACCGAGTCGAACGGATCGAGCTGGCGGAAGCTGCCGGCGCGCTTGGCGGCCTCGATCAGCAGGTTGAAGTTGGCGGTGTCGAATTCCATCTCGCCGCCGGCGGAAACGTCGCCGTCCACGTGCCCATTCGGCACGCCCTTGTCCTGCGCCACCGCCGTGTTGTCGGTGATGTCCAGGGTGCAGCTCTCGACGTGAACCAGCAGATCGCCCAGGTTCACGTCGAAGTTTTTGCCACCGATACGTGCCATGCGGGCTTACTCCGAATCGTCGTTGGAAAGGTCGAGGGCGATGTTCGCCGTGAGGTCTTTCGGGCAGTTGTAGGGCTTGAGCTTCAGGTAGGCCTCGACCTTCGTTTTGCTCTGCCACACCAGCACGATGTCGCCGTCTTTCGGCGGCTCGATCTCGCCCGGGAACACCTGGCCGGCGAACTGCACCGAACGCGACATGGCGCGCAGGGGCGCCATCAGCGCGCTGGTGGCCGCGGCCATGGAATTGGGGGTGCTGTTCAGGCGGCGGTCGGCGACCCGCTGGATCAGCAGGATGCGCACCCGGCGCGCGGCCTTGTCCGCCAGGCGTAGGTACTCCACCACCTGGAAGTCGCTGCCCGGCGCGTCGAGCATGTTGCCGTCGCCCCAGAACACGCCCGGGTAGTCGGGGTAGGTCTGCGACACGCTGAAACGGGCGCTGTCCAGCTCGGCGCGGATGGCCGAAGGCAGCGGGATGCCGTCGACGTCCACCGGCGTTTCGCCCAGGCCCAGCACAGCGCCTGTGGCCACGCGCATGGGGCTGTCGGCGATGCTCACTGCGGCGTTGGCCAGGCGCCCGGCCAGCACGCCCAGGTCGTTGCCGTGCAGCTGCGGTACCACCAGCACGCGCGGCGCGGCCAGGTCCTGGACAATGGCGCGCTGCTCGATCAGGTACTGGCTCCAGGTCTGCAGGTCCGGATCGCAACCGGCGCTTGCCGCCATCACGAACACGCGGCGGCCGTAGGTGCTGTTCAGCATCACCGCGGCGTCGTGCATCGCACTCAGCTCGGCGCCGCTGGTCACCGGCGAGGTGATCACCACCGCCTCGACCGAGAAACCCTGCTGCTGGGAGTACTCCAGGGCGTCCTGCCAGCTGCCGGCTACCGCGTCGATCGGCGCAGCCAGGCAGGCCCAGCGGTCGCCGCCGTTCAGGCGCGCCGCGGTCACCTGGCGTTTCAGGTCGCTGTCGGCAACGCCCAGCGCCGCGTCTAGATCGCTCTGGGTGTTCAGGGGGATCAGCTCGCCGACGTTCGCCGCGGCCGGGCCGATGAAAAGGAAATAGCGCTCGATCTCGGTCACGGCACCCTGGCCGAGGTTGAGATTGTTGACGCTGACTTTGCCGAGTGCCATGCAGTGCCTCGCTAGCGGGGTGAGTTAAGGATTTGCGGGAGCAGGTAGGCGATCAGCTCGTTGACTTCCTGCTGGTTGGCCACGCCGAAGAACTCGCGCTTGGGCAGCTCGATCTCCCAACTGGTGGGGCCGGGTTTCTCTTGCTTGAGCAGGCGAATCAGCAGGCCCGCCTGGCTGTACTTGATGTTCTGGACGATCCAGTCCGAGGACGGCCGTAGCCAGCGCTGGCCGCCGCGCTTGGTCTTGCCGGCGCGGATCTTGAAACCGAGCCGGCGCAGGCGCTTGGCCTGCTCGGCGGTCGCCATCAGCGGGGTGACCCGGCTGAAGGCGCGCATCTGGCCGGCGGTGCGGCGCTGCACCATCCCAGCGTTGTGGATACCGGCGATCATCGCGGTCTTGCGCTTGCCCCAGCCCAGCTCGGCGGCGTCCTCTGTCAGGCGCACCACGGATAGTCCGGTGGCCAGGCCGGTCAGCATCTTTGGCTTCTGGCCTTTCTTGCGTTTGCGAGCGCGGGGAGCAAAGGCGCTGCCGTGCAGGTCGGCCTGTTCACGGACGCGCTTACGCCACCCGGTACGAATGCGCAGGGCGGTGCGGTTCATCAGCCGGCGGCGCAGCTTGGGCGGCAGGTCCAGCAGAGCGAGCTGGGCGGCCACGTCGAGCTGGCCGCGCACGTCCAGGTTGAACGGGTTACTGGCTGCCACTGGCCACCTCCCCGTGCTCGGCAATCCACAGGTCGAACGGGACGAAGGCCCAGCGCTTGCCGAAGGCCTCGATCTCGCCGTCATCGGCTTCGGCCAGGTACTGCGGTTCGACGAATTCCAGGGTCAGCTCAACGTCGGCCAGGTCGTTGTCCAGCTGCTCGATGTCGAAGGTCGGCGCCGGCAGATCGTCGTCCCGGTCGGGGTCGTGGTTCTCCAGCCAGCTGCCGAGCAGGGCCATCAGCCGGCCCGGGTGGTCGGCGAAGCGTTCCATCACGATCACCGCGCGGTAGCGCATGTCGCCCAGGTGCAGGCCGTCCAGGTCGGGCTTCCAGGTGAGGTTGAGCGTGACCTGCTCGGCCCAGCTATCGAGCTGTTCCGGAGCGACCAAACGGCGCTCGAGCAGAAAGGTGGTCAGGGCGCGGAGCTTGTTCACAGCAGCACCGCCGTAATCCGGCCACGGCCTTGCAGCAGGCGCACGGCCTGTTGGCTGAAGGCGAGGAACTGGTCTTCGGTGGCGGGTGATTCCTTGGCGATGTTCTCGGCCGACTCGCGGCGGTTCACCGTTGCGAACTGCTGCAGCAGGTACGCTTTGGCGCGGCAGTACACGGCGCGCTTGTACGTCGCTACGTGAAATGTGCGCTCCGGCAGGACCATGGGGTCCGCACTTTCCACGCTGGTGACGCCCGCCACCTGCCAATCCGCCTTGCGCTTGGCCAGGTCGACGTTCACTTCGCCCATGGCAAAGGCGATGCCCTCGGCCAGCAGCTCGCTCAGGTATTCCGCCGGCAGGCGGTAGCCCTTCTGGAACTCGGCGACGGAGAGGTCCGGCCAGAAGCCGTCGTTCTCTATCGCTTGGTCCACCAGGGTGGTCGGTTTACCTGAAAAGCTCATCGCTGGCCGCTCGAATAGGGCGGGGTGGCTGCGTCGGGTGGTACGGGCTCAAAGCCGGAACACCTGGGCAGGCCCCGCTGGGGGGGGGTAGCTGGTTACGCGGTACCGGCTTCGGCCTGCTGCTTGCGCAGCGCCTTCTCGGCACCTTCAAGGCGCGTTTTCACGCCGATTTCCGGGTACAGCTCGGTGGCACGATTCAGGTGCTCAACAGCCGCGCCCCAGTCCTTACGGTCCATGGCCAGCACGCCGAGCAACTTGTGGTATCGGGCTGGGATGCGCTCGAACAGCTGCCAGGGGGCGGGGCGCTCGGATTCGCCGCCTTGCTTGAAGCCGTCCCAGTTGCCATCCACACGCGGCAGCAGCTGCGACACGTAGGGTTCCGGGCTGCGGCCGGCCTTGTGCTCGGCCTCGGCCCAGTCGATCAGCTCGTCGGCGACGAAGGTCTGCACGTCACGCTTGAAGCGTTCCGGCAGCTGCTGGCCCTGCCCAATCGCGAAATCGGCAAGCTCGATGCCGGCTTCGAACTGCGCCGTGTCGAACAGCCAGACCAGCACCTGCATCAGCACCGGGTTCGGGTGGTTCAGGCCCGACTCGCGGTAGCGCTGCACGTAGTCCAGGTACTTGGGCAGCAGCTCGTCGCGCTTGAGTGCCTGGCGTGCCTCGCGGCTGTTGATGGCACTGATGCGCTCCAGGTCCGCATCCAACGCGGTGGTCATCAGGGCCAGGTGCTTCTGGGCGTTGGCAGGGCCGACCAGGGCGGTGGCGGGCGTGTAAGCCCGCGCACCGGTGGCCGCTGCTGCCGCTCCCTGTTCGCGCACGCGGCGCTTATGGGCTAGGGCCAGGCTCATGTCAGACGAACTCCACGTTGGCTGACTCTATGGCCGCGAACTTGCCCAGCTGCTCGATCACGTAGCCCTCGTTGCGGCTGTTGTAATCCTCAACCTGGGAGCGCTTGGGGTTCTCTTGGATGTGTCGACGCCAGCTGGTGTCCTGGAAGTAGATGGACAGGTTGTCCCAGCTGGTGACCACCACGCCGCGGCTTGGGAAGTGCGGGCAGGTGAAAGTCGGCAGACCGCCGTAGGTGGCGATCACCTGGGCCATCTCGATGCGTTCTTTCTCGGTCGGGGTGTCGCCCTGGGCGGCGTACAGCTTGGCCTTGTCGTGGGCCAGCAGCTCGCGGCCGACTATGGCGATCAGGTCGCCGCCGTCGCGGAACTCCTCGTCGATCATCAGGGACACGTCGTGCACCAGGGCGTCGAGGTTGGCGTAGTCGCCGGTCGCGCCGATCTGGATCTTGCCGGCCACCTTGGCGCCTTGGGCCAGCACCTGCTCCGGCGCCTGCTCGCGGGCGATCTGCAGCCAGCCCTTGTTCACGTCCTGGAGCAGCGGGTTGGCTACGCGGTCAGTGGTGGCGGCGGCGCTGGTCCCGTTCCAGCCGATCATGATGCGGTCGAGCGCGATCTGCTTTTGCACCGCGGCGGAATAGCGCTGCGGGAAGTTCGGGAACTTGGCCCAGGCGTCGATGCTGGCGTACTTCAGCGCCACGTCGCTGTGGGTTTCGAACAGCTCGTAGCCCTTGCCGTCCAGGCCCAGCACGTTGCGAGCGACGCGGTCGGCGTTGCTGGTGTCGGTACGGCCGGTCACCGTGCCGCTGGTACCCAGCATCACCTTTTCGCCCTTGATCTCGCTGACCGGGATCACGTTGATCCGGGATAGGAAGGTCGAGCTGTGGGTGATCTTGTCGTTCAGCGTCTGCGCGTGGGTCGGCGTGACGTTGAATTCCTCGCGCACCGTTTCCACGCCATAGGTGGTGGCGATCGCAACGGCGAGGGCGCTGAATTTCAGACGGGCTGCTTGGCTCAGGCTCATATCAGTACACGGCCTCTTGTTTGTCGTCGGCCGCGCCAGTGGTGTTGGGCACGTCTTTGCCCTTGCCCTGGTTCAGCGCGGTGTTGAATTTCTCGGTCAGGTCATCCAGCGAGGTTTTCAGGCTGTTGAACTGCTCGGCGGTGATACCGGTGGCCTTGTCGCCGTCTTTGCCGGCTTCCGGCTCGGTGACGGCGGGCTTCTCGGGCTCGGTGGGCTTGGCGGCAAAGGTGGCAGCGCTCGTTTCCAGGCTGGTGGCCACGGTGCCGAGCTTGTCCACCGCTGCGGCGAAGGCCTGCACGGTTTTCGGATCCATTGGGGTGCTCTCGTCTTTGGGGGTTGCGGGGGATTCGGGACCGCCCTTGCCGAGGGCGCTGAACAGACGGGTGAAGAAGGAAAGGGCGGCGGCTTCGTCCGTGTCGGGCGCGGCGATCAGCTCGCCCAGCGGCTCGAGGTTGGCGAAGTAGTTGCCCTTATCCGCGCGGCGGGAGAAGTGCAGGGGCTCGGTGCCCAGGCTGGCGGGCTCGTCGGTCACGGCCAGGCCGGCAAGATAGGCTTTGCCGGTGTCGGCGAACTCGGGCTGGATCTCGATGCTGGTGAACAGCTTCTGAGCTTCCTTGTTCAGCGCAAGCAGCCGGTCGTTGGGCTGCAGCTTGGCGAACAGGGCGACCTTGCCGTCTTCCAGGTCTTCGGCCTTCAGCTCGGTGACGGTGCCGAAGCTGCCGACATACCGGATGTGCTCGTACCAGATCGTCGCGGTGTACAGCGCGGGGTTGTAGGCCTCGGCCATGTCGCGCAGGTCCTGCGCCTCGATCGTGCGGCCGTCGGCGGTTTTGCCGCTGGTGGCGACGCGTTTCCAGTCGGTAACAAGGGAGCGGGGCATGAACTTTTCGGCTCTGTCGGGGTTCAGATGCCGCCACCATAGGCACCGCCCAGGTACCCCTCAAACGCTTTGCTTTCGCCCCGTTCCTAGCTGCGAAATCTAGGAATTGCCCGCAATTTATCTGCGCGTTTGCCTCTTTTTCGCCGCATAGACTGCGGCGCATGCCTTACTCCATCGAGATCAAAGAAACCGCCAAGCGCCTGTACCTGCGCCGCGCCAAGCCGCGCGAAATACAGGCCGAACTCGGCTTGCCCAACGTCCGGATCGTCTACTACTGGATCGCCAAGGGCGGCTGGGACGAGATGCTGACGGACGAGGAGCCGCTGACCGCCGTCAGCCGGCGCATCACCCTGCTGCTGGAGAAACCCGGCACGCTGGCCAAGGGCGAACTGGACGAGCTGGACCGCCTCACCACCGTGCGCGAGCGCCTGCTGAAGCAATGCGCCAAGCCGCAGCAGTCGGCCCACGACGCGCCGCGAGAGCGGAGCGAGGACAGAGAGCAACAGGGCGAACGGCAACAGCGGCGGGGCGGCAAAGGTGAACGGCGGGAGAAGAAGCCGAAGAACGACGTCACCGGCCTCTCCGAAGTCGACTTCCTGGAGAAGTTCACGGCCAACATGTTCGGCTACCAGCAGGAGCTGTTCGCCGCCAAGCAGAACCCGCTGACCTGCCGCATCCGCAATGTGCTGAAAAGCCGGCAGGTGGGCCTGACCTACTACTTCGCCGCCGAAGCCTTCATGGATGCGGTGCTGACCGGCGACAACCAGATGTTCCTCTCGGCCAGCCGGGCGCAGTCCGAGATCTTCCGCAGCTACATCATCGCTTTCGCTGCCGAGTGGTTCGGCATCCAGCTCACCGGCAACCCCATCGTGCTCAGCCGCGACGGCAAGCCCTGGGCCGAGCTGCGCTTTCTCAGCACCAACAGCAGCACCGCCCAGGGTCACCACGGGCACGTCTACATCGACGAGTACTTCTGGATCCGTGACTTCGAGAAGCTGAACAGCCTCGCCGGGGCAATGGCCACCCACAAAAAGTGGCGAAAAACCTACTTTTCCACGCCCAGCGCCGTCACCCATCAGGCCTACCCGTTCTGGACTGGCGAGGAGTTCCGCAACAGCAAGCGCGGCAAAAAGCTCGGGCAGGAGTGGCCCAGCGAAGCGGCCATCCACCAGGGCGCGCTCTGTCCGGACGGCCAGTGGCGCAAGATCATCACCATCGAGGACGCCGTGGCCGGCGGCTGCGATCTCTTCGATATCGATCGCCTGCGCCTGGAGAACGACGAAGACCGCTTCGATCAGCTCTACATGTGCAAATTCATCGACAGCACGCAGAGCGTTTTCAGCCTGGCCGACCTCGAGCGCTGCTACTCCGACCAGAGCCTGTGGGCCGACTACGACCCCGACCCGAACGCCCCGCGCCCATTCGGCAACAGCCCGGTCTGGCTCGGTTATGACCCCAGCCGCACACGCGACGACGCCACCTGCGTGGTGGTCGCGCCACCGCTGGAAGCCGGCGGCAAGTTTCGCATCCTGGAGAAGCACAGCTGGCGAGGACACTCGTTCACCTACCAGGCCGGCCAGGTCAAGAAGCTCACCGAGCGCTTCAACGTCGTGCACATCGGCATCGACATCACCGGGGTGGGCTACGGCGTATTCGACCTGGTGCGCGACTTCTTCCCGCGGGCCACGCCGATCCACTACAGCCTGGAGACGAAGAATGCCCTGGTGCTCAAGGCTCAGGACACCGTCCAGGGCAGCCGCATCGAGTGGGACGCCGGCTGGAACGACATCGCCGCGGCCTTCCTGACGATCAAGCGTGGCGCCACTGCCAGCGGCCAGATCACCTACAGCGCCTCGCGCACCGACGCCACCGGCCATGCCGATATCGCCTGGGCGATCATGCACGCGCTGGCCCATGAACCCCTCAACACCAACAAACGGCGGCGCAGCCGCTGGTCATCACTCGAACAGGTCAGCCATGGCAAAGCGCAAACCGCAGCAGCAACAAGCAACCAATCGGGCGCCCAAGGCGTTCTCGTTCGGCGCGCCCGAATCGGTGCTGGCCGAAAACATGGGGCAGTACCTGGGCGTGTTCGCCAGCGACGACGGGCGCCTGTACACGCCGCCGGTGTCGCGCACCGGGCTGGCCAAGCTGCTGCGCGCCAACGCTCACCACGGCGCCATTCCGAAGTTCAAGCGCAACCTGCTGTTGCGTGACTTCCGCCCCTCGGCCGGTTGCAGCGCGCAGACCATGGGGCGCGCGGCGCTCGATTTCATCGTCTTCGGCGAGGCCTACTTCCAGCGCATGCGCAACATCATCGGCCAGGTGCTCGAGCTGCAGCACCTGCCGGCGATCAACATGCGGCGCAAGGTCGGCGGCGGCTTTGTGATGCTGCTGCCCAAGGGGCAGGAACTGCACTTCGAGGAAGACGAGGTGGAGCACGTGATGGACTACGACGTGGAGCAGAACGTTTACGGCGTGCCGGACTACCTGGGCGGCATGCACTCGCTGTTGCTCAACGAGAGCGCCACGCTGTTCCGCCGCTACTACAACAACGGCGCCCACGCGGGCTTCATCTTCTACACCAACGATCCGGACCTCACCGAGGAGGACGAGAAGAAGCTCCAGGAGCAGATCTCGGGCAGCAAAGGGGTGGGCAACTTCCGCTCGATGTTCGTGAACATCCCGGGCGGTACCGAAAAGGCGATTCAGATCATTCCGGTCGGGGACGTCGCCACCAAGGACGAGTTCGAGCGCATCAAGAACATCACCCGGGCGGACGTGATCGCCGCGCACCGCATGAACCCCGCGCTGGCCGGCATCATGCCGGAGAACTCCAGCGGCTTCGGCGACATCGAGAAGATCGACCGCGTGTTCACCAACAACGAGATCCGGCCCATCGCCATGCTGTTCCTGCAGATCAACGCCACGCTGCGCGCCGATCGGCGGGTGGCCTGGAACGAGCCGGCGGCGCGCTGAATGCGACATATGTGCATATTTGCTGGCATATACGGACAGCTTACAATTGTGTTGTGGCAATTGGCCATGACGTTCGGGGCGATGATGTACGAGTACAAAATAGTGGCGGTACCGCCAAGCATTGATCTTAAGGGCACCACGCAAAACGGGCAGGAAGCGGCGATATACCTCAAAGCCCAGGTGGACGATCACGCTGTCGAAGGATGGGATTTTTATCGAATCGCCAGCGTAGGGTTCCAAGTGCCGGATTCTTTCGTGGCCCTGGCGGAGCCACTTTTCTCCGGCTCTAACTTGACGCTCTGCTTCCGAAGGCACCGCTGAGCGTCATAAGTGACGTGATTCGATATAGCCACTACATGTTGTGGCAGAATAGTACCCGTATGGATACCTCGGGGGAGGGGCTACGGGTGCGAATCTACTGCAACGCTTGCCGGGGAAAAGCCCGGATCGGATCCCGCGACGAGCTTTCGGAAAACTTCGCCAGGCTCTACTGCCAGTGCCTGGACCCCCTGTGCGGTCATACCTTCGTGATGAACCTCACCTACTCGCACGCGCTGCGCCCTGCAGCTGGGGCGGTTGACCAATTGCTGTTCGACCGTCTCCGCCAGCTGCCTCGAGCGCAACAGCGTCAGCTGTTCGAACAGCTCGGCGCCGCGACTGGCTGACGCAGCGCGCTGGCCAGCGCCTTTACGTTGTTCCTGATACGAACTTCCACCATCTGCAGAATCAACCGCTGCCCCTCGTTCACGGCCGCGTCCCCGCTTCCTGCCGCAGCGGCAGTTCCCATGTAAGCAACTACGTTTGCTACGTCCTCCATTTCATCGATCATCGTGTTAATTGCAGAATGAAGTTCGTGTTCCATTACTACCGTTCCCTTGGTGGTACATATCAGGGCTTGAAGTTTAGGTATCGATTTTTTGCAGCGTCAAGCACTTTTTAGAACCGATAAAAATAATCTCGCAGGTGCTGATGACACAGCCGAAACCGTGCTAGGAGGCCCGCGCGACGGGCTCTGTAAGGATTGGTGGCTAGAATTCGTCTTTCCTGATTCTGGTTGGTCAATGTCGGCGAATTTGTTATTGCGTTAATTGACGGCTTCGTCATTGCGTCATTTCGTTAAAAGGGCGAAGGAGCAAAAGCACAAAAGCCCTTTTGCTCCCGAGCTGCCTTGATCCGTATTTAAGTATTTACATAGTTACTTATTTACTTACTTTCTTACTTTGTTTCTTCGGGCACAAAAAAGAGCGCCGGAGCGCTCTTTCTGTTGCTGCGTGTCGCCTCGTTTTCAGGTTAGGCGGACCTCCAGCGTGACCACACCATAGCGGCGCTGGCCGTTCAGGTCCTCGAATGCCGCCACGAATAGGCCGGCGGGCAGCGGGATCTGCACCACGCCGTTGCCGGTTTCGTGTTGCAGCAGCTGGGTCGCCTCCACCAGCGCAAAGCCGGATGGCAGATCCAGCTGCTCACGCGCCTGTCGCTGCTGCGCCTCGGGTACTGCGATCAGTTGTCCATCGATCAGCATGGCGTTCTCCTCACATGCACATCGGCGCGTTGCTGCCGGTGCGCTCCAGGTCCAGTTGTTCCCATACCGAGAGCAGCCGGCCGTGCTTGTCGCGGTTGCGCTTCTGCACGCTGGGCAGCTCGGCGTAACAGGCCTTGCAGATATCGCTCAGCCCGTCCGGCTTGGCTGCCTGGCGGTAGAAGAACTCGCTATCGGCCGGCCAGTGCTCGTCGCACTTCTTGCAGAGCTTTTCGGGCGGCTCCTCGAGCACCTGGACGGCGGCGTCAGCCATTGGCCACCTCCTCGAGCAGGTCGCCCGGGTGGGTGAACGTGGTGCGCTCACGCGGGTTGAGCAGGTCGGGTTGTTCCTGGAGCAGGCCCGGCGCCAAGCCCAGCTTCCTGGCCAGTGCTTCGGCAGCGTGGCGGGCATCGATGGTGCAGCTCGCCGTCTGTTTCTCACCGCGCACGGTGGCCATGTAGGTCATGCCGGTGAAGCGGGTGCGGATTTCAACCATGGGCCACCTCGCCGGCCGAGCTCGCAACGTCACGGACGACCGCAGCCATCATGAAGTGCTGGCCGTTGTTGGTTTCAATGGGGCCAAGGCAGTGCCGTGCTTCTCCGGTGATCGCACTCGCCATCGGCATGGTGAGCATGACGATACGACCCAGGAAACGTGCAAGCCCTTGCCAGTCCTCGAGCTGGTCGCCGCACAGCTCGCATTCGATGAACTCCATCACTTCGTCCCAGATGTCATCGCCAGCCTTTTCACGGGCGGCGAATTTCTCGGGGTAGGCCGCAACGATCAGCTCGAACAGCTCCAGGTCGTCCAGCGGTTTAGTGTTCTGCATGGGGCACCTCAGTTCAAAGTAGGCGCAGCGGCACGGGGCGCGGCGCAGGGTCGGGCGAGCAGCTTGGTGATCACCGCGGCGTCGGCCGGGGTGAGTTCGCCGAGCCGGTGGGCCATGTCGGCCACGCTTTCCAAGCGGATGCGTGCTTCGGCGGTTTTATGCACCTGGTAGCTGACGAGCGCTTCCCCGACGATGGACGTGGCCGTTACCAATAGGTGACGGGGTGCTGTGGTAGCCTTTGCTCCGCTGCCGCTTGGGTGTTGTGCTTGCATGGTGTTGCTCCTTTGCTGGTGGTAGGTGTCGGGGAGTTGCACCTCCTCGACACCCTTCTTTTCAGCCCCGCCCGGGTAGGGCGCTGGCCGTGAATATCGGGCGCATGTCGCGCCGCACTTCGAACATTCCCAATTCCTTGCCGTCCAGGTCCTGCAGGTGAACCCGCGTCAGCTCGCCTGGCAGCGCGGTCGGGTGGTGGTCGCGCCAGTGGCAGCTCGCGGCCAGCTCGGCCAGTGATTCGGCGGTCATCACCTCGACGCAGGCGATCGGCAGATCGATATGGCCGGAGACGCCGTTGGCGCAGTAGGTCAGTCGCATGGGGTTGATTCCTCGCCCGCTTTCTTGGCCCAGTTCAGCAGCTGATATGGCTCGGCAAACTCGCGACGCTCGACGGAACAGCCGCCCTCGTCGTCAAAGGTGAGCACCATGCCGCGCAACGCGAATTGCTCTGGAAAAGCCTTTTCACCCAGTTCGATGGCGCGGTTGCAAGCAGCGG
This sequence comes from Stutzerimonas kunmingensis, assembly GCF_021432085.1. Taxonomy (GTDB): domain Bacteria; phylum Pseudomonadota; class Gammaproteobacteria; order Pseudomonadales; family Pseudomonadaceae; genus Stutzerimonas. Next base: position 4,390,363 of record NZ_CP090366.1, on the reverse strand, counting down.
TGTAGGCGGTATTGAGATGGGCTACCTGTTCGTCGAAGGACCGTTTGGCCTCGGCCAGCCCTTGCTCAGCGTCGATGAGATCTTCTTGGGAGCGCTCAAGGAGGTGCATGGCGTCCAGCAGCTTGTTCATCGGCCTAGCGGTGGGGGTTTGAGTTTGCTTGGTCATGGTGTTGCTCCTTTCAGTGGTGGGTGCGGAGTAGATCGAAGGTGGCGGCAAACACTTCGTCGCCCAGCTGGCGGGCGGTCAGGTGGCCGTAGTGCAAGCCGAGTTCGCGGGTGATCCAGTGGGCTTGCTCGGGGCGGTCCAGGCTGATCATCGTCAGCAGTAGGGCGCGGCGCGGCAGGTCGAGGCTGTTCAGGGTTTTCAGGAGCGCGGGCAGGGCGCCCAGCTGGGCGTCAGCCCAGGTATTAATGCCGCCCTGGGCAAATGGGAACGCTTCGCCGCCGATCAGCTCGGCGCCCTTCTTCCAGGCAGAAAAGAAGGGGTCGGTGCCGGTCGGCAGCAGCGGGCCCAGGGCCTTTGCTGCTGTGGCGAGCTGCTCGCCGGTGATCAACGGAATCAGTGGTTGGCTATTCATGGTTGCGGTACTCCTCTCTCAGTTGGTTCAAGCGGCGGCGCATGTCTTCGCGGTACTCGTCGGGGAAAGTCGGGTCAGCGAGCCATTCGCGGATTTGCCTTGGCGTCCTGCGGCTCAGCATGTCGAGCGCCAGGCAGTCCCGTAGCAGGGCTTCGTCAGGCGAAAGGGCGGTGGTGGTCATGGCGCGTTTGCCTCACCTGCACGCGTCATGGGGGCGACACCCCCGGAACATCCGGAACAGGCATCAGACAGATGTGGCTGCAGCCCAGGCAGCACGTGGGCTGCAGCCTGGTTTGCGGTGTTCCCCCGCTGCCGGAACATGCCGGAACAGGTTTTTCGGGCGAATCGCTGGAGGGCGCGCGCAGCAAGGTCTACAGGGCGTTCCGGTGAAAAGGGCTTGGCGGAACAATTGCGGAACATGGCGGAACAGGTTGTTCCGGCGCGTTCCACCGTGTTCCGGTGCTGGCGGAACGGTTTTCTATTGGTAACTCCTTGTTCTATAAGAGTTTCTTTTTCAATAATTTCAATGTTCCGGATGTTCCGGACCAGACGGGGCAATACACGCCGGGAGTCATATCCGCCTATACGCACACACACGCCCGCCTGACGCATACGACTCAGCATGACCAGTTCCCCCGAGCAAACACCCAGCAGTTGAGGGAGCGCTTCTCGATCACCGAGCGCACCTTGCGGTTCTCCAGGAAGCGGTAGGTGGTGCTGAGTGGGAGGGCGCGCATCAGCTGTACAGCGGGGATCACCTCCTGCCCTGCGAGCCGGCAGGCGTTGTGGAAATGCTCGATGTTGATGGCGATCAGGCCTTTGTCGCCGCTGTGGTTCAGCGTCTCCTGGGTGATCTCCTTGGGGGCTTCGCCTGACTCGTGCACCGTCACCACGCGCTCGTTCAGGTAGTGGAAGATCTGCCAGAAGCGCGAGGCGATGGTGTCCTCTTTACTGACACGCTGTTGGCGGTCCACGGCCCTGCCCTCGATGTGCTTGAGCAGCTGATCCAGGGTGCGATCGCTCCAGTCGGGAAAGAACGCCTGGGTGGCATGTGCTGCGGCCATCATCTGCGCATGGCAGTGCACGATGCGCTGGTGGCGGATGGCGCTGTTCTCCTGCAGGCGCTTCTCGTAGACGGGAAAGGCTTCGAAGTAGCGCTGCAGCCAGGCCGCTTCGTTCTCCAGGCAGTGGCGCAAGTAGCCAGCCAACTCCTCAACAGGTCGATCTTTCAGCCGGATGGAAACCGCTTTTAGTTGGGGGGTGTGGTGCTCCTTGGTGGCGTGCATGTGGACGATGCGAGTCATGATCGCTTCGTGCCCTTCGACGCTGGCGTTCTGCGACATGCAGAGGGCGCCACGGAAGATCAGGCTGTCGGTGTCGTTGCTCGAGGACTTCACGCCGACCGTGCGCAGCGTGGCGTTGTGGTCGTACAGCGGTTTCACCTTTTCCCAGTTGTACTGGTTGACCACCACGCGGCCCTGGGCGTCGATGGTTTGGGTGTCAGACTCGATCAGCACTACCGGCAGGTTGCTCACCTGAGAGAAGGCTCGGATCAGACCGACGCTGGTTGAGCCCTCGCTGTTGGGCTTCACGCCTTCCTGGTTGGGCCGGCCCACCAGGCACCAGAGAAAACGCAGCAGGAAGGACTTGCCCGCCCCGGCTTCGCCGGTGAACTCGAAGAAGGGCCAGCTGCCCTGACGCTGTCGGATCTGCTGGACGAACAGGCAACCGGTCCACCAGCTGAGTGCGCCTACGCCGTTGAGGTGGTTGACCGCAAGGAAGTCGGCGAACCAGTCCGGCTTGAAGTCCTGCCCGTGCACTACGCGGAAGCTGTTCAGAGAGGTTTTCAGCCCGCTGCGGCCAACGTCCAGGAAGCCATGCCTGTTGGCCTGGTACTCGCGCCCCTTCCGATAGCCGAACTGCTGGAACACGTAGGTGCCGGTTTCCTCGTCGTAGCCTACGAAGGGGAGGGTGCGCACCGTCATGGCGTTTTCCAGCCAGCGGCCGCGCAGCATGGCCAGCACGCGCTCGCCGCCCTGGAAGTCACCGCCCGGTGTGCGCTCGAGCATGGCCTTGGCGAAGCTGCGGGGCTCGCCCACTGCGCTCGGGGCCAGCGGCACCTTGCAGTCCTGCTGGGCATTGGGGAACCGAAACTGGAAGAAGTACTGCTGATCGCCGGTGATGGCGTCGCGCTGGATGTACTCAAACTCAGGCACGCAGTTGGCCACCTGGGCGACGGTGCAGTGTTTGGCGAAATCGGTGTAATGCCCGTCCACCTCGTCGCCGTCCAAGTCTTTCTGCAGCTCGGCCACGTTGATGCGCGCCGAGTACAGGCGGTTCTCGTAATCGAGCAGGAAGAAGCTGCGCTTGCCTTTCATGTAAAGCAGGTAGGCGACCTTCATCGGCGACCTGGCAGTGAACAGCCGGCCGCGGTAGCAGGCCTCCTCAAGGAAGGCATCGTTCAGCTCGCCGTCGCGGTAGACATCGTCCCAGTCGCGCTCGCCGGCGAGTGCAACCCAGCCGATCTCGTTCAGCTCTTTCAGCTGCTTGAGGTACTTGGGAATGTACTTGCGGCCGGCTGGATCGTCGTCCAGGCCAATGCACCAGGTGATCAGCTTGCCGCGGTTCTCCTCGACAATGTCCCAGGGGAAGTTCACGCAGCTGATCGAGGCGATGACCTTGTAGCCGGCCAGGTGCAGCGCGATGGCGTGGAAGATGCCCTCGACGATGTAGACGCGGTCGCCCTTGTTGATGACCTGGCCCGGCGGCACCCAGCCCTGGCTCGTGTAGCTCATCTTTCCCTTGATGCCGGCCTTGTCGCCGTCATTCCGCGCTACGGCGGAGGCATCGATGATCCGTTCCCAGTAGCCGTCGCAGAGCGGAAAACGCACGGTGTCCGCCCAGCTGCCATCAGCCATCTTTCGGCGCGCTTGGCTGTACCAGCCCTGCAACTTGCTGGTGTCGAAGCCCCGATTGCGCTGCAGGTAGGCATCGGCGGTGGCGTTGGGGTTGGCCTCTGTCTTCGGGAAGCGCTCGCTCAGGTTCTCGAACAAGTGGGCGTAGCGTTCGCGGGTCTTCTGCTCAAACTGGCATTCGTTGTCGCGGTTGCACTTGAGCTGGAACGGCTTCTTCCGACTGATGAAAAGCCTGCGTTTGCCGCAGCTCGGGCACAGGCCCTTCTGCAGGTAGGTGTCGCTGATGGCCTGGAAGTCCAGCTCCCGGTCGTTCTCCAGGGCGTGGACCACATCCCGGTGGTAGATCTCCTCGAACTTCATATCTAGCCCCTCAGCGCTGGGAGCTGGATTTGGAGTTGTCCGTTCTGACTCGCTCGGCCTGTTCCGCCGCTTCCATGGCGATGTGGATCATGTTGACCAGGACGGCTTCCTTCGAGCCTTCGGTCTTTTCACGGATGAGGAGGCGACCGTTCTTGATCTCCTTTCGGATCGTGCTCTCGGACTGCCCGGTACGCCGGGCAAGCTCCGTAACTGTGGTGTATGGCGTGTCGATCACGATATTCATTTGGTAAGCTCTCCTAGTCATATGTGCTGCATATATACACATATGAGTACTTTAGAGATTCAAATGGATATGTCAAGGGGTGACAGAATGGAGCTCGGTGAGAAGCTGAAATTGATGCGCACCCGGGAACGGATGACGCAGGGGGAAATGGCTGCAGAGGTGGAAATCAGCCTGAGCAGCCTGAAGAACTACGAGCTGGGTTTGCGCAAGGAAGTTAGCGCCCTCGCGCTGCTGAAGATCACCACCCACCCGCGGTTCAAGAAGTACACGCTCTGGCTGATGTGCGACGAGATTGCGCCGGAGTGCGGGCAAGTCAGCCCCGTCTGATCCAGTGTCAATCAAGAAGCTCGAGGACGGGCGCTACGAAGTCGATTGCCGACCGGAAGGCCGCAACGGCCCTCGCATTCGCAAGAAATTCCGGACGAAGAACGAAGCGCTGGTTTACCAGAACCGGATCATGGGCGACGGTGCGCGGGGTTCGTTCGAGAAGAAGCCCAAGCGGGACGAGCGACTGCTGTCCGACCTGGTCACGCTCTGGTTCAACAATCACGGGCGCACTCTCAAACGCGGCGAGGAACGGGAGCGCGCGCTGCAGGCGATGGCCACTCGCATGGGCAACCCGCGGGCGTCGGACTTCACCACCAGCCACTTCACGCAGTACCGGGCCGATCGCCTGGCCGGCAAGTACGGCCGAGAAACAGCCGGCAGCGGGCGGAAGAAGGGTGAGAAAGCCAAGCCCGTCAGCGCCAATACCTTGAACCACGAGCTGGCCTACCTGCGCGCTGTGTTCAACGAACTCGAGCGACTTGGGGAGTGGGTGGGCGATAACCCGCTGGCGAAGGTGCGGGCGCTGAAGTTCGACGAAACGGAGATGGCCTACCTGGAACGCGATCAGATCCAGCCGTTGCTCGCTGCCCTGGACGAGATCTCGCCGAAAGCCGGGCTGGTGGCGCGGAACTGCCTGGCCACCGGCGCTAGGTGGTCAGAGGCGGAAGGGTTGACGGCTCGCCAGGTGCGCGACTGCCGGATCCACTACACCAGGACGAAGTCCTCGAAGAACCGGGCGGTGCCGATCACCGAGGATCTGCAGAAGAAGATCAAGGCCGCTCTGCCGTTCGGCGATTGCTACAAGCGCTTCGGCGAGGCGGTCGACGCGGTAGGTCTCGACCTGCCGGCCGGCCAGCTGACCCACGTGCTGCGACACACCTTTGCCAGCCATTACATGATGAACGGCGGCGATATCCTCACCCTGCAACGAGTACTCGGCCACGCCTCGCTTGCGATGACGATGAAGTACGCCCACTTCAGCCCGGGGCACCTGGCTGAGGTGGTCACACTCAACCCGCTGGCAACGGCGGAAATCAAGAAGGACGAAGCATGAAATTTATCGAAGTAACAGACTCCTCCGGCGATAAGTACCTAATCAACCTGCACGACATATCCTTGGTGATTCCGGACGGCAACGATTGGGATTCGGGCTGCACGATCCTTTTCCGGAAGGGCGCCACTCAATACACATCGCTGAGCGTAGGCCTTACGGAAACCGTCAAGCTCAAGAACCAATTGCTCTCTGCCTGATCGTCTGTGGACGATATGTGGACGTGCTCGCGAGATGAAAACTCGTTTTCGTCCCGCAGGAAACGCGAAAGCCCCGCATTGCGGGGCTTTCAATATGGTGCCGGCACCAGGAGTCGAACCCGGGACCTACTGATTACAAGTCAGTTGCTCTACCAGCTGAGCTATACCGGCATTTGAGGGTCGCCATTATATCCATTGCGCGCGGCGAGTAAACCGTTTGGTTACGGTGACTTGCAGTGGCTTATTCAGGCCGCTTCACATTCTGCGCGGGCGCGTCGAGTTCGGCGAGCAAGAGCAGGTTGCGCGGCGTCAGTTGGCTGGGGCAGAAGGTGCCCAGGCGAACGCGGTAGCCCTGTTCTTCCAGCAGTAATGCTCGGTCGAGCAACAGCCAGAGTTCGAGCGGGCGGCGGAACAGGCCGCGCACCAGTTCCAGGTTGCGAACTTCGGCTAGGCGCTGCCAGCCTGTGCGCTCCAGTGCCGGCCAGTCCTCGTCACCGGGCGCGGGTAGTTGCTTGAGCGTGGCGAGGTCGCGGCAGTAGTCGGCGAAGTCTTTCTTCAGCCAGGCGCCGGGCAGCGACGGGGTCGGCAGGTATTCGTCCTGCTGGCGCAGGTGGCGCTGCAGGATGTCGAAGCCCAGGCGCCAGGCCATGGACTGGTCGCGGTTGCGCCGTTCGCGTGCGCCCGCGGTGACGGTTTCGCTCAAGGGCAAACCGAGGTCATCGCGCGTGAGCTGCAAGGACGAAGCGCCGGCTGTCTGTGACAGTGGGATGTAGTGCTCATCGGTGATGCGGTTGTAGCAGCAGGGTGCCACCGCAAGCTGGCGGCATTGTTTGGCGACGGCCAGTTGCAGCAGGCGAACATGGAGGTCGCCGCAGGCATGCAGGGCGACTGGCGTATGCGTGGCGTGCAGCTGGTCCCCAGCATCGGAAGCCAGCACATCCTGGCAGCGGTGCGTCGCGTCGACGCCGAGTCGTTCGCTCAGCTTGTCGCCGGCGTTGACCAGCGCTTCGTCCCACTCAAGGCAGGTCAGTGCGGCGCCGTTTCTGGCCAGATGCCGGCCGAGATGACCTTTGCCGGAGCACCAGTCGAGCCAGTGCCGCGGCCTTTCGCGAAAGTGCAGGCGCGCGCCGAACGCCTGGATCTGCAGCGATTTGCGTCCCGGTATGTCGAGGTTCTGGCGATGAGCCACAGCCGGCGGCTCGCTTGCGGGCAGTTCGTCGATCTGGCTCAGCTCGCAGGCGATCGCAGCCAGCTGCGGGAAAGGTGCCGGTGCGGCGAGTTCGCCTGGCTGGTTGTGCGCGGCTTCGGCGTCGGCCAGTGAGCGTGCTCGCAGCCAGGCGGCTAGTTCCGGGTAGTCCTTTTCCCACGGCAGGCTTCGGCAAACGAATGGGCGTGGGCGCCAGAGAGCCTGGTGCTCGCTCAGGAAACGGTCGAGTGCCTGGAAGCGTTCGAGCAGAGAAGGGGAGGCTGTCATCGGCGGGCAGGCGTTCGGGCGGGAGCCGATTGTAGCGGGATGCTGCGGTAGGAAGCACAACGCCCGTCGAGGGACGGGCGTTGCAGCTGCAGTTACTGGCCGTAGACCTGTTCCGGTAGCCAGGTAACGAGCCCGGGCCACATGTAGGCCACCACCAGCATGCCGATCTGGATCAGGATGAACGGCAGCACGCCCTTGTACATCACACTGGTCGGTACGCTGCGGGGTGTGACGCCGCGCAGGTAGAACAGCGAGAAGCCGAAGGGAGGGGTGAGGAACGAGGTCTGCAGGTTGATGGCGAACATCACGCCGAGCCAGACCGGGTCCAGGCCCATGGCCAGCAGGATCGGGCCGACGATGGGCACCACCACGAAGATGATCTCGATGAAATCGAGAATGAAGCCCAGCAGGAAGATGACCAGCATCACCACCAGGAACGCGCCGAGCACACCGCCAGGCAGCGAATGCAGGGCATCTTCGATCAGCGCTTCACCGCCAAAGCCGCGGAACACCAGGGAGAACAGCGACGCACCGATGAGGATGAGGAACACCATGGAGGTGATTTCGGTGGTGCCGAAGGCTACCTGCTTGAGCTGGGCGAAATTCAGCTGGCCCTTGGCGATCGACAGCAAGGTCGCGCCCAGGGCACCGATCGCAGCAGCCTCGGTCGGTGTGGCGTAACCGGCGAGAATCGAGCCGAGCACTGCGGTGATCAGCGCCAGCGGTGGCAGCAGCGCACCGATCAGCTTGCCCCATTCGATCGGCCCCAGTTCTTCCTGCGGCAAGGCGGGCAGCTTCTTCGGCTGGAAGATCGCTACCGCGATGAGGTAGAGGATGTACATGCCAACCAGCACGAGGCCCGGAATCAGCGCGCCGACGAACAGGTCGCCGACCGACACGGTCTTCGGCGAGAAGATGCCCATCTTCAGCTGTGCCTGCTGGAAGGCGCTGGACATCACATCGCCGAGCAGGACCAGGATGATCGAGGGTGGAATGATCTGACCGAGGGTGCCGGTGGCGGCGAGGGTGCCGGTAGCGATCGCCGGGTCGTAGCCGCGACGCAGCATCGTCGGCAGTGCCAGCAGGCCCATGGTGACCACGGTGGCGCCGACGATACCGGTGCTGGCCGCAAGCAGCGCGCCGACCACGCAGACCGAAATCGCCAGGCCGCCACGCATGGTGCCGAACAGCCGCGACATCGATTCCAGCAGGTCTTCGGCGACGCGCGATTTCTCCAGCATCACGCCCATGAAAACGAACAGCGGTACCGCCAGCATCGTCTGGTTGTTCATGATGCCGAAGATGCGGTTCGGCAACGCGTGCAGATAACCCACGTCGAACGAGCCGGTGACCACGCCGATGCCGGCGAACAGGAGCGCCATGCCGCCAAGGGTAAAGGCGACCGGGTACCCGGACATCAGGGCGAAGCAGATGCTGATGAACAGCAGGATGGCCATGATCTCACCCATGCTCCACCTCCTGCTCTGCTTCAGGCAAACGACCGGCCAGGCGGTAGCCGGCCTTGATCAGGTCGGAAAGGCCCTGCATGGCGAGGCTGCCGACCAGCAGCAGGATGATGCTCTTCTGCAGGTAGACGAACTTCAGCCCGCCCGACTCGTTGGAACCTTCGTGAGTCGCCCAGGAACTGGTGACGTAATCCCAGCTGTTCCAGCCGAGGAACAGGCAGACCGGCAGCAGAAAGAGCAGGTGGCCAAGACCGTCGACGACGGTCTGCCTGCGACTGCTGAACTTCTGATAGAAGATGTCGACGCGAACGTGGCCGTTGCGCTGCAGGGTCCAGGCGGCGGCGCCCATGAACACCAGCGCATGGCCGTACATTACCGCTTCCTGCAGGGCGATGGCGCCGATGCCGAAACCGTAGCGCAGGACCACCACGACGGCGGTACCGATGACAAGAAACAGGGTGATCCAGGCACAGAGCTGGCCGAGGCGCATGTTGAACGCATCGATGAGACCAGCCACGCGCAGCAGGGGCGGGGGGCTCTGGGACATTTGTAGTCCTTCTTAGGAGACGCAAGGTTGGCGGGAGAGGGCGATTCTTGCAGTACTGGCGTCTTGCAGCAATCGGCCTACGACTTTTAGCTTATGCGCTAGGCTTGAGGCGCCGGAGGCTCTAATGTTAGTCGAGCCCGGAGTGGCGGATGCATTTCCGGCGCAGGTTTCGCCGTACGAGTCAGCGGTCAGCCTGACTCAGGGACTCGAAACGGAACGAAAGGCGCAAGGCGGTCCGGCAAAAAGCGTAGCCTTGCCGTTGCGCAATAAGAACAAATAACAAGGAGTAACCTCATGAAACGTCGTGACATTCTCACCGCCGCTGGCGTAGGCCTGGCGGCAACCGCTCTGGCTGGCTGCAATGACAAGAGCGAGAAGCCGGCAGCGGGCGAAAGCAAGCAGGCCAGCGAACAGCAGACATTCAACTGGAAGATGGTCACCTCCTGGCCGAAGAACTTCCCTGGCGTAGGCGTCGGTGCCGAGCGCTTCGCCAATCTGGTCAACGAAATGAGCGGTGGCCGGCTGAAGGTCAAGGTCTATGCCGCCGGCGAGCTGGTCCCGGCGCTGGAAGTGTTCGACGCGGTATCGCGCGGCACCGCCGAAATGGGTCATGGCGCACCTTACTACTGGAAAGGCAAGGTCCCGGCCGCGCAGTTCTTCTGCGCCCTGCCGTTCGGCCCGAACGCGCAGGAAATGAATGCCTGGCTGCATCGTGGCGGCGGCATGCAGCTGTGGGAAGAGGTCTACAAGCCCTACGGCGTACTGCCGATGGCCTGTGGTGCCACCGGCGTGCAGACCGCCGGCTGGTTCAACAAGGAAATCAATTCGGTCGACGACTTCAAGGGTCTGAAGATGCGTACCCCGGGCCTGGGCGGCGAAGTGCTGACCAAGATGGGCGGTACCGTGGTGAACATGCCGGCTGGCGAGATCTTCACCGCCCTGCAGACCGGCGCGATCGACGCCACCGAGTGGATCGGCCCGTACAACGATCTGGCCCTGGGTCTGCACAAGGCTTCCAAGTACTACTACACCCCGGGCTGGCAGGAGCCGAACGTCACCTTCGAGCTGGACGTCAATCTCAAGGCCTGGGAAACCCTGCCGGATGATCTGAAGGCCATCGTTCGTGCCGCGGCGCGTGACGTCAACGGCGACATGCTCGATGACTACAACGCCAAGAACATGGAAGCGCTGGAGCAACTGCGCGAGCAGGGCGTCGAAGTACGCCGCCTGCCGGACGAAGTGCTGTCCCGCCTGAAGGAAGTGGCGGCTGAAGTGGTCGACGCCTCCGCCAACGCCGATCCGGTGGCGGCCAAGGTGTGGGAGCAGCAGAGTGCCTATCTCAAGCGGTTGTATGAATACGCCGAGCTGAACGAGAAGGACATCTACAACATCCGCGGCTGATAACTACCCCGGATGCGAAAACGCCACACCGGCAACGGTGTGGCGTTTTTTTTGCGCCCGAGCTTCGCGCGATGGAGGCGCGGTCAGCCTTCCAGCGTCGCGTTCAGGCTGATGCGAGCGTTGAGTACCTTGGATACCGGGCAGCCTTCCTTCGCCTGATTGGCGATCTGCTGGAACTGCGCGTCATCCGCACCCGGAATCCGCGCCTTGAGGGTGAGATCGATCGCCGTGATGCTGAAGCCTTCACCATCCTTGTCGAGTGTGACCTCGGCACGGGTGTCGATGCGTTCGGCGGTCAGCCCGGCCTGGCCCAGCATCATCGACAGGGCCATCGAGAAGCAGCCGGCATGGGCCGCGCCGATCAGCTCTTCCGGATTGGTCCCCGGCGTGTCTTCGAAGCGAGTGTTGAAGCCGTAGGGGTTGTCCTTCAGTGCACCGCTCTGAGTGCTGATGGTGCCCTTGCCGTCTTTCAGGCCGCCTTGCCAGACGGCGGAAGCGCTCTTCTTCATGAACTGACCTCGAATGAATGCGTGAATGGGTTCAGCGTGCCGCTATTGAAGCTGTTCGGCCGCGAGGATCGCGCTGGCCAGCTCCATGTCGGTGGCTTCCAGCTGCGGCTGCTCGCTGCGCAGTTGCTGCAGCATGGCTTCCAGATACGGGCCGCGGATCTCGCCGTTGCTGGCCACGAAGCTGCCTGCATCCTCGCGCGCAGGTATCACCAGCTTGTCGTCCTTGAAGGTCATGTAGGTGGATGCTGTGGTCGCACCCGAGGAGAGAATGTCGCGGACCAGGCCATCGGCCACGGCGCTGCCAACCGGCACCAACGCCAGGGTGAACGCTGCGAAAAGTGTCTTGCGCATGAGCGGAAACCTCCTTGCTATCGTTCTTCTGAGAGTGCGATGGGCGAAGGAGAGTTCCGGTTGCCGCTAGTCGCGCCCGTCGATCAGGCGCCGGATGCGGGCAGCGAGGATGTCGATGCTGAACGGTTTGGCGAGGATATCCATGCCGGGTGCGAGGAAGTCGTTACGCATCTCGTCGTCCGGTACATAGCCGGTGATGAAGAGCACCTTCAGTTCGGGGCGGTGCTGTCGCGCGCTTTCCACCAGCTGCCGTCCGTTCAGGCCGGGCAGGCCGAAATCGGTGACCAGCAGATCGAGGCGCTGATCGCTGTGCAGGTAGGGCAGCGCGCCATTCGCATCGACCGCTTCCAGCACCTGGTAGCCCAGCTCCTGCAGCACCTCCACGACGAGCATGCGCACGGCGGCCTCGTCCTCCACCACCAGCACGATCTCCCCGTTCGTCGCGCTCGGCACCTCCGTCGATTGCGACGCTGCAGGCGGTAGCTCGTCCTGGGCCTCGTTGCGCGGCAGGTAGAGGATGACCTGCGTGCCTTCGCCCAGCGTGCTGTCGATGCGCACGTGACCACCGGTCTGCTTGGCGAAGCCGTAGACCATCGACAGGCCTAGGCCGGTGCCCTGGCCGATCGGTTTGGTGGTGAAGAATGGATCGAATGCCTTGGCGATGGTCTGAGCCGACATGCCGGAGCCGTTGTCGGTGACGCTCAGCACCACGTAGTCGCCCGGTTCGGGGGCGTCCGGCTGGCGCTGTTGGATCCGTACATTGCGCGTGTTCACCCCGAGGCGTCCGCCATCGGGCATGGCATCCCGGGCATTGATCACCAGGTTGAGCAGGGCGTTTTCCAGTTGGTGGCCGTCGGTGTAAGCGAGCCAGGCATCTGCCTGCAGCTCGACTTCCAGACGGATGTGCTCGCCCATGGTGCGACGCAGCATGTCCTCCATCGACACCACCAGCAGGTTCACGTCGACCGGTTTGGGGTCCAGCGACTGGCGACGGGCAAAGGCCAGCAGGCGATGGGTCAGCGCCGCGGCACGGTTGGCCGAGGTGGTCGCGGCGTCGATGTAGCGGTCGAGATCGCCGGTATTGCCGCCGGCGACACGCCGCTGGATCAGGTCGAGCGCGCCGAGCACGCCGGTCAGCATGTTGTTGAAGTCGTGCGCCAGGCCGCCAGTGAGTTGCCCGATGGCTTCCATCTTCTGCGCGTGGCGCAGCGCTTCTTCGGCGCGCTCGCGCTCGGCCATCTCGATGTGCAGCCGGCTGTTGATCGCCGCCAGCTCGCGGGTACGTTCGGCAACCCGGCGCTCAAGGCTGTCGTTGAGTTCACGCAGCGCCTCTTCGGCGGCAACCTGGGCAGTGACATCAGTATTGGTGCCGAACCAGTGGGTAACCTGGCCGAAGTCGTCGCGAATCGGCAGCGCGCGGGAGAGGAACCAGCGGTACTTGCCGTCCTTGCCGCGCAACGGAAAGGTTTCTTCCCAGATCGAGCCGATGGCAAAGGCGCGCTTCATCGAGGCGCTGACCCGCTCATGATGGTCCGGGTGGTTCACCGTGCGCCAGCCAAGGGCGCGCATGGCTTCGTCGGTGGTGCCGGTGTAGTCGTACCAGCGCTTGTTGTACCAGTAGATGTGGCCGCTGGGGTCGGCCATCCAGGCGAACTGGCTCATGTTGTCGGCGAGGGTGCGGAACTGCTCTTCGCTCTCCCGCAATGCGCGTTCGGCGCGCATGCGCTCATCGGCGGTCCAGGCGCGGTCGGCGACTTCGCGGATGAACGAGATGTCGTCGTCGAGCCAGCCGCGCGGCTGTTCTTCGAGCAGCATCATCACGGCGGAAATGCGGCCCTGCTCGAACAGCGGGACGCAGACGATGCTGCGGATCTGGCTTTCGGCGAAGTTCTCCGCATGGCTGGCAGTGCGGGCATCGTGCAGCACGTCTTCGATCACGACCAGTTCGTTCTCCTGCAGATCGTAGAAGAAGTCCCCGTAATCGGCGAAATGCACCACTTCGCTGCTGCTGTCCGAACTGCCGTCGCTCCAGTAGCGCTCGATGGTGGCGCTCTGGCTCGGTGCATCGACACTGGCGAACAGCACGCGGGAAACACCGATGGTGCGGCCGATCACGCTCACCGCGGCATGCGCAATGGTCTGGCTGTCGTGCTGCTCGCGCAGCAGGTCGCCCAGTTCGATCAGCGCGGTCTGACGCTGTTCGGCCTGCTGGCGATCCTTGATCTGCTCTTCGAGCATCTCGTTCATGCGCAGCATGCGTTCGGCAGCGTTGCGTTCGGCGGTGATGTTGCGCGCGGTACCGAGGATGCGCACCTTGCCGCTGGAATCGACGAGCCGGCGGCCACGATTGGCGAGCCAGACGAACTCGCCGATGCGGGTATCGAAGATGCGGTAGTCGAGCTGGAACTCGCCGTCGCCACGTCCCGCCAGGGTCTCGCCCAGCGCCTTGAGCAGCACGCTGCGGTCGTCCGGATGGATCCGCGCAAGAATCTCGTGCACACCCAGCCCCGGCTCATCCGGCGCCAGCCCGGCCATGGCCTTGAGTTGTGCGTCCCAGTGCAGCGAATGATGGCTGTCGCGGTATTCCCAGACGCCGATCGAGGCGATCTCGTTGGCGAGGCTGATGCGCTGCTCGGCTTCGCGCAGGGCCTTGCTGGCCCGCATGCGCTCGGCCGCGGCACGGATGCGCTCCAGCACCTCGCGCGCCAGGCCTATGTCATCCGGGCTCCACGGCAGCGGCTGGCTGCGGATGAACATGAGCAGCGCGGGCTGGGTGCCGGACTCGACACCTGGCAGCTCGGTGAACAGGACCGAGCGGGCGGCCAGATGTTGCAGCAGCGAGTCACTGCCTGACGTGTCTTCCTCGAGCACGACCAGGTTTTCGTCTGGCAGGCGGTCGATGAAACCGGCGGCGTCCGCTTCCAGGCTATGACGCCCTATCCGGCTCGGAGCATCCGCAGCCAGCCATTCCTGTTTCACGGCCAGCGTGCCGTCCTTCACGGTCCCCCAGGCGATGCAGTCACAGTGCGTCAGCCGGGCCAGGCGCTCGTCGAGTACGCAGCAGACATCGACCCGCTCGCTGCAAGCCTGCAGACAATCGCTCAGTTCGAGAAGAAAAGCCTGCAATGCCTGGTGCTGGGTGCGCTCACTGATGTCGCTGAAGGTGCAGATGGCGCCCTGCAGCTCGCCGTCGCGGTAGATCGGCGCGACCCGGTATTCCACCGGCAGGCTGCTGCCGTCGACGCGGAAGAACAGTTCGTGCTCGACGTGGCGTGGTTCGCCGGTCGTGGCGGTGTGCTGGATCGGGCAGTCCTGCACCGGGTACGGGCTGCCGTCCGGATGGCTGTGATGGATCACATGGTGCAGCTGGCGGCCTAGCACTTCCTCGCGGCTGGCGAAGCCCAGCAGGTTGAGGAAGGCATCATTGCACAGGGTGACCATGCCGCCGCGGTCGATGGAGTAGAAACCTTCGTTGGCCGAATCCAGCAACAGGCGGGTGAAGGCTTCGCTCTCCAGCCGCTGCATCTCCGAGCGCCGGCGGCTGTCGACGTCCTGGGCCACGCAGACCCAGTGCAGCAATTGTCCGTCGGCATCGTAGATCGGTGCAGCGCTGACCTGGAACCAACGCGGCTGGCCATCGATGTCGCGCAGGGGCAGTTCGAGCTTGAACGGTAGTTGGCGTTGCAGCGCGGCCTGCCATTGTTCGGCCGTACGCTGGCGATCGTTCGCGGAGACTGCGACAAGCCAGCCGTCGCCACGTGATTGCTGCTCGTCCAGGCCGGTGAATTCGCACCAGTAGCTGTTGCAATAGCTCAGGCTGCCATCGGCATCGCATTGCCAGACCACCTGTGGGCTGAGGTCGACCAGCGTGCGGTAGCGCTCCTCCATTTCCCGGGCGAAGCTCTGCTGCAGACGCGCTTCGGTCAAATCGCGGAGAATTTTGACGAAGCCCTGCGTCTTGCCGTCGTGCAAAAGCGGGGTAAGCACTCCACTGGCCCAGAAGCGGGAACCGTCCTTGCGCTGGTGCCAGCGCTCATCGATGGCGCTGCCTTTCTCGCGTGCCGTGCGCATTTCCTGCTCAGGGGCGTGTTGTGCGCAATCCTCTTCGGTGAAGATGCGGGCGAGCGGCTGGCCAATCATCTCTTTGGCAGTCCAGCCGAGCATGCGCTGCGCACCGCTGTTCCAGCTGGTGATGCACCCGCGCGGATCGCTGGCGAGAATGGCGTAGTCCTGGGCGCTGTCGATGATCTGGCGGCTGCGCGCGTCTTCGCCGCGCAAGCGCCGCAGTTCCAGCAGCGCCATGACCTGGCGTGCCACTGCCTGCAGTTGCGCACCCTGACGTGGCGAGAGCTCGCGTGGCTGGCGGTCGCAGACGCACAGCGTACCCAGCGGCAGGCCGTCGTCGTCGCGCAGGATCGCCGCGGCATAGAAGCGAGCGGGCTCGCCTGCGGCGAGACGTGGCATTTCCACGGGTGCGCTGAGCTCGCCGCTGTGCCTGGTGATCAGCGGCTCGGATTGCAGGATCGCGCGGGCACAGAGCGAGCGCGCGAGCGGAACGGGCTCGCGCTGGAGCGCGAAGGCGCCCTTGCAGTACTGGTACTGGTCATCGATGAAATGGATCGCCGCCGCCGGACAGGCACAGAGGTCCGCAGCCATGGCGGCAAGCTCATCCAGCTCCGCGTCGCACGAGGCGTCGAGCGCGGCATAACGAGCCAATGCGATCAGCCGTTCAGCTTCATTCCAGGTCGCTGTGAGGGCGCTGTGTTCGGCGTTCAAGGTGTCCTGCTCGGCTATCCATGGCACTGAGTAATTCAGACGGGTCTGTCAGTCGACCACCCTTCAGCGGCGGGTGTGTCGAGCGGTCAGCAAAAGACTACGCCGAGCCTGCTTGGTTCAGGCAGCAGGCGACGAAACTCCCGACGAACGGAACGCCGCGCGGGTGCCCGCACCGGGTCGTCAGCGTTGCGCTAACGCGCCGCGTCCAGCGCCCTGAGGAGCGCGGCATCGCGCTGGTAAATGTCCGGGCGATAGCGCAGCTGGCCGGTGTCGTCGACGGCCGCGGTCCAGTAGGCCATCAGGATCGGCGTGCGGCGCGCCAGGCGGTACTCGTGGGTCTTGCCGGTCTGCAGCAGTCTGGCGACGGTCTCGCGCTCGTCTTCGTCGAGTAGCAGATCGACCAGCTGCAGCGCCCCTTCGACGCGCACGCAGCCGGAGCTGAGGGCACGCTGGCTGAGATCGAACAGCGGCTTGCTCGGCGTATCGTGCAGGTACACCGAGAACGGGTTGGCGAAGCGGATCGCCACCTGTCCGAGCGGATTGGCCGGACCTGCCTCCTGGCGCAGCATGATGTTGCGCGGTGCATGCCAGTCGATGCTGGCCGGGTCCAGGTCGTTGCCCTGGGCATCGAGCACGCGCATCCCGTGACGCGCGAGGTAGCCGGCGTCCTCGCGGATCAACGGCAGCTTGTCCTGCTGCAGGATGGTCGGAGGTACGGTCCAGGTGGGGTTGAGCGTGAGTCGGGTGATCTGCGATTTCAGCGGCGGCGTCTGCCGCGTCTGGCGGCCGACCTGGGTGCGCGTGTGCCAGAACGGGCAGCTGTCGCGGTAGTAGATCAGCCGTGCGCCGGCGATATCCACCAGCAGCGATTGCGGCTCGATGTCCCGGCTGATCCAGCGCAGGCGCTCCAGATTGATACGCACCTGATCGAGACGGCTGGCCGGGCTGACGTTCAATGCAGCCAGAGTGCCGGCGCCGATCACGCCGTCGGCTTCCAAGCCATGTCGCGTCTGAAAGCGGCGCACCGCCTCGACCAGCTCGTCGTCGTAGCGCGGCTCCAGCGCCGCCGTACTGGCGGCGCCGGCGAGCAGCATTTCGCGCAGCAGCGGCACACGTTCATCGCTCATGCCGGGTCGCAGCGTCGTGCCGTCCGGCAATGGCCGCCAGGCGGGCAGCGGCGCCAGGCGCAACCGCGCATAGGCGGCGCGCAAGTCGCGGTACAGCGCAAGGGCCGGGCGGGCGCGCTCGAAGGCCTGCGGCAGATCGGTAAGGCCCTGCACGGCGATCTGCAGCAATTGCTGGCTATCGTCGCGCTCCGCGGCGTCGGGGCTGCGCCAGATCGGCTCGACATCGGCCTGGCGCAGGCGGCCACGGGCCAGATGGTGCAGCGCTTCCAGATAGGCGTGGCTGGTGAGGATGTCAGCGCATTCGCGATGCAGCGGCGCGGTCGAAGACTGATAGAGCTGCTCGCGTATGCGCGCCGGCTGATACTGCGCCGGGTCCAGACCGTCATCGGCCAGTTGCGCGAGCTGCTGCAGCAAGCCGTCGAGCGTCGCATAGGAATTCCACACCGGTTGGTGATGCACGGCTGCATAGAATGCCGACAGTCGCTGCAGCGCCTCTGGCTCCGGCCTGTCCGGCATCGCCGTGCAGAGCTCTGGCAGGTTTGTCAGCGCGGTTTCGAGCGGCGTCGGCGGCGCGACGAGCGGCTCTGCCGAGGCCGCGATCGGGGCGAGGCAGAGCCAGACGGCAAGACGAAATGCACATTTTTTGAACAATTTATCGCTCCAGGCCATTCCCGTGACTGCTAGACTGCGCGCCTGTAGGGCCGCCGTTCCGGTGTCTGCCGGCATTCTTTCGGGCCCATAAAAACATATCCTGCCGGGCATTGGGCGCACGTTCGTCCCGCCCGGCTTTGTTGCGCTGCTGCTGTGTTCGGCAGCGAGTATGCGGCGCCGGTCAGACAGGAAGTCGTCAGGCCGGGCCCGACGAGGTTGCTTGCTCGATGATGTCCATGCTTCGACGTGCCTGCCTGGCGGCGGGACTTTTCATTCTCGCTTCGCCTGTCTGGGCGGCTGGTGGAACCTATCAGCCGATGGTCGACAGCCTGGCCCGATTGGCGCCCACGCTCGACCGCCAGGTTCTGACCCACGCCGTCGCGGCCATGCAATGCGCCGTCAACAACGGTGCAAGTGCTGCCCAGCGTCTGGCGGTGATCGATTTTTCGCTGCCTTCCAGCGAACGCCGTCTGTGGATCTTCGACCTGGAAAAGGAGGAGCTGTTGCTCGAGGACCTGGTCGCCCATGGCCAGAAGTCCGGCGACAACCACGCCACGCAGTTCTCCAATACGGTAGGCAGTCACCAGTCCAGCATCGGTCTGTTCCGCACCGCCGAAAGCTACAGCGGCAAGCATGGCTACTCGCTGCGCATGGACGGATTGGAGCCGGGAATCAATGACCGCGCCCGCGAACGCGCCATCGTCATCCACCCGGCGGCTTACGTGAATCCTTCCTGGATTGCCACCCAGGGCCGCATCGGCCGCAGTCAGGGCTGCCCGGCGGTACGGCCTGAGGTGGCGCGGATGGTGGTCGATAGCCTCAAGGGCGGCCAGTTCATGTTCTCCTGGTACCCCGACCAGCAATGGCTGCAATCCTCGGCGTATCTCAACTGCAAGCCCAACCAGGTCGCGACCATTCTCGCTGCACGTTCGGGCGGCTGATGCAGCATTCGGATCGTCGCTAGGGTCGGCCTCATCGGCGCAAGTGCGGGCACTGACGCAGGTGCGGTCCGAGGTGGCGTAGGGTGGATCACGCTTCACCGATCCACCGGACGGAGTTGTGGTGGATGTAAAAAGCGACACCCACCCTACAAACGCCTCGAGCCTCCGGCTATTTCTGCTCGCTCTGCGGCGTCACCCGCAGCACTTCTTCCACGGTGGTGAGGCCGGCGGCGATCTTCTGGGCGCCTGAGAGGCGCAGGCTGCGCATGCCATCCTTGAAGGCCTGGCGGCGCAGGGCGACGATGTCGGTGTCGGCGGTGATCAGCGGCTTGATCGCGTCGTTCAGCAGCATGATCTCGTAGACCCCGGCGCGACCGCGGAAACCAGTGTCGCGGCATTCCAGGCAGCCTACCGCCCGTTGCGCGGTGGTCGGCAGCGGGGCGTTCCAGGGTTTGGTCAATGCGCTCCAGTCGTCTGCATCCAGCTGCATCGGCGCCTTGCAGTGCGGGCACAGCGTGCGCACCAGACGCTGGGCCATGACGCCGAGCAGTGTGGCCTTGAGCAGGTAGTGCGGCACGCCCAGTTCCAGCAGGCGGGTGATCGCGCTGGGCGCGTCGTTGGTGTGCAGGGTGGAGAGCACCAAGTGACCGGTCAGCGCCGCCTGAATAGCCATCTCGGCGGTTTCCAGATCGCGGATCTCGCCGACCATGATGATGTCCGGGTCCTGACGCATCAGTGCGCGCACGCCGCTGGCGAAGGTCAGGTCGATGTTGTGCTGCACCTGCATCTGGTTGAAGGCGCCCTCGATCATCTCGATCGGGTCCTCAATGGTGCAGACGTTCACCTCCGGCGTCGCCAGCTGCTTGAGCGTGGTGTACAGCGTGGTGGTCTTGCCCGAGCCGGTCGGCCCGGTGACGAGGATGATGCCGTTGGGCTGGCCGGTCATGCTCTGCCAGCGGCGCAGGTCGTCGGCGGAAAAGCCCAGCTGGTCGAAGCCCTTGAGCAGCACTTCGGGGTCGAAGATACGCATCACCATCTTCTCGCCGAATGCCGTTGGCAGCGTCGACAGGCGCAGCTCGACTTCGCCGCCTTCCGGCGTCTTGGTCTTGACCCGGCCATCCTGCGGTTTGCGCTTCTCGGCGACGTTCAACCGGCCGAGAGACTTTAGTCGGCTGACCACCGCCATCGTCACCTGCGGCGGAAACTGGTAGACGTTGTGCAGCACGCCATCGATGCGAAAGCGCACGGTGCCCTGCTCGCGGCGAGGTTCGATGTGGATATCGCTGGCGCGCTGCTGGAAGGCGTACTGGAACAGCCAGTCGACGATGTTGACGATGTGCGAGTCGTTGGCATCCGGCTCCTGATCGCTGGCGCCGAGGTTGAGCAGCTGCTCGAAGTTGCCGACGCCGCTGATCTTCTGATCCGTGCTGCTGGCACCGCTGACCGACTTGGCCAGACGGTAGAACTCGACGGTGAAGCGTTGAATGTCCGTCGGGTTGGCCACCACACGCTTGATCGGCCGCTTGAGCACGTGGGTCAGGTTGGCTTCCCAGCCCTGCACGAAGGGCTGGCTGCTTGCGATGGTGACGGCGCTGCTGTCCACCGCCACTGCGAGGATGCTGTGGCGCTGGGCGAAGGCGTAGGACATCAGTGGGGTGACGGCGGCGACGTCGATCTTCAGCGGGTCGATGCGCAGATACGGCTGGCCGGCGCGTTCCGCCAGCCAGACGGTCAGTGTTTCCAGATCGAGCTTCTTGCCCGGCCTCTGCAGATCATCAAGCTGCTGCGCGGCGAGGAATTCCAGCGGATGCTGCTGGTTGGCGACCGCGCTGCGGCGTACCGTCAGGCACTGCTCGGCGCTGTCCTGCGCGACCCGCCCCTGGGCGACCAGCTCACGCAACAGGTCGGCTAGATCGAGAGGGCGGTCCTGAGTGGGCGAGTTCAGCACGGACATGGAGTTCCTTCGACGTGGCGGCGCAAAAAACCAAGCTTGCCGCTAAAGCCCCGACGCTGTCTGCTGCCGGGGTTCAACTTTGCGCAGCTTGCGCCGTCTGGGACGCTATTTCTCCAGCTGCTTCCAGGCCTTGAGCGTCCAGACCAGGTGCGCCTGCTCGACGCGCATTTCCAGCGCTTGCTCGTCGATGGGCTGGCGGGCCAGTTCATGCAGCTTGGCCAGCTCGCCGTACAGTCGATCGACTTCCGGCAACTCCAGCACGCTGCGGGCCAGATGCAGCCAGACCAGCAGGCGCTCCATGCGCGGGCTCTGTTCGGCGAGGTCTTCGGGTTGTTGCTGGTAGCGCGGCAGTTGCAGGGCCTTGGCTTCTTCCGCCAGCAGATGCAGCAGCCACTTGCCCAGCTCGGCAGCGCCCTGGCGATCGCCGCGCGCACTGCGGCCTTCGGTCCAGCTGCGCTGCAGCAGCCAGAGCGAGGCTTTCAGCGACAGCAGGCCCCAGCGGGTCTGGCCCAGTTCCTCGGCGAACTGCACTGGTGCGGCCTTGCGCACGCCTTCATCGTCCTGGCCGGCTTCGACCCGTGGGCGCCAGTCCTGGATCAGCGCGTCGAGCAGTTCACGCAGCTCACGACTGCTGGCGCGCGGGGCGGCCTGGCCGAGGCTGCCGAGCAGGGCGCGCAGCTCGATCAGCTGCTGCAGCCAGTCACTCAGCAGTTTCCAGCGGCCATTGAAGCGGTACTGCTCAGCCAGACGCTGGCTGTTGCCCAGCAGCTGCCAGCCGAGGGCTACCACCGCGTTGTCCAGCGGCATCGTAGCGTCGAGTGCCGGCGCCGGCAGCTGCAGGTTGTAGCCATCGGCGTCATGCAGGCGATAGCCGCGCTCGGCCTTGCTGATGTCGCAGGGCATCAGCGGCAGGTCGGCGGCCAGCTCGGCCGCCAATTCCAGCAGCGCTTCCGGATCGCCCTGGCGCAGCTCGAGCTCCAGCTCGCAGATTTCCTCGGACTGCTTGCCGGCCTTGACCTGGCCCAGATCCAGCGCCGCCTCGATCACCACCTTGGTCTTGCCGCGGCCCCAGGCAATTTCGGCTTTCTCGCGCACGAAGTCGGTGGTGAAGATCGGCTTGAGGCTTTTCTTGTCCAGCTCGGCGAGGCTGGCCGGCCAGCAGTCGTCGTCAAGCTTCTTGGTGTCGAGCTTGGCCTTGTCCAGATACCAGTCCCACTCGTTGCGCTCGGAAAGCCCGGCGACGCTCTGGCCGCGGCTTTTCAGGGTCTGGATAAACTGCTCGCCGTCGCGGCGCAGGCGCAGCGCGACGCGGGCCTGGGCGAGGGCGCGCTCGGCGGTGTCGTAATACTGGTTGAACAGCTCATGGCGCGACCAGCCACTCTTGTTGCGCTTCTTCAGCAGCGGATGATCGCGCAGGGCGAGCAGGGTTTCGCGGCTGGCGCGTAGCTTGATTTCGGTTTCTTTCTGCATGGTGCCGACTGGGTGCCTATGATGTGTGGATGTTGCAGCCTGATGACGCACGGTAGCAGGCGTGATGGCCTGTCCGTATACTTGCCGCCTCTTTCAAGCCGGGGCTTTACCCTATGCCAGTCAATCCTTTCGTCAGCTTGTTCGGACGTTCGCCAATCGGCCCGATGCAGCAGCATATGGCCAAGTCGCATGAGTGTGCAGCGAACCTGGTACCGCTGTTCCAGGCGGTCATGGCCGAAGACTGGGAGAAGGTCGAGCAGATCCAGCAGCAGATGGCGCAGCTGGAAAACGAGGCCGACAAGCTGAAGAAGAGCGTTCGCCAGCACCTGCCCAAGAGCCTGTTCTTGCCGGTGCCGCGTTCCGATCTGCTTGATCTGCTGAGTGTACAGGACAAGATCGCCAACCGCGCCAAGGACATCGCCGGCCTGATGCTGGGTCGCTGCATGACCATCCCGCAGGCACTGCAGCCGCAGATGTTGGCTTACGTGCAACGCACCGTGGATGCCAGCGCCCAGGCGCTGAAAGCGCTGAAGGAACTGGATTCGCTGCTGGAAACCGGCTTCAGCGGCCGCGAAGCCACTCTCGTCGAGAAGATGGTCGAAGAGCTCGAGGAAATCGAGCGGGAAACCGACCGCATGCAGATCACGGTTCGCCGTGCGCTGTTCCACCTGGAAAAGGATTTGCCAGCAGTCGACGTGATCTTTCTCTACAAGATCATCGAATGGATCGGTGATGTAGCCGACCGCGCAGAGCGCGTCGGCAACCGTCTGGAACAACTGCTGGCGCGCTGAGGCGCCGGCATCCTTTCTGGGTTCAACAGGTAATTCCTTATGTCTCTTATTGCGGATTACGGCTTCGTACTCCTGATTCTCGCCTGCGCATTCGGTTTCTTCATGGCCTGGGGCGTCGGCGCCAACGATGTCGCCAACGCCATGGGCACTTCGGTCGGTTCCCGTGCGCTGACCATCAAGCAGGCGATCATCGTGGCGATGATCTTCGAGTTCTGCGGGGCCTACCTGGCCGGCGGCGAGGTTACCGAGACGATCAAGAACGGCATCGTCGATGCCGAGGTCATCCCGCCCGATCTGATGGTGCTGGGCATGATGTCGGCGCTGCTGGCGGCCGGTACCTGGCTGATGATCGCGACGATGAAGGGCTGGCCGGTTTCCACCACGCATTCGATCATCGGCGCGGTCATCGGCTTCGCGGCCGTCGGCGTGTCCACCGATGCGGTGCACTGGGAGGCCATCGGGCCGATCGTCGCCAGCTGGGTGGTCACGCCAATGCTTTCAGGGATCGTGGCCTTCGGCCTGTTCATGAGCGTGCAGAAACTGATCATCAACACCGATCATCCCTTCGAGAACGCCAAACGGTTCGTCCCGCTGTACATGTTCCTGACCGGCTTCATGGTCGCCTTGATGACGGTGACCAAAGGCCTCAAACATGTTGGCCTGCACCTGAGCAGCCAGCAGGGTGTGGTCATCGCCTTCGGCATCGGCCTGCTGGTAGCGCTGCTCGGCGTGGCGCTGCTCAGCCGCATCAAGCTGGACGTGGAGGCGGACAAGACCTTCCACTTCGCCAGCGTGGAGAAGGTCTTCGCCGTGCTGATGATCTTTACCGCCTGTTCGATGGCCTTCGCCCACGGCGCCAACGACGTGGCCAACGCCGTCGGTCCGCTGGCCGCCATCGTCGGTGTGATCGAGTCCGGTGGTGCTGCCGACGTCGCCGCCAAGTCCGCGGTGCCGGGCTGGGTGCTGCTGCTGGGCGCGCTCGGTATCGTCATCGGTCTGGCCACCTACGGCTACAAGGTGATCGCCACCATTGGCAAGGAAATCACCGAGCTGACCCCGAGCCGCGGCTTCGCCGCCGAACTGGCCACCGCGACCACCGTGGTCGGCGCCTCGGCCATCGGCCTGCCGGTTTCCACCACCCATACGCTGGTGGGTGCCGTGCTTGGCATCGGTATCGCTCGCGGTATCGGTGCGCTGAACCTGGGCGTGGTCGGTTCGATCTTCATGTCCTGGCTGATCACTCTGCCGGCCGGTGCCTTCCTCGCGATCGTCTTTTTCACCGTGCTCAAGTTCATCTTCACCTGAGTCGAGCCGACGCGATCGACGCCCCGCCTCGGCGGGGCGTTTTCGTTTGCGGGTCCCGCCGTCGCGCGTTTCGTGCTTCACTGCACCTTCGTTCCGATCGCATCACGGGAGGTCACCGGTGCCCATTCCTTCGCTCAAGGAGCAGTTCGCCGCGCTCATTGCCGCGCCTTCCGTCAGTTGCACGCAGCCTGGCTGGGATCAGAGCAACCGTCCGGTGATCGAGCTGCTGGCCGCCTGGCTCGGCGAGCTGGGCTTCGCCTGCGAGACGCCGGAGATCGCGCCCGGCAAATTCAACCTGCTGGCCAGCTACGGCAGCGGTCCCGGTGGCCTGGTGCTGGCCGGACACAGCGACACCGTGCCGTTCGATGGTGAACTGTGGACGGCCGATCCGCTGCGCCTTCGCGAGGCCGATGACCGCTGGTACGGGCTCGGCAGTTGCGACATGAAGGGCTTCTTCGCGCTGATCATCGAGGCGGTGCGGCCTTTGCTGGAGCAGCCGTTCCGTCGTCCGCTGCTGATCCTCGCCACCTGCGACGAAGAAAGCTCGATGTCCGGTGCCCGCGCCCTGGCCGCAGCCGGCCGGCCGCTCGGGCGCGCGGCGCTGATCGGCGAACCCACGGGGCTGCGGCCGGTGCGTCTGCACAAGGGCATCATGATGGAGCGCATCGACATCCTCGGGCAGAGCGGGCATTCCTCCAACCCCGCCTACGGCCACAGCGCGCTGGAAGCCATGCACGGCGTGATCGGCGAGATGATGACGCTGCGTCGGCAGTGGCAGGCCGAGTATGACAATCCGCTGTTCGACGTGCCCAAGCCGACCCTCAACTTCGGCTGTATCCACGGTGGCGACAACCCCAACCGCATCTGCGGGCAATGCGCGCTGGAATTCGACCTGCGCCCGCTGCCGGGCATGGACCCGCAGCAGCTGCGCGGGATCATTCGCCAGCGCCTGCAACCGCTGGCCGAGCAGCACCAGGTGAAGATCGACCTGGCGCCGCTGTTTCCGGCGGTGCCGCCCTTCGAACAGCCGGCCGAAAGCGAGCTGGTGCGCCTGGCCGAGCGCCTCACCGGGCACCGCGCCGAGGCGGTGGCGTTTGCCACCGAAGCGCCTTATCTTCAGCAGCTCGGCTGCGAGACCCTGGTGCTCGGCCCCGGCGACATCGCCTGCGCGCACCAGCCAGACGAGTACCTGCAGCTCGAGCGCATCGAACCGACCGTGCAGCTGCTGCGTCGGATGATTGAGCACTACTGCCTGCAACCCCAGGCCTGACCGGCCGCCCACCAGACGAACAAGACCTGCCACAAAGGCTCATCCATGCACGACTACGTCACCTGGCTCCGCGATTCCTCGCCCTACATCAACTCGCACCGTGACCGCACCTTCGTCGTCATGCTGCCGGGCGACGGCGTGGAGCATGCCAACTTCGCCAATATCGTCCACGACCTGGTGCTGCTGCACAGCCTTGGCGTGCGCCTGGTGCTGGTGTTCGGTTCGCGTCCGCAGATCGAGGCGCGGCTGGCGGCGCGCGGTATCACGCCGCGTTTCCATCGCGACCTGCGCGTCACCGATGGTCCGACCATGGAGTGCGTGATCGATGCGGTCGGCCAGCTGCGCATCGCCATGGAGGCGCGGCTGTCCATGGACAAGGCCGCTTCGCCGATGCAGGGCGCACGCCTGCGGGTGGCCAGCGGCAACTTCGTCACCGCGCGACCGATCGGCGTGCTCGACGGCGTCGACCTGCACCACACCGGCGAGGTGCGGCGCATCGATCGCAAGGGCATCGGCCGGCTGCTGGACGAGCGCACCATCGTGCTGCTCTCGCCGCTGGGCTATTCGCCCACCGGGGAAATCTTCAACCTGGCCTGCGAGGACGTCGCCACCCGCGCCGCCATCGATCTGCAGGCCGACAAACTGGTGCTCTACGGCGCCGAGACCGGCCTGCTCGACGAAAGCGGCAAGCTGGTGCGTGAGCTGCGTCCGCAGCAGATCCCGGCCTACGTCGAGCGCCTCGGCAGCCAGTACCAGGCCGAGCTGCTGGATGCCGCGGCACAGGCCTGCCGCGGCGGCGTGCGGCGTAGCCACGTGGTCAGCTATGTCGACGACGGTGCGCTGCTCAACGAACTGTTCACCCGCGACGGTGCGGGCACGCTGGTGACCCAGGAGCAGTTCGAGCAACTGCGCGAGGCGACCATCGAGGATGTCGGCGGGCTGATCGACCTGATCACCCCGTTGGAAGAGCAGGGCATTCTGGTGCGGCGCTCACGCGAGGTGCTGGAACGCGAGGTCGAGCAGTTCAGCATCGTCGAGCGCGACGGGTTGATCATCGCCTGCGCAGCGCTCTATCCGATCGCCGACTCGGATGCCGGCGAGCTGGCCTGCCTGGCGGTCAATCCGGAATACCGCCACGGCGGTCGCGGCGATGAGCTGCTCGAACGCATCGAGGAGCGTGCCCGGGCGCTGGGGTTGAAGAAGCTGATCGTGCTCACCACACGCACCGCGCACTGGTTCCAGGAGCGCGGCTTCGAGCCGATCAGCGTCGACCGTCTGCCGGCCGCGCGGGCTTCGTTGTACAACTTCCAGCGTAATTCGAAGATCTTCGAGAAACCGCTCTGAAGTGTGCCGGCGGGCGTTGCGCCCGCCGTTTGCTTAGAGACTAAGACCGCGCTGGTACTCGACGACGAAGCTGTCGAAATCCAGCTCGTCCGTCGCTTCCATCTCCGCCTGGCGCTCCAGCGACTGATGCGCGGCGGATTCGAACTGATCCAGCTCGCTTGCACTCGGTGCCTGGCTGCGGAAGTAGTCGGCGTGGGCCAGGGTCTGGCGCATGGCGAACTGGCTGAAGCTCTCACCGCTGCGGCGCAGCTCGTCAAGTACGCGGGCGGACGCCGTCAGGCTGCTGTCGGCGACCTTGGCGCGCTGCTCGGCGAGCGCCTCGGCGTGCCGGGAGTCAGCATGGCTGCGGTCGAGGAGGGCGGCAACCTGGCCGATCTCGTCGAGCAACTGGTTGGCCCAGTCACTGAGCATGACGTTCTCGCCACAACGCTGCAGCTCGAGTCCCGGACGCCGGCCTTCCTTGACCACACTGAGGAAGTTGTCGGTGGCCGCGCTGCATTCGCCGTCGGCCAGGCAGGGGCTGTCGTCCAGCGCACAGAACAGCAGGAAGGCGTCGAGGAAGCGCGCTTCGTTGAGGTCGATCCCCAGCGGCAGGAAGGGGTTGATGTCCAGGCAGCGCACTTCGATGTACTGGATGCCGCGCGCGCGCAGCGCTTGCAACGGTCGTTCGCCGGTGGCGGTGACGCGTTTCGGGCGAATGTTCGAGTAGTACTCGTTCTCGATCTGCAGCACGTTGGTGTTGAGCTGCTGCCAGTTGCCGGCGGCATCCTTGATGCCCATCGCCTCATAGGGGGCATACGGCGTGGAGACGGCGCGGAACAGGCTCTCGGTGTAGCTCGCCAGGTCGTCGTAGCAGGGCGTCAACCCGGCCTGGGCATTGTTCTGGTAGCCCAGATCGCTCATGCGCAGGCTGGTGGCGTACGGCAGGTACAGGGTGTCAGCGTCGAGCGTCTCGAGCTGATGCTGACGTCCGCGCAGGAAGCCGGCGTCCAGCGCCGGTGAGGCACCGAACAGGTACATCAGCAGCCAACTGTAGCGACGGAAGTTGCGGATCACGCCGATGTAGCGCGTCGAGCGGTAGTCCTGGGCCGAGCGGATATCGCCATCATCGGCCTGCAGTACCGGCCACAGCGCCTCGGGCAGCGAGAAGTTGTAGTGGATGCCGGCGATGCACTGCATGGTCTTGCCGTAGCGCAGGGCCAGGCCCTGGCGATAGACGTGCTTGAGCCGGCCGATGTTGGAACTGCCGTACTCGGCGATCGGGATGTCCGCCTCGCTCGGCAGCGGGCAGGGCATCGACGGGCTCCAGAGGAATTCTTCGCCGAGCTTGGCATAGGTGAAGCGGTGGATCGCTTCGAGCTCGGCCAGGGTGTTCTGCGGGTCCTGGTCGGTGCCGGTGATGAATTCCAGTAGCGCCTCGGAATAATCCGTGGTGATCTGCGGGTGGGTCAGCGCCGAGCCCAGTGCGGCGGGGTGCGGGGTCATCGCCAGCTGACCGCGAGCGTCGACGCGCAGGCATTCGCGTTCGATCCCGTGCAGGCATTGACTGAGCAGCGGCAGGTGGGACGGCTCGGCCAGCAATGCCAGGCGGTGGGTGAGAAGAGCGCTCAACTTGTGGATTCCTTCACGCGACAGTCGGCCCAATATGGGGATGGAAACGCCGCTTCACAAGAGGCAGCGTTGCTTCGATCGCTGTCGACGCATGCCGACTCCGCTAGCGGCCAGTGGCACAGGCCACTAGAGGCAGGCGAAGGTCGCCTGGGCCTTGGCGATCAGTTTTTCGCCCTGATGCACCTCGGCTTCGAGCACCTGAGTCCGCCGGCCGCCATGCACCACCCAGGCGCGACAGCGCAGTTCGCCCTCGGTCACCGGGCGGATGTAGTTGACCTTGCATTCGAGCGTCACGCTGTTCGGCGAGCCATCGCCGAGGCTGTGGCTGGCCTGCCCCATGGCGGTGTCGATCAGCGAGAACAGCGCGCCGCCGTGCAGCTTGCCGTGCAGGTTGCGCAGGCCGTCGTGCATGGTCAGGCCGAGCACCGCCTCGCCGTTGCCGACCTGGTGAATCTCCAGGCCGAGCAGGCGGCCGAAGGCGCTGGAGCTGCCCACCGCCTCGACTTGAATGCTCATGCCTACTTCCTCAGCTGCTTGGCGTTGGCGAACAGCGCGGCCATGGCGGCATTGGCCGGTGCCGGCTTTTCTTCCTTGGCATGGCGCTCGCTGCGCGGCGCGTTGCCGCGTGGCTTGCCGGCGCCGCCACGCGGGCCGTCGGTCTTGGCGCCGGGCGTATCGCTCATGCGCATGGAAAGGCCGACGCGCTGGCGCGGGATGTCCACTTCCATGACCTTGACCTTGACGATGTCACCGGCCTTGACCACTTCGTACGGGTCCTTGACGAACTTCTCCGACAGCGCGCTGATGTGCACTAGACCGTCCTGATGCACGCCGATGTCGACGAAGGCGCCGAAGTTGGTCACGTTGGTCACCACACCCTCGAGCACCATGCCCGGCTCAAGGTCGCTGAGCTTCTCGACGCCTTCCTGGAACTCGGCGGTCTTGAACTCCGGGCGCGGATCGCGGCCGGGCTTGTCCAGTTCGCTGAGGATGTCGGTGACAGTCGGCAAGCCAAAGGTCTCGTCGGTGAACTGCTTGGGGTCCAGGCGCTTGAGAAACGCCGAGTCGCCGATCAGCGAGCGGATGTCGCGGTTGGTATCGGCGGCGATGCGTTTGACCAGCGAATAGGTTTCCGGGTGCACGGCGGAGGCGTCCAGCGGGTTGTCGCCGTTCATCACGCGGAGGAAGCCGGCGGCCTGTTCGAAGGTCTTGTCGCCCAGGCGCGGCACCTTCTTCAGCTCGCTGCGCGACTTGAACGCACCGTTGGCATCGCGGAACTGCACGATGTTCTGCGCCAGCGTCGAGTTGAGGCCGGAAATGCGCGCCAGCAGGGCGGCGGAAGCGGTATTCACGTCGACGCCGACAGCGTTCACGCAATCCTCGACCACCGCGTCCAGCGAACGCGCCAGCTTGAGCTGGGACACGTCGTGCTGGTACTGACCGACGCCGATGGACTTCGGGTCGATTTTCACCAGCTCGGCCAGCGGATCTTGCAGGCGGCGGGCGATGGACACGGCGCCGCGCAGGGAGACGTCCAGGTCCGGGAACTCCTTGGCCGCCAGTTCCGAGGCCGAATACACCGAGGCGCCGGCTTCGCTGACCATGATCTTGGTTAGCTTGAGTCCGGGTACTTTCTTGATCAGCTCGCCGGCCAGCTTGTCCGATTCGCGGCTGGCGGTGCCGTTGCCGATGGCGATCAGGTCGACGGCGTGCTTGGCGCACAGCTTGGCGAGAATCGCCAGGGTGCCGTCCCAGTCGTTGCGCGGTGCGTGCGGGTAGACGGTGGCGGTTTCCAGCAGCTTGCCGGTGGCGTCGACCACCGCGACCTTGCAACCGGTGCGCAGGCCTGGGTCCAGCGCCAGGGTCGCGCGCGGGCCAGCCGGGGCGGAGAGCAGCAGGTCGTGCAGGTTGCGGGCGAACACCGAGATGGCTTCGTCCTCGGCCTTGTCGCGCAGCTCACCGAGCAAGTCGGTTTCCAAGTGGGTGTAGAGCTTGACCTTCCAGGTCCAGCGCACCACCTCGCCGAGCCACTTGTCGGCGGCGCGGCCGCGGTTGGCGATGCCGAAGCGCTCGCCGATCATGCCTTCGCCGGGGTGCATGCCGCCGGGCGTTTCGTCACCGACCTTGAGGCTGACGCTGAGGATGCCTTCGTTGCGGCCGCGGAAGATCGCCAGCGCGCGGTGCGAAGGGGTGTTCTTCAGCACTTCGTCATGCTCGAAGTAGTCGCTGAACTTGGCGCCCTCGTTCTCCTTGCCCGGCACCACACGAGCGCTGAGGGTGGCGTTGTGCTTGAGGAAGTCGCGCAGCTTGGCCAGCAGGTCGGCATCTTCGGCGAAGCGCTCCATGAGGATGTACTTGGCGCCTTCAAGGACGGCTTTCACATCGGCGAAGCCCTTCTCGGCGTCGACGAAGCGCTCGGCTTGCTGCTCTGGCGTAAGGTCCGGGTTGCCGAACAGCGCATCCGCCAGCTCGCCAAGACCGGCTTCGAGGGCGATCTGGCCCTTGGTGCGGCGCTTCTGCTTGTAGGGCAGGTAGAGGTCTTCGAGGCGGGTCTTGGTGTCGGCGAGATCAATCTCGCGCTTGAGCTCGGGGGTCAGCTTGCCCTGTTCCTCGATGCTGGCGAGGATCGAGACGCGGCGCTCGTCCAGCTCGCGCAGGTAACGCAGGCGCTCTTCCAGGTTGCGCAGCTGGGTATCGTCGAGGCTGCCGGTGACTTCCTTGCGGTAGCGGGCGATGAAGGGAACGGTGGAGCCTTCGTCGAGCAGCGCCACGGCGGCGGCGACCTGTTGCGGGCGCACGCCCAGCTCGTTGGCGATACGGGAATTGATGCTGTCCATGAACCTACCTGGGTCAGTCAAACCATGCAGGCCGGGCCTGCGCGAAAGCCGGCGATTATAGGGGAACTGCGGCGGCCGGCCTCAACCGATTGCCGGTGAGCGGTCGCCGGTCTGGTCGAATGCTGCGGGAATCGGCCGTTCGACGAAAAATCTGCTAACAATGGCTGTCAGTAGGGCCGTTCCACACTGCGCAATAATGCGCCGTCGACCATCTGGGAGTTTCCATGAGCAGCACTGCGCCAGCCAGCGAAGGCGAAAAAATCCTCATCGTCGATGACGATGCCCGTCTGCGACGTCTGCTCGAGCGTTTTCTCGACGAGCAGGGCTACCGCGTCCGTACCGTGGAAAACACCGAGCAGATGGATCGTTTGCTCAGCCGCGAGCTATTCCAGCTGGTGGTGCTCGACCTGATGATGCCGGGTGAGGACGGGCTTTCCGCGTGCCGCCGGCTGCGCGAGGGTAACAACCAGATTCCGATCATCATGCTCACCGCCAAGGGCGACGAGGCCAGCCGCATCCAGGGCCTGGAGCAGGGCGCCGATGATTACCTGGCCAAGCCCTTCAACCCCCGCGAGCTGCTCGCGCGCATTCGTGCGGTGCTGCGTCGGCAGGCGCCGCAGGTTCCGGGCGCGCCGGCCAGCGAGGACGAGACCGTCACCTTCGGCGAGTACGAGCTATCGCTGGCGACCCGTGAGCTGAAGAAAGGCAACGAAGTGCACATGCTCACCACCGGTGAGTTCGCCGTGCTCAAGGCGCTGGTCCAGCATGCACGCGAGCCGCTGACCCGCGACAAGCTGATGAACCTCGCCCGCGGGCGCGAGTGGGATGCACTGGAGCGCTCCATCGACGTGCAGATATCCCGCCTGCGCCGGCTGATCGAGCCGGACCCGTCCAAGCCGCGCTATATCCAGACCGTCTGGGGTGTGGGTTACGTATTCGTGCCGGACGGCAACAAGTGAGTTGGCTGCGGCCTGCTGCAGGCTGCGAGCGCGTTACGCTCGCGGCCTGCCGTTCTGGGCCTGCCGCCGGGACTTCATGAAAACTCCGCTCTGGTTCCCGCAAAGCTTCTTCGCCCGCACCCTGTGGATGGTGCTGATCGTGGTGCTGTTCTCCAAGGTCCTGACGCTGGTCTACCTGATGACCAACGAGGACGTGCTGGTTGACCGCCAGTACAGCCACGGCGCGGCACTGACGCTGCGTGCCTACTGGGCCGCCGATCTCGAAGACCGAGACCGTATCGGTCGCGCCGCCGGCCTGCAGCTGGTGGCCGAGCAGAACGTGCCGCGCAGCGAATACCACTGGCCCTACACCGAGATCTTCCAGCGGCAGATGCGCGACGAGCTGGGCGACGATACCGAGGTGCGCGTGCGTATCCAGCCGTCCACGGCGATCTGGGTGCGCGCGCCTGCGTTGGGGCCGGACTGGGTGCAGGTGCCGCTGTACGCCTATCCGCTGCGTGGCCAGCGCATCTGGAGCGTGCTCGGCTGGTTCCTCGGTATCGGCCTGCTGTCCACCGGGGCGGCGTGGATCTTCGTCAGCCAGCTCAATCTGCCGCTCAAGCGCCTGGTCTTCGCCGCACGGCAGATCGGCAAGGGCCGGCGCGTGCGCCTGCCGATCAGCGATACGCCGAGCGAGATGACCGAGGTGTATCGCGCCTTCAACCAGATGGCCGAGGACGTCGAGCAGGCTGGCCGGGAGCGCGAACTGATGCTGGCCGGGGTTTCCCACGATCTGCGCACGCCATTGACGCGCCTGCGCCTGTCGCTGGAGCTGATGAGCAGCGATGACGAGCTGACCGACGACATGATTCGTGATGTCGAGGACATGAATGCGATCCTCGATCAGTTCCTCGCCTTCGTCCGCGACGGCAGCGATGAACCGGTGGAAACCACCGACCTCGGGGAGCTGATCCGTGAAGTGGTGGCGCCCTACAACCAGCAACAGGAGATCGTTCGCCTTTGCGTCGAGCCGATGCCGCCGTTCGCCCTGCGTCGGGTTTCGGTCAAGCGGCTGCTGGTGAATCTCATCGAGAACGCCTTGCGCTACGGCGGCGGCGGGGTGGAGGTGGCGGCTTATGTGTCGGGCGACCAGCACGCGCCCTACGTGGTGCTGAGCGTGCTCGACCGCGGCCCGGGGATCGATCCCGCCGAGCTGGAAGGCATCTTCAATCCGTTCATCCGCGGTGATCGCGCTCGTGGCGGGCAGGGCGCCGGGCTGGGTCTGGCGATCGTCAAACGCATCGCTTCACAGCACGGCGGCATCGTCGAGTTGCGCAACCGTGAGGGCGGTGGTTTGGAGGCGCGCGTCAGCCTGCCGCTGGGATTGCTGCTGCCGCGCGATGCGGTGCAGGGCAAACCGGCCGAGTAGCCGGTTCGCCACGAGGCGGAATCAGCCCTTGCCTTTGGTACGGGTCAGGTGCGGCCCGCCGTTCTTCTCCAGGTACTGGATGATCAGCCCGGCGACGTCCTTGCCGGTGGTCTCTTCGATGCCGGCCAGGCCCGGCGAGGAGTTGACCTCCATCACCAGCGGGCCATGGTTTGAGCGCAGGATGTCGACGCCGGCGACGTTCAGGCCCATCACCTTCGCCGCACGGATGGCGGTCATGCGTTCTTCCGGGGTGATCTTGATCAGGCTGGCGGAGCCGCCACGGTGCAGGTTGGAGCGGAACTCGCCGGGCTTGGCCTGGCGCTTCATCGCCGCGATGACCTTGTCGCCGACCACGAAGCAGCGGATGTCGGCGCCGCCGGCTTCCTTTATGTACTCCTGCACCATGATGTCCTGCTTGAGCCCCATGAAGGCCTCGATCACCGATTCGGCGGCCTTCTCGGTTTCACAGAGCACCACGCCGATGCCCTGGGTGCCCTCCAGAACCTTGATCACCAGGGGGGCGCCGTTGACCATCTGGATCAGGTCGGGAATGTCATCCGGCGAGTGGGCGAAGCCGGTCACGGGCAGGCCGACGCCGCGGCGCGACAGCAGTTGCAGCGCACGCAGCTTGTCCCGCGAGCGGGCGATGGCGACTGACTCGTTGAGTGGGAACACGCCTTGCATCTCGAACTGGCGCAGCACCGCACAGCCATAGAAGGTCACCGAGGCGCCGATGCGCGGGATCACCGCGTCGAAGCCGTCCAGCGGTTTGCCGCGGTAATGGATCTGCGGCTTGTGGCTGGCAATGTTCATGTACGCGCGTAGCGTATCGATCACCACCACCTCATGGCCCCGCTGCTGGCCGGCTTCGACCAGGCGTCGGGTGGAATACAGGCGCGGATTGCGCGACAGCACGGCGATTTTCATGGAGCACCGGAGGAAGTGAGGATCTGGGGTTTGTCCTGAATATAGGTTCGCGACGGATCGATCAGCCATTGCCCTTCGACCAGTGCCTTTGAACCGAGCAGCAGGCGATAACGCATGGTCTTGCGGCAGGTCAGGGTGAACTCCACCGGCCAGACATGACTGCCGAGTGCAAGCAATGTTCGCACCACGTAGCGCGTCTGCACCTGCCCGTTGGAACTCTTGATCAGCTTGCGCGTGACCAGCGGTGCCTCGCAGCGGTGGCGGCGCTGTACCAGCGTGCCCAGGTGGGCGGTGAATCGGACCCAGCGCTGACCGTCGCGTTCGAACTCGCTGATCTCGGTAGCATGCAGCGCCGATGTGCTGGCCCCGGTATCGACCTTCGCGCGCAGGCCCACCACGCCGAGATCCGGCAGGGCGATCCATTCACGCAGACCGATCACGGTATGGGGGTCGAGTCTCTTCAATGGGAGCGTCCGAAGAATTTGCCGGCATTCTAGTCGGGGTGCATGACAACTGCATCCGTCTGTAACACCCTAGAACGACGTGTAGAGGATAGAGCTGGACGATGGCCGAAAAAGACGACGACAAGGTGCGCCTGGACAAGTGGCTGTGGGCTGCGCGCTTCTTCAAGACCCGTGCGCTGGCCAAGGCGGCCATCGAGGGTGGCAAGGTGCACTGTCGTGGCGAGCGTTGCAAGCCGAGCAAGGAACCGAAGGTGGGCGACGAGCTGCTGATCCGCATCGGTTTCGACGAGCGCACGGTGGTCGTCCGCGCTTTGTCGGCGGTGCGCCGCGGAGCGCCCGAGGCGCAAACACTCTACGAGGAGACGCCGCAAAGCCTGGCCGCGCGCGAGGAAGCGGCGGCGCAG
The DNA here is from genome assembly GCF_021432085.1 of Stutzerimonas kunmingensis. Taxonomy (GTDB): domain Bacteria; phylum Pseudomonadota; class Gammaproteobacteria; order Pseudomonadales; family Pseudomonadaceae; genus Stutzerimonas. The sequence continues at coordinate 4,354,701 of NZ_CP090366.1, read as the reverse complement.
CGCAAGGCCGGCGCGCTGGGGCTGCAGACCGATGGGCGGCCGAGCAAGAAGCAGCGCCGGCAGATCCAGTACCTGCGCGACTACAAACCGGACTGATCTTCGCAACGCTGGCGAGCTGCATCACTCACGAGGCCGTCCGGCAGCCGCCCTTGGTCCGGGCCGGCTTTGCGCCTAAAATCGCCGGCTTCCTCCGCCGTTCCAGCGAGCCCCGGCATGTCCGACCAAACTCAGCGCTTTATCTTCGACGATTCCGACGTTCGCGGCGAAATCGCCACGCTGGACGAAAGCTTCCAGCACGTGCTGGCCAAGCACACCTACCCCGAGCCCGTCGCCCAGCTGCTTGGCGAGCTGCTCGCGGCTGCCGCGCTGCTGGTCGGCACGCTCAAGTTCGACGGGCTGCTGATTCTCCAGGCGCGTTCCAGCGGAGCTGTCCCGCTGCTGATGGTCGAGTGCTCCAGTGCCCGGGAGGTGCGCGGCATCGCGCGCTACCACGCCGAGCAGATCGAGACGGGCGCAACGCTGGCCGAGTTGATGCCCGAGGGCATGCTGGCGATCACCGTCGATCCGGCCAACGGCCAGCGCTACCAGGGCATCGTCGGCCTGGACGGGGTCAACCTGGCGGAATGCCTGACCAACTACTTCGTTGCGTCCGAGCAGCTGCCGACGCGCTTCTGGCTCAATGCCGACAGCCGCCGGGCCTGCGGCCTGCTGCTGCAGCAGTTGCCGGCCGATCGAATCAAGGATGCCGACGAGCGTGACGCCAGCTGGGAGCACCTGCGCACCCTGGCCGACACCCTGACGGCCGAGGAACTGCTCGGGCTGGATGCCGAGACGCTGTTGCACCGGCTCTACCATCAGGAGCAGCTGCGCCTGTTCGACGCGCTGCCGATCCGCTTTCGCTGCAGCTGCTCGCGGGAGCGCTCGGCCCGTGCGCTGATCAGCCTGGGCGAGGAAGACGCCCAGCAACTCGTGGTCGAGCAGGGCGGTGCGGTGAGCATCGATTGCCAGTTCTGCAACGAGAAGTACACCTATGATGCCGCGGACGTGGCCCAGCTTTTCGCCGGTGGCGGCAGCGACGCGCCCTCGGGCACCCGTCATTGAGCGGCGCCTGGCGCTCGGCAGCCATCCGCGGAGCGCCAGTACGCTAAGGAATGAGACAGGGATGGACCTGCAGCCAGCCAGTGAACTATTTGGCCATCACGGCCTCATACCCAGCGCGGTGCATTATCTGGCATAATCGCGCGCACTTTTTTCGATGTAGTTCGTCGCTCGGCGGGCTACAACAGCATGGAGGAATCGGCCCAAGGCCGACGGGAACACTCATGACGCAAGCCACCAACGCCGTGTACACCGACATCAGCACCGCTCAACTGATTGAAGAAGCCGTCAAGCGCGGAGAGGGCGAACTGTCCGCCAATGGCTCTCTGGTGGTGAAGACCGGGCACCGCACGGGTCGTTCTCCGGCTGACCGCTTCATCGTCGAAGAGCCGAGCACCCAGCACAAGATTGCCTGGGGCCCGATCAACCGTCCGTTCCCGGCCGGCAACTTCGAAGCACTGTGGAACCGCGTCGAAGCCTACATCGCCGAGCGTGACAGCTTCGTCTCCTACGTCCATGTCGGTGCCGATCCCGAGCACTACCTGCCGGTCAAGATGACCACCGAGACCGCCTGGCACAACCTGTTCGGCCGTTGCCTGTTCATCACCCCGGAACAGTTCAACCAGGCCAGCCTGAGCGAGTGGCGCATCCTCAACGCACCGTTCTTCCAGTGCGTACCCGAGCGTGACGGCACCAATTCCGATGGCTGCGTGATCATCAACTTCGCCGAGAAGAAGGTGCTGATCGCCGGCATGCAGTACGCCGGTGAAATGAAGAAAGCCATGTTCTCCGTGCAGAACTTCCTGCTGCCGGACGTCGACGTGCTGCCGATGCACTGTGCCGCCAACATCGGCGAAGATGGCGACACCACTCTGTTCTTCGGTCTGTCCGGCACCGGCAAGACCACCCTGTCGGCCGACGAGAGCCGCTACCTGATCGGCGATGACGAGCACGGCTGGGGCGTTGGCCGCGTGTTCAACATCGAGGGTGGCTGCTACGCCAAGTGCATCGACCTGTCCGAGAAGAACGAGCCGGTGATCTGGAAGGCTATCAAGTTCGGCGCCGTGCTGGAGAACGTGGTGCTCGACGAGCGCACCCGTCTGCCCGACTACGCCGACGCCAGCCTGACCCAGAACAGCCGCGCCGCGTACCCGCTGCAGCATGTCGAGAAGCGCTCCGAGAAGAACCTCGGCGGTGAGCCGAACGCGGTGATCTTCCTGACCTGCGACCTGACCGGCGTACTGCCGCCCGTGTCGATCCTGAACAACGAGCAAGCTGCCTACCACTTCCTGTCCGGCTACACCGCGCTGGTCGGTTCGACCGAAATGGGTTCGGGCAGCGGCATCAAGTCGACCTTCTCCACCTGCTTCGGCGCGCCGTTCTTCCCGCGTCCGGCTGGCGAGTACGCCGAGTTGCTGATCAAGCGTATCAACGGCTTTGGCTCCAAGGTCTACCTGGTCAACACCGGCTGGACCGGTGGTGGCTACGGCGTCGGCAAGCGATTCAACATCCCGACCACCCGTGCGGTGATCGCGGCGATTCAGAGCGGCGCGCTGATCGGTGCCGAGACCGAGCACCTGCCGATCATCAATCTGGACGTGCCGAAGGCCGTCTCCGGCGTCGATACCCAGCTGCTGAACCCGCGCAACACCTGGGCCGACAAGAGCGCCTACGACCATGCCGCAAAGGAACTGGCAGCCAAGTTCGTCGAGAACTTCAAGAAGTTCGATGTCTCCGACGCCATCCGCAACGCCGGCCCGCAGCTCTAAGCTGCCCGCCGCGTGATCGAAAAGCCGCCTCCGGGCGGCTTTTTCGTTTGTGCCGGGTGGTGATTCGGATCAAAGGCGTCGATGATTCTTATCGGTCAAGGCGCATGGATTCGATTGGTCGGCGCCCTTAGCATGGCGCCACTGTTGATCACGAGGAAGCGTCATGAATACCGTAGAAGCCATCCGCACCCGTCGCGCCGTCAAAGTCTACGACCCGAGCTTCCAGCTCAGCCGGGAGGAGAAGGACGAGCTGCTGCAACTGGCACTGCTGGCACCCTCTGCCTTCAACCTGCAGCACGTGCGCTTCGTCGAGGTGAGCGACCCTGAACTGCGGGCGCAGATCCGCGAGGTGGGCTGGAACCAGGCGCAGATGACCGATGCCTCGATGCTGGTGGTGATCTGCGCGCAGGTCGACAGCTGGGAAAAGAATGTCCGCCGGGTCTGGGATGGTGCGCCAGGCGAGGTGCAGAACTTTATGGCCGGCGCCATTGATGCCTACTACCGCGACAAGCCGCAGGTCCAGCGTGACGAAGCCATGCGCAGTTGCGGCCTGATGGCGCAGACGCTGATGCTCGCGGCACGGGCCAAGGGCCTGGATTCCTGCCCGATGGATGGCTTCGATTTCGACGCGGTCGGCAAGCTGATCAACCTGCCGGACAACCATGTCATCGCGCTGATGGTCGCGGTGGGCAAGCGCGCTGCCGAGCCGAAGCCGCGGATCGGCAAGTTGCCGTTCGATGAGGTGGTGATTCGCGACCGCTTCTGAGTCTTCTGGCGAAGGGCGCGCAATGCGTCCTTCCACCTGGGCCCGCTGGCCGCCAAATTTGCCCACCTCAAAGTCCCATCCGGCGCCCAGCGCCATCGCCGGGCTGATGGCCACGCGCTCCGACGACCGGCCGCACATGTCAGCCGCTTTGCAGTACCGTCTCCCTCCGTTTGCTACCCTCCGGCCTCCAGTCAAAGGAGTGACTCAGCATGATCGAACAGACCCTCAGGCAGACTTTCGGCTACGACGGCTTTCGTCCCGGCCAGGATCAGGCCATTCGCGCCGTGGTGGCCGGGCGCTCGGCGGCCGCGATCTTTCCCACCGGGTCGGGCAAGTCCTTGTGTTATCAGCTGCCGGCGCTGCTATTGCCTCATCTCACCTTGGTCGTTTCGCCGCTGTTGGCGCTGATGCAGGACCAGCTGGCGTTCCTGCACCGGCACGGCATCGCGGCGGCAAGCATCGATTCGGCGCAGAGCCGCGAGCAGGCCAGCGAAACCATGGCCCGCGCCAAGTCCGGTGAACTGAAGATCCTGATGATCTCGGTGGAGCGGCTGAAGAACGAACGCTTCCGCAACTTCATCAGCCAGGTGCCGATCTCGCTGCTGGTCGTCGATGAGGCGCACTGCATCTCCGAATGGGGGCACAACTTCCGCCCGGATTACCTCAAGCTTCCCGACTACCAGCGTCAATTCAATATCCCGCAGGTGCTGCTGCTGACCGCCACGGCGACACCGCCGGTGATCGCCGATATGCAGGCCAAATTCTCGATTGCGCCGGACGACGTGGTGACTACCGGCTTCTACCGGCCCAACCTCAATCTGCTGGTGGAGCCGGTCAGCGGCTTCAACAAGCAGCGCCGGCTGGTGGAATGGCTGGGCGACAGGAGCGGCCAGCCCACCATCGTCTACGTTACCCAGCAGAAGACCGCCGAACAGATTGCCGAGCACCTGGCGCAGTGCGGCTTCCCGGCCAGCGCCTATCACGCGGGCATGGCGCACGAGCGGCGTGAGTCGATCCAGCGCCGCTTCATGGCCGGCGAGCTGAACTGCATCGTCGCCACCATCGCCTTCGGCATGGGCATCGACAAGGCGGATATTCGCAATGTGGTGCACTACGACCTGCCCAAGTCGGTGGAGAATTACAGCCAGGAGATCGGCCGGGCCGGGCGCGACGGTAAGCCCTCCGACTGCCTGGTGCTGGCCAATCGCGACAGCCTCAGCGTGCTGCAGAACTTCGTCTATGGCGATACGCCGGAGCGCGAGGGCATCCGCTGCGTGCTCGACGAGCTGCTGCAGGCGGCTGCTCCTGATCAAAAGGGCAGCGGACAGTGGGAGCTGATGCTCAACCAGCTATCGGACCAGAGCAACATCCGCCAGCTGCCGCTGAAAACCCTGCTGGTGCAGCTGGAGCTGCGCGGCATCATCGCTCCACGCTTCGCCTATTTCGCCGAATACCGCTTCAAGTACCTGCTCGAACCCGAGGTGCTGGTCGCGAAATTCGAAGGTGAGCGGCGGCAGTTCGTCGAGGCCATCGTGCACAGCTCGGCGCGGGCAAGGACCTGGTGCACGCTGGATTTCGATGCACTCTACCAGCAGCACGGTGCGGACCGTGGGCGGGTGGTAAAGGCCCTGGAGTACTTCCAGGAAAAGGGCTGGATCGAGCTGGAGAGCAAGCAGATGACCGATGTCTATGCGCTGCTCGATCCAGACTTCGACGCAGAGGGGTTGAGCATCGAACTGCATGAATACTTCAAACAGCACGAAGCGAGCGAGATCACCCGCATCGACAACATGCTGGCGCTGTTCGAATCCAGTGAATGCCTGAGCCAGCGCTTGGCCGGGTATTTCGGTGACTTGCAGGCGCCGCAGCACTGCGGGCATTGCTCTGTCTGCAACGGACAGGTCGCGAAACTGCCGGAACCGTCGGCAATGGCGCCACTGGAACAGATTGACCTGGCCGCCCGCTGCGCCGAATTCAGTCAGCGCTTCGCGCAGCTGAAGGGCGGTGCGCCCAGCGCCGAGTGCCTGACGCGCTTTCTCTGCGGCATCAGCGTGCCGGTGTTCACCAAGCTCAAGGCGCGCCAGATCCCAGGCTTCGCCTCGCTGGAGGCTTATCCCTACGCCGAGGTTCGCGCGCGCCTGACCCTGGCCATCGGCGAACAGCCTTAGCGCGCGGTCAGGCCGATCAGCCGGTCGGCGACGCCCTTGGTCTGGCGTGAGGTGCCTGCGGTGAGGTTGCTCGAATTTTCCAGCGCATCGAGCAGCCCGGTCAGCGAGCCGACACCGGCCGATTGCGTCTCGATGTGTTGCGCCACCGCGCGAATCTCGCTGGCCAGGCGGTCGATGTCGGTGCCGATTTCCTCCGCGTTCTTGCCGGTGATCTCGGCCAGCTTGCGCACCTCATCCGCCACCACCGCAAAGCCACGGCCCATGTCACCGGCGCGCGCCGCCTCAATCGCCGCATTGAGCGCCAGCAGGTTGGTCTGCCCGGCGATCTGCTGGATAGTCTGCACCACCGACTGGATGCGCTGACTGGACTGCGCCAGGTCGCGGGCGCTGCTGACCACCTCGTCGGCCTGGTGGACCATCTGCTTGACCGAGCTGCCGGCCTGTTCGATGACGGTACCCTGCTGGTTGATGTTCAGCGTCAGATCGTCCATCGAGCCGTGCAGCTCGTTGGCGCACTGGCTCAGCTGCTCGGACATGGACTGCCGCTCATGGTCGGCCTGAGACAGGACCTGGCCAAGGTCGGCCAGGCCGCGGAACACCGGGCGGATGTGTTCGTCGAGGCCATTGATGTCCACCGCGCTGCTGTAGTCCTGGCGCTTGAACTGCTCGATCTGCTTGACCACCACCTGGCTCAGGCCGGTCAGCTTCTTGATCTGCCGGCGCAGGAAGAATGCCTTGAACTCGCCGTGGTAGGCGATGAAGTTGTCGGTGTACTCGTCGTGGAACTCTTCCTTGCCGTTGGTGCGGAAGAAGAACACCGCCGTCAGGGTCTGGTTGAGGTTGAGGCCGAGGATCTCGCCGAAGGTCGAGTAACCGGCCACCGGCACGTCATCGAACACCGGGTCCATGCCGCCCAGTGCCTGCTCGTTGTTCAGTCGGCGCAGGATGCAGTCGTTGAGGATGCCCACCAGCGGCTTGCCGGGCTTGTTGCGCATGAACTGTTGATAGTCGCGGCGGGTGGTCTCGGCCAGCGGGGTGCGCTTGACCATGATCAGCTCTTCGCCGGGGGCGACGTCGCAGAACAGGTGCACGCGCTCGTTGGCGAAGTCGATCTGCGAGATCGAGCGGACGAACACTTCCTCGCCGACGCGAATGGCGAAGGAGTAGTCCGAGAGCCGCTGCTCCAGCTCCTGCGGCGCGCATTTGAGCGCCTCGCACAGCGCCTGGACCATCGTGCGGATGTTGCCGCGTGAGTCGACCACCTGGCTGATGTAACGGTCCTCCAGGGAGGCGCTGAGTACGTTCAGGCTGAGTGGCGTCGGCTCGAAGTTCTGGCTCTTGAACACGCCGAAGCGTACGTCCCGCGCGCACTTGAGGAAGACGATCAGCGCGTGGTTCTGGTAGCTGCGTTTGCCGTCATGCAGCTGGGTCTTCTGAAAATCCAGCTTGCCACCGGCCGAGCCGCCGACGAACAGGCAGGGGAAACGACCGGACTCGTACAGCGCCTCCATGAAGAAGGATTCCGAAGCGGAGAGGCCGTCGAAGAAGATGTTCGCCAGCGTGTCGCGGTAATCGATCTTCATCGACACCTGCACCCGCTTGATCGACGCCGTGAGGCGCGCGATGCGCTCGCCCATCGACAGCCGCTGACCCTGGCCGCGGATGTCCTCGCACTCCAGCGGCACACGGACGATCTCGGCGGCGGCGATGACGCTGGCGTCGAACAGCTGCAACACCACCCGATCCCACTGCGCGCCGGTGGCACAGTAAAGCCGCTGGCCCTCGCTGGACAGCTCGCCCGCGGTGGTACACAGGCTGATCGTCGCCTGCGGAAAGCGCTGCGCTATCTGCCTGGCGACCTCATCCAGATCCACGTGCGGCGAGACGAAACCGGCAATGTAGGTCGGGTTGAAGCGCAGGGTGGCGAGCTGCTGGGCAAGCTGGTGAGCCGAGCAGAGCAGGCTCGCCGTGCCGCTGGATTGCGTGTGGCCTGGCTTGAATCGGGAGAGCGAAATCATGGGCGTTACTCGCTTGAGGAAGGGAAGCGGGAAACTCGGCCGCTCCCGCACTGATCAGCCGTCGATCAGAGGCTACATTTTTTGTTATCGGCACCCCGGCCGCGAGCTGCATGCCCGTTCGGCGCCGTCACCGTCAGCCACGTTATCGGCCGCCGGATCGAAGATCGCCATGCAACCATGGTCTTCATCCGGAAGTACTGGGTGAGGCGGCGATTCCTCTTGATGTGGCGCAACGGAAATCGCGCGCGGCTGTGCAATTGTCGACCGGTGACCTGTTGCCGCAGTTGTTGTAGCCGATAGCAAGGAAAGCCTCTCGAGGAGCGACGCCATGCCCCGCCTGTTCACCGATCTCGGATTCCGCTGGAAGATCACCTTGCCCATTGCGGCGCTGGCCCTATTGCTGGTGCTGATGGGCGTTTTCGGGATGCGTGGCATCGAACGCGTCACCGACTCCAGCGAGGTCTTGGCCACGCGCCATCTGCCGGCCATCGGCTTGCTGCTCAATGCCGATCGCGACCTGTATCAGGCCTTCGTCGCCGAGCGCAGCCTGCTCGACAGCGATGCTGGCGAGCATGTGCAGGCACTCAAGGCCAGCCATGCGGAAAACCTCAAGCAGGCCTACGATCGTGTGCAGAAGTACGCAGCCATGCAACCGGGCGCCGAGGCACTGGCGCTGGTCGAGCAGTTCAATGGCGGCTTTCAGCAATGGTCCGCGGTATCGCAGCGGGTCATCGAGCAGGTCGATCTCGATCCTCAGGCCGCCAGCGCGTTGAGCTTTGGTGACAGCGAGGTGCGCTTCGATGCCATGCGCGATGCCATCGACAAACTCGGCGAACTCGAAGGCGCAGCCGCCGAGGCCGAGGGCGCGGCGGCGATCGCCGAGGGCGCCGCCACATCCAGCCAGCAGACCGCGGTGCTGATCATCGGCCTGCTGGGCTGCGCACTGCTCATCCTCGGCCTGCCGCTGGTGGTGCTGCGCCCGATGCGCCGACTGCTCGATCGGCTGAAGCAGATCGCCGATGGCGATGGCGACCTGCGCGCCCGTCTGGAGGTGCATTCGGCTGACGAGCTGGGCCAGCTCGGGAATGCCTTCAATCGCTTTCTCGACAAACTACAGCCGCTGATCGCTGAGGTCGGACGGGTTACCGCTGAGGTCGAGACCGCCGCGCGTGGCATGGCGGCGATGGCTGAAACCAACGATCAGCTGATCAGCAGCGAACACGCCGCGGTCGATCAGGTGACCACTGCCGCGACCGAGATGAGCGCGGCGGTGCATGAAGTCGCGCTCAATGCGCAAAACGCATCGGACGCCGCGCGTGCGGCGGAAACCCAGTCACGCCAGGGCGCGTCGGTGGTCAGCAGTACCATCCAGTCGATCCGCCAGCTGGCCGGGGAGGTCGAAGGCGCTTCGCAGACCATCGGTGCGCTTGCCGAGGAAACCGCCAGCATCGGCGCGGTGCTCGAAGTGATTCGCGGCATCGCCGAGCAGACCAATCTGCTCGCGCTCAACGCCGCCATCGAGGCCGCGCGCGCCGGTGAGCAGGGCCGCGGTTTCGCCGTGGTGGCCGACGAGGTAAGGGCACTGGCCGCGCGCACGCAGGATTCGACCAAGGATATCCAAGCGCGCATCGAGCGCCTGCAGAGCGGCGTAGACAAGGCCGTACAGGCCATGCAGACCGGCAGTGACAAGGCGCGAGACAGTGTCGAGCGGGCATCCGGCGTCGATCAGGTGCTGGCGGAAACCTCCGTGTCGGTGCAGCGCATCAACGATATGGCCGCCCAGATCGCCACCGCGTGCGAGGAGCAGAGCAGCGTTACCGAGGAAATCGCGCGCAACATCACCGATATCCGTGACCTGTCCAACGAGGCGGCCACTTATTCCTCGCAGAGCATGCTCGCCAGTCAACAGCTGTCCGGGCTGTCGAAGACGCTGGCGGAACTGGTTGGCCGTTTTCGTACCTGAGACCTGATATCTGGGCGCTGTCTTACAGCGCGCCCCACAGCAGCCGGCCCAGGCCGCTGTCGTTCGGCAGCAGAAGCAGGCTGAGAATGAACACCAACAGCAGTCCTGCGGCATAGCAGAGACTGCTCAGCCGGGAGCGTACCCAGGGGCGCGGCGCGGCGGGTGCCTGGCCATCGGGACTCTGCTGGCGCGACTGGCGTAGGTTGAAGGACATGTTCGTCTCGACAGTTACCAACCCGCCGTCAGCGCAGCAGGCATCGGAAGCGGCGCAGTAAAGCGCAAATAAGGGCATATTGCCACTATTGCGACATCGTTATCGTACGCTTCGGCGCCACATGAAACATCAGGAAAAGCTCCGTACGTCGCCGGACCGGTATCGCGAAATGACTCGACCATACTCAGAGGTCGATACCGCAAACGACCGGAGACCCCCACCCATGCCGACGCGCCGCCAGATCATTCAACGTACAGCCGTGGCCGCAGCGATGCTGGCGCTCGGTCCGCTGTTGCCGTCGCTGGTGCGGGCAGCCGAGGCGCTGCGTCGACGCGAGATTCCTTCCACCGGCGAGATGCTACCCGTCATCGGCCTTGGCACTTCGCGGACACATGACATAGGCCTGGATGATCCCGAGATGGCGCGGCTGCTCGAGGTGCTGCGCGTGCTGCTCGATGGCGGCGCATCGCTGATCGATACCGCGCCGAGCTACGGCAATTCCGAGCGCGTCGTCGGTGAGCTGGTCGAGCGGCACGGCCAGCGCGACAAGGTCTTCCTCGCCAGCAAGGTATCCTCCAGCGGTCGCGAACGCGGCCTGGCGCAGATCGAAGCGAGCTTCAAGGCGCTGCAGACCGACACCATCGACCTGATCCAGGTGCACAACCTGCAGGACACCCGCACCCAGCTCGGCCTGCTGCGCGAACTCAAGCAGGAGGGGCGGGTGCGCTACATCGGCGTGACCCATTATCTGGAGTCGGCCCACGACCGCCTGCTGGAGACGCTGAAGCAGGAGAAGGTCGACTTCGTGCAGTTCAACTATTCGGTGGGCGAGCGCAACGCCGAGAAGCAGCTGCTGCCGTACTGCGCCGACCACGGCATCGCCACGCTGATCAACCGGCCGTTTACCCGTGGCAACCTGCTGTCCAGGGTCAAGGACAAGCCGCTGCCGGCCTGGGCGGTGGAGATCGATGCCAGCTCCTGGGCGCAGCTGCTGCTCAAGTTCATCCTTGCCGAGCCGGCTGTAACTGCGGTCATACCGGCGACTTCCAACCCGCGCTACATGGCCGACAACCTGCTCGCCGGCCAGGGGCGGCTGCCGGATGCGCGACAGCGGCAGATGATCGTCGACGCCTTCCGCTGAGCGCCGAATGCCGACTTCGCTAGCCGCTCGCGGGGCCGCGCTGATCAATGCCCGCCCCGGGGAACTGCATGCCGCGCTGGCCGGGTTCAGCCTGTTCTTCTGCCTGTTCTCTGGCTACTTCATGCTGCGGCCGATTCGCGAGTCTATGGGCATTCAGGGCGGCGTCGAGAACCTGCAGTGGCTGTTTACCGCGACCTTCATCGCCATGCTGGTGGCGGTGCCACTGTTCGCCTGGCTCAACTCGCGGGTCGCGCGCATCCATTACATCGACTGGGTGTACGGCTTTTTCTGCGTCAACCTGCTCGTGTTCGCGGGGCTGTTCTTCCTGCTCGGAGACAGCGTCTGGCTGGCGCGGGTGTTCTACGTGTGGATCTCGGTCTACAACCTGTTCGTGGTCTCGGTCGCCTGGAGCCTGATGGCCGATGTGTTCGACGCTCCGCAGGCGCGCCGGCTGTTCGCCTTCATCGCTGCTGGTGCCAGTGTGGGCGGTCTGGTCGGACCGGCGACGAGCGCGCTGTTGGTCGGCGTGCTCGGTCAGTTCGGGCTGATGCTGCTGGCGGCGCTTTTGCTGGTCGCCGCGGTCGCGCTCAAGCACTACCTGATGGTCTGGCGCGAGGAGATGGGTGCCGGCCGTCCCGGCACCGAACATGCCGAAAGTCCACGGCGACCGGTAGCGGGCAATCCATTCAGTGGCCTGACGCGGGTGCTGGGCTCGGGCTATCTGCTCGGCATCGCGGCGTTCGTGCTGCTGCTGACGACCGCCAGCACCTTTCTCTATTTCGAACAGGCAAGGCTGGTCGCCGAGCTGTTTCCGGATCGTGCCGAGCAGGTGCGGGTGTTCGGTGCGATCGATTTCGTGGTGCAGGCAGGTGCCTTGCTGTCGCAGCTGTTCATCACCGGGCGCATCGCACAGCGGCTCGGCGTGCGGATTCTGCTGGCCGCCGTACCGGCGCTGGTCTGCCTCGGGTTCGTCGGCCTGGCCCTGGCGCCGACCTTTGCCGTGCTGGCCGCCGTGATGATCGTGCGTCGCATCGGCGAATACGCCTTCGTCCGCCCGGGCCGCGAGATGCTCTTCGCGCCGCTGGATGCCGAGAGCAAGTACAAGGCGAAAAACTTCATCGACACCGTGGTCTATCGCGGCGGCGATGCCCTGAGCGGCTGGGCCAAGAGCCTGCTCGACAGTCTCGGTCAGGGCGTCTGGCTGATCGCCCTGGTCGGCGCCGTGTGCGCGGCGGTTTGGGGTGTGCTGGGTTGGCTGCTCGGTGGTCGGGCTGACCGTGCGGGCGCCACGCCCGCCGACCCGCCTGGGCCCGCAACCGGACGAAGCAGCTGAACCTCGCCGACGCGCGCGCCTCGAACCCTAGTAGGTACGTCATCTATCAGGAGTAGTCGTATGCAAGTGCAGGTCAATAGCAACCACATCCCTGGCAGCGTCGAGCTGCACGAGTGGGTCGGTACGACCGTTGAGGATCGGCTCGAGCGTTTCGACGACTTCCTCACCCGAGTGGAAGTCCATGTCAGCGATGAAAACGCGCAGAAGGCCGGCGCCGATGACAAGCGTTGCCAGATCGAGGCGCGGCCCAAGGGGCATCAGGCGGTGTCGGTGACGCACAAGGACGAGTCGCTGCAGCTGGCGGTCGATGGCGCGGCGGACAAGATGCAGCGCGCGCTGGAGCATCTGATGGGCAAGTTGGACACCCGCGTACTGTCCAGCGGCGAGTTGAATGATCCGCTGCTCGACGAGCAGCCTCAGGCCGTCAAGGATGCGATGCTCGAAGAGGAATTCCTGGAAAAGCAGGACGAGCTCGACAAGTGACCCCGTCGCCCCGGCCGCGGGTCGGGGCGTTTCCACCCGCTTCATTCTCTTTCTATCCCCCTGCTGGCGGGCATGCGTCTTGGCGGCCGGGCCCGTGTATCCGGTAGCCAGATGCAGATCATCCTCGTGCGGCACGGTAGACCCGACCACGGCGCAGCGCGCTGGAGCACGCCGGTTGGCATGAAAACCTGGGTCGAGCGCTACAACGCTGCGGAGGTCGTCGCCGCCGAGCGCCCGGACAGTCTGGTCGCACTGGCAGGCTCGGTTGGCATCGTAGTCTGCAGCTCCCTGCAGCGCTGCATCGAATCGTGCTCGCATCTGGAATGCGACTGCTGTGAACTACCTGATCCGCTGTTCGCCGAGCCGCACCTGCCGTATCCCGAGTGGGGACTGCCGCTGTTGCCGTCGCGCTTCTGGCGCCTGGCGTTTCGCACCGCCTGGTTTCTCGGCTTCGCCAGCCATACCGAGCACATCCGAGAATCCACAAGGCGTGCCAGCGCAGCGGCCGATCGGTTGATCGAGCTGGCCGAGGCCAATGAAAGCGTGTTGCTGATGGGGCACAAGATCATGAATGCGCTGATCGCCCGGCAACTTCGTCAGCGCGGCTGGCGTGGCCCCGCACTGCCGCTGCTCACCGGCTACTGGCAGCCGAGTCGCTACAGCAAGGGCTGAAAGCCAAGCTAGAGCACTCCGTCAAGCTGCATTCCGCCTCCCTTCGGTCATTCGGCAACCGCTTTGGCTTGCCAGATGAAACGTTTCAGCTACCTTGAGCAGGAGTCATAACAACAAAGGGAACCCCCCATGACCCGTTTGCAGCTTCTCCTCGGCCTGGGCATCTGCCTGGCCACCCCTGCCATGGCCTGGGAACAGGTGCTGATCGACCACGACAAGCCGGCGAAGAACTGGCGCATCACCAGCGAAGAGCTGGGCATCGACGCGCCGACGCCATTCTCGGTCAGCATGCGTACCTTGCATGGCGGCCGGCAGGAAGGCGTCAGCCTGATCGAGATCGACAACGGCAGCATGCGCATGACCGTTGTGCCCACGCGCGGCATGAACGTGCTGGAAGCGGTGGCCGGCGAGGTACGCCTGGGCTGGGATTCGCCGGTGGATGAAGTGGTCAACCCGGCCTTTATCGAGCTCAACGGGCGCGGCGGGCTGGGGTGGCTCGAGGGCTTCAACGAGCTGGTCACCCGTTGCGGCTTCGAGTGGGTCGGCCACCCCGGCGAAGACAACGGCGAACTGCTCACGCTGCATGGCCGTGCGGCGAACATTCCGGCCTCGCGCGTGGTGCTGCAGATCGATGAAAAGCCGCCCTATGCCATTCGCTTGCGAGGCGAGCTGCAGGAGAAGGCCTTCAAGAAACTCGACTTCGCGATTCTCACCGAGCTCAGCACCGAGCCGGGTCGTGCCGGTTTCTCGCTGCACGACACGCTGACCAATCAGGGTGACTACGCAAAGGAATACCAGGTGCTGTACCACACCAATTTCGGCACGCCGCTGCTGGAGGAGGGCGCGCGCTTCGTGGCGCCGGTCAAACAGGTCTCACCGTTCAACCCCCGCGCGGCGAAGGAGCTGAGCGACTGGCAGCGCTATCGCGGCCCGACCAGGGACTACGACGAGACGGTGTTCAACGTGGTGCCCTATGCGGACGAACAGGGCCAGACTCTGACCATGCTGCACAACCGCGCCGGCAATCTCGGCGTCAGTGTCGGCTTCAATACCGCCGAGCTACCGGTGTTCTCGCTGTGGAAGAACACCGATACCGAGAAGCAGGGCTACGTGACCGGCCTCGAACCGGGTACCAGCTTTTCCTACAACCGCCGCTATCAACGGCCGTTGGGATTGGTGCCGAAGATCGAGCCGGGTGAGCAGAAGCATTTTCGCGTGAGTTACGAGCTGCTGGTCAATAGCGCCGCAGTCGACGCCGCGCGCAAACGGATCGAAGCGGTACAGGCCGGTCGCGACACTGAAATTCGTGACGAGCCGCTGGTTGACCTGTCCAAGGACTAATACGTCTGCTGGACAGGTTTCGCGCGTTTTGGCTCTCGTCGCAGCGATGCACCGTCGATACGGTGCATCGCTTGCTCAGGATGGCTCTAAGTCAGGCCTTTCAGGGCGACTGCGAGGCGCTCCTTGGGTCTGAAAGTTCCCCGGCTCCTGCAGCTATAGCAAAAGGCTTACAAGAGACTGCGGCGTTCGACCCTTTTACCGTCCACGGCGTGTAATTAATCTACACCCACTCTGAAGCGCAGGACGCGCTCAGGATCAGGAAGATCGACCATCGCCAGGACGGCAATCGAAGGGAATTCGGAAAGGTCAGAAAAAACCCGCTTCGGCGGGTTTTTGCTTTTCTGACGTATTCATATGCCGCTGGCGCTGTACGTCGACCGCGCGTATTTGCGACATTCAGAATTCGCACCCATTATTTTCCGATTATGGGAAAGCCGTTGCGTCAGATATTACGGACGAAAAAAAGCCCCGCCGAAGCGGGGCTTTTTTGTATCAGGCGTCTTAGGAGACTTGAACCTGATCAGCCTGCATCCCTTTCTGGCCTTTGGTAGCCATGAAAGAAACCGCTTGGCCTTCGCTCAGGCTTTTGAAGCCTGTGCTTTCGATTGAACGATAATGAACGAACAGATCTTCGCTGCCATCGGTCGGCGTAATAAAGCCGAAACCTTTTTCATCGTTGAACCATTTGACTGTGCCATTTTGACGAGTAGACATGAGTATCTCCCAAGGTGTTTTAAGGCTGCAGCACTGAAGCATTCGGTGCCGAGACTGAGAAGCGAGAAGCAAAACGAACCGAGGAGATGAAACAGAGAAACATCATGCCGGGTGTCGAAGTGTTAATTGCGAAGCAGTGGGGGCGAATATACGTAGATTTAAATATATGTACAGCTTTTATTTGCGATTTAAATAACTTGGCTCCTTTAAGTGAGCCCGCGAGCTCAAATATTTAGGGTTTAACTAGTTGTTAATCATCAATATTGTATGAGCTATGGAGGCAAGAGAAATAATTCAACAAATGTTCCACGCTAATAGTTCGTAGCGGGAGCATCGCTTGCCGACAAAGCAGCGGGGGTGCGTGGCCGCGCAAAGGCGCCTTCTGTCCCGCCAGGCTGGTAAGCGCGACAGTGAAACGACACGTTCGTTTTAGCTATAGCGAAAGGCTTACAAGAATCCCGGTTTTTGGCTCTTCATTGCCTGCGGCCTGATGATTAATCTATGCCCACTCTGAAGCGCAGGATGTGCTCAGGATCAGGACGATCGACCACGCCAGGAAGGCAGCCGGAAGGATTCGGATAGGTCAGAAAGAACCCGCTTCGGCGGGTTTTTTGTTGCCCGCGCCATGCGAATCAAGCGCAGATCGGTAATTTTTAAGCGGCGGTGGATGGCCGGTCGGCAACGTCAGGCTTCGTCGAGCAGACCGCGGATCTTGATCAGCAGGTCTGCACCTTCGAACGGCTTGAGTACCAGCTCCATGCGCTCATCGACAAAGCCCTCGCGACTGGATGCGCTCTCCGCATAGCCGGTCATCAGCACCACCGGCAGTGTCGGACGCTCACGGCGTGCCCATTCGGCCAGCTGGCGACCGGAAAGACGGGGTAGCCCGACATCGCTCAGCAGCAGGTCAATCGACGGGTCGGCCTCGAGCAGAGACTGGGCGGTTTCCACGTCGCCCGCCTGGCTGCAGCGGTAGCCGGCTTCGATCAGTGTCTCGGCGATCAGCATGCGCACGCTGGGCATGTCTTCCACCACCAGCACGTGCTCGTGGCCGACCAGCCGCATCGAACTATCCGGCGCTGCGGCAGGCGTCGCTGCCTGTTCGCCGTTGGCGGCGGGCAGCAGGAGGGTGACTTCGGTTCCGGCGCCGAGCGTGCTGCGAATGCTCGCATCGCCACCCGACTGCAGGGCAAACCCGTAGATGCTCGATAGCCCCAGCCCTGTGCCGCGGCCCTGCGGCTTGGTGGTGAAAAAGGGATCGAAGACCTTGTCCAGCACGCCGGGATCGATACCCGTTCCGTCATCGCCCACGCACAGGCCGATGTAACGACCTGCGGCGAGTTCCGCCTTCTGGCCGCCATCCGAGGGGAACGTACTGATGCGGATATGCCCGCCTTCGGGCAACGCATCGCGGGCGTTGATCACCAGATTGAGCAGGGCGCTCTCGAACTGGCTGACGTCCACGCGCGCCACCGCGGGCTCGGCGGTGAAGTCGAAGGTCAGCGTGATGCGTTCGCCGATGGTGCGCCGCAGCAGGTCTTCCAGCGAGCGGATGCGTTCGTTGATATCCAGCGCCCGTGCATCCAGCGGCTGTTTGCGAGCGAAAGCCAGCAGGCGATTGGTCAGCGACGCTGCACTGCGCGCCGAGCTGAGCGAGGCATCGGCAAAGCGCAGCACGCTGTCGGCGCGGCCTTCGATGATGCGCTGCTTCATCAGCTCGATGCCGGTGATGATGCCGGTGAGCAGGTTGTTGAAGTCGTGGGCGATACCGCCAGTGAGTTTGCCCAGGGCGTCCATCTTCTGCGCCTGCAGCAGCTGCTCTTCGGTGCGCGCTCGCTCGGCGACCTCGTGGGCGAGCTGACTGGTGGTAGTCGCGATTTCCTGGCGCTGTGCGCGTTCACGCAGACGCTGTTCGGTCACGTCCTCAACGAACACCAGGCCCAGGCCCTGTGCGCGGTACGGCGAAATTTGCCACTCGGTCTCGCGGGTATCGCCGTTGACCTGCATTTGCAGCGGCGTTTGCCAGCGCTCGCCGGCCTGAAGATGTGCGCTCAGCTCGGCGAGAATCGCTTCTTGGCCGGCGGCGAAACGTTGCGACAGGGGAGCCGTCGGGCCGACGGCTCCCACTAGCAGTTCAAACGCATGGTTGCACTCGTGCAGCTGCAGTTCGGCGTCGAGCACCGCGATGGGCGCGGCGACATGGAAGAAGATTTCCCGGAAGCGCGCCTCGCTGTCACGCAGTGCGCGCTCGGTATCGCGCACCCGCAGCAGGGTGCGCAGCGTCGCCAGCAGCACGTCGGGATCGACCGGGTGGATCAGGTAGGCATCGCCGCCGGCATCGAGGCCGGTGATGATGTCGTTGGTCTCGATGGAGGCGGCGGACACGTGAATCAGCGGCAGCAGGGCGGTGTTCGCATCGGCGCGCAGCTGGCGGGCGATGTCGAAGCCGCTCATGTCCGGCAGGTTGACGTCGAGGATCAGCGCATCCGGCGCGGCGTTGGCCACCAGTTCCAGGCCTTCGCTGCCAGTGCCGGCTTCCAGCACCTGATAGCCATGGCGTTCCAGTACCCGGCGCATCGCATAGCGCGTCGGCGCGTTGTCGTCGACGATCAACAGACGGCTGTCACGCTCCATCGGAAGGCTCCGTATCAATCGCCAGAGGCAGGACTACATAGAACTCCGAGCCCTTGCCTGGTTCGCTTTCCACACCGACACGGCCACCGAGCAGTTCTGCGAAACGCTTGCACAACGCCAGGCCGAGGCCGGTGCCGCGCAGGCGCTTCTGCAGCGGCGAGTCGACCTGGGCGAAGTCTTCGAAAAGCCGGTCGTGCAGCTCGGGGGCGATGCCGATACCGGTGTCGCTGACGGCGAAGCGGACCTGCTGCGGGTTTTCCATCCGGGCCGACACGCGCACCACCCCCTGAGGCGTGAACTTCACCGCGTTGGAGATGAAGTTGCGCAGGATCTGCGCCAGCTTCTTGTCATCGGTATAGAGCCGCGGAATGCCTTCGGGCTCTTCGAAGATGAGGTCGATCGGCGAGCCCTCTACGATGGGGCGGAACATGCCGCGCAACGCCGAGAACAGGTCGAGCATGTCGAACCAGGCCGGGGAAATGCTGACGCGGCCGGCTTCGATCTTGGCCAGGTCGAGCAGATCATCGACCATCTCGCTCAGCTCGCTGGCGGCCGAGCTGACGAAACGCACCTGCGTGTGCTGTTCCGGGCTCAACGGGCCGTCCAGTTCGTCGCTGAGCAGGCGGGTGATGCTGAGGATCGAGCCCAGCGGCGTACGGAACTCGTGGCTCATGTACGACAGAAAGCGACTCTTCAGGTCCGAGGCCTGGCGCAGCTGCTCGGCCTGGGTGTCCAGCTCGGCATACAGCGCCAGTACACCCTGATTGGTTTCTTCCAGTTCGGCGCGCAGCGATTCATTCGCCCGGCGCAGCTGTTCGAGCTGGCCGGCGTCGCCGGTCTCGGGGGACGTCGGATCAGCCACGGGGAGCCTCCAGATTGAGTGCCAGCACGGTCACGTCGTCGCGACCGCGGCAGAAGTCGCGATGCAACAGTGCGGCGATGATGGCCGGGTGACGGTGAACGAGACCGGGGTAGTCGCGCAGATTCCAGCGTGTTTGCAGGCCATCGCTGTAGAGCACCAGGAGCCGCGCCTCGCCCAGCGGGTAGTCGAAGACATGCGCCTTGCGAAAGCGCACGCCGACGATGCCAGGATGTGAGGCCAGGCCACGCGAGCCCTCGCTAGCGATCAGGCTGGCGCCGATATTGCCGATGCCGGCGAAATCCAGCGTCTGACGCTGGCCGTCGAAGTGCGCGATGGCTGCGGCGCCGCCACGAGTGCCGTTCATCGCCTGGTGCATATTGCTGAACAAGGCAAAGGGGGAATCCAGTGGGGATTCTGCAAACGCCACCGCACCTGCCAGTGCGGCCTGTTGGGCAAGCTCGCCATGGCCGATGCCATCGATGACCAGGGCGCTGCAGCGCTGCCCGTCGAAGGCCAGCTGCCAGGCGTCGCCACAGGCTGTTTCGCCTGGATAGGGATGCTGGCTGACGCCATAGCGCCACGGCGGCGGCTGCACGCCGCGAGGAAACAGCTGCGCCAGCACCACCGAGCCGCGGGCGTCGGAATAGGAGTCGAACACCTGGGCCTGACGCGCCAGCGCGCCGAGCCCGATGCCCTGGGTGCCGCGGGTGGAAAAGCCGTCGGTCAGGCATTGATCGAGGTCGAAGCCCGGTCCGCGGTCGATCGCGATGATTTCGACGCCGCGCCCCTCTCGTCCAGGAATTACGCGCAAGTGCAACTCGCCGCGCCCGGCGTGCTTGAGCAGGTTACTGCCCAACTCGGTGGCGAGCAGGGCGACGCGCCCGGCATCGGTGGTGTCGAAGTCGTGCTGTTCGGCCAGCCGCTGGGCGACCCGGCGGGCGTGGCCGATCTGGCTGTTGTCTTCGATCAGCAGGACCTGGGTGACGCTTCCCTGAACGTTCATGTCCACCGCGTGATGGTGATTCGGGTGCCCGCGCCGACCGTGCTGTCGAGTTCGAACTCGTCAACCAGCCGCTTGGCGCCGGTCAGCCCCAGGCCGAGCCCACTGCCGGACGTCCAGCCGTCGGTCATGGCCAGCTTGATGTCGGCGATGCCCGGGCCTTCGTCGCGGAAGGTCAGGCGCACGCCGACCCGCGTGCCGTCCTCGATCAGCTGCCAATCCATGTCGCCACCGCCGCCGTAGACCACGGTGTTGCGCGCCAGCTCGCTGACCGCGGTGACCAGCTTGGTCTGGTCGATCAGGCGCATGGCGCATTCCTGGGTCAGCTTGCGCACGGTCTGCCGCGCCAGCACGACATCCTGTTCGAGGCGCACCGGCTGGCTGCCGCTGCTGCGCACGATCATTGCGCGGCCACGCGGGCGCGCAGCAGCTGCATGCCGCGCTCGACGTTCAGCGCGGTGCTGACGCCGGGCAGTTCGAGGCCGAGTTCGACCAGGGTGATGGCCACGGCGGGCTGCATCCCGACCACCACGGTCTCGGCATCCATGATCCGCGACAGGCCGGAGATGGTGCCGATCATGCGGCCGATGAAGGAGTCGACCATGTCCAGTGCGGAGATATCGATCAGCACGGCCTTTGCCGACGTCGCGCTGATGCGTTCGGCCAGGTCGTCCTGCAGGGTCATCGCCAGTTGGTCGTGCATGTCGACCTGGATGGTGACGAGCAGAAACTCGCCCATCCGCAGAATGGGTATGCGATCCATTAGACGGCCTTCGTCACGGTGAGGCCGGAACGGCGCAGGGCCAGGGCCAGGGCGTCGGCCAGGCTGGCCTTGGTGACGATGCCTTGCAGGTCCAGGCCCAGGTGCACGATGGTCTGCGCGATCTGTGGACGCACGCCGCTGATGATGCAGTCGGCACCCATCAGGCGAATCGCGGTGACCGTCTTCAGTAGATGCTGGGCAACCAGGGTGTCGACCGTCGGCACACCGGTGATATCGATGATGGCGATTTCCGAACCGGTATCGACGATGCGCTGCAGCAGCGATTCCATCACCACCTGGGTGCGCTGCGAGTCGAGGGTGCCGATCATCGGCAGGGCGAGCACGCCATCCCACAGTTTGACCACCGGAGTCGACAGCTCCAGCAGCTCTTCCTGCTGACGCTTGATCACCTCTTCGCGGGACTTCTGGAAGGTGCGTACGGTGTACAGCCCCAGGCTGTCGATCAGTTCGGATACCGCCCACAGCTGCTCGGCGAATACTGCCGGCTCATTGGCGTACTCGCTCTGCAGCAGGGCCATCAGCGGACGCTTGATGGCGAAGATGAAGCCCGCGGTCTGTTGCGAATCCATGCCAAGCAGTGCGCGGCTGCGCGAGAGTTTTTCCAGATACAGACGCATGCCGTCCCAGGCCGGACCGTTGATATCGGCCGAGCCGTCTGCCGTTCCGCTGATCAGCTGGCGGATGAAGTCGACGGTCTGCTGGGCCAGTTCTTCGGGCTTGACGTTGTGATAGCCGCCCAGATTCTGCAGGTCGGACTTCCAGCTGCTGAGCAGTTCGGCCTGATTGCGAGTGATGGTGTCGGTGGTACGTTGCAGCAGGGCCGCCATAGGTCTAGCTCCGGATTTGATTTGATCGTCCATGTTCACCATGGCGCATTAGCAAGAGTAGATATCCACCTTGCTGCGATGTTCCGCGCAGCCGGCCGCAGTCGCCTGCTTTCGGGAAATTCCCGACGGAAACGCTGGGAGATACTAGCAAATGGATATTAGCCAGGCGCGAGATTCGTTGCGCTCGATTCGCGCCTCAGCCAGGCGCCACGGCGTCGATCTGCTCGATCAGCCATTGCAGCGCCGAGTCGTTCTGTCGCTGTGCGACGCTGACGATATCCAGCGCGAAGGTGCCGAGATCGAACGGCAGCTCGAAGGTTTGCAGCGGTAGCAGCGTGGCGAAATAGCGCGCCAACTGGGTCGGCAGTACGGCAGCGAGGTCGCTGCTGGCGACGATATGCGCGGCCTGCAGGTAGTTCGGCGTGGTGTAGACAACCTTGCGTTCAAGCCCTTGGGCTTCCAGCCACTGGTCGACCATGCCGCGGGTCTGGCCACCATGCACCCACAGGTGGCGCAGGCGCAGAAAGGCATCCAGATCCAGCCCCGCCGTCAGCAGCGGGTGGTCGCGCCGCACCGCCACCTGCAGCGTCTCGCTGGCCCAGCGACGTACGTGAAGGCGTGACGGCACCTCGAGAAAGCGCCCGAGCACCAGGTCGACCTCGCCGTTGTCCAGCGCTTCGACCGGCAGCGTCGGCGTCAGGTGCTGGATCGCCAGCTGGATGCCGGGTGCGTGCTCGGCCAGACGCCGCATCAGCGCCGGCATGCAGATCAGCTCGACATAGTCGGTCACGGCGATGCGGAAACGCTGGTGGCTGCGCGCCGGATCGAAGGCTTCGTCGGCAATCAGGCTGTGCTCGATCTGCTGCAGCGCGTGACGGATCGGTGCTTCCAGTGCCAGCGCCCTTGGTGTCGGCTGCATGGCTCGGCCGGCACGCACCAGCAGCGGGTCGTCGAGCAACTCACGCAAGCGATTGAGCGCGTTGCTGACTGCCGGCTGGCTGAGCGACAGCCGTTCGGCGGCGCGCGAGACGTTGCGCTCGCGCAGCAGGGCATCCAGCACGCGGAGCAGGTTGAGGTCGAAGTTGTAGGTATTCATTTGGTGAATCCGAAACATCACAAGACTAAATTTCAAAAATAGTAGCGTCTTCGTCTATGGTTGGTCTCCAGTTTTTCCAGCCTTGCAACGAGGACAGCTGCAATGAGCCAAGACCGCTTCGATATCCAGACCGCCGCCGTGATCGGGGCGGGCACCATGGGCCGCGGGATCGTCATGAGCCTGGCCAACGCCGGCGTGCAGGTGCGCTGGCTGGACAACAACCCCGAGATGCTGGAACAGGCGCTGAGCGTGGTAGCTGACACCTACGCGCACAATGTGCGCCAGGGCCGGATCGACGAGACTCAGGCGGCTGCACGACGCGCCTGCGTCAGCAAGGCGGCCGATTACCAGGCACTGGCCGAAGTGGATCTGGTGATCGAGGCGGTCTACGAGAATCTTGAGCTCAAGCAGAATATCTTCCGCGAGTTGGACGGCATCGTGAAGCCGAGCGGCATCCTTGCCAGCAACACTTCGGCGCTGGATATCGACGCCATCGCCGCGGTCACCAAGCGCCCTGAGCAAGTTGTGGGTCTGCACTTCTTCAGCCCGGCGCACATCATGAAACTGCTGGAGATCGTCCGCGGCGCGAAGACTTCCAAAGCGGTGCTCGAAGCATCCACCGCGCTCGGCAAGCGCATGGGCAAGGTCAGCGTGGTCGCCGGCAACTGCCCGGGCTTCATCGGCAACCGCATGCTCGCCACCTATGTGCGCGAGGCGCGGATGATGCTGCTCGAAGGCGCCTATCCGCATCAGGTGGACGCCGCGCTGCAGGGCTTCGGTTTTGCCATGGGCCCGTTCCGCATGTACGACGTGGTCGGTATCGACCTGGAGTGGCGCGCCCGTGAACTGTCCGGCAAGGGCCAGGATGAGCCTGAGGTGCAGGTCGACAATCGTCTCTGCGAGCTGGGCCGCTTCGGCCAGAAATCGCGCATGGGCTACTACCGCTATGCCGAGGGCAGCCGCCAGGCCGAGCACGATCCGGAAGTGGACGCCCTGGTGCAGCGTGAGTCCGAGCGGCTCGGCTATGAGCGTCGCGAGATTGGCTCGGAGGAGATTCTTGAGCGCTGCCTGCTGGCGCTGGTCAATGAGGGCGCGAAGATTCTCGAGGAGGGCGTGGCTGAGTCCAGCGCCGATATCGACACCGTCTACCTCTACGGTTACGGCTTCCCGGCCGAAGTCGGTGGGCCGATGACCTGGGCCGATCGCCAGGGCCTGCCGGCCATTCGTGATCGCCTGAATGCCCTGGCCGAGCAGCGCGGCGAGCACTGGAAGCCTGCCGAGCTGATCGACAGCCTGGCCACTCTTGGCGGCCGCTTCGCCGATCACAAGAAGGAGGCGTGAGCATGGAATACAAGGCTCCCCTGCGTGACATGCGCTTCGTCCTGCACGAGCTGTTCGACGCCACCGGCCATTGCGAGCTGCTCGGCAACGGCCTGGACCGCGAGCTGATCGACGGCGTGCTGGAAGAAGCGGCGCGCTACACCGGCGGCGAGATCGCGCCGCTCAATCGAAACAGCGACGAAGAGGGCGTGACCCTGGAAAACGGCGAAGTGCGCACGCCGCAGGGCTTCGTCGAGGCCTACAAACAGTACGTCGACAACGGCTGGGCGAGCATGACCGGGCCGACCGAATACGGCGGCCAGGGCTTCCCGCAGCTGGTGGCCTGCAACTTCCACGAGATGCTGATGGGCGCGTCGCTGTCCTTTCGCATCTATTCCGGCCTCACCGAGGGCGCGGTGCTGGCGCTGTACAAGCACGGCAGCGATGAGCTGAAGAATGCCTATCTGGAGAAGCTGGTCAGCGGCAGTTGGAGCGGCACCATGTGCCTCACCGAGCCGCAGGCGGGCACCGACCTCGCCCTGCTGCGCACAAGGGCCGAGCCGCAGGCGGACGGCAGCTACAAGATCAGCGGCAGCAAGATCTTCATCTCCGGCGGCGAGCACGACATGAGCGAGAACATCGTGCACCTGGTGCTGGCGCGCCTGCCGGATGCGCCGGCCGGGGTGAAGGGCATCAGCCTGCTGCTGGTGCCCAAGTTCATCGCCAATGCCGACGGCACGCCGGGGGCGCGCAATGCGCTGAGCTGCGGCGCCATCGAGCACAAGATGGGCATCAAGGGCGCGGCGACCTGCGTGATGAACTTCGATGGCGCCACCGGCTGGATCGTCGGCGAGCCCAACCAGGGCCTGGCGTGCATGTTCACCATGATGAACGACGCGCGCTTCCAGGTCGGCTTGCAGGGGCTTGGCATTGCCGAACAGGCTTATCAGGGCTCGCTGGCCTACGCCCGTGAGCGCTTGCAGTCTCGTGGGTTGGCAGGCGCGCAGCATCCGGACAAGGTCGCCGACCCGATCATCGTGCACCCCGACGTGCGCCGCATGCTGCTGACGCAAAAGACGCTCGTTGAAGGCAGCCGCATGCTGGCGGCCTACTGCGCCCGCCAGCTGGACCTCGAACACGGCCATCCCGAGCCGAGCTATCGCAAGGCGGCGAGCAAGCGCGCGGCGCTGCTGATCCCCATCGTCAAGGCGTTCTTCACCGACATGGGCCAGGAGGTGGCGAGCCTCGGCGTGCAGGTCTACGGCGGCCACGGCTATATCCGCGAATGGGGCATGGAACAGCTGATGCGCGACAGCCGCATCACCCAACTCTACGAGGGCACCAACGGCATTCAGGCGCTGGATTACATCCGCCGCAAGCTGCTCGGCGACGGCGGCGCGGAACTGTCGGCGCTGCAGGCGGAATTCAGCGAGATTTGCGATCGGCAGATCGACCGGCCGGCAATGCACGACATGGCCAGCAAGGTGCAGGCACGCATCGGCGAATGGCGCGAGCTGACTGCCGAGATCATTGCTGCCACCGGGCGTGATCCGCAGGAGATTGGCGCGGTGTCGGTGGACTTCCTCCAGTACTCCGCCTATGTCTTGTTGGCCGGGCTGTGGCTGCAGTCCGCGGCGCGCGCGCAGGATGTGTTGGAGCAGGGTACGGGTGAAGAGGCGTTCTATCAGGCCAAGCTAGCCAGTGCGGACTTCTATCTGCGTCGTGTACTGCCGCGGGCCAGTGCGCATCGGGAAGCGATTCAGGGTGGGGCCGAATGTTTGATGGCGCTGCCGGAGACGGATTTTGCGTTTTGAGTGAGGCTGACCCGCGCGGGGCTCGCAGTAGATCAAAGTCGGTTTACTGGCGATGCCTGGTTTTGTGCGAGGCCATTCCTTGCTCCCTTCACCCCTAAGCCGGGCGCCCCAACCCTCTCCCCAGTGGGGAGAAGGATTGACGAGTGACGGTAGGACGCGGTGTTGGGCTACAACACAGAACTACCCCCTCTCCCTTTGGGAGAGGACTGGGGTGAGGGCGCTTTTCGATGGGCTGTCACCGACGCCGAATCAAAACACTCAGGAGGCAGCATGCATCCGTTCAGCTTTGCCACAACCGCGCAATTGATCTGTGAGCCCGGCTCTTCTCGTCGTTTGGCTAGCCTCTGCAAGGAGCGCGGGGCGCGTTCCGTATTGGTCGTCACCGATCCGGGCATCACCCGTTTCGGCCTGCTCAACGAGGTCTTGCCTGGCTTCGAGACGGAGGGGCTGCAGGTCGCTGTGTACGATCAGGTCATCGCCGATCCGCCAGAAAATATCGTAATGGCTGCGGTCGAGCAGGCTAAAGCGTGCAGCGCCGATCTCATCATCGGCTTTGGGGGCGGCAGCTCCATGGACGTCGCCAAGTTGGTGGCGCTGCTTGCTCATCCGGCCTGTGCCCAATCACTGCAGGACATCTACGGCGTCGGCAATGCCAAGGGCCAGCGCCTGCCGCTGATCCAGGTGCCGACCACTGCGGGCACCGGTTCCGAGGTTACGCAGATCGCGATCATCACCACTGGTGAGACGACCAAAATGGGCGTGGTCTCGCCCTTGCTGCTGCCTGATCTGGCGCTGCTCGATGCCGACCTCACCCTCGGCCTGCCTCCAGCGGTGACCGCGGCCACCGGTATCGACGCCATGGTGCACGCCATCGAGGCCTACACCAGCGCATTGAAAAAGAATCCGATGTCCGACCTGCTGGCCCGCGAAGCGCTGCGACTCTTGGCGGCGAACATCGACGAGGCGGTGCATAACGGCAGCAATCGCGAGGCGCGTCAGGCCATGCTGCTCGGCGCCTGCCTGGCCGGGCAGGCGTTCGCCAATGCGCCAGTAGCGGCGGTGCATGCCTTGGCCTATCCGCTGGGTGGCAACTTTCATATTCCGCACGGGCTGTCGAATGCGCTGGTGCTGCCGCAGGTGCTGCGCTTCAACGTCAGCGCGGCGACCACTCATTACGGCGAGCTGGCGCCGATCATCCTCGGTGATCGTTTGCGCGCCGACGACCCGTCCACCTATGCCGAGCAGTTGATTGAGGAGTTCGAGCAGATGAGTGCGCGCGTTGGCCTGCCGACCCGGCTGCGCGATGCCGGCGTGCCGGAGGAGATGCTGCCGCAGCTGGCCAAGGAGGCGATGCTGCAGCAGCGCCTGCTGGTCAACAACCCGCGCGAAGTCACCGAAGCCGATGCGCTGGCGATCTATCAGGCGGCGTATTGAGCCCCCTTTTACTACTGCACGCGGAAACCACCCATGCCTGAGCAACCCAAGCACCTGCGCCACGATTACCGGCATTTTCAGCCGATCACCACGCGCTGGCACGACAACGATATCTATGGCCACGTGAACAACGTCGTCTATTACGGTTTCTTCGATACCGCGGTGAACAACTATCTGATCCAGCAGGGCGGGCTGGATATCCAGGGCGGTGAGATCGTCGGTTTCGTGGTCAGCTCCGCCTGCGACTACTTTGCGTCGATCGCTTATCCGGACGTCATCGAGGTCGGGCTGCGGGTGGCCAGGCTGGGCAACTCGTCGGTGCAATACGAGCTGGCAATCTTCCGCGAGGGTGAGCAGGAGGCGTGCGCCGCGGGTCGCTTCGTGCATGTCTTCGTTGAACGCGCAAGCAACCGTCCCACCGCCATTCCCGGGCGCTTGCGCGCCGCGCTGGAAGCCTTGAGTTAATCCGCTCGGCGCATCCAGCAGAAGCCCGTAAAAGAGCTCGCCCGAAGCGGCTGGGCCGGTCCGGGCGAGGCAGTGATGGCTGCGAGACGGCAATGCCTGCCGTCTGCGGCCCTCAGTGATGCTTGTGTTTGTGCTTGTAATGACCCTTGGCTTTGCCTGGATGGCCATAGTAGCGGCGATCATCCCGGTAGCGACGGTCACGCCGGTAGTCATCATCATCGTCGCCGTAGGCATTGCCGATCGCGCCGCCAGCGCCGCCGCCCACGGCTGCGCCGATCAGCCCACCCGTGCTGCCACCGACCTGCTGGCCGATGACATTACCGCCAGCGGCGCCGAGGCCACCACCAATGGCCGCTTCGGTACGGCTGCGTTTGTCCGCACCGACCATGCCACCAGCCGCGCCGCCAACGCCGGCACCGATGGTGGCGCCGGTCGAGCCCCCCAGATGCTCTCCCACCACTGAACCCAGTGCACCGCCAAGCGCGCCGCCGACGGCGGCTTCGGTGTTGCTGCCGGCGAAGGCTGCCGCGCTGAGCAGACTGGTGGATAACAGGAAAATCGAGGCGTACTTCATGGAGTGATCCCGTATGTGGATTGCGCCGCGATCCTCACGCGCCGCTGCGCTTGCGGCAAGAGCGTTCCGATGAAATGCGTGATCCGGTTGGCGTTTGCTAACTATTTGATTTCGATAAGGAACAAGAGGATGTTTCGAATGGTCTCAAGTTGCTTGTGGGGCCTGAGCGCAGCGCCTTTACCCCCTCGGAATCAGCATCAGCCTTGCGCGCGCACCGCTGCGGCAGGGCTGTAGATCCGCGGCGGGCTGTGCTGTGGCAGGTGGATGAGGTTGAGGTTATGCCGCTGCGCCCACTGGGCGGCCAGGCCGGTGGGTGAAGACAGGCTTACCAGCGCTGGAATCCCGGCCCGCTGAACTTTCTGCACCAGCTCCAGGCTGCAGCGGCTGGTGACGATCGCCAGGCCGCCGGCCGCTGCACAGCCGGAGCGGGCCATGGCGCCGATCAGCTTGTCCAGCGCGTTATGCCGTCCGATATCCTCGCGGCCCAGGCGGATCTCGCCGTTGGCGTCCATGAACAATGCGGCGTGCACCGCCCCGCAGTCGCGCCCCAGCGGTTGAAACGCTTCGATTCGTTGACGCAGGTCCTGCAACCAGTGCGAGGGCGGCAGTGGTGCTGCCGGCATGATCGGCAGGCGCGGCAGTGCCTGCTCCAGCGCTTCGACCCCGCAGAGTCCGCAGCTGCTGTTGCCGGGTAGCTGGCGGCGTTGCTGCTTGAGGCGCCAGAACGCGCGGCTGGCGATGTCCAGCTCAGCGCGCCGGGCACTGCCGCTGCCGTGCAGGCGAATGTCGTAGATATCATCCAGCGACTCGACGAAGCCATTGGCCAGGCTGAAGCCAACCACGAAATCTTCCAGATCGGCCGGCGAGATCATCATCACCGCCTGGCTCAGCCCGTTGTAGGCGATCGCCAGCGCGCACTCCTCGGCAAGATCGACTGCGCATTGCGCGACATCGTCGATCGGCTGGTAGCAGTAGCGCTGGCTGGCGCCGGCAGGTGGTTGCGCGGCAGCGGCGACGCCGGCATTCAGGCGAGACGGGGCGTTCATCGGCAATTCGGTCCAGTTAGTCGCCTGTTTGGCAGGTTCGGTTGGTCAATTTCGGCGTCCATGGCCCCGATACTGGGTTGCTGCTCCTCGCCATAACCCGCTATGACTCGTCGCAGCGCCTTGTCTCGGCCATTTACATCCGAACCTGCCTCAACCCACTCACCGCACAGGCCACGAGGTCTGACGAGACCGGCGTTCTGCATCGCTGCAACTGCAGTGCATGCTCGCGGCCGGCGGATAGAGTTATGACCCCAGCCGGCCGCGGACGATTCACCGCTGGTCGCTATCCGCCAGCATGTCGCGTACGCGCTTGGCCAGCGCATCGAGGTTGAACGGCTTGCTGATCATGTCCATGCCCGGTTCGAGGAAGTCCGCGCTGGCGGCCTGCTTGGCATAGCCGGTCATGAACAGCACCGGCAGATCGGGGCGATGCTGGCGCGCAACATCCGCCAGTTGCCGGCCGTTCATGCCGGGCAGTCCGACATCGGTGACCAGCATGTCGATGGTGGGCGTGCTCTCAAGCAGGCGGATCGCCGCATTGCCGTCGGCGGCTTCCAGCGTCTGATAGCCGAGCATCTGTAGCACGTCGATGACTAGTAGGCGCACCGCCGGATCATCCTCGACCACCAGGACGGTTTCACCTTGCTGGGCCTGAAGCGGGCCGTCGTCTTCGCCGGCAGGCGCGACGCTGACGCCTTGGTCCTCGAATACGGGAAGGTACAGGCTGACCTGGGTGCCTTCGCCCGGTTCGCTGGCGATCTGGATATGGCCGCCGGCCTGCCGGGTGAAGCCGTAGACCATGGAAAGGCCGAGCCCGGTGCCCTGGCCGATGGGTTTGGTGGTGAAGAACGGTTCGAAGACGCTGGCCAGCACCTTGGGGCTCATGCCGCAGCCGCTGTCTGTCAGGCAGAGGATGACGTAGCGCCCGGCGGCCAGATCGCCCACATCGCCCTGCCTGTACAGTTCGACATTGCGAGTTTCCAGCAGCAGGGTGCCGCCGTCAGCCATGGCGTCGCGGGCGTTGATGACCAGGTTGAGCAGCGCGCTTTCCAGCTGGTTTTCGTCGCTGGAAACCGGCCACAGACCTTGCTGCAACTGATTGCGGATCTGGATATGGCGGCCCAGCGTGCGGCTGAGCAGGTCGTGCATCGATTCGATCAGCTGATTGAGTTCGACGCGCTTGAGGTTCAGTGGCTGACGCCGGGCGAAGGCGAGCAGGCGGTGGGTCAATGCCGCGGCGCGATTGGCCGAGGTGACCGCGGCATCGATGAAGCGCTGTGTTTCGCCGTGGCGGCCGGACTGGATGTAGCGCTGGATCAGGTCCAGGCCGCCGATGATGCCGGTCAGCATGTTGTTGAAGTCGTGGGCGATGCCGCCGGTCAGCTGGCCGACTGCTTCCATCTTCTGCGCCTGACGCAGCGCTTCCTGTGCCTGCTCGCGGCTGGCCATTTCCTTGAGCAGGCGTTCGTAGACTTCCGCCAGGGCCTGGGTGCGCTCCTGAATACGGCTTTCCAGTGTCTCGTTGAGTTCGCGCAGCGCCTGTTCGGCGCGCCAGCGCTCGGTGACATCCAGCGCCATGACGAAGAAGCCGAGCACGTTGCCCTGGCCGTCACGGCGCGGCAGGTAGTGCACCAGCATGCGTCGGGGCTGGCCGTCGCGGTGCGGGCTATGGGCCTCGAAGGTCACGTCGCGGCCGGCGAGGGCATCACGGATGCTTGTCTGGCGCTCGGCATAGCCACGTTCACCGAGCACTTCGCGGGCAGTCTTGCCCAGCAGCCATTCGGTCGAGTGGCCGAACCAGTCGGAGTAGTAGCGGTTGTTGAAGCGAAAACGTTCCTCGGCGTCGACGTAGCCGATGAGCACCGGCAGTGCGTCGGTGACCATCTTCAACTCGGCTTCGCTCTGGCGCAGGGCATCTTCGCTGGCCTGCTGTCCGGTGATGTTCATCACTGCGCCGGGGAAGCGCTGTGGCCAGCCCTGCTCGTCGCAATGGCAGCGCCCGCGCGCCAGCGCCCAACGGGTGACGCCATCGTCGCTGCGCAGCCTGTAGCGCTCGTCGAGCGTACCGCGCTCGACGATGCAGCGCTCCAGCGCGGCGCGCAGGAGTGGCACGTCGTCGGGATGGACATGATCGAAAAAGGCTTCGCTGCTCAGGCCGTTCGGCCCGGACTGGGCCACCGGCAGGATGCGGGAAAGCTCAGCCCCCGCCGGAATCTCGCTGGCCTGGATGGCCCAGTCCCAGATGCCGATCAGGTCGCTGGCCTCGAGTGCCAGTTGCAGGCGCTGTTCGCTGGCGCGATGCACCTCGGCGCTGAGCTTGTAGTGCAGGGCGGTCTGCGACAGGCGGGTTTCGGTGCGCACGCGTTCGCTGGTTTCGCTGAGGCACAGCAGCAGGCCGCCGATGCCGTGCGAGGCGTTGCGAATGGGGCTCAGGGCGAGGTCGAACCAGGCTTCCACCGGAGCGCCATCGCGTTCGATGACCAGTTGCTGATTGCGCAGTACCCGTGGCTCACCGCGGCGAGCAGTGTCGCAGGCCGGCTCCAGCAGGGCCCAGGTCGCGCCCCAGCGGTGGCAAGCGGGCTGGCCGAGTTCGGCCGGGTGGCGATCGCCGATCAGTGCGGCGTGGGCGTCGTTGTACAACTGCAGCGCCTGGTCGCCCCAGAGGATGCACATCGGCAGGGGTGCTTCGAGAATGGTGTCCAGCAGCAGCCGTAGCGAAGCCGGCCAGGCGTCAGGAGTTCCGAGCGCAGTCGCACCCCAGTCATGCCGGCGGATTCGCTCACTCATCTCGCTGTGACTATGGGGCCAGAATTCGGCGCCTACTGCTGCCATGTTGCTTCCTATCGATCATCCGTGGGCGAACTACGAGCGGCAGGGCATGTGCTGCGCACCGCTGCGCTGTTTCGATGCGTGCCGGCCCGGGCTCGTCCTGAGCCGGTTCCCGCCGACGGCAACTGTTGCGTAGTGTAAAGCTTCCGGCTGCCGAAGGCAGCGCCAGCCGTCACGCTGGACCGCCGTGCAGGCTGCGGATCAGGTCGAGGTAATCGTCAACCGCGGCGAATTCCTCGGTGTCCTTCGGTGCGCTGCGACTGTCCGGCTCGCGCACCGCCAGCAGATGCGCGATGCCGAAGCGCTGCGCACTACGCAGGATCGGCAGGCTATCGTCGATGAACAGTGCACGTGCGGGCTCGAACTCCAGATCCTGGCGCAGTGCGTGCCAGAACTGCGGCTCCTCCTTCGGATAGCCGTAGTCGTGGGAGCTGATCAGGCGGTCGAACCAGGGCGCCAGTTCGATCTTCTCCAGCTTCAGCGACAACGAGTCGCGGTGCGCATTGGTGATCAGCACCACGCGCTTGCCGGTCTGGCGCAACGCGGCGAGAAATTCGTCGGCATTTGGTCGAAGGGCGATCAGCTCGGCGATCTCGCGTTTCATGTCGCGGATCGGCAGGTTGAGTTCGCGGGTCCAGTAGTCCAGGCAATACCAGGTGAGTTTGCCGACGTGCTCGTTGAACAGTGGTGCCAGTTCCAGCTCGGCCATGGCGCGGCTGATGCCGTGCAGCTCGGCGTAGCGTTGCGGCAGCAGTTCGAGCCAGAAATGATTGTCGAAATGGAGATCCAGCAGCGTGCCGTCCATGTCGAGCAGGACAGTATCGATATCGGACCAGGGCAGGTTGGCGGTCATGTGCGGGCTCGCGTCAGCGGTGTATGGACGGGACGGCGTCGGTCAGCTGGTCGTAAAGCACTCACGGCCAGCGCAAAAAGCCGGGTTATGATAGCCGCTCGCGTTTCCAGGAGTTTCCCATGCGCCAGAAACCCACCGTGCTAGCCCGTGAGATCGTCGCCAGCAGCCGACTGTTCCGTGTCGAGGAGCTGCAGCTGCGTTTTTCCAATGGTGTCGAGCGCACCTATGAACGCCTGGTTGGCAAGGGCAGCGGTTATGGCGCGGTGATGATCGTGGCGCTGGCCGATGCGGAGAATGCACTGCTGGTCGAAGAATATTGCGGCGGCACCGACACCTATGAGCTGTCGCTGCCCAAGGGCTTGATCGAGCCGGGTGAAGACGTGCTCGAAGCGGCCAACCGCGAACTCAAGGAGGAGGCCGGCTTCGGCGCGCGCCGCCTGGAGCTGCTCACCGAGCTGTCGTTGTCGCCCGGTTACATGAGCCAGAAGATTCAGGTGGTGCTGGCGCGCGATCTGTATCCGGAGCAGCTGCCCGGCGACGAGCCGGAGCCGATGCGGCTCGACAAGGTCAACCTGCACGAACTGTCCAGTCTGGTGCAGCATCCGCAGTTCAGCGAGGGGCGCGCATTGGCCGCGTTGTACCTGGCCAAGGATCTGTTGACCCAGCGCGGAGAGTTCGGCCAATGAGTCATCCCTATCTGTCGTCGGTCATCGATCTGGTGCGTCAGGCGGGCGAGGCGATCCTGCCGCACTGGCGCAGCGAGCTGGATGTCCAGACCAAGACCGACGAATCGCCGGTGACCGTCGCCGATATGGCGGCGCATCAGGTGTTGCTGGACGGCCTGCTGGCGCTGGATAGCGCCATCCCGGTGCTGTCCGAGGAGGATTGCGAGGTGCCGCTGAGCGAGCGCGCCGGCTGGACGCGCTGGTGGCTGGTTGACCCGCTGGATGGCACCAAGGAATTCATCGCCGGCAGCGAGGAGTTCACGGTCAACGTCGCGCTGATCGAGGCGGGCAAGGTGCGCTTCGGCGTGGTCGGCATTCCGGCATCCGGACGCTGTTACTACGGCGGCGAGGATTTCGGCGCCTGGCGCAGCGAAGTGTCCGGCGCGACTCAGCCGCTGCGCGTGCGCCAGCAGCCGGAGCAAGCGTTTACCGTGGTTGCCAGCCGGCGC
This sequence comes from Stutzerimonas kunmingensis, assembly GCF_021432085.1. Lineage (GTDB taxonomy): Bacteria > Pseudomonadota > Gammaproteobacteria > Pseudomonadales > Pseudomonadaceae > Stutzerimonas. The sequence goes on along the minus strand of NZ_CP090366.1, from coordinate 4,320,309 downwards.
CACAGCAGTCCGGCGCAGGAGCAGCTGTTGAGTCGTCTGGGCGAACGTTTCGGTGAGCTGGCGCTGGCGAATGTCGGCAGTTCGCTGAAACTCTGCCTGCTGGCCGAAGGTGCTGCGGATTGCTACCCGCGCCTGGCGCCGACCTCGCAGTGGGATACCGCTGCCGCGCAGGGGGTGCTGGAAGGTGCCGGTGGCGAGGTGCTGGATGTCAGTGGTGCGGCGCTGCGCTATGACACGCGGGAAAGCTATCTGAACCCGTCTTTCCTGGCCCTGCCCAGAGGCGTCGACTGGCGCGACTGGCTGATCGAACTGGCCAATCGCGAGTAACCCCAGCGCGCCTGCCTGGAGCGGGCATTGCGCCGACTGAGCAAGCCGTCGCAGACGCGTGCAATGTAATCCTTCGCTTATTTGTGCAGCACGAACTGCCCGGTGAAGCGCACCGCGTCACGGCCGTCGGCCGCCAGGATGCGGCTTTTTAGCTCCAGCCGCGAACGGCCACGGCGACGATAGATCGATTCGAAGCGCTCCCAGGCCTCGGGGCTCGGCGCTGAACAGATGGCGATTGCATCGTCCACCACCGGCAGCGGGTACTCGATCTGCCCTTCGTGGATGACGATGTGCCCATCCTCGATGCCCGCCTCGCGCAGCCGCAGATGCAGCCAGCCCCAGCCTGCCAGCACCGAAGCGCAATACAGACTGCCGCCGAACATACTGCTCTTGTGGTTGATGTTCGGCTGCAGCGGTACCTGCAGGCGCAACTCGTGGTTTTCCCACTGCTCGACGCGCAGCCCGAGCGAGCGGGTCAGCGGAATGTCGTGATGGAGGATGGCTTCCAAGTAGCGGCTATCGCGGCTCATGCCGGGGAGGTTCCTAAACGTTACGAAGATACAGACAGACGCCAAGCATGACTCCTGAGTCACGCTTTGGCCAGTCCGTTCAGGCTATCCGTGGCGACGAATCCGGGCACGCCGCGCTGCTGCCTGCGGTGTTCCGCATCGGTGCTGGCGGGTGCAGCGGCGATGTCCGATGGTGCGCCGCGTCAGCCGGCGGTTTTGCTTCGGTAGGCGCAATAACCTGGGCGCGGGCCGATACGCGGGTGGTTGCGGCAGGTGTCCGGGCGCTTGGCATAGACCGTGCAAAGCCGGGTCTTGCGGTCCAGATATAGACAGTCGCCATTGGTCAGGCGGGTCAGTGTGAAGATCTCGTGCTTGTGATTGAAGTGCTCGACGATGCCCGCCTTGCTCAGGCGCTTGGCGATGTTCTTCGCCGGCTCGTCGCGCTCGAAGGCATCGACCAGCTCCAGCCGGATCAGGTCGTCGATGCGTACCTCCACCGGCAGGGTGCAGCAGGTCGCATGGCAGTCGCGGCACAGGCCGGCGCTGTAGCGCACCCAGGTTTCCAGGCGTTCCGGGTCGGCGGAGGCGATCAATCTTGTCTTCACGGGCAGTCTTCGGTGCGTTCGGGCGCGCGGATCATAACGAGTCGCGCGGCGATTACCAGCGTCTTCCGACGGCGGCGACCGGACGGGCGGTAGCGCAGATGTAAAGGAAACCTGCAACGCTTTTTCTGGAATGTCGAATGGAGGTGAACGGGCATGGCTGCCGCGAGTCCCTCTTGTGTGTCTTCGCTAACCGAGGTCTGTCCATGACGCAGGAAACAGCCATTGCCACCGCTGAAGAAATTGCCGCTTTCCGTGAGCGAGTGTTGCGCAAGCTCACCTATTCGGTTGGCAAGGATCCGGAGAACGCCTCCGATTACGACTGGTTCCATGCGGTAGCCCTGGCTACTCGCGACAGCACCATCGACCGCTGGATGGATTGCACGCGCGAGGCTTACACCAGCGGGCAGAAGCGGGTGTATTACCTCTCTCTGGAGTTTCTCATCGGCCGCCTGCTGGTCGACAGCCTGAGCAACCTCGGCCTGCTCGACGTGGCGCGTGAAGCGCTCGCCGGGCTCGACGTGGATATCGAACGCATCCGCCTGCTGGAGCCTGACGCGGCGCTCGGCAATGGCGGCCTCGGCCGGCTCGCGGCCTGCTTCATGGAGAGCATGGCGACCCTCGGCGTGGTCTCCCATGGTTACGGCATCCGTTATGACCACGGCCTGTTCCGCCAGGCCATCGTCGATGGCTGGCAACACGAGCAGACCGAGACCTGGCTGGATTTCGGCAACCCCTGGGAGTTCGAGCGCTCCGAGGTGAAGTATCTGATCGGCTTCGGCGGCAGCGTCACGGCGGCCACCAACGAGAAAGGCGAGGTCCAGCATTTCTGGCACTGGGCCGAAGGGGTACGGGCGATCGCCTATGACACCCCCATCGTCGGTTGGCGCGGCGCCGGGGTGAACACGCTGCGCCTCTGGCGTGCGCGACCCGAGGCGGATTTCCATCTGGCGCGCTTCAACGCCGGTGACCATATCGGTGCAGCGGCCGAAGAGGCCCGCGCCGAAAGCATTTCACGGGTGCTCTATCCGGCCGATAGCACCGAGGCCGGGCAGGAGTTGCGCCTGCGCCAAGAGTATTTCTTCGTCGCCGCCTCGCTGCAGGACCTGCTGCGTCGCCACATCAAGCAACGCGGTTCGCTGGACAGCCTGCCCGAGTACACCGCCATCCAGCTCAACGACACCCACCCGGCGATTGCCGTGGCCGAGCTGATGCGCCTGCTGGTCGACGTGCACAGCTACGAGTGGCAGCATGCCTGGCGGCTGACGACGGCCACGCTGTCCTACACCAACCACACGCTGCTGCCCGAAGCGCTGGAAACCTGGCCGGTGGGCCTGATGGAGCGCCTGCTGCCGCGGCACATGCAGATCATCTACCTGATCAATGCCTACCATCTCGACCAGCTGCGCGAGCGTGGCGTCCACGATGCCGAGCTGCTGCGGTCGGTATCGCTGATCGAGGAAGATCACGGTCGCCGGGTGCGCATGGGCAATCTGGCCTTCCTCGGTTCGCACAGCACCAATGGCGTATCCGGGCTGCACACCCAGCTGATGCGCAAGACCGTGTTCACCGATCTGCACAGTCTTTACCCGCAGCGGATCAACAGCAAGACCAACGGTATTACCTTCCGCCGCTGGCTCTACCAGGCCAATCCGCAGCTGACCCAGTTGCTGGTGGAGCATGTCGGTGAGGAGGTGCTCGATGAGCCGGAAACCCGCCTGCGCGAGCTCGAACCCTTTGCCGAACAGGCCGCGTTCCGCCAGCGTTTCGCCGAGCAGCGGCTGGCCAACAAGCGTCATCTGGCCAATGTGATCCAGGAGCGGCTGGGCATCAGCGTCGACCCGACCGCGCTGTTCGACGTGCACGTCAAACGCATCCACGAGTACAAGCGCCAGTTGCTCAACCTGCTGCACACCGTCGCGTTGTACCAGGCGATTCGCTCCGATCCGGGCGGCAACTGGGTGCCGCGGGTGAAGATCTTCGCCGGCAAGGCGGCGGCGAGCTATCACCAGGCCAAGCTGATCATCAAGCTGACCAACGACATCGCCAACACCATCAATGCCGACCCCACCGTGCGTGGCCTGCTCAAGGTGGCGTTCCTGCCCAACTACAACGTCAGTCTGGCCGAGGACATCATCCCGGCGGCGGACCTGTCGGAGCAGATTTCCACCGCCGGCCTGGAGGCGTCGGGTACCAGCAACATGAAGTTCGCCCTCAACGGGGCGCTGACCATCGGCACCCTGGACGGCGCCAATGTGGAGATGAGCGAGCAGATCGGCCTTGAACACATGTTCATCTTCGGCCTCACCGCGCAGCAGGTGAATGTGCGCAAGCAGGCCAACGAGTACAACGCCGAAGCCATCATCGGCGCTTCACCGCGGCTCAGCGAAGTGCTCTCGGCGATTCGTGGCGGTGCCTTCTCGCCGGGTGATCCGGGCCGTTACACCGGGCTGGTGGATGGCATCAGCTGGCACGACACCTTCATGGTCTGCGCCGATTTCGAGGCTTACTGGCAGGCGCAGCTGGATGTCGAGGAGTGCTGGCGTGATCCGGCACGCTGGTGGCGTTCCTCCGTGCTGAACACCGCCCGCACCGGCTGGTTCTCGTCTGACCGCACCATTCGCGAGTACGCCCGGGAGATCTGGAAAGTGCTGTGATGGTCGGCGCGCCGGAGGGTCATCCGCCGGCGCGCAGCCACAAATGGCGAGGGTTGCCGACCGTGCTGGCAATCTGGCCGCCGCTTCGCTGAACTCTGCAGGGGGCGGACCTGTCTGAGGGGAGTTAGTTTTCCTACGGCCTGCTAAACTGCGCGGGTTTATCCTTCCTCCGGAGTCATTTCCATGTCACGCGTAACCCTCAGTCGCTACCTCATCGAGCAGACTCGCAGTAACAACACGCCTGCTGATCTGCGCTTTCTCATCGAGGTCGTGGCACGAGCGTGCAAGGAAATCAGCCACGCGGTATCCAAGGGCGCCCTCGGTGGCGTACTGGGTAGCGCCGACAGCGAGAACATCCAGGGCGAAGTGCAGAAGAAGCTCGACGTGCTCTCCAACGAAATCCTGCTGGAGGCAAACGAGTGGGGCGGCCACCTGGCCGGCATGGCGTCCGAGGAAATGGACAACGCCTACCAGATTCCCGGCAAGTACCCGAAGGGTGCCTATCTGCTGGTCTTCGATCCGCTGGACGGCTCGAGCAATATCGACGTCAACGTCTCGGTCGGCACCATCTTCTCCGTGCTGCGCTGCCCGGATGCCTGTTTCAGCCAGAACGACGCACTCGGCGAGGAAGCCTTCCTGCAGCCGGGGACCAAGCAGGTTGCCGCCGGCTACGCCATCTACGGCCCGCAGACCATGTTGATTCTAACTCTCGGCCACGGCGTGATGGGCTTCACCCTGGATCGTGAGCTGGGCAGCTTCGTGCTTACCCACGAGAACCTCAGCGTTCCGCAGAGCACCGCCGAATTCGCCATCAACATGTCCAACCAGCGCCACTGGGAAGAGCCGGTGCAGCGCTATGTCAGCGAGCTGCTGGCCGGCAAGGACGGCCCGCTGGGCAAGAACTACAACATGCGCTGGATCGCCTCGATGGTGGCCGACGTGCATCGCATCCTCACCCGCGGCGGCCTATTCATGTACCCGCGTGACAACCGCGACCCTTCCATGGCCGGCAAGCTGCGCCTGATGTACGAGGCCAACCCGATGGCGATGATCGTCGAGCAGGCCGGCGGCGCCGCCACCAACGGTACGCAGCGCATCCTGGAAATTCAGCCGGAGTCCCTGCACCAGCGCGTGCCGGTGTTCCTCGGTTCGAAGGAAGAAGTCGAGCGCGTCACCGGCTACCACCAGGGCTGACCGATGCAGGCGCCCTGGCAGGACTTGCTCCACTGGTGGTTCGGCCAGGGCACCAGCGCCAGCGAGATCGCGGCTGAAAAGCAGCGACTCTGGTTTGGCTACCGCGCAGAACAGGACGACGAGGCGCGCCAGCGCTTCGGCGCACTGGTCGAACAGGCTCTGAACGGCGAGCTGCAGGACTGGGCCGAATTGCCCGAGGGCTGGCTCGCACTGGTGCTGCTGCTCGATCAGCTGCCGCGCATGATCCATCGCAACACGCCGAAGGCGTTCGCCGGCGACGAGCGCGCCCAGCAACTGGTGCGCGATGGCCTGGCCCACGGCGGCGACATGCTGTTGGCGCCGATCCAGCGCGTGTTCATCTACTTGGTGCTTGAGCACGCTGAGAACCTGGCAACCCAGGATCTGGCCGTCGCGCAGTTCACCGCCCTGCGCGACATTGCCGACGAGTCGGAACAGCCGCTGTTCGTCGGCTTTCTCGACTATGCCGAGCGTCACCGTGAGGTGATCTCCCGCTTCGGCCGCTTTCCGCATCGCAATGCAATTCTCGGCCGCGAGTCCAGCGACGCCGAGCGACTATTTCTGGAACAGCCGGGCTCGTCTTTCTGAGCGCGGATGCCATTTCTGTCCAAGGCTCCGCGGCACCGCTACCGCGGGGCATTGAACCTTAGAACAAGCAAGGAGCTCGATATGCCATTGCGTACCCCATTGCTGATTGCCTGCGTCGTCCTTCTGGCTGGCTGCAGTCCGATCACCCAGGAAAACTTCGCCAAGCTCAAGCCCGGCATGGAACGGGTGGAAGTCGAGCAGTTGCTCGGCAAACCCTCCGAATGCGCCGGGGCGCTGGGGATGTCGAGCTGCACCTGGGGCGAGAAGAATCGCTTCATCAGCGTCCAGTTCGCGGGCGACAAGGTGATGATGTTTTCCGGCAAGGGGCTGAAATAACTGCTGATGTAACTCAGGAGAGATCCCATGCGTGCGAGTGTCGTTGCCCTGCTGTGCCTGATGCTGTTGAGCGGCTGCGCAGGAGGCGGGCGCGCACAGCCCCCTGAAACGGTCGGCGAGGTCGACCTTCAACGCTATCAGGGGACCTGGTACGAGCTGGCGCGCTTGCCGATGTTCTTTCAGCGCAATTGCATACGCTCCGAAGCGAACTACCAGTTGCAGGCCGATGGCAGCGTGGCGGTGACCAACCGTTGCGAAACAGAAGACGGCGACTGGCAGGAAGCCAAGGGCGAAGCGGTGCCGCAGGAAGCCGGTATTACCGATCGGCTGTGGGTGCGCTTCGACAACTGGTTCAGCCGGCTCTTTCCCGGTCTGACCAAGGGCCACTACTGGGTGCTCTATCTGGACGAGGGCTACAGCACTGCGCTGGTCGGCAGCCCGGATCGCAAGTATCTCTGGCTGCTTGCGCGGGACACCGAGGTCGACCAGGCGACCCGCGATCGCCTGCTCTCCGAGGCCGAGCGGCGCGGTTACGACACCAGCGAACTGATCTGGCGCCAGTAATCGTTTGGCCTGCTCAGTCCCATTCCAGACGCGCCAGCTGCCATTCGCCTCGGTCCTGGCGCCACTCGAGTCTGACCTGATAATGCCCCGCCTGCTGCGGCAGGAGTGATTCGGCGCCGGCGAGCGTCACCTGTGCCTCGGTATGGCCGCGATCGGGATAGGTCGGATCGACCCAGCTGCGCTGGCTGAGGGCGATTACCCGGACATTGCGATGGCGCAGGAACATCAGCGTTGCCGTGCGCCGCGCCCATTCCTGATCGTACTGCCGCTGCGCCTGGAAATCTGCGTGCAGCAGTTCCATCAGGTCGCCGACCTGCTTGTTCTCCAGGGTCGTCTGCAACTGCTCGGCGGCCTGCTGCAGCGCCGCTTCCGGGTCGTCCCGGCCGCAGCCGGCCAGAGTCATTAATAGCGCCAGTGCCGCTATTTTCCATGCTGACATGCTCAACTCCGTGAACCTCGTTATGATGCCGCTAACGTCATGGGGGCCAGCCGGCCCGCCGCAGATCAGGAGTGTGCCATGCAGACCTTGTATCCGGAGATCAAACCCTACGCCCGACACGAGCTGGCGGTGGAAGAACCGCATGTGCTCTATGTCGACGAGAGTGGGTCGCCGGATGGTCTGCCCGTATTGTTCGTCCATGGTGGTCCCGGCGGCGGCTGCGATGCCCTCAGCCGCCGCTTCTTCGATCCGACCCTGTACCGCATCATCACCTTCGATCAGCGTGGCTGCGGACGTTCGACGCCCCATGCCAGCCTGGAGAACAACACCACCGCACATCTGATCGCCGACATGCAGCGCATCCGCGAGCATCTGGGCATAGACAAGTGGGTGCTGTTTGGCGGTTCCTGGGGCTCGACGCTCTCCCTGGCCTACGCGCAGCGCTATCCCGAACATGTGCATGCGCTGATCCTGCGAGGGATATTCCTCTGCCGTCCGCAGGACCTCGCCTGGTTCTATCAGGAAGGCGCCAGCCGGCTCTTCCCGGACTACTGGCAGGACTTCCTCTCGCCGATTCCGCTGGAGGAACGCGACGACCTGATGCAAGCGTTCTACCGCCGTCTCACCGGCAACGACCAGATCGCCCAGATGCACGCCGCCAAGGCGTGGTCCTGCTGGGAAGGTCGCACCGCCACGCTGCGGCCGAATCACAACGTGGTCGAGCGGTTTGCCGATGCGCACCGGGCGCTGTCGATGGCGCGGATCGAATGCCACTACTTCGTCAATCAGGCCTTTCTCGAGCCGGATCAGCTCTTGCGCGACATGCCGAAGATCGCCCACCTGCCGGGCATTATCGTGCACGGCCGTTACGATGCCATCTGCCCGCTGGACAATGCCTGGGCGCTGCATCAGGCGTGGCCGAACAGCGAGTTGCAGATCATTCGCGACGCCGGGCATTCGGCGGCGGAGCTAGGCATTACCGATGCGCTGATACGGGCTACCGGTGAGATCGCCCACCGCTTGCTCGATCTGCCTCCGACAGACGCCTGACGGAGCCGCCCAGCGATGAAAGCATTGATCCAGCGTGTCCGTCAGGCACGGGTCGAGGTCGCAGGCGAGGTGGTCGGTGCCATCGATCAGGGCTTGCTGGTGCTGGTGGGCGTCGAGCGCGAGGACGATCATGCCCGTGCCGACAAGCTGTTGCACAAGCTGCTCAACTACCGCGTCTTCAGCGACGAGCAGGGCAAGATGAATCGCTCGCTGAAGGATATCGATGGTGGTCTGCTGCTGGTATCGCAGTTCACCCTGGCGGCCGATACCCGCAGCGGGTTGCGGCCGAGTTTCTCCAGCGCCGCGCCGCCAGCGCACGGCGAAGCGCTCTACGACTACCTGTTGGCCCAGGCGCGCCAGCAGCATCCACAGGTGGCCTGCGGGCGTTTCGGTGCCGAGATGCAGGTGCATCTGGTCAACGACGGTCCGGTGACCTTTCTCCTCGAAAGCTGACGAGCGTGAATCAGTGCCGGACCGGTTCCAGGTCGTTCTCGCGCAGCCAGGTGATCGCGTACTCGCGCAGCTGCACGGTCTGGTAGTCCAGCCAGGCCTCTCTCACCGCAGGGAAATCCTCCAGCTTGAAGTCGAAGGTGCGCAGCGGCTTGCGGCCGTTCAGCGCACTGCTCAGCACCGCGTGGGCGATCGGGTCGTGTTGGGTGAAGAGGAAGGCCTCACGCATCGCCATGGATTGCGCGAGCTCCAGCGGTTCGATGTGCAGATAGCGATCCTGCTGTACGTCGTATTTCTCCATGACGCCGGGGGCTGGCTCGCTGGGAAAAACGGCGCGGATGGCACCGCTTTCCAGGTCCAGGTAGTACTCGGCGCTGTCGCGTCCATCCAGAGCGTACTCCAGACGGTGCATGTCGATGGTCAATGGTCGCATGGCAAGAACGGCTCTTTTAGGGATTCGTTGGAGTGTCGAGGCCGCAGCGCAGACGCACTGAAGCGTGAGCAGTCCTAATCTGTGACTCCCTTGCACCGGGTGGGTGCGTTACGTTCATCGGGGCGCATCAGTCAGGCGGCGAACGGTGACAGTGGTGAGTCAGCCGTTCAGGCTCAGAACAGTCGGGCCAGCAGCGCGCTGACCGCCGTTTCCACGCGCAGGATGCGCTCTCCCAACTGAACCGGTCGCAGGCCGGCGGCAGCCAGTTTGTCTACCTCGTAGGGGATCCAGCCGCCTTCCGGGCCGATCGCCAGGGTGACAGGCTGCGTTACGGCACGGGGGCAATGGGGAAAATCGCCGGGATGGCCGACCAGCCCCAGGGTGTCTGCGGCAAGCTGAGGCAGGCGATCCTCGACGAAGGGCTTGAAGCGCTTCTCGATAATGACCTCCGACAGGACGGTGTCACGCGCCTGTTCCAGGCCGAGGATCAGCTGCTCGTGGATGGCGGCGGGCTCGAGGAATGGCGTTTGCCAGAAGCTTTTCTCGACGCGATAGCTGTTGAGCAATACCAGCCGCGGCACGCCCATGGCGGCCACGGTCTGCAGCACGCGGCGCAGCATCTTAGGTCGTGGCAGCGCCAGTAGCAGGGTCACCGGCAGCTTCGCCGGCGGTGGTTGGTCGAAGCTGACCTGCAGCTCTGCCTCGTGAGCATCCAGGCGCAGGAGCTGTCCGCTGCCCATGTTGCCGCCCACGCGGCCAACTCTGAGCTGCTCGCCCGCCTCGGCGCGATGGACCTGCTGCAGATGAGTCAGGCGCCGGTCACGCAGCAGCACGCGGTTATCGGCGACGAAATCGGCCGCGTCGAGCAGCAGCAGGTTCACGGGCGCGGCGCGGGCGGCTGGTCGCCGGGTTCTGCCGCGTCCTGCTCGGCATCGCCACGGAAATCTTCGTCGCGCTTGTTGATCATGCTGCCGCAGATCACCCCGGCTTCAAACAGCAGCCACATGGGAACGGCCAGCAGCGTCTGCGAGAACACATCCGGTGGCGTCAGCACCATGCCGACGGCGAAGCAGCCAACGATCACATAGGGACGGCTCTTGCGTAGGGTGGCGACATCGACGATGCCCACCCAGATCAGCAGGAAGGTCGCTACCGGAATCTCGAATGCCACGCCGAAGGCGAAGAACAGCGTGAGCACGAAGTCCAGGTACTGGCCGATGTCCGTCATCATCGCCACGCCTTCCGGCGTCACGCTGGCGAAGAAGCCGAACATGATCGGGAACACGACGAAGTAGGCGAAGGCCATGCCGGCGTAAAACAGGAAGATGCTCGACACCAGCAGCGGCACGGCGATGCGTTTTTCGTGCTTGTACAGGCCGGGGGCGATGAAGCCCCAGATCTGGTGCAGGATGATCGGCATCGATAGGAACAGCGCGACCATCAGGGTCAGCTTGAACGGCGTCAGGAAGGGTGAGGCGACGCCGGTGGCGATCATGGTCGCGCCTTCCGGCAGATAGGCGCGTAGCGGTGCCGCGACCAGCGCGTAGATCTGCTGGGAGAAGTAGAACAGCCCGCCGAACAGCAGGCCGATGGCCACGACGCAGCGCAGCAGGCGCTTGCGCAGTTCGGTCAGATGAGCGATCAGGGGCATTTCCTGATCATCGATGGAAGACTGGCTCATGGTTCTGGCGATCTGTCGGGGCGGGGGGTAGGTGCAGGTTCAGCAACAGGTGCAGCTGGCGGCACTTCCGGGCTGGGGCTGGGCGTAACGGCGGCGCCGGCATTGTTCGCCGTGCCGCTAGCCGGGCTTTCGGTCAGCGGCGGCTTAGCGGTGCTCGAACTGGTGGTCGAGGTCGGCGGCATGATGCTCTGCTTCATCTCCCGTTCCAGGTCGAGGATGCGCTCGTTGTGCAGCTGCCGACGGATCTCGTCGGCACCGATCTCGCGCTCCACCTCGGCCTTGATGTTGCTGAAGCTGCGTTTCAGCCTGCCAACCCACAGTCCCGTGGTGCGAACCGCACCGGGCAGGCGTTCCGGACCGAGCACCATCAATGCCACCAGGCCGACCAGTAGCAGTTCGGTGAAACCGATATCGAACATCAGGACGTGCTCACATCAATAGGGAGAGCGGCCGGGCAGCGAAGGTCGCCGCTCGGCCGCATGGAACGTTATCACTGGTCTTTCTTGGTCGGTTCTTCGACCTTGCGCGCCTGCGCGTCAATGGTCTGGTTCTGCTTGTCTTCGACGCCGGGCTTTTCCTCGTCGGTGCCCATGGATTTGCGGAAGCCCTTGATCGCATCACCGAGGTCGGAGCCCAGGCCCTTGAGGCGCTTGGTGCCGAACAACATGATGACGATGAGCAGAATGATCAGGAGTTGCCAGATGCTGATGCCGCCAAAACCCATGGTGATATCTCCGATGTGAATCAGGTTTGCGGACGCGCGGCTTTTTCCGCGTGTCCGGAGAGACCGAAGCGTCGATCCAGTTCATCCAGTACGGCCTGGGGGTGCTGGCCGAGCGCGGCGAGCATGACCAGGCTGTGGAACCAGAGGTCAGCGGTTTCGTAGATCAGGTCGCTGGAGTCGCCACTGACGGCAGCGTCCTTGGCGGCGAGAATGGTTTCCACCGATTCCTCGCCGACCTTCTCGAGAATCTTGTTCAGGCCCTTGTGGTACAGGCTGGCAACGTAGGAGCTGTCCGGCGCCGCGCCTTTGCGGGCTTCCAGCACCTCGGCCAGACGGGTCAGGGTGTCACTCATGCTTGTGCTCCGCATAGATGGCGTGAGGATCCTTGAGGACCGGCTCGACGACCTTCCACATGTTGTTCTCGAACACGCGGTAGAAGCAGCTTTCCCGGCCGGTGTGACAGGCGATGCCGCCGATCTGCTCGACCATCAGGATGATCACGTCGGCGTCACAGTCCAGGCGCAGCTCGTGCAGCTGCTGCACATGTCCGGACTCCTCGCCCTTGCGCCACAGCCGGTTGCGCGAACGCGACCAGTAGATGGCGCGGTTTTCCTGCGCAGTTAACGCCAGGGCTTCGCGATTCATCCAGGCCATCATCAGCACGCGGCCGGTCTTGTGGTCCTGGGCGATCGCCGGCACCAGACCGTCGGCGTTCCAGTTGATTTCGTCCAGCCAGTTCATCGGATTCTCCGCTCAATGGGCCAAGTGTGCCAGCCTGCACCAGCGATGGCTATCGGCGCACCACGATGAAGATGCCGGCTACCAGCATCACCCACGCCGGCCAGGCGGTTACGGCGGTCAGGCTGTCGGCGCTGGCCGCCAGAGTCGCGCCGCTGCCGAGCAGTACGGCGCCGATCAGACGCAGCGGCCAGCCGTGGTGGCGCTCGCGCCAGGGCGGCGGTGGGTTGTTCGCGTGCGGGTGCGCCATGCGCTCGAGCAGCTCGCGGGTCATGTTGGCCAGGTGCGGCAGTTGTTCAATCTGCGCGTGCACGTTCTTGATCAGCTGCTTGGGGCTCATGCGCTCGCGCATCCAGCGCTCGAGGTACGGCTGGCCGGTGCTCCAGAGGTCGAGATCCGGGTACAGCTCACGGCCGAGACCTTCGATGTTGAGCAGGGTCTTCTGCAGCAATACCAGCTGTGGCTGCACTTCCATGTTGAAGCGACGCGCCACCTGGAACAGGCGCACCAGCAGCTGGCCGAAGGAGATGTCCTTCAGCGGCTTCTCGAAGATCGGCTCGCAGACGGTGCGGATCGCGGCCTCGAATTCGTTGACCTTGGTTTCCGCCGGCACCCAGCCCGAATCGATGTGCAGCTGCGCGACCTTGCGGTAGTCGCGCTTGAAGAAGGCCATCAGGTTGCGCGCCAGATAATCCTGGTCCTCGGGCGTCAGGCTGCCGACGATGCCGAAGTCCACCGCGATGTACTGCGGGCTCCAGGGCTGGTGGGTGCTGACGAAGATGTTGCCGGGGTGCATGTCGGCGTGGAAGAAGCTGTCGCGGAACACCTGGGTGAAGAAAATCTCCACCCCGCGCTCGGCCAGCTGGCGCATGTCGGTGTTCTGTCGTGCCAGCCCAGCCATGTCGGTCACCGGTACGCCGTAGATGCGTTCCATCACCAGCACCTGCGGGCGGCAGTAGTCCCAGTACACCTGCGGCACGTAAAGCAGCGCCGAGCCCTCGAAGTTGCGCTTGAGTTGGCTGGCGTTGGCCGCTTCGCGCAGCAGGTCGAGCTCGTCGTATATGGTCTTGGCGTAGTCGTCGACCACTTCCACCAGGTGCAGGCGGCGCGCGTCGATGGAAATGCGCTCGGCACTGTTGGCCAGCATGAACAGCCAGGCGAGATCCTGGCTGATGATCGGCCGGAGGTTCGGGCGCACCACCTTGACCACCACTTCCTCGCCGGAACGCAGCTTGGCCGCGTGCACCTGCGCCACCGATGCGGAGGCCAGCGGCTTGCTGTCGAAACGGGCGAAGATTTCCCCTACCGGAGCGCCCAGCTGGCGCTCGATGAGTGCCGTGGCGACGGCTGAATCGAAGGGCGGCACGCGGTCCTGCAGCATCGCCAGCTCTTCTGCGATATCCGGCGGCAGCAGGTCACGGCGGGTGGAGAGGATCTGCCCGAACTTGATGAAGATCGGCCCCAGGCCCTCCAGTGCCAGACGCAGGCGTGCGCCGCGCGACAGCTCGCTGTGGCGTCGCGGAATCCAGCGCCAGGGCAGCAGGTAGCTGGTGGCGCGCAACCACCACGGCATCGGCAGGTCGAGGATGATGTCATCGAGGCGGTAGCGGATCACCACCAGCAGGATGCGAAACAGGCGGCGTGCGGCGGCGAACAGCTTCATTCGGGGCGATCTGGATTCAGGTTGAGGGCGAGGCGCTCGATGCGGGCTTCGAGTCGGTCGAGGGCAAGTTTCATGTCATCCAGCTCGTTGAAACGCGCCTGGGCTTCGGCCTGGCCGACCAGCATCCGCGATTCCTCGCTGAGGTAGTCGGCAAGGTCCTGACGCAGCGAGTCGGCGCTGTCGCGCACCCAGTCCACTGGGCTGCGCAGGCTGGAGCCGAGCAGCTGTGCGCCGACCGGGCCGAGCCAGCGGGAAATTTCGTATTCCCAGTCCAGCTCCAGATCCTGCAGCACCTCAGCGAGGTTCATCAGCAGCCCACTGTCGCCGTCGATCTCGACCTCGGGGCCATGCAGCACGGCGGTCTTGTTGCGGCTGACGGCCAGGCGCAAGAGGCTGCTCGCAGGCGCGCGCAGGCGGCAATCGGCATCCGCGCCCCAGTTGCTGGCCAGGCGCAGGCCTTCGTCGTCGGCAAGGATGAACAGCCGCCAGGCCGGCGCCGTGCAGTCGATCTCGATGATCCGGCCGCTCAGGCGTGCCAGTCGTGGCAATGCCGTGGGGTCCAGGCGCAGGACGCGATTGATGCCACGCTCGGCACCGGCCAGCAGGGCAGCGCGCAACATCAGGGTTTGATGCCGCGGTGCAGGGCGACGATGCCGCCGGTCATGTTGTGATAGCGGACGCGCTCGAAACCGGCGGTCTCCATCATGCCTTTGAGCGTTTCCTGATCCGGGTGCATGCGGATCGACTCGGCCAGGTACCGATAGCTCTCGGCGTCGTTGGTGATCAGCTTGCCCATCATCGGCAGCAGGCTGAACGAGTAGGCGTCGTAGGCCTTGGAAAACAGCTGGTTGGTCGGCTTGGAGAACTCCAGTACCAGCAGGCGGCCGCCCGGCTTGAGCACGCGCAGCATCGAGGCGATGGCGTCTTCCTTGTGCGTCACGTTGCGCAGGCCGAAGGCGATGGTGACCACGTCGAAGTGATTGTCCGGGAAGGGCAGCTTCTCGGCATCGGCCTGAACGAACCTGACGTTGCCGGCCACGCCCTTGTCCAGCAGCTTGTCGCGGCCGACCTTGAGCATCGAAGCATTGATGTCGGCCAGCACCACCTCGCCGGTGGGGCCGACGATGCGCGAGAACTGGCGGGTCAGGTCACCGGTGCCGCCGGCGATGTCCAGGATGCGATTGCCGTGGCGGGCGCCGGACAGCTCGATGGTGAAGCGCTTCCACAGGCGATGCACGCCACCGGACATCAGGTCGTTCATCAGGTCGTACTTGGCGGCCACGGAGTGGAACACCTCGGCCACCTTCTGCGCCTTCTGGCTTTCCGGCACGTTCTTGTAGCCGAAATGGGTGGTCGGTTCTGCGTCATGCGCTTTGCGAGGGTCGGTCATGTCACTTTCGCCGGAAAGAATGTGCCCGGCATTCTAAACCTAAATAGGCGGCTGATAAGCGTCGAGCTGGCGGCCGCGGGCAAAAGGTCTAGCGGCGACATGTCGCAGGATGGCGCTGGCGACAGGCCTGGGGGACAGGGGGTTCACTGGCATTAGCAGGCGGGGCGGCCAGGCGATCGACGGCGCCGCTTTGTTATAGTGCGCGCCTTTTCGGGCGCAGCCAGGAGTCCTCATGGCCCAGATCATCGTCGAACGTACCCACAATCTTGGCCGCGAGGCCGCACGCGAGAAGGCCGATGAACTGGCTGCACGCCTGGCTCGCGAGTTCGGTGTGAGCTGTCAGTGGCAGGGCGATGTGCTGGCGGTCAAGCGCAGCGGCGCGGATGGGCGTATCGAAGTCTACGAGGACAGCGTGAAGGTCCTGCTCAACCTCGGCCTGCTGCTCTCGGCCATGGGCAGCAGCATTCAGGGTCAGATCGAGCGGGCGCTGGACAAGGCGCTGGCCTAAGCTGGCGGTCAGCCTGGCGGGCGCCTCGATAAGGTGCCGGGCGTAGGGTGGATGTCGCTTTTTACATCCGCCGCGACTCCAATCGGTGGGCCGCCACCCGGTGGATCGCCATCCGGTGTGCCGTCACCCGGTGGATCGGTGAAGCGTGATCCACCCTACGGGTTCGCCTTCACAACATCAGCTTGACGACCGATTCATTTGGGTCGCGTGACTTGCCGGCGGCCGCCAGTGCCGCGAGATATTCCTCCCACAACGTCTGCTGATTCAGCGCCAGGCGCTCCAGGTAATCCCAGGTGAACAGGCCGCTGTCATGGCCGTCGCTGAAGGTCAGCTTCAGCGCGTACTGGCCGGCCGGTTCGATCTGCTCCAGGCCTACGTTCAGCTTGCCGGTCTGCAGTACCGGATTACCGTGGCCCTGCACCTCGGCCGAGGGTGAATGCACGCGCAGGAATTCGGCGGACAGCACATGGCGCTCGTCGCTGCCATATTCCAGCTCCAGGGTTTTCGACGCCTTGTGCAGCTTGATTGCGGTGGGGATGCGCATGCAACGCTCCGGAAGAACCGGCCGTGGCGATTGCCACGGCCGCGACGGTTAGAGGATGTAGCGCGACAGGTCTTCGTCCTGCGCCAGCTCGCCGAGATGCTCGTTGACGTAGGCAGCGTCGATGCGGATCGCCTCGCCGTCCTGCTTGGCGGCGATATCGGCAGCGCTGAAGGAAACCTCCTCCAGCAGGCGCTCGAGCAGCGTGTGCAGGCGACGCGCACCGATGTTCTCGGTCTTTTCGTTGACCTGCCAGGCGATCTCGGCGATGCGTTTGATGCCATCTTCGAGGAATTCGACGTGCAGGCCTTCGGTCTTCAGCAGCTCGCGGTACTGCTCGGTGAGCGCCGCGTGCGGCTCGGTGAGGATGCGCTCGAAGTCTTCCGGGGACAGCGCCTTGAGCTCGACACGGATCGGTAGGCGACCCTGCAGTTCCGGCACCAGGTCGCTGGGCTTGGACAGGTGGAAGGCGCCGGAGGCGATGAAGAGGATATGGTCGGTCTTGACCATGCCGAGTTTTGTGTTGACCGTGCAGCCTTCGATCAGCGGCAGCAGGTCGCGCTGCACGCCCTCGCGGGAGACATCGGCGCCGCTGGTGTTGCCGCGCTTGGCGACCTTGTCAATCTCGTCGATGAAGACGATGCCGTGCTGCTCGACCGCTTCCAGGGCGCGGGCCTTGAGGTCTTCTTCGTTGACCAGGCGCGCGGCTTCTTCGTCGCGGATCAGCTTGAAGGCTTCCTTGATCTTCAGCTTGCGGCTCTTCTTCTTGCCCTTGCCCATGTTGGCGAAGAGGTTCTGCAGCTGGTTGGTCATCTCCTCCATGCCTGGCGGTGCCATGATTTCCACGCCGGCCGGGCTTTCGGCGACCTCGATGTCGATTTCCTTGTCATCCAGCTGGCCTTCGCGCAGGCGCTTGCGGAACAGCTGGCGGGTGTTGGAATCGCTCGGCTGCATTGGCTCCTCGGAGAAGCCCACCGGACGTGCCGGCGGCAGCAGGGCGTCGAGAATGCGTTCCTCGGCGGCGTCCTCGGCGCGGTGGCGCATCTTGTGCACCTCCTGTTCACGCAGCATTTTCAGCGCGGCGTCCGCTAGGTCGCGGATGATCGACTCGACGTCGCGGCCGACATAGCCGACCTCGGTGAACTTGGTCGCTTCCACTTTCAGGAATGGCGCATTGGCCAGCTTGGCCAGGCGGCGGGCGATCTCGGTCTTGCCGACGCCGGTCGGGCCGATCATCAGGATGTTCTTCGGGGTGACTTCCTGGCGCAGCTCGGCCGGCAGCTGCATGCGCCGCCAGCGATTGCGCAGGGCGATGGCGACGGCACGCTTGGCGTCGTCCTGGCCGATGATATGGCGGTTGAGTTCGTGGACGATCTCGCGGGGCGTCATGGACATTGTTTCGTTACTCCGGAAGGCTGGGCGGGATACAACAGGCGGCTTGAAAAACCTAGGCGAGGCAACGCAGCTAGGTTTTCATCGACCTGTCAGATCGCGCTGTCCAGCTCCTCTATGGTCAGATTCTGATTGGTGAATACGCAGATGCTGCCGGCGATGTTCAGCGCCGTCTCGGCGATTTCCTGGGCCGACATGTCGGCGCCGGCCTTGAGCAGCAGCGCCTTGGCCGCGGCCTGGGCGAAACCGCCGCCCGAACCCATGGCGATCAGGTCGTCTTCGGGCTGCACCACGTCGCCATTGCCGGTGATGATCAGCGAGGCGTCCTTGTTGGCCACCGCCAGCATGGCTTCCAGGCGACTCAGGGAGCGGTCGGTACGCCAGTCCTTGGCCAGCTCGACGGCGGCGCGGACCAGGTGACCCTGATGTTTCTCCAGCTGCCCTTCGAAGCGTTCGAAGAGGGTGAAGGCGTCGGCGGTGGCGCCGGCGAAGCCCGCCAGAACTTGGCCGTGATAGAGGCGGCGGACCTTCTTGGCGTTGCCTTTCATGACGGTGTTGCCCAGGGAAACCTGGCCGTCGCCGCCCATGACGACTTTGCCGTTGCGGCGTACTGAAACGATGGTGGTCAAAGGAAAATCTCCACACTGCGGGGCGATGAATGCCCGAATGCGGTTGATATGGGGGACTGCTGCCGGCTTTTCAACGGCTGTCGGCGAGGTTCATCGACAGCCGTGGTCTGCACGAGGCGCTAGGCCGGCCCGGGTTGTTCGCTGCGCTGCGGGCGACTGGGCTGGCGCGGCACGTCGCCGGCAACCGACGCGGCGATCAGCTTGCGCAGGCGCACCGGAATCGATTTGGCCGCCGGCACCTTGCTGCGTTCGGCATGGTGCCAGACCGGCAGCAGGGCATTGCATTCCGGGTAATAGCCGGCGCAGCAGCCTTCGGGGATATCGTACGGCGTGACCCGCAACGGGCTGACCGCGCGGTGCACGCCATCGTCGACCACGGTGATCGCCTCGATGCGGTCGCCTTCGGCCAGGCCGAGGCGGACGATGTCGTTGCGGTTCATCAGGATCACCGCGCGGGTGCCATGGATGCCGCGGAAGCGGTCGTCGTAGCCGTAGACGGTGGTGTTGAACTGGTCGTTGCTGCGCAGCGTCATCATCTGCAGCACGTCGTGCTGCTCGTGGCCGTCTTCTTCGGTGTCGGGGTCGGCCACCAGCGATGGCGGGTTGATGAAATTGGCTTTGCCGGACTCGGTATCCCAGCGTCGTTCGCTGGCGCCAAGCGGGCGATGGAAGCCGCCGGGCTCCATCATGCGCACGTTGAAGTCGTGGAAGATCTCCGGGTAGCTCTCGGCGATGGCGTCGCGTATCAGGCTGTAGTCCGCGACCCAGGCGTCCCAGTCCAGCATCGGGTTGGGTGTCAGTGTGGCCTTGGCCAGCCGCGCGATGATTGCCGGCTCCGATAGCAACAGTTCGCCGGCCGGCTCGGCGGCGCCGCGCCAGGCGCGGATGCAGCCGGTGCTGTCCTCGGTGGTGTGACGCTGCTCGCCGGTGGCCTGACGGTCGATCTCGGTGCGCCCCAGGCAGGGCAGGATGTAGGACACCTCGCCGGCGATCAGGTGGTTGCGATTGAGCTTGGTCGAGACCTGCACCGACAGCCGCAGCCTGCGCCAGGCCGGCTCCATCTGCAGGGTGTCGGGAATGGCGCGGACGAAGTTGCCACCCAGGCCGATGAAGCCGCGGATGCTGCCATCGAGAATGCCCTCGCAAGCCTCCACGGTGTTCACGCCGTCATCGCTTGGCGGCTCGAAGCCGAACTGCCGGCGCAGATTGTCCGCCGGCACCTTTGCCGCCTTTTCGGTGATGCCGACGGTGCGCTGGCCCTGCACGTTGGAATGACCGCGCACCGGCAGGATGCCTGCGCCTTCCTTGCCGATGTTGCCGCGCAACAGCAGCAGGTTGACCAGCATCTGGATGGTCTGCACGCCGTAGCGGTGCTGGGTCAGGCCCATGCCATAAGGCGCAATCACCCGTTCGCAGCGTGCATAGACGGTCGCTGCCGCTTCCAGCGCGGCGCGGCTGAGCCCCGAACGGCGTTCCAGCTGCGCCCAACTGTAGCTGCGGATGCGCTGTTCGAAAGCCTCGAAGCCATGGGTGTGCTGCTCGATGAAGCCCACGTCGAGCACGCGCTTGCGACCCTCGGCGACGGCCTGGTCGTCCATTTCGAACAGCGCCTTGCACATGCCGGCGATGGCGGCCATGTCGCCGCCGATGGCGAGCTGGTGATACTGGGTGCTGATCACCGTGCTGTCCGGTGTGAGCATTTCGCGCGGCGACTGTGGATTGACGAAGCGCTCCAGACCGCGCTCGCGCAGCGGGTTGAAGGTGACAATCTGCGCGCCGCGCTCACGGGCTTCCTGCAACTGATGCAGCATCCGCGGGCTGGAGGTGCCGGTGTTGTGGCCGAAGAAGAACAGCCCGTCGGTGTGCTCGAAATCGTTCAGGGTGACGGTCGCCACCGGCACGCCGATGCTCTCCGGCAGCGCCACCGAGGTGCTCTCGTGGCACATGTTGGAGCTGTCCGGCAGGTTGTTGGTGCCGTACAGCCGCGCCAGCAGGCCATACATGTAGGCCGTTTCCAGCGCCGCGCGCCCGGACATGTAGAACACCATCTGATCGGGATCGGCCATGGCCTTGAGCTCGGCACCGATCTCGGCGAAGGCTTCATCCCAGCTGACCGGCTGATAGTGATCGCTGGCGGCGTCGTAGCGCAGCGGATGGGTCAGCCGGCCCTGCTGCTCGAGATCGTAGTCGCTCCAGTTGAGCAGTTCGCTAACGCTGTGCCTGGCAAAGAATTCCGGGCCGCAGCGCAGCGACGTGGTTTCCCACGCAGTCGCCTTGGCGCCGTTCTCGCAGAAGGACAGTGGTCGTGACGGATGCGGCTTGGCCCACGCGCAACTGACACAGGCGAAACCGTCGATCGGTTTGTTCTGCTTGAGCAGCAGACCGATACCGGCCGGCGAAACGCGCTCACGCAGCAGGATATTGGCGACGGAGTAGGCTGATCCCCAGCCGCCCGCGGGCGCGTGGTAGGGCCTGAACTTGGTCTGGGACACGTCGTTTCTCCTGCTGCCAAGGGAGCTTGTCTGTTTACGACGGGGACCGTGGCGGATCGTTCAGGACCCTTTGTCACAAGGTTGTACCGCTCACTCCATGGCGAAGCCGTGCTGGCGCCAGGCCTCGTACACCGCGACGGCCACGGTGTTGGACAGGTTCAGGCTGCGGCTGTCGGGGCGCATCGGCAGGCGCAGGCGTTGCTCGTTGGGCAGTGCGTCGCGGATCTCCGGCGGCAGGCCGCGGCTTTCGGGGCCGAACAGCAAGGCGTCGCCGCGTCGGTAATGCACCTCGTGAAACGGCTGCGAGCCCTTGGTGGTGAATGCGAACAGCCGCGGGCCGTCCGCGTTTGCGGCGTCGATGCCGATCCGCGCGAGGCAGCTCGGCAGGTCGGCGTGGCGCTCCAGCGTGGCGTACTCGTGGTAGTCGAGGCCGGCGCGGCGCAGGCGCTTGTCGTCCAGCTCGTAACCCAGCGGCTCGATCAGGTGCAGGTGGCAGCCGGTATTGGCGCAGAGCCTGATAATGTTGCCGGTATTGGGCGGAATTTCCGGTTGGAACAGGATCACGTGAAACATGCGCAGCACCGAGGTTGAAGACCGGCGGCATTCTACCGGGGCGCAGGACCCGATGCGCCGCATACGCCGGACCTTTTTCGGTTCGCTGGTGCTGATCGGGCTGCTGGTGGGGCTGATGATCGGCCGGCTCACCGCGCCCGGGCCGGTGCAACTGGCACTGGTGGAGGTGCAGCCGCAAGGCCTTTCGTTGCAGTTCGACCGCGAACCCGAGGTATATGACGAGCATCTAGAAGGGGCGTTCGCCCTGCTGTTCCAGGCCGAAGGCGAGCCACAATCCGGACAGCTGCAGATCGACGGCATGACAGTGGCCTGGCGCGTGCAGCAGACCGGGAAAGGCCTGTTGCTGCATCTGGTGGCGGCGCGGCGACTGCAGGGGCAATGGCACGGCGAACGCCACGATGGTGGCTGGCGTATCGCCGTGCAGGTGGCGGCCGACAAGCAGCCATGATCCAGGTGACGCCCTTGGCAGGGCGCTAAAACGATGCGGTGTCAGCAGCCGCGCTCAGCTGTCGTCGCCGTCATCGTCATCGCTGCCATCGACGCGCATGCCCAGCTCCTTGATCTTGCGCGTCAGGGTGTTGCGACCCCAGCCGAGCAGCAGCGCGGCGTCGCGGCGGCGACCGGCGGTGTGCTTGAGCGCGGTCTCGATCATGATGCGTTCGAAGGCTGGCACCGCCTCGTCGAGCAGGTTGCTCTGGCCGCGCGCCAGGGCCTGATCGGACCAGTTGCGCAGTGCCTGTTCCCAGTTGTGCGCGGGCTGTGCCTCGGCCTGCTGGTTGAGCAGCTCCGGCGGCAGGTCGTCGACATGCACTTCACGGCCGGATGCCATCACCGTGATCCAGCGGCAGGTGTTCTCCAGCTGGCGCACGTTGCCCGGCCAGGGCAGGTGCTGCAGGTATTCCTTGGTTTCCGGCTTGAGCACCTTGGTTTCCACCGAGAGCTCCTGCGCGGCGCTGGCGAGGAAGTGCTCGGCGAGTGCCGGGATGTCCTCGCGGCGATCGGACAGGCGGGGAATGTGGATGCGGATGACGTTCAGGCGGTGGAACAAGTCCTCGCGGAACTTGCCCGCCTGCACCAGGGTTTCCAGGTCCTGATGCGTCGCGGCGATGATGCGCACGTCGACCCGCACCGGCGTGTGGCCGCCGACCCGGTAGAACTCGCCATCGGCCAGCACGCGCAGCAGACGGGTCTGCGTATCGGCCGGCATGTCGCCGATCTCGTCGAGAAACAGGGTGCCGCCGTCGGCCTGCTCGAAGCGGCCGCGGCGCTGATTGGCCGCACCGGTGAAGGCGCCTTTCTCGTGGCCGAAGAGCTCCGACTCCATCAGATCCTTGGGGATAGCCGCCATGTTCAGCGCGATGAATGGCGACGCCGAACGCGGGCTGTGGCGGTGCAGGGCATGGGCCACCAGCTCCTTGCCGGTGCCGGACTCGCCGTTGATCAGCACGGTGATGTTGGAATGGCTGAGCCGGCCGATGGCGCGGAACACCTCCTGCATCGCCGGCGCCTCGCCGATGATCTCCGGGGTGTGGTGGCGGTTGGCCGGTTCCTGCTGGTTCTGCTGCTCCTGGGCGTGCTGATTGGCGCGCTTGACCAGCGAGACGGCGTCGTCGACGTCGAACGGCTTGGGCAGGTATTCGAAGGCGCCGCCCTGGTAGGAGGCCACCGCGCTGTCCAGATCCGAATGCGCGGTCATGATGATCACCGGCAGGCGCGGGTACTGCTCGCGGATCTGCGAGAGCATGTCCAGACCGCTGAGGCCGGGCATGCGGATGTCGGAGATGATCACATCCGGCTGCTGGCGGGCGAGGCGGGCCAGCACACCGTCGGCGCTGTCGAAGCTCTGCGTGGCCATGCCTTCCTGTTGCAGGGCCTTTTCCAGGACCCAGCGGATGGAGCGGTCGTCGTCGACGATCCAGACGTTTTCGCTTCGGCTCATGCTGATGTGGCTCCTTGTTCCAGCGGTAGGAAGATCGAGAACACGGTGTGGCCAGGATGGCTCTCGCATTCGATCAGACCCTGGTGCTGACTGATGATGTTCTGGGTGATGGCAAGGCCCAGGCCGGTTCCGTCCGGGCGGCCGCTGACCATCGGGTAGAAGAGCGTGTTCTGCAGTTCGGCGGGAATCCCCGGGCCGTTGTCGATGATCTCGATGCGTGTCACCAGGCGATGACGAATATGGCCGATGGTGAACTGCCGCAGTGTGCGGGTGCGCAGGGTGAGACGGCCGAGGCCCAGCTCGTTCTGCCCGGCCAGTGCCTGCATGGCGTTGCGCATGATATTGAGCACGGCCTGGATCATCTGTTCGCGGTCCATCAGGACTTCGGGAATGCTTGGGTCGTAATCGCGCACCAAAATGATGCTTCCCTGGCATTCCGCCTCGATCAGGCTGGCGACGTGTTCGAGCACTTCGTGAATGTTGGTCATCGACAGCGACGGCAGCTTGTTAGAGCCGAGCATGCGGTCGACCAGATTACGCAGGCGGTCGGCCTCCTCGATGATGACTTCGGTGTAGTCCTTCAGGTGTTCTTCGGGCAGCTCGCGGGCCAGCAGTTGTGCCGCACCGCGAATGCCGCCCAGCGGATTCTTGATCTCGTGGGCCAGGCCGCGCACCAGCATCTTGGTGGTTTCCTGCTTGGACAGCTGGGCCTCTTCCTTGGTGATGCGCAGCAGTCGGTCGCGCGGCAGCACTTCCAGCAACAGCATGGTTTCCTGCCGGGTCAGTACCGGGGTCACCGCATAGTCCACGGTCAGTGTCTGGCCGGTGGCGGAGGTCAGGGTGGCTTCGCGCTTGGTGAACGGATGGGCTTCTTCAACCGCCTGGCGCAGGGCCGCCAGGGCTTCCGGCGACTCGGTGAACAGCTCGCTGATGAACTGTCCGTGGCTGCGTTGGCCGCTGACGGCCAGCAGCATTTCGGCAGCCGGGTTCATGTACTCCAGGCGCAGGCGCGAGTTGAGCAACAGCGTCGCGGTAGTCAGATTCTCGATCAGCAGGCGTTGCAGGGCTTCGTTGATCATGGCTGGTCTGCGTCCGGAAGGTCAGGCAGGAAATGCAAGAACCAAACCAAACGCGCCATTGCGGCGCGGATCGGCGTGATGCTGCAGCCCTACGGGCTGTCCGGTGACCCAAATTGGTGACGAGCGATCCGCTCACCTGATGGGCGCACCAAACAGGTGCACCCCATGATCATAGAAAGGGCACGAAGGGAATGTCGCGTTTTTCCACCGGCTTGTCCTTTAGCGGGCATTCCGGGCGAACGCCGTAATCGGCCTTCTGGCAAGGATTGACCATGCGCCGCTGGGCCAGCGAGGTGCGGATCAGGTGAAAGGGCTGGTTCGCGGTGTGTTGCAGGACGCGCTCCTGTTCATCCACGACAGCCACCGCCAGCTGATGGGTGCCACGATCGACGTTGCTCAAGGCGAAGGAAGTCTGTTGGCCGGGTGCGCCGAACGGCTGGTCATCGAGCAGTACCTGATAGGCGTGGCCGGGGTGCAGCGTCGGTTCGGCCTGCACGGTGACGCTGACATTGCCGGCGTTGTTGCGGATCGCTTCGTCCGCCGTCGGGCTGAGGATGTGCAACTGATAGATGATGCTCGCGGCTTTCGGTGCTGCCGGCTCCGTAGGGCGTGCGGTCGGCATCGGCGGCGCAGGCATGCTGTTGGACGGCTTGAGGTGTACTTCTTCGGCCGCCTCGCCGGCCGGGCGATCGGTGAAGACCCGATTGCCCTCGGCGTCGACATAGGAGTAGACGCCGGCGAGGCAGGGCAGGGCGGCCGCCAGCAGTGCGACGGCCAGGGTCTGCCGCAGGATGATCAAGGAGCAGGCCTCGGAGGCTTCGGACGCAATGCCGGGCTGGAGGTATTCACCCGTTGCACGGTGAACAGCTCCGGCTGGCTGCGCTGGATGACCTTCTCGCCGCTCAGCACCTCGACGTGCAGGCGATGCTCGCCACGCTCGACATTGTTCAGTTGCAGCGAGGTTGCGGCACTGGCGGCAGCCTGGGGAATGCCGTCCAGCACGAAGCGCAAGCTGTGGCCGGGTCGTAGCGGCGGCTCCAGCAGCGCGCTGACGACGAAGGTCCCGTTGTTGGCGCGCAGGGCTTCTTCATCGGGAATCCCGCTCAGCATCAGCGTCTGGTAAGGGGTTCGCTGTGCTTGCTGGCTATCCGGCAGCGGTGGTGGCGGTTCGGGCGTGCGGATATTTACCGTATTGGCTGGCGGCAGGTCGACGGTATCGGCCTGGACACCCTCAGGTGGCTGATTGGTGAACACCGTATTGCCTTGTGCATCGGTGTACTTGTAGATCTCGGCGAAGGCCGGAAGGCTGAGAATGAACAGCAGGCTGAACAGTGCGCTACGCATGGGAGGCTCCGCGGAGTTGGACTGCCGAAGCCTTGCACTGCGCCGAGTTGCAGGCAAGTGCGATCGGTGGGATTTGCGAGGCGTGACAAGCTGCACGAACCGCCGCCGGACTGCAGAAACGAAGAAGGCCACCCGAGGGTGGCCTTCCTGTCACGCGAGCTGGATCAGACGCTGTAGTACAGGTCGTATTCCAGCGGGTGCACGAAGGTGCGCACCTTGATCTCTTCCTCGGACTTCAACTCGATGTAGGCATCGATGAACTCGTCGGAGAACACGCCGCCCTTGGTCAGGAACGCGCGGCCCTTGTCCAGCTCTTCCAGGGCTTCCTTCAGGCTGCCGCACACCTGCGGGATCAGCTTGCCTTCTTCCGGCGGCAGGTCGTACAGGTTCTTGTCGGCCGCATCGCCAGGGTGGATCTTGTTCTGGATGCCGTCCAGGCCAGCCATCAGCAGTGCAGCGAAGCACAGGTACGGGTTGGCAGCCGGGTCCGGGAAGCGCGCTTCGATACGACGGGCTTTCGGGCTGGAAACGTACGGAATACGGATCGAGGCGGAACGGTTGCGGGCCGAGTAGGCCAGCATGACCGGTGCTTCGAAGCCCGGGACCAGACGCTTGTAGGAGTTGGTCGACGGGTTGGTGAAACCGTTCAGCGCCTTGCCGTGCTTGATGATGCCGCCGATGAAGTACAGGGCGGTCTCGGACAGGCCGGCATAGCCTTCGCCAGCGAAGGTGTTCTTGCCATCCTTGGAGATGGACATGTGTACGTGCATACCCGAACCGTTGTCGCCATACAGCGGCTTCGGCATGAAGGTCGCGGTCTTGCCATAGGCGTCGGCGACGTTGTGTACGCAGTACTTCAGGGTCTGAACTTCGTCAGCCTTGGCAACCAGGGTGTTGAACTTCACGCCGATCTCGTTCTGACCGGCAGTCGCCACTTCGTGGTGGTGAACCTCAACGACCAGGCCCATTTCTTCCATGGCGTTGCACATGGCGGTACGGATTTCGTGGTCGTGATCGCACGGCGGAACCGGGAAGTAGCCGCCCTTGACGGCCGGGCGGTGGCCCTTGTTGCCGCCTTCGACGTCCTGGTCGGTCATCCAGGAGCCCTGCTCGGAGTAGATCTTGAACATCGAGCCGGAGATGTCCGACTTGAACTTGACCTGGTCGAAGATGAAGAACTCCGGCTCCGGGCCGACGAATACGGTGTCACCGATGCCGGTGCCTTTCAGGAACTCTTCGGCGCGCTTGGCGATGGAGCGCGGATCGCGGTCGTAGCCCTGCATGGTGCTCGGCTCGACGATGTCGCAGACCAGGATCAGGGTCGGCTCTTCGGTGAACGGATCCAGCACGGCGGTTTCGTCGACCGGCATCAGGATCATGTCGGAGGCTTCGATGCCTTTCCAGCCATGGATGGAGGAGCCGTCGAACATCTTGCCGTGCTCGAAGAAGTCTTCATCCTGGGCATCACGAGCCGGAACGGTGACGTGGTGCTGCTTGCCTTTGGTATCGGTGAAGCGCAGATCAATCCACTTCACATCGTAATCTTTGATCAGTTGAAGCGACTTCGACATGGTGTTCTCCAAGTGGTGGAAGCGTGACAGTGAGCTTCCGAATCAGGGTGAAGCCGGGCGGCGATGTTCCGCCAAGGCGACCTGCCTCACAAGGGAGCAAATTGCATGCCAGTGCTCTTTCTTGGGACTGCAGGCCTCTGGCAGCGCTGCGGCAGCGTTTGCGCGTCTCAAAGCGTAGCTGCTGCACTGGATTGATGCGCGGTATTGGTGCGGCTCGCCAGTAAAGTGCATTCTTTTGGTGCGTTCTGCTGCGTTTGAAGAAAGCGGTTAAATGTTGAGCAGTTTCCGCTATACTCCGCGCCCCTCTTTTCCTGCCACATCGGCGCCGCGCTGTTTCCATGAAGCTGATCGTCAAGGTTTTCCCCGAAATCACCATCAAGAGCCCGCCGGTGCGCAAGGGCTTCATTCGCCAATTGGCGAAGAACATCCGCACCGTGCTGCGCGAGCTCGATCCCGACCTGCGGGTCGAGGGCGTGTGGGACAACATCGAGGTGGAAACCGTGCGCAGCGAGCCGAAGCTGCTGCGCGAGATGATCGAGCGCCTGCGCTGCACGCCCGGCATCGCCCATTGCCTGGAAGTGCACGAGTACCCGCTGGGCGATCTTGATGACATCGTCGCCAGATGCAAGGCGCACTACGCCGAGCGCCTGCCAGGCAAGATCTTCGCCGTGCGCTGCAAGCGTGCCGGCAAGCATCCGTTCAGCTCCATGGACGTCGAGCGCCACGTTGGCAGCCAGCTGCGCCAGCAGTGCGGCGCCGCCGGTATTTCGCTGAAAACACCGGAAGTCGAAGTGCGCATGGAGATCCGCGACCAGCGCCTGTTCGTCGTGCACGAGCAGCATGACGGCATCGGCGGCTACCCGCTGGGCGCTCTGGAGCAGACGCTGGTATTGATGTCCGGTGGCTTCGATTCCACCGTGGCCGCCTATCAGATGATGCGCCGCGGGCTGATGACGCATTTCTGCTTCTTCAATCTCGGTGGCCGCGCCCACGAGCTGGGCGTGATGGAAGTCGCTCATTATCTGTGGAAGAAGTACGGCAGCTCGCACCGCGTGCTGTTCATCAGCGTGCCGTTCGAGGAAGTGGTCGGCGAAATCCTGCAGAAGGTCGACAACAGCCAGATGGGCGTCGTCCTCAAGCGCATGATGCTGCGCGTCTCGACGCAGATCGCCGAGCGCCTGCACATCGACGCGCTGGTTACCGGCGAGGCGATCTCGCAGGTCTCCAGCCAGACCCTGCCGAACCTCTCGGTAATCGACTCGGCCACCGACATGCTGGTGCTGCGCCCGCTGATCGCCAGTCACAAGCAGGACATCATCGACACCGCCTTCGAGATCAGCACCGCCGAGTTTGCCAAGAACATGCCCGAGTACTGCGGCGTGATCTCGGTGAACCCGACCACCAAGGCCAAGCGCTATCGTATAGAGCACGAAGAAAAGCAGTTCGACATGGCTATCCTGGAGCGTGCGCTGGCGAATGCCCGCCAGGTTGCCATCGACCGCGTGATCGACGAGCTGGGCCAGGATTTGCAGGTGGAAGAAGTCGTCGAGCCGAGCGCTGGCCAGGTCATCCTCGACATTCGTCACCCCGACAGCGCCGAGGACGAACCGCTCGAGCTGCCGGGCATCGAAGTGCAGACGCTACCGTTCTATGCACTGAACAACCGATTCAAGGAGCTGGATGAAAACCGCCAGTACCTGCTGTATTGCGACAAAGGTGTCATGAGCCGCCTGCATGCTCACCATCTGCTGAGCGAGGGGCATGTCAATGTACGCGTCTATCGTCCGGCCTGACTCATCGGTGAAACAGCCGGGGCTGCTTGGCGGCAGCATCCGCCACCGCCCTCCCGACCGGCACTGATCGCAAGGCCAGGCCGTACAACCCTCGGACAGACTGTCTTCGTCCGGACTTTTTCCAGCTTCCAGCCTCAGCTCGAAGCTATCTACAGAGAAAAGAATCAGTGATCGAGAATCTACGCAACATCGCCATCATCGCCCACGTTGACCATGGCAAGACCACCCTCGTCGACAAGCTGCTGCGTCTGTCCGGCACCCTGGATCGCAAGGAGCTGGAAAACGAGCGCGTGATGGACTCCAACGACCAGGAAAAGGAACGCGGTATCACCATCCTGGCGAAGAACACCGCGCTGAAGTGGAACGGCTACAACATCAACATCGTCGACACCCCCGGCCACGCCGACTTCGGCGGTGAAGTCGAACGCGTCATGAGCATGGTCGACTCCGTGCTGCTGGTGGTCGACGCCCAGGACGGCCCCATGCCGCAGACCCGCTTCGTGACCCAGAAGGCGTTCAAGGCCGGCCTGCGTCCGATCGTCGTGGTGAACAAGATCGACCGTCCGGGCGCGCGTCCTGACTGGGTCATCGACCAGATCTTCGACCTGTTCGACAACCTCGGCGCCACCGACGAGCAGCTGGACTTCCCGATCGTCTACGCCAGTGCCCTGAACGGCATTGCCGGCATGGACCACGAGAAGATGGACGACAACATGGATGCGCTGTTCCAGGCCATCATCGACCACGTTCCGGCCCCGAAGGTCGACCTCGACGGTCCGTTCCAGATGCAGATCTCGCAGCTGGACTACAACAGCTTCCTCGGCGTGATCGGCATCGGCCGCATCGCTCGCGGCACCATCAAGGCCAACAGCCCGGTCACCGCCATCGGCGCCGACGGCAAGAAGCGCAACGGCCGCATTCTGAAAATCATGGGCCACTCCGGTCTGCAGCGCGTTGAAGTGCAGGAAGCCGAAGCCGGTGACATCGTCTGTGTATCCGGCATGGATGAGCTGTACATCTCCGACACCCTGTGCGACCAGAACGCCGTCGAGGCCCTGCCGCCGCTGACCGTCGACCAGCCGACCGTGAGCATGACCTTCCAGGTCAACGACTCGCCGTTCGCTGGCAAGGAAGGCAAGTTCGTCACCAGCCGCAACATCAAGGACCGTCTGGAGAAGGAACTGCTGCACAACGTCGCCCTGCGCGTCGAGCCGGGCGACAGCCCCGAGAAGTTCAAGGTTTCCGGTCGTGGCGAGCTGCACCTGTCGGTACTGATCGAAACCATGCGTCGTGAAGGCTTCGAGCTGGCCGTAGGCCGTCCGGAAGTGGTGATCATCGAGAACGAGGACGGCGAGAAGCAGGAGCCGTACGAGAACGTCACCATCGACATCGAGGAGCAGCACCAGGGTCCGGTGATGGAGCAGATGGGTCTGCGCAAGGGCGACCTGAGCAACATGGTTCCGGATGGCAAGGGCCGTGTCCGCCTGGAGTACACCATCCCGGCGCGTGGCCTGATCGGCTTCCGTAACAACTTCCTGACCCTGACTTCCGGCTCGGGCATCCTGACCTCGACCTTCAGCCACTACGGCCCGATCAAGGCCGGCGAAGTGACCAACCGCCAGAACGGTGTGCTGGTCTCGATGGCCACCGGTACCGCGCTGACCTACTCGCTGGAAACCCTGCAGGCACGCGGCAAGCTGTTCCTGGCGCCGGGCGACGAGATCTACGAAGGCCAGCTGTGCGGCATCAACAGCCGTGACAACGACCTGGTGCTCAACCCCACCAAGGGCAAGAAGCTCGACAACATGCGCGCTTCCGGCAAGGACGAAGTCATCGCCCTGGTTCCGCCGATCAAGTTCACCCTCGAGCAGGCGCTGGAATTCATCGCCGACGACGAGCTGGTGGAAGTGACGCCGAAGTCGATCCGCCTGCGCAAGAAGTACCTCAACGAGAACGACCGCAAGCGCTTCGAGCGCAGCAAGGTCTGACACCCGTTGCGAGACAACAGAAAGGCGCCTTCGGGCGCCTTTTTGCTGTCTGACCTTTCGTTCATATGGCGAAAGGCCTGAGCCGTGGAGCTAAAAAAGAAAGCCGTATCGCTCAGCGTTTTGAGCCGTTGCGCGGATCATCCGCCGGGTCGAGATAGCTGATGCCCCAGGGGCCGGTGGCAATCAGCTGCACGATGGTTTCCTCTTCCTCGGTCCAGACGTAGTGGGCATGCTCGGCGGGCAGAGCAAAGCTGTCACCAGCCTGCAGAACCTCCCCCCGGGCCTTATCGAATGTCTTTCCCATGCCGTTGCCGAGCTTGCCCTTGAGTACGGTTATCACCTCGCTGAACGGATGCGTGTGGGCTGGAATCGGATAGTTCGGCGGAAACTTCAACATGACCACGAACACCCCGTCCTGGCTGGGGTTGCCGACAAGCAGCGCACTCTGAGCCCCAGGCGGCAGGCTCGTTTCGGCCTGCCAGTCGAGCTGTCCTAGGCGGAATGCCTGCATATCGCTGACGGCGAGCCGCTCAATGGGGTCGGCTGCCCAGGTCGGATTCGCCAGGGTGATAAGCACAGCGGCGCACATTGCTATTGTTTTCATGGAGAGGGTCCTGCACGAGGCTTGTATGAGATGGCGCGAGTCGCCACGCCTCCGCAGGCAAGCTACAGGGAGTCGGCGCTAGCATGTACGAGCATACTCAGGTATGCCGCGGGGCTTGGGCGTCCGCGCGCGCAGCGATACCAAAAGCCGATAAAAGCAATACCTTCTATGTAGCGAAGGAGGCTCGGGCGGTGCCCGCTGGTACCCCCCTTCGACAGACGCCCGGGGGCTCGCCTAGATTGCCGGCCGTGGAGTTCCTGCGTGCGGCCGTACCAGTCATTGCAAACCGGCGACCGGCAAATCAGAAAATTGTACAAGGCTTCTACAGGTCCCGTTCTTGAGCTTGCGATATCTCGCTGCGAACACTAGAACGCCCGGACTCAGCTGTTTCGGGTAATCAGGATGCCGATAAAACTTGTACAAGCAATGTCACAGTGACATCATGTTGTACAAGTTTTGCCCCGCTCCGAGTATTGCTCGGAGCATCAACGACTGACTGAATGGCTGCCTCGCAGTCTGGCTAGAGGAGTGTTCGATGAACAAGCAGATGTCGGTATCCATGCGCCTGGGCCTGGGGTTTCTGGTGATCCTGGCGCTTATGGTGGCGGTCGCCGTGGTCAGTGCGCTCAAAGTCGACGTCATCGACCGCAGCATGAGCCAGATCAGCTCGCAGGCCGGCCTGAAGCAACGCTATGCGATCAACTTCCGCGGCAGCGTGCACGATCGTGCGATTGCCGTGCGGGACGCCGTCAGTGCGGCCGATCCGGCGTTCGCCCGTGAGCAGGTGGCGGAGATCGAGGGGCTGGCGCAGCTGTACACCGATTCGGCGCAGCCGATGAAGGCGATGCTTGCGCAGCCCTCCGCCGACGCCGTGGAAAAGCAGCTGATGCTGCAGATCGAGACCATCGAGGCGAAGACCAACGCGCTGACCCAGCAGGTGGTCGAACTGCGCTTCAGCGAGGGCTCGGGGCGCGCCTACGAATTCCTCCTGGAAAACGTCGCCGGGGCCTATAGCGAGTGGCTGCGGCTGATCAATGCGTTCATCGATCACCAGGAAGCGAGCATCAATCAGGACGTGACCGTGGTCCGCGAAACCGCCAGCGGCTTCCTCGCGCTCATCGTCGCGGTGACCGGTGTGGCGGTTCTGCTGGGTGTGGCCATCGCCGTGGTGATCATTCGCAAGCTGCGTTCGACCCTCGGTGCCGAGCCCGACGAGGTGGCGCGGGTGATCGGCAACCTGGCTAATGGCGATCTGGGTCAGCTGATCGTCACGCCATACCCAGACAGCGTCATGGGTGCGACGGCGAAGATGGCCAGCCGGCTGACCTCGATCATCGCCGAGGTGCGCGCGGCCGCCGATGGCGTCGGCGTCGCCTCGGGTGAATTGCGTACCTCATCGGCGAACAGCAATCAGCAGATCCAGCACCAGTCGGCCGAGGCTGAGCAGGTCGCCACGGCGATCAACCAGATGGCCACGACGGTGAACGAGGTGGCGAGCTTCGCCGCCCGTGCCGCGGCTGCGGCGAAGAGCGCCGACGAGCAGGTCGAGACCGGTACGCGGATCGTCGGCGAGACGGCCATCTCCATCCATAACCTGGCCAAGGTGCTGGAGAGCGCGACCGAAACCGTCAACCAGGTCTCGGCGCAAAGCGGCGACATCGAGAAGATCCTGCAGGTCATCACCGCTATCGCCGAGCAGACCAACCTGCTCGCGCTCAACGCCGCCATCGAGGCGGCGCGTGCCGGCGAGCATGGCCGTGGTTTCGCGGTGGTAGCCGACGAGGTGCGCTCGCTGGCCAATCGCACGCAGCTGTCGTCCAGCGAGATCAGCGAGATGATCGCCTCGCTGCAGGCCGGCGCTGGCAGGGCGGTGGAGGTAATGCAGTCGAGCAAGCTGCTGGCTCAGCAGACCGTCGAGCAGACGCTGCAGGCGGAAAATGCGCTGACCAAGATTCGTCAGGAAGTGGGCTCGATCAACGAGATGAACGCGCAGATCGCGACGGCTTCCGAGGAGCAGAGCGCGGTGGCGGAAGAGGTCAACCAGAGCGTCACGCGCATCCACGACTCGACTGTCGCCAGTTCCGCTGCATCGAATCAGGTGGCGTCCTCCAGCCAGGACCTGACCATGCTGGCCGAGGAGCTGAATCGGCGGGTCAACTATTTCCGCGGTTGACGCAGCCCGTTCGCCGAATAAAAAAAAAGCCCCGACCGCAAGGCCGGGGCTTTTTCATTCCAGGGTCACCGTCGCTCAGGTAAAGAACAGCGGCACCACCACGCTGGAGATCAGCAGGATCAGCGCGCCGCCCAGGCGCGAGGATATCTGTGCGAAGGGCATCAGCGACATGCGACGCGCGGCGGACAATACCGCGACATCGCCGGTGCCGCCCATGTTGGCCATGCACAGCCCGGCGGTGATAGCCGATTCGATCGGGTAGAAGCCCACCAGCTTGCCCACCAGGCCCGCGCCGAAGGCGGCACCGGCGACCACGGCGAAAACGATCAGCACATAGGTCAGCGAGATGGCGTCGATCACCTGACCGAGGTCGGTGAAGGCCACGCCGATGCCGAACAGCAGGGCGAAGGTCCAGTTGCGCGCGACGAAGCGGAACCACTGGGAGGCGGCGTCGTTGATCGACTCGGGCACCAGGTTGCTCACCTTGAGCAGCGCCACCAGCACGATCATCAGGGCGTAGGGATGCAGCGGCACGAACTCGCCGAGAATCTGCCCGGCGACGAAGAAGCTCAGCGCCGCGACCAGACCGACGCCCAGCGCCGGCAGGGTGATAGGCCCTTCCTTCTCGTTGACGTCCACGCCGGGCATCATCTGGCCGTTGCCGGTCAGCGATGGATAGCGGTTGCCGAGGCCATTGAGCAGCCCGGCGATGATGATCGCGAAGACGTTGCCCAGCGCCAGGGCCGGCACCAGGATCGAGATGTAGTAGCTGGCCGGCTGGCCGAGCAGCTGCTCGTAGATCTGGCTCATCGGTACCGCGCCGGCGCCCATGCCGCCGCCCATGATGGGCATGGCGATGACCACCACCGCATCCTGCGGCGAGAAACCCAGCAGCGCGCCCACGGCCATGGCGAACAGCGCGGCGAACAGCACCGAGCAGAGCAGCGGCAACGCGTAGCGCGAGCCGACCTTGACCAGCACCTTGGCGTCCATGCCGAGGATGCTGCCGGTGATCAGCGCGGCGATATAGAAGTCTAGAAAACCGCCGCCCTTCATGAAGCTGGCGACGTCATCGGCCACGGCTGCCGGCAGCCAGCCGAAATAGACCATCGCCGCGGCGCCGAACAGCGCCAGGATCGCGCCGCCGCCGAGGTAGGTCTTGATGATCGGTAGTCGGTCACCGGCGAAGCCAAGCAGCTCGCCGAGCAGCATCATCACCAGCAGCGCGCCGATCATGCCGCTGGGCAGCGTGTCGGTAGCGATGGCGGCGGCCATGACGAGCAAGGCGATGGCGAACAGAGGCAACGGCAGGTTGAAGATGCGTTGGGACAGCAGGGGAATGTTCGGGCTGCCTTCAGGCACGGCAGCGCTCAGCGTGGTCCGATTCATTGTTGTACTCCTTCGAACGTGGCGGCCAGGCGGCGCACGTACGGGTGATGTTTGCGAATGCGCGGTCGGACAACCACGCCGGGGCTACCTTAAGCAGAGATGCTTCGCGGCCAATGTTTGGCGAAGTTAAAAAACCATTACGAAACTAAAAAAAGTGGAGCCGAGCTTGACCCTGGAGCACAGGGCTGGCTCGATCCGGCCCTCTAGCGCGGCGCGTCGAGCGTCCGCTCATGCACTGGAGTGATGGCTGTGCGCTTGCGCCTGAATACGCTGATCTCGCTGCTGGTCGCCGTCATGGTGGTGCTGGCGCTGGCGCTCGCCCTCTGGCTGTTCAACGTGCAGCTGCAGGACACTCTCGAAGAGGGGCAGGCTTCGCGGGTGACCAACCTGGCGCAGAGCGTGGCCGCACGCACCGACGTGCAGCGAGCGCTGGCCAACCCGGATGCCGAATTCAGTCCCGATAATCCGCTGCAACGAGACATCGATGGCCTGCGCCAGCGTCTGGGCGTGGACTTCATCGTGGTGATGAACCCGCGCGCCCTGCGCCTGACGCACCCGGAGCCGGCCCGCGTCGGCCAGGCCTTTCGTGGTGACGACGAAGGTCCGGCGCTGGCCGGCGAGACCTATGCCTCGCGTGCCGATGGCAGCCTGGGGCGCAGTATTCGCGGCTTTGCGCCGGTGCTGAACGACGAGGGAGCGGTGCTCGGTGCCGTCTCGGTGGGGGTTACCCTGGCTTCGCTCGGCGAACTGCTCAAGGCTCATCAGCGCGGCGTGGTGCTCGGTGTACTGGCGCTGATGCTGGTCACCGCCCTCGGTGCGCACATGCTGGCACGCTATATCAAGCGCGTGCTGCTGGGGCTGGAACCCTACGAGATCACCTGGCTGGTGGAGGAGCGTCAGGCGATGCTGGCCTCGGTGCGCGAAGGCGTTCTGGCGGTCGACGACCAGGCGCGCATCACCCTGGTCAACCCCGCCGCCGAGCGCCTGCTGGCCAGCACCGGCCTCGGCAAACCACCGCTAGGCCGGCCGATCGCCGAATACCTGCCCAACAGTGGCCTGCCCGAAGTGCTGGCCAGCGCAACCGAGCAGCGGGACCGTGAGTTCAGCCTCAACGGGCGGGCGATCCTCGCCAATCGTGCGCCGATCCGTCATCAGGGCCGGGTGATCGGCGCCATCGCGACCTTCCGCGACAAGAGCGAAGTCAACGCGCTAGCCGAGCAGCTGACCGGTGTCAGCCGCTATGCCGAAGCGTTGCGGGCGGCGACCCACGAATTCAAGAACAAGCTGCACGTGCTGCTCGGCCTGGCACAGATGGGTGATCTGGATGCCCTGCGCGCCTATCTGCGCGACCTCGCCGATCACCAGCTGGCGCCGGCGACGTCCCTGGTCGAGGGGATCGGTGAGCCGGTGCTGGCGGGCTTTCTGCTCGGCAAGCAGAGCGAGGCCCGCGAGCGCGGCATCCTCTTTCAGGTGGATGTCGAGCACCCGGTGCCTGCCGCCGCGCCCGAGCAGATCCATGGCCTGGTGACCATCCTCGGCAACCTGCTGGAAAACGCCTTCGAAGCGGTGGCCGAAGAGGACGAGCGACGGGTCAACCTGACGCTGGACTACGACGAAGCGCTGCTCTCGCTGCACGTGCAGGACAGCGGTGGCGGAATCGAAGCCGCAGTGCGCGAGCAGATCTTCCAGCGCGGCGTATCCACCAAGGGCGAGCGGCGTGGCATCGGCCTGGCCGCGGTGCAGGAGCAGGTCGAGGCCTGGGGCGGTAGCCTGGCGGTGTATTCCGAGGCCGGTCGTGGCAGCCTGTTCGAGGTTGAATTGCCCTATCGGAGCGCCGCGGGAGACGTCGAATCATGAAAGCAGCCATGCGCGTGCTGATCGTCGAGGACGACCCGATGGTCATGCGCCTGAACGTCGATTACCTGGCCCGGCTCGAGGGCGTCGAGCTGGTCGGCCAGTGCGAGAGCGTGCCGGCCGCGCTCGAATTGCTGGAGCGCGAGGCGGTGGACCTGCTTCTGCTCGACGTCTACCTGCGCAACCGCTCCGGGCTGGAGGTACTGCGCCACCTGCGCGCGCAGGACCGCAACACCGATGCCGTGCTGATCACCGCCGCTTCGGAGATCGAGACCGTGCGCGCGGCGCAACGCCTCGGCGCGCGGGATTACCTGGTCAAACCGTTCAGTTTCGAGCGCTTCCGCGATGCGGTCGAGGCCTGCCGCCGTGCGCGCGATGCGCTGTCCCGCCTGCCGGATCAGCTCGGCCAGGGCGATATCGACCGGCTGTTCAGCCAAGCGCCCGCCACCGACCTGCGCCGCCCCGGCGACCTGCCCAAGGGGCTGACACCGGCATCGCTGGCGCAGGTGGCGCAGGCGATCCTGGCGCTGGACGAGGACAGCTTCACCAGCGAAACCCTGCTGCCGGCCACCGGCATGTCGCGCGTGTCGGTGCGCAAGTACCTCAAGCATCTGAGTGATGCACAGCTGCTGGAAGAATCCTTTCACTACGGGCAGATCGGCCGGCCCTCGTTTCGCTATCGCTGCCTGGACCGCGCCGCGTTGCAAAGGCTGGTGCAGGGTTAGGGACGGGTGCCTGCTGCATGCAACGCGCCGATGATCTCGCCGAGCAGCCGGTGCAGCGCGTCGCGATGCCCCATGGCACCACTGGAGGGTTGTCGGGCGTTGGAGGTCATCACCACCGTCATCTCGAGGCCTGGCACCACGTAGACCATCTGTCCGCCATAGCCCCAGCCGTAGCGCACCGCTTCTCCGCCAAGCTCGGTGATGAACCAGCCATAGCCGTAGCCGTGCCCGGTGTAGCGCGAGCGGGTGCGCGGCGTCCAGGACGCGTCTATCCAGTCCTGCGAGAGCAATCGCTCGCCGGATGCGCTGAGCCCGCCGCGGCGGTAGAGCTCGCCGAAGGCCAGCAGCGAGCGAGGTGTCATCGCCATCTCGTTGCCGCCCAGGTAGATGCCCTGCGGGTCGCGCGTCCAGGCGCTGATGGCGAAGTCGTCGAGCGGCGCCAGCCACTGTCGCGCCAGCTGCAATGTGGTTTTGCCGGTGCGCCGCGTGAGGATGGCCGAGAGCAGATGGCTGGAGCCCGTCGAATAGATCATCGCCGTGCCCGGGTCGGCCTCGAACGGGCGTGCGAGTGCCGCTCGAACCCAGTTGCGACTCGCCACCCAGGCACCGTAGTTGCGCCCGGAGGTGGAGCCGAGCCCGGCCTGCATGCTCAGCAGGTTGCCCACCGTCACCTGCTGCAGACGTGGATCGGGCGTGCTCGGCAGATCGCTTTTCAGCAGCTCCGCAATGGGCTGCTCGACTCTCTCGATGACGCCCTTGTCGATGGCGATGCCGACCAGCGCGGAAACCACCGATTTGGACGCCGATTTGATGTTGCTCGGCGTGGTCGTGCGATGGCCGCGGTAACCACGCTCGGCAAGGATCTCGCCACGCTGGGCGATGATCAGGGTGTGCAGCTGCTCCAGACGCTCGCCCTGCTCGAGCGCGGCGGTCAGCCGGGCATCGGCGGCTGCCAGGGGGCAGAGCAGGAACAGCGCCACCAGGCAGAAAGCGCGGCGAGCGTGAGGTCGTGATGGGTGCGGGAGGCGCAGGGCAAGTGAGTGCATGCAGGGTTCGACCCTGGCCTGGCGCCACCGTGCAATCCGGGAGCCGGGCGGTGGCCTGGCTCCGCGAAGGTGATCGATGTTACTGGCGAATCCAGGTCTGCGTACGGCCCAGTGCCTCGATGCCGATGTAGCCGCGAACCTCCAGCTTGTCGCCGCCTTCGAGCAGCTCTGCCTTGGCCCGGTAGGTCTTGCCCTTGGCCGGGTCGAGAATGGTGCCGTCGCTCCAGGCCTGTTCGCCGTCCGGCTTGAGGTCCCAGAGGATGGTCATGCCGGTGATGGGCTGGTCCTTGCGCTCGCCGTCGCATTCGCTGCAGACCGGATTCGGCCCGTGATCCGACTTGAGGATTTCGGCGACCTTGCCGCTCAGTG
The DNA here is from genome assembly GCF_021432085.1 of Stutzerimonas kunmingensis. Lineage (GTDB taxonomy): Bacteria > Pseudomonadota > Gammaproteobacteria > Pseudomonadales > Pseudomonadaceae > Stutzerimonas. The sequence continues at coordinate 4,280,937 of NZ_CP090366.1, read as the reverse complement.
TGCCGTCAGCGGCCTCCTGGATTTCGACGATGGACTTGGGCTTTCCGGTTTCGTCGTCGATGGTCTGCCAGCGGCCGGCAGGTGATTCGGCGGCAAGGGCCAGTGACGAGAGCGAGAGTGGCAGGGCCAGCAGCAGGGCATTGAAAAGAGGACGCATGGTATCTCCCGTGATGGAAAAGGCAGCGCCGACTCTAGCACCGGGCCTGTGCCGGCGCTGGCGCTGGCTGGCTGACCGGTCGGTTCTCGTCGCTTTCGTCATCCTCAGTCGTCCTGATCGCGGGATGGCTGGCGTCCGATCGCGGCCGCCAACGCCAGTGCCACGACCGAGCTGTGTGCGGCATTGGTGCCGTGGTTGGCTCCCGGGAACAGCTGGAATTCGCTGTGCAGGCCGTGGCCGGACAGCCGCTGCAGACGGTCGACCAGATCCCGTGCATTGCCGACCATGCGCCGTTCGGCCATATGGCGCTGGCGCAGGTCATCCATGGCGGCATCCGCCGCGGGCTGTTCGGCGCCGCCGGCGGTGACCAGCAGGCGCGCACCGACAGGTTGGTCCGCGAGCTGCCGTTCGAATGCGGCGAGTGTTCGTTCGACATAGCCCTGGTACCACCAGATCGACGGACTGGCGGCCACATAGCCCTGAAATGCCTGCGGCTTGGTGAACAGTGTGTAGAGGGTGAACAGGCCGCCGTAGGAATGGCCGAACAGGATCTGCCGTCGGGCGTCGACCGGGTAGCGCTGGGCGATCAGCGGTTTGAGTTCGTGCTCGATAAAGGCCAGAAAGTCATCGGCACCGCCCGATGGCGGCGGTTCGCGGCCCGGCAGGCGCTGGCGATCCTCGGCTTTGGGCGTGTAATCCTCGGCACGCGCCTTGAAGTCGTACAGGGCCTCGCCGGGGTAGCCGATGCCGACCACCAGTACCGAATCGCGAAGATTAGGGTCGGGCCGATCCTCCAGGGCCTGGGCCTGGATCGCCAACCCCGGAAACAGGGCGTTGCCATCCAGCACATAGAGCACCGGATAGCCACCCGGCGGCGGCGCGTGTCGCGGCTCAGAGACGAAGATGCGGTAGTCCTTGCCAGTGCGTTGCGAATGCAGGTCACGCTGGCTGCTGTGCGGTAGCTGAACTGGCTGCCAGCCGGCTTCTTCCCCGGCGTGTGCCTGTACGGCGGCAAGTCCCAGACTGGCGAGCACGACGAGCAGGGCGCCTTTCATGGCTCGACCTGCCTGTGGCCTGGCGGTAGCGGCCCGTCCAGCCAGTTCACCTTCAGTGCTTCCTCGCCCGAGAAGCGATGGAGGTGGTCGTCGATGACGAAGCGCAGGCGCTTTTCCGCCTCGCCGGCCTCGGCCTGGCAGTCGATCAGCAGTCGCTCGTCATCGGCGAGCATCCGGCACTGGCCGAAGGCGAATTCGACCTGCGCCTGACGTTCGTCCAGCTGGACTTCGGCCTTGTGCGCGAAGTGCTTGCACAGCCGCATCATGTTGCGCGACGCGCGGGGTGTCGCCACCTGGGCGTGAAACTGGGGCATGGTGATCTCCGGAAGTCAGCCGCCGACGCCTACGGGCGCAGGCGGCCAGGTGGATCAGAATTCGTAACGGGCGCCCACCGTGAAGCTGCGCGACGGGCCGTAGAAGTTGAAGGTGCCGACGCTGCCAACCCGCGAAACGTATTTGCGGTCGAGCAGGTTGTTCACGTCGAAGGTGCCGGTCAGCTTGTCGGTGATCGGGTAGGACAGCTTGGCATCCACCACTGCATATCCCGGTGCGCTGAGGCGCGGGCTGCCGGCGCGTTCGATGTAGTAGTCGCTCATCGCGGTCACGCCACCACCGATCCCCAGGCCGCGCAGGGCACCGCCGGGCAGGGTGTACTTGGTCCACAGCGAGGCCTGGTGCTGGGGCATCAGCGCGAAGAGCGCGTTGTCGTCACCGGCCAGGTTCTCGGTCTTCATGTAGGTGTAGCCGGCCAGCACTTCCCAGTCGGGGGTCAGGTAGCCGCTGATTTCCAGTTCGCCACCGCGGATGCGGGTCTTGCCGGTGGCCTCGTAGACGCCGCTGATCGGCGCGCCGCTGTCATCAATGGCGCCGGCCGCGCGGTTCTCGTCGGTGAGCTGGAAGGCGGTGATGCGCGCGTTCAGGTCGCCGCCGAAATAGCTGCCCTTGATGCCGACCTCGTACTGTTCGCCTTCGCGCGGGTCGATGATGCGGCCGTCGGCGCCGGCTTCGCTCTGCGGCTTGAATACCTGCGAGTAGCTGGCGTAGAGGGAGTGCTGGTCATCCAGATCGAACACCAGGCCGCCGTAGGGCGTGACATAGCCGGATTCGCGCACATCCTGCGTGGCGCTGCTGTTCTCGCCTTCGAAGCTGCTGACCCGCGCGCCGCCGATCAGCGCCAGGCGCTGGATCGGGCGGAAGGTCAGCTTGGCGTAGAGGCCGACTTCGCGCTCGTCGGTTTCGGTCGGCGTACCGAAGGTGACGTTCGGCTTGCTGGTGTCGCCCGGCTGGTAGCTGGCGACGTCGATGGCGCCGAGATTGCCGCGGGCGTCCGCATACTCGGTCTCGTAGCGTTTGAAATCGCTGCCGATGACGAACTCGCTGACCTGCCCGAGCAGCTCGAACGGCTGGCTGTAGTTGGCATCGACCGCGAGGGTGTCCTGCTCCAGATCGCGGGCGGTGTAGGCCAGGCTGGTCGCGCCGCTGTTGACGTTGCGCGCGGTGAAGGCATAGAGGTAATCGGTCGCGCGCCTGGAGCCGCGCACCGCCACGCGACCGTAGCCCCCATTGTCGAAGCGATGGGTCAGCTCGGCGACGACGTCGGTGCCGCGGCTGTCGAAATCACCCCAGTCGGCGCCCAGGTAGGTCGAGCGGCTGAAGTCTTCCAGGCTGCCGTCGATGGCGGCCGGATAGCCGTTGTGCGGAAGGATGTCCTTGGTCTGGTGAATCAGCCCGAAGGACATGACGGTGGCGTCGGACAGGTCGATGTCCAGCGCGCCGTAGAAGCTCTCGCTGGTGTTGGCGTTGTAGTCGACCTCGCCGTTGGTGTCGGCGCGGGAGATCACCGTACGGCCGCGCACGCGCCCCTGCTCGTCGAGTGGGCCGGACAGGTCGGCTTCCAGGTAATTTGTGTCCCAGCTGCCGTAGCGCCCGGTCAGGCTGCCCTGGAATTCGCGGGTCGGGCGCTTGCGCACCATGTTGACGATGCCACCCATCTCGCTGGTGCTGTTGAACAGCCCGGACGGCCCGCGCATGACCTCGACCCGATCGAACGGCGACAGCGACGGCAGCGTACCGTTGATGCTGGCCATCGGCGCGGGCAGGCCATCGATGTTGAATTCGTCGTACTCGTAGCCGCGCGCATAGATCGACGAGCGCCCGCTGTCGTTGCTCAGGGTGCGCAGGCCGGTGGAGTACTTGGCCAGGTCATCCAGGTTCACGAACTGGCGGTCGCGGATGTAATCGCTGGTGTACACGCTGATCGACTGCGGGATGTCGCGCAGTTCGGCCGGCGTCTTGGTGCCGACGGTGGCGGCCGGCACGGTGTAGCCTCCGCTTTGCTCCGAAGACGGCATGTCGTACAGGCGGTTGCCTTCGACGGTGATGCTCTCCAGCTGCACCGGCTCGGCCTGAGCGGCGACACTCTGCGCCAGGGCGCTCAACGGAAACGGGGCGAGCAGGCCGGCGAGCAGCAATGGTCTGAGGCTTGAGGTGCGGAGAATTCTGTCCATGGGCGGCTCCTGTCGCAGCGGCGGCGACGTGTTGGCAAACGTTCGCGCTGCTTAATGATAATGATTTGCATCAAAAGATGTCGGCGCGTAGTCTGCCACCCAGCCGCTCCGCGAACCTTTGCGGGGCCGAACATTTGCTTTGCAATCCCGTCAGTTCGAGGCGCAGCGCCGCATGAATCAAGCCGATCACATCATTCGTGGCGATGAGTTGCCGGCCATGAGCAGGCCGGGGCTGCGCCTGCCCAACGAGGATGACGACCGCCTGCTCTACGGCCGGGTGAAGTGGGCGCAGCTGCGGGATGGCCTGTCGCTGCACTGGTCCGATTGCGAAGAGCTGCAGGATTTCGTCACCGAAAACGTGGTTGGTCCGCGGGTATCGTTCGTGCTCTTTCTGCAGGGCCAGAGCCGGGTCAGCTATGGCGATCTGTCGCTGACGCTCGGTCAGTCGGCGTCGCAGCGAGCCCCCGAGGGCGTGGCGGTTTCGATGAACGAGCCCGTGCTGTTCCGCCGCCAGGCGCGCCGCGGCAGTCATATCCGCAAGCTGGTGGTTAGCCTGACGCCGGACTGGTTCGAAGGGCGCGGGGAGGGTGTCGACTCGAGTGATGGCGCGATCCGCCGCTTCATGGACAGTCATCTGACGCCGCGCATCTGGAAGCCCTCGGCGCGGCTGCTGACCCTGGCCGAGCAGATGCTCAACCCGCCCGGCTATGGCGCGCTGCTTCAGGGCCTGTACCTGGAAAGCCGCGCACTGGACATCGCCTGCGAAGCACTGATCAGCCTGGGTGATGGCTCGGCGTCGGCGGAACAGGGCCTGCGCCCGCAGGAGTACCGTCGTCTGCAACGCCTCCTCGCGCTCCTCGACAGCGGTGAGGCCGACGACTGGACGCTGGAGCGCATCGCCCGGGAGATGGGCGTCAATGCCACCACGCTGCAGCGGCAGTTTCGCCTGTTCAAGGGCATGACCGTGTTCGAGTACCAGCGTGCCCGCCGACTGCAACTGGCGCGGGAGGCATTGGAATGTGAAGGTGCCAGCGTCAACGAGGCGGCCTGGCGCGCCGGCTACAACAGTCCGGCCAACTTCGCCACGGCGTTCAAACGCCAGTTCGGCATCAGCCCGCGGCAGGTGCGGGCGCGGGTTTGAACGCTCGGAAGGTGTGCCGTAAGACTTTTGCCCGCGGCCACATCTCGCGGCTGCTTGCTAAGCCGCCACCGCCGCGCCATGCTCGCCACCGGTATTCAAAGGAGCGATTCGATGAAACAGGGATTGTTGGCTACGGTGCTGCTGGCTGTGTTGGCGACACAGGCGCAGGCCGGTTTCCAGAAGGACAGGGAGGCGTTCGACAGGCGCCAGGCCGAGCTCGACCAGCGTTGCGAGTCGGCCCGGGAGGCGAAGCTGGCGCCGCTGCGCGAAGCGGCGTTTCAGGACTGCATGAGAACGACCCGCAACAGTCGCGCCGAGACCGAATGTCGGCGCAAGACCGCCGGTGAAAACGGCAACCGCGCCGGCGGTGCGCCTCGCTTCTATGACTTGCCTGCCTGCGTAGAGGCGTTCGAGCACAAGCGACAGCGGCCCTGAGCGGGAAACGCGGGCGTGCCGCGTAACGCGTGATATAGCCCGGCTGACGGTTGAACAAGCTGGCCCGGCGATCTACGCCATGTGAGCGGCGCCTCTTCCCCCACATTCCCGCCCCCACCGGGCTCGCCATACGTCGGAGAGCTGTGGACGGGCACGCCCATCTGCTCAAGTGTGATGGGCTGGCGCCGAGAAAGGGGTATCTGATTGATTCTAGTGGCCTGCCCCCGATGCCGGCATCCCTCCGAGGACACTGCATGCGTTCGTCCTGGCTCCGCGATCTGAGCGTCGCCCTTGTCCTGCTGGTGTCTGGGGCCTATAGCGCGCTCACCTATGCCCATGCAATCACCGCGGTCACCGAAGAGCTGCCGCCCTACAACATGACCGTCGATGGCGAGCTGACCGGCATGGGCACCGAGGTGGTGAAGGCGGTACTGGAGGAGGCCGGCGAGGACGTGCGCATCCGTTCCATGCCCTGGGCCCGTGCCTATGACATCGCCTTGAACAACGAGAACGTGCTGATCTATTCCATCGCCCGCACGCCGCAGCGCGAGCCCTTGTTCAAGTGGGTCGGGGTGATCGCGCCGACCCGCTGGTTCCTGTTCTCGCTGCCCGGCACCGAGTTCGGCCTGAAAACCCTGGACGATGCCCGGCAATACCAGATAGCCACGGTCAAGGCGGATGTCGGCGAGCAGTATCTGATCGACAAGGGCTTCGCCGTCGGCCGCAACCTGCAGTCGAGCAACAAGTACGAGCACAACTACCAGAAGCTCAAGGCGGGGCGGGTGGATCTGTGGATATCCAACGAACTCAATGCCCATTACCTGGTGCGCCAGGCCAGTGGCGATCCGAACGAGGCGGCGGTGCCGCAGCTGGGCCTGGACGACCTTGGCGGTGCGGATGGCCTGTGCATGGCGTTCAGTCGCGACACGCCGGATGAGGTCGTCGAGCGCTTCCGCCAGGCGCTGGCTCGCGTGCGGGCCGATGGGCGCTACGACGCGATTGTCGCGAAATGGCTGAAATGAACGACGACTCAACCAGCACGATCAGCGAGCCGGTGCCGCGGCCGGTGGGTTCGCTCGGCCGCCGGCTGGTGCTGGCCACACTCGGTTTCTGCCTGCTGTTCACCCTCGCCACCGTCGGGCTGCGGACCTGGACCGCCTGGCAGAACAACCTGGCGGAGATGAACGCCGAGTTGGCGCTGATCGATCAGGTGTTCCGCAGCACCCTGTCCAAGGCGATCTGGGAAATGGACAGTGATTCCCTGCATTCGCAGCTCGACAGCGTGGTGCAGGCCGCGCCCATCGGCCGCGTCGAGCTGCGGATCATCCGCGCCGGCCGCGAGCCGGAACTGGTTCAGCGACAACGCGGTGAGCAGCCGGCCGAGCATCGCGCGCCGCGCCTGCAGCATCAGTTGAGCTACGAACCCTACGCTGGCGCCAGTGAGACGGTAGGCGAGCTGGTGCTCGAAGGCAATGAAGAACTGCTCTGGGAGCGCATGCTTGCCGAGGTCTACGACATCGTCATCACCCAGGTCATCCAGTCGCTGTTGCTGGCCGGGCTGATCATGTGGATGTTCAACCGCACGGTCACCCTGCATGTGCGGCGCATTGCCCGTCACCTGACGCGGCTGACGCCGGACAATCTCGATCGCAGCCTGCGCCTTGATCGTTCGCCGAAGCGGCACGACGAGCTGAGCCTGCTGGAAGGCGGCGTCAACAGCCTGCAGGCGAAACTCTCGGCCTATCTCGAGCGCCAGCACCAGGATGAGCTGGCCCTGGCCGCGCACCGGGACCGCCTTGCCGAGCTGGTTGAAGAGCGCACTGCCGAACTGCGCGCCGCCAATGTGCAACTGGAAGAGCTGTCGCGCAGCGATCCGCTTACCGGACTGGCCAATCGGCGACAGTTCGACGAGATCAAGGAAGTCGAATTCCGCCGTGCGCTGCGTCAGGACCAGCCGTTGGCGGTGCTGATGTGCGACGTGGATTTCTTCAAGCGCTACAACGACCACTACGGCCACGCCCAGGGCGACCAGTGCCTGCGAATGGTCGCCGACACGTTGCAGTCCGTGTTCGCCCGCGCTGGCGAGGTGGTCGCGCGGCTTGGCGGCGAGGAATTCGTCGTGCTGCTGCCCGGCGTCGATGCCGAGGCCGCGCGGCGGGCGGCGGTGCGCCTGCAGCAACGCCTGGCCGAGCGCGAGTTGCCCCACGAGGCTTCCGCCGTTTCACCCTACGTGACCTTCAGCATCGGCCTGGCCGTGCTCGATCCGGACACCATGGACCAATTCGACCAACTGCTGCACCGCGCGGACGAGGCCCTCTATCGGGCCAAGACCCACGGGCGCAACTGCATTTCCGCCTGATCGCATGAGGACTGCATGATGCATCCGTTTGCCTGGACCGCTTTCTTCCTTGCGTTGCTCGGCACCACCACGGCCAACGCCGGTCCGCTGCGCGTGGTGACCGAAGACACCGCCTACAGCTACCTGGAGAACGGCAAGGTAGCCGGCACGGCGAGCCGGGTCGTCGAGGCCACCCTGCAGCGCGCCGGCCTCAACGACTACCAGGTCAGCCTCTACCCGTGGGCGCGGGCGTATGACATGGCCCTGCGCGAGCCCGGCGTACTGATTTACCTGATCGCACGCACCTCCGAACGCGAAGCGCTGTTCCGCTGGGTCGGCGAGATCATGCGCATCGACTACCACTTTTACAAACTCAGCGAGCGGGGCGATATCCGGGTGCCGGACCTGGAGGCGGCCAAGGCCTACCGGATCGGCGTCATGCGCGAGGACGTCCGGCACCAGTACCTGCAGGCCAACGGCTTCAGCAAGATCGTGGTGAGTGCGCACAACAGCGACAACTTCAAGCGCCTGGTCAACGGCCAGGTCGACCTGGTGCCGATGCCCGAGCACGACATGCTCGCCCTGTGCGCCGAGGCCGGCGTCGACCCGGCCACGGTCGAGAAGGTCTTCAGCCCGCACACCTCGACACAGCTCTACATGGCCTACAGCCGCCAGACCGACGACGACACCGTGCTGCGCACCCAGGCCGCCTTCGAGCATCTGCAGGCCGAAGGCGAGGTGGCCCGGATCATGGCGGGGCAGCCGTGAACTGACCTGGTGGCGCGGTCGGGCGGTAACCGTTCCAGGCGCCCGAGAGGGACTGGGCGAACCTTGGTTCCGTCGCAGTAATGGCGTTTTCCGCGTATGCAGAACCATTGATTCGCCCCCCCTTTTCCTCCCAGCAGCGCCCAGCTGACTCGCCGGGCCACCAAGCTGGCCGGCACGGCAAGTCGTCATGCCGTAGCAGCCCGCTAGACTGGCTTCGTCTCCATGAAAACAAGAAGAACGAATGAGTAGCACCGACGGCATGGCACTGGATACCTGGCGCGCCAGCGCTCGCGAGTTCGATTTTGGCGGCAGGCGCATCCGCTACTGGACGGCTGGCGAAGGTGAGCCGCTGCTGCTGATCCATGGATTTCCCACCGCCAGCTGGGACTGGCACAAGGTCTGGCAGCCACTTGCGGCGCGCTATCGGCTGGTTGCCTGCGACATGCTCGGCTTCGGCTATTCGGCCAAGCCGCGCGGGCACGCCTACAGCCTGATCGAGCAGGCCGATCTGCAGCAGGCGCTGCTGGCGGAGCTGGGTATAGACGGTGCGATCCATGTGCTGGCGCATGACTATGGCGACAGCGTCGCTCAGGAGCTGCTGGCGCGGCATTGCGAAGGGCGCATCGCGCTGGCCAGTTGCGTGTTCCTCAATGGCGGGCTGTTCCCGGAAACCCATCATCCGGTGCGGGTGCAGAAACTGCTGCTCGGCCCGTTCGGCTTTCTGCTGGGCAGGCTGTTCTCGCGGCGTACGCTCGGGACGACCTTCGGCCGGGTGTTCGGTGCGCAGACGCAGCCGAGCGACGCTGAGCTGGACGATTACTGGCGACTGATCGCCGAGAGCGACGGACCGGCGGTGATGCACCGGCTGATCCGCTACATGCCCGAGCGGGTCAGGCAACGCGAGCGCTGGGTTACGGCCATGCAGCGCTGCAATGTGCCGTTGCGGGTGATCGACGGCGCGGCCGATCCGATCTCCGGTGCACATATGGTCGCTCGCTACCGCGAGCTGATTCCGAGGCCCGACACCGTGCTGCTGGAGGGCATCGGTCACTACCCGCAGGTCGAGGCGCCTGAGCGGGTGCTTGAACACTACTTCGACTTTCGACGCGCCATGCCTCTGTACACCGCGACTGTTGAGTCGGCGGCACGCTAGCCTGTTCGGTGGTGCATCGGCGTCGGAGTGGCTACAAGGGCGATAGGCCTTGCTGAATGAAGACCTGGGGGAGGTCGCCCGGCCGGTTATTCCCGTCAGATACCCGTTTGAATACAGCAACTTCAGGGTTCTGGCATCCAGACGCAAGAAGCCCCGCCGGCATCAGCCAAACGGGGCTTCCTCGTTACCCTGCGCGAGCTGCCTCAGGCAGCGCCGCGCGGCGTCAGCGGTGTATCACTGCTGCATCATCGCGATCACACGATTGCGCAGTTCCGGGTCGGTCTGCACGGCTTCGTTGATGGCGTTGTATTCGTCGATGCTGATGTCGTTTTCCTCGATCACGCCGAGCATCTTTTCGTTGGCCTGCTGCTGAAGATCGCGGGCTTTGTCGGCGTCTTCGGTCTTCTGCAGCTTGCCGGTGAATTCCTCGCGGATCTCCATGATCTCGCCGAGCGACTCGGCGAAGCTTTCCAGTTTTTTCTCACCGAACTGCTGCACCTGTGCGCCGGCGGCTGGCTGCGCGGTAGGTGCCGGGTTGGCTGATTGCGCCGATGCAAGGGGGGCGGCCAGGCCGAGGAACAGCGAGAAGATTCCGGCGAAGGCGAGACGAGCGTTGTGCTGGGTCATGTTCATTCCTGCTTCGGTTAAAGACGCCTTCAGCAGTGCAGCAGCCGTGCCAGGTCTGCATCTATCGCATAACCGATTGATAAATAACTAATTGTCCTTTTCATCGGCGCGCGGTGGCCCCTCGTCGCGAGGTCATGTAGTGTGCCGGTATGACACATGTATCAATCTGGCAGCGCCCGGCGAGCCTGCGTGGCGCGCTTCTGCTCAAGGTCATCGTGCCGCTCATGGCGATCATGTTCGGCTTCAGTTCGGTGGTGCTCTGGACGGTCGAGCGCAGCAGCGAGCGGCGCCTGCAGGCCGAGGTCGAGCTGGTCGCGCGAGCGGTGCGCCTGCCGCTCAGCGCCAGCCTGGAGAAGAACCACGAGCGCACCCTGCAGCAGGTGCTGGAATCGGTGCTCGGCGTCGGTCGCGTGTATGGCGCCTATGTTTACGACCGCGATGGCAAGCTCGCGGCCTACGCCGGTGCGGTGGAACCGGATCAGGACGAGTCGGCGATCCAGCAGCTCACCGCCGGCGGCGAGCTGACCGGCACCTATCAGCGCATCAATGGCCGCCCGGTTTATTCCTACTTCGTTCCGCTGGAGGAAAGTGGCGGGCAGATCAATGGCCTGCTGCAGGTAACCCGGCGCTGGGGCGATTTCGAGCAGGACATCCGCCGCCTGCGCCTGATCGCCGCGGGCCTGGGCGGCTTGCTCGCCGGGGTGGCGCTGGTGGTGATCCTGCTCGGCCATCGCTCCGCGGTGGGCAAGCATCTGCAGCAGCTGGCACGCAGCATGGAGCGCGTCGCGGCCGGCGAGCGCGAGCATCGTGCGCCACGCAGCGGGCCACAGGAGATCGTCGTGCTCTCCGGCGCGCTGAACCAGATGCTCGACAGCATCGCCGCCGCCGAGCGCCAGGTGGCCGAGCAGCAGGCCCGCGAAGAGCAGTTGCAGGCGCGCCTGCGCCAGAGTCAGCAACTGGCGGCAGTGGGGCGGCTGGCGGCTGGTGTCGCGCATGAGCTGGGCAGCCCGCTGAGTGTGATCGACGGCAAGGCGCAGCGCGTGTTGCGCGACGACGAGCTGGGCGAAACCCATCGCCGTGCGCTGTTGCAGATTCGCCAGCAGGTGGCCCGGCTCAGTGCCATCGTCCGCCAGTTGCTGGATTTCGGCCGCGCCGCAGGCTCGCCGCTGCGCAAGGTGCCCGCCGAGGTGCTGGCGCATTCGGCAGCCGCGGCGGTGGCCGATGAGCTGGCCGCGCTGCAGGTGCGGCTGGAGCTGCAGGCACCGGCACAAACCCTGTACTGCCGGGTCGACCCGCCGCGTTTCGAGCAGGCGCTGACCAATCTGCTGCGCAATGCCGCCCAGGCCAGCCCTGGCGGATTGGTGCGCCTGCGCTGGTGGCGCGATGCTGCCGAGCTGATGTTGCAGGTCGAGGACGACGGTCCCGGCATTGCCGAGTCGAACCGCGTCGCGCTGTTCGAGCCGTTTTTCACCACCAAAGCGGTGGGCGAGGGCAGTGGGCTGGGGCTGGCGGTTGCCCATGGCGTGGTCAGCGAGTGCGGTGGACGAATCGAACTGGTCGACGGCAGCCTGCCGGGCGCGGCCTTCCGTATCGCATTGCCATTGATCGACGAGGAGGTTGAGCATGACTGAAGTGACGCAGGAGCGGGTCCTGCTGGTCGAGGACGACGACAGCCTGCGCCAGTTGCTGGTCGAGGAGCTGGAAGACCGCGGCCTGCAGGTGCGCGCGCTGGCCAGTGCGGAGGAGGCGGTCGGCTCGCTGGAAAGCTGGGAGCCGGCGCTGGTGGTCAGCGATCTGCGCCTGCCCGGTGCCGATGGCATGGCGCTGTTGCGACGGGTCAGGACGATGCAGGCGGCGCCGGCATTCCTGGTGATCACCGCGTTCGGCAGCATTCAGCAGGCGGTAGCGGCGCTCAAGGAAGGCGCCGACGAGTTCCTTACCAAGCCGCTGGACCTCGAGCACTTCGCCCTGGCGGTGGCCCGTGCGCTGGAGACGCGACGCCTGCGCGACGAGGTGCGGCGCTTCCAGCAGCTGCTCAGCGACGACCGTTTCCACGGCATGCTCGGCCGCAGCCGGGTTATGCGCGGCTTGTTCGATCAGATCCGCCAGCTTGCCCGCGCCGAGGGGCCGGTGCTGGTGATTGGCGAGAGCGGCACCGGCAAGGAGCTGGTCGCCCGCGCCGTGCATGCGGAAAGCGAACGTGCCAGAGGGCCATTCCTTGCGATCAACTGCGCCGGGCTGCCGGCCGAATTGCTGGAAAGCGAATTCTTCGGCCATGTCTCTGGCGCCTTCACCGGCGCCAACCGCGCGCACAAGGGACTTTTCCAGCAGGCCGACGGTGGCACGCTGTTTCTCGACGAGATCGGCGAGATGCCGCTGCCGCTGCAGGCCAAGCTCCTGCGCGTGCTGCAGGAAGGCACGATCCGCCCGGTGGGTGCCGAGCGTGAGCTGAGCGTGGATGTGCGCATCATCGCGGCGAGCAACCGCCCGCTGGAAACCGAGGCCGGCCGTGAGGCCTTCCGCGAGGACCTGTTCTTCCGCCTGGAAACCTTCATCCTGCAGGTGCCGCCGCTGCGTGATCGCGAGGAGGACCTCGAACTGCTGGCCGCCGGCTTCGTCGCCCACTTTGCCGCGCGCAGCGGGCGGCCGGTGCGCGGCATCGCGCCGGCGGCACTGGCGCAGCTGCGACGCTATCCGTTCCCGGGCAACGTGCGCGAACTGCAGAACGCCATCGAGCGTGCGGTGACCTTCTGCCACGGACGCAGCATCGAGCTGGAGCACCTGCCCAGCCGCATCGCCGACTATCGTGATGACAAGGCGCGCAGTGCCGGCGCCGAACTGCTCGCTCAGCTCAGCGATGGCCCGCTGCTACCGACTCTGGAGGAGCTGGAGCTGCGTTATATCGAGCATGTGCTGAAGCTGGTGGACGGCAACAAGCGCCGCGCCGCGGCCCTGCTCGGCATCGGCCGGCGCACGTTGTACCGTCGCCTCGGCGAGCGTGAAGACGGTTGATCGGACTCGCCGCAAGGCGCCCGAAAGCGCACACTGCCGGCCTTTTCTCAGTGAGGAGCGAACATGCTCAATAACGACGTCCTGCGCAGCCTGCGCTACACCCTCAAGGCCAGTGATGCACAGATGGCCGAAATTGCCGCCCTGGGTGGCTGCACGGTGGACGATGCCGAGGTTCGCGCCTGGCTCAGCCGCGAGGACGAGGACGGCTATCAGGAATGCCCGGACGAAGCGATGGCGCGTTTTCTCGACGGGCTGATCTACTTCAAGCGCGGCAAGGACGAAAGCCGTCCGGCACCGCCGCTGGAGCTGCCGGTCAGCAACAACCAGATCCTGAAGAAACTGCGGGTGGCCTTCGAGCTGCGCGACGAAGACCTGCAGGCGATCCTGCATGCCGCCGACCTGCAGCTGTCGAAATCCGAACTCGGCGCGCTGTTCCGCAAGCCCGGCCACAGCAACTACCGCGCCTGCGGCGATCAGCTGCTGCGCAATTTCCTCAAGGGCCTTTCGCTGCGCCAGGGTTGAGCGGCAAGGGCGGCTGAGCGTTCTCTACGCGGCCGCCCGCATGACACCTGGTTAGCGGCTGGCCAACCGGCTCGGGTGTTGCGGCGAGCGGGGCCCGCTGAGAATGCCGTTAGGGATGCCGGCAGTCAGCAGGCGACGGCTGGTGATGCCAGCGATCTCATGGCCGCGATCGCTGAGGGTGTTGACGATCTGGTTGACGGCTGCGGTGATGAGCATGCCCACCAGGCCTCCGCTGCTCTGGTTCTGGTTTTCCGCCGAGCTGGCCAGCGCCTTCCCTTCCCAGAGCAGGTCGCCGCTGCGCAGGTCGACGAGCTTGCCGTGCGCTTCCACTGCGACTTCGCTAGTCAGTACCTTGTAGCTGCTGCCGTAACGGGTGACCTCGATATACAGGGCTGCGTCCGCGCCGAAAATCTCGCGAAGTTTCGCCGGCGGGGCCATGTGCATCTCGTCGGCATTCATCAAGCCGTTCTGTTTGAACGTCTCGTCCACCACAGCCACCGGCAGCACGTAATAGCCGGCTTCGGCGAGCGGGTAGCTGACTTGCGAGAGCACGCTGTAGCTGGCCTTGATGTCCGGTGAGCGATTGACCGGGGGCAATACCAAAATCGATGCCGGATTGTTCCGCTCGAATGCACTGTAGTCGTAGGGTGTCGGTGTCGCGCAGCCGCCGAGCACGCTCAGGGCAGCGAGCACCAGCAGGGTTTTCAGACTGATGTTTGGCATCATGGCCTCTTATTTCTCGAAGTTGCGCATCAGAAAGTCCATGTAGGGCGCGGACTCTGGGAACAGGGTTTTCTCGGTTTCAAACTGCTGGCGAACCTGATCGCCCTTGCCAACTTCGGCGTAGAGCATGCCGAGGTGGGCGTGAAAGCCCGGTGCCGGCGTCACATCCCGCGCGCGGGCCTGCTGCAGGCTGGCTTCCAGTGCGGCGATCTGTTCCTGCGGGCCTTTTTCGTTCTTGAAGTGCTCATAGACCTGCTCTTCGTAGCCGGCCCAGTGGTAGAGGGTTTTCGGTTGGCTGGCACAGCCAGTCAGGGCGGCGAGCGACAGCAGTGCGACTGCGAGCGCGCCGGTTCTCAGATAGGTATTCATCGTTCTCGTCCTTGAGGGTTATTGCACGGGGCGCCATGCGCCGCTGTCGACGCCGGTGACGAGGTTGTTCACCGCTTCGCGGATGGCCAGATCCAGCACCTTGCCATTGAGCGTCGAGTCATAGCTGGCGGTGCCGCCGAAGCCGATAACTTCACGGTTGGAAAGGCTGTACTCACCAGCGCCCTGTGCTGAATAAACCACCTCGGAGGTACTGACATTGACGATGTTCAGGTTGACCTTGGCGTAGGCGATCTGGGATTTGCCTCGGCCCAGGATGCCGAACAGCTGATGATCGCCGACTTCCTTGCGGCCGAATTCGGTAACGTCGCCCGTGACGACGAAATCCGCACTGCGCAGGTTTGCGCGTCTGGCCGCGATGGCACTTTCCTGGGCAATCTCGGACATATTGTCGCGGTCGAGGACGTTGAAACGGTTCGACTGCTGCAAATGAGTGATCAGGATGGTCTTGGCTTGGCCGCCGAGGCGATCGACGCCATCGGAAAACAAGCCGCGCATGTAGCTCGAACGATTGTCGAACTTGCCCACCGCAATCGGGCTGCGCTGGCCATGGTAGACGCTCTGTGCCGAAGTCACCTTGGCGACCTCCAGCGTACGCGACTGCTCTGTAGCGCAGCCGCTAAACAGGATGCTCAGGCCAATCAAAGGCGCGGCCATCAAATGCTTCTTCATATCGGGTTCTCGATCAATGACGCCGAGTCACAGGTCCCTGTGGTCTGGCTTGGGGCGAATGTGTGCTGTTGCTTCAGCAATCGGCTGCAGGCGATGCGGCCGGGTGCCGGCGGGGCGGGGTAGGTATTCGGACGCTTCCATGTGTCGGATCCTGCTGATGCTTGGCTGGGAATCGTGCCTGGCCGTTTCGCCGGTCGCGTTGCCGTTCCTTGCAGCCGTGCCGAGCGGTGGCGAGTCTACAAATCCCTTTGGCAATGTGCCAGCACTGGTGCGGTGACAAGGTGCGAGGCGTCACAGCCATTCGTCGGTACGCTGTCGACGGGCTCGCAAACGCTCACCGGAACGTTTATCCCTCTGCATCGGCCTAACTCCTGACGAATCCAGAGAGCACGCCCATGACCTTTTCCATCATCGCCCGCTGCCCGCGCACCGGTCAGTTCGGCGTGGCTGCGGCCACGGCGATGCCCGCGGTGGGCAAGTTGCTGACCCACGCGGCGGCCCATGTCGGGGCGGTGGCGACCCAGGCACAGATCAATCCGTACCTGGGTATCGACGGCCTGCGTTTCCTGCGCCAGTTCAGCCCGGCGGCCGAGGTGCTGGAGCGGCTGCGGCGCACCGATCCCTGTATGAGCCAGCGCCAGTGCGCGGTGATCGACAGCAAGGGCCGCACGGCCTGCTGGACTGGAGAGAAGTGCCTGCCCTGGGCCGGCTCGATCGCCGGCGAACAGTTCTGTGTGCAGGGTAACCGGCTCAAGGGGCGCGAGGTGCTGGAGGCCGCCTGCGAAGCCTATGAGCGCAGCGCGCATCAGCCACTGGTGGAGCGTTTGATGGCGGCGATCGCTGCCGGCGACGCCCAGGGTGGCGATCGCCATGGCGAATCATCGGCAACGGTGTATGTGGTCGATAACGAGGAATACCCGCTCTGGGATATCCGCGTCGACCATCATCCAGACCCGTTCGCCGAGCTGCGCCGGCTGCACGATGTGTTCGCGCGCGACGTGGTGCCGGAAATCCTCGCCATGTCGACGCGCGCCAATCCCGCCGGCGCTGCCGAGGAGGATTCCATCTAGTAGTCGCTGCTGACTGCTGCCGGGTTGGCTAGCGGGCTAGCCGATGGCGGCAGCGGCTCCAGACGCAGCGCGCCGTGGGCGCGGTTGCGTACCGCCATCCAGTCCTCCAGTGCTGCCAGCGAGCGCGGCGGCGAGATCAGGTAGCCCTGGAACAGGTCGCAGCCGGCCTGCAGCAGTGCCGACTGTTTTTCCATGTTGTCGACGCCCTCGGCATTCACGCGCTTGCCCTGGGCGTGGCAGAAGGCGATGAGGGCGCTCAGGCTCTGCTGCATCTCCGGGCGGGTCAGCCGGGTGATAATCGCCATGTCCAGCTTTATGGTGTCGGCGGGGTACTCGAGCAGCTGCTGGATCGAGGTATAGCCGACGCCGAAGTCGTCGATGGCGACGCGGAAGCCCGCGCGGCGAATCGCCTGGACCACTTCCATGGTGTTCTTGCACAGCTCGGCGGCGTAGGTTTCGGTCAGCTCGATCTCGATCCTGCCCGGCTCGACGCCGTGATGGGCGGCGCGCTCGACCAGATAGCGGCAGATGCGGTCGTCGTTGAGCTGCGCGGAGGACACGTTGATCGCCAGCAGCACCCCTTCGCCGAACAGCTGCACCAGTTTCGGGTACTCCGCCAGGGCATGATCAATGACCCAGCTGTCGATCTTCGGGAACAGCCCGGCACGCTCGGCGATGGGAATGAATTCGCCGGGCGAAACCGTCCCGAGGATCGGTGAATGCCAGCGCAGCAGCACTTCGCAACTGACCACTGCGCCTTCGCGATCGAGCGCCGGCATGTAGACCAGCCGCAGCTGGTCGTCGCCGTCGAGCTCGCGCAGCTGGTCTTCGATCAGGCGGATTCGCTCGTTGCGTCGCTCCAGCTCGCCGCTGAAGGCCACCGCGGTGTTCTTGCCCTCGGCCTTGGCCTGGTACATGGCAGTGTCGGCACGGGTGAGCAACTGGGTGATCGAGTCCGCATCTTCCGGGTAGCAGGCGGTGCCGATGCTGACGCTGACCGGATACAGGCGATCCTCCAGACGAAACCCGCCGCGGCAGAGGCCGAGCAGCGCGTCGCACAGTTGCTGCAGGCCGCCGTCGCCGGTTTCGCTCAGCAGCAGGATGGCGAACTCGTCGCCGGACAGGCGCGCCAGGGCCGTTTCCGTCTGCGGGTAGTCGGTGCGATGCCGTTCGAGCACGCCGCGGGCACGCTGGGCGAAGATTCGCAGTAGAGCGTCGCCGGCCTCGTGGCCGTATTGATCGTTGACTTGCTTGAAGTTGTCCAGATCGAGAAACAGCAGTGCCAGCCGCTTGTGCGTGCGCATGCACTGCTCGTACATGGTATTGGCCAGCACGCCGAAGTGCGCCCGATTGCTGACCTGGGTCAGGCTGTCCTCCCAGGATATTTCGCGGATGCGTTGCAGCGCTTCGGTGTTGCGGTCGTGCAGGGTCTTCATGTTCACCGTCAGCCGGCCGATCTCGCCGCCATCGGTCGGCTCGTCGAGCGCGTCGCGCTTGCACAGCAGCAGGTCGGTGAGCTGGTCGTCCAGCTGGCTGATGGGGCCGGTAATGGAACGGCGGATCAGCCACAGCAGCAGGCCGATGGAGATCAGACAGATCAGCGCACCGCCGGCGATGAAGGCGAGCCCGAGGGTCTGCAGGCGCTCGGCGGTGTAGTGTGGCGCCGGTGTCAGCCGTGCATGCAGCGAGCGCGATAGCGAAACCCCGGCGGACAACCCGGCGACCGCCGGCAACGGCTCGTCGGAGATTTCGACAGGCGCACCGTATTCGCTTTCCAGGCTGCGCTTGAGCTTGAGGAAGCGCTCCGGGCGCACCGCCAGCTGAATGGCGAAGGCCTCAGCGCGCTGGCTCGGCAGTGGTCGGCTGCTGGAGGCCGGCAGGATGAAGTCGGTGTTCATCAGCAGCGGGTCGTCATCGGCCTGCTCCACATAGAGGGTGTTGCCGGATGCCGATGACCGTCTGGCTTCGCTGACGATACGCTGCTGGCTCGCATTCATCGAGGCGAATGGCGACAGGCTGCTTTCGAAGTAGTAGGCCGGCCTGCCGTCGGGCTGCACGACGGCGAGGGAAACGAAAGTCAGCTCGGTATTGGATAGCGAGCGGATGCTCTGCTGGATGCGCAGCCCGAGGGTGTCGTTGCGAAAGTCGGTGTCCGACTCGCGCAGGAACAGCAGCAGCGCCTCGCTATCCATGATCGAGTAGAGCACGCTGCGATTGAACGCCTCGTAGTCCAGGTAGGCGGAGGTCAGCGCCGAGAGCTGCTGCTCCAGGCGCGCCTGCTCCAGCCCCAGCAGCGAGGCGCGCTGGGTCAGGTAGGCGGAGGTCGAGGCAACCAGCTGGATGATCAGAATGACCGGAAAGATCACCAGCAGCGTGCGTTTACCTAGCGTCATGGGCGTTGATCAGTGCACTGATGATGCGCCGCCGCGTCTGCGTGCCCTCCAGCGGTCGCGTCTCGTAGACCTGGCTTCTCTCCAGTACCGCTTCCGCCGGGTATATGGTCGAATCCGCGCGGATATCCGCCGGCAGCAGTGCCCGCGCCGCAGCGTTCGGTGTGGCGACGCCCAGATCGGCGGCATTCAGGGCGGCGATTTCCGGCTGCTGGAGGAAGTCGAGGAAGCGTCGCGCCAGCGCCTTCTTCGCGGTGCCGGCCGGTATCGACAGGCAATCGACCCAGAGCAGCGTGCCCTCTTCGGGCACTACGTAGCGCCAGGGCTCGTCATCAACCCCTTCGACTTCGTTGAGCACCTGTTGGTCGCCGCTGTAGGCCAGGGCCATGTCGGCCTGGTCGAGGTAGCGCTGGCTGCGCAGTGAGGTGATCACGTACTCGTAGGTCAGCACGGCGCTGGACTGGGCCATGAGCAGATCGAAGGCGGCCTTGAGTTCGTCGTTGTTCGAGGTGTTGATCGAATGGTTCTGCAGGATCAGCGGACTGGCGAGGATGTCCTCGTGATCCTCCATCATGATGATGTGTGGCTCGTCGGCGCGAGCCGGTTGCAGCAGGTCCTTCCAGGATCGTGGCGCGCTTTCCAGGCGATCGCTTCGATAGGCGATGCCGAGCGTGCCCCACAGGTAGGGCACGCCGTAGCGCCCGCAGCTGTCGCGCCAGCGTTGCGGGACATGACGCAGCGTCGGCAGCTGCTTGTCGTCGATCGGCTCCAGCAGGCCGCGGGCGCCAAAGCGCGAGGCGCTGATCAGCTCCGTCAGGGCGATATCGATCCGATGCTCGGGCTTGGCGAGGACTTCGTCGCGCTTGTCGCCGCTATCGAAGTAGATCTGCCTGATCTCGACCCCGGTTTCGGCTTGCCAGCGTTCGATCACCGCTTCGCTGAGGTATTCCTCCCAGGTCAGCAGCGTCAGGTGTTCGGCCGCGTGCACGGGAGTCGAGGGAAACAGCAGGCTGACCGTCATCAGCAGGGTGCTGCGCATACGCCATGGCGCTGGTTTGTTGTTCTTCTCGGTCATTGATCATCCATCCCAGGCATTGGCCGCCGTGCAGTGGCAGCGCATTCGACGGGTCTACCCAAGTTATCGGCAATCGGTGATGGCACTTTAATGGCGTCAGAGAGTCGGCGGCAATGAATTTGTAACCTTGTCCACGTCCGTTCCGATCGGTGGCCTTCGAAGCCGGTCAGCCAGACGGGTTGTTCGTCGCAGATGGCGTACCGGCACTCGATTCTTGAGCCAGACTCCAATACAGCCCGTGCCAAACCGAGGAGCCTGCCATGACCTTCAAGATCCCCTTTTACGATCGAGTCCAGGCAGGTGAGGCGCTGGCCGAGCGCCTGGCAGAGGAAGCCGACTGGCACGACGCGCTGGTCCTGGCGCTGCCGCGTGGCGGTGTACCGGTGGCGTTCGAGGTGGCGCAGCGGCTGGGCCTGGAGCTGGACATTCTGGTGGTGCGTAAGCTTGGCACGCCGGGCAATCGCGAACTGGCCATGGGCGCCATCGCCAGCGGCGGCGTGCGTGTGATGAACGACGACATCGTGCAGTACATCCACGTCTCCAGGGCCGAGATCAACGGCACCATCGCCCAGGAAACCCACGAGCTGCAGCGGCGCGAACAGGCCTATCGCGGTGAACGACCGCCGCCGCTCATCGCCGGACGTGCCGTGATCCTGGTGGACGACGGGCTGGCGACCGGCGCGACCATGCGCGCCGCGGTGCAGGCGGTGCGCCACCTGGGCGCGACGTGCATCACCGTTGCGGTGCCGGTGGCGGCTGCGCAGAGCATCGCGCAGCTGGAAAAATTGGCGGATCGCGTCGTCTGCCTGCATGTACCCCATGACCTGTATGCCATCGGCCGCTGGTACGAGCATTTCGAGCAGACCCCCGACCGTCAGGTGGTGGAGCTGCTGCAGCGCGCGTGGACCAAGGGAGGGCAGGCGGCATGACCGCGCTTGCGGCGACACCCATGCGCTTCACGCTCGGCAAGGCACGCCTGCACGGCGAGCTGTGCTTGCCGCCCGCGGCCACCGGCCTGGTGGTGTTCGTCCACGGCAGCGGCAGCAGCCGGCACAGCCCGCGCAACCGCAGCGTGGCGCATTGCTTCAACGAAATGGGGCTGGCGACCCTGCTCTTCGATCTGCTCACCAAGCACGAGCAGCCCATTGACGAGATCACCCGGCAGCTGCGCTTCGACATCCCGCTGCTCAGCCAGCGCCTCAGCGGCGTGGTCGACCAGCTGAGCAGCGATGCGCGCTTGCACGATCTGCGCATCGGCCTGTTCGGCAGCAGCACCGGCGCCGCCGCGGCACTGACCACCGCCGCCTCGCGGCCGGCGGACATCGCCGCGGTGGTTTCGCGTGGCGGCCGGGTCGACCTGGCGGATCTATCGCTGGGGCGGGTCAAGGCGGCCTCGCTGTTCCTCGTCGGCAGCGGCGACCTCGAAGTGCTGGAGCTGAACCGAGCGGCGGCTGCACGCCTGCAGTGCGTGCATCAGCTGGTGATGGTGCCTGGCGCGACGCATCTGTTCGAGGAGCACGGCACGTTGGAAGAGGTGGCGCGGCTGGCCGGCGACTGGTTCCTGAGACACCTGTGCTGAGCCTGCCGCGGGCCGCAGCTGGGAGAAACAGGCGGTGCAGCGCCGCTGGCCAGGCCGAACGGCAATCTGCTGATACAAGGCTCTTCGCGGTGTTTGGTGGACAGCGGCGAACTCTTGGCCTCGACTTGTAACAAAGATCGGAATGCCAAGGAGGTTGTGATGACACAGGCCGCATGGCGTCGCGGAGCCACCGACGCACTCTTCTGGTCACTGCTCTATACCGCACTCTGGGCGCTGTTCGCTGCCGGGCAGGGCTGGGTGCTGGGTGTGCCGACGATCACCCTGGCCGTCGCGCTGAGCCTCTGGCTCGGCCTGCGCCCGATGGCCATGCGCCTGGCGGCGCTGCCGGCGTTTCTCGGCTTCTTTCTCAAGCACATGCTGCTCGGTGGCTGGGATGTGGCGCGGCGTGCGCTGCAGCCACGCTGTCCGCTGCAGCCGGCGTGGCATCCCTATCCGCTCACCAGCCAGTCGCCGCGGGTGCGCCTGTTGCTCTCGGCGATGGTCGGGCTGTTGCCCGGGACCCTGGCGTCGCGAGTCGATGCCGACGAGATGCGTGTGCACGTGCTGGATGAGCGCCTGCCCTGGCAAGCCACCGTGGCCGAACTGGAACGGCGCCTGGAGCGGCTGCTGGGCGTGGATGGGCGGCCTTGATGGCAGTGTTCTGCGCACTTCTGCTGCTGACCCTGATCATCGGCCTGTGGCGCGTACTGCTCGGCCCGCGGCGGGTCGACCGGCTGCTTGCCGTGCAGCTGTTCGGCACCACCGGCGCGGCGCTTCTGCTGGTGCTGGCGCAGTGGCAGGGCGCGCCGGCACTGCGCGATGCAGCGCTGGTGCTGGCGCTGCTGGCGGCGATGATCAGCGCCGCGCTGGTACAGCTGCTGCGACGTAGCCGCCATGAGTGAACTGCTCGACTTCTTCAGCTGGCTGCTGCTGGCCGGTGGGCTGGGGTTCTTCGCCGCCGGGAGCATCGGTCTGCTGCGCTTTCCCGATACCCTGAGTCGCCTGCACGCGCTGACCAAGGCCGACACCCTCGGCCTCGGCCTGGTGGTCGCCGGCCTTTCGCTGCGCGCTGGCGGGGTGCTGGAAGTCGCGCAGATGCTACTGATCTGGCTGCTGGTGCTCGCCTCCGGCGCCACCGCCTGTCAGCTGCTGGCACGTCAATCCGACGAGGAGGACGGCGATGACTGACTGGCTGCTGGACGCGGTCCTCGGCCTGTTGCTGCTCGGTCTGGCCGGTGGCGCGCTGCATGTGCGCCAGCTGTATGCCGGCGTGTTGCTGTTCATCGCCTTCGGCCTGGTGCTGGCGCTGGTCTGGGCGCGACTGGGCGCGGCCGATCTGGCGCTGGCCGAGGCCGCCATCGGCGCCGGGCTGACCGGTGTGCTGCTGTTCGCCGCGCTGGCGCGTCAGCCACGGGCCGGTAGCGAGCCGCAGCTGTCGCGCCGCCGGCGTCTGGCCGCGGTGGCGGTGGTGCTGCCGCTCCTGTTGATGGTGTTGCCGCAGCTAGCGCCGCTGGCCGAACTGCAACCGAGTGTGCCGACGCAGATCGATGCCGCGCTGGCGCAGAGCGGCGTCGAGCATCCGGTCACTGCGGTGCTGCTCAACTTCCGTGCCTGGGACACCTTGCTCGAGCTGGCCGTCTTGCTGCTGGCCCTGCTCGGTGCTCGGCAGCTCGGATCGCTGCAGCCGCAGCTGAGCGAGCCCTGGCCTATGCTGCGCGCCTGGGGCCGAACCCTCGCGCCGCTGCTGGTGCTGGCCGGCGGCTATGTGCTCTGGCGTGGTGCCGCCTCGCCCGGCGGTGCCTTCCAGGCCGGCGCGCTGCTGGCCTCCGGCATCGTCCTGCTGCGTCTGGCCGGTGCGTTGCCGGCGTTGCGCTGGGGCTTCTGGCCGCTGCGTCTGCTGGTGCTGGTCGGCCTGCTGTTGTTCGTCGCGGTGGCGGCAGCCTGCGCCTGGTTTGGCGATGGCTGGCTGCAGTACCCGACCGGCTGGGCCAAGCCGCTGATCGTCGTCATCGAGGCCGCGGCGACGCTGTCCATCGCCGCGAGCCTGAGCCTGCTGGTGATCGGCGACGACCCGGAGCCGCAGTCATGAGCGCCACGCTGTTCTGGATCGCCGTCGGCTTCGCCCTCTGGCTGCTCGGCCTGCACGGGTTGCTCACATTGCGCCATGCGCTGCGGCGGATCATCGCCATCAATCTGATGGGCAGCGGCGTGTTTCTGGTGATGATCGCCCTGGCGGCGCGTCATGATCCGGGCGATCCGCTGCTGGTGGCGCTGGTGGTCACCGGGCTGGTGGTGGCGGTGAGTGCGACCGCCCTGGCGTTGCGCCTGAGCAGTGCGCTGGCCACCTCGAAGGGTCAAGAGCGATGAACGCCGCCCTGGTCAGCCTGCTGCTGCCGCTGGCCGGTGCCTTGCTGCTGATCCTGCTGCGCCCGGCGCGCAGCGGCCGCTGGGTGATCGCGCTTAGCCTGGGCGCGCTCCTGGCGGCGATCATGGCGCTGCAGGTGGTGCTCGATCATGGCGAGCGAAGCCTGCTGGTCGGTGGCTGGGAGGCGGGGCTGGCGATCCGTTTCCGCCTGACCCCGCTGGCCACGCTGCTGCTGGTGTTCACTGCCGGATTGCACCTGCTGGTGGCGCTGTACGCGGCGCGCATCGCACATGCCGCCGGGACTCAGGATTACTGGCCATTGTCCTGCCTGCTGCACGCGGCACTGGCCGCGCTGTGGCTGTCGGCAGACCTGTTCAACCTCTACGTGACGCTGGAGTTGCTCAGCCTGGTCGCGGTGGCGCTGGTGTCGCTGGCCGGCCGCAAGGCCTGGAAGCCGTCGCTGAATTACCTGCTGCTGTCGCTGGCCGGCTCGCTGGCCTACCTGCTCGGTGTGGCGCTGATCTACGGGCGCTACGGCGTGCTCGACCTGGCCGTGCTGGCGCAACTGACCGAAGCTGATGGCGTTACCCATCTGGCGCTGCTGCTGATGACTCTCGGGCTGATGCTCAAGGCCGCGCTGTGGCCGCTGCACCTGTGGTTGCCGCCGGCCCACGCCGCGGCACCGACTGCGGTCAGCGCGCTGCTCTCGGCGCTGGTGGTCAAGGGGCCGCTGTACATCCTCTGGCTGATCTGGAGCGAGATTGCCCCGGCTGAATTCGGCCGCGACGCCGGCCTGCTGTTCGGCGCCGCCGGTGTGCTGGCGCTGGTCGGCGGCGGCTGGTCGGCGCTGCGCGCGCCGCGACTGAAGACGCTGGTGGCCTACTCGACGGTCGCCCAGCTGGGCTACGCGCTGCTGGCACTGGGGCTGTTGCTGCATCTGGACGAACCGCGCCTGCATGCGGCCCTGTGGCTGTTCGTGCTGGCCCACGGGTTGGCCAAGGTTTCGATGTTCCTCGCGGCCGGCGAATTGCAGAGCATTCTCGGCAGCAAACGGGTGAGCGGCATGAAAGGCGCGAGTCAGAACGTGCCGATCGCCCTGGCGGCGTTCGCCGTGGCCGGCGGCAGCCTGATTGGCTTGCCGCCCAGTGGCGGGTTCCTGGCCAAGTGGCTGTTGTTGCAGCCGCTGTTCGAACGGCCGCAGCACTGGCCCTGGGCCTTGGGCGCATTGCTCGGCACGCTGATGTCGGCGGCCTACGTGTTTCGCGTCGTCGCCCATGGATTCGACCGTGCCCGGCCGAATCCACCGAGCATTCATGCCGACCGTCTGGCGCAGTGGCTGGCGTTGCTGCCGGCGCTGCTGGTCTGGGGGCTGGCGCTTATCAGCGAGCCCCTGTTGCTCTGGCTGGGAGGGCTCGGGCGATGAGCTGGCATGCGTTTCTGCCACTGGGCATCGTGCTCAGCTCGCTGCTGCCGGGCCTGGTGATCTTCGGTCTGCGCGAGGACCAGCAGCGCCTGCGTGTGACCCTCAACCTGCTCGGCGTGACGCTCAAGCTGGTGCTGGTCGGCCATGCTCTATGGCGTCAGCCAGGGCAGCGAGTACCGCTTCAGCGTGCCACTGTTGCCGGGCGTGCCGCTGGTACTGCAGGCCGATGCGCTGGCCTTGCTGTTCGTCGCGCTGTCATCGCTGCTGTGGGCGGTGACGACGATCTATGCCATCGGCTACCTGGAAACTCGCCGCTGCGCTCGCGCTTCTTCGGCTACTTCAGCCTCTGCGTCAGCGCCACGGTGGGCCTGGCTCTGGCGGGCAATCTGGTCAGCTTCCTGCTGTTCTACGAACTGTTGACCCTGGCCACCTTTCCGTTGGTGGTGCATCGCGGCACGCCGGAGTCGCTCGCCGCGGGGCGCGTCTATCTGGCCTACACCGTCGGTGGAGGGTCGCTGGTGCTGATGGGCGTGGCCTTGCTGCACAGCCTGGCCGGCACGCCGGATTTCCAGGCGGCCGGCTACCTGCTGGACGTAGTCGGCGAGCATGACCTCGGGCTGCGCATGGCCTTCGCCCTGCTGATTCTCGGCCTTGGCGTGAAGGCGGCGCTGATCCCGCTGCACGGCTGGCTGCCGCAGGCGATGGTCGCCCCGGCACCAGTCAGTGCGCTGCTGCACGCGGTGGCGGTAGTGAAGGCCGGGGCCTTCGGCATCGTGCGGGTGGTCTACGACGTCTTCGGCGCCGAGGCGCTGACGCAACTGGATCTCACCACGCCGCTGCTCTGGTTGGCGGCGGCGACCATCCTCTACGGCTCGCTGCGCGCCTTGCAGCAGCAGGAGCTGAAGAAGCGCTTGGCCTACTCGACCATCAGCCAGGTGTCCTACGTGACGCTTGGCGTCGCGCTGCTCGGGCCGATCGCGGCGGTGGGCGGCCTGGTGCATCTGGTCCATCAGGGGCTGATGAAGGTCACGCTGTTCTATTGCGCGGGCAATTTCGCCGAGACCCTGGGCATTCATCGCATCCGCGAGATGGACGGCGTCGGCCGGCGCATGCCCTGGACCATGACGGCGTTTTCCATCGGGGCGCTGGGCATGATCGGCATTCCGCCGATTGCCGGCTTCATCAGCAAATGGACGCTCGGTCTCGGCGCGCTGGAAGTCGGTCAGGACTGGGTGCTGCTGGTGTTGCTCGTTTCGGCGCTGATGAATGCCGCCTACTTCCTGCCGCTGCTGTGGCGGGGCTGGTTCGCTGAGCCGGCGGACTGGCACCAGAACCGCTGGGCCGATGAGCGTTTCGAAACTCATTGGATGCTGTTGCTGCCGCCGCTGCTCACGGCGCTGCTGTCGCTGCTGGTCGGCCTGCTGGCGGCCACCGCGCTCAGCCCGCTGGGCTGGAGCCAGTTGATCGTCGAGCGGGAGTTCGCCATATGAACGCCTGGCTCTGGTTGCTGGTGCCCTTCGCACCGCTGCTCGGCGGCGTCCTGCTGTTGTGGCTGCGCGAACGCAGCCTGCCGTGGCTGTGGCTAGCCTGTGCGCCGGCGCTGCTGGCAGCGCTGCAACCGCCGCCAGCGTTGGAGTTGCCGTGGCTCTGGGAGGGTGTGCGCTGGGGTGCCAGCGATATGCTGACCCGCACTTGGCTGGGCTTTACTGCCGTGCTTTGGAGTTGCGCGGCGACCTTTGCCAACAGCAGCCTGGCCACCGATCGGAAGCGGCTGCGCTTCTGGGCATTCTGGCAACTGGCGCTGGCCGGCAATCTGCTGCTGATCATCGCCACCGACGCATTGAGCTTCTACCTTGGCTTCAGCGCCATGAGCCTCGCGGCCTATGGGTTGATCGTGCAGCGCGGTGGACCGGGCCCGCGGCGGGCCGGACGCCTCTATCTGCAACTGGCGATCTGCGGCGAGATGCTGCTGCTCGCCGGGCTGTTGCTGCGCAGTCACAGCACCGAACAGGCCTTCGACTTCGCCACCTGGCAGGCGCAGCCGATCGACCACCTGACCCTGGCCCTGCTGGTGCTCGGGCTCGGCCTGAAGGCTGGGTTCTGGCCGCTGCACGTCTGGCTGCCGCTGGCCCATCCGCAGGCACCGGCGCCGGCCAGCGCGGTACTCTCCGGGGCGATGCTCAAGGCCGGCATTCTCGGCATCTGGCGCTGCCTGCCGGAGAGCGATCCGACGCTGGCGGCCTGGAGCACGCCGCTGCTGATCGCCGGCCTGTTCGGCGCGCTCTATGCGGCTGCGCTGGGGCTATGCGCGGCCAAGTCCAAGGCAGTGCTGGCCTGGTCCTCGGTGAGCCAGATGGGCTGGATGCTGATGATCCTGGCGCTGGCCTGGAGCCTGGAGGCGCCCTCTGCGGCGCTGCTGACGGTGCTGGTGCTGTTCGGCGTGCATCACGGGCTGGCCAAGGGCGCGCTGTTCCTCGCCGCCGGGATGGTCCACGAAGGGCGGCTGTCGCGTCTGGGCTGGGTGCTGCTGATGCTGCCGGCGCTGGCGATCATGGGCGCGCCGTTCACCAGCGGCGCGGCAATGAAGTACCTGCTGAAGGAGGCCTGGCATGAAAGCGCCTTCGTCGCCTGGTTGCCCTGGCTGACCCTGGCCAGCTTCGCCACCGCGTTGCTGCTCTGGCGCGCGCTCTGGCTGATGTGGCGCGATCAGCAGCACGTCCGCGCCCGCGCGCCACTCGGCCAGTGGTTGCCGTGGGCGCTGCTCAGCATCGCGTCGCTATCCGTGCCCTGGTTCTGGCCGACCATGCGCGAAGCGCTGCTGGCTGGGGTGTATCCCGCGGGCCTGTGGGCGGCACTCTGGCCGCTGCTGGCAGCTCTGGGTCTGACGCTGCTGGCGCTGCGCCGTGGCTGGAGGGTGCCGTCGCGGCTGGCGCAGTTGCCCAATCCGGCAATGTGGGCGTCGCTGTACCTCACCCGCCTGCTGCGCCAGCCGCCACTGCCCGTACCCGGAATGCAGCTCGAGCGGACCCGCTGGCGGGCGCGCGAACGACGCTGGAATCGGCAGTGGGAACGCGGCGCCCTGACCCTAAGTGCCTGGCTGCTGGTGGCGCTGTTGTGGCTGGGCTGGCTGTGGTGAGCGATCGGATCAGGGCAGGGCTTTTTCGGCGTAGGGCCGGGTATCCAGGCCCAGCTGGGCGCGAAAGCTTTCCATGTCGAACATGGTGCAGATTTCCTGCACCTGCTGGGTTGGGGTGATGGTCCAGAAGGCCATGGCAGAAATGCTGAGCACCTTGTCGCTGGGCGGATAGCCGAACGCCGGCTGCTCGATGGTGCCGATCAGCGTGCTCCAGGTGACCACCCGGTTGCCTTCGGCGATGCATTCCTCGACCACCACTTCCAGTTCCGGCATGGCGTGGCGGATCTGCCGGACCATGTCGAGAAACTCGGCGCTGGCGAGCGGCCGGCCGATGAAGGAGCTCTTGTAGAGAAAATCCTTGCTGTGCAGGTGCTCGGCCAGCGCCAGGCGCCCGCGGTTCCAGGTCAGGTCGATGTGCTGACGGACGAGTTTCTTGCGGTCATCCAGTGACATGCGCCCTCCAATGGGCTGCAGATAGCTCGGCAGCGAACTCTAGCAGCGGCCAGAGCCGTGCGGGAGTGCCGTTCGGTCAGTCGGGCTGAACCCCAGCTGAACCTGCGCTGAACGAGCGCCACCTGGTGCGCCGTCGGTCCGCTTTCGGCCTTCACGCGATCTGTTCCGGCTCGCTTTCGTCGTCCACATCGGCGTCGTCGTCCGGGTAGCTGCGCAGGATCGGCTGCTGCTCGGCATCGTCGATCCACCACTGCAGCTCGGCCTCGACACGGGTGTCGTCAGCGATGCCGAGGCGGTTGTTCAGCGGGCATTGCTGCGTCGGGGTGGCGATCAGCGTGCCGCTCTGCGCGGTCTGGGCATTGCCGGCCCTGCCACTGGAGCGCACCTTCAGACGAAAGCGGACCTGCTGCCCGCTGCCCTTGAAGCACAGGGCGAGCGAAAGCCGGCTTTGCTCGGCCGGTTGCAGCTCGAAACTGACGGCTACCGGTGCATCGGCAGGGGCGGGGGTGGCTGCGAGCAGCCAGGTGGTGAGGGTCATGGTCAGCATCCGTTCTGTTTCCGTTGAAGCCGGTCCGTGGCTGGAGGGTGGTTGCGCTACTGCTGGACGATGGTGGCGCTGTTGCCGGTGCCGCTCTGGTGGATCGTCGCGGCGCCGGGCAGGCGAGTGAAGTCATTGGCCGGCAGGCTCTGGCGGATCATCGCCTCGTTGGCGCTGCCCAGTTGGGTGATGGTGGCCTGATGACCGTAGTTGCCCTGTTCGATGCTCGCCAGGTTGTCGTTGCCGTTCTGGGTCACCGTGGCCTGGTTGGACATGAAGCTCTGGGCGATGTCGACGCTGTTACCGCTGCCGGTCGACGAGCCACTGATGCGGCCGCCGAAGCCGTTCTGGTCGACCGTGAGCCGGTTGCTGTCGCCGCTCTGAGTGAAGTCGAGTTCGTTGTGGTAGTCGTTCTGCTGAATCTCGGCGATGTTGTAGGTACCGGCCTGGGCGATGTTCATGCGATTGCCGTCGCCCTGGTAAATGTCGGCCAGGTTGCCCAGGCCGTCCTGGGACACGTTCATCCGCGACCCTTCGAAGTAGCCCTGCTGGTCGAAGGTCAGCACGTTGTCGTCGCCGCGCTGCTCGATCTGTGCGGTGACGAAGGCGGTCTGGCTGCCGGTGATCTGGTTGCCGTTGCCGATGCTTCTGGCATCGACCGTGCTGGTACGTCCGGTCTGTTCGATGGTGGCGACGTTGGCGTTACCGATCTGCTGCAGGTTGGCGACCTTGAAGTAGGCCTCGCCGATCTGCGTGATGCTGGCGGTGTTGAGGTTGCCGATCTGGCTGACATCCATGGTGCTGGACTCGACCAGGCCGGTCTGTTGCAGCTCGGCGACGTTGTTCGTGCCGACCTGCTCCAGTTCGATGCTGTTCTGCGCCACGGCCTGAGTAGCGGCGAGAGTGAGCAGGGTGGCAATTGCCGTAGGCTTGAACATGAACTCTCCTGATCGCTAGCGACCCTGCACGATATTGATCTGCTGGCCGACGCCGTATTGCGTCACTGCGCTGCGCAGGCCCTGGCCGGTCTGCTCGATGCGGGCATCGTTATAGGCGCCGTACTGGCTAATGCTGGCCTGGTTGTCGCTGCCGGTCTGGCGGATTTCGGCGTAGTTGCCCTGGCCGACCTGCTCGATGACCGCCATCAGGTTATCGCCGTGCTGCAGAATGAAGGCTTCCTGGTCGCCGCCCTGCTGCAGCATCTGCGCGCTCAACGCCTGGCCGTTCTGAGTCAGCTCGGCGAGATTGCCCTGGCCCAGCTGCTGGATGTAGGCGGCCTTGGCGTCGGTCAGCTGAACCGCAAGCTGGGTGGCGGTGGTGCCAAGGGGTGAAAGATCGCCGTTGTCCATCAGGTCGGCGGCCATTAGCGGCGCGCAGGCCAAGCAGGCAACCAGGGCAGACAGTGATGTGGCGCGGGGCAGGGCGTAACGGGCCATTGGCGTGTACCGGATGACAGTGGTCGCGATTCTTGAACGCGGCGGACACCCTTGAACATCCATCGGATGATGTAAAAGACGTAGCACGAGCAATTCGCTCGGGATTAATGCCTGGCACGGGCGTGACGCTTTCGCACCGTGCCAGAGCGTCTCAGTGACGTCCGTTCCGTTAGGCCGCCCGTCGCTGCGGGACGCTACTCAAGCGCTACAGGACTTGTCCCAGTCGAGATGACTACGCAGCAGGTACGCCGCCTCGGCCCGATTGGAGGCGCCGATCTTGCGCAGCAGATTGTGGATATGACTCTTGATCGTGTGCGGGCTGAGGCACAGCTGCTCGGCGATTTCCGCATTCGACAGCCCCTTGCCGGCGAGGCTCAGGATCTCGCGCTCGCGCAGCGTCAGGCTGGACTTGGTTTCAGCGAGCTGGCGCATGCGCCGCCACTGGCCCAGCAGCCTCTCGGTGAGGACCCGTGGCAGCCAGTCGCCACCCTTGAGCAGCACGCGGATGCCCTCGAGCAGGTGCTCGCGGGTGGCGTGGCTGTAGAACACCCCGCGAATCACAGGGTGTCTTTCGACCAGCTGCTCGGCCTGCTCGGGGACGATATTCACCAGCGCCACCGGTGTGTGCTCGTCGAGCTGGTCGATCAGGCTGGATATCTGTTCGGCTTCGCTATGGCCGGCGTCGACCAGAAACAGGTCGGCTCCGCGATTGTCCGGTGATTGCAGTCCGGTCAGCGCAACTTCGACTTGCGCCTGTTCGCCTAGAAAGTGGCGAAAGAACAACCCAAGCAGTTCATTGCCGGTTAACAGCGTGACTGTTGGGGAGGATGTGTCCCGTGTAAGCTCCGCGTCCATGTTCGGTACCTAGTCAGTCGGGCGTGATTGATTAAAAAGTTACTAAACGACCAGCACCTTGCAGCGAAGTTCAGCCGAGAGATGGCGAACGGGCATTATCCAGCCAGCACGTGCACAACTCTGCCAGGTCGAACGCGAGGCATCGGAAAGAGCGCGCGTTTTTGCACCGGGCGGCTGCTAAGGTAGGGGAATGATCGCGACCACCTCTGCCGTTTCGTCTCGTGAACTGACCCTGCGTGCCTTGCTCACCGGTCTGCTGCTGGGTGCGCTGCTGGCACCGTCGAATGTCTACTCGGGCCTCAAGATCGGCTGGTCGTTCAATATGTCGATCATCGCGCTGCTGATTGGCTTCGCGTTCTGGCAGAGCATTGCCGTCGCGTTCGGCCGCCCGCGCTGGTCGCTGCTGGAAAGCAACATCAACCAGACCACCGCCTCGTCCTGCGCCTCGATCATCTCCGGCGGGCTGGTGGCACCGATTCCCGCCTATACCCTGCTCACCGGTCAGCAGCTGGACAGCCTGCCGCTGATGGCCTGGGTGTTCTCGGTGAGCTTTCTCGGGGTCTGGGTGGCCTGGTACCTGCGACCCTCGCTGATCGTCGAGTCGGGGCTGCGCTTTCCCGAGGGCATGGCGACCCTGGCGACGTTGCAGCAGATCTACAGTCATGGCGCCGAAGCCGGGCGCCGGCTCTGGGTACTGGGCGGTGCCGCCGTGCTGGCCGCCGGGAGCAAACTGGTCGATACCTTTTTCTGGACGCTGCCGCGCTGGGCACCTTCGGCGCAGCTTGAGCGCGTGACGTTCAGCTTCGAACCCTCGCTGCTGTTGCTCGGCTTCGGCGGCATCATCGGGTTGCGCGTCGGCCTGTCGCTGCTGCTCGGCGCCGTACTGGCCTGGGGCCTGATCGCGCCCTGGCTGCTGGCCGAGGGACTGGTGCGCTTGCCGGCCGCAGCCCAGGGGCCGCAGTTCGCCGCGCTGATCGAATGGCTGTTGTGGCCGGGCGTGAGCCTGATGGTCTGCGCGACGCTGACCTCGCTGGGCCTGCGCCTGCTGCGCTCACGCTCGCCAACGACACGCCGGCGGCCGGTGCTGCGGCGCGCGCACGGCTGGCCAGCGGCCGGTTTTGCGCTGTCGGTAGGACTGGTGCTGGCGCTGCAGGTCAGCCTGTTCGGCATCGATCCCTGGCTGGCGGCGCTGTCGATTCCGCTGGCGCTGCTGCTGGCGATGGTTGCCGCACGGGTGGTCGGCGCGACCGGGATTCCACCGATCGGCGCCATCGGCCAGCTGTCGCAGCTGAGCTTCGGCGTGTTCGCCCCGGGCCAGGTGCCGGTCAATCTGATGAGCGCCAACACCGCCGGTGGCGCGGCGGGGCAGTGCACCGATCTGCTCAACGACTTCAAGGTCGGGCATGCCATCGGCGCTGCGCCGGGGCGTCAGGCGCTGGCGCAGTGCTTCGGCATTCTGCTCGGCAGCGTGGTCGGCGTACTGGCCTATCAGCTGCTGATTCCCGATCCACAGAGCATGCTGATCACACCCGAATGGCCGGCTCCGGCGGTTGCCACCTGGAAAGCAGTGGCCGAAGCCTTGACCGGCGGCCTGGGCGCGCTCGCTGCCGACATTCGCTGGGCAATGCTCGCTGGTGCGCTCTGCGGGGTGCTGCTCGGGACGCTGGAAGGGCTGCTGCCCGAACGCCGGCTGCGCTGGTTGCCGAGCTCCGCGGCGCTCGGCCTGGCATTCATCATTCCGGCGTCGATTTCGCTGATGATGACCTTCGGTGCCGTGCTCGCCTGGGCCTTCGCGTCACGCTGGCGCAGCCTCGGCGAGCGCTTCGTGATCGTCGCCGCGGCCGGCTTGGTGGCCGGCGAGAGCATGGCTGGCGTCGGCGCCTCGCTCTGGCAGCTGCTGCGCTGATTGGCGGTAACAGCTGAATTAATGCGCGGCGCGGTCTGTCGTACCTCTTGTACTCACGAGGGGGAGCATCATGTCCACGTCGACACCGCAGAACGATGCCAAGACGGTCGCCAATCGCACGATTGTGCAGACCGCGGTGCTGGCCGTCGTGGTGCTGATGAGCATCGTCGCCTGGCTGGCGTTCGATTTCATCCTGCTGCTGTTCGCCTCGATTCTTTTCGGTGTGCTGATCCACGGCGTGAGCCGCTGGCTCTGCAGCAAGACGGCGCTGTCCTACAAGCTGTCCATAGCGGTGTTCTTCGTGCTCTTGCTGCTCGGCCTGGGCGGCGGCGGCTGGCTGGTCGCGCCGAGCATCGCCGAACAGGCCGATGCGCTCTCCGATTCGCTGCCCGAGGCCGTGGAGCGCCTGCGTGAGCGTGCCGAACAGTTGCCCTGGGCGAATGAAGTGCTGCAGCAGCGCGAACGCCTGGAGGACTCTCTGCCCGACGGCTCTAGCGCGTTCAGCGTGGTGACCAAGGTGATGGGCTCGATCGTCGGTGCGCTGAGCAGCTTCGCCATCGCCTTCGCCATCGGCATCTGCCTCGCCATCAACCCGCAGATATACGTGCGCGGGCTGCTGAAGCTGATTCCGCTGGGCTATCGACCGCGCGCAGCGGAGGTGCTCGACGAAAGCGGCTCGACGTTGCGGGCCTGGCTGCTGGCCAAGCTGCTGGAAATGCTGCTGATCGGCGTGCTGACCACGCTCGGTCTGTGGTTGCTGGGCATCGAGCTGGCGCTGGTCCTCGGCCTGATCGCCGGGTTGCTGTCGTTCATTCCCAATATCGGTCCGGTGCTGGCGGTGATACCGGCGCTCCTGCTGGCATCGCTGGAGGGCGGGCGCACGGTGCTCTACGTCGCCGCGCTCTATCTGTTCATCCAGGCCTTGGAAAGTTATGTGTTCACGCCGTGGATGCAGCAGCGCATCGTCTCGGTTCCGCCGGCGCTGACCATCGCCGTGCAACTTCTGTTCGGCCTGCTGGCCGGTACCCTGGGTCTGCTGCTGGCGACGCCACTGGCAGCTGTCGGCATGGTGCTGGTGCGCATGCTCTACGTTGAGGATCTGCTCGGCGATCGGCCGCAGGCGACCGACGGTCCTAGTGCCTAGCCGCTCTGGCCGGGCGTTCTACAGGGCTGTCACGTTTTGTAAATGCTGACGACGAAACCCCTGACCCGTCCCGCTGCCGGATTACATGAACCCCCTGAAAATATGCAGGAGTCATCATGAACATGCACAAGATTGCGGCACTCACCCTGGCGGGACTGCTTTCCAGCGCGGCATTCGCTGCCGGCAATACCGGCACCGGCGCCGATACCGGCCACCGTGATTCGAAGGGGCACAGTACCGAGCAGCCTGGAACCATGGGCGGCACGGGCAACGGAATGGATTCGACCTCCGATACCGGCAAGATGCCGGACGAGACTGAGCGCCCGGCGACCACACACGGTAGCGATCACGGTACCGGCGGCGATGGTGCGGCTGGTAAGCAGGGCACGACCGGTACAGGCGGCGAGGGCGGCGAACGCGGCGCCTATTGATCCATCGGTTGCACCTGAACGGCCCGGCAGGCTCAGCTTGCCGGGCCGTTCTGCGTTCAAGCTGACCGCTCGGCTGGTGCTGACCGCTGTGCGGAAACCTTGCCGGCGCTAGCGTGCCGAACCTGCAAGAGCAATGATCGGGAGGTGCGCGATGGGCATGCTGCGTTTGAGCATTCTGCTGGTGTCGCTGGCGGGTGCGTCGACCGCCCTGGGCGAGACTACCGGGCCGACCAATCCGGAAAAGGCCCGTCAGCACCCGCTGGACAGCCGCGAGCCGCGGCCGCACTCGGGTCAGCAATCGGACGAGATGGAACAGATCGAAGCACCGCTGCTGCAGCCGCGCCAGGCACCGATCGAGACCGATGTGCCGCCGACGACCGAGCCGCGTGACGAGCAGCCAGGGGCGGATGTCGATGCTGCGGGTAATCGGGTGCTGCGCAGCTAGCGGAGAGTGCTCGGGTTTAGACAGTGCGCATGAACGAAAAAGGGAGGCCGAAGCCTCCCTTTCAATGCACCGCGTCAGCGAATCAGAACAGCACGCGGCTGCGGATGGTGCCGTTGACGTGCTGCAGCTTCTCCAGCGCCAGGTCGGAGTACTCCTTGTCCACGTCGATGACGACGTAACCGACCTTCTCGTTGGTCTGCAGGAACTGGCCGCAGATGTTGATGCCGTTGTCGGCGAAGACCTTGTTGATCTCGCTCATCACACCCGGAATGTTCTGGTGGATGTGCAGCAGGCGGTGCTTGCCCGGGTGCGACGGCAGGGCGACTTCCGGGAAGTTGACCGAGGACACCGAGGTGCCGTTGTCGCTGTACTTGACCAGCTTCTCGGCGACTTCCAGGCCGATGTTGGCCTGCGCTTCGGCGGTCGAACCGCCGATGTGCGGGGTCAGGATCACTCGATCCAGGCCACGCAGCGGGCTTTCGAATTCCTCGTCGTTGGACTTCGGCTCGACCGGGAACACGTCGATGGCGGCGCCGATCAGGTGCTCGTCCTTGATCGCGGCGGCCAGGTGATCCAACTCGACCACGGTGCCGCGCGCGGCGTTGATCAGGATGGCGCCCTTCTTCATGGCGCGGATTTCCTTCTCGCCAATCATCCACTGGGTGGACGGCAGCTCAGGTACGTGCAGGGAAACGATGTCGCACATGCCAAGCAGCTCGTACAGCGAGCCGATCTGGTTGGCGTTGCCCAGCGGCAGCTTGGTCACTACGTCGTAGAAATAGACCTGCATGCCCAGCGCTTCGGCCAGCACGGAGAGCTGGGTGCCGATGGAGCCGTAGCCGATGATGCCGAGTTTCTTACCGCGGATTTCGAAGGAGTTGGCCGCCGACTTGATCCAGCCGCCGCGGTGGCAAGAGGCGTTTTTCTCCGGAATGCCGCGTAGCAGCAGAATGGCTTCGGCCAGCACCAGTTCAGCCACCGAGCGGGTGTTGGAGTAGGGCGCGTTGAACACCGCGATGCCGCGTTCGCGGGCAGCGTTCAGGTCGACCTGGTTGGTGCCGATGCAGAAACAGCCGACGGCGATCAGCTTCTTGGCGGCCTCGAAGACTTCCTCGGTGAGCTGGGTGCGCGAGCGGATGCCGATGAAATGGGCGTCGGCGATCTTCTCCTTCAGCTCCTCGGTGGACAGCGCGCCCTTGAGGTACTCGATGTTGGTGTAGCCGGCCGCCTTGAGGGTGTCGACGGCGTTCTGGTGCACGCCTTCGAGAAGAAGAAACTTGATCTTGCTCTTGTCGAGAGAGGTCTGGCTCATCTGCATTAAAACCTTAAGGCCGAAGGATAGGACTGAAGTGTCCAGCGAAGGCTGGCCGACCCGTCATTAGCGGTGTCGGGAGTCTGCCGAGGCACGTTTCAAAGGGGTGCGTATGCTAGCATACGAGCCCCGCGAAACACCCCCACCCCTGCGCTGAAGCGTGCTCAGGGTGACCATGAATCGTATGAGAGTTCCCGTGATGACCGACCCCGCCCTGATCGATGAGCTGAAAACCCTGGTCGAGCCCGGCAAAGTGCTGACCGACGCCGATTCGCTGAATGCCTACGGCAAGGACTGGACCAAGCATTTCGCCCCGGCGCCCTCGGCCATCGTCTTTCCCAAGAGCATCGAGCAGGTCCAGGCCATTGTGCGCTGGGCCAACGAGCGCAAGGTCGCGCTGGTGCCTTCGGGCGGTCGCACCGGGCTTTCCGCTGCGGCCGTGGCGGCCAATGGCGAGGTGGTGGTGTCGTTCGACTACATGAACCAGATTCTCGAATTCAACGAGATGGATCGCACCGCCGTCTGCCAGCCCGGCGTGGTCACTGCGCAGCTGCAGCAGTTCGCCGAGGACAAGGGCCTGTACTACCCGGTGGACTTCGCCTCCGCAGGCTCCAGCCAGATTGGCGGCAACATCGGCACCAACGCCGGTGGCATCAAGGTGATTCGCTACGGCATGACCCGCAACTGGGTCGCTGGCATGAAGGTGGTGACCGGCAAGGGCGACCTGCTCGAACTGAACAAGGACCTGATCAAGAACGCCACCGGCTACGACCTGCGCCAGCTGTTCATCGGCGCCGAGGGCACGCTGGGCTTCGTGGTCGAGGCCACCATGCGCCTCGAGCGCCAGCCGACCAACCTCACTGCGCTGGTGCTGGGCACCCCGGATTTCGATTCGATCATGCCGGTGCTGCATGCCTTCCAGGACAAGCTGGATCTGACCGCCTTCGAGTTCTTCTCCGACAAGGCGCTGGCCAAGGTGCTCGGCCGTGGTGACGTGCCGGCGCCGTTCGAAACCGACTGCCCGTTCTACGCGCTGCTGGAATTCGAGGCCACCACCGAGGAGCGCGCCGATCAGGCGCTGGCGACCTTCGAGCATTGCGTCGAGCAGGGTTGGGTGCTCGATGGCGTGATGAGCCAGAGCGAGCAGCAGCTGCAGAACCTGTGGAAGCTGCGTGAATACATCTCCGAGACCATCAGTCACTGGACGCCGTACAAGAACGACATCTCGGTGACCATCGCCAAGGTGCCGGCCTTCCTCAAGGAGATCGACGCCATCGTCGGCGAGCACTACCCGGACTTCGAGATCGTCTGGTTCGGCCACATCGGCGACGGCAACCTGCACCTGAACATCCTCAAGCCCGATGCGATGGACAAGGACGAGTTCTTCGGCAAGTGCGCCACGGTGAACAAGTGGGTGTTCGAAACCGTACAGAAGTACAACGGCTCGATCTCCGCCGAACACGGCGTCGGCATGACCAAGCGCGACTATCTCGAATACAGCCGTTCGCCGGCGGAAATCGAGTACATGAAGGCAGTCAAGGCGGTGTTCGACCCCAACGGGATCATGAACCCGGGCAAGATTTTCGCGGCCTGAACGGCCCACGGATTACCAGGAGTCTTCGATGAGCTACCAGCACCACTACACCGATGGCACGCCGATCCACTATCCGCTGGGTAAGGTGGTCTGCATCGGCCGCAACTATGCCGAGCACGCCAAGGAACTGAACAACCCGGTGCCGACCGAGCCGCTGCTGTTCATCAAGGCCGGCAGCTGCACGGTGCCGCTGGACGACGGCTTCAGCATCCCGAGCGATCGCGGCGCCGTGCATTACGAAGCGGAAATCGCCGTGCTGATCGGCAAGCCGCTGTCGCGCAAGCCGAACGAAGAAGAGGTGCGCGATGCCATTTCCGGCTTCGCCCCGGCGCTGGACCTGACCTTGCGCGACGTGCAGGCCAGGCTCAAGGAAAAGGGCCATCCGTGGGAAATCGCCAAGAGCTTCGACGGCGCCTGCGTGCTGGCGCCGTTCGTGCCGGGCGATGCGGTGGAGGATCTGGGCGACATCGGCATCCGCCTGACCATCAACGGCGAAGTCCGCCAGGACGGCAACAGCAGCCAGATGCTCAATGCCATCCTGCCGCTGCTGCAGCACATTGCCGGGCATTTCAGCTTGCAGCCGGGTGATGTGGTGCTGACCGGCACGCCGGCCGGCGTCGGCCCGCTCAAGCAGGGCGACCAGCTGGTGCTGGAGCTGGTCGGGCTGTCGCGTTTCGAAAGCCGCGTGATCTGACCTGCACGCGGCGGGGCAAGCCCGCCGCGTCTGCTGCTTCTTTGCGAACCGCTCTCGTGTTGTAATCCGGGACCTTCCGCCGGAACGCTGTTCATGCCCGTTCGTTATTCCCGCTGGCGTCTGATCGTCGCCGCCATCCTGCTGTTGCTTTTTATAGCGCTGCTCGTCGCCACGCGCCTGCTGCACTGGGACGATCAGCTGCAGCTGTACTGGGGCGAGCGTTCGGTCAGCTCCGAACAGCGCGCAGCCAGCATCTGGCTGCCGGATTACGAGCTGACCCTGGAAACCACCCTGGCCGGCCTGGAAGACGAGGAAACCTCGGGGCTCACCTGGAATCCCCTGACCGGCACGTTGTTCACCGTAACCGGCGAACAGCTGGTCGAGTTCACTCCGTCCGGCGTCGTGCTGCGG
The DNA here is from genome assembly GCF_021432085.1 of Stutzerimonas kunmingensis. Taxonomy (GTDB): domain Bacteria; phylum Pseudomonadota; class Gammaproteobacteria; order Pseudomonadales; family Pseudomonadaceae; genus Stutzerimonas. The sequence continues at coordinate 4,241,183 of NZ_CP090366.1, read as the reverse complement.
CGCGTCGCGCTGACCGGTTTCGCCGATCCCGAGGCGGTGGAGGCCCTGGGTGACGGCCGCCTAGCGATCGTTGATGAGCGCCGTCGGCTGGTGGCGGTGTTCCGTCTGGAGCCCGGCGTGGAAAGCCTCGATCTCGATGATCTGGCCAGCTATGACCTGGGCTTTGCCGATGCCGGCAACAAAGGCTTCGAGGGACTGGCCTGGAACCCGCGCACGCAGCGTCTGCTGCTGGCCAAGGAGCGCGACCCGCAGGGCCTGTTCGAGTTGCCATTCCCCGGCGAGGACGGCGCCGCCGGGGCGCTGCAGGCCGTGCCGAAACAGCGGCTGCTGGTTCGTGACATATCATCCGTCGCCATCGACCCGCGCAGCGGCCACACGCTGATGCTTTCCGACGAGTCGCGGCTGCTGGTGGAGCTGGACCTGCAGGGCAAGCCGCGCAGCTTCATCAGCCTGTTCGGCGGACTCAACGGGTTGGTGCATGGGATCGAGCAGGCCGAAGGTGTGGCGATGGATGGCGAAGGCAACATCTATGTAGTCGGCGAGCCCAACCGCTTCTACGTATTCAGCCGCAGGCACTGAGACCTGGGCCGCCGTTAAGTTTGGTGTAAGCCTGACTGAAGACAATCGCTGCCCCAATCCAGGTGAAAGTGGGCCTTATGCCTGCGTTGAAAAGGATCTTGGCGGGGTTGCTGACCGTGGCCCTGCTGCTGGTGCTTGCCGCCGGCGTTCATTACCGGTTGTTCGAGCGTGGCTGGTTCCATCTCAACCAGTGGCATCGCGGCGAACCGGCGGCGGACGCCTCATTGTGGCTGCCGGATTACCATGTGACGATCCAGGGCAAGGTGGTCCGTGGCATTGATGACGATCTCTCGGCGTTGACCTTCGATCCCGATCGCAACAGTCTGATCGCCGTCACCAATGGCAACCCGCATCTGCTCGAACTCAGCCTGGAGGGCGATCTGCTGCGCGCGATCCGGCTGGTCGGCTTCAGCGATCCTGAGGCTATCGAGTACATCTCTGCAGGCGTGTATGTGATCAGCGACGAGCGCCGGCAGCGTCTGTTCCGTGTCGAGCTCGACGAGCAGACAACTGTCATCGATGCCGCGCAGGCGTCGCAGCTCTCGCTGGGCATCGACCGTAACGGCAACAAGGGCTTCGAGGGCCTTGCGTACGATACGGCCGGCGGGCGCCTGTTCGTCGCCAAGGAGCGCAATCCGGTCAGGATCTACGAGATCGCCGGCTTTCCCTATGTCGCCGAAGCACCTGCCGTGCATATCAATGAACATCAGGCGCGGCTGTTCGTGCGCGACCTGTCCAGCCTGCAGTTCGATGAGCGGAGCGGGCATCTGTTGGCGCTGTCGGATGAGTCGCGGCTGGTGGTCGAGCTGGATGGCAGCGGGCAGCCGCTCAGCAGTCTGGCGCTGGATGCCGGCAAGCATGGGCTGGAGCAGGATGTGCCGCAGGCGGAAGGCATCGCGATGGGGCCGGATGGCACGCTTTATGTGGTCAGCGAGCCGAACCTGTTCTACGCCTTCAGCAAACAGGCCAGGTGACCGGTTACCGCCTCGATCACCGGCTTTGAAGGCAGTCAGGCGGCCGACGAGGCGCTTTCGTCCTGCAGGGCTGCATTTGGTGCGTGGCGTAGTACCGAGTCGCAACCCTGCTCGGCACTGTGCAGGCTGGCGTACATCTGACTCTGGCCGATGACCTGCCCGTTGGTTGCCTTGAGCACGAAAAAGTACTTGCCGTTGCTCGACTCCTTGACCTCGAACGCACCTTCACGCACCGCGTTCTTGCGTACCGAATCGATGCCGTTGAGCGCCGAGGCATGGGCCTTGTATTGCTCGCTGGACAGTACAACCTGGCCGTTGCTGGCCAGGAGATTGAAATGGAACTGACCGTTGCTGGATTTCTTTAACTGGAATTTGCCGGACATGGCGACACCTCCTGTGGTGAGCTGCGGCGGACTCGTCGCAGCGCACGCTAAAGCGTAGACGCCAGTTGGGCGTCGCGCCGTTGCGCTTCGCCCGAAAGGATCAGCGCTTGAGTGTCTGCACGCCGTCCTTGGTGCCGAGCAGCAGCAGATCCGCCGGGCGCATGGCGAACAGGCCGTTGCAGACCACGCCGACGATGTCGTTGATCTTGCCTTCCAGTTCCGGCGCGAAGCCGATCATCAGGTTGTGCACGTCGAGGATGACGTTGCCGTTGTCGGTGACCACGCCGTCGCGGTAGACCGGGTCGCCGCCGAGTTTTACCAGCTCGCGGGCGACATGACTGCGCGCCATCGGGATGACTTCCACCGGCAGCGGGAAGGCGCCCAGCTGCTCGACCAGCTTGCTGCCGTCGGCGATGCAGATGAAGGTCTTGGCTACCGCGGCGACGATCTTCTCGCGGGTCAGGGCGGCGCCACCGCCCTTGATCAGCTCCAGGTGCTTGTTCGCCTCGTCGGCGCCGTCGACATAGAACTCCAGTTCGCTCACCGAGTTCAGGTCGTAGACCGGGATGCCGTGCTGCTTCAGGCGCTCGGCGGTGACTTCGGAGCTGGCCACGGCGCCGTCGAAGAAGCCCTTGTGCTTGGCCAGCAGGTCGATGAAGAAGTTGGCGGTGGAGCCAGTGCCGACGCCAATGATGCTGCGATCGCTGAGGTGCGGGACGATATGGTCGACGGCGGCCTGGGCGACGGCCTGCTTGAGCTGATCCTGGGTCATGGCGGGAATCCGGGCGGGAAAGACGAAGGCTCGGATTATAGCCCTCTGCCGGCGGCGGGTCTTGTCATGCCGAAGCCGTGGTGGATTGCCGGTGGTCGCCGGGGGCGTGCGGGGGGTAGACTCCTCGTTCCCTCGCAATGCCTGCCAAGACAGCCAGAATGCTCGAACATTACGTCAAGAAGATCCTCACTTCCCGCGTCTACGACGTCGCCATCGAAACCCCGCTGCAGCCCGCCCGCCAGCTTTCCGAGCGAATCGGCAACCAGATTCTGCTCAAGCGCGAGGATCTGCAGCCGGTGTTCTCCTTCAAGGTTCGCGGCGCCTACAACAAGCTGGCGCAGCTGTCGGCCGAGGAACTGGCGCGTGGCGTGGTCACGGCATCGGCGGGCAATCACGCCCAAGGCGTTGCGCTGGCGGCCAAGCAGTTGGGTATCAAGGCCACCATCGTCATGCCACGCACCACGCCGGAGCTGAAGGTGCAGGGCGTACGCGCCCGCGGCGGCAAGGTGGTGCTGCACGGTGATGCCTTCCCCGAGGCGCTGGCCTATTCGCTGAAGCTGGTGGAAGAGAAGGGCTACGTCTATATCCACCCCTATGACGATCCCGATGTGATCGCCGGGCAGGGTACCGTGGCGATGGAGATCCTCCGTCAGCATCAGGGGCCGATCGACGCGATCTTCGTTCCGGTGGGCGGCGGCGGCCTGGTGGCGGGCATCGCCGCCTACGTGAAATATCTCTATCCAGAGACCAAGGTGATCGGTGTCGAGCCGGACGACTCCAATTGTCTGCAGGCCGCAATGGCCGCCGGCGAGCGCGTGGTGCTGGAGCAGGTCGGGCTGTTCGCCGACGGCGTGGCGGTGGCGCAGATCGGTCAGCACACCTTCGAGCTCTGCAAGGATCATGTCGACGAAGTGATCACCGTCAGTACCGACGAGATCTGCGCGGCGATCAAGGATATCTACGACGATACCCGCTCGATCACCGAGCCGGCAGGTGCGCTGGCGGTGGCCGGGATCAAGAAATACGTCGAGCGCGAAGGCATCAGCGGCCAAGTGCTGGTGGGCATCGACTCCGGCGCCAACGTCAATTTCGACCGCCTGCGCCACGTCGCCGAGCGCGCCGAGCTGGGCGAGAAGCGCGAGGCGATCATCGCCGTCACCATCCCCGAGCAGCCGGGCAGCTTCAAGGCCTTCTGCGAGGCGATCGGCAAACGCCAGATCACCGAGTTCAACTACCGTTTCCACACCGACCGCGAGGCGCACATCTTCGTCGGCGTGCAGACGCACCCGGAGAACGACCCGCGTGCGGCGCTCGTGCAGGGGCTGCGCGACAAGGGCTTTCCGGTGCTCGACCTCACGGATAACGAGCTCGCCAAGCTGCACACGCGGCACATGGTCGGTGGCCACGCCGCCGGCGTCAGCAACGAGATGGTGCTGCGCTTCGAGTTTCCCGAGCGTCCCGGCGCGCTGTTCAACTTTCTCAACAAGCTCGGCGGGCGCTGGAACATCTCGATGTTTCACTACCGTAACCACGGCGCGGCTGATGGCCGAGTGGTAGCGGGGCTGCAGGTGCCCGCCGATGAGCGCCATCTGCTGCCGGCGGCGTTGGACAAGATCGGCTACCGCTATTGGGATGAGAGCGAGAATCCGGCCTACAAGCTGTTTCTCGGCTAAGCGAACCTAAAGGAAGGCAAATGGAGCACTACCTCACCCTCAGAATCATTCATGGCGCGACGGCGGTGCTGTTGTTGCTGGGTGTCATTGTGCATCTGCTGATGCTGTGGAAGGCCGGCCGCGGTGGCGATCAGGCCGTGCTGCAACGCAAGCTGCAGCGCACCCGCCGACTGTCCCTGCCGCTGCTGGCCGTGATCGGCCTTTCGCTGCCGGTGACCGGCTGGTGGCTGACGCATCTGGCCGGATGGCCGTTGGGCCAGTTCTGGTTGCTGGCCAGCTCCGTGCTGTTCCTCGTGCTGATCCCGCTGGTCCTGCTGCTGGCCGGGCGTCTTGCCGCCTGGCAGGCGCCGGGCAACGCCACCGCAGCGCGCAACGCCGGCATCTATGCTGTGCTGGTGCTGGTCGTGCTGATTGCCATCACCGCCCTGATGGGCGCCAAGCCGGTCTGATTCGACCGGCTCGGGCATGACTGCTGCGCTGGTTCAGCGCAGCGAGATGATCTGCCAGCCACGTTCGGTGGCGAAGTCGCGCAGCACCGGGTCCGGGTCCACCGCCACTGGGTGAGGGACGCGCTGCAGCAGCGGCAGGTCGTTGCGTGAGTCGCTGTAGAAATAGGCGTCTTCGAGAGTCTGCTCGGTTTCCGCCAGCCAGCGCTCGATGCGCTGGACCTTGCCTTCCTGGAAGCAGGGGATGTCGGTCAGACGGCCGGTGTAGCGCCCGTCGCGCATTTCGCATTCCGTCGCCAGCAGGGTATCGACGCCCAGGCGTGCAGCGATCGGCCCGGTGATGAAGCGATTGGTGGCGGTGATGATCACTACCTTGTCGCCCGCCTCCAGATGCTGGCGTAGCAGGGCCTCGCCCTTGCTCAGCACGATGGGCTCGATGAAATCCTGCATGAATTCGTCGTGCCACTGCTGCAGCTGCGCCATCTCGCTGCGGCCGAGCAGTTCCTGGCAGAAATTCTGATAGGCGTGCACGTCGAGATCGCCGGCCAGGTAATCCTGATAGAAGGCGTCGTTGCGCGCCTTGTACTGGGTCGGATCGACGATGCCGCGCTGGCAGAGGTATTCGCCCCAGGCGTGGTCGCTGTCACCGGCCAGCAGGGTGTTGTCGAGATCGAATAGAGCCAGGCGCACGGATGTTTTCCTCGATGATGGTCAGGGCAGCCCCAAGCATACCGGTTGCAGCGTCTTGCGCGCAGCCTCGGGCGGCCCCTCGCCGAGCGCGCGGGTACGTGCCGAACGGCGGCTTGCCGTGCTTTCGGCTTATCGCGGTTTTGTGGAACAATGCCGCGACATGCGTCTGCGAGGTTGTATGCCGTGATCGACTCCGATGGTTTTCGCCCGAACGTCGGCATCATCCTGACCAACGATGTCGGTCAGGTGCTGTGGGCCAGGCGGATCAATCAGGATGCCTGGCAGTTCCCGCAAGGCGGGATCAACGCCCGTGAAACGCCGGAAGAAGCCCTGTTTCGCGAACTCAACGAAGAAGTCGGCCTGGAAGAGCAGGATGTGAAGATCCTCGCCTGCACCCGTGGCTGGTTGCGCTATCGTCTGCCGCAACGCCTGGTGCGTACCCATAGCCAGCCGCTGTGCATCGGACAGAAACAGAAGTGGTTCCTGCTGCGCCTGACCAGTGCCGAAGAGCGTGTACGCATGGACCTGACCGGCAAACCGGAGTTCGATGGCTGGCGCTGGGTCAGCTACTGGTATCCGCTGGGACAGGTGGTCACCTTCAAGCGCGAGGTCTATCGTCGCGCACTTAAAGAACTCGCACCGCGTTTACCGGTGCGGGACTGAGATTCGGGGAGAAAGCCTCTGAGCATGCTCGGCACGCTGCGCAAGATTGTCCAGGAAGTGAATGCCGCCAAGGACCTCAAGGCGGCGTTGGGCATCATCGTGCTGAGAGTCAGGGAGGCCATGGGTAGCCAGGTCTGCTCGGTCTATCTGCTCGATCCGGAAACCGAACGCTTCGTCCTGATGGCCACCGAAGGCCTCAACAAGCGCGCCATCGGCAAGGTCAGCATGGCGCCCAACGAAGGCCTGGTCGGCCTGGTCGGCACCCGCGAAGAGCCGCTCAACCTCGAACACGCCTCCGAACACCCACGCTATCGCTACTTCGCCGAAACCGGCGAGGAACGCTATGCCTCCTTTCTCGGTGCGCCGATCATCCACCACCGTCGGGTGATGGGCGTACTGGTTATCCAGCAGAAGGAACGCCGCCAGTTCGACGAAGGTGAAGAAGCGTTCCTCGTCACCATGAGCGCGCAGCTTGCCGGTGTTATCGCCCATGCCGAGGCGACCGGTTCGATCCGCGGGCTTGGCCGGCAAGGCAAGGGCATCCAGGAAACCCGCTTCATCGGCATTCCGGGCGCGCCAGGCGCCGGCGTCGGAACCGCCGTGGTGGTGCTGCCGCCGGCTGATCTGGATGTGGTGCCGGACAAGAACATCGACAACATCGATGCCGAGCTGACGCTCTTCGAAGCTGCGCTGGAGGCCGTGCGCGCCGACATGCGCACTCTCTCGGAAAAGCTCGCCACGCAGATGCGCAAGGAAGAGCGCGCGCTGTTCGATGTGTACCTGATGATGCTCGACGACTCCGCCCTGGGCGGCGAAGTGACCAAGGTCATCCGTACCGGCCAGTGGGCGCAGGGCGCGCTGCGCCAGGTGGTCAGCGAGCACGTGCGGCGCTTCGAGATGATGGACGACGCCTACCTGCGCGAGCGAGCATCGGACGTCAAAGACATCGGCCGGCGCCTGCTTTCCTACCTGCAGGAGGCGCGTCAGCAGACGCTGACCTATCCCGACAAGACCATTCTGGTCAGTGAGGAGCTCTCGCCGGCGATGCTCGGCGAGGTGCCAGAGGGCAAGCTGGTGGGCATGGTTTCGGTGCTCGGCTCGAGCAACTCCCACGTCGCCATTCTCGCCCGTGCCATGGGCATTCCGACGGTGATGGGCGCGGTCGACCTGCCTTATTCCAAGGTCGACGGCATCGAGCTGATCATCGACGGCTATCGCGGCGAGATCATCACCAATCCGGGCAAGGTCCTGCGCGAGCAGTATGAAGTGCTGGCCGAGCAGGAGCGCCAGCTCTCCGCCGGGCTCGACGTGCTGCGCGAGCTGCCGTGCGAGACCACCGACGGTCATCGCATTCCGCTGTGGGTGAATACCGGCCTGCTCGCCGATGTGGTGCGCGCGCAGGAGCGCGGCGCCGAGGGCGTCGGCCTGTATCGCACCGAAGTGCCGTTCATGATCAAGGAGCGCTTCCCAAGCGAGAAGGAGCAGATGGCGATCTACCGCGAGCAGCTGGAAGCCTTCCATCCGCTGCCGGTAACCATGCGCAGCCTCGACATCGGCGGCGACAAGTGCCTGCCGTACTTCCCGATCAAGGAAGAAAACCCGTTCCTCGGCTGGCGCGGTATCCGCGTCACCCTCGACCACCCCGAGATCTTCCTGCTGCAGACCCGCGCCATGCTCAAGGCCAGCGCCGGGCTGAACAACCTGCGCATCCTCTTGCCGATGATTTCCGGCATCCGCGAACTGGAAGAGGCGCTGCATCTGATTCACCGTGCCTGGTGCGAGGTGCGCGACGAGGGGCTGGACGTGATCATGCCGCCGGTCGGCGTCATGATCGAAGTGCCGGCGGCGGTCTACCTGACGCGCGAACTGGCGCGCATGGTGGACTTCATCTCGGTCGGCTCGAACGACCTCACGCAGTACCTGCTGGCGGTGGATCGCAATAATCCGCGGGTCGCCGATCTCTACGACTATCTGCATCCGGCGGTGCTCGAAGCGCTGCAGCGTGTGGTCAAGGAAGCCCATGGCGAGGGCAAGCCGGTGAGCATCTGCGGCGAGATGGCGGGCGACCCGGCGGCGGCCATGCTGTTGCTGGCGATGGGCTTCGACAGCCTGTCGATGAACGCTACCAACCTGCCCAAGGTGAAATGGCTGCTGCGTCAGATCAGCATGGATACGGCTCAGCAGCTGCTGGCGCGGGTCATGCTGCTGGACAGCCCGCAGGTCATCCACAGCACGGTCCAGCTGACCTTGCGCAACCTCGGCCTGAGCAAGCTGATCAACCCGTCCGCCGCCGTCTGAGCAATCCGCCGCTCGCCAATCAGCTCGTTGGCGGGTGGCGGTAGCGCACCTCGCCCACTGGGCCGTCCGGGCCGAAACTACGCTCCAGGATGTCCAGCGCTCCGTCGGCATGACGGATCAGCGCTGTGCTGGCGCGCGTGCCGTACTCCGGACTGGCGATGAAGATGCTCGACAGCCGCCTTTCCCATTCCAGCGGCACGCCGGTCTGCGGCAGTTCATGCTCGGCCGCTGGGCTTGGGTCCGCCAGCAGGGCGAGCAGGTTCTCGGGAGTCGCCGGGTCGAGGTTGGTCGCCAGTGCTGCGCGGGCTTTTCTCAGCTTGGGCCAGGGCGTGTCGAGGCCGGCGTTGGACAGACCGTAGATTCCGGGCTGCAACTCCGTCGCCTCACCGCGGTGTGAGTTCAGGTGCCAGAGTGCCTGCCGATCGCCGACCAGCAGGTTGAAGCCGGCGTAGTCGGCGCGGCGGCCGGCCAGCTCGGCGAGGTAGTCGGCCGGCGGCAAGTTTCCGCGCAGGTACTGTTCCGGCAGCTCGCCGCGCGAACGTGGGCCGATCACCTGGCCGGGTGTGCGAATGTTGGTCAGTGCGGCGAAGCGTCCGCCGGTGGTGACGCCCATCCAGGTGCCGCCTGCCTGCAGGTCGCGCCCGCCGACGATCCAGGGTGCATCCTCCCAGTGCCCCAGCGGCAGGCTCGGGCGGGCGTGGAACTCGTCGCGGTTGGCGGCTACCACCAGCGGTTGGGTGTGGCCGGGGCGCCAGGCGAAAACGATCAGGCACATGGGAAAGCCAAACTATGTCCGGACCGCCAAGAGTACAGGCGCGGCCGGCGTATGAGCCACCGCCGGGTTTTTCACGCTCAACGTCGGCGCGCGGGGCGGGCGCATTTTCCGCTAACATGCCGCTTTGTTTCGCCGGGACGGGGCGCATGGAGTTTCTGCTGTATCTGCTGCTGGGCGGCTTCGCTGGTGTGCTGGCCGGGCTGTTCGGCGTGGGCGGCGGGCTGATCATCGTGCCGGTGCTGGTATTCAGTTTCAGCGCCCAGGGATTTTCTCAGGAAATCCTCACCCATCTGGCCGTCGGTACGTCCTTGGCTACCATCGTCTTCACCTCGGTCAATTCCATTCTCACCCATCACCGCAAGGGTGCGGTGCGCTGGCCGATGGTGCTGTGGATGACCTTTGGCATCCTCCTTGGCGCCGCCCTGGGCAGCCTGACTGCCGCGGCGATCCAGGGGCCGATGCTGCAGAAGATCATCGGTGTGTTCGCCCTGGCAATGGCGGTGCAAATGGGGTTCGACCTGCGGCCCAAGGCCACCGGCCAGGCGCCGGGACGGCCCGAGCTGTCGCTGGTGGGCGTGGTGATCGGCTGGGCGTCGGCGATTTTCGGCATCGGCGGCGGCTCGCTGTCTGTGCCCTATCTGACCTGGCGCAGCGTGCCGATGCAGCAGGCGGTGGCGACGTCCGCGGCGTGCGGCCTGCCGATCGCCATCGCCGGGGCGCTGAGTTTCATGGTGGTCGGCTGGCACGAGACGCAACTGCCCGACTGGAGTCTGGGTTTCGTCTATCTGCCGGCCATGCTCGGCATCGCGGCAACCAGCATGTTTTTCGCCAGACTGGGTGCGAAACTGGCGCATCGTCTGTCGGCCAAGGTTCTGAAACGGCTGTTCGCTCTACTGCTGCTGAGCGTCGGCATCAATTTTCTGGTTTGAGGAGTAACGGATGCTGCCCTATCCGCAGATCGATCCGGTGGCCGTCGCCATCGGCCCCTTGCAGATTCACTGGTACGGCCTGATGTACCTGATCGGCATCGGCGGCGCCTGGTGGCTGGCTTCGCTGCGGGTGCAGCGCTTCGCACCCGAGTGGCCGAAGGACAAGCTCTCCGACCTGGTGTTCTGGGTGGCCATGGGGGTGATCGTCGGTGGCCGTCTGGGTTATGTGCTGTTCTATGACCTGGCCGCCTACATCAACCAGCCGAGCCTGATCCTGCAGGTGTGGAAGGGCGGCATGTCCTTCCACGGCGGCCTGATCGGCGTGCTGCTGTGCAGCTGGATCTTCGCCCGGCGCAACGGCAAGAGCTTCTTCGAGCTGATGGACTTCATCGCGCCGTTCGTGCCGATCGGTCTGGGCGCCGGACGAATCGGCAACTTCATCAACGCCGAGCTGTGGGGCAAGGCCACCGATGTGCCCTGGGCGATGGTCTTCCCGACCGACCCGCAGCAACTGGCGCGGCACCCGTCGCAGCTCTATCAGTTCGCCCTGGAGGGCGTCGCGCTGTTCCTGATCCTCTGGTTCTATTCGCGCAAGCCGCGGCCGACCATGGCGGTCTCCGGACTGTTCGCGGTGTGCTACGGCATCTTCCGCTTCATCGTCGAGTTCGTCCGTGTGCCGGATGCACAGCTGGGCTACCTGGCGTTCGGCTGGCTGACCATGGGCCAGCTGCTCTGCGTGCCAATGGTGCTGCTCGGCGCCGGGATGATCGCCTGGGCCTATCGCCGCGCCGCCGGCCGGGCTCCGGCCTGATTCCGTTGCCCTGCCTGTCGCCATAAGGGCGACAAGCGGGGCGCAGGCCTTTTACTATTCGCGCAGCCTTTTCACCGCGCTTCGGCGCCTGCTTCGAGTCAATCGATGAAACAGTACCTCGACCTGATGCGCCACGTGCGCGAACACGGCACCTTCAAGAGCGACCGTACCGGCACTGGCACCTACAGCGTGTTCGGCCATCAGATGCGTTTCGATCTGGCCGAAGGCTTTCCGCTGGTCACCACCAAGAAGTGCCACCTCAAGTCCATCATCCACGAGCTGCTGTGGTTCCTTCAGGGCGACACCAACATCAAGTACCTGAAAGAGAATGGCGTGCGCATCTGGGATGAGTGGGCCGACGAGAATGGTGAGCTGGGGCCGGTGTACGGCTACCAGTGGCGCTCGTGGCCGGCGCCAAACGGTGAATCGATCGATCAGATCGCCAATCTGCTGGCGATGATCAAGAAGAATCCGGATTCGCGCCGCCTGATCGTTTCGGCCTGGAACCCGGCGCTGGTCGAGCAGATGGCGTTGCCGCCGTGCCACGCGCTGTTCCAGTTCTACGTCGCCGACGGCAAGCTCAGCTGCCAGCTGTACCAGCGCTCGGCGGATATTTTCCTCGGCGTGCCGTTCAACATCGCAAGCTATGCGCTGCTGACGCTGATGGTGGCGCAGGTCTGCGACCTGCAACCGGGGGAGTTCATCTGGAGCGGCGGCGACTGTCACCTGTACGCCAATCACCTGGAGCAGGCCGACCTGCAGCTGACCCGCGAGCCGTTGCCGCTGCCGACCATGAAGCTCAATCCGGACGTGAAGGACCTGTTCGCCTTCCGCTTCGAGGACTTCGAGCTGGTTGGCTACGAAGCGCATCCGCACATCAAGGCACCCGTTGCCGTCTGACTTTGGTCGGGTTTGCCGTTGCGGATAACCTGAGCGACACATTTGCCGTATAGACTCGACCGCTCAGGTACATTTTGGGAGGCAAGTCATGCGCAGGGTCGTGTTCAATCAGAAGGGCGGTGTCGGCAAGTCGAGCATCGCCTGCAACCTGGCAGCGGTCAGTGCATCGCAAGGCTACCGCACGCTGCTGGTGGATCTGGACGCCCAGGCAAACTCCACGCATTACCTGACCGGGCTGACCGGCGATGACATTCCCACCGGCATCGCCGATTTCTTCAAGCAGATTCTCGCCGGCGGTACCGCTGGCAAGAAGGCGCGCCCGCCCATTCTAGAAACGGCCTTCGACAATCTGCATTTGATCAGCGCGACGGCAGAGCTGGCCGACCTGCAGCCCAAGCTGGAGGCCAAGCACAAGATCAACAAGCTGCGAAAATTGCTCGACGGTCTTGCCGAGGACTATGACCGGATTTACCTCGACACCCCGCCGGCGCTGAATTTTTATACGGTCTCTGCGCTTATCGCAGCTGATCGCTGCCTGATCCCCTTCGACTGCGACAGCTTTTCCCGCCAGGCGCTGTACAGCCTGCTCGACGAGATCGAGGAGATGAAGGAAGACCACAACGATACGCTCGAGGTCGAGGGCATCGTGGTCAATCAGTTCCAGCCGCGTGCCGCGCTGCCGCAGCAAATGATCGATGAACTGCTGAGCGAGGGTCTTCCGGTGCTACCGGTCTACCTGATGAGTTCGGTGAAGATGCGCGAGTCGCACCAGGCCTGCACGCCGCTGGTTTACCTGGACCCGCGGCACAAGCTGAGCCAGCAGTTCGTCGAACTGCACGAGCTGCTCGAGTCCGCCGGCTGAGAACGTCAGTCCTCGGCACGCCGCTCCAGCTTCTTGCCCAGCCGCGAGGCATAGAGTTCGCCGATCATCCCGCGCCGGAACACCAGTACGCAGACCATGAAGATGATGCCGGTGACCAGCGTCACCGGTAGCTCCGATGTGGCGAAGTAATTGCCCAGCGTGGTCACCAGCGCCGCGCCAAAAACCGGGCCGACCAGCGTGCCAATGCCGCCGAGCAAGGTCATCAGCACCACCTCCCCGGACATCTGCCAGCTGACATCGGTCAGCGTGGCGAACTGGAACACCAGTGCCTTCAGCCCGCCAGCCAGCCCGGCCAGCGCGGCGGACATGACGAAGGCGCCGAGCTTGTAGCGCGACACCGAATAGCCCAGGGAAATGGCGCGGTTCTCGTTCTCGCGGATCGAGCGCAGGATCATGCCGTACGGCGAGTTGATCACGCGCCAGATCAGCAGCATCCCGGCGAGGAACACCGACAGCACGAAGAAGTACATGTACAGCGGCTCCTGCAGATCGATGAAGCCGAGCAGGTGCCCACGTGGAACGTTCTGAATGCCGTCTTCACCGTGGGTGAAGGGTGCCTGCAGGCAGAAGAAAAAGAACATCTGCGACAGCGCCAGGGTGATCATCGTCGAGTAGATGCCCTGCCGGCGGATCGCCAGAAAGCCGATGATCAACCCGAGAAACGCCGCGCCGGCAACGCCGATGAGAATGCCCAGCTCCGGCGGTAATCCCCACTCCTTGACCGCGTGGGCGGTGAAATACGCCGCACCGCCAAAGAACGCCGCGTGGCCGAAGGAGAGGATGCCGGTGTAGCCGAGCAGCAGGTTGAAGGCGCAGGCGAAGAGGGCGAAGCACAGCACCTTCATCAGGAAGATCGGGTAGAAGTAGAACGGTGCCAGCGCCAGCGCGACCACGCCGATCAGGATCAGCACGGTCTCCAGGCGCAGCAGCGGGCGTTTGGTGGTCGGCGTGACGTTCACCTGGCTGTTCATCAGGCGTCCCTCCCCATCAGGCCGGCCGGGCGCACCAGCAGTACGATCGCCATGATCACGAAGATCACGATGTTGGAAGCCTCCGGATAGAACACCTTGGTCAGCCCCTCGAGGATGCCGAGCATGTAGCCGGTGATGATGGCGCCGAGAATCGAGCCCATGCCGCCGACCACCACCACCGCGAACACCACGATGATCAGGTTCGAGCCCATCAGCGGGCTGACCTGGTAGATCGGCGCGGCGAGCATGCCGGCCAGGCCGGCCAGCGCTGCGCCCATGCCGTAGGTGAAGGTCAGCAGCAGCGGCACGTTGATGCCGAAGGTGCGCACCAGCGTCGGGTTTTCCGTGGCGGCACGCAGGTAGGCGCCGAGCTTGGTCTTCTCAATCAGCAGCCAGCTGGCGATGCAGATCACCAGGGAGGCCAGCACGACCCAGGCGCGGTACTTGGGGAGGAACATGAAGCCCAGGTTGTAGCCACCGGCCAGTTCTTTCGGCACGGCGTAGGGCTGCCCGGAGGAGCCATAGAAGTAGCGAAACGCGCCTTCCAGGGCGAGCGCCAGGCCGAAGGTGAAGAGCAGGCTGTAGAGGTGGTCGAGGTTGTATAGCCGCGATAGCGCGAGGCGCTCGATCACCGCGCTGCACAGGCCGACGATGATCGGCGCGAGGATCAGCGCCGGCCAGTAGCCGATGCCGAGGGTCGCCAGCAGCAGATAGCCGGCGAAGGCGCCGATCATGTATTGCGCGCCGTGGGCGAAGTTGATGATCTTCAGCATGCCGAAGATGATCGCCAGGCCCAGGCTGAGCATGGCGTAGAACGAGCCGTTGATCAGGCCGATCAAGAGCTGGCCGAGGAACGCCTGGATCGGCACATCGAAAATCGTCGTCATCAGACCCCCAGGGCTTCGTTGAGCATGGTCATGCGGCCGGGCAGATCGGCGACGTCGAACGAATCGATGACCTTGCCGTGATCGACTACATAGAAGCGGTCGGCCACCTTGCTGGCGAAGCGGAAGTTCTGTTCCACCAGCAGGATGGTCATGCCGCGCTGCTTAAGTGTCTGCAGCACCTCGCCGATGCGCTGGATGATCACCGGCGCCAGGCCTTCGGTGGGTTCGTCGAGCAGCAGCAGCTTGGCGCCGGTGCGCAGGATGCGCGCCATCGCCAGCATCTGCTGCTCACCACCGGATAGCTTGGTGCCGGGGCTCTTGCGGCGTTCCTCGAGGTTGGGGAACAGCTGGTAGATCTCGGCCAGGGTCATGCCGCCCTTGGCGATCACCGGCGGCAGGGTGAGGTTCTCCTCCACCGTCAGTGTGGAAAAGATGCCGCGTTCTTCCGGTACATAACCGATGCCGTGGCGAGCGGTGCGGTGCAGCGGTACGCGCAGCATGTCCTTGCCGTCGAAGCGGATGCTGCCGCTGCGCTTGCGGATGATGCCGACGATCGAGCGTAGCGCGGTGGTCTTGCCGACGCCGTTGCGGCCGAGCAGGGTCACCGTCTCGCCCTGGTGCACGTCGAGGTCGATGCCGTGCAGGGCATGGCTTTCGCCATACCAGGCGTTGAGGTCGCGCACGCTGAGCAAGGGTTCAGTCATCGTCGGTCCCCATGTAGGCCACGCGCACGCGCTCGTCCTGGCTGACCGTGCGGTAGTCGCCGGAAGTAAGGATTTCGCCGCGCTGCAGCACGGTCACCTGATGGCAGAGGTCAGCGACCACCTTAAGGTTGTGCTCGACCATCAGCACCGCGCGCTGGGTGGCCACCTCGCGGATGATCTCGGCCACCACGTGCACGTCTTCGTGGCCCATGCCGGCCATGGGTTCGTCCAGCAGCAGTACCTTGGGCTCCAGCGCCAGGGTGGTGGCGATCTCCAGTACGCGTTTGCGACCGTAGGAGAGATCAGCCGCCAGCTCGTTGCGCTTGTCGGCCAGGCCGACCGACTCGATCAGCTGCATGGCGCGCTCGTTGAGGCGGTTGAGCGAGCGCATCGGCAGCCAGAACTGCGTGGCCAGCCCGCCCGGCCGCTGCAGGGCAACGCGCACGTTGTCCAGCACGCTAAGGTGCGGGAATACCGCCGAGATCTGGAACGAGCGAACCAGCCCCATGCGCGCCACCTTGGCCGGGTCGGTGCGGGTGATGTCCTGGTCGAGCAGGCGGATGGTTCCGCTGGTGGGCTGCAGGAACTTGGTCAGCAGGTTGAACACTGTGGTCTTGCCGGCGCCATTGGGGCCGATCAGGGCGTGCATCTGTGCATGGCGCACGTCCAGGTCGACGTTGTTGACGGCGACGAAGCCGCCGAACTCCTTGCGTAGACCTCGCGCCGAGAGCATGACCGGCGCGTCCGTGGCTGTGCCGGCGGTCGGTCCGCCGGCGTTTAGGCTTTGCGCTGCAGCCATGCTCACTGCCCGACCAGTTCACAGCCGCTATCGGCCGGCTTGATGTAGGCCTCGTCGCCCGGCACCGTGGCCAGCACCTTGTAGTAGTCCCAGGCGCGCTTGCTTTCCTCAGGCTTTTTCACTTCCATCAGGTAGACGTCGCTGATCAGTCGGCCATTGGCGCCTACCTTGGCGTTGCGCGCGAAAACGTCGTCCACCGGCATCTCGTGCATCGCCTTGGCGACCGGCTCGGTGGCGTCGGTGCCGGCCTTCTCGATCGCCTTGAGGTACTGCATGACGCCGGAGTAGGTGCCGGCGTGGACCATGTTCGGCATACGGCCGGTGCGCTTGAAGAAGCGTTCGCCGAACTCGCGGGATTTGTCGTCGCGGTCCCAGTAGAAACTTTCGGTCAGGGTCAGGCCCTGGGCGGCGTCGAGGCCCAGGCCGTGCACTTCGGCGAGGGTAAAGAGCAGCGCGGCGAGGCGCTGGCCGCCGGCGACGATGCCGAACTCGGCGGCCTGCTTGATGCTGTTGGCGGTGTCCAGGCCAGCGTTGGCCAGGCCGATGACCTTGGCGCCGGAGGATTGCGCCTGCAAGAGGAACGACGAGTAATCGGTGCTCGCCAGCGGATGGCGTACCGCGCCCTTGATTTCGCCGCCCTTGGATTTGACGAACTTGCCAGTCTGCTCTTCCAGCGAGTAGCCGAAGGCGTAGTCGGCGGTGAGGAAATACCAGCTGTCGCCACCCTGGGAAACCAGTGCGCCGCCAGTGCCGACCGCCAGCGCATGGGTGTCATAGGCCCAGTGGAAGCCATAGGGTGAGCACTGCTTGCCGGTCAGCTCCGTGGTGGCGGCGCCGGTCACCAGGTTAATCTTCTTCTTGCTCTTGGAAATGCCCTGTACCGCCAGCGCCACCGAGGACGTGGTCAGCTCCATGATCGAGTCGACCTGCTCGCGGTCGTACCACTGCCGCGAGATGTTGGAGGCGATGTCCGGCTTGTTCTGGTGATCGGCGGTGACGATCTCGATGGGCGCGTCGAGTACCTTGCCGCCAAAGTCCTCTGCAGCCATCTTCGCTGCCTCGAACGACCACTTGCCGCCGAAATCGGCATACACGCCGGACTGGTCGTTGAGGATGCCGATCTTCACCTTGCCGTCGGAAATCTCGGCCGAGGCGGGTACGGCGACCACTGCCGTCAGGGTTGCCGCTGCGATTGCTGAAAGCTTCATGCGTATCTCCTTGCACGGTTTGCTCGGCATACGGGTTCGCCCCATGCGAAGCGGTCCGTATGGGCGGGTTAGGGGAAAGCTGGGCAGACGGTCAGGCGCGCAATGCCGTGGATCGCCGGCGGGCTGAATGCAGCGGCCAGGCATTGATGCACGCACGGCGAACGCACTCGTGCGCGGGGCATCACGTCGTCGTGGAAAGTCGCAGAGATGGGAGCTGGAAAGCGGGACCAGAAACGAGTCGAAGCGAGGCTCATGGGCGTCTTCTTCTTATTGTTGTTCTGGCTCTAAACGTAGCAGGGGTTTGCAAGGACGCAACCTGATGGTGGCGTGCCGATCAGTGATGCTGTGCCCGCATGCACCCGAGCCGTCGGGCGCAGGCGGGCAGAGATGCGCTTCAGCGCGCGATCAGGATGTCGCAGGGCGGGTTGTCGATAAACTGCCGGGCGAGGCTGCCAAGCAGAGCGCTGCTCAGTTCACCGCGGCTGTGACTGCCAAGGGCCAGCAGCTGCGGTTGCAGGTCGCGCAGCGCCTCGTCCATACAATTGTTGCGCTCGCCCTGATGCAGGCTGTAGCTCAGCAGCGCGCCGGTATCCGGCAGCTGCGGCTGGATATCTTCGATCAGCTGGTCGAACAGCTCCTGCTGCAGCGACAGACCTTCGTAATCGGGGCCGTGTACTTCGGCCATCTCGTCGATGTGCAGAGCGTGCAGTTCGGCACCTTCGCCCAGCAACTCCCAAGCGCAGTGCATGGCGCGCGTGGCGCAGCGGGAGAAATCCAGCGCAGCCACGGCGCGATGATACGGGGCCTCCGCCGGGGTGATAGCCAGCAACAGCGGCGCCCGGCTTTCCAGCATGACGCGCTCCAGCGTGGTGCCGGCGAATCCCTGGCTCGACCCCTTGTGATGGCGGCCCAGCACCAGCAGATCGGCCTCCAGCCCCTCGGCCTGGGTGAGGATCTCCTCCACCGGCTGCCCGCGGCGAATCCAGGGTTCGAGCTGACCCAGCCCGTTCTCCTGCAGGCGTTGCTGCAGGAGTGCGCGTGCCTGCTGTTCGTCGCTCCCGGCGTCGCGCTCGTCGAGTACGTAAAGCAGGCTGATGCGAGCACCGGTCTGGCGCGCCAGGCCGGCGGCACGTTGCAGCGCGAGATCGGCGTCCGGGCTGAGATCGTGGGCGACAAGAATGTGCTGAACCCGATTGTGCTGAAGCATGGGCGGCCTCGCGAAGCTGGCGAAAGGCGCAAGTATGCCGTGGCCGCGGGGGCATGTCCCGCCCGTGACCCGCGTCGCTGGGTTGATCGGGCGCAACAACTTCACGGGCAATGGCCACTCGTGCTTTTGTCGATCCGATCCTGCGGCTATGCTTGCCGGCATTCGAGCAGGAGTTAAGGATGAGCAAGGTCAGTGTGCTGGTGGTGGATGACGCGCCCTTTATCAGGGATCTGGTGAAGAAGGCGCTCCGTAGTCACTTTCCCGGCATTCGCATCGAGGATGCGGTCAACGGGCGCAAGGCCCAGCAAATACTCAGCCGTGAGCGCTTCGACCTGATCCTCTGTGATTGGGAAATGCCGGAGATGTCAGGTCTGGAGCTGCTGACCTGGTGCCGCACGCAGGATGCGCTGAAGATCACGCCGTTCATCATGGTCACCAGCCGTGGCGACAAGGAGAACGTGGTACAGGCCATTCAGGCCGGCGTTTCGGATTTCATCGGCAAGCCGTTTTCCAACGAACAGCTCACCAGCAAGGTACGCAAGGCCCTCGGCCGCGCCGGCAAGCTGGATGCCCTGGCCGCCAGCGCGCCGACGCGAACTCTGGCGACCGGCATGGCCAACGACTCGCTGGCCGCGCTGACGGGCGGCAAGGCCGAGGTGGTACGACCCGCCGCTCCGGCCGCCGAAGCCAAGGCCTCGCCGCTGATTCAGCCCAGTGCAGCGCCTGCCAGCGCACCAGCCGGTGCCGCGTCCGGTCGCGGGCAGGGCCAGTTGCGCCTGGCCAACGGCAGTGTCGCCTGCGTGATCAAGGCGCTGAGCCTCAAGGAAGCGCTGCTGGTGGTCAAACGCGGCGAGCAGTTGCCGCAGGTGCTGGAAAGCGCCGTGCTCGATCTCGAGCAGGGCGAGGGCGGTGAGGTCGCCCGTCTCAATGGCTACCTGCATGCCGTCGCCGCGTTCGAACCCAAGCCCGACAGCGAGTGGCTGCAGCTGTCGTTCCGCTTCGTTGATCGCGATCCGCAGAAGATGGACTACCTGTCGCGCCTGATCGCCCGTGGTACCGCGCAGCGGCACTTCGTCCCAGGCGCCTGATTCGACCCGGCCAGGCGACCGTTCGGCGCCTGGCCGCGCAGACAAACTGACGAGCATCACACCCCGACGGTCGGTGGCTCGCACAGGTCCGCCGGCACTGCTAGTCTTCCCGCTCCAACACTATAACCACTAGAAACTGCCGTTATGCTGGGGCGCATTCTTTTGTTGCTCGGGCTGCCGCTGCTGGCTACGCCGGCGCTGGCCCTGACCATCTACAAATACACCGACGCCAATGGGGTCGTGACCTACAGCGACCAGGCTGCGCCTGGCGCGCAGGTTTTCGTCTTCAGTGACCGCATGGTGGAAAAGCTCGACACCCAGGTCAAACTGGAAACCCGCAAGCACGCGGCAGGCGAGACGCTGCTGGTGCGTAACGACCTGTTCGCGCCGGTCGATATCGAGCTGAAGCTGGAAAACGTCGTCAATGCCGTCGGGGCACCGGCCAAGCCGATTCGCTGGGTATTGCCGCCGCGCAGTCAGATTCGTCTGGCCACCCTGGCCCCGCGCGATGCCAGCAAGCCACTCAAGTACACGCCCAAGCTTCGCCATGCCCTGGGCGATCCGCGCCTGCTGCCCAAACCTTACAAGTATCCGCTGCCATGGCGCGGCGGTCCGTTCCGCCTGACCCAGGGCGCCAACGGCCAGTACAGCCATTTCACGCCCAAGGGTCGCTACGCGGTCGACATCGCCATGCCCGAAGGCACGCCCATCGTCGCCGCGCGCGGCGGCATGGTGGTGAAGATCGAGAACGAGCAGAGCGGGCGGGGCAACAACCCGGCCGGCAATTTCGTGCGCATCATGCATGACGACGGCACCATGGGCGTCTACCTGCACCTGATGAAGGGCTCGGTGGCCGTGCGCGAGGGCCAGCGAGTCGAGAGCGGTACACGTATTGCCCGCTCCGGCAACACCGGCAACAGCACCGGGCCGCACCTGCACTTCGTGGTGCAGCGCAACGTCGGCCTGGCGATCGAGTCGATTCCCTTCGACTTCTCGCAGCCGGTCAACAGCCTGCCGAACTTCGCCGTGGGGGGTGAGTAGCCGCGCTGGCCGCTCACCGGTCCGTTCATGACAGGCCGGCAACTTCAGCGACTCAGAACGCCAGGCCGACCTTCAAACCGACCTGTTCCTGCTTGAGTTTGCTGTTTTCGGCGAACTCGCTGTCACTGTCGATCTCGTAGCGGGTCTGGGTGTAGTACAGGCTGGTGCTGATTGGCATGTTGTTGATGCCCTTGTTCCACAGCACGCTCAGCTCACCGTAGGGGTTGACCTTGTCCTTGAGGTCGACGGTGTCGCTTTCGCCGCCAACCTTCAGCTTGCTGTCCGCTTCAATGGAATAGCGGGCGCCCACTTCAAGGCGCACGGTGTAGTCGGGCGTCAGGTAGTTGTAGCCGATACCTGCCTTGGCGAATGGCGAGCGGGTGGTCAGCTTGACGTCTTCCTCGAAGATGCCGACGCGTACGTCATCCTGCTCGATGCGTCCCCAGTCGTAGCCGCCGCCGACAATCAGGTCGACATAGTTGTTGGTACTCAGGGCTGCGCGCAGGCCCAGGTCGAGATCGGCGCGAGCGGATAGATATTCCACATCGTCTTTTTCACGGTACTGACCTTCGATTCCGGCCTGGTAGATGAAGCCTTCCTGTCCGGTCATCTTGTTGCCGAAGTTGTAGTACAGCCCGCCCTGGTTGAGGCGCTCCTTGTCGCTTTCGTCGTTCACGGTCAGCTTGTACTGATTGTGCGAGCCAATGACGCCGAACGTGGAGATCGGGCCGGTGGCCGATTGAGCGAAAGCCTGAGAGGTGGCTGCCAGGCACAGGGCCAAGGCGGTTGTGGTAGTCAAACCATTGATGCGCATGCGGGAAGCTCCATCGTCATTCGATAAGAAATCGGTGGCGGCTCAAGCGAGCCGCCTATGGCGTGGACTGGCGCTGTCTGAAAATAATTCTGCGTATCACGATGGGCGGTCGTTAATACTTGTAAATCAAGGATTAGCGAGCGGTATGTAAACGAAAAGGTAACTATGGTTGGCCAGCAATGGCGGGCGATCTATCCCGGAAAACGAAGAACCTTGGCCAAGACGATCTTCGGTCCGCGCATCTTCTTGATGACTATCTGCAGGCCATCGACCTGGAGCACTTCGTCTTCATCGGGGACACGTTTCAGCGTCTCGTAAACCAGACCGGCAAGGGTTTCGGCCTCGACGTGATCGAGATCGATCTCCAGCAGGCGCTCCAGCTTGAACAGCGGGGTGTCGCCGCGGACCAGCAGCTTGCCGGGCTGGTAGGCAAGCACGCCGCGTTCGGTCTTGCGATGTTCGTCCTGGATGTCGCCAACCAGCACTTCGAGCACGTCTTCCATGGTCAGGAAGCCAATCACCTTGTGGTCGCCTTCCTCGACCAGTACGAAATGCGCCCCTCCCTGACGAAACTGCTCGAGCAGGCTGGCCAACGGCATGTGCTTGGACACCCGCTCCAGTGGGCGCAGCAGCTCGTTCAGGCAGAAGTGCTCGGGCAGGTGATCATCGGCGGCCAGCGCCAGCAGCAGATCCTTGATGTGCAGCAAGCCGACGTACTCGCCCTGCTGGTTGTCGTAGACCGGGTAGCGGCTGTACTTGTGGCGGCGAATGACCTCGAGGACCTCGCTCAGCGGCGCATCGTGCTCGAGTTGCAGCAGATCCTCGCGGGAGTTGGCCCAGTCGACGACTTCCAGCTCGCTCATTTCCACCGCCGAGGCCAGCACCTGGATCTGCTGGTTGCCGGGGTCGCGGGCGCGGTTGGAATGCAGGATCAGCTTGAGCTCGTCGCGGCTGTAGTGATGATCGTGGTGCGCCCCCGGCTCGCCCTGGCCGGCAATGCGCAGAATGGCGTTGGCACTGGCATTGAGCAGGTAGATGGCCGGGTACATCAGCCAGTAGAACAGGTACAGCGGAACGGCCGTCCACAGCGATAGCAGCTCCGGCTTGCGGATCGCCCAGGACTTCGGCGCCAGCTCACCAACCACGATATGCAGGTAGGAAATGATGAAGAAGGCGGTGAAGAAAGCGATGCCGTGCACCAGCGCCTGGGACTGGATGCCGATGCTGGCCAACAGCGGTTCGAGCAGGTGCGCGAAAGCCGGCTCGCCGACCCAGCCGAGGCCGAGCGAAGCCAGGGTGATGCCCAGCTGGCAGGCCGAAAGGTAGGCGTCGAGCTGAGCGTGAACGGTGCGCAGGATGTGCCCGCGCCAGCCGTGCCGGCTGGCGATCGCTTCCACCTTGGTGGAGCGCAGCTTGACCATGGCGAACTCGGCGGCAACGAAGAAGCCGTTGAGCAGCACGAGGAACAGGGCAAAGAGAATCAGACCGAAATCGGCGAAATAGGACGAGGCGGCGTAACTGGGGGAGGGGTCCATGAAGGGGTCGGGTAGCCAATGATCGCGACAGGATGGCGGCGGCGGGCCGGCTTTTCAAGCGATGAGCCGGGATTTTTCCGGCTCGCGCAGGCAGCGGGTCAGCGTTCGGACACCTGGCTGTTCTGGAAGTGGCAGGAGAAGCGGCTGCCTCGGCCAGGTGTACTGCTGATATCCAGGCGGCCCTGGTGGCGCAGCAGCACGTGCTTGACGATGGCAAGCCCCAGTCCCGTGCCGCCGGTGCTGCTGGCACGGCTGGAGTCGACGCGGTAGAAACGCTCGGTCAGGCGTGGCAG
Source organism: Stutzerimonas kunmingensis (assembly GCF_021432085.1). GTDB lineage: Bacteria > Pseudomonadota > Gammaproteobacteria > Pseudomonadales > Pseudomonadaceae > Stutzerimonas. The sequence goes on along the minus strand of NZ_CP090366.1, from coordinate 4,217,860 downwards.
GTGCTTCTGCTCGATGCCGATACCGCTGTCCTCGACACTCAGGTGCGCGCCCACCTCGTCACTCCACCAGCGCACATGCACGCTGCCACCATCGGGTGTGTACTTCACTGCATTGAACACCAGGTTGGAGAAGGCGCTGCGCAGCTCCGTCTCGCTGCCCTTGAGCAGCAGCGCCGGGTCGGCATCGAGGCTGATCAGGTGGCCGCGGCTGCCAGATAGTGCGCGGGCATCGCTGACGATCGATTGCAGCAGCAGGCCCACCGCCACCGGCTGGTTGTCGGTCGGGCGACTGCTGGTTTCCAGACGAGCCAGCAGGAGCAGGTCGTTGAGCAAGTGCTGCATGCGCCCGGCCTGCTGATTCATCTGCTGCAGCGCCCGGAGCCAGCGCGGGTTCACCGCGTCGGCGTTTTCCAGCAGCGTCTCCAGATAGCCGGCGATGACGGTGAGCGGCGTGCGCAGCTCGTGGGATACGTTGGCGACGAAGTCTTTGCGCATCTGCTCCAGCTGGTGCAGGCGGGTGACGTCGCGGACCAGCAGCAGGTGCTCGCGGTTGCCGTAGCGAGTGATGTTGAACTGCAGGCGAATGCGGTCATCGACGGGCGAGGCCAGCTCCAGCGGCTGGTCATAGTTGCCGCCGTCGAAGTACTCCTTGAACGCCGGATGACGCACTAGGTTGCCGATCGGGTGGCCGGCGTCCTGCGGCTTCTTCAGCCCCAGCAGGCGGTTGGCGGCGGGGTTCCACCATTCCAGATTGCCATCGCTGTCGAGCATGATCACCGCGTCCTTGAGTGCCGCGGTAGAGCCCTGGGCGCGATCGATGATGCCTTGCAGTTCGCCGCGCAGGCGCAGGTCGCGGCGCTGCAGCTGGTAGAGGCTGTCGAAGATATCGCCCCAGATGCCGGCCGAATCCGGCGGTGCTTCGTCCGGGTCGGCACGCCGCAGCCAGCGCTGAAGGCGCAGCAGCTGGCGCAGGGTCCAGATCAGGTAGCCGGTCAGGCCAAGGACCAGCGCCCAGGCATATTCGCCGGTCAGCAGTCCCAGCAGCAGGCAGCCGCCCAGCAGAAGCAGCAGGCGACGCACGAGGGCTCCTTGCCAGTCCTGATTCAACCGATGCACTCCAGAAAGGTGGCGATGATGGGGTGGAAGACGCCGGGACGCATGCTCACCCGGCGTGCTCAGCTTTTGCTGGAGAAACGATAACCGGTGCCGCGTACCGTCTGCACCAGGTTCTCGTAGGCTTCGCCGAGCGCCTTGCGCAGCCGGCGGATATGCACATCGACGGTGCGCTCTTCTACATAGACATTGCCGCCCCAGACCTGATCGAGCAGCTGGCTGCGGGTGTAGGCGCGTTCCTGGTGGGTCATAAAGAACTGCAGCAGGCGGTATTCGGTGGGGCCCATCTCGGCCGGTTTGCCGTCGATGGTGACGCGGTGGCTGACCGGGTCGAGCAGCAGGCCGCCGATCTCGATCGGCGATTCGCTGTCCACTGGCGTCGCACGGCGCAGCACGGCCTTCAGGCGGGCTACCAGCTCGCGCGGCGAGAAGGGCTTGGTGATGTAGTCGTCGGCGCCGACTTCCAGGCCCTGGATCTTGTTGTCCTCTTCACCCTTGGCGGTGAGCATGATGATCGGCGTGTCGGCGGTCAGCTCGTCGCGCTTGAGGCGGCGCGCCAGCTCGATGCCCGAAGTGCCGGGCAGCATCCAGTCGAGCAGGATCAGGTCCGGCTTGCGGTCGATGATCAGCGCGTGGGCCTGCTGGGTGTTCTCTGCTTCGAGACAGTCATAGCCGGCCATTTCCAGGGCGACGACGATCATCTCCCGGATCGGCGCCTCGTCATCGACGATCAGTATGCTCTTGCCGTTCATGGTCAAGCCTCGGGTCTGTTCTTGTCGTCCGGCATTAGATAACGGAATTATTGCAGCCATGTGACAGGCAGACGGCAGCAGGCTGCCGTGCTCCGGCGCTCTAGCCCGGCACGCCTGGGCTTAAGCCTTGGTGGCGTAGTCCAGCACGATGCCCGCCAGGATCGCCAGTCCTGCCCAGTGGTTGTGCAGGAACGCCTTGAAGCAGATCTGCGGTTTGCGCGATTGGGTTTTCCAGAACTCCCAGGCGAAGCAGCCGGCGGCGACCACCAGCCCGAGGTGGAACCACTGGCCCAGCTCGAAGCGCACGCCGGCAAGGAGCAGGCAGAACAGCGCCAGGCCCTGCAGGGTGACGATGATGACGCGGTCCGCTTCGCCGAAGAGGATGGCGGTGGACTTGATGCCAATCTTCAGGTCGTCCTCGCGGTCGGCCATGGCGTAGTAGGTGTCGTAGGCCACCGTCCACAGCAGGTTGGCGATGAACAACAGCCAGGCCTCGGGCGGCAGGCTGCCGGTCTCCGCGGTGAAGGCCATCGGCATGCCCCAGGAGAAGGCCGCGCCGAGCACCACCTGCGGATAGAAGGTGTAGCGCTTCATGAACGGGTAGCAGGCGGCCAGCGCCAGGGCGCCGAAGGACAGGTAGACGGTGGTCGCGTTGGTCAGCAGCACCAGGCCGAAGCTCAGGCCCACCAGCACGGCGAACAGCGTCCAGGCCTCGCGCGAGCTGATCTTGCCGGTGGCCATGGGGCGCGCCTGGGTGCGTTGCACGTGGCCATCGAAGTTGCGGTCGGCGAAGTCGTTGACCACGCAGCCGGCGGCGCGCATCAGGATCACGCCGGTGACGAAGATGAACAGATTCTTCGCGCTGGGCACGCCTTCGGCAGCGATCCACAGCGCCCATAGCGTCGGCCATAACAGCAGATAGGTGCCGATGGGCCGGTCCAGGCGCATCAGCTGGATGAAGTCCCAGGCGCGCGGGTGCAGGCGATTGCACGATTGCAGCAGTTTCAGATACATCAACGGCTCTCCTTGGCGGAAGGGGGCATGCAGAGCGGCGCGCTCAGGGCATGACGGCGGCGGCCTGCCACAGCTCGGGGAGGAACACCTCGGCGACCAGCACGCCGAGCCGATTCTGGCGGAAGCACGAGCGCCGCGCCCAGAGGCCGTCGACACGGCACGCATCCGGTAGCCAGCGCGCGGGGTAATGACAGGCCTCGAGCGTGCCGCGGGCAAAGGCCGGATCGCTGAACAACAGCTCACCCAGGGAACGATTGCCCAGGCGCTGCAGGTCGAGGCCGGAGTCCTCCAGCTGCGCTCGCGCGGCGACGCTGCGGGCGAACACCCAGGGCTGGCCATGACCGCACAGATAGACTTCACGCACCCAGCCCTCGCTGTCGGCCGGAACGCCGAGCGCGGCGCACTCGTCGGCGCGCAGGGGCTGCCAGGCTTCGTGTAGCGGCGTCACGCTGAAGGCGCCATCGGCCAGCTCGGTCAGGCGGCGGGTGAGCGAGCCCTTGTCGACGTAGAGCCAGTCGTGCAGGGCGGGATCGAGGGGGGAGGGGAGGCAGTCGGCACTTAGCCAGTCATGAATTTCGGACACGGTGCGTCAGAGCTAGCGGAAAAGAGCGGCGAGTCTAGCATGCGACTTGGGCGCGGCACGGGTGCGGCTCTCCGGCCAGGGCTGTAGCCGCGCTCGGTAAACGCTACATACGCCTCAGGTCCAGCCTTCAAGGCGCATGGTGGCGCGCACCAGGCGCTGCTCTTCCTGCTCGATCTCCTTGAGATTGTCGCGAATGCCGTGGATATGGTCGCGCGCGGCGCGCTGGGCCTGTTCCGGCAGACGCTCGATCACCGCGTGATAGAGACGCGAGTGCTGGCGGTCGATCTGCCTCTTCTGCGCCGGTCGGTGGTAGAGGTTGTTCACCGAGGCGAAAACCGTGCTGAGCATCAGGTCGGTCAGCGACTGCAGCGTGTGCACCAGCACCGGGTTGTGCGAGGCCTCGCAGATCGCCAGATGAAACGCGTGGTCGAGGCGGGCGTGCTCGCGGGGGTCGGCGCCGTCCTCGCTGGCGTGGGCGGCGAGCATTTCCTCGTAACGGCGGCCGAGCAGCACGAAATCCGCATCGGTGCCGCGCAGGGCGGCCAGCCGCGCCGACTCGCTTTCCAGCAGCGCGCGTACTTCCAGCAGGTCGTAGAGCGTGCGCGGTTGCGAGTTGAACAGGTGCATCAGCGGGCTGGCATCGTGGTTGCCGGACAGTTCGGCGACGAAAGAGCCACGGCCCTGGGACGTCTCGATGATGCCGCGTCCACGCAATACGCGCAGGCCCTCGCGCAACGCCGAGCGGGAAATGCCCAGCTTCTCGCACAGGCGGCGTTCCGATGGCAGCGCCTGGCCGACCTTCAATACACCGTCGACGATCAGCCGTTCGATACGCTCGGCGACGACATCGGCGACTTGACGACGGTCATTGTGGTTTTCGTTCTGCATGTTCTTCGTTCTCCCACTGGTAGGACCAGTTTGGCGGGAGTTTACCCTGAATGCCTGAATACCAGTAACAGCGCCGTCTGGAGGACTATTCGGTAGTGCCTTTCATCGGGCGACTACAAAAAACTGGTAGGACCAGTTGTCTAGGTCATGGACTGGGGACCATCTTCGACGTTAAAGATGCGTCATTCCACCGCAGTCGTTCGCGCTGGCTGCAACCCACGAGAACCGGAACCTGCCATGAACATTCTCTACGACGAACGCGTCGATGGTGCGTTGCCCAAGGTCGACAAGGCCGCCCTGCTGGCCGAGCTGCAGGCGCAGTTGCCCGATCTGGACATCCTCCACCGCAGCGAGGACCTCAAGCCCTACGAGTGCGACGGGCTTTCCGCCTACCGCACCACGCCGCTGCTGGTGGTGCTGCCCGAGCGCATTGAGCAGGTCGAGACGCTGCTCAAGCTCTGCCATCAGCGCGGCGTGCCGGTGGTTGCCCGTGGCGCCGGTACCGGCCTGTCTGGCGGCGCGCTGCCACTGGAGCAGGGCATCCTGCTGGTCATGGCGCGTTTCAACAAGATTCTCGAAGTCGACCCGGCTGGGCGCTTCGCCCGCGTTCAGCCCGGCGTGCGCAACCTGGCGATTTCCCAGGCTGCCGCACCCTATGAGCTGTACTACGCGCCGGACCCTTCGTCGCAGATCGCCTGTTCGATTGGCGGTAACGTCGCGGAGAACGCCGGCGGCGTGCACTGCCTGAAGTACGGCCTGACCGTGCACAACCTGCTCAAGGTGGACATCCTCACCGTCGAAGGCGAGCGCATGACGCTCGGCTCCGACGCACTGGATTCGCCGGGCTTCGACCTGCTGGCGCTGTTCACCGGCTCCGAAGGCATGCTCGGCATCGTCACCGAGGTGACGGTCAAGCTGCTGCCCAAGCCGCAGGTGGCCAAGGTGCTGCTCGCTGCCTTCGACTCGGTGGAGAAGGCCGGTCGTGCGGTCGGCGACATCATCGCCGCCGGCATCATCCCCGGTGGCCTGGAAATGATGGACAACCTGTCGATCCGCGCTGCCGAAGACTTCATCCACGCCGGTTATCCGGTGGATGCCGAGGCGATTCTGCTCTGCGAACTCGACGGCGTTGAAGCAGACGTTCACGACGACTGCGCGCGAGTCAGCGAAGTGCTGAAGCTGGCCGGTGCCACCGAAGTGCGCCTGGCCAAAGACGAAGCCGAGCGCGTGCGTTTCTGGGCCGGGCGCAAGAACGCCTTCCCGGCGGTCGGGCGCATCTCGCCGGACTACTACTGCATGGACGGCACCATTCCGCGGCGCGAGCTGCCGGGTGTGCTCAAGGGTATTTCTGATCTGTCCGAGCAGTTCGGCCTGCGCGTGGCCAACGTGTTCCATGCCGGCGACGGCAACATGCACCCGCTGATCCTCTTCGATGCCAACCAGCCCGGTGAGCTGGAGCGCGCCGAAGACCTGGGCGGCAAGATCCTCGAACTCTGCGTGAAGGTGGGTGGCAGCATTACCGGCGAACACGGCGTCGGCCGCGAGAAGATCAATCAGATGTGCTCGCAGTTCAACGCCGACGAGCTGACGCTGTTCCACGCGGTGAAGGCGGCCTTCGACCCGCGTGGCCTGCTCAACCCCGGCAAGAACATTCCGACCCTGCATCGCTGCGCCGAATTCGGCCGCATGCACATCCACAACGGCCAGCTGCCTTTCCCCGAACTGGAGCGTTTCTGATGTCCGTAATCGCCAACGACGCCAGCGCGCAGTTGCTGGAGCAGGTCAACCAGGCGCTCGCCGCCAACACGCCGCTGCGCATTCAGGGCAGCGGCAGCAAGAGCTTTCTCGGGCGGCAGGCCGACGGTGTACTGCTTGATACCCGCGAGCACCGCGGCATCGTCAGCTATGACCCTACCGAACTGGTGGTCACCGTTCGCGCCGGCACGCCGCTGACGGAGCTGGAAACCGCGCTGGATGAAGCTGGGCAGATGCTGCCTTGCGAGCCGCCCCACTTCGGCGAGGGCACCACCGTCGGCGGCATGATCGCCGCCGGGCTGTCCGGCCCGCGTCGCCCGTGGAGCGGTTCGGTGCGCGATTTCGTGCTCGGCTCGCGGGTCATCACCGGCCAGGGCAAGCACCTGCGTTTCGGTGGCGAGGTGATGAAGAACGTCGCCGGCTACGACCTGTCGCGCCTGATGGCCGGCAGCTTCGGTTGCCTCGGCGTACTCACCGAAGTCTCGCTCAAGGTCCTGCCCAAGCCACGCCTGTGCACCAGCCTGCGTCTGGAAATCGACCTCGACCGCGCGCTGATGAAGCTCGCCGAGTGGGGCCAGCAACCGATCCCGATCAGCGCCGCCAGCCATGATGGCCAGGCGCTGCACCTGCGTCTGGAAGGCGGCGAAGGCTCTGTTGGTGCGGCGCGCGAGCGCATCGGTGGCGAGGATCTCGACCCCGGCTACTGGAACGAGCTGCGCGAGCAGCGCCTGGCGTTCTTTGCCGACCCGCGCCCGCTGTGGCGCCTGTCGCTGCCGAACAATACGCCGGCGTTGGGTCTGCCCGGCGATCAGCTGTTGGACTGGGCCGGTGCCCAGCGCTGGCTGAAGTCCGATGCCGACGCGGTGACCATCCGCGGCATCGCCATCGAGGTCGGCGGCCATGCCACCTGCTTTACCGCAGGTGCCACGACCAATCCGTTCCAGCCGCTGTCGGCACCGCTGCTGCGCTATCACCGCCAGCTCAAGGCCGCGCTGGATCCGCAGGGGATCTTCAACCCCGGCCGCATGTATTCCGAGGTCTGACGACGTATGCAAACCAATCTGAGCGAAGCGGCGAAAAAGCTGCCGCGCGCCGAAGAAGCCGAAAGCATCCTGCGCTCGTGCGTGCATTGCGGCTTCTGCAATGCCACGTGCCCGACGTACCAGCTGCTGGGCGACGAGCTGGACGGCCCGCGCGGGCGCATCTACCTGATGAAGCAGATGTTCGAAGGCGGCGAGGTGACCGAGAGCACCCAGCTGCACCTGGACCGCTGCCTGACCTGCCGCAACTGCGAAACCACCTGCCCGTCCGGGGTGAAGTACCACAACCTGCTGGACATCGGCCGCGATTTCATCGAGCAGCAGGTGCAGCGCCCGCTGGGCGAGCGCCTGGTGCGCGGCGGCCTGCGCACAGTGATCCCGCGTCCCGGCCTGTTCAAGGCACTGCTGGGCGCAGGCAACGCGCTGAAGCCGCTGATGCCGGCCTCGCTCAAGGATCATCTGCCGCGCGAGATCCGCCCGGCCAAGCCGCGCCCTCAGGTGATGCACAGCCGTCGCGTGCTGATGCTCGAAGGCTGCGTGCAACCGAGCCTGTCGCCGAGCACCAACGCCGCCGCCGCGCGGGTACTCGACCGGCTCGGCATAAGCGTCAGTCCGGCGCGCGAGGCCGGCTGCTGTGGCGCGGTGGACTACCACCTCAATGCCCAGGATGCCGGCCTTGATCGTGCACGGCGCAACATCGACGCCTGGTGGCCGGCCATCGAAGCCGGTGCCGAAGCCATCGTGCAGACCGCCAGCGGCTGCGGTGCCTTCGTCAAGGAATACGGTCATCTGCTCAAGGATGACCCGGCCTACGCCGCCAAGGCCGCGCGGGTCAGCGAGCTGGCCAAGGATCTGGTCGAGGTGCTGCGCAGCGCCGAGCTGGAAAAGCTCAATGTGCGCGCCGACAAGCGCATGGCCTTCCATTGCCCATGCACCCTGCAGCACGCACAGAAGCTCGGCGGCGCGGTCGAAGACGTGCTCACCCGTCTGGGCTACCAGCTCACTGCGGTGCCGGATGCGCACCTGTGCTGCGGCTCGGCCGGCAGCTACTCGATCACCCAGCCGGAGATTTCCCACCAGCTGCGCGACAACAAGCTCAACGCGCTGGAGAGCGGCAAGCCGGAAGTGATCGTCACCGCCAACATCGGCTGCCAGACCCACCTCGACGGTGCCGGTCGCACGCCGGTCAAGCACTGGATCGAAGTGGTCGAGGAATCGATGCAGTAGCAACGCCTCATGGTTCGGTCGCCCCGCCAGGGCGGCCAGCGAACAACCGAAACACGAAGACAGGAGAATCGAGATGAAAAGCAAAGCCGTACTGAGCCAGACCGAAGTCGCCACCATCCTCGCCGCCGCCCGTGCCGAAGCGCAGGCCAACGGCTGGGCCGTGACCATCGTCGTCGCCGACGACGGCGGCCATCCGCTGGCGCTTGAGCGTCTGGACGGCTGTGCGCCGATCGCCTCCTACATCGCCACCGAGAAGGCCCGCAGCTCGGCCCTCGGCCGTCGCGAAACCAAGGGCTATGAAGACATGGTCAACGGCGGCCGCAGCGCCTTCCTCTCCGCGCCGGTGGTCTGCTCGCTGGAAGGCGGCGTGCCGCTGGTCGTCGACGGCCAGGTGATCGGCTCGGTCGGCGTCTCCGGCGTGACCGCCGCGCAGGATGCCCAGATCGCCAAGGCCGGCGTTGCTGCCCTGGCCAACTGAACAGACAAGGAGAACGACTGATGACCGAGCGTGTAACCCTGGGCCGCCTGCAAGTCGCGGCCAATCTGCAGCGTTTCATCGAAGACGAAGTCCTGCCGGGCACCGGTATCGAAGCCGCCGCCTTCTGGCAGGGCCTGGACGCCCTGGTCCACGACCTGGCGCCGAAGAACCGTGAGCTGCTCGCCGAACGTGACCGTATGCAGGTCGAGCTGGACAGCTGGCTCAAGGCCAACCCAGGCCCGATCAAAGACATGGCCGCCTACCGTGCCTTCCTTGAATCCATCGGCTACCTGCTGCCGGTGCCGGGCGAGGTGAAGATCGAAACCGCCAACGTTGACAGCGAGATCGCCACCCAGGCCGGTCCGCAGCTGGTGGTGCCGATCATGAACGCCCGCTATGCGCTGAACGCCGCCAACGCCCGCTGGGGCTCGCTGTATGACGCGCTCTACGGCACCGACGCCATCTCCGAAGAGGGCGGTGCGCAGAAGGGGCCGGGCTACAACGAAGTCCGTGGCGCCAAGGTCATTGCCTACGCGCGCAATTTCCTCGATCAGGCCGCGCCGCTGGCGCAGGGCAGCCATGCCGACGCCACCGCCTACCGCGTGCAGGACGGTCAGCTGAAGGTCACCCTGGAGAACGGCAGCGTCACCGGGCTCAAGCAGCCGGAGAAGTTCGTCGGCTTCCAGGGTGAAGCGGTCGAGCCGAAGGCCGTGCTGCTGAAGAACAACGGCCTGCACGTCGAAATCCAGATCGACCCGAACAGCCCGATCGGCCAGACTGATCCCGCCGGCGTGAAGGACCTGTTGGTCGAGTCCGCGGTTTCCACCATCCTCGATTGCGAAGACTCGGTCGCCGCAGTTGACGCCGAAGACAAGGTGCTGGCCTATCGCAACTGGCTGGGTATCGCCCAGGGCACCCTCAGCGAAGAAGTGGCCAAGGGTGGCTCGAGCTTCGTCCGCCGCCTGAACCCGGACCGCGAATACAGCGCGCCCAATGGTGGTGAGCTGAAGCTGCACGGTCGCTCGCTGTTGTTCATCCGCAATGTCGGTCACCTGATGACCAACCCGGCGATCCTGTTGGAAGACGGCCGCGAGATCCCGGAAGGCATCATGGACGGCGTGCTCACCAGCCTGATCGCCAAGCATGACCTCAAGCGCAAGGGCAACTCGCGCACCGGCAGCGTCTACATCGTCAAGCCGAAGATGCACGGGCCGAAGGAAGTCGCCTTCGCCGACGAGCTGTTCGGTCGAGTCGAGGACCTGATCGGTGTGCCGCGCTATACCCTGAAAATGGGCATCATGGACGAGGAGCGCCGTACCAGCGCCAACCTCAAGGCCTGCATCGCGGCGGCCAAGCACCGCGTGGCCTTCATCAATACCGGCTTCCTCGACCGTACCGGCGACGAGATGCACACCTGCATGGAAGCCGGCCCGGTGCTGCGCAAGGGCGACATGAAATCCACCCCATGGATCCAGTCCTACGAGCGCAACAACGTGCTGGTCGGCCTGGCCTGCGGCCTGCGCGGCAAGGCGCAGATCGGCAAGGGCATGTGGGCCATGCCGGACCTGATGGCGGCCATGCTCGAGCAGAAAATCGGCCATCCGAAATCCGGCGCCAACACCGCCTGGGTACCGTCGCCGACCGGCGCCACCCTGCACGCGCTGCATTACCACCAGGTGAATGTGCAGGCCGTGCAGAGCGAGCTGGAAAAGGTCGATCTGGCCGCCGAGCGCGAGCAGCTGCTCAACGATCTGCTGACCATCCCGGTGGTCGCCGAGGACAAGTGGAGCGCCGAGGAGAAGCAGCAGGAGCTGGACAACAACTGCCAGGGCATCCTCGGCTACGTGGTGCGCTGGGTCGAGCAGGGCGTCGGCTGTTCCAAGGTGCCGGACATCCACAACGTCGGCCTGATGGAAGATCGCGCCACCCTGCGTATCTCCAGCCAGCACGTGGCCAATTGGCTGCACCATGGCGTGGTGACTCGCGAGCAGGTGCAGGAAACCCTGGAACGTATGGCCAAGGTGGTCGACCAGCAGAATGCCGGTGATCCGCTCTATCGCGCCATGTCCGCCGACTACACTCAGTCGGCGGCCTTCCAGGCGGCCTGTGATCTGGTGTTCAAGGGGCGCGAGCAGCCGGCCGGCTACACCGAGCCGCTGCTGCATGCCTGGCGCCAGCGTTACAAGGCAAGCCAGGCCTGACCGGCTAGGAGGCCGCGTGCTGCCAGAGGCTTGGCGCACGCGGTGCTGGGAAACAGCCCCAGACGCCCCACGGCGTCCGGGGCTTTCGAGCATTGGCGTCGAGGTTACGGCCTCGGCACCGCGAGACGCACCGCGTGGGGGCGTTTCATGCGAAGCACCGGGCACGCCCGGACACATTAGAAGCGGTTCACAACAAAAACACAGGGACCCAACAAATGAGTCAAACACTACTGTCCATCCTGGCCTTCGTGCCGCTGGTGCTGGCGGGTGTGCTGCTGATCGGCTTTCGCTGGCCGGCCAAGTACGCCATGCCGCTGGTATTCGTCCTCACTGCGCTGATCGGTCTGCTGGCCTGGGACATGACCCTCAACCGGGTCATTGCCTCGACCTTGCAGGGCCTGATCCTTACCGCGGCGATCCTCTGGATCATCTTCGGTGCGATTCTGCTGCTCAACACGTTGAAACACTCCGGGGGAATCAGTTCGATTCGGCGCGGCTTCTCCAACGTCAGCCCTGACCGTCGGGTACAGGTGCTGATCGTCGCCTGGCTGTTCGGCTGCTTCATCGAGGGGGCCTCGGGCTTCGGTACCCCGGCCGCGGTGGCGGCGCCGCTGATGGTCGCGCTGGGCTTCCCGGCGCTGGCGGCAGTGGTCATGGGGATGATGGTGCAGTCCACGCCGGTATCCTTCGGCGCGGTGGGCACGCCGATTCTGGTCGGCGTCGGTGCGGGCCTGGACAAGACCGGCATCAGCGAGCAGCTGGCAGCGGTGGGCAGTAACTGGGAGGTGTTCTTCCACCTGATCTTCTCGCGCGTCGCGATCATCCATGCGCTGTGCGGGATTCTCATGCCGCTGATCATGGTCAGCATCATGACCCGCTACTTCGGTCGCAACAAATCCTGGACCGAAGGTCTGGCGATTGCGCCGTTCGCGGTGTTCACGGGTCTGGCCTTCGTCATTCCGTATGCTGCGGCCGGCGTGTTCCTCGGTCCGGAATTCCCGTCGATGATCGGTGCGCTGGTCGGTTTGGCCATCGTCGTGCCGGCGGCCAAGGCCGGTTTCCTGCTGCCGAAGGACAGCTGGGATTTCGCCCCGGCGAGCGAGTGGCCATCCGAGTGGATGGGCAAGATCGAGATGAAGATCGAGGACGTCGCCGGCAAGACGCCGATCTCCGTGCCGATGGCCTGGGCACCGTATCTGGTGCTCGCCGCGTTGCTGGTGGCATCGCGGGTATTCCCGGACTTCAAGGCGCTGCTGATGTCGTTCACCTTCGGCTGGAAGGACATCCTTGGTGAGACCGGTGTGTCCGGTACGCTGGAGCCGCTGTATCTGCCGGGTGGCATTCTCTGCATCGTGGTGCTGATCACCTTCTTCCTGCATCGGATGAAGGCCGGCGAGCTGGGCGCGGCGATTTCCGAGTCGAGCAAGACCCTGCTTGGCGCGGGCTTCGTGCTGATCTTCACCATCCCGATGGTGCGGATCCTGATCAACTCCGGCGTCAATGGCTCCGATCTGGTGTCCATGCCGGTGGCCATGGCGCAGCTGGTGGCCAACAGCGTCGGCTCGGTCTATCCGTTCTTCGCTCCGGCAGTCGGTGCGCTGGGCGCCTTCATCGCCGGTTCCAACACCGTGTCCAACCTGATGCTGTCGCAGTTCCAGTTCAACACCGCGGGCCTGCTCGGCCTGTCCGGTGCACTGATGGTGGCGCTGCAGTCGGTGGGTGCGGCGGCGGGCAACATGATCGCCATTCACAACGTGGTGGCGGCTTCGGCCACGGTAGGCCTGCTCGGTCGCGAAGGGATCACCCTGCGCAAGACCATGCTGCCGACCCTGTACTACCTCATCCTGGCCGGCACCATCGGGCTGATCGGGTTCTACGTGATGGGCATCAGCGATCCGCTGGCGGGTACCGCAGGCTAAGCCTGGCGGTATCGCGACGGGCGGCTCAGGCCGCCCGTTTTCATTTGTGGGATTGGTGCGGCGCGCTGTTCTGGTATAGCGTGCGTCGCAGTCGAAAGAGCATCGAGGTTACCCATGAAGAAATGGCAATGTGTGGTGTGCGGCTACATCTATGACGAAGCGCTGGGCGTACCGGAAGAAGGCATCGCGCCCGGGACTGCCTGGGAAGACGTGCCGGAAGACTGGGTTTGCCCGGACTGCGGTGTCGGCAAGATGGACTTCGAAATGATCGCCATCGGCTGAAAACCGTATCGCCAACCACCCATACGAGGACATGACGTGAGCGCACCTGTAGTCATCGTCGGTACCGGCCTGGCCGGCTACAACCTGGCCCGTGAATTCCGCAAGCTGGACACGCAGACGCCGCTGTTGCTGATTACCGCCGATGACGGGCGCTCCTATTCCAAACCGCTGCTGTCCACCGGTTTCGCCGCCAACAAGAACGCCGAGAGCCTGGGCATGGCCACCGCCGGTGCCATGGCCGAGCAGCTGAACGCCGAGATTCGCATCCATACCCGCGTCACCCGCCTCGATCCGGCGAATCGGCGCGTGTGGATCGGCAATGAACCGGTCTCATATCGCGATCTGGTACTGGCCTGGGGGGCGCAGACGATCCAGGTACCAGTCGCAGGCGATGCCGCCGACGCAATATTTCCGATCAACGACCTGCACGATTACGGCCGCTTCCGCGCCGCCGTCGCCGGCAAGCGCCGCGTGCTGATTCTCGGCGCCGGGCTGATCGGCTGCGAGTTCGCCAACGACCTGCTGCTGGGCGGCCACGAGGTCGATCTGGTCGCGCCGAGCGAGCAGGTCATGCCCGGCCTGCTGCCGCTGCAGGCGGCCCAGGCGGTAAGGCGTGGCCTGGAGGGCATCGGCGCGCGCTTCCATCTGGGCGCCACGCTGCAGCGCCTCGAACGCAGTGACGACGGCCTGCAGGCGCAGCTTTCCGACGGCAATCGGCTGGCCTGCGATCTGGTGGTCAGCGCCGTTGGCCTGCGCCCGCGCACCGAGCTGGCAGCTGAGGCGGGGCTTGAGGTCAAGCGCGGCATCGTCGTTGATCGCCTGCTGCAGACCTCGGCGGCCCACGTCTACGCCCTCGGCGATTGCGCGGAAGTGGAGGGGTTGAACCTGCTCTACGTGATGCCGCTGATGGCCGGTGCGCGGGCCCTGGCTAAAACGCTGTTTGGCAATCCTACCTTTGTCAGTTATGGCCCCATGCCGGTCACCGTAAAGACCCCGGCATGCCCGGTGGTGGTCTCACTGCCTGTGCTTGATAGTGTCGGCAGCTGGACCGTGGAGGCCGAGGGTAATGATGTCAAAGCGCTCTATCTCGGCGCTTCCGGGCAGCTGCTCGGCTACGCCCTGACCGGCGCGGCGGTGCAGGAGCGGCTAGGGCTGAATAAGCAGCTGCCGCCGGTGCTGGCGGAACTACCGCAAATTCTGTCGCTAAAGTCCCCCGGCTGAGCTGGCGAGCCGCCTACAGGGACTGGCGCAGGTGCTAGCGCCGTGCCATTCTCCATGGGTCTGCCCCAGCCTAGAGCTGTTGCAGCGCCTTTAGCGCTGTTCTTGTGAACAGTACGGACACAACAACAAAAACGTCTCAGAGGCTCCCAATGCGTAAACCGGAACTCGCCGCAGCCATTGCCGAGAAGGCCGATCTGTCCAAGGACCAGGCCAATCGCGTACTCAACGCCGTGCTGGATGAAATCACCAACGCGCTGAACCGCAAGGACAGCGTGACCCTGGTTGGTTTCGGCACCTTCGTTCAGCGCCACCGTGGTGCCCGCACCGGGAAAAACCCGCAAACCGGGCAACCGGTAACCATCAAGGCCAGCAATACCGTCGCCTTCAAACCGGGCAAGATGCTCAAAGACGCGGTCAACTGACGCTGCGCCAACCCGGAGCCAACGGGCTCCGGGTCAACCTGACTGCTCGGTCCGTCCCGGACCCATTCGTACCCGTCCTTCCTCCCGCCGACCAAGCCACTACAATGCGGCCTTTTCCCATACCGGTCGGTACCTCAACATGAAATTCCGCTTTCTGCTTTGGATGCTTGGCCGCCTGATGGCCAAGGCCAGCCGCACCAATCCCGAGTTCCAGCAGCAGCTGGGCGACAAGGACCTGAGCTTCCAGCTACACACCCTGGACGGCAAGGTCGCCCGGCATTTCGTGGTGAAGAACCAGCGCGTCACCAGCAGGCGCGGCCCGGCGAGCGAGCCGGCGTTCTCACTTGGCTTCAAGGATGCCGCCTACGGCTTCGCCACCATGACCGCGAAGAACAAGCAGCTGGCGTTCATGCAGGGGATTCAGAACAAGGACATCCAGATCCAGGGGAATCCGGCGCTGGTGATGTGGTTTCAGGGGTTGATGAAGTACCTGAAGCCTCGTAAGAAGAAGTGACTCTGTCGCGTCACCTTCTCATGTCCGGCCAAGAACCGTAGGGTGGAAAACCGCGTAGGGCGTCCATGCCTGAGCGGATCAGCTTTGACTTGGCCGTAACTCAAATTTAAGTTCGCTGAATGCAGGAGTTGACTTGTGGTGTGGGTCGAATCTCGGCCTTGGCTAGTATTTTTGAGGGTTTGCGTGGCATTGTGTCGACTTAATTGTTGAGCGGGTTGGAGATTTTCAACATGCCGGATTTCACTCATCACGACTTGGTCCTCCTCAATCCAGCCTTCGACTCACCACTTGTCGATGTCCTGAATGAGTTGGAGCACCTACGCCGCTATAGGCTGGCGGGTACGACTCCAGCAAGCCTTTTCTTCCAACTCAAGAATGTTTTCCACATCTTGGAAAGCCTTGGGTCTGCCCGCATTGAAGGCAACCACACAACTCTTGCTGATTACGTTGAGAGCAAGATGGAGGGAGATGACACGGCTACCGATCAACTGCGCGAAATCTCCAACATCGAGAGAGCTATGAGCTTCATCGAGCAACATTTCAAGGAAGGAGACGACGTCAGCCTCCATCTCATTCGAGAATTGCACGCCATTACCGTAGGGGGGCTCGACAGAGAGGGAGACCGGAATCCCGGTCAGTTCAGGACGACCCAGGTTCGCATTGCGCAATCGAAGCACCTTCCGCCGGACGCCGTGCAAGTTGCTGGGTACATGGATGAGTTGGTGGCGTTCATAAATGCTCACGATCCGCAGAAGTATCACCTTATGAAAGTGGCGCTCGCGCACCACCGATTCGGATGGATTCACCCGTTTGCCAATGGCAATGGTCGGGTGGTTCGTTTGTTGACGTACCTGATGCTCATCAAGTACGGATTCGATGTCTCCGCCGGCGGTCGACTGCTGAACCCCACTGCAGTATTCTGCAATGATCGTGAGCGTTACTACGAGATGCTGGGCGAGGCTGATCGCGGTACACAGCTAGGTCTGGAACGGTGGTGCATCTATGTACTCCAGGGCATCCTCACAGAGCTGAGCAAGCTCGATCGGCTGTGTGACTATGGCTACCTTAAAGCCAGAATCCTGCAGCCGGCACTCGCCTTCTCTCGTGAGAGAGAACACATCACCGGCCAGGAGCACTCAATTCTTCGTCGACTTCTGGACACTGACAGCGGAGTGGCGAAGTCTGGAGACCTAGCGGATGCGATGCCTGACCTGAACGGGCCGCAACGGACCTATCAAATCAAGAAGTTGGTTGACAGACGAATGCTGGTCCCGATTCAGCCCAACTCCCGTCAGTACACCCTGGGCTTCACGAACAACTACCTGCTTCGGGGCGTCATTCGTACGTTGACGGCCGAAGGCTTTATTCCTGAGCCTGTCGTGGCGGCACGGCCATAAGTGGCTGCCTATTAAGGTTAGCTGCCTGATTCTCTTGGGGCGGCAATGAGTTCGTTAGGAGCCTGCCCCCTCCAAACCCTCGCCTGCTCCTTCAACCAGTCCCGGAACGCGACCAGCCCAGCCGACTCCACCTTGCGCTCGGGAATCATCAGGTAGTACGCCCGCGTCTCGCTGCGATAGGCGTGCGGATGCGCCAGCACCAGCCGCCCCTCGGCCAGTTCTCGCTGGATCAGGAACGGCGGGATCAGCGCCACCCCCATGCCATGCTCGGCCGCCTGCGCCAGCATGGAGAACAGCTCCAGCCGCGGGCCGGTCATGTCGCGGGCGACTTTCAGCCCCAGCGAATCGAACCACTGCCGCCAGGCATAAGGCCGTGTGGTCTGCTGCAGCAGTGGCAGTTCGGCCAGGGCCTGGGTCGTAAACGGCTGACCGTCGCGCAGCAGGGCGGGGCTGCAGACTGGCTGTAGGTCTTCGGGCATCAGGTAGTGCGCCTCGGTACCGGACCAGTCGGCATCGCCGAAGTAGATGGCAGCATCGAACTCGGTATCGGCGAACAGAAAGGGCCGGGTGCGGTTGGTCAGGTTCACCGTGATCTCCGGATGCAGCGCCTGAAAATGCCTGAGGCGCGGCACCAGCCATTGGGTGCCGAAAGTCGGCACCACGGCCAGCTCTAGGCTCATCGCGCCTTGCTGGCCCATCACCGACAGCGTGTCGCGCTCCACCGCGTCCAGCTGCGCCGCGATGCGGCGGGCGTAGGACTGGCCGGCGGCGGTCAGCTTCACGCCGCGTCGCGAACGGCGGAACAGCGCCAGGCCGAGGAATTCCTCCAGCCCGCCGATCTGTCGGCAGATGGCGCTCTGGGTCAGCGCCAGCTCGTCGGCTGCGCGGGTGAAGCTCTCGTGACGGGCGGCGGCCTCGAAGGCGATCAGCGCGGCGGTGCTGGGAATCTTGCGGCGCATTATGCAAAGACCTCACGGGATAAGCCTGACGATGGCCAATGAGCTTATCTCGGAGTGAGTGAAACGCACAGTTTGGTGCGAAATCCTCGTTTGCGACGCACCGTTGCGGCGCCTAGGATCAGCTCATCCCGCCCCGCGCCCGCGGTGCCGAAGACAACAAGAGGAGCCTCCCGAATGGCCGGCAAAGCAAGCTTCAACTGGATCGACCCGCTGCTGCTCGACCAGCAGCTGACCGAGGAAGAGCGCATGGTGCAGGCCAGCGCCGCGCAGTTCGCCGCCGACAAGCTGGCGCCGCGGGTGCTGGAAGCCTTCCGCCATGAGCGCACCGATCCGGCGATCTTTCGCGAGATGGGCGAGACCGGCCTGCTCGGCGCGACCATTCCCGAAGCCTACGGCGGCAGCGGGCTGAACTACGTGTGCTACGGCCTGATAGCCCGCGAGGTCGAGCGCATCGATTCGGGCTACCGCTCGATGATGAGCGTGCAGTCCTCGCTGGTGATGGTGCCGATCTTCGAGTTCGGCAACGAGGCGACCAGGCAGAAGTACCTGCCCAAGCTGGCCAGCGGCGAATACATCGGCTGCTTCGGCCTCACCGAGCCGAACCACGGCTCCGACCCTGGCTCGATGGTCACCCGGGCGAAAAAGGTCGACGGCGGCTATCGCCTGTCCGGCAGCAAGATGTGGATCACCAACAGCCCGATCGCCGATGTCTTCGTGGTCTGGGCCAAGGATGACGCCGGCGAGATTCGCGGCTTCGTGCTGGAAAAGGGCTGGGAAGGGCTGTCCGCCCCGACGATTCACGGAAAAGTCGGCCTGCGCGCCTCGATCACCGGCGAGATCGTCATGGACAACGTGTTCTGCCCGGAAGAGAACGCCTTCCCCGACGTGCGCGGGCTGAAGGGCCCGTTCACCTGCCTGAACAGTGCCCGCTACGGCATCAGCTGGGGCGCGCTGGGCGCCGCCGAGTTCTGCTGGCACACCGCGCGCCAGTACGTGCTCGACCGCCAGCAGTTCGGCCGGCCGCTGGCGGCCAACCAGCTGATCCAGAAGAAACTGGCCGACATGCAGACCGAGATCAGCCTGGCCCTGCAAGGTTGCCTGCGCCTCGGCCGGATGAAGGACGAGGGCACCGCCGCGGTGGAAATCACCTCGATCATGAAGCGCAACAGCTGCGGCAAGGCACTGGACGTGGCGCGCATGGCGCGCGACATGATGGGCGGCAATGGCATCAGCGACGAGTTCGGCGTGGCCCGGCACCTGGTCAACCTGGAGGTGGTGAACACCTACGAGGGCACCCACGATGTGCACGCGCTGATCCTCGGCCGCGCGCAGACCGGCATTCAGGCGTTCTTCTGAACTGCTCCCCTCTCCCTCTGGGAGAGGGGCTGGGGGTGAGGGCGCTTGGCACTGCTCATGGTTCCTTCACCCCGGCCCTCTCCTACCGGGCGAGGGTGCTTTCACCTTCCAATAGCCTGTGAGGTTTTCCATGCCCGGCGCCCTGTCCCATATCCGCGTTCTCGACCTGTCGCGCGTGCTCGCCGGGCCCTGGTGCGGGCAGATCCTCGGTGATCTTGGCGCTGAGGTGATCAAGGTCGAGCGCCCCGGCACCGGCGACGATACCCGCCACTGGGGCCCGCCCTATCTCCAGGATCAGCACGGCGAGAACACCTCGGAGGCGGCCTATTACCTGACCGCCAACCGCAACAAGCAGTCGCTGACCGTCGACTTCACCCGGCCAGAGGGCCAGCGCATCATCCGCGAGCTGGTGACGCAGTGCGATGTGCTGCTGGAGAACTTCAAGGTCGGCGGGCTCGCCGCCTACGGGCTGGATTATGAAAGCCTGAAGGCGATCAATCCGCGGCTGGTCTATTGCTCGATCACCGGTTTTGGCCAGGACGGGCCTTACGCCACACGTGCTGGCTACGACTTCATGATCCAGGGCCTAGGCGGGCTGATGAGCCTGACCGGCCGCAGCGATGCGGAGGAGGGCGCCGGGCCGGTGAAGGTCGGCGTGGCGCTGACCGATATCCTCACCGGCCTGTACGCCACCGTTGGCGTGCTCGCTGCGCTGGCACATCGCGAACGCAGCGGCGAAGGCCAGCATATCGATACGGCGCTGCTTGACGTGCAGGTCGCCTGCCTCGGTAACCAGGCACTCAACTATCTCACCACCGGCGTGGCGCCCAAACGCATGGGCAATGCCCATCCGAACATCGTGCCCTATCAGGATTTCCCCACTGCCGATGGCGACATCATCTTCACCGTCGGCAACGACGGTCAGTTCCGCAAGTTCTGCGAGGTGGCCGGAAGATCGGAGTGGGCGGACGATCCGCGCTTCGCCAGCAATCGCGCGCGGGTCGCCCATCGCGCCGAACTGATTCCACTGATTCGCCAGGTCACGGTGTTCCGCACTACGGCCGAATGGGTCAGTGCACTGGAGCAGGCTGGCGTGCCCTGCGGGCCGATCAACGACCTGGCGCAGGTGTTCGGCGACCCACAGGTGCAGCATCGCGGGCTGAAAGTCGAGATGCCGCATCCGCTGGCCGGCCACGTGCCGCAGGTGGCCAGCCCGCTGCGGCTGTCCGCTTCACCCGTGGATTACCGCATGCCGCCGCCACTGCTCGGCGAACACAGCGAGGCGCTGTTGCAGCGCCTGCTGGGCATGAATGACGAGCAGATTGCTGGCCTGCGCGCGGCCGGCGTCATCTAGCTCAGAAACCTTCCAGCACGATCTTGCCCTTGGCCTTGCCGCTTTCCAGCAGGGCATGGGCACGGCGCAGATTGGCCGCGTTGATGGTGCCGAAGTGCTCGCCGAGGGTGGTGCGCAGTACGCCCTGAGCGACCAGCTGGCTGACGCGCTGCAGCAGGTGGTGCTGCTCGATCATGTCCGGCGTCTCGAACAGTGAGCGGGTGAACATCAGTTCCCAGTGCAGCGACAGGCTCTTGCGCTTGAGCTTCATCACGTCCAGCGGTTGGGCCGGATCGTCGATCAGTGCCAGGCGGCCCTGCGGCGTCAGCGCCTCGACCAGCTGATCGAAGTGCTGATCGGTCTGGGTCAGGCTGGCGACATGGCTGACGCTGGCGAAACCGGCGCGCTGCAGCTCGGCGTGCAACGGCTGACTATGGTCGATGACATGGTGCGCGCCGAGTTCACGCGCCCAGGCCTGGGTTTCCGGACGCGAGGCGGTGGCGATCACGCTGGCCTCGGTGAGCTGACGGGCCAGCTGCAGCATGATCGAACCGACGCCGCCGGCGGCTCCGACGATCAGCAGCTGCTGCCCGGCGCCATGGCCCTCCACCAGTTGCAGGCGTTCGAACAGCAGCTCCCAGGCGGTGATGGCGGTCAGCGGCAGCGCGGCGGCCTCGGCGAAGCTCAGGCTCTGCGGCTTGCGTCCGACGATGCGCTCGTCCACCAGATGGCGTTCACTGTTGCCGCCCGCGCGGGCGATGGAGCCGGCGTAGAACACCTCGTCGCCGACCTTGAACAGGCTGACCTCGCTGCCCGCCCCGACCACCACGCCGGCCACGTCCCAGCCCAGCACCTTCGGCTGCCCGGCTTCTGCCTGGGTGTTGCGGCGTACCTTGGTATCCACCGGGTTGACCGAAATGGCGCGCACCTCCACCAGCAGATCGCGCGGGCCGGGTGCCGGCTCGGGCAGTTCCACGTCCTGCAGGGCGCGGGGATCGTCGATGGCAAGGGATTCAAAGTAGGCGACCGCTTTCATGCTGTTGCTCCGTATGGGTTCGGTGGGAGGGCATGCTCAGCTATTTGACTCGGAAGAAAAACGGGGCGATAAGCGAGGCTCTTTCAATCGGATATTGAAAATGCTCCGTATCGATGACCTGCAGTTGTTCGTCCGTACCGCCGACAGCGGCAGCCTTTCCGCGGCCGCGCGCACGCTCGACGTGTCGCCGGCGGTGGCCAGCGCGGCCTTGAAGCGCCTGGAGGCGAGCCTGGGGGCGCGACTGTTCGTGCGCTCCACCCGCAGCTTGCGCCTGACTGCCGAGGGTGAGGCGTATCTGCTGCATGCCCGGGCGGCACTGGCCAGCCTGCACGAGGGCGCCCAGACGCTCGCTGGCGGGCGCGAGGCGATCAGCGGCGTGCTGCAGCTGTCGGCGCCATCGGACTTCGGGCGCAACGTGCTGCTGCCGTGGCTCGACGAATTCCAGGCGAGTCATCCGCAGTTGCAGGTGCGCCTGCTGCTGGGCGACGGGCTGACCGATCTGTTCCGTCAGCCGGTGGACCTGGTCCTGCGTTACGGCGAGCCGCAGGATTCGAGCCTGGTGGCGCTGCCGGTGGCGGCTGGCAATCGCCGGGTGCTGTGCGCTGCGCCGGCCTACCTGCAGCGCCACGGCGCGCCGCAGCGGCTGGACGAACTGGCCGGGCACAACTGCCTGCGCTTCATGCTCGCCGGACGCGTGCACGACCGCTGGTGTTTTCAGGAGGGCCGCCGGGGGCGCACCGTGCAGGTCAGCGGTGATCGGGTCAGCGACGATGCCGACGTGGTGCGACGTTGGGCGCTGGCCGGCAGCGGGCTGGCCTACAAGTCCTGGCTGGATATCGCCGACGACGTGGCCGCGGGCCGTCTACAGGTGCTGCTGCCGGACTGCCTTGGCGAGGCGGCGCCACTCAGCCTGCTCTGCGCCCATCGCGCGCAGTTGAGCAAGCCGGTGCGGCTGCTGCATGGACATCTGCAGACACGTTGCAAGGCGCTGTTGGCGCGCGCCCCCTGGCATCTCATTTAGACCGTTATTCATGCTCGAGCTGTGAGCTTTTTGTTCGCGCCTGAACTCTTATGGCGTTTGGCTATTCTTATCTGAGTACTGGTTAACAGAATGGACAAGCGCATCATGCATACGCAGCGTTTTCGCTACACCTGGCAACTGACGGTTGTCGTCCTCCTGTCCTGGCTTCTGGCCGGCTGCGGGGTCAATAACATCCCAACCTATGACGAGCAGGTGAAGGCCGCCTGGTCGCAGGTGGAGAACCAGTACCAGCGCCGTGCCGACCTGATTCCCAACCTGGTCGAGACGGTCAAGGGCTTCGCCCGTCAGGAGCAGGAAACCCTTACCGCCGTGGTCGAGGCGCGGGCCAAGGCCACGTCGATTCAGGTCGATGCGAGCACACTCGATGATCCGCAGAAGCTGCAGCAGTTCCAGCAGGCGCAGAACCAGCTGACCGGCGCTCTGAGCCGGCTGATGGCGGTATCCGAGCGCTATCCGGATCTGAAATCCAATCAGAACTTCCTTGCCCTGCAATCGCAGCTCGAAGGCACCGAGAACCGCATCGCGGTGGCACGTCGCGACTTCATCGCCGCGGTCGAGCGCTACAACACCGAGATTCGAACCTTCCCCGGTCGCATCTGGCACACCCTGATGTACAGCGACATGCCGATTCGCGAGAACTTCGAGGCTACCGCCGAGAATGCCGAGCAAGCGCCACAAGTGCAGTTTCAATGACCTCCAGGTTTCCGCTGCTGCTGATCCTGCTGCTCTGGGCCGGTAGCCTGGTCGCCCAGGAAGCCGAGGTCCCGGAGCTGACCGGGCGCGTGGTCGATCGTGCCGAGCTGCTCGACACCCAGGCCGAGGCGCGGCTGACCAGCATGCTGGCCGGCCACGAGCAGGCGACCGGTGAGCAGGTTGTCGTTGTCACGGTGCCGGACCTGGGCGGGCGCAGCATCGAGGAATTCGGTCTGGAGCTTGGCCGTACCTGGGGCATCGGCCAGAAGGGCGAGGACAACGGTGCGCTGCTGATCGTCGCTCGCGATGATCGCAAGATTCGCATCGAGGTCGGCTACGGTCTGGAAGGCCGGCTCACCGACGCGCAGTCCTCGGTCATCATCAACCGGATCATCGCGCCGGCATTCCAGCGCGGCGACTTCACGGCCGGGATCACCGAAGGTGCGGAGGCGATCGTCACCGTGCTCGGCGGTGACCCGCTGCCGGCCGAGCTGCGCCCGGTGATGCCGATGGTGCAGGAGCAACCCGGCGGCCTCGGGATTCTCGGTTTCTTCCTCATGCTGGTAGCAATCTTCGTTATCGGCGGCGGGCGCGGTGGCCGCGGTGGCGGTCGTCGTGCCTTGCTGCTGGGCGCCTTGCTTGGCGGTATGGGGCGGGGCGGCGGTGGTGGTTTCGGCGGCGGTGGCTTCGGTGGGGGCGGCGGCGGTTTCGGCGGCGGTGGCGCTTCCGGCGGCTGGTAAATCAATGATGGATGAACGATGACCTTACTGAGCGAAAGCGAACTGCAACAGGTAGCCGAAGCGATCGAGCGCGTCGAGCGCAGCACCGATGCCGAGCTGGTCACGGTGCTGGCCGCGCAGGCAGACGACTACCACTACATCCCGCTGCTGTGGGCCGGCCTGATCGCGCTGCTGTTACCCGGAGCGCTGCTGTTCTTCAGTGGCTGGCTTGGCGCATGGCAGCTGCTGCTCGTGCAGTGGGCGACATTTATCGTGCTTGCGGTGATGTTCCGCATGCCGGCGCTGACCAGCCATCTGATCCCCCGTTCGGTGCGCAACTGGCGTGCCTGCAATCTGGCGCGGCGTCAGT
Organism: Stutzerimonas kunmingensis; assembly: GCF_021432085.1. GTDB lineage: Bacteria > Pseudomonadota > Gammaproteobacteria > Pseudomonadales > Pseudomonadaceae > Stutzerimonas. The sequence goes on along the minus strand of NZ_CP090366.1, from coordinate 4,193,546 downwards.
TCATCGAACTCAATCTGCATCACACCGAAGGCGACACCGGCGTGTTGATCTTCGTCTCCGAAGCAGAGCGCTATGTGGAGATTCTGGTCGACCGCGGCATTTCCAGCCGCATCGACAATGCCGCATGGGAGTCTGTCGTCGCCTGCTTCACCGATCGGGTGAAGCAGGGCCAGGTGCTCGAAGGCTTTCTTGGCTGCATCGAAGCCAGTGAGGCGCTGCTGGCGCAGCATGTGCCGAAGACCCACGAACGCAACGAACTGCCGAACCGGCTGGTGGTGTTGCCTTAACTCTCCAGCAGCGATGGCGCCCGTGGGCGCCATCCTTTCACTGCATGCGCCGTTGTTCGGCAAGTAGCTGGCGCTCGCGCTGCAGGGCGCGCGCAAGGCGCTGCTGACCGCCGCGCTCGGCCGCGGCGATCAGTGTCTGGTCGACCAGGTCGCGCTGTGCATGACTGCCGCCGAAACGCTGCGCCTGATTGCGGATCGCCCGTAGCCGCTCCACGCATCGCCCGTGGTCGCCCTCGACGAACGCCACCACCGCCTCGACGCCCGGAGCGCCTATCTGGCTGGTGAAACGTGCGTTGTCGTCGTCCCGCGCGCATGCCCGTCGCTGGGCTTCGCGCAGCAGGCCCAGCAGGTCATCGCGGCCGGCGCTGGCGAAGGCCATCGCAGCGTGAAAGTCGTTGAAGGCATAGTTGCCGTCCGCTGCCATCGCTGCCCAGCGCTCAGCCACGCCCGCCCAGCGTTCGCCGACATCCACGCCACGCAGTTGCAGCCGCCAGAGCAGTGCGCTGGCGTCGATCAGCTCCAGCGCCAGGGTGCTCTGTCGGCCATTCACCGGGCCATCGAACAGCGCCAGCGCAGTATCGCAATCGTCCAGTTCGATATGATGCAGCGCCAGGTGCCACCAGTTGTGCACCGCCAGCATGCTGTCCTGCTGCCAGGCCGGGTTGCCGCGCATCCAGGCGATGCCTTCCTCGCGCCGCCCCTGCATCTCCAGCACATGCGCGACGGCATGCTGCGCCCAGGCGTCGTCGGGTTGAAGCGCGATCGCTTCACGGCCATAGCGTTCGGCGAGCCGATAATCGCCGGTCTCTTCCAGTCCGAACGCGTACAGGCCGAGCAGCGCATGGTAGCCAGGCACTTCCAGCGACCAGTCCGGCAGGACGCGGGCGATGCGGTCGCGCAGCATGCGTGCATCGCCGGTGAAAAAGTCGATCTGCTGTCCCGCCTGCAGCGCCAGCATGTCGTGGGGATAGTCGATGCTGAGGTCTTCCAGCACGCGTCCGGCGGCGTGCCAGCGGCCATCCAGCAGTTGCCGCAGCGCCTGCAGGTGGCGGGCCTCGCGGTCATTGTGCGGCAGCTCCAGGGCGTGCTCGTACGAGGCGCGGGCCACCGGCAGGGCGGCCGCCTCGGTGCCGAGCAGGTAGAGCCAGGCCTGCAGGACATGGCCCATGACCAGTTCCGGCGAGGCCTGCAGTGTGGCTTCGGTGGTTGCCAGCGATTCGGCGTGCAGGCAGCGGAACTGCGCGAGCGCCTGATCGAGCAGGGCCTGCGCCTCGCTATTGCAGCCGGTCAGTTGGTGCCCGTGTGCGTCTTTCATTGTTCTATGCTCCATGAGTCCGGTTCGTTGGCATCGGCCAACGCGCCCATACTCGGGGTTTGGCTTACGTTGGACCCCAGTCATCCTGGAAACAAACCGGCTATTTCCGCCATGGCCCGCTCAGAGATCGCCGAACGCCCGCCGCTGACCGTCGCCCTGCTGGCGACGCCGGACAGTACGGCCTCGACGCTGTTCGGCCTCTACGATCTTCTGCTGGGTGCCCGTCGCGACTGGCAGCAACTGCTGCACCGCGCCGACGTGGCGTCGCCCTTCCTGCCGCTGATCGTCAGCCGCGACGGACACTCGCTGCGGGTCTACAACGATATCCCTGTCCACCCTTATGCCAGTCTGGACGACGCACCGCCTACCGACGTGGTGATCGTCAGCAACCTGGCGGTCAGCCCCTGGGAGCCGCTCGATGATCGCTACGCGCCCGAGGCGCAATGGCTGTGCGAGCGCTATGCGGCCGGCGCGACGCTGGCGGCGGCTTGCTCCGGGGCGATGCTGCTGGCGCGTACCGGGCTCTTGGCCGGCTGCGAAGGGACTTCGCACTGGGGCTACTGCGATTGCCTGCGTCGCGAATACCCGGACGTGCGCTGGCATCCGGACAAGGCATTGGTCAGCACCGGCGTCGGCCAGCGCCTGGTGATGTCTGGCAGTGGCAGCAGCTGGCATGCGCTGGGGCTGTTTCTCATCGCCCGTTTCGTCGGTGCGCGCGAGGCGATGGAGGTGGCGCGGCTGAACCTGTTCGACTGGGACGCGACCAGCCCGCTGGCCTACGCCGCGATGATGCGCACCGGCCAGCTGGCTGATCCGGTGATCGCTCGCTGCCAGGAGTGGGCCGCGCAGCATTACGAGGAAGAGGCGCCGGTGAGCGCCATGGTGCGCATCAGCGGGCTGCCGGAGCGGACCTTTCAGCGCCGCTTCGCCCTGGCCACGGGACTGACGCCGCTGGATTACATCCATACCCTGCGGCTGGAGGAGGCCAAGCAACTGCTGGAAAGCGGAGAGCTGTCGGTTGAAGCGATCGCCTGGGAGGTCGGCTATCAGGACGCCGGCTTCTTCGGTCGACTGTTCCGGCGCAAGGTCGGCCTCACGCCGGCGCAATACCGGCGACGTTTCGGCGTGTTGTCGCGGCGCCTGGACGGCATCGCCACGCTGCAGCAGGTGGCGCCGGCCGTGCACTGATCCCAGCGGATGTGCCGTCCGCCGGGATCGTTACGCCCTCCGGCTCAGAGCCGGGTCGGGCCGTCGTCTTCCGGCTCGCTCGATACCACCGGCGACAGTTCGAAGCTGTCGGTGCTGTCCATGGCGCTGGCCGCGACGCGGTCGATGCTGTTCAGCGCATGGCCGATGATCGAGCTGACACTGGCTTCGTGATGGTGCACGGGCAACCGTTCGATGGCCGCCAGCACCTCTTCTCCAGGCACGGTTTCCACCGCGAGCAGGCGCTCGGTGATGTGGTCGAGCGCCGGTTTCAATCGCTGCAGCAGGGCCAGGCACTCCTGATTGAGCTGCTGCAGCAGCTCATCGGCCGCTTCCAGCGCTTCTCGCGGATCGCTGTCCAGATGCGCGTCTCGCACGGCCTGCAGGCTCAACAGCGAGCCGCGCGGGCCCATGCCGAGGGCGCCGACCATGGAAAGGGCGATCTTCGAGGCTTCCTGCAGATCCTGCCCGGCGCCGGACGACACCTCGTGGAAATACAGCTGCTCGGCGCCGCGCCCGGCCAGCAGCATCTGGATGCGATTGCGCAGTTCGGAATACATGTGCAGGCGCTTGTCTTCCACCGGCGTTACCAGCGTCACACCCAGCGCCTGACCCCGCGGCAGGATGGTGACCTTTTCCACCCGGCCGACATTCAGCGCGGCTGCGACCAGCGCGTGGCCAGCCTCGTGCACGGCAATGCGCTTGCGATCGGTCGGCGACATCGGCGTCACGCCGGATGGCTGCTCGCCGATGCGGCAGGTTTCCACGGCATCGACGAAGTGGGCCATTTCGACCTGATTTGCCCCGCCGCGCGCTGCCAGCAGCGCGGCGTGGTTGACGATGTAGGCGATCGCGGCCGGCGTCAGGCCGACGGTGTTGCGCGCCAGTTGCGGGAAATCCAGACCCGCCGCGGCAGTGATCTTGCCGGCGTACAGGCGGAACAGCGCTTCGCGGTCATCAAGGCCGGGCAGCCCGACGGCGATCGAGCGGTCGAAGCGGCCTTCGCGCACCAGCGCCGGGTCGAGCGAGTTGGGGAAGTTGGTGGCGCCCAATACCAGCACGCCAGCGGCGCCATCGAAGCCGTCCATCTCGGCGAGGAACTGGTTGATGATGCGGTTGCTCTCGGCATCGCTGGAACGTGTCTGCTCGGCGCGCTTGCCGATGCCGTCGATTTCGTCGATAAAAATGATGCACGGCGCCTGCTTGCGGGCGGTGCGGAACAGCGCCTTGACCTTCTGGATGCCGACACCGAAATACATCGAGGAGAAGTCGCTGCCGGTGACCTGGATGAAGCTGGCATTCGACTCACTCGCCAGCGCCTTGGCCAGCTGGGTCTTGCCGGTGCCGGGCTCGCCGGTCAGCAGCACGCCCTTGGGCGGGCGGGCGCCGAGACGGGCATAGGCGGCCGGATCGCGCAGGTAGGCGGTGACGTCGCTGAGCGCCTGCTTGGCCTCGGCGGCGCCGATGACATCAGCGAAGGTCACGCCGCTGCCTTTTCGCTGGACTTCAAAGCTACGGGTCTTCATGGCGAAGAACACCGCCGCGCCGATCAGCAGCAGGGCGATCGGTGAGTAGGGCAGAAGGATCTTGTAAAACGGCTTTTCCGCGTCGGTCTGGAACATCGCCAACGGGAACAACTCGCTGCTGCTCTGCGCGTACTGCTCGAGCAGCAGTCTCGCGACGCGTCCGGACTGGTCCGGCACCCAGTAGCGCAGGCCCTCGTGCAGGCTGACGTAGACCGCATCCTTACCCAATGCGGCGCTGGCAATGCTGGCGCCACGCAGATCGTTCATCAGCACCGAGAGATCGCGGCGATTGGCCTGCCAGGGCTCGGTGGAGTCCTGCAAGGCTTCGAGCATGCTCGCCGCCGCGCCAGTGGCTGGCGTCGACGGGGCGCTGGGGCGCAACTGCCAATAGGCGACGCTGGCGGCGATCAGCAGGAGCAGGAAAATAAAAAGTACAGGGCCGCGGCGACCTTGTAGCAGACGGGGTGTTTTCATTTCACATCCAATCGGGAAACCCGACGTTTCGACAAACCACCGCCAGGAGGCGGACCACAGTTGTTCGCGGGAAACCCCGCGGCGCCATTTGCATGGCGCGCCACAGTTCGGATGTGTTGGATGCGATTTATATGCCCGACTGTGTCTCGGCTCGGCAGACTCCGATAGCCGGCGAGAATACGGCAAGTGCCACCATGGGGGCGGCTACGCGACGAACGGAGAGCAGGTTTTCGACGAATGACCGGCTGCGCGGGGAACGAAAGTGTGCGCCGGATGACGTGCCGCGACGCCCGGCGGGACTGGCGGAGCACGGCATCTCACGTAAGTGATCCGGCGCAGAGATTGTCCCGCAAGGCCCTGTTAGGGTTCATCGCCGCGCGGTCGCTTGTCCCGAACCGGGCGCAATAAGAACCTGCCGACAGCCGTCCGGAACCGATGCCGGTGCGGAAAAACAACGTCCGATCGACCCGAGACTTCAACATGCCGACCAACAAGAAGTATCTTCGCTGCGCTTTTCTGGGCGCGCTGATTAGCCTCCTGCCATTCGCCTCGGCCAGCGCCGACGGGGAAACCATCAACCTGCTCACGCAGAATTTCCCGCCGTTCAGCATGGCCGACGATGGCAAGAATTTCGCCAAGGAGGGTGCGATCAGCGGCATTGATGCCGAGGTGGTGGCCGCGCTGTTCAAGCGTGCGGGCGTGCCCTATGCGATGACGCTGCGTTTCCCGTGGAGCCGCCTGCAGCAGTTGGCCGAGAAGACCCCGGGCTTCGCTGTGTTCTCCCTCAGCCGTACCCCCGAGCGCGAGCCCAAGTACAAGTGGGTCGGTCCGCTCAGCGAGATCCAGATCGTGCTGCTCAAGACTCCGGAGAGCCAGATTCAGGTCTCCAGCCTGGATGCTGCCAAGCAGTATCGAATCGGCTCGAAGGATGGCAGCGTGGGCAGTCAGTACCTGATCAACCGTGCATCGAGGTGCAGAGTTCGCTGATCGACACCCCGGCCAAGCTGAAGGCCGGTCAGTTCGATCTGTGGGCGACCACCAACCCCTCCGGCGAATACGAGGCGAAGCAGGCCGGCGTCGGCCCGCTGGCCGTGGCGCTGACCCTGAGCCGTGTCGACCTCTATCTGGCGCTGAACAAGGAAACGCCGGATGCAGTCGTCGAGAAGTTGCAGCGCACCCTCGACCAGATGAAGCAGGAAGGGCTGCTGCAGCAGGCGGCGCAGCGTTACGTGAACTGAAGGCGTTTCACGCTACCGGGGGACGGGTGATCGATCGCTTCGGCGAGTTCTACCTGCAATCGGATCGCATCACTACCAGGCATGAATGAGGCGTGCCGGTGAGGCATCTGGCCAACGCAGGTTGCCGCCGTGGGGCCTGCCCACACTGCCTCTTAGATTTCGTCTGGCGGATTCTGATAAACGCCTGTTGGCCGAACTCATCGCCCCGGGGTAGCCGCGTGGCCCCGGTTCGATCAACAAGTCGCCGGAAAATGAAACGGCAGGGGATTTTTTGCCGGTTTGGACTGCCTTAGTGCAGTGGAGCGGTATCGCTCCAAGCGCACTCCTGGCGATTCGAGAATTCGATGACTTGCTTCAATAACTACATGCTGCGTGCCTTCTGCATGGCCGCCGCGGTCTGGATTGCGCCTGCCAATGCCGAGAATCTACCCGAACCGGTGGGCCATGTGGCGCGGGTGGAAGGCGCTGCGTACATCAGCAGCCGCGGCAATACCAACGCCGCCAAGGTCGGCCAGGCAATCGTGCCGGGTGTGACTTTGAGCACCGGCGCCGAAGGTGCGCTGGGGGTGATTCTCGGCGACGGCAGTGTTTTGGCGTTCGGCCCGCACAGCGAGCTGACCCTCGACGACTATCGCTTCGCCCCGGCATTGGATGAGCTGCGCCTGCGCGCGACGCTCAATCGCGGCACGCTCAACCTGATTGCGGGCGACATGGCCCGCCTCGATCCACAGGCCATCGCTGTCGACACGCCGGACGGCCGCATCGGCGTGCGCGGTGGCCAGGTGTTGATGAAGGTGAGCCCGTGAAGCCGATTACGCTGATGCAAACGATGGTGCTGCTGGCGATGACGGCAGTGGCGGGCTGCGCGCAGCATTCCTACGTGATGCTGGCGGACGACAGTGGTGGGCGCGGTGGTGTGATGCTTGGAGAGGAAGGGGAGCGTCGGTTGGACGCGTCTGGCCAAGGCATGGCAATTGCCGGTACCGGTCAGGCCTATGTCGTACCGGACATGCGCCGCAAGGCGGACTTCGACAAGGCGCTGGCTGCCCAGCCGGCATTGCCCGAGCGTTTTAGCCTTCATATCGCGCCATCCGGCGCGCTGGACAGCACGGCTGAACAACTGCTGGACAGCGTTCTGCTGGCAGCCCAGCGTCGGGACTATCCGGTGGTAACAGTCATCGGCCATACCGATACGCTGGGTCATCGTGCGGCCAACGAGCAGGTCGGTTTGCGCCGCGCCCAGGCGGTCGCCGAGCTGTTGCGTACCAAGGGGCTGGAAGCGATGGAGTTGCGGGTGGAGTCCCACGGCGAGCGCAATCTGCTGATAGCGACGCCGGATGCCACGGCCGAGACGCGCAATCGGCGAGTCGAAATTCTGGTGCGTTGAGGTCGATGACGCGGCGACTGGCGCCGCGCCGACAGACGATCAGATCAGTCGATGACCAGAACGGCGTCCATTTCAACCTGCGCCCCCTTGGGCAGCGCGGAGACACCGATGGCGGCACGCGCCGGGTACGGCTGCTGGCAGTAGCGGCTCATCACCTCGTTGACGGTGGCGAAGTTGCCGATGTCGGTGAGGAAGATGTTGAGCTTGACGATGTCCTTCAGCGAGCCGCCAGCCGCTTCTGCCACCGCCTTGAGGTTCTCGAAAACCTGCACCGCCTGCGCTTCGAAACCTTCCACCAGCTCCATGCTCTTGGGATCCAGCGGGATCTGCCCGGACAGGTAGACGGTGTTGCCGGCCTTGATGGCCTGGGAGTAGGTGCCAATGGCGGCCGGCGCCTTGTCGGTGTTGATCACGGTCTTGCTCATGGAGACTCCTCTGAGGGTTGGGCAACGGGCAGCCAGCATAATGGCTGATGGCGAGAGCGGCCAGCCGTGGCGTTTTGCAGACAGGTTGAAGTCGACGGAGGAGGTCAGGCCTTGACGCGGGTGATGCGGGTGACGCCCTTGATGGCGCGCAGCTTCTTGATGACCCGGGCCAGGTGCACGCGGTCATGCACGCTGACCACTAGCTGGACGACGCTGATGCGGCCGTCGCGCTCGTCCATGCCGATCTTCTCGATGTTGCCGTCGGCGGCATTGACGCTGCCGGCGAGCAGTGCGATCAGGCCGCGCTGGTGCTCCAGCTCGACCCGGAGCTCAACATTGAACTCGCCCGTGACATCCTTCGACCAGGACAGCTGGATGCACTTGTCGGGGTTGTGGCGTACGTCGGCGATGTTCCGGCAGGTTTCCAGGTGCACGACCATGCCCTTGCCGGCCGATAGATGCCCGACGATGGGGTCGCCGGGAATCGGCGTACAGCACTTGGCGTAGTTCAGCACCAGCCCTTCGGTGCCGCGAATCGCCAACGGACCTTCGAGTGCCGGTGCTTCCTCATTGTCGTGCGATATCAGACGGCGCGCTATCACATAGGCCATGCGGTTGCCCAGGCCGATATCCTCCAGCAGATCCTCGACGTACTCCATGTGGTATTCGGTCAGTACCTGCTGGATGCGCTCGGCGCTGATCTTGTCCAGGCTGGTCTCGAAGCCGCTGAGCGCCTTGCTCAGCAGGCGCTCGCCGAGGTTGATCGACTCCGAACGACGCTGCAGTTTGAGCGCATGGCGGATATGCGTGCGTGCCTTGCCGGTGACGACAAAATTCAGCCAGGCCGGATTCGGTCGCGCACCTGGTGCGGTGACGATCTCCACCGTCGAGCCACTCTCCAGTGGTTGCGACAGCGGCGCCAGGCGACGGTTGACGCGGCAGGCGATGCAGGTGTTGCCGACGTCGGTGTGCACCGCGTAGGCGAAGTCGACGGCGGTGGAACCCTTGGGCATCTCCATGATGCGGCCCTTGGGGGTGAAGACGTAGACCTCGTCGGGGAACAGGTCGATCTTCACGCTCTCGATGAATTCCAGCGAGTTGCCGGCGCGCTGCTGCAGTTCCAGTACACCCTTGACCCACTGGCGGGCGCGGGCGTGGGTGCCCTTGGGCACTTCGTCCTCGGGGGACTTGTACAGCCAGTGCGCGGCGATGCCGTTGTTGGCCATCTCTTCCATCTCGCGGGTGCGAATCTGGATCTCGATGGGCACGCCGTGCATGCCGAACAGGGTGGTGTGCAGCGACTGGTAGCCGTTGGCCTTGGGAATCGCGATGTAGTCCTTGAAACGGCCCGGCAGCGGCTTGTACAGGCTGTGCACCGCACCGAGCACGCGGTAGCAGGTGTCGACCTTGTCCACCACGATGCGGAAGGCGTAGACGTCCATGATCTCGTGGAACGCCTTGCGCTTGCCGCGCATCTTCTTATAAATGCTGTACAGGTGCTTCTCGCGGCCCAGTACGTCGCCTTCCAGCCCTTCGCGTTCGAGGCAGTGAATCAGCGACTGTTCGATCTTGTCGACGATATCATTGCGGTTGCCCCGGGCGCGGCGTACGGCGGCGCGGATGCGCTCCGAGCGCATCGGGTGCATGGCCTTGAAGCCCAGATCCTCGAACTCCACGCGCATGGTGTGCATGCCCAGCCGGTTGGCGATGGGTGCGTAGATCTCCAGGGTTTCCTTGGCGATGCGGCGGCGCTTTTCGCCGGCCAGTACTTCCAGCGTGCGCATGTTGTGCAGGCGGTCGGCGAGCTTGACCAGGATCACGCGGATGTCGCGGGCCATCGCCATGGCCATCTTCTGGAAGTTTTCGGCCTGCGCTTCGGCCTTGGTCTCGAAGTTCATCTGGGTCAGCTTGCTGACCCCGTCGACCAGTTCTGCAACGGTTTCGCCGAACTGCGCGACCAGTGCGTCCTTGGGAATGCCGGTGTCCTCGATGACGTCATGCAGCATCGCGGCCATCAGGCTCTGATGGTCCATGTGCATGTCGGCGAGGATGTTGGCTACCGCGAGAGGATGGGTGACGTAGGCTTCACCGCTGCGCCGGCGTTGACCGTCGTGGGCCTGCTCGGCGTAGAAATATGCACGACGGACCAGATTGACCTGATCCGGGCCGAGGTAGGTCGATAGGCGATCCGCAAGCGCGTCTATGGCTGGCAAGACAGTGCTCCTTGCCAGCGGGCTTCGATGTTATCGGTTCGACTTCGACCTGGCATTTATTCAGATGGCCTCGTTCGGCTCTTCCTCGTACTGGGTGAAGAGAGGCTCGTCGTCAACGATCTCGTCTTGTGCAATGACATCGTAGTCGACCAGGCCGGAAGCGATCTCGCGCAGGGCGACGACGGTCGGCTTGTCATTTTCCCATGCGACCTTGGGCTCCTTGCCACCGGTGGCCAGCTGGCGCGAGCGCTTGGTAGCGAGCATGACCAGCTCGAAGCGGTTATCGACGTTGTCCAGGCAATCTTCAACGGTAACGCGGGCCATGGTGTTCCTCATCAATAGCGGTAGAGCGTGCCCGAATGGGCGAGCGGACGGAGTAGTCTAAAAAATCACCAGCCTTAATGGAAGCGCTGTTTCTGCGGGCTGTGCGTCAACCGACCTGCGCGAGCAATTCGCCAAGCAGGCGGGCGTGGCGCTGTTGCTGGGTCTTCTGTATCAGTTGGTTGGCGCGGAAGATCGACTGCAGGTCGATCAGGGCGTGGGCGAAGTCGTCGTTGATTACCAGGTAGTCGTATTCGACGTAGTGGCTCATTTCGCTGACCGCTTCGCGCATGCGCCTGTCGATGATCTCGTCACTGTCCTGGCCGCGGTTGTTGAGGCGTTGGCGCAGTGCTTCCTGTGTCGGCGGCAGGATGAAGATCGATTTGGCCTGGGGCATCAGGCGGCGCACCTGCTGCGCGCCCTGCCAGTCGATCTCCAGGATCAGGTCGAAGCCTTCGGCCAGGGTGTCTTCCAACCAGCGCTGGGAGGTGCCGTACAGGTTGCCGAACACTTCGGCATGCTCGAGAAACTCGTTGCGCTCCAGTCGCGCGAGAAAATCTTCGCGGCTGACGAAGTGATAGTTGACGCCGTCGACCTCGCCCGGACGCATGGTACGGGTGGTATGGGAAACCGACACCCGCACCTGCGGTTGTGCATCGACCAGCGCCTTGACCAGGCTGGTCTTGCCGGCCCCGGAAGGCGCGGAAACGATATAAAGCGTACCGGTGGTGGCGGACATGACGGGTTCCTGAAAAGCGCTGTTAATGCTGTGGGACAAAATAGACCAGCCGTTGTGGTGGCTGATGGTTATTCGAGGTTTTGCACCTGCTCACGCATCTGCTCGATCAATACCTTGAGATTGACCGCGGCCTGAGTGCTGCGCGGGTCGAACGCTTTCGAACCGAGGGTGTTGGCTTCGCGATTGAGTTCCTGCATGAGGAAGTCGAGCCGGCGTCCGGCTGCGCCGCCGGTCTTGAGTACGCGTCGTACTTCGGTCACATGGGTGTTCAGGCGGTCCAGTTCTTCGGCAACGTCACTCTTCTGTGCCAGCAGGACCATTTCCTGTTCGAGGCGCTGTGGGTCGAGCTCTGCCTGCATTTCGCTGAAGCGATCGAGCACCTTCTGGCGCTGGGCTGCGAGCATCTGCGGCACCTGTTCGCGCAGCGTGGCAACTTCTTCGAGGATGCTGTCCAGACGCTCGTTGAGCAGCTTGGCCAGTTCGTCGCCCTCACGTCGGCGGCCTTCCTTGAGCTGCTCGAGCGCACTGTGGAAGAGCTGCAGGGCGCTCTGGTTGAGTGCCTGTGGGTCGACTGCGTCGCCGACCAGTACGCCCGGCCAGCCAAGTACCTGCAGCGGGTCAATCGGTGCGGGTTGGCTGATCAGTGCGGCAACGCTTTCGGCGGCGGCGATCAACTGGCTGGCGCGCTCGCGGTCGACCTGCAGGGCGGTGCGGTTGTTTTCCTCGGCGAAGCGCAAAGTGCATTCCACCTTGCCGCGCGAGATGCCTTTGCGCAGGGCATCGCGAACCGCGCCTTCGAGGTCGCGGAAGGCGTCCGGCAGGCGCAGGTGCGGCTCGAGATAGCGATGATTGACCGAGCGGATTTCCCAACTGAGGGTGCCATGGGTGCCGGCCTGCTCGCTGCGGGCAAAGGCCGTCATGCTGTGGACCATCGGGGATACCTCTCGATTGCGGGCTGCGAAAGGCGAAAGATTGTAAAGGAAAACAGGGTGTCGCGGCAGCGATGGCCGGACGGCCGCGACCCTTTTCCGCGCCAATGGGCTCTATAATGCCGGTCAATTTCCTATCTAGCAGGACCTATACATGAAGCGACCCAGTGGCCGTGCCGCCGATCAGCTGCGCTCGATCCGCATCACCCGCAACTACACCAAGCATGCCGAGGGCTCGGTGCTGGTGGAGTTCGGCGACACCAAGGTGATCTGCACGGTCAGCATCGAGTCCGGCGTCCCGCGTTTCCTGAAAGGGCAGGGGCAGGGTTGGCTGACCGCCGAGTACGGCATGCTGCCGCGCGCTACGGGTGAGCGTAACCAGCGTGAAGCCTCGCGCGGCAAGCAGGGTGGACGCACTCTGGAAATCCAGCGCCTGATCGGTCGTTCGTTGCGTGCGGCGCTCGACATGAGCAAGCTCGGTGAGAACACGCTGTTCATCGACTGCGATGTGATCCAGGCCGACGGCGGTACGCGGACGGCGTCGATCACCGGTGCCATGGTGGCGGTGATCGATGCGCTCAAGGTGCTAAAGAAACGTGGCGGTCTGAAGGCGGGCGATCCGGTCAAGCAGATGATTGCAGCGGTATCGGTCGGTATCTATCAGGGCGAACCGGTGCTGGATCTGGATTACCTGGAGGACTCGGCGGCCGAAACCGATCTGAATGTGGTGATGACCGACGCCGGTGGTTTCATCGAGGTACAGGGAACTGCCGAAGGCGCGCCGTTCCAGCCTGCTGAGCTCAATGCCATGCTGGCCCTGGCTCAGGACGGCGTGCGACAGTTGTTCGAGTTGCAGCGCGCCGCGCTGGCTGACTGAGCGAGAGGTAACGCGAAATGACCGATCAGGATCTCGTGCCGCTGCCCAACCGCGAAGCACGTCAGTGGGCGATGTTCTGCCACTACTCGTCGTTTTTCTGGTTTCTGGCGCCGATGATCGGCAACGTGATTGGTCCGCTGATCGTCTGGCAGCTGAAGAAGGACATGGATCCCTTCGTCGATCAGCAGGGCAAGGAAGCGCTGAATTTCCAGCTTACCTTCAGCATCGTGATGATGATCTGCGGCTTGCTGGCCTGGATCCTCATCGGCTTTCCGCTGATGGTGCTGGTGAGCGTAGTGGCGCTGGTGCTGGTGGTGATCGCCGGCATCCGTGCCAACGGGGGCAAGCCCTACCGCTATCCGTTCTGCTGGCGGCTGGTCAAGTAGGGCAAACCGCCGAGCCTCAGAGGCTCAGCGTCCAGTCGTAGTCAACGATCAGCGGCGCGTGCTGGGAGAAGCGTGGCTGCCGTGGCAGGCGAGCAGTGCGCACGAAGCGGCGTAGACCGGATGTTAGGATCTGGTAGTCGAAACGCCAGCCGAGGTTGAGCATTTCGGCCTGCTCGGTGTCCGGCCACCAACTGAACAGATCGCCTTCGCGATTGACTTCGCGCAGGGCGTCGATATAGCCCATATTGCCGAAAATCTCGTCCAGCCAGGCGCGCTCGGGCGCCAGAAACCCTGGGTCCTGCTGACAATCGCGCCAGTTCTTCACGTCCAGCTTCTGGTGGGCGACATACAGTGAGCCACAATAGATGTACTCGCGGCGCTTGCGGCGCTGCTTGTCCAAGTAGTGGGCGAAGTCGTCCATGAACTTGAGTTTGTGGTTCAGGTTGGCATCGCCTCCGTGGCCGGACGGCACCAACAGGCTGGCGATGCTGACCTTGTCGAAATCCGCCTGCAGGTAACGCCCGTAGCGATCAGCCGTCTCGAAGCCCAGTCCGGTGATGACGGCCTTCGGCTGCAGCCTGGAATAAAGCGCCACGCCTCCCTGCTCCGGAATCTCTGCATCGCAGGCATAGAGAAAGTAACCGTCCAGCTGGTAGGCCGGATCGTCGAGTTCCAAGGCAGAGGCGCGGGTATCTTGCAGGCAGATGACATCGGCATTCTGCGCTTGCAGCCAGCTGAGCAATCCCCGCTGTGCCGCCGCTTGAATGCCATTCACGTTGACGCTGATGATCCGCATAAATGGCCCCTAAAAACACGTGCGTGTATGATAACCCAAGCTCTTCGCAATTAGCTAAAACAGTGGTTTTCCGGGAAATTTCTTCATGCAGGCGTACCAGCGCGAGTTCATTCGCTTCGCCATCGAACGCGGTGTTCTGCGTTTCGGTGAGTTCACTCTCAAGTCGGGACGCATCAGCCCCTATTTTTTCAATGCCGGGTTGTTCAACAGCGGCAGCGCGTTGGCACAGCTCGGGCGGTTCTACGCCTCGGCGGTGACCGAGAGCGGCCTGGATTTCGACGTCATCTTCGGCCCGGCCTACAAGGGCATCCCGCTCGGCGCAGCCACCGCCATCGCGCTGGCCGAGCAGCATCAGCGCGACCTGCCTTGGTGCTTCAACCGCAAGGAAGCCAAGGATCATGGCGAGGGTGGCACGCTGGTCGGTGCACCGCTGGCGGGGCGTGTGCTGATCGTCGATGACGTGATCACCGCCGGCACCGCGATCCGCGAAGTGATGCAGATCATCCAGGCGCAGAAAGCCGAGGCCGCCGGCGTACTCATCGCCTTGAATCGACAGGAAAGAGGGCAGGGCGAGCTGTCGGCGATTCAAGAAGTTGAACGTGATTATCGAATGCCGGTAATCAGTATTGTGTCCCTGGAGCAAGTGCTGGAATATCTCGCCGACGACGCTCAGCTGAAACAGCACCTGCCCGCGGTACAGGCTTATCGCGAGCAGTACGGAATCTGACCCAGGGTAGGTAATGCGCCATGCGTAAATCGGTAGCCGCTCGCACGTTGCTCCTGCTGGGAGTCATATGTCCGGTATTGGCCTCGGCTGCCGAGCTGTATCGCTACGTGGACGACCGCGGCGTGGTCGTACTCGATCGCCATGGCGTGCCGCCGCAACACATTTCGCGTGGATATCAGGTGCTCAACGAGCAAGGGCGAGTGGTCCGCGAGGTGCCGCCGGCACCGACCGCGGAGGAATTTGCCCGGTTGCAGGCACAGAAGGCCCGCGCTGCATCGGATGCGCAGCTGCTGCGTCTGTATGCCAGTGTCGAGGATGTGGAGCGGGCCGAAACGCGCAAGCTTTCCGAGCTCGATAGCGTGATGGGCTTGGCCCGCGGCAACCTGCAGTCGATACGCAACCAGCATGCGAGCTTGCGCAAGCAGGCGGCGAACCATGAGCGCGCCGGCCGCAAGGTTCCAGGCAACCTGTTGGCGCAGATCGAGAACCTTGAAAAGGAAGAGCAGAGTCTGCTGCGCGACCTCAAGCGTTTCGAAAAGGCGCGCGCTGATGCGGAAGTCAGCTTTGCCAGTGATCGCCAGCGGATTGCCGAATTGCTAGGGCAAAAGCAGTAAAACGCTGATACCCGTTCCCTTGTTTCAAAATGCTTGGCGTGGCTATTTGCTATGCCAATAGCTCGATGAGTAGCTTGCTTGCTATCACAAAAGACCGCTCTAGCTCAATAGTTTCAAGGTCGTGATGAGTTGCTTGGGGTCAGTCTGTACCGTGGCGCAAATTTTTCGGTATGGCTGACTAGCATGAATGGTAGGGACCTACGCAGTTATCGGGAGCTTCACAAGCCGAAGGGAAATTTCGCGACTCGCTCTGAATACCTCGAGCACGAACTGGAGATCATGGCGCCGAAGCGCTGGGGAATAAACCTGCCGTTTCGTGACTATCGTTTCGAGTACGAAGATTGGGTGCCGGCCATGGCGGCGACCATCGGCAAGATCGTCATGGTGGCGGCTGTTGTTGCGGCTTTCGCCGGCCCGATGGGGCTTTCCAACGAGTTCGTGATCGAGAACGCGCGCTACGAGATGCTGATCGCAGCACTGCTGTTTGTCGTGGTGTTCTCCGGTTTTCTCAATCCCACGGCCAGCCTGGCCGGGACCCATGGCCCGCTGATTCCGTTGATTCCCCTGATCGTCGCATCGGGCGGGCATCCAATGGCGCTGGGGATCATGGTGGGTGTGCTCGGTTTCACTCTGGGTGTCTTCAAGGGCGGCAGTCTGTTGGCACGTCTGACTAGTGATGGTGTTTGTGGCGGATTGCTGCTGTATCTGGGTTTCATCGGCATTACCTCGCAGATCAAGAAGCTGTTCGGTTGGGCCGACAGTTTCGACATGGGCTACATCGCGTTTATCGTGGTGTTCGCCACCATCGTGATGTACGCCTATCTAGAACATATCCGCATGCGCTGGCTGGCGATTCCGTTGGGTTCGGCGCTGGCGGCCGTGATCGCATTTGCATTGGGCGCTCCGTTCGAGTTCACCACCGAGCCGGGTGTGCCCAACCTGAATCCGATGTACTGGTGGGGCGAGACTACCGGCTGGCAGATCGGTCTGCCCAAGCTGCATCACTTCATTGCTGTCGCGCCATTTGCCGTGCTGGCGGTAGCCATGTGGTCGCCGGACTTCCTTGGACATCGTGTGTTCCAGCAGCTGAACTATCCGCCGAAGGCGAAGAAGGTGCTGATGAACATCGATGACACCATGTGCGTTGCGGCGGCACGACAGATCGTCGGGACGTCGCTGGGTGGCGGTAACCTGGCCTCATCCTGGGGCACCTTCATGGTGCCGGCCGCCATCGCCAAGCGCCCGATTCCCGCCGGTGCATTGCTCACCGGCCTGCTCTGTGTGGTTGCGGCGCTTTGGGGTTACCCGATGGATCTGGCGATCTGGCCGCCGGTACTGAGCGTGGCGCTGATGGTCGGCGTGTTCCTGCCGCTGCTGGAAGCCGGTATGCAGATGACCCGTGAAGGCAAGACCTCGCAGTCGGCGGCCATCGTGATCTTTTCCTCGGCGCTGGTTAATCCGGTGTTCGGCTGGTCGCTGACGGTGCTGCTCGACAATCTCGGGCTGATCGGTGACAAGGAGCGTGGTCAGTCCCTGAGCCACCTGCATCGTTGGGTCATCCCGACGATCGTCTTCATCGTGCTCTGTGCCGTGATGCTGGGTATCGGCATGTTCCCGGGCATCCCGGCGATGCTCGAGTCGTTCCGTATCGATCTCTGATTGGCTGACGGCACGGCATGAAAAAAGGGAGCCTAGGCTCCCTTTTCTTTTGCGTCTGCTTCAACCCTGGCTGTTGGTGATCAGTGTGCCGACGCCGACATCGGTGAAGATCTCCAGCAACACCGCGTTGGGCACGCGACCGTCGATGATGTGGGCGCTGTTGACACCACCTTGCACCGCTTCCAGCGCGCAGCGGATCTTCGGCAGCATGCCGCCGTAGATGGTGCCATCGGCGATCAGTGCGTCGACCTGGGCCGTAGACAGGCCAGTCAGCACGCTGCCCTGCTTGTCCATCAGGCCGGCAATGTTGGTCAGCAGCATGAGCTTCTCGGCCTTCAGCGCCTCGGCCACCTTACCGGCGACCAGGTCGGCGTTGATATTGTAGGACTCACCGTTCTCGCCCACGCCAATCGGTGCGATTACTGGAATGAAGTTGCCCTGCACCAGCATTTCCAGCAGCTCGGCATTGACGCCGGTGACTTCGCCGACATGGCCAATGTCGATGATTTCCGGCTTGGTCATCTCCGGTGTCTGGCGGGTCGCCTTGAGCTTCTTGGCGCGGATCAGGCCGGCGTCCTTGCCGGTCAGGCCAATGGCGCTGCCGCCATGCTGGTTGATCAGGCTGACGATGCTTTTGTTTACCTGCCCGCCGAGAACCATCTCCACCACATCCATGGTCTGGCTGTCGGTGACCCGCATGCCGTCGATGAAGTGGCTTTCGATGTTCAGCCGCTTGAGCAGGTCGCCGATCTGCGGACCGCCACCGTGCACCACCACCGGATTGATGCCGACCGCCTTCATCAGCACGATGTCGCGCGCGAAGCCGGTTTTCAGCTCCTCGCTTTCCATCGCGTTGCCGCCGTACTTGATGACCAGCGTCTTGCCGACGAACCGGCGAATGTAGGGCAGCGCCTCGGAAAGTACCTTGGCGAATTGGGTGGCAGCTTCACGGCTGAGGGTCATGCAGGGCTCCGCAAATCAGAACGGCAGTTTGAGATCGGGTGCAACGTTGAGCAGCTGTGCGCGGAAAACGTCCTGAATGCGGCTGAGTTCTTCCTCGCTGTCGGCCTCGAAGCGCAGCACCAGAACCGGTGTGGTGTTCGAGGCGCGGATCAGGCCCCAGCCCTTGGGATAGTCGACCCGTACACCGTCGAGGGTGATCAGGTTGGCTTCGCCCCACTGAGCGTCACGTTGCAGGGCGTCCATGATGGTGAATTTGCTTTCCTCTGTCACCGTGATGTTGATCTCCGGTGTCGAGATATCGCAGGGGAACGCGGCGAACACCTGCTCGGCGTCACGCTTGTCCTGGCTGAGGATTTCCAGCAGGCGCGCGGCGCTGTAGATGCCGTCGTCGAAGCCGAACCAGCGTTCCTTGAAGAAGATGTGCCCGCTCATTTCGCCAGCGAGCAGCGCACCGGACTCCTTCATCTTCTTCTTGATCAGCGAATGGCCGGTCTTCCACATCACCGGCCGGCCGCCGTAACCACTGATCAGTGGAGTGAGGCGACGGGTGCATTTGACGTCGAAGATGATGTCAGCGCCTGGATTGCGCGATACCACATCCTTGGCGAACAGCATCAGCAGGCGGTCCGGATAGATCATGGTGCCGGCGTTGGTCACCACGCCGACGCGGTCGCCATCGCCGTCGAAAGCCAGACCGAGATCGGCCTTCTCGGATTTAACCTTGGCGATCAGGTCGACCAGATTTTCCGGTTTGCCCGGATCCGGATGGTGGTTGGGGAAGTTGCCGTCGACCTCGCAGTACAGCGGGACCACGGTGCAGCCCAGTGCTTCGATCATGCGCGGGGCGATGACGCCGGCGACGCCGTTGCCGCAGTCGACCACCACCTTCATCGGCTTGGCCATGGCGATGTCATTGCGAATCTGCTCGAAGTAGCGTTCCAGTACATCGACTTGCTCGACCTTGCCCACGCCGCTGGACAGGTCGTTGGTTTCGATGCGCTTGCGCAGGGTCTGGATCTGTTCGTTGGCCAGGGTGTCGCCGGCGATGACGATCTTGAAGCCGTTGTAGTCCGGCGGATTGTGGCTGCCGGTGAGCATCACGCCGGACTTGCCGGCGAGAATGTTGGCGGCGTAATAGAGCACCGGCGTCGGCACCATGCCGATATCGCTGACGTCGCAGCCGCTGTCGAGCAGACCTTGAATGAGGTGCTGGACCAGTTCGGGACCGGACAGGCGCCCGTCGCGGCCAACCGAAACGTTGGGTTCACCCTTGGCGAGGCTCTCGGACCCGATGGCGCGGCCGACCCAGTAGGCGGTCTCGGTAGTCAGGCTGTCGCCGACAACGCCACGGATGTCGTAGGCGCGGAAGATACTGGCGGGCAAATTCGGGGCTTTGGCACTGCTCATTGCGGGTTCTCGCTCCTTGGTGTCGAGGCCGAAGATGTCCTGGTCCTCGTCGAGAATATCGATGTCGAGAATATCGGTGTCCGGCAAGCGCGGATCGACGTACTCGGTAGGTTTGGCGGGCCGAACGGCTGGAGCCGTGGCGGGTGCCTGAGTCGGAGCCGGTCCAGCTTGGCGGACAGGCAGTCGGACCATGTTCCTGGCCAGTGCGTCGAGGACCGGCAGGCTCAAGGCCGGTATTTGGATGGTCTTGCCGGTGGAGAGTTCCTGTAGCAGGCGGCTCATCTGCAACACGTCTTCGCGCAGCCTGCGCTGCTGGCCGCCGAGCACCAGCTGCAGACCGATCAGCACGCCGGCAATCGCCACCAGGGCGGCCGCGAGCAGGAGGAGCGGCATGAGGGTCAGCTGATCGATGGCGCCGGGCAGGTAGGCCAGCTTCCAGTTGGCGTTGCCGCTGGCGAGGGTCAGTGCCGAAGCATTGTCGGCCGCGGTGCCGCGCTGCAACAGCACCTGTTCGGGTGCGCCGGAGAATTGCTGGGTCAGTCGCAGCTGGCCGGCTTCGTCGGGCAGCGTCGGGAGTGTCGCGAACAGGTGCTGGAGATCGCTGACCAGCAGCAGCGTGCCGCGAATCGTCTGCTCACCCTCGGCGCGCAGCGGAATCGCACTGTAGAGCAGCCAGCGGTTGTCGACCTTGTAGGCTTCCGGAGCTGCCGACTGGCCTGCTTCGACCCGCTGTAGCAGATCGAGCGCAGCGAAGTTCAGCGGGCCCGGGCGGCTGGTGTCCGGCACCACTCTGCCGCGTGGATTGAGGTGCGCGTCGACCACGCCGGGCAACTCCAGCAGGCGCTGTTCGGCTTCGCGTCTGAGCTCGGTGTCAGCACGGACGACGTCCACCAGGCGTTGCTGCTCCACCGCTGTCTGGGTATCGGCACGCAGCCGCCGCAGCGCCTGCTGCAATGCGCTTGCCTGGCTCTGGCTCCAGGCCTCGGCGAGTTGTGTCTGTTGCTGCTGCTGAGCGCCCTGCTGACCGAGCCAGATCAGCGCGGCGGCCGCGCCGAGCCCGATCAGGCTGGCTGCGAGGCCACCGAGCAATGGCTTGAGGGTGAAACCGCCGCGCTTGCTGCGGGTGTCGGCCGGGTTCAGAACGCCTGAATCCTTGGCGGTGCGCTTGAAGAGTGCCATGAAGCTCCTCGAATCATCCTGAAAGGTAAGCGGTGCGCAGTGACTCAGTGGCTGCCGGAGTGCCCGAAGCCGCCAGCGCCGCGGTCGCTGCTGTCGAAACTGTCGACCAGTTCGAAGCGGGCCTGTACCACCGGTACCAGCATCAGCTGCGCAATACGCTCGCCGACGGCGATGGTGAAGGCGCTCTGGCCGCGGTTCCAGCACGACACCATCAGCTCGCCCTGGTAGTCCGAGTCGATCAGCCCGACCAGGTTGCCGAGCACGATGCCGTGCTTATGGCCCAGGCCCGAGCGCGGCAGGATCAGGGCCGCGAGCCCCGGATCGCCGATGTGGATGGCAATGCCGGTGGGAATCAGCAGCGTCTGGCCCGGCTCGAGCACCGTGTCGCTCTGCAGCATGGCGCGCAGGTCGAGGCCGGCAGAGCCCGGTGTCGCATATTCGGGAAGGGGGAAGTCCTGGCCGAGGCGAGGGTCGAGAATCTTGGCTTGGAGTGCGTGCATGTCAGGACTCTTTGTAGCGGTCGGCGATGAAGGCCACCAGCGCGCGGGCGATATGTCCCTTGCTGGCCTGGCCGAAGCGGGTTTCGTGTTGCTGACGGTCGATCACGCTGACGGCGTTGTCTTCGCTGTTGAAGCCGATGCTGGGGTTGGCCACGTCATTGGCGACGATCAGATCGAGATTCTTGTCGCGCAGCTTGCGCGTGGCGTACTCCAGCAGATTCTCGGTTTCTGCGGCGAAACCGACGCAGAACGGACGGTCCGTGCGGCTGGCCAGCGTGGCGAGAATGTCAGGGTTGCGCACCATCTGCAGCAGCAGGCCGTCACCGGTCGTGGGGTCTTTCTTCAGTTTGTGCGGTGCCACCACTTCCGGGCGGTAGTCGGCTACCGCCGCTGCGGCGACGAGAATGTCGCAGGGCATCGCCGCTTCGCACGCGGCAAGCATGTCGCGGGCGCTGACCACGTCGATGCGCTGCACGCGATCGGGCGTCGGCAGGAACACCGGGCCGGTCACCAGCGTCACCCGCGCGCCGGCCTCGGCGGCCGCTTCGGCCAGAGCGAAACCCATCTTGCCGGAGCTGTGGTTGGTGATGTAGCGAACCGGGTCGATGTTTTCCTGGGTCGGACCTGCGGTGATCAGCAGGTGCTTGCCCGTCAGCAGGCCGGTCGCGAAGCAGTCCGCGGCGGCCTGGGCGAGTTCGTCGGCCTCGAGCATGCGGCCCATGCCGACGTCACCGCAGGCCTGGCTGCCGGAGCCGGGGCCGAACAGACGAATGCCGCGTTTCAACAGCAATTCGCGATTGGCCTGAGTGGCCGGATCGGCCCACATGGCCTGGTTCATGGCCGGCGCCAGGGCGACCGGGGCGTTGGTCGCCAGCACCACGGTGGTCAGTAGATCATTGGCGACGCCTTGGGCCAGGCGTGCCATGAGGTCGGCGGTGGCCGGCGCGATCAACACCAGGTCGGCCCAGCGCGCCAGTTCGATGTGACCCATCGCCGCTTCGGCGGCGGGGTCGAGCAGATCCAGATGAACCGGGTGGCCGGAGAGCGCCTGCAGGGTGAGAGGCGTGATGAACTCACGTCCGCCCTGGGTCATAACAACCCGGACTTCGGCACCGTGGTCGCGCAGGCGACGGACCAGTTCGGCGCTCTTGTAAGCGGCGATACCGCCGCCGACGCCCAGGACGATGCGTTTACGATACAGCCGCTGCATAGGCCTGCCTTGTAATCTCGTAGGGACTCTCCGGAGTGAGAACCAGGTCAGAACACGCCCGATACCCCGGAAAAATGACGGGCTAAGATAGCACAGCGCCCACAGCGGAAAAGTGGGCTTGCTCGACAGGGAGAAGACATGAGCATACGTGACTGGCCGGCGGCGGAGCGGCCGCGGGAAAAGCTACTCGAACAGGGCGCTGCTGCGCTTTCCGACGCCGAATTGCTGGCGATATTCCTGCGTACCGGGGTTGCCGGCAAAAGCGCGGTGGATCTGGCCCGACACCTGCTCGCCGAGTTCGGCAGCCTGCGCGCGTTGCTGGAGGCGGAGCTCGATCAGTTCAGCGCGCACCTGGGCCTGGGCCCGGCGAAATTCGCTCAGCTGCAGGCCGTGCTGGAGATGGGTCGCCGGCATCTGGCCGAACGGTTGCGGCGCGATTCGGCGCTGGAGTCGCCCCAGGCGGTGCGCGACTACCTCAAGGCTCGGCTGCGCCACGAGCCGCACGAGCTGTTCGGCTGCCTGTTTCTCGATTCCAAGCATCGCGTGCTGGCCTTCGAGGTGTTGTTCCACGGCACCATCGATGGCGCCAGCGTCTACCCGCGGCAAGTGGTTAAACGTGCCCTTGCGCAGAATGCGGCGGCGGTCATCCTCACGCACAACCATCCATCGGGCGTGGCCGAGCCGAGCCAGGCGGATCGTCAGCTGACCCTGAGGCTGAAAGAGGCGTTGGCGCTGATCGATGTGCGGGTGCTCGATCACTTCATCGTCGGTGACGGCGAGCCCCTGTCGATGGCCGAATACGGCTGGATGTGAGCGCTACGCCAGCAGCGGCACCAGCAGCAGTGGGCCGAGCACCAACAGCACGAAACGGCCGTTCCAGCCGAAGGCGATGCGCCACGGCGATAATTGCGCGTGGCGCGCCAGCATCAGTGCCGAGGGGCCATAGGGCGACAGCAGCATGGCCAGCGAAAATCCGATCAGCAGCGCCACTGCCGGCTGCATGATCGCCACGCCGTGTCCGGCCAGCTGCGCGAGCAGTGCGGCGCACAGGCTCAGGGAGATGATAGGCGCGACACCGAGCAGGGCAAGGGCGATGATTGCCAGCATGCCGGCACTGCCAAGACCGAACAGCGCCAGCGGCGTGCTGCTGAAGTGGCTGGCGAGTCGTTCGACCGGGATCAGCACGGCCGTAAGTCCGCCAAGCAGTGCCGAGCAGGCGAAGATGAAGGTCTCGTTGCGCATGCCAGCGAGGGTGTCGCGTACCTCGGCATAGACCGTTGTCGGCGATCCACCCTGATACAGCAGCAGGCCGATCACCGCGAGCGGCACCAGCAGCATGGCGGCCTGGGTTGCCGATAGCGGGGTCAGGCTGGCCAGCAGGGCGATCAGCAGGATGCCGAGCAGGCTGGCGTACAGCAGGTTACGCAGCCCCTTTGCCGGCCCGGTAGCGCTTGAGTCGCTTGCCGGGGCAGCGGTCTCCCGCAACTGCTGCAGACGATGGTTTTCCATCGGCCAGCCCACCAGCAGCAGGATGGCCCCGCAGAGCAGGCCGAATGGCAGCAGGGCGCTCCAGCTCAGTCCCGGCAACTCGCGGGTGAGGATCGCCACCGCCACGCTGGTCGGTGCCAGCAAGGGCACCAGAGCGAAGCCGCGCAGGGCTGTCACCATCACGCCCCTGGCGCCCTCGCGGCGCTGGCTCGGGCTATGCGACTGCCGATCCAGATAACGTTCCAGTGAACCGCAGACCAGATTGAGCATGCCGAAACTCAGCACCGAGCTGATCGCAAAGGTGCTGAACAGGTAGCTTGGATAGAGGCTGGTACGGGGTAGCCGCAGTAAGAGCCGATGCAGCTCGCCGAGCTGCGGCATCCGCTTGACCGCGCAATGGGCAAGCCCGAGCGCGCCGATGAACGCGCCGTAGTAGGCCGCGGCGCCGAGCATCCGCTGGGTCTGCTGCCAGTCGGGGTCACGGAGCAGTGCCCAGTAGGCGAACAGCCCCAGCGTGACCAGCCCGAGCCGGCGCGGATAGGGCATCAGCGAGCGCCAGTGCCAGGCGAAGAATAGCACCAGCAGCGCACCACTGATCACGCTCGGCAACTGCAGGCGCGTTACCAGCGCGAATAGCTCGCAGACGAGCGCCAGCGGGAGCAGGGCAAGCATCGCTCAGGGCAGCTCGCTGCGCAGTTTGCCGCGCTTGTATACGCCTTCGCCGAAGGCCAGCAAGTGGCCCTTCTCGTCCAGCAGGTCGCAGCTGGCCATGAACACCTTGTGCCCGGCGGAGCGGCGGACTGCGACAGCACGGATGCGGCTGCCGACTGGTGCCGGTGCGCTGAAGTTGACGTTCATCGACAGCGTGGTCGCCACGCGGCGCTGTTCCGGCTGTTCCACCCAGGTTCCGCAGAGGCCCATCGCCACGTCCAGCAGGGTTGCCGTGACGCCGCCGTGCAGGTTGCTGGCGTTGTTCAGGTGACGCGGCAACAGCAGGAGTTCGACCACTGCGCGCTCCGGGCCGTACTCCTTGAGCTGGCAACCGAGGTCCTGGAAGAACCCGGTCAACGAGCTTTCGACCTGTTGCAGTGTGGCGGCTGGATAGGGTTGATCGGACATGAGCGAGCGGGTTCGGCGGCTGACTTGCGCTGGAGATTGGCAGTCTTTACGCTCATGGTCAATTCGATGGAATCTTGTTTCGCACTGCGGAATACCGCATTGCTCGTGAGGAGGTTTGCATGTTTGAGCGTATCGGCATCGTCGGCGCGGGCGCCATGGGCCGCGGGATCGCGCAGTTGTTCGCCAGCGCCGGCAAGCAGGTCTGGTTGCACGATGCACGCAGCGCGTCGATCAGCGAGGCGCTGCGCTTCAACCGCGAGCTGCTAGAACGCGGCGTGGCCAAGGGGCGGCTGAGCGTCGCCGAGCTGGACGCCACGCTGGCCCGAATGCAGGCGGCGCCTGCGCTGGCCGATCTGTCCGGCTGCGATCTGGTGATCGAGGCGATCGTCGAGAATCTCGAGGCCAAGCAGGCGTTGTTCATCGAGCTGGAGTCCTTGCTCGCCGAGGACACGGTGCTGGCGACCAACACCTCATCGCTTTCCGTCACACGCATCGCTGCTGCCTGCCAGCATCCAGAGCGGGTGGCGGGTTTTCATTTCTTCAACCCGGTGCCGCTGATGAAACTGGTGGAAGTGGTGCGCGGTGAGCGCAGCGATCCGCAGGTCATCGAGCGGCTGGTCAAACTGGCCGAAGAGGCTGGGCATTTTCCGGCAATCACGCCGGATACTCCCGGCTTTCTGGTCAACCACGCCGGTCGCGCCTACAGCACCGAGGCGCAGCGCATCCTTGCCGAGGGTATCGCCGATGCCGAGCAGATCGACCGCATCCTGCGCGACGGCCCGGGCTTTCGCATGGGGCCGTTCGAGCTGTTCGATCTCACCGGGCTGGATATTTCCCATGCGGTGATGGAGTCGGTGTATCAGCAGTTCTATCAGGACCCGCGCTATACGCCGTCCTACCAGGCGGCGCAGCGGGTCGCCGCGGGGTTGCTCGGACGCAAGACCGGACAGGGTTACTACCGCTACGAGAACGGCCAGCAGATCCGCACGCCGGAGCCGCAATGGCGGCCGATAGTCGTCGAGCGCCCGTTCTGGCTGGACAGTCAGGATGCCGAATTGCGTGGCCGGCTGGCGGCGTTGTTACGCGAGGCCGGTACCCAGCTGGAAACCGGTGAGGCGCCGTCTGAGCGCGCCATCTGCCTGATCACCCCGCTGGGCGAGGATGCCAGCACGATGATCGCCAGGCTTGATCTGCCCGCCACCCGCAGTATCGCCTTCGACCTGTTCGCTGACTTCGATCGGCGCCGGGTACTGATGCGCCAACCGGCGCTCGACCCCGCGCTCGAAGCACAGGCGCAACAGGCCCTGAGTCACGATGGCGTGCCGGTGGAGGTGATCAACGACTCGCCCGGTTTCGTCAGTCAGCGGGTGGTGGCGAGCATCGTCAATCTCGGTTGCGAGATCGCGCAGAAGGGCATTGCTGACCCGCAGATACTCGACCGCGCAATCACCCTGGCGCTGGGCTATCCGAAAGGGCCGCTGGGCTTTGCCGAGCATTACGGTGCGGGGCGAATTCTCGCCATCCTTGAGGCGATGCAGGGTTGCTATGGCGGCGAGGCACGTTATCGCCCCAGTCCCTGGTTGCGCCGGCGCGTGCGGTTGTGCCTGCCGCTGACCGCGCCTGATCGTCCGCTCGCCGGCTGACGACCGACGGTGACTCGAGATGAGGTGGATCGCTTCAGTTTGTGCGGCGGCGGCCGTTAAGACTGGGGTGAGCCTCCGATGACGGCACGTTGCTACTAAGGCACTACTGTTCTTTATTGGAGGGTATGCGTACAACGTCGGATCGATCCGACAAGAACAAGAGGCCGACCATGAGCCCCGCCAACCGCCACCCCAAGGCCGCCGTGTTCCATGCCGTGCTGATCATCGGTCTGCTGCTCGTGCATTACTGGCTGGCACCGCCCCTGCTTGTGACCGGTGCGCTGCTGATGGTGGCGGCGCTTTGGCCCTGGTTCACCTCGTGGGGTGTGGTGGCCGGCGGCGCCCCGCCTGTCGACGGGGCGCCGCAGAGCTTCGCCGAGCTGACCAAGAATCTCTCGCGCAGTACCTGCCACAACGCCCTGTCTGCTGCCCAGGTCGCCTTCAGCGCCGAGCAGCTGGCCATCCGCCTGAAGTCGCAGCTGCAGGCTGTCAGCGAAATTGCCAATGGTGCCCAGGCTATCGCCGCCACCGAGCAGGACAGCGCCGAGCGGGCCCGCCACACACTGGATGCCGCGCAAGCGGTGCGCGAGCGCAGCGATACCGGGCAAGCCGAACTGCAGCGCGCCATCGAACGCATGCAACAGCTGAGTGCTCAGACCCACGCCAGCCGCGAGCTGATTGACGGGCTTTCGGCGCGGACAGAGGAAATCCGCCGCATTACCGACGTGATCCAGTCCATTGCCAGCCAGACCAACCTGCTGGCTCTCAACGCAGCCATCGAGGCCGCCCGTGCCGGTGAGGCCGGCCGCGGCTTTGCCGTGGTCGCCGACGAAGTACGCAGTCTGGCGGCGCGCACCTCCAGCGCTACCGAGGAGGTCGGTCGCATGGTGGCCGACATCCGCGAGCAAAGCGAAGCAGTGGTCAGCTATATCCAGCGCCAGGGCAACGAGCTGGACGCCGCGGCCGAGCAGATCGCCACCACCGGTGAGCAGCTCAGCGGCATCGCCGAACTGGCCGGCAGCGTCGAAAGCCAGGTCGAGCAGATCACCACCGGCACCGCCGACAACCATCAGCGCCTGACCGGGCAGTTCGTCGCCCTCGATCAGCTGCGTACCGATGCCCTGGACAGCGAGGAGCAGACCCGCCAGCTCGAGCTGGCGGCGGAACGCCTGGTGGCCCAGGCCGAAAGCGCCAGCGAGCAACTGGCCGAGGTCCAGCTCGACGATTATCACCAGACCATGTTCGACCTGGCGCGTCAGGGGGCTGCGGCCATCAGCGCGCGTTTCGAGGCTGATATCCAGGCCGGGCGCGTCAGTCTCGATGACCTGTTCGACCGCAATTACCGGGCGCAGGCCAATACCGATCCGGTGAAGTATCAGACCCGCTTCGACCGCTATGCCGACGAGGTCTTGCCGGCGATTCAGGAGCCGGTGCTGCAGAAGCATGCTGCATTGGTCTACGCCATCGCCACGACGCCGGAGGGCTACGTGCCGACCCACAACCGCGCGTTCAGCCAGCCGCCGGTGGGCAACCCGGAGATCGATCGGGTCAAGAGCCGTAGCAAGCGCCTGTTCAACGACCGCACCGGCGGGCGCTGCGGCAGTCATCAGCGCCGCCTGCTGTTGCAGACCTACAGTCGCGATACCGGGGAGCTGATGCACGACCTATCCGTGCCGATCATGGTCGGTGGCCGTCACTGGGGTGGACTGCGCCTGGGCTATCGTCCCGAGCAATAGCCCGGCAACCACCGATGTTGGCGCGATTGCCCTGTGTCCGGCGGCGCTCCAGCCGCTGCGACCGGCTAAGCTTGGTGAGACGCGACTTCCGGAGATGCCGCCAATGAAGACCCTCACCGATCATTTGGCACAGTACGCGGCCTATCATCGCGATCCACGCAACCTCCTGACCCATTTCATCGGCATTCCGCTGATCGTGCTGGCGGTGGCGATCCTCCTGTCGCGGCCGGGCATCGAATGGGCCGGCTTGTGGCTAAGCCCGGCGGCACTGGTGTCGCTCGCCGCTGCGGTTTTCTACCTTCGTCTGGATCTGCGTTACGGCTTGCTGATGAGCGCCGTGCTGCTGCTCTGCGTATGGCTGGGCGCAGTTCTGGCCGGCGCAACGATGGCGCTGTGGCTGGGCGTTGGCGCGGGATTGTTCGTGCTCGGCTGGGTCATCCAGTTCATCGGGCACTACTTCGAGGGTCGCAAGCCGGCGTTCGTCGACGATCTCACCGGGCTGATCATCGGGCCTTTGTTCGTCGCTGCCGAGCTTGGTTTCATGCTCGGTCTGCGCGAGCCGCTGCGCCTCGCCATCGAGGCGCGGGTCGGTCCTGTGCGTCTGCGCGACTCAGCCGCCCACGGCTGAGTCAGGGCTTGGCCGCCATCCACTGATCGCTGAGGCTGCGCGCATGGCGGTCGACCATGATTGGCGCGAAGGGCCGGCCTGAGGCGGTGGTGAAGTTGTTGCTGCCGCTGTTCATGTCTTCCAGCGCCACCTTGAGGAAATCCCAGCGGGTCTTGAGTTTGGCCAGCGCGGGATCGCGCTTGCCATCCAGTTCGGCCAGCTGAGCGTCGATCGCCGGCACCAGGTGGCGCTCGTCCTGCCCGAGATAGGTGTCCGGCTGTTCGCGGGCGATCTCGAACGAGCCGATGTAGGCACGGCTGAGGTATTGAACGGCCAGGTATTCAACCTTGGCTGGCAGTTCGGCCTGAGCGTCCGCCCCTTGCTGCGCGCGAACGGCGGTGAGGAAGTCGCGCAGTGCCTTGCTCATCTCCAGCGGCCAGCCCCAGGGCATGTCGTCCTCTTCGTAGCCGAAGCCGGCGCCTTCGCGCAGCCGAGCCTGAAGCGCCTGGTGACTTTCGCGCAGGGCGCTGGTGGGATTGGCGACATTGAGTAGGGCTGCATTCAGCGCGCGGATGTCGTCTTCCAGACGCAACAGGTGCGCCTTCTGAAAGCCTTCGCCGCGGTAGAGCAGCAGGCTGCTGGTCGCGCGATTGGCGTGGATCTGCAAGTTCTGCAGCGCAGAGATGGTTTCGGGCGGGGCCGCCTCGGTAAAGCCGGGCAGCATTACGAGTATCAGCAATAGCCAGAAGCGAGTTAAACGGTCCATTGTCGTGCTCCTTTTTATTTTTATAGAAGCTATGCGTGCATGGCAGCAGCACGCTGGAGCCTAACGGACTGCTGGCCGAGTGGTATCACCCCAAAGAATGATTTGTGCCGGCTTGTAGCCAAACGGACGACATCGTGCGGCAGCTTGTTGCGAACCTAGTGGCCTGTGCGGTGAGTTGGTTGAGGCAAGTTCGGCTGAACATCGCTCCGGGGCAAGGCGCTGCGACGAGTCATAGCGGGCCTGTGGCAAGGAGCAGCAACGCGGTATCGGGCCATGGGCGCCGAACTTACCAAACAGGCCGCTAAAGCATCTTCTCCAGGCCGATGACGTCGGCGAACCAGGCGTTAAAGCGTCGCCAGAGCCCGCCTGGCTCCTTTTCGATAGTGCGCAGACGGCCGCCATCCTCTGCGATCCACGTGAGCTGCTTGCGGCCGTCGCGCTCCACCAGGCGAACTTCGTAGCTCAGTGCCGGCGACATACCCTCCAGCGTGAGGCGGTGGACCTCGCGGGCCAGTTCGTGGCTTTCCACCAGAATCCCCACCTCGGTGTTCCACAGCACCGAGCGCGGATCGAGATTCAGCGAGCCGATGAACACCTTCTGCTGGTCGAATACCGCCGCCTTGCTATGCAGGCTGGATTCCGACTCCCCGAGAAAGCTGTAGGAAGCCTCCTGCTCCGGCTGCCGGCGCAGTTCGAACAGGCGCACGCCGAGCTCCAGCATGGCCTCGCGGTAGGGTGCATAGCCGCCATGCACGGCCGGCACGTCGGTGGCCTCCAGAGAGTTGGTAAGAATGCGCACCGTCACGCCCACGCTGGTGCGATCGGCCAGGTACTCCACGCCGCTGTCGGTCGGCACGAAGTAGGCCGAAACCAGTGTCAGCTCGCTGCTCACGGCCTGCATGGTCGGTGCAAGTTGCGTGGTCAGCAGCAGCGATGCCGCCGGTACGCCTTCGGCAAGCAGTTTTTCCGGCGCGTCCCACATCGCCCGGCCCGGTGCCCAGATCAGTTCGTCCAGCCACTGCTGCAATTGCGGGCGCTGCTTGTACTGCATCAGGCGCTGGTACTGCTCGCTGTTTTCCTGTTTGGCCTGCTGCAGATAGTCGCTCAGCTGCTGGCGCGCCGTGTCCAGCTGACGCGGTTTCGGTTGCCACCAGAGAAAATGCTGGATAGGCACGCTCAGCTGGTTGTTCCAGTAGCGGTCGAAACTCTTGCCGAGCTGCTCGGCGACCGGACCGGCGCCAAGCAGATCAATGTCGGTGAAGTTCATCGCCTGGTCGGCCTCGAAGTACTCGTCGCCGAGGTTGCGTCCGCCGACGACGGCCAGGCTGCCATCGACCAGCATCAGCTTGTTGTGCATGCGCCGATGCTGCAGCGAAAGGTGCAATAGGCGTCCCATGGATCGGGTGATGGCGTTGCTGCGGCCGAGGTGAAGCGGGTTGAAGACGCGGATCTGAATGTTGGGGTGCGCGGCCAGAGTGCCGATGCGGTAGTCCTCGCCATGGCTGGTGGTGTCATCCAGCAGCAGCCGCACGCGGACGCCGCGGTCGGCGGCTTGCAGCACTTCGTCGATCAGCGCACGTGTGGTGAGACCGTCATGGACAATGTAGTACTGGATATCGAGGCTGACCTGCGCCGCGCGGATCATCTCGGTGCGTGCGGCGAAGGCTTCGGTGCTCTCCGGTAGCAGGCGAAAACCCGAGTGGCCGTACGCGTGCTCGGTGGCGAGCTGCTGGATGCGCCGGCCAAGCGGCGACGCGTCCGGTGCCACGGAATAGGACTCGGTTGGCGTGGGGTGGCTGGCACAACCGGCCAGCAGCAGTAGCAGCAGGAGCGTCAGGTAAGTGCGCAAGGTTTCTCCGGGTATGCATCCTTTCATTCATGCTTGGACGTTGCGCTTCGTCCGAAAATTCAGAATCGGTCCTTCAGTCGATACCAGAGCATGCCCAACGCCAGCAGTGGCGAGCGCAGTGCCGGTCCGCCGGGGAAGGTCGGATGCGGCACTTTGGCGAACAGATCGAAGCCGCTGCTTTGCTGGCCGGCAATGGCTTCGGCAAGCAGGCGACCGGCCAGGTGCGTGGCATTCAGCCCGTGGCCGGAATAGGCCTGGGCGTAGAACACGTTGGGATGTTCGGCCAGGCGACCGATCTGCGGCAGCCGGTTGGCGCCGATGCCGATCATCCCGCCCCACTGATAGTCGATGCCGATGCCGACCAGCTGCGGAAATACCTCGAGCATCTTCGGCTGCATATAGGCGGCGATGTCCTGTGGGTCACGGCCGGAATAGTGACAGGCGCCGCCGAACAGCAGACGGCCATCGGCGCTGAGACGGAAGTAATCGAGCGCCACGCGCTGATCGCAGACCGCCATGTTCTGCGGCAACAGCTCGCGGCAGAGCGGCTCAGGCAGGCGCTCGGTGGCGATGATGTAGCTGCCGGCCGGCAGCACCTTGCCGGCGAGCTTCGGTTGCAGGCCGTTGAGGTAGGCATTGCAGGCCAGCACCAGGTTGTCCGCGTGCACCACGCCCTGAGCCGTATGCACCTTGACCTGCGGGCCGTACTCGATGCGCTCGACTGCCGACTGCTCGAACAGTCGCACGCCCAGCGACTGCGCCGCCGCCGCCTCGCCGAGTGCCAGATTCAGCGGGTGCAGGTGGCCCGAGCCCATGTCCAGCAGGCCGCCGAGGTAACGCTGCGAACCCACCACCGTGACCAGGTTGGGACGCGACACGCGCTGCAGAGGATGCGGATAGCCGAGGCGCAGCAGGTCGGAATACTCCTCGTCGAAGCCTTTCAGATGCCGTGGCTTGGTCGCCAGGTCGCAATAGCCCCAGGTCAGGTCGCAGTCGATGGCGTAGCGCTCGATGCGCTGGCGGACGATATCGACGGCTTCGAAGCCCATGCGCTTGAGTTCATCGACGCCTTCTTCGCCGATGATCTTGCTGAACTGCTCGACGTCATGGCCGACGCCTCGGATCAGTTGCCCGCCGTTGCGCCCGCTGGCGCCCCAGCCGATTCGGTGCGCTTCCAGCAGGATGACGCTGAGGCCCCGCTCGGCCAGTTCGATGGCCGTGTTGAGGCCGGAGAACCCACCGCCGACGACGCAGACGTCGGCACGCTGCTCGCCCTGCAACGGCTCGAAGGCCAGTTCGCGATTGACGCTTGCGGCATAGTAGGAGGGTGCATGTACGGCGCCGTTCGGCGCGGATGCGCGGTGATTCATCAAGGTGTCATGAGAGGTCTGCATGCGCCTAGGGTAGACCGGAGCGAGGCCGCTGAGCAAAGCCGGGCATGACCAGCGGTGCCTCGCAGGCTGCCCGACGAGGCCGCAGAACTGGCCGTCATCGGCTCTAGTCCGGGACCGGCAGGTCGAGGGATTCCTTGATCTCTTCCATCACGATATAGCTCTTCGATTCGCGAACGTGCGGCAGCTTCAGCAGGATGTCGCCGAGCAATTTTCGGTAGGAAGCCATCTCCGAGATCCGCGCCTTGACCAGGTAATCGAAGTCGCCGGACACCAGGTGGCATTCGAGCACGTGGGGCAGCTTGAGCACGGCGCGGCGGAACTCCTCGAAGATGTCGCCGGACTTGTACGCCAGGCTGATCTCGACGAACACCAGCAGCCCCGCCTTCAGATGCTGCGGGTTCAGCCGCGCCGAGTAGCCCATGATGATGCCTTCGCGCTCCAGGCGCCGGACGCGCTCGGTGCACGGCGTGGTCGACAGGCCGACGCGCTCGCCCAGCTCGGTGAAGGGCAGGCGCCCTTCGGCTTGGAGAATGCGCAGGATGTGGCGGTCGATCTTGTCCAGTTCGCGGCGCGTCTGATGCCGGGTTCTCAAGGGATATGCCCTCCAAATAAAGCGTCGATGGCGTGAATAACGTCCAAAGATAGCTTTTTATATGGTGAATAACACTGCTTGAGCATTTTTATACTCCGTTTCAATAGTGATCCGGAAAAGCCCGTTCGAGCGGGTGGGAGGCTGCAATGCGTGTACTGGTATTGGGTAGCGGCGTGGTCGGCACTGCCAGCGCCTATTATCTGGCGCGGGCCGGTTTCGAAGTGGTGGTGGTCGACCGGCAGCCGGCGGTGGCGATGGAGACCAGCTTCGCCAATGCCGGGCAGGTCTCGCCCGGCTATGCCTCGCCGTGGGCGGCACCTGGCGTCCCGCTGAAGGCGATGAAGTGGCTGTTGCAGCGCCATGCGCCGCTGGCGATCAAGCTTACCGGTGACGTCGACCAGTACCTGTGGATGGCGCAGATGCTGCGCAACTGCACGGCGGCCCGCTACGCGGTAAACAAGGAGCGCATGGTACGCCTGTCCGAGTACAGCCGTGACTGCCTCGATGAGCTGCGCGCGGAAACCGGGATCGCCTATGAAGGTCGTCAGCTCGGCACCACGCAGCTGTTCCGCACCCAGGCGCAGCTTGATGCCGCCGCCAAGGACATCGCTGTGCTGCAGCGCTCCGGGGTGCCCTACGAGCTGCTCGATCGCGCCGGCATTGCACGGGTCGAGCCGGCTCTGGCGAAGGTTTCGCACAAGCTCAGCGGTGCGCTGCGGCTGCCCAATGACCAGACCGGCGACTGCCAGATGTTCACCTCGCGCCTGGCGGAAATGGCCGTGGCGCTCGGTGTCGAGTTCCGCTTCGAACAGAATATTCAACGCCTAGACTACGCCGGCGACCGGCTGGCCGGTGTGTGGATCGACGGCAAGCTGGAGACGGCCGATCGCTACGTGCTGGCGCTCGGCAGCTACAGCCCGCAGATGCTCAAGCCGCTGGGGATTCGTGCACCGGTCTACCCGCTCAAGGGCTATTCGCTGACCGTACCGATAAGCGATCCGGCGATGGCACCGCAGTCGACCGTGCTCGATGAAACCTACAAGGTCGCCATCACCCGCTTCGATCAGCGCATCCGTGTCGGTGGCATGGCGGAGATCGCCGGGCACGATCTGTCGCTCAACCCGCGCCGGCGGGAAACCCTGGAAATGGTGGTGGGCGACCTCTATCCGCAGGGCGGCGATCCGTCTGACGCGGTATTCTGGACCGGCCTGCGACCGGCCACGCCAGATGGCACACCGATCATCGGCGCGACACCCTATCGCAACCTGTTCCTCAATACCGGCCATGGCACCCTTGGTTGGACCATGGCGTGCGGCTCCGGCCGTGTGCTCGCTGACCTGCTGGCGTCCAAGCGTCCGCAGATCAGCACCGAGGGACTGGATATCTTCCGTTACGGCAAGCACAAGGAGACCCGTAAACATGCCCATCCGGCGGCTGCACACTGAAACCCGCTATAGCGAAGCGGTGATCCACAACGGCGCGGTGTATCTCTCCGGGCAACTGGCCGATGACCTGACCGGTGATATCCGCGAGCAGACCCGCGAAACGCTGTCGAGCATCGAACGCTTGCTGGACGAGGCGGGTACCAGCAAGACGCGCCTGCTTTCGGCAACCATTCACCTGAAGGACATCGCCGCCGATTACGCCGGCATGAACGAGGTATGGGATGCATGGATCACACCGGGCACGGCGCCGGCACGGACCACTGTTCAGGCCCTGATGTATTCGCCGGATGTGCGGGTCGAGATCACCGTCGTCGCTGCCATGCCGGATCTCGCCGGCCCGGTCCTCTGACCCTTGGGAGAGCCGCGCGTGCCGGGCGACGGCTCGTCCGGAGCCAGTGTTGTAAATTCTGAACGCCATTGCCATGATAGCCCCCTCTTCGCATCGCTCTTGAAAGGGGGCTCCCGTATTGGACGTTGGCGTTCGACTGCAAACCATCCGCAAGCTCAAGGGTCTGTCCCAGCGTGAACTCGCCAAGCGTGCCGGCGTTACCAACAGCACCATTTCCATGATCGAAAAGAACAGCGTCAGCCCCTCGATCAGTTCGCTGAAGAAGGTGCTGAGTGGGATTCCCATGTCGCTGGTGGAGTTCTTTTCCCCCGACTTCGAGCAGGACAGCGACACCCAGGTGGTCTACAAGGCCGGCGAGTTGATCGATATATCCGACGGCGCAGTGAGCATGAAACTGGTGGGCAAGGCGCATCCGGGACGAGCCATCGCCTTTCTCGACGAGACCTATCCGCCGGGCTCCGACACCGGAATGGACATGCTCTCGCACCAGGGCGAGGAGGCGGGGATGCTGGTCGAAGGCCGTCTGGAGCTGACCGTGAACGGTCAGGTGTACGTGCTGGAGAGCGGCGATAGCTACTACTTCGAGAGCAGCAAGCCGCATCGTTTCCGCAATCCTTACGACGCGCCGGCACGGTTGATCAGCGCGACGACGCCGGCGAACTTTTAACCGCATCGGCCTTGATTCATCCGAAAGTTGCGCTGCGACAAAGCGTCGCGGAGAAACGCCGGGCCTTTCGTATTGTTTCGGCTGGCATGGCTTGCCGTTATACTGACCGCCGCTCGCGATACCGTGGCCGCGGGCGTGTCTAGCCACAATGAGGGTGTAAGGTGAACCTGATTAAGAAGATCCTGGTAGCACAGACTGCCGTATTGGCCCTGTGGGCAATGAGCGCTCAGGCTGCGACCGACGAAGCAATCGCTGAGCGCCTCAAGCCGGTGGGCGAAGTATGTATTCAAGGTGAAGAGTGCGCAGCCGCTGGTGCCGGCGCTGCCGCAGCCGCCGGTGGTGCCGCCCGTAGCGGTTCCGACGTGTACGGCAAGTTCTGCACTGCCTGCCACGGCTCCGGCCTGCTGAACGCGCCGAAGACCGGTGACAGTGCAGCCTGGACGGCCCGTGCCGATGCTGCCGGTGGTCTGGACGGCCTGCTCAAGCACGCCATCAGCGGTATCAATGCCATGCCGCCGAAGGGCACCTGTGGCGACTGCTCCGATGACGAGTTGAAGGCCGCCATCCAGCACATGTCCGGCCTCTGATCGAGCGCCAGGCGTCACCAGCAAAGCCGCCTCCGGGCGGCTTTGTCGTTTCTGCGGTGAGCAAAGCAGGCAGCTCTCGAGTCGAATTCGATACGGCCCACCGGTCGGATTCCCGTGACGACAGAGGAGCCCCGCATGCCCAGTTCCGCACCACAACCCGAACAGCTGCACCTGGCCAGTGACGGGCGCACGCCCAACAGCCCGCATCCGGTGCTGATCTACCGCCAGCTGCCATTGGCCGGACCAAGCCCCGCGGAAGCCTTCGAGCGACTGTTCGACAGCCATCTGTGGCCGTCTGCCTGGCGTGGGACGGTTTACGACTACCATCACTACCATTCCACCGCCCACGAAGCGCTCGGCGTGGCCAGCGGCTGGGCGCGGGTCATGTTGGGTGGTGATAACGGTCAGGAGGTCGAGCTGAAGGCGGGCGACGCGCTGGTGCTACCGGCCGGGACGGGGCATTGCGCGCTCGAGGCCAGCACAGATTTTCAGGTGGTGGCGGGTTATCCGGTCGGCCAGCAGTACGACATGCAGCGGCCTGACGCGGCCACCCATGATCAGGCGCGTGAGCGAATTGCCCAAGTCGGCGTGCCCATCAGTGATCCGCTGGCAGGCACGCAGGGTGCGCTGGTGGCGCTATGGCGCGCAGAGGCGCCGCCGGCCGGTTGAGCCGGGTTCAGCTTTTGAGCTGCGCCCGGACTATGACCTGCACTCAGCCAATGACCTGCACTCAGTCTATGAATTGCACTTGCCCATCAGCCAGCGAGGCGACGCGAGCCAGGGACTCGACGCGGTAACCGGCTTCTTCCAGCTCCTGACGACCGGCCTGGAAGGCCTTTTCGATGACGATGCCAAGGCCGGCGATGCTCGCGCCGGCCTGGTTGATGATCGAGATCAGGCCCTTGGCGGCTTTGCCGTTGGCGAGGAAGTCGTCGATGATCAGCACGCGGTCGTTCGAGGACAAGTGCTGGGTGGACACGGCGATGGTGCTTTCCACCTGCTTGGTGAACGAATAGACCGTGGCGGTTAGCAGGTTGTCCTGCAGCGTCAGCGACTGGTGCTTGCGGGCGAAGATCACCGGCACGCCCAGCTCCAGGCCGGCCATGACGGCCGGCGCAATGCCGGAGGCTTCGATGGTGACGATCTTGGTGACGCCGGCATCGCGGAACAGGCGGGCAAATTCCTGCCCGATGGCCTGCATCAGCGCGGGATCGATCTGGTGGTTGAGGAACGCGTCGACCTTCAGTACCCGGTCGGAAAGCACGATGCCCTGACTGCGAATCTTATCTTTCAGCTGTTCCACGAACGCTACCTCAAGCGTGGGCGGCCGCGGCTTGCCTGACGCTTGGCGCCGGGGCGCTTCTGCCGTCACTGCGTTTCGCAGCCTGGAAAAGCCGCGCATTCTCGCTCAATTCGGCGTGCCGATCCAAGGCCGACGTTCAGCCCAGCGCTTCGATCGACAGGCGGCGAAAGCGCACGGCCTCGCCGTGGTGCTGCAGGACGATATGCCCGACCGGCGCCTGGGCGAACAGCGGCTTGTCGGCGAACTTGCTGGTGCCGATGCGGGTACGCAATACCGGATCGTCCAGCCGATAGCCCAGCACCATGCGATTGTCCAGCCAGTGCTCGACCGCACCCTGGCGCACGATCAGCGCTGCGTGCATGAAGCTGCCGGGTGCGATTGGGGTTTCCTTTTCGGGCGCGAGCAGGCCGTACAGGGCACCGTTGCGGGTGGTTGGTTCTTCGCCGTCGGGGTGAACGGCATCATCCAGCAGCTGCATTTCCGGCCCGCTGTGCCAGGCGAGGCCGGCGCTTTCGTCGACGCGGTAGAAGACCCCGGAATTGCCGCCCACCGGTAGGGCGAACTCGAACTGCAGGATGAAATCGCCATAGCGCTCGCGCGAGACCAAGTCGACCCGCGGGGCGCCGACAATGGCACACAGCTGTTCATCGTCGTCGCGGTACCAGCTTTCGTCGGGAAAGGTTGCGCCATGCCAGGCGTGCCATTGTGCTGCGTCGAGATTCATCAGCCGCTCCTCATCCGAACAGTTGCTGCTTGCGCCGCAGCCAGCGATAGCCGTAGGGCCCGAGGCGAATCTTCAGCGGTGAGCCTTCCGGCTGCCCGTAGTCGCAGTCGGCGAGCACATCGACCATGTCCTGAAGGTCGTCCTCGGTGATCTCGATGGTGGTTTCCTTGTCGGCAAGATTGACCAGCATCAGCACCGTCGAGCCGTTGTCGTGGCGGATAGCAAAGACGGCGGGGTCGTTCACCTCGACGGTTGTGCGCTTGCCGATGCCAATCTCGCGCAGGCCGATGCGGGTGCGGATCATGTTGCCGGTGCGCGCCATCAGCGAGTCGCTGCGCAGGGTTTGTGCGAACACGTTGATCTTCTCGTACGAGAAGGGCCCTTCGTCGATTACCGGTGCGGCCAGCTCACCTTTGGTACAGGAGAATCCGGCGTTGGGTTCGTTGGACCACTGCATGGGCGTGCGTACGGCCAGTCGCTCGGGGCGGTCGAGGTCATCGCCCATGCCGATTTCCTCGCCGTAGCGGATGATCGGCGTGCCGGGCAGCGAGAACAGCAACGCATGAGTGGCCGCGATGCGTCGCTCGTCGCCGTCGAGCATCGGCGCGAGGCGTCGGCGAATGCCGCGATCGTAGGCGCGCATGTTTTCGTCGGGGGCGAAGGTGTCCATCACCTCTTTGCGCTCATCCTCTTCCAGCCGATCGAGGCTCAGCTCGTCGTGGTTGCGGATCCACAGCCCGTATTGCGAATGACTGGGCGGCAGCGGTTGGCTGTTCAGGGCGCGCACCAGCGGCTCGGCCTGCTGCCGTGCCAGGGCCAGGAACAGGTGATTGTTGGTCCAGAAATCCAGCAGCAGAGTGACGCGATCGGCCTCGTCGCCGAAGTATTCGACGTATTTTTCCGGATCAGTGTCGATCTCGCCGAGCAGCACGGTCTCGGACCGGCGCATGGTCACGAAGTCGCGCATGTGTTCGAGTAGCCAGTAGCCTTTCTCCAGTTCACCGCCGCCTGCCTGGCGCACCATGTGCACCGCGGCGTCGATGCGGAAACCGGAAACACCCAGACGCAGCCAGAACGACATGATCCGCTCGATCTCGTGGATGACCTTCGGGTTGGTCAGGTCCAGATCCGGCTCGTGCTTGTAGAACAGATGGCGGTAGTACTGGCCGGCTTCCTCGTCCCAGGTCCAGATGCTGTCTTCGACCGTCGGGAAAATCGGCTCCATGAAGTCGTCGGGCTCGTCGGCCCATATGTAGTAGTCGCGATAGGGCGAGTTGCGGTCGCGGCGCGCCTCCTGGAACCACTTGTGCTGGATGGACGTGTGCTGCACTACCAGCTCGATGATGACGTGCAGGCCCAGCTCTTCGGCCTTCTCCAACAGAGCGACGATGTCGGCCAGATCGCCGAAACGTTTGTCCACCTGTAGATGGTCGGTGATGTCGTAGCCGGCATCCTCGAAGGGCGACTGATAGAACGGCATGAGCCATACGGCCGTGCAGCCGAGGCCGCGAATGTAGTCGAGGCGCTCGGTGATGCCGCGCAGATCGCCGCAGCCGTCTCCATTACTGTCACGAAACAGGGTGGGATCGATCTGATAGATCGCCGCGTTGCGGTACCAGAGTGGACGCATGCTCAGTTCTCCGTTGGGCGCAGCACGACGGCCTGCCCTGGGTTAAGGGTGCCGTTGTAGGGAGCGCCTTCACCGACACCGTCACTGGCGATCTCGACGTGCCATTCTCCGGCGTGCGGGTGGGCGTGGGGCTGGTCGGAGAAGTTGATGCAGACCAGACGGCGGTCGTCGCCGTGCTGCCTGCGATAGGCCAGTACCTCGGGGTGCGAGGCTAATTCTTCGAAGTCACCGTGATGCAGCGCCGGGCTGGCTTTGCGAGCGGCCAGCAGGCGCTGGTAGAGCGCGAACATGGAGTTCGTTTCACCAGTCTGTCGCTCGGCTGCCAGCTCGTTGGCGTCAGGCGGGAAGGGCAGCCAGGGTTCTGCACCTTGCCAGCCATGTGGCGGTTGGGCCTGCCATGGAATCGGGGCGCGACAACCATCGCGGCCGCCCGGATCGGTTCGGGTTTCGGCGGTAATAACCGCGTCTTCCAGCCCCAATTCCTCACCCTGATAGATGAACGGCGTACCGCGCAGCGTCAGCAGCATTACCGCAGCGGCACGGGCGGCGCGCTCGGAGCCCTGGTAACGGCTGCGCTGGCGCACGTTGTCGTGATTCGACAGCACCCAGGTTGGCCAGGCGCCAGCGGGTTGCAGCCAGTGCTCGACCTCTCGGATGCAGGTGCGAAACAGCACCGGGTCCCAGGGCGCATCGAGCGGATTGAAGTTGAAGGCTAGGTGCAGCTCGTCGCCGGCGCCGTAGTACTGCAGCAGCCGTTCGGTGGAGCGAATGTTCACTTCACCCACCAGCATGCGGTCGCCGGGATAGCTGTCGATGAGCTTGCGCAGGCCGCGCAGCACTTCATGGCTGTAGGGCTGGTCGTTGAAGTCCGACAGCGGCTGGCCAGCCTGGCAGCGCGGGTCGTCGGCGAAGCTCGGGTCCTTGCCGGTGCAATGAATGACGTCGATGCGAAAGCCGTCCACGCCGCGGTCGAGCCAGAAGCGCAGCACGTCGTGCATCGCCTCGACCACCTCGGGGTTGCGCCAGTTGAGGTCCGGCTGCTTGGCCAGGAACAGGTGCAGGTAGTATTGCTGGGTGTGCTCGTCCCAGGTCCAGGCGCTGCCGGCGCCCAGCGCGGCGCGCCAGTTGTTCGGCTGGTCGCGCCAGACATACCAGTCGCGCTTGGGGTTGTCCCGCGAGCTGCGCGACTCGACGAACCAGGGGTGTTCATCGGAGGTGTGATTGGGCACGAAGTCCAGCAGCACCCGGATACCGCGGGCATGAGCTTCGGTAATCAGCCGGTCGATATCGGCCAGCGAACCGAACAGCGGATCGATATCGCAATAGTCGCTGATGTCGTAGCCGGCATCGGCCATGGGTGAGCGGAAGATCGGCGACAACCACAGCGCATCGACGCCCAGCTGTTGCAGATGATCGAGATGGCGCAGCACGCCATTGAGGTCACCGATGCCGTCTCCGTTGCCGTCGGCAAAGGATCGCGGGTAGATCTGATAAACGGTCGCGCCCTTCCACCACGGTGCCTGGGTTGTCTCGCTCATGCCATGTACCCCCTGATTCGTCTCAGGTCGTGGCCGATCCTGCACGGCCGCTCTGTCAGGTTTACGACTGGCCAACGGCACATGGGTTCGCCGGTTAATTGATCCTGGTCGGTCCGCGATGAACGCAAGGGTGGATACTCCGCCTAAGCTAACGACAGACTTTCAACCCCTCCGAGGAGATTTGCATGCTACGTATTGCCA
Source organism: Stutzerimonas kunmingensis (assembly GCF_021432085.1). GTDB lineage: Bacteria > Pseudomonadota > Gammaproteobacteria > Pseudomonadales > Pseudomonadaceae > Stutzerimonas. The sequence goes on along the minus strand of NZ_CP090366.1, from coordinate 4,151,530 downwards.
TCAACGGGTATGGACGTATCGGCCGCGCCGTCGTACGAGCGCTGTTCGAGCGTGGATTGCAGGATCGGGTACAGGTGGTCGCGATCAACGATCTCAGCGACCACAAGACGCTGGTGCATCTGACCCGATTCGATTCGACCTTCGGTCGTTTCCCCGAGCCGGTAGAGCTGCAAGGCGAATCGATGGTGGTGCGTGGCCAGGCGATCCGCCTGCTGGCCGAGCGGGATGCGACCAAGCTGCCGTGGAAGGAATTGGGCGTCGATGTGGTGCTCGAGTGCACCGGCAAATTCAAGAAGCGCGCGCTGATCGAGCAGCACCTGCAGGCCGGGGCTGGTCGCGTATTCGCCTCGCACCCGCTCGATGGCGGCGACCTGACCGTGGTCTACGGCGTGAATCACCAGCTGCTCGGCGATCAGCGCGTCGTCTCCAATGCTTCCTGCACCACCAATTGCCTGGCGCCGCTGGCCAAGGTGCTGCACGAGGCGGTCGGCATCCGCCAGGGCCTGCTCAACACCGTGCACTCCTACACCAACGATCAGAACCTGCTGGACAAGGCGCACAGCGATCTCTACCGCGCGCGTGCCGCGGCGTTGTCGATGATTCCGTCCACCACCGGTGCGGCCAAGGCGATCGGGCTGGTGCTGCCGGAGCTGGCCGGGCGTCTGGACGGCCTCTCGGTGCGGGTGCCGACGCCGAACGTCTCGCTGGTCGACCTGACCTTTATCGCCGAGAACGCGCCGGAAAGCGTCGAGGCGATCAACGACATCCTGCGTGCCGGGGCGCAGAAGCTGCCGGCCGGCGTCATGGAGTGCAACGAGGAAGCGCTGGTCTCCTGCGACTTCAACGGCTATCCGGCGTCCTGCGTCGCCGACCTCAGCCAGACCCGCGTGCAGGGCGAGCTGGTCAAGGTGATGGCCTGGTACGACAACGAGTGGGGCTTCTCCAACCGCATGCTCGATGTGCTGCTGCATTGGGACGGCGCCAAGTCGGCCTGATGGGCGAAACCGACCGGCCGGGCGCGGGGCAGGGGCTCTGGCAGCTGAGCCTCGCGCAGTTCCGCCATTCCGTGGCCGAGCGTGCGTTGCCCGGCTGCGGTGCGGTTACCGCAGTCACGGCTGACTTGGCCGTGGCGCTGATCGTCAAGGCGCTGCGGGTCAGTGCGGCGCACAGCGATGCTTCCTGCGAGGCGCTGCTGGCCGAAGCCCGATCACTGCTTGGTCGTCCCGGTGCCTTTGCCGATGATGACGTTGCGGTCTTTTCCGACTATCTGAAGGACGACGAAGGCCGGAAGCCTGACTTGTCGCGTCAGGCATGCGCGGTGCCGCTGGCGACGGCGCATGCCTGCGTCGAGGCGCTGGGCGTTGCCGAGCGCGCCTTGCCGATGGTTGAGCCGTCGCTGCGCTGTGATGTCGAGGCGGCAGTGCTGTTGCTGGTCGCCGGCGTCGATGCCGTACTGCTCAACGTCGAGGCCGATCTGCAGGGGCTGGGCGACTCGGAAGCACGGGCACGGGTGCAGGCGGTGGCCGAGCGACTGGCCATGGCGGCAAACCACTACCGGCGACCTTCGGGTTGATCGGTATGGCAGATAACGACCACGCAGCAGATAAAACGAGACCATCGGGTCTCGTTTTTTATTGACGGCTGTCAGTTCGCTTTCTACTCTCCAGTTTCGATAGTGAGACATAAAGTCTCAGAATAAGAAGCTGCCAGCTTGTCAGGCGGTCCATTTCGGAGAGTGCTATGAGTCATCGCATCGTCCTGCCGCGCCTGATGGAAGTCGGCGCTGGCGCCAGCGGGCAACTCGCCCGCGTGTTGAAGGAGCTGGGCTGCAATCGCCCGCTGATCGTCACCGACCGCATGATGGTCGAGCTCGGCTATGTCGCACGCATCGCCGGCCAGCTGGAAGAGGCTGGCATCGCCAGTCAGTGCTTCCCCGATACCCTGCCCGAACCGACCGCTGCTTCGATTCGAGCGGGTGTGGAAATGGTCCGCGAAGGCGATTTCGATTCCATCGTCGCCCTCGGCGGCGGCAGCCCGATCGATTCGGCCAAGGCCATCGGCATACTCGGCAAGTTCGGCGGCGAGATGCGCGACTACCGCTTCCCGCGCGATGTCAGCGAAGCCGGCCTGCCGTTGATCGCCATCCCCACCACCGCCGGCACCGGCTCGGAGGCGACGCGCTTCACCATCATCACCGACGAGACCAGCGACGAGAAAATGCTCTGCGCGGGCCTTGGTTTCATGCCCATCGCCGCGCTGATCGACTACGAGCTGACCCTCTCGCTGCCGCCGCGGGTGACCGCCGACACCGGCATCGACGCACTGACCCACGCGATCGAGGCCTATGTCAGCCGCAAGGCCAGCCTCTACAGCGATGCCCAGGCGCTGGAAGCCATGCGACTGCTCGCGCCGAACCTGCGCGCGGCCTTCAATGAGCCTGGCAACCGTGCCGCCCGCGAGGCGATGATGCTCGGCGCGACCCTGGCCGGGATCGCCTTCTCCAACGCCTCGGTGGCGCTGGTGCATGGCATGAGCCGGCCGATCGGTGCCTTCTTCCATGTGCCGCATGGGTTGTCCAACGCCATGCTGCTGCCGGCGATCACCGCTTTCTCAATTCCCGCCGCGCCCGAGCGCTACGCCGACTGCGCGCGGGCGATGGGTGTTGCCGCGCAGACCGACAGCGTCGAGGTGGCGAACGACAAGCTGCTCGCCGAACTGCGCGCAATCAATCAGGAGCTGAAAGTGCCGAGCCCGGAACAGTTCGGCATCACCCGCGAACGCTTCTTCGAGCTGCGCGCGACCATGGCGCGTCAGGCGCTGGCCTCCGGCTCGCCGGGCAACAACCCGCGCGTGCCCACGGAAGCGGAAATCATCGACCTCTACGAAACCGTCTGGAACCAGGAGTGAAGCCATGCAGACCCTCGGCAATCTGATCAACAACGAGGCCGTCGCCGGCCGCTCCGAGCGCCACGCCACCGTCTACAACCCGGCCACTGGCGAGCCGCGGCTGTACGTTTCGCTGTCCTCGGCCGATGAAACCCGCGAGGCCATCGCCGCCGCCCAGGCCGCCTTCGAAGGCTGGTCGAAGACCCCGCCGCTGGTGCGCGCGCGGGTCATGTTCCGCTTCAATGAACTGCTCGAACGTCGCCGCGACGACGTCGCCCGGCTGATCACCAGCGAGCACGGCAAGGTCTTTTCCGACGCCCAGGGCGAAGTCACCCGCGGGCTGGAAGTGGTCGAGTTCGCCTGCGGCATCCCGCATCTGCTCAAGGGCGAGTTTTCTTCCAACGTCGGCCGCGACATCGATTCGAACTCGCTGATGCAGCCGCTCGGCGTTTGCGTCGGCATCACCCCGTTCAACTTCCCGGCGATGGTGCCGCTGTGGATGCTGCCGGTGGCCATCGCCTGCGGTAACACCTTCGTGCTCAAGCCCTCGGAAAAGGACCCGAGCGCGACCATGTTGCTCGGCGAGTTGCTGGCCGAAGCCGGGCTGCCGGCCGGCGTGCTGAACATCGTCAACGGCGACAAGGAAGCCGTGGACGTGCTGCTCACCGACGAGCGCGTGCAGTCGGTCAGCTTCGTCGGCTCGACGCCGATCGCCGAATACATCTATGCCACCGCCTCGGCACACGGCAAGCGCTGCCAGGCCCTGGGCGGCGCGAAAAACCACATGGTGGTGATGCCCGACGCCGATCCGCAGCAGGTGGTCAGCTCGCTGATGGGCGCGGCCTACGGCTCGGCCGGCGAGCGCTGCATGGCGATCTCCGTGGCGGTGTGCGTCGGTGACGAGGTGGCTGACAAGCTGGTCGAGATGCTCAAAGCTGAAATCAGCCAGATGCGTACCGGCCCGGGTCTGGGCGTCGAGCCCGAGCCGCACATGGGGCCACTGGTGACCCGCGAGCACCAGCAGAAGGTCAGCGGCTACATCGATCTGGGTGTGGAGGAGGGTGCAACGCTGATCTGCGACGGCCGCGGCATCCAGGTCGAGGGCCATGAGAACGGCTTCTATGTCGGCCCGACGCTGTTCGACCGGGTCACGCCGAGCATGCGCATCTACCGCGAGGAAATCTTCGGCCCGGTGCTGGCGGTGGTACGGGTGAAGGGCTTCGATGAGGCGCTGCAACTGATCAACGACCACGAGTTCGGCAACGGCACTTCGATCTTCACCCGTGACGGCGATACCGCGCGGCAGTTCGAGGAGAACGTCAAGGTCGGCATGGTTGGCGTCAACGTGCCGATTCCGGTGCCGATGGCCTTCCATTGCTTCGGCGGCTGGAAGCGCTCGGTGTTCGGCCCGCTGAACATGCACGGCCCGGATGGGGTGCGTTTCTTCACCCGGATGAAGACCGTCACCCGGCGCTGGCCCACCGGTATCCGTGCCGGCACCGAGTTCGCCATGCCGACCATGAAGTAGCCCGCGCGGTACCGTTGCACTGGCGGTGCCGGTCGCTACACTCCCGGGCGCCCTGTGGGGCGTCCATCTCATCGAACGACAAGGCAGACGATGCGCAGCACTCCCCGCGAGAAAGGCTCTTCCATCACCCGCGTGCTGGAAATCATCGAGGCGGTGGCGGCGGCGAAGGAGCCGCTCAGCCCGACCGCGCTGGCCGAGCGCCTGGACATCCCCAAGGCCAGCGCGCACCGGCTGGTGCAGACTCTGGAAAAGGAAGGCTTCCTGCAATTCGGCCTGCGCGGCGGGCTGCTGCCGGGCGAGCGCCTGCATGTCGCGGCGCTGAACATCCTGCGCAGCAGCCGGCACAAGGCGCTGCGCCAGGCGATCCTGCGCCAGCTCTCCGAAGCCATCGGCGAGACCTGCGGTCTGGCGATTCCGGACGGGCTGGACATGCTCTATTTCGATCGGGTGCAGACCAACTGGCCGCTGCAGATCAACCTGCCGATCGGCAGCCACACGCCGCTCTGGTGCACCGCCAGCGGCAAGCTCTATCTGGCCTCGCTGCCGCCAGAGCAGCTGGAGCGGGTGCTGCCGCGCCTGCCGCTGCAGCGCATGGCGCGCAACACCCTCACCGATCTCGGCGCGCTGCGCGATGACCTGGCCCGCGTACGCGAGGAACAGCTGGGAACCGACTGCGAGGAGTTCATCGACGGCATGGTCGCCTGTGCGGTGCCGGTGCGGGATGCCGACGGCGAGCTGCTGGCCTGCCTGTTCAGCCATGCGCCGGTGATTCGCTGCTCGATGGCGCAGCTGCTGGAGTTCGTGCCACGGCTGCGCGCCGCGGCGAGCGAGCTGGAAGCGGTGCTCGGCAGCGTGGCGGCGCTGGAGCCGCGCTGAGTCAGATCACGTAGAACAGAATGGCGATGAAGTGCAGCAGGCTGCCAACCATCACGAAGATGTGCCAGATGCCATGCCAGTGGCGGAAACGGTCGTCGAAGACGAAGAACACGATGCCCACCGTGTAGCAGATGCCGCCGGCCAGCAACCAGCTGAAACCGGCGCCACCGAGGGCGGCGAACAGCGGCTTGACCGCCACCAGCACGATCCAGCCCATCACCGCATAGATCACCAGTGACAGTACCCGCGCCTCGGAGCGCGGCTTGATTTCCTGCAGCATGCCGATCACGGCCAGGCCCCAGACGATGCCGAACAGCGTCCAGCCCCAGGCGCCGGCCAGGGTGACCAGGCAGAACGGCGTGTAGCTGCCGGCGATCAAGAGGTAGATCGACAGGTGATCGAGCTTGCGCATGACCACTTTCGCCCGCCCGCGCAGGCTGTGGTACAGCGTCGAGATGCTGTAGAGCAGGATCAGGCTGAGGCCGTAGATCGCCACGCTGACGATCTTCAGCGGCGAGCCGTCGAGTGCGGCGAGGACCAGCAGCCAGATCGCGCCGAGACACGCCAGCGCAGCACCGACCAGGTGCGTCCAGGCATTGAAGCGTTCGCCGTGGTACATCGAATCCCTCCAGAAACCGCGATCGGCCAAGCATGCCGCGGTTAGATGACGGGATACAAACCGGTGCTGAATGCCCCTCGAAAAGAAGGGCGTGGCGATCAGCGCTTGAGCATCGCCCGCATCGCCGCCAGGGCGTCGTTGCCGCGCGCGGCCTTGACCTCCACCGGCGCGTCTTCCTGGCCTTCCCAGACCAGGTCCTCCGGCGGTAGCTCGTCGAGGAAGCGGCTCGGCGTGCAGTCGATCACCTCGCCGTACTGCTTGCGCTTGGCGGCAAAGGTCAGCGCCAGGTTGCGCTTGGCACGGGTGATGCCGACATAGGCCAGGCGCCGCTCTTCCTCGATGGTGTCGGCCTCGATGCTGGAACGGTGCGGCAGGATTTCTTCCTCGAAGCCGATGATGTACACCGAGGGAAACTCCAGGCCCTTGGAGGCGTGCATGGTCATCATCTGCACACCCTCGGCACCTTCTTCCTCTTCCTGCTGCCGCTCGAGCATGTCGCGCAGCACCAGCTTGCCGATGGCGTCCTCGATGGTCATGTCGCCATCTTCGTCTTTATCCAGCGTGCTCTTCAACGCATCGACGAGAAACCAGACGTTGCCCATGCGCGCGTCGGCCACCTTGTCGCTGGAGGCGTTCTGCCTGAGCCAGTTTTCGTAGTCGATATCCATCACCATGCTGCGGATGGCGGCGATCGGCTCGTTGACCACGCATTGCTGGCGCACGTTGTCCATCCAGTGCTTGAAGCGCGATAGGCGCTCGGCGTAACGGCTGTCCAGATGCGCGCCGAGGCCGATCTCGTCGGACGCAGCGTACATCGAGATGCCCCGCTCGCTGGCGTAGTTGCCGAGCTTCTCCAGGGTGGTGGAGCCGATCTCGCGGCGCGGCACGTTGATCACCCGCAGGAAGGCGTTGTCGTCGTCCGGGTTGACCAAGAGGCGGAAGTAGCTCATCAGGTCCTTCACCTCCTGGCGGGCGAAGAAGCTGGTGCCGCCGGACAGGCGATAGGGAATCTGGTGGTGCTGCAGCTTCAGCTCCATCAGCTTGGCCTGGTAGTTGCCGCGGTAGAGGATGGCGAAGTCGCTGTAGGGGCGCTGAGTACGCAGGTGTTCGGTGAGGATTTCAAGCGCCACACGCTCGCACTCGGCGTCCTCGTTGCGCGTGCGGATCACGCGGATCTCGTCGCCATGGCCCATCTCTGACCACAGCTGCTTCTCGAACACGTGCGGGTTGTTGGCGATGAGGATGTTGGCGCACTTGAGGATGCGGCTGGTGGAGCGGTAGTTCTGCTCCAGCATCACCACCTTCAGCGACGGGTAATCCTCCTTCAGCAGCATCAGGTTTTCCGGACGCGCGCCACGCCAGGCATAGATCGACTGGTCGTCGTCGCCGACCACGGTGAACTGGTTGCGCATGCCCACCAGCAATTTGACCAGCAGGTACTGGCTGGCGTTGGTGTCCTGGTATTCGTCCACCAGCAGGTAGCGGATGCGGTTCTGCCATTTTTCCAGAATGTCGGCGTGCTCCTGGAAGAGCTTCACCGGCAGCAGGATCAGGTCGTTGAAGTCCACCGCGTTGTACGCCTTGAGCGTACGCTGGTAGTGCAGGTAGACGATGGCGGCGGTCTGCTCCTTGGGGTTGCGCGCGTTGGCCAGGGCCTCGTCGGGCAGGATCAGGTCGTTCTTCCAGCTGTCGATGTAATTCTTGATCTCGTCGGCGCCGTCATCGCCGGAATACTCCTTCTGCATGATGTCGGTGAGCAGCGCCTTGATATCGCCGTCATCGAAGATCGAGAAGCCGGGCTTGTAGCCCAGGCGTGCGTATTCCTTGCGGATGATGTTCATGCCCAGGTTGTGGAAGGTGGACACGGTCAGGCCGCGCGCCTCGGCGCCCTTGAGCAGGCTGCCGACGCGCTCCTTCATCTCGCGCGCGGCCTTGTTGGTGAAGGTCATGGCGACGATGTGGCGGGCCTGGATGCCGCAATGCTGCACCAGGTAGGCGATCTTGCGGGTGATCACGCTGGTCTTTCCGGAGCCGGCACCGGCGAGCACCAGAAGTGGGCCGCCGACGTAGTTCACGGCTTCCTGCTGCCGAGGGTTGAGTCGGGACATGGTGTTCAGGTCATTCGAAGCGGGGGCGGGAGTTTAACAGGCTGCCGCGCCGATGCTGGCCCGTTGCAGGTTCAATAAATCACCGATCGTCGCAGTTGGGGCTTGGCTGATCGAAATAATGGATTAGTCTTGTGCGCGCTGCAGGAGGCAGGGCGTTTGCATAGGGCTGTGCGGAAATCGGGCGTGTAGCGCCCGTCTTGCAAATCACCGAGTCCGGAGGCCGCTTGCCAGCGCCCGCTCAATCCATGCCGCTGTTGCTGTTGGCTGATCGACCCGAATGGGCCGAGCGCCTTCGCGCCTGCCTGCAGGGCTCGCATGGCAAGGAACGGCTGATCATTGCGGCGGATTGGGACACGGCCAGCGCGTATCTGGAAACGCCCTGCCTGCTGCTGGCGACACCGGAATGCCAGGCGCTCGCCGAACGCTTCCCCTGGCCGCTGATTCTGCTGCTCGACGACGAACCGACGCAGATGCCGGAAGGCGCGGTCGACTGGCTGGTGGGCGACCAGCTCAGTGCCGAGGTGTTGCGCCGCTGCCTGCGCTACGTGCGCGAGCGCTGCAACCTGCAGGGAACCTTGCAAAGGCTGGCCGAGCAGGACCCGCATACCGGCATCGTCAACCGCCAGGGCTTCCAGACGCTGCTGTTCGATGCCCTGGCCGAACATCAGGAACAGGACCTGGTGTTGGGCTATCTCGATCTCGACAACTTCCGCCACGTCAACGATGCCCTCGGCCACCAGGCCGGGGATCGCCTGATCCTGCAGGTGGTGGCGCGGCTCAAGGCGCAGCTGGAGGTCGGCGACATGCTGGCGCGGCTGGGCGGCGACGAATTCGCACTGCTGCTCGATACCCGCGACGATCCGGAGCGCGCCGTGGCGGTCGCCGATCGCATCGTCGAAGCACTGGCGGAGCCTTACTGGGTGGAGGGCGAGAGCCTGATGCTCGGCTGCAGCGTCGGACTGGCGCGTGCCAGCGAGGGGATCGACGCCGATCCGCTGCTCTGGCACGCGCAGATCGCCATGCGCCAGGCCAAGGCGGCCCAGGGCTGCACCTGGTGTTTCTACGATGAACAGGTCAGCCGCAGCGCGCGCAGCCTCGCCGATCAGGAAGGCGAGCTGCGCCGTGCGTTGCGTCGCGGTGAGCTGGAGCTGCACTACCAGCCGCGGCTGTGCCTGGAAAGCGGGCGCATCGTCGGACTAGAGGCACTGGTGCGCTGGCTGCACCCGGAAAGAGGGCTGCTAGGGCCGGAAGCCTTCATTCCCATGGCTGAGGAGAGCGGCCTGATCGTGCCGCTCGGCTACTGGGTGATCGCCCGCGCGCTGCGCGATCTGCAAAGCCTGCATGAGGGCGGCGCGGATTCACTGCACATGGCGATCAACCTGTCGTTCCGCCAGTTTCAGGACAGTCAGTTGCTGCCGACGCTCAACCGGCTGATCGACGAGCGCGGCATCGACCCGCACTGGCTGGAATTCGAACTCACCGAAACCGCGGTGATGCGCCGCAGCGAGCAGGTACAGAGCGCCATGCATGCGCTGGGCGAGCTCGGCGTGCGCTTTTCGCTGGACGATTTCGGCACCGGCTTCTCGTCGTTCGTGCACCTGTCCAGCCTGCCGATCACCCTGCTGAAGATCGACAAGAGCTTTGTCGCCGGCATGGTCGTGCGGCCCGAGAAGTCGCAGCTGGTGCAGGCGATGGTCGGCCTGGCGCACAACCTGGATCTGGATGTGGTGGCCGAGGGCGTCGAGACCACCGAGCAGCTCGAGCTGCTGCGCCAGTTCGGCGCGCAGCAGGTGCAGGGCTATCTGGTCAGCCAGCCGTTGCCGCTGGCCGAGTTGCTGCATTTCATGAGCGCCGAGCGACTGGCAGCCGGCCTGGCGCATTGATCGACCGCGTCCTGGCCGGCGCCAGGACGCAGCTCGGCTTCAGCGAACCATGTGCAGGAAGTGCATGTGCTTCTCGTACTGGCCGAGGATGTCACTGATGACGTCCTCGCGGCTCCAGCCCATCACGTCATAATCCTGGCCGCCTTCCTTGAGATGCACCTCGGCGCGGAAGTACTTGCGCTCCTCGCGCTCGTCGTCCTCGCTGGTGGCGACGAAACTCGGCATGGCGTAGGCCCGCGGGCGCACTTCGTAGATGAAGTCTGGCTCGCCTTCGTGGGTGATCTCGAAGCGCAAGCGACGATCGTCACCTTCGCTGATCTCCACCGCATAGCCCTGCTTGCGCATTTCCTCGGCGATGTCCTCGTAGGCCGGACGCACCACTTCGGTGATGAAGCGCACCACATGGGCGCGTCGCGGGAACAGCATTAGCGTACGCAGGCGACGTTGCCAGCCACCGGCACTGCGCGGTGCGCTGGGCGAGGTGCTCAGGGCCTGGTAGCGCAGCCCCTGCTTCGTGGCATCCAGGCGCAGCGCCTTGAGCAGACCCCACATCGAACAGAGCAGCGCGATGGTGAAGGGCAGGGCGCTGGCGATGGTCGCCGTCTGCAACGCGGTCAGGCCATCGGCGAGCAGCAGCGCGATGGCCACCCCGCCCATGGATGCGGCCCAGAAGATGCGTTGCCAGACCGGAGTGCCCTGCTGGCCGCCGGAGGCGAGCATGTCCACCACCAACGCGCCGGAGTCCGCCGAGGTGACGAAGAACACCACCACCATGATGATCGCGATCAGCGAGATGAAGCCCGAGAAGGGGAAGTGCTCGAGGAAGGCGAACAGGGCCAGCGAACTGTCCTGCTCGATGGCTTCACCGAGGCTGGAGACGTGTTCCCAGAGGATCATGTGGATCGCGGTGTCGCCGAACACGGTCATCCAAAGCAGGGTGAATGCGGTCGGCACCAGCAGCACGCCGGTGACGAATTCGCGAATCGTCCGGCCGCGCGAGATGCGCGCGATGAACAGGCCGACGAAGGGCGACCAGGCCAGCCACCAGCCCCAGTAGAACAGCGTCCAGCCGCCGATCCAGTCGTTCGGCTCGTAGGCATAGAGGTTGAAGGTCTTGTTGACGATATCCGACAGGTAGCTGCCGGTGTTCTGCACGAAAGTCTGCAGGATGAACACCGTCGGCCCTGCGATCAGCACCATCAGCAACAGCAGCGCCGCCAGCGTCAGGTTCAGCTCCGACAGCCGGCGCACGCCCTTGTCCAGGCCGGTGACCACCGAAATCGTCGCCAGCAGTGTGGTGGCGATGATCAGGCCGATCTGCACCGGCACCGATATCGGCAGGCCGTACAGGTGATTCAGCCCGGTGTTGATCTGGGTGACACCGAGGCCCAGCGAGGTGGCGACGCCTAGCACCGTGCCGATGATGGCGAAGATGTCCACGGCATGCCCGATCGGCCCATAGATGCGCTCGCCGATCAGCGGGTAGAGCGCCGAGCGCAGGGTGAGCGGCAGGCCGTGGCGGTAGGCGAAGTAGGCCAGGATCATCGCCACGATGGCGTAGATCGCCCAGGCATGCAGGCCCCAGTGGAAGAAGGTGATCTTCATCGCCTCATAGGCGGCAGCGCTGGTGCCGCCCTCGCCCACCGGCGGTGAGAGGAAGTGCATCACCGGTTCGGCGACGCCGAAGAACATCAGGCCGATGCCCATGCCGGCGGAGAACAGCATGGCGAACCAGGTCAGGGCGCTGTAATCCGGTTCGCTGTGATCCGGCCCGAGCTTGATGTCGCCGTAACGACTGAACGCCAGCAGCACCACCATGAGCAGGATGAGTGCAACGGCGAGGATGTAGAGCCAGCTGACGTTGGCGATGATCCAGGCCTGGGTATCGCCAAACAGCGTTTGCGCATGGCTCTGGAAAGCGACGCTGTAGATCACCAGCGCCAGGATGATGACCGCCGAGCCGTAGAAGACCGGGGCGTTGAGGTGAGACGACGAGGGCTGTTTTGCCTCCATGCTGCGCTCCTTCGGGTTGTTTCTGGGGAGTGGCCGCCTGTGGCGAAAGCCATCCAACTTAACACAGACCGCAAAGGATGCCCGTTGTCCGCAGCTGATCGACGCGCACCGAAGCCCGTGCTAGAGCAGGCTCAGCCTTGACTGCCGGGCCGGTACTGCAGGGCTTCGGCGAGGTGCTGGCGGCTGATTCGCCCGGCCTGTTCCAGATCGGCGAGGGTGCGCGCCACCTTGAGCAGGCGGTGCGCGGCGCGCAGCGACAGCGCCAGGCGTTCGCAGGCGCGCTCCAGCCAGGCCTGATCCTCGGTGCCGAGCTGGCAATGGCTGCGCAATCCGGCGAGGTCGAGGAAGGCGTTGGCGCAGCCCTGACGGGCGAGTTGCAGCTGTCGCGCCTGGGCTACCTGGGCGGCGAGTACGGCACTGCTCTGGCCCGTCTGCGGCGGAGCGTTGAGGGCCGTCGCCTCGCGCGCCACGGTCAAATGCAGGTCGATGCGGTCGAGCAGCGGGCCGGAGAGCTTGTTGCGATAGCGCTGGATCTGGTCCGGCGTGCAGCGGCAGCGCCCGTTGGGATCACCGAGGTAGCCACAGGGGCAGGGATTCATCGCCGCCACCAGCTGGAAACGCGCCGGAAAACGCACCTTGTCGCGGGCCCGAGCGATGACGATATGCCCCGACTCCAGTGGCTCACGCAAGACCTCGAGCACCTTGCGGTCGAACTCCGGCAGCTCGTCGAGAAACAGTACGCCCTGATGCGCCAGGGTGATCTCCCCTGGCTGCGGACGGCTGCCGCCACCGACCAGCGCCGGGCCGGATGCACTGTGATGGGGCTGCCGAAAGGGCCGTTGCGGCCAATGCTCGAGAGGGCTGTGACTGGCCACCGAATGGATGGCGGCGACTTCCAGCGCCTCCTGCTCGTCCAGCGGCGGCAAGAGACCGGGCAGGCGGCTGGCCAGGAGTGTCTTGCCGGTGCCCGGCGGGCCGGAAAACAGCAGGTTGTGCGCGCCAGCCGCGGCGATCAGCAGCCCGCGCTTGGCGGCCTGCTGACCTTGCACGTCGGCCAGGTCGGGGTAAGGCTGAGTCTGTCGTAGCAGGCCCTGGGCCACATAGGGTTCGAGCGGCGTGATGCCGTTGAAGTGCGCTGCGACCTCGAGCAAGTGCTCGGCGGCATAGACGGTGAGCCCCGAGGCCAGGCTGGCTTCCTCGGCGTTGGCCCGTGGCACCAGCAGCGCGCGCCCTGCCGCTCGAGCGGCGAGGGCAGCCGGCAGGACTCCCTGGACCGGGCGCAAGGCGCCGGACAGTGCCAGTTCGCCGAGGCATTCCAGGTTGTCGAGCCGCTCGGCCGGCAGCTGACCGCTGGCGGCGAGAATGCCCAGGGCAATGGACAGGTCGAAGCGGCCGCCGTCCTTTGGCAGGTCGGCGGGGGCGAGGTTGAGGGTGATGCGTCGAGCGGGAAAATCGAAGCCGGAGGTGAGAATGGCGCTGCGCACGCGATCCTTGCTTTCCTTGACCGCGGTTTCCGGCAGGCCGACCAGGGTCAGCGCCGGCAGGCCGTTGGCCAGATGAGCTTCGACGGTCACCGGCGGCGCTTCGACGCCAATCTGCGCGCGGCTATGAACTATGGCCAGGGACATCCGATCACTCCTTTGATCGTTTCGCCGGCCCGGTCTGTCAGGACGCGGGCGGCGTGAGCTTTTCTTCCAGTTCGGCAACCTTGGCTTCGAGCGCCTCCAGGCGCGCGCGGGTGCGGGCGAGCACCACCATCTGGCTGTCGAATTCGTCGCGGCTGACCACGTCGAGCTTGTTCAGTGCGCCCTGGACCACACCCTTGAGCTGGGCTTCGAACTCGCCACGCGGCAGCGGCGTCTCGCCGTTGAACAGGCGCGAGGCCTGGGAGCCGATGGCATCTAGGAAAGCTTTTGGCGGCAACATTGAAAACACCTGTGGTTGAACCGGGCGCAGTGTAGCACGGGCTTTTTCCGGTCTTTCTCAGGTGGCGTGCACAAAAAATGAGCAGCTGCTGGTGCATGCGCGCACCAATATTGTGCGTGTTCTGGACGCTACCGTCCGTCGGGCATCCATTCCATCCGTGCGCACCCCGTAAAAACGGGCATTGCGTAAAGCTGGCACTGATTCTGCTTTGTCCCCAGCGACGCATGCACCAACGGGTTGCGGTGCATCGGTGATTCGTGACGCTTTGTCGGAGAGGTTGGTGGTGTCGGACTGCGGACCGGCTACAGCCGGAGCGTTACAAGAGCCAGACACTGAGCTTAGACTTGAGCCGGGTTCGTACTTCTGGGGCAAGTCCACCTAAAACGGGAGAAGTTTTCATGAAACTAGTCACTGCCATCATCAAGCCGTTCAAGCTGGACGACGTGCGCGAGTCGCTGTCGGAAATTGGCGTACAGGGCATCACCGTAACCGAAGTCAAAGGCTTCGGTCGTCAGAAGGGCCACACCGAGCTGTATCGCGGTGCCGAATACGTCGTCGACTTCCTGCCGAAGGTAAAGATCGACGTGGCCATCGCCGACGATCAGCTTGATCGCGTCATCGAGGCCATCACCAAGGCGGCCAACACCGGCAAGATCGGCGACGGCAAGATCTTCGTGGTCAACCTGGAACAGGCCATCCGCATCCGTACCGGCGAAACCGATACCGACGCGATTTAAGCAGCACCTCCGAACCCCCACGCCCCAGGAGTAAAACCATGACTCTGCGAAAATTCGCAGGGCTAGGAGCCCTTTTGTCTCTGATAAGCCCAGGCCTGGCCCTGGCGCAGGAGGCAACGCTGGATTCAGGCGACACGGCATGGATGCTGACGGCCACTGCGCTGGTGCTGTTCATGACCATCCCTGGGCTGGCGCTGTTCTACGGCGGCATGGTCCGCTCGAAGAACATTCTCTCGGTGATGATGCAGTGCTTTGCGGTCACCGGCCTGATGAGCATCCTCTGGATGGTCTACGGCTACAGCCTCGCGTTCGACACCACCGGTATGGAAGCTGGGGTCACCAACTTCAATTCCTTCGTCGGCGGCCTGGACCGCGCCTTTCTCAGCGGTCTGACGCCCGACAGCCTGGTCGGCGCCTTCCCTGAAAGCATCTTCATCACCTTCCAGATGACCTTCGCCATCATCACCCCGGCACTCATCGTCGGCGCCTTCGCCGAACGCATGAAGTTCTCCGCGATGCTGGTGTTCATGGGCGTCTGGTTCACCCTGGTCTACGCGCCGATCGCGCACATGGTCTGGGGCGGCGACGGCGGCCTGATGTGGGATTGGGGGGTGCTCGACTTCGCTGGCGGCACCGTGGTGCACATCAACGCAGGTATCGCCGGACTGGTGGCCTGCCTGGTGCTGGGCAAGCGCAAGGGCTATCCGACCACGCCGATGGCGCCGCACAACCTGGGCCTGACCCTGGTCGGTGCCGCAATGCTCTGGGTCGGCTGGTTCGGCTTCAATGCGGGCTCGGCCATCGCCGCCAACGGTACGGCCGGCATGGCCATGCTGGTCACGCAGATCGCTACTGCCGCCGCGGCGCTGGGCTGGATGTTCGCCGAGTGGATCGGCCACGGCAAACCCAGCGCGCTGGGCATCGCCTCCGGCGTGGTTGCCGGTCTGGTCGCCATCACGCCGGCTGCCGGCACAGTGGGCCCGATGGGCGCTCTGGTCATCGGCCTGGTATCCGGAGTGGTCTGCTTCTTCTGCGCCACCAGCCTGAAACGCAAGCTCGGCTACGACGATTCGCTGGACGCCTTCGGTGTGCACGGCATCGGCGGCATCGTCGGTGCGCTGCTCACCGGCATCTTCGCGGCACCTATGCTGGGTGGCTTCGGCGAAGTGGAGAACATCGGCCTGCAGCTGTGGATTCAGTTCAAGGGCGTGCTGTTCACCGTGGTGTACACCGGCATCGTCACCTACCTGATCCTCAAGGCGATCGATCTGGTGATGGGCCTGCGGGTGAACGAGGAGCAGGAGACCATCGGCCTCGACCTCAGCCTGCATAACGAGCGTGGCTACAACCTGTAATCCATTCAGGGCACCCCGGAGCCAACCCCGGGGCCAATCCGAAAAGCGGCACCGGCCATCGACGCGGCATGCGATGGCCTGTGGACCGAACAGCGCACAAAGCGCGACAGCAAGAGGTGAAACATGGATAGCACTGCATTGATACCCGTCCAGTACGGACTCGATACCTTCTACTTCGTGATCTGCGGAGCGCTGGTGATGTGGATGGCGGCAGGTTTCGCCATGCTCGAAGCCGGTCTGGTCCGGGCGAAGAACACCGCCGAGATCCTCACCAAGAACATCGTGCTCTACGCGCTGGCGTCGATCATGTATCTGCTGGTCGGCTACTACATCATGTACTCCAGCCCGGACGGCGGCATCCTGCCGAGCCTGGGCTTCCTGATCGGCGACGAGAACGCCGTCGACGTGGTCGCCGCTGGTGGTGAGGACGCGCCTTACTACTCCGCGCGTGCCGACTTCTTCTTCCAGATCGTGTTCGCCGCGACCTGCATGTCGGTGGTTTCCGGTGCGGTGGCCGAACGCATGAAGCTGTGGGCGTTCATCGCCTTCGCGGTGGTGATGACCGGCTTCATCTACCCGGTTCAGGGCTTCTGGAAGTGGGGCGGTGGTTTCCTCGACGCGGCGGGTTTCCTCGACTTCGCAGGCTCGGGCATCGTACACATGGCCGGTGCGGCTGCTGCTCTGGCGGGTGTGCTGCTGCTCGGTCCGCGTAAGGGCAAGTACGGTGCGAACGGTCAGATCAACGCCATCCCCGGTGCCAACATGCCGCTGGCGACCCTCGGTGCCTTCATCCTGTGGATGGGCTGGTTCGGCTTCAACGGTGGCTCGCAGCTGAAGATGAGCACCATCGAAGACGCCAATGCCGTCGCTCAGGTCTTCGTCAACACCAACATGGGCGCTGCAGGCGGCCTGATCGCCGCGCTGATCACCGCGCGTCTGCTGTTCGGCAAGTCCGACCTGACCATGGTGCTCAACGGCGCGCTGGCCGGTCTGGTGGCGATCACTGCCGAACCGCTGACCCCGAGCGCTCTGCAGGCGACCCTGATCGGCGGCGTGGGTGGTGTGCTGGTGGTGTTCAGCATCCTTGGCCTGGACAAGCTCAAGCTCGATGACCCGGTCGGTGCCATCTCCGTGCACGGTGTTGCCGGCATGTGGGGCCTGCTGGCCGTGCCTCTGACCAACGCCGATGCCACCTTCGGTGCCCAGCTGCTGGGTCTGGTGTCGATCTTCCTCTGGGTGTTCATCGCCAGCCTGATCGTCTGGGGCATCATCAAGGCGGTGATGGGCCTGCGTGTCAGCGAGGAAGAGGAATACGAGGGCGTGGACGTCGTCGAGTGCGGTCTGGAAGCCTATCCGGAGTTCACTCGCCAGTAACGATTCGCTGGTTCATGACAAGGGCGCCTTTTGGCGCCCTTTGTTTTTTTTGGCGCCACGCTAGAATGCGCGCGACCAGCCGTTGAACATGAGTCTTCGAACATGTGGCAACAGACCCTGATCACCTTGCGCGCGCGGCCACGCGGCTTTCATCTGGTCACCGATGAGCTGCTCGACGCACTGCCGGAACTGCGGCAATGCCGGGTCGGTCTGTTACACCTGTGGCTGCGGCATACCTCGGCCTCGCTGACGATCAACGAGAATGCCGATGCAGCGGTTCGGCGAGATTTCGAGCGCTTCTTCAATCGCCTGGTGCCGCAGGGTGAGGGAGGCTATGAGCACGACTACGAAGGGCCGGACGATCTGCCGGCGCATTTCAAGGCCAGCCTGCTCGGCTGCCAGTTGAGCCTGCCGGTCAGCGATGGGGGGCTGGCACTCGGTACCTGGCAGGGCATCTATCTCGGAGAGCACCGCGACCAGGGTGGCGCGCGGCAGATTGTGGCAACGCTGCACGGGACGGCAAGTTGAATTTTTTTTGGCGGTGTCGGTCTTTCCGCATCGCTGGGCTATAACTTACTCCGCTTTGGCAAGGCCATGAGGTTGAACATGAGCGACGAAGAACTAGAACAAGACGATCTGGACGTTAGCGACGAGGAGGAAGGGGAAGAGCTGAACGCTGCCGATGATGGCGACGACAGTCTCGACGACGAAGGGACCGACAGCGAGCGCGCTACGCCGGCCAAGAAGGCCAAGGCGAAGGCCGTGGAGCCGGACGAACTGCCGAGCCTGGAAGCCAAGCAGAAGGAGCGCGATGCACTGGCGCGAGCCATGGAAGAATTTCTCGCGCGTGGCGGCCAAGTGCAGGAAGTCGAGCCCAATGTGGTCGCCGACCCGCCGAAGAAGCCGGATAGCAAGTACGGCAGTCGCCCTATCTGAGCACCAAAAAGAATTGCGCAAAAGCCCGCCTCCAAGGCGGGCTTTTGCGCATCTGGCGTCTGGCTTTTCGCTCAGTCGCCGCGCCAGTCGAGCAGCAGCTTGGGCAATTCGGCCAGGCTATGGATCTGTGCATCGGGATGGTAATCGTGCGGCCAGGCGACGCGCTTGGGGTTGAACCAGATCGCCCGCATGCCCGCCTGTTGCGCTCCGGCGATGTCATCCAACGCGTGGTCGCCGACGTGCACAGCCTGTTCCGGGCGCGCATCGCCCAGGCGAAGGGCTTGTTGGAACGGATGCGGGTCGGGCTTGCCGACGCCCAGCTCCTCGGCGCACAGGGTGAACTGGAAATAGTCGGCCAGGCCCAGGCGGCGCACGTCGGCATTGCCGTTGGTGATCACGCCGAGGGTGTAGTGATTGGCGAGAAATTCCAGGGTGGGCTGCACGTCCGGGAAAATCTGCACCTGGTGGCGCGCATCGAGAAACACCTGGAAGGCCTGTTCGGCCAACTCGTCCGCTTCGGCGGCGGGATAGCCGGCATCGTGCAGCGCGTGCTGCAGGATGCGCCGGCGCAGCTCGCTGATACGGTGGCGCAGCGCCGAGTCCTGTTCCACCAGCATGCGGCGGATCGCGCCGAGGGCTTCGACGGGAAATTCGCCCAGGCGCGGTGCATGCACGCCGAGCCAGTCGCGCAGGGCGGTCTCGGCGCTCTGGATGGCCGGCGTGGTTTCCCAGAAGGTATCGTCCAAGTCGAAGGTGATCAGGCGAATGCTCATGTGTCGGTGTCCTGCTTGCGCTTGGCGCGCGGATGCGCCTGATCGTAGACCTTGGCCAGGTGCTGAAAGTCCAGATGGGTGTAGATCTGCGTGGTGCCGATGTCGGCATGGCCGAGCAGCTCCTGCACCGAGCGCAGGTCCTGCGACGACTCCAGCAGATGGCTGGCGAAGCTGTGGCGCAACATGTGTGGATGCAGGTGCTGGCCAAGCTCGCGCACTCCGGCCTGGCGCACTCGCACTTGCACGGCCCGCGCGCCGAGACGGCGACCCTGCTGGCCGATGAATACCGCGCCATCGGCCGGGTTGGCGAGCGCACGTACAGGCAACCAGGCTTGCAAGGCCTCGCGCGCCTTTCGCCCTACCGGCAGCTCGCGCACCTTGTTGCCCTTGCCGAGCACTCGCACCATGCCTGCAGGCAGGTCGAGCTGGTCGAGGTTCAGGCTGACCAGTTCCGAAAGCCGCAGGCCGGATGAATAGAACAGCTCGAGCATCGCCTGATCGCGCAGGCCGATGAAATCGTCCTCGACGCCACCGTCGAGCAGCTGCATGGCGCGATCGGTATCCAGCAGCTTCGGAAGACGTCGTTCACCTTTCGGCGCGGACAGGCCGGTAGCCGGATCGTGCTGGCAGAGGCCTTCCTGATTCAGGTAGCGGTAGAGGCCGCGCACCGATGAGAGCAGGCGCGCCACGCTGCGGCTGGACTGGCCCTGGCGATGCAGCTCGCCGACCAGCTGGCGCAGGTGTCGGCCTTGCAGTGCATTCCACTCGGCGATGTTTTCGCGCTCGCAGTAAGTCAGCAGCTTGTTCAGGTCGCGGCGGTAGCCGTCCAGCGAGTGGCCCGACAGCTGCCGGGCGCTGCGCAGGTGTTCGAAGTAGGCGTCGAGTTCGTTCTGCATGAACAGGCTCCAGCCTCAGGCCGCGAGCAGGCGCGTGTGGTGCGTGGCGTTGGTCGGCAATTGCGCTCAGCGTACCGAGCGCAGCGGCGTACCGAAGCGCGGCAGCACGCGGGTCAGCACTTCGGCGATATAACCGAGGAACAGCGTGCCCAGCGAGCTCTTGTAGTGCTGTGGATCCGGGCTGCCGATCGCCAGTACGCCCAGCTGATTGTTCAGGCTGACTACCGCCGCGGAGCCCACGCTGCTGCTGTCTTCGGCGCCGAACAGAAAGCTCAGCTCGTGCGGGCGGAGCACGCCGCAGATGGTCTTGCCGCCGTCGAGCAGACCGCCGATGCTCTGCTGCGCCTCGCCGGTGCTGACGCAGCGGCCCACCGGCAGTGTCGCGTCGCTGAACAGGATCAGGCTGACGTAGGGCACTTGGAACTCGTGGCGCAGGCTGTCTTCCACCGCGCTGACCACTTCTTCCAGGCTGCTGGCGTCGAGCAGGTCGAGCACCAGGCGGCGGGTCTTGTCGAACAGACGGTCGTTGTCGCGCGCCACGTCCATCAGTTGCGACAGCCGATGGCGCATCTCGATGTTGCGCTCACGCAGCAGCTTGACCTGACGCTCCACCAGCGACACCGCGGTGCCCGGCTGATGGGGAATGCGCAGCTCAGGGATCAGCTCGTCGTGGTCGACGAAGAATTCCGGGTGGGCGCGCAGGTAGGCGGCGACTGCTTCGGCGTCGGGTAGCGGGGTGCTGCCCTGAGTCTGGTCGGTCATAGGCGAACCTGTCCTTCAAATACACGAACGGCGGGGCCGGTCATCATAACCGGCTGCCCGGGACCTGCCCATTCGATGGACAGGCGGCCACCCGGCAGCTCGATCTGTACCGGCGAATCCATCCAGCCCTGGCGAATGGCAGCTACCGCGGCGGCGCAGGCGCCGGTACCGCAGGCCTGGGTTTCCCCGGCGCCGCGTTCCCACACGCGCAGCCGCGCATGGCGGCGATCGACGACCTGCAGGAAGCCGACATTGACCCGCTGCGGAAAGCGCGGGTGATGTTCGATCTTCGGTCCGAGTTCATGCACAGGTGCCTGCTCGACGCTGTCGACGCGCAGCACCGCATGGGGGTTGCCCATGGACACGGCGGCCAACTCGACGCGCTGACCATCGACTTCGAGCGGATAGCTCAGGGCTTCCTGGTCGGCCTGGAACGGAATCTCGGACGGCACCAGTCGCGGCGGACCCATGTCGACGCGGATCTGCCCATCGGGACGGATATCCAGCTCGATGATGCCGCCATTGGTTTCGACCTTGATCTTGCGTTTCACGGTCAGGCGCTTGTCGACCACGAAGCGGGCGAAGCAGCGCGCGCCGTTGCCGCACTGCTCCACTTCCGAGCCGTCGGAATTGAAGATGCGGTAGCGGAAATCCACGTCCGGGTTCTGCGGCGGCTCGACGATCAGCAGCTGATCGAAACCGACTCCGGTGTGGCGATCGCCCCACTGCTTGGCGTGCTTGGGCTGGATGTGCGCGTGCTGGCTGACCAGGTCGATGACCATGAAGTCGTTGCCCAGACCGTGCATCTTGGTAAAGCGCAGAAGCATGATCTTGGCCTCAAGTGGGCAGCAGGCTTTCGCCGGCGTATAGCTCCTGAACGCTCTCGCGACGGCGCACTTCGAAGGCTTGGTCACCGTCCACCAGCACCTCGGCGGCGCGGCCGCGGGTGTTGTAGTTGGAGCTCATGACGAAGCCGTAGGCACCGGCCGAACACACCGCCAGCAGGTCGCCCTCGACCAGCGCCAGCTCACGATCCTTGGCGAGGAAGTCGCCGGTTTCGCAGATCGGTCCGACAATGTCGTAGCGACGCGTATCGCCTTCGTGCGGCTGCACCGCGATGACGTTCATCCACGCCTGGTACAGCGCCGGACGGATCAGGTCGTTCATCGCCGCATCGACGATGGCGAAATCCTTGTGCGCGGTGTGCTTGAGGTATTCCACGCGGGTCAGCAGCACGCCGGCGTTGGCGACGATGGAGCGGCCTGGCTCGAACACCAGCGCCAGCCCGCGGCCTTCTATGCGCTGGCGCACGGCCTGGATGTAGTCACCGGCCAGCGGTGGCTGCTCGTCGCGGTAACGCACGCCGAGGCCGCCACCGAGGTCAAGGTGACGAATCTGGATGCCGCGTGCGGCGAGGCGCTCGGTCAGGGCGAGCAGGCGGTCGAGCGCATCGAGGAAAGGCGGCAGGCTGGTCAGCTGCGAACCGATATGGCAGTCGACACCGACCACTTCCAGGTTCGGCAGCTCGGCGGCACGGGCGTAGACCGCCTCGGCATTGTCGATATCGATGCCGAACTTGTTCTCTTTGAGACCTGTGGAAATGTACGGGTGGGTGCCGGCATCGACGTCCGGATTGACCCGTAGCGACACCGGCGCCTTTTTGCCGAGCTCGGCGGCGACCTGCTGCAGGCGCTCCAGCTCATCGGTGGATTCCACGTTGAAGCAGTGCACGCCGACTTCCAGCGCCCGGCGCATGTCGTCACGGGTCTTGCCGACGCCAGAGAAGACGATACGGTCCGGCTGTCCGCCGGCGGCCAGTACGCGCTCCAGCTCACCGCGCGAGACGATGTCGAAGCCGGCGCCGAGACGTGCCAGGACGTTCAGCACGCCCAGGTTCGAATTGGCTTTGACGGCGAAGCAGACCAGATGCGGCATGCCATCCAGCGCATCGGCATAGGCCCGGTACTGGGCTTCGATGTGCGCGCGGGAATAGACGTAGGTCGGGGTGCCGAAGCGTTGCGCAAGTGCGGGCAGTGCCACGCCTTCCGCGAAGAGTTGACCGTCGCGGTACGAGAAGGCCTCCATGAATAGCCTCCTTTAGAGTTCGAAACGGTCTTTGGAACGTTCTTTGACGGTTTTCTCGTCATCCGGCAGGTACAGCGGACCTTTCTGGCCACAACCGCTGAGCGCGGCGGCGAAGACGGCGAGTGCGATGAAGGGAAGCAGAAGGCGCTTCATGGGGACTGGAATCCTTGAAAAATCTAATCGCCGGAGTATACCCAGCACCCGGCGGATTGCCTATGCGAGCAGCACGTCACACGGCGGCCGTGCTGGCGGGCGGCTCGCTTGATCCGGCTGCGCCCTGCTAAGCTCGCCGCCATCGCATGCGGCCCGCGTCGCGTGCAGAACAATTCGAGGAAGTGTTGCATGAGCCTGAGCGAAGCCCGTTATCACGATCTGGTCGATGCTGTGCAGGAGAGCGTCGAGGACGTATTCGATGACACCAGTCTGGACGTCGACCTGGAGAACTCCGGTGGTGTGCTGACAGTGCGCTTCGATAACGGCAGTCAGCTGATCCTCAGCCGCCAGCCCGCGTTGCGCCAGCTGTGGGTCGCGGCGCGCTCCGGCGGCTTTCATTTCGACTACGACGAAGGCAGCCAGCTGTGGCTGTGCGATGCTAGCGGCGAGCGCCTCGGAGAGCTGCTCTCGCGGGTGACGCAGGAGCAGGGCGGCGAAGCGCTGGAATTCGAGGATATCTGACGCAATCTGCGTGCAGCCCCCGCGAGCCGGGCGCTGCCGGTGGGGGCCTTGCTTATTCGGGCTGCTGTGATAGTGTCTTCGCAGGTCAACAAAACCCCGCCTTCGGGCGGGGTTTTGCTTTTTTCGTGTTTTATTTTTTCGCAGGAGCTTGCCAGAACCCATGACCAGTGCACCGCCGATCATCCTTACCCAACTCGATCTGCAGCGCCTTGAGCGGCTGCTCGACAGTCTGGACGACTACGGTCCGGCCGCCGAAGCGCTCGAGCAGGAACTGTCGCGGGCGCAGATCGTGGAACGCAGCGAGATGCCTGCGGGCGTCGTGACCATGAATTCGCGCGTGCACTGCCGCGACGAAGGCACGGGCAAGGACTACCACCTGACGCTGGTCTATCCCCACGATGCCGGCAAGGAAGGCATCGTGTCCGTCCTCGCACCGGTCGGTACGGCGCTGCTGGGCATGAGTGTCGGCCAGCACATCGACTGGCCGACTCCATCCGGCAAGATGATCAAGCTCACTCTGCTCGCGATCGAATACCAGCCCGAAGCGGCAGGCGATCCGTTCTGACGGGCGACGCTTGCGAGATGATCAGCCTGGCCGCCGCTGCGATCGGGCTGGTAGCAGCTTTCCGCAGCTCTGCCTTTGTTGGCGCGAAAAGCGTTGGATAGCCACTGCGCAATGCAGCTGGTTCGTCAGGCCGGAACCTCGTCGAGACGCTGACTGAAGCCCCGTCAGCGCCCTCTTATGACTCCATTGCCGCGTTCAGCGCCGCCTCCAGGCGCGCCTTGTAGCGCAGGTACTGCACAGTCTGGCTGCGTCCGCTGCCGTGCAGGCCAGTGAGGTCGAGGTCGGTGATGTAGCAGGGGTAGCGTTCACCGTCGCGGCGCCGGGAAATGATCGTGCGTGTCACGGCGGCGAACAGCTCGGCACCATATTCCAGGCCGGAAAACTCCTGATGGTTACAGTACAGGGTGACCTGCGAGCGACCGTTTTCGCCCGCTTCGACAATCGCCTGCACGTCGTAGAACGGATCGTTGACCTCGCCCTGGGGCGCCGGTCTTCGTTCCAGTTGTGCCGGTCGCGCGTCTTGTCCGGGTTGAATGCGGTAGAAGAGGATCGCCGGGTCGACCAGCTCCTGGCTCTGGCCGGCCTGCTGAGCGTTACGCCGATAAAGCACCGACTCGAGAAAGCGCATCAGTGGGCGCAGCAGGGTGCGCTCGTCGCGATAGGGCAGCTGCTGGCGCCAGAGGGCATTGCATTCATCGAGTACGCTGAGTTCGGCGATTTCCCCGGCCGTGCGGTAGAACACCTGCAGGCATCCTGGGCGGCCTTGCGCAAGAATCAGCGCCAGATCGTCACCGTCCAGCGCCGCACGATCGAGCCGGAGCGGGCTGTAGGCGTGGCGAGCCTCGCCAAGGTGTTCGAGCAGTGCGGCGCGATCGCTCAGGTGGGTGAGACGCAGCGCGTTCGCCTCGCGCTGCAGCATGTGGAAATGCTGGCGAACCTGAAGCAGGTAGCGTCCATGAGCGACGCTGGCAAGGCTCTGGCGGGCATCCTCGAATATCTGCTCGACTCGCCTCGCGATGGCCTGTCCGCGATTGCGGGCGAAGCAGAAGACCTGCAGCTGCGGTGCCTGCACGACCCGCTCGAGGCTATCCAGATAATCGCGCAGGCACAGTGGCAGCGCCTTCGGCCCTTCGTAGCGGGTCACCAGCATCTCGTTCCAGCTGTTGAGCGTGACCTGATCCACGCTCAGCACCAGGCTTTCCGGCGCCGCGCTCAGCATCGACTGCTCGCCGATGGCAGATGCTGTCGGGGCTTGCTGGGTGGGGTCCAGGCCGATGTTGATCAGCAGCAGCACCCGGCTGGGTTTGCTCGCGGCCAGTAGCGCTTCTTCGTCCACCGGGCATAGCGGCATCGGCAGCGCACGGCGCAGGTCGCTGAACAGGGCGAACAGTTCCGCTTCGCTAAGGCCGCTGTCGCCAGGGAACAGGGACAGGTGGGTGCTGACATCCACCACGCCGTTGCGGTGACACCAGGCCAGCAGCGCGACCAGCTCGCGAGAGCGCTTCAATGGGGCGAAATTGCTCAGTTCCGGCGCGGTGAGCTGGCCCTGATAGAGCGACCAGCGCACATCGCCCGCAGCGTCGTAATCGTGCACCAGGGTCAGGCTGTGTTCAGCCATATCCGGCGAGATACCCAGATTGACCACCTCGACCTTGCCGGCCTTGCGTTCGATCGCGGCGTACAGGCGACGACCCAGTACGCCGAGGTCGCGACTGGTGAGCGGACTGGTGGCCTGAAGGCGTCGGGTGAAGTCGCTGAGAAAGCGGTAGCCGTGGGTCAGTTCGTTGACCAGCACGCGACGTTCCTGGCTGACCTGACGCACTTTCCAGTGGCCACGGTTGTCGAGCAGCGCGAACTGCCGCTCGTCCCAATGCCAGTCGTGGGTCAGCCGCTCGAGCAGGCTGCGCTGCCAGCTCTTGTTGCGGTTGACCGGCGGCCGGCTCAGCGGTCGATTGATCTTCAGGTACAGGCAGCGCCGCGCCAGCTCCAGGCGTTCGTGGTCGCCGCGTGCGCCGAGGTAACGCTCGATGGCAAGGTAGGCGGCGATATACGGGTCGAGCTCGCTCAGATCGAACCGCCCTTGATAGATGGCCTGTTTGAAGTCCAGCGCCAGGCAGCGCAGCTGCGGATACTGGCTGGCGTAGACCTCCACCAGCAGCAGCTTGAACAGCGATTTGTAGGGCGAGGCTATGGCCTTGTAGAGCTGCCAGAGTCCGGCGCCGACGAACTCGCCGGGCGGCACCTGGCCCAGGTGGCCGAGGTCGAGTACTTCGTCTGCGCGCACGAAACGCTTGGCCAGCAGCGTCGCCACATATTCGTCGTAGCGGTGCTCCTCGTAGTCCGGCACCAGCCACCAGAGCGGGGTGCGCCCGCCGAGCCAGAGCGCCGTGCGGTAGAACTCGTCGAGCAGCAGGTAGTGCTGGGTGGTGCCACAGTCATCGGAGGTCAGCCTGGCTTCGCGCTGGCCCTGGGTGAAGCGTTGCGGATCGACCAGAAAGAAGTGCGCTTCGCTGCCCTGGCTCGCCGCCCAGGCTTGCAGCAGTTCGCACTTGCGGCCCAGTTCCTCGATCTGGCCGGCGTCCAGGGCGGGATCGTGGCAGACCCACACGTCCAGATCGCTGTGTTCGTCCTGCGCCACGGTGCCGAGGCTGCCCATGAGGAACAGGCCGAGTATCGGCTGCGGCAGTTTTCCGCGCGCCGGCTTGTAGGCGAACGAGCGGCTCAGGCGCTGTGCTTCGGCGAGCTGCTCGGCGTCCGGCACGAAGTGCGCGAGTCCGGCAGGGGTAGTCGCCGAGACATAGCCGGGGAGAATCGGATGGTTGACGTGAAACAGCAGCGGCAGCAGCTTGAGTACCTGCTGCTGGCGCGTCGACATGGCCTGCAGGGCCCGCTCCAGGCGTGCGGAGTTGACCGCGAGAAAGCGCGCCCGCAGCGTGGTCAGCACCTTGCGGTCGATGCCTTCTTCGAGAATCGGGTGGATGTGCTGGGTGCGGGTCATTGTGGTTCGTGCAGGCGAGGCTAACCCCTGTTCATCGGCCAATCGGCGTGCGGCTTGAGGTGCGGTGCAAGTTTGCCTGCAGTGAGCGACCAACGGCCAGGGCCGGCGTCATCCGTGCCCTGGACTGGTGAAGCGGAACGGCATGGCGATGTCAGGCCGTGACGGTTTCCGAGAGGATGGTATGCAGCGTTTGCGCCTGTTCGGCCGCGTCGCGGCCAAGGCTGGTGAGGTAACCGCCGTCGGCCTGGGTGATCAGGCCCTTGGCGTGGAGGCGGCCAAAAGCGGCGATGGTGGCGGGGCTGGCTTCGTGATGCACCTTCAGCCCTTCCTGCAGATTTTCCAGATTGAACTGTCGGAGTACGTCCAGTTCGGCAACCAGCTCAGGGGTGTACGACATGCTCGCTCCTCGGATGGTGGGCTCATGCCCTGTTTGCTGAGTGTAGATGCTGTCGGTGGCCCTGCCTTGATCCAGATCCTATTCGGATGCTTCCGGCAGTTCCGGCAGTTCCGGCAGCTGGCGCAGCATGGCCTCGTAGGCGGCACCGTCGAAAGGGCGGTCCTCGCTGAGCATCGCGCGGATCTCATGGGCGAGGACCAGCGCCATCATCTGCAGGCATTCGTCGCGTTCGTAGCCGACCAGCGTCAGCTTGTTCAGCGTGGCCTGGGTGGCCGCGGGCTCACCGGCTTCAAGCTGGTTCTCGATCGCCTGGATCAGGGTCTCTTCGGCGAAGGCTTCATCTTCATCGTTGCTGGGGTTTTCTTGCGCCATGGCGGGGGTCTCGTCGAGCGGTGCCGGGTTTTCTTCGTCCAGCTGGCAGATCGTGCAGCTGCCGTCATCCGGCCGGTTGGTTTCGACGTAGCGTACCCGTCGCTGGGCGGCCTGGCGATCAGCATCGACGCGATAGCGGGGGCGGTCTGAATCGGACATGGGCTTCCTCCATACGGATGCGTCCAGCTAAGCATCTGCTGCCGCGTGGGGCAATGCGGCGGTGTGCGGTGCGTCAGTCCATCAGGCTCAGGGCCAGGCAGAGCAGGCCAAATGCGCTCCAGACCAGCGAGAAGATGATCGGTGTGCGCAGCGAGAACAGCAGGGTGCGCTTGTAGCGATGCCCGCCGACCGGGCTGCTGCCTTCGCCGAACAGCGCCGATTCGTTGTTGGGCAGCATACCGACGCGGCCTTCGAGCTGTAGCAGTTCGGACTGTTTCTGATGCCAGCGTTCGATGACGTCGAAATTGGACTTGATACCGGGCATCGCGTGCAGCGATGTGATCAGGCCGAGTACCGAGAGAATCGCCGGCACCACCAGGCGGAACAGCTCGCCCCATTCAGGATTGCTGTTGGCCATCGACGAGGCGAAGGCAATCATCAGGAACGACTGCGACGACAGGTAGGCGCTGGTGCGTTCGGCCAGCAGGGAAGATTCGAAATGGATTTCGGAGCGGTAGAAGATCAGGCGTTCCTTGGGCGAGTCGAAGAGCTCGGCGCCCTGGGTGTCCTGATTCAGCAGCAGGGTGCGCAGATCGGTCATGCAGGCCTCGGCGAATGCGACGGCGGACATGGGAGGAATCGCCGGCGGTTGCATGTAGGTCAAGCGTAATGCGCGAGAGTTCCGGTCGATGACTCAGTGATTAGCGTTGCCGCGAGGACTATCCGAATGGGCGTCGCGACAACGCCAGAGCAGCAAGGTCAGCGCCATAAAGGCCAGCGACCAGCAACCGGCGGCGAGCAGCAGCCAGGCCGGGTGAGGCTGACTCAGCACGGCGGGCAGCACGCGAGCCAGCGCCGCCAGGCTGATCAGCAACGCCACGCCCTGTATCCAGCGCTGCGCCGCGGGATCGCGGAAACGGTAGATCAGCCGCGTGCGGGCCATGACTGCGAAAGTCAGGCTGCCCAGCGCGCCGACGGTCAAGGCGTGCAGCGTTGCGTTCAATGGCAGCGCCGGTAGCAGCGTACCCAGGCCAAGCAATAGCAGGCCAATGGCGAGCCAGGCATAGCCGAGCAGCAGCGTCAGCAACTCCGGCCGCGCGCAGCGCCAGGGTTGCCAGCGCAGCAGGCGGATGGTCGTGAGTACGGCAGCGGCGACCAGTACGGCGCCGGTGAGTCGCCGGGTGAGCGGCCAGGGCAGGAGATTCAACAGCAGGGCGAGGCCGAGCAGGATCAGCACGGCGCCTTCGATCTGCGGCTGCACCCGCGCATCCAGTCGCCATCCCCGGCTCTGCGCGTAACCGGCGACGGCTGGCGCGATGATCCGTCCGCCCATGAAGAACATCAGGGTGGCGAGCAATAGCAGCGCCTCCTCCAGCATGAGGCGGTCGAAGCCAGCTCCAAAGCCGCCGCTGGCGATGGCGCTGAGCAGACTCAGCCCGGCGACCACGGGTGCGACGCTCTGGTTACGCCATTTCTTCGCGGCGCCGAGAAAGCGCGGCAGCACTTTCCAGGCAAGGCCGGTGGCAAAGATCGCGGCGCTAGCGAGTGCCAGCCATGAACCCGGCCACAGCAGGAAGCTCAGTCGTGCGAGCGCCCAGCAGCCGAGCAGCGTCAGGGTAAAGCGCAGTCGCTGCGGGCCGAGCAGGTAGCCGGCGATCACCGCCAGGGCGAAGCCGAAGAGCATTTCGTGGGCGTGACCGGCGGATGTGGCGAGCCCGGGCAACGCGGGAAGCAGGCCAAGTAGTGCCAGTACCGAATACGGCAGAATCAGTGCCGCGTAGAGCGCGGCAGCCGGGAAGAACCAGGCATTGGCAAAGGGCAGGCGCGCTTTTCGCGGCGGCATCGCGGCGGGTGGCGCAGGCGTGCTGGAACGATTGCTCAACCGGCCGCGAACTCTGACAGTGCGTCGCCGGCAAGGCGGTAGCCGATCCACTCGTTCTGCGGCCTGGCGCCGATGGATTCGTAGAAGTCGATGGCTGGCTGATTCCAGTCCAGCACTGACCACTCGAAGCGCCCGCAGCCGCGTGCCACCGCCAGTTTTGCCAGATGACGCAGCAACGCCTTGCCGGCACCGACGCCACGCTGCTGCGGGGTGACGTAAAGGTCTTCCAGATACAGGCCGTGCTTGCCCAGCCAGGTCGAGTAGTTGAAAAAATACACCGCATAACCGATCGGCTCGCCGTCCAGCTCGCAGATCAGGCCATGGGCGGTGCTGCCGTCGGCGAACAGGCTGTTCTCTATGCCGGCGACGTCGGTCTTGACCTCGTGCTCGGCCTTTTCGTAGATGGCCAGGTCGGTGATAAAGCGCAGGATCAGCGCGGCGTCTTCGCGAACCGCGGGGCGAATGTGCAGAGGCATTGCGGGCAGGCCCTCAATAAGGTTTAACGGGACGACAGGTTCGCCAGAAAGGCGTTGATGGCCTGCCGTGAGTCCAGTCGTAGGTATCGGCAGGGTGGCGGTGCGTTACGCATTTCCTCGGCGTAGCGCTGCCGGTAAACCGGGTGGCGGGTCCACGACCAAGCCAGGATGGATTGGCGTGGGTTCAATTTGAATAGATTGCTCCAGCGCTCGCGGTTGCCATTCCACAACTCCTCACGGCAGGCCAGGCGTCGCAGGGTGCGCCAGATGACCTGGCGCATTACCTTGTGGCGTGGCAGATCCAGCCAGATCACCATGTCCGAGCGCTCTCGCACCAACGGGCGCACCGCCGAATAATTGCCTTCTGCGACCCAGCCGTCGCCCTGCAGCGCATCACGGGTCGCCTGCTGAAACTGCTCGGTGGGCAACGGCTGCCAGCCCGGTTGATGGAACAGGGCATCCAGCTCGATATGGCGATAACCGAGCTGCTGCGCCAGACGGCGCGACAGCATGGTCTTGCCGGCACCTGAACAGCCGACCACCGAAATACGGCGGCCAGACGTGATCATCTGGTCGTCAGCAGATTCTTGCCACGAGCCACCGCGGCGCGCACCTGGTTCGGCGCGGTGCCGCCGATATGGTCGCGGGCGTTGACCGAGCCTTCCAGGGTCAGCACGGCGAACACGTCGTCAGTGATCTGGTCGCTGAACTGGCGCAGCTCGTCGATGCTCATCTCGGCCAGGTCCTTGCCGGTCTGCACACCGTACTTCACCGCGTGGCCGACGATCTCGTGGCAGTCGCGGAAGGGCAGGCCCTTGCGCACCAGGTAATCGGCGAGATCCGTCGCGGTGGAGAAGCCGCGCAGCGCCGCTTCGCGCATGATTTCGCGCTTGGGTTTGATCGCCGGAACCATGTCGGCAAAGGCGCGCAGGCTGTCGCGCAGGGTGTCGGCGGCGTCGAACAGCGGTTCCTTGTCTTCCTGATTGTCCTTGTTGTAGGCCAGCGGCTGGCCCTTCATCAGCACCAGAAGGCCTGCCAGCGCACCAAATACGCGGCCGGTCTTGCCACGCACCAGCTCGGGTACGTCCGGGTTCTTCTTCTGCGGCATGATCGAGGAGCCGGTGCAGAAGCGATCTGGCAGGTCGATGAACTGGAACTGAGCGCTGGTCCAGAGCACCAGCTCTTCGGAGAAGCGCGACAGGTGCATCATCGCCACCGAGGCGGCGGCACAGAATTCGATGGCGAAATCGCGATCGGACACGCCATCCAGCGAGTTGCCGGAGATCGCTTCGAAACCCAGCAGTTCGCAGGTGATCTCCCGCTGGATCGGATAGGTGGTGCCGGCCAGCGCGGCCGAGCCGAGCGGCATGCGGTTGGTGCGCTTGCGGCAGTCGACCAGGCGCTCGTAGTCGCGGCTGAGCATCTCGAACCAGGCCAGCAGATGGTGGCCGAAGGTCACCGGCTGCGCGGTCTGCAGGTGGGTGAAGCCGGGCATGATGGTGTCCGCTTCGGCTTCCGCCAGACCCAGCAGGCCTTCTTGAAGACGGGTGATTTCGCCGAGGATCAGGTCGATTTCGTCACGCAGCCACAGGCGGATGTCGGTGGCGACCTGGTCGTTGCGCGAGCGGCCGGTGTGCAGCTTCTTGCCGGTCACTCCGATGCGGTCGGTCAGGCGTGCTTCGATGTTCATGTGCACGTCTTCCAGGTCGACGCGCCAGTCGAAGGTGCCGGCTTCGATTTCGCCCTGGATGTCTTTCAGATTGGCGATGATCTGGTCACGCTCATCGGCGTTCAGCACGCCGGCTTTTTCCAGCATCGTCGCATGGGCGATCGAACCCATGATGTCGTGGCGGTAGAGGCGCTTGTCGAACTCGACGGAGGCGGTGAATCGGGCGACGAAGGCGTCGACGGGCTCGCTGAAACGGCCGCCCCAGGACTGGTTGGTCTTGTCGGTGCTCATGTATGCGCTCGCTGAAATCCGAAGGCTGAGGAAAGGCGGCGATGATAACAGGGATGGTGCCGCTGTCGGGGACGTAGCCGCTACGGCGGCGAAGGGTGAGCTGGCTGGCAATTCCGGATTATTCCACTTGGCTGACCGGCACCCGGCTTGCCGTTGACCGGGTGTGCAAGGAAACTGCCGGGCAGGTAAACCACAGGCTGAAGCGCGTGAAATCCACTGCCGTATCCGATGACTTCTTCGTCCCCGAGCTGTGCCAGCCCGATGCCTTGCTTGGCCTGGTCCTGCTCGCCGAGTTGCTGGTGTTCGTGCTGGTGCTGGCCGAGCCGATGCAGCCTGGCTTTGACTGGATGCGGCTGGCGCTGACGTCGTTGTTCGTGCAGTGGATCGTGCTGCTCTCGGCCGGCACCATGTGTCTGCTGCGGCCCGTGTTGGCGCGTCTGCGCACTGCCTTCGCCGGGCTGGCCTGCTGCGCGCTGGTGGTCGGGCTGACCCTGACCTGCACCGCGGTGGCCGATATCTACCAGCTCGGCGGCCCGCTTTCGCGCGACGGGGAGGTCAATCTCTACCTGCGTCACGCGCTGATCAGCCTGATCATGTCCGGGCTGTTGCTACGCTATTTCTATCTGCAGAGCCAGTGGCGCCGCCAGGAGCAGGCCGAACTGCGGGCACGGATCGAGTCGCTGCAGGCGCGCATCCGTCCGCATTTCCTGTTCAACAGCCTCAATAGCATCGCCGCACTGGTGGCCAGCGATCCGGTCAAGGCCGAGCAGGCGGTGCTGGATCTGTCGGACCTGTTCCGTGCCAGCCTGGCGCGGCCTGGCACGTTGGTGGCCTGGAGCGAGGAGCTGGAGTTGTCGCGGCGCTACCTGTCGATCGAACAATATCGCCTGGGCGACCGTCTACAGATGGACTGGCAGGTCGCCGGCGTACCGGACGATCTGCCGATTCCGCAGCTGACGCTGCAACCGTTGCTGGAGAATGCGCTGGTGTATGGCATCCAGCCCCGTATCGAGGGAGGAGTGGTGAGCGTAACCGCCGATTATGTCGATGGCGTGTTTCAGTTGGTGGTCAGCAACCCCTTCGACGAAACCGCTCAAGCGCAGGCTTCACGCGGGACACGGCAGGGTCTGCAGAACATCGACGCACGATTAGCGGCACTTTTCGGTCCGCTAGCGAGTCTCAGCGTGGAGCGCCGTGAAGGCCGCCATTACACATGTCTACGCTATCCATGTGCGAGACAAACGCAGGAAGCCAGATCTATATGAATGTCCTGATTGTCGATGACGAACCTCTAGCCCGCGAGCGCCTCAGCCGACTGGTAGGTGACCTCGACGGCTATCGTGTCCTCGAGCCCGCTGCCAGCAATGGCGAAGAAGCACTGACGCTGATCGAGGAACTGCGCCCTGATGTCGTGCTGCTGGATATCCGCATGCCGGGGCTAGATGGCCTGCAGGTTGCAGCCAGGCTTTGCGAGACGGATGCGCCGCCTGCCGTGATCTTTTGTACTGCCCATGATGAGTTCGCGCTGGAGGCTTTCCAGGTCAGCGCGGTTGGCTATCTGGTCAAGCCAGTGCGCCCGGAACACCTCACCGAGGCCTTGAAGAAGGCGGAACGGCCGAACCGAGTGCAGCTCGCTGCGTTGACCCGGCCGGCAGCGGTTTCCGGTGCCGGGCCTCGCACCCACATCAGCGCGCGTACTCGCAAGGGCATCGAGCTGATTCCGCTGGACCACGTGATCTACTTCATCGCCGACCACAAGTACGTCACCCTGCGCCATATCGGTGGCGAGGTGCTGCTGGACGAGCCGTTGAAGTCTCTGGAAGACGAGTTCGGCGAGCGCTTTGTGCGTATTCACCGCAACGCGCTGGTGTTCCGTGATCGTATCGAGCGCCTGCAGCGCACGCCGCTCGGGCATTTCCAGCTGTTCCTCAAGGGGCTCGAGGGTGAGGCGCTGACGGTGAGCCGTCGCCATGTGGCCGGTGTGCGCAAGCTGATGCAGAACCTCTGAACCAGTACGGTTCGCTGCGTTGGAGGCCGTCAGCTCGTGCAGCTGGCGGGCGCTGGCGCGGTGGCGTGACACCACCTTTTACTTGATTCCGGCCAACCCAGGCTGGTTGTCCGGCCTGTTATCATCGCCGGCAATTCACTGTTCTGGAATTGCCCATGTCTCGCGAAATTCGCATCGCTACCCGCAAGAGTGCCCTGGCCCTGTGGCAGGCCGAATACGTCAAGTCGCGCCTGGAGGCGTCGCACCCAGGGCTGAAGGTCAGCCTGGTGCCGATGGTCAGCCGCGGCGACAAGCTGCTTGACGCGCCGCTGGCGAAGATCGGCGGCAAGGGCCTGTTCGTCAAGGAGCTGGAAACGGCGCTGATGGAGAACGAAGCGGACATCGCCGTGCACTCCATGAAGGACGTGCCGATGGAGTTTCCCGAAGGGCTGGGCCTGTACTGCATCTGCGAGCGCGAAGACCCGCGCGACGCCTTCGTCTCCAATCATTTCGACGACCTCGATGCGCTGCCGCCCGGCAGTGTGGTCGGCACCTCGTCGCTGCGCCGTCAGGCCCAGCTGCTGGCACGTCGGCCGGACCTGAAGATCCAGTTCCTGCGCGGCAACGTTAACACCCGACTGGCCAAGCTCGATGCTGGCGAGTACGACGCCATCATTCTCGCTGCCGCCGGGCTGATCCGCCTTGGCTTCGGTGAACGCATCCGCTCCAGCATCAGCGTCGACGAGAGCCTGCCGGCCGGCGGTCAGGGTGCGGTCGGCATCGAATGCCGTACCACCGACAGCGAACTGCATGCGCTGCTGGAATGCCTGAATCACGCGCCGACCGCGACTCGTGTCGTCGCCGAGCGCGCCTTGAACAAGCGCTTGAACGGCGGCTGCCAGGTGCCGATCGCCTGTTACGCGGTGCTCGAAGGCGAGCAGCTGTGGTTGCGCGGATTGGTCGGCCAGCCGGACGGCACCGTGCTGCTGCGCGCCGAGGGCCGTGCGCCCGCCGCAGATGCCGAGGCGCTGGGTGTGCAGGTTGCCGAAGCGCTGCTGGATCAGGGCGCGGAGCAGATTCTCCAGGCAGTCTACGGCGAGGCTGGTCACGCGTGACCGGCTGGCGTCTGCTGCTGACCCGGCCGGCCGAGGAGTGCGGCGCGGTTGCGGCGGTATTGGCTGAAGCCGGGATTCACGGTGCCAGCCTGCCGCTGCTGGCGATCGAACCCCTGCCGGAAACCGCCGAGCAGCGCGCGACGATTCTCGAGCTGGATCGCTACTGCGCGGTCATTGTGGTCAGCAAGCCGGCGGCCCGGCTGGGTATCGAGCTACTCGATCGCTATTGGCCGCAACCTCCGCTCGGCCCAGCCTGGTTCAGCGTCGGTGCCGCCACCGGCGCGATACTCGCCGACTACGGACTGGACGCCAGCTGGCCGGAGCGCGGCGACGACAGCGAGGCGCTGCTGGCGCTGCCGCGGCTCAGCGAGGCGTTGGCCCGACCCGATCCGAAGGTGCTGATCCTGCGTGGGGAGGGCGGCCGCGAGCTGCTCGCCGAGACATTGCGCGCGCGCGGGGTGCAGGTGGATATCCTCGAACTGTACCGGCGCTACCTGCCCTATTACCCCGCGGGAACGCTCGCCGCCACGCTCCGCTCGGAACGGCTCAACGGCCTGGTGGTCAGCAGTGGGCAGGGTTTGCTGTCGCTGCATGAGGTGGCGGCCGATACCTGGCCTGAATTGCTTGAGCTACCCTTGTTCGTACCCAGTCCGCGGGTAGCGGAGATGGCTCGGCAGTTGGGCGCCAAACGAATTGTGGATTGCCGCGGCGCCAGCGTCGCGGCCTTGCTGGCGGCGTTGCGGGAAACCGCGGTGACCGCCTCCTGAAGCAAAGGATGGAAACGTGAGCGAAGCAGATTCCAAGAAAGAACCGCTGCAACCCCCCGCCAGTGAGCCGACCCCCGCTGTTGATCCGGTCAAACCCGCCAAGCCTGCGCCATCCAGGCCGGCGTCCAGCGGTGGCGGGAAGTCTCTTGCGGCTCTGGCCTTGCTGGTCGGCCTGGGCGGTGTGGCGCTTGGCGGCTATGGCGTCTGGCAGCTGCAGCAGCTTGGCGCCGACGAGGATCGTCAGCTCGAAGCCCTGCAGAGTGCCGATGAGAAGACTCGCCAGCTGGCCGAGCGTGAGCGTGAGCTGGCGGCACGTCTGGGCCGGCTGGAGCAGCTGCCTTCGGCTAGCGAGCTGGAGGAGCGGCGGCGCTTGCTGGCGACATTGCAGAGCGATCAACAGCGCCTTTCCGGGCGTGTCGAGCAGGTGCTCGGTGCCAGTCGCGAAGAGTGGCGCCTGGCCGAGGCCGAACACCTGCTGCGCATGGCGATGCTGCAGCTCTCGGCCATGCAGGACGTGAACAGCGCCGAGATGCTGGTGCACGAAGCTGACCTGATTCTGCAGAAGCAGGACGACCCCGGTGCCTACAGCACGCGGCAGAAACTGCTGGAAGGGCTCGAAGCCCTGCGCAGCCTGCCGGAGCTCGATCGCACCGGGCTGTTTCTGCAGCTCGGCGCCTTGCGCGGGCAGACCGCTCAGCTCAGCGCGCTGGCACCGGAGTTCGTCAATGGCGAGGCGCAGTCGGAAAGCGCGCAGGACAGCCGCTGGCAGCGCTGGCTGAACGAGCTGACGCGCTATGTGCGTGTGGAGTTCGATGCCAGTGGCGACGTCAAGCCGCTGCTCGCCGGGCAGACCCTGGGGCAGGTGCGATTGGCCCTTTCGCTGGCCATCGAGCAGGCCCAGTGGGCGGTGCTCAATGGCAATGCCGAGGTCTACCGGCAGTCGCTGGAGCAGGCCAGCTCTGTGCTCAAGGATCACTTCAGCGAAGACAATGGCCAGGCGAGTGGCCTGCGCAAGCGTCTCGACGAGCTGTCACGGCGCGAGGTGGAGGTGACCCTGCCTGATCTCGCGCCAGCATTGCAGGCGCTGCAGGGCTACGTGCAGAAGCGTGAGCGCGGCGATGAGGCGCAAGCGCCGGAATCGTCTGAATCCTCAGATTCGCCGGCTCAGCCGGAGGCCGAGGATGAGGCGCAGGAGGCTCAGCGCACATGAAACGTCTGGCTCTTGTATTCATCCTTCTGCTGGCGATCGCGGGCTTTCTCGGCTGGGCAATCAGCCAGAGTGCCGGCTACGTGCTGATCACCTACGACCAGTTCCGCTACGAATCCAGCTTCTGGGTATTCCTCGCCCTGGTCGCCTGCCTCTGGCTGGTGGCCATGCTGGTGCACTGGTTACTCGGGCTGCTGCAGGTCTCCGGGGCGCTGGTCAACCCCTGGTCGCGCCGGCACCGCGCCCGGCGGGTGGAGAAGGCTTCTCGCCGTGGGTTGCGCGAGCTTGCCGAGGGGCAGTGGGCGCCGGCGCTGGGGCATCTGCAGCTGGCGGCAGAAAAGGATCAGCAGCCGCTGGTGCATTACCTGGGTGCTGCGCGCGCAGCCAATGAGCTGGGTGAATATGCGCAGAGCGACGAGCTGCTGCAAAAGGCGCGCGAGCGCGAGCCCGAGGCGGCGCTGGCGATCGGCCTGACGCAGGCGCAGCTGCAGATCGCCCGCGGCCAGTATGTCGAGGCGCGCGCATCGCTTGGTGAACTGCAAAACGACCATCCGCGTCACCCTTACGTTCTTACCTTGCTCCAGCAACTCTACGTGCAGCTGGAGGACTGGTCGGCGCTGTGCCGGTTGCTGCCGGAGCTGCGCAAGCACCGCGTGCTGCCCCAGGCACGCCTGAACGAGCTGGAAGTGCTGGCCTGGACTGCCGCGGTGGAGCAGGCCGGTCAGCCCTCCGAACTGCCTGCCGAGACCAGCCTCGAAGCGCTGAACCAGCGCTGGCAGACCGTGCCCAGCGCGCTGCGCAGCGAGCCGTTGGCGGTGCGTGCGTATGCGGATGGGCTCGCTCGTCTCGGCGCCCAGGTGAAGGCCGAAGAGGTGCTCTACACCGCGATCAAACGCCAGTTCGATGATCGCCTGGTCGAACGCTATGGAAGGGTGCAGGGTCGCGATCCGGCGCGCCAGCTCGCACACGCCGAAGGCTGGCTCAAGGATCATCCGCAGAACCCGGTGCTGCTGCTGGCGCTGGGGCGGATCAGCCTGCGCAACGAGCTGTGGGGCAAGGCGCGTGATTACCTGGAAGCGAGTCTGCGCTTCGATCATCGTCCGGAAACCTGTGCCGAGCTGGCGCGGCTGCTGGCTCAGCTGGGTGATACCGAAAGCAGCAATCGGCTATTCCAGCAGGGCGTGGTTCTGCTCGATCGCAATCTCCCGGCCACCTTGTGATCGGTTAGTCAGGTCCGCCATGTGGCGGGCCTGACGCTGCCGCGCGGCTTGTAAGCCTATCGACGTTTCCACTACCGTAGCGAACTTTTCCAGCTAGTGGAGCCATCATGCGCCTGGCCAGCCCTCGTTCCCTGTTCGCTCTCGCCTCTCTGGGCAGCGCCCTGCTGATCGCCATCGCGCTCTACATGGAGCACGTGATGGGGCTTGCGCCTTGCCCACTGTGTATTGTCCAGCGCATCTGCGTCATCGGTTTCGGCCTGATCTGCCTGGCCGCGGCGATTCACGGGCCGGCAAAGACGGGGCGGCGTGTCTACTCCGGCTTCGCCTTGCTCTTTGTGGCTGCCGGCGCGGCCACGGCGATTCGCCAGATCTGGTTGCAGAGCGTGCCTGCCGATCAGCTGCCGAGCTGCCTGCCGAGCCTGGAATACATGATGGAGGCGTTGCCGTTTCAGGAGATCGCGCGGCTGGTGCTGCACGGCACCGCCGAGTGCGCCGAGGTGAGCTGGACCATGCTCGGCCTGAGCATCCCCGAGTGGAGCCTGCTGGGCTTCATCGGCATGGCCATCGTCTGTGCGTGGCAACTGCTGCGTCGCGACTGAACCGATCTTTACCTTCCCCCGGCGAACTCCCGTCACGCTTGTGCGGTCTTCTTCTCGACGTGCGGCATCCACCCGGTGCCGCTGCGCTCGCAAGATTCGTCGGCATTTTGCTTGATGCTTCGAGCAGCGCGGCATAGTCTGCTCGTGCGGTGACGGATTCTTGCCACTCGTCACCGTCACTCACCCAAAGGCCGATACCGAAAGACAAAAACGTCTCGGAATGGCGTAAAGCAACATCGATTAGGGAAGTGAGGTCATCATGCTCGAGAGCTGTCGGAATGCCCAGGAACGCTGGGGTGGTGTACATCTGCTGATCGACCGTTGGTTGAACGAGCGCCACGCGCTTATCAATGCGTACGACGGGCTGCATACCGAGCGTGACGATGCCGCCGCTCGCCAGGCCCTGCAGCGGTTTTGCGAATATCTGGTCGACTACGTCTCTGCCGGCCACTTCGAAATCTATGAACAACTGCTCGCCGAGGCCGAAGCCTTCGGTGATGCTCGCGCCATCGAACTGGCCAAGCAGATCTATCCGCGTATCGAAACCATCACCCAGGTCTCGCTGGGCTTCAACGATCGTTGCGAGAAGGGCGATTGCCTGGGTAGCCCGGGCTTGGCCGATGAGCTCAAGAAACTCGGTCAGCTGTTGCATGA
This sequence comes from Stutzerimonas kunmingensis, assembly GCF_021432085.1. Lineage (GTDB taxonomy): Bacteria > Pseudomonadota > Gammaproteobacteria > Pseudomonadales > Pseudomonadaceae > Stutzerimonas. The sequence continues at coordinate 4,111,740 of NZ_CP090366.1, read as the reverse complement.
GCGGTTCGAGCTGGAAGACTGCCTGATCGAGGTGCTGCATACCGCGCACAAGCAGGCGGCTACTCCGGCCTGAGATCTTCCATCCGCTGCGGCGGGTGTGGCGCTTCGCGTCCCCTGGCGGCCACCTGGAGGGCCGTCTAGTATGGGGGCATCGTTCCCGCCAGGAGGCACTTTCATGCCCGCGAAGAAGAAGTCGGTCACCACTCCGCTGCATCTGCTGCAGCAGCTTTCCCACAGTCTCATCGAGCATCTGGACAAAGCCTGCAGCCAGGCGATCAAGGATGCCGAAAGTGCGCTCGCCAAGCTGCAAAAGCAGCGTGGCAAGGCGCAAGACAAATTGACCAAGGCGCGCGCCAAGCTCGACGAGGCCGGCAGCACGGGCAAGACCAAGGCGCAAACCAAAGCGCGTTCCCGACTCAGCGAGCTGGAAGAATCCCTTGCATTGCTGCAGAGCCGGCAGAGCGAAACCCTGACTTACTTGGCCGACCTCAAGCGCGATGCCGAGCAGAGCCTGAAGCTGGCTCAGGGCATCCGCAAGGTCGCAGATGACGCTGACAAGGCCTTGCGCGCCCAGCAGCAGGCGACGGCCGTCAAGCCCGCCGCAACCTCCCGTCCGGCAGCGCGCAAGCCGGCCAGCAAGGCCGCCTCGACTGCAGCCAGATCGGCAGCAACATCCGCCAAGGCTCCGACCACCAAGGCAGCGACAGCGCCGGCCGCTAAAACGCCAGCCAAGGCTCCAACGAAAGCACCGACCAAGACAGCAGCGAAGACATCGGCTGGTGGTGCCGCGGCCAAGCCTGCAGCCTCACGTCCTGCAACGGCCAAGGCACCGACTCGCGCCCGCTCGGCTACTGTGGCCAAACCCGCTGCGGCCGCGCAATCAGCTGACAGTGCAGTGCCCGCCGCGGCTGACTCAGCGGCCAAGCCTGCGACTGCGAAGCCCGCAGCCAAGGCCGTGGCGAAAAAGCCTGCCACTCGCAAACCTGCAGCCAAGCGCACCGCGACTCAGACACCGGCCAGCTCCAGCTGAGTCTGATAGGCCGCGTTGCGCAGGGTTTCCAGCGCAACGCGGCAACTACCTTTCGGCGCAAGAGCGCTCAACCACTGGTTGGCGTCAGTGCTTTCGTTCCATTCGCGGCTTGCCGTCTGTAGCCGTTCCAGCAGGCTGCGCTCGGCTTGCAGTTCCAGTGTCTTGAGTGTTTTGCGCAGTTCTCGCAGCGCTTCGTCCTGTTCAGCCGGCGAGCGCCATGCCTGACGCAGTTCGCGCAGCGGCTCCACCACTATGTGTCGCCAGGGTGCGGCAACCTCTTCCAGCACGCACAGACGTTCCTGATTGCAGGCCACCCCGCGTGCTTCCAGCCAGGCCGCGCAGGTCAGCACACAGACGTCCGCCCCCTGACTTTGCAGTTCCAGGCAGGCAGTCTCGACCCCCTCTCGTGCGTAGCAGTTGAGGGCAAACGTCCAGAGATCCAGGTTGGGCATAAGTGGTACGCCTTTTTTTGCGGGTGGCCCGGCTGGCTTTCCAGGCGAACTGATAAACTCGCCGGCATTATGATCCGACTCCAGAACCTCACTCTACAGCGTGGCCCTCAGCGTTTGCTGGAAGGCGCCGAGCTGACTCTGCACCCCGGCCAGAAGGCCGGCCTGATCGGCGCCAATGGCGCTGGCAAATCCACCCTCTTCGCGCTGCTGCGTGGCGAGCTGGTGCCCGACGGCGGCGATTGCCAGTTGCCGCCGGACTGGCGCATCGCGCACATGCGCCAGGAGATCGATACCCTCGATCGCCTGGCCGTGGACTATGTGCTCGATGGCGACGTCGAGCTAAGGCGCATTCAGCGCGAACTTGCCGCCGCCGAGCAGGCGCACGATGGCAACGCGCTGGCGCGTCTGCACACCGAGCTGGACAACGTCGACGGCTACAGCGCCGACGCCCGCGCGCGCAAGCTGCTCGCCGGGCTGGGCTTTGCCAACGAGCAGATGACGCTGCCGGTCAGCAGCTTTTCCGGTGGCTGGCGCATGCGTCTCAACCTCGCCCAGGCACTGATGTGCCCGTCCGACCTGTTGCTGCTGGATGAACCGACCAACCACCTCGATCTCGATGCGATCCTCTGGCTCGAGGACTGGCTCAAGGGCTACCCCGGCACCTTGCTGCTGATTTCCCACGACCGCGATTTCCTCGACTCGGTGGTCGATCACGTCATCCATCTGGAACAGCGCAAACTGACGCTCTACCGCGGCGGCTACTCGGCCTTCGAAAGAACTCGCGCCGAGCGTCTGGCGCAGCAGCAGCAAGCCTTCGAGAAGCAGCAGGCGCAGCGCGCCCACATGGAAAGCTATATCCGCCGCTTCAAGGCCCAGGCGACCAAGGCACGCCAGGCCCAGAGCCGGATCAAGGCGCTGGAGCGCCTCGAAGAACTGGCGCCGGCGCACGTGGATTCGCCGTTCGACTTCCGCTTCCGCGAGGCGGACAAGGTGTCCAGCCCCTTGCTGGACCTCGCCGAAGGGCGCCTCGGCTACGGCGAAAAGGTGGTGCTGGACAAGGTCAAGCTGCAGCTGGTGCCCGGCGCGCGCATTGGTTTGCTGGGGCCGAATGGTGCCGGCAAGTCAACGCTGATCAAGACACTCTCCGCTGAACTGGCCCCGCTGTCCGGCCGCCTGCAGCGCGGCGAGAACCTGGCGGTCGGCTATTTCGCCCAGCATCAGCTGGATTCGCTCGATCCCAAGGCCAGCCCCTTGCTGCACCTGCAGCGCATCGCTCCGGCCGAGCGCGAGCAGACGCTGCGTGATTTTCTCGGCGGCTTCGATTTCCGCGGCGCGCGCTGCGACGAGCCGGTGCTGAATTTTTCCGGCGGTGAGAAAGCGCGCCTGGCGCTAGCGCTGATCGCCTGGGGCAAGCCCAACCTGTTGCTGCTCGACGAACCGACCAACCACCTCGACCTGGAAATGCGCCTGGCGCTGACCCTGGCCCTGCAGGATTTCGAAGGTGCGGTGCTGGTCGTTTCCCACGACCGTCATCTGCTCAAGAGCACCACCGACGAGTTCCTGTTGGTCGCCGACGGCCAGGTGCAGAGCTTCGACGGGGATCTCGAAGACTATGCGCGCTGGCTGGTGGACTACCGGGCGCGTCAGCAGCCTGCGGCAGGCGGCGAGCCTGCGGCGGACAAGACCGACAAGCGCGCCCAGCGTCAGGCCGCCGCCGCTTTGCGCCAGCAGTTGGCGCCGCACAAGCGTCAGGCGGACAAGCTGGAGAAGGACCTGGCGACGGTGCACGAAAAATTGGCCGAGCTGGAAACGAACCTGGGTGACAGCGCGCTTTACGAAGTGGCACGCAAGGACGAGCTGCGCCAGCTGCTGGCCAAACAGGCCGAGCTGAAGGTTCGCGAAGGCGAGCTGGAGGAAGCCTGGCTGGAGGCGCTGGAAATACTCGAGAGCCTGCAGGCGCAACTGGAGGCCAGTGCATGAGCGAACCCTGGCTGACGTTGGTCGAAGAGTGGCGCTTGCAGTGGATGCTGGGTTTGCAGGTGCTGTTGATTCTGCTGGTCGCCTATGTGCTGCAAAGGGTGGTCGCTCGTGGATTGACTCGGCTGTCGTCGCGCTACCCGTTGCCGCCGGAACTGCTGATCCCGGTGCGCGGCGGCATCCGCTGGTTCATCATCGGCGGCGCGCTGATCATGGTACTGGAGCGCTTCGGCGTCTCTGCCACCGTGCTGTGGACAGCCATCTCCGGGTTCGTCGCGGTGGCGGCCATCGCCTTCTTCGCGATCTGGAGCGTGTTGTCCAACCTGCTCTGTGCGGTGCTGATCCTCACGGTCGGCCCGTTCCGGCTGGGCGATGTGGTGGAAATTGTCGAGGCTTTCGACAAGCCGATCGTCAAGGGCCGGGTCATCGACATCAATCTGGTCTACACCACCCTCGAAGAGGTGGCCGAAGCCGGCACCGGCGCCATCGTGCAGGTGCCCAACAGCCTGTTCTTCCAGAAGGCCGTACGCCGTTGGCGTGGCAGCGAAGTGCAACTCTATAACCGTAACCCCAACGAGTAAGAACCCTCATGGAATGGCTCAGCAACCCTGAGATATGGGTCGCCTTTCTGACCCTGACCGCCCTGGAAATCGTCCTCGGCATCGACAACATCATCTTCATTTCGATTCTGGTCAGCCGCCTGCCCAAGGAGCAGCAGCCGAAGGCGCGCTTCTTCGGCCTGGCGCTGGCCATGGGCACGCGGATCCTGCTGCTGCTATCCATCGCCTGGGTGATGCGCCTGACCAATGACTTGTTCACGGTGCTGGGCGAGGGCGTTTCCGGGCGCGATCTGATCCTGTTCTTCGGAGGCCTGTTCCTCCTGTTCAAGAGCACCATGGAGATCTGGCACAGCGTCGAAGGCGAGGAAGAGGAGCAGGCTGCGGGCGGCGCCGTGGTAAAGGCCGGGTTTATCGGGATCATCCTGCAGATCGCGGTGATCGACATCATCTTCTCGCTGGACTCGGTGATCACGGCGGTCGGTCTGGTGCAGAACGTCCCGGTGATGGTCGCGGCGATCGTCATCGCGGTGCTGGTGATGATGCTGGCTGCCGGTACCATCAGCGAGTTCATCGACAAGCACCCGACGCTGAAGATTCTGGCGCTGTCGTTCCTCATCGTCGTCGGTACGCTGCTCATCGCCGAAGCCTTCGATGTGCATGTACCGAAGGGCTACGTCTACTTCGCGATGGCTTTCTCGCTGGGCGTCGAGGCACTGAACATCCGCATGCGCAAGGCGATGAAGCGCAAGCTTAAAGAACCGGTCAAACTGGGCAAGGACATGCCAGACTGAACCGAAGCGCCGGCTGGACCGCCGGCGCTCGTTGAATGGAGGTAATCAGCATGTCCCTGGAAACCTGGCTCGCGTTCTTCGTTGCCTGTTGGGTGATCAGCCTGTCGCCAGGCGCCGGCGCCATCGCGTCGATGTCCTGCGGGCTGCAGTACGGCTTCTGGCGCGGCTACTGGAATGCCATCGGCCTGCAGCTGGCGTTGGTCCTGCAGATCGCCGTGGTCGCGGCCGGCGTCGGTGCGGTGCTGGCCACCTCGGAGCTGGCGTTCAGCCTGATCAAGTGGTTCGGTGTCGGCTATCTGCTCTGGCTGGCCTGGAAGCAATGGCAGGCACAGCCCGAGGCGCTGGATGATTCCGCCGCCCCGCGACCCATCGGCAGGCCGCTGAGCCTGATGCTGCGCGGGTTTGTGGTCAACGCCAGCAACCCCAAGGCAATCGTTTTCATCCTCGCCGTACTGCCGCAGTTTCTCGACCCGCAGCGGCCGTTGCTGCTGCAATACAGCGAGATGGCCGCGACCATGGTGGTGGTCGACCTGATCGTCATGGCCGGCTACACCGGGCTGGCGGCGAAAGTGCTGCGGCTGTTGCGCACGCCGCGTCAGCAGCGCCTGGTCAACCGCAGTTTCGCCGCAATGTTCGCCGGCGCGGCGGCGCTGCTGGCGACCGTAAGGCGCGCGGTGGCATGAGCGAGGCAACCGCCATGCGCGTGTGGATCGATGCCGATGCCTGCCCGCGCGCAGCCAAGGACCAGGTGATCAAGTTCGCCCTTAAACGGCGGTTCGAGGTGCTGCTGGTTGCCGGCCAGAGCCAGGTCAAGCCGGCGTTCGCCTGCGTGCGGCTGATCGTGGTGCCGAGCGGGCCGGATGCAGCCGATGACTATCTGGTCGAACATGCCGAGCCCGGTGATCTGGTGATCTGCAGCGACGTTCCGCTGGCCGATCGACTGGTGAAGAAGGGCGTCGCGGCGCTCGACCCGCGCGGTCGCGAGTTCGATGAGCGCAACATGGGCGAGCGGCTGGCGGTGCGCAACCTGTTCACCGATCTACGCGATCAGGGCCAGATGGGCGGCGGCCAGGGGGCCTACAGCGAGCGCGACCGCCAGGCTTTCGCCAATTCCCTGGATCGCCTGCTCACGCGATTGTCGCGCCCGCAGTGAGCGGCCGCCGCGCGGCCAACCAGTCGCGCAGTGCCGACAATGGCAGCGGGCGGCTGTAGTAGTAGCCCTGGATGTAATCGCAGCCGTTTTCGCGCAGGTAGGCCAGCTGTACCTCCTCCTCGACGCCTTCGGCCACCACCTTGAGACCGAGTTTATGCGCCATGGCGATGATCGCCGCGGTGATGGCGCGGTCATTGGCCTGCTCGGCGATTTCCTGAACGAAGGCGCGGTCGACCTTGAGGGTGTCCACCGGCAGCTTGCGCAGGTAGGCCAGCGAGGAATAGCCGCTGCCGAAATCATCGATGGACACCTTCACCCCGAGCTCACGGACGGCATCGAGGGTGCGCACCGCCGCGCCAAGGCTGTTCATCAGCGCATTCTCGGTGACTTCCACGGTCAGCCGCGCCGGGTCGAGACCGGTACGTTCGAGAATGCGCGCGACGACCTCCGGCATCTGCGGATTGGACAGGTTGAGCGCTGAGCAATTGACCGCTACCCGCAGGTCGTAGCCCTCATCGAGCAAGGCGACCAGGTCGGCACAGGCGCGGCGCGCGACCCAGGCGTCCAGCTCGGCGACGAAACCGTGTTGCTCGGCCAGTCCGACGAAGCGCTCGGGGCTGATGAAACCCTGCTGCGGATGCTGCCAGCGCACCAGCGCCTCGAGGCTCACCGGCTCGCCGCTGCGGCCATCGACGATGGGCTGATAGTTCACGCTGAGGAGGTTTTCGTTCAGTGCCCGGCGCAGGTCCTGTTCCAGCGACAGATCCTCCTGGGCGCGCAGTTCCAGCGCGGGGTTGAAGCGCAAGCTGCGGTTGCGGCCGCTGGCCTTGCACTGGCCGACCGCGAGGCCGGCGTGGCGGAACAGCGCATCGAAGTTCAGGCCGTCTTCGGGGTACTGGCTGATGCCGATGCTGGCGGTCAGGCGCAGCTGGGTGTCGCCGAGGGTGAAGGGCGGACGCAGCTGTTCGAGGATGTGGTTGGCCAGCGCCTGGGCCTGCTCCCACTGGCCGAGGGTCAAGACGCAGAACTCGTCGCCGGAGAAGCGCGCCAGCATGTCGTGCTGACCGAGTACCGCGCGGATTCGATGCGCCGCCTGTTGCAATGCCAGGTCGCCGCTGCGGTGGCCGAGGCTGTCGTTGATGCGCTTGAAGTTGTCCAGATCCACCACCAGCACGGCCAGCGCCTGACGTTCCTCGCGCGCGGCCAGGACCTGGGTGACCATCTCGGTGAAGGCGCGACCGTTGAACAGGTTGGTCAGCGGGTCGTAATGGGTCATCGCGTTGAGCTGGTGCTCGGCCTGGTCGAGTGCCTGGCGTTGCTCGCTGAAGCGCTGCTCGGCCCAGCTGGCGGCGATGCCGGTGACGATCACCAGCAGCGCGACCAGACCGATTGCCGAGGCGAGGACGGCATGCTGGCCGCCATGACTGCCGAACGGGGCGGTGTGCTCCAGCATGTGGGCGGGGACTGCCAGGGTCAGCGCATGCATGCCGGTGTAGTGCATCGAAACGATCGCCGCGCCCATCAACAGGCTGCAGAGCAGGCGCTGCCAGTGCTGGTGCCGGCTCTGGCTGGCGCGGAAGTGATATCCCAGCACCAGCGCGGCGATCGAGGCGCCGATGGCGATCAGAACAGAGGCAGCGAAGGCCAGCGGTGCGTAGTAGAGCGTCGCCAGCGAGCGTATCGCCGCCATCCCGGTGTAGTGCATGGCGGCGATGCCGATGCCGGCGGCCGTGCCGGCCAGCGCGTACTGCGGCACGCTGAGGCGATCGCGGCCGAGCAGACGCATCACCACATAAGACACGGCCATGGCGATCAGCAGCGAAAGCAGGGTGATGCGATGGTCGTAGCTGATGTCCAGTGGCGCGCTGAAGGCCAGCATGCCGATGAAGTGCATCGACCAGATGCCGCCACCCAGAGCGAACGCGCCGACCCAACGCCACAAGTCGCGGCCGCGCGGGCTGCCGCTGCGGCTGACCCGCTTGGCCAGCGCCAGTGCGGTGAACGCCGCCGCGCTGGCGACGAGGTAGGAGAGAACGACCAGCAGAGGGTCGTGACTGTGGCCGAGCAGGGCAATCTGGTCGGCGGGAAGGTCGGAAAACAGAAGTCTGGACACGCGGCGGCACTCGAACAGTCGGGCGTCCTGCCTCGTGAGAATAGTGGCGCATGGCCATCTGCGGCAGAGTGTACGAGAGGTCGCCCTGGCCGCCAATCTCCTATCGGCTGATCAACCGCAAAGATAAGTGCCGGTGCCCACGGCGATCAGGGTGCCCAGTTCGTTGTGCAGCTCAGAACGCACCACTGCGACCTTGTTGCCCGAGCGCAGCAGCATCGCGCTGGCACTGAAGCGGGTGCCTCGGCCTGGGCGCAGGTAGTCGATGCGCAGATCGATGGTTCCCAGCCGGGAAAGCCGTGCGGCGCGCTCCTGGGTGGTCAAATGGCGATGCTTGTCGAAGGCGCCGAGCATTGCCATCGCCCCGCCGGCCACGTCCAGCAGCGAGGCGATGACCCCGCCATGCAAGATGCCGTGGACGAAGTTGCCGACCAGCTCCGGCTTCATCGGCAGGTGCATGACGACCTGGGAGGTCGATACCTCGTCCAGCTCGATGCCCAGCGCCTGGTTGAAGGGGATGCGTTCGAACATCTGGCGTACCGCCTGGGCCTGCTCGGCGAGCAGGGCGTCGTCGTGGTTCATGGTCGGCGTTCCTGTGGATGAGCGATCAAGCTGCCCGAGGATGTTCGCGCTGAACAGAGTGGCGGCACGAGCAGCCGCGGCTTTGGCGGCTTTCGCGCAAAAAAATCCCGGGCGGACCCGGGATCATTTGGCGGCGTTCGGATCAGTCTTCGGTGGTCATTTCCAGTACCCGGTCGACCAGCTTGTAGATGCCCGAAGCGGCTTCGCTGATGGATTGCGCCAGCATGTACGCCGGTGTGGTGACCAGTCGATGCTGCTTGTCCACGACGATGTCGCTGACTTCGCACGCCTGATGCTCGGCGCCCATCTGCGCGACCGCCTTGGCGGCATCGGCCTCGTCACTGCCAAGGGTACAGACCACGCCGGCGCCGAAGATCTGCGCGGCCATGGTCGGCGCGATGCACATCATCCCGACCGGCTTGCGTGCCTCGGCAAAGGCCTGCGCGAGCGCCACGACATCCGGCAGTGCCTTGCTGCTGGCGCCTTCGGTAGCGAAATTGGAGAGGTTCTTCGCGGCGCCGAAACCGCCGGGGATGATCAGCGCGTCGAAATCCTCGGCGCGCGCCTCGCGCAGATCCTTGATCTCGCCGCGGGCCAGGCGAGCGGACTCGGTCAGCACGTTGCGCGACTCCGGCATCTCGTCGCCGGTCAGGTGATTGATCACGTGCATCTGCGGGATGTTCGGTGCGAAGCACTGCACCTTGACGCCACGCTGGTCCAGGCGCAGCAGGGTGATGACGCTTTCGTAGATCTCCGAGCCGTCGTAGACGCCACAGCCGGAGAGGATCACGGCGACTTTCTTGTTCATGGTGGTACTCCTGGTCAAGTTCAGCGGCCCTGCGTCGGGCACGGCGGATGCGTTCGATGCTAATACCTGGGACGGTTCCAGGTAAGCCCCACACGTTCCGTTGGATTCGCGCGATGCGCCGGTGTTCATTGCCGCAGGTCTGGCGCGGCAGTTTGCGCCTGATCAAAGCACTGGCAGTCGCCGGCATGGCTGGCGACAATGGGCGCGGTTTCGGAGGCTCGACGGCCTGGCGTTGTCATCATTTCGTCATGTGTCGGGCCTATAAACGTCATATTCGCCCGTTCTGCGGGCCAGGAGTCCGTCGTGAGTTTCGTTCCTGCCAGCCGGCTGTTCCCCGCTACTCGTCTGCGTCGCAATCGTCGTGACGATTTTTCCCGCCGTCTGGTGCGCGAAAATGTGCTGACCGTCGATGACCTGATCCTGCCGGTGTTCGTGCTCGACGGCGAGAACCGCCGCGAGCCGGTGCCGTCGATGCCGGGAGTGGAGCGCCTGTCCATCGACCTGCTGCTCAAGGAGGCCGAAGAGCTGGTGGCGCTGGGCATTCCGGCGCTGGCGCTGTTTCCGGTGACACCGCTGGAGAAGAAGTCCCTCGATGCGGCCGAAGCCTGGAACCCGGAGGGCATCGCCCAGCGCGCCACTCGCGCCTTGCGCGCGCGTTTCCCGGAGCTGGGGATCATCACCGACGTAGCTCTCGATCCTTTCACCACGCACGGCCAGGACGGCATTCTCGACGACAACGGATACGTGCAGAACGATGTCACTGTCGACGCGCTGGTCCGCCAGGCGCTGTCCCACGCCGAAGCCGGCGCTCAGGTGGTCGCGCCGTCGGACATGATGGATGGTCGTATCCAGGCGATTCGCGAGGCGCTGGAAGTGGCCGAACACCACAACGTGCGCATCATGGCCTACTCGGCGAAATACGCCAGCGCCTACTACGGCCCGTTCCGAGATGCGGTGGGCTCTGCCGCCAACCTCGGCAAGAGCAACAAGAATACCTATCAGATGGACCCGGCCAACGGTGACGAGGCGCTGCACGAAGTGGGCGCCGACCTGGCCGAAGGCGCGGACATGGTGATGGTCAAGCCCGGTCTGCCCTACCTGGATATCGTCTGGCGGGTCAAAGATGCCTTCAAGGCGCCGACCTTCGTCTATCAGGTCAGCGGCGAGTACGCCATGCACATGGCTGCCATCCAGAATGGCTGGCTGAGCGAGGCCGTCATCCTTGAGTCTTTGGTCGGCTTCAAGCGTGCCGGGGCCGATGGCATCCTGACTTACTTCGCCAAACAGGCGGCACGACAATTAAAACGGGGCCAGTGAGCCCTTTCGAGGCAAAGCGATGATCAATCAGGGACTCAGCGAAAAGGATCTGCAGGACGCCGTGGTCGGCGAGGTGCTGGAACAGACGTTGCCCGAGGTGGTGTCTGCGCCACTGGAAGTCGTCGAGGAGACGCCGGTCGCGCTGGTGACCAACCTGGACGACAGTGCGCTGTACATCCATCGCGAGCTTTCGCAGCTTCAGTTCAACGTCCGCGTGCTCGAGCAGGCGCTGGATGAGTCCTATCCGCTGCTGGAGCGGCTGAAGTTCCTGCTGATCTTCTCCAGCAACCTAGATGAGTTCTTCGAGATTCGCGTCGCCGGACTGAAGAAGCGCGTCACCTTCGCCCGCGAACAGGCGGGCGCCGACGGCCTGCAGCCGCATCAGGCGCTGGCGCGCATCTCCGAGCTGGTCCACGAACAGGTCGACCGCCAGTACGCGATCCTCAATGACGTGCTTCTGCCGGCGCTGGCCGAGCATCAGATCCGCTTCATTCGCCGCAGGCACTGGACGGCCAAACTCAAGACCTGGGTGCGCCGCTATTTCCGCGACGAGATTGCGCCGATCGTCACGCCGATCGGTCTCGATCCGACCCATCCGTTCCCGCTGCTGGTGAACAAGAGCCTGAACTTCATCGTCGAGCTGGAAGGCGTCGATGCCTTCGGCCGCGATTCCGGTCTGGCGATCATTCCGGCGCCACGCCTGCTGCCGCGGGTGATCCGCGTGCCGGAGTCAGTCGGCGGCGCCGGCGACAACTTCGTCTTCCTCTCCTCGATGATCCATGCCCATGCCGACGACCTGTTCCACGGCATGCGGGTCAAGGGCTGCTACCAGTTCCGCCTCACCCGTAACGCCGACCTTTCGGTTGACACCGAGGACGTCGAGGACCTGGCACGCGCGCTGCGAGGCGAGCTGATCTCGCGTCGTTATGGCGATGCCGTGCGCCTGGAAGTGGCCGATACCTGCCCGCAGCACCTCGCCGATTTTCTGCTCAAGCAGTTCAGTCTGGGCGAGGGCGAAATGTACCGGGTCAACGGCCCCGTCAACCTGACCCGTCTGTTCAGCATCACCGGGCTGGACAGCCACCCGGAGCTGCAATACAGCCCGTTCACGCCATCGATTCCGAAGCTGCTGCAGAACAGCGACAAGATCTTCAGCGTGATCAACAAGCAGGACATCCTGCTGCTGCACCCGTTCGAGTCCTTCACGCCGGTGGTCGATCTGCTGCGTGAAGCTGCGAAGGACCCGTGCGTGCTGGCGATCAAGCAGACGCTGTATCGCTCGGGTGCCAATTCGGAGATCGTCGATGCGCTGGTCGATGCGGCGCGCAGCGGCAAGGAAGTTACCGCGGTGATCGAACTGCGCGCCCGCTTCGACGAGGAATCCAACCTGCAGCTCGCCAGCCGCCTGCAGCAGGCCGGCGCGGTGGTGATCTATGGCGTGGTCGGCTACAAGACCCACGCCAAGATGATGCTGATCCTGCGTCGCGAAAATGGCGAGCTGTGCCGTTACGCGCATCTGGGCACCGGCAACTACCACGCGGCCAACGCCCGGCTGTATACCGACTACAGCCTGCTGACGTCGGATGATGCCCTGTGTGAGGACGTCTCCAAGCTGTTCAGTCAGTTGATCGGCATGGGCAAGACCATGCGCATGAAGAAGCTGCTGCACGCGCCATTTACCCTGAAGAAGACGCTGTTCGACCTGATCGCGCAGGAAACCCAGCACGCGGCCGAGGGGCGGCCCGCGCATATCATTCTGAAGATCAATGCGCTGACCGACCCGAAGATGATCAAGGCGCTGTACAAGGCGAGCCAGACCGGCGTGCGCGTCGATCTCATCGTGCGTGGCATGTGCTGCCTGCGGCCGGGCATCGCCGGTGTCTCGCACAACATCCATGTGCGCTCGATCATCGGCCGGTTCCTTGAGCACAGTCGGGTGTTCTACTTCCAGAATGACGGTGACGAGAAGCTCTACCTGTCCAGTGCCGACTGGATGGAGCGCAACCTCGATCGTCGGGTGGAAACCTGTTTCCCGGTGGAAGGCAAGAAACTGGTGATGCGGGTTAAGAAGGAGCTGGAAGGCTTCCTCAGCGACAACACCCAGAGCTGGATTCTGCAGCCTGACGGCAGCTACCTGCGCAACAGCCCCACCGGTAATCAGAATGCGCGCAACATACAGAGTACGTTGCTGGAGCGTCTCACCGGGCCGCAGGTCGGCGTGCGCTGAGTCAGGTGTTTCCCGCGGTGCGTTTTCAGGCATGTGGCTGGCGCGCGCCGCGTCGGCCTGGCTAGAGGAGGCGAAGACTGGTTACCTGTATCATCAAGGGCCCCCTAGGGCCCTTGTTTCATTTCATCCGCAGTTCGTAGCCCACGCGCGCGAGCCAGGCAGCTTCGGCCTCGAAGTCGGCCCTGGTCAACGGGTTCGCGCCCAGCCAGCCGGTCGGGAAGATCAGCTCCAGGCCCCGTTCGGTCGCCTTTAGCTGCACCTCGGAGACGGCGTTGGCACCGCGGATGTGATGGAACAGGATGGCGAAGCGCAGCAGGATGCACAGTCGCACCAGTGCATCGGCATCGACCCCGGTCTCGCCGAACTTGTCCTGAGGAATATTGCGTCGGTGGCCGCGCACCAGCAGCGCCAGCATCAGTTGATCCTGACGGGAGAAGCCGGGCAGGTCGGAATGTTCGATCAGGTAGGCGCCATGCTTGTGGTAGTGGTAGTGCGCGATATCCAGGCCCACTTCATGCACCCGTGCAGCCCAGGCGAGCAGCTCCCGGTGCCAGTCCTGATCCAGGCTCCACGCCTCGGCCACCTGGTCGAACGCCTCCAGCGCCTTGGCTTCGACTCGCGCGGCCTGTTCCATGTCGACGTGGTAGCGCTCCATCAGGAAGCTCAGCGAGCGGTCACGGATGTCCTCGTCATGGTGACGGCCTAGCAGGTCGTAGAGCACCCCTTCGCGCAGGGCGCCTTCGGAGTGGGTCATGCTGCTGATCTCCAGCGCATCGAATATCGCCTCGAGAATCGCCAGGCCCGCAGGGAACACGCCGCGACGGTCCGGTTTGATGCCGTCGATGTCTATCTTCTCCACGTCGCCGAGCTTGAACAGCTTGCGTTTGAGCCATCCCAGCCCTTCGAGGTTGACCTCGCCGTTGCCGAAGCCGCCGCTCTTGATCGCCAGGCCTACGGCTCGGATGGTGCCGGACGCGCCGATGGATTCCTGCCAGCCGAGCCGGCGCAGACCATGCTCGATGCCCATCAGCTCTACCCGCGCGGCGGTGTAGGCCTGGGCGTAGCGTGCCGGGGTGATCTTGCCGTCACGGAAGAAGCGTTGGGTGTAGCTCACGCAGCCCATCTGCAGGCTTTCGCGCAGCTGCGATTCGAACCCTTCGCCGATGATGAACTCGGTGCTGCCGCCGCCGATGTCTGCCACCAGGCGGCGGCCGGAACTGCTCGGGATGGTGTGCGACACGCCGAGGTAGATCAGGCGCGCTTCTTCGCGGCCGGAGATGACCTCGACCTGATGGTTGACGATCTCTTCGGCGCGGCGGATGAAGGTGGCGCGATTGCGCGCTTCACGCAGTGCGTTGGTGCCGACGATGCGTACGGCGCCCTGCGGCAGATGATTGACCAGCTGGGCGAAGCGACGCAGACAGTCCAGCCCACGCTGCATGGCGGCCTCGTCGAGTAGACGGTTTTCGTCGATCCCGGCAGCCAGCTGGACCTTCTCGCCGAGCCGTTCGAGGATGCGCATTTCGCCATTACTGGTGCGCGCGAGCACCATGTGAAAGCTGTTCGAGCCCAGATCCAGGGCGGCGATCATGGGAAAGGTCTCAGCGGTGTTATGGCGCATTGGGCGGTCTCGATGCAAAACTCAGACATCCTGACATGATCGCCCCCATCCGCCAACGCAGTCGTTGACGCATGGGGGCGCTGCTCGCGGGCGATCGTCGCCGACCCGAGGGTCTGCAGCTTTCGATCCGCTCACAGTAGGGCTATGATGGCGACCTTTCCGTTCCGACCCTGGAGAAAATCCATGAGCGAATACATCAACAATGTCAGCGACAGCAGTTTCGAGCAGGACGTCCTCCAGGCCGACGGTCCCGTACTGGTCGACTACTGGGCCGAGTGGTGTGGTCCGTGCAAGATGATCGCGCCGGTACTCGACGAGATCGCCAAGGACTACGAAGGCCGTCTGAAGGTTTGCAAGCTCAATATCGACGAGAACCAGGAAACCCCGCCGAAATACGGCGTGCGTGGTATCCCGACGCTGATGCTGTTCAAGAACGGCAATGTCGAGGCGACCAAGGTCGGTGCACTGTCCAAGTCGCAGCTGGCGGCGTTCCTCGACAGCAACATCTGACTTCGCCGAAGTTCCCCTCTAAAGCCCTCGCAGTCGCGGGGGCTTTTTTTATCGGCAGGGTGGACGCTTCGTCTGCACGGTGCTAAATTCGGCCTCGCGACGCATTCTTCCGTCGCCCTCTGCACGCCGTCGCCGACGCACTTCAGCCTCATAAAGCACAACGAACCTGTTCGTCTCTTGCTGCGCGGCTTCTCAAGCTAATCGCTTTCTACATCCTTCCTGACTCTCTCTATGAATCTGACTGAACTCAAGCAAAAGCCCATCACCGAACTGCTGGAAATGGCCGAACAGATGGGCATCGATAACATGGCCCGTTCGCGCAAGCAGGACGTGATTTTCTCCCTGCTCAAGAAGCACGCTAAAAGCGGCGAGGAAATCTCCGGTGATGGCGTGCTGGAGATTCTCCAGGATGGCTTCGGCTTCCTGCGCTCCGCGGATTCTTCCTACCTGGCCGGCCCGGACGATATCTACGTCTCGCCCAGCCAGATTCGCCGCTTCAACCTGCGCACCGGTGACACCATCATCGGCAAGATTCGCCCTCCGAAGGAAGGTGAGCGCTACTTCGCCCTGCTCAAGGTCGACTCGATCAACTACGATCGGCCGGAGAACGCGAAGAACAAGATCCTCTTCGAGAACCTGACCCCGCTGTTCGCCAACGAGCGCCTGAAGATGGAAGCCGGCAACGGTTCCACCGAAGACCTCACCGGTCGCGTAATCGACCTCTGTGCTCCGATCGGCAAGGGCCAGCGCGGCTTGATCGTCGCTCCGCCAAAGGCGGGCAAGACGATCATGCTGCAGAACATCGCCAGCAACATCACCCGCAACAACCCCGAGTGCCACCTGATCGTTCTGTTGATCGACGAGCGCCCGGAAGAAGTGACCGAGATGCAGCGCACCGTGCGCGGCGAAGTGGTCGCCTCCACCTTCGACGAGCCGCCAACCCGTCACGTGCAGGTTGCCGAAATGGTCATCGAGAAGGCCAAGCGCCTAGTCGAGCACAAGAAGGACGTGGTCATTCTGCTCGACTCCATCACCCGTCTGGCGCGTGCCTACAACACCGTGATCCCGAGCTCCGGCAAAGTGCTCACTGGTGGTGTCGATGCCCACGCCCTGGAGAAGCCCAAGCGTTTCTTCGGTGCCGCGCGCAACATCGAGGAAGGCGGTTCGCTGACCATTCTCGCCACCGCGCTGGTGGAGACCGGCTCGAAGATGGACGAGGTGATTTACGAGGAGTTCAAGGGCACCGGTAACCTGGAGCTGCAACTGGATCGTCGCATTGCCGAGAAGCGTGTCTTCCCGGCCATCAACATCAACCGTTCGGGTACTCGCCGCGAAGAGCTGCTGACCAGCGAGGAAGAGCTGCAGCGCATCTGGATCCTGCGCAAGCTGCTGCATCCGATGGATGAAAGCGCTGCGATTGAGTTCCTGCTCGACAAGCTCAAGGACACCAAGACCAACGACGAATTCTTCATGTCCATGAAGCGCAAGTAAGCGACTCGTCGTTGCCAACAAGGCCGGGGAAACCCGGCCTTCGTCTGTCTGCAGGTTTTGGAAAACCCGACGCGGGCGCTAAACTTTGCGCCTCGTCCCTGCCGGCCCATGCGAGGCTCAAGCATGCAGTATCGCGATCTGCGCGACTTTATCAGCGGCCTGGAAAAACGCGGTGAGCTCAAGCGCGTCACGGCTGCTGTCTCCCCGATTCTGGAAATGACCGAAATCTGTGACCGCACCCTGCGCAAGCAGGGCCCGGCACTGCTCTTCGAGAACCCGACGGGTTTCGACATGCCGGTGCTTGGCAATCTGTTCGGCACGCCGCAGCGGGTCGCCCTCGGTATGGGCGCCGAGGATGTCTCCGAACTGCGTGAGATCGGCAAGCTGCTGGCGTTTCTCAAGGAGCCGGAGCCGCCGAAGGGGTTGAAGGACGCCTGGAGCAAGCTGCCGATCTACAAGAAGGTCATCAGCATGGCGCCCAAGGTGCTCAAGGACGCGCCCTGCCAGGAAGTGATCATCGAAGGTGATGACGTCGACCTGGGGACAATCCCCGTACAGCACTGCTGGCCGGGCGACGCCGCGCCGCTGATCACCTGGGGTCTGACCATTACCAAGGGGCCGAACAAGGAGCGGCAGAATCTCGGCATCTACCGCCAGCAGGTCATCGGTCGCAACAAGGTGATCATGCGCTGGCTCAGTCATCGCGGCGGGGCGCTGGATTTCCGCGAATGGTGCGAGAAGTACCCGGATCGGCCGTACCCGGTCGCCGTGGCGCTGGGCGCGGATCCGGCAACGATTCTCGGCGCGGTGACGCCTGTGCCCGATACGCTGTCCGAATATGCCTTCGCCGGCCTGTTGCGCGGTTCGCGCACCGAGCTGGTCAAGGCGGTCGGCTCCGATCTGCAGGTGCCGGCGTACGCCGAGATCGTCCTCGAAGGGCATATCCATCCGGGCGAGATGGCCGATGAAGGGCCGTACGGCGACCACACCGGCTACTACAACGAGGTCGACCGCTTCCCGGTGTTCACCGTCGAGCGCATTACCCATCGCCGAAACCCGATCTATCACAGCACCTATACCGGGCGTCCGCCGGATGAGCCGGCGATTCTCGGCGTGGCACTGAACGAGGTGTTCGTACCGATCCTGCAGAAGCAGTTCCCGGAAATCGTCGATTTCTACCTGCCGCCGGAAGGCTGTTCCTATCGCATGGCGGTGGTGACGATGAAGAAGCAGTATCCCGGCCACGCCAAGCGGGTCATGCTCGGCGTGTGGAGCTTCCTGCGTCAGTTCATGTACACCAAGTTTGTCATCGTCACCGACGACGACATCAACGCCCGCGACTGGAACGATGTGATCTGGGCCATCACCACACGCATGGATCCCAAGCGCGACACGGTGATGATCGACAACACCCCGATCGACTACCTGGATTTCGCTTCGCCGATCTCCGGGCTGGGCTCGAAGATGGGCCTGGATGCCACCCACAAATGGCCGGGCGAGACCAACCGCGAATGGGGGCGGGTCATCGTTCAGGACCCGGCGGTGAAGCAGCGGGTTGATGAACTCTGGTCGCAGCTGGGTATCGACTGACATATCCGAAGAGGCGGGCCCGAGCCCGCCCGAAAGCCTTGGCGGGTCTTCCCGTTCACTGATAAGACGTGCACATGAAAGTTACTTTGCAGCCATCCGGTGCCGTGCTCGACGTGCGGCCCGGCGAACGATTTCTCGATGCCGCCAGGCGTCTGGGCTACGAATGCCCGCAGAGCTGTCGCAACGGCAATTGCCACATCTGCGCCTCGCTGCTGGTCGAAGGACGTGTGCGGCAGGCCGGCGAGGTACGCGATCACGGCGAGCTGCTGGCCTGCCTGGTCGAGCCACTGGAAGACTGCGTGCTGCTGTGGGATGGCGTGCTGGCGCCCGGCGAACTGCCGGTACGCGAGCTGAGCTGCCAGCTCAGTGGCTATGAAGAGGTCGGTGGCGATGTGGTGCGCTTGCGCCTACGCCTGCCGGCCGGTCGCCAGCCGCGCTATCACGCCGGTCAATATCTGTTGCTGCAACGGGAGGACGGTGAGTGGTCGGCGTTTTCCCTCGCCTCTGCTCCCGGCAGCGGCCGAGAGCTGGAGCTGCACGTGCTGGCGCGTGAGGAATCCGCGATCGAGCTGCTGGCATTCCTGCGGCGGCAGGGCTTTGCGCGGATCCAGCTGCCATTCGGCGACACGCATCTGGCAGAACTGCCGGACGGTCCCTTGGTGCTGGTTGCAGCGGGCACCGGCATGGCGCAGATGCACAGTCTGATCGAGTATTGCCGCGCAGCCGGGTTCTCGCATCCGGTGCATCTGTACTGGGGTGTTCGCCATCCCGAAGACTTCTACCAGCTGTCGCACTGGGATGAGTGGCAGGGCATGAGCAATCTGCATCTGCACCGTGTCGTCAGCGACGTCTGCGGCTGGGAAGGTCGCTGCGGCATGCTGCACGAAGCGATTCGCGAGGATTTCAACGATCTCAAACCGTTGCATATCTATGCCAGCGGCTCGCCGTCGATGGTCTATGGCACGCTGGATGCGTTGGTGGAGGCGGGGATGGACCCGCATCAGATGCGCGCTGACGTGTTTGCCTACGCGCCGCGGGAAAGCTGATTCGGTTTGCTGCGCCAGAATGAAAAACGCCGGGTCGAAAGCCCGGCGTTTTTCGTTCAGCGCGTCTGCCGCTGTTGCAACAGCAGGTTCTTGTAGCCGCTGGCGGCCAGCGTCTTTTGTGCAGCATTCAGTTGCTCGCGGCTGCCGAAGGGTCCGACCAGCACGCGATACCAAGGCTCATCACGCACCTTGACGCTTTCCACGCGCACGTCCTGACCAAGCAGGATGATCTGCGCGCGTACCCGATCAGCCTCCGCCTGCTGGCGGAACGAGCCGGCCTGCAGAAAGAACTGGGTAACCGGTGCCTTGGCCACTGTGGGCGGCGGCGGTGGTACCTGGCCATTGAGTGCGGCCTGCGCGCGGGCTTCGTCGATCTTCGCTGCTTCCTCTGGCGTTACCGGCTTGGCCGGCGGTTCCGGCTGCTTGGCTTCCGGCGGCAGAATCACTTCCGACTCCGGTAGCAGCGTATAGAAGTCGTACTTCGGCTTGGCCGCCTGCTCGCTGGCTGGCGTGCGCTTGGGCTGCTCCTTGATCGCGGTCTTGGGTGCGTCCTTGTTGCGCTTGACCTCCTCGCCACCCGGCTCGAGGCTCATCAGAAACATGATGAAACCGCCGATGACCAGGCCACAGACCAGCCAGATCCAGCCTGGTACGGCCTGTTTGGCGGGCGCCTGATAGCGGCTCGCGCCTCGTTTGGGCGCGGCTTTCTTCCTTGCAGCCACTTACATGCGCTCCAGAGTTTCCAGGCCGAGAAGTTCCAGGCCCTGCTTGAGGGTCTTGCCGGTCAGGGCAGCGAGGCGAAGTCGACTCTGCTTCTGCTCTGGCTGTTCGGCGCTGAGGATCGGGCAGTGCTCGTAGAAACTGGAGAACAGCCCGGCCAGATCGTACAGGTAAGCGCACAGCAAGTGCGGTTCGCCTTTCTCGCCGACGCTGTTCAGCACTTCGCCGAACTGGGCGAGCTTGGCGGCGAGCGCCAGTTCCTGCTCAGCCTCGAGCTGAATCTGCCCGGTGATCTCATCGATGCCTTGACCCAGCTTGCGGAAAACGCTGGCCACGCGGGTGTAGGCATAGAGCAGGTAGGGCGCGGTGTTGCCTTCGAAGCTCAGCATCAGTTCGAAGTTGAAGCGATAGTCGCTGGTGCGGTGCTTGGACAGGTCGGCATATTTGACGGCGCTGATACCCACCGCGCGGGCGATCTGGCGCAGCTCGGCTTCATCGAGGTCCGGATTCTTGCCCTTGACCAGGGCATAGGCGCGCTGCTCGGCTTCGTCGAGCAGATCGATCAGCTTTACCGTGCCGCCGTCGCGGGTCTTGAACGGGCGGCCGTCGGCGCCGTTCATGGTGCCGAAGCCCATGTGCTCAAGCTGCATGCCGGCATGGACGAAGCCGGCGCGACGCGCCACTTCGAAAGCCATCTGGAAATGCAGGGCCTGGCGCTGATCGACGAAATACAGCGCGCGATCGGCATGCAGGACCTGGCTGCGGTAACGCATGGCCGCCAGGTCGGTGGTGGCGTAGAGGTAGCCGCCGCCGGCCTTCTGCACGATCACCGGGAGCGGATTGCCTTCGGCGTTCTTGAATTCGTCGAGGAAGACGCACTGCGCGCCGTTGTCCTCGGTGAGCAGACCTTTACTGCGTAGGGCTTCGACGATATCTGCAAGCTCGGCGTTGTAGGCGCTCTCACCCTTGACGTCGGCCGGGGTCAGCTTGACGTTGAGGCGGTCGTAGATCTTCTGGCAGTGCGACAGGGAAATATCGTTGAAGCGCGTCCACAGGCTCAGGCACTGTGCGTCCCCGGCTTGAAGCTTTACCACCAGTTCGCGGGCGCGGTCGGCGAACTCGGCGGACTCGTCGAAGCGCTGTTTCGCTGCGCGATAGAACTGCTCCAGGTCGGACAGCTCGCTTTCCGCCGCCGCCGGTTTCTCCTCGAGGTAAGCCAGCAGCATGCCGAACTGGGTGCCCCAGTCGCCGACGTGGTTCTGCCGGATCACCTCGTCGCCGAGGTACTCGAGCACACGACCGACGGCGTCACCAATAATGGTCGAGCGCAGGTGGCCAACATGCATCTCTTTCGCCAGGTTCGGCGATGACAGGTCGATCACCACGCGCTGGGGCGCCGACGCCTTGCGCACTGCCAGCTGTGGATCGGCCAGGGCCGCTTCGAGGCGCTCGGCCAGTGCGTCGCTGTTCTGGAAGAAGTTCAGAAAGCCTGGTCCGGCGATTTCCACCTTGCTGATCTGTGCGTCCTGCGGCAGCGCGGCGATCAGCTTCTCGGCCAGGTCGCGCGGCTTCAGCCCGGCCGGTTTGGCCAGCATCATGGCGATGTTGCTGGCGAAATCGCCGTGGCTTTTGTCCCTGGTGTTTTCCACCTGAATCGCGGGGGTCAGCCCTTCAGGCAGAACGCCTTCGGCGGTCAGGCGGACGAGGGCTTGCTGGATCAGGTGGCGAATGCTGTCTTTCATGGTCGGCTCAGTCCGCAAGTGTGCGCGAAAACCCGGCATTATCGGGTCGCGATGGGTATCGCTTCAAGATGCGTGGCGCGCAGGGCGGCAAAAGTCCGGGTTTCGATCAGGCGATCAGAACAGATCGATCGGGTCGACATCCAGGCTCCAGCGCACGGCGCGACCGCCGGGCAGTTGTTCGAGCATCGGGACCCAGGCGTCCATCAGCCGGTGCAGGGTCGCCCGCGCGTTGCCCTGAAGCAGTAATTGCGCCCTGTAGCGGCCGGCACGCCGTTCCATCGGTGCGGGAACCGGTCCGAGCAGGTCGACGCCGTTGAGCTGCAGCTGGTCGAGCAACTGTTCGGCGAGGTTGCAGGCGTCGTCGAGGAAGGTTTCGGCCTGGCCGGGCTTCTGTGCCTCGGCGCGCAGCAGCGCCAGGTGGCTGAACGGCGGCAGGCCGGCCGCGCGGCGCTCGGACAGGGCCTGCTCGGCGAAGGCGAAATAACCCTGTTCGGTCAGCTGCACCAGCAGCGGATGGTCGGCCAGATGCGTCTGGATGATGACCTTGCCAGGCTCCTCTGCGCGCCCGGCGCGCCCGGCGACCTGGACAATCAGCTGGGCCATGCGCTCGCTGGCGCGGAAGTCGGCTGAGAACAGCCCGCCGTCGGCATCGAGAATCGCCACCAGCGTGACGCGCGGAAAATGGTGACCCTTGGCGAGCATCTGCGTGCCGACCAGCAGGCAGGGTTCGCCGCGGTTGATGGTGCCGATCATCTGCTCCATCGCGCCCTTGCGCGAGGTGCTGTCGCGGTCGATACGCAGCACCGGATAGTCGGGAAAGAGGATGCCCAGGCGCTCCTCGGCGCGCTCCGTTCCGGCGCCAACCGGGCGCAGATCCACCTTGCCGCAGTCCGGACAGTTGCGCGGCGGCCGCTCGACGTGCCCGCAGTGGTGGCAGCGCAGTTCATTGTGACGTTGATGCAGGGTCATCCGCGCGTCGCAGCGTGGGCACTGGCTGAGCCAGCCGCAGTCATGGCAGAGCAGGGTGGGGGCGAAGCCACGTCGGTTGAGGTAGACCAAAACCTGATGGCCGGCGCCGAGGGTCTGGCCGATGGCCTGTTGCAGCGGGCCGGATATGCCGGCGTCCAGCGGGCGACTCTTGACATCCAGGCGCAGGAAGCGCGGCGACTGCGCATTGCCGGCCCGTTGCGTCAGTTTGAGCAGCGCATAGCGGCCGCTGTGGGCGTTGTGCAGGCTTTCCAGCGAGGGCGTGGCCGAACCGAGCACAATCGGCAGGTTCTCCTGGCGCGCGCGCAGCAGGGCCAGATCGCGGGCGTGGTAGCGCAAGCCTTCCTGCTGTTTATAAGAGGCGTCGTGCTCCTCGTCGATGATGATCAGGCCGGGATTCTTCATCGGCGTGAACAGGGCCGAACGGGTACCGATGATGATGTCCGCCTCGCCATCGCGGGCGGCGAGCCAGGCATCGAGTCGCTCACGATCGTTGACGTTGGAGTGCAGCAGCGCGATCCGGGCGTTGAAGCGCTGTTCGAAGCGGGCGAGCGTCTGTGGCCCCAGGTTGATCTCGGGGATCAGCACCAGCGCCTGCTTGCCGGCTTCCAGTACGCGATGAATCAGTTGCAGGTAGACCTCGGTCTTGCCGCTGCCGGTCACCCCCGCCAGCAGGAACGCCTGAAATCCTCCGAGGCCCGCGCTCACCGCCTCGAAGGCCGCGCGTTGCTGTGTATTCAAGGTGAGTTCGGCCTGTAGCAGCCAGCCGCCACTGTGCCCGCGCGTCGGCCTGCTGCGGCGGGATTCGATACGCACCAGGCCCTTTTCCAGCAGCAGGTCGAGGCTGTCCTTGTTCAGCTGCAGTTTGCTGAGCAGCGCATGTGGCAAGCCGTGAGCGTGCTGGGCGATGGCCTTCAGCGCTTCGCGCTGCCTGGGTGCACGAACCAATCGCGGATCGTCAGGGCTCGCGTCTTCGGCTACGTGCCAGTAGCGCTCTTGTCGCGCTTCAGCGGGTTCGCCCTGACGCAGCAGTACCGGCAGTGCCCAGCTGAGGGTGTCGCCAAGGCTGTGCTGATAATACTGCGCGGTCCACAGGCAAAGCTTGAATAGCGGGGCGGGCAGGGGTGGTTTGCTATCCAGCAGTTCCAGGGCCGGCTTGAGCTTTTCCGCCGGCACTTCGCTGTGGTCGCTCAGCTCGACCAGAATGCCGACCACTTCGCGTCGACCGAATGGCACGCGCAGGCGTACGCCTGGTTGAAGAGCGGCGGGTGACACGCCAGCCGGCGGCAGGTAATCGAACAGGCGACGCAGGGGGGAGGGCAGCGCCAGGCGGAGGATGCTGGAAGACACTCGATGATCCTTGGTGATGTGCGGCGATGGTAAACGATGACGCGATTCGGCGTCGTCGCGAGCGCGCCAGCGGCTCAGCGCGTCTGTCGCCCGCGCTTGCATCACCCTAGCGCTCTGGTATGATTCGCGCCCTACTTCGTGCGGTACTCGACATAGGGTCGGGTGGCGGCACACAATCCTAGAGGATTCACCATGAAAGCCGATATCCATCCTAATTACGTCGAAATCGAGGCCACCTGCAGCTGTGGCAACGTCATCAAGACCCGCTCCACGCTGGGCAAGAACCTGAGCCTCGACGTGTGCTCCGAGTGCCACCCGTTCTACACCGGCAAGCAGAAGGTGCTGGATACCGGCGGCCGTATCGATCGCTTCAAGCAACGTTTCGGTGTGTTCGGCGCCAAGTAAGCTGGCGTACCGGGAATCCAATGGGGTTTTCCGAGCACATGAAAAAGGCGTCCCTGGTGGGCGCCTTTTTCGTTTCCGTCTTCTGGCAAATTCAAGCGCTTGCCTTCTGCCCGTCGCCGGGGCGCTTGTCGACGCTGGAAGTGGCCCAAGTCGTTGACGGCGATACGCTGCGTCTGGTCGATGGTCGCAGCGTGCGGCTGATCGGCATCAACACTCCGGAGCTGGGGCGTGACGGGCGCAAGGCCGAGCCTTTCGCGCTGGCCGCACGGCGCCGACTGCAGGCATTGGTGCATGCCAGTGACGGGCGGGTCGGTCTGGTCCTGGGCCAGGAGCGGCAGGATCGCTATGGGCGCACGCTGGCCCATGCTTATGACGCGCAGGGACGTAATCTCGAGGCCGTGCTGCTTGCCGATGGCCTTGGCTTCATGGTCGCGGTGGCGCCGAATACACGGATGGTGGCCTGTCAGCAGCGGGCCGAGCAGCAGGCGCGGCAAAACGGTCTGGGTGTCTGGCGCGAGCTGAAGCCCGGCTCGCCGCAATCGTTGAGGCGTGGTGGCTTCGCGCTGCTCGAAGGCAGGGTCGAGCGGGTCGAGCGCAATCGCGGCGGCTATTGGCTCGAAATGGATGGTCCGCTGGTGGTGAACATACCGCCGCAGGCGCTTGACGCATTCGATGTCCGGACAATGACTGTGCTTGCCGGGAAGCGACTCGAGCTCAGGGGCTGGGTAGTCGACCGCCGCGGACGGGTGGGGGCCGGGCAAGCCCGCTGGATGCTGCGCGTCACCCATCCGGCGATGCTGGGGTTGTCGCGCTGATCGGCTGTTCGTACCGGCGCGTGAATCTACCCGGAAAGTCGTAGCGGCTTGGGCTTGACAGTCAGCCGGCCCGCTGGCTTGTGAGTGCGCTTGTTCTTGGCGTATGCTCGACCGCCTGTCTGTCCCAGTAAAATAAGCGGAAATGCCACATGACTGACCTGAAAACTGCCGCGCTCGAATACCATGCCCAGCCCCGCCCAGGGAAATTGAGCGTCGAGCTGACCAAGCCCACCGCCACTGCTCGTGATCTTTCCCTGGCCTACAGCCCGGGTGTAGCTGAGCCTGTGCGCGAGATCGCTCGCGATGCGGAACTGGCTTACCGCTACACTGGCAAAGGCAACCTGGTGGCTGTTATCTCCGACGGCACCGCTATTCTCGGCTTGGGCAACCTTGGCCCGCTGGCTTCCAAGCCGGTGATGGAAGGCAAGGGCGTGCTGTTCAAGCGTTTCGCTGGCGTCGATGTATTCGACATTGAAGTCGATGCGGAAAGCCCGCAGGCCTTCATTGATACCGTCAAGCGCATCTCGATCACCTTTGGTGGCATCAATCTGGAAGATATCAAGGCGCCGGAGTGCTTCGAGATCGAGCGGGCGCTGATCGAGCAGTGCGATATCCCGGTTTTCCATGACGACCAGCATGGCACCGCCATCGTGACGGCTGCCGGCATGCTCAATGCGCTGGAAATCGCCGGCAAGACTCTCGAGCAGGCCAAGATCGTCTGCCTCGGTGCTGGGGCTGCCGCAACCTCGTGCATGAAGCTCCTGGTCAGCATGGGTGCGAAAATCGAGAACATCTTCATGATCGATCGCAAGGGCGTCATCCACGCCGGCCGTGACGATCTGAACCAGTACAAGGCTGTGTTCGCCCATGAAACCGACAAGCGCACTCTGGACGATGCGCTCGAAGGTGCCGACGTTTTCGTCGGCCTGTCAGGCGCCAACCTGCTGAGTCCGGAAGGTCTCAAGCGCATGGCGGCCAATCCGGTCGTCTTCGCCTGTTCTAATCCTGATCCGGAGATCAGCCCGGAGCTGGCGCATGCGACGCGTTCGGACGTGATCATGGCAACTGGTCGCTCGGACTACCCGAACCAGGTCAACAACGTATTGGGCTTCCCGTTCATCTTCCGTGGCGCGCTGGATGTTCGCGCCAAGCGCATTAACGAGGAGATGAAGATCGCGGCCGCCATTGCGCTGCGCGATCTCGCCAAGTTGCCGGTGCCGGCTGAAGTGGCTGCTGCGTACGGTGTGGATAGTCTGGAATTCGGCCGCGAGTACATCATTCCGAAGCCAATGGATCCGCGTCTGATCACGTTGGTGTCTGATGCCGTGGCCAAGGCAGCCATCGAAAGTGGCGTGGCGACATTGCCTTACCCGTCGCATTATCCGCTGCAGTCGGTTAACGACGTTTTCAACGGCTGACCGCGCTGAAAAAACAAACCCCGCCAAGGCGGGGTTTTTTGTTGGCTGGCGAAAATCGGTCGATCAGAACAGATCCAGCGGGGCGGCTTCATCGGCCGGAAGAGGGCTTCCAGGTGCCTGGGTTCCAGAGTCGAATTCACCCATGGGGGGCGGCGAATCCTCGCTCTTGAAGACCTCGAAATAGGCGTCAGGCGTGCTGGGTGTGGCAGAGCGACCGCTGACCGGATCGATGCGCAGCTTGAGCAGCCCGTCCGGCTCCGCTGGCGGGTGCTCGGGCATGTCCTTTAGCACTGCGCTCATGTAGCTCATCCAGATCGGCAGAGCGACCGTGCCGCCATATTCGTTGCGCCCCAGGCTTTGTGGCTGGTCGAAGCCCGCCCATACCGTGGTTACGATGTCGGCGTTATAGCCGGAGAACCAGCTGTCGATGGAGTCGTTGGTGGTGCCGGTTTTGCCTGCGATGTCACCGCGCCCCATGGCCAGCGCACGTCGCCCTGTGCCGCGCTTGATAACGTCCTGCAGCATGCTGGTCATGATGTAGGCGGTACGTTCATCGAGTACCTGCTCGGCAAGGCGTGGTTCGGCGTCGAGTGCCTCGCCGTCATTCAGGTCTCTAGTGTCAGGCGCTGCGTAAGCCTCGGCCTCTGTTTCCTCAGTCTCGGTATTCCGCGATGGCACGCGTGCCGGGTTGGCCTCGAAGAGCAGCTTGCCTTCACGGTCTTCTATGCGCTGGATCAGGTATGGCTCGATCTTGTACCCGCCGTTTGCAAAGGTCGTCCAGCCGGTGGCGATCTCCATAGGTGTAAGCGTCGCCGTACCCAATGCCAGAGATAGGTTGCGCGGCAGGTCCTGCGGATTGAAACCGAAGCGGCTGATGTAATCGACCGTGTGGTCGATGCCCATTGTCTGCAGCAGACGAATCGAAACCAGATTCCTCGATTTGTACAGCGCCTCGCGCATGCGGATCGGCCCGAGGAACGTATTGTTGTCGTTCTTCGGGCGCCAGATGCGGTCCATGCCCTGTTCGACAAAGACGATGGGGGAATCGTTGACCAGGCTCGCGGCGGTGTAGCCCGCGTCCAGCGCTGCGCTGTAAATGAACGGTTTGAAGCTCGACCCGGGTTGGCGCTTGGCCTGGATGGCGCGGTTGTAGTTGCTCTGGCCAAACGAGAAACCGCCTGCGAGCGCTTCGATCGAACCATCCTGGGGGTCGAGTGAAACCAGTGCCGCCTGCGCCTGCGGCACCTGGCTGAATACGGCTGTTTCATCGTCCTGCCAGCGAATGCGGACCACGTCGCCTAGCTTGACCACGTCGGCTGGGCGCTGCGGCCTTGGCCCCATGCTGTTGATGCCGAGGTAGGGACGGGCCCACTTCATGCTGTCCCAAGCTACTGCGTGCTCGTTTCCGTCGCGCGTCAGCACCAGAATCCCGCTGGTCTCTACCTGCGTGACGACGGCCGGCTGCAGCCCGGAAAGGCTTCGGTACTTGGTCAGCTCGCTGGGCCAGCTATCGCGCGGCAGTTCTGCGAGGCGCGCTTCCGGTCCGCGGTAGCCGTGCCGCTGGTCGTATTCAATCAGTCCATTGTCGAGTGCGAGGTTGGCAGCAAGCTGCCGCTCGCTGGACACCGTGGTCTTTACCCGGAAGCCATCCGTGTAGGCGGCGCTGCCGAAGCGGCCCACCATCTCGGCGCGCGCCATCTCCGCGATGTAGGCGGCATCCAGCTCGGGGGCTGCGCCGTGGTACCGAGCGGTCTCAGGTTCGGCGAGTGCTTGCCGATAGCTAGTTTCATCCAGTGAGCCAAGTCTGTGCATGCGGCCCAGGATCCAGTCGCGTCGCTCTTTGCTGCGGGTCGGATTAACCAATGGATTGAATGCAGAAGGTGCCTTCGGCAGGCCGGCGATCATCGCCAGCTGTGCGACGCTAAGCTCCGAAATGGGCTTGCCGTAATACACCTGAGAAGCCGCCTCGATTCCATAGGCACGATTGCCAAGGTAGATCTTGTTGACGTACAGCTCGAGGATTTCGTTCTTGCTGAGCTCTCGCTCTATCTGCAATGCCAGCAGTATCTCGTTGATCTTGCGCGAGAAACTCCGCTCACTGGTAAGGAAGTAATTCTTTGCCACCTGCATGGTAATGGTGCTGCCGCCGGTCTGAATCTGCCCACTTTTCAATAATTGCGTGGCAGCGCGCATCAGGCCGGTTATGTCGACGCCATAATGATTAGCGAAATTGTCGTCCTCGGCAGCCAGCAGTGCGTGGATGAATTCCTCAGGGATGTCCTTGAAGTGGATCGGTGAGCGTCGCATTTCCCCGAACTCGGCGATCAGCTTGTCATCCGCGCTATAAACCCGCAGCGGAATTTGAAGCTGTATGCTCCGCAGGGAATCGACGGAGGGGAGGTTGGGGCTGAGGTAGAGAAATGCGCCGCTGATGCTCAGCAAGAGTGCGCAAAAGACTGCGAAGCACGACCAGAGAAAAAATTTCAAAAAACGCATCAGGGTTCTTGGAATCCAGGATTTGGGGGAGGAAGACTGCGGCGATGCTGAAAGGGAAAACCGTTCACATTATATGCGGTTTTTTTGCCGGGTAGCCATTTGCGCTTCTGTCAAGGCTGTTATCTAATGTGGATAAACATAATTAATCCGTAAGTTGCGGATAAAGATAGGAAATCGGTCGTGCTAGGGCTCTTCACTAAGAAAGCGAACACGCTGCTTGGGATCGATATCAGTTCGACCTCAGTCAAGCTCCTCGAATTAAGTCGATCAGGTAGTCGCTACCGCGTCGAGGCGTATGCTGTCGAGCCGCTCCCGGCAAACGCCGTAGTTGAAAAGAACATCGCCGAGCTCGAGGGCGTCGGCCAGGCATTGCAGCGGGTGGTTGCCAAGGCCAAGACCGGATGCAAGTCGGCGGTAGTGGCTGTTTCAGGCTCCGCGGTAATCACCAAGATCATCGAGATGGATGCTGGTTTGTCCGACGAAGAACTCGAGAATCAGCTGAAGATCGAGGCGGACCAGTACATTCCCTATCCGCTGGAAGAAGTGGCGATCGACTTCGAAGTCCAGGGGCCGGCTCCTCGCTCTCCTGGCCGAGCAGAAGTCCTGCTCGCCGCTTGCCGCAAGGAAAACGTCGAAATTCGTGAGGCAGCGCTTGCGCTGGCGGGACTCACTGCCAAGGTGGTTGACGTCGAAGCCTATGCGCTTGAGCGGTCTTACGGGCTACTTGCTCCACAGTTGGGTGCGGCGCATGGAGAGTTGACCGTTGCCGTGGTGGATATCGGTGCCACCATGACTACCCTTAGTGTTCTGCATAACGGTCGTACTATTTATACCCGTGAACAGCTTTTCGGCGGGCGTCAGCTGACGGAGGAAATTCAGCGACGCTACGGCCTCTCACAAGAAGAAGCTGGTCTAGCCAAAAAGCAAGGCGGCCTCCCAGACGACTACGACAGTGAGGTTTTGCTTCCGTTCAAAGAGGCAGTTGTGCAGCAGGTTTCTCGCTCGTTGCAGTTCTTCTTTGCGGCAGGACAGTTCCATGATGTCGACTGCATCCTGTTAGCGGGCGGGACGGCATCGATACCTGGGTTGGATCACATGATTCAGCAGAAGATCGGTACTCAGACTCTAGTTGCGAATCCATTCGCCGATATGGCTTTGAGCAGCAAAGTGAATGCTGGAGCGCTGGCTAGCGATGCGCCGGCCTTGATGATTGCTTGTGGCCTGGCGCTGAGGAGCTTCGACTAATGGCGCAAATCAACTTACTTCCGTGGCGTGAACAGCTGCGTGAAGAACGAAAGCAGCGTTTCCTAGCGTCTCTGGTCGGTGTGCTGGTCATAGCGGCTGGTCTGGTCTTTCTTGGAGATCGTTATTTCCAAGCTGCGATTGAGCAGCAGAGTGCGCGCAACGAGTTTGTCAAAAAGGAGATTGCGGTTCTTGATGCTCGTATTAAAGAAATCAAGGAATTGAAAGAGCGTCGTCAGCAACTACTGGAGCGAATGAAAATCATCCAGGACTTGCAAGGTAATCGACCTATTATCGGGCGAGTTTTTGATCAGCTTGTAAGAACTCTGCCGGATGGAGTGTATTTCACTTCGGTAAAAATGACCGGAAAGAACATTGCGATCATTGGTGCTGCCGAATCGAACAATCGTGTCTCCAACCTTATGCGCAATCTTGATGCCTCTGACTGGCTCGAAGCGCCGAATCTGAACGAGGTGAAAGCCGTCACCGCCGGTGCCGTGGATCAGGAAAATGTGTTCCAGCTGACGGTTCAGCAAACGCAGCCGGTTGCCGCTACGGAAGGAGCAAAGCCATGAGTCTGGCTGAATCGTTAGATAGTTTTCGCAAGATAGACTTCGCTGATCTCGATCTTAATAACCTCGGTTCTTGGCCTGCGCCGGTCAAGTTCATTGCTGGCGTTATGCTTCTCGCAGCGGTGCTTGCTATAGGTTATTACTTTCATTTGCAGGATATGCAACTGCAATTGGAGCAGCAGCGCGCTCAGGAAGAAACCTTGAAGCAGCAGTTCTCGACCAAAGCCTTCCAGGCCGCCAATTTGGAAGCTTATAAAGCGCAAATGGCCGAGATGGAAACGTCGTTTGGTGCGTTATTGCGGCAACTGCCAAGCGATACCGAGGTCCCTGGGCTTCTGGAAGATATCACTCGAACGGGTCTCGGTAGTGGGCTGGAGTTCGAGGAAATCAAGTTGCAGCCAGAGGTGGCTCAGCAGTTTTATATCGAGTTGCCTATAAATATTAAGGTCGTTGGGGGGTATCACGATCTGGCAACTTTCGTGAGTGGTGTGGCAAGCCTTCCGCGTATCGTCACGCTACATGATTTCGAGATCAAGACTGAAAAGAACGAAGCTACATCAAAATTGCGTATGAACATCGTCGCTAAGACTTATCGTTATAACGACAAGGGGCTGCAGAAATGAATCGCGCGAGACTTACTGCGTTGGGCTTAAGTCTGGTTGCGCTGACTGGCTGCGGCAGCAGCAACGACTTCGGCGATCTGCAGCAATATATGAATGAGGTCAGGGCGAAGCCGAAAGGGACAATTGAGCCGCTACCAGCATTCATTCCCTACGAAGCCTTTACCTATAGCGCTGCCGCCCTGCGACACCCGTTTCAGCCTCCCGTCAAGCTTGATTTAACCCAGCGGCAAAAGGGCTCAAAAGATATCCAGCCCGATGAGTCGCGAGTTAAGCAGTTTCTTGAGGGGTTCAATATCGAGAACTTCACGATGGTAGGCACGTTAGCCAATGGTGGGGGGCGGTACGCCTTGATCAAGGGCGGCGACGGGGTTCATCGCGTCAAGATTGGTGACTATTTGGGGCGCAACCATGGCCGTATCGTCGAGATCAGCGATGCGGGAGTGGATGTAGTGGAAATCGTACCTGATGGAGAGGGTGGGTGGCTCGAGCGCCCGCGCAGTCTGACCTTGAAAGAGCGCACCTAGCGCGGGGCAAAAGCATGGAAAACCTTTACCGGTCTGCACAACGGAAGCAATTTATGAACACTACCCTTTCACGCCTAGGTATCTCTTTGCTGGCGGCGTTTATTTCTCCAGCCCTGCTGGCGGCCAACCTGAACGCCCTCGATGTCGCTGCGCTGCCTGGCGACCGTGTTGAATTGAAGCTTGCGTTCGACGAACCGGTGGCTACACCACGTGGTTATACCCTCGATCAGCCTGCGCGGATCGCGCTCGACCTGCCCGGCGTATCCAATAAGCTCGGAGCGAAGAATCGCGAGCTAGGAGTTGGCAATGCGCGGAGCGTGACCGTCGTTGAAGCCCAAGGCCGTACCCGACTGATCGTTAATCTCAATACTCTGGTGCCCTACTCCACTCGCGTAGATGGTAACAATATCTTTGTGGTATTGGGCGAAAGTTCGGGTGCTGTACGTGCCCCAGCTGTTTCAGCTGCGCCCGTTGCTCCAGTGGCTGCGCCTGCCAAGGCGATGGCTGTAGGTAAGGTGATCGAGAATATCGATTTCCGTCGGGGTGAAGACGGTGCCGGAAACGTCGTTATTACGCTCTCTGACCCATCGGTAGGCTCGACCATTGAGGAGCAGGGCGGAAAGATTCGTGTCCTCTTCGACAAGGCTCAACTGCCAGAGGCGCTGCGTGTTCGTCTTGATGTTCAGGATTTCGCTACGCCCGTGAAATTTGTCGATTCGTCCGCTCAGGCTGGTGGAGCTAGTGTCGCCATCGAGCCAACCGGTCGATACGATTATCTGGCGTACCAGACAGACAACAAACTGACCATCAGCATCAAGCCTCTGACCGAGGATGAAGCCGAGAAGCGCAAGGCTGAGCGTTTTGCTTATTCGGGCGAGAAACTCTCGCTCAACTTTCAGGATATCGACGTTCGTTCCGTACTGCAGCTGATCGCTGACTTCACCGATCTGAACCTGGTGGCGAGCGATACCGTCGCTGGCAACATAACCCTGCGTCTGCAAAACGTGCCTTGGGACCAGGCGCTGGATCTGGTGCTTAAAACCAAAGGGCTGGATAAGCGCCAGGTTGGTAACGTGCTCCTGGTCGCGCCTGCCGACGAGATTGCTGCCCGTGAGCGTCAGGAGCTTGAGTCGCAGCGGCAGATCGCCGAGCTTGCTCCACTTCGTCGCGAGGTCGTTCAGGTCAATTACGCAAAGGCTGCCGATATTGCGCGGCTTTTTCAGTCGGTGACGGGTAGCGATGCCATTACAGCCGATCGAGGTTCGATCGCGGTCGACGATCGTACAAACAACATCATTGCGTATCAAACGCAAGAGCGGCTGGATGAATTGCGCCGCATCGTTGTGCAGCTAGATATTCCTGTGAGGCAGGTAATGATTGAAGCGCGCATCGTCGAGGCTAACGTTGGGTACGACAAAGCGCTTGGAGTTCGGTGGGGCGGCAATTACACCAACGATAATTGGGGGTTCTACGGTAAAGATGGCGCTATTGGTGTTGACGAAGAAACAGGGCGTGCAGGTTTGCCTGGAACCGACAAAGTCGGTAACTTCACCCTGAAGGATGCTTTGGCGCCGGTTCCATTCGTCGACTTGGGTGTGGCGAATAGTACCGCCGGGATCGGGATTGGCTATGTGTCGGACTACGGCATCTTAGATCTGCAGCTGTCTGCAATGGAAAAGACCGGGAATGGGGAGATCGTTTCGCAGCCCAAGGTCGTAACGGCTGATAAGGAAACCGCTAAGATCTTGAAGGGTTCCGAGATACCCTATCAAGAGGCCAGTTCGAGTGGTGCCACCTCTACATCCTTCAAAGAGGCAGCGCTGTCGTTAGAGGTGACGCCGCAAATCACTCCTGACAACCGCATCATCATGGAAGTCAAGGTCACAAAGGACGCCCCTGATTTCGCCAACGCACTGAATGGCGTGCCCCCGATTAACAAGAATGAAGTCAATGCCAAGGTCCTTGTGACGGATGGAGAGACGATAGTCATTGGTGGCGTCTTCTCCAATAGCCAGATCAGCAGTATCGAAAAAGTTCCTTTCCTGGGTGATGTTCCGTTCGTTGGTCGTTTGTTCCGACGAGATATAGTAGAAGATACGAAATCCGAGCTTTTGGTTTTCCTAACGCCTAGAATCCTCAACTATCGAGCGGTCGCCGTAGGGCAATAGTCGTTGCAGAACTTCATTCTCGTAGGCCCGATGGGTGCTGGCAAAAGCACCATCGGGCGTTTGCTTGCCAAAGAGCTTCGTCTCCCATTCAAGGATTCCGATAAGGAGATCGAACAGCGGACCGGTGCCAGCATTCCACTGATCTTTGACGTGGAGGGTGAGGGCGGCTTTCGTGAGCGGGAGCGGGCGGTGATCGCCGATCTCTGCCAGCTCGAGGGAGTGGTGCTGGCCACTGGCGGTGGTGCGGTGTTGCGAGAGGATAATCGGCAGGCCCTTCGTGCGGGTGGGCAAGTCGTCTATCTTTGCACGTCGGTCGACCAGCAGCTCGAACGCACCGCCCGCGACCGCAACCGGCCGCTATTGCAGGCTAGTGATCCCCGCAGCGTTCTGTCCGCCCTCATGGCCATTCGCGATCCGCTATATCGCTCGATAGCGGACGTCATCATCGAAACCGACGAACGTCCGCCGCGGATGGTTGTGACGGAAATTCTCGACCGGCTCGCGTCTTTACCGCCTCGTGAAAGCCGGGATGAATCTGCGCTATCCTAGACCCCTTTATTGTTGGGGGCCCCATGCAGACTCTTCAGGTCGATCTCGGTGAGCGTAGCTATCCCATTCATATTGGCGAGCGGTTGATTGATCGCGCCGAGCTGTTTTCCGACAGGATCCGCGGGCGGCAGGTGGCCGTTGTCACCAATGAAACTGTTGCGCCCCTGTATCTCGATCGACTGACTCAGACCCTTTCCGACTACACCGTTACTCCGGTGATTCTTCCCGACGGGGAGGAACACAAGAATTGGCAAACCCTGCAGCTCATCTTCGACGCTCTGCTCGGAGCTAGGCACGATCGCAATACCACGGTCATTGCGCTGGGTGGCGGCGTCATTGGCGATATGGCGGGCTATGCAGCTGCCAGCTATCAGCGTGGCGTGGACTTCATTCAGGTTCCCACCACGCTATTGTCGCAAGTGGACTCCTCGGTTGGCGGCAAGACCGGTATCAATCACCCTCTAGGCAAAAACATGATCGGGGCGTTCTATCAGCCCCGAGCGGTCATCATTGACACCGCGACCTTGAAGACATTGCCGCCTCGTGAGCTTTCTGCGGGGCTGGCTGAGGTGATCAAGTATGGGCTTATCTGCGACGAGCCCTTCCTTGGCTGGCTTGAGGCAAATGTTAATCGACTTCGAGCGCTTGATCCTGTGGTGCTGACGGAGGCGATCCATCGCTCCTGCGCTGCAAAGGCCAAGGTGGTGAACGCTGATGAGCGCGAGTCCGGCGTGCGCGCGATTCTCAATCTAGGTCACACATTTGGCCACGCGATAGAAACACATATGGGCTATGGCGTCTGGTTGCATGGTGAGGCCGTGGCGGCGGGAACCGTGATGGCGTTGGAGATGTCTTGTCAGCTGGGCTGGATCACGCGGATGGAGCGTGACCGGGCCATCAGGTTGCTGCAGCGCGCGGCGCTTCCGGTCGTGCCCCCCGCGCAGATGAAGCCGCAGGACTTTCTCGAGCACATGGCCGTCGACAAGAAGGTTCTGGACGGTCGGCTGCGCCTCGTTTTGCTGCGGCGAATGGGCGAGGCTGTTGTGACCGGGGACTTCCCTCGCGACGTGCTGGAAACCACCTTGAGCGCCAGTTACGGTGCAATGACGGAACACCTTGGAGCATAAGAAAATTTCCATGACCAGTTTGTCTGCGGACGACGCGTTTCTGAATCACTATGGCTTCAGCCATGACCCGTTTGCTGCCCGCGTTCCGGGCTTCAAGTTCTTTCCCGCGCAGCGCAAGCCGGTGCTTGGGCAGCTTCATCATCTGGCACGCTACAGCCAGCTGCTGCTGCTGGTTACCGGGCCGGAGGGAAGTGGCAAAACCTTGTTGCGTCAGGCACTGGTTGCCAGTAGCAACAAGCAGGCGGTTCAGAGCGTAGTCATTACCCCTCAGGCTACGATGGATGCGAGCGCGCTGTTGGCACAGATCGCTCAAGCACTGAACAGCCAGGAGGCCGATTTCGACGGCGTGATGGCCCAGGTCATCCAGCTGGCGTTGACAGGTCAGGAAGTCTATCTATTGGTAGACGACGCTGAGCTGTTGACGGGTGCTGCGGTGGAAACCCTTCTGCGTCTGGCTGCGGGCACCCCTGAGGCCAGGCCGCATGTGTTCCTGTTCGGTGAGTCTGCGCTTGGCGGGCGGCTCGAGGCCTTGAGTGATGGCGAGGAGCGCTACCATGCCATCGCGCTGCAGCCGTATGAAGAGGACGAAACCAGGGAGTACCTGGCATTGCGGCTGGAGGGCGCCGGTAGCGGCCTAGAGTGTCTGAGCGAAGAGCAGATTGGTCGTATCCATGAGCAGTCTGGTGGTTGGCCGGGGGCGATCAATCAGTTGGCCCGAGACGAGCTCATCGCCGCGATGCAGAGCAAGCGCGGTCGGCGGAAATCGGGCGGTATCGGATTTCCGCTACCCAAAAAACATTTGGTCGCTGTAGTCGCAGTCCTTGTTCTTATAGCGGTCGGCTTTCTTTTCTTGCGTGGCGGCGATTCCGAGCGCCCTTCGGCCCCCGAAGTGACCTCCCTGCCGCTCGATGCTTCGCCTGTCTCGGGGCCGGCTGCTGAGACCGCGGAGCAGGACCCGGCTGCCATCGAGTTCGATGGACAAGAGCGGCCGTTGTCCCTGCCACTGGGTGGCGACGCACAGCCGGTGGTGCGCGAGCCGCTGGCAGCCGCTGCTGGTGGCGAGAGCGAGGACGAGAATGGCGGGCCCACCGCGAATGCCGCAATCCCTACAATTCCTGCACCTGCACCTGCACCTGCACCTGCACCTGCACCTGCACCTGCACCAGCGCCAGCACCGAGCGAGCGTGTTCAGCCCGCACCCGCTCCGCAAGTTGCTGCTCCGGCTCCCGCTCCGGCGCCAGCGTCACGCCAAGTGCGGCCGAATGCCGCAGAGCGTGCGCCTGCTGCAGCAACTGCCTCGGGCTCAACCAATAGCACTTGGTATGCGAGTCAGCCGGGAAGCAATTATCTGGTCCAGATTCTGGGGACTCGTGTCGAGAAGAACGCTCAAGCGATCGTCCAGCAGCATGGCGGTAACTACCGATACTTCGCCAAAGTGCATGAAGGCAAGCCGCTCTACGTCGTGACTTACGGCAACTTCGCGAATCGTGCTGCTGCGGTCGCAGCGGTCAAGACGCTGCCCGTCTCGTTGCAGGCTGGCAAGCCGTGGGTACGAAATTTGGCAAGCGTGCAACAGGAAATCAAACAGGCTCGATAGAAAAATGCCCCAAAAAAGTGCGCAATGCACCTTTTTGGGGCTTGCAAAAATAAATTGTGTCGCTCTAGCTGGCTTTGTAAACTGCTCCCCCTTTTGCCCACGTGAATGACGGGGTGAGTCTCTGCCCGTCAATAAGGGGTTGATTTACAACGCATTTAGCTGGTGGAGTGCCTATGAGAGCAGGTCTTTTTCGTCCTGAAGAGTTCAAGGATAACTGCGGCTTCGGTCTGATTGCCCACATGCAGGGCGAGGCTAGCCATCACCTGCTAAAGACTGCCATTCAGTCCCTGACCTGCATGACTCACCGCGGTGGCATCAACGCTGACGGCAAAACCGGTGACGGTTGCGGTCTGCTGATGCAGAAGCCCGACGCATTTCTGCGTGCCCAGGCTCTGGAGCATTTCAACGCCGAGCTGCCTACGCAGTATGCCGTCGGGATGATCTTTCTGGATCAGGATGCCAGCAAGGCGGACCAGGCCCGCGCTCGTCTCAGTGAAGAGATTATCGCCCAAGGTCTGACGCTGGTCGGCTGGCGTGAAGTGCCGGTCGATACCA
This sequence comes from Stutzerimonas kunmingensis, assembly GCF_021432085.1. Taxonomy (GTDB): domain Bacteria; phylum Pseudomonadota; class Gammaproteobacteria; order Pseudomonadales; family Pseudomonadaceae; genus Stutzerimonas. Next base: position 4,073,585 of record NZ_CP090366.1, on the reverse strand, counting down.
GCGTGCTGGGCCAGCTTGCTCTTGAGCGTCTGCCGCGGATCGAGCAGGTCTTTGTCTCCAGCGATGGCTTGGACGAACGCGAGTTCGGCATCAAACTGTTCTTCGCACGCCGCCGCGCCGAAGTCGCGCTCGCTGACGACAGCGCCTTCTACGTTTGCAGCCTCTCCGACAAGGACATCATCTACAAGGGCCTGATGATGCCCGCCGACCTGGCGCAGTTTTATCCTGACCTGGGCGATGAGCGTCTCGCCACTGCGATCTGCGTATTCCACCAGCGTTTCTCCACCAACACCATGCCGCAATGGCGCCTGGCTCAGCCGTTCCGTTTCCTCGCGCACAACGGTGAGATCAATACCATCACCGGCAACCGTAACTGGGCGCAGGCACGTCGCCTGAAGTTCGCCAACGAGCTGCTGCCGGACCTGGAAAGCCTGTCGCCGCTGATCAATCGCACCGGCTCGGACTCTTCCAGCATGGACAACATGCTTGAGCTCTTGGTCACCGGCGGAATGGATCTGTTCCGTGGCCTGCGTATGATCATTCCGCCGGCGTGGCAGAACGTCGAGACCATGGACCCCGATCTGCGGGCGTTCTATGAGTTCAACTCCATGCACATGGAACCCTGGGATGGCCCGGCTGGCGTGGTGCTGACCGACGGTCGCCATGCAGTCTGCCTGCTCGACCGCAACGGCCTGCGCCCGGCGCGCTGGGTGACCACCAAGAACGGCTACATTACCCTCGCCTCCGAAGTTGGCGTCTGGGATTACAAGCCGGAAGACGTCCTGGCCAAGGGCCGCGTCGGGCCGGGGCAGATCCTCGCCGTGGACACCCACACCGGCAAGGTGCTGCACACCGACGACATCGACAATCGCCTCAAGGCACAGCAGCCCTACAAGAAGTGGCTGCGGCAGAACGCCCTGCGCATCCAGTCGACCCTGGACGACAACGACCATGGTTCGGCCTTCTACGATGCCGACCAGCTCAAGCAGTACATGAAGATGTACCAGGTCACCTTCGAGGAGCGCGACCAGGTACTGCGTCCGTTGGCCGAGCAAGGCCAGGAAGCGGTCGGCTCGATGGGTGACGATACGCCCATGGCGGTCCTGTCGCGTCGTGTGCGCTCGCCCTACGACTACTTCCGCCAACAGTTCGCGCAGGTCACCAATCCGCCTATCGACCCGCTGCGCGAAGCCATCGTCATGTCGCTGGAAACCTGCCTGGGTGCCGAGCGCAATGTCTTCGAGGAAACCGCCGAGCACGCCAACCGCGCGATTCTGACCACTCCGGTGATCTCGCCGGCGAAGTGGCGGACGATCATGAACCTGGAGCGTCCGGGATTCGAGCGTCTGGTCATCGACCTGAACTACGACGAGGCCGTCGGCCTCGAGGCGGCGATTCGCAATATTGCCGATCAGGCCGAGGAAGCCGTACGTGGCGGCAAGGTCCTGCTGGTACTCAGCGATCGTCATATCGCACCAGGCAAGCTGCCGGTGCATGCTTCGCTGGCCGTGGGCGCGGTTCACCATCGTCTGGTGGAAACCGGCCTGCGCTGCAGCTGCAACATCTTGGTCGAAACCGCCACCGCCCGTGATCCGCACCATTTCGCGGTACTGATCGGCTTCGGCGCGACTGCGGTCTACCCGTTCCTTGCTTTCGAAGTGCTGGGCGACCTGATCCGCACTGGCGAAGTGCTGGGCGACCTCTATGAGGTGTTCAAGCACTATCGCAAGGGCATCTCCAAGGGGCTGATGAAGATCATCTCCAAGATGGGCATCTCGACCATCGCCTCCTACCGCGGCGCGCAGCTGTTCGAAGCTGTTGGCTTGGCTGAAGAAGTCGTGGACCTCAGCTTCCGCGGCGTGGCCAGCCGTATCAAGGGCGCGCGCTTCGAGGATCTGGAGGCCGAGCAGAAGGCCCTCGCCGCCGAAGCCTGGAGCAGCCGCAAGCCGATCCAGCAGGGTGGCCTGCTGAAGTTCGTCTACGGTGGCGAATACCATGCGTACAACCCGGATGTAGTCAGCGCGCTGCAGGTGGCGGTGCAGAGCGGCGATTACAGCCGCTTCAAGGAATACACCGCGTTGGTCGACCAGCGTCCGGTGGCCATGCTCCGCGACTTGCTCAAGGTCAAGGTGGCTGAGCAGCCGCTGGCGTTGGAAGAGGTCGAGCCGCTTGAGGCGATTCTCAAGCGGTTTGATTCCGCTGGTATTTCGCTGGGCGCCCTGTCGCCGGAAGCCCACGAAGCCATCGCCGCGGCGATGAACCGCATTGGCGCGCGCTCGAACTCAGGTGAGGGCGGTGAAGACCCGGCTCGCTACGGCACCGAGCGCAGCTCGAAGATCAAGCAGGTAGCGACCGGCCGCTTCGGTGTCACGCCGGAATACCTGGTCAATGCCGAAGTACTGCAGATCAAGGTCGCCCAGGGCGCCAAGCCCGGTGAAGGCGGCCAGCTGCCCGGTGGCAAGGTCAATGGCCTGATCGCGCGGCTGCGTTACGCGGTACCGGGCGTCACCTTGATCTCCCCGCCGCCGCACCACGACATCTACTCCATCGAGGATCTGGCCCAGCTGATCTTCGACCTCAAGCAGGTCAACCCGCAGGCGCTGGTGTCGGTCAAGCTGGTGGCCGAGCCGGGCGTGGGTACCATCGCCGCCGGTGTGGCCAAGGCCTATGCCGACCTCATCACCATCTCCGGCTACGACGGTGGCACCGGCGCTTCGCCACTGACTTCCATTCGCTATGCCGGCTCGCCGTGGGAACTCGGCCTGGCCGAAACCCACCAGACCCTGCGCGGCAACGACCTGCGCGGCAAGGTCCGGGTACAGACCGATGGCGGCCTGAAGACTGGCCTCGACGTGATCAAGGCCGCGATCCTCGGCGCCGAAAGCTTTGGCTTCGGTACTGCGCCGATGATCGCGCTGGGCTGCAAGTACCTGCGCATCTGCCACCTGAACAACTGCGCCACCGGCGTTGCCACGCAGAATGAGCAGCTGCGCAAGGATCACTTCATCGGCACCGTCGACATGGTGGTCAACTTCTTCCAGTTCGTCGCCGAAGAAACCCGCGAGTGGCTGGCCAAGCTGGGCGTGCGTAGCCTGGGCGAGCTGATCGGGCGTACCGATCTGCTCGAACTGCTGCCGGGTGAAACGGCCAAGCAGAACAACCTGGATCTGTCGCCCCTGCTCGGCAGCAGCAACATCGCCGCCGACAAGCCGCAATTCTGCTTGGTCGAGAAGAACCCGCCGTTCGACCAGGGCCTGCTGGCCGAAGAAATGGTCAAGCTCGCCAAAGGCGCCATTGATGCCAAGAGCGGTGGTGAGTTCGAACTGGAAATCTGTAACTGCGACCGCTCCATTGGCGCCCGTGTCTCCGGCGAGATCGCTCGCCAGCATGGCAACCAGGGCATGGCCGGTGCGCCGATCACCTTCCGCTTCAAAGGCACTGCCGGCCAGAGCTTCGGCGTCTGGAACGCCGGCGGCCTCAATCTCTATCTGGAAGGCGATGCCAACGATTACGTCGGCAAGGGAATGACCGGCGGCAAGCTGGTGGTCACGCCGCCGCAGGGCGCCAGCTATCGGTCCCAGGATTCGGCGATCATCGGCAACACCTGTCTGTACGGCGCTACTGGCGGCAAGCTGTTCGTTGCAGGTACCGCGGGTGAGCGTTTCGCGGTGCGCAACTCTGGCGCCCACGCAGTTGTCGAGGGTACTGGCGACCATTGCTGCGAGTACATGACCGGTGGCTTCGTCTGTGTGCTTGGCAAGACCGGACACAACTTTGGCTCGGGCATGACCGGTGGTTTCGCCTATGTGCTGGACATGGACAACAGTTTCGTGGACCGGGTGAACAACGAGCTGGTCAACCTGCAGCGCATCACCGGCGAGGCGATGGAAGCCTATCGCAGCCATCTGCAGGACGTGCTGCGCGAATACGTTGCTGAAACCGCGAGTGAGTGGGGGGCTGAGCTGCTGGATAATCTCGACGACTACCTGCGTCGGTTCTGGCTGGTCAAGCCCAAGGCGGCCAACCTGGCTTCGCTGCTGTCGAGCACCCGGGCCAACCCGCAATAACAATAAGCCGCTTCAGGCAGCGGCCCCAGCCAACGCGGGGCCGCTGCTCACCCTGATTGTCTTGCAGCCGTATGTATTGCCTACGGTTGCTGTTGAGAGGTTTTGAAATGACTGAACGTCTGAATAACGACTTCCAGTTCATCGAGGTCGGGCGCAAGGATCCGAAGAAGAAGCTGCTGCGCCAGCGCAAAAAGGAGTTCGTCGAGATCTACGAACCCTTCAAGCCGCAGCAGGCCTGCGAACAGGCTCACCGCTGCCTGGGTTGCGGCAACCCCTATTGCGAGTGGAAGTGCCCGGTCCACAACTATATTCCCAACTGGCTCAAGCTGGTCTCCGAGGGCAACATCCTCGCGGCCGCCGAACTGGCGCACCAGACCAACACCCTCCCAGAAGTCTGCGGTCGCGTCTGCCCGCAGGATCGCCTCTGCGAGGGCGCCTGCACCCTGAATGATGGCTTTGGTGCGGTGACCATCGGCTCGGTGGAGAAGTACATCGCCGATACCGCCTTCGCCATGGGCTGGCGGCCCGACATGTCCAAGGTCAAGCCGACCGGCAAGAAAGTCGCGATCATCGGTGCCGGCCCGGCAGGGCTGGGCTGTGCCGATATTCTCGTGCGCAACGGCGTAACCCCGGTGGTGTTCGACAAGAACCCCGAGATCGGCGGTCTGCTGACCTTCGGCATTCCCGAGTTCAAGCTGGAGAAGACCGTACTCAGCCGTCGTCGCGACATCTTCGGCGGCATGGGCATCGAATTCCGTCTTAACACCGAGGTAGGCAAGGACATCACCATCGACCAGCTGCTGGCCGATTATGACGCCGTGTTCATGGGCATGGGCACCTACACCTACATGAAGGGTGGTTTCCCGGGTGAAGACCTGCCGGGCGTGTACGACGCGCTGGATTTCCTCATCGCCAACGTCAACCGCAACCTCGGCTTCGAGAAGTCTGCCGAAGACTTCATCGACATGAAGGGCAAGAAGGTCGTGGTGCTGGGCGGCGGTGATACCGCGATGGACTGCAACCGCACCTCCATTCGCCAGGGTGCGAAGAGCGTGACCTGCGCCTACCGTCGTGATGCGGCGAACATGCCGGGCTCGCGCCGCGAAGTGAAGAACGCCAAGGAAGAGGGCGTGAAGTTCCTCTTCAACCGCCAACCCATCGCGATCGTCGGCGAAGGCAAGGTTGAGGGTGTAAAGGTGGTCGAGACACGTCTCGGCGCACCAGACGCCCGCGGTCGCCGCAGCCCGGAGCCGATTCCGGGTTCCGAGCAGGTGCTGCCGGCCGATGCCGTGGTCATCGCCTTTGGTTTCCGTCCGAGCCCGGCGCCGTGGTTCGAAGCCCAGGGCATCCAGATCGACAACCAGGGCCGCGTCGTGGCACCCGAGGTGGGTCAGTTCAAGCACCAGACCAGCAACCCGAAGATATTCGCCGGCGGCGACATGGTCCGCGGCTCCGATCTGGTGGTGACGGCGATCTTCGAAGGTCGTCAGGCTGCCGAAGGCATCATGGATTATCTCGGCGTCTGATCGGGCATTGCCGGGCATCGAAGGGCGCCCGGAGTGGCCTGATTTGAATCAAGCCCATAGCTAAATGGCACGGCGCTCGCCGTGCCTTTTTTTTTCTGCTTTGCGACAATGCACGGCACTTTTACGCTGGAACCCTGCCATGACCGTCTTGAAGAACGACCGCTTCCTTCGTGCCCTGCTCAAGCAGCCTGTCGACGCCACCCCGGTGTGGATGATGCGCCAGGCCGGCCGCTATCTGCCCGAGTACCGGGCCAGCCGCGCCAAGGCCGGTGACTTCATGAGCCTGTGCATGAATCCCGAACTCGCTTGCGAGGTGACGCTGCAGCCGCTGGATCGCTATCCGCTGGATGCCGCGATCCTGTTCTCCGACATCCTCACCGTGCCGGACGCCATGGGTTTGGGCCTGTACTTCGAGACCGGCGAAGGGCCGCGCTTCAAAAAGGTGGTGAGTAGCGTTGCGGACATCGAGGCGCTGCCAATTCCCGATCCGGAGAAGGACCTGGGCTATGTGATGGACGCAGTGCGTACCATCCGCCGCGAACTCAATGGCCGCGTGCCGCTGATCGGTTTCTCCGGCAGCCCCTGGACCCTGGCGACCTACATGGTCGAGGGCGGCTCGTCGAAGGATTTCCGCAAGTCCAAGGCGATGCTCTACGAGAACCCGCAGGCGATGCACGCGCTGCTGGACAAGCTGGCGCAGTCGGTCACCAGCTACCTCAACGGCCAGATTCTCGCCGGCGCCCAGGTGGTGCAGATCTTCGATTCCTGGGGTGGCAGCCTGTCGGCGGCGGCCTATCAGGAGTTCTCCCTGGCCTACATGCGCAAGATCGTCGACGGTCTGATTCGTGAGCATGACGGCCGCCGCGTGCCGGTCATCATGTTCACCAAGGGCGGCGGCCTCTGGCTGGAATCGATGGCCGACTCGGGCGTAGAAGCGCTGGGTCTGGATTGGACGTGCGATATCGGCGAGGCACGCCGCCGTGTCGGCGGCAAGGTGGCGCTGCAGGGCAACATGGACCCGAGCGTGCTCTATGCCAAGCCCGACGCCATCCGCGCCGAAGTGGCGCGCATCCTGGCCAGTTTCGGCCATGGCGAAGGCCACGTGTTCAACCTTGGCCACGGCATCACGCCGGAAGTCGATCCCGCTCATGCCGGCGCCTTCATCGAGTCGGTCCACGAGCTGTCGGCGCAGTACCACGGCTGATTTGCCAGCGGCTCCAGGAAAACGCCCCGCATTTGCGGGGCGTTTTGCTTTACCGGCTCAGTGAGCCGCTTGTGGCTCCGGCAGTGGGCGCAGGCGCGCCAGGTGCAGGGCCACGGCGAGGGCGATCAGCAACAGCGAGGCGATGAATAGACCTACGCCGTCCCAGCCGGCAGCGTGCCAGAAGACGCCGCCCAGCGTGCCGGCGATGCTCGAGCCCAGGTAGTAGCTGAACAGATAGAGCGAAGACGCCTGGCCGCGAGCCTGTTGGGCGCGGCGGCCGATCCAGCTGCTGGCCACCGAATGGGCGCCAAAGAAACCGAAGGTGAACAGCAGCATGCCCAGCAATACCAGCGGCAGTCTGTCGAACAGGGTCAGGGCCACGCCTGCCAACATGAGGGCGATTACCAGCCAGAACACTCGGCGCCGGCCGAAGCGATCAGCGAGCGCGCCCACCTGTGCCGAACTGTAGATGCCCGACAGATAGAGCACCGCCAGCAGGCCGATCATGGTCTGGCTGAGGTGGAACGGCTCGGCAATCAGCCGATAGCCGATGTAGTTGTACAGCGTGACGAAGCTGCCCATCAGCAGGAACCCCTGCAGGAACAGCCACGGCAGGCCGGCATCGCGAAAATGCAGCGTGTAGCCCTGCAGCAAGCCGCGTAGGCCCAACGGGCGTGGGTGGAAGTGCCGCGACTCCGGCAGGAAGCGCCAGAGCAACAGCGCCGCCAGTAGCGCCAGACCGCCCATCACTCCGAGCACGCTGTGCCACGACAGGTAGTCCACCAGCACGCCGCTCAGCAAGCGTCCGCTCATGCCGCCGATGGCATTGCCGCCGATATACAGCCCCATCGCCAGGCCGAGGTGGTGCGGGTGAATCTCTTCGCTCAAGTAGGTCATGGCCACCGCAGCCACCCCGCTGAGCGCCAAGCCCACCAGCGCGCGCATCAGCAGTACGCCTTCCCAGCTAGGTGCGAGTGCACTGCCGACGGTGAACACGGCGGCAGCGAGCAGGGAGACGACCAGCACCTGCTTGCGGCCGATGGCATCGGAGATCGGTCCGGTGATCAGCAACCCGACGGCCAGTGTCAGGGTCGAGAGCGAAAGGATCAGGCTGCTCTGCGCTGCGTTGATGCCGAACGCCTGCGACAGCATGGGCATCATCGGCTGCACGCAGTACAGCAGGGCGAAGGTGGCGAAGCCGCCAGCGAACAGGGCCAGGGCAGTGCGCGCGAAGCGCTGCGTGCCTTTCTCGGTATGGCTGATGGGCGCGCCAGGCGCAGGTATCTCTGCTGACGCGCCACTGGCGCCGTGCGTACTGCTCACGATGGAGACCTCTGTCCGATTCGCTTTTTCCGGCCAAAAGCAGCCCGTTACGCCTGTGATCCCTTTTCGATCAAGGGGCGCGACTGCTGTTGTTCGGGTTTATGGACGAAATGATAGGAAGCTTTGTTTAAGCTATCCAATATATTATTCGACCTTATTGATATGTTTTACGAATCGTTTGGGCGCACGTGGAACTGAGACATCTACGCTATTTCGTGGCGGTGGCCGAAGAGCTGCACTTCGGTCGAGCAGCTGAACTGCTGCGCATCTCTCAGCCGCCGCTTAGCCAGCAGATCCAGGCTCTGGAACAGGAGCTGGGCGTGCGCCTGTTCGACCGCACCAACCGCCGGGTGTCGCTGACCGACGCCGGGCGGCTGTTTCTCGACGAGACCCGGCGCACGCTGGCTCAGGTGGACAAGTCGGTCGATGTGGTGCGGCGTGCCGAGCAGGGTGAGATCGGCGAGTTGCAGGTCGGCTTCACCTCGTCAGCGCCCTTTACGTCGATTCTGCCGCGGGCGATTCTGGCCTTTCGCCAGGCCTTCCCGGCGGTGCACCTCGCGCTGCAGGAGATGACCAGCAAGCAGGTGATCGACGCGGTGCAGGACGAGACGCTGCAGGTCGGCATGATCCGTCCCTTTGCCTTGCCGCCGGGCCTGCAGACCGTCGAGCTGTTCAGCGAGCCACTGGTAGCGCTGATGCATACGGGGCATTCGCTTGCCGAAGCAGGGGAGGACGGCCTGGCTCTGGCGGAGCTGGCCGACGAGCCCTTCGTGTTCTTTCCGCGCAGCTACGGCACCGGGCTCTACGATCAGTTGCTCAATCTGGCGCGACAGGCGGGATTCAGCCCGCGCATCGCGCAGGAAGCGAACGAGGCTCTGACAATTATCGGACTGGTCGCGGCGGGATTGGGCGTGTCGGTGCTGCCGGCATCCTTTCGCCGTATCCGTATCGACGGAGTGCGCTTCCGCACCCTGTCGGATCAGGACGCCACCACAGCCGTGTGGCTGGTCAAGCGCCGCCAGGAGCAGTCGCCGCTAGCACAGGCCTTCATGGATCTGGTGACGCGCGAGGCATTGCGGCAGCGCTGACGCCGCACCCGCAATGGTGGTTCAGGGCTGCTTGTAATGAGCGGGCGTTTCGCCCTTGTCCTGTTTCGGAACACGGGTCACGCGGATATCGGTGATGCCCATGACTTCGGCCTGCTCAAGCAGCCGCGCCTCGTCGGCGTCGGCCTTTGGCATCACCAGGCTGTTCTCGGCATCGGCATTGTGCAATTGGATGAGATGGCGCGCGGCTTCACCCTGGGACAGGCTGTCGACATCCGCGTCGTAGGTCTCGGCGCGTGGGTCGTTCTGGTAGATGTAGTTGATTTCGAAGGTGTGCGAAGACTTGCCGAACATGAGGCGCTCCAGTCGAGTTCACTGATGTTCAGTGGACTCGACGGCGCCGCCAATCGTTCCGACGGGCATCAATGGAGGCATGTAGAGCCGATGCTTAGCCCGCGCATCGGCCCGGGATGATCAACGGACGTTGGCGAGATCAGCCTTGATCGCGACGCCAGCCATGATGGCGCCAGCATGGCATTCGTATTTCTCGCTGTCCTTGTACTCAACGTGCTTGTAGTTGCTGGCGATGTTCACCACGGCATTGGCGCCGGCAGCCTTGGCGGCCTGCTGCATGGCGATCAGCGCCGATTGCAGCGCCCAGCTGCAGGCGCCTTCGTCCGTCTTGTTGAAGGCGTTGGTCTTCTTGCTGGTGGTAACACCGCTACGCACGACCTTGGCATTCTTCGGCGTCTTGCCGGCCAGGTAGAACTTGACGCTGCCATCCAGGCGGCCGGCCTGGGTGGCTTCGGCGACAACGGCGTCGAACGGCAGGTAGTGGGTGGTATCACGGGCCTGGCTGATGCCTGGCAGCACCAGAAGCGTCAGCGCTGTGCCTATCCATGCGGTTGCTCTCATCGGCTTTTTCCTTGCGGTTGTGGGTGAAGATCAGGCCCAGCGGCGGAAGATCAGCGAGGTATTGATCCCGCCAAAGGCGAAATTGTTGTTCATTACATATTCGTGCTGCATGACGCGCGGCGCACCCTGCAGATAGTCGAGCTCGCCGCAGCGCGGGTCGACCGAATCCAGATTGAGCGTATGGATGTAACGATCGCGGTTCATCATCTCGATGCTGAACCAGGACTCCAGCGCCCCGCACGCGCCCAGTGTGTGGCCGAGATAAGACTTCTGCGAGCTGATCGGCATGCTGCTGCCGAACAGTGCCTGGGTCGCCTGGGTTTCGGCGATGTCGCCCTGCTCGGTGGCGGTGCCATGGCCGTTCACGTAACCGATGGCCGCCGGTGCGAGCCCGGCATCTTCCAGAGCCAGCTCCATGGCCCGGCGCATGGTCAGCTGCTCGGGCTTGGTGGCGTGCTGGCCGTCGGCGTTGCTGCCGAAACCGACCAGTTCGGCGTGAATCGTCGCGCCCCGGGCGAGCGCATGTTCCAGCTCCTCGAGCACCAGCATGCCGGCGCCTTCGCCGATCACCAGGCCGTCCCGGTCGCTGTCGTAGGGGCGTGGCGAGGTATGCGGTGCGTCATTCTTCAGGCTGGTGGCGTAGAGCGCGTCGAAGACCATGGCCTCGGTGGCGCACAGCTCCTCGGCACCGCCGGCGAGCATCAGCGGCAGCCGACCGAACTTGATCGCCTCGTAGGCGTAGCCGATGCCCTGGCTGCCGCTGGTACAAGCGCTGGAGGTGGGGATCACCCGGCCGGTGAGGCCGAAAAAGATGCTGATATTGGCCGCCGTGGTGTGCGGCATCATGCGGATGTACGAATTGGCATTGAGCCCGTCTGCCACCGAATTCAGCAGCATGTTGCCGAACGCCTTGATCTCCTCGGTGCTGCCGGTGGACGAACCGCAGGCGACACCCATGCGACCATCTCGGATCGAGGCGTCGTCCAGCAGGCCGGCATCGGCCAGTGCCCGCTCGGCGGCCAGCACCGACAGCCTTGATACGCGCCCCATGCTGCGCAGTTGCTTGCGCGTCCAGTGCGCCGGTACGACGAAGTCGTCCACGGGACCGGCCAGCCGGGTGTTCAGCTCGGTGAAGCGATCCCATTCATGCATGCGGCGGATGCCGCTACGGTTAGCGCTGAATTTGGCTTCGATGCTTGCCCAGTCACTGCCCAGCGAGGTGATGCCGGCCATGCCGGTGACGACTACACGTCTGCCGCCCATCAGCACAGCCCTCCGTTGACGGCGATGACCTGCCGGGTGATATACGCCGCCTCGGCGGACATGAGGAAATTCACCGCACCGGCGACCTCTTCCGGGGTGCCCATGCGCTGCGCCGGAACCATCTTCAGCATTTCTTCGATGGGCAGTTCGGCATCGAGCATATCGGTATCGATCAGCCCGGGTGCAACGCAGTTGACGGTGATCCTGCGCTTGCCCAGCTCCACCGCCAAGGCCTTGGCCGCACCGATGACGCCGGCCTTCGAAGCGCTGTAGTTGACCTGGCCGCGGTTGCCGATCAGGCCGGAAACCGAGGTGATGCAGACGATGCGCCCCGGCTGGCGGCGGCGAATCATCGGCATGCTCAGCGGCTGCAGCACGTTGTAGAAACCGTCCAGGTTGGTGCGCAGTACCTGGTCCCAGTCATCGTCGGTCAGCGCCGGGAAGGCGCCGTCGCGGGTCAGGCCGGCGTTGCAGACCACCCCGTAGTAGGCGCCGTGCGCTTCGACGTCGGCTTCCAGCTCACGCCGGCAAGCGGCGCGGTCGGCGATGTCGAATTGGAGGATGCGCGCGCTGCGACCCATCTCCTGGATCTCGGCCTGGACCACTTCGGCCTGGTCGCGGCGCGAGCGGCAGTGCAGCACGATGTCGTGGCCAGCCTGGGCCAGACGCAGCGCGATGGCGCGACCGATGCCGCGACTGGAGCCGGTGACGAGGACGGTTTCACTCATGGGGCAGACTCTTGTAGGTAACTCGCCACTTCGGGCGGGCGGAACACGTTCAGGCGGGCCTCGGCATGGATGCCGGGCCCGTCGAGATGACATTCGAAGACGCCCATGCCGTTATCGTCCTGCAGAGAGCGATGGGCACGGACGCGCAGGTCGGCGCCAGCCGGAAACGCTTCGACATTGCACTGGTAGCTACGGGTACCGAGCAGAAAGCCCAGCTCCACCGGTTGGCCGGCCTGGCGTGCATGGCAGCCGGCGAAGGCGGCGACGCTCTGCGCCATGATCTCCACGCCGACCCAGGCCGGCAGGCTGCCGTCGGCGGCGCTGAGCAGGCCGTCGGCACGCACCTGCAGCACGGTTTCCACACTGTCGTCGTCGAAACGCTCGACGCCGTCGAGCAGAATCATGTCGCCGGCATGCGGCAGCAGCTCGGCGATGGGCCAGTCGATCACCGCGCATCCCCCAGTATCAGGCTGATGTTGTTGCCACCGAAGGCGAAGGAATTGCTCATCATCCGTCGCGGCCTCGTTGGATTCATTCGGGTACCCGCTGCTACCAGGTGCAATGCCGGCAACGCCGGATCGGGCTCGCCATCCCAGCGGTGCGGTGGCAGCTGCTGATCGGGATTCCGGGGAGATAGCGACAACCAGCAGAACGCCGCCTCCAGCGCGCCGGCCGCGCCGAGGGTGTGGCCGGTCAGCGGCTTGCTCGATGAGCAGGCCACCCCATGGGCGAACAGCGCGGCGACGGCGACGCTCTCCATGGCGTCGTTGTGGGGCGTGGCAGTGCCGTGCAGGTTGAGGTAGGCGATCTGCTCGGGTGTGCAGTTGGCGCGGGCCAGCGCCTGGCGCATCGCGCTCAGGGCGCCGCGGCCGTCGGGATCGGGCGCGGAGATGTGATGGGCGTCGGAACTCGCGCCGCCGCCGAGCAGGGCGATGTCGGCTTCGCCGTCGGTATCGCGGGTCATCAGGAACAGCACTGCTGCCTCACCGATGTTGATGCCGTTGCGGTTGCGCGAGAACGGGTTGCACAACGTCTCGCTGGTGGCTTCCAGCGCGGAAAAGCCCTGCAGCGTGAGATCGCTCAGGCTGTCGACGCCGCCGCAGAGCACCGCATCGCATAATCCGGCATCGAGCAGGCGCTTGGCGCTGAGCAGCGCACGGGCGCTGGAGGTGCAGGCCGTGGAGATCGAGTAGCAGGGGCCGGCCAGTTGCAGCCATTCACCGAGAAAGCTTGCCGGTGCCGCCAGCTCCTGATGCGCGTAGTGGTAGCCGGGCGGAAAGGCGCCGTCGTGCAGCAGGCCGGCAATACCTTGCGCAGCTTCCTGGATGCCCGTGGTGCTGGTGCCCAGCACGACGCCAATACGATTCTGGCCGTAACGGCTGATGGCCGTTCGGATATCGCTCTCAATCTCCAGCGCGGCAGCCAGCAACAGCTGATTGTTGCGCGTGGCATGACGCGGATCGTCGCAGGGCAAAGCCGGTAGTGCGCAGCGGGCCGCTCCCACTGGTAACCGACGGCCGGCCACCGGCTGCGGGTGAACCTGCATGCCCGATGTATCGCCGGCAAACAGCCGTTCGGCGACCTCGGCCTTGCCGCTGCCGAGCGCACAGATCACGCCGAGGGCGTTGAGGTAGGCGGTCATCGGTGCTGACTTCCGGTCGTGTCGGGCAAGGGGGCGACACCATAGGTCAGACCCGGCGCCACGTCGAGTTCGAAGCTCTGTGCCGATCGATAGCGCACCTGCCAACGCACGTCGCCAGCCTGGCGCAGCCTTCGCTCAGAGGGATCATGCTGTTCGGCCGCGCTGCCATACAAGGCGGCAAGTTGATCGTGCTCGGTCAAGGCGAACAGCAGCGCGGCGAACAGTTCGCGCGCCTCTGGATTGGGTCGTAGCAGCCCATCGGCGTGCCAGTCGCCGTCGCGCAGTTGTTGCCGCGCGAGCGGAATGCCCAGCGGATCGAGCAGCGTCCAGCGCAGTGCGGCGTCTTCGCGCTGGACCACCAGCAACCAGTCCGCCGGCTCGCTCCCCTGGCGCTGCACATGCAGCTGCAGCGGCACGACCAGCGCTGGCGTGGTTGCCGGCAGCGGCGCGCGCACCGCGCAGCCCGCCAGCAGCACGAAGCAAAGGCCGAACAGCAGCCGTATCATTTCAGTCCGCTCACGCACCGGCATCCGCCGAGCAGAGTTCGGCCAGTACGCGCAGACGGCGTTTGGGTTCGGCGACATAGGGGTTATTTTCGTCCCAGGCATAGCCGGCGAGGATCGAGCTGATCATCCGGCGGATCTCCGGCTGGGCATGTTCGTAGTAGATCACGTCCTGGAAGCTGCAATCGTACCAACCCTCCACATAGGTCCGGAAGGTATCGACCCCGCGCTTGAGTGGAGTGGCGAACTCGGTCTCCCAGTCCACCGTTTCTCCGTTCAACTGGCGGTGCAATACGGCTGCTGCCATATGCGCCGAGCGCATGGCGATGGTCACGCCGGAAGAGAACACGGGATCGAGGAACTCGGCGGCATTGCCGAGCAGGGCGAAGCCCGGTCCATGCAGGCTCTTGACGTTGGCCGAGTAGCCGCCGATCAGGCGCGCCGGGGTGTCCCATTCGGCATTCTTGAGTATGCGTTTGAGGTTTGGCGCCTCCTGGACGAACTCGCGCAGGCAGGCATCCAGATTCACCGGTCGGCCTTCGTAGCGCTCGGCACTGGCGACCACGCCCAGCGAGCAGCGGCCGTTGCTGAACGGGATGGTCCAATACCAGACGTCACGCAGATCGGGATGGGTGGTGATGAGGATCTTCTCGCGGTCGAAGCGCGGATCGTCGATGCGGTCTTCGACGTGGGTGAAGATCGCCCGGCGTACCGGGAAGCCCGATGGCGCCTCCAGGTCAAGCAGCTGCGGCAGCACGCGGCCGTAGCCACTGGCATCGAGCACGAAGGCGGCGTCGACGCGGTACTCGCTGCCGTCGGCCCGACGAATCTGCAACCACGGCCGTTCGCCGTCGAAGTCCACTGCGGTGACTTCTTCCTCGTAGCGAATCTCCACACCCTGCAGCTCGGCCTGGTCGGCCAGCAGCTTGTCGAAGTCGGCGCGCTGGACCTGGTAGGTGCTGCCGTGGCCGGCAGTGAATTTGTCGCGGAAGTCGAAATCCGTATAGCGCTCGCCCCAGCCGAAGGCCGCGCCGTGCTTGGTCTGGAAGCCCGCCGCGCGCACCGCCTCGAGCATGCCGGCTTCCTCGATGAAGTCCAGGCAGTGGGAAAGCAGGCTTTCGCCGATGGAAAAGCGCGGAAAGCGCTGACGTTCGATGATCAATACATCGTGGCCCTTGCGCTTGAGCAGCGCGCCGGCGATGGCGCCGGAAGGCCCGGCGCCGATGATCACGACTTCACGGTGTTGCAACTCAAGCGGCGCCATAGGGCCTCCCTGCATGTGGTGGATCTTGCTCGATGGTGGCCCAGGGGGCCAGGAAGAAACTGAACGCCAGCCCGAGGCTGACCGTGAGGCCGAAGTTGCTCACCGCCGGCGTGCTGGAAATCGCCAGCAGGCCGAACGATAGCCAGGTGGTGGTGGCCGCCAGCAGCGTACCGACCAGGCTGACTGCAACACCGCCGACCCGCTCGCGCATGAGGATCGCGTAATCGACGCCGATCGCCGTGACCAGCAGCAGGCCGAACAGCCCGAACAGGGTCAGCGGCTGACCCAGCCAGCCGAGGCTGGCCAGGCTTGCCAGCGCCGCCAGCAACGGCACCGCGATGCAGCGCAAGGCGCCTGTGGCGCCGAACGGCAGACAGAGCAGGGCGAAGATCAGCAGGCTGGCCAGCAGCTTGAGTTCGGCGGCCTGCAGTTTGGTTGCGGCGAACAGCTGGTTGAGCCTGGCGGGTTGATCGACCAGCGTCGTGCCGGGCACGGCTTTGGCGATGGCTGCCAGCGCTGTGCTGTCGCGCAGTCCCTGCAGGCTGATCAGCCCGGCTACGCCATCGCTCGTTTTGCCAAGCCAGAGCGCTCGCCAGGCTTCGCCCAGCGGGCCGGCCAGCGCCGCCTCGATGGTCACCGGCGGTTGCGCCTGCAGGTGCTCGATCTCGACCCGCAGGGTGTCGACGTCGACGCCAAGCGCCGTCAGCGGCCGGCTGGCGGCGAGCAATGGCGGCAGGGCTGCTCGCAACCGTGCCTGCTCCAGTCTTGGCGCGAGCAACTGGCTCAAGGCGAGGTAGCCAACCAGCCGCTGCTCGGTCTGCAGAGCGTCCAGGCGGAGGCTTAGCTGCGCCTGACGCTCGAGCAGGGTGTCGGCATTTTCCGCACGCACGAGGAAATACTGACTGGTGGGCTGGAAACCGGTGATCGCAGCGATGCGCTCACCCTGTTGCTGCAATTCGGGTGCGCTGCTGACCCACTGGCGCAAATCGTCCTTGAACGACAGCTGCAGCACGCCGCCGAGACAAAACAGTCCCAGGCCGGCCAGCAGCCAGGGCGTGGCGATGCGCGCCAGTAACGCCTGCCTCAGCTGCAGCCAGCGCTGCGCCCAGCCCAACGGGCGCGGCCAAGGAGTCAGATGGCCGCTGAACAGCACGGGCAGCAGGCAGGTGGTGCAGAGGAAGGCGCCGAGCAGCCCGGCGGCGGAGAACACTGCCACTTGGGTCAGTGCCGGGAAGGGTGTGAAGGCCAGCGCCAGATAGCCGATCAAGTTGGTTAACAGGGCCAGCGCCAGCCCCGGCAGGATCAGGCCCAGTGCGCGGCGGCCGTGCCAAGGCTGCAGCGTCCAGCTCTTGGACAGCAAGTGCAGCGGGAAATCCAGGCTGACGCCGATCAGGCTGGCGCCGAGCACCAGCGTCAGTACGTGCATCTGGCCGAACAGCGCGATGCAGGCGGCGGCCCCCGCCATCGCACCGACCAGCACCGGCAAGGCGGCGAGCAGGATGCGCGGCGTGCGGAACAGCCAGAGCAAGAGCAGCAGGGTGGTACCCAGCGACAGGCTGCCGATCAGGCTCGCCTCAGCGCGGGCCGTACGTTGGCCATGGGCAGCATGCAGCACGCCGCCGGCACTCAGCAGTTCGCCTCCCGCCGCTTCGATGTCGTCACGGGCCCTTTCGACGAGGGTTGCCACCTGTTGCGGCGAACCCTCGTCGAAGGCATCGCCTTGCGCACGCGCATGTACGACCAGCCAGCGCTGGCCGGCATGTTCGGCGACGAGGCTGCCGTCGTTCTCGGCGCGAACATTGCCCAGCTGCGGCAACCGTTGCAGGGCCAGGCCGGCGAGGCCGAACCAGTCCTGCCCGAGCGACAGCGGGCTGGCGGCGAACGGATCATACAGGCGCTCGAGGCGCTGCTGGATGAACGACTCCGGATGTTCGATCAGCTGCTGGCGATCAGCGCCGGCAAGCAGGCCGAGGGACTGCTCGCGCAACTGGCGCGTGACGGCCGGCAGATCGGTCTGCAGCGTGTCGCGCACCTGGGCGAACAGGCCGCTGCTGCGTAGTTCGGTGGCCAGGCGCGTGGCCAGCTGCCGGGCCTGTCGCTCGTCGGCGTGGCGGACGAGCAGCATCAGATCGCGCCTGAGGGGTTCCTGCATGCGCTCGGTCGCCAGCTCCTCGAGCGCGTCGTGGCTGTCGCTTGGCAGTAGCTGCAGCAGGTTGGCGCTCAGCGGCGGACCGTCGCGCCATTGCCAGGCGCTCAGCGCCAGCAGGCCGAGCAGCGCCAGGCAGAACAGCGCGGCCGGCCAGCGCCGGGGCTGCAGGGGTTCAGTCGGCAAGATCGCGTTGCTCGCGGGCCGTAAGGCTGTCGTCGATCCGGCTATCGAGCAGACGGATCAGCGTGCGATCGCCCTGGGCTTCGTGAAGCTCGATCTGAGTCACCGTCTCGCCGCCTTGGATATTGATGTCGGCGAAGATCTGCTTGAGCAGCGCGCCGCGAGGGGTCAGCTGCAGACGCCACGCGTCGGAGTCGCCTTTCAGCTGCAGGTCGAAGTCGCGCTGCAGCGCCTGGGTGTCGCCGCTCAGTACGGCGAGGAACAGCTGGTTCTGCCGGGCCGAACTGCCCTGCGGGTCGACGGCTTGCCAGCCCTGCTCGCTGCGCCGCGCGATGCCCTGGGCGGTGATGCGATAGTCCTGGCGGATCGGCTGCTGCAACAGCCAGAGCAGGCCGTGGTCGCGGGCGAGCACGAACTGGCCCCGGCTGGTCAGGGGCTGCGGCAGGGCACGGAGGTGCTTTTCCTGAATGAAGTCGCCACGCACCACGGCCGGCCCGCTCAGCTGTTCGGCAAGCTGTGGCAGGTCGAAAGTCTGCGCCGTGGCCATGTTGGCCACCATTAACAGGGCGATGGCGGTCAGCCATTTCTTGATGGTCAGTGTCATGTCAGGGCGCGCTCCACCGCGTCGACGAACACCCGTGGCGAGGCCAGCAGCATCTCGCCGCTGGCGATCTCCACAGCGACCTGCACGGTGCTGCCGCGGGTCATGCGTTCGCCGGTTTCGGCATCGCGGATCAGGTAGTTGATCTTCAGGCGGTTCTCCCACTCCACCAGGTCGGCGCGCACCACGATGCGCTGGTTGAAGCGGGCGCCGCGCATGTAGCGCAACTGCACGTCGATGATCGGCCAGGCATAGCCGGCGTCGCGCATCTGCTGGTAGTTGTGGCCGATGCGTTCGAGCAGCGCGCAGCGGGCGACCTCGAAGTACTTGACGTAGTGGCCATGCCAGACCACGTCCATGGAGTCGACATCGAAGAACGGCACGAGCATCTCGACCTCGGCCTGCAGTACGCCATCCTTACGCATAAATGCTCCAGTGTCGGTTGCGGATCTGTTCGAGACACAGGCGCAGTTCGCCTTCCAGCGCGCGGTCTTCGATCAGCGGCGGGAAGGCCTCCGCCAGTTCGCTGTGCATGGCTGCCAGTGGAGCGGGCAGCGGGCGGGCGCCTTCCTGTAGCTGACGCAGCCAGACGCCCTGCTGGGCAGCGAGCAGCGTGGCGGCGGCAACCTGCTCGCTCAACTCCAGGCTGCGCAGCGCGTCGCGGGCGGCGATGGTGCCCATGCTCACCTTGTCCTGGTTATGGCATTCGGTGGAGCGCGAAAAGACGCTGGCCGGCATGCTGTTCTTAAGCGCTTCGGCAGTCCAGGCGCTGGCGCCGATCTGCACCGCCTTGAAGCCGTGGTTGATCATCGCCGTGGCGGCCGGCGCGCCGGAGAGGTTGCTCGGCAGGCCGTGGTTGTAGCGCGTGTCGACCAGCAGGGCGAGCTGGCGGTCGAGCAGGTCGGCGACGTTGGCCACCAGGTTCTTCAGGCTGTCCATGGCGAAGGCGATATGCCCGCCGTAGAAATGTCCGCCGTGCAGTACGCGCTCGTTGTCGGCATCGATGATCGGGTTGTCGTTGGCGCTGTTCAGTTCGGTTTCGATGAACTGGCGCAGCAGGCCCAAGCTGTCGGCCAGCACGCCGAGCACATGGGGCGCGCAGCGGATGGAGTAGCGGTCCTGCAAACGATGCAGCGGCGCAGCGGGCGCGTCGATGGCCAGGTCCTGGCGAATCCAGGCGGCGACCTGGGCCTGGCCAGGATGCGGCTTGGCGGCGAACAGGCGCTCGTCGAAGTGCTCCGGGTTACCTTGTAGCGCGATCACGTTCAGCGCGGTGATACGGGTCGCCAGCTGCAGCAGGTAATCGGCACGGGCATAGGCCAGGCAGGCGAGGCCGGTCATCACCGCGGTGCCGTTCATCAGTGCCAGCGCCTCCTTGGGGCGCAGGGTCAAGGGCGTCCAGCCGAGCTGACGGTGCACTTCGGCGGCGCTGCGGCGCTCGCCGCGATACAGCGCCTCGCGCTCGCCGGCGAGGGTAGCGGCGACGTAAGACAGCGGGGTCAGGTCGCCGCTGGCGCCGACCGAACCTTCCTCAGGAATCAGCGGCAGCACGTCGTGTTCGAGAAACGCCTGCATGCGCTCGAGCAACTCGACACGCACGCCGGACATGCCGTGGGTCAGCGAGCGCAGGCGCGCGGCGAGCACGGCGCGGGTGGCTTCGGCGTCCAGCAGCTTGCCCAGGCCACAGCCATGGAAGGTGAACAGGTGCTGCGGCAGCGCCTCGACCTGATGCAGCGGCACCGCCACCACGCAGGAGTCGCCATAGCCGGTGGTGACACCGTAGATCACGCCTTCGCGGTCCAGCAGGGTGTCGAGAAACTGTGCGCCACGGGCGATGCGGCTGCGAAAGGCCTCGTCCGCCTGCAGTCGTGCCGGCGCACGGCGCTGCGCCACGGCCAGCACGTCCTCGATGCGCAGAAGGTTTTCGCCAAAGATCACGGGCTCAGTCACGACGCGGGTCCTGTGTGTTCCAGAAGGGATAGAAGTTGAACCATTGCAGGGGGGCCTCCAGGCAGCGCGCGGCGAGGCGATCGGCGTAGCGCTGCACCGCCTGCGCGATCACCGGGTCGCGGTCGGCGCGACGCCAGCGGATGCGTTCGGCGAAGGGCTCGAGATGCACATGGAAGCGCTCGTCCTGCTTGAGACAGAACAGCAGATTCACCGGGCACTCCAGCAGGCCGGCGAGCAGCCAGGGGCCCTGGGGAAAGGCTGCCGGCTGACCGAGGAAGTCGGCCATGGCGGTGCGCCCGCCATGCAGCGGCACCCGATCACCGGCGATGGCCAGCCATTCGCCGCGCTCCAGGCGCTGGGACAGCTGCAGCATGGTCGCCGGGTCCAGCTCGCTGACCTGGATCAAGCGCAGGTTGTCGGCGCCGGACTGGTCCAGCAGGCGATTGAACTGCTCGGCGTGACGGGTGTGTACCAGCACGTTCATCCGTACTTCGCCGCCCATTTCCGCCAGTGCCCGGCAGATCTCCAGGTTGCCCAAGTGCGAGCCGACCAGCAGTTGACCGCGCGGCCCGGCGAGACTGGCGTGCAGGTTGGCCTGATCGTGGATCACAAGGCGTTCCCGCCCGACTCGCCCGCTCCAGACATCCAGCTTGTCCAGCAGCGCTTCGGCGAAACTCATGAACTGGCGATAGACCGAGCGGGTGCTTGGCTGCAGTTCGACGCGACCGCTCCAGCGCGCCAGGTTGCCCTGATACTGGCGCGCGCTGTCACGGGCGCTGCGGCCGAAGAGGTAGAAATACAGCACAATCAGATACAGCAGCGGCGCCATGGTGCGCCGGCCAAGCACCCGCACCGCCCAGGCGGTCAGGCGCATCAGGGCGAAACTGCCGCGTTCGCGCTGCGCGGCCCAGTGCGAGGGTATCGGGGCTTCGCTCATCGTTGCAGGCGCCGGGCGAGCAGTTTCGGCGCGCGCAGCAGCATGCCGAAGAACAGCCGGGCATGCATGGCGGAGATCAGCACATTGTCCAGCCAGAGGCGGAAGTGCGAGATGCCGTCGGCCGGGTAATGCACCCGCGTTGGCAGCCAGACCATCGGCTGCTGCTGCCAGTGCAGGCGCACCAGGATCTCGGTGTCGAAATCCATGCGCCGGCCCAGGCGTACGCTGTCGATCAACGCCAATGTCGGCTCCAGCGGGTAGACCCGAAAGCCGCACATGGAGTCGCGGATCGCCAGCGACAGGGTGTTGATCCAGACCCAGACATGGGTCAGGTAGCGGGCATACAGGCGACCCTTGGGCACGCTGGCGTCGTAGCGCGGATAGCCGCAGATCACCGCGTCTGGCGCCTGGCTGGCGCGGTCGAGGAACAGCTCGACACCGGACAGGTCGTGCTGGCCATCGGCGTCGACCTGCAGCGCATGGCTGAAGCCCAGGCGCCCTGCTTCGCGCAGGCCGCTGATCACCGCGCCACCCTTGCCCTGGTTGCGCTGATGACGGAGCAGGAAGACCTCCGTTTGCTCGGCCAGCTCGTCGATGACCGCCGCAGCGGCAGGGGAGGAACCGTCGTCCACCAGCACGCAGGGCAGATCTGCCGCACACAGCGCCGCGACCACTGCGGGCAGGCTGCGCTCGTGGTTGTACACCGGGATCACCGCGCAGGGCTTGAACCAGTCGTCTTCCGGCTGCATGGGCGTTCGAACCACCGCGGCTGCAGCCGCTACGGGTGGCAGCTCGTTCAAAGTGGTCATGGCTGCGCTCCCAGCAGAATGCGCCCGGACGAGCAGGGCTTGTCGTCGTTGTGATAGGTGAAGTACAGCTTGCCGCGCTCATGATCGAATCGCAGGCTCAGTTGCAGTCGGTCGCCGGGCCGGGCGAGCTGCTGGAATTTCAACACTTCCATGCCGCCGAAACGTGGCGGCAAGTCGTCGATCAGTTCGCGCGCGAGGTCCATCGCCCACTCGATCTGGACGACGCCAGGCAGCACCGGTGTGCGCGGGAAATGGCCGCTGAAGTGCGCCAGATCGAGCGGCACGCGCAGCTCGATCTGCCAGTGATCGTCTTTCCACTGCAGCGCCAGGCGCTCCGGTTGACGGGTACGAGGTGCTTGCAGCCATGCATCCAGTTCGGCCTGTGGCAACTTGCCCTGAGGGTTGACCGGTAGCTCGCGCACCAGCCGCCAGCGGCGCGGCAGGGCGAGTGCCTCGCAATGGGTGCTCAGCTGTTTGCGCAATGCCTGGGTGACGCTGCGGCGCCCCTGATTGCGTAGCGCGAACACCCCCGCATCGCTCAAGGCCACAAGCGCGCCGAGATAGGCCCGGTTGTCCTGAATCACGCCCAGACGCGCTTCGCGGACGAACGGATGCTCGGCCAGCGCACGTTCCAGCATCGGCAGCGAGATGCGTTTTTCTTCCAGCTTGACGATGCGGTCCAGGCGGCCGCGCAGGGCGAAACGACCATCGGCGTGCAGCTCGGCGCCATCGGCGGTCTGCTCCACATGGCCGCGCCCAAGCCACGGCGACGCCACGCGCAGCGCGCCTTGGTCGTCCTGGGCAAGCTCGACGCCCGGTAGCGGCTGCCAGAGCTCGCCACTCTGGCGCCAGGCGATGCCGCCGGTTTCCGAGCTGCCATATATCTCCGTGGGCCACTGCCCAAGGTGCTGATGCAGAAATTCACCAGCTTCTGTTGGCAGCGGGCCGCCGGAAGAAAATACCCGGCACACCTGACGCAATGCCGGCCAGTCGAGATTGTCGCCCATGCGCTTGAGCAGTGCGGGGCTGGCGACCCAGCAGAACGATCGCTGCTCACGGCTGGCCCGTTGCATGTCTTCGGCGAACGGCAGGGCGCGTCGCAGAAAAGGGCGGCCAGCACAGAGTGGCCAGAGCACCCGAAACAGCAGCCCGTAGATGTGCTGCGTGGCGACGCTGCCAATCACCGCGGAATCGCCGAGATCGACGCCCCACAGGGCCTCCAGTGCTTCGACTTCACTGGCCAGCTGATGCAGGCGCTTGTCGATCAGCTTGGGCTCGCCGCTGGAGCCCGACGTGCAGAGCGTCAGGCCAAGCAGATCTGAATCGAGCTCGGCCGCGGCAAGCGGAGCCGCCTGCAGATCGGCGAGGGCTGCGTCGCCCGCCTGATCGGTCAGCCAGAGCTCCGCCAACGGGCTCAGCCGTGCCCGACTGGCCGGCTGCAGGTCGGCAGGCAGCAGCACGCGCACCCCGGCGCGCCAGGCGCCAAGCATAGCGGTAGCCAGTTGCCCGGCGTCTTCCAGGTGCACAGCGATGGTTCGCACGCCGCGCTGCTGCAGGCCGCCGGCCAGTTGCAGCGCTGCCTGCTGCAGCTGATCGAGCGCAAGCGTGGGGGTGTCGGTTACCGGGCGCGGCGCGCTTCGAACCAGCAGTTCGCACAGCCCAATCCAGTTCACGGGCGCCCCCTCACACGCTGACGCAGCAGCCACTCGCCGGAGAACAGCAGGCCCATCAACAGATAGGCGATCAGCCCGTTGTACAGTGTCCACCAGGCCAGCGGCGCCCACAGCGTCAGCGCTGTAGCAATCGAGCCGTTGAAGATGAAGAAGCCTACCCAGACTCTGGTCACCTGCCGCGTATAGCGCACACCTGAAGGCGACAAATCCGGGTCCTGCAGGCGCGCCAGGCGCTCGATGACCGGCATCCCGCTGAATAGGCTGCCGGCAAACAGCACCAGCATGGCCGCGTTGATCAGCACCGGATACCAGCGCAGCAGGGCGGCGTTATCGAGCAGCCCGAGCAGCAGACAGAACAGCAGCGCGGTGCCGGCCGTCCAGCGGCTTGTGGCACCGCCGTTACTCAGCAGGCGGGTCAGCCAGAGCGCTCCTAGGAGCGCCGCGAAGATCCGCGGCGAGAGGTGCTCGATACCGAAATAGACGGCGAAGGGATATGCCAGCCCGATGAGGAGCAGCACGAAACCCGCCATCCGCGTCACGCCGGCCGGGATCTTAGAAAGAGATGTCAGCATCAGAAAAGTCCGGAAATGCCCTGGGTACGCCGTGCGCCACTCGTGTGGTGAGGTCGCTCGCGTCGGTCAGGCTGTCTCCGCATTGGTCAGGCGGTACACCGCCTCGACTACATCGCCCACAGTGCGCACGGCTTTGAATTCTTCCGCGGCGATCTTCTTGCCGGTCTGGCGCTTGATGTGGTCGATCAGGTCGACGGCGTCGATGCTGTCGATCTCCAGGTCCTGATACAGGTTGGCGTCGAGGGTGATGCGCTCGGGCTCGAGCTCGAACAGTTCGACCAGGGCGTCACGCAGGGTCTGGAAAATCTCGTTGCGGCTGTTCACGGGAGATACTCCTCAGGCGATGGCGCGGTTGGCGCTGACGAAGGCCGCCAGGCTGTCGACGCTGGCGAAATGCTTGCGAGTGTCCTTGGCGTCCGCATCGATCTTGATGCCGAAGCGCTTCTGGATCGCCAGGCCCAGTTCCAGCGCGTCGACCGAGTCGAGCCCGAGGCCTTCGCCGAACAGTAGTTGATCGGCGGCAATATCGTCCGGACCGAGGTCTTCCAGCCCCAGCGCGTCGATGATCAGTTGCTTGATTTCACGTTGTAGTTGTTGGCTCATCGAGTGCGAGCTCCTCTATGAAGTGTCGGTGCAGATGGTCATTCAGTCGCCGCGAGGCGATCGGGGCAGCGCCTTGGGCGGCGAACGCCTGTGGGTCAATGTCGCTGCCCACGCGCAGATGAAAGTGAAAACGCCGTGATGGTATGCGATACCAGGGTTCGGCCTTGGTCAGCGTGGTTGGCGTCACGCTGATCACTACCGGCGTCACCAGCCTTGCGCCGCGCAGGGCGATGGCCGCTGCGCCGCGGTGAAACTGCGGCGGCTGCCCGGGCGTGGTGCGGGTGCCTTCGGGAAAGATGATCAGGGTCTGACCTTGCTGCAGGGCCTCGGCGGCTTCGTCGAGCATTTCGGCGCTGCCGTTGTTGCTGATGTACTGCGCGGCGCGAATCGGGCACGGGTAAAGGGGTTGTCCCACAAGCTCTGCTTGACCACGCAGTTGGCGTCGCGGATCAGGGCGATCAGCACGACCACATCAATCAGCGACGGGTGATTGGCAATAATCAGCTGGCCCGGACGCCCCAGCCGCTCGGCGCCTTCGACTTCATAGGTCAGTACGCCGCTGCGGTACATGAACTGCACGAATAGCCAGAACAGCCTGCTCACGGTCTGTCGCGCACGGCGACGGTGGGTGGCGGCATCACCTGGGAGCAGCGAAAGCAGCGGGAATATGATCAGGCGCAGGCACAGGCCGCCGATGCCGAACAGGGCGAACGACAGGCCGGTGGCGATGAGTCGCCACAGCCACGGCGCGTTGGGTCGCTTCAGCGAGTCCGCTGCCAGTTCCATTTGCGCGTCTTCCAGTGATGCGTGAATTGGGAGTGGTCGTGGAGCAAGGCCCGGATCAGTTGCAGAGCATGGACTTGCGGTTGCGACGGGCTTTCATCGGTGGGCTGCAGTTGCAGCTGCCAGCTGTCGCCCGCGGTCAGGCGTAGCGCCAGTGCATAGGGAATGCTGCAGTCGTCTATCCAGGGGCGGTAGGCCTCGGGAGGCGATTCTTCGGCGATCACCAGCAGCACGGCCGGCGCGCCTTCGTTCAGCAGCAGCGCAGCTTCGAGCACCGCGTGTTCCAGGCCATCGCCCTCTGCTGCGATCGCGGTCATTTCGCTGGGGTCGCCCTGGAAGATCGACCAGAGCCCGACGATCGCATTGTGCACGGAAAGGCTGAACTGGGTTGGCGAGAGCGGCTGCGCGTTGGCCAGATCGCTGAGCAGGGCGAAATTGCGGGTGGTTTCCCCGTGGCGCGAGGCGTACACCAGCGGCATCGGGGCACGGCCTTCGCTGAGCGGCTGGGCGACGGCGAACACCATTCGTGCCAGTCGACTCAGGCGGCGGCGCTGCATCGCCGGCAGAAAGGACACATCCGGCTGCGCTTCGGGATCGTCCGGCCACTGACTGGCACTCGCCCAGCGCAACCAGTCGGCCTGGCAGGCGCGGCCCGGAGCCCAGGCCTGCCATTGGTCGATGTCGAAGCGTATAGCGCTCATGCTCGCGCGGCTCTCGTAGCGAGACCGGCGTGCAGACGTCCGTGTAGTGCTTGCATTGGAAGTGCCGCTCGAAAAGTGCGGGCATTATCCAAGTGCGATGAACGCTAGGCAAACATTGCGATACATATCCTGATAGGAGGTCGCAGTTGATGCGGAACTCGTCACTCCGACGGCTGTCCGCGGCCAGCGGCTGTGATCAGCTCACGCCGTGCTGCGCCAGCCACGCCATCAGCTGCGGCAACGGCATGGCGCCGCTCTGTCTGGCGACCTCACGGCCGTTGCGGAACAGGATCAGGCTGGGAATCGAGCGGATGCCAAGTTGCGTCGACAGCTGTGCATTGGCCTCGCTGTCGAGCTTAGCCAGGCGGCAGCGGCCCTGGAGCTGACTGGCAGCCTGCGCAAAGGTCGGGGCGAAACTGCGGCAGGGCCCGCACCAGCTGGCCCAGACATCTATCAGTAGCGGCAGGTCGCCCTTGATCTGGTTGGCGAACTGGCTCTGTTGCAAGCCGAACGGAGCGTTTGGCAACGCCTCGGCCTTGCAGCGACCGCAGCGCGGTGCGTCATGCAGCCGGTCCGCGGGGATACGATTGAGGCTGGCGCAGTGCGCGCAGGGGACGATCAGTGATTCGGTCATGACGAGGCTCCACGGCGGTATGCCATTAATGTGGAGCCTCGGCGGCGGATATCAAGCGCGAGTCAGCCCTTGGACGCGCTCAGCGCCTGGGCCAGATCGGCGAGGATGTCGTCGATGTGCTCGATACCGATGGATAGCCGGATAAGGTCCTGTGACACACCGGCGCGGGCCAGTTCCTCGGCATTCAGCTGGCGGTGCGTGGTGCTGGCTGGATGGCAGGCGAGGGACTTGGCGTCGCCGATGTTCACCAGCCGCACCACCAGCTTGAGCGCGTCGA
Organism: Stutzerimonas kunmingensis; assembly: GCF_021432085.1. Taxonomy (GTDB): domain Bacteria; phylum Pseudomonadota; class Gammaproteobacteria; order Pseudomonadales; family Pseudomonadaceae; genus Stutzerimonas. The sequence continues at coordinate 4,046,235 of NZ_CP090366.1, read as the reverse complement.
TAAAGCGCGCGCCGGCCTCCATGCCGCCCTCGATACCGAAGCAGAGGATCGACGCCGGCATGCCTCCCATATAACGGCGAGCCAGTTCGTGCTCGGGGTAATCCGGTAGCCCGGCGTATTTGACCCAGGCCACTTGCGGATGCGCCTGCAGGAACTCGGCGACCTTCAGTGCATTCTCGCAATGGCGTTCCATGCGCAGCGCCAGGGTTTCCAGCCCCTGCAAGATCAGGAACGAATTGAATGGCGAAATTGCCGCGCCCATGTTGCGCAGCGGCACCACGCGGCAGCGGCCGATGAAGGCGGCGGGACCGAACGCTTCGGTGTAGGTGACGCCGTGGTAGGACACATCGGGCGTGTTCAGCAGCGCGAAGCGCTCCTTGTGCTGCGCCCAGGGAAACTTGCCGGAGTCGACCACGATGCCGCCGATGCTGGTGCCGTGGCCGCCCATGTACTTGGTCAGCGAGTGCACGACGATGTCCGCGCCATGCTCGAAGGGGCGGCAGAGCATCGGCGTGGCGACGGTGTTGTCAACGATCAGCGGCACGCCGTGGCGGTGTGCGGCTTCGGCCAGGGCGGCTAGGTCGATGACGTTGCCCGCCGGGTTGCCGATGGATTCGCAGAACACCGCCTTGGTGCGTTCGTCTATCAGCGCTTCCAGGGCGGCGATGTCATCGTGGGCGGCGAAGCGTACTTCGATGCCCTGGCGCGGCAGGGTATGGGCGAACAGGTTGTAGGTACCGCCGTAGAGCTTGGCGACCGAGACGATGTTGTCGCCGACCTCGGCGATGGTCTGGATGGCGTAGGTGATTGCCGCCATTCCCGAGGCAACGGCCAGTGCCGCCACCCCGCCTTCCAGTGCCGCGACGCGCTGCTCGAGCACGTCGGTGGTGGGATTCATGATGCGTGTATAGATGTTGCCCGGCACCTTCAGATCGAACAGGTCGGCGCCGTGCTGGGTGTCGTCGAAGGCATAGGAAGTGGTCTGGTAGATCGGTACCGCCACCGCCCGGGTGGTCGGGTCCGGGCTGTAGCCTGCATGGATGGCGAGAGTTTCCAGTTTCATGGTGCGCTCCTTGTTCTTGTTCGTCGGGGGCAAAGGCCCGAGAGCATGAAACTGAACGCCTGGACGGTCAATGATCCAGGGCAAGCCTTATCGTCAGAGCGGCGTGAGCGGCCAGAACAGCGGAATCACCAGCGTCGCCACGACCCACAACAGCAGGTTCAGTGGTATGCCCACCTTGAGGAAGTCGGTGAAGCGGTAGCCACCGGCGTTGTAGACGAAGGTGTTGGTCTGATAGCCGATCGGCGTGGCGAAACTGGCGCTGGCGGCGAACATCACGGCGACCACGAACGCGCGCGGGTCGACTCCCAGATGCTGGGCCAGGCCGATTGCGATCGGAGTGATCAGTACGGCCACCGCGTTGTTCGACAGCATCTCGGTGAGCATCGAGGTCAGCAGGTAGATGAACGACAGCATGAACAGCGGGCCGGCCCAGGGGGTAATGGCCGTCACGTTCTGCACGACCAGCTGTACCAGGCCAACTTTGTCCATGGCGATGCTGATTGCCAGCATGCCGAAGATCAGGCTGAGGATCTTCCAGTCGACTGCCTTGTAGGCGTCCTCGACGTCCAGACAGCGCGTCGCCAACACCGCGGCCGCACCAATGATCGCCAGGCCTTCGATCGGCATCACGCCAAAGGCTGCCAACACCATGACCGCCAGGGTGGCGATGATCGCGATCGGTGCCTTGTCGCGGCGAAAGGCGCGCTCCTGTATCGCGTTGAGGCTGATCAGCTCGCCGTTGTCGGCGAAACGCTTGATCTGCGCAGGCGTGCCCTCGACCAGCATCACATCGCCGAACTGCAGCTGGAAATCGTCGAAGTTGCCCTGAATGTTCTCGTCCTGCCGGTGCACGGCCAAGACGCTGATGCCGTAGCGCGCGGATAGGTCGAGGTCGCGCATCGGTCGGTGGCTGTAGCGCGAGCCGCGGCCGACGATGGCTTCGGCAAGGATCACGTCTTCGCTGCTGATGGTTTCGAAGGCGTCGCCCCGGTTAAAGGTCAGGTGGCCGCTTTCGCGCAGCTCCACCACGTCCTTTACCTGGCCATGGATCATCAGCAGATCGCCGGCGGTCAGGGTGAAGTCATGCTCCGGGCGGCTGAACAGCTGCGCGTTGCGGTTTACCTGCAGCACCTGCAGCCCGCTGCCGCCATTCAGGTTGGCCTCGGCGAGGGTCTTTCCGATCACTGGCGAGTTCGACGGCACGCGCAGCTCGGTCATGAAGTTGCGGTCCAGGCGTGGGCCGAGCAGCTTGGAAAGGGTGTCGCGTTCCGGCAGCAGGTGCTTGCCGATGGTCAATAGATAGACCATTCCGGCGGCGGCCATGATCAGCCCAGCTGCGGTGATCTCGAACATGCCGAACGGCGCGAGCCCAGCCTTGCGCGCCACGCCGTCGACGAGGATGTTGGTCGAGGTGCCGATCATCGTCAGCGTGCCGCCGAGAATCGTGGCGTACGACAGCGGAATCAGCAGTTTCGAGGGCGTCGTGCCGGCGCGCTTGGCCAGGGAAATCGCCACCGGCGTGAGGATCGCCACTACCGGCGTATTGTTCAGGCAGGCGGAAATCACCAGTGCGGTGATCGTCAGGCCGAACAGCACTCGTGTAGGGCTGGTGCCCACCAGATTACCGAGCCAGTTGCCCAGCGCATCGATGCAGCCGGTGCGTTCGAGCGCCGCCGAAATGATGAACATGCAGGCGATGGTGACCGGGGCCGAGTTGGACAGCACGCCGAGCACTTCCCCGGGAGTCAGCAGCTGCGTCGCCAGCAGCACCGCCACGGCAATCGCCACGACGATATCCGGGCTCCAGCTCTCTCTTACGAACGCCACCAATACCCAGATCAGCAAGGCGCAGACGAACAACAGCGGCAGCGATTCTGGAAGCATGGACGTCCTTAAGGGTGGCGACTGAGGCGCGCGTCGAAACAACGGGCCCGCGGCGCAAGATAGAGACGTCAGCTTAGAGAGTCCAGAAACCTTTCCTGATGTTTATATGCGATTTGGTTATTAATGGAGAATGGGCACGGTCGGCGAGCGGAGGGCTGGACCCGGCGGCGTCGCTGAGTCGTCCGTCAGCAGGGATAAACGAAAAAGCCGGGCAGTGCGCGGCTTTAAAGGTGGTGGGCCCACACGGACTCGAACCGTGGACCAAAGGATTATGAGGCAGTAAAAAGCACGTTTCTGGTCGTTTTCCGCCGTCTCCCGAAAAAAGCCGATTTAGCGCGTTATCCTGAAATCAAGGGGTTAGGTGTTTCCCCTTGGTTCTGGGTGTGGCCGGTCATGCCCTAAGAAACGGTACGCAAAACGGTACGCAAAATGGCAGAGGCATCGGGCAAGACGAGCAGTAGGAAGTTTGTAACGGATGTGGAGCTGAAGGCGCTACGGCCTGGTCAGACTGCGACCGATTCGCTGCCAGGCCGTGGTAGCGGATCAATCTTGTTCGAATGCCGTACCTCGGGAGCTGTCGAGGCCTACTACCGCCGCCGTGGTGAGGGTGGGCAGAAGGTCAAGATAGGTGTCTTCAAGAAAACGCTGAAGAGCCCAGGTCTCTCCCTTACTGAAATTCGCGAGCAAGCTGTCCGTCTCGCCAAGATTGCCGCAGAGCATGGCGACATCAAGGCCTATCAAGCCAAGTGTGCTGCTGAGGAGGAGGCTCGGCAGGCTGAGCGCCAACGCCAGCTGCACGAGCAGCAACGTCTCGCTGAAATCGAGGCTGCAAAAGGCACCTTTTCTGAGCTGTTCCGGGATTACATCGAAGATCGTAGGCGCTCGGGTGTATCAGCCCAGCAGCTCGATGAGTTTGAGCGCGTGCTACGTAACGACCTGGAGGGCGAGAAAGTAGTGTCCGTGGCCGACGATGGTCAGGAGCAGAAGCTCAATGTCATGGCTATGAAAGCTAAGGATGTCAGGCCTGAGCATGTGAATTTGCTGCTGAAACCAATCTGGGACAGAGGAGCGGGGCGTCAGACTGGCAAGGTTCGTTCGTTTCTCGTTGCAGCTTTCAGTTTTGGCTTAAAAGCTGAGCATCATATCGACCGAAGCAGTAATAAAAGCTACGGACTTCAGATGAATCCTGCTGATCCAGTGACTGTCCCGAACACATCAAAGCCTGGCGAGCGCGCTCTGACGGATAAGGAGCTGAAGCAATTTTGGCACACCATTACCAAGGTCGATTCGGTTGGTGCAATTATGGCGCGTGTCTTTCACTTTGCTTTTGCTACTGCAGGGCAGCGCCCCCTCCAGTTTATCCGTGAGCCTTGGACCAGCTACAACTTTCAAAAGAAGTACTTGAAGATCATCGATAGCAAAGGGCGTGGCAGTAAAAAACGTGCTCACTTCGTTCCCTTGAGCAACAGGGCTTTGCAGATACTTGAACAGGTTCGTGCCTTGCAGCCTCCAGGGGCCGTATACCCTTGGAGCGTTGGTGGACAAAAGCCGATTCACGCGTCCAGCCTGTCTCATGCGGTGACCGAGTGGTTTGCGACTGAGCATGCCAAGTTGGATGGCCAGCCCGTGCCGAAATTTACTCCGCGTGATATCCGGCGTACCTGCACACAGTTTATGCAGCGCCACGGCATCAAGGATTTCGATAGCGACGCGTTGCAGTCGCACGGACAAACAGGTGTTGTCGAGGTGCACTATCGCAATAACCCCGAAGCGAAATTGCCCCAAGTGCGCCCGACTATGGATGCATTTGATGCAGCGCTTGGTTGCCTGCTCGATAGTTCCGAGGAGGGTGACAATCAGGCTCAGCAGCTAGATTTGTTCGAGATTGGATAATTTTGCGTAAAGTCAAGTATTTTATTGATCAATTTCTGGTGCTGTGAAAATATACAGGTGTTGGGGTTATGCGGAGCCCCATGGTTAGCCGCTGTGTCGTTGTCTGCTTGATGCACTGCGGAAATGGAAAAGCAGAACCAATGCCTCGAAGGCACGATCCGTCTGAGTAGTTCACATGAGGAAAACATCACTACAGCTGCGTCTACATCACCCTGCTACCACCTCGATTTTGGAGGTGTCCTATGTCTGAGATGGTTCTATTGGATTTCAATGCCGTTAGCAGGAAAGTCGGCCTGAGTCGCAAAACCATCTACTGCCGTATTCGGGAAGGTGACTTCCCTAGACAGGTGAAGATAGGTCGAGCAAGCCGCTGGCTTCAGCATGAGATTGACGACTGGATAACCAGCGCAGCTGCAGCGAGATAGCAAAGAGGCCGGTCAAGTGACCGGCATTTTTTTGCCTACGTGGAGCATAGGATTTTCAGTCCTAAGCTCAGTGCCGAAAAAGTACGACAGGCTCAGAGCCTGTCGTACAACGAGGTTACTTAGACTTAGTCGGCGGGTAATTGCCGCGACCGCCTCCGGATTTGTTGCCTGTTTGGCTTGGCAGGTTAGGTACCACAGGACGAGAGGCTGGCTGAGGTGCCGGGCGGCTTGGGTTTTGTGGTTGTTTGCTCATGGCAATGCTTCCTGAATAAGTGAGTGGAACTACTTGCAAGCGCCTTCGACACGGCAAGCGCAGCTGGTCGGAACGTGGCATGCATGGTCATCGCCACAACGCATAGCTTGTGTTTCGTTGCCGCCACCGGGGTAGGCTCCGAAGTGTTTCTCGTACAGCGCCACCGTGTGGGCGAAGGCGTTTTTTAGCTCCTGATAGTCGTCCGGGCCGTAGATGCCGAAGTAGGGGTAGTGATCAATGAAGCGACTGAATACCTGCTGGCAGTCTTCGCGGTAGGCGCGGGTATCCAGGATGTGTGCATGCCAGATGGCATCCACTGCCTTGCTGGGCACCAATGCCACTGATGGATAGAAGCGCTTGAGGGTCAGAAAACGGCGGTATTCCAGCTCGGCCATATCCCACTCAGCCGCCGACATTTCAGCTTCCGAAGACTCGGTGTACTTGTGCTTCAGACGTTTGAAATCAAGGCGGCTGACATTCATGTCCAGGCCGTTGGCCGCGAGCAGCGGCTGATTTAGCGATACGAGTGCATTCATGGGTGTTTCTCCTGTGATTGAAGATTGCAGGCCTTGATAGGCCGCCTTCGCTTCAGCTCACGTTCGAAGCACTGACGGCTGACCAGTGCACAAGGTGCGTAGCCGGTCGCGGTGATTTGGTAGAGCAAACGCCAGTCGCTGCCTAGCTTGAAGCGCAGCAGGCCTTCACAGCAGCGCACGCGCTTACCGCCCAGAGCGGTAAAGGGCGTTCCGGATAAAAGGGCTTGATCAATGCCCTGGGCTTTGGCCTGGTGACAAGCGCTGACCTGATGAGGGCAGCTGTCGAGAATGGATTGGATGGTGTGCATGACTGGCTCCGTGTGTGATAACGGAACCAGTCTCGGTGTGTGGATTCCACAGCCAACAGGTCAGCGAAGAAAGTCCAACAGCTCATCAAACTCTCTCGCGTCCTGGTATTCAGTGATGATCAGGTCGCGATATTTCAGCAGCAGGGCATTATCTGTAACCACCCCGCAGGCCTTGTCATAGGCCTGGGTCAACTCACCATTGAAGTAGTGCGCCATCATGCTATCGCCCACCGAAAGCGCTGCCGTCTGGCTTGCCAGAGTTTTCAGCAGATTACCTTTGTGTGGCCCAAGCCCCATCTGTGGCCAGGCATCCGCAAATGGATTGGGCAGCTTCTCTTGGTTAAGGTCGGCTTCGATCAGCCGATCAAGCAGAGTGATCAGCTCCTGGCGCAGTAACCCAAGCCCTGCAACGGATTGGCGATCCAGGAATAGCTGTCGAGCCCAGTCCACATAAGCCAGCCGCTCAGAGCGCTCCCTTATCAGCAGAACTGCAATTTTGGGTACGCCAAACAGTCCTTGTAGAACGATGGCATTCCAGATCAACGCCTCATCGGCAGGGTTGATGTACCAGTGCTCGCGGCTACCTGTCGAGCCTGGCCCATTGGTTCTGCTCCGCTCCATAGCTATGAGTGGCGGTAATGTGGTTTTGAGCGCGCCGCGCCCCTTCACCGTTGCGCTGGCCAGAGCTTCAACTAGGGTATTCAGCGCAATTCTGAGGCTCCCATATTGCTTCTGGGATAGCGGCGCTGATAGTGGCGGGCAAAGTAGCCGTTCGAGCACCTCCGTGTGCTCTGGCCACTGACTTGAATTAGAACGCACAGGATTGCTTCAGCAGTGTTTCTACTGATGGCAGCTCTTCTGCAAAAGCTGGGTAGTCAGCGATGCGAGCAGCCTGTGTGTGCCAGTCGCTCTGGCTGCAGAAGCTGCTGCGCCGGTACTCATCAAGCACGCCACGGCAGTAACCTGCCCGTAGGGCCTCGGATGGGGACGTCACCAGGCCAGCTAACAGGTGTTGCTCGTCACGCTTGGCATAGATCCCCACCAATTCCTTACAGCTTTGAATCAGATGTTCTGGGTCGTCGTTTGCTTGTGCCGCAGGCAGGGCCAGGCTGAACAGCAAGCACATACAAATGATGGGCAGTGCATTAGCTTTCACAGGCCGGTCTCCTTGGCCGGGGCGAATAATTCAGGTTCAACTCGTGTATGCACGGTTGTAGGCTGAGAGAGGGAGGCGGGCACTGACTTCGGGATAGCGAGATACATGGCCAGCAAAACGCAGCCAAAGGCTAAAAGCTTGTCGAGAGGATCCTCCTGTACCAGCAGACGAAGCAGTTCGTCCGGATGCTCAATCTGAGCAAGCAAAGTCGCGCATGCACCCAATATCACGAGGCTCACGGTGGCCATTATTCCCTGGGCTATCAGCAAGCGACTCAGGCCAAGCCAGAAACCTGTGGAGAAATGTTGGCAATAGCGGATATGCCGCCACAACAACAACGCCAGCACTGGCATGAAGCCCCACTCCAGCAGGGAAAGATCTGCCAGGCCGTCGTCGTACTCAAAAATCATCCATGGCAGGCTTGCCAGCGTCAGCAGGCCAAGTAGCCATAGTCCGCTAACCTTAACGCCGCCCAGTATCGAGCGCAGACATTTGGTCAAACCGCTATCCAGCTTGCCAGCAAGGGATAGTTCGGGGTGATGCATATGTACTCCTTGTGAATCTTTTCGCGTAGCGCCTTTGCTGGTACCCGTTTCGGTTGCTATGTATCTAGGCCGATATCTTGTTGATCGCCTAGGGAAGTCTTCTTCAGAGCTTACTTAGTAGCGGGCCTATTAGTCCGGGATCAAGATTCATTGATTTGATTTTGTTGGTGATTTTGCTAATGGATGTTTCGCATAGCTTGATTTTGGCCATTGCAACTCCAAGAAGTAGGTCAAGAGCAGCTTCACCTTTCTCGTTGTCAAAGTGTTCTAATAGTTTTGATAAAATATCAGCAAAGTGATCGCTTAGCTGCTCATTTGAAGAGTAGTCAAGCTCTGAAAAAGTTGCTGTTCTCCAGAGGCATGATTGAAGCAATGGGTCATTGAATCTAATGAATACATCTGGCGATAGTACTGCCTGTTGGTAGATGTCACCCTTCAAAGAGTCCTCGGGAGCTAGGTTGATTTCGTCTCTTGCATGTTGAAGAATGGTTGAGATCATAAAATAAATCGATTCTGGTGAGACATTTTGCTCGCTATATTTGAAATCCCAAAATGCAAAGTGCCCTTGAGAATTTCAGCGGCTGGTTTGGGGCTCTGCCATTAATGCCGATTAGCCCGTTTAAGCCGGTAGAGCCTCTGTTCAGAGCGTTATATCGATCTTCCCAGAAATTATGATCTTCGTGAAAGCTGGCAATAAATTTACCTTCCATCTCCCAGCTTGATTTTTCATGCCTAAAGGGCATGCTGATTTTGCTCTTTGCAAAAAATTTATATTGATTGAAGTCGGGGCCGTAAATTAGTGACTTCTTGAATTGATCTCTTTGAGTTTCACCTTTGTAAAGTTGTATGAAGGTTGCGAATATTCGCATCCCATCGTGCTTGGCAATTCGAAGATCCCTGTTCAGGGACATGAATATATTGCCGCTCCCGATAACCGGTGCAAAGGCTAACAAGGCATCTTTTGATGAGTTGAATTTTTCGTCTATGGCATCTTTGTAGTCAATAATCTTAAGCGACTTGCCCATGTCGGGTAGTGCTTTTTTTATCGCTTTAGAGAAAAATCTGCTACTCACGTCGCTTGTGTCGATTACTAACCACTTCGTAGAAGCTGGTACATGATTTTTTACTAGTGCGGAAAGCCAGTTTTTTAATTCAGAGCTGCGATGTAGTTTCTCTGAGTTAATGTGGAACTCGCGGCGTGTATTGTTGGTTGTCTTTGTCTTGTGACAAGTAAAGGCGGTGGTGTTATGGAGTTCTTGGAATATCTTTGTATCAATGCTTTTACCATGTAGTTTCTTTATGACTACAGATCTGGGTTCAAGGTACTCTGCAGTAAAGTGTTCGCTAATTCTTTTTACGTGTATGTCGGATGTGAATTTTTCATTATGATGTTTGGATAGATCTGATATGTTTGAAAGAACTCTGTCGTGGTCTTTGTAAGATAGTATTGTTACTATTTGGTCGTCCTTTAGTCCCCATTCTGTTTTTGTTTTTTCCATGAGGCTGTTGCTAGTGGAGGCGGATATGATTACAAAAACAGAATTAGGGTTGTCAGGTTTGTTCTTCTCTAGTCCTGCATATGAGCTGAAGCTTTTGTGTGTGAAGCTTACGGCCTTGCCAAATTTCATTAGCATTAAGGCTAGATTGTTTATGATGTAAGATATTGATTGTGTGTCTAGGAGTATCTGCTTTATATTTGAGGTGTCTGCTGGGAGTTTTTTTAGTAGGCAAAAAGATAAAAATTTCTCTTCGCATGAGTCGGCACAAAGTTTTGATGTGGCTAGAAATTCACGGCGCTCGCGCTCGGATGGCTTCCTGAAAGTTGTGCCAGGTGGTGCTAGTTCTATTGTTTCGTTTTTTTGGGCAAGAAACATTAACCCTGTTTGGCAAAGTTTATCCCTGAATTTCGATAGGCTTTGTGCGTCCCACTCTATATTGTTTTCGCATGATAAATTGCCAGAGCTGTCGAAGGCGAGTAGTGAGAAAGGAACTAAGGGTCCATATCGCTCTGCATTCTTTAGTGCAATACTGTCTTTTTTGAATATTTTTTTTATCTTATCGTTTGCGTATTTTGGGTATATTAGTGTGACTTGGTCGGGGCGAAAATTTTTTTCGTAAACCTGTTCTATAATTTCGGCATATTCAGCTTCGCTGAGTGTTTCTGAGTCTGGGAATATACAGAGGAATACTTCTTTTTTTTCTTTGATCTTATAATTGAGTTCGAAGCTCAGCATGCTCAGGGATCTCAATTGTTCTTGAAGAGAGGGATGATGAATGTGAAGACGGAGCCGTATGCATGTGCGCCAGCTTCTTTTATATCGTCCTTCGTGACATGATAGGACTTGAGATTTGATGTGAATGCTTTTTCAATTATTGTGTTGCCAGTTCTTAGTCTAAACCAGCCGTTGAGTTCTGACAGTATGTTGAGAACAATATCGAGCCCGATTCCTGATGAAGGGCTTGATTTCGATGAGGAGTGTTTTTCAAAGCAATTCAGTATTGCTTTCGCCTCGATATCATGATCAATTGATGTTGAATTCTTGCGTAGCCATCTGCCGGAAAATCCTGGCCCGCTATCTAGAACAGTTATTTCAAGAAATCTTAGGTGCGTATCGATCTCTATGTTTTCGAATGTTGTGTTGAAATAGTTTTTAAGTGTGCTGTTTTGATCGGCTATTCGTAGGGCTTCTGCTTTTTTATGGCTGGTTACTTTTAGAAGTATGCCGCGTACATCTCTGGCGTATTCATTTCCTGATTCGTCATGTCGAGCATGTTCGTCGGTATTGAGAAATAGTTGACGAGTTGCCTGGCTTATTTTTGAGATGAGCTCTTTGTTTATTGCCCAGTTAGTGGTTTTTTGTGGTGCTATCGATTCGATTGATTTTTCTATTATTTCTTCGAAACGTGTTTGGTTGACAATTTTTTCATTGTTATAAAGCGGTTCAATTAATCCGGAAAAGCTACCGCTTTTTATGCATGGAAGATCTACTTTGAATCCTTTAAAAGTGTTTGCCAGTTCTAGGTTCTTCAAGGCAGCGATTCTGGGTATGGCGGCTTGGAGTGACTCTGATTTATGGACCTGTGTTGTACCGTCCAGGCAGAGAATTTTTCTCGATAGCGCTAAAGCAGCCATGCCGTAAAAAGATTCGCATAAGCTAGAGAAGCCTTTCTGTTTTTCGTTAGGATCAACATAAGTGTGGAATGTTGGTTCTTTTTGATTTCTTGCCCACGTGGCGATTAGCTGTGTTAGTGCTGCTTCGGTTCCAAAACCGCCGCTGTATTTTATTTTGTTCGGCAGGCGGAGCTTTGTCTCTTCGCTTTTTGTAAGCTCTTTAAGATGGTGTTCTATTGCGGCTAAAGAAAGCTCTTTTTCTATGCTTAAAGTTTTCAACCTTTTTCCCTTTCGTAGTAGGGCTAAATCTCAAGAGTAGATGGGGGAGGGTAGAGTTGGATAAGCTGTAAAAATATGCTTATAAACCTCTTCTGCTTTGGCTATGACTTCGCTTTCGTCATACAGCGCAACCGGAAGGCCTGTTCGGTCATCCCATAAAAAGTTGCGGATCGCTATTTGAACAGCGTCCCTTGTGCTTTCTTTTTCACGCCAATTTTCTATGCCTAACTTTTCGCTTTTTAACGTGGCGAGTAAGTCCTTAGATATGGCCTTTATCCGCTCAATTTCTTTTTTAACCAAATTCGGTTTCTTGATTAGGTCGAAAATAGCCAAGGTCTCGGCGTTCAGCCCTTCGCGCGCGGCGCGGTGTTCTTCTTCGCTGAGCGCTTCTACAAACTTGATGAGCACGTTGAAGCTGTGCTCAATAGTCTGCTGATCTTTCTCGCTGTTGTACGCTGCGACAATCTCTTCATAGTGCTGCTGGAAGTTAGTGCGTAGCGGGTTCTGGGCGAGCAGCTTGGCTAGCTTGTTTTCGATGATCTGCTTGAGGTTCTGTACTGTGGTCTTCTTCGCAGGGCTTCGTTCGAACTCGCGGCGGAGCAGGTCAAAGTCGATGCTGCTGATGTCGTAGACCGTATGGTCTTCCTTCTGCGGCAGGCCTTGGCTAGCGATGGCACCATCCATGGCCTCGTGCAGCTGGCGGATAAGGTCAGATATATCTGCTTGGTCGCGGTCTTTTTGCAGGCTTTTGTAGATGATGTTGATGGCACCTACATCGTTTCGAAAGTCGTTAAGGAGACACTGCATAAATAGCCAGCCGCCCCCACCCTTGGCACACTGAGCCCCCTCAACCAGCCCCCTCCATGAGCTTTGTTACGCGCGTGCAGAAGACCTTCTCCGAACTCGAATATACCGGCAAGAAAAAGCAGACTCGCCGAGATCGCTTCCTGGCTGACCTTGAACAGCTGGTGCCCTGGGCACAAGTGGAGGCGCAAGTGGCGCCGTTCTATAGCGACACCACAGGCAAGCGTGGACGCCCTGCGATTGGGTTGTCGCGCATGCTGCGCATGTATGTCGTGCAGCAGTGTTTCGGTCTCTCCGATGAAGGTACCGAAGATGCCGTCTACGACAGCCAGGCCATTCGTGGTTTCATCGGCATCGACCTGGGCCGTGAGTCGGCACCGGATGCCACTACCTTGTTGCGATTTCGCCGCTTGCTGGAAACCCATCAGCTAACGCGGGTGCTGTTTGAAACGATTAACCAGCATCTGGCCAGCCGGGGTCTGCTGCTCAAGGAAGGCACTATCGTCGACGCTACCCTGATCGCCGCGCCGCCCTCGGTCAAGAACCGAGAAGGTAAGCGTGATCCTGAGATGCATCAGGCCAAGAAAGGCAATCAATGGCACTTCGGGATGAAGGCCCACGTTGGTGTCGACGCCACATCGGGACTCGTGCACAGCGTGGTAGGGACTGCCGCCAACGTGGCGGATGTCACCCAGGTCGATCAGTTGCTGCACGGCGCCGAAACCTATGTTTCGGGTGACGCTGGATACACTGGTGCGGCCAAGCGACCGGAGCATGCTGAACGGGACGTTGTCTGGTCGATTGCAGCACGGCCAAGCAGTTACAAACATCACGGCAGAGACAGCGTGCTGTACCGAGTCAAGCGCAAAGTCGAATACGCCAAGGCGCAGCTGCGTGCCAAGGTCGAGCATCCCTTCCAGGTGATCAAGGTGCGCTTCAATCATCGTAAGGTTCGCTACCGTGGACTGGAAAAGAATACGGCGCAGTTGTTCAGTCTGTTTGGGTTGGCCAATCTGGTACTGGCCAAGCGGTATTTGCAACGGACGGCGGGATAAGTCCGTCCGAAAGGCGGGGCTGGCCCGCTAATCAGCAAAATCAGGGTAGAAATCGGCCCAAGAAACGCAGAATAAGGCCGGTAGGTTGAAAAAACCGGGTTGAAAAAGGGGGACGGTGAGAATTGGCTAATTGTTCAGCGTCTCCTTAACGCCGGGAATGGTCAGGCAGGCTTTGAATTTCTTGAAGACCTCACGCGCTTGGATTTCAAAGCGCTTGCGAGTCTGGTCGTTGTCGTTAATCGCTTCCTTGGCGGCAACAATCGCGGCGTTGCGGGCGAAGCCGGTTTTCTCGGTGATGTCGGCTAGCTTGAAGTCCTGCTCACTGAGATAGTCTCTGACCAGATCTATCGCCTCCGCCATCTCAGCTAATAATTCTTCGTTGGGGCGGGCGGGATCATCCTCAGTGCCATCACCTTCCGAGCCTGTAGCGAAGGTGGCGAGTGCTTTGCGCAGGTTCTTGAGGATGCCGCAGTAGTCGACGATCAGACCGTTGTTTTTGCCCTCATTGATCCGGTTGGCGCGGGCAATGGCTTGCATCAGCGTATGGGCCTTTAAAGGCTTGTCCAGATACAGCGTGGAAAGGCTTGGCACGTCGAAGCCGGTGAGCCACATGGCACAAACGATAGCGACGCGGAATGGGTGTGCCTCACGCTTGAAGGCTGACTCCATATCCAGGCGTTTGCCGTCGTCCAGTTCAAAGCCTTCTTTCATCAGCTTGCGGTGGGGCTTGATGTCGATGCCCCACTTGCTGAACTTGTCGACCTCACCTTGTTCTTCGCTGACCACTACGGCCATCAAGGTTTCGCGCATCCAGGCCAATTGCCGCTCGCGGAAGATCTGTTCTTGTTCATCGCTCGCGCTGCTCAGCTGCTTTTCCAGCTGAGTGATACGTTCTTGCCAGCGGTCGGCAATCAACGCGTGCATGCGGGCACAGGTGACTTTGTCGATACACACCAGCATGGCTTTGCCGGTTTCCCAGCCAGTTGAGTAATGCTCTACAAAGTCGGCGGCTATGCGCTCCAGGCGATGGCCGTCGGTGATGATGTGATACTCGCGCTTTAGCTCGCGCTCCAGTCGTTGCTGAACGTCAATGTCATCAATCTCAAGCTCTTCTAGCTTGGCGGCGATGCGCTCGTTCAGGTCAGTGGTGGCGATCCGTAATTTTTCGCCCCTGGCGTCATAGAACAGGGGAACGGTGGCTTTATCGTCGACTGCACGCTTGAAGTCATAGGTCGACAGGTATTCGCCAAATACGCGCCGAGTGATTTCGTCGTCCTTGAACAGCGGGGTGCCGGTGAAGCCGATAAAGCTGGCATTGGGGAGGGCATTGCGCAGGTTCAGGGAGAGGCGACCGTATTGGGTGCGATGAGCTTCGTCGGTCACCACAATGATGTCGTCACGGGTCGAGTAAGGCTTGCTCGGATCGACATCTTTGTTGAATTTCTGGATGAGGGTGAACAGCACTGATTTGTGTTGGCCAAGCAGTGCCTGCAAGTTGTCGCCACTTTCAGCGCGGCAGGGGTCTTTGTCGTGGTCCGCTAGTCCGCAGCCGGCAAAGGTTTTGTAGATCTGGCTGTCCAGGTCATCGCGATCAGTGCAGATCAGGAAGGTGAAATTGCCGCCCAGTAGGCGGTGTACCTTGCGCACGAAAAAGACAATGGAATAGCTCTTTCCCGAGCCTTGGGTGTGCCAGAAAACCCCCAGTCGTCGCTCCAGCTCTTCACGGTTGTGTACCGCTAGAATCGCTTTGTTCACGCCAAGGAATTGATGGTTGCGAGCGACAATTTTGACCAGCTTGCCCGATGACTCATCGAACAGAATGTAGTTCTCGAACAGATCCAGCAGGTTGCGTTTGCTACAGACCCCCTTGAGCAGGGTTTCCATATCCACCGCACCAGGCTCTGACTCGTCCAGGCGCTTCCACTCATGGAAGTAGTCGAATTTGCTACCCAGTGAACCAATCTTGGCGTCCACTCCATTGGCCAGCACGATGAAGGCGTTGTGGTCGAACAGATGCGGTACGGTGTCCTGGTAGTCGGCCAGGTTTTGCTCGTAAGCGGCGCGAATATCTTTGTTGAGGTTTTTTAGCTCCATGAAGAGCAACGGGATGCCATTCACCAAGCCCACGATGTCGGCGCGGCGTCGGTAGAGATCGCCGCGTATCCACAGCTCGCGCACCACCAAGAAATGGTTTTTCTCTGGCTGGTCGAAATTGAATACGCGCAGACGCTTTTTTTTCAGCTCGCCCTTGTCGTTATGAAAGCTCACCTGCACGCCATCGAGCAACTGATGATGCTTATCACGATTGGTGAGCATCTGAGATTGGGTGGCAGTGCGCTCTGCGATGATGCGTATGGCTTCGCGATACGCTGCCGTTGGAAGCCCTGGATTGAGCTCAAGCAAGGCTTCACCCAGGTAGCGGGTCAGCACAATCTCGCGGTCGCTCAAGCGACCCAAGGTGCCTTCGGGGCCAAAGGTTTCTTCGTTGTAGGCCAGCACAGAATGCCAACCAAGCTCGTCACGTAGATAGTCAGCAGTGGTTTGCTGAACCAAAGTGTCTTCGTTGTAGCTCACTAAGTCCCTTCCCCTGTGTGCAGCAGACCATTAGCTGGTCGATTCCCCTGAGGAAACCCATTTCAGTGCTTGAGCCTGCGGGGCTCATCCTTGAGCCTAATCTTCGCCCAAATGTGCACTGATTGGCACTCTTTTGCATAACAAGGCATTTGGCATAGCGGGGCCGGGATGGCATTGCTTGGCATTCCTATCGGACATAGCCAATCGCGCATCAAGAGATGTCCATTAGGGTGAAGTATATTTCGCGGGGCATTGGGGACGCCCTAAAAGACAAAGTCGATAGAAGTGGACAGGATTGCCCCGGCTTTGTCTTTTATGAGGTGTACTGTTTCAGCTGGTGTGGTCGGCTAACCAGTAGCGCCGCCAGCGACGCTCACCTTCTGGCCGAACCTGCTTCTGATCGATCAGCTCATCCAGCGCGCGTTTCACCGTACGGTCAGAGATCTCACCGCCGATACGGGTGTTTATTTCACTGGAGGATGAGCCAGGGTAGCGTTGCAAATCTTCCAAAATCAGCGCTCGCAATCGATGCGGCTCGATACGGGTAAGGGTGGTTTTGCCCTCCAGGCCGCTACCGCGTAGCCATTCGGGTGCTACGAAGTAGCGGGTTGCCTTGGTGCGTCCGCTTTCACTTACCAGTTGCCAATCACGCAGGCGGCCGAACCAGGGCTTTAGATCATCGGTTGAACTGAGTTCCAGGGCGGATGCCAGCTCGCTGGCAGTCATGCCTTCGTGCTGGGCGAGTAGCCCAAGAGTGATGCGCTCTCGGCGAGTGGGCTGAAAGCGCTCATCAACGGTTTTCAGTAAGCCGATCATTTCCGGGCGCACAATGCGGCGTCGGATGGTGATGCGAACGGAGTCCGGCCCTTCGCTGGTCTGCGGTGCTGGGCGACCCTGAGATAGCTGCACGTCGTACATCAGGTCGAAGCCGGTGCCTTCCTTCTCCATCATTTTCAAATCGTGGAAAAGTACGGCCATCCGGTCGTTACGGCGTCGGCTGGCATGCAGGATATTTCCTGGGGTTACGCCAAATGGCAGGCGGCCAGGGTTTACCACTTCGAGCCTATCTGGATGCAGGTTCAGGTAGATGTCACCGCGCTGGGTATAAGGGCGGTGTACCAGGGCATTGACCAATAGCTCACGTACCACTCGCTCATCGAAAGCAGGGATGTGCTGACGATAGAGTCCGTCGGGTAGTTCGTAGCTTTCGCGGAAGTCCGGCACCTCACGCCAGATGGCATCCACCAGCTCGATGGGCGACTGTTGATAGTCATCCCACAGCCACTTATTCACCTTGTCGCCATGCTCGTCGTATTTCAGCGCTTGAACCATTGGCGCAGTGCCGAGGCGGGCACGATCACGAGCTGTACCAAGTATTAGTACGCCGAGATTGGTCAGCCATTCACCGTCGGCCAAACCGTAGTGATCGAGCAGTTCGGAATCGCTCTTTTCCTTGGTGTTTGCCTTGACCCGATCCGAAGCGCGCAGGCGCTGCATTAACTCAGTATGTTTGCCTGCGTCGACGGCTGTGCGTGGCACCTGCAGGTTACTCAATGCTTCCCAGGGCACGCCGGGGCGCTCGTTAAGCAAGCGCATCACATCATCGCCTAGCACCGGCTGGCAGCTGTCGCCCACGCGCAGGAAATAGCGGCCGTCAGAGGTGGATGCGACACCAAAGGCCTTGGCTACTGTCAGCTCGACGTACTGGCCGCCGTTTTCGGCCGTTACCAGAAGTGGGGCAACAATGACGTTGACAGTGAGCTCTTGAACCCGGCGGCGCAGGGTATCCAGCAGTCCTGGCTCTACTCGTTGCTCAGCCGGTGGAAGCTCGGCACCGTCTTCGATGCCGATCAGCAACTTTCCGCCCGCGCTGTTGGCGAAGCAGACGCAATCGGAGGCCAGCTCCTGCCAATTGGCTGATTTGCCGGTCACCTTGCGCAGGGACTTGCGGTCGAGGTGCTGATCTTCGCGTGACATGCTGGTGTGCCCTTTGTTGTCAGCCAATCGACCAGGTCTCCTTGGCCAATTTAATGAGCCGCTCCTGGCGTGCTTTCAAGGCGTCTTCACTCCATTCAGCCAAGGCGCAAATTTCTTTGGTCAGGTCGAAGGAGACTTTTTTGTCTCGGTCCAAGTAGATCTTCTTTTTGCGATCAAAGTCGAAGTACTGCGCTTTGTAGTTTTTGCTACCGCTCAGCATGGCCAGGTTGCCAAGGCGATGGAGCCAGAGGCCATGATTCTCAGGGCTGAACCGATCCTTCCAATAAGCATCTTTCAACGCCTGTGGCATGACGTGCTCAATGGTCAGTCGACCACTAAACGTCTTCGTGACTGAGTCATCCTGCGCGGCTTCTTCCAGGCGCAAGAGCACTGCCGCGTCAAACGGTTTGCCGTAGATCTCGCCACCTAGGAGATTGATGAATTCATCATTGTTGGCGTGGGCTCTGAAAATGCCGCCCACCTCATCAACAGTTTTCCCTGCTTTGATAGCGTTAATCAGCTTGAAGTAAACGGTCAGGCGAGCGGTGCGCCCAAGACGACGTACCCAGTTCTGCATGGTGATTCGCTCCAGCAGGCTTAGGAACTGGGCCTCGGTCAGATCGTCCACTGGCTGGTTCAGGAACGCGAGCAGAGGCGGTATCCATTCGTCATAGCTGACGCGCCAGAGGGCGTTAAGGGCCCGCACTGATGCGGCATCTTGAAAGTCGATATCCCAGATACGCATGAAATTTTTGGCAGAGAGAATGACCTGGTCCAGGAAGGCGAAAGGGCCACCGACGAAGCCTTCGATAATCGGGCGGTATTCCTCATGCAGGGAGCCCCTGGCTTTGGCTGCCATCAGCGAGGTGCGGTGATGGCTGAGGAAGCTATCCAGTAGCTCGATGCCCACAATCTCTTCCAACTCCAGCCACCGATCCTCCAGCTCATTGCTGAGGTTTTGTTGGCTGCCTAGCTCGCTGAAAAGGGTGTTCTTGATCAGGTCTGCGTTTGACAGAGACATGCCACGGGCATTGAGCACATTGAACAGGCGGTAAGCGGACTTTAGAGACTCAGTTTTGACGAAAACTACGTACACCTTCATTAGCAAATAGTTGGCGAAAAGCTTGAGGGTTTGCTGATCTTTTTGCCCTAGGAACGAGTCGATAGCTTCAAGATTTTCTGTGATGCGCTGTTGAGGGGCATCGAGTTTGCTGCGTTCCGCTGGCAGAGGGAGAGGCTGCGAGTCGAGAACATGGCGGCGGAAAAAGCTCTGATCTTTACGGCGCAGTAGCAGGCGAGGTGTTTCCGTTTCACCTGTCAGCTCATTGCGGGGTAACACGCGCTTACCCAGTACGGCTTTAGCGGCACCATCTTCAATGTGATCACGCAGGCGGGCGAGGATGAGGTTGAGCGTCGTCAGGCGCTGCTGGCCGTCGACTACGTCGTAGCGTTTACCCTTTTCAATCTCGATGGTGATGAGAGAGCCAATAAAGTATTCCTCATCGCTATTGCCATAAGCTTCCCAGACATCTTCTAGCAGCTGCTGGACGTTCTCCGCCTTCCAGGAGTAAGGGCGCTGGTACGGGGGGATTTCGTAGCAGATTTGGTCGGTGAGGATATGCCCAACAGTGCTTTCTTCGGCTTTCATCTGGTTCCATCCAAAAGTTAAACAGTAATTTCGCCATTCATTAGGCGGGGTATAAGTAAATCGCGGGCTTGGGCGAGTTTTTGATTCAGTTCTTCTAGTTTTTCAATCTGCTGGCGTATGGGGGCGGCAGCTAGTAAAAATTCATTCAGTATTCTGGGGCTTGGTATTATTAGTGGGCGGCTGTGAGCTAGGTCTCGATTAAGGCCGGGTACAGCAACATCGGTGTTGATAAACTGCATAAATTGCAGAGCGTAGTAAAGGTAGAGATTGGCCTTGTCAGTATCGATGAAATAAACCGTATCAATAGGCCAGCAGTCTCGACTAGACCAATAAACGCTACCGACATTTCCTTTACGGCCAACAATAATAGCCGGCCCCTTTGCCAGCGCAGCATTATGAGAGCCTACGATTCCGCTGGAACCATAAACTGCGAAGTTCCCTTCAATGCGGTTTTCTGCTTTAAGAGCTTTGCCATAGTTGAGCTTGCTGTATTGGCCAAGGGAGGTTTTCTCCCAGTCTTCAGGTACGCCATTCGTAATGACAGCATGTTCATGCCCTGGGAAGCGTAGGTGGATGAACCATTCGCGATACAGCAGGCGGCCCGACTCTTCAAGTAGTTCAATGCGTCGAGTGTTATTTTTGATCAGCTCGTCATAGTTCTCCAATAAGCAGGAAATTCTATTCTGAGTGTCGAGTGGTGGAATTTTAACTTGGAGCGATAGTGCTCTTTCTCTATTTAGCCCCGGAACAGCAGCATCAGTATTTAGTGATGATAAAGGGAGCGACTTTAGAAGGTAATAAGAGAATTTTAGCTGGGCTTTTTCTGGGTATACATCTACATAGTAAACGGTATCAATTGGGAAGAAGTCTTTCTGCTCAAAAAATACTGAGCCAACAGTCCCCTTGCGGCCGACAATTA
Source organism: Stutzerimonas kunmingensis (assembly GCF_021432085.1). Classification (GTDB taxonomy): domain Bacteria; phylum Pseudomonadota; class Gammaproteobacteria; order Pseudomonadales; family Pseudomonadaceae; genus Stutzerimonas. The sequence goes on along the minus strand of NZ_CP090366.1, from coordinate 4,025,804 downwards.
CTCCTGGTCCTTTAACTAATTCTAGGTTGTGGAATCCACCTATCCCTCCAGAACCGTAGACGGGGATATCCCCGTTCTGTCTATCACGTTCTGGTAGAGACTTCCCATACATTAGTTTCAAGATGTCTCGAAGATAATACTGATTCCAGTTCATGCACCCAGCCCCTCGAAGTTGTGTGCAATCTTCTTCGCAAGCTCTGTCGCCTCTTCATTCAGGCCCAGTAGCTCGATATGGATATCACTCAGTGCTTGTTCGAAGTCGAAGTCTTCGTCTTGCTCTTCTGGCGCTATACCTACATAGCGGCCTGGAGTAAGTGACCAGTCGTTCTCGGCGATCTCCGTCAGACTGACGAGTTTGACCAATCCAGGTATATCGCGCAGTTCAGCAGTTGGGAATCGCTCTTGTAACCAGTGGGCGGCTTTCCAGTAGTGGCGAACTTTCTTAAGGGCTTCCACTAACGCTTTGCGCGACTCTTCGGCAGTCTTACGGTTTCGGTTTAGCTCGCGGTTGGCTAGACTCCCACTTTCATGCGAAGACGGCACGTGGTCATCAATTAAGCGGCTGGCGAGCTTGCAGAGCAGGTCGGCATCCTTGACTAGATCGCGGCTATGTTCGGCCAGACTTTTGAGCTTGTTTCCAGCCGCAAGTAGCATCGCATTGGTAGGGGTTACATCCTCCCAAAAGCTGTTGCAGGCTTTGGCATCGTTATCGAAGGCTCCTGCTTCTGCGCAGTAGTCGGCGATAGCTGCTTCCAGCTCGACCAGGGATTTGCTCATTGCTGTACTACCTGCTGCCAAGATCGCTGGCTTGATTTGAGCAGTCAGGGCGTCGATGGCGTTGCGCAGGGCGATCAGGGGCTCGCCACAGTTGCGGGCGGCTGCAAGCGTTTCGTCCAGGTGTTCTGCAACCAAGTTGAGGAAGCGCTGCTGCTCGCCCCGATAGAGCCAGACGATGGCAGTAAGGTTAGCCAGCTGTTCAGGGGCGAAGTCATAAATCTTGCGCGTGACCTTGCGATAGGTGTTACGCGCATCGAGCATCAGTACATGGTCTTTGTGCTCGGCAGGCTTGGCTTTGTCGAAGAACCACAACTCGCAAGGTACGGTGCGGGTGTAGAAGAAGTTAGAACGAATGGCGACCATGGCGTCGACATGGCCGGTTTCCACCAGTTTCTGTCGTACACGGGCTTCGTCGCGGCCTGCGCTGGAGGCCTGGGATGACATCACAAAGCCGGCCCGGCCCTTGTCGTTCAGGTAGCTGTAGAAGTAGGAGATCCACAGGTAGTTACCGTTACTGACCTTGTTGCCCTTGTTTACGCCAGGCAAGCCGAAGGGCAGGCGCGGATCGTTTTTGACTGCATCGGCGTCCACCTCGTCGACGTTGAAGGGGGGGTTGGCCATCACGAAGTCGGCTTTGTGCAGTAGCTCGTGCGGGTCTTCGTAGTAGCTGATGGCTTTCTGAATATCACCACTCAGGCCATGCACGGCCAGATTCATCTTGGCCAGGCGGATGGTGGTGGCGTTTTTCTCTGCGCCGTAGAAGGTCAACAGCTCGTTGGGGTTCTGCTTCAAGCGCTCTACGAAATGCGCGCTCTGTACGAACATGCCGCCAGAGCCGCACGCGGGGTCGAGCACCTTGCCGTGGTCGGGTTCGATGATGTTGGTGATCATACGAACCAGCGAGACAGGGGTGAAAAACTCACCACCATCGTGTGCGCCAACGTCAGCAAAGGCAGTGAGGAAGTATTCGTAGATGCGGCCGAAGATGTCACCGGTAGCCTTCTTCAGTTCCTCGGGGTTGAGGGTGCGAAGCAGTTGACCGAGTACGCTGTTTTCCAGCTGCTGATACTCTGCTTTTGGCAATACGCCAGCTAGGGAGCTGTAGTCGGCCTCGATGCTTTCCATCGCGCTGATGAGGGCTTGGGCGCGGTCGGCACTATCCGGCAAGCCAACCAGGGTGTCGAACTGCGCGTGGGGTTGCAGATAAATCGCGCCGCGCTGGGAAAAGTCTTCTTTGGTGACCTCTCGCGTTTTGCCGCCCCGGCTGGGCAGGCTGGCAATGATGTCATCCTTAACGGCCAGGTAGCGGCTGTAAGCATGGCGTAGAAAGATCAGGCCCATAACCGGCATGAAGTATTCATTGGCCGCGTAGTTGGAGTTGGCGCGCAGGGTGTCGGCGGCAGACCAGAGACGCTTTTCGATTGCCTCGATGTTTTCCAATTGGGCCATGGTGCGGTAGTCCGTTGCTGAATCAGTGATTGTCCGTTGCCTTGGCAGTGCCGGGCGAGTGTGGGCATTTTATAAAAAACTACTGGTCTTGGTGGTTTCGATATCTGTTTGTTCTATCGCTGATGATCTCCATCCAATTGATGTTCGAATGAAACTGTTCGGGTTATGCACCTCCAACCAATTTGCGCTCGAAGCTTCGCCCCCGAGGATTGATTGGGGCACAATGTCGACCCGCTCCACCACTTGCTCTTGATCAAGTGGAAAGGCTTCTTAGGGGTGCATCTTCGATAGGCCGCGCCGTTGCCTCATCTCCCAATACCAATGGCCTCTGGCTGCTGTGGGAAACACAATCTCTCCCTGAATGCAGCCTTGGCCATATCTCGGAGGCTTTTGTGGCTGACGAATGCTCGTCAGATCAGCGCTCTCTGCGGAGCGGATATGGCACTTCATGCCATTGCCCAGCCGACCATCACCATAAACGCTGATCGACGAGATGGACTGGTGCCCCATGATGTAAGCCATGCTTTCTGGGCTTTCTCCGGATGCTTTCAGAATTGACCCCATCTGGTGCCGGAAGCTTTTCAGCGTTGGCTGCTTTTTCCTCCTAGGCCAGAGGCGTCGGCACTCCTTGCGCAGGCAATCTCTGATGGCGGTATTAGTGCGTGGGCACCCGGCCATCCACCGCGCTGCCCAGTCCACCAACTTCAGCGTTCTTGGTTTGTCGATTACCAAGGTGCGGTCAGCGCCACGGTGCAGTTCAGCCGATTTCTTGCCTCCAATGATGTGCACGTGGTTGCCGGAGACAGTGATCGTGCGCATCTCGCATGGGCGTACACCGAGGCAATAAGCGAGCACCAGTGATGCGGCTTCGTCGAGATTACCGCCTGCGCGCAGGTGCTGGTGCAGCAATTTAAAGTCTTCGAAGGGGACTTTCCGAATCTGCCCCGGCTTGGGCTTTTTCGCTATCTGACTGCCTGGTGCCGTGACTGGGTTGACCAGCGCTCTGATGGTGTTTGCTGCCTCGATGTTTCGCCGGGCAAGCTGGTCATTCACCAGGGTGTTCTTGAGGGTGCTGAACGCATTCGGTCGATAGTCCGGCGCACAGGCAAGCAAAGCCGCGCAGATCTGCGCTGAAGTTGGATCGTCCTCACCGCAGTGATTCCGATAGAAGTTTTGTGCTCGGGTTTGGTACCGCTGCAAGGTCGTTGGCTGCATGGCTGTCATCTCTCTTCTTGTTGTTTTGATGACAAAGCTAAGCCGCTTCGCGAAAGGCGTTGTGTCAGTTCGGCCTACACTGAAATGCACTACGCCTTCGCTTCGTTTTTTCTCGTTCCGTCCGAACTGCCCCAACGCCCTCTTACTCGCGCCGCGAGTAAGAGGTGCGCGCTCTCACTCACGCGACACGCTTCATCTTTATTCAGCGTGCGCTGTGAGCAAAAGCGCGCGCAAGCTTTTTGTCATCAAAATCAAGAAGCAGCCAGCGCGGGGCGCTGAACGGGCGATCCTGGTGAAACGATTCGCCAGCGTATCGCTGATGCGCCGAAAGCGGTGCATTCAAAATGCTAGCCAAAAGGTGGCGATTTGATTATGAAATAAGTCATTGGAGTTGTTATTTTTCAATGACTTAAACGATTGTATAACCGGAAAAAGCAGTGCCAGTACTGGCACGTTTAGTGCCACAACTGGCCTGCTCGGTGACGATTCAGGCTTGATTCAGCGCCGTATTGGGCACTCAAACTGCCGCTAGCGGCACGATGCTCGTGTCGCAGGACTGTGTTGCGACATACAGGGCGTGTCGCTGCGACATGGCCAAGGTGTCGCAGCATGCGTGTGCGATACTCCGAGTGTGTCGTATATGTGGTTCTGCGACACTCACTGAGTGTCGCATTGCTTTCCTGCGATCAGGCTCTGTCGCAGGCCTGTGAACACATCACTGCCAAATGTGTTGGCTCGATCAGAAAATGCTTGCAACAGCATCTGAGTTGGCTTGGATGCGGGTGCCTGGGCCTAGCAGCAGGTAGACGCTGTTGAGCGTTTTGAAGTGGAAGCCCTCATAGTGGTGCAAGAGTGAGGTTCGTACGAAGTCACCAACATCCCAGCGACGTTCGCTGTCATAGATGACCGTATGGGCATAGATCAAAGCAGGCCGCCTTTGGGTAGTCGCCAGCTGTAGGCGCTGGCTTTCGGTCACCTGCAGTTCAATCCAGCGCCAGTTTCGTACCAGGCAGTAATTCCCGTAAGGAAAAGACTGCCTGGCATAGGCTAGGGCTTCATCGTCGCTCATGCTGCTGCCGCTCATGGGCTCACCTGTCGAGTACAGAGCGTCCATCACTTCCCTAAGTGTCGTCACGGGCTGGGTGTTTCGTGCTGAGCGCTATGGTGGTACTGCTCCTCAAGTTCGATGCCGCACAGCAAAGCTGCGAAGTCCGATTCGAGCAAGTGGATGCGTTGAGGCCGGGCATCGATGATTGATTTGATAATCGTATCGACACGCTGCGATACAGGTGTATGACTTGGTGTCTTCGCGCGATCATGCTGATAGATGATCGTGCTAAGTGACGCAACAGCTCCGCGTAACTGGTGCTCCCGGGCATCGCAGATTTCAAAACCGTTCTTTTCGCGAAACTGGCTAGTGATCTGCTTAGACAATTCCGGACGGTCAGAAGGCTCAGTCTGCTGCAGTCGCCACTTCAGGATGCGGCGTAGGATCTTCGGTGCAGCATCTGTCGGCCCTGATTGATGTTCCATGTCGGCTGAAGCATCGCCGAAGAAATGTGCGCGCAACTGGTCCACGCGCAGTCGGGCAGTGCGATTCACTTTGCGCGAGTTCAGCCCTTTGAGCCAGAACTCGAATTCTGCCTGCGACAAACAGAGTACCTGCTTCATGGGTGGCTGCCCTGGCAAGCACACATCGTGCTCGCGGGGGGTATACCTAGGCGGATGTAACTTTGCAGCCTGGCTGTGCCAGTTCAGCTCGATGGCTTCGCACACTGGGCGCATAGGCCAGTAGCGCTCGCCGTTACTGCTGGTCAGAACAGGAATAGCCATCGCCTGGACTTTGATTTTGGACGTACGCATCTAACTACAGCGCCCCCTGAGTGGTGTTGGCAGAAGCAATTCCCTGCGAAGGCTTTAGGGGGACGACGTTATGAGGCACGTAGCCTGGGTCAATTCCGCCATCTTCAGGCTTCTTGGATAGCTTCAGCATGGCCGCTATGGGGATTACTGCCGACAGGGCGTGACTTCTGTCCCTAAAGAGGATTGCTTGAGCCTTACTTTCAGCGCTCAACTGATCAAGGATTTGATCAATGAAATTGGGAAGCATTGAAACCGGCAGGTAGTGAAGCGGATGCCCTGTGTCAGGATCTTCTTTGGTCAGGATGTTGTCCTCCCACATGGCGATGGCTGCCTGGCTCTGAACGAGAGGCAAACCAAACCACTGCAGTAGGGCGTTCAGCTCCATGAGTACTTCTAGTGTCTCTAGGTTCAACTGGAACTGCATATTACTGTTGGGTGGTAAGGGTTGATTTGGGCTTTTCATGATGGGCTCCTGTAAATCGAATACCTGAATATCTGTAAATCGGATATCCGAAGATTAGATATACCTTGGCGAGCTGTCAAGTCGGAGGAGAGTGGCTTTTGGAAAAGTCGGTATACCGAGACGAAAATCTGGTTTTGCTTCGGCTGCTTAAGCAATGTCGCGTGGAGGCAGGGATGACCCAGGCGGCGTTTGCCCAAGCGCTTGAGCGTCCGCAGTCTTTTGCTAGCGATATTGAGCGCGGTCTACGTCGCCTCGACCTCATTCAGCTGCGCGACATTTGCCGTGCGCTGAACATTGGGCTTGTCGATTTTGTTAAGCGATTTGAAGCTGAGCTGGCAACGCCAAAAGGAGCAGGCGATTGATGCCTGCTCCTGTCGGACAAAATTAGTGCCGCTCGTTCTGAAGTGCTTGCCAAGCCCCGTCATAGAGGGCAGCTGCATCTTCGCTGAGTATGCGAATTGCCTGGATGCAGCTCTGCAGGGTTGATGTGCTTAGCCCATTCAGGTCTGCCGCGCTGCTGAGTACACAAACCACCCCAAGGGCAGCGGTGTGACGAAGCGTTGCTGCATCGTAAAGATCGGTCGCTGACGCGCTGCTGAGATAGCCGATCAAGCAGTGAGGTTCATCGTGACGGAGCGGGGTGAAGCCATTTTCTGTGCCGCACTTGGCATCGCAGCTATCGGAAACGGCTCGGCTGGGTACGCTTTGCGAAGAGATAGTTTCATTCATGGTGTGATCCTCAGAACGGAAAGTTCTGCCACCCAACGCCAATTGGGTGAGCAGACCGCACGGGTTGGCGTACCGGTCTGAGGGCCGGCGCATCCGAAGATGCCCCGCACGGCCCGCCCATAAAGACACAGCCATGCTCAGAGCTAAGCCTCGCTTAGCCCTGTCTCAGACCGGAACGCCAATCCCGTCCCCTTTAAAGGGGAGCACAAACCTATTGGAGTGCTGCCTGAGTGTCAATCTGCGAGCGGTAAGGGTCAAGGCGCCCTGATGCAGCAAAAATGAAACGGTACGCAAAGTGGTACGCAAATTTTTTATTCGGCCCATAAACGACAAAAGGCCAGCACAATTGCTGACCTAAGTCGTTGTTTCATATGGTGGGCCCACACGGACTCGAACCGTGGACCAAAGGATTATGAGTCCTCTGCTCTAACCAACTGAGCTATAGGCCCCCAGAAGGCCGGCGGATTATACCGGCGGTATGGCGGCTGCGCCAATCGAAGCTAGCTGCTCCGAGGTATACGGCAGAAAAAAGAACCCCCGGCATGCCGGGGGTTCTGGTCTTACTCGTCGAGGAAGGAGCGCAGGTGCTCGCTTCTCGTCGGGTGGCGCAGCTTGCGCAGCGCCTTGGCTTCGATCTGACGGATTCGCTCGCGGGTGACATCGAACTGCTTGCCGACTTCCTCGAGGGTGTGGTCGGTGTTCATGTCGATGCCGAAGCGCATGCGCAGTACCTTGGCTTCACGTGCGGTGAGGCCGGAGAGCACTTCGCGAGTGGCTTCCTTGAGGCTTTCCACAGTGGCTACGTCAATTGGCGACTGCATGGCCGAGTCTTCGATGAAGTCACCCAGGTGCGAGTCTTCGTCGTCACCGATTGGCGTTTCCATGGAGATCGGCTCTTTGGCGATCTTCAGTACCTTGCGGATCTTGTCCTCGGGCATTTCCATGCGTTCGCCCAGCTCTTCAGGTGTGGGTTCGCGACCCATTTCCTGCAGCATCTGACGGGAGATGCGGTTGAGCTTGTTTATCGTCTCGATCATGTGCACCGGGATACGGATGGTCCGCGCCTGGTCGGCAATGGAACGAGTGATCGCCTGGCGAATCCACCAGGTGGCGTAGGTAGAGAACTTGTAGCCGCGGCGGTATTCGAACTTGTCCACCGCCTTCATCAGGCCGATGTTGCCTTCCTGGATCAGATCGAGGAACTGCAGGCCGCGGTTGGTGTACTTCTTCGCGATCGAGATAACCAGGCGCAGGTTGGCTTCAACCATCTCTTTCTTCGCACGGCGGGCTTTGGCCTCGCCGATGGACATGCGACGGTTGATGTCCTTGATGTCAGCGATGACCAAGTCGCATTCCTGTTCCAGCTCGATCAGCTTCTGCTGGCAGCGAACGATGTCTTCCTTGCGGTTGCCGATGGCTTCGGCGTACTTGCCTTTGCCGGAAGCCAGTTGCTCGGCCCAGTCGAGATTGGTCTCGTTGTTCGGGAACTGACGCAGGAAGTCGGCGCGCGGCATGCGGGCGTCACGCACGCACAGCTGCATGATGGCGCGTTCCTGGGCGCGGATCTGGCTCAGGGCGTTGCGAACGCGCTCGACCAGTGCGTCGTACTGCTTGGGTACGAGCTTGATCGGCATGAACAGGATGGCGAGTGCTTCGAGCTCCTCGACGGCCTGCTGGCTGGCGCGGCCGTGCTTCTTCAGCGCCTTCTTGGCTTTCTCCAGCTGCTCGGCGACTGCGCCGAAACGCATACGCGCGACCTCGGGGTCGGGGCCGCCATCGCCTTCTTCCTCTTCGCTGTCGGAGTCGTCCTCTTCCTCATCATCCTTGTCGTCGGCCGTCGGCTTCGCGGTGGTCTGCGGAGTTTCCGGCTCGACCTCCTGAGGACCAGCAGCGCCGTCGTCGTCAGGGTCGATGTAACCGCTGAGGATGTCGGACAGGCGGCCACCTTCGGTCGTCACTCGCTCATAGTCGGCGAGAATGCTGTCGACGGTGCCGGGGAAGTGAGCGATGGCGCTCATCACTTCGCGAATGCCTTCCTCGATGCGTTTGGCGATTTCGATCTCGCCTTCGCGGGTCAGCAGTTCGACCGTGCCCATTTCACGCATGTACATGCGAACGGGATCGGTGGTTCGACCGATGTCGGTCTCGACCGCAGCGAGTGCGGCGGCGGCCTCTTCGGCAGCGGCTTCATCGGTATCGGCTTCGGCCAGCAACAGGGCATCGGCATCCGGGGCAACCTCGAATACATTGATACCCATGTCATTGATCATGCGAATGATGTCTTCCACCTGTTCCGGATCGGAAATATCCTCCGGTAGGTGGTCGTTGACCTCTGCGTAAGTCAGGTAACCCTGCTCACGGCCACGCTGGATCAACTCTTTGAGGCGGGACTGCTGTTGCGCTTTTCCGGACATATAACCCTATCCACTGAAGGTTCTGGCGGGCTGAAAACAAGCTGAGCATTATAGCCGAGCTAGGACCTCAGACGCCAGTTGAGGTCGGTGTTGCGGGTATTGCATTACGGCTCAGCAGGTTACGCAGTTGGTCTTTTTCCTCTGCGCTGAGTTCACCTTGGCGAGCCTTACGCAGCAGGCTTTCGAGTCGGCGTTCCCGCTGTCGGGCGGCAAGGGTATTAATGGTGTCGAAAAACTGCTGTTCAAGGTTGTCGGCCGAGATCAGCCATTCTTTCTCTGCAAGTGCGCGTAAAAGTCGCCCTTGGTCGGTTCCATGCCAGCGGGCGATCAGCTGCAGGCTACGCAGCTTCGGGTTCTTCTGTAGCGTGCCAAGCAGAGCGACAAGCAATTGTGCGTATGTGTCGTCTTCTGCGGCGAAATGGCTGACGTCCTCGACCTTCTGTGCTAGCTCCGGATGGTGCAGCAGCGTCCGCAGCGTGGTCAGGGTCGGCGGCTCGACGGTAGCTGGCGTACGCGGACCGCGAGGTTTGAAGTCTGGTCGCTGCCCGGATTTTTTCCAGTCTTTCTTCCATTCCTTTTTTTCGCCGCGTTGTGGCTTGGGCGCTTCGGGAGGTTGGAAGTAGTCGGTCTCGGCGTAGTGCGAACCCGTATCGTAATAGGCGGCGTCGTCGTACTCGGCCGAGTTGTTGCTGGGTGCGGTGGTTGGCGCTGCTGCCATATGCTGCAGTGCTTCCCCGTTCAGACCAGTGATCTCGGTGAGACGCTGGCGCATCAATGCGCGCAGGTTTGCACCGGGAATCTTTTCGATAAGCGGCGCTGCCAGGGTGGCCAAATGGGCCTTGCCTTCCAGTGAGCGTGGATCGGCTTCGTCGCTGAGTTGCTGGAAGAAGTAATCGGCCAGTGGCTGTGAGTGCTGCTGAATGCGCGCGCGAAATGCATCGGTGCCCTCGGCGCGGACCAGTGTGTCCGGGTCCTCTCCGTCGGGCAGGAACAGAAAGCGCGCCCGGCGGCCATCCTGTAGGTTCGGTAGCGTGGCTTCCAGTGCTCGCCAGGCGGCTTTGCGTCCGGCCGCGTCGCCATCGAAGCAGAACAGCACGCTGGGTACGATGCGGAACAGGCGCTTGAGATGCTCTTCGCTGGTTGCCGTACCAAGGGTGGCCACGGCGTTGCGCAAGCCTTGCTGGGCCAGTGCAATGACGTCCATGTAGCCCTCGACCACCATGATCTCGTCGAGATCTCGGTTGGCCTGCCGCGCTTCGTAAAGGCCGTAGAGTTCCTGGCCCTTGTGGAATACCGGGGTTTCCGGCGAATTCAGGTACTTGGGCTTGTCGTCGCCCAGAACGCGACCGCCGAAGGCGATGACCCGGCCGCGGCTGTCGCGGATGGGGAACATCACGCGATCGCGGAAACGGTCATAGCGTTTGCCGTTCTCGGCGTTCTCGATCAGCAGGCCGGCGTCGATCAGCGCTTTCTGCTGAAGCGCATCGCCGCCGAGATGCTTCATCAGGTTGTCCCAGCCGGGCGGGGCGAAGCCCAAACCGAAATCCCGGGCAATCACGCCGGACAGGCCGCGGCCCTTGAGGTACTCCACGGCCGACTTGCGGGTCGCGTGGCTTTTCAGGGCTTGGCGGTAGTAATCGGCGGCGGCAGCCAGCAGTGGGTAGAGCGGCGAATCGACCGGCTGGCGTGGCTTGTGTTTGCGGCCGCTTTCCTCGTGGGGGACTTCCATTCCCGCGCGCTTGGCCAGTTCCTCGACTGCCTGGGGGAAGTCCAGCTGGTCGTGGTCCATGACGAAGCCCAGCGCATTGCCGCCAGCGCCGCAGCCGAAGCAATAGTAGAACTGCTTGTCCGGACTGACGCTGAACGAGGGCGTCTTTTCCTTGTGAAAAGGGCAGAGGGCGCTGTAGTTCTTGCCGGCCTTTTTCAGTTGGATGCGCGAGCCGACCACCTCGACGATGTCGGAGCGATTGAGCAGGTCGTCGATGAAGGATTGGGGGATCAGGCCGGCCATAGAGGTATCAGATTACGCTCGCATTGCATGAGCCGGAAATGAAAAAACTCCGGCCTTTCGCCGGCTGGCGAAGCGGAGTAAGCATGCAATGCAAAGCCCGGCCTGAGCCGGGCTTGATGCGACGTCAGCTGTACTGGATTAGTACAGGCGGACGCTGCGGCGCTGCTCGCGCTGCACTTTCTTGGCGTGACGCTTGACTGCAGCGGCAGCCTTGCGCTTGCGCTCGGAAGTCGGCTTCTCGTAGAACTCGCGCGAGCGGACTTCGGCCAGAACGCCTGCTTTTTCGCAGGAACGCTTGAAGCGACGCAGTGCTACGTCGAAGGGTTCATTCTCTTTAACTTTGACAGCGGGCATCCAGGACTTACCTTCACTTGATTACCGGTGGCAACGCGCTTCGGCAATGACTCGCAAGCACGCTGGTTTTAAGGGTTGCGGATGTTACCCGCTCCAATTGCGGAATGCAAAGCCCCTGATCGAAAAGCGCTGGTCGGTCGGACGGCCCGACGATTAATATGCACGGCTTCATTCGCCCTCCGGAAAGGTTGAACCCATGCTGGTGCTGGGGTTGGAAACGTCCTGCGACGAGACTGGTGTCGCGCTTTACGACAGCGAACAGGGCCTGCTGGCCGACGCGCTATTCAGCCAGATCGACCTGCATCGCGTCTATGGCGGCGTGGTGCCTGAGCTCGCCTCGCGCGATCACGTGAAACGCATGCTGCCGCTGATTCGCCAGGTGCTGGAGGAGGCGGGCCGCGAGGCCGGCCAGATCGATGCGGTGGCCTATACGGCCGGTCCCGGACTGGTCGGTGCGCTGCTGGTTGGGGCCTCCTGCGCCCAGGCGCTGGCGTTGGCCTGGGGCGTACCGGCTGTCGGCGTGCACCATATGGAAGGTCACCTGCTGGCGCCGATGCTCGAAGCGCAGCCGCCGCAATTTCCGTTCGTCGCCTTGCTGGTGTCGGGTGGCCATACGCAGCTTGTTCGCGTGGATGGCATTGGCCGATACGAGCTGCTCGGTGAATCGGTGGACGATGCCGCTGGCGAGGCCTTCGACAAGACGGCAAAGCTGATGGGTTTGCGCTATCCCGGCGGGCCGGAAATCGCCCGTCTGGCCGAGCAGGGCGCTCCGGGACGCTTCGTCTTTCCGCGGCCGATGACTGATCGGCCCGGTCTGGATTTCAGTTTCAGCGGTCTGAAGACCTTTACCCTCAATACCTGGCAGCAGTGCCGCAGCGCGGGCGACGAATCCGAGCAGACCCGCTGCGACATCGCGCTGGCGTTCCAGCAGGCTGTGGTCGAGACGCTGACCATCAAGTGTCGCCGAGCCCTTAGGCAGACGGGCCTGAAGTCGCTGGTCATCGCCGGCGGGGTCAGCGCTAATCAGTCTCTGCGCCAGTCGCTGGAGCGGATGCTCGGTGAGTTCAAGGGTCAGGTCTTCTATGCGCGGCCACGTTTCTGCACCGACAACGGTGCGATGATCGCTTACGCTGGCTGTCAGCGCTTGCTCGCCGGGCAGCATGATGGTCCGGCGATCACCGTACAGCCGCGTTGGTCGATGGACACACTGCCGGCGATCTGATGAGCGTCAGAGCGGTCAGAAATGCCGTTCCCGGCCGGCGAACAGGTCGCGCACGTTGCTGCGATGGCGCCAGACGATCAGTGTGGCGAGCAGGCTCATCGGCAACAGCGCGCCGGGTTGCTGCCAGGCCAGCAGTGGCAGGCATAGCGGCAGGGCGATAAGGGCAGCCAGCGAGCTGGTCCGGGTCAGGCGGAATACCAGCAGCCAGGCGACGATGGCCAGCAGTGCGGCCGGCGGGTAGAGCGCGAGCAGGGTGCCGGCGGCGGTGGCGACACCCTTGCCGCCACGGAAGCGAAAATACAACGGATAGAGATGGCCGCAGACCGCTGCCAGACCGATCCAGGCCTGTTGCTGGACGGACATGTCCAGCGAGGCGGCCAATAGTACGGGCAGCAGGCCCTTGAGCAGATCGCCGAACAGCGTGCAGATCGCCAGTCGCTTGCCTGCCAGACGAAGCATATTGGTGGCGCCGGGGTTGCCGGAGCCGCCGGCACGCGGGTCGGGCATTCCGGCCAGGCGGCTAAGCAGTATGGCGAATGACAGCGAGCCGATCAGGTACGCGAGCAAGGTCAGCAGCCAGAACATGGAATCCATCCGGGGCAGGGAGCCTATGAGTCTAACGGCGCGTTTCGAGCTTGTCGTGCCGCAGGAGAACGTTGCGTGGATACAGTCTTCATCGAAGGCCTGGAAGTGGATACGGTAATCGGCGCCTACGACTGGGAGCGCGGGATTCGCCAGTGCCTGCAGCTCGATCTGACGCTGGGCTGGGACATCCGTCCCGCCGCCGAGCATGACGAGCTGGACAAAGCGCTGGATTACGCCCAGGTCGCGGCGTCCATCGATCGCTTTGCTGCCGAAGCTCGCTTCGAATTGGTCGAGACGTTCGCCGAGCGTCTGGCGCAAAAGTTGATGAGTGAGTTCGGCATCGTCTGGCTGCGCCTGCGGGTCACCAAACCAGGCGTCAATGCGCGTGCCCGTGCGCTGGGCGTGGAGATCGAACGCGGATGTCGCTGACCCCCGTCATGCTCGGCCTGGGCAGCAATGTGCAGCGCATCGAGCGCCTGCATGCCGGGCTCGATGCGCTGGCCGAGCTGCTGCAGGATATGCGTTGCTCGCCAGTGTTCGAGAGCCTGGCGGTGGGCTATAGGGGCGACAACTTCTACAACCTGGTGGTCGCCGGCTACACCGACCTGCCGCTGACGGAACTGGACCGCAGGCTCAAGTTCATTGAGGCGGACAACGGCCGTTACGCGCCGGATCGCAAGGGGTTGCCGCTGGATATCGATGTGCTGCTGTATGGCGAGCTGGTCGGCAACTTCCATGGCTTGCTGCTGCCGCGTGCGGAGATCCTGAAGAACGCCTTCGTGCTCTGGCCGCTGGCGTTATTGGCGCCGACCGTCAAACATCCCGCTGCAGGAGAGGCCTTTGCCGATCTGTGGGCGCAGTCATCCATTGACCAGCAGCTCTGGCCAGTGCCGTTTCAGTGGCGCGGCAGCGAGCTTACGCCTGCCGATCTGATCCGCAACCATCCTCCACAGCGCGCCTGAATCGCCTTACTGCGAATATTCCCGGCAGTAGATGCTCAGGGCATCGAGGCGCGCAGCACTGAGCGCTTTGCCCAGCTCGGCACCTTTGAATCCTTGATCCAGCAGCGGTTTGACCGGCACGGCACGGGCCGCGCTGGCGGCGCCGTGCAGATAATCGGCTTCGAAGTGCAACTCGCCGGGCGCGCCTGCCAGGGCGTGCATTTCACAAGCCGCGACGAACTGCTCGAAGCGCTCCGGCCGCCGGTAGATGTCGAAATGCTGCAGCATGTCGAGCAGTGCATCGGCATGCAGTTTCTTGGCGTTGAACGCGTCGTCCTGATACCTGCCGAGCAGCATCGCCAGTTCCTGGCAATCCCTCGGCGCCTTGCAGCGTTGGTTGAGTGTATCGATGGCGGCCAGACGTGGTTGCTGGCTATCGGCCGACGTCGTGCAGCCAAGTAGCAGGCAGGCCCAGCGTATCGGCAGTGGCTGAGCATGTTCGGCGCACTGCCGAAGCGTGCCAAGCAGGTGCCCACCGGCAGCATTGCCCTTGGCGAAGGTGGCGGCCAGTTCCGGGAACAGCTCGGCCAGCGCGTCACAGTCCTGCAGCACCTGAATGAACACATCCGGCCGCGGCTCCATCAGCGCACGCGAAATCTCTTTCCAGCTGCGTTCCGCCGTCAGCGCCGACAACTCGCCGGAGCGCGCCAGCTGGCGCATCAGCTCAAGTGTCTCGTCGGCGATACGGAAACCCAGTTCGGCATAGCGTGCAGCGAAGCGCGCCACGCGCAGAACACGCAACGGATCTTCGGCGAAAGCGGGGGAAACGTGGCGCAATAGCCGTGCCCGCAGGTCGCGCTGACCGCCGTATGGATCGATCAGCTGGCCCTGGTCATCTTCGGCGATGGCATTGATGGTGAGATCGCGGCGCTGCAGGTCTTCTTCGAGGGTGACGTCGGGGCTGGCATGGAAGGTAAATCCGCCATAGCCACGACCGCTTTTGCGCTCGGTGCGCGCCAGGGCGTATTCCTCGCCGGTCTGCGGGTGCAGGAAAACCGGGAAGTCCGCACCGACCGGGCGGAAGCCGCTGGCCTGCATTTCTTCCGGCGTGGCACCGACCACCAGCCAGTCGACCTCGGTCACCGGGCGCCCCAACAGACGGTCGCGCACCGCGCCGCCGACTTTATAGATCTGCATGTCCACCTCCGTTGGCGCGGAGGATAAAGGATATCGGCGCTGAGGCTACAGCGTGGCGGGTAAGGAAGGGTCGCGGAGGTGGGCCGCGGCCCACTGTCAGGCGAAGTTCATGCCGGGAAAACGGTTGTCGGTCTCTGCATCGCTGCTGGGTCTTGGTGGCATGTGATGGGTATTGACCAGCTTGTCGTCCTGCATCGACTGCAGGTGCACATCGAAGCCCCACAGCCGATGCAGATGCTTGAGCACCTCTTCGGTGGACCCGCCCAATGGCTTGCGGTCGTGCTGCATGTGACGCAAGGTCAGCGAGCGATCGCCGCGACGGTCGACGTTCCATACCTGGACGTTGGGCTCGCGGTTGCCGAGGTTGTATTGCGCGGCGAGCAGTTCGCGAATGGTGTGGTAACCACTTTCATCGTGGATCGCCGGGACCAGCAGCTCGTCCTTGCGGTCATCGTCAAGGATGCTGAACAGCTTGAGGTCGCGGATCACCTTAGGCGAGAGAAACTGCAGGATAAAGCTCTCATCCTTGAAGTTGTTCATGGCGAACTTGACGGTGGTCAGCCAGTCGCTGCCGGCGATCTCCGGGAACCAGCGCTTGTCCTCCTCGGTGGGGTGCTCGCAAATCCGGCGGATGTCCTGATACATGGCGAAGCCCAGTGTGTAGGGGTTGATGCCGCTGTAGTAGGGGCTGTCGAAGCCTGGCTGGTAGATCACGCTGGTATGCGACTGCAGAAACTCCATCATGAAGCCGTCGGTGACCAGGCCCTCGTCATACAGATCGTTGAGCAGGGTGTAGTGCCAGAATGTCGCCCAGCCTTCGTTCATCACCTGGGTCTGGCGCTGTGGATAGAAGTACTGCGCGATCTTGCGCACGATACGCACCACCTCGCGCTGCCATGGCTCCAGCAGCGGGGCATGCTTCTCGATGAAATAGAGGATGTTTTCCTGCGGCTCTGCCGGGAAACGCTGACTGTCCGCCAACCCATCGCCCTTGTCCGTGCCCTTGGGAATGGTGCGCCAGAGGTCGTTGATCTGCCGTTGCAGATGCTCCTCGCGATCCTTCTGGCGTCGGCGCTCTTCTTCTGCAGAGATGGGGTAGGGACGCTTGTAGCGGTCGACACCGTAGTTCATCAGTGCGTGGCAGGAGTCGAGCAGGTCTTCCACCGCATCGATGCCGTGCCGCTCCTCGCATTGCATGATGTACTGCTTGGCGAACACCAGGTAATCAATGATCGAGCTGGCGTCGGTCCAGGTGCGGAACAGGTAATTGCCCTTGAAGAAGCTGTTGTGCCCGTAGCTGGCGTGGGCGATCACCAGTGCCTGCATGCACATGGTGTTCTCTTCCATCAGGTAGGCGATGCAGGGATCGGAATTGATGACGATCTCGTAGGCCAGACCCATCTGCCCGCGCTTGTAGTGTTTCTCGGTGTGCAGGAACTGCTTGCCGTAGGACCAGTGGTGGTAACCCAGCGGCATGCCAACCGAGGCGTAGGCGTCCATCATCTGCTCGGCGGTGATCACCTCGATCTGGTTCGGGTAGGTGTCCAGCGCGTAGCGCTCGGCGATGCGGCCGATCTCGCGGTCGTACTGCCGAATCAGGTCGAAGGTCCATTCCGAGCCGGTAGAAATGGGCTGTCGCTTCATGCTGCACACCTCAGCTGGTCATGCGCCGCTGGAAGAGTTCGCGGAACACTGGGTAGATGTCCCCGGCGCTGACCAACTGCTGTTGGGCGAACGCATCGGAAAAGGCTTCTGCGACCTGGTTGTACTCGTACCAGAGCGCCTGGTGTTCGCGCGGGGTGATTTCAACGTAGGTGAAGTACTGCACGAACGGCATGATCTGGTTGATCAGGATGTCGCGGCACAGCGGCGAATCGTCGTTCCAGTTGTCGCCGTCGGAAGCCTGAGCGGCGTAGATGTTCCACTCGTTGGCCGGGTAACGCTCGGCCATGATCTCCTGCATCATCTTCAGGGCGCTGGAGACGATGGTGCCGCCGGTCTCCCGCGAGTAGAAGAACTCTTCCTCGTCGACTTCCTTGGCGCTGGTGTGGTGACGGATGAACACCACATCGATCTTGTCGTAGTTCCGCTTGAGGAAAAGGTACAGCAGGATGAAGAAGCGCTTGGCGATGTCCTTGGTGGCCTGAGTCATGGAGCCGGAAACGTCCATCAGGCAGAACATCACTGCCTTGGAGCTGGGGTTGGGATGCTTGACCAGCAGGTTGTATTTCAGATCGAAGGTGTCGAGGAAT
Source organism: Stutzerimonas kunmingensis (assembly GCF_021432085.1). Lineage (GTDB taxonomy): Bacteria > Pseudomonadota > Gammaproteobacteria > Pseudomonadales > Pseudomonadaceae > Stutzerimonas. The sequence continues at coordinate 4,008,332 of NZ_CP090366.1, read as the reverse complement.
GGCACGCGTTTGATGCGCGCCTTCAGCCTTTCGATCTCCTCCTCGGTGGCCTTGATGTCGCCGAAGTTGTTCGGCTCCTCAAGACGTAGTCGCTCCAGCTCTGCCTTCAGTGTGCGCAGTTGTGCACGGCTGCTGCCAGATAGCGCAATGCGTCTGGCATGGGCCGAGCGCAGCGTGCGCACGATGTTGATGCGCGACGGGTTGCCCTCGTTGCTGATGCCGGCCCGCACGGTTTTGAAGGTATCGGTGCCGGTCAGGTGACGCTTTACCAGATTGGGCAGTTCGAGGTCCTCGAACATGAAATCGAGGAATTCTTCCTGGGTGATCTGGAAGACGAAGTCGTCCATGCCGTCGCCGCTATTGCTGGCCTGGCCGGCGCCCTGGCCACCGCCGCCGCCCTGCGGCCTGGGGATGCGTTCGCCGGCAACGAACTCCTTGTTGCCCGGATGGACGATGGTCTGGCGGCCGCCGCGGCCGTGGTGCAGCACCGGCTCATCGATGTCGCGGCCGGGAATGCTGATCTGCTCGCCATGTTCCATGTCGGTGATGGAGCGCCGGCCGACGGCTTCCTCCACCGCCTTCTTGATATGCCCACGGTACCGCTGCAGGAAACGCTGGCGGTTCACCGTGCTCTTGTTCTTGCCATTCAGGCGACGATCGATCACGTAGCTCATAGGCCCTCCGGGCTTGGCTGAAACCATAGGCCTGAAGCTGGAAGCGTGCCGCGATGCTTCCAGCTTCAGGCTTCCAGCCACTTACTGCGATTTACGCACCCGCAGATACCATTCGGACAGCAGGCGAACCTGCTTCTCGGTGTAGCCACGCTCGACCATGCGCACGACGAAGTCGTTGTGCTTCTTCTGGTCTTCCTTGCTCGCCTTGGCGTTGAAGCTGATGACTGGCAGCAGGTCCTCGGTGTTGGAGAACATCTTCTTCTCGATCACCACGCGCAGCTTCTCGTAGGACAGCCACGACGGGTTCTTGCCGTTGTTGTTGGCGCGGGCGCGCAGCACGAAGTTGACAATCTCGTTGCGGAAGTCCTTCGGATTGCTGATGCCGGCCGGCTTCTCGATCTTCTCCAGTTCCTCGTTGAGCGCCACGCGATTGAGGATCTCGCCGGTTTCCGGATCGCGGTACTCCTGATCCTGAATCCAGAAATCCGCATACAGCACGTAGCGGTCGAAGATGTTCTGCCCGTACTCGCTGTAGGACTCGAGGTAGGCAGTCTGAATCTCCTTGCCGATGAACTCGATGTAGCGCGGCGCCAGGTACTCCTTGATGAAGCGCAGGTAGCGTTCGCGGACTTCGGCGGGGAACTGTTCCTGCTCGATCTGCTGCTCCAGCACGTAGAGCAGGTGCACCGGGTTGGCGGCGATCTCGTGTGGGTCGAAGTTGAAGACCTTGGACAGGATCTTGAAGGCGAAGCGGGTGGAAAGGCCGTTCATGCCTTCGTCGACGCCGGCGGTGTCGCGGTATTCCTGGATCGACTTGGCCTTGGGATCGGTGTCCTTGAGGTTCTCGCCGTCATACACGCGCATCTTCGAATAGATGTTGGAGTTCTCCGGCTCCTTCAGGCGCGACAGCACCGAGAACTGTGCGAGCATCTTCAGGGTGTCCGGCGCGCAATGGGCATGGGCCAGCGAGCTGTTGGTCAGCAGCTTGTCGTAGATCTTGATCTCGTCACTGACCCGCAGGCAGTAGGGCACCTTGACGATGTAGATACGGTCGATGAAGGCTTCGTTGTTCTTGTTGTTGCGGAAGCTGTGCCATTCCGACTCGTTGGAGTGGGCCAGGAGGATGCCGCTGTAAGGAATCGCGCCGAGGCCTTCGGTGCTGTTGTAGTTGCCTTCCTGGGTGGCGGTCAGCAGCGGGTGCAGCACCTTGATCGGTGCCTTGAACATCTCGACGAACTCCATCAGGCCCTGGTTGGCCCGGCACAGCGCGCCCGAGTAGCTATAGGCGTCGGCGTCGTTCTGCGGAAACTCTTCCAGCTTGCGGATATCGACCTTGCCCACCAGCGAGGAGATGTCCTGGTTGTTTTCGTCGCCGGGTTCGGTCTTGGCAACCGCGATCTGGTTGAGGATCGACGGGTACAGCTTGACCACGCGGAATTTGGAGATGTCGCCGCCGAACTCCTGCAGGCGCTTGGTGGCCCAGGGCGACATGATCGAGTTCAGGTAGCGCCGAGGAATGCCGTAGTCCTCCTCGAGGATCTGCGCATCTTCGATTGGGTTGAACAGCCCCAATGGCGACTCGAACACTGGCGAGTCCTTGATTGCGTAGAAGGGCACATGCTCCATCAGCTGCTTGAGCTTCTCGGCAAGCGACGATTTACCCCCGCCCACCGGACCGAGGAGATAGAGGATCTGCTTCTTCTCTTCCAGCCCCTGCGCGGCGTGACGGAAGTAGGAAACGATCTGGTCGATGCACTCCTCCATGCCATGGAAATCCTCGAATGCCGGATAACGGCGGATCACCTTGTTGGAGAAGATGCGCGACAGTCGCGAGTCGACCGATGTGTCGACCAGTTCGGGCTCGCCGATCGCCATCAGCAGGCGCTCGGCGGCGCTGGCATAGGTACCTGGGTCCGCCTTGCACAGATCGAGATATTCCTGGAGGGAATACTCCTCCTGGCGGGTCGCTTCGAAACGTTGTTGGAAGTGGCTGAAAATGCTCATGACTTCACCTCGATCGATGCACGAATAGGCGCGTCATCAGGCACTCTGGGCCCGGCCGAAGTGGCGGCCAGTGGAGTTCCCCCGAACACCTAATGGTCGAAACCCTGAAATCCGTCAGCCGTTTCCCGGCTTCGTTTATTTGGATGGCCTGAACTCAAGGATAGTTCGGATTCGGCAAGGTCAAGGGCGAGGAGGAGATTTAGGCGCTGCCGTTCGGCTGTTGATAGCGCCTAGCCCGCGGATGGCGGGCTATCGAAGGGAAATAAATTTTTACGCTTGTTCTTCGCCGCGCTCGACATCGGCCGGATAGGTGTGACGCCAGAGTTCGAAGCCGCCGTCGAGGCTGTAGACGTCCGAAAAGCCCTGATTGACCAGATAGGCCGCTGCGCTCTGGCTGGAGTGGCCGTGGTAGCAGGTGACGATCAGCGGCTGGTCGAGATCGGCGGCGGCAATGAAATCCGGCAGCGAGTGGTTGTCCAGATGCAGCGAGCCACTGATATGGCCATTGGCATAGCTGTGCGGATCGCGGATGTCCACGATCACGGCGCCGCTGCTGCGCATGGTCTGCGCCTGTTCTGGCGGGATGCGTTTGAAGTCTGTCATGCGGGTTTCCCGTGTTCACATTCGCAGCGGTGCATTTCGCCGCTGTCGAGGTTCATCAAGGTCATGGCGTTGCCCCAGACGCAGCCAGTGTCCAGCGCGAAGACGTTCGGCTCGTCGCATTGACCCTCCAGCGCAGCCCAGTGACCAAAGATCAGTTTGACGTTGCGGGTCTTGCGATTGGCGTGGCTAAACCAAGGCGAGTAGCCGGCGGGGGCGCTGTCGGCGCCTTCCTTCGCTTCCAGATCGAGCGTGCCGTCGGCCTTGCAGAAACGCATGCGGGTGAAGTAGTTGGTGATCAGGCGCAGTCGCGGCACCCCGTGCAGCTCCTTGTTCCATTTCGACGGTTGATTACCGTACATGCCGTCGAGGAACGGCATCAGCAGTGCGTCGTCCTGCAGTGCCTGCTCGACTTCCGAGGCGCGCTTGAGTGCCTTTTCCAGCGACCACTGCGGCGGAATGCCGGCATGCACCATTGCGGTGTGACGCGCAGCTTCGTAATGGATGAGCTTCTGCTGGCGCAGCCAGTCGATTAGGTCGGTCCGATCCGGCGCTGCCAGAATTGCTTGCAGCGTGTCGGACTTGCGCATGCGCTCTATGTTGTGAGCCACAGCCAGCAGGTGCAGGTCGTGATTGCCGAGGACGGTGATTGCGGACGACCCGAGATCGCGTACGAAGCGCAGTGCCTCGAGCGATTGCGGGCCGCGGTTGACCAGGTCGCCGGCCAGCCACAGGCAGTCTCGCGAAGGGCTGAAGTCGACGCGCTCCAACAAACAGGTCAGCGGTTCGAGGCAACCTTGCAGGTCGCCGACGGCATAGGTCGTCAATGCAATGCTCCGGGTACGGCCAGGCGGAACGGCGCAATGAGCGCATCGAAACTGTGACCATCCTCGGCCAACATCTCATAGCTGCCTTGCATGCTGCCGACACAGGTGGCCAGCAGCGTTCCGCTGGTGTAGACGTGGTGTTCGCCTGGTGCGATCAGCGGCTGCTCGCCAATGACGCCGGCACCGCGCACTTCCTGCACCTGGCCGTCGCCATCGGTGATGATCCAGTGTCGCGACAGCAGCTGCGCCGCCACCTCGCCATTGTTTTCGATGGTTACGGTGTAGGCAAAGGCATAGCGGTTTTGTTCCGGCTCCGATTGCGCGGCCAGATAGCGAGGCGTGACGCTGACGTCGATGCGGTAGCGGTTATCGTCGGACATGAGTCTGCTCGCTGTTGAAGGCAGGGTAGAGACCGAAGCCTCAGCTGCGTTCTGTCAGTTGGTCGGAAAGGCGAACGAAGGCCGCCAGATCCAGTTGTTCGGGTCGCAGGCTGCCATCCACATCCGCCGCTGCGATGGCGTCGGCGTCCAGCAGCCCCTTGAGGGTATTGCGCAAGGTCTTGCGCCGTTGGTTGAACGCCTCGCGCACTACGCGCTCCAGTTGATGGTGATCGCGCGCTGGATGCGGCAGCGTCTCATGTGGCACCAGGCGAACGATCGCCGAATCGACCTTTGGCGCCGGGTTGAACGCACCCGGACCGACGTTGAACAGGTGCTCTACCCGGCAGTGATACTGCACCATGATCGACAGTCGGCCCCAGTCGCCGCCGCCCGGCAGCGCGGCCAGGCGTTCGACCACTTCCTTCTGCAGCATGAAATGCATGTCGCGGATCAGGTGCGCGTGGTCGAGCAGGTGAAAGATCAGCGGGGTAGAGATGTTGTAGGGCAGGTTGCCGACGATTCGCAGGCTGTTCGGCTCTGCGCTGAGGCGACCGAAGTCGAACTTCAGCGCGTCGCCCTGGTGCAGATTGAAGTTCTCGCGCCCAGCGAATTTGCCCTGCAGGATGGGGATCAGGTCGAGGTCGAGCTCGACGACATCCAGATGCGCGCCGCTGTCGAGCAGTCCTTCGGTCAATGCACCCTGGCCTGGGCCGATCTCCACCAGTCGCTCACCCGGTTTGGCATGAATCGCCCGCAGGATGCGGTGAATGACGCCAGCGTCGTGCAGGAAGTTCTGGCCAAAGCGCTTGCGTGCGCGGTGCTGATAATCGGACATCGGGGCTCCAGGGCGCAGCTTGAAGCCTGAAGCTCAAAGCTGAAAACGAATAAGGCGCGTATTTTAGCAGGCGAGGGCGACAAGAAGATCGTTCGAGCCGCGTGGGGTGCGTGCTAGCTCTGGCTGCCGACCATCTGGTAGGCCGTTTCCAGTGCGACCCGCAGGCTGCCTGTGTCGATCTTGCCGCTGCCGGCCAGATCCAGCGCGGTGCCATGATCTACCGACGTGCGAACGATCGGCAGGCCCAGGGTCACGTTGACCGCGGCACCAAAACCCTTGTACTTGAGTACCGGCAGGCCCTGGTCGTGGTACATCGCCAGCACTGCGTCGCAGAACTCGAGATTTTTTGGGGTGAACAGCGTATCGGCTGGCAGCGGGCCGATCAGATCAAGCCCCTCGTCACGCAGCCTGGTCAGCACCGGCTCGATGATCTCGATTTCTTCGCGGCCCAGATGGCCGCCCTCACCCGCATGGGGGTTCAGGCCGCAGACAAGAATACGTGGTTGGGTAATGCCGAACTTGCTGACCAGATCGTGGTGCAGGATTCGCGTAACCCGCTCCAGGCGCTCCGCGGTAATCGCCGCGGCGACATCCTTGAGCGGCAGGTGGGTGGTGACCAGCGCGACACGCAATCCGTGCGTGGCCAGCATCATGACCACCTGCTCGGTGCGGGTCAGCTCGGCGAGAAACTCGGTATGGCCTGAAAAGGGGATGCCGGCCTCATTGATCACACCCTTGTGCACCGGCGCGGTGATCATGCCGGCGAAGCTGCCGTCGAGACACCCGTTTCCAGCTCGGGTCAGCGTTTCCAGTACGTAGTGGCCGTTGCGCGCGTCGAGCTGGCCCGCGATCACCGGTGCATCCAAGGGAGTATCCCAGACATACAGGCAGTTGGCCGGCGCCGGTTGGCTTGGCCAGCCATGTGGCCCGACTTCCCGCAGCTCAATCGTCAGCCCCAGTTGCGAGGCGCGCTCTGCCAGCAGCGAACAACTGGCGATGGCTACCAGGATCTGAGGCTGGGCCTCGCGCGCCAGCAGCAGGCACAAGTCCGGGCCGATGCCGGCCGGTTCGCCGGGGGTGAGAACGAAGGGGCGGGGAGCGGTCATCAGGCTTCTCTCTGCATGGCGTGTGGCGTTCAACCGCCTGAAATGAAAACGGGGTGGCGACCCTTCGGCCATCACCCCGCATTCCTGTTGCTTGTAGGTACAGCGTGAAGATTAGAGCTTGATCTCGACGTAGGCTTCGTCGCGGATCTGGCGTAACCACGCCTGCAGCTCTTCGTCGTACTTGCGGTTGCGCAGCAGGCTCAGCGCCTGTTGCTCGCGGAACTGCTCACTGGCATCGGTCGCACGGCGGCCGAGCACCTCGAGGACGTGCCAGCCGTAGGGCGACTTGAACACCGGGGACAATTCGCCGCTTGCCGTATTGGCCATGACTTCGCGGAACTCGGGCACCAGAGAGGCCGGGTCGATCCAGTTCAGGTCGCCGCCGTTGAGCGCCGAACCAGGGTCTTCGGAAAAGCTCTTGGCCAGCTCGGCGAAGTCTTCGCCAGCGCTGATGCGATCACGCAGGCGCTGCACCAGCAGGCGGGCCTCTTCTTCGCTACGGATTGCGCTGGGCTTGATCAGGATGTGGCGGACATGCACTTCGTCGCGCACCTGTGTTTCGCCTCCGCGCTTCTCCAGCAGCTTTACCATGATGAAGCCTGGCGGCGTGCGGACCGGTTCGGTGACCTCGCCAACCGACAGCTCGCGCACGGCGGTATCAAAGGGCGGTGGCAGCTGAGCCGCTTTGCGCCAGCCCATGTCGCCGCCTTCCAGCGCGTTCTCGCTACCGGAGCGCGCGACGGCTAGGCGAGCGAAGTCTGCACCTTGCTGAAGCTGCTGGTAGGTATCCATGGCGGTGCGTTCGGCGGCCTGGATGGTTGCGGAATCCGCAGCTTCTGGTACCGGAATGAGGATATTGGCCAGGTGGTATTCCTCGGACAACTGCAGCTTGCCGAGGTCGGAGGCCAGGAAGTTCTGCACTTCCTGGTTGGACACCTGAATGCGTTCCGCCACGCGACGCTGGCGCACGCGGCTGATGATCATCTCGCGGCGGATCTGTTCGCGGGCCGTCTCCAGACTCAGGCCGTCGCGTACCAGGGCTTCACGAAACTGCTCCGGCGACATGTTGTTGCGCTGGGCAATGGTGCCCATGGCCTGATTGAGTTCTTCATCGGAAATGCGGATGCCGGAGCGCTCACCTATCTGCAGCTGCAGGTTCTCGGTGATCAGGCGCTCCAGCACCTGCTGTTGCAGGACGTCCATGGGCGGCACATCGGCGCCGCGCTTGTCGATGGTCTGCTGAACTTCGCGAATACGCTGTTCGAGCTGGCTTTGCATGATGACGTCGTTATCGACGATAGCCACCACGCGGTCGAGGGGTTGAACCTGGGCGAGGGCTGCAGGCGCGAGGCTCGCGGCGCTCAGCAGCAGAGCGCCGAGCGCGAGCGGGCGCAGTACTTCAGAAAGCTTGATCTTCACGTTCACGGTAGCCTTGGATGCCTTCGTCGAGGAAAGTTTCGGTCGCATTGCCGACTACGCCGCCGAGCCCTTTGAGCACGATCTGCAGGAAGATGCCGTTATCCGGCTCGTCGTTGCGATCAGGGTTGAGGCTGGTCTCGTCGTAGTCGATCCAGTAGCGATTGATCAGGCGCAGTTTCCAGCAGCAGCTGTCGTACTCGAAGCCACCGAAGGCTTCCAGGGTACGGCTGCGGCTATAGTCGTGCTGCCAGCGGGCGATGACGCTCCATTGCGGGACGATCGGCCAGATGACGGAGAAGTCATGCTGGTTGATCTTGTAATAGTCCTTGATGTATTCCGGCGTGCCGGGGGTGCCGTAATCGCCACCATAGGTCCACTCGCCAGTTGCCTGGTCGAAACGGATTGCATCATTGCGATAGCGGTAGCCCAGGTTGATGATCTTGTTGGGGTTGTCTTCCGGCTGGTAATGCCACATAGCACTGCCCGAGCGAGTGCTGCTCGCATCCGGATCCCAGTTGAAAGTCGAGGTGAAGCGCCAGTCTCGGTTGTAGCGGTACATGTACTCCAGCGCGTAGGGCGACACGTCTGCCCTTGCATCCGCGCGGTCCGCAACGGTCATGCCCGGCAGCTGAACTTCACGATCCCGAAAGTAATAGCTCTGTCCGATGCTGAAGCGCTGGCGCTCGAAACCGTTGGGCTCGACCCAGCGGCTGGAGACGCCGAGTGAAACCTGATTCGCATCGCCGATCCGATCATTGCCAGAGAAGCGGTTCTCGCGCCACAGCGAGGAATAGCTGAAGCTACTTTCGCCGGTATCGAAAACCGGGATATTGTCTTGATCTTCCTCCGGCACGTACAGGTAGAACAGGCGCGGCTCGAGAGTCTGACGATAGTCCTTGCCGAACCACTGGGTGTCTCGGTCGAAGTACAGGCCGCTGTCGACGCTGAGGATCGGGACGCTGCGATCGGGCGAGCGTTTGAAATTGGTGACTCCGTCGAGTGCCGGATTACGCCCGCGAGCGTCCAGATCCAGATCGTATTGGGTATAAGCGTACTTCAGTGACGGGGTAATGAAGCCCCACGACCAGTTTAGCGGCAGGCTGACGCCCGGCTCGAGATGTATGCGCTCGCCCTCGGCGCGCGTCAGGCCACGCAGGCGATCGTCGTACCACTGCTCTGGGTTGCCGTCTTCGTTGATGAAGTTGCCGTCGCGCAGGCTGCGTTGGAAGCTGACGAACTCGGTCTTGTAGGCGAAGTTCAGACCGCCTGGCTGGAACGGCAGGCGTCCATCCAGGGTTAGCTGCGGCAGTCGCTCATACGGGGTGATGTCGGCGACGGTGGCGCGCTCATAGGCGTGCATGTTGAGGCGTGCGGTATAGGTATTGCCGCGGTAGGTAAGCGTACCGCGCTGATCGAGGTGATCCGGCTGATCGATATCCAGATTAGTGTCCAGATCCTGGAAGTAGTACGGATCGCTGAGATCGGTGTAGTCCACTTCGGCGAGCCAGCGCGAGTCCAGCCCGGTACGGTTCTGCCAGCTGTACATCCAACGCTGGTCTTCGTACTCGGACTGCAGTTCGCGGTCGTCGTTGCTGTCGTCCAGGTAAGCCGCGCCGAACTGGCCCTCGCTGCTGCGGGTCAGGTAGCGGAACTCGCCTTCCATCAGCAGGCCGCGGTCGGTCATCAGGTGCGGATACAGCGTCGCGTCGAAGTTCGGCGCCAGGTTGAAGTAATAGGGCGTCTGCAGCGAGAGGCCGGTATCGCTGGACGAGCCGATGCTCGGCGCGAGAAAGCCCGACTGGCGACGGTCGTCGATGGGGAAATGGATGTAGGGTGTGTAGAACACCGGAACATCCTTGACCCGCAGCGTGACGTTGGTGGCCGAGCCGAAGCCCGTGGCCGGGTTCAGCGTGACGTTGTTGCCTTGCAGGTGCCAGCTGTTTTCGCCGGGCTCGCAGCTGGTGTAGGTACCGTCCTTGAGGCGAATGATCGCGGTTTCTTCACGCTTGGCGTATTGCGCGCTGCCACGCACCTTGCCGGAATGCACGACGTACTCGGCGTTTTCCACCTTGGCTTCGCCGCTGTCGAGGAAGATCTCGGCGCGGTCGCCGACCAGCAATGCATCGCGGTCGCGGAAGCGCACATTGCCGGTCAGCTCGCCGCGATTTTCCAGCTGGTGCAGGCTGGCTTCGTCCGCCTCGACCTGAATGCTGCCCTGACGCAGCAACACGTCACCGGCGAGGGTGGCGACTTCCTGTTCCTGCTCGTAGCGGGTGGCTTTGGCCGACACATAGGTCGGCGCTTCGCTCATCGGGGTGGTGTCGAACTTGCCGGGACGGTCGGGCTCGACATAGGTACCGGCGCAGTAAGGACCAGTTTCGGCGAGCTGAGCCGGGGTCAGCTGCTCGCGCGGAACCCAGTCGAGATGGCTGTAATCGGCGCTGCGAGAGGCGAGGGCGCGGCCCTTGCTTTCGGTGACCAGCTTGGTCGTCGCCGTTGGCGCTTGCGCCTTGCTGCTCGTCGACTTGGCGGTGCTCGATGTGCTCACGGTGCTGCCGCTGTGTACCGGGCGCGGTGGCAGGGTCTGACTGGCTTCATTGGACGCGCAGTTCCAGCCGCCGGAGGCGTCGGGCTGGCAGGCGAACTGTTCGGCTGCGAAGACAAAAGGTACAGCTACCGGTTGCAATGCAAGCAGACCGCCAGTAACCAGTAGAGGGAATTTTTTACGAAACGCGGGGTATTTGACTGCCATCTTGTTTTTTGGTCCGTGCTTGCGGCGAGCCATCGGCCGGCTGGGCCGCACGCCTCTCGATGGGCTGAGAGTCGGGTGGGAGCCGGCCATTGCTGGCCAACTCCCCCCTAAGAACCGTACGTGCGCCTTTCAGCGCATACGGCTCAAGCCTTTAACAAAGCCCCCGAGAGGGCCGGCTTACTCACTGTCAGGCCACGTATGTGGAGTTGTGTATGACAAATTGGGTGCAATAGTACCCGGTTATCCAGGGAGTCTCTACCACCTTGTGAGCGGTAGATAATGTGGTGGTCATGCCAACCTGTTTCCCTGGTAATCGGTTGATTGCACAGCAGACACAGTCCTTTTTGACTCTGGAACAGGCTGGCAACTTGAGTCCGGTACTTCAGCTTTTTCAGCATCCGCTCCGTCCGCAGTTTTTCGCCCATTTCTTCCATGGAGGGATCGAAGGGGTTGTACTCCCCGCTCACCTTCTTGTGTCGTTCGATTGGCGTACCCGCAAGCGAGTACAGCGCAATTTCCCGTGTTGCCCCACCTCCTTCCGTTACCGTGGTGGCGAACACCCAATTTCTGTCGCCAGTGGTGCTGAAATACCGCTTTTGCACCCATTCCAGCGATTTGTTCGGGTGCCGCCGTTTCGCCCAACGCCAGAGTTTGAGGAGCACTTTGCTGTCCATGCGGCTGTACGCCTGTTTGGCAACTACGGGCTGGTGATATAGCGCCCAGCCTCGCAGCATCGGGTTCAGCGCTCGGATTAGATCCTCCTGCCTTGCTGTTTTGCTGCTCTCGATAACTCCCTTGACCTTGCTGTAAAACGCCTTGACGTTCTTCTTGCTGGGCTTGATCAGGAGCTTCCCTTGATACTTGCGGAAGCTCCATCCCAGGAAGTCGAAGCCTTGGTCGATATGGACGATCTGCGTCTTCTCAGGTGACAACCGCAGCCCGCGTACCGCCAGGAACTGCTCTACCCAAGGTTTGACCTCGTTTTCCAGTACCTCCGGGGAGGTACCTGTAATCACAAAATCATCTGCGTATCGCACCACATTGACTTTCAGCTTCTTGGCCCTTGTCACGCTCAGGTGCTGCTTGAGCTGTGATTCCAGGCCATCGAGTGCCATGTTTGCCAAAGTTGGCGAGATGATCCCGCCTTGTGGCGTACCAGCGTCCGTTGCCTGTAGCTGGCCCTTGTGTACTACACCAGCCTTCAACCACTTCCTTAAAACCGCCTTGTCCGTCGGGACGTTGGCGATCAGCCAGTCATGGTTGATGTGGTCGAAGCATCCTTGTATATCCGCCTCCAATACCCATTGGGCCGAAGCCTTCTTGGATAGGCAGACGAACAACTGCCCCATTGCATCTGCCGTAGAGCGCTCGATCCTGAAGCCGTAGCTGTTCGGATCACCCGCGGTTTCCGAAATGGGCGCCAGCGCCAGCAGATACAGCGCCTGCATGGCCCTGTCGGTCATGGTCGGGATACCCAGAGGGCGCTCCTTCCCATTCGACTTCGGAATGAACACGCGCCGTAAAGGCCGTGGCTGATATCCGTGCCGCTTCAACCCTTGAGCCGCTTTCCATTTCGCGTGGGGTGTATCCCAGAGCACGCGGTCGACTCCCGCCGTGCGCTTGCCCTGGTTTTCAGTGACTCGTCGTACGGCCAAGTATCTGGCCGACTTCGAGCGGGTCAGCATCCTTTGCAGGGTTTTCACCTTGCGCCATCTGCCTTCCCGACAAGCCTTCGCAATCCGTATCTGCATTCCTCGGACATTCCGCTGCACACGACACCAGTCGATGTCGTGCCATTGCTGCGGGGTGTCGGAAAACGCAGACTCGGCCGGCTGGCTGAGTTCTTTCATGCTGCTTTCCTCTCAGGTAGAACCCGAGCGGAAACGCACTGCCCCCGTTCGGGAACAATGGTCCCGAACGGGGTTGATGATGGCTACGGCAAACCCTGGAGGGCTTGCGGGTGCTCCTAGCGCTTTCTATCCAGAGAAGAGCTGGCCTCGTTGCCGCGCACTTGGCGCTGCCACTCGGCTTTTACTTCCTGAATCGCACCCAGGAGCGGCGCGAAGTAGATGGCCGGAGCCTGCCTTGCGGCCGCGAGAATCTCACGAGCAAAAGCGTTCATCCGTTTTCTCCTTGCGTTTCCCCTATCCCGTGAAGGGATACGAGCCTGGTGGGCTTGCCACCTATTTGAGTGAGGTCAGTCAGACGTCATGCGACGAAAGACCATGCAGAAGTCTGCCCGGTTTCCCGTGGGGTGATGTTCGAACCCCTATCCGAACCATTACAGCCCGGCATTCGCTTTTTCTGCAATCCCATACCCGCACCGCCAACAGTTCGCCTTACGGCTCCCCTGCCACAAGGGCAGCAATACGGGCTTACCACGTTCCCTGCTTGTCACACGACTGGGTTAGGGCCTGCCTTTTCGCCGGAGGTCATGATGGCGACGTATCCCCACATCCCACGGAGATAACCGACCTCGTACCTTTTGGTTCATGCCTGACAGCAGCTTGGGCATGGTTATCCTTACGACGTTTATCAGCAGTTCACTTGTGTTGCCCATACCAGCCAGCCTAGCGCCTCAACCCGGTACTGCTCCGAGCATCTGCAACACTGCCTCGCAGCGAGTGCGCACCCATAATGGGGGCTACATTGTCGGGAAAGCTTCATACCCCACCGTTACCAGTGACGCATGTTTCCCTAGGCTACCGTTGGTCGCACAACGAGTCCGCTACCATCCCGTGCCGGCGATGGTTGGACAATGACAAGCAGAGCTTTCGCTCTGTGCTTAGGACAAGTACCTCTGGTGTCTCTCGACAAGGGTGATGGCCAACAAGCCATTGCCAGAGGTGACTTCTCGCCCTGAGGCGAGAATGTCGCCTCAGGGCTATGGAGTGTTTGAGCAAGCCGGCGGTTACCGGATTGTCTTTTCGATGGGCTTCGATCGAACTCGCCGGACGGCAAATTCGAGACGCTCCTTTCCCTGCACGGGGAATTCGCATCCCCGCATGCGGGTCTTTATAAGCCTGAACGAGGCCAGATACTTGTGCTGTTTCGTAGATTTAAACCCTATATTTCAAAGGCTTAGGTTCTGCTGGCACAGCTGCCTACCAAGCACAACACGAACCATGCCGTGTCGCACAAGATGCAGGATAATAAAGCATGACCCGCCTATCGGCTAGCGCCGTGGAGACCCCCTGGATGCCGCATCAAGATCAACGTCTGCTGGACCTTAGCGCCTGGCTGGAACAGCAATTACCCGAAGTCTTCGCCCGTTGCGGCTGGGGCGAAGTGCCGGCGGCGCAGCTCACTGCGGCCAGCAGCGATGCCAGCTTCCGCCGTTACTTCCGCTGGCAGGGTGGCGAGCGCAGCCTGATCGTGATGGACGCACCGCCGCCCCAGGAAGACTGCCGACCCTTCGTCAAGGTCGCGCAGATGCTGGATCAAGCCGGCGTCCATGTGCCGCAGATACTGGCCTCCGATCTTGAGCGCGGCTTCCTGCTGCTGACCGATCTGGGCCGCCAGACCTATCTGGATGTCATCGATCAGAGCAATGCCGAGCAGCTGTTCGAGGATGCCGTGGAGGCCTTGCTCAAGTTCCAGCTGCATCCGGTGGCGCAGCCGATGCCGGCATACGACGAAGCGTTGCTGCGTCGCGAATTGCAGCTGTTCCCCGAGTGGTATGTGCAGCGCCATCTCGGCCATACGTTAACTGAAGCACAGCAGGCTGCGTGGGAGCGTATCTGTCGGCAACTGATCGACTCGGCGCTGGCGCAGCCACGGGTGCTGGTGCATCGCGACTACATGCCGCGCAATCTGATGATCAGCGAGCCGAACCCTGGTGTACTGGATTTTCAGGACGCGGTGCTCGGCCCGGTTAGCTACGACATCACCTCGCTGTTCAAGGATGCCTTTCTCAGCTGGCCAGAAGCGCAGGTGCGGGCCTGGCTCGAAGGCTACTGGCACAAGGCGCGCGCTGCTGGTGTGACGCTGCCCGAATCGCTCGACGAGTTCCTGCGTGCCAGTGACCTGATGGGACTGCAGCGCCACCTCAAGGTGATCGGCATTTTCGCGCGAATCTGCCATCGCGACGGCAAGCCGCGTTACCTCGCTGACGTGCCGCGCTTCTTTGCCTATATCGAGGCCGTGCTGGCGCGCAGACCGGAGCTGGCCGAGTTGCAGCAACTGCTGGCAGAGCTGCCGCAGGCACCGCACGCATGAAGGCGATGATTCTGGCCGCCGGCAAGGGCGAGCGGCTGCGCCCGCTGACGCTGCACACGCCGAAGCCGCTGGTTCGCGCCGCCGGCGTGCCGCTGATCGAGTACCACGTTCGTGCCCTGACGGCCGCGGGTTTCGAGGAACTGGTGATCAACCACGCCTGGCTCGGCCAGCAGATCGAAGACTATCTGGGCGACGGCAGCCGTTTCGGCGTGACCATCCGCTATTCGGCCGAGAGTGAACCCCTGGAAACCGGCGGCGGGATTCACCGGGCGTTGGGGCTGCTCGGCGATGAGCCGTTCCTGGTGGTCAACGGCGATATCTGGACCGACTACGATTTCGCCCGGCTGAGACGGCCGCTTCACGGGCTCGCGCATCTGGTGCTGGTGAACAATCCCCCGCACCACCCCCAGGGTGATTTCAGCCTGGGCGAATCGGCCGTCACGGAGCCCGAGGTCAATGGTGACGCGCTGACCTACAGTGGCATTTCCGTTTTGCATCCTGCGCTGTTCGAAGGCTGCCAGCCGGGTGCGTTCAAGCTGGCGCCGTTGTTGCGCCGCGCCATGGCAGATGGGCAGGTGTCCGGCGAGTGCTTTGGCGGGGCCTGGATCGACGTGGGTACCCATGAGCGTCTGGCGGAAGTCGAGCATCTACTGGAGGCGCGACGCTGACATGTTCTGGCCCATCACGCTGTTGGGGCTGCTGATCGGCTGGTTGCTGGCCAGCATTCCGGGGGCTTTGCTCGGCGGTCTGCTGGGTCAGGTGCTCGATCGTCGTCTGGGACTCGATTCCTGGACCAGCCTGCGTGCGCGCCTGGCCGGCAAGCCGGTGCTGCAAGGCCGGGATTTGCTGTTCTTTCTGTTGGGGCGTCTGGCCAAGAGTGGCGGTCGCGTGAGTCCGGCGCATATCCAGGCCGCACGTGACGAGATGCGCCGGCAGGGGCTCGATGCCACCGCGCAGCAGCAGGCCATCGCCGCCTTCAACCGCGGCAAGTCGAGCGGTGACGGCCTGCGCGATACCCTGCAACGGCTGCGCAGCCAGCGCGAGGAAAGCCGCCGCCTGATCCAGGCCTGCTGGCGCATGGCACGTGCGCAGGGAAGCATGGGCGCACGCGAGCACGAGCTGGTGCTGCTCTGGGGCAAGTGGCTGGGTTGGGATGCTGCCGAGGTGGCCGCGCTCGATCCGGGCGCGACCCGACGCAAGGAGGCGCCGGCCGGTCGGGGTGGTGCTTACGAGCAGGCCATGCAGCTGCTGGGTGTGCGTCCGGATACCGACCCGCAGCTGATCAAGCGCGCTTATCGGCGCCTGCTGAGCAAGCACCATCCGGACAAGCAGGCGGGGGCTGGTGCGAATGCCGCCCAGGTGCGCGACGCAACCGAGCGCACCCGCGAGTTGCACAGTGCCTATGCATTGATTCGCGAGCGCCGCGGCTTTCGCTGAGCGGGCGTCACTGTGGCGGCTTGCGCTCCAGCCAGCCCCGCACGCGACGCACCAGTTGTTCCTGTTCGGTATTGCGGTCACCGGTCAGACCTGGCAGTGCGACCAGGCGGTAGTCCGGGTGCCCAGCACGGCGCGCTGCATTGCGCCGCTGCAGTGCCTGCTGATTTGCGGCTGCTCCGGTGCCCGTATAGAAGTCGCCGATGGCGGCGGGTAGCGTTGCGAGATAGCTCTCCAGCGGCTGTTCCCCCTGCAACGGTGCGCGTGGGTCGATCACCACCAGTTGCCCAACATCCTTTGGCTGAAGCTGTGCCAGGTACTGGCTCGCCCAGTAGGCGCCGGTGCCATGGCCGATCAGAACAATCGTCGACGCCTGCAGTGTGCGCGCATGCTCGATGGCAGCATCCAGGCGCGCCAGCATGCGCTCGGCATGAGTTGGTGGCGGCGTGTCCTGCTCGGCTTGTGGCGGCGTCGATTCGTCGTTGTCCGTGGCTGCCGTCTGCTCAGGCAGGTAGCCCGCCGAAGTGGTTTGCGCCGCGGCCGGCTGGGTATCGGTGGCGTCAGGCTCAGCGTTTTCTTCCGTTTCGGACTTTTCTTCCGCAGCCGGGGCTTCTGGCGCTGGCGGGCGCGGGCCAGGGCTAAGCGCCGGATCAGCGGGTGTCAGGCTGAGGGTATGCCAGCCATGTTCGGGAAGGCCGCGCCGGAGCGGGCCGATTGCGCGTGGCCAATCGGCGGTCTCGCCTTCGCTCGGCATAATGACGAGCACGCCGCGGGCCTTCGCAGTATTGGCCGGGTGCCAGAGCGCGAGGAATTTGTCTTCGTCGCCGAGCTGCAGCTGGGCGGTGGCCTCAAGCTGTCGTTGCAGCCCTGCGGCCAGCGCCTCGCTACGAGTTTGTGGCGATGGTCGTGGCGTTGCTGCTGGCTCCTCCGCCGGTGCTTCCTGAGGCGCCTCCGGTTCCTGCGCCGCTGCGATGTACGGCACGCCGCCGCCAAGCGTGACGCCGAACAAAAGCACGAAAGCAGACAAACGACGCATGGATTGTCTCCGCTATGGATGCCGGTACCACGCTGGCGCCGGCAGGGGTTATGCATTACAACAGCGTGTCGGCACGCCCATCAATTGCGTGAATATATGCTCGCCTTATCCCTGCGTTTCGTTCTTCTCATCAGCCTGGCGCTGCCTTTCGCGGCTGGCGCCGTGACGCTCGACGCCGACAGTCGTGCCTGGCTGGAGCAGCATCCGGAGTGGCGCGTCGGGGTGGTGATGGGCGCGCCCTACGCCGAGTATGACCAGCGCCAGCGGCGCCTGTCAGGCTTTCATGTGCAGCTGATGGAGCATCTGGCGGACGACCTCGGGGTGCGCCTGCAATGGCGCCGCTTCAGTGACGAGGCTGCGCTGGAGAAGGCCGCCCGCGAAGGCCTGATCGATGTGGCACCGGGCCTGCGGCAGACGCCGGCCGGTTTGCGGCTATGGCGCTACAGCGATCCCTTTCTGCGCATCCCGCGCTTGCTCGTTGGAGACCGTGGCGGTCCACGCGCCATCGACCTGGAGTATCTGCATCCGAGCGAACTGGTTTCCGCCGTTGGGCCGGGACCAGTCACCGAGTTCCTTGCCAGCAACTATCCCAATATCACCGTGCTGACGGCGACCAGCCAAGCCGATGCGCTGCGTCAGGTGCTGGAGGCGAAGGCCAGCTATGCCGTGATCGATGAGCCGGTGTTTGCGCGCCTGTCGCAGCAGGTGGAGTACGACTCGCTGGCGGTGGTCGGCGATCTGGGCAACCCGCAGCTGCTGCGTATCGCTTCACTGCGTGACAGCGCCGAACTCGCGACCGTGCTCGATACGGCGCTGCGGCAATTTCCGGCGCGGGAATTCAGTCAGTTGCAAGAACAGTGGCTCAAGACCCGCAGCATTGATCTGGGCCGCGAGATCAGCTACTGGCGCAGTCTCAGCTTGCTGCTCGGCGTTCTGCTGCTGGCCTGCCTGCTGATGCTCGCCTGGCAGCGGCGCCAGCATGGAGTGCTGGAAAGCCGGCTGAAGACCGCCCGCCGCGACATCGAGCTGCGCGAGGCGGCCGAAGAAGCGCAGCGTTTGACGCAGTTTTGTCTCGATCACAGCACCGTCGGCATCCTCTGGCTCAACTGGGACAGTCGCGTGCGCTACGCCAACCAGGCCGCCGAGATGTTGCTCGGGCATGCCTCCGGCGGATTGCTGGATCAGCCACTGGAAACATTCGATCCGGCGCTGGGCATGGATGCATGGCTGGCGCGCTGGCGCGCTGCCCGCACGGGCGAAGATGATCGCCAGGTGCACGAATGCGAGTGGCAGCGCGCCGACGGCCAGCGCTTTCCGGCGGCGGTCACCTACAGCTTTCTGCGCTTCGGCAGTCGTGAGTATCTGGTGGTGTTTCTTGCCGATATCACCGAGCGCCGTCGCGCCAGCGCTCAGCTGCAGGAGAGCGAGGCGCGGCTTAAGGCCATGGCCGGCAACGTGCCGGGGCTGGTGTTCCGCCTGGAGCGCGACGGGCCGCAGGCCCCGGTGCGCGTCGCCTACATCAGTGAGGCCAGCCAGCGCCTGGTGGGCTATTCCGCCGAGCGCCTGTTGCAGCCGGGGCAGGGTATCCGCAGCCTGGTGCACGCCGACGACGAGGCCGGCTACTGGGCCAGTCAGCAGCTGGCATTGGAGAAAAGTCAGGACTGGCGCTGGCAGGGGCGCATTCTCAATCGCGATGGCGAGGTGCGCTGGGCCGACATCCGTGCCTCCGTGCGCGGCCAGCCGGATGGCCGCCAGGTATGGGACGGCATCGTCTGGGATATCACCGACAACAAGCGCATCGAGCTGGAGCTGGATGCTTCGCGGGCGCAGCTGCGTCAGCTAGCCGCGCACCTGGAGACGGTGCGCGAGGAAGAGAAGGCGCATATCGCCCGCGAGGTGCACGACGAGCTGGGCCAGGTGCTGACCGTACTCAAGCTGGAAACCTCGATGTGCGAGCTGGGCTTCGCCGACCTCGACCCGGCCCTGGCGCAGCGGCTGGAAAGCATGAAGCGGCTGATCG
Organism: Stutzerimonas kunmingensis; assembly: GCF_021432085.1. GTDB lineage: Bacteria > Pseudomonadota > Gammaproteobacteria > Pseudomonadales > Pseudomonadaceae > Stutzerimonas. The sequence continues at coordinate 3,989,027 of NZ_CP090366.1, read as the reverse complement.
CCCAGCTGTTCCAGCGGGTGCGCGATGTCGCCACCGCGCTGCGCCCGCCGATTCTCGATGCCGGCATTGCCTCGGCGGTGGAATGGCAGGCGCGGCGCTTCGAGGAGCGCAGCGGCGTGGCCTGCCTGGTCGAGGTGCCGGAATGTCCGCCACTGCTGGGCAACGCCAAGGCCATCGGCCTGTTCCGCATTCTTCAGGAGTCGCTGACCAACGTGATGCGGCACGCCCAGGCGCAGACGGTCAGCGTGCAGTTACTCCTCGAAGGCAACATGCTCTGTCTGCGCGTCAGCGACGACGGTTGCGGTTTTCCTGTGGCCGCGCGCGGCGCCGGCAGTTCGTTCGGCCTGGTCGGCATGCGCGAGCGGGTGCAGATGCTCGGCGGGCAACTGATAATCGACAGCCAGCCCGGCGAGGGCACCACCATCACGGCGCGGGTTCCACTCGATCCGGTGCCACTTCCATCAGCCGCAAGCACTGGAGCATTGCCGTCATGATCAGGGTCATGGTCGCCGAAGATCACACCATCGTCCGCGAGGGCATCAAGCAGCTGATCGGCATGGCGCGTGACATGCAGGTGGTCGGCGAGGCCGCCAATGGCCAGCAGTTGCTCGATCAGCTGCGCCAGATCAGTTGCGACGTGGTGCTGCTGGATATCTCCATGCCTGGCGTCAACGGCCTCGAGGCGATACCGCGAATCCGCGCGTTGAGCCAGCCGCCGGCGGTGCTGGTGCTGTCGATGCACGACGAGGCGCAGATGGCGGCGCGGGCGCTGAAGATCGGCGCGGCGGGTTACGCGACCAAGGACAGCGAGCCGGCGCTGCTGCTCACCGCTCTGCGCAAGGTCGCCGGTGGCGGGCGCTACATCGACCCGGCGCTGGCTGATCGCATGGTCTTCGAGGTCGGCCTGACCGATTCGCGTCCACCCCATGCGCTGCTTTCCGAACGCGAATACTCGGTGTTCGAACGGCTGGTGCAGGGCGACTCTGTAAACGACATCGCCGGCAAGCTGGCGCTCAGCAGCAAGACCATCAGCACCCACAAGGCCCGCCTGATGCAGAAGCTGGCGGCGCATTCGGTGGCCGATCTGGTGCGCTACGCCATGGAACACAAGCTGGTCTGAGCACCAGCCACCGACCCGCCGTGTAGGGCGTTCCCTACACGCGACTCTCCCTCACGCCTAGGCCAATCGCTCCGCTGTACCGATTTTTCCACCGCCGCTGCGCTTCTACGCTGTGACCACGGTTCAACGGTTACGCAGGTGCAGCAGCATGGTCGAGTCAACGGCGAACGATATCCTGGTGAGCTTTCGCGGCATCCAGAAGAGCTATGACGGTGAGTCGCTGATCGTCAGGGATCTCAATCTGGACATCCGCCGCGGAGAATTCCTCACCCTGCTCGGGCCGTCTGGCTCGGGCAAAACCACCAGCCTGATGATGCTGGCTGGCTTCGAAACGCCCACGGCGGGGGAAATCCTCCTCGATGGCCGGGCGATCAACAACGTGCCACCGCACAAGCGCGACATGGGCATGGTGTTCCAGAACTACGCGCTGTTCCCGCACATGACGGTTTCGGAAAACCTGGCGTTTCCGCTCAGCGTGCGCGGCATGGCCAAGCCGGACATCAAGGAGCGGGTCAAGCGCGCCCTGGCGATGGTCCAGCTGGAGGGCTTTCGCAACCGCTATCCGGCGCAGCTCTCCGGCGGCCAGCAACAGCGCGTGGCATTGGCCCGCGCGCTGGTGTTCGAGCCGCAGCTGGTGCTGATGGACGAACCCCTGGGCGCGCTGGACAAGCAGTTGCGCGAGCAGATGCAGATGGAGATCAAGCATCTGCACGAACGCCTCGGCGTCACCGTGGTGTACGTCACCCACGATCAGGGCGAGGCGCTGACCATGTCTGATCGGGTGGCGGTGTTCCATCAGGGCCAGATCCAGCAGATCGAAGACCCGCGCACGCTCTACGAAAAGCCGGTGAACACCTTCGTCGCCAACTTCCTAGGCGAGAACAACCGCCTGCCGGCGCATCTGCTCGACCGTCGTGGCGATAGCTGCACGGTCAAGCTCGGCCGCGGCGAAACCGTCGAGGCGCTGGCGGTCAACGTCGGCGCGACGGGGTCGCCGGTCAGCCTGTCGATCCGCCCGGAGCGGGTGCTGCTCAACGGCGCCAGTGCCAACTGCCCGAACCGCTTCACCGGGCGCGTTGCCGAGTTCATCTACCTCGGCGACCACATCCGCATCCGTCTCGAGGTATGCGGGGTCAGCGATTTCTTCGTCAAGCAGCCGATCGCCGAGTTCGACAGCGCCCTGCAGGTCGGCGACGTGGTCCCGATCGGCTGGCATGTCGAGCACGTTCGTGCGCTCGACCCGCTGCAAGCGGCCTGAGGCGATGCCTGGAAAAACCCACACAACTGCATCAAGGAGCGAACTGGTATGAGCAACTACCTGAAACTGTCCGCGCTGGCGCTCGGACTCGTCTGTGCCGGACACGCGGCTGCCGAGAATCTCACCGCGGTGAGCTTCGGCGGCGCCAACAAGCAGGCCCAAGTCAAGGCCTTCTACGAGCCGTGGGACGCGGCGGGGCACGGCCGCATCATCGCCGGCGAGTACAACGGCGAAATGGCCAAGGTCAAGGCAATGGTCGACACCAACAGCGTGTCGTGGAACCTGGTGGAAGTGGAGTCACCGGAACTGTCTCGCGGCTGCGATGAAGGGCTGTTCGAGGAACTCGACCCGGGCATCGTCGGCAATCCGGATGATTTCGTCGAAGGTACGATCCAGCCCTGCGGCGTCGGTTTCTTCGTCTGGTCGACGGTGCTCGCCTACAACGCCGACAAGCTCAAGAGCGCGCCGGCCAGCTGGGCGGATTTCTGGGATACCGAGAAATTTCCCGGAAAGCGCGGCCTGCGCAAGGGCGCCAAGTACACCCTTGAGTTCGCACTAATGGCCGACGGTGTGCCGGTCAAGGACGTCTACAAGGTGCTGGCCACCAAGGACGGACAGAACCGCGCCTTCAGAAAGCTCGATCAGCTCAAGCCGCACATCCAGTGGTGGGAAGCCGGTGCGCAGCCGCCGCAGTTTCTCGCCTCCGGCGACGTGGTGATGAGCAGCGCCTACAACGGCCGCATCGCCGCCGTGCAGAACGAGAGCAATCTGCAGATCGTCTGGAGTGGCGGCATCTATGACTTCGATTCCTGGGCCATCCCCAAGGGCGCCAAGAGCCAGGAGCAGGCACGCAAGTTCATCGCCTTCACGGTCGAGCCGCAGCAGCAGAAGGCTTATTCCGAGAACATCGCCTACGGCCCGGCGAACACCCAGGCCGTGTCGTTGCTGGATCAGAAGCGCCTGGCGCAGATGCCAACCGCACCGGAAAACATCGCCGATCAGGTGGCGATGGATGTGACCTTCTGGGCTGACTACGGCGAGCAGCTGGAACAGCGCTTCAACGCCTGGGCAGCACGCTGACCTGAGCGCCCCGCCGCATTGGCGGGGCCGGTCCCAGCTATCGGAACGAATCGCGGAGTCTTCATGGCCACAGCAATATCCCTGCCGGCGAACGAGATCGCCGAGTCCAATCTGAAACAGCGTCTGGCACGGGCCGAACGGGTGAACAAGCTCAAGTCGCAGGCGCTGATCCTGCCGCTGCTGCTGTTCGTGCTGCTGACCTTTCTGGTACCCATCGCCTCGCTGCTCTGGCGCAGCGTCGAGAACCCCGAGGTGGTGAACACGCTGCCACGCACGCTGGCGGCGCTGGCCGAATGGGATGGTCGTGGCTTGCCAGCCGAGCCTGCCTATCAGGCGCTGGCCGAGGATCTGTATCAGGCGCGCCGTGAACAGAGCCTGGGCGATCTGTCCAAGCGGTTGAACATGGAGCTCGCGGGCTATCGCAGCCTGCTGACCAAGACTGCGCGGGCGATGCCGTTTCGCGAGACACCAGCCTCTTATCAGGAGGCACTGGAAGCCCTCGACGAGCGCTGGGGCGATCCGGCGTTCTGGCAGGTGATCCAGCGCAACGACAGTGCGGTGACCGGCTACTACCTGCTGGCGGCGCTGGATCACCGCATCGACGAGCTGGGCGAGCTGGCCAAGGTCTCGCCGGACCAGGCGGTGTATCTGGACATCTTCGCCCGCACCTTCTGGATGGGGCTGGTGATCACCTCGATCTGCCTGCTCTTGGCCTACCCGCTGGCGTATCTCCTGGCCAACCTGCCGGCGCGGCAGAGCAACCTGCTGATGATCCTGGTGCTGCTGCCATTCTGGACCTCGATTCTGGTGCGTGTGGCGGCGTGGATCGTGCTGCTGCAGTCCGGCGGCCTCATTAATGGTGCGTTGCTGAAGATGGGTCTGATCGACGAGCCGCTGCAGCTGGTGTTCAACCGCACCGGCGTGTACATCGCCATGGTGCACATCCTGCTGCCGTTCATGATCCTGCCGATCTACAGCGTGATGAAGAACATCTCGCCGAGCTACATGCGCGCCGCGGTGTCGCTGGGCTGTCATCCGTTCGCCAGCTTCTGGCGGGTGTACTTCCCGCAGACGCTGGCCGGCGTCGGTGCCGGTTGCCTGTTGGTGTTCATCATCTCGATCGGCTACTACATCACCCCGGCGCTGCTCGGCAGCCCGAACGACCAGATGGTCAGCTACTTCGTCGCCTTCTACACCAACACCACCATCAACTGGGGCATGGCCACGGCGTTGGGCGGCCTGCTGCTGCTCGCCACCATGCTGCTGTACGTCATCTACAGCTGGCTGGTTGGTGCCAGTCGCCTGCGGCTGGGTTGAGATGACGCACGTCGCGGCGCGGCCGCCTTTTCAGAGTCTTCATGCCGGGCAGGAGAACCTTTCATGCTGAGCCCCTATATGTCGCCCGTCGAACGGGCCTGGTACTACGCGCTGCGCATCCTCTGCGCGCTGGTGCTGCTGTTTCTGATCGTGCCGGTACTGGTCATCGTGCCGCTGTCGTTCAATTCCGGCTCGTTCCTCGTCTATCCCTTGCAGGGCTTTTCCATGCGTTGGTACGAGGCGCTGTTCAGCTCGGCCGACTGGATGCGCTCGCTGAAGAACAGCATGCTCATCGCGCCCGCCGCGACCTTTCTTGCCGTGGTGCTCGGCACCCTGGCGGCGGTCGGCCTGACCCGCGCGGAATTTCGCGGCAAGGCGCTGCTGATGACGGTGCTGATCTCGCCGATGGTAGTGCCGGTGGTGATCATCGGTGTCGCCAGCTACCTGTTCTTTGCCCCGCTGGGCATGGGCAACAGCTACCTGTCGCTGATCCTGGTGCACGCGGTGCTCGGCGTGCCCTTCGTGATCATCACGGTCTCCGCGACGCTGCAGGGCTTCAACTACAACCTGGTGCGTGCTGCGGCCAGCCTCGGCGCATCACCGCTGACCGCGTTCTTCCGGGTGACACTGCCGCTGATCGCGCCGGGGGTAATTTCCGGCGCGCTGTTCGCCTTCGCCACCTCGTTCGATGAAGTGGTGGTGACGCTGTTTCTCGCCGGACCGGAGCAGATCACCCTGCCACGGCAGATGTTCAGCGGCATACGGGAAAACCTCAGCCCGACCATCGCCGCCGCGGCGACGCTGCTGATCGGCTTCTCCATCGCCCTGCTGCTGACTCTGGAGTGGCTGCGTGGCCGTGCCGAGAAGCTGCGCACTCAACAACCTGCCTGACGGAATACGCACATGACTCTGCAACTTGGGCAACCCGATCTGTTGCGCCAAACCGCCTATCTCAACGGTGAGTGGTGCGAGGCCGACAGTGGCGCGCGCACCGAGATCTTCAATCCGGCCACCGGCGAGCTGATCGGCGCCGTGCCGAACATGGGCCGCGACGAGGCTCGCCGCGCCATCGAAGCCGCGCAGGCAGCCCAACCGGCCTGGCGCGCGCTGACCGCGAAGGAGCGCGCGGCGCGCCTGCGGCGCTGGTACGAGCTGATGCTGGAGAACCAGGAAGACCTGGCGCGGATCATGACCGCCGAACAGGGCAAGCCGTTGGCCGAGGCGCGGGGCGAGGTAGCCTACGCCGCATCCTTCCTCGAATGGTTCGCCGAGGAGGGCAAGCGCCTCTACGGCGATGTGATTCCTGCCCACGCCGGCGACAAGCGCATCCTGGTGCAGAAGGAGCCGGTCGGCGTCACCGCGGCGATCACGCCGTGGAATTTTCCCAGCGCCATGATCACCCGCAAGGCCGGTCCGGCGCTGGCCGCCGGCTGTGCCATGGTGCTCAAGCCGGCACCGCAGACACCGTTCTCGGCACTGGCGCTGGCCGCGCTGGCCGAGCGTGCGGGCATTCCGGCGGGACTGTTCAGCGTGATCACCGCCGATGCCGCCACGTCCCGTGAGGTGGGTGCCGAACTCTGTGAAAACCCTATCGTGCGCAAGCTCTCGTTCACCGGCTCGACGGCGGTGGGAGTCAAGCTGATGCAGCAGTGCGCGCCGACGCTGAAGAAGCTCTCGCTGGAGCTGGGCGGCAACGCGCCCTTCATCGTCTTCGACGACGCCGACCTGGATGCGGCGGTCGAGGGCGCGATGATCTCCAAGTACCGCAACGCCGGGCAGACTTGCGTCTGTGCCAACCGTATCTACGTGCAGGACGGCATCTACGAAGCCTTCGTCGACAAGCTTTCCGCGGCGGTGGCGCGGCTGAAGGTCGGCAACGGTGCGGAGGAGGGCGTGACCACCGGTCCGCTGATCGATGCCGCGGCGGTGGCCAAGGTGCAGCGCCATCTGCAGGACGCGCTGGACAAGGGCGCCACCCTGCTGACCGGCGGCAAACCCCATGCGCTGGGCGGCAACTTCTTCGAGCCGACGCTGGTGGGTGGCGTCACCGCCGAGATGGTCGTGGCGCGCGAGGAAACCTTCGGTCCGCTGGCGCCGCTGTTCCGCTTCCGCGACGAGGACGAGGTGATCCGCCAGGCCAACGACACCGAGTTCGGCCTCGCCGCCTATTTCTACGCCCGCGACCTGAGCCGGGTGTTCCGCGTCGCCGAGGCATTGGAGTACGGCATGGTCGGCATCAACACCGGGGTGATCTCCACCGAGGTGGCGCCGTTCGGCGGCATGAAGGCATCCGGCCTCGGCCGTGAAGGCTCGAAGTACGGCCTGGATGAATACGTGGAAATCAAATACCTGTGCCTGGGCGGCATCTGACGCCAGCGGCCTAAAACAGGCGTGCAAAATAATGCACGGAGTTTTACTGTAATTCGAACGCTTTGGATGGCGCGGCAGTCGATCATCGTATGCTGCCGCGCCCGCTTCCTGGCGTTCTTTCCGACCCGCGCCGACGATGAGCGGCTACCGAGGAGCTTATGAGCAAGACCAACGAATCCCTTATGCAACGCCGTGTCGCCGCCGTTCCCCGTGGCGTCGGCCAGATCCATCCGATATTTGCCGATCACGCGAAGAACAGCAGCGTGGTCGACGTCGAAGGCCGCGAGTTCATCGATTTCGCCGGTGGCATCGCCGTGCTGAATACCGGTCACCTGCACCCGAAAATCATCAAGGCGGTCGAGGACCAGCTGCACAAGCTGACCCACACCTGCTTCCAAGTGCTGGCCTACGAGCCCTACGTCGAGCTGTGCGAGAAGATCAACGCGCGGGTGCCGGGTGATTTCGCCAAGAAAACCCTGCTGGTCACCACCGGCTCCGAGGCGGTGGAAAACGCGGTGAAGATTGCCCGCGCCGCCACCGGGCGTGCCGGCGTGATCGCCTTCACCGGCGCCTACCATGGCCGCACCATGATGACCCTCGGGCTGACCGGCAAGGTCGCTCCGTACTCGGCCGGCATGGGCCTGATGCCCGGCGGCATCTTCCGTGCGCTGTATCCCTGCGCCATTCATGGCGTCAGCGTCGATGACTCGATCGCCAGCATCGAACGCATCTTCAAGAACGACGCCGAGCCACGCGACATCGCGGCGATCATCATCGAGCCGGTGCAGGGCGAGGGCGGCTTCAACGTCGCGCCGAAGGATTTCATGGCTCGCCTGCGCGCACTGTGCGACGAACACGGCATCCTGCTGATCGCCGACGAGGTGCAGACCGGCGCCGGGCGTACCGGCACCTTCTTCGCCATGGAACAGATGGGTGTGGTCGCCGACCTGACCACCTTCGCCAAGTCTGTTGGCGGTGGTTTCCCGATTGCCGGCGTGTGCGGCAAAGCCGAGATCATGGATGCCATTGCGCCCGGCGGGCTGGGCGGCACCTACGCAGGCAATCCGCTGTCCTGTGCAGCCGCGCTGGCGGTGTTGGAAGTCTTCGAGGAAGAGAAGCTGCTCGACCGCTGCAAGGCGGTAGCCGAGAGGCTGACCACGGGCCTCAAGGCAATCCAGACCAAGCACAAGGAGATCGGCGAGGTGCGCGGTTTGGGTGCGATGATCGCAATCGAGCTGTTCGAGGACGGCGATCATGCGCGGCCGGCTGCCGCCCTGACCTCGCAGATCGTCGCCCGTGCGCGGGACAAGGGCCTGATCCTGCTGTCCTGCGGCACCTACTACAACGTGCTTCGTGTGCTGGTGCCGCTGACTGCCGAGGACGAGCTGCTCGACCGCGGATTGGCGATCATCGCAGAGTGCTTCGACGAGCTGACCTGATCCGACCTAGCGGCTCGCCGGCATCCGCAATGGATGTCAGGCGCGCCGCAATCCTGACCCTCGGGTACAATGCGCGGCATTCCGCCGTGCTACCCGAGGTCGTCATGCAGCCGTTCGCTATCGCCCCTTCGATTCTTTCCGCCAACTTCGCCCGTCTGGGTGAGGAAGTGGACAACGTGCTGGCCGCCGGCGCCGACATCGTCCATTTCGATGTGATGGACAACCACTACGTACCCAACCTGACCATCGGCCCCATGGTCTGCTCCGCGCTGCGCAAGCATGGCGTCACCGCGCCCATCGACGTGCATCTGATGGTCAAGCCGGTGGACCGCATGATTGGCGACTTCCTCGAAGCGGGCGCCAGCTATATCACCTTCCACCCGGAAGCCTCCGAGCACATTGATCGCTCGCTGCAGCTGATCAAGGACGGCGGCGCCAAGGCCGGTCTGGTATTCAATCCGGCCACGCCGCTGGACGTGCTCAAGTACGTGATGGACAAGGTCGACATGGTCCTGCTGATGAGCGTCAACCCCGGCTTCGGCGGGCAGAAGTTCATCCTCGGCACGCTGGACAAGCTGCGCGAGGCGCGTGCCCTGATCGACGCCAGCGGCCGCGAGATTCGCCTGGAGATCGACGGCGGTGTGAATCCGAAGAACATCCGCGAAATCGCTGCGGCGGGCGCCGATACCTTCGTTGCCGGCTCGGCGATCTTCAACCAGCCGGATTACAAAGCCGTGATCGACCAGATGCGCGCCGAGCTGGCACTGGCGCGCCCATGACCCGCATGGAGCAACTGTTCGACGGCACGCTGCCACGGCTGGTGATGTTCGATCTCGACGGTACCCTGATGGATTCGGTACCGGACCTGGCCGCGGCGGTGGACAAGATGTTGATGCTGCTCGGCCGCGAGCCTGCCGGCATCGAGCGGGTGCGCGACTGGGTTGGCAATGGCTCGCGCGTGCTGGTGCGTCGCGCATTGGCCGGTAAGCTGGGGCATGAAGGTGTAAGCGACGAGTTGGCCGACGAGGCGCTGGCGCTGTTCATGCAGGCCTACTCCGGCGGCCACGAGCTGACGGCTGTCTATCCGGGCGTTCGCGAGTGTCTGGACTGGCTGCGCGAGCGCGAGGTGAAGCTGGCGATCATCACCAACAAGCCGGCGCAGTTCATCGAACCACTGCTGGAGGAAAAGGGGTTGGCCGGTTACTTCGATTGGCTGGTCGGCGGCGATACCTTGCCGCAGCAGAAACCCGATCCGGCGGCGCTGTTCTGGGTGATGGACAAGGCGGGCGTTGCGCCCGGCGAATCGCTGTTCGTTGGGGACTCACGCAACGACGTATGGGCTGCCAAGGCCGCGACAGTACGCTGTGTCGCCCTTACCTACGGCTACAACCACGGCGAGCCCATCGCGGATGAGCAGCCGGCGCTGGTGCTCGACGACCTGCGCGAGCTGGTTGCTTCGGCTCCGGGGCTGCGCTAGTGTGGCCGGACTCTTTTTGACCCCCCGAAGAGATCCGCTCGTGGTGCTCACCCGCAGACAATGGATGAAAGTCATCAAGGCCCTGGCCCGTTGGCGCTGGCGCGCCTGACTTTTCCTGCCGGCCAGGCCGGCGCGTTTGCCGTTGTTCGTTCGAACCCTCCTCAGACCACGAGGCTGACATGACCCGCGAAGAATTCCTGCGTTTGGCCGCCGAAGGCCATAACCGCATCCCCCTGTCATTCGAAACCCTTGCCGACTTCGACACGCCGCTGTCGCTGTACCTGAAACTGGCCGATGCGCCGAACTCCTATCTGCTCGAATCCGTTCAGGGCGGCGAGAAGTGGGGCCGCTATTCGATCATCGGCCTGCCATGCCGCACCGTGCTACGCGTGCGGGGCTACCGCATCAGCGTCACCACTGATGGCGTCGAGACCGAGGCCTGCGAGGTCGAGGACCCGCTGGCCTTCGTCGAATCCTTTCAGCAGCGCTACCGCGTCGCGCCGGTCGAAGGTCTGCCGCGCTTCAATGGCGGGCTGGTCGGCTATTTCGGCTACGACAGCGTGCGCTATGTCGAGCGCAAACTGGGCAATTGCCCCAACCCGGACCCGCTGGGCACACCGGATATCCTGCTGATGGTTTCCGACGCCGTGGTGGTGTTCGATAACCTTGCCGGCAAGCTGCACTGCATCGTGCTGGTCGACCCGTCGCAGCCGGAAGCCTATGAGGCAGGTCAGGCCCGCCTGCAAGCGCTGCGGGCGAAGCTGCGCCAGTCGATCACGCCGCGCCTGGGCCTGGATTTCGAAAAGAGCAACGGCGCCGAACCGACCTTCCGTTCCAGCTTCAGCCGCGAGGATTACGAGCAGGCGGTCAACCGCATCAAGGACTACATCCTCGCCGGCGACTGCATGCAGGTGGTGATTTCCCAGCGCATGTCGATCCCGTTCAAGGCTGCGCCGATCGATCTCTACCGCGCGCTGCGCTGCTTCAACCCGACGCCCTACATGTACTTCTTCAACTTCGGCGACTTCCACGTGGTGGGGTCGTCGCCGGAAGTGCTGGTGCGGGTCGAGGAAGGTCTGGTCACGGTCCGCCCCATCGCCGGCACGCGCCCGCGCGGTGCCAACGAAGAGGCTGATCTGGCGCTGGAGCAGGACCTGCTCAGCGATGCCAAGGAGCTCGCCGAACACCTGATGCTGATCGACCTGGGCCGCAACGATGTCGGCCGTGTCGCCGAGACCGGCACGGTGCGGCTGACCGAGAAGATGGTCATCGAGCGCTATTCGAATGTCATGCACATCGTTTCCAACGTCACCGGTCAGCTCAAGGCGCCATTGACGGCGATGGACGCGCTGCGCGCGATCCTGCCGGCCGGCACGCTCTCCGGGGCACCGAAGATCCGCGCGATGGAAATCATCGACGAGCTGGAACCGGTCAAGCGTGGTGTCTACGGCGGCGCCGTCGGCTATCTGGCCTGGAACGGCAACATGGATACCGCCATCGCCATCCGTACCGCGGTGATCAAGGATGGCGAGCTGCATGTGCAGGCCGGTGCCGGTATCGTCGCCGACTCGCAGCCGGCGCTCGAATGGGAAGAGACGCTGAACAAGCGCCGCGCCATGTTCCGTGCGGTGGCCCTGGCCGAACGCGACCAGCAGGAGAACTGATCATGCTGTTGATGCTCGATAACTACGATTCCTTTACCTACAACGTCGTGCAGTACCTCGGCGAGCTTGGTGCCGACGTCAAGGTGGTGCGCAACGACGAGCTGAGCGTGGCCGAGATCGAAGCGCTGAATCCGGAGCGCATCGTCGTCTCGCCGGGCCCGTGCACGCCGAACGAGGCGGGTGTGTCGCTGGAGCTGATTCGTCATTTCGCCGGCGAGTTGCCCATTCTCGGCGTTTGCCTCGGCCACCAGAGCATCGGTCAGGCCTTCGGTGGCGATGTGGTACGTGCTCGGCAGGCCATGCATGGCAAGACCAGCCCGGTGTTTCACCATGACCAGGGTGTGTTCGCCGGGCTCAATAATCCGCTGACCGTCACCCGATACCACTCGCTGGTGGTCAAGCGCGAGACGTTGCCCGAATCCCTGGAAATCACCGCATGGACCCAGCTGGACGATGGCTCGGTCGACGAGATCATGGGCTTGCGACACAAGACGCTGAACATCGAGGGCGTGCAGTTCCACCCCGAATCGATCCTCACCGAACAGGGCCATGAGCTGTTCGCGAATTTTCTGAAGCAGACCGGAGGCGTGCGCTGATGGATATCAAGGAAGCCCTCAACCGCATCGTCGGTCAGCTGGACCTGACCACCGAAGAGATGCAGGCGGTGATGCGTCAGATCATGACCGGTCAATGCACTGATGCGCAGGTCGGTGCGTTCCTCATGGGCATGCGCATGAAGAGCGAAACCATCGACGAGATCGTCGGCGCGGTGCAGGTCATGCGTGAGCTTGCTGCCCCGGTGCGTTTCGACACCGACAAGCTTGTCGACACCTGTGGCACCGGTGGCGACGGCATGAATATCTTCAACGTGTCCACTGCCGCCTCGTTCGTCGTTGCGGCCGCTGGCGGCAAGGTCGCCAAGCACGGTAACCGCGCAGTATCCGGCAAGAGCGGCAGCGCCGATCTGCTCGAGGCGGCCGGGGTCTTCCTCGACCTGACGCCCGAGCAGGTGGCGCGCAGTGTCGATACGGTCGGCGTCGGCTTCATGTTCGCCCCGGCCCATCATGGCGCCATGAAGCATGCGGCCGGCCCGCGCCGCGAACTCGGCCTACGTACGCTGTTCAATATCCTCGGCCCCATGGCCAACCCGGCCGGCGTCTGCCATCAGGTGCTTGGCGTGTTCAGCAAGGCACTGTGCCGGCCGATGGCCGAAGTGCTGGCGCGTCTTGGCAGCAAGCATGTGCTGGTGGTGCATGCGCAGGATGGGCTGGACGAGATCAGTCTGGCCGCGCCGACGCATGTTGCCGAGCTGAAGGATGGTGATATCCGTGAATACAGCATTCAGCCCGAGGACTTTGGCATCAAGAGCCAGAGTTTGATCGGCCTGAACGTAGAGGACGCTCAGGGCTCGCTGGCCTTGATCCGCGATGCGCTGGGGCGTCGGCAGAGCGAAAACGGGCAGAAGGCTGCCGACATGATCGTGCTCAACGCTGGCGCTGCGCTTTACGCAGCCGATCTGGCGAGCAGCCTGAAGCAGGGTGTCGAGATGGCGCATGATGCCCTCAGCACCGGGTTGGCGCGTGACAAGCTGGAGGAGCTGGTTTCCTTCACCGCGGTATTCAAGCAGGAGAATCAAAAGTGAGCGTGCCGACCGTTCTGGAGAAGATCATCGCCCGCAAGTTCGAGGAGGTTGCGCAGCGCAGTCGCCAGGTCGGGCTGGGTGAGCTGGAGCAGCGTGCCGCAGCTGCCGATCCGGTGCGTGGCTTCGCGGCCGCGCTTGAGCGCCGGGTGCGCAGCAAGGAGCCTGCGGTTATCGCTGAGGTGAAGAAGGCATCGCCGAGCAAAGGGGTCATTCGCGATCCCTTCCTGCCCGCCGAGATTGCCGCCAGCTACGAGACCGGGGGCGCTGCTTGCCTGTCGGTGTTGACCGACATCGATTTCTTTCAGGGCGCCGATGAATATCTGCAGCAGGCGCGGGCGGCTTGCTCGCTGCCGGTTATCCGCAAGGATTTCATGATCGACCCGTATCAGGTGATCGAAGCGCGCGCGCTTGGCGCCGACTGCATTCTGCTGATCGTCGCGGCACTGGACGATGCGCGTATGCACGAGCTGGCGGCGGTGGCCAAGCAGCAGGGGCTGGACGTGCTGGTAGAGGTGCACGACGCTGCCGAACTCGAACGTGCGCTGCGTCTGGAAACGCCGCTGGTGGGCATCAACAACCGCAACCTGCATACCTTCGAGGTCAATCTGGAAACCACGCTGGATCTGCTGCCGCGGATTCCAAAGGATCGTCTGGTGGTGACCGAGAGCGGGATCTTCAATCGTGCCGATGTCGAGCTGATGGAGATAAACCAGGTGTATGCATTCCTGGTGGGCGAGGCGTTCATGCGCGCCGAGCAACCTGGCGTAGAGCTGCAGCGCCTGTTCTACCCTGATCGTTCGCGCGGCCGTGCGGCCCCTGTCGCTGCCGATCCGGAGTGACCGCCTGCCCGCGCATTGCGCGCTGGCAGGTAGCGGTCTGAAGGATCAGCGAGTGCCGAATACCACCATGGTCTTGCCTTTGACATAGACTAGACCCTGGGCTTCCAGGCTCTTGAGCACCCGGCCGACCATCTCGCGGGAGCAACCGACGATACGGCCAATTTCCTGGCGGGTGATCTTGATCTGCATGCCGTCCGGATGAGTCATGGCGTCGGGCTGCTTGCACAGGTCCAGCAACGTGCGAGCCACGCGGCCGGTAACGTCGAGGAAGGCCAGGTCGCCGACCTTGCGTGTGGTATTGCGCAGGCGCTCAGCCATCTGGCTGCCGAGAGCGTAGAGAATGTCCGGGTCCTGCAGGGTCAGTTCGCGAAACTTTGCATAGCTTAGTTCCGCCACTTCGCATTCGGTCTTTGCGCGGACCCAGGCGCTGCGTTCCTTTTCCGCCCCTTCTTTCTCGAAAAGCCCCATCTCTCCGAAAAAGTCGCCTGCATTCAAATAGGCGATGATCATCTCGCGACCGTCGTCATCCTCGATAAGAATGGTGACCGAGCCTTTGACGATGAAAAAAAGCGACTCGCAACGGTCGCCTGCGTAAATGATCGTGCTCTTCGCCGTGTACCGCCGTCTATGGCAATGGGCGAGCAACTTGTCGATATTCTTTATCTTGGGCGTAAGAGAGATAGCTACCATGCTGTGGGTCCCGGATAAGTATTCAATAAAGACTGATTATTGTTATATGTGGCTGTCATTCAGCTTTCGTGAGCTTAACAGACCAAGGCGGAGCAGTTGCAAAGTTGCGACAGGCGAAACGTGTGGGTCAACGCACCTTTAGTCGCGTATGTGACGCTGTCGATTTAAAGGCCCATGCTAAGCTAGCCGCCCTGTTTTTATTGGAGCTGGCGATGAAAGCGCGCATTCAATGGGTCGACGGTGCGATGTTCCTTGGCGAGTCCGGCAGCGGACATGTCGTGGTGATGGATGGCCCGCCCGAGAACGGCGGACGTAACCTTGGCGTACGCCCCATGGAGATGCTGCTACTTGGCCTGGGTGGCTGCAGTAACTTCGATGTAGTGAGCATCCTGAAAAAGTCGCGGCAGGCTGTGGATAGTTGCGAAGTCTTCGTTGAGGCCGACCGTGCAGCCGAAGACCCAAAGGTGTTTACCAAGATTCATCTGCGTTTCGTCGTCAAGGGGCGCTCGCTGAAGGAGGCCCAGGTCAAGCGCGCGGTCGAGCTTTCGGCGGAGAAGTACTGCTCGGCCTCAATCATGCTTGGTCGTGCCGGCGTCGAGATCAGCCATGCTTACGAGATTGTCGAGCTCGACTGACCGCTATCGGCTATCTCAATCGATGGGAGTGGGTCTGGTGACGCTTTCGAAAAGCCTCCCGCTCTGCATCATGCGCAGCCCCGATTGATTCGGGTGTCATTCATTCCATTGCAATAACGGCCGTCACCGGCGCGAAGAGGTGTTTACCGTCCTGCTCAGATGCTTCGGTGTCCGACGGGCATGAGCCCCGACAAGAGAATGTTTCCAATGGTGAAAAGCAAACTCAAGCTTCACGGGTTCAACAATCTGACCAAGCCCTTGAGCTTCAACATCTACGACATCTGCTATGCCGAGACGTCTGAAGACCAGCAGGCATATGTGCAGTACATCGATGAAGAATACGACGCCGAGCGGCTTACACAGATTCTGACCGATGTTGTAGACATCATTGGTGCCAACATACTCAACATTGCCCGCCAGGATTACGAGCCGCAGGGCGCCAGCGTGACGATTCTGATCTCCGAACAACCGGTGACGCCAACTGACAGTCAGATCGAGGAGTCGCCTGGCCCGCTGCCCGAAACCATCCTTGCGCACCTCGACAAGAGCCACATCACCGTGCATACCTACCCGGAAATACATCCGGTGGACGGCATTGCCACGTTCCGCGTCGATATCGATGTTTCAACCTGCGGCGTTATCTCGCCGCTGAAGGCGCTCAACTATCTGATCCACCAGTTCGATTCGGATATCGTCACCGTGGATTATCGCGTGCGCGGTTTTACCCGCGATGTCGAGGGCAAGAAGCACTTCATTGATCACGAGATCAACTCTATCCAGAACTACCTGTCTGATGACACGCGCTCGGTCTATCAGATGACCGATGTGAATGTGTACCAGGAAAATCTGTTCCACACCAAGATGCTGCTCAAGGACTTCGAGCTGGAGAATTATCTGTTTGGCGATGCGACCAGCAATCTTTCTCCGGAGCAGCGCAAGCAGGTCGAGAAGCGGTTGCGTCACGAGATGCTGGAAATTTTCTACGCGCGCAACATGCCGCGTCATGCGTAGGCTTCAGCAGCATTGTCATTGATAAGGGCGCTTCGGCGCCCTTTTTCGTGGCAAACGTCAGATGCGATAAGTCGCCTTGGTCATGACCTTGGATACCAGGCTCATGCCGAATTTGACCGGGGCTGGAAATCGCAGGCCGCCGGCCTCGATGGCGGCGGTGGAGTGCTGCTGCTCGTCCTCGCGCATCTGCTCGAGAATGGCGCGAGATTTGTCGTCGCTTGCCGGGAGCTGGCCAAGATGCTCGTCCAGGTGCTTGCAGACCTGATCTTCAGTAGCAGCGACGAAGCCCAGGCTGATGCGATCGCTGATCAGACCGGCCGTGGCACCAATCCCGAACGACAGCCCGTAGAAAAGCGGATTGAGCACGCTGGTGTGGCTGCCCAGCTGGCGGATGCGTTGTTCACACCAGGCCAGATGGTCGATTTCCTCATCCGCCGCTTGTTCCATCGCCCGACGTACCTGCGGGAGGCGAGCCGTCAGGGCCTGGCCCTGGTACAGCGCCTGAGCGCAGACTTCGCCGGTGTGGTTGATGCGCATCAGGCCGGCAACGTGGCGGGTCTCGCTCTCGCTGAGTTCGGCCTCGTTCTTCAATACCGCCGGCGACGGGCGTGCTGGCTGGCCACTGAAAGGCAACAGCGTGCGCAGGGCCGAATCGGCCTGCATCAGCAAGCGGTCAGCTGGGGAGTAGTGGCGTTGGCTGGTCATATGTCCTCCGGAACAGGTTGGAGCCACGGGCAGTGGATGAGGCTGCAGTTTGGGCGCTTGGCTGTCAGCCTGGCGGCCAATGCATCTGCCGCTGACCGAGTACGTGCATGTGAATATGGTTGACCGTCTGCCCGCCTAGGTCATTGCAGTTCATCACCACGCGAAAACCGTCCTGACACCCTTGCTCTGTGGCCAGGCGTTGCGCAGTCAAGAGGATATGCCCGGCAAGCGCCTTGTCGTGCTCATCGTTCAGGTCGTGCAAGGTGGCGATATGTTCCTTCGGAATCACCAGAAAGTGCACCGGGGCCTGAGCCGCGATGTCGTGGAAGGCGATAACCTGATCGTCCTCGTAAAGCTTGCGTGCGGGAATTTCCCCGTCCACGATCTTGCAAAACAGACAATCCATGGCGGTTCTCCGGGAGAGCGTCGGTCAAACAGTGTATCAGGGCATATGAGCCGTGGTGAGGCTGTACAGGGAGGTGATGTGAAGAACGATATTCATGATCTGGGTTTGGTTCTGGATTCGAGAGTCCGACTGGTGCTGGTTGAGTCTTGGGACGAGCGCAGAGTGCTCGAGACGCTGACGGGGCTTGCCATGCGCCAAGGCTTGGGCTTCTACCTGTGGTCGGCGACCGAGGGGGTGCGCCATCTGTCCTTTGGCGGCGAGCTGCAGGGCGGCGAGGAAAGCTGCGCGCCGGACGTGGCGCTGAAACTGGTGAAGCACGATCCCCGGGCGAGCCTGTACGTCTTCTGCGATCTGCATCCGTTTCTCGATGAGCCGAAGTTGGTGCGGCTGCTGAAGGACATTGCGATGAGTGAAGCGCCTGTGGCGCCGACCCTCGTGCTGGTGTCGCATGCGCTCAAGCTGCCGCCTGAAGTGCAACGCTACGCAGCACGCTTCAGCCTTTCGCTGCCGGCCGAGGAAGAGTTGCTTGCCATCGTCCGCGAGGAAGCCACCCGCTGGAGCGAGCGTAATCGCGGTGCTCGCGTTCGCACCGACAATCGCACGTTGCAGCAGGTGGTGAAGAATCTGCGCGGCCTGAGCCATGCAGAGGCGCGGGCGCTGGCACGCAATGTCATCTGTGATGACGGTGCGATCACCCAGGAGGATATTCCCGAGCTCAATCGCAGCAAGTTTCAGCTGCTGGATCTCGATGGGGTACTCGGGTTCGAATACGAGACGGCCCGCTTCGCGGAGGTGGGTGGTCTGGCCAATTTCAAACGTTGGCTGGCGGAGCGGCAGGGCGCGTTTCTGGATGGTCAGGGCGATGATCTACCGCGCGGCGTGATGCTGGTCGGCGTGCAAGGTGGCGGCAAGAGCCTCGCCGCTAAGGCGGTCGCCGGTCTGTGGGGGCTGCCGTTGCTGCGGTTGGATTTCGCCTGCTTGTACAACAAGTATTTCGGTGAAACCGAGCGTAACCTGCGTGAAGCGCTGACCCTCGCGGAACAGATGGCGCCTTGCGTTTTGTGGATGGACGAGATCGAAAAAGGTTTGGCGACCGGCGATATGGATGGCGGCGTAAGCCAGCGGGTACTGGGCACACTGCTGACGTGGATGGCCGAGCGTACCGCGCCGGTATTCATGGTGGCTACGGCAAACGCCATCGATCGGCTGCCTGCAGAGCTGCTGCGAAAGGGGCGATTCGACGAACTCTTCTTCGTGGATTTGCCAGATCTCGCGACGCGTGCGGAGATCTTCCGCATCCATCTCACGCGACGCGAACTGCAACCTGATGATATGGGGCTGATGGTACTGGCCGGGGCGAGTGATGGTTTCTCCGGCGCCGAGATCGAGCAGGTGGTGGTCAGCGCGGTTTATGCCGGCCAGGCCCAGCAACGGGATGTCGATCAAGCGATGCTGCTCGACTGCATTCGTGCAACATCGCCGTTGTCGGTTGTCATGGCCGAGCGCCTCGATGCACTGCGGGAGTGGGCAAGGGGGCGCACGGTACAAGCCGATTGAGGGGCTGCTTCAGCAGCTAGAAGCCGGCTCCCTGACGCATTTCCACCAGCGCGGGGATGGTCAGCGCCGCCACTAGGCCGGAGATGATCAACAGCAGCCACAGCGCGGCGAGGATCTTCACCGACCGGCTGTTGGGCGGTGGTGGCGAACCATAGCGATTGACTTCCCGACTCCCCGGCATCAGCAGCATGACGAAGGGAAACAGGCTGCCCAGCACCGGGACCAGATTGAGCAGGATCAGCCAGCCGGACCAGCCGAAGTCATGCAGGCGCTGAACGCCGATCTGCACGCTGACCACGAGCATGCCGATGCCGATCAAGCCCATGCAGATGAGCCCCATCGTGCTGGAGATTGCCATCATGATCGCGGCGACACCGAACAAGCCCGTGGCCGCGACCATGATCACCAGTGACCACGCTAGATAACGCAGACGGCCAATCCGGCCTGTGACGGAAAAAGGCTTGAGGTCGCCATGTCGAGGCATTGCTTCGCTGACGTTTGCAGAGGGCGGGGCGTAAGGTGACACCGTTGCGCTGGCGCCCTGAGGTGCAGCACTCTCATGAAGCTGCGCCTGACGCGCCAGATACTTCTCGATGATGATGCCGCACGTACTGCACTCATTGGCCTGGCTTTGCGCGTGCCCGCATTTAGGACATGTCATGAGCGCGGCAGGTGGTTTGTCACCTTGGGCCGCCGCCAGTTCTTCATCCGTTTGCACAAGGCTCAGGGTGGGGCTGGCGTGCTCAGGCTCTTTGTATGCCCTGGCACCAGCGCGGTGCAGCGCGCCGATGTACTTGTCGGCTTCCTGCCTGCTCAGCTTGCTTTTGATCACGGCCGCCTGGCCACTGAACAATCGCTCGACCTTGCTTGGGTCGGTCTTGAACAGGACGGCCAGGTTTGCCTTTACCGCCTCGAGCGGCATGTCGGGCATAAGTTCGCCGGTGAAGACGATTTTGAATTGAGCTTGTTGCATGTGGCGTCCGTGTCACAGGGATGGTTGCGGCAGATTAGGGGTGAGGAACAGCGGATACAACAACGTATGCTCCGGTTTCCGAGTCAGGTAACACAATGCTCTCGAACTCAACTGATCAGCTGTCGGCCAGCTCAGAAGGGCCTGACGACGACAAGGATCACGATGGCCAGCAGAAACAGGACCGGGACCTCATTGAACCAGCGATAGAACACGTGCCCGCGAATGTTCTCGTCACGAGCAAACCGCTTCAGTTGTGCGCCGCATACATGGTGATAGCCGACCAATACAAGGACCAGCGCCAACTTGGCGTGAAGCCAGCCGCCTGTACCGAACAAACCGGGATTCAGAATGACCATCCATATGCCAAACACCAGCGTGGCGATCATGGAAGGAAGCATGATGCCGCGGTAAAGCTTACGCTCCATGATCTTGAAGCGCTCTCGACTGGGTTCATCCTCACTCATCGCGTGATAAACGAACAAGCGAGGAAGATAGAAAAGTCCGGCGAACCAGCAGACGACGGCGATGATGTGCAGTGCTTTGAGCCAAAGGTAGAGCATCTATGGAATCCTGCGGGGGCGAATGCGTCGATAGTAGTGGCTGCGTTCGCCCCCGTCATCCCGGCGGTTGGCCCGCGATCAAAGCAGCTTTATCATCGCGCTTTTACGTTTCCAGTTGAGGGCAGGTCATGATCAAGGTCGGTATCGTTGGCGGCACAGGCTATACGGGCGTCGAATTGCTGCGCCTGCTTGCTCAGCATCCGCAGGCCGAAGTGGCTGTCATCACCTCCCGCTCTGAGGATGGGGTGAAGGTCACCGACATGTACCCCAATCTGCGAGGCCATTACGACGACCTCGCTTTCAGTGTTCCGGACGCAGCAACATTGGGTGGATGCGACGTGGTGTTCTTCGCGACCCCTCATGGCGTCGCCCACGCACTTGCTGGCGAGTTGCTGGCAGCCGGAACCCGAGTCATTGATTTGTCCGCTGATTTCCGCCTGCAGGATGCCGAAGAGTGGGCGAAATGGTACGGGCAGGCTCACGGTGCGCCTGAACTGCTCGCTGAGGCCGTGTACGGACTGCCTGAAGTCAATCGCGAGCAGATCAGAAAGGCACGCTTGATTGCCGTTCCTGGCTGTTACCCGACCGCTACCCAGCTGGGCTTTCTACCGCTGCTTGAAAATGGCCTTGCTGATGCCTCGCGCTTGATTGCGGATTGCAAGTCGGGCGTCAGCGGTGCCGGGCGCGCAGCGAAGATCGGTTCCCTGTTCACCGAGGCTGGCGAAAGCATGATGGCGTATGCGGTCAAAGGGCACCGGCATCTGCCGGAGATCAGCCAAGGTCTGCGCCGAGCTGCGCAAGGTGACGTCGGGCTGACTTTTGTTCCGCACCTGACTCCGATGATCCGTGGTATCCACGCGACGCTGTACGCCACCGTTGCCGATACTTCCGTGGATCTGCAGCGCCTTTATGAGCGCCGTTATGCCAACGAGCCGTTCGTCGATGTGATGCCGGCCGGCAGTCATCCGGAGACACGTAGCGTGCGTGGCGCTAACGTTTGCCGCATTGCCGTACATCGTCCGCAGGACGGTGACCTGGTGGTCGTGCTGTCCGTGATCGACAACCTGGTGAAAGGCGCATCCGGCCAGGCGATCCAGAATATGAATATCCTGTTCGATCTGAATGAAAAACTGGGGCTTGGAAATGTGGCGCTCCTGCCATAAACCGGTTTTCACATCGGGGCGCTGAAGCTGGTCGAATAGTTGACCGGTTTTGTCAGGAAAGCCGATAATGCACCGTCAATGCAGTAGGGCGTTTCACGCCAGGAGAAACCAATGAGTGTCGAATCCTTCACGCCCACCGCCATCCAGTTCAGTCAGGGGGCGGCAAGCAAGGTGAAGAGCTTGGTCGATGAGGAAGGCAATCCGCGCTTGAAGCTGCGGGTCTTCGTCACTGGAGGCGGCTGCTCGGGTTTCCAGTACGGCTTTACTTTCGATGAAGATGTGGCCGACGACGATACGCTCATTGAGCGAGAGGGCGTAAGTCTCGTGGTCGACCCCATGAGCTACCAGTACCTGGCTGGTGCAGAAGTGGACTACCAGGAAGGGCTGGAAGGCTCTCGTTTCGTGATCAAGAATCCAAACGCTACGACTACCTGTGGTTGCGGTCAGTCGTTTTCTATCTGATGTCTGTGGCCTCGAAGCGCCGTGCACTGCACGGCGTTTCCGTTTCTGGCATCAAACGGGATAGATTGCGCCAAGGATTCGAGAGCCCCGTGCGCCAGTGACCGCGGGACGATTTGCCGGGATGCCTTCCAGGCAGCAGTGGGCCAGCCATGCAAATGCCATCGCCTCCACCCAGTCTGCCGGCACCCCCTCGCTGTCTGTGCTTTTGACCTCACAAGTCGGGGCCAGCGCCTGTAACCTTCGCATCAGCGCAGCGTTATGCGCCCCACCACCGCAGACAAGCAGCTCCTCAACGTTCAGCTGAGTGGCGATGAGTGACTCGGCTATGCTCCTCGCAGTAAGTTCGAGCAGCGTCGCCTGGACATCTGCAGGCTGCAGATCTTTCCGGTCGGCGAGAAGTCTATCCAGCCAGGCCAGGTTGAAAAGCTCGCGTCCGGTGCTTTTGGGGCCCTGAGTTTTGAAAAAATCTTCGTTGAGCATCAAGGTGAGTAAGTCCTCATCCATGATGCCGGTCGTCGCCCAATCGCCGTTGCAGTCGTATGCCAAGCACTTGTGGCGTTGAATCCAGGCGTCCATCAGGACGTTGCCGGGCCCACAATCGAAGCCATGGGTAGGGTTGCCTGGATACAGAATGCTGAGATTGCTGAATCCCCCGATGTTCAGAATCGCGCGGACTCGCTGGGAATTGCCAAAGATGGATTCGTGGAAAGCGGGCACGAGCGGTGCGCCATGTCCGCCGGCAGCAACGTCGCGTCGGCGAAAGTCCCCAACCACGGTTATGCCGGTCAATTCCGCCAATAGAGCGGGGTTGCCGATTTGAATCGTGAACCCGAGATGGGGTTCATGCCTGATAGTTTGACCGTGGCTGCCAATAGCGCGTATCGACTGCGGGGCAAGCTGCTGTTCGATGAGCAGCTGATCAACCGTTTCTGCTGCGAGCGTAGCCCACTGGTTCTCAGCAATAGCTGCGCGCTTCAGCTCGTCCCGCCCAGACGAGCACAGGGCGAGTAGATCTTGCTTTAGCTTGGCAGGCATTTCCTGGAAGCGGGTGGCTATCAGCCGAGTGCGGGTGGTCTGCTCGATGAGCGCGATGTCCAGGCCATCAAGACTGGTGCCGGACATCACCCCCAGATAAAGAGCCACGATTACTGCTGGTTGAGGGCTAGTACGGTGGCCTTCTCTTCGTCCATCCGTGCCATCAGAGGCTGGCTCAGTTGCATGAAGCGCTGCTTTTCGTTGCGAGCGATCGGATCTGCCATCGGTAGTTTCAGGCCTAGCGGATCGACATGAACGCCGTCGACCTGGAACTCATAATGCAGATGCGGGCCGGTGGAAAGGCCGGTTGTGCCGATGTAGCCAATGATCTGACCTTGCTTTACAGCGGATCCATTACGCACACCTTTGGCAAAACCTTGCATGTGCGCATACAGGGTGCGGTAGCGCTGGCCGTGCTGGATGATCACCGTGTTGCCATAGCCGCCCTTGCGCCCGGCAAGCAGTACTTTGCCGTCACCGGCGCTTTTGATCGGCGTCCCGTGCGGGGCTGCATAATCAACCCCTTTGTGCGCTCGGATCTTGTTCAGGATCGGATGTTTGCGACCATTGGAAAAGCGAGAGCTGATACGTGCAAAGTCTACCGGCGTTCGGATGAATGCTTTGCGCATGCTGGTACCGTCAGCATTGTAATAGCTGGTGGCTCCATCCTTATTGGTGTAGCGAACGGCGGAATAGGTTTTGCCCCGATTGGTAAAGCGTGCCGCGAGGATATTGCCGGTACCGACGCGTTGCCCCTCTACGGTCTTCTCTTCATAAATAACTTCGAAGCTGTCGCCTTTGCGAATGTCGAGTGCAAAGTCGATGTCGTAGCCAAATACGTTGGCCAGATCCATAGTCAAGTTATGGCTGAGGCCCGCGCGCTTCGCGGCTAGAAACAGACTGCTATCAATCTCACCGCGAGCGTATACGGAGCTGATTTCGGGCTTGATCTGTTCTTTTCTGAATGAATAACCGTCAGGTGTCTTCTCTAGCGCCAGCGTTTCCAGGCTGTTGAGTTTGCTGCGTAGGCCGGCTAGCCCGCCTTGCTCAGTCAGTTGAAACTCAAGGGACTGGCCGATCTTCAAGCGGGAAAACTGTTTGGCATCCTTGCTGCTCGACAGGACGGCATGCATGACGGATGGGGAAAGGCCCACTTTGGAAAATACTGTCGATAGCGTATCCCCATTGGCCACGACCACGGTCTTCGTCAGAGAGTCTGACTCTGGAGCGGGGGCCTGGGTGAGCTCCTCTTCTTCCAGTAGCTCAGCATTCTTGGCCTCGGATGATGTGCCCAGCGCGGCAGTTGCAGCGAAGGGAGACTCGACCAGGCCTGGTTGGCTGTCGCCGGGCTCGACGACAATTTGTCCAGAGGAGGACTCGAGCTTCAAGTCAATGAAGGTCTTCTTCGCCTCGACTTCACGTGATGGGAATACAAGCAGCGCCAGGCTCAGCAGCGCAGCTACACCACTGGCAGCCAGAAGATGGCTCTTGGGGTAGTTCGGAGCTTTTGATTTGGAAGGCATCATTGGGCTTCTGGCATATTTTTGCACGGGAAATAACTGTCTAAAATATAAGCAAAGCGCATCGGAGGCAACCCTTGTGGCTGCTGAGCTGCTGGTCGGTACAAGCGCGCTGCTTGTAATCGGCCGTCGATCTTGTAAGGTTGTCGCCCTTTAATAATGGTACGGGGCTTGCCATGAAGTCGGTTGAAGAGCAACTGTCGGTGATCAAACGGGGCGCTGATGAGGTGCTCGTCGAATCGGAGCTGGTCACTAAGCTTGAGCGAGGCGAGCCGTTGCGCGTCAAAGCGGGATTCGACCCTACCGCTCCCGATCTTCATCTCGGGCATACCGTGCTCATTAATAAGATGCGCCAGCTTCAGGACTTGGGGCATCAGGTGATCTTCCTTATAGGGGATTTCACCGGAATGATTGGTGATCCAAGTGGCAAAAGCGCCACACGGCCCCCGTTGACTAGAGAGCAGGTCCTCGAGAACGCCGAAACTTACAAGTCCCAGGTTTTTAAGATACTGGATCCCGCAAAGACCGAGGTGGCGTTCAATTCAACCTGGATGGACAAGCTGACCCCAGCCGACTTTATCCGTCTAGCTTCTCAATATACTGTCGCTCGTATGCTTGAGCGTGATGATTTCAGTAAGCGCTACTCCACGAACCAGCCGATAGCCATCCATGAGTTCCTCTATCCGCTCGTCCAGGGGTATGACTCGGTTGCGTTGAGGGCTGACATAGAGCTCGGAGGGACTGACCAGAAATTCAACTTGCTTATGGGGCGTGAGCTTCAGCGGTCGTACGGTCAGGCCTCGCAGTGCGTGGTGACCATGCCGTTGCTTGAGGGGCTGGATGGAGTGAAGAAGATGTCCAAGTCCCTTGGCAATTACGTTGGGATCCAAGAAGCACCAGGCGTCATGTATAGCAAGTTGGTCTCGATCCCTGATTCGCTCATGTGGCGGTACTTCGAGCTGCTCAGCTTCCGGTCGCAGGGTGAGCTCGATGAGTTTCGTGCTGATGTCGAGCGGGGATCCAATCCCCGGGATATCAAGATCAAGTTGGCCGAGGAGATCGTTGCGCGTTTCCATGGGGACGAAGCGGCTGCGGCTGCGCATCGTTCTGCGGGTAATCGGATGAAGGAGGGTGAGCTTCCCGAAGACCTTCCGGAAATCGAACTGATCTCTGATCAGGACATGCCCATTGCGTCGGTCCTTAATAAGGCGGCGCTGGTCAAGAATGCAGCTGTCGCGCGTGACTTACTGGGTTCTAGCGGTGTCCGTGTTGACGGGCAGGTAGTGGATCGTGGTTTCGTATTCAGGCTTGGCGCGACCCATATTTGTCAGGCTGGAAAGAAGTCGTTCGCGCGTATTTCCCTCAAGGCAGGATAAAACTGAAATAAACGGTTGACGTTGATTTTCAGGCTCCTATAATGCGCACCACTTCCGGCGCAGTCCTTAGGCAAAACCTCTTGTAAATCAAAAGGTTAGCGAAATAAAAGGGTTGCACGGATGGCGGGTTCGAGTAGAATGCGCCGGGCTGGCAGGGTGGTGGTTGGATCCTGTTGGCGGCTTCGGTCGGGTTGATCGGAAGCGGTTGAAAGAGGTGGTTGACAGCGGTTTTGAACGCTGTATGATTCGCCTCCCGCTGACGAGAGGCGCAAGTTGATCTGAAGTGCAAGCGGTTGAGAAGAAAGAAAAACTTCTTCAAAAACAGCTTGACAGGTAACAAGGCTGCTGTAGAATGCGCGGCCTCGGTTGAGACGAAAGACTTGATCGAAACGCTCTTTAACAACTGAATCAAGCAATTCGTGTGGGTGCTTGTGAATGTAAGACTGATGGTCAGATAGATTATCAGCATCACAAAGCAACACTCGTTTATTCGAGAGTTACTCTTTACTTGTAAAGAGATTTGCGATTGCTGAGCCAAGTTTAGGGTTTTCTCAAAACCCAAGCAGTATTGAACTGAAGAGTTTGATCATGGCTCAGATTGAACGCTGGCGGCAGGCCTAACACATGCAAGTCGAGCGGATGAAGAGAGCTTGCTCTCTGATTCAGCGGCGGACGGGTGAGTAATGCCTAGGAATCTGCCTGATAGTGGGGGACAACGTTTCGAAAGGAACGCTAATACCGCATACGTCCTACGGGAGAAAGCAGGGGACCTTCGGGCCTTGCGCTATCAGATGAGCCTAGGTCGGATTAGCTAGTTGGTGAGGTAACGGCTCACCAAGGCGACGATCCGTAACTGGTCTGAGAGGATGATCAGTCACACTGGAACTGAGACACGGTCCAGACTCCTACGGGAGGCAGCAGTGGGGAATATTGGACAATGGGCGAAAGCCTGATCCAGCCATGCCGCGTGTGTGAAGAAGGTCTTCGGATTGTAAAGCACTTTAAGTTGGGAGGAAGGGCATTAACCTAATACGTTAGTGTTTTGACGTTACCGACAGAATAAGCACCGGCTAACTTCGTGCCAGCAGCCGCGGTAATACGAAGGGTGCAAGCGTTAATCGGAATTACTGGGCGTAAAGCGCGCGTAGGTGGTTTGTTAAGTTGAATGTGAAAGCCCCGGGCTCAACCTGGGAACTGCATCCAAAACTGGCAAGCTAGAGTATGGCAGAGGGTGGTGGAATTTCCTGTGTAGCGGTGAAATGCGTAGATATAGGAAGGAACACCAGTGGCGAAGGCGACCACCTGGGCTAATACTGACACTGAGGTGCGAAAGCGTGGGGAGCAAACAGGATTAGATACCCTGGTAGTCCACGCCGTAAACGATGTCGACTAGCCGTTGGGATCCTTGAGATCTTAGTGGCGCAGCTAACGCATTAAGTCGACCGCCTGGGGAGTACGGCCGCAAGGTTAAAACTCAAATGAATTGACGGGGGCCCGCACAAGCGGTGGAGCATGTGGTTTAATTCGAAGCAACGCGAAGAACCTTACCAGGCCTTGACATGCAGAGAACTTTCCAGAGATGGATTGGTGCCTTCGGGAACTCTGACACAGGTGCTGCATGGCTGTCGTCAGCTCGTGTCGTGAGATGTTGGGTTAAGTCCCGTAACGAGCGCAACCCTTGTCCTTAGTTACCAGCACGTTAAGGTGGGCACTCTAAGGAGACTGCCGGTGACAAACCGGAGGAAGGTGGGGATGACGTCAAGTCATCATGGCCCTTACGGCCTGGGCTACACACGTGCTACAATGGTCGGTACAAAGGGTTGCCAAGCCGCGAGGTGGAGCTAATCCCATAAAACCGATCGTAGTCCGGATCGCAGTC
The DNA here is from genome assembly GCF_021432085.1 of Stutzerimonas kunmingensis. Taxonomy (GTDB): domain Bacteria; phylum Pseudomonadota; class Gammaproteobacteria; order Pseudomonadales; family Pseudomonadaceae; genus Stutzerimonas. The sequence goes on along the minus strand of NZ_CP090366.1, from coordinate 3,960,849 downwards.
TGCAACTCGACTGCGTGAAGTCGGAATCGCTAGTAATCGTGAATCAGAATGTCACGGTGAATACGTTCCCGGGCCTTGTACACACCGCCCGTCACACCATGGGAGTGGGTTGCTCCAGAAGTAGCTAGTCTAACCTTCGGGGGGACGGTTACCACGGAGTGATTCATGACTGGGGTGAAGTCGTAACAAGGTAGCCGTAGGGGAACCTGCGGCTGGATCACCTCCTTAATCGAAGACTTCAGCTTCTTCATAAGCTCCCACACGAATTGCTTGATTCACTAGCGAAAAGCGATTGGGTTTCGACCCGAGAGAGACGATTGGGTCTGTAGCTCAGTTGGTTAGAGCGCACCCCTGATAAGGGTGAGGTCGGCAGTTCGAATCTGCCCAGACCCACCAATTGTCATGGGATGTGGCCGATCTGTAGATGGGGCCATAGCTCAGCTGGGAGAGCGCCTGCTTTGCACGCAGGAGGTCAGCGGTTCGATCCCGCTTGGCTCCACCATTAACTCGAAAATCGCTGAAAGCTCAGAAATGAGTGCTGCTTGCGCATCCTGTGATGTGTGAGGGTATTGATTTCTGGTCTTTGCGCCAGAACTGTTCTTTAAAAATTTGGGTATGTGATAGAAGTAGATTTGAGTGGTCACTTTCACTGGTGATTATTCAAGTCAAGGTAAAATTTGCGTGTTCTCTATGCAAATTTTCGGCGAATGTCGTCTTCACGTTATAGACAGTAACCAGATTGCTTGGGGTTATATGGTCAAGTGAAGAAGCGCATACGGTGGATGCCTTGGCAGTCAGAGGCGATGAAAGACGTGGTAGCCTGCGAAAAGCTTCGGGGAGTCGGCAAACAGACTTTGATCCGGAGATGTCTGAATGGGGGAACCCAGCCATCATAAGATGGTTATCACACACTGAATACATAGGTGTGTGAGGCGAACCAGGGGAACTGAAACATCTAAGTACCCTGAGGAAAAGAAATCAACCGAGATTCCCTTAGTAGTGGCGAGCGAACGGGGATTAGCCCTTAAGCTTCTTTGATTTTAGCGGAACGCTCTGGAAAGTGCGGCCATAGTGGGTGATAGCCCTGTACGCGAAAAGGTCTTAGAAGTGAAATCGAGTAGGACGGAGCACGAGAAACTTTGTCTGAATATGGGGGGACCATCCTCCAAGGCTAAATACTACTGACTGACCGATAGTGAACCAGTACCGTGAGGGAAAGGCGAAAAGAACCCCGGAGAGGGGAGTGAAATAGAACCTGAAACCGTATGCGTACAAGCAGTGGGAGCCTACTTTGTTAGGTGACTGCGTACCTTTTGTATAATGGGTCAGCGACTTATTTTCAGTGGCGAGCTTAACCGAATAGGGGAGGCGTAGCGAAAGCGAGTCTTAATAGGGCGTCTAGTCGCTGGGAATAGACCCGAAACCGGGCGATCTATCCATGGGCAGGTTGAAGGTTAGGTAACACTGACTGGAGGACCGAACCGACTACCGTTGAAAAGTTAGCGGATGACCTGTGGATCGGAGTGAAAGGCTAATCAAGCTCGGAGATAGCTGGTTCTCCTCGAAAGCTATTTAGGTAGCGCCTCGTGTATCACTGCTGGGGGTAGAGCACTGTTTCGGCTAGGGGGTCATCCCGACTTACCAAACCGATGCAAACTCCGAATACCAGCAAGTGTCAGCACGGGAGACACACGGCGGGTGCTAACGTCCGTCGTGAAAAGGGAAACAACCCAGACCGTCAGCTAAGGTCCCAAAATCCTGGTTAAGTGGGAAACGATGTGGGAAGGCTTAGACAGCTAGGAGGTTGGCTTAGAAGCAGCCACCCTTTAAAGAAAGCGTAATAGCTCACTAGTCGAGTCGGCCTGCGCGGAAGATGTAACGGGGCTCAAACCAGGTACCGAAGCTACGGGTTCAACGTAAGTTGAGCGGTAGAGGAGCGTTCTGTAAGCCTGTGAAGGTCAGTTGAGAAGCTGGCTGGAGGTATCAGAAGTGCGAATGCTGACATGAGTAACGACAATGCGAGTGAAAAACTCGCACGCCGAAAGACCAAGGGTTCCTGCGCAACGTTAATCGACGCAGGGTGAGTCGGTCCCTAAGGCGAGGCTGAAGAGCGTAGTCGATGGGAAACGGGTTAATATTCCCGTACTTCTAGTTACTGCGATGGGGGGACGGAGAAGGCTAGGCCAGCAAGGCGTTGGTTGTCCTTGTTTAAGGTGGTAGGCAGAGATCTTAGGTAAATCCGGGATCTTAATGCCGAGAGCTGATGACGAGCTTTCTTTTAGAAAGCGAAGTGGTTGATGCCATGCTTCCAGGAAAAGCCTCTAAGCTTCAGGTAACTAGGAACCGTACCCCAAACCGACACAGGTGGTTGGGTAGAGAATACCAAGGCGCTTGAGAGAACTCGGGTGAAGGAACTAGGCAAAATGGCACCGTAACTTCGGGAGAAGGTGCGCCGGTGAGGGTGAAGTATTTACTACGTAAGCCCATGCCGGTCGAAGATACCAGGCCGCTGCGACTGTTTATTAAAAACACAGCACTCTGCAAACACGAAAGTGGACGTATAGGGTGTGACGCCTGCCCGGTGCCGGAAGGTTAATTGATGGGGTTAGCGCAAGCGAAGCTCTTGATCGAAGCCCCGGTAAACGGCGGCCGTAACTATAACGGTCCTAAGGTAGCGAAATTCCTTGTCGGGTAAGTTCCGACCTGCACGAATGGCGTAACGATGGCGGCGCTGTCTCCACCCGAGACTCAGTGAAATTGAAATCGCTGTGAAGATGCAGTGTATCCGCGGCTAGACGGAAAGACCCCGTGAACCTTTACTATAGCTTTGCACTGGACTTTGAATTTGCTTGTGTAGGATAGGTGGGAGGCTTTGAAGCGTGGACGCCAGTTCGCGTGGAGCCAACCTTGAAATACCACCCTGGCAACTTTGAGGTTCTAACTCTGGTCCGTTATCCGGATCGAGGACAGTGTATGGTGGGTAGTTTGACTGGGGCGGTCTCCTCCTAAAGAGTAACGGAGGAGTACGAAGGTGCGCTCAGACCGGTCGGAAATCGGTCGTAGAGTATAAAGGCAAAAGCGCGCTTGACTGCGAGACAGACACGTCGAGCAGGTACGAAAGTAGGTCTTAGTGATCCGGTGGTTCTGTATGGAAGGGCCATCGCTCAACGGATAAAAGGTACTCCGGGGATAACAGGCTGATACCGCCCAAGAGTTCATATCGACGGCGGTGTTTGGCACCTCGATGTCGGCTCATCACATCCTGGGGCTGAAGCCGGTCCCAAGGGTATGGCTGTTCGCCATTTAAAGTGGTACGCGAGCTGGGTTTAGAACGTCGTGAGACAGTTCGGTCCCTATCTGCCGTGGACGTTTGAGATTTGAGAGGGGCTGCTCCTAGTACGAGAGGACCGGAGTGGACGAACCTCTGGTGTTCCGGTTGTCACGCCAGTGGCATTGCCGGGTAGCTACGTTCGGAAGAGATAACCGCTGAAAGCATCTAAGCGGGAAACTTGCCTCAAGATGAGATCTCACTGGAGCCTTGAGCTCCCTGAAGGGCCGTCGAAGACTACGACGTTGATAGGTTGGGTGTGTAAGCGCTGTGAGGCGTTGAGCTAACCAATACTAATTGCCCGTGAGGCTTGACCATATAACACCCAAACAATTTGGCTGTTAGACGGAAAGTCGACAAACAGACCGAAAATCTGCACGAACACGCAATACCAATTCATCACATACCCGATTGGCTGCAGCGGCTAAACCCCGAGGCAGCAACTGAATTGCTTGACGACCATAGAGCGTTGGAACCACCTGATCCCTTCCCGAACTCAGTAGTGAAACGACGCATCGCCGATGGTAGTGTGGGGTCTCCCCATGTGAGAGTAGGTCATCGTCAAGCTCCTTTCCCAAACCCCCGACCCGCGTAAGCTGGTCGGGGGTTTGCTTTTGCGCGATTTAAAGACTGTGATAGGCACCTGTCGTTGGTGTCGCTATCATTCGGCCTCTTTTGGGGGGTGGCATGTATAGGCTGTTAACGTTGCTTCAGGATGGGCGCTTTCATTCGGGGCGTGAACTGGGGGAGGCGCTCGGCATAAGTCGCAGTGCGGTCTGGAAGCACCTGCAACGTATTCAGGCTGACGCAGTGCTTAACCTCTATAAAGTCCCCGGACGTGGGTACCGCTTGGCGGAACCTCTTTCGCTGCTCAATCATGAGGCGCTTGCGCCGCAACTGGAGCAGATTGGGTGGTCGCTGCATCTTTACGACTCGATTGACTCTACTAATGCTCAGGCATTGCGGCTCCTGCAGATCGTGCCACCTCCTTTTTTGGTTCTTGCAGAGGCTCAGTCTGCTGGTAGAGGGCGGCGCGGTCGTAGTTGGGTGAGTCCTTTCGGGCAGAACCTTTATTGCAGCTTGGCTATAAAGGTGCAGGGCGGTGCTAGTCAGCTTTCTGGTATGAGTCTGGTGGTCGGGCTGGCGGTAATGCAGGTGCTACATCAAGTCGGCATCTCGCAAGCGGGCCTCAAGTGGCCTAACGACGTATACGTTGATGGCCGCAAGATCGCAGGGATTCTGCTTGAGCTGACTGGCGACCCGGCGGATGTATGTCACGTAATTATCGGCATCGGCATCAATGTCAATATGATTGAGGCGGCGGGAATAGATCAGCTTTGGACATCCGTTAAAGAGCATGCAGGTATGGTTGATCGAAACGAGTTGCTGCTGACATTGGCCGCCACCCTTAGACAAAATTTGGAGCGGCATGCCCAGGTCGGGTTTGCCGCGATGAAGGGTGAGTGGGAATCTAACCATGTCTGGCAAGGCCTGAAATGCACGCTGAGTACCGGGTCTCAAGATTGCTCGGGCACGGTCTTGGGCGTCGATGATCAAGGCGGGCTCAGGATGATGATTGATGGGGGGGTGCAGTCCTTCAGTGGTGGTGAGCTAAGTTTGAGGCTTGATCAATGATTCTCGAGCTCGACTGTGGCAATAGCTTGATCAAATGGCGGGTGTTGCAAGTAAGCGGTGATGTTGCGGCTCAGGGCGCTTCTGTATCGGCCGTGGACCTCCTTAGTGCGCTCTCTGGCCTGACTGGCGTAAAGATTGAGCGTGCGCGGCTAGTTAGCGTTCGTAGCGATCTCGAGACTGAAGAGCTGTGTTCGTGCATCTCCAGTGCATTGTTCATTGACGTACAGCGCGCTCTACCAGCGCCTCGGCTTGGTGGCGTAGTGAACGGGTACCTCGAGTACGACCGTTTAGGGATGGACCGTTGGTTGGCCATGGTTGGCGCGTTCCAGTTGGAGCGCCGGGCAATGGTGGTAATCGACCTGGGGACGGCGGTCACGGTTGACTTCGTTGATGCAGAGGGCGGCCATCTGGGGGGCTACATTTGCCCTGGGATTTCTCTTCTTAGGCAGCAGTTGACTACCCATACCCGGCGCATCAGCTATACGGCAGAAGAAATCCCAATGATGCAAGGTGAGCCTGCGCCTGGGCGAAGCACTGTCCAGGCGGTTGAGCGGGGGTGCTTTCTGATGCTGCGTAGTTTTGTTGCTTCGCAAGTCCTGGCGGCCAGCGACTATCTTGGGGCTGACTTTGTAATCTACTCCACCGGTGGCGACGCAGCGCTGATCGACGATATGGTCGGGGTTAGGCGGGTTCCGGATCTGGTCTTTCGCGGGCTGGCGATTGCTTGTCCCTAGCGTCACATAGAAGGTCGAGCCTGCATGCGTTGGTTATTTTTCCTGTTGGTGCTGTTGAACGTATTCTTCTGGGTGCAGCATCAGTATCAGTCTCCCGTGCGCATCAAGGAGGTGGTGCCTCTTGATGCTTATGATCGGCCGACACCCAACATCACTCTGCTTAGTGAATCCTCTCCTTCGAACCGTAAAGACGCTGGGCAACCGGCGTCGTCCGACGGTGGCTGCCTATTTCTTGGTGGCTTCGATGACGAGTCGCCTGCGCTTTCCTTGGAGCAGCGGCTTTTGAGCTTGGATATCCAGTCGGAAATACGACGGATAGATACCGAGGTCGGCGTGGATTATTGGGTGTATCTGCCGCCGCTCGCTTCCAGGCAGGCTTCCCTGCGGCAATTGCGCGAGTTGCAAAGCCGTAATATTGACAGCTACATCATTACCGTTGGTGACTTGGCTAATGGCATTTCACTGGGCATCTTCTCCCGAAAGGATTCGGCAGAGGGCGTAGTGGCGCGCTTAAGCGAGGTTGATTATTCGGCGCTGGTGCGTGAGTTGCCGAGAATGCACTCCAAATACTGGGTGCAGGTGAGTGCCGCTAGTCGTGATCAATTGGGTGATGGGGTCATGGAAAGCTTGAAAGCAGACATGCCTGCCCTGCAATTTCGCCATATGCCCTGCACTGGCATTGCATCTTCTCAATAGTTTAAATAGAATGGCGCCCGCTTCGCCGTGGGGAGTCCAAGATTCCTTGGCAAGGCGGCTGTCAGTAAAGCTAACCTCAAGATTTTTATGAGGAAAAGCTTGACAGTAGGGTGGCAAGTGATGAAAATGCCGCCTCACTTTGGAGGGGTTCCCGAGCGGCCAAAGGGATCAGACTGTAAATCTGACGTCATAGACTTCGAAGGTTCGAATCCTTCCCCCTCCACCAGATTCAAGCGTAGGCTTCGGCGTTCGCGGGTATAGTTTAGTGGTAGAACCTCAGCCTTCCAAGCTGATGATGCGGGTTCGATTCCCGCTACCCGCTCCAGCTTCGGTGGTTGCGCAATGCGATTCGCTCATGTAGCTCAGTTGGTAGAGCACACCCTTGGTAAGGGTGAGGTCAGCGGTTCGAATCCGCTCATGAGCTCCAAACTCCAAAGGCAGATATGTATATATCTGCCTTTGTTTTAATGGTGGCGTGACTAGCTCAATTCAACGATGGGAGACGGTCTCGATGGCTAAAGAAAAGTTCGAACGTAACAAACCGCACGTCAACGTCGGCACCATTGGTCACGTCGACCATGGCAAGACCACTCTGACTGCCGCTCTGACTCGCGTGTGCTCCGAAGTTTTCGGCTCCGCTCGTGTCGACTTCGACAAGATCGATAGCGCGCCGGAAGAGAAGGCTCGCGGTATCACCATCAACACCGCTCACGTAGAATACGACTCCAATGTCCGTCACTACGCGCATGTTGACTGCCCGGGTCACGCTGATTATGTGAAGAACATGATCACCGGTGCAGCCCAGATGGATGGTGCGATCCTGGTTTGCTCCGCTGCTGACGGCCCCATGCCGCAGACTCGCGAGCACATCCTGCTGTCCCGTCAGGTGGGTGTTCCGTACATCGTCGTGTTCCTGAACAAGGCCGACATGGTCGACGACGCCGAGCTGCTCGAGCTGGTCGAAATGGAAGTTCGTGATCTGCTGTCGACCTATGATTTCCCGGGTGACGACACGCCGATCATCATCGGTTCCGCGCTGATGGCGCTGAATGGCGAAGATGACAACGAGCTGGGCACTACTGCGGTCAAGAAGCTGGTCGAGACTCTGGATACCTACATCCCTGAGCCGGTTCGCGCCATCGATAAGCCGTTCCTGATGCCGATCGAAGACGTGTTCTCCATTTCCGGTCGCGGTACCGTTGTGACTGGTCGTGTTGAGCGCGGCATCGTCAAGGTTCAGGAAGAAATCGAGATCGTTGGTCTGCGTGATACCACCAAGACCACCTGTACCGGTGTCGAAATGTTCCGCAAGCTGCTCGACGAAGGTCGTGCCGGTGAGAACTGCGGCGTTCTGCTGCGTGGTACCAAGCGTGATGACGTCGAGCGTGGCCAGGTTCTGGCCAAGCCGGGCACCATCAAGCCGCACACCAAGTTCGAAGCCGAGGTGTACGTTCTGTCCAAGGAAGAGGGTGGTCGTCACACTCCGTTCTTCAAGGGCTATCGTCCGCAGTTCTACTTCCGTACCACCGACGTGACCGGTTCGTGCGAGCTGCCGGAAGGCGTTGAGATGGTAATGCCGGGCGACAACGTGAAAATGGTTGTCACCCTGATCAAGCCGATCGCCATGGAAGACGGCCTGCGCTTCGCAATTCGCGAAGGTGGTCGTACCGTTGGTGCCGGCGTGGTTGCCAAGATCGTCGAATAACGATTGATCTGTTTGAAGCGGGTCGGCATAATAGTCGGCCTGACTCTTTCTAGGCCAGTAGCTCAATTGGCAGAGCGGCGGTCTCCAAAACCGCAGGTTGGGGGTTCGATTCCCTCCTGGCCTGCCATTTTCAATATCGAATTTGGCAGTCTTTACAAGGTTCTAGCAGATGAATATCAAAGCTGAAGCCAATGACGCGCGCTTCGATCTGGTGAAGTGGCTTGTTGTGGCTGCTTTGGTGGTGGTTGCTGTGGTTGGTAACCAATACTACTCCGCTGAGCCGATTCTCTATCGTGTCCTTGCAGTGCTGGCGATAGGCGTAGTTGCTGCGTTTGTTGCTTTGCAGACGTCCAAAGGGCGTTCGTTCGCTGTGTTGCTGAAAGAAGCGCGTGGCGAAATTCGCAAGGTCGTCTGGCCGACCCGTCAAGAAACCACGCAGACAACGTTGATCGTTGTTGTTGTTGTTTTGGTGATGGCGCTGCTGTTGTGGGGGCTTGATTCCCTGCTCGGTTGGTTGGTCTCCATGGTTGTTGGTTAAGGGTGTCTCGTGGCTAAGCGTTGGTATGTTGTGCATGCTTACTCGGGTTACGAGAAGCACGTCATGCGCTCTCTTGTTGAGCGTGTCAAGCTTGCCGGCATGGAAGATGAGTTCGGCGAGATTCTCGTTCCCACCGAAGAGGTGGTCGAGATGCGTAACGGGCAGAAGCGCAAGAGTGAGCGAAAGTTCTTCCCTGGTTACGTTCTGGTTCAGATGGAAATGAGTGAGGGTACTTGGCACCTCGTCAAGGATACTCCTCGAGTAATGGGTTTCATTGGTGGTACGGCTGACAAGCCGGCACCCATTACCGATAAAGAGGCCGAGGCTATCCTTCGTCGCGTTGCTGACGGAAGTGACAAGCCGAAGCCGAAGACGCTCTTCGAGCCGGGTGAGGTGGTGCGGGTGGCGGATGGCCCCTTCGCTGACTTCAATGGTGTGGTTGAAGAGGTTAATTATGAGAAGAGTCGGATCCAGGTTGCGGTTCTGATCTTCGGTCGCTCTACGCCAGTAGAGCTGGAGTTCAGTCAGGTCGAGAAGGTTTAACTGAACGAAGCATCCCTCACCCCGCAGTTTCAGGCTGCGGGGTTTTGTTGTCACTGGGATAAATCAGTAATGGGGAGCCGAAAGGCGCTATAACCCGTAATGGAGTAACTATGGCTAAGAAAATTCAAGCTTACATCAAGCTTCAGGTAAAGGCCGGTCAGGCTAACCCGTCGCCGCCCGTTGGTCCTGCCTTGGGTCAGCACGGCGTAAACATCATGGAGTTCTGCAAGGCATTCAATGCCAGGACCCAGGGCCAGGAGCCCGGTCTGCCAACTCCAGTGATCATCACTGTATACAGTGATCGTAGCTTCACCTTTGAAACCAAGAGTACTCCGGCTGCGGTGCTGCTGAAGAAAGCTGCTGGTATCACCAGCGGTTCCGCTCGCCCCAACACCCAGAAGGTCGGCACCGTCACTCGTGCGCAGTTGGAAGAGATCGCCAAAACAAAGCAGGCTGATCTGACTGCTGCCGAAATGGAGGCTGCTGTTCGGACCATCGCTGGTTCCGCTCGCAGCATGGGCCTGAACGTGGAGGGTGTGTAATGGCTAAGTTGACCAAGCGCCAGAAGGCTATCGCCGAGAAAGTCGAAGCCGGCAAGCAGTACGCTTTCGAAGATGCCGCAAAGCTGTTGGCTGAGGTTTCGGCTGTTAAGTTCGCCGAGTCGTTCGATATCGCGATCAATCTGGGTGTTGATCCGCGTAAATCCGACCAGGTCGTTCGTGGCGCAACCGTTCTGCCGAATGGTACTGGCAAGAGCGTTCGTGTTGCCGTGTTCACCCAGGGTCCCGGTGCTGAAGCCGCACTGGCCGCTGGCGCAGACCGCGTTGGTATGGACGAGCTGGCTGCCGAAATGAAAGGTGGCGATCTGAACTATGACGTGGTCATCGCCTCGCCGGACGCCATGCGTGTTGTTGGTCAGTTGGGCCAGATTCTTGGTCCGCGTGGTCTGATGCCGAACCCGAAGGTAGGCACCGTAACTCCAGATGTCGCTACCGCCGTCAAGAATGCCAAGGCTGGTCAGGTACGTTTCCGTACCGACAAGAACGGCATCATCCATACCTCGGTGGGTAAGGTTGGTTTCGAGGCTGGCCAGCTGAAGCAGAACGTCGAAGCGCTGCTTTCGGATCTTAAGCGTCTGAAGCCGTCGACTTCCAAAGGTATTTACGTCAAGCGCGTGACCCTGAGCACCACCATGGGTCCGGGACTGGTCATCGATCAGGCTTCCCTGGAAGCGTAAGGCGACGGCGCCCCTTCGAGGGTGCCTGCAAAGATTGGGGTCCCTGCCTGGCGGGGGCTATCCAAGACCGTAGGCGGCGAAAGCCTTAAACCGCAAGCCTACGCAGAGGTGCTCCCGATTCGTACCGAATCAGACACCAAATCCAGTCCGGTTTCGACCGGATGAAACGGTAACATCCAGGAGTGTAACCCGTGGCAATCAAACTCGAAGACAAGAAGGCCATCGTCGCTGAAGTCAACGAGGCTGCCAAAGCCGCCCTGTCCGCTGTCGTGGCTGATGCCCGTGGCGTGACCGTGGGGGCCATGACCGGACTCCGTAAAGAGGCCCGCGAAGCTGGTGTTTACGTGCGTGTTGTACGTAACACCCTGCTGCGCCGCGCTGTTGATGGCACGCAGTTCGAAGTGCTCAACGACGTGTTCAAAGGCCCGACCCTGATTGCGTTCTCCAACGAACATCCGGGCGCTGCTGCTCGTATCTTCAAGGAGTTCTCCAAGGGTCAGGACAAGTTCGAGATCAAGGCCGCTGCGTTCGAGGGGCAGTTCCTCGCAGCCAACCAGATCGACGTATTGGCAACTCTGCCGACCTACGACGAAGCCATTTCTCAGCTGATGAGCGTTATCCAAGGCGCTACCAGCAAGCTGGCTCGTACACTGGCGGCCGTTCGCGACCAGAAAGAAGCTGCTGCCGCGTAATGGCGTAGATTCTTTCGCAATCACTTTTTGAATTAGATGGCCGTAGGCCGTCACCTAATACAGGAACTAGAGTCATGGCTCTGACCAACGAAGATATCATCAACGCCGTTTCCGAAATGTCCGTGATGCAGGTTGTTGAACTGATCAAGGCAATGGAAGAGAAGTTCGGCGTGACCGCTGCTGCTGCCACCGTTGCTGCTGCTGGCCCGGCTGCTGCTGCTGTCGAAGAGCAAACCGAGTTCACCATCGTTCTGGCTGAAGCTGGCGAAAAGAAGGTCAACGTGATCAAGGCTGTTCGCGAGCTGACCGGTCTGGGCCTGAAAGAAGCCAAGGCTGTCGTTGACGGCGCCCCGGGCGTGGTCAAGGAAGGCGTTTCGAAAGAAGAAGCCGAAGCAGCCAAGAAGACTCTGGAAGAAGCAGGCGCCAAAGTCGAGCTCAAGTAAGCGACGACTTTGCGTCTACAGCCCGAGCGACTCGCGAAAGGCTGATGGCTGGTGGCTTTTGCCACCGGCCTTTTTCCGTTATGGAAAGTCAGCCCTGCTGGCTATTCCTCGGAAAGCCACTTTAGGGTGGTGCGAATCAAGGGATTCGCAAGATTTTCTGGCTGCTCCCGTCGGGAGAAGCCAACAAGCAGGTGACCAAGCTGGGGAACGCTGATGGCTTACTCATACACTGAGAAAAAACGTATCCGCAAGGACTTTAGCAAGTTACCGCACGTGATGGACGTGCCGTATCTTTTGGCCATCCAGCTGGATTCGTACCGCGAATTCCTGCAGGCGGGAGCGACCAAAGATCAGTTCCGCGACATTGGCTTGCATGCAGCCTTCAAATCCGTTTTCCCGATTATCAGCTATTCCGGCAATGCAGCGCTGGAATACGTCGGCTATCGCCTGGGCGAGCCGGCTTTCGATGTCAAGGAATGTGTCCTGCGCGGCGTGACCTTCGCCGTTCCGCTGCGCGTCAAGGTGCGTCTGATCATTTTCGACAAAGAGTCGTCGAACAAGGCCATCAAGGACATCAAGGAGCAGGAAGTCTACATGGGGGAAATCCCCCTGATGACCGAGAACGGTACCTTTATCATCAACGGTACCGAGCGCGTTATTGTCTCCCAGCTGCACCGCTCGCCGGGCGTGTTCTTCGATCACGACCGTGGCAAGACTCACAGCTCCGGTAAGCTTTTGTATTCTGCTCGTATCATTCCTTACCGTGGCTCTTGGCTGGACTTCGAATTCGATCCGAAGGATGCCGTATTCGTCCGTATCGATCGTCGCCGCAAGCTGCCCGCTTCGGTACTTCTGCGTGCTTTGAATTACAGCACCGAAGAAATTCTCGATGCCTTCTACGACACCAACATCTTCCATGTGAAGGGCGAAACCCTTGCGTTGGAGCTGGTGCCGCAGCGTCTGCGTGGCGAGATCGCCACGTTCGACATCAAGGATGAGAACGGCAAGGTCATCGTCGAGCAGGGGCGTCGCATCACGGCTCGTCACATCAATCAGCTCGATAAGTCCGGTATCAAAGAGCTTGAGATGCCGATGGACTACGTCTTGGGGCGCACCGTTGCCAAGGCGATCGTGCATCCGGCCACTGGCGAAATCATCGCGGAGTGCAACACCGAGCTGACGGTTGATGCCATGGCGAAGATCGTCAAGGCTCAGGTCGTTCGTTTCGAGACCCTGTACACCAACGATATCGACTGCGGTCCGTTCATTTCCGATACGCTGAAGATCGACTCGACCACCAACCAGCTCGAAGCACTGGTCGAGATCTATCGCATGATGCGTCCTGGCGAGCCGCCAACCAAGGATGCAGCCGAGACGTTGTTCAACAATCTGTTCTTCGCCTCGGAGCGCTACGACCTGTCCGCTGTGGGTCGGATGAAGTTCAACCGTCGTATCGGTCGTACCGAGATCGAGGGTTCAGGCGTTCTGAGCCGCGAAGACATCGTCGCCGTCCTCAAGACCCTGGTCGATATTCGTAACGGCAAGGGCATCGTTGACGACATCGATCACCTGGGTAACCGTCGTGTTCGTTGCGTTGGCGAGATGGCCGAGAACCAGTTCCGCGTTGGTCTGGTCCGTGTTGAGCGCGCCGTCAAGGAGCGTCTGTCGATGGCCGAAAGTGAAGGCCTGATGCCGCAGGACCTGATCAATGCCAAGCCGGTTGCGGCGGCGGTCAAGGAATTCTTCGGTTCCAGCCAGCTTTCGCAGTTCATGGACCAGAACAACCCGCTGTCGGAAATCACCCACAAGCGCCGTGTTTCCGCACTTGGCCCGGGTGGTCTGACCCGTGAGCGCGCCGGCTTCGAAGTGCGTGACGTACACCCGACCCACTACGGTCGCGTATGCCCGATCGAGACTCCTGAAGGTCCGAACATCGGCCTGATCAACTCACTGGCTGCCTATGCTCGCACCAACCAGTACGGCTTCCTGGAAAGCCCGTACCGCGTGGTCAAGGAAGGCGAGGTCACTGATGAGATCGTGTTCCTCTCGGCGATCGAAGAAGCCGACCATGTTATCGCTCAGGCCAGCGCTAAGCTGGAAGGTCGCAAGCTGGTCGACGAGCTGGTTGCTGTACGTCACTTGAACGAATTTACCGTCAAGGCTCCGGAAGACGTGACCCTGATGGACGTGTCGCCCAAGCAGGTCGTTTCCGTCGCTGCCTCGCTGATTCCGTTCCTCGAGCACGACGACGCCAACCGCGCTTTGATGGGCTCGAACATGCAGCGTCAGGCGGTGCCGACTCTGCGTTCGGACAAGCCGCTGGTCGGTACTGGTATGGAGCGCAACGTGGCGCGCGACTCCGGCGTTTGCGTGGTTGCCCGTCGTGGCGGTGTGATCGATTCAGTCGACGCAAGCCGTGTAGTCGTACGTGTTCATGATGGGGAGGTCGAGACCGGCGAAGCTGGTGTCGACATCTACAACCTGACCAAGTACACCCGTTCCAACCAGAACACCTGCATCAACCAGCGTCCGCTGGTTCGCAAGGGTGACGTGGTGGAGCGTGGCGACATCATGGCTGACGGCCCTTCCACTGATATGGGGGAGCTGGCGCTCGGGCAGAACATGCGCGTCGCGTTCATGCCTTGGAACGGCTACAACTTCGAAGACTCCATCCTCCTCTCGGAGCGTGTGGTTCAGGAAGATCGTTTCACCACTATCCATATCCAGGAACTGACCTGTGTGTCGCGTGACACCAAGCTCGGTCCAGAGGAAATCACCGCGGACATCCCGAACGTGGGCGAAGCTGCGCTGAACAAGCTGGACGAGGCGGGTATTGTCTACGTTGGTGCCGAAGTCGGCCCGGGCGATATCCTGGTCGGCAAGGTGACTCCGAAAGGCGAAACCCAGCTGACTCCGGAAGAGAAGCTCCTGCGCGCGATCTTCGGTGAGAAGGCGTCCGATGTGAAGGACACCTCCCTGCGTGTGCCGACTGGCACCAAAGGTACCGTTATCGACGTGCAGGTCTTCATCCGCGACGGTGTCGAGCGCGACTCCCGTGCGCTGGCTATCGAGAAGATGCAACTCGACGAGATCCGCAAGGACCTCAACGAGGAGTTCCGTATCGTCGAAGGCGCTACCTTCGAACGCCTGCGCTCGGCTCTGGTTGGCGCGACTGCCGAGGGCGGTGCCGGCCTCAAGAAAGGTGCTGTCATCACTGACGAGATCCTTGACGGGTTGGAGCATGGGCAGTGGTTCAAGCTGCGCATGGCCGAAGATGCGCTGAACGAGCAATTGGAAAAGGCTCAGGCCTACATCTCCGATCGCCGTCAGCTGCTCGACGACAAGTTCGAAGACAAGAAGCGCAAGCTGCAGCAGGGCGACGACCTGGCGCCGGGCGTACTGAAGATCGTCAAGGTCTACCTGGCGATCAAGCGTCGCATCCAGCCGGGCGACAAGATGGCTGGTCGTCACGGTAACAAGGGTGTCGTCTCGGTGATCATGCCGGTCGAAGACATGCCGCATGACGCCAACGGCACACCGGTCGATATCGTGCTCAACCCGCTTGGCGTACCGTCGCGTATGAACGTCGGTCAGATCCTCGAAACCCACCTGGGCCTCGCCGCCAAGGGCCTGGGCGAGAAGATCAATCTGATGCTCGAAGAGCAGCGCAAGGTCGCCGAGCTGCGCAAGTTCCTGCACGAGATCTACAACGAGATCGGCGGCCGTCAGGAAAATCTGGACGACCTGAGCGATCAGGAAGTGCTGGACTTGGCCAACAACCTGCGCAAGGGCGTTCCGATGGCTACTCCGGTATTTGACGGAGCCAAGGAGCGCGAGATCAAGGCCATGCTGAAGCTGGCTGATCTGCCAGAAAGCGGTCAGATGCAGCTGTTCGACGGTCGTACCGGCAACAAATTCGAGCGCACCACCACGGTCGGCTACATGTACATGCTCAAGCTGAACCACCTGGTCGACGACAAGATGCACGCGCGTTCCACCGGTTCTTACAGCCTTGTTACTCAGCAGCCGCTGGGTGGTAAAGCCCAGTTCGGTGGTCAGCGTTTCGGGGAGATGGAGGTTTGGGCGCTGGAAGCCTATGGCGCCGCGTACACCCTGCAGGAAATGCTCACGGTCAAGTCGGACGACGTGAACGGGCGGACCAAGATGTACAAGAACATCGT
Organism: Stutzerimonas kunmingensis; assembly: GCF_021432085.1. Lineage (GTDB taxonomy): Bacteria > Pseudomonadota > Gammaproteobacteria > Pseudomonadales > Pseudomonadaceae > Stutzerimonas. The sequence goes on along the minus strand of NZ_CP090366.1, from coordinate 3,945,117 downwards.
GGACGGCGATCACCGTATGGAGGCCGGCATGCCGGAGTCCTTCAACGTGTTGATCAAAGAGATCCGCTCGCTCGGTATCGATATCGATCTGGAAACCGAATAACCACGCACCGCCTGCGCGGCGCCCGGCACTGGCCGGGTGTCGCAGGTCCGTGAGGAGGAAAGGCCTTGAAAGACTTGCTGAATCTGTTGAAAAACCAGGGTCAAATCGAAGAGTTCGATGCCATCAAGATTGCCCTGGCTTCGCCCGAGATGATCCGTTCCTGGTCCTTCGGTGAAGTAAAGAAGCCGGAAACCATCAACTACCGTACGTTCAAGCCGGAGCGCGACGGTCTGTTCTGCGCCAAGATCTTTGGTCCGGTAAAGGACTACGAGTGCCTGTGCGGTAAGTACAAGCGCCTCAAGCACCGCGGTGTCATCTGCGAGAAGTGTGGTGTGGAAGTCGCACTGGCCAAGGTACGCCGCGAGCGCATGGCGCACATCGAGCTGGCTTCGCCGGTCGCCCACATCTGGTTCCTGAAGTCGCTGCCGTCCCGTATCGGTCTGCTGCTGGACATGACTCTGCGCGACATCGAGCGCGTGCTCTATTTCGAAAGCTATGTCGTTATCGATCCGGGCATGACTACCCTGGAAAAGGGTCAGCTGCTTAATGACGAGCAGTACTTCGAAGCGCTGGAAGAGTTCGGTGACGACTTCGATGCCCGCATGGGTGCCGAGGCTGTGCGCGAGCTGTTGATCCAGATCGACCTGGAGCACGAAATCGGTCGCCTGCGCGAGGAAATCCCGCAGACCAACTCCGAAACCAAGATCAAGAAGCTCTCCAAGCGTCTGAAGCTGATGGAAGCGTTCCACGGCTCGGGCAACCTGCCGGAGTGGATGATCCTCACCGTGCTGCCAGTACTGCCGCCGGATCTGCGTCCGTTGGTTCCGCTGGATGGCGGTCGTTTCGCGACTTCGGATCTCAACGATCTGTATCGCCGCGTGATCAACCGTAACAACCGTTTGAAGCGTCTGCTCGACCTGTCGGCGCCGGACATCATCGTGCGCAACGAGAAGCGCATGCTGCAGGAAGCCGTCGATGCGTTGCTGGATAACGGCCGGCGCGGTCGAGCCATCACCGGCTCGAACAAGCGTCCGCTGAAGTCCCTGGCTGACATGATCAAGGGTAAGCAGGGTCGCTTCCGTCAGAACCTGCTCGGTAAGCGCGTGGACTACTCCGGTCGTTCCGTGATCACCGTGGGCCCGACTCTGCGTCTGCATCAGTGCGGTCTGCCGAAGAAGATGGCTCTCGAGCTATTCAAGCCGTTTATTTTCGGCAAGCTCGAAATGCGCGGCATGGCCACCACCATCAAGGCGGCCAAGAAGATGGTAGAGCGCGAGCTGCCCGAGGTCTGGGACGTTCTCGCCGAAGTCATTCGCGAACACCCTGTGCTGCTCAACCGCGCACCGACCCTGCACCGTCTGGGTATCCAGGCGTTTGAGCCGGTGCTGATCGAAGGCAAGGCGATTCAGCTGCACCCGCTGGTCTGCGCCGCGTACAACGCCGACTTCGACGGTGACCAGATGGCCGTGCACGTACCGCTGACCCTGGAAGCCCAGCTGGAAGCGCGCGCGCTGATGATGTCGACCAACAACATCCTTTCGCCAGCGAACGGCGAGCCGATCATCGTTCCGTCGCAGGACGTGGTTTTGGGTCTGTACTACATGACCCGTGAAGCCATCAACGCGAAGGGGGAAGGCCGGGTCTTCGCGGATCTGCAGGAAGTCGACCGTGTCTTCCGCGCCGGCGAAGCGTCGCTGCACGCCCGGGTGAAGGTGCGCATCAACGAAACCATCAAGGATCGTGACGGCAGCATCACCAAGAACACCCGTATCGTCGACACCACTGTGGGTCGCGCGCTGCTGTTCCAGATCGTGCCGGCCGGCCTGTCGTTCGACGTGGTCAACCAGCCGATGAAGAAGAAAGCAATCTCCAAGCTGATCAACCTGTGCTACCGCACTGTTGGCCTGAAGGACACTGTGATCTTCGCCGACCAGCTGATGTACACCGGTTTCGCCTACTCGACTATCTCCGGTGTTTCCATCGGCGTGAATGACTTCGTCATTCCGGATGAGAAGGCACGCATCATCGATGCGGCAACCGAGGAAGTTAAGGAGATCGAAAGCCAGTACGCTTCCGGCCTGGTAACCCAGGGCGAGAAGTACAACAAGGTGATCGACCTTTGGTCCAAGGCCAACGATGAAGTCTCCAAGGCGATGATGGCCAACCTCTCCAAGGAGAAGGTCATTGATCGTGATGGTAACGAAGCCGAGCAGGACTCGTTCAACTCGATGTACATGATGGCCGACTCGGGCGCGCGGGGTTCCGCTGCGCAGATTCGTCAGCTCGCCGGTATGCGTGGTCTGATGGCCAAGCCGGACGGCTCGATCATCGAAACGCCGATTACCGCGAATTTCCGTGAAGGTCTGAACGTACTCCAGTACTTCATCTCCACTCACGGTGCGCGTAAAGGTCTGGCGGATACCGCCCTGAAAACCGCGAACTCTGGTTACCTGACCCGTCGTCTGGTCGATGTCGCGCAGGATCTGGTCGTTACCGAAGTGGATTGCGGTACCGAGCAGGGCCTGTTCATGACCCCGCACATTGAAGGCGGTGACGTCGTCGAACCGCTGGGTGAGCGCGTACTTGGCCGCGTGATCGCGCGTGACGTGCTCAAGCCGGGCACCGATGATGTACTGGTACCGGCTGGTACGTTGGTCGACGAGCAGTGGGTCGACTTCATCGAGCTGAACAGCATCGACGAAGTGGTCGTGCGTTCGCCGATTTCCTGCGAAACCCGCTACGGTATCTGCGCCAAGTGCTACGGCCGCGACCTGGCCCGTGGGCATCAGGTGAACATCGGTGAGGCAGTGGGCGTTATCGCTGCGCAGTCCATCGGTGAGCCGGGTACTCAGCTGACCATGCGTACGTTCCACATCGGTGGTGCGGCCAGCCGTACTTCTGCTGTCGACAACGTCATGGTGAAGAACGGCGGCACCATTCGTCTGCATAACCTGAAACACGTTGAACGTGCCGATGGTGCGCTGGTGGCGGTATCCCGCTCCGGTGAGCTGGCGGTGGCCGACGACTTCGGTCGTGAGCGCGAGCGCTACAAGCTGCCGTACGGCGCGGTGATTTCCGTCAAGGAAGGCGACAAGGTCGATGCGGGTGCTGTGGTCGCCAAGTGGGACCCGCACACTCACCCGATCGTCACCGAGATGAAGGGTGTCGTGACCTTCGTCGGCATGGAAGAGAACATCACCATCAAGCGCCAGACCGACGAGTTGACCGGTCTGACCAACATCGAAGTGATGGATCCGAAGGACCGTCCGGCATCGGGCAAAGACATTCGCCCAGCGATCAAGATGGTCGACGCCAATGGTAAGGAACTGCTGCTGCCGGGTACCGACGTGCCTGCTCAGTACTTCCTGCCGGCTAACGCCCTGGTGGGTGTGGCTGACGGTGCCGAGATCAACGTGGGTGACGTCATCGCACGTATCCCGCAGGAAACTTCGAAGACCCGCGATATCACCGGTGGTCTGCCGCGCGTTGCTGACTTGTTCGAAGCACGTCGTCCGAAGGAGCCGTCCATCCTGGCGGAAATCAGCGGTACGATTTCCTTCGGCAAGGAAACCAAGGGCAAGCGCCGCCTGGTGATCACGCCTACAGACGGCAGCGATCCGTACGAGGAACTGATTCCGAAGTGGCGTCACCTCAACGTCTTCGAAGGCGAGCAGGTGAACAAGGGCGAGGTCATCTCTGATGGCCCGAGCAACCCGCATGACATCCTTCGTCTCTTGGGTGTCAGTGCGCTGGCCAAGTACATCGTCAATGAAATTCAGGACGTGTACCGTCTGCAAGGTGTGAAGATCAACGACAAGCACATCGAGACCATCCTGCGGCAAATGCTGCGCAAGGTTGAGATCAGTGAGTCGGGCGATTCCAGCTTCATCAAGGGTGACCAGATGGAGCTGACCCAGGTATTGGAAGAAAACGAGCGTTTGAGCGACGACGACAAGTTCGTCTCCAAGTACGTCCGCGTTCTGCTGGGTATCACCAAGGCATCGTTGTCGACCGAGTCGTTCATTTCTGCGGCGTCGTTCCAAGAAACAACGCGTGTTCTGACCGAGGCTGCCGTTACTGGCAAGCGCGATTATCTGCGCGGTCTCAAGGAAAACGTGGTCGTGGGTCGCCTGATTCCAGCTGGTACGGGCCTGCAGTATCACAGCGAGCGTAAGCGCAAGCGTGAAGCCGACAAGCCCGTTCGCGTGAGCGCCGATGAGGTCGAAGCAGCTCTGACCGAGGCGTTGAACTCCAGCGGTAACTAAAGTGCTTGGCCTCGGTTACAAGCCGGGGCCTGCCTTGACGGTGGGCGAGAAGCTCTTTAGACTCTCGTACCCCTAATTTGGCGGGGCTTCGTGCCCTGCCATTTTCGTTTGTGTCGAAAGACAACAGTGGAGCTAGTAGATGGCAACTATCAACCAGCTGGTACGTCAGCCGCGTAAGCGGGTCGTCGAGAAAAGCGACGTCCCTGCGCTGCAAAACTGCCCGCAACGTCGTGGCGTGTGCACTCGTGTGTACACCACCACGCCGAAGAAACCGAACTCCGCACTGCGTAAAGTGTGCCGTGTTCGTCTGACCAATGGCTATGAAGTCGCCTCGTACATCGGCGGTGAAGGTCATAACCTGCAAGAGCACAGCGTGGTGCTGATCCGTGGCGGTCGTGTAAAAGACCTTCCGGGTGTGCGTTACCACACCGTGCGCGGCTCGCTGGATACTTCCGGCGTGAAAGACCGTAAGCAGGGTCGTTCCAAGTACGGCGCCAAGCGTCCGAAGTAAGCAGCATTTCTATTTATTTGAGTCGATAAGAGTAAGGTCGGACGTAGCCTGCGCGTTACCGTTCCGAGCTAACCTGAAGACCGTTTGAGGGCTTATCAATGCCAAGACGTCGTGTAGCAGCCAAGCGCGAGATCCTTGACGATCCGAAATACGGAAGTCTGATCCTGGCCAAGTTCATGAACCACGTGATGGAAAGCGGCAAGAAAGCTGTTGCCGAGCGTATCGTTTATGGTGCCTTGGACAAGGTGAAGGAGCGCAAGAACAGCGATCCCCTGGAAATCTTCGAAAAAGCACTCGATGCCATCGCTCCGCTGGTCGAAGTCAAGTCCCGCCGTGTTGGCGGTGCTACCTATCAGGTTCCGGTCGAAGTTCGTCCTTCCCGTCGCAATGCGCTGGCCATGCGCTGGCTGGTAGATGCCGCGCGTAAGCGTGGCGAGAAATCCATGGCGCTGCGCCTTGCTGGCGAGCTGATGGATGCTTTTGAAGGTAAAGGCGCTGCAGTCAAGAAGCGCGAAGATGTCCACCGTATGGCTGAAGCCAACAAGGCCTTCTCGCACTACCGCTTCTAAATCAAGCGCAACTTTTACGAGGACCTTATTGTGGCCCGTACTACCCCTATCAACCGCTACCGTAACATCGGTATCTGTGCCCACGTAGACGCGGGCAAGACCACCACCACGGAGCGGATTCTGTTCTATACCGGCCTCAGCCATAAGATGGGTGAAGTGCACGACGGCGCAGCGACTACCGACTGGATGGTTCAGGAGCAGGAGCGGGGTATTACCATTACCTCTGCTGCTGTAACGACCTTCTGGCAGGGTTCGCGCGGTCAGTACGACAAGTACCGCGTCAACGTCATCGATACACCCGGTCACGTTGACTTCACCATCGAGGTGGAGCGCTCGCTCCGCGTTCTCGATGGTGCTGTGGTTGTGTTCTGTGGTACCTCTGGCGTTGAGCCGCAGTCCGAAACCGTATGGCGTCAGGCCAACAAGTACGGTGTGCCGCGTATCGTTTACGTGAACAAGATGGACCGTCAGGGTGCCAACTTCCTGCGTGTCGTCGGCCAGATCAAGCAGCGCCTGGGTCACACTCCGGTGCCGGTTCAGCTCGCAATTGGTTCCGAAGAGAACTTCGAAGGTCAGATCGATCTGATCAAGATGAAGGCCATCTACTGGAACGATGAGGACAAGGGCACCAGCTACCGTGAGGAAGAAATTCCGGCAGAGCTGATGGATCTCGCCGAAGAGTATCGCTCGAACATGATCGAGGCTGCGGCCGAGGCCAATGAAGAGCTGATGAACAAGTATCTCGAAGGTGGTGAGTTGACCGTCGAAGAGATCAAGGCTGGTCTGCGTCAGCGCACCATTGCTTGTGAAATCGTTCCGGCTGTCTGTGGCTCGTCGTTCAAGAACAAGGGCGTGCCCCTGGTTCTCGACGCCGTTATCGACTTCCTGCCTGCGCCGACTGAAATTCCCGCAATCCAGGGCGTAAACCCGGATAACGAAGAGCTGACCGATGAGCGTTACGCCAACGATGAAGAGCCTTTCTCTGCTCTGGCGTTCAAGATCGCTACCGACCCCTTCGTCGGTACCTTGACCTTCGCTCGCGTCTACTCCGGCGTCCTCTCTTCCGGTGACTCGGTGATGAACTCGGTCAAGGGCAAGAAGGAGCGCGTGGGTCGGATGGTGCAGATGCACGCCAACCAGCGTGAAGAGATCAAGGAGTGTCGCGCGGGTGATATCGCTGCTCTGATCGGCATGAAGGATGTCACCACTGGTGACACGCTCTGCTCGATCGACAAGCCGATCATTCTCGAGCGCATGGACTTCCCTGAGCCGGTAATTTCGGTAGCCGTTGAGCCGAAGACCAAGGCTGACCAGGAGAAGATGGGTATCGCGCTGGGCAAGCTGGCTCAGGAAGATCCATCGTTCCGTGTTCAGACCGACGAAGAAACCGGTCAGACCATCATCTCGGGCATGGGTGAGCTTCACCTCGACATCCTTGTCGATCGTATGCGTCGCGAGTTCAACGTCGAAGCCAACATCGGCAAGCCGCAGGTGTCTTACCGCGAAACTATCACCAAGGACAATGTCGAGATCGAAGGTAAGTTCGTTCGTCAGTCCGGTGGTCGCGGCCAGTTCGGTCATTGCTGGATCCGTTTCTCCACTCCAGACGTGGATGAAAAGGGCAATATCACTGAAGGCTTGGTGTTCACCAATGAAGTGGTAGGTGGTGTGGTTCCGAAGGAATACATCCCGGCGATCCAGAAGGGTATCGAAGAGCAGATGAAGAACGGCGTTGTCGCCGGCTATCCGCTGATCGGCCTGAAGGCTACCGTGTTCGATGGTTCCTACCATGACGTCGACTCTAACGAGATGGCGTTCAAGGTTGCAGCTTCCATGGCGACCAAGCAGCTGGCCGGTAAGGGCGGCGGTAAAGTGCTTGAGCCGATCATGAAGGTTGAAGTAGTGACCCCTGAAGACTACATGGGCGATGTAATGGGTGACCTGAACCGTCGTCGTGGTCTGATCCAGGGTATGGAAGACTCGGTCTCCGGCAAGGTTATCCGTGCCGAGGTTCCGCTTGGGGAAATGTTCGGTTATGCAACCGACGTTCGTTCCATGTCTCAGGGTCGCGCGAGCTACTCCATGGAATTCTCCAAATACGCTGAGGCGCCGGCGAATATCGTCGAGACGCTCGTCAAAAAACAAGGTTGATTCAGCCCTTTAAGTAAGAGGTTTACTGTCGTGGCTAAGGAAAAGTTCGAACGTAACAAACCGCACGTCAACGTCGGCACCATTGGTCACGTTGACCATGGCAAGACCACTCTGACTGCTGCTCTGACTCGCGTGTGCTCCGAAGTTTTCGGCTCCGCTCGTGTCGACTTCGACAAGATCGATAGCGCGCCGGAAGAGAAGGCTCGCGGTATCACCATCAACACCGCTCACGTAGAGTACGACTCCAATGTCCGTCACTACGCGCATGTTGACTGCCCGGGTCACGCTGACTATGTGAAGAACATGATCACCGGTGCAGCCCAGATGGATGGTGCGATCCTGGTTTGCTCCGCTGCTGACGGCCCCATGCCGCAGACTCGCGAGCACATCCTGCTGTCCCGTCAGGTGGGTGTTCCGTACATCGTCGTGTTCCTGAACAAGGCCGACATGGTCGACGACGCCGAGCTGCTCGAGCTGGTCGAAATGGAAGTTCGTGATCTGCTGTCGACCTATGATTTCCCGGGTGACGACACGCCGATCATCATCGGTTCCGCGCTGATGGCGCTGAATGGCGAAGATGACAACGAGCTGGGCACTACTGCGGTCAAGAAGCTGGTCGAGACTCTGGATACCTACATCCCTGAGCCGGTTCGCGCCATCGATAAGCCGTTCCTGATGCCGATCGAAGACGTGTTCTCCATTTCCGGTCGCGGTACCGTTGTGACTGGTCGTGTTGAGCGCGGCATCGTCAAGGTTCAGGAAGAAATCGAGATCGTTGGTCTGCGTGATACCACCAAGACCACCTGTACCGGTGTCGAAATGTTCCGCAAGCTGCTCGACGAAGGTCGTGCCGGTGAGAACTGCGGCGTTCTGCTGCGTGGTACCAAGCGTGATGACGTCGAGCGTGGCCAGGTTCTGGCCAAGCCGGGCACCATCAAGCCGCACACCAAGTTCGAAGCCGAAGTGTACGTTCTGTCCAAGGAAGAGGGTGGTCGTCACACTCCGTTCTTCAAGGGCTATCGTCCGCAGTTCTACTTCCGTACCACCGACGTGACCGGTTCGTGCGAACTGCCGGAAGGCGTTGAGATGGTAATGCCGGGCGACAACGTGAAAATGGTTGTCACCCTGATCAAGCCGATCGCCATGGAAGACGGCCTGCGCTTCGCAATTCGCGAAGGTGGTCGTACCGTTGGTGCCGGCGTGGTTGCCAAGATCGTCGAGTAATAATTGACGATGATGAAAAAGGCCCCCTCGGGGGCCTTTTTCTATTGTTGATCATTTATTGACACCCTATGGGCGCATCCGTACAATTGCGCCTCCTTTTACCGGGGGTATTGCGCCTGGTAGGGTGGCTACTTGGAGTCTGAGGTCAAAATGCAAAACCAACAAATCCGTATTCGGTTGAAGGCTTTTGACCATCGCCTGATCGATCAATCAACCCAGGAAATCGTGGAAACCGCGAAACGTACTGGTGCTCAGGTGCGTGGTCCGATTCCGCTGCCAACCCGCAAAGAGCGGTTCACTGTGCTGGTCTCCCCGCACGTCAATAAAGACGCGCGCGATCAGTATGAAATTCGAACCCACAAGCGTGTGCTGGACATTGTTCAGCCGACCGACAAAACCGTCGATGCGCTGATGAAGCTCGATCTTGCGGCTGGTGTGGAAGTGCAGATCAGCCTCGGCTAAAACCTGAGAGTTTTAGTCGTGTAACGCTCTGAAATGGGCGGCCATAGCGGGTGAAAGCCCCGTACACTCAAGAGGTTTCAAAATGACTATTGGTGTAGTCGGTCGCAAATGCGGTATGACCCGCGTTTTCACCGAGGATGGTGTCTCTATTCCGGTTACGGTCATCGAGATCGAGCCGAATCGCGTCACTCAGTTCAAGAATGAAGAGAGCGATGGCTATCGTGCAGTGCAGGTCACTGTCGGCGAGCGTCGCGCGTCCCGTGTTACCAAGGCTCAGGCCGGTCACTTCGCTAAAGCGAATGTTGCTGCTGGTCGTGGCGTCTGGGAATTCCGCCTCGATGGCGAGGAGTTCCAGGCTGGTGACCAGATCAACGCTGAGATTTTCCAGGCTGGACAGATGGTGGATGTCACCGGTCAGTCCAAGGGTAAAGGCTTTGCCGGTACCATCAAGCGCTGGAACTTCCGTGGTCAGGACAATACCCACGGTAACTCCGTATCCCACCGCGTCCCGGGCTCTATCGGTCAGTGCCAGACCCCAGGTCGTGTATTCAAGGGCAAGAAGATGTCCGGGCACATGGGCGCCGAGCGCGTAACCGTGCAGTCTCTGGAAATCGTGCGTGTCGATGCTGAGCGGAATCTGCTTTTGGTGAAGGGCGCAGTGCCCGGTGCCACTGGTGGTGACGTGCTCGTGCGTCCGGCCGCCAAGGCTCGCGGTTAAGGGGGAGTTCACATGCAATTGAATGTAAATGGCGCACAGGCCATCGAAGTCTCCGATCGCACCTTTGGTGGTGAGTTCAACGAGACGCTGGTGCACCAGGCAGTCGTCGCCTACATGGCCGGCGGTCGTCAGGGTAGCAAGCAGCAGAAAACCCGCTCCGATGTGTCCGGTGGTGGCAAGCGTCCGTGGCGCCAGAAGGGCACAGGTCGTGCTCGTGCTGGTACCAGTCGTGGCCCGATCTGGCGTGGCGGTGGCGTAACATTCGCCGCGCGTCCTCAGAATCATGATCAGAAGCTGAACAAGAAGATGTATCGCGCTGCGCTGCGTTCCATCCTTGCTGAGCTGGTCCGCTCCGAGCGTCTGGTTGTCGTAGAAGATTTCGCCGTCGACGCGCCGAAAACCAAAGTGCTTGCTAGCAAGCTCAATGGCATGGGTCTGAGCGATGTGCTGATCGTTTCCGATGCTGTCGATCAGAACCTGTACCTGGCTGCGCGCAACCTGCCGCATGTCGATGTGCGTGATGTCCAGGGTTCCGATCCGGTCAGCCTGATCGCCTATGACAAGGTGTTGATCACCGTGTCGGCTGTGAAGAAATTCGAGGAGCTGCTGGGATGAACCAGGAACGCGTATTCAAAGTCCTGCTTGGTCCGCACGTCTCTGAGAAGGCTACCGTGCTGGCTGACAGCAAGAAGCAATTCGTTTTCAAGGTTGCGACCGACGCAACCAAGCTGGAAATCAAGAAGGCTGTTGAGAGCCTGTTCGACGTGAAGGTTGCCGCCGTCAACACCCTGAACGTTCAGGGCAAGACCAAGCGTACCGCTCGCGGTCTGGGCAAGCGCAACGACTGGAAGAAGGCGTATATCGCGCTTCAGCCGGGCCAGGATCTCGATTTCTCCGGCAGTGCTGAGTAAGGAAGGGGTGCATCATGGCAATCGTTAAATGCAAACCGACTTCCGCGGGCCGCCGTTTTGTGGTCAAGGTGGTCAATCAGGAGCTGCACAAAGGCGCTCCTTACGCACCGCTGCTCGAGAAGAAGTCGAAGACTGGCGGCCGTAACAACAACGGTCGTATCACCACTCGCCACATTGGCGGTGGTCACAAGCAGCATTACCGTCTGGTTGATTTTCGTCGCAACAAGGATGGCATTCCTGCCATCGTCGAGCGTATCGAATATGACCCGAACCGTACTGCGCACATTGCGCTACTGAAGTATGCCGACGGTGAGCGTCGCTACATCATCGCGCCGAAGGGTGTAAGCGCTGGCGATCAGCTGGTCTCGGGCATCAATGCTCCGATCAAGGCTGGCAACAGCCTGCCGCTGCGCAACATTCCGCTGGGTTCTACCGTTCACGGTGTCGAGCTCAAGCCGGGTAAGGGTGCTCAGATCGCTCGCTCCGCTGGCGCTTCGGCTCAGCTGGTTGCTCGTGAGGGTTCCTACGTGACGCTGCGTCTGCGCTCCGGCGAGATGCGCAAGGTGCTGGCCGAGTGCCGTGCGACCCTGGGCGAGGTCTCGAACTCCGAGCACAGCCTGCGTTCGCTGGGCAAGGCAGGGGCTAAGCGCTGGAAGGGCATTCGTCCTACCGTTCGTGGTGTCGCGATGAACCCGGTCGATCACCCGCACGGTGGTGGTGAAGGTCGTACCTCCGGTGGTCGTCATCCGGTGTCGCCATGGGGCTTCCCGACTAAGGGCGCGAAGACCCGCACTAACAAGCGCACCGATAACATGATTGTCCGTCGTCGCAAGTAACTAGAGGGATACGACAGTGCCGCGTTCTCTGAAAAAAGGTCCTTTTATCGATCTTCACCTACTGAAGAAGGTCGAAGCGGCGGTGGAAAAGAGCGATCGTAAGCCAGTTAAAACCTGGTCGCGTCGTTCGATGATCCTGCCGCAAATGGTCGGTCTGACCATCGCTGTACATAACGGTCGTCAACATGTACCGGTCCTCGTGTCCGAAGACATGGTCGGCCACAAACTCGGCGAGTTCGCTGCAACCCGTACATATCGCGGGCATGTGGCGGACAAGAAAGGCAAGCGCTAAGGGGTAAGGAAAGATGGAAGTAGCCGCTAAGTTGTCGGGCGCTCGCATCTCCGCCCAGAAAGCCCGCCTGGTCGCCGACCAGATCCGCGGGAAGAAGGTGGGCGAAGCGCTCAACCTCCTGGCTTTCAGTAGCAAGAAAGCCGCCGAGATCATGAAGAAAGTGCTGGAGTCGGCCGTTGCCAACGCCGAGCACAACGAAGGCGCAGATGTGGATGACTTGAAAGTCTCCACGGTCTTCGTCAACGAGGGGCGTTCGCTTAAGCGCATCATGCCGCGTGCCAAAGGCCGCGCTGATCGCATCGTCAAGCGGTCTTGCCATATCACTGTCAAGGTTGCGGACAAGTAACGGAGTCGATCAGATGGGTCAGAAAGTACATCCCACTGGCATTCGCCTGGGAATCGTCAAGGAGCACACCTCCGTCTGGTACGCAGACGGCCGTACGTATGCAGACTATCTGCTTGCAGATCTGAACGTGCGTGAGTACCTCCAAGACAAATTAAAAAGCGCGTCCGTAAGCCGTATCGATATCCATCGCCCGGCTCAAACCGCACGCATCACCATCCACACCGCTCGTCCCGGCATTGTGATCGGCAAGAAGGGTGAGGATGTTGAGAAGCTGCGTCAGGACCTGACCAAGCAAATGGGTGTGCCGGTGCACATCAATATCGAAGAGATCCGCAAGCCGGAGCTCGACGCAATGCTGGTTGCACAGAGCGTAGCTCAGCAGCTGGAGCGTCGCGTGATGTTCCGTCGCGCCATGAAGCGCGCCGTACAGAACGCCATGCGCATTGGTGCCAAAGGCATCAAGATCCAGGTCAGTGGTCGTCTGGGTGGGGCTGAAATTGCCCGTACCGAGTGGTATCGCGAAGGTCGTGTGCCTCTGCACACCCTGCGTGCCGATATCGATTACAACACTTACGAAGCGCACACCACTTACGGTGTGATCGGCGTGAAGGTGTGGATCTTCAAGGGCGAAGTAATTGGTGGTCGCCATGAAGAGCTCAAGCCTCAAGCGCCTGCTCCTCGTAAAAAAGCTGCTAAGTAAGGGGTACGCCAAATGTTGCAACCCAAGCGTACAAAATTCCGCAAGCAGATGACCGGCCACAACCGTGGTCTGGCTCAGCGCGGTAGCAAGGTCAGCTTCGGCGAGTTCGCGCTGAAGTCTGTTTCCCGTGGTCGTCTGACCGCGCGTCAGATCGAGGCTGCACGTCGTGCGCTCACCCGTCACGTAAAGCGTGGCGGAAAGATCTGGATCCGCGTGTTCCCCGACAAGCCTGTAACCAAGAAGCCTCTGGAAGTCCGGATGGGTAAAGGTAAGGGTAGCGTCGAGTACTGGGTAGCCCAGATTCAGCCGGGCAAGGTGCTCTACGAGATCGAGGGTGTTTCCGAAGAGCTGGCGCGTGAGGCTTTCGCCCTGGCCGCTGCAAAGCTGCCGCTCGCCACCTCCTTTGTTAAGCGGACGGTGATGTGATGAAAGCGAATGAACTTCGTGAAAAATCCGTTGAGCAGCTGAACGAGCAACTGCTCGAGCTGCTGCGGGACCAGTTCAATCTGCGTATGCAGAAAGCGACTGGCCAGTTGGGGCAGTCTCACCTGCTCTCGCAAGTCAAGCGCGACATCGCTCGTGTCAAGACTGTGCTCAACCAGCAGGCAGGTAAGTGATCATGGCTGAAGCTCAGAAAACCGTCCGCACGCTGACCGGCCGCGTCGTCAGCGACAAGATGGACAAGACCATCACCGTTCTGATCGAGCGTCGCGTCAAGCACCCGATCTACGGTAAATACGTGAAGCGTTCGACCAAACTGCACGCCCACGACGAAACCAACCAGTGCCGTATCGGCGACAAGGTCACCATCCGCGAGACTCGTCCGCTGGCAAAGACCAAGTCCTGGATGCTGGTTGATGTCGTTGAACGCGCCGTCGAAGTCTAAGGGCTAGGGGTCGGAGAAATTATATGATTCAGACTCAATCCATGCTCGATGTGGCTGATAACAGTGGCGCTCGTCGCGTCATGTGTATCAAGGTGCTCGGCGGTTCTCACCGTCGTTACGCCGGCATCGGCGACATTATCAAAGTAACCGTCAAGGAAGCGATTCCTCGTGGCAAGGTCAAGAAAGGCCAGGTGATGACCGCTGTTGTGGTTCGCACTCGTCACGGTGTTCGTCGTCCCGATGGCTCCATCATTCGCTTCGATGGCAATGCTGCTGTTCTGCTGAACAACAAGCAGGAGCCTATCGGCACCCGTATCTTTGGGCCGGTGACGCGTGAACTTCGTACCGAGAAGTTCATGAAGATCGTCTCGCTCGCCCCTGAAGTGCTGTAAGGAGTAGCCGCATGCAAAAGATTCGTCGCAACGACGAGATCATCGTCATCGCCGGCAAAGACAAGGGCAAGCGCGGTAAGGTGCTGAAGGTCCTCGCGGACGACCGTCTGGTCGTTGGCGGGATCAACCTCGTGAAGCGCCATACCAAGCCTAACCCGATGTCCGGCGTTCAGGGCGGTATCGTCGAGAAGGAGGCGCCTTTGCACGTCTCTAACGTCGCCATTTTCAACGGTGAGACCAACAAGGCAGACCGCGTTGGCTTCAAGGTTGAAGAGGGCAAGAAAATTCGTGTCTTCAAGTCGACCCAGAAGCCGGTTGACGCTTGAGACTGCTAGGTAGATAACCATGGCACGACTAAAAGAAGTTTATCGGAAGGAAATCGCGCCCAAGCTGAAGGAAGAACTGAAGCTTGGCAACGTGATGGAAGTTCCGCGTATCACCAAGATCACCCTCAACATGGGTATCGGCGAAGCGATCGGTGACAAGAAGATCATCGACAATGCTGTTGCCGATCTGGAAAAGATCACCGGCCAGAAGGTTGTAGTGACTCACGCTCGCAAGTCCATCGCAGGCTTCAAAGTCCGCGAAGGCTGGCCGATCGGCGTCAAGGTCACGCTGCGCAGTGATCGTATGTATGAATTCCTGGATCGACTGCTTTCGATCTCCCTGCCGCGCGTGCGTGACTTCCGCGGCCTGAATGCCAAGTCCTTCGATGGCCGCGGCAACTACAGTATGGGCGTCAAAGAGCAGATCATCTTCCCGGAAATCGATTACGACAAGATCGATGCCCTGCGTGGTCTGGACATCACTCTGACCACTACTGCTCGGACGGATGAAGAAGGTCGCGCTCTGCTGCGTGCTTTCAACTTCCCGTTCCGTAACTGATTGGAGTAGGCACATGGCTAAGCAAAGCATGAAGAACCGTGAGCTGAAGCGTCAGCAAACGGTCGCCAAGTTCGCCCAGAAGCGTGCTGCACTGAAAGCAATCATCGCAAGCCCGGAGTCCTCTCCGGAAGCGCGCTGGGAAGCTCAGGTCGCACTGCAGAAGCAGCCTCGTGACGCAAGCGCTTCGCGCCTGCGCAACCGCTGCCGTCTGACTGGTCGTCCGCACGGCGTTTACCGCAAGTTCGGCCTCGCGCGCAATATGCTGCGTCAGGCTGCAATGCGTGGTGACGTGCCGGGTCTGGTTAAGGCCAGCTGGTAATAAAAGCATCCAGGGCCCTGCGGGTCCTGTTTGTTTTTCGCTCAAGCCCCTCATGGGGCTTGATTCGTTTCTGGCAACTCTCTAGAATGCCCGGCTCGCCTGAGCCTTGCATTTTTGTGGGGTGTGCCTGTTGGCGACACGAGCCGTCCAAGGCTTATTTTTTTGTATTAGGAGCTAAGAGCCCATGAGTATGCAGGACCCGTTAGCGGACATGCTAACTCGTATCCGTAATGCCCAGATGGCCGAAAAGTCCGTCGTAAGCATGCCGTCTTCCACTCTGAAGGTGGCTGTTGCCAACGTTCTTCAAGGTGAAGGCTATATCGCGGGATACCAGGTCAGTGGCGACGCCAAGCCGCAACTGTCCATTGAGCTGAAGTATTTCGAAGGTCGTCCGGTCATCGAAGAGCTCAAGCGCGTAAGTCGTCCTGGCCTGCGCCAGTACAAATCCGTTGACCAGTTGCCGAAAGTACGTGGCGGTTTGGGTGTGTCGATTGTCTCCACCAACAAGGGTGTGATGACTGATCGGGCTGCTCGGGCTGCTGGTGTTGGCGGCGAAGTGCTCTGCACTGTGTTCTAAGGGGGGATAAGCATGTCTCGCGTTGCTAAGAACCCCGTCAAGCTGCCTGCTGGCGTCGAAATCAAGATGTCTGGTCAGCAGCTTTCGGTGAAGGGCGCAAAAGGCGCTCTCGAACTGAATGTTCATCCGTCCGTGGAGGTCATCCAGGAGTCTGGTGAGCTGCGTTTTGCTGGCCGTAATGGCGATCAGCAAACTCGCGCCATGGCCGGCACTACTCGTGCGCTGGTCAACAACATGGTGATCGGCGTCAGTCAAGGCTTCGAGCGCAAGCTTCAGCTGGTTGGTGTTGGTTACAAGGCGCAAGCCAAAGGTCAAGTGCTGTCCCTGGCTCTCGGTTTCTCGCATCCGGTGGATTACGAACTGCCGCAAGGCGTTACCGCTGAGACCCCCAGCCAGACCGATATCCTGATCAAGGGTGTCGACAAGCAACTGGTCGGTCAGGTGGCTGCTGAAATCCGCGACTTCCGTCGCCCTGAGCCTTACAAGGGCAAAGGCGTGCGGTACTCGGATGAAGTAGTCCGTCGCAAAGAAGCTAAGAAGAAGTAGGGCATAG
Source organism: Stutzerimonas kunmingensis (assembly GCF_021432085.1). GTDB lineage: Bacteria > Pseudomonadota > Gammaproteobacteria > Pseudomonadales > Pseudomonadaceae > Stutzerimonas. The sequence continues at coordinate 3,928,417 of NZ_CP090366.1, read as the reverse complement.
CAAATGAGCGTAAAGAAAGAAACTCGTCTGCGTCGCGCTCGCAAGGCACGCCTGAAGATGCGCGAGCTGGAAACCGTACGCCTCTGCGTGTACCGCTCTTCCCAGCACATCTACGCCCAGGTCCTTTCGGCCGACGGCGGCAAGGTCCTGGCCAGCGCCTCGACTCTGGACAAAGAACTGCGTGACGCCGCCACCGGCAACGTCGACGCTGCCAAGAAAGTCGGTCAGCTGGTCGCTGAGCGCGCGAAAGCCGCAGGTGTCACTCAGGTGGCGTTCGACCGTTCTGGCTTCAAGTACCACGGTCGTGTCAAGGCACTGGCTGAAGCTGCTCGTGAAGGCGGGCTGGAGTTCTAAGTTATGGCAAATAACGAGCAAAAGCGCGACGAAGGCTACATCGAGAAGCTGGTTCAAGTTAACCGCGTCGCAAAAACTGTAAAAGGTGGTCGTATCTTCACCTTCACCGCGCTGACTGTGGTCGGTGATGGCAAGGGACGTGTCGGCTTCGGTCGTGGCAAGTCCCGTGAAGTACCGGCTGCTATTCAAAAGGCTATGGAGGCGGCTCGCCGCAACATGATCCAGGTCGACTTGAATGGCACTACTCTGCAGTACGCCACCAAGGCCGCGCATGGCGCGTCCAAGGTCTACATGCAGCCTGCCTCCGAGGGTACCGGCGTGATTGCCGGTGGTGCCATGCGCGCCATTCTGGAAGTTGCTGGCGTTCAGAACGTACTGGCCAAGTGCTATGGCTCTACCAACCCGGTCAACGTGGTTCACGCCACCTTTAAGGGTCTGAAGGCGATGCAGTCGCCTGAGTCGATTGCTGCCAAGCGTGGCAAGAGCGTCGAGGAGATTTCCTGATCATGGCTAACACCGTCAAGGTCACGCTGATCAAGAGTGTCAGCGGTCGTATCCCCAATCACAAGCTGTGCGTCAAGGGTCTTGGCCTGCGTCGCATTGGTCACACCGTCGAGGTTCAGGATACTCCTGAAAATCGCGGCATGATCAACAAGGCTTATTACATGCTCCGTGTGGAGGGCTAAGCCATGCAACTGAACGATCTGCGTTCTGCGCCGGGTGCCCGTCGCGAAAAGCTGCGTCCCGGTCGTGGTATCGGTAGTGGCCTGGGCAAGACATGTGGCCGTGGTCACAAGGGTCAGACCTCTCGTTCCGGCGGCAAGATCGCTCCCGGTTTCGAGGGTGGTCAGCAGCCTCTGCATCGTCGTCTGCCGAAGTTCGGTTTCGTTTCGCTGAAAGCCATGGATCGCGCTGAGGTTCGTACCTCTGAGTTGGCCAAGGTGGAAGGTGATGTCGTTACCGTGCAAAGCCTGAAAGACGCCAACGTAATCAACCAGAACGTACAGCGCGTGAAAATCATGCTGTCGGGCGAGGTTGGTCGCGCGGTTACTCTCAAGGGTATCGCAGCCACCAAAGGTGCGCGTGCGGCTATCGAAGCAGCTGGCGGCAAGTTCGAGGAATAAATGGCTAAGCAAGGTGCTCTCTCCGCGCTGAGTAATGGTGGTCTGTCCGAACTCTGGGCTCGTCTGCGCTTTCTGTTCATGGCGATCATCGTCTATCGGATTGGCGCACACATCCCTGTTCCCGGGATAAATCCCGATCGGCTGGCCGAGCTGTTCCGTCAGAACGAGGGGACCATCCTTAGCTTGTTCAACATGTTTTCCGGTGGTGCGCTGGAGCGCATGAGTATTTTTGCTTTGGGGATCATGCCGTACATTTCGGCATCGATCATCATGCAGCTCATGACCGCTGTCAGCCCACAGCTGGAGCAGTTGAAGAAAGAAGGTGAGGCCGGTCGTCGCAAGATCAGTCAGTACACGCGTTACGGTACGCTCGTGCTGGCCATCGTTCAGGCGATCGGTATGTCGGTCGGGTTGGCGGGGCAAGGTGTCGCGTTCAGCAACGATTTCGGCTTCTACTTCGTGGCCATCACGACGTTCGTGTCTGGTGCGATGTTCATGATGTGGCTGGGTGAGCAGATCACCGAGCGTGGCGTTGGCAACGGTATCTCGATGTTGATCTTCGCAGGTATCGTCGCCGGCTTGCCGGGTGCGCTCGGTCAGTCGTTCGAATCTGCTCGCCAGGGCGATATCAATATCATCGCGCTGCTTGCTGTTGGCCTGCTCGCTGTAGCGATCATCGGTTTCGTGGTGTTTATCGAGCGTGGTCAGCGCCGTATCGCGGTTCACTACGCGAAGCGTCAGCAGGGCCGTAAGGTCTTTGCCGCGCAGACCAGTCACTTGCCGTTGAAGGTGAATATGGCGGGGGTCATCCCGGCTATCTTTGCCAGCAGCATTCTGCTGTTCCCGGCTTCGCTGGGGCAGTGGTTCGGTCAGTCAGAGAGCATGGGCTGGTTGGCTGACATTTCGCAGGCGATCGCGCCCGGGCAGCCGTTGAACATTCTGCTGTTCAGTGCCGGGATCATCTTCTTCTGCTTCTTCTATACGGCATTGATGTTCAATCCGAAAGACGTAGCAGAGAACCTGAAGAAGTCTGGCGCGTTTATTCCCGGGATTCGTCCTGGTGAGCAGTCGGCTCGCTACATTGATGGCGTGTTGACTCGTTTGACCATGTTCGGCGCCCTGTACATGACGGCTGTCTGCCTGCTGCCACAGTTTCTTGTGGTTGCAGCCAACGTGCCGTTCTACCTTGGTGGGACCTCGTTGCTGATCGTGGTCGTGGTTGTAATGGACTTCATGTCCCAAGTGCAGTCACACCTCATGTCGCACCAGTACGATTCCCTCATGAAGAAAGCCAACCTGAAGGGCTACGGCAGTGGAATGCTCCGCTGAGGTGGCTCGTAAGGTTCTAGGAGTTGGTGATGAAAGTTCGTGCATCGGTTAAAAAGCTGTGCCGTAACTGCAAGATCATCCGTCGCGACGGTGTCGTGCGCGTGATCTGTAGCGCAGAACCGCGTCACAAGCAGCGCCAAGGCTGATTGTGTAAGGCGTTATAACCCGGCAGCTAGTGCGCTGCCGGGTTGAATATTTGTTATTACAGCGTTAATATCTCGCGCCCTTTTCTTGGCTTCCGGGGCGTAGGTAGCTGTCAATTGGAGTTTCACTGAATGGCCCGTATTGCAGGCGTCAACATTCCGGATAACAAGCACACTGTTATCTCGCTGACCTACATCTACGGTGTTGGTCGCACCCGTGCACAGGAAATCTGTGCTGCTACCGGTGTGAATCCGGCAGCGAAGATCAAGGATCTTTCCGACGAGCAGGTCGAACTGCTGCGTGGCGAAGTCGGCAAGTTCATCGTTGAAGGCGACCTGCGTCGCGAAGTCAACATGAAAATCAAGCGCTTGATGGACCTGGGTTGCTATCGCGGCCTGCGTCATCGTCGTGGTCTGCCGGTTCGCGGTCAGCGTACCAAGACCAACGCACGTACCCGTAAGGGCCCGCGCAAGCCGATCCGCAAGTAATCGCGTTAGCGAATCGACAGGAATTTAGTCATGGCAAAACCTGCTGCTCGTCCTCGTAAAAAAGTCAAAAAGACAGTGGTTGATGGCATCGCCCACATCCACGCGTCTTTCAACAACACCATCGTGACCATCACCGATCGTCAGGGCAATGCGTTGTCCTGGGCTACTTCGGGTGGTTCCGGTTTCCGCGGCTCGCGTAAGAGCACTCCGTTCGCTGCCCAGATCGCTGCAGAGCGCGCTGGTCAGGCTGCGCTGGAGTACGGCCTGAAGAACCTCGACGTCAACGTCAAGGGCCCAGGTCCGGGTCGGGAGTCCGCCGTGCGTGCTTTGAACGCATGTGGTTATAAAATCGCCAGCATCACCGACGTGACGCCTATCCCGCATAACGGGTGCCGTCCGCCGAAGAAGCGCCGCGTGTAATCAGGAGACAGTGAAGAATGGCTCGTTATATTGGTCCCAAGTGCAAACTGTCTCGTCGTGAAGGCACCGATCTCTTCCTGAAGAGTGGTGCGCGCGCGCTCGAATCCAAGTGCAATATCGAAACCCCGCCGGGTGTTCACGGTCAGCGTCGCGGACGTCTGTCCGATTACGGCACCCAGCTGCGTGAAAAGCAGAAGGTACGCCGCATCTACGGTGTGCTGGAGCGTCAGTTCAGTGGTTATTACAAGGAAGCAGCCAGCCGTAAGGGCGCTACCGGTGAGAATCTGCTGCAGCTGCTCGAGTGCCGTCTGGACAACGTCGTGTACCGCATGGGCTTCGGCTCTACTCGTGCCGAATCGCGTCAGCTGGTCTCGCACAAGTCAATCAGCGTCAACGGTCAGACCGTGAACATTCCGTCTTACCAGGTCAAGGCCGGTGACGTAGTGGCTGTTCGTGAGAAGTGCCGTAACCAGCTGCGTATCGCCCAGGCCCTCGAACTGTGCGCTCAGCGCGGTCGCGTTGAATGGGTCGAAGTAGATGCCGACAAGAAATCCGGTGTTTTCAAGAATGTTCCGGCTCGCAGCGATCTGTCCGCCGACATCAACGAAAACCTGATTGTCGAGCTCTACTCCAAGTAAGGGCTAGAAAATAGGTGTATCCATGCAGAGTTCGGTAAATGAGTTCCTGACCCCCCGCCATATCGATGTGCAGGTGGTCAGTCCGACCCGTGCCAAGATCACTCTCGAGCCCCTCGAGCGTGGTTTTGGCCACACCCTTGGCAACGCGCTGCGTCGTATTCTGTTGTCCTCCATGCCCGGCTGCGCTGTGGTCGAGGCGGAGATCGACGGTGTGCTCCACGAGTACAGCGCCATCGAGGGCGTGCAGGAAGATGTCATCGAAATCCTGCTCAACCTCAAAGGTATCGCCATCAAGCTGCACGGCCGTGATGAAGTGACCTTGAGCCTGGTGAAGAAGGGCGCGGGCGCTGTTACCGCTGCCGATATCCAGCTGGATCACGATGTCGAAATCGTCAATGGCGATCACCTGATCGCCAATCTGGCGGCCAACGGCTCGCTCAACATGAAGCTCAAGGTCGCTCGCGGCCGCGGTTACGAGCCTGCTGATGCGCGTCAGAGCGATGAAGACGAGAGCCGTAGCATCGGTCGTCTGCAGCTCGACGCCACTTTCAGCCCGGTTCGTCGCGTGGCTTACGTGGTCGAGAATGCTCGTGTCGAGCAGCGCACCAACCTGGACAAACTGGTCATTGACCTGGAAACCAACGGCACCCTGGATCCCGAAGAGGCGATCCGTCGTGCAGCGACCATCCTGCAGCAACAGCTGGCTGCGTTCGTCGACCTCAAGGGCGACAGCGAGCCGGTTGTAATCGAGCAGGAAGACGAGATCGATCCGATCCTGTTGCGTCCGGTTGATGACCTGGAGCTGACCGTACGTTCGGCCAACTGCCTGAAGGCGGAAAACATCTACTACATTGGTGATCTGATTCAGCGCACCGAAGTAGAGCTGTTGAAGACGCCGAATCTGGGCAAGAAGTCCCTGACTGAGATCAAGGACGTTCTGGCTTCGCGTGGTTTGTCCCTCGGTATGCGTCTGGATAACTGGCCGCCGGCAAGTCTCAAGAAGGACGATAAGGCCACTGCCTGATCGCCCCCAGTAACCGAACTGAACGTTTGGTAAGGAATTTCAATCATGCGTCATCGTAAAAGTGGCCGTCACCTGAGCCGCACCAGCGCCCACCGCAAGGCCATGTTTCAAAACATGGCGGTGTCGCTGTTCGAGCACGAACTGATCAAGACCACCCTGCCCAAGGCCAAGGAGCTGCGTCGCGTTGCCGAGCCGCTGATCACCCTGGCTAAGGAAGATAGCGTCGCTAACCGTCGTCTGGCTTTCGACCGTACTCGTTCGAAGGCTGCCGTAGGCAAGCTGTTCAACGATCTGGGCAAGCGTTACGCCACCCGTCAGGGCGGCTATCTGCGTATCCTCAAGTGCGGCTTCCGCGCTGGTGACAACGCACCTATGGCTTACGTCGAGCTGGTTGACCGTCCGGTCACTGGTGAAGTGGAAGCCGCCGAGTAAGATCGGTAGCGGCAATTAAAAACCGAGCCTTTTGGCTCGGTTTTTTTATGCCCAAAGGATTCTGAGAGACTGGCTCTATAAGGGGCGTTGATCTTCATCATTAGTCGGCGTTGCGCTTGCTTCCTATGATGGCATTCAACCAGCAGGTACTTACCAAGACCCTGGAAGCTATTGAATACCAAGGAGCTGCAACCATGACTGACAAGCAGAAGCTCACAACCGTTGCCGGTGCGCCGGTATCCGAAAACCAGAACTCCATGACTGCGGGCCGCCGTGGTCCCATGCTGCTTCAGGACGTATGGTTTCTAGAGAAGCTCGCTCATTTCGACCGGGAGGTGATTCCGGAGCGGCGCATGCATGCGAAGGGGTCGGGGGCGTTCGGAGAATTCGTCGTCACCCATGACATCACCCGCTACACCAAAGCCAAGCTGTTTTCCGAGATCGGCAAGCGCACTCCGCTGTTCGCGCGCTTTTCGACCGTCGCAGGCGAGCGTGGTGCCGCCGATGCCGAGCGTGACATTCGTGGTTACGCACTGAAGTTCTACACCGAGCAAGGCAACTGGGACATGGTGGGCAATAACACCCCGGTGTTCTTTTTCCGCGATCCGCTGAAGTTTCCGGACCTCAACCACGCAGTAAAACGCGATCCGCGCACCAACATGCGCAGCGCGAACAACAACTGGGACTTCTGGACCGGGCTGCCTGAAGCCTTGCACCAGATCACCTATGTCATGGGCGATCGGGGCATCCCGGCGTCTTACCGCCATATGCACGGTTTCGGTTCGCACACCTACAGCTTCATCAGTCCGAACAACGAGCGTTTCTGGGTGAAGTTTCACTTTCGGACCCAGCAGGGCATCAAGAATCTCACCGACGCCGAGGCGGCAGCCATCGTTGCCAATGACCGGGAGAGTTCGCAGCGCGATCTGTTCGAGGCCATCGAGCGTGGCGAATATCCACGTTGGACGATGTATGTGCAGGTAATGGCGGAGGCCGACGCCGCCAAGGTGCCGTACCATCCGTTCGACCTCACCAAGGTCTGGCCGCATGCCGACTACCCGCTGATCGAGGTCGGCTATTACGAGCTCAACCGCAATCCCGACAACTACTTCCAGGATGTCGAGCAGGCGGCATTCACACCGGCGAATGTCGTTCCGGGCATCAGCTTCTCTCCAGACCGTATGTTGCAGGGCCGTCTTTTCTCCTACGGGGATGCGCAACGCTACCGGCTGGGGGTGAATCACCATCAGATTCCGGTCAACGCTCCGCGTTGCCCGGTCCACAGCTACCATCGCGATGGTGCCATGCGCGTAGATGGCAATCAGGGTGGTCGTCTGCATTACGAGCCGAATACCTATGGCGAGTGGCAGGAACAGCCTGACTTCAGCGAGCCACCGCTGGCTCTCGAGGGGGCGGCGGATCGTTACGACTACCGTGCCGACGACGCCGATTACTTCACTCAGCCGGGCAACCTGTTCCGCTTGATGAAGGCCGATGAACAGCAGCGGTTGTTCGAAAATACCGCACGGTCGATGCAGGGAGTGGCGCGTCATATCAAGATTCGCCACATCAGTCACTGCCTGAGGGCTGATCCGGCCTATGGAGCAGGTATTGCCGCCGCCCTGGATATTCCGCTGTCGGAAGTGCCGGCATAAGCGATTCGCGGTATCCGCAGGATCGAGAAGCCCGCAGCGAGTGCTGCGGGCTTTCTTGTTTCTTCAGCGCTATCCGTGGGGATTGTTGAGCGGCTTATCGCTCTCCTGTCCGGGTGGCAAAAGGCGATCGGCCTCTGCCGGATCGATCGCCGTCAGGCTGCCGTCGGCAGTTGCGACAAGCACGGCCTCAAGCATTTCGCGCACATTGTTGCGCAGCATGCCGACAGCCTTCTGGCCGCGACTGTTCAGTCCGCCGATTTCCATGAGCACGCTGCCGCCCAATGGGCCTGTTTCGCCGGCGGCCAGTCGCTCGGTCCCCAGCAGGCCGTATGCGTTTCGGGCAATGCCTGGATCGCCGCCGCCGCCGCCGCCGCGGCGGACATCGCCGTTGGGGTGCTCATAGTAGTAGTTGGTGATTTCCATGAAGCCAAGCTGCGTGGAGCGCTGCTTCATCACGATTGCCAGCTGCTTCGACAGTGCCACCGCTTCCGGGGCGACATCCGGGTGAGTTGGCCAGGTGATAGAGCCGGTCACCTGGCGTCCCGGGCGGTTCACTTCAGGATCCACATCCTCGAGTACCACGGCAGGGTTCTGATTGTGCACATCTACCAGCCAGATGGGACGGTAACGGTCATAGATGCCGCGTACCGCAACCGCTTCGGGCACCGGGTTCTGCCCCGGGTTGAAGTGCCGCTCGCTGGCCAGGCCTGGATTGCAGCGTATCTGCGTGCTCTTGCTAGTGGTAGCGGTTGATGTCGTAGCTAAATCGGCGTTGGCCGTCGGCATTGGTGAAGGCGGTCACGTTGGCGCCGAGGTGCTGATCCAACTTGGCAGGATTCAGGGTGCCATCGGCGCGCAGGCAGTCAGCGCTGGTTTGCGGGGCGCTGAAATCCATGTTGCCGCGACTGAAACGCTCGGCGCCGTCCGGGTTGACCCTCGGCACGGTCAGCACCTGCAGATTATCCAGTACCTGGCGGGACAAGGCCCCGCCCGAGGCAAGGCGTTTTATCAGATTGACCGCCGCTTCGTTGCCGAGCTGTTGGGTGATGATCATCACGGCTGGTTTGTCTGAATTACCCAGCCTGGCCAGCCAGATTGGCCGGCCTTCGTTGCTGCTGCCGGCCTGTTCTAGTCGCAGGGCATCCGGGAAACGTCGTGAAAGTGCGTTGACCTGATCGTACAGCTGGTTGTTGCTCATGAACGCCTCCAGCGAGACGTTCTGCTCATTGGTGATCCAAGGGCCGTTGGGTTGGGCGGCGGCAAGACCGGGTAGCAGGCCGGCGCCAAGCAGGCAGGCAGCAAGCGCAATTCGCATCAGGATTTCTCCTTATCGGGCTGAGAGTGTCCCGCCCAACTGCCCGGCGGGATCCGTAGTGGACCCCGCTGCGCTTGCGCTTGTTGCCGAAACGGCTGCCGACGCGATGATCAACCCGCCGAGCGGTCGCGCTCGAGTAACGGTTTGAGGAAATGACCGGTATGAGACTGGGCCATGCCTGCCACCTCTTCCGGCGTACCGCAGGCGATTATCTGGCCACCCTTCGAGCCGCCTTCCGGGCCGAGATCCACCAGCCAGTCGGCCGTCTTGATGACGTCAAGGTTGTGCTCAATCACCACGACCGTATTGCCGTGGTCGCGCAGACGGTGCAGTACGTCGAGCAGCTGCTGGATATCGGCGAAATGCAGGCCGGTGGTGGGTTCATCAAGGATGTACAGCGTCTTGCCCGTGTCACGCTTGGACAGCTCGCGGGACAGCTTGACGCGCTGCGCCTCACCGCCAGACAGGGTCGTCGCACTCTGCCCCAGCTTGATGTAGGACAGCCCAACATCCATCAGCGTCTGCAGTTTTCGCGCGACGGCCGGCACCGGATCGAAGAACTCGCGGGCTTCCTCGATGGTCATGTCGAGCACTTCGGTGATGCTCTTGCCCTTGTACTTCACCTCCAGCGTTTCGCGGTTGTAGCGCTTGCCCTTGCACACGTCGCAGGGCACGTAGATGTCGGGCAGAAAGTGCATTTCCACCTTGATCACGCCGTCGCCCTGGCAGGCTTCACAGCGTCCGCCCTTGACGTTGAAAGAGAAGCGGCCCGGGCCGTAGCCGCGTGAGCGCGCTTCCGGCACGCCGGCAAACAGCTCGCGAATCGGCGTGAACAGCCCCGTGTAGGTCGCCGGGTTGGAGCGCGGGGTGCGGCCGATCGGGCTCTGATCGATGTCCACTACCTTGTCCAGATGCTGCAGCCCGTCGAAGCTGTCGTGCGGGGCTACTTCCAGCGTGGTCGCGCCATTGAGTGCAGTCGCCGTGATCGGGAACAGCGTGTTGTTGATCAGCGTTGATTTGCCCGAGCCCGACACACCGGTGATGCAGGTGAGCAGGCCGACCGGAATCTCCAGGTCGACGTTGCGCAGGTTGTTGCCACGCGCGCCCTTGAGCTTGAGCAGCATCTTCGGATCACGGCGGGTGCGCTCAGGCCGATAGTTGATCTTCACCCGGCCAGAGAGGTACTTGCCGGTCAGCGAATCCGGGTGCGCCATCACCTCGTCAGGTGTGCCTTCAGCGACGATGCGGCCGCCATGTATGCCGGCACCTGGGCCGATGTCTACGACGTAGTCGGCGAGACGGATCGCATCCTCGTCATGCTCCACGACGATCACCGTATTGCCGATGTCGCGCAGGTGGCGAAGGGTGCCCAGCAAGCGTTCGTTGTCGCGCTGATGCAGGCCGATCGAAGGTTCGTCGAGGATGTACATCACCCCAACCAGGCCGGCGCCGATCTGACTGGCCAGGCGAATACGCTGGGCTTCGCCGCCGGACAGGGTGTCGGCGCTGCGATCCAGGGTCAGATAATCCAGGCCGACGTTGACCAGGAACTGCAGGCGTTCGCGGATCTCCTTGAGAATCTTGTCGGCGATCTCGCCGCGTCGTCCGTTGAGCGAGAGGACGCCGAAGTAGTCGGTGGCGTCGCCGATGGGCATGGCCGTGACCGCAGGCAGGGTCTTGTCGCCAACCCACACGTGGCGTGCTTCACGGCGCAGACGCGTGCCGCGACAGTCCGGGCAGGGCTGGGTGCTGAGGTATTTGGCGAGCTCTTCGCGAACCGAATTGGATTCGGTTTCGCGGTAGCGGCGTTCCAGGTTGGGAACGATGCCTTCGAACGGGTGCGAACGCTTGACGATATCGCCGCGGTCGTTGAGGTAGCGGAACTCGACATTCTCACGGCCGCTGCCGCGCAGGATGGACTTCTGATGATCGGCGGCCAGTGAGTCGAAAGGCTCATCGAGGCTGAAGCCATAATGCGAGGCCAGTGAGCCGAGCATCTGGAAATAGTAAACGTTGCGCCGGTCCCAGCCGCGTATGGCGCCTTCGGCCAGGGTCAGCTCGCCATTGACCAGGCGCTTGGCGTCGAAGAACTGCTTCACGCCCAGGCCGTCACAGGTGGGGCAGGCGCCGGCTGGGTTGTTGAAGGAGAACAGCTTGGGCTCAAGCTCGCTGATCGAGTGGCCGCAGATCGGGCAGGCGAAGCGTGCGGAGAAGATCATTTCCTCGCTGTCGTCGTCCTCGTCCATGGAGGCGACCAGGGCGATGCCATCGGCCAGCTTGAGCGCCGTTTCGAAGGATTCGGCCAGGCGCTGCTGCAGGTCGCCGCGAACCTTGAAGCGATCCACCACCACGTCGATCGAGTGCTTCTTCTGCTTGTCCAGCTTGGGTAGCTCGTCGAGTTCGTACAGCCGCCCGTTGACGCGGGCGCGCACGAAACCCTGAGCACGCAGTTCGTCGAACACGGCCAGGTGCTCGCCCTTGCGTTCGCGGATGACCGGGGCCAGCAGCATCAGCTTGCGGCCTTCGGGCAGTGCCAGCACCTGGTCGACCATCTGACTGACCGTCTGCGCTTCCAACGGGGCATCGTGATCTGGACAGCGCGGCGTGCCGACCCGCGCATAGAGCAGACGCAGGTAGTCGTAGATCTCGGTGATGGTGCCCACGGTGGAGCGCGGGTTGTGCGAGGTCGATTTCTGCTCGATAGAGATCGCCGGGGAGAGCCCCTCAATGGTGTCGACGTCGGGCTTTTCCATCATCGAGAGGAACTGGCGCGCATACGCCGAAAGCGATTCGACGTAACGGCGCTGGCCTTCTGCGTAGAGAGTGTCGAATGCCAACGATGATTTGCCAGAACCGGACAAGCCGGTGATGACGATCAGCTTGTCGCGCGGCAGGGTGAGGTCGATGTTCTTCAGGTTGTGGGTGCGGGCCCCACGAATCAGAATCTTGTCCAAAACAGCCTCGCGTGGCGGGCGGAAACCCGAAAGTATACGGCCGGGGTGATAGTCGCGGCAAAACCGCGCGCCTGTGCCGAACAGGGTAGGGCTGCTAGAATCGCCGCCGGTTCATACAAGCGAGACCCTCCATGCAGGACCCCTACAGCGAGCGCATGAGCGCCAGCGAAAAACGCGCAGCTTCCGGGCTGGCCCTGGTTTTCGCTTTTCGCATGCTCGGCATGTTCATGGTTTTGCCCGTGCTGGCAACCTACGGCATGGACCTGGAAGGCGCTACGCCGACCCTGATAGGTCTTGCGATAGGTGCCTATGGTTTGACCCAGGCGCTGCTGCAAATTCCCTTCGGTATTCTTTCCGATCGTATTGGTCGCTTGCCTATCATCTATTTCGGCCTGCTGATCTTCGCCGCTGGAGCGGTGCTCGCGGCGATGTCCGACAGCATCTGGGGCGTCATCGCCGGGCGCATCCTGCAAGGGGCGGGGGCGATTTCCGCTGCAGTGATGGCGCTGCTCTCGGACCTGACCCGCGAACAGCACCGGACCAAGGCGATGGCGCTGATCGGCGTGAGCATCGGTTTTTCCTTCGCTGTCGCGATGATCGTCGGGCCGTTGCTGACCCGTGCCTTCGGTCTCTCCGGACTGTTCTGGGTAACCGCCGGCATGGCGTTGCTTGGCGGAGTCATCGTCGCGTTGCTGCCCAAGGCCCATGCGCATGTGCGCCATCGCGAATCGGGCGTCGCCAAGCAGGCACTCGGCCTGACGCTGCGCCATCCTGATCTGCTGCGTCTGGATTTCAGCATCCTGGCGCTGCACGCGATCCTGATGGCCAGTTTCGTCGCGCTGCCGCTGGCATTGGTCGAGCAGGGCGCATTGCCCAAGGAGGAGCATTGGTGGGTCTACCTTACGGCACTGCTGGTCGGCTTCTTCGGCATGATTCCCTTCATTATTTATGGCGAGAAGAAGCGCCAGATGCGCCGCGTGCTGTTGGGAGCGGTCTCCGCGTTGCTGCTCTGCGAGCTGTTCTTCTGGTGGTTCGGAAATGGCTTGTGGATGCTGGTCGTCGGCATGGTGGGCTTCTTCATCGCGTTCAATCTGCTGGAAGCGTCGCTGCCTTCGTTGATCAGCAAAGTCGCGCCGGCCGGCGGCAAGGGCACCGCGATGGGCGTCTACTCCACCAGTCAATTTCTCGGTGCCGGTCTCGGTGGCGTGCTGGGCGGCATGCTCTATCAGCAGGGTGGCCTGGCGCTGGTGTTCGCCGGTTGCGCTGCACTGTGCGCGTTGTGGTTCGTGGTGGCCTTCAGCATGCGCGAACCTCCTTATGTAACGAGCCTGCGCTTGCCGCTTTCGGCCAGAGCGCTGGCCAACGCAGGACTTGGGCGTGATCTGCTACAAGTCGCCGGAGTTAGCGACGTGCTCATCGTTGCCGACGAGGCGGCGGCCTATATCAAGGTCGATACGCAGCAACTGGATCGTGAAGCTCTTGATCGCCTGGTTGCCTGAGACGCCTGTTCGCGGCTGTATAGTGCCGCGCAACATGAAAGTGCGTCGGTTGGCCGTCAGGGGTGGCTGAGGTAAGATTCGCGGTCATCGGCTTTGCTGGCGGTACAACCGCCATCGGTGAATCCATCCAATTCAATGTTCCAATGAGGAGTTACCCATGGCCAGAGGGGTGAATAAAGTCATCTTGATCGGCAATGTCGGCGGCGACCCGGAAACCCGCTACATGCCCAATGGCAATGCGGTGACCAACATCACGCTGGCAACCACCGATAGCTGGAAGGACAAGCAGACCGGTCAGCTTCAGGAGCGTACCGAGTGGCATCGCGTGGTGTTGTTCGGCAAGGTTGCCGAGATCGCCGGCGAATACCTGCGCAAGGGTTCGCAATGCTACATCGAGGGACGCCTGCAGACCCGCGAGTGGGAGAAGGACGGCGTCAAGCGCTACACAACCGAAATCGTCGTCGACATGAACGGCACCATGCAGCTGCTCGGTGGCCGTGGCGGCAGTTCCGACGATGCGCCGCGTCAGGCTCGCCCGCAGCAGCGTGAGCCGCAGCAGGCGCCGCGTCCGCAGGCCCAGCCGCAGCAGCCCGCTGCGCGGCAACAGCCGGCACCGGACTACGACAGCTTCGACGACGACATCCCGTTTTAGAGTTATCTGAATGCGAATGCGCCTGATGCTGTTGGGCGGCGGCAATGCCCTGGGCCAGGCGCTCATCCGCCTCGGCGCCGAGGAAGACATCGGCTTCCTCGCGCCGCGACCGCCCGCTCAGGGCTGGGACGCCGCCAGTCTTACCCAGTTGCTCGACGACAACCGTCCGGATGTCGTGGTCAACCTTGCCTACTATTACGACTGGTTTCAGAGCGGACAGCCCAACGAGCCGGCGCTCGCCGCACAGGAGCGTGCGGTCGAGCGGCTCGCCGAACTCTGTCAGCACCATGATTTCGTCCTGTTGCAGCCATCGAGCTACCGGGTATTCGACGGTGCCCGAACCACGGCCTATAGCGAAAAGGACGAAGTGGCGCCGCTGGATGCACGAGGCAGGGCGCTCTGGCGCATCGAGCAGAGTGTGCGTTCGCTATGCCCGCGACATGTCCTGCTGCGTTTTGGCTGGTTGCTCGATGACAGTCGGGACGGTGTTCTAGGGCGCGTGCTGCAACGACTCGAGCAGAGCGAGGCGATACTGCTAGCGGATGACCGGCGCGGCAATCCGACACCTGTCGACGATGCCGCGCGTGTGATCCTTGCGGTATTGAAGCAGCTCGACTGCCAGGCTCCGCTGTGGGGTACCTATCACTACGGCGGACATGAGGCTTCCACCCCGTTGCTGGTCGCCCAGGCGTTGCTCGGCGAGGCCGGCAAGTATCGCGACGTCACAACGGCGAATCTGACGGCCGTGGCGCATGCCGCCTGTTCGGATGCCGCAGCCGAAGCGCAGCACGGCGTACTCGCCTGCAAGAAGATTTTCACCACTTTCGGCATCAAGCCTCGCGCCTGGCGCACCGGGTTGCCGAGCCTCTTGGAGCGCTATTACCGTCATGGCTGATGCCCCGATTCTGGTCACCGGTGGTGCCGGGTTCATCGGATCGAACCTGGTCGATGCGTTGCTGGCGCGCGGCTATGCCGTTCGTGTGCTGGACAATCTCTCGACCGGCAAGCGCGAAAACCTGCCGCAAGATACACGCGTCGAGCTGATCGTCGGCGATGTCGCCGATGCCGATTGCGTGCGTCGTGCGGTGCAGGGATGTCGGGCGGTGGTGCATCTGGCCGCGGTGGCGTCGGTGCAGGCGTCGGTGGATGATCCATTCGGTACGCACCAGAGCAACCTGATTGGCACGCTCAATCTGTGTGAGGCGATGCGCGAGTCGGGTGTGAAGCGTGTGCTGTTTGCCTCGAGCGCAGCGGTCTATGGCAACAACGGCGAAGGCCATGCTATCGATGAGGACACGCCGAAGGCGCCCCTGACACCCTATGCCGCGGACAAGCTGGCCAGCGAGCACTACCTGGATTTCTATCGGCGCCAGCATGGTCTGGAGCCGGTGGTGTTCCGCTTCTTCAATATCTTCGGGCCGCGGCAGGATCCATCGTCACCGTATTCCGGTGTGATCAGCATCTTCACCGAGCGGGCGCAGAAGGGTTTGCCGATTGCGGTGTTCGGCGATGGCGAGCAGACGCGCGATTTTCTCTACGTTGCCGATCTGGTCGAGGTGTTGGTGCAGGCGCTGGAGTCGCCCGAGGCGGTGGAGGGCGCGGTCAATGTTGGGCTGAATCAGGCCACTTCGCTGAATCAGCTGCTGGCGGCCATCGGTGACGTGTTGGGCGGGCTTCCCAAGGTGAGCTATCAGGCCGCGCGGCCGGGGGATATTCGTCATTCGCGGGCGAATAATGCCCGGCTTGTGCAGCGCTATCGTCTGCCGGAACCGCCGACCGGCATGCGGGAAGGTTTGGCGAAGCTGTTGGGTTTGTAGGTTGCAAACTCTGAAAACACAAAAGGCGCCCTAGGCGCCTTTTGTCTGTCTGCGATCCGGCTGGGCCGGTTACGTCAGAACTTGTAGCCAAGACCGACCATGTAGACGAAGGGGTCTACGTCTACGTCGACTTTGACTTTGTCGCCAGCCAAGTAAGTGGTGCCGGTCGTGTCGATGTCGATATAGCGAAGCTGAGCGTTCAGCATGATGTTGTCGGTCAGCATATAGTCCATGCCAACTTGAGCGGCCAGGCCCCAAGAGTCCTTCATGTCCAGTCCGCTAAAACCTTTGTCTTCGGCGCTGCTGCTCAGTTCGGTGTCGAAGAACCAAGTGTAGTTGATGCCGGCACCGACATAAGGCTGGAACGCTGAGGTCTTGTTCAGCGGGTAGTAGATAACGCTGAGGGTCGGCGGCAGGTGCTTGAGGCTGCCCAGCTTGCCGTTCAGGCCTGCATATGGTCCTGGCATTCCCTTCACGCCAACGTCGTGACTGAAAGGAGTTGCGGCCAACAGTTCAATACCCACCTTATCAGTGACCATGTAGGCGAAGTTCAGGCCCAGCTGAGTATTGCTGTCCAGCGTAGCTTTGGAGCCAGCGACGTCGCCGAGAACGGCATGGTTGATGTCACTGCTATCTTCGTGTGGATCAACGGTAATAGCACCAGCGCGAACGATGATGTCCCCGGCTTCGAAAGCCTGGGCGAAGGGGGCGGCCAGCGCCAGGGCCAGCGCGGAAGCGGTGAACAGGGTCTTGCGCATGATGATGCTCCGTTTGTTGGAATGCGATTGAGCGCCATGGTAGGGACTGAGCGCTGGGGCTTTTTGATCCAGCTCAATGAAAAACGCCGCCTCGACTGCGACGAAACGCCCGGGTTGCTTTGCATCAACTCACAGATGATAATGTTTCTCTTTTGAGTTAACGACCGTCTGCAAGGACCCTTCAATGCTTTCCTTCTTTCCCCGCCTGCTGGCGGTTGCCGTGCTGCCGTGCTGTCTTCAGCTTTATGCCGGGTCGCTGTCCGCGGCACCGCTGGACGCCGCGCTGGATGAGAGCGAGCGTTTGTCCGCCGAGGCGAAGGCCTCGCAGGCGCGGATCGACCAGCTCGACGACGCCACTCGCGAGATGCTCAACGAGTACCGCAGTGCTTTGCAGCAGACCGAAGCGCTGAAGGCCTACAACAAGCAGTTGCAGGAGCTGACCGCGGCGCAGAGCAAGGAACTTTTGGGCTTTCAGCGCCAGCTGGACAGCATCGAGCGCACCCAGGAAGCCGTTACGCCGCAGATGAGCCGTATGGTCGATGTGCTGGGGGAATTCATCGCGGCCGATCTGCCGTTCCTCCCCGATGAGCGTGCCGACCGTCTGGCCGGCCTGCAGGACCTACTGCCACGCGCCGACGTCAGCCTGGCGGAAAAGTACCGGCGCATCCTCGAGGCCTATCAGATCGAAAGCGACTACGGCCGCACGCTGGAAGCCTGGCGTGGCGAGCTGCCGGGCGACGCGGAGTCACGCAGCGTCGAATTCCTGCGGCTCGGTCGAGTGATGCTCTATTACCAGACTCTCGATGCTCACGAGAGCGGCTGGTGGAATCCGCAGACTCGCGCCTGGGAAGTGCTCGACGGCAGCGCCCGCCGACCGCTTACGCAGGCCATCGCCATCGCCCGCCAGCAACAGGCTCCGGCCTACCTGCAATTGCCCGTGAAGACCCTGGCCGAGGAGGCCGCGCAATGAGCCGTCTGTTTTCCCTCCTTCTTGTCGCGCTGTTGCCCCTCACGGCTCATTCGGCAGAACCGCTCAGTCCCGACCAGCTGCTCGAGCGCATTCGCAGCGACCGTGCCGCCGAGGTCAGCGCCATGCAGGCCCGCGAGCAGGCCTTCGTTCGTGATCGTGGCGAGCAGCAGCAATTGCTTTCCCGGGCCCGTGCCGCACTGGCCGAGCAGAAGGCCGAGGCCGAACGCCTGAAGGCCGACTTTGATCGCCAGGAGGCCGAGCTGGCCGAGCAGGAAAAACTCCTGGCGCAGCGTGTTGGCCATCTGGGTGAGCTGTTCGGCGTCGTGCGCCAGAGTGCAGGTGACATCGTTGGCCAGTGGCAGGACAGTCTGCTCAACGCCCAGTACCCCGAGCGCCTGACCCAGCTGCGCAGCCTGGCGGAAAGCCGCGCGCTGCCGTCGGCCGATGACCTCGATGCGTTCTGGATGACCCTGCTGGAAGACCTGGCGGCCAGCGGCCGCGTCGAGCGCGTACAGCTGCCGGTGGTGGGCACCGATGGCGCGCGCAGCGAGCAGCCGGTACTGCGGGTCGGCAGCTTCTCCGCATTCACCGACGAGGCCTTCCTGCGCTACGACGCCGATGCCGGCGAGCTGCTGGTACCGACACGCCAGCCGTCCGGTCAGGATTTGATCGAAGACTATCTGAGCAGCTCCGATGCGCTGGCTACATTGCCGGTGGATCCGAGTCGCGGCACGCTGATCGCCCAGCTGCAACGCCAGCCGGACCTGTGGGATCGCGTCAAGCAAGGCGGTCTGGTCGGTGGCGTCATTCTGGTGCTCGGTGCCGTCGGCCTGCTGCTGGCGATCTGGCGCATGGTGTATCTGGGTGGCGTCGGGCGCAAGGTGGGCGGCCAGATGCGCGAGCTGAACCAGCCGCGCGACGACAATCCGCTCGGCCGCATCATAGGCGTGCTGGGGCCGAAGCCACAGTTGTCGGATCTGGAGACCCTCGAGCTCAAGCTGGACGAGGCGATCCTCCAGGAAACCCCGCCATTGGAGCGCGGTCAGCCGCTGCTCAAGCTGCTGGCGGCCGTTGCTCCGCTGCTCGGCCTGCTGGGTACCGTGACCGGCATGATCATCACTTTCCAGGCCATAACCCAGAGCGGTGGCGGCGACTCGCGGCTGATGGCCGACGGTATCTCCCAGGCGCTGGTAACCACGGTGCTGGGCCTGGTGGTAGCGATTCCGCTGCTGTTCCTGCACAGCCTGCTGGCCAGCCGTAGCAAGGCGCTGATCCAGTTGCTGGAGCAGCAGAGCGCCGGCCTCATCGCGCTGCACCTGTCGGGGGCGCCACGCCGTGACTGATCTGCGCGCTCACTGGCTGGGTCTGATCGACAGCGGTCACGCGCTGCTCGATTTCATGGCTGCCGGCGGCGTGGTGATGTGGGCGCTGGCCGGCCTGTGCGTGCTGTATTGGACGTTGGTTTTCGAACGCCTGTGGTTCATGCGGCGGGTCTTCCCGCACTGGGTCGAGTCACGCCGCCAGGCCTGGGCGCAGATGGCCGATGAGCCTGGTAGCTGGCAGCGTGCGGTGCGTTCGGCCTGGCTGGCGCAGGCTCAGCAGCAGTTGTCTGGACCGCTACGGCTGAGCAAGACCCTGGTGGCGATGTATCCGCTGCTTGGCTTGCTCGGTACGGTCAGCGGCATGATCGCGGTTTTCGACGTGCTGGCGCTCAGTGGCTCCGGCAACCCACGCGGCATGGCCGCGGGTGTCTGGCAGGCGACCCTGCCGACCATGGCCGGCATGGTGCTGGCCATCACAGGATTGTTCAGTCTGGCGCGCCTAGAGCGAATCGCGCGCCAGTCTCTCGACCGGCTGGCTGACCAGCTGCGTCACGACTGAGGATTAGCGGGATGCGTATGCGCCGTCATCATTACCAGCAGGAAGAAGATACCGGCATCGATCTCACGCCGATGCTCGATGTGGTCTTCATCATGCTGATCTTCTTCATCGTCACCAGCTCCTTCATCAAGGAATCCGGTGTCGAAGTCCAGCGCCCGCAGGCGGACACCGCCAGCACCCAGGACAAGGGCAATATTCTCATCGCCGTCACGGCCGATGGCCAGGTCTGGATCGACAAGCAGGTGGTCGACGTACGCAGTGTGCGGGCTTATGTCGAGCGTCTGCGCGTGGATCAGCCGGAGGGCGCTGTGGTCGTCCAGGCTGACCAGGATGCGCGCACCGGCCTCGTGGTGCAGGTCATGGACCAGGCGCGTCAGGCCGGCGTGCAAGACGTTGCGCTGGCCGCCAGCACGGGGTCGCGCTGATGCAACCGCGGCTGGTCCGTTTCAGTCTGGCCTTCATCGCCGCCTGTGTGGTGGCGTTGCTGCTGTTCGCCCTGATGCTGAGCATGGTCAATCCCCCGCGCAGCAAGATTGAGGAAGATCCATTGGCGATTGCCAATTTCGTGCGCATGGATGGGCGCAACGAGGACACCGCCACGCGTTCACGTCAGCAGGCGCCACAGCCACCGCAGCCGAAGACGCCACAACCGCCGACGCCACCGACGCCGAACATGGCGACCCCAGACGCCAATCTGCCCAAGCTCGACCTCGACCTGCCGAACATCGACGCAGGCGTATCGGTCGCCACCGCTCCGGCGCCCAGTCTGTCCGGCCTGACGGCGGCACAGAGTGCCCCGGCCGCGGCGCCAGCGCCGGCCAGTGCGGCAGTCGAAGCGGCGGGCAAGCCCGGCGGCCCGGAGCAGGAAGTGATGCCGCTCAATGATGTACGTCCGGAGTATCCCTACCGTGCGCGGCAACAGGGCATCGAAGGGCATATCAAACTGGCGTTCACCATCAACCCGCAGGGGCGGGTGGAGAACATCCGCGTGCTGGAAGCCTCGCCTCGTAACGTGTTCGACCGCGAAGCCCGGCGCGCGGCGGCCCGCTGGCGTTTCGCGCCGCGTACCGAAAATGGTGCGCCGGTATCCCGTGAAGCCGTGAAAACCCTGCACTTCCGCCTGCAAGGAGAACGCTGAGATGCTTCGTTTGCTGCTCGTGCTGTCGCTTTTTCTCTCCGCTTCGGCCCAGGCCGCCCAGGCCATCGACCCCGCGGTGTTCATGGCGCTCGAGCGAGCGCAGACCGCGCAGAGCAAGGGCGACTATGCCGCTGCGCGCAAGGCGCTGGAGGGCGTCAGCGCCAAGGCTGGTAGCGGTGAAGAGGCGTTGCTCTGGCGCAGTCGCGGCTATCTGGCGTGGGCCGAAGGCAATAATCGCCAGGCGCTGGAATGGCTGGACAAGGCAGTGGCCAGCGGCAAGCTGGACGAAGAGCTGCTGGCCGGCGAGCGGATGAACCTCGCGCGGCTGAACCTGGTCGAGGGTCGCTACGCCAAGGTGGTCAGCCTGCTGGGATCGGCTAATCAGGGCAACGAAGAAGTGCTGCAGATGCTGGTGCAGGCTTACCAGGGCCTCGGTCAGCATGCCAAAGCGCTGCCGCTGGCCGAGCGTTATGTGCAGGCGAACCCGAAGGCGGGTGATACCTGGCTGCAGTTCCTGGTTGCCGGCAACGCCGAGCTCAAGCGCTATCAGGCTGCCGAACGCTGGCAACAAAAGCTGATGCTGCGCCACTCCGATCAGGTCAAGGCCTGGCGGCAGCTGGCCGGCCTGCAGCAGATGGCCGGCGCTGAAGATCGCGCGCTGGCGACGCTGCGCACTGCGCACGCGAAGGGCTTGCGCTTCAGTGAGGCGGAGCTGGACAATCTGGTCGCTCTCGCTAGTGCCGCTGGGCAGCCATGGCAAGGCGCCAAACTGCTCGAAGGTATGCTGGCGTCACGCTTGCTGCCGAGCAATGCCAGTCGCCAGGAGCGCATGGGCATGCTCTGGTGGCAGGCCCGCGAGCGCACCGAGGCCGCGAAGATCTATCGCCAGCTGGCGACTCAGACCGGCAGCGCGAAGTTCTGGATGAATGTGGCGCAGCTCGAGCTGGAACAGGCTCGTTGGCAGGCCGGGCTTGACGCGCTGAAGCAGGCCGAGCGGGCCGGCGCCGAACGTCGTCGCGTGCGCGAATGGCGCGAGTGGGCGGAAGGTGAGCTCAGTTTCGAGCGTGAGAAGCAGATCGCCAGCGCGCACTGACCGCTGGCAGAAGCGTAATCGCCACCGCGTTGCCGGATGGCGATTACTGCAATTCGTAGGGATAGATCTTCTGTGCCTGCATGCGATAACCGGCCTCCGCCAGCTCGCTGCTGGCGTGCTCCACCCTCAGCGGCCCCTCGATCCAGAACGGTTCATATAGCGCTTCCACCCGCACGCCCAGCTCGCTGGTGGCATGCACGATCTGGTTGGATGGCGGCGGGGGCACGTGAATGCAGGCGCCGAAGTAGGGCACCAGCAGGAATTCGATGACGCGCCCTTCCTCGGTCATGTCCAGCGGCACGATATACCCCGGCAACTTCACCATCTGCCCATCGAGCGCTTCGACCACTGGCGCGGCCGGCGACTGTTGTGCGGCAGCCGGCCCGGTTTCGGCAGCCAGCGCATCGGCCAGCTGCGACATGTCATGCATGGCCATTGGCGGCGGTGGCGGCGGCGCGCCCTCGGGAATCAGCTCCGACCACTGTAGATCGCGGACGTCATCGGCATGCGCAGAGACCGCACAGGCCAGTAGCAGAGCAAGCAGCAGGCGCGACATCGGGTTCCTCACAGTCGAATCGACAGGCCATCGGCCAGCGATTGGCGATAGGCCCGCCAGGCCGGCACGCTGCCCATCAGCAGTGCCGCCAGCAGGATAGCGCCGAGCAGTCCCCACTCATAGGCGCTCGGCCAGGCCAGCGGCAGATAAAGGCCGTAGAGGCTCTGCAGCGGCGACTGCGCGATTGCGATGCCGATATACAGCAGGGCCAGCCCCAGCAGCGTGCCCGCGAGGGCCAGGCCGAACGCCTCGATGATCAACAGCGCGGCGATATGCCAGGGGCGAGCACCCACCGAGCGCAGGATCGCCATCTCCCGGCGTCGCTCGTTGAGGCTCGTGAGGATCGCCGTGAGCATGCCGATCAGGCCGGTCAGGACGACGAACAGCGAGACCACGAACAGCGCTTTCTCGGCCGTGCCCATCAGGCTCCAGAGCTCCTGCAGGGCGACGCCGGGCAGGATCGCCAGCAGCGGCTCGCTGCGGTACTGGTTGATTTCCCGTTGCAGGGTGAAGGTGGCGACCTTGCTGTTCAAACCGAGCAGGACCGCAGTGATCTGCTGCGGCTGTAGATCGAGTGCCCGCGCTTGCTCGGCGTCGATACGCCCGGCACCGCGGGCCGGCATGCCGTTCTGCCAGTCGACATGCAGCGCTTCCATGCCGGCCAGGCTGATGTGCAGGGTACGGTCGACCGGCGTGCCGGTGCGCTGCAGCACGCCGACCACGCGGAACGGTTTGTCATCGTGCTGTACAAGGCTGACACGCGCTACGCCATGGGCGAGGACGATGCTGTCGTCGACTTTGTAGCCCAGGGCACTGGCCACTTCCGCGCCAAGCACGACCTCGAAAGGATCGCTTTCGAAGGCGCGGCCTTCGGCCAGTTGCAGCGGCTGTTTGCGACCGTAGCGGTAATGCTCGAAATAGGCCGTGTTGGTGCCCATTACGCGATAGCCACGATGGGAGTCGCCCAGGGAAATCGGAATCGCCCAAGCGACCCGCGGGTGTTCGGCGAAGCGCTGGTAGCTGTCCCAACGGATGTTGTTGGTCGCATTGCCGATGCGGAACACCGAGTACAGCAACAGATTGACCGAGCCGGAGCGCGCACCGACCACCAAATCGGTGCCGCTGATGGTGCTGGCGAAGCTGGCGCGGGTTTCGTTGCGCACCCGTTCGACGGCGAGCAGCAGGCACACCGAGAGGGCGATGGCGAACACGGTCAGCAGGGCGGTGAAGCGCCGATTGTTCAGGCTCGCCAGGGCCAGGCGCAGGAGATACATCGCTCAGCACTCCACTGCGCGCGTCGCGCGATTGAGCTCGGCCAGCGACAAGCTGCGGTCGAACAGTGGCGCCAGGCTCTGGTCATGGCTGACGAACAGCAGGCTCGCGCCGGCTGCGCGGCACTCGGAGAACAGCAGCTGCAGAAAGACTTCGCGGCTATCCGCATCCAGCGCCGAGGTCGGCTCGTCGGCGATGACCAGCTCCGGCTGGCCGATCAGTGCGCGGGCAGCAGCGACGCGTTGCTGCTGGCCGATGGAGAGCGCATCGGCACGACGCTCGAAGAGCTCCGGGGGCAGTCCCAGATGCTCCAGCAGGTTCGCCGCCGCGGCATCCGTACTGCCGTGGCGCTTGCGCGCACGTTCGGCACGCAGCGGCGAAAAATGGCAGGGCAGGCCGACGTTCTCGCGTACCGAAAGAAAAGGCAGCAGGTTGAACTGCTGGAAGATGTAGCCGGTGTGATCGACGCGGAAACGGTCACGGGCACCGGCCGACAGACTGCCGAGGTCGCGGTCGAGCAGGCGGATACTGCCGCGGCCGGCCTTCTGCACACCGCCGATCAGGCCGAGCAGGGTGGTCTTGCCGCTGCCCGACGGGCCCTTGAGAAACAGGCTTTCGCCGCGTTCGAGGCGAAACGTGGGAATGTCCAGCAGCTCGGCCTGGCGGGGCCAGGCGAAGCCGAGGTTGTCGATTGCGAGGAGTGGAGCGTTCATCGGGGTCCAGTGCTGGTTCAGAAGGGCAACTGCGCGCGGGCCGGCGTCAGTTCCGTGCCCTGCTGGCCGCTCGGGCCGATCAGTTGTACCTGAATCTTTTCCGTGCCGGGAAAGCTTTCGAACAGCCGTGTGAGATCCAGTGCGCGCAGCGCCTCTGGGTTGCTGCAGTCGAGTTGGTAGTGCGCTTCGATGTCGCTGTGGCCACCGGCTTCGTGGTCGTCGTGGTCGTGCTTATCCTCCTGCTTGTGTTCGTGATCATCGCCGCGCTGATAGCCCGCATGGGCCGAGCCGAGCAGTTCGCCGGCAAACTGCTGCTCACTGACGCTGCAACCTGCCGCCGCCGGGAGGCCGAACAGGGCCAGAGGTCGTTCCAGTTGCGAGCGGACGCTGGCGATCTTCGCCTCATCTGCTGCGCTGGCAGCAGCGCGCTCGAAACCGAGCAGGTTCATCGCCGGGCTGATCAGCTCCAGGTCCAGCTGATTGCCATCCAGTGCCGCATTCAGGCGCGCCGCGCCATGCTCATGCGCACCCAGGCTGGTGGCGCCTTCGTGTTCATGGTGATGATCGTCTTCATGTGCTTGGCTGTAGCTCAGTGGCAGCAGAAGCATAGGCACGGCAAAGAGTAGGTGGCGCATGGTCGGCTCCATCGAAAGGGGTTCGTTACGTTATAACAACTTTGCCGTGCGGCTGGCCAGTCCGCTGCCTTCATGTGAGGATGAACGCATAGCTCTGGAGGGACAGCATGATTCGAATCCGCGGACGCATAGGAGATTGGCCGGTCGATCTGGAAATCGAGCTGGACGCCCAGGACTGGATGAACCTGACCCGTAGCGTCGGCACCGATGAGGCTGCGGCGGGTGGCGTCCCGGCGCCTGCGACGGCACCTGGCGATGCCCTGTGGCACAGTGCGCGGGAGCGACTGCGCTGCGCCGGCAAACTGGACGGCCCGGAATTGCTCGCCGAACTGGAAGCGCTCGCCGGCAATGCGCTGCTGGCCAAGCGGCTGCTGGTGCGCTTGCGTCACTGTGACGAGGTGAAGGTCGAGCACGGCGCCGACTCGGCTTGCTATCACTGGGTCGGCGCGCCTTCCTGATGGGCACGCCGGAGGTTTGCCCGCGATCAGTAGATCGCCTGGTAAAGCTTGCGGCGGTACAGCGTCACCAGCGGGTGGTCATTACCCAGCAGATCGAAAACCTGTAGCAGCGTCTTGTGCGGCTGCCCATCGGCGTACCCGCGGTTGCGCACGAACAGCTTGAGCAGGCCGTCGAGCGCCGCCTCGTATTGCTGGCGAGCCAGTTGCTGGATGGCCAGCTGATACGCCGCTTCATCGTCCTCGCCATTCTGCGCCAGGCGACTCTTCAAGGTGGCGACTTCCGGCAGGTCGTTGGCCTGGCGCAGAAACGTCAGCTGAGCACGGGCGCCGGCCAGAGCCTGCTTGTGCTCATCGCCTTTTACCGCGTTGAGCACCGTTTCCGCTTCGCCCAGTTCTCCGCGCTCGGCCAGGCAGCGGGCATAAAGAATCAGCCCGGCAGCGTTCTCGTTGTCTTCACTCAGCAGCTGCTGCAGCTGCGCCTCGGCCTCGGCGAAACGGCCTTCGGCGAAGGCGGCCTGCGCGCTTTCCAGCAGGTTGCCCTGCGGCGTCGCCGGAGCCTGCACGTGGGGCTCGAGCATGGCGCGAATCGCCGATTCGGGCTGCGCACCGGCGAAACCGTCCACCGGCTGACCATCCTTGAACAACACCACGGTCGGCAGGCTGCGGATGCCGAAACGGGCGACGACCTCCTGTTCGATGTCGCAGTTGACCTTGGCCAGCAGCAGCTCACCCTGATACTCCTCGGCGATCTTCGCCAGCAGCGGCATCAGGGCCTTGCACGGCGCGCACCATTCGGCCCAGAAGTCGACCAGTACCGGCTTGTGAAACGAGTTCTCGAGCACCAGCTGTTCGAAGCTGGCGGTGGTGACATCGAAGATATAGGGCGTCTGGCTCATCGGGATTCTCGTGGGCACGAATGACAGGAAAGGCGTGCATGGTATGTGGGGACGCCCGCCGCGGGAAGCAAGGGTCTCGCATGGTGGTTGCCGTTGGTCTATGGTTGCGCCCGCCAGGTGGCGCAGGCTTCTTGCCGGCGCATCGCGGCGCAACCCTTTTCCTAGACCGGTGCGGCGTTTGCAGTCGCGCGTCATATGGAGCTTCACATGTCTGTTCTCTCCGACTTCCGGGAGCGCTATCTCGTGCGCTTCTGGTCGCCTCTGCCCGCGCTTGTCGGGCTGGGCGTCGCCTCCGCTTACTACTTCGCCATCACCGGCACCTTCTGGGCCGTCACCGGTGAATTCACTCGCTGGGGTGGACACATCATTTCCTGGTTCGGCTATGCGCCCCAGGAGTGGATTTACTTCAAGCTGATTGGCTTGTCCGGCACGCCGCTCGATCGCGTGGATGGCGTGATGATCATCGGCATGTTGCTTGGCGCACTGTGTGCGGCGTTGTGGGCAAACAACGTCAGCCTGCGCTGGCCGACCAGCAAGCGCCGCTTGTTGCAGGGGCTGATCGGTGGGGTAGTCGCCGGATTTGGCGCGCGCCTGGCAATGGGTTGCAACCTGGCGGCTTTCTTCACCGGCATTCCGATGTTCTCGCTGCACGCCTGGGCTTTCATGTTGGCTACCGTGGGTGGTGCCTGGATCGGCGTGAAGATCTGCTTGTTGCCCTGGTTGCGCACGCCGCTGAAGGTCGGCAGCCAGGCCAGCTCGCTGTTCGGCGACGCGGAAGGCACGCGGCGGCGGGCCACGGTGCAGGCCCGGATCGGCACGGCGGTCGCGGTGCTTGCGGTCGCCTTCGCTGCCTGGCGTTTCGATGTCTCGCTGGTGCTCGGCATGGCGGTGCTGTTCGGACTCCTGTTCGGCGGGCTGATCGAGCGCGCACAGATCTGCTTTACCAGTGCCGCGCGCGATCTCTGGACCACCGGCCGAACCCGCGCTGCCTACGGCATCCTGCTGGGCATGGCTGTGGCTTGCGTCGGTACTTTCGGTGCCATCGCGCTAGGGGCAAGCCCGAAGATTTTCTGGATGGGGCCGAACGCAATCATCGGTGGGGTGCTGTTCGGCATCGGTATCGTCGTTGCCGGCGGCTGCGAAACCGGCTGGATGTATCGCGCCATGGAAGGGCAGGTGCATTTCTGGGTGGTCGGCGTCGGCAACGTTATCGGCGGTACTCTGGTGGCGGTCTACTGGGACGAACTCGGCACCTCGCTGGCACTGCCCTATCCGAAGATCAATCTGCTGGAGAGCTTTGGCCCGGCCAGTGGCTTGCTGCTGACCTTCGCCGGCCTGGCCGTCGCCATGTTGCTGGTGCACCTCAATGCACGTCGTTTCCAATCGAAAAGGAGCCCTGCCCGTGAGCCAGGCCAAACCGAATCTCTCGCTTGATCTGCGTGGCGAGCATTGCCCGTACAACGCCATCGCTACGCTGGAAACCCTGGAAACCATGCAGCCGGGGCAGTTGCTCGAAGTGGTGACCGACTGCTCGCAGTCGGTACATGGCATCCCTGAAGATGCCAAGGCCAACGGTTACAACTGCCTGGCGGTGGAACAGCACGGTGCGCTGTTCCGTTTTCTGATCGAAGTGCCGCGTTGAGAGACTGCGCCATGGCGGCCTTGAAGGGTTGTTATGGCAGAAGTGGCCAGCTGCCCAGCTCGTCGTAGCGCACGCCGTCCGCCGTATTGACTGAACGGTAGAGCACGAAGCGATCGACGTGCCAGGTGAAGTCTGGCGCCGGTTGCTGCGCTCGGCTCCGGGCCTGGCGGCTCAGCGTCAGGTGCGGCAGGAATGGCCGGCAGTCGAGCACGACGCCAAGCGCTGCCAGCCGTTCGCTCAGTGCTTCGACCAGCTGCAGCAGCGCGAGTGGTGTGCTAGCCCGCATTTCTCACAGGAAGAGATGCACCGGGCCGTCGGATGCGCGAAAATTGTTGTGCAAAGAACGATTTAGCGCGACAACGGAGAGCGGCCCGATGCAGACACAGTGTAATCCGAAGCAGTACACGTTTTCAGGGGTGGGGCGGCGCGCGGTGGTAGCCGGATTTGATGGCGGTCGGGTGAGTTCGGATGGCGGCGCGTTGCTGCTCAAACAAACCGATGAAGCGGTGGGGTTGTTCGATCGCCTGGCCGGCTGTTTCCAGGACGATCGGATGCCCGAGGCGGTGGAGTTTCCGCTGCGCACGCTGGTGGCGCAGCGGGTGATGGGCATCGCGCTGGGCTACGAGGATCTCAACGATCACGAGCAACTGCGCCACGACCCGCTGCTGGGCGCGGTGATCGGCAAGCTGCAGTCCGGACGTGCGCGCTGTGCGCCCTTGGCCGGCAAGAGCACGCTCAACCGGCTGGAGCGCTTCCAGGCGCAGGGCAGTTCGCGCTATCACAAGATCCGGCCGCAGGCCGGCATGATCGAGGATCTGTTCGTCGATCTGTTTCTGGACGCCCACCGCAGGCCGCCAGAGGAGATCATCCTGGATCTGGATGCCACCGACGATCCGCTGCATGGGCAGCAGGAGGGCCGGTTCTTTCACGGCTACTACGGGGGTTACTGTTACCTGCCGCTGTACATCTTCTGCGGCCGTCACCTGCTGTGCGCCAAGTTGCGCCCGGCCAACGTCGATGGCGCCGCCGGGGCGCTGGAAGAGGTGCAACGCATCGTCAAGCAGATTCGCGCCCGCTGGCCAGACACGCGCATCGTGCTGCGCGCCGACTCGGGGTTCTGCCGGGATGACCTGATGACTTGGTGCGAAGCACAGTCGGTCGATTATGTCTTCGGACTGGCGCGCAACGCGCGCCTGACCCGGGCCATCGGCCCGAGCCTGCGGCAGGCCCAGGCGCAGTGCGAAGCGACGGGAGTCCCGGCACGGGTGTTCCAGGAACTGCACTACCGCACGAGGAAAAGCTGGAGCGCCGAGCGCCGGGTGGTGGCCAAGGCCGAGGCCTTGCCGGGCAAGACCAACCCACGCTTCGTGGTGACCACGCTTGCGGTCGGGGACTGGCCGGACAAGGCGCTGTATGAGGATCTCTACTGCGCGCGCGGCGAGATGGAGAACCGCATCAAGGAGTGTCAGCTCGACCTGTTCGCCGACCGCACCTCCACCGCGACGCTGCGCAGCAACCAGCTGCGGCTGTGGCTGTCCTCGTTCGCCTACGTGCTGCTCGAAAGCCTGCGCAGGCTGGCGCTGTCGGGGACCGAACTGGCCCAGGCCACGGCCGGTAGCATCCGCCTGAAGCTGCTCAAGATCGGCGCGGTCATCACCGTGAGCGTGCGCCGGGTCAAAGTGGCCATGAGTTCGGCCTTCCCGCAGCAGGAGGTGTTCGATCACGCCTTCGATGTCTTGAGCGCCGCGGCGCGCTGACAGCCGCACACCCACCGTCCCCCTCCACATCACACCCCGTCCACCCTGCCGCAAGCGCCTTGTTCAAGCGCGCTCGCAGGCGCTTGCCCGAAATCAGCGCTGTCGGCAGCCTGCGCCACCTGCGACGACCTGCGTCCGTCAAAACGGCCCAATGCGCAGGGCTGTGAGAAATGCGGGCTAGCGGGCTGCAGGCAGATGAAACCTTTGCCGATGGTGGTCAGGCGGTCGAGGGTCAGGCTGAAAGCTTCGGCGTGCACGGTTGCAGCCATCTGCAGCAGGGCGTCGAGGTGTTCTCTCGGTTGTGCGCCAAGAAAGGCCAGGGTCAGGTGCAGGTTGTCCCGCGATACGGCTCTGCCGTCGAGGGCCTGGTCTTCACGCCAAGCGCAGACGGCTGCCGCCTGCTCGGGCGGGCAGGGCAGGGCGAAGAACAGGCGCAGGGTGTTGTCGATCATGGCGGGTCCCCGGTCGCAGCGGCACAGATTGGTGGAAAACGCTTCGCGGTTTTTCACCCTGGCTCAGACTCTTCAGCTCCTTGCAGCGTGATAGAGGCTCACGTGCCTGAACTCCGCAGGCTCTGCCAGATCCGGCCAGGTGCAGGCATCCAGCACGTCCAGGCGCCGATACAGCGGATGAGCGAAATCGCGCACCCGTGAGTCGGCCACCAGCGCTTCCCGGCCTCGGCTGAGGAAGTGATCCAGCAGCGGCAGGTTAGCTCGGTCATAGAGCACGTCAGCGACGATGATCAGATCAAAGCGATCCGCCTCGCCGAAGAAGTCCTGCGAATAGCGTAGCTCGACCTCGTTCAGCGCGGCGTTGGCCTGGCAGGCGGCGAGCGCCAGCGGATCGAGATCGCAGGCCACCACCTCGACCGCGCCGGCCTTGGCGGCGGCGATGGCGGCGACGCCCGAGCCCGCGCCGAAATCCAGCACGCGCTTGCCACGCACCCATTCCGGCCGTTCGGCCAGCCAGCGCGCCAGCACCAGGCCGCTGGCCCAGCAAAAGCTCCAGTACGGCGGCTCTTCGAGTATCCGCCGGGTTTCCTCGGGGCTGAAGGCGCGATCCATGTTGGCAGCGTCGATCAGCCAGAGTCGCAGATCGGTGCCCGGCAGCGGCTCGGCAACCAGGCGTGCGTCGCCCAGCAGATCGTTCAATGCCGCCTGTAAGGGTGCCGGTGCCGTCACGGCGCCGGGACCAGCTGTAGCGGGCCGAGCGCCTGGCTGGCGGGGCTGGCAATGCTGCGCGATGGCAGGCGCATGATCAGCTGTCCCGCTCGCGTGACACGGCCGCGCAGCTCCACGCGCTGGCCCGGACGAAAAGTGTCCGGGTTGAACTGCAGGATGAATGGCAATTCGCTGCCGCGGCCCTTGAGCTGCACGTTGCTCAGCAGGCGGTCTGGCTGGTCACGGCGATCGACTTCCAGCAAGGCGAGTTCGACGTCGCTGCCCGCCGGCGCGCCGATCAGGCTGCCGCTCAGTTCGTTGAGCAATTTGGAATGCGGGGCCGTGCTCAGCTCGACCGGCGCGGTCGGCGGCTCGCTGGGTTGGCTGCTGCAGCCGGCGAGCAAGGCCAGGAAGGCAGGGAGAACGAAAAAACGTGGCGGCACGGACAGCCTCCTGAACGACGATTGCGGGTTGTATAGCAGCAAAGCCGTCGCCTTGTCTTGCGGGTCGGATGCGCTACCATGGCCGTCCCGACGTACGACCGATTTCAGCCCCATGCATTGTCCCTTCTGTGCCGCCAACGATACCAAGGTCATCGATTCCCGCCTGGTTGCCGAGGGCGATCAGGTGCGCCGTCGCCGCGAGTGTCTGGCCTGTGGCGAGCGTTTCACCACCTTCGAAACCGCCGAGCTGGTGATGCCGCGCCTGATCAAGTCCGATGGCAGCCGACAGCCGTTCGACGAGCAGAAACTGCGCGCCGGCATGCAGCGTGCGCTGGAAAAGCGTCCGGTCAGCGTCGAGCGTCTCGAAGCGGCCATCGCCCATATCAAGCATCAGCTGCGCGCCACCGGCGAGCGCGAAATCAAGTCGCGGGTGCTCGGCGAGCTGGTGATGGCCGAGCTGCAGAAGCTCGACGAGGTCGCCTATATCCGCTTTGCCTCGGTCTACCGCCGCTTCCAGGACCTCAACGAATTCCGCGAGGAGATCGAGCGGCTGTCCCGCGAGCCCGCGAAGCCCGAATGACTACTGATCACGCCTGGATGGCCCGCGCGCTGCAGTTGGCGCGCAAGGGGCTGTATTCGACCCATCCGAACCCGCGGGTCGGTTGCGTCATCGTCGCTGATGGCGAGCTGGTCGGTGAAGGTTGGCATGTGCGTGCCGGCGAGCCGCATGCCGAAGTCCATGCGCTGCGCCAGGCCGGTGAGCGCGCCCGCGGCGCCACCGCGTACGTCACCCTCGAACCCTGCAGCCATTACGGGCGTACGCCGCCCTGTGCCGAAGCGCTGGTCAGGGCTGGCGTTGGACGCGTGGTGGCGGCCGTGCAGGACCCCAATCCGCAGGTCGCCGGGAACGGTCTGGAGCTGCTGCGCAGCGCCGGCATCGAGGTCGCCAGCGGCGTGCTGGAAGCCGAGGCGCGCGAGCTCAACTGCGGCTTTATCAAACGTATGGAAAGCGGCCTGCCGTTCGTTCGTGCCAAGCTGGCGATGAGCCTGGACGGGCGTACCGCGATGGCCAGCGGCGAGAGCCAGTGGATCACCGGCCCGGCCGCCCGCGCCGAGGTGCAGCGCTTGCGCGCCCGTTCCAGCGTGGTACTGACCGGCGCAGACACCGTGCTCATGGATGCCGCGCGGCTGACCGTGCGCGGGGCCGAGCTGGGGCTGGATGCGGAAACCACCGCGCTGGCGCTGCAGCGCCCGCCGCTGCGGGTGCTGGTCGATGGTCGGCTGCGCGTGCCGCTGGATGCGCCGTTCTTTCAGGCTGGTCCGGCGCTGGTCGTCACGGCGGTCGCCGGCTGCGAGGAGACCTATCGTCGCGCCGGCCACGAGGCGCTGGTGCTGGGGCAGGAGCGGGTCGACCTGGCCGCGCTGCTGCGCGAGCTGGCTGCCCGTGGTGCCAACGAGGTGCTGGTCGAGGCCGGACCGCGGCTGGTCGGCGCGTTCGCCAGCCTCGGCCTGATCGACGAATACCAGGTGTTCATGGCGGCCAAGTTTCTCGGCTCCTCCGCGCGGCCGCTGCTGGAGCTTCCGCTCGAGCGCATGAGCGAGGCGCGCGAGCTGAAGATCGTCGACATCCGTGCGGTGGGTGACGACTGGAAGATGGTGGCGCGTCCGGCCAGCTGATCGGCAACCCGTGTCGGCTGTGTCCGCCGATAGCCTGTGTCTTGCACCCTCATAGCTGCTATCTGGCGATATCGGGCTGCCCCGCGCCGCTATTTGTGTTAAAAACGCTGCCGGGCCGCAAGCGGCCCAACGTTCTCAGGGCGGGGTGCGATTCCCCACCGGCGGTAATGGCCACGGCCTAGCCCGCGAGCGCTTGCCCAGGCAAGGTCAGCAGACCCGGTGTGATTCCGGGGCCGACGGTATAGTCCGGATGAGAGAGAGCGGGATATCCCGATGGACGCCGTCCGTGCGCCCGTCATGCATCCCTATCGATCCGTAGCGCCCTGTTTTTCAAAAACAGGAGTTCGTCGTATGCAGCGTTTTACCCGCCTTCCTCGGGAGGCCACATGTTCACCGGAATAATCGAAGCCATCGGCACCATCCGTGCGCTCACGCCCAAGGGCGGCGACGTACGCGTGCTGGTCGAAACCGGCAAGCTGGATCTGGGCGACGTCAAACTGGGCGACAGCATCGCGGTCAACGGCGTCTGCCTGACTGCGGTCGAGCTGCCGGGCAACGGCTTCTGGGCCGACGTCAGCCGCGAAACCCTGGCGCGCACCGCCTTTATCGACCTAAAGGCCGGCAGTCGGGTCAATCTGGAAAAGGCCCTGACGCCTACCAGCCGCCTTGGTGGCCATCTGGTCAGCGGTCACGTCGACGGCGTCGGCGAGGTCGTGGCGCGTGAAGATAACGCCCGCGCCGTGCAGTTCCGCATCCGTGCGCCGCGCGAGCTGGCCAAGTACATCGCGCTCAAGGGCTCGATCACCGTGGACGGCACCAGCCTCACGGTCAATGCGGTCAACGGCGCGGAGTTCGAGCTGACCATCGTGCCGCACACCCTCGGCGAAACCATCATGGCCGACTACCGCCCCGGGCGGCAGGTGAACCTGGAAGTCGACCTGCTGGCGCGTTACCTGGAGCGCCTGATTATGGGCGACAAGGCCGCCGAACCCAAGGCCTCGGGGCTCACCGAAGGTTTTCTCGCCGAGCACGGCTACCTGAAGAATTGAGGAGACGCCCCATGGCGCTCAATACCGCTGAAGAACTGATCGAAGACATCCGCGCCGGCAAGATGGTCATCCTCATGGATGACGAGGACCGCGAGAACGAGGGCGACATCATCGTCGCCTCCGAATGCGTCACCGCCGAGCACATCAACTTCATGGCCCGCTTTGCCCGCGGCCTGATCTGCATGCCGATGACCCGCGAGCGCTGTGAGCTGCTCAAACTGCCGCTGATGGCGCCGCGCAATGGTTCCGGTTTCGGCACCAAATTCACCGTTTCCATCGAGGCGGCTGAAGGCGTGACCACCGGCATTTCCGCGGCCGACCGCGCGCGTACCGTGCAGGCAGCTGTAGCGCGAGCAGCGAAAGCCGAAGACATCGTCAGCCCTGGCCACATCTTCCCGCTGATGGCGCAACCGGGCGGCGTACTGGCGCGTGCCGGTCACACCGAGGCGGCATGTGATCTGGCGCGCATGGCAGGCTTCGAACCATCCGGCGTGATCTGCGAGATCATGAACGACGACGGCACCATGGCGCGCCGCCCGGAGCTTGAGCTGTTCGCCGAGCAGCACGGGCTGAAGATCGGCACCATCGCCGACCTGATCCACTACCGCATGATCCACGAGCGCACAGTCGAGCGGGTTTCCGAGCAGCCGCTGGAAACCGAGCTGGGCCAGTTCAACCTGGTCACCTACCGCGACGGCGTCGAGGACACCGTGCACATGGCACTGACCCGAGGTGAAATCTCCCCGGAAGAACCCACGCTGGTGCGCGTGCACAACATGGAGCCGCTGCGTGATCTGCTGCTGGTCACCGTGCCGGGTCGCTGGAGCCTGCGTGCTGCGATGAGCGAAGTGGCCAAGGCCGGCAAGGGCGTTGTGCTGCTGCTCGGCAACCCGCTGACCGGCCCGCAGTTGCTGGCGCAGCTGACCCGCCAGCAGCCGCCGACCCCGGCGACCTACAGCACCGTCGGTGCCGGTTCGCAGATCCTGCGTGATCTTGGTGTACGCAAGATGCGCCTGATGAGCGCGCCGATGAAGTTCAACGCGATATCCGGCTTCGATCTGGAAGTTGTAGAATACCTCCCGGCCGAATAATCAGAGGCGCCGCGCAGTCCGCGGCGCCTTCGTTCTTTAAAGAGATGAGAAAGCACCCATGCCCCTGAAGACCATCGAAGGAACCTTCATCGCCCCGCAGGGCAAATACGCCCTGGTCGTAGGCCGCTTCAACAGCTTCGTCGTCGAGAGCCTGGTCAGCGGCGCGGTCGATGCGCTGGTTCGCCACGGCGTCAGCGAGAACGACATCACCATCATCCGTGCTCCGGGTGCCTTCGAGATTCCGCTGGTTGCGCAGAAGGTCGCCCAGCAGGGTGAATACGACGCCATCGTCGCTCTCGGTGCGGTCATTCGTGGCGGCACGCCGCACTTCGAATACGTTGCCGGCGAATGCACCAAGGGTCTGGCTCAGGTTTCCATGGAATTCGGTGTGCCGGTCGCCTTCGGCGTACTGACCGTCGATTCCATCGAACAGGCCATCGAGCGCTCCGGCACCAAGGCCGGCAACAAGGGCGCCGAAGCCGCACTTTCCGCACTGGAAATGGTGAGCCTGCTGTCGCAGCTGGAGGCGAAGTGAGCCTGAATCACGACGATAGCCAGGACGCTCCCCAGCCCAAGGCCAAGGGCAAGATCGCCACGCGCCGGGTTGCCCGCAGCCTGGCGATGCAGGCGCTGTATCAGTGGCACATGGCCGGTCAGAGCCTCAACGAAATCGAGGCGCAGTTTCGCGTCGACAACGATTTCTCCGGGGTGGACGGCAGCTACTTCCACGAGCTGTTGACCGGTGTCGCACGCAGCAAGAGCGAAGTCGACGGTGCCATCGCGCCGAATCTCGACCGTCCGCTGGAGGAGCTCGATCCGGTGGAGCTGGCGATTCTGCGGCTGTCCACCTACGAGCTGATGCAGCGCATCGACGTGCCTTACCGCGTGGTCATCAACGAAGGCATCGAGCTGGCCAAGGTCTATGGCGCCACCGACGGGCACAAGTTCGTCAACGGCGTGCTGGACAAGCTGGCGCCCACGCTGCGCAGCGCCGAAGTGCGCAACCACAAGCGCTGAGGGCTGCTCGCCTTGCTGGGTGAGTTCGAGCTGATCCGTCACTACTTCGCCGCCGCCGCTTGTGCCAGGGCTGGCGGCGAAGTCGTTCTCGGCATTGGCGATGATTGTGCCCTGCTGCAGCTTCCGGTCGGCGAACAGCTGGCTGTTTCCACCGATACCCTGGTCGCCGGGGTACATTTCCCCGATCCCTGCGATCCCTTCCTGCTCGGGCAGCGCGCGCTGGCCGTGGCGGCCAGTGATCTTGCCGCCATGGGCGCCGCGCCCATCGGCTTCACCCTCGCCCTGACCTTGCCTGCTGGCGATCCACTCTGGCTGGCGGAACTTGCCCGTGGCCTGGATTCGATGGCGCTTGATTGCAGCCTGCGTTTGATTGGTGGCGACACCACCCGCGGCCCGCTGAGCCTGACCGTCACCGTGTTCGGCCGGTTGCCGTCCGGGCAGGCGCTGGTTCGGTCCGGCGCGCAGGTCGGTGATCTGCTCTGTGTCGGTGGCGTGCTTGGTGAAGCGGCCGGCGCGTTGCCGCTGGTGCTCGGTCAGGCCGAAACCGATGCGGATGTCGCCGAACACCTGCTGGCGCGCTACTGGTCGCCGCAACCGCAGCTGGCCCTGGGTGAATCGCTGCGAGGCAAGGCCACGGCGGCGCTGGATATCTCCGACGGCCTGCTGGCCGATTGTGGGCATATCGCCAAGGCTTCGGGCGTGGCCTTGCAGATCGAGCGTGATCGCCTGCCGATGTCCGAACCGTTGCGGCGCTTCGCCGGCGACGCCGAAGCGCTGCGTTGCGCGCTGGCCGGCGGCGACGACTACCTGCTGGCTTTCACCCTGCCGGCTGCTGAGCTCGTATCACTGCAGGCCGCCGGCTGGCCGGTACAGGTCATCGGCCGGGTGTTGGCAGGGGAGGGTGTGCAGCTGATCGATGCGGCGGGTAATGAAGTCGCTGTGTCCGAACGTGGCTACTACCATTTCAATGCGTAAGTGCTGCGATGCGGTCGCTTGCCTTCGATCCGAGAAAGGAACGCTGTTTTGACTGAATCCTCACCAGTCGCGGCCAAGCCGCAAACCCTGGTCTGGTCCGACCCCTGGCACAACCTGGCGTTCGGCTTCGGTTCCGGGCTGATGCCCAAGGCGCCGGGTACCTGGGGTTCACTGGTAGCACTGCCGTTCGTGCCGCTGTGGCAACTGCTGCCGGGGTGGGGTTATCTGCTGATGCTCGGCCTGACCATGCTGTTCGGCGTCTGGCTGTGCGGCAAGGTGGCGCGCGAACTGGGCGTGCACGACCACGAAGGAATCGTCTGGGACGAGTTCGTCGGTATCTGGATCACTTTCTGGCTGGTGCCGGAAGGCTGGTACTGGATGCTGCTCGGCTTCGTGGTGTTCCGTGTGATGGATATCGCCAAACCCTGGCCGATCAGCTGGGTCGATCGGCATATCCATGGCGGGGTGGGGATTATGCTCGACGATATCCTCGCCGGTGTCGCGGCCTGGGCGGTCATGCAGGGACTGGTGGCGCTGTTGGTTTGATTGTGCGTCCGGTCGCTGCAGGCAGTCGGCCATTGAAGGATGATCGGCGTCGCCCCGGGCCCGGTTTCGAGGAAGAAATAGCCATGCGTAGCGTCTCCGTTCTGTTCGCCAGCCTGTTGCTCCTGCCCGCGCTGGCGCAGGCCGCCTCCATGGTGCAAGTGGTCGGGCTATTTCCGGGCGCTGCGGTGGTCAATGTCGACGGGCAGCGCAAGCTGGTCAGGGTCGGCCAGACCGGCCCTGGCGGCGTCCAGGTGGTGAGCGCCGATGCCAGCGGTGCGGTGCTGCGCGTCGACGGCGTTGAGCGTCATTACAACCTGAGTCGCGAATACAGCGGCGCCTACGCGGCGCCAAGCAAGACCCAGCTGAGCGTCGCAAAGGGCACCGGCGGCCATTACTGGATCGCCGGGGCGATCAACGGCCAGTCGATTCAGTTTCTCGTTGATACCGGCGCCACCTCGGTGGCGATCAACGAACATCAGGCCCGTCGCTTGGGCATCGACTACCGCGTCAACGGTCGGCCCATGGTGGTGAGCACCGCCAGCGGTACGGCGAAGGCCTGGCGCGTGCATCTCAACAGCGTCAAGGTCGGAGCGACCGAGGTGCTCGGCGTGGACGCGGTGGTCGTCGAGGGCGGTTCGCCTACCGAGGCGCTGCTCGGCATGAGCTTTCTCGGGCGCGTCAGCTGGCGCGAGGAGCAGGGCGTACTGGTGCTGGAGTCGAAAACCTCCTGAGCGGCTTCCTGACGGCACGATAGGCGCGGTCGACGACCAAACTCTCCAGCCAGATTCGCGGTTAGTTGGTGTTACAATGTCCGCTTTTCTGCCTCCTGGGATTTCCGCCCGTGTCTGTCGTGTTCGTCGCCGCTTCCCAACTGCCGACGCCGTTCGGCGTGTTCACCATGCATGGTTTTCTCGACCAGGACACTGGCAAGGAACATGTCGCGCTGACGCTCGGCGACGTGGCCGACGGCAAGCCGGTGCTGGGTCGTCTGCACTCCGAGTGCCTGACCGGCGATGCGTTGTTCAGCCTGCGCTGTGACTGCGGCTTCCAGCTCGAAGCGGCACTGCGCGCGATTGCCGACGAGGGCCGCGGCGTGCTGCTCTATCTGCGCCAGGAAGGCCGTGGTATCGGCCTGCTGAACAAGATTCGCGCTTACGAACTGCAGGATGCCGGCGCCGACACCGTCGAAGCCAACGAGCGTCTGGGGTTCGCCCCGGACATGCGCGACTACGGCATCTGCCTGCCGATGCTCGAGCATCTCGGCATCGCCGAGATCAAGCTGATGACCAACAACCCACGCAAGGTCAAGGCGCTGCAGGGCTTCGGCATTCGCGTCGCCGAACGCAAGCCATTGCAGATCGCGCATAACCCGTACAACCGCAACTACCTCGCCACCAAGGCCGGCAAGCTCGGCCACATGCTCGGCGAGATTCACCAAGGCGAAGCCGAGCAGTCGTGACGCGCGCCGCCGCCCTTCGCCAGCTCGCACGTGACGGCTGGCTGCATACGCTGTTGATGGTGCTGCCGGTGCTGGTGCTTGGGCGCACATCGGTGGTGTTTGCCGACTGGGGGCTGCCACTCTTCGCTGCAGGCCTCGTGTCGCTGTTCTTCAGCCTGCGGGCCTTCACCCGCTTCAAACATGCACTGATCGCCACCGAACAGGCGCTGAACGGGCCGGCGGAGGACGACGCCTGGAACGATCTGCGTCGCGTTCGCCGTCGCGGCCTGCTGGTCGCCTCGCTACCGGCCTGGTTTGCCGCCGCCGGCGCGCTGCTGGGCATGGAGCCAGTTGCTCGTCTGTTGCTGGTATTCGGCAGCTTGGTCTTGCTGGTGCTCTACCGCATTCCGCGGCAACTGCACTGATGCGACGTCTGCTGCTAGCCGCGCTGGTTTCCCTGTCGACGCTGCCTGCGCTGGCCGCTGAGCGTGTTGTGAGCCTGGCGCCATCGCTCAGCGAGATCATGCTCGAACTCGATGCTGCCGACCGGCTGGTTGGCGTCCTGGATGGTGGCGAGCGGCCAGCGGCGCTGCAGTCGGTGCCTTCGGTTGGACGCTATGGCC
Organism: Stutzerimonas kunmingensis; assembly: GCF_021432085.1. GTDB lineage: Bacteria > Pseudomonadota > Gammaproteobacteria > Pseudomonadales > Pseudomonadaceae > Stutzerimonas. The sequence continues at coordinate 3,888,784 of NZ_CP090366.1, read as the reverse complement.
AGGTGGAGATGGAAACCCTGCTCAGCTTGCGCCCTGATCTCGTGCTGCTCTGGCCGGACAGTGTGCCGCGCAGTCAGCGTGAGCAGTTGCAGCAGTTCGGTATTCCCGTTCTGGTTGTCGAGCAGACCCGTCTCGAAGGGCTGGCCGAGCAGTTCGTTGTAGTGGGTAACGCCGTCGGGCGCGCCGAACAAGGCGAGCGGCTGGCGGAGCAATTTCGCGCAGGCCTTGCCGAGTTACGCAGCCATTACGTGCGCGCGGAGCCACTGCGGGTGTTCTACCAGATTTGGAATCGCCCGCTGTACACCCTAGGCGGGCAGCAAATCATCAGCGAAGCGATCGAGGTGTGTGGGGGGCAGAATGTTTTCGCCGACCTGACCCTGGCGGCGCCGCAGGTCAGCATCGAAGCCGTGCTTGCCCGCGATCCCGAAGTCATCCTCGCCGGTAGCGGTGCGCAGTTGGACGAATGGCAGGCCTGGCCGCAGCTCAGTGCCGTGCGCAGCGGCCGACTGCTTGAAGTGCCCGACAAGGGCCTGGAGCGGCCGAGCTTCCAGATGCTGGGGGCGATCGGGAAGCTCTGCAAAGTGATGGCGGCTGCGCCCTGAGCGGGCGCGCCGGTAGACGCTGCTACAGCGAGGGAGTCCAGGTGACGGCGAACAGTGCGGTGCGGCCCTGCTCCTTGTATCCGTAGGCGCTGTCCATGTTGGCGAATTCGCGCTGGTACAGCGCCAGGTGATAGTCCTTGTCCAGCACGTTGTCCAATTTGGCTTCCCAGCGCAGCTCGGGTGTCGCCTGCCAGCTCGTGCGAAGGTTCAGCACGGCATACCCAGGGATTGTGGTGCGCTCAGAATCGTAGTTTGAATTGAACGCGCTGTCGTCGAAGCGCTGGCTGAAGGCCTGCCAGGACGCGCCGACGCCGAATGCGCCGAATTGGCGATCCACATCCAGGCTCAGCGAGCGCTTGGCGCGACGTTGTAGTACCCGTCCGCTGTCCCGATCGCGCGGATCGATAATGCTCACGCCGAGGCTCGCTTGCCACCCCAGCAGTTCGCGCGCCGCACTGGCTTCGAAACCGTTGATCCGTGCCTGGCTGACGTTTTCCATCCGGGTTCCACCCCAGGCAATCATGTCTTCGACGTCGGTACGATAAAGCGCGGCTTCCAGCTGGGTCTCGTCGAATTCAGCGCGCCATTGCAATTCGTAGGTCTTCGAAGTCTCCGGCTGCAGGTCGGGGTTCGGCCCCCAGGCGGGCGGTGCGTAAAGGTCGGTGAACGTCGGGGCGCGGAAGCCTTCGCCATAGATCAGAATCCAGCGCTGCGACTGACCTACCGGCAGGCTGAATGCTGCGTTCCAGCTGTTGTGGCTGCCGAACTGCTGGTTGTCGTCGTGACGCAGACCCAGCTCGGTGCCGAAGCTTTCGCCCTGGTAGCTGTGCTGGGCAAAGAAAGCGAGATTGTCGCGACTGTCTTCCTGGTAGGCCGTGGTGGCGTCGAGTCGGTCTTCGTACCAGTCGCTGCCCACGCTCAGCTGCTGGCGCTCGCTCAGTTGCACTCGGTTGATCCAGGCCGCGGAGTGGCGAGTGGTCTCCAGCAGACCGTCGTTGTAATTGGAGCCGACCGCGTGGTTGCGATCGAAGCTGCGGCCCAGCTCCAGACGGCTGTTCCAGATGCCGCTTAGCTGGCCGTCCAGGTAGCCGCTGTAGCTGCTGACGCGAAACTCGTCCTGCGGTGCGCCCGGAGCAAACTCGTAGGCATCGTCGTACTCGTTCTTGCCGCGCTGGTCGTTGAGACTCAAGCCGGCCTTCCAGTCTGCATCGAACTGGTGATCCAGCTTCAGGTGCAAGGCCTTGTTGCGCTGGCCATCGTTGTCCCGGTCGGCGCCGCGGTTGTCGCGGGTGATATCGAAGCCGCCGCGCTCATCGAGGCTGGCGCCTAGATGGACACGGGTCTGCTCCGTTCCGGCTGCCAGGCTCAGGCTGCGCTGGAAGGTCTGGTCGCTGCCGGCGGCCAAGCGGACTTCCGGGTTTATTCCGGTTTTGCCGCCACGGGTAAAGATCTGGATGACGCCACCAATGGCATCTGCACCGTAAAGCGAGGAGCGCGGGCCACGGATCACTTCGACACGCTCGATGTTGTCGATAGCCAGGTAGTCGAGGCGGGCGAAACCGCTGGTGGCCGAGGCAATGCGTTGGCCGTCGACCAGCACCAGTGTTTGCGCGGTGCCGGTGCCGCGCAGCGACAGCGAAGCCACACCTCCAGGGCTGCTCACCTGTACGCCTGGCACACGCCGCAGCAGCTCGGGCACGCTGCGGGCTTGTAGCCGTTCGATATCGGCGCGAGTGAATACGGTATTGGCTGCCGTCGCCTGGGCGCGGGGTTCAGCCTGGCGGGCGGAGGTAATGAGCATGCTTGGCAGCTCCTGCTCAACAGCAAACACCTGCACGCCGGGCAGCAGCGCTACGGCCAGGGCAAGTCGGGACAGTTTCATTCTAGGAATTCCTCAAAAGATCGCAGACTTTTGAGGAGGGCAGGAACAAGCGCGGGGGATGACGGGCAGCAGCGCTTGACGGTGCTGCCCTCCGCAACACCAGTCGAATCCGTCAGGCCGGTCTCCGGGCTTTCGACACGCATCACGCTCACCTTCCCATGTCGGAACACAGTGGCTGTGGAGCGGACGGCGATCCCTGAGGATCGCGGTCGATTACCGTTGCGGGGGCAGCGCCGGCCTTGCTCATCGAGCGCACCGGCTTCCCGTTTAATGCGGACCTTGCGGTCGTGCACACCTGGGCGGATAGGAAAACGCGCGAACCATACGGCCGGGCGCGGCGAAACACAAGCGGATGAAAGCGCGCAATGACAAAGGGCGGACGCTCCCGGGTAGGTTGGTGCTGAGCACAGCGAAGCCCAACTGGAACGTGTTGGGCTTCGTCGCTTCGCTCCTCAACCCAACCTACGCTCGGTGCATGCGGTGCGCGGAGCGCACCCCTACGATGGTCCGCCGACGATGCGCAGCGCGCTCTGCCCGTTGCCTTGGCGCTGCACCTGAATCTGCACCGGAATGCGCTCGTGCATTTCCGCCACATGGGAGATCACCGCCACCTTGCGGCCCTGGGCCTGCAGCGAATCCAGTGCGTCCATGGCGATCTGCAGCGACTCGGGGTCGAGGCTGCCGAAGCCTTCATCGATAAATAGCGACTCGATCCTGAGCTTGCTCGAGGCCATCGAGGCCAGGCCCAGCGCCAGGGCCAGCGAAACGAGGAAGGTCTCGCCGCCGGACAGCGAATGCACCGAGCGCAGCTCGTCGCCCATCTCGGTATCCATGACCAGTAGGCCCAGCGGGCTGCCGCCGCGCTTGAGCCGGTAGCGCCGGGCCAGTTGGCGCAGCTGCACATTGGCGTGCTGCACCAGCAGATCGAGGTTGTAGGCCTGGGCGATCTTGCGGAAGGCGCCGCCGTCGCTGGAGCCGATCAAGGCGGCGATGCGCCCCCAGCGCTGATGCTCGGCCCGTGCGGCGTCGATCTGTGCGAGCAACGCCTGGCTCTGGCTGCGGCGCTTGTCGTCGTCGATCAGCTGAGCGCGGGTTTCCGCGCAGCGCTGGTCGGCCTGCTCGCACTGCTGCAGTTGCTCGGCATGGCGCTGCTGCAGCCGTTCGATGTCCGGCGTTTCGGCCTGCTGCAGTTTGTGCGTGTTCAGGCGACTGAGGCAGCCGTCCAGACGCTCGCGACAGCGGGTCAGGGTTTCGGCGTTCTGTTGCAGGCGCTGGCGCGCCTCGGCAATCAGCTGGTCATCCATGTGCAGCAGCTGGGCGAGGGTGGCGTCGTCCAGCTGCGGGTGGCTGGTGCGCCAGGTGGCCAGTTCCGCATTCAGCGCGTCGCGTTCCTGTTCCAGTTCGGCTTGGCGCTGGCGACAGTTCTGCTGCTCGCTGTGCAGCCGCGTCAGGCCAAGCTTGCTCTCGTTGAGCTGCCGATCGATCTCGGCCTGGGTTTGCCGCGCAGCCTGGATGGTCGCGTCCAGCTGCCGTTGCCAGGCGCTGGCGCTGGTTTGCTCGCCAAGGCTGGTACGCAGCTCCTGCTGGCAGGCCAGCAGCAGCTTCTCGCGCTCAGTCAGCCGCGCGCTGCAGCTTGCCTGTTTCTCCTGGCGATGGCGCTGCTGCAGCTGTTCGTCGCTGCGGCGCTGCTCGCACTGGCGTAGCTCCTCGGCCAGCTCGGTCTGCGCCTGCAGTTGCTGTAGTCGCGTGGCGATGCTGACGTCCAACTGCAGAAAGGTCTGCGCCGGATTTTCACGCCAGCGCTGCAGTTGCTCGACGGGCAACAGTTCGGCGAAGGCCGCCAGCTCCTCGTCGAGCTGTTGGCTGTCGCGGGCCAGGGCATCGTGCTGGCGGGCGAGTTGTTGAGTCGCCTCGACACAGGCTTCGCGCGCGGCCTGCCAGGCCTGCTGCAGGGTTTCGCTGCGCTGTTGCAGCGCGAGCAGTTGCTGCTGACGCTGGCTGGCGTTGGCGATCTGGTTTTTGAGTGTCGTCAGCTGCGCTTCCAGCCATTGCGAACGCTCGGCTTCCGGCTGCTCAAGCAATCGCGAGTGTGCGGGCAGGGCGAGCAGGCGCGGTGCCAGGGCCTGCAGCTGCGCCTCGACTTCGCCCTGGCGTTGTTGCGTCTGGCGCAACTGCGTGCTGAGCGCGACATGGCGATCGCGCAGCTCCTGCAGACGCTGATCCTGTTCCTGTAGCGCCTGCTGCGCACGCGCGGCCTCGCTGTTGTCGTGGCGGTCGAGACTGGCGACCAGCGCTTCGGTGTGCTGCCAGGGATGCTCGTCGCTGCCGCAGACCGGGCAGGGCTCGCCGGAGACGAGCGCCGCACGCAGCGCTTCGACATTCTCGCTGCGTGCCAGGCGTTGGCGTTCGAGCAGGGCGAGCGTGACCTTGAGCGCCTGCTCGGCAGCATCACGGTCACTGCGAAGCTGTTTGCCCTGCGGTACCAGGCTGTCCAGCTCGGCCTGCTGGCGGATGTGGGCGTCGCTCAGTTCGCGCTGGCTGGCGGTGAGCGTGAGCTGCTGCGCCCAGAGTTCGCGCAGGGCCTCGGTTTCGCGCTCGGCCTGGCGCCATTCGTCGAGCTGTCGATGCAGACCGGCCAGCTGTTCGGCCAGCCCTAGATCGCTGTCGCGCTCGCGTTGCAGATTGTCCAGCGCCTCGCGCGCCTGGCTTTGCCGGGTTTCGGCAGCCTTGGCCTGCGCTTCCAGTGCCGGGAGTTCGCCCTGACCTTGCTGCAGCCGTGCCGCCAGCTGCACGGCCTGTTGCAGACGCGGACGGTAACCGCCCCAGGCTGCACAAAGTGGTTGCAGCGCTGCGCTCGTCTCGAATTGCTGCGTCAGCGTTGCTAGCTGTTCGGCGGCGCGCTGTTGCTGCTCGCCGAGCTGCTTGAGCGTTGCCTCGCCGGTGCTCGCCGCGGCATCGGCCTGGACGCTTTCTTCGCGGATCGAGGCGAGGTCGGCGTTCAGATGCTGTAGGCGTTCTTCTTCACGGCGCGCTTGCGCAAGCCTGGGCTCGGCTGCCTGGCGCGCCTGTTCGGCCGCACGCAGGTCGTTGCCGGCCGCTTCGCACTCGCTCTGCAAGGTGTCGAGACGTTGCTGCAGGCTTTGTGCCTCGTGCTGCAGGCGAGCGAGGCTGTCGGCGGCTTTGCCCAGCAGCGGTTCGAGTTCCTGCTGGCGCAGAAATCGGTGGCGCTGCGGTGCGAGCCGTTCGAACAGGTCGAGAATACGGCGGGCCTCAGTCAGGCTCTCGCGCTCGTCTTCGGCGTCCTGCAGCTGCTGGCGTGCCGCTTCGCGCTCGTTTTCCAGGCGCTGCAGTTCGCTCAGCCATTGCCGCTGGGCTTCCAGCTCCTTGAGCTGCTGTTGCAGCTTCTTCAGTTTTTCGAGCTGGGCCTGATGTTCGCGCTCCAGTACGTCACGCTGCTCGGGCTCCAGCGGTTGCAGGCCGCCGGCCTGCTGTTCCAGGTGAGTCAGGCCTTCCTTCGCCTGCTTGGCGGCCTCGAAGGCGGCCTGGCCGAGGCGACTGTAGAGGCCGGTATCGGTGAGCTTTTCCAGCAAGCTGCCGCGTTCGTCGTCCTTTGCCTTGAGGAAGGCAGAAAATTCGCTTTGCGCCAGCAGTACGGCGCGGGTGAATTGAGCCATATTCAGCCCAAGACGGGCTTCGAGCAGCGCTCGAAATTCGAGTTTCTTGCCGCTGGCCAGGAGCGTGCCACTGTCGAGATCCGTGAGGCTCTGGCTGCTGGCCTGCAGTTTGCCGTCGATCTTCTCTTTGGCACGCCTGACCTCCCAGCGCGCGCGGTAGCGGTGGCCGTCGACGCCGACGAAATCCACTTCTGCGTAGCCGCTGCCGCAACCGCGGCGCAGCAGGTTGCGCTCGTCGCCACCTCCGATCTCGGTTTCGACGTCGGGAACCTTGTTCAGCGGTGAGACGCTGTCGAGCCGTGGCGTGCTGCCGAACAGCGCCAGGCATAGGGCGTCGAGAATGGTGCTCTTGCCGGCACCTGTAGGCCCGGTGATGGCGAACAGTCCGGCGCTGGCCAGGGGTTCGGCGGTGAAATCGATGATCTGTTCGCCGGCCAAGGAGGCCAGGTTCTTCAGACGGATGGCGAGGATTTTCATCGATCGTCCTCCTCATGGGCGAACTCGACCCGTTGCAGCAAAGTGGCGAAATCGTCCAGCGCCTGCTCGTCCGCCGGGTTGCCGTACTGTTCTTCCCAGGCGCGGGCGAACAGCTCCTGCGGGGTGATCTGGTCGAGGCCGAGCAGCACTTCCGATTCAGTCTCTCCGCGCTTGCCGGCGTATTCGCTGGCGATGCGCACCAGCCGGCAGGCCTTGCCGGTTATCGCGGTTTCGATGCGCTGGCGCAGGTCCGGCAGCGGTTCGTCGAGCAGCACGCGTACCTCCAGCCAGGGCAGGTGTTCGTCGAACAGGCCGGTGGGCGGCAGCGCCTCCAGCGCGGTGATCACGTCGGCTAGCGGGGCGCGGCCGATGCGGATCATCTCCACCGCGCGCGGCACCGGCAGCTGTTCGACGTTTTTCAATTGGTCGCCGTCCAGTTCGACCAGCAGCACCTGATGCGGGTAATTGACCTCGGCAAAGGACAGCGGCAGCGGCGAGCCGCTGTAGCGGATGCGCGCCTGCCCGGCGACCTGCTGCGGCTTGTGCAGATGGCCAAGGGCGACGTAGGCGACGGACTCGGGGAACAGACTGGCCGGCAGCGCTTCGGCGCTGCCGATAACGATATTGCGCTCGGACTCCTCCGACACCGCGCCGCCGGCCATGTGTGCGTGGCTCATGGCGACCAGCGCCTGGCCGGGCTGGCGTGCGGATTCGGCGGCAGCGATCAGCCGCTCGTGGACCTGACGGATGCCGGCCATGTAGTCGTCGCCCAGCGTCATTCCGGTGACTTCGGCCGGACGCAGGAAGGGCAGGGTGAGACACCAGGCGGCGGTGTTGCCATTGGCGTTATGCAGCGGTACGAGCAGACGCTGGTGATCCAGCTGGCCCTCGGCGACCCAGCTGATGCGTCCCACGGCATGGGCGTTGAGGCGCCTCATTAGCGGTGCTGGCAGCTCGATGCGCCCGCCCGAATCGTGGTTGCCGGCGATCATCACGATGTCCAGCTGCGGGAGCTTTTCGTGGGCGCGGACGATGAAGTCGTAGAGGCGCTCCTGGGCCTTGAGTGGCGGATTGACCGTGTCGAACACGTCGCCGGCGATCAGCAGGGCGTCGGCGCGGTGGGCGACCAGCTGGTCGAGCAGCCAGGCGAGGAATTGTGCGTGTTCGTAGTCGCGGTCCTGGCCGTGGAGGGTCTGGCCGAGGTGCCAGTCGGAGGTGTGGATCAGGCGCATGGGCTCAGGCTCATTGTGGGCGGGTGCAGTGGCGAACCGCTGGCGTGGGATGGGCGGCGGGTGGTTGCGTCGGATGTAAGGCTTCTGTCGTGGGCTTCGGCGGACGGTTTGGGCGCGCCGCGCTTTCCTCGGCCCGGACTACAGGTTGCGCCTTGCACGGCGCGTCACTTTTTCTTGCTTGGCCAAGAAAAAGTAACCAAAAAGAAGGCCACCCCGACATCCGTGTTTTGCTTCGCAAAACTCCCCTCCCTCCGGCGCCGCTCCGGGGGTCGTCGCGAAGGGACATCCCTGTCCCTTCGCTCCTCGCTCGGCGTCCATGCCTCGCGCCCCCCTGCGCAACGCATCCACTCGGCCTTCTGACGGGGGCAGGGGTCCGAGCCGACTGGAAGTTTCTAAGTGGTTCCGTACGGTGGGTAACGCGAAGCTTACCTGCCGGTTTGCAAATTAATCTGCCCAGTCCCGGCAAGAACTTACTTGTAGCCTGCGGTGGAAAACTCTGCGTAGGTATCCACCCGACATCTCGGGCGAGAAATAGGGGCAGAACTGCCTGTAAGGTCCCGGCAGTAGTCTCAGTTTGGTGTTTTTTGCACGAGCGAGCAGGCGGCACCAGTCGCCCCTTCAGGAGGGTGAGCGGAGCCGTCGTGGAGAGGGGCGAGCGGCATGGATGCCGCGAGAGCCGTAAAGGGCCATGGATGGCCCTTGTACGGCGACCCTCGGAGCGGCGGCGTAGCGAACGAACCCGTCGCGAAGCGACGGGCCGGATGCAGGGGCAAGCGTTTTTGCTTACTTTTTTCGTGACTGAAAAAAGTAAGTCGCCCAGCAGGGCGAAACCTGAGCTAAATGCCGAGGAAAGCGCGGCGCTCACATACTGAATTCCGTGCCGACGCCCTTCGCGGCCAAGACCGGGCCCACAAGCCCTCACGAGTACAACCACCCCTTCAACGCCTGCAGATTCCCCACCTGCAGCTGCTGCGCCGCCGCATTGGCCTGCACGGTGTTCGGGTCGATGCCGAAGCGCTGCAGCACGTACTGCACCAGCGCTCCGCGCGTCTCCACCGGCAGCTGGCCCTCGACCATGCCGAAGTCAACCTCGATGATCGTCTTCTGCGCCGGGCTCAGTCGCGCGTCCGGCTCGATCAGCACCGTCACCGGCGTGTTCCATGCCTCGTCCTGCTCGCGGGTGTGTTCGCTTTCATCCATCAGGTCTGGCTCGCCGCGGAAGCGGCTGAGCACGAAGTCGCGGTATTCGCGGTTCTTCTCGCAGTAGGCGCGCACATGCCAGCGCATGCCGGTGAACACCAGCGTGTGCGGCGCCATCACGCGGATTTCCACCTCGGGATTGGCCAGCGAGACGTACTCGCTCTCCAGCCGCAGCCCCTCGCGACAGGCCTGCAGGATCGGCCGCAGCACCTCGGGGCGGATGCTGCGGTCCGGCACCTGCAGTACCTCGGTATGCGCGTAGGCCAGCGCCAGGCCCTCGATATGCGGGGCGCGCACACGGTTCTGGTCGAGTAAATGCAGATAGGCGCTGGCGCTGCCGTCGATGAACAGCGGCTGGAAGCCTTTGGTCGGCTTGTAGCCCTTCAGGTGGCGGTCATATGTCAGGTTTTTGGGCTCATGTTCGTTCAGGTAGGTGTTGATGTCCTTCGATGCCTGCTGGCGGCTGATGCCGAAACTCTGCATCAGGTGGCCCGTGGTCAGGCGGCCTTCCCACCAGGCGATGGTCTCGATCAGCCGGTAGCGCAGCGCCAGGTCCCAGCGAATCTGACTGATCGATTGCTTGCGTTTCATCGCCTCTGCACCTGTTCCAAAGATTTACATGCCTATGTCGAGCAGGTCGACGTGTCGCGCAACGCTACATATATTCGGGGTATGTTTCAACTCGATCCGGTGGATGAGGAGACCCTGACATGAGCCTGATGATCAATGCGTTGGTGATGTCCTGCACGGCGTTCGTTGTGATGCTGTTTCTGGCTTGGCTGGCCTATGGCAGCGGCGATCGGAAGGGGTGATGAGCGTTACAGTTCTATGAAGATCAGTAGATTCCCGATGGACGGCATGAATCTCCGAGCGACGAACAGGGTCTTTGTCTCAGGCTCATTGCTAGAGATGCTTCATGAAGACTCTTTCCCGCTACCTGGCCGAAACCTTCACCTCGCAGTACCGCACGCGCGTCGAGCCGCAAGCGGACGGTCGCCTGCTGGTGCATGTCGGCTACCCGATCAATGGCACCCACGCCACGCGCATCATGGCCGGGCACCAGGTGCAGAACACCCTGCTGGTCGAAACCATACTTGAAGACATGCGTAACGAACTGGCTCGTCCGCAATGATGCTCAGCGCGTCGCCGGCAGTGCGATGCGCACCCGCAAACCGCCCAGCGGGCTTTCTTCAAGACTCCACTCGCCACGCCAAGCCGTCAGGATATCGCTGACGATCCCCAGCCCCAGCCCGTGACCTTCCGCCGACTCGTCCAGCCGTACGCCACGGTTGATGACCTGTTCGCGCTGTGCCGCCGGAATCCCCGGTCCGTCGTCGTCCACCAGCAGGACGAAGCCATCGCCGCTGCGCTCGATGCTCAGCTCGACGCGGCTACGGGCCCACTTGCAGGCGTTATCCAGCAAATTGCCCAGCAGCTCGAGCATGTCCTCGCGATCACGCGGCAGGCGGCAGCCGGCGGGCGCCTGCCAGCGCAGGTCGAGGCCGCTGCGGTGGATCATCGCCAGCGTATCGAACAGTGCCGGCAGTTCCGCGTCGCAGTCGAAATGCGCACCGGGCAGCACGTCCACCGATAGCCGCGCGCGGCCCAGTTCGCGGCTGACCCGTTGCTGGATCTGCTCCAGCTGCTCCTGCAGGCTGGCCTGCAGTTCCGGGTGGGCGGCGAGTTCTTCGCGTTGCACCAGGCTGCCGAGCACTGCCAGTGGCGTCTTCAGCGCGTGACCGAGGTTGCCCAGGGCATGTCGCGAGCGCTGCAAGGTGTCTTCGGTGTGGCTGAGCAGGTGGTTGATCTGCTCGACCAGCGGCTGCAGCTCGACGGGCGCCTGCTGGTCCAGCTGCTGGCGCTGGCCCTGCTGCAGCTGGGCGATCTGCTGCCGCGCGCGCTCCAGTGGGCGCAGTGCCAGTCCCATGGCATAGCGCTGCAACAGCAGCAGGGCGAGCAGGGCGAAACCGACCAGGCCCAGACCGCTCAGCCGCACGCGGGCAAAACTTTCGAGGACCGGCGTGTAGTCCTGCGCAACGCTGATGATGATCGGCTGGCCGTCGCGGCGGTACTCGGCGCGATAACCCAGCAGTCGCTGTTCCTGCGGGCCGTCGAGCAGTTCGTCCGCCAGGCCGGCGCGTTCCGGCCATTCTGGCGAGGCGTCCCACAGCGAGCGGGAGCGCCACGTGCGCTCGGGCAGTTCGATCTTGAAATAGTGGCCGGAGAACGGCCGTTGATAGCGCGGGTTGAGGCGCTGCACGTCCAGCTGATCGCCGTTCGGCCCCTTCACCAGGGCAATCAGCAGGCCCTCGGTTTCCTCGCGCAGATCGGTTTCCAGACTGCGCCTGAGGCCTGACTCGAAGAGCCACAGGCTGGTCTGCACCAGCACCAGCGCGACCAGTAGCAGGGTGGCGATCAGCGCCAGGCTGAGGCTGCGCTGGATGGACTTCACGGCTGGCCGCCGAAGCGATAGCCCTGGCCGCGGCGCGTTTCGATCAGCTCGCGGCCGAGCTTGCCGCGCAGCCGGTTGATATGCACCTCGATGACGTTTGAATCGCGCTCGGTTTCACCGTCGTACAGGTGTTCGGTCAGCTGGGTTTTGGACAGCAGCTGCCCCGGATGCAGCATGAAATAGCGCAGCAGGCGGAATTCTCCGGCGGTGAGTTCGATGTCCTGACCATCCTTGCGACAGCACTGGCGCGCCTCGTCCAGTTCCAGGCCGCCGGCCTGCAACATGGGCTGGTTGGCCAGGCCGTGGGCACGGCGCAGCAGCGCTTGGATGCGCAGCAGCAGTTCTTCGGGATGAAAGGGCTTGGTCAGGTAGTCGTCGGCGCCGGCCTTGAGACCGTCGATGCGCTCGGCCCAGGAGCCGCGCGCGGTAAGGATCAGCACCGGTGTGGTGAGGCCGCCGGCACGCCAGTCGCGCAGCACCTCCAGCCCCGGTTTGCCAGGCAAGCCGAGGTCGAGAATGATCAGGTCATAGGGCTCGCTGGCGCCCTGGTATCCGGCGTCGCGGCCATCGGCCAGCCAGTCGATGGCATAACCGTTGCGGCTGAGGCTGGCGACCAGTTCATCGGCCAGCGGAACGTTGTCTTCGACCAGTAGCAGGCGCATCAGTCTTCTTCATCCTTGAGCAGGCGCCCGTCGCGGGCATCCAGTTCGAGCTCGCGGGCAACGCCGTCGGTGGTGAGCAATTCGATCTCGTAAACGTAGATGCCATCTTCCTCCTCCAGCTCCGCTTCCAGCAGGCTGGCCCCCGGATAGCGCTCCATGGCGCGCTGGAGCAGAGCTTCCAGCGGCATGATCAGACCCTCGCGGCGCAGCCGCAGGGCCTCATCCTGGTCCAGGTCGCGGCTCGCCGCCGGAGTGGCAGCGAGCAGCAAGGTCAGTGGAACGGTTACGAAAAGGGGGGCACGCATGGATGGCCTCAGTCGTCCTGATGGTCCTTCAGCACTTCGCCGGTCTTGGCGTCGAGCTCGACGTCCCATTGCACACCTTTGTCGTCGCGCAGTTCAAGCTGATAGACGTAGCGGCCGTACTCTTCTTCCAGCTCGGTTTCCTCGACGGTGGCGCCGGGGTGCTTGGCCAGAGCCGCTTCGTTGAGCTTCTCGAACGACTGGATGGTGCCGGCATCGCGCAGCTTCAGTGCTTCGTCGGGACCGATGTCCTTGGCCATGGCCAGGTTGGCACCGAGGGCGAGGGTGGCGGCGGTGAACAGCGTAGTCAGTGTTTTCATGGTTTTGATTCCTGTGGTTGGTTTCGACGATTCACAGGTTACGGGGGCTTGCTTAAACGAAACTGAACGTCGCCAGGCGGCTGCGAATGCACCGTTCGGGCGAGGGCGAACCGCGCCATGGGGACTACGCTTACTGCAGGTCAGCACGACCGATCGATCGGGGTGAGTCGTCATGAAAACTGTGTTTCTCGTACTGCTTGCGACCCTCGGGCTGAGTGGTCAGGCCTCTGCCGAGGATCTGCTGAAGCCCTCCACCACACCGCCACCGGTCGATGATGTGGCGGCTGGCAACAGCCTGGAGGCCGAGCCCGCTTACCAGGCCGAAGGCGTGATCCGCGCCATCGATGCCCAGCAGGGCAGCGTCACCATCGCCCACGGGCCGGTGCCGGAATTGAAGTGGCCGGCGATGGTGATGCCGTTCAAGGCGGACGCCGCACAGCTCGGCGGGCTGGCCGTGGGCGATGCGGTGGAGTTCCGCTTCAGCAACGGCGAGATGGACCCGCAGATCGTCTTCATTCGACGGCAGTAGCCTCAGCGTCGCGCCTGCTCGTGGCAGCAGCCGGCGGGCTCTGGGCGTCCGCTCGGAGCAACGCGATCATCGCTGTCGTAACGGTCGTGCAGGCGTACCCAGTCGGTGAGGTTGTGCCGCGGGCCCGTTTCGTTGCGACCGTTGGGCGTCATGTCCAGCAGGACATAGGTGCCGAGCAGTTCTTCCGCGCCGCGACCATAGGCCGAGAAGGTGTGGAAGATGTCGCGTGGGTCGCGGTAGAAAACACTGAAGCCCGACAGCTCCTCGCAGACGAAGGGTTGCCAGGCGTAGTTGTAGAAGACCTTGCCCTCGACGATGTCCTCGGCATCGAAGGACACGTGGAAGTCGCGGTTGAACGTGCTGCCGGCCGACGACAGCCAGCGGAACTGCCAGCCCATGCGCTGGCGGAACGCCTCCAGCCGGTCGAACGGCGCGCGGGAAATGGCGGCGAAGCTGACGTCATGCTGCAGCAGGTGCAGTAGCGCACCGCCGATATGATCGGCCTCGAATGAACAGCCGACGCACCCCTCGGTCCAGTTCGGGCCGAACATGAAGTGCTTGATCACCAGCTGGCTGCGACCCTCGAACAGCTCGCTCAGGCGGACCGCGCCGCTGGCATCATGAAAGCGATAGTCCTGCGCAAGGCGTCGCCAGGGCAGTTGCCGACGCTTTTCGCTGAGCGCATCGCGCTGGCGGGTGAGCTGTTTCTCTTCCTGCAGATGGGCGCTGTGGGCGGCCAGCCAGTCCTGATCGGATACGACCTTGTGCGTTGCCATGTAGACCTCCAGGGCGCGGATTGGGGAGCGAGCGCGGAGCCACTGCCGCGCGGCAATGGCCCTGTGACAGAGTCGATTGGCGCCGGGCGAAATCGACATCGGGCCAGTGAGCGTCCGGCGGCTGGCGGCGCGGCGGTTGAACTTAGCGGCCGCCGCTGCGCTCGTAATTCATGCAGGGGCCAACCGTATGGCCCGATCTGATCCCGTTCGAAGAAGGAATAAACGAGATGTACAACAAGACACTGACCGCCGCCCTCGCCGTTGCAATTCTCGGTTCTGGTGCTGCCTTCGCCGCCGACAAGCCCGGCGCCGACTGGATCAGCCTTGAGCAGGCCGTAGAGAAAGCCAAGGCCGCCGGCTACACCGAGCTGCATGGCATCGAGGCCGATGACAATGGCTGGGAAGGCGAGGGCATGAAGCAGGACGGCAAGAAGTACGAGTTCAGCATCGATGGCCGCACCGGCGAGGTGACCAAGGAAAAGCTTGATTGAGCCTACGCGCCACTCTCGCCTGGCGTCTTCGCTGAGCGCATTGCCTGCCTTATGGCGGTGCTGCGCTCAGCAGCCACTTACCACAGCGCTCCCGCAACGGGAGGCAGCTACTGACAGAGCAGGTATCATCCACCTCCCTCGTCGCTACCGTGTAGCTGCATTCATGTCCGCTTCCAGCTCCCGCCCCAGCACCCTGCATCTGCCGCCAGGCGATTGGCCTACCGTGCTCGACTGCCTGTGCGCGCACTTCCCGGCGATCAGTCGCGATACCTGGCTCGATCGCATCGCCCGCGGCCGCGTGCTGGATGCGCAGATGCAGCCGATCGATGCCGCGCAGGCCTATCGGGTAGGCATGCGCATTCATTACTTTCGCGAAGTGCCGAATGAGACCCCGGTGCCGTTCGAAGAACGCATCCTGCACGTCGACGAGCATCTGGTGGTAGCCGACAAGCCGCACTTTCTCTCGGTGATGCCGGCCGGCGAATACGTCAACGAAACCCTGCTGGCGCGGCTCACCAAACGGCTGGGTAACGCCGATCTGGTGCCAATTCATCGTATCGATCGGCTCACCGCCGGTCTGGTGCTGTTCTCGGCCAACCGGGAGAGCCGTGGTGCCTACCAGGCGCTGTTCCGTGAGCGGGAGATCAGCAAGCGCTACGAGGCGATCTGCCCGGCGCTGCCGTATCTCGAATTCCCCCTGCGCCGACGCCTGTGCATGGTGCCGGGCGACCCCTTCTTCCTGATGCGTGAGGGCGCCGGTGAGCCGAACAGCGAAACGCTGATCGAGGTGCTCGAACGGCGCGGCGACCTCTGGCGCTACGGGCTCTCCCCCATCAGCGGCAAAAAGCACCAGCTGCGCTTGCATATGGCCACCCTCGGCGCTGGGATCTGCAACGACCCGTTCTATCCCGAGCTGCTCGAGCGCAGCGAGCGTGAGGCCGACGACTACGCGCGGCCACTGAAGCTGCTGGCGCGTGGATTGCGCTTCAGCGATCCGCTGAGCGGAGCGCTGCGCGAATTCGAGAGTACGCTGCAACTGGACTGGTAACGGCGGGCGCACCTTCGCGGCATTGGCGAGTCTCAAATCCAAGACAGCCCAGCCACTGGTGCAGCCATGCCCGAAGGTCCTTCCATCGTCATCCTGCGTGAAGAAGTCGCGGCATTCGCCGGGCGCACCATCGAACGTGCCGAGGGCAGCGCCAAGATCGACATGTCCCGGCTGGTCGGTCAGGTGGTGCGTGGCTTCCATAGCTGGGGCAAGCATTTCCTGATCGAGCTGGAGGACGTCTCCGTCCGCATCCACCTGCTGCTGTTCGGCAGCTACCGCATCAACGAGCGCAAGGACGCCGTAGCACGGCTGAGCCTGGGCTTTGCCAATGGCGAGCTGAACTTCTACGCCTGCTCGGTGCAGTTGATCGAAGGGCCGCTGGATGCGACGTACGACTGGAGCATGGACCTGATGAGCGACGCCTGGAGCCCGCGCGCCACGCTCAAGCGGCTGCGCGAACGTCCGCGGCTATTGGCCTGCGATGCGCTGCTCGACCAGACGCTATTCGCCGGCTCCGGCAACATCATCAAGAACGAGGTGCTCTACCGCATTTGCGTGCACCCACTGTCGCTGATCGGCGAACTGCCGGCGGCCAAATTGCGCGAGCTGGTGCGTGAGGCGCGTACCTACAGCTTCGAGTTTCTCGAGTGGAAGCGGGCCGGTGTGCTCAAGGCGCACTGGCTGGCCCACGGCAAGACCACCTGCGTGCGCTGCCGGCTTCCGCTGGTCAGGCTGAAAGAGCTGGGGCGCAGCCAGCGCCGGGCATTCTTCTGCGAGCGCGGCCAGAAGCGCTATGGCGACTCAGCGCAGATCGCGGCCGACGAGCCGAGCGCGGTGGATGAGGGGTAGGGTGTACAACGGCACCGCCTTGTCCACGAGGCGGTTGAGCTCCGCTGCGCGTTGCCTATCGCCTCAGCGAAGCAGCGGCCTGAGCGCCTCAGCCAGTTGCGGGGCCATGCTCACTGCATTGCTTTCATGGGCGATGCAGTCGGTGCTCCAGATCTGACCGACCCCGGCGGCGCGGATCACCGCCAGCGCATCATCGGCGAACAGCGCGTGGGTCACTGCGACGTCCACCGATGCGGCGCCAGCGGCCAGCAGTTTCTCCGCGGCGTTGGCAAGGGTGCGGCCGGAACTGGCGACGTCATCGAGCAGCACTACATGGCGCCCGGCAAACGCCAGCGCCGGCAGTGCGATGTCGACCTGGCGATCGCCGTGGCGCACCTTGTTGCACACGCCGTGTTCGAAACCATGTTCGACGGCGGCAGCTTCGATCCATTGCAGGGCCTCGGCATCCGGGCCGATCAGCAGGGCTTCGGGATGCCGCTCGGCGATCAGCCGTGCCAGCGCCGGTGCCGCGCACAGCGTGACGGCATCTTCCAGCGGCACGGCTTCCTGCAGGGTGGCGACGCGGTGCAGGTGCGGGTCGACGGTGATCAGCCCGTCGAACTGGCTGGCCAGCAGCTGGCCAAGCACCCGCTGGCTGACTACTTCACCGGGATTGAAGGCGATGTCCTGGCGCATGTAGGCCAGATAAGGCGTGACCAGAATCAGTCGCCTGGCGCCCAGTCGGCGCGCCTCGCCAGCGATCAACAGCAGCTCGACCAGCTTCTCGTTGGGATGGTCGAGGCCGCGGTAGATCACCAGCTGCTCGGCGATGGCCTCGCCTTCGCCCAGTGGCAGACGCAGGCGCAGTTCGTCATCGGGAAAGCGGTGGCGCTCGACTGCCGCGGCGGCCAGCCCAGAGGCTTCGGCCAGCCGCAGGGCGGCGGCGCGCTCGTCATCGAAATACAGCAGCTGGCTTTGCATCGGCACTCCCGAAACGGTTTTTGGCTGTCCGGCGCTGCCGACCTGAACCTCTGGCGATCTCGGCGCGGCAGTCCGCCTGAATGGGATACAGACAGCCTGCGATGCGCAGCCGTTCGCCGCGGGTGGCCAGTCGTCGTCAGCGCGCTGCCCAGCCGCCGTCCATGTTCCATGCCGCGCCGCGTACCTGGTCACCGGCTTCGCTGCACAGGAACAGTGCCATGGCACCCAGTTGCGCGGGGGTGACGAAGTCCAGCGAGGGCTGCTTCTCGGCGAGCAGATCGTGGCGGGCGCGTTGTTCGTCACCACTTTCCCGCGCGCGCTCGTCGATCTGCTGCTGTACCAGTGGGGTCAGCACCCAGCCGGGGCAGATGGCATTGCAGGTGATCGGGGTGGTGGCGGTTTCCAGCGCGACGACCTTGGTCAGCCCGACCAGCCCGTGCTTGGCGGCGACGTAGGCGGCCTTCTGCTCGGAGCCCACCAGCCCGTGCACCGAGGCGATATTGATGATCCGCCCCCAGCCGCGCTGGCGCATGCCGGGCAGCGCCAGGCGTGTGGTGTGGAATGCCGAGGACAGGTTGATGGCGATGATGGCGTCCCAGCGTTCGACCGGGAACTCCTCCACCGGCGCCACGTGCTGGATGCCGGCATTGTTGACCAGGATGTCGACGCCGCCGAAGTCGCGCTCGGCGTAGGCGAACAGCTCGGCGATCTGCGCTGGGTCGGACACGTCCGCACCGTGGTGGCCGACCTTGTGGCCGTGCCGGCCGACTTCGGCCAGCGCTGCCGTGGCATCACCGAAGCCGTTGAGAATCAGGTCGGCGCCGGCTTCGGCCAGCTTCAGCGCGATGCCGAGGCCGATGCCGCTGGTGGAGCCGGTGACCAGTGCGGTCTTGCCTGTGAGGTTCATGGTTTCTCCCGCTTGGCGGCGACCGCGCTGGGCGGCGCCTCGTTTTTCTTGTTGTCGGAAGGCAATCGCAGATGTCGTGATGCTCGCCGAAATCGGCGAAGCGCCGCGATCAGACGATGCCGGTAGCGTAGTACACGCCGATCACGAAGAAGGCCGCGGCCGTGGCGATCAGGGTGATGGCGAAGATGTCCTTGTAGGATTCGCGATGGGTCAGCCCGGTGACCGCCAGCAGGGTGATTACCGCGCCGTTATGCGGCAGGGTGTCGAGCCCGCCGGAGGCCATCGAGGCAACCCGGTGCAGCACTTCCAGCGGAATCTGCGCGGCATTCGCCGCAGCGACGAAACTGTCGGCCATCGCCGCCAGGGCGATGCTCATGCCGCCGGAGGCCGAGCCGGTGATGCCGGCCAGCAGGTTGACGGTGATGGCTTCGTTGAGCAGCGGATTGGGGATCGCCGAGAGCGCATCGGCCACCACGATGAAGCCCGGCAGTGAGGCGATCACCGCGCCGAAACCGAATTCCGATGCGGTGTTCATCGCCGCCAGCAGCGAACCACCGACCGCCGTGCGGCTGCCCTCGGCGAGCTTGCCGCGCAGGGTGCCGAAGCTGGTCGCCAGCACCAGGGCGATGCCCAGCAGGAGCGCGGCCTCCACCGCCCAGATCGCGGTGAGTTTGCCGACCTCGGTGACCAGCGGTGCGCTCATGCCGGGCAGCTGCAGGCTGTGGCTGGTGCCGTAGAACTCGGGAATCCAGCGGGTGAACAGGAGGTTGGCCACCAGCACCAGAATCAGCGGCGACAGCGCCAGCCAGGGGTTGGGCAGGGCGATATCGGCCGGCGTCTCCGGCTCGTTGCGCAGGTTGGTGCCGTAGCCTTCGCCGGCGGCAATGGCCTTGCCGAGCTGCCACTTGAGATAGAGCATGCCCAGGCCGAACACGAATATCGTGCCGATCAGGCCGAGCCAGGGCGCCGCCCAGGTGGTGGTGTTGAAGAAGGTGGTGGGGATGATGTTCTGGATCTGCGGCGTGCCGGGAATGGCAGTCATTGTGAAGGTGAATGCGCCGAGGGCGATGGTCGCCGGGATCAGGCGCTTGGGCATGTTGCTCTGGCGGAACATCTCTGCGGCGAACGGGTACACCGCGAACACCACGACGAACAGCGACACGCCGCCGTAGGTCAGCAGTGCGCAGACCAGCACGATCACCAGCATCGCCTGGCTGGTGCCGAGCAGGCGGATCGCCGCGGCGACGATGGAGCGCGAGAAGCCGGACATTTCGATCAGCTTGCCGAACACCGCACCGAGCAGGAATACCGGGAAATAGAGCTTGATGAAGCCGACCATCTTCTCCATGAAGATGCCGGTGAACGCCGGCGCCACCGCGGACGGGTCGGTGAGCAGCACCGCACCCATGGCGGCGATGGGAGCAAACAGAATGACGCTGTAGCCGCGGTAGGCGGCGAGCATCAGCAGAGCCAATGCAGCAAGGGCGATGACGACGCTCATCGGGGACGATCTCCTGGCCCCGTGCGGCACGACCGAACGCTGCCGAGGGCATTCGGGGACTCGCTGCTGCACGGCAGGCGCATTGTTTTTCTTGTTTCGGCTGCGGACAGGCCGCACGGTGATTTAGCGAGTTCCGTGCCAGATACGCAACTCGCTGATTTGCATCGTCTTTATCTTGAGTGTCCAGATCATTGGACGGCGCTTGTGTCTTGCATGCTGGACAGTGCGGTCCAGTATTCCGGACAGCGTCGCCGTCCGGAATGCTCCGGCCTCAGGTCAGGAAATAGAGCCCGCCAGCGATCACCACGCCGGAGAACACCAGGCAGAGCAGGCAGTAGCCCATGATGTCGCGGGCACCGAGCCCGGCGATGCCCAGTAGCGGCAGGGCCCAGAACGGCTGGATCATGTTGGTCCAGGCATCGCCCCAGGCAATGGCCATGGCCGTGACTTCCGGTGCCACGCCGAGCGCGGCGCCGGCCGGCAGCATGATCGGCCCCTGCACTGCCCACTGGCCGCCACCGGAGGGCACGAAGACGTTGACCAGCCCGGCACTGAGAAAGGCCAGCACCGGGAAGCTCTCGGTAGTCGACCAGGTTACGAAGGTGTCGGTGACCTGCCGGCCGAGCGATACGCCGGTCGCATTGGCGCCGACCATCATCCCCATGATCCCGGCGTAGAAGGGGAACTGCACGACGATGCCGGCGATGCCGCGAATGCTCTCCTCGATGGCGCGCATGTAGCGCTCCGGCGTGCCATGCATCAGCAGGCCGGCGAAGAGAAAGATCGAGATCACGATGTTCAGGCTCAACGCCAGGCCGTTCTCGCTGAAGTGCCGGTAGAAGAACAGCACCGCCAGCGCGACCATGATCAGGCCGAGGATGCGGCTGTCGTCCAAACGCTGGGTGGCGGTTTCCCGTGGGATGTCGCTCGGCTGGGGCTCTTCCAGCAGCGCCGGGTCGACCACTTTCGGCGTCTTCGGCTGCATGGCCCAGTTCAGCAGCGGCAGGCCGACCACCAGCACGGCGATGATGATCAGGTTGTAGGAGGCGAACAGCGTCTGGCCGACGCCGATGGCCTCGGTCAGTGCGCCACCGGTCATCTTTTCCAGGTCGGCGCCGCCGCTGGCCAGCGACAGCGGAATCGAGCCGGAAAAGCCGCCGTGCCAGATCAGGAAGCCGGAGTAGGCCGAGGCCACCAGCAGCGGATAGTCAACGCCGCGCACCTGGCGCGCCAGCGCGCGGGCGAACACCGCGCCGATCACCAGGCCAAAGCCCCAGTTGATCCAGGAGCCGGCCAGCGCCACCAGCGTCACCAGAATGATGGCCTGCCCGGGCGACTGTGGGATGCGCGCCATGCGGTCGAGCAGGCGATTGATTGCCGGCGCCCGTGCCAGGGCATGGCCGGTGACCAGGATCAGCGACATCTGCATGGTGAAGGCCAGCAGGTTCCAGAAGCCGTTGCCCCAGTGCTGGGCCATGGCCGTCAGGCCCTGACCGGTGCTGAGCATGGCGGCGATCAGCACGATCAGCGTGAGCAGGATGGCGAAGACGAAGGGCGAGGGGAGGAAGCGTTGCACCAGGTAGACGCTGGCGGCGGTTATTCTGTTGAGCACGGTGGGGTTCTCCCTTGTTGTCGTTATGTCGCCGCGCAGGTGCGGCGCTTCGCTTATGAGTGCGGCGGCGGCCGGCTGTTCCCGCTGCGCTAGAGGAGGTTGGTCGATGCCTGTTGCGCTTTTGCTGTCACTGCTGGTGCTTGCAGGCACCGTCCAGGCGGATGAGCCGCTGCGGCTGCGCCTGGATGGACATGAACTGCACGCCGAATACGCGCAAACCGTCGCCCAGCGCGAGCGCGGGCTGATGGGGCGCAGTGAACTCGCCGCCGACAGCGGCATGCTGTTTCGTTTCGACGAAGTGCGCCGGCACTGCCTGTGGATGAAGGACACACCGCTGCCCTTGTCGGCGGCGTTCTTCGATGAGGACGGGCTTCTGGTCGATGTGATCGATCTGGAGCCGTTCAATACCCAGATTCGTTGTTCGCAGCGCCCGGCACGTTTTGCCCTGGAGATGGATCAGGGCTGGTTCGCCGAGCGGGGAATTGGGCGGGGCACGCGGCTGGAAGGGATACCGGAGGAGTAGGAGTGCAAGCGGTGCGTCGGTGCGTAGGGTATAACGGCGAAGCCTTATCCACCGTAACCAGGCCCGACGCATGCGGATACCTGGGGCGGTGTCGGAGGCGATCTTGGTGGACCCGTGGAAAAGGCTCTAGCCGTTATCCACCCTACGCTTTCATTCCCTCGTGCGGCTGCTTCGCCCGTAGGGTGGATAACGGCTTCGCCTTGTCCACCGCCCGCCGCGAACCCGGTCTGAAGGCTCAATCCAGCGGCAACTCCGTGGTCCGCTTCACCTCGCTCATGGCGATATGCGAGTGCGCCTCCTGCACGTGGGGGCGTTGCAAAAGCTGGTCGCGCAGGAAGCGTTCGTAACTGTCGATGTCGCGCGCCACCACCTTGAGCAGGTAATCCGACTCGCCAGCCATGGTGTGGCACTCCAGCACTTCGGGGTAACCCACCACCGCCCGCTCGAACTCGTCGAGGTTGCTGCGTCCGTGGGCCGAGAGCTTGATGTTGACGAACACCGTCATGTTCAGCCCGAGCTTCTTCGGATTGAGCAGGGCGACCTTGCGCTCGATCAGCCCTTCCTCCTGCATGCGGTGGATGCGTCGCCAGCAGGGCGATTGCGACAGTTCGACCTTCTCGGCGATTTCCGCTGCGGAGAGGTCGGCGTTGTGTTGCAGAAGCAGGAGGATCTTGCGATCGATGCTGCTTAGGGGCGAAGTCTGCATGGTCGTGCCTGTTTTCTTGTTGTTAGCGAATGGGTCATGCACAGAAGCGCTGTTCTACCGCAAAAGTAGAAAGAAAATCTCTCTTCGTCACGGCCAGACTGTTAATCGACACGCGACGGTGGGGTGATCCCCTGCCGATTGCCGGCGTGGAGAAACAACCGTGCGGTTTCTCCATGACTGCGTCAGGCGGGTAGCGAACAACGCTGCCCTGACTCCGATAACAACAAATTAGGAGCGCCCCATGTCTCTGGCCGAGATCCGTCTGGACGACAAGTACCGGCTTGCTACCGGTCATCTGTACCTCACCGGCACCCAGGCGCTGACCCGCTTGCCGATGCTGCAGCATCAGCGTGATCAGGCCCGTGGTTTGAATACCGGTGGCTTCATCTCCGGCTATCGCGGCTCGCCACTGGGCGGGCTGGACAAGAGCCTCTGGGAAGCCCGCGACTACCTCAAGCAACACGCCATCCACTTTCAGCCCGGCGTCAACGAAGAGTTGGCCGCCACCGCGGTGTGGGGCAGCCAGCAGACCAACCTGTTCCCCGGCGCCAAGTACGACGGCGTGTTCGCCATGTGGTACGGCAAGGGGCCGGGCGTCGACCGTGCCGGCGACGTGTTCAAGCATGCGAATGCGGCGGGTGTGTCGCCCAACGGCGGCGTGCTGTTGCTGGCGGGTGACGACCACGGCTGCAAATCCTCGACGCTGCCGCACCAGAGCGAGCATGCCTTCATCGCCGCCTCGATTCCGGTGCTGAATCCGGCGAACGTTCAGGAAATCCTCGACTACGGCATCATCGGCTGGGAGCTGTCGCGCTACTCCGGCTGCTGGGTGGCGCTGAAGACCATCGCCGAGAACGTCGATTCTTCCGCCGTGGTGGAAGTCGATCCGCTGCGCATGCAGACGCGCATCCCGGAAGATTTCGAACTGCCCGACGACGGCGTGCACATCCGCTGGCCGGACCCGCCGCTGGCTCAGGAAAAGCGCCTCAACCTGTACAAGATCTACGCCGCGCGGGCCTTCGCCCGTGCCAACAACCTGAACCGGGTGATGCTTGATTCGCCGAATCCGCGCATGGGCATCATCACCACCGGCAAGTCCTATCTCGACGTGCGCCAGGCGCTGGACGACCTCGGCCTGGACGAAGCGCTGTGCGCCTCGGTCGGCCTGCGCGTGCTCAAGGTCGGCATGAGCTGGCCGCTGGAGCCGGTCTCGGTGCACGAGTTCGCCCAGGGGCTGGACGAGATTCTGGTGGTCGAGGAAAAGCGCAGCATCATCGAGGACCAGCTCACCGGGCAGCTCTACAACTGGCCGGTCAGCAAGCGTCCGCGGGTGGTCGGCGAATTCGACGAGCACGGCAATTCGCTGCTGCCGAATCTCTCCGAGCTGACCCCGGCGATGATCGCCCGGGTGATCGCCAAGCGCCTCGCGCCGATCTACACCAGCGACAGCATCCAGGCGCGGTTGGCCTTCCTTGCCGCCAAGGAAAAGGCTCTGGCCGCGCGCAGCTACAGCACCGTGCGCACGCCGCACTACTGCTCCGGCTGCCCGCACAACACCTCCACCAAGGTGCCCGAGGGCAGCCGCGCCTCGGCCGGTATCGGCTGTCACTACATGGTGCAGTGGATGGACCGGCGCACCGAGACCTTTACCCAGATGGGCGGCGAGGGCGTCAACTGGATCGGCCAGGCGCCGTTCACCGACACCCCGCACATGTTCCAGAACCTCGGTGACGGCACCTATTTCCACTCCGGCAGCCTCGCGGTGCGTGCGGCAGTGGCAGCCGGCGTAAACATCACCTTCAAGATTCTCTACAACGATGCCGTGGCCATGACGGGTGGCCAGCCCATCGACGGCGAGCTGCGCGTCGATCAGCTCAGTCGGCAGATCTTCCACGAGGGCGTCAAGCGCATTGCCCTGGTCAGCGACGAGCCGGACAAGTACCCGACCCGCGATACTTTCGCGCCGATCACCAGCTTCCATCACCGCCGCGAACTGGATGCGGTGCAGCGCGAGCTGCGCGAATTCAAGGGCGTCTCGGTGATCATCTATGACCAGACCTGTGCCACCGAGAAGCGTCGTCGGCGCAAGCGCGGCAAGCTGGAAGACCCGGCCAAGCGCGCCTTCATCAATCCGGCGGTGTGCGAGGGTTGCGGCGATTGCGGTGAGAAGTCCAACTGCCTCGCCGTGTTGCCGCTGGAAACCGAACTGGGGCGCAAGCGCGAGATCGATCAGAACGCCTGCAACAAGGACTTTTCCTGCGTCGAGGGCTTCTGTCCGAGCTTCGTCACCGTGCATGGTGGCGGGTTGCGTAAGCCCGAAGCCGTAGCCGGCGGTATCGAGGCGGCGACATTGCCCGAGCCTCAGCACCCAACGCTGGATCGCCCATGGAACGTGCTGATTCCGGGTGTCGGCGGCAGCGGTGTGACTACCCTTGGCGCGCTGCTCGGCATGGCCGCGCATCTGGAAGGCAAGGGCTGCACCGTGCTCGACCAGGCCGGTCTGGCGCAGAAATTCGGCCCGGTGACCACCCACGTGCGCATCGCCGCTAAGCAGAGCGACATCTACGCGGTGCGTATCGCCGCCGGTGAAGCCGACCTGCTGCTCGGCTGCGACCTGATTGTCGCGGCGGGCGACGAGTCACTGACCCGCCTCAACGAGCAGATCAGCAATGCCGTGGTGAACAGCCACGAGTCCGCCACCGCCGAGTTCACTCGCAACCCGGACGCCCAGGTGCCCGGCGCGGCCATGCGCCAGGCGATCAGCGACGCGGTCGGCGCCGAGAAGACCCACTTCGTCGATGCCACCCGCCTGGCCACGCGGCTCTTGGGCGACAGCATCGCCACCAACCTGTTCCTGCTCGGCTTTGCCTATCAGCAGGGGCTGCTGCCGATCAGCGCGGAGGCCATCGAGAAGGCCATCGAACTCAATGGCGTTGCCGCCAAGCTGAATCTGCAGGCCTTCCGCTGGGGCCGCCGTGCCGTGCTAGAGCGTGAAGCAGTCGAACAGCTGGCTCGTCCGGCCGAAATAGCGGAGCCGATCTGCAAGACCCTGGAAGAGATCGTCGAGTGGCGCGTGGATTTCCTTACCCGCTACCAGAACGCCGGGCTGGCGCGCCGCTATCGCCAGCTGGTCGAGCGCGTGCGCGATGCCGATAGCGCGGACGATCTGGCGCTGTCCAAGGCCGTCGCCCGCTACTACTTCAAGCTCCTGGCCTACAAGGATGAGTACGAGGTGGCGCGCCTCTACAGCGAGCCGGAATTCCGCCAGCAGCTCGAGGCGCAGTTCGAGGGCGACTACAAGCTGCAGTTCCACCTCGCCCCGGCCTGGCTGGCCAAGCGTGACGCCGTCACCGGCGAGCCGCGCAAGCGCGAGCTGGGGCCGTGGGTGCTCAATGTGTTCGGCGTGCTGGCCAAGTTCCGCTTCCTGCGTGGCACACCGCTCGATCCGTTCGGCTATGGCCACGACCGCCGCGTCGAGCGGCAGCTGATCAGCGAGTACGAGAAGACCGTGGACGAGCTGCTGGCCCAGCTCAAGCCGACCAACTACCGCACCGCCGTGGCCATCGCCGCGCTGCCGGAACAGATCCGCGGCTACGGCCCGGTGAAGGAGCGTTCCATCGCCAAGGCCCGCCAGCAGGAGAAGTTGCTCCGCGAGCAGCTGGCCAAAGGCGACGAGGTACAGAGCGTACGGCTGTTCCAGCCGGCGGCGTAGTTCGCAGTGCGCTAGCGGAGTGAAATCGATCACCCCGCATGAGCACACCGCCGCAGGCGCTACCCGCTAACGAGGCCCTGTCCGTGACAGGCCACCAGACCAACAAGAACGAGGTAACCAAATGTCCGTCTTCGCTCATCCTGACTTCGACCGCCACGAACAGGTGGTCTTCTGCCATGACCAGGCGTCGGGTCTGAAAGCCATCATCGCCATCCACGACACGCGCCTCGGTCCGGCGCTGGGTGGTTGCCGGATGTTCCCCTATGCCAGTGACGACGAGGCCCTGCGCGATGTGCTGCGGCTGTCGCGCGGGATGACGCTGAAATCCTCGCTGGCCGGGCTCAAGCTCGGCGGCGGCAAGGCGGTGATCATCGGCGACCCGCATACCGGCAAGAGCCAGGCGCTGCTGCACGCCATGGGCGACTTCGTCGACAGCCTTGGCGGGCGCTACATCACTGCCGCCGACTCCGGCACCGGCGATGCCGAAATGCAGGCCTTTGCCCAGCGCACCCGCCATGTGGTCGGCGCCACGCCGCGCACGTTGCTCGACGGCAGCGTCGCCAGCGGCGACCCTTCGCCGTCCACCGCCTACGGCGTGTTCGTCGGCCTCAAGGAAGCGGTGCGCCAGCGCCTCGGTCGTGACGATCTGACCGGGCTGAAGGTGGCGATCCAGGGCGTCGGCCATGTCGGCCTGGGTCTGGCGCGGCACCTGAAGGCGGCCGGCGCCGAACTGTGGGTGGCGGACATCTTCGATGCCAACGTCAAGCAGGCGATGGACGAGCTGGGAGCCAACGTGGTGCGCCCGCAGGACATCTACGGTCTCGATGTAGACGTCTTCGCGCCCTGCGCCATGGGCGGCATTCTCAACGAGCAGACCCTGCAAGTGCTGCGTGCCCCGGTGATCGCCGGTGCGGCCAACAACCAGCTGGCCAGCGCCGAGATCGGCGTCGAACTGCAGCGGCGCAACCAGCTCTACGCGCCGGACTACGCAATCAACGCCGGCGGCATCATCGACGTCTACTACCAGCGCAACGGCGGCAGCGCCGCGCAGATCGATGCCCATGTGAACGCCATCGCCGGCACGCTGCGCGAGATTTTCGAGCGGGCCGCCGCCAGCGGCGAATGCACCTCGGTGATCGCCGACCGCCTGGCGCTCGAACGCTTGCAGGCCGGCGGCGCGCCGCAGGTCGCGACGCTGCAGCGGCAGGCCTCATGACGGCACATGGCCGGTCGCCCGAGTGCGCCGGCCTTCGCTGAGCGGGGCGGCGGGCTCTGATCGCCAGCGCCGTGCCCGCTCCGTTCGTTCGCACCATCCCTGACAAAAACAACAAGCAGGAATCCGCAATGACCGATAAAACCAGCCTCGCGGCCGGCACCTTCGCCGGCGCGCGCGCACGCATCCAGGACAACGCCAGCCGAGGCCTGTGGTCCTCCCGCTGGGTGTTCTTCCTCGCCGCCACCGGCTCCGCTGTGGGCCTGGGCAATATCTGGAAATTTCCCTACGTGACCGGGCAGAACGGCGGCGGCGCCTTCGTGCTGGTCTATCTCGCCTGCATCCTGTTGATCGGCATTCCGCTGCTGATGGCCGAGGTAATGATCGGCCGCCGCGGTCGGGCGAATCCTGATGGCGCCGTCGCTCGGCTGGCCCGTGAAGCCGGAGCCAGTTCGCGCTGGCGCGTGGTCGGCTGGCTCGGCGGGCTGACCGGCTTTCTGATCCTGAGTTTCTATCTGGTGGTGGCTGGCTGGGCGCTGGCCTATGTGCCGGCGACCTTCAGCGGCGGCTTCGCTGGGGTCAGCGGCGAGGCCAGCGGTGAGCTGTTCGGCGCGCTGCTGGCGGACCCGCTGCGCCTAGTGGTCTGCGCCACGCTGGTGCTGGCGGCGACCATGCTGATCGTCGGCTTCGGCGTGCGCGGCGGGCTGGAGCGATCGCTGCGCTTTCTGATGCCAGGGCTGTTCGTGCTGATGCTGGTGCTGGTCGTCTACGCCGCCATCGAAGGCGAATTCGCCCAGGCGCTGCAGTTTCTCTTCGTCCCGGATTTCTCCGCGCTGACCGCGCAGAGCGTGCTGATCGCCCTCGGTCATGCCTTCTTCACCCTGAGCCTGGGCTGCGGCGCGATGATGGTCTACGGCTCCTACCTGCCGGAAGGCACCTCCATCGCCAAGACCTCGATTCTGGTGGCGCTGGCCGATACTGCGGTGGCGCTGCTGGCCGGCCTGGCGATCTTCCCGCTGGTGTTCGGCAATGGCCTGGAGCCCGGTGCCGGGCCGGGACTGATCTTCGTCACGTTGCCGATCGCCTTTGGCCAGATGCCGCTGGGGCAAATCGTCGGTGGGTTGTTCTTCATCATGCTGGTGATCGCCGCGCTGACCTCGGCCATCTCGCTTTCCGAGCCGAGCATCGCGTGGCTCACCGAGCGCTTCGGCATCAGCCGGACCAAGGCGGTGCTGGGCAGCGGTCTGGTGCTCTGGCTGCTGAGCCTGGGCAGCGTGTTCTCGTTCAATCACTGGGCGGACTATCAGCTGTTCGGCAAGACCTTCTTCGACACCCTGGACTACCTGACCACCAACTGGCTGATGCCGTTGGGCGGGCTGGGCACGGTGCTGTTCACCGGCTGGGTGCTGCAAAAACAGGTGGTCAGCGAAGCGATCGGCATTCGTAGTAACGGCCTGTTCCTGGCCTGGTGGAACCTGCTGCGCTACGGCACTCCGGTGGCCATCGTGCTGGTGTTCCTCAACCTCATGGGCTTGATCTAGCGGATCACGGTCGTCCGTGCAATACGCGCAGGTGGGCTGAAGCCCACCTTACAAGAATGCTGCGGGCTTCTCAGGAAGCCGTTTTGGTGGGCTCAGGTCCTTCCCATAGCAGGCCGACGCAGGCCTTCATGAGGTGGGCTTCAGCCCACCTTTTTTATGAGCGATCCCATGCGCCAAATGACATGTGCGGCAGCTTGTCGCACCAGGCTGTCAGCTTTTCGTTACGGCTGGCAAGCCGCCGGGCCAGGCTTTTCAGCAAAAAAGTTGCTGTAAGGAAAACCTGACAGCAGGGCTGGGGCCAGCCGCTTTCCGTGCCCGTAAACAGCATTGTTCGCCGCCCTGGCCTGGGGTGTGATGGGGCCAGCCAAGCCGTGCAGCGGCAGTCCTCACAACAATAATCAGGAGGCGATATGAACGCCGTGAACAAGATCGAACAGCACAACCCCATCGGCACCGACGGCTTCGAGTTCGTCGAATTCACCGCGCCGAATGCCGAAGGCATCGAGCAGCTGCGCACGCTGTTCACCCAGATGGGCTTTACCGAAACCGCCAAGCACCGCTCCAAGGAGGTCTGGCTGTTCCAGCAGCACGACATCAACATCGTGCTCAACGGCAGCCCCACCGGGCATGTGCGCGAGTTCGGCGAGAGGCATGGCCCGAGCGCCTGCGCCATGGCCTTCCGGGTGAAGAATGCCGCCCAGGCCGCCGCCTACGTCGAATCCCAGGGCGCCAAGCTGGTCGGCAGCCACGCCAACTTCGGCGAGCTGAACATCCCCTGCGTCGAAGGCATCGGCGGCTCGCTGCTGTATCTCGTCGACCGCTACGGTGACAAGAGCATCTACGACGTCGACTTCGAATACATCGAAGGCCGTACGCCGAACGACAACGCCGTCGGCCTGATGTGCATCGATCACCTGACCCACAACGTCAAGCGCGGGCAGATGGATGTCTGGTCCGGTTTCTACGAGCGCATCGCCAACTTCCGCGAGATTCGCTACTTCGACATCGAAGGCAAGCTGACCGGTCTGTTCTCCCGCGCCATGACCGCGCCCTGCGGCAAGATCCGCATCCCGATCAACGAGTCGGCCGACGACAAGTCGCAGATCGAGGAATTCATCCGCGAATATCACGGCGAGGGCATCCAGCACATCGCACTGTCCACCGACGATATCTACGAGACCGTGCGCCGCCTGCGTGCCAACGGCGTGGATTTCATGACCACCCCGGACACCTACTACGAGAAGGTCGATACCCGCGTCGCTGGCCATGGCGAGCCAACCGATGTGCTGCGCGAGCTGAACCTGCTGATCGACGGCGCGCCGGGGGACGACGGCATCCTCCTGCAGATCTTCACCAACACGGTGATCGGCCCGATCTTCTTCGAGATCATCCAGCGCAAGGGCAACCAGGGCTTCGGCGAAGGCAACTTCAAGGCGCTGTTCGAATCCATCGAGGAAGACCAGGTGCGTCGTGGCGTGATCAAGGCGGGCGAGTAAGTCGAGAACCGTAGGGTGGAAGACTGCGAAGCATCTTCCACGCGTCCGTGTCGGGCCGACCAACGCGTGGATGTGCTTCGCGACATCCACCCTACGCACCGGCACCCACTGCGCCGCCATTGAGATCACGCGGTATCACGAGGAGAGGCACATGAGCCGCAAATGGATCAGTTTCCCCATCCGCGAGGGTGAGAGTTCGCGTCAGGCGCACTGCGATTTTCCGCAGGGCACCTACGAGCGCGAAATGGGCCGGGAAGGCTTCTTCGGCCCGGCTTCGCATCTGCATCACAAGCATCCGCCGACCGGCTGGATCGACTGGGAAGGCCCGCTGCGCCCGCACGCCTTCAACTTCAACCACATCCCCAGCGAAGGCGACTGCCCGCTGCAGGCGCCGTTGGCGCTGCACAACGCCGACGTCAAGCTGCGCCTGTGGAAGACCAACGGCGCCATGCGTCATCTGGTGCGCAACGGCGACGGTGACGAACTGCTGTTCATCCACGAGGGCGCCGGGCATCTGTACTGCGACTTCGGCCACCTGGAATTCCGCGACGGCGACTACCTGATGATCCCGCGCGGCACCGCCTGGCGCATCGAGGCGACGCAGCCGGTGTTCATGCTGTTGATCGAGAACACCGACGGCGCCTACCAGCTGCCGGAAAAAGGCCTGGTCGGCCCGCACGCCATCTTCGACGCCGCGGTGCTCGACCATCCGCGCCTGGACGACGCCTTCCGCGCGCAGCAGGACGAAAACCCCTGGCAGATCCGCATCAAGCGGCGAGACCAGATCACCACCGTGACCTACCCGTACAACCCGCTGGACGTGGTCGGCTGGCACGGCGACAACACCGTGGTACGGCTCAACTGGCGCGACATCCGCCCGCTGATGAGCCATCGCTACCACCTGCCGCCGTCGGCGCACACCACCTTCGTCGCCAACGGTTTCGTGGTCTGCACCTTCACGCCGCGGCCGGTGGAATCCGATCCGGGCGCGCTGAAGGTGCCGTTCTTCCATAACAACGATGACTACGACGAAGTGCTGTTCTACCACCGCGGCAACTTCTTCAGCCGCGACAACATCGAGCAGGGCATGGTGACCTTCCACCCCTGCGGCTTCCCCCACGGGCCGCACCCGAAGGCACTGAAGAAGGCCAGCACCGACCCGGCGACCTTTGCCGACGAGGTGGCGGTGATGATCGACACCCGCCGCGCGCTGGAAGTCGGCGAGGCTGCCGCAGCCGTCGATGTCCCCGAATACGTCAACTCCTGGCGTGCGCCGGGCAAGGAATCCTGATGAAACTCGCAACCCTCAACCAGGGCCGCGACGGCGTGCTCGTCGTCGTTTCCCGTGATCTCGCCCAGGCGGTGAAAGTGCCGCAGATCGCCGCCACGCTGCAGGCCGCGCTGGATGACTGGAACTACTGCAAGCCGAAGCTGGAGGCGGTCTACCAGCGTCTCAACGACGGGCTGGAGGAGGGCGCTTTCGCCTTCGACCAGGCCGCCTGCCACAGCCCGCTGCCGCGCGCCTATCACTGGGCCGACGGCAGCGCCTACGTCAACCACGTCGAGCTGGTGCGCAAGGCGCGCGGCGCCGAGATGCCGGAATCCTTCTGGCACGATCCGCTGATGTACCAGGGCGGCGCCGATGCCTTTATCCCGCCGCACAGCCCGATCCGCCTGGCCGACGAGGCCTGGGGCATCGACCTGGAAGGCGAGCTGGCGGTGATCACCGGCGACGTGCCGATGGGCGCGACGCCGGCCGAGGCGGCGTCGCACATCCAGCTGCTGATGCTGGTCAACGACGTCTCGCTGCGCAACCTGATTCCCGGCGAGCTGGCCAAGGGCTTCGGCTTCTACCAGAGCAAGCCGTCGTCGAGCTTTTCGCCGGTGGCGGTGACGCCGGACGAGCTGGGCGAAACCTGGCGCGACGGCAAGGTGCACCGGCCGCTGGTCTCGCATATCAACGGTGAGCTGTTTGGCCAGCCGGATGCCGGCACCGACATGACCTTCAACTTCCCGACCCTGGTCGCCCACGCCGCGCGCACCCGCCCACTGGGCGCCGGCACCATCATCGGCTCGGGCACCGTGTCGAACTACGACCGCAGCGCCGGCTCGTCCTGCCTGGCCGAGAAGCGCATGCTCGAGGTGGTCGAGCACGGCGAGGCGAAGACGCCATTCCTCAAGTTCGGCGATCGGGTGCGCATCGAGATGTTCGACGCCGCCGGGCAGAGCATCTTTGGCGCCATCGATCAGCAGGTCGAGCGCTATGAGCACTGAGCTGACGCTCTACGGTTACTGGCGCTCCAGTGCCGCCTACCGGGTGCGCATCGCGCTGAACCTCAAGGGGCTGGCCTACCGGCAGGTGCCGGTGCATCTGGTCAAGGATGGCGGCCAGCAGCGTGCGGCCGATTACCGCGCCCTCAACCCGCAGCAGCTGGTGCCGTTGCTGGTTGACGAAGCCAACGGTGGGGCGCGCATCAATCAGTCGCTGGCGATTCTGGAATACCTCGAAGAAGTGTTCCCGGTGCCGGCGCTGCTGCCGGACGATCCGGTTCGCCGCGCCCAGGTGCGCGCCCTGGCCATGCACATCGCCTGCGAGATCCATCCGCTGAACAACCTGCGTGTGTTGCAGTACCTCTCCGCCGAACTGGGTGTCGACGACGAGGCCAAGAACGCGTGGTATCAGCACTGGGTCGGTCAGGGTCTCGCTGCCGTGGAAGAGGGCCTGGAATGTTTCGATGGCAGGCTTTCCCTGAACGATCGGCCAGGTTATCTGGAGGCATGCCTGGTGCCGCAGGTATACAATGCGCGCCGTTTTGCCTGTGACCTCGCGGCGTATCCACGCATTCTCGAGATCGTTGCACGCTGCGAGACGCTTCCGGCCTTCCAGCAGGCCGCGCCGGAGGTGCAGCCCGACGCTCAATGAACGACTGAATCCGCCTTGCACGCCGCCGCGCCCTGCGCGACGGTCCCGATCCCGTCACAGATAACAACAAACAGGTGACGTATGACTCGTGAAAAACCGAAGAACCTCTGGCTGTCGCGCTGGGGCTTCATCCTCGCGGCAACCGGCTCCGCCGTGGGCCTGGGCAACATCTGGAAATTCCCCTACATCACCGGCGAGTTCGGCGGTGGTGCCTTCGTACTGATGTACCTGCTGTGCATCCTCGCCATCGGCGTACCGGTAATGATGTGCGAGATCGCCATCGGTCGCCGCGGCCGTGGCAGCCCGATCGACGCCATCGGCCGGGTAGTCCGCGAGAACAACGGCAACCCGCTGTGGAAGGCGGTTGGCGGCATGGCGATGACGGCCGGCTTCCTGATCCTCTGCTTCTATGTCGTGGTCGCCGGCTGGGCCTTCGCCTACACGGTGAAGATGCTCGACGGCTCCCTGGCGGCGACCAGCGTTGAGGCATTGGGTGGCGTGTTCGAGGCGCACAACTCCAACCCGTGGGAACTTGGCGGCTGGAGCCTGCTGGTGGCATTGCTGACGCTGTGGATCGTCGCCAAGGGCGTGCAGAAGGGCATCGAGAACGCGGTGCGCTGGATGATGCCGGGGCTGGCCGTGCTGCTGCTGATCCTCGTGGGTTACGCGGTCACCAGCGGCGGCTTCGATCAGGGCTTCGCCTTCCTGTTCAGCTTCGATACCTCGAAGATCACCGGCGAGGCGCTGCTGGCCGCGCTCGGCCACGCCTTCTTCACCCTCAGCCTGGCGTCCGGCGCGATCCTCACCTACGGCTCGTATATCCCGGATAACCAGTCCATCGCCCGCACCACCTTCATGGTCGCCATCGCCGATACCTGCGTGGCGCTGCTGGCGGGCCTGGCGATCTTCCCGATCATCTTCGCCAACGGCATGGACCCGACTGCCGGCCCCGGCCTGATCTTCATGAGCCTGCCGCTGGCCTTCCAGCAGATGCCGTTCGGCACGGCCTTCGGCGTGCTGTTCTTCGCCATGGTGTCGATCGCCGCGCTGACCTCGGCGATCTCCATGATCGAGGCCACCGTTGCCTACCTCAACGAGAAGCACGGCATTTCGCGGATCAAGGCGGCAATGGGTTCCGGCGTGGTGCTGCTGGTGATCAGCCTGCTAGCGATGCTCTCGTTCAACCTGATGTCGGGCTGGACGCCGATGGGCAAGAACTTCTTCGACTGGCTGGATTACCTGACCTCGCGCTGGATGATGCCGCTGGGCGGGATCTTCACCGTGCTGCTGGCCGGCTACGCGCTGCGCAGCGAGATCATGCGCGACGAGCTCAATCTGCCGCCGCTGGGCTACGCGCTGTGGCTGTTCATGGTTCGCTATGTCTGTCCGGTGCTGATCCTCATGGTCTTCCTGCATGCCCTTGGCTGGCTGGGCTTCGACCCGTTGCAGCGCTGGTACTGGATCGCCGGAGCGATCGGTGCGCTGGCGGTGCTTGGCGAGATGTTGCGTCCGCGGGTGATGCCGGCGCTGGCGGGACGCTGACGCCAGCGCAGCCTTGCTGGGCCATGAAACGACGCCAGCCACGAGACTGGCGTTTTTCATGGTGTGCCCGAAAGGTCACGAACAAAACCGAAGGGTCAAGTTTTGCGGCGACTTGCCGAAAAGCTGACTGAGATCATGGATGGCATCACCCGCAGGATGCGCACCCAAGTCAGTCATACGGACGCCTAAATGCCCAGTCGCCTCAAGTTCAGCCACAAGATTCTGCTGGCTGCTTCGCTGGTGGTGATCGCGACCTTCGCGCTGTTCACCCTGTACAACGATTACCTGCAGCGCAATGCCATCCGCGCCAATCTCGAGAGTTATCTCGATGAAATGGGCGAGGTCACCGCACACAACATCGAGAACTGGCTGTCGGGCCGCATCCTGCTGGTAGAGAGTGCGGCGCAGTCGATTGCGAGCGACAGTTCTGCGGAGCGCGTGGCCAGCCTGCTGGAACAGCCGGCCCTGACCTCGACGTTCATGTACACCTATCTCGGCGGTGCGGACGGCAGCTACCTGCTGCGCCCCTACGAGGAAATGCCGGCCGACTACGATGCGCGGACGCGTCCCTGGTATCAGGACGCGGTCGCGGCGAACGGCACCACGCTGACCGAACCTTACATGGACGCCTCGCTCAACGAGCTGGTGGTCACCGTGGCGACACCGGCAAAGAGCGGGGCGCAGACCCTTGGTGTGGTCGGCGGCGACCTGGGACTCAAGGCGCTGGTGGAGATCATCAACGCGCTGGATTTCGACGGCATGGGCTATGCCTTCCTGATCAGCGGCGATGGCAAGGTGCTGGTCCACCCCAACCAGCAGATGGTGATGAAGTCGCTAAGCGACATCTATCCGCAGAACACCCCGTCGCTCGACAGCCGCTATGTCGAGGCCGAACTCAATGGCACGCCGCGCGTGCTGGGCTTCAGCCCGGTGCAGGGGTTGCCGTCGGTGAAATGGTACGTCGGCATCTCGCTGGATCGTGACAAGGCCTACGCCAGCCTAACCAGCTTCCGTACCACCGCGCTGATCGCCACCGTCGTTGCGGTGGCGTTCATCCTGGCACTGTTGGGCATGCTGATCCGCGTGCTCATGCGTCCGCTTACCGATATGGGCCGCGCCATGGCCAATATCGCCGAGGGCGAGGGCGACCTGACCCGGCGCCTGGATGTGCAATCCCGGGACGAGTTCGGCGAGCTGGCGATGGCCTTCAACCGCTTCGTCGAGCGCATTCATGCCTCGATCCGCGAAGTGTCCTCGACCACGCTGCAAGTCCACGAGGTGGCGCAGCGCGTGCTCAATGCCTCGAATGCCTCGATGGCCAACTCCGACGAGCAGGCCAGCCGCACCAACAGCGTCGCGGCGGCGATCAACGAACTGGGTGCCGCGGCGCAGGAAATCGCCCGCAATGCCGCCGATGCCTCGCAACACGCCAGCAATGCGCGGCATCAGGCCGATGACGGCCGTCAGGTGGTCGAGCAGAACATCGCCGCGATGCGCGAGCTGTCGGCGAAGATCAGCGCGTCCTGCGGGCAGATCGAGGCGCTCAATGCCAAGACCGTGGACATCGGTCAGATTCTCGAGGTGATCAAGGGCATTTCCGAGCAGACCAACCTGCTCGCGCTGAACGCCGCCATCGAGGCGGCGCGGGCCGGCGAGGCGGGACGCGGCTTTGCCGTGGTCGCCGACGAGGTGCGCAACCTTGCGCATCGCACCCAGAGCTCGGCGCAGGAAATCCAGCAGATGATCGAGCAGCTGCAGGTCGGTGCCGGCGCCTCGGTGCAGACCATGACCGAAAGCCAGCGGCAGAGTGAGTCCAGCGTCTCCATCGCCGACCGCGCCGGCGAGCGCCTCGGCGAGGTGACCCAGCGCATCGGCGAGATCGACGGCATGAACCAGTCGGTGGCCACCGCCACCGAGGAGCAGACCGCGGTGATCGAGTCGCTGAACATGGACATCACCGAGATCAACACGCTGAACCAGCAAGGCGTGGAGAACCTGCAGTCGACCCTGCGCGCCTGCGGCGATCTGGATCAGCAGGCGCGCCGCCTGAAGCAGCTGGTGGACAGCTTCCGGATCTGACCGGAACGGTGATTCTTGAGGGCGCTTCGGCGCCCTTTTTCATGGATGTGATTTGGCCGCGGAGCAATGTGCCCGCGGCGGCAGTCTCAACTGTTCACGTCGCGCTTCAACAAGGAGGCTCCATGAAAATTCTTATCGTGCTCACGTCCCATGACCAGCTGGGTGACACCGGCAAAAAGACCGGCTTCTGGCTGGAGGAATTCGCCGCGCCGTATTACGTCTTCATGGATGCCGGCGCGCAGGTGGTGCTTGCTTCGCCCGAGGGCGGCGAGCCGCCGCTCGACCCGAAGAGCGACGAGCCCGATGCCCAGACCGAGGCCACCGAGCGCTTCAACGGGGATGGCGAGGCACAGACGCTGCTGGCCAATACCTATCGTCTGGATCAGGTCTCGGCGGAGGATTTCGACGCGGTGTTCTACCCCGGTGGCCACGGCCCGCTGTGGGATCTGGTGGACAACCCGACCTCCATTGCCCTGATCGAGTCCTTCGTCAAGGCCGACAAGCCGGTGGCCGCGGTCTGCCATGCACCGGCGGCGTTGAGCGAGGTGCGGGGCAAGGATGGCGAATACCTGGTCAAGGGCAAGCGCGTCACCGGTTTCACCAATGGCGAGGAAGCCGGTGTGGAGCTGACCGAGGTGGTGCCGTTCCTGCTCGAGGACCGGCTGCGCGAGCGTGGTGGTCAGTACAGCAAGGGCGCGGACTGGGAGCCCTACGTGCAGGTCGACGGCTTGCTGGTCACCGGGCAGAACCCGGCCTCATCGGAAGCGGCGGCAGAGGAACTGCTCAAGCTGCTGCGCGGCTGAACTCACTGCGGCCAGGCGAGCTGTTCCGCCTGGCCACAGGCCTCGAACAGCGGCCGGCTGAACAGGTAGCCCTGCATCAGATGGATGCCCAGATCGAACAGGGCGCTGCATTCGTCGGCGGTTTCCACGCCTTCACCGATCACCTTGATACCCAATTCCTCACACATCCCCACCGTCGCCCGGACGATGGCCTGACGCGTGCGGCTCTGGTCGATGCCGCGGATCAGGTCCATGTCCAGTTTGATGATGTCCGGCTGGAAATCGGCCAGCAGATTGAGCCCGGCAAAGCCGGCACCGAAGTCATCGATGGCGGTGAGAAAGCCGATGCGCTGGTATTCGCGGAACACCTCGGTCAGCCACTTGCCGTCGTTGATGCGCTCGCCTTCGACGGTCTCGAAGATGATTTGCTCGATGGGAAAGTCGTGGGCGCGGGCGGCTTCCAGCGTCGAGCGTATGCACAACTCGGGGCGGTAGATCGCGTTGGGCATGAAATTGATCGACAGCTTGCTCTGCATGCCCAGCCTGGACGCGGTCTTGATCGCCTTGACCCGGCCGGCCTGATCGAAACGGAAGCGATTCTGCTCGGTGACCTGCGACAGCACGGTGGGGGCTGGTTCGCCGCCGACGCCGCGGACCAGCGCCTCATGGGCGAAGATCTGCCGGCTGCGCAGATCGACGATCGGTTGGAAGGCGTAACTGAAGCTGAAGCCCAGGCGCTCGCCACTGGCGCAGCTGGGGCAGGCGCCGTGTTCGGCGGCGCCGTGGCACGGATAGGCATCTGGGGCAGGGATGCTGCTGGTGTTGCTCGAACTCATGGGCGCACTCGATTGGGGCCGGTGGATAGCAGGTTAACGGCTGCGCTGGCGGTGGCTGAAGTCCGCCGGTCAGACAGAGCCCGGATGGCGCCGCGTTTGGGGTTCTCAACGCCTTGCCGCGTAGTCGGTCGGCGGCCTGGGCGTTGATCCCAGCTCGTCGATCAGGCTGCGCGCGGCGAAGTCCGCCGCATCGGTGAAGGGGTTCAGTACGCGGGCGACGCCGGCCGCATCCAGCGCCTTGCCATGCTGATCGTCGCGCACCACGCCGGCGATCTTGCCCTGAAACCCTGCATGCTTGAGCGCATGCAGAAAGGCGCGATTGGCCTCCCACTGCGGAAAACTGGTGACCACCCATTCGGCATGCTCAAGCGGCAGCGATTCGAGAAAGCTGGGGTCCTCGCCATCGCCGAAACGTACCGGCAGCTTGCTGCGGCGCAGCGTGCGCACTGCCTCGGGGTCGAAGTCCACACCGAGCACCGGCAGTCGTGCCGCGGCCAGCTGCTGCAGCAGACGCGAGCCATATCGGCCCAGGCCGAAGATGATGATGCGCGGATGGCCCTGCGGCTTCCCCAGAGCCTCCACTTCCAGCTCGCGATAGGGGCGTTTGCGCTCGAACACGCCGAGCCAGGGCGCCAGCCGCTCGTAGAGCGGTTGCGAGAACAGGATCATGTAGGTCGAGAGCATGATCGTCACCAAACCGACCAGCGTGGTGAGCCCCAGCGCCTCCGGCCCGATATGGCCGAGGGTGATGCCCATGGCGACGAAGACAATGGAGAACTCGCTGATCTGCGCCACGGTCAGCCCGGCGAGAAAGCCGGTGCGCTTGCGATAGCCCATGTAGCCCATGATTGCCATGACGATCAGCGGGTTGCCGATCAGCACGAACAGCGCCAGCACGATGGCCGGCAGGATCTCGTTGCCGAGCGTGGAGAAATCCAGCCGGCCACCGAGGTCGATGAAGAAGAACAGCAGCATGAAGTCGCGGATGCCGGTCAGGCGCGCGTTCATCGCTTCGCGATAGGCCGTCGAGGCCAGCGAAAAGCCGGCGACGAAGGCTCCGGCCTCCTTGCTGAAACCGATGTAGTCGCCCAGCGCGGCGAGCCCGGTGCCCCAGGCAATGGCGAAGATCAGCAGCAGTTCCTGCGAGCGCGCCATGCGGCTGACCAGCGGCGGCAGCACGTAGCGCATCAGCACGTAGATCAGGATCGCAGCACCTGCCAGACGCAGCAGCAGCGAGCCCGAGACCTCGGCCCAGCCGGCATCGCCCGCGCCGCGCAGGGCGCTCATGGTCATCATCGCCAGCACCACGGCGAGGTCCTGGACGATCAGGAAGCCGACGGCGATGCGTCCGTGCAGCGAGTCCAGCTCGTGTTTGTCCGAGAGCAGCTTGACGATGATGATGGTGCTGGAAAAGGTCAGCGCCACGGCGATGTAGATTGCCTCCATGGTGCTCTTGCCCATCAGCAGCGTGAGCGCGAAGCCGAAGACGATGGTGAAGGTCAGCTGCCCGAGCCCCGTGGCCAGCGCCACCGGCCCGATATTGCGGATATGCGCGAGGTCCAGCTTGAGCCCGACCACGAACAGCAGCACGGCGACGCCGATCTCGGCCAGCAGATGTATCTG
Organism: Stutzerimonas kunmingensis; assembly: GCF_021432085.1. Lineage (GTDB taxonomy): Bacteria > Pseudomonadota > Gammaproteobacteria > Pseudomonadales > Pseudomonadaceae > Stutzerimonas. Next base: position 3,848,332 of record NZ_CP090366.1, on the reverse strand, counting down.
TTCGGCGGCGTTGACCGGGCCGAACAGCGCCGGGCCAAGCAGAATGCCGACCACGATGTAGGAAATCAGCAGTGGCTGGCGCAGGCTCACGGCAATCGCCCCGACCACCGCGGAAACGATCAGCAGCAGGGCGAATTCGGCGAAGGGGCCGTGGGCGAGCAGCGCTTCCATCAGGGTCTCCGTGCGGTTGATGTGACGGCGCCGCGGCGCTGTGCCTATCCTGCGGCAGGCGTTGGCCAGCTACCAGCGCGGCAGCGTATGAAACTGTGACAGCAAGGCATCGCCTGGCCCGCCTGCAATCGGCTGGTGAGCCGATGTGCCCGGCCTGCTGCTAGAATCCGCCCTTTTTCATCCCGCCGAATCGGCGCTGCGAGCCTGCCATGACCTTCGCCTCCCTGGGCCTGATCGATCCGCTGCTGCGAACCCTGGAAACCCTCGACTACCGCAAGCCGACGCCGGTGCAGGCCGAAGCCATCCCCGCCGTGCTCAAGGGCCGCGACCTGATGGCGGCGGCGCAGACCGGCACCGGCAAGACCGCCGGTTTCGCCCTGCCGTTGCTGCAGCGCCTGACCATGGAAGGCGCCAAGGTGGCGAGCAATTCGGTACGCGCGCTGGTGCTGGTGCCGACCCGCGAGCTGGCCGAGCAGGTGCACGAGAGCTTTCGTGTCTACGGGCAGAACCTGCCGCTGCGCACCTACGCGGTGTATGGCGGGGTCAGCATCAACCCGCAGATGATGGCGCTGCGCAAGGGCATCGACGTGCTGGTGGCGACCCCCGGCCGGCTGCTCGATCTGTACCGGCAGAACGCCGTGGGCTTCGCCCAGCTGCAGGCGCTGGTGCTCGACGAGGCCGATCGCATGCTCGACCTCGGTTTCGCCGACGAGCTGGATCAGCTGTTCTCGGCCCTGCCGAAGAAGCGCCAGACCCTGCTGTTCTCCGCGACCTTCTCCGATGCGATCCGCCAGCTGGCCCGCGAGCTGCTGCGCGACCCGCTATCGGTCGAGGTCAGCCCACGCAACGCCGCGGCGAAGACGGTCAAGCAGTGGCTGGTGCCAGTGGACAAGAAGCGCAAGTCCGAGCTGTTCCTGCATCTGCTGGCGGAGAAGCGCTGGGGCCAGGTGCTGGTGTTCGTCAAGACGCGCAAGGGTGTCGATCAGCTGGTGGACGAGCTGCAGGCTGCGGGCATTTCCAGCGATGCGATCCACGGCGACAAACCACAGGCCTCGCGGCTGCGCGCGCTGGAGCGCTTCAAGGCGGGCGAGGTGCAGGTGCTGGTGGCGACCGACGTCGCCGCGCGCGGGCTGGACATCCATGATCTGCCGCAGGTGGTCAACTTCGACCTGCCGATCGTCGCTGAGGACTACGTGCACCGCATCGGCCGCACCGGTCGGGCGGGTGCCACGGGCGAGGCGGTATCGCTGGTCAGCGCCGATGAAGTCGATCAGCTGGCGGCCATCGAGACCCTGATCAACCAGGTGCTGCCGCGCCACGACGAGCTGGGCTTCGTGCCGGACCATCGTGTGCCGACCACCACGCTGGGCGGGCAGATCATCAAGAAGCCGAAGAAACCGAAAAAGCCCAAGGACGGCGGCGGCAAGGGCAAGATTCATCTCGGCAACTGGTTCGACGAGAGCGAAAAGCCCAACGCCAGGCCGATTCGCAAGGTGCCGAGCCTGGGCGGCGGCAAGCCGGCGAAGAAGCGCTGATCGCAGCGCAGGGTGGAAAACGGGGAAGCCGTTTCCACCGGTAATGCAGGTCACAGACTCAGCAGTGCCGACACCACCAAGAGCAGTGCCATGGCGTAGTTGAACCGGCGCATATGCGCCGCTGAGTGCAGCAGCTTCGCCGCCCCGACACCAAGCAGTGCCCAGGCTGCCAGGCAAGGCAGGGCGATCAGAAAGAACAGCAGGGCGTGAATGGCGTAAAGCCCCGCGTCGGCAGCGGCGCCGCTGAACACGCCAACCACCGCCAGCGCCATCATCCACACCTTCGGATTGACCAGTTGCAGGCCGGCGGCGCCCAGCGCGCCGAGCCGGCGCGGCGCAGCGGCGGCCTCGACAGGCCCGGCCGGGCTGCGGGCGATCTGCCAGGCCAGGTAGAGCAGCCAGGCCAGACCGAGCCAGGTCATGAGCTGCTGCAACTGCGGATGATGCAGCAACCATTCACCGGCACCCAGGCCCACCAGCAGTACGATCGATGCCGCAGCCGAGCAGGCGCCGAAAATGATCGGCATGGCTGCGCCCAGGCCGAAGCGCGAGCTGTTGCTCAGTACCAGAATGTTGGTTGGCCCCGGCGTGATCGAGGCGACGAAGGCGAACAGCACGAAAGGCAGCAGCTGGCTCATGACGGCTGCTCCATGAAGAGCGTGGCGAATGATCCGGGGGTGGCGGCGAGGCGAGGCATGCTGGTCGGCTCCGAGGGTGGCGGATGCCCGAATGCTCGCGCCTGTCGGCTCAGCGGTCTGGAAGATTCGAGCAGCGTCTGCGGTAGTGCGCCGGTGTCAGCCCGTAGGCGCGGCGGAACCAGCGGCCCATGTGGCTCTGGTCGGCGAAACCGAGGCTCATCGCCACCAGCGCCGGTGGCTGGCCGGCTGCGAGCAGGCGACGGGCCTTGGCCAGGCGCAGCTGGACCAGATAGGCATGCGGCGCCAGGCCGAAAGCCGCCTTGAACGCCCGCGATAGCCTGAAGCGATCGACACCGGTGGCCCGCGCCAGATCGTCCAGCCCCAGATCCTGGTCCATGTGTGCATGCAGATAGTCCCGTGCCCGCAGCGCCACGGCCGGCAGGCGCGGGTCGGCAGTCTGCCGCGGTCGCCATGCCAGGTGCCGCGCCAGCTTGCCCAGCAGCGCGTCCAGCGCGGCCTGGCGAACGATGCGCAGGTCCTGGCTTTGCAAGGCCTGGAAGGCGTCGGCAATCACCGTCACCAGCGCCGGCTCGCTTTCCAGCGTCTTGGCGAACGCCGGCTGGCACTGGTTGGGCGCATCCTCGAATAGCGCGCGCAGTTCGCGCTCGATCCAGTGCGGGTCGAGGTAGAGCATCGAATAGGTGAAGCCACCGGGTGTCGGCGCGCGGCCGTCGTGCAGCTCGCCGGGTTCGAGCAGAAACACCTGCTCTGGCGTGCTGCTGTGCAGCGTCCGGCGGCAGTGAAACTGCTGAACGCCCTGTTCGGTGAAGCCGATCAGGTAGCTGTCATGGAAGTGCGGGTCGTAGGCATGACCCTCGAAGTGCGCACGGATCGTCTCGATACCGGTTTCGGCATCCTTCTTCAGATCGATCCAGTCAGCTGTACCCATGACGGCTCCGTGAAACGCAAGGCGGTGATGCTGCGCGACGCAGTGTCGCCCCGCGAGCGTGGCCGGTCTGGAACATTCGTGCAACGCTGCGGGCCGGCGGCTGCACCGCGGGCGTCGGCGTCATCACGCGGCCACTGATTCGAGTCTAGGCTTGATCCGGCCTGCCTGTTGCAGGCCCGAACGTCCCTTCTCAAGGAGCCAACCGATGACCCAGACCATGAAAGCCGCAGTGGTACACGCCTTCGGCGAGCCGCTGCGCCTCGAGGAAGTCAAGGTGCCGATGCCCGGCCCCGGCCAGATTTTGGTGAAGATCGCCGCCTCCGGCGTCTGTCACACCGACCTGCATGCGGCCGAGGGAGATTGGCCGGTCAAGCCGGCCCTGCCGTTCATCCCGGGTCACGAAGGCGTCGGTCATGTGGCCGCGGTGGGCGCCGGTGTGAAACGGGTGAAGGAAGGCGACCGGGTCGGTGTGCCCTGGCTGTACACCGCCTGCGGTTGTTGCGAGCACTGCCTGACCGGCTGGGAAACCCTCTGCGAAGGCCAGCAGAACACCGGTTACTCGGTCAACGGCGCCTATGCCGAGTACGTGCTGGCGGACCCTAATTACGTGGGCATCCTGCCGAAGAACGTCGAATTCGACGAGATCGCGCCGATCCTCTGTGCCGGGGTCACCGTCTACAAGGGCCTCAAGGTCACTGAGGCGCGGCCCGGTCAGTGGGTGGCGATCTCCGGTATCGGCGGCCTGGGCCACGTCGCGGTGCAGTACGCCAAGGCGATGGGCCTGCACGTGGTGGCGGTGGACGTGGATGACGCCAAGCTGGAACTGGCCAAGCGCCTGGGCGCCGATCTGACCGTCAATGCGCGCAAGGAAAACCCCGTGGAAGTGGTGCAGCGCGACATCGGGGGCGCTCACGGCGTGCTGGTGACGGCGGTGTCCAACAGCGCCTTTGGCCAGGCCATCGGCATGGCCCGGCGGCGCGGTACCGTGGCGCTGGTCGGGCTGCCGCCGGGAGATTTTCCTACGCCGATCTTCGATGTGGTGCTCAAGGCGATCAGCATCACCGGCTCCATCGTCGGCACCCGCGCCGATCTGCAGGAGGCGCTGGACTTCGCCGGCGAGGGGCTGGTCAAGGCGACCATCCATACCGACAACCTCGACAACATCAACCAGATCCTCGACGACATGCGTGCCGGGCGCATCGAGGGCCGCATCGTGATGAAGATGTAGAGCGCTGCGGCGGCCGGGACAGCCGGCCGCCGCTCACCCGTCGATCAAGCCTGCGCGGCTGTGGGCCGATCAGCCCGCAGCCAGCGCAGCATTCCCTCGGCCGCGGCTCGGCCACTGGCAAAACAGGCGGTCAGCAGGTAACCGCCGGTCGGTGCCTCCCAGTCGAGCATTTCCCCGGCGCAGAACACCCCAGGCACCTGTTGCAGCATCAGGTTGGCATCCAGCGCTTCGAAGGGCACGCCGCCGGCGCTGCTGATCGCTTCGTCCAGTGGGCGCGGGCGGACCAGGCGGATGGGCAGTGCCTTGATCGCCGTGGCCAGGGTCTGCGAATCCTGAAAGGACACGGCATCGGTCAGCTCGCGCAGCAGTGCCGCTTTGACCCCATCGAGCTTCAGCTGGCGGTGCAGATGCTTGGCCATGGATTGCGAACCCCGCGGTCTGGCCAGGGCGCTGGCGACCTGCGCCAGGGTGCGATCCGGCAGCAGGTCGAGCAGCACGGTGGCGCCGCCGTCACGGTTGATGGCCTCGCGGATCGGTGCCGACAGCGCATAGACCAGGCTGCCCTCGATACCGGTCGCGGTAAGTACGAACTCGCCCTTGCGCGGCGCGCTACCCGGTAGGGCGAGGCTGACCGTCTTCAGCGGCGCGCCGGCGAACTTGTCCCGCAGATGGGCGCTCCAGCCTTCCACCTCGAAGCCGCAGTTGGCCGGCTGCAGCGGTGCGATGGCAATACCGCGGGCTGCGAGCAGCGGCACCCAGGCGCCATCGGAGCCCAGTCGTGCCCAGCTGCCGCCGCCGAGGGCGAGCAGGGTGGCGTGTGCGTCGATCAGGCTTTCGCCTTGCGGCCCGGCGATGCGCAGCGCACCGGCCTCGTCCCAACCCAGCCAGCGCTGGCGGGTATGAATGTGTACGCTGTTTTCACGCAGGCGCTTGAGCCAGGCGCGCAGCAATGGCGCGGCTTTCATGTCGGTGGGAAATACCCGGCCGGAACTGCCGACGAAGGTGTCGATACCCAGCCCGTGAATCCATTCGCGCAGCGCGGCGGGTGTAAAGGCGTCCAGCAGCGGGCGCAGCTCGCCGGCGCGTTCGCCGTAGCGGCTGACGAAGGCGGAGTAGTCCTCGGCGTGGGTGATGTTCATGCCGCCGACCCCGGCCAGGAGGAACTTGCGGCCGACCGAGGGCATGGCGTCGTACAGATCGACACTGACGCCCGCCTGGCCGAGCACTTCGGCGGCCATGAGGCCGGCCGGGCCACCACCAATGATGGCGACGCGAAAGGAAGAAGCGGGCTGGGGCATGGCGGCAACCGGGCAGGCGAGCAGGGCGGGCATTGTAGCCGCTGACGGGTGCTCAGCCGAGTCCGTGGCGCTGCCAGGCCGAGTGGGCGCTGACATGCAGGGTCGCGTGGCGACGCGCGAGCAGGACGCGGTCCTTGTCGTAGCCACCGCCGATTAGGCCGACCACGGGAATGTCGCGACCCAGGCAGTGATCGAGCACCGCGCTGTCGCGTGCGGCGAGTCCTGCGTCGGTCAGCGAGAGCAGGCCCAGAGCGTCGTCGCGGTGGACGTCGACGCCAGCGTCATAGAGCACCAGGTCCGGCTGATAGATCGGCAGCAGGTAGTTCAGGGTGTCATGAACCACCTTGAGGTAGGCCTCATCGCCCATGCCGGGTGGCAGCGGGATGTCCCAGTCGCTATGGGCCTTGCGCGTGGGGAAGTTCTTTTCGCAGTGCAGCGAGACGGTCACCGCGTCCGCCACGGTCTCCAGGATGCGCGCGGTGCCGTCGCCCTGATGCACGTCGCAATCGAAGATCAGTACGCGGCCGACGCGTCCGCTTTCCAGCAGGTAGAGCGCGATCACCGCCAGGTCGTTGAAGATGCAGAAGCCGGACGCATGGTCGTGATGGGCATGGTGGGTGCCGCCGGCCAGGTGGCAGGCCAGGCCATGCTGCAACGCCTGTTCGGCGGCCAGCAGCGAACCGCCTACCGCCCGCACGGTGCGCTGCGCCAGCTCCGGGCTCCAGGGCAGGCCGAGGCGGCGCAGCTCGTCGCGACCCATCGCGCCGCTGCAGTAGCGCTCTACGTAGTTGCGCTCGTGCGCCAGCGCCAGAATGTCATGGCTGCACAGCTCGGGGCGCAATAGCGCTGCGTCTGTGGTCAAACCCAGGGCGACCAGATGGTCGCGCAGCAGACGAAACTTCTCCATGGGAAACCGATGGCCCGGCGGCAATGGCGGGCTGTAATCGTCGTGAAATACCAAGGGAAGCGACATGAACCACGCGTGTTCGATGGATGTGCGCCGCAGTATGCAGGCTGGCCGTCGGAGCGCTCAAGGAGCAGGGATGGTTGAACGACTCGCACTCGAAAGCACGCGCCTACGGCTGCGCAACTGGCATGACGAAGACCTCGATCCGTTGGTGCGGCTCTGTGCCGACCCGGAGGTGATGCGCTACAACCCGGCGCGGTGGTCCCGGGATGACTGCGCCGCGCTGATGGTGCGCAGCAGGCTGCATCTGCTGCGCAATGGTTTCGGCCTGTGGGCGCTGGAGCGCAAGGACAACGGCGCCTTCATCGGCTATTGCGGGCTGGTCTGGTCCGCCTTGCCGCTGCCGCTGCCGCTGCCGAACGCGGTCGCCGAGCTGCGCTGGGCGGTGGCTTGCGAGCACTGGGGGCAGGGTCTGGTTCGCGAGGCCGCGCAGACGGCGCTGAAATGCGCATTCGGCGCGCTGGGGCTGGACGAGGTCGTGGCCTGTGTCTCGCAGATCAACGAACCGGGCAGGCAACTGCTGGAAGGGCTCGGCATGCGCCCGGAACCGGCCACCACGTTCGGTCATCCGGACGTTTCGCCCGAGCACCCGCTGCACACCCAGGTGCTCTACCGGCTGCGGCGGGACGATTGGCGACAATGAGCACTGTTGCTGGAGCGTTGCCGGCGAAATCCGTAACATGGCGCGCCCGTACGAGCCCCCTATCAAGGAAGCCGAAATGACCCAGATACTCGACGCCCTGGTCAACCTGCTGACCCTGGAACGCATCGAGGAGAACCTGTTCCGCGGTGCGAGCCAGGACCTCGGCTTTCCCCAGCTGTTCGGCGGCCAGGTGCTCGGCCAGGTCATCTCCGCCGCGAGCCAGACGGTGACGCCGGAGCGCCATGTGCATTCGCTGCACGGCTATTTCCTGCGCCCCGGCGACTCGCACCAGCCCGTGGTCTATGACGTCGATCGCGTACGCGACGGCGGCAGCTTCACCACGCGGCGGGTCAGTGCGATCCAGAAGGGCCAGACTATCTTCACCGGCATCGCCTCGTTCCAGGCAGAGGAAACGGGCTACGAGCATCAGTTGCCGATGCCGGACGTGGTCGGGCCGGACGATCTGCCCAACGAGTGGGAGCTGCTGCACAAGCTGTCGCCGATGGTGCCCGAGCGGGTGATGGAAAAGCTGCGCCGGCCCAAGCCCATCGAGATCCGCCCGGTCACGCTGGTCGATCCTGCCAACCCGCAGCCCATCGAACCGGTCCGCCACCTGTGGTTCCGCGCCGACGGCGCGCTGCCCGACAGCCCGGCGCTGCACAAGTACCTGCTGGCCTACGCCTCGGACTTCAGCTTTATCGGCACCGCGCTGCAGCCGCACGGCGTCAGCTCGTGGAGCAAGTTCATCCAGCTAGCCAGCCTCGACCATGCCATCTGGTTCCATCGTGAGGTGAAGCTGGACGACTGGCTGCTGTACTCCATTGACAGCCCCTGGGCCGGCAATGCGCGCGGTTTCGCCCGCGGCAGCATCTTCAACCGCCAGGGCCAGCTGGTCGCGTCCGTCGCGCAGGAAGGGCTGATCCGCGTGCGCGAGGACTGGATGTGAAGATCGCCGAGGTCCGTCACTGGGTGTTCGACATGGACGGCACCCTGACCATCGCCGTGCACGATTTCGCCGCGATCCGCCGCGCGCTGGAGATTCCCGAGGAGGACGACATCCTCCATCACCTGGCGGCGTTACCTGCCGAGGAGGCCGCCGCCAAGCACGCCTGGCTGCTGGCGCACGAGCGCGAGCTGGCCTGCGCGGCGCGCCCGGCAGAAGGCGCTCGCGAGCTGCTGCATGCTCTGCGCGAGCGCGGCTGCCGACTTGGAGTGCTCACTCGCAATGCCCAGGAACTGGCCAGGGTGACTCTGGACGCGGTCGGCATGGGGGACTGTTTCCTGCCCGAGGACATCCTCGGTCGCGACGAAGCGCCGCCCAAGCCGCATCCGGGCGGGCTGCTGCATCTGGCGGAACGTTGGGGCGTGGCGCCGTCGGCGATGCTGATGGTCGGTGACTACCGCTTCGACCTGGAGTGCGCTCGGGCGGCCGGCGCGCGTGGCGTACTGGTCAACGTGCCGCACAACGAATGGCCGGAACTGGCCGATCTCTATGCCCCGGATTGCCGGGTGCTGCACGGGCTGCTCTCTTCGGGCGAGATCTGAGCGCGGCGCGACGGGGAACGGGGCGCACACCGAAGTCACAGCCATTTGCGGGCGAGGCCGCTGCCGCATTCGGGCCGTGCACGAGTCAGGTCGTGCACAAGCCCGTCGCCAACCCTGTTCTCCCGCCGCCTGCAGCAGGTCGCGCGCAGCCGGTCCGAACCCCGCATGACCACGTAGAAGCGACCTTGCTCGCGAGGCTCCCGTCGCCGTCTATTACAGCCGCGTCGCCTTGAAGGTGTCGCAGCGCGCCGGATCGCCATGCTCGAAGCCATCACGGAACCAGCGCACCCGTTGCGCCGAGGTGCCGTGGGTGAAGGCATCGGGCACCACGCGGCCCTGGCTGCGCTTCTGCAGGTTGTCGTCGCCGATGGCATTGGCGGCGTTCAGCGCTTCTTCCAGGTCGCCTTCTTCCAGCCAGTCGTGGCGTTGCTGCGCGTGATAGGCCCAGACTCCAGCGAAGCAATCGGCCTGCAGCTCCTGGCGGACCAGCAGGCCTTTGTCGCCTTCCATCCTCGCGCCGCGCTGACGGGCGCTCTGCATCTGCTGGGAAACGCCGAGTAGGGTCTGCACGTGATGGCCGACCTCATGGGCGATCACATAGGCCTGGGCGAAGTCGCCGGCGGCGGAGAAGCGCCGGGCCATCTCGTCGAAGAACTGCAGGTCGAGATAGACCTGCTGATCGCCGGGGCAGTAGAACGGGCCCACCGCCGAGCTGGCGAAGCCGCAGGCCGAGTTCACTCCGCCGCGAAACAGCACCAGGGTCGGGTCGCGATACTGAGCGCCAGCTTGCTGGAACAACGCACGCCAGGTGTCTTCGGTGTCGCCGAGAATCGCCCGGACGAATTCGGTCTGCGGGTCATCGCCGGCCGGCCGCTGGCTCTGCTGGGAGACGGCCGGGCCGCCCTGGTTGGCCAGCTGGCCGAGGATCTGCAGCGGGTCCTGGCCGGAGAGCAGGCCGATGATCACCACGATGGCGATGCCGCCCAGGCCCAGTCCGCCGCCAAGGCGCATGCCGCTGCGGCCTCTGGCGTCCACTACATTGTCGCTGCGTCGGGCTCGTTTCCAGCGCATGGGGGTGTCCTTCTGAACGGTTGACGGGTTGAGGGCGCAACACCGAAGCGGCGCCTGCCTCCCGTTAAGACCCGTACGGCGCGAAAAAGCTGCAGCGCGGACCGCACTGCATTCGCAGCGGCGCGATGGGTCAGTCGCCGGGGTATTCGGAGAGCACGCGCTCCTCGCCCGCCTTGCTGACGCCGATCACCTTGAAGGCGTCCTTGCGCTCGCCCATCTCCATGCCCGGCGAGCCGATCGGCATGCCGGGTACGGCCGCGCCAATCAGGTCCGGTTGCGCACGCAGCTTGAGGATGTCGGCGGCAGGAACGTGGCCTTCGACGAACTTGCCGTCGATCACCGCGGTGTGACAGGAACCGAGGCGGTGCGGGATGCCGTGTTCCATCTTTACCGAGGTCATGTCGTTGACCACGTGATCGCTCACGGAAAAGCCGTTGTCCTCCAGGTGATCGATCCACGCTTCGCAACAGCCGCAGTTGGGGTCACGATAGACGTCGATGGCAATGGGCTCGGCGGCCTGGGCGAACCCGGCGAGCAGGACGGGAAGCAGCAACAGAAGACGGCGCATGGGAACCTCCTACGAGCGAGAGGCCCAGAATACGCCGGGTTGCGCCCATACCCAAGGTGCGGCGGGCGGGCCATTGTCACTATCGACGTCGCGCGGGAGCGTCGGCCGGAGTACCGGGCGCAGAACAAACCGGCCGCCTGACAGTCCCATGCCAATCGGAATAGCGAGTCGCACATCAGGAGAGTTTTCGATGCGTTTTGCCCGTTTCGTTCTGCTCGCGCAGGCGCTGGTGATGGCCGGTCTGAGCCTGGCTTACTGGTTTCGCCCCTACGAGATGGCCAATCTGAACGGCATGCTGCTGATGGAGGGCGCCTCGGTCAGCCACATGCGGGTCTACTACGGGGGCCTGCAACTGGGGTTGGCACTGTTTCTGATCTGGGCCGCGCGCGCCCCCGAGCGTGCGCGACCGGCCTTGATGATGCTGATGATCACCATGACCGCGCTGGTGCTCGGGCGCTTGGTGTCGCTGTGGCTGGATGGCGGTGAGCTGGTCGGTTTCGATCTAGCATCGCTGTTCTATCGTGTGCTGGCCGCCGCCCTTGCCGCCGCTGCCTGGCATCTGATCCGCGAGCGCCCGGAGCCTGAGCCGGAGCGCCTCGAGCCGGCCACGCGGAGACTGGTCAGCGAGCCGCCGAAACCCTTCAAGCTTGGCGATGGTCCGCCGCCGGTAGAGCCGCCGCTGGTCGAGCCGGCACCGGTTGAAGTCGCCCCGCAGCCGTTCCGTCGTGGTGACCCCGACGTCCAGGGCTGATCAAGCGGCTGCTTCGAGGTAGGCCGAGAGGCTGCGCTGGTCGAGGATCTCGATGCGCCGCCGCTGCACGGCGATCAGCCCTGCGTCGGTCAGGCGATGCAGGATGCGCGACAGCGTTTCCGGTTGAATGCCCAGCTGCGAGGCGATCAGGCGTTTGGGCAGGTCGAGGTCGATCACACCGCTGCGCGCTGCCTGCAGTTCCTGGAACAGGTAACGCACCACGCGCTGGCAGACGTTGGACGAGGTCAGGCTGTCGATCTGATGCAGCCGCTGGTTGAGCCTGTCGCTGAGGCTGCTGAGCAGCTGCATGCACAACTGAGGCTGGGTCTCGAGCAAACGCAGGTAGTGGGCGTTCTGCACGTTGAGCACCAGGCTTTCCTTGAGGGTGGTGGCGCTCAGCGGATGTTCGGGCTGCTTGTTGAAGAGCATCGCCTCGGCAAAGGCCTCGCCCGGCCGGACTACCTCGATGACCTTCTCCTGACCATCGCAGGTGACCCGGTGCAGCTTGACCTGGCCGTTGATCAGCACGTGAAAGTGCTCGGCCGCGTCGCCTTGATGGAACAGCGTGCAGCCGGCTGGCAGGCGCTTGACCGTGGTATGCGCCGCGAGGTTCAGCAGAGCCGTCTCGGCCAGCCCATTGAACAGATGATGACGGCGCATCGTATTGAGCACTGCAGAGCCGGTCAGCATGGCCATCCCCCTTCCTTTCGATGAACGGCATGCTAGGTCGCGCCGTGCGGGCAGGCCATACCTCTTTCTGGGCAGGGTAGGTAGTCGATCAGCGGCTGCTGCCGGCCAGTCGCTCATAGTCCAGCGTCAGTTGTTCGATCTTGCGCAGCAGTGAATCGCTGGTGGTGACGATCACCGTCGGGACGAAGCGCGCATCGTCGGCGAGGCTGAAACCGGCCCGGGCGAAGCGCCATTGCGCGCCGATCTGATCGAGCTGGCGGTTGATCTGCTCGGTGTTCTGCGGCGCCTTGTTCAGCTCGTCCAGGCCGCGCTCGAACTCCGCGACTGCCGCATCGAAATCGCCGCGCAGGCGCTGTTCCGGCAGCTTCCAGGTCATCGCCAGATAGAGCATGGCGATGCGCTGGCTGAGCATGCGCTGGCGCCCGCTGCGGTTGACCAGGCGAGCCGCCTGACTGCCGCTGTGGCGCTCGATCTCCTGCACCAGCGTTTCGCTCTGGCCGAGGAAGCGCTCGGCCAGGCGCAGCAGCTCGGCGGACTGTTCGCGATCCGGTTGGGTCAGGGCCAGCTGGCGATACTGATGCCAGGTCTGCGTGGCGTCTTCCAGCGCCTTGCGGATGGCATCGTTGGCGGCGTACTCGTCGAGCAGCTGGGCGTTCTCCTCGACGCTGGCAATGCTGCTGTCGAGCTGGCTGGCGGCAAGATCGACGCGGGTATCGGTGCCGATCATCAGGTAACTCTTGGCGATGCGCTGGCCGAGCATGCGCTGCATGCCGGCGCGGTTGACCGCCTCGGCGTCGCTGATGGCCGCCTGGCAGGGCAGGCTGGCGGCCAGCAGGCCGAGTAGCAGGGAAGTGGGCAGCAGAATCTTGAACATGGAGCGCTCCTTACGTCCGGATGGGCGCGATGCTGACCACACGGTCAGGTCGGTTGGGGACGAGAAGATAGAGCGCTTCGCGGTGATGGCATTGATGATTGTCAAGGGGACGGCAGCGGCTTCGCGAGTTGAGCGATCACGCACAAAACTGCTGCCGGGCGACGGTGCCGGTCAGCCCTTCGCTTCGTTCTCCAGCACCCAGACGGCTGCCTCGACCCGCGAACGCAGGCCCAGCTTGTGCAGCAGGTTCTTCACGTGGACCTTCACGGTGCCTTCGGTGATGCCGAGCTTGCGCGCGATCATCTTGTTGCTCTGGCCCTTGGCGATCAGCCGCAGAACTTCCTTCTCGCGCTTGGTCAGGCTGGAAAACTGCACCTGGCCGGTGGGCTTGGGACGCACCCGGATGGCCTCGGCGAGCACCTGGGTCAGCTCGGGGCTGAGGGCCATGCGGCCGGTGGCGGAGATGCGGATCTGCTCGATCAGCTGTTCGGCGTCCATGTCCTTGAGCAGGTAGCCATCGGCGCCGTTGCGCAGGGCTTCGAGGACATGACTCTGTTCGTCGGAGACGGTGAACATGATGATCCGTGCATCGATGTCCGCGTCGCGCATGCGCCGGGTGGTCTCCAGGCCGTCAATGCCCGGCATGTTCAGGTCCATCAGGATCAGATCGGGCTCGATCTCCTGAGCCAGGCGAATGGCGTCTTCACCGTTGCCTGCCTCGCCGACCATCTCCAGGTCGTCTTCCAGTTCCAGCAGGTCACGCAGGCCCCGACGCATCATGGGATGGTCGTCGACCAGCAGGATTCGTGTGGTTGTCCCTTCGTTCATGCGAGACAGGCTCCTGTATTAGGGGAATGTGGCGATAGGCAGGCGGAAAGCGCAGGTGGACCAGGGTGCCGCCGCCGGGACGCAGGCCGATGCTGATGCTGCCGTTCAGGCTGCTGGCGCGCTCCTGCAGGATGATCAGGCCGTAATGGCCGGCGCGCTGCTCTTCGGGGCGGATGCCGATGCCGTCGTCCTCGATTCTGACGTGGATGGTGCCATTGCTGTCCTGGGTCAGGCTCAGCCAGCAGCGGTCGGCCTCGGCGTGCTTGACCACATTGCTCAGCGCCTCGCGGATGATCTGCAGGCAGTGCACTTCCTCGTTGGGCGTCAGCGGACAGTGGTCGAGGCGGTAGTCGCTCAGAATCTGCAGGCCGGAGTTGGCACCGAATTCCTCGATGGTTGCCTGCACCGCCGGTCGCAGCCCGGGTTCGTTGACCTTGATGCGGAAGGTCGTCAGCAGCTCGCGCAACTGGCGGTAGGCCGCGTTCAGGCCCTGGTCGATCTGCTGCACGCTGTCGTCCAGCTGCGCCTGGCTGCTTTCCTTCTGCATCAGGCGCTTGAGACGGGCCAGCTGCAGCTTCTGTGCGGACAACGCCTGGGCCAGCGAATCGTGCAGTTCGCGGGCTATCACCGCGCGCTCTTCCATCAGTGCCAAGCGTGCCTGCTTCTGGCCCAGCTGCGCGAGGCTCAGCGAGGCGGCGAAGAGGTCGGCGAGGGTGGTCAGCAGCAGGGTCTGCCAGGAGGCCAGCGTGTCGCCAGCCGGATAGGCGACGCGCAGCGAGCCGAGGTCGTCCTGACCGGAGCGCAACTCGAAGGTCATCAGTTCTTCGCCGCTGGGTAGCCGCCCCGACTGGTTGACCGGACAGGTGCCGCACTGCGGCAGCTTGCAGTAGTCGGGCGGCTGCAGGTCGCGGGAGGTCATGGCGGTGTGGCTGCCGGCGGCAGCCGAGCGGTTCAGGCACAGCGTGATGGGGCCGGTGCCGAGCACGTGCTGCACCTTGTTCAGCAGCGAGCCCATCATCTGGCTCGGGTCGTCGGGTTGGCTGTAGAGCATCCGTGCGCTGTTGAACAGCAGCTGCAAGGTGGCATTGCTGCGGGTCAGCGCGGCGGTCTTGTCATCGACCTTCTGCTCCATTTCCGCATAGAGGCTGGCCAGTTCCTGACTCATCTGGTTGAGCGTGCGGGCCAGCAGGCTCAGCTCGGTATCGCCGGGAATCTGCACCTGGCCGCTGAAGTCGCCCTTGCCGATGTCGCGGGCCATCTTGGTCAGGCTGCGCAGCGGGGTGGCCAGGTTGTTGTGCAGGCCGTAGATCAGGACGAAGGCGATCAGCACGATGACGAACAGCGTCCCGGCCTGCAGCGCGCGGATCACGCCGAGCTTGCCTTCGGAGGCCTCCTGAAGCGTCCGCACGAACACATTCAGCTCGCTGACGAACTCCGGCGCTTCCTGGCGATATTCCTCGAGCCGCGGCGCCTGCGCGTCCAGCAGTGGGCGCATGCGTTGCTGCCAGTGGCGTAGCACACCGGCATGCAGCGCGGGCAGTTCGGTCGCGCCGTGACGGTGCAGGGCCGAGCGCAGGGAGGCGGAAAGCAGGGTGCGTTCGAGCGTGACGATGCGTTCCTCGAGCAGCGCCTGCGAGCCCTGCTCGGCGGTGAACGCCAGACGATAGGCCTGCATGCGCAGGCTGCCGGCCTGGTTGATTGCCTCGGCGTCACCTTCCAGGGCATCGGCCAGATACAGGCTCGCCAGCATGCTGATCAGCGAAAAACCGATGATGACCACGAACGCCACCAGGGTGTTGAACACGATCGAGTGGCGGGTGGAGAGCTGCTCGCTTTCGGTTGGGGGCATGGGCTGATCGTCGCTCTGGCGGTGGTTCATTCTGCGCTCTGTCATCGGCTCTGGCCATGGTGCGGGAAGTACTCCCAATGCATTTGGACCCTTGCGATGCATATGAAGAGAGATCGGAAAAGTAAAATAACTCATTGATATTATTGAATTTATTTCAATGAATACGGAGTACTCCGTTAGAGGTAGGAACGACGTGTAAAGCAAATTGCCACTGGCCGTGTATTGACCTCGGTCAAATTCGGATCGATCCGCCCCGCTTAGCGTGCGAGCCATTCCTGATCCCGCTGCGTATGCCAGCGGGGCCCTGCGCCAAGAGGATCGACCATGAGCAATATCGAAAAGTGGGACGTGGAGGATCAGATCTTCTGGGACACCACTGGCAAGCGGGTCGCCAATCGCAATCTGTGGATCTCCATCCCGAGTCTGCTGATGGGCTTCGCCATCTGGCTGATGTGGGGCATCGTCACGGTGCAGATGCTCAACCTGGGCTTTCCCTTCGCGCCCGCCGAGCTGTTCACCCTGACCGCCATCGCCGGCCTCACCGGCGCCACCCTGCGCATTCCGGCGTCGTTCATGATCCGCATCGCCGGCGGACGCAACACCATCTTCCTGACCACCGCGCTGCTGATGATCCCCGCGGCCGGGGCCGGCTTCGCGCTGCAGAGCCAGGACACGCCGCTGTGGGTATTCCAGCTGCTGGCCTTCCTCTCCGGCATCGGCGGCGGCAACTTCGCCTGCTCGATGAGCAACATCAGCACCTTCTTCCCGAAGAATCAGCAAGGGCTGGCGCTGGGGCTGAATGCCGGCCTGGGCAACTTCGGCGTGACCACCATGCAGATCCTGATTCCGCTGGTGATGACCGCCGGCGTGTTCGGTGCAGCGGCTGGCGCGCCGATGGAGCTGATCAAGGACAGCGGCACGCTGATCGGCAAGATCGCTGCCGGCACTGATACCTGGATCCAGAACGCTGGCTGGGTCTGGCTGCTGTTTTTGGTACCGCTGGCCTTCGCCGGCTGGTTCGGCATGAACAACCTGCTGGTGATCTCGCCAACTCCGGGCTACCCGCTGAACGCCTTCGGCAAGATCCTCGGCCTCTACGCCGTGGCCTTCGTCGCCGCCGCCGTCGGTCTGTACCTCTACCTGCCCGCGCCGACCGGCCTCGGTGTGCTGAACATGTGGGGCGTGATGTTGCTGACCATCGGCGCGACGCTCGGCATGCTGCGCCTGCTACCAGGCAGCATCAGCCCGAACATCAAGCGCCAGTTCGCGATCTTCCGCGACAAGCACACCTGGTCGATGAGCATCCTCTACATCCTGACCTTCGGCTCCTTCATCGGCTTCTCCATGGCACTGCCGCTGTCGATCACGGTGATCTTCGGCTTCATGAACGAAGTCGGCGCCGACGGCGTGGTGACCCGCATCGCCAACCCCAACGCGCCGAGCGCACTGACCTACGCCTGGATCGGCCCATTCATCGGCGCCCTGATCCGTCCGCTGGGCGGCTGGATCTCCGACAAGGTCGGCGGCTCCATCGTTACCCAGGTCATCTCGGTGGTCATGGTCATCGCCTCGGTCGCTGCCGGCTACGTGATGCAACAGGCCTACAGCTCGGCCCAGCCCGAAGAGTTCTTCTTCCTGTTCCTGGTGCTGTTCCTGGTGCTGTTCGCCGCCAGCGGCATCGGCAACGGATCGACCTTCCGCACCATCGGCGTCATCTACGACCGCGAGAAGGCCGGCCCTGTACTCGGCTGGACCTCCGCTGTCGCCGCCTACGGCTCCTTCGTTGCCCCGATCGTGATTGGCGAACAGGTCAAGGCCGGCACCCCGGAAGTGGCGATGTACGGCTTCGCGGTGTTCTACGCGCTGTGCCTGATCCTCAACTGGTGGTTCTACCTGCGCCCCAACGCCTACGTGAAGAACCCCTGAGTCCGGAGAGCTGCCATGAACATCATGATTGCCTACGACAACTCGCGTAACGCCCGCAAAGCGCTGGACGCCACCCTCGAGATGTTCGGTCCGCTGAAGCCGCTGATCATGCTGATCGGCGTGGTGGAAGAGACCCGTGACACCAGCGATTCAGCGGTCGAGCTGTACGAGCGTGAGCGTCGCGAATTCCAGGCCTTCCTGCAGGAGGCGGCGGCCAAGGTCAGCGCCTTCGGCCTGGACGTCGACGTGATCCTCGCCGAAGGCGACGCCCGCAAGATGATCCTCAAGGCTGCCGAGCACAAGAAGCCGGACCTGCTGGTCATCGCGCGGCATTCCAACGAACCGGACGGCGGCTTCATCTCCCGCTCGCTGAATCTGCTGGTCGACGAGCTCGACTACATGACCTTCGGCAGCGTCAGCGCCTTCCTGGCCCGCCGGGCGCCTTGCCCGGTCCTGATTCAAGCCTGCCCCTGAGTGAGGAGCTCAACATGAGAGTTTCTACGCTGTTCGAATGGAAGCGCCCCGAGATCCGGGCCCTGCATCTGACCTGGATCGCCTTCTATATCTGCTTCTTCGTCTGGTTCGGCATGGCGCCGCTGGCCTCGAGCATGCTGAAAAGCGTGAACTGGCTGACGCCCGAGGATCTCAAGCTGTTCGCCATCGCCAACGTGGCACTGACCATCCCGGCGCGCATCCTGGTCGGCATGGCGCTCGACCGCTGGGGCCCGCGCCGGGTGTTTTCGGTGCTGCTGGTGGTGATGGCTGCGCCCGCGCTGTTCTTCGCCTTTGGTGACAGCCGCGTCCAGCTGCTGGTGTCGCGGCTGATCCTCAGCTCCATCGGTGCCAGCTTCGTGGTCGGCATCCATATGACCGCCATGTGGTTCAAACCCAAGGACATCGGTTTCGCCGAGGGCTTCTACGCCGGCTGGGGCAACTTCGGTTCCGCGGCTGCCGCCATGAGCCTGCCGGCCATCGCCATCCATGCCTTCGGTGGCCCGGAAGGCTGGCGTTGGGCGATCGCCAGCTCGGCGATCATCATGGCCATCTACGGCGTCTACTACTGGTTCGCGCTCACCGACGGCCCGGCCGGCACCATTCACCGCAAGCCGCACAAGGCCAGCGCGCTGGAGGTCAGCACCTGGGCCGACATGATCAAGCTGATCATCTGGACCATTCCCATGGTCGGTGTGCTCGGCATCCTGGTCTGGCGCATCGAGAAGCTGGGCTACCTCGGTTCCACCGGCGCGCTGATCAGCTACGCGGTGATCGCGCTGGTGGTGATCTTCCAGGTGGTGCAGATCCTGCGGGTCAACATACCGATCCTGAAGAAGGGCGTGCCGGAAGACGACAAGTATCCCTTCAACACTGTGGCCGCGCTGAACTCCACCTACTTCGCCAACTTCGGCGCGGAGCTGGCGGTGGTGTCGATGCTGCCGATGTTCTTCGAGCTGACCTGGGGCCTGACCCCGACCACCGCGGGCATCATCGCCGCCTCGTTTGCCTTCGTGAACCTGGTGGCGCGGCCCATGGGCGGGCTGGTCTCCGACCGCTTCGGCAACCGCCGCTTCGTCATGCTCGTCTACATGCTCGGCATCGCCGTCGGCTTCTTCCTGATGGGGCTGATGAACGCGTCCTGGCCGCTGATCGTCGCCGTCGCCATCACCGTGGCCTGCTCGATGTTCGTCCAGGGTGCCGAGGGTGCGACCTTCGGGATCATCCCCTCGATCAAGCGCCGGGTTACCGGGCAGATCTCCGGCATGGCCGGGGCCTACGGCAACGTCGGCGCCGTCTGCTACCTGACCCTCTACACCTTCGTGACCCCCTCGCAGTTCTTCATGGTGATTGCAGCCGGTGCGTTCGTCAGCTTCGGGCTCTGCCTGCTCTGGCTGAAGGAGCCCGAGGGGGCGTTCTCCGACGAGTACTACGTATCCAGCGTCGACCGCGAGTTGGAGGCCCGCCAGAAGCTCGCGTCCTGACGTTGCACCGAACGAATGCGCCAGCCACCTCGGCTGGCGTAAGCCGAGATTGATAAGCCGACCGGTCGGGCCAGTGGTTCGCAACCGGAGTGAGGAGAGAAACCAATGAGCCACTTGCTCGATCAACTGCGCTTCTTCAACAGGAAGCAAGGCGAATTCGCCGATGGTCATGGCGAAACCCGCATCGAATCCCGCGACTGGGAGAACGTCTACCGCTCGCGCTGGCAGTACGACAAGATCGTGCGTTCCACCCACGGGGTGAACTGCACCGGATCGTGCTCCTGGAAGATCTACGTGAAGAACGGCCTGATCACCTGGGAAACCCAGCAGACCGACTACCCGCGTACCCGCAACGACCTGCCCAACCACGAGCCGCGCGGCTGCCCGCGTGGCGCCAGCTACAGCTGGTACATCTACAGCGCCAACCGCCTGAAGTACCCCAAGGTGCGCAAGCCGCTGCTGAAACTGTGGCGTGAAGCGCGGCGCAACATGACCCCGGTGGACGCCTGGGCCAGCATCGTCGAGGACAAGGCCAAGGCCGAGTCCTACAAGAGCAAGCGCGGCATGGGCGGCTTCATCCGTTCCAGCTGGGAAGAAGTCAACGAGATCATCGCCGCCGCCAACGTCTACACCGTCAAGCAGTACGGTCCGGACCGCGTGGTCGGCTTCTCGCCGATCCCGGCCATGTCGATGGTTTCCTACGCGGCCGGTAGCCGCTACCTGTCGCTGATTGGCGGCGTGTGCCTGAGCTTCTACGACTGGTACTGCGACCTGCCGCCGGCCTCGCCACAGGTGTGGGGCGAGCAGACCGACGTGCCGGAATCGGCCGACTGGTACAACTCCAACTACATCATCGCCTGGGGCTCCAACGTCCCGCAGACCCGTACGCCGGACGCGCACTTCTTCACCGAGGTCCGCTACAAGGGCACCAAGACCGTCGCCATCACCCCGGACTACGCCGAAGTCGCCAAGCTCACCGACCTCTGGCTCAACCCGAAGCAGGGCACCGACGCCGCGCTGGCGCAGGCCTTCGCCCACGTCATCTTCAAGGAATTCCACCTCGAGAAGCCGAGCGCCTACTTCCGCGACTACGCCAAGCGCTACACCGACCTGCCGGTGCTGGTGCGCCTGAACGAGAAGGATGGCAGCTACATCGCCGACCGCTTCCTGCGCGCCTCCGATCTGGCTGACAACCTCGGCCAGGAAAACAACCCTGAGTGGAAAACCATCGCCGTCGACGGCACCACCGGCGAGCTGGTTTCGCCGCTGGGTTCGATCGGCTACCGCTGGGGCGAGAAGGGCAAGTGGAACATCGAAGCCCGCGAAGGCAAGGACGGCCGCGATGTCGACCTGAGCCTGACCCAGATCGATGGCGGCGAAACGGCCGAAGTTGCCTTCCCGTACTTCGGCGGCATCCTCCACGAGCACTTCCAGCACGCCGAAGGCGAGAGCATCCAGCTGCGCCGCGTGCCGGTCCGCAGCATCACCCTGGCCGATGGCAGCACCACCAAGGTCGCCACCGTATTCGACCTGATGGCCGCCAACCTGGGTATCGACCGTGGTCTGGGTGGCGCCAACGTCGCTTCCAGCTACGACGACGCCAGCGTGCCCGGCACCCCGGCCTGGCAGGAAGTCATCACTGGCGTGTCCCGCGAGAAGGCGATCCAGATCGCCCGTGAATTCGCCGACAACGCCGACAAGACCCATGGCCGTTCCATGATCATCGTCGGTGCGGCGATGAACCACTGGTACCACATGGACATGAACTACCGCGGCCTGATCAACATGCTGATGTTGTGCGGTTGCGTAGGGCAGACCGGTGGCGGTTGGGCTCACTACGTGGGTCAGGAAAAACTGCGTCCGCAGTGCGGCTGGCTGCCACTGGCCTTCGGTCTCGACTGGCACCGTCCGCCACGCCAGATGAACGGCACCAGCTTCTTCTACAACCACAGCTCGCAGTGGCGCCACGAGAAGATGAGCATCCACGAAGTGCTCTCGCCGCTGGCCGACAAGTCGCAGTTCCCCGAGCACATGCTCGACTACAACATCCGCGCCGAACGCGCCGGCTGGCTGCCGAGCGCGCCGCAGCTCAACCGCAACCCGCTGCAGATCTGCCGTGAAGCCGAAGCGGCCGGCATGTCGCCGGTGGACTACGTCACCCAGTCGCTGAAGGACGGTTCGCTGAAGTTTGCCTGCGAGCAGCCGGACAACCCGGATAACTTCCCGCGCAACATGTTCATCTGGCGCTCCAACCTGTTGGGCAGCTCGGGCAAGGGCCACGAGTACATGCTCAAGTACCTGCTGGGCACCAAGAACGGCGTGATGAACGAGGACCTCGGCAAGCGCGACGGCTTCAAGCCGCTCGAGGCCGAATGGCAGGAAGACGGCGCCATCGGCAAGCTCGACCTGGTCACCACCCTCGACTTCCGCATGTCCTCGACCTGCGTGTACTCCGACATCGTTCTGCCGACCGCGACCTGGTACGAGAAGGACGACATGAACACCTCGGACATGCACCCCTTCATTCACCCGTTGTCGGCAGCCATCGACCCGGCCTGGGAAGCGCGTTCCGACTGGGAAATCTACAAGGGCATCGCCAAGTCGTTCTCGAAGATGGCCGAAGGTCATCTGGGCGTGGAGAAGGATCTGGTCACTGTGCCGCTCCTGCACGACAGCCCCGGCGAACTGGCCCAGCCGTTCGGCGGCACCGACTGGAAAACCGCTGGCGTCGATCCGCTGCCGGGCAAGAACTGCCCGAACATGACCGTGGTCGAGCGCGACTATCCGGCGACCTACAAGAAGTTCAGCTCCCTCGGCCCGCTGCTCGACAAGCTCGGCAACGGCGGCAAGGGCATCAACTGGAACACCCAGGATGAAGTCGATTTCCTCGGCGAGCTGAACTACAAGGTCCGCGACGAGGGCGTCAGCCAAGGGCGTCCGCAGATCGAGTCGGCCATCGACGCGGCCGAGGTCATCCTCAGCCTGGCGCCGGAAACCAATGGTCACGTTGCCGTGAAGGCCTGGGCCGCGCTGTCGGAATTCACCGGCCGCGACCACAGCCATCTGGCGCTGCCGAAGGAGCACGAGGCGATTCGCTTCCGTGACATCCAGGCGCAGCCGCGCAAGATCATCTCCAGCCCGACCTGGTCAGGCCTGGAAGACGAGCATGTGTCGTACAACGCCGGCTACACCAACGTCCACGAGTACATCCCGTGGCGCACCATCACCGGTCGCCAGCAGTTCTTCCAGGATCACCCCTGGATGCAGGCCTTCGGCGAGCAGCTGATGAGCTACCGGCCGCCGATCAACACCCGCACCATCGATTACGTGAAGGGCAAGAAGAGCAACGGCAATACCGAAATCGTTCTGAACTGGATCACCCCGCACCAGAAGTGGGGCATTCACAGCACCTACTCGGACAACCTGATCATGCTCACCCTGAGCCGTGGCGGCCCGATCGTGTGGATGTCCGAAGTCGACGCCAAGAAGGCCGGCATCGAGGACAACGACTGGATCGAGTGCTTCAACGCCAACGGCGCCCTGACCGCCCGTGCAGTGGTCAGCCAGCGCGTGATGGAAGGCATGGTGATGATGTACCACGCCCAGGAACGCATCGTGAACGTGCCCGGCAGCGAGACCACCAAGACCCGCGGCGGCCACCACAACTCGGTGACCCGCGTGGTGCTCAAGCCCACCCACATGATCGGCGGCTACGCCCAGCAGGCGTACGGCTTCAACTACTACGGCACCGTGGGTTGCAACCGCGACGAGTTCGTCGTGGTACGCAAGATGGCCAAGGTCGACTGGCTCGACGGCCCGAACGGCAATGACCTGCCGCAACCCCTGCCGCAAGACATCTGAGGAATAGGCCATGAAGATTCGTTCACAAGTTGGCATGGTCCTGAACCTGGACAAGTGCATCGGCTGCCACACCTGCTCGATCACCTGCAAGAACGTCTGGACCAGCCGCGAAGGCATGGAATACGCCTGGTTCAACAACGTCGAAACCAAGCCTGGCATCGGCTACCCGAAAGAGTGGGAGAACCAGGACAAGTGGAAGGGCGGCTGGGTGCGCAATGGCGACGGCACCATCAACCCGCGCATCGGTGGCAAGTTCCGCGTGCTGGCGAACATCTTCGCCAACCCGGACCTGCCAACCATCGATGACTACTACGAGCCGTTCGACTTCGACTACCAGAACCTGCACACCGCGCCGATCTCCGATCACCAGCCGGTTGCACGTCCGCGCTCGCTGATCTCCGGTCAGCGCATGGAGAAGATCGAGTGGGGCCCGAACTGGGAAGAAATTCTCGGTACCGAGTTCGCCAAGCGTCGCAAGGACAAGAACTTCGACAAGATTCAGGCGGACATCTACGGGCAGTACGAAAACACCTTCATGATGTACCTGCCGCGCCTGTGCGAGCACTGCCTGAACCCGACCTGCGCCGCCTCCTGCCCGAGCGGTGCGATCTACAAGCGCGAGGAGGACGGCATCGTCCTCATCGACCAGGAGAAGTGCCGCGGCTGGCGCATGTGCATCAGCGGCTGCCCGTACAAGAAGATCTACTTCAACTGGAAGAGCGGCAAATCCGAGAAGTGCATCTTCTGCTTCCCGCGCATCGAGGCCGGCATGCCGACCGTCTGCGCCGAGACCTGCGTCGGCCGCATCCGCTACCTCGGCGTGCTGCTGTACGACGCCGACCGCATCCATGAAGTGGCCAGCACCGTCAACGAGCAGGACCTGTACGCCAAGCAACTGGAGATCTTCCTCGATCCGTTCGATCCGAAGGTCATCGATCAGGCGCTCAACGACGGCGTACCGATGTCGGTGATCGAAGCCGCGCAGAAGTCGCCGGTGTACAAGATGGCGGTCGACTGGAAGCTGGCTCTGCCGCTGCACCCGGAATACCGCACGCTGCCGATGGTGTGGTACGTGCCGCCGCTGTCGCCGATCCAGAACGCCGCCAGCGCCGGTCACGTCAGCATGGACGGCGTACTGCCGGACGTCGACAGCCTGCGCATCCCGCTGCGTTACCTGGCCAACCTGCTCACTGCAGGCGACGAGGAGCCGGTCAAGCTGGCGCTCAAGCGCATGCTCGCCATGCGTGCCTACAAGCGTGCCGAGCAGGTCGATGGCGTGCAGGACCTCAAGGTGCTGGAGAGCGTCGGTCTGTCGGTGGCTCAGGTGGAGGACATGTACCGCTACCTGGCCATTGCCAACTACGAAGACCGCTACGTGATCCCGACCGCGCACCGCGAAGAGGCCATGAGCGACGCCTTCGCCGAGCGTTCCGGTTGCGGCTTCAGCTTCGGCAGCGGCTGCTCGGGCGCCTCGAACACCAACATGTTTGGCGCGAAGAAGGCCAACCGCCGCGACATCATCAAGACCGTCCAGCTGTGGGAGGACTGAGCCATGCGCATCCTTAAAGTGATATCCCTGCTGTTGGACTACCCCGACCAGCACCTGCGCGACGGCCATGCCGAACTGGCCCAGGCCATCGGCGCGGCCCGCGAGATCAGCCCGGAGCAGCGCATCGCGCTGCGCCGCCTGCTCGACGAGCTGACCAAAGACGACCTGATGGACGTGCAGGAGCGTTACACCGACCTGTTCGACCGTGGCCGTTCACTGTCGCTGCTGCTGTTCGAACACGTGCATGGCGAGTCCCGCGACCGCGGCCAGGCCATGGTCGACCTGATGGCTCAGTACACCGAGGCCGGTTTCGACATCGGTGTACGCGAGCTGCCGGACTACATCCCGCTGTACCTCGAATACCTCGCCACCCGCGACGACCTCGAGGCCCGCGAGGGTCTGGCCGACGTGTCGCATCTGCTGGCGCTGCTGGCAGCGCGTCTGCAGGAGCGCGAGAGCCCGCATGCCGCGTGCTTCCGTGCGCTGCTGCAGATCGCCGGCGAGCCGGTGCAGGAAACCCTGGCCGGCCTGCAGGAGCAGGTCGCCGCCGAGGAACGCGACGACTCGCTGGAAGCGCTGGACAGGATCTGGGAGGAGGAACAGGTCGATTTCCTGAAGGCCGAGCAGCAGGATCGCTGCCCATCCATGCCGAGCGGCCCGGGCAAGGCTCGCGAGGAAAGCCCGGTGCCGTTGCACTGGACCGATTTCAAGCATGACGGGCAGGCCGCCGCGCTCGCCCAGGAGGTGCGCAATGTCTAACTTCAATTTCCTGCTGTTCGGGGTCTACCCCTATATCGCCCTGGCCATCTGTCTGATCGGCAGCTGGGCGCGTTTCGACCTGTCGCAGTACAGCTGGAAGGCCGGTTCCAGCCAGATGCTGTCGAACAACCGCATGCGCCTGGCGAGCAACCTGTTCCACGTCGGCATCATCTTCATCCTGGCCGGTCACTTCGTCGGCCTGCTGATGCCCGAGGCGATGTACCACTCGTTCATCACCAGCGGCCAGAAGCAGATCGTGGCGATGGTTTCCGGCGGCTTCTTCGGCATCCTCTGCCTGATCGGTCTGGTGATGCTGATCCATCGTCGTCTGACCGACGCTCGTGTGCGTGCCACCTCCAACACCAGCGACGTGATGATCCTCTTCGTGCTGCTGGCGCAGCTGGTGCTGGGTCTGCTGACCATCGTCGCCTCCACCGGCCATCTGGACGGTTCGGTGATGGTGCTGCTGGGCACCTGGGCGCAGAGCCTGGTCACCTTGCAGCCGGTCAAGGCTGCAGTCGCCATCGAGTCGGTCAGCGTCATCTACAAGCTGCACGTGTTCCTCGGCGTGACCCTGTTCGTGCTGTTCCCCTTCACCCGTCTGGTGCACATCGTCAGTGCCCCGGTGTGGTACCTGGGCCGGCGCTACCAGATCGTCCGCCAGAAGGGCGTCAAGCCGGCCATGCCGCGCCCGCAGCGCCCGCGCACCTACGAAGCCCCGGCCCGCGAAACCGCAGTGCCGACCGCTGTGCCTGCCACGGCAAAGAGCAAGACCCCGGTATGACCCTTGCCGGCTGACGCCTGGCGCGTCAGCCGGTCTGGCCGATCGGTTCGAAGGTTCAAGCGTCTTATCGAGGTAATCATCATGGGTTGTGGATGCGGTGGTAGCACAGGTGGAAGCGGCGGCTGCGGTGGCGGCGCGCGTCCGGAAATCGAAGTGCCGGTAGATGCCCCTCTGTTCGAGGAGCTGCCGCACGAGGAAGATAACGAGCCGGCTGCCGAGCAGGCATCCGGTGAGCCGCTGCTGATTGCCAGCAGCGAACAGGAATGGCCACGGGTGCGGGTCAATGGGGTGGCGATTGCCTCTCAGGCCATCGCTCAGGAATTGCAGTACCACCCGGCGGAAAGCCGCGAAGAGGCCGTCTACCTGGCGACCCAGGCGCTGGTGTTGCGCGAGCTGCTGCAGCAGCGCATCGGTGAACTGGGGCTGGTGGTGCGTGCCGAGGCTGGCGAAAGCGAGGAAGAGGCGGCCACCCGCACGCTGATCGAGCAGGAAGTGCCGCTGCCGCTGGCCGACGAGGCTGCCTGCCAGCAGTACTACAGCGGCAATCAGCAGCGCTTCTTCAGCGCGCCGTTGCTGGCCGCGCGGCACATTCTGCTGGCCTGCCCGGCGGATGATGCCGAGGCGCGCAGCCTGGCTCGCGAACAGGCGCTGCAGTTGATCGGCCAACTGCAGGCCGCCCCGCAACGCTTCGCCGAGCTGGCGCTGCAGCATTCGGCCTGCCCGTCGAAAGCACAGGGCGGTGCGCTGGGCCAGATCAGCAAGGGCCAGACGGTGCCGGAGTTCGAGCGCCAGCTGTTCCGTCTGCCGGTAGGCCTGTGCCAGCAACCGCTGGAGAGCCGCTACGGCTACCACCTGGTGGTCGTCGACCAGCGCATCGAAGGCGAGCAACTGCCCTACGAGGTGGTCGCCGGTTCGATTCGTGCCGAGCTCAACCAGCGTGTCTGGCAGATTGGCGTCAGCCAGTACCTGCAGAACCTGGTGGGTGCGGCGAACATCGAAGGCATCCTCATGCAGGGCGCCGAAACGCCACTGATGCAATAACGGCGGCTTGGCTCTACGTCTCGTGGATGACGCTTCACCCATCCATCGAGCAGGGCCATGGTGGATGACAAACGTCATCCACCCTACGAGGCTTCAGAGGTGTTATCGATGACTCAATTACGCGATGCCCACAACCGCCAGATCGACTACCTGCGCATGTCGGTGACCGACCGTTGCGACTTCCGCTGCGTCTACTGCATGGCCGAGGACATGACCTTCCTGCCGCGCCAGCAGGTGCTCGGTTTGGAGGAGTTGGAGCGCATCGCGCGCATCTTCGTCGGCTTGGGGGTGAAGAAGATTCGCCTCACCGGTGGCGAGCCGCTGGTACGCCAGGGCATCGTCGGTCTCTGCGAGCGCATCGCGGCCTTGCCCGGCCTGCGCGAACTGGTGATGACCACTAATGGCTCGCAGCTGGTCAAGCTTGCAGCACCGCTGGCGCGCGCCGGGGTCAAGCGGCTGAACATCAGCCTGGATAGCCTGGATGCCGCCAAATTCCACGCCATCACCCGCACCGGTCAGCTGCAGCAGGTGCTCGACGGGATCGACGCGGCGCGCGATGCCGGCTTCGAGCGGATCAAGCTCAATGCCGTGGTGATGAAGGGCCGCAACGCCGAGGAGGTCGCCGACCTGGTGGACTTCGCCATCGCCGGTGGGTTCGACCTGAGCTTTATCGAGGAAATGCCGCTGGGCGACGTCGGTCGTTCGCGCGGTGAGAGCTTCTGCTCCAGCGACGAAGTACGTGCGCTGATCGCCGAGCGCCATGCGCTGATCGATTCGGCCGAGCAGAGCGGCGGCCCGGCGCGCTACGTGCGCCTGGCGGACCATCCGCAGACGCGCATCGGCTTTATCTCGCCGCATTCGCACAACTTCTGCGCCACCTGCAACCGTGTGCGGCTGACGGTAGAGGGGCGCCTGCTGCTGTGCCTGGGCCACGAGAATTCCATCGATCTGCGCGCACTGCTGCGCCGCCATCCGACCAGCGACCAGCCGGTGATCGACGCTATTCACGCTGCGCTGCAACGCAAACCGCTGCGCCATGAGTTCTCCAGCAGCGGCGATGTGCAGGTGCTGCGCTTCATGAATGCCAGTGGTGGTTGAGGCGGGCGCCGGCATGGGCTACGAGTCAACCGTCTAATTCGCTACCATCGACCGGCATCCCCGGTTTGACCCACGTGCCCAGCTGCCGCAGCCGGGCCTTGTCGCAGAGCCAGGTCGCACAATCGCCTGCAGCGTTGTCAGACTCATGGCACCCGTGCCGCGCGGACATACCTCCAATGGGGAATGGGTTCGCATACGGCGCCGGTGCAGCCTGCGCACACATCTTCAAGGGAGTTTCGAGCCATGGCTCACCTGTCCAACACCGAATTCCAGCCCCTGAGCATTGCGGTGCTCACGGTGAGCGACACCCGCAACATCGATTCCGATACCTCCGGCCAGGCGCTGATCGACGGCCTGCAGAGCGCCGGCCATACGCTGGCCGAGCGGGCCATCGTCAAGGACGACGTCTGGCAGATCCGCGCCCGCGTCTGCAGCTGGATTGCCAGCGAGAACGTGCAGGTCGTGCTGGTGACCGGTGGTACCGGCTTCACCGCCCGCGACAACACTCCTCAGGCGGTACAGCCGCTGCTGGACAAAGACGTCGATGGCTTCGGCGAACTGTTCCGCTACGTTTCGCTGGGCGAGATCGGCACCTCCACCGTGCAGTCCCGCGCGCTGGCCGGCATGAGCAACGGCACCCTGGTCTGCTGCCTGCCGGGCTCGACCAACGCCTGCCGTACCGCCTGGAACAAGATCCTCGTCGAACAGCTGGACAGCCGCACCAAGCCCTGCAACTTCGTGCCGCACCTCAAGGCTTCCGCGGTCGAGTACTGCGGGCCACGCTCATGAGCGCCTGTGGCTGCGACACCAGTGGCCTGAAGCCGGTCGACGAGGCCATCGGCGAACTGCTGGCGCGGGTGCCGGCGCTGCCGCCGGTGGAACACGTCGCCTTGTCCGATGCTCTTGGCCGGGTGCTGGCCGAGTCGCTCGACGCACCTTTCCCGGTGCCGGCCTGGGACAACAGCGCGATGGACGGCTACGCCCTGCGCGCTGCCGATCTGCCGGCGGAAGGCGGCTGGCTGCCGCTGGCCGGGCGCATCGCCGCTGGTGATGCCGCCGACCAGCAACTGCCTGCTGGCCACGCCGTGCGCATCTTCACCGGCGCGCCGCTGCCGCCGGGCGCCGACACCGTGGTGGCGCAGGAGGATTGTCAGATCGAGGCTGATCGCGTGCATTTCCCCGGCGTTACCCAGGGCGCCCATGTGCGTCGTCAGGGCGAGGAACTGCAGGCCGGCGCCCCCGTGCTGCAGGCCGGCAAGCGTCTGCGCCCGCAGGAGATCGGTCTGCTGGCGAGCTTCGGCGTGGCCCGCGTCGCGGTCTATCGGCGCCTGCGCATCGGTTTGCTCTCCAGCGGCAACGAATTGCGCGAACCCGGCGAGCCGCTGGCGCCCGGGCAGATCTACAACTCCAATCGCTACTGTCTGCTCAGCGTGCTGCGCAGCCTCGGAATGGAGGTTCACGACTACGAAATCCTCGTCGACGAACTGGCCGCCAGCCGTGACGCCCTGGCGTTGGCCGCCTCCGAATGGGACATGCTGATCACCTCCGGTGGCGTCTCGGTCGGCGAGGAGGATCATCTCAAGCAGGCCATTCGCGAACTGGGCGAGCTGCACATGTGGCGTCTGGCGATCCAGCCGGGCAAGCCGCTGGCGTTTGGCGAGGTCAATGGCAAGCCGTGGATCGGCCTGCCCGGCAATCCGGCGGCGGCGCTGATCACCTCGCTGGTGGTGGCGCGGCCGTTCCTGCTCAGTGCCCAGGGTTGCACCGAGGTGCTGCCCAAGCCGCTGCGCCTGACCGCCGGCTTCGCCTGGCGCAAGCCGAACAACCGCCGCCAGTACCTGCGCGCGCGGCTGGAGCAGGTCGATGGCGAGATGCGCGTGTGCCTGCATCCGCGTCAGGGCTCAGCGATGCTGACCTCAGCGAGCTGGGCCGAAGGCCTGGCCATCGTCGAGCGCAACCGCACGCTGGAAGAGGGTGAGACGGTGGAGTATCTGCCGTTCAGCGAACTGCTCGGCTGACCCATGAAAACGCCCGGTCGATGATGAGTCGACCGGGCGTTTTCGTGTCTGCGCCTCAGGCCTGGTGGCGCTGCGGCAGCATGCGCAACAGGGTGCCGTCGCGGCGCACGTATTGGTGGAACAAGGCCGCCGCCGCGTGCAGGCCGATCAGCCAGTAGCCGGCCACCGCCAGCGTTTCATGCAGCTCCTTGAACTCGCCGGCCAGCTCCTTGTTGGCGCCGATCAGCGCCGGCAGCTCAAGGCCGAAGAAGGGAATCGGCTTGTCCGCCGCGCTCAGGGTCAGCCAGCCGAGCAGTGGCAGGCCAATCATCAGTCCGTACAGCGCCAGGTGCATCAGCTTGGCCAGCGCGCGTTCCCAGCCGGCTCCGGCGACCGCTTTGGGTGCGGGATGCAGCCAGCGCGCAACCAAGCGCAGCCAGACCAGTGCAAACACCGTCAGGCCGAGCATGACATGCCAGTGTTTGAGCAGTTCGCGCGGTTCACTGCCCTTGGCGAAATTGCCCTTGAGTTCGATGGTGGCGTAGACGGCTGCGATCAACAGCAGCATCAGCCAGTGCAGGGCAATGCTCAGGCGACCGTAGCGTGCCAGAGGGTTCGATGCAGTCATTTCACACACTCCGAGTAGGGGAATGTCGGCAGTCTAGGGCGCCAGCCTTAAGCGAACCTTAGCGAATGCCCGTTGCGCCTGCGGCGGGCGGTCGCGGCAGCTCGCCGCAGGTCGGTCTGGGCTAGTGGTGTGGCTGGCGGGGCAGGTGCACGCCGACCTGCAGCCCGCCGAGCGGTGAGTCCGCCAGTTCGATGGTCGCGCCGTGCAGTTCGGCGATGCGTGCGACGATGGCCAAGCCGAGCCCCGCGCCCTGGCCGTCGCCCTGGCGGTAGAAGCGCTCGAACAGTTTGTCGCGCTGCGCTGCCGGCACGCCCGGACCGCTGTCATCCACGCGTAGGCTGACGCCGTTTTCCATGGTCTGGAGGCTGACCTGAATCTGCCCGCCATCGGGCGTGTACTGCAGGGCATTGCCGACCAGATTCTGCAGCAGCGTGGCGAGCGCGGCGGCATCGCCGGGAAGCCGGTGATCGGCCACGTCGTCAGCTTCCAGCGTCAGTTCCTGATCGCGCGCCAGGGCCAGCGGCGTCAGCTCGGCGAGGCATTCGCGGCACAGCGGCAGCAGGTCCAACTGCTGTGGATGCCGCGGCTGCGCATTGGGTTCCAGGCGAGCGAGCGTGAGCAGCTGGGTGACCACGCGGGTGGTGCGATCGACGCCGGTCAGCAGTTGCTGCAGGGCGGCTTCACGGTCATCCGGCTGCTCGGCCTGTTGCGCATTCTGCGCATGGATGCGCAGCACTGCCAGGGGCGTGCGCAGTTCATGGGCGGCGTCGGCGATGAAGCGTTTTTCACGATCGACCAGTTGATTGACCTGCTGCAGCAGGCGATTCAGCGAGGCGGCCACCGGCTCCAGCTCCTGCGGCAGCGGCGCCAGCAGCAGCGGCGCGAGGTTGTCCGGATCGCGACTCTTCAACAGCTGTGCCATGTGCGCCAGCGGGCGCAGACCCCAGCCCACCGCCAGCCAGATCAGCAGTGCCAGCAGCGGCAGGCCGATGAGGTCGGGCAGCAGGCTGCGCCGGGCGATCTTGCCGACCAGCTCGCCGCGTACGTCGCCGCGCTCGCTGAGCAGAATCCACAGATCGTCCTCGCGGTCGTGCAGCAGGAACAGCCGCCAGGTATGGCCGTCGAGCTGCACGTCGTGATAGCCGCCGCTCAGATGGCTGAAGGGTGAGGCGGAGTCGGCGCCGGCCAGCCGCTGCAAGGCGCCGTGCGGCGCGCCGGCTGACTGCAACAGGCTGCTGCCATCCGTTGCGTAGACCTGAAAGCCCAGCTTGGTTTCGTAGTCGTGCCCCGGCACGCCCTGATCGCGCCGCGCATTCACCGCGGCGTCCAGCGCCTGCTGCAGCGCATTGCGGGCCTGCGGATTCATGTCGCGCATCACCAGCCCCTGTACCAGTCGAGCACTGTGCGCCAGCTGGGCGTCGAACAGCTCCTCGATCTCGTGGCGGGCGTCGCGATAACTGCGCCAGGAAATCAGGCTCAGCGACAGCAGCAGGATGCCGAGCACCAGCACCAGGGTGCGGTTGCGGATAGAGCGCCTCAGCATTTGTCCACCAAATAGCCGACCCCACGTACGGTGCGGATCAGTTCGGGGAAGAATTTCTTGCGCAGGTGATGGATATGCACCTCCAGCGCGTTGCTCTCGACTTCCTCGTCCCAGCCGTAGAGCACCTGCTGCAGTCGATCGCGGGTCAGCACGCGACCGGGCTGGGCGATCAGCTCATGCAGCAGGACGAACTCCTTGCGCGGCAGGTTGATCGGGGTGCCCTGGTAGCTGACCTGCTGATTGACCGGGTCGAGCAGGATGCCGCGGTACTCCAGTACCGGCTCAGGGCGATTGAAGCTGCGCCGGAGCAGAGCGCGCAGGCGGGCCTTGAGTTCGGCGACGTCGAACGGCTTGACCAGGTAGTCGTCGGCGCCGGCATCCAGCCCGGCGATGCGGTCGCTGGTGGCATCGCGCGCGGTGAGTACCAGCACCGGGATCGGGTTGGCGCTGGCGCGCAGGCGCTTGAGCACTTCCAGACCGTCCATACGCGGCAGACCGAGGTCGAGGATGGCCAGCTCGAAGCTCTCGTGGCTCAGCGCATGCAGCGCGCTGGCGCCGTCCTGCAGCCAGTCCACCGTGTAGCCCTCGGGCTTGAGTGCGGTGCGGATGCCCTCGCCGAGGGCGCGATCGTCTTCCACCAGCAGAATGCGCATGTCGTTCCTGTCGTCCTGAAGGGTTCGCGGCATTGCTGTGCATTCAACGCCGCCGCAGCCGGTTATTCCAGCTTTTCCTTGACCTGCGCGAGCAGCGCGCGGGCTTCGTCGCGGCGACCGGCATCGGCGACTTCACGACCCGCACGGTCGGGCGCGGCAAGGGCCTTTTCCAGCGCCGCGCGCGCTTCCCCGTAGTGTTTCTGACGCAGCAGGAAATCACCGTGGAAGTAGTTCGGGTCGATGCCGTTCGGGTTCAGCGCCAGCGCCTGCTTGAACAGCGCCTCAGCCTTGTCCTCGTCACCGAAGCCGATCGGCCAGCCGGGCACCTGGTAGTAGAGGCTGGCGAGGCTGGTGTAGGCCGAGCCATCCAGCGCCTGTGGCTCAAGTTCGATGGCTTTCTCCAGTTCAGCTTTAGCTTGCTTGACCAGACCCAGCGCGCCGAGCCCGCCCTTGGCGCCGGCCCAGGTGCTGAGCACGATGCCGTGCCAGATGTGCAACTCGGCGGCCTGCGGTTCGCCGACCACCGCGCTTTCGGCTTCCGAAGCGAGCCGGGCGAAGGCCGCTTCGCGCTGTGCGGCGGGCAGCAGGTAGTTGATCTCCGCCCAGCGCGTCTGGATCTGCTGCAGCGACGATTCGCCGGCCGGGCTGAGGGCGAAGGAGGGGTGGCTGGCCAGGGCCAGCATCAGGGCGCAGAGGCCGAGCAGGCGCTTCATGGGTGTTCTCCGGTTGAGTTGGGCTGGGGTGTGGGTGGCTGCGGCTGTTCGGCGCCGGCGAAGCGCTTGATCACCGGCAACTGTTTGCGCAGGGCCTGGTCGACCAGCCGCGGCAGGAGCCCGTTGAGGCGCACGAAGAGTTTTTCCGGCCAGCCGAGGTAGAGCTCTTCGCGCTCGGCGGCGATGGCGTGGACGATCTGCCGCGCGACTTCTTGCGGATCGTCCATCTCCACCTGCAGCTCGTTGTTCATCGCCACCACATCGTCGCTGTTCATGGTCGTACGGGTGGCGCGCGGGGCGATGTAGAGCACCTTGACGTGACTGTCGGCCAGCTCGCGGCGCAGCGCCTCGGAAAAACCGCGCAGGGCGAACTTGCTCGCGCAGTAGGCGGCGAAACCCGGGTAGCCGATGGAGCCGAAGGTTGAACCGAGATTGACCAGCAGCGCCTGCGGTTGCTGGCGCAGCAGCGGCAGCAGCAGGTGGGTCAGCTGCAGCGTGGCGGTGACGTTGACGCCGATCAGGCGGGCGATGGCGTCCTCGTCCTGCTGTTCGAGCAGGCTGAACTGGTTGATCCCGGCGGCATTGATCACGCAGTTGAGGCCGCCGAAATGCCGCGCTGCATCGAGCACGGTATGCCGGCCACTGCGCTGGGTGAGGTCGGCGCAGACCAGGCTGACCTGCCCCGGATAGCGACGCGTCAGCGCTTCCAGGGCAAGACTGTCGCGTCCCACCAGTAACAGCCGTGCGCCGTTCGCGCAGAGCCGCTCGACCAGCACCTGGCCGATGCCGCCGCTGGCGCCGGTCAGCAGGATGCGCGCGTCACGCAGTTGCATGGTCGTGCTCCGGCGCGCTCAGGCTGCGGAAGATGTCGCCGTAGAGGCGGTAGACGACGCGCGCGGTGTGCACCACGGCGGCCTTGTCGTCCTCGTCGTCGAGGCGGTTCATCAGGCGCTTGAAGAATTCGATGTGTTCCAGGTCCAGGCTGCCATGCGAGGTCAGGTAGCTGAACGCCTTGGCCGGCAGCTGAAGTTTGTCCTGCAGCACGCCGGCGGCCTGGGTCGCCAGGGCGATGCTGGTGCCTTCGAGCACGTTGACCATGCCGAAGAAGCTCGCCGGGTTGTGTCGCGCGATGTGGTCGTAGACGTAAGCGACCATCAGTTCGGTGGGCAGCGCCGGCTGGCCGTGGCGCACCGCCTCGGCATCGCCGCCACAGGCGCGGATGTCGTTGAGGATCCATTCCTGATGGCCGATTTCTTCCTCGATGTATTCGGCGATCGCCTCGCGCAGCCACTCCAGCCGTTCCGGCAGGCGTGCGCCGCAAGCCATCAACAGCGGCACCGTGTGCTTGACGTGGTGGTAGGCCTGGGTCAGGAAGGCGATGTACTGCTCGTGGGTCGCGGTGCCGGCGAGCGCGGAGTGGATGATCGGCGCGCCAAGCAGGTATTCGCGCTCGGCATTGGTCTGGTGTTGCAACTGGTCGAAGAAATCCATGATGAACCTCGAAAGTCAGGACAGAAGGGCGTTGATCGCCGATTGGTAATGGTTGAAGAGGGCGTTGCGACGCAGCCGGCCGTTGGCGGTGGCCAGGCCGTTGCCGGCGGTGAAGGGCTCGGCGGCGCGCAGCCAGTGGTGCACGCGGGCGTAGTCCGGCAAGCCGGCGTTGACCCGCTCGACTGCCGCCCGCAGCTCGGCATCGCTGCAATCGCCGCGTCTGGGCACCAGCACGGCGGCGTTCTGTGCCAGTGCCTCGCCATGCAGCCAGGCCTGAGCGATGGCTGCCTGCTGCACCAGCTCGGCCTCCACCCATTCCGGGTTGACGTTGCGCCCGTAGGCGGTGACGAACTGGTGCTTCTTGCGCCCGTGCAGGATCAGGAAGCCATCCTCGAAGTGGCCGAGGTCGCCGGTCGGCAGCCACTCGCCGACCTGCGGCGGTTCGCCGAGGTAGCCGAGCATATGCGGGCCGCGCACCAGTACCTCGCCATCGTCGGCCAAGCGCAGTTCGACGTGCGCCAGCGGCCGGCCGACCGTGCCGATGCGCCGTGCCTCGGGTGTGTTCAGGCAGACCACCGAGGCGCACTCGGACAGGCCGTAGCCCTCGAACACCGGTAGGCCGAGCCGCTCGGCGCGCTCCAACAGCTGCGGCGCGACGCGGCCGCCACCGACCGCGATAAAGCGCAGCGAGGTCGGCATCGGCACGCCCTGCTCGGCGGCGCTGACCAGAGCCAGCAACAGCTGCGGCAGCAGGATCAGGCTGTGCGGCTGGCTTGTCTGCAGCGTGACCAGCAAACGTTGCAGCTCGAAGCCCGCCGCACCGCTGAAACCGATCTCCGCCAGCGGGCGCAGCTCGACCCGTGCGCCGGCCAGCAGCGGCGCATAGAGCCCGGCGATGTTCTCCAGCAGCGTCGCCAGCGGCAGCACGCACAGGTGCTGGCGCACGTCGCACGGCAGGCTGGCCTGCCGCAGGCTCTCGGCCACCGCGAGCTGTGCGCGTGCATCCAGGCACACGCCCTTGGGCTGGCCGGTGGTGCCGGAGGTATAGGTGATTTTCAGGGTGCCGGGCGGCACCGCGGTGACGGCGCCCGGCTGACGCAGGTACAGGCCGGGCTCCTGGGCGGTGAAGCTGCTGCGCTCGATCGGTGCCGGGGTCGCCCCGATCAGGCAATCGATGCCCGCGTGTTCCAGCACGTGCGCCTGCTGCGCCGGCGAGAAAAAGCCCGGCAGCGGTACGCAGACCAGCCCGGCGCGCAGCAGCGCGAGGTCCCACAGCGCCCATTCCAGGCCATTGTCCAGGGCCAGCGCGACGCGCGCGACGCCGAGCGCTTCGAGCCGGCTGGCACGGGCGGCGACCTCGTGGCGCAGTTCGGCATAGCTCAGCTGGCGCGTGCCCTCGCTCAGGGCAATACCGCTGTGCTGTTCAAGGGCCGTCCAGAAGCGTTCAGCTGCAGGCTGCATGGGGCACCTCGCTGGTATCGAACAGCGGCTGATAGCCAAGCCTGGCGTACACGCCGAGCTGCAGCAGATGCTGGTGGCCGGGCAGGATCTCGCCGGCCATCACCTGCGGGCGGCTGGCGTAGTAGCTGCCCCAGTCCGGCAGCTCGTCGCCCATTCGTGCCGGATCGGCCAGGCCCAGGGGCAGCGGCGTCAGCGCCAGACGCTGGAAGCTGTTGAGCAGCGCCGGAGTACCGGTGAACACCACCCAGCGAAAGCCCTGGGCGACCAGCAGGTCGGTCAGCGCGACGATCAACAGGCGTGCCGAGGCATTGCCGAAGGCGGCCAGGTTGCCGACCTCGACGATCTCCTCGCGGGGGATCGCCCGGCCGCTGCGCAGGCTGACGGCCTCTTCGATCGGTGCGTCCAGATAACGCTCGAGAAACAGCGGGCGGCGCCGCGCGCTGCGCAGGCCGACCGCGCCCTGCACGGTGCCGTCTTCGTCGTGCAGGCCAAGCAGGCAGGGCATGAAGTGCTTCACGTGCGCCCCGTAGTGCTCGGCGAAGCGCTGGTGGATGAAGGCTTCCAGCGCCATGCGGCGCTCGCCTTGATCGGGTTGGGCCAGTTGCAGGGTCATCGGCCGCTCGCGGCCGATGCGTGCCAGTACGTCAGTGTGATCAACCCAGGGGAGTTCCATTCGGGGAACCTCGGTTCAGGAATCTGGGCTGGAGTCTGCGGCGGCAAACTTAAGGCAGTCTTAAGCGGCGAGCGCTGTTCTGGCGGCGCTCGGCCGTTACGTTTTTTTCACAAGGTGCTGGTTATGGTCGGCCTTGCCCGAGCAGCCAGTAGCCGGCCAGCGCGGCGCCGAGCAGCCAGATCAGCACGACTGCCAAGGCACCGGCGCGACTGGTCGGGCGGGCCGCACGCCGTGCCTCCCAGGCCAGCGCCTGCTCTCGGCTTTCGGCCAGCACCTGCGGCGGCGTCAGGCGCAGTACCAGCCAGATGCCCAGCGGCAGAAGCAGCAGGTCGTCGAGGTAGCCGAGCAGCGGAATGAAGTCGGGGATCAGGTCGATCGGGCTCAGGGCGTAGGCGACGATGGCCAGGGTCAGCAGGCGCAGCCACCAGGGCAGCGCCGGGTGGCGGGCGCAGAACCAGAGCGCCATGACGTCGCGCTTGAGGGCACGGGCCCAGCCTTGCAGGCGGGCCATGAAACGGGACAGCACGGGCACTGGACGCTCCTTACCGAACAGAACTGGCGGCGCCAGGACGAGGAAGTACCACGATGATGCAGATCTCCCTTTACCCCGGGCAACGCCTGAAGCTGCGGTTCGGCCGGCGTCGGCTGTTCGGCCTGCTGGCGCTGCTGGTCGGCCTGGGCGTCGGTGTGGCGTTGCACTGGGACGAGCGGCTGTACTTCTACCTGACCCGGCAGATGAACGTCACCGATCAGGGCGTCGCCAATCGCTGGCTGCCCGCCTACCGGGTGCAGATCGACGCCAAGCCGATCGAGGGCATCGCACGCAACCTGTCGGCCATCACCTATGACACCGACCTTGACCGCCTGTTGGGCGTGGTCAACGGTGGGCCGACCGAAATCGTCGCGCTGAGCAAGACCGGCGAGCTGCTCGAGCGCTATCCGCTGCAGGGTTTTGGCGACATTGAAGGGCTCACCTACAT
Source organism: Stutzerimonas kunmingensis (assembly GCF_021432085.1). GTDB lineage: Bacteria > Pseudomonadota > Gammaproteobacteria > Pseudomonadales > Pseudomonadaceae > Stutzerimonas. The sequence continues at coordinate 3,809,594 of NZ_CP090366.1, read as the reverse complement.
GGGCGGCGGGCGCGTGGCGGTGTCCGACGAACGGGCCCAGCAGGTGAGCATCTTCCAGTTGCCGGCCGTGCCGCGCACCATCGACAGCGCCGAGGCCAGGTTCTTTTCCCTGGGCATCAACCTCAACGGCAACAAGGGTTTCGAAGGGGTGACCTACGATGCCGCGGGCGACCGCATGTTCATCGTCAAGGAGCGCGACCCGCGCCAGCTCTACGAGGTCGATGGCGTGGCGGCAAGCCTCGACGGGGGGCTGCAGCTGAAGGTGCGCGACCACAGCGACTGGATCACGGGCCAGGTGTTCGCCACCGACCTTTCGGACATCCACTTCGATGCCGCCACCGGCCACCTGATTCTGCTCAGCGACGAGTCGCATCTGGTGATGGAGCTCAGCGGCGACGGGCGGATGCTCAGCTACCGCAGCCTCAACGGCCTGTTCAGCGATCTGAAACGCTCGGCACCGCAGCCCGAAGGCGTGACGATCGACAATGACGGCACGCTATACGTAGTCAGCGAACCGAACCTGTTCTACAGCTTTCGCCGCGAGGGCTGAAGCCAGCGGCCTCGCCGCTGGTCGAGTGGCGGGCCGGCGCCCGCGGCTTCACGTTTCATTCACGCCGGTTTGACGGAACCCTGACGGCGCCCCGCGCAGACTGCTTCGGATGCCGCGCGCTGCCTGCGTGCGGTCGCCTCCTGCAGGGTGATTCGATGTTCATGCGCCGTTTGCCTGATTGCTCCTCGACCCGGTCTCGTGCGGGGCGGCCTGCCGCTGCGCCGCGGGCGCTGTTGTTCGCCGCACTGGTGCTGGCGGGCTGTCAGGGTGACCCCGCTCAGCCCGCCGGCGACGGCTATCCGCCGGCCTACCTCGAGGGCTATGGTGCCGGTTGCAGCAGCGGCCGCCAGGCCGCCGGCGCCATGGCCGCATTTCGCAAGGACGTGCCGCGCTACCTGAGCCAGCCGCTCTATGCGCAGGGCTGGGATGACGGCTATCGCCAGTGCGAGGCGCTGCCGCTGGGCAGCGGTGGCCTGCCGTCGCGGCGTGGCGATGCCTGGCAGCGCCAGCGTGACCGCGAGTGGCGTCATCAGGTCGACCAGGACCGGGCCGAGGCCTTCCATCGCTGAGCCAGCGGCCGAGGTCCAGACGAGAAAAAGGCGCAGGGGCAACCGCACCCTGCGCCTTTGTCGTTTCCGGCGGCTGACTAGAGCGCGGGCTCGACGGCGACGGCACCTTGCAGAGCCGGCGCCGGCCGATAGAGCACCAGGCGGTAGCAGGCCAGGCAGATCGTCCAGTCGAACAGCAGCGTCCACAGGTTGTGCGAGAGGAAGTGCGCGCCCTGCATGACCCGGCCCAGCGACATCACCGTGCCCAGGCCCAGTGCCAGCCCCAGCGCGTAGCGCGCCAGGCGCGGGCGGCGGTCGCGCAACACGAAGAACAGCGCCAGCAGCGAGAAGCCCGCCGAGGCGTGCCCGCCGGGCCAGCAGCGACCGGGCTTGAGCGTAGGTGCGCGTTCGGCCAGCAGCGGCGTGAAGGTCTCCTGGCCGCCAAAGTCGGTCAGGCTCCAGGGGCAATGCACGCCGGTCAGGGCCTTGAGCGGGGTGACGATGCTGGTCGACACGCCGAGTGCCAGCACCAGGTAACCCAGCGAGCGGCGCCAGCGCGCCAGGCGCGTCGGCAGCAGGCTGACCAGAAAGCCGGCGATGGCCAGCACGCCGATGACGATCACCGCCTGCTTGACGCGGTCGTGCAGGAAGTCCTCGAGCAGCCAGCTGTGTCGGCCGACGAAACCGACGCCCGGCTCGTAGAACAGCCGGGAGAAGGCGAAGTCGAGTTCGCTGGGGTCGCCGATCAGCAGTGCCAGCATCAGCGCGGCGGGCACGCCGAAACCAAGGACGAAATTGTACGGGCGGCTGCTTTCGCAGCGGTCGGGTAGGCGGGGCATCGGAACTCCAGAGGCGCCCTGGTCGGGCGCCGGGTCGGTCTAGCGTTGGCTGAGCTGATCGGCGTGCGGTGCTGGCGCCCGCCAGCTCAGCAGGCCCTGGCGGTAGTTGTAGCTCGCGCCCTGGTAGTAGGCGATGTCGCGCTGCACCAGCGGGTCGCTCAGCGGTGCCTCGGATTCGCGGCTCGAGCGCAGCGCCTCGTCATGCCGACGTACCTGCAGGCGCGGGCTGAGGATCGCCAGGTCGCGGCCGTCGAACAGGCCCAGGTGCTGGTAGTTGCCGATCAGTGCGCGTCCCGGCGCGGCATCCTCGCGCAACAGGTTGCGGCCGAAGAAGGTCGACACGTAATCCATGTTCAGCAGGCCGAGCAGAGTCGGGGCCAGGTCGATCTGGCTGGCCAGCCCGGTGAACTCGCGCGGCTCGATCAGGCCCGGCGCGTAGACGAACAGCGGAATGTGGTAGTTGGCCACCGGCAGGTCCTGCGAGCCGGCGCTGCCGGCGGTATGGTCGGCGACGAAGACGAACAGCGTGTCCTTGAACCAGGGCTTGCGCCGCGCCTTGTCGAGGAACTGGCCGATGGCGTAGTCGGTGTACTTCACCGCACCTTCGCGGCCCTCGCCGGAGGGGATGTCGATGCGGCCGTCCGGGTAGGTGTAGGGGCGGTGGTTGGAGGTGGTCAGCAGCTGCAGCAGGAACGGCTTGCCGGCGGCGTGGTCGGCATCGGCCTCGCGCATGGCCAGGGCATAGAGGTCCTCGTCGGCCATGCCCCAGGCATTCTTGAAGTGGATGTCCGCTTCGTCGGCGCTGCTCTGGTCGACCACGCGGTAGCCGTTGCCGCCGAAGAAGGCGCTCATGTTGTCGAAATAGCCGCGCCCACCGTAGAGGAACACGCTGTCGTAACCCTGGGCGCCGAGTTGCTGGCCGAGGCTGGCGAAGCCGCTCTCGCGACCGATGCGCTTGACGATCGAGCGCCCCGGAGTCGGCGGCACGGACAGGGTGATCGCCTCCAGGCCACGGGTGGTGCGCGTGCCGGTGGCGTAGAAGTTGGTGAAGGTCAGGCTGTGCTTGCGCAGCTCGTCGAGGTTGGGGGTCAGCCCGCGCGCGTCGCCGAAGCTGCCCAGGTACTTGGCGCTGAGGCTCTCGATGGTCACCAGCACGACGTTCAGATGACGCGGCTGGCCGGGGTTGTCGATCGCCCGGCGGATGTCCAGCGGGTCTTTGCCGAGGAAGCGCGCATTCGGCTCGGCGACTTCCCGGCGCAGGCGGCTGCCGATCTCGGCGTCGGGCAGCGTGGCGTAGAACTGCGGATAGTCCAGCTCGTTGTTGCGAAAGGCGGCGAAGAACTGGAACGGGCCGTTGCTCGCCAGCTCGCGCTGGTAGGCGTTGCCGCCGCTGCCGCGCGGAAAGTCCTGGCCAACCACCAGTGCCGCGGCCAGTGCCAGGCCCGCTACGCCGGCCAGCGTCGCCAGGCTCCCGCGCCAGGGCAGGCTCGGCGCGGCAAGGGCGCGGCTGAGCGGCCGCTGCAGGGCCAGGCCGAGTGCCAGGGCCAGAGCGGCGAGCAGGCCGAGCAGGGTGAAGAGCGGGTAGGACTCCATGATGTTGTGGATGACCTCGTCGGAGTAGACCAGGTAATCCACTGCGATGAAGTTGAAGCGCACGCCGAACTCGTCCCAGAACAGCCACTCGGCCACCGCGGTGAACAGCATCGCGTAGAGGCTCAGCACCAGCAGCAGGCGCAGGCCGAAGCGGTGCCAGCGGCTGGCCCAGATCTTTCGCGGGCAGAGCGCGAGATACAGCGCCAGCGGCACGGCGGCAAAGGCCAGGTAGGCCAGGTCGTAGATCGCGCCTTCGGCATAGATGCGCAGGATGTCGAGCGGGCCGGCGGTCGCCTCCTGCCAGTGCGCGACGAGCAACGCCGAGCGAGTCAGCACGAAGGTGCCGAGCCAGAGGCCCAGAAGCAGGGCGAGATAACGAAGCTGAGCATGTCGGGGAAAAGGCATCGTATGATCCACGGCTAAGGACGAACGCGGCGAAGTCTGCGCACCCGCCTGTGAGCCCTTCGTAAAGAAGGCGTGAAAATTCCGTCATTTGCCTGCTAGCGAACCGATATGCGCATTCTCGTCATCGAAGACAACCGTGACATCCTCGCCAACGTGCTCGACTACCTGGAGCTCAAGGGCTACGTGGTCGACTGCGCGCAGGACGGCCTCAGCGGCCTGCACCTGGCCGCCACTCAGGACTACGACCTGATCGTGCTGGACCTGATGCTGCCGGGCATCGACGGACTGCAGGTGTGCAAACGCCTGCGTGACGATGCCGGGCGTGATACGCCGATCATCATGCTCACCGCCCGCGATGCCCTGCCTGACCGCATCAAGGGGCTGCAGGCCGGTGCCGACGACTATCTGATCAAGCCCTTCGCGCTGTCCGAGCTGGTTGCCCGTATCGAGGCGATCCTGCGTCGCTGCCAGGGATCGCGTCGCCGGCAGCTGCAGGTGGCCGATCTCTGCTACGACCTGGACACCCTAGAGGCCAGTCGTGGTGGCCAGCCGATTCGCCTCAACCCTATCGGCCACAAGCTGCTGGCGATCCTCATGCAGCGCAGCCCGGCGGTGGTGCGCCGCGAAGCGCTGGAAGATGCCGTCTGGGGTGATCACGTGCCGGACAGCGATGCGTTGCGCAGCCATATCCACCAGTTGCGCCAGGTGCTCGACAAGCCGTTCGCCAAGCCGTTGCTGCATACCGTGCACGGCCTTGGCTTCCGCCTGGCGGAGGACTGCGATGCTCGCTAAGCAGCCGCTGGCGCGGCGGATCGTCATCGCCTTCACGCTGATGACGCTGGTGGTGAGTGGGGCGTTCGCCCTCGGCATCGTCGGGGTGGTGCACTTCATCGAGGAGCAGCTGGTCACCGAGGAGCTGAGTCGCGACCTGGACATCGTGCTCAACGAGGACCTGCCAAACGGACGGACACCGCAGCTGGACACCAGCACCCACTTCTTCGCCGCGCATCTGCCCGAGCACCCGATGCCAAAGGCGTTTGCCGGGCTCGGCGAGGGGTTCACCGAGGACGATGCCTACTACGTCTATGTGCGCAAGGTCGGCGCTGAGCGCTACGTGCTGGTGCAGGAGCAGCACGAGTTCGAGGCCCGTGAGGATGCGCTGTTCAACGTCGTGCTGGCCGGCTTTCTGCTCAGCGTGTTGGGTGCCTGGGCGCTGGGGCGGCTGATGGCCAACCGGGTATTGGCACCGGTCAGCCGCCTGGCCAACCAGGTGCGCCACCGCGACCAGCTGCATCCGCTGGCGCCGCCGCTGGCACTGCAGTATCCCGATGACGAGGTCGGCCATCTGGCCGCTGCGTTCGACAGCACCCTCGGCCAGCTGCGCCAGATCCTGGAGCGTGAGCGGCTGTTCACCGCCGATGTCAGCCATGAACTGCGCACGCCGCTGATGGTGGTGCTCGGCGCCTGCGAGCTGCTCGAGCAGCGGGCCGAGCTGTCGCCAGCCGCGCAGCGACCGCTGGCGCGCATCCAGCGCGCCGCGCAGGAAATGCATGAGCTGGTGGAAACCTTCCTGATGCTGGCGCGGGCGCGTCCGCAACAGACGTCCTTGGCCGGCGACGCCAGCTTGCGGAGCGTGGCGACCGAGCAGAGCGAGCGCTGGGCACCGTTGCTGGCGGAGAAGGGCCTGGCCTTCGAGCTGCTGGAGGAGGGCGAGGACCGCGGCGTCTACAACCACACCCTGCTCGGCACGGTGATGTCCAACCTGCTGCGCAACGCACTGCATTACACCGACCGCGGCACGGTGCGGCTGGTCCTCGACGAAGGTGGCTTTCGCGTCGAGGACAGCGGCGTGGGCATTCCCCTGGCGGAGCAGGAGCGCATGTTTCAGCCGTTCGTGCGGGGTGCCGAGGGGCGCGGCGAAGGGCTGGGGCTGGGGTTGTCGCTGGTCAAGCGGATCTGCGCGCACCAGGGCTGGCAGGTAGGTGTGGTGCCGCGGCAACCGCAGGGCAGCTGTTTTCAGGTGCGCTTTCATGACGGCGCGGTTTGACGTTTTTTTCACATCCCGTTGACGTGCCCTTGATGTCTGCCTGGTTAGTTTGGCGTTCCGTTTCCAACCGGAATGCCCGCCATGACCACATCGAGCCCTATCGAACTGGAGTTCTCGCGCAAGTACGACCGCCAGCACGCCTACGAATACCTGCACAAGCATCAGGATGGCCCGGCCCGGCGGCTGTCGCACTGGCGTGACGAGCAGATGGCGCGCCGCGCACTGAAGATCGCCGGCGATCCTGATCTGGTGCTGGACCTGCCGTGCGGCGCCGGGCGCTTCTGGCCGCTGCTGGCCGAGCACCCAAGCCGGATGATCTTTGCCGCCGACAACTCCGCCGACATGCTGGCGATCGCCGAATCGGCGCATTCGCTGGAAGTGCTCAAGCGGGTCGAGACCTTTCAGACCTCCGCCTTCGCCATCGACATGGGTGACAACGCGGTAGACAACATCTTCTGCATGCGCCTACTGCACCACATCGCCGACCCGGAGCACCGGCTGGCGATGCTGCGTGAGTTCCACCGCGTCACCCGTGACACGCTGATCGTCTCGCTGTGGGTCGATGGCAACTACAAGGCCTGGAAGCGCAAGCGCCTGGAGCGCCGCCGGCCGGCGAAGGACAACCAGAACCGCTTCGTCGTCGCCCGTTCGGTGATCGAGGCGGAGTTCGCCGAGGCCGGCTTCGACATCCTCGACCGTAATGACTTCCTCCCGGGCTACGCCATGTGGCGGGTCTACGTGCTGCGCAAGCGGGGTTGAACATGAGCCGACCACTCGTACTGCCGGCCCGCGAAGCGCGTACCAGCACCTTCCAGCGCTGGTGGAACACCCAGGGCGAATGGGTCGAGGAGCCCAATCAGCGGCGCGCCGGCGAAAGCGGCGTGCAACGGATACGGCTACGCGATCCGCAGCAGCCGCTGCTGTACTGCAAACGGCAGATTGGCCACCTGTATCGCTCGCTGCTGCACCCGTTCGGCCGGCCCACGGTGCTGCGCGAATTGCAGGCGCTGCAAGCATTCGCCCGGCTCGGCGTGCAGGTGCCGGAACTGGTCTACTTCGGCACGCGACAACAGGCCGGCCAGTGGCAGGCGCTGCTGGTGACGGCGGAGCTGGAAGGCTTCGTCAGCCTGGAGGACTGGTATCAACAGGACTTGGGGGGGCGCTTCGGCCCGACGGTACAGGAGCGCATGCTAGCGGCGGTCGGGATCACCCTGGCGCGCATTCATCAGGCACGCTGGCAGCATGGCTGCTGCTACCCCAAGCACATCTTCATCAGGGTTCAGGGTGAAGGTGACGCGGCCAGCGTCGAAGTCGCGCTGCTCGATCTGGAAAAGAGTCGTCGCCGTTTGCGGCGCAGCGCCGCGGCACGGCATGACCTGCGCCAGCTCAAGCGTCATCGCCAGGCCATGCCGGAACAGGACTGGCAACGATTGCTGGCCGCCCACCGCACCTTCAGCGAGTTGCGCTGCGATGTCATCTGAGCCGACCTGCGCGGCTACCGATACCGTGGCCAGCGTCGACGTGCCGGCCGACGGTGCGGCGCTGAAGGGGCGCAGCGGACTGGCGCGCATCTGGTACGCGTCCGGCTATTCGGCTGCAGGTCTCAAGGCCGCTTATAGAGGCGAAGCGGCGTTTCGCCAGCTGGTGCTGCTGAATCTGCTGCTGATTCCCTTGGCGTTTCTGTTCGACGTCAGCCGCGTCGAGCGCGCCGTGCTGATTGCCGTGGTGTTTCTCGGCCTGATCGTCGAACTGCTCAACTCGGCCATCGAGGCGACGGTCGACCGCATCTCTTTCGAACTGCATCCGCTCGCCAAACAGGCCAAGGACATGGGAAGCGCCGCGCAATTGCTGGCGCTGTGCCTGATCGGTCTGGTCTGGGCGGTGATCCTCATCCCCTGAAGGACGTACCCATGCTTTCCTCTTTGCGACGCCCTGCTCGAGAGCGCCCGGCGTCCGGCTTCAATTGCCTGGCCGCGCACCTGCGCTTCACGTTCGCCAGTGCGCTGGCCCTGCTGGCGCTGTTTGCGCTGCTGCGGCTGGGCTTGCTGCTGTTCAACCGCGAACTGATCGGCAGCACGCCGCTTGCCAGCTTCGTCGAGGCGTTCGGCAACGGCCTGCGCTTCGACCTGCGGGTAACGGTGTACATCCTGCTGCCACTGCTGCTCGGCGTGCTGAGCATGCGCATGATGGCCGCCCGGGGCCTGCTGCGGCTGTGGTTGAGTGTGTGTGCCAGCCTGACGATCCTGCTCGGGCTGATCGAGCTGAACTTCTATCGCGAGTTCCATCAGCGCCTGAACAGTCTGGTGTTCCAGTATCTGCAGGAAGACCCGGCGACGGTGCTGAGCATGCTCTGGCACGGCTTCCCGGTACTGCAACTGCTGGCGAGCTGGGGTGTGGCGAGCGCGGCGATGTACGCCCTGTTCGGCTGGCTGGAGCGGCTGACCCGTGGCGCGCCGGCTGTGCGCGAGACCGGCGCGAGCCGCCGCGGCTCGGCCTGGTATACCCGCGCGGCGGTATTCGGCGTGCTGATACTGGTCTGCGTGGTGGCTGCCCGCGGCACGCTGCGCCAGGGACCGCCGCTGCGTTGGGGCGATGCCTTTACCACCGAGTCGATGTTCGCCAATCACCTCGGCCTGAACGCGACACTGTCGCTGTATGACGCGGCGAAGAACCGCTTTTCCAGCCACCGCGACAATAGCTGGAAGGCGACACTGCCGGTGGCGGATGCGCAGGCTATCACCCGCGAGCTGCTGCTGACCGCCAACGACCGGTTGGTGGACGCCGAGCTGGCGCCGGTGCGCCGTGACTTCCAGCCGCCGGCGGACGGCCAGCTGGCGGTGCGCAACGTGGTGGTGATCCTCATGGAGAGCTTCGCCGGCCGCTATGTCGGCGCGCTCGGCAGTGCCGACGGCATCACGCCGAACTTCGACCGCCTGGCCGGCGAGGGGCTGTTGTTCGAGCGCTTCTTCGCCAACGGCACCCACACCCACCAGGGCATGTTCGCCAGCATGGCCTGCTTTCCCAACCTGCCGGGCTTCGAGTACCTGATGCAGACGCCCGAAGGCGGCCATCGCTTCTCCGGCCTGCCGCAGCTGCTCGGTGCGCGGGCGTTCGACGACGTTTACGTCTACAACGGCGATTTCGCCTGGGACAACCAGGCGGGGTTCTTCGGCAACCAGGGCATGAAGCGCTTCGTCGGCCGCAACGACTACGTGAATCCGGTGGTTTCCGACCCGACCTGGGGCGTTTCCGACCAGGACATGTTCACCCGCGCCGCCGAGGAGCTGGGCAAGCTGGATAACGGCGCGCCGTTCTATGCGCTGCTGCAGACGCTGTCCAACCACACGCCGTATGCGCTGCCCGAGCAGTTGCCGGTCGCTGCTGTCGAGGGGCATGGCGCGCTGGATCAGCATCTGACGGCGATGCGTTATTCGGACTGGGCGCTGGGGCAGTTCTTCGACAAGGTGCGTAACCAGCCTTGGTTCAAGCAGACCTTGTTCGTGGTGGTCGGCGACCACGGTTTCGGCGCGCCGGAGGAAGTCACCGAGATGGACTTGCTGCGCTTCCACGTGCCGCTGCTGCTGATCGCCCCGGGCGTCACCGAGCGTTTCGGCAGCCGTCGCGAGGTGGTCGGTACGCAGGTGGACGTGGTGCCGACCATCATGGGCCGCCTCGGTGGCGAGGTGCGTCATCAATGCTGGGGCCGCGATTTGCTCAGCCTGCCGGCGGACGATCCGGGTTTCGGCATCGTCAAGCCGTCGGGCAGCGACCAGACCGTGGCGCTGATCCGCGGTGATCGGGTGCTGGTACAGCCCAAGGAGCAGCCGGCGCGGCTGTATCGCTATCGCCTGGGCGGTGAACCGGCTGGCGAGCGGATCGCCGCTGCCGAGGATCAGCCGCAGCTGCTGCGCCAGCTGCACGCCTACCTGCAGACCGCCACCGCCAGCCTGCTGGCCAACACCAGCGGAGATCGCAGCGGCGAGGGCGAGTCGGAAGCGGTGGCCGCCGAGGTGCCGCTCGCGGTGAAAGCGGCCCCGCCGGCACGGCCGGACAAGGGTTGAGCGCGGCGGTCGATCAGTGTTCCAGCGGCTTGAAGCTGTCGTCGGCGAAGTAAGTGGCGTAGTCGCCCAGCGCGCCGACCACCGTCACCGCGCCGTCGCGCTGACCGGCCGGGGCGCCGCTCATGGCGTCGGCACCGGCGAGCAGCTGGGCGATGATCAGGTGCAGCTGCGCGTCGGCCTCGGCGCTCAGCTTGCAGTTCTCCACCATGTAGGCGACCTGGCCGCGCACCGTCTCGGCCAGTTCGCCGTAGCGGGCGGCGGGCAGACGGTCTTCGTGGATCGCCGGCAGCGCCTGGCGCATATCGTTGTTGATGGTGCCCATTGCCTGGCGCAGCGGCGCGTCGGTGGCCCAGCGCTTGCCGGCATCGAGTTGCAGCGCCGGCGCGCCTTCGCCGTGGCCGTGGTCATGGCTGGTGGCGGCGAGGCTGGTGCCGGCGTGGCCGAGGGTGCCGGCGAGGATGATGGCGAGGGCGAGAGCGTGGGGTTTGCGGATCATCGATAGAACTCCATTGAGCGAGCCGGCGAAGTGCGGCTCCTGATGTTCTAACGCAGGCGCGACGGTTTTGTTCCATCGCGCCGTGCAATCCGTCATTTGCGGTGCAATTGCTCGATGCTGTCGGCGCCGAACGACTGCTGCGTGAGCACCTGGGCGAGCCGCGCGCGCTGCTGCGGTTCGAGGATCTCGCGCTCCTGCAGCAGCTGGTCGATGAGCAGGCGCTGCTGTTCGTTCTGCAGTTCGGCGATCTTCGCCTGCTCGGCGTCGATCACCGTGCGGTCCACCTGTTCGGCGAAGATCGCCTCGATCAGCCGGTTGCGGTGTTCGCCGAGGCTGGCGTTGGAGGCGCGCAGGTAGGCCAGGAACGGCGCCTCGGCATCGTGCCAGCGCTGCAGCTGGCTGGCGCTCAGTTGCAGCTCGCGCGACAGCTCGGTCGGTGCGCCGGAGGGCATCGGCAGGCCATCGCGACTGAGTTTCTGCCAGCCAAGGCCGGCGAGCACGCCGACGTTGACCAGCACGGACAGGACCAGGGCATTGCGCAGGGTGGTGTTGCTCATTTCAGGTTTACCTTCAGGTAGCAGAATTCGGGGCGCGCGCAGAGCGCGCCGGGTGGGGTGCTGCCGAGGACGGCGAGCAGGTCGTGGCTGGGTGAGCTGCCCGGCGGCTGGCCGGGCAGGGCATAGCCGAGCAGCAGGCCGAGCAGGACCGACGCCGCGGCGCCGATACCCTGCGCCCAGTGCCGGGCCCACCAGCTGCGCACGGGCGGCGGCGCGAAGGGCCGCTGCAGACGCGCCTGCAACTCGGCCGGCAACTCCGGGCAGGCCAGCGCACGCAAGCCCTGGCCGAGCCCGTCGAGTTCGGCCAGGGTGGCGCGACACTGCGGACAACCCGCCAGGTGGGCGGCGGCGTGGCGCTGTGCGGCGGCGTCGAGTTCGTTGTCGAGGTAGGCGGACAGGATCGCCATGTCCAGATGCTCAGTCATCGAGGGTGCCTCCGTTGGCCTGGCGATAGCCGTGCAGCAGCGCCTCGCGGGCGCGTGCCAGGCGCGACTTGACGGTGCCGGCGGCGAGCTGCAGCGTGGCGGCCAGTTCGTCGTAGGCCAGCCCCTCCACCTCGCGCAGCAGCAGGATCTCGCGCTGTTCGTGGGGCAGGCGGGCTAGCAAGCGTTCCAGCAATGCCAGATCGCGACCGGCCTGCAGTCGGCTCAGCGGCGATGGCGCTGGATCGACCGGCTCGGCCAGTTCCTCCGGCGCCACGTCGACGTAGCGTTGCCGCTGGCGCAGCGTATCCAGCGCGGCATTGCGTGCGATCTGCAGCAACCAGGTCTGCAAGCGTGCTTCCGGGCGCCATCTGGGCAGCGCCTGGAAGGCGCGGATGAACGTTTCCTGAGTCAGGTCAGCGGCCTCGTCGGCGCTGCCGAGCAGGCGACGGAGGAAGTGGAAGACCCGCGCCTGATGGACGCGCACTAGCGTGCCGAACGCCTGGCGATCACCACGCGCGGCCTGCTGGATGAGGTCCTGTTCGCTGTCGTTCATTAAGCGCTCGTCTGGGTTGACCGCGCAGGGCGCCGCTAAAACCTGCTGCGTTGCCAACGCCTCGGTTTTTACCGGTGCCCGTGCGCTGCCGGCCGGGTTGCCGCAGGGATATAACGCAACGGTTGGCGAAATGTTCCGGCTATTTTTGTCTCAGCGCGGAATCTTCACCCGGTCCTCGTCGAAGTCGCCTTTTTCCGCGTCGCGATGGCAGGCCACGCAGTTGAAGCGGCCGCCGACCGACTCGCGGGCGAACTTGGCTTCGCTGAGCTCGTCGTGTTTGTGCTCGAACCAGCGCGTCTGGCTGATGCGTGGCGGCTCGCCGGCGGTGGGTGACGGCTCCACCGGTAGGCGGTTGGCGGCCGAGGCGCGGACCAGGAAGTCGAGGATTTCCTTTTCCTGCACCGGGTCCAGCGACGCGTTGCTGCCGTAGTGATCGCCCAGGGTGCGCATCTGCTCGCGCCAGGCATCGGCAGGCAGCAGGCCGGGAGAATAGAGCATGTGGCAGGCCGCGCATTCTTCCTTCCACACCAGCGGTGCGTCGCTGGGTACCGTCAGGCGCTTGGGCCGCTTGTAGCCCTTGCGCTCTCGATGGTCGTCGTCATCGGCGAAGCTGAGGCCGGCCAGTACCAGGGTCAGGCCCAGCCCGGCGACGGCAGCGAGGGGTGCGATCTTCATGGCAGGCTCCTTATTTGATGCTGTCGATCCAGCTGATGAAGTCACCTTTTTCCTGCGCGGTGCATTCACGGGCGTAGACGTCGTCGCAGTTGCGGCGGAACCATTTCTCGACCTTCTTCAGGTCGGTGAAGCGCTCGGGGTTGGCTGCCGGCGCCAGCGGATCGACCTTGCGATGCGCCGGCGTCTTGCCGGGCTGACGCGGGTCGGCGGTGTGGCAGGTGGTGCAGCTCATGGTCTTGCCATTGCGCTGCTCCTCGGCGAAGTACAGCGCCTTGCCGCGCTCGGCGGAGAAACCGGCGAAGTTCGGATTCTCCTGACGCGCCTGGGCGGCGTAGCCGGGCAGCAGTGGGTGTTCGGTTTCGGCCAGGGCGGGCAGGCTCAGGCAGCAGGACAGGAGGATGATCCAGCGGGCTTTCATGGTGCGCTCTCCGGTTGGGAATGAGTGCAGCCTAGGCGCGCCGCCTTACGCCAAGCTGAACCGCAGCGGCTGGCGGCGTTCAGTTTCGTTTCAGCTCGCAGGAATACAAAGGCGGCATCCATTCAATGAGGATCGCCGTCGTGGCTGCTTTCAATCGTTTCCGTCTGTTCCACTGGCTGCTGGCCGGTTTCTTTCTTGGCGCCTACCTCAGCGGTGACGACGCCGAGACGCTGCATATCTGGCTGGGCTACGGCCTGGTGGCGCTGTTGGTGTGGCGCCTGCTGATCGTGCCGCTGCGCCTGCGCGGCTTCCCACAGCTGCTGCCGCCGAAGGGCCAGCGGAGCAAGCCGGGCCTGTCGAGCGTCGGCAAGTGGCTGACGGTCGGCGCGCTGGGCAGTTTCGCCATTGCCAGCGTGGTCGGCCTGGGTATGGTCGACAACGGCGATGTGCTGGCCGCCCTGCCGGGCGTGGGGCCGGATGTCTTCGGCGCCGCCAGCGACATCGATTTCATCGGCTGGATGGGCGATGCCGAGGAAGTGCACGAGTTCTTCGCCAATCTGGGGCTGTGGCTGATCGGCCTGCATGTCGGCTATGTGCTGCTGTTCCGCCGCAAGTCGGTGTGGCCGATGCTGCGTGGCGTGCCCAAGTCGGGGCCGGCTTCGACTGCACCTTCGGCTTCGGCTTCGGCTTCGGCCGCGGCGCCGGCTGCAACTGCGGTGGCGACCTCGCTCGCATCGTCGCCGACGCCGGTTGCCGGTGAATTCACCCGTCTGCGCATTGCCTCACGCCAGGCCGAAACCGCCGACAGCTGCTCGTTCACCCTGCAGGTACCGGCCGCCCAGCGCGCCCGCTTTACCGCGCAGCCGGGGCAGTTCCTCACGCTGAAGGTGCCCGGCGCCGAGCCGGCGCTGCTGCGCTGCTACTCGCTGTCGCAGCGGCCGCAGGCGGATGGCGCGCTGCGCATCACCATCAAGCGGGTGCCCGGCGGCCGCGCGTCGAACTGGCTGCTGGACAATCTGCAGGCGGGCGATTGCATCGAGGCGCTGCCGCCGGCCGGCGTGTTCGTGCCGCGCAACCTGGATGACGATCTGCTGCTGCTCGGCGCCGGCAGCGGTATCACGCCGCTGATGGCGATCCTGCAGGCCGCGCTGGTCGAGGGCAGCGGGCAGGTACGGCTGTTCTATGCCAGCCGCGATGCTGCCTCGCTGATCTTTGCTGAGGAGCTGGCCGAGTGGTCTGCGCGTTACCCCGAGCGTCTGCAGCTGCGCATCTGGCTTGATGCCGAACAGGGTGTGCCGAGCGGCTCGGCGATTGCCGCGAAGATCGCTGACTGGACGGTGGCCGACGCCTTCATCTGCGGGCCGCAACCGTTCATGGATGCTGCCGGTGCCGCGCTGGGCGAGCTGGGTGTGGATACGGCGCGCATCCATCTGGAGCGCTTTGCCGCCGCAGTGCCGACGGTCGCACCGGGCGGGCGCCGCAGTCGCCTGCGGGTCGCGCTCGACGGTCGCCGTCACGAATTGGACGTGCCGCGTGGAGAGGTGCTGCTGGAGGCTATGGAGCACGCCGGCCTGCAACCACCGAGCGCCTGCCGCTCGGGTGTCTGCGCCGCCTGCAAGTGCCGGGTGGTGGAGGGCAGCGTGAGCATGCGCAGCAATCAGGTGCTGAGCGAAAGCGAGGTGCGCCAGGGCTGGACGCTGGCCTGCCAGGCCGAACCGCGCAGCGCCGAATTGCAGGTGGAGTACTGAGATGCAAAAGGCCCTGGTTTGCATGATTTGACGCAGCGTTCGCCGGATAACGGCATAGCCTTTATCCGGCGGGCGGAAGCGCCCGGGCAGTCGAAAAGGCCGTCGGCCGTTTTCCACCCTTGGCGGGTTACCCCGCGGCGGGCTTAGCGCTCCGCCACCGGCAGATCGTGCTTCTGCCAGGCGAGCCACGAGCCGGGCACGTTTACCACGTCGCGGAAACCCTCGCGCTTGAGGATGCTGGCTGCGATCGAGGCGCGGTAACCGCTGCCGCAATAGGTCGCCACGGTCCTGTCCTTGTCCAGTTGCTCCAGTCCTTCGGGCAGATGGGCGACGAAGGCGTGGCGGGCGCCGGGCACGCGCCCTTGCTCGACCTCCTCGGGGGCACGCACGTCGAGTACCTGTACCTGGGGATCGTCGCGGCGACGATCGAGCTCGTGCACCGTCCATTCGCCGACGCACTCCAGTGGCAGGCCGGCGTTCTGCCAGTCGCTCATGCCGTTGCGCAGGTAACCCGCCACGTGGTCGAGGCCGATGCGGTACAGCTGCAGCGTCGCCTGGTGGATTTCGTGACTGTCTTCGCCGATCAGGTAGATCGGTCGCTGGTCGTCGAGCATCCAGCCGGCCCAGCTGACGAACTCGTTGCGCAGCGCGATATTCAGCGCGCCGGGCACATGGCCGCCGCCGAAGGCGAGGATCGAGCGCAGGTCCACCAGCTGCACGGCGCTGTGGTCGGCGGTGCGCTGGCGGAACTCCTCCGGTGCCAGCGGCGGCGGCAGCGCTGGACCGCCGGTATTCATCGCTGGACGGGTGTTGAGCTTCTTCAGCCGCGCATAGTGGCGCGGCGGCTCGGGCATGTCGGTTAGTAGCCAGTCGACGAATTCACGCTCGCTGCGTTGCTGGTTAAGTGCCGGATTGAACAGCAGCTCGTTGCCGAGCGTGGAGTGGTGGCGGTCGCCGATGGACTTGCCGCAGGCCGAGCCGGCGCCGTGACACGGGTAAATCTCGATGCGTTCGCCCAGCGGCAGGTAGCGGGTGAACAGCGTGCCGTAAAGCTGCGCGGCCAGTTGTCGGGTGCTGTCTTCGCCGAGCAGGTCCGGCCGGCCGACGTCGAGGTTGAACAGGGTGTCGCCGGTGAAGAGAGCGAACGGCTGTTTGCCCTGCTGGCTGTCGCGCAGCAGCAGGGAGATGTGTTCCGGCGTGTGACCGGGCGAGTAGATGATTTCCAGGCTGACCTGGCCGAGCTCCAGCACCTCGCCATCGGCAGCCTGGCGCAGCTCGAAACCGTAGTCCGCTGAGCAGCCGCCGATGATCTCTGCGCCGCTGCGTTCGGCCAGCGCCTGGGCACCGGAGACGAAGTCGGCATGGATGTGGGTTTCGATGGCGTAGGCGATGCGCAGGCCTTTTTCGCGGGCCAGGTCGAGGTAGATATCGACGTCGCGCCGCGGGTCGATCACCGCGGCGACCGCGGCATTGCTGTCGCCCACCATGTAGGAAATCTGCGCCAGGCCATCGGTATAGAACGGCTCGAAAACCAGCATGCTGTCACATCCATAACGTGTCAGTGGTTATGGATGTGGAACGCCGCCAGGCGGCCGGCGTTCAGTCGGGCCGATCACTTGCGGACCAGCAGCACCCCGGATTCCATGTGGTGGGTGTATGGGAACTGGTCGAACAGCGCACAGCGCTCGATGCGATGGGTGTCGGCGAGCTGGGCGATGTTCTGCGCCAGGGTTTCCGGGTTGCAGGAGATGTAGAGGATGCGCTCGAAGCGACGGGCCAGTTCGCACGTGTCCGGGTCCATGCCGGCGCGCGGTGGGTCGACAAAGATGCTGCCGAAGTCGTAGCTCTTCAGGTCGATATGGGCCAGGCGGCGGAACGGGCGCACCTCGTTCAGCGCCTGGGTCAGCTCCTCGGCGGAAAGACGCACCAGCTCGATGTTGTCGATGCCGTTGTCGGCGATATTGGCCAGCGCGGCGTTGACCGAAGTCTTGCTGATCTCCGTGGCCAGCACGCGGCGCACGCGAGTGGCCAGCGGCAGGGTGAAGTTGCCGTTGCCGCAGTACAGCTCGAGCAGGTCGTCGTCGCGCTCACCGAGCGCCTCGAAGGCCCAGTTCAGCATCTTCTGGCAGACCTCGCCGTTGGGTTGGGTGAAGGCCCCTTCCGGCTGGCGATAGCGAAAGGTGCGGCCGGCGACGAACAGCGCTTCTTCAACGTAATCGCGACCGATGACGATGCGCTTGCCCTTGGAGCGGCCGACGATGCTGACGCCCAGCGCTTCGGCTAGCTTTTCTGCCCCCTGCTGCCAGGCATCGTCCAGAGGTCGGTGGTAGGCAAGGGTGATTAGCGCATCGCCGGTCAGGGTGGTGAGGAATTCGACCTGGAACAGTTTGAAGCTGAGCACTTCCGACGCCTGCCAGGCAGCCTTCAGCTGCGGCATCAGCTCGTTGATGCGGCGACTGGCGATGGGGAAGTCGTCGATCAGAATGGCTTTGTGCTTGTCGCCCTGCTCGAACATCGCGTAGTGGCGCTGGCCCTCTTCGCGCCACAGGCGGAATTCGGTGCGCAGGCGGTAATGCTCGCGGGGCGAGTCGAAGACTTCCGGTGCCGGTGCATCGAACGGCGCCAGCAGTTCCACCAGCCGGGCGGTTTTCTCGGCGAGCTGGGCGTCGTAGGTGGCGGGGGCGAATTGCGGAGCGCTCATGAAGACTCTTGGAAAGGTAGGTAAATCGTAGGGTGGATCGGGGCGCGCAGCTGACGCTTCATCCATCCACCGTTACCGCACGGAAGGTGGATGAGAAAAGCGTCATCCACCCTACGCTGCGATCAGCCGGCGAACCAGCCCAGCTTGACCACGAACAGCGCCGAGAGAATCCACATCGCCGGGCTCAGCTCGCGCCAGCGGCCGGCCAGCAGCTTGATCGCCGTCCAGGCGATGAAGCCGAAGGCGATGCCGTTGGCGATGGAGAAGGTCAGCGGCATGGCCAGCGCGGCAACCACGACCGGCGCGGCGACGGTGAGGTCGTCCCAGTCGATGCTGGCCAGGCTGCTCATCATCAGCACGGCTACGAACAGCAGCGCCGGCGCGGTGGCGTAGGCCGGCACGGCACCGGCCAGCGGGGCGAAGAACAGGCTGAGCAGGAACAGCAGGGCGACCACGCAGGCGGTCAGGCCGGTGCGGCCACCGGCGGCGGTACCGGCGGCGGATTCGATGTAGCTGGTGGTGGTCGAGGTGCCCAGCGCGGCGCCGGCCATGGTTGCGGTGCTGTCGGCCAGCAGGGCGCGGCCCAGGCGCGGCATCTTGCCGTCCTTGTCCAGCAGGTCGGCCTTCTGCGCCACGCCGATCAGGGTGCCGGAGGTGTCGAACAGGTCGACGAAGAGAAAGGCGAAGATCACGCTGATCAGGCCGATATCCAGCGCGCCCATGATGTCCAGCTGCATAAGGGTCGGCGCCAGCGACGGCGGCATCGACATCACGCCGTTGAGCTGCGACAGGCCGAGCAGGATCGACAGGCCGGTTACCACCAGAATGCCGATCATCACCGCACCGGTGACCTGGCGATAGGCCAGCGCGGCGATCAGGAAAAAGCCCAGGCAGGCCAGCAGCGGGCCGCCGGCGCTGAGGTCACCGAGGCCGACCAGAGTGGCCGGGTTGTCGACGACGATGCCGGCGTTCTTCAGCGCGATGATCGCCAGGAACAGGCCGATACCCGCAGCGATGCCGGCACGCAGGGCCAGCGGAATGCTGTGGATGATCCACTCGCGAATCTTGAAGATCGACAGGCCGAAGAAGATCACGCCGGAGAGGAACACCGCACCCAGCGCGGTCTGCCAGGTGTAACCCATGGTCAGCACGACGGTGTAGGTGAAGAAGGCGTTCAGGCCCATGCCCGGCGCCAGCGCGATCGGGTAGTTGGCAACCAGGCCCATGATCGCCGAGCCGATGGCCGCGGCCAGGCAGGTGGCAACGAACACCGCGCCGTGATCCATGCCGGTTTCGGCGAGGATGCTCGGGTTGACGAAGAGGATGTAGGCCATCGTCAGGAAGGTAGTGATACCGGCCAGGACCTCGGTGCGCAGCGTGGTGTTGTGCGCCTTGAGTTGAAATAGCTTTTCCAGCATGGTCGATCCTCTATGTGCCGGTCAGTGTGAGGGCTGTCGCCTCTGGCGGGCGATTCGCGTGTCATCGCAAAAGCCGCGCATCTTACACCGGGCGGCAGCGCGGTTGAATTTCCATTGAGCAGGTGAACGCCATGAGCAAACGAGTCCTGATTCCGATTGCCGACGGTTCCGAAGATCTGGAAGCCGTCACCCTGATCGACGTGCTACGGCGTGCCGAGTTCGAGGTGCTGGTGGCCAGTGCCGAAGAGCGACGCATGCTGACCTGCGCGCGCGGTACACGGATCACCGCCGACGCCATGCTGCTCGACGTGCTGGCGCAGGACTTCGACCTCATCGTGCTGCCCGGTGGCATGCCCGGCGCGAAGACCCTCGGCGAGCTGGAGCCGCTGGCCGAGCGTGTTCGCCAGCAGGCCCGTGCCGGTCTCGATTTCGCCGCGATTTGCGCCGCGCCGGCAGTGGCGCTGCATCCCTACGGCGTGCTCAAAGGCCGTCAGGTGACCTGCTACCCGGGCATGAGCGACAACCTCACCGGCACGCATTTCCTTGACCAGCCGGTGGTGGTGGACGGCAACTGCATCACCAGCCAGGGCCCGGCGACTGCCGTGGAGTTCGCCCTGACCCTGGTGGAGCGTCTGGCCGGCCGCGGCAAGCGCCGCGAAGTAGCCGACGCCATGCTGGTGCCGGTAACGACGAACTAACTTCGCCTCGGATCGGTCACTCCTTGCATTGCCGGGAGTCCTGGCAGCAATGGGCTGAATCCGAGGAGATCAATGGACAGTGTCGATCTGGCGGTACTGCGGCGTGCCCGCGAATGGTTGCGTGACGGCCATCCCGTGGTGCTCTACACGGTGCTGGAAACCTGGGGCAGCGCGCCGCGCCCGGTTGGCTCGCTGCTGGCGCTGCGCGGTGATGGCCGGGTAGAAGGCTCGGTGTCCGGTGGCTGCGTCGAGGACGATCTACTTGCGCGGGTCATGGCCGACGAGCCACCGCAGGCTTGCCAGCTGATCACCTACGGCGTGAGCAAGGAAGAGTCCGCACGTTTCGGTCTGCCCTGCGGCGGTACCCTGCGCCTGCTGCAGGAGCCGCTGTGCGATGCCGGCTGGATTGATGAGCTGCTGCGGCGCTGCGCCGCACACGAGCGGCTGCTGCGCTGCGTGGATATCGCTAGTGGTGATGTAACGCTGCAAGCCGCCGACCGCGACGCTGCGCTGCAGTTCGATGGCCATACCCTGCGCGCACCATTCGGCCCGGCCTGGCGCCTGCTGATGATCGGCGCCGGGCAGCTGTCGCGTTATGTCGCCGATCTTGCCCACGGCCTCGGCTTCGAAGTACTGATCTGCGACCCGCGCGAAGGCTATGCCCACGACTGGGATGCGGCGGCGGTGCGCTTCGTCCCCGGCATGCCGGACGATGCCGTGCTGGCCATCGAACCGGATGCGCACACCGCCATCGTCGCGTTGACCCACGATCCACGACTGGACGACATGGCGCTGCTTACCGCGCTGCAGTCCGAAGCCTTCTACGTCGGCGCGCTGGGTTCGCGGGCCAACAGCAAAAAGCGCAAGGCGCGCCTGCTGTCGCTGGGCCTCGGCGAGCGCCAGGTGCAGCGGTTGCACGGCCCCATCGGCTTGCCTATCGGCAGCCGTACACCGGCGGAAATCGCACTGTCCTTGATGGCCGAAGTGGTTGCGCTGAAAAACGGCGCTCTGGTCAGCCAGGCGTTGCCGGAACAACAGCGCTGTGCCTGAAGCGGGCGTCTGCGCCATCGTTCTCGCCGCGGGGCAGGGCAGCCGTTATCGCGCGGCCGGTGGGGCGGACAAGTTGCTGGCGGCCAGCCTGGCTGCTGCGTCTTCGCCGCCGGTGCTGGCGACCACGCTGGCCAACCTTCGTGGTGTCGCCGAACGGCTGCTGGTGGTGACCCGTGCAGACAATCTGCCTCTGCGCGACTGGCTTAGCGCCAACGCTGCCGACTGCGAGGTGCTTGCGCTGGAAACCCGCGGGCTCGGCCACAGCCTTGCGCAGGCCGTGGCCCACGCGCCGGCAGTGCACGGCTGGCTGGTGGCGCTGGCCGATATGCCCTATGTGCAGCCGCGGACCCTGCGCGAGATCGCGGCGGCAATCCGCGAAGACAACCTGGTCGTGCCGACCTATGACGGCCGCCCCGGCCATCCGCGCGGCATCGGCAGCGCCCATCGCGATGCGCTGCTGCAGCTGGATGGTGATCGCGGTGCTCAGGTGCTTTTCGCGGCGCACCCGGTACTGGAGCTCGCCCTGAACGATCCCGGTGTACTGCAGGACATCGACCATCCCGATGATCGCCGGCAGGCCTGAAGACCATCGCCGTAGCGACTACCAAAACCAGCACAAATCAATTGGCCGGTGAGCGCAGCGCCACGCCGTTCGCGGCGAGATGACCCTCAGTCAGCCGCAGCCACTCGACCAGCAGGGCTGAACGATTTTCGCGCCACGTCAGTCGTACCCCAAGACGCACGGACAGCGCATACCAACGCCCAAACCGTGAGGCCGCCATGAGCGAAAATTCTTCAGCCGCAGGCCAGACCTGCACCATCAGCCTGGAGCTGAACGGCGAACGCCGTGAGCTCCAGGTGCAACCCTGGACCACCTTGCTCGACCTGCTGCGCGACCAGCTCGGCCTGACCGGCACCAAGAAAGGCTGCGATCACGGCCAGTGCGGCGCCTGCACGGTGCTGCTCGACGGCCGGCGCATCAACAGCTGCCTGACCCTGGCGGTGATGCACGACGGCGCCAGCCTGACCACCATCGAAGGCCTGGCCAGCGATGCGACGCTGCATCCGCTGCAGGCTGCGTTCGTCAAGCACGATGCCTTCCAGTGCGGCTACTGCACGCCGGGGCAGATCTGCTCGGGCGCCGGGCTCGCGGCGGAGAACCGCGCCAGCAGCCGCGACGAGATTCGCGAACACATGAGCGGCAACCTCTGCCGCTGCGGCGCCTATCCCAACATCCTCGCCGCCATCGAAGACGCGCTGCCGACGCTGCGCGGCCAGGAGCGTACCCAATGACGCCGTTCAGCTATCAGCGCCCCGAACGTATTGACCAGGCCATCGCCCTGCACGGGCCGCAGAGCCGCTACATCGCCGGCGGCACCAACCTGCTCGACCTGATGAAAGAAAATGTGCTGCAACCCGGCCAGCTCATCGACATCAACGGCCTGCCGCTGCGCGAGATCGAGCAGACCGCCGAGGGCGGCCTGCGCATCGGTGCGCTGGTGAGCAACGCCGACCTGGCCTGGCACCCGCAGATCGAACAGCGCTATCCGCTGCTGAGCAAGGCGATTCTTGCCGGGGCATCGCCGCAGCTGCGCAACATGGCCAGCACCGGCGGCAACCTGCTGCAGCGCACCCGTTGCTACTACTTCTACGACACCGCCACGCCCTGCAACAAGCGCGAGCCGGGCTCCGGTTGCAGCGCGCGTGACGGGCGCAATCGCATCCACGCGATTCTCGGTGCCAGCGAACACTGCGTCGCCGTGCATCCGTCGGACATGTGCGTGGCGCTGGCGGCGCTGGATGCCCGGGTGCATGTGGAGGGGCCGCACGGCAAGCGACGCCTGGAGCTGGTGGACTTCCACCGGCTGCCCGGCGACCAGCCGCAGCAGGACAACGTACTCGTCGAGGGCGAGCTGATCACCGCCGTCGAGCTACCGGTGGAAGGTTTTG
Source organism: Stutzerimonas kunmingensis (assembly GCF_021432085.1). GTDB lineage: Bacteria > Pseudomonadota > Gammaproteobacteria > Pseudomonadales > Pseudomonadaceae > Stutzerimonas. The sequence continues at coordinate 3,786,862 of NZ_CP090366.1, read as the reverse complement.
CCAGCCACTGCGCCTATCTCAAGGTGCGTGACCGCGCCTCCTACGCATTCGCCCTGGTGTCCGTCGCGGCGGCGCTGGAGATGGATGGCGACATCATCCGCCGCGGGCGTATCGCGCTCGGGGGCGTGGCGCACAAACCCTGGCGCCTGGAGGAGGCTGAAGAACTGCTCAGCGGCAAGCGTGCCGAACCCGAATGTTTCGCCGCGGCGGCTGATCGCCTGCTGCAAGGCGCGCAACCGCTCGCCGACAACGCTTTCAAGATCGACCTGGCCCGGCGCGCCATCGTGCGTGCACTGACCGAAGCCGCCGGAGGAACCGTCCGATGAACAGCGCCAACTCTCCACTGGGCAAGCCGCTGGACCGTGTCGACGGTCCGCTCAAGGTCACCGGTAAGGCCTGCTACGCTGCCGAAGCCGATGTGCCGGGGCTGCTGTATGGCGCCGTGGTGTCGAGCAGCATCGCCCGCGGCCGGATCATGCGTATCGATGCCGTCGCCGCCGAGGCACTGTCCGGCGTGCGACTGGTGCTGACCCACCAGAACCGCCCGCCGGTGGCCAGCTACGACGAGCCTTACGAGGACGACGATGCCGCCGACGGCTCGCCGTTCCGCCCGCTGTACAACGACCGCGTGCTCTACAGCGGCCAGCCACTGGCGTTGGTCGTTGCTGAAACGCAGGCGCTGGCGCGGCACGGGGCGAGCCTGGTGCACGTCGAATACGAGGTCGAAGCGCACCAGACCGATCTGCAGGCCGCGCGCGAACAGGCCCATGACGCACCGGCCGAGCTGCCAGAGCCGCGCGGTGATTTCGATTCGGCGTTCACGGCTGCCGATAATCGCATCGACAGCGAATACAGCACCCCGGTCGAGCATCACAACCCGATGGAGCCGCACGCATCCATCGTCCAGTACCAGCCAGGCGGTGAGCTGCTGATCCATGACAAGACCCAGGGCGTGCAGAATTGCCAGCGCTACCTGGAGCAGGTCTTCGACATGCAGGGCAAGATTCGCGTGCTTGCGCCCTTCGTCGGCGGTGCCTTCGGCTCCGGCCTGCGGCCGCAGTACCAGCTGCCGCTGGCGGTGATGGCCGCACTCAAGCTGAAGGCCTCGGTGCGCGTCGAACTGACCCGCCAGCAGATGTTCACCTTCGGCTATCGCCCGCGCACCTTCCAGCAGCTGAAGCTCGCGGCAGATGGCGAAGGACGGTTGCGGGCCATTGAGCACAGGGCCATCGGCCAGACCTCGCGCTTCGAGGACTTCACCGAGCACGAGGTGGAGTGGTCCGGCATGCTCTACGCCTGCGACAACGTGCGCCTCGGCTACCGCCTGGCGCCGCTGGACGTCTATACCCCGCTGGACATGCGCGCCCCGGGCGCGACCATCGGTGTCTATGCGCTTGAGTGCGCGATGGACGAGCTGGCCCATGAAGTCGGTATCGATCCGCTGGAGCTGCGCCTGCGCAACTACACCGACATCAACGGTAACGAGGGCAAGCGCTATTCCAGCAAGGAGCTGCGTGCCTGCTACCAGCAGGGTGCGGAGCGCTTCGGCTGGTCGCGGCGTCCAGCGCAACCGCGCAGCCTGCGCGACGGTCATCAGCTGGTCGGAATGGGCATGGCCACCGGCGTCTGGGAGGCGATGCAGATGCCGGCCAGTGCGCGCGCCTGCCTCGATGCCGACGGCCGGCTGCTGGTGACCAGCGCCACCGCCGACATCGGCACCGGCACCTACACCGCGATGACCCAGATCGCCGCCGATGCGATGGGCCTGTCGATGGCCGAGGTGGAGTTCCGCCTGGGCGATTCCAGTCTGCCGCAGGCACCGCTGGAGGGTGGCTCGGCCACCGTGTCCTCGGTCGGTAGTGCGGTGCAACGCGCATGCGCCGGCCTGCGGCAGAAGCTGCTGGACGCCGTACAGCAGTCGCCGGCTTCACCCTTTACCGGAGCGAATCTGGAGACGGTGGAGTTTGTCGATGGCCAACTGCGGCTGAAATCCGGCGAGCATGCCGTGCCGCTGCGCGACATCGTCCAGGTCAGCGGCGCATTGGAGGCCGAAGCCAGCGTCAAGCCTGATGAGAAGCGCGACGCCTGGGCGACGGGAACCCATTCGGCGGTGTTCGTCGAGGTGCGCGTCGACGAGGACCTCGGCACCATCAAGGTCAGCCGTGTGGTCAGCGCGATTGCCGCGGGCCGCATCGTCAACCCGAAGACCGCCGGCAACCAGATCGTCGGTGGCGTGGTCTGGGGCATCGGCCAGGCGCTGCACGAGGAGACGCTGATCGATCACAGGCTCGGCCGCTACATGAACCACAACCTTGCCGAGTACCACATCCCGGTGAACGCGGACATTCCCGAGATCGACGTGATCTTCGTCGAGGAACACGACGAGATCGTCAACGACCTGGGGTCCAAAGGCGTGGGCGAGATCGGCATTGTCGGCGTGGCGGCGGCGGTGGCCAATGCGATCTACAACGCGACGGGCAAGCGCGTGCGGGATCTGCCGATCACCCTGGACAAGGTGCTGTAACGCGCCTTCGACGGCGGCTGCGATGTCCGTACGGTTGGTGGGCTAGCCCTCCAACCGCCACTGCGCCAGGGCACAGAACCTGTTGTCGGCCGGCTTAGCCACGTGGTGTGCTGGTTTGCCGATCACGCATCCGGCAAAAGGCCCCGTTCGGCAAACACCGCCTTGACCGTGTGCATGCCGTTGAGCGCGGCCGGGAAACCGGCGTACACCGCCATCTGAATGACCACCTCGACTATCTGCTCCGGCGCGCAGCCGACGTTCAGCGCGCCATGAACGTGCACGGCCAGCTGTGGTTGGCAATGGCCGAGTGCGGTGAGCGCCGCCACGGTCGCCAGCTCACGCTGGGCCAGGTCGAGGCCGGGGCGCTGGTAGATGTCGCCGAAGGGAAATTCGATCACGTAGCGCGCCAAGTCCGGCGCAATGGCTTGCAGGCTGTCGATGACCTTGCGCCCGGCCTCGCCGTCGATCTCGTCGAGCTTGGCCAGGCCTTCGGTGTAGCGGGCTGATACAGACATGGAGCGTTCCTCTCAATAGGTCAGAGGAAAGCCTGCGGGTTGGAGTAGACTCCAGGTCAAGCGGAAGTTTGCTGCCGATACAGCGCGATCTTCGCCTGCAGCGCGTCGAGATGCTGATGGTCGCGCTGGATGCGTTCGTGCAGCCCGGCAGCATGCTGCTCAAGCAACGCCTGGCGCGCTGCCAGGGTGGTATCTCCACATTCGCGCAGATCGGCATAGCGGATGATGTCGTCCAACGCCATGCCGGTGTCTTTCAGGCGCAGGATGAAGCCGATCCACTCCAGGTCGCGTGGGCCATAGACGCGAAAACCGCTGGCGTCCCGAGCGACCTGCCGTAGCAGGCCGATCTTTTCGTAATAGCGCAGCGTATCGGCGGACAGGCCGCAGCGCGCTGCGAACTGCCGGATGCTGAGGCGGACCGGCGCCTCGCTCATGCCCTGATCGACCGCAGAATGACGAACTTCGGTGTGGCGGCGACCTGCTCGGCATTGCCGAACAGGCGCTTGAGCTTGAGGTGATAGCCGAGGTGGCGATTGCCGACGATCCACAGCTCGCCGCCCTTGGCCAGCGCTGCGTTGGCCTGGGTGAACATGCGCCAGGCGAGGAAATCGCCGACCACCTGCTGCTGGTGGAACGGTGGATTGCACAGCACCAGATCCAGCGAGGCCGGCGGTTGCTCGGCCAGGCCGTCGCCGGCGCGAATCTCGACCGGACGCTGGCCATGGATTGCCTGCCAGTTCTCCCGTGCCGACTGCACAGCCATGTAGCTCTCGTCCACCAATGTCAGTTGCGCCTGCGGATTGCCCAGCGCGTAGACGATGCCGAGCACGCCGTTGCCGCAGCCGAGATCGGCGACGCGCAGTGCACCGAGTGCCTGCGGCAGATGTGGCAGGAAGGCGCGGGTGCCGATATCGAGGCCTTCGCGGCAGAACAGGTTGGCGTGGTTGAGCAGTTCGAGCTTCGGCTGATCGAGCTGGTAGCGGGTCGGGTAGGGTGACTGCGGCGCCGGTTTCGCGCTCGGCGTTGCGCTGAGCAGACGTGCCTTCTTCACCGCCAGCGAGGCCTGCACCGGGCCGATGTACTGCTCCAGCAGATCACCGGCGGCGCGCGGCAGATGCTTGATCATCGCCGCAGCGATCACCTGCGCGCCGGGCGCCAGCTGGCCGTGAAGGCGGATCAGCTGTTCTTCCAGCAGGGCAAGGGTTTTCGGTACGCGAATCAGCACCCGGTCGAACGGGCCCCGGGCGACCTCGCTGGCAGGTACGAAGCGCACGCGCTCGGCCGGCAGCTCGTTACGTGCCAGGTTCTTTTGCAATGCCAGGTGGCCGAGGTGCGAGTCGCCGCTGCTGGTGACCGCGACGTGTGCGGCCAGCGAGCAAGCCAGGGCGCCGAAGCTGTCATTGAGGATCAGTACTCGCGTGGCCGCTGGCAATCCCTGCTCATGCAGCTGGGCCAGCAGGTATTCGTCGGCGGCATCGAAGGCCTGCAACGGCTCGTTGGGCTGCTCCGGCTGGCGGATCAGATCGAGGCTTGCATAGGGGGTATCGAGAATAGGCATGAGAACTGGCGGTGTTTGTCGGCTGCGTAAAGGAGTATCAAGGACCCATGCGGGCGCCGCGTGCAGTGGGCCCGAAGATGCTCGGAGGGAGCGAAGTATGACCGCCAGCGAAGAGAAGTTCACCCGCCAGCGCCTGCTAGAGGTGCAGACGCTGACGCCTAACCTGTTCACCCTGCGTACCAGCCGCGATCCCGGTTTTCGCTTCACCGCCGGGCAGTTCGCCCGCCTCGGTGTGCGCAAGCCAAGCGGCTGCATCGTCTGGCGCGCCTATTCCATGGTCTCGGCGCCGCACGACGAGTTTCTCGATTTCTTCTCCATCGTCGTGCCGGACGGCGAATTCACCAGCGAGCTGAGCCGGTTGGCAGTCGGCGACGAGCTGCTGGTGGACAAGCAGGCCTTCGGCTTTCTCACCCTCGATCGCTTTCCCGATGGCCGTGATCTCTGGCTGCTGGCCACCGGCACCGGGATCGCCCCGTTTCTGTCGATCCTGCAGGACTTCGAGGCCTGGCAGCGCTTCGAGCGCATCATTCTGGTCTACAGCGTGCGCGAAGCCCGCGAACTGGCCTATCAGCAGCTGATCGCCGAACTGCCGCAACGCGACTACCTGGAAGGTCTGGGCTCGAAGCTGCTGTACATGCCGGTGGTAACGCGCGAACAGATACCCGGTGCGCTGCACGGGCGCATCACCACGCTGATCGAGAACGGCGAGCTGGAGCGCGCCGCCGATCTGCAGCTGGCGCCCGAGCATTCGCGGATCATGCTCTGCGGCAACCCGCAGATGATCGAGGACACCCGAGCAGTGCTGAAAGCGCGTGATCTGAACCTGGCGATGACGCGCAGGCCCGGCCAGGTGGCGGTGGAGAACTACTGGTAGGCGATTGCCGCGCGGAGTCTCGCGAAACAAAAGCCCCCGCCGGACGATCCGACGGGGGCTTTGTCTTTCTGGCTGAGGCTTGGCGGCGGGCGCAGCCGTTACACGACGCCCTGGGCCAGCATGGCATCGGCAACCTTGACGAAGCCGGCGATGTTGGCGCCCTTCACGTAGTTGATCCGACCGTTTTCCTCGCCGTGGGCGACGCAGGCGTGGTGGATCGACTGCATGATGCCGTGCAGCTTGGTGTCCACCTCACCGGCGGTCCAGTGCAGGCGCATGGCGTTCTGGCTCATCTCCAGTCCGCTACAGGCCACACCACCGGCGTTGGATGCCTTGCCCGGCGCGTAGAGGATGCCGGCCTCGAGGAACAGGTCGACGGCTTCCAGGGTCGAGGGCATGTTCGCGCCTTCGGCCACGCAGATGCAGCCGTTCTTCAGCAGTGCGCGGGCGTCTTCGCCATCCAGTTCGTTCTGCGTGGCGCAGGGCAGGGCGATATCGCACGGCAGGCTCCACGGACGCTGATCGGCCAGGTAGGTGACGCCGAAGTGCGTGCCCATCTCCTCGAGGCGACCACGACGGACGTTCTTCAGGTCCATCAGGTATGTCCACTGCTCGGCGGTCATGCCGTCCGCGAAGTGCAGGGTGCCGCCCGAGTCGGACAGCGAGACGACCCGGCCACCCAGTTCCATGACTTTCTGCGCCGCGTACTGCGCAACGTTGCCGGAACCGGAGATCGCCACGCGCTTGCCGTCGAAGCTGCTGTGGCTGCTCTTGAGCATTTCCTCGGCGAAGTACACGCAGCCGTAGCCGGTGGCTTCCGGGCGGATCAGGCTGCCGCCATAGGCCAGGCCCTTGCCGGTCAGGACGGAGGTGAACTGGTTGGACAGGCGCTTGTACTGGCCGAAGAGGAAGCCGATCTCGCGGCCGCCGACGCCGATGTCACCGGCCGGAACGTCGAGGTCTGCGCCGATATGGCGGTACAGCTCGGTCATGAACGACTGGCAGAAGCGCATCACTTCGTTGTCACTCTTGCCCTTGGGGTTGAAGTCCGAGCCACCCTTGCCGCCGCCCATGGGCAGCGAAGTCAGGGAGTTCTTGAAGACCTGTTCAAAGGCGAGGAACTTGAGGACGCCGATGTTCACCGACGGATGGAAGCGCAGGCCACCTTTGTATGGGCCGATGGCGCTGTTCATCTGGATGCGGAAGCCGCGATTGACCTGCACACGGCCCTGGTCGTCGACCCAGGGTACGCGGAAGATGATCGAGCGCTCCGGCTCGACCATACGTTCGATGATGCCGGCCTGCATGTAATGCGGATTGGCTTCAAGGAAGGGCCAGAGGCTGCGAACCACTTCTTCCACCGCCTGGTGGAACTCGGGTTGGTGGGGGTCGCGTTGCTTCAACCGCGCGAGAAAGGCATCAACGGTTTCGATCATCAGGTAGGCCCTCGGCGACCGCGTGTCGGCAGTCATTAATAATTTTGGCCGGAGACTGTAGCAAACCTGATTTGCACCGCGGAAGTGCGACATGAGTCTGGCATGCCGCCAAATGGTGCGTTTGAGGGGTAGTGGTGCTGAAGGTCTCGGCTCCGCGCGTGGCGTCTGGTTTCTATGTTTCCCGATGCTTCAGACTTCACAGGGCGGAGGCGTTGCTCGATTTGCACGGAATTGGAGCGCTGGGTGCGTCATTCTTGTGCCTGGTGGGGTGATGGCTAGTCGGCCAGCTCACAGCGATTGCGACCACTGCGCTTGGCTCTCAGCAGCGCGATGTCGGCGCGGTTGATGGTGCTCGAGTAGGTTTCGTCGGCGCGCAGCTCGGCGATACCCATGCTGGCGGTTACCCCGAGCAGGTCATCGTTTACCCGCACGCCGAGCGCGGCAATGCTGTCGCCAAGACGGCGTATCACCGTGCAGGCCATTTTGGCGCTGCTTTCCGGCATCAGGATGAGGAACTCCTCGCCGCCCCAGCGACCGCAGAGGTCGTGCTCGCGAATCTCCGATTCCATGACGCGCACCACTTCGATGAGCACGCGGTCGCCGACTTCGTGGCCGTACTCGTCGTTGATGACCTTGAAACGGTCGATGTCCAGCATGACCACGACCAGCGGGCGGCCGTAGCGTTTGGCGCGCTCGCTTTCCTCACGCAGGCGCTCGGTCAGCAGGCGGCGGTTGGCGATGCCGGTCAGGGTGTCGAGAGTCGAGGCTTCGCGCAGCGAGGCATTCAGGTCCTGCATCATCATCTGATAGCGGTCGGAGATGCGTGCGACCTTTTCCAGCTGGCGCAACTGCTTGTCGAAGCGGGCGGCCAGGCTCAGTTCGCGCTCGCGGGCGATGCTCTGGTAGCCGTCCGATACGCGGGCGATGCGCTCGATCCGGCCAAGCAGGTCATGGTGCGCTCCCCACAGCTGGCTCAGCGCTTCCTTCAGCGGGTGCCCCTCGAACTGCGGATCGGCGAGGAGATTGATGACCTCTTGCTCTAGCGGCGATGGCCCACGCATATCGACCTTCTGTCAGTCGTGACTCTGGATGAAAAAGGGGAAGGTGCAGTCTTCCTTGAACTCTTCGGCCAACTCCACGACGCGCTCGTTGCGGATGTCGTAGTACCAGTTGACCGCGACCTGCCGGCCTTCCTGATAGGCGGCTTCGAGCAGGTCGAAGATGTCCATCATCGCCTTGATGCTGCTGGTGTTCAGGTACAGCAGGCGCAGCTCGAGGTTGAGCGGATGTGCGGATTCGCCGAGGAAGCGCTCGATCCATTCGTAGACCTGGTGGAACAGCTCGTAGGAATTTTCCGGGTACGAGTCGCCCTGCATCGAGACGATGCCTTTTTCCCAGTCGGACTGGATGGCGGGAGTGGACTGACTGCCGGGGATTGAAAAATCGTTCATGGGGATGCTCTTGAGTTTCAGATGACGGCGCTCAGGCTGATGAAGGAAAGCTCGTCGGAGACCGGCTGCAACGAAGCCTTGAGCGGCTCGCTGGACTTGCGGGCAATATCGATCAGGCCGAGTCCGGCGCCGGTTGCCACGTGTTCGTCACGCGGCTTGCGCAATTGTTCCTTGTACAGGGCCTTGAGGCCGGCCTTGTCCTTTTTTGCCAGTTCCGCGACGGCGGCAAGCAGTTGCTGGCCGTCGGCGGTTTCGATCAGGTTGCCGGCCGAAACCACGTAGCGGCCCTGGTCATCGCGTGCGACCACGACTGTGGCGCCGGCCTGCTGATCGGACCAGTTCTTTTCGCGGGTGTAGTGGCGAATGTTCTGCGTCATCTCGATGTACACGGCGAACACGTCCATGGCCGAGGACGGGTGCGCCTGCTCTTCGCTCATGTAGTTGCGCAGGGCATTGCCGATCTCTTCGATCAGGCTGCGGGAGATGGGGCCGTTGAAGCACAGCATGATCTGTTGCTGGTTGTAGCATTCGCGCATCGCGAACATGTCAATGGGGGCCATGGCCAACTCCCTGTCTCAATCGAAGCGGAAACATAACATCGTGATGTCATCGCGCTGTGGGAATTCACCCTGATAGCGCGCCAGTGCGAGGCTGAAGGCTTCGCCCTGTTCGGCCAGGGGAAGCCGTGCATGCTCGCGGATCATGCTGGCGAAGCGGCTGTTGCCAAAGCCGAACCCGTCGTCGCCGCCGGCCTGGTCGAGGAAACCGTCGGTAGTCATGTAGAAGGTCCGCCCCGGTTGCAGGTCGACGCTGGTGTTGCGGTAGTCGCCGATGCGTTTATCGCCGATGGCGCGCCGCGCTGCCTTGATCTCGTGCACCTCTTCGCCATCACAGTAGTACAACGCAATCTTCGCGCCGGAATAATGCACCTTGCGCTGGCGCAAATCGACATAGGCGAGGCCGATATCCATGTTGGTCGCCAGGGCATGGGAATCCTGCTCTTCGCGCAGCATGTTGCGCACGATCGCATCGGTACGCGCGAGCGCGGCGGCGGGGTCGTCCAGGCCGGTCGTGCCGAGCGCCTGATCGATGGCGGCGTGGGCCAGCATCGTCATCAACGCGCCGGGCACGCCGTGACCCGCGCAGTCGACGATTCCGAACAGGCAGCCATGTTCGTCGGCGCGATATACATAGAAGTCGCCGCCGACGACATCACGTGGCCGCCAGAGCACCGCATGGCGATCACCCATGGCGGTGACCAGCTGCCGGTTGGGCAGGATCGAGCGCTGGATAAGGCTGGCGTAGTCGATCGAGTCGTCGATCTTCTTGTGCGCGGCGGCCATCTCCAGGTTGGCCTGTTCCAGGTCGCGGGTGCGCTCACGCACGCGATTCTCCAGCTCGCTGGTGTGGCTGCGAACCTGCTGCGCCATGGCACCGAAGGCTGCGCTGAGTTCGCCGATCTCGTCCTGCCGGTGCAGGGGCAGGGGGGCATCGTACTGTCCCGCCGCCAGGGCCTGGGCGCTGCGTCTCAGCTGGCGCAGCGGTTTGAGCACACGCTTCTCGACCAGCCAGGCACCACCACCGATCAGCAGCAGGAACAGCACCAGAAACAGGGCGATGGCCGGCAGCAGCGGACGCACCTCGACGACCTGTGCGGTGCCCAGGTCCACGGCGCTGGCGACGAACCACTGCAGCTCGGGAATCCAGCTCAGCGCCAGCAAGCGGGGCGCGCCATCCAGGGTGACGCGCAACGTCGCCACGGTGTCGGGGTTCTCGCGGCTTTCCGCCATGGCCTGACGCACTGCCGAGGCCGCGCCGAGGTCGTCGAGCTGGCCGAGGATACTCGTCGACAAGGAGCGTCCACGCGCGGTTTCGGCGTTGAGCGTGACCAGATTCTGATTAGGATGAACGAGGATGGAGCCGTAGGCATCGAGCACCATCGACTCGACGCCGACCTTGTTCGCCTCGATGAAGTCATCCAGAAATGCTTGCAGGCTGATGCCGGAACCGACCAGGCCCAGGCGTCGATCGCCGTCACGCACCTGCACGTTGAACCACACCTTGAGCTCCTCGGTGACCACCGAGCGGTCGACGTTGATGGCGTAGGGGGTATCGGCCTGCAGTGTCTGGAAGAACCATTCGTCGCGCGGGGCGTCTGGGGCCATCACATAGCGAGGCGCATCGCTGGGTGGCTGGTCGGGTCCGTTCGAGTAGTAGCCGTTGCTGCTCGCCGAGGCGGCGAAGTAGGCGTGGTCGCCGAAGGCCTGCTGGTAGCCGGCCGCTTCCTGGAAAAAGATCTTGCGCCTGGCCGGGTCCTGCTCGTCGTTCAACCAGGCCAGCGTCAGTTGCGAAGCCGCCAGCCGTTGAGCCAGTGCCAGTTCGCGTGAAACCGGTGCGAACAGCCGTTCGCGGTTGAGTTGGACCACATTGCGCGCATAGGCCTCGCCGAAGCGACTCTGCACGCCGAGCAACGCCTCTCGGCCAATGAAACCGGCAAAGACGAAAGCAAGCAGGCAACTGAGCAACAATGCCAGCAGTGATTTGCCGCGCAGTCCAAGTGCCGCCATGCGAATTGTCCTTTGTCGGTCGCGGGGGCCAGCGTGGTGCGATTGCCGCGCCTGCCGGGCGTTCAGTCATTCAGGTTGGCGGCATTGTGCCACTATTTGTGGGTGCTTTCTCTAGACACGACAACGGAGCCTGTTCGGCTCCGTTGTGGTCATCTACCGCTTACTGCGCCAGCTTCTTGTACCTGACGCGGTGCGGCTGGGAGGCAGCGTCACCGAGGCGCTTCTTGCGATCGGCTTCGTACTCGGTGTAGTTGCCTTCGAAGAACACGACACCGCCATCGTCCTCGTAGGAGAGGATGTGGGTGGCGACACGGTCGAGGAACCAGCGATCGTGGGAGATCACGATGGCTGAGCCGGGGAAGTCCAGCAGTGCCTCTTCCAGCGAGCGCAGGGTTTCCACGTCGAGGTCGTTGGACGGTTCGTCGAGCAGCAGCACGTTGGCGCCCTGCTTGAGGGTCAGCGCCAAGTGCAGACGACCGCGCTCACCGCCGGAGAGATCCTTGACGAACTTCTGCTGGTCGGCGCCCTTGAAGTTGAAGCGGCCAACGTAACCGCGCGATGGCACCTCGTAGTTGCCGATGCGAATCTGGTCCAAGCCATCGGAGACCGCTTCCCATACGGTCTTGCCACCGTCCAGGTCGTCGCGGCTCTGGTCCACGCAGGCCAACTGCACGGTATCGCCGATCTCGATGCTGCCGGAATCCGGGGTTTCCTTGCCCATCAGCATGCGGAATAGGGTCGACTTACCGGCACCGTTGCCACCGATCACGCCAACGATGGCGCCTTTCGGCACGCTGAAGGAGAGGTTGTCGATCAGTACGCGGTCGCCATAGCCCTTGGTGACGTTCTTGAATTCGATGACCTTGTCGCCCAGGCGCGGGCCGGCCGGGATGTAGATCTCGTTGGTCTCGGCGCGTTTCTGGAATTCCTGCGACTGCATTTCCTCGAAGCGCTGCAGGCGAGCCTTGGATTTGGACTGGCGGGCTTTGGCGCCTTTGCGCACCCACTCCAGTTCTTCCTTCATGGCCTTTTCATGGGCCGACTGCTGCTTGGATTCCTGCGCCAGACGCGCCGATTTGGCTTCCAGCCAGCCGGAGTAGTTGCCTTCGTACGGGATGCCCGCGCCGCGGTCGAGTTCGAGGATCCAGCCGGCGACGTTGTCGAGGAAATAGCGGTCGTGGGTGATCGCCACCACGGTGCCCGGGAAGTCATGGAGGAAGCGCTCCAGCCAGGCCACCGAGTCGGCGTCCAGGTGGTTGGTCGGTTCGTCCAGCAGCAGCATGTCCGGGGCCGACAGCAGCAGGCGGCACAGGGCGACGCGGCGCTTCTCGCCGCCGGACAGGTGCGCGACCTTGGCATCCCAGGCCGGCAGACGCAGTGCGTCGGCGGCGACTTCCAGCTGGCGCTCCAGATTATGGCCGTCGGATGCCTGCAGGATCGCTTCGAGCTTGGCCTGCTCGGCAGCCAGGGCATCGAAATCGGCGTCCGGCTCGGCGTAGGCGGCGTAGACGGCATCCAGGCGGGCCTGGGCGTCCTTGATCACACCAACCGCCTCCTCGACGATTTCGCGCACGGTCTTCTCGGGATCGAGCTGCGGTTCCTGCGGCAGGTAGCCGACATTGATCCCCGGCATGGCACGGGCCTCGCCGTCAAACTCGGTGTCGACGCCGGCCATGATGCGCAGCAGGGTGGATTTACCGGCGCCGTTCAGGCCGAGCACGCCAATCTTGGCGCCGGGGAAGAACGACAGGGAGATGTTCTTGAGGATCTCACGCTTCGGCGGAACGACCTTGCTCAGCCGGTGCATGGTGTAGACGTAAGAGCCTGTTTTTCCTGATTTGTCACTTTTGGACATGTTTAATTCGCCTTTAATCCTATATTTTCAGTGCCTTAAGGATAGGGATAGACACCTAAAATCGGAAAAGTAAAACGTTAGGTTTTGCGCTGACCATCCGATGCCCTGACTATGCTTAGAAAAAGTTATGTTTTATGAGGGGGCAATATGGGTTTCCAGATCATAGAGCAGGTGGTGAATGCTGCTCGAAGAAAGCTGCTGGTGCAAGACTACATCCCGGTCTACTACCCCAACCTATACATCACCATGGAGCACTCGGGCAGAGCCCTCGAAACGACCAAGAAGTACCTAGAGCATCTGGCTGTGTTTGAGGAGTTTTTGGCTTTTTCCTCCATCGATCTGATTGCTCACCTCGAACTGCGCCCTCACAGCCAATACCTGACAGACAGTGAGCTTTCTAGGTTTGTGTCGGATGCGGGGTTTAGCAAGGAAACCTTGGCAACGAAGTATGCGGGGGGGCGTTTGCATTCGACTGCCTACAAACCCGTCGGCAAAGTTCATGCGCAGCAGCGAATCGAGGCGGTACGCGACTATCTGGCCTTCCTCTATGACAAGTTGGGTGATCACTCAACACGATATGAGGCGGTTGACGATCTTAAGAAGCGCATCAACCGCAAGATCAAAGCAGCCAGCCCTGCGTGGAAAAAAACGCGAATGGACGAAATGAAAGGGCTTACGAGTCAGGAGCGAATTCGATTGCTGGAAATCATGCATCCGGATAGCGCCGAGAACCCCTTTTCAGATGAAGCCATCAGACTGCGTAACTACATCATTTTGCTGCTGGGTATCGACATGGGGCTGCGACGCTCCGAGATGCTGCTGATCAAGACCAGCGATATTCACTGGCACAGTCGTCAACTAGCGGTGGTCAACCTGGAGGATGAGAGCCTCGATCCACGAACCATGGCCCCGCAATTCAAAACCCACGAGCGCATGATGGTGATGACCGATGACCTGTATGACGCAATCACTGAGTACGAATCGAAATATCGCCATAGAAAGCCCCGTAGCGGCACAGCGCAAGCGAGAAGGCATCCGTTTTTGCTCGTGGCACACAAGCGAAATGAGGGCGGACCTCTGACCATCAAGGGAGTGGATGGCGTTTTGTCCAGAGTCCGACAAATAGCACCGGAACTGGCTCATGTGCACCCACATATTCTGAGGCATGACGCGGTCTACACGATGCTGGAAAGTATGCGAGAGGAACTGGCAGCCCTCACGCCGGAGGATCGCACCACGCAGGTTCAAAAGACCCTTACATGGATGTTCGGCTGGAGTTCCGAATCGACCATGCCCGGCCACTACGGCGCGAAATTTTGGAAGGAAGAGGCAGACAAAGCGATACAGAAACGGGCCGAGCGGTTTACGGCCAACCGTCAGAAGGCCGGCACGACATAAGGAGGTTCAGAGTGAACATCGCCGTCGGAGCACTTCAGGCACCCACGAAGGACAGCCTCGATGCATGGCTGAACACGCCTCGCCTGGCCAAGTGCGGGGAGGTGTTCACACCAGCCGAACCGATGTGGAAACCGGATAAATCGGCTAGTAATCCAGTCAACTGGAGAGCCGCTATTGCTTGCGTCTCGCCGGATTGGCAGCCCTGGTTGCACGCCGCCCTAGCGTACCGAATGGTTGATATGGCAGCGAGCACGGTTGCTACCGCCGCCAGTGGGTTGTCGCGGGCTGCTCAGGCCGGGATTGATCCGCTCAACGAGGATCACCTGATCGCTCTGCGGGAGCGCTTTAGCGCCAATGAGTTCAGTGGTATTTCCTCTTTCATGGCCTTTTGGCACGACTGCGAATCCCTCAAACAGCGCCCGTCGCAACCCCTGATCGATGCCTACCAGGCACTGCCCAGGAAAAAGTGTTCCAGCAACGATGTGATCCTCAGCCTGGACCCCGAACAAGGTCCGTTCACGCAGGTGGAGCAGGACGCGCTGCATCAATGGATGCATGAGCAGTTTTGTCACGGGCAGTTAAATTGCGAGCGCTACCTATACCTGCGCCTGATGATGATTTATGGGCAACGTGGCGCTCAGGTGCGAATGATGGTCTTTGGTGATTTCACGAAGATCGATCAGGGCTGCAAGGTCAGGTTTCACTGGGCAAAGCAAAAAGGCGACGAGGCGGGTTGGCGAGTAAAGTCCGAAATATTCAGTCTGGACGAGGACCTCTACAACACCGTGCAGGCCTACAAGGCAATGGTTCTGGCGCAACTCTGGCAAACGTATCCAGACGGTGCCGACTGGAATTCAGCCATTGCAAATGTGCCCCTCTTTCGTCGGAAGCTGGATGATGAAGCAGGGCCTTGGGAGCGGATGAATCTCCCTGTCTTAATCGATAGCCCCCTTCAAAAAGGCCTCGAAGACGCGCCGCAGCCGAACTTTCATGTCGGATCAGGCACGATCAGGCGTTGGCTTAGTCGCATCGAGCGGATGGAGGGCTTTCCGATTTCGCCTCGCACCCATCAGTCGCTGAAAGTGACGCGGGGGCACCGGTTCAAGCACACCTTGGGCACGGATCTTTCCAATGCGGGACTGGATGAGTGGACGATGGCCCGTGCATTGATGCACAAAAATACTAAGACAGTGCGAAGGTACCGAGCTGTGTCGTCGGAGTTGCTGGCGTTGATCGACGCGAAGATGAGCGACCATCTGGCCTTGGTTGTGAATGCGTTCACCGGGATCATCGTCACGGATCGTACCTCAGCGAAAAATGGGGATCGAGCGGATCGACAACTTGAGGATGTGGCAGTATGCGGTGCCACTGCCGCCTGCCATCTCGATGCGCCGGACACCTGTTACGCATGCGGAAAATTCCAACCCCTTCTGCATGCCGATCACCGCTCGGTCCTTGAGCGATTGGAACGTCGTCGGGCGCAAACCATTGCCACAGATAAAACGACCGGTGTGCTCTGGGATCGGGTCATTCTGGCGTGCCGCAAGGTGATTCTGGATTGTGAGGCCATGCTCCGATTAGGGAGGAAAGTCGAATGACCGATGCGGTTTATTCTGAACCGACGAACAACATTGTCGTTTTTAAGCCCAGGAGCCAGCTCGCTGCGGAGGCTCAGCTCGCAGCGTTTATCGATTGGGCAAAACAGACCCTGCCCAAAGGCATTCCCAAACGAGTGCACGCGAGTATTCGCTGGGAAGACGGCAGTTGGCACTTGCATGGCTTTGAAGGCTGTAGCTTCACGGCGCTCGGATCGACCAAAGTTGCCCCAAAGGCGATGCAGGCACCCTTCATGGAGTTTGCCAAAGCCATAATGGTGTACCGAAAGGTGTATTTGCAGAAAAAGGCGATGAGAGGCTGGCAGGGAGCCTTGAGCGCGCTGGAAGTCGCCTTGTTCGAATTGACCGGCACGCGCGATGTGACGCGGGTGTCCGCCGCTGTCTGTAATATAGCGTGCGAGCACATGACCCGTCACTGGACAAAAGGTAACACCGCATACCTTTGCAGTAAGTCATTGGAGGCCCTCATCACCCTGATGCGGGCATCCAAACTGCTCAAGTTGGATTTCCGGTGGACCTCTCCGCTGACACAGATGCGCCGTGGCACGCTCAAGCAGCAAAAAGCGGATCGGGAACAGAAGCTGCCCAACCCTGACGCGATCAGAGCACTCGGGGAAGTGTTCACTAACGAATTGACCCGCCCCCTCGATACCGTTGTGACATCCGCCTGTGTGCTGTTGCTGAGCGCACCCAGTCGCGTGGGTGAATTGGCGGATGTTGAGTTGGATTGCCTGGTATTCAAAGAGGATACCCAGGGCAATCGGCGCATGTTCCTGCGCTGGTATGCGGAAAAGATAAACCAGGTGACGCTGAAGCCCGTCGTTAAGCCTGAGATGGAGCCGGTCGTCGAGCGTGCTATCACGTTACTGAAACAGATCACCGATGAGGCGCGGGCTTACGCCGCCTGGCTGGAAGATCATCCCGATGAGTTTCCGCCCCATCAAGGACTGCCACCCAAGGGGCCTGATGAACCGCTCACATACGCCGAAGCCTGCGCCGCGCTGAAAATCGCCGTTAGTGATTGCACCGAATGGCGAAGCACATTCAAAAAAGTGTTCCTGAAAAGCATGGAGAAAAAGGCGCTCAGCCCCGCCGCCAGAGCCCTCTTGGCCGAGATCCGTGGCGGGTGGGATAGCGTAGGGAAACGCGTATATGTTAAGGGCAAGCTAGGAATCCAGGGTTATGCGTATGACGACCGGTGTGTGCTCACGCTGCGCAAGCTCAATTTGCTGTTGCGTGAAAAGTATCTTCCAAAGGATTTTCCGTACACCACGCCGTACACGGAGGGTAAAGCTCGGGTGAAGTACCGTGATGCGTTGTTCACCGTGCGCACAGGAGCACTGGTTGAAGACTCAGCTAACGCTGTGAAACACGGGTTTGGCGTGGACATCGCGGCGAGCGCTGTCCGACTGAACGTGCAATTAGGCTGTACGAACAAACAGAGAAAGCAAAGCCTGTTCGAGCGCTATGGCTACCCCGGTGTCAAGGTCAACACGCATGCGTTTCGGCACGAATTGAACACGCGGATGCACCAGGCCGGTCTGTCGCAACTCCTGATTGACGCCTTCTCCGGGCGCACGACGATGGGATCGGTCTACAACCATGAAACCATCGAGGAACGAACCCAAGGGGTTGCGGCTTACCACCCTAAAACGAAGCACAGCAACGCTGCTCAGCGTTTGGACAAGGTCAAAACCAATCAGCCGCTGAGCCTGGTTGATGTGAGGGAGCTGAGTGAGGGTGAGCAAGACCGCATTATTCATCAAACCCATCTCGGCGTCTGTGTGCACAACTTTGCTTCCGAGCCCTGCCCGAAAATGGGAGCCTGTTTGGACTGCGGGCTGCTCGGTTGCGTCAAAGGGGATGACGTGAAGCTTGGCAACCTCAAGGGAGAACGCGACGACCTGAAACTCCGCCTCGATAAAGCCCTGGATGCGCAGTCTCGGGGTGTTTTTGGGGCGTCGGAGTCAGCTAAAAAACTGGGTGAGAAGCTTTATAAATGCGAGGCGTTCATCCAAACGCTGGAAAACCCCGAACTCGAAAATGGTGCCATCGTGTGGAACGCTGATAACGGCTGGACACTGGCCAGGAACGCCGCCGCAATGTCGGGGCTGATCGAAGTCAACGCCATTGAAGAGGACCAAGCGCAAGAGGCGTTGCCATCTTTGGATGACGTCCTGGCTTTGCTGGATGAGATCGAGGGTTAACGATGGGGCATTTAACGCCAAAGGATGAGAAACGCATCATTAAGCTGATTGAAGAATGGTCAGAGCCGAAGCTGACTTGGCCTTTGCTAGTTGAGGCCTGCAAAGAAAAACTGGGTATCAGTCGTGCTCGCCAGTCCCTGATGAAACTACCTGCCGTGGATTTAGCGATGAAGAATTGCAAGGCGGCATTGAAGGCTCAGAAGTTGAAGTCGGGCTGGATTAGCGATATTCAGGTAGCCAACGAGCACATTGAGAAGCTGACAGCAAGCAATCAGAAGCTGCTAGCTGCTGTTCGAGATATGCATAGCCGGTTTTTGATCTGGCAAGCCAATGCGGATATGCACGGGCTAACGCAATCGATGTTGGAGCGGCCGGTTTCACAGCTTCGAAAAAAGACCTGATCCGGTGTCAGAAATTTACCTGGAAAAGACTCAGCTACGACCTGAAATCCGAGCATTCGGACCATACTCCGCGCTACGTTCTGGAAGGGGAATGGATAGCCCCCACCACTACCAACCACCGGGCAGAACAGATGCTGCTGCACCAAGGCCGGCCGAGGAATTTGAGTGGTACCGTGTGAGTAAGGCGGAAGGGAACGTACGCAACCATGGGCCGGAATTGATCCAGCCGATCGAGGTAGACGACGAGGCCTGACCACCATTGAATCAACCCAGATACGTAGTCAGTGCTGACTGTCCGCTTCTGGCGATCTCGGCAAGTGCCGACAGGCAGAAATCGGCCCAGACCGTGTAAAAACGCAGCAAGCGATGGTAATCAACTGCCGGTGGATTTTCTCAGCGCCCAGAAGGCCTCCGGATGCACAATCAGGCGCATTCGGTGATTCTGGTTGCTATGGCACTTTAGGCTTCGGCATGACTGATGGAGGACGGTAGGACTCGTAAAACAGGCCTCAGGCCTTCATCGCTGCCATCAGGGCACCGCTGCCCAGCAAGTTCAACACGCGTTTGAAGTTGTAGGCGAGCACATGCAGGCTCATCTCGGTGCTCACCCGGTCGAGCGTTCGGGTGAGGAAATGAGTAGCGCCCATCCAGGCCTTCAACGTGCCGAACGGATGCTCCACCGTCTGACGGCGGATGCGCATCATCTCCGGTGCCTGATCCAGGCGAGTCTGCATCGCATCGAGCACCGACTCATGCTCCCAGCGACTCACCCGGCGCTGTGCGCTCGGTGTGCACTGATCTTTCAACGCACACCTTTGGCAGTTCGAACTCCAGTAACGGTGCAGCTTTAGTCCTTTCTCGACGTGTGAGAAGCGCCAGATCAGGCTTTGCCCTGCTGGGCAACGGTACTCGTTCCTTGCTGCGTCATAGATGAAGTCACCTTTGCCAAAGCGGCCAGCCGCTGTCGCTCCCGACGTCAGCGTCTTGGGCACGAAAGCGGTGATGCCAGCTTCGTGGCAGGCGAGGATTTCCTCACTCTTGAAATAGCCTCGGTCAGCGACCACCGAGAGCGCTTCCACGCCCATCGCTTCCCGCGCCTGCATGGCCACGTTACTCAATTGGTCACGGTCGACACCGTCGTTGGTGACTTCGTGCGTCACGATCAGGTGATGCTTCGCATCGACCGCAGCTTGGACGTTGTAACCGACCATCCCGGTGCCGCGCGTCATCATCGAGCGTGCATCAGGATCGGTCAGTGAGATCTGCTTGTCTGGGGCGGTTTGGAGCTGGGTCTCGATGGCCTGGAGTTCCTGCATCTTCACTTTCAACGCCGCGATCTTGCTGTGCAGTCGCTCGACCTTGGCTTGTGCCACGGCAGGCTCCTGCCGATCGGCAGTGTCCAGAGCGGTAAGGTAGCGGCTGATGCTGGATTCGATTTCCTCCATCCGCCGTTGCAACTTAGCACTGGTGAAGTTGCGATCACGATTGTTGACCGCCTTGAACTTGCTGCCGTCGATAGCCACTAGCGCTTCGGCGAACAGACCGAGCTGCTGGCACAGCACGACGAACTGCCGACAAACGCCGCGGATGGCCTTACCGTTGTCCTTACGGAAGTTGGCGATGGTCTTGAAGTCCGGCATCAGGCGCCCGGTCAACCACATCAGCTCAACGTTGCGCTGGGTCTCTCGCTCAAGGCGGCGACTGGACTGGATGCGATTGAGGTAGCCGTAGATGTAGATCTTCAGCAGGACGGCAGGATGGTAAGCAGGCCTACCAGTTTCTGCGGGGACAACACCCTCGAAACCGAGTCGACCAAGGTCGAGTTCATCGACGAACACATCGACCACACGCACCGGGTTGGTGTCCGCCACGTAGTCATCCAGGCTCTCGGGAAGCAACACACTTTGGCCTCGATGCTCTCCCTGGATAAAACGCTTCATCGGCATTCCCCACTGATTTGAATCCATCAAATCACAGCAAGGTCGATGCCAGCGTTTTTACACAGCCTGGGCCAGAAGCGGACATTCACTCAGCTGGCTTCGCGCCGCTCCTAGTTCACAGAGAAGTGAATAGTCACATCGACCCGGCCTAGAGCTTCGGCTAGCTCATTGGGGCTATCGACACGACCAATCCGGGTGTAGGAGTAGGTCGACTCAAACGTCCGGTAGAAAATCACCAGCGTATCCGTGCCATACAGCATCAGATCACCATTGCGGATCGTGCCGGGCCTTACTGCGCTGGCTGGCAGCCGCTGCGGCAGGCTTGCATATTTCTCGTTGGCGTTGAGTTCGCTCATGTCCAGGGTAAGGGGTAATAGCTGTGCAAGTGCCCGTGAGGTCTCGCTATCGTCCAGGGTGATTGCGAAGCGGTGTTCGCCAACGGTCATCCACATACGATCCTCCTTCAGAGTTGTCTCCGCGAATGCGCAGCCACTGAGCATTAACAACAGGCAGAGCCGGACGCCCGAGAGGCAGAAATGTTGGCTGAGCTTATTCATATCGAAGACTCCCCCCCCTCAACCTGGCTGGCCCGTCTGCGCACGCATGGCCAAAACGGTAAGGGCTGCGCCAAGCAGCAGAATGGCTGCACTTGCAGTAAAGGTGCTCTGGTAGCCGCTGTTGTCGAACAACCAGCCGCCCAGTGTTGAGCCCGATGCAATGGCTAACTGCACCACTGCCACCATCAGCCCACCACCTGCCTCGGCATCATTAGGCAGCACTTGTGCAATCCAGCTCCACCAGCCAACAGGCGCTGCCGTGGCCATCAGCCCCCACAGGCCCAGCAATATCGCCACCGGAACGACCCAGCTACCGGCAGGGATCAGCGCGAGGGCAATAACCGCCATCAGCACTGGAATAGTAAACAACGTGCGATACAGGCCCTTTTTCAGTAGTGAGCCGATGAACAGCGTTCCACCCAAACCGGTTACGCCAATAACCAGGAGGATCAATGACAGCGAAGTAGCATCGACCAAGGTCACCGTTTCGAGGAAGGGCCGGAGGTAGGTGAACAGAGCAAACTGCCCCATGAAGAAGGCTCCGCAAGCCGCCATGCCGAACGCCGCCGAGCGAGTCCCAAGCAGCCTGAAAACAGTGGGTGCAGGACTCTTTCGCACCTGGGCCCTCATACTCGGAAGGCTGAGCCACTGCCAGACTAGTGCGATGAGCGCTACCGGCACCAGGCAGAGGAACGCCCCACGCCAACCGATTACCGAGCCCAGGTAGCTGCCCAGCGGCGCCGCGATCACCGTGGCCAAGGCGTTGCCACCGTTGAAGATGGCCAGCGCCTTGGGCACCTGATCATCGGGCACCAGGCGCATGGCCGTGGCTGCCGACATTGACCAGAAGCCACCGATGACCACTCCTAGCAATGCTCGTCCCACCATGTAGAGGGTGAAGCTCGGCGCGAGCGCTATCACCACGCCGGAGATCGCCATCAGGCCCGTCAGGATGAGCAGAAGCATCTTGCGATCCATGCTCCCGGCCAGCCAGGTAATCGACAGGCTGGTCAGCACGGCGAACGCACCGGAGATGGCGATACCTTGCCCTGCAACGCCTTCGCTGACCTGAAGATCCGTTGCCAGTGGCGTCAGCAGACTGACGGGCATGAACTCCGAGGCGATCAGGGCAAAGACGCAGAGCGTCATTGCCAAGACCCCACCCCAGTGACTGGGGCGGGAAAGCGGCTGGTCGGTGGCTATGGCGATGGCGCCTGGATGGTCGGCAAGTTGGCTAGTCATGGTGCCTGCCTGGCCGATCACTTCAGGGCGTTCTGGAAGAACTGGGTGAGCTTGTCGAAAGGAATCAGATTCACCCGGTCATACAGGTCGACATGCCCGGCGTTGGGGACGATGAAAAGCTCCTTGGATTCGCCGGCCAAGCGGAAGGCTTCTTCGCTGAACTCGCGCGAGTGAGCGCTCTCGCCGGCAATAAAGAGCATCGGCCGCGGGGAGATTGTCTCGATATCCGCGAACGGGTAGAAGTTCATGAACTTGATATTGCTGGTCAACGTCGGGTGGGTAGTCAGCTCTGGGCTGGAGCCCGCCGGGCTGAACTCGCCTCGCACAGTGCGATAGAAATCGAAGAACTCACGCTGGATTGGGTGGGTATCGTCCGACAGCTCATGCACGGTGCCGCTGGTGTACTGAGTCTTGCCGTCGGTGAACTCCACGTAACGCTGCTCAGCTGCTGCGGCGATTGCCAGCTTGCGCTGCTCCAGCGTTTGCGAATGCTTGAGGCCGTCGCGATTGGCCGCCCCCATGTCATACATACTGACAGTTGCAATCGCCTTCATGCGCGGGTCGATCTTGGCCGCACTGATGACGAAGCTGCCGCTCCCGCAGATGCCCAGCACACCGATGCGCTGCCGATCCACGAACGCCTGGGTGCCGAGATAATCGACGGCTGCACTGAAATCTTCCGCGTACATGTCGGGGAGAACGGCGTTGCGCGGGCTACCCTCGCTCTCGCCCCAGAACGACAAGTCCAACGCCAAGGTAACGAAGCCTTGCTCCGCCAGTTTTTGGGCATACAGGTTGGAACTCTGCTCCTTCACTGCCCCCATGGGATGGCCAACGATGATAGCCGGGCTGCGTGCGGACTTACTTACGCTCTTGGGGATGAACAGATTGCCCACCACCTTCAGCTGGTACTGGTTGTTGAAGCTGACCTTCTCCATGGTCACCTTGTCGCTCTTGAAGAAATTGTCTGCACCGTTGGACATGTCGGCTCCGAGAGCCGTGAATGAGCTGAGCAGAAGGCCCAGCGCCAAAAAAAGTCTGTTCATGGGATCGTCCTCTCACGGGTTGAAGACAATCGTCGAGCTGGCTCTGGCGATTGCGTGGGCCCGCTCGCGTATGAAGACGCAAGGGGGAGAGAGAACATTGTCGTGAAAGAATTAGTCTTTGATTAGCTAATGAATGCTTAAAGCCGCTATAAGCTCTTCTACTCAATCAGAGGATAGGCACATGCCTCGGCATAACTTCAACGACCTCCAGGCCTTCGTGACAGTGGCTCGTGAAGGCAGCTTCACGCGCGCGGCAGCGCACCTGGGCGTCACCCAGTCGGCGGTCAGTCAGGTGGTGTCTGGGCTGGAGGCACGGCTACAGATTCGCCTGCTCACACGCACCACCCGCAGTGTTTCGCTGACGGACGCTGGTGAACGATTAATGGAGGCTATCGGCCACCGCTTCGATGAAATCGAAGCCGAGCTGGATGCCTTGACCGAGCTACGCGACAAACCGGCCGGCACGGTGCGTATCACCTGTGGTGACAACATCATCAAGACGACCTTGCTGCCCAAGCTGATACCCGTCCTGGAGGCCTTTCCGGATATCAAGCTCGAATTCGATATCAACTACGGCTTCCGTGACATCGTGGCTGAGCGTTTCGATGCTGGCGTGCGCTTCAGCGGGACGGTGGCTCAGGACATGATCGCGGTGCCCATCGGCGGCGATCTGCGCATGGCAGCAGTAGCAGCCCCCAGCTATTTCGTCGAACACCCCATCCCCACGCACCCTAATGATCTGGCTGCGCATCGCTGCATCGATATCCGCTTCCCAACCTATGGTGGAGTGGATGCCTGGGAGTTCGAGCGCAAAGGCAAAAAGCTGAGGGTGAGGGTCGAAGGGCAACTGGTGTTCAACACCACGACCCATATTGCGGACGCCGCCGTCGGCGGCTTGGGAATCGCCTATCTACCCGAAGACGAGTTCGCCCCTCACCTTGAGGAGGGCCGGCTGATTCGTGTGCTGGAGGACTGGTGCGAGCCGTTTTCCGGCTATCACCTCTACTATCCAAGTCGTAGACAACCATCGCCTGCATTCGCGCTCGTACTCGAAGCGTTGCGAGTAACGAGGTAGAGCCAAAACGACGGATTGGCTAAACATCGTGTCCTCGATGTCCGCTTTTGGCCCAGGCTGTGTAAAAACGCTGGCATCGACCTTGCTGTGATTTGATGGATTCAAATCAGTGGGGAATGCCGATGAAGCGTTTTATCCAGGGAGAGCATCGAGGCCAAAGTGTGTTGCTTCCCGAGAGCCTGGATGACTACGTGGCGGACACCAACCCGGTGCGTGTGGTCGATGTGTTCGTCGATGAACTCGACCTTGGTCGACTCGGTTTCGAGGGTGTTGTCCCCGCAGAAACTGGTAGGCCTGCTTACCATCCTGCCGTCCTGCTGAAGATCTACATCTACGGCTACCTCAATCGCATCCAGTCCAGTCGCCGCCTTGAGCGAGAGACCCAGCGCAACGTTGAGCTGATGTGGTTGACCGGGCGCCTGATGCCGGACTTCAAGACCATCGCCAACTTCCGTAAGGACAACGGTAAGGCCATCCGCGGCGTTTGTCGGCAGTTCGTCGTGCTGTGCCAGCAGCTCGGTCTGTTCGCCGAAGCGCTAGTGGCTATCGACGGCAGCAAGTTCAAGGCGGTCAACAATCGTGATCGCAACTTCACCAGTGCTAAGTTGCAACGGCGGATGGAGGAAATCGAATCCAGCATCAGCCGCTACCTTACCGCTCTGGACACTGCCGATCGGCAGGAGCCTGCCGTGGCACAAGCCAAGGTCGAGCGACTGCACAGCAAGATCGCGGCGTTGAAAGTGAAGATGCAGGAACTCCAGGCCATCGAGACCCAGCTCCAAACCGCCCCAGACAAGCAGATCTCACTGACCGATCCTGATGCACGCTCGATGATGACGCGCGGCACCGGGATGGTCGGTTACAACGTCCAAGCTGCGGTCGATGCGAAGCATCACCTGATCGTGACGCACGAAGTCACCAACGACGGTGTCGACCGTGACCAATTGAGTAACGTGGCCATGCAGGCGCGGGAAGCGATGGGCGTGGAAGCGCTCTCGGTGGTCGCTGACCGAGGCTATTTCAAGAGTGAGGAAATCCTCGCCTGCCACGAAGCTGGCATCACCGCTTTCGTGCCCAAGACGCTGACGTCGGGAGCGACAGCGGCTGGCCGCTTTGGCAAAGGTGACTTCATCTATGACGCAGCAAGGAACGAGTACCGTTGCCCAGCAGGGCAAAGCCTGATCTGGCGCTTCTCACACGTCGAGAAAGGACTAAAGCTGCACCGTTACTGGAGTTCGAACTGCCAAAGGTGTGCGTTGAAAGATCAGTGCACACCGAGCGCACAGCGCCGGGTGAGTCGCTGGGAGCATGAGTCGGTGCTCGATGCGATGCAGACTCGCCTGGATCAGGCACCGGAGATGATGCGCATCCGCCGTCAGACGGTGGAGCATCCGTTCGGCACGTTGAAGGCCTGGATGGGCGCTACTCATTTCCTCACCCGAACGCTCGACCGGGTGAGCACCGAGATGAGCCTGCATGTGCTCGCCTACAACTTCAAACGCGTGTTGAACTTGCTGGGCAGCGGTGCCCTGATGGCAGCGATGAAGGCCTGAGGCCTGTTTTACGAGTCCTACCGTCCTCCATCAGTCATGCCGAAGCCTAAAGTGCCATAGCAACCAGAATCACCGAATGCGCCTGATTGTGCATCCGGAGGCCTTCTGGGCGCTGAGAAAATCCACCGGCAGTTGATTACCATCGCTTGCTGCGTTTTTACACGGTCTGGGCCGTTAGCGACCACTGCTCTGGCTGGCCATCCTTATCGCTACCTGCAGCCGTCAGCCCTGGAGCGAAGGAAAACTGGTCGGGCAGAAAGCCCCGCTCCGGCTTAGAGATATCTGGGCCATCCGAGTAAGGCTGCAAATTGCAGAAAGAACCCGGGATCTGGCTCTCTTCGATCTGGCCCTCGACAGCAAGCTTCGAGCCTGCGACTTAACCAAACTTCGTGTGCGCGACGTTGCTCATGGTGAGCACGTGTCATCACGAGCCATGGTTATGCAGCAGAAAACGCAGCGGCCGGTGCAGTTCGAGATCACTGAGCAAACACGGTCTGCTCTCGCGGCCTGGAGAGCACCGTTCGATATCTGGGGATTGAGGTCGATGATGCCCTAGAGATGGCGGAACAGACCGAGGTTTGACCATGCATAGCGACGGTTGAAGCCAGGCCGTCGCTAACCGGCCAAAAGCGGGCTTTAGATGGCAGTCCCACTTGGACTGTCAAGGTTCGCTACGGTGTTAGCTGCGGCTACCAATGCATCAACTGATTCGACCGGATATGGCTGGACGGCAACGGTTCCCGTTGTCTCGGAGGGCGCTGACTGGACGCTAGAGAGGGCATCTGTCGCGGCCTCTTGGCGAGTAGCACCTGGCTGGCAGCTCGTTGCGCCATTTCCTGGCAGGCAGAGGGACACACGATCAGAAGGTAACTGGGGTATTGACCCAGAGAATACGCGCTTCGCTGTCGCCACCGTTTCGGTAACCATGGGGTAGGCTGCTGGGAAAATGAAAAGCATCGCCCGCCGTCAGGCTGTAGGTGTGCTCACCGATAGTAAGCTCGATACTGCCCGTGAGTACGTAACCCATTTCCTCGCCGGGATGCTCAATCAGACCATCGCTGGCCACCCCTGGAGCCACAATGTGGATATTGCCCTGCAGCAGGCCGCCCTTCTGCAGATGGGTGATGCGCTCCAGACCGATCTCGCCATCCTTGTTGCGTTTGACGAAACGCTTCACCGGCCTGTCTCCAGCACGCAGCACCGGCTCATCGGATACCCACTCCTCCGATGTGAGTGTCGACACGTTGCTACCCAGGGCCCCTGCCAGGCGGTGAAGCATCGCCAGCGAAGGTGACGCCGCATCGTTCTCCAGCTTGGAGATCAGACTCTCCGAGCAGCTGGCGGCGACGGCCACCTGCTTGAGGGTCAGCCCGGCAACCTTGCGTGCATGGCGCAGGCGCATGCCCAGGCTGGGCAGACCGTCGGTGTGGTGAGCCTTGGAAGAAGGGGTAGGACTGGGTTTACGCATGCGCATCTCAATCAATGAGTGACAAAGGGGAGCAGCTATGAGCGGCGCAGTATCGTCCAAGGCGGGCGCGGAGTTTAAGCCGTGCCCACCTCACCGCCACTGCTAGCCGTCAAGCCAAGCCCGTGCCAGAGGGCTTAAACCTGCCAGCCGATTAGCCGGCACTGACCACAAAGTGCACTTCCACCGGATTCAGGTCGTTGATCGGCACGATGTCCTGTGGGCAGGCCGACATCACCACCACGCAGTCCATGGCTGCCTGGATCTCCACGTAGTCACCGGCCTTGGATACCGGAGGCAGCCACTCGATGCTGTAGTCCGAATTGACCGGAATGTTCATCCACAGGTTGAACGGCTGAGGAACTTCGCGGGCACGCAGACCGATGGCCTGCAAGGCCAGGCGCATATTGTCGGCGCAGCTATCGTGGTAACCCTCAACACCGAGGTTGGTGTAGCGATGCAGATCGCAGGCGGCGATCAGGGTGTCGTGCACGCCTGGCGAGGTGTCGGTGAGCAGCGTGCCGATGGTCCGGCGGCGGTTGCTGAACAGCTCGTCACCCGCCTTCGGAATGATTCGGTCGATATGCGCGCGGGCATGTTCCATGGAGAGGAATTCGCTGAGGTCTTTGGCATTGAACAGCCAGGTGTCGCACACCTGGGTGCCGTGGGTGTTGATGATCTTGATGACCTCACCCGCCTTCAAGCGCACGGCACGGCCGCAGCGTGCCGGCACGGTGTAGGTCTTGCCGAGTTCCGGCGTACCGTCGGCCGACAGCGGCTCATTGAGGGTGGCGTTGGTGCCCAGCGAGGCGCCGTTGTCGAGCTGGCAGCAGGCGGGGTAATCGTGGGCGTGGTTCGAATGGCTCATGGTCGCTCCTAGGTGGGCAAGGACAGGTCAGGCTTGTTCGGCCAGTTGGACGAGGCTCCAGGCCAGCGCACGGGCGCCGACTTCGAGCTGGGAAGGTTCGGTGTATTCCTTGGGGTTGTGGCTGATGCCGTCGCGGCTCGGCACGAATAGCATGCCGGTCGGGCAATGCGTCGCCAGGTACATGGCATCGTGAAAGGCGCCCGAGCGCAGGCTCAGGGATGCTTCGCCAGTGGCGTCGACGGCCTGCTGAAGCACGTCGACGACAGCTGCATCGAACGCCACTGGCGGATGGCTGAAGAGCATCTGCAGTTCGGCCTGCGCGGGCAGGCAATCGGCCAGCGCCGCGTCGAAGGCGTCCAGCACGGCACTGTCGGCGTGCCGGAAGTCGATGCTGAAAGTCACCTCTCCGGCTATTGTGTTGATCGAGTTGGGCAGCACGTGCCAGCGTCCGAAGGTCAGGCGCTTGTCGGTGCCCGCCAGGCGCTCGGCCAGGGCGTCGATGGCTGGCAGGCAGCCGGTAGCCAGCAGCATCGCATCCTGACGCATGTCCATCGGCGTAGTGCCGGCATGGGCGGAGGCACCATGGCAGCGCACCTGGTACCAGCGCACACCTTGAATGCCGGATACCACGCCAAGCGGCACACCCGCGCGTTCCAGCACCGGTCCCTGTTCGATATGCAGTTCGACGAAAGCATGCGCGGCGATCCTGTCGCGCAGCGGTAGCCCGGCGAAACGTCGGGCATGCTCGTCCAGAGCCTCACCGACACTGACGCCCGAAGCATCCAGGCTGTCTCGATAGGCAGCCATGCGGGTCGGTTCGACGAAGGCGCTGGAGCCCATGGCTCCGGGGCTGAAACGACTTCCCTCTTCGTTCGTCCACACCACCAATTCGATGGGGCGGCGCGTGCGCAAGCCCTGATCGTGCAGCGCCAGCAGGCACTCCAGACCGGCCATCACGCCGTAGCAGCCGTCCAGATGACCACCGCTGGGCTGGGTATCGATATGGCTGCCGGTCATCACCGGCGGGAGATCCTCCAGGCCGTCGAGGCGGATGAACAGATTGGCGCAGGCATCCGTCCATACGCGGCAACCGATACGCTGCGCCTCGCCGATCAGCCAGGCACGCGCCTCGAAATCTTCTGCAGAAAGCGCTTGGCGATTCATCCCGCCGGCCTGTAACGCGCCGAATCCGGCCAGGGTATCGAGCAGGCCATGCAGGCGCTCGGCACGCACCGCCGCCATCACCCGTTCGGCATTCATTGGCACATCTCCTGGCGTGGCGTCAGGCTGCGGTTGAACCAGGGTTTGAGGAACTGCCTCAGGCGGTCGGTGGCGGGTGCCTGGAACATCGTCGCCGGCGCACCGGTTTCGACGATCTGCCCAGCTTCCATGAACACCACCTGGCTGGATATCTGTGCGGCGAAACTCATCTCGTGGGTTACCATGACCATGGTCATGCCGTCGCTGGCCAGGCCGCGAATCACCTGCAGTACCTCTTCTACCAGTTCCGGATCAAGCGCCGACGTCGGCTCGTCGAGCAGCATTAGGCGAGGCTTGACCGCCAGCGCCCGGGCGATGCCGACGCGCTGTTGCTGCCCACCGGACAGTCGTGCCGGATAGGCGCCAATCTTGGCTGCCAGGCCAACCCTTTGCAGAGCGGCCTCGGCCAGCGAGCGCGCGTCGGTTCGGTTCAGACGCTTGCCCAGCAGCAACGGCGCCATGACGTTTTCGAGCACCGTCATGTGCGGCCAGAGATTGAATTGCTGAAACACCATGGCCAGCGGTCGACGTACCTCGGCGATGATGGCGGCGCTGTCTTGGTCGGTTGGGCGCCGTCCGGGGCCGCTGTAACCAAGCAGCTGGCCATCGATCCATACCTCGCCCTGGTCATAGGCTTCGAGGAAATTCATGCAGCGCAGGGCAGTGGTCTTGCCGGAGCCGGAGGGGCCGATGAGCGAGACGATCTCACCAGCCCGCACACTGAGGTCGAAGCGCTGCAGTACGGTATTGGCGCCGTAGGACTTGCCCACGCCGCGCAGTTCAAGAAGGGGCAGGTTGCTCATCGGGTCATCCTCGCAGGTAACGCGTTGCGCGACGGCCGAGCGCAGCGGCGGCGAAACCCACCAGCAGCGTCAGCAGCCAGTACGAAAGCACCAGCAGCACGTAGGGCACGACATAGGAAAAGGTGTTGGACACGATCTGTCCGGCGGTCATGGTCAGCTCCGGCACGGTAATGATCGACGCCACCGCGCTTTCCTTGATGGTCAGGATCACCTGGTTGCCCAAAAGCGGCAGCGCGAACGCCAGCGCCTGGGGCGTCTGAATGTGCCAGAAGGTCTGGATGCCGCTCAGACCATGCACCTGCGCGGCCTCTAGCTGACCAATCGGCACGCTGGCCCAGGCTGAACGCAGCAACTCGGCAAAATAGGCCGCGCTGTAGAGGCACAGGGCAAGAATGCTGGCCTCGATGGCGTCCAGGGTCACACCAAGCACTGGCAGACCGAAGTAGATCAGCAACAGTTGCGCGAGGAACGGTGTGCCGCGCACCAGCCAGACATACAACCGATACACAGCAATGAAACCAGGTACCGCCAGGCGCAACGCGTTGAGGGTAAAGCCCAGCAGCAGGCCCAGCGCCGCACCGGAAAAACTGATGCCCAGGGTGACCAGGAGCGCACGGCCGAAATCGGGAAGGTGATTCATCCAGTTCTCCATCAGCTGCGCGCCTGCCAGCGACGCTCCAGCTGGCGCCCGAGCAGAGCCAGCAGGCTGGTCAGCGCCAGGTAGAACAGTGCGGCGACGAGATAGACCTCCAACGGGCGGTAAGTCTGCGAAACCAGTTGCTGGCTGACCCGCATCAGGTCGGTGATGGAGATCACCGAGACCACTGCCGACACCTTGATGACATCGATCAGCTCGGAAATCAGCGCCGGCAGGGTCAGGCGTACCACTTGCGGCAACTGGATGTGCAGCAGCGTGCGCCAGCGACCGATGCTGAACACCGCAGCGGCCTCCAGCTGCCCTGCCGGGATAGCAGCGAAACCGCTACGCAGGATTTGCGACTGGTAGGCCGCAGTATTCAGGGCCAATGCCAGACCGGCGGCGACCAGCGCCGGCACGTCCATGCCCAGCCCGGCAGGCAAATAGAAGAGGAGCAGCAACTGCGCCAGCATCGGCGTGCCACGGAAGAAACTCACATAAACCCTGGCGAACGCTACGCAACCTCGGCTGCGACTGCTGCCCAGCAGATAGATCAGCACGCCGAGAACGAAGCCCAGCAGCATCCCGGCCAGGCACAGCCACAGTGTGGTGAGCGCACCGTCGAGCAGAGCAGGCCAATAGAGTGCGAAGCGATCGCCGAAGTCATCCATGGTCAGCGACTCAGATGCTCGGCTCGGGCATGGCGTCGGCCGGCACATCCATGGTGAAGCCGAACCATTTTTCCTGCAGAGCCTTCATGGTGCCGTCACGGTTAGCACGGGCGATACCGTCGCTGAACAGTTTGACCAGGCTGGCGCTGTCCGCATCCTTGCGGCCGACCCAACCGTAATAGGTCTGCGGGCCGAGCATGTCGCTGAGCGTGCTGAACACGCCAGGACGCGACTTGATCAGCGGGCCGAGGTTGGACAGCGACTGGGCAACGCCATCCAGGCGGCCCAGCGCTAGATCGGCGTACGCCTCGTCGAAGCTGACGTATTGACGAATGGCCTTGAGGCCAGGCTGGCCGGCGTCCTTGAGTTTCTGGTCATAGGCCTGCAGAACCTGCAGTTGGCCGGAGCCGCTCTGCGAACCGACCACTTTGCCGTTGAGATCGTTCAGGCTGCTGATCGAGTCGTCATTGCCACGCTTGAGCAGTGCAACGGTGGACTCGGCGATCGGCACGGTGAAGGCGAATTGTTCGAAGCGCGCCTTGTTGACGGTCACAGAGGTCACCACGAAATCGAACTTGCCTGTATCCAGGCCCGGCAAAATGCCTTGGAAGGGTAGGTCGAGTTGCTTGACCTTGACCTCCGGCAGATCCTTGAGCACGTAGGTCATCAGATCAGCGCCATAGCCGACGATCTTGCCGTTCTCCACCGATTCGAACGGTGCGAAGCGGGCTTCGGTGGCAATGGTGATTTGCTTTCTCTGCTGGACGCGTTGCAGCAGGTCGTCGGCGTGGGCCAGGGAGCTGGCGAGCAGAGTGGCCAGGGCAAATGTCAGGTTTTTCACGGCACGGCGTTGCATGGCAAGACCTCTTCTTGAAGAGATGGATATTTATTCAAGCAACTTGAATAGATGTACAAGAGCATGAATCGTGCCAGCCTGCGGACAGGTTGCCGGATGGGAAAAATGGGCTCGAACGAAGATCACTGCGCACCGTTGGTGAGCAGATGGGAGATTAGATGGGCCGCGATGGTGCTCGCGGAAAGTGTCGTCTGGTCTCGGTCATCAGCGCGCCTTGCGGCCGGTCTTAACCTGAGCCGGGGCGTCCGTCATCTAGGCTCTAGCGATGCAGGACCAGATCGAGAGCTGCGAACGGCCCGCCAAGAAAAACTGTACCAGGGTGCCTCGACGAGGCCGCGAGGTCGATGGCGCTGGGCAAAGGACGAGCATGTGCCGCTGGAGCTGCGTCCGCAGCATGCTGGTCAGCGACCCGCAGGTGCTCTGTATTAGCGCGCTGCTTGGCCTGAGCGTGGCGCTGATAGCCGTACCGGACTTGGAGAGCGGTGCCCTGGGAAGCTGCTGCCGGCGTGGCATTTGAATCAGGCCATCTCTCTACTTGCCAGAGGCTACTGCCGGCCAAAAAACCGCGCTTTCGTCGACTATTTGGTGGAACATGCCCGGCGGAGAAAATGGAGACAGATTTATTTCTCGGCTGGCCCTAACTCCGTTTTGGGCTGAGAGCGGGCATTCAAGCCTGACGGATACTTGGAACCCAATCGGTCAGTCACCGTAGGCGGCACCCGGGCAAAGTGGCCTTAGACGCGCTATGAATTGGCTACTGAGGTTTTCTCAATCAGTCCCGTGCCTTTTCTACTTGTCCCACTGAAAAAAAGGACAGCATATTGATAAAGGTTGCCCTAGCAGTGGTCCAGTTGGGGCGGGTACAAACCTCGGCGCTTAAGCCGGTAGCTGGCAAACGGCTTCCAGGCGTCAGGGGCCAATGTATAAGCCGCGTAATAGTTGGGGTGGTAATGGGGTCTGACGGGTGCTCCATTATCGCGTCCGCCAGCTGCCATGGCGGCCTCATAGAACGAGTCCACCTCCCTATGACGCTGCATGATCAACGCTATATGCGCCCCTTGGCTGGGAACAGCAGCTCCATGCAGCCCGAGGAATGGCGGTTCAATCTGCGGGCAAGCGGGGCGTCCGTCACTTCTGTTATGTGCCCTTTCATTACGTCATCAACTGGTATCGTGCCGATGAAAAACAACACATCTTTCTCGAACATGCGGCGCACCTATCATTGCCAGCCTAGCAGGTTGCATGGATGATCTTGTTGCCCCGTGACCCGCACGGCCATTTGGTCATGTCTTATTTGTGCTACAACTGCCGTCTCGCTGCTTAGACCGTGTTAGCGATAAAAGGCGAAAAGTCGTCGGCGAGCAGACAGGGCCTACTCCAAGCCTATCACAAAGTCGGTTCGGGCTGGCGAGATCCGCCAGCTAACGATTCGTGGGCCATACACTTTTATGGCGAAGCCCACATAAACGAAGCCCACTGCATCCCTGATCCGGGGTTCATTCGCCGTAGTTCATAACCGACAACAGGCGGATCGGCACCTCCACCAGCTGCTCCGGCCCGTGCGGCACCTCACCGTCGAAGGTCAGGCTGTCGCCAGCTTCCAGGCGGAACAGCTGATTGCCGTGGCGATAGATCATTTCGCCTTCGAGCAGGTGCAGAAATTCTGTGCCCGGGTGAGAGAAGGTCGGAAATTCCTCACTGGCATCGTCCATGGTGATCA
This sequence comes from Stutzerimonas kunmingensis, assembly GCF_021432085.1. Lineage (GTDB taxonomy): Bacteria > Pseudomonadota > Gammaproteobacteria > Pseudomonadales > Pseudomonadaceae > Stutzerimonas. Next base: position 3,752,767 of record NZ_CP090366.1, on the reverse strand, counting down.
TGTACGCCTCGAAGCTCTTCTTGGGGCCGCGAACGTGGTTCAAAAGCCGATAGTTGTGGCCCTTTTCGGTGCCACGTCGCACCACCTCCAGCCCTTCATCTGCTTTTACGAGCAAGGCGCTGCTGCCCTGCTGGTCGTATTGCGCGAATAGCTTCGACATCGGCAGGCCAAGCACATCGCACAGCCGACTAAGGGTATCCAGGCTCGTCGAAACCTGAGCGTTTTCGATCTTGCTGAGCATCCCCTGGCTGATACCAGCAATCCGAGCCACATCAGCGATCTTGAGTTCGAGAGCCTGACGCTGCCGTTTTATCTGCACGCCCAGGTGGTGTTCCAGCTTGAGGCGAGGCGGGGTATCGGTCGGCTTGGTCATTCGGTCCTGCACTGTTTTCTGCCTTGTAATAATATTTTCGCACCAGGAAAGATATTGGTGTTCCTGTTTTTTCGTGAGTAGAGATATGTGAAACAGGAGTTACGACTAACGCAGCCCCAGTGATCATCAAGCCTGGAAAGATTTAGCGTTGCATTCGACGTTTTGGCAAGCAGCTTGCATTCCTGTCGGGAAACTTAGTTTCCGCTCCAGAATGCGCTGAATCGGACGAGGAGTCCCTCCATGTTGCCTGCTGAAACCCAAAAACTTATCGACCAGCACGGTATCAGATACGTGCTAGCCCAGTTTGTCGACATCCATGGCGCGGCCAAGACCAAGTCGGTGCCTGTCGCCGGGCTTGAAGCCGTAGCCGAGAACGGTGCCGGTTTTGCCGGCTTCGCATTGTGGGGCATGGGGATGGAGCCCCACGGCCCGGACTTCATGGCCGTAGGCGACCTTGCGACCCTTACGCCAGTGCCATGGCAGCCGGGTTACGGGCGTGTGCTCTGCATCGGTCATGTCAATGGCGAGCCACATCCCTATGACAGCCGCTACGTCTGCATGCAGCAGGTGGAGCGCCTCAAGCAGCGTGGCTGGACGCTCAACACCGGGCTAGAGCCTGAGTTCAGCCTGTTCAAGCGCGGCGAAGACGGCAAGCTGCTGCCGATGGATGAAAGCGATTGTCTGGAAAAGCCGTGCTACGACTACAAGGGCCTGTCGCGCTCCCGCGATTTTCTCGAGCGCCTGACCGAAGCACTGCAAAAGGTCGATTTCGATATCTATCAGATCGACCACGAGGACGCACCCGGGCAGTTCGAAATCAACTACACCTACAGCGATGCGCTGACCTCGGCGGATCGCTTCACCTTCTTCCGCATGGCGGCGGGAGAGATCGCTCATGACATGGGGATGGTCTGCTCGTTCATGCCCAAGCCTGACCCCAAGCGGGCCGGCAATGGCATGCACTTTCACCTGTCCATCGGCAGTGCCGACAGCAAAAACCTGTTTCAGGATGACAGCGACCCCAGCGGAATGGGGCTGTCGAAGCTGGCCTACCACTTCATAGGGGGCTTGCTGGCACACGGCCCGGCGCTGTGTGCTTTCGCCGCGCCAACGGTTAACTCCTACAAGCGGCTGGTGGTGGGGCGATCGCTGTCCGGCGCGACCTGGGCGCCGGCCTTCATCACCTACGGCAACAACAACCGCTCGGCCATGGTGCGCATCCCTTATGGACGCATCGAGTTTCGGCTGCCCGATGCCGGTTGCAATCCCTATCTGGTCACCGCTGCGATTATCGCGGCGGGCCTCGATGGCATCGACCGTCAGCTCGAGCCCGGCAAGCCCTGCAACGAGAACCTCTACACGCTGAGCCTGGAGGACATTGCCGGGCGGGGCATCGGCACCCTGCCGCAATCGCTGAAAGAGGCTTGCGATGCGCTCGAAGCGGACCCGTTATTCCGCGAAGTGCTGGGTCAGCAGATCGTCGATGAGTTCATCAAGCTCAAGCGCATGGAATGGGTCGAGTACAGCCGCCATGTGAGCGACTGGGAAGTCCAGCGCTACACCGAATTTTTCTGATTCGCTGCCTGCGCCGCCGCGCCTGATTGGCCAACAGCGGTTTGCAGCACGCCCCCTGAACGCAATGAGGACGTTTGAATATGTGTGGAATAGTGGGTCTTTACCTGAAAAACCCCGCGCTGGAGCCCCGGCTCGGTGAGCTGTTCGAACCGATGCTGCAGGCCATGACCGATCGCGGCCCGGACAGCGCGGGATTCGCCATATACGGCGACGAAGTGAGCGAGGGCTGGACCAAGCTGACCTTGCAGGCAACGGAAGCCGGGTTCGATTACGTCGCCTTGATGGGGCAGCTGGAAGGACGACTCGGCTGTTCCCTGGACTGGTTCCAGAACGCCAGTGCTGCGGTGCTCAAGACCAACGCGGACGAGGCGAGCCTGCGCACTGCATTGCACGAACTGGCGCCTACCGTCCGCATCATGAGTGCCGGGCAAAGCATTGAAATTCTCAAGGGCATGGGGCTGCCGCAGGAAATCGCGGAGCGCTTCGGCCTTTCCAAAATGAAGGGCAGCCACATCATCGGCCATACCCGCATGGCGACCGAATCGGCCGTCACCATGGAAGGCAGCCATCCATTTTCCACCGGGGCTGATCTATGCCTCGTGCACAACGGCTCACTGTCCAACCACTTCCGCATGCGCCAGGAATTGAAGCGCCACGGTATCACCTTCGAAACTGGTAACGACACCGAGGTGGCCGCCGGCTACCTGACCTGGCGACTGCGCGAGGGCGACGACCTCAAGACCGCATTGGACCATGCCCTGGACGATCTGGACGGCTTCTACACCTTCGCCATCGGCACGCGAAATGGCTTCGCGGTGATCCGCGATCCGATCTCTTGCAAGCCGGCCATCCTCGCCGAAACCGAGGACTACGTGGCCATGGCGTCCGAATATCAGGCGCTGGCGTCACTTCCCGGGATCGAGAAAGCCAAGGTCTGGGAGCCGGAGCCGGCCACCCTGTATATCTGGGAAAAAGAGGCAGTCTGAGGAGCGCACCCATGAAAACCATCAATCTCAATGAGTCCACCGTGCGCGATTTCAATCAGGCACTGCACGATCAGGCGCGCAGCCTTACCGAGCGTGAGTGGGTCGTTACCCACGCGGACGGCAAGCACAACCTGGCGGTGGGTCTGAACGAAGCCCTCACCGTCGAAATCGAGGGGCATGCCGGCTATTACTGCGCCGGGATGAACCAGAAGGCCAGCATCACCGTGCATGGCAATGTCGGCGTCGGCGTTGCTGAAAACATGATGTCGGGCATGGTCCGCGTGAAAGGCAGCGCGTCGCAAAGCGCGGGCGCGACTGCGCATGGCGGCCTGCTGGTAATCGAGGGCGACGCCGGCGCGCGCTGCGGCATCTCCATGAAGGGAGTCGACATTGTGGTGGGCGGCAGCATCGGGCACATGAGCTGCTTCATGGGGCAGGCGGGCCGCCTGGTCGTGTGTGGCGATGCCGGCGATGCGCTGGGAGATTCGCTCTACGAAACCCGCATCTACGTGAAGGGAACTGTGAAGTCGCTCGGCTCGGACTGCATCGAGAAGGACATGCGCGACGAGCACATCGAGGAACTCAAGGAGCTGCTCAACCGTGCCGGCTTCGACGAAGACCCCACGGCGTTCAAGCGTTACGGCTCTGCTCGCCAGCTTTACAACTTCAAGGTCGACAACGCCGCGGCGTACTGAACCCCATCGTTTTCAGGGAAGCGACCCGGCTGCTGGCCGACCGCTTCCTGTTTCAGGAGTCTTCTCAATGAGCGAACAAACCCCACCGGTGCTGCGCGAGTCCGCCACCTTCGATCGCCTGACCATCCAGGAAATCCAGCGTGCCGCCGAAACCGGCATTTATGACATCCGCGGCGGTGGCACCAAGCGCAAGGTCCCGCATTTCGATGATCTGTTGCTGCTGGGCGCGTCCATGTCCCGCTATCCGCTTGAAGGCTACCGCGAGAAGTGCGGCACCGACGTGGTGCTCGGTACGCGTTTCGCCAAGAAGCCGATTCACCTGCAGATTCCGGTAACCATCGCGGGCATGAGCTTTGGCGCGCTGTCGGCCCAGGCCAAGGAAGCGCTGGGCCGCGGTGCCAGTATCGCCGGTACCAGCACCACGACCGGCGACGGGGGCATGACGCCGGAAGAGCGCGGCCAGTCGCGGCACCTGGTCTACCAGTACCTGCCGTCGCGTTATGGGATGAACCCGGACGATCTGCGAAAGGCCGATGCCATCGAGATCGTGCTGGGGCAGGGTGCCAAGCCGGGCGGCGGCGGCATGCTGCTGGGCATGAAGGTGACCGAACGCGTCGCCGGGATGCGCACGCTGCCGATCGGCGTGGATCAGCGTTCGGCTTGCCGCCACCCTGACTGGACCGGCCCTGACGACCTGGCGATCAAGATTGCGGAGCTCCGTGAGATCACCGATTGGGAGAAGCCAATCTACGTCAAGATCGGCGCCAGCCGCCCGTACTACGACGTCAAGCTGGCAGTGAAGGCCGGGGCAGACGTGATCGTGCTGGACGGCATGCAAGGAGGCACCGCGGCGACTCAGGAAGTGTTCATCGAACACGTCGGTATTCCGATTCTCTGCGCCATTCCGCAAGCCGTGCAGGCGTTGCAAGAAATGGGCATGCACCGTGAAGTGCAGCTGATCGTTTCCGGCGGCATCCGCACCGGCGCCGACGTGGCCAAGGCCATGGCGATGGGTGCCGATGCCGTGGCCATTGGCACCGCCGCATTGATTGCACTGGGGGACAACCACCCACGTCTGGATGCGGAATTGAAGAAGCTCGGTTCGGCCGCCGGTTACTACGACGACTGGCAGAACGGCCGCGATCCTGCGGGCATCACCACCCAGGACCCCGAACTCTCCAAGCGCCTCGACCCGGTGGAAGGCGGGCGTCGCCTGGCCAACTACCTGCGTGTACTGGTGCTTGAAGCCCAGACCATGGCGCGCGCCTGCGGCAAGTCGCATCTGCATAACCTGGACCCGGAGGATCTGGTCGCGCTTAGCGTAGAAGCCGCAGCCATGGCGCGGGTGCCGTTGGCTGGGACCCAGTGGGTGCCAGGCGCTTCGTTCTGACCGGCTGACCAGGGGCCCGCAAGGGCTCCCTCTTTCTCTTCAAACCTGGAGCGGCGCCGTCGGCTTGCCTGCGGATGGGCTCTTTCGTACCGAGTAAGGAGTGCTAGATGAAAGGTGAATTTAGTGCCATGCGTTTGTTGCTGATTCTGTTGGCCAGCCTGCCGGGAATCGCTGTAGCTCAGGAAGCGTCACTCGATAGCGGTGATACGGCGTGGATGATGGTATCGACCGTTCTGGTTCTGATGATGCTGGTACCGGGGCTTGCCTTGTTCTATGGGGGAATGGTGCGCAGCAAGAACCTGCTGTCGGTGTTCACTCAGGCATTCACCATCGCCGGTGTGCTCGGCGTGCTGTGGGTCATCTACGGTTACAGCCTGTTCGTCGATACCACGGGGATGGTCGAGGGCACCGTCAATCTGCACTCCTTGGTCGGCGGCTTCGACCGCGCCTTGCTCTCAGGGCTGACACGCGAGTCGCTCGTCGGGAGCATTCCTGAAAGCGTATTCGCCACCTTCCAGATGACCTTTGCACTGATCACGCCTGTGATCATCGCAGGCTCGTTCGCCGAGCGGATGAAGTTCTCCGCCGTCGTCCTGTTCGCGGTGCTTTGGTTCACCTTCTGCTACCTGCCGCTGGCGCATATGGCCTGGAGTGGGCCAGGCGGCCTGTTGTGGGACTGGGGAATCCTTGAGTTCGCCGGCGGCACGGTCGTGCACATCAATGCCGGTGTGGCTGGGCTGATCACCTGCTTGGTACTCGGACCGCGAAAAGGCTTTCCGGGCTCGCTCACACCGCCTCACAACATGGGCTTCGTGTTGACCGGCGCCGCACTGCTCTGGGTGGGCTGGTTCGGGTTCAACGTTGGATCGGCAGTTGCTGCCAACGGTAACGCCGGTATGGCCATGCTCACCACGCAAGTGGCTGCGTGTGCCGGCATCGTCGGCTGGCTGGCGATGGAGCTGCTGGGTCACCGCAAGCCGAGTGGGCTGGGCGCGGCGTCCGGGGCGCTTGCCGGGCTGGTGGCCATCACGCCGGCTTGTGGTTTCGTCGGTCCAGGTGGCGCGGTACTCATGGGCCTTGCCTCCGGGGTGATCTGCTATCTCGCCGTTGCGCGTATGAAGCGCACGCTGGGTTACGACGACTCGCTCGACGCCTTTGGTCTTCATGGTATTGGCGGCATCGTAGGCTCCGTGCTGACAGGTGTGTTCGCCTCGACCCGGTTCGGTGGTTTCGAAGAGATTGAGATCGGCCAACAACTCTGGATCCAGACCAAATCGGTGCTGTTCACCGTGGTGTATGCGGCGGTTGTTACATGGCTGTTGTTGAAACTTACGGGGCTGATAACCCGCGGCCTGCGCGTAACAGCCGAGCAGGAAATGGAGGGCTTGGATCTGGCCAGTCACAACGAGAGGGCTTACACCTCATAACCCGCCAGTTGGAAAATATTTAGCTACGACATTTGAAGCCAAGTACTCGCTGAATATCGCCGATCAAGTTGATGAATAACTTCATCAATAAATCTCGGTTCACATATCTCTCGTTTAGTTAGTTAGCCAATTACATAGAAACTATTTTCAGAGGTGAGAATGTTTATTTTGACCGTTAGTTGCCCTGCAGCCTCGGGAATCGTTGCGGCCGTTACCACCTTCCTTGCCAAGAATGGCTGCTATATAGGCGAGTGCGCACAGTTTGATGATGAAGTTCAGGGCCGCTTCTTCATGCGTGCCGTTTTTCGCTTCAACGACGGCGCAGACGCGGACCTTTCGGCCTTGCGCGCCGGCTTCGGCGACGTGGCAGCCGAGTTCGATATGACCTGGCAGCTGCATAACGCCGAGCAACCCATGCGTGTGCTGTTTATGGTCAGCAAGTTCGATCATTGCCTGGCCGATCTGCTGTACCGGCACCAAAAGGGTGAGCTGAATATGCAGATCACCGCCGTCGTCTCCAACCACATCGGTCTGCGTCCCATGGCCGAGCGCGAGGGAATTCGTTTCGTCTATCTGCCGGTCACCAAAGACACCAAGGCGCAGCAGGAAGCTGAGCTGATGCGGATCATCGACGAGACCGGGACCGAGCTGGTGGTGCTCGCGCGCTACATGCAGATTCTCTCCGATGACCTGTGCAAGCAGCTGGCCGGGCGAGCCATCAATATCCATCACTCGTTTCTCCCCGGTTTCAAGGGCGCCAAGCCCTACCACCAGGCGTATGAACGCGGCGTAAAGCTGATAGGCGCCACGGCGCACTACGTCACTTCGGACCTGGATGAGGGGCCGATCATCGAGCAGGAAGTTCAGCGTGTCGACCATTACTACAAGCCAGAGGCGTTGGTGGCGGTCGGGCGGGATACCGAAACCGTCGCGCTTTCCCGAGCAGTGAAGTACCACCTCGAGCACCGCGTGTTCCTCAACAACGACAAAACGGTGATCTTCAAATGAACGCCAAGTTGATCGATGGAAAGGCCGCATCCGCCCGGGTACTGGCCGAAGTGGCAACCGAGGTGATCGCCTTGAAGGCCGACGGAGTCCAGCCGGCGCTGGCCGTGGTGCTGGTCGGTGATGACCCGGCGAGCCACGTCTACGTGCGCAACAAGATCCAGCGCGCCGAGGAGGTGGGGATTCGCTCATTGGAGTATCGGTTAACAGCCGACGCTAGCGTCGAGGCGGTGCTAGAAGTCATCACGCAGCTCAATGCCGACAGTACGGTGCATGGCATCCTGGTCCAGCTACCGCTGCCGGGCCAGATCGATGAAGCAAAGGTGCTGCAGGCCGTCAACCCGGCCAAGGATGTCGACGGCTTCCACCGAGAAAACGTGGGCGGCCTGAGCCAGGGACTTCCGGTTCTGCTGCCTTGTACCCCCGCGGGTTGCATGCGTTTGCTACATGAAACCCTGGGCGATCTGTCCGGCAAGCATGCGGTGGTCATTGGGCGCTCGAATATCGTTGGCAAGCCGATGGCCGCGCTACTGCTGGCGGCTAATTGCAGCGTGACCGTGCTGCATTCGCGCAGCGTTCAGCCAGAAAAGCTCAGCGCCCAGGCGGACATCGTCGTGGCAGCGGTGGGGCGGCCGCGCATGATCGGCGCTGACTGGATCAAGCCCGGCGCTGTGGTCATCGACGTGGGGATCAACCGACTCGTGGAGCGCGAAAAGAGCCGCCTGATCGGAGACGTCGATTTCGACGCCGTGCTGCCTGTGGCGTCGGCCATCACGCCTGTTCCAGGCGGTGTCGGTCCGATGACCATCGCCATGCTCATGCAAAACACTGTCACCGCAGCCCGCCAGAGCCTTGGGCTGGCCGCGCAGGAGCCTTGCTGATGCCTTTTACCTTGCTCAAATACGGCTTGTCCTCTGACTACCCGATTGAGGTCGATCTGCCCGCACCCAAGGAGCTGAAAGCCTCCTATGACGTCGTCATTATTGGTGGCGGTGGCCATGGCGTCGCCATCGCTTACTACCTGGCCAAGTATCACGGCATCACCAATGTCGCAGTGCTGGAAAAGGCTTATCTGGGCGGCGGAAACACCGCGCGCAACACGGCGGTCATCCGCTCCAACTACCTCACCAGCGAGGGCGTGAAGTTCTATATCGAATCGGTGCGGATGTTCAAAGAGCTATCCAACGAATTCGACTTCAACATCATGTATTCCGAGCGCGGCCAGCTCACGCTGGCGCATACGGACGCCACCGTGAGGGCGTTCCGCCAACGCGCGGAAGTGAACAAGCACTTCGGTGGGCGCACCGAGATGATCGACCGCCAGCAGATCCGCGAGCTGGTGCCGAGCCTCAATCTCGACCCCGGCCACCTGCCTGTGCTTGCCGGGCTCTGGCACATCGACGGTGCCACGGCCCGTCACGATGCGGTGGCCTGGGGCTATGCCAAGGGTGCGGCCAAGCGCGGCGTGGAAATTCATCAGCTGACCGAAGTTCAGGATTTCGTCGTCGAGAACGAGCGCATCCGTGCGGTCAAAACCAACCGCGGCACCATCCAGTGCGGTTGCGTAGTGCAAGCGGTAGCGGGCTCCAGTTCGCTGCTGATGAACAAGCTCGGCATCAAGGCGCCCATCCATACCTATCCGTTGCAGGCGATGGTCACCCAGCCGTTCAAGCCCTTTCTCGACCCGCTGGTGAGCTCGTCGGCGCTGCACTGCTATGTGCAACAGACCGGCCGCGGCGAGATCGTCTTCGGTGGCGGCTCCGACCCGTATCCGCTGTACAACTCGCGCTCGACGCTGGACCTGAAGGAAAGCCTGCTGGCCAGCGCCATCGAGATGTTCCCCTTTATGGCCAATGCCAAGTTGATGCGCCAATGGGCCGGCATAACTGACATGACGCCCGATTACAGCCCGATCATGGGCCTGTCGCCGATCAAGGGTTATTACTTGGACGCCGGCTGGGGCACTTGGGGCTTCAAGGCCACGCCGATTTGCGGCAAGACCATGGCCGAACTGGTCGCCTACGAGGGCAGGGTGCCGCAACTCATTGCACCGTTCGGCCTGGATCGCTTCAGCCGATTCCAACAGGTCAACGAAATGGGCGCCACGGCGGCCAGCCACTGAGGGAACAGCCAATGAAGATCATGAACTGCCCGCTCAATGGGCCACGCAATATCAGCGAGTTCACCTATGGCGGCGAACTCAAGCTCATGCCAGACCCCACGACCTGCAGCGTCGCCGAATGGGCCAGCTACGTATTCAACAGCGACAACGCCCTGGGCGTGGTGACCGAATGGTGGATGCACACGCCCTCCAGCTACTGGTTTCTGGTCGAGCGCCACACCGGTAGCGACGAGATCCTGCGCACCTTCGACCCCAGTGTACTGTTCGACAAGCGCGTCGACTTCGCCGCTCCGGAGGCTACCCAATGAGCAGACTGCCTGCCCCGATGGGGTTGCTGATCGACCGTAACAAACCGCTTTCCTTCAGCTTCAACGGCAACACGTACCATGGCTTCGCCGGCGACACGATCGCTAGTGCGCTGGCGGCCAATGGTCGCTGGCTGCTGTCGCGCTCGTTCAAATATCACCGGCCTCGCGGCCCGCTGACCATGGCCGGTCAAGACGCCAACACCCTTGTCCAACTACCGGACGAGCCCAACGTCCTTGCAGATGTGCAGGCTGCTGTTGCCGGCATGGAGGTTGCTGCGCAGAACGTCAACGGCAGCCTGGATGCGGATCGCGACGCCTATCTCGGCAAATTCTCAAAGTTCATGCCGGTGGGGTTTTACTACCGCGCCTTTTATAAGCCGAAGGGCATGTGGAAGCGCTGGGAGCCCCTGATACGGAAAAAGGCCGGACTCGGCGTGCTCGATTTGACATTCCAGCCGACTTACCACGACAAGGCCTATCTGTTCTGCGACTTGGCAATTGTCGGTTCCGGCCCCGCCGGGCTGAGCGCCGCCCTGCATGCGGCAAGGGGTGGTGCCAAGGTACTGCTGATCGAGCAAGACCCGGTACTTGGCGGCTCGCTCAACTATGCCCGCTTCGATGTCGAGGGCAACGCGGCGCTCAGTTTGCGGGAAGAGCTGCTGGGCGCGGTACGCGATGAGCCCAACATTCAGGTGCTGCAATCGGCGGTGTGCAACGCCTGGTTTACCGACAACTACCTACCTGTCATCCAGGGCAGCCGGCTGTATAAGGTGCGCGCCAAACAATGCATCGTCGCCAGTGGTTCCTTCGATCAGCCGGTGATTTTCCGCAACAACGACATTCCCGGCGTCATGTTGACCAGCGCCGCCCAACGCCTGATGCGGCTGTATGCGGTCAAGCCCGGCAAACGGGCGGTCGTGCTGACCGGTAACGATGACGGCTACCTGTCGGCGCTGGACCTGCACGAACAGGGTGTGGAAGTCGCCGCATTGATCGATATGCGGCTGCGCGCTGAAAGTGCGGCCCTGGCCAACGCCGTGCAGGCATGCGGCATCGCCTGCCACGCGGGACATACCGTCTACGAAGCCTTGGCTGACAAGAGCGGCCGCCACCTGGCGGGTGTGGACGTTCGACGCATCGTCAAGCAGGGCAAGGTGGCCGACGCCAGCATGCGCATCGACTGCGATCTGCTGTGCATGTCAGCCGGCTACATGCCGGTCTACCAACTGCTCTGCCAGGCTGGCGGGAACCTGAGCTATGCCGACGAGTATGCCGCCTTCACCATCAGGAACCTGCCGAAGGTGCTGCGTATCGCCGGCTCGGTGAATGGTCGTCACGATCTGCATCGTGTGCTGGCAGACGGGCAACGGGCCGCCGCCGAGGTGCTTACCGAGCTTGGATTGCGAACCACGATGGAGGAGAGCACCGAGAAGGATGATCGCCGGGTCAACTTTCCTTGGCCGATCTTCCCCCACCCGGAGGGCAAGGAGTTCGTCGACTTCGATGAAGATCTGCAGATCAACGACATCATCAACGCCACCCGCCATGGCTATCGCGACATACAGCTGGTCAAGCGCTTCTCCACGGTCGGCATGGGACCGTCGCAAGGGCGGCACTCCGCGCTGCCGACCGCGCGGCTGGTGGCCGACTCGACCAGCCGCACCGTCAGTGAAACTGGAGTGACCACCGCACGCCCGCCGTTCACCGCGGAAAAGCTTGCGCATATCGCGGGTCGCTCGTTCGACCCTTACCGGCAAACCGCGATGCATAAGCGGCACCTCGAGCTGGGTGCGAAGATGACGCCGGCCGGCGTCTGGCGGCGTCCGGCGTACTACGGCAATTCCGATGAGCGTGAGGCCTGCATGCAGGCCGAGGCGCGGCATGTGCGCGAGAAGGTCGGCCTGATCGACGTGTCGACGCTAGGCGGGCTGGAAGTGCGTGGCCCGGATGCTGCCGAATTGCTGGAACGTATGTACACATTCGGCTTCAAGAAGCTCGCCGTAGGCCGCACGCGCTATGCGTTGATGACAGGCGAAGACGGCGTAGTGATCGATGACGGCGTTGCCTGTCGGCTGGGCGAGCAGCATTTCTATGTATCTGCCACCACCAGCGGCGTGGATCGCGTTTACCGCAGCATGCTCAAGTGGAATGCGCAGTGGCGGCTGAACGTCGATATCACCAACGTCAGCGCCGCGTTTGCAGCAGTCAACCTGGCGGGACCGCTGTCGCGGCAGGTACTGCAGAAGCTTTGCAGCGACGTGGAGCTGTCCGCCGAGGCATTTCCCTATCTCGGCGTTCGCGAAGGCACGGTCGCAGGTGTCCAGGCGCGCTTGCTGCGAGTCGGGTTCGTCGGTGAGCTGGGGTATGAGATCCACGTGCCGGCGCGTTTCGGCGAATACCTGTGGGATGCCCTCATGAAAGCCGGCAAGCCCGAGGGTATCCGACCGTTCGGTGTTGAAACCCAGCGGTTGCTACGCCTGGAAAAGGGTCATGTCATCATCAGTCAGGACACCGACGGTATGACTCATCCGGCGGAGCTGGACATGGGCTGGGCCATCGGCCGCAAGAAGCCATTCTTCGTCGGCAAGCGCACCATCGAGATCCTCGAAGCCCAGCCGCTCACCCGCAAGCTGGTCGGTTTCACCCTGCCCAAGGACAGCGCCAAGCCCCTGGAAGGGCACCTGGTACTCAAGGGCGCGGACATCAGCGGCAACGTTACCTCCTGCGAGTACTCGCAAACGTTGGCCCTCATCATCGGTATGGCTTATGCGAGCGTCGACCAGGCTGAGCCGGGTTCGCAGATACCGATCCGCGTGGAAGGCGGCCAGGTCGTGCAGGCCACAGTCGTGAAAATGCCGTTCTATGACCCAGACACCCAGCGCCAGGAGCTGTGATCATGACCGTTACCATTCAAGACTGCGCAGAGCGCAGCCCAATCTATGACCTCTATGGCAATGCTGCGCTTACGCAGTTGGGTAATCGCCCGTTCGTTGCCCGGTACGCCACTGGCGATGAAAGCGAGCAGTTGCGGCGCTGCGGGTTGGTCGACCTTAGCAATCTGCCGCGGGTCGGTTTTCGTGGAGCGGACAGCGCAGCCTTTCTGCAAGCCAGGGGCTATCAGCTGCCAGAGAAGCCCAACCGAGGCACGAGCCAGCCGAGCGGGGAAACCGTACTGCGGCTGTCGGAAACCGAGTACTTCCTGCTTGGAAGCCTCACTGATGGCGGTGAGCGCATCGCCACGGAAGAATCAGACTGGGCGCTCGGCGAACAGGCCTGCTACCTGTTGCCGCGTCAGGACAGTCACGCGTGGCTGGCTCTGACGGGTGCGTATCTGCCGCAGCTGATGGCGAAGATATGCGGTGTCGACCTGCGCGCCGAGGCGTTCCCGGCTGGGGCTGTGGCGCAAACCTCCGTGGCTCGCCTGAGCGCCATCGTTGTCAACGCGACCACACCAGGCTTGCCCGTCTTCCATATTCTCTGTGATCGCGCATCGGCCCATTACCTCTGGGGCACCTTGCTCGATGCCATGGATGAATGGGGCGGCAAGCCGGTGGGAATAGAGGCGGTGCTGGACCTGGTTGGTTAGCAGAGGATATGGTGTCGCGAGCAGCGTGACGCCATTTCCCCAAGCAGTTGGCGCCGACTAGAAAACGGAAGCCGGCAGGCATCAAGCAGCTCGGCAGGCTTAATATCCAGTTCGGAACGGGAAAACGTAAATACGGCAACCGTTTCCTCGCGAGCACCGCACCGCCATACATGGTCGCGCCCATGGCTACGGTCTTTAATTGGTTTGCTATACTTGCCGAGTTGTCGGAGAGCTGGCTTGACGGGGCCATTCAAAAAGCCCGGGTATTTTTCTTTTATATAACGGTTATTTGATGAAAAAACTGCGGGCTTTGATCAGGGCCTCGGCGATCTTTTCCACTGGCTCGCGTTTGGCCATAGCCTGGTCCCGTAGAGCATTATAAGCCTCGCGTTCGCTCAGTCCCTGCGTCTCGATAAGGATGTTTTTCGCATTTTGGATGGTCCGGTTGACCGCCAGTCGAGCTTCCAGGCGCTTGACATGCTTCTCCCGGTCTCGCGCATTTTGGGCCTGGTTGAGTGTCAGGACGATTGAAGCTAGCACACCGAACGATCTCACCGGCGCGGGGATGACTGCAAAGGCACCCAACTGCTGTAGTGCTTCGATTATGATTGGATTCTCGAATCGGATAACCGGAAGGATGGGAATCGTGCGCTTAAATAGCCAGGGTGCATTGATCGATAGCGTTTCCGGCGTGACCGCTAGAATGATGAGGTCCGTTTCCGCCGGCGCTCGGTCCGGAATCGGCCACTGAGTACGTACTTGACAACCGATGCGTTGAAGTTGCTCGGTAAGGTTCTGGCCGTCTTCGTTGTCCGGATGAATGGCCAGTACCGTCAGTTCGCGCAATGTATTCAGGGGCGTCGGTTCCGACCCCTGAGCGAAACGCCGCTTCTTGCCTGCGCGCAAAGTCATCAGCCTCGCCTTCTTCTCGTTGCCCAGGAGCCGAGCTTCGGCGAGATGAGGTAGGGGTCAGGCGCCACGTTGTGTGTGGTTTGAAACAGGATATCGAACTGCCCATCCGGCCGGGCTCGTCCGATGCGGGCGTGCAAGTAAGTATGGTGGTTGTTGCCGTTGACCCGAATTGTTCCCTGGGGAGCCTGGTGTTCCAGCGAGGGAAGGATCTCGCGGATCATGTCGACGCGTTCACTACGCGCCTTGCTCATGGCCATCGCAAGCAGGTGGACTTGGAAATAGGCCGCTTCCCAGCACATGTCGGTCACTTGGTCCTCGCCAAACATTTGCTTGTGGCGTTCCACCGCCCTGCGATTGACTTCGGTGTCTACGGACTGAAAGTAACTGGCTGCGGTGATATGCCCGGCAACCTCTTGTGCGCCAATTCGCCTGATCTCCGTTTCGCTAGTTGTCAAACTGGCGATCGGCAGTTCTTCAGGAGTTAGGCCAAGTTGGCGATACCCTTCGTATAAATAGCTGAGGCTTTCGCCTACCACGGTGCAGAAAATGAAAGAGGGCGGATCCTTTTCGATGTGGCTTAACAGCTTCGAATAATCTTCGCGACACGCATCCAGTGGTACATAATATTCTCCAAGCTTTTCTCCTTCCTCCTCGTAAATAAGATCGCTCATGATGCGATTGGACTCATAAGGGTAGATATAGTCGGTGCCAATCATCAAGACGCGCTTGCCGTAATGCTCGAACATATAGTTCGCCAGTGGCACATTGTTAAGATGCGACGTGGAACCGGTATAGATGATATTCTCGGAATATTCAAAGCCTTCGTAGAATACTGGATAGAAAAGAAGGGCGTTATAGCGTTCGACGATAGGAAGCAGCATCTTACGCATTCTGGACATATAGCAGCCGAGCAAAAAGTTGATCCCCTGGTCGCGGATTAACGACTCGGCGTGCTCGACGTAAAGTGCAGTTTTCGACTTGGGGTCGCGCTGGCAAAGCTGAAACGGGCGGCCATTGATTCCGCCTTGCTCGTTGACTTCGGCGATGGCAAGTTCGGTGCCTCGCCGCATAGAGACCTCAATGTCCATGAGAGGGCCCGATTCAGAAAACAATCCGCCCAGTAAAATGGGGTTATTCGACATTGTGCGACCTTGAGTTGCGGGCGAATAGTCAGTCCAGCTGTAGTTAGTGTTGCAAGAGCAGTGCCATCGATGGATTCGGGGCGCACCTGCTTCTTTAAGGATATTGGCGGTGGCCTGGCTCCCACCTGATTGCTGTCCGTCGATGGTGCGCGCCGACTCCAGTAGGCACGCTCATGGTGCGAGTTTTCCTGTATAGAATGATCCTTTCCCAGTAGCAATGCCGATTTCGGCGGTTGGCCCATTTCTTGATAGACCCTTGCCGCTAGCACCACCGCTTGGCCATACGCCCTTCGGCATGTATGGGACCGGTGATGCACGAACTGGGTCAGACAAAGACGTCTCCCCAGCTCAGGCACAGAAAGCCTGACACCCGACCTGCGTTCGCAGAGTCCGGGCGTCAGGCTTTTTTTTTTGGCCCATCAGGGGCGCCGTGAGCGGCGACCTTGGGCGGCGACAGAGCAGTGGAGGGTTGGCATGCTTACGCTCACTCGGATTCTTGGATCGGCGGTCGATCCGGATATCGGCGATCAGTTGCATCAGCTCGAACATGAGGGCCGCGTCGAGAGCCTTTGGCTGGCACCGGAGGACACGCAGCGGCATCGGCTGCGCCTGCTGAGCGACCAAGGCACTGACTGTGCGATTGCCCTCGATCGCCGCTTGCACCTGTTCAACGGCGCTGTGTTGCTGATCGACGCGCAGCGGGCGATCGTGGTACGCACCCAGGACCAGCAATGGCTTCGTATTGCTCCGCTCGATGCCGAAGCGGCGCTGGAACTGGGTTACTTTGCCGGCAACATGCACTGGGCCGTCCGCTTCGAAGACGGCCACTTGCTGATCGCGCAGAGCGGGTCGCGCGCCGATTATCTTGCCCGTCTCGAGCCGATTCTGGCGGACGGTCGCGCCCAGGTGGTTGAGCCGTGAGCGCCCTGGCCAGTCGCCTGGCCGCGCTCCAGCAGGCCGATAGCTTCTTCCCGGCGGGAACGCTCGGCTGTTCGTGGGGCCTTGAGGCGTTGCTCGCCGACCAATGGCTACCTGCCGTCGAACCGACCGGGCTGCGGCGCAGCCGCCGCGTGCAGCGCCACGAGCGGGGCGATGTGGTCGCGGCTTTTATTCGTTACCAGCTTAGCCACCGCTGGAATAGCTTCGATCGTCCCTTCCTGTTCGCGGCCTGGCAGGGCGCCAATGATGAGGCGGAGCTGATCGAGCTGGATGGTCAGATCGAAGCGATGTCCTTGGCGAAGGAAATGCGTGAAGGGTCCCGGCGCAATGGCGGATCTTTGCTCCGAGTGCATGCCGAGCTCGGCACGCCTGGGGCGGGGCGCCTGCAGCAGTGCGTCGGAGATGGCTCGTTACAGGGACACCTGCCGATCGTGCAGGGCGCGCTTTGGCGCCATCTCGGTCTCGCCTGGGGTGACGCTGAAGTCGCGTCCGTCCACGGTTTCTGCACCACGCTCGCGAGTGCCGCGTTGCGGCTGGGGCTATTCGGCCACGTCGAAGCCCAGCGGGTGCTGGCCGAGGTGCGCGGTGATCTGCTGACCTTGCTCGACAAGCCGCCGCTGGATGTGGCGGATGCCCACAGCTTCGTTCCCATTACTGAAATCGCCGTGATGCGCCATGAGCATCAGGCCCTTCGCCTGTTCTTCAACTGACCGGAGCCGTTCATGCTGCTGACACCTACTGAACTCGAACGCCTGACGCTTTACACAGCAGCCGAAATCGCCCGAAAGCGACGCGCCAAAGGGCTACGCCTCAACCATCCCGAAGCAACCGCGCTGATCGCGGATGAAATCATCGAGGGCGCCCGCGAAGGACGAAGCGTGGCGGAGCTGATCGGCTTTGGCGCCACCCTGCTCGACACCGACGCGGTGATGTCCGGGGTGGCCGAGCTGATGCCGGTTTTGCAGGTCGAGGCGACTTTCCCGGACGGTACCAAGCTGGTCACGGTGCATCAGCCGATTCGGCCGGGGCGGCTGGCGCAGGGCGACTATCGCCGGCCTGGGGAGCTGATCCCCGCTGATGGTGACATCGAGCTGAGTCCCGGGCGTCGCCGCTGCCGATTGAATGCCCTTAATGGGGGGGATCGGCCCATCCAGGTTGGCAGCCATTACCACTTTTTCGAGGTGAACCGGAACCTTCACTTCGATCGTGAGGCCGCGTTCGGCATGCATCTGGACATTCCGGCCGGCACCGCGGTGCGCTTCGAACCTGGCGAGGAGCGCGAGATCGAGCTGGTGGCCTTCGGCGGCACCGGCGAGGTGTACGGCTTCAGCGGCCTCACCAATGGATCGATCGCCGATCCGGCCTGCAAGGCGGCCGCGTTGCAGCGAGCCCGCGATAAAAACTTTTCGGGAGCTTGAGATGACCAGAATGAGCCACAAGGCCTATGCGGAAATGTTCGGCCCCACGACCGGCGATGCGCTGCGGCTAGGCGACACCTCGCTGCTAGCGGAAGTCGAATTCGACCATGCGGTGCCGGGCGACGAATGTCTGCATGGCGGTGGCAAGACCCTGCGCGATGGCATGGGCTTGATGCCGGGGCACGACAGCGCCGACGGCGCGCTGGACATGCTGCTCTGCAACGCCACCATCATCGACCCGGTGCTGGGTGTGGTAAAGGGTGACATCGGCATAAAGGAAGGGCTGATCGTGGCTGTCGGCAAGGCCGGCAACCCGCAGGTGATGGATGGCGTCACGCCCAGTCTGATCTGTGGCGTATCGACCACCGTGCGTGATGCGGAAGGAATGATCGTCACGCCGGGCGGAATCGACGTTCATGTGCATTTCGACTCGGCGCAGCTGTGCGAGCACGCGTTGGCCTCGGGGCTGACCACACTGATCGGGGGCTCGCTGGGACCGATCACCGTCGGCATCGACTGCGGCGGCGAATGGAACGTCGGCAAGATGCTGCAGGCCTCGGAAGCCTGGCCGATCAACTTCGGCTTCCTCGGCCGCGGCAATTCGAGCAAGCCCGAATCGCTGCTCGGCCAGCTGCGTGGCGGCTGCCTGGGTCTGAAGATCCACGAGGATTGGGGTGCGATGCCTGCGGTGATCGATACCTGCCTGAGCGTGGCCGACCAGTACGACTTCCAGGTGCAGCTGCATACCGACACGCTGAACGAGTCCGGCTTTCTCGAAGACACCTTGGCCGCCATTGGCGACCGCACCATTCATATGTACCACACCGAAGGGGCGGGCGGCGGGCATGCGCCAGATATCATCGCGGTGGCCGGGCGGGACAACTGCCTGCCGTCGTCGACCAATCCGACCAACCCCTACACGGTGAATACTTTCGACGAACACCTGGACATGATCATGGTGTGCCATCACCTGAATCCGAATGTCCCGGAGGATGTCGCCTTCGCCGAGTCGCGGGTCCGCGCTCAGACCATCGCGGCTGAGGACGTGCTGCACGACCTCGGCGCGATTTCGATGCTCGGCTCGGACAGCCAGGGCATGGGCCGTATAAATGAGGTCATCAGTCGGACATGGCAGCTCGCCTCGAAGATGAAAGATCAGCGCGGTCGGTTGCCGGAGGAAAAGACGCGGATCGGCGACAACGAGCGGATCAAGCGGTACATCGCCAAGTACACGCTCAACGCCGCGAAGGTGTTTGGCATCGACCGCTACGTGGGGTCGATCGAGCCCGGCAAGCTGGCAGACCTGGTGCTGTGGCGGCCAGAATTCTTCGGCATCAAGCCGGAGGTAGTGATCAAGGGCGGTTTCATCGTCCATGCAGCAATGGGCGACTCAGCGGCCTCGCTGTACACCTGCGAGCCGCTTGCCATGCGCCCGCAGTGGGGCGCCTTCGGGGAGGCGCAGAAGGGGTTGTCGGTCAACTTCGTCACCCAATTGGCCATCGACCACGATGCCCGGTCACGGCTCGGGCTGCGCAAGCAGCTGCTTCCCTGCTCCGGCACCCGGACTCTGCGCAAGTCGGACATGCTACATAACGATGCCTGCCCGGCGATCACGGTCAATGCGCAGACGTTCGAGGTCTTCGCTGACGGCCAATTGCTGACATGCGACCCAGCCAGCGAACTGCCACTCACCCAGCGTTACATGCTGCGATAGTGATAAAGGAGAGCCAAGTGACCATGCCACTGCCCGATCACCCCTCCATTCTCTCGGCCGATCCGGCCGGGGGCCACTTGGGCGCTGCCCGTGTCGGCATCGGCGGCCCGGTCGGTTCCGGCAAGACGCGCCTGCTCGAGCGACTGATCCCGCGCTTGCTTGAGCGCAATGTGAAGCTCGCCGTCATCACCAATGACCTGGTGACCCGCGAGGATGCCGAGCGTATCCAGCGCAGCGGGCTGATCGACCCGCAACGGGTGTGTGCGGTGGAAACGGGCGCCTGCCCGCACACCGCAATACGGGAGGACCCGACGGTCAACCAGCAGATGGCTGACGAGCTGGAACTCGCCTTTCCGGGGCTTGAGTTGGTACTGATCGAGTCGGGTGGAGATAACCTCGCTTCGACCTTTTCGCTGGATCTGGTGGATTTCTGGATCTTCGTCATCGACGTCTCGGGCGGCGATGATATTCCGCGCAAGCGCGGGCCTGGTGTGCTGGGTTGCGACCTGCTGGTGATCAACAAGCAGGACCTTGCGCCATATGTCGGTGTGGACTTGGAGCGCATGCGCCGGGAGGCTGGTGAAGCGCGTGGTGACAAGCCGGTGCTGTTCACCAACTGCGCGACGGGCGAAGGCGTCGATGCTGTGGTCGACGCGATCTGCTCCGCTGTGCTGTTTCACGCCGCATGAACGCGCCAATGCCAGGAGTTGCTTCCTTGCTGCCGGTGCAGGCGCGCCTGGCATTTACCCGCTCCCCCGATGACGTGACCTTCCTTGCCCGCCAGCAGGTGGGTTATCCCTACCACGTCGGGCGGGTGCTGCGACTGCCGGCCGACCCCGCGCCGATGGCAACGGTTCTGCTGCAGTCCTGCTCAGGCGGAATTTTCGAAGGTGAAGACTTGGGGCTTGCCGTCTCGGTCGGATCGGGTGCGATGGTGCATCTGTCCACCGGCGCTTCGACAATCGTTCATGGTATGCAGGGTGGCTCGGCCCGCCAGCGCATCTGCCTGGAGGTCGGCGCGAATGCCCTTCTCGAATACCTGCCCAAACCGACAGTCCTGTTTCCCGGTGCGCAATTACTGAACGAGGTCGACGTAAGCCTGAACCCCCAGGCGAGCTTGCTTCTTTGGGATGTCTGCCTAGCCCATGGGCCGGGCGGCAATGTTGAGCGCTTCGGTCATTACCACAGCGTGACACGGGTCCGTGATTCAGATGGGCGCCTTCGGGTTCTCGATCGAATGCGCATCGAAGGCGCTGACCTAAGCGAACCTCGGGTTGGGATAAACGGAGGGTTCGGCACGCTGGGCACATTTTTCATTTTCACTCGAAAGGTAAATGCAGCTTTATTAACCGAATACGTCCGCCAGGTTTCATTCAGTGATGACGAAATCTATGTCGGCACAAGCGAGTTACCTGGAAGTTGTGGCATATGGGTCCGTGTCATAGCTAAAAGCGCTGTGGCCATGACGCGACAACTAAACGATATCCGATCCTCGATCCGTCCTTTGCTGATGAAACCTTTGGAAGAGGATCGTCTAGCAAGAGAGTATTAACATGAAAGTTAGCTGCTCGCCATAATCATCCGCCGATGAAGGCCATCGATTTATTAACCCAAAATGTTTTTGGGTTAGCTTCGCTTTCAAAGAAGCGGTTGGGGCTTTCGTTAAAATAATAGCTCCTTGTTTTATCAGGGGTTTTAAAGAGTAAACTTTTCGAGCAGGCTCTCGAAGAGCAAGTCTTTCTTTGCTAATTTTTATTATATTTAATACTTGTAAGCAATTGGTGCATGCCGCACTTATTTGGGGCGCGGGCAAGCTGGGAAAAAGCTGCGTAATGATCTTTCTAAGCGCTTGTAAGTTGGGATAAAGGTGCAAAAACATTAGAGAAAATAAATTATTGTGGGGTTCTTGGTTTTTGGCACGGCTGCTGCAGTTGGTTTCAGTGTAACTAACGCCTCATATTAAAGACTCGTCAGAGGATCAAGGGAGCGATATTCATGAGCACTACAAGACGCCGATTTCTCCGTAATGCCTCACTTACTGCGGCGGCAGCGGTTGCCGCGCCGAGCATCCTTATTCCCTCCGCGCGCGAGGCGTGGGGGGCAACGCTTGATCCCGGCAAGCCGATCAAGGTCGGCATTCTGTTCTCGCTCACCGGCGGTCTGGCGGTGCCGGAGGAAGACTCGGCCCTGGTCATGCAATACGCCATCGACGAGATCAACGCGGCGGGGGGCATCAATGGGTCGCCAATCGAGCCGATCATCATCGACGCCAAATCGGACATGAACGTCTACTCGGAGAAAATGCGTGAGCTGATTCTGCGGCACAAGGTGATCTCGGTGTTCGGCTGCTATACCTCGGCGAGCCGCAAGGCCGTGCTGCCTACTGTGATGAGCCAGAACAACCTGCTGTTCTACCCGACCTGCTACGAGGGAGCGGAGTGCACGCAGAACACGGTCTGCACCGGGCCGCTGGCCAACCAGCATTCCAAGGATCTGATCCCTTACATGGTGCAAAACTTTGGCAAGCGGGTGTTCTTCGTCGGCTCCAACTACGTTTGGCCGAAGGAATCGAACAAGAACGCGCGGATCTCGCTGGAGCAGGCGGGTGGCGAGCTGCTGGGCGAGGAATACATCCCGCTGGGTAGCTCCGAATTCGGCCCGGTTCTGAACAAGATCCGTGCAGCCAAGCCCGATTTCATCTTCTCTACGGTAGTCGGCTCCTCCGATATTGCATTCCATCGCCAGTTCCGCCAAGCCGGCTTCAGTGCGGACTCGATGCCGATCGCCTCGCTGACCACCGGCGAGATCGAAACCCGTGCAATGGGCAACGAGTATGGCGCGGGTCACTTTCTCTCGGCGCCCTATTTCCAAGCGCTAGACAATCCGACCAACCAGCGTTTCGTCGAAAACTTCCTCAGCAGTAAATACGGCAAGAACGGCACCACGCACTACAACATGGAGGAAACCTACACCTCGGCGTATGTGTTCAAGGCCGCGCTGGAAAAGGCGATTGCGCAGCACGGCCTGGAAGACGTAACGCCCAGGTTGATTCGCGATGCCGCTGCGGGAGTGCGCCTGGAAGCAGACATCTCTCCGGAAGGCCCTATCTGGATCGACGAGCAGAACTTCAACGCGTGGCTGGTCCCGAAGATCGGCCAGTGCCAGTCCGACGGCAGCTTCAAGATCGTCAAGCACGCCAGCGAGCACGTCGCGCCCGAGCCTTTTTCGATCTACCCGGATTCTGGCATCTGCACGGCCGAAGGCCTGAAGTTGCCGAACGGCTCGGTTCGAAAGAACGTGATCTGACGATCTTCACACGGGCCGGTTTGCCGGCCCTTCCGTACTGAAAGAGGAAGAAGCATGGACTTCGCGTGGGTTTCCTTCGCAAATTCGCTGGTGCTGGGGTTGAGCATCGGCAGCATATGGCTGATCGCCGCGTTGGGCCTGACCATCATTTATGGCACGGCGGGCGTAATCAACATGGCCCATGGCGAGTTCATCATGCTCGGGGCCTACAGCGCCTACTGCCTGCAGGCGTTTCTGGGCGTGCCGTTCCTTTTATGCCTGCCACTGTCCTTTGTGATCGTCGGGCTGATCGGTCTGGTAATCGAGAGGGTACTGATTCGATACCTCTATGCGCGTCCGCTGGACACGCTGCTGGCGACCTGGGGAGTCTCGCTGGTACTGATGCAGGGCATACGCATTATTTTCGGCAGCGAGCCCAAGTACATCAACATGCCAGAGTTTCTTTCCAGCAATGTGATGTTGGGACCGCTGAGCCTCTCGGCCTTCCGCATCTTTCTGGTGTTTGGCGCGGTGTTGCTGGTCGGTGCGATCTGGTACCTGTTCTACCGTACCCATTTCGGCATCAAGATTCGCGCGGTCACCCAGAACAAGGAGATGGCCGCCTCGTTCGGCATCAATTCGAGCCGGATCTACATGTACACCTTTGCCCTGGGCTCGGGGCTGGCGGGCCTGGCCGGAGCGCTGTTTGCGGCATTGAACATCGTCCTGCCGACCATGGGCGCCGGCTATGTGGTCGAGTCGTTCCTGGTGGTGGTCACCGGAGGCGGTGCGTTGGCCGGCAGCGTGGCGGCAGCGGCGCTGATGGGCGAGATACAGTCCGTGTTCGCCTTCATCTTCAATTCCACCTTTGCCCGCTTCCTGCTGTTCATTCTTATTGTGGTTTTCCTCCGATTCCGTCCGCAGGGACTGTTCGCTGCCGGAGCCACACGCCGATGAGCGCATACCGCCCAACCCTACCTGCTGCAATGGAGGCGAAGTCAATGCCAATCCGCAATCTCTACCACGACAAGCGTGCCCAATGGGCACTCTACCTAGCCTTTTTCGGTGTGCTCGCACTGGTCATGTCTACCGTCGAAGACGCGTTTCTGCTCAACCAGTTCGCGGTCTACGGGGTCTATGGCCTGCTAGCGATGTCGATCAGCCTGTGCTGGGGCATCGGCGGCATCCTGAATCTGGGCCAGGGTGTGTCCTTCGGGCTCGCGGCTTATTGCACGGCCATGACGATGCAGATGCAGTCCCAAGATCCGGACATGAACCCGGTCCCGCCGTTCATGCTGAACAATGGTCTGGAGCAGCTGCCATGGTTCTGGGAGCCGTTCTGGAGCACGGGCGGGGGGCTTTTCCTGGCACTGGCGGTACCGACGGCGTTCTGCCTGTTGTTCGGTGGGCTGATGTTCCAGGCCCGCGTCTCCGGGCCGTTCTTCGCGATCATGTCGCTGGCCATGCTCAGTGCGATCTACACCCTGATCATCGACGTACAGCCCTATACCAACGGCGTCAACGGGATCAGCCCGCCCATGCCCCTGGAAGTCTTCGGGACCATGCTCGATCCCTATTCTTCGACTGCATTCTGGCTGGTGTTCGTCCTGCTGGCCGGGCTGACCTTGCTGGCCAAGTTGCTGACGCAGAGCAAGTTCGGGCAGGTCGTCAAGGCGTTGAAAAGCGATCCGGAGCGGGTGCGCTTCCTCGGCTACAGCGTTGCGCTGTACGAGACGCTGATCTACACCGTCTCGGGCTTCATCGCGGCGGTGGCCGGCTGCTGTTTCGCCTTGCTGGTGCAGTACGTGTCGCCCGCGCAATTCGACGTAGCCTTCAGTATCACGATAGTGATCTGGGCGGGTATTGGGGGGCGCCTGTCGCTCTTGGGCGCGATCATTGGTGCCTTCTTGATCCAAGGCGGGCAGAGCTATCTGGGCGACTCCTTCCTCAACAGCTGGATTCTGATCCTCGGCTTCTTTTTCATCCTGGTCGTGCGCTTTTTGCCGAGCGGGCTGGCAGGCTTGCTCGAGATGACCCTCGCCCGGGTTTCACCCGCACGTTCGAAAACCCGCGAATCGGTTAAGTCGCGGTCGCTCAAGGTAGGAGGTTGACATGCCGGGTGTATTGGAAATTCGCGAACTGCACAAAAAGTTTGACACACACCATGTAATCCGCGGCTTCAGCCTGGATGTGGTGGAAGGCACCTTGTCCTGCCTCGTTGGTCCCAACGGCGCCGGCAAGACCACGCTGATGGACCTGATCAGCGGACGTTTGAAACCCACTAGTGGAAGCGTGAATTTTCGCGGCTTTGAGCTCACGGGCATGAGTGAGAACCAGATCGCCAAGTGTGGCGTGGGGCGCAAATTCCAGGTGCCGGCGGTGTTCAAGAGCCTGTCGGTGGAGGACAACCTGGAAGTGGCCTACAGCCACGTGACCAACCCGATCCGCAACATGTTCCGGTTCAGCGATGAGGCCATGAAGCGGCGCCTGGACGAAGTCTGTTCGCTGGTCGGCCTGCAGGATCGGCTGCACATCGAGGCCGGGCTGCTTTCCCATGGCGAAACCCAGTGGCTGGAGATTGGCATGGTGTTGATGCAAGAGCCGCAGTTGCTCCTGCTCGACGAGCCGATTGCGGGCATGACGGAAGTCGAAGTGGAGAAAACGGCGCGTCTGCTCCGGGAGATCCGCAAGAGTGCCACGCTGATCGTGGTCGAGCATGACATGGGCTTCGTCCGGCAGATCGCCGACGTGGTTACCGTCATGCACATGGGTAGTCTGCTGGCGCAGGGGCGCATCGACGAGATCGAGGCTGACCCCAAGGTTCGTGACGTCTACTTGGGGACCGAAGAAGAGGAGGTTGCCTGATGCTGATGAACCTCGACAGGGTGTCTTCCTTCTATGGCAAGACGCAGATCCTCCGGGATATCTCCTTCGACCTGAAACAGGGCTCGTGCCTGTGCGTGCTGGGGCGCAACGGGGTGGGCAAGACTACCTTGATGCGAACCATCATGGGGCTGGCCGATCGCACCACCGGGAGCATCAAGATGCTTGGGGAGGAGGTGGGCT
This sequence comes from Stutzerimonas kunmingensis, assembly GCF_021432085.1. GTDB lineage: Bacteria > Pseudomonadota > Gammaproteobacteria > Pseudomonadales > Pseudomonadaceae > Stutzerimonas. The sequence goes on along the minus strand of NZ_CP090366.1, from coordinate 3,726,824 downwards.
ACATACCGACCCACGCACGTAGCCGCCATGGCATCGGTTACATCCCCCAGGGGCGGCAGATCTTCGGCAAGTTCACGGTGCGGGAAAACATCCTGCTGGGGTCGTTCGCGCGCCCCGATGGCAAGACCGAAGTGCCCGACTTGTGCCTGGAACTGTTTCCCTATCTGGCAGACAACCTCGATCGCCGCGCCGGGCTCCTTTCCGGCGGCCAGCAGCAACAATTGGCTATTGCCCGGGCGCTCGCCGTCAATCCGAAAATGCTTTTGCTGGACGAACCTACCGAAGGAATTCAGCCCAACATCGTTGCAGAAATCGGCAATAAGCTACGGATGTTGAACAAGGAACACGGCATTACCTTGATTCTCTCCGAGCAGCATATAAAAGTTGCGCGTTCCTTGGGTGACGATTTTCTGATGATGGATAACGGAAGGATCGTCGCCAACGGCTCTATCGACCAACTGACCGATGAGTTGGTGGAAAAGCATCTGACTGTTTAGAAAGCTGTTCGGATTTAGTCTTGATCACAAGAGGAGAGGAAAGATGATATCGATACCTGACAAGGGCACACCGGAACGCGACGCCATGATTGAAGAGCATCGCCGGTGTGTTGACTCCATGAAAGGCGTGGCGGGGTTCTCCGTCGTACGCTGCGCGACGCCGGGTGATACTACCGATATCAGCGGGGGCTGGATCGACCACCCCGATCTGCGGCGGGTACTGTTGCGCATGCGTGGCGAAAGCGTGGCCGGGAAGCTGATCATCGTTTGCACAAAGATCGAAAAGGAGTGGCGTATCGCGCGGCTCTCGGGCATTCGTGGAGTGCCCCCGGTATTCGTCAATGACAAGGTCTACGACGACGAGCAGGAAATTCAGCATGACATCTTTCTCATGCGACTTGATGAGCTGCCCAAGGATGCCGGTATGCCAGAGCATTATCACGAAGGCTGGAAGCGCAAGGATGACAACTGGCCGATTACCTGACACTGATATATTTCAGTTCATGTAAGCCCGCTTCGATAAGTTAACTGAAACCGTTGCCGACGCGGCTCATAAGTTGAGCCGCCCGGGCAGCTGCGTGCAAAAATAATGGAGCCATTAGAATGACTGCAATGAGATTGACCGGATATGCCGATAAATTTAGTGTGCATCCCGGTGAAGCTATCAAGTTCTATATCAACTGCGATGGTCCTGAGAGTTTTCAAGCCGAAATCGTCCAGATGATCCATGGGGACACCAATCCACGAGGCCCGGGATTTATCGAGAAGGCGGTACCCGGCGCTTTTAAGGGCGAGGTGCAGGGTCGCAAGCAGATCATACATGGCGGTTCCTATGGCTTTGTCGCCGATGCCAAGCCGTTGCAGGTCGAAAGCTTTACGCTTCAATGCTGGGTCTGGCCGACCGCGCCAAAGACCCACCCGCGCTACTGGAAGCATGGACCCCAGGGACTGGTGACCAAGTGGTCCGGTGGAGAAGGCTTCGGTCTGTTCATCAACGAAGACGGTTGCGCCGAGTTGCGCATCAATGATCACAAGATCAGCACGTCGTTGCCGCTGCGGGACCATGCCTGGCACTTCCTGGCCGCGACCTTTGATGCCGCCACGGGAGAGGCGATCCTCTACCACGAACCGCAGATCATGTATGCGCTGGACCCGGTCATCGAGCCGGTCCGCGAAACGATTTCCACCCGGATCGTGCACAAGCCGATTCCGCTGGCAATTGCGGCCTATGTAGAGGCGGCCGATGGCGGCCCGCTGGCCAGGTCTTCGCTTCCTTCCGGCGTGGTGTTTGCTGGCAAGTACAACGGCAAGATCGATTCGCCCCGTCTGTGCAACCGCGCATTGAGCCGCTTCGAGATCGAGGCAATGAAGCAAGGCGCCCAGCTGGGCATGACCGAGCGACGCAGCACCGGCCCGACCGCCGAGCTGTCCGAATGCATCGTGGCAGCATGGGACTTCTCCGAAGGCATCAACACCATCGTGGCCAAGGACAACGGTCCGTATCACCTCAATGCACGCCTGGTGAACTGTCCGACGCGTGCACTGACCGGCCACAACTGGTCCGGCACCGTATTCGACTGGAAGCAGTCGCCCAAGGAATACGGCGCGATCCACTTTCATGACGACGACGTCGATGACGCGCGCTGGGAGGTCGACTTCGAGTGGCAGGTGCCGGCCGACGTCAAGAGCCGTTTCTACGCCGCTAAACTGACCACCGCCGACGGCGACGAAGACTACATCCCGTTCTGGGTTGTGCCGGAAATCGGCAAGGAGCAGTCGAAGATCGCGGTGATGGTGCCGACCATCAGCTATATGGCCTATGCCAACGAACACGTGGCCTGCAACGCCGGTGGCGCGGAGCTGTTCGTCTACCGAGTGCCGATCATGCAGCACCAGAACATGTACCTGGCCGAGCACCGCGAGTACGGCGGGTCGATATACGACACCCATACCGACGGCAGCGGTATCTGCATGTCGTCGCGGCTGCGCCCGATCCTCAGCATCCGCCCCAAGTACGATCACTTTCTGGCCCAGGCGCCCTGGCAATACCCGGCCGACCTGCACCTGGTCTACTGGCTGGAGACGATGGGCTATGAATACGACGTGTTCACCGACGAGGACGTGACCTACGAAGGGCTCGCCCGGCTGGAGAACTACAACGTCATCATCACCGGGTCGCACCCCGAACATAACAGCGGCACCCAGCTCGATGCGTTGCACAACTACACCCAGCGCGGCGGCCGACTGATGTACATGGGGGCCGACGCCTGGTACTGGGTGCATTCGTACCACCCCGCCTACGAGGGCACCGGCCGTGGCGTGATCACCGAGATGCGCCGATGCGAGTCGGGCATCCGCACCTGGCGTGCGGACCCGGGCGAGTACTACCACCAGGGTACCGGCGAGCTCGGCGGCATGTGGCGTTACCGCGGCCGCTACCTGCACTCGGTAGCAGGTACCGGCATGTCATCCGAAGGCTTCGACATCTCCTCCTACTATTCGCGTACGCCGGACAGCAATGACCCGCGGGTCAGCTGGGCGTTCGAGGGCATCGACTACGACGAGAAGCTCGGCAATTTCGGTCTGGTCGGCGGAGGAGCGGCGGGGCTCGAACTGGACATCGTCGACACCATGCTCGGCTCGCCGCCGCACACCCTGACGGTGGCGACATCGGCCGGGCGTCACACCGAGGCCTACCTGCTGGTCATGGAGGACTTCGGCTTCAACCAGCAGGGCCTCGATGGCACCGTGCACCCGCGTGTGCGCTCGGATATCGCCTATCACGAGACGCCCAACGGCGGCGCCTGCTTCGCCTTCAGCTCGATTGCCTTCTGCGGCTCGCTGCCCTGGAACAATTGCGACAACAACATCTCCCGACTGGTGAAGAACGTACTGGACCGCTTCTCGATGGACGGACCGCTGCCGTCGCCGCCCTCGGACGCGATTCAGTACCGTGGCCGCGCGGACTACGATGCACCGGAAGACCGGCATCGTCGGCGCAGCTGAGCGTACCCGGAGGGGTCGATCCCCCTCCGGCTTTCACGAAAACGGGAGTAACGACATGTCGCGTCGACCAGAACTTGGCTATTTCGAGGGCGGAGTGGATCTGTGCGCCTCGGAAACCTACGCCGACTGCATCGCCCAAACGGGGCCTGCGAGGCTGTTACCGCTGGCTGCCTACCGTTCGTTGAGTTTCGCCTACCTTGAGGACGAGCGGATCTGGACCCGCGACTGGGTCTGCATTGGCACCCAGCGGGACGTTCCGCACCCGGGCGACCTGCTGCCTTACACGCTGGGCAACCACGGCATCCATGTCCAGCGTCAGGAAGACGGCTCGCTGCGTGGTGCCTTCAACAAGGCGCAGCATGGTGGCTGTCGCGTCGTGCCGCTGCAGTGCCAGGGTGGCCGCAAGACCAGCTGTTCCTTCACTTCCTGTGGCTACAGCCGCGACCGCGGTCCGATTTCAGCCGATGAGCTGGGCGATGGCGCTTCGGCGATGCACCAGTACCTCGGCCTACGCCCCGAGCGCCTGTTGCCGGTGCGGGTGCAGATTCTAGGCGAGCTGATCTTCGTCAACCTCGATCCTGAGGCGCCGCCGCTCGCCACGACCGACCTGGGGGCGCGCTCGGCCGTGCTGGAGGCCGCGGCCACCCGCGTCGTGCATTGGCGCGAGTATGACGCCGACTGGAAGTTGCTCGGCCAGCACCTGCTGGAGGCCGGGCCGGGGCGCTCGATGATCCGCGGTGACGATATTTTCGAGGTGCGATCCGATGCCATGCTGGCCTTCTGGGGTTTTCCCAACCTGCTGATGCTGGCGCAGGGCAACGAGACCTGCCTGGTGCTGCTGCAGCCCACCGCACTGGGCAAGACACTGTGTCGCATACATCTGTTCTCCACCGCTGCGGTGGCAGGCGGCGATGAGCAGGGCATGAGCGATCGCTGGCTGGGACTGATTAACCAGCGTGGCATGCGCGCTGTCGCCTTCTGCGCTCAACTGGATCGGCCGATTCCGGCGAGCATCAACGAAACAACCCCCCAAACCGATCCCGCCGGCCGCTGGGCTCAAGCCTGCCTGGTGCGCCGGATCACGGCTGAGGCGCGCTACGAAGGTGACTTGAAACTCTACGGCAACGTGAGGAATTACTTGTTATGAACATCCCATGCGATACGCCTCTCGGCGGCCAGCCCACACTGGCGATCGCCGAAGCGCGCTACAAAGCCGGGGATTATCCGCAGGCGCTGCATCTCTTCCGTCAACTTGCCGAGGGCGGTGACAGCACCGCGCAGATGTGGGTCGGGGCCTGCCTCGCCGGAGGACAGGGCGCCCCGGCATCGCTCAGTCAGGCCTTCGAGTGGTATCTCCAGGCGGCGCACGGTGGGCACTCCCAGGCGCAGACCAATGTCGGCGCCATGTTGCTGATGGGGCAGGGCTGCGAGGTAGATGTCGCCACCGGCCTGGATTGGCTGGAACGGGCCGCCGCCGCCGACTGCGGTGCTCAGTTCAACCTGGCGGCGCTGTATTCCAAAGGCGAGCAAGTCGAGCAGGACCACGCCAAGGCTGCCTACTGGTACAGGCGTGCGGCCGAGCAAGGGCATTACCCGTCCCAGGCGCGGCTGGGCTACCTGTACCTGCAGGGGCAGGGCGTGTCGAAGGATCGCGTCGAGGCCTTCGCCTGGCTGTCGATGGCCGCGCAGCACGGCGTCGGCACTGCGCTGGTCCAGCTTGAGCGGGTTATCGAGCTGATGTCTACCGAAGAAAAGCAGTGCGGCATGGAGCTGGTCGAGCAGCGGCGCCAGCGGCTCGGAGATGCCGGTTCTTCTGCGCGCCTTCAACCGATACCGGGGTAACTGCAATGGCCTACAGCGTCCAGCAAATCAAATTTGAGTTCCTCAGCTACATCAAGGAGCTCGAAGGGGCCCAGCCGCAATGGTTCGTCGGCGTGTGCGGCGATGCCGAACAGGCCCTGTTCGCCAGCCAGGCGGTGGACCGTGAGCAGGACATCTGGCTGTGGAAACCTACGCTCAGCGCGCGTGCTGCCGAAAGCGTCTTCGCCTTCTTTCAAGAGCGCTTTGGCCTGGCCACCGCGCCGTGCAGCCAGCCGGGCCCAGATGCCTTATGCGTCTTCCTTTTTTGCGCCGACCCGATGGTTGGCGGGCGCACCGAAAAAATAGCTGCCTGCTAGCACGCCGGCAGCCTGTGGGGGACTGTGCCCCTCCCTGGCTATTCGACCGCAGGCCTGACCTGCCTTCGTTTTAAGAGGTGAACACCATGCGTCACGGAGACATTTCCAGCAGCCCCGATACCGTCGGCGTCGCCGTCGTCAACTACAAGATGCCGCGCCTGCATACCAAGGCCGAAGTGCTCGATAACGCCCGCAAGATTGCGGAAATGCTCAAGGGCATGAAGCTCGGCCTTCCTGGGATGGATCTCGTCGTGTTTCCCGAATACAGCACCATGGGCATCATGTATGACCCGGACGAGATGATGGCGACCGCCGCCACCATTCCTGGCGAGGAGACCGCCATCTTTTCCGCCGCCTGCCGCGAGGCGAAGACCTGGGGCATCTTTTCCCTCACGGGCGAGCGCAACGAAGATCCTGCCAAGGCGCCGTACAACACGCTGATCCTGATCAACGACCAGGGCGAGATCGTCCAGCGGTATCGCAAGTGCATCCCCTGGTGCCCCATCGAGGGCTGGTATCCCGGCGACCGCACCTACGTCACCGAAGGCCCGAAGGGCATGAAGATCAGCCTGATAATCTGCGATGACGGCAACTACCCGGAAATCTGGCGTGACTGCGCCATGAAGGGGGCCGAGCTGATCGTCCGCTGTCAGGGCTACATGTACCCGGCCAAGGAGCAGCAGGTACTGATGTCCAAAACCATGGCCTGGGCTAACAACTGCTATGTGGCCGTGGCCAACGCGGCCGGCTTCGACGGGGTGTACAGCTACTTCGGGCGCTCGGCGCTCATCGGCTTCGACGGCCGAACCCTCGGCGAATGCGGGGAGGAGGAAATGGGCATCCAGTACGCCCAGCTATCGATCTCGCAGATTCGCGACGCGCGTGCCAACGACCAGTCGCAGAACCACCTGTTCAAGCTGTTGCACCGCGGCTATACAGGCATGCACAACTCCGGCGACGGCGACCGTGGCGTGGCTGACTGCCCGTTCGAGTTCTACCGCACCTGGGTGATGGACGCCGAAAAGGCCCGCGACGACGTGGAAGCCATGACCCGCAGCACCGTTGGTGTGGCCGATTGCCCGGTGTATGACCTGCCCCATGGCGGCAAGGAAAAGTCCGCGGGATAGGGCGGCGTAGGGTGGGCTTCAGCTCCGTGGTTTCGTGGTGGGTGAAACGCAAAGCGAGTTGCCCACCACTGGCCATGTTCGAAGCCCCTCTCGCCCGCTAGGCGCCCTGCATGATTCGAGAGACCTTATGCCGTTCGTAAATGATCTGATCGATCACAACCGCGCTGCGATCCAGAGCGACGTGGAAACCACTCGGGCCAAGGCGTCGAAGACGTCGCGCTTTCTGTTCGAAGTGGACGACGCGATGCGCTTGCTACGCAGCCGTATCGTTGGCCAAGCCGAGGCGTTGGATGCCATGGAGGCCATGCTCAAGGTGGTCAAGGCCGGCATCGGCGATCCGAACCGGCCATTGGCGGTGAACCTGTTTATGGGGCCGACCGGGGTTGGCAAGACGGAGATTGTCCGTCTGCTGGCCCAGGCCATCCACGGCAAGCCGGACGCCTTTTGCCGCGTCGACATGAACACCCTGGCCCAGGAGCACTACGCTGCCGCGCTGACCGGCGCGCCGCCGGGCTACGTGGGCAGCAAGGAAGGCACCACGCTGTTCGATATCGAGGCCATCCAGGGCAGTTTCAGCCGTCCCGGTATTGTGCTCTTCGATGAGTTGGAAAAGGCCAGCCGGGAAGTCGTGCGCAGCCTGCTCAACGTGCTGGAGACTGGCCAACTGACCCTCTCATCCGGCAGCAAGAAGATCGACTTTCGCAATACCTTGGTCTTTATGACCAGCAACATCGGTGCTCAGGACGCCTGGCATTACCGCTCGCGCTTCGAGGGGAGCTGGCGTCGGATGTTGGGGCTCGCCCCGCAGCACGAGAACAAGGTGGTCGAGGCCGCGCTGCACAAGCACTTCGACCTGGAGTTTCTCAACCGCATCGACCGAATCCTTACCTTCGAGCGCATCGAGGGACAATGGATGCAGGCGCTGCTGGACATTGAGCTGGACAAGCTCAACGGGCGGCTGGCAAAACAGGGCCGGACGCTGACCTTGACCGACGGCGCTCGCCGGTACCTCTGCGCAGACCAAGATGCCCGCTTTGGTGCTCGCGATCTGGCACGCCGCGTGCGCACCCGGCTGGAGCCGGCGCTGGCAGAAAAGATCCTCGCCCAGCCGGATATTGGGGCGTTCGAGGTCGGGATGGATAACCATCGCCTGCAGGTGGTGCCGTTACCGACCGTACCGAATCCAGGACCGCAGACGCCTGTTAACGCCAACGCAAAGGACTGACCGCCATGAGTGCCATCGAGCAGCTGTATCGCTATCCCGTCAAAGGCCTGTCGGCCGAGCCCCTGGCGTCCGTTCAATTGACTGCCGGGCAGGCTCTGCCTCTGGATCGGATCTTCGCAATCACTGATGGCTCCTGGGTATTCGAACCGGACAATTACGCCCCGCGGCCGAAGACCGATTTTCTGGTCCAGGTGAACCGCGAGCAACTCGCCGAGTACCGCACGCACTATGACGACAGCCGCAACCAGCTGTCCCTTCTCGACCCGGGCGGCCGGATTACCCGCTTCGACCTTGACGACCCCGAGGATCAGGACAGCCTGTCACGCCTGTTCGCCGAGCGCTTTGCCGGCGAGTTGCAGGGGGTGCCCCGGCTGGTCCGGGCGCAGGGCGTCCGCTTCACTGATGTCAGCGTGATTTCGATGCCAATGATGAACGCCATCTCACTGGTAAACCTGGCCTCCGTCGATGCACTGGAGGCCGACCTGGGCCAGCCGGTCAACCCGCTGCGGTTCCGGGCCAATCTTTACTTCCGCACGGCGACGGCCTGGGAAGAGCTCGACTGGGTAGGGCGTCAGTTGCGTATCGGGCAGGCGCGCGTCGAGGTGGTTCTGCGGACCCGGCGCTGTCCGGCAGTCAACGTGGACCCGGTGACGGCACGGCGCGACCTGTCGATACCCAAGGCGTTGATGTCGCGCTATGGGCATCCGGACATGGGCGTCTACATCGAAGTGCTCGAAGGTGGTTCGATCCGGGTTGGCGATGAGGTGGCCCTACTTTAGAACACAGCAAAGGGACCGCGCGCCTGTGGCGCGGCGCTCATGACAGGCGGCGCCCCCAAAAGGGTGCCGAATATCACCAATGGAGAACCTCATGTCACTACCACGTCCCAGCAAGGTCGATTTCCTCGACGCCGCGCACGACCATGGCTACACGCTCGACGACACGCAGATGGAGGCCTACCTCGGCCTTGCCGACACCACCCTGTCATCCTACGAAACGATCGACCGGCTGTATCAGACGGAGGTCGCGAAGCAACCACCGGTGCGGCATTTCACCAAGCCCCAGGGCGACGCCAACCCCTATGGCGCCTGGTACCTGAAGACCTCGATCGAAGGGGCCGGGCAGGGACCGCTCGCCGGCAAGACGGTGGTGATCAAGGACAACGTGTCCGTCGCCGGGGTGCCGATGGCCAACGGGTCGCTGAGTCTGGACGGCTACGTGCCGTCCGAGGATGCCACCGTGGTCAAGCGGCTGCTGGCGGCCGGCGCCACCATCGTCGGCAAGTCGGTATGCGAAGACCTGTGCTTCTCCGGCGCCAGCTTCACAGCGGCGAGCGGGCCGGTAACCAATCCCTGGGATTCATCGCGTAATGCCGGCGGCTCGTCGAGTGGCAGTGCAGTGCTCGTCGCGGTGGAGGAGGTCGACATTGCTCTGGGCGGCGACCAAGGCGGTTCGATCCGTATGCCCTCGGCCTGGAGCGGCATCGTCGGGCACAAGCCGACTTATGGCCTGGTTCCTTACACTGGTGCGTTTCCCATCGAGCGCACCATCGACCATGTGGGCCCGATGGGCCGGCATGTACGCGACGTGGCAATGATGCTCGACGTCATCTCCGGCGCCGATGGGCTGGATTCGCGGCAGAAGGACCAGCCGGCACCTACCCAGTGCCTGGCCGGCCTCGATGATGGTGTGGCGGGCTTGAAAATTGGTCTGTTGCGGGAAGGCTTCGCCATCGACGGGGTGTCCGAGGCGGAAGTGGATGCCAAGGTCAAGGCCGCCGTGGCCGAGCTCGAAGCCCTCGGCGCAACGGTCGGCATGGCCTCCGCGCCTTGGCACGGTGCCGTCGCCATGGACATGTGGAATGTAATCGCCACCGATGGGGCGGCTTACCAGATGCTCCAGGGCAACGGTTACGGAATGAATGTCAGCGGCTATTACGACCCGGAGATCATGAGCTATTTCGGCGCCAAGCGCAGGGAGCATGCCGACGCGCTGTCGCATAGCGTCCGCGCGGTCGCGCTGACCGGCCACTACAGCCTGAAGAAGTTGCACGGGGCCTATTACGGCAAGGCGCGAATGCTGGTGCCGGAACTGACCCGTCAGTACGACGCGGCGCTCGAGCAGTTCGACGTGCTGATCATGCCGACGATGCCCTTCGTCGCCACGCTGCTGACTGTGCCGGACGCTCCGATCGAGGAGTACGTGCGCACGGCCCTGAACATGCTCACCAACACTGCGCCGTTCGATATCACCGGCCATCCCGCGACTACCATTCCGGCTGGGTTCGCCGCAGGGCTGCCGGTCGGGATGATGATCGTCGCGCCACGCATGAAGGATGCCCTTGCGCTACGCGTAGCCCGCGCCTACGAGACGGTACGTGGCGAATTTCCAAAGCCGCCACATGCCTGATTGCCGGGCATCCGGCACGCCTGCCGCCGTCGGGCCTCGGCCTGCCGGTGGCTCCCCTTGTTCTGCGCTCCGACCCGTGAGGACCTCGATCATGCGTTTCCCCCCGTTACTGCCCTCGCTCGGGGCTGCTGCCCTGGTGTTTATGCCGTCGCTCGCCTTTGCCCATCCGGGCCATGCGCCTTCCGGGCTAGTGTCTGGCATCGCTCACCCGCTGGGCGGGCTCGACCACCTGCTGACCATGCTCGCGGTCGGGCTATGGGCCGCGCAGCAGCAAGGCTCCGCGCGCTATCTGGTGCCGCTGACCTTCCTCGCCAGCATGCTGCTCGGTGGTGGCCTGGGCCTGGCCGGGCTGCGGTTGCCGTATCTGGAAACCGGCATTGCCGGTTCGGTATTGGGGCTCGGGTTGCTGGTGGCCGTCGCTGCCCGGGTCCGGCTGTCCAAGGCGCTGGCGATAACCGCGCTGTTTGCCTTCGCCCACGGTCTGGCGCATGGCCTGGAGGGGCCGGTGCAGTCGGCATGGAGCTACGTCGCTGGGTTCATGCTGGCCACCGCCGTGCTGCACGCGGTTGGCTATGCCCTGGTCCGCCAGTTGCCCCGCGCCGCCTCGCCGCTGGTTCGACTCGCCGGGCTGCTGTCCGCCGCTGCCGGCGCCTGGCTGCTGGTCTCCGGATGAACGCGGCCGAGCGCCACCCCCAATCCACTAGGAGCCTTTTATGACCCATTCTTTGATCGGAGTGCTCGATGCGGAGGACTTCGACGCGTTCGATGTCCTGTTCGAGCAGGCCTCGGCCATCGGCCGGACCGCGAAGGGCGGTTTGCATCGCCTGGCGGCGTCGACCGAGGACGGGGCCGCGCGTGACCTGCTCTGTGACTGGCTGAGCTCGCAAGGCCTGGAGGTGCGAATCGACCAGGTCGGCAATCTGTTCGGTCTGGCCGAGCTGACGCCGGGCGCACCTTACCTATGTGTGGTTCCCACTTGGACAGCCAGCCCACCGCCGGGCGGTTCGATGGGGCCTACGGCGTGGTCGCTGGTGCGCTGGCGATTGCCCGACTGGCCCGCGCCTGGTGTGCGGCGGGAACGCGGCCGCGCTTCAACCTCGCGCTGGTGAACTGGACCAACGAAGAGGGCGCTCGTTTTCAGCCGAGCCTGATTGGCAGCAGCGTGTTTACCGGCAGCCTGACGGCCGAGCAGGCTTGGGCCTGCCGCGACCGAGACGGCATCAGCCTCGGCGAAGCCTTGCATCGGATCGGCTACCGGGGCGATGCACCGGTGACGCTGTCTTGCGCGGGCTATGTGGAGATCCATGCCGAGCAAGGGGTCGCCCTGGAACGCAGCAATGCCGACGTCGGCGTGGTACGGCGGACCTGGGCGGCGCTCAAGCTCCTCGTCGAGTTCGAGGGCGCGCAGGCCCACACAGGCCCGACACCGATGGCTGAGCGGCGTGATGCGCTGCTTGCGGCAGCGCAGGCGATCGTGCTTGTTCGCGAGCTGGCCGATGCCTATCCGGGACGCCTGCACAGTTCGGTCGGACGGCTGGAGGTCTATCCGAACTCGCCCAACGTAGTCCCGGCCAAGGCTCAGGCGTTCGTCGAATTCCGCTCCGAGGAACCCGAGCTGTTGCAGGTGATCCAGACGCGTTTCGAGTCAGCGCTCGCCGAGATCGCGGCCGCGACCGGCACGCGACTGCATCTGCCCCAGCGACAACTGCGCGAAGCGCTGCCGATGCATGAGGGTCTTGCGACGCTGGCGCATGCCGCATGCGCTGAATTGGGCGCGACCGCTTTGGACTGCACCACCGTCTCCGGGCACGACGCGATCAGCCTGGCCCGTGTCGCGCCTTCGCTGCTGCTGTTCGTTCCCAGCCAAGGCGGCATCGCCCACCACGAAGCCGAGTTCACCTCGGCAGAGCAGATGCACACGGGCCTTGCCGTGCTGACCCGCGTCCTGGCACGTGCGGCCGAAGGCGAAGGTGTGCTGTCCGACATACAACCAGGAACGGAGCGATGAACGAGCCTGCGCGTTTCCGTCTTGATAACAGCCTGGAGCGCGCCGGGCTGGCGGCACAGGTTTCCAGCGCGCCTGGCCCTGCCGCCGTGGCATCACCGCTGCGCCGAGCGACCGAGTGGCAGGGATTCGAGCTAACCCTGGATGGCCGGCCCAGCTATGCCAAGGTGCTACAGGAGGACATGTGGCCAGTGATCGATCCGGCGCGTAGCGCCGAGGCCAGCGACCAGGCAGCACGCGCCGGGGCGGCGCCGGCACTGTTATACGCCGACGCCGAGCAGGGGGTGCTGGTGTTCGAGGCGCTACCGGCCGGCGAGTGGCGTTGGGCTCGAGTCCATGAGCTGCTTTCAGGCGAGCGACTGGAGGCGCTGTTCAGCCTCAAGCGCGCTGTACATCAAGGCGCTGTGTCAGGGTTCCAGCGATCGCCCGCGGACGATATCCGTTCTGCCAGCGCGATGCGGTACAGCTGCCTCTGGACACCGACTGGATCAACGCCTGCGTGGACATGGCCTGGAGTGCCTTGGCCGCGAGCGGCTGGAACAGTTGCAGCATTCACGGCGACGGCGTGGCCAGCAACGTCATGTTGGGCCCCGGTGGGCAGCTTAGGTTGGTTGATTTCGACCGGGGTGGCGCGTTTGATCCTTGGTATGACGTGGCCACAACACTCAACGAGCTCTATCAGCTTGAGGATGAATGGCGGCTCGGGCTGGAAATATGGGCAGGATGCTGCACCGAGCCGGACTATGCCCGCTGTCGCCTATACGCGCTAATCGATGACTGGTTATGGACGTTATGGGGCCTATGGGCCGGGACGACGTCGTCTCGCAGCGTCGAGTTTTCCAAGGTTGGCCAGTGGACGCTCCTGCGCACACGCGAGGCGCTGCGAGACCACCGGTTCGAACACTGGCTTCGCCAGGTATAGGAGGCGCCAATGAAACATCTGGGGCAGGCTGACAGCGAACAGGAGCGGCTGCTTGAGCAGGCGATCGCCCGGATTTCCGGCTGGTCCCGTCGGGGGGTGGCCTATGCACCGGTCTCCGGCGGGATCTCCAATACCAACTGGCGGGTCCGGGTGGATGGCCTGCCGACCGAGTTCTTCGTGAAGATACCTGGTGTCGGCACCGAATTGTTCATTGATCGGCGGACCGCTCATGACGCTAGCCTAAAGGCGGCGGCGACCGGCTATGGTGCGACGGTAGTGGCGTTCATCGAACAACTGGGTGTAGAAGTCTTCGAGTTCATGGACGGCTGGCGCGCCTCGACCAATCGCAATTTCCTTGACCGCGATGTGCGCATCAACGCGCTGCACGCCCTGCGCGCGTTCAACGAACAACCAAAGCTGGTCCAGACCAAGACCGTCTTCAACATGATCGACGAACATGATCGTCAGGTCGCCGAACTGGGTGGCCAGACGCCAGGCGATCACGGCTGGCTTAGGCTTCAATATCGCCGCGCGCGCCAAGCGCTGGAAGCCTCTGGGCTGGATCTGGTCCCCTGCATGAACGACACCCTGGCCGGCAACTTCATGCTCAACGACCGGCAGGAAGTGCGGCTGGTGGATTTCGAGTACGCCTCCAACAACGATCGACATTATGAACTCGCCATGTGGTTCGGAGAGATGTTCTTTTCCGACGAGATTGAGCTCGAAATGATTGAGGCGTATTTCGGCCAGGTGACCGAGCGGGACTTGGCGCGGATCCAGCTGCATAAGGCCATGGCCGATCTCAAGTGGTCGACCTGGGCGATGGTGCAGTTGGCAGTCTCGGCGCTCGACTTCGACTTCTACAAATACGGCTTCTGGAAGCACATGCGCGCCCGCAGTGTAATGCGCCATTCTCTGTGGGAGCACTGGCTGCGCAAGGCCTGAGCCTTCTATTGCATTCTTAATGGAGCAACCGATGCCCATAACCCCTGTTGAACTGGACGAGTACCTAGCCTTTGCCGAGCAGCTCGCCGAGGTGGCTGCGCATGCCATCGAGCCGCACTTTCGTAGTCCGCTGGCGGTGACCGACAAAGGGGGCGGTGTTTATGATCCGGTGACCAACGCCGATAGGGCCGCCGAACGCGCTATGCGAGAGTTGATCGGCCAGCGCTATCCGCAGCACGGTATCCTCGGGGAGGAAGAAGTTCCAGTGTCAGGGCACTCGCCGCTAACCTGGGTACTTGACCCCATCGATGGGACTCGCTCGTTCATCACCGGAATACCTCTCTGGGGCACCCTGATTGCACTCAACGACGGTGTGAGGCCGGTATTGGGCATCATGAATCAGCCGTACACAGGTGAGCGTTTCGTCGGGACTCCCCAAGGCGCATGGCTGAACGGCAGTCCGCTACGCACTCGGCGCTGCACCGAGCTATCGCAGGCCCGGTTGATGTGCACCAGTACCGAAATATTTTCTGATCCGCTTCAGCTGGAAGCCTTCCAGTATGTGGCGGCACGGGTCCAACTGGTCCGCTTCGGCGGCGATTGCTACGCCTATTGCATGCTCGCCGCCGGTCTTGTGGACGTCGTGATCGAAGCCTCACTCAAACCGTACGACGTGCAGGCGCTTATTCCAATCGTGGAAGGGGCGGGTGGCAAGATGACCGCCTGGGATGGCGGCGACGCACAAGATGGCGGGGCGGTGCTGGCTTGTGGCGACCCGGTGCTACATGAGCTGCTGGTTAATGAACTGGCCCCTATTGACGGGACAGGTGTCGACAAAGACGTACAGTGGACGCTCCAGTCATAACTGCCGTTTCCCCAAGTTACAGAGGTTGTTGCCTTTGCGCCACCGCCTAAGTTTTATATATTAGAGTGGCTGATGCGCTCGGGGCTGAGGTCGGTAGCGGCGAATCGCTGCACCACCTGATATAGCACGTTGGCGCTGGGCAGTTGCTGTACGAATTACTCGAAGTGTAAGGCTCGAAAATCTCGCGGGTGCCCTTGCTGATAACTGCAGTGGTGGATTGATCGGCGGTAGCGGTTTGGCTTCGTTTCCTAAACTCATTGTTCTTTTTCCTGTGCCCACTCCTGGCGTCACTACCTAGTCATAGCATCTTAGACAGAATTTTTGCGGGGTCCGGGTCCGAAGCAGTCATCGGGACAGGCCTGCTTCATCGGCGTCGACAACGATGCCAGGCGCTCCCCTATGGTTCTTTCTGGTCGGCGGCGTCGAGCGCCGTAAGGTAACGGTTGATACTCGATTCAATTTCTTCCATTCGCCGCTTCAATTTGGCGCTGGTGAAGTTGCGGTCGCGATTGTTGACTGCCTTGAATTTGCTGCCGTCGATGGCGACCAGATTTTCTCCGAATAGCCCCAGTTGCTGACACAGCGCAACGAACTGGCGGCAGACGCCTCGGATGGCCTTGCTGTTATCTTTTCGGAAGTTGGCGATGGTTTTGCCATTGGCACTTGCTGGCTAGCCTGCTCATTCGACGCGCGTATCGAACGCAGCAGGCTGGTTCGGCAGATTCCGCTGCCACTGAGCGCTCCGGGCTCTATCCGTGGCCGCAGACAACAATCTAGTCTGCGAGCAGCCATGGCGCTGGGTGGATTCCTGCTTGTTCTGTTTTCTAGAATGAGCGCTGTCATCATAGGCACACCGGTCTACTTGCAGTCACCGGAAGTGGCAGAGTTGCAGCAGGAGCATCCTGGAACGAACTCAGCGGAACCATCATGGGAATGGGACCCATCGTCTGCGTCGTCATGGGTGTAGTGGTACACGCCTCATCGGCATCGGCATCGGCATCGGCATCGGGCTTGGGCATTACAGCCGTTGATATTTCAGACGGAGGAGCCACGTGCTCGCTAAGACACTTACCGACAGCGGCTATTCGGTATATCGAACGAGCCTGTTCAGCTTGTTGGACGTACCGGTTTCAGCCAGTGCTCTAGAGATTCACAAGCAAATTTCGGAATGCTTCCCCGCCACTCGCCTGATGCAGCTGAGCGAGGATGGTGTCGTCGCCGCTGTGGAGCGCGACCTCGTTATTCCCCTCAGAACATTGAAGACGCGTATCGAGCGTGATCTACCCCTGACAATCGAGGAAAGCGACCGCCTTTTTCGTATCGCTCACGTACATGCACTAGCTGATGCCATCTTTGGCGAACCGGCCAAGGCTAAACGCTGGCTCTCCAAGTCTAAAGAGCGATTTGGCGGCCTAGCGCCCATGCACCTGCTGACAACACAGCACGGAGCCAACATGGTCGAGGATATGTTGCTGAGGATCTCGCTTGGATTAGCTTTCTGAAAAATCCACAAAACAACGCCTTTCCATGAGCACTGCGCACTGAATAAACGAACATATGGCTACGAGAGGAGTTGTCGAATGAAAATCACAGCAATGGAACAAACCGAATCAATCAGCGATGTCCTGTGCGACGTTTGCGGTGATAGCACGCGTATTGAAGGGTATGGCTTGCAGTTCGGCACTCTCCGCGCCAGTTGGGGTTATGGATCAACCCATGACGGTGAGCGCTATGAGGTTCATCTTTGTGAGCCCTGCTTTTTTAGGACGATTTCCGGTCTCCGACGAGAGCGCATGGTGAATACCATGTTCAGCGATGAGGATCAGAATCTTGGCGACTTCGGGCGTATAGCTCGCGATGATTTTTTCAAGGAAGGCGGCGGTACGAGTTCCTGACTTTCTGCTGACGCGGCGAACCAAACCTTTGGATCACGCCTGATATGAAAGCATCAGGTTTTCTATCTAAACGCATGAAGAGCTGAAGACAGGGTCAATGAACAAGTGCGGAACCTCTGACAGCCTCTCCTCATTCGCTCCGGCCTTCGTCACGTCATATTGGTTAGGGAAGTGGCGTAGCAAGTCGAGTGCGTCGCGGCGAACTTCCTCGGGCAGATTGCTGTTACGAGCGAGTTTTCTTAGAAACTCGTAGGTTTGCGCTACTGCGCGGGTCCGCTCATGGGGCAACGTCATGTCAGCCTCTAAAAAAGAAAAAACTCGACACCATTTACACGCTCCCTCCCACTTTACCGCGTGTAGTACGCGCCGAACCTGTATCGCTCCAGCCTCTGTTCTGCAAAGCGATGCGGGAGAGTTTCCGCTAAGGGCCTTGTTTGGTGCTTTGAGCCAGCGCTCTGTCTCCTTTGGATTCCCGAATACCTCGATGGCTAACTGGTTGACGGCTTCAGCTAGCGCCCGGACTCTTCTTCATGCTGATCCATTTTGACTTTCCCTGGCTGGGCCATGCTTTGTCCCACAGACGCGCTAATAGCACGCCAATAGTTGCTGCCGATAGTGTTGAGAAAAGCTGACCTGATAGGTCGGCCCATCTGCCAGCCCATCCAGGGATACGACATTTTCCACGCTGGCATCATGAACCTGCTCGCCATCCGGTTCTCCGCCTGCTCGCTCGCTTTCATTGAAGCCAGGGCCTGACCACCCTATCGCAGAGCCCGAGGCAGGGTCTGGCACCTGTACACTCAATACCGCCAGATCGTCCGGCAAATCAACCGCAATTCGCTCGGCGAAACGCCGTAGCGTCGGCTCAGCCAGCATGAATAACCAAGCCTGATCATCTGACCCATCCTTGCGCCTGAGTACCCGACCCAGCACTTGCCGATAGTGCAGCTCAGTACGAATACGACTGAGGTAGCAGCACACCTGCAGACGGGGGATGTCCGTTCCCTCACTGATCATCCCCACTGCGACGATCCAACGGCAGTCGCTGTGCCTAAACGTATTGATTAGCTGCTGGGCATCCGGCGTTCGGTTGGTGACGATCTGACAGCTTTCCCCCATGGCCTCCAAGGCATGGGCTATCTGTCGTGCGTGCTCGATATCGGTAGATACCACCAAGCCAGCCGCATCTGGCTTGATCTGGCGAAGCACGTCCAGCTTGGCACGTCCCAAGATGAGCAACTGATCGATCACCTCGTCGTGACGCAGTAGTTCTTCGTAGGTGACGGGGGATTCTCCCAGGAGCTTAGCGATGCTGGGAAAAAGTCTGACGGTACTTTCAGCCTGCAACTCCTCCGTGAGCTTCACCTGCTGATTGTCGAGGAGGACTATGCGGGGCGAGCGGCAAACTCCATCAGCGATAGCCTCTTTTAATCCATAGCGAAAGTCACAAATCAGCTGGCCTTCCGGCGACGAGTATCGAGCCAAGGCAATGGCCCGGTCATCCGAGCGCCATGGTGTGCCGGACAGAGCCAGCGTGCATGCGGCGCGATCCTGAACCCGTTGGAGGATCTGCTGCCCCCAGGCGTTGCTCAGCAGCGGATCATGACCCGCACAGTGATGGATCTCGTCAAAGACAACGAAGACCCGGTAGTCGTCGAGGAGCTGCCAGAACGCCTCTTCACGGTAATCCATGGCTTGATAGGTGTACGCAGCGCCCACCGCACCGAGCTGACCATCCAGACGCCTGCCGAGCACTTCCATGAATGTCGAGCGGAAGCCATCCACTACCTGGCATGACGGCGCAAAGCAGAGCACAAGATCAATCCTGCCCTGATCCAGCAGGTTGCGAGCCAGCTCTGCTGCCATGCGCGTTTTGCCAGCGCCTGGTGTTGCTTGGCAGAAAAAATGTGACGTGGAAAGGAAGTGTTTCAGCGCCGTATTGATACAGCGGCGTTGCCAATCTCGCAGCGAGGAGGTCATCGAGTAGCGGCGAGCGTTCTGAGCGTATTCTCGACAGCCCGGAGATGCCCAATCAGGCGCGAACTTCGGTCCCGAGCATCCAGGTATTCGCTTTCGACCTTGTCTCGCAGATGCGGCATATCTTCAAAGAGCTGCTTGTAGCGCTCCGCTTCCCCCATCGCAGAAAGGAAATCCAGCCGAATCTCCTTGAGGAGCGTTTCCAGATGCTGCTCTGCATCAGGTACCGGGCTGTCCACAACAACATCCGGCTCAACCAGTGATCGCTCCTGATCGGCTTCACGCATCGCCATAAGACGGAGCTCGAACCCATCGTCGATCAGTTCAAGCTGAGCACGAGCCGGTAACGTTTTCAGGTGGTAAACCTGCCCTCGTGTCCGGCGCTCTTCATCAAGCACAAGCCAGCCCAACCGGAGCATGCGACGGATCTGTTCATAAACGTAGCGGCGAACATCATTGAGAGAAAAGCCCTCTCCAAGACGCTCGGCGTAGGCATCCCGCAATTCACGTGTGGTGAACGTTGTACGGCCTTGCTCCTGAAGCAGCTCATACAGGCGCCTGTCGAAAATGAACGAGGCCGATTTCATTGAGGCACCAGAAGGGTTAGCGCGAAAGAAATGCGGATTATAGTCCGTGGCCTGCTTGTCCGCAAACGCACGATAGTGCCGCCTCAAGTGGAATTGAGACGGTCATGGATACCTTGGCGAAAGCGTTAGGGGAACGCATCCGAATGCAGAGGAAGGTCTGCCGGATTTCCCAGGATGCACTCGCGCTGGCCTGCAATATCGACCGCAGCTACATGGGCCGAATAGAGCGTGGTGAGGTCAACATCACGGTCGAGAAGCTCTACCGCATCGCAGGCGAGCTCGCCTGCGACCCTTCAAGCCTTCTGCCAAAGCCGTCTGAAATCTAACCAGAGCAAGTATTGCCAGCGCTCAAGAAGGTCAGACAGCAGCGCCGCTATTACCTTGCACCAAACCTCCAGCCGCCGTCAGCATCTTCAAAATCACCAACGCAAACGCACGGCTCTTGGTCTCGTTATCCAGCACTTCCAGCGACATCTTTTCGTTGTCGGTCATGGCATCCAGCACGGTGTCGAGCACGCGCTTGGGGAAGAGGCCATGCATCACCTGTTCGACCGAGTGGTTGTTGACCTGAGCCATCACATCCTCCTGGCGGCTGATGCGGTTGGCGATGCCGGTGAGGAACTGCAACTGGTCTTCATCGCTCACCTCGGCGCCGAAGATATCGTTGAGCGCCTCGATGATTTCCGATAGCCGCTTCTTCTCCGGGTCGTGGGGTTTGCCGCTGCCCAGTCCTGTAGCCGGATCGAGGCCGTAGTCGCCTTGCTCCTCGCTCAGGCGCAGCTGGTGTTCGGCTCGCTTGGTCAGGCGGTAGTGGGTCAGTTGCAGCTCGCCCACGTCCACGTCTGTCTGATCGAGGCGATCCACGCGCAGCAGCGGATGCAGGTGCTTGGCGTACACGCACAGCTGCTCCAGCTCACGATCCTCATAGGGAACGATCTGCGAGAGGAACTCGTAGAGGCGCACGAAGCTCTGCAGGTTCTTCTTGAACAGGTCGAGCTGATCCACCTGCTCGCCGGCTTCCTTGAGTGCCGCCTCGGCCTTCTTCACGCCTGCGCTGTCGCCGTTCTGTTCGGCGGTACGTTTGAAGTCCAGCGCATGCTGGCGTGATTCCTGGGCCAGCTTGTAGCGCTTGGCAAAGCGTTCCTTGGCCGGCGCACAGTAGTAACTGAGCTTGCTGGCCGCCGCCTTAGGATCGAAGAAAGCCAGCGCGAACGCGGTTACCTCCTCCCAGTGGTAAATGCCCTCGGCATCCAGTTTCTTCTGCAGGTCATAGATGAGCTGCGGGTCGGTCACATCGGTCAGCTCGGCCTTGGTGTAGTACGGCAGGAAGGCGTCGAGAATGTCCTGGGCGTCGTTGAAGAAGTCGAGGATGAAGGTCGGCTTGCTGTCGCCGAAGGTGCGGTTCAGGCGCGACAGGGTTTGCACGCAGTCCACGCCCTGCAGCTTCTTGTCCACGTACATGGCGCACAGCTTGGGCTGATCGAAGCCGGTCTGGTACTTGTTGGCGGCGATCATCACGTTGAAGTCCTGGGTGTCGAAGGCTTGTGCCAGGTCACGCCCGTTCAGGCCGGGGTTAAGCAGGCTGCTGCTTTCGGTCACCTCTTCGGGGATCACCCCGTCGGGCAATACACTGCCGGAGAAGGCCACCAGCGGGTGCACATCGCCGTAACCCATCTGCTTCACATAGGCCTGCACCGCCAGCTGGTAGCGCACCGCCTCCTGCCGGCTGCTGGTGACCACCATGGCCTTAGCCTGGCCGCCCAGCAGGTGGCGGATATTGGCGCGGAAGTGCTCGACGATCACCTCCACCTTCTGGCTGATGTTGTACGGGTGCAGGCGCACCCAGCGCGCCAGCTTCATGCGCGCCTTCTTCGAGTCCACTTCCTCGTCGTCGCCGTCCGGGTGGGCGATCTTCCAGGCGGTGCTGTAGGTGGTGTAGTTCTGCAGCACGTCGAGGATGAAGCCCTCCTCGATGGCCTGGCGCATGGAGTACAGGTGGAACGCCTCGGGCTTGTTGTCGGCGCTCGCCGGCAATGCCGGATTGGCCCGCCGACCGAACAGCTCCAGGGTCTTGGCCTTGGGCGTGGCGGTAAAGGCGTAGTAGCTGATGCGCTCGTTGGGCGCGCGGGCGGCCACGGCGGCGTCCAGCAGCTCTTCGGCGCTGATCTCTTCAGCATCCGGAGCATCGCTGCCGAGAATCTGCTTGAGCTTGCTGGCCGATGAGCCGGTCTGCGAGGAATGCGCCTCGTCGGCGATCACCGCATAGCGCCCGCTGGCCAGCTTGGGGTACTTGTCCAGCGCATCGAACAGCGCCGGGAAGGTCTGGATGGTGACGATGATGATGCGCGTCTGCTCGGCCAGCGCCTCGGCCAGCTGCTCGGACTTGCTCTGGTTGCCGATGTCGCGGGTGATGCACTTGACCACGCCCTGGGCATGCTCGAACTGGTAGATGGTGTCCTGCAGCTGCTTGTCCAGCACGGTGCGGTCGGTAATCACGATCACCGAGTTGAACAGCCGCTGGCCTTCGCCGTCGTAGAGCGAGGCCAGCTGATGCGCCGTCCAGGCAATCGAGTTGGACTTGCCGGAGCCGGCGCTGTGCTGGATCAGGTAACGCTTGCCCGGCCCTTCCGCGCGGGTGGTGTCGATCAGTTGATTGACCACATTCCACTGATGGTAACGCGGGAAGATCAGGGTTTCCTTGCTGACGCGCTTGCCGTCGGCATTCTCCTTCACGCTCTTCTGCAGGTGCAAAAAGCGCCCGAGCACCTTCAGCCAGGCATCCGGCTGGAACAGCTGCTGCCACAGGTAGCTGGTGGCGTACTGGCTGTCATTCGGCGCCGGCGGGTTGCCGGCGCCGCCGTCGAGGCTGCCGAGGTTGAACGGCAGGAAAAAGGTGTCCTTGCCGGCCAGTTGCGTGGTCATCGCCACCTCGCCCTGGCCCACCGCGAAATGCACCAGCGCGCCGCGCTTGAAGGTCAGCAGCGGCTCGGGCTTGCGTGTAAGCGGGTCTTTCACCGGGCGGTCGTAGCGATACTGGCGCTTGGCGTTTTCGACCGACTGCTTGAACTCGCTTTTCAGCTCCAGCGTGGCGGTAGGGATGCCGTTGACGAACAGCACCAGATCCAGCCGTGGGTTGTAGCTCTGCCCGCTGCTGCCGGCCTCACGCGCATGGGGCGAGTAGGACACCTCCGGCACCACGCGCAGGCGGTTGCACCCGTAGCGCTTGAGGGTGTCCGGGTTCATGCCGTGGTCGGGCTTGAAGCTGCACAGCTCGACCTTCACCGCCGGCAGCTTGAAGCCGTGGCGCAGCACGTCCAGCGTGCCGCTCTGCTCCAGCTCGCGCACCAGCTTCTGTACTAGCACCTCGTCCGGGTTGTTCGGGTTGGCCTTGGCGAACTTGTCCCAACGCTCCGGCCAGGCCTCCTTGAAGTAACCGAGAAAGTCCTCGGTATACAGCGCCGTGCGCCGGTCATAGCCGCTGGCAGGGCCAGTGAGCCAACCCTGGGCGACCATGGCGGTGATGATGTCCTGCTGGAACTGGGCTTCCTTGCTGTCCGCCATTTATACGGCCTCTGCTACTGCTAATTCGGGGGCTTGGGTGCTGGCCGTTGGCTGCCAGTCGCGCACGTCGATTTTGCCGGTGACGGCGGCGGAGATTAGGGCGGAGCGGCGCTCTTGGAGGAGTAAGGTCGTTTCCATGGCAGCCCGTTCAGCATCATCAAACGCTTCAATCCGGGATAACAGATAGGCAGCAATATTTTCCTGCTCGGATTTCGCTGGAACAGCCAAGCGAAGCCCTTTGAGTTGACCGCTGTCTATGCCGCTTATTGTGACTGTCTTAGTTGTGGATAGAACTTGCGCACGCATGCCAATCGAGTCGAACATGAGGTGGAGATACTCAGGGCTGACTCTATTTAAATCCAATCTAATCCTGATCATTGACGACTCGAAAAGATGCGGCTCATTGAGCGAGCCTACCCTGGTACAGCGGCCTGAGCCTTCGAGAACAATTGAGCGTCGTGCGAAAAGTAAGTCCCCCTCTTCCAAGCCCCAATTCTTTAATTCCGTATTGGAGGCTTGTACGCGATCTTTAACTCCACCTTGAAAAATACGATCTCTAAAAGCCTCGCCCATCTGGACAAAACCCACCCCGTCAGGGTCTTTTTCTCCTTCAGGCTTATATAGGCCATTACGAGTGTCACCTACCATCAAGTGTCGCACTTGGCATACATCCCAATGCGCCGGCACCTCGCCCAGCCACTCCACGCCCGAGTCTTTCATCGGCACCGTCGGATCAAGGCCTTTGGTAACGGCATGGGAGATCACGGCCTGGCGCTTTTCATTGAGGAGGTCGATCAGGCGCTGCTGCTCTTCGATCAGCGCGTCGATGCGGGCGGTTTCGTGGTCGAGGAAACGGGTGATTTGGGCTTGTTCGGCAACAGTTGAAACAGGTAAAAGGATTTCGCCAATCAAGGTTCCGTTTAAGTTGGCAAGCCCAGTTGTCGAGTTTGAAAGCAAGTCCAGTTGAGCTCTAGCCAGTTCATTGTTCATGACATACCAAGCTAGTTTCGGGGTGAAGCTTGAATTGACCCTCAACCTCTGCATGAAATTTCCAAAGCAGCAGCCCTGTTTAGCGATATCAGCCGTTACCAGAGTCGTTTTGCCAATGTGCAAGGAGCTTCCGCTGGACTTCGTTACTACCAAATCGCCCTCAATAAGAAGCGCACTAGTTTTTTCCTTGGCGCTAAGCTTCCGTGGAGCGGGGTCGGTAAGCTTCCAGTTTCCGTCTACGGTTTGATCCGTAGAACGCAAAACTAAAGTGTCACCTTCGCCCGTGGGGTCATCTCCCCAAACACCGCCGTCGTTATTGTCGAGCAACCACTTGAACGGTTTTACCTCCCAGGTTACTGGGACTTCACCGATCCAAGGCACCCTTGAATCCTTGTACGCCGGATACTTCGGAAACGTACTCGGGCTATCCATGCCCTCGCCCTGCGGGCTAACGGCTGCGCCGTTGTTCAAATTTGCTCCCGACAAATTTGTCATGCCGACAGCCCCTCGATCATCTGCTTGATGCGGTCGGTACAGGCTTTCAGGTCGCGGTCGATCTCTTCCAGCGGGCGCGGCGGCTGGAACACGTAGAAATGACGATTGAAGGGAATCTCGAAGCCGACGATGCCCACTTCGCCGTCCTGCGCATCCGTTTTGCTCTCGTCGATCCAGGCATCCGGCACGTGGGGTTTTACTTCGCGCTCGAAGTAGCCATACACCGACTCGCCCAATGGCACGTTCTCGTTGTCGCGCAGGCCAGTGTCGGCCTCGGGCTGGCCCTTGGCGGTGCAGATATCCGCCTCGGGGTCGCGCTCGCTCAGGGCGTTGAGGATGGCCTTCAGCTCGGGCGTGCTGGGGAATACGTCGTGGGCGTTGAGCGTCTTTTTCAGCAGCTTGCTGAATTGCTCGCGGTTGCGGTGCAGCACGCTGGCGTCCATGGACTGCAAGGCTCCGACCAGGCGCTGGCGGGCCGGCGCTTCCATCTTCTCGATGGCCTTTTCTTCCTGCACCTTTTCGATGCGCTCCGGGCTTACCTGGAAGTTCAGGCGCAGCGGACGCTCGACGGTGATGCGCCGGTAGCCGAAGGCTTCGACGGGGAAGATTTTGCTCTGCGGGGTTTCCTCGAAGCGGCCATACAGGCGCACCAGATCACTGATCTGCTCCTCGGTAATGTACTGGCGCTTGCTGCCCAGCGACTTGCGCATCTTGGCAAAGTGCTGGCTGCCATCGATCAACTGCACCTTGCCCTGGCGCACGGCGGCCTTGTGGTTGCTCAGCACCCACACATAGGTGGCGATGCCGGTGTTGTAGAACATGTCGGTGGGCAGGGCGATGATGGCTTCGACCAGATCGTTCTGCAGCAGGTAGCGGCGAATCTCCGACTCACCCGAACCGGCGCCGCCGGTAAACAGCGGCGAGCCGTTGAGGATGATGCCGATGCGCGAGCCACCTTCACGCGGGTCACGCATCTTGCTGACCAGGTGCAGCAGGAACAGCAGCGAGCCATCGGACACACGCGGCAGGCCGGGGCCGAAGCGGCCGTTGAAGCCCTTTTCGCTGTGCTCGTCGGTGATCTGCTTCTGAACCTTCTTCCACTCCACGCCGAACGGCGGGTTGCTGAGCATGAAGTCAAAGCGGTTGTTGGCCAGTTGGTCGTCGGACAGGGTGTTGCCCAGCTTGATGTTGGTGACGTCCTGGCCCTTGATCAGCATGTCCGCCTTGCAGATGGCGTAGGACTCGGGGTTCAGCTCCTGGCCATGCAGCGACACGGTGACCTGCTGGCTGATGGACTGGATGTACTCGTCGCCCTCGGAGAGGAAGCCGCCGGTGCCGGCCGTCGGGTCGTAGATGGTCACGATGCTGTTGGGCTTGAGCTTGTCGTCCTGCCCGGTGATCACCAGCGAGGTGGTCAGGTGCACGATATCGCGCGGGGTGAAGTGCTCCCCGGCGGTTTCGTTGGAGCTTTCCGCGAACTTGCGGATCAGCTCTTCGAAGATGATGCCCATGCCGAAGTTGCTGATGCGCTCGGGGCTCAGGTCGGTGGCGGCAAAGCGCTGCACCACCTGATACAGCAGGTTGGCGGCGGCGAGCTGCTGTACGAAGTCCTCAAAGTGGAAGTGCTCGAAGATCTCGCGGGCATCCTTGCTGAAGGACTGCACGTAGCTCATGAGGTCGGCAGCGGTCTGGGTATCGGACAGCGTGCCCAGGGTCAGCTTGGAGGCATTGAAGAACTGCTGACCGGATGCGCGCAGCAGCAGGCGCTCCCGTACCAGATCAGGCCGGCCTTCCTGCGCATAGGACTCACGGATCACCGCTTCCTTCGTCGGCTCCAGCACACACTCCATACGCCGCAGCAGAGTGAACGGCAGGATGATGCGACCGTACTGCGACTGCTTGAAATCACCGCGCAGCAGATCGGCAATGGACCAGAGAAAGGCGGCCGTCTGGGAATGGTTTTCCGTGTTCACGCTACTGCTCCTAGAAAAGCATGCAAAAGCGCGAGTCTAACCTAGACGTCCCTCATCACTTCACCTGCACAGCTAGAGGTTCCCCAATGGGGTCGCGGAAGCCAGGCTTGTGGATGCCCTGAGAAGTAAGGTGTCTCTTGCTGTAAAGAAGAGCTTTATTTGCTGCCTCATAACGGGAAATCGGCTGGCGATACCTAGCAAGAAGCGGTCGCAGGAACACATACAAAAGTTAAGTTTTGGAGACTGAATTTGACCCAAACAGGCAAAAGCTAACTAAAAGTTCTGCTCGGACACAGGATTGAGAAAAAAAGAAATGCTGGTGACGCTGGAGATCAGTGGCTATGAGGGCTCGGCTGCGAAGCGCAAAACATTACTAAAAATTAATAGGGCAGATGATCTTATTGAGCCATGGAAACGAATGCCCGTGACAGTGGTGAATGATGCCTGACCCAGGCCGTGGGGGGCCGAAAATGGGGTGGCATGGAAAGGGCGCAAAGCTACCCGAATGCACCGGTCAGGGCAAACCGCGACAGTGCGCCGTCGCGGCTTCGGAAGCGGCAGCTGTTCATCTTGTGCATGACTATCGCTCATACCCGCAACCGGTCGGATGAGGTAGAATCCGCGCCTCTCTTTTATACCGCCAGCTGATCTCAGAGGACTGCCATGTTCAGCCGTGATTTGACCCTCGCCCGTTTCGACGCCGATCTCTTCGCTGCCATGGAGCAGGAAGCCAAGCGTCAGGAAGACCACATCGAGCTGATCGCCTCGGAGAACTACACCAGCCCGGCGGTGATGGAAGCCCAGGGTTCGGTGCTCACCAACAAGTACGCCGAAGGCTATCCGGGCAAGCGCTACTACGGCGGTTGCGAGTACGTCGACGTGGTCGAGCAGCTGGCCATCGATCGCGCCAAGGAACTGTTCGGCGCCGACTACGCCAACGTCCAGCCGCATGCTGGTTCCCAGGCCAATGCTGCCGTCTACCTGGCGCTGCTCAGCGCTGGTGACACCATCCTCGGCATGAGCCTGGCCCACGGCGGCCACCTCACCCACGGCGCCAGCGTTTCCTCCTCCGGCAAGCTGTACAACGCCGTGCAGTACGGCATCAACGACCAGGGCCTGATCGACTATGACGAAGTCGAGCGCCTGGCCGTCGAGCACAAGCCGAAGATGATCGTCGCCGGTTTTTCCGCCTATTCGCAGGTGCTGGATTTCGCCCGTTTCCGCGCCATCGCCGACAAGGTCGGTGCTTACCTGTTCGTCGACATGGCTCACGTGGCCGGTCTGGTCGCTGCTGGCGTCTACCCGAACCCGGTTCCGTTCGCTGACGTCGTCACAACTACTACGCACAAGACCCTGCGCGGACCGCGTGGCGGCCTGATCCTGGCGCGTGCCAACGCCGAGATCGAGAAGAAGCTGAACTCTGCTGTCTTCCCGGGTGCCCAGGGCGGCCCGCTGGAGCACGTCATCGCGGCCAAGGCCGTGTGCTTCAAGGAAGCGCTGCAGCCTGAGTTCAAGGCCTATCAGCAGCAGGTGGTGAAAAACGCTCAGGCCATGGCCGAGGTGTTCATCCAGCGCGGCTTCGACGTGGTGTCCGGTGGTACTCAGAACCACCTGTTCCTGCTCAGCCTGATCAAGCAGGACATCACCGGTAAGGATGCGGATGCTGCCCTGGGCAACGCGCACATCACCGTGAACAAGAACAGCGTGCCGAACGACCCGCGTTCGCCGTTCGTGACGTCCGGTCTGCGTATCGGTACTCCGGCCGTCACTACCCGTGGCTTCGGCGAGACCGAGTGCCGTGATCTGGCGGGCTGGATCTGCGACATCCTCGACAACATGGGCGACGAGTCGGTGATCGAAGCGGTTCGTGGCAAGGTCGAAGCGGTCTGCGCCAAGTTCCCGGTATACGGCAACTAAGACGTTACATCGCTGCATCGAAAGCCCGCGAAAGCGGGTTTTTTGCTGTCTGGCGGTTGTCGCGACACATCTTCCTGATCCCTGGCGATTGCGGCGCGCTAGACTGCCGTGTCCTGTTCCTCCGGAGTCCGACTCATGTTCAAGCGCGCCACGGGTGTGATCCTGCCGCCACCGGTCATCTATCTGCTGTTTCTCGCGGCAGCCTGGCTGCTGGAGTCGGTGTTGCCGATCGCCTTGCCGCGCAATCTCTGGACTCACTACCTGGGCTGGGGGCTGATCGACGCGGGCGTGTTGCTGATGCTCTGGGCCGGCTTGCTGATGCTCTGGCGCAGGACCACGGTCAATCCCTATGGCAAGCCCGCGAAGCTGCTGGAAGAGGGGCCGTTCGGTTTCTCGCGCAACCCGATCTATCTGGCCGACAGCCTGATCTACTGTGGCATCGCGTTGCTCTGGGGCACGCTGTGGCCCTGGCTGTTGCTGCCCGCCCTGATCTTCACCATGCAGCGCGCCGTGATCGTGCACGAGGAGCGCTTGCTGACCCAGCTGTTTGGCGACGACTATCTGGCGTACTGTGGACGGGTGCGCCGCTGGTTGTAACGGCGATGTCGAGAGTTGTTGTCCTATAGTGAATTCAGACACCGCGGAGTGATGTTCATGACTGATTCCCCCAGTGATCGCCGGCGCTTCCAGCGTATCGAGTTCGATGCCGCCACTGAGTTGGTGCAGGGCGACCGGCGCTGGCCGGTCGAGCTGCATGACCTGTCCCTGAAAGGCCTGCTGGTTCGCCGCCCGGAAGGCTGGGATGCCGATGCTGAACAGCCGTTCGAAGCGCGGGTGCGCCTGGCCGATGATGCCGAGGTGCGCATGGAGGTGGCGATGACCCATGAAGAGGGCGATCTGATCGGCTTCGTCTGCCAGCATATCGATCTCGACTCGATCGCCCACCTGCGGCGCCTGGTCGAACTCAACCTCGGCGACGAGGCACTGCTGGAACGCGAGCTGGCCGCACTTGGCGGCCAGTAACGATCACTCGAACAGCGCGTCGAGCGCCTGCTCCAGGCGGGTCACGGCGATGATCTGCAAACCGGCGGGGGCTTCCTTCGGCGCATTGCCCTTGGGCACGATGGCGCGCTTGAAGCCGTGCTTGGCGGCCTCCTTCAGACGCTCCTGACCACTTGGCACCGGGCGGATCTCGCCCGACAGGCCCACTTCACCGAACACCAGCAGATCGGTATTCAGCGGCCGGTTGCGCAGGCTGGAGATCACCGCGGCCATCAGCGCCAGATCCGCCGCGGTCTCCAGCACCTTCACGCCGCCGACCACGTTGATGAACACGTCCTGATCGTAGGTGGGAATGCTGCCATGCCGATGCAGCACGGCCAGCAGCATGGCCAGGCGGTTCTGGTCGAGGCCCAGGGTGACGCGGCGCGGGTTGGCCAGGTGGCTGGTATCGACCAGCGCCTGCACCTCCACCAGCATCGGCCGGGTGCCTTCCCAGGTAGCCATCACCACGCTGCCCGGCACCGCTTCCTGGGCGCGGGTGAGGAAGATCGCCGACGGGTTGGTGACTTCTTTCAGACCCTTGTCGGTCATGCCGAACACACCGAGCTCGTTGACCGCGCCGAAGCGGTTCTTCACTGCGCGCAAGAGGCGCAGGCGACCGTCGGACTCGCCCTCGAAATACAGCACCGTATCGACCATGTGCTCGAGCACACGCGGCCCGGCGAGGGCGCCTTCCTTGGTCACGTGGCCGACGAGGAAGATCGCCGTGCCGCTCTGCTTGGCGAAGCGGACCAGCAGCGCCGCGCTCTCGCGCACCTGAGCCACACCGCCCGGCGCGGACTGCAGCTGCTCGGTGAAGATGGTCTGGATCGAGTCGATCACCATCACCTTGGGCTTTTCCAGCCGCGCGGTGGCGATGATTGATTCGATGCAGGTCTCGGTCATCACCTTGAGCCGGTCCTGCGGCAGGTCCAGACGACGCGCACGCATGGCGACCTGCTGCTGGGATTCCTCACCGGTGACGTAGAGCGCCGGGTACTGCTGGGCGATGGCGCAGAGGGTCTGCAGCAGGATCGTCGACTTGCCGATACCCGGATCACCGCCGATCAGCACTACCGAGCCGTCCACCAGCCCCCCTCCGAGTACGCGATCCAGCTCGCCGGAAGCGGTGGAAAAGCGCGGTACTTCCTCGACGCTGACCTCGGCGAGCGTCCTGATGTTGGCCTGCTCCCCGGCCCAGCCTGCGCGGCCGGATGGCGGTGCCGCACCCTCGATGATCGTTTCCACCAGCGTATTCCAGGCGCCACAGTCACCGCACTGGCCGGCCCATTTCGGGAAGGTCGAGCCGCATTCGGTGCAGCCATACATGCGCTTGGCCTTGGCCATGGGAAACTCCGGGTCTGCTTGGTGGTGTCGCATGATAACGGCTGACTTGATCGCGATCAGCCACAAGCGGCGAGGCAGCGGCCAGACTGTAAACAAATCGAACAGGAGTGAGCGCCATGCGACATCTGTTGTTTCTGCATCTACTGGGCGCCAGTGTCTGGGTTGGCGGGCATCTGGTACTGCTGTTCAGTGTGCTGCCGGGTGCCCTGCGTCGCCGCGATGTGCAACCGGTACGCCAGTTCGAACAACTCTACGA
This sequence comes from Stutzerimonas kunmingensis, assembly GCF_021432085.1. Classification (GTDB taxonomy): domain Bacteria; phylum Pseudomonadota; class Gammaproteobacteria; order Pseudomonadales; family Pseudomonadaceae; genus Stutzerimonas. The sequence goes on along the minus strand of NZ_CP090366.1, from coordinate 3,695,607 downwards.
GCGCGTCGGGATACCTGCGCTGCTGGTGCAGATCGTCAGCGGGCTCTGGCTGGCCAGCCTCTGGCTGCCCCATGGGCAATGGTTCGATTCGTCGCCCATGGCGCATCTGGTGCAAGCCAAGCTGGTACTGCTCGGATTTACCGCGCTGCTCGGCGTGCATGCGCGGCTGGCATTGATTCCCAAGCTGGATGCGCAGCGCCTGCCGCAACTGGGGCTACACATCGTGCTGATCACCTTGACTGCGGTTGCCTTCGTCTGGGTCGGCTCCGGGTTCCGCTTCGGTGGATTGTTCTAGCGGGCCAGACAGCAAGAAGCCCGCACATGGCGGGCTTCCCTTCACGGGTAGGCGCTATCAGCCGCAGCAACCGCCGCAGCAGCTGCCCGAGGCGCGCTTGATGTCGCGGGCGATGTCGTCCTTCATCGCCACGCGCTCCTGCTTGAGGGCATTGAGCGCGCTGTCGTCTAGAGTTTCGACACCGTCTTCGACGCGGCAGATGCGCTTGTCCAGCGCTTCGTATTCATCCGCTTTGCGGGCGAAGGCCGGATCTTCCTGACGCAGTTTCTGCAACTGCTCGCGTTTCTCAGGGAAATCCTTGATCAGTGGGTGATGTTCGACGTGCATGGAAACCGCTCCGGTTTGTCAGGAAGGCGTTCACCTTAGTCTCCTTCCTCCGAGAACCGGTTGACGGCGATCAAGCGAACCTCATTCGCAATAACCGGTCGATGAAAGGCGTTCTGTCGTGGCCTGCGCCGGCAAGCTCGCCTATGCTCTACCACGGCGTTCACCGCCATGTCCGCGGGGGCATGGCGGGCGGCCCGGTCATCCACTAAAGGAAAATCTACGTATGAGTCTGATCAACGAATTCAAGGCGTTTGCCGTGCGGGGAAATGTCGTCGACATGGCCGTGGGTATCGTCATCGGCGCTGCGTTCGGCAAGATTGTGTCGTCGTTCGTCGACGGGGTGATCATGCCGCCGCTGGGGCTGCTGATCGGCGGGGTGGACTTCTCGGATCTGGCGATAGTGCTCAAGGACGCCGTCGGCGAGGCCCCAGCGGTGGTGTTGCGGTACGGTGCATTCATTCAGACCGTGGTGGATTTCGTGATCATCGCCTTCGCCATCTTCATGGCGATCAAGGCGATCAACCATCTCAAGCGCAAGGAAGCCGAGGCGCCATCTGCGCCGCCAGCGCCCTCCAAGGAAGAGTTGTTGCTGACCGAGATACGCGACCTGCTCAAGGAGCAGAGGGGAAGCTGAAACGGGGGCCGTTACCCGGCGGCTGGCGCCGGGTAACGGGGAGCGATCACTCTGGCTTCGGAGTGTTCGCGGTGCTGGCGGGAAGTACCGGATAGGCGACTTGCGGCTGCTCGCCGGTCACGCTGTGCAGGAACGCGGTTATCGCGCTGACTTCGTCCTTGTCCAGTTTACGGCCCAGTTGGCTGTCACCCATGATGGCAACGGCCTGTTCGAGCTCCCAGACCTCACCGCTGTGGAAGTAAGGCGGGGTCAACGCGACATTGCGCAGCGGCGCGGCACGGAAGACGTACTCGTCGCTGGCGGTATTGGTCACCGCGAAGCGACCCTTGTCGCCGGTCGGCAGCACTTCGGCTCCGGGCTTCTTGATCACGCCGAAGGGAAAGTAACCCTGGCCACCAAGGTTGACGCCGTTGTGGCAGGAAGAGCAGCCGGCGTCCATGAACAGGGCGAGACCCTGCTTCTGCTTGTCGTCCAGCGCCCCGTCCTCACCCTTGAGGAAGCGGTCGAACGGCGAGTTCGGCGTGGTCAGGCTGACTTCGAAGGCTTCCAGGGCGTAGGCCATGTTGTCGAAACTGACCGGCTCCTTGTCGTTGGGGAAGGCCTTCTTGAACTCGGCGGCGTACTCCGGAATGCTCTGCAGCGTCGAGACGACACGCTCGGGCGTACTGTTCATTTCCACGCTTGCCTGGACCGGGCCCTTGGCCTGTTCCTGCAGATCCTTGGCGCGTCCGTCCCAGAACTGCGCGGCGTTGAATACGGCGTTCAGCACGGTGGGCGAGTTGCGCGGGCCCTTCTGCCAGCCGTGACCGATCGAGGTTGGCACGTTGTCGCTGCCGCCGATGCTCAGGTTGTGGCAGGTGTTGCAGCTGATGACGTGACTGCTGGACAGGCGCGGGTCGAACCAGAGCTTGTGACCGAGCATTGCCTGATCTTCGCTGACCTTCTGACCGCGGACCTCGGTGACCTTGTCGGGAATCGGTTTGAACATCGCGTTGGCGCGCTCACGCAGCTCATCTGCGTTCGCTGCGCTGGTCATTAGTAGGCTGCTAAGCAATAGCGGAATAGAGGGGCGCATCACGGAAGCTCCTTTTGTGTTGGCTGGCTCTAGGAGGCGCCTTTTCGTCAAGCGACCGCTTGACCTGCATCAAGGCGGTCGGGCGTAGTGGGCGCGACGAAATGTTTCTGCTTGTGTCGATTCGCAGTCGGCTCGCGATTTCCATCCATGTGCCTCGGCTATGCAGCGTCGTGGCGAGGCTGGGTTAGCCGGGTATCAGCCTTGCGGCGCGACCGGCGCAGCGCCAGAATGACGGCATCAATCGTGGCCAACGAGCCACCCCAGCAAGGATTCCCGATGCCTGAAACTGTCGCTGCCGGCTTGCGCCTGGCACCCGATGCGCTGACCCGTCCCTTCGAGCCCAGCCAATTCAACTTCAACGACACCTCTGAACTGGAGCCGTTTCTCGGTGTGCTCGGCCAGGAGCGCGCGGTCGAGGCGCTGCAGTTCGGCGTGGCCATGCCGCGTCCGGGATACAACGTCTACGTGATGGGAGAGCCGGGCACCGGACGCTTCTCGTTCGTACGGCGCTACCTCAAGGCCGAAGGCAAGCGTCTGGATACGCCGTCGGACTGGGTTTACGTGAACAACTTCGACGAGCCTCGCGAGCCGCGTGTGCTGGAGTTGCCTCACGGCGGCGCAACGGCGTTCATCGCCGATATCAATCAGTTGATCGACAACCTGCTGGCGACCTTTCCGGCGGTATTCGAGCATCCGAGTTTCCAGCAGAAGAAGAGCGCCATCGACCGCGGCTTCAATCAGCGCTACGACAAGGCGCTGGATGTGATCGAGAAGCTCGCCCTGGAAAAGGAGATCGCTCTCTATCGCGACAGCACCAATATCGCCTTCACGCCCATGAAGGAAGGCAAGGCGCTGGACGAAACCGAGTTCGCCCAGCTGCCCGAAGCCGAGCGCGAGCGTTATCACGAAGACATTTCCGGGCTGGAAGTGCGTCTGAACGAGGAGCTCGCCAGCTTGCCGCAGTGGAAGCGCGAGTCGACCAACCAGCTGCGCCAGCTCAATGACGAGACCATCAGCCAGGCACTGCAGCCGCTGCTGGCACCGTTGTCGGAGAAGTATGCGGAGAACGCCGGTATCGAAGCGTACCTGCAGGCCGTGCAGGTCAATCTGCTGAAGACTGTGGTCGAGCAGCTGGTGGACGAAAACCGTCCGGAAGCGCAGAACCGTGTATTGCTGGAAGAGCAATACAGCCCGAGCCTAGTGGTCGGTCACCCGGTTGATGGTGGCGCGCCGGTGGTGTTCGAGCCGCACCCGACCTACGACAATCTGTTCGGTCGCATCGAGTACAACACCGATCAGGGCGCACTCTACACCAGCTATCGCCAGTTGCGTCCAGGTGCGCTGCACCGCGCCAACGGCGGCTTCCTGATGCTGGAGGCGGAAAAGCTGCTCAGCGAGCCCTTCGTCTGGGAAGCGCTCAAGCGCGCCCTGCAATCGCGCAAGCTGAAGATGGAATCGCCACTCGCCGAGCTCGGCCGCCTGGCCACCGTGACGCTGACGCCGCAGGTCATTCCGCTGCACGTGAAGGTCATCATCATCGGTTCGCGCCAGCTCTATTACACGCTGCAGGATCTGGATCCGGACTTCCAGGAGATGTTCCGCGTGCTGGTCGATTTCGACGAGGACATCCCGCTGGCCGAGGATAGCCTCGAGCAGTTCGCCCAACTGATGAAGACCCGTACCTCGGAAGAGGGCATGGCACCGCTTACTGCCGCGGCCGTCGCCCGTCTGGCGACCTACAGTGCACGCCTGGCCGAGCATCAGGGGCGGCTGTCGGCGCGTATCGGCGATCTGTTCCAGCTGGTCAGCGAGGCTGATTTCATCCGCCAGCTGGCCAAGGATGAGGTTACCGATGTCGGCCATATCGAGCGTGCACTGAAGGCCAAGGCCACGCGCACCGGTCGCGTCTCGGCGAGGATTCTCGAAGACATCCTGGCCGGAGTGATTCTGATCGACAGCGAAGGTGCGGCGATCGGCAAGTGCAACGGGCTGACCGTACTGGAAGTCGGCGACTCGGCATTCGGCATGCCGGCGCGCATCTCTGCCACCGTCTATCCCGGTGGTTCGGGGATCGTCGACATCGAGCGCGAGGTCAATCTCGGTCAACCGATTCACTCCAAGGGCGTGATGATCCTCACCGGCTACCTCGGCAGCCGCTACGCCCAAGAGTTTCCGCTGGAAATCTCGGCAAGCATCGCGCTCGAGCAGTCCTACGGCTACGTCGACGGTGACAGTGCCTCGCTGGGTGAGTGCTGCGCGCTGATCTCGGCGCTCTCACGCACGCCGCTCAAGCAATGCTTCGCCATCACCGGCTCGATCAACCAGTTCGGTGAAGTGCAGGCGGTCGGCGGGGTCAACGAGAAGATCGAGGGCTTTTTCCGCCTGTGCGAGGCACGCGGGCTGACCGGCGAGCAGGGGGTAATCATTCCCTTCGCCAATGTCACCACGCTGATGCTCGACGAACGCGTGCTGGAGGCCGTACGCCAGCAGCAGTTCCACGTCTATGCTGTCAGGCAGGTGGACGAAGCGTTGTCGCTGCTGGTCGGTGAAGATGTGGGTACAACCAACGAGCAGGGCCATTTCCCCAAGGGCAGCGTGAATGCCCGGGTGGTCGAGCGGTTGCGCGACATTGCCGAGATCGAGCTTGAGGAAGAAGGCAAGAGCGAGCCGGCACAAGCGGAGCAAGGAGCGTCCGAGTCCGAGGGGAGCAAGTAACGCTCGCCATTGTGCGGTTTTTGAACGGAACGATAGCGCGCGCGGCGGGTCTGCAGTGGAGGAGGGCATCCACCCTCCATCCACAGGATTATCCACAGCTTCAGGGGATAAACAGGCTCTCGCGCTACATCCGCACAGGATGTTCCCGCGTCGGCCCGACGCGAGGACTGCCGTCATGCCACACAATCTTTGTCTGAACCGCCAGTGCCTGGGCCTGGTTACCCGAATCGAATGCGTCATACGCCCGCTTGCCGGCGGCAATGGGCTGTGGACATTGCTCTGTGCGGCTGGACTTGCAGACGGGCAGCCCACGGCAATCAAGGTCCAGGGCCCATTCCATGGGCCTGCGATGGCCGAATCGGTCCTGGCGGCGATCGCCGACAACCTGATGGGGCAGGGCTACTGCGAATCCGATGACCCGTCCATCTGGCAGTTGCACATGCAGGCTGAGCTGCGTCGAGTGAACGCCAACCAGGCGCGCTTTCTCGGTGGCTGGGAGTCGCGCCCCTAAGCGTGCCTCATTGCAAACCGTTCGCGTTTCTGGCTGGCTGCAGCGGCGCCTCACCGGAGCCGATGAATTTCTTATCCACATGCGCCAAACGCACCTTGGCCTGCCTTGGTGCGCTCGGCGCGGCTGCGTATACTCGCGCCTTCCTCATTTTCTGCTGTGAGACCTCATGGAGCGCATCCTCGAAAATGCCATGTACGCTGCCCGCTGGCTGCTGGCGCCCATCTATTTCGGTCTGGCGTTCGCGCTGCTGGCGCTGGCGATCAAGTTCTTTCAGGAAATCTTCCATATCCTCCCGGCGATTCTCGCGCTCAGTGAGGCCGAGCTGATTCTCAAGCTCCTGTCGCTGATCGACATGGCGCTGGTTGGCGGGCTGCTGGTGATGGTGATGATCTCCGGCTACGAGAACTTCGTTTCTCAGCTCGATATCGAGGAAGGCAAGGAAAAGCTCGACTGGCTCGGCAAGATGGATTCCGGATCGCTGAAGATGAAGGTCGCTGCCTCCATCGTCGCAATCTCGTCGATTCACCTGCTACGCATGTTCATGGATGCCCAGCAGCTCGATAGCGAAAAGCTGATGTGGTACGTGATCATCCACCTGACCTTCGTGGTCTCGGCGTTCGCCATGGGCTATCTCGACAAGCTCACCAAGCACTGATCGTCCCTCCGCAGGTGCTAAACCTGAAAAGCTGTACAGAATTGGTTTTTTGTTAAATATTCTGTACTGCTTTTCAAATGGGCAAGCGCCATGAACCTTCAGAATCTCGCCACTCATGCCCACGCTGGGCGTATCGACGCCCTCGAGCTGATTTCGCTCGAGGGCGGCATCTATCTTCTCGACATCTACCTGCAGGGTCAGCGCCATAGTCTGATCGACGCGCGCGGCGATGTGTGGCGTCTGCGGTCCGTCGAGCACGCTCGTGATCTGTTACGCGAGCTACCGGAGCTGCCCTTTTATCTGGTGCAGCAATCACCGTACGACGAGATGTGCGGTCTTGCGGAGGGCGTCCGCGAGCCGTTGCGCGTGCCGGTCGGCATGCGGTCCCAGTGGTGACGGCCGGCGGCAGGCGCGTCGGTAGCGCCCTGTTCGGTAAGCATCAAGAGAACTTGTCGTGAGCGTCGCCGCACTGCGCCTGGTGCTCGGCGACCAGTTGAGCTTCGAGCTCTCCGCCCTGGATGGACTCGATCCGACGCGTGACCGAGTGCTGCTCGCTGAGGTCGCTGAAGAAGCCGGACACGTTCCGCATCACCCGCAGAAGATCATCTTTCTGTTCAGCGCCATGCGGCACTTCGCTGAGGCATTGCGCAAACGCGGAATCACGGTGGATTACGTGACACTCGACGATCCTGCCAACAGCGGTTCGCTGGCCGGGGAGCTGGCGCGCTTCGCCGCATGGTATCGACCTGACGAAATCCACGTCACCGAGGCCGGTGACTGGCGGGTCGAACAGGCGCTCAAGAGCAGTGGACTTTCGATCACCTGGCATGCCGACCGCCGCTTCCTCTGCTCGCGGACCGGGTTCGCCGGTTGGGCCAGTGGCAAGCGACAGCTGCGCATGGAGTTCTTCTATCGCGAGACGCGTCGCCAAACGGGCCTTCTGCTGAATCAGGATGGCACACCGGAGGGCGGTGTATGGAATCTCGATACGGACAACCGCAAGCCGCTGCCACGCGGATTGCACGGCCCGATCACCTTGCGCTTCGCCGCTGACGAAACCACGCGCGCTGTGCAGGCGTTGGTGAGCGCGCATTTCGCGCATCACTACGGCCGTCTGGATGGCTTCGATTACCCCGTCACCCACGCCGAGGCCGAACAGCTCTGGCTGCATTTTCTCGATTTCGGCTTGGCCGCTTTCGGTGACTACCAGGACGCCATGGCCAGCGGCGAACCGTTCCTGTTCCATGCGCGCATCGGCGCCGCGCTCAACGTCGGCCTGCTTGACCTGCGCCGCCTGTGTGATGACGTGGACGCGGCCTACCGGCAGGGGCGAGTCGGGCTGAACGCTGCCGAGGGCTTCATTCGCCAGTTGATTGGCTGGCGTGAGTATGTGCGCGGTATCTATTGGTTGCAGATGCCTGACTATGCGCAACGCAATGCCCTCGGCAATTCCAGGCCGCTGCCGGGGTTCTACTGGACCGGGCAGACGCGCATGAACTGCATGCGCCAGGTGATCGGGCAGACGCTGGAGCATGCTTACGCTCACCATATCCAGCGGCTGATGGTGACCGGTAATTTCGCGCTGCTCGCCGGTATCGCGCCGCCCGCGCTGTGCGATTGGTACCTGGCGGTCTATATGGATGCGTTCGACTGGGTGGAACTGCCCAACGTGCTGGGCATGGTGCTGCACGCCGACGGCGGCTACCTGGGCTCCAAGCCCTACTGTGCCAGTGGCCAGTACATCAAACGCATGTCCAACTATTGTCAGGATTGCTCTTACAAGGTGCGCGAGAGTACGACAGACGATGCCTGCCCGTTCAACGCGTTGTACTGGCACTTTCTCATGCGCCACCGCGAGCAGTTGCAGGGTAATCCGCGGATGAGCATGGTCTATCGCAACCTCGCGCGGATGGAAGGCAGCAAGCAGCAGGCGCTGTGGGACCGTGGCGAGTCGCTGCTGGCGCGGCTGGATGCCGAGGACGCGCTGTGAGAAGGAAAGCGGACCTGCCATTCAAGTGCTGTGCCGCCTGCAACTTGCCGTTTGCCTGGCGAAAGAAGTGGTCGCGCTGCTGGGATGAGGTGCGTTATTGCTCCGAACGCTGTCGGCGCAATCGGCAGGGCAGGTAATGGAGGCACTGCCGGCGGCAATGCGGTGTGGGTGGCTGCGTCCGCTCGCTTCAGCTGTGCTAGGCTGGCCGACCTTTTTTCCTCTCGGAGCCCGGCATGACCGACCTCAATCTATCCACTGACGAAACCCGTGTGAGCTACGGCATCGGCCGCCAGCTGGGCGACCAGCTGCGTGACAATCCCCCGCCGGGCGTCAGTCTCGATGCGGTGATCGCCGGTATTCGTGATGCGTTTGCCGGTGTTGCCAGCCAGGTCAGCCCGGAAGCGCTGAACGCCAGCTTCGCGGTCATCCGTGAGCGGATGCAGGGTGAAGCGCAGCAGAAGGCTGAAGCCGCCGCCGCCGAAGGTCGCGCCTTCCTTGTCGAGAATGCCAAGCGCGAAGGCGTTGTGGTGCTGGAGTCGGGTCTGCAATACGAAGTGCTGACGACCGGTGAGGGCGCCAAACCGTCCCGCGAGGACAGTGTACGCACGCATTACCACGGCACGCTGATCGACGGCAGTGTGTTCGACAGCTCCTACCAGCGTGGCCAGCCTGCCGAGTTCCCGGTAGGCGGCGTGATCGCCGGCTGGACCGAAGCACTACAGCTGATGAATGCCGGCAGCAAGTGGCGCCTGTATGTACCGAGCGAGCTGGCCTATGGTGCTCAGGGCGTTGGCAGTATCCCGCCGCACAGCACGCTGGTATTCGACGTCGAACTGCTGGACGTGCTCTGAGTCCGGCTGCTGGGGCGTAGCGTCTGTGGTCGGCTGCTAATCGGTTACCGACAAGCTGCTGGTGAGCCCTGACCGCCTTGCCCGTGTGCGGCTCTCGATCTCGGTATTGCGTACTGGTCAGGGCCGCAGCGCGCGGGCATAGCTGAAGAGGAACAGGTTGCGGACCTGCTCCTTGAGCACGCAGGGTTCGCTCGTGCTCAGCTCCTGCACATCGAGATCGCCCTGCTCGCGCAGCTCCTCCAGCGCCTCCCCCTCGAGCGAAACGCATATGGCACCGGTGTTGCGATCAAGTATGCGCAGGTAGGGTTGCGGTCGATCCAGCCAGGCATCTATCAGGTAAGTCATGCGGCACCTCCAATTGATTCTCGCAATGAGAATAATTGTTATTTGCAAATATGCAAGCTCAAATGTGTACCCGTTGAGCGGGGAGGGAGGATGACTTCTTCGTGGGGTAGCTGCGCACGCGGCGCAGCGTCGATACCGCAGGGTGTTGTCAGTGTGTGCGCGCTACGGCGAAGCGGCAGAGTTCGACCAGGGCATCGCGGTACTGGTTGGCGGGAATGACTTCCAGGCAGGCGATGGCGCGTTCGGCATAGTCGCGCGCAAGTCTGGCGGTGTAGTCCAGTGCACCTGCTGCCTCGACGGCGGCGCGGATGCTTTCCAGATCATCCAGGCCGCCTTTCTGGATAGCCTTGCGGACCAGAGCTGCCTGTTCGGCAGTTCCTTCGCGCATGGTGTAGATCAGCGGAAGGGTAGGCTTGCCTTCGGCAAGGTCGTCGCCGACGTTCTTGCCGAGAGTTTCCGCGTCGCCCTGATAATCGAGTAGGTCGTCGACCAGCTGGAAGGCGATGCCGAGGTGATCTCCGAAAGTACGCAGCGCTTCACGTTGCTCCTCGCTGGCGCCGGCCAGGGTGGCCGCGCTGTGAGTCGAAGCCTCGAAGAGCATGGCGGTCTTGCCGCGGATGACTTCCATGTAGATTTCTTCGGTGGTGCTGGCGTCGCGAACTTTCGACAGCTGCAGCACTTCGCCTTCGGCGATGACGCGCGTTGCCTGGGAGATGATGCGCATCACCGGCATGGAGTCCAGTTCCACCATCATTTCGAACGAGCGTGCATATAAAAAGTCGCCAACCAGTACGCTGGGGGCGTTGCCCCACAAAGCGTTGGCGGTGGAGCGGCCGCGGCGCATGCCGGACATGTCGACGACGTCGTCATGCAGCAGTGTGGACGTGTGCAGGAATTCGATGATGGCGGCCAACAGGCGCAGCTGATCGCCCTGATGGCCGAGCGCGCTGCCGCTGAGCAGCACCAACAGTGGGCGCAGGCGCTTGCCGCCGGCCGACGTGATGTAATCCCCGATCTTTTCCACCAGAGGAACGCGCGAAGTCAGTTGCTTGCGGATGATGCCGTCGACAGCGGCAAAATCGTCCGCCACAACTTGATAGAAAGGCTGGGGTTGCATCGGGGACTCCTCGCAGATTGCGCGGCATGCTAGGGGGCGGGTCTGGCACTGTCAAGGCAACTCCAGTTGGCTATTGCGCGGGGTGTATCGCATGCGTACAATCGCGGACCCTGAACTTCCCCCTGGGCATTTCCCTGCCTTACGCAATTGCACGGGCGTCACCTTCCGGCCCCATGCAGCCATGCCAGCCACTAATCATTCTTTCAAAGCGCTGGGTGAGCAGGATCAACGGAGATACACAGATGTACGCAGTTATCGTAACCGGCGGCAAGCAATACAAGGTCGCCGAAGGCGAATACCTCAAGATTGAAAAACTCGAAGTTGCGACTGGCGAAGCTGTCACTTTTGACCGCGTTCTGCTGATCGGCAACGGCGATGATGTAAAGATCGGCGCTCCGGTGGTCGATGGTGCCAAGGTTACCGCTGAAGTGATCGCCCAAGGCCGTCACGACAAGGTCACCATCATCAAATTCCGCCGTCGTAAGCACCACATGAAGCGTCAGGGCCACCGTCAGTGGTTCACTGAGGTCAAAATCACCGGTATTCAGGGCTAATCGGGCCTGAATCCCCTTATAGGAGTATTGAACTCATGGCACACAAAAAAGCTGGCGGTTCTACCCGCAACGGTCGCGACTCAGAAGCCAAACGCCTTGGCGTGAAGATGTACGGCGGCCAGGCCATCAAGGCCGGCAACATCATCGTGCGTCAGCGCGGCACCCAGTTCCATGCCGGTTACGGCGTTGGCATGGGCAAGGATCACACCCTGTTCGCAAAAGTGGAAGGCGTGATCAAGTTCGAAGTGAAGGGCGCTTTTGGCCGTCGCTACGTGAGCGTCGTCGCAGCCTAACTGCGTCGTTGCTGGAAAAGCCCTGTCATGCGACGGGGCTTTTTTGTTTCTGTATCCTGTGAGGCTCTTGCAAAGAACTGCTCGGTGCTCATTCAGTTTTCGCTGGGTTTTTTGCAAGACCCTTACGTTTCTTGTTTCCTAAGCCCGTCCTGCGACGGGAGGCGTTCCCATGAAATTCGTCGATGAAGTATCGATTTTTGTAAAGGCCGGCGACGGCGGCAACGGCATGATGAGTTTTCGTCGTGAGAAGTTCATCGAAAAGGGTGGCCCCAACGGCGGCGATGGCGGTGACGGCGGCTCGGTGTATCTGGAGGCCGACGAGAACCTCAACACGCTGGTGGACTACCGCTACACCCGTCGCTTCAATGCGCAGAACGGGCAGAAGGGCGGTAGTACCGACTGTACAGGCGCCAAGGGTGAGGATCTTGTCCTGCCGGTGCCGGTTGGTACCACCATCATCGATGCGGCTACCCAGGAGATCATGGGCGACCTCACCAAGCCGGGGCAGCGCCTGCTGGTGGCTCAAGGCGGCTGGCATGGGCTGGGCAATACGCGCTTCAAGTCCAGCACCAATCGCGCGCCGCGGCAAACCACGCCGGGCAAGCCGGGTGATGCTCGTGATCTCAAGCTCGAGCTGAAGGTGTTGGCGGATGTCGGTCTGCTGGGCTTGCCGAATGCCGGTAAGAGCACCTTCATTCGCTCGGTGTCGGCGGCCAAGCCCAAGGTCGCTGACTACCCGTTCACCACGCTGGTGCCGAACCTCGGTGTTGTCAGTGTCGGACGCTACAAGAGCTTCGTGATTGCCGACATTCCGGGGCTCATCGAGGGGGCGGCCGAAGGCGCGGGGCTGGGGATTCGCTTCCTCAAGCACTTGGCGCGTACTCGCCTGCTGCTGCACCTGGTGGATATGGCTCCGTTAGATGGTAGCGACCCGGCTGATGCGGCGGAGGTGATCCTGCATGAGCTGGAGAAGTTCAGCCCGGCGCTGACGCAGCGCGATCGCTGGTTGGTGCTGAACAAGGCTGATCAGCTGCTGGAAGACGAGCGTGAGCAACGTGTCCGGCAGGTGGTCGAGCGCTTGGACTGGCAGGGTCCTGTATTCGTCATCTCCGCGCTGGAGAGCGAGGGTACCGAAGCGCTGAGTCAGGCGATCATGCGTTATCTGGATGAGCGCACTGTGCGCATCGCCGAAGAGCCTGACTACGCCGAGGCCCTGGCCGAGCTCGATCGCCAGATCGAAGATGAGGCGCGGGCCCGCTTGCAGGAGCTGGATGATCAGCGTGCGTTGCGCCGCGCTGGCGTCAAGGCGGCCGATGAGGTCGAAGACGACGACTTCGATGACGATGATGATGACGAGGGTGGTGCCGAGATCATCTACGTGCGCTAAGTCGAACCCCGGGCCGCTGCGCGGCCTGGTCAGGCGAGTGGTCGGTGGGCTGCCTCGTGCGCAGTCCGATCCGAAAGTGTTTTGGCCGTATAGAAGGCGGGAACGATGCGGGACAAGGTGAGCGGTGCGCGGCGCTGGGTGGTCAAGATCGGCAGTGCGCTGCTGACCGCCGACGGCCGCGGGCTCGATCAGGCTGCGATGGCGGTCTGGGTCGATCAGATGGTGGCCTTGCGCGAGGCAGGTGTGGAGCTCGTGCTGGTGTCGTCGGGTGCGGTTGCTGCGGGCATGAGTCGTCTTGGTTGGAGTTCTCGACCGAAGGCTGTGCATGAGTTGCAGGCGGCCGCCGCTGTCGGACAGATGGGCTTGATTCGCGCCTGGGAATCCAGCTTCGCTCGCTGCGATCAGCAGACGGCGCAAATTCTCGTCACTCACGACGATCTCTCGGATCGCAAGCGCTACCTCAATGCGCGCAGCACGCTGCGTACGCTCATCGATCTCGGTGTGGTGCCGGTCATCAACGAGAACGACACGGTGGTCACTGACGAAATCCGCTTTGGCGACAACGACACGCTTGCTGCACTGGTCGCCAACCTGGTCGAGGCCGATCTGCTGGTCATCCTGACCGACCGGGACGGCATGTTCGACGCCGACCCGCGTTTCAATCCTCAAGCCAATCTCATCAGTGAGGCGCGCGCCGACGATCCTGCGTTGGATGCAGTGGCTGGCGGCACGGGAGGGGCGCTGGGGCGTGGCGGCATGCAGACCAAGCTTCGTGCGGCGCGCCTGGCAGCGCGCTCTGGCGCGCATACGGTGATCGTTGGTGGGCGCATCGAGCTGGTGCTGGCGCGGCTCAAGGCGGGTGATCGCCTGGGGACGCTGCTGGCGCCGGAGTGCAGTCGGCATGCGGCGCGCAAGCAATGGTTGGCCGGGCACCTGCAAACGCGTGGCACGCTGACGCTGGACGACGGTGCTGTGCACGCGCTGCGCCAGGGTAACCGCAGCCTGCTGCCGGTTGGGGTCAGGGCTGTGCAGGGGGCGTTTCGTCGTGGCGAGATGGTCGTCTGTGTCGGCCCGCAGGGTTCGGAGGTCGCGCGCGGTCTGGTGAACTACAGTGCAGCCGAGGCGCAGCGCATCCTTGGGCGGCCATCAGATGAAATTGAAAAGCTGCTCGGGTATGTCGACGAGCCGGAGCTTATCCATCGCGACAACATGATTCTGGTCTGAGGTGAGGATGCGTTTAGCCAATTTTTCGCTGGTTTTTGGGTTGCTCATCCCTTCGCTGGCGTTGGCCGAGCAGGTCGGTGAGGTGGATACGGTCTTCAAGTGGCTCGGGCCGAATCACAAGATCGTCGTGGAGGCGTTCGACGATCCCTTGGTCGATGGTGTGACCTGCTATCTGTCTCGCGCCAAGACCGGTGGAATCAAGGGCGGGCTGGGGCTCGCGGAGGATCGTGCCGAGGCGTCGATCGCCTGTCGCCAGGTGGGGCCGATTCGCATCAACGGCAAGCTCAAAGATGGCGATGTAGTGTTCAAGGAGCGCACCTCGCTGGTGTTCAAGACCATGCAGGTGGTGCGCTTCTTTGATGAGTCGCGTAATACCTTGGTTTATCTGGTCTACAGCGATCGCGTCATCGAGGGTAGTCCGCAGAATGCGGTGACGGCGATTCCGATTCTGCCTTGGCCGGTTGCGCCGTAACTTGCGCATCGGCCCATCCTTCGCGAGTGGGGCAAAATTTGGGAATAAAAAAACCGGCGCTAGGCCGGTTTTTTCAAGAACCTGCAGTTAGGCTGCAGCAGCTTCGCCGAGGGCCTTGATGTGGCCGTTCAGGCGGCTCTTGTGACGAGCAGCTTTGTTCTTGTGGATGATGCCTTTGTCGGCCATGCGGTCAATGACCGGCACAGCAGCAGTGTAGGCTGTGCGAGCCTTGTCCAGGTCTTTGGCGTCGATGGCCTTGACCACATTCTTGATGTAGGTACGAACCATGGAGCGCAAGCTGGCATTGTGGCTGCGACGCTTCTCAGCCTGAATTGCGCGTTTTTTGGCGGAAGGGCTGTTGGCCACCGTCGAACTCCTCGAAAACTTGGGGGATTGCAAAGCAAATAAGGCCGCGAATCATGCCGACGCGAAGGGCGCTTGTCAAGCCCGGTCGAATGGCTTGAGAAGCTGGTCGGACAGAAGGGCTGCGGCTAAACTCGCCGCCTCTTTTCGTGTCGTAACTGGCCATCGATCCGGCCGGCGCTGAGCGTTCGGTCGATCAATCTCGCTGCAATTCTAGGAAGACAAATGTCCGAAAAAACCGGCAAGGGCGGATTGTTGCGCTCCAGCGCCGTGGTCAGTGTCATGACCCTGCTGTCACGCGTGTTGGGCATGGTACGCGATATGGTCGTCGCCAGCTACTTCGGTTCGGGGGCTGCGGCCGACGCGTTCTTCATTGCGTTCAAGATTCCCAACTTTCTGCGCCGGCTGTTTGCCGAGGGTGCATTCGCTCAGGCGTTCGTGCCGGTGCTTTCGGAATATCGCACCAAGCGCACGCTGCAGGACGTCAAGCAGTTGGTGGATCGCACCGCCGGTATGCTCGGGCTCATCCTTGCCGGGCTGACTGCGCTGGGCGTGCTGTTTGCGCCCTATGTGGTAATGGTCTTCGCGCCCGGCTTTCATGATGATCCGGGGAAGATGCAGCTGGCTGGCGAGCTGCTGCGCATCACCTTTCCCTACCTGATGCTGATCTCGCTGACGGCTTTCACCTCGGGGGTGCTGAACAGCTACGGCTATTTCGCGGTGCCCGGATTCACGCCTGTGCTGCTCAATGTCTGCATGATCATGTCGGCGGTGTTCCTGACCCCGTATTTCGATCAGCCGATCATGGCGCTGGCCTGGGGCGTGTTCATTGCCGGTTTCGCCCAGCTGGCCTTCCAGCTGCCGTATGTCGCCAAGCTTGGCCTGCTGCCGCGGCCAAAGGTAAAGCGGGGTGACGAGGGCGTTCGACGCATCATGCTGCTGATGGTGCCGGCGCTGTTCGGTGTCTCGGTCAGTCAGATCAATCTGTTGCTGGATACAGTGCTGGCTTCCTTTCTGCAGACCGGCAGCGTGTCCTGGTTGTATTACGCCGATCGCCTGTCAGAGCTGCCGTTGGGGGCGTTTGGCATCGCGATTGGTACGGTGATCTTGCCGAGCTTGTCGCGCCAGCATGCCGGAGACGATCCAAAGGCGTTCTCCGCAACGGTCGATTGGGCATTGCGCATGGTGCTGCTGGTAGGCGTTCCCGCTGCGCTGGCGCTGGGTATTCTCGCCGAGCCAATGATCGCCAGCCTGTTCTATTACGGCGCCATGAGCGAAGAGGCGGTGGTGCAATCGGCCAGGGCGCTGCAGGCCTATTCTCTCGGCGTGCTGGCGTTCATGCTGATCAAGGTGCTGGCGCCGGGTTTCTTCGCTCGTCAGGATCTGAAGACGCCGGTACGCGTCGCGGTCATTTGCATGGTCGCGAACATGGTAATGAACCTGATCCTGATCTGGCCGTTACAGCATGTCGGGCTGGCGCTGGCGACTTCGTTGTCGTCGATGCTCAACGCTGTGCTGCTGTTCTGGGGGCTGTACAAGGTTGGCGTCTACCGTCCTGCACCGGGCTGGTGGCTGTTCGGGTTACGCCTGGCAGCTGCCTGTGCGGCGATGGTGGCGACGGTCTGGTGGCTTAACGTGCCGGCGCAGGAGTGGTTCGTCTGGGGCTGGCAGCAGCGAGCGCTGCGGTTGGGGATTCTCGTTTGCGCAGGGCTCGCGGCATTCGCCGCCGGGTTGTTGCTGACCGGGCTGCGACCGCGGCATTTGCGGCATTGATCGACGATTCACGGGCGGAGCAAACCTGTCCGGGATGCGCAGCACGTGCGTATAATCGGCCACTTTTCAAGCAAGAAGTGCGGTATGCAGCTGGTTCGAGGCCTTCACAATCTGCGACCCCGGCATCGGGGCTGCGTCGCCACTATCGGCAATTTCGACGGCGTGCACCGGGGGCATCAGGCCATCCTGGCGCGGCTGCGCGAGCGTGCGGCCGAATTGGGGCTGCCCAGCTGTGTAGTGATCTTCGAGCCGCAACCGCGTGAGTTCTTTTCGCCGGACAAGGCGCCGGCGCGGCTCACCCGCTTGCGTGAAAAACTGCAGCTGTTGAGCGAGCAGGGCGTCGATCTGGTGTTGTGTCTGGCCTTCAATCGCCGCCTGCGAGAGCTGAGTGCCGCTGAATTCGTCCACGCCACGCTGGTGGAAGGGTTGGGTGTACGGCATTTGGAAGTCGGTGACGATTTCCGTTTCGGTTGCGACCGCGCCGGCGATTTCGACTTCCTGCTCAAGGCCGGCGCGGCCGAAGGCTTCTCGGTCGAGGCCGCCACCACCATTGAGGTGGACGGCGAGCGGGTCAGTAGCACGCGGCTGCGTCAGGTGCTGGCGGAGGGTGACCTGGCCTGCGCCGAAGCACTGCTCGGTAGACCGTTCGGTATCACCGGCCGGGTCATGCACGGGCAGAAACTGGGCCGCCAGCTCGGTGCGCCAACTGCCAATGTGCAGCTCAAACGCCGCAACACGCCGCTGAGTGGCGTGTTTCTGGTCAGTCTCGAGCTGGACGACAAGTCGCTTGCCGGTGTCGCCAACATCGGCATGCGACCCACGGTCGAGAGTGACGGTAAACCACACTTGGAAGTGCATCTGCTCGATTATCAGGGCGACCTGTATGGGCGTCTGGTGCAGGTCACCTTCCATCGCAAGCTGCGCGACGAGCAGCGTTTCGCCTCGCTGGAGGCGCTCAAGACGGCGATCGAAGCCGACATCGCCGCTGCCCGTGATTACTGGCGGGCTTCACCCCTTATGACGAGTCAGGACTGAAATGACCGATTACAAAGCGACCCTCAATCTGCCGTCCACGGCATTTCCGATGAAGGCCGGTCTGCCACAGCGCGAGCCGGAGATTCTGCAGCGCTGGAACAGCATTGACCTGTACCGGAAGCTGCGGCAGATCGGCGAAGGTCGCCCGAAGTTCGTCCTGCACGATGGCCCGCCGTATGCCAACGGCAATATTCACATTGGTCACGCGGTGAACAAGGTGATCAAGGACATGATCGTCCGCTCGCGCACCCTGGCCGGCTTCGACGCGCCTTATGTGCCGGGCTGGGATTGCCACGGTCTGCCGATCGAGCACAAGGTCGAGACCACCTTCGGCAAGAACCAGCCGGCCGATCTGACCCGCGAGCGCTGCCGTGCCTACGCGGCCGAACAGATCGAAGGGCAGAAAGCCGACTTCATCCGCCTCGGCGTCCTGGGCGACTGGGACAACCCATACAAGACCATGGACTTCGCCAACGAGGCTGGTGAGATCCGCGCCTTGGCCAAGCTGGTCGAAGGTGGCTTCGTCTTCAAAGGCCTGAAGCCGGTGAATTGGTGCTTCGACTGCGGTTCGGCGTTGGCCGAGGCGGAAGCCGAATATCAGGACAAGAAATCCGATGCCATCGACGTCGCCTTCGCGGTCGAGGATGCCGACAAGCTGGCTGCCGCGTTCGGTCTGCCCAATTTGGCCAAGCCCGCCAGCATCGTGATCTGGACCACCACGCCCTGGACCATTCCGGCCAACCAGGCGCTGAACGTGCATCCCGAGTTCGTCTATGCGCTGGTCGACACCGGCGAGCGTCTGCTGGTGCTGGCCGAGGAGCTGGTGGAGTCCTGTCTGCAGCGCTACGGCCTGGCTGGTGAAATCATCGCCCGTTGCGAAGGCAAAGCGCTGGAGCTGATCCGCTTCCGTCATCCGTTCTACGAGCGCTTCGCTCCGGTCTATCTGGCCGACTACGTGGAAACCGGTGCCGGTACCGGTATCGTCCATTCGGCGCCCGCATACGGCGAGGACGACTTCCGCTCCTGCAAGCACTACGGCATGGAGAATGACGATATTCTCGGCCCGGTGCAGAGCAACGGCGTCTACGTATCGGATCTGCCGTTCTTCGGCGGCCAGTTCATCTGGAAGGCCAACCCGGCCATCGTCGAGAAGCTCGCCGAGGTTGGCGCGCTGCTCAAGCACGAGTCGATCCAGCACAGCTACATGCACTGCTGGCGGCACAAGACCCCGCTGATCTACCGCGCCACGGCGCAGTGGTTTGTCGGCATGGACAAGGTTGCCCATGACGGCAGCTCGCTGCGCCGCCGTGCGCTGGATGCCATCGAGCAGACCGAATTCGTCCCGGCCTGGGGTCAGGCGCGCCTGCACGGCATGATCGCCGGGCGCCCAGACTGGTGTATCTCGCGTCAGCGCACCTGGGGTGTGCCGATTCCGTTCTTCCTGCACAAGGAAAGCGGCGAGCTGCACCCGCGTACCGTCGAGCTGATGGAAGCCGTGGCGCAGCGTGTGGAGCAGGGCGGTATCGAGGCCTGGTCGAAGCTCGACGCAGCCGAGTTGCTCGGCGACGAAGCGGCGCAGTATGAGAAGATCACCGACACCCTCGATGTCTGGTTCGATTCCGGCACCACCCACTGGCATGTGATGCGCGGCTCGCACCCCATGGGTCACGAAAGCGGCCCGCGTGCCGATCTCTATCTGGAGGGCTCCGACCAGCATCGCGGATGGTTCCATTCATCGCTGCTGACCGGCGCGGCCATCGACGGTCATGCGCCGTACAAGGGCCTGCTGACCCACGGTTTCACCGTGGATGAGAACGGCCGCAAGATGTCCAAGTCCCTCGGCAACGTCATCGCGCCGCAGGAAATCACCGACAGCATGGGCGCCGACATCCTGCGTCTGTGGGTCTCGGCCACCGACTATTCCGGCGAGATGGCGGTATCCAAGCAGATCCTGCAGCGCAGCGCCGATGCCTACCGTCGTATCCGCAACACCGCACGCTTCCTGCTCTCGAATCTCGACGGCTTCGATCCCGCGCAGCACATGGTGCCGAATGATCAGCTGATCGCCCTGGACCGCTGGGCCATCGACCGCGCACTGCTGCTGCAGCAGGAGATCGAGGAGGCCTACACCACCTATCGCTTCTGGAACGTCTACCAGAAGGTGCACAACTTCTGCGTGCAGGAGCTGGGCGGCTTCTATCTGGACATCATCAAGGACCGCCAGTACACCACCGGTGCGGACAGCCTGCCGCGTCGCTCCTGCCAGACCGCGCTGTATCACATCGCCGAGGCGCTGGTGCGCTGGATCGCGCCGATCCTGGCCTTCACCGCCGAGGAAATCTGGCAGTACCTGCCGGGTGAGCGTAACGAGTCGGTGATGCTCAACACCTGGTACACCGGCCTGACCGAACTGCCGCAAGGCACCGAGCTTGATCGCGCCTTCTGGGACAAGGTCATGGCAGTCAAGACCGCGGTGAACAAGGAGCTGGAAAACCAGCGTGCGGCCAAGACCATTGGCGGCAACCTGCAGGCGGAAGTCACGCTGTATGCCGAAGATGCCCTGGTTGCAGAGTTGGCCAAGCTCGGCAACGAGCTGCGCTTCGTACTGATCACCTCTGCTGTCGATATCGCACCACTGACCCAGGCGCCAGCCGAAGCCGTGGAGAGCGAATTGGTCGGCCTCAAGCTGGTGGTCAAGAAGACCGAGCACAGCAAGTGCGGGCGTTGCTGGCATCACCTTCCAGATGTTGGTGCTCATGCCGAGCATCCGGAAATCTGCGGGCGCTGCATCGAGAACATCGAAGGTGGTGGTGAGGTTCGCCACTATGCGTGACTCTGTGCTTACTGCCGTAGGGTGGGCTTCAGCCCCCCATTACGACGTGGCCTTCCGTTTCGGTGGGGAAAGGACCACCACCACCTTGCCGCGCGGTGTGCTAGCGGAGGCTACGGTATGAGTGCACGTTTCGGCAGGCTCCCCTGGCTTTGGCTCAGTGTGCTGGTGATCGCCTTCGATCAGGCGACAAAACACTACTTCGAGGCCAATTTCAGCCTGTATCAAAAGGTCGACGTAGTTCCCGGCTACTTCGCCTGGACGCTGGCTTACAACACCGGTGCGGCGTTCAGCTTCCTCGCCGATCACGGTGGCTGGCAGCGCTGGCTGTTTGCCGTGATCGCGATTGGCGTAAGCGCTGTGCTGGTGGTCTGGCTTAAGCGTCTAAAACCGAACGAAACCTGGCTGGCCGTCGCGCTGGCGCTGGTTCTGGGCGGTGCGATTGGCAATCTCTACGACCGCGTGGTGCTGGGCCATGTGGTCGATTTCATCCTGGTGCATTGGCAGAACCGCTGGTACTTCCCCGCGTTCAATATCGCCGATAGCGCCATCACCGTCGGTGCCGTGATGCTGGCGCTGGACATGTTCAAGAGCAACAAGACCGGAGAAGCTGCACATGACTGAACAGCGCATTGGGCCGGACAAGGAAGTCACCCTGCATTTCGCGCTTGGCCTGGAAACGGGTGAGCTGGTCGACAGCACGTTCGACAAGAAGCCAGCCACCTTCAAGGTGGGCGATGGCAACCTGCTGCCAGGCTTCGAGCAGCAACTCTACGGACTCAAGGCAGGTGACAAGCGCACCCTGCAGATTGCGCCGGAGCAGGGCTTCGGTCAGGTCAACCAGCAGAATGTGCAGGTCATGCCACGCAGTCAGTTCGCCGGAATGGAGCTTTCCGAAGGGCTGATGGTCAGTTTTCAGGATGCTGCGCGCACCGAGCTGCCGGGTGTGGTGAAGGCGTTCGACGATAGTCAGGTCACCGTCGATTTCAATCATCCATTGGCTGGCAAGACCCTTACCTTCGAAGTCGAGATCATCGACGTCAAACCCGCCTAGTTCGGCTGTAGGCCAGCGAATACCGCTGGCCTTTGGGCGCTATCTGCGCTGTAGCCTGTATCGCGTTACACTCCTTCGTCTTCAAGTTTCCGCGTGCCGAGATCAATCATGCAAATCAAACTCGCCAATCCCCGCGGCTTCTGCGCTGGTGTCGATCGCGCCATCGAAATCGTCAACCGTGCTCTGGAAGTCTTCGGCCCGCCGATCTATGTACGGCATGAAGTGGTGCACAACAAGTTCGTGGTGGAAGACCTGCGTGCGCGTGGGGCGATCTTTGTCGAAGAGCTCGATCAGGTGCCGGACGACGTAATCGTCATCTTCAGTGCCCACGGCGTTTCCCAGGCTGTGCGGCTCGAAGCGGAGAAGCGCGGATTGAAGGTCTTCGATGCCACCTGTCCGCTGGTGACCAAGGTGCATCTGGAAGTCGCCAAGTACAGCCGTGATGGGCGCGAATGTATCCTGATTGGGCATCAGGGCCACCCGGAAGTTGAAGGCACCATGGGGCAATACGATTCGCGTAACGGCGGTTCGATCTACCTGGTGGAGGACGAGGAAGACGTCGCGAAGCTGCAGGTACGTAACCCCGAGGCGCTAGCCTTCGTCACCCAGACCACGCTCTCTATGGATGATACCAGTCGTGTCATCGACGCATTGCGCAGCAAGTTTCCAAGCATTGGCGGCCCGCGCAAGGATGACATCTGCTACGCCACTCAGAACCGCCAGGATGCGGTGAAGCAGCTCGCTGACGAATGCGACGTGGTGCTTGTGGTGGGCAGCCCCAATAGCTCCAACTCTAACCGCCTGCGCGAGCTGGCGGAGCGCATGAGCACACCTGCCTATCTCATAGACGGCGCCGAAGACCTCAAGCGGGAATGGTTCGAGAACATCGAGCGCATCGGCATCACCGCGGGCGCTTCAGCGCCCGAAGTGTTGGTGCGTGGGGTGATCGAGCAGCTCCGAGAGTGGGGTGCCACAGGCATGGACGAGCTGGAAGGGCGACCGGAGAACGTGACGTTCTCCATGCCGAAGGAGTTGAGGCTCAAGGCTGTCTGAACTTGCTCCATCGATTTTCTAACAAATGGGGCCTTTGACAGGCCCCGTTTTCTGTATCGGCTGAATGACCGCGCGCCTTGCTGATGAAGGCTTAGCGCCAACACTCCGCAGCGGTCTTCCCGCTGCCGGTCCTGTCTTTAGCGCCAAGGGCGTTCAGGGTTAGGTTGCCGCACTTGGTGTCGCCGAATTTTTGCTTTGCGGTCAGCGTATATCCGCCGTCAATGGGCCGAGGAGGGCTTCCTCCGTCAGTGATGACCTCTACAGCTAGCTCGTACTTACCAGTTTCCGAGGTATTACCGTTCTTCAACCCAAGCTTTGCTATGTCGGCGTCTGAAGTGATATAGGCATTGTTCTGGCCGAAGTAACGCTCCTGCCGAGCGGATGCATCGCTCAGCAGGGCTTGGCCTTCGGTGCGGTTACCGCGCTTGACGTACTCGTCATAGCTTGGATAGGCAATCGCTGCCAGGATACCGATGATGGCGACCACGATCATGAGCTCAATCAGAGTGAAACCACGCTCGGTACGCTTCATGGACTGCTCCGTCAATACTGGATTCATCTCGTTATTCCTGTTCGATACGACGCCAGCTTTGGCGGCCTAGGCTTGCGGGGTCCGGGTAGACGTTGATGCACTCCTGACCTGTGCAGTATTGGTATGTCCCGTCGGAATCCTGGGAAAGCGTACCCCCGCCCTCGCCATCCTGACGAACCGCTGAGACATTGGTCGTACCGATATCCGTGGTTGGTACGTAGTCAAAGGCATTGTGAGAGGTTCTGCCGCCAGTGAAGGGATTGATGGCGTAGGTCCAGTTGTTCGCGCCATCACCGCAAGGGTCGTCATTCGGAATCAGCGACTGGAAGAATATCGTGCGGCCCAGCTGCGACATGTTTTCCACCACCATCTCCCCCTGGCTCTGGCGCAGGTTCACAAACCAGCCGTTTTGTGCCGCCTGGGTGTCGCTGCCCTGCCAGCTGACGTTGTTATTGCTCAGTACGAGACCTTGGCGCGTGGTGCCGTTGGCCTCGACGGTGGTTTGGGTTGTGATCGTCTGTTCCTGCAAGCTACTGCGAGCGATATTCGGGTCACTTGCTTCCTCGCCCAGCGTCTGTTTGTCCCAGATGCCATATACCGTTTGGGCGAAACTCTTGTCGCCTTCCTTGTCGCCGGTTTCGAAGAATTTGCCGGTACCGAATACGACCAGATAGCCGAAGCCAGTAGGGTGGAGCACTAGGCTTGGTGCTGATGTAATGGGCTGACGACCTTCGGTCCCGGTGTTTGCCACGGCGCTGAACAGTGGTTGGCCACCAAAGGCCACCTCGAAGTCATCAATGGCATTTTCACTATCATCTTCGGTGGTGAAGGGCGCCGTATCACTACGACCGTTACGCAGCAGGTCGAAACGCCAGAGATTGCCCTGAAGGTCTCCAGCATAGGCATAGTCCGCCACGCCGTCAGCGTTGTAATCGGCAAGTTTGGGGGTCGAAAGACCATTCGCAGCGCCATCCACACCCTCTACTTCCAGACTGGTAAGGAGGGTGCCCTCCATTGCATCTACTATGAACAGGGCCGCCTTGCCATTGGTGTTGTTAGTGCTTTCGTAGCCGTTGCCGAACACCACGCCCCAGGTGCCTGTGTGCAGGCGTGCGATGGTGGGTTGCGAGAAGCTGTAGCCCATCTTCGCTGCGGCATCGTCCGGTAAGCTGCTGTCGTCGAACTCCCAAAGAAGTTTCTCGCTTCCGGGCGTCGTAATGTCCAACGCAAATATTGATTTGCCTCCGGCTTTCAAAGTGCCGACCAAGATCGTGCGCCATTCTGTACCGTTGAATACGTCTGCTACGACCGGGCTGCCATCGACATAAAACTCATGGCTGTAATTGGCGCCGGTCAGCTTGTTGAGCTTGGCGAACACGGCGCTAGGGACGAAGGCAAATTCCTCGACGCCGGTAAGCGCGTTAAAGCCATGAAGCATACCGTCATTACCGCCCACATATACGCGAGGCGTCCGCCCAGCGATATTGGTTGCAAACGTCGAATAAGCGGTGTTGCCTTCCAAGCGATTGCTAAAGTTAACGAGGTAGCGGGGCCCAGATACCACTGCAGGGCTAGATGAATAGAAGTCGCCTAGGACGCTGCTGCGTTGACGGAAGGTTGAGCCTTCGCCAGCGCGGTTGCCGCGAAGGTACTGTAAGCGCTGCTCTCCCTTCGCGTCCGGTAAATTACTATTCTCCGGGTCGCGGCTAAGCAAATTTGCCAACGTGCCGGCATTACTGGCAGAGCCGGCGTTGTTCCAGGTGAATTCCACCAAACCGCTGTTCGTATTGCCGGCCATCTTGATGCTACGGCTTTGCCAGCCGGGTACTTGACTCTTGGCACTCCAAATTTCGGAAGTTTCAAAGGCGTTGCTTTGGGCGTTCCAGGCTTTTTCGAAGCGCTTTACATCGCCAGACCAATTATCGTCGCTGGCATAGGATGTCTGATAAGAGACGGTCTTGACGGTGCCGTTGTTGTTTTCATCAGTACTGACCTGGCCGGAGTTGATGGCAGGCTTGGCTGCTGTGGATTTCCGATCAGCAATGCGGGACAGGATGTCATCGAAGGCTTGAACCATGGACTCAGGACTGTCAGCGCTGAAGAACTCGCCCCGTGAGTTGATTGCGGCGTGCCACAGGTCGTAGACATTGTTGTTGCTGCCACTAGAAGCTTCCGGCCAGTCTTGGGTTCCTGCTGCCAAAGCTTCATAGCCTGTGCCTTGGTGGGTGCTGCCTGACCAAGGAATACCTGCGCTGTTCAGGGTGCTGGTGAGACCAAGCCCCATAATGAAGTTGGTCATATGTTGCCAAGTAGCAGGGTCGTTGCGCGGATCCCAGTAGTCTGTGGCGCTGTCGCCACTTTTGAATGGAATATAGGAGGGGAGCTCGTTATCCATATTTGGCTTTAGATCTGTCGCCCAATAATGCATTGCCAAGTCGGCAAGCGTGCTGTCTTTAGCATCCCGGTAGGGATTTTGGCTGGTATAGTTTTTGCCGTCAGGTAAGGTGAAATTGGCATTATCATGGCGGAATGAGCTGGGGTTGTTGGTTGTTGAGTTCCACATGCCGTCAGTCATCAGGATGTGATAGCTCGCCCTGCAGGCATAGGTGTTGTCGTCAGTGTTTCTGTCGGACGCATTGCGGCTGTTGGGATATTTATGCCAGGCAACATCTTCCTTGAAAAACTCTCCAGCCCTTTTCATGGCTGCAGGAAGAGGCGTTCCGCTATTGAAGTATATATCTTTGAGCCAGCTGTAGAATTGACCCTTATGCAAGGCATCGTACTGTCGGAATTTGTTGTCTTTACAGAGCGAAGTAGTGCCGCCATTAATTTCTGTGCAGCGTGCAAGATCCTGCCAGCCTAGGCGAACGGCGGGTGATAGTTGAGAGAATGCCATGCTGGTGGCGGATAGAGTCGCCAGGGCACGGGTTCTGTAGAAAGAGTACCAAATAGCAAAATTTTCTTTTTCGTCTTCTTCTACAAAAACGAGCTTGTAGCAGTTGGTATTTGAGTTTGAGTTATTGCAGTTTTCTAGGGTGTTGTCAAAGGAGTAGTAGTAGGCAGGTGTTCTGGCTGTGTATTCATTGCTGTTTCTTGTGCAGGAGAAGCCGCTAGCGTTCAAAACCGGACCGGATTGAAGGATTTTGCAGGTGTAGTTACGATTGCTGCTAGTTCCGGAGCGGGTGACTTCAAACTTTATGCCCGCCGCGCTGGTTTCTGTTTTTGTTGTATTTGATGTGAACTCTATGGTTACGCGGAAGTCGCTGCTCGGGCCGTTGAGCCGATTATGTGTGCCGCTAGGCATGCGGTACTCTTTACCCGTTGGGCGGTAATAATTGGACAGATCAAGCGTCCCGTCTCCCGGCCTGAAACCATTGATGGGGGCACTGGTGAACGAGGTCGAGAGCTGGACTTCGCTGCCGCTTTCATCGAAAAAAGGTGGAATAACGTACTTTGTGCCAGGGGTGTAATACATCGGGTTGAATGCATTCGCTGCGTAAAGGCGTGTAATGAAGGAGCCGCTGATTACGCTGCTTTCAACAGAGTCTGGAACGTAGCCCCAAGACATACTGCCCGACTCATCTAGAGTCAGGATGATATTGGGTGGAACTCCAATGGTCAGGCTGAGCGGACTTTGAGATACCGCGGCATACGCATCTGCAGAGCTTAGCAAGATGATGCCAAAGGCAGCGTAGGAGAGAGTCTTGATGTGGGAGTAGAGGCGAAAAGGGTGCATGATGTCGGCTCTCAATTGTTAAGGCCAAGGTAGATGTTGGCGTGGGTCGACTGCAGATAGAGGGCGTCGTCGGTTTTGCCATTGTTGAGATAGAAATAGGTGCCGCTTCCCTCGCCGCGCCCGCCGTACTCGGCATTGACGGCCGCATTACCTGTTTCAGCCGCCAGGATGCTGTTGAAGTGGGCGTTGGCGTTGGCGTTGGCGTCGGTATCGGCCTTAGGGTCCGTGCCGCGATAAGGCATCCAGACGTTCGAGGCGGTTAGCAAATCATCCCCGCCGGCCTTTTGCGGCTGGTCCACGAATGCCAACAGGCGATCCGTCTTGACTTCAAGCAGGCAGGGACTGTTGATTCCATTGGTCTTCAGCGTGTTCGCCGCCAAACAGTTCGCTGCTTTGGCTTCAAGCTTGTCGGCCAGATTGCCGGGACCGTAAAAACGAAATTCAGCTTCGCGCAATGCCGCGTCTGCAATGTTCTGGCTTTTCATGTCGTGTTGGCGGTTTGCCGTAATGCGGGACTCGAGCGTCACGCCGCGCATGCTGCTGACGGCCAGCACGGTCAATACCAGTAGCATGACGAGGGAAACGAGGAGCACCGCTCCGCTCTGAGATTTGCGGGAATTGAACGTCATGGCATGAGATTCCTGATGGTTTGCGTGGCGCCTGCTACCTGGTAGATGCGCTTGTTATCTGCTTCTTCCAGTCGGGCCTTCGCTTCCGTTGAGGCCTCTAACATCCAGTCGTCGAGAACCTTCGAATCATCGCCGTCGCGTTGCCCTGCACGGCTGGCGAGTAGCAGGGCATAGCGCACACTACGAATTGCTCCACTGGCGGGTGTCCAATCTGCTTGCTGGATGAAGGTGGTGACTTCCTTTTCGAGCATGTCAGTCTTACCTACACCGAAGTCCAAACGCAGGTCCGCAATGCCGCGGAGTACCTCGCCGTACTGCGGGCTGGTTGCGTTGAGGCTTTTGCACAATAGGCGGCCGTCTTGCAGCTGGTCGTCGCTGCTGGGTTCGTACTTGAACGCTAGAACGGTCAAGTCACCAGCATCAGGCGGGGACGAAGGGAAGGCCTCATCGTATGTAACAGCACTAGCAGCGCCCTGACAGTCCAGTTCGTTGCCGGTCTGTGGCTGATAGCGAATACAGAAGCCGACACCTTCACTGGGATTCAGGCCGGTCGCGGCATGTCCTGCATTGAACGCAAGGCATCCACCGGAAGCCGGGCGGCTGGGGAAAACGATGTCCAGCAGCGCTGAAGGCGTACGGCGATAACCGGCCTTACCTAGGTAGTCGTTAATGACTAAAGCGGCGAAACGACTATTTTCTACGTTTCCGGCCTGATTCTGTTGGAAGACATAGTTACGCTTGTTGTCGATATAGACTTGCGTAATACCGAGGATTAGAAAGCTACTGATCGCTAGTGCGATAAGCAGCTCTACCATTGATAAGCCAAATTGATATCTAGAGTGATTCATGGTTCTACCCGAACTGTATAGCTGCAGACATCGGAATTGCTTGCATCGAGGCATTCACGAACTCGCCAGGCCAGGCGAATTTCAAGCATTGAACCCTTGTTATCGCAATCACCTGCAATAGAGCTGCGGCAAACGTATACGTCGCTATCGAATAGCTCGCTGCCGCCTGGTAATAATGCTTCAACCTTGTCCGCCCAGCAGTCGCGCAATTCTTTTGCCGTTTTTGCAATTCGGGTCGGACTCGCCACGCAGCTCTCGCGGTCGGCGAAGTCATCGCCGGCGTCTTTATAGAAAATGGAACTGCCTTTTAACCCGCTATTCATAGGAAATTGCGGCGGCGAGGTGTTGAACAGTTCTTTCGGGTGCGCTCTTACAATTTCGATGAGGTCTCCGGCCAAGACGATGGCAGTGTTGCGCTGTGCCGAGTCCTGCGTGTATTGGATACTGCGTCCCTGCAAAGCCACCATGCCGAGTACGCCGATGGTGGTTAGCAGTAGGGCCACCAACACCTCGATCAGGCTGAAGCCTTTATTGGTTTTCATTGAGTTCCTCATGGTGTGCAGCTGTCCAAGGCAGCTCCGTCTTTCTTGCCTCGCGGGTAGAGAACGAGGCCGCCGCTAGCTTGCACTTCGAGCAGATAGCCCGTGGTCGGGTCTGAGTCGCGGCATATGGTGAACTTGGCCGTTGTAGCGGTGCCGTTGGCCCGGTAGACCAGCTTGTCGTCGCTCAGGGCTGAGCTGAGGATCTCCGCGTGTGCGGGGTTATGCTCCAAGATTCGCTCCACTTCCCCGCTTCCCGCGTTGCTGATTTCCCAGGGCGCATTGCTCTTGATCTGTACTTCGTATGCCTGTCGGTTAAGGACCGCTTGACCGCGTGCATGCTGGAGGAAGATAACCAGTTCCTCTGCCTTGCTTTGCACTTGGTTATTACGGATCAGGCTGTTGAAGCTGGGGACCGCGATGGCTGCGAAAATACCAAGCAGCGCCAGAGTGATCATCAGCTCGACCAGGGTGAATCCGTGCATGTCGGTTCTGCTTGACATGATGTACTCCAAGGGAATCGTGAGTGGATGATGCAAATGCGTTGATGCGTTGTCCGCATGGGGAAGATCGTTGGTACGATTGTATGGATGAACGGTCGAGGCTTCAGTTTGAGCTGTGATGGAGTCGATGTTTGCAGCTGAAGTCCGTGGTTCAGCCTCACTGGCATAGGTCCGCTTGGGCGGCGTTTTCTGTCTCGGAGGCCTGGCGTATTCGTCCCTGACGACTGACGACGACTTGCCACGCAACCTGCCCGCCATGGCATTGGTAGAATCGCCCATTGCTGGCGGGCGACGCCCCGTTATCGCGAAAGCGAATGCTTTCGTTAAAGCCGGTCCAGCTGAGCTCACTGTGATGTGGAAGTTGGGTCAGTTGCAGTATTTGCCCCGCCGAAGTGCGTACAAGCCAACCATCCGTCCAGTTTGCCGAACATGTCTCGCCGTCTCCGCTTCCACATATCTCTATGGTGTGGCGTCGCAGAACCGCTTGCGTGCGAGCATTGTGCAGCGTGCTTTCGACCTCATCTTTCAGTGCTTCCTGGCGACTCCTTTCAATCATGTTGCCGAGCGCTGGTATAGCTATTGCAGCGACGACACTTAATATCGACAGAGTGACCACCAAGTCTATTAAGGTGAAGCCTTGACCTCGATTAGCCATAGTGCGGTTCCTTTGCACGTATGATGCACAGCCGTCCTGGCTGCAGTTTGTTCATTCGCGTACGCGAATGCGCAGATGCTCTTTTAAAGCAGCCTGTTCGCCAGTCCAAGTCAGGACGGGCAGAAATGTGAACCAGATGGTTGGAGAGGCATGTGAATCAAGAAGTGATCGTTGTCGGTGGCGGTGTCATCGGGTTGTTGTCCGCCTATCGCCTGGCTCAGGCAGGCACGTCGGTGTTGCTGCTGGAGTCGGGCGATGTTGGTCGCGAAGCCTCGTGGGCTGGCGGCGGGATCGTTTCGCCGCTTTATCCGTGGCGCTACAGCCCGGCGGTCACGGCGCTGGCGCATTGGTCGCAGGATTTCTATCCGCAGCTTGGCGAACGGCTTCTGGAAGAGACGGGGGTGGACCCCGAGGTGCATGTCACCGGCCTTTACTGGCTGGATCTGCATGACGAGGCGGAGGCGCTGAATTGGGCTGAGCGTTATGGCCGGCCGCTGACGTCGGTGTCGATGGAGACCGTGCGCCAGGCAGTGCCTTCGCTGGGTGAGGGTTACGAGCGCGCCGTCTATATGGAGGGTGTCGCCAACATTCGCAATCCCCGTCTGTTGCGCGCCTTGCGCGAAGCGCTGCGGCAGCTGCCGAATGTGACTGTGATCGAGCAGTGCCCGGTCGAGGGTTTCCTCCGCGACGGTACGCGTATCGTGGGCGTGCAGACGGCGCAGGGCGAGATGCGAGCGGATCAGGTTGTAGTGGCTGCGGGCGCCTGGAGCGCACAGTTGCTGGCGACGCTGGGGCTGGAGATTCCGGTCAAGCCGATGAAGGGGCAGATGATTCTATTCAAGTGCGCCGAGGACTTCCTGCCGAGCATGGTGCTGGCCAAGCGGCGCTATGCGATTCCGCGGCGCGACGGCCATATCCTGGTTGGCAGCACGCTGGAAGATGTCGGCTTCGACAAGACGCCGACCGAAGACGCGCTGGAAAGCCTGAGGGCAACAGCGATCGAGCTGTTGCCCGCGCTGGCCGATGCGCAAGTGGTCAAGCACTGGGCAGGTCTGCGACCCGGTTCGCCGGACGGCGTGCCTTATATAGGACCGGTGAGCGGTTTCGACGGACTGTGGCTGAACTGCGGGCACTTCCGCAACGGGTTGGTGCTGGCACCGGCGTCCTGTCAGCTGCTGGTCGATCTGATGCTTGGGCAGGCGCCGATCGTGGATCCATCGCCCTATGCACCGGCCGGGCGTGTCGCCGATCAGAAGAGCTGATCGGCCCTTCGCGGTACTTCGGTTTCACGAGCAGTCCGGGTTTCATATGCGTCGCCCGGACTCTGTTCTGCTACCAACTCGCATTGCTGGTAAATTAGCCGGCACTTCGGCTCTGCCAGGCAGAGCCAGATTGGCGAGTGAGGTTTGTGTGGCGAAGAAAACCACTTCCCTGACCGGCCTGAGCGGGCTGGTCTATTCCACCGATGCCGGTCGGCATTGTCCCGAGTGCAGTCAACCGCTGGGCAGTTGCATCTGCAAACAGAGCGTTCTGCCCGAAGGCGACGGCATTGCGCGGGTGCGCCGCGAGAGCAAGGGCCGAGGCGGCAAGACGGTGACGACCATCAGTGGCGTTCCCTTGCCCGAGACCGAGCTTAAGGAGCTCGCCAGCGCGCTGAAACGTCGCTGCGGCACAGGTGGTGCGCTGAAGGATGGCGTCATCGAGATTCAGGGCGATCACGTTCATCTGCTGATTGACGAGCTGAGCAAGCGTGGCTTCAAGGCCAAGAAGTCCGGTGGCTGAGCGCCGCTGTGACACCTTCACCAATTTTCACCATTTTCCGCATATCGGCTGTCGAAGCCGCATAGCCTTCGCCGCGCGGTTCTGCTCGCTGCGAAACACTCAATTTCTTCCGGGAGGCCTTGATGCCTGTACGACGCACACGTAAAGACGACGGTAGCCAGTGGACCGCTGCCGACAGCCGCAGCATCTACGGTATCCGCCACTGGGGCGCTGGGTATTTCGCAATCAACGACCAGGGCAATGTCGAAGTGCGCCCGCAAGGGCCGAGCGGCGAGCCGATCGAGTTCAACGGTCTGATCGAGCAATTACGCGAGGCGGGGCTGTCGCTGCCGTTGCTGGTGCGTTTCCCCGGCATCCTGCAGGACCGCGTGCGGCGCCTGACCGGTGCCTTCGATGCCAACATCGAGCGCATGGAGTACGCCGGCAAGTACACCGCGTTGTACCCGATCAAGGTCAACCAGCAGGAAGCGGTGGTAGAGAACATCATCGCCACGCAGAACGTCTCCATCGGTCTGGAGGCGGGCTCCAAGCCAGAGCTGATGGCTGTGCTGGCGTTGGCGCCGAAGGGTGGCACCATCGTCTGCAACGGCTACAAGGACCGCGAGTTTATCCGTCTGGCACTGATGGGCCAGAAGCTCGGCCACAAGGTGTTCATCGTCATCGAGAAGGAGTCCGAGGTCGGACTGGTGATCGAGGAGGCCAACGAGCTCAAGCTGACCCCGCAGGTCGGCCTGCGTGTGCGCCTGTCGTCGCTGGCATCGTCGAAGTGGGCCGATACCGGTGGCGAGCGGTCGAAGTTCGGCCTGTCCGCGGCGCAGCTGCTCTCGGTGATCGAACGCTTCCGCGCCGCAGAAATGGACCAGGGCATTCGCTTGCTGCACTTCCACATGGGTTCGCAGATCGCCAATCTGGCCGACTATCGTCAGGGCTTCCGTGAGGCGATTCGTTACTACGCCGAGCTACGGGCGTTGAATCTGCCGGTGGATTACATCGATGTGGGAGGCGGACTGGGGGTCGACTACGACGGCACCCACTCGCGCAATGCCAGCTCGATCAACTACGACATCGACGAATACGCCGGTACCGTGGTCGGCATGCTCAAGGAGTTCTGCGAGGCACAGGGGCTGCCGCACCCGAACATCTTCTCCGAAAGCGGGCGTGCCATGACGGCGCATCATGCGGTGTTGGTCATGCAGGTCACCGACGTCGAGCGGCACAACGATGAGCTGCCGGTGATCGACAACTACGACGAACTGCCGGAGATCGTGCAGTCGCTGGCCGACCTGCTCGGACCGACCGACCCGGAAATGGTCACCGAGACCTACTGGCGCGCTACCCACTACATGAGCGAGTCCAGCGCGCAGTACGCCTCCGGCAAGCTGACGCTGGCGCAGAAGGCACTGGCCGAGCAGAGCTACTTCGCCATCTGCCGACGCCTGTACAACCAGCTCAAGGCCCGTCAGCGCTCGCATCGGGCGGTGCTCGACGAGCTCAACGACAAGCTGGCGGACAAGTACATCTGCAACTTCTCGGTATTCCAGAGCCTTCCGGATACCTGGGCGATCGACCAGATCATGCCGATCGTGCCGCTGCAGCGGCTGAGTGAGGAGCCGGTGCGGCGCGCTGTGCTGCAGGACCTGACCTGCGACTCGGATGGCAAGATCAAGCACTACGTCGACGAGCAGAGCATCGAAAGCAGCATGCCGGTGCACGAGGTCGCGCCTGGCGAGGAGTACTTCCTCGGCGTGTTCTTGGTCGGTGCCTATCAGGAGATTCTCGGTGACATGCACAACCTGTTCGGCGATACCGACTCGGTGAACGTCTATCAGCGTGAGGACGGCAGCTACTACCACGCGGGCATCGAGACCCACGACACCATCGAGGACATGCTGCGCTACGTGCATCTGTCGCCCGAGGAGCTGATGACCTATTACCGCGACAAGGTCGCTAGCGCCAAGCTGAGTGCCAAGGAGCGCACCCAGTACATCGACGCGTTGCGTCTGGGGCTGACGCGCTCGTCCTATCTGACGCCTTGAGCCGTGAGCCCGGCGTCAGCCGGGCATTACGCCAAAGCCCCGTGCCATCAGCGACGCCAGCAAGGGGATCAGCAGGAGTAGCAGCAGCTCCAGGCGGATGGTCAGCTTGACCCATCTGGCGCTGCTGTCCGAGATGATCGGTGCCTGGCCTGCGGACAAGGCCGGGCGCCAGCGCAGGAACGTCAGGGTCGGATAGATGGAGAGCACCGCGACCACCACGAACAGGCCGATCTTGGCGTGGAAAAGGCTGTTCTTCAGGTAGTAGTCCAGGCCTTTGCCATAGAGGATGGCCCGGGCCGCTCCGCTGGCCAGTACCGCCGCCGCGGTGATACCGAAGGCGATGTCGATACGGAACAGGCTGCGCGCTCGCTCCAGCGTCAGCGGCTGACGGAACAGCTGGTGCTCCAGCAGCAGCAGGGCAAAGAGCAGGAATATCGCCAGAAAATGCAGGTAGGCGGCGATGGCGTAGGCCATGTTCAGTGTCCTTCGGAGTGTGTGGTGCTCGGCGCGCCCATGTTAAACCAGGCTCCGCGGCGCTGCAGGCGCTGAGCGAGCACGCCCAGGCAGACGCCGCGCATCAGCATGAAGCTCAGAAACGCCAGCCACAAGCCGTGATTGCCAAGGCCTTGCAGCAGCCAGCCCAGTGGCAGCGTCAGGCTTACCGCTAGGAGCATGCTGTTGCGCATCTCCCGCGCGCGGGTTGCACCGATAAACAACCCGTCAAGCAGATAGCTCCAGACCGCGATCAGCGGCAATGCCGCCAGATAGGGCAGGTAGGTCAGCGCGGTCTGGCGTACCTCGGGAATGTCGGTCTGCAGCTGGATAAATAGATGGCCGCCAAGCAGGAAGAACAAGCCGAAGGCGACGCTGGCCAGCAGCGACCAGCCCCCGGCGACCACCATCACCCGCTGCAGCGCGTTGCGGTCGCGGGCACCGATGGCATGCCCGCTCAAGGCTTCCACGGCATGCGCCAGTCCGTCGAGGGCGTGCGCGGTCAGCAGCAGGCCATTGAGCAGCAGGGCGTTGGCGGCGACCGTCGCATCACTCAGGCGGGTGCCCTGGACAGTCACCAGGAAGAACACCAGTTGCAGCGCCAGCGAGCGCAGGAAGATGTCGCGGTTGACCGCCATCAGCGGCCGCCAGCTCAACCAGCGGCGCAGCGCGCGGGTATCGACTCGACCGGGATAGCGTGCCAGCGCCTTGCGGGTGAGCGCCAGGCCGAGCAGCGCGCCGCTCCACTCGGCGATCACTGAAGCGCGGGCGGCGCCGGCCACGCCCCAGTCGAGGCCGAGCACGAACCACAGGTCCAGCGCCACGTTGATCAAATTGGTGGTCAGCAGAATGGCCAGCGGCGCGCGAGCGTTCTGCGTGCCGAGGAACCAGCCGATCAGCGCATAGCTGGCCAGCGCCGCGGGCAGGCCGAACAGTCGCGTGTGGAAATAATCACGGGTGAGTTCGTCCAGTTCGGCCGAGGGCTGCATGAGCTGCAGTGCCGCGCCTTTCAGCGGCACACCGAGCACCCCGAGCAACAGCGCGAAACCCAGGGCCAGCAGCAGCCCCTGCAGGAGGATCTGGCGCAGGGCGCCGCCGTCGTTGCGACCAGCGGCCTGCGCGGCGAAGCCTGTCGTGCCCATGCGCAGAAAGCCCATCACCCACACCAGCAGCGTATACAGGCTACCGCCGACCGCCACTGCGCCCAGCTGATGCGCGTGCGGCAGATGGCCGATCACGCTGCTGTCCACCAGTGCGACCAGCGGAACGGATAGGTTCGACAGGATCATCGGCGCCGCCAGCGCCCACACCTTGCTGTGGGTTGGGGCGTGGCGCCAGGCGGCAAGCATGCTGGACATTACGGGCCTCCGGGACGGCCCGGCACTATACGTGGCATGCAATGAAAGAGGGAAAGTCCGAGCTTTAGGCTGCGCGTCAGTGAATCAACCAGCTCAGCAGCCACAGCCCGAGGAACAGCCAGATCAGCCCGCCGATGATCGAGCCGCGAAAGAACGCGCGGACCGCCGCAACCAGCAACAGCAGGCCGATCGCCAGTGCTACCAGGCTGATCAGCGAGCGGTCCATGCCCAGCGTACGCGACAACCCTTCGAGGAAATTGTGTCCGGCCCTGGCAAACAGGCCGAAGAAGTCGCCCAGCGCCTCGACGATGAAACGTATGACCGCGCCCAGCGCCTGTCCCAGCCATTCGAAGAATCCTTCTACCCGCATGTATCACTCTCCTGAACGTTCGATTGCGGTGCCCAAGCACGGCTCTGGGCATTGGGCTCTCGAGTGCGCCCGAGAGTTCCGAACGGTCGCCGCTGCACTGGAACCACCAGGGCAGGAGGCGGTCGGAATGTCGCTGTGAGTCCTTAGCGCATCATGCGTTCCCGACCTTCATGCAACTGCAACAAGCGCCAGGCAGCCTGCCTACCATTCCCTGAGCGAGAAGACCAACGATGCTGGCCATTGCCAGAGCGCGCCTGGAACGAATCACGACACTGCGCCCGGCCTGGGCCTATGGCTGCGTCTTTTTCGGCCTGCTCTACGTTGTCACCGCCACTCATCTGGATGAGCGGCTGTTCTATACGCTGAAAACCACCTGGCATGAAAGCAGCTGGGAAAGGCACAGCCTCTGGCTACCCGAATACCGGGTGAAGATCGACGCGCTGCCGGTGGCCACGGTGGAAGACAATCTTTCCGGGCTGACCTATGACGAACGCCGCGATCATCTCTGGGGCGTCGTCAATAACCCCGAAGAGCTGCTGGCGCTGGACAAGGATGGCGGCTTCCTCGCGCGCTACCCGCTGCGCGGGTTCCAGGACGTCGAGGGCGTGACCTATCTGGGTGATGACCTGCTGGTGTTGACCGAGGAGCGCAAGCAGTCGCTGGTGATCGTGCAGGTTCCCAGGATTGCCGGGCCGCTGCAGCGTACCGACGCCCGCTCCATTACCCTGGCCCTGAACGACGCGGACAATACCGGTTTCGAGGGCGTCGGGTACGACCGCGCCGGTGATCGGCTGTTCGTGGTCAAGGAGCATTCACCGCGCAAACTCTACGAGATCCAGGGCATCAAGCGCAGTCTGGCAGGTGACATGAACATCAAGATCATCGACCGCGAGGCCTGGATCGAGAAGCTGGACATGGCCAGTGATCTGTCCTCGGTGCACTTCGACGAGCGTACCGGCCATCTGGTGCTGCTCAGCGACGAGCAAAGATGATGCTGGAACTCGATGCCGAGGGCGAGCTGGTCAGCTTCCGCTCGCTCTGGAGCGGGTTTGCCGGACTGGAGCGCAGCGTGCCGCAGGCCGAAGGGATGACCTTCGATGCACAGGGCAATCTATACCTGGTCAGCGAGCCCAACCTGTTCTACGCCTTCGAGCACGAGTGACGCCCGCCGCGCATCTGCTAGCCGCGCTGGATCAGCCAGACGCCGGCGAAGATCAGCAGCAGACCGGAGACTTTACCGAAGCTGATGCTGGACTGGCGAAAGCCGGCCCAGCCGAAATGATCCAGCAGCAAGGCGACGAACAGCTGGCCGGCCAGCAATAGCGCCATAAACAGCAACGCTCCCGTGCGCGGTGCGGCGAAGGCGGCCGTGGCGATGAAAAAGGCCCCCAGCAGCCCACCACACCAGTGCCACCAGTGCAGGCCCTTCAGCGTCTGCAACGCCGGGATATCGCGCTGGACTGCCACGATGACGAACAGCGCCAGTGTTCCCACGGTAAACGAAAGCAGTGCCGCGCCCATCACGTTGCCGAGGTGACGCGCGACCTGGCCGTTGATTCCGGCCTGCAGGGGCAGCATCGCGCCGGCAATGAACGGAAGGGTGAGTAACCACCAGGCAACGGCAGGCATTTCGGATCTCCGGAATCAGGGCGCGACAGTATGGCGAGCCGGGATACGACTCGCCATAGCGGGACAGCGGTTCGCTGCGCTTGGCTCAGCGCGGCGGGTATTGCGACAGCACCCGTGTCACCAGCTCGCGCATGCTGCCGGCGCGTTGCTCGGGGGTGCCCTGGCGGTTGCTCAGGGTCTGCTCGGCGCTGCCGCGCCAGACCAGTTTGCCGTCAGCGGCGTCATACAGGTCGATCTGTAGCGTGCCGACCTGATAGTCGATGGTGCGGGTGTCGGTGAACATCGGGCCGCCCCAGTAGCCGTACCAGGGATTGCCCCAGGCGCCGGAGGTGGTCGTGTACTGCTGGGTGCGCTGGTCGACGATGTACCAGGCCTGCACCTTGAGGTCCGCCGCTTTGCCGGCCGTCGCGGGACGCATTCCCTGCTGATCGAGCTGTTCGGCGATCGCCGTGCGAATGCGTTGTTCGGTGAGGTCGCTTTTGATTCTTGGATCATCAGGCCGATACTGCAGCGCCGGTTCCTGCCAGCCCCAGGCCCGATAGGCCGAGAAATCCCGCGTCGGATCGAAATCGCGCTGCACCTGCGGGCCCTGGCAGGCGGCGAGCGCGAAGAGCAGAGGTATCAGCAACAGGCAGCGCAACATGATCGTTCTCCGGAGGGTGGAATCTGTTCAGTCTAGGCCTCGGCGCGGGGCTGAGTCTGCATCGCTGTCACGCTCAGCGCGGCGGGTAGTCCGCCAGCGCCCGCTGCACCGCCTCGCGCAGCGCATCCTGCTGCTTGGCGCGGCTACCGCCGCTACGTGCTTCGGCGCGATTGCTCCAGATCGATTGGCCGGAAGCCGCGTCGAACATCTCGATACGCACCGAGAGCACCTCTTCCTCGTAGTTACGCACGATGGGTACGCTCGTCCCCACGCCATAACCTGAGCCGTACCCGTAGCCGCCACCGTAGCGGCCTACGCCGACATGCGGGCCGTAATCATCGTAAGTCTGCCGAATGCGGGTCTCCTTGCTGGCGCGGGCGCTGATCAACAGCTCGCCCTTGCGCTCGGCCTGCGCAGGGCGCAAGCCGAGTTGATCGAGCGCGCCGGCGACCATTTCCTGCAGCTCCTCACCGGTGATCGACGCGGTGCCGGCCGGTGGGGCTTGCCAGCTCCAGTTCTGGTAGCTGGAGAAGTCCCGTGGTGCCGCCGGATAGACCGGTGACTGGATCTGCTCGATAGGTGGCGCCGGAGGAATCGGCGCGGATTCGTCGGTATAGGGGTTCTGGCTCTGGCAGGCTGCAAGGCCCAGGCAGAGCACCGGCAGCATGGCGCGGATCGACATCGGTACCTCCCGGTCGGCTCAGAGCGGCCGACACATCCAGTGCAGGTAGCGCCCGAGACCGGCAAATTGTGGATGGCGGCGGTAGGCCAGCTCCATCTCGATCAGTTCGGCCGGCTCGGTGCGGGCCTGGAAATCGGCGGGCATGTAGTCATGGAATACGCGCACGCCACTGGTTGTTTCGACCTGCCAGTGCGGTGCGAGTTGCGCCGCCAGCTCGCGTGGGTCCAGCGGCTGCTGCGGGGTCAGGCTCTGGCGCTCGCCGGCATAGGTCTGGCTGCGCAGCTTCTTGAAATGGCCCTTGAGCAGGTTGCGGTAGATCAGCGCGTCGCGGTTGTAGAAGGCCAGCGATAGCCAGCCATCGGCCGATGTCAGGCGATGCAGCACCGGCAGGATCGCTTCAGGCTCGGCCAGCCATTCCAGCACGGCGTGGCAGATGACCAGATCGAAGCGGCCCTCGACCTGGCTCTCGATCTCCTGCCAAGGCGTTTGAATAAATGTGGCGTTCTGGCCCGCGTCGGCGAACTGCACGCGGGCGCCTTCGAGCATGGGTTCGGCGGGCTCGGCGAGGGTTACTTCATGGCCCTGGCGCGCCAGCCACAGGCTCATATGGCCGAGGCCGGCACCGACGTCGAGAACCCGCAACGGCCGCTGCGGCAGAACCTCGGACAAGTCCGCCTGCAGTACGGCGAGGCGAATCGCGCCCTTGGCGCCGCCATAGATTTTCTCGGCAAAGCGCGTCGCCAGCTCGTCGAAATGCCGATCGCTCATCGAGTGAACCGCCGCTCGTTATCGGCCAGCTTGGCCAGCAGCGCCTGCTCCATGTCGATGCCCAGTTCGCTGCACATCAAGAGCAGGTACATGAGGATGTCGCCGACTTCCTGCCCGGCATGCTCAAGTTTGTCGGCCGAAAGCTGGCGCGACTCGTCCTCGGTCTGCCACTGGAATATTTCTACCAGCTCGGCCATTTCCACGCTGGCGGCCATGGCGAGGTTTTTCGGGCTGTGAAAGCGCTGCCAGTCGTTCTGATCGCGGATGGCGTGCAGGCGTTGGGTGATCTGGTCGATGTTCATCAGGAAGGCGGGTGTGTTCGAAAAGACGACAAGCTTCCGCCAGTGCGGCAGCGCCCGCAAGGGGCGTCAGCCGCGGCGCACTTTCAGCTCACGTTCGATGGCGGTCACGCCGGGACGGTAATCGCCCTGCTCTATGGCGCGGATTGCCTGTTCCAGGGTTTGCTCGGCGATCTGCTCGTGCTGCTGGGAAATCGCATTGACCCGGATCGGCAGGAAATCCAGCAACTGCGCGTCACCAAAGGTCGCCAGCCGCAGCTGCTCCGGCCAGAGCAGATCGCGCTCGCGCAGCGCATCGAAGACGCCTTCGAGCAAGACGTACGCGGTAGTGATCAGCGCATCGGACAGCGGGCCGCGCTCGAGCAGGGCGAGCATCTGCTCGCGTCCGCAGGCTCGGCTGAACTGGTCAGCACGCAGGATGCTGACCTGCCCCGTGTGCTGCGCGAGTGCCTGGCGAAAACCTTCCTCGCGCTGCTGGCTGATGGGCAATGCCGGGCGTGCGCTGATCAGGGCGATATGGGCGGCGGCC
Source organism: Stutzerimonas kunmingensis (assembly GCF_021432085.1). Lineage (GTDB taxonomy): Bacteria > Pseudomonadota > Gammaproteobacteria > Pseudomonadales > Pseudomonadaceae > Stutzerimonas. Next base: position 3,655,024 of record NZ_CP090366.1, on the reverse strand, counting down.
GGAACTGCCAGCGAGCGGGTGAGCAGGGCGGCCGCTTCGCAATCATCGCTGACCACCGAGCAGAAATGCTCGGCGTCCAGCGCACGGTCGAGGGCGATCACCGGCGTGCCAGCCGCCTGCACCTTGCGATAGCTCTGGTCGTCGGCTGGTAGGCAGCTGGCGACGATCAGCGCATCGCAGCGGCGCGAGCGCAGCAGCTGGATGACCTGGCGCTCGGTGTCCGGCTCGTCGTCGGTGCCGGCGATCAGCAGCTGGTAGCCGCGCTGCCGCGCGCGCTGCTCGAGCAGTTTGGCCAGACGTGCGTAGCTGGGGTTTTCCAGATCCGGAACGATGAAGCCGAGGGTGCGCGATTGCCCGCGACGCAGACCCGCCGCCTGCTGATCGAGCTGAAAGCCCTGCTGTTCGGCCACGGCCATCACCCGCTCGACCGTGGCCGCGCTGATACGGCGCTGCGCGGCCTTGCCATTGAGCACATAGCTGGCGGTGGTTACCGAAACGTTGGCGAGGCGGGCGATGTCGGTCAGTTTCAACAGAGGGTCCTGAGACGGGTGGTATGAACTCGGGCTTCTAGAATTACCCAATATTGCGTAATGTGCCAGCCTTAGGTGAAACGTTTCAGCAGTGTTTCGGTCTGAAGCGCCAGCCCAGGATTCGGGCAAAGCCGGCGCGACCGTCGGCCACAACAATCGCGAGCCCCGCAGGAGTTCTCCATGCTTGAGTTGAATGCACAGCACATCCACATGCATCAGGCCGCGGCGGACAAGCCAGCGGCGCTGGCCCTGCTGGGTGAAGTTCTGGTCGCCGACGGGCTGGTCGCGCCGGGTTATCTGGACGGGCTGCGTGCGCGTGAAGCGCAGGGCTCGACCTTTCTCGGTCAGGGCCTTGCGATTCCCCATGGCACGCCGGAAACCCGTGATCAGGTGTTCACCACCGGCGTGCGGCTGCTGCATTTTCCGGCCGGCGTCGACTGGGGCAACGGCCAGCTGGTGTATCTGGCCATCGGTATCGCTGCGCGTTCCGACGAACACCTGCGCCTGCTACAGCTGCTGACCCGAGCATTGGGTGAAGGCGATCTGAGCGAGGCGCTGCAGAAAGCCGAAAGCCCGGAAGCCATCATCGACCTGCTGCAGGGTGCGCCACAGGCGCTAGCGCTGGATGGCGAGCTGGTCTCGCTGGGTGTCGCTGCGGATGATTTCGACGAGCTGGCCTGGCAGGGCGTCAAGCTGCTCAAGCGCGCGCAGTGCGTGGAGCCGGGTTTCAACGCCAGTCTGCCGCTTGGCCAGGCGCTGCCGCTGGGGGATGGCCTCTGGTGGCTGAGTAGCGAGCAGGCGGTGCAGCGTCCTGGTCTCGCCTTCGTCACGCCAGCTTCCCATCTCGAGCATCAGGGGCAGCCGCTCAATGGTCTTTTCGTGCTGGCCAGCCTGGGCGAAGCGCATCGGGCGATGCTTGAGCGCCTGTGCAATCTGCTGATCGAAGGCCGCGGGCAGGAGCTGAGCCAGGCGACGTCCAGTCGCACAGTGCTCGAAGCCCTGGGCGGCGAAGTGCCGGCAGACTGGCCGAGTGCCCAGGTGCCACTGGCTAACGCCCATGGCTTGCATGCCCGCCCAGCCAAGGTGCTGACCGAGGTCGCACAGGCCTTCGCCGGCGAGATCCGAGTGCGTCTGGCTGGTAGCCAGAGCGCGGGTGTTTCGGCCAAGAGCCTGAGCAAGCTGCTGGCGATGGGCTCGCATCGCGGCCAGGTGCTGGAGTTCATCGCCGAGCCCTCGATCGCCGACGATGCGTTGCCGGCGCTGGTCCGCGCCGTGGAAGAAGGGCTGGGCGAGGAAATCGAGCCGCTGCCGACCGGCGGGGCGCCGGCGGAGCAGGGGGCCGTGCAACTGAATGAGGCAGCCCAGGACGTGCCCGTCTTGCGGGCCGGCGAGCAGGTCATCGGCATCGCCGCCGCGCCAGGCATCGCCATCGGTCCGGTCTTGGTACGCAAGCCGCAGGTGATCGACTACCCCAAGCGCGGCGAGTCTCCGGTGATCGAACTGCAGCGGCTGGATGCGGCGCTGGACAAGGTCCATGCGGAGATCGGCACGCTGATTGATGAGAGTCAGGTCGCCAGCATCCGCGACATCTTCACCACCCATCAGGCCATGCTCAAGGACCCGGCGTTGCGCGAGGAAGTGCAGGTTCGGCTGCAAAAGGGACTGAGCGCCGAAGCGGCCTGGATGGAGGAAATCGAAACTGCGGCGCAGCAGCAGGAGGCGCTCCACGACAAGCTGCTGGCCGAACGTGCGGCCGATTTGCGTGACGTCGGGCGTCGCGTGCTGGCCTGCCTGACTGGTGTGGAAGCCGAGCAGGCCCCAGATGAGCCCTACATCCTGGTGATGGACGAGGTGGCGCCGTCGGACGTCGCCACGCTCAACGCCCAGCGCGTCGCAGGCATTCTTACCGCTGGCGGCGGCGCCACTTCGCACAGCGCCATCATCGCCCGCGCGCTGGGCATTCCAGCCATCGTCGGTGCAGGGCCGGGTGTGCTTGGGCTGGCGCCAAACACACTGTTGCTGCTAGACGGCGAGCGCGGTGAACTGCTGGTCGCGCCGACCGAGGCGCAGCTGGAACAGGCCCGCAGCGAACGCACCAGTCGCGAAGAACGCAAGCGCCTGGCAAATGAGCGTCGCCTGGAGCCGGCCATCACCCGTGACGGCCATCCGGTAGAGATTGCTGCCAACATCGGCGCTGCCGGCGAAACCCCGGAAGCGGTGGCGATGGGCGCCGAAGGCATCGGCCTGCTGCGTACCGAGCTGGTGTTCATGAACCATTCCCAGGCGCCGGATCAGGCGACTCAGGAAGCCGAGTACCGCCGTGTGCTGGAAGCCCTCGAAGGGCGTCCATTGGTGGTGCGTACGCTGGATGTCGGCGGGGACAAGCCGCTGCCGTACTGGCCGATGCCGGCCGAGGAAAACCCGTTTCTGGGCGTGCGCGGCATTCGCCTGAGTTTGCAACGCCCGGACATCCTCGAGACCCAGCTGCGTGCCTTGCTCGCATCGGCCGATGGCCGCCCGCTGCGGATCATGTTCCCCATGGTCGGCAATATCGACGAGTGGCGCACCGCCAAGGCCATGGTCGACCGCCTGCGCGTGGAGCTGCCAGTGGCCGATCTGCAGGTCGGCATCATGATCGAGATTCCCTCTGCGGCCCTGATCGCGCCAGTGCTGGCGCAGGAAGTCGACTTCTTCAGCATCGGCACCAATGACCTGACGCAATACACCCTGGCCATCGACCGCGGCCATCCGACGCTCTCCGGCCAGGCCGACGGGCTGCATCCGGCTGTTTTGCGTCTGATCGGCATGACGGTCGAGGCCGCCCATGCCCACGGCAAGTGGGTTGGCGTTTGTGGCGAGTTGGCCGCTGATGCATTGGCGGTGCCGATGCTGGTGGGCCTGGGCGTGGACGAACTGAGCGTGTCGGCGCGCAGCATCGCCTTGGTGAAGGCGCGCGTTCGCGAGCTGGATTTCGCGGCCTGCCAGAGGCTGGCCCAGCAAGCCCTGATGCTGCCCGGCGCCCATGAAGTCCGCGCCTTCGTCGGGGAGCACTGCTGATGGCTCGCGTGCTGACCGTCACTCTCAACCCGGCCCTGGACCTGACCGTGCAGCTGTCCGCGCTGCGCCTGGGCCACGTCAATCGCAGCGAAAGCCTGCAGATGCATGCCGCCGGAAAGGGGCTCAACGTCGCGCAGGTGCTGGCCGACCTCGGTCATCAGCTGACCGTCACCGGCTTTCTTGGCGAGGGCAATCCGCAAGCCTTCGATCAGTTGTTTGCTGCGCGTGGCTTTGCCGATGAGTTCGTCCGCGTTCCGGGCGATACCCGCAGCAATATCAAACTGGCTGAGGCGGATGGGCGGGTTACCGATATCAACGGGCCCGGCCTGCTGGTGAGCGAGACGCACTGCAAGGAGCTGCTGACTCGACTAGAGCGACTGGCACCCGCCCATGACCTCGTGGTGGTCGCCGGCAGCTTGCCGCGTGGCATCGACAGCCAGTGGTTCGTGCAGCTGCTGCAGACGCTGAAGGCGCGCTGCGCGCGGGTGGCATTGGATAGCAGTGGACCTGCGCTGCGTGACGGGCTGGCGACCAGGCCCTGGCTTATCAAACCTAATGAGGAAGAGCTGGGCGAAGCGTGCGGCGTCGATCTTTCCGAGTCCTCAGCGTTGGCATCCGAAGCACGACGACTGCAAGCCGAAGGCATCGAACACGTGGTGGTTTCGCAGGGCGCCAATGGCGTCAGCTGGTTCTCGCCGAGCGCGGCCCTGCACGCCAATCCGCCCAGGGTTCGGGTCGTCAGCACCGTCGGTGCCGGCGACTCGCTGCTCGCCGGGATGCTTCACGGTTTGCTGGAAGGCTGGCCGGCAGAGCGCACCCTCACACAGGCCACGGCCATCGCCGCGCAGGCGGTCGGGCAGGTTGGGTTCGGCCTCACCGACACGGCTGAACTTGCGGAGCTTGAAGCTGCGGTGCGCCTGCAGTCGCTCAGCCAATAAATCGAACAAGAGGTGAAGGAATGAATCTTCTCATCGTCACGGCCTGCCCCAACGGAATGGTCACCAGCGTGCTGACTTCACGCTTGCTCGAAGCGGCCGCCCATCGTCTGGGCTGGTCGACCGCCGTGGAAGTCCGCGATCCCAAGGCCATTGGCTCGCCGCTGACGCCCGCGCAGATCGCCAATGCCGATCTGGTGGTGGTGGTGAAAACCGGGCCGTTGTCATTGCAGCGCTTCGTTGGCAAGCGCGTCGCCCAGTCCACGCCATCCGAGGCGCTGCTCGACCCGGAAGCCTTCCTGCGCAGTGCCGCAGACACCGCCAGCGAGCTGCAGCAGGCCGACGAAGCGGATGCGGCGCATACCAGCGGCAAGCCCAAACTGGTGGCCATCACCGCCTGTCCGACCGGCGTGGCACACACCTTCATGGCGGCTGAAGCCCTGCAGCAGGCGGCGATCCGCAAGGGTTACGACCTGCAGGTTGAAACCCGCGGCTCGGTGGGGGCGCGCAATGTGCTCGAAGCCCAGGCCATCGAAGAGGCCGACGTGGTGCTGCTGGCTGCGGATATCGAGGTGGATGTCACCCGTTTCGCCGGCAAGCGCGTATTTCGCTGCGGTACTGGCGTCGCCCTCAAGCAACCCGATGCGACCCTGGATCGCGCGCTGGAAGAAGGCGCGGTGCTCGCTGGAGGCGCCGCTGCCAGCGCAAGTGGTGAACAGAAGGGCGAGAAGGCTGGCGTCTACAAGCACCTGCTGACCGGCGTGTCCTACATGCTGCCGATGGTGGTGGCGGGCGGTCTGCTGATCGCGCTGTCGTTTGTATTTGGCATCGAAGCGTTCAAGGAGGAGGGCACGCTGGCCGCCGCGCTAATGAAGATAGGTGGCGAAACGGCCTTTCAGTTGATGGTGCCGCTGCTGGCGGGATACATCGCTTATTCCATCGCTGATCGCCCAGGACTGGCGCCGGGGATGATCGGTGGGCTGCTGGCTGGCACGCTGGGGGCGGGCTTTATCGGCGGCATCATTGCCGGCTTCGTCGCCGGTTACGCGGCCAAGGCGGTCAGCCGCTGGATTCCATTGCCGGCCAGTATCGAATCGCTCAAGCCGATCCTGATCATTCCGTTGTTGGCGAGCCTGGTTACCGGCCTGGTGATGATTTACGTGGTCGGCACGCCGGTGGCGAAGATGCTCGCCGGGCTGACCGAATTCCTCGACACCATGGGCACCTCCAACGCCATCCTGCTCGGTCTGTTGCTCGGCACCATGATGTGCGTCGACCTCGGCGGACCGGTGAACAAGGCCGCTTATGCCTTCTCCGTCGGGCTACTCGCGTCCCAGAGTTACGCGCCGATGGCCGCCACCATGGCGGCGGGGATGGTGCCGCCAATCGGCATGGGCATCGCCACCCTGATCGCCCGGCGCAAGTTCGCCCAGACCGAGCGCGAAGCTGGCAAGGCCGCGCTGGTGCTGGGCTGCTGCTTCATTTCCGAAGGCGCGATTCCTTTCGCTGCGAAAGACCCGTTGCGGGTGATTCCGGCCAGCATCGCCGGTGGTGCGCTGACCGGCGCGCTGTCCATGGCCTTCAGCGCGAAGCTGCTGGCGCCCCATGGCGGGCTGTTCGTGCTGCTGATCCCAAACGCCATCAATCACGCGCTGTTGTATCTGGCTGCAATCCTCGCCGGCAGCTTGGTAACCGGGGTGATCTACGCAGTAATCAAGCGGCCTGAAACGCAGCCGCTCAGCGTCGGCGCGACGGCGTAAGCGGTCGCAAAACGGCTGAACTAAAGCCCCGCCTATCGTATCCACTACAAGCTGGCGAGACTTTGTGTCAGAAAGTTTCGCCAGCTTTTTGCTTTTTGTTTTGAAGATGAATTGGCTGGAGAGCGTTGCATGAGTATCGATTACGGGCCGCGGCCCATGCGCATCACCCTGACCGCCGTGGTGGTTCTGCTGCTGGGAGCGCTGATGGCGGTCGGTGGCGGCTACCTCGCAATGCTGGGTGGCTCCTGGTACTACCTGCTGGCCGGCACCGGACTGCTGGGCGTGGCCGGGCTGTTGTTCGCTCGACGCCGCGCCGCGATCTGGCTCTACGCGGTGCTACTGCTGGCGACGCTGGCGTGGACGCTGTACGAAGTCAGCTTCGACTGGTGGCAGCTGGCGCCGCGAATCGACCTCTGGTGCATCCTCGGGCTCTGGCTGATTCTGCCGTTCATCAATCGTTACGTGGGCGGCCGACTGGTCTGGCGTGATGGCGCCAGTGGGTTGCTCGGCTTGGGGCTGCTGGCCGGCGCGCTGATCGCGGGGTACTCGCTGACCCAGGATTACCACTCGATCACGGGTGAATTCAGCGACGCGCAGATGCAGGGCTCGAATCCCGAAGGGCAGGCCGGTCGGGTTGCCAGCGAATGGAAAGCCTACGGCGGCTCCGACCGCGGCGATCGTTACTCGACGGCCGATCTGATCACGCCGGACAACGTCGGCAAGTTGAAAAAGGCCTGGGAGTTCCACACCGGTGACCTTTCCGGCGAGGGTGACCCCGGCGAGATCACCTATCAGGTGACGCCGTTGAAGGTTGGCGACAATCTGTTCATCTGCACGCCGCACAGCATCGCCATCGCCGTCGATGCCGACAGCGGTGAGGAGCGCTGGCGCTTCGACCCGAGCATCAACCGCGATGCCGAGTACTACCAGCACATGACCTGCCGTGGCCTGGCCTTCCATGACGCCAACGCCTACGGGCCCGCAGCGACGGCGCCGTCCGACCAGCCCGTAGCGCGTTGCGCGCGGAGGCTGTTTTTGCCGACCAACGACGGCACTCTGGTCGCGCTGGATGTCGAGGACGGCAAGCCCTGCGAGGACTTCGGCAATGCCGGCGTGGTGGATCTGAAGGCTGGACTCGGTGAGGACGCTTTGGGCGTTTACCTGCCGACTTCACCACCGGTGGTGACCGAGAAGCTGGTCATCGTCGGCGGCTCGATCACCGACAACGGCGCGGTGGATTCACCCGGCGGCGTGATTCGCGCCTACGACGTGAGCAGCGGCGAGCTGGTATGGAATTTCGACCCGGGTAACCCGGACGCCACAGAGCCCTTGCCACCCGGCGAAACCTACGTGCGCAGCACGCCAAACTCCTGGACCATCGCCACTGCCGACGAGTCGCTGGGGCTGGTCTACATCCCCACCGGCAACCAGACCCCGGACCAGTGGGCGCAGCCGCGCACGCCGGAGTCCGAGCGTTTCACCGACACCCTGGTGGCGCTGGACCTGGCGACCGGCCAGGTGCGCTGGGAATTCCAGACCGTGCATCATGACCTCTGGGACCGCGACCTGCCATCGCAGCCGACGCTGGTGGATATCGAAGGGCCACAAGGCCAGGTGCCGGCCATCATCCAGCCGACCAAGCGTGGCGATCTGTACATCCTCGACCGCCGTACCGGCGAGCCGATCGTGCCGGTGGAAGAGATGCCCGTGCCCCAAGGCACTGACTACGGCGAGTTCACCGCGCCGACCCAACCCGCATCGGCCGTCAGCTACGCCCCGCAAGAGCCGCTGCGCGAGCGCGACATGTGGGGCGGCACGCCGCTGGACCAGATGATGTGCCGCATCCAGTTCCGCAAGCTGCGTTACGACGGCGACTTCACGCCGCCGTCGGAGCATGGCTCGCTGATCTATCCGGGTAACGTGGGTACTTTCAACTGGCCATCGGTGGCGGTCGATCCGAGCCGGCAGCTGTTGTTCGGCGCGCCGAATTACCTGGCCTTCATCTCGACCATGGTCAAGCGCAGCGAGGTCGACCCCGATGAACGTACCGGCGGCGGCGAGACCGGCCTGCAGCCCAACCTGGGTGCGCCGTACATGGTGCGGCTGGAGCCTTTCATGTCGGTCATCGGCCTGCCGTGCCAGACGCCGCCATGGGGCTTCGTCACCGCGCTGGACCTGCGCAGCATGAAGAAGGTCTGGATGCACAAGAACGGCACCAGCCGCGACAGTGCGCCCTTGGGCATTCCCTTCCCGGTGGGTACGCCAGCACTGGGCGGGCCGATCGTCACCGCCGGCGGAGTGGCCTTTATGAGCGGAACGCTGGATTACTACCTGCGCGCCTACGATCTGCAGAACGGCAAGGAATTGTGGAAGGACCGCCTGCCTGCTGGTGGCCAGGCGACTCCAATGACCTACGTGTCCGAGAAGACCGGCAAGCAGTACGTGGTGCAGATGGCCGGCGGGCATGGCTCGTTCGGCACCAAGCTGGGGGATTCCTTGATCGCGTGGACCCTTGAGGAGTAGGTGAAGTGGGGGCAGGTGGCGACGTCGACTGCGGCGCTCGACATAGCCACCAGCCCCTCACCCTAGCCCTCTCCCCGGAGGGGAGAGGGGACTGGGCCGGGTTGGGTTGCCGATCCGGTGCAGGGCGAAACGCATGATGTACCCGCTAGTTGCGGTTGGTTCGGTGGCTTCAATCAGGCCCTCTCTCGTCGTTGTGAAGAGGATGGGGAGAGGGCGGTCTTCGACCCAGGCCGGCATGGCTTGCTCGGTACCAAGCTGGGCGGTTTATTGATCGCGTGGACCCTTGAGGAGTAGGTGAAACGGGGCTGTGTGGGTTTTAGTTGCGACACTGGTCGTGGCCGCCAGCCCCTCACCCTAGCCCTCTCCCCCGGAGGGGAGATGGGACTAGACCGCGCGGTTTTTCGTTCCAGGTGTAGGGCGATGCGCTTTAATGCGTGTCGGGCCGATCACAAAGGGTTCGGTGGCTTCAGGCCCCCTCTCCCCGTTGGGGAGAGGGTTGGGGTGAGGGGCGCGGGCCCCGATCCGGTGCAAGATTTCAGTCAGGACTCGGATTCAGGCCGGTTTATCGGTAATGCGCGGATTGGGTGCTGGGGTGAGAGCGTGCTGGTGGTGGTTGCAACTGCTTGATGGGCACAGCCCGCGCTCACTCCCCCTCGCTCGCTCTGCACGGTCTGCATGAGCACAAGCGATCCGGCTCCCTCAATCCAGCTCCCTCTCCCCGTTGGGGAGAGGGTTGGGGTGAGGGGCGCGGGCCTCGATCCGTTGCAAGATTTCAGTCAGGACTCGGATTCAGGCCGGTGTATCGGTAATGCGCGGATTGGGTGCTGGGGTGAGAGCGTGCTGGTGGTGGTTGCAACTGCTTGATGGGCACAGCCCACGCTCACTCCCCTCGCTTGCTCTGCACGGCATGAGCACAAGTGATCCGGCTGCCTCAATCCAGCTCCCTCTCCCCATTGGGGAGAGGGTTGGGGTGAGGGGTACGGGTCTCAATCCAGCTCAAGATTTCAGTCAGAACACCCTCTAGATTCCGTATCACATCCAGATTGCTGAAGCGTAGAACCTCCAGCCCGTGGTGCTGCAGGTAGGCCGTGCGCAAACGATCTTTCGCCAGACCAGCTTCGTCGAAGTGCTGACCGCCATCGAGTTCAACTACAAGTCGCAACTCTGCACAGTAGAAATCCAGGACATAGGGCGGGCACGGATGCTGTCGGCGAAATTTGAATCCGGCTAAGCCGCGATTGCGCAACTGGCGCCACAGCAGACGCTCGCAATCGGTGAGTTGGTATCGCAGGTGTCTGGCGAACTGGCGTTGTTCGGGGGAGGCGCGTTCGGTGGGCATTCACAGTCCTTGTGAAAAGGCAGCCTCTCGCTTCCATGCGAGAGCGCATCTAAATGAGCGCAGCGGCAGTAATGCGCAGAATCAACTACGCCTGCTGTACCCCGCAGCAGGCGCATTCTTGGGTCAGTGATGCTCGCGTGTCGCCCTGAACTTCACATCCGGCCAGCGCTCTTCCATCAGGCTCAGATTCACCCGCGTCGGCGCTAGGTAGGTGAGGTGGCCGCCGCCGTCAATGGCGAGGTTCTCGTAGGCCTTGTTCTTGAAGTCTTCGAGCTTCTTCTTGTCATCGCACTCGATCCAGCGGGCCGACCAAACGTTGATCGCCTCGTAGGCGCATTCGACCTTGTATTCCTCCTTCAGCCGGCTGGCGACGACGTCGAACTGCAGCACACCGACCGCACCGAGGATGATGTCGTTGTTGCGCTCGGGGAAGAACACCTGGGTCGCGCCTTCCTCTGCCAGCTCCTGCAGGCCCTGACGCAGTTGCTTGGATTTCAGCGGGTCTTTCAGGCGCACGCGGCGGAACAGTTCCGGCGCGAAGTGCGGGATGCCGGTAAAGCTCAGGTTCTCGCCTTCGGTGAAGGTGTCGCCGATCTGGATGGTGCCGTGGTTGTGCAGGCCGATGATGTCGCCGGCCCAGGCTTCTTCGAGCATTTCGCGTTCGCTGGAGAAAAAGGTCAGGGCATCGGCGATGCGCACATCCTTGCCCAGACGCGCATGGCGCATCTTCATGCCCTTTTCGTAATGGCCCGAGCAGATGCGCATGAAGGCGATGCGGTCGCGGTGCTTGGGGTCCATGTTTGCCTGGATCTTGAACACGAAGCCGCTGAATTTTTCTTCGACCGGCTCGACCACCCGCTCGTTGGCAGCGCGCGCCAGCGGCTTGGGTGCCCAGTCGACGATGGCGTCCAGCACATGATCGACGCCGAAGTTGCCCAGCGCAGTGCCGAAGAACACCGGCGTCAGCTGTCCGGCGAGGAATTCCTCACTGTTGAATTCGTGGCAGGCGCCCTGCACCAGTTCCAGTTGTTCGATGAAACGCTCGTACTCGTCGCCGATGTGTTTGCGCGCTTCGTCGGAGTCGAGCTTCTCGATGATTTTCACCTCGGTCCGCTCATGGCCGTGGCCAGGGGTGTAGACGATGATGTAGTCGTCCGCGAGGTGATACACGCCCTTGAAGTCACGGTAGCAGCCGATGGGCCAGGTGATGGGCGCGGCCTTGATCTTCAGCACCGCTTCGATCTCGTCGAGCAGTTCGATCGGGTCGCGAATGTCGCGGTCCAGCTTGTTGATGAAACTGACGATGGGCGTGTCGCGCAGGCGGCAGACGTCCATCAGCGCGATGGTGCGCGGCTCTACGCCCTTGCCGCCGTCGAGCACCATCAAGGCGCTGTCCACCGCAGTCAGGGTGCGGTAGGTGTCTTCGGAGAAGTCTTCGTGGCCTGGGGTGTCGAGCAGGTTGATCATGTGTTCGCGGTAGGGGAACTGCATCACCGAGGTGGTGATGGAGATACCGCGCTGCTTTTCCATTTCCATCCAGTCGGACGTGGCGTGGCGGTCGGATTTACGCGACTTCACCGTGCCGGCAACCTCGATGGCCTTGCCCATCAGCAGCAGGCGTTCGGTAATGGTGGTCTTGCCCGCATCGGGGTGGGAGATGATCGCGAACGTACGGCGCTTCGCGACTTCAGCGGCCTGGGTGGTCATGAACGGCAAAACCTGCTTTTGGCAAAACGGAAAAGTCGTCGATTATACGCGAGTCGTATTTGCAGGTCGCGAACTGTAGGGGGAAGCTCAGGGCAATCGCATGAGCGGGGTACAAGAGAAGGTGAAAACGCTGCCTCATCTACCTGTAGGAGCGAACTCGTTCGCGAGTGTTGCTTTGCGGCACGGAGTTTTCGCTAAAGGCTCGCGAATAAATTCGCTCCTACAAAAGGCCCCTGTTTCTCACCACATGGCGTGCTTGTCGGCAAGCCATGTGGTGATCTGACAGGCGCTTTCCGATGAGCCGTCAGAAGTTGAAGGTCACGCCCGCCAGAATCGAGCGCGGCGCGCCGGGACGGATGCCTTCCTGGATATCGGCGATGTACAGCTTGTCGGTCAGGTTGCGGCCCTGGATCCAGAGGGTGGTGTCCAGGCGTGTCGGCAGCTTGTAGCTGGCGCGTGCCGAGAGCAGGGTGTGGCTGGGCACGCGCCCGGCATCGTCCTCGTCGCCGCTGGCGGTGATCGGTCGGGTGTTTTCGATATCGGTATAAAAAGCGCCAAAGTGGCTGAGGGTGGTGCTCAGATGCCAACCGGCGGTGTGCTCCAGGCCCAGGGTCAGGCTGCCGTTGTAGCGCGGCACTTCCGGGACATCGTTGCCCTTGAGTGGGCCGTTGCTGAATTTCGCATTGGTGTAGTTCATCGCGACTTCGGCAAAGGCATTGAGCGGTGAGTCGTACCAGGCCCAGGAGTCGATTCGCGCGCCAAGATCCAGACCGTAGACCCGTGAGTCGGCGGCATTGACGAAGCGCGCATCACCGAATTCATCGACCTCTTTGCGGATCAGGGTGTCTTCGATGCGGTTGTAGAACAGCGCCATGTCGAGGCTGACACCCTTGAGGGCGCTGCTGCGCAGGCCGATCTGGCTGTTGATGCCGGTTTCCGGAGTCAGCGGGAATTCATCACTGCGAGCCGAGGCCGGGGCATAGCCGCGGTGGATGCCGGCGTAGACCTCGCTGTTGTCGAAGCCGCTGTAAAGCAGGCTGATGCCGGGCAGCAGCAGGCTGTTGCTGTCCTTCTTGGTCACGCCTTCGTCATCGTCACCAGGGCGGAAATTGGTCTTGTTGTACTGGTTGAACGTCTCGAAGCGCAGGCCGGGGGTGATGGCCCAGTCGCCGCGGCTGATGGTGTTCTGTGCGAAGGCGGAAATGGCTTCGGCATCGTAGGTCATCAGGCGGCCATCGCGGGTGTAGCCGTTTTCGCCGGCACGGGCATAGACCTCGCCACGATTGCCTTCCTTGAGTGCTTCGCCAGGACGGCCTACCGGACGGCGGTCGGCGAAGCGGTGCTTCTCGTAGCGAATGCCGGTCTGGATGCGATGATCAAGGCCAAGGGCGGAAATGCCGCCGATATCCAGCCGGCTGTCCAGGCCAAGGGTGTGGTAACGGCGATCACGACCTTCCATCACGCCGCCTTCGTCCGGTGCGGTGCCGCGGGTCTGGAAGCGCGGGCGATCCAGTTCGGTGGCGAAGACTTTCGAAGACAGGCGAACGTCGTCGCTGATCTGGTAGTTGTGGGTCAGGTCAAGCTTGTAGTAGTCCACCGAGATGTTGTTGTACTCGCGGCCTTCGTCCAGGCGTTTCTTGCCGCGTGGGTCTTCGCGGTACTGCTGCAGCGAGAGGTTGCTTTCATCGTAGCCCTGGCTGCGTTCGCGAAAATAGGTGGCCGAGGCGGCGAGCTGGTGGCTGTCGTTGAGCTGCAGCTCGAAGCCGCCGTAAAAGTCGTCGAATTCGTGTTCTTCCACGTCGAAGGTGCCGTCGGCCTCTTTGCCGGTGTAGCTGAAGACCATGCCCAGCGGGCCTTCCGTGCGGCGGTGACTGATGTGGCTCTGGCGCGTACTCTGGTTGCCGGCGGCCAGTTCAACACGGGTCTGTGGCTCGGCAGTTGGCCGCAGGTTGCGGAAGTTGATGATGCCGTGATTGTTCAGCGGACCATGAATGATCTGCCCGGCGCCCTTGAGCACCTCGACCTGTTCCAGGCGTTGCAGCGGCGGTGTGTAGTGGGCGCCGGAATCGAGATAGGCGCTGTTGTTGATGGGGGTGCCGTCCTCCAGCAGCAGCACCTTGCGTGAGCGCCGCGGTGGCGCGCCGCGCACGCCGATGCCCGAGCGCAGGCCGAGCACATCGTCATCGATGGTGCGCACGCCGGGGACGAAGTCGAAGGCGTCATGCAGGGTATAGGGCTTGTAGGTGTCGACGGTTTCCCTTGACAGCAGGTTGGCCGCGCCGGGTGTTCCCTGAATGCTTTCCGGAACCATGCTGCGCACGTCCAGGCTGGGCAGTTCCAGGGGGACAGGGTCCTGTTGGGCCAGTGCAATGGCAGGCATGCACATCATCAGAGAGAGCTGAAGAAGCGTCGGGTAAGGGCGGGAGCTCATAATTGTTATGTCCTTGGTGGGCAGCTTTTCGCGACCCATGGTCGATCAGCCGGCTAGGGCCGGGAACTGACCGATGGCTCCGTTGACTTAATACTTTTGTTGGGCTTCGTTGGTGAATGCCCGCGGGAATTTTTCCCGAAAAAGGCCGGGAATAATTCCCGAAGGGAGCGCGCAGCCCCGCTGAAACATCGATGCCTTCCATCTGTGGTAAACAGGTGGAAATCGACTCTTGACCCCTGTGGCGCTTGGTCTTATGGTTCGCGCCCGAACGTCCATGCTGGCAACGATCCATCCGGCTCAAGTACTGACGACGAGAGATCCTCCGTGATACTCGGCGACATGCCTTGGGAAGTAGGCGAACCAAAGTGGGGAAACTGATCAGGCGTTCTTGTCAGGGCTGATGCCCTCCATCCCTCATCCGACTTTTGTTTCCCGTTTTTTGGAGTCCCACGCATGACGGTCAAGATCGAAGACTATTACCCTCGCGCCACCTTCCAGAAGATGAAGGCATTTGCCGACCAGCACGAAACCCCCTTCGTGGTGATCGACACCGAAACCATCAGCAAGGCCTATGACGACCTGCGCGCCGGTTTCGAATTCGCCAGCGTGTACTACGCCGTCAAGGCCAACCCGGCGGTCGAGATCATCGATCTGCTGCGCGACAAGGGTTCGAGCTTCGATATCGCCTCGATCTATGAGCTGGACAAAGTAATGTCCCGCGGCGTTGGCCCGGAGCGCATCAGCTACGGCAACACCATCAAGAAAGCCAAGGACATCCGCTACTTCTACGACAAGGGTGTGCGCATGTTCGCCACCGACTCGGAAGCCGACCTGCGCAACATCGCCAAGGCCGCGCCGGGTTCGAAAGTCTATGTACGCATCCTCACCGAAGGCTCCACCACTGCGGACTGGCCGCTGTCGCGCAAGTTCGGCTGCCAGACCGACATGGCGATGGATCTCTTGATCCTCGCGCGTCAGCTGAAGCTGGAGCCCTACGGCATTTCCTTCCATGTCGGTTCGCAGCAGCGCGACATTTCCGTATGGGACGCCGCCATCGCCAAGGTCAAGGTGATCTTCGAGCGTCTGAAGGAAGAAGACGGCATCGAGCTGAAGATGATCAACATGGGTGGCGGTTTCCCCGCCAACTACATCACCCGCACCAACAGCCTTGAAACCTACGCCGAGGAAATCATCCGCTTCCTCAAGGAAGACTTCGGCGACGAGTTGCCGGAAATCATCCTCGAGCCGGGTCGCTCGCTGATCGCCAACGCCGGCATCCTCGTCAGTGAAGTGGTGCTGGTGGCACGCAAGTCGCGTACCGCAGTCGAGCGTTGGGTGTATGTCGATGTGGGCAAGTTCAGCGGCCTGATCGAAACCATGGACGAGTCCATCAAGTTTCCGATCTACGCCGAGAAGAAGGGTGAGGTCGAGGAAGTAGTGATCGCCGGTCCGACCTGCGACAGCGCCGACATCATGTACGAGAACTACAAGTACGGCCTGCCGCTGAACCTGGCCATTGGTGACCGCCTGTACTGGCTCTCCACCGGCGCCTACACCACCAGCTACAGCGCCGTCGAATTCAACGGCTTCCCGCCGCTGAAGGCTTACTACATCTAAGCCGTAGACGATGAACGAACGCCCCGCATTGCGGGGCGTTTTCGTTTCTGTGCTTCGTTCACCGAACCCCGGCGCGTAGCTCGTTGCGTCGCCGCGCGTAGGCCTCGACGATATCGGCAATCTGCGGCAGCGCAGCAGCTTGCAGGCTGGCGAGCGCAGTCTCGATGAACTTGAGATGGCCAAGCTCCAGCGCGCGACTCAGCCAATGCCGCGCCGCATCCCATTGCTGCTGGGTGAGCAGCACGGCGGCATGGCTGAACTGGCCGCGAAAGTCGCCGGCCTCGGCGGAACGTCGATACCAAGAGTGGGCCGCTGACACATCGAGCGATACGCCGAGGCCTTCCTCCAGGCAGCGGCCGGTGAGGTTCATCGATTTGGCATGGCCGAGTTCGGCGGCCTGGCGATATAGGCGATAGGCCGCAGCTTCATCCTGCGAAATGCCGCGGCCGGTGGCGAGCAGGTTGGCCAGGTTGTACATGCCCCAGTCCAGGCCCATTTCTGCTGCACGTCGGTAGAAATCGGCCGCTCGTGCAGGATTGGCAGGGGCGCCCCAGCCATGTTCGTGGCAGCGTCCGGCCATGTTGCAGGCCATGGCGTGGCCGCGATCGGCAGCGATGCTGAACCAGATCAGCGCGAGCGCAGGATCTGCCTCAATGCCACGGCCATCCAGGAGGATCTGGCCGAGCAGGGCTTGCGCTTCCAGCTCTCCGGCTGCGGCAGCAGCCAGTACCAGCCGTGCCGCACGCTGGGGTTGTTCAGCGAGGTGCCCGAGCTGTTCGGTGCCGAGCGTCTCCTCGCGCCGCAGAAGATAAGGCATCAGACCTCGACCCAGCGGCGCAGCAGGTTGTGATAGGTGCCGGTCAGTTGCACCAGGGATGGGTGCTCCGGCACATCGGCGGTCAGCTGCTGGATGGCCTGGTCCATCTCGTAGAGCAGCGTGCGCTGCGCATCCTCGCGAACCAGGCTCTGAATCCAGAAGAACGAAGCCAGCCGTGCGCCGCGGGTGACCGGCTCGACCTTGTGCAGGCTGGTGCTGGGGTAGAGCACCATGTCGCCGGCAGCGAACTTCACCCGCTGCGTGCCGTAGGTGTCGTGTATCACCAGCTCGCCGCCGTCGTACTCCTCGGAATCGCTGAAGAACAGCGTGGCGGACAGGTCGGTGCGCACGCGTTCGGCGCTGTTGCGTACCTGACGCACCGCATTGTCGATGTGATAGCCAAACTCGCCGCCGGCCGTGTAGCAGTTGAACAGGGGCGGAAAGACCTTGCTCGGCAGCGCGGCAGACATGAACTGCGGATGCTGCCAGAGCCGTTGCAGCATGGCTTCGGCAATCTCGCGGGCGAGTGGGTCGTCCTCCGCCAGCTGCAGATTGTATTTGGCCTTGGCCGACTGATAGCCGGCCGTGACCCGACCATCCTGCCAGTCGGCCTGTTCCAGCGCGGAGCGAATACGGTCGGTTTCTTCACGGGAAAACACATTGGCAATGCGTAGGAGCATGGATCACCGACAGGATGTGGAATTGGCGAATGATATTAGTTTGCATTTAGGTGTTTCAGAATGCGACAGAATGTATCAGAATGCCACCTGCTAATAATAGCAATTCGCAGTTGCATCAACTTCCAAGGATCCGCATTACATGTCGCGTCAGTCTCTAGAACTGGCCCAGCCACCTCGCGTGTTGGCTTCGGCTATCGGTGTCGCCCTTACCGCTTTCTCCGCTCCCTCCATGGCTCAGGTCGTGCCTGCAGCGTCATCGCCCAGCGAAGCGCCGGTTGCGCTCGATGAAGTGACGGTAATCGGTGAGCAGGAACAGGCCTACAAGGCCGATACATCCGCCTCGAAGAAATACACGGCACCGCTGCGCGAAACACCGAAGTCGGTCACCGTGATCACCGACCAGGTGATTCGCGACACCGGTTCGCTGACGTTGGTCGATGCGTTGCGCACCACTTCCGGTATCACCTTCGGTGCGGGCGAGGGCGGAAATCCGGCGGGCGACCGGCCGATCATCCGCGGCTTCAACGCCGAGAGCGACACCTTCATCGACGGCCTGCGTGACGTTGGCTCGCAAACCCGCGAGATCTTCAACGTCGAGAGCATCGAAGTGAGCAAGGGGCCGGGCTCAGCCTACACCGGTGCCGGCTCTACGGGCGGCAGCCTCAACCTGATCAGCAAGACCGCCAAGCAACGCGACTTCGGCGATGCCAGCGTCACCCTCGGTTCGGACCAGACGCGCCGCTATACGCTGGACGTCAACCGCGTGCTCGGTGACAGCGTCGCCGGCCGTCTGAACCTGATGAAGCACGAGGCCAACGTTGCCGGCCGCGATGGTGTGGATGTCAGTCGTTGGGGCGTGGCACCGACCATCACCTTCGGCTTCGATACGCCGACTCGGGCGACGCTGTCTTACTACCACCTGGAAACAGACGACATGCCGGACTACGGCATTCCGCTGACCGTGGCTAAGCCAGGCAATCCAGGTCGCGAGCCAGTGAGCGTGGATCGCGACAACTTCTACGGCCTTGAAAGCCGCGACTTCCGCGAGAGCACCACGGATGCCGGCACCATTCGGCTCGAGCACGACCTGAACGAGAACCTGACCGTCTCCAACACCACGCGTATCGCCCGCACCACCCTGGACTACATCGTCACCAACCCGGACGACTCGCGTGGCAACGTGCCCAATGGACTGGTTTCGCGCTCTGCCAAGAGCCGCAATTCCGGTACCCAGAGCTGGGTCAACCAGACCGATCTGACGGCGCGATTCGACACCGGCAGCATCGAGCACACCCTGGTGACCGGCGTGGAAATCAGCGATGTCGGCGTGCACAACCGACCCTACGTGGTCACTCCGGGCACCAGCGGCAACACCTGTTCGTCGGCGCACCTGGCTTCGGGCGACTGCACTAGCCTGTCCAACCCGAGCTCCAAGGATGCCTGGACCGGCAGCATCGCGCGCAGCGCGGCGACGACCGATACCGACACCGAAACGCTGGCGGCCTACGTCTTCGATACGCTGAAGTTCAACGAGCAGTGGTCGCTGAACATGGGCCTGCGCTACGACGACTACGAAACGGAGCAAAAGGCCGTCTCCACCGCCGGTGTCGTCACCCGGCCGGAGAACAAGAGCCACTTCTGGAACTACCAGTTGGGTCTGGTCTTCAATCCGCTGCCCAATGGCAGCATCTACGCGGCGTGGTCGACCTCCAGCAACCCGTCCGGCGAGACCGGTGGCGAAGGTTCCGATGCACTCAACGTGAATAACCAGGTCCTCGATCCGGAGCGCAACCGCAACTACGAGATCGGCACCAAGTGGGACTTCTTCGACGAGCGTCTCGGCCTGACCGCCGCGCTGTTCCGCACCGAGAAGACCAACGCGCGGGTGACCAACGCCAGCGGTTTCCAGGAAAGCATCGGTGAAACCCAGGTCGACGGCCTGGAACTGGGCGCGACCGGCCAGATCACCCGTAACTGGCAGGTGTTCGCCAGCTATACCTACCTGGACGCCGAACTGGTCAAGTCCGGTGCCGCCAACGTGGGCACCCGCGCGGCGCCGGTGTACGTGGAAGGGCTGTACGACGGTAACGAGGTGCCGAGCACGCCGAAGCACAGCTTCAGCTTCTGGAACACCTACAACCTCACCCAGGACCTGACCATCGGTGGCGGTGCGACCTACGTCGACTCCCGCTTCGGCGACACGACCAACAACATCGAGGTACCGGAACACTGGCGCTACGATGCGATGGCCGCCTATCGCGTGAGCAAGAATCTGGACCTGCAGCTGAACGTGCAGAATCTGACCGACAAGCGCTATTTCGATCAGGTCTACGGCAGCCACTATGCCCACGTCGCGGCCGGTCGTACTGCGTTACTGAGCACCAACTTCCACTTCTGATCCCGCTGTGAAAATGACAAAGGCCGCTCTTCGAAGCGGCCTTTGTCGTTATGGCGGACATCAATACAGGTCGCGGCGATAGCGTCCCTGCTCGCTCAGCTGTTCCAGCCGCGCCTGGCCGAGCAGACCGAGCAGGATCTGCTGCACTTCCTGCCCCATGCCTTCCAGGCTGCCGCAAACGTAGATCGCGGCGCCCTGGTCGATCCAGCGGCGCAGGTCGTCGGCCGCGTCCCGCAGGACTTGCTGCACATAGCGCTTCTCCGGCTGGTCACGAGAGAACGCCAGGTCCAGCCGCTCCAGCAGGCCGCTGTCGAGCCAATGCTGCAGTTCGTCTCGAAAGAAGAAGTCGTGGGCGGCGTTGCGTTCGCCGAACAGCAGCCAGCTGCGTGAGCCTTGGGGAGCGGCTGCGCGTTCGCGCAGGTGCGCGCGCAATCCGGCGATCCCGGTGCCGTTGCCGATCAGGATCAGCGGTGTATCGACCGAGGGCCCATGAAAACCGGGGTTGCTGCGGATGCGCAGGGCGATCCGCTCGCCAATCGCCGCGTGACGGCACAGCCAGCCGGAGCCGAGGCCGAGCGTGCCGTCCGGATGACGAGCTTCGCGCACCACCAGCTGCACGGCGCCGTCCGAGGGTATCGAGGCGATGGAGTATTCGCGGTGCGGCAAGGGCGGCAGGGCCAGCAAGGCGGGCAGGTCGAGCGTGCGCAACACGTCGAGGTCCGGCAGGCGTAGTCCGGCCAGCTGGCTTGCCAGACGCTGGCCATCGAGCCGCTGCTGCGGGTCGAGACCCAGCTGCTGCAGCAAGCGTTCCATGCGGGCCAGTTCGTGCTGCGGGCCGACCTCGACGATATCGCCGGCGCGCCAGCATTGCTGATCGTCGACTGGCACGAGCGTCAGATGCTGCACTGGCGCGCCGGCACTGCCGGGGTTGAGGCAGCGGCGCTCGGTGAGCTGCCAGTGCCGATAGGGCGCCGGCAGCCAGTCGCTGAAATCGCTGTTGCCACTTAAATGGGCCAGCTGCTGTTGCCAGTGACGCAGCACGCCGGGATCGGCTCGGTCAGCCTCCAGGCGATCGAACAGTGGCGTGGCGCCGCATTGGCGCATTCGTTCATCCAGACGCTGGCCGAACGCACAGAAATGGCGGTACTGGCGATCACCAAAGGCCAGCACGGCATACTCGAGGTCCTGCAGCTGCAGGTTTGCCGTGCTCAGGCGCCGCTCGAAACGCGCGCCGTCGTCCGGCGCCTCGCCTTCGCCATAGGTGCTGACGACGAACAGGATGCGCAGCGCTGGCAGCTGGCTCGGCTCCAGCGCATTCAGCGGCAGCAGCTGCACGTTCAGGCCAGCTTCGCGAAGCTGCTCAGCACTGCGCTCGGCATAGAGCCGGGCTTGCCCGCCCTGGCTGGCATAGGTCACCACAAGCGCCGAGGTCGCGTCGGTAGATGCTGCTTTGCGGGGTAACTGGCCATGCCAGCAATACAGCGACATGGCCAGATAGATGAGGACGACCACGGCAGCGCTGATCGCTCGCGGCGGCTGCCACCACAGCAGCAGCGCAGCGACCGCGAGACAGCCGAGCAGCGGCGACAAGCGCCGGACGGATTGGAAAGGTCTGGGCAAGAAGCGGACTCGTTGCGGGGAATGCGGTAGCGCGCTGCCTGAGCGTCAGTGCTCAGGCAGCGGGCTGGCGTCAGGGCGCCAGCACTTCCAGGGTTGCGCTGTAGCTGGCGCGGCGCTCGGTGGCCGGCTTGCTGACGCCCTTGTCGGTAGTGAGCTCGGCTTCCAGCCAGTACATGCCAGCTTCCGGCCAGGTGATGCTGGCCTTACCGGCCTTGTCGGTTTTCGTCCTGATCTCCCCCAGTTGGTCGCGGTAGCGGTTGCCGCCCGGGATCACGCTGATCTCGACATCCGCGGCCGGCTTGCCATCGAGCAGAAAGACGAACTCCGCCGCTTCGCCGGCGAACAGGTCGTTGGGGTGGGTGACGGGCTTGAGTTCCAGGCCCTGGCCGCTGGGCGCGAGTACGTCAGTGCTTGGCGCACCGGAGGTCACGAACACTTCCATGCGGTTGCTGGTCTGGCTGACCTTGAGACCTTCGGCCTTGGCCGGGACGTCCTTGGCGAAGCTTTCCGGGGTGCCCATCCAGCGGCGCATCTGGCCGTTCTCCTTCCAGCTGGCGAACAGGCCGTTGTTGGCGACCGCCAGCTTGTAGGTGCCCTTCTGGCTCAGCTGCACATCGAAGGTACTGCGGTAGCGGCCGATGGCGCCGTTCTGTACCGCGACCTTGGAGCCATCCGGGGCGATGACCTGCAGCTCCGGAACCGGCCGACCGCGCATGCCGGGCGGGCCACCTGCCGGCGCCTGGGCTGCCTCGCCGATACCCTTGAGGCGCATCGGCACGTGTTCGAAATAGAACAGGTCGTTGGAAACCGCGGCGTCGACGGTGATCCAAGGCTCTTCACCCGAGAGCACGGTGGCCGAAGGTAGCATCCAGGCGCGGTGGGCCTGGGCCGAAAGCGGCAGGCAGACGGCGAGGGCCAGGGCGGTCCATTTGATGACGGGTTTCATGGCGTGCTTCCTGTTCATGGGGTCAGCGTGAGATTGATGGCGCCCAGCTCACTCTTGCCCTGGGCTTGATGTTCGGCGTTCTGCTGGGGCGGCCAGCTGAATGGGACGCGCAGCAGCTCGCGGCCACCGACCTCACGGGCGGCTTCGACCACCACGCGGTACTCGCCGGCCTCCAGCGTTTTGAACGGCGCCTGCTTGTCAGAAAACTTCAGGCTGTGGCTGCCCACGGCACGGGTGGCGCCGCTGACGCCATCAACCGGCATTTCCAGGCTGCGGCCGCTACGGCGCCACCACTGACGCAGGTCCTTGAGCCACTTTTCACCTTCCTTGTCCTTGAGCTTGGTGTCGTACCACACCGCCAGATTGGCAACGTGGCTCTGGTCCGGGCGCTCGAGCCAGATGGCGACATAGGGGCGGTGGTACTCGGCGACATCCAGGCGGGGGATTTCCACGTCCAGCTGCAGGTCCGCCGCGTGTAGCGGGGCGCTAAGCAGGGCGAGGGGGAACAACAGGCGTTTACGCATGAGCAGTCCTTAATGAATGAAGAGCAGCGCCAGTAGCAGCGGAATCACCAGCCCCAGGCCAACCAGTGGCCAGGTGCCGGGGCGATTGCCGGCATGGCGTTGCAGGAGCAGCAGGCCGGTGAGGCTGAACACCACACAGGCAACGGCAAACAGATCGATGAACCAGCTCCAGGCTTCGCCGCTGTGGCGACCCTTGTGCAGGTCGTTGAAGTAGGCGATCCAGCCGCGATCGGTCGACTCGTATTCCAGCTCGCCGCTTTCCAGGCTCAGACTCAGCCAGGCATCGCCGCCAGGACGGGGCAGGGCGACGTAGAGTTCGCCATCGCTCCACTCGGCCTCACGCCCGGCCAGGCGAATGTCCAGCGTCTGCTCCAGCCACTCGCGCAGCTCGACGGGCAGACCCGACTCGGGCACTTCGGCTTGCAGTTTGGCGAGCACCGGCTCGGGGAGCTGCGCGGCGCGGCTTTGCACCTGCGGTTTGCTTTCGATTTGGCCGGCATGGTTGAGGGTGATGCCGGTGACCGCGAACAGCAGCATGCCAATCAGGCACAGCGCGGAGCTGATCCAGTGCCATTGGCGCAGAGTGCCGAGCCAGATATGCATGGTGGTCCTTGGCGTAAGGGAGGGTGGGCGAATTCTAGGGCGACTGACGCGGCGATGCTAAAGATTTACAAACAGCATACATTCGCGTTTTTCATGATCCGTATGGGCGAGAAACAACAGAGCCGGGATGATCCCGGCTCTGTTTTGTCGCCTTCAGGTCAGAAGGTCAGGTTGGCTGACAGCCACAGGCGGCGGCCTTCTTCCACGATACCGGTGGTGGCGGCGCCGGAGTGGCTGTAGTCGGTGCCGTAGGCCGTGCCGTTTGCGCTCCCGCCATTGGAGTAGGTGGTGTAGGCCTTGCCGTCGACGAAGTCCTTGTCGAAGAGGTTGTAGATCGTCGCGTTGAGCGTCAGGTTCTCCGTAGCCCGATACGACCCGCCCAGGTGAAACAGTGTGTATGCCTTGGCGTTCTTGCCCAGCGTGTCGTAGATCGACTGGCTGGTGGAGTAGCTGCCGTTGGCGTTAGCGAGATTCTCGTAGCTGGAGGTGAAGCGCGCGCGCTCGCCGCGGTACTCGCTCTTCAGCCACAGGCCCAGGCGGTCGGTGGTCTGCCAGTCGAGTTTGGCGTTGGCCAGGTGTTCGGGCGTGTTGGTCAGCGGCTCTCCCTGGTTATCGCCACTCTTCTGCTCGCTATCGGTGTAGGTGTAGTTGGCGCTCAGTTTCCAGGCTGGTGCGAACTGCCAGCTGCCAGCCAGCTCCAGGCCACGGGTTACCGCTTCGTCGACGTTGATCTGCTGCGAGCAAGTGCCATTGTTGTTGCCCGCGCACAGTGGGTCGGTGATCGGGTCGCCGCTGGCGATCTTGTCCTTGAACTTGTTGTGGAACAGCGTGGCGTTGGCGCTGAAGCCGGTCAGACTGTCGAAATAGGCACCGATCTCGGTACTGGTGGTCGTTTCGGGGTCTAGGTCCGGGTTACCGATGGTGATGATGGTGCCCTGGCCGGTTACGCCATTGATGCCGCCATGCAGGTCGTTCAGGTCCGGCGTCTTGTAGCCCTTGCTGATACCACCCTTGAGGGTCCAGTTGTCGGTGGTGTTCCAGACCAGGTAAGCCCGCGGGCTGACATGTCCACCAAAGGACTCGTGGTCGTCATAGCGGGCGCCCAGGGTCAGGGCCAGATCATCGCGCAGGCGCCACTCATCCTCGGCAAACAGTGCCCAGGTTTTCTGCTCGAATTCCGTCTGGGCGATGCCATCGGTCATTTCGGCCTTCCACCATTGGCCGCCTACGGTAGCGACGTGTGAGTCGCCGATGGGGGCAACGAGTTTGGTATCGAAGACCAGATTGGTGGTCTCCAGCTCGCGATCGTCCCCGCCGACCGCGCCGGGCACGGCGGTCGGCGCGCCGATGGTGCCGGGAATGGTTCGGCCGATGGTTTCGGTGGTGTTGTGCATCAGGCTGGAATCCAGCGTGCCGAAGCCGAGGCGACCGGTGTGGGTGAGGGCGATCTGTTCGCGCTCGAAGCGAAGCTCGTCGTCATAGCCGTTCGCGGCGGTGTCCGGTGCGGTACAAGCCCTGTTCAAGCCATCGAGGGTGCCGAGCTGGCATTCGTCGTTGTTGTATGCCTGCCGTCCACGCTCGATATCCAGCGCGAAGTCGTGGTCCTGGTGCGGGGTCAGAGCCAGGCGGGCGCCGATGTTCTGGTTGCGACCATCGACGGGCGAGGGGCCGCGCTTGCTGACATCAATGCCATTGCCGTAACTCAGATCCGACTCCTGGCGATCGAACAGGCTGCCGCGGACCTGCAGGCCGAGCAGACCGTCGATCAGCGGACCACTGGCGTAGACACTGGTGTTGCGGGTGTCGCCAAAGTCGCGATCTTGCTGATAGGTGTAATCCTGTGTCACCGAGCCGGTCCATTCCTTGCCCACCTTGCGGGTGATGATGTTGATTACCCCGCCCATGGCGTCGGAGCCGTAGAGCGTCGACATCGGGCCACGGATCACTTCGATGCGCTCGATGGCCGACAGCGGCGGCATGAAGCTGGTGGAGGTTTCGTTGAAGCCGTTTGGCGTGACATTGCCTGCGGCGTTCTGTCGACGGCCGTCGATGAGGATCAGGGTGTACTGGCTGGGCATGCCGCGAATGCTGATGTTGAGCCCGCCGGTCTTGCCGGTGCCCTGGCCGATATCGATGCCTTCCACGTCGCCCAGTGCCTGCGCCAGGTTGTTGTAGCGCTTCTGCTGCAGGTCTTCACGGCTGATGACGCTGATGCTGGCCGGTGCTTCGGTGATCTTCTGTTCGAAGCCGGAGGCGCTGACGACCGTGTCGTTGAGCGTGACAGGCGCGTTCTGGGCGAGAGCCGTCCAGCTGCAGCCGATCATGGCGCAGGACAGGGCGGTACGTGCGAAGGGGGTAGACATGCGGGCTCCTTGTAGCCGTCTCGTTGGCGCCCGCATGATAATCATTCGTAAACGAGAATTTAGAATCTACTGCGCTTATTTCTCATCTGGGTCGTCAAATCGGTTGCCAGCCCTTGCACAGCGCGGGCTGGCTATTTGTAAGCGAATATTTAGAAGTGGTCCGAACGGTCAGTTTCGGTCACGGCATCTGAACTTCGATGACGCCGTCGGCGTTGATCGTGACCTGGCGAGTGCCCGCTTCGATTTCAGGGATGGGTGCCGACTCCATCATGTCCATCTTCATCGCGCTGCTGCGCATGACAGGTTGAAATCCGCCGCCGTTGAGGTTGAGGCTCACCAGCTTGTAACCGCTGCCGCCGAGCGCTTCGGTCGCGAGTTGGGCGCGCGCCTGGAACGCGGCGACCGCCTCCTTGAGCAGGGCATCCTCGTTCTGCTTGCGGATCGGGTCGGAGACACTGAAATGCATGCTGCTCATCTTCAGGCTCTTCATCAGCTCGGCGGTCAGCTTCGACAGGCTGGCAAAGTTGCCGCTCTCCAGGCGCAGCTCGGCACGCTCCCGCCAGCCGGAGATCTGCTGGCCCTTGTCGTCATAGATTGGATAGCTGTTGCGGCTGCCCTGGCTGACGATCACATCCTTGCTCTGCCGAGCGGTCTGCAGCGCCTGGTTCAGCGCGCGGGTGGTCTCTGCCGCGAGCTGGGCGGGGTCGTTGTGTTGTGCTTCGCTGTAGAGCGTGACGTGCATGCGGTCATGGGCCACTTCGCTGCTGACCTCGGCGCGCAGGGCGACCTGGTTGTAGCGTGGTTCCTCGGCCATGGCGGGCAGGCTGACGAGGCTGGTGATCAGCGCCATGAGGGCTGCACTGCGGAAGAGAGTTGGCTGCATAACGGATCCTTGGCATGTGCACCTGCCGGTGCGATAGCGCAAGACTCTACCTGCGCCGGTGAATGTATGCAGCTGCCCGTGCGTCGAGTTGCCGCATTTCGGTTTGGCCGCCAGACGGCTTGGTTATACTCCGCCGAATTCTTGGAGACTCCATGTACACATCCGTCCCGCTGCTATCTGCCAGCCGGCAGAACCTTCGGCTTCTGACCCTTATTCGCATCGTGGTGCTGGCTGCACAGTCCGGCGCCGTGGGCGTGGCTTACGCGACGCAGATGCTGACGCTGCCTTGGCTGGCGCTGGGCATCACGCTGGCCGTGTCGGCGGTGCTCTGTCTGGGTACGGCACTGCGTTTGCGCGGCCCCTGGCCCGTCACCGAGCTGGAATACGCCGTGCATCTGGGCTGCGACCTGATGATCCACAGCGCGCTGCTGTACTACTCCGGCGGCTCGACCAATCCGTTCGTGTCCTACTACCTGGTGCCGCTGACCATCGCTGCGGCAACCCTGCCGTGGCTTTATTCCATCGTGCTTTCCGGCCTGGCGCTGCTGGGTTACACGCTGATGCTGGTCTGGTACGACCCGCTCACCCTGCCACCCTTCGAGCGGGCGACGCTGCAGGTTTACGGCATGTGGCTGAGTTTCGCGCTGGCGGCCGCGCTGATCACTTTCTTCGTCGCGCGCATGGCCGAACAGCTGCGCCGACAGGAACAGCAGCAGGCCCAGCGCCGCGAGGAGAGCATGCGTGACCAGCAACTGCTCGCCGTGGCCACCCAGGCCGCTGGCGCCGCTCATGAACTGGGCACGCCGCTGGCAACCATGAGCGTGCTGCTCAAGGAGTTGCGCCAGGAATACAAGGACCCGCAGCTGAGCGAGGATCTCGGCCTGCTGCAGTCGCAGGTCCAGCTGTGCAAGGAGAGCCTGCGTCAGCTGGTCCGCGCCGCCGAGGCGGACAGGCGCCAGGCGGTCGTCGAGCAGACCGCACGCGAATGGGTCGACTCGGTCCTGCAGCGCTGGCACCTGATGCGTCCAGAGGCAACATTCCGCTTCCAGTGCGTCGGTCTTGGCAGTGCGCCGAAGCTGATGCCGCCGGCGGACCTCAGCCAGTCGCTGCTCAACCTGTTGAACAACGCCACCGATGCCAGTCCCGAGGATCTGGAAATACGCCTGGACTGGGATCCGCAGTGGATCAAACTGACCATTCGTGACCACGGCGCCGGTGTTCCGCTGGCCATCGCCGAGCAGATCGGCAGACCCTTCATCACGACCAAGGGCAAGGGTTTCGGCCTTGGTCTATTTCTCAGTCAGGCCAGCGTCACGCGCGCCGGTGGCACGGTGAAGCTCTACAATCACGAAGAAGGTGGCACACTGACCGAACTGCGCCTACCGCATGGTTCGGTACGCGCCTGATCCTGATCGTGACCAATGCGAGGAATGCACAGATGACCGACGAGTTGCAGCAAGAGGGTGAAGAACAACCTCACCTGCTGTTGGTGGATGACGATCCGACGTTCACCCGGGTAATGGCGCGCGCCATGAGTCGCCGGGGCCTGCAGGTCAGCATTGCTGGTTCTGCCGAGGAGGGCCTGGCCCTGGCCAAGCAGGATATTCCTGACTACGCAGTGCTCGACCTTAAGATGGAAGGCGATTCGGGCCTGGTGCTGCTGCCCAAGTTGCTCGAGCTGGACCCCGAGATGCGGGTGTTGATCCTGACCGGTTACTCGAGCATCGCCACAGCGGTGGAAGCGATCAAGCGCGGCGCCTGCAATTACCTATGCAAGCCTGCCGATGCCGACGACGTGCTGGCGGCATTGTTGTCGCAGCATGCCGATCTCGACAGCCTGGTGCCGGAAAATCCCATGTCGGTCGATCGCCTGCAGTGGGAGCATATCCAGCGGGTGCTCAGTGAGCACGACGGCAATATCTCCGCTACCGCCCGTGCCCTGGGCATGCATCGACGGACCTTGCAGCGCAAGCTACAGAAACGTCCGGTGCGACGCTAACCGGCGTCATCGTCTCGCGGGGGCGGCGTTGTCATCACACGACGCCCGAGCCCTCGCGTAACGCATGCTTTATGCTTGCGAGCTTTGTAGTTGCAGGCGTCTTCCATGCTCCCCCTCGTACTGCAAACCCTGAGCGTCACTGCGCCGGTGTTTGCCATGTTGTTTCTCGGTGTCGCGCTCAAGCGCCTCGGCTGGATCGACGCTGCGTTCGTGTATACGGCTTCGGCGCTGGTGTTCAGGGGCACCATGCCGACGCTGCTGTTCATCTCCATCATCAAGGCCGATCTGACAGCGGCGCTGCAGCCGGCACTGCTGCTCTATTTCGTGCTCGCCACAATTGCGACATTCACCGTGGCCTGGGTCTGGGCCTTGTGGCGTTGCCCGGCATCCGATCGCGGCGTGTACGTGCAGGGCGCTTTTCGTGGCAACAACGGCATCGTCGGTCTGGCGCTGGCCAGCAGCCTCTACGGTGACTACGGCCTGTCGGTTGGCGGTGTGCTCGCCGGGGTGGTGATTCTGGTCTACAACAGCCTCTCGGCGATGGTGCTCGCCATCTACAGCCCGGATGGACAGGTCGGCCCGAAAGAAATTTTGCTCAGCATCCTGCGTAATCCGCTGATCATTGGTGTGGTCGCGGCCGTGCCCTTTGCCTATTGGCAGATTGACTTGCCGGGCTGGCTGATGACCTCGGGCCAGTACTTTGCGCAGATGACCTTGCCACTGGCGCTCATCTGCATCGGCGCCACGCTGTCATTGGATGCGTTGCGCAAGAGCAGCGGCAGTGCGCTCAGTTCGAGTCTGATGAAGATGGTCTGGCTGCCGGCACTCGCGACCCTGGGTGCTTGGGCCTACGGCTTTCGCGATGCGGAGCTGGGTATCCTGTTTCTCTACTTTGCCAGCCCAACGGCGGCAGCGAGTTTCGTCATGGCGCGCGCGGT
Source organism: Stutzerimonas kunmingensis (assembly GCF_021432085.1). GTDB lineage: Bacteria > Pseudomonadota > Gammaproteobacteria > Pseudomonadales > Pseudomonadaceae > Stutzerimonas. The sequence goes on along the minus strand of NZ_CP090366.1, from coordinate 3,625,354 downwards.
CAATTCTAATCATCAGCTGGCCGCGACCATCATTGTCATCACGACGCTGATGGCAGCGCTGAGCATCAACGCCGGGCTGTTTCTGCTGGGCTGGCTGGGCTGGATCTAGTCGAGACCTTGGCTGCGATTCGCCGCGCCGTTCGTCGCCAATGCGGCTCTCAGCTTAAGAATCGCGGCGCGATGGTCGTAATCGGTCATCAGGCCTCAGAAAAAAAAGTGCGTTTGCGTCAAATTGCCCTGGACGTTCAACGGCTTGCCTGGCGAGGCGGCCGCTCCGTGTTCTAGGGAATCTCTCATGGCATTTTTCACACCTTCGAGCCGCTCGCTGACGCGTGACGACATACGCGTGGTGAACCTGCGGCGCCTTGCGGTTCCGGGTTTTGCGCTGTTGCTGGTGCTGAGTCTGGGAAGCTTTGCCGGCGGTGTCTGGCTTGGCAGCGATCTGCGCACGCCGAACCTGGCCACGCATCAGGGTGATGTACCCGTCGAGGATGAGGACCGCTTTGCCATCGCCCGCGTCGGCGAGGTGGTCGGCCGGTTGAAAACTCTCGAATCCGATCTGCTCGCCCTGCAGCAGATGATGGATCAACAGCGTGTTCTGCATGGCCAGCTGTCGGCGTTGGACCCGGCGCTGCTGCCCGTGCTGGTGCCGGCTCGCGCGGACGGCGCAGGGCAGGGCGGCGCGCTGTTGCCGCCTCGGGGTTGTTCGGGGGACCTGCAGGTCGATGCCGAGCGGCTGGGCCTTGCCGACCTGCAGCACAGCGAGACCTCGGCACGCTGCATGCGGGTGATGCTGGACGGGCTGATGCAACAAGTGGCCGAGCGCAACGCGGCGCTCATGGCGATTCCGTCACGGCGACCGGTAGGCGAGGCACGGCTGGGCTCGGCATTCGGCAATCGCGTCGACCCCTTCCGCAAGAAACTGGCGTTCCATTCCGGGGTGGACTTCGCATTGCGCAGCGGCTCCGACGTGGTCGCTGCGGCGGGAGGTCGGGTGCGCTTCGCCGGCTACCGAGGTGCCTACGGCAAACTGGTGGAGATCGACCATGGCAATCGCCTGGTCACGCGCTATGCCCACCTGTCGCGACTGGATGTTCGCCAGGGTGAGGTCGTCACGCCGGCACAGCGTATCGGTGCGGTGGGTTCGACAGGCCGATCCACTGGTCCTCATCTGCATTTCGAAGTGTTGCACAAGGGGCGCTTCGTCGACCCGCAGCGGTTCCTGGCCCTGGGTGATCTGGAGCGTGACAGCGATGGCCTGGCTGAGGACTAAACGCCCTTCCACGCGCGAGTTGCTACGCGCCGAGCACCGACTGCAAGCCGCGCGCAGCGCTCGCAGCGGACGTTGGCTGATCTTTGGACTGCTCTGTGTGATCGGCGCGCTGCTGTACCTGCGCAACCACGAGCAGGTGGCTCATGCACGACAGGTCGAGGCGCTGACGCAGGACAGCCAGGCACTCAGGGCCGCGCTTGGGCAGAGCCGGTTGAAGCGCCAGGAAATCCAGGCCACCGAAGAGCAATTGCTAAGGCGTATAGCCACTCTCTCAGCGCAGGTCGAGCGGCTGCAGACCGATCTGGCGTTCTTCCGTCAGCAGAAGAAGGCCCGTTAACTTTTTTGGAGTAGATGATGTTCAACAAGAAGAAGCCGGTACCCCGCGTCACCATCGATCAATTTTCCAGCCTGATCTCCGACAACCTGTCCCTGATCGGGGATGTGACCTTCGAGGAAGGATTGAAGGTTAGCGGTGAAGTGCGCGGCGATGTCTGCCACAAGCCGGGCACACACAGCCTGCTGGCCCTGAGCGCCGAGGGAAGAATTGAGGGCAACGTGAGCAGTTACGATGCGCTGATCGACGGCACCATCGTCGGCGATCTGGTGGTCGAGCATCTGCTCGAACTGCATTCCAACGCGCGCGTGCGCGGGAACATCCGCTATCGCCAGTTGAGCATGGAGAACGGCGCGGTGGTCGACGGGACCCTCAACCGCATGGGTGACGAAGAGGAGAGTGCCCAGGTGTTCGAGTTGCCGCGGCCTCAGGTGCGTGAGGGCTGAGTGAAGGCGGGCCAGCCAGGCCCGCCGGTGGTTTGTCCTGTTGTCAGCGCTGGGTTTTCCAGGCGCGGCCGGCGATGACCAGCAGCGTGATCGCGGTCAGCGGCAGTGCATAGCCCAGCATGGCGTCGCCAAAGGTTTCCGCGAACGGGCGGCCGGTACTGGTCAGCACCAGGTACAGGGTGTAAGCCACGTAATAGGCGACGAACAGGGCGCCTTCCCAGCGCTTGATGCAGTAGCCGGCGAAGAAAATCGGCAGGCAGGCTACCGCTACCGCGATCATCACCGGGAAATCAAAGGCTAGCGCGTTCGAAGACACACCGATCGCCTGCGGCGACACCAGCGAGGCCAGGCCGAGTACGCAGAGCAGGTTGAAGATGTTGCTGCCAACGATGTTGCCGACGGCGATATCGCGCTCGCCGCGAAAGGCCGCCATGATCGAGGTGGCCAGTTCTGGCAGTGAGGTGCCGATGGCGATCACGGTCAGGCCAATGACCAACTCCGATAGGCCGAGCGCCCGGGCCAGGGCCACGGCGCCCTCGACGAGGAAATTGGAGCCCACCACCAGCAACACCAGGCCTGCGATCACCAGGCCAGCGTTGATCAGCCCAGCATGCGGCTTGGCCGGCTCATCCAGGCCGAACTCCTTGGCAAACTCGTCGTCGACTTCCGCAGCTTTTTCGCGGCGACTGCTTATGATCAGGAACAGCGTGTAGACCACCACCGCGGTGAACAGCAGTGCACCGTCGATACGGCTGAGTTCTCCGTCCCAGGCTAGGCCGAAGGTCACGAGGCTGGCGCCGATCATGATCGGCACGTCCAGACGGATCAGTTGACGCGATACCACCAGTGGTGCGACCAGTGCGGTCATGCCGAGAATCAGCAGCACGTTGGCGATGTTGCTGCCCACGACGTTACCGATCGCGATGTCACCGCTGCCATTGAGTGCGGCCTGCACGCTGACGGCCGTCTCCGGCGCGCTGGTGCCGAAGGCGACCACGGTGAGGCCAATGACCAGTGGGGAGATGCCGAACTGGGCGGCGAGTTTGGCTGCACCTCGCACCAGGACCTCCGCGCCGGCAACGAGCAGCACCAGGCCGGCTATGAGGTAGACAAAGGTCATCAGGGTCACGATGGGGCGCTCCGCAAAAAATCCAGAAAGTGGGTGTTTCAGCGCTGGTGTTGCCAGGCGCGCAGGAAGATCACCAAAAGCGTGACGGCCGTCAAGGGGAACGCGAACCAGAGCATCGCGTCGCGCAGCAGCTCGATGGCACCCAGGCCGGTGGCGAACATCACCAGGTACAGGGTGTAGGCCAGGTAATAGGCGAAAAACATCAGACCTTCCCAGCGCCGTATGCAATACCCGGAAAAGAAAATCGGCAGGCAGGCGACGAACACGGCCAGCATTACCGGGAAGTCGAAGGACTGCGCATTGGGGGAAATGGACAGGCCTTCCGCGGCCACCGCGGCGCCGGCGCCGAGTACCAGCAGCAGGTTGAAGATGCAGCTGCCCACCACATTGCCGACAGCAATGTCGCGCTCCCCCTTGATGACCGCCAGCACCGAGGTCGCCAGCTCCGGCATCGAGGTGCCGACCGCAACCACCGTCAGGCCGATGACCAGCTCGGAAAGACCGAGCGCGCGCGCAAGGCCAACGGCACCTTCGATCAGCAGATTCGAGCCTCCCACCAGCAGCCCCAGGCCGAGCAGGATCAGCAGCAGCTGGAGCACCCAGGCATAAGGCTTGTCGCCAGCGTCCGGGCCGAACTCGGTGTCGAATTCATCGACGCCTGGTCCCGGCTTGTCCCGCTTGCTGGCGAGGACCAGAAACAGCGTGTAACCAATCAGGGCAACGAGCAGCAGGATACCGTCCAGTCGGCTGATGCTGCCGTTCCAGGCCAGTCCATAGCAGAGCAGGCCGGCGCCGATCATCACTGGCACATCGAGGCGGATCAGTTGCCGGGATACCACCAGCGGTGCGATCAGTGCGGAAATGCCGAGAATCAGCAGGATGTTCGCGATGTTGCTGCCGATCACGTTGCCTACTGCGATGTCACCGCTGCCATTCAGCGACGCCTGCACGCTGACGGCTGTTTCCGGGGCGCTGGTGCCGAAGGCCACCACCGTCAATCCGATGATCAGGGGCGGAATGCCGAAGCGGCTGGCCAGTTTGGCCGCGCCGCGTACCAGCGCTTCGGCACCGACGACGAGCAGTACCAGGCCGCTGATGAGGTAGCCAAAGGTAATCAGCGACATGCGGGCGCTCCCGTGGCTGAGGTAGCGCAGTCTGTGCTCTGTGACATCACTGCAGGTGCCTGTTCCTTCATGGGAGGGTTTCGATACGCACGCGGATCACGCCGGTCTTGAGCATGTCCAGTTGTGCCGCGGCGGCGCGGGAAAGGTCGATGATGCGGCCGCGGCGAAATGGTCCGCGATCGTTGATACGTACCACCACCTGCTTGCCGTTCTGCTCGTTGGTGACCCGCACCCGCGTGCCGAAAGGCAGGCTGCGATGAGCGGCCACCAGCGCGTTCTGATCATGGGTTTCGCCGTTGGCGGTACGCTGGCCGTGATGCATCCGCGCGTAATAGGAGGCCTTGCCGCTCTGGCTGAAGCGCTCTTGCGTGGTCGGTGGCGCCTTGGCGGGTTGAGCCGGCTGGCGATCTGCGCAGCCGCTGACCAGCAAGGCCAGCAACAATAGGGCGGTGAAGCGTGTCAGGCGCATGAACAATCCTTCCGTTGGGTCGATCGCTGAGTCGGCGATGGCCCGCGGCAGGTGTCGTGACGTTGTGGCGATGCCGGGAGCGGTGATGCAGCGATGTCCGCGGTTGCAGCAGGGGCAACCGCGGAGGGCCATCGCTCAGCTTAGCCTTCGAGTTTTTTCTTCAGCAGTTGGTTCACCTGGCCAGGGTTGGCCTTGCCCTTGGAAGCTTTCATCGCCTGGCCGACGAAGAAGCCGAACATCTTGCCGCGCTTGGCTTCGTCGCTGGCGCGGTACTGTTCGACCTGCTCGGCATTCGCTGCCAGCACTTCGTCCAGCATCGACTCGATGGCGCCGGAATCAGTGACCTGCTTGAGGCCCTTCTTCTCGATGATCTCGTCAGCCGAGCCTTCGCCGGTGGCCATGGCCTCGAAGACCATCTTGGCGATCTTGCCGCTGATGGTGTCGTCCTTGATGCGCAGGATCATGCCGCCCAGCTGCTCGGCGCTAACCGGTGACTGCTCGATCTCCAGGCCTTCCTTGTTGAGCAGGCTGGACAGCTCGCCCATCACCCAGTTGGCGGCCAGCTTGGCGTCGCCGCAGGTGCTGTTGACCTGTTCGAAGTAGTCGGCCAGTTCGCGGCTGGCAGAGAGTACGCTGGCGTCGTAGGCGGACAGGCCGAACTCGCGCTCGAAGCGCTCGCGCTTCTGCACCGGCAGTTCCGGCAGGCTGGCGCGTACTTCGTCGAGGAAGCTCTGCTCGATCACCACCGGCAGCAGGTCGGGGCAGGGGAAGTAGCGGTAATCGTTGGCTTCTTCCTTGCTGCGCATGGAGCGCGTCTCGTCCTTGTTCGGGTCGTACAGGCGGGTTTCCTGCACCACCTTGCCGCCGTCCTCGATCAGCTCGATCTGCCGCTGCACCTCGTGGTTGATCGCCTTCTCGATGAAGCGGAAGGAGTTGACGTTCTTGATCTCGGCGCGGGTGCCGAACTCGGCCTGGCCTTTCGGCCGCACCGAGACGTTGCAGTCGCAGCGCAGCGAACCTTCGGCCATGTTGCCGTCGCAGATGCCGAGGTAGCGCACCAGGGCGTGGATCGCCTTGACGTAGGCGACCGCTTCCTTGGCCGAACGGATGTCCGGCTCGGAGACGATTTCAAGTAGCGGCGTGCCGGCGCGGTTGAGGTCGATGCCGCTCATGCCGTGGAAGTCTTCGTGCAGGCTCTTGCCGGCGTCCTCTTCCAGGTGCGCGCGGGTGATGCCGATGCGCCGCGTGCTGCCGTCTTCCAGGGTGATGTCCAGATAACCCTTGCCGACGATGGGGTGATCCATCTGGCTGGTCTGGTAGCCCTTGGGCAGGTCAGGGTAGAAGTAGTTCTTGCGCGCGAAGACGTTCTTCGGCGCGATCTCGGCATCGATCGCCAGGCCGAACTTGCAGGCCATGCGCACGGCTTCGGCATTGAGCACCGGCAGGGTGCCGGGCATGCCGAGGTCGACCAGGCTGGCCTGGGTGTTGGGCTCGGCGCCGAAGGTGGTGGCGCTGCCGGAAAAGATCTTCGACTGGGTCGCGAGCTGTGCGTGGATCTCCAGCCCGATCACGGTTTCCCATTGCATCTTCAATCTCCTCAGAATCCGGTCGGGGCGCGCATGTGCCAATCGGTGACTTGTTGATACTGGTGCGCCACATTGAGCAGGCGCGCTTCCTCGAAGTACGGCGCCAGCAGTTGCACACCCACCGGCAGGCCATCGATGAAGCCGGCCGGCATCGACAGGCCCGGAATGCCCGCCAGGTTGGCGGTGATGGTGTAGATGTCTTCCAGATAGGCCGAAACCGGATCGGCGTTCTTCTCGCCCAGCTTCCAGGCCAGGTTCGGCGTGGTCGGGCCGAGGATCACGTCGACCTGCTCGAAGGCAGCGACGAAGTCCTGCTTGATCAGGCGGCGGATTTTCTGCGCCTTGAGGTAGTAGGCATCGTAGTAACCGGCGGACAGCGCGTAGGTGCCGACCATGATGCGCCGCTTGACTTCGTCACCGAAGCCTTCGGCGCGCGAGCGCTTGTAGAGGTCGGTGAGGTCGACCGGGTTTTCGCAGCGATAGCCGAAGCGTACGCCATCGAAACGCGAGAGGTTGGAAGAGGCCTCGGCTGGCGCGATCACGTAGTAGGAAGGAATCGCATGCTGCATGTTCGGCAGGCTGATTTCCTTGACCGTGGCGCCGAGCTTCTTCAGTTCCTCGACGGATGCCATGACGGCGTCAGCGATCTTCGGATCGAGGCCGGCGCCGAAGTACTCCTTCGGCAGGCCGATGCGCAGACCGGCGAGCGGCTGGCTCAGCGCGGCGAGGTAATCGTCCAGCGGCTGGTCGACGCTGGTGGAGTCCTTGGCGTCGAAGCCGGCCATTGCCGACAACAGCAGCGCGCAGTCTTCGGCCGTGCGTGCCATCGGGCCGCCCTGATCGAGACTCGATGCATAGGCGACCATGCCCCAGCGCGATACCCGGCCGTAGGTCGGCTTGAGGCCGGTGAGGTTGGTCAGCGCAGCCGGCTGGCGGATCGAACCGCCGGTGTCGGTGCCGGTCGCAGCGGGCAACAGTCGTGCGGCGATGGCCGCGGCGGAACCGCCGGAGGAGCCGCCGGGTACCCGGGTCAGGTCCCAGGGGTTCTTCACCGCGCCGTAATAGCTCGACTCGTTGGCAGAGCCCATGGCGAATTCGTCCATGTTCAGCTTGCCGAGGGTAACCGTGCCGGCAGCTGCGAGCCGTTCCACCACGGTGGCATCGTAGGGCGCATTGAAGTTGTCGAGAATCTTCGAGCCGCAGCTGGTGCGGATGCCCTGGGTGCAGAACAGGTCCTTGTGGCCGATCGGTGCGCCGAGCAGGGCGCCGTTCTCGCCGGCGGCGCGACGCGCGTCGGCGGCCTTGGCCTGTGCGATGGCAAGCTCGTCGGTCACGCTGATGAACGCGTTGAGCTGCGGGTCGAGCTGCTCGATGCGGGCCAGCAGGGTGCGCGTCAGTTCCTCGGCGGAGAAGTGCTTCTCGGCGAGGTTCCGGGCGATCTCGGCAAGCGTCAGGTTGTGCATGTCGGAATCCTTCATCATCACTCGATCACTCGCGGAACCAGATAGAGGCCTTCTTCCACGGCGGGTGCGATGGCCTGGTAGGCATCACGCTGGTTGCTCTCGGTAACTGCATCGGCACGCAGGCGCTGGGTGGTTTCCAGCGGGTGGGCCAGCGGCTCGATACCAGTGGTGTCGACCGCCTGCATGCGGTCGATCAGGCCGAGGATATTGTTGAGGGTCTCGGTGGTGCGGGGCAGGTCGGCTTCAGACAGGCCCAGGCGGGCCAGATGAGCGATCTTCTCCACCTCGGTGCGTTCAAGCGCCATCGGGTATCTCCAGCGGAAAGCGAATCGGGACTGCACCTTCCGTCGACTGGACGGGGTGCATGGCAGCACGGGACGAGCCGCGGCAATGGGCTTTCTGGCCCGGAAAAGCCGTCAATCTTACATGCCCGAGGCGGTTATCGGTAGCGTGGACGCGGTGCGCGGCCTTAGGATGAGTTGCGACCATCGTCATGCGACCTGGCACGCAATGCCTCATTTCTGGCGCCACGCGGGCGGACTCTCGCCTTGCCCTAACTTCGCACCATTGTTAGAGTTTGCGGCACTTTTTTTCCCCACGCGTTTGCCCCAGGGCCCTTTTCCCATGTTCAAGAAACTGCGTGGCATGTTTTCCAGTGATCTGTCGATCGACCTGGGCACTGCCAATACCCTTATTTATGTGCGCGATCGCGGCATTGTTCTCGACGAACCCTCTGTAGTCGCCATTCGTAGCCACGGCAACCAGAAGAGCGTTGTCGCCGTCGGCACCGAGGCCAAGCGCATGCTGGGCCGTACCCCGGGCAACATCAACGCGATCCGTCCGATGAAGGACGGTGTGATCGCCGACTTCAGCGTCTGCGAGAAGATGCTGCAGTACTTCATCAACAAGGTGCACGAGAACAGCTTCCTGCAGCCCAGCCCGCGCGTGCTGATCTGCGTGCCCTGCAAGTCGACCCAGGTCGAGCGTCGTGCCATTCGTGAGTCCGCACTCGGCGCCGGTGCTCGCGAAGTGTTCCTGATCGAGGAACCGATGGCCGCTGCGATCGGTGCCGGTCTGCCGGTGGACGAGGCCCGCGGCTCCATGGTCGTGGACATCGGTGGAGGTACCACCGAGATCGCGCTGATTTCCCTCAACGGCGTGGTCTACGCCGAATCCGTGCGAGTCGGCGGTGATCGTTTCGACGAATCCATCGTGACCTACGTGCGTCGCAACTACGGCAGCCTGATCGGCGAATCCACTGCCGAGCGCATCAAGCAGGAAATCGGTACCGCCTTCCCGGGCGGCGAGGTCCGCGAAGTGGACGTCCGTGGCCGCAACCTGGCCGAAGGCGTGCCGCGCAGCTTCACCCTGAATTCCAACGAAGTGCTCGAAGCCCTGCAGGAATCGCTGGCGACCATCGTTCAAGCGGTCAAGAGCGCGCTGGAGCAATCTCCGCCGGAGCTGGCCTCCGACATCGCCGAGCGCGGCCTGGTGTTGACAGGCGGCGGCGCGCTGCTGCGTGATCTGGACAAGCTGCTCGCCCAGGAAACCGGTCTGCCGGTGATCGTCGCCGAGGAGCCGCTGACCTGCGTCGCCCGTGGCGGTGGTCGCGCGCTGGAGATGATGGATCGTCACGCCATGGACCTGCTGTCCACGGAGTGAGCCTGCGCCGCTGTGCTCACGACAAGCCGAAAGATCCGGTCGCACCGGCTTTCGGCTTGTCGCGTTTAGTCTCAAGCTTTTACTCGTGAGGTAGTTGCAATCAAGCCGCTATTTGCCAAGGGACCTTTGCTCGGTGTGCGCCTGCTGGTGTTCGTCGTGCTTTGTGTCGTGCTGATGGTGGTGGATGCACGCTTCGACGCGCTGAAGACGGTACGCAGCCAGATGGGGCTGGTACTGACGCCGTTCTACTGGGTCGCCGACATGCCGGTGCGGATCTGGAGAGGTGCGACCGAGCAGATCGCCAGTAGCAGCAGCCTGATGGCCGAGAACGAGAAGCTCAAGGCCGAGGCGCTGCTGATGCAGCGGCGCCTGCAGAAGCTGGCGATGCTCACCGAGCAGAACGTGCGCCTGCGCGAGTTGCTCAACTCGGCGGCGCTGGTGGATGACAAGGTCATCGTCGCCGAGCTGATCGGACTGGACCCAAACCCGTTCACCCATCGCATCCTGATCGACAAGGGCGAGAAGGACGGCGTCTTCATGGGGCAGCCGGTGCTCGATGCCAGCGGCCTGATGGGGCAGGTCGTCGAGGTGCTGCCGTATGCCGCGCGCGTGCTGCTGCTGACCGATGTCACCCATAGCATTCCGGTGCAGGTCAACCGCAACGGACTGCGTGCGATCGCCGTGGGCACCGGCAATCCGGACTATCTCGAGCTGCGCCATGTGGCCGAAACGGCTGATGTCAAAGCAGGAGATTTGCTGGTCAGTTCCGGGCTCGGTCAGCGATTCCCTAGCGGCTATCCGGTGGCGCAGGTGACCGAGGTGGTGCACGGCTCCGGCCAGCCGTTCGCCATCGTACGTGCGGTGCCGACCGCCATGCTCAATCGCAGCCGCTATCTGATGCTGGTCTTCAGCGATTCGCGGACGCCGGAAGAGCGGGCCGCCGACGCTGCCGAGGCCCAGGCCGATGCCGATCAGAAAGCCGCTGCCGAAGGCGCGGAGGCAGCCGCACCTGCGCCCGCACCCGCTGCTGAGGCGGGGGCTGAAACGAGCGATTCCGAGCAGGCGCCCGCCGCTTCGTCGTCGACAACGGTATCGGAGGAGGCGCAATGATCAGCGGGCGGCCAAATAATGGATGGGTCATCTGGTTCAGCCTGACGATCGCGCTGCTGCTCAGCGTCGCGCCCATGCCCGGCAGCGCGGAGATCGCACGGCCGCTATGGCTGGGGTTGGTCATCGCCTTCTGGTCGTTGGTTCTGCCGCATCGCGGTGGGCTGGGCGCCGCGTTCTGTTTCGGGCTCGCGCAGGACGTGCTGGCCGGCACGCTGTTCGGCCAGAGCGCCTTGCCGCTGATTCTGATCGCTTTTCTGGTGCTGAGCCTGCAACAACGCCTGCGCATGTTTCCGCTGTGGCAACAGAGCATGGTGCTGCTGGTTGTGCTCGGCCTCGCCCAGTTGGTGCAGCTCTGGCTGAACACGCTGACCGGTAATCGGCCGCCGACGCTGCTGTTCCTCGTGCCTGTGCCGGTCAGCGCATTGCTCTGGCCTTGGGTTTATGTCGCGTTGCAGGGGCTGCGTCAGCGATTTGCGGTGTATTGACCAACGCCCGGTCGATTTCGTCCGTCGTACTCTGCGCTGAAAAAATCTGATCTTTTGTGTGGGTTTGTGCCGCCGGGCACGGCTTACGCCTTGCTGCTCCAAAGCAATTCTGAAATCATGCTGCCGCTATGGCGTTCCGCCATTACTGGTTTCTGCTTCAGAAGACGATAAGCACAACAGCACGGGCGATGAGTATGGAAGCTGGCAGTTCGATTTTTTCCAGGCCGCAAGGCTCTCGTGGCGCCCGTGCGGTGCTGGCTGCCGGCGCGGTAGGGTCGCTGCTGATGACGCTGGTCATGAGCACTGGTTACTCTCAGGCCGATAGCGCCCCGCAGGCCCCTCAGTTGGCCAAGCTGTCGGCCCCAGGTACGCTCTCCACCGTTACCGCTCCCTCTGAGTCCGCTGCCGATTCGCCTCGCGCCGAGCAGCTGGCCGGCAAGATTGCAGAGCTCGACGCCATTCTCCTTGAAAAGCAGAAGCTTGAAGATGCGCTGCGAGCCGAGAAGAGCGAGCTCGCTGCCGTGCAATTGCAGCTGGCCAACAGCAAGAAGCTGATTCGCCTGGAGGTCGACGACTTCCTCGGTCAGAGCGCCGAGCGCAAGCGTCTCGATGAGCTGCTGGACGAGCACAAACGTAGTGCCGAAGCCGAGAAAGCCATTGGCGAACGCGTCGAAGCTCTGGAGAAGGATCTCGGCAGCCAGCACCTGAAGTTCTCGCTTGCCGCGCGTGACGTCGATCGTCTCAAGACCCAGCTGGCGGCCGAGGTTCGCGAGCGCAACAGCAAGAAGATTCAGGCCATTGCCCGCAAGCTGGACAAGACCATCCGCTTCGAGCAGTCGGTTTCGTTCCGCTGTTCCGCCAGCAAGAGCCTCGCGGCCTGCCTGGCCGAGCACCGCAACGATGGTCAGATGTCGCAATGGGTGCTGGAAAACTACCAGCGTGTGCTGGCCGAGGATATCCGCGAGCAGGTTGCCGATGTCGAACTGGATACCGCCTGGTACCGCTACCGCACACGTACCGACTTCGCCCAGGCAAGCATGAGCCTGGACGGCACCGTCAACGCGCAGATGAACGTCGAGGCGACCATCACGGCGAAGAAGATGATGCCGTGCGCGATCCTCAATGTGCCCTACGAGCAATGCGACAGCAAGACCCACTCGCTGATCGTGCGTAGCAACAAGTACGATGATCGGGTCCGCATCAACGACAAGGAGCATGGCGCCACGCCGGTTTCGCTGGTGCTCGACAGCGGTGTCTATGACATTCAGGTCACCTCCGGTGGCATTACCCAGAAGCGCACGCTGTCGCTCAAGGGTGATCAGGTGGTCAACTTCAAGTTCTGATGCATGCCCGGCGTAGTCCTTACGCCGGTCCTCTGCGCCTTCCTCGACGCACCCCGGATATGCGACGCTGTCGCTTTACCGTCTGAGGAACTGCCATGGGCGCTCTGTTTCTTGCCTCGGCATCACCCCGCCGCCGCGAATTGCTCGCGCAGATCGGCGTGCCGTTTTCTCTCGTCGGCGTGTCCGTCGATGAAACGCCATCGCCAACCGAGTCGCCCGAGGCGTATGTCGAGCGCGTTGCGCGCGACAAGGCGCTCGCCGGGCTCGTCAGTCTGGGGGATCGCGACGGCTGCGTGCTGGGTGCCGACACCAGCGTGGTGCTCGATCAGCATATTCTCGGCAAGCCTGCCGACCGTGCCGACGGGCTCGCCATGCTGGCGGCGTTATCCGGGCGTACGCACCGGGTCATGACCGCCGTCGCGCTGGCCAGTCGAAGTGCCTGCGAGGTGCGTGTGGTCATCAGCGAGGTGACCTTCCGTACCATCGACGAAGCCGAAGCCGAACGCTATTGGGATAGCGGAGAGCCGGCGGACAAGGCGGGCGGTTACGCCATCCAGGGCTGGGGCGCGGTGTTCGTCAGCCAGTTGCACGGCAGCTATTCGGCGGTGGTTGGCCTGCCGTTATGTGAAACGGCGCAGCTGATCGACGCCTTCGGGCTTCCACGTTGGACCAAAGGCTCAAGCTAGAGCCTGTGGCTTCGGCGCGCAGGCCGGTTAGAATCGACTCAACCACCAGCTAGCGCTGCACATCAAGCCACCGCCGAGAACAACAATGAGCGAAGAAATCCTGATGAACATCACCCCCATGGAGTCGCGGGTGGCGGTGGTGGAGAACGGTGTCCTGCAGGAGGTGCATGTCGAGCGCACCCAGCGCCGCGGCATCGTCGGCAACATCTACAAAGGCAAGGTGGTGCGCGTCCTGCCGGGTATGCAGGCGGCGTTCGTCGACATAGGGCTGGATCGGGCCGCGTTCATCCATGCTTCCGAGATTTCCGCCCGCGAGGGTAATGCGGTCGAGCCGATCAACGCCCTGGTTCACGAAGGCCAGAGTCTGGTGGTGCAGGTCACCAAGGACCCCATTGGCACCAAGGGCGCGCGCCTGACCACGCAGCTGTCGATCCCATCGCGCTACCTGGTGTACATGCCGCGCACCAGCCATGTCGGCATTTCCCTGCGTATCGAAGATGAAGCCGAGCGCGAGCGGCTGAAGCAGGTCGTTGCCGAATGCGTTGAGGCAGAGGGCATCCAGGAAGCCGGTGGCTTCATCCTGCGTACCGCGGCTGAAGGGGCCGGCAGCGACGAGATACTCATGGATATCCGCTATCTGCGCCGTCTGTGGGAGCAGATCGCCAGTCAGATCAAGACCGTCGAAGCGCCCACGGTGATCTACGAAGACCTCTCTCTGGCCATGCGCACCCTGCGTGATCTGGTCAATCCGCGGATCGAGAAGATCCGTATCGATTCGCGGGAGAATTTCCAGAAGGTCACCCAGTTCGTCGGCGAGCTGATGCCCGAGCTGGGCGACCGCCTCGAACACTATCCGGGCGAGCGGCCGATCTTCGATCTCTATGGCGTCGAGGACGAGATCCAGAAGGCGCTGGAGCGCAAGGTCATGCTCAAGTCCGGCGGTTACCTGATCATCGATCCGGCCGAGGCGATGACCACCATCGACGTCAACACCGGTGCATTCGTCGGTCATCGCACGCTGGAAGAAACCATTTTCAAGACCAATCTCGAGTCGGCCACTGCCATTGCCCGCCAGCTCAGGCTGCGCAATCTGGGTGGCATCATCATCATCGACTTCATCGACATGGAGGACGAGGAGCATCGTCGCCAGGTCCTGCGCACGCTGGAGAAGCAGCTCGAGCGCGATCACGCCAAGACCAACATCATCGGCATCACCGAACTCGGCCTGGTGCAGATGACCCGCAAGCGCACCCGCGAAAGCCTCGAACAGGTGCTGTGCGAACCCTGCATGTGCTGTCAGGGGCGCGGCAAGCTGAAGACGCCGGAGACCGTCTGCTACGAGATATTCCGCGAGATCCTGCGTGAGGCGCGGGCCTACCAGGCGGAAGGCTACCGGGTGCTGGCCAATCAGAAGGTGATCGATCGTCTGCTCGACGAGGAGTCGGGCAATGTCGCCGACCTGGAGGCCTTTATCGGTCGCTCGATCAAGTTCCAGGTGGAAAGCATGTACTCCCAGGAACAGTACGACGTGGTGTTGCTCTGAACAATGGTAGACCGGCCCGCAAGGGCCAGGATGACCGGAGCGCATCCAGATGAACCGCCTCGCTGCCTTCCTCGTGACACTGTCGCGCCAGCTGTTCTGGGTAATCGCGTTCGGGCTGATTCTGGCCGCGCTCTACGTGAGCCTGGGGCGGCAGCTGGTGCCTGTAATCGCCGAGTACCGGGCCGAGGTGCAGGAGAAGGCGCAGGCGGCGCTGGGCATGCCAATCGCGCTGGGCAGGCTCGAAGGCCGCTGGGAGGGTTTCGCTCCCCGTTTGCTGGCGCATGATGTATTGCTCGGCGAGGGTGACAGCGCGATGCGCCTGGACCGTATTGCCATCGTTCCAGACCTGGCGGCCAGCCTCTGGGCGCGAGAGTGGCGGCTGAGCCGGCTGGAGTTTAGCGGCGTGCAGCTGTCTGTCGCTGAAGATGCCGAGGGCAAGTGGCGAGTGGAGGGCTTGCCGGCCCGTACCGAGCAGAAACCGCCCGAACCGCAGAAGATTCTCGAGTCGTTGCAGCGGGTGCGTGGGCTGGCGGTGCGCAACAGCCAGATCACGCTGGAGCCATTCGGAGAACCGCCGCTGACCCTGAACTACACCGATCTGGGCCTGCTCGTCGACGGTGTGCGGCTCCGGTTGGACGGGCGCAGCATCCTGCCGGATGGCCAGCCCCTGGCCTTGAGCATTGAGGGGCGGGTGCAGCCGCAGCGCTGGCAGCACGCCGAGGCGCAGGTTTATCTTAGCCTGCCACAAAGCGACTGGGCCGCCTGGTTGCCGCGCCGACTGACTGCCGACTGGCATCTGCAGACGTTGAAGATGGGAGGTGAGCTGTGGGCAACCTGGCGCGAAAAGGCGCTGGAGCGTGCTGTTCTACGGATTAACGCGCCGCAACTGATCACGTCCTTTGCCGATCGTGAGCCTGTTCAGCTCGAGGACCTTGGGGGCGAGGCTTATATCGATCGCAACGAGCAGGGCTACCGGCTGCTGCTGGACCGGCTGGCGTTCGATCTCGAAGGCGAGCGCTGGGGCGATGCGCGAATCCAGGTTCAGCAGGATCAGACTCAGCAGCATTGGCAGCTGCAGGCTGATCGGTTGGGTATCGCGCCGATCGCCACACTCGTCCGTGCACTGGCGCCGCTACCACCGGCCGCAACCGAGACGCTGACCGCGCTGCAGCCCAGCGGAACACTGCGCAATCTGCAGCTCGACTACCGCCCCCAGATGGAACCGTCGCAGCGGCTGCAATTCGCTGCCAATCTGGACCGCATCAGTTTCGCCGCACAGAACTGGATACCGGCGGTGGGCAATGCGAGTGGCAGCATACGCGGTGACCTGGGCGGCGGAGAACTGCGCGTGGACAGCGACGACTTCAGCCTGCAGCTTGCGCCACTGTATCCCGAGCCCTGGCGCTACCGACACGCCGGCGGGCGTCTGACCTGGGCGCTGGACGAGCAGGCCTTCACGCTGGCTGCGCCCTATCTGCGTATCGACGGCGAGGAAGGCAAGATCGCCGGTGACTTCCTGATCCGCCTGGCCAGGGATCCCGCGGCAGAGGATTACATGGACCTGCGGGTTGGCTTGAGCGAAGGCGACGCGCGCTTTACCGAAAAATACTTGCCGACACGCTCACAGGCGTTAAGCCCGGCGCTGGTCAGCTGGCTCAAGGAAGCGATTCGCAGCGGTACGGTCGAGCAAGGTTATTTCCAGTACCAGGGCGCATTGAGCAAGGGAGCTTCCGACAGCGCGCGCAGCCTGAGCCTGTACTTCAAGGTGCGCGATGCCGAGCTGGCGTTTCAGCCCGGCTGGCCCGTGCTGCAGCAGGGCCGTGGCGAGGTGCTGATCGAAGACAGCGGGGTTCGCGTCCGGCTCGCGGAAGGGCGGATTCTCGACAGTCACGTGCGTGATGCGACAGCGGACATTCCTCGCGTCGGCGCCGGCAACGTGCCGCAGTTGGCCGTGAAGGGGCAGGTCGCCAGCAGCCTGGCGGATGCCTTGAAGCTGCTTCAGGAGGCGCCGATCGGAACCGGTGAGATCTTCGCAGGCTGGCAGGGGCAGGGTGCGCTCAGCGGCGCGCTCGACCTGCAGATCCCGCTGGGCAAGGGCACCCCGCGGGTCATCGTGGATTTTGCCAGCGACGATGCGACGCTGAAGATTCCAGAGCCGGAGCTTGCCTTCGAGCAGCTCAGCGGCAGTTTCCGCTACGACACCGCGCGAGGCTTGAGTGCGGAGGCCATCCAGGCGCGTCTGTTCGGCGCTCCGGTCAAGGGCAAGGCGGTAGCGACAGGAGCGCCCGGCAAGCCAGCCTCTCGTGTGGAGGCGCAGGGCGCCGTGGGGTTGAAGCGTCTGGCTGAGTGGCTCGCTATCGGGCAGTCGCTGCCCGCCAGCGGTGAGTTGCCCTATCAGTTGCGACTGGACCTGGCAGGTGAGGACAGTCAGTTGCAGATCGACTCTTCGCTACAGGGGCTGCGCATCGATCTGCCAGCGCCGTTCGGCAAGCCTGCACGCGAGCGCCGTGACACCTCGTTGCGGATGTCCCTGCAAGGGGCCGAGCGTCGCTACGGTGTCCGGCACGGGTCACTCGCCGCACTGACGTTCGCTGCGCCGCCGGGTGCCTGGACGCAGGGGCGCGGCGAGCTGCGTCTCGGGCCTGGGGCGGCCAATCTTCCGGCCAGTGCCGGGCTTTATGTCAGGGGACGCCTGCCGCAGCTCGACTTGAAAGCCTGGCAGGCGGTGCTCGAACAGCACGGCAAGGCGCAAGCGCAGCAGACCACCGGCTCGCTGCTGCGCCGGGCGCAGGTCGATATCGATCGTTTCGAAGGTTTTGGCACCCGGATCGACAATCTTGGGCTGGACCTGCGGCGAATGAGGGAAGCCTGGGACCTTGGCCTTCGCAGTTCGATCATCAGCGGCTCGGTTCGCCTGCCAGATGCCGAGGGCGGAATCATCGTTGCGGATCTCCAGCGCCTGCGTCTGCCGGCTGCCGCGCAATCCGACGAGGCGGTCAAGGAGCGACCCGATCCGCTGGCTGATGTCGACCCGCAAAGCCTGCCGGCAATGGATGTCGCGATCGAACGGGTTTCCCTGGGCGACAATGTGCTCGGCGCCTGGGCGTTGAAGCTGCGCCCGGTCAGCGGCGGGATCGAGTTCCGCGATATCGCTCTCGACCTCAAGGGCCTGAAGATTACCGGGAACGGCGGCTGGGGCAGTGCGCAGACCTGGTACAAGGGCCGCCTCGAAGGGCGCAATCTCGCTGACGTATTGCTTGCGTGGGGCTTTGCGCCTTCGGTGACCAGTGACAGTTTTCGCCTGGATGTGGATGGGCAGTGGCCTGGTTCGCCCGCATGGTTCGCCATGGCGCGCTATTCCGGCAGCATGCGACCTCGGCTGCGCAAGGGGCAGTTTGTCGAGATCGACGGCAGTGCCCAGGCGCTGCGCGTGTTCGGTGTGCTCAACTTCAATTCGATAGGGCGCCGCCTGCGGCTGGATTTCTCCGATCTGTTCAGCAAGGGGCTCAGTTACGACCGGCTGGATGGGCGGTTGCTGGCCGAGGAGGGTGTGTTCAATACCCGCGAGCCCATCACCGTCAGCGGTCCGTCGACCAACCTCGAGCTGGATGGCAGGCTGGATATGGCGCGTGACGAGATCGACGCCAAGTTGCTGGTCACCTTGCCGATCAGCAACAACCTGCCGCTGGCGGCGCTGATTGTCGGCGCACCGGCGATCGGCGGGGCGCTGTTCGTGGTGGACAAGCTGCTCGGCGACCGCGTGGCGCGTTTCGCCAGCGTACAGTACGACGTCAAGGGGCCTTGGCAGGCGCCTAAGATCAGCTTCGACAAACCATTCGAAAAGCCCAACTGATCCGCATCGGGCCGGGTCTTTCAGCATCGGGGAAAGCATGTCCTTAGCCGTGATTCAGATGGCCAGCCAGGCGGATGTAACGCTCAATCTGGCCCGCGCGCGCGAGTTGCTCAAGCAGGCGGCCGAAGCGGGCGCGCGGCTGGCGGTGCTACCGGAGAACTTCGCCGCAATGGGCCGCAGCGATCTACCGCGACTGGGTCGCGCCGAAGCCGCTGGCGACGGGCCGATCCTGCCCTGGTTGAAGCAGGTCGCCCGTGACCTCAGGTTGTGGATCGTGGCTGGCACCTTGCCGTTACCGCC
Source organism: Stutzerimonas kunmingensis (assembly GCF_021432085.1). Lineage (GTDB taxonomy): Bacteria > Pseudomonadota > Gammaproteobacteria > Pseudomonadales > Pseudomonadaceae > Stutzerimonas. The sequence goes on along the minus strand of NZ_CP090366.1, from coordinate 3,606,548 downwards.
CGACGACGACCCGCAGGGCAAGCCGAATGCCTGCTCGCTGCTGTTCGATGATCAGGGGCAGCGGGTGGCGCGCTACGACAAGCTGCATCTGTTCGATGCGGAGGTTGCAGATAACCGTGGCCACTACCGTGAATCGGACGACTATGCGGCGGGGCAAAGGCTGGTGATCGCCGACACACCGGTTGGACGCTTGGGGCTGAGCGTGTGTTATGACCTGCGTTTCGCCGAGCTGTATGGTGCGCTGAGGGCGGCAGGTGCCGAGTTGATCAGCGTGCCGTCGGCGTTCACCACGGTGACCGGTGAAGCGCACTGGGCGACGTTGATTCGTGCCCGTGCCATCGAGACTCAGTGCTATATCCTGGCTGCCGCACAGGGTGGAGAGCATCCTGGTGGTCGCCTCACCCATGGGCATTCGTCTATCGTGGACCCATGGGGCCGTCTGCTGTGCGAGCAGGCGACTGGCGAGGCGGCTTTGGTTGCCGCTCGGGATGCGTCCGAACAGGCTGCCATCCGCCAGCGAATGCCGCTGCAGCGCCACCGCCGATTTTCCGTACCGTGCCTGGCCACGGACAGTTTGGAGTGAATATGAGTGAACTGCTGTTACCTGTCACCGAGCGACTGCTGACACCTGGCGGCCTGGGTATCGATGACCTGCCAGGCTTGCTCGGTGAACTCGCCGGGCCCGGCGTGGATGCGGCGGACCTGTACTTTCAGGATCAGGTTTCCGAGTCCTGGGTGCTCGAGGATGGCATCGTCAAAGAGGGCGGCTTCCATCTGGAGCAGGGCGTCGGCGTGCGCGCACTGTCCGGCGAGAAAACCGGTTTCGCCTACAGCAACGCGATCACTGCCGATGCATTGCGTCAGGCGGCTCAGGCTGCACGCTCCATCGCGCGCAGCGGCCAGCAAGGCCAGGTCAAGGTGCTGTCCAGGGCGGCATTCGCGCCGTTGTACGCGCAGGACAATCCGCTCGACGGGCTCGGCCGTGCCGAGAAGGTCGAGCTGCTCAAGCGCATCGACGTCGCGACCAGGGCGCTGGACCCTCGCATCAAGCAGGTGACTGTAAGCCTGGCGGGCGTCTGGGAGCATATCCTGGTGGCCGGAATGGACGGTGGTATGGCGGCCGATATCCGCCCTCTGGTGCGTTTCAACGTCAGCGTGATCGTCGAGCAGAACGGCCGCCGCGAGCGCGGTGGCCAGGGTGGCGGCGGGCGTACCGGTTACCAGTACTTCCTCACCGAGGATCGCGCCATGGGTTACGCCCGCGAGGCATTGCGTCAGGCGCTGGTCAACCTCGAAGCGGTGCCGGCACCGGCCGGTTCCTTGCCGGTCGTGCTTGGGCCTGGCTGGTCCGGCGTGCTGTTGCACGAGGCCGTCGGCCATGGCCTGGAGGGTGATTTCAATCGCAAGGGCAGCTCTGCCTACAGTGGCCGGATCGGGCAGAAGGTGGCGTCCAGCCTGTGCACCATCGTCGATGACGGTACCTTGGCGGATCGCCGAGGTTCGCTCAGCGTCGATGACGAAGGCACGCCGACCCAATGCACCACGCTGATCGAGTACGGCATTCTCAAGGGTTATATCCAGGACAAGTTAAACGCCCGCCTTATGGGCGTCGCGCCGACCGGTAACGGCCGCCGCGAGTCTTACGCGCATCTACCGATGCCGCGCATGACCAACACCTACATGCTGGCCGGCGAAAGCGATCCTCAGGAAATCATTCGCTCGGTGAAGAAGGGCATCTACTGCGCCAGCCTCGGCGGCGGTCAGGTCGACATCACCAGCGGCAAGTTCGTCTTCTCCACCAGTGAGGCCTATCTGATTGAGGACGGCAGGATCACCGCGCCGGTGAAGGGCGCGACGCTGATAGGCAATGGCCCCGAGGTGATGAACCGGGTGTCGATGGTCGGTAACGACCTGGCGCTCGACAGCGGTGTCGGCACCTGTGGCAAGGATGGGCAGTCGGTGCCGGTGGGCGTCGGCCAGCCGACCCTGAAGATCGACGAGATAACCGTAGGCGGAACGGGTGCGTGAAGCCGCGGCGAGTGCCAGCCGCGAGCTTCAAGGGTAGAGGTTGAGGTACGGGTTGAGATTGCCGTCAGCGCAAGCCGCGTTTGGCTTCGTCCAGTTCGCGGATGTACTTGAATATCTTGCGGCTGGCGGCCGGCGGCTTGTCGCGCGCCGCCTCGTGCTGGGCGTGGCGGATCAGCCCGCGCAGATGCTGGCGGTCGGTCTCGGGGTATTCGGTTACAAACGCTTCCAGGGTGGCGTCGTCACCGCCGATCAGACGGTCGCGCCAGCGCTCCAGCGCATGGAAGCGCTCGTTGTATTGGCGCGTCGAGGCGTCCAGTTGATCGACCAGCGCGAGAATGGCATCGACATCCTGGTCGCGCATCAGCTTACCGATGTACTGGATGTGCCGTTTGCGCGCGATATGCGCCTTGTGTTTCGGCGCCTCGGCCAGCGCCTTCTGCAACGCGTCGCTCAGCGGCAGGCGAGCGATGAGGTCGGGCTTGAGGGTAGTTAGCCGCTCGCCAAGCTCCTGCAGGGCAAGCAGCTCGCGTTTGACCTGGGACTTGCTTTTTTCGTCGAAATCTTCGGCGTCGGAGTGTTCAGACATGGGGATGGTCCACTAGGAAATGCCGCCATGATAACAGCAGCCCTGGCAGCAGGCTTCAGAGGAGCGGCGCCAGGTTGCAACTTGATTCGATTGCAGTGGTTTGGGAGTGCTTATGAGTGAAGTAGAGGGCATCGACCCGCACGCGCTGCCCGGTTTGCGCGAGAAGGTCGAGCGCATCATCGAGGAAGCGCGTCGGCAGGGCGCCAGCGCCAGCGAGGTCTCGGTCTCCATGGAGCAGGGGCTGTCGACCACAGTGCGTCAGCGCGAGGTGGAGACGGTCGAGTTCAATCGCGACCAGGGCTTCGGCATCACGCTCTATGTCGGCCAGAGCAAAGGCACTGCGAGCACCACCGGCAGTGGTGACGACGCCATCCGTGAAACCGTAGCCGCCGCGCTGGCCATCGCCAGGCATGCCTCGGAGGACGAATTTGCTGGCCTCGCTGACGCTACGCTGATGGCGCGCGAGCTTCCCGATCTCGATCTTTACCATCCGTGGGCGGTCACCCCCGAACAGGCCATCGAGCAGGCGCTCAGTTGTGAAGACGCCGCGTTCGCCTTCGATCAGCGTATCCGCAACGCAGACGGCACTACGCTAAATACCCATCAGGGCTGCCGCGCCTATGGCAACAGCAACGGCTTCATCGGGGGCTATTGCAGCAGCCGTCACAGCCTGAGTTGCGTGATGATCGCCGAGAGCGAAGGGCAGATGCAGCGTGACTATTTCTACGACGTCAACCGCATCGGCGAGGCGCTGCTCGACCCGCAGACCATCGGCCGGCGCGCAGCCGAGCGTGCCGTGCGACGTCTGGGCGCGCGCCCGGTTCCTACTTGCGAAGTGCCGGTACTTTTCGCCCCCGAGCTGGCGACCGGTCTGTTTGGCCACTTCATTGCAGCGATTTCCGGCGGAAATCTCTACCGCAAAGCCTCTTATCTCGAGGATGCCCTGGGACAGGCGCTGTTTCCCGAGTGGCTGAGCCTTGATGAGCGTCCGCACATCCCACGAGCCCTCGGTAGTGCCGGCTACGATGGCGATGGCCTGGCGACCTATGCCAAGCCGTTCGTGGAGAACGGCCGCCTGCTGTCCTATGTGCTTTCGACCTATTCCGGACGCAAGCTCGGTATGCCCAGTACGGCCAACGCCGGGGGTGTGCACAACCTGTTCGTCAGCCATGGGGACGAGGATCAGACGGCGTTGATCCGGCGCATGGGCCGAGGCCTGCTGGTGACGGAGCTGATGGGACAGGGCCTGAATCTGGTGACCGGCGACTATTCTCGCGGCGCCGGCGGCTACTGGGTCGAGAATGGCGAGATCCAGTTCCCGGTACAGGAAGTAACGATTGCCGGAAATCTGCGCGACATGTTCCGCCAGATCGTGGCGGTCGGTTGCGATGTGGAAACGCGCGGCAACGTGCGGACCGGCTCGGTGTTGATCGAGCGAATGATGGTCGCTGGTAAGTGAGGTAGGTGCGGCGCGGTCGGCAACGATTCGCGCCGCCGTGGCAAGGTGTCTACTCGCCTTCTTCGAAATAGTCGTCGATCAGCGCGGTCAGCGCGTTCAGTGCGTCCTCTTCCTGTTCACCTTCGGTGTTCAGGTGCACGGTGGTGCCTTTGCTGGCGGCGAGCATCATGACCGCCATGATGCTCTTGCCGTCGACCAGCGTGGCCGGACAGCGGCCAACGCGAATCTTGCAGGGGTAGCGATTGGCAACGGCGACGAACTTGGCGGCAGCGCGCGCGTGCAGGCCGAGTTTGTTGATGATGGTGACTTCGCGGGCGGGCATGGTGCAGGTATTCCTAGGCGAGGTCCCGATGACGGACCTGCAGGTTCTTCAGCGGTTCTCTCAATGCCTGGCCTAGCCGTTCGGCCAGGTAGACCGAGCGATGATGGCCGCCGGTGCAGCCGATGGCGATGGTGACATATGCGCGGTTGCTGGCTGCAAAGCGCGGCAGCCATTTGCTCAGATAGCCGTGGATATCCTGGAACATTTCCTCCACGTCGGCCTGGGCGCTGAGGTAGTCGATCACCGGCTGGTCTAGCCCGGAAAAGTCGCGAAGCTCGGCTTTCCAGTAAGGGTTGGGCAGGCAACGTACGTCGAACACGAGATCGGCATCGACCGGCATCCCGCGCTTGAAGCCGAATGACTCGACCAGAAAAGCGGTGCCCGGCTCAGGCTTGTTGAGCAAGCGCAACTTGAGCACGTCGCGCAGCTGATAGAGATTGAGATGGGTGGTGTCGATCTTCAGGTCGGCGTGATCGATGATCGCTGCGAGCAGCAACTCCTCATCATGGATCGCTTCGGCCAGAGAGCGATTTTCGTTGGTCAGCGGATGGCGGCGGCGGGTTTCCGAGAAGCGCTTGAGCAGGGTCTCATCGTCGGCATCCAGGTAGAGCACATCGCACTGGATGTGCCTGGCGCGGACTTCTTCGAGTAGCTCGGGGAAGCGCTTGAGCTGGCTGGGCAGGTTGCGCGCGTCGATCGACACGGCGACCTGCGGATGCAGCAGCTCAGTGTGCAGTAGGGCGCGCTCGGCAAGCTCAGGCAACAGTCCGGCAGGCAGGTTGTCGATGCAATAGAAACCGTTGTCCTCGAGCACGTTCAGTGCAGTGCTCTTGCCCGAACCCGAGCGTCCACTGACGATGATCAGCCGCATCTATGCCCCGTTCTGCACGTCGACCACTACCTGGTAGAGGCTTTCGTTGCTCGGCGCCTGGCGCAGTCGTTGGCGTACGTCTTCGCGGTCGAGCATGCTGGCGATCTGGCGCAGCAGTTCGAGATGCTCGTCGGTGGCGGCCTCCGGTACCAGCAGGACGAACAGCAGGTCCACCGGCGCGCCGTCGATGGCGTCGAAATCCACTGGCGTCTGCAGGCGCAGAACGGCGCTCAGCGGCGCGTTGCAGCCAACCATGCGGCAGTGCGGGATGGCGATGCCGTTGCCGAAGCCGGTCGAGCCGAGCTTCTCGCGCGCGATCAGGCTTTCGAAGATGGTTTGGGAATCGAGATCGATAAGGTCCTGGGCGATCACCTTGGCGATCTGTTCCAGGACGCGCTTCTTGCTACCGCCCGGGACGTTCACCAAGGAACGCCCGGGGGTGAGGATGTTTTCGAGTCGGATCATATTGGAGTCAGCGGGTGACAGCGCCCTGTGTGTGGTCGAGCTGCTTCTCCTTGTGCTTGATCAACTGGCGATCGAGCTTGTCGACCAACAGGTCGACGGCAGCGTACATGTCTTCGTGATCGGCGATGGCCACGACTTCGCGGCCTGCGACGTGCAAGGTTGCTTCGGCTTTCTGCTTGAGTTTCTCGACCTGGAGGATCACCTGAACGCTGATGATGCGGTCGAAGTGGCGAGCAAGCCGATCGAATTTCTCCTCGATGTAGTCACGCAGGGCATCGGTTACTTCCAGATGAACACCGCTGATATTGACTTGCATACTGCTATCTCCTTTGCCTTGTACGAAGAGCAGGTTGGTAGGCCTGCGCCGGGACAGTTCGACCAGGGGCCGATCACAGTAGACGTTTGCGCTCGCTGGATGGTGCGATACCGAGCGACTCGCGGTACTTCGCAACTGTGCGGCGGGCCACCTGGATGCCCTGCGCTTCCAGTAAACCAGCGATCTTGCTGTCGCTCAACGGCTTTTTCTGGTTTTCCGCGGCGACCAGTTTCTTGATGATCGCGCGGATCGCGGTGGACGAACATTCGCCGCCTTCCGCCGTGCTGACGTGGCTGGAGAAGAAGTATTTGAGTTCGTAGATGCCGCGTGGCGTGTGCATGTATTTCTGCGTGGTCACGCGGGAGATGGTCGACTCATGCATGCCCACCGCCTCGGCGATGTCGTGCAGTACCAGAGGCTTCATAGCCTCGTCACCATGCTCGAGGAAGGCGCGCTGGTGTTCGACGATCTGAGTCGCGACCTTCATCAGGGTCTCGTTGCGGCTGAGCAGGCTCTTGATGAACCAGCGCGCTTCCTGCAGCTGGTTGCGCATGAAGGTGTTGTCCGCGCTGGAGTCGGCGCGTTTGACGAAGCCGGCGTATTGCGCGTTGACGCGAAGGCGCGGCATGGCTTCCTGATTCAGCTCGACCAGCCAGCGATCATTGTGCTTGCGCACGATCACGTCGGGCACCACATATTCCGGTTCGCTCGCCTCGATCTGCGACCCCGGGCGCGGGTTCAGGCTCTGGATCAGTTCGATGACCTGGCGCAGATCGTCTTCCTTGATCTTCATTCGCCGCATCAGAAGGCTGTAATCCCGGCTGCCGAGGATGTCCAGATAGTCGCTGACCAGACGCTTCGCTTCGCTCAGCCATGGTGTGCGGTCGGGCAGTTGGCGCAGCTGCAACAGCAGACACTCACGCAGGTCACGTGCGCCGATGCCGGCCGGTTCGAATTGCTGGATACGACGCAGAACGACCTCGACCTCGTCGAGCTCGATTTCCAGCTCGGGATCGAACGAGTCAACGATTTCCTGCAGCGTCTCTTCGAGATAACCCTGTTCATTGATGCAGTCGATGAGGGTGGTCGCGATCAGCCGGTCGGTGTCGCTCATTGGCGCGAGGTTGAGCTGCCACAGCAGATGGCTCTGCAGGCTTATGCCGCTCGATGTCCGGCTGGTGAAATCCCACTCGTCGTCATCGTTGCTGGGCAGGCTGCTGGCGCTGGTCTGGTAGATGTCTTCCCAGGCGGTGTCGACCGGAAGCTCGCTGGGAATACGCTCGCCCCAGTCGCCGTCGCTGTCGTCCAGGCTGTCACTGCTATGAGAGGGCTCCTCGTAGGTGCTTTCCTGGCTGCTGCTCTTCTCGGTGACGGTGTCGCCTGGCCGTTCAGCGGCCTCGGCCATAGGGTCGGAGCTGTCGAAGTCGTCTCCGTCTTCTTCGCGCTCGAGCATGGGATTGGAGTCCAGCGCCTCCTGGATCTCCTGTTGCAGATCGAGGGTGGATAGCTGGAGGAGCCGTATGGCCTGTTGCAGCTGCGGTGTCATCGTCAGCTGCTGGCCCATCTTCAGGACTAGCGATGGTTTCATGGCAGAGGACTTCGAACCTTTTATGCCGGCGCAACCGCGCCTATTCTGACATGCCGTGCGCGGGGCGCAGGCAGAAAGCAAATTATATGCCTGCCGATGAAGCCTTTGCCTAGAGCCGATTTGCCGAGCCGAGCAAAAAATCCGCCTTACAGACGGAATTCGTGGCCCAGATAGACTTCCTTGACCAGCTGATTGCTCAGGATGGTCTGCGCATCGCCCTCGGCAATCAGTTGCCCGTCGTTGACGATGTAGGCCGTCTCGCAGATATCCAGGGTCTCGCGGACGTTGTGATCGGTGATCAGCACGCCGATGCCCTTGGCCTTGAGGTGATGGATGATCTGCTTGATATCGCCCACCGAAATCGGGTCCACACCGGCAAAGGGTTCATCAAGCAGGATGAACTTCGGTGCGGTGGCCAGTGCGCGGGCAATCTCCACGCGGCGTCTTTCACCACCAGAGAGGCTCATACCGAGGCTGTCGCGGATATGGTTTATATGGAATTCCTGCAGTAGGCCTTCCAGCGCCTGCTGACGGCCGTTGCGGTCCAGATCCTTACGGGTCTCGAGAATGGCCATGATGTTATCGGCGACCGAGAGCTTGCGAAAGATCGAGGCCTCCTGCGGCAGATAGCCGATCCCGGCGCGCGCGCGACCGTGCATCGGCAGATGGGTCACGTCGTTCTGATCGATCAGTACTCGACCCTGGTCGGCATTCACCAGGCCGACGATCATGTAGAAGCAGGTGGTCTTGCCAGCCCCGTTGGGGCCGAGCAGGCCGACGATCTGCCCACTTTCGATGGACAGGCTGACATCACGGACGACCTGGCGGCTCTTGTAGCTCTTGGCCAGATGCTGGGCTTTGAGGACGGCCATTACTCCGCCTGCTCCGCTGCCTGCCCGTTCTTGCGCGGCTGGATGACCATGTCCACACGTGGGCGCGGCGTGGTCACATCGGCGTTGGTGGCGCGGCCAGCATTGACGATCTGGCGACGGGTGTCATAGACGATCTTCTCGCCTTCGAAGGTGTTGCCTTCCTGAACGACCTTGGCCTGATCGATGAGCACGATCCGCTCGTTGGCGGCGAAGTACTGGATGGTCAGGCCGTAGGCTTTGACGATTTCCTTGTCCGCCGCAGGCTTCTGCTCGTAGTAGGCCGGTTTGCCGATGGAGGTGAAGACTTCGACGTCGCCGTTCTCGTCCTGAGTGATGGTCACCGTGTCGCCGGTGATCTTCATCGTGCCCTGGGTGATGACCACGTCGCCGCGGTAGACCGCCACGCCCTGTCGGTCGTCCAGCTCGGCGGTGTCGGCTTGAACGCGGATTGGCTGTTCACGGTCCTCGGGAAGCGCCCACGCGCTGGCGCCAAGCCAGAATGCGCTCAAACCGAGCAGGAGGGGGAGAGTCTTAACGCAGCTCATGCTGGCCTCTTACGTTGGACAGCAGGAGCATCCTGCCGTCATCCATGTACGCTTTCATGCCGGTTGCCGTGGTCACGCCATTGGCGGCCTCGATTCTAACGGCTTGCTTTGTCTCGGCATAATCCTTCTCCGGCCACACCGTCAGGCGGCTGGTGGTAAGGATCGTCGGGCGGCCCTTGGCGTCGGTGCGCTCGACCTTGACCTGATCGATCAGCAGCACTTCGTCGCCTTCGGCCGATACTTCGCCGCGCTCACTACGCACGTGCCACGGCAGTTCTGTGCCGCGATAGGACAGCAGATCCGGCTTGGTCAGCAGACTGATGTCGCTCGCCCTGATGTGCTCGAGCTTGTCTGCGGTCAGTTCGTAGTTACGCTTGCCGTCGGGCTGATATTGCACCGTGCGGGAATTGATCACGTAGAAGTCGACATCAGGCGTTGCGCCGCTGGCGACGGATGGCTCCTGCATGAAACTTTCCGGGCGGATGTTCCAGTAGCCGACCGCCACCAGCAGGGCGGCGATCAGCGTAAGCAGGACAGCGAAGCGCATTTTGCGAAGCATGCAGACCCCTACAGATATGCGTTTTGCGCGGCGGCGAGGGTGCCCTGCGCGCGCATGATCAGTTCGCAGAACTCGCGTGCCGCACCCTCGCCACCGCGGGCCAGGGTAACGCCGTGGGCATGTTCACGAACGAAGGTGTCGGCGCTGGCCACGGCCATGCCGAGGCCTACGCGGCGTATCACCGGCAGATCAGGCAGGTCGTCACCGAGATAGGCTACTTCAGAGTAGCTCAGGCCAAGTTCGGTCAGCAGTTCGTCGAGCACGACCAGCTTGTCCTCGCGCCCCTGATAAAGGTGCTGGATACCGAGGTTCTGCGCTCGACGCTCTACCACGGGCGTCTTGCGCCCGCTGATGATCGCGGTGCGCACGCCGGAGTTGATCAGCATCTTGATGCCGTGGCCGTCCAGTGTGTTGAACGTCTTGAACTCGCTGCCGTCGGTCAGGAAATAAAGGCGGCCATCGGTGAGCACACCATCGACGTCGAAGATCGCCAGGCGAATGTCGCGGGCGCGTTGCAGCAGGTGTTCGTGCATTACATCACCCCCGCGCGCAGGAGGTCGTGCATGTTCAGCGCACCAATCGGCAACTCCTGGTCATCGACGACTACCAGCGAACTGATCTTGTGGTCTTCCATGATCTTCAGAGCCTCGGCGGCGAGCATCTCAGCATGGGCGGTCTTGCCGTGCACGGTCATGATCTCGTCGATGCGCGTCTGGCGAACGTCGACTCCCTTGTCCAGCGCACGGCGCAGATCGCCGTCGGTGAAGATGCCGGCGAGTCGTCCGTCCGCTTCGACGATGACGGTCATGCCCAGGCCCTTTTGCGTCATTTCCAGCAGGGCGTCGCGCAGCGATGTGCCGCGCGGAACCCTCGGCAAGCGCTCGCCGGTATGCATGACGTGCTCGACTTTCAACAGCAGGCGGCGGCCCAGCGCGCCGCCCGGGTGAGAGAAGGCGAAATCTTCAGCAGTGAACCCACGAGCCTCGAGCAGCGCGATAGCCAGGGCATCGCCGAGCACCAGGCTGGCAGTGGTGGAGGAGGTCGGCGCGAGGTTCAGCGGGCAGGCTTCGATGGCGACGCTAGCGTCCAGATTCACCGCAGCGGCCTTGGCCAGTACCGAGTTGGGGTTGCCGGTCATGCTGATCAGGGTGATGCCGAGCCGCTTGATCAGCGGTAACAGGGTGACGATCTCGCTGGTGGTGCCGGAGTTGGAAAGGGCGAGGACCACGTCGTCCTGAGTGATCATGCCCATGTCGCCATGGCTGGCCTCGGCGGGGTGCACGAAGAAGGCAGCGGTGCCGGTGCTGGCCAATGTGGCGGCGATCTTGCGGCCGACGTGCCCGGATTTGCCCATGCCAACCACGACCACTCGGCCCTTGCAGCCAAGGATCAGCTCGCAAGCCTGCACGAAATCGGCATCGATACGTGCGTTCAACTGCTCAACCGCTTCTATTTCCAGGCGGATGGTGCGTTGCGCGGTTTCGATCAATTGGCTGCTCTGGCTCATGGCTGGCGAGGTCGTCCGATTAAAAGGCGGGGATTATAGCGAGAATCCGTTGCGGACTCATGGAAAATGTCGGCCCATCACTGTGGGTCGGCACAATCAATTTGATCAGCCTGAGCTGAACCGAAGCTGAACGGGGCGTCGCTCGTCATCTGCCGAAACGCTCATCGGTTGGGCGGCCTCTGGCGCGATGCTATAGTGCGCCGCCGAAAACGGTCAGGGCAGAAAGTATCCCAGCGTCATCGGGAGCCGTCTGTTTCGCAGACTGCATGCAAGGAGACCAGATGAGCGCCTGCAATGACTTCGCCGTCGAGCTGAAGGGAGTGACCTTCAAGCGAGGCGAGCGCAGTATTTTCAACGATGTCGATATCGCCATACCGCGAGGGAAGGTTACGGCCATCATGGGGCCGTCCGGTTGTGGCAAGACGACGCTGCTGCGCCTGATCGCTGCGCAGCTGATGCCGTCGCGTGGTGAAGTCTGGGTGGCGGGCAACAATCTGCCGAGCCTCTCGCGCAGCGAGCTGTTCGACATGCGCAAGCAGATGGGTGTGCTGTTCCAGAGCGGGGCACTGTTCACCGATCTCGACGTGTTCGAGAACGTTGCGTTTCCGCTGCGGGTGCATACCAAGCTCCCAGACGAGATGATCCGCGACATCGTGCTGATGAAGCTCGAAGCGGTAGGGCTACGTGGCGCCATCGAGCTGATGCCCGACGAGCTGTCCGGTGGCATGAAGCGGCGTGTCGCGCTGGCGCGGGCGATTGCCCTGGATCCGCAGATTCTGATGTATGACGAACCCTTCGCCGGACAGGATCCGATTGCGATGGGCGTTCTCGTGCGGCTGATTCGCCTGCTCAACGACGCGCTGGGCATCACCAGTATCGTGGTCTCCCACGATCTGGCCGAAACCGCGTCCATTGCCGACTACATCTACGTGGTTGGCGATGCCCAGGTGCTTGGCCAGGGCACGCCGGCGGAGCTGATGGAGTCGAACAATCCGCGCATCAGGCAATTCATGACGGGCGCAGCCGACGGGCCGGTGCCATTCCATTTTCCTGCACCGGCCTATGCCGACGATCTACTGAGAGGCACCGATGCGTAAGCGTTCGTTGTTGGATCGGATTGCCCTGCTCGGTCGCGCCGGACTGGATGTGCTGGCAGCCCTGGGGCGCTCGACGATATTTCTCGTGCATGCGCTGTTCGGGCGAAGCGGGCTGCGTAACGGTTTTTCGCTGTTGGTCAAGCAGCTCTATTCGGTTGGTGTGCTGTCACTGGCCATTGTAGTTGTCTCCGGCATCTTCATCGGCATGGTGTTGGCGCTGCAGGGCTACAACATTCTCAGCAGCTACGGCTCCGAGCAGGCGGTTGGGCAGATGGTCGCACTGACCCTGTTGCGCGAGCTCGGTCCGGTGGTTACTGCGCTGCTGTTCGCCGGGCGTGCCGGCTCGGCTCTGGCGGCCGAGATCGGCAACATGAAGTCGACCGAGCAGCTCTCGAGCCTGGAAATGATCGGAGTCGATCCGCTCAAGTACATCATCGCGCCGCGCCTCTGGGCCGGTTTCATCTCGCTGCCGCTGCTGACGCTGATCTTCAACGTGGTCGGAATCTGGGGCGGAGCGATGGTGGCGGTGGAGTGGCTCGGTGTCTACGAAGGCTCGTTTTGGGCCAACATGCAGAACAGCGTCGACTTCAGTTCCGATGTGCTCAACGGCGTTATCAAGAGCGTCGTCTTTGCGCTGGTAGTGACCTGGATCGCCGTGTTCCAGGGCTACGATTGCGACCCGACCTCCGAAGGTATCAGCCGTGCCACCACCCGGACTGTGGTTTACGCCTCGCTGGCAGTGCTCGGCCTCGATTTCATTTTGACCGCGTTGATGTTTGGAGATTTCTGATGCGTATCCGCACACTGGAAATGGGTGTCGGGCTGTTCCTGCTTGCCGGGCTGCTGGCCTTGCTGCTGCTGTCACTGCGTGTCAGCGGGCTGAGCGTTACTGATGCCGACACTTACAAGCTGTATGCCTATTTCGACAATATTGCCGGATTGACTGTCCGATCCAAGGTGACCATGGCTGGCGTGACCATCGGCAAGGTCACCGCGATCGACCTGGATCGTGACAGCTACACCGGACGAGTCACGCTGGAAATCCAGCAGGATGTCGACATCCTGCCGGCCGACTCGACGGCTTCGATCCTTACCGCAGGGCTGCTGGGTGAGAAGTACATCGGCATCAGCGTCGGCGGTGAGGAGGAGTTGCTCGCGGATGGCGACACCATTCAGGACACCCAGTCCTCGCTGGTGCTCGAGGATCTGATCGGCAAATTCCTGCTCAACTCGGTTAACAAAGATTGAAGGAGATGCACATGATGACTGCCTTGCGCCGCGGCCTGCTGATTCTGTTGGCCGTTCTGCCCATGTTCTCCCACGCTGCGCTGACAGCCCACCAGGTCATTCAGCAGACCACCGATGAGTTGCTGGCCGATCTGAAGGCCAACAAGGAGCAGTACCGCAACGATCCGGCGGCTTTCTATGACTCGCTGAACGAGATTCTTGGCCCGGTCGTCGATGCCGAAGGCATCTCGCGCAGCATCATGACCGTCAAATATTCGCGCAACGCCTCGCCTGAGCAGATGACGCGCTTCCAGGAGAATTTCAAGCGCAGCCTGATGCAGTTCTATGGCAACGCCCTGCTGGAATACAACAACCAGCAGATCCGCGTGCTGCCGTCGAGCGGCAAGGCTGATGACAAGCGCACCAGCGTCGGCATGGAGGTGGTAGGGCGCCAGGGCGAGATCTATCCAGTGTCCTACACCATGGTCAACGCTGGCGAGTGGCGGGTGCGCAATGTGATCATCAATGGCATTAACATTGGCAAGCTGTTCCGCGATCAGTTCGCCGATTCCATGCAGCGTAACGGCGGCGATCTGGACAAGACCATCGATGGTTGGGCCGAGGTGGTGGCGCGAACCAAGGACACCGAGGCCGGTCAGCAGGCCGCAGGCGATGAGTGAGGCGCGTATCGAGCGTGGTGCCGAAGGCGAACTGCGCATGATCGGCGTGCTTGACTATAGCAGCGGGCCTGCGCTGCGCGAGGCCGGGCGAGCGCTGATCGCGGACAGCCGCTCGGCACTGATGCTGGATTGCTCGGCGATCGAGCGGTCCAGCAGTGTCGGGCTTTCTCTCCTGCTGGCGTTCATGCGCGATGCCAAGGCCGCCGGCGTCGAACTGCGCGTCACTGCGTTACCTGACGATATGGAAAAGATTGCCAAGGTGTCCGGCTTGCTGGATATCCTGCCGCTGGAAGCATCCCGGGTCTGAAAGGAATAGCCGTATGAAACTGCGCTGGGCGGAAGGGCTGCGCGATAGCGTGCATGAGCTGGCCGAATCGCTGGGCAATCTGCTGGTCGAGACGTTCCACTACCTGGCGCTGTTTGCGATCGGCGCGGTGACGGCCTGGGCGGCGGTCATGGCCTTTCTCGGCATGGTCGAGAAGGGCCATATCACGGTCGATGACATCCTGCTGCTGTTCATCTACCTAGAGCTGGGTGCGATGGTCGGGATCTATTTCAAGACCAACCACATGCCGGTGCGATTCCTGATCTACGTGGCGATTACCGCGCTGACCCGCCTGTTGATCTCCGATGTTTCCCACCACCATCGTCCTGACATGGGCGTGGTCTACGTATCCGGTGCGATCCTGCTTCTGGCGTTGGCGATTCTGGTGGTGCGCTTCGCCTCCTCACGCTTTCCCGCCGTGCAAAGCGATAGCGGTCGGCCACGCCATTCGCGTAGCCGTGACCAGGGCGCCGAGACGCTCGATTGAGACATCTCCGTTGGTTCGGCGAGGTTCGGGGTTCGCAGCCTTCGGGCTTTTTTGTATGATGATCGGCCCGTGCGCGTCCTGCGCCGATCGAGGTTGAACATGCAGGCCCAAGAAGTGAAGAATTTCCTGGAACAGAAGATTCCAGGTGCCCAGGTAGAAGTGGAAGGCGAAGGCTGCAACTTCCAGCTCAACGTGATCAGTGACGAGCTGGCCGGTCTGAGCCCGGTCAAACGCCAGCAGCAGATATACGCCCACCTCAACCCCTGGATCGCCGACGGCAGCATTCACGCCGTCACCATGAAGTTCTTCAGTCGCGTCGACTGGGCCGGGCGCGCCTGATCGCTGGCGGCCAGCACCTCCACTCATTCCAGGCAGAGCGCGTCGAATTGACTGCGCCGCCCCCTTCGGCAGTGCTTACAGCCTGCGGCTTACGGGAATACTCATGGACAAACTGATCATTACCGGCGGTATTCGCCTCGATGGCGAGATTCGCATTTCCGGTGCGAAGAACTCCGCCCTGCCGATTCTGGCCGCCACTTTGTTGGCCGACACCCCTGTCACGGTATGCAACCTGCCGCACCTGCACGACATCACCACGATGATCGAGCTGTTCGGTCGCATGGGCGTGCAGCCGGTCATCGACGAAAAGCTCAGTGTCGAAGTGGACGCCAGCAGCATCAAGACGCTGGTTGCGCCCTATGAGCTGGTGAAGACCATGCGCGCCTCGATCCTGGTGCTCGGCCCGATGGTCGCGCGTTTTGGCGAAGCCGAAGTTGCCTTGCCCGGCGGTTGCGCCATTGGCTCGCGGCCGGTCGATCTGCACATCCGTGGTCTCGAAGCCATGGGCGCGCACATTGACGTCGAAGGTGGCTACATCAAGGCCAAGGCGCCTGCCGGTGGATTGCGTGGTGCGCATTTCTTCTTCGATACGGTAAGTGTGACCGGTACCGAAAACATCATGATGGCCGCCGCGCTGGCCAACGGCCGCAGCGTGCTGGAAAACGCCGCGCGTGAGCCCGAGGTGGTTGACCTGGCCAACTTCCTCAACTCCATGGGTGCTAAGGTTTCCGGTGCCGGCACCGACACCATCACCATCGATGGGGTCAAACGTCTTGGCGGTGGTCGTTACAGCGTGATGCCCGACCGTATAGAAACCGGGACCTATCTGGTCGCGGCGGCTGCCACTGGTGGCCGTGTTCGCTTGAAGGATACCGACGCAACGCTGCTCGAAGCTGTGCTGCACAAGCTGGTTGAGGCTGGCGCGCATATCGACACCGGTAGCGACTGGATCGAGTTGGACATGAAGGGCAAGCGGCCAAAGGCAGTCAACGTGCGGACTGCGCCATACCCCGCGTTTCCGACCGACATGCAGGCGCAGTTCATTGCGCTGAACGCCATTGCCGAAGGCACCGGCACGGTGATCGAGACCGTTTTCGAGAATCGCTTCATGCACGTCTACGAGATGAACCGCATGGGCTCGCAGATTCTGGTCGAAGGCAATACCGCCATTGTCACCGGCGTCGAGCGTCTCAAAGGTGCGCCGGTCATGGCGACCGATCTGCGCGCGTCGGCAAGCCTGGTCATCGCCGGCCTGGTTGCCGAGGGCGATACGCTGATCGATCGCATCTACCACATTGATCGTGGCTACGAGTGCATCGAAGAGAAGCTGCAGCTGCTGGGCGCGAAGATTCGCCGCGTGCCGGGCTAGGTTTTCGCAAGACGGATGGCTAGCGGGCCCTTGACTAGCGAGGGCCCACCCGAGGTTCCAAAGGAAATATGCTCCATGCTTACCATCGCCCTGTCCAAAGGCCGCATCCTCGACGATACCCTGCCGCTGCTCGCCGCAGCCGGCATCGTGCCCACCGAGAACCCGGACAAGAGCCGCAAGCTGATCATCCCGACCACTCAGGATGATGTGCGTCTGCTGATCGTCCGCGCTACCGACGTGCCCACCTACGTCGAGCATGGTGCGGCCGATCTCGGCGTCGCCGGCAAGGATGTGCTGATGGAGTACGGCGGCCAGGGGCTTTACGAGCCACTCGATCTGCGCATCGCCAACTGCAAGTTGATGACCGCCGGCAAGGTCGGTGCGCCGGAGCCCAAGGGCCGCCTGCGCGTGGCGACCAAGTTCGTCAATGTCGCCAAGCGCTACTACGCCGAGCAGGGCCGCCAGGTCGACATCATCAAGCTGTACGGCTCGATGGAGCTGGCGCCGCTGGTGGGGCTGGCGGATAAGATCATCGACGTCGTCGACACCGGCAACACCCTGCGTGCCAATGGCCTGGAGCCCCAGGAACTGATCGCACACATCAGTTCGCGGCTGGTGGTGAACAAGGCTTCGATGAAGATGCAGCACGCGCGTATCCAAGCGCTGATCGATACCCTGCATACGGCGGTTCAGCAGCATCAGCATTGATGCGTTTCGCGGTCGCCACCGCGCCTGCCTATCCGTGCCATAGCTGAAATTCTCAGGTGCCCGCACGGTGGGCTTGATATTCTAGCGGCGCCTGAGAGCCCGGCCTGCGCTTCGTGCCATTGCAATGAAGCAGGCCGCTTCCGATGCCTAGCCAACCATGAGGCCCGCTATGACCGCTCCCTCCGCCATTCGTCGACTCAACGCTGCCGATGCCGACTTCGCACGTCATCTGGATCATCTGTTGAGCTGGGAAAGCGTTTCCGACGATGGCGTAAACGAGCGAGTGCTGGAGATCATCAAGGCTGTGCGCGAGCGCGGCGATGCTGCGCTGGTAGAGCTGACCCAGCGCTTCGATGGATTACAGGTCGCCTCCATGGCTGATCTGATCCTGCCGCGCGCACGTCTGGAGCAGGCCCTCGAGCGGATTACCCCAGAACAGCGCGAGGCCCTCGAAATTGCTGCCGAGCGGGTGCGCAGCTATCACGAGCGGCAGAAACAGGACTCCTGGACCTATACCGAAGCCGACGGCACGGTGCTGGGGCAGAAAGTCACCCCGCTGGACCGCGCCGGTCTCTACGTGCCGGGCGGCAAGGCATCCTATCCATCGTCGGTGCTGATGAACGCCATTCCGGCCAAGGTTGCTGGTGTGCCGGAAGTGGTCATGGTCGTGCCTACCCCGCGTGGCGAGCTCAATGAGTTGGTGCTCGCGGCGGCCTGCATTGCCGGCGTGGATCGGGTCTTTACCATCGGTGGTGCGCAGGCGGTCGCGGCGCTGGCCTACGGTACCGAGAGCGTGCCGCCGGTGGACAAGATCGTCGGCCCGGGCAACATCTATGTTGCTACTGCTAAGCGTCACGTATTCGGCAAGGTTGGTATCGACATGATTGCAGGCCCGTCGGAAATCCTGGTGGTCTGCGACGGCCAGACCGACCCGGACTGGATCGCCATGGACCTGTTCTCCCAGGCCGAGCATGACGAGGATGCCCAGTCGATTCTGGTCAGCCCGGATGCCGCTTTCCTTGATCGCGTCGCCGAAAGCATCGCCCGCCTGCTGCCGACGCTGGAGCGTGCCGATATTGCCCGTACCTCCATCGAAGGCCGTGGTGCGCTGATTCAGGTGGCCGACATGCAGGAGGCGATCGATGTCGCCAACCGTATCGCGCCTGAGCACCTGGAGCTTTCGGTCGCCGAGCCGGAGCAATGGCTGCCGCAGATTCGGCATGCCGGCGCGATCTTCATGGGGCGTTACACCGCCGAGGCGCTGGGCGATTACTGCGCTGGCCCGAACCATGTGCTGCCGACCTCGGGCACGGCGCGCTTCTCCTCGCCGCTGGGTGTGTATGACTTCCAGAAGCGCTCGTCGATCATCAATTGCTCGGCCGAGGGTGCCTCGACGTTGGGCAAGGTGGCGTCGGTGCTGGCGCGCGGCGAATCGCTGACGGCGCATGCGCGCAGCGCCGAGTACCGCATCAAGAGCTGACGCTGGGCGGCCGGCACGGACTGGCTCATGCCCGTTCGCCGTCGCCACTCGGCAACGCGTTTTGAACTATCGCCTCACGACCAACCGATCACTTTCGAGGAGAGAAGGGCAGATGAGCAAATTCTGGAGCCCCTTCGTCAAGGACCTGGTGCCCTATGTGCCGGGTGAGCAGCCCAAGCTGAGCAAGCTGGTCAAGCTCAACACCAACGAGAACCCCTATGGCCCATCGCCACGTGCGATCACCGCGATGCAGGCCGAGCTCAACGACGGTCTGCGGCTGTATCCGGACCCGAACGGCGAGCGGCTGAAGCACGCCGTGGCCGAATATTACGGTGTGTGCCCAGCTCAGGTCTTCGTCGGCAATGGCTCGGACGAAGTGCTAGCCCATGCCTTTCATGGTTTGTTCCAGCATGACCGCCCGCTGCTGTTTCCTGATATCAGCTACAGCTTCTACCCGGTGTACTGTGGGCTGTATGGCATCGCCTACGAAACCGTCGCGCTCGATGAACAGTTCCAGATCGATGTGGCCGATTACAACCGGCCGAACGGCGGCATCATCTTCCCTAACCCGAATGCGCCGACTGGCTGCCTGCTTCCACTTCAGGCGATCGAGCAGCTATTGCAGGCGAACACTGAATCCGTGGTGCTGATCGATGAGGCCTATGTGGATTTCGGCGGTGAGTCTGCCATCGCATTGGTGGACCGTTATCCGAATCTGCTGGTGACGCAGACGCTGTCCAAGTCGCGTTCGCTGGCCGGTCTTCGGGTGGGGCTGGCGGTCGGCCATCCGGATCTGATCGAGGCGCTGGAGCGGATCAAGAACAGCTTCAATTCCTACCCGCTGGACCGTATCGCCATCGCCGGCGCCGCGGCGGCGTTCGAGGATCGCGCCCATTTCCAGCAGACCTGTCAGCAGGTCATCGACAGTCGCGAGGCGGTAGTCACGGCGATGCAGGGGCTGGGGTTCGAGGTTCTGCCATCGGCGGCGAACTTCATTTTCGCACGCCATCCGCAGCGCGATGCGGCCGCGGTAGCCGCGAGCCTGCGCGAGCAGGGCGTGATCGTGCGGCATTTCAAGCAGCCACGTATCGAGCAGTTCTTGCGTATCACCATCGGTACGCCGGAGCAGAATCACGCGCTGTTGGCTGCGCTCGGCTGACGCTGAGTCTGGTTCGGGCAGGCTTACTGCATGCCCTTGCCGACCTGGCGGTGGAAGGGGCGCAGCATGTTGCGGCATTTCCCTCTTTTGGCAGGAGCGTCATCGCTATTTCGGCGCAGCGTTAACCGGTGGTCGCATGCCAACTTCGGCGGTGAGGGTCAGCGGCTTGCCATTGCGCAGGATGTCGATGTCGATGTTCTCGCCTGGGCGCGCGCGGGCGACCTGATTCATCGAGCTGCGTCCGTCGGCCGACTGCACCCCGTCGATGCTCAGGATCAGGTCGCCTGGCTGAAGCCCGGCGCGTGCCGCCGGGCCGTCGCGGTAGACACCGGCCACCACGATTCCCGGTCGTCCTTCCTGACCGAAGGACTCCGCGAGCTCCTGAGTCAGCGACTGCACCTCCACGCCCAGCCAGCCACGAATGACCTGGCCGTGCTCGATGATCGACTTCATCACTTCCAGCGCCAGCTTTACCGGTATCGCGAAGCCGATGCCCTGCGAACCGCCAGACTCGGAAATGATGGCGGTATTGATGCCGATCAGGTTGCCGCCGGCATCCACCAGCGCGCCGCCCGAGTTGCCGCGGTTGATTGCAGCGTCTGTCTGGATGAAATCCTCATAGGTATTCAGGCCCAGCTGATTGCGGCCGGTGGCGCTGATGATGCCCATGGTGACGGTCTGGCCGACGCCGAAGGGGTTGCCGATCGCCAGGGTGACGTCGCCGACGCGTATGCGATCGGAATGGCCGAGCGTGATGGCCGGTAGGTCTGCGAGGTCGATCTTCAGCACGGCAAGGTCGGTCTCCGGATCGCTGCCAATCACCCGGGCCAGCGTTTCCCGGCCATCCTTGAGGGCCACGACGATCTGCTCGGCGTTGGCGGTCACATGGTTGTTGGTGAGCAAGTATCCTTCGGAGCTCATGATTACCGCAGAACCGAGGCTCGACTCCATGCGCCGTTGCCTCGGCAGGTTGTCACTGAAGAAGCGTTGAAACAGCGGGTCCTTGGACAGCGGTTGCTGCTCGGTCTTCTCGATGACCTTGGTGGTGTAGAGGTTGGCAACTGCTGGCGCAGCGGCCGCCACCGCGTTGGCGTACGAATAAGGGCCCTGCTGCGGTGCGCTGGCAACCAGCGGTGCCTGCTGTAGCCCGATGTCGTGCTCCTTTATACCCACCAGCTGCGGATAGCGCTGGATGATCAGCAGTGCTACGAGCAGGCCGACCAGCAACGGCCAGCCGAGAAAACGTAGGGCATTGAACATCGCGCAGGGGTCCGGACAGAGTTGCGGGCGCGTGGAGCGCCCCTTAAGGTGGCGGCATTATACGAAGCTCTAACTGAAATGCAGCTTCATGTGTGCATGATTTGCCGCGGCGGTTCGACGAGAAATCTATCGAGCCGTGTCTCATCTACCAAGAGGTTGCCATGACTGTTGCGCTCACTGCCCTGGTTCAGGAAGCAGACCGGTATCTGGATGCCGCGAGGATTGCCGATTACTGCCCCAATGGTCTGCAGGTCGAAGGGCGTCCTCAGGTGGCGCGGATCGTCAGCGGTGTGACGGCCAGCCAGGCATTACTGGATGCGGCAGTCGAGGCGGGCGCCGATGTGGTCCTGGTCCACCATGGGTATTTCTGGAAAAACGAAGATGCCCGCGTCGTCGGCATGAAGCAGCGCCGCCTGAAAACCTTGCTGAGCAACGATATCAGCCTGCTGGCGTACCACCTGCCACTCGATGTCCACCCCGAGGTTGGCAACAACGCCCGATTGGGCGTACTGCTCGGTCTTCGCTCCGACGGTCCGCTGGAGCCGGGCAATCCGCGCTCGGTGGGGCTGGTGGGCTCCCTTGAGAAACCGCTGGCGCCGGCTGAGTTCATGCGTCGGATCCATGACGTGCTTGGTCGGGAGCCGCTGATGGTCGCCGGCGACCGCCCGATTCGACGTGTCGCCTGGTGTACCGGTGGTGCCCAAGGCTATATCGATCAGGCTGTGGCGGCCGGAGTAGACGCCTATATCACCGGTGAAATCTCCGAACCCACGGCACATATCGCTCGTGAAAATGGCCTGAGCTTCTTCGCTGCCGGCCATCACGCGACAGAGCGCTATGGGGTCCGCGCGCTGGGTGAGTACCTAGCAAGACGCTTCGGCATCGAGCACCAATTCATTGATTGCCCAAACCCCGCGTAAAGCTTGTTCTACAAGCGCAGTGAGTCGTGGAGCCCTCATCTCACGGTCCCGTGGCACGGCGGAGAGTCGATATAAATCTATAGCTTTTAGGTCTAAAAGGCGGCCTGATTAGAATTGAAGGTCGTGTTAGAGTTGCGACCATTCCACGGCCGGCCGGCCGTCCATCTGCCAAATCGTGAGTAGCCATGGTCGACAAACTGACGCATCTGAAACAGCTGGAGGCGGAAAGCATCCATATCATTCGTGAGGTCGCTGCAGAGTTCGGCAACCCGGTGATGCTGTATTCCATCGGCAAAGATTCGGCCGTAATGCTGCACCTGGCGCGCAAGGCCTTCTTCCCTGGCAAGCTGCCGTTCCCGGTGCTGCATGTCGACACCCGCTGGAAGTTCCAGGAGATGTACAGCTTCCGCACCAAGATGGTCGAGGAGATGGGCCTTGAGCTGATCACCCACATCAACCCCGAGGGTGTGGCGCAGGACATGAATCCCTTCACGTATGGCAGTGCCAAGCACACCGACGTCATGAAGACCGAAGGACTCAAGCAGGCGCTGGACAAGTACGGCTTCGACGCTGCCTTCGGTGGTGCCCGTCGCGACGAGGAAAAATCCCGCGCCAAGGAGCGTGTCTACTCCTTCCGTGACAGCAAGCACCGCTGGGATCCGAAGAACCAGCGCCCTGAGCTGTGGAATCTCTACAACGGCAAGGTCAAGAAGGGCGAGTCGATCCGCGTGTTCCCGCTCTCCAACTGGACTGAATTGGACATCTGGCAATACATCTACCTTGAGCAGATCCCGATCGTGCCGCTGTACTTCGCTGCCGAGCGGGAAGTCATCGAGAAGAACGGCACGCTGATCATGATCGACGATGAGCGGATTCTCGAGCACCTCACCGATGAGGAAAAAGGGCGCATCGAAAAACGCATGGTCCGCTTCCGCACCCTCGGCTGCTACCCGCTCACCGGTGCGGTCGAGTCGACCGCGACCAGCCTGCCGGAAATCATCCAGGAGATGCTCCTGACCCGCACTTCCGAGCGCCAGGGGCGCGTCATCGACCATGACGCCACCGGCTCGATGGAAGAAAAGAAACGCCAGGGTTATTTCTAAGGAAGCGCATCATGAGTCATCAATCCGAACTGATCAGCGAGGACATCCTCGCCTACCTGGCGCAACACGAGCGCAAGGAACTCCTGCGTTTCCTGACCTGCGGCAACGTCGATGACGGCAAGAGCACGCTGATCGGCCGTCTGCTGCATGATTCGAAGATGATCTACGAGGACCATCTCGAAGCGATCACCCGCGACTCCAAGAAGGTCGGTACCACCGGCGAAGACGTCGATCTGGCGCTTCTGGTTGACGGTCTGCAGGCCGAGCGCGAGCAAGGCATCACCATCGACGTTGCCTACCGTTATTTCAGTACCGCCAAGCGCAAGTTCATCATTGCCGATACTCCTGGCCATGAGCAGTACACGCGCAACATGGCGACCGGTGCGTCGACCTGCGACCTGGCGATCATTCTGGTCGATGCCCGCTACGGCGTGCAGACCCAGACCAAGCGTCACAGCTTCATTACCTCGTTGTTGGGCATCAAGCATATCGTCGTCGCCATCAACAAGATGGACCTGATGAACTTCGATCAGGACGTGTTCGAGAAGATCAAGGCCGACTACCTGGCATTCGCCGATCGCATCGAGCTCAAGCCATCGTCCCTGCACTTCGTGCCGATGTCGGCGCTGAAGGGCGACAATGTGGTCAATCGCAGCGAGCGTGCGCCTTGGTACGAGGGGCAGTCGCTGATGGAGATTCTGGAGAGTGTCGAGATCGCCGGTGACCGTAACTTCGATGACCTGCGCTTCCCGGTGCAGTACGTCAACCGCCCGAATCTGAACTTCCGTGGCTTCGCCGGCACCCTGGCCAGCGGTATCGTGCGCAAGGGTGACGAAATTGCTGTGCTACCGTCCGGCAAGACCAGCCGGGTGAAGTCCATCGTCACCTTCGATGGCGAGCTCGAGCAGGCGACGCCGGGTGAAGCCGTCACCCTGACGCTGGAAGACGAAATCGATGTCTCGCGCGGCGACATGCTGGTACATGCGGACAGTCGCCCACGTATCGCCGACAGCTTCGAGGCCATGCTGGTGTGGATGGGCGAAGAGCCGATGCTGCCGGGCAAAAAGTACGACATCAAGCGTGCCACCAGCTACGTGCCGGGCTCGATTGCCAGCATCGCCCACAAGATTGATGTGAACACCTTGGAGCAGGGTGCCGCGAGCAGCCTGCAGCTCAACGAGATCGGCAAGGTCAAAATCAGCCTGGATGCGCCTATCGCGCTCGATGGTTACGCGCAGAACCGCACGACCGGCGCTTTCATCGTCATTGATCGTCTCACCAATGGCACCGTCGGCGCCGGCATGATCATCGCCGAACCGGTTGCCCATGGATCGGGCGGTCATCACGGTGCGCTGGCGCACGTGTCTACCGAGGAACGCGCCACTCGCTTCGGCCAACAACCGGCGACCGTGCTGTTTACCGGCCTTTCCGGCGCCGGCAAGAGCACGCTGGCTTATGCGGTGGAGCGCAAGCTGTTCGATATGGGCCGCGCGGTTTACGTGCTCGATGGCCAGAACCTGCGCCACGACCTCAACAAAGGCCTACCGCAGGATCGCGCCGGCCGTACCGAGAACTGGCGCCGCGCCGCCCACGTCGCACGTCAATTCAACGAAGCGGGCCTGATCACCCTGGCCGCATTCGTAGCCCCTGATGCCGAAGGGCGCGAACAGGCCAAGGCACTGATCGGCGCTGAGCGCCTGATCACCGTCTACGTCCAGGCATCCCCGCAAGCCTGCCGCCAGCGCGATCCGCAGGGGTTGTATGCGGCGGGCGGGGATAACATTCCGGGAGAGTCTTTCCCGTACGATGTGCCGCTGGGAGCGGATATCATCGTGGATAGCGAGATGTCGAGCCTTGAAGAGGGGGTTAGGCAGGTGATCCAGCTGCTGCGTGAGCGTGGGTTGATCTGAAGTGGCGAGTTTCAATCTGCCAGCGGATTGAAACCTGCTGGGACTTTCTTAACCGCAAAGCTCAGCCAAAATGCTCGTGCGGGGGGGGGGCACTAGCCAGTTCTCAAAACCATGTTGGAGGGTTATCTCCACGGTTTTAGATCGATGATGGCTATCACCTCATTCTTATCTTCGCCGAGCAACACCACCATTGGTTTGTCACGTGCCATCAGCGGTACCCAGGATGAAGCTCTTGGCCAGTTTTGAAGTGCACTGCGAACTGTTGTTCTGTCGTTTACATCGATGAGTTTCTCCAGCGGTAGTGCGCGCTTTCGTATGGCTTCGGCCATTTCGGTCAGCGGTCGGTAGAGGTGGGGGCGTTGTGCTATGTCGCTACCGCCCTGTAGGGCTTCGAAGAGGATATGGTTCCGTTGTTCGGGATCATCAGGCTTTACTGCTCCGACCCATTTGGGGCCGGACCAGGGAATACTTCGATATTGAGCGAGTGCTTTGTCCAGTTGACGGATGTCGATATCCACCACCGTTACCACATCGAAGCGATCGGAGTTGTAAACAATCCAAACTGGGCGTCCTTCCGCGACGGTCCAGAGGCCATAGCCTAGCGCGCTCAATTGCAGGCACCCGATTGCTAATATGTCCGTCACGAGAGTCTTCTTGCCGACTTTAAATATCACTAATGTAAAAATTGGGCCGAGGGTTATATCGACCAGCAGCAATAATAGGAATATACGGGTGACGCCTAGTGCTTCATGTAGTGGGGCTGGATACCAGAGTCGGTATACGAGCAGTGCGGCTATCAGCGCGATAACGGCCGAGACGGTCAGATGAATCAAGAAAGCCACAATGCGCGTGGGCATGCTGAACTCCAGTGACATAATCGTGTTGTAGGATTGCGGGTCGCAATCTGAGTGCGTTATGACGAGGCGGGGACTGTTGCAAACTGCGCGCAGCGAGCATTGGGTATTACTGGTATGGTAAAAAAACCCCACCGATGAGGGCGGGGTTTGCTGGCGGAAGCGGAAGTGGGCCCTGAAGTTCTAGTCGAACCGGCAGGACTACGCTTCTTTGATTAGCGGCAGTTGGCTGGCAGGAACTTATCAATGATGGTGGTTGTGGCGCTACCACAATCCCAAGTAATCGAACCGGTCGAGTTGTTATCTGCAATTGCGGCGCCGTTGATCTCCGGTACGAAGGCTAGGACGTTGGTTCCGCCAAGTTGCGGAATCCCACCCATGGTAATTGAGATGGTGCCATTGCCAGCATCAACAGCAACGGCGGTAATTAGATCGGTGACGAGGTTGGGTTGATCTGCAGCAACTACTGCAGAGTAGGCGGTAACACCAGCGATTCCGTTGTCGGCAAACACATCAGTTACGCCGATTTTAAGTGAGCTAGCGGCGATCATGCCTTCCGAGACCTTGGCACGCACTGTGTAGTCTTGGTAGGCCGGCAATGCTACTGCAGCCAAAATCCCGATGATCGCAACGACGATCATTAATTCAATCAGGGTGAAGCCTTTCTGCATTTGAGCTTTCATTTGAATCTCCTTGGGTGTTGAGGCTGTGTGCCTGGAAATGGCAAAGCATCTGGCGTGCCAGTTTTCGGAAGGGACGAATGGCGCGGTTGCTAATGTGAAGCACCGCAACTATTTATGCCGGAACTCTCGTCGGAGCGAGCACGAGCTGCCGTGTGCCCGGTTCATGGCTTTGGGTCGTTAAGGTAGCTGCTGGTTATCACCCACGTTATTAGAGGGGGCCGATTCGCTATCCGCGCGTCAATATGTGACCAGTAGCGTCACTTGTTGCCGGCGTTGTTTCCAGTCGTTGACAACTGCGCTATAAGGCGGGCACAGATTGGAACGAGACCGTCATGAGCGAAACTATTCCCCTATCCGGCTTGGCCCGGCAGATGGTGTTGGCAGGCGTGCTGGATGAGAAGGCCGCTCAGCAGGCGCAGGTGCAAGCGTTGCGCAGCAAGCTGCCGCTAGTTACCTATCTGGTGCAGAACAGGCTTGCGAAGGGGGGGGTAGTTGCCGAGCTTGCTTCCGAGCAGTTTGGTTTAGCGCTGCTGGATCTATCTGCGTTGGACAAGGACTCGCTGCCTAAGGATCTGGTCAGCGAAAAGTTGGCGCGCCAGCATCGAGCGCTACCGCTTGCAAAGCGAGGCAATAAGCTTTATGTGGCTGTTTCTGATCCGGCTAACCATCAGGCGGTTACTGACATACAGTTCAGCACGGGGCTAAACACAGAAGCGATCCTGGTGGA
Organism: Stutzerimonas kunmingensis; assembly: GCF_021432085.1. Taxonomy (GTDB): domain Bacteria; phylum Pseudomonadota; class Gammaproteobacteria; order Pseudomonadales; family Pseudomonadaceae; genus Stutzerimonas. Next base: position 3,579,102 of record NZ_CP090366.1, on the reverse strand, counting down.
GGACGACAAGCTTGGTGATGCAATCGACAAGTTCTTCGAGGGCGGTTCGACGGGGCTGGAGGGCTTGGGCGACGTCGATCTGGACGGTGTTGACGTCGAGACCGTGTCGGACGATGTAAAAAATGATGAGGCAGGTGAGGCGGCAGACGATGCCCCGGTTGTTCGCTTTGTCAATAAGATGTTGCTTGACGCTATTCGCGGCGGCTCTTCTGACTTGCATTTCGAGCCTTATGAAAAGGCGTTTCGCGTACGGCTCCGTACCGATGGCATTCTGCATGAGGTCGCGCGGCCGCCGATTCAACTGGCGCCGCGCATTTCTGCGCGCCTAAAGGTGATGGCGGGGCTGGATATTTCCGAGCGTCGCAAGCCTCAGGACGGCCGTATCAAGATGAAACTGTCCAAGAGCAAGGCAATTGATTTTCGCGTCAATACGCTGCCCACGCTTTGGGGCGAGAAGATCGTGATGCGAATCCTTGATCCGTCCAGTGCACAAATGGGTATCGATGCATTGGGCTATGAAGAAGACCAGAAAGAGCTCTATATGAATGCCCTGAAGCAACCGCAGGGCATGATCTTGGTCACCGGCCCGACCGGCTCTGGTAAGACTGTGTCCCTCTACACCGGGCTGAACATCCTGAATACGGTCGATGTGAATATTTCGACCGCAGAAGATCCTGTAGAGATCAACCTGGAAGGCATCAACCAGGTCAACGTCAATCCACGCCAGGGGATGGATTTCTCCCAGGCGCTGCGCGCGTTTCTGCGTCAGGATCCGGACATCATCATGGTAGGTGAGATTCGCGATCTGGAAACCGCCGAGATCGCCATCAAGGCGGCGCAGACGGGGCACATGGTCATGTCGACGCTACACACCAACAGCGCCGCGGAAACCCTGACCCGTCTTCGCAATATGGGGGTGGCCGCGTTCAATATCGCGACATCGGTCAATCTGATCATCGCGCAGCGACTGGCACGCAAGCTTTGCAACAGTTGCAAGAAAGAGGTGGAGCTGCCGCGCGAGGCGCTGCTGGGCGAAGGTTTCCCTGCCGATAAAATTGGGACGTTCAAGATCTACGGCCCGGTCGGCTGCGATAATTGCAAAGGCGGTTACAAAGGTCGTGTCGGTATTTATGAAGTGGTTAAAAACACGCCGGCACTGGCCAGGATTATCATGGAAGACGGCAACTCCATCGACATTTCCACCCAGATGCGTAAAGACGGCTTCAACGACCTGCGTACATCGGCCCTAGTGAAGGCCATGCAGGGCGTGACAAGCCTGGAAGAAGTGAACCGGGTGACCAAGGACTAACATGGCGCAGAAAGCGATTAAAACCAGTGTGTTCACCTGGGAAGGCACCAACAAGCAGGGCGCGAAGATAAAGGGCGAGCTGAGCGGCGTCAGCCCCGCGCTGGTCAAGGCGCAGCTGCGTAAGCAGGGTGTCAATCCGCAGAAGGTGCGCAAGAAGTCGGTTTCATTGTTCAGTGCTGGCAAGAAGATCAAGCCGATGGACATCGCCTTGTTCACTCGCCAGATGGCAACCATGATGAAGGCGGGCGTGCCGCTTCTGCAGTCCTTCGATATTATCGGGGAAGGCTTTGACAACCCAAATATGCGAAAGCTGGTGGATGATCTGAAGCAGGAGGTCGCAGCGGGTAATAGTTTCGCAACCGCACTGCGCCAGAAGCCTCAGTACTTCGATGATCTCTATTGCAACTTGGTAGATTCCGGTGAGCAATCCGGCTCGCTGGAAACTCTGCTGGACCGGGTGGCGACCTATAAGGAAAAGACCGAAGCCTTGAAAGCCAAGATCAAGAAGGCGATGAATTATCCTATTGCCGTGGTGCTGGTTGCGATCATCGTTTCGGCGATCTTGCTGATCAAGGTGGTTCCGCAGTTTCAGGATGTTTTCGCAAACTTCGGAGCGGAGCTCCCGGCGTTTACATTGATGGTGATTGGTTTATCCGAAGCGCTTCAGGCCTGGTGGCATATGGTGCTGCTCGTCATGTTCGGGGCGGCTTACGCCTTCAAAACAGCCCATAGCAGATCGGAGCGTTTTCGCAATGGATTTGACCGTTTTCTGCTCAAGGTTCCTGTGGTCGGCGACATTCTTTATAAATCCGCCGTGGCGCGTTTCGCTCGCACCCTGTCAACTACGTTTGCTGCGGGTGTGCCATTGGTAGATGCGTTGGATTCGGTCGCTGGAGCAACGGGCAATGTGGTGTTCCGCAATGCGACGATGAAAGTGAAGAGCGATGTTTCGAGTGGTATGCAGCTCAACTTCTCCATGCGTACGACCGACACCTTTCCCAGTATGGCGATCCAAATGACCGCCATCGGCGAGGAGTCCGGCGCCCTTGATGAAATGCTGGCGAAGGTGGCGACATTCTATGAAGACGAAGTCGACAACATGGTTGACGGGCTGACTGCCCTGATGGAACCAATGATCATGGCGGTGCTGGGCGTGCTGGTCGGCGGTTTGATCATTGCCATGTATCTCCCGATTTTCCAGTTGGGTGCCGTCGTTTAAATATGATCCTGATCGATTATCTGGCCAGCCACGTGCTGGCCTTTGTTTTATCTGCTGCTCTGCTCGGCTTGCTGGTCGGCAGCTTTCTCAACGTCGTGATCTATCGCTTGCCGATCATGATGCAACGTGAATGGCGTGCGCAGGCGCTTGAGTATCTCGAGTGCCCACCGGAGCCGGTTGGTGAGCGCTTCAATCTGCTGCTACCAAACTCACGGTGTCCGCACTGTGACCACCAGATTCGCTCATGGGAAAATATCCCCTTGGTCAGCTGGCTGGCCCTGCGTGGCAAGTGCTCGTCCTGCCGGGCGCCGATCAGCAGTCGCTATCCCCTTGTGGAGTTGGTGTGCGGGCTGCTTTCTGGCTATGTCGCTTGGCATTTCGGTTTCACCTGGGAGGCAGGAGCAATGCTGTTGCTGACCTGGGGATTGGTGGCGATGAGCATGATCGATATCGATCATCAGTTGCTGCCCGATTCGCTGGTTCTGCCGCTGTTGTGGCTTGGCCTCATCCTGAACAACTTCGGTTTGTTCGTATCGCTTGAAAGTGCACTGTGGGGAGCGGTAGCGGGATATCTGAGCCTGTGGTCGGTTTATTGGCTGTTCAAGCTGGTCACCGGCAAAGAAGGTATGGGCTATGGCGATTTCAAACTGCTTGCGATGTTAGGAGCTTGGGGTGGTTGGCAGGTGTTACCACTTACCATTCTCTTGTCGTCGGTGGTTGGGGCTGTTCTTGGCACAATCCTGTTGCGGGTGCAGCGCGCCGAGAGCAGCACGCCCATCCCTTTCGGTCCCTACTTGGCAATCGCCGGCTGGATCGCGTTGCTTTGGGGTGACCGGATTACCGAGAGCTATCTCCAGTTCGCGCGCTTCTAAGTCGGACACCATTGCTGAGCCGAAAGTCGTTCCGCCGACTTGTACTCTTAACGAAAGACGTTCTGGGCTTGCGCTTCGCAGGCTGAGTAGTTACTACTGCGCGTCCTGTTTTTAGTCTGGGTGTGGTTGCGATGGAGCCCTGGATTCTCGGGTTGACTGGCGGCATTGGTAGTGGCAAGACCGCGGTGCTGGATCGCTTCGCCAGTCTGGGTGTACATGTCGTCGATGCCGATCAGGCGGCGCGCTGGGTGGTCGAGCCCGGGCGGCCAGCGTTGCTGCAGATTGCCGAGCGCTTCGGCTCAGGCATCTTGCTCGCGGACGGCGCTCTGGATCGAAAAGGGCTGCGTGAGCGTATATTCGATAACCCGGCCGACAGGCAGTGGCTGGAACAGCTGCTGCATCCTCTGATTCGAGCTGAGATCGCCAGGCATCTCGCCTTGGCTGAGTCGCCTTACGCCATCATGGCTTCTCCGCTGCTGATCGAGTCAGGGCAGTACCGTCAGGTCAATCGTGTGCTGGTTGTAGACGTCCCTGTGTCACTCCAGGTTGCGCGCACGATGGCACGTGATCAAGTCAGTGAGGAGCAGGTGCGGGCGATTCTCAAGGCGCAGGCCAGTCGTGAAGCGCGCCTGCAACATGCCGATGATGTGCTGGTAAATGATCGAGATCTGTCGTGGCTAGGGTCGGAGGTCGAGCGATTGCACCGCTTTTATTTGAAGTTACGAGGAGGGCAGGTATGACCGCTGCGATAGTTGAGTGTCCGACGTGTGGAGCGCCGGTAGAGTGGGGGCCGCAAAGCCCAAGCCGGCCGTTCTGTTCCGATCGTTGCAAGCTTATCGATCTTGGTGCCTGGGCGTCGGAAGCGCACGCGATTCCTGGCAATGAGCTCGAGGATGATCTGTTCTCCGGTGACATGCCTCCGCGCGAGCACTAGCGCTTTGACGCTACTTGTCTTCTTTCCATGGCGCCTGCAGATAGCGGCTTTGATTGAAACTTTCCATCCAGTCCGGGTAGAAAACCACCAGGGCGGTAATCGCTGTGCCGTTGATGAAGGCTTCGGGGAACATGACCAGCCATAGGTAGCCGGCAAAATCCGCCAGCCAAGGCGGCATCGGGTAGCGACCATCTAGTAGCAGTACGCCGAGCGATGCCAGGATGCACGCCAATGCTGCGAGCGCCGCTGGAAAGAATCCAGCGAAGAAAATGAAGACGAACAGGTTGCGGGGTTGGGCGCGTTCTACGAGTCGCGCGCATACAACCGTGACCAGCACTGGGATCAGTACCAGCAGGATGCCGTTCATGCCCAGGGCTGCAACTTGTTGATGACCTGTCAGTGTCAGGCCGACCTGGGCGATGAGGGCGGCGATGATTGCCAGTGGCCAGTCCAGTAGCAAGGTGACGGCTGTCAGCCCGATGAAGTGGAATGAAAGGCCCGAATCGAAGTCCCTTCGCACCAGCCAGAGCAGAAAGATCGAAAGCATTGCGCCGAACAGCAAGTGCTGACGGCGAGTATCACTGAAGAGCTCGACCCAGGGAGCTCGCCAGGTCGCCCATAACAGTGCGATCACATAGATTATCCAGCCTGCCAGCAGGCTGGATGGAGCAAGCAGGTGGGCGGCGATCATGCTAGTGATTCCTTTGTGCTCGTTGTTGCCGGTGCGCAGTAGTCGGTGCTTCGTGAAGGGGCTTAGGGGGCTGGATTCGGCTGTTCTGTGTGGATCGCTTCAATTGCGGCTAGCACTTCACTCGAGAGCGTAATTTCGGCGCTACGGATATTCGACTCAAGTTGCTCTAGTGATGTCGCGCCGATGATATTGCTGGTGACGAAGGGTTGCGCTGTGACATACGCAAGCGCCATCTGTGCTGGATCCAGTCCATGCTCGCGAGCCAGTTTAACGTACCGAGAGCATGCGGCTTTGGCCTGGGGGTTGTTATAACGTGCGAAGCGTTCAAAGAGCGTGAGGCGCGCGCTGGCAGGGCGAGCACCGTTCTCGTATTTGCCGCTGAGCATGCCGAATGCCAGTGGCGAGTACGCGAGTAGGCCGCATTGTTCGCGGATGCTGATTTCCGCCAGGCCAACCTCGAAACTGCGATTGAGCAGGTTATAAGGGTTCTGTATCGAAACCGAACGCGGCAAGCCGCGAGCTTCGGCTAATTGCAGGTATTTCATCGCGCCCCAAGGTGTTTCGTTGGACAGGCCGATGTGGCGGATTTTGCCCGCTTTGACTTCGGCATCGAGCGCTTCGAGAGTTTCTTCCAGTGGAGTGAAGTCGCCATCTTGATGTCGGTAGCCCAGCTGCCCGAAAAAGTTGGTGCTGCGTTCCGGCCAATGTAGCTGGTACAGGTCGATCCAGTCGGTTTGCAGGCGCCGAAGGCTGTTATCGAGCGCGGTGCGGATCTGTTCGCGATTGAATTTGGGTTGACCGTCGCGAATGTGGGTAATGCCGTTGCCGGGTCCCGCGATCTTCGTGGCTATGATCCAGTCGGCTCTGTCGCCCCGGCTCTGGAAGTAATTTCCTATGTATTGCTCAGTGGTTGCGTAGGTTTCCGGGCGCGGCGGCACCGGGTACATCTCGGCCGTATCTATGAAGTTGATGCCGGCAGTCTTCGCCCGGTCGATCTGGGCGAATGCCTGGGCCTGGTCGTTCTGTTCTCCCCATGTCATGGTGCCGAGGCAAAGTGAACTGACTTTCAGATTTGTGCGGCCGAGTGAGCGATATTCCATGCAATACCTCGCGTGATCTGAGACTGAGTGCCGAAGAGCTTAACGAAGACGGGACGGCTTGTGCTCATGAGAGCGTTCGACGTATCCGAAGTGCCCTGGATGTCACGCTGGCAGATCTAGGGAGTGAGGCTCCCTGTTTGGTGGGCTGTGCCTGCTTGAGAGCGGGTGTAGCGGAATTCGATAAATATAAATGTCGGTTGCTATTTTGCTGGTAATCAGGATAATTCCGCAGCCTGTCGCCGGGGATGCCTAGCCTGTCGACGCAAGCCAAAGGTAGGGGATGTCTAGCCTACCGAACCACTGCCGTGGCGGACGCGCTGACCCGAGCCCCCGATAGCGTCTGTTTCCGGCTGCCCTGGCCTTGCCAGGGCGAGCACCATTCAGTAAGATTCGCCGTCTTATTTTCAGGGCGGCCCCTGAGGCTATAACGAATGAAGACATTTACTGCTAAACCGGAAACCGTCAAGCGCGACTGGTTCGTCGTCGACGCTGCCGGCCAGACCCTGGGTCGTCTGGCAACCGAAATCGCTAGCCGCCTGCGTGGCAAGCACAAGCCGGAATACACCCCTCACGTGGATACTGGCGATTACATCGTCGTGATCAACGCTGAGCAAGTGCGTGTGACTGGTGCCAAGACCACAGACAAGGTGTACTACTCTCACTCCGGTTTCCCGGGTGGCATCAAGTCGATCAGCTTCGAGAAGCTGATCGCCAAGGCGCCCGAGCGTGTGATCGAGACCGCGGTCAAAGGCATGCTGCCGAAGAACCCGCTGGGTCGCGACATGTATCGTAAGCTGAAGGTGTACAAGGGTGCCAGCCACCCGCACACCGCTCAGCAGCCCCAAGAACTGAAGATTTAACGGAATAGTTCATTATGTCGGCGACTCAAAATTACGGCACTGGCCGTCGCAAGACTGCAACCGCGCGCGTCTTTCTGCGCCCGGGTACTGGCAAGATCTCCATCAACAACCGTGAGCTGGATAACTTCTTCGGTCGCGAAACTGCCCGCATGGTCGTTCGTCAGCCGCTGGAGCTGACTGAGACTGTCGAGAAGTTCGATATCTACGTCACCGTTCTCGGTGGTGGTGTCAGCGGTCAAGCCGGTGCCATTCGTCACGGTATCACTCGTGCTCTGATCTCGTATGACGAAACTCTGCGCAGCCCGCTGCGTAAGGCTGGCTTCGTCACTCGCGACGCTCGTGAAGTGGAACGTAAGAAGGTCGGTCTGCGCAAAGCGCGCAAGCGTCCGCAGTACTCCAAGCGCTAATTCGCGCTTTCAAAAGAAACGCCCAGTTTCGTTCGGAGCTGGGCGTTTTTTTTGGGGGTGCGTTTTTATATGGCGGTGCGACAGTGTGTCGCGCGCTGGAAAGCCTGAAGGCCGGGCATTAGGGCTTATGTGACAGGCTATTACCTTGTCAGAAGAAGGCCTTTTCTTTACCATTTGGCGAATTTTTCGCGGCCCAATTTTACGTGGTACATGCCTGCGTCAAGCAGGCCATAAGAAGCTGATGGGAGACGACTGAATGAGCAATGACGGCGTGAATGCAGGCCGGCGTCGCTTCCTTGTGGCCGCCACTTCGGTGGTGGGCGCTGCAGGAGCGGTGGGTGCTGCGGTCCCGTTTGTGGGATCGTGGTTCCCGAGTGCCAAGGCCAAGGCGGCCGGTGCGCCGGTAAGGGTAAATATCAGCAAGATCGAGCCGGGGCAGCAGATGGTCGCCGAGTGGCGCGGTCAGCCGGTATTTATCGTGCGTCGGACCGACGAGGTCCTCGGAAATCTGGAGAAGGTTGCCGGCCAGGTAGCCGATCCTGAGTCCAAGGCTTCCGAGCAGCCTGCTTATGTCGATCCGAAGAACCGGTCGATCAAGCCCGAGTTGCTCGTGGTGGTCGGTCTGTGTACTCACCTCGGCTGTGCGCCGTCCTTCCGTCCTGAGGTGGCTGCGGCCGATCTCGGTGCCGATTGGCTTGGTGGGTATTTCTGTCCTTGCCATGGTTCCAAATACGATATGGCCGGTCGCGTCTATAAGTCGCAGCCAGCTCCCTTGAACCTGCCGGTGCCCCCGCACTCGTACGAGACCGATAATGTAATCATCATCGGTGTGGACCAGGAGAACGCCTGATGAGCAAGTTCATGGAATGGGTCGACGCCCGCTTCCCCGCGACCAAGATGTGGGAAGACCATCTTTCGAAGTACTACGCCCCCAAGAACTTCAACTTCTTGTATTTCTTCGGTTCGCTGGCGCTGCTCGTACTGGTCAATCAGATACTTACCGGTATCTGGCTGACCATGAGCTTCGAGCCTTCGGCTGAGGGCGCCTTCGCCTCCGTCGAATACATCATGCGCGACGTTGAGTACGGCTGGATCATCCGTTACCTGCACTCCACGGGCGCGTCTGCGTTCTTCGTGGTGGTCTATCTGCATATGTTTCGTGGGATCCTCTACGGCTCCTATCAGAAGCCGCGCGAGCTGGTGTGGATCTTCGGCATGATGATCTATCTGGCGCTCATGGCTGAGGCCTTCATGGGCTATCTGCTGCCTTGGGGACAGATGTCCTACTGGGGTGCCCAGGTAATCATCTCGCTGTTTGGTGCCATTCCGGTCATCGGTGGTGACCTGACCCAGTGGATTCGCGGTGACTACCTCATCTCAGGCATCACGCTGAACCGCTTCTTCGCGCTGCACGTGATCGCGCTGCCAATCGTCATTCTTGGCCTGGTCGTTCTGCACATCCTGGCGCTGCACGAGGTTGGCTCGAACAACCCGATGGGTGTCGATATCAAGAAGACCAAGGATGAGAATGGCGTGCCGCTCGATGGCATCCCGTTCCACCCTTACTACACCGTTAAAGACATTGTCGGTGTCGTAGTATTCCTCTTCGTCTTCTGTGCGGTCGTGTTCTTCTTCCCTGAGATGGGCGGCTATTTCCTTGAGAAGCCGAACTTCGAAGTGGCGAACGCGTTCAAGACTCCGGCACACATTGCTCCTGTTTGGTACTTCACTCCGTTCTACGCGATTCTGCGCGCGGTGCCGGATAAGCTGCTTGGCGTTATTGCCATGGGGGCGGCGATCGCAGTGCTCTTCGTGTTGCCCTGGTTGGATCGAAGCCCGGTCAAATCCATGAAGTACAAGGGTTGGATGAGCAAAGTAACGCTGTTGGCGTTCTGTGTATCCTTCATCATTCTCGGCGTGCTTGGCGTACTTGCACCGACTCCCGAGCGCACTCTGCTCGCGCGGATATGTACTGCTATCTACTTCGGCTACTTCATCCTGATGCCGTTCTATACCAAGCTCGAGAAGACCAAAGTGGTTCCGCAAAGGGTGGCTGGCTGATGAAAAAGCAATTTGCTGCATTGATTCTTGCAATCCTGCCGGTCTTTGCCTCCGCTGCAGGGACCGAGGTGCACTTGGATAAGGTCGATATCGACCTGACTGACAAAGCGGCCATGCAGGACGGTCTGAAGACTTTCGCCAACTACTGCATGGGTTGTCATAGCGCGCAGTACCAGCGTTATGAGCGTGTTGCCACTGACCTCGGTATTCCCGAAGAGGTCATGATGGACAACATCGTCTTTGCTGATGCCAAGTTTGGCGATCACATGAAGATCGGCATGAAGGCTGATGACGCCAAAGTCTGGTTTGGTGCCGCTCCGCCGGACCTGACCCTGGTTGCTCGCGTTCGCGGCAACGACTGGCTGTACACCTACATGCGCAGTTTCTACGAAGATCCGGCCCGCCCTTATGGCGTCAACAACACGGTCTTCCCGAACGTGGGTATGCCGCACGTGCTGGCTCCGCTTCAGGGGCGTCGCGTCGTGGGCTGCAAGCAGGTGCAGGTGGTCGAAGACGGTCGCAAGCAGTTCGATCCTCTGACCGGCACACCGATCACCGAGGAGGCATGCGATCAGATGGTCGTCGAGCCTGGTACCGGCACACTCTCCGAGGCCGAGTACGACGAGAAGATCAAGAACCTGGTGACCTTCCTTGCCTATTCGGCAAACCCGGTCAAGCTGGAGAGCCAGCGTATCGGTACCTATGTGTTGCTGTTCCTGGCGGTGTTCTTCGTGTTCGCTTACCTGCTCAAGCGTGAGTACTGGAAAGACGTTCACTAAGCTGCAAGCCGCAACTGCTGTACCCTGCGCGCGCCCTCTGGGCGCGCGTGTTTTTTCTGCTTCAAGATAAAAGAGTGAGGAAGGACCTATGGCTGCAACCAATCGGTTGGGCTGCTACTCCGATCCCGCCGACCACTATTCCCATCGCGTTCGTCTCGTGCTCGCAGAGAAAGGCGTCAGTGTGGACATACTTGACGTCGAGGCGGGGCAGTGTCCGGCCAAGCTGGCCGAGGTGAACCCGTATGCCAGTGTTCCGACGCTGGTGGATCGCGATCTGGCACTGTATGAGCCGGGTGTGATTCTGGAATATCTGGAAGAGCGTTACCCCCATCCCCCTTTATTGCCGGTCTATCCGGTTGCGCGGGCGAATACTCGCCTGCTGGTTCATCGCATTCAGCGAGATTGGTGTTCGCTGGCCGACCGTATCCTTGACCAGCGTACCGCTGAGCCGCAACGCGCGCAGGCGCGCAAAGAGCTTCGTGAAAGCTTGACCGGCGTGTCGCCGATATTCGCGGAAAAGCCGTACTTCATGAGTGACGAGATCAGTCTCGTCGACTGCTGCCTGTTGCCTATCCTCTGGCGTTTGCCCAGACTCGGTATCGAGTTGCCTCGAGCTGCCAAGCCGTTGCTTGACTATATGGAGCGCAGTTTCGCCCGCGAGGCCTTTCAGGCCAGTCTTTCCGCCGTCGAGCGCAACATGCGCTGAGAGAGGGTTCCCATGAATTCAAGTCGCCCCTATCTAGTCAGGGCGCTCTACGAGTGGATCGTGGACAATGATTGCACGCCGCACTTGCTGGTCAACGTCGATTATCCCGGCGTGCAGGTCCCTGCCGGGTTCGCCAGTGACGGGCAGATCGTGCTGAACGTTGCGCCAAGCGCCATACGCCACCTGCACATGGATAATGAGGCGATCAGCTTCGAGGGGCGTTTCGGTGGCGTTGCTCACTCGTTGAACGTGCCGTCCGCTGCTGTGATGGCCATCTATGCCAGGGAAAATGGGCAGGGCATGGTGTTCGAGATCGAGCCGACGCCGCCGGACGACGATGCGCCAAGCGAGAGCGGTGGTGACGACGCGCCGCGGCCGGGCGGACGTCCGAGTTTGAAGGTGGTCAAGTAGACGAGCGCGGCGCCCGGGCCTATCGGGCGCCAAAGTCGGTCAGTCGATGTATTCGAACAGTTTGACGATACGCTGCACGCCACTGACGCTCTGCACGAGGTTGGTTGCGCGGTTGCCTTCCTGGCGGGTAACCAGGCCCAGCAGATAGACAATGCCGTTTTCGGTGATCACCTTGATCCGCGAGCCCGGCACGCTGTTATCTGCGAGCATCTGGGTCTTGATCTTGGTGGTCAGCCAAGAGTCGTTGCTGCGTGCCAGTGCAGAGGAGGGCTGCAGGATCTGCAGTTCATTGTGGACGCGCTTGACGCGCTGCACGCTGCCTGCAGCTCGTTCGGCCGTTTCCTTGAGTTCTGCGCGCGGAGTCTGTCCGGCCAGCAGTACGACGCCGTTGTAGCTCGCTACGACTATGTGCGAGCCCTGATCAAGGTCGGGATGGGCCTTGGCGATATTGACCGCAGCCTTTGTCTCGATCAGCGAGTCGTCGATCTTGCTGCCGATGGTGCGGGTGCCGCGGTTATCGGCAATTGGGTCGTCGCGGGTTGCGGTCAGTACCGAACTACAGCCGCTGACGGCCAGACACAGACCTAGGGCGATAACAGGCAGGCGGGGCACGTTCATTCCTCACTTCCGAACAATTGGTTGTCGATCAGGTCGCACAAGCAGTGGATAGCCAGCAGATGCACCTCCTGGATGCGGGCGGTTACCTTGGCTGGTACGCGGATTTCGACGTCTTCTGGCAGCAGCAGAGACGCCATGCCGCCGCCGTCTCGGCCAGTCAGTGCCACTACCAGCATCTCCCGGTCATGAGCTGCCTGGATGGCCTGGATCACGTTGGCGGAATTGCCGCTTGTAGAGATCGCAAGCAATACGTCGCCTGGCTGACCCAGGGCGCGGATCTGCTTGGAGAATACTTCGTTGTAGCTGTAATCGTTGGCGATCGAGGTGATCGTCGAGCTGTCGGTGGTCAGAGCGATGGCGGGAAGGCTCGGCCGCTCACGCTCAAAGCGGTTGAGCAGTTCGGAGGAGAAATGCTGCGCGTCGCCGGCGGAGCCGCCGTTGCCACAGGTAAGAATCTTGCCTTCGCTAAGAAGGGCATTGACCATCGCCTGGCCGGCCTGCTCGATGCTTGGGGCCAGGACTTCCATGGCCTGCTGCTTGGTTTCGATGCTGGCCTGGAACAGTTGGCGGATTCGGGTTTGCATGTCCATTGTGTTCGACCTTAAAGGTTGCAAGCGCCTCCGGCTATCGCGCCGGTATGCGCTTGCGGTTCGCTAGGGCTGGGCGGCATCGTGCAGCAGTCGCTGCGTAATGAATCGTTCAGCTATCAAATGCGTTGCGGATCCAGTTCAGATTCTCGGTCTGCCCGGCTGATGTGATCGCAACGACGTCGAAGCGACAAGGGCTCCGGGCCCATCGGCTTTCCTTCTGCAGGAAGAGCTGGGCAGCCTTGATCAGCTTCTGCTGCTTGCGCGCATCGATGCTTTCAAGGGCGCCACCCCAGGCGGCGTAGCGCCTGTAGCGGACCTCGACGAATACTACTGTATCGCCGTCGAGCATGACCAGATCAAGCTCGCCGCTGCGACAGGACCAGTTGCGCGTCAGCAGGCGCAGGCCCTGATCGCACAGGTGACGCAGCGCGAGTGCTTCGGCAGAGCGTCCGCTGCTCTGGCTGTCGCTCATTACTGCATGTTGTCCAGGCGCTGGACCTCGCCGTCGCGGAACTCGGCCCATGGAAGCTGACGCTCGATGCGCTGCTGCGGGTTCAAGCTGAGCGTGCCGGAGAGGCCGTCGAGTTGAGTATCCGGAAGTGCCAGCAGTTGATTCAGCCGCGGCGCGAGAAGGTAGGCGTCCGCACCCATTGCGTACAGTCGACCCAGACTGCCGCCCGCCTGCGGCCATTTCTGCTCGACTTCCTGGCGCAATGGGAGTTGGTCGTTCAATAGCCAAGGGGTTTCTGCGAAACGAATGCCTTCGAGGTCGAGGTATTGGGTGCGATCATGGCTGGCTGCATGCAGGTGAGAGGTGGCGTATACCGGAAGGTCGCCCGCATATTGGAAGATCAGGGTGGGTCGGACTTGCTGGGCCTGCTGCGGAGTGGCTGCCAGGAACAGGAAGTCGACGTCCTGCCGGCGAGTGGGCTGGTTGCTCGTCGAGGCGTCAGTGATGCTGCTGACCCGTCCGCCACGACTCTCGCTATTGCGCAGTTGCAGCAGATCGGCGATCTGGTTGGCGAGTTGCACGGGCTCGGCCAATGGCTCGGCTGCAACCAGTGTTCCGCCGGCTTCTTCCCAGCTCTGGCGGAAGGCATCCAGAATCCGCCCGCCCCAGTCTCCGCGAGGAGCCAGTGCGATGGCGCGGCGATGGCCGTCCGCCCATGCGCGGCGCGCGACCTCGCGGGCTTCGTCCTCGGCAGCCAGGCCGAACTGGAACAGCTGGGGTGGGGTGCTCTGACCGGCGTCACTGTAGTTCAGGGCGAGTGTCGTGATCGGCAGCTGATCCCTCTCGGCCAGTTGGCGCACCAGATCCTTTTCCAGCGGGCCCACGACCAGCTGTACGCCGGCAGCCTGGGCTTGTCGGTAGAACTCGTCGATGGAGGTCATGCGGGTGCTGTCATAAAGCTCGATGCGCAGCGCCTGGCCGGATTGCTGCGCGTGCAGGTGTGCCGCGAGGAAGCCGTCACGCAGGGCGCGAGCGACGCTTGCCAGCTGGCCGTCCATGGGGAGCAGCAGTGCAATGTTGTTCAGGGGCTGATCGGCCAGCTCACGAAGTTTCTGCAGCGGCTCAGGGAGCTGTTCTGCGGCAGGGTGCTGGGGGTTTTGTGCAATCCAGTCGTCAATGGCGCGCTGTTGCTGGGCAACGGTGCCGGCGCGTTTCAGTGACAGCGCCAGCGACTGCCAGCCGGCGAGATCGTCATCTGCCGCGCCTTGCAGTTGCTGCTCGGGAAGTGCGGATATGAGTTTCCAGATGGCTTCGTGGTTGGTTCTGGCTTGCTCGCCGCTCAGGAGTGGAGCAGTGAAAACCCGTTCGCGCGCAGCGGCGAGGGGCTTGTCGGTCGCCTCCAGCGCTTCCGCCCGCGCCAGCTGGCTACGAACCTGCTGCGCCACTGGTAGCTCGCCCAGGCGTTCAAACGCAGGGTGCTGCAGTGCTTGCTCGGCTTGTTCCGGTTTGCCATCGGCTAGTGCGATTTCGGCCTGCAGTGTCAATGCGAAGATCTGCTGCGCTGGTTTCAGTGTATCCAGCTGAACCTTTTCCAGAATGCTGCGAGCCTGGGCATGGTTACCCTGTTGGATGCTCTGGTCGGCGGCGGCCAGGCGCAGCTGTACGGCTTGTTCGGGGTCGCTTTGGTCGGCTTTCTCCAGCAGTTGCTGGGTGGAGGCCTGTGGTGTGCGAGGCAGTTCGCCCAATGTCGAAGAGGGAGAGCTGGCGCAAGCTGCGAGCATGATTGCGACGCACAGGAGTAGAAGGGGGCGTAAGCAAGCCATTGTTTGATCGTTCCTGAAAGCACTGGCGAGTGTTGGCGGATTGTACCCAAGCGCTGGAGTGGCGGCGATGTTGCGGCGGTGAATCGGGCTACAATGCGCATTTCCGTGACAGAGGTAAGCCCTTGTGACTGCCAGTGGTGGTGCGAATTCCGGAATGGGGACGCTTTATGTCGTCGCCACGCCGATCGGCAATCTGGAGGACATCAGTGCCCGAGCGCTGCGGGTGCTGCGAGAGGTGTCGCTGATAGCCGCGGAGGATACCCGTCACTCGTCTCGGTTGCTCGCGCACTTCGGTATTCAGACGCCGCTGGCAGCTTGCCACGAGCATAACGAGCGTGAAGAGGGGGGGCGATTCATCGGGCGGTTGCAAGGTGGAGAGGATGTCGCGCTGATCTCCGATGCGGGTACGCCATTGATTTCCGATCCGGGATATCACCTGGTGCGCCAGGCGCGTGCCGCTGGGGTTGCAGTGGTGCCGGTGCCGGGTGCTTGTGCGCTGATCGCCGCACTGTCGGCGGCTGGGTTGCCCTCGGATCGATTCATCTTCGAAGGCTTTCTGCCTGCCAAGGCTGCTGCACGATGTGCACGACTCGAAGCGCTGAAAGAAGAGCCGCGCACGCTGATCTTCTACGAAGCTCCGCACCGCATACTGGAATCGCTTGGCGACTTTCGAGATGTGTTCGGTGGCGATCGAATTGCCGTGCTCGGCCGAGAGTTGACCAAGACGTTCGAAACGCTGAAAGGGCTGCCGCTGAGCGAGTTGCACGCGTGGGTCGAGGCCGACAGCAATCAGCAGCGCGGCGAGTGCGTGGTGCTTGTAGAGGGTTGGCATGCTCCGCTAGACGAGAGCGCGGTGAGCGCAGAGGCGCTCCGGGTGCTCGATCTGCTGTTGGCAGAAATGCCGCTCAAGCGGGCGGCCGCAATCGCAGCCGATATTACCGGTGTGCGCAAGAATCTGTTGTACCAGGCGGCGCTGGAACGCAAATAGGAGGTGGGCCTGGGCCTCGTGCCGCCTGGTGAGCTTGCAGGCAGAGCGTTGCGGCGATACTCTGGCGCCTGGAGAGTCGATCGGACAGTCGCTGTCTCTTTTTGTTCCGCAAAAAGGGAGGGAGGAAAGTCCGGGCTCCATAGGGCGAAGTGCCAGGTAACGCCTGGGAGGCGCGAGCCTACGGAAAGTGCCACAGAAAATAACCGCCTAAGCACTTCGGTGCCGGTAAGGGTGAAAAGGTGCGGTAAGAGCGCACCGCGCGGCTGGCAACAGTCCGTGGCTAGGTAAACCCCACTTGGAGCAAGACCAAATAGGGATCCATCGGCGTGGCCCGCGCTGGATCCGGGTAGGTTGCTAGAGGCAGTCAGCGATGGCTGTCGGAGAGGAATGGCTGTCCTCGACAGAACCCGGCTTACAGATCGACTCTCCTCCTTTCTTCCTTAGCAATACCCCATTTTTAATTCCGAAACATTCTTGCTCTTAACAAAGTACTTTAACTTTGTTGAGCAACTCGCTGTTGTCTCTGAAGATGCTTCCAGTCCTCTTCGCATTCTCCGCTCGAATTATCTCTCAACGTCGCTAAATTGCCGCTCCGTAAGGCTTTTTCCCGTCTGGCTCGCCTTGACGGTGGGGCGGCTGCGTTTCTATAGTGCGCACAAGTGGTAGGAAGTGGCAGAAAGTGGGTAAATATGGGCATGGATAGCTAATTCAGGGGAAGCGCAGCCGTGTTTCGCGGAGCTAACGCCATCAGTCTCGACGCCAAAGGCCGGCTAGCCATGCCCAGCCGGTATCGCGACGAGCTGAATTCCCGTGGCGATGGCCAGCTGATCATCACGATCGACGCCGTGGACCGTTGTTTGTGCATTTACCCCTTGCCCGAGTGGGAGCTGATCGAAGCCAAGCTCCGCGAATTGCCCTCCTTGCGTGAAGAGGCCCGTCGCCTGCAACGCCTGCTGATTGGTAATGCTGTCGATCTGGAGATGGATGGCAGTGGGCGCGTCGTGGTGCCGCCGCGTCTTCGTGAGTACGCTCGGCTGGACAAGCGCGCGATGTTGGTAGGGCAACTGAACAAGTTTCAACTATGGAACGAGGACGACTGGAACGCGGTTTCTGACGCGGACCTGGCGGCCATCAAGCAACCCGGCGGTCTGCCGGAAGAACTACGTGACCTAATCCTGTGAACCAGATCAGCAGCTTGCGACATATCACCGTGTTGCTCGACGAAGCCGTCGCGGCGCTGAGCGTGCGCCCCGACGGACGCTATCTGGATGGCACCTTTGGGCGGGGTGGTCACAGCCGGCTACTGCTTCAGCAGCTTGGGCCTGATGGCCTATTGCTGGGATTCGACAAGGATCCGTTAGCCATCGCTACGGGGCAAGCACTGGCGGCCGAGGACGGCCGCTTTGTCGTTGTGCAGAGAAGTTTTGCCGAACTTGGCGAAGAAGTGGCGCAGCGCGGCTGGAGCGGAACCGTCAGTGGCGTTTTGCTGGATCTGGGCGTTTCGTCACCGCAGCTGGACGACCCCGAGCGCGGCTTCAGTTTTCTTAACGACGGTCCTCTGGACATGCGCATGGATCCTAGCCGAGGCGTCAGTGCGGCCGATTGGATAGCGCACGCCGACGAAGATGAGATCGCACGGGTGTTCAAGGATTATGGCGAAGAGCGCTTCGCCAAGCGCATGGCTCGTGCGGTGGTGCAGCGCCGCGAAGCGGCGCCTTTCGAACGTACCGCCGACCTCGCCAAGGTCCTGACTGAGGCCAACCCCGCTTGGGAGAAGGGCAAGAATCCGGCGACTCGTGCGTTTCAGGGACTGCGCATCTACATCAACAATGAGCTTGGCGACCTGGAGCATGGCCTTGATGCAGCCCTGGAGGCACTGGAAGTGGGCGGCCGGCTGGTGGTCATCAGCTTTCATTCGCTGGAAGACCGCATCGTCAAACAGTTCATGCGCCGCCACGCCAAGGGCGAGGCGGACAAGCTGCCACGCGACCTGCCCATCATTCCGAAGGCATTCGAGCCGCGCCTTAAGCTGCTCGGCAAGCCGCAGTACGCTTCCGATGCCGAGGTCAAGGGCAACCCGCGTTCGCGCAGTGCGGTAATGCGCGTGGCGGAGAAGCTGCGGTGACCAAGGTAATGCGCTCCATGCCCAGCGGCAGCCTGTTGATGCTGGTGCTGTTCGTCAGTGTCCTGCTGTCGGCGATCGCAGTTGCCTACTCGGCGCATTGGAATCGTCAGTTGCTCAACGAGCTCTACGGTGAGCTTAGCGTGCGTGACAAGGCCCAGGCCGAGTGGGGGCGGTTGATCCTCGAGCAGAGCACCTGGACTGCGCACAGCCGCATCGAGACGCTGGCGACCGAGCAGTTGCACATGCATATCCCCGAAGCGGCAGACGTCAGGCTGGTGAAGCCATGACCCTTCAAGGTGCGCTGTATCCGTGGCGGTTTCGTATCGTGCTCACGCTGCTGGCGCTGCTGGTCGGTGCAATTGTCTGGCGTATCGTCGATCTTCAGGTGATGGATCAGGGCTTCCTCAAGGGGCAGGGTGATGCGCGCAGCGTTCGGCATATCCCGATTCCTGCGCATCGTGGTCTGATCACCGATCGCAACGGTGAACCGCTCGCGGTGAGCACGCCGGTTACCACGTTGTGGGGCAATCCCAAAGAGCTGCAGGCAGCAAAGTCGCGTTGGCCGGACTTGGCCAAGGCGCTGGGTCAGGATGCTGCCACGCTGAGCGAGCGTCTCAGGTCGCAGGCGTCGCGCGAGTTCATCTATCTGGTGCGCGGACTTACCCCGGAGCAGGGGCAGGAAGTCCTCGACCTGAAGATCCCCGGAGTTTATGCGCAAGAAGAGTTCCGTCGGTTCTATCCGGCTGGCGAAGTGGCTGCCCATGTGGTCGGCTTCACCGATATCGATGATCGTGGCCGTGAGGGCATGGAACTCGCGTATGACGAGTGGCTGGCTGGTGTGCCAGGCAAGCGTCAGGTTCTCAAGGATCGTCGCGGGCGGTTGATCAAGGACGTTCAGGTCGTAAAGAACGCCAAGGCCGGCAAGGCGATGGCATTGTCGATCGATCTGCGCCTGCAGTACCTCGCGCACAGCGAGCTGCGCAACGTTGTGCAGGAATACGGTGCCAAAGCCGCCAGCTTGGTGATGGTCGACGTCAAGACCGGCGAGATCCTCGCCATGGCCAACCAGCCTACCTATAACCCGAACAATCGGCGCAATCTGCAGCCCGCGGCAATGCGCAATCGCGCCATGATCGACGTCTTCGAGCCCGGTTCCACCGTCAAACCTTTCAGCATCGCGGCGGCGCTGGGTACCGGCAAATATCAGCCGGATTCGGTCGTCAATACCTTGCCCGGATGGATGCGTATCGGCCGCTACACGATTCGTGATGTCTCCCGTGGCGGCATGCTGACGCTGACCGGGATTCTGATGAAGTCGAGCAACGTCGGCATCAGCAAGATCGCCCTGGATATCGGCGCCGAGCCGGTATACGCGGTGATGCAACAGGCCGGTTTCGGCCAGGATACCGGGCTGGGTTTCCCCGGCGAGCGCGTCGGCAATCTGCCCAATCATCGCAAGTGGCGAGACGCTGAGACGGCTTCGCTTGCCTACGGCTATGGCCTGTCGGTGACCGCCGTACAGTTGGCGCATGCGTATGCCGTGCTGGGTAACCAGGGCAGCAACGTGCCGCTCTCTCTGTTGCGTCTGGATCGCACCCAGGACGGCGTGCAGGTCATTGACAAAGAGATTTCCGGCATCGTTCTGCAGATGCTGCGCGCGGTCGTGGAAGACGAGGGTGGCGGCGGCGCTCGTGCCAAGGTGCCGGGCTATCACGTAGGCGGCAAGAGCGGTACCGCGAAGAAGATTTCCGGCACCGGCGGCTACACCAAAGACGCCTATCGCTCGTTCTTCGCCGGGGTTGCGCCACTTTCCAATCCGCGCATCGCTGCGGTGATCGTCGTGGACGAGCCGAGCAAAGGACAGTACTACGGCGGACTGGTCGCGGCACCGGTGTTCGGAAAGGTCATGGCGCGCGCCCTGCGGCTGATGAACGTCGCACCGGACAATCTGCCGCCGCCTGCCGAGCTGCAGACCGCCGAAGCGGCAAAGGGCAAGGGAGGGCGTATCTGATGCCGATGCCATTGAATCACCTGCTGCCTCAGGCCGGCAGCGACGTGCTGATCCGTGAGCTGACACTCGACAGTCGCAAGGTTCGCGGCGGAGACCTGTTCCTCGCTGTACCGGGTCTGCAGTTCGATGGTCGCGATCACATACAGGATGCCGTCGCCCGTGGCGCGGCCGCGGTCGCTTATGAGGCAGAAGGCCTCGACCAGTCACTGACCGGCAACGCAGTCATGGTTCCGGTGCTGCATCTGGCAGAACAGCTGTCGGCGATTGCCGGCCGCTTCTACGGCGAGCCCAGCCGCAGCCTGCGTGTGGTCGGTGTGACCGGAACCAACGGCAAGACCAGTGTCAGCCAGCTGATTGCCCAGGCGCTCGATCGGCTCGGCGAACCCTGCGGAATCATCGGCACGCTTGGCACCGGATTCCACGGACAGCTGGAACTGGGACGCCATACCACGCCGGACGCCATCGGCGTGCAGGCGACACTGGCGAACCTCAAACAAGAGGGCGCTCGCGCGGTAGCGATGGAAGTGTCCTCGCATGGTCTCGATCAGGGGCGCGTCGCGGCCCTGGATTTCGATGTCGCCGTGTTCACCAATCTGTCGCGTGACCACCTCGATTATCACGGCAGCATGGATGCTTATGGTGCTGCCAAGGCGCGCCTGTTCGAGGTGCCCGGGCTGAACTGTCGGGTAATCAACCTCGACGATGCCTTTGGCCGCGTGCTGGCCGGCGAGGAGCACGAATCGCGCCTGATCACCTACAGCCTGGAAGACCCCACGGCCTACCTGTTCTGCGCTGAAGCGCGTCTCGACGACGACGGCATTCATGCTCGGCTGATCACGCCGCAGGGCGAGCGCTCGTTGCGCAGTCCGCTGCTCGGGCGTTTCAACGTCAGCAATGTATTGGCCGCCGTCGGGGCCCTGCTTGGCATGGACTATCCGCTGGACGAAATCCTGGCCGTGCTGCCTGAACTGCAAGGCCCCGCCGGCCGCATGCAGCGGCTGGGTGGCGGCGACCATCCGCTGATCGTGGTCGACTACGCACACACCCCTGATGCGCTGGAGAAAGTCCTCACCGCGCTGCGTCCACACGCGCGCGGCAGGCTGCTTTGTCTGTTCGGTTGCGGCGGTGATCGTGATACCGGCAAGCGCCCGCTGATGGCTGAAGTCGCGGAGCGGCTGGCCGACGGCGTCGTGGTCACCGATGACAATCCGCGCAATGAGGCCCCGGAACAGATTCTCGAGGGTATCCGTTCGGGGTTCAGCAATCCTGCGGCGGTCACTTTCAGCCATGGCCGCGCGCAGGCAATCGCCAGTCTGATCGCGGCCGCGCGAGCGGAAGATGTGGTCGTGCTGGCCGGCAAAGGTCACGAGGACTATCAGGAAGTTCGCGGCGAACGCTTGCCGTTCTCCGATCTCGAGGAAGCCTGCAGGGCGCTGTCCGTCTGGGAGAAGGCCAATGCTTGAGTCGATGCGCCTGAGCGAATTGCAGCTACCGCTGTCTGGCCGCCTGGTCGGAGCGGATGCCAGCTTCACTGCCGTCAGCACAGACAGCCGGGCCATCGAACCTGGCCAGCTGTTCATTGCGCTGACCGGGCCACGCTTCGATGGTCATGCCTATCTGGCGGACGTCGCCGCCAAAGGCGCCGTTGCAGCACTGGTCGAGCGTGAAATTGCAGATGCAGGCCTGCCGCAGCTTGTCGTTGCCGATACCCGGTTGGCGCTTGGGCAGCTCGGCGCGCTCAATCGCGCCGCATTCAACGGTCCGGTCGCAGCGATCACCGGCTCCAGCGGCAAGACCAGCGTGAAGGAAATGCTCGCCAGCATTCTACGCAGCGCTCATGGCCAGGACGCCGTACTGGCCACTCGCGGCAACCTCAACAATGACTTGGGAGCGCCACTGACGCTGTTGGAGTTGAGCACCAGTCATCGCAGCGCCGTCATCGAACTCGGCGCTTCGCGGCCCGGCGATATTGCCTACACCGTCGATCTGGTGCGCCCGGATGTCAGCGTAATTACCAATGCGGGCACCGCCCACGTCGGCGAGTTCGGTGGCCCAGACAAGATCGTCGAGGCCAAGGGCGAGATTCTCGATGGCCTGGACGCATCCGGCACTGCCGTGCTCAACCGTGACGACAAAGCCTATTCGATCTGGGCTGAGCGCGCTGCGGGCAAGCGCATCGTATCGTTCGGCCTGGACGACCCCCTCGTGGATTTCTCCGCCGGGTCGATCGCCTACGACCAGCGTGGCTGCCCGAATTTCGTGCTGACTGGCCCGCTGGGCAATCTTCGCACCCAGCTCAATCTGCTGGGCCGGCATAACGTGGCCAACGCCTTGGCGGCAGCCGCGGCAGCCTATGCGCTGGGTATCGAGGCCGAGGCCGTAGTGGCGGGGCTCGAGAGCCTGCAACCGGTCAAAGGCCGAGCCGTGGCGCAAATGCTGGCCAACGGTGTGCGCCTGATCGACGACAGCTACAACGCCAATCCGGCATCGATCTGTGCCGCCATCGACGTGCTGGCCAGCTTTGCCGGTCGCACCATCCTTGTGCTTGGCGATATGGGCGAGCTGGGCGAGTGGGCCGCGCAGGGCCATCGCGACGTCGGCGCCTATGCCGCTGGCAAGATCGACACGCTTTATGCCGTCGGGCCTCTGATGGCCCACGCAATTCAGGCATTCGGTTCAGGCGCTCGGCACTTCGCCGACCAGGCCAGCCTTATCGACAGCCTGCGAGCCGAACAGGGCAGCGGTACCACCATTCTGATCAAGGGCTCACGCAGCGCGGCGATGGACAAAGTCGTCGATGCGCTCGCTGGGCCATCCATGGAGAAACACTGATGCTGCTGCTGCTCGCCGAGTATCTGCAACAGTTCCACAAAGGCTTCGCGGTCTTTCAGTACCTGTCGCTGCGTGGAATTCTCGGCGTCCTCACCGCGCTGGTGTTGTCGCTGTGGATGGGGCCTTGGCTGATCCGTACGTTGCAGATGCGCCAGATTGGCCAGTCCGTGCGTACCGACGGTCCGCAGTCGCACCTGTCCAAATCCGGCACGCCGACCATGGGTGGTGCGCTGATCCTCAGCGCCATCAGCATCAGCACCTTGCTCTGGGCCGATCTGTCCAATCGCTACGTCTGGGTGGTGCTGGCGGTGACCTTGCTGTTCGGCGCGATCGGTTGGGTCGATGACTACCGCAAGGTGATCGAGAAGAACTCGCGGGGCTTGCCAAGCCGCTGGAAGTATTTCTGGCAATCGGTCTTTGGCCTCGGCGCCGCGGTCTTCCTTTATATGACTGCGCAGACACCGGTCGAAACCACGCTGATTCTGCCGCTCCTGAAGAACATCGAGATTCCACTCGGGATTGGTTTTGTCGTGTTGAGCTACTTCGTCATCGTCGGCTCGAGCAACGCGGTCAACCTGACCGACGGCCTCGACGGTCTGGCGATCATGCCAACGGTCATGGTCGGCGGCGGCCTGGGCATCTTCTGCTACCTCTCGGGCAACGTGAACTTTGCCGAGTACCTGCTCATTCCTTATGTGCCGGGTGCAGGTGAGCTGATCGTCTTCTGCGGCGCGCTGATCGGGGCCGGCCTCGGCTTTCTCTGGTTCAACACCTACCCGGCCCAGGTCTTCATGGGCGATGTCGGTGCGCTGGCGCTCGGCGCGGCGCTGGGCACCATCGCCGTGATCGTTCGCCAGGAAGTGGTGCTGTTCATCATGGGCGGCGTGTTCGTGATGGAAACCCTCTCGGTGATGATCCAGGTGGCGAGCTTCAAGCTGACTGGCAAGCGCGTGTTTCGCATGGCGCCGATCCATCACCATTTCGAACTCAAGGGCTGGCCCGAACCCCGGGTGATCGTGCGCTTCTGGATCATCACTGTGATCCTGGTGCTCGTCGGCCTTGCCACCCTGAAACTGAGGTAATCAAGAGTGCTCATCGCTTCCGACCAGTTCCGCATCGTTGTCGGCCTCGGCAAGAGCGGCATGTCCCTGGTTCGCCATCTGGCGCGCCGGGGCCTGCCGTTTGCCGTCGCTGATACCCGTGTGAACCCGCCGGAGCTGGCGACGCTCAAGGCCGAGTATCCAGACGTGCAAGTGCGCTGTGGCGAGCTGGACGTCGAGTTTCTCTGCACCGCCAGCGAGCTGCTGGTGAGCCCGGGCCTGGCGGTCAGTACGCCAGCGCTGCAGGAAGCCGCGGCGCGTGGGGTCAAGCTGTCCGGTGATATCGAGCTGTTCGCCCGCGAAGCCAAGGCGCCGATCATTGCGATCACCGGCTCCAACGCCAAGAGCACTGTGACCACGCTGGTCGGCGAGATGGCCGTGGCGGCAGGGCGCACCGTGGCGGTTGGTGGCAACCTGGGCACGCCGGCGCTCGATCTGTTGGCAGACGACGTCGAGCTTTATGTGTTGGAGCTGTCCAGCTTTCAGCTGGAGACCACCGAGCAGCTAAATGCCGAAGTGGCGACCTGCCTGAACATCAGCGAAGACCATATGGACCGCTACAGCGGCCTGCCAGCCTATCATCAGGCCAAACACCGAATTTTCCGCGGCGCGCGTCAGGTGGTGGTCAATCGCGATGACCGGCTCAGCCGTCCGCTGGTCGCGGATGACCTGCCGACCTGGACCTTTGGCCTCGGCAAGCCGGACTTCAAGGGCTTTGGGCTGTTCGAGGAAAAAGGCGAGAAGTACCTGGCGTTCCAGTTCGATGCGCTGATGCCGGTTCGCGAGCTGAAGATGCGTGGTGCGCACAATCAGTCCAATGCTCTGGCAGCGCTGGCGCTGGGGCACGCGGTGGGTCTGCCGTTCGAGCCGATGCTGGAGGCGTTGCGCCAGTTCGTAGGTTTGCCGCATCGCTGCCAGTGGGTTGGCCAGCGTGGCGACGTCAGCTATTACGACGATTCCAAGGCCACCAATGTCGGTGCCGCGCTGGCTGCGATCGAAGGCCTGGGTGCGGATATCGACGGCAAGCTGGTACTGATCGCCGGTGGCGATGGCAAGGGCGCAGACTTCTCCGCGCTGCGCGCGCCGATTGCACGCTATTGCCGTGCCGTGGTGCTGCTCGGTCGTGATGCGCAACGTCTTGCGGCCGCGCTGGCCGATGCCACCACCCTGGTTCATGTTGCAACACTGGGCGAAGCCGTGCAGCGCGCCGCCGAGTGTGCCGAAGCAGGCGATGCGGTATTGCTGTCGCCGGCCTGTGCCAGTCTGGACATGTTCAAGAATTTCGAAGAGCGCGGTCGCCTGTTCGCCGCTGCGGTGGAGGCGCTCGACTGATGCTCGCCTTCCTGCGCCATGCTCCTTCGCCCTTGTTCGGCCGCCGCGGTCTGGATCTTGACTTCCCCATGCTCGCCGGCTGTCTGGCTTTGCTTGGCCTGGGTCTGGTGATGATCACTTCGGCGTCGTCCGAAGTCGCGGCGGTCAATGCCGGCAATCCGCTGTATCACATGAGTCGCCATCTGGTTTATGTGGCGCTGGGCCTCGGCGCGGGAATTGCGATGCTGCTGGTACCGCTGTCGGTCTGGCAACGCCTGGACTGGATGCTGCTGCTGGCGGCGTTCGGCCTGCTGATCCTGGTCCTGCTGCCGGGAATCGGCCGGGAAGTGAACGGTTCGATGCGCTGGATCGGTTTCGGCGCCTTCAACGTGCAGCCGTCCGAGCTGGCGAAAGTCTTCGTGGTGATCTACCTGGCCGGCTATCTGGTGCGCCGGCAAGAGGAAGTTCGCGAAAGCATGTGGGGCTTTGCCAAACCCTTCCTGGTCCTGCTGCCCATGGCATTCCTGTTGCTGCTGGAGCCCGATTTCGGTGCGACCGTGGTCATGATGGGCGCCGCAGTGGCGATGTTGTTCCTCGGTGGTGTTGGCATGATCCGCTTCAGTCTGCTGGTGATCGCCGCGGTGGGTGCCGTGGTGGTGTTGGTGCAGACCCAGGAATACCGTCTGCAGCGCCTGATCACTTTCACCGACCCCTGGGCTGATCAGTACGGCGCCGGCTACCAGCTGACCCAGGCGCTCATCGCCTTCGGCCGCGGGGAATGGTTCGGCGTCGGCCTGGGTAATAGCGTGCAAAAGCAGTTCTACCTGCCCGAGGCGCATACCGACTTCGTATTCTCCGTACTGGCCGAAGAGCTGGGCATGGTCGGCGCACTGGCGACCATCGCGCTGTTCGCCTTCGTCGGCGTTCGCGCACTGTATATCGGTCTGTGGGCAGAGAAGGCCCGGCAGTTCTTCGCGGCGTATGTGGCCTGGGGGATGGCGTTCCTCTGGCTGGGACAGTTCCTGATCAACGTGGGAGTAAACGTAGGTCTGCTGCCAACCAAGGGCCTGACGCTGCCGTTCCTCAGTTATGGCGGCAGCTCGCTGGTGGTGACCTGCGCAAGCATGGCGCTGCTGCTGCGCATCGAATGGGAAAGCCGCACCGTGCTGGGCAGCGAGGACACCGAGTTCGACGAGGCCGATTTCGCCGAGCCGCCGGCCAAGGAGGTCGCCCATGGCCGCTAATGTACTGATCATGGCCGGCGGCACCGGTGGCCACGTTTTCCCGGCGCTCGCCTGTGCTCGTGAGTTCCAGGCCCGCGGCTACTCCGTGCACTGGCTCGGCACGCCGCGCGGCATCGAGAACGAACTGGTACCCGCCGCTGGCCTGCCGCTGCATCTGATTCAGGTCAGCGGATTGCGCGGCAAGGGCATCGTTTCGCTGATCAAGGCACCGCTGCAGTTGATTCGCTCGCTGTTCCAGGCGCGTCGCATCGTGCGCGAGCTGCAACCGGTCTGCGTGCTGGGGATGGGCGGCTACGTTACCGGTCCGGGCGGACTGGCTGCCAAGCTGGCCGGGGTACCCCTGGTGATTCACGAACAGAACGCCGTCGCTGGGACCGCCAATCGTTGCCTCGCGCCGCTTTCCAGTCGCGTCTGCGAAGCCTTCCCGGAAACCTTCAAGGCCAGCGCCAAGCGCCGCACCACCGGCAATCCGGTGCGTGAGGAGCTGTTCCTCGAGACGCCCCGCGATGCCCTTGCGCATCGTCGCCCGCGCCTCCTGGTACTGGGCGGCAGTCTCGGTGCCGAACCGCTGAACAAACTGCTGCCCGCCGCGCTCGCCCAGGTACCGGCGGATGCGCGGCCGCAGGTGTTTCATCAGGCCGGCAAGCAGCACGCCGATATCACCACGCAGCGTTATGCCGAGGTCGGCGTCGAGGCGGAAGTCGCGCCCTTCATCAAGGACATGGCGCGGGCCTACGCCTGGGCCGATCTGGTCATCTGTCGTGCCGGAGCGCTCACCGTTTGCGAGCTTGCCGCCGCTGGGTTGCCATCTTTTCTGGTGCCGCTGCCCCATGCGATCGACGACCACCAGACACGCAATGCCGAATATCTGGCGAAGGAGGGCGCTGCCGTCCTTCTGCCGCAAGCCAAGACTGATGCGGCCGTGCTTGCCGCTCAGCTGACCGAGGTAATGATGCAGCCGGAAAAACTCAAGGCCATGGGCGCTATCGCGCGCCGTCTGGCCCGGCCCGACGCCACCCGCAGCGTGGTCGATATCTGTCTGGAGGTGGCCCGTGGCTAAATCTCCCGCCGCGGTAAAAGCCGAAGTCCGCCGTATGCGGCGCATTCGTCGCATTCACTTCGTCGGTATCGGCGGGGTCGGCATGTGCGGCATCGCCGAGGTGCTGCTCAATCTCGGCTACGAGGTGTCGGGCTCGGACCTCAAGGAATCCGCCAGTACCGATCGGCTGCAGAGCTTCGGTGCGCAGATTTTCATCGGTCATCAGGCCGGTAATGTTGCCGGCGCCGACGTGCTGGTGGTGTCCAGCGCGGTCAATTCGGCCAACCCGGAGGTCGCCCTGGCGCTCGAACAGCGTATTCCAGTGGTTCCACGTGCCGAGATGCTTGCCGAGCTGATGCGCTACCGGCACGGTATTGCTGTCGCCGGCACCCATGGCAAGACCACTACTACCAGTCTGCTGGCTTCGGTTTTTGCCGCCGGCGGGCTCGATCCGACTTTCGTCATCGGTGGCCGACTCACTGCGGCCGGTACCAACGCGCAGCTCGGCAGCAGCCGTTATCTGATCGCCGAGGCCGACGAAAGCGATGCCAGCTTCCTGCACCTGCAGCCGATGGTCGCGGTGGTCACCAATATCGATGCCGACCACATGAGCACCTATGGCGGCGACTTCGGCAAGCTGAAGAAAACCTTCGTCGAGTTCCTGCACAACCTGCCGTTCTACGGCCTGGCAGTGCTCTGCGTCGACGACCCGTTCGTTCGCGAGATCATTCCGCAGATCGGCCGGCCGATCACGACCTACGGTTTCAGCGAAGACGCCGACGTGCGCGCCACCAATGTCCGTCAGGAAGGCATGCGTACCTTCTTCACGGTGCTGCGCGATGGCTGTGAGCCGCTGGATGTGTCAGTGAACATGCCGGGCAACCACAACGTGCTGAACGCCCTGGCCACCATCGCCATTGCTACCGATGAAGGTATCGACGACGAAGCCATCGTCCAGGGCCTCGCGGAGTTCGCAGGCGTCGGCCGCCGCTTTCAGGTCTATGGCGATCTACCGGTCGAGGACGGCAGCGTGATGCTGGTCGACGACTACGGTCATCACCCGCGCGAAGTCGCCGCAGTGATCAAGGCAGTCCGCGGTGGCTGGCCGGAGCGGCGCCTGGTCATGGTCTATCAGCCCCATCGCTACAGCCGCACCCGCGACCTCTACGACGACTTCGTGCAGGTGCTCGGCGAGTCCAACGTGTTGCTGCTGATGGAAGTCTATCCGGCCGGCGAAGAGCCGATACCTGGCGCCGACAGCCGCCAGTTGTGCCACAGCATCCGCCAGCGCGGCCAGCTGGACCCGATCTACGTCGAGCGTGGCGTCGACCTCGCTCCGTTGGTCAAGCCGCTGCTGCGTGCCGGCGACATTCTGCTTTGCCAAGGAGCCGGTGACATCGGTGGCCTGGCGCCGCAATTGCTCAAGAGTCCGCTGTTCGGTGGCGATGGCGCCGCGAGGAAATCCAAATGACGACCCTGCATTCGACTCGCGACCCCAAGGCGTTTGGTCGTGTCGCCGTGCTCTTCGGTGGCAAGAGTGCCGAACGCGAAGTGTCCCTGAAATCCGGCGCGGCGGTACTCGCCGCGTTGCAGGAGGCCGGTGTGGATGCGTTCGGCATCGATGCCGGCGATGACCTGCTGCAACGCCTGAGCAACGAGCGCATCAATCGTGCCTTC
Organism: Stutzerimonas kunmingensis; assembly: GCF_021432085.1. Classification (GTDB taxonomy): domain Bacteria; phylum Pseudomonadota; class Gammaproteobacteria; order Pseudomonadales; family Pseudomonadaceae; genus Stutzerimonas. The sequence goes on along the minus strand of NZ_CP090366.1, from coordinate 3,549,944 downwards.
ATCGTCCTGCATGGTCGTGGTGGCGAAGACGGCAGCATGCAGGGCCTGTTGGAATGCGCCGGTATCCCCTACACCGGCAGCGGCATTCTGGCTTCGGCCCTGGCCATGGACAAACTGCGCACCAAGCAGGTGTGGCAGAGCCTTGGCTTGCCGACGCCGCAGCATGCCGTGCTGGCTACGGAGGCCGATTGCAAGGCTGCAGCGGAAACCCTGGGTTTTCCGCTGATCGTCAAACCGGCCCACGAAGGCTCTAGCATCGGCATGGCCAAGGTCGGCGGGCTCACCGAGCTGATCGAAGCCTGGCGTGCCGCCAGCAGCTACGACTCGCAAGTACTCGTCGAGCAGTGGATACAAGGCCCGGAATTCACCGTGGCGGTGCTGCACGGCCAGGTACTGCCACCGATTGGCCTGGGCACGCCACACACCTTCTACGACTACGACGCCAAGTACCTGGCTTCCGATACCCAGTACCGCATTCCTTGTGGCCTCGACGCGGTGCGCGAACAGGAACTGAAGACGCTGTCGGCACGTGCCTGCGAAGCGGTGGGTATCCGCGGCTGGGCCCGGGTTGACGTGATGCAGGACGGTAACGGCGATTTCTGGCTGCTTGAAGTGAACACCGTGCCGGGAATGACCGATCACAGCCTGGTGCCCATGGCGGCGCGTGCTGCCGGTCTGGATTTCCAGCAACTGGTCCTGAGCATTCTCGATGACAGCCTCGAGGCGGGGAGCTAGCCATGATCGCCACGCTGCGCCATTCGCAACCCGGAAGCGGCCGCGCCTCGCGCAAGCCCGCGCAACGGGGTGCGAGCCGCCTGGTGCAACCGCAGCCGCTGTCGCAGCGCCTGCCGAAGCCGAGCCTCGTCGGGCTGAAGCGTTTCGTCTGGCCGGTGCTACTGGTCGGGTTGGCGGTCGGGCTTTACGAGCTGGGCGAGCGGCTGCTGCCCTATGCCGATCGGCCGATCGCCAAGGTCAGTGTGCAGGGCGAACTGGGCTATGTGAGTCGCGAGGCGGTCCAGCAGCGCATAGCGCCTTTCGTCGAGCAGAGCTTCTTCAAGGTTGATCTGAACGGCATGCGCCACCAACTGGAACAGATGCCGTGGATCGCTCATGTCGAAGTCCGCCGCGTCTGGCCGGACCAGGTGATGGTGCGGCTGGATGAGCAATTGCCGATTGCCCGCTGGGGGGGCGAAGCATTGCTTAACAATAAAGGGCAGGCTTTCTCGCCGGATGACCTGACCCGATATGAACACTTGCCACATTTATATGGTCCGAAGCGGGCCCAACAGCGTGTCATGCAGCAATACCAGATGCTCAGCCAGATGCTGCGCCCACTGGGATTCTCCATTTCCCGTCTGGAGCTGCGCGAGCGTGGAAGCTGGTTCCTGACCACCAACCAGGGCGTCGAGTTGCTGCTGGGGCGGGACCAGGTTGTAGAAAAAATGCGTCGCTTCACCGCCATCTATCAAAAGGCGCTGGAGCAGGAAAGCGAGAAGATCGCACGGATCGATCTGCGCTATGCGAACGGCCTGGCCGTCGCCTGGCATGAGCCGGTCCCGACTGTGACGGATACGACCGTCGCTGCGAAGAATTGAGGAATGAAACACATGTCGAGCGTGCAAAGCGGCAAGATGATCGTCGGCCTGGACATCGGCACCTCCAAGGTGGTGGCGCTGGTGGGTGAGGTGACTGCCGATGGTGAGCTGGAAATCGTGGGAATCGGTACCCATCCTTCGCGCGGGTTGAAGAAGGGCGTGGTGGTCAATATCGAATCCACCGTGCAGTCGGTTCAGCGCGCTATCGAAGAAGCTCAGCTGATGGCTGGCTGCCGCATCCATTCGGCCTTCGTCGGCCTGGCGGGCAACCACATTCGCAGCCTGAACTCCCATGGCATCGTCGCGATCCGCGACCGTGAAGTCAGCGCCGCGGACCTGGAGCGGGTACTTGACGCCGCCCAGGCTGTGGCCATTCCAGCGGACCAGCGCGTGCTGCATACGCTGCCGCAGGATTACGTGATCGACAACCAGGAAGGTGTGCGCGAACCGCTGGGCATGTCCGGCGTGCGCCTCGAGGCCAAGGTCCATGTGGTCACCTGCGCGGTGAATGCGGCGCAGAATGTCGAGAAGTGCGTGCGTCGCTGCGGCCTGGAAGTGGATGACATCATCCTGGAGCAACTGGCCTCTGCACACGCGGTACTGACCGACGATGAAAAAGAGCTGGGCGTCTGCCTGGTGGACATCGGCGGCGGCACTACCGACATCTGCATTTTCACCGAAGGCGCGATTCGTCATACCGCGGTCATCCCGATCGCCGGCGATCAGGTCACCAACGACATCGCCATGGCATTGCGCACGCCGACCCAGTATGCCGAAGAGATCAAGATTCGTTATGCTTGCGCGTTGGCCAAGCTGGCCGGTGCAGGCGAGACCATCAAGGTTCCCAGCGTCGGCGATCGCCCACCGCGCGAACTCTCGCGGCAGGCTCTGGCAGAGGTGGTCGAGCCGCGCTATGACGAGCTGTTCACTCTGATCCAGGCCGAGCTGCGTCGTAGCGGATACGAGGATCTGGTCCCGGCCGGGATCGTTCTCACAGGCGGTACAGCGAAGATGGAAGGAGCCGTCGACCTGGCCGAGGAAATCTTTCACATGCCGGTGCGCCTGGGCGTGCCGCACAGCGTCAAGGGACTGAGCGACGTAGTACGTAACCCCATCTATTCAACGGGCGTGGGCCTGTTGCTGTACGGACTGCAAAAGCAGGCCGACGGCATTCCCGTGTCTGGCATCGGCAGTTTCGCCGACGAACCAAAGACGTCTGTTCTGGACCGGCTCAAGGGCTGGATCCAGGGCAATTTTTAAGCAGTGCGCTGTAACAACCAAAACTAGAAAGCTGGAAGGAGAGAGGGAAATGTTCGAACTCGTAGATCATACCCCGCAAAGTGCAGTCATCAAGGTCATCGGTGTCGGTGGCGGTGGCGGCAATGCCGTGAACCACATGGTTCGCAATAACGTCGAAGGCGTCGAATTCATCTGCGCCAACACTGACGCCCAGGCGCTGAAGAAAGTTGAAGCACGCACCGTGCTGCAGCTCGGCTCGGCCATCACCAAAGGTCTGGGTGCCGGTACCAATCCGGACATCGGTCGCCAGGCGGCGATGGAAGATCGTGAGCGCATCGCCGAAGTACTGGAAGGTGCGGACATGGTGTTCATCACCACCGGCATGGGCGGCGGCACCGGTACCGGCGCTGCGCCGATCATCGCTTCGGTAGCCAAGGAAATGGGCATCCTTACCGTCGCCGTGGTCACCCGTCCGTTCCCCTTCGAGGGTCGTCGTCGCATGCAGGTGGCCGACGAAGGTATCCGTGCGCTGTCCGATTGCGTCGATTCGCTGATCACTATCCCCAACGAGAAGTTGCTGACCATCCTCGGCAAGGACGCCAGCCTGCTGGCCGCTTTCGCCAAGGCTGATGACGTACTGGCCGGTGCGGTCCGTGGCATCTCCGACATCATGCAGCGTCCGGGCCTGATGAACGTCGACTTCGCCGACGTCAAGACCGTTATGGGCGAGATGGGTATGGCGATGATGGGCACTGGTTGCGCCACCGGTCCGAACCGTGCTCGCGAAGCCACCGAGGCTGCCATTCGCAACCCGCTGCTGGAAGACGTCAACCTGCAAGGCGCACGTGGCATTCTGGTCAACATCACTGCTGGCCTGGACCTTTCGCTCGGCGAGTACGCTGCCGTGGGCGAAATCATCGAGGCCTTCGCGTCCGATGAGGCCACCGTCAAGGTTGGCGCCGTGATCGATCCGGATATGGCAGATGAGCTGCATGTCACCGTGGTCGCTACCGGGCTCGGTCCGCGCAATGAAAAGCCGGTCAAGGTCGTCGACAACACCGTGCAGACCTCTGTTGCCGCTTCCGCCGCTCCGGCACCGCGTCAGCATGAGCAGGCCGCGGTCAATTATCGTGACCTCGAGCGTCCGACCGTGATGCGTAATCAGGCGCATGCAGCTGCCACCGCAGCCAAGCTGAATCCGCAGGAAGATCTGGATTATCTGGACATTCCCGCGTTTCTGCGTCGTCAGGCCGATTGATTGAATTTATCAGGGGTATCGTTGTGATTGGTGTTCAGCAAAGTTGGCTTCTGCTATTATCGCCGCCAATTGTTGAAAACTATTCGCAACTAGCGCTAAAGCGAAGCAAAAGGCCATGATCAGACAACGCACCCTGAAGAACATCATTCGCGCCACCGGCGTCGGCTTGCATTCGGGAGAGAAGGTTTATCTCACCCTGAAACCGGCACCGGTGGATACCGGAATCGTGTTCTGTCGCACCGACCTCAACCCGCCTGTGGAAATTCCTGCGCGGGCCGAGAACGTTGGCGAAACCACCATGTCCACGACATTGGTCAACGGTGACGTCAAGGTCGACACAGTGGAGCATTTGCTGTCGGCAATGGCTGGCCTGGGGATCGACAACGCCTACGTCGAACTCTCAGCGTCGGAAGTGCCGATCATGGATGGTAGCGCTGGACCTTTCGTATTCCTGATTCAATCCGCCGGCCTGCAGGAGCAGGACGCCCACAAGAAGTTCATCCGCATCAAGCGTGAAGTGACAGTCGAGGAAGGTGACAAGCGCGCTACTTTCCTGCCTTTCGACGGCTTCAAGGTGAGTTTCGAGATTGATTTCGACCATCCGGTTTTCAAGGGCCGTACCCAGACTGCCAGTGTGGATTTCTCGAGCACTTCCTTCGTCAAGGAAGTCAGCCGTGCACGTACCTTCGGGTTCATGCGCGACATCGAGTTCCTGCGCTCGCACAACCTGGCGCTTGGTGGCAGCGTTGAGAACGCAATCGTGGTGGACGAAACCAGTGTGCTCAACGAAGACGGCCTGCGTTACGAGGACGAATTCGTGAAGCACAAGATTCTCGATGCCATTGGTGATCTGTACTTGCTGGGCACCAGTCTGATCGGCGAATTCCGCGGCTATAAATCCGGCCACGCGTTGAACAACCGTTTGCTACGCACCCTGATGGAACAAAAGGATGCGTGGGAACTGGTGACCTTCGATGACCCGCAGACCGCACCGATCTCCTACATGCGTCCGGTGGCAGCCGGCTAAGCTGTACCTCTCTTCCTAAAATTTAAGGCCACCCTAGGGTGGCCTTTTTTTATGTTTCGCTGAAAAGCTGACGGGAATGGCGTGCCGCCTGCTTCAGCGAGGCGCCGGCAGGTCCTGGGCTAGTTCATGCCGTCCAGCAGGCCAGCCAGATCATCGGCGTGCTCTTCTTCCTGAGCGAGGATGTCCTCGAAGATGCGGCGGGTGGTCGGATCCTTGTCACCGATGTACTGCACGATCTCGCGGTAGCTGTCGATGGCGATGCGTTCGGCCACCAGGTTCTCGAAAACCATGTCGCGCAGGCCGTTGCCTTCGGCGTACTGCGCGTGGGCGCGCTCCGTCAGGCCGTCGGGGTTGAAGTCCGGCGCGCCACCCAGTTGGACGATGCGCTCGGCCAGCCGATCTGCGTGCTCCTGCTCCTCATTAGCGTGCTCGAGGAACTCGTCCGCGGCGGCGCTGGATTTCAGCCCTGTGGCCATGTAGTAGTGGCGCTTGTAGCGCAGATAGCAAACCAGTTCGGTCGCCAGCGCTTCGTTCAGCAGATTGATCACGACTTCTCGATCGGCCGAGTAACTCTCGGTGACGGCGCCATTCTCGACATGTTGACGAGCCCGCTCGCGCAGGCTCTGTTTATCGCTCAATTGTACGTAGCTCATCGCCATCTCCTGGTCTGGTTCACCGCGGACGCGGTGATTCACGGTTCCCAGTTTGAGAACAGGATGCTGGCGAAAAGTTTAGCGGTGGGGCTCGTCCGGCGGTGAGGGCGCCGGCTCAGGCTCACCCGGCTCATCAATCGGCACAGGATCGCCTGGGTCCTCGCGCTTGGGATTGCCCTCTTTCGGAGCGGTTTGGTCAATCATCGGCATGCCCTCAGTCCTCAGCTCAGCGCCCGTAGCAGTTCGTTCTTGCGCATCTTCGAGCGGCCACGAATGTCCCGCTCGCGGGCCTTTTCCATGAGCTGGTCGCGGGTCATGTCGGCAAGCGCCGTGCTGGTCGATGTCGAGCTTCGTGCCGAACCCTTGTTTGGTGATTTGCCCTGGCGGGCATCGGCTGCGCGGTGGGCCGAGTCCTTGCGCTCAGCCCGCTTGGCGGTCTCGCCCTTGCTCCTGCCCGAGCCCCCTTTGCGTTCTCCGCCGCCGGATTGCTTGTTGACCGTCGCCCATGCGCGCGCTTCGGCCTCGTCCTCGGGGACGCCACGCTTCTCGTAGCCTTCCTCAATGTGTTCGGCCTTGCGTTGCTGCTTGTCGGTGTACTTGGTTTTTTCTCCACGAGGCATGCTGGTCTCCTTCAAGGGGAGCGTTGAATGCACAGGCCCGAAGCGTGCTCGCGCCTGTGCCCGGCTGTCAGCGATGCAGTTTGCGCTGGTTTTCCTCAAGCTGATCGCAGGTCAGGAAGCCCTGGCCGTCCACGCGGCCGGAGCCATCGAAACTGACGTAATAAGGTTGCTGATGGCCATCGCGATTGAGGATGTAATCGTGGCAGACGCCTGGCACTACAGTGCGAGCTGCGGCCTTCGAGGGCTCCCCACCGATGGCCAGTACCTGCTCCTGAGACATGCCGGTCTCCACATCGCGTACCAGTGGCTCGTCACGGAAGGTGATGCGGTCTACCGGGTTCTGCACATTGCCGGAACAGCCGGCGAGCAGCACGACAGGGGCGAAGATGTAGATGGCGCGCTTGATCATGGGAGTGCCTCGTTGCGTATGGACGTTACCTTTATGGCCATACGGCGTCCGGCAAGGTTCAACGGATCAGCGGGCGACGGTATCAACGGTCATCAGGGGTGACGCGCCAGACCACGTTGCCGACATCGTCGGCCACCAGCACGGCCCCGGTCTTGTCCACGGCGACGCCTACCGGGCGACCCATTGCCTCTCCTGCCTCGTTGACGAAGCCGGTCAGCACATCCTCTGCCTGCCCAGCCGGCATGCCGTCGCGGAAGGGGATGAAAACCACCTTATAGCCACTGCGCGGCTTGCGGTTCCAGGAGCCGTGCTGACCAACGAACGCGCCGTGGCGGTAGTGCTGCGGCAGCAGCGTGCCTTCGTAGAAGGCCAGGCCGAGCGAGGCAGTATGCGCGCCCAGTGCATAGTCCGGGACAATGGCACGCTCGACCAGATCCGGGCGCTGGGGCTGCACGCGCTCGTCGATGTGCTGGCCGAAGTAGCTGTAGGGCCACCCGTAGAATCCGCCGTCCTTCACCGAGGTCATGTAGTCCGGCACCAGGTCGCTGCCGATCTCGTCGCGCTCGTTGACGGTGGTCCATAGCGCTCCGCTGTTCGGTTGCCAGGCTAGGCCATTGGGGTTGCGCAGGCCTGAAGCGAACAGACGCATGCTCCTGGCTTGCGGATCCACCTCGAGAATCGCTGCGCGGTTCTCTTCGGCCTGCATGCCGTTCTCCGCCACGTTGCTGTTGGAGCCGCTGGTGACATAGAGGCGGCTGCCGTCCTGGCTGGCAATGACGTTCTTGGTCCAGTGGTGATTGATCGGCCCAGCGGGTAGGTCCACGACCTTCTCGCCGTTCGCAGTGATACGGGTGGTGCCGGGCGTATAGGGAAAGCGCAGCAGCGCGTCCGTGTTGGCGACGTAGAAGTGGTTGCCTACCAACGCCATACCGAACGGGGAGTTAAGGTTTTCCAGAAACACCGTGCGCTGTTCCGCCACGCCATCGCCGTCACGATCGCGCAGCAGGGTGATGCGGTTGGCGCTGGGGCCTCCGGAGCCAGCGCGGGCCATGATCTTGCTGGCAATCCAGCCGCGCAGTCCCTGGCTCTGTTGCTTCGGCGGTGCGTCCGATTCCGCCACCAGCACATCGCCATTGGGCAGCACATGGAGCCAGCGGGGATGGTCCAGGTCACGGGCGAACGCCGCCACGCGCAGACCGGCCGCCGCCTGCGGTTTGCCATCTTGCGGCCAGCCTTTGGCGGGGGCGATGTGCACCGTGGGCAGGACTGTCTTGTTTGGCTCCGGCAGCGCCGGTGTCGGGCCGTATCCGGATTCCACCGGAAGCTTGGCCGTTTCGCTGCAACCTGCCAGAGCAGCTAGAACGGCGCCGGTCAGAAGAATACGGAAGTTGGACATGGCGAAATCCTTGGGCAGTGGAGTGGCGTTTGTTAGCGCGGCTGGTCCGGGTGGCGACGCTTGCGCGCGGCACGCAGGGCAGTATGCCGCTCCAGCCGTGGCATCAAAGCAAAGATCGCCAGCGCCAACAGCGTGCTCATTACGGCCGTTGCTTCATGCCCGAGGCCGACGGCGACACCGATCGCGGCCGTAAGCCAGATGCCCGCGGCGGTGGTCAAGCCCTTGACGTCTTCCGCGGAGTCGCCCTTGAGGATAGTCCCGGCTCCGAGAAAGCCAATACCGGTAACCAGGCCCTGAATCACTCGGGAAATGTCCTCGAGGCTCATGCCCGCCTGCACCGGCACCAGTACGAACAACGCTGCCCCAAGCGCAACCAGCATATGGGTGCGCAAGCCGGCGGCCTTGCGTCGGCGCTCGCGTTCATAGCCGAGCAGGCCGCCGAGAATCGACGCGATCAGCAGACGGCTACTGACGCGGGTCGCGTCCTCCAGGTCGGTGATGTCGGAGAACTCCGACGCGATGGTGTAGGAGATGCTCGCCCACCACTCCATGTCCTTCTCCAAGCCAGGCTGGTTCTGATTTGGATACGCGAGGCGGCGGGGGGTTCGCTAATCGGTGACCTGGAAACGCAGCATGCCGATCATCTGGCCTGCTTCGGTAACGACACGTACTCGCCAGCGGCCCGATGATTTCTCCGGGAAGTTGCGCTTGTGGGTCCAGGCGCGGTAACCGGCTTCGCGGCCGCCGCTGATCTCCAGGGCGATACGGTCGACGCGCCGGCCGTTGTGGGTCCACTCGTGGAAGATGCGCTCCTTCAGGCCGCGCGGTGCGTTGATGGCGGTATAGGCGTAGAGGCCATTTGCGTGCAGTTCTGCGCTGGTGATTTCGCGCAGCCCCTTACCGGGTTTGCGTTGCCGATCATCGAGGCTCATGGTCACGGCGACATCGGTCAGCCACAGGGTTGCCGGCGGTACCCAGGTCCGTCCCAGCCAACCTGCGGCACCCAGCGCCACCGCCAGCAACAGGATGCCGGGCCACGTGCGCCAGTTCGAGCGGGGAAACAGTCCGCTGAGGCTCGGCAGGGCCAGCATTACTGCGACGCCCAGCGCCAGTTGATAACTCTGCGGGGTGGACAGATGAAGGATGATCGGCAACGCGGTCAGCAGGACGGCGAACAGCGTCAGCGCGTGAAACCCCAGGTAGACCCAGCGCCGCGGTGCCAGCCATTTGTAGTACAGCGGATCGATCAGCGAAACGAGCGCGGCGGCGCCAAGCAGGCCGGTGAACAGGGCTTGTCCGCTGTTCCAGGTGGTGGTGATGGCAAAGAACGGAATGATGAAGAACAGGCTTTCCTGATGCACCATCTGGGTGGCATAGCGCAGCAGCGGTCGTGGCACCTGCCAGCCGAACCAGCGCTGCAGGCTGCGCCGTAGGCTCGACTCCAGCACCAGCCAGAGCCAGCTCACCAGCATCACCAGGGCGACCACCTTGGCCAGGCCGGCGTGGCGTTCCACCAGAACGAAACTCGCCACCCCGGAAACGAATCCGAACAGCGCAACCGTACCTGGATAGCGCCGAATCAGGCGGCTGGCCAGGTCGAACAGGCGTGATAACAGCGGCTTGAGTTGCATGATGGTTCGGGTCCGGATACGGCGTGCTTATCAGAAGTATCGAGCACAGGCGGGCTGGTGCAAGCCCGCGGTCGAGACCCTTCGCTTGTCGAGGGCGGATGGTACAGCGGGCGCGCCCCGCTGGTGTGGCAAGGCGCCCCTGTTTGGCGTATTTCGCAGGACGATCAGTCGCTCTCTTCGATCACCTGCTGTACCGCCTCGGGCTGCTCTGGCATCGCCGATGAGTGGTGACTGGTGATCAGCCACTGTCCGGCGTCGGCGAACCACTTGTAGGTAAAGGTATAACGCGCCGGCACCGTCTTGCCGTCGCCCAGCTTGAAGCTGTAGAGCCCGGTATCGAGCGCGCTGTTGCAGTCGATCATGATCATTCGCGAGACAACTTCGCCCTTCGGTTTCAGCGCCAGAAAGTGCTCGAAGTAGTCGAGCTTGGCTTCCGCCGTCTGCCGCGGCGTGTTGGACACGGTAGGCAGCAGCATCGAGTCAGGTGCGTAGTTTTCCACCACGCGTTTTGGATCGCCTGATTGCACATCTTCGTTCCAGCGATCGAAAAGCGCGGCGACCTGCGCTTCGTTGGTGCCATGACAGGTCGGGTCGTCCGCCAGCGCAGCCTGCGGGGCGAGGGAAAGCAGCAGGGGGAGGGCGTATTTCATAGTGTCACTCGTAGCCGGTGGTCGATTGCGGATGTCTCCGCAGCGGTACTGCGCAGCATGGGTACGTCATGCAGACTTGTGACCGTCCGCTGCTGCGCTCATTCCCGCCAGCGGTCGATCAGGGCTGCAGCGCCGACTCGATGGCTTCCCGGACATCGCTATAGGAGCGCGCTGCATCCGCTGGCAGGCGGACCTGCGGCAACCCGACCGTCTCGCACAGTCGATCCATGAATTCCTCATCGGTGTCAGGGTCGTGCAGGTTCATGACGCAGACCGGCTGCAGATCGGCCCTGTCGCACAGCACGAAATCGAAGCGCGTGGCCGCGATGCGGTTGGTGGCGCGGTACCAGTACGCCCGTCGAGCGATGGCGGTGACTTCCACAACGTCGGCGACGCTTACCTTGGGGAAGATCAGATAGCGCTCGCCGACCGTGCGTTGCAGCATTTCCAGCAGCTCGCGTTCCGCTGGCGAGAACAGTGACGCCTTGAGGCGATAGGGATATTGCAGCGCGGGATGGTTGAGCTGCCGGTTCTTGACGAAGAAAACCAGCACGAAGATGACGAACGCCACCATTGTCAGGGCCAGCCCGCTCATGGACGTCTGCCCTGATGCAGCGATTGAAGCCTTGTTGATGCACCCATGGTGTAAGCCTAGGAATTAGACGAGCGATGCTTTTGTTGAGTCCAGCGCGTTCGATTCGTTCGGCTACCTTATCCACTACAGCTGTGGGCCGAGTTGTGGATAACCATTTAGCTGCTTGCTACAGCCCTAGCGGCACTAGCGATCGAGCCTATTGATCGAAAATTGTACGTTCGCAGGTTCAAGGCTTCTAAAACGTCGTATTGCCCGCACATGCGTAACACAACAGGTCGAAGCGAGCGCTTATCCACTTTTGCTGTGGATGCGCATGTGGATAACATGGGGAGGCAGAGCTGCGGCCCGCTTGATGCGTGGGCTACAGCTCGGAGGGTGAAATTTGATCAGCTGGATTCAGCCAGATCACAGCGGCGAATTTTTGGCCCAGCGACTATGAGTAGGCGGTTGCCAGGCATCCAGCAACTCTATGAGCGCCTGCGACTCGTCACTACGTTGCAACATCTCGCGGTGCTGGGAGCGGACGAATCCCTCTTCGACGAGGTGATCGAGGAAATGACTGAGCTTGCTGTAGAAGTGGTTGACGTCCAGCAACCCGAGCGGTTTGGGGTGATAGCCAAGCTGACCCCAGGTCCAGACCTCGAAAAGCTCCTCCAGCGTACCCAGCCCGCCAGGTAAAGCGATGAAGGCATCCGCGAGCTCTGCCATCCGCGCCTTGCGGGCGTGCATGCCGTCGACCACTTCCAACCGAGTGAGGCCGGTGTGGCCGACCTCGGCATCTTTCAGGCTCTGCGGAATGATGCCGATCACCTCGCCGCCGGCAGCCATGGTGGCGTCTGCCACCACCCCCATCAGGCCGACGGCGCCGCCGCCGTAGATCAGCCGGATGCCGTTGGCCGCAAGGGTGCGGCCGAGATCCTGGGCTGCTTGTTCATAGATGGGATTCGAACCACGGCTGGCGCCGCAGAAAACGCAAATGGAACGCAAGGTCATCGTTTACTCCGCTCTTAGGGCTGGCGGAAGGGTACGCGGGCATGGACGAACGGCCAAGCGTGCTCGGCGATGTCAGCGGCCGTTCAATGCACCTCCACTGGCGCACGCGTAATTGGCAAACAGGCTCTCGAGCAGATTGCGACTGGACATGGACGATCTCTCCGTCGGTTGATGCACTCATGCTAAGAACAGGGCGCTCCCAGCGCTCTTAGATTCTCGACATTGCCGTGATAGCACTTGCGCTATTTGCCGCTTCATTTATCCCCGATATGTGTGTGCGGTTCTGTGGATAACCTTGGGAAGGTCTGCTCTAGGCGAAGCGGTGCGGGACTTCCAGCAGTATGTGCGTTTTTTGCTCAGTCCCGCTTGATGCGACCACAGGCCGCATAACAGAAGGCCTCGCACGTTAATAGGCAATGTGTGCGGTGCCGTTTCACGATGGTAGTGATCGCATCAGTTATCCACGATGGCTGTGGATAACGCTGTGAGTTGTTTGGGCAAATACGCCGCCGGGCCAGTGATGGCACGGCTGTCGGCGGTATGAATAAAAAACGTCCAGAACATTGGCGTCGGAGCAGCCCATCCTCGACTCTTATGCACTGGCATTCATTTCCGGGCGGTTGGTTGTCGGGTCCCGGCGCCTGATCGACACTCGGCGCTCCTGAATTCATCCAAGACCGCTGAGGGAGTACGCATGACTGATGCCATCCGCTTCGAAGACAAGGTAGTGATCGTGACCGGAGCCGGCGGCGGGCTCGGGCGGGCGCACGCGCTGCTGTTCGCCCGCCACGGTGCGAAGGTCGTGGTTAACGATCTGGGCGGCAGCACTCAGGGCGATGGAGCCAACAGCTCCGCCGCCGACCGGGTGGTGGAGGAAATTCGCCAGGCGGGCGGTACCGCTGTCGCCAATCATGATTCAGTAACCGATGGCGATCGCATCGTGCAGCAGGCCCTCGATTCCTTCGGCCGCATCGATGTGGTGGTGAACAACGCCGGCATCCTGCGCGACAAGACCTTCCACAAGATGGAAGACGCCGACTGGGATCTGGTCTATCGGGTGCATGTAGAGGGTGCCTACAAGGTCACCCGTGCCGCCTGGCCACACATGCGCGAACAGAACTACGGGCGGGTGATCTTCACCGCTTCGACCTCCGGCATCTATGGCAACTTCGGGCAGTCGAACTACGGCATGGCCAAGCTCGGTCTGTACGGCCTGACCCGTACGCTGGCGCTGGAAGGGCGCAAGAACAATGTGCTGGTCAACGCCATCGCGCCCACCGGCGGCACGCGGATGACCGAGGGGCTGATTCCGCCGCAGGTGTTCGAGCAGCTCAAACCCGAACTGGTGAGTCCGTTGGTGGTGTATCTGGCTAGCGAGCAGTGCCAGGAAACCTCCGGCCTGTTCGAGGTGGGGGGCGGCTGGATGGGCAAGGTGCGCTGGGAACGCAGCCTTGGCGTCGGCTTCGACCCGCAGGCCGGCTTCGATGCCGAGGACGTCGCGGCTCAGTGGCAGCAGATCTGCAATTTCGAGAATGCCGCGCACCCGGCCGACAACATGGAAGCGTTGAAGGAGATGATGGCCAACCTGCAAAAATACGCAGGCTGACCTATGACTTGCGCTGCCGGGCAATCCGGCAGCGCATTCAGGCGGGGGCCTCGCCCGGCTCCGGGCGCAACAGGCGCAGTGCTTTCTCGCGGGCCTGACTCAGGTTGCGCACATACAGCAGATGCCCCTGCAGGCGGTGAATGCCGGCGCGGCGCAATTTCAGGCGGACGCGCGCATTGCTGCCGCTCAGGATCAGCGTGACCCCCAGTCGGCGGTAATCCACCAGCACGTTTTCCAGCGATGCCAGCGCGGTCATGTCCAGCATCGGCACCGCGCTGATGTCGACGATCACCACCTTCACCTCGGGATTGAAGCGCCGCAGGGCGCCCAGCGCCTTTTCCGCCGCGCCGAAGAACAGCGGCCCACGGATCGCGTAGGTCGCCACGTGCTCAGGCATGTCCTGGAGGATGTGCCGTTGCTCGCGCGAGAGAGCGGTGGTGTCGGTCAGCTCGCTCATGCGCTTTATGAACAGCCCGGCTGCCAGCAGCAGCCCGACCCCGACGGCCAGCACCATGTCGAACAGCACGGTGAGTGTCAGGCAGGTCAGCAGCACCAGCACATCGCTGCGCGGTGCAATGCGCAATACGTGCAGCACGTGCGGCGCTTCGCTCATGTTCCACGCCACCATCACCAGCAACGCCGCCAGTGCCGCCATGGGCAGGTAACTGAATAGCGGCGCCAGCCAGAGCACTGCGACCAGCACCACACCCGCATGAATCATTGCTGCCAGCGGCGAGAACGCCCCGGCCCGGACATTCGTGGCGCTGCGGGCGATCGCTGCGGTCGCGGTGATGCCGCCGAACAGCGGGGCGACCAGATTGCCCAGCCCCTGGCCGATCAGCTCGCCGTTGGGCTCGTGGTTGCTGCCGGTCATGCCGTCGGCGACCACGGCGCAAAGCAGCGACTCGATGGCGCCGAGCATGGCGATGGCAAACGCCGGCGCGAGCAATTCGCGGAACAGCTCGTAACTCAGCTGCAGCGGCTGGCCATCCGGACCGGGTAGCAGCCAGGGCCAGGCGAAATCTGGGAGAAACGGTGGAATACCCGGATGGGTGATCCCGTCCACGGTGTAGCTGAACCGCTCGCCAAGGGTCGCCACGGACAATCCGGACGATTCCAGCAGCAAACCTGCCAGCGCACCGACGGTCAGTGCCACCAGGTGCCCGGGTACTTTCGGTACCCAGCGCGGCCAGATGATCAGCACCGCGAGACAGATCGCCGCTACCAGCGCGTCGCCGAGCCGGGCGCCCGGCAGCGAGCGCAGCAGCAGGCCGACCTGCTCGACGTAGTGCTGTGGCTGTTCGGTCAGCGTCAGGCCGAACAGGTCCTTGATCTGCAGAGTGGCGATGACGATGCCGATGCCCGCGGTGAATCCGAGGGTGACAGGGTAGGGGATGAATGCGATCAGGCGTCCAGCGCGCAGCAGGCCCAGTGCGATCAGGATCAGACCGGCGAGCATGGTGCACAGCAGCAGGCCGCCAAGGCCGAACTGCTGGGTGATCGGCAACAGGATCACCACGAAAGCCGCTGTCGGCCCGGAGACGTTGAAGCGCGATCCCCCGGTCAGCGCGATCAGTGGCGCGGCGACCAGTACGGTGTAGAGGCCGTGCTGTGGCGCCACGCCAACGGCGATCGCCAGAGCCATGGCCAGCGGGATGGCGATGATGCCGACCGTCAGGCCGGCGCTGATATCGCCGCGCAGCGCGCGGGCACCGTAGCCCAGACGCAGGACCTGGTGCCAGGCAGCAAACAGTGGGGGAAGCTTCATGCCTGGGACGCTCCTTGTAGGCGAAGGCGCCATTATAGGCGCGGGCAGCTCTTGTTCTTTGTGCTGAAAGATCGCCCGGTATACCGAGGCGGCGATGTACGACCTTGGTCGCAAGCCGGCCTGGCGCGTTGAGTGCGTCGCCTGCGAGGAGTAAACTGCCGCCCCCGTGAGACCCCGTGGACCGGAGGCGGCATGCGTAAAGACAAGAAGCAGGTGATTGGCGACGAGATCGCGGATGAGTCGATCAAGCTGTTTCTTCAGCCTGAACCGGCTGACGATACCCCCCCTTCGCTGCACAAGCTGATCAAGGCCTATCGCGGCCTGCGCATTGATGATTTCGAGCGCTTTCTCGGCTTCTTCGTGGCCGCCGGCTACGACCTCGATGCCCGGGACAGCAAAGGGCAGAGCTTTATCGATCTGGTCGCCAACCAGCGTCAGGCCAGACCTTATATCGAACTGATCGAGGCCATGCGCGGCTGAACTGAGGGCCGCCGTTTCGTATCGAACGCATCGGCATAGTCTGCTGCCAGCGGCGAAGGCTGCGGCTGGCTTCGGCAACATGATTCGCAATCGTTTTCCTCGCAGCGTCCACCGTCGAGCACTGGGCCAGGCCCGCTCCGGATGGATCGCAGCGAGAGGAAGGAGGCCAAAAGCCGCCCTTCCGACAGCTGGCAGGCAGCCTCTGGCTTCCTGTTCTCGGGCACATGTTCCCGAGCAGCGGTCCAGGCACATGCTCCGTTCCTGACCGTCTGGCTGGTGGGTTTTACGGGGCCGCGTACTGCGGTCTCGACAGTTTAATGCTGTGATTCTGGAGAACGCGTTGATGACGCAACACGATAGCGAAGCAGTGGATATGGTGCTGGTGGGAGCCGGCATCATGAGTGCGACCCTCGCGGTACTGCTCAAGGAACTCGATCCCAATATCAAGCTGGAAATCGTCGAGCTGCAGGAATCCGGAGCCATCGAAAGCTCCAACCCTTGGAACAATGCCGGTACCGGTCACGCCGGGCTCTGCGAGCTGAACTACACGCCCGACAGCAAAGATGGCGCGATCGACATCAAGAAGGCCGTGCTGATCAACACCCAGTTCGAGGTCTCCAAGCAGTTCTGGGCCTACCTCGCTGACCGTGAAGGTTTCGGTTCCCCGCGTGATTTCATCAATGCTGTTCCGCACCTGAGCTTCGTGCGCGGCAGTAAGAACATCGACTATCTCAAGCGTCGCTTCGATGCGCTGAAGACCCATCACGCCTTCGCTGACATGGAGTACAGCGAGGATCGCGCGACTCTGGCCGAGTGGATGCCGCTGATGATGCCGGGCCGCGCCGCCGACGAGCCTATCGCTGCAACTCGCGCCATGAACGGTACCGACGTCAATTTCGGTGCGGTGACCAGCCAACTGCTCGGCTATCTGTCGCGCAGTGCTGGGGTCAAGGTGTCCTACAACCAGAAGGTCACCGGTCTCGACCGTACGGCCAGCGGCTGGAAAGTCGACATCAAGAACACTCGCACCGGCGAATCGCGCCAGGTGCAGTCCGGCTTCGTCTTCCTCGGCGCCGGTGGCGCTGCGCTGCCGCTGCTGCAGATGTCCGGTATCGACGAAGGCAAGGGCTTCGGCGGCTTCCCGGTCAGCGGCCAGTGGCTGCGCTGCGACAACCCGGAAATCGTCAAGCAGCACCAGGCCAAGGTCTACAGCCTGGCAGCAGTCGGCGCGCCGCCGATGTCCGTACCGCACCTGGACACCCGTGTCGTCGACGGCAAGAAGTCCCTGCTGTTCGGGCCCTACGCCGGCTTCACCACCAAGTTCCTCAAGCGCGGTTCGTTCATGGACCTGCCGCTGTCGATTCGGCCGAGCAATATCGGCCCGATGATGGCCGTGGCACGCGACAACATGGACCTGACCCGCTACCTGATCAAGGAAGTGATGCAGTCCATGGAGGACCGCCTGGAAACCCTGCGTGGTTTCTATCCCGAGGCCAAGGCCGAGGACTGGCGTCTGGAGATCGCCGGCCAGCGCGTGCAGATCATCAAGAAGGACCCGAAGAAGGGTGGCATCCTGCAGTTCGGCACCGAACTGGTCGCGGCGAAAGACGGCACCATCGCCGCGCTGCTCGGCGCTTCGCCGGGCGCTTCGGTGACCGTCTCGATCATGCTCGACCTGCTCGAGCGCTGCTTCCCCGAGCAGTACCGTTCGCAGGCCTGGTCCAGCAAGCTACAGGAAATGTTCCCGGCTCGCGAAACCACGCTGCAGAACGACGCAGCAGCCTACCGCGAAATCAGCGAAATGGCCGACAAGCGCCTGGGCCTGGAGTACTGACCAGCAGGCCAGTCCCGGCTCGAACGAAAAGCCCCGTACGAACCTACGGGGCTTTTTTGTGCCCTGAACAAAGCGCCTGTTGCCGCTCAGGCCGCGCGTTCGCAGTCGGTGGGAAGATGCCGGCCAATCCAGCTCAGACGCGCTTCCTCGACCTCCACCCAGTTCGCGCCATCGGGCCGGCCGGCACTGCTCAGCAGCATGCGGCAGCGACCCTGTTCGTCGAGCAGGGCGAAATGACGGGGCTTGCGGCGGCGCAGCAGCGAAAGGATCTGGCGCATGGGTTTCACTCCTGGCGAAGAGATGCTCCCTTATCGCAGGGCTCTATGACAGCCGCGTGAAATGAACGGCGCAGCACTGCCATCGGTCTGAATCGCATCACTGTCGGTGCGTCGTACCGCTGGGTATACTGCGCCGCACTCGTCGCCCCTAACCTGGAGAAAACAGCATGCTGCAACGCCTGTTGTTCGGTTTTGTCACCGTTCTTGGAATGAGTCTCGTAGGCTGTGCCCACAGCCCCCAGCAGCTCGATCCGAACCCCAAACTCAATGGCACCATCAATCCTGTCGGCCAGGGCCAGCCGGTCGTCGTGCGCGTGGTCGATGCGCGCCCCTCGCCGACGCTGGGCACCCGCGGCGGCCTTTACCCGGAAACCAGCGCGGTGATCGTGCCGAGTGCCAAGGTCATACCCAAGCTGCAGGCCCAGACCGAAGCCGCGGTGCGCCTGCTCGGCTTCACCCCGTCGCCCAACGCCTACAACGCGCCGCAGCTGACCTTGACCCTCGCGGAGCTGAAGTACCAGTCGCCGAAAGAAGGCCTGTACGTGACCGAGGCCAATATTGGCGCGACGCTGAAGATCGAAGTGCAGAACGCCGGTAAACGCTACAACGGCCGCTATGGTGCCTCGCTGAACCAGCGTTTCGGCATGGCGCCGAACGAGCAGACCAACACCAAGCTGGTCACCGATGTGTTGAGCGATGCGCTGACCCGCGTCTTCCGCGACGACAACATCGGTCGCCTGCTAGCCGAGTAAGTCGCCAGCGATACGCACGACTCGCCGGTCCTGCCGATCCGAAACCCTGCCATGGCCCAGCCTGGCAGGGTTTCTTCGTTTTCACGGGGCGGAAAACGAAAACGCCCCGCGATCAGCGGGGCGTCGAGTGCAGCCAGCCGAATCAGCGAACGCCGGAGTTGCGCAGGGCAGCCGGGGTGTACTGGTTGGAGTTGGCCTTGTAGTTGTAGGTGTAGGGGTTCTTCTCTTCGTTCTTCATGCCCATGACCAGGTAGCGGCCAGAGATGAGGTCGTACAGGGTCTCCATCGAGTACAGCGGAACCTGCACGTTGTAGAAGTACAGACTGTGCGCCTCGGCTACGCGCCACAGCTGGTTGCGGCCGTCGTAATGGTCGATCACCGCAGCCTGCCAGGTGTCTTCGTCGATGAAGAAGTGGCGCTTGGCATAGATGTGGCGCTCACCCGACTTGAGCGTGGCTTCCACTTCCCATACGCGGTGCAGCTCGTAGCGGGTCAGATCCTGATTGATATGGCCGGCCTTGACGATGTCTTCGTACTTCAGCTCGGGCGAATCCAGGCGGTAGGAGTTGTAGGGGATGTACAGCTCTTTCTTGCCGATCAGCTTCCAGTCGTAGCGGTCCGGCGCACCGTTGAACATGTCCAGGTTGTCGGATGTGCGCAGACCGTCGGCTGCAGTGCCCGGGCCGTCATAGGCGACCTGCGGGGCGCGGCGTACGCGCCGCTGGCCGGCGTTGTAGATCCACGCCATGCGCGGTTCCTTCACCTGGTCCAGGGTCTCGTGTACCAGCAGCACATTGCCGGCCAGGCGGGACGGCTCGGTGACCTGCTGCTTGAAGTAGAACAGCACGTTGCCGTGCTTCTCGGGGTTGTAGTCGGTCAGGGTGTCGGTATAGACCACCTCGTCGACGAACTTAACCAGGCTGAAGCTGCCGTTCACCTGTGGCGTGGCCTGGGCGACGACGCGCCGCGCCGAGCCCCCGCGGTAGCGGGTAATGTGGTTCCAGGCGACTTCCAGGCCGTCCTTGGGGATCGGGAAGGCGACGGCCTTCTCGAAGTTTTCCAGGCCGTTGCCGCCGCGCACCATGTTGGTCTGCGTGGCATTGCGCGCTGCGGCGTCATAGACATGCTGCGGCATGGCTGCGCTGCGGCGTGTCTCGTAGACCGGCAGGCGGTAGCTGTCCGGATAGCGCTTGAGCATGGCGATCTGCCCAGGCGTCAGGTTGTCCTTGTACTGCTCGAAGTTCTGCGCCGTGATGGTGAACTTCGGCTTGTCGCTGGAGTAAGGATCGCCGACGAAACCGTCTGGCGTCACCGCCGCAGCGTCCTGAGCCAGTCCGCCGGTCCAGGCCGGAATGGTACCTGCAGCGTTGCCGGACTTCTCCGCGCCGATCGGCGTCAGTTCGTTGCCGAGGCGGGCCGCCTCGGTTTCGGACACCGCAGCCATGACGTTACTGGCCAGCAGTGAAAGCGTGAGCGCTCCGGTTGTGAACATTGTTATTTTCATTATCTCGTCCTGTCATTTCTGAATAGCTGATTCCCCGTGGCGCTCGCTGCCGCTGCGCCATGTGATTCGGCCTGAAGAGCTGTGCCTGCAGCGCCTGGGTTGCGGATAACCGCTCGATGGAAAGGGATGCTTGTCCATCGACCGTTATCGCATTTGGCTGCCGCCCCCGCACAGGCTCTATTTCGCCGTTTCGAGGTATGCCGAGGGTGACGGCGCGCCCGACCTTTAGTCAAGGCCGACCGGTGAAGAGCGCGTCATAAGCTGGCCTGATAATGGTGCAGGGCTGACATCGCTCCGTCGGGGAATTCGGAATCCTGGCGGGCGTCTGGATACACTACGCGGCTGCCTGGGCGACTTCGAAGAGAGGAAAATCTGGATGGTGTTACATGCGCAGTCGGGGCTGGTGATCGCCCCAGCATTGCTTCTCAACGGGCTGGCGCTGCTGTGCGCGCTGTGCGGCGGCTGGTTGCTACTGGCGACGCAGTGGCGAGAGACACGCGCCCTGCGGCGGCCGTTGGTCGCTTCCGCACTGGAAACTGCGTCGACGAGAGATGGCGCGACTCAGCGCGTCAATCAGCTGTTCAACAGGGTAGGCGGGGCTGGACTGCTGCTCGGTCTGGGGCTGTCGATGGCCTCACGGCTACTCTGAACGTGTTTTCGGTTCGCTGAAGGGTCCGCAGATCAGGTACTGCGGGCCTTATGGGTTCAGGGTTCCAGACCGGCGTTGAGCCGGTACTGATTGCGCACCGGCATGGCGTACTGCTGAATCAGATAGGGCTGCTGCACGCTCGGGCAGGCGGCCAGACGCTTGCTCCATTCGGCTTCGGCGCGCTCCACTTCCTCGCGACTGAACAGCTCGGCGGCACTGGGCACCTGGATATCCGGATCACGGTTGTCCCAGAGGCGGTACGCGAGGTAGTGCACCGGGAACAGTCGATAGCTGCCGAGAATCTGGCGGTCCAGCGCCAGGGCCATCTGCTTGGAATCTTCGGGCGCGCGCTCCATGGGCGTGCCGAAGGCGATGTGCACGCGTCCCTTGTAGCCGGTGATGCCCAGGGCAATGCTCGCGTCGTCCTCGCCCGGTGCCTTGGTATAGGTGCCGGTGGTGGCGCGGATGTATAGCTCGCGGGCCTTGGCCTGGTCGCATGGGTCGTATTCATAGCTGATCGCCACCGGCACCGGGCGCAGTGCCGCCAGTGCGTCCGCGAACGCCTCGTCCTTGCGGCTCATGTGCAGCATCTTGAGGATCGCCGAATCGGTGCGGTCGTCCCCATCCTTCGCGCGCCCTTCGGCCTGGGCTATCCACACCGACTCGCCATCGTTGCGGATCGAATGGTTGATGTACGCCGACAGCACCTGGTAAGCCGCCAGCTTCTCGCGCCGCCCGCTGATGGAGCGGCGCACGATGAAGCTCTTGTTCAGACGCATCAGGTCGCTGACGAAGGGGCGCTGCAGCAGGTTGTCGCCGATGGCGATGCGCGGCGTGCGGATGCCGGCCTGATAGACCGCATAGTTGACGAACGCCGGGTCCATGACGATGTCGCGGTGGTTGGCCAGGAATAGATAGGCTCGTCCCTGCTGGAGCTGCTCCAGGCCGGAAAAGGTCACGCCGTCGGTAGCGCGTTCGATCGTGCGGTCGATGTAGGCCTCGATCTTGTGCTGCAGTGCGTCTACCGTGCGGATACTGGCGAACTGCTTGCGCAACCTCCGCGAAATGACTGGCTTGATCAGCCAGCCCATGCTGTCGGCCAGTCGCGGGAAACGGAAGTGCGCCAGAATGTCGAGAAACTCGCGATCGGCGAACAGGCGCGCCATGACCAGCGGTACTTCGGCGTCGGCGTAGGGTCGGATGGCTTCGAATTCGTCCATCATGCTCTCTGTAAAGGAAACGAGGAACGGGCCTGCAACGGATGGGCAGGCAATTTGCGGAACGGACCGGAGCCGGCTGGCTCATACTCATCGAGTAAACGGCCGTTTCGCCTCATGCCTGTGAAATCCTGCTTGCGGCCCAGGGTGCCCAATTGCGGGACACACCGAGTCGGTCTTCTAAAGGTTCGAATCAGCGACCTTTAAAGACGGCGATTATAGCGACAAGTCACGCGGAGGACCGATGCTGGAAACACAGCTCTTTCATTGCCCTTATTGCGGCGAGCCGGTCGAGGCCGTCCTCGATCTCAGCGCGGGCGATCAGCAGTACATCGAGGACTGCGCCGTGTGCTGCCGGCCGATCGTCTTCGATCTGCGTACGGACGGTGAGCAGTGGCAGCTGGAAACCCGCGGGGAGGACGAATGATGCGGCGTATCTACGAGCCGCGCGATCTGCTGGAGGCGGAGATGCTCAGCGGCATGTTGATTGCCGAGGGCATTGAGGCATTCCTGGCGGGTAGTCATCTGATCGGCGCCATGGGCGAGCTGCCGGCGGCCGGGCTGCTCGGACTGATGGTTGCGGATGCGGATGCCGAGCGGGCACGTCAGCTGATCGCTGCGTACAATGGCGCCGAGCCGTTGCCGGGCGATGAACCGGAGAGTTACCCCGGCGAACTGATCTGCTGACGAGTCTTTTTATGTGCGGTCGCTACGCCCTTTTCCGCTGGAGCCAGGACTTCGCTGCCTTGCCCGGCTTCCCCTCTGATCAGCAACCGCACTGGAGCCTCGCGCCTGGCGCTTCGGTGCTGCTGCTGCGTCAGGTCGATGCGCAGTTGCAGCTCAGCCGCGTGCGCTGGGGGCTGACCCCGGCCTGGCTTACCGATCTGACGCGCACCCCTGCCCAGGCTCGGGCAGAAACCATCAGCGAACAGCCTATGTTTCGCGAGGCGTTTCGCCTGCGCCGCGGGTTGCTGCCGGCCAACGGCTTCTACGAGTGGCGTGGCGCGGCGCGCAAGCGCCCGTACTGGATGACCAGCGAAGGCTCGCTCGGCTATTTCGCCGCACTCTGGGAAGCCTATCCGGTACAGGGTCATACGTATCTGAGCGCCGCCGTGGTGACGCTGCCCGCGGCTACGCTGCGTCGGCCACTGATGCTTGATGAAGCCGGGCAGGCCGCCTGGCTTGATCCCGAAACACCGCTCGAGACATTGCAGGCGCTGCTGGCCCAGCCTCAGCCAGCCTTGCGTGAGCGCCCACTGGCAACCGTGGTGAATGACCCGCGTATCGACGGGCCGGAGTGCCTCACGCCGGCATGAACCGGCGCGGCTACGTCGTCGTCACACCCTGAACTGGTTGATCAGGCGACGCTGCTGTTCGGCCAGGCGCGTCAACCCGGCACTGGCCTGGCTGGCTTCCTCGGCGCCACCGGCAACTTCCTGCGCGACCTGACCGATGTTGGTGACGTTGCGGTTGATGTCTTCGGCCACCGCGCTCTGCTCCTCGGCGGCACTGGCGATCTGGTTGTTCATGTCGTTGATCAGCGAGACCGCCTGGGTGATCGCCTGCAGCGCCTCGGCGGCGGCATCCGCCTGCTCGACGCTGCGTTGGGTGCGGCTCTGACTCTGCTCCATCACCTGCACCACATCCCGCGTGCCGTTCTGCAGCTGCTGGATCATCTGCTGGATCTCGCCGGTCGCCTGCTGCGTCTTCTGCGCCAGGTTGCGGACCTCGTCGGCCACGACGGCGAAGCCGCGTCCCTGCTCGCCGGCGCGGGCCGCCTCGATTGCCGCGTTGAGGGCGAGCAGGTTGGTTTGCTCGGCAATGCTGCGAATGGTCACCAGGATGGCGTCGATGTTCTCGCTGTCGCGGGCCAGCGTCTGCACCACCTCCACCGCGCGGCCGATCTCGTCGGCCAGTTCGGTGATGGTCGAGCCGGTGTCCTGCACGATGTGCCGGCCCTGATTGGCCGCGCGATCGGCATTGTTGGCGGCTTCGGCGGCCTGGGTCGCGTTGCGCGCCACGTCCTGGGCGGTGGCGGTCATTTCGTGCACGGCAGTGGCCACCAGCTCGATTTCCGCCAGCTGGGTCTGCACGCCCTTGTCGGTGCGGATGGCGATGTCGGCGGTGTGCTCGGAGGCATCGCTCACTTTCTGCACCGAGCTGACGACCTCGCCGATCATGCCCTGCAGGCGCGCGAGGAAGGCGTTGAAGCCGGCAGCGATCTGGCCTAGCTCGTTGCGACTGTCGATGTTCAGGCGCTGGGTCAGGTCGCCTTCGCCCTGGCCGATGTTGTCCAGCATGACCACCATTTCGCGCAGCGGGCGGGTGATGCGGCGGCTGATCAGCCAGATCGCCAGCAGACCGGCGAGGCCGATCAGCACACCGATGACCAGCATGGTGGCAAGGCTGCTGCGGCTTTCGTCGGCGAGGGCGACCATCAACTGGTCCAACTCCTTCATCACCTCGGCGGTCGGCAGCTCCAGCATCAGCACCCAGCGGGCCTCGGTGCCGGCAAAGGAAAACGGCAGGAACAGCGCTACGCGGCCACGGGCCTGATCGATTCGATAGTGGGTCTGACCGGCCGGCAACTGCTTGACCAGTGCCTGCTCCTCGGCGTCGAGTATCTGTGCGGCGGGCTTGCCGATAAGGCTGGTGTCGCGGCTGTAGGCGGCAAGGCGGCCGTTGTTGGAGATCAGCGCGATCTGGCCGACGCCACCGTAGAGCTGGGCGTTGGCCTCGCTCAGCAGCTGTTGGATGAAGTCGACGCTGATGTCCGCGCCGACGATACCGTGGAACTTGCCCTCGATTATGATCGGCGCATTGAACGACGACAGCAGCGACGTCTTGCCATTCATCTCGTAGGGTGCTGGATCGCCTACGCAGGGCTTGAGCTGCTCGCGCGGGCAGAGGTAGTACTCGCCGGCGCGCACGCCGGTTTCCAGCAGGCGGGTGTCCTCGATGTCGGTGAGCTTGTCGACCACCATCTGGCCGCTGGCGTCGCGGTAGATCCAGCTGGCGAAGCGGCCGTCGACCATGCCCGGGGCGTCGCCGCGGTACATGACGTCGTTGACGTCCACGCCGTTGGGCTCCCAGGCGATGTAGGTGCTGGTCAGATTGGGGTTCTCGAGCAGGGTCTGTCGCGCCAGATTGATCAGCTCTTCGCGCGTCAGGTTGGCCATCGGCATCCCTTCGTTATCGCTGAGGCCGGTCAGGGTGTGTACTCGAGCGAGGCCGGTGGCGATCTGCAGGGGGGCCTGGAGTTGTGCCTGGATGCGGCTGACCTGGGTCTGGGCGAGGGCAGTGACGCGCTGCTCGACCATGCCGTCGATCAGCGAACGGGTCCGCTCCTCGACCAGCGCCTGGCTGCGCATTCCGGAAACCATCGCATACAGCAGAAGTGCGGCGATCACGGCCAGGGTGCAGGCGCCGGCCAATGCGGCGAAGGCGGTCTGGATGGATCTGAACATGTGCGGAACTCCAATTGCGCAGCGGATAAGGAGGCTATCGGCAGGTTTTGCGACAACTGCAGCGGTACGTTCGGTTGCCTGACAGGTGGGTCCGCGATAGGGTTTGTTCCCGTTTCGTACGCGGCCGCGCCGCCCGGCCCTGCGGGTTGCGCGGCAAATGGCGCCATGCGGCGTTGCGGGACTTGGCAAGGGAACCACCATTACCTGCGTCCCGCGCCTGCGGAACGCCGCCCGGCCATGGCGCCATTTGGCGCAGCAACGTGGCTTGCGACGAAACGGGAACAGACCCTAGGATACGGCGCAGGTTTTCCGGAGAGACTCGATGTTCAAGCCGCACAGATTGTCGCTGTTGGTCGCCGCTGCCGTGCTGGCGGGCTGTCAGGCCGTCAACACCACCAGCGGCGGCGCCGTAGGCGTCGACCGCAAGCAGTACATGTTCAGCATGCTGTCGACCGAGCAGGTCAACCAGATGTACGCCCAGTCTTATCAAGAGACGCTCAGTGCGGCGTCAAGCAAGGGTGTGCTGGAGAAAAACAGCGCAATCACCAAGCGGGTCAACGGTATTGCCCAGCGGCTGATCGCCAAGGTGCCGGTGTTCCGCCCCGATGCCGCGCAATGGAACTGGGAGGTCAACGTCATCGACAGCCCGGAGCTTAACGCCAACTGCGGCCCGGGCGGCAAGATCATCTTCTACACCGGCCTGATCGAGAAGCTGAAGCTCACCGACGACGAGATCGCGGCCGTGATGGGCCACGAGATCGCCCACGCATTGCGCGAGCACGGTCGCGAAGCCATGTCCAAGGCCTATGGCGTGCAGATGGCGACGCAGCTGGGGTCGGCCATGGGCGTCGGTACCGGCGGCCTGCAACTGGCGAACATGGGTGTGGAATATCTGATGACGCTGCCCAACAGCCGCGGCAACGAGAACGAAGCGGATCTGATCGGCCTGGAGCTCGCGGCGCGCGCGGGCTACAACCCGAATGCAGCGATCACGCTGTGGGAGAAGATGGCTTCGGCCGGTGGTTCGGCACCGCCCGAGTTCATGAGCACGCACCCGTCGTCCACCACCCGCACCGCGGCGTTGAAGACGAATATTCCGAAAGTGATGCCGCTCTACGAACAGGCCCGCAGCGGCCGTTGAGCGATGACCTGTCGCCGGCCGTTCAGGCCGGCGACAGCAGCATCGAAAGGGGTGTCTCGATACCCAGTTGCTGATGCACGCCTTCGAGGTCGATGAGCGTGTGGATTTCCTCGATATCGCCAGCCGGGTTCAGCGTCCAGACGCTCATCACGGCAATGGCGAGAATCTTGTCGGCGACCGAGTACCCGAACAGCGGCGTCGCCAGCGTTCCCATCACAGTGCTTGAGGTGACCACCTTGTGGCCCTCGCATATGCACTCATCCACCACCACTTCCAGATCCGGCATGGCTGTACGCACATTGCGCACGAGCTCGGCGAAACCTGCGCTGTTCAGCGGCTGGCCGATGAATGAACCCTTGTAGGCGAAATACTTGCTCTGCATCTGTTCGGAAAGGGCCAGGCGGCCCTTGTTCCAGCTCAGATCGATATGGTTGCAGACTCGTTTCTTGCGTCCATCCGCTGACATGCAGCCTGATCTCCTCGGGGGCGCTGATGTGCGCTGCGGTAGCGCACTCTATCAGCTCCCCGGTGGCGCAGATTTGCGCTGGGTATCAGCCTGAGACAATCGTGCTCATGGACAGCGCCTGATAGCCGGCGTACAGCGCGAGTGCGGCAAAGCCGGCCGCGGCGACCCGGCGGATCAGCGTCAACGGCAGGCGGTCGGCGGCGAAGTGGCTGATCAGCACCACCGGAACATTGGCCAGCAGCATGCCGACCGTGGTGCCGAGGATGACCAGAATGAATTCCGGATACTGTGCGGCGAGCATCACCGTCGCGACCTGGGTCTTGTCGCCCATCTCGGCAATGAAGAAGGCGATCGTTGTCGCGACGAAGGGGCCGTAGGCGCGGCCCAGCTTGGCATCGTCGTCATCCAGTTTGTCCGGCACCAGCGTCCACAGCGCGACCGCGGCGAAGCTTGCCGCCAGTATCCAGCTCAGCGCCACCGGCGAAAGCAGGCTCGATACCCAGCTGCCGACCGCGCCGGCGGCGGCATGGTTGGCCAGTGTAGCGACGACGATGCCCCAGATTATCGGCCACGGTCGCCGATAACGCGCCGCCAGCAGCAGCGCGAGCAACTGCGTCTTGTCGCCGATTTCGGCGAGCGCAACGATCAGGGTGGGGACGAAAAACGATTCCAAGCGGCATTCCTTTAGGGCGGGTCGACAGATTCACCATGACATGCGCAGCCTGCCCGCCCGGGTCAGGTGTACATGTCATGGGTCTTGTCAAACCTGGCCTGGCGTATCGTTACGCGCTGGCCGGTCGCATGCGCCATGGTCTGCGGACCAAGTATGTTGACGCATGCCGGACGAGCAGGGCGCTCGTCGGAGACTACTCCCCCAAGGACGGCGGCGAGTTTGCCGCAACCGGCCGGTCGGTGCAACCGCCGGTCGCTGGCATCAGGGGCGCACGGCGCGGTAGATACGGAAGCCGTCGCGCTCGGCAAGCGTGTGACAGGGGCCAAGATGCTGCTCGACCAAGGGGGGATACCTGAGGAACGCGTTGGCTACCAGGCGCAGCTCGCCACCGCTGACCAGGTGCTCGGCGGCGCGCTCGATCAGCGCCTCGCTGGCCCGGTAGCTGGTGTGCACGCCTTGGTGGAACGGCGGGTTGCTGACGATCGCCGCCAGGTGTCGTGGCGCGGCGTCGATGCCATCCCCGGCAATCACTTCAGCTTCGAGTCCGTTCGCGGCGAGCGTCCTGCGGCTGCTCTCGATGGCGAAGGCGTCCACATCCAGCAGCAGCAGATTGCTTTGCGGATAGCGACGCTTGAGCGTGGCGCCGAGAATGCCGGCCCCACAGCCGAAGTCGAGCACGCGCCCACTTGGGAGGTCATCGAGATGCTCGAGCAGCAGGGCGCTGCCGACATCCAGGCGACCATGGCTGAACACGCCGGGCAGGCTGATGACCTGCAACGGGCCGTCCGCCAGTTCGAGGGTGAAATGGTGTGCCAGGGCGTCCAGTTCGGGAGCAGCAGGTGCCTGCTCGACCATTACCTGCCAGAGCTGGCAATGGCGGGCGCTGTCGAGCTTGCGTGCGCGGCCTAACCCGGCCAGTTGCCTGGCGGCGCGCTCGACGCCGGCACGTTTCTCGCCGACCAGATACAGCGGCCGTCCGTTGAGGCGCGCCGCCAGCGTTTGCAGCAGATAGTCGGTGAGTTCGCGGGATTTCGGCAGGAACAGCACGGCGGCGTCGAACTCGCCCGGTACCGGTGCGACGCCAAAGCTGCAACGCCCGCCGAAGCGACGGTCCAGCAATTGCTGCTCGCCTGCATGCCAGCTCCAGCCAACCGCGGCGGGAAGCTGACCCAGCAGGTCGTCGGCGGGCGGCCCGGCCAGCAGTAGCCGGCCTTGAAACAGCTCGGCCTGACGCAGCAGCACTTCGCTTCGAGGGTCCATTGGCGTCTCCCGGAAAAAGTCGGGGAGCTTAGGGGCTATCGGCGTTTTCTCGCAAGCCGGGACGCCCAGCCCCTGGGCCGGTGCTCAGTTCACCTGCCGAATTGGTGCGCCGGCAAAGAAGGCCGTTGCGTTCTCTGCGAGCTGGCCGACGATGCGCTGGCGCGCCTCGCGGCTGCCCCAGGCGCTGTGTGGGGTGATGATCAGGCGGGGCAGGCTCGGGTCCAGCAGCGGGTTGTCGTCGCTCGGCGGCTCGCTGGTCAGAACGTCGGTGGCGGCACCACCCAGGTGACCGCGGCGCAGGGCATCGGCCAATGCCTGCTCATCGACCAGACCACCACGGGCGGCGTTGATCAGGAAGGCGCTCGGCTTCATCAGTTGCAGCTCGCGCGCACCGATCAGATTGCGCGTCTGCTCCGTCAGCGGGCAGTGCAGTGTCACTGCATCCACCTGCGGCAGCAGTTCGTCCAGATCCACGCGTTCCGGGCGCTTCGGCCGTCCCGGCAGGTTGCCGACCAGCACGCGCATACCAAGCGCCTCGGCCAATCGAGACACCGCGCTGCCGAGTTCGCCGTGGCCGAGCAGGCCGAGGGTCTTGCCTTCCAGCTCGACGATGGGAAAGTCCAGCAGGCAGAACTGACCGCTTTCCTGCCAGCGGCCGCGGGCGACGGCCGCTTGGTAGTCGGGCAGGCGCGTGGCCAGTGCCAGCAGCAACATCAGGGTGTGCTGGGCCACGGTCGGGGTGCCGTAGGCCTGGCAGTTGCAGACCACGATGCCGCGCTCGCCAGCGGCCTGCAGGTCGATGTTGTTGACTCCGGTGGCAGACACCAGGATCAGCTTGAGATCGGGGCAGGCCGCCAGGGTGTCTGCACTCAGCGCGACCTTGTTGACGATGGCCACCTGCGCGCCGCGCAGACGCTCGACAATCTGATCCGCTGTGCTTTGCTCATGACACACGAGTTCGCTGAACGCGTCCTGCAGCGGGGTCAGATCGAGGTCGCCTTGTTCGAGTGGGGAAAGATCGAGGAAAACGGCGCGACTGGACATCAACTGTACCTTTCGAAGAAGCCGGGGCTGATCGACAATGAAGCCCGGCATTGCGTGGAGACTGGATTGTGTACTGGATGGAATTTATGACCGTGGCGCTGGTGCATCTGCTCGCGGTGGCCAGCCCGGGACCGGATTTCGCGGTGGTGGTCCGCGAAAGCGTGACCCAGGGACGCCGTGTCGGAAGCTGGACGGCGCTGGGCGTCGGCTGCGGGATATTCGTCCACGTCGCCTATTCCCTGCTCGGTATCGGCCTGATCGTCTCGCAGTCGATTGTGCTGTTCAACCTCTTCAAGTGGCTGGCTGCAGGCTATCTGCTCTATCTCGGCTGGCGCGCGCTGCGTGCACGACCCATGAGCCTGGATACGGCAGACGAGGTCGACACCACGTCGGATCGCTCACCCTGGCAGGCGTTCGTCGTCGGCTTCGTCACCAATGGCCTGAATCCCAAGGCCACGCTGTTCTTCCTCTCGCTATTCACGGTCGTGATCAGCGCCGATACGCCACTGTGGGTGCAGGCCGGTTACGGCGTCTACCTCGCCGGTGCCACCGCGCTGTGGTTTCTGCTGGTGGCCTGGCTGTTCAGCCGAGGCCGCGTGCGTGCTGGGTTTGCGCGAATGGGCCACTGGTTCGACAGGCTGACCGGCGCCGTGCTGATCGGCCTTGGTGTACGCCTGGCGGTAAGCGAGATCGGTTAACACGCTGAAACGAGGTGCGCGGAAAATAATCCTTTGGACTGATTTTGCCTGGGGGCGGACGCTCTAGAGTGCTGTTTACAACTCCAACAAGAACAGGATGCCCCTCATGCTGCAGACCCGTGTCATCAAGCCCGCGGCGAACGCTTACCAGTACCCTCTGCTGATCAAGCGCCTGCTGTTGTCCGGCGTGCGCTACGAGCGCACCCGCGAGATCGTCTACCGTGACCAGCTGCGTTACGACTACCGCACCCTGAATCAACGTGTCGCGCGGTTGGCCAACGTGCTGACTGCAGCCGGCGTGAAGGCAGGTGACACCGTGGCGGTGATGGACTGGGACAGCCACCGCTATCTGGAATGCATGTTCGCCATTCCTATGATTGGCGCCGTGGTGCATACCATCAACGTGCGGCTCTCGCCGGACCAGATCCTTTACACCATGAATCACGCCGATGACCGCTTCGTGCTGGTCAACAGCGAGTTCGTGCCGCTGTACCAGGCGATTGCCGGGCAGCTGACCACCGTGCAGAAGACGCTGCTGCTCACCGATGGCGACGTGCACGACGCCGGCCTGCCGGATTGCGTCGGCGAGTACGAAAGCCTGCTGGCTGCCGCCGAGCCGAGCTACGACTTTCCCGATTTCGACGAGGACTCGGTCGCCACGACCTTCTACACCACCGGCACCACCGGAAACCCCAAGGGCGTCTACTTCACCCATCGCCAGCTGGTGCTGCACACCCTGGCTGCGGCAGTGACGGTCGGCTGCCGGGAGAATCCTCGGCTGATGGGCTCGGACGACGTCTACATGCCGATCACGCCGATGTTCCATGTGCATGCCTGGGGTTTGCCCTACGTCGCCACCATGCTCGGCCTCAAGCAGGTCTATCCCGGGCGTTACGATCCCGAGTACCTGATCGACCTGTGGCGCCGTGAGCAGGTGACTTTCTCCCATTGCGTGCCGACCATCGTGCAGATGCTGCTCAACGCCAAGGCGGCGCAGGGCACCGATTTCAAGGGCTGGAAGATCACCATTGGCGGCAGTGCGCTGACCCGCGGCCTGTATGACCAGGCCAAGGCCCGTGGCATGAACCTGATCGCTGCCTACGGCATGTCCGAGACCTGCCCGCTGATTTCCGGCGCGCACATCAACGACGAGCTGCTCGAGGCCGACGAAGACACCCGCAGTACCTTCCACCTCAAGGCCGGCGTCCCGGTGGTGCTGGTCGATGCGGCGATTCAGGCGGCGGACGGCAGCTTCCTGCCGGCGGATGGGAGCTCCCAGGGCGAGCTGGTGCTGCGTGCACCCTGGCTGACCCAAGGCTATTACAACGAGCCGGAGAAGAGCGAAGAGCTGTGGGCTGATGGCTGGCTGCACACCGGCGACGTCGCGGTGATCGACGAGATGGCCAATATCGAGATCCGCGACCGCATCAAGGATGTGATCAAGACCGGTGGTGAGTGGCTGTCCTCCCTCACCCTTGAAGGGCTGATCAGCCGTCATGAGGCGGTGCGCGATGTCGCCGTGGTTGGTGTGCCGGACGAGCGCTGGGGTGAGCGACCCTTTGCCCTGGTGGTGCTGGGCGAAGGCCGCGAACTGAGCGCTGCCGACTTGCAGACCTTCCTTGAGCCGGCGGTGGCCGAGGGGCACATCAACAAGTGGGCGATCCCGCAGCAGATCGCGGTGGTCAGCGAGATTCCCAAGACCAGCGTCGGCAAGCTGGACAAGAAGCGCATCCGCAGCGAAATCGCGCGTTGGCAGAAAGAGGGGAGCGCCGAGCAGACCTCGCTCAGCTGAACCGAGGTCGCGTATCGGCTCAACGCCCGGTAGGGGCCGTCCACGGATTTGCCGGGCGCCCTGATACCAGGTGATCACCGTCGCGATCGGCCTGAACCATCGCGGCGGGCATTCATCGATGTCGATCCCGGCAGTTGCCTGAAGCCTGCCCACTCGGCAAGCTGCCCTTCCTGCGCGCCCGCGCAGCGAGAGATTGCCAAGCACCCGAGGACGTCATGGCTGCCACCCAACCGATGCTGATTCGCGAAACCTTCCCCGTCGGCCCTTTGCAGTGCAACTGCACGATCATTGGCGATCCTGTCAGCAAGAAAGCCATCTTGGTCGATCCGGGTGGCGATCCTGAACTGATCATGGCGCGACTCGACGCCCATGGCCTGAAGGTGGTGAGCATCATCCATACCCATGCGCACCTGGACCACTTCCTCGCATCCGGCTCGATGAAGGAGAAGACCGGCGCCACGCTCCATCTGCACAAGGCCGATCAGGTGCTCTGGGACAGCCTGGAGATGCAGTGCCGCATGTTCGGCGTGCCTTACCGTCCGGTGCCAGCGCCCGATCAGTGGCTGAGCGACGATGAGGAGCTGGCCTGTGGCTGTGGCGTGGCATTGCACACGCCGGGGCATACGCCGGGATCCATGAGCTTCTGGTTCGCCGACGCCAAATTGCTGATCGCGGGCGACACCCTGTTCCGCCGCGGCATCGGGCGCACCGATCTGTGGGGTGGTGACTACGCCACCATCGAGCGCTCCATCAAGCAGCGGCTCTACTCGCTGGATGAAGAAGCAACCGTGGTGACCGGCCACGGCCCGGATACGCGGCTGGGGGACGAAATGCGCGAGAATCCTTTCGTCCGGGCCTGAACCGGGGTGCCGTTGGCCGGGTTCTGCTGCACGGTTCCTATCCCTGGCGGTGACCGATGGTACTCTAGTGCCGCATTCAGGGCCGCGCTCGCAAGGGCTGGGGACTGCCCTGGTAACCGACGAGAGAAGGAAGTAACTATGAAAATGCTGAACATGACCGCCCTCGCAGCGAGCGTCGCTCTGCTGGTGGGATGCACCACCAATCCCTACACTGGCGAGCAGCAAGCCGGCAAGGCCGGCGTTTACGGTGGTATCGGCGCCGTCAGTGGCGCCGTCATCGGTGCGGCGACCTCTAGCAAGAAGGATCGCACCAAGGGCGCGTTGATCGGTGCAGCGGTCGGTGGTGCGGCGGCCGGTGGCTATGGCTACTACGTCGACACCCAGGAGGCCAAGCTGCGCCAGACGCTGCAGGGCACCGGTGTTCAGGTTCAGCGCAATGGTGACAACCTGACGCTGATCATGCCCGGCAACATCACCTTCGCCAGCAACTCGGCGGATATCTCCAGCAGCTTCTACCCGACCCTGAATTCCCTGGTGCAGGTGTTCAAGGAGTTCAACAAGAACGGCGTCGATATCGTCGGTCACACCGACAGCACCGGCTCCCTGCAGCTGAACCAGGACCTGTCCAACCGCCGCGCCCAGAGTGTTGCTTCCTACCTGGTCGGCAATGGTGTGGCCGCTTCGCGGATTTCTTCCTACGGTGCCGGCCCCAGCCAGCCGATCGCCAGCAACGATACAGCTGCCGGTCGCGCGCAGAACCGCCGCGTCGAGATCAACCTGCGTCCGTTGTAAGCATTCATAGGCCGCGGGGCTGCAATGGCCTCGCGGACGTCGAAATCCAGACGCCATAATTCCGTTTATCTCTGCTCCCATTGAACCTCTCTGCGCTATTCGTATCTGACATTCGATAGCACGCCAGTTGTGGCACAGAGGAGGTCGAATGGATGATCGTACCGCTCTCCATTCCCGCAGGTCCTGGTTGCCATTATTGGTCGCTCTGGCCCTGATGGCGGGCCTGGGTGGATGGATCGGCTGGCAGTGGTATGTCCAGGAACAGCGCAGCAAGGTCGAGCAGGAGCAGCGCTTCACCTTCGCTGTGGATGACATCGAACACACGCTACGCGAGCGGATGCGCGCCTACGAGATGGTCTTGCGCGGGCTTGCTGGCGTCGTTGCCGGCAGCGACGAGGTCCGCATCGATGACTGGGCGCGGGCCGTGGATCAGTTGCAGCTGCAGGACTTCTATCCGGGCATCCAGGCTGTCGCGCTGGCGCGGCATGCGACGCCGGAAACCCTCACCACCCTGATCGACCAGATCCGCGCCTCCGGCCGCGAGCGCTTTCGCATGTATCCGCCGGGCGACCGCGAAGAGTACGTGGTGACCGACTACATCCATCCGACCGACTGGCGCAATCGGCGGGTGCTCGGCTTCGATCTGTTCAGTGAGGCGACCCGCCGCGAGGCGATCATCAGTACGCGCAACAGTGGCAATCCGGTGCTCACGGGGCCGTTGCGCCTCAAGCAGGAAACCGAGCAGAACGTCCAGGTGGGTGTTCTGTTGTTCTTTCCGATCTATGCGGCGACGGCGCCGGTTACTACCGAGGAGGAGCGTCAGCGCGCCTTTGTCGGCACCCTGCACGGCGCCTTCCGTCTGACCGACCTGATGGAAGGCATCCTCGGCTCGCGCAGCCGAATGCTGCAACTGCAGCTGTTCGATGCCGCCAATCCGGAGTCGCCACTGCTCACAGGGCGTGCGCCGGTCAGCGCCGACGCCAAGTTCCAGCGCATTCGGAATATTTACATGTACGGCCGCAGCTGGCAGCTGCAGGTGGCCAGCACGCCGGAATACGAGGCGGTGCTGCGTGACAACAATCGGGCCTTCAGCCTCGCGGCGGCGCTTATGGCGGCGGCATTGTTCTCGTTGCTGGTGGGCGGCTATTTGTATCTGCGCGAACGTGCGCTGCGCAACAGTCAGGTATTGAGCCTGCAATTGCAGGAGCGCGAGGCGCGCTTCCGTCAGCTGATCGAACAATTGCCCGTGGCGACCCTGCTATGCAACGCCGGTGGGCGCATCGAACTGGCCAACCAGAGCGCCGGGCAGCTGTTCGGCAGCTCGACGGAGCTGCTGGCCGGCGAGCGTGTGAGTCGTTACGTGCCCAGCGTGCTCGGCGAGCAGGTGCTCGGGCAACTGCGCGAAACCAGTCAGCTCGAACTGCAGGCGCAGCGCGAGGACGGCAAGGCGATCCCGGTTGCCGTCAGCCTGACCAGCTTCAGACATGACGATGTCTTGTATTACGTCCTGAATCTGCTCGATCTGCAGGCGCGCAAGCGCGACGAGGAGCGCTTCCGTAATGTCGTCGAGGCCTCGCCCAATGCCTTCGTGCTGGTGGATACCCGCGGCGACATCGTCATGGTCAATCGCCAGACCGAGCTGCTGTTCGGCTATGAGCGCCAGGAGCTGGTCGGGCAGCCCGTGGAACTGCTGTTGCCCGAAGCCTTGCGTGAAGCGCATCGCGGTCTGCGCCAGGGTTATGCCGAGAATCCGGAACCACGTCGCATGGGCGGCAACCGCGAGCTGTTCGGCCGCCACCGCGACGGTAGCGCGTTGCCTGTGGAAATCGGCCTGTCGCCCTTGCGCAGTGGCGACGAGCAGCTGGTGCAGGCGGTGATCATCGATATCAGTCACCGCAAGGCGGCCGAGCGTCGCTTGCGCGAGCAGGCCGACCAGCTGGCAGTAGCCAATCGCTACAAATCCGAGTTCCTCGCCAATATGTCCCACGAGCTGCGCACGCCGCTCAACAGCATTCTCATCCTCAGCGATCAGCTGCGTCAGAACGGCTCGGGCAACCTCAACGACAAGCAGGTCCGGCATGCCGACATCATTCATCGCGCCGGTCATGAGCTGCTGCAGTTGATCAACGATGTGCTGGATCTCGCCAAGATCGAGTCCGGCCATATGCAACTCAAGCTGGAGCCGCTGAACCTGCGTGAGTTGCTGACCGAACTGGAAACCTCGCTGACGCCGATGGCCGAGCAGAAGGGCTTGGCGCTGAAGGTGGTGGTCGACGCCGACGTACCGCCTGCGCTGAATTCGGACCGGGCCCGGCTGCAGCAGATTCTGCGCAACCTGTTGACCAACGCCTTGAAGTTCACCGAGCAGGGGCAGGTGGAGTTGCTGGCGAGCTACCCGCCGGAGGACGCTGACGGACAAATCCTGCAGCTGCAGGTACGTGACAGTGGCATCGGTATTGCCAAGGACCAGCAGGAGCGGATCTTCCAGGCGTTCCAGCAGATCGATGGTTCGATCAGCCGTCACTACGGCGGCACCGGTCTGGGCCTGGCGATCACTCGGCAGCTGGTGGAGGTGCTCGGGGGGTACGTCACGGTTGATAGCGAACTCGGCAACGGCGCCACCTTCACTGTGCGATTGCCGGTGGAGTCGACGTCGGGCGCATCAGCGCAGCCGCTGTTGCCGCGCCAACCGCAGCGCCGTGGGCGTGGTCCGGGGCTGCTGATCATCGAGGACGATGCCGATTTCGCATCGGTAGTGGCGGAGGTCGGGCAGAGCCACGGCTTTACCAGCCTGATCTGCAGCACCGGCCAGCAGGGGCTGGAAGCCCTGCGGCGCGAGCACTTTGCCGCAGTGATCCTTGACATCCTGCTGCCGGACATCAGTGGTTGGCAGGTGCACCGGGAATTGCGTGGCGACGAGCGTCATCAGGGCATGCCGGTGCTGATCATTTCCTGCGTGCCGCAGCCTCACGACTGGCATGACGATGGTTCGCGCTATCTGGTCAAGCCGGTAGCGCAGGCCGAACTCGAGCGCATCTTCATCGAACTGGCGCGCCACGAACAGAATTCGCTGCGCCTGCTGCTGGTGGAGACCGATCCCCGTCGCCGCGAACTGATCCGTGAGTACTTCGAGCGGCTCGGCTATAGCGTCACGCTGGCGGGGGGCGCCGAAGCGGCCCGGCTGGCGTATGCCGAACAGAATTTCACCGTGGTGGTGGTCGAACAGGAACTGGCAGACGGCAGCGGGCTGGATCTGCTGGATGCGCTGGAGCGCCTGCGTTCGCTTCGCGGCGTCACGGTGTTGGTAAACAGCCGTGAAAAGCTGTCGGATACAGACCTGCAACACTTGCGCCGTTATTCGGCTTCAGCACTGTCCAAGGAGGATGATGTGAAACGTATGGGAGAACTGGTGCGCCGAGGGCCAACGGTGGCGTCGCCAAGCGCGGCAGCTTCGCTGCAGGTGGCGGCATCGGGCCGGCGCGTGCTGCTGGTGGATGAGGATGTACGGCTGATCTATTCGCTGACCGCCCAGCTCGATGAGCTCGGGCTGCTGGTGGTCCCGGCCACAAGTGCCGACGAAGCGGTCGAGCGTTTCGATGAGGATGCCTTCGATCTGGTACTGCTGGACATGAGCCAGCCTGGGGCGGAAGGTCCTGATTTGGCGCAGCGGCTTAAGCAGGCGCATGACTGTCAGGCCCCCATCGTTGCGCTGGTGACAACGACGGGTGGGGGTGAGCGCGAGCGTTGCATGGCGGCTGGCGCCGACGACGTTCTGCTCAAACCCGTCGAGGCCACGGCGCTGGCGGCACTGTTGCAGCAATGGCTGGGTCTGGAGAGCGGTGCGGCCGGGGCTGAAGAGGAGTAAG
Source organism: Stutzerimonas kunmingensis (assembly GCF_021432085.1). GTDB lineage: Bacteria > Pseudomonadota > Gammaproteobacteria > Pseudomonadales > Pseudomonadaceae > Stutzerimonas. Next base: position 3,511,731 of record NZ_CP090366.1, on the reverse strand, counting down.
CAAGTCGTGCGTGTTGAACATGCCTGTGGTGATGCGTTGATCGAACGATATGACACCTGGTGCGCGAATTCTCCGTGGGACGCTTGTTGTCGGCAGTTTGGCAACGGATTGCTCGGAGGTTGGCGATGACGCAGACGCAGCTTAAGGCCAAGCCACGCAGTCGTACGCTGCTGGTGGTGGACGACCGGGAAGCGAACCTGGTGGCCATGGAGGCGTTGCTGGGCGATGGTGACTGGCAGGTGCACACGGTCAATTCCGGCGAGGCTGCGCTGCGGGCACTGCTGGAACTGGACGTCGAGCTGGTGTTGCTGGATGTGCAGATGCCCGGCATGGATGGCTTCGAGGTCGCCCGGCTGATGCGTGGCAGCCCGCATACCCGCTACACGCCGATCATCTTCGTTTCGGCCATCGCGCATACCCGCGACTCCGTGCTGCGCGGTTACGCCACTGGCGCGGTGGACTTCATCCTTAAGCCGTTCGATCCACAGGTGCTCAAGCACAAGATCAACACCTTGCTGGCCCACGAACACAACCGCCGTGATCTGCAACTGCTCACACAGCAACTGGACAGCGCCCGTGCATTCAATGCCTCGGTCCTGAGCAACGCGGCCGAGGGCATTCTGGTGGTCGCCGAGGACGGCTATATCAGCTTCGCCAATCCGGCGATCGCCGGCATGTTGCATACCCGCGTCGAGGACCTGCAGGGCACGCCGCTGCTCTCGCATCTGGCGGCGCCGGAGATGCCGGCCAACTGGCAGGAGTCGGACTTCTACCGTTACTGGCGCAGCGGCTCGACCTATCGTCTGCACGAGGCGCAGCTGCACACCGCCACCGGTACGCCGTTGCCCGTCGCGTTGTCCAGCTCGCCGCTGCCGCGCCAGCAGCGCTCCATGGTGGTCATCGCGTTGGACATGTCGGTGGTGCGCAACCTTCACGTTCAGCTGGAGACCCAGGCGGTCACCGACTCGCTGACCGGGCTGCTGAACCGGCGTGGCTTCCATCAGGCGCTGGAATCGTCGCTGGCGCGGGTCGATCGCAACGGCAAGCGCATGGCGATCCTTTATATCGATCTGGACGGCTTCAAGCGCATCAACGATTCGCTCGGCCACGATGCCGGCGACGAAATTCTGTGCAAGGTGGCGCGCCTGCTGGAGACCTGCATGCGTCCCTACGACATCATCGCGCGCATGGGCGGCGACGAGTTCACGGCGCTGCTGGATTCCCTCGATCACCCGGAGGATGCCGCACGGGTAGCGGAGAAGCTGATCGAGCTGATCTCGGTACGGCACAGGATCGACGGTACCGAGGTGACCCTTGGTGCCAGTATCGGCATCGCTCACTTTCCCGACTGCGGGGTCAGCGTCGATCAGCTGCTGCGCTCGGCAGACATGGCGATGTACGAGGCCAAGCGTGCCGGTCGCCGCCAATACCGATTCTTCTCCAGCGACATGAACGAACGCGCGCATGCGCGGCTGATGATGGAGGAAAACCTGCGCAGCGCCACCGAGCGCAACGACTTCGAGCTGCTGTACCAACCGCAGATCATGCTGGCGACCGGTAAGCTGAGGGGGTTCGAGGGGTTATTGCGCTGGCCCCAGGGTGATGCAGAGGAAAACCAGCCGGGCAACTTCATCCCATTGCTGGAAGAAACCCGGTTGATCGAGCGGGTCGGCGACTGGGTGCTGCGCGAAGGCATGAATCAGTACTGTCAGTGGCTGCCGTCATTCGGCAGCGATCTGATTCTCAGCCTGAACGTCAGCCCGGTGCAGTTCAGCCGGGCTGGGCTGTTCGATTCGCTTCGCCGTCTGCTGGATGAATATCAGCTCCACCCTGCGCAACTGGAGCTGGAGGTCACCGAAGGCACGCTGATGCAGGATCTCGAGCAGAGCTGCGAGAAACTACGGCAATTGCGCAAGCTCGGCGTGCGCGTGGCCATCGACGATTTCGGCACCGGTTATTCGTCGCTGGCTTATCTGCGGCACTTCGAGCTGGATACGCTTAAGATCGACCGGCTTTTCATCGCCAACATGCTGGATTCCCCCCGCGATGCGGCGGTGGTCAGCACCATCATTGATCTGGGCCGCAACCTCAACCTGGAAGTGGTGGCCGAGGGCGTGGAAACCCGGGCGCAGCTTGACTGGCTGGTGGAGAACGGCTGCGACGTCATGCAGGGCTTTCTCGTCTCACCGGCATTGAGCGCCGAGCAGGCGCGGGCCTTTCCCACTCAGGTCGCCTGGGACGCGCTCTGAGCGAGCTGGTCAGGGCTGCACCGGAAACTGCTGGTGCAGTTGCTCCAGTTGCAGATCCTTTTCACTCCAGAGCCCGTTGACCCACTGCTGGAATGCCAGCCGATACGACTCGTCCTGGTCGTAGTTGCAGCGGAGGAATTCGGCGGGTATCGGCTGTGCCTGGAGGCGCACGACGACCTGATGGATATTGCCGGCAAGCAAGTCCCAGAAACTCGGACGACCGTCGGGGTAATGGATGGTGATGTTGATCAGCGCCGTCAGTTGCTCGCCCATGGCGTCGATGACGAAGGCGATGCCGCCAGCCCTTGGCTTGAGCAGATAGCGATAGGGTGAGGCTTGTTCGGTGTGCTTGTCCTCGGTGAAGCGTGTGCCTTCGAGGAAGTTGAACACCGACACCGGATTGGTCCGATAGCGCTCGCAGGCTTTGCGTGTGGTCGCCAGGTCCTCGCCACGCTTCTCCGGGTACTTGGCCAGATACTCCTTGCTGAAGCGCTTCATGAAGGGAAACTCCAGCGCCCACCAGCACAGGCCGATCACCGGGACCCAGATCAGCTCCTGCTTGAGAAAGAACTTGAGGAACGGCATGCGCCGGTTGAGCTGGTACTGCAGCACGAGAATATCCGCCCAGCTCTGGTGGTTGCTGGTGACCAGGTAGGAGTGATGCATGTCAACCTGATCCAGACCCTGCACGTCCCAGCGGATCGGGCGAACCAGATCCATCCAGAAGCTGTTCATCGCGATCCATGACTCGGCGATCCAGTGCATGCCGAAGCGCAGGCTGCGTTGTATCGCAGGGATTGGAAACAGCAGCTTGAGCAGCGAGAGCGCAAACAGCGGCCAGCACCAGAACAGGGTATTGAGCGCAAGCAGCAGGGCGGCGAGCGTGCCGCGGAGTGGAGCGGGGAGAAAGCTCAGCATGAAGTTCTTGTCGATACGGCTGATTCGAGGCGCCAAGAGTAGCGATTACGCGCTGAACTGCAACTATCGAGAGGGGTGAAGCACTGGCGCCGCCTGCCGGAGGGCGAGGCGGCGCCAGTCAGAAGCGGCCGTCAGGCCTTCTGGTTGGCAGCCTGCAGAGCGGTCAGGGCGATGGTGAAGACGATGTCATCCACCAGGGCGCCGCGGGACAGGTCATTGACCGGCTTGGCCAGGCCTTGCAGCATCGGGCCGACGCTGAGGCAGTTGGCGTTGCGCTGAACCGCTTTGTAGGTGGTGTTGCCGGTGTTCAGGTCGGGGAAGATGAACACCGTGGCTTGGCCGGCGACCTTGCTGTTAGGGGCCTTCTGCTTGCCGACGCTGAGCACGGAGGCGGCGTCGTACTGCAGTGGGCCGTCGATCGGCAGCTCGGGCGCACGACCCTGGGCGATGCGGGTGGCTTCAGCGACCTTCTCGACTTCTGCACCGCTGCCGGAGCTGCCGGTCGAGTAGCTGATCATCGCGACGCGCGGGTTGACGCCCAGGGCCACGGCGGACTCGGCGCTCTGCAGGGCGATCTCCGCCAGTTCGGTGGCGCTCGGGTTCGGGTTGACCGCGCAATCGCCGTAGACCAGAACCTGATCCGGCAGCAGCATGAAGAACACCGAGGACACCAGGCTGTAGCCCGGTGCGGTCTTGATCAGCTGCAGGGCAGGGCGGATGGTGTTGGCGGTGGTGTGCACGGCGCCGGAAACCAGGCCGTCCACTTCGTCCAGCGCCAGCATCATGGTGCCGAGGACCACGGTGTCCTTCAGCTGCTCGCGGGCGTCGTCCGGGGTCAGGCCCTTGGCCTTGCGCATTTCGCACATCGGCTCGACGTAGCGGTTGGCGATGTTGTCCGGATCGAGAATCTCCAGGCTGGCGGGCAGGGTGATGCCTTGCTCGCGAGCGACCTGCTGGACTTCTTCCGGCTTGGCCAGCAGCACGCAGCGGGCGATGCCACGCTCCTGGCAGATGGCGGCGGCGCGGATGGTGCGTGGCTCGTTACCTTCGGGCAGCACGATGCGCTTGTTGGCATCCTGCGCGCGCTTGACCAGCTGGTAGCGGAAGGCTGCCGGCGACATGCGCAGCTCGCCGCGCGGCACGCTGTAGCGGGTGTGCAGGAACTCGGGGTGCAGGTGCTTGGCGATGAAATCGGTGACCCGTGTGGCACGTTCGATGTCGTCCGACGGGGTCTCCTTGTTCAGGCCGAACAGGTTGTTCGCCGTGTCGTAGGAGTTGGTTTCCACGGTCATCACCGGCAGGCCGCCGTCCAGTGCGGCCTTGCACAGCTCGAGAATGCGCGGGTCCGGGGCGAAGTCGCTGCACAGCAACAGGCCGGCGAGTTTTTCGCCGTTGAGCGAGGCCAGGCTGGCGGCCAGGATGATGTCGTCGCGGTCGCCTGGCGTCACTACCAGCACGCCGGACCGCAGCAGCTGTACGGTGTTCGGAACGGCGCGCGCGCACAGCACGATCTTGTTGACGCGACGCTGGTCGGCTTCACCGGCGTTCAGTACCTGAGCGCCGAGCAGCTCGGCGATGTCTCGGGTGCGCAGTGCGTTGAGCTCTTCGGAGAAGGGGATCGCGCCCAGCAGCTGGAAGTCGGCGCTGCCCAGCAGCGGCAGGTGCTGTTTGAGGCTGTCTACGAAAGCCGGCAGGCCTTCTTCGGTCTTGACCTTGTTGAGGATGACGCCAAGCACCTTGGGGTCCTTCGCGCCGCCGTACAGCTGCGCCTGGATCTCGATGCGTTCGGCCAGGCGCTTGAGGCTGTCGCTGCCCTGGGCGCCGATCAGGATAACCTCGGCGTCCAGGCTCTTGGCCAGCTGGGTGTTGATGCGCTGGGTGTAGTTGGACTCGCGGGTGGGCACCATGCCTTCGACGATGACCACGTCCTTGCCGGCAGCGACTTCCTGGTAGCGGCTGATGACATCTTCGAGCAGCAGGTCGATCTCGCCATCGGCGAGCTGACGCTCTACCTGCTCCAGCGGCAGCGGCTCGGGCGAGGTCAGATTAAGGGTGCGCTCGACCAGGATGCAGGAGCGCTCACGGCCCTGATCGACCGGAAAGGGCTGGGCGATCGGCTTGAAGAAACCGACCTTCAGTCCGGCGTTTTCCAGGGCGCGAATCAGGCCGAGGCTGATGGAATTGAGGCCGCCGCCGAAACCGGTAGGGGCTAGAAAGATTGTGTGCATGGCATCTCCTTGAGGGCAGGGTGCTCGGGGTAACGGTGCTGGGCGCCGGCAAGGCTAGGGCAGTTGCCACGGGACGGAAACTGCCGGATTGCCGCGGCGCTGATGTGCAAAGACCCGACCGCCAGGGGCTGTCGGGTCTCGGAATCGCTACATGCCTACTGCGCTCAGGCGTCCAGCAGGGCCAGCGTATCGAGGGCAATCTGGCGCTCCTCGTTGGTCGGGACGACCATGACGCGCGGGCTGCCTTCAGCCTGGATTTCGCCGGCAACGCCGCGGGTGCAGCGGGCGTTGGCTTCGGCGTCGAGCTTGAAGCCGAACAGCTTGAGGTGTTCCAGTGTCCGCTCGCGCACTGCCGAGGAGTTCTCGCCGATACCACCGGTGAATACCAGGCCGTCCAGCTGCGGCAGGGCGCAGGACATGGCGGCCAGCGACTTGGCCAGGCGGTAGCAGAATACCTCGAAGGCCAGCACCGCGCCTGGATGACCGGCGTTGCGGGCATCGGCCAGGGTGCGCATGTCGTTGGACAGGCCGGAGAGGCCCTTCAGGCCGCTTTCCTTGTTGAGCATGTTGTCGATCTTGGCCAGGTCCCAGCCCAGCGTCTTGCTCAGGAAGTTGTGCAGGCTCGGATCGACGTCACCGCTGCGGGTGCCCATCACCAGGCCTTCGAGCGGCGTCAGGCCCATGCTGGTGTCGCGGCTTTCACCGTTGACTACCGCGCAGGTGGAGCAGCCGTTGCCCAGGTGAGCGACCAGCCAGCTGCTGTTCTCGACCGGTACGCCGGCCAGTTCGGCGGCGCGCTTGCTGACGTAGCGGTGGCTGGTGCCATGGAAGCCGTAGCGGCGTACACCATGATCCTTGTACAGCACATCCGGCACGGCATAGCGGTAAGCATGCTCGGGCATGGTCTGGTGGAAAGCGGTGTCGAACACGCCAACCTGCGGCAGCTCGGGGAACAGATTGATGGCGGCGCGGATGCCGCTCAAGTTGGCCGGGTTGTGCAGCGGCGCCAGCTGAATGTTGGCTTCGATGCCGGCCAGGGTTTCATCGGTGAGCAGCGAGGAGGCGAAGAACTTTTCGCCGCCGTGCACTACGCGGTGGCCGATGCCATCCAGATGGCCGCCAGCGGCGTCCTCCACGCGCGGCAGGATCTGGGCCAGAGCAGCCTGATGATCGGCATTCGGCACCTTGACGCTTTCCTTGCCGGCTGCGCTCTCGAAGTGGATGACGGCTTCCGGGCTGCCGATGCATTCGGCAAGGCCTTGTAGCGGGAAGGTCGCTTGCGCTTCGTTGACCAGGGCGAACTTGATCGACGAGCTGCCACAGTTAATCACCAGGATGTTACGAGCCGACATCGGTGCTCCTTGGTTCTCTAATGTTATTGATATGGGTGCCAAAGATACTTTCCGCCGATTCTTGCACATCGTCCATGAAAGCGATGCCATCCAAAGGTTGTAGTCCCATGTTCAATGGCACTACATGCGGGGCGAGGGCGACGAACGGCATTGGCCCGTTCATCCAAGGTCGGTTCGCAATCGGCGCGGTGGATGGTTAAACTTCGACATCCATTCTCTAAAGCAAAGGTCCTGCCCCATGCTGATTGCCGCTAACAAGGCTGTCTCTATCGACTACACCCTCACCAACGACGCCGGTGAGGTGATCGACAGCTCCGCCGGCGGCGCGCCGCTGGTCTACCTGCACGGCGCAGGCAACATCATTCCGGGCCTGGAGAAGGCCCTCGAGGGCAAGCAGGGCGGTGACCAGATCCAGGTCGCCATCGAGCCGCAGGACGCTTACGGCGAGTACAGCGCGGAGCTGGTCGCTACCCTCAATCGCGCCATGTTCGAAGGCGTCGACGAGCTGGAAGTGGGCATGCAGTTCCACGCTTCCGGTCCGGACGGCGGCATGCAGATCGTCACCATTCGTGACGTGGAAGGCGACGACGTGATCGTCGACGGCAACCACCCGCTGGCCGGCCAGCGCCTGAACTTCGACGTCAAGGTCGTCAGCGTGCGTGACGCCAGCGAAGAAGAAGTTGCCCACGGCCACGTCCACGGCGAAGGTGGCCACCACCACTGATCCGGGTCGCCGCATAGGCGCCCGCAGGCACGGCGGCAGGAACCGCTGTCGTGCGGATCGAAAAGAAGAGCGCTCCGGTCGTTGCCGGGGCGTTTTTTCGTTAGGAGAGATGAGATGAGCGCATTCCACCAATTGGTGTTGCCAGGCCTGGGCAGCGAGGAGCTGCCGTTGGCGCAGTTCGGCGATCGGATCACGCTGGTGGTCAACGTCGCTTCGCAGTGCGGGCTGACCCCGCAGTACGCCGGCCTGGAGCGGCTGCAGCAGCAATACGCTGCCCGCGGCTTCAGCGTGCTGGGCGTGCCATGCAATCAGTTCGCTGCGCAGGAGCCGGGCAGCGATGAGGAAATCCGCTCGTTCTGCACACTCAACTATGGTGTGAGCTTTCCTCTGAGCGGCAAGCTCGAGGTGAACGGTCCGCAGCGCCATCCGCTGTATCGTTTGCTGGCTGGCGAAGGTGCCGATTTTCCGGGAGACATCACCTGGAACTTCGAGAAGTTCCTGGTGGGCAAGGACGGCCGTGTGCTGGCCCGTTTCTCACCGCGCACCACGCCCGACGACCCCGCCCTGATCCAGGCGATCGAAACAGCCCTGGCCTGATCTGCAGTTCTGCGACCGTACGCGCGGTCGCGTTCTCTTTCTTGAGGACTGGATATACCGGCCATGCTTGCCGTGGTTGCCGCTGAATAAGTGTCATGGATGATGCTGTGCCGGCGAGACGACCGGTCATATTCTCGCTGCATGACCAATCCAGCACGCAACGACAAGCGCGACCTGATCCTGTCCAAGGGTGCCCGGGTGATGACCCGCCGCGGCTATCACGGCACCGGTGTCCAGGAAATCGTCCAGGCGGCCGGTATTCCCAAGGGCTCGTTCTATCACTACTTCGCCAGCAAGGAAGACTTCGCCCTGCAGGCGCTGGACTATATCTATGCGCCCCGGCTGGAGCGCTATCAGGCGGCGCTGAGCAACTCAGCAGTCTCGCCCCGGCAGCGCATCCTCGACTACTACGCCGATCTCGTTGCGCACTTCGCCCGTCAGGAAAAGCCCGAATATCACTGCTTCATCGGCAGCCTCAGCTTCGAGATGGCCGAGCTGTGCCCGGCCATCGCCAAACGGCTCAGCGCGATACTGACGCAATCGGTCGAGTTGCTTACGGCCTGCCTCGAACAGGCGCGTGTCGGTGGAGAGATCGCGGCCGATTGCGATTGTGCAGTGCAGGCGGAATTCATAAGCAACGCCTGGGAAGGTGCGCTGCTGCGCATGAAAGTGAGCGGCAGCGTTGCGCCTTTGCAGGTGTTTTTCCAGCAGCTCGAACGCCTGTTGGCGCCGGCTGCAATAACTTCGCCGGGGCATGAGCGCCCGGCTGCCTTGACCAATGCCACAGGAGTCGATCGATGACCGCCAGCGTACAAGCCTTGTTTCAGCCCTTTGAGTTGGGTGCTCTCCGTTTGCCGACCCGTGTGGTCATGGCGCCGATGACCCGTTCGTTCTCGCCTAACGGCGTACCCACTGCCGATGTGGTCGAGTACTACCGCCGTCGTGCCGCCTCCGGGGTCGGGCTGATCATCACCGAGGGCACCACGGTCGGCCACGCCGCGGCGAACGGTTATCCCCATGTGCCGCGTTTCTACGGTGAAGATGCGCTGGCTGGCTGGAAGGCTGTGGTCGATGCGGTGCACGCCGCTGGCGGCAAGATCGTCCCGCAGCTCTGGCACGTCGGTAACGTGCGCCGCAAGGGCACCGAGCCGGAGCCGGAGGTCGTCGGTTACGGCCCGATGGAGAAGCAGAAGGACGGCCAGGTCGTCGTTCATGGCATGACCAAGCAGGACATCCAGGATGTGATCGAAGCATTCGCTCAGGCTGCCCGCGATGCTCAGGCGATCGGCATGGACGGCGTGGAAATCCACGGTGCCCACGGCTACCTCATTGACCAGTTCTTCTGGGAAGGCAGCAATCAGCGCACCGATGAGTACGGCGGCAGCCTGGCCAATCGCTCGCGCTTCGCTATCGAGCTGGTGCAGGCCGTACGTGCAGCGGTCGGCCCTGGTTTCCCGATCATCTTCCGCTTCTCGCAGTGGAAGCAGCAGGACTACACGGCGCGCCTGGTGCAGTCGCCCGAAGAGCTCGGCGAGTTCCTGGCACCTTTGTCGGCGGCCGGCGTGGACATCTTCCATTGCTCGACGCGCCGTTTCTGGGAACCGGAGTTCGAAGGCTCCGATCTCAACCTGGCCGGTTGGACCCGCCAACTGACCGGCAAGCCGACCATCACCGTTGGCAGTGTCGGCTTGGATGGCGAATTCCTGCAGTTCATGGTCAAGACCGACAAGGTGGCGCAGCCGGCCAACATCGAGGGATTGCTGGAGCGTCTGAACAAGCAGGAGTTCGATCTGGTGGCGGTGGGGCGTGCGCTGATCTGCGATCCGGACTGGGCGGTTAAGGTGCGTGAAGGGCGGATGGAAGAGATTCTGCCGTTCAGTCGTGAGGCGTTGAAGACGCTGGCGTGAGTGAGGGCGGCAGCCAGGGTGATCTGGCTGCCGATTTCCCCTGACCCGGCAGCATCCGATCTCGCCAGGCCTTCGCGCTGAGCTGTCAGCATGTGACGTAGGTGCGGACGGAGAGACTCGAACTCTCACACCTTGCGGCGCTAGAACCCTGACCGCCGAGTGCGACACCTGACGTCTACGTTGGTCGGTCCAGCTGCCGATTTGGCCCGCCTTCCCTTACCCAGAACAGCGTCGCTCCCGCCACGGCCGCCGGCATGATCAGCAGGTTCAGGACCGGCACCAGCAACGCCGCATAAGTCACCGCACCAAAGCTCAGGCTCTGCCAGCGTCGCTGGCGCAACCAGCCCATCATGTCCGCCCAGCTCAGCTTGTTGTTGTCCGCCGGGTAGTCGATGTATTGCACTGCCATCATCCACACGCCGAACAGCAGCCATAAAGGCGCGGCAACAAGGTTCAGTACGGGGATGAATGAAAGCACCAGCAACGCCAGCGCGCGCGGTGCGAAATAGCCCAGCTTGCGCAGCTCGCGGCCAATCGTGCGGGGCAGCATGGCCAGCAGCTCGGCCCAGCTGAAAGGCGGCGCTGCGTCTTCGCCGCGCACCACCACCTCGACCTTTTCCGCCAGAAAGCCGTTGAACGGTGCGGCGATGATGTTGGCCAGCATGGTGAAGCTGAAGAACACCATCAGTACCACCAGCACGACGAACAGCGGCCAGAGGATGTATTCGAGAAAGGCGAGCCAGGTCGGCAGGTTGGGCATGAAGGTGTCGACCCAGCTGCTGAACTGGCCGACCGCGAACCAGATCAGGCCGAAGAACAGCAGCACGTTCACCGTCAGCGGCAGGATCACGAACAGACGCAGCCCCGGGCTGAGCACCAGGCGCAGGCCTTCTCGCAGGTATTGCGGGCCGGAGAGGGCGGATACGGGCATTGGCGTCTCCTGAAAAAGGGCAGTGTTTCGTCGAGAGGGGTGTAGCGCAGCGGGATAGTCGATGACTATGGGTTGTATGCAGAACCTGAATTATCCGCGGCCTCGGCGGATAGCTAAGGTGGCGCTCAACGGTTTTCGGGTCATCCGCTCCTTCAGCCTTCCCCAAGTGCTTGGGATGACCCTTTTTATTCCCATTGAGCCGGCATAGCCGGCTCGATCCGTCGAATGGATGCGCGTTACTTACGCTTGAGCGGTTGGGTGTCGAAACGCACGCCCGGCAGGCCGGTTTCCATGAGCGCGCGGATGTTGCGGTGGTCGCTGCCGTTCGGGTTGGCCAGGACCTCCTGATAGTGCTCGCCGAACGCAAGCAGCGCTTCTTCCGTCGTGAAGTCTTCAAGCAATGCGAGGCCTAGCGTCTTGCAGGAACCTTCGTTCTCGCCGGCAGCGTTCTCCAGTGTACCGTTGACGAAGCGGCTCGGCTGGTAGTCGTAAGCGCCCTCGATGAAGGCAAGCGTTTCGCTGAATGCGTGGTTGCGATTGCGCAGGCTGGCGCGGAAGTCCTTCAGGTCGTTCATTCTTGCTGGGCCTTGTCGAAAGCAGCCTGCTGCTCGGCAGACGCTTCCTTCTGATAGCGTTTTTTCCACTCGCTGTACGGCATTCCGTACACCTCTTCGCGGGCCTGGTCGATGCTGAGTTCGACGTCCAGATCGTCCGCGGCGGCCTTGTACCATTTCGACAGGCAGTTGCGGCAGAAACCGGCCAGGTTCATCAGATCGATGTTCTGTGCATCGGGACGGGTACGCAGGTGCTGGACCAGGCGGCGGAAGGCGGCGGCTTCCAGTTCGGTGCGTTCTTGATCGTTCATCTCTTGGGTCTCGGCGTTGGCTGAGGTCGGCCGGATCATAACCTTGCGTCAGTGAGCCGGCCAGCCTTGCGCAGGGTCAATCCCGATGCGCAGCCAGGGTGATCGATACGGACTCGGCGAAGCGCAGCGCGTGGGGTTTGTCGACTTCCACTTCGGCGTAGCGCACCTGCGGGTAGCGCATGACCAGGTCGAGAATTTCCTGGGTCAGCCGCTCGAGCAGGGCGAAGCGGTTGTCTTCGACGTGCTGGATGATCGCCTTGGTGATGGTGCGGTAGTTCAACGCCTGTTCGATGTCGTTCTCGCGCACCGCTTCCGCAGCGGGGTAGAGCATCGTCAGGTTGATCAGCACGTCCTGGCGATTGAGGATTTCCTCTTCCTTGATGCCGATGTAGGTGCGCAGCCGCAGGTCCTTGACGCGGATGCGGGCCATCGCGGGTTCCAGTCGGGGCATGGGGACTCCTTGCAGTCTTCAGATCAGGTGGCGGCCGCCGTTCACGGTCAGTGTGGTGCCGGTGACATAAGGGTTGTCGAACAGGTAGCACAGGCTCTGGTAGATCACCTCGGCACCGGGTTCGATGCCCAGCGCGGACTTGGCCAGTGCCTTGCGGCGATATTCGGCGTCGTCCTCCGGGTTGAACTGGATCAGCGCCGGGGCGATGCCATTGACCTTGATCGCCGGCGCCAGGCTGGCGGCGAAAGATAGTGTCAGGTTGTCCAGGCCCGCTTTGCTCGCAGCATAGGCGATGTGCTTCTTGCTGCCCTTGCGGGTCACGTCGTCGCTGATGTGCACGATGTCCGCCGGCCCGCCGTGGCGCAGCAGTTCGGCGCAGTGCAGGTTGATCAGGTAGGGCGCGAGCATATGCACCTGGAACAGCTGGCGGAACGCCTCGACTTCCTGCCCGGGGGTATCCGGGCGCCATTCGGAGGCGTTGTGCACGATGGCCCGCAGGCAGTCGGTCTGCTGCTTGAGAGCGCTGATAAAGGTGGTGATGCCGGTTTCATCGCTGAAGTCCGCCTGCAGCGCCTGTGCGCCAAGGGCGCGAAGCCGGTCGATGCTGTCGCGTTCGCGGCGGTAGGTAAGGATGACCGGGAAGCCGTCTTCCAGCAGTCGCTCGGCACAATGCAGCCCGATCCGCTGGCTGGCTCCGGTGATGAGAATCGGGGCCTGATGCATGAAAATCCACTGCCTGTAATGGGCGGACCGCCCACAGGTTGAGGCGGTCGCTACAGGCGTGGCAGCTTACACCAGATCGGCCGGCAGCTCTGGCTGCAAATCTGGGTGCAGGCGCTGATGCTGGCGATAGAGGAAAGAGCGGATCCGCTCGGCGTCCTTTTCCTGGGTGAATTCGACTTCGTAGGCGGCCCGCCCGCCGGTCAGCTCGCGAACGCGATGGGCATCGATTTCCAGCGGGCCGTCGTCGGGCAGCGCCAGGCGCAGGTGGAAGTGCTTGGGTGGCTTGCGGTGTCCGCCGGCATCCACCAGCAGGCCGTGCGGAGACAGCTCGTGCACGCTGAGCGAACTTTCACCACCATCGTTTTCCAGCAAAGGCAGCGGCTGGTCCAGATGCAGGCGCCAGGCACGCGTGGTTGGCCCGCGCTCGTAGATCACCGGAGGTGCCAGCTGCAGGTCGAGGCTGTGAAGTTCGTCTTCCCTGAGCTGTAGCGGGAAGGACATGCGGAAATCCTCGAATTCCGCCTGCAGCGACAGGTTGGCGCGAGCGGCCAGCTGCAGCAGCAGTTCGTTGGATTGCGCGCCGCCGTCGATCCGAAAGCCTGTCGTGCGCTCAGCGCTGGTGCTGCCGTTGCGCTGCATCAACTTGCGGATGAAGGTCAGTTCGTCTTTGCTGAGAATCGTCTCTTCCGCCATGCGGATACCCTCGGAGGGACAGTGCCCTCCACGTTTGGCGTCGCGCGGTGGGGTCACTACACGCCTGCAACCGGTATGGTCGCGATGGGGCAATCGGCCCTATGACAAATGGGCTCGACAGTGGTTCCGCTGACTGCACGTTTTCTGGATGGACGGCTTCGTCCTGGGAGGGTGTGCCGACCAGACTTGGCGATTGCGGCATAATGCGCAGCTTTGATTGCCTCGGAGCGCACATGAAAGTCGCCATTCTTTCCGGGAGCGTCTACGGCACCGCCGAAGATGTCGCCCGTCACGCCGAACACCAGCTGAAAGCCGCCGGTTTCGAAACCTGGCACGATCCCCGCGCCCAGCTGCCACAGATTCTCGATTTCGCCCCCGAAGCGCTGCTGGTCGTGACCTCGACCACCGGCATGGGTGAGCTGCCGGACAGCTTCATTCCGTTGTACTCGACAATCCGTGATCAGTTTCCCGCGTGGAGTGGCCTGCCCGGAGGCGTCATCGCCCTTGGCGATGCCAGCTACGGCGACACCTTCTGTGCTGGCGGCGAGCTGATTCGTGAGCTCTATGCCGAGCTCGGCGTGCGAGAAGTCGTGGCGATGCTGCGCCTCGATGCCAGCGAGACGGTCACGCCGGAAAGCGACGCCGAACCGTGGCTGGAAACCTTCGCGGCGGCCTTGCGTGCCTGAGTGGCTCGTCGGGTCAACGGCCTGGCTGCAAGGGCAACTGCCGGGCCAATAGCGGTTGGCTAGAATCCAGGGCATCTTCACGACAATAACAAGAGGTGCCCTCGATGACTGCGCTGCACGCTTTGCCTTCTTTGGAAACCCAAGTGAGCCCCGCCGAATGGCAGGCGCGGGTCGATCTGGCGGCCTGTTACCGACTGGTCGCGCTGCATGGCTGGGATGACCTGATCTTCACGCACATCTCGGCCAAGATTCCCGAAACCGATCACTTTCTGATCAACCCATACGGGCTGATGTTTCACGAAATCACCGCGTCCAGCCTGGTGAAAGTCGATCTGGCCGGCAACAAAGTGACGGACAGTCCGTACGAGATCAATCCCGCTGGGTACACCATTCACAGCGCCGTGCATGAGGTTCGCCACGACGTCGCCTGCGTCATGCACACACATACCGCCGCCGGGGTGGCGGTCTCGGCCCAGCGTCAGGGCGTGCTACCGATCAGCCAGCAGTCACTGTTCGTTTTGGCGAGTCTTTCGACCCATGGCTATGAGGGTGTGGCGCTGAATCACGACGAGAAGGCGCGCCTGCAGGCCGATCTCGGCGAAACCGCTTTCATGCTGCTGCACAACCACGGTCTGCTGACCTGCGGCAGCAGCATCGCTGATACCTTTCTGATGATGTTCATCTTCCAGCGCGCTTGTGAAATCCAGGTCATGGCGCAGGCCGGTGGCAGCGAGCTGATCGCCATTCCGGAGCAGATTCTGGCCGGTGCGAAGGCCATGGCAGCGGGCGTGACCCGCACTCGCTCGGGCATGGGCGGCGCGCTGGCATGGCCCGGTCTGTTGCGCAAGCTGGATGCGCAAAGCCCGGGCTATGCGCAGTAGTACGGGGCGATCGCGCTACATCGCTGCCTTGGCGAACTGCTGCAGCTGCGGGTAGAAGTGGCGGAAGTCCTCGAGCAGCGGGTCGTACAGCTGCTCCAGCTCTTCCAGCCCGCCGGCCAGGCCTTCCGGCCGGCTCAGGCGACGGCCCATGTTCGCCAGCACCCTGCCCAGTACCTCGAATTCACGGTAACTGCCGAGCCAGTCGTGTGCCGCCATGTGCGGTGCGATCACGGCGAGCTTGCCAGGCAGCGCGGGCTCATCGGCCAGCGCTCGGTAGGCGCGCCGGGTGAACTGGTCCAGCGGCTCGCCGGAGTAGTCCGCCCAGTTCGCAGCCAGGCAATGATCGAAGAACAGGTCCAGCAGTATCCCGGCGTAGCGGCGACGCTCGCTGGGAAAGCGCGCTTTGGCCTGCAGCACCAGCGGATGGCTGTCGGTGAAGGCATCGATCTGCCGATGCAGACGGATGCCTGCTTCGATCTGCGCCGGCAGGCGACCCTGCAGCGGGCCTTTGACGAAGTCCCCGTAAAGGCTGCCGAGCATGTCAGCCGGGCCGGGGCCGCCAAGATGAAGATGAGCGAGATAGTTCATCGGCGAAGCTTGGCGCAGCCTCGATAGGGAGGTCGCTATGCAGCCTCTCTCGTGGTCACCCACAGCTGCCCAGACAGTGCTCGCTCGATGGCCAGCTGTGCTTGCTCGGCGAGCGCCCTGCGACTGAGGGAGGCAATGGGGATCGGCGCCAGCAGATGGATTTCTACTTCTGCCACGTCGCTGGCCAATAGCCTGCGCAGGTGCGCTGGCAGTTCGTCGTCGCCAATGAAGGGAGCGACGGTGTCGGGCTTGCCGTTGCGCGTATAGCGGATCGCTACGGGTTGAACGGCGCAGCCGGCCTCTATCGCACAGGCGAACAGCCGGGGGTGGAAGGTGCGCACGCTGTTGCCGTCGGTCGAGGTGCCCTCAGGGAAGATAAGCAGGTGGCGGCCCTGGATGAGGTGGCTGTTCAGTTGCTGGTTGATCTGCGCGGCATCGCCGGCGCCGCGGCGGATGAACAGCGTGCCAGCCTGGCGTGCCAGCCAGCCAAGCACGGGCCAGCGTGCGACTTCGGCCTTGGCCAGGAACGACAGCGGCCGCAGCATTCCCAGCAGCGGGATATCGCACCAGGAAACATGGTTGGCGACCCACAGCATCGGCTGAGCTGGTAGCTGACCGATGATGCGTACGCGATAGGGCAGCGCGGCGGCCAGGCGAACCATGAACCAGCGGGTCAGCTGTTGTCTGTGTTGCAGCGATGTGCGTAGCGCGAGGCGGTCGCCGAGACCTAGTGCGGCCGCCAACAGCAACCCCAGCAGGAGCACCGCGGCAACCCGCAGCAGACGCCAGTACAGGCGCAGCCGCGGCATCTATACCGCCGCCTTGAAGTGGCGAGCGTAGCGCGGGCACAGCTCCTCGCGCTTGAGCAGGATGAATATGTCGGCAACCTGAAAATCCGGGTCCCAGCAGGGTTCTCCACAGATCTTCGCGCCGAGGCGCATATAGGCCTTGAGCAGCGGCGGCAGCTGGGCAGTGAGGTTGTCCGGCAGTTCCAGTTCGGGAAGTGGTGTTCGCGGCTCGGCGTGCAGCAGTTCAGTGCTCAGGTGGCTGTCGCGCAGTCGCTGCATGATCGCTCGGGCCTGGATGCCACCGTCGCGCATCGGGATGCTCGCGCACCCCATAAGGTAGCGATAGCCACCTTGGTTGAGCACCTCGGCCAGTTCGCTCCACAGCACCGCAATGGTCGCACCATTGCGATAAGCCGGCGCCACGCAGGTACGGCCGATCTCCAGCACCGGTTCGTTGATGTCCGCCAGGCCATGCAGGGCAAATTCTCCTTCGCTGTAGAAGCGCCCGAGCTGCTTGGCGGTGAGGTGATCGAGCAGGCGGGTGGTGGCGACCAGCTCTCCACTTGCCAGATCGCGTACACCGATATGCCGGCAGTGAATGTCGAAATCGTCCATGTCCAGCCCGAGCTCGGCGCCATTGAGTTGGGCGTCGAACTCACTGCTGAACACCCGATAGCGCAAGGACTGGGCTTCGCGGAGGGCCCGTTCGCCTTGCAGGCGTTCGGCTCGAAGTTGACGCGTGCTGCGTGGATCGACGATGGCATTCATGCTCTGTCTCCTTGTCCGCCGGGGTAGTGGCGGGTTGGCGATGCAACGCGAGCGTCTGGTTGTTATCGTTGGGCTCGCTGGTTTGGCGTGATCAGGCTAGGAGCAGGGCGTGTCGCCACTGTGACGTTCGGATGATGGTTGGATGACGGCGCGAGCCAGTGGCCGGTAATGGCAGAACCTTTGGAGATGAAGATGCCCTGGAAACGATTGATCGGCCCGCTGCAGCCGGTTGCTGCAACCTCAGGGCTGCGCGACTGGTACCAGGCCGTGTGTGACGGTGCCGGAAGTACGGACTCCTTCAGTCAGGCGGTCTACGGCGGCCGACTGGCGACCACCCCGGGGTTGGCGTTTCTCGCGGGATACCAGGCAGCCCTGCGGGCGCTCTGGTCGGATGCGCCGCCCGGGCTCGGTGCGTTATGCACGACGGAGCGGCGCAAGTTGCGGCCGGCCGACATGACAACGCGTTGCGAGAACGGCCAGCTCATTGGCAGCAAGGATTTCGTGACGGCGGGCGGCGCGGCGCAATGGCTGCTCGTTTCGGCCCGGGAGGAGGGCGCCGGCGAGTCGCCGCGCCTCGGACTGTTTGTCGTGGAGCCGTCTGGTGCCGGCGTGTCACTGGTGGCTGGGCCGGATCTGCCGATCGTGCCGGATATTACACATGGCAGATTGAGCCTTGAGCGGGCTGCTGGGAAACGCTTGCCTGGTGACGGCTGGAGCGAGTACGTCAAACCGTTCCGCAGCCACGAGGATCTATATGTGCTGGCGGCGCTGACTGCGTGGCTCTACGGTGTGGCGCTGCTTGAGCAGTGGCCGCGCGCGCTGGTACTGCGTCTGCTCGGCGTTCTTGCGGCTGCGGCAGAGGTCGCGCGGCGGTCAGCCCATGAGCCTGCTACTCATTTGCTGCTGGCCGCGTTGCTCGAGCAGTTCGCTGCGCTGCAACCTGAGGTGGATAGGGCGTTGGCGGATTCGCAGGGCCCCCGGGGCGCATTGTGGCGGCGTGATCGCGCAGTGCTGGGCTTGGCGCGCGATGCCCAGGCGCGCCGTCTGGAACAGGCGCTTGTCGCCCTCGGGCTCGAATCTTCAGTAGGCAGTTGAAGGCAGGGCGGGCGCCGGCGAACAGCTGGGAACTCTGCCCAGGCGAGTCGGGCCTATAGAAGATCGTATTTCACGGCGGCTCTTCCGCTGCGGCGGTCTGACCTGCTGCCTTGCCTTGCTCGAACGCCCGGGTAAGCTAGCCAACTGCTCGTTCAGCACCGCCAGTGCAGAGCGGCGGTATCGAGGCCGCTGCCCTTGGATGCCGTCCGGAAAAAGGGATTTCATGTCATTTCGTTGCTCATCCGCTTCGTCGCTGTGCCTGACGTCATCTGGCTCTACGCGGGGTGCCGCCCTGTGATGCTGGCTGGAGCGGTGTTCCCCTGGCGCAGCGACAATCAGTTCCGCCTGCTGATAGACGGGCCGGGGTTCTTTCCGCCCATGCTCGACGCCATCGAGCGCGCCGAGCGCCGGGTCGATCTCGAGCTCTATCTGGTGGAGGACGGCGCTTGTCTCGACCGCCTGCTGGAGCCGCTGCTGCGTGCGGCGGCACGCGGCGTTCGGGTACGTTGCCTGTTCGATGGTTTCGGCTGCCTGAAGATGAGCCAGGCCAATCGTGATCGGATGACCGCCGCCGGCGTCGAGCTGCGTCTCTATAACCCGCTTTCGCTCCGCCTGAGGCTGCGCAATCTGCATCGTGACCACCGCAAGCTGCTGCTGGTCGACGGCTGCATCGGTTATGTCGGCGGCACCGGTGTCACCGACGAATTCTGGCGTCCTGACGAGCCCGACGTGCATTGGCATGAGGTGATGGTCGAGATGACCGGCCCGCTGCTGCAGGACTGGCAGGACCTGTTCGACACCCAGTGGGTGCATTGCCTGAAGCGGCGCATCTGGCAGCTGCCCCTGCCCAGCGGTGCGCCGCGCATTCCAGTGCTGCCCAGTGGCTCGGGGCTAGGGCGCGTCGCCTATGCGGCGGCGCGTCAGCACCGCGACATACTGCACAGCCTGTTGCGCAACCTGCGGCGCGCGCAGACGCGCATCTGGCTGGCGACACCGTATTTCCTGCCTACCGGCAAGGTGCGCCGGGCACTGATCCGGGCGGCGCGTCGCGGGGTGGACGTGCGCCTGCTGCTGACCAGTCGCAATACCGATCACCCGCCGGTGCGCTACGCCGGGCAGCGTTTCTATCCACGGCTGCTGCGTGCCGGCGTGCGAATCCATGAATATCAGCCACACTTTTCCCACCTGAAAATGGTGCTGGTTGACGACTGGGTCAGCGTCGGCTCTTGCAACTTCGATCACTGGAACCTGCGCTGGAATCTGGAAGCCAATCTCGAGGCCATGGACGCTGCGTTGAGTGCCCAGGTGCAGGCATGCTTCGAGCGCGATTTTCAGGACAGTATCGAAATCGACATTAAAAGCTGGTACGCCAGACCGCTGCACCTGCGCCTCTACCAGCGCATGTGGGGCTGGCTGGACCGGCTGCTGGTAAACATCTTCAACCGCGGTGGCTGAAGCCGCCGCGTCACGGAGCAATGCTCCAAACCCGCGCGAAGAGGACGATCCAATGGCGGCGAAGAACATTTTGATGCTGGTGGGTGATTACGCCGAAGACTACGAAACCATGGTGCCTTTCCAGGCCCTGCAGATGGTTGGCCATCGCGTGCATGCCGTGTGCCCGGACAAGAAGGCCGGCGACAGCGTGCGCACCGCGATTCACGATTTCGAGGGCGACCAGACCTATAGCGAGAAGCCGGGGCACAACTTTGCGCTGAACTTCGACTTCGCCGACGTGCGGGCCGAAGACTACGATGCCCTGGTCATTCCCGGTGGCCGGGCGCCGGAATATCTGCGCCTGAACGAGCAGGTGCTGGCGCTGGTGCGTGCGTTCGATGAGGCCAGGAAGCCAATCGCCGCCGTTTGTCACGGCGCCCAGCTGCTGGCCGCCGCGGGCGTGCTCAAGGGGCGTGCCTGCAGTGCCTATCCCGCCTGTGCACCCGAGGTGAAGCTGGCCGGTGGCGAGTACGTGGACATTGCCGTGGATCAGGCGCATACCGATGGCAACCTGGTCAGCGCTCCGGCATGGCCCGCCCATCCGGCGTGGCTGGCGGCATTCCTCGAGGTGCTCGGAACTCGCATCAGCCTGTAAGATGCAGACCGTCACCCAAGCCCGCCCCGCAGACCGCGCGGCGGGTTTTTTCATCCGTGAGGCTATGCCCTCGTGTTCGTGAGTGCCCCATGACTCAAGCAAAAGACCCCCTTCATGGCGTGACGCTGGAGGCCATCCTGGTCCAGCTGCATGCTCGCTTCGGCTGGGACGGCCTTGCCGAGCGCGTCGATGTCCGCTGTTTCAGCAATGAGCCGAGCATCAAGTCCAGCCTGAAATTCCTGCGCAAGACGCCCTGGGCCAGGGCGAAAGTCGAAGCGCTGTACATCGCAGAACAGAACGCCGGTCGCTAGTCCGCTCACGAGCGGCACTACCTGCCGATGCCGTTCGGCAAATACTTTCCGTCCCCTCTCAAGTTCGCTTTGCGCCGCCCGACTCTTGTAACAGATTGATTCGTCGTGACCGATGAGTCGCATTTTTCAGCAAATCGCTGGCAGGGAGTTCGGGCGATGAGAAACAACGGACCGGTAAGCAACACCGAACGGACCTTTCCGGCGCATCAGCGGCTGATTTCGGCGACGGATAACCAGGGCAAAATCCTTTATTGCAATGACGAATTTGTCGCCATCAGTGGCTACTCACGAGCCGAGCTGATCGGCAGTGACCACAATCTGGTCCGCCACCCGGACATGCCACCCGCCGTGTTCGAGGTGATGTGGCGCTACCTGAAGGCCGGCAAAAGCTGGATGGGAGTGGTCAAGAACCGCTGCAAGAACGGCGATTTCTACTGGGTCAGCGCCTACGTCACGCCTGTTTTCGACGATGGCAAGCTGACCGGCTTCGAGTCGGTGCGAGTCAAGCCGACAGCCGAGCAGGTCGCCCAGGCGTCGGCACTGTACGAGCGTCTGCGTACCGGCCGACCGGCGGTTTCGTTGAGCCGGCGCGCGCAGGGCTGGGCGCGTGCGCTGGCGATGCCGATGGGCGCCGCGGTGCTGGCGGCCGGTGGAATCTTCTGGCTGCCGCCGGCAGTGGAAGCGCTCGTCGTGCTCGGTCTGTTCTTCGTGCTCGGAATCAGCTGTCACTTCGCTGCGGAACGCCAGTTGTTGCGTATCCTGCAGCGCGTACCCGAAGCCTTCACCGATCCGGTGGTCGCCCTGACCTATACCCAGCAGCATGGCAATGCGGCGCGGCTGGAGATGGCCCTGGTCAGTGAAGACGCGCGGTTGCGTACGGCGTTGACGCGGCTGTCCGATCTGGCCGTGCAGGTCGCCGGCGCATCGGCAGAAACCTATTCGCTGGCCAGCCAGACCGAAAGCGAGCTGCGCCAGCAGCGCGGCGAGACGGACATGACGGCCACCGCGGTGACGCAGATGACCGCATCGATCAGTGAGGTCGCCGGGCACGTCCAGCACACGGCAGAGGAGGCGAGGACGGCGAACGCGCTGGCAGACGATGGTGACCGGGTCGCAGCGAGTTCCCGCGAGGCGATGGAAATGCTGGCGGCGACCGTCACCAGCATCGGCAACGTGGTCAACGAGCTGGCTGGCGAAACCCAGCAGATCGTATCCGCCGCCGGCATGATCCAGAGCATCGCCGACCAGACCAACCTGCTGGCGCTGAATGCTGCCATCGAGGCCGCACGTGCTGGCGAGCAGGGCAGGGGCTTTGCCGTGGTCGCCGACGAGGTGCGTGGGTTGGCGGGCAAGACGCGGGAGTCGACGCAGCAGATCCAGGGCATCATCCAGTCGCTCACCAGCAAGGCGGGTGAGGCCGTGACAATCGCACAGGTGGGTGACAAGGAGGCGGTACAGGGGTTGGCCCAGGTCGTCGAGGCGCAGCAGGCGTTGCAGGGCATTCGCGACGCGGTCGGCCGCATTGCCGGGATGAGCCAGCAGATGGCTGCCGCTGCCGAAGAGCAGGCGCATGTGGCCGAAGACATTGCTCGTCAGGTCACCCGTATTGCCGTCACGACCGACAGCAATGTCAGCAAGGCGGACCTGACCATGCAGCGCGGTCGCGACCTGGAATGCGCAGCGTACGGGCTGCGGGTACTGGTCGAACGCTTCAACCGCTGATTGCCGGGCAATAAAAAGCCCGGCATCGAGCCGGGCTTTTTATTTTATTGGCGTGTCGCTTACTGCACTTCGACCGCCAGGCTGTCGGCGATCTTCTGCTGCCAGATCGCCGGGCCGGTGATGTGCACCGACTCGCCGTTGGTGTCGACGGCGACGGTCACCGGCATGTCCTTCACTTCGAACTCGTAGATCGCTTCCATGCCCAGCTCGGCGAAGGCCAGCACCTTGGACTTCTTGATCGCCTGGGCGACTAGGTAAGCCGCGCCGCCAACCGCCATCAGGTAGACCGCCTTGTTGTCCTTGATCGCTTCGATGGCGATCGGGCCACGCTCGGACTTGCCGATCATGCCCAGCAGACCAGTGCTCTCGAGAATCTGACGGGTGAACTTGTCCATGCGCGTCGCGGTGGTCGGGCCAGCCGGGCCAACCACTTCGTCACCGACCGGATCGACGGGGCCGACGTAGTAGATGAAACGGCCCTTGAGGTCGACCGGCAGCTCTTCGCCCTTGTTCAGCATGTCGACCATGCGCTTGTGCGCGGCGTCGCGGCCGGTGAGCATCTTGCCGTTGAGCAGGACGGTTTCGCCCGGCTTCCAGCTCTGCACTTCTTCCGGGGTGATGGTGTCGAGGTTGACGCGGCGCGCGCTCGGGCCGGCTTCCCAGACGATCTCGGGGTAGGCATCCAGCGGCGGCGGGGTCAGTTCGGCCGGGCCGGAACCGTCGAGCACGAAGTGTGCGTGGCGGGTGGCGGCGCAGTTGGGGATCATGCAAACCGGCAGCGAGGCGGCGTGGGTCGGGTAATCCATGATCTTCACGTCGAGCACGGTGGTCAGGCCGCCGAGGCCCTGGGCGCCGATGCCCAGCTGGTTGACCTTCTCGAACAGCTCAAGACGCAGCTCTTCGATGCGGTTCTGCGGGCCACGGGCCTTCAGCTCATGGATGTCGATGGATTCCATCAGGACTTCCTTGGCCATCACCGCGGCTTTCTCGGCGGTGCCGCCGATGCCGATGCCGAGCATACCCGGCGGGCACCAGCCGGCGCCCATGGTCGGCACGGTCTTCAGTACCCAGTCGACGATCGAGTCGGACGGGTTGAGCATGGCCATCTTCGACTTGTTTTCCGAGCCACCGCCTTTGGCGGCCACATCCACCTCGACTTTGTCACCTGGGACGATGGAGTAATGAATGACAGCTGGCGTATTGTCCTTAGTGTTCTTGCGGGAACCTGCCGGGTCGGCCAGGATCGAAGCACGCAGGACGTTTTCCGGCAGGTTGTAGGCGCGGCGCACACCCTCATTGATCATGTCGTCCAGGCTCATGGTCGCGCCGTCCCAGCGCACGTCCATACCGACGCGGATGAACACGGTGACGATACCGGTGTCCTGACAGATCGGGCGATGACCGGTGGCGCACATGCGCGAGTTGATCAGGATCTGCGCCATGGAGTCGCGGGCAGCCGGGGATTCTTCACGCAGGTAGGCTTCGTGCATCGCCTGGATGAAATCCACGGGGTGGTAGTAAGAAATGAACTGCAAAGCGTCAGCGACGCTTTGAATCAGGTCGTCTTGCTTGATCACGGTCATGCAGCGCGTCCTCATACGGGGCGATAAGAGGCGCGTCGGGGGTGGCAGTCGACGCGCCGCGAAAAAATGCGGCGCAGTATAACGCGTCAGGCTGCGCGGTACACGGATGGACCAGGAGCGATGGGAATGCTGGCTAGGATTTTGTTTTCGGTAAGCGTAGAGTGCGGCAAATTGCCACAGCGGGAAGGATCCCTATGAGTGCGATGCGTGACGAGACCGATCTGCGTACATTGCAGCAATTGGTTACGCGGCGATTCGCACTGGCCTCCGTGACCTATGGTCTGGGCCTGGTGCTGACCTGGGTGGCGGTGGCGGGGGGCTTCTATCAGGCCTCGGTGGCCAGCGCCGTGGCGCAGTCAGCATTGATTGTGGTGAGTCAGCTGCTGTTCTTCTGGCTGTTTCACCGAGGTGTCAACCTGCGCTCGAAGGATCCCAGCCTGACTGAGCCGCAGGTCCTGGTGGGGCTGCTGTGGCTGACGACCTTTCTGTTCAACCTCGGCAGCGCTCGTGGCTCACTGCTGGTGCTCTATCTGCTGGTGCTGATGTTTGCAGTCTTTCTGCCGCCGAAGGTGTTCATTCGCTACGCCGCACTGGCTTTCGTCAGCTTCGTCAGCATGGCTGCGCTGGATTACTATCTGCAGCGGCCGATCGAGACCGATGTGTTCTTGCTGCAGGCCAGCGTGCTGCTGGTGACGCTGATCTGGATGTGTCTGTTCGCCGGCCACGTGTATCGCTTGCGCCAGCGCATGCGCCAGCGGCGTTTCGCGTTGCAGGCACATCAGGACACCCTGCGCGGAATGATGCGTCAACTGGAGGATCTGGCTTCCACCGACGAGTTGACGGGCCTATACAACCGGCGGCGTTTCCTGCGCATCGCCGAGGGCGACCTGAACCGCTTGCGCAAGGGGCATCAATCGGGGCTGGCGCTCATCGATCTGGACCACTTCAAACGCATCAACGATATCCACGGCCATGCCACCGGAGACCGCGTGCTGCAGGCCTTTGCCAGCGTGGCGCGGTCCTGTCTGCGTGATGACGACGTGCTGGCCCGTTATGGCGGCGAGGAGTTCGTGCTACTGCTGCCCAATACCGACGCCGAGCAGTTCACCGCGTGCTGTGAGCGCCTGCGAGAGGCTTTCGCCATCGCCGAGCCGGAAGACGCCAATATCGAAGCCGGACATCTCAGCCTGTCGATCGGCCTGACCCTGCTGAACGCCGGAGATGACCTGGATGCAGCGCTGCAGCGTGCCGACGAAGCGCTTTATCGAGCCAAGCGCGGTGGTCGCAATCGTTGCGAACCCGCCTGGGTCACCGCCGATGCCTGAGTTGCATTGCGCCGGCAAGCGCTGGTCGGTCGCGCCCGCTACCAACCTGCTCGACGCCCTGATCGCTGCCGGCTTGCCCGTACCCTACAGTTGCCGCGCCGGCAGCTGCCACGCCTGCCTGGTGCGCTGTGTCGACGGAGCACCGCGCGATCTGCAACCCGACCTGCTGCGGCCCGAGCAGCATGCGGCCGGCTGGCGACTGGCCTGTCAGTGCCTTGTCGAGGAGGAAATCGGCGTAGAAGTTTTCGACCCGCGTCGCGACGGGCAGCCCGCTCAGGTGCAAAGCGCCGAGTGGCTGAGCGGCAGCGTGCTGCGCCTGCGTCTGCTGCCGGAGCGGCCGCTGCGCTATCGTGCAGGTCAGCACCTGTTGCTGTGGACTGGTGCCGGCATCGCTAGGCCGTATTCGCTGGCCAGTGTTCCCGGCGACGATCTCTGGCTGGAGTTTCATCTCGATTGCTCCAGGCCGGGGGCGTTCTGCGATGCCGCGCGGCAGCTGCGCGCGGGCGACACGCTGCGGCTGGGCGACCTGCACGGTGGTGCATTGCATTACGAGCCGGAGTGGTCTGAGCGCTCTTTATTGCTGCTGGCTTCGGGAACCGGGTTGGCCCCTCTATTCAGCCTGTTGCGCGAGAGCCTGCGCCAGGGCCATGCCGGGACGATCAGGCTGGTGCATTTTTGCCGCGACGAGCACTACCTGCGCGGGCCGTTGCAGGAGTTGGCGGATAGGCACGAGAACCTGGAGCTGCAATGGGTCGATGCGCAACAGCGTGACAGCATGCTTTCGACGCTACGACCAACGTCGCGGCGGGACATCGCGCTGCTCTGCGGCGGCTCGGCGTTCGTCGACGCCTGCGCCAGGCGCCTGTTTCTCGCGGGCCTGCCGCGTGGACAGATATTCAGCGACGCGTTCGTCAGCGCGACTCAGCCGCGGTAGTTGGCTCCCGTTCGATCTTGCAGACAGCACGAGGCCGGCTAAAGAGCCGGCCTCGTGTGATTCCCTGCCAACCTTACTGATCGCCGACGCGCAGGATCTTCATCGTGTTGGTACCGCCTGTGCTGTCGTGGTAGCTGTCGCCCTTGGTCAGGATCACCCAGTCACCGGGCTGCACGATGTTGCGCTTGAGCAGTTCCTCGACTGCCATCTGGCTGACCTTTTCTGCAGGTAGCGCAGCCGGATCGAACGGGATGGTCTGCACGCCGCGGAACAGCGCGACCCGTGCCTGGGTTTCGCGGTGCGGCGAGAAGGCGAAGATCGGTACCGAAGACCGGATGCGCGACATGATCAGCGGTGTGTAGCCGCTTTCGGTCAGGGCGATGATGGCCTTGACCCCCGGGAAGTGGTTGGCGGTGTACATCGCAGCCAGCGCCGCACTCTCGTCGCAGCGCTCGAACTGCTGGCCGAGGCGGTGTCCGGACTTGGTGCTGGTCGGGTGCTTCTCCGCGCCGCAGCACACACGGGCCATGGCCTTGATCGCTTCGATCGGGTATTCGCCAGCGGCGCTTTCGGCCGAGAGCATCACCGCATCGGTGTAGTCCAGCACGGCGTTGGCTACATCGGATACCTCGGCGCGGGTCGGCATCGGGCTGTGGATCATCGACTCCATCATCTGCGTCGCGGTGATCACCACCTTGTTGTGGCGGCGGGCGTGCAGAATGATCTTCTTCTGAATGCCGACCAGCTCGGCATCGCCAACTTCCACGCCGAGATCGCCGCGCGCCACCATCACGCCGTCGCTGGCGCGGATCAGGCCATCCAGCGCCTCATCGTCGGCGACCGCTTCGGCCCGCTCGATCTTTGCGATCAGCCAGGCGTCGGAGCCAGCTTCGTCGCGCAGGCGGCGGGCCAGGTCCATGTCAGCGGCATCACGAGGGAAGGAAACTGCCAGGTAGTCCAGCTGCAGGTCGGCGGCCAACTTGATGTCGGCCTTGTCCTTGTTGGTCAGCGCCGGCGCCGTCAGGCCGCCGCCACGGCGGTTGATGCCCTTGTTGTCCGACAGCGGGCCACCGATCAGCACGGTGCAGTGCAGTTCGTCCGCGGTGGCGTTGTCGACGCGCATCACCACGCGGCCGTCGTCGAGCAGAAGCTCATCGCCGATGCCGCAATCCTTGACCAGGTCCGGGTAATCGATGCCGACCACTTCCTGATTACCGGCGTCGCGCGGATGGGTCACGGAGAAGCGGAACTGGTCTCCTTCCTTCAGCTCAATGCGCTTGTCGGTGAACTTGGCAATGCGGATCTTCGGTCCCTGCAGGTCTCCGAGCAGCGCGACGAAGCGGCCGTGGCGCGCGGCGATTTCACGCACCAGCTCGGCCCGGGCACGATGCTCGTCGGGGCTGCCGTGGGAGAAATTCAGGCGGGCTACATCCAGCCCGGCGACGATCATCTTTTCCAACACCTCCGGCGAGCTGCTTGCTGGGCCCAGGGTGGCGACGATCTTGGTGCGACGCGGAATCATTCAATTGCTCCTTTTTCTGGCTGGCCCCGAGGCTACTATGCTCGCCGGTTGTAGTCATCGCTCGGCGACCACTACTCTTTGCGTCCGGCTGACGGGCTGTCTGCAGCTTTTTCCAGCTCGGTCGATACAGGGGCATACGGAGGAACCCATGCGCACCCTGATCATCGTTTTCCTGAGTCTTCTGACCGTCGGCTGCAGCAGTCGCCATGCTTTCGATCGCCACCTGGATGCGGCTTACCAGTACTACGAGGCCGACAACTGCGAGCGGGTGATGCAATCACTCTCGCAGGCAGAACGCCGTAGCAAGCCGCGCAGCCAGGTCCAGCCGGAGATTTCACTGTTGCGCGGCCAGTGTCTGGAGCGCCAGGGCCTGTTCGTCGACGCTGGCGAAACCTATCGTTTCATCGTCGAGCGATACCCTTCCAGCGAGTACGCCTATCGCGCCCGCGCGCGCCTGGAGACGCTGAGGCAGCTGGGCCACTATCATGCCGAGGCACCGCCGGTGGTTCAGCCGGCCAAACGTTGATTTCATGAAAGCCATGTGAGGGATCATGCGAGCTTTGCTGATGACCGCCATGCTGCTGCCTGCACTGGCAGATGCGCAGATCTATCGCTGGACCGATGCCAACGGACAGGTTCACTTCGGTCAGCGCCCGGCAGCCGGAGCCGAGCAGGTCGAGGTTCGGCCCCAGGTCGTCGAACGCGACGACCAGACCCGTGAGCGTGAGGCGCGCAGCGAACGATTCTTCGATGCGCGGCGGCAGGAGCAGCAGGCAGCGAGGGAGCAGGCCAGCAAGGCGCGGGCTGCACGAGAGGAGGAATGCCAGGGCTTGCGCAGCCAGTTGTCGCGACTGCAGCTTGGCGGACGTTTTTTTCGTAACGATGCAGCGGGAGAGCGCGTCTACTACAGTGAAAGTGAAGTAGAGGCGGCTCGACAGCGCCTGGCGACGCGTATCAGCCAGGAATGCAGTTGAGCCGACAGGACTCGAATTGCAGGGTTAAGGCTGAAGGCTCCGACGACATGAACATGGCGAACCAGCGTCGTATCCAGCGGCATCAATTGCCGTACTACCTCAACGTATTCAATCGGTTCACCGAGAAGCCGCTGGGCTTCATCGGCAACCTGTCCGAGGGCGGGCTGATGCTGATCAGCCCCTATCCGATGATGCTTGGTGTTCGTTTCGAGATGCGCCTGAAGATTCCGGGCCAGAGCGGTCAACTGCGGCAAGTGGATTTCAGTGCGTTCAGTTTGTGGTCAAGCGAGGATGTGACGCCGGGCAGCTACGACACCGGTTTTTCCCTGATCGACCCGCCTGGGGATATCCGCGAAATGATCGCTGCCCTGCATCACTACTTCAGTTTCCAGCCGATGTTGCACATCCCTCTGGCGCATCATGCCAGCCCGGCATCGGATCGATTTACTGACAAGGACTGCTGCCACGGTCTGTGAGCCGCGCTCACAGCGTCCCGGTTTTCTTCCACGCCAGATAACGCCCGATAAGTGCCGGCCCCAGATCGCAAGGCTGGACGTCGAGTACCGGCATGCCATGGGCCGCCAGGCGCTTGTGCAGCGCCTGGCGGGCGTTCAGGTAGTCCTGGGCGCCGCAGTAGTCGAGCGCGTCGTCCAGGCTCTGCACCGGCCGCAGGCGCAGCTGGTCCAGGACTTCTTCGCGCAGGCTCACCAGCAACACCCGATGTCTGCGTGAGAGCCGCTTCAGCGCCCCGTGCAGCTCGGCATCGTCCTCATCGCGCAGGTTGCTCAGAACGATAACCAGTGCCTGGCGCTGTTGCCGGGCCAGCAACCGATCGACCGCTGCGCCGTAGTCTGCGGGCTGCTGGGTGGGCTGCAGGTCGTAAAGACCGTTCAGTAACACGTGAAGTTGCTGTTGGCCCTTGGCTGGGGTGACGTGACGCGGCTGTGCGCTGGCGAAGGTGCAGGCGCCCACGGCATCGCCCTGGCGCAACGCGGCATAGGCCAGCAGCAGGGCAGCGTTGAGGGCATGGTCGAAGTGCGTGAGTTCGGCGTCTTGGCTGCGCATACGCCGACCGCAGTCGAGCATCAGCACGATCTGCTGGTCGCGCTCGTCCTGATATTCGCGGGCAATCGGCATGCGTGCCCGCGCCGTGGCTTTCCAGTCGATCTGCCGCAGGGTGTCGCCCTCGCGGAACTCGCGTAGCTGGTGAAATTCCAGCCCCAGCCCGCGGCGCGGTTGCTGGCGGACGCCGAGGCGATTCAACCAGACGTCGATCGCCTGCAGGCTGGCTCCGTGCAACCGAGCGAAGTCGGGATACACCCGGGTTCCGTCGACAAGCTCAAGCAGGCGTCTGCTGCGCCAGAGGCCCAACGGGCTGGCCAGGCGAAGATCGCAGTGCTGGAAGACGAACTGGCCGCGGCGGGTCGGGCGCAGACGGTAGTCGAGTTGGCAATGTTCGGCGGGCTGCAGGCGCATGCGTTGCGGCAGCTGTTCGAAGCTCATGCCCTCAGGCACGTGGTCGAACAGCTCCAGCTCGATAGCGCGGGAATGTGCGTTGCGCACCAGCAGTTGCACGTTGCTCCAGTGGCCCAGTGGCAGATTTCCCGACAGGCTGCGTTGCAGCGCAGGCGACGGCAGTCGCCTCAGGGCGAAGGCGTCGAGCGATGTCACCGTACCCAGCGCCAGCAACAGGCCCCACCAGGCGGACTGCCAGTGCCCGGCTTCGACGCCGAACGCGGCGAGAACGCCAAGAGGAACGGCCACGAGCACCAGCGCGGCCAGCGCAACGAGCAGGCGACGGGATGGCGTCATGCGCGTGGCGCCGCGACCTGATCGAGTAGCTGCTGCAGCACCTGGTCCACCGACAGTCCCTCGATGTCCAGCTCTGCCGACAGGCGCACCCGGTGACGCAGTACCGCCAGCGCGCAACCCTTGATGTCATCAGGCGTGACGAACTCGCCGCCGCGCAGCAGCGCTCTGGCGCGACCACCACGAACCAGCGCGATCGATGCGCGGGGGCCGGCACCCAGCGCCAGCCCCGGCCAGCTGCGAGTGGTGCGGGCAAGGCGCACGGCATAGTCCAGTACCTGATCGTCCAGCGGCAGTTCGCTGGCAATCTTCTGCAGGGCCAGCACATCCCGGGCCTGTACCAGCTGGCGCAGGGCGCTGACGTCGAGCATGTCGGCGCGTGCCGAGCGGGTGACCTGGCGTACCAGCTCCAGCTCTTCGTTCGCCTGCGGGTAGTCCATGCGCAACATCAGCATGAAGCGGTCGAGCTCGGCTTCCGGCAGTGGGTAGGTGCCTTCCTGTTCGATCGGGTTCTGCGTGGCCATGACCAGAAACGGTTGCGGAACCGCCAGGGCCTTGCCTTCCAGGGTGACCTGGCGTTCCTGCATCACCTCGAGCAGCGCGGCCTGAGTCTTGGCTGGCGCACGGTTGATTTCATCGGCCAGTAGAAGGTTGGTGAACACCGGCCCCTTGCGCAGCTTGAACTGCTCGCTCTGCATGTCGTAGACGGCATGGCCGGTGACGTCGCTGGGCATCAGGTCGGGGGTGAACTGGATGCGCGAGAACTCGCCGCCGAAGCAGCGCGCCAGCGCCCGTACCAGCAGTGTCTTGCCCAGTCCCGGCACGCCTTCGATGAGCACGTGGCCGCCGGCGATCAACGCGGTCAGAACGCCATCGATGACGTCGTCCTGGCCGATCACCGCCTTGTGCAGCTCGTCGCGCAGCGCCTGGGCGAGCTGGCTGGCTCGCAGGCGCTGGCTCACCGGGTTGGAGGCCGGAGCAGGGTTGCCGGAATCTGGGATGTGTTCGCTCATAGCGCGTTCCTGAGGGTTTGCAGGTGGGCGACCTGTCGGGTGAATTCGGTGGCCGACAGACGTTGCTGCGGCAGTGGGCGCATGGCCAGCTCGATGCTGGCGATCGGCAGGCTGGAGAGACGGGCGAGCAGTGGCAGCTGGGCATTCGGCGGAAGCTGCTCGAAGCCCGGATGACGTTGCCCCGCTCGGCGCTGGATGTCCTGTTGCAGCGGCTGCAGCAGACTGTGCTGGCGACCATGGCGCAGCAGGAACTCCGCCGACCCACGCAGGTGTTCCTGCAGCTGGCGACGCGCCGGGTTGAGCGGAGCCTGCAGTGGGCCGAAGCGTTGGCCGGCATGCCAGAGCGCGAACGCCACAAGTAGGCCCAGCACGGTGAGAAGTTCGGGGAAATGGCGGCGCAGCTGTGCGAGCAAGCCGTCGTGTTCGCTGCGGTGCACCAGAGTCACCGCGCTGTCTTGAGTCAGATACCAGAGCAGCCAGGCATGGTCGTACTGATCGATGTTGCGGTTCTGCCAGATCCAGCTATCGGTCAGGGCGGTGATCAGCCCGTCACCGTGCTGCAGTTGCAGCATGTGCGTGGCGCCTGCGCTGTTGGCCCAGGCGTGGGCGCGATTGTCGGCATCATAGAGGTGAAAGTCGGTATCGAAGGCCAGATAGGCCGGCGCACTTTCATTCTCCAGATACAGCTTGGTCAGCTGCGGATGCTGTTCGGCGGTGGATGACTGCGGTGTCTGCGCATCATCGTCCAGATCGTCAGCTGCGTACTGCTGCAGATTGAGCCGGTCGAACAGCAGGTCGCCGCTTTTGCCGGTCTCTTCATCCCACAGTCGCTCTGCAACCACGACCAGATGGCCGCCGGCGTTTGCCCAGTCCAGCAGACGCTCGGTCTGCCGCGGGGTCAGGTTGCCGCGGTCACCTAGCAGGAGCAGCGTCTGGCCAGAGGTGGGCAGTGTCTCAAGTCCGGCGATGCCTTCCTGATGCACGACCTGCAGGCCGAGGCCGCGCAGGAACAGTTCGGCGGCCAGGTATGTGTTGCTGCGCGCCTCCGGGGTCGGGCCGTGCTCGACGACGTCCTCATAGGATTGCAGCTTGCCGGCCAACCAGATGACCAGCAGCCCGATCAGCAGGACCGCGGCCGCGGCGAGCAGGCGAGGGCGGAGTCGGTTCATGGCCTCGGCTCCTCGGCAAACAGCGCGCGCCAGCCGGCACACAGTTCGTCGCGGACCACGTCTTCGGCGTTCCGGTGCCCGTAGGCCTGGTGCTGCCAATGCTGCGTAAGTTGCTCGGCAAAGCGCGACAGCGGTTCGCGCTGAAGCTGTCGCACGCGCGCCAGCACCTCGCCCTCGGTATGCGCCGCCTTCAACGGCAGCTGGAAATCATGCAGCAGGCGGCTGAGCAAACCGCGATAGAGAAGTGCCAGAGATGCGCGCGGATCCTGCTGCCAGAGTCGTTCGGCCTCGCTGGCAACGTCGTTTGGCAGGCTTTCGGGCGCGACGACGAGGCCGAACAGCTGCGCGGGTGCAGGTTGGCGGCGCCTGGCCGGCAGCTGTATGCGGCTGCCGAAAGTCTGCAGCCAGTCGCGGTAGCGCCACAGCAGAAGCGCGACCAGCAAGGCCAGTGCGGTCCAGAGTAGCACTTCGAGTGCCTGCGCCAGACTTTCCAGGCTTTCCCACAGCGAGCCACCCTGCAGCAGGCGTTCGAGCAGGCGTGCCAGAGCACCGGGCTCCTGCGGGCTGTCTTGCGCACCAAAGCGCCAACGGGTGACCGTCTCCCGGTGCTGAAAGGGCGGTTGGTCGAGCAGCGCGTCGATTCGTTCGCGGGCCGTCTCGCTGGTCAGTGGCTGATTCAGCAGACGCTCGGTTTCCGGGCCCTGTTGCGCTGTGTCGGCCGTTGGCGCCGCTGCCCAGGCATCGTGCGCTGCCGGCCAAAACAACAGGCCACAGGCAAGCAGCACCGCTGGTGCAGCGCTGAGCAGGCGCTGGCGCAGTCGACGGAAGGCCAGCTCTATGTCCCACGCCTCCAGATGAGTGCGTCGATTGAGATAGAGGCTGAAGCCACAGGCGACATAGATAGGCTCCCAGACGATGAGCACCAGCGCATAGAGCAGATTGGACAGGTGTTCCAGCCAGAGCCATTCGGCGCTCAGCCCGAGCACATCCTCCCAGTTCCAGCGCTGTACCAGCTGCGCCGGCAGCAGGAAATACAGCACGCCGAGCAGGCCGAGCCAGAGCGCGCCTTCCAGATGCACGCCGACCACGGTCAGCCAGCTGGGCGCGCGGCCGCTGCACAGACTGAGCGTGAGCAGGCGTTGCTTGCGTGCTTTGCCGTCGAGCCCCTCGAGCTGCTGCACTGGTAGATCGAAGCTGCGCGTCGTGCTCAGGCGACGCCAGGTGAGACTGGCCAACAGCTGTGGCCGCAGCAGGCCGGGGAAGGCCCGCAGGCTCTCTCGGAAATCTGGTGTTTCACCGAACAGTGCTTTGGACAGGATATGCAGCGGCAAGCGCTCGTACAGGGGCTTGAGCCACCAGAACAGCAGCAGCGCCAGACTTGGGTGCTGCCACAGCAGCAGACTGATCAGGCCGAAAAGCGGCAGCGTCACGGTCGCCCAGGTCGTCATCAGCAGCTTCGCGTGGCGCCTGGCGAGCAGGGTGCCGAGGTCCAGCGCCTCCCATGGACTGCGCGGGCGGATCGAGACGCTGGCATCACTCAGCTGCATGCTGCGCCCTCCCGGCAAAGGCGAAGTAAGCGGCCACGATCAGCCAGAGCAGCGCGCCGACGATGTACTTGATCATGGGCGAGGTCAGGGTCATGGATGACCAGTAGGCCTCGACAAAGGCAGCGATCAGCAAGAACAGGGTGGCCCCGCAGACCAGCTGGATGCCTCGCTTGGCGGCCTGACGCAGCGCCTCTGCGCGGGTCAGGCGCCCCGGCGCCACTAGCGATACGCCGAGCTGCAGCCCCGCGGCGCCGGCAAGGGTGATGGCGGTCAGCTCGAACGCGCCATGGCCGATAACGAACGACCAGAACGGCTGGTGGTAGCCGATGGCGCTCAGGTGGCCCGCGACGGCGCCGATCGTCAGGCCATTGAACAGCAGGAAGAACAGCGTACCCAGGCCGAACAGCAGCCCGCTGGCGAACGTCTGGAATGCGATGCCGATATTGTTCATCACGTAATAGCCGAACATCAGCCAGTCGTCGCCCGAGCCCCGCTCGGCGAAGCGACCCAGGCGGCTGGCGTCCGGGTCGTACATCTGCTCCATCTGTGTGACCTGGTCCGGCGGCAGGATGCTGAACACCAGCTCCGGGAAGGCGAAGACCAAAGCGGCCATGCCGAGCAGGCTGCCGTAGAACAGCAGGCTTGCTGCCAGTACGTAACGCCACTGCTCACGGACCGCGCGGGCGAAGCCACCGGTGATGAACCCGAGCAGTCGCCCCAGCAATGGACTGCGGTGCCGATAGAGCTGCTGATGGCCGCGCAGGGCGAGCTGGCGCAACTGATCGATCAGCTGGCTGCTGTAGCCGCGCGATTCGGCCAGCGCCAGGTGTTGGCAAAGACGGCGGTAGGCGGCGGGGAAGTCGCTGGCCTGGCTGGGACTTGGCTTGCCACGCTCCAGCGCGTCCAGCTGGCTGATGAAGTCATGCCAGTCGGCGTGATGCTGGCGTTCGAAGGTGGCCTGCTTCATGGCGCGCCTACCAGTGAGCGGGCGATGCCATGGATCTTTGCCTCGGCGTTCTCACCGGTAACCGCCAGCGGTTCGGCAAGGATCGAAGCCAGCTCCAGACGCCGTTCGGCAGAAAGACTGGCATGACGCTCGGAGAAGGCAATAAGAGCGCGTTGCTCATCGAGACTTAACGCAAAAGGCGGTTTGGCAGCTTCCACCTCCGGCAGCGTCGGGCGCGCTTGTGGTCTTTCCCGGTAGACCACCAACGTCCCTGCGGCGAGATCGCCGAGACGCTTGAAGGCAGGGTGGCCCAGGCAGCTCAGTGCGCCGAGAAAATAGCCGAACGGCAGCATATCGACGAAGCGCAGCAGGTTGCGCGTCAGCGAGGAGGTCCAGCCGACCGGCGTGCCATCGTCATGCACTACTCGCAGACCCAGCCAGTACTTGCCAGGCGTACGTCCCTGGTTCAGTACTTCGAAGAGCACCATGTACCACCATTGCACGAGGAACAGCAGCAGCGTCCCAAGACCGATACCAAAATTGCCCAGCATCCCCAGGATGATGAAGAGGGCTAGCAGGATGGCGG
Organism: Stutzerimonas kunmingensis; assembly: GCF_021432085.1. Lineage (GTDB taxonomy): Bacteria > Pseudomonadota > Gammaproteobacteria > Pseudomonadales > Pseudomonadaceae > Stutzerimonas. The sequence continues at coordinate 3,475,757 of NZ_CP090366.1, read as the reverse complement.
CACGGATCGCCAGGTCGATGGCAAAGGCCAGCGCGCGCGGTACGAGCCCGGCCGGACGCAGGAGTAGATCGATGCCTTCGGGCGTCTCCACGCGATGGCTATTGTCGAGCAGCGATGGTCGGTCGAGAGCTGAAGGCAAGGGTAAAGTCGTCTGAGGCAGGCAAAGGTCGATGCTATGCGGCAAGTGCCGCTGCGGCAATGCGCCTGAGTCGTCTGAGCGGAGGGCAAGCCGGAGGGGTGTGATTATGGCGAAGTGCCTGCTCCTTTGCAGGATGTCGTTCGCATACCCAATGCTGCGTGGGCAGATCGGGCGACGCACACGACGATGTGCCGCCCTGGCTGATAGACTGCCGCGCTGATCGAGAAGGACTCTCCCGTGAATTCAAGCATCTTCTGGTACGACTTCGAAACCACAGGAATCTCGCCCAGCCGCGACCGTCCGTTGCAGGTGGCGGGTATCCGCACCAACGAGGCGCTCGAGGAAGTCGGCGAGCCGCTGAACATCTATTGCCGTCCCTCCGACGACATCCTTCCGCATCCGGCGGCCTGCCTGGTCACTGGGATCACCCCCGCGACCCTCGAACAGAAGGGCTTGTGCGAGGCCGAATTCATTCATCGTCTGCATCAACAGCTGTCGTTGCCTGGCACCTGCGGCGCCGGTTACAACAGCCTGCGGTTCGACGACGAGGTGACGCGCTACAGCCTGTACCGCAACTTCTACGATCCCTATGCCCGTGAATGGCAGGGCGGCAACAGCCGCTGGGATCTGATCGATCTGGTACGCACGGCTTATGCTCTGCGCCCGGAAGGCCTGGTCTGGCCTGAAGAGGAGGGGCGGGTAACGCTCAAGCTCGAACGACTGAGTGTGGCCAACGGGCTGGAACATCTGAACGCGCACGATGCGCTATCCGATGTGCGCGCGACCATCGCCCTGGCCAGACTCGTTCGTGATCGGCAGCCGCGGCTGTACGACTATCTCTACAACCTGCGCCGCAAGCAGGCGGTGCTTGAGCAGATCCGGTTGCTGGAACCCATGGTGCACGTGTCCGGCCGCTTCTCCGCTGCACGGCATTTTCTCTCGGTGGTCCTGCCGCTGGGCTGGCACCCGCGCAATCGCAATGCGCTGATCGTCTGCGATCTGCAGGCCGGACCGGAGCCGCTCTTGCAGGAAACGGCTGAAACGCTGCGTCAGCGCCTGTATACCCGACGTGACCAGCTCGCCGATGGCGAGTTGCCGGTGCCCTTGAAGCTGGTGCACGTCAACAAGTGTCCCGTGGTGGCGCCGCTCAAGGTTTTGCGCACGCAAGACATCCAGCGCCTTGGTCTGGATATGCCGGTTTGCCATGAGCGTGCAGCGATGCTTCGAGAGCAGCGGCAGATCTGGAGCACCAAGCTCGAAGACATCTATCGCGAAGACCGCTTCGCTGGCACTGATGATCCGGAGCAGCAGCTGTATGACGGTTTTCTCGGGGACCGCGACCGGCGGCTGTGCGACCAGGTCCGTAGCCTGTCACCTGCGGAGCTGGCGAAACAGCCATTCCGATTCGATGATGCGCGCCTCGACGAGCTGTTGTTTCGTTACCGCGCGCGTAACTTTCCTGAAGCGTTATCCGTCGACGAGCAAGCGCAATGGCGTCAGTTCTGCCAACAGCGGCTGAGTGATGGGGCATGTGGCGCGCCCAACACCCTCGTGCAGTTCGAGTCGGATATCGAGCAATTCATGATCGGCGCCACGCCGGCACAACGGCAACTGTTGCAGCAATGGCGCGAGTACGGTCAGGGGTTGCGTGAGCGTTACCGCTTGAGCAATTAACTCTTGGGGAGGGCGTATGTTTGTGCGCCACGCCTGAATCGAGCGGGGAAGGAAGAGTGCAGCACAAATAAAAACGCCGTTTCCCGACATCAATGATTAATGTCGAGAAACGGCGTTCGTTATAAACCGTAGCCGCTTAGCCGAGAAGGGTGGCCCAGCTTTCCACGGTGTCGGAGCCCCACTGGGCTTTCCATTCTTTCAGGGTCTTGTGATTGCCGCCTTTGGTTTCAATCACTTCACCGCTGTGTGGGTTTTTATATTGCTTCACGCGGCGGGCGCGCTTGCTGGTCGCGGGAGCTTTTGCAGCGCGAGGGCTCTTGCTGTTGCGAGAGGCTTCCGGATCGAGCAGGGCAATGATGTCGCGCAGGGACTTCTGGTATTCACCCATGAGTTCGCGCAGCTTGCCTTCGAATTCCAGTTCCTTTTTCAGCTTGTCGTCTTCGGACAGCGACTTCAGGCGCTCTTGAAGTTCCTTGATGGCTTCTTCAGTAGCGCGATACTCATTGATAAGTGACATATGACTTCCTTGGGATAGGTTTGAACGCAAGTGGCAGCAATCATAGTCCTGCGTAATCCGCAAGTAAATATAGCCTTGTAAAAAAGCCACACTACTATTTGAAAGGATATGTGACGCAGGCTAAGAGCTGCTATTGCAGCTATGCGCAGGCTTAAATCAAGCGGAAAGCCTGTTTTATCGGACAAGTTTTTTCGATTGGTTTTTATGCTTTGCATAACAAACCGATGACTGCGAGCCGCGCCGTTTGCGTCATCGCGCATAGTTGGCGCTGCGCCTCGATCTTAATGGCGATGGCTGTGCTTTTGTCTGCTGGGCTAGAATGCCGCATTTCCCATTGAGTCGGAGTAACCGTTGATGCGCACTTTCAGGCTGGTCATTGCCTGTCCCGATGGCGTTGGCATTGTTGCCAAGGTCAGTAACTTTCTTGCCACTTACAACGGCTGGATCACTGAAGCCAACCATCATTCGGATCACCAGAGCGGTTGGTTCTTCATGCGTCACGAGATTCGCGCGGACTCACTGCCTTTCGATCTGGACGGTTTCCGTCAGGCGTTCGCTCCGATCGCTCGTGAGTTTTCAATGGAGTGGCGAGTCACCGACTCCGAGCAACGCAAACGCGTGGTGCTGATGGCCAGTCGCGAATCCCACTGCCTGGCCGATCTGCTGCACCGTTGGCACAGCGGCGAGCTGGACTGCGACATTCCCTGCGTGATTTCCAACCATGACGACCTGCGCAGCATGGTCGAATGGCATGGCATTCCCTACATTCACGTGCCGGTCGACCCCGCCAATAAGCAGGAGGCGTTCGCCGAAGTCACCCGCCTGGTCCGCGAGCAGCGCGCCGATGTGATTGTGCTCGCGCGGTACATGCAGATCTTGCCGTCCGAGCTGTGCGACGAGTTCGCCCAGCGCGTGATCAACATCCATCACAGCTTTCTGCCGTCCTTCGTCGGCGCCAAGCCCTATCACCAGGCCTCGCTGCGCGGCGTGAAGCTGATCGGCGCCACCTGTCACTATGTAACCGAGGAGCTCGACGCCGGCCCGATCATCGAACAGGACGTGGTGCGCGTGAGCCATCGCGACAGCATCGAGGACATGGTCCGGCTCGGCAAGGACGTAGAGAAGATGGTGCTTTCTCGCGGCCTGCGCTATCACTTGGAAGACCGTGTGCTGGTACACAGCAACAAGACGATGGTGTTCAACTGACATCCGGGAGCATCTGTGACCGATCCCCTCGAGCGTGCCGCGGCCAAGGCGCCGCCCATCATCGGCAGTGGTTGTACACAGCGATACGATCCTGAGGCGCTGTCGCCCGAGCAGGGCGCCGAGTTCGCCGATGCCGCAGCGCTATGGGCCGAGCTTCAGGCTGAGCAGGGCAATGCAGGTCGGCAATCGAGTGCATCGACGGCCGACGAGAGCGCCCCATCCGGAGCGCGCGAGCACGACAAGGAGGCGGGTTGATGAAGGCTGCAATCGATCGTCTGGTACTCGGCGCTGATGCGACGGGTGAACCGAACAGCCAATCCCTGCGCCTGGCCAATCGGCACGGGTTGATTGCCGGAGCCACCGGCACCGGTAAGACAGTGACCTTGCAACGTCTGGCCGAGCAGTTCAGCGATGCCGGAGTTGCCGTGTTCGCTGCCGACATCAAGGGCGATCTCTGTGGCCTGGGTGCTGCCGGTGCACCGCAGGGCAAGATCGCCGAGCGGATCGCCAGCATGCCCTGGCTGGACCATCAGCCGCAGGCGTACCCGGTAACCCTGTGGGACGTGCATGGTCGTAGCGGCCATCCGCTGCGTACTACGTTGAGCGAGATGGGGCCGCTGCTGCTGGGAAGCCTGCTGCAGCTCACCGACAGCCAGCAGGCCGCTTTGTACGCGGCGTTCAAGGTGGCAGACCGCGAAGGCCTGCTGTTACTCGATCTGAAGGACCTCAAGGCGCTGTTGGCGCACCTCAAGGCTGAGCCGCAGTTGCTCGGCGACGACAGTGCATTGTTCACCGGTGCATCGTCACAGGCCCTGCTGCGGCGCCTGGCAACGCTCGAACAGCAGGGCGCCGAGGCGCTGTTCGGTGAGCCAGCGCTGCAACTCGAGGATCTGTTGCACCCCGCGGCGGACGGCCGAGGTCCCATCCATCTGCTCGATGCCAGCGTACTGGTGCATGAGGCGCCCAAGGTTTATGCGACCTTCCTGCTATGGCTGCTTGCCGAACTCTTCGAGCAGCTTCCGGAGCGGGGCGATGCCGACAGGCCTTTGCTGGTCCTGTTCTTCGATGAGGCGCACCTTCTGTTTGGCGATACGCCCAAGGCGTTGCAGGAGCGGCTGGTGCAGGTGGTGCGGCTGATTCGTTCGAAAGGTGTTGGCGTCTATTTCGTCACTCAGTCCCCAGCCGATCTGCCTGACCAGGTACTGGCGCAGCTGGGGCTGCGAATCCAGCATGGTTTGCGGGCATACACCGTCAAGGAGCAGAAAGCACTGCGCTCGGTGGCTGACGGATTTCGTGCGAACCCGAACTTTGCGACGCTGGATGTGCTGACCCAGTTGGGCATCGGCGAGGCCCTGGTCGGTGGGCTCGAGGCGAAAGGCACGCCGGCGATGGTGCAGCGAGTCTCGATCGCGCCGCCACAGTCGCGAGTGGGGCCGCTGAGTGAAGCTGAGCGCATGCAGCTTATCGCGAGGTCCAGCTTGCGTGGCCGTTATGACAAGCCCGTCGACCGTGAGTCGGCCTACGAAATACTGAGTGCTCGGGCCATGCAGGCAGTCGAGGAGGCTGAGCGTCCGGTCGAGAAGCCTGCGCGAGGCAAGAGCAGTGCAGGCAGCGATCTGGGGGATCTGGCCGGACGAGTCGTCAAAAGTGCGTTGAGCCAGGCTGCCAGTCAGTTGGGGCGTCAGTTGGCCAGAGGGTTGCTCGGCTCGTTACTCGGCGGTAAGCGCTGACTTATCGGCGCTCTTCAGTTCACTACTGCTGTTTGTATTGGCTGCGCTAGTTGACTTCCTGACCTGCACGGAGGTCAGGATCAGGCTTGCCCAGTTGCCGCGCTTTCACAATCGGCATGTTTTTCCTGTTCGAGCTTCTGCAGTTCCCGCTGAAACACTTGATCAAGCACAGTGGGTTTCTTGCGCCACGGCTTGCGCTCGGGTTCGCGTTCAGCCGCGTAAGTCGTAATTTCACCACCATAGACATTGGTAAAGCGCTGCGCCTGGCGCTCAAGTTCGGCGCGCAGTTCGTCTTTCGTCACGTAAGGATCCTGTTTTTCTAGTTTGAATTAAGACGCCTCTGAAAATGAATGACGCGTCTTTGGTTGTAACCGAAGTTTTCAGTTGCAACAGAGTCGAGCTTATGTGCGTGAGACTGGAGGTCAACTGAAAAGGTTTAAGCAATTACGTGGCAGGCGGCAGATTCGAGCAGTAGTTCAAAAAAACCAGGTTATCTGCGGCATTGACACTACGTTTGCGGCAAGGCGCTACACGGATTTCCGCAAGTATGCGCTTTCAGGTACGCACAGAGCCAGAAATCGAGCAAAGAAAAACCCGCCGAAGCGGGCTTTCCTCTCGTTACTTGGCGAACATTAACGGGCAACTTTGGCTTCGTTGCTCTGTTCGGCGCGGCCGTAAACGTCATCAAAGCGCTCGATGTCGTCTTCACCCAGATAGCTGCCGGACTGGACTTCGATGATCTCCAGCGGAATTTTCCCGGGGTTGGCCAGGCGATGCACTGACGTGATCGGGATATAAGTCGACTGATTTTCGGTGAGCAGGAAAGTCTTGTCGTTGCAGGTGACCTGAGCGGTACCGGAAACAACGATCCAATGCTCGGCGCGATGGTGGTGCATCTGCAGGGAGAGGCTGGCCCCTGGGTTCACGCAGATACGCTTGACCTGGAAGCGGCCACCCATGTCCACCGAGTCATACCAGCCCCAAGGGCGGTACACGGCGCAGTGGTTCTTGGTTTCGCTGCGGTCCTGAGTGTCGAGCTTGCTGACCAGCTTCTTGACGTCCTGCACCTTGTCCTTGTGGGCAACCATCATGGCGTCCTTGGTCTCCACCACCACGATGTTTTCCAGGCCGAGCACGGTGACCAGTTTGCCGTTGCCGTGTACCAGGCAGTTGCGCGAGTCTTCGGCGATCACGTCGCCCTTGAGGACGTTACCGTTCTCGTCCTTCTCGTGCACATCCCAGATCGAAGACCAGGAGCCGACATCGCTCCAGCCAGCCGACATGGGCACTACGCAAGCCAGTTGAGTCTTTTCCATCACTGCATAGTCGATGGAGTTGTCCGGGCAACAGGCGAAGGTGGCGGGGTCGATCAGCACTTCTTCGCCGTTCTTCACGCTGCGCTCCAGGGCGAGCGAGCAGGTATCGTAGATGTCCGGATCGTGCTTCTTCAGTTCTTCCAGGAACACGCTGGCGCGGAACAGGAACATGCCGCTGTTCCAGAAATAGTCACCTGACTCCAGATAGCTCTGGGCGCGAGCCTCATCCGGCTTCTCGACGAACTGCGCCACGCGCTTGATGCCATCGGGCAGACCATGATTGGCGTCCTGGCTGGCTTTGATATAACCGAAACCGGTTTCAGGACGGGTTGGGGGAACACCGAAAAGAACCATCTCGCCGTTTTCCGCGGCATTGGTCGCCAGTGCCAGGGAGCGCTGGAAGGCCTTCTGGTCTTCGATGACATGGTCGGCCGGCAGGACTAGCAGCAGCTCGTCGCGCCCCTCTTCAACCAGCTTCATCGCCGCGATCCCAATGGCCGGTGCGGTGTTACGACCGAAAGGCTCGAGCAGAAGGCCTTGAACGCCGAGCTTGCGCGCGGCCAGCTGCTCCTTGACGATGAAACGGTGGTCCTTGTTGCAGACCAGCAGCGGTTGCTGCATGCCATCGAACGCCAGGCGTTCGACGGTCTGCTGGAACAACGTCTGCTCGCCGGTCAGGGCAAGAAACTGCTTGGGGAACGACTTGCGGGAAAGGGGCCACAGTCGGGAGCCGCTACCGCCTGAAAGAATAACCGGGATCATATTGCTTCTCCTGAATCGTTTCGAAGGTCGTTCTACTTGTCCGGTGACGCCGGCCTCTTGGCCGCGCCTGGGTTGTTACTGTTCTTTGTCGGAGGAATCGCCAGTTGGCTGGACGAAATCCACTCTGTCCCAAGGCATGCCTCGAGATTGAAATCTGCTGTCTGGTTAATCGCCTGGATGTCGCACCGTGGCCGTTCAGGCCGCATGTGTATCGGGCGAGATGTCGATCATGGTCATCTGCACCGGGCGCTCGTGGTCGGCGTTTGGCGCGCTACTGAGGAGCGCCATCGTCGCGCGCGGTGTGTGGCACCTGTCGGTCGAGCGGGAGTGATGCGCTTGCATGGCCGTAACCCTCTGTTCGTGCCTTGCTCGGCGTTTGCCGTGTCAGATGCCGCGTAGGCTCTGCTCGACGCCGCGGCTGTGGGCTGGATAATCAGCCGTATCGCCGTCTGAAGTTGCGCTACCGCCAAGATCGACTGACGATCTCGAACGGAGCGATCTGCGAAATTGATGACCCAATGCACGTTCATGTGCGACTTCCCTTTCCACCTGGAATTGTCGGTACGCGCTTATGATTGCGAGCCACGCTGGATAGTTCCCGCCTCGGCAACCGTTGATCGGCCAGTTTTTGCGAACGGATTCAAGGTGCGCTCATCTGCCCAGGGCAATGCGGACGGTTGATCGGGAGGTCTTGGTAGAGGCAGTGGGACGTGCTGGGCGGACCCGCTAATGGAGTCGCTGAGGGCAGCGGTAGAGCCCGTACGGGCTCTGCCGCCGGCATTGCGTTTTACTGGTCGGCGGCGTCGCGCAGGAATACCAAGCGGTCGCGGGTCGAGTCATCCCGACTGTAGCGGTAGCCCTGGTAGTCGAACTCTGGCAGCTGATCAGGGTTGCCGATGCGTTCCTTGATCACCCAGCGGGCCATCAGGCCTCGTGCCTTTTTCGCGTAGAACGAGATGATTTTGTACTGGCCGTTCTTCATGTCCTTGAAGTCGACGTTGATGACTCGTGCGTTCAGCGCCTTGCGTTTGACCGCGCTGAAGTACTCGTTGGAGGCCAGATTCAGCAGGACATCGTCACCCTGCTCGACAAGCGCCTCGTTCAGCCAGCCAGTGATGCGCTCGCCCCAGAATGCGTACAGATCCTTGCCGCGCGGATTGGCCAGTTTGGTGCCCATTTCCAGCCGATACGGCTGCATCAGGTCCAGCGGGCGCAACAGGCCGTAAAGCCCCGACAGCATGCGCAGATGCTCCTGTGCGAACAGCAGGTCGCTCTCGGTGAAATCCTCGACGCTCAGACCGGTGTAGACATCGCCCTTGAAGGCGAGCAGTGCCTGCTTGGCATTCTCCGGCGTGAATTCAGCCGACCAACTGCCGTAGCGCGCGACGTTCAGGGCGGCCAGCTTGTCGGAAAGGTGCATGAGTTCGCTGATCTGCGCTGGCGAGTAATCGCGCAACAGGTCGATCAGCAGTTGCGAGTGCTCCAGGTACTGAGGCTGAGTGAAGCGTTCGGTTATCGGGGGTGTTTCATAGTCGAGCGTCTTGGCGGGGGAAATCACCATCAGCATGTACGGGTCTCCTGTCTGATGGCGCGATTGTAGGGGTACGAGCGGAGCGGCTCCAGCTATGGCGGCCATAGGCAACGGTTGACCTTCCCCGCGTGGCAAGGCACAAGCTGGAAGGCGTCAATCAAGGAGTTCGTATGTCTGGCTGCAATCATGCGCAATGGCAACCACCTCACGACTACCGTCCGCTGGAGCGCAACTCCGAGCGTCAGACCTGGGCGGTGGTCATTCTGACCGGCTTGACCATGTTGGTGGAGATCATCGCCGGTTACTGGTTCAACTCCATGGCGTTGCTGGCGGACGGCTGGCATATGGCCTCGCACATGGTAGCCATCGGCCTGGCGGCGTTGGCGTATCTGCTGGCTCGGCGCTACGCGGCGGACCAGCGTTTCGCGTTCGGAACCTGGAAGATCGAGGTGCTGGCCGGTTTCACCAGCGCCTTGCTGCTGGTCGTCGTGGCGCTGTTCATGATCGGCGAATCGCTGTCGCGGCTCTGGTCGCCGGTCGCGATCGGTTTCGATGCAGCTTTGATGGTCGCCGTGATCGGCTTGCTGGTGAATCTGCTGTCCGCCTGGTTGCTGCGGGATCAGCATGACCACGGTCACGGTCACGGTCACGGTCACGGTCACGGTCACGACGAGCATGCGCATGAGCATGAACACGCTTCGGGTGGCAAGGACCTGAATCGGCACGCCGCCTTCATCCATGTGCTGACCGATGCGCTGACGTCGGTGGCTGCGATCATCGCGCTGCTGGGCGGCAAGTTCTTCGGCTGGAGCTGGCTGGACCCGGTGATGGGTATCGTCGGCGCGCTGGTGATCCTTGTATGGGCGCGCGGCCTGTTGCGCGATACCGCCAAGGTGCTGCTCGATCGGGAGATGGATGATCCGCTGGTGCACAGGGTTCGGGAAGCGCTGCAGGAGGTGCCGGATACCGAGGTCGCCGATCTGCATCTGTGGCGGGTAGGGCGGTCGCAATACAGCTGCATCCTGAGCCTGGTGACGCATCAGGCGCACACCGCCGACCACTACAAGGCTGCGTTGCAGGGCTTCCCACAGCTGGTGCACATCACCGTGGAAGTGAATCGCTGCGACGAAAGCGCGCACCTTGATCATCGACAATAGCGCGGCTGAAATACGCGCGCCAAGGCCGTTTGGTCGATTCGTGAAAAAAAGCCGAGTTCAACGGAAAAGTCTTTTGTCTGTCATAACTTTTACGGTATTACCGAATTCAGACCGCCGAACCCTGCGACACAGGTGGCGGCTCCTGGGCAGCCCCGAATCCACCGGCTACCCTCGTCCGCTCACCTGAATCGCATGGCGGTTACTGTGCAGCGAAGCGCTTTTGGCTCTTCGTTTCTGGCCCCAGAAGAAGGTGATCGGTATGGATGACTACGGCAGACCTCGCGCGACCCAGCCCACGCTCTACGTCCTCGACACGAATGTACTGATCCACGATCCCAACGCTTTGCTGAACTTCCAGGAACATCAGGTCGCCATCCCGATGACCGTGCTGGAGGAACTCGACCAGCTCAAGGCTGGCAAGCACAGCGTCGCAGCCGAGTGTCGTCAGGCAATCCGCTTGATCGACAAGCTGCTCGGTGACGCCACGCCGGAAGAGGTCGAGCTCGGCGTGCCGATCCAGCGCGGCAAGGGCGGGCCTTCCGGCAGTCTTTCGATCCTCATGAGCAAGCGTGGCGAGTCCAGCGCGTTGCCGGAGGATCTGAACGACAACAAGATCATCAATCAGGTGGTCGAGCTGAGCAGACGGCGTCCAGGCTTGCCTGTGGTGCTGGTGACCAAGGACATCAACATGCGCCTGAAGGCGCGTGCCTGTGGCGTAGCGGCGGAGGATTACCATACCGATCAGCTGGTCGATGACGTCGGCCAGCTTTCCCCCGGCTATCACAGCGTCAGCGGCTCGTTCTGGGATCGCGTGAGCAAGGTCGAGACCCATCAGGGGCATGGGCGCACCTGGCACCGCGTGCAGCTGACCGACAACCTTCCCGCGGTACACATCAACGAGTTCATCATCGACGAACAGGGCTTTGTCGGCTGGATCAAGGGCATCAAGGCCGATGAGCTGCTGCTGCTCGACCTGCATCAGGAGCCGCTGCTGCATCAGGAGGCCTGGGGCCTGCGCCCGCGGGACATCCATCAGGCATTGGCGCTGTTCGCCTTGCTCGACCCGGATATCCATCTGGTCAACCTGTCCGGTGCCGCCGGTTCGGGCAAGACCATCCTCGCGCTGGCTGCGGCCATCGAGCAGACCGTGGTCAGCAAGCGCTACCGGCGCATCATCGCCACCCGCAGCGTACAGGGGCTGGACGAGGACATCGGCTTTCTGCCCGGCACCGAGGCCGAGAAGATGGAGCCGTGGCTGGGTGCAATCACCGATAACCTCGAAGCGCTGCACATGGAGGACGAGAACACCCACGGCAGCATCGACTACATCCTGCAAAAGGTGCCGCTGCAGTTTAAATCGCTGAACTACATCCGCGGTCGCAGCTTCCAGCAGAGCCTGATCCTGATCGACGAATGCCAGAACCTCACGCCGCATCAGATGAAGACCATCATCACCCGCGCGGGCAACGGCTCGAAGGTGGTCTGTCTGGGCAATCTGGCGCAGATCGACACGCCTTATCTGTCCGCGACCAGTTCGGGGCTTACTTACCTGACCGAGCGCTTCAAGGATTTCTCCCACGGTGTGCACATCACCTTGCAGGGCGTGCCGCGTTCGGTGCTGGCCGAGTACGCCGAAGCGCACATGTAGCCGAGACGCGTGCGGCGATGGCCCGGTAGTACCTCTTACGGGGGCGGGTTCATCGCCGGCGGCTGCGGTAGACTCGTGATTTTCCGATCAGGAGCGCCGAATGCTCACCCATCTCGATTCCCAAGGCCGGGCCAGCATGGTCGACGTCACCGACAAGGCCGTGACCGCGCGTGAAGCCGTGGCCGAGGCCCGCGTGCGCATGCTGCCGCAGACCCTGCAAATGATCCAGCAGGGTGGTCATCCCAAGGGCGATGTCTTCGCCGTGGCGCGCATCGCCGGCATCCAGGCGGCAAAGAAGACCTACGAACTGATTCCGCTGTGTCATCCGCTGCTGCTCACCAGCATCAAGGTCGAGCTGCAGGCGGATGGTGAAGACTGCGTACTGATTCGCGCTGCCTGCAAGCTGGCCGGGCAGACAGGTGTCGAGATGGAAGCGTTGACCGCTGCCAGCGTCGCTGCGCTGACCATCTACGACATGTGCAAGGCCGTGGATCGCGGCATGGTCATCGAAGGCGTGCGCCTGCTGGAAAAACTCGGCGGCAAGAGCGGTCACTGGCAGGTGCCGGCATGATTACCGTCCAGTTCTTTGCCCGTTATCGCGAAACCCTGGGCACTGATGGCGAGCGCCTGCAGTGGGATGCTTCGCTCGCCAACGTGGATGACGTGCGCCAGCAGCTGCTTGCGCGGGGCGGTGTCTGGGAGGTGCTTGCCGAGCAGAACCTGATGTGTGCCCGTAATCAGGAGCTCTGTGGTCTCGATGAGCCGATCACCGATGACGATGAAGTCGCTTTCTTTCCCACCGTGACCGGAGGCTGAGCATGGCGGTTCGTGTACAGACGGCAGCGTTCGATCCGGGGGCCGAACTCAATGCGCTGCATGCGGCCAACCTGGGGATTGGCGCGGTCGCCGGGTTCGTCGGTTACGTAAGGGATTTCAATGATGGGCAGGATGTCGCCGGAATGTTCCTCGAACATGCGCCGGGGATGACCGAAAAGGCACTGGAGAAAATCATTATCGAGGCGGAGCAGCGCTGGCCATTATTGCGGCTCGACGTGCTGCATCGCGTCGGGCCCCTGGAGCCAGGTGAGCCGATCGTCTTCGTCGGCGCGGCGAGCGCCCATCGCGACGCTGCCTTCGACGCCTGTCGCTTTGTGATGGACTACCTGAAGACGCGGGCGCCGTTCTGGAAGAAGGAAACCACGCCGTCCGGGCCACGCTGGGTGGAGGGCCGCGCGAGTGATCAGGTCGCGGCTGAGCGTTGGAGCGAGAACGACTGAGCCGTCAATAGAAGGTGATGTACATCTTGAAGGCCAGCGTCGAGAACATGGTGAGCACGCCCAGGCCAAGAAGGCCCACGCCCCAGTCCCGGTCCCGGTAGTTGAAACCTACGCAGAGCAGGATGAAGCCGGTGACGATTAGCGACAGTAGCCAGTGCATGCTGTCCATCGATGTCTCCTCGATTTCCGATCTAGCTACCACTCTAGCCGCTTGACCTCTGTTGAGGCCTGATTCAGGTCATTGATGGAGGAGGCGAGTGACGGTCGCAGGAGCGCGGCGAATGCCGCGCCCAATAGGCTCAGCGCGAATGAGGGACCGGGGCGAGCAGTTCCGCCGGCGGCATTTCGCACTGAATCTTGCGGCCAATCAGCGCTTCGATCGGCGGCAGGGCGAAGGAGTCGTCCTCGCCGGCGAAGCTGATCGACGTGCCGCTGGTGCCGGCACGGCCGGTGCGGCCGATGCGGTGCACGTAGTCATCCGGATCTTCCGGCAGCGTAAAGTTGATCACGTGGCTGATGCCGTCGACATGGATGCCTCGACCGGCGACATCGGTCGCCACCAGTACCCGAATCTTGCCCTCGCGGAAACCTTCCAGCGTGCGGATGCGCTTGTGCTGCGGCACGTCGCCGGACATCTGCGCGGCGCTGATGCCGTCCCGGGTCAGGCGTTCCTCGATGCGCCGCACTTCATCCTTGCGGTTGGCGAAGACCATCACCCGCGTCCAGTCATTCTGGGTGATCAGGTTGTACAGCAGCTTGTACTTGTCGCTGCCAGCCACGGCGAATACGTGTTGCTCGACGGTGTCGCTGGCGACGTTTTCCGGCTCGATCTCGACCACGGCGGGGTTGGTCGTCCACTGCTGCGCCAGGTTCATCACGTCATCGGTGAACGTGGCTGAGAACAGCAGGGTCTGGCGTTCGCTCTTGGGCGGCGTCTGCCGGATGATCTGGCGGACCTGCGGAATGAAGCCCATGTCGAGCATGCGATCGGCTTCATCCAGCACCATCACCTCGACCATGTCCAGATGCACCTCGCCGCGCTGGTTGAAATCCAGCAGGCGCCCGGGTGTGGCAACCAGGATGTCGCAGAATTTCGATTCCAGCAGCTTGAGCTGCTTGTCGAAGTCCATGCCGCCGACGAAGCTCATCACGTTCAGGTTGGTGTATTTGGTCAGGTCCAGCGCGTCATTGGCGATCTGCACCACGAGTTCACGGGTCGGCGCGATGATCAGTGCGCGCGGTTCGCCCATATAGCGGTCCCGCGGCGGTGGAGTGTCGAGCAGCTGTGTGATGGTGGAGATGAGAAACGCAGCCGTCTTGCCGGTGCCGGTCTGGGCGCGGCCAATGGCGTCTCTGCCGGCGAGGGTATAGCCGAGCACCTGGGCCTGGATCGGCGTGCAGTACGGAAAACCCAGGTCATGAATTGCGTGCATCAGCTCGGGTGCGAGCTTGAAGTCGTGGAAGCGGGTCTTGCCTTCGGCCGCTTCGACCTCGAAGTCCTCCAGCTTCCACGCCGGAGCGGCGGGTTTTGGCGGCTTGCTGCTGCGTTGACGGCGCGGCTTTTCGGCGGCGCGCTCAGCGGTCTGCGACTTGGGTTGAGAATCAGGCGTCGTTGCTTGCTGAGGGGCGCTGTGTTGGCCCTCGTGGTCGGCGGCGAGCACGTCATCGGCTGCGCTGGCCCGTACATCCGGTGCCTTGCCAAAGATTTTCTTGAGTGCTTTGAGCACGGTCTTCTCGTCATTTATTAGGAAAGTGTCGCGCGCCAGTGTAATGCAAGACGCATGCATGGCGAAGCCTCGCGCACGGGAAGGCTTGGCTTCCAGCGGGCGCACTCGCGCCTGACGTACTGTTGTGTGATACCGCGCGGGCCTGGTCAGGGCCTTGGGGCATGGCTGTGTCTGATGCCAGGTTCAAGCGTGGCAGGATGCCGACCGCGCTTGAGCCTGCCAGGTGGCGGACGGTCAAGCGCACCGCTCATCCTTCCTTTGATGAATAGGCAACCGGAGCTGGTGCTCAGGAGGCGGCATTTTCGCCAAGCAAAGGTGCGAGCCAGTTGCCGATGTCGCGGATTTCCTCCGGGAGCACCTCGTGGCTCATCGGGTACTCGCGCCAGCTGACGTTGACGCCGGCGTCGTGCAGGCACTGATAGGCGGCACGGCCCATCGCAGGCGGCACTACATCATCGCGGCTGCCATGCAGGCATAGCGCCGGATAGCGCCGGACATCATCGGAAAGCTCGAGGCGCTCGGCAAATGTCGGGGCATAGGTGGACAGTGCGATGACGCCGCCCAGCGGGCCCTGCCAGCGCAGAAATGCCGTATGCAGCACCACCGCGCCGCCTTGGGAGAAGCCGGCGAGAAAGATGCGTGCCGGATCGATGCCCGCGTCACGCTGTGCTTCGATCAGACCGATGACCTGTTGCGCTGATGCCTCGAGTTGCTCGCGATCGATCGCGCGGGCTGGGCTCATGGCCAGGATGTCGTACCAGCTGGGCATGCTCCAGCCACCGTTGATGGTTACCGGACGCGTCGGTGCCTGCGGCAGAACGAAGCGAGCGCTATGAAGCTTCTGCTGCAGCGCTTCGGCCACAGGTAGGAAGTCATAGCGATCAGCGCCCAGGCCATGCAGCCAGATGATGCACGCATCGGCAATGCCATTGGGTTCGAGGATCAACGGTTCGCTCATAGATCGGCTCCAGTTGGGGGCAAGTTGCCTCGTCTTGGGGCATTACGTGCCGCCGGCGAGGGAGTGGCGCGAGGTTACCCGCTCGCGCACTTCGATAGAACCCGCAACCTGGCGTATCCATCATCATTGCCGGATGAGCTGGTACGCGCCTTGCTAAGTTCAGTTCGACTCAGAAGGGAACGGCTCGCATGAGCGAGTCGAGGTAATGGCACAAAGAACATTGCCGATCATCCACGGACGACTAGACTCAGGTCAGGCTGCGCCGCTTCGCTGCTGCCGGTTACGCATCGAGGGGCAACAGGCCCGAACCCGAGAATAAGAAAGCAAACTGGAGGTTTCGATGATTAGGGTGAAATCCACACTGGCTGCGCTGGGTGCAGCGTCACTGCTGGGAATCAGCGGGCTGGCGCAAGCGGGGGCGACCCTCGATGCAGTGCAGAAGAAAGGATTCGTGCAGTGCGGTATCAGTGATGGCCTTCCGGGCTTTTCCTACGCCGATGCAAAGGGGCAATACCTGGGGATCGACGTGGATGTCTGTCGCGCGGTGGCCGCCGCCGTGTTCGGTGACGCCAGCAAGGTCAAGTACAGTCCGTTGACCGCCAAGGAGCGCTTCACCGCGCTGCAATCCGGTGAAGTGGACATGCTGTCGCGCAACACCACCTGGACCAGCTCGCGTGATGCGGCGATGGGCCTGAATTTCACCGGCGTGACCTATTACGACGGTCAAGGCTTTCTGGTGAACAAGGAGCTGGGTGTCAAAAGTGCCAAGGAGCTGGATGGCGCGACTGTCTGCATTCAGGCAGGCACGACTACCGAACTCAATCTCTCCGATTATTTCCGCGCCAACAACCTGAAGTACACCCCCATCACATACGACACCTCGGATGAAAGCGCCAAGTCACTGGAGTCGGGCCGCTGCGACGTGCTCACTTCCGACCAGTCGCAGCTCTACGCCCAGCGCATCAAGCTGGCAAAGCCTGATGACTACGTAGTGCTACCCGAAGTGATATCCAAGGAGCCCCTCGGCCCGGCGGTCCGCCAAGGCGATGAGGAATGGTTCGATATCGTGCGTTGGACCTTGTTCGCCATGCTCAACGCCGAGGAATTGGGCATCACTTCGGCAAACGTCGAAGAAAAGGCCAAGAGCACCAAGAACCCTGACGTCGCCCGCCTGCTGGGTGTGGAGGGGGAATATGGCAAGGATCTGAAGCTGCCGAAGGACTGGGCGGTGCAGATCGTCAAGCAGGTCGGTAACTATGGCGAGATCTTCGATCGAAACGTCGGCGCCGGCAGCGAGCTGAAGATCGAACGTGGCCTCAATGCCCTGTGGAACAACGGCGGCGTGCAGTACGCCCCGCCGGTACGTTGACCAAGCGGGGCCGGCTACACCGGCCCCGTTTTCCAAAGGGAGAAGTGCCGCCGGCGCGCACAACGCGCCGGCGGTGCGGTATGAGGACATTCGATGCGAACCATCGACAATCCTAGGCCGGCTGGCGGGTCGCTATTGACCGACCCTCGGGCACGCGCCTGGCTGTTTCAGATTCTGGCTGTAATCACCGTCGTAGCATTCGGCTGGTACCTTTTTCACAATACCCAGACCAACCTTGCCCATCGCGGCATTACCTCCGGCTTCGGTTTCCTCGAGAACGCCGCCGGCTTCGGCATATCCCAGCACCTGATCGACTACAGCGAGAGCGACACTTACGGTCGCGTCTTCTGGGTCGGGCTGCTCAATACGCTGTTGGTCAGCGTCATCGGGATATTTCTCGCAACGGTGATGGGGTTCATCCTCGGTGTGGGACGCCTCTCGAGCAACTGGCTGATCCGTCAATTGGCGACGCTCTACATCGAGATATTCCGCAATATCCCGCCGTTGCTGCTGATCTTCTTCGTCTACTTCGCTGTGATCAGCCCGTTGCCTGGGCCGCGCAACAGCCTGAGCCTATGGGATGCGGTGTTCGTCAACAACCGTGGCGTGCAGATGCCGGCACCCAGCGCCGCCGATGGCTTCTGGGCATTCTGGCTGGCGTTGCTCGTGGCGCTGGTGGCCGTGGTCTTGCTCAATCGCTGGGCTCGGGCGCGTCGGCATGCCACCGGGCAGATGTTTCCGGTGTTCTGGACCAGCCTTGGGTTGTTTCTGGCGATCCCGTGGCTGATGACCTTCATTGCAGGCGTACCTTTCACTTGGGAAGTGCCGGAGTTGCAGCGCTTCAACATTCGCGGTGGTTGGGTGGTGATCCCGGAGCTGGTTTCGATCGTGGTGGCGTTGTCGGTGTATACCGCGGCGTTCATCGGCGAAACCGTGCGTTCAGGCATTCAGTCGGTCAGCTATGGCCAGACCGAAGCCGCCGCTTCGCTTGGGTTGCGCCCAGGCCAGGTATTGCGGCTGGTGATCGTGCCGCAAGCGTTGCGGGTGATCGTGCCGCCGCTGACCAGCCAATACCTGAACCTGGCAAAGAACTCGTCGCTCGCTGCTGCTATCGGTTATCCGGACATGGTGTCGCTATTCGCCGGCACGGTGCTCAATCAGACCGGGCAGGCCATCGAAACCATGGCCATCACCATGAGTGTCTATCTGGCCATCAGCATCAGCATCTCGCTGCTGATGAACTGGTACAACAAGCGCATTGCGCTGATCGAGCGGTGAGCGCATGACCATCCATACCTTCAAGCCCGACCTGCCGCCACCGACGATCAGCATCGGTGCGCTCGGCTGGCTACGGGCCAATCTGTTTTCCAGCTGGATCAATACCCTGCTGACGCTGGTAGGGCTATACCTGCTCTGGCTGATTGTGCCGCCGGTACTCGAATGGGCCATCTTCAAGGCCGACTGGACCGGTGAAACCCGCGCCGACTGCAGCCGCGAAGGCGCCTGCTGGGTGTTCATTCAGACCCGGTTCGGCCAGTTCATGTACGGCTTCTATCCGACGGAGCTGCGCTGGCGAGTCGATGCGGCAGCCTGGCTGGCGATCATCGGTGCGGCGCCGCTGTTCCTGCGGCAGATGCCACACAAGTTGCGCTACGGGTTGGGCTATCTGCTGGTTTACCCGCTGCTAGCCTACTGGCTGCTGCATGGTGGCTTTCTCGGCCTGCAGACGGTGCCTACCAGTCAGTGGGGCGGGCTCATGCTGACCGTAGTGATCGCTGCCGTGGGCATTGCCGGTGCTTTGCCGCTGGGCATTCTGCTGGCATTGGGACGGCGCTCGGACATGCCGGCTATTCGCGTGCTCTGCGTGACCTTCATCGAGTTCTGGCGCGGCGTGCCGTTGATCACCGTGCTGTTCATGTCCTCGGTGATGCTGCCGCTGTTCCTGCCCGAAGGCATGAGCCTCGACAAGCTGCTGCGGGCAATGCTGATGGTGGTGTTCTTCGAGGCCGCCTACATCGCCGAGGTGGTACGTGGCGGTCTGCAGGCGATCCCCAAGGGGCAGTACGAGGCGGCGGCGGCCATGGGCCTGGGGTACTGGCGCAGCACGCTGCTGGTGATCCTGCCGCAGGCGCTGAAGCTGGTAATCCCAGGCATCGTCAACACCTTCATTGCCCTGTTCAAGGACACCAGCCTGGTGATCATCATCGGCCTGTTCGACTTCCTCAACAGCATCAAGCGCGCCACTGCGGATCCGGCCTGGCTAGGCATGTCCACCGAGGGTTACGTGTTCGCCGCGCTGGTGTACTGGATGTTCTGTTTCGGCATGTCCCGCTATTCGATGCGCCTGGAGCGCAAGCTGGACACCGGCCACAAGCATTAGGAGTGATATATGAGTGATTCAAACGCGCAGGCCGAGCAGAGCAGCGAGCCGGTCATCCGCATGCAGGGCGTGCACAAATGGTTCGGCCAGTTCCATGTACTCAAGGACATCAACCTCTCCGTGCGCCAGGGCGAGCGCATCGTGCTGTGCGGGCCTTCCGGCTCCGGCAAGTCCACCACCATTCGCTGCCTCAATCGCCTGGAGGAACACCAGCAGGGGCGCATCGTCATCAACGGCGTGGAGCTGACCAGCGACCTCAAGCAGATCGAGGCGATCCGCAGCGAAGTCGGCATGGTGTTCCAGCACTTCAACCTGTTCCCGCACCTGACCGTGTTGCAGAACTGCACCCTGGCGCCAATGTGGGTGCGCAAGCTGCCGCGACGGCAGGCCGAGGAAATCGCCATGCATTATCTGGAGCGC
This sequence comes from Stutzerimonas kunmingensis, assembly GCF_021432085.1. GTDB lineage: Bacteria > Pseudomonadota > Gammaproteobacteria > Pseudomonadales > Pseudomonadaceae > Stutzerimonas. The sequence goes on along the minus strand of NZ_CP090366.1, from coordinate 3,455,946 downwards.
GTGCGCATCCCGGAGCAGGCCAACAAGTTTCCCGGCCAGCTCTCCGGCGGTCAGCAGCAGCGCGTGGCGATCGCCCGTGCGCTGTGCATGAAGCCGAAGATCATGCTGTTCGATGAGCCGACTTCGGCCCTCGACCCGGAAATGGTGAAGGAGGTGCTCGACACCATGGTCAGCCTCGCCGAAAGCGGCATGACCATGCTCTGCGTGACCCATGAGATGGGCTTCGCCCGCACCGTGGCGGATCGGGTGATCTTCATGGACAAGGGCGAGATCGTCGAACAGGCCGAGCCAGAGGTGTTCTTCACAAACCCGGTCAACGACAGGACCAAGCTGTTCCTCAGCCAGATCCTGCACTGATCCAAGCCGGGCCTGGCGTGCCGTCGGAACACGCGGCGCCTGGCTGTGTTCAGCCTTAGCCTCGGCCGCCGTCATGGGCTAGAATACGCGCCCCGACTGCTCCCCCCTCCGAGGCTGTTCCGACGATGTTGATCCTGCGCGGCGCTCCCGCTCTTTCCGCCTTCCGTCATGGCAAGCTCCTGGCACAACTGTCCGATAAGGTCCCCGCCGTCAGCGGGCTGTATGCCGAGTTCGCCCATTTCGCCGAGGTTTCCGGCACGCTCGGCGCGGATGAGCAGAACGTACTGACCCGCCTGCTGAAGTACGGCCCCAGTGTGCCGGTGCAGGAACCTGCCGGGCGGCTGTTCCTCGTGGTGCCTCGCTTCGGCACCATTTCGCCGTGGTCGAGCAAGGCCAGCGATATCGCCCACAACTGCGGGCTGGAGAAGGTCCAGCGGCTGGAGCGGGGTATCGCCTATTACGTGCAGGGCGAGTTTTCCGATAGCGATGCACAGCTGATTGCCGCAGCGCTTCACGACCGCATGACGCAAATGGTGCTCGATCGTTTCGAAGCAGCCGCCAACCTGTTCAGCCATGCCGAGCCCAAGCCGCTGACTGCCGTGGACATCCTCGGTGGCGGTCGCGCCGCGCTGGAAAAGGCCAACACCGACCTGGGCCTGGCCCTGGCCGAAGACGAAATCGATTATCTGGTCAGTGCCTTCCAGGGCCTCAAGCGCAACCCGCACGACATCGAACTGATGATGTTCGCGCAGGCCAACTCCGAGCACTGCCGCCACAAGATCTTCAACGCCAGCTGGGACATCGACGGCGAGAGCCAGGACAAGTCGCTGTTCGGCATGATCAAGAACACCTACCAGATGCACAGCGAGAACGTGCTGTCCGCTTACAAGGACAACGCGTCGGTCATCGTCGGCCACACCGCAGGGCGTTTCTTCCCCAATGCTGAAACCCGCCAATACGGCGCGGTGCAGGAGCCGGTGCACATCCTGATGAAGGTGGAAACCCACAACCACCCGACCGCGATCTCGCCGTTCTCGGGTGCTTCCACCGGTTCCGGTGGCGAGATTCGCGACGAGGGCGCCACCGGCCGCGGCGCCAAGCCAAAGGCCGGTCTGACCGGTTTCACCGTCTCCAACCTGAACATCCCCGGCTTCGAACAGCCGTGGGAACAGGCCTACGGCAAGCCGGAACGCATCGTCACGCCGCTGGACATCATGATTGAAGGCCCTCTGGGCGGCGCCGCGTTCAACAACGAGTTCGGCCGCCCGGCGCTGACTGGTTACTTCCGTACCTTCGAGCAGTCGATCAACACGCCGCGCGGCGACGAGGTGCGTGGTTATCACAAGCCGATCATGCTCGCTGGCGGCATGGGCAATATCCGTGAAGATCACGTGCAGAAGGCCGAGATCACCGTTGGCGCCAAGCTGATCGTGCTCGGCGGGCCGGCCATGCTGATCGGCCTGGGCGGCGGCGCCGCCTCCTCGGTCGCGACCGGTGCCAGCTCGGCCGATCTGGATTTCGCCTCGGTACAGCGCGAGAACCCGGAAATGGAACGCCGCTGCCAGGAAGTCATCGACCGCTGCTGGCAGCTGGGCGACGAGAACCCCATCGCCTTCATCCATGACGTCGGTGCCGGTGGCATTTCCAATGCCTTCCCGGAGCTGGTCAACGACGGTGGCCGCGGTGGCCGCTTCGAACTGCGCAACGTGCCTAACGACGAGCCGGGCATGGCCCCGCACGAGATCTGGAGCAACGAGTCCCAGGAGCGTTACGTGCTGGCCGTCAGTGCCGCCGATTTCGAGCGTTTCCAGGCTATCTGCGAACGTGAGCGCTGCCCGTTCGCGGTTGTCGGCGAGGCGACCGCAGAGCCACAGCTGACCGTCACCGACAGCCATTTCGGCAACACCCCGGTGGACATGCCGCTCGAAGTGCTACTCGGCAAGCCACCGCGCATGCACCGCAGCGCCAGCCGCGAAGCGGAGCTGGGCGATGACTTCGATGCGGCTACTGTCGATCTGAATGAGGCGGTCACCCGGGTGCTGCGCCACCCAGCGGTCGCCAGCAAGAGCTTCCTGATCACCATCGGCGACCGCAGTATCACCGGCCAGGTAGCGCGCGATCAGATGGTCGGTCCTTGGCAGGTGCCGGTCGCCGACTGCGCCGTCACGGCTACCAGCTACGACGTTTACACCGGCGAGGCCATGGCAATGGGCGAGCGTACGCCGCTGGCGCTGCTGGACGCTCCGGCGTCGGGTCGCATGGCCATCGGCGAAACGCTGACCAACCTGGCAGCGGCACGCATCGAGAAAATCTCCGACATCAAGCTGTCCGCCAACTGGATGGCCGCCGCCGGCCACCCCGGCGAAGACGCGCGGCTGTACGACACCGTGCGCGCCGTCGGCATGGAGCTGTGCCCGCAGCTGGGCCTGACCATCCCGGTGGGCAAGGACTCGATGTCAATGAAGACCCGTTGGTCGGAGGAGGGCGCCGAGAAAAGCGTGACCTCGCCGATGTCGCTGATCGTTTCCGGCTTCGCCCCGGTCACTGATATCCGCCAGACCCTGACCCCGCAGCTGCGCCTGGACAAGGGCGCAACGGACCTGATCCTGATCGATCTGGGACGCGGCCAGAACCGCATGGGCGCTTCGATCCTTGCGCAGGTGTATGGTCAGCTTGGTCGCCAGGCGCCCGACGTCGATGATGCCGAAGACCTGCAGGCGTTCTTCGCCGTGGTCCAGGGGCTGAACGCCGATGGTCTGCTACTGGCCTACCACGACCGGTCCGACGGTGGTCTGCTGACCACTGTGCTGGAAATGGCGTTTGCCGGTCACTGTGGCCTGAGTCTGAATCTCGATGGCCTGCTGGAGAGTGCCGCAGATGTCGCACCGATGCTCTTCAACGAGGAGCTTGGTGCGGTGATTCAGGTGCGTCAGGACGACACCGAGATCGTGCTGGCACAGTTCAGCGCAGCCGGTCTGGGTGACTGTGTCGCGGTCATCGGTCAGCCGGTCAACAATGGCCATGTGTCGATCAAGCACGGCGAAAACGAAGTCTTCGCCGGTGAGCGCCGCTTGCTGCAGCGCCAGTGGGCAGAAACCAGTTACCAGATCCAGCGTCTGCGCGATAACGCCGAGTGCGCCGATCAGGAGTTCGACGCGCTGCTCGAAGAGGACAACCTGGGTCTCAGTGCCAAGCTCAGCTTCGACGTGAACGAGGACATCGCGGCGCCCTACATCAAGCGTGGCGTTCGTCCACAGATTGCGGTGCTGCGCGAGCAGGGCGTCAATGGCCAGGTGGAGATGGCGGCGGCGTTCGACCGCGCCGGTTTCGCCGCGGTCGACGTGCACATGAGCGATATCCTTTCCGGGCGTGTCAGCCTTGAGGAGTTCAAGGGCCTGGTGGCCTGCGGTGGCTTCTCCTACGGCGACGTGCTCGGCGCCGGTGAAGGCTGGGCCAAGTCGATCCTGTTCAATGCGCGTGCACGGGATGGCTTCCAGGCCTTCTTCGAGCGCAAGGACAGCTTCGCTCTCGGCGTGTGCAATGGTTGCCAGATGATGAGCAACCTGCACGAGCTGATCCCGGGCACCGAGAATTGGCCGCACTTCGTGCGTAACCGCTCGGAGCAGTTTGAGGCGCGGGTGGCGATGGTTCAGATTCAGGATTCGCCATCGATCTTCCTGCAGGGCATGGCCGGCTCCCGTCTGCCGATCGCCATCGCCCACGGCGAAGGCCATGCGGAGTTCGAGAGCGAAGAGGCCATGCTGCAGGCAGATCTTTCCGGCACCGTGGCGTTGCGCTTCGTGGATAACCACGGCAAGGTCACCGAGCGTTACCCGGCCAACCCGAACGGCTCGCCGCGCGGTATCACCGGTCTCAGCAGCCGCGATGGCCGCGTGACCATCATGATGCCGCATCCGGAGCGGGTGTTCCGCGCCGTGACCAACTCCTGGCGCCCTGACGAGTGGCAGGAAGACGGCGGCTGGATGCGAATGTTCCGCAATGCGCGGGTCTGGGTCGACTGACCGACCGGGTCAATCTGGCCAATCCCGGGGAGCCCGTCGATAGCATATCGGCGGGCTTTTTCATTTGTGACAAAGGTCTATGAACCGGCAGCGCAAAGCGTCGTCTGAGCTATGACGCGCCGCACTATTCGGTGCGCACACGGATGGCAGAATGCCAGTTCGCTCGGCCGGTGGAGGTCGGGCTCATCTGCACGGAGAGGTCGATGTACAAGCTGTGTTTCTATGTTCCAGACAGTCATCTGGAGGCGGTCAAGAAAGCAGTATTCGCCGCCGGCGCTGGCCGCATAGGCGCATATGACAGTTGCTGCTGGCAGGTGCTGGGGCAAGGGCAATACCGCCCGTTGGAGGGTAGTCAGCCTTTTATCGGGCAGACGGGGCAGGTGCAGCACGTTCCCGAGTGGAAGGTCGAATTGGTTGTGGCGGACGAGCTGATTCACGACAGCGTGAAGGCAATGAAGAAGGCCCATCCGTATGAAACGCCTGCGTTCGACGTCTGGCGTTTGTCCGACATGCAGTTCTAGCCTAACGGGTCGGGGCAGTCCTGGCGGTTGCGGCGCCCCCGGCATTAATTCCTGACGTTACGGGCGAATCTCGATCAGCGTGCCATCCTTGACCAGCGCCCAGATCTCGCGCATGTCGCTGTTGCTCAGCGCGATGCAGCCCTCGGTCCAGTCCAGGGTGTGGAAGAACCACTCCGGATACTCCTCATCCAGTGGTGTGCCGTGCAGCATGATCATGCTTCCAGGAGCTACGCCTTCCTGCTGTGCGCGGGCCAGGTCACGCGCGTTGGGGTAGGAGATGTGCATCGACAGGTTGTACTTGTCGCTGGTCTTGCGCCAGTCGATCCAGTAGAAGCCTTCCGGCGTGCGCTTGTCGCCTTCGCGCAGCTTTGCGCCGTCGGGTTGTTTGCCCAGCGAAACGCGATAGCTCTTGAGTGTCTGGCCAGCGCTGACCAGATGGAGTTTGCGTTCCGACTTGATTACCAGGACTTTGTCGATGGGTGAACCGCCCAGGCTGGGCGTCGCATTGGCGTGGGAAAATGCGGTAAAGGTGAGGCAGAGCAGGGCGAGCAGCCAGCGCATCGAGGCTTTCCTTCGAACTTCATCAGACCTGTATGTGCCAGCCGGTCCGGCAGACACTTCAGTCTGCGCGGGCGTGGCCCTGCTGGCGGTTGCGATAGCTTGTCACGGCCTCGTTGCGCACCGGGAAGGTCTGCTGCACCCGGTCGGCGAAGAAGCATTCTAGGGTACGGCCGATGGTCGGAAAAGCCAGCTCGGACCAAGGGATGTCTTGCTGATGAAAGAGCTTCACTTCCAGGCTTTCGTCTCCGGCACAGAAGTCCAGATCGACGAGCTCAGCGCGGAAGAACATGTAGACCTGATTGATATGTGGCAGGTCGAACAGGGTATACAGCTGCAGGTCACGCACTCTGGCGCAGGCCTCTTCGAGTGTTTCGCGCTCTGCGGCCTGCTGCATGGTTTCGCCGTTCTCCATGAAGCCGGCCGGCAGGGTCCAATAGCCCCGGCGAGGTTCGATAGCACGTCGACAGAGCAGCACGCGATCATCCCAGACGGGTACGCAGCCGGCGACGATCCTCGGGTTCTGATAGTGCACCGTTTGGCAGCTGTCGCAGACGAAGCGCGGCCGGTTGTCGCCGTCCGGTACGCGGACCAGCACCGGATCGCCGCACTGGTTGCAGTATTTCATGGGCGCCTTCCTGATTGCTCCGGGAAATATTGGGCCGTTCACACGGATTCGGCAAGGCAGCCTCTGCGCCATTCGGGGTGGCTCTGACCCGCCTGGTTCGCAGTTGTAACATTGATATCGCATCGAGGCGTTGGAGCTTCTCGTTTGGCGCTCTCCGGGCCTTGGGCGGCTCCGCCTTTCATGCCATGATGCCGATCAAAGACGAAACGAGAAAATACATGCTGGACACAATACTCCACCGGGTGCGCGCTCATTCCCCGCATCTTCTGGAGCCGGAAGGCCGCCTGCCCGAGGCGGCCGTGTTGATGCCAATCACCCGCAGCGAGTCGCCGGAGCTGGTGCTGACGCTCCGCGCCGCCGGTCTTTCCACCCATGGTGGAGAAGTGGCGTTCCCCGGCGGTCGACGCGATCCGGAAGACCGCGATCTACTGCACACCGCGCTGCGTGAGGCCGAGGAAGAGGTAGGCCTGGCGCCAGGCATGGTCGAGGTCGTCGGCCCGCTCAGCAGCCTGGTGTCGGTGCATGGCATCCACGTCACGCCTTACGTCGGTCTGGTTCCGGACTATGTCGAGTACCGCGCCAACGATGCCGAAATCGCCTCCGTGTTTTCTGTGCCGCTGGAATTCTTCTGCGAGGATCCGCGCGAGGTCACGCACCGCATCGATTACCAGGGACAGAGCTGGTACATCCCGTCCTACCGCTATGGCGAATACCAGATTTGGGGCCTGACCGCGATCATGATCGTCGAGCTGGTCAATGTCATATACGACGCCGGCATCGAAATGCGCCGCGCGCCTGCCGCATTCATTGATCTGTCCGGGCGGCGCGAGCCCTGAGCTGCAACGTCGCAGGGTCGAGCGGCATTCCTGTGGCCTGAGTACAACTGACAAGAAGAGGTGTGTCGTGAAATACCGTCTGGGAGAGTCGCGGGTCGAAGCGCATCCGCAAAGCTGGGTAGCCCCCAATGCCACGCTGGTCGGCAAGATCAGGCTGGATGCGGGTGCAAGCGTCTGGTTTGGCGCCGTTCTGCGTGGTGACAACGAGTTGATCCACATCGGTGAGAACAGCAACGTGCAAGACGGCAGCGTGATGCACACCGATATGGGGCATCCGTTGACCCTGGGTACCGGCGTCACGGTCGGCCACAACGCCATGTTGCACGGTTGCACGGTCGGTGATTACAGCCTGATCGGCATCAATGCGGTGGTGCTCAACGGGGCGAAGATCGGCAAGCACTGCATCATTGGCGCCAACACCCTGATTGCCGAGGGCAAGCAAATTCCCGATGGCTCACTGGTGGTCGGCTCGCCGGGCAAAGTGGTGCGTGAGCTGAGCGATGAGCAGAAGAAGATGCTCGAAGCCAGCGCCGCTCACTACGTGCATAACGCTCAGCGCTACGCGCGTGAGCTGGAGCGCGATGAGTGAACGCGCAGGAAAAGCCGGTCGCCTCGCCCTGCGTCAGTCTCTGCGCTCTGGATGAGGATGACCTGTGCGTCGGTTGCCAGCGCAGCGCGGATGAGATCCGGCGCTGGGGGTTGATGAGCAACGAGGAGCGGCGCGAGGTGCTTCAACGCTGCAGCGAGCGACTTCGCCTCAGTGGCCAGCTGATGTAGGCGCGTGCCGGGTTCGATTGTATTTCCAGAGTCGCGAGGATTCCATGCCAAGAATAGGTACACCATTGTCTTCCAGCGCTACGCGCGTCCTGCTCTGTGGCTGCGGCGAGCTTGGCAAGGAGTTGGTTATTGAGCTGCAGCGGCTTGGCGTGGAAGTCATAGCGGTCGACCGCTACGCCAATGCACCAGCCATGCAGGTGGCGCACCGCAGCCACGTGGTCGACATGCTCGACGGTGCTGCGCTGCGAGCGGTGATCGAGCAGGAGCGACCGCATTACATCGTGCCGGAGATTGAGGCCATCGCCACCGCTACCCTGGTCGAGCTGGAGGGCGAAGGCTACACCGTGATACCCACGGCCCGGGCCGCGCAGCTGACGATGAATCGCGAGGGCATTCGCCGCCTGGCCGCAGAGGAGTTGGGCTTGCCGACTTCACCCTATCGCTTCGCGGATTCGCTGGAAGAGTGTCGCTCGGCGGCGATGGCGCTGGGCTTTCCCTGTCTAGTCAAGCCGGTGATGAGCTCGTCCGGCAAGGGGCAGTCGGTGTTGCGCAGCGAAGCCGATATCGATGCGGCCTGGGATTATGCGCAGGCCGGTGGTCGCGCAGGTCGCGGGCGGGTCATCGTCGAAGGCTTTATCGACTTCGATTACGAAATCACCTTGCTGACGGTGCGCCACGCGGGTGGCACGAGCTTCTGCGAGCCGGTCGGCCATCGCCAGGAGAAGGGCGACTATCAGGAGTCGTGGCAGCCGCAGCCGATGGCGCCGACCGCGATGGTTGAGGCGAAGCGCATTGCACTGGCGGTCACTGAGGCGCTTGGTGGGCGGGGCATCTTTGGCGTCGAGTTGTTCGTCAAAGGCGATCAGGTCTGGTTCTGCGAAATCTCCCCGCGTCCTCACGATACCGGCCTTGTGACACTGGTTTCGCAGGACCTGTCCGAGTTCGCGCTGCATGCGCGGGCCATTCTCGGCCTGCCGATTCCGTGCATCCGCCAGATGGGCTCTGCGGCTTCCGCGGTGATTCTGGTAGAAGGTGAATCCACCGAAGTGAGCTTCGGCAATCTCGCTGCTGCGCTTGCAGAACCGGATACCGCGCTGCGTCTGTTCGGCAAGCCCGGTGTAAGCGGCCAACGGCGCATGGGTGTCGCGCTGGCGCGGGACGTATCCATCGATGCGGCGAGAGAAAAGGCGTTGCGTGCAGCAGCTGCGGTGAAAGTGGAGCTGTGAGGGTGGCGGGCTGGCTTGCTGCCGGCCCGATTACTCGGGTTGCTGCTCGTCCGAGGATGTGTCGTCGATGGTCCAGGCGCGTACGCTTTTCACGCGGTTATCGGCCGCTTGCAGGATTTCCAGCCGGTAGTTGCCGATCTGCAAGCAGATGCCGCTATCCGGCATGTGCTCAAGGGCCTCGGTGATGAGGCCGTTGAGCGTCTTGGGGCCGTCGCAAGGCAACTTCCACCCGAGGGCCCGGTTTACCTCACGAATGTAGGCGGCGCCATCGATCACCAGCGTGCCGTCGTCCTGCGGGTGAATATCCGGGCTGCGCAGTACGTCCTGATTGCTGAACTCGCCGACGATCTCTTCGAGGATGTCCTCAAGCGTGACGATGCCGCGGACGTCGCCGTATTCGTCGACCACGATGCCGATCCGTCGCTTCTGCTTCTGGAAGTTCAGCAGCTGGGTGGAAAGCGGAGTATTTTCCGGTACGAAATAGGGTTCGTTACAGGCTTCGAGTAGGCTTTCCTTGGTTAGCTGGTCATGACTGAGCAGGCGGGCAATCTGTCGCATATGGACAATGCCTTCGATCTGGTTGATGTCGTTGCGAAACACCGGCAGGCGAGTATGTGGCGTGGTGCGCAGCTGACCGATGATTGATTCCAGATCGTCATCGAGATCGATCCCGGTAACCTCGTTGCGCGGAATCATGATGTCGTCGACAGTGACCCGCTCCAGGTCGAGAATGCCGAGCAGCATGCTCTGGCGATTCAGCGGCAGGTCGGTGCCGGATTCGCGTACGACGCTGCGTAGCTCCTCGGTGGACAGGCTGTCGTTGCCCTTGTTGGACAGGTCGACGCCAAGCAGCTTGAGCAGTCCGTTGCTTACCCAGCCGAGCATGGCAACCAGAGGATAAAGCACCTTCTGCAACAGCTTCAGCGGCAGGCTGACCGGGTAGGCGACAATCTCCGGGCGTAGTGCGGCCAGGGTTTTCGGCGTGATTTCGCCGAAGATCAGCAAGATGATGGTCAGGCCGATGGTGGCAATCGCGATCCCTGCTTCGCCCCATAGCTGCATCGCGAGCACGGTGGCGATGGATGAGGCCAGGATGTTGACGAAGTTGTTGCCAACCAGAATGGTGCCCAGCAGGCGGTCAGGATGGGCCAGCAGTTCGCTGGCGCGCTGCGCGCCTCGATGCCCTTCCTTGGCCTGATGCCTGAGGCGGTAGCGGTTGAGGCTGAGCATGCCGGTTTCGGAGCTGGAGAAGAATGCCGAGCACAGCAGCAGAAAGACCAGCAGTCCGACCAGAAAGCCGGGGTGTAGATTTTCCACGGGTTAGCCTGTTTGCGTCAGATGTGCAGGATGAATTCGCGGACGAGCTTGCTGCCGAAATACGCCAGCATCAGCAGGCAGAAACCGACCAGTGTCCAGCGGATAGCCTTGTAGCCGCGCCAGCCAAGCTGGTGGCGCCCCCACAGCAGCAGGCCGAAGACGATCCAGGCAACCACCGAAAGGAGTGTCTTGTGGACCAGGTGCTGCGCAAAAAGGTCATCAAGAAACAGCCAGCCGGAAAGCAGTGAGGCGGACAGAAGCAGCCAACCTGCCCAGAGAAAGCCGAACAACAGGCTTTCCATCGTCTGCAGAGGCGGGAAGTTGCGGATCAGGCCCGAGGGATGCTTGTGCTTGAGGTGATGATCCTGCAGCAGCAGCAACAAGGCCTGGAAGACCGCAATGGTCAGCATGCCGTAGGCCAGGATCGACAGCAGGATATGCGCGAGTATGCCCGGCTCCTCGGCAATCGCAGGTGCAGTGCCGGATGGGGCGAACTGGGCGAAGAGTACCGTCAGGCAGCCCAGTGGAAAGAGCAGCAGCAGCAGGTTTTCCACTGGCATCCGATACAGCGCCAGTAGTATCAGCAGAATGACAGCGGCGGCAATCAGGCTTGAGGCGGTGAAGAAGTCCAAGTGCAGGCCGCTTGGTGATATCAGCTGGATGAAAAGGCTGATCCCATGGGCAAGCAGAGCGAGCAGTCCGACTGTCAGCAGTAGACGTCTGTCCGGCACGGCGCGTTGCGCCAGACGCAAACTTTGATAACCCGTGGCGCCGGCATACAGAGCCGCGGCGGCAAGGCTGGGTAGCAGAGGGTGCATAAGTTCCGGTAACGGGCTCGAAAGGTCGTGAGTGTGGCACAAAGACCCGAGGCGCAAAAGCGGTGGCCGGGTTACGGATCGTCACGGCGTGCGATGCGCCGCATGCTGCGCCATCCATCCCTGGCTTCGGGTCGCGCGGCGGCTGGCGCGGCCAGGTAAATACGAAAAGCCGTGCAGTCGGGGTACCGGCCGGACGCCCGCACCTTCTATAATCTCGCCCTTCAGCACCCCAGCGTGGAATGGCTCATGTTCGAAAACCTAACCGACCGCCTCTCACAAACGCTTCGCCACGTCACCGGCAAGGCGAAGCTGACCGAGGACAACATCAAGGACACGCTGCGTGAAGTGCGGATGGCGCTGCTCGAGGCCGACGTCGCACTGCCGGTGGTCAAGGAGTTCGTCAATCGGGTCAAGGAGCGCGCTGTTGGCACCGAGGTCTCGAAGAGCCTGACTCCGGGTCAGGCGTTCGTGAAGATCGTTCGCGCAGAGCTGGAAGAGTTGATGGGCGCGGCCAACGAGGACCTGGCGCTTCAGGTCACTCCGCCGGCCGTGGTGCTGATGGCCGGCCTGCAGGGGGCGGGCAAGACCACCACCGTGGGGAAGCTGGCGCGCTTCCTCAAGGAGCGCAAGAAGAAGAGCGTGCTGGTGGTTTCGGCTGACGTCTATCGTCCGGCTGCGATCAAGCAGCTCGAAACCCTGGCCGGCGAAGTGGGTGTGACCTTCTTCCCTTCCGATATCAGCCAGAAGCCGGTGGAGATCGCCCAGGCGGCCATCCGTGAAGCCAAGCTCAAGTTCATTGACGTGGTACTGGTGGATACTGCCGGTCGTCTGGCCGTTGATGCCGAGATGATGGCCGAAATCCAGGCTGTACACGCCGCGATCAATCCTGCCGAAACGCTGTTTGTGGTCGATGCCATGACGGGCCAGGACGCGGCAAACACCGCCAAGGCGTTCGGCGAAGCGCTGCCGCTGACCGGTGTGGTGTTGACCAAGGTGGATGGCGATGCGCGTGGTGGTGCCGCGCTTTCGGTGCGGCACGTGACCGGGAAGCCGATCAAGTTCCTCGGCATGGGCGAGAAGAGTGACGCCCTTGAACCTTTCCATCCGGATCGTATCGCCTCGCGCATCCTCGGCATGGGCGATGTGCTCAGCCTTATCGAGCAGGCCGAGCAGACCCTTGATCGCGAGAAGGCCGAGAAGCTCACCAAGAAGCTCAAGAAGGGCAAAGGGTTCGATCTCGAGGACTTCCGCGATCAGCTGCAGCAGATGAAGAACATGGGCGGCCTTGGTGGCTTGATGGACAAGCTGCCATCGATCGGTGGCGTCAACCTGTCGCAGATGGGGCATGCTCAGGGCGCAGCGGAGAAGCAGTTCATGCAGATGGAGGCAATCATCAACTCGATGACGCCTGCCGAGCGACGCAATCCTGACATCATCAGTGGATCGCGCAAGCGCCGTATCGCCATGGGGTCAGGTACCCAGGTGCAGGATATCGGCCGGCTGATCAAGCAGCACAAGCAGATGCAGAAGATGATGAAAAAGGTCACCGGCAAGGGTGGCATGACCAAGATGATGCGCGGCATGGGCGGCATGTTCCCAGGCGGCGGCATGCCGAAGTTCTAGAGAGTGTCTTGTCGCGGCGCTGAGCCGCGACGTAATGCGGTCTGCAGCCTGATGCCGGGTATCGCCTAGCTCCGGCTGAGACCTTTAGTAAAAGAGTTTGCAAAATCCCCGGCATTCCTTAAAATGTGCGGCCTTTCGGGCCTAGGCCCATTTTAAGTGTGTGCCTTAAGTAAGTTAGCACCGACTACAGGAACGATGTTCACATGGTAACTATTCGTCTCGCCCGTGGCGGCTCCAAGAAGCGCCCTTTCTACCACCTGACCGTGACCAACAGCCGCAACCCGCGTGATGGTCGCTTCGTCGAGCGCATCGGTTTCTTCAACCCGATCGCCACTGGTGCGGAAGTGAAGCTTTCTGTAAACCAGGAGCGCGCTACTTACTGGCTGAGCCAGGGCGCACAGCCGTCTGAGCGCGTTGCTCAGCTGCTGAAGGAAGCTGCCAAGGCCGCTGCCTGAATCTCATGAACGCAACGTCTGCTCCGGTCGATGACCTAGTTGTCATCGGCAAGATCGTTTCGGTGCATGGCGTGCGCGGTGACGTAAAGGTCTATTCCTTTACTGATCCGATCGACAACCTGCTGGACTATCGACGCTGGACGCTGAGGCGAGGCGACGAGGTGAAGCAGGTCGAGTTGGTCAAGGGGCGCCTCCAGGGGAAGATCCTGGTGGCAACGCTGAGTGGGTTGGATGATCGCGAAGTTGCGCGTACCTACGCCGATTTCGAGATATGCATCCCGCGTAGCGAACTGCCCGCCTTGGACGACGGTGAGTACTACTGGTATCAGCTTCAGGGCTTGAAGGTCATCAATCAGGCTGAGCAGTTGCTTGGTCAGATCGATCACCTGCTTGAAACCGGAGCCAACGACGTGATGGTCGTGAAGCCTTGTGCTGAAAGCCTGGACGATCGCGAGCGTCTGCTGCCTTACACCGATCAATGCGTGTTGAAGATCGATCTGGTAGCGGGCGAGATGCAGGTCGATTGGGACGCGGATTTCTGAACGGCATGTCCGCTTTGCGCGTCGAGGTCATCAGCCTTTTCCCGGATATGTTCGCAGCGATATGTGACTACGGGATTACCAGTCGTGCCGTGAAGCAGGGGTTGTTGCAGTTGACCTGCTGGAACCCCAGAAGCTACACCGAAGACCGCCACCAAACAGTGGACGACCGCCCATTCGGCGGTGGCCCCGGCATGGTGATGAAGATCAAGCCGCTCGAGCTTGCCTTGGCTGACGCCAAACAGGCTGCGGGTGGGACGGCGAAGGTGATCTACCTCTCGCCGCAGGGGCGCCAGCTGAAACAGGCTGATGTCCGCGAGATGGCAAAAGAGGATGCGCTTATCCTGATTGCCGGTCGCTACGAAGGTATTGATGAGCGCTTCATCGAAGCGCATGTCGATGAGGAATGGTCGATTGGTGATTACGTGTTGTCCGGTGGCGAGTTGCCGGCAATGGTGCTGATCGACGCCGTGACGAGGCTGCTTCCGGGCGCCCTGGGTCATGCTGGTTCCGCCGAGGAGGATTCGTTCACCGACGGCCTGCTCGACTGTCCGCACTACACGCGTCCTGAGGTGTATGCGGGTAAATGTGTTCCTGATGTGCTGCTCAGCGGCAACCACGAACACATCCGACGCTGGCGCTTGCAGCAGTCCCTTGGAAGGACCTGGGAGCGACGCGCCGATCTTCTGGATAGCCGCTCGCTTTCTGGAGAAGAACAGAAGCTGCTGGCGGAATACATCCGCCAGCAGGACGATAGTTAACGTATCGATGGCAACCCACAGGGTTGACCTTAGGAGCACAGCATGACCAACAAGATCATTCAGCAGCTCGAAGCCGAGCAGATGAACAAAGAAATCCCGCCGTTCGCACCGGGCGACACCGTTATCGTTCAGGTGAAGGTGAAGGAAGGCGAGCGTCAGCGTCTGCAGGCCTTCGAAGGCGTCGTGATTGGCAAGCGCAACCGCGGTCTGAACAGTGCTTTCACCGTTCGCAAGATCTCCAATGGTGTAGGCGTCGAGCGTACTTTCCAGAGCTACAGCCCGATGGTCGACAGCATCAGCGTCAAGCGTCGCGGTGACGTGCGCAAGGCCAAGCTGTACTACCTCCGCGCGCTGTCCGGCAAGGCCGCCCGCATCAAGGAAAAGCTGGTCTAAGACCGCGGTTCCGCAAAAAAGCAGCCCTCGGGCTGCTTTTTTCGTTTCTAGGGCCTGCTGATTCCGGCGGAGCGAGACTTGTGCCTGCGATTGGGGCGGCGATCGGATGAAGAGATTCCGATTCGTTTGCGCTCTGGCCGCATCGGGACGCCTGTGGAAAACTGTTGCACCCCTTCTGATTGAAGCTGTCATGCCTGCACTCGACGACCCCATCATCGACCGTTACCTCGATGCGCTCTGGCTGGAAAAAGGGCTGGCGGACAATAGCCGCGAGGCCTACCGCAGCGACCTCGCATTGTTCAACGGCTGGCTGGAGGAGCGAGGCGTTCGACTTGCCACCGCCGGGCGCCAGATCATTCTCGATCACCTCGCATGGCGTCTGAACAATGGTTACAAGGCGCGCTCCACGGCGCGCTTTCTGTCAGGCTTACGGGGCTTTTATCGCTACCTGTTACGCGAGGGCGAGATCGCCGTCGATCCGACCTTGCGCGTGGATCTGCCACGGCTTGGACGTCCCTTGCCGAAAGCGCTGTCCGAAGCCGATGTAGAGGCATTGCTGGCGGCGCCAGATATTGGAGAGCCGTTAGGTCTGCGTGACCGCGCCATGCTCGAGGTGCTTTATGCCTGCGGGTTGCGGGTTACCGAGTTGATCAGCCTGACGCTCGAGCAGGTCAGCACGCGCCAGGGCGTCGTGCGAACGTTCGGCAAAGGCAATAAAGAGCGTCTTGTGCCGCTTGGCGATGAAGCTTTGCACTGGCTGGAGCGTTATCAGCGCGATGGTCGTGATCTCTTGCTCTCGGGCAAGGCCAGTGATGTGCTGTTTCCCAGTCAGCGCGGTGGCCAGATGACACGCCAGACCTTCTGGCACCGGATCAAGCTGTACGCGAAGGTCGCTGGTGTCGCCGCATCGATTTCACCGCATACCTTGCGCCACGCTTTCGCCACGCACTTGCTCAACCATGGCGCGGATCTGCGCACCGTGCAGATGTTGCTTGGTCACAGCGACCTGTCGACCACTCAGATCTACACCCATATTGCGCGAGCGCGGTTGCAGGAGTTGCATGCGGCGCACCATCCACGCGGCTAGGGCAGAGCGCAGGCGCTGGTAGGCCGTGGTCTCGGCGGTGGCCCAGAGAAGCAGCTAGCAGTTTGTACGGCACGGCTATGATAGGCTTTGCGCCTTTCCCCGATTGTCGCTGCCAGGAGTTTCCATGGGCGTGATTCGTTTGTTCGCTGCCGTCGTTGCAGGTCTGGCCAGCGTTGTTGTAATGGCTGCCGATCCGGATCAGGCGATTCGCCAGTCTTTGCAGAAGATCCAGCCGGACATGCCCATCGAGGCTATTGCCGAGAGCCCGATGCCCGGGGTTTATCAGGTTCAGCTGGAGGGTGGGCGGCAGCTGTATGCCAGCGCTGATGGGCAGTTCGTCATTCAGGGCTATCTCTACCAGTTCAAGGATGGTCAGGCCGTCAACCTGACCGAGCAAGCTCAAAGCAAGTCGGTGGCCAAGCAGATCAACTCGATCCCGGCCAGCGAGATGGTGGTGTTCGCGCCCAAGGAACCCAAGACCCATATCACCGTATTTACCGATACTGACTGTGGCTACTGCCAGAAGCTGCACAGCGAGGTTTCGCAGTTGAACCGCCTCGGAGTTGAGGTTCGCTATGTCGCGTTTCCGCGGCAGGGCATGGGTAGCCACGGGGCCAATACCCTGACCAGCGTGTGGTGCGCCAAGGATCGCCAGGACGCCATGAACAAGGCCAAGGCGCGTGAAGATCTGCCCACAGCCAGCTGCGAGACGCCTATCGAAAAGCAATATCAGCTTGGCCAGATGATCGGCGTACAGGGCACGCCTGCCATCATTCTCGCCAACGGTCAGATGATTCCTGGCTATCAGCCGGCGGCCCAGCTAGCGGAAGTTGCGCTCGCTGCCGAGTAATGCGTTGAGGCCATTGGTCCGATTCATTCGGGCTGATTGCCGATAGTGGAACTGGCTGGCCTGATGCGTTCAAAACCCTAAGGGTCTGAATGAGGAGGGTCGTGATGAAGCTCGAAGGTTCCTGTCACTGTCAGGCTGTGCGGTTCAGCCTAGAATCCGCGCAGCCGTATCCTTTCATGCGCTGCTACTGCTCGATCTGTAGCAAGACTGCGGGTGGCGGCGGCTACGCGATCAATCTTGGTGGTGACTATCGAAGCCTGCAGGTCGAGGGGCGGGAGCATCTTGGCGTCTACCAGGCGCATATCACCGATGCCGAGACTGGCGAGGTGAAGATCAGTGATGGTCGCCGCCACTTCTGTCGACACTGCGCCAGTGCGTTGTGGTTGTGGGATCCGAACTGGCCCGAGCTCGTGCATCCCTTTGCATCGGCGATCGACACCGATCTGCCCATCCCGCCGGAGCACACGCATCTGATGCTCGACTCCAAGGCCAGTTGGGTAGAGCCGCAGGTACAGGGACATGATCGCTGTTTTGCCGAATACCCGGATGAGTCGCTCGCGCAATGGCATCAGCGGTTGGAACTTGACGACGGGGCGCGCCCGCCGCAAGGCGAGGCTGATTGACTAAAAGCTGCTCCCTTCGTAATGTGCGACTCTTTTGTCGACCGGCAGGTCCGGTCGTCTCGCTGTGAATGGGGAGTTCAGCTTGAAACCGGTGAAAGTTGGCATCTGTGGGCTGGGAACCGTCGGTGGCGGTACCTTCAATGTGCTCAAACGCAACGCCGAGGAGATTGCCCGCCGTGCCGGGCGCGGAATCGAGGTTGCGCAGATTGCCACCCGGCACCCGAATCCCAAGTGCGATACCGGTACGACAGCCATCACGGCGGACATCTTCGATGTCGTGAACAACCCCGAAATCGACATCGTTGTCGAGCTGATCGGCGGTTATACCCTGGCCAAGGAGCTCGTCCTCAAGGCCATCGAGAATGGCAAGCATGTGGTCACCGCCAACAAGGCGCTGATCGCCGTGCATGGCAACGAAATCTTCGCCAAGGCGTGCGAGAAGGGCGTAATCGTCGCCTTCGAAGCCTCGGTCGCGGGTGGTATTCCGGTCATCAAGGCGATTCGTGAAGGGTTGGCCGGTAACCGCATCAACTGGCTGGCGGGAATCATCAACGGCACCGGCAACTTCATCCTCACCGAGATGCGTGAAAAGGGGCGGACCTTCGAGGACGTTCTCAAGGAAGCCCAGGAGCTCGGCTACGCCGAGGCCGACCCGACCTTCGACGTCGAGGGCATTGATGCCGCGCACAAGCTTACGATCCTGGCGTCCATCGCTTTCGGGATCCCGCTGCAGTTCGACAAGGCTTACACCGAGGGCATCGCGCGCCTGACCACGGCTGATGTGAATTACGCCGAAGCGCTGGGCTATCGCATCAAGCATCTGGGCGTCGCCCGCCGCACCGATGCTGGCATCGAACTGCGCGTTCATCCGACACTGATTCCGGCCGACCGCCTGATCGCCAACGTCAATGGCGTGATGAATGCGGTCATGGTCAATGGCGATGCCGTCGGCAGCACGCTTTACTACGGCGCCGGTGCAGGCATGGAGCCGACCGCTTCGGCAGTCGTAGCCGACCTCGTGGATGTGACCCGGGCCCTGACCACCGATCCGAACAATCGCGTGCCGCATCTGGCGTTCCAGCCCGACTCGCTGTCCGATCATCCAATTCTGCCGATCAGTGCCTGCGAGAGCGCCTACTACCTGCGCATCCAGGCCAAGGACCATCCGGGCGTGCTGGCTCAGGTGGCAACCATTCTCTCCGAGCGTGGCATCAACATCGAGTCGATCATGCAGAAGGAGGCCGAAGTCCAGGACGGTCTGGTTCCTGTGATTCTGGTGACCCATCGAGTGGTCGAGCAGCGTATCGACGATGCTATCGCTGCGTTGGAAGCCCTCGATGATGTGGCGGACAAGGTCGTGCGCATTCGCGTCGAACAGCTCAACTAACCAAGCCGCAGGCCGCAGCTGCAGGACGGAACAGCCTGATACCTGCAGCGCCAGCCTGCCGCTCGAACCGAAGGTTTGAACAAATGCGCTACATCAGCACTCGCGGCCAGGCGCCGGCCCTGAACTTCGAAGACGTCCTGCTGGCCGGCCTGGCCAGCGATGGCGGCCTGTACGTGCCGGAGAACCTGCCGCGGTTCACCGTGGAAGAAATTGCCTCCTGGGCCGGCCTGCCGTATCACGAGCTGGCCTTTCGGGTCATGCGCCCGTTCGTTGCCGGCAGCATTCCGGACGCCGACTTCAAGCGAATCCTCGAAGAAACCTATGGCGTCTTCGCCCATAGCGCCATCGCCCCGCTGCGTCAGCTAAACGGCAACGAGTGGGTGCTGGAGCTGTTTCACGGCCCAACCCTGGCGTTCAAGGATTTCGCCTTGCAGCTGCTCGGTCGTCTGCTCGATCACGTGCTGGCCAAGCGTGGCGAGCGCGTGGTGATCATGGGCGCCACCTCCGGTGATACCGGTTCGGCGGCCATCGAAGGCTGCAAGGCCTGCGACAACGTCGACATCTTCATCATGCACCCGCACAACCGCGTATCCGAGGTGCAGCGCCGGCAGATGACCACCATCCTCGGCGACAACATTCACAACATCGCCATCGAAGGCAACTTCGACGACTGCCAGGAGATGGTCAAGGCCAGCTTTGCCGACCAGGGTTTCCTCAAGGGCACCCGTCTGGTGGCAGTCAACTCGATCAACTGGGCGCGGATCATGGCCCAGATCGTCTACTACTTCCACGCTGCGCTGCAGCTCGGCGGTCCGGCGCGCTCCGTGGCGTTCTCAGTGCCGACCGGCAATTTCGGCGACATCTTTGCCGGCTATCTGGCGCGCAACATGGGCCTGCCGATCAACCAGCTGATCGTTGCCACCAACCGCAACGATATCCTGCATCGCTTCATGTCCGGCAACCGCTACGACAAGGACACCCTGCACGCGTCGCTGTCGCCGTCGATGGACATCATGGTGTCGTCGAACTTCGAGCGTCTGCTGTTCGACCTGCATGGTCGCAACGGCAAGGCCGTGGCCGAATTGCTGGATGGTTTCCGTGCCAGCGGCAAGCTGTCGGTGGAAGAGGAACGCTGGGCCGAAGCGCGCAAGCTGTTCGATTCGCTGGCTGTGGATGACGAGCAGACCTGCGCCACCATCGCCCAGGTTTTCAAGGAAACCGGCGAGGTGCTCGATCCGCATACGGCTATCGGTGTGCATGCCGCGCGCGAATGCCGTCGCAGCCTGAGCATCCCGATGGTGACACTGGGCACCGCGCACCCGGTGAAATTCCCGGATGCGGTGGAGAAGGCGGGTATTGGCCAGGCACTTGCCCTGCCGGCGCATCTGGCTGATTTGTTCGAACGCAGCGAGCGTTGCACGGTGCTGCCGAACGAACTGAAGGCCGTTCAGGCCTTCGTTGGCCAGCACGGCAACCGGGGTAAGCCGCTGTAACGCTGCGGTAATACAAAAAAGGCCAGTCGCATGACTGGCCTTTTTTCGTTTACAGCGTCGATCTCGACTGCTGGCATTGCAAAGCGGGCCTTCGCCCCGATGCTCCGTATCCCGGACGTTACTCGTCGAACTCTTCCCAACCGCCCATTTCTCGCCAACGATTGACGATGCCGCAGAACAGCTCGGCGGTCTTCTCGGTGTCGTACCGGGCCGAGTGCGCCTCGCGGCCGTCGAAGTCGATCCCGGCGGCCTGGCAGGCCTTGGCCAGCACAGTCTGGCCGTAGGCAAGGCCAGCGAGGGTGGCGGTGTCGAAGCTGGAGAAGGGGTGGAACGGGTTGCGCTTGATCTCGCAACGAGCGATCGCTGCGTTGAGAAATCCCAGGTCGAAGCTGCTGTTATGACCGACCAGAATCGCGCGCTTGCAGCCGGCGGATTTCACCGCCTTGCGCACGCTGCGAAAGATATCGGTCAGGGCCTGCGATTCGGGCACGGCCATGCGCAGCGGATGGTCGAGCTTGATGCCGGTGAACTCCAGCGCGGCTGCCTCGATGTTGGCGCCAGCGAAAGGCTCCACGCGGTAGAACAAGGTGTCCTGCGGGTACAGCAGGCCTTGCTCGTCCATGCCGATGGTCACGGCCGCAATTTCCAGCAGCGCATCCGTTGCGCTGTTGAAGCCGCCGCACTCGACATCGATCACCACTGGCAGGAAACCACGGAAACGCCGCGCCATCGGCGAGCGGGGTTTGCCCGGCAGGTGCTCTTCGAGCTCGTCTTCGAAGTGTTCTTCGCTCATGCGTTCGTCTCCAGACGCCAGTGCAGTCGTTCCCCGGCACGCAGCGGCACGACGACCTGCTCACCGAATGGCAGATTGGCCGGCACGTTCCACTCCTCGCGCACCAGGGTGATCTGC
The DNA here is from genome assembly GCF_021432085.1 of Stutzerimonas kunmingensis. GTDB lineage: Bacteria > Pseudomonadota > Gammaproteobacteria > Pseudomonadales > Pseudomonadaceae > Stutzerimonas. Next base: position 3,434,765 of record NZ_CP090366.1, on the reverse strand, counting down.
GTGGTGTTGCGCGGCAGACCGTAGAAATCCGGACCGAAGTGACTGGCAAAGGGTTCCAGTTTGTCCAGCGCCTGCCGCTGCTCGAAGGCTTCGGCGTACAGCTCGATGGCCGCATGCGCGGTATAGCACCCAGCACAACCGCAGGCAGCTTCCTTGGCGTGCTGTGCGTGGGGGGCCGAGTCGGTGCCGAGGAAGAACTTCGGGTTGCCGCTGGTGGCGGCATCCAGCAGGGCTTCCTGGTGAACGTTGCGCTTGAGCACCGGCAGGCAGAAAAGGTGCGGACGAATGCCGCCGACCAGCATGTGGTTGCGGTTGTACAGCAGGTGGTGCGCGGTGATGGTGGCGCCGACGTTGGTGCCTGCCGCCTGGACGAACTGCACGGCGTCACGGGTGGTGATGTGCTCGAACACTACTTTCAGGGTTGGGAAGCGCGCGGTGACGCGACTCAACTGCTCGTCGATGAAATGCTTCTCGCGATCGAAGATATCGATCTCGCTGCGCGTGACCTCGCCGTGGACCAGCAAAGGCAGGCCGACCTCGGCCATGGTTTCCAGCACACCGAAGATGTTGTCGATCGCGGACACGCCGGAAGCGGAGTTGGTGGTCGCGCCTGCCGGATATAGCTTGGCGGCATGCACGAAGCCGCTGGCCTTGGCCTGGCGGATATCGTCAGAACTGGTGCTGTCGGTGAGATAGAGCACCATCAATGGCGTGAAATCACTGCCGGCCGGCCGAGCCGCCAGGATGCGCTGGCGATAGGCTTCGGCCTCGTCGGCATTGCGTACCGGTGGCACCAGGTTCGGCATGATGATGGCGCGGGCGAACTGGCGAGCAGCATCCGCGACGGTGTGAGGCAGGGCGGCGCCGTCGCGCAGGTGGATGTGCCAGTCGTCGGGGCGCAACAGGGTGAGTCGGTCGGACATGCAGGGGTTTCCAGGCGGGTGAAACGTGCGCGAATGCTACCGGAAAAGCCCGGAGACGGCATCTTGCCTTCGTCTGCCAGGCTTGGGCACTGACCGTGACACACTCAAGTTTGCCGGTCGGGCACCGATACCTAGAAGGAATACGCATCCTCTCGGAGTTCATCGTGCGCCTGCGCCCCCTCGTACTGTTGTGCCTGCTCGCTTCACCGGCCAACGCCCTGACATTCCAGACGCGGCTGGAACGGGTGCAATGGCAGGTGGAGGGCGATCAGTTCGAGTGTCGACTGACCCAGCCCATCGCCGGTTTCGGCAGCGGCGAGTTCGTCAGGCGTGCCGGCGAACAGGCGGTCTTTCGTCTGCACTCGCCGGAGCGCTGGCTTCGCGCCGGCTCGGCGACACTGCTTGCCGCAGCGGCGCCTTGGCAACCGTCACGCAGCGATATCAATCTCGGCGTGGTCACCGTGAGTGGTGGCGATATTCCGTTCAACAGCACCCAGCTACAGGCCGGGCGCCTGCTCAGCGGCCTGCTCGAAGGGCGTAGCCCGGTGGTTCGGCATCGCACCATGCACGGCGGCGATACCCTGGAGATTCGCCTGTTGCCGGCGCGCTTCGGCAAGGCTTACGAGGACTACCGCGCCTGTACGGCCAAGCTGCTGCCAGTCAATTTCGATCAGGTGCGCCAGTCGCAGATCGGTTTCCCGAGCAGCGATGTGGTGCTGGACGCTCAGGGGCGCGCCAGGCTCGATGTCGTTCTGCAGTACATGCGCGCCGATCCCAATGTGAATCGCATCGAACTTGATGGCCACTCGGACAACAGCGGCAATCGCCTGCTCAATCGTGATCTGTCGCGCCGTCGCGCACTGGCGGTTCAGGAGTACCTGGTCGCCAACGGCATAGCACTGGAGCAGATCACCCTGCGCTTCCATGGCGAGCGCTATCCGCTGGTGGCCAACAGCAGCGAGGCCAATCGCGCGAAGAATCGGCGTGTCACCTTGCGCCTGGCGCGAGAAGCGGCGCCTCCTGCGCCCTCGGCTCCCGCCGTCCCGTCGTCTTGATTGCCGCCGCAGCGGCGCGCCCCTGTAAAAGCCAGCCCATGACCGGTAGAATCGCAGGCTTTCCGTACAACCCGTGGAGCTGATGGCATGGCGGACGTTAAGAAGGTAGTTCTGGCCTATTCCGGTGGCCTGGACACCTCGGTGATTCTGAAGTGGCTGCAAGACACCTATAACTGTGAAGTGGTGACCTTCACCGCCGACCTCGGCCAGGGCGAAGAAGTCGAGCCAGCGCGCACCAAGGCGCAGGCTCTGGGCGTCAAGGAAATCTACATCGACGACCTGCGCGAAGAGTTCGTGCGCGACTTCGTCTTCCCCATGTTCCGTGCCAACACCGTTTACGAAGGCGAGTACCTGCTGGGTACCTCCATCGCCCGTCCGCTGATCGCCAAGCGCCTGATCGAGATCGCCAACGAGACTGGTGCCGATGCCATCTCCCACGGTGCCACCGGCAAGGGTAACGACCAGGTGCGCTTCGAGCTGGGCGCCTATGCGCTCAAGCCTGGCGTCAAGGTGATCGCTCCCTGGCGCGAGTGGGATCTGCTGTCGCGCGAGAAGCTGATGGACTACGCCGAGAAGCATGCCATCCCGATCGAGCGCCACGGCAAGAAGAAGTCGCCTTACTCCATGGATGCCAACCTGCTGCACATCTCCTACGAGGGCGGTGTGCTGGAAGACACCTGGACCGAGCACGAAGAAGACATGTGGCGCTGGACCAAGTCGCCGGAAGCGGCGCCGGACACCCCCACCTACATCGAACTGACCTACCGCAAGGGCGACATCGTCGCCATCGATGGCAAGGACATGACTCCAGCTCAGGTCCTGGCCGAGCTGAACCGCATCGGCGGCGAAAATGGCATCGGCCGCCTCGACATCGTCGAGAACCGCTATGTCGGCATGAAGTCCCGCGGCTGCTATGAGACGCCCGGCGGCACCATCATGCTCAAGGCCCACCGCGCAATCGAGTCGATCACCCTCGACCGCGAGGTCGCGCACCTGAAAGACGAGCTGATGCCCAAGTACGCCAGCCTGATCTACAACGGCTACTGGTGGAGTCCCGAGCGCAGCATGCTGCAGCAGATGATCGACGCTTCCCAGGTCAACGTGAACGGCGTCGTGCGCCTGAAGCTGTACAAGGGCAACGTCATCGTCGTCGGCCGCAAGTCCGACGATTCGCTGTTCGATGCCAACATTGCGACCTTCGAAGAGGATGGCGGCGCCTACAACCAGGCGGACGCCGGCGGCTTCATCAAGCTCAACGCCCTGCGCATGCGCATCGCTGCCGGCAAGGGCCGCACCCAGTTCTGATAAGCTGGCGCGCCTGAGCCAACCGACCCCGGCCATGTGCCGGGGTTGTACTTTCTGCACTGCCACAAGCGCTGCCGAACGAGGAGACCTGAATCATGAGACTGCTGCATACCATGCTGCGTGTCGGCGATATGGAAAAGTCCATCGCCTTCTACACCGAAGTGCTGGGCATGACCCTGCTGCGCCGCAAAGACTATCCGGACGGCAAATTCACGCTCGCCTTCGTCGGTTACGGCGACGAGGCGCACAACAGCGTCATCGAGCTGACCCACAACTGGGGTGTCGAGACCTACGAGCTGGGTAATGGCTACGGCCACATCGCCCTGGAAGTGGAAGATGTCTACAAGGCCTGCGAGGACATCCGCGCCCGTGGCGGCAAGATCACCCGGGAGCCGGGGCCGATGATGCACGGTTCGAGCATTCTGGCCTTCGTTGAAGACCCGGATGGCTACAAGATAGAAATGTTATCGCCGAAGCGCGCTGACTGATAGATAGATATGAAAAAGCCCCTTTCGGGGCTTTTTCTTTTATAGATCGAAGTCGAAGTCGTTCAACTGTTTCTGCAGGCGGCGTTCCTCCAGCAGGTTGTCGATGATTCGGCGCTTGGTCAGATTGGTCTTGGCGACCTCGACGGGAGCTTCGCTGCTCTCATCGTCATCTTCGGCGATGAAATCGTCTTCGATCTGAATGTCTTCTTTCTCGGCCACTTGTTCACTCCAAGGCTACGGGGCGCTCTTGGCGCACCTTATAGCCGCAAATCGGGAGCCGGTAAAAAAGTTTTTTTCAATCGCGATGCAAGCTTTTCGCTAGCGCACTCAATCGTCCGAAGTCTTGTGCCTGTATTCGCAGAGATCCTCGATCCGACAGCTGCCGCATAATGGTTTGCGCGCCTTGCAGACATAGCGGCCGTGCAGGATCAGCCAGTGGTGTGCATCGAGCAGATAATCCTTCGGTACGAAACGAATCAGCTTGCGTTCGACCTCCAGAACGTTCTTGCCTGGGGCGATGCCGGTGCGGTTGCTGACCCGGAAGATGTGCGTGTCCACCGCCATGGTGAATTGGCGGAATGCCGTGTTCAGTACCACGTTGGCGGTCTTGCGGCCCACCCCGGGGAGGGCTTCCAGATCCTCGCGATTGTCCGGCACCTGGCCGCCATGCTTCTCGATCAGGATGCGACAGGTCTCGATGACGTTCTTCGCCTTGCTCGGATACAACCCGATGGTGCGGATGTACTCGCACAGGCCGTCGTAGCCGAGGGCGTAGATCGCCTCCGGGGTGTTGGCCACGGGGTAGAGCCTGGCAGTGGCCTTGTTCACGCCGACATCGGTGGCCTGGGCCGAGAGGATCACGGCGATCAGCAGCTCGAAGGGCGTGCTGTAGGCCAGCTCGGTCTTCGGCTCGGGGTTGTCTTCATGCAAGCGCCGGAAGATTTCCCGACGTTTTTCGGCATTCATCGGAACGGGCTCACTCGATCACACCGGTTACGCGTACGCGGCGGCTGGTGGCCGGCGCAGCGGGCTGGGTGGCGCGGGCACGTTCGGCAAGCTGCTGGTCGATCCGGTTCTTCAGCGCAATCAGCAGGCCGAGCACGATGAAGGCGCCAGGCGGCAGAATCGCCAACAGGAAGCCCTTGTAGTTGCTGAACAGAGTGATCTGCCAGTCAGCGGCGATCGGGCCGAACAGCAGGTGCATGTTGGCGAACAGCGCACCGGTGCCGAACAGTTCGCGCAGGCCGCCGAGCACCACCAGAACCAGACAGAAGCCGATGCCCATGACCAGGCCGTCGAAGCCTGCGATCAGCGGATTGTGTTTGGCGGCGAACCCGTCGGCGCGTCCAAGGATGACGCAGTTGGTGGTGATCAGCGGGATGAAGATGCCGAGGATCTGGTACAGCTCGTAGGTGAAGGCCTGCATCAGTAGCTCAATGCAGGTGGTCAGCGCGGCGATGATCATCACGAATGCCGGCAGACGCACCGCGGTGTTGACCACGCCGCGCACCAGCGATACGCCGATGTTCGAACAGGTCAGCACCAGCATCGTCGCCAGGCCGAGTCCGAGTGCGTTGACCGCCGAGTTGCTGACGCCGAGCAGCGGACAGAGCCCGAGCAGCTGGACCAGCGCCGGGTTGTTCTTCCACAGTCCGTTGACGGTCAGTTCGCGATAGCTGGGTGCGCTCATGGCTGATCCCCTTGCGGCTCGGCTTCAGGCTCGTTGGTTTGCAGCTCGTCGCGGGTGGCGGCACTTCCGGCGCGTGAGTGGACGGTGGCTCCGGCGGGCTCGATGCGGCTTTCCAAGGCGTCGCCGACGGCCCCGGTCGTCTCGCCGCCGGTTGCCAGCAGCTCGGCCTTGTGCGCATCGAAGTACTGCAAGGCGCGGTGCACGGCGCCGACCACGGCGCGGGGGGTGATGGTGGCGCCGGCGAACTGGTCGAACTCGCCGCGATCCTTCTTCACCGCCCAGCCGTCGGCCTCGGGGCTGCTCAGCGACTTGCCTTCGAAGCTGCGAATCCAAGGACTTTTCGCCAGTTCGATCTTGTCGCCCAGTCCTGGCGTTTCACGATGGCCGATGACGCGGACACCGGCGACCCGGCCGTCGGCGTGGATGCCCACCAGCAGGTGAATCGCGCCGCTGTAGCCATCCGGCGCGATGGCCTGGAGGATCACGGCGCTTGGCCGGCCATCCTTGATTGCGACATAAGCGGGCAGAGGGCTCTTGTTGCCGAGCAAGCGGTCCTGGATCAGCACGCTGTCGTCGAGCAGGTGATTGTCATAACTGCCTGCGGGCAAAATTTCACCCAGTGCGCGAACCTGTGCGGCGCGTTCGGCGGCCTGAATGCGTTCGGCGGTTCCCTGCTGAAGCAGCGTCACCGCGCCTACGGTGACAATTGCGAACAGGCCCAGCACCGCGGCGTTCTTCAGCATGGAACGGCTGATTTCCGGAAGCATCATGTCATTCGCCCAGCTTGAAGCCGCGCTCGGCCTTGCGGTGGCCGTAGGTGCGCGGGCGGGTGTAGTAATCGATAGTGGGTGCCGCCAGGTTCATCAGCAGCACGCCGAAGGCCACGCCATCCGGATAGCCGCCCCAGGCGCGGATGACGTAGACCAGAATGCCGACGCCAACACCGAAGATGAGACGCCCGAGCGGGCTGGTGGCGCTGCTGACCGGATCGGTGACGATGAAGAACGCGCCTAGCATGGTGGCGCCGCTGAGCAGATGGAACAGCGGCGAGCCGTTGCTATCAGAGCCCGAGCCATTCCAGAACACCAGGCTCATCACCACCAGCGCGGCGAGCATGCCCACTGGCGCATGCCAGCTGAACAGCCTTTTGTGCAGTAGGAACAGGCCGCCGGCCAGGAAAGCCAGGTTCACCACCTCCGAACCGATGCCGCCAAAGTGGCCGAACGCCGGATTGCTCCACAGCTCGTCGATGGTCAGGCTTTTGTTCACCTTCAGTACGTCGAGGGCCGTGGCCTGGGTCCAGCCATCGGGCAGCGAGGCGATGCCGAGGATGTGCTGCAGGCCGGCACCTAGCCCGACGCTGTGCGGCACAGGCCAGGTTGTCATTTCGACCGGGAAGGAAATCAGCACCACCACGTAGCCGATCATCGCCGGGTTGAAGGGGTTCTGGCCAAGGCCGCCATACAGCTGTTTGCCGAAGACCACCGCGCAACCAGTGGCAATCAGTGTCAGCCACCAGGGTGAGTAGGGCGGCAGCGCGAGGGCCAGCAACACAGCGGTAACCAGCACGCTGCCATCGCGGAGAAAGAAGCCTACCGGACGCTGGCGCAGCTTCAGAATCGCTGCTTCGAAACCAAGAGCGGCCGCGCAGGCCCAGGCCATGTTGATCAACGTACCGGCGCCGTAAAGCCAGGTCAGCACGATCACGCCGGGCAGGGTAGCCGCGAGCACCAGCAGCATGACGCGCTGGGTACGGCTGGGGCCCTTGGCATGGGGCGAAGTGATGCGGGGCAGGGCCATTGGCTCTCCGGTTCTAACGCGTTGACTGGGTGCAGGCTGGGGAGCCTACGCCTTGTGTCCGTTCTATGTGTTGGTGTTTCACCCAGGCGACGAAGGTTGCTGCCGTCTCGAGCCGTGGGTTCATGAGTCCTGATATTCCGCCATCTGGCGTTCCGCCTCGCTCAACCGTGCGCGGGCAGCGTCTATTGCAGCGGACTCTGCGTTCTCGTCGCGCTCAAGCTTGCGCAGATCGGCTCGGGCAAAGGCGAGCTCGGTCTTGAGCGCTCGCTGGCGATCATCGACTCCCGGCTTGCTGGTCCGTACCAGCTCGGGCGCGGGTTTCTGCGAAGCATCCTCGGCAGCGTGCAGCGCTTGCTCCGCTGCGCTCAGCGCATCACGCAGACGGCTGAGCTCCGGTTCTTCGGCGCCGGCTTTCTCGGCTTTCTTGAGTTCGGCGCGCTTCATCGCCAGTTCGATCTTGGCTTTCTTCAGTGCATCGTCAGCGGCTGGCTTCGCATCCGGTGTTGGCGCCGAATTCTGCGCGGCACTGAGGCCCTGCTCTGCTTCATGCAGCTGCTGGCGCAGGCGCGCGAGTTCGGCTTGCTGGTCGTCGTCCGGCGTTTCGACCTTCTCCAGCTTGCGGATCTGCGCCTTGAGCATGGCAGCTTCGATCTTGGCTTTTTTCAGTGCTTCGTCATCGGCTGGCTTGGCGGCGGGAGCGGGCGCTGCACTCTGCGCGGCGGTCAGCGCCTGTTCGGCGTCGTGCAGCTGCTGGCGCAGGCTGGCGAGTTCGGCTTGCTGGTCGTCGTCCGGCGTTTCGACCTTCTCCAGCTTGCGGATCTGCGCCTTGAGCATGGCGGCTTCGATCTTCGCCTTCTTCAGGGCTTCGTCATCGGCCGGCTTGGCGGCGGGGGCGGGCGCTGCACTCTGCGCGGCGGCCAGCGTCTGTTCGGCGTCGTGCAGCTGCTGGCGCAGGCGGCCGAGTTCGGCTTGTTGGGCGTCGTCCGGTGCTTCGATCTTCTCCAGCTTGCGAATCTGCGCCTTGAGCATGGCAGCTTCGATCTTGGCTTTTTTCAGTGCTTCGTCATCGGCCGGCTTGGCGGCGGGAGCGGGCGCTGCACTCTGCGCGGCGGTCAGCGCCTGTTCGGCGTCGTTCAGCTGCTGACGTAGACGGGCGAGTTCGGCTTGCTGGTCGTCGTCCGGCGTTTCGACCTTCTCCAGTTTGCGAATCTGTGCCTTGAGCATGGCGGCTTCGATCTTGGCTTTTTTCGCAACGGCATCGTCTGGCCCTGGCGCAGTGGCGGGCGGAGCGGAGTCCGTCTGCATGGCGGCATCCAACGCACGCTGCGCGGCCTCGGCGGCGTTGCGCAGATCGGCAACCTGGGCTTCCAGCTCGGCAGTGGCATGGGTGGCCAGCTGCTTCTCGGCTTTCTTCAGGGCGACCTGGGCCATGCTGGCCTCGATCTTAAGTTTCTTCTGCGTTTCGGAAAGGCTGGTCTTCTGTGCCGGGGCCGCCGTCTCGGCTGTGGTCGCGGTCGGGCCGCTCTCGCTTTGCGCCGCCTTGGCGCGTGCCGCACGTTCGGCACGGGCCTTGCGTTCGGCTTCCTTCTGTTCTTCGGCGCGCCGTAGACGTTCCTGGCGAAGCTCGAAGCGCTGTTTGGAGTGCTCGGCCTTCTGCTGCTTCTGCTCCAGCTCGCGGATCTCACCCTTGGCAGCGCGGTAATACTGCACCAGGGGGATGTTGGAGGGGCAGACGTAGGCGCAGGCGCCGCACTCGATGCAGTCGAACAGGTTATGGGCCTTGAGTTGCTCATGCTCCTGGCCGAGGGCAAAGAAATGCAGCTGCTGCGGTAGCAGGCTGACCGGGCAGGCCTCGGCGCACTCTCCGCAACGGATGCACGGCAGAGCGGGCGGCGGTGGCGGCAGCTCTTCCAGCGTGCTCGCCAGCAGGCAGTTGGTGGTCTTGACCACCGGCACCTCAAGGGATGGCAGGCTGAAGCCCATCATCGGGCCGCCCATAATCAGACGGTTGAGCCTGTGCTGATCGAGACCGGCGAAGGCCAGCAGTTCATCCACGGGGGTGCCGATCAGCACCTCGACGTTCATCGGCCGCGCCAGCGCCTCGCCGGTCAGAGTGGTGATGCGCGAGATCAACGGCTTGCCGAGGAGCACGGCGTCGTGGATGGCGACGCAGGTTCCGACGTTCTGGCAGAGCATGCCGATATCCGCCGGCAAGCCGCCACTGGGAACCTCTTCTCCGGTGAGAATCTGGATCAGCTGCTTTTCGCCGCCGGACGGATACTTGGTTGGGAAGACCTTCAACGTGAAGGGGCGCTCGCCGATGGCAGCCCGCACTGCGGCGATCGCTTCGGGCTTGTTGTCCTCGATGCCGATCAGTACCTCTTGCGGCTGAATCAGGTGCGCGAGTATCTCGATCCCCGCGACCAGCTCGGCCGCCTTTTCACGCATCAGCAGGTCATCGGCGGTGATGTAGGGCTCGCACTCGGTGCCATTGATGATCAGCGTGCGGATCGTCTGGGTCGGCGGGGGGCTGAGCTTCACGGCGGTGGGGAAGCCGGCGCCGCCGAGGCCGCTGATGCCGGCCTGGCGAATCAGCTCGAGCAGGGCAGGGCGCTCGAGTTCACGGTAATCCGGCTGCGGATGCAGGTCGATCCATTTGTCTTCGCCATCGCTGTCGATGACGATCGCGTTGGCGAGCATGCCTGATACATGCGGGTAGGGCTGCGGGCCGATGAAGCTGACCAGTCCGGAGGTAGGAGCATGCAGCGGCGCGCTGACAAACCCGCTGGCGACAGCGATCTGCTGACCTTTGAGTACCCGTTCGCCAAGAGTGACGCAGGGCTCGGCCGGCGCTCCGAGGTGCTGCGTCAGTGGCAGGACCAGGCGCTTGGGCAGCGGGGCCGGCTGGATCGGGGTGCGGTTGGACAGATCCTTGTGTTCCGGCGGATGAATGCCGCCGTGGATGTCCCAGATCTTCAGTGCGGTCATGCGGCCTGCTCCCGATCAGTTGCGATCAGCTGGCCGGGCGCCAGCGGCCGGTTCCATTTCCAGCTCTGCAGGTTGCTGCCGACTTCGATCATGTCGATGCAGTCCACCGGGCAGGGTTCGACACACAGGTCGCAGCCGGTGCACTCGGAAATGATCACGGTGTGCATCTGCCGCGCGGCACCGACGATGGCGTCAACCGGGCAGGCCTGGATGCACTTGGTGCAGCCGATGCACTCGGCTTCACGGATGTAGGCGACCATCTGCGGCTTTTCGCCACCCTCGGCATCCAGCGGCTCCGCCTCGACATCGAGCAGATCGGCCAGGGCCTGGATGGTCGCTTCGCCGCCCGGTGGGCACTTGTTGATCTTGTCGCCGCCGGCAATGGCTTCGGCGTAGGGTTTGCAGCCCGGATAGCCGCACTGGCCACATTGGGTCTGGGGTAGCAGGGCATTGATCTGCTCGGCGATCGGATCGCCTTCGACACGAAAGCGCACAGCGGCGAAACCGAGGATGGCGCCGCCGAGCAAGCACAGCGCGAGCAGGGCGAGGATCGCGATGACGACTGCGCTCATAGCTTGATCAGCCCGGTGAAGCCCATGAATGCCAGCGACATCAGGCCGGCGGTGACCATGCCGATCGCCGCGCCCTGGAACGACTTCGGCACGTCTGCAATGGCGATGCGCTCGCGCATGGCGGCGAACAGTACGAGCACCAGGGAAAAGCCCAGCCCTGCGGCGAAGCCGTTGACGGTGGCGGTAAGAAAGGTGAATTCGGCCTTGTTGGCATTGAGCAGCGCCACGCCGAGCACGATGCAGTTGGTGGTGATCAGCGGCAGAAAGATGCCGAGTACGCGGTACAGCAACGGACTGGTCTTGTTCACCACCATCTCGGTGAACTGAACGGTCACCGCGATCACCAGAATGAAGCTGATGGTGCGTAGAAACTCGAGGTCCAGCGGCTTGAGCACATACTGCTGGACGAGGTAGCTGCACATGGCAGCAAGCGTCAGCACGAAGGTGGTGGCCAGCGACAGGCCGATGGCGGTCTCGATCTTCTTCGAGACGCCCATGAACGGGCACAGACCGAGGAACTGCACCAGCACGAAATTGTTGACCAGGATGGCGCTAACCATGATCAGGGCGAGTTCGGTCATCTAGGGTCTATTCCCGTTCCGTCCGCTCTGCGAGAGCCGTGGGGCTAAAGGGCCGCTATTATCGGGAAGCAGCGGCAGCCATACAAGGTGCGGCGGCCCGTCGCGGTCCTCGCGCGACGCATGACGTCGTGTCAGAGCTGCCGGTTGTCCGCTGTTTCTGCAGCTGTCTCACGGTTGTGGTCTGATGAATCGAAGCCTGTGACGCCATCGGAGGTGGTTTCCATGAGCATTCGTTCTTCACTGCTTATTCTGCTCTGTGTCGGCCTGGGCATGAGCCTGCAGGCCCATGCGGAGCGGCGAGACGGCGTCTGGGTCTTCCAGGCGGAGAGTCCGCGCTACTACAACCCGGGGCCGCGACACTATGACCGGGACTATCGTCAGCATAACCGTCCGCATCAATACGACCCGCGAAGCCCTTATTCCCACTATCCGCAGTACCCGCGCAACCTGCCGCCGCGTTATCAGAGTCAGCTTCCGCCGCAATACTACGACCGCCATCGCGGCTTCGAGCGACGTGGCTACTGGCGCCAGGAACATCGCCAGCAGCGTCCGCCGCTGATCAGGGATGGGCGCGATCATCGGCTACGGCCTCATTACGATAGGGGCGGCCGTCAGCACTACTATCGGTGATGAGAGGGCATTCAGGCCAGGCCGGTCAGTGGATGATCCCCTTCCCAGGTCGGCTCGAAGTGCGCCTCGACCACCGCTGGCGGAACGTGGAGGGCGTCCGGCCAATGCCAGCCTGGCCTATTGTCCTTGTCGATCAGGCGGGCACGGACGCCTTCGGCGAACTCTGGGTGGCGACAGCAATTCAGGCTTAGCGCGTACTCCATCTGCAATGCCTGGCCCAGCGACAGCTTCCGGCCGATTCTGTTGAAAAAGTAGCGGCCTCTCCATGCCGTTGGCAAAATTGCTCTGTCAGCGAGCGTGGGGGCGAACAGCATGATGGGGCAGTTACCGGGAGGACAGCAGCGCCTGTTCTACTCGTTCAACCTAGAAGATCACGTCCCGGCTCAACACCTCCTGCGCAGCATCGACCAGTGCCTGGATCTTAGTGATCTGCGCGCCTACCTGGCGGACTTCTATAGTCCCATCGGACGCCCCTCGATTGACCCGGAATTGATGGTGCGCATGCTGGTCGTCGGCTACTGCTATGGCATTCGTTCCGAGCGGCGATTGTGCGAAGAGGTGCACCTGAACCTGGCCTATCGCTGGTTCTGCCGGCTGGGTCTGGAAGACGAAGTCCCCAATCACTCGACCTTCTCGAAGAATCGCCATGGGCGTTTTCGTGACAGCGATCTGTTCCGCTGGTTGTTCAATGAGGTGCTGCGGCGTTGCATGGCAGCCGGCCTAGTCAAGGGCGAAGGTTTTGCCGTCGACGCTAGCATCATCAAGGCGGATGCCAGCCGGCAACGTGGGGTAGCGGGAGATGAGGTCGATTGGAACGATCCAAAGCTCAGCAGCCGCGCAGTGCGCGAGTACCTCGAAGCCCTTGATGAAGAGGCGCTGGCTGAGGCTCTTCCCAAGAAAATTTCGCTCACAGATCCTCAGTCCCGTTGGACAGCAGCGCCAGGTGGGCCGGCCTTTTTTGCCTACTCCACGAATTACCTGATCGACACTGAGCACGGTGTGATCATGGACGTGGAAGCTACCCCGGCGCACCGTACCGCCGAAGTCGATTCGACTAGGACGATGGTCGAGCGTGTCAAAGCTCAGTTCGATCTCACACCGGAACGCCTTATCGGCGATACCGCTTATGGCACCGCCCCGATGCTGGCCTGGATGGTCGAAGAAAAGGACATCGAGCCGCATGTGCCGGTGTGGGACAAGACTGAGCGCAAGGACGACAGCCTCTCCAGTAACGACTTCCACTGGAACCAGGAGGCCAATGAATACCGCTGCCCAGCCGGCAAACCACTACGCAGTGAGTGGCGCGCCTTCACCCAGAAAAGATCGCGGGTGACCAAGGCCAACACCATCATTTATCGCTCCAGCCAAACCGACTGCACTACCTGTCCGCTGAAAGCGAAATGCTGCCCCAACACGCCGAATCGGAAGATCGTCCGCAGTATCCATGAGGCTGCCCGCGATGTGGCCAGGCGCATCGCCAAGACACCGGAATACCTCGTCTCTCGCTGCGAACGAAAGAAGGTGGAGATGCTGTTCGCCCACCTCAAACGGATCATGAAACTCGATCGTTTACGACTGCGCGGCCTGACAGGTGCCACTGACGAATTCACTTTGGCGGCGGCGGTGCAGAACCTGCGACGCATGGCCAAGCTTTTGCCTCAAGGGCCACCGCTCACGGGATAGGTACGCCTGCTGAGAGCAGAAACCTTCAAATTAACCCTCAGGCCTGAGCAAGGACGCTCAGCGAAACGCCGAAAGGCAACCTGAAGTGGCTTGCAGTCACTTCGACAGCAGGCACACCTGATCGGCAGGCCGCCGCTAAACCTACTTTTTCAACAGAATCGGCCGATAGCAGTCAGCCGCGACCCTAACCCAACCCCGGCAACCCCCTCTCCAACCTAAGACAAACCCACTCCACAAATGCCCGCACCCTTGGTGATAGCTGCAAGGCGTGCGGGTAGACCAGTTGGATCGGCAGGTCCTTCGGCTCGTAATCCCTGAGCACCCTTACCAGACGACCATCAGCCAGTTCATCGGCGACCTGATAGTGCATCAGCCGGGTGATGCCGAGGCCTTGCACGCAGGCAAGGCTGGTGGTGCGGATCTGGTTGCAGGTCAGGCGTGGGGTGATTTCTTCGGCCTGTTCCTTTTCGCCGTGGCGGTAGTACCAGTGGCGGCCCTGGGCGGCGAAGAGGATGCAGGCGTGGTCCTCCAGTGCCGCCGGGGTGTCGATGGCGGGGGCGGTGCTCAGGTAGTCGGGGCTGGCGCAGGTGATCAGCCGGGTGCTGCCGATCTGTCGGGCGACCATGGCCGAGTCGGGGAGGTGGCCGATGCGCAGGGCGAGGTCGAGGCGTTCGTCGAGCAGCGGGACGATCTGGTCGCTCAGGTTCAGCTCGACTCTGATATCCGCATGCTTCTTGAGAAATTCGTTCACCAGCGGCGCAACGTAACGCTGGCCGAACTCCACCGGCGCGGTGATGCGCAGCAGGCCGCGGACGGCGCCGTCGCTGGCTTCCAGGCGCTGTTCCATGTCGGCGAAGTCCGCCAGCATGCGCCGGCTCCAAGCCAGGTATTCCGCGCCCTCGTCGGTCAGTGCCATGCGCCGGGTGCTGCGGTTAAGCAGGCGCACGCCGAGGTGCCGCTCCAGCGCGGCCAGTGAGCGCACCAGCGATGCCACGGATTGCCCGGTGGCATCGGCGGCCGAGCTCAGGCTGCCGTTGTCGACGATGCGAACGAAGTTGGCCATTGCCTTGAGCTTGTCCATTGCCACCCCGGGATTTGTGCGATTGCTGCATAGATGTTGTCAGGCCCGCGGCATAGGTGAAACCCGTGTGGCGGCTGACACTGCAGGGACTGAGGTCTTTTGGAGTTTCGCACATGAATCAATCAGCCAGTCCCGCTCGCATTCTCGCCTACGACCACATCGGTATTCGTGTCAGCGACCGGCCGCGCGCGATGGCCTTCTACCAGGCGCTGGGCTTCGTCGAGAGCGCGAGCTTTCCGCTGTTCGAAGCGAACGAAATGCTCAGCCCGGATGGCGTGCGCATCAACCTGATCTTCAACGGTGCGCGTGCCGCTGATGCGCACAACGTGCTGCTGGATGCGCCGGTCAAGCGGCCTGGCATGACCCATCCGGCGTTTATCGTCGATGACCTCGCGGCGCTCCAGCACTGGCTCGAGGCGCACGGCATCGTCATTACCGAGGGACCGCATCCCATCGGTCCGCGGCGGATCGCGCTGTTCATCCGCGACCCGGACGGCAACGTTCTCGAATTCAATCAGCTCATCAGAGGAGGTGCGCAATGAAACTGTATGATCTGGGCCCATCCGGCAACTGCTACAAGGTGCGGCTGTTCGCTGCGCTGGCAAACATCGACCTTGAACGGGTAGCCGTGGATTTCGCCAATGGCGCACACAAGAAGCCGCCGCTGTCCGAGCTGAACCCGCTCGGGCAGTTGCCGGTTCTGGATGATGGCGGGCATATCGTCCGCGACTCGCAGGCCATTCTGGTTTACCTCGCTGGTACGTACGGCGGCCTGGCGTGGTGGCCGGACAACCCGCGTGGGCAGGCGGAGATCGTGCAGTGGCTGTCCTTCACCGCCAACGAGATCCAGCAGAGCCTGAATGCGGCGCGGCTGGTACAGAAGTTCGGTTATCCGCTGGACAAGGCCGCGGCGCTGGAAAAGTCACCAGCGGTGCTCAAGCTGCTGGATGATCATCTACAGCGCCACGATTGGCTGGCGATCGACCGACCGACCATCGCCGATTGCGCGGTCTACCCCTACGTGGTGCTGGCGCCGGAAGGGGATGTGGATCTCACGCCGTACAGTCACGTCGCCCGCTGGATGAAGCGGCTGGAAGCGTTGCCGGGTTATCTGCCCAAGCCCTGACCTGCGTCGAGTCAGGCCCGCTCTTGCCCCTCGGCCTTGAGAAAATCGACGAAGGCCCTGAGCGGCGAGGGCATGTGGCGGCGGCCGTGGTAGTAGAGGTAGGGGCCGTCGAAAGACTGCCACCAGTCTTCGAGGATGGGCGTCAGGCGCCCATCGGCCAGCGGCTCGCGGATGAAGTCTTCGAAGGTATAAATGACGCCCAGGCCGTTGATCGCCGCACTGGTTTTCAGGTCATGGGAGGAGGTCACGAGCTGGCCTTGTGGCGGTACGCGCAAGGTTCGGCCGTCCTTCTCGAATTCGAAAATACCCACCTTGCCGCTCTCGAAACGATGGCCGAGCAGCTGATGCTCGGTCAGCTCGGATGGGTGCCGCGGCGTGCCGTGGGCGGCGAGGTAGGCAGGCGCGGCGGCTGCGACGAAGCGTTGCCGGCGCGGGCCGACGGGAATGGCGATCATGTCCTTGGCCAGGCTTTCCTCGTAGCGCACCCCTGCGTCGTAGCCCGCCGCGATGACGTCGATGAAGGTGTTCTCCATCACGACTTCGACGTTCACCGCCGGGTAGAGCTTGAGGAAGCGGCTCAACAGGTCCGGCAACAGGAAGCGAGCCACCGGCACCGGTACGTTGAGCTTGAGGGTGCCGACCGGCCTGTGGGAGTCATCGTCCAGATCATTGAACGCGGCGCTAATTTCTTCGAGCGCCGGTCGCAGGCGTTCCAGCAGGCGTTCGCCTGCACTGGTCGGGGTGATGCTGCGGGTGGTGCGGTTGAGCAGGCGCAGGCCCAGATCGCTTTCCAGGCGGCGTATGCAATCGCTCAGCGAAGATGCCGACATACCGCGTTTCTGAGCCGCGGCACGAAACCCTCCGGCTTCGACCACGGTGGCAAACAGCGCGACATCACTCAGGTTGGGTTGACGCATGGAGCCTCCTTGAATTCGTCGACTGTACGATTGGGCGAACAGCCCGTCCATGTTTGCCTGGATTATCAGCATCTGATCGTACGCTGATACTTCGTCCGTCGGCCGCCTCTGCCTGAGGTAGGCCATTCACGATGAAGAGGAAACGATCATGGCGCAGAGAAACGCAACCGAGCCGGGCGGCCATGCCCGGCCATTGATGAAGCTGGCCAGAACGCTAATAGCAGGGGTGGCGCTGGCTGGGACACTGGCCGTCGAAGCCGCCAACCGGCCATCGCCAAAACCCGATTGGAGCCTGGCCGACATGCCGGCTCAGACCGGCCGCATCGTGCTGGTCACCGGCGGCACCAGCGGTATGGGTTACGAGGATGCACTGGCGCTGTCGCGCGCTGGCGCGGAGGTCATCATTGCCGCGCGCAACGCCGAGCGCGGGCAGGAGACGATCGAGCGGATACGTGAGCAGGTTCCGGATGCCCGCGTGCAGTTCGAGGCTGTTGATCTGGCCAACCTGGCCTCGGTGCGCAGCCTCGCCGAGCGTCTTCAACAACGCCTGCCGCGTCTGGACGTGCTGATCAACAATGCCGCGATCATGGCGCCGCCTGAGCGGGGCACCTCGGCTGATGGCCACGAGCTGCAGCTGGCGACCAACTACCTGGGCCCGTTCGCCCTGACCGCATTGCTGATGCCGCTGCTGCTGGAAAGCGACGATGCCCGGGTGGTCAGCCTGTCCAGCATTGCGGCGGGTCGAGGTCGCTTGAACTTCGCGGACCTGCAGGCCGAGCAGGACTACAACCCCTACGCCACCTACGCGCAATCCAAGCTGGCGGTGCTGATGTGGGCGATGGAGCTGCAGCGTTACAGCGATACTGCCGGCTGGGGCATTCGTAGCATTGCCGCGCACCCTGGAGTCGCGGTCACCGAACTGGTCGAGCGCGGCCCAGGGCTGGACAGTGAGTTCGCCGCCAACTGGGCCAAGGACCGCGACAAATACCACTCCGCCGCCCAGGGTGCACTGCCGACCTTGTATGCGGCGACCGCGCCGGAAGCGGTCGGCGGCGCCTATTACGGGCCGACCGGCGAGGAGGAGAAACGCGGCCCGCTGGGCTTTGCCAGGGTTCCCGAGGCTGCCGCGAAACAGGCCGATGCCGCCGAACTGTGGCAGCTGTCGGAACGCCTGACCGGCGTGCGCTATCCCTGAACCCTCGGGCGCGGCTTTGCGCTCGCGCCCTGTTACCTCTCTTCCTTTTTCAGGAGCGCGCCCATGAGCACGCCATCCGTTGTGCATCGCCTGAGCACCGCGATCAATGCCGAGGAACACGAGCTGCGCCCGGCGCTGAGTGGTTTCCTACTGTTTTTCTGCCTGTTCGCCGGTTACTTCATGCTGCGCCCGATCCGCGAGTCGATGGGGATTGCGGCGGGGGTGGAGAACCTGCAATGGCTGTTTACCGCGACCTTCGTCGTCATGCTGGTGGCCGTTCCGTTGTTCGCCTGGCTCAGCTCGCGCGTACCGCGGCTACATTTCGTCGACTGGGTGTACGGCTTCTTCTGCCTGAACCTGCTGCTGTTCTCCGTGCTGTTTATGCTGCAGGGCGAAAACCCCTGGCTGGCGCGGGTGTTCTACGTGTGGATCTCGGTCTACAACCTGTTTGTCGTGTCCGTGGCCTGGAGCCTGATGGCGGACGTATTCGACAGCGCCCAGGCCAAGCGGCTATTCGCCTTTATCGCTGCCGGGGCGAGCGTCGGCGGACTGGTCGGGCCAGCGCTCAGCGCATTGCTGATCGGCAGTCTGGGAGAGGCGGGGTTGATGCTGCTCGCCGCGCTGCTGCTGGGCGGCGCGCTGGCACTCAAGTTCTCGCTGATGCGCTGGCGTGAAGTCGGCGGAGCAGGGCGGCCTGGCGCGACCCCGGCGGAGAGCACGCGCAAGCCGGTGCCGGGCAACCCGTTCAGCGGGATGATGCGGGTGCTGCAGTCGCCTTATCTGCTCGGCATCGCCGGCTTCGTGGTGCTGCTGGCCACCGTGACGACCTTTCTCTATTTCGAGCAGGCGCGTCTGGTGGCCGAACTGTTCCCCGACCGGGCGGCGCAGATTCGGGTGTTCGGCGCTATTGATGTGGTCGTCCAGGCCGGAGCACTGCTGTCTCAGCTGTTCATCACCGGACGGCTGGCGCAGAAGCTGGGCGTGCGCGTGTTGCTGGCGATCGTGCCGCTGCTTGTCTGCGTCGGCTTTGTCGGTCTGGCGCTGATGCCCAGCTTCGCCTTGCTTGCGGCGCTGATGATCGTGCGTCGAATCGGCGAATACGCTTTCGTCCGGCCCGGGCGGGAGATGCTCTTCGCGCCCCTGGATGCGGAAAGCAAATACAAGGCGAAGAACGTCATCGACACGGTCGTCTACCGCGCCGGTGATGCCGTCAGCGGTTGGGGGAAGACTGCACTGGACATGTTCGGTCAGGGTGCCGGCCTGGTCGCCGTGGCCGGCGCAATCTGCGCGCTGCTATGGGGCTATCTCGGCTGGCAGCTCGGCAAGCAGGCGGACAGGCGAACGGAGGTGGCTGGAGTGGTAGAAGCCACCTGTTGAGACGGCGGCGTGCGAAAGCGCATCGCGAACTAGGGACTGGCGTCATGTCCAGACAGGCGAGCCGGCTAGTGAGTACTTCGATGCGGCGCTAGCCGGCTCGCCTGTTCCAGATATGCTTACTTTTCAACGAAAGCGCGTTCGATGACGTAGTCGCCCGGCACGCCTTGGCTGGGTGAGGCCTGGAACCCCAAGGCGTCGAGCTGGCCGGTGAGGGTGTCGAGCATCGCCGGGCTGCCACAGAGCATCACGCGGTCGGTCTCGGGGTTTAGCGGCGGCAGGCCGAGATCGTCGGTGAGCTTGCCTGTCTCGATCAGCGTATTGATGCGGCCTGTGTTGCGGAACGCCTCGCGCGTCACTGTCGGGTAATAGAGCAGCTTGGCCCGCACCTCTTCACCAAGGAATTCGTGTGCCGGCAGTTCCTCGGTGAGGTAGTCGTGGTAGGCCAGCTCGCTGACCTCGCGCACCCCGTGCACCAGCACGATCTTGTCGAAACGCTCGTAGGCTTCGGGATCACGCACGATGCTCATGAAGGGCGCCAGCCCCGTGCCGGTGCCGAGCAGGTAGAGGTGCTTGCCGGGCCTCAGGTCATGCATCACCAAGGTGCCGACCGGCTTACGGCTGACGATGAGCGAGTCGCCGACCTTCAGGTGTTGCAGGCGCGAGGTCAGCGGCCCGTCTGGCACCTTGATGCTGAGGAATTCCAGGTGCTCGTCGTGATTGGCGCTGACGATGCTGTAGGCGCGCATCAGCGGCTTGCTGTCGACTTCCAGGCCGATCATCACGAAGTGGCCATTCTCGAACCGCAGCGCCGGGTCGCGGGTGGTGCGAAAGCTGAACAGGGTGTCGTTCCAGTGATGCACGGATAGAACGTTTTCGGTGCCGAGTGTAGACATGGGGCCTTCCTCTCTCGTGGTTTGAGTCGATCAGAACAGGGTCAGCAGCAGGCTCGTCGCCAGCAGCAGCGCGGCGCTGAGCAGGGCCAGGTGGGCGAAGGGCTGCCAGCCCTGGGCAAACAGGTCGCCGACACGGGTGCGCATGCCGAGCGCGGCCATGGTCAGCAGCAGGCAGGCGTGCGAGCCAGCGACCAGCGCCTCGCGCAGCCAGGCCGGCAGCCAGCCGAGGCTGTTCAGCGTGAACAGGCCGAGAAAGCCGAGCAGAAACAGCGGAAAGTCCGGGCTGCCCGGTCCCTGCCGGCGCAGCAGCAGGCCGATCACCAGCACCAGCGGCGCGAGCAGGGCGACGCGCAGCAGCTTGGTCAGGGCCGCGACGTCGCCGGCGGTATCCGAGACGAGGTACCCGGCGCCGGCCGCCTGGGCGACGTCATGGATGCTGGCGCCGAGCAGCAGGCCGCTGTCGAGCGCATCCAGCCCGAGCAGGCCGGTCAGCGGCGGGTAGAGCAGCATCGACAGCGTGCCGAGGGCCGTCACACCGACCACCACGGCGAGCAGCCGGCGCTCTTCCAGGCGCCCGGCAGGGATCACCGCCGCCACGGCAATTGCCGCCGATACGCCGCAGATCGCCACTGCCGCGCCCGCCACCAGGCTGTGCAGAGTCGGCAGTCGCAGCAGCCGGCCGAGCAGCAGCGCCAGGCCGAGCACCAGTGGCACCGTCACGAGCACCAGCAACAAGGGCCGCGCACCAACCGCTTCCAGCTGTGCAACGCCAATGCGCGCGCCGAGCAGCGCCACGCCGATGCGCAGCAGTTGCCGGCTGCACAACGCGACGCCCGGCTGCATGCGTGCCTCGCTGCCCTGGCTGGCGAAACCCAGACCGAGCAGCAACACCATCAGCAGCGCGGGCGCGCCGTAGTGATCGGCGAGAAAGCTGCCGGCCAGCGCCAGCACCGCACACAGGGCCAGGCCCGGGTAGTGCTTGCGGCACAGCGCGACGGGCGGGGCGAGGGCCTCGAGCCGGGCATTCATGCCGGATCGCCAAGATCACGTAGATAGGCCCAGGGGTACAGGCCGCGGAAATGACCGTCGCTGAAATACAGCTGCAGACCGCTGATGCCGGACAGTTCCAGGCGGTTCACTCCGACCTCGGCGTCGATCAGCGTCAGCGCGCCGGTCTGCTGAAGGCGTTGGCAATTGGAGCAGGCGCAGGCCCGCCGCAGCGTCAGGCAGCTGATGCGGCTCTGCGCGCCATCCGGCCAGGTCAGTTCCAGCACGCGCTGCACCTTGCGCAGGCGGATCTCGAGCGGTGGGTCGATCAGCCGCTGGGGCTGTGCGATATGGGGGTTGGTGTCGTGATTCGATGCGGTGAAGGCGTTCATGAATCTCTCCGGGCCTGCGGCCTCTAGCGAATGAACGGCATGACGAGGCCGCGCGGCATGGGCGCCGGGCCGCCGCTGACGAGCAGCGTGGGCGCTTCGGGGCTGCGCACGAAGCGTTCCGGCGTGTCCACCGGGCGGGCGCTGCCGAGCGTGGCGGCACAGACTGTCACCAGTGCCAGCACCCCGTGGCGCAACCCACTCGTCATGACAAGTCGGGGCATGCGTCAGCGCTCCAGAAAGGCTAGCTTGCCGCCCTGGTCGACCCAGGTTTCGGCCTCGGCCAGCGGCGAGGCGCTCTGGGTGATCACCGGCCAGACTTCGGCCAGCTCGGCGTTGAGTTCGAGAAAGTGCTGTTGACCTTCGGGCAGGGCGTTGTCGGCGAAGATCGCATCGGCCGGGCATTCCGGCGCGCAGAGGCTGCAGTCGATGCAGGTCTCGGGGTTGATGACGAGGAAGTTGGGGCCTTCGTGAAAACAGTCGGCCGGGCAGACTTCCACGCAGTCGGTGTATTTGCAGCGGATGCAGTTCTCTGTGACGACATAGGTCATTTCGTTCTCCTCGAAACTACTGCGCTTGCGGATGCCGCGTTGAAGGTGGCGCGCGGGATGCTCATTGACGGCCTGTAAACTCCGCTCCCGCGCGCCACCTTCGCCTTGGCTGGGCGTACCCGCCCCGTTGCGCGCGTGACGTTTCGGCTTCAAGTGCTGTGCAGCAAGAAGCGCGTAAAAATCAGGCCGCGGCGTCGAGTTTCGACATGGCCCAGCGGGCGAGCTTGCGGACGTCCGGATCGGGGTCGTCCATGGCCAGTTCGACGAAGGGGCGGCCATCGTTGTGAGCGATGGCGCCCAGCGCGCCGATGGCCGCCTTGCGCAGGTTGCTCATCGGATCGCGGGCGCAGACGCCGAGCGCCGGGATCGCGCCCACCGCACCGAGCTTGCCGAGCGCATCGACGGCCTTTTCCCGGACCTGCCAGAAACTGTCGTGCGTGGCCTCGACCAGGGGCTGCAGTGCGGCCTGGTAGTCGAGCTTGCCGATGCTCACCGCGGCCTCGACGCGCACCTGCCAGTGTTCGTCGCGCAGGATGCCGATCAGCGCCGGGCCGACCTGCTCGGGCGCGGCATAGACCAGCGCGCCAGTGGCGGCGCGGCGGACGTCGGCATCGTCGTCGTGCTGCGCCCGCTCGATCAGCGCCGGCAGATTCGCCGGCTGCTTGAGCCAGCCGATCACCGCCACCGCTTCGCGGCGCACGCCCGGGTCGGGATGTTGCATCCGCGCCAGGGCCGGCGCCTGCGCCTGTGGATGGCGCAGCGGCTTGAGCGCTCGGAGGATGCCGGCGACGACGAAGGGATCGTCGCTGCCGGCCAAGGCTTCGAGCAGCGGCAGCGCGGCGGCGGGGTCCTTGAGGTCCGCCAGCGCGTGGGCGGCGGCGTTGCGCACCACCTCGTCGCTGTCCTGCAGTGCGGCGATCAGAGCGTCGGCGATGTCGGCGGCGTCGAACTCGTCGACCACCTTGGCCGCCTCCTGGCGCACCGACGGGTCCGGGTCGTTCAGCGCCAGGATCAGCAGTTCGGCGGCTTCCGGTTCGCCGCTGTCGACCAGCTCGAGCACGGCCACGCGGCGGATGCCGGGGTCGCTCGAGGTCAGGTTGGTGGCGATGTCCTGCAGCAGTGGGTCGTCGTAGGTTTTCATCGGTCGGCCCTCAGCTCAGCAGATAGGGAATGTTCACTTTCACCGCATCGGTCGGGCAGTCCGCCTCGCAGGGCATGCAGTACCAGCATTCGTCGTACTTCATGTGCGCCTTGCCGGTGTCCGGGTTGATCCACAGGACGTCCAGCGGGCAGACGTCGATGCAGACACGGCAACCCTTTTCGGCGATGCATTTTTCTTCGTCCACGATGACCGGAACGGCGGAACGGTGGGTGGCGACGGGCATGGTTGATCTCCTCGGGTTCGGTCAGCAGCCCACGATGGCTGCTGTTGTCGGGGCGTATTCATCGCCCCGGTCGGGTTCGATGGCGAATGGGGTCGCCCACTGGTCAGGCATTGGCGGCCTTCTTCATACGCAGGCGGTTGTAGGCATCCTTCTCCTCGCCGAGTGGCACGATGTAGTCGGCGATGGGCCGCTTACCATGGGCCATCTGGCCGTTGGCGTCCTTGAACAGGCGGGTATGGCAGAACCACTCGGCGCTGTTCTGCTCGGGGTGGTCGACGCGGTAGTGGTACAGCCCCCAGCGCGACTCGGTGCGGTACAGCGAGGCGCGGGCGGCCATCTCGGCACAGTCGATAATCGACTGCACTTCCAGTGCACGGAGCAGTTCGTGCGGGTCTGCAGCGGCCAGCCGCGGGACGTCCTCGCGCACGGCGAGGATGCGTTCCAGGCCGATCTCCATCTTCTTGGTCACCTTCGGCGGCTGCAGATAGTCGTTCACCAGGCGGCGGACCTTGTATTCCATCTGTTCCGGCGGGATGCCGTCGGTGACTTTCAGCGGTGCCTGAATGCGTGCGAGTTCGGCAGCGATGAAGGCTTCGTCCAGCTGGGGTTCGGCGCGGTCCTTGACGAAGGCCGCTGCGCTCTCGCCGCAGATCTGCCCGTAGACGAAGGCGCCGAGCATGTAGTTGTGCGGCACCGAAGCCATGTCGCCAGCGCAGAACAGCCCGGGCACGGTGGTCGCGCCGGTCTCGTCGGTCCACACGCCCGAAGCCGAGTGGCCCGAGCAGAAGCCGATCTCGGAGATGTGCATTTCCACCATGCGCTGGCGATAGTCGATGTGCCGGCCTTCGTGAAAGCGCCCGCGTGAGGGCCGCTCGTTGGTGTGCAGGACGGTCTCGATCTCTTGAATCGTTTCCTCGGCCAGGTGGTCGAGCTTGAGGAACACCGGGCCGGTGCCGGATTCGAGCTCCTTGAAGAACTCCAGCATCATCTGCCCGGACCAGTAGTCGCACTCGATGAAGCGCTCGCCGTAGGCGTTGGCCGTGAAGCCGCCGAGCGGGCCGGTGACATAGGCACAGGCCGGGCCGTTGTAGTCCTTGAGCAGCGGGTTGACCTGGAAGCACTCAAGGTTGGCCAGGTCCGCACCGGCGTGGTAGGCCATGGCGTGGCCATCGCCGCAGTTGGCCGGGTTCTCGTAGGTGCCGAAGAGATAACCCGAGTTCGGCAGGCCGATGCGCCCGGCGGCACCGGTGGCCATGATCACCGCCTTGGCACGGATGATGATCGGCTCGGCGGTGCGGGTGTTCACCCCGATCATGCCGGCAATGTTGCCGTCGGGGTCCTTCAGCAGGCGGGTGGCGATGAAGCGGTTCTCGATGTCCACGCGGACCCGGCGCAGGCGGCGGTAGAGAATCTTCTTGACGTTGTGGCCCTCCGGCATCGGCAGCACGTAGGTACCGAGGTGGTGAACCTTCTTCATGTCGTAGTCGCCGGTCTCGTCCTTCTGGAAATGCACGCCCCAGGCGTCGAGCTGCTCGATCATCGAGAACGAGCGGGTGGCGTAGGCCATCAGCGCCGGCTGGTGAACGATGCCGTCGTTGGCGATGGTGATTTCCTTGACGTACTGCTCGGGCGTGGCGTGGCCGGGCACGACCGCGTTGTTCAGGCCGTCCATGCCCATGGAGATCGCCCCGGAGCGCTTGACGTTGGCCTTCTCCAGCAGCAGCACCTTGAGCGTCGGGTCCTGCTCCTTGACGGTGACGGCGGCCATCGGGCCGGCGGTGCCACCGCCGATCACCAGCACGTCGGTTTCGATGACGGGAATGTCGTGAATCGTGGTCATGGTGGTCTCCTCTATTTCCGGTCGACCCGGAACTGGTACTTGAAGGCGTCGCCGCGGTAGCACAGGTATTCGAAATCGATCGGCCGACCGCTGCGGTCATGGGTCAGCCGCTCGACGCGCAGGATGGGTTCACCGGCCTTGAGGCCGAGGTAGGGCTGGTGCTCGTCGTCGGCCAGGGTGGCGTCGAGGCCGATGGCGGCATGGCCGAGGCCGATGCCGAAGCGGTTCTCCAGCAGCGGGAAGATGTCACCGGACAGGTCCAGGCCGAACAGCCGCTGGCCGATGTCCAGCGGGAAGTAGCTGTGCTCCAGGCACACCGGTGCGCGATTGAGAAAGCGCACGCGCTTGACCTCGACCACATCCGCGCCGGGCGCGAGGTTCAGCGCGGCAGCCGCCGGCTTGGGTGGCTTGCGCTCCTGAATCGACAGCAGCCGCGCGGTCGCTTCGTAGCCCTGGGCGGCCATGGCCTCACCGAAGCCCTGCAGGCGTTGCACGTTCTGCACCGCCTTGGGCTTGCTG
The DNA here is from genome assembly GCF_021432085.1 of Stutzerimonas kunmingensis. Classification (GTDB taxonomy): domain Bacteria; phylum Pseudomonadota; class Gammaproteobacteria; order Pseudomonadales; family Pseudomonadaceae; genus Stutzerimonas. The sequence goes on along the minus strand of NZ_CP090366.1, from coordinate 3,408,790 downwards.
ACGTAGGTGCCCTTGCCCTGGGCGCTGAACACCAACCCTTCGTTGTGCAGGTCGCGCAGCGCCTGGCGGATGGTGATGCGGCTGACGCCGAAGGCGGTCATCAGCTCGTTTTCCGAGGGCAGCCGTTCATGCACGGCATAGTCGCCTTCGAGAATCTTGCGTCTGAGGGTGTCGCGGATCTGCACATACAGCGGCAGTGGCGACTGACCCGGGGCGAGCGGTTCTAGGCGGCTCATGGGCGTGGCTCCAGCCTGTCATGACAGGTCATGTCGAGCGTGGGCGCAGGCAAAGGACGGATATGCATGGCTCAGCCTCCGTTCTGCTGCTGAAAGGCGCGCAGGGTTTCCTGGCGGATCAGGTCCAGGCACTGGCGCTTGTAGTCGATGAAGGCCGGGTCGGTGAGCAGGCTCTGCTCGCGCGGTCGCGGCAGCTCGACGCGGATGTCGGCGATGATCCGTCCGGGACTGGCGCTCATCACCACGATGCGGTCGGAGAGGAACACCGCCTCGTCGATGTCGTGGGTGACGAACACCACGGTGTTCCTGAACTCCCGCCAGATCTCCAGCAGGTTCTCCTGCATCATGATCCGGGTCTGCGCGTCCAGTGCGCCGAACGGTTCGTCCATCAGCAGCACGCTGGGGTAGTTGGCCAGCGCGCGGGCGATGCCGACGCGCTGCTGCATGCCGCCCGACAGGGTGCCGGGGTAGGCATCCTCGAAGGCGGTGAGCCCCACCAGCGAAAGAAAGGTGCGCGCCACGCCGGTGGCCTCGTTACGCGAGGCACCGGCCATCAGCGGGCCGAAGGCGACGTTCTCGCGCACCGTCTTCCAGGGGAACAGCGAGTGCTGCTGGAACACCATGCCGCGGTCCGGGCCGGGCCCGGCGATGGGCTTGCCATCGACGGTCAGCTCGCCACGGGAGGGTTTGACGAAGCCGGCGATGGCGTTCATTAGGGTCGACTTGCCGCAACCCGAGGGGCCGAGCAGGCAGACGAACTCGCCGGGGCGAATCTCCAGGCTGGCCTGTTGCACCGCGGCGCGCTTGCCGCCGGCGTGGTCGAATTCGATGGACAGCGCACGCACGCTGACATGACCACGCCCGTCGCCCTTGGCCGCGGCCTTGGCGCGCAGCCGGCTGTGATCGAGCACGGCGAGGCGGTTGTCGGAGACGATCGCATTCATGACCGGCCCCCCTGCTGCTGCCAGCGCAGCAGCGGCACGCAGGCCTTGCGCACGAGCAGCGTGCAGAGCGTGCCGAGCCCGCCGATCGTGAGCATGCCGATGATGATTTCCGGGTACTTGACCAGGGTGTAGCTGGTCCAGGTGAAGTAGCCGATGCCGTATTGGCCGCTGATGATTTCGCCGGCCAGCAGCGAGAACCAGGCCACCCCCATGCCGATCGCCAGGCCGGCGACGATGCTCGGCATCGCGCCGGGAATCACCACGTGCCAGAGGATCGCCCGGTCGCTGGCGCCCAGACTGCGGGCGGCACGCACCAGCACGTCCGGCGTCTGCTCCACGCCGTGAACGGTGTTCAGCACGATGGGGAAGAAGGCGCCGAGAAAGGTGATGAAGACGATGCTCGACTGCTCGGTCGGCAGCATCAGGATCGCCAACGGAATCCAGGCCACCGCCGGTATCGGCCGGAACAGCTCGATGTAGGGCAGCAGGATGTCCTCGGCCCAGCGCGAACGGCCGATCAGCACGCCGCAAAGGACGCCGAGCACCACAGCGTAGGCATAGGCCAGCGCGATGCGCTCCAGGCTGTGGACGATGTGCAGGTAGAACTCGCTGCTGCCAAGCTGCTGGATCAGCGTCTGGCCCACCAGCAGCGGTGCCGGCACGTTCTCGAAATTGATGAACAGGTTGAAGCCCGTGGCGGTCGCCAGGTGCCAGATCAGCACGGCTCCCAGCAGCGCCAGCACGCGCACCAGGTAACGCCCGGCCATCGGCGGCAGGCGACGCGTCGCGAAAGTGCTGGCAACCGCCGTTGGCTGGGGAGCCGGCGCAGCGGTCAGCAGCGGCCGGTCGGCTTCTGGCGTTGCTGGTTCGCTATCGAACAGGGGGGTCGGTTTGACGCTCATGCGGTCACTCCTCGGCTTGAGGCGGGCCCGTGGCACGGGCCGCGCAGGGGCTCAGTCCAGCATCGCCACGGGCGCATCGGTCAGCAGGGCGCTGTCACCGTGCTGGGCGATGTGCTGCTCCGAGTCGCTTTTCTTCATGAAGGCCAGCACCTCACCGTTGGCGTCCTGGACCAGGTAGGCCGCCTTGCCGAACAGCTTCAGGCCGGTGAGGTTGTCGTAGACGTAGGTGGCGTTGATGGCTTTGCCGGATGCCTCGGCATCGGCTTCGGCGGCGAGCATGGCGGCGGTGCTGTCGTAGGCGACGATGCCCTGGTCCTGGAACCAGATCTCCGCCGGTTTGCGTCCTGGTGCGCGGGCGATCGGGCTGACCACGCTGGCGACCGCGGCGGCGTAGTCCAGGCCCATGTCGGCGTAGGCCTTCTTCAGGTAGCTGTCGTCGATCCAGGCGGCGAAATCCAGATCGGGGATCTGCATTTCCTGCTGCAGCAGGGCGTGGTCGTATTTCATCGCCTCAACCCACTGCGGTTTGATGCTCGCCTCCATGGTCGAAATGCCGCCCTGGCTGAAGTAGAGGTAGAGCACCTCCTTCTCAACACCGGTCCAATCGGCGACCTTTTCCGCGGCGCGCCGTGGGTCCTCGCTGATCCATTGCTGCGCGGCCAGGGTGGCCTTGAGCACGCCCTCGACCACCTCGGGGTACTGCTTGGCAAAGTCATCGCGCACCACGATGCCGTGGAAGGTGGGGATGCCGGCCTCGCTGCCGTCGTAGATCTTCCTCGCGGTGCCGCGGAATTCCATGATCTCGGACCAGGGGCAGAAGTCGGCATGCGCGTCGATCTTGCCGGCGGCAATGTTCGCCGCGCCCACCGGTGGGCTCTGGTTGACCAGCGTCACCTTGTCGGACAGCCCTGCGTCGCGCAGCACCTTCAGCGTCATGCCCCAGGCCGCACTGCCGACCGGCGTGGACAGGCTCTTGCCGGCGAGGTCGGCAAGCGACTGCACGGGTGAGTCCTTGGGCACTACGATGCCGTTGCCGGTGCCCTTGAGGTTGTAGCCGGTCACGGCAATGAAGCGCGTTTGCTGCTTGCCGGTGGCCTGGAACTTGGCGCCATTGACGATCAGCGGGTAATCGCCCATGACACCGAAGTCGAGCTTGCCGGCGAGCATCTGATTGGTGATCGGCGGGCCGGAATCGTAGTCGCGAAACTCGATCCGGTAGTCGGCGTCCGCATACTTGCCGGTTCGCGGCAGGTGCTTGTTCATCAGGTCGAGTTTCTCCAGCACAATGCCGCCGGAGACGGTGTTGGTGACCATGCTTTGATGGCCGATTCCGATGCGTATGGTTTCCGCTGCCAGCGGGCCGCTGAACAGCAGTACCGATCCGAGTAACGAGGTCGCAAGCAGGCTATTCCGGTTGTCCATTTGTCTTCACCATTGGCGGTTGAGCAACTTGTACTAACAGGGCATGACGCCTGCTTTTGAAGGTGCACCGGCTGTGCCAGAACGCCGCGGATCGGGACTATGTTGCTGTTTTGAGAATGGATTTTGGCCTGCAACTGACCGCTCGATCAGGCGGCTGCCCAGCCCTTCGGCGCCCGTCGATGGTGCGCACCGGGTCACGCCGTCCCAACGCGGCGCAGTCGGTAATGCCGCGGTTAGAACAAGTGGAACAAGTCAGTGAAAGGAGGCGACCCGCCTGCCGGTTTCAAATTGCCTGCGGTTAATCCCTACGCCAGCTGGTCTTGCTGCAAAGGATCGGAACAATCGATCGGGTACGACCATATTCATGCGGCAGCACGCTGATTTGGCACACCCACGGGGGTACGCAAAGGTGAAGATTGAGGAGCTGTGGGGGGTAAGGCTTGAGCGAAGCGCAGGCGGCGACCGGCTTTGCGCCCGGTCGCCGCGCTTCATGCGCCGGTCAGAAGCTGACCACCGTCTTCAGCCCTACGACCACCACGTCCTCCGCCTCGTCGAAGCCGCCGGGGCGGTGGAAGTACTGGATGTTCGGCGTCAGCGAGATGGCCGGCGTCAGGGCGACGCGGTAGTAGAGTTCGGCGGGGTATTCCACGTCCGGCACCGGCTCGCCCTGTTCGCGCAGGTGCTTGCGGGCGTCGTCGTTGATTTCCAGGCGGCCGAGGCCCAAGCCGAGCTCGTCGTTCGGGCGCGAGGCGAAGGGGGCGGAGAGGATCCCGCCAACCTGCCAGATGCGCTCGATATAGGTCACGTCCGGGTCGGACTGGATGAAGTTGGCGAACAGCTTCAAGCGTCGTTCGGCCACCGCGCTGCTCTGCCAGAGCTGCTGTTCGGCCATCAGATAGCCGCCGGTGGCCTTGTCGTGTTCGGCGGCTGGCGCGCCGGAAAGCGCCATCGGCCGGCCGGCAGCATCACGGTAGATGTCCTCGAAGTCGCCGGTATTGCGCCAGAGGCCCAGACGGTAGGCGCGGGTTGGCCGGCGAAGGTCGGCGTCCAGCCCAGTTCGGCAACGGCGTGGTAGCCGGTGGTGCCGGACGGGCTGCCGAAATTCAGGCCCTGCTCGCGCTCGGTGAAACGCGGATTGACCTGATAAAGCGCAGTCTGCAGCGACCACTCTGCGTTCAGCTGGTAACGCGCGGTGGCGCCCCACTGGCTGATCGGCCAAGTGAACCAGTTCGGCGTGACATAGCCGGGCACCGTGCCGCAGAAGCCGAGGTTCTGGAACGGGCAGGCGAAGGGGTAGATCTCGCCGCTCATGGGCAAACGGCCCAGCTTGACCAGCAGGCGGTCGTCCAGCAGCGCCTGCTGGTAATAGAACTGCACCAGTCGGGTGACGCTGCCGTAGCCGTGAATTTCCTGGGGTTGCAGCAGTACGCCGAGGTCGGCCTCGGCGTTGAGGTTCTCGCCGTTGCGGTTGACCACCGTGAAGCGGAAACCGGCGCCGGACCAGCCCAGTAATTTCTCCAGATCCAGCGCGGCATCGAACATCAGCTGGTCGGAGTAGGTGCCGGTGTGGTCATCGCCGCCCTGGTTATTCCAGGCCAGCTCGTTGACGTAGGTGATCTGCAGATCGACGCCGGCCTCGTGCAGGCGGGTGCGGTTGCCGTTCCAGTCGCCGAAGAGGAACTGATCGGGTGAATACTCGGCCGCGTGGGCAGAAGTGAACAGGCAGGCGGCGAGAACGCCGCTGCCGAAGCGCAGGCTTGTTGTCATTGTTCTGATCCTTCGGATGTAACTGTGCGGGGTGCAGCGAATACCGTCGGCCGCAATGCGTGTGGGCATTCACGGTATTCGCGTGCGTTTCTGCTCAGTGGTAACGCCTGGCTATGTAGGCGTTATTGGTTCAAGTGTTTAGTTGGCGATTGGACCTGGCCGGCCTAATGTCCGCCGCCAGACTTCACACCATCGCGCGCTTGCCGACGAACGAAGTGACGAATGCTTTCCAGCTCTGCATCTGTCAAATCTGGAAATTTGGGCATGCCGTTGGCGAGTAACGCGCCACCACGCACAACACTCTCGAACGCCTTTTCACTGCCTTTGAGCAAGATTGGCGACTCCCGCAGATCGGGTGCTTTCATACCCGCAACAGCTCCGGCGCCATGACAGCCAACACAGAGGTTCTCCGCAAAGACACCCGCGCCTGCCTCGGCCTTTTTGGCGTCGACCTCGAACTTCTCATCGATAATTGGCTTGGCAAGTTGCGGTGCAGGCTGTTCAGGAACAACCGCTTTTCCATCTAGCGAAAAGGTCATGATGCGGCGTTCGTGCACACCATATTTCCAGCCGTGGCTTTCAAATCCCAGTTCACCGGAGCCGCCGAAGTTGGAGGCCAGTGCACCACCAGGACCCACGAGCAGGGAAACCATCTGCTTGCCATCCAGCTTGTAGGTAATCGGTGGCGCAGAGATACCGAGGCCTACGTCATAGGACCAAAGTTCATCACCAGTGCGGGCATCGTAGGCTTTGAGCATTCCATCAGGCTGGCCCTGGAAAACCAGGTTTCCGGCTGTGGTCAAGGTTCCGCCACCCCATGGGCTCTTCTGATTTACTTGCCACACACGCTTGTTCCTGACCGGGTCCCAGGCCTGTAGGGAACCGCGTGACTCGTGTGGGTCCTTGGTCAGTTCCCAACCGGTCAGCCCCAGGTAAAGTTTGTGGTTCGCCATCTTGTGGCCAGGCTTCGTGTTCTTGCCGTCGTCCTTGAAGGTGTTGCCCAGATGGTTGGTGGGGATAAAGGCAAGATTCAACTCGGGGTTATAGGACATTGCATGCCACGAGTGAGCGCCGAATGCCGACGGATAGATATTCTTCTCGCCATCGGGATACCTGGCATCGTCCGCAACAATATGGCGCTGCTCTTTCAGGTCGTACTTGGTTGACCAGTTGGCGTCGGTAAATTTCTCGGCAGACAGTACCTTGCCGTTCGAGCGGTCAATCGTATAGAAGAAGCCGTTCTTCGGCGCATGCAATACGGCATCAACATCCTTGCCATCGATTTTCAGATCGGCAAGCACGATGTCCATGTTCGAGTTGTAGTCCCAGGTGTCGCCTGGTGCAGTCTGGACGTGCCATTTGTATTCGCCCGTATCCGCATCTACAGCTACGACAGAACAGAGGAACAGGTTGTCGCCGCCGTCCGGGCTGCGCACCTTGATATTCCATGGCCCACCGTTGCCTGTCCCGAAGATGAGCTGGTTGTATTTCTCGTCGTACGTCCAGCCATGCCAAGCATTACCGCCGCCGCCGTTTTCCCACCACCGGCCAGTCCAGGTTTTGGCGGCCATTTCCTGAGCGGCGTCTTCGAATCCATCTGCGGGATTGCCAGGGACGATATAGAAGCGCCAAACCTGTTTGCCCGTTTCAGTGTCATAGGCGGTCACATAACCGCGCATCGGCCCAAGTTCCGTTCCGCCATTGCCTACAAATACCTTGCCATCGAAAGCCTTCGGATGACCTGTGATATTCAACGGCTGGTCGTGATCGAAGGTCCGGGTCTGCCAGACTTCCTTGCCGTCCTTTCTGTTGATTGCAATCAGGCGGCCATCCCATGTGGCGATGAATAACTTGTCTCCGTATGTTGAGAGGCCTCGGCTGTGCTTCCAGAAGACCTTCTTCATGTTGTTGTCGATGATCTCCTTGGAAACTTGAGGGTCATATTCCCAAAGCATCTTGCCCGTGCGTGCATCGAATGCACGTGTTCTGTTCATTTCACCAACGTAGTACATGACCCCATCGACGACCAAAGGTGTTCCGACGATATCGGAGCGATCCGGCAGCGGCGCGTACCATTCAGGCTTGAGCCCGCTGACATTGTTTACATTGATGTCTTTGAGCGGGCTGAATCGCTGTTCAGAGTGTGTCCGCCCGTAAGCCAGCCAATCGCTGGTGTTCGATTCGTCAGACAGTTCCTTGTCGGTAATGACTCTGTCTGATGCGTGCAGTGGCGTGATCGCAAGAAGCGAGGCTGCCATGATTATCTGTACCCTTAAACTCGACTGTTTGAATTTCATTTTTATTATTTCCTTGTATGGGGTTGTTTCTCGTTTCAGGAATTCCTTAAACGAGCGTCCGCTGCTTGAACTCTTCTGATATTTTTTTTATTGGCAAAGCGGCTTCCACTGCTGCGCGCTTTAATGGCGAGCAACATGGGTGTGCGTATATCACTGCTTTTGGATTGGTTATTTAAACTTGGCGGCGGCAAAAACTGAGTGCAACACCTGACCTTTCCGGTACGGTGCTGCCCCCATGTCTTATACCGAACTCAGCGTTGAAGAGCGCGCCACCATTCAAATCGGTCATGCCCAAGGTTTCAGCCTGCGTGGGATTGCCTGCTTGATCAACCGATCCCCTTCGACCATCAGCCGGGAGCTGCGCCGCAATCGAGATGCCTGTGGTGGCTACTCGGCCCGTGTAGCCCAACAGCAGATGCAAGCCCGCCGCCAGGTGTGTCGACCGATGCGAAAGCTGTTGCCGGGTAGCGAGCGCTTTGAGCTGGTGGTTCATATGCTGCGTGAGCGTTTGTCTCCCGAGCAGATTGCCGGCAAGCTGCGCAGCATGAACATTCCCAGCCTCAGAGAGGCCTACGTCTGTCGTGAGACGATCTATAACGCGATCTATGCCCTGCCGGTCGGTGAACTGCGCAAGGAGCTGATCATCTGCCTGCGCCAAAGCAAGACGACGCGCAGGCCGCGCTCTGGCGGTGTGGATCGGCGCGGTCAGATCCCTGAGATGGTCAGTATTCATGTACGTCCGCCGGAGATCGAAGACCGGCTGATGCCAGGGCATTGGGAAGGCGACCTGATCAAGGGCAAGGCCAACGCCTCGTCTGTAGGTACGCTGGTGGAGCGCACCAGTGGCTACCTGATGCTGGTGAAGATGAACGACGCGACGGCGACCTCGGCGATGGAAGGCTTCAGTGCAGCGCTCAATGGCATGCCGCTGGCGATGCGCAAGAGCATGACCTACGACCAGGGCCGAGAAATGGCGCGGCATGCTGAAATCACTCAGCAGACCGGGGTGGCCATTTACTTCTGCGACCCGCACAGCCCTTGGCAGCGCGGCAGCAACGAAAACATCAATGGCTTGATCCGCCAGTACCTGCCCAAAGGCACAGACCTGTCGGTACACAGCCAGGAAGAACTGGATGCCATCGCACTGCAACTGAACATGCGCCCACGTAAGCGCTTCGACTTCAAATGCCCAATTGAAGTTATGGGCAAAGTGATGCAGGAAGCCATGGCTATGCGGCATGATGCGCCTGCTTCAATTCAATAACCGTGTTGCACTCAGCTCCTGCAACCGCCCTTCTATAACTAGAAATCCGGTTTGGTTGCGTTTGGGTTGCCAGCGATAATGACGGTAGCGTCGCTGCGGTAACGCTCCGCAGAGAGTCGCAGTACATCGTCCTAACAGGGTGTTGCTGCGTTGGAGCGGGTAAGGGGTGGGATGGCTCATGGTGTTTCCTCCGATGCATGGCCGGCCCGGATGGCCTGCCGTGTTGTTTTTATTCAAAGCAAGGGGGAGTGCCGTCCGGCGGCGAGGCCTTCGGGCGGATAAGTGCTGGCGCGGGCGCCGAGTTCCAGGCCCTGCCAGGCGAGGACGCGCTGATAGCATTCGGGCAGGGATGTGGCGGTGGCCCAGGCATCGGCCAGTCGCTCGGCGAGCGCCAGATGGCTTTCGGCCTGGCAGCGCAGGTCGCTGGCGCAGGCGTGGTAGAAGCGGTTCACCACGTCGGCCATTGGCTCACGCCAGTCTTCGATCAGCAGCGCGGCATGCGCCAGCACCACCGGGCGACCGTCACGGCTGCGCCGCCAGCGCTGGGCGGTGCCAGCCAGCTTGCGGCCCTCCAGCGTGAGGTTGAAGCGGCCGTCGCAGAATGCACCCGGCACTGCGCCCACACCGGCCTTGAGGCCGTTCTCCGCCAGCCACAGCGCCAGGGGTTCGAGCAGCCGTTCATAGGCGATGTCGATGCGCTTGCCGACCTCGTCGCCGCTAGGCAGCGCACAGGCCAGGGCAATGTTGAGCACGGCAGAGGATTGCGGCACCGGCTCGCCGCCGGTGTCGCGCAGCAGGATCGGCCAGCCCTGCGCCGCGCAGCGTTGGCTGGCCAGGGCGAAACCGGGTCGTCGCTCGAAGCTGCCGGGCATCACCAGCGCCTGGCCGGTGGGGCGCCAGAGCAGCAGTTGGCAGTCGAACAACCCGTCGCAGACGCGCTGCAGCAAGGCCCGCTCGGCATTCAGGCCGGCGCCCACGCTGAACCGGGCGATGCCGTTCATGCCGCGTACTCCTCGATACGCCGGCAGAGATCATCGAGAAACTCTGCGGCGGGCGAGCCGTTGACAGCGCGATGGTCAAAGGTTAGCGACAGGCCCATCCACTCGACTTCCACCAGTTCGCCGCTCGGCCCGAGTTCCAGCCGCCGCTGAATGCCGCCGACCCCCAGAATGGCCACCTGCGGCGGATTGAGGATCGGCGTGAAGTGGTGCACCCGCGACAGCCCCAGGTTGGAGACGGTGAAGGTGGCGCCGGTCAGCTCCTTGACCGACAGCTTGCCGGCCAGGGCCTTGTCCACCAACGCCTTGCGCGCCAGGCACAGGCTTTCGCCGTCCAGCTGTTCGGCGTCGAACAGCGCCGGGGCGACCAATAGATCGCCCGGCAGCGGGATGGCGAGGCCCAGATGCACCGCCGCGTGCTGGTGGATCACCTCGTCTTCCAGCGTGGCATTGAGGCCGGGATGGGCCTGCAGCGTCTCGATCACCTTGAGCAGCAACAGGTCCTGCACGGACACCGCGCTGCCGGCCGCCTTCAGCTCGGCGCGGCGGGTTTTCAGCGCATCCAGCCGGCATTCGCTGTGGTGAGTGAGCTGCGCGGTGGTCTGCAGGCTTTCGTGCATCTTCGCCGCGATCATCTTGCGCATGCCCTTGAGCGGCACCCGTTCGGGCGCGCGCTCGGGCAGGATTTCCAGTCGAGTCATGGCTATTCCACCTGGCCGATGACCGCACCCTTGGCGATCACCGCGTCTTCTTCTTCGATGATCTTCAGCACGCCGGCAGCCGGCGCTTCGATCTCGAACTGGGCCTTTTCCGACATGACCTCGGCGACCAGGTCACCGGCGGCCACTTCGGCGCCGTCGCTGACCAGCCAGGAGGTGATCACCGCTTCGGCGTCGCCTTCCCAGAGGTCGTCTGCAATCACGATGGGGGTACTCATAAACGTCATTCCTTATGCATGGCGTGGTAGGCGGCCACGATCTTGTCCGCGTTGGGCAGGGCCCATTGCTCCATGACCGGGGTGAAGGGGATGGGGATATCGGGGAAGGCCACCCGCTGCGGGCGCGCCTTGAGCATGTCGATGTCGTGCTCGACGACGCTGGCGATGATTTCGCCGCTGACGCCGAAGCTGTGGTAGTCCTCGTCGATCACGATCAGCCGGCCGGTCTTGCGTACCGAGGCGATGACGTGTTCGCGGTCCAGCGGCACCAGGCTGCGCAGGTCGATGACCTCGGCGCTGACGCCGTCCTTTTCCAGCTGCGTGGCGGCGCGCAGGGCGTGGTGCACACCGGCGCCGAGGCTGACCAGGCTGACGTCGCGGCCTTCGCGCACGGTTTTGGCCCTGCCGATCTCGACGATGTAGGGCTCTTCCGGCACCGGCACCGTGGCGCCTTTCTCGGTGCCCAACCAGCCCATGCCCTGCAGTGACTTGTGGAAGAGGTACACCACCGGGTTGTCGTCGCGAATCGCCGCGGTCATCAGGCCCTTGGCGTCGTAGGCGTTGCTCGGTACCACGACCTTCATGCCCGGCAGGTGGGCGAAGGTGCCGTACAGGCACTGCGAGTGCTGGGCGGCGTCCGAATAACCGGCGCCGGTGGAGGCCATCAGCACCATCGGCACCGGTATCTTGCCGCCGGAGAAGTAGGTGTTCTTCGCCATCAGGTTGTAGATGGCGTCCATGCAGACGCCGAAGAAGTCGACGAACATCAGCTCGACGATCGGCCGCATGCCGTCCGAGGCGGCGCCCACGGCGGCACCGATAAAGGCGGTTTCGGAGATCGGCGTATCGCGGATGCGCGTCTTGCCGAACTCGTCATACAGCCCACGGGTGTTGCCGAATACGCCGCCGAGCTGGCCGATGTCCTCGCCCATCACGAACACCTTCGGGTCCAGGCGCATCTCCTGGGCCACGGCTTCGGCCATGGCGCGGGCGACGGTGAGTTTTCTTTCCTTTACTGCTGTGGTCATGGGGTTCTCCTGCTCAGCCGGCCAATGCGGCGGGGCTGACGATGATCTTGACGTTGCGGTCCTTGTGGTTGGCCAGCTCCTCGAAGCCCTGCTCGAGGATGTTGTCCAGGCCGATGCGACCGGTGATCAGCGGGGTGACGTCCATGCGGCCGTCGGTGATCAGGGCGATGACATCGGCGAATTCACCGGCGTAGGCGAGCGAGCCGATCACCTGTTTCTCGGTGGCGACGATCTCGAAGAAGTTGAATTCCGAGGGCTCCTCGAAGATGCCCACCATCACGCAACGACCGGCCTTGCGGATCACGTCGATGGCGAGCTTTGCGGTGGCCTTATGGCCGATGCACTCGAAGGAGACGCCGGCGCCGTAACCGCCGGTGAGCGCCTTGATTTCGGCGATGGCGTCGCACTCGCTGGGGTCGATGACCCGGCTGGCACCGACTTCCAGCGCCTTGGCCTTGCGCGCGGCGGACATCTCCAGCGCGATCACCTGGCCGGCGCCAGCAGCCTTGGCGCACATGATGGTGCACAGGCCGATGGTGCCGGCGCCGACCACCACAACCGTTTCGCCGAGCAGGCTGCCGGCCTTCTTCACCGCGTGCATGCCGACTGCCAACGGTTCGATCAGCGCGCCGGCCTCCAGCGGAAAGCCTTCCGGCAGGCGGTAGAGCAGCTCGGCGGGTACGTTGACGAACTCGGCGAAGGCGCCGTTGTTCATCAGCCCGGTGAAGGCCAGCTGTTCGCAGAGGTTGTATTGGCCGGTCTTGCAGAAACGGCACTGACCGCAATGCTGGCAGGCATCGGCGGCGACCTTGTCGCCCGGTGCGTAGCCTTCGACACCTTCACCGGTGGCGACGATCTCGCCGCAGAACTCGTGGCCGAGGATGCACTGGCCCTTGATGCCGGTGAGCGGGTGCGGCGCATCCACCGGAATGAACACCGGGCCGGCGAGGTATTCGTGCAGATCGGAACCGCAGATGCCGCACCAGTGCACGCGGATCTGCACCCAGCCCGGTTGCGGCGCGCCGGGCAGCGGCACCTGTTCCAGGCGGATGTCCTTGCGACCGTGCCAGACGGCGGCGGTCATGGTGGCTTGGCTGTTCATGGTGGTGTTCCTCTTGTTGTTCTGCTGTGTCCGCGTTTCGCGAGCAGGCTCGCTTCTGCGGTCTTCGGGACTGACCTGCGCTACACGAAGACCTTCTCCAGCGCCTCTTCGGGACGCGGATAAGGGCTCTCGCGGGCGAACTGCACCGCTTCATCGATGCGTCCGCGGGCGCGTGCGGCGATGTCTTCGGCCTGCGCTTCGCTCATCACGCCTTCGTCGATCAGGCGTTGGCGGTAACCGGGGATCGGATCCTTCTTCATCAGGCCGTCCTTCTCGCCTTCGGGGCGGTAGGTTTCGCCGTCGCCCATGAAGTGGCCGGCCAGGCGATAGGTCTCGATCTCGATCAGGGTCGGGCCGCCACCGGCACGGGCGCGCTCGATGGCTTCACCGGCGGCGCGGAACACGCCGTCCGGGTCGTTGTTCTCGACGAACACACCGGGCATGCCGTAGGCCGCGGCGCGCACGTGGTGCTGCGCGATGCAGGTGGCGCTGGCCTTGGCCACCGAAATGCCCCAGGCGTTGTCCTCGATGACGAACACCACCGGCAGCTTCCACAGCGCCGCGAGGTTCAGCGTTTCGTGGAAGGCGCCCTGGTTGGCCGCGCCCTCGCCGATGAAGGACACGGCCACGCCGGGCTTGCCCTGCATCTGCCGCGACAGCGCCGCGCCGACCGCTGGGCCCATGCCCTCGGCGATAATCCCCGAGCAGGAGAAATTCACCCGGCCATCGAACAGGTGCATATGCCCGCCGCGCCCGCCAGACAGCCCGGTGGCCTTGCCGAAGATCTCGGCCATCATCTCGTTGAGGTCCACGCCCTTGGCCACGGCGATGTGGTGCGGGCGGTGGGTGGCGGTGACGATGTCCGCAGCCTCGAGGTGCGCGCAGACACCCACGGCGCAGGGCTCCTGGCCGTTGGAAAGGTGCATCTCGCCGGGGATCGGCCCCTTGGCCATGTTGAACACCGGCGTCTTGCCTTCCATGTAGATGCGCTCGATGGATTCCTCCATGTAGCGGCTGGTCAGCATCTGCTCATACATCCACAGGCGCTGCGAGTTGTTTGGCTGGGTCATGGGTGGACTCCCTTGTAGTTGCGGGTCAGATCGCGCGTTCGTTGAGCAGACGGCCGATCTGCTCGGCCTGGCGCAGGGCCAGCGCGACGATGGTGAGGGTGGGGTTCTGGCCGCCGCTGGTGGTGAACTGGCTGCCATCGGAGACGAACAGGTTGGGGATGTCATGGCTCTGGCCCCACTTGTTCACCACGCCGTCACGGGCCTTGGCGCTCATGCGGTTGGTGCCCATGTTGTGGCTGGCGGGGTAGGGCGGCAGCTCGATGATGTCGGTGGCGCCGGCAGCCTCGTAGCACCTGGCGGTGGCGGCAACGCCGTGCTTGCGCATGGCGGCATCCATCGGGTGATCGCTCTTGGTCACTACCGGGATCGGCAGGCCGTACTGGTCCTTTTCGCTGTCATGCAGGGTGATGCGGTTGTTCTCCAGCGGCAGGTCTTCTCCGCACAGCCAGACGCCGGACATGTGGTTGTACTTTTCCATCCGCGAGGTGAACTGCTTGCCCCAGCCCTTGGGCGTCGGGTCAAGGAAGGCGGAGAGGAAGGGCAGGCCGAGGGCAAGGATTTCCAGCCGGTAACCGCCGACGAAGCCGCGCGACGGGTCGTTGTAGGACTCGTCGGAGATGACCCCGGCGCAGGTGGTGCCGCGGTGCATGTTCACCGGCTTGGGCATCACCGCGAAGATGCCGGCGGTGGTGTGGGTCATGTAGTTGCGTCCGACCTGGCCGGAGGAGTTGGCCAGCCCGTCGGGGAACATCGACGAGGCGGAGTTGAGCAACAGCCGCGGCGACTCGATGGAGTTGCCCGCCACGCAGACCACCCGGGCCTTCTGCCTTTGGATGTTGCCGTCGGCATCGGCGTAGACCACGGCATTGGCGCGGCCCTTGGCGTCATGCTCGATGCGCAGCACCATCGACTGCGGCCGCACTTCGCAATAACCGCTGGCTTCGGCGCGGGGAATGTCGGTGTAGAGCGTCGACCACTTCGCGCCCATCTTGCAGCCCTGCATGCAGAAGCCGAGCTGCTGGCAGGCGGCGCGGTCGTCGTAGGGCTCGGTGTTGATCGCCATCGGCCCGGAGAGGATCTCCTTGTAGCCGACCCGCTTGGCGCCGGTGGCCAGCACCTTGAAGGAGTTGTGCCACGGGTGATAGGCCATGCCGGTGCTCGGCCCGGTCACGCCCATGTGCTTCTCGGCCTTCTCGTACCAGGGCGCCATCTCGTCCAGCGTCACCGGCCAGTCGAGCAAGTTGGCGCCGGCGATGTCGCCATTGATGCTTTGCATCTTGAATTCGAAGTCGCGAAAGCGCAGGGCGATGCCGGCCCAGTGCACCGTGCTGCCGCCGACGCCCTTGACGATCCAGGCGGGCAGGGTCGGGTTGTTCTCGGTTAGGTGCCAGCCACCGGCGGCCTGGCGTTTGTCGAGCCAGGAGATCTTCTTGAACATCGCCCACTCGTCGTTCTCGATGTCCTCCAGCGTGTGGCGCTTGCCGGCTTCCAGCACCACGCTGCGAATCTTCTGTTTGGCCAGCGCGTTGGCGAGCGTCCCGCCGCCGGCACCGGAGCCGATGATCACCACGACGCCATCGTCATCCTGGGCAAAAGTTGCCATGGGGTATTCCTCGTCTTGTTCTTGTTGTTGTCCCGTGTGCACGGAGTGGTCAGAGCCAGTTCAGATCGTTGAAGCCGCGGTTGACGTAGCCGCCGTACTCCCAAGACGAACCCTCGTAGCCGAACAGCGGGAACAGCGCCTTGTTGTCGTACAGGCCGAACATCAGGCTGCTGCGCACGGCCTTGAAGAAGGGGGTGTTTTCGATCTCGGTCAGCAGGGCCACGCGCTCGGCCTCGTCGAGCTGTTCGAATGGCGAGCCATAGGCCTGGCGCGCCTGCTGTTGCAGGTCGTCCAGGCCGCTAGCGACCAGCGCTGGCTGCTCGTCCACCAGACCGAGCAGGGGCTGCACGTAGTGGTGGTCGCTGATGAACTCGTGGGGAAAGACGTCACGGCCCATGCGCAGAAGGCCATCGGGCAGGTTTGGCAGGCGTTCCTCGGCGAGCAGGTTCACCGGGATCAGTTGCGACAGGCTGAATGCCAGCAAGGACTGGCCGGAAATGGAAAGAAAACGTCGCCGGTTTAGCGTGCCGTGCGGGCGAGCTGAATCGTGCATGACATAGCTCCTGATTATTACCGGCAGTTCCGTGGTGCTCGGAATGCTGGCGATCTTGTTATGCGAAGAGTTTGTTCCGCAAAACAGTAGGAGCAGTTGTCATGCCAACTTGTAGTAAGAGCCTATGATTTTGGTAAGTGGTTGATAAGTATGGTTGTTTGTTAACTTTGCGGTGCTTGTGTATTTAATGTGTAAAGCGCTTTAGGCGTTACACCTGTAAAGCGCTGTAAAGCGTTTTACAGTACGGCGACAAACAATATGAATAGACAAAGTGCTTCTAAAGTTCAGGCTGGTCTGTCCGGGTCAATGGTTTATCCTTCGTTTATTGCAAAACAATAAAGCGTTTCACTGGAGTCGCCTGCGCTCGGTCTGGCGCGAGCACTTCGAGGAGGAGGCATGAATCTGCTATCCGGTCCGGTCAGCCATATCGACGCGGTGCTATCGCTGGCCAATGCGCCGCACCTGCCCGGTGATCGTGATCCGATCATCGCGCGCTCCTGGCACCGCTGTGTGCACGACTACGGCCTGGACCCGGCGCGACCTGCCGAGGCCCGTTTCGTCCCGCGGCAGGTGCTGCGCGAGCACCAGGATCAGGCCGACGAGCTGATCAATGTCGCCCGCGCCGGGGTCGAGCAGCTGTACCGGCAGATCGCCGAGCTGGGTTACGTGATCCTGCTGACCGACAACCGCGGCATCGCCGTGCAGTTTCTCGGCGACCCGGCAGACGAAAAGGCGCACCGCAAGACCGGCCTGTTCCTCGGTTCGGACTGGGGCGAAGACCACGCCGGCACCTGTGCAGTCGGCACCTGCATCAAGGAACAGCAGGCGCTCACCTGTCATCAGCACGATCACTTCAGCGTCTGGCATACCAACCTCACCTGCACCGCGGTGCCCATGTTCAACCCGCACGGCCAGCTGCTGGCGGTGCTGGATATCTCCGCGCTGCATTCGCCACCGACCAAGGATTCCCAGACCTTTGCCCTGCAGCTGGTCAAGCAGTACGCGCGGATGATCGAGGATGCCTATTTCATGCGCGTTTACCGCGAGCGGCCGATTCTCTGTTTCGACGGCTCCCGCGAGTTCGTCCTGATCAACCGCCGCTATCTGCTGGCGTTGGGTGATGATGGCGAGCTGCTCGCCGGCAACACCGCCGCTCGGGGTCTGCTGGCCGAACACGGGCTGATGATGCCGGGCCCCTTTGGTACCCCGGCGCAGGCGCGCATCGATCAGCTGTTCGATTGCGAGCTGGGCGATGTGCTGAGCATTCCCTACGCCAGTCACGACCAGGTCCGCGCCTTTCGCACCCATCGCCACCAGCTGTTCTTCGCCGCCTTGATGGAGCCGCGTCGCCGTGCACCGGAGCCGGCCGAACGCAGCGCGCCCGGTGGGCATGCCGCGCTTGATGCCCTGGCCGACGATGACCCGGTGATGCGCAAGATGCTGGCCCGCGCCAAACGTCTATGCAGCGAGCCGCTGAACGTTCTGCTCAATGGCGAGACCGGCACCGGCAAGGAACGCCTGGCCAAGGCGCTGCACGAAAGCGGTTGCCGGCGCAGCAAACCTTTCGTGGCGATCAACTGCGGGGCCATGCCCGAGTCGCTGATCGAAAGCGAGCTGTTCGGCTACGCCCCTGGCACCTTTACCGGCGCCCGTAGCAAGGGAATGCGCGGACTGATCCAGCAGGCCGACGGCGGCACGCTGTTCCTCGATGAAATCGGCGACATGCCGCTGCACTTGCAGACCCGGCTGTTACGGGTGCTGGCCGAGCAGGAAGTGATGCCGCTGGGTGCCGAGAAACCGGTGAAGGTGGATATCCGCGTGGTGGCCGCCAGCCACCGCGACCTGCGGCAGATGGTCGAAAGCGGTGCGTTTCGCGAGGACCTGTTCTACCGCCTGAACGGCGCCTCGCTGAAGCTGCCGCCGCTGCGCGAGCGCGCCGACAAGGGCTTTCTCATCGAGCGGGTGTTCGCCGAACTCGCCGAGGGCCGGCCGGGCAATCCGCACCTGCGTGGCGATGCCATGAGTGCGCTGCTGGCCTATCCCTGGCCGGGCAACATCCGCGAGCTGCGCAACGTACTGCAGTACGCGCTGGCGACCTGTGAGGGTGACGAGATCACCGTGCAGGATCTGCCGGACGAATGCCTGCCACCGATTCTGGCGCGCTGTCGTCAGTCGGCCGCCGCGGCCGAACCCGAGTCGGCGACGGCTCTGCGCGAGCAGCTGCGCCGTCATCGCTGGAACGTCAGCGCCGTCGCGCGGGAGCTTGGCGTGTCGCGCCCGACGGTGTACCGGCGCATGCGCGTGCTGGGGATCGAAGCGCCGGTGTGACCGGCGCCGTGGTGTTACTCGCTGACCGGCTGTTGTGCCGGCGTGCCTTTTTCAGCGGCGATATCGAAGGCGATGCTCCAGTTGTGCAGCGGGTAGGGCTGGTGCACCAGTGCCTTGATGTTGGCTTCGGCAGGCATGAGGTCGGGCAGGTATTCGTAGGTGGCGTCGGCGCGCATCGGGTCGCTGTCGCGTAGCTGGCCGGCGCCGCCGACCTGGTGGCTGGCGTAGCTGATGCGTGGCTGGCCGCTGAGGTCGCGACCGGCGCGCAGGCGCACGATGGTATCGGCGACGATGTCGACAGCGTCGATGGGCACTTCGCCCTGGTCGTCACGCAGCACGAAACCCTTGTCCTTCACATCGCGGGCCTGGTGGCCGATGTAGGGCTGGTCGAACGCCAGGGGCGGGTGCGGCACGTAGAAGTCGATCAGTACATCGCGGCCGTTCAGCGTGGCCTGGCGCGGTGCGAGTGGGGTCCAGCCTTTACGCTCGACGACGACGTGGTGGTAGACCTTGCCGAGCATCTGGCCGAACCAGCGATAGCCGTTCGCCGACAGGTGCACGCCCTTGTCGGTGTAGGGATAGACCGGCCCGACCAGGTACCAGCCGGGTTCTTCCTGGGCCAGTTCCCACTGCGCCATGCCGATGGCCAGCGAGCCGTCCTTGACCGAGGACTTGGCGTCGGTCTGGTAGCTGAAGAAGGCGGGCATCTTTTCCTGCCCGGCGATGGCCTTGGCGGTGTCGGCGTAGAGGTCGTCACGCAGCTGGCGCAGTTTGGCCTTGTAGTAATCCTTGTCGTTCTTGCCGCCGTTGGTGTGGGAATAGTCGAACTCGCCCTGCAGCCAGAAGAACGCGCTGATGCTGTAACTGGCCTGCTGCGCGTCGGCCAGTGCCTTGGCCTGGTCGACGGCCTGGGTCACACGGCGATACTCGTTGGTGCCGCCGCTTTTCGACAGCTGTGCGACGGAGCGGCCGGAGGTCGACGCGTTGCTGGCGACGAGCAGGTGATCGGGGTCGGTGTCACGGCCCAAGTGATGCAGATACAGCCGCCGCGCCATGTTCAGCGCGCCGACTTCCACAGATTCACCTTCTTCCTGCGCCTTCGGGTCGAGTTTCGCGACCTTTTCCGTATCGAGCAGCACCGCCGCATTGCTCTTCTGCTGCACCACGGCGCGCAGCGGTGTGAACGCGGCGTCACCGACCGGTTTGAACGTTGCACCGCTGAAGGCGGCCGATCGCGGCGAATCGCCGAGCATCAGGTTGTCGTAACGCGGCGCGACAGACAGCGCCGGCCAGCCTTCGGCCGCCGATGCCAGCGACTGGCCATAGGTGATGACGTGGTTGTACTTGCTCTCCAGCGGCTGCGTCAGCTCGTTCGGCTTGGCCATGAGCTCAGTGGTCAGGCGCTTGTTCTCGGCGTCGCGGGCAGCCATTTCGCTGTCCGACAGGGCGGCCAGGGCAGGCGCGGTGATGGTCAGCAGGGCTACGGCGATGGCCGTGCGCAGACATGGAGTAGTCAGCTGTTGGGGGCGATGGCGAAGCTCGAGCATGAGATTGCGGTTCCGGGACGGCACTGGATCATCGTGTACGGCAGGTTGCAGGCGAGCCGTAGGTATTGGCGGACGCGCTTTCGACGGTACTAAAGGACGTAAGTTCGCGGCAGCCACGTCGATGGCGGATTGGCTATGCTGTGGCGCATTCGAGCGGCGCTCGTGCAGCGATGCGCAGCAGGCTTTGGCAGGTAGAACGATGTCGTTGCCGTCCGCTCCCATGCAGGTCATTCCATTAGCAGAGGAGAACGCCATGAGCCATAAAGCCATATTCGTGCAGCCCGGTGGCGGCTACGACCGGGTCGTCGTCGGCACCAGCGAGGCCGCCACGCCCGGCGCCGGCGAGATCAGCGTGCGCCTGCGCGCGAACTCGCTCAACTATCACGACTTCGCGGTGGTCAGCGGCATGTGGGGACCGAGCGAGCCACGCATTCCCATGGCCGATGGTGCCGGTGAAGTGGTGGCGGTGGGTGCAGGCGTGACCGAATTTGCGGTCGGCGATGCGGTGGTCAGTACCTTCTTCCCCGACTGGCTGGCCGGTGAGCCGCTGATCGAAGGTTTCGCCACGGTGCCGGGCGATGGCGTCGACGGTTACGCACGGGAAATGGTCACCGCCCGCGCCACCTCGTTCACCCATGCACCCAAGGGTTACAGCCATGCCGAGGCGTCGACCCTGACCACCGCCGGCCTCACTGCCTGGCGTGCGCTGATGGCCGACGGCAAGCTCAAGCCCGGCGACAGCGTGCTGATCCAGGGCACCGGCGGCGTTTCCATCTTTGCCCTGCAGTTCGCCAAGATGGCCGGTGCCACGGTTATCGCCACCTCGTCCAGCGACGCCAAGCTTGAGCGCCTGCGCGAGATGGGCGCCGATCACCTGATCAACTACCGCAGCACGCCAGCCTGGGGTGAGACGGTGCATCAGCTCACCGATGGCCGCGGCGTCGACCACGTGATCGAAGTCGGTGGGCCGGCAACGCTGGAGCAATCGATGGTCGCGGCGCGCATCGGCGGGCATATCTCGGTGATCGGCATTCTCACTGGCGTTGCCGGCGAGCTGCCGCTGGTACCGGCGCTGGTGCGCCAGCTGCGTCTGCAGGGTGTGCTGGTCGGCAGTCGCGCTCAGCAGCAGGACATGATCCGCGCCATCGACGCCAACGGCATCCGCCCGGTGATCGACAAGCACTTCGCCGTGGACGATATCGTCGAGGCGTTCCGCTACCAGGAAACCAACCAGCACTTCGGCAAGATCTGCCTGGATATCTGAAGCCTGGCGTCGGCGGCGGCTGCGTTTAGAATGCGCGGCCACGCTGCCGACGATGCCCGCCCATGACGCCCGAACACCTATCCACCCTGCAAGATCACCTGCTCGACGCGCTGACCAACGTGCCCGACGAGACGCGGCGGTTGTTTCATGGCCGCGGCCGCTGCTATCCGGGGCTCGAACAACTCACCGTCGACTGGCTGCAGGGTGTGGTGCTGGTGGCGCTGTTCCGTGATCCCGGCGAGGCGGAACGGGCGGCGCTAGGGCAGATGCTCATGGCGCTGACCGAATCCCCGGCCTGGCAGCAGAGTCAGGCGCAGCGTTTGCTGCTGCAGCATCGCTATCTGCCGGATGCACCGACCGAGGCGTTGCTGGGCGATGTGCCCGCCGAGTGGCAGATCAGCGAGAACGGCCTGCACTACAAGCTCGATCTCGGGCGAAAGCAGAACAACGGTCTGTTTCTCGACATGCGCTACGGCCGACGCTGGGTGCAGGAACAGGCGCAGGGCAAGCGGGTGCTCAACCTGTTCGCCTACACCTGCGGCTTCTCCGTCGCGGCGATCGCTGGTGGCGCCGAGCATGTGGTCAACCTGGACATGGCTAGCGCGGCGTTGACCCGTGGGCGGGAGAACCATCGCCTCAATGGTCATGATCTCAGCCGCGTCAGCTTTCTCGGCCACGAGCTGTTCAAATCCTGGGGCAAGGTGCGCAGGCTCGGGCCCTATGACCTGATCATCATCGACCCGCCGTCCTTCCAGAAGGGCAGCTTCGCCCTGACGCGCGATTACCAGAAGATCCTGCGCAAGCTGCCGGAGTTGCTGAACGGCGGCGGTCAGGTGCTGGCCTGCGTGAATGACCCGGATATCGGCGCGGACTTCCTGATCCAGGGCATGGCTGCCGAGGCGCCGCAGCTGCGCTTCGAGCAGCGCCTGGAGAACCCGTCGGAGTTTCCCGACATCAGCCCCGAGAGCGGGCTCAAGGCGCTGCTGTTTTCGGCCTGACGCTGGGTCGAGTCAGTCCCTTGTGACCGGCTCTGCATCGGCCTTGCCGAGCAAGCGCTCGACGTCCTCGATCACCTGCAGTGCCGCCAGCGGACCGCCGACGGACGTCCACAGCGAGCCGTCGACAGCGCCGAAGCGTTTGCTCTGCAGCGCCGAGAGCTGGCCGAACGCCGGGGTCTGTTCGGCCTGACGCATGGCCTCGACCGCCTCGCCGCTGGTAGCCAGGGTGCCGATCACCAGCCAGTCGGCATCCAGCAGTTCCAGTGACTCCAGACTCAGTGCCATCGAGTGGGTGTGGCCGGGGTCCTGCTGATGGGCGGGGCGGGTGAGGCCGATGTCTTCGATGACCGTGCTGGCGAAGGCGTCCTTGAACATGTACGAGGGGCCCTTGGGATTCCAGCGCACGATGCTGAGGGTTTCGCCCTGATGCGTGCTCAGCCGCTCGCGCGCCTGTTCGACGCGAGCGCGGTAGCGGTCCAGCACGGCGTTGGCTTCGGCGTTCTTGTTCAGGATCTGCGCGGTGCGCTGCATGGTTTCCTGCCAGGGGCGACCCCAACTGTAGGTGATCACGGTCGGTGCGATCTCGTTGAGGATCGCCAGCTGCTCCGGCTTTACCGGGCCGGTGAGGATCAGATCGGGCTCCAGTTCGAGCAGGGTTTCCAGATTCGGATTGTCCAGATCGCCGACCACCGGGACGTCGGCCGTCAGCTTGCCTTCTAGGTAGCGCGGCGGTGCGGCCTGGCCGCGGCCGTTGATGGTGCCGACCGGGGTGACGCCAAGTGCGAGTGCGGTATCCAGATCGATTTCGCTGAGGGTGATTACCCGCTTCGGCGCTTCCGGCACGGTGACGGTGTTGCCCATGGCATCGCTCACCTGGCGCGTATCGGCCAGGGCGGGTAGGGCGAGCAGACTGGCCAGCAGAGCGGCGGCCATGTTACGTGGGGTCTTGAGGGTCATTGCATACCTTCCGTTTCGGGGTGTTCTCGGAGAGTGGTTTGCTGGAGGGCACGGGTACGGCGGCGCGGCACGATCACCGGCGCGCCGTCGCCGGGGGCCGGAAGGATGTCGACGTCGGTGTCGTAAAGGCGGTCGACCAGGGCCTTGGTCATCACCTGCCGCGCCGGGCCGATGGCCTGCACCCGGCCGTCGGCCAGGGCGATCAGCTCATCGCAGTAACGGGCGGCCACGCCGAGGTCATGGATCACGATCAGCACCGTGCGCCCGGCCGCGGCGATCTGGTGCACGGCTTCCATCACCTCGGCCTGGTGGCCGATGTCCAGCGCGCTGGTGGGTTCGTCAAGCAGGATCAGGTCGGTGTTCTGCGCCAGGATCATGCCGAGCCAGGCCCGTTGCGCCTGGCCACCCGAGAGCGAGGCGGCGCTGCGTTGCCAGATCGCATCGAGCTGCATCACCTCGCGGGCGCGTGCAACCTGGCGGGCGTCTTCCGCGCTCCACTGGTTGAACCAGCCCTGATGCGGATGGCGGCCGTACTGCACCAGCTGTTCCACGCGGATGCCTTCGGCCCAGGCTGTGTAAAAACGCTGGCATCGACCTTGCTGTGATTTGATGGATTCAAATCAGTGGGGAATGCCGATGAAGCGTTTTATCCAGGGAGAGCATCGAGGCCAAAGTGTGTTGCTTCCCGAGAGCCTGGATGACTACGTGGCGGACACCAACCCGGTGCGTGTGGTCGATGTGTTCGTCGATGAACTCGACCTTGGTCGACTCGGTTTCGAGGGTGTTGTCCCCGCAGAAACTGGTAGGCCTGCTTACCATCCTGCCGTCCTGCTGAAGATCTACATCTACGGCTACCTCAATCGCATCCAGTCCAGTCGCCGCCTTGAGCGAGAGACCCAGCGCAACGTTGAGCTGATGTGGTTGACCGGGCGCCTGATGCCGGACTTCAAGACCATCGCCAACTTCCGTAAGGACAACGGTAAGGCCATCCGCGGCGTTTGTCGGCAGTTCGTCGTGCTGTGCCAGCAGCTCGGTCTGTTCGCCGAAGCGCTAGTGGCTATCGACGGCAGCAAGTTCAAGGCGGTCAACAATCGTGATCGCAACTTCACCAGTGCTAAGTTGCAACGGCGGATGGAGGAAATCGAATCCAGCATCAGCCGCTACCTTACCGCTCTGGACACTGCCGATCGGCAGGAGCCTGCCGTGGCACAAGCCAAGGTCGAGCGACTGCACAGCAAGATCGCGGCGTTGAAAGTGAAGATGCAGGAACTCCAGGCCATCGAGACCCAGCTCCAAACCGCCCCAGACAAGCAGATCTCACTGACCGATCCTGATGCACGCTCGATGATGACGCGCGGCACCGGGATGGTCGGTTACAACGTCCAAGCTGCGGTCGATGCGAAGCATCACCTGATCGTGACGCACGAAGTCACCAACGACGGTGTCGACCGTGACCAATTGAGTAACGTGGCCATGCAGGCGCGGGAAGCGATGGGCGTGGAAGCGCTCTCGGTGGTCGCTGACCGAGGCTATTTCAAGAGTGAGGAAATCCTCGCCTGCCACGAAGCTGGCATCACCGCTTTCGTGCCCAAGACGCTGACGTCGGGAGCGACAGCGGCTGGCCGCTTTGGCAAAGGTGACTTCATCTATGACGCAGCAAGGAACGAGTACCGTTGCCCAGCAGGGCAAAGCCTGATCTGGCGCTTCTCACACGTCGAGAAAGGACTAAAGCTGCACCGTTACTGGAGTTCGAACTGCCAAAGGTGTGCGTTGAAAGATCAGTGCACACCGAGCGCACAGCGCCGGGTGAGTCGCTGGGAGCATGAGTCGGTGCTCGATGCGATGCAGACTCGCCTGGATCAGGCACCGGAGATGATGCGCATCCGCCGTCAGACGGTGGAGCATCCGTTCGGCACGTTGAAGGCCTGGATGGGCGCTACTCATTTCCTCACCCGAACGCTCGACCGGGTGAGCACCGAGATGAGCCTGCATGTGCTCGCCTACAACTTCAAACGCGTGTTGAACTTGCTGGGCAGCGGTGCCCTGATGGCAGCGATGAAGGCCTGAGGCCTGTTTTACGAGTCCTACCGTCCTCCATCAGTCATGCCGAAGCCTAAAGTGCCATAGCAACCAGAATCACCGAATGCGCCTGATTGTGCATCCGGAGGCCTTCTGGGCGCTGAGAAAATCCACCGGCAGTTGATTACCATCGCTTGCTGCGTTTTTACACGGTCTGGGCCAGCATCGGCCGTTGCGGCAGAAAGGCCAGCTCTCGCGCCAGCGCCTTGAGCGAGTAGCCCAGCAGCGGCTTGCCGTGGATCTCCACGGTGCCGCGTTGCAGCGGCAGCTGGCGCGCGAGCAGTTTGAGCAGCGTGGATTTGCCGCTGCCATTGGGGCCGACGATGCCGATCAGCTTGCCTCGGGGCAGGCTGAAGGAGACGTCGTCGAGCACGACCTTGTCCTGATAGGCGAAGTGCAGGTTTTCCGCGCGCAGGGCAGTCATCAGTCAGCTCCTCGTCTGTCCTTGAGCAGCAGGCCGAGCAGCAGGATGCCACCGAGCAGCCGCGTCATGATGCCGGTGGGGATTTCCTCGGGCTGGGCGAGCACCCGCACCAGGATGTCGCTGCCGAGCAGCAATACCGCGCCGCACAGCGCCGACAGCCACAGCGGGGCGAGGTTGTCGCGGGCCAGCCAGGAGGCGAGGATCGGTGCGGCCATGGCGATGAACACCACCGGCCCACCGATCGCCGTTCCCAGCGCGGCCACCACGATTGCCATGGCGAGCACGCCGAGCTGGACCAGCGGCACCTTCACCCCGAGGTTCTGCGCCGTGGCGTCGCCAAAGCGCAGCAGCGCCAGCGGCCGATTGACCAGCGCCATCAGCGGGCAGAGCAGCAACAGCAGCAGTGCGACGGGCTTGACCGTCTGATAGCTGACACCGGCGAAGTGGCCCATGGTCCACAGGTAGATGCTGCCCAAGTGAGCGAGGGGTTGCGTCGACATGGCGAAGTCGCCGAGGGCGCCGAGCAGTTCCGACAGCGCAATGCCGATGACGATGAACAGGTAGCCCTGCTCGCCGGGGCGTCGGCACAGGGCGAACAATGCGGCGGCCGCCAGCGCGGCTCCGAGTGGCGACGCCCACCATGGCCAGTTGCCGAGGGTCAGGTAGAGGGCGAAGACGACCACAGCCAGCGAGGCGCCCTCGTTCACACCGATCATGTCCGGTGTAGCTAGGCGGTTGCGTACCAGGGTCTGGATCAGGCAGCCGGCCATGCCCATGGCCAGCCCGGCGATGATCGCGGCGGCGACCCGCGGCAGGCGAATCTTGAAGATCATGATTTCCTGCAGCCTGCTGCCATTTCCGGTGAGGGTGGCGATGACGTCGCGCACGCCGAGATGGCCGCTGCCGAGGCTGGTCGCCAGGACGGTCAAGCCCAGCAGCACCAGCACGAGCAGGGTGAACATCAACCAACTGCGCCGATGCAGCAGCAGGCTGATGCCACCGAGGCGCAGCGTCCAGACGCCGGTAGGTGTGGGCAGGGAGGTCATGGCTACCTCACCGTCAACAGGGAACGAAAGCCGCCGCGCAACACGATGGCGATCAGCGCCGGCGCGCCGAGCGCGGCCAGCAGGGTGCCGACCGGCAGTTCGTACGGCTGCAGCAGCCAGCGCGAGAGCACGTCGGCGGCGAGCAGGAAGAGCATGCCGAACAGCGTGGAAAACAGCAGTTGCCGCAGCAGTGCCACCGGCTCGATGCGGCGCGCGCAATAGGCGGCGAGAAAACCGAGAAAGCCGATCGGCCCGGCCAGCGAGATGGCGCAGGCGGTGAGCAGGGTGGATGCCGCCAGCACGCCGAGGCGCACCCAACCGGTATGGATGCCCAGCGCGCGGGCCTGGCTGTCGCCCATCTGCATCAGGGTCAGCTGACGGCAGAGCAGCGTCGCCAGCACCAGCCCGAGCACGGCCAGTGGGCTGACCGTGCCGACCGCATCGAGGCTGGAGGCCGATAGCGAGCCGAGGTTCCAGAAGCGGAATTGCTCCAGCGCCACCCGAGTGGAGAGCAGCAGGAAATTCGCCAGACCGCCGAAGATCGCGCCGAGCGCCACCCCGGCAAGGATCAGCTTCAGCGGGCTGGCCTGACCCAGCATCAGGCCGACGCCCAGCACCAGCAGATTGCCCAGCAGGGCGCCGGCGCCGGACCAGAGCAGGTAGCCCCGGGTCGACTCGACGCCGAAATAGATCAGGCCGATCACCAGCCCGAGCACCGCGCCGGCATTGACACCGAGCAGGCCGGGTTCGGCCAGGGGATTGCGTGTCGCGCTCTGCAGCAGCGAGGCGGCGATTGCGAGGCTGGCGCCCACCACCAGCGCGGCGAGGGTGCGCGGCAGCCGCAGGGTATCGACGACCATGGCCAGCTTGTCGTCGGCCAGATACTCGGGCTGGCCGAGCAGATAGCCGAACACGGCGTCGGCACCATACACGCCGGCACCGGTGGCCAGGGACAGAGTCAGCAGCACGAGCAGAAGCCCGCCGCCGGCAATCAGCGTCGCCTTCTGCAACGCTGGCATCGTTGGATCAGTCGGCATGGTTCACTTCGCGTCTCCAGGTGAACCCGGCGGCTCGCGCCGCCGGGCGGGGCGTCAGATGTCGTAGGCGAAACCGACGAACAGCGTGCGACCCATGAGGATGTTGTCGACGGCCTGAGCCACCTCGTCGCGCTTCTCGTTGGTCAGGTTGTTGAGCCCGCCGTTGAGTGACAGCTGCTTGGTGGCCTGGTAGCGGGCACCGAGGCTCAGGGTGTGGAAGGCACCTGTCTCGAACGCCCCGGAGCGCGCCACGTCGTACAGGTACTGGCTGCCGGTGTACTGGTAATCCAGGTTCAGGCCGAGCTTTGGCAGCGCCTGCCAGTCGGCACCCAGGTTGGCGATATGCTGCGGCGAGTTGCGGATCGGCTCGTCGGTGTCGCGATCCTTGGCGTCGGAGTAGGTGTAGTTCGCGCGCAGGCCGATGCGGTCGCTCAGCAGGTAGTTGCCCTGCAGCTCGTAACCCTTGATCCGCACATGGGGCTGGTTGTAGGTGGTCAGCACCGGGTCGGCGGCGACGATCTGGCCGTTCACCCGAATCAGCCGCGTCGTTTCGGTGCTGATCATGTCTTCGATGTCGGTCTGGAAGAACATGATGCCGGCCTGCAGGCGGTTGTTCTGGTAGAAGGTGCCGAGCTCGTAACTGGTGGCGGTTTCCGGCTTGAGATCCTCGTTGCCGACCGTCACGCAGTAGCCACGGCAGGCGATTTCCACGTAGGTGGGATCGGATTGGGCAATGCTCGGCGCCTTGAACGACTTGCCCACGCCGCCCTTTATTACCCAGCTGTCGCTGAGGTTGTACACGCCGTAGGCCCGCGGGCTGAATTCGCTGCCGTAGCTTTCGTGATCATCCCAGCGGGCGCCGAGGGTGATATCCAGCTGTCCCAGTGAGAACTCGTCCTGCAGGTAGAGCGCTTGCTGATCGACCTCGATCTCCGAACCGAGGTTGTTGCTGTGGCTGAGTTCGGTGCGGCGCAGTTCGCTGCCCAGGGTCAGCAGGTGGTTGCCGAGGAACGCGGTCACCTGGCCGTCGACCGTATGGTTGGTCTGGTTGACGTTGCTGAAGCGGCCGCCGCGCAGGTCGGTCATGACCTCGGAGTCGTCCATCAGGTCGACGTCTTCGTAGTAGTAGCGGACCCGCGAGTTGAAGCCGTCCCAGCTGCCGTTGTGGGTCAGGCCGAAGGCGCTGCGTTCCATTTCCTGAACGTTGGTCGGAAAGGCGAAGCCCGAGTTGCTCCAGGTGCCCTTGCGGTCGTCCTCACGATAGCTCAGGTCGAGGTCGATGCTCTGGCGCTCGTCTAGCAGCCAGCTCAGGCTGCCGTAGGCGCTGGCGTTCTGGCGTTTTTCGGCGGCATCGATCAGGGGCGACGTAGTCTGGTCTGAACCCCAGGCAGCCTGGTCGGTGCCCTCGACGATCAGGTTGCCGAGCAGCTTGTCCTCGATCAGCGCGCCGCTGATGTAGCCGTTGGTCTTGTGGCTGTCACCGGAATCACCCTCGGTCGGGTGCTCGTAGCCGTAGGCGATGCCGGCCCTGGTGTCGGCGGTCGGTTTATGCAGGATCACGTTGACCACGCCACCGATGGCATCGGCGCCGTAGAGCGAGGACATCGGCCCGCGGATCACCTCGATGCGCTCGATGGCGGCCATCGGGATCGAGGACAGATCGAAGTCGTTGGCGTAGTTGGAGACCAGGGCTTCACGCGAGTTGATGCGGCGGCCGTTGACCAACAGCAGGGTGTAGTCCGAATCCATCCCGCGCAGTTTGATTTCCTTGCGGCCGTAGGTCGAAGACGGGCTGATGTACACCCCCGGCAGGTATTTCACCGCATCGGCGAGGTTGTACGCCGGCAGCTTGTCGAGGTCGTCACGGGTGACCACCGACACGCTCGCCGGCGCGCTGAGTTCGCTGTGGGCGGTCTGGGTGGCGGTGATGACTTCGTTCTGCAGCGTGACCGGCTCGCTGGCGATGGCGAGCATCGGAAGGAGTGCGCCGAGCAGCGTGAGCGGCAGGTGACGGGGACGACTGATGGTTCTTACAGAAGGCATTGCAGGCTCCATTGCGGTTTGATCGATGCGGGATGTAAGTCTCATCAGGCGTGCGGCTGCAGGTTCAGGCCCTGCTTGTGGTTGTAGGTGTTGGCAGGTGTCCATGGCGTCGCAGGGCAGCGAGCAGTAACAGCAGCGCTGCACCTGCGGTCAGGGTGAGAACCACGTGGAAACCTGCGAGGTGTTCGAAACCCGTCAGCTCGCCATCGGCAGCCGTACCCAGGTAGGCGGCGGAGGCCAGGCTGCCGAGGCCGGCGGCAACGTTGCTGACGGACCCGTGCAGCGCCATGAACGCGGCGCGTTGATTGGGCGCCGGAATGCTCGCGGCGACCGTCGTGGTGCTGCTGGTGCGCAGTGTGCTGAGTGCCATGAACAGGCTGAACACCAGCAACAGCGGCAGTGGAACCAGCAGGGCGAAGCCGAGCAGCGTGATCAGTGCCAGCAGACCGCTGCTGCTCAGGACCAGCCGGCGGGCGTGGCCGCGATCGATCCAGCTGCCGCCCAGACGCACGGCGGCCAGGCTGGCCAGCCCACCGCACAGGTAGAGCACGCCGATGTGTTCGCGGGCGAAGCCGAGATTGAACTGGAAGAATGCGGAAAAGTGCGGCACCAGCAGGAAGTGGCTGAACATCTGCAATGCGACAAGCGCCAGTGCCCCCAGGCACAGCGGTGAGCGCAACAGCGGGCGCAGCGCTCCTGGCGGGCGTGGGTGTGGTTGCGGATTGGGGAAGAGGATGTGGCAGCCAAACGCGAGCGCCAGGCCAACCGCGGCAACGCCCAGCATCGGCGCGCGCCAGCCCAGCCAGCGCG
Source organism: Stutzerimonas kunmingensis (assembly GCF_021432085.1). Classification (GTDB taxonomy): domain Bacteria; phylum Pseudomonadota; class Gammaproteobacteria; order Pseudomonadales; family Pseudomonadaceae; genus Stutzerimonas. The sequence goes on along the minus strand of NZ_CP090366.1, from coordinate 3,378,134 downwards.
CCAGTTCCAGCGCCAGAGGCGTGACGACGATGGCGGCGAGGGAGAAACCCATCGCTAGGCGGGCGAGCTGCCGGCCCCGTTCGGCTGGAGGGATCAGATCGAGCAGGCTCGCCATCAGCACCGCGCCCAGGGGGCCGACGATGAACGCACTGAGCACGAAGAGCCAGGTCAACTGGTGCGCGTCGGAGGCACCTGCGCAGGCACCGAGCAGGGCGAAGCGCAGGACGAGCAGGGCGAGCAGCACCGGCTTGCGCTCGAAGCGGTCCAGCCAGGCTGCACTGAGCGCCGAGCCGAGGGCGGCTGCCAAGGTCGCGGCGCCAGCCAGATACCCTATGCGGTCGGCGGGCATGTCCAGTTCGCGGACGAAATCCGGGCCGAGCGGCAGATCATCATCAGGCTGCCGATCGATAGCATGCTAATCAGTGTGGCCAGCTGAACAGCCGTTTTCGTTTGTCGATCTGCATCCATGTACATAACGCCGCTGGGTGAGGCGGTGCATCTTATGCAGCTATAAACGCGAATTCAAATGCAAATCGTTATTGTTTGATTGCGATGCGAGAGATTCCATTGGATGGCGGCGCGCTATTGGGCGGAATAGCGGAGATGGCGCGCGGGGCTTCGATACCATAAGACCGCGCGAAAGCTCCCGAGATGAACTTATATCGGAGGTCGGCTGCGCCGCCTGAGCAGGCGGCGCCAGCGATCCGTGCTGTACGACCTGCCCTGGTTCAGTCGCGTGCCTCGAGGTCCTTGATCAGCGCCTTCATCTCGTCGATCTCACGGCGTTGCGCCTCGATGATGCTGTCCGCCAGCTCGCGCACCCTCGGGTCCTGAATATCCGCTCGCTCACTGGTGAGGATGGCGATGGAATGGTGAGGAATCATCGCCTTCATCCACGACACCTGATCCACCGTCGCCTGGCTGCGCACCAGCCACAAGGACACGACGAACACCAGCGCGCTGCCGGCGAAAATGGCGATGTTCACCCCACGCCGCGGATACATCTTCAGCATGAATGCCAGCATGACGATCGCCATGGCCGCGCCCATGATCAGCGCCATGTAGGCGCGGGTTTCGCTGAACAGGATGTGGTTGGTCTGGAACACGTTCAGGTACATCAGGCCGAACATGACCAGCGTCGAGGTGGCAATCATTGCGCCGAATTTGACGTAGGGCTGCATAGGCGTGCTCTCCTCTCGCTATGACTGGTGGGGCGGCAAATCGCCAGCCCATTTGGTCATCTCGACAGCCCTCGGTCGGTGCCGTTCACGTTTCTCGGCCATGCCAGCGGCACGCACTGGCCGACTGCGATGGCCTCGCCGCGCTGACCGCAGCGCAATGCGCAGCCGGCCCTAATCGCCGTTACGGACCTGCGAGGCGCCGCGGCTCAGCGAGTGGCCAGCTCTTCGCAGCTGGGCTCGATGGTGAACGTGCGCGCCGAGTCGACCGGGCCGAGCTTCTCCAGGGTGCGGCGGCCAAGCAGTACGGGGTAGTGCATTTCATCGCGATCCCTGAGCGAGAACTGCTCCTCGAGGAGGCGATCGCCGATGCACACCTTCATCAGCACCACCGGACGATCCTCTTTGCCGCCGGCGCCGCGGACGGTCAGTTCGCGGTGCAGTTTGCGTTCGATACGTGACTTGACCAGCTTGTCCCTTTCGATGTCCTTGAGGTCCAGATCAAAGCGGACCCACTCGTCACCGTCCCGCTCGAAATACTCGATGTCTTCGGCATGCATCGACGAAGTCAGCGCGCCGGTGTCGAGCTTGAACTTCACCGTGACTTCCTCGGGAAGCACCATGCCACGCTCCACCCAGCCGAGTGGTGTGCCGCCGGCGGCGAGGGAAGGGAGGGTATGCAGGGACAGCAGCACAGCGGCGGGTATGGCCAGTAGCCGTGACGATTTCAATGGCAACTCCGGAGATAGTGGCTTCGCTCAATAGAGCGAAATCTGCCGAGGATGTTCAGCTCGCCGTGGTTTCGCCGACGTGCCCAGCCGAGGATTTGCTCCTCTGAGCCGCTTCGCGTTCGCCGATCTGTTCGCTCAGCGCCCGGACGAAGGCATCCACCGCGACCGGCAGGTAACGCGAGCTGCGCACGTACACACCGAGGTCGCTGAATACCGCGCCGCCATCGTTCAGCGGTACGTGCACGAGCGTGCCGCCGGCCAGCTCGGCTTCGATGCCGATGCGCGTCTGGAAGGCGACCCCGGCACCGCGCTTGGCCATCTGCAGGGCCAGCTCCACCGAACTGGTTTCCAGTGGCGCCTTGTGTCGCGGGCGGGTACGCGCCAGCAGCGGCGCCAGCAGGTGATGGATGGAAAGGTCACTCTTGGCCAGGATCAGCGGATACTCGGCGCAGGTGGCGAAGCTGACGTCCGCGCGTTCGGCCAATGGATGCGCCGGGTTGACGATGGCGCCCAGGCGGAAATGACCGACGCCCAGCTGCTGCAGGTCGGCGGTACGCGGCAGCGCGAACGCCAGGCCGATATCGGCCTGGCCGCTGGTCACCGCATCGGGAATGGCCTGCGAACCGAGGCTGGTCACGCCGACGGTGACGCGCGGATAGCGCTCGCGCAGCTGCTCCAGCACGCCGGGCAGCAGATCGGTGGTGACGCCGGATACCGTGGCGATTTCCACGTGGCCGGTGCGCAGGCCCTGCAGCGCGTCCAGTTCGGAGCGCACACGCTCGGTGTCCTGCAGCACGACGATGACGTGGCGGGCGAAGATCTCGCCCGCAGCGGTCAGGCGCAGGCCGCCGGGCAGTCGTTCGAACAGCGGCGTGCCGATCTCGTCCTCGAGCTTGAGAATCTGTCGGTTTACCGCCGATGAGGCCACGTTCAGCCGCCGCGAGGCTTCGCGAATCGACTGGCAGCGCCGCACCATGTCGAAGTAATGGATGGCCGGCGAGTGGATGCGCAGCTTGCGCGCCACGCTCTGTCAGCGCTCCGGTGTTGGCGGCGGCGTAAGCCCGCAGCCTTTGAGGATGACGGCGATCAGGTTGTCGCTGGCGCGAGCGAAGTCTGCGCGGGTCATGCGCTTGCCGTTGATGCGACGGATCTGATCGGAAAAGTCGGCGTAGTGCTGAGTGCTGCTCCAGATCATGAAGATCAGGTGCATCGGGTCCACTGGGTCCATCTTGCCGGCAGCGATCCATGCGTCGAATACGGCGGCACGGCCACGAAACCAGTTGCGGTAGTCCTTGTTGAAATGTTCGGACAGGCATTCACAGCCGCTGATGACTTCCATGGCGAAGATCTTCGAGGCCTCGGGATGGCGCCGCGAGAACTCCATCTTGATGCGGATGTATTCGGCCAGGGCGGTGGCCGGGTCATCGTCGACGGTGAGGTCGTCGAAGGCAGTGTCCCAGAGCTCGAGAATATGCCGCATGACTTCGACGTACAGCCCCAGCTTGCTGTTGAAGTAGTAGTGCACGTTCGCCTTGGGCAACCCGGCACGGGTGGCGATGGCGTTCATGCTGGTGCCCTTGAAGCCATAGCGGGCGAACTCTTCGGCGGCGGCTGCGAGAATCGACTCCTCGTTCTTCTGGCGAATACGACCTGCGGGTTTGCCGTGGGCGGTGTAGAGCGGCTGCGGTGCGTTGTTCTTGTCCATGGTCCCTGTCCGTGAGCGCGCTGGCGGCCGGCCTTCAGTTATGAGCGTTAGCCCGGCATTGGAGGCCGTCATCGGTTTCGGTGGGCTGAAGCCCACCCTACGGTTCAGGCCACGAACCCCAGAGTAAGAGGCGGTGAACCGAGTCAGGCGGATTCTGCACGAGTTTTGTTGCATGAGCAGCCGTTGCGCTTGTCAGGATCAACAGTCGCCCTTGCAGGCAAGCGCCGCCCGGGCATTCGGGCGGCGAGCGCGTCAGAAATGCGCTTTGACGATGGCGCTGAAGGTGTTCTGGTCGGTCGGGCCAACGAAGTTCTCGCTGACGAAGCCACCGTCTTCGATGCCGTACTTGTTCGACCAGTAGTCGTATTCGATACCGACATAGAGCTTGCCGGGCGTGTAGTCCAGCGCCTTGCCGAGGTCGTACTTGATCTGCGGGTTGAAGTGGAAGTTCTTCTTCAGCTCGGTGTTGCTGTTCTTCTTGTCGTTGACGACCCAGTCGATATAGCCGTCGAAGAGAATGTCCGATTTGCCCACCGGGAAGGTCATGGCCCAGGTCGGAGTAATCTGCCACTGACCGCCCGGCTTGCCGGTGGTGCCGTCGGGCTTACGGTAGTAAGTGTTCAGCGAGAAGCGGTCGAAACCGGGAATGGCGAGATCGACTGCCGGGCCGAGCAGGTAGTTCTGGTTGGGCGTACCGTCGTCCTGGCTTTCTCCGCGCTCGTAGGTTGCCGAGATGAGCACGTCCTTGATCGGACCGAAGGACAGGTCGGTACCCGTGATCTTGCCCAGCGAAAGGCGCGGGCTGAACTCACCGTAGTAGGTGTGACCGTCGCTGCCGGAGATGCCGTTGTACCACTTGTTGTCGACGAACAGGAACACGTCGCCCCACGTCCAGCCGCTGGCGTGTTCGAAGGTGATGGTCTGCTGGATGTCGCCGGCATCCACCTTGTAATCCTTGCCGTACAGGTAGGTCAGGCTGTTGTTCTGCCAGAGCATTGGGCTGGCCATGGCTTGGCTGCTGAGGATGAACCCGGCCGCGAGGGCTGCGGTGGTCAGGCTGCGCTTCATTGAGTGTGTCTCCGTATTGGCATTTGAATGAGCTTGTAAGTTGTCCAAGCGGTCAGGCTTTGGTCTCAAAGCAAGCGTCGCGCCAATACCGAAGATCCCATTGAGGTTCTTGATAAGTAATTGATAGAAAAAGATTTATTTTTCGAAGACGAAACGTTTTGACTGATGGCAGGGTTGCCGGATGGGAGGTGAGCGCGTTGGTGTGACCTGACCGATGCGTCAGCTTGCTTCAGTTTGGGGCGCTGCGATGGCCGATCGCCAGGCTCGCCACCGAAACGGTGCGTCGTCTGTCAAGGCAAAGTGAGGTGGGATTCGCGGAGGGATGAAACGCAACTGCCGGCAAGGCGCCGGCAGTCGGTTGTAGCGAACGAACTTACTGCTGGGTGACCAGGGCGGTGTTGTTCCAGCCGCTCTGGTTGATGTAGGCCGCATTGCCGTAGCCGGCCTGGCTGGCGATGGCGTCGTTGCCGAAGCCGTTCTGAGTCACCTTGACCAGGTGTTCGGCGCCGCTCTGGCTCAGCATTACGTCGTTGAAGTAGCCTTCCTGGCGAACGGTGGCCAGGTTGCCGCGGCCGTCCTGCTCGATGTCGGCTGTGTTGTTCGCGCCATAGCTGACACCGACGATCTCGTTGTCGACACCGTGTTGTACGGCATTGAGCTCATTAGCGACGCCGTCCTGGTGGAAGTGCAGATCATTGCCGCGGCCCTGCTGCTCTACAGAAGCGACGTTGAAAGCGCCTTCCTGGATGGTCTTGGCAGTCTGGTTGCGGCCGTCCTGGTAAACGTCAGCTCGGTTATCTGTACCAGCCTGCTCAGTTGTAGCGGTGTTGTTGCCGCCGAACCAGCCGTTGGTCTGCGTGATGCTCGAGTCGTTACGTTCGCCGTACTGCACGACGAAGGCGTTCTGTGCATTACCGCTCTGGTCCACATTGACGCTGTTGTGGCTGCCGACGGAATCGACATACGCCTCGTGCTGCAGGCCGGTCTGCGAAACCATCGCGTCGTTGCGCCAGCCGCTCTGCTCGACTTCGGCAATGGAACCGCTGCTGAAGACCTGCATCACTTGCGCATCGTTGTCGACGCCCTGCTGGGCGATGGTTGCGCGGTCGTGGTTGCTGAGGAACTGGGTGATGCTGGCGCTATTCAGGTCGCCGTTCTGGTTAACCACCGCCTGGCTGCCATAGGTGGCGGTCTGGGAGATCAGGCCGTAGTTGTCCTTGCCGTCCTGGTTGGTGGTGGCGTTGGTCATGGTCGCGCCGGACTGGAACGTCTCGGCAACGTTGTTGACGCCTTTCTGGTTCTGCGTGGCGCCAGTCTTGTAGGTGCCGGTCTGCTCTACCAGTGCATCGTTGCCCCAGCCGCTCTGGGTCTGGGTCGAGCCGGTCATCAACGTGCCGCTCTGGCGGGATTCGGCATTGTTGAAGTTGCCGGTCTGGGTCTGGGTGACGGTAGTGGCTTCCGAGCTGATCTGCTCGACCATTGCGTCGTTGCTGAAGCCGCTCTGGTTTTGTGTGGCGAAGTTGCCCGAACCGCCGCTTTGCAGCACTTCTGCGTTGTTGTTGATGCCGTGCTGGTTCTGCTCCGAGGTGTTCTCGGCGGCAAAAGCCTGGGCAGTGGCGACGGTCAGAATGGCTGCTACAAGAGGTTTGAACTTAAACATTTTTGTCACTCCATGGATGTTTTAAGTACAGCGGTATTTCCTTGGGATTAGCGGTACTGGCGAACCACTACCGTCAGACCTTGGCCGCTCTGGCTGACATTGCTGCTATGCCCGCTGCCGGTCTGTTCGATAAGGGCTCGATTGCTCGAACCCTGCTGTGCGATGGCGGCGCGGTTGTCCGAGCCGGTCTGTTCGATGTGGGCGTCGTTGTCGAAGCCGTTCTGGCTGATCAGCGCCGCGTTGCCCTGGCCGATCTGCTCGATGCTGGCGCCGTTGGCGTAACCGCTCTGGATGATGTAGGCCTCCAGCTCGGAGCCCGCCTGGGCGATGCGGCCGGTCATGCTGTCGCCGTTTTGCTGGATCAGCGCCGTGGAGCCCTGGCCGCCGGCGGCGGCGTGTGCGGCCGGATCGGCCGAGACAAAGGCCAATTCGTTGGGGGCGAGATCGAGTGAGGCGGGCATGTCGGCGTGGCTGGCGGTCGCCAGTAGCAGAACTGCGGGTAGCAGCAGGTCATGCGCAATCCGTTGCGAGCGTGTCATGGCGTCCTGTCCTGATGGGCTCTGATGTCGACATACTTGCCCTTAATCGGGGCGGCGAACATCCATCCAATGATTGAAAATGTTGCGATCCGGTGCGTAACGGGCGGCGATTGGCGAGTTACCTAGCTGCGGCCGGCGCACTCCCCGGTAATTGATGGCGCACGGCCGTGCGGACGGCACCGCCATGAGGCGTGCCGTCAGCCGGGATGGGAGTGGGGGAAGGCGGAAGCGTCGTCGGCGTTGCGCCGACTACTTGGATCTCAGTCCAGTTTGCTCAGGTACTTGCTCAGCGCCGGATGCTCGCCACCGCTGCCTTCGGCGGTCTGCCAGAGGCGCCGGTCGACGCCCTGGGCGATCAGGTGCGCCACGGCAGCCTCGATCGCCGAGAGTACGCAGAGCTGCGCCGGCTCGTTGGTGGTGTAACCCGCCTCCGCTTCGAGCAGTTCCTTAAACTCGATGAACTTGTAGACGTTGGCGCTACGGCCGACGGAGAAGATCGTCTTGGTGGTCATCACGTTCGACAGTACCCTGCCGCTGCGCACGTCGATGGCCCGCAGATTCACCGTGACCTGATCGACGCGGTATTCCTGCGACAGTCCGATGCCCAGATAGCGCGCACCCTGGCCGCCACTGCGCACGTTGGTTTCGTAGGCGACGATGGCACCTTCCATGATGATGTTGGCCGCCAGCAGCGACGGCAGCTCGGACTGGATATTGGGTGCGACATCCGGCTTGGCCTGCGAGGCGCGGATGATCTTGCGCTCGGTCAGCACGTTCTGCAGGCCTTCACGCTCGAGCACCACGAACCAGCCACTGGCCTGCATGGCATCGACCAGCATGCTGGCCGCGCCCTGGGTCACCGCGGTGGAGAAGGAACTGGCCGGAGTGGGCTTGTACTGGCCGGTCTGGTCGCGAAAGCCGTACACCGCAGCCACCAGCGGACCTTTCGGGCGCGGTAGAGCCAGCAGATCCTGGTAGGTCGAGGTGCGTGGGGTCAGGGTTGGCGGATGCTGGTCGGCAGACATGGGCTCGCGAACGGCGCAACCCTGCAGTACAGCCATCATCCCTATGGCTACGAATAGGCTTCTCATGGCCTTTGTTTCTCCTTGGGGGTCAGTTTTGACCGACTATGATTTCGGACATTTCGCCGGTGAGTCGGTCGGTGATTTCCACGATCAGCATGCCGGCGTCGCCGTTGTAGACGCGCACGATGAAATCGTCGGTGGTCACGGTGCCGGTCTTGCCATCGGTCACGCCGCTGAGCAGATCGCCCAGCAGGCGCGACTCCAGCTGGCTGGTGAAACGGTCCAGGGCAGACTGGTTTTCCAGCAGCGAGGAGCGATCGATGGCATCCGGGTCCTTCTTGCTGTTCTGCGCCTGCGCGTTGCCGAGCAGCCAGGCACCGTTGAGCGGGCTACCGCCGAAGGATGGGTTTACGGGGGTGTACACCAGCTCGGTGGCGCTGGCGCCAGTGCTGAGCAGCAGGCTGGCGAGCAGCGCGCCGAGCGCCTTATGAATGTGCTGTTTCATAGTTCGTCCTTGGCCATGTCAATGTTGTCTTCGAACAGCGCTTCGATCTTGCGCCGGTTGATTTCCTGCACCACGTAATCGGCAGCCTCGTAGGCCGGTTCCTTCATGTCCGCCACGTTGGGCTGCAGGAAGCGGCGATACAGGGTCTGGTTCTCGTGCTCCACCCAGACCAGAACGCCCCAGCGCGCCGAGGGCCTTTCCTTGATGGCAAGGTTGAAGTCCAGGGCGCTGATGTCGTTCAGGCGCTCGCAGAAGCGCAGGTAGAACTCGTGACCGGAGCGGGAAACCGTGTTGTTGGTGATGAATCCTTGCAGCTCGGCTTCGTCGGCCTGAGCGGTCAGGCTCAACAGCAGCAGAAGCAACGCGGCGGTGCGTTTCACGACACCGCCTCACCAACGTGCGCCAGCACCAGTGAGGCACCCTGGGCGCGATTGCTGGCGCCGAGCTTGCGCAGGGCGTTGTGCACATGGCTCTTGATGGTGTGGATGCTCAGGTGCAGCCTTTCACCGATGGCCGCGTTGGACAGGCCCTGGCCGGCGAGCGCGAGGATCTGCTTTTCGCGCAGGGTCAGCTCGTCGATGACCTGATGTGCGTTGCTGAGCTGCCGGTAGCGACAGAGCAGCGTTTCCATCAGCTCCCTAGGTAGCCAGTCGCCCCCGGCGAGCATGGTCTGGATACCGCGGACAAACATGGCGCGTGGCGTCGCGCGGTAGAAGACCCCGCGGATCCAGGGGTGCGTTTCAACCAGTCTGCGCGCCTGATCGGGCTGGGCGTTGATCAATGCTAGCGGTGTGTCGCCGAACTGGCGGAGCAGGTGCACGCAATCGTTGCGGTCGTAGCTGGCGACATCGAGCAGCACCAGCGCGGAATCAATCTGTTCGGATCGCGGCGTGACCATATGCACCAGTGTGCAGCTGGGGCAGTCGTACAGGTGCTGGCGCAGCGTGCTGTCGAGCAGCTTGCTGGCAGAGAGAAGCGTTATGCGGAATTGGGCTGGCTGGAAAGCCGGCGCGACGTCGTCTTTCATTCGCATGTCCTTTGCTGAATGTTGATGGGCAGTCCTTGATTGCGTGACGCGCAGAGAGCGGTCCCGTCTGGCAATTGAAAGTAGTTCAGCTTTGCGACAAAAAAAAGTCAAAAGTTAAATTTTGCGTCAGCATCCCGACGAAAAGGGTGTTCAGAGAATCTGCTGGAACTCGGAATGCTTCCGTCCTAGAGTCTGATCTCTTGGATGGATGGCCTCGGTCTGGCCACGTAGATGGAGATGGAGCGATGGTTGATCCCGTGTTCTGGCTGGTGTTCTTCTCGGCGGCGCTGGCACTGAATCTGTCGCCCGGGCCGGATCTGCTCTACGTGATTTCACGCACCCTGAGTGGCGGCCGTCGCATCGGCATGATTTCAGCCTGTGGCGTTTGCAGCGGTGCGCTGGTGCATGTGGCGTTCGCCGCGCTGGGCATCTCGGCGATCCTCGCCACTTCGGCGCTGGCGTTTACGGTGGTCAAGTACGTCGGTGCTGCCTATCTGCTTTATCTCGGCTATCAGGCACTGCGCTCGGCCGGCGGCGGAACCGTGCTGGCCCTCAAGGCAGCGCCGCATGCGTCTGCTTGGAAGGCCTACCGCCAGGGCGTGCTGGTCGATCTGCTGAATCCCAAGGCGGCGATTTTCTTCATGGCTTTCCTGCCTCAGTTCGTCCGCCCCGAGCATGGCTCCGTACCGCTGCAGCTGCTGGTTCTCGGCGTGCTGGTGGTTGTCGTGGCGATCATCATCGAGTGCGCTGTGGTGCTGCTGGCGGCCCGCGCCACCCAGGCGCTGCGCGACAATCCGGCCATAAGCCAGTGGCTGGACCGGGCGCTGGGCTCGATGCTCATCGCCCTGGGTATTCGCCTGGGCTTGAGCGAACGCCTCTGAAAGGGAATTGATCGTCACGGTGTGGCTCTCATGAAGAAGGGCAGCCCTTCGGCAGCCCATGATGGGAGCTGTGTATGTCTCAGCAGAGCAAGAACACCTCGGCCAGCCTGATCCCCTGCCTGCGCTATCGCGATGTGGCCATCGCCATCGACTGGCTGAGTCGGGCCTTCGGTTTCGAATGCCAGCGCCAGTACCGCGACGAACAGGTCGGCATCACTCATGCACAACTGGCTTTCGGCAACGGCATGCTGATGGTCGGGCCGGTAGTGGACTCCGAGTACGGCCAGCAACTGCGCCAGCCCGACGAGATTGGCGGCGCATCGACCCAGGGCATCTACGTGATCGTCAACAGCGCCGATGCGCTCTACGCCCAGGCCAAGGCGGCCGGGGCGCAGATCGTCGTCGAGCTCAAGGACGAGGATTACGGCGGTCGCGGCTTCACCTGCCGCGATATCGAAGGGCATCTGTGGAGCTTCGGCACCTACGACCCCTGGGCGGACGAAGCGGCGGGAAGCGTCGCCCAGGCTTGAGTACGTTCCTGCGCGCGGGGCATCGCGCCGACCATCGGGGGGAATGTTCGGCGCAGCGTCGCTGTCAGCTTAACTACGACAGCAGACTGCGGAGGAACGACGATGGCCTACGGAAAACTCTACGGCGCCCTGGTGGTGCTGACCGGTGCGTCCAGCGGCATCGGTCGCGCCGCTGCCCAGGCTTTCGCCCGCCAGGGCGCGCGGCTGGTGCTTGCCGCGCGCGACGCCGAAGCGCTGACGGAAACCGCCGATGAATGCCGCGCGCTCGGTGGCGAAGTCCTGGTGGTGCCCACTGACGTCACCCACAGCGACGAGGTCGAAGCACTGGCCAGCGCTGCGGCGGAGTTCGGCCAGGGGCGCATCGATGTGTGGATCAACAATGCCGGCATCGGCGCGGTCGGCGCGTTCGACGAGACGCCACTGGATGCCCATGAACAAGTGGTGCAGACCGATCTGCTCGGCTATCTGCGTGGCGCCCATGTGGTGCTGCCGTACTTCAAGCAGCAAAAGAGCGGTGTGCTGATCAATACGCTGTCGGTCGGCAGCTGGGTGGCGCAACCGTTCGCGGCGGCCTATTCGGCCAGCAAGTTCGGCCTGCGCGGCCTGTCCCAGGCGCTGCGCGGCGAACTGGGAGCCTGGCCGGGGATTCACATCTGCGACGTGTATCCCGGCATTGTCGATACCCCCGGCTTTCGCGACGGCGGCAACTACGCCGGGCGCTCGTTGCAGCCGCCGCCACCGCTGCTCGATCCGCGTCAGGTGGCCGATGCCATGGTCAGTCTGGCCCTGCATCCGCGCCACACCACGTCGGTCGGCGCGACCGCCACATTGCTGCGCCTGGCGCATTTCCTCACCCCGGGCTTCGATCGACTCAATGGGCTGCTGACCGGCTTCGCGCTTGGCCGCGCGCAGCGAGTGGCGCCCTCGTCAGGCAATCTCTTTCATCCGCCGCTGGGCCAACGGCGCATCGATGGCGGCTGGCGCTCGTCGCCGGATGATGACAAGCGCTGGCTGTTGATCGGCGGCGTGGCAACCGGGTTGATCGGTCTTGGCGTATGCCTGGCGCGGCGGCGCTGACCCGCTGTCAGCGCACCTTCGGCGCGGCACTGACGCCTTCGAGCGTGGCGAAGGAGGTGTCCTTGGCGGTCAGCAGGAAGTCGCGCATGAAGGGTGAGTCGAGCATGTCGGCGCGGATGCCCGCATAAAGCGTGGCGAACAGACCTTTGTCGCCCAGCCGTTTGGCGGTGACGTAGCCGCGTGAACTGTATTCGTGCAGTGCCCAGTTCGGCAGTGAACAGACGCCGCGCCCCGACGCCACCAGCTGCATCATCATCACAGTGAGTTCCGAGGTGCGTACCTGCGCCGGTTCGATGTCGGCCGGTTCGAGGAAGCGGGTGAAGATATCCAGGCGGTCGCGTTCGATGGGGTAGGTGATCAGCGTCTCGCTGGCCAGGTCTTCCGGTCGGATGTACGGCCGCGCGGCCAGTGCATGCTGGTTCGCCACCGCCAGCAGGGCCTCGTAGGTGAACAGCGGCACGTAGGTGATGCCGGGCAGCTCCAGCGGGTCGGAGGTGACCACCAGATCGAGATCACCGCGCGCCAAGGCCGGTAGCGGGGCGAAGGAGAAGCCCGAGGCCAGATCCAGCTCGACCTCGGGCCAGGCATCGCGGAACTGGTCGATGGTCGGCATCAGCCACTGGAAGCAGCTGTGGCATTCGATGGCCATGTGCAGCCGCCCGGCGGTTCCGCCGGCCAGGCGGGCGAGGTCACGTTCGGCACTGCGCAGTTGAGGCAGCATCAGATCCGCCAATTGCAGCAGACGCAGGCCGGCGCTGGTAAAGCGCACCGGGCGGGTCTTGCGCACGAACAGCTGCAGGCCGAGGCGTTCTTCCAGTTCCTTGAACTGATGGGAAAGCGCCGACTGCGTCAGGTGCAGGCGCTCGGCGGCTTCGACGAGACTGTCGGTTTCCCGAAGTGCATGAAGCGTCTTCAGGTGACGAATTTCCAGCATGCCGAACTACCTTGCGAAGCGGGATCAGCACGAGCTCGAGCAGCAGGCCTGATGTTCCCTGAATGAATAAGCAGATGAGCAACGCTCATCCGTCGCAAGTGTGTCCCAGCATCTGGATGCTGTCGAGTGGCCGCTACGCAATCGGCCGGGCCATTCAGAACCAGAGCCGCGAAACCATGTAGGCCAGACCAAAGAAGAACAGCAGCGCGGCAAGGATCATCGCGCCGTCGCGGGCCATCATGCCCAGCCCCAGCACGCTCAACGCCGCGCCGGCAGTGGAGTTGCCGAACGGGATCAGCTCCAGCGGCGGCATGGTGGCCGCGATTGCCAGACACAGCACGGCATTCAGCCGATTCGCCAGGCCGTTGGTAAGGAAGGTCAGCCGCCGCTTGAGCAGCCGGTCGACGAAGCCGGCAATGCGATGCAGGAAGGCTATGGCCTTGTCGTACTTGCTGCGCGAGGCGCTACGCCGCAGCAGCCATTTGGGCAGCCAGAAGTGCTTCCGGCCGATCAGCAGCTGAAGCGCGATCAACGAAACCATCACCGCGAACACGCTGGGCAATCCGGGAATTCCCGACAGCGGCGAGAACACCAGCAAGCCTGGCACCAGCAACAGGGCACCGAAGCTGCGCTCATCGGTGGCCTGCAGCATGCACTCGATGGTCACCGGCTGGTCGGCTTCGCCGGCCTGTTCGAGACGCTGCAGCAGGCTTTCGAGATTCTGCGGTGGCTGATCCGGGTTCATGAATACGCCTGGTAGGGGAGGTTTCTTTTAGAGCCCTGAGGCCCCGAAATGCTCCTGCATGAATATTTCTATATTTCAAATGTAATTACATGAGTTTGTTTCACGCAGTCATGGCGCGGACAATCAGCCCATTCATGCAGAACGACATTTGGAGTGAGAAATGGCTGTAGCGCACAACCTCGGTTTTCCACGCATTGGTGCGGACCGCGAGCTGAAGAAAGCTCTGGAGGCATATTGGAAGGGCGAGCTGGACCAGCAGGGGTTGCGCCTGGTTGGTCGTCAGCTGCGTGCACAACACTGGCAAGCCCAGGCCGATGCCGGTATCCAGTTGCTGCCGGTGGGCGACTTCGCCTGGTACGACCAGGTTCTGACGCACTCGCTGATGTTCGGCGTGGTGCCGCAGCGCTTCCGCCCGGCCGATGGCCAACCGACGCTGGACACGCTGTTCGCCATGGCCCGTGGCGTGACGAACAGCTGCTGCGGTGGCGCCCAGGCCCAGGAGATGACCAAGTGGTTCGATACCAACTATCACTACCTGGTGCCGGAGTTCAGCGCCGATCAGCAGTTCCAGCTGTCCTGGTCGCAACTGTTCGAGGAAGTCGAAGAAGCGCTGGCGCTAGGCCATGCGGTCAAGCCGGTGCTGATCGGCCCGCTGACCTATCTCTGGCTGGGCAAGCTCAAGGGCGAGGCTGCCGAGCGTTTCGACAAGCTCGAGCTGCTCGAACGACTCTTGCCGGTCTACGGCGAGGTGCTCGACCGGCTGGCGGCGCAGGGCGTGGAGTGGGTGCAGATCGACGAGCCGATCCTCGCCCTCGACCTGCCGCAGGACTGGAAGAACGCCTTCGAGCGCGCCTACAACCTGCTGCAGCGCGCCCCGCTGAAGAAGCTGGTCGCCACCTACTTTGGCGGACTGGAGGACAACCTCAGCCTGGCGGCGGCGCTGCCGGTGGACGGCCTGCACATCGATCTGGTGCGTGCGCCGGAGCAGTACCCGCTGATTCTCGATTGGTTGCCGACCTACAAGGTGCTGTCGTTGGGGTTGGTCAATGGGCGCAACGTCTGGCGCTGCGACCTGGAGAAGGCTCTGGAGGTGGCGCGGCATGCCGCCGAGCGGCTGGGTGATCGTCTCTGGCTGGCGCCGTCCTGCTCCCTGCTGCACAGCCCGGTGGACCTCGAGCGGGAAGATCGGCTCGATCATGAGCTGAAAGGCTGGTTGGCCTTTGCCGTACAGAAATGCGCCGAAGTGGCGACCCTGGCCCGAGCCATCAACGAGCCGACGAACGAGGATGTCGCGGTCGAGCTGGCGCGCAGCCGTGCGGTGCAGGCGGCACGTCAGCACTCGCCACGCATCCACAAGCCGCAGGTTCAGGCACGCCTGAATGCCATCCAGCCACAAGACAGCCGGCGCATGTCGGTGTTCGCTGCGCGAATCGAACAGCAGCGCGCGCGGCTCGACCTGCCGGCGTTCCCGACCACGACCATCGGCTCGTTCCCGCAGACGTCGGCTATCCGCCTGGCGCGGCAAGCCTACAAGCAGGGCCGGTTGTCGCTCGGCGATTACACCGAGGCGATGCAGGCCGAGATCCGCCATGCGGTGGCGGTGCAGGAGCAGATCGGCCTGGACGTGCTGGTGCATGGCGAAGCGGAGCGCAACGACATGGTCGAGTATTTCGCCGAGCAGCTCGATGGCTATGCCTTTACCCGGTTCGGCTGGGTACAGAGTTACGGCTCGCGCTGCGTGAAACCGGCGGTGATCTACGGCGACCTCAGCCGCCCGCAGCCGATGACCGTCGACTGGATTCGCTACGCCCAGCAGCAGACCCACCGGGTGATGAAGGGCATGCTCACCGGGCCGGTGACCATGCTGATGTGGTCGTTCGCTCGTGAGGATGTGTCGCGGGAGGTTCAGGCACGGCAGCTGGCGCTGGCGATCCGCGACGAGGTCTGCGACCTGGAAGCCGCCGGCATCCGCATCATCCAGATCGACGAAGCGGCGTTCCGCGAGGGCTTGCCGTTGCGTCGCGCGCAGTGGCAGCACTATCTGGACTGGGCGGTCGAGGCGTTCCGTCTGTGTGCCAGCGGCGTGCGCGACGAGACGCAGATCCACACGCACATGTGCTACAGCGAGTTCAACGACGTCATCGAGTCCATCGCGGCGATGGATGCCGATGTCATCACCATCGAGACCTCGCGTTCGCAGATGGAGCTGCTCGAAGCCTTCCGCGCCTTCGACTATCCCAACGATATCGGCCCGGGGGTCTACGACATCCACTCGCCACGCGTTCCGGATACTGCCGAAATGGTGCAGCTGCTGGAGAAGGCCGCCGAGCGCATCCCGGCCGAGCGGCTGTGGGTCAATCCGGATTGCGGGCTGAAGACCCGCGCCTGGCCGGAGACCGAAGCGGCGCTGGTGAACATGGTGGCGGCTGCCCGTCAGCTGCGTGCCTCGCGCAACGCCAAGGTAGCCTGAGGTCGACGCGGGCGCAGCGCTCCAGTGCGGGCGCTGCGCCGTGGTGCGTCAGCCCTGGGCGACGTGGTCGAAGTGGGTCAGGCGCTCGGCTGTCCGGCTGTCCAGATAACGCTGCAGCAGTGCGACCTCCGCGGGCTGCATGAACAGGCCGAGCTTGGTGCGGCGCCAGAGGATGTCTTCTGCCGTCTGCGCCCATTCCTCGACCATCAGGTAGTCCACCTCGCGCGCGTGCAGGCCGGCGCCAAAACACTCGCCAAGGTCCTGCAGCGAATCGGTGCCCTTGAGCAGCAGCCAGCTGCGGCTGCCGTAGGTGCGTGCCCAGCGCCGGGCGATCGGACCGGGCAGCCATGGATAACTGGCGCAGAGCGCGTGGGCCAGCGCCGATGGCTCGTCCAGATGCTCACCGCCAGGCAGGGCGGCGTCGTGTGTCCAGGGCTGTTTCATTTCGGGAAACAGCGGCGCCAGCTGTGCCAGTGCCGCTTCGGCGAGCTTGCGATAGGTGGTCAGTTTGCCGCCGAATACCGAGAGCAACGGTCCCTCACCAGCGCTATTGCTGAGCGTCAGCGTGTAGTCGCGGGTGATCGCCGAGGGCTGGTCGGACTCGTCATCGCAAAGCGGTCTGACCCCAGCATAGCTGTAGCGGATATCGGTGCGACTCAGTTGATGCTTGAAGTGCGCGTTGACGATGGCCAGCAGGTAGTCGATTTCTTCGTCGGTGATTTGCACCCGCGCCGGGTCGCCGTGGTACTCATGGTCGGTGGTGCCGATCAGGCTGAACTGGCCGAGGTACGGCGTGATGAACACGATGCGCCGGTCCTCGTTCTGCAGGATGTAGGCGTGCTCACCTTCATAGAGTTTCGGCACGATGATATGGCTGCCCTGGATCAGGCGCATGCCGTGCGGGGATGTCTGCCGGAGTTGCTCTTCGATGAACGAGGCCACCCACGGGCCGGTGGCGTTGACCAGGGCGCGCGCGCGGATCGAAAAGCGGCTGCCATCCTCACGTTCCAGATGCAGGTGCCAGAGCGCTTTGCTGCTGCGCGCACTGACGCAGCGAGTGCGGGTGTGGATATGGGCCCCCAGCTCGCGTGCCGCCATGGCATTGAGAACCACCAGCCGGGCGTCATCGACCCAGCAATCGGCGTACTCGAAACCATGGGTGATTTCGTCCTTGAGCGGGCTGTCGGCACCGAAACGCAGACTGCGCGAACCGCCGAGCTTCTCGCGCTTGCCGAGGTGATCGTAAAGAAACAGCCCGGTGCGGATCATCCACGACGGCCGCAGATGCGGGCGGTAGGGCAGCACGAAGCGTAGCGGGGTGATGATGTGCGGCGCCTTGGCCAGCAACACTTCGCGCTCGGCCAAGGCCTCGCGGACCAGGCGCAGTTCGTAATGCTCGAGGTAGCGCAGCCCACCATGCACCAGCTTGCTGCTGGCTGAGGAGGTGTGTTCGCCCAGGTCGCCCTGCTCGCAGAGAAACACCGACAGGCCGCGCCCGGCCGCATCGGCGGCGATACCCGCGCCATTGATGCCGCCGCCCACCACGGCCAGGTCGTAGACTTCCGCGAGCGGTGCAAGAAGAGGATGATTCATGGGCGCTTATAACTACCGATTCTCTGTTGCGTTACGTTACCGCCATTCATCAATCATTAGCACTACAAAGCCATGACACCTGCCATCGACCTGTTGAAAAAAGCCCGAGCCGAACACTCCGTACACAGCTACGAGCACGATCCCAAGTCTGCGTCCTATGGACTGGAGGCGGCGGAAAAGCTTGGGCTGGAGCCCGCGCGGGTATTCAAGACGCTGCTCGCCTGTAGCGAGAAGAACGAGCTGCTGGTCGCCGTGGTGCCCGTCGCCGGCACCCTCGATCTCAAGGCGCTGGCCCAGGCGGCCGGCGTGAAGAAGGTGGAGATGGCCGATCCGATGGCAGCCCAGCGGGCCACCGGTTACCTGGTCGGTGGTATCAGTCCGCTGGGGCAGAAGAAGCGTCTGCGTACCTTTATCGACAGTTCTGCGCAGGCGCAGGCGAGCATCTACGTGAGCGCTGGTCGTCGCGGGCTGGAAGTCGAGCTGTCCCCCGCCGTGCTGGCTGAGCACAGCAAGGCTGTTTTTGCGTCGATCGGGCGCGGCTGATAGCTGATAGCTGCGAGGGTCCGGTCAAGCGAGGTGAAAATTTGCAATGCGCCGAAACATCGGTGCGTCAGCTGGAGACCAGGCTTCGCAACAACGCCTGGGCGTCCTGAGCACCCATCATGGCTGCGGCGACCAGTGCTGTGGCGCCATTGGCGTCGACGGCTTGCGGGTTGGCACCCCGGGCGATCAGGTGTTCGATGATTTCGGTACGGTTGAACATGGCTGCCATCATCAGAGCGGTTTTGCCGTCCTCGCAGGGGCTCTCGACATCGGCGCCGTGCGCCAGCAGCAACTCGATCATGTTCAGGTCGCCCTTGAAGGCTGCGCCCGCCAGCGGCGTATGACCGCGAATATTGCGCAGCTGCGGATCGGCGCCATGCTCGAGCAGCACACGACTGGCTTCGAGGTGGCCGTGGTAGCTGGCGAGCATCAGTAGGCTGTCGCCGGCGTGATTGCGAAGATCGGCTGGCATACCCTGCCTGAGCAGTTCACCAAGGCGCGAGCTGTCGCCGTTGCGAGCGCTGTCGAACACCTGCTCGGCGAAGGCGAGGGTGGCGTCATCCAGTTCTGGCAGTTGTCTGGGCGTTTGCATCGCGGTTCTCCATGGCTGTCAGCAGTTCGCCTGCCGTATCGAGAGCCATTGTGGTTATCGGGCTGGCGATGCGCCAACCAAGGCTTTCTATCCTGCGGATAGGCGCTCTGTATGTGCGCCCAGTCCCAAGCGATGGCCAGCCCGAAGGAATATCGGAACGCCATCGGATCAGGCTCGCGTGTCAGAAGCCGGTGCGGTTGTGGCAGTATTCGACGGCCCGACACTCCGATGCCCGAAGCGATGAAGCCTGAAGATCTCGAACGCCTGGTGACCCAGACGATGCCCTACGGTAAGTACAAGGGCCGGTTGATAGCCGACCTGCCGGGTAATTACCTCAACTGGTTCGCCCGCGTCGGCTTTCCGCCTGGCAGCCTCGGCCAGCTGCTGGAGCTGATGCACGAGATCGACCACAACGGGCTTTCAGCGCTGTTGGAACCCTTGCGCCGCCGCAACGCCTCGCGCGGCTGATCGCCGGCGAAGTGCCTACCGTCACGGTTGCTCGGTTTGCTCGCGCAACACCTCCAGGGCCGGCGCGGCATAGATGCCTACTTCCACCGCCAGCTCCATCAGTCGTGGCACATCGCAGGTGTAGACCAGCACCGCCTGCAGCTCATCGTCCAGCGGCTCGCTGAAGTCCACCAGCACGTAGCCACCTTTCTCCGGATACAGGCTGCTCAGCTGCACCTGAATGCGGTTCAGCGCTGTCAGCGGCTCGGTCTTGGCGAGCTGCTTGGGCTTGAGGACGAAGGTCACGCTGTCGCCGAAGGACGCGACGATCTGTGTGAACAGCTCCTGATAATCATCAGCCTGGAACAAGACCGTCTCCGGCAGGCTGCCGACCACTACCCATTCGCCGAGAGGAATGGGAAAGCTGTCGTCGTAATTGATGTCCGGGTTGGCCTGTAGAAATGCCTGCGGATCGGCGTACGCCTCCGCGGCTTCTGCCGCGACGCGGCCAATTTCGTCGTCGGTCATGCAGCCGGAGCTGATAAGGCTGATCAGTGCGGCAAGTTGGTCTTTCATGTGTGTTCCTGCGCGAGTGAGCACGCAAGGATAACCAAGGTCGTTGTCTCGTGTGCACCGCTGGTTGCGCAGCGGGCCGCTGTGTCTGGTATATGCAAAGCAGTTCTAAGCTTATTCTGTTTCTGGAGGGCCGCCGTGGCGATGTGGTAGCGTCGCTTCTGCGACAAGCTGCCGCACACCATCGATAGAACCCGAGCGTTGGCGAAGACCACGCCGGTGGCGGCAAGCATAACTACAACCGCTGATGAGGCCCTTTCATGAAACTCACTCACTGGCCCCTGGCCGGTGTGGCTGCGTTGTTACTGACGATGCAGGCACAGGCTGCCGATGGGCAAAAAATCTACGCGCAGGGCGGCGCCAACCCTGCGGCGATGGCGTGTGGCACGTGCCACGGTGCCGATGCGATGGGGATGGCGGCGGCCGGCTTTCCACGCCTCGCCGGGATATCCGCCGGATACACGCGCAAGCAGCTCGAGGACTTCCGCTCCGGTGCCAGAAGCAATCCGGTCATGCAGCCAATTGCTGCGGCCTTGAGCGACGAAGAGATGGATGCCGTGGCGGCCATGCTCGAAGCCAGGCCAGCGCCGGTTTTCGCCAGTATCGGTCGGGCGGAAAAGGCGGAAGGTGTGGGGCCGCGCCTTGCCCTTCGTGGTGCCTGGGAACGCAACATTCCCGAGTGCGTGGCCTGCCATGGCCCCGCTGGCATTGGGGTCGGTGAGAGCTTCCCGCCGCTGGCCGGGCAGTCGATGCAATACCTCAGCGCGCAGCTCAATGCCTGGCGTCAGGGTACGCGCAAGAACGATCCGAACGATCCGAACGATCTGATGGGTCATATCGCCCGCGCGATGACCGACGACGAAGTGCAGGCCGTCGCCGAGTACTTTGCCGGCCTGGAGCACAAGGGGGGCAGCCAATGAGAACCTACTGGTTAACGATGCTGGCCATGGCGGTCAGCGGTGCGTCGCTGGCGGCCGAGATCAAGATGGACGACCAGTCCCAGCTGACACAGAAAGCTGCCAAGGACGCAGGTGAGAACTTCTTCCAGCCACCGCAGGAAAAGGATCTGCCGGCCAACGCCTATGGCGAGCTGGTGCAGCACGGCCGGGCGATCTTCGTCGACACTCAGAAGTACGCCGCCGAATACGTCGGCAACGGCATGAATTGCACCAACTGCCATCTTGATCAGGGGCGCAAGGCCAACTCAGCGCCGCTGTGGGGCGCGTATCCGATGTATCCGGCTTACCGGAAGAAGAATGACAAGGTCAACAGCTACGCCGAGCGGATACAGGGCTGTTTCCAGTTCAGCATGAACGGCAAGCCGCCGGCAGCCGATAGCCATGTGATCAATGCCCTGACGGCCTATTCCTACTGGCTTTCCACTGGTGCTCCGACAGGCCAGGAGCTGCCGGGGCGGGCCTATCCTGAAGTCCCACAGCCCAAAGGTGGTTTCGATATTGCCAAGGGCAAGCAGATCTATGCCGAGCAGTGCGCGGTCTGTCACAGCGACAACGGCCAGGGCCAGCAGGCGGGTGGCGCGTATGTGTTCCCACCGTTATGGGGTAAGGACTCGTTCAACTGGGGTGCCGGCATGCACCGGATCAACACCGCCGCGGCCTTCATCAAGGAGAGCATGCCGCTGGGCAAGGGTGGTTCGCTCAGCGACGAGGATGCTTGGCACGTGGCCGCATACATGAACAGCCATGAGCGGCCGCAGGACCCGCGTCTGGTCGAAGGCTCGGTAGAAAAGACGCGAGTTCGCTACCACGCCAACGACGGCGTGAATCTCTATGGACAGGAGGTGGATGGCGTCGTACTTGGACAGGGCATCAAATAGGGACTTAAGTACATCATTGAGGACAGAAGAGGGCGCCATTCGGCGCTCTCTTCATTTTCGGACTGAGCGGTCACATTCGGATGTGACAAAAGACTTAATTACCTACCCGTTATAAGCGCAATGTTACGGATTCTTTCAGATTTTCATGCACAATAGCCGCCATAAGAGGCGCTGGAATGATCGTGACTGGCCGAGTCCTGTTGCTGCCGTCCCAACGTCAGAAAACGATCCAAGCCATTCGAGAGGAACGACCGTGTATAACGTCGTCATCAGCGGTACCGGCCTTTATACCCCTGCCAACAGCATTTCCAACGATGAGCTAGTGGAGTCCTTCAACACCTACGTTCATCGCTTCAACAGCGAGAATGCCGCTGCCATCGAGGCCGGCGAGATCCAGCCGCTGCCCGAGTCCAGCTCCGCCTTCATCGAAAAGGCTTCCGGCATCAAGAGCCGCTACGTTACCGACAAGGCCGGCATCCTCGATCCCGAGCGCATGGTTCCGCGCATTCCCGAGCGCAGCAATGACGAGTGGTCGATTCTCTGCGAGATGTCGGTCAAGGCAGCCGAAGAAGCGCTGGCCCGCGCCGGCAAGACCGCTGCGGACATCGACGGCGTGATCGTTGCCTGCTCCAACCTGCAGCGCGCCTATCCGGCAGTCGCCATCGAAGTGCAGGCGGCACTGGGGATCAAGGGTTTCGGCTTCGACATGAACGTGGCGTGCTCGTCGGCCACGTTCGGCATCCAGAACGCGGTCAACAGCATCAAGCTGGGCCAGGCGCGCGCGATCCTGATGGTCAACCCCGAGATCTGTACCGGGCATATGAACTTCCGCGACCGCGACAGCCATTTCATCTTCGGCGACGCCTGCACCGCGGTAATCATCGAGCGCGAAGATCTGGCGACCTCGGCGCAGCAGTGGGACGTCATCAGTACCAAGCTGGTGACCGAGTTTTCCAACAACATCCGCAACAACTTCGGCTTTCTCAACCGTGCTGCCGAAGAACACATGAACGATCCGGACAAGCTGTTCATCCAGGAAGGTCGCAAGGTGTTCAAGGAAGTCTGCCCGATGGTGGCGGAGCTGATCGGTGAGCACCTGGCTGAGAACGACATCGTTGTGGAATCGGTGAAGCGTTTCTGGCTGCATCAGGCCAACCTGAACATGAACCACCTGATCGTGCGCCGCCTGCTGGGCCGCGACGCCACCGAGAAAGAGGCGCCGGTGATCCTCGATACCTACGCCAATACCAGTTCGGCCGGCTCGGTGATCGCCTTCCACAAGCACCAGGACGACCTGCCCAGCGGCAGCCTCGGTGTGCTCAGCTCGTTCGGTGCGGGCTACTCGATCGGCAGCGTGATCCTGCGCAAGCGCTGATTCGCCCTGGCCGGGTCAGCCGGTCAGCTCACACATTCGCTGCAGCACGGCATTCATGCCATTGCTGCGCGAAGGCGACAATTGCCGCGAAAGGCCAAGACGGGCGAACCAGTCGGCCATGTCCACTTCGGCCAGATCGGCAGCTTCCAGGCCGTTGACTCTTGCCAGCAGTACCGCCAGCAGGCCGCGGATGAGCCGGGCATCACTGGCGGCGCGAAAATGCCAGCAGCCGTCCTGTCGTTCGCCGACCAGCCACACGCGACTTTCGCAGCCCGATACCTGATTCGTTTCGCTGCGTTCATCTTCATCCAACGGTGCCAGCCGCTCACCCCATTGCATCAGCAAACGTGCGCGCTGCTCCCAGCCGGGCGCCTGGCTGAATGCCTCCAGCGCTTCGCCAGCGGCTTGCGGCAAGTCGCTCATCGCAGTAACTCCAGGGCCTGATCGAGGGCGCTAAAGAAGCGCTCGAGGTCGGCACTGTCGTTGTACAGCCCGAGCGAGACGCGTGTCGCGCCATCCAGACCAAGGTGTTTCATCAGCGGCATGGCGCAGTGATTGCCGCTGCGTACCGCGATGCCCTGTTCGGTGAGCAGATGCCCCAGGTCGGAATGATGCACGCCTTCGACAACGAAGCTGGCCAGCGCAACCTGCGGCGAGCCGAGCAGGCGAACGCCGTTGCGTGCGGCAAGCCCGGCGAGCAGCTGGTCGTGCAATGCCCGCTCGTGACGCTCGACCGCGGCAACGTCGAGTCCAGCCAGATAGTTCAGCGTGGCGCCGAGACCGATGACGCCGGAGATCGGCGGCGTGCCGGCCTCGAAGCCCAGGGGCGCCGCATGGAACTCGGCGTGTTGATAATCGGCGATGCGCACCATCTCGCCGCCGAACTGCCAGTGACGCAGCTGCAGCAGCGATTCGCCGCGGCCGTACAGTACGCCGACGCCATCCGGCCCGTAGAGCTTATGGCTGGAGAGCACGTAGAAATCGCAACCCAGCGTGGTCATGTCGTGACGGCCGTGCACCACGCCCTGCGCGCCGTCGACGATGGTCAGCGCACCTTGGGTCTTGGCCAGGTGCAGCAGGTCGTCCAGCGGTTGCCAGCCACCCAGCACGTTGGACAGCTGACTCACCGCCAGCAGTCGGGTACGCGGCCCGACCAGCGCGGCAGCTGCGGCCAGGTCGATGCGCCCGGCGGTATCGATCGGTAGCACCTGCAGTCTGGCGTTGCGCCGTTTGGCCAGCTGTTGCCAGGGCAGCAGGTTGGCGTGATGTTCGAGGGCGCTGATGACGATCTCGTCACCGGCTCCGATCAGATGTTCCAGTCCATAGGCGAGCAGATTCAGCGCTTCCGTCGCGCCGCGGGTGAAGAGGATTTCAGTGGGCGAAGCCGCGTTCAGCCATTTCGCCACCTTGATGCGGGAGTCTTCGTAAGCGCGAGTCGCGCGTTCGGCGGGCTGGTGCTGGGCGCGGTGCACATTGGCGGCGCCGCAGGTGTAGTAGCCGCTGAGAGCATCGATCAGTGCCTGCGGCTTCTGTGCCGTGGCGGCGCTGTCGAGATAGGTCTGGCCTTGCGCTTCGAGTATCGCCAGAGCAGGGAAGTCGGCGCGCCAGGGAGAAAACAGGGCCATAAGCGGCAAACCTCCAGCTGCAGGGGATGCGGCAAGGCAGGCGCTCATGGCTCGCAGCTTGCCGCTGCTCCTGCTCAGTTATGCGCGTGCAGCGCCTCGTTCAGCTCGATGGCCGACTTGTGGGTCTTGCACTCGACCGCGCCGGTCTGCGAGTTGCGACGGAACAGCAGGTCGCTCTGACCGGCCAGCTCGCGCGCCTTGACCACTTTGACCAGTTTATCGCCGTCGTCGAGCAGGCTGACCTTGGTGCCGGCGGTGATGTACAGGCCCGACTCCACGGTGTTGCGGTCGCCCAGCGGGATGCCGATGCCGGCATTCGCGCCGATCAGGCAGCCTTCGCCGACGGAGATGACAATGTTGCCGCCACCGGACAGGGTGCCCATGGTCGAGCAGCCGCCGCCGAGGTCCGAACCCTTGCCGACGAACACGCCAGCGGAGACGCGGCCTTCGATCATGCCCGGGCCGGCGGTACCGGCGTTGAAGTTGATGAAGCCTTCGTGCATCACGGTTGTGCCTTCACCCACATAGGCACCGAGGCGAATGCGCGCGCTGTCGGCGATACGCACGCCGGCAGGGACCACGTAATCGGTCATCTTCGGGAACTTGTCCACCGAGAAGACTTCCAGCAGATCGCCCTTCAGGCGTGCTTCCAGCTGGCGCTCGGCCAGTTCGCTCAGGTCCACCGCGCCCTGGTTGGTCCAGGCAACGTTGGGCAGCAGCGGGAAGATGCCGGTCAGGTTCAGACCATGCGGCTTGGCCAGCCGGTGCGAAAGCAGGTGCAGCTTGAGGTAGGCCTCGGGGGTCGAGGTAAGCGGCGCGTCTTCGGCGAGCAGAGTGGCGACCAGTGGGCGCTGGCTTTCGGCCAGGCGGGTCAGCAGCGCGTACTGGGTAGCGTCGAGCGGCTTCAGGGCATCGGCCAGCTGTGCAGCCTGGGTAGTGGTGATGCTGATTGCCTGATTGCCGCCGGCATAGCCGAGCAGCGGGGCGACGGCAGCTACCAGCTCGCCGGCAGGTTGCAGCAGCGGTTGTGCGTAGAAGACTTCCAGCCAGTCGCCTTGGCGGTTCTGGGTGCCAACGCCAAAGGCGAGGCTAAATAGGGTTGCGGACATAGAATTTCCTTTTTGTCGGCCGCGCCGTCTGTTGGGCGGCTATCAGTTCGGCGCTGCCACTTCGGCAGCGTAAAGATCGGGCTTGAAGCCAATCAGGGTCTTACCGCGCAAGTCGAGTACAGGGCGTTTGATCATCGACGGTTGGGCCAACATCAGCTCGATGGCCCGGGCCTGGTCAAGATCGGCCTTTGCAGCGTCTTCCAGCTTGCGGAAGGTGGTGCCTGCACGGTTGAGAACGGTCTGCCAGCCGTGTTCATTGCACCAGGCTTCCAGGTGGGCGCGGTCGATGCCGACGCTCTTGTAGTCGTGGAAGTCGTAGTCCAGTCCGTGTTCGTCGAGCCAGGTACGGGCCTTTTTCATCGTGTCGCAGGCTTTGATTCCGTATAGGCACAACCGCTGATCTGATTCGGACATAAACGACTCTCCAAGGCTCCTGCAAAACTGGACGGCGGATTATGCCACGCCTCGCCGGGCTATGGAGGCGAGCATGCCTTCTCGCCTCGAAGAGCGCGGCGCGGCAGATGGCTCGCGAACTGTCTCTCTCATCCCTTTCCCGTCTCGCCTAGCGCCTGCTCGATCGCCTGCTCGTTCAGCGGGCGCACGACGCGCGCGAGTTCCTGGCCATTCTCCAGCAGGATCAGGGTCGGCCAGAGCTTGACCCGAAACGAGCGTCCCAGCGGGCGGCCCGGGCCGTCCTCGATCTTCAGATGACAAATGCCGCTGCGCTCAGCCAGGGCCTTTGCCAGTAGTGGCTGAGCTGCTCGGCAGTGGCCGCACCAGGCGGTGCCGAACTCCAGCAGCAGCGGCCTCTGCATGGCGTCGACCTCTGTACGGCTGGGCTCGTTTTGTACGTAGTGTTCAGTCATGTTCATGGCAGGTTCTCCGTGTGCCTTCCAACGTTCGAACTTGCCGCCGGGCCGTCGTTCGGCGAGGGCTCTCGACCTTTTACACCGATGGTGTTGTCCATTGATGACAATCGCAACGGTGAGGTGACGAGTAATGGCACGCAAGCATTTCGAGAATTTCGAAGCGATTTCTTCGGCGGTGCCTGCCGAGGATGCGTTCGAAGCGGTTATCGCCATCAAACGGCGCGACAGCGACGAGCATGTACACGTATTCAAGATCGCAGATGGCCGTCGCTACGACCTGGCCTCCGAAGCCGACGCGATTGCCGAGGCAGCTTTGACTAAAGTTATAGAGGTCAGCGACGAAGGCGAGCTGATCTGGGAAGAACACGCCATCTGAACAGGAGGCGTTGTATGAATGATCACGACGAGCATACTGAGCATGCGCCTGAGCCAGTGGATTCCAACCGGCATGAGGAGCATCCGCGGGCAGATATTCCAGAACACATGAAACCGGAAAATCTGGAAAAGCTGCGCGATTACGGCAAGGACATGATCCCGCCAGGCGTGGCTTGAAGCCTCGGACAACCGGGCGGCCGGACCGCCCGGTGCGTTGTCAGAACGTTTCAATGAAGTGGCGAATGCGTTGCGCCGCCTCGATGCATTCGGCCAGCGGCGCAACCAGTGCCATACGCACGCGGCCGACGCCTGGGGACATGCCGTCCACTTCGCGCGACAGGTAGGAACCCGGCACCACGGTGACATGCTCGCGGGCGAACAGCTCGCGGGTGAACTGTTGATCGTCCATCGGCGTTTTCGGCCATAGATAAAAGCCACCATCGGGGCGTTGCACGTCCATGACCGGCGCGAGTATTTCCAGCACGGCATCGAACTTGGCGCGATACAGCTCGCGGTTGGCGCGCACGTGAATCTCGTCGTTCCAGGCAGCGATGCTCGCCAGCTGGGTCTGCACGGGCATGGCGCAGCCATGATAGGTGCGGTAGAGCAGGAAGGACTTGAGGATATCGGCATCACCGGCGACGAAGCCCGAACGCAGCCCCGGCAGGTTCGAGCGCTTCGACAGGCTATGGAACACCACGCAGCGCTTGTAATCGGTGCGACCCAGTGCTGCACAGGCGGTGAGCAGCCCTGCAGGTGGACTAGCCTCGTCGAAGTACAGCTCGCTGTAGCACTCGTCGGCGGCAATGACGAAGTCGTACTGGTCGGCCAGCGCGATCAGCTTTTTTAGCGTCTCCAGCGGCACCAGCGCACCGGTCGGGTTGCCCGGTGAACAGAGGAAGAGAATCTGGCAGCGCTGCCAGACATCCGCCGGCACGGCATCGAAGTCCGGGTTGAAGCCGTTCTGCTCGAGGCATGGCAGGTAATGAGGCGTGGCGCCGGCGAGCAGGGCTGCGCCTTCGTAGATCTGATAGAACGGGTTCGGGCTGACCACCAGACCGTCCGCTGAGCGATCCACCACGGCCTGGGTGAAGGCGAACAGTGCCTCGCGCGTACCGTTGACCGGCAACACGTGCTGCGCCGGGTCCAGTGCATCTGCGGCGAGGCCGAAGCGCCGCTCGCACCAGCGCGCGATGGCTTCGCGCAGCGCCGGAATGCCGAGTGTGGTCGGATAGACCGCCAGCTGATCAAGGTTGTCCGCCAGTGCCTGGGCAACGAAGTCCGGCGAGCGATGCTTCGGCTCGCCAATCGACAGCGCGATGGCACGCTTGTCGGCAGGCGGCTGTGCGCCAGCGAGCAGGCCACGCAGCTTCTCGAAGGGGTATGGGTGCAGCAGATTCAGGGCGTTGTTCATGGATGCAGTTCTTTCAGGATGAGCGCGGCGAACGCCCCGCATTCGTGAGATCAGTCGTCGCGTGCGCCACCGTAGTAGGCGCAACCGCGCAATGTCTGGCCGTCCAGACGGAGCTCTGCAGTGAGGTGGCTGACCGTGCCGCTGGCACTGTCGACACAGCGCTGCGGTGCAACCCACAGGTCAAGGCGCTGCTGGTTGGCCTCGCTGGTGAAACTGAACTGGCCACCGGGAAGCTGCTCTTCCAGATAAGGCAGGGCGATCGGTGATTGCCCCGGCCGAACGAGCAGCATGCCGCGGGTGGTCACGGTCAGCATCCAGCCTGGTTCATGACCGCTGGCGCGCAGGATCATCTGCTTGAAGTTCTCCTCGCCACAGCCGTGGCCTTCGCGCTGCAGGCGATAGATGCGGGTCAACGCGAGTTGGCCAGTACCGTCCGGTTCGGCCTGACTGAGGGTGCCACGCAGGTCGGCGAACAGTGCATCCTGATCATCGGTCAGCAGCACCTGCACGTCGTCCTGCAACCCGGTGTCCTTGCTCAGCAGTTTCAACGTCCGTTGCCCCTGGCAGCTCTGCAACTGAAGCTGGCCGTCGACTTGTCGAACTTCACCCTGCAGGCGTTCGGTTGCTGCCTTGGCCGGAGGGCGCTCGGCGAAGAATGACTGGCAACCGGCCAGGGACAGGAGCAGTGCAATCAGCAGGGGGCGTGAAGAGGTCATCGGAAAACTCGAAGCGGGTGGGAGGCGGCGGTCGCGAAGGCCCGCCGCGATGACTCAGTTGCCTTTGACGGTCTTGCCGCCGACACGGCCTTCTTCGAGCATGATCTGGTATTCCTTGCCGTCCGTCTCGACCTGATGCAGGCGGACCAGCAGGTAGTCCCAGTCCTTGGCGAACCAGAGGATGGTTTCACGCTTGCTCTGCGTTGGGTCGCGCACGCGCTCGACCTTGATGGCATCGACCTGGCCGGCTTTGGTGCTGACCTTGTCTTCGCCCAGTACGCGGAAATCGTAGGTTTCGATCTCGTCGCCATCCACCACCTGATAGCTCATGCTCTGCTTGCCGGCCGCGACTTCCTGCTGCAGCGCCAGCTGGTAGGTGGATTTGTCCAGCAAGCCGCGATGCAGCGGAAGCTTGACCGGATCACCCCGGTCACTGCCTTCGACCTGCTTGTTGTCCCAGTCGAAGCGGTGCTCGACACGCTTGCCCTTGCCCAGGCCGCTGCGCTTGAGGCGATAGGTCTGTGGCAGGAAGGTATCGCCTTCGGTGCGGAACGTGCTGCGCTCGTTGAGACTGGCGACCAGCATGGAGGCCTCGAAATCGAGCCTCCAGTTGCCATCGTCCAGCTGCTCGAGGCTGCGCTGAGCTGTGCCACTGACCGGAACCTGCTTCCAGTCGGCGGTGTAGCTAGCGGAGAAGGGCTTGAGCTCCAGGGCTTGGACCGGCAGGGTCAGCACGGCGAGAGCGAGCAGCAAAGCGCGACGCATGGTATCTCCTAGATTCTGATCTGATAGCCGGAGGCCGGCAGGTTGACGTCGTCCAGCATCGCGCCTTGTTCGGCGAGGCGCAAGCGCCCTTCGGCGAACCAGCGCATGGCCAGCGGGTAGATCTGGTGCTCGGCCGAATGCACGCGCCGCGTCAGCTGCTCGATGTTTTCACCAGGCTCCACCGCCAGCGCCGCCTGGATGGCCACCGGGCCGCCGTCCAGCTCCTTGGTGACAAAATGCACGCTGCAGCCGTGTTCGCTGTCGCCTGCTTCCAGCGCTCTTCGATGGGTATCGAGGCCCTTGTACTTGGGCAGTAGCGAAGGATGGATGTTCAGCAGGCGGCCCTGGTAGTGGCGGACGAAGCCTGGCGTGAGAATGCGCATGAACCCGGCGAGGATCACCAGATCCGGCGCATGTTCGTCGATTACTTCCATCAGTGCGGCGTCGAACGAATCACGGCCATCGAAGGCCTTGTGATCGAGCACTGCTGTGGGGATGTCGGCGTCTTGCGCCCGCGTCAGGCCGAATGCATCGGCCCGGTTGGAAATCACGGCGCGGATACGCGCCGGATTGTCTTCGGCCTGGCTGTCGATCAGCGCCTGCAGATTGCTGCCGGACCCTGAAATCAGCACCACCACATTGCAGCTTGCGGTCATCAGTGCTGTTTCAGGTTGTTCAGCTGGACTCGTTCGGCATCTTGCGCCGCGGTGGTGATCGTACCGATCACCCAGGGCGATTCGCCGGATGCGCGCAGATTGGCCAGGGCCGGCTCAACCTGATCCTGGGCGACGCAGATGACCATGCCGACGCCACAGTTGAGCACGCGGTGCATTTCGTGTTCGTCGACGTTGCCTTTTTCCTGCAGGAAGTCGAACACTGCCGGGCGCTGCCAGCTGGCGACGTCGATGATCGCCTGGGCGTTGTCAGGCAATACCCGTGGGATGTTGTCGAGCAGGCCGCCGCCGGTGATGTGGGCCATGGCCTTGACCGCACCGGTGTCCTTGATCAGCTTGAGCAGCGGCTTGACGTAGATGCGCGTCGGCGCCATCAGCAGGTCGGCCAGCGGCTTGCCGTCCAGCTGGGTGTTCTCGATGTCGGTGGCGGACACTTCGAGGATCTTGCGAATCAGTGAGTAGCCGTTGGAGTGCGGGCCCGAGGAGGGCAGGGCGATCAGCGCGTCGCCCGCTGCGACTTTCGAGCCGTCGATGATCTCGCTCTTTTCCACTACGCCGACGCAGAAGCCGGCCAGGTCGTAGTCTTCACCCTCGTACATGCCAGGCATCTCGGCGGTTTCGCCGCCTACCAGCGAACAGCCGGCCAGTTCGCAGCCGGCGCCGATGCCGGTCACCACGGTGGCGGCCACGTCGACGTTGAGCTTGCCGGTGGCGTAGTAGTCGAGGAAGAACAGCGGCTCGGCGCCACAGACCACCAGGTCGTTGACGCACATGGCGACCAGATCCTGGCCGATGCTGTCGTGCTTGTTCAGGTTCAGTGCCAGGCGCAGCTTGGTGCCTACGCCGTCGGTCCCGGAGACCAGCACCGGCTGCTTGTAGCCTGCCGGGATTTCGCACAGGGCGCCGAAGCCGCCCAGGCCGCCCATTACCTCAGGTCGTGCGGTGCGCTTGGCCACGCCTTTGATGCGTTCGACCAGCGCTTCGCCTGCATCGATATCGACGCCAGCGTCCTTGTAGCTGAGGGAGGGTTGCTTGCTCATAGAATCCGGACCTGTGAAAGGAGTGCGGGTGTCGACCGGTCGGGTGCTGCATCCACGCCAGGGCTAACCGTTTCCGGCGACTGGTGTTGTCACCAGAGTGGCCGGTTGACGCCGGGGCTGAATCCACCTGCGTCGCGTTTGCCTGGGTACTGAATGCCGGGCTCGTACAAGCGCCGGAACCGGTCTGCGGAAAGCGCGCGATTTTATCAGGCTTGCCGCGCAGCGGCCATCCCGGCAGCTGCGATGGCGCGGGGGGCGCATTTTGAGTCGGGCATCTGTGAGGTAGGCGGTTGCCGGCTCTGGGCCGGCTGTTTAAGGTGTAGCGTCCTGTTTCCTCTACTTCCTGCCCCGGGGTCCGGCGGCCTGCGAGAATCAATCATGCGCCTTGTCTACCGCTTACTCATTCTGTGCCTTGCGCTGGGGGCGTCATTGCCCGGTCAGGCCGAACAGCTCAAGGGTCTGTATCAGGTGCGTGAGCCTGTTTCCGGCGAGCAGAGCGAGGAGCGCGCAGCTGCGTTGCAGCGGGCTTTCGATACCTTGCTGTTGCGCCTGACCGGCGATGCGCAGGCAAGCAAGCGCGAGGCCGTCGCTGAGCTGCGCAAGGACCCGCAGCAACTGATCAGCAAGTATGGTTACGAGCATGACCATATCGTCGTCGACTTCGATCCAGGCACCACGGAGCGCAGCCTGCGTAGTGCCGGCTTGTCGCTGTGGGGTGCGAACCGGCCGACGCTTCTGGTCTGGTGGCTGAACGAGCGGGTCGAGGGCACCCAGTTGCTTGGCGACGATCAGCGCAGCGCTGCGCCAGTGCGTGCCGCCGCGCAGCACCGTGGCCTGCCGTTGCGCCTGCCGCTGGCGGATCTGTCCGAACAGCTGCTGGCGACGCCGGACGCATTCGGCGCGAACAGCCGGGAGACGCTGGGCGAGGCGTCCGAGCGCTACGATGCCGACGTACTGCTGGCGGTCCATGCGCGAGAAGCCGATTCCCGCTGGCAGGCGCAGTGGAACGTCTGGCTCGACGACGAGCAGCGCGACGGCAAGGCTGAGGCGGAAACCCTCGAGGGACTGGCGGATGCGGTAATGCTGTCCGTCAGTGAGTACCTGGCACCACGCTATGTGGTTGCGCCAGGCGCCGCGTCGGACATCACCCTGGAGATCCTGGGGGCCGATGTCGCGAGATTCGCGGAGCTGGATCGCTTGCTCGAACCCTTTGGTGGCAACCTGCTGCGGGTGGAAAGTGATCGCCTGGTCTATCGCGTCAACGCCAGTCCGGAGCAGTTGCGCGCTCAGCTGGCGCTGGCGCGTTTGCAGGAAGTCGCCGAAGACGAGGCGCCACTGGATGCACGGCAGCCGATGGATGAGGGCGGTGTGGTTGGCGAGCCCGACAATGCGCCTGCGTCGCCCGAGAGCGGCACGGTGATGCGTTACCGCTGGTGATGACGCAATTCCTATATCGGCGACTGTCCTGCACGGAAGGCATAGAGTGACCATGAACGATTCGAACCGCTGGCTCTGGCTGGCAGGCGTGCTCTTGTGCGCCTGGCTGGTATATCTGCTGACGCCGATCCTCACCCCTTTTCTCATCGGCATCCTGCTGGCCTATCTCGGAGATCCGCTGGTCGATCGCCTGGAGCGCTGGGGGCTGTCGCGTACCTGGGGGGTGATCGTCGTATTCGCCCTGTTCAGTCTGCTGATGTTGCTGATGTTGCTGGTGTTGCTGCCTATGCTCGGCAAGCAGCTGGTGAAGCTCTACCAGCTGGCGCCGCTGGCGCTGGACTGGTTGCAGCATCAGGCGTTGCCCTGGGTGCAGGCGCAGTTCGGGCTGGAAGACAACTTCTGGCGTCTCGATCAGCTGAAGGCCGCATTCGCTGAACACCTGGGCAGCACCACCGACGTCCTCGGCATGGTGTTGAGCCGAGCCACCGCGTCGGGGCTGGCCCTGCTGGCATGGATTGGCAACCTGCTGCTCATACCGGTGGTGAGCTTTTATCTGATGCGTGACTGGGATTTGATCATGCTCAAGCTGCGCAGCCTGCTGCCGCGCCGCGGTGAGGGCATGGTGGTGCGTCTGATGAGCGAGTGCCATGAGGTGATCGGCGCATTCCTCCGCGGCCAGTTGCTGGTCATGCTGGCATTGGCAATCATCTATGCGTCCGGCCTCATGCTGGTCGGGCTCGAACTGGGGCTGTTGATAGGCGTTCTTGCCGGCCTCGCCAGTATCGTGCCCTATATGGGCTTCGTCGTCGGCATCGGCGCGGCGGTGGTCGCTGTGCTCTTTCAGTTTGGGCTGGCACCTTATCCCCTGCTGGGCGTGGCGGCGGTATTCACGGTAGGGCAGATGCTCGAGGGGATGCTGCTGACGCCGTTACTGGTCGGCGACCGCATTGGGTTGCATCCGGTGGCGGTGATTTTTGCGGTGCTCGCCGGTGGTCAGCTGTTCGGTTTTACCGGTGTGCTGCTGGCACTGCCGGTGGCGGCGGTGATCATGGTTCTGCTGCGCCACGTGCACGATCTCTATAAACTCTCGGACCTTTACGCCGAGCCCGCCGGTGCACCGGCCGAACCACCCAGCCAGCCATGAAACCCATCCAGCTCCCCCTGGGCGTCCGTCTGCGCGACGACGCCACCTTCGCCAACTTCTACCCTGGCGCCAATGCAGCCGCACTCGGCTATGTCGAGCGGCTGTGTTCGCCTGCTGCGGGCTGGTCCGATGAGTTGATCTATCTCTGGGGGCAGGCCGGTGTCGGTCGTAGTCATCTGCTGCAAGCTGCCTGCCTGCGGGTGGAGGAGCGCGGAGAGTTGGCTGTCTATCTGCCGTTGGCGGAAGTGGCCGAATATGGTCCGGCCTTGCTCGACAACCTCGAGCAGAGCGAGCTGGTCTGCCTGGACGATCTCGATGCGGTGGCCGGGGACGCGGTATGGGAGGAGGCGTTGTTCCATCTGTTCAACCGCCTGCGTGACGCCGGCCGACGGTTATTGCTGGCGGCGGACGCCTCGCCGCGCGAGTTGTCGATCGCGCTGCCCGACCTCAAATCTCGTTTGAGTCTGGCGCTGGTTTTCCAGCTGCAACAGCTGTCCGACGAGGACAAGCTACGCGCCCTGCAGCTGCGAGCCTCGCGTCGTGGGCTGAATCTGCCGGATGACGTTGGTCGCTTCATCCTGACCCGTGGCTCACGCAGCATGAACGCGCTGTTCGAGTTGCTCGATCAGCTGGATCAGGCCTCGCTGCAGGCGCAACGCAAACTGACCATCCCTTTCCTCAAGGAAACGCTCGGCTGGTAGCTTGTGGCCTGCTTGGTAAGTTCCGCTGGTCAATTTCGGCGCCCATGGCCCCGATACTGCGTTGCTGTTCCTTACCATAGCCCCGCTATGGCTCGTCGCAGCGTCTTGTCTCGCAGCCACGCTCATCCGAACTTGCCTCAACCAACTCACCGCACAGGCCACTAGGCGACGTCGGCGAAAACATTGAAGCAGTTTTCGCCGTGATCAGCTGCCCTCACGCCTCGCCCGCGGCCTTGCGTTCGTACTGATAGCTCCAGCGGGTGTAGAGCAGCGCCGCGACGAACAATGTCAGGCTCAGTCCGGCCTCCAGCAGGCCGTAGATCATCCGCGCCGGGTCGATCGCCGCGAGCACGCCCTGAATGAAGTACAGGTTGACGATAAAGCAGAGCCAGGCGTGCGCCCTCGGGCTGCCAGCGATCATCCCTGGTGCAACCAGCAATAGTGGAATGAGCTGGATGCTGACGACAACCCAGGTTCTGGCTCCGTGCAAGTCGGCAAAGGCCAGGTTCCAGACGACCAGTAGCACTGCGAGGCCGATGAAGCTGGCAAGGCTTATCGCTCGGCTGGATTTGACCCGCGGGGTCAGCCACTCCAGTGATGGCAGCGGTTTACGCTTCTTAGCCAAGGGACATCTCCAGCCGCTGTGCCGTGTGTGCCAGGCGCTGTCCGAGGGCGCGACAGAGGGCGATTTCATGTTCGTCGAGCAAACGCTTGCCGTCCGCACCGGCATGGTGACTAGGGCCGTAAGGCGTGCCACCACCGCGGGTTTCCAGCAGCCCGTTCTCGCTGTAAGGCAGGCCGAGCACCAGCATTCCGTGGTGCAGCAGCGGCAGCAGCATCGACAGCAGCGTGCTTTCCTGTCCGCCGTGCAAGCTGGAGGTTGAGGTGAACACGCCGGCTGGCTTGCCGACCAACTCGCCGGTCAGCCACAGGCCGCTGGTGCCGTCGAGGAAGTATTTCAGGGGGGCCGCCATATTGCCGAAGCGAGTGGGGCTACCTAGCGCAAGGCCGGCGCAATTCTTCAGGTCTTCGAGGGTCGCATACAGTGCACCGGCGTCGGGAATGGTGGGCGCGACCGCTTCGCACTCGGTGGACACGGCAGGTACGGTGCGCAGACGCGCTTCCAACCCGGCCATTTCCACGCCGCGAGCAATTTGTCTGGCCATTTCGGCTGTAGCGCCGTGGCGGCTGTAGTACAGCACCAGAATGTAGGGCGTGCTCACGGCAAGATCTCCAGCACTTTTTCCGGCGGGCGGCCGATGATCGCCTTATTGCCCGCGACCAGGATCGGGCGTTCGATCAGGCGAGGGTGCTCGATCATGGCGTCGATCAGTTCTGCTTCGCTGAGTTTAGGATTGGCCAGGTCGAGGCTTTTGTACTCTTCTTCGCCTGTACGCAGCAGTTGCCGGGCGGTGAGCCCCAGCTTGTCCAGCAGAGCACAGAGTTGGGCTGCGGTGGGGGGCGTTTCCAGGTAGCGCACGATTTCGGGCGTCAGACCGCGGGCTTCAAGCAGCTCCAGGGCACCGCGCGATTTGGAGCAGCGAGGGTTGTGATACAGCGTGAGTTCGGTCATTTGTGGTTGCGTCTCGCCGGATGAGGTGGCCATTCTAACCCCCAACGTGGCGCTCGCCGAAATGTGCAGCGCGTGTGATCCGGGCGGGCTGTCGGTCTGTCCGGGTCTTTTGACGATGAGCACTGTCGAGCCAACGGCTCCAGGCAGCTGTAACAAGGAGAAGGGATGCATCAGCGCATCGACAATGCCCTCGAGTTCGGTCGCTTCCTGGTTCGGCGCTTTTTGTCCGATCAAGGTCCGCATAGCGCGGCGGCCTTGACCTACACCACCCTGTTCGCCGTGGTGCCGATGATGACCGTCACGTTCGCCATGCTGTCGGCGATTCCCGCTTTCAAAGGTGTTGGCGAGCAGATCCAGTTCTACATATTCAACAATTTCATCCCGTCCACCGGCGCGACCATCCAGGAATATCTGCTCGCGTTCACCAGCCAGGCGCGGCAACTCACCTGGTTCGGGGTCGGGTTTCTCATGGCTACCGCGTTGATGATGCTGCTGACCATCGAGAAGGCCTTCAATACCATTTGGCGCGTACGACAGCCACGACGGGGGGTGTCCAGTTTTCTGCTGTATTGGGCGATTCTCAGCCTCGGGCCGCTGCTGCTCGGCGCAGGGTTTGCCACCAGTACCTACATCGCCTCGCTTTCGCTGATCTCGGGGCCGTACGCGCTCATTGGCGTCGGCACGCTGATCAAGGTCATGCCATTGCTGCTCAGCGTGGCGGCCTTCACTCTGATCTACGCCGCGGTGCCCAATACCCGTGTCCCGTTACGGCATGCGTTGGTGGGCGGTGTATTCACCGCAGTGTTGTTCGAGGCGGCCAAGCAACTGTTCGGCCTGTACGTCAGCTATTTCCCGAGCTATCAGCTGATCTACGGCGCTTTCGCGGCTGTCCCGCTGTTTCTGTTATGGGTCTATCTGTCCTGGATGATCGTGCTGTTCGGCGCCGAGCTGGTCTGCGGCCTGTCGTCGTCGCAGCAATGGCGCCGTCGGCCGCTGCCACGCCTGCTGGTCATGCTGATGCTGCTGCGCAACCTGCACCAGCGTCAGCAGGAGGGGCGGGAGCTGCGCCTGCGTGATCTGCACAGGGCCGGCCTGCGCCTTCCCGAGGATGAGTGGGACGACATACTCGGCTTCTTCGAACAGGAACAGCTGGTCTGTCGGACGGGTTCCGGGGGCTGGGTGCTTTGTCGAGATCTGAATCACTACAGTCTGGATAAACTATTGCGCTGCAACCCGTGGCCACTGTCAGCGCGCGTAACGTTGCCCGAGCAGCTGAACGAACCCTGGTATCCGACTTTGCGCCAGTCACTGGAGCTACTGCAGCAGGAACAGGCCAGCCTGTTCAGTGGCAGCCTGGCCGACTGGTTGCAATCGGGCGGTGACAAAAATCGTCAGTAAGGGAGTGTTTACGTGGAGGCGCTGCGCTCGGTGGCAGGTTGTTCGAGCGATCAGATGCGTACGTACAGGCCATGACGGCGTTTTCGAGGTGATGGCACGCTTCTGGCTATGGCTCGGAGTAGTTGAGGGGAAGACGTAATGGACGGCAAGCGCAGCACCATTCTGTATTTGCACCAGAGGGCGCCAGACGCGGCGCTCGAGGCATTGAACCGCCTTACCGGTCTTCGCTTTAGGCAATGGCCGGAATCGCTGGTCGTCAGGGATGATGCTCCAACCGACGCGCCGCACGCCGCTTTGGCAAGCAAGCAGTTGGAGCCGAAAAAGGTCAGCGGCTGAATCAGGCCTGGACGGCTTTCATTTCGGCGGCTACGGGCTCGACCGGGTGAGCGAACAGCTCTTCGACGGTGATTGCAGCTACCGTGGCGGCAGGACGCAGGTGAATCTGCAGCTCCTCGATCTTGTGTCGGACCGGTAGCCGCGCGACGCCGGACAGCAGAATCTTGCCTGCGCCATCGGTGCGTCCGTGATCAATGATCGCTTCTCGCTGCTGCTGTCCATCGCGATATTTGGCGACGAGAGACACCATGAGCCCTGCGTGTCCCTGCAGCTGCAACCAGCTGGCGACATTGAATTCAGCTACGCGCCCGTCATAGGTAGTGAGGGCGATGGCGGCTTGCTCGACGATGCGTGAGGGTACGGTGCCGATCAGTTTGTCGTGGAGTTGGGACATGGCTTCGCTACTGGCATACGGTGGTGGGTGCGGAATTATAGGCAGTGCAGGTCCGACAAAACTGTGCACTTGAGCGCCGCCGCGCGTGATCGGACTCGCATAACGGCGAAAAGCGCGACGGTTACTTGGCGCCGCCACGGTCTGCGTCAGGATCGGGTCGTCCCAGGCGTGCCTTGACTGCAACGCAGCGGTATCCTCGGCCGTATACGTTAAGGAATGAGCACCATGACCAAACCGATCGCCTCGTTGCTGCTCCTGCTGAGCTGCCTGTTCCTGTCTGCCTGCGAAAAGGATTGGGGGATCGACCAGCACGGGCGTGAAGTGACTGCGGCACAGCTGCAGGGGCAGTGGCTGCTGATCAATTACTGGGCCGAATGGTGCGGTCCCTGCCGCACCGAGATTCCGGAGCTGAACGCCTTGGCCGAAACCGAGCAGGGACTGGCAGTGTTGGGTGTGAATTTCGACGAGTTGCGCGGCGAAGAGCTCGCTCAGGCCGCCAAGGCGCTGGGTATCGACTTCCGTGTGCTCAGTGATGATCCCGCCGAGCGTCTGCAATTGCCGCGTAGCGAGGTGCTGCCGGTGACCTATCTGGTTGACGACCAGGGGAAGGTGCGCGAGCGCCTGGTTGGCGAACAGACTGCCGAGGGCATCCTTGTGCATCTGGCGCGGCTGAAGGGCGAGTAGCCCGCCTGGTGACTCAGGGTTTGACGTACCAGAAATCCTGCCAGAAGCCGATCACCTTGACCGGATAGCGATTCTGCCCGAGGCTGCCGTTGTAGCGCGCGAGCGCCCGGTTGATGTCGCCATTTTCCTTGTTCAGGTAATAGCTGAGGATGGTGCAGCCATAGCGAAGATTGGTGGCGTTGTCGGTGAGGTTGTCTTGTGGTCGACCCAGTTCCGCTTTCCAGAATGGCATCACCTGCATCATGCCCTGCGCGCCAACGCTGGAGATTGCAAATCGGTCGAATAGGCTTTCGGCATGGATCAGCGCCAGCACCAGTTCCGGCTTCAGGCCCGCCTTGCTCGCCTCGCGATGCACCAGTCGGAGCAGCGACAGCCGCTCTTCGGCATCGGGGATGTAGCGCTTGAGTCGGCCGGACATGTCGACCAGCCAGACCTCTGCATCGAAGCGATCCTGAAAGCTGTCCGCCTCAGCGACTGTCCTCTGCATGAGGTCGCGGAGTTCGGGTTCGGGCGCTTGACGGATATTGGCTGCTGCCGGCAGGGCGCTCACCAGCAGCAATGCGAGAAGAAGAGCAGGCGTCTTCATCGGTTTCAGTTTCCGTTGCTGCCTTCGATCAGACTTTGCAGAAAGTGCTGTTGCAGCTCGGGGTCGTTGCGCGTCAGCTCTATCAGGCTCTGCTCCAGTTCGCTGGCTTCTTCTTCCAGACCAAGTTCGGACAGGCGCCGGACGCGATGCACCCATTGCGCGACGTCGTCGCCTTCCAGGTCATCGAAGATCAGGTCGTGAGCTTCTTGCAGCTTGCCGCGCAGCTTGTGGCTTACAAGCAGCGTGGCCTCTGCCCGGGTGCCATCCTGTTCATCCTCAACCGACAGCTGCAACTTGCCGATCTGCGTGACGTCCTGATCAGCGAACGGCCCGTCGAGAAGATTCAGGCGCAAGACGCCGTGACGATCGGTCGACAGCTCGTGAGTGTGCGGACCGGCGCTGACGAGCACCGGACGCTCCGCCCAAGGCAGGCTGGTGTACTCGAGCCGCGCATCCCGGCGTTGCTCGTCGAGGCTGGCCAGGTTCTGCTGCGAGCGGCCATTGGACTCGGCGTTCATGAACGGGTTGATGCCGGCGAAGCCGTAGCTGATCCAGTCGCGAGTCGCGCTCTCTGGCATGTTGCCTAGCATCACCACGTTGAGCACGTTTGCGCCTACGCCGGCGACCACTGCGACGACGCCCAGCGGAATCTCGTACAGCTCTCGCCAGGGCTGGTAAGGCGTATAGCGATCGTAACGGCGGGTTACTTCGAAATCGGTGACTTCGAATGTCATCTGCTCTTGCACTCGGATACGCCGCTGCGGCAGTTCGAGCACCTGGGGTTCACCGAGTTCGATGCGCAGGCTGTGGTCGAGCAGTTTGCGCTCGACACGCGCCTCGTGCTCGCTGCGCTGCGGCAAGTGATTGGCGCAGCCGCCAAGGAGCAACGCCGCGCAAAGCGCGGCGCTGGTTGAAACGACAAAACGTCGGTTGAGCATGATTTCCGATCAGCGATGAGCACGCAAGTTGATGAAGGACAGGATGTCAGCAGTCGCGACTGGCTGAGGCTGCGCGTCGCGGCGGTGCTTGTACTCCAGGGTGCCGTCGGCCAGCCCGCGATCACTGATGACAATGCGGTGCGGGATGCCGATCAGCTCCATGTCGGCGAATTTGACGCCGGGGCTGGTCTTTTTGTCACGGTCATCGAGCAGCACTTCGTAACCTGCTGCCGTGAGTTCGGCGTAGAGTCGGTCGG
This sequence comes from Stutzerimonas kunmingensis, assembly GCF_021432085.1. Lineage (GTDB taxonomy): Bacteria > Pseudomonadota > Gammaproteobacteria > Pseudomonadales > Pseudomonadaceae > Stutzerimonas. The sequence continues at coordinate 3,337,064 of NZ_CP090366.1, read as the reverse complement.
TAGCCTCGCGAACCGCTTCATTTTCGTACTTCATCGGTACCAGGGCGATCTGGAAAGGCGCGAGCGCGTCTGGCCAGAGAATGCCGCGGTCGTCGTAGTTCTGCTCGATCGCCGCGGCAACCACGCGGGATACGCCGATGCCGTAGCAGCCCATGATCAGAGTGGCCGGTTTGCCGTTCTCACCCATCACCCGGCAATTCATAGCCTCGCTGTACTTGGTGCCCAGCTGGAAGATATGGCCGACCTCGATACCGCGTTTGATTACCAGATTCCCCTGTCCGTCCGGGCTCGGATCACCGGCAACCACATTACGCAGATCGGCGATCTGCGGTAGCGGCAGGTCCCGCTCCCAGTTCAGGCCGAAGTAGTGCTTGTCGTCGACGTTGGCGCCGGCACCAAAATCGCTCATCAGCGCGACAGAACGGTCGATCACACAGGGAATCGTCAGGTTCAGTGGGCCCAGCGAGCCGGGACCCGCGCCAATGGCAGTACGGATTTCCGCTTCCGAGGCGAATACCAGCGGGCTGGCAACCTGCTTCAGGTTGGCGGCCTTGATCTCGTTGAGTTCGTGGTCGCCGCGTACGATGAGGGCGATCAGTTGGCCTTCTTCGACGCCATGAACGACCAGCGTTTTTACCGTTCTCTCGATGGCGAGGCCGAACTGCTCGACGAGTTCGATGATCGTCTTGGCATTCGGTGTGTCTACCAGGCGCATTTCTTCGCTTGGTGCCGCACGATCGGTTTCGCGCGGAATGGCTTCGGCCTTCTCGATGTTGGCGGCGTAGTCGGAGGTGTCGCTGAACGCGATGTCGTCTTCGCCAGACTCGGCCAGTACGTGGAACTCGTGCGAGCCGGTTCCGCCGATGGAGCCGGTGTCGGCTTGCACCGGACGGAAGTCGAGCCCGAGGCGAGTGAAAACATTGCAGTACGCCTCGTGCATGCGGTCGTAGGTTTCCTGCAGCGATTCCTGGGACAGGTGGAAGGAGTAGGCGTCCTTCATCAGGAACTCGCGGCCGCGCATGAGGCCGAAGCGCGGACGGATTTCGTCGCGGAACTTGGTCTGGATCTGATAGAAGTTGATCGGCAGCTGCTTGTAGCTGTGAAGCTCGTTGCGTGCCAGGTCGGTGATGACCTCTTCGTGGGTCGGGCCGACACAGAATTCGCGATCGTGGCGGTCCTTCAGACGCAGCAGCTCCGGGCCGTACTGCTCCCAGCGGCCGGACTCCTGCCAGAGCTCGGCTGGCTGAATGGCCGGCATCAGTACTTCCAGGGCGCCTGCCTTGTTCATTTCCTCGCGAACGATGGCCTCGGCCTTTCGCAGCGCACGCAGCCCCATCGGCATCCAGGTGTAGAGACCGGACGCCAGCTTGCGAATCATCCCGGCACGCAGCATCAGTTGGTGACTGATGACCACTGCATCGGATGGGGTTTCTTTGAGGGTCGAGAGCAGGAACTGACTGGTGCGCATGTGGCCGTTGTGTCCTTGCAGAAGAGGCTGGAATTTGGCTCGGCATTGTACGGCGCGCGCATTGCGGCGTACAGGACGGGGCGCCGCGCTGGATGTGCGGCGAAACGAAAGAGCCCGGCTTTCGCCGGGCTCCGTTTGCATCGAATGGTCCGAGCGCCTGGGTTACAGGATGCTCAGCGGGTATTCGATGAATGCACGGATCTCGTTCAGGTCCGGGCTGTAGTAGTCACGCATGTCGCTGTTGGAACGGTAGATCGAGTTGCGTAGCTTCAGCGACAGATCTTTTGCCGGGCCGCTCTGTACGACGTACTGGACCTGGTTGAAGAACTCGCGTTCCTTACCTTCGCCAGTGCCGGTGTCTACGTTGTCGCCGTAGACATAAGCGATTTCCAGAACAGGCCGGGAACGCCGTAACCGCCGAAGTCCAGCTCATAGCTCGCCTGCCAGGAACGCTCGTCCTTGGAGTTGAAGTCGGAGTAGTAGGAGTTAGCTACCCAAATGGAGCTGCCGCCGTCGCCGATGTCGTAGTCGTAACCGCGGTCACCACTAACGCGCTGGTGAGCGAGGATAAACGCATGCGCACCGACAGAATACTTGGCTGCAAGGCTCCAAATGGTGTTGTCGTGTGACTCGCGTGCGCCAAGCTCATCAACCGAACCGTCGTTGTTGAAAGTGGTGTCCGCAGCTTGGACATAGTCCTTGTCATAATCGGAACGGTAGATATTGAAGTCAAAGCTCAGCGACTGGTCGTCACTAAAGGGCATAACGTAATTGACGTTAGCGTACTTCTTCTTGGCAACATCTTCGTTGTCTGCGTAGTAAAGCGACGCGCTCAGGTTCTCGTTGAATGCATAGGTACCGCCTACGACATCAATGCTCTTCAGGCCTACGTCATCGCGGCTGGAAGATGGCATGGAGCTATCTGCGGTGAAGCGACCGGCATTCAGCTCGAGGCCTTCGATCTCATTGCTGGTGATCAAGGTGCCAGTAAACGACTCTGGCAGCAGGCGCGAGTCGTCATAGGCGAGCACCGGCATCATCGGCATCTGGTTGCCGTACTTGATCACGGTGTTGGAGAACTGGGCTTTGATAGCTGCGCCGGCCTGGGAAAGGTCGCGTTCCGGCTCGTTGTTGGAGTCACGCTCGAACATGGCGGTATAACTATAGCCCTGGCCGCCATCAAGGCGAACGCCCAGCAGGCCATAGGCGTCGACGCCTACTCCGATGGTGCCTTGGGTGAAACCGGACTCGAAGGTAGTGATAAAGCCCTGGCCCCAGCTCCGTACGTCGTCGGCACCATCCTTGTAATCACGGTTGTAGTAAGTGTTGCGCAGCAACAGATCTAGGCTCGCATCTTCGACGAATCCCTTGGACTCCGACTGCTGGCTGGCCAACGCCATCTGGGAGGTGCCCGCCGATACGGCCAGGGCGATTATGCTCCACTTCATCACTTTCATTGTGATTGCTCCTTTGGTTTAAAAATGGTGCTTACCTTGCCGCGCATGGGCGGAAAGGGTGCAACTTCTTAGTCCCGCATCAGGCTTAAGCCAATTTTGGCTGCTCTCGCGAAAAGCCATCCAGAGAATGTACTGTTTAGCTCTAGTGCAGCGCTAGAGCATGCTGTGTGACGCTGATTGCGGTGTTTTGAAGCCGCCCCTAGCGTTCGCATAGTTCGTCTAGCAAGAATCGTACTCAGAATTCATGATCGAGCTAATCGGGCGTTGCGGAGAAATATTGGGGCCGCATTGCACTGAAAGGCGGCGCGTTTTCTCAGGTCAGGCACCAATCTTGTGCGCGCTTGCCAGGTTGTCGTCTGGGATGTCTGAGGTATCCTTTTTACCTGTTTCCTACGGCGCATTCGCGCGGGGTTTGCTTCGCAAGGGGAGTCTTATGTTTGTACTTGATTCACGTCTGGAGCAGGACACGTTGCTGCTTGGTGACTTCCCGCTCTGCCGGTTGCTGTTGATGAACGACGCCCAGTATCCCTGGTTCATTCTGGTGCCGCGTCGCGATGAGATTAGTGAGTTGTTTCAGCTGGATGCGGCTGATCAGCTGGCGCTGTGGAAGGAGGCCACTGCGCTGGCCGAGACCGTCAAGGACACCTTCGGCGCCGACAAGATGAATGTCGCCACGCTTGGTAATGTCGTCGGGCAGCTGCATATGCATGTCATTGCGCGGCGACGCGATGATGCTGCCTGGCCAGCGCCGGTGTGGGGCAGGCATCCGGCGAAGCCTTACAGTGACGAGCAGGTGGCAGCCATCAGGGACAAGCTAAAGTTGGTGCTGACCGATCACTTTCGTTTTGGAGTATGACTATGGACCTTGAATCGAGAGTGATGGATCTGGAAACGCGTCTGGCGTTTCAGGACGATACGATCCAGACGCTGAACGATGTGCTCGTCGAGCAACAGAGGATCATGGAGCGTCTGCAGCTTCAGCTGCGCGCACTGGCAAAACGTCAGGAGGAAATGCAGGTTCCAATGGACGCTGGTGAGGACGAGGCGCCTCCACCGCATTATTGAATTGTGAAACGGGGCGGCGTGGTGACTTCGCCCCGTGGCAGCTTGCTCGGTCGTCCTACTCGATCGGGACGACGTCTTCGGCCTGCAGTCCCTTGTCCCGCATCATGATGGTGAACTCCACGCGCTGGCCCTCGACCAGGATGCGGTGCCCTTCGCCGCGGATGGCGCGAAAGTGGACGAATACGTCATCTCCGCTGTCCCGGGAAATGAATCCGAACCCCTTGGATGTGTTGAACCATTTCACGGTGCCTGCCTCGCGCCCTACTGCCGATGGCGCGCGGGTGTTTGTGCGAGCCGGTTTTGCCTGCTTGCTCAGGCCGCGTGGCGTGGCGAGGTGCAGCAGCACGGCCACAAGGGCGAGCAGCAGGCTGGCGAGTGTTGCGGGCTGGCCGGCGATCTGTGGCAAAGCTACAAGTACGATGACGGCCTGCAGTGCGATAGACAGGAGTAGCAGCGCTGACGCAGCGATTATGACTGGCCGAGTGCGGCTGTCGATCAACTGGGCAGATGGGGCGAATTGAACGTTCAGCAGGCCAAGCATCAGCAGGCACAAGGCGTCGGGTTGCAGCAGTAGTGGCATTGCGCCGCGCAGGCTTGGAACAAAGGACAGCAGCAGGGCAATGACACCCGCCAGGACATGGACGATCTTTAACATTCTTGTATGGCTCACGGTTGATAACACGACAGAGAAGCCGCAGGCCTGGAGTTCGTGGAAAACGTTCGTCGGTCAGGGCTGAACACTGGTCGAGAAACCGCGCGGGTCCGGGCTGCAGCGCGGCGTATTTAACAGGAAAGGAGGAGGGGGCTCAAATGAGCGTGTTCGCCGTCGTGGCTTCGGGTGCGGAGAATGCTCGAAGACGGGCTGTTTCGTAGCAGATGCGTTGCGATCTGGGCAGAGCGCATGTGGCGCTCCGCCCAGTAGCGAAACTTAGGCCGAAAGCAGGCTGCGCAGCATCCATGCAGTTTTTTCGTGGCTCTGCATGCGTTGAGTCAGGAGGTCGGCGGTCGGCTCGTCGTTGACCTTGTCCAGTAGTGGGAAGATGCCGCGGGCGGTTCGTACAACGGCTTCCTGGCCTTCGACCAACAGCTTGATCATCTCTTCGGCGGAGGGGACGCCTTCCTCTTCCTTGATCGAGCTCAGGCGGGCGTATGCCGCGTAGGTGCCCGGCGCCGGGAATCCCAGCGTGCGGATGCGTTCGGCAATGTCGTCCACGGCGATGGCGAGTTCGGTGTACTGGGTTTCGAACATGGTGTGCAGCGTGTTGAACATCGGCCCCGTGACGTTCCAGTGGAAGTTATGGGTCTTCAGATACAGGGTGTAGGTGTCGGCGAGCAGGCGCGACAGGCCTTCGGCGATGGCTGCCCGGTCCTGTTCGGCGATGCCAATGTTGATTTCCATGTTTTTCTCCTGGTGGATGGTTCAGCCGTTAGTTATGCCAGAAAAATGCGTAGTGTTGTGAAGCGATACGTTTCTGGTCGAATGCTCACCGTTGGAAGGCTCTGATCGATTCAGGGTTCCATCAACGGCTCGATTTAGAGTTGGCGAGGGCAACGGCTGCGCCGCGGTGATTATGTCGATATAATCCCGCGCTTGTGCCTGGCGGTCCCAGTGCGTGCTGCGGCGCCCGGCGTCAATGCGGTATCGCGTACGGTACATGCCGCTTGCGCAGAGCAGTCACGGTCTTGTCAGTCTGTCGCGGCTCTGGCGCCCCATCGAATTCAAGATACGAGAAGCGAACTTCACCATGATGCGCAGCCACTATTGCGGCCAATTGAACGAAAGCCTGGACGGCCAGGAAATCACTCTTTGCGGCTGGGTACATCGCCGTCGTGATCACGGCGGGGTGATCTTCCTCGATGTGCGTGATCGTGAGGGCCTGGCTCAGGTGGTCTTCGATCCGGATCGCGCCGAAACCTTTGCGACCGCCGACAAGGTGCGTAGCGAGTATGTAGTGAAGATCACCGGCAAGGTCCGCCTGCGCCCAGCTGGTGCGGTGAACCCGAATATGGCTTCCGGTGCCATCGAGGTGCTGGGCTACGAGCTGGAGGTGTTGAACGACGCCGAAACCCCGCCGTTCCCTCTCAACGAATACAGCGATGTGGGCGAGGAGACGCGACTGCGCTATCGCTTCATCGACCTTCGTCGCCCAGAAATGGCCGAGAAGCTCAAGCTGCGCTCGCGTATCACCGCGAGCATTCGTCGGTACCTGGATGACAACGGCTTCCTCGATGTGGAAACCCCGATCCTGGGGCGTCCGACACCTGAAGGCGCGCGTGACTATTTGGTGCCGAGCCGCACCCATGCCGGTAATTTCTTTGCCCTGCCGCAGTCGCCGCAGCTGTTCAAACAGCTGCTGATGGTTGCCGGTTTCGACCGCTACTATCAGATCGCCAAGTGCTTCCGCGACGAAGACCTGCGCGCTGATCGCCAGCCCGAGTTCACCCAGATCGACATCGAGACCAGCTTCCTCGATGAAGCAGACATCATCGGTATCACCGAAGGCATGATCCGCAAGTTGTTCAAGGAAGTGCTGGATCTGGAGTTTGGCGAATTCCCGCACATGCCGTTCGAAGAGGCCATGCGCCGGTACGGTTCGGATAAGCCCGACCTGCGCATCCCGCTGGAACTGGTGGATGTTGCCGATCAGCTCAACGCCGTCGAGTTCAAGGTGTTCTCCGGTCCGGCCAATGACCCGAAAGGCCGCGTTGCCGCGCTGCGCGTCCCGGGTGCGGCGAGCATGCCGCGCAGCCAGATCGACGATTACACCAAGTTCGTTGGCATCTATGGGGCCAAGGGCCTGGCCTATATCAAGGTCAATGAACGCGCCAAGGGCGTTGAAGGCCTGCAGTCACCGATCGTCAAGTTCATCCCGGAAGACAACCTCAATGTGATTCTCGATCGCGTCGGCGCGGTCGATGGCGACATCGTGTTCTTCGGTGCAGACAAGGCGAAGATCGTTTCCGAGGCCCTGGGTGCGCTGCGCATCAAGATCGGTCACGACCTCAAGCTGTTGACCTGCGACTGGGCGCCGCTATGGGTGGTCGACTTCCCGATGTTCGAACAGAACGATGACGGCTCGCTGAGCGCGCTGCACCACCCGTTCACCGCGCCGAAGTGCTCGCCTCAGGAGCTCGAGGCCAATCCGGCTGCGGCGCTGTCGCGTGCCTACGACATGGTGCTCAACGGTACCGAGCTGGGTGGCGGTTCGATCCGTATCCATCGCAAGGAAATGCAGCAGACTGTGTTCCGCATTCTCGGCATTGATGAGGCCGAGCAGGAAGAGAAGTTCGGCTTCCTCCTCGATGCGTTGAAATTCGGCGCTCCGCCACATGGTGGTCTGGCCTTCGGTCTGGATCGCCTGGTGATGCTGATGACCGGTGCGCAGTCGATTCGTGAAGTGATTGCCTTCCCGAAAACCCAGAGTGCGGCGGACGTCATGACCCAGGCGCCGGGTGCGGTGGACAGCAAGGCGCTACGCGACCTGCATATCCGTCTGCGCGAGCAACCGAAGGCGGAGTAAGCGCTACCCGAAGCCTGGTTCTGCCAGGCTTCTTCGTCTTGCAGCTCTGAGTGCGAGACATTACGGCGATAGCCGGCCGCTGTCTTTATCGAGTGGTGACAGACGGATCCGGTTATCGAGATTTTCTGATTCAGTCGAAGAATGGAGTGAGTTATGGCTGGTCATTCCAAATGGGCCAATATCAAGCACCGCAAAGAGCGTCAGGACGCCAAGCGGGGCAAGATCTTCACCAAGCTGATCCGTGAGCTGACCGTGGCGGCCAAGCACGGCGGCGGCGTGCCGGCGGACAATCCGCGTCTGCGATTGGCCGTGGACAAGGCGCTGACAGCCAACATGTCGCGTGACGTCATCGATCGCGCCATCGCCCGGGGCGCAGGCTCCAGCGAAGCGGACAACATGACCGAGCTGAGCTATGAGGGTTACGCGCCAAGCGGGGTGGCGATCATCATCGAGGCCATGACCGACAACCGCAACCGTACCGCGGCCGAAGTGCGTCACGCCTTCAGCAAGAACGGTGGCAACCTCGGTACTGACGGCTCGGTCGCCTACATGTTTGATCGTAAAGGCCAGATCAGCTATGCGCCCGGCGTCGATGAAGACGCGCTGATGGAAGCGGCGCTGGAGGCGGGCGCCGACGATGTCGTCAGTCAGGAGGATGGGTCGGTCGAGGTCTATACCAGCTTCGCCGAGTTCCTCTCGGTCAACGAAGCGCTGACAGAAGCCGGATTCCGCGGTGACGAAGCAGAAGTGGCGATGATTCCCTCCATCATGACGCCCATCACCGACGTCGAGACGGCGCAGAAGGTTCTGCGTCTCATCGATGCGCTGGAAGATCTGGATGACGTGCAGAACGTCTACCACAACGCGGAAATCTCCGACGAGATCATGCAGCAGCTGGGCTGAATCTCGTGGTGTCCGCAGCCGGGAGCCGCATTGCTGGGCTCCCGGCTTTTTTATAGGCGCGCATCGCAGGCTACGTAGTGACTAGCTGGGCGCATATTGTTGTCGGTGGCGGAGACGGCAGCGCCTCCGTATACTCGCCACTGGATAAATAGACAGCACGGCACGGCATGACGCTGATTTTGGGTATCGATCCCGGCTCTCGAATCACCGGCTACGGCGTCGTACGGGACACCGGCCGCGGTTGTGAATACGTCGCCTCTGGTTGCATTCGTACCGGCACCGGCGAGCTGCCTGATCGCTTGCGTGCCGTTTTCAGTGGTGTGAGCGAGGTCATTCGGACCTATGCCCCGGTAACGATGGGCATCGAGCAAGTATTCATGGCGCGTAATGCCGATTCCGCGCTCAAGCTCGGCCAGGCTCGGGGGGCAGCCATCGTTGCTGGCGCGGAGGCAGGTCTGCAGATCGCAGAGTACACCGCGACGCAGGTCAAACAGGCCATCGCCGGAACGGGCGGGGCCGATAAGCAGCAGGTGCAGATGATGGTCATGCACCTGCTCAAGCTTCTGGAAAAACCCCAGATCGATGCTTCGGACGCGCTGGCCATTGCGTTATGTCATGCGCATCACCGGCAGAGCCTCATTCCGCACGGCCTGGCCGGCGCCAAGCGACGAGGCGGGCGGTTGCGTCTTTAGTCGGCGCAAACTCTCTTGGTTGAACGAATAATCGGGTGGTCGTCAGCGGATGCTATGGCCATGGAGGAAACAGCTTGATCGGACGTTTGCGTGGCACGCTGGTGGAAAAGCAACCGCCACATCTGATTCTCGATGTCAACGGTATCGGCTATGAGGTCGAAGTGCCGATGACGACGCTGTATCGCCTGCCGGCGGTCGGCGAGCCGGTGACGCTGCATACGCACCTCGTCGTGCGTGAAGACGCACAACTTCTTTATGGCTTCGCCGAGAAGCGCGAGCGCGAGCTGTTCCGTGAGCTGATCCGTTTGAACGGTGTGGGACCGAAGCTGGCGTTGGCGTTGATGTCCGGACTGGAAGTCGATGAGCTGGTGCGTTGTGTGCAGGCGCAGGATACGTCGGTCCTGGTGCGCATCCCAGGCGTTGGCAAGAAGACCGCCGAGCGGCTTCTGGTGGAGTTGAAGGACCGCTTCAAGGCGTGGGAGAGCATGCCCGCCATCGCGACCTTCGTGGTTGAACCCGGGAGCAAAATGGCAGTCACAAGCGCCGAGAATGATGCGGTCAGCGCGTTGATCTCCCTGGGCTTCAAGCCACAGGAAGCCAGCCGTGCAGTGTCCGCCATACAGGAAGATGATTTGAGCAGTGAAGAAATGATCCGTCGCGCCCTCAAGGGCATGGTGTAAGCCATGATCGAAGCGGATCGTATCGTCACGGCAGGCAGTCTCGATCGCGACGAGCAACTGGATCGTGCCATTCGGCCACTCAAGCTGGCCGAGTACATTGGTCAGCCGGTCGTGCGCGAGCAGATGGATCTGTTCATCCGCGCCGCCAAGGGCCGTCAGGAAGCGCTCGATCACACGCTCATCTTCGGTCCGCCGGGGCTGGGCAAGACTACCTTGGCGAACATCATCGCCGAAGAGATGGGCGTGTCGATCAAGAGCACGTCAGGCCCGGTGCTTGAGCGACCGGGTGACCTGGCCGCATTGCTGACCAATCTGGAGGCGGGCGACGTTCTGTTCGTCGACGAGATCCATCGCCTTTCGCCCATTGTCGAGGAGGTTTTGTACCCGGCGATGGAAGATTTCCAGCTGGATATCATGATCGGCGAGGGGCCTGCGGCTCGCTCGATCAAGCTGGATCTGCCGCCGTTCACCCTTGTGGGCGCCACCACGCGGGCCGGTATGCTGACCAATCCATTGCGAGACCGATTCGGTATCGTCCAGCGTCTGGAGTTCTATTCCACCGAGGACCTGGCGACCATCGTCAGCCGTTCCGCCGGTATCCTCGGTCTGCCGACCGAGCCGGAGGGTGCATTCGAGATTGCCCGTCGAGCGCGAGGGACGCCGCGTATCGCTAACCGCTTGCTACGTCGTGTGCGAGATTTCGCAGAAGTGCGGGGTCGTGGCGAGATCACCCGGCAGATTGCCGACCTTGCCTTGAACATGCTCGACGTCGATGAGCGAGGCTTCGATCATCAGGATCGCCGGCTGCTACTGACGCTGATCGAGAAGTTCGACGGCGGACCGGTGGGGATCGACAGCCTGGCCGCTGCGATCAGTGAAGAGCGGCATACCATCGAGGATGTGCTCGAGCCGTACCTCATCCAGCAGGGCTACATCATGCGCACGCCGCGCGGTCGGGTCGTGACGCGTCACGCCTATCTCCATTTCGGTCTCAACCTGCCCAAGCGCATGAGCGATGCTCCAACGCCGGATCTGTTCGATGGCGACATAGTTTGAAGAAAATATTGTTCTGTTACCCGATTGGCATTTACAGGGCCGAGCACTAGTATGCGCGCGCAAGCCGGAGCTGAAATCTTTACCCACCGCTGTCGAGTCTATTACGAGGACACCGACGCGGGCGGCATTGTCTACTACGTCAATTACCTCAAATTCATGGAGCGAGCTCGTACCGAGCGGTTGCGCAGCCTGGGATTCGCCCAGTCGCAGCTGGCCGGTGAGGACTTGCTGTTCGTCGTGCATTCGGTCGAAGCCCGCTACCGAGCACCGGCTCGCCTGGACGATGAATTGCTGGTGACGGCCGAGGTGGTTGAGGTGAATCGCGCCAGTCTGCGGTTTCGACAGCAGGTCCGGCGTGCACTAGATGATGTTCTGCTTTGTGAGGGGCAGGTGCTGGTTGCCTGCGTGCGTGCCGAAAGTTTGAAACCCCGAGCCATTCCCGAAGCGTTGCGTGTCGCCTTCGCTGGCTCGGGTCTATCCCCTGCAGGAGAGTAAGCGTGGAAGCCAACGTCGATCACATGTCCATGTGGAGCCTGATCAGCAACGCCAGCTTCGTGGTGCAGCTGGTCATGCTGATTCTGGTGGCCGCTTCGGTCGCATCATGGATTCTGATTTTTCAGCGCGGCAGTATGCTGCGTGCCGCGAAGCGAGCACTCGATACCTTCGAAGAGCGCTTCTGGTCCGGTATCGACCTGTCCAAGCTGTATCGCCAGGCAGGCAGCAACCCGGATCCGGATTCTGGCGTCGAGCAGATCTTTCGCGCCGGCTTCAAGGAATTTTCCCGTCTGCGTCAGCAGCAGGGTGTCGATCCCGATGCAGTAATGGATGGGGTCAATCGCGCCATGCGCGTGGCGATTTCCCGTGAAGAGGAAAAGCTCGAGCAGAGCTTGCCATTCCTGGCCACCGTTGGTTCCACCAGCCCTTACATCGGCCTGTTCGGTACTGTCTGGGGGATCATGAACTCCTTTCGCGGCCTGGCTCAGGTTCAGCAGGCAACTCTAGCGACTGTGGCGCCAGGCATCGCCGAAGCGCTGATTGCTACGGCGATCGGTTTGTTCGCCGCGATTCCTGCGGTGATCGCCTACAACCGTTTCGCCGCGCGGGGCGAGATGCTCATCGGTCGTTACTACACCTTTGCCGATGAGTTCCAGGCCATTCTCCACCGCAAAGTTCACACCACCGAAGACTGAGGCCCACGGCCATGGCCAGAATCCGCAACAGACGCAAGCCCGTCGCCGAGATGAACGTGGTGCCTTACATCGATGTGATGCTGGTGCTGCTGGTTATCTTCATGGTCACGGCGCCGATGCTCAATCAGGGCGTCAAGGTCGATCTGCCCAAGGTCAGCAGCGAAGCCTTGCCGCAGGATAACGACAAGCAGGTGCTGACCATTTCCATCAAGGCTGACAAAACCTATTACTGGAACGTCGGTAGCGAGGTCGATACCGACAGCAAGGGCAACGAGGCCGTCGCATTGGCAGACATGACGCAGGCTGTCGTTGCCATTATGCGCCAGCGTCCGGATACCCAGGTGTTCATCCGTGGCGATCGCGCGGTTGATTATGGTTCGGTGATGGAGGCCATGGGCGGTCTGCAGGAAGCCGGCGTGGGTAATGTCGGTCTGATCACCGAGGCGCCTTGATGCAGCAGCGTGAGTCATCGCCTTCGCAGAGCTACTTCTGGCCGACCGTGCTGGCGGTCGCTCTGCACGTCATTATTTTCGGCATGCTGTTCGTCAGCTTTTCGATGACGCCCGAGCTGCCGCCGTCCAAGCCGATCGTGCAGGCCACCTTGTATCAGTTGAAGTCGCAGAGCCAGGCGACGACTCAGACCAATCAGAAGATTGCCGGCGAAGCGAAGAAGACTGCTGCCAAGCAGTTCGAAAGCGAGCAGATGGAACAGCGCAAGGTCGAGCAGGAGAAACAGGCCGCTGCCGCCCGTGCTGCGGAACAAAAGAAGGCGGAAGAGGTTCGAAAGGCCGATGCGGCGAGAGCTGCAGCCGATAAAGCGGCCGCGGCGAAAAAGGCCGAGGAAGCCAAGAAGGTCGAACAGCAGAAGCAGGCTGACATCGCCAAGAAAAAGACTGCTGAAGAACTGGCCAAGAAGAAGGCAGCCGAGGAGGCCAAGAAGAAGGCCGCCGAAGAAGCCAAGCGCAAGGCGGCGGAAGAAGCGAAGAAGAAGGCTGCGGCGGAAGCCGCGAAGAAGAAAGCTGCTGAAGATGCCAAGAAGAAGGCTGCGGCGGAAGCCGCGCGCAAAGCGGCAGAAGACAAGAAGGCGCAGGCGCTTGCCGAGCTGCTCTCTGACACTACCGAGCGCCAGCAGGCACTGGCTGATACCCATGGTGATCAGGTTGCCGGCAACTTCGATGATCTGATCCGGCTGCGTGCAGCAGAAGGCTGGACTCGACCGCCGTCGGCGCGCAATAACATGACCGTGCAGCTCCAGGTAAACATGCTTCCGGATGGCACCATCACCAACGTCAGCGTCTCCAGATCGAGTGGAGATGTGCCATTCGACAATTCTGCGGTTGCCGCAGTAAAGAACATCGGTCGGCTGACCGAAATGCAGGGCTTGAGCCCGCAGGACTTCCAGCCTTACCGGTCCTTCAAAATGACATTTACGCCTGAGGATCTTGCGTTGTGATCAACTCCCTTCGAGGTCTACTTGTCCTGCTCTGCTGCCTGGCGGGAATGGCGGTGGCGCAGGAAAAAAACATCGTCGTCACCAGTGGTGCCGACCGTGCGATCCCGATCGCGGTCGTTCCATTCGGTTGGCAGGGCGGCACCGTACTGCCTGAGGACATGGCGGAAATCGTCGGCAACGACCTGCGCAATTCCGGTATTTTCCAGCCCATTCCGCGGCAGAACATGATCAGCATGCCGACCCGCGGCAGCGAGATCATCTATCGCGACTGGAAGGCTCTGGGCGCCCAGTACGTGATGGTCGGCAATATCGAGCCGGCCGGTGGCCGCCTTCAGGTCCGCTACGAAGTGTTCAACGTAACGACCGAACAGCAGGTGATGACTGGAACCGTTGGTGGTTCCCCGGATCAGTTGCGCGACATGGCGCACCATGCGGCGGATAAGTCCTTCGAGAAACTCACCGGCATCAAGGGCGCGTTTTCCACGCGTCTGCTGTATGTGACGGTTGAGCGGCTGGGTGGCGCCAACACGCGCTACACGCTGCAGCGTTCGGATTATGACGGCGCTCGGGCGGTGACTCTGCTGCAATCGCGCGAGCCCATCCTCTCCCCGCGTTATTCACCGGACGGACGCCGTATTGCCTATGTGTCCTTCGAGCAGAAGCGTCCACGTATTTTCATTCAGCACATCGACACGGGTCGCCGCGAACAGGTCACCAACTTCGAAGGTTTGAACGGTGCGCCGGCATTCTCGCCAGATGGCAATCGCCTGGCGTTCGTACTGTCGAAAGATGGCAATCCGGAAATCTATGTGATGGACCTCGGCTCGCGGCAGTTGCAGCGCCTGACCAATCACTACGCGATCGATACCGAACCCTTCTGGGGTGCTGATGGTCAGACCATTTATTACACCTCTGACCGTGCTGGCAAGCCTCAGGTCTACAAGCAGCGGTTGGGCAGCAATTCGGCTGAGCGTGTGACGTTCGTTGGCAACTACAACGCCAACCCGAAGCTGTCGGCCGACGAGAAGACGCTGGTCATGATCCATCGCCAGGACGGTTACACAAACTTCAAGGTTGCTGCGCAGGATCTGCAGCGTGGCAATTTGCGAATACTCTCGGATACCAGTCTGGATGAATCGCCCACTGTTGCGCCTAATGGCACCATGCTAATCTACGCCACCCGCCAGCAGGGCCGGGGAGTCTTGATGCTCGTGTCCATCAATGGACGCGTTAGGCTCCCGCTTCCTACAGCTCAAGGCGAAGTCCGAGAGCCGTCCTGGTCCCCTTACCTGAACTGATGCGGTATCAACGCTTTTAACCAAAACACACCTGGGGTTGTTACAAATGGAAATGCTGAAATTCGGTAAGTTCACCGCTCTGGCTCTGGCCATGGCTGTTGCTGTCGGTTGTTCCTCCAAAGGCGGCGACGATTCGGGCGAAGGTTCGGGCGCGATCGATCCGAATGCTGGTTACGGTGCTGATTCCGGTTCCGTCGATAGCAGCATGAGCGAAGAAGCCGCTCTGCGCGCCATCACTACCTTCTACTTCGAGTACGACAGCTCCGACCTGAAGCCGGAAGCCATGCGCGCTCTGGACGTTCACGCCAAGGACCTGAAAGGCAACGGCGCTCGCGTCGTTCTGGAAGGCCACACCGACGAGCGTGGTACCCGTGAGTACAACATGGCTCTGGGCGAGCGTCGCTCCAAGGCCGTACAGCGTTACCTGGTACTGCAGGGCGTTTCCCCGGCTCAGCTGGAGCTGGTTTCCTACGGCGAAGAGCGTCCGGTTGCCATGGGTAACGACGAGCAGTCCTGGGCCCAGAACCGTCGCGTCGAACTGCGCAAGTAATTCGTCATGCGTAAGTACCGTCATGCTCTGACTCTTACAGTGCTCGCGCTGCCGCTGATGGCGGTGGCTCAAGTGCCGGTGGTGGATTACGAAGAAGGTGCCGCTAGTGGCAACTCGGGTTACTCCACCGCTGCGCCGAGCGGTGACGGTGCCTATGCCGGAGGTGGAGCCACCGCTCCATCTTCGGCACAGGGCATGCTCTTCATGCAGCTACAGCAGATGCAGGAAGAGATCGCGCAACTGCGCGGCATGCTTGAGGAACAACAGAATCAGATCCAGCGCCTGCAACAAGAGGGGCTGGAACGCTATCAGGACCTGGATCGCCGTCTGTCCAGTGGATCCGCGGCAGGCAATCAGCCTGCTCCGTCCAGTAATACGGCGGCGTCAGCTGGAAATTCGGCACCCGCCGCTGCCAGCCAGGGCCAGTCGCAAAGCGCATCGGGCGATCCTGCAAAGGAGAAGCTCTATTACGACGCTGCTTTCGACCTGATCAAGGCGAAGGATTTCGACAAGGCCAGCCAGGCTTTCGCTGCATTCCTGCGCAAGTACCCTGACAGTCAGTACGCTGGCAACGCCCAGTACTGGCTTGGCGAGGTCAACCTGGCAAAGGGCGACCTGCAAGGGGCCGGTCAGGCGTTCGCTCGAGTGAGCCAGGCGTATCCGCAGCACAACAAGGTGCCGGATTCCCTCTACAAGCTGGCAGATGTTGAGATCCGTCTGGGTAATCGGGACAAGGCGCAGGGCATTCTGCGTGAGGTCATTGCCCAGTATCCGAATACATCGGCTGCACAATTGGCTCAGCGTCAGCTCAATCGCTGAGGCACACTGGCGAGACGAACGAAACCCGCCCATCGCGCGGGTTTTTTCGTTAGAATCGCCGCCCCTATTTCCCGCAACGGAGGCGGATGGCCTGTTTAGCCGTCACGCCCGTGGCTGATATGACCCTGCGAATTACCGAGATTTTCTACTCGCTGCAGGGGGAGACGCGGACCAGTGGATTGCCTACTGTGTTCGTCCGCCTGACCGGCTGTCCCCTGCGCTGTCAATATTGCGATACCGCCTACGCATTCAGCGGCGGAGAGTTGATGACGCTCGACGCGATCGTCGAGCGGGTTGCCTCCTACAATCCCCGTTACGTCTGCGTGACCGGGGGAGAGCCGCTGGCGCAGCCCAACTGCGTGCCTTTGCTGCAGCGATTGTGCGATGCGGGATATGAGGTTTCACTGGAGACCAGTGGTGCACTCGATATCTCCGTGGTGGATGAGCGTGTCAGTCGTGTAGTGGACCTGAAAACACCGGGTTCCGCCGAGGTCGCGCGTAACCGCTACGAGAACATCGCCTGCATAACGCGCAACGATCAGGTCAAGTTCGTCATCTGCTCCCGCGAGGATTATGACTGGGCTGTCAGCAAGCTGATCGAGTACGGGCTGGACCGACGTGCCGGAGAGGTGTTGTTCTCGCCGAGTCACGGTCAGGTCGATGTTCGTGCCCTTGCGGACTGGATCGTTGCCGACAATCTGCCGGTGCGCTTGCAGCTTCAGTTGCACAAGATTATCTGGAACGACGCGCCCGGCCACTGAGTCGCTGGCATTAGCGGCTCGTCCCCGGCTGGTCGTGCTCATCCGTTTTGAAGGTATCGCGAAATGAACGAGAAGAAAGCAGTCATCCTGCTGTCCGGCGGTCTTGATTCGGCTACGGTGGTCGCCATGGCCCGTGCTCAGGGCTACGCCTGCTACACCATGAGCTTTGACTACGGCCAGCGTCATCGCGCCGAACTGCAGGCGGCCGAACGTGTTGCTCAACAACTGGGAGTGGTCGAACACAAGGTGATCGGCCTGGACCTCAACGGCATCGGCGGCTCGGCATTGACCGACGACAGCATCGATGTGCCCGAGGTGCCTGGTGAGGGTATTCCGGTCACATACGTCCCGGCGCGCAATACGGTGTTTCTCTCGTTGGCCCTTGGCTGGGCTGAGGTGCTGGGTGCCCGTGACATCTTTATCGGCGTCAATGCGGTCGACTACTCGGGCTACCCGGATTGTCGGCCGGAGTTCGTTGCGGCATTCGAGCGAATGGCCAATCTGGCCACCAAGGCAGGCGTAGAAGGGCTGGGGTTTCGCATCCAGGCACCACTGCAGGAGATGAGCAAGGTGCGGATCGTGCAGGAGGGGACTCGTCTGGGCGTGGACTATGCGGCGACGGTTTCCTGCTATCAGGCCGACACGGATGGGCGTGCCTGTGGCAAGTGCGACAGCTGTCGATTGCGCGCCGCCGGTTTTGCCGAAGCGGGGCTGGCTGACCCCACTCGCTATTTCTGAGCGGCCTGCGCCAGTACTGGAGGGGTGCCGTCAAATGAAGGCGATCGCGAACTTTTTCAAAAAAAAGTTTGTTTTCATCAATCAAATCAGTATCATGCGCCCCGCATTGGGTCGTTAGCTCAGTTGGTAGAGCAGTTGGCTTTTAACCAATTGGTCGTAGGTTCGAATCCTACACGACCCACCATATCGCTCTCGAGGGAGCACAAAAAGCCGGAGACCTGTCAGGGTTATCCGGCTTTTTTAATGGCCGCGTTTTTGCGTTGCTGCAGGCTGCTACGTTCGGTCATAAGAAGCGTTTTTCTCTACGACCTTAGTAGGTGGCTCAAGCGTTTTTAACGTAATAGACTGCGGCCCCTTCCGATTACCGTTGGTTCGAGGCTCAAATGTATTCTGATCGTATCCGCTTGTCCTCTCTGCAGAACAAGGTCATGAGTGCCCACGAGGCAGCTGCCCTTATTCGCGACGGCATGACCGTTGGCATGAGCGGCTTCACCCGTGCGGGCGAAGCCAAGGCCGTGCCCCTCGCGCTGATCGACCGTGCCAAGGACGAGAAGCTGCAGATCAGCCTGGTCACTGGCGCCAGCCTGGGTAACGATCTCGATGGCAAGATGGCTTCCGCGGGTCTACTGGCCCGTCGCATGCCGTTCCAGGCCGATCCGGTACTGCGCAAGGCGATTAACGCCGGTGAGGTCATGTTCATCGACCAGCACCTGTCGCATACCGTCGAGCAGATGCGCAATCATCAGATCAAGCGTCCCGACGTCACCATCGTCGAAGCGTTGTGCATCACTGAGCAGGGCCACATCGTACCGACCACTTCAGTAGGCAACTCGGCCAACCTGGCCATGTTCGCCGACCAGGTGATCATCGAGCTGAACCTGGCACACAACCTGAACCTGGAAGGTCTGCACGACATCTACTTCCCGGGTGAGCGCCCGAACCGCGGTCCGATCCCGCTGACCAAGGTCGATGATCGTCTTGGCGCGACTTCGATCCCGGTCGATCCGGCCAAGATTGCCGCCATCGTCATCACCAATCAGCCGGATTCCTACTCCACGGTCACTCCGCCGGACGAAGAAACCCAGGCCATCGCCAACCATCTGGTCGAGTTCTTCAAGAGCGAAGTCGAAGCCGGCCGTATGGCGAAGAACCTCGGCCCGATGCAGGTAGGTATCGGCAACATCGCCAACGCAGTGATGTGCGGTCTGATCGATTCGCCGTTCGAAGACCTGGTGATGTACTCCGAAGTACTGCAGGACTGCACCTTCGAGCTGATCGATGCGGGCAAGATGACCTTTGCTTCCGGTTGCTCCATCACCCTGTCCGAGCGTTGCAATGATCGCGTGTTCGGCAACCTGGAGAAGTACAAGGACAAGCTGATCCTGCGTCCTCAGGAAATCTCCAACCATCCTGAGCTTGTGCGCCGTCTTGGCATCATCGGTATCAACACCGCGCTCGAGTTCGACATCTATGGCAACGTCAACTCCACTCACGTGGGCGGCACCAAGATGATGAACGGCATTGGCGGTTCGGGCGATTTCGCGCGTAACGCTCACATGGCCATCTTCGTGACCAAGTCGATCGCCAAGGGTGGCAACATCTCCAGCGTCGTGCCGATGGTTGCTCACGTTGACCACACCGAGCATGACGTCGAGATTCTGGTTACCGAGCAAGGCCTGGCTGACCTGCGTGGCCTCGCTCCGCGCGAGCGCGCCCGCGCCATCATCGACAACTGCGTGCACCCTTCCTACCGCGATGCGCTGAACCAGTACTTCGACGACGCCTGCAAGAAGGGCGGCCAGACGCCGCACCTGCTGGGCGAAGCGATGCAGTGGCACATCAACCTGGAGGAACGTGGACACATGCTCAAGGGCGAGTGATCCAGAAGAAAAGAACCGCCGGCTGATGCCGGCGGTTTTCGTTTGACAGGGCGCAATGCCCGGCTTTTCACGCTTTTTTACCGTGCTTTCCCTTTTATAGAGGCTTCGGCTAGTATTCCTGCCCCGTTGAAAGGCAGGAGGCGTGTCTGAATCCTGCGCGCCTCGTCTCTACCGACAAGCCCGAATTCCCGGCCTGGGCCGTTATACTCGGCGCTTCGTGCAATCCCGTGCTGGCAGGACCCGTCCATGACGCAGATACCCGAACGCATTCTCGTGCAGGCTCACCTGGCAGCCAAGCAGCCCAAGCCGCTTACGCCTGAGCAGGAAGCGCGGCTGCGCAGTGAGATAGCCGCCGAGTTGAAGCGCCAGAATGCGGTGCTGGTGGCGCATTACTACACCGATCCGGTGATCCAGGCATTGGCCGAGGAAACCGGCGGCTGCGTCTCGGACTCCCTGGAAATGGCGCGCTTCGGCAACGAGCACCCGGCCCAGACCGTGCTGGTAGCCGGCGTCAAGTTCATGGGCGAAACGGCGAAGATACTCAATCCTGAGAAGCGCGTGCTCATGCCCACGCTCGAGGCGACCTGTTCCCTCGATCTGGGCTGTCCTGTCGATGAGTTTTCGGCCTTCTGCGATCAGCATCCGGAGCGCACCGTGGTCGTCTATGCCAACACTTCGGCGGCGGTAAAGGCACGGGCTGACTGGGTGGTGACATCCAGTTGTGCGCTGGAAATCGTCGAAAGCCTGATGGATAACGGCGAAAAGATCATCTGGGCGCCGGACAAGCATCTGGGCAACTACGTACAGCGCGAGACCGGTGCCGACATCCTGCTCTGGGATGGCGCCTGTATCGTCCACGAAGAGTTCAAGGCCAAGCAATTGGCTGACATGAAGGCTCTTTACCCGGATGCCGCGATTCTGGTGCATCCGGAGTCCCCGCAGGCGGTGGTCGAACTCGCCGATGCGGTAGGTTCGACCAGTCAGCTGATCAAGGCTGCGCAGACCTTGCCGCAGCAGACGCTGATCGTTGCGACGGATCGGGGCATCTTTTACAAGATGCAGCAGTTGTGCCCTGAAAAAACGTTCATCGAAGCGCCGACCGCCGGCCAGGGTGCAGCCTGCCGAAGCTGTGCGCATTGCCCCTGGATGGCGATGAACACGCTGGAGCGGACCCTGGAATGCCTGCGCGCTGGCAGCAATGAAATCTTCGTCGATCCGGCGATCATTCCGCGTGCGGTCAAGCCCCTCAAGCGGATGCTCGATTTCACCCAGGCCGCGCGGCTGAAACAGGCCGGCAACGCCTGAGCCTTTGCATCGGCGCTGAATGTTCAGCGCCGTTTTCAACTCAGCGCAGCATTTCCTCGACCATTCGCTTTTCTTCGATCAGCTGTTTCTGGCGCGCGTCGATCCGTGATGCGATCTGGAAGTTGCTGGCACGACGCTTGGCGAGGTCGAGTTGCTCGATGCCCTGGTCATAGTCGCCTACCAGGGCGAAGTACTCCGCGCGTGCTTGATGCAGGCCAACGATGTTGCCGCTGAGCCCGCGCACTTCGGCGACCTGATACCAGATATCGGGATCCTGGCGGCGCTGCTCCACCAGCTTGTCCAGCTCGCGCTCGGCTTGCTGTGTCTCGCCCTTCTCCATCAGAAGGTCAATGTGCATCTGGCGCACCGGGTAGTTGCCCGGATATAGCTGCAGCAACCGCTGTAAACGGGTCTGCGCCTGTTGCAGGCGGTTGGCGGTGATGTCGAGTTCGATCTGCGCGAGGTTGTAGGTGATGTCGTCCGGTGCCTTGGTTAGCAGCG
Organism: Stutzerimonas kunmingensis; assembly: GCF_021432085.1. Lineage (GTDB taxonomy): Bacteria > Pseudomonadota > Gammaproteobacteria > Pseudomonadales > Pseudomonadaceae > Stutzerimonas. The sequence continues at coordinate 3,315,727 of NZ_CP090366.1, read as the reverse complement.
GTGCAAGGCTGCTGTTCGCTTCGTCGAGTTGCCCTGCTTTGACTTGCGCGAGCGCAAGGCCATAGCGTGCGGCATCCATCTCTGGATTTTCGCTGAGCATCGCGCGGAATCGCTTGGCCTCGACGCCCGGTGTTCTTTCGAACTTCAATTGCGTTCGAGCGCGCATCAGCTGGTAGCGCAGGCTGTCCTGTGCTCCACCCTGTGGATACTGTTCCGCTCGGTTTGTGGTATCGGCGATGCGTGATTCACTGACCGGGTGCGTCAGCAGGAATTCCGGTGGCTTCTGATCGTAACGATACTGGCGCATGAGGCGACCGAACATTGAGGGCATCGCACGCGGGTCGTAACCGGCCCGCTCGAGGTTGACGATGCCGATGCGGTCGGCCTCCTGTTCGTTCTGCCGGGAAAAGCGGCGCTGGGCCTGGATGGCAGCGGCCTGGGTAGACACGATGGCGGCGATGCCGGCATCACCTGCGCCGGCTGCGGCGGCGACGACGCCAGCCAGCATGGCGGCCATCAGAGGCAGTTGCATGCGCTGTTGCGCTTCCAGTCCGCGGGCGAAATGGCGCTGGGAAAGGTGCGCCAGTTCGTGAGCCATCACCGATGCATATTCGGCTTCGGTCTGGGCATAAATGAACAGGCCCCCGTTGACACCAATGATCCCGCCTGGAGCTGCGAAGGCATTCAGTTGCGGGCTGTCCAACAGGACGAATTCAAGGCGACGATCCTGCAGCTGACTGGTTTCTGCCAGGCGATAGACACTGCTTTCTACATAGTCCTTGAGCTGTGGGTCCGAGAGCTGGCTAACCTGCCCGCGCAGCAGGCTGAGCCATGCCCGGCCGAGCTGGTGCTCCTGTTCAGGAGAAACGATGGAGGAGCTGGCATCGCCGAGCGAAGGCAGGTCGTTGGCCAATGCTGGCAGTGCAGTCAGGCAGGCGAGCGTGAGCAGGGCGGGGCGCAGCAATTTCATCCAGACAGGCTCGTTGAGTTGAGAGCGGCTACTGTAGCCTTGACCTTGGCCGGCTGGCCAGAGGCCCGCTGTGCTAGGTATGCTGCGAGGCTTTTCTGTGGAGGCGAACCATGACCGAAGCGCGACCGCAATCGCTTGAATGCGATGCCGAACTGGATGCTGTTGGGCTTGACTGCCCGATGCCTCTGCTCAAGGCCAAGCTGGAGCTGAACCGTATGTCCAGCGGTGCAGTGCTCAAGGTCATTGCCAGCGATCCGGGTTCGCAAAGGGACTTCCGCAGCTTCGCCAAACTGGCCGGTCATGCATTGCTGCATGAAGAGGTCGAAGGTGGTCTTTATCGCTACTGGCTGCGCAAGGCCTGACGATTCGCTTCGAGGAATGAAATGCTCAAGGTATTACGCGGCTGGATGCAGCGTTACTTCTCCCATGAGGAGGCAGTGGTTCTTGCAGTCTTATTGTTTCTGGCTTTCGCCGCCGTCCTGATTTTTGGTCGGATGCTGGCGCCGGTACTGGCGGGATTGGTGCTGGCGTTCCTGATGCAGGGGTTGGTGGGCGCGCTGGAACGGCTGCGGGTGCCGCATCTGCTCGCGGTGTGGCTGGTATTTCTGATGTTCATCGGTGTGATGGTGGTCTGCACGCTGTTCATCGTGCCCTTGCTCTGGCAGCAGGTTCTGACCCTGTTCAACGAACTGCCGCGCATGCTGGTCGAGTGGCAGTCGTTGCTGCTATTGCTGCCGGAGCGCTACCCGCAGCTGGTGACCGAGGAGCAGGTGCTGCGCGGTATCGACTTTATTCGAAGCGAGATCGGCCGTTATGGCCAATTGGTGCTGACATCGTCGCTGTCCAGCCTGCCGCTGCTGATCGGACTGATGATTTATCTGGTCCTGGTGCCGATCCTGGTGTTCTTTTTCCTCAAGGACCGGCAGCAGATCAGCGATTGGATCAAGAGCTATCTGCCGCGCGAGCGCGGGCTGATCACTCAGGTCTCGCAGGAAATGAATCTGCAGATCGCCAACTACATCCGTGGCAAGGCGATCGAGATCCTGATCTGTGCCGTGGTGTCGTATGCAGTCTTCGCCGCGCTGGGGCTTAACTATGCCGCGCTGATGGCGATGCTGGTCGGCGTCTCGGTCGTGGTGCCCTATATCGGCGCGACGGTCGTGACCATTCCGATCGCGCTGATCGGAATATTCCAATGGGGGCTGGGCGACCAGTTCTTCTACCTGATGGTGGCTTACGCGATCATCCAGACGCTGGATGGCAACGTGCTGGTGCCCCTGCTGTTCTCCGAGGCGGTGAATCTGCACCCGGTGGCGATCATCTGCGCGGTACTGCTGTTTGGAGGGTTGTGGGGCTTCTGGGGCGTGTTCTTTGCCATTCCGTTGGCGACCTTGTTCAAGGCCGTTCTCAATGCGTGGCCAGGCGAGCCTAAGGCGGGTTTGGTCGAAGTGGCTGAATGACGCGGGAAGGGCTGGCGCTGTGGCCAGCCTTTTTCATTCGGCGTTCAGTGCTTGCGCGGCTTGAAGGACCGCCTCTACGTGGCCCGGCACCTTGACCGTACGCCACTCCTGTCGCAACACGCCGTTGCGGTCGATGAGAAAGGTGCTGCGATCCACGCCGAGGTATTCCTTGCCGTAGAGCTTTTTCAGTTTGATCACGTCGAACAGCTGGCAGAGCTGCTCTTCTTTGTCACTGATCAGCTCGAACGGGAAGCCCTGCTTGGCGCGAAAGTTCTCATGGGTCTTCAGGCTGTCACGGGAAACGCCGAATACCAGGGTGTTCGCCGCCATAAAAGCCTGGTGGTGATCGCGAAAGCCCTGGCCTTCGGTTGTACAGCCGGGTGTGTTGTCCTTCGGGTAGAAGTACAACACGACCTGCTTGCCTGCCAGCGACTCGAGTTTGATCAGCTGACCACTGGTGGCCTGAGCCTGAAAGGGCGGGACGGGGCGGTCGATTTCAACGGCCATTGTGGGCTCCTGGTTACTGATCTCAAGGGTTCTGCGGACGCCAGGGCTCGATCAGTGCGTCGAGGTTCAGTGCGTCGGCGAAATCGAGGAACTGGTCGCGCAGCCAGCTGATCTGCGTACCCGCCGGGAGCGTGACGGTCAGTGTGGCGTTGAGCATGGTTCCGCCGGTCTGTGGGGCCTGGTAGGTGTCGCAGGTCAGGCTTTCCAGTTCGACGCGATGGTCGATGAAGAACTGGCACAGCTCATTGAGGATGTCGGGACGAAAGGCGGCGCTCACATAAGCGACGTAGGGCAGTGCCTGCGGGCGGTTTTCCAGCGCCTCGCTGCGCACCACGTTGGCGGTGAAGGAGTGCTTCTTCGCAAGCCCCGGCAGGGTCGTTTCCATCCGGGCCAATGCGTCCCAGCTGCCAGTGACTTCCAGAACCAGTGCACTGCATTCGCCGTGGCGGGTCAGCCGCGTGCTGACAACCGCGCAGCGATTCTCGTTGGCGGCCCGGCAGAGCACGTTGGTCAGCTCCATCGGGTTGGCGCCGAGCGCGCTGATGACGAGAAATTGTTCGCGGGGTAGAGGGGGGGTGGACATGCAGCATTCCTGGCGGTGGTGAATCGGTCGGCCAGCCAAGCCGAAAACGGCTAAGGGTAGCGAAAACCGAGGGCAGAGGGAATGCGCACTGCCAAATGGCCCCCGTGGCGAGGGCTCGGCGCCTGGTCCCCATCGGCTTTGTGCAGCGTGCTTCAGGCTACTCGCAAAGCGCTGGGGAGCCTTGTACCATTACGCCTCTTTTTTATTATTCCGGCAGGAGTGGTTGCATGATTGCGGGCAGTATGGTGGCGCTGGTCACGCCCATGGATGCGCAGGGCGGTCTGGACTGGGACAGCCTGAGCAAACTGGTGGACTTCCACTTGCAGGAAGGCACCAATGCAATCGTTGCTGTCGGGACTACCGGTGAGTCGGCCACGCTTAGCGTCGCCGAGCACATCGAAGTGATCCGGCGCGTCGTCGACCAGGTCAATGGCCGGATTCCGGTCATCGCCGGTACGGGCGCCAACTCCACCAGCGAAGCCGTCGAGCTGACCGAGAACGCCAAGTCCGCAGGCGCCGATGCCTGCCTGCTGGTGACCCCGTACTACAACAAGCCGACCCAGGAAGGCCTCTACCTGCACTTCAAACACATCGCCGAGGCCGTGGCGATTCCGCAGATTCTCTACAACGTGCCCGGTCGTACCGTTTGCGACATGCTGCCGGATACCGTCGAGCGGTTGTCCAAGATATCCAACATCATCGGGATCAAGGAGGCCACGGGCGACCTCAAGCGCGGCCAGGAAGTGCTGGATCGTGTCAGCAAGGATTTCCTCGTGTACTCCGGTGATGACCCCACTGCCGTCGAGCTGATGCTGATGGGCGGCAAGGGCAATATCTCCGTGACCGCAAACGTGGCGCCACGCGCCATGAGTGATCTCTGCGCCGCTGCGATGGCCGGTGATGCCACCACTGCTCGGGCAATCAACGAGCGTTTGATGCCGCTGCATCGCGCTCTGTTTCTGGAAGCCAACCCGATCCCAGTCAAGTGGGCACTGCACGAGATGAGCCTGATGGGTAATGGCATCCGTCTGCCGCTGACCTGGCTGAGTCAGAGCTTCCAGGAACCGCTACGCCAGGCAATGCGCCAAACCGGCGTACTGGCTTAATAACAAAGGAATACGCATGAAGCGACTGGCCGGACTTTCGACCCTTGCCCTGATGATCTCTGCAACCAGTGGCTGCGGCTGGCTGTGGGGCGATGATGGATATTTCCGTGACCGCGGTAGTGACTACCTTTCGGCGCGTCAGACCGCACCGATGCAGGTTGCAGTCGATGGCGAGACCCGCCCGCTCGACCCGCTGCTGCCGATTCCGCAGCAGGTTGCTGACAGCACTGGCGTTCCTGGCAAGTACGAAGTGCCGCGCCCCCAGCGTTTGCAAGTGGCGGCAGAGCTCAGTGATTTCAGCGTGCAGTCGTCCGAGGATTCTCGCTGGCTTGTGGCACAGTACACACCGTCACAGGTCTGGACCGCCGCGCGGCAGTTCTTCACCGACAACGGCTTCAGCATTGCTGAAGAGCGCCGCCAGACCGGCGAGTTCACCACGGCCTGGCAAGGCGCCGCGGGGCTGAACGACGCGTTGGTACGCAATCTGGGCATTCAGGATGGCGAAACGCGGGTACGTGTTCGCGTCGAGCCGGGTGTACAGCGCAATACCAGCGAGATCTTCGTGGTCAGCGTCAAGCGTCCAGCCGGCAGCACCGCCGACGTGGCCTGGCCGGAGATTTCCAGCAACAAGGAACTCGATCGGGTACTGCTCGACGAGTTGCAAGCCAGCCTTACCCAGAGCGCCAAGCAAGGCGGCTCGGTGTCGCTGCTGGCAGAGCGTGATTTCGATGCGCCGAGTCGGGTGAATCTGACCGAGGACGGCAGCGGCAATCCTCTGCTGCAGCTGGATAGCGATTTCGATCGCGCCTGGTCCAGTATCGGTCGAGCCCTTCAGGCGGCGGACGTACGCGTGGACGATCTGGACCGCAGCCTTGGCGTGTATTACGTGAATCTGAGCGAGCGTGCCGACGATCCGGATGACAAGCCCGGCTTCTTCAGCCGTCTGTTCGGTGGTGCACCGGACAAGGACGAGATCGAGGCGCGGGCTGAGCGTTATCAGGTACGTCTGACTCGTGTCGGCAATGGCGTTCAGGTCTCGCTCGACAAGAGCGTCGACACCGTCGCACCGGCCGATGTCGCACGCCGGGTGCTCAGTCTGCTCAAGGACAACCTGGGCTAAGCGAGAGCTGCCCTTGCAACACGACACGGATAGGCGAAACCCTCGGTTTCGCCTGTTTCGTTTCTGCCGACCTGCCAACCGCGGAAGTTTCGTATGACCACTCCCACCGCCCTCAGCCTGAAGAAGATCTATTCGGGCAAGGTTCGTGATCTCTACGAGATCGACGACAAACGCATGCTCATGGTCGCCACCGATCGTCTATCGGCGTTCGACGTGATTCTTGCCGAACCGATTCCGGAGAAAGGCAAGATACTCACCGCGATCTCCAACTTCTGGTTCGACAAGCTCAACGGCCTGATCCCCAACCACTTCACCGGTGACAAGGTCGAAGACGTTGTGCCGGCAACCGAGTTGCCGCTGGTAGAAGGCCGTGCCGTGGTCGCCAAGCGTCTAAAGCCGGTAGCAGTGGAGGCGATTGTGCGTGGCTATATCGTCGGCTCCGGCTGGAAGGAATACCAAAAGAGCGGCACGGTTTGCGGCATCCAGCTGCCAGCCGGCTTGAAAGAAGCTGCCAAGCTGCCGCAGCCAATCTTCACACCTTCGACCAAGGCGGCAGTGGGCGATCACGACGAGAACATCTCGTTCGAGCAGTGCGAGGCTATCATCGGCAAGGAGCTTGCTGCCCAGGTGCGCGACGTGTCCATCGCGCTCTATAGCGCGGCAGTCGAGTACGCAGCCACGCGCGGCATCATCATCGCCGACACCAAGTTCGAGTTCGGGCTCGACGACGACGGCACGCTGACGCTGATGGACGAAGTGCTCACACCCGACTCGAGCCGCTTCTGGCCAGCCGATAGCTACGAGGAAGGCAAGAACCCGCCGAGCTTCGACAAGCAGTTCGTCCGTGACTGGCTCGAATCCACCGGCTGGAACAAGCAGCCGCCGGCTCCAGCTGTTCCGGCCGACGTTGCACAGCGAACTGCCGACAAGTACCGCGAGGCGCTGACCCGTCTGACGGCCTGACTGAACTGCATGACCAGGCTCGCCCTGCGTCCGCTCATGGTGGGCCGCAAGAGACTGAAAACGGTAAAAAATCTATGCAGTTGGGGTTCGACAAACCTGCTCCAGCTGCTATGATGCGCGCCGCTGGAGAGATGCCGGAGTGGCCGAACGGGACGGATTCGAAATCCGTTGTACCCTCGCGGGTACCTAGGGTTCAAATCCCTATCTCTCCGCCACTACATATAGCCTAAGCCCCTGAACTCGACAGAGTCCGGGGGTTTTTGCTTTTTGTGGCCTCGGTATGCGGCGGCCGGGTTTGTCTGATGATGGCTATGCTTCAACGGCAGGTGCAGTCTGCTGCATGGCCATCACAGTGTTGTGCGAAGCGAGGGGAGGGTGATGTCGCAGCTACGGCGGGGCTTTATCCTGACTCGGCACTGGCGGGATGCGCCGGAGGGTACGGAGGTCAGTTTCTGGCTGGCAACCGACGCTGGCGCACGGCAGCTACGTGTCTCGCATCAAGATTCCGTCGCTTTCATCCCCGAAGAGCAGCGTCCTCTTGCTGAAGCGCTGCTACGTCGCGAGCGCGACGTGGAATTGCGACCGCTGGCCTTGTGCGACTTCCGCCATCGGCCAGTGATGGGGTTGTACAGCCGTTCGTACCGTCGCTTGCTGGATTGCGCGCGGTTGCTGCGTGAGGCCGGGGTGGACGTCTATGAGTCCGATATCCGTCCCCCCGAGCGCTACCTGATGGAGCGTTTCATCACCGCGCCGGTGTCCTTTTCAGATGCGTCTGGCGGCGACGGTGCGTCGATCGATGCGCAGCTCAAACCGGCGCCTGACTATCGCCCGACGCTCAAGCTGGTTTCGCTGGATATCGAAACCACCTCCCGTGGCGATCTCTATTCCATTGCCCTGGAGGGCTGTAGCCAGCGCCAGGTCTACATGCTCGGACCGGAAAACGGGCAGGGCACGACCGTCGATTTTTCTCTGCAGTATTGCGATAGCCGACGCGAGTTGCTCGAGCGGCTGAACGACTGGTTTGCCGAGCATGACCCGGATGCGATCATCGGCTGGAATCTGCTGCAGTTCGATCTGCGCGTGCTGCGCGATCATTCGCAGCGCCTGCAAGTGCCATTGCGTCTGGGGCGCGGTGGTGCGGAGATGGAGTGGCGCGAGCACGGCGGTCGCGGCAATCATTATTTCGCCGCGGCCGCTGGGCGCTTGATTATCGATGGCATCGAGGCGCTTCGCTCGGCGACCTGGAGCTTCCCCTCCTTTAGCCTGGAGAATGTCGCCCAGACCCTTCTGGGTGAAGGCAAGGCCATCGACAATCCCTACCAGCGCATGGCGGAAATCGATCGCATGTTCGCCGAGGACAAACCGGCTCTGGCGCGCTACAACCTCAAGGATTGCGAGCTGGTAACACGCATCTTCGCCCGCACCGAACTGCTGACCTTCCTTCTCGAGCGCGCCACGGTAACCGGGCTGGCTGCCGATCGCAGTGGCGGTTCGGTCGCGGCCTTCGAGCATCTGTACCTGCCGCTGATGCATCGCCAGGGCTTCGTCGCGCCGAATCTTGGCGAGCGGCAGCCGGAGGCCAGCCCGGGTGGTTTCGTGATGAATTCGCAGCCGGGGCTTTACGAATCAGTACTGGTGCTCGATTACAAGAGCCTCTATCCGTCGATCATACGAACCTTTCTCATCGACCCGGTGGGGTTGATCGACGGGCTGCGCCAGCCGGATGACGAACAGTCGATCCCCGGCTTCCGCGGTGCGCGCTTCTCGCGGACTAGGCACTGTCTGCCGGCAATCGTGGAGCGTGTTTGGGAGGGGCGCGAGACGGCGAAACGCGAGCACAACAAGCCGTTGTCACAGGCGCTGAAAATCATCATGAATGCCTTCTATGGCGTGCTCGGTTCCAGTGGCTGCCGCTTCTTCGATACGCGGCTGGCCTCGTCCATCACCCTGCGCGGTCACGAAATCATGCGGCGCACCCGGGAGCTGATCGAGGCGCAGGGGCATGCCGTCATCTATGGCGATACCGATTCCACGTTCGTCTGGCTGCGCAAAGCTCATTCAGATGACGAGGCAGCGCTGATCGGCCGTCAGCTGGTGCAGCACGTCAATGATTGGTGGCGAGTGCATCTGCAGGCCGAGTACGGGCTGGTCAGCGCTCTGGAGCTGCAATACGAAACCCATTTTCGACGCTTTCTGATGCCCACCATTCGTGGTGCGGAGGAGGGCAGCAAAAAGCGTTATGCCGGACTGATCACCCGGCCCGATGGCAGCGACGACATGGTCTTCAAGGGGCTGGAAACCGTGCGTACCGACTGGTCGCCGCTGGCTCAACGCTTCCAGCAAGAGCTCTACCAACGCATCTTTCACCGCCAGCCGCACGGGGAGTACGTGCGCGACTACGTACGGCGCACGCTGGCCGGTGAGCTGGATGAGCTGCTGATCTATCGCAAGCGCTTGCGCCGCAGGCTCGATGACTACCAGCGCAATGTGCCACCCCATGTGCGTGCCGCGCGTTTGGCGGATGACTACAACGACCGTCAGGGGCGGCCTCGGCAGTATCAGAACGGTGGCTGGATCAGCTACCTGATGACGGTCGCCGGGCCCGAGCCGCTGGAAACACGGTCATCGGCTGTCGACTACGACCACTATGTAACGCGGCAACTGCAGCCCGTGGCGGATGCGATTCTGCCCTTCGTGGGCGATGACTTCGCGTCGCTCGTCGACGGGCAGCTCGGCTTGTTCTGAGTTCACCGGCTCGCGGCATCTATCTGGTGCCGGGCCGGTCATATGTCGAGCAACATTCACTGGAGCTCCGACATGTACCTGATTCAGTTGCTGCTACCGCTTTACGACAACGATCAGCAGGCGCTGCCGAAGTCGTCTTTCCGTGCTGTGCGTGATGAGCTCATCGAGCGTTTCGGTGGCCTGACCACCTATTCGCGAGTCCCGGCGAGTGGCTATTGGCTGGAAGAGGGCGACAACGCGGTTCATGACGACTCGGTGGTCTACGAAGTCATGGTCAATGATCTGGACAGGGGTTGGTGGGCAGATTATCGCGCCGAGCTGGAGCGCCGGTTTCGGCAGGAGAGCCTGGTGATCCGGGCACACGCTCTGACGCTGCTGTAGGCGCTGCCGCGAAGAGCGATGGCCGGCGGACCCGGCCATCATCGTTGGTTACTTGCGAACCCAGTTGCCGTTGAGCTGAATGATCTGGCCCGAGGGCGTCTTCTCGATGGCTTTCTTGCCGGCGATGGCTTCCACGTCGCTGACGCTGATGCCGTTCTGCTTGGCGACGCGGTGGTACTCGGCTCGGCGCGCCTGATTAATCTGGCTTGCGATGTCCTCGGCGTTCTGGCTGGACCGCACCACGCCGAGATAGCCGTCGGGCTTCTCGCCAAGCAAGCCGCTGGCCTTGGCGTCACCCAGGGCGGACATGGCTTCGTTGAGTGTCATGGCTGCCGCTGGCAGAGCGATCATGAGTGCCAACAGCAGGCTTGCCAATTTCAGATAGGTTTTCATCGTCGTCCTCAGAACAGTCCGCTGTCTTCGTTAATGATCGAGTCGAGCTGCTTGTCCACCCGGATGTAAATCTCATGCTCGATCTTTACGTTCAGGTTGATGTTGATCGGCTCGTTCGGTACGGCCAGTTCCACCCGCGGCGTACAGGCGCTGGCGAGCACGGCCAGCAGCAGAATGGTCAGCGATTGGCGCAACCGCATGGCGGTCTCTCTCCTGTGTCGGCTAGGGCTGCAGGGCCTCATTGAAGGCGTTGAAGATGTTCCTGCACCCGTCGTTGAATTGTTTCGCTTACCCGGTCGCTCAGTTGCAAGCTGGTCAGCAGCGCCGGAATGTCCTCTTCCAGATTGATCGAAAAATTGATCGGGCGGCCTCCTTCCAGGGCTGGGTTGCGGCCGTTCAGGCGCAGCGCGAGGTTCAGTTTGCCGCTCTCATCATAGCGGACGTCACTGCTCAGCCGATCATAATGAAAATCGTGCAGGGCTTCGGTGACGATCTTCATGGCCGGGTTCGACTGGCCAAGGGCTTCTATCTTCGGCGAACGAAAGCGCAGTACACCGCCGGGTGTGCGCGCGGACAGCTCGCCCTGGTCGACGCTGAACCCGAGTGCGCTGCGGCGAATGTCGAAGCTGCCATCAATCAGGCCGCTGCCATCGAGCCCTTCGGTAGGGTAGGCGGCGAGCATGTCGCTCAGTTGCAGTCCTTGCAGCTTGGCGCTTAATTGTTGCTGCGGTGCAGCCAGGTCGAGCGTGGCGGGGGCGAGCCAGAACCTGCCGCCGAAGATTTGGGTTTCCGCGGTTGCCCAGCGCAGCTGGCCTTGCACTGGATGATCGAGATCGGTGCGGTAGTTTCCGCGCAGCAGCAGCGGGCCAAAAGTGAATCCGGGGTTGAGCTGAGCGAGGCGCAGCTCGGTTATATCCAGCTCCAGGCGGTTGCGCTCGAGGCTTGCTGCGATTCTTGCGTCGAGCCCGGATATCTCGGCGCGGTCGATGATGCCGGCCAGTCCGCGGGCCTCCAGCGTGAGCCTGGCGGATGGCGGTGTGCTGCCAGCTGGCACAGAAAGCGTGCCATCAGCCAGCAGGCGACCGCTGTTCAGTTCGAGCATCTCCGGCCAGGCTGTGAAGCTGCGGGCAAGCGGGTTGCCGGCGCGCAGAAAGATCTCCTGTAGCTTGCCGCTTGCCTGTAGTGGGCCGTTCCAGCGCTTGTTCAGGTTTGCTGCCAGTATCAGCCCGACATCGTTGCTCAATGGGCCGGTCGCTGCCAGTTTTGTGGCATCAGCTTCCAACTGCCCGCTCCAGTGCCAGCCCTGGGAGATCAGTCTCGGGTGATCCAGTCGGCTGACGCGCAGGTCCAGCGGCCCCTGTACGCGCCAGCTAGGCGGCTCTGAGTTGCGGCGGTCGAGATGCAGGCTGAGCGGTTGGGAGAGCAGGGCCTGCAGTTGGCGGGCAGTGAGTTCTCCGCTGGTCAGGTCGGTGAGGGTGGCCCGTGAGCTTTTATGCAGCTGTACATCGATCTGCTCGAGGCTCGCACGACCGGAGAAGTCCAGCGTGGCCTCCAGACCTCCTAGCGAAAGTGCATCCAGCTTCAGCTTGCTACTGCGCAGTTGCAGTTGCGCCTGCTCGATCTGCAGTACATATGGCGGTGCGGTATTCAGTCGCACCCGTGCCTGCAGGGTCGCCGGTGTGGCGCCTTGGGCGTCCAGCTTGACCTGTAGCGGCAGTTCGTCTCGTTCGGTTTCGGCATCCAAGGGCTCGATCTGGATGCCCAGTCGCTCAGGTCGCAGATTCTCGGGAAGGTCGGCGACGAGTGCCGGTTCGGGGCGTAGCTGTACATTGGCTTTCAGCTCGGGAGGCAGCCACTGGCCATCCTGTCCATTAGCCGCGAGGTCGATATCGCCTTGCAGCTCGCCAAGCCCGATGATCGGCCATGGCGCCGGCAGGTGGCCGGAGAGACGCAGATCCCCGCCGGCACGGCGCCATTCGAGCGTGCCGTCTGTCGAGCGAGGCACGCTAAGCGCCCAACCTGCGCCAAGCCGCATGTCAGCTGGCATGTTCAGCGGGGTAGGTTCGTAGCCGGTCCAATCGCTTAGCCAGCTCAACAGCCAGGGCGCTTCCGGCAAGCTGCCCATGGCAAAGGTGGCATCGGACCGCAGGGTGTTGCCGAGGAGGTTGAGCCGGTTACGGCCTTCCAGGCGCGACTGCTCGTCGATCAGCAGTCTGGCCTCGATCAGGCTGTGCATGGGGTCTGGTCCCTGTGCACTGACGATCAGCGAAACACGGTGTTCGTTGCGGCGCAGGTCCAGCCGGGCATCGACAGGCAGCAGTGTTTCGCCGGCGTGTTCCAGCCACAGGCTACCCCGTTCGTCGCACTGACCTTTCGCGCAGGGGAGGTCCATCCTCAGATCAGCTATGGTCATTCGCTGCGGCAGCCACGCCACCCAGCGTGCATATTGCTCGGCGTCGCGCGGAGGCGAGCTCCCGTTCCCGGCATGCGGTAGCGAGAGTAGGGTCGTGCTGAGACGATCTATTTGAAGCGATTGTGGTGGAAATGGCTGAAAAAGGCTGGGAACTTGCAGTGCGATATTTTCAGCCCGGACGGTCAGGTTGAGGCCGTTCTCGGTCAGCTGTGCATAGTCAAGCTGGCGGATCGATATGCTTCTGGAAGAGACACGCAGCCCCTGCCAGTCGAGTTCGACGATGCCTTGTTCGCGCTTGAATGCTGTCCATTGATACCAGGCGAAACCGCCGGCAAGTAGCAGCAGTAGCAGCAGGCCAGCCAGCAGCCAGCGCAGTATTCTCGACGGTTTCGTCATTTCCAGTTCCAGAATGCGAGGCGTACAGCATAGCCGCAGACAAGCGTAGCTACCGTGCTCCGGCAAGGTGCGCAGGGCGACAACAGCTTTGTCTGAAAGTTCGCTCTTGTGCCGCTGCAACCCTTGTGGCAAGCCGCTTTGCGCCTGATGCGCTGAACTTGTGCACATTTGCGCAGCACGCCTGTCAAGGCCTTATGACAAACTGTCGCAAATCGCCTGAGCTCATAGATCGTTAATAACCAATTGAAAAATAAGCACTTTTTTCATTGGCGAAAAAAACGTCAGTTTAAGCGCAGCCCCCATGAGACGTGGCATTCATAGATTTGTCTTCTGTTTGTCCACTGACTTATCCACAGCTTCTGTGGATTAATTTTTGGTGTGATCCGGATCTAATTTTTTCGCTTTTGACAAGACTTTAACTCTCGGAAAAAAGGAGTAGAGTGCGCGACCTTATTCATCCAGCCCCCAGATGTGCATGAGAACGCGTACAGCCTCCTCCGCCTCCTTCGCCACTACCGCCCCTACGGCACGGTTGCCGCTGCGCATGGCGCTGTGGTTGCTCGATAGCCAGCACCTGGGCAGAAATCAGGGTGTCAAACGGATTGCAGGGCGCCTGCTCAAGCAGCCGGCGCGTGAGGGCGTGGTGGAAGCGCAGAGTCGTCTGGGGCGTCTGCTGTGCTGCGAGTGCGATGGTCAGCGCGACCGCCGTATCGGTTTCGAGCTGCTGCGTCAGGCGGCCCGTGCAGGCGACTGCCAGGCACAGCTGGAGCTGGGGCGCCTTTATTGCCAGCCCGACCACAGCGAACCTGCGAAGGCGCGTCTGTGGCTCGAGCAAGCCGCCGCACAGGGTTCCCAGGAGGCTGCGAGCTTCCTTCAGCGGATCAAGGGCTGACGGCACCCGCCTGACCACCCACCTGCGGCTCGCTATACTGCCCGGCACTTTTGCCGGAGCCCTTCATGTCCTTTGATCCTCTTCATCTATTGGCCGGTCTGGCGCTCGGCCTGGCTGCCCTGGCTGGGCTGAGCCTTTATCTGCAGCGCCGCCTGTCCGTCAGCGAGTCCGAACAGGCGTTGCTCGATGAGCGGCTCCGACAGGCCACCCTGGCGCAGGAGGGGCTGACGGCGCAGCTGGAGAGCTGTCGGATCGAGCTGGCCGAGTTGAGTGGCATCAAATCAGCGCAGCAGGCCGAGCTGGCTGCGCTGCGCCGCGAGGCCGAACTGTTGCGCACGCAGCGTGACGGTAATGATGAAACCATTGCCGACCTGCAAGCCGAGCGCGACGCCCAGCAAGGTGAACTGCGCCGGTTGAGCTCGACCCATGCCGCACTCGAAGCCGAACTGCGCGAACAGCACAACGCCCATCAGCAAAGGCTGGCAGACCTGCAGGCAGCGCGTGACGACCTGCGGGCACAGTTCGCCGAGCTGGCCGGCAAGATCTTCGACGAGCGTGAGCAGCGTTTCAGCGAGTCCAGCCATGAGCGCCTGGGGCAGCTGCTCGAACCGCTGAAGGAACGCATCCAGTCGTTCGAGAAGCGAGTCGAGGAGAGCTACCAGAACGAAGCGCGCGAGCGCTTCTCCCTGGCTCGCGAGCTGGAGCGCCTGCAGCAGCTGAACCAACGCCTTGGTGATGAAGCGACCAACCTGACCCGTGCGCTGCAAGGGCAGAAGACGCAGGGCAACTGGGGCGAGCTGGTTCTGGAAAAGGTGCTGGAGCACGCCGGGTTGGAGAAGGGCCGCGAGTACCATACGCAGGTCAGCCTGAAGAGCCCGGACGGGGAGCGTTTTCAGCCGGATGTGCTGATCCATCTGCCCGGGGACAAACAGGTCGTGGTTGATGCCAAAGTCAGTCTGACCGCCTATCAGGCGCTGACCTGCGCCGAGGATGAAGGCAGCCGGGCGCTGGCGCTCAAGCAGCATGTGCAATCGCTGCGCAGCCACCTCAAGGGGCTCTCGCTGAAGGACTACCAGCGCCTCGATGGCTTGCAGAGCCTCGACTTCGTGCTGCTGTTCGTGCCGATCGAGGCGGCTTTCGCGGCCGCCCTGCAGGCAGATCCCGATCTGTTCCAGGAAGCCTATGGGCGGCACATCGTGATCGTCAGTCCGACGACCTTGCTCGCCACCCTGCGGGTCATCGACAGCCTCTGGCGGCAGGAACGGCAAAGCCAGAACGCCCGGGAGATCGCCGAGAAAGCCGGCGGGCTTTACGACAAGTTCGTCGCCTTCATCCAGGATCTCGATGAGATCGGCAGCCGATTGCAGCAGGTGGATCGTGCTTACCTGGCGGCGCGCAACAAGCTTAGCGATGGTCGCGGCAACCTTGTTGGTCGAGCCGAGCAATTGAAGTCGCTCGGTGCACGGGCCAGCAAGCGCTTGCCGGGCGACTGGCTGGAGCGTGCCGGTGCCGAGGAACTCAGCGAGGCGGGCGACTAGATCACGGCGCTAACGCAACAGCAGCACGGCGAGCGCAGTCAGCAGCCCGGCGAACATGATCGGCAGGGTACGGATAGCCAGTTCACGGCCACCGATGAAGGCGATCAGCATGGCCTTGACCAGGCTGTTGCTCAGCGCGGCGAATACGATGCCGCGCGACGCGACCTCATGACTGAGCCCGTCGCGGGCATTGTTGGCCAGCGAGAGGGTGATCGCATCCACATCGGTCAGACCTGCGACCAGCGACACCATGTAGATGCCGGCATCGCCCAGCCAGCGCCGTGCACCCTCGACCAGTAGCAGGATCAACACCAGCAAGGCGGCGAAGCGTAGCGCCGGTCCCAGCTCGAACGGGTTCTTCAGCAGGGGCTCGGCAGTGTCTGTGGGCGTTTTGGCTGCCAGCAGGTAATAGAAGATTGCACCTGCTGTATAGATGGCGCCGGCGCACGCCAGAGGCAGGATCAGGCCGGGAAGCAGCGCCGGATTGACCAGCCCCACCTCCAGTAGAACGCGAGGAAACATGAGCGCCGACGTCGCCAGCAGGCCAGCTGCGAGCGCGGCACGCAGCTTCGGCGCGTTCAGCCGCGCCAGCGTGATGGTCATCGCAGTGGAGGAGACGATGCCGCCAAGCAGTGCCGTGACGAAGAGGCCGTGACGGGGGCCGAGAATACGGATCGCCACGTATGCGGCGAAACCGATTCCGGCGATCAGTACCACCATCATCCAGGTCGTGTAGGGATTGAGTGCCTGCCAGGGGCCATAGCCCTGGTTCGGCAGCGTGGGCAGCAGCACCACGGAGATGAACAGCATCTTCAGCGCGCCGCCCAGTTCCGCCTCGCTGAGCCGCTTCAGCGCCTGATGCAGCGGGGCTTTCAGGCTCAGCAGCAGCGCCACGACGATGGCGCATGCGGCGGCGAGTTGCCGGCTCTCCGCGACCGCCAGGCTGCCGAGAACAAAGGTCAGCAGCATGGCGACCTCGGTGGTCATGCCATGGTCGCCGCTGCGACGCGCATCGATCAGATAGCCGGCAATGACCAGCAGCGCGAGCATGGCGAACATGGCCACCCAGGCAGAGCCGCCGAGATGGCTGACGCTAACCGCCGCGAGCCCGCCGAACAGGCCCGACAGGCCGAAGGTGCGGACCCCGGCGACCAGCTCCTGGCCGGGGCCGTCTCTGCCGCTCCAGCTACGTTCGGTGCCGATCAGTAGCCCGACGGCAAGCGCCGTGGCGAGGTTGAGAAAAAGCTCGAGCGTCATCGGCCACCTTGCCGCCAAGTGTGCAAATTGCCAGCAGTGTAACCGGCCTCGGCCGCGATTGTTTCACCCGCTGGCCGAGGTCGCCTGTCTACTGAAGCGTCAGGTGCCGGCTCATCAGAGCGCGCAACGCCGCAGGCTTGACCGGCTTGGCGAGGAAATCCAGGCCGCTTGCGTGAATCGCGGCCACCAGTTCCGGGCGGCCATCGGCACTGATCACCACGCCGGGCACCGGCTCGCCCAGCCGGGTGCGCAACCAGGCCATCAGCTCGGTGCCGGTCTGGCCCTCGTCGAGGTGATAGTCGACCAGCACCAGTTGCGGGCGAATGTCCTCGGCCAGCAGCGCTTCGCATTCGGCGCGGTTGCTGGCGGTCCATACCTGGCAACCCCAGCGGGTGAGCAGGCTGTTCATGCCGACCAGAATGCTGTCCTCGTTATCGATGCAAAGCACCTGAGTGCCGGTCAACGCGGTGTGCTGCGGCTCGCCACGCTTGGCTGCCGGGCGCGGCTGGCTCAATGCACGGGCGACCGGCACGGTGACGCTGAACACGCTGCCCTTGCCCGGCCAGGAGCGCACTTCCAGTGGGTGTTCGAGTACGTGGCAGAGACCGTCGGCGATGGCCAGGCCCAGGCCCAGACCCTTCTCCGCGCGGGTCTGGTGGCTGTCCAGGCGTTTAAACTCCTCGAAGATCACCTTCAGCTTGTCATGCGGAATGCCCGGGCCGCGGTCCCAGACTTCGAGCCGTAGTGATGCGCCTTGCCGGCGCACGCCGAGCACCACGCGGCCCTTGGCGTAACGGAAGGCATTGGTGAGGAAGTTCTGCAGCACGCGACGGAGCAGACGTATGTCACTGTCGACGCGCAGCTTGCTGCCGTGCACGCGGAAGTTGACTCCCTGTTCGCGGGCCAGTGCGGTGAACTCCGTGCCCAGCGTGTCGAACAGCGTGGCGAGTGGGAAGGGGTTGCGATCTGGAGTCACTCGACCGCTTTCCAGGCGCGAGATATCCAACAGGTCGGTGATCAGGTCTTCAGCCGAACGCAACGAACTGTCCAGATGCTGCACCAGTTCCTGGGCCTCGCTGGGCAGGGCGCTCTGCTGGTGTGACAGTGCGGCGGAGAACAGCCGTGCGGCGTTGAGCGGCTGCATCAGGTCGTGGCTGACGGCGGCGAGGAAGCGGGTCTTCGACTGGTTGGCCGCTTCCGCGGTGCTCTTGGCTTCGATCAGCGCCTGGTTGAGCTGCGACAGTTCCTGGGTCCGCTCGCTGACGCGCTGTTCGAGACCTTCGTTGGCATCTTTCAAGGCACGTTCGGCTTCGCGGTAGGCGGTGATGTCACTGAAGCTCATGACGAAGCCGCCGCCTGGCATCGGGTTGCCGATCAGCTCGACGACGCGGCCGTTGGGGAACAGCCGCTCGGACGTATGCGCGCGACCCTGGCGCATCCAGTACAGGCGCTTGGCCACGTGGGTGTCTGGATCGCCTGGACCGCACAGGCCGCGTTCGGCGTTGTAGCGGATGATGTCGGCGATCGGGCGGCCGATGTAGACCAGCCCGTCCGGGTACTCGAAGAGCTCGAGATAGCGATGGTTCCATGCCACCAGGCGCAGCGACTGGTCGACCACGCTGATGCCCTGGGTGATGTTCTCGATCGCGCCTTGCAGCAGTGCGCGGTTGAACTGCAGCACTTCCGAGGCTTCACCGACGATGCGCACCACGTCGTCGACCTGCATGTCGCGGCCTTCCAGCGCCGCCTTGACCACCGCGCGGGTTGACGACGCGCCGAGCACGCCCGCCAGCAGGCGTTCGGTATGTGCGATCCACTGGCCGTCAGCTTGCAATTTGGGCGAGAAGTCCTGGCCGTGGCGGCGGGCGAAGCGCTGGAAGCTTTGCTCGGCACGCTCGGCGCCGACGAAGCGAGACGCCAGGGCCAGCAGGTCTTCGACGCGCACGGCGAGCAGGCGGCGGGCGCCGGTCGGGGAGGCGATCTCCTGACCGATAAAGCGGCTGGCCTGCCAATGCTCGGCCACGTGGGTCTGGGTGAGGATGGATACCCAGAAAAACAGCGTTGCGTTACCGATCAGCGACAGGGTCACGCCCAGGGTCAGTCCGCTGAGGCCGAAACCGAGGCCGCCGTTGTACATCCAGCTCAGGCCCGGGAACATTTCCAGCGGCCAGCCCAGCAGAGGAACAATCAGCGTATAGAACCAGATTGCCGCGCCGGCGGTCAGGCCGGCGAACACGCCGCGACGGTTGGCCTGCTTCCAATACAGCGCACCAACCATCGCCGGGGCCAGCTGAGTGATGGCGGCGAAGGCGATCTGGCCGATTGTAGCCAGCGATGCCGTGGAGCCGAGCAGGCGGTAGCTGACATAGGCGAGCAGCAGGATCACGACGATGCTGATGCGACGTACCGAGAGCATCCAGTGGCGAAATGCTTCGAACGGGCGCTCGGCTTCCTGGCGGCGCAGCAGCCAGGGCAGCAGCATGTCGTTGGAAACCATGGTCGAAAGCGCGACGCTGGCGACGATTACCATGCCGGTTGCCGCCGAGGCGCCGCCGATGAAGGCGAGCAGGGCGAGCCAGGGATGCAGTTCGGCCAACGGCAGGCTGATGACGAAGGAATCCGGCGTTACGCCTGCGGGCAACAGCATCTGTCCCGCCAGCGCGATCGGGATGACGAACACCGCGGCGAGTACCAGATAGAGCGGAAACACCCAGCGGGCCATACGGAAGTCGCGCGGCTCGATGTTTTCCACCACAGAAACGTGAAACTGCCGCGGCAGACAGACGATCGCCATCATCGCGACGGTGGTCTGGACCAGCATGGCTGACCAGTTGACACCTTCGCTCCAGAATCCGGCAAGGTCCGGCGAGTCATAGGCCTGATTGAACAGATCGCCAAAGCCGTCGAACAGGCCGAAGGTGACGAAGGCGCCCACCGCCAGGAATGCCAGCAGCTTGATCAGTGATTCGAAAGCGATCGCCAGGACCATGCCGCGGTGATGCTCGGTCACATCGAGGTTGCGCGTGCCGAAGAGGATGGTGAACAGCGCCAGCACGATCGAGACGATCAGCGCGGTGTCGCGCGTGCCGGTGCCGGCTGCCTCGATGTTGATGCCGCTTAGCAGGTTGACGCCGAGTACGATGCCCTTGAGCTGCAGCGCGATGTACGGCAGTACGCCAACCAGGCAGATCAGCGTAACAACCACTGCCAGCAGCTGAGATTTGCCATAGCGGGCGGCGATGAAGTCGGCAATGGAGGTGATGTTCTCCTGCTTGCTGATCATGATCATCTTCTGGATCACATGCGGTGCGAACAGCATCAGCAGGATCGGGCCCAGATAGATAGGGAGGAACGCCCAGAGCTGCTCGGCGGATTGGCCAACGGCACCGAAGAAGGTCCAGCTGGTGCAGTACACCGCCAGTGAAAGGCTATAGACCCAAGGCCGCAGACGCGGCGACATGGAAGCGCTGTTGCGGTCGCCGTAGAAAGCGATGGCGAACAGAATGGCCATATAAACGAGGGCGACCGCGGCGATCAGCCCGCCTGACAGCGTCATGCAAACTCCAGAAAACGAAAGGTGAGTGCCAGGCAGGCCTCGGCGGGCCGGTAACGGTGCCGAATTCAATCAGCCCTGGTGACTCGTTAATATGCTGAGTTCGTGAAGTTTCGCAGCAATGGTCACCCCGTGTGCAGGGTTGCGACCAAGGTCGCATGCGTCTAGCGCGGGCCCGCCAGCAATATCGCCGGTCGTCCGCGAAGTACGGCGTTTCCTGCGCCATGGGTTACTGTCTGGTAACCGCCGATTTGCCCGAACGCAATAACAGGAGAATGTCATGCTCAGCCCCCATCCGGTAACCCTGCAACGCGGGGCGCTGCGCCTGGAGCCGCTGATGGAAGCGGATATCCCGGAGCTGGTTGCCCTGGCAGAGCGGAACCGCGCCGAGCTGACATATATGAGCGGGCCGCTACGGCCGGACTGGTACCGCCATGCGCTGGCGGAACAGCGCGAGGGGCGCGCGGTTGTCTTCAGTGTGCGGATGGCCGAGCAGCTGGTCGGCACCACGCGCTTCGCCGACTTCAACCTGAGCCTGCCGGCGGCCGAATTGGGCTGGACCTGGCTGGACCATGCGGAGCATGGCACCGGGCTGAATGCCTCGATCAAGTACCTGCTGCTGCGTCACGCATTCGAAGAATGGCAGTTGGTTCGCCTGCAGCTGAAGACTGCCGCCAGTAACCTCCGCTCGCAGCGGGCCATCGAAAAGCTAGGTGCCCTACGCGAAGGATTGCTGCGTAACCATCGGCGACTGGCAGACGGTCGTCTGGACGATACCGTGCTGTACAGCATCACCGACCGTGACTGGCCGCAGCTCAAGCAGCGGCTCGCGGCCGACTGACTGCTCTGCGACGCATCGCCTGGGCGTCTCAGTTCGGATATCGTGCGGTGCTTTGCCGCATGTCTTGCGTCGATCCGTCCGCTACCCACGCCTTTCGCTACGAGGTCGATAGGCAGCGCAAGGTTCGGTGCAAAATTGGCTACAGGAGTTCCAATGTCCCGCTCGCAAGAGTTCGTTCACGGGTGCCGTGACATTCTGCCGTTGATCCTCGGTGCGATTCCGTTCGGTGTCATCTTCGGCACGCTGGCCGTCGGCGCCGGATTGACGCCCTGGCAGACCATGGGCATGTCTTCGCTGGTCTTCGCCGGTTCCGCACAGTTCATCGCGATCACGCTGATAACCGGTGGCGTAGGCGCAGCCGTGGTACTGCTGACCACCTTCGTGGTCAATCTGCGGCACGCCTTGTACAGCGCCGCGTTGCAGCCATTCGTTCGTCATCTGCCGGGCCGCTGGCGCGCCCCTCTGGCGTTCTGGCTCACGGACGAGGCCTTCGCCGTGGTGCAGAATCGCTATGCCCGCGACGACGAGTCGCCGTACAAGCATTGGTTCTTTCTCGGAGCCGCGCTGACCATGTACATCAACTGGCAGCTGTCGACACTGGTGGGTGTCGCCTTCGGTCAGGCGGTTCCGGGTATCGCCAGCTGGGGGCTGGACTTCGCCATGATCGCCACCTTCATCGGCATCGCGGTGCCGATGATGCGGACGCGCCCGCAGGTGGCCTCGGCGCTGGTGGCTGGCGCGGTGGCCTTGCTGACCTGGGAGCTGCCTTACAAGCTCGGACTGATCGCCGCCGCCATGGCCGGCATCGTCGTCGGCGTCTGGCTCGAACGTCGCGCCGAAGCGGCTGCGCGCATGCAGGGGGCGCTATGACGACCTGGTTGCTGATCTTCGGCATGCTGGCGATCACCTTCGTGATCCGCTACAGCTTTTTCGCCTGGCCCAACCTGCGCTTTCCCCGCGCTATCGAGCAGGGGCTGCATTACGTGCCGGTGGCGGTACTGACTGCCATCGTGGTGCCGGGAATGCTGATGCCGGAAGGGCAGTGGGCGTTGCGTCCGGACAATGCCTATCTGCTCGCGGGGCTGTTGGCGATCGTCATAGCCGCGTTTAGCCGCAACCTGCTGGCGACTATCGCCGGCGGACTGCTGAGCTTCTTTCTGCTGCGCTGGGCTTTCGGGCAGTTGCCGATATGAATCAGGAATCGACCGGGGCTAGCTCTACAAGGCGTGTGCCAGCTGGCGGGCCGGCGACCACGCATTCGCAGTTTCGCCTGCTCGGCAAGCGTCGCTTCCTGCCTTTTTTCTGCACGCAGCTGCTCGGTGCATTCAACGACAACGTGTTCAAGCAGGCGTTGATCCTGGCGATTCTGTTCAAGATCGGCACTGGCGCCGACAAGAGTCTGCTTATCAATCTTTGTGCGCTGCTGTTCATCCTGCCGTTCTTTCTGTTCTCCGCGCTGGGTGGCCAGTTCGGCGAGCGCTTCAAGAAGGCCTGGCTGATTCGCCGAATCAAGTTCGCCGAGATTCTGATCATGCTTGCCGGGGCGCTCGGCATGTTGCTCGGCAACCTGCCGGTATTGCTTGCGGTGCTGTTCTGCATGGGCACCCAGTCGGCGCTGTTTGGTCCGGTCAAGTACTCGATCCTGCCGCAGCAGCTCGCCGAGGATGAGCTGGTGGGAGGCAATGCGCTGGTGGAGATGGGAACGTTCCTGGCGATTCTCGGGGGCACCATCGGTGCGGGTGTGTTGATGGCGAGTGAGGGCTACGCCGAGCTGGTGGCGATCAGCGTGGTGCTGATCGCGCTCGTCGGTTATCTCACCAGTCTGGCCATTCCAGCCGGTACGGCAGCGCTGCCGACCCTGCATATGGATTGGCGCGTGCTGCGTCAGTCATGGCGCATTCTGCGGCTGGGGCTCGGTCAGCAGCGGGCGGTGTCCCGGGCCATGCTGGGCAATTCCTGGTTCTGGTTTCTCGGTGCGACCTACCTGACGCAGATCCCGGCGTTTGCCAAGGACTATCTCGGTGGCGATGAAAGCGTGGTGACGTTGATCCTGACGCTGTTTTCGGTCGGCATCGCGCTGGGGTCGCTGCTTTGCGAGCGGCTGTCGCGGCATCACGTGGAGATCGGCCTGGTCCCGTTCGGAGCCATTGGCCTGAGCCTTTGCGGAGTGCTGCTGTGGTGGCATGCGAGCGGCCACGGGGAGCCTGTGGGTACGGTCGACTGGCTTGCGCTGCTCGGCGAGCCTTCTGCCTGGTGGGTACTGATGGATATCCTCGGGCTGGGGATTTTCGGTGGGCTGTACATCGTCCCGTTGTATGCCCTGATCCAGTCACGCAGTGTGGTTCACGAGCGCTCGCGAGTGGTGGCAGCGAACAACATTCTCAACGCGCTGTTCATGGTCGCGTCGGCGATCATCGCAATTGTCCTGCTGGTGCTGCTGAAGCTCTCGATACCGCAGCTTTTCCTGACTGTTTCGTTGCTCAGCGTGCTGGTCTGCGGGGCGCTGTTCGTCGATGCGCCGGAGTTCATCGAGCGTTTTCTGATCTGGTCGCTGGGGGAGCGATTGGGCGGGGCGCTGGCGTTGCAGCTGAAGGTGCGTTGAGGGGAGCGGGGCGCCGATCAGCGCCCCGGGCTGGTGTCAGAGGCCCTGGGGGACTTCTTCGCCACCGAACGCCTCGAACAGCGCAGGCAGGAACTCGCGGAAGGTCATCATCATCAGCAGGAAACTGGCGTCCTGCTGGGCAAGGGCGTCTTCACCACCGTCCTGCTCGGCCTGGTCCTGCAGCAGTTCCTCGAAGCGCAGGCGCTTGATGATCAACTTGTCGTCCAGCACGAAGGACAGCTTGTCCTGCCAGGCCAGCGACAGCTGGGTGACCTGCTTGCCGGCTTCCATATGCTGCTGGATCTCGTCGCTGGTCAGGTCCTGGCGCTTGCAGCGCACCACGCCGCCGTCCTCGTGGGTGTCGCGCAGCTCGCATTCGTCGAGCACGAAGAAATCGTCTGCGGACTTCTGCGTCTTGACCCAATCGGTCAGGGTGGCGCTTGGCGCGATCTTCACGGTCAGCGGGCGCACCGGCAGCGAGCCGATCGCTTCACGCAGGGTGGACAGCAGGTCCTCGGCCTTCTTCGGGCTGGCCGAGTTCACCAGGATCAGCCCGCGCTCGGCGTCGACTGCGGCGAAGGTGCCGGATTTGCGGATGAAGGCGCGCGGCAGAAAGGCCTGGATGATCTCGTCTTTTATCTGGTCGCGCTCCTTCTTGTAGACCTTGCGCATCTGCTCGGCTTCGATCTCGTCAACCTTTTCCTTCAGCGCATCCTTGACGACGCTGCCCGGAAGAATGCGTTCTTCCTTGCGCGTGGCGATCAGCAGGAAACCCTGGCTGACGTGCACCAGGGGGGCGTCTTCACCCTTACCAAAGGGGGCGACGAAGCCGTAGGTGCTCAGCTCCTGGCTGGCGCAGGGGCGGGCAGGTTTGGCGGCCAGTGCAGCTTCGAGTGTCTCGGCATCTAGAGCGACGTTCTGGGTGAGACGGTAAACGAGCAGGTTACGAAACCACATGGCGGGGTAGATCTCCGGAAAGCAAAGGGGTGCATTATTCCTGCCTGGCCAGTTCAGGCCAACCCTGCGGGATGTTAATGCACGGCGGACGAGAAAAATCGGCTGGTAAATCGAGGGTTTTCCTAAGTCTTTGGAACTTCTGCAATTTTTTTTTCGAAAGGGGGTTGCCAAGGTGCGGAACCCTCTCTAGAATGCGCCCCACTTCGAGAGCAAACGGGTGATTAGCTCAGCTGGGAGAGCATCTGCCTTACAAGCAGAGGGTCGGCGGTTCGATCCCGTCATCACCCACCACTCGAGGTTTAGCGCAGCGGTAGTTCAGTCGGTTAGAATACCGGCCTGTCACGCCGGGGGTCGCGGGTTCGAGTCCCGTCCGCTGCGCCATATTCGCTTCACGGGTCCACTGAACGCCCTGAAGCAACGAAAGAAACGGCCATCTAGGCCGTTTTTTTTTGCCTGGATTTTTTTGGGCTGAAGCTACGGGTGCCGCTTCTCGCTCGGCTCGATCCTGCTATCGGATTGCTACGCGCGTCCGTTCTTTGCAATCTCTTTACGGTCCTTGCCTTGGGGTGCGGTAGCCAGTGCCGGGATGCGCTGCTAAGCTCGACCATCGGTTTTTCGAATGCCCAACAGCGTATTTAAGGAAACAGCATGAGACTGAGACATCATCGTTTGGCGCCTGCGGTTGCCCTGGTTGGCCTGGTGCTGGCCGGCTGCGACTCGCAGACCAGTGTCAAACTGGACACTCCGGCGCAGAAGGCGTCCTATGGTATCGGCCTGAACATGGGCAAGAGCCTTGCGCAGGAGGGTATGGATGATCTCGACTCCCAGGCTGTTGCGCAGGGTATTGAAGATGCCATCGGCAAGAAGGAGCAGAAGCTCACCGATGAGCAGCTGATGGAGGCTTTCACCTTCCTGCAGACCCGTGCCGAAGAGCGCATGGTTGAGATGAATGCCAAAGCGGTCGAGGCTGGCAAGAAGTTCCTCGAAGACAACGCCAAGCGTGAGGGCGTGAAGACCACCGAATCCGGTCTGCAGTACGAAGTCGTCAAGGCGGCCGAAGGCCGTCAACCGACCGAGAACGACGTGGTGACCGTGCACTACGAGGGCAGCTTGACCGACGGCACCGTCTTCGATAGCTCGATCAAGCGCGGCAGCCCGATTGATCTGCCGGTCGGCGGTGTGATTCCAGGTTGGGTCGAAGGTCTGCAGCTGATGCATGTGGGCGAGAAGTACAAGCTCTACATCCCGAGCGAACTGGCCTACGGCGAGCAGAGCCCGAGCCCGCTGATCCCGGCCAACTCCGTGCTGGTCTTCGATCTCGAGCTGCTGGATATCAAGGGTGACGAGGCCGAGCAGCCCGCAGCCGAGCAGCCTGCTGAAGCAGCCGAGCAGGAATAAGCGGTTCTCTTCGCTGCAAACGAAAACGCCCCGATCTAGTCGGGGCGTTTTTATATGGGCTTGCTACTGAATCAGTCGTCCATCTGCGACTGCAGGTAGTTTTCCATGCCCACCTTGTCGATCAGGCTCAACTGCGTCTCCAGCCAATCGATGTGTTCCTCCTCGGATTCGAGGATGTCTTCCAGCAGCTCGCGACTGCCGTAGTCGCCGACGCTTTCGCAGTAAGCGATGGCGACCTTCAGATCCTGCACGCCACCTTGCTCCAGCCTGAGGTCGCACTCGAGCATCTCGCGAGTGTTCTCACCGATCAGCAACTTGCCCAGATCCTGCAGATTCGGCAGGCCTTCCAGGAACAGGATGCGCTTGATCAGCTTGTCCGCATGCTTCATCTCGTCGATGGATTCTTCGTACTCATGCTTGCCGAGCTTGCCGAGACCCCAGTCCTCATACATGCGCGCGTGCAGGAAGTACTGGTTGATGGCTACCAGCTCATTGCCGAGGATCTTGTTGAGGTGCTGAATGACCAGCTTGTCGCCTTTCATGTAGTTAGCCTGCCTGACGCGGTGGGAATGCAAGCAGTCTGGCCACGCTCAGGCGACCTGTCAAACCTAAGTCATTGAATGCTAAAGCTAAACCCTAGCGAGAATAGTTGCGTTCCGCATCCTTCTGAGCAACTTGCTGATTTGCAGGCAAAAAAAAGCCGGGCATGGCCCGGCTTCATGGCTTCAGTCTGTCAAGCCTGAACAAAACTGGCAGGGTACGCGAGGGAGGCCTGGGCACTCTGCACGTTGCTGAGCGTCTCGCGCACGACCTGCTTGGCGACGCAGGCGCACTTGCCGCACTGGGTGGCGACGCCCGTCGTTTCCCGTACTTCACGGTAGCTGCAGCAGCCTTCGTAGATGGCATCGCGAATCTGGCCGTCGGTTACACCCTGGCAAAGACAGACGTACATAGAAGCACTACCCGTTGAATTCGTTGACGGTTGGGATGCTAATCAGAATGAGAATAATTGTCAAAGTTCGTTCGTCGGGGGTTTCTCCCGATGAGCGTATTTTTCCGTTCGTACCGACGGTGTCGAAGGCCGCAGCGAGGATCGGTGTTGACCGCTTTGCGGTAGACTGCGCGCCTTTTCGCAACGGAGGCCGTTCATGGCCCTGCAAGCCACACCATATAAAGTCGAGCTGAATCTCACGGACCTGGACCGCGGGGTTTACGAGAATCTGCGCTTTACGGTCGCCAAACACCCGTCGGAAACCGAAGAACGCCTCGGCGTGCGATTGATTGCCTATGCGCTCTGGTATAGCGAGCAGCTGGCCTTTGGTCGCGGCCTCTCTGATGTGGACGAGCCAGCACTCTGGGAAAAGAGTCTGGATGGCCGCGTCCTTCATTGGATCGAAGTGGGTCAGCCGGATGCAGAGCGATTGACTTGGTGTTCGCGACGAGCCGAACGCGTCAGCCTGGTTGCCTATGGCAATCTGCGCGTCTGGCAGGGCAAGGTGATCGATGCGGTGAAGGGATTGAAGAATCTGTCCATTGCCACCATCGACTCGGAGTCACTTGCCGCGTTGGTCAAGGACTTGCCGCGTAGTCTGCAGTGGGGCGTGATGATCAGTGACGGCACGTTGTTCATCACCGATGAGCGTGGCCAGTTCGAAGTGAAGTTGGGTTGGTTGCTCGGCGAGCGCTGAGAGCGCCCGCCGTGCCAGTCACGCTTGCCAGAACTCCAGCAGCGCATTGAACGACATCACCACCCCAACCGCCGTGGCCAGCATGGCCAATATGCCGAACATCAGCATCCAGGTAGGGTGACGGTAGGCATCGCCGACGATGTTCGATTTGCGCGACGCGAGCAATATGCAGCCCAGCGCCAGCGGCAGTACCAGGGCATTCAGGGTGCCCGCCACCACCAGAACCTTCACGGGCTGGCCGACCAGGCTGTAGATGAGCGTCGAGCAGGCAATAAAGGCGATCACCACACGCTGGTTATGCCGGCGGATGCTGTCATGCAGCGAGTACATGAAGGTCACACTGGTATAAGCGGCGCCGATCACCGATGAAACCGATGCGGCCAGTAGCACTACGCCAAAAATCTTGTAGCCGATGGTGCCCATCGAATGGGAGAACACCGATGCAGCGGGGTTGCTCGGGTCGAGAGTCAGGCCCTGGCTGACGACACCGAGGGCTGCGAGGAACAGGCAGATGCGCACGACGCCAGTGGTAGCGATACCGATCACGGCCGCGCGGGTTACCAGCCTGACATTCTCTACACCGGTGATGCCGGCCTCTACCAGGCGATGGCCACCGGAAAACGATATGTAGCCGCCGACCGTGCCGCCCACCAATGTCACGATCGGCAGCAGCAGGATCAATGGGTCGTCCGGATTGAAGCTGCGACTCATCGCTTCGAGCAGTGGTGGATTCGACTGCAGCATGGCGTAGCCGATCATGCACAGCATCACCAGGCCAAGGACTTGCATCACCGAGTCCATCACGCCCTTGGCGTTGCGCAGCAGGAAGATGCCGATGATCAGCACGGCGGCGATCAACGAGCCGATTATCGGCGGGATACCGAAGATCACATTCATCGCCAGGCCGGCGCCACCGATGTTGCCGATGTTGAAGGCAATGCCGCCAAGCACGATGAAGGCGGATATCAGATGGCCGACGCCGGGTATCACGCGGTTGGCGACGTCCTGGCCGCGCAGGTTGGCAACGGTGATCACCCGCCAGATATTAAGCTGGGCACCGATGTCGATGAGCAAAGAGATCAGGATCGCGAAGGCGAAACTCGCCAGATACTTCTCGGTGAACAGCGACGTTTGGGTCAGAAACGCGGGTCCGATGGACGAAGTCGCCATGATGAAAATGGCGCCGCGCAGGACGTTGCGCTGGGCGGGAGTGCCGCGTTCGGCTTGTGTGGCTTGCATTGGATACCTTCTTTTTCTTGGCGTTGGGGCAGGTAGAAATGCGCCCGGGTCATACCCGGCAATGTTGTTCTTGTTGGAATAACTGGCTGCTGGTCAGCGGCTCCTTATGAGCGACTACCGCCACTGGGCGAGCAGTTCGCGGTGCGCGCGTTGCGCGGCCTCCAGTGAAATCGGTTTGAGCCTGAGCGAGGTGCCTGGCAGGCACTGCGCCAGCTGGGCCACCGCCGCAGGTGTCAGCGCGCCGAGGCGTGGATAGCCGCCGATTGTCTGGCGGTCGTTGAGCAGGATGATCGGCTGCCCGTCGGCCGGAACCTGGATCGCCCCCAGCGGCACGCCTTCGGAAATCATGGATGAGCGCGTGCTGTGAAGCGTTGGGCCGAGCAAGCGCACGCCCATGCGGTCGGCTCGTTGATCGACTGTCCAGTCGCTGTTGAAGGCATCGAACAGGCTCTGGCCGCTGAAATCACCAATCTGCGCGCCGAGCACGACCGCCAGGGTCGGGCTCGGTAGTGGGGTGACGGTTGGCACTGGCAGCTCTCGGCGAGCAGCAGAAACACCACTGAGCCAGTGCAAGCGGCCGCCCTCGGCCAGCGCTTGGCCGTCACCGGCCAAGCCGCCGAGTTGCTCGCGCCGGACCGTGGCGCAGCTCCCCAATACCGGTGTCGCCTGAAAGCCGCCTGGCGCAGCGAGATAGGCGCGAACGCCTCGCTTTGGGTGCGTGAAGGTAAGCAGTTGGCCCTTACGGACCTCGAAGCTACGCCCCGGTGCGATGGCTTCGTCATCGAGCGCGGCGCCGAGATCGGCACCGCAGATCGCCAGGCAGGTATCGGTTTGCGCGCGAAGGCTGAAATTCCCCAGCGTGATTTCCACCGTAGCGGCCTGCACAGGATTTCCAAGCAGCCAGTTGGCCCAGCTGTGGGAAATCCAGTCCACCGGGCCGCCCTGGGTAACGCCGAGGTGGCGGACGCCCATACGGCCGCCGTCCTGCAAGCTGGCCAATGCGCCGGCGCGTTCGATAAGCAGACTCATACGGCAGTCTCCTGAAAAGGGCTGTCGTTGCCGCCCAAGCGGATGAATTCGGCGCGCTCGATGGGCACGAAGCGCACCCGGTCGCCTGGCTGCCAGAGGCTGTAGCCGTCGGGCTCGCGGTCGAACAGACGAACCGGGCTGCGCCCGATCAGATTCCAGCCACCCGGCGATACCAGCGGATATATGGCGGTCTGCCGATCGGCGATGCCCAGGCTTCCGGCCGGCACCTGCTTGCGTGGTGTGGCCAGGCGCGGGCTGGCCAAACGCTCATCGACCAGCCCGAGAAAGGCGAAGCCGGGTGCGAAGCCGAGGGCGAAGACCTGATAGATGTGTGCGCTGTGTTGCTCGATCACGCCGGCTACACCGAGCCCGCTGCGCTTGCCTAGCGCTCGTAGCTCGGGGCCGACGCTGGCGTCGTACCACACTGGGATTGCATGCTGGCGCGCAGTTTCGGCGGCGGCGGGCTGCAGACCCTCGAGCGCTTGGTGAAGGTGCTGGCGAGCCTGCAGGTCGTCCAGTTGGATCAGGTCGTAATGCACCAGCAGGGTGGTGTAGGAAGGCACCAGATCGATCAGTGCCGTGCCGAAGGCGTCGCGCACCCGCTGACTGGCGGCAAGCATCCAGGGCATGTTGCCTTCGTCGATCTGATCGAACAGGCGCAACAACAGGCTGTCGACGCCCACCACTTCGATCCGCGGCTTCATGCGGGAAGCGCTTGCAGCGCGTGGCGGATGCGCTGGACGGCGGCTATGGAACCGGCGTTGTCGCCATGCACGCAGAGGGTATCGGCCTGCAGAATCAGCGCGCTGTCATCGCTCGCGATCAGCGCCTCGCCCTTGGCCAGGCGCAGGGCCTGGTCGGTCACGGTTTCTGCATCGTGGTGGACGGCGCCTGGCAGGCTGCGCGAAACAAGCATGCCGGCGGCGTCATAGGCGCGGTCGGCGAACACCTCGAACCACAGGGTGATGCCCATTTCCTCTGCCAGTGCTTGGCTTGCGCTGTTGTCGCGGGTGGACATCAGCATCAGCGGCAGGTTGGCGCTGTAGGCCTTGATGGCGCTCATCACTGCGCGCAGCAGTTCGGGCTGGCGCATCATGTCGTTGTACAGCGCCCCGTGCGGTTTGACGTAGCGAACCTGCGTGCCTTCAGCGCGGCAGATGCCGTCGAGTGCGCCGATCTGATAGAGCAGCATGTTCTCCACTTCGGCCGGGCTGCAGGCCATGGAGCGCCGGCCGAAGCCGACCAGATCCGGATAGGCCGGATGGGCGCCGATGCGCACATCATGCTTGCGTGCCAACGCCACTGTGCGCCGCATGATCTGCGGATCGGACGCATGGAAGCCGCAGGCGACATTGGCGCAATCGATGAACGGCATCACCTCGGCATCCAGGCCCATGGTCCAGGCGCCGAAGCTTTCCCCTATATCGCAATTGAGTAAGAGACGACTCACGATGGCTGCTCCTTTCGAAATGGACTGGTGCGTTTGCGGCGGCGTTGAGGGTCGATACACTGATAAAGTATTGATAAATTATCAACGTATTTCTGCCGTTGGGCGTCTGAAGTGCCTGAGCGGACATTGCTGTATCCTTGCCCGCCCCATCGATACGAACGGCGCTGCCGCTTCATCAATCAGGAACTCAAGATGGTTGACGCCAAAAGCCCCCGCCCGTTGCGATCTTCGATCGTCGCTTCGGCGCACCTCGCCGAGCAGTCCCAGGAACTGTCTGAACTGGAGTACGGCATCATCGTCGCCAGCGCCGCGCTGATGCGCTGGATGGAGCGTTGCATGCAGGCCTGCGGCACGGTGGAGATGAACGCGCTGGACGTCATGGTGCTGCACAATCTCACCAGCCGTGGCCGCGCCAAGCGACAGGCGGATATCTGCCTGCTGCTCAATGTGGAAGACACCCACACCGTGACTTACGCGCTGAAGAAGCTGAGCAAGCTCGGCCTGGTGGAAGGGGCGAAGCAGGGCAAGGAGATGTTCTATCGCACCACCGACAAGGGCCGTGCGCTTTGTCAGGAGTACGCCGACATCCGCCGCGAATGCCTGATCGCCTCGTTCGAGAACCTCAATATCGACCCTGATGAGATCCACCGCCTGGCGGGCATGCTGCGCGCTATGTCGGGCCTGTACGACCAGGCCGCACGTGCGGCCACCTCCCTGTAATCCGTTTCACCGAGTCTGGAATCCGACGATGCGTATCGAACCCCGCCCCCTGCCCGAGCAGCTGCCCGACCTTGGCGAGCTGCCGCCGCTGCTGCAGCGCCTCTACGCGGCCCGTGGTGTGACCTGCGCAGAGGAGCTGGACAAGGGGCTGGCGCGGTTGATTCCTTATAAGCAGCTCAAGGGCATCGATGCCGCGGTCGAGCTGCTGGTCGAGGCGCTGGAGAAGCGTCAACGCATCCTGTTCGTCGGCGATTTCGATGCCGATGGCGCCACGGCCAGCACCGTGGGTGTACTTGGCTTGCGCCAGCTTGGCGCTGCCCACGTCGATTACCTGGTGCCCAATCGCTTCGAATATGGCTACGGTCTGACGCCGGAAATCGTTGCCGTTGCCTTGCAGCGCGAGCCCGATCTGTTGGTGACCGTGGACAACGGCATTTCCAGTGTCGACGGCGTGGCGGCGGCCAAGGCCGCAGGGCTCAAGGTGCTGGTCACGGACCATCACCTGCCGGGTCACGAACTGCCGGCGGCTGATGCCATCGTTAACCCCAATCAGCCTGAGTGCGCCTTTCCCAGCAAGTGCATCGCCGGTGTCGGGGTCATCTTCTATGTGCTGCTGGCATTACGCGCTCGCCTGCGTGAGCTGGACTGGTTCATCCGTCAGGGCTGGGCAGAGCCGAACCTGGCTGAGCTATTGGACCTCGTGGCGTTGGGCAGTGTCGCCGACGTGGTATCGCTGGATGCCAACAATCGCATCCTGGTCCATCAGGGATTGGCGCGGATTCGCGCGGGGCGGGCGAGGGCGGGCCTGCGGGCGATTCTCGAAGTGACGGGGCGCGACCATCGACGCATCACCTCTACCGACCTGGGCTTCATTCTCGGACCGCGGCTCAACGCGGCCGGGCGGCTGGATGACATGTCGCTGGGCATCGAATGCCTGCTCTGCGAGGACGAGGCACTGGCGCGCGATATGGCGGTCCAGCTCGATGAGCTGAACAAGGACCGCAAGAGCATCGAGCAGGGCATGCAGCGCGAGGCACTGGCGCAGCTCAAGGATTTGCCCCTGGAAGACCTGCCGTTCGGCCTGTGCCTATTCGAGGCGGACTGGCATCAGGGCGTGATCGGCATCCTGGCTTCGCGTATGAAGGAGCGCTACCACCGCCCGACCATCGCCTTCGCCGATGCCGGCGACGGCCTGCTCAAAGGCTCTGCGCGCTCGGTGCCGGGCTTTCATATCCGCGATGCGCTGGATGCGGTCGCCGCCAAGCATCCCGGCTTGATCAGCAAGTTTGGCGGGCATGCCATGGCGGCCGGGCTGTCGCTGCCGCAAGCCAGCTTCGGCGCATTCGCTGCCGCCTTCGACGCCGAAGTGCGCCGCCAGCTGTGCGAGGATGATCTCACCGGCCGGCTGCTAACCGACGGCCAGCTCAGCGTCGAGGAGTTCCACCTGGAACTGGCGCGTGCGCTGCGCAACGCCGGGCCCTGGGGCCAGCATTTTCCCGAGCCGATGTTTCATGGGGTGTTCCAGTTGGTGCAGCAACGTATCGTCGGCGAGCGCCATCTGAAGCTGGTGCTCAAGAGCGAATGCGGCTCGCTGACCCTCGACGGCATTGCCTTCAACGTCGACCGCGAAATCTGGCCGAATCCGACGGTGCGCTGGGCCGAGCTGGCCTACAAGCTCGACGTCAACGAGTACCGCGGTCAGGAAAGCGTGCAGCTGATGGTGGCGCATATCGCCCCGCGCTGATCGATGCATGCCGGCTGACGATAGGCCGGCTGAATCCAGCGCCATTCCCCGTCAAGACGTCTGATTGTTGCCCGCGGCCATGGCGCCTAGAGTGGCTGGACAACAACAGCGCCATGCGGGAATCCGAAATGAGCGAGATCAGCGTCCATCACCGTGCCTGTCATCTGTGCGAAGCCATCTGCGGCCTGACCATCCAGACCGAAGGCGAGCGCATCCTTTCGATCAAGGGCGACCCCCTCGACAGCTTCAGCCGCGGCCATATCTGTCCCAAGGCTGTCGCCCTGCGGGACATCCAGAACGACCGTGACCGGCTGCGCCACCCGATGCGGCGCTGCGGCGATGAGTGGCAGGCGATCAGCTGGGAGGAGGCCTACGAACTGGTCGCCGAGCGCCTGGCTGAGATCCGCGAGCGCCACGGCGCCAATGCCGTGGCCATCTACCAGGGCAACCCGAGTGTGCACAACTACGGGCTGATGACCCACAGCAACTACTTCCTCGGGCTGCTGAAGACGCGCAATCGCTTTTCCGCGACCTCGGTCGATCAGCTGCCGCATCACCTGACCAGCCATCTGATGTACGGCCACGGCCTGCTATTACCCGTGCCGGACATCGATCACACCGATTTCATGCTGATCCTCGGCGGCAACCCGCTGGCCTCCAATGGCAGCATCATGACCGTGCCCGACGTAGAGAAGCGGTTGAAGGCGATCCGTGCCCGCGGCGGCAAGCTGGTGGTGGTCGACCCGCGTCGCAGCGAGACCGCAGCGATCGCCGATCAACATATGTTCGTGCGGCCGGGACAAGACGCGGCGCTGCTGTTTGGCCTGCTCAATACTCTGTTCGAGGAAGGCCTGACGCGCACCAGCGAGCTCCCGCTGGACGGCATCGAGGAGGTGCGCACGGCGATCGCCGCCTTTACCGCCGAGGCGATGAGCGCCCGTTGTGGGATTCCGGCCGAGCAGATCCGCCAGCTGGCGCGGGATTTCGCGGCGGCGGACAAGGCAGTCTGCTACGGGCGGATGGGCGTCTCGACCCAGGCCTTCGGCACGCTCTGCCAGTGGTTGGTGCAGCTGATCAACCTGGTCACCGGTAACCTCGATCGGGTCGGCGGCGCGCTGTGTACCGAGCCTGCGGTGGATCTGGTGGAGACCACCTCCGGCGGCCACTTCGCCGCCTGGCATAGCCGGGTTTCGCAGTTGCCTGAATACGGCGGCGAACTACCGGTAGCGGCACTGGCCGAGGAGATGCTTGAACCCGGGGAAGGGCAGGTGCGTGCACTGATCACCGTGGCCGGAAACCCGGTGCTCTCCACGCCCAACGGGCGCAAGCTGGAGCAGGCGCTGGATGGGCTGGAGTTCATGCTCAGTGTGGATTTCTACATCAACGAAACCACTCGCTATGCCGACGTGATCCTGCCGCCGACCGCGCCGCTGGAGCACGACCATTACGACGCCACCTTCAACCTGCTCGCCGTGCGCAACGTTACCCGCTTCAACCAGCCGGTACTGCCCAAACCCGAGGGTGCGCTGCACGACTGGGAAATCTTCATCGGGCTGGCTAAGGCGTACGCAGCGCGGGTCGGCGTCGAGCTGAAGCCCACCATGCCGCCGCAGCAAATGATGGACCTGGCGCTACGCCATGGGCCATACGGCGACAAGTCCGAGCGCAAGCTGCGCCTGGCAGCACTGGAGGATCATCCCCACGGGCTGGATCTCGGGCCGCTCAAGCCAAACCTGGCGCGGCGCCTGAAAACGCCGAACAAGCGCATCCAGACCGCGCCGGCGCTGATGCTGGACGATCTGCAGCGTTTCGCCGCGCAGCCTCAGGCAGGTGCCGACGAGCTGTTGCTGATCGGCCGCCGGCATGTACGCAGCAACAATTCCTGGATGCACAACTACCAGCGCCTGGTGAAGGGCAAACCTCGTCATCAGCTGCTGATGCACCCTGCGGACATGGCTGCTCGGACTTTGCAGGATGGCCAGCGGGTGCGCGTGCATTCCCGGGTCGGCGTGGTCGAGGTGGAGGCGCTGGCCAGCGAGGAGATGATGCCCGGCGTGGTCAGCCTGCCGCATGGCTGGGGCCACGCCCGTCCTGGCGTGCAAATGGATATCGCCCGGCAGCAACCGGGCGCCAGCAGTAACGACCTGACTGACGAGCGCCAGTTGGATGTATCCGGCAATGCCGCGCTCAACGGTGTGCCGGTGCAGGTCAGCGCTGCCTGAGGCTGACAGTTCCACCGATGTCGGGCTGGGCATGAGCGGCGAAACGGTCTCTACTGACGGGTGTCAAATCCGCATCACCGACAGTAGAGGCCGACATGTCCCAGCTTTTTCAGCCGCTTACCCTGCGCCAGCTCAAACTGCCCAACCGGATTGCCGTATCGCCCATGTGCCAGTACTCGGCGAAGGCCGGGATGGCCAACGACTGGCATCTGGTGCATCTGGGCAGTCGGGCCGTCGGTGGCGCCGGGCTGGTGATCATCGAAGCGACGGCGATCAGCCCTGAGGGGCGTATTTCGCCGGACGACCTGGGTATCTGGTCCGACGAGCATGTCGAGCCATTGCGGCGGATCACCCGCTTCATCGAGGCGCAGGGCGCATTCGCCGGCGTGCAGCTGGCCCATGCCGGGCGCAAGGCGAGCACCTGGCGGCCCTGGCTCGGCAAGCACGGCAGCGTGCCGATCGCCGCTGGCGGCTGGACCCCGGTCGGTCCTTCGACCATTGCTTTCTCGCCTGAACATGCCGTGCCGACGGCGCTGGACGACGCCGGCATCGCGGGCGTCGTGCAGGCCTTCGTCGAGGCGGCCGAGCGCTCATTGGCGGCCGGCTTCAAGGTTTCCGAGGTACATGCGGCCCACGGCTACCTGCTGCATCAGTTCCTTTCGCCGCTATCCAACCAGCGGCAGGATCGCTACGGCGGCTCGTTCGACAACCGTATCCGCCTGCTGCTGGAGGTTACGGCAGCTGTTCGCCAGGTCTGGCCCGAGGAATTGCCGCTGTTCGTCCGCCTCTCGGCAACAGACTGGGTCGATGATGGCTGGAATGCCGACGAAACCGTCGAACTCGCGCGGCGGCTCAGGGAGATTGGCGTCGACCTGATCGATGTGTCGTCCGGTGGCACTGCTGCCAACGCCGATATCCCGGTCGGGCCCGGCTACCAGACCCAGTTCGCCGAGCGCGTGCGCAAGGAGGCGGGTATCGCCACCGGCACGGTCGGCATGATCACCGAGGCGGTGCAGGCCGAGCACATCCTGCGCACCGGCCAGGCCGACCTGATTCTGCTCGCCCGCGAACTGCTGCGTGATCCGTACTGGCCGCTGCATGCTGCCGAGGACCTGCGTGACAGTTCCGTGGCCTGGCCGGCGCAGTACGTGCGTGCTGCCCATCGCGACACGCCGATTCGTCAGGTGCCCGAGTCGTTTGACTGAGCACTGCTGTTCAAATCCTGATTCAATCCGTTTGGGGACTTCGATGAAAACCAGTGGCCTTCTCGATCAACTGCTCAGGTCCGGTCAGGACCTGCTGCAGAAGCAGCAATCCAGTGCAGGTGGCAAACCTGGCAAAGGCGGTTTGAGCGACCTGCTTTCCGGCGTTGGCGGCGGTTCGCTCGGCAATGCCCTGTCGGGTGCCGGTGGCGGCGCGCTGGCGGCCGGTGCCATGGGGTTGCTGCTGGGCAACCGCAAGGTGCGCAAGATGGGCGGCAAGGCGGTGACCTACGGCGGTCTGGCGGCGCTCGGCGTGCTGGCCTACAAGGCCTACAGCAACTGGCAGGCGCAGCAGGGCGGGGCGCAACAGCAGACGCCACAGACCATCGATCGCCTGCCGCCGGCAGAGGTCGAGGTGCACAGCCAGGGCATTCTCAAGGCACTGGTGGCAGCGGCCAAGGCCGACGGCCATGTCGATGCCCGAGAGCGTCAGCTGATCGAGGCGGAGCTGGGCAAGCTGGCCGATGCTGATCTGCAGCACTGGCTCGAGGCCGAACTGAACAAGCCGCTGGACCCGGCTGACGTGGCCAGTGCCGCCAGTACCCCCGAGATGGCTGCGGAGATGTATCTGGCCAGCGTGCTGATGGTCGACGAGGAGCATTTCATGGAGCGTGCCTATCTGGATGAACTTGCCCGCTGTCTGCAGCTCGATCCGCAACTCAAAGCCGAGCTGGAAAGCCAGGTACGCGGTGTGAGTGCCTGATCGACCGTCATGAGGGCAAATCCGTTTCCTGACCGTCCGCCGGCACGTCCGGCGGGCTGTCAGCGCGGGTTGGCTGAGTTATAATCGCCGGCTTTTGCACCGTCCGATTGAGAGCTGCCTACCTATGGAAATCAACCCGATCCTCAACAGCATCAAGGACCTGTCCGAGCGCACCCTGTCAATTCGGGGGTATCTTTGACTACGATCAGAAGCATGATCGTCTCGTCGAAGTAAACCGCGAACTCGAAGACCCCAACGTCTGGAACAAGCCCGAATACGCCCAGAGCCTGGGCCGTGAACGCGCCACCCTGGCGCAGATTGTCGAAACCATCGATGACCTCGATGGCGGACTTGCCGACTCTCGCGACCTGCTCGACATGGCGGTCGAAGAAGATGATCAAGGCGCCGTTGATGATGTGGCCGCCGAGCTGGACCGTCTGCGCGGAATCCTCGAAAAGCTCGAATTCCGCCGCATGTTCAGCCATGAGATGGACCCGAATAACTGCTACCTGGACATCCAGGCCGGTTCCGGCGGCACCGAGGCGCAGGACTGGGCGAACATCCTGCTGCGCATGTACCTGCGCTGGGCCGACAAGCGCGGTTTCACTGCCGAGATCGTCGAGCTGTCCGAGGGCGAAGTCGCCGGCATCAAGGGTGCCACGGTGCACATCAAGGGTGAATATGCTTTTGGCTGGTTGCGCACCGAGATCGGTGTGCACCGCCTGGTTCGCAAGAGCCCGTTCGACTCCGGCGCGCGCCGCCACACCTCGTTCTCGGCAGTGTTCGCCTCACCCGAGATCGACGACAGGGTCGAGATCGAGATCAACCCGGCCGACCTGCGCATCGATACCTACCGTTCCTCCGGCGCCGGTGGTCAGCACGTAAACACCACCGATTCGGCCGTGCGTATCACCCACGTCCCGACCAATACCGTGGTGGCCTGCCAGAACGAACGTTCCCAGCACGCCAACAAGGACACCGCCATGAAGATGCTGCGGGCCAAGTTGTACGAACTGGAAATGCAGAAGCGCAACGCCGCCTCTCAGGCGCTGGAAGACAGCAAGTCGGACATTGGCTGGGGGCACCAGATCCGTTCCTACGTGCTCGACGACTCGCGCATCAAGGATCTGCGTACCGGTGTGGAGCGCAGCGATTGCCAGAAGGTGCTCGACGGCGACCTCGACGGATACCTCGAAGCCAGCCTGAAACAGGGGCTCTGAGAGCAGCTGCAAGCCTCAAGCCGCAAGCACCTCCATTGAAACGATTTGACCGGGACGACCCGCAATGAGCGAACAACCGCTGAACCAGCACGCCATCCAAGAGGAAGAAAACAAGCTGATTGCCCAGCGCAAGGAAAAGCTTGCTGCCGTGCGCGAGCAGGGCAATGCCTTCCCCAATGACTTCCGTCGCGACCGCTATGCAGGCGACCTGCAGAAACAGTACGCCGAGAAGACCAAGGAGGAGCTGGAGGCGGCCGCCATTCCGGTCAAGGTCGCCGGGCGCATCATGCTCAACCGCGGGCCATTCATGGTGCTGCAGGATATGAGCGGGCGCATCCAGGTCTATGTCGATCGCAAGACGCTGCCGGCCGAGCAGGTCGACGCGGTCAAGCACTTCGACCTGGGCGACATCATTGCCGCCGAGGGCACACTGGCGCGCTCCGGCAAGGGCGACCTGTACGTCTACATGAACAGCGTGCGCCTGCTGACCAAGTCGCTGCGCCCGCTGCCGGACAAGTTCCACGGCCTGACCGACACCGAGCAGCGCTACCGCCAGCGCTACGTCGACCTGATGGTCAACGAGGAGGTGCGCGAAACGTTCCGCGTGCGCTCCCAGGTCATCTCGCATATCCGCAAGTTCCTCGCCGAGCGTGACTTCCTCGAAGTCGAAACGCCGATGCTGCAGACCATTCCCGGCGGCGCTGCGGCCAAACCGTTCGAGACCCATCACAACGCGCTGGACATGCCGATGTTCCTGCGCATCGCGCCGGAGCTCTACCTCAAGCGTCTGGTGGTCGGTGGCTTCGAGCGCGTGTTCGAGATCAACCGCAACTTCCGCAACGAAGGCGTCTCGACCCGGCATAACCCCGAGTTCACCATGCTCGAGTTCTACCAGGCTTACGCCGACTACGAAGACAATATGGATCTCACCGAGGAGCTGTTCCGCGAGCTGGCCCAGGCCGTGCTTGGCAGCACCGACGTGCCCTACGGCGACAAGGTGTTCCACTTCGGCGAGCCCTTCGCGCGGCTGTCGGTGTTCGACTCGATCCTCAAGTTCAACCCGGAAATCTCCGCGGATGACCTGAACGACGTCGAGAAGGCTCGCGCCATCGCCAAGAAGGCCGGCGCCAAGCTGCTCGGCCACGAAGGGCTGGGTAAGCTGCAGGTGATGATTTTCGAGGAGCTGGTCGAGCACAAGCTGGAACAGCCGACCTTCATCACCGAGTACCCGTTCGAGGTCTCGCCGCTGGCCCGACGCAATGATCGCAACCCCAACGTCACCGACCGCTTCGAACTGTTCATTGGTGGCCGCGAGATCGCCAACGCCTATTCCGAGCTCAACGATGCCGAGGATCAGGCCGAACGTTTCCACGCGCAGGTAGCCGACAAGGATGCCGGCGATGACGAAGCCATGCACTTCGACGCCGACTTCGTGCGTGCGCTGGAATACGGCATGCCGCCGACCGCGGGCGAGGGTATCGGCATCGATCGCCTGGTGATGCTGCTGACCAACTCGCCTTCGATCCGCGACGTGATCCTCTTCCCGCACATGCGTCCGGAACTCTGATCCACTGAGCGTCGACTGACACCGCAGTGTGCCGGCCTCGGCGGCTGCGGGTATAACCTCAAGGGTACGGGTCATCCGTGAAGAGGGACTGATGAACAGCCGTAACAACCTGGATGAGTATCAGACCATCGTGCGCGGGCTGTCCGACCGCATCGTCGAGGCGCAGACGCCAGTGCGCGTACTGGACGCGGTGAAGTGGGACGAGAATACCCGCCAGGGTTTTTTCGCCGCCAAGGGCCGCGAGCTGCCGAAGATCGATCGCGGCTACTACGAGGGCCGGCCACTGGCCTTCGATTCCAGCGCCAAGAAGCAGGAATTCCAGGACATCGAGCGCGACATCACCCGTCAGCTCGGTCAGTTCAACCCGGTCGGGCAGATCATGCGGCGCATGTGTAAGGAATACCGCATGGTTATCCGCATGCTCGAGGCGCGTGGCACACCGGACTTCGGCATGATCTCC
The DNA here is from genome assembly GCF_021432085.1 of Stutzerimonas kunmingensis. Classification (GTDB taxonomy): domain Bacteria; phylum Pseudomonadota; class Gammaproteobacteria; order Pseudomonadales; family Pseudomonadaceae; genus Stutzerimonas. The sequence continues at coordinate 3,274,348 of NZ_CP090366.1, read as the reverse complement.
CAGGAGCTCTACGGCGCGGCATCCGACGCCTTCCATGCTGGCGATCCAACCCTGGCCGACCTCGGCCTTATGCTCTCCGACTACCTGAACAACATCGCCGACCGTGGCGATCTGCGTGACGAGCCGAAGAATCTCACCGCGCCGCAGGCCGTCGAGCTGCTGCAGAAGCGGCTGGATGTGGTGTTCGGCGAAGGCGAGGGCGTGATCCGTGTTTTCGAGTCCGACGGCATCCTCGCCGATGCGGCAGCGGGCGCCGACTACATCAAGATCCGCAGCGACGCGCTGTTCAACGAGCGTGACGTGCGCGCGCTGGAGGTTCACGAAGGCCTGGTGCACGTCGGCACCACGCTCAACGGGCAGAACCAGCCGATCTGCACCTTCCTCGCCAAGGGGCCGCCGTCTTCAACGGTTACCCAGGAAGGCCTGGCAATCCTGATGGAGGTGATTGCCTTCGCCTCCTACCCGACGCGCCTGCGCAAGCTGACCAACCGCACCCGCGCCATCCACATGGCCGAGGAGGGCGCGGATTTCCTCGACGTGTTCGCCTTCTTCCGCGAGCAGGGATATGGCGACGACGACTGCTACAGCAATGCCAGCCGGGTGTTCCGCGGCTCGACCCCCGATGGTTTGCCCTTCACCAAGGACCTGTCCTACCTGAAGGGCTTCATCATGATCTACAACTACATCCAGCTAGCCGTGCGCAAAGGCCGGCTGGAGCAGATCCCGCTGCTGTTCTGCGGCAAGACCACGCTTGAGGACATGCGCACGCTGCGCCAGCTGGTGGACGAGGGCATGGTCGTCCCGCCCAAGTATCTGCCGCAGCAATTTCAGGACCTCAATGCGCTGTCGGCCTGGATGTGCTTCTCCAACTTTCTCAATCACCTGAGCCTGGATCGCATCGAAGCCGACTACGCGAACATTCTCTGATCCCGAATATCCGACATCACTCACGCAAGGAAGCGTAACGATATGGAAAACTCCGTCTTTGCCCGGCGTGCGAACCCGATGGATCGCACACTCTCCCCCGCTGCGTATAACCTCGTCATTGGCCTCACGCTCTGTTGGGGCTTCTGGGTCAACTGGTGGATGGTCGGCAACATCCCGGTCGAGTCCATTCGCAGCATCCATCCCTGGCTGTTCTTTGGCGGCTACTTCGCCAGCTGCCTCACCGGCGCCTGGCTGTTTCATCGTTCGAACCAGCCCTGGGTGAGTTTTGTCGGCTACAACCTGGTCGTGGTGCCGTTCGGACTCATCGTCAACCTGGTGGTGAGCCGCTACGACGCCTCTCTGGTGCATGAGGCGATACGCATCACCGCGCTGGTTACCCTGGGCATGATGCTGCTCGGCACGCTGTTTCCGAAGTTCTTCGCCAGCATCGCCGGTGCGCTGACAGTGGCGTTGTTGCTGGTGATCGTCGTCGAGTTGGTCGAGGTGTTCATCCTCGGCATTCATCACGGCGTGATCGACTGGATCGTCGTGCTGATCTTCTGCGGCTATGTCGGCGTGGACTGGGGCCGGGCGAATCAGATCCCCAAGACGCTGGACAATGCGATTGACAGCGCAGCCGCGCTCTATATGGACATCATCAACCTGTTCCTGCGTATCCTGCGCATTCTCGGGCGCAAATAGGCAACGGCGGGACGCTGCCGCATCCTTGCAGCGCCGCAACCCGATCGCTTCAGGAGCTCGCCGTGTCCAGCCACGAACTCGAATACGAAATCCTCGGTCAGTCCGCGCAAAGCGTGGAAATCATCCTCGATCCAGACGAGACGGTGATCGCCGAAGCCGGAGCAATGAACTACATGACCGACGGCGTGCGTTTCGAAGCGCGCATGGGCGACGGTTCGGCGAGCGGCGTGCTCGGCAAGTTGTGGGGCGCGGGCAAGCGCATGTTCACCGGCGAGTCACTGTTCCTCACTCACTTCACCAATGAAAGCAAGGCCAAGGCACGCGTGGCCTTCGCCGCGCCTTATCCGGGCACAGTGGTACCGATTGATCTTGCTGCCGTGGGCGGCAAGCTGTTTTGTCAGAAGGATGCCTTTCTCTGCGCGGCTTATGGCACGCGCATCGGCATAAGCTTCAGCAAGCGCATCGGCGCAGGCTTTTTCGGTGGTGAGGGATTCATCCTGCAGCGCCTGGAAGGCGATGGACTGGCGTTCGTGCATGCCGGCGGCACCGTGATTCGCAAGGAGCTGAACAACGAAACCCTGCGGCTGGATACCGGCTGCCTGGTGGCCTTCACGCAGGGCATCGACTACGACATCCAGCTTGCCGGCGGCCTCCGGAGCATGCTGTTCGGTGGCGAAGGGCTGCTGCTCACCACCCTCAAGGGCACCGGCAGCGTCTGGATCCAGAGCCTGCCCTTCTCGCGCCTGGCCGAGCGGGTCTACGAGGCGACCTCACAGGCCCGCGGTGAAACCCGCGCCGGCGGTAAATGAGCCGCAGGCGACCTTCGAATTTGTCACAATGCGCCTCTTTGCCTCGATGAGACCGTCCATGTCCGAACGCAATCCCATTCCCCTGATCCTGACCGCCATCGGCAGCGTGCTTGGCACGGTTGCGGTGCTGTCCTATTACGGCTACGTGCATATCGCCAAGCCAGAGGATGCGTTGCTGCTGGCTGACTACACCATGCTCAAGACCGTTCCCGGCGAGGATTACCGGGTATCGCTGAAGCCGGCGTCGCAGGTGGCTCAGTGCATCGATGGTGTGCTGGTGCTGTTCGATACCGAACAGAAGGGCCTGACAGGCGTGCTGGTCGACAGGAAGAAGCGCGCCGTGCGCTGCATGGGTCAGGATGCGCCGCAGGAGAGCAAATAAAACAGCCCGTCAGGGCGACGGGCTGCTAAAGGGGCAGGGCATCAGCTCGCCATGCCCACGGTCCGTGGTCACTCCATCGACGAACGTGGCGCGACGCGCTGGCTGTCGTTGGAGATAGTCACCTCGACGCGGCGATTCATCGCGCGGCTGGACGGCGAGTCGTTGCTCGCAACCGGGTATTGCTCGCCATAGCCCACCGCCTGGATGCGCTGTGGATCGACGCCCGCGTGGGTCAATGCGCGGCGCACGGATTGGGCGCGGCGCTCGGAAAGCTGCTGGTTGTAAGAGTCGGAGCCGGTGCTGTCGGTATAACCCTCGACTACCACCTTGCGCTCCGGATTCTCGTTCAGGAACTCAGCGAGCTTCTGGATGCCGCGCATACCGGCCGGTTTAAGTTCGGCCTTGTCCAGGTCGAACAGAACGTCACCGAAGGTCACCAGGGTGCCGCGCTCGGTCTGCTTGGCCTGCATGTCCTCCTGCAGCTTGCGGATCTGCGCGTCCCGGGCTTCGAGGCGGGCTTCGGCGCGCTGCGCGGAGGCCTTGCCGAGATCCTTTTCGGCCGCGCGCAGGGCAATAGTCTGCTCGGCCAGTTCGATGCGGCGCTTGGTCAGGTAGGCCAGCTGATCCACCGTTTCTTCGTCGGCATCGTTCAGATATGCCTTGTTGGCCTTGTCCAGCATGTTGCTGGCGTCCTGGGTTTCCAGGGCTGCGACCTTGCTTGAGCGGGCGTCGCTCTGCAGAGCGGAGAAGCTGCTGCGCGCCTCTTCAAGGTTCTGATTGGGCTGGTTGGCGCAGGCCACTAGGCCGATGCTCAGGGCCAGCATGGTAGGTAGGGTTACAAGCTTGTGCATGACGAGTTCATCCTATTGGCTATAAACGGAATGGCGGGCGTGGCGAGGAATCAGCGAACGTTGCGCATGCCTTCTTCGCGCAATTCCTGAATCCCCTGCTGCGCATCTTCGACGGCCTTCTGAGCCTTCGCCGCTTCAGCCTTGCGTTGGGCTACGCGGGCATCCCATTCGGCCTGTTCGGCCAGCTTGCGGGCTTGTTCGTAGTTTTCTTTCTGCATGGCCAGTTCGGCCTCTTTCCACTTTTCCTGCGCGGCGCGCATTTCCACTGCGGCATACTCGGTACCACCAGCGCTTACGGCGCTGCGCACGGCCGATTCAGTCACGGCGAACTGCTCGGTCGGTGGGTTGCCGGCGCATGCGGTCAGCAGCAGGCCACCAAGTGCAATGGCCGCCAGCTTGGGTAGCTGAAATCTCGAAGCGTGGGTTGCGACAGCTTTGTTCATGGTCAGTCTCCAGTTCGAATTGCTCAACGAATAGCTACCGTCCCTGGCCGGGCAGTGTGCTGAATAGGGCACTACCGATGTCGGGACATATCTTTGTGAGGCCAAATGGCGCTAATCGTTCAGTGAAAGTTGGCGGGCTAGAGCGGTTGTCATCGGGGAATCCGCTACCAGCGCGGTATTAACGGGGTGGGGACTGGCCTGCGCGGGCAGGGCGGGCGTATGCAACAAGGGTGACCTGTGTGATGGCGCCCTGAGCGGGCGCCGAGCGTACAGGGTGCGCTTTCGGGTCAGGCCGGTGGGGTAGAAGACGCTTCCTCGTCGAGCATGCGCTTGAGATGTTTGCGCGAGAGCTCGAGAAAGCGCGGGGTGGGCCCGATGTCTTCGTAGACCGGGTCGCCCTGTTCGTCAGTGGCGATGACCTGGGTGCCGCGCTCATACGGAAGGCTGGTTTCGACGGCTTCGAGGGCCGCACCAACCAGCTCGCCGAGCAGCGCTTCGGTGCTGCGCTTGGGGTACATCTCGGCGAGGGCCGCGAGCCGCGCCGCGCTCTCGACGTCCAGCGGAATGCTGTAGGTTGTCTGGCTCATGTGACCCTTGGCGTCGCGTTCCCAATGGCTGACCAGCTCGGAAATTCTCATGATTACTCCTTTGCCCGCGCTTACGAGCGGTGATGACATGTGCAATCGTGCTGTCCGCAACAGGGTCGTCGGCGTTGACGCCTTGTCATGACCGGATGCGGTGGGCACTCTGGTTGGAGGTAATTTCAGCGTAGCCGTTCAGGATCGTTTTCTCCGCGGCGCGTCTGATAAGCAGCGGCGAGTCGCTCATGTGAAGGCGGCAGCCCAGGAGGAGCAAGAAGGTCATGGCGAAAATCATCGACGCGCGCCTGCGCGACAACGTACACCTGCTTGGCGAACTGCTCGGCAACACCATTCGCGCCCAGCATGGCGACCAGTTCTTCGACAAGATCGAACGCATCCGCAAAGGCGCCAAGGCGGCACGCAAAGGCTCGGCCGAGGGTGCGCAACTGCTGTCCGAGACGCTCGACAGCCTTGACGAGAATGAACTGCTGCCGATGACACGGGCGTTCAACCAGTTCCTCAACCTAGCCAATATCGCCGAGCAGTACCATCAGGTTCGTCGCCGTACGGCAGGCGAGCCGGTACCGTTCGAAACCAGCGTGTTCGCCGATCTGATCGAACGCCTCAAGGCCGCCGGACACGGCGACGAGTTCATTGCACGGCAGGTCAGCCGCCTGGAAATCGAACTGGTGCTGACAGCGCACCCCACCGAAGTTTCACGGCGCACGTTGATCCAGAAGTACGACGCCATCGCCGAACAGCTGGCCGCACGGGACCACACCGACCTCTCCGGCGCCGAGCAGGCGAAGATCGAGCTGCAGCTGCAGCGCCTGATCGCCGAGGTCTGGCACACCGAGGAAATCCGTCGCAACCGACCGACGCCGGTGGAAGAGGCGCGGTGGGGCTTCGCCGCCATCGAGAACTCGCTGTGGAAGGCCGTACCCAATGTATTGCGCCAGACCGATGCGACGCTCAGGCGGACGACCGGGCTGCACCTGCCACTGGAGGCCGCGCCGATCCGCTTCGCCTCCTGGATGGGCGGCGACCGCGACGGCAACCCGAACGTGACCGCGATGGTATCCCGCGAAGTGTTGCTGACTGCGCGCTGGGTGGCTGCCGATCTGTACCTGCGGGAGATCGAAGGGTTGATCACCGCATTGTCGATGAGCGAAGCCAGTGAGGAACTGCTGCGTCTGACCGGTGATTCGGCCGAGCCGTACCGGGTCCTGCTCAAGCCCCTGCGTCAACGCCTGCGGGCGACCCGGGAGTGGGCGCGAGCAGCCATCGAGCATGGCCAGCCGGCTCCGGCGGAAGTGCTGCAGGACTGCGCCGAGCTGCGTCGGCCGCTGGAACTCTGCTACCGCTCGTTGCATGCCCGCGGGATGGGCATGATCGCCGATGGCGCGCTGCTTGACTGCCTGCGGCGACTGGCCGTGTTCGGGCTGTTCCTGGTACGGCTGGACATTCGCCAGGACGCGGCACGGCATGCCGCAGCGCTGGCGGAAATCACCGATTACCTCGGGCTGGGCGACTATCAGGCGTGGGACGAGCAGCGGCGACTGGACTGGCTGCAGCTTGAACTGGGCAATCGCCGCCCGCTGCTGCCGGCGCATTATCATCCGTCGGCCGATACCGCCGAGGTGCTCGCCACCTGCGCGGTGATCGCCGAGGCGCCAGCGGCGTCACTTGGCTCCTATGTCATTTCCATGGCCCATGCGGCCTCCGATGTACTCGCCGTGCAGTTGCTGCTCAAGGAAGCCGGCCTGCAGCGACCGATGCGTGTGGTGCCGCTGTTCGAAACCCTGGATGACCTGAACAACGCCGCGCCGATCATCGACCGCCTGCTCGCGCTGCCCGGGTATCGCCAGCGTCTGCATGGCCCGCAGGAGGTGATGATCGGCTACTCCGACTCGGCCAAGGATGCTGGCACCACTGCCGCCGCCTGGGCCCAGTACCGCGCTCAGGAACGGCTGGTGGACGTATGCCGGGAGCACGACGTCGAACTGTTGCTGTTCCATGGCCGCGGCGGCACCGTGGGGCGTGGCGGTGGCCCGGCGCATGCGGCGATTCTGTCGCAGCCGCCGGGCTCGGTTGTCGGGCGCTTCCGTACCACCGAACAGGGCGAAATGATTCGCTTCAAATTCGGCTTGCCGGACATCGCCGAGCAGAACCTCAACCTGTACCTCGCCGCGGTGCTCGAGGCGACTCTGTTGCCGCCGCCGATGCCCGAGGCCGACTGGCGTGAGACCATGGATCGCCTGTCCACCGAAGGGGTGGCGGCCTATCGTGGCGTGGTACGCGAGCATCCGCAGTTCGTCGATTACTTCCGCCAGGCGACACCCGAGCTGGAACTGGGCCGTTTGCCGTTGGGCAGTCGCCCCTCCAAACGTCGCGAGGGTGGGGTGGAAAGCCTGCGGGCGATTCCCTGGATTTTCGCCTGGACGCAAACGCGGCTGATGCTGCCCGCCTGGCTTGGGTGGGAGCAGGCGCTGCAGAGCGCACTGACGCGCGGCGAGGGCGAGCGGCTGGCCGAAATGCGTGCGCGATGGCCGTTCTTCACTACGCGCATCGACATGCTGGAAATGGTGCTGGCCAAGGCCGATGCCGATATCGCAAGGCGTTACGATGAGCGCCTGGTGCAGCCGGAACTGCTTTCCCTTGGTAGCGATTTGCGTGACCGATTGTCGCAGGTGGTCGGCGCTGTGCTGAGCGTGACCGGCCAGGCCGATCTGCTCGACCACAGCCCGAAGACCCAGGAGGCGTTCAGTCTGCGCAACACCTATCTTGATCCGTTGCACCTGCTGCAGATAGAACTGCTGGCTCGCTCAAGGCAGCAGCAGAACCCGGCAGACAGCCCGCTCGAGCAGGCGCTGCTGGTCAGTGTGGCGGGTATCGCGGCGGGCTTGCGCAACACGGGCTGAAGTGGCGGTTCCCGGCGCTCAACGGCTGCGCGATGCGTAGTCGTTGAGCGCAACTCGCGTCGAATCGCGACATTTATGCGGGTCGATAGACGCTTTCGGGACGGCTTGTGCCGCCTCGGTGCGCTGTGTATCGTGTTCAACCTTTTGTCGCATGGCGGCAAACCAGAATTTTTGATTCGTCAGCGAAGAGCCACTCCGGCCCGCTGGCAGGATCGCCCCCCTTCTAAGAAACTCGAGGACTCATCATGCGTGTGATTCTGCTGGGAGCGCCCGGTGCCGGAAAAGGTACCCAGGCTGGCTTCATTACCAAAAAATTCGGTATTCCGCAGATCTCCACGGGCGACATGCTGCGTGCCGCAGTCAAGGCGGGCACCGAGCTGGGCCTCAAGGCCAAGAGCGTGATGGATGCCGGTGGCCTGGTTTCCGATGACCTGATCATCAACCTGGTCAAGGAGCGCATCGCGCAGCCGGATTGCGCCAATGGCTTCCTCTTCGACGGCTTCCCGCGCACCATTCCGCAGGCCGAAGCTTTGAAGGAAGCAGGCGTGCGCATCGATAACGTGATCGAGATCGCCGTGGACGACGAGGAGATCGTCGGCCGCATCGCGGGTCGCCGTGTGCATCCGGCTTCCGGCCGCGTCTATCACACCGAGCACAACCCACCGAAGGTTGCTGGCAAGGACGACGAAACCGGCGATGAGCTGATCCAGCGCGAAGACGACAAGGAAGAGACCGTGCGTCATCGCCTGTCCGTCTACCATGCGCAGACCAAGCCGCTGGTGGACTTTTACCAGAGCCTGGCAGCCGCGGAAGGCACGCCGAAGTACAGCTGCATCGAAGGTGTCGGTTCGGTGGACGAGATTACGGCCAAGGTGTTCGCTGCACTGAGCTGATCGAAGCTGCCTGGCACGAGCGATAGAAATGCCCGTATCGAAAGATACGGGCATTTTTTTGCCCGGAGATCAGGACAGGCGCGAAAGAACCCGCTCCGCGAATACGTTAGAATCGGCGCCTTTTTACCGACCGGACCGACCCGATGACCACTCTGCTGGCCCTGGATACTGCCACCGAAGCCTGCTCAGTCGCGCTGTTGCACGACGGCAAGGTGCTGAGTCACTACGAGGTGATTCCGCGCCTGCATGCCCAGCGGCTGCTGCCGATGGTGCAGACGCTGCTCGGCGAGGCCGGGGTTGCGCTGTCCGCGGTGGATGCCATCGCTTTCGGGCGGGGGCCAGGTGCCTTTACCGGCGTGCGGATTGCCATCGGTGTGGTGCAGGGCCTGGCGTTCGCGTTGCAGCGGCCGGTGCTGCCGGTTTCGACCCTCGCGACCATTGCCCAACGGGCCTGGCGTGAGCACGGCGCAGCGCAGGTCGCGGCGGCCATCGATGCGCGCATGGACGAGGTCTACTGGGGCTGTTATCGCGAGCAGGCCGGGGAGATGCAGCTGGTCGGCAGTGAGGCCGTGCTACCGCCCGAGCAGGCCGTGCTGCCGCGCGATGCAGGTGACGACTGGTTCGGCGCCGGTACCGGCTGGGGTTACGCCGAGCGGATAACCGCGGCCGTACGTGCGCACGACGCCGGGATGCTGCCGCATGCCGAAGATCTGCTGAGTCTGGCTAGTTTCGCCTGGCGCCGAGGCGAGGCGCTGGAGGCCGATCAGGCCCAGCCGGTCTACCTGCGGGACAATGTTGCGACGCCTAAAGGGATCAAATGACGAGGAACGTTGCCAAACTCCTGGCTGCCCGTTAGAGTCGCCGGGCCTCTGATCGAGTCCAATGATGCGCGTCGAAAGCTCCTTTCCCGTTCCCTATTCAACGGATCGTTCTGCCCGTACCGGCAGGGCGGCGGATAGCTATGGGGAAACGCAGCGGGTCGCGCAGGCGCAGCGCGGGGTCGACAGCCGCTCCGGTCAGGATTACCAGCCCCAGGCTGATCGTCCGCAGCAGCGGGTCAATTCCAGCGCGCTGGTCGAACGCTACTCCGCATTCCGCTATGACGAGCCGCAGCCCGAGCGCCCACTGACCAGTCGCGTGGCCCAGGCGCTGGCCAGCTACGCCAGCACCGCCAGCATGAGCGTCGAGTTCGACGGCGCAGAGGTGCTCGGGCTCGACCTCTACGCCTGAGGCGGTTCGATCTGCCAGAGCTTCCCTATTACATCGGTTGTCCCTCTTGGAACGAGAGTGCCTGGCTCGGCTCGTTGTACCAGACGGCTACGCCGGCTTCCGATTTCCTTGCCGCCTACTGTTCCACCTTCAATACAGTCGAGGGCAATACCACGCTGTACGCCTGGCCATCGGAGCAGAAGGTCCAGCGTTGGGCCGGCGAGATGCCCGAGAGCTTCCGCTTCTGTGCCAAATTTCCCCGCGATGTCAGCCAGGCCGGCGATCTGCGTGCGGCGCTGGAGCAGGCACATGCCTTCCAGCGGCTGTTGCTGCCATTGGGGCGAAGGGTAACGCCGTTCTGGCTGCAACTGCCCGCCAGCGTTGGGCCATCCAGATTGAGCGAGCTTGCGGCGTTCATCGATGGCTTCGACGCAGCGCTGGCGATCGAGGTGCGGCATCCCGGATTCTTCGACCGAGGGGATGGCGAGCGCGCGTTGAACCGATTGCTGCGTGATCGCGGCATCGAGCGCATCTGCCTAGATACCCGCGCGCTGTTCAGCTGCCACTCTCACGACCCCGCCGTGTTGCATGCGCAGAGCAAGAAGCCGCGTCTGCCGGTACGCCCGGTGGCATTCAGCGATTCGCCGCAGGTGCGCTTCGTCGGTCACCCCGAGCTGGAGACGAACGACGCATTCATGGCGCCCTGGCTGGACAAGGTGGCTGGTTGGATCGAGGCCGGCAAGACGCCGCACGTCTATCTGCATACCCCCGACAATCATCGTGCGCCCGAGCTGGCGATGCGTTTTCACGGCTTGTTGAGCGAACGCTTGCCCGGCCTGCCGGCCCTGCCTGCATTGCGCCCTGCGCCGCAGATGTCCTTGCTGACCGACTGAGCGAGCGGTTTCGACCAGTTTTGTAAAACATCCCTTTCAACTTCGCGGGTTGGCTGTTGCCCATAAGGAATGACCTTTGGCCGCTTCTTTCTTCTCCTGTTGCTGCTGCTTGCCGGCTTCGCCCTGGCGGTGCGGCAGGATCTGATCGACATCCCGCCGCGCTGGAACCCCTGGGCGCCGCTGGATATCCGTGAGCCGCCAAACCTGTTGACGCCACTCAAGCTACGGCGCCTGCAGCAGGACCGAACGCTCTGCGAACAGGCGCTCGCCACGGCGCCGCTGCGTTATTCATCCGTGCCGGACAGCACGCCGGAGCCCGGCTGTCCGGTCGAGAACAGCGTTCGGGTGCAGGGCTCGGACGTGCGGTTCAACGGACCTTTTCTCGCCACCTGTCCGCTGGCGGCGGCATATGCGATGTTCGAGTTGCACGGGCTTCAGCCGGCGGCCCAGGCAGTATTCGAGCAGCCGGTGGTGCGCATTGATCACTTCGGCAGCTTTGCCTGTCGCAACATCGCCCGCAGCAACCGCCGCAGCCAGCACGCCAGCGCCAATGCGCTGGATATGGCGGGCTTTCGCCTTGAGGATGGCACCCGCATCACCGTGGCTCGGGACTGGCAGGGCGAGGGCGACAAGGCGCGTTTCCTGCGGCTGGTTCGCGATGCGGCCTGCGATGCGTTCAACGTGACGCTCGGGCCGGAATACAACGCGGCCCACCACGACCACTTTCACGTCGACATGGGCGGCTTCGGCATGTGCCGCTGAACGCTCGCGCGCAGCCTGGAATGCTCTGGCACAATGCGCGGCTTTCCATCACCGCTGGATGCCCCATGTCCGCATGCAACCCTGTGGTTCGAGTCGAACCGCTGACTCCTCAGTTCGCCGCTGCCGCCCATCAATGGGCGCAGCGTCTCGACTTGCCGGAAATTCAGGACGCGGCCGAATTCGCTTTGCAGATTGGCGCGGACGGCTTGCAGCTGCAGTTGCTCGAGGCGCAGGCACCGGGGCCGGTACGGGTGGATTTCGTCGAGGGGGCCGCAGCGCACCGGCGTCAGTTCGGTGGTGGCAGTGGGCAGATGATCGCCAAGGCCGTGGGCGTCCAGCCCGGTATCCGGCCACGGGTGCTGGATGCTACAGCGGGGCTCGGGCGCGATGCCTTCGTGCTGGCGACGCTGGGCTGTGAAGTGAGCCTGATCGAACGCCAGCCGCTGATTGCCGCGCTGCTGGAGGATGGTCTGGGTCGCGCGACCGGGGACGCCGAGGTGGGTGCTATCGCCGCGCGGATGACCCTGCTCAAGGGCAATGCCATCGAGCTGATGACGCAGTGGCAGGGGGAGGCGCCGCAGGTCATCTACCTCGACCCGATGTTTCCCCATCGCGACAAGAGTGCGCTGGTGAAGAAGGAGATGCGCCTGTTCCGGCCCTTCGTCGGCGACGATATGGACGCGCCGGCACTGCTGGCCGCGGCCCTGGAGCTGGCCAGCCATCGTGTGGTGGTCAAGCGTCCGCGCAAGGCGCCGGCAATCGAAGGCGCCAAGCCCGGCTACAGTCTGGAAGGAAAATCCAGCCGCTACGATATCTATCCGAAGAAGAAGCTTCAGGGCTGATTCCGCAGTCCGCGAACCTTTCGCTTGCTCAGTTCAGCGGCGGTAGGCGCGCAGAAATACACTCACCGCGTCCCGCACGTGCAGGTTGCCTTCCTCATCGGTTGGCGCTTCGGCATAGCCGACCAGCAGGCGGAAATGCTGGGCACCCTTGATCAGCGAGCAGAAATGCTCGGCGGCGCGCAGTGGGTCGTCGATCTCCAACAAGCCCAGCGCGTCGGCCCTGCTGAACAGCTGTTGCAGATCGCACAGTAGCTGTTGCGGGCCGGCATCGAAGAACATCTTCACCAGCCCCGGATTCTGCGTCGCCATTGCCACCATCACCCGATGCAGGCCGATGGACTCGGGGCTGTTGACCAGTTCATTGAAGGCGCCGCCAATCGCCAGCAGCAGCTCTTCGATATCGCAATCTTCCTCCACCTGAAACAGCCGCCTCGGCAAGCGTGTCTCGCAGGTGGTCTTCACGGCTGCGCTGAATAGCGCTTCCTTGTCCTTGAAATGGCTGTACAGCGTGAGCTTGGAAACGCCAGCTTCGGCGGCGATGGCCTCCATGCTGCTGCCTTCGTAGCCGTTGCCGAGGAACAACACCTGCGCGGCAGTGAGGATCGCCTCGCGCTTGGCGGGGTCCTTCGGGCGACCGGGGCCAGGCGATACGGAATGGATTTCTGTCATGGGCGTTTTAATAGTGGACTGGCTGGTACGGTATTTTTACTATACCGCGCAGTATAAGTATTCCAATCCGCTTCGCGACAGAGAGACTTCATCGTGTTCCGACATGCCTTGTCCCTTGCCTCTATGTTCGGTTGTGCACTTGTTCTAGTCGCCTGCGGCAATGGCGAGCCGCCGCAGCAACTGCCTCGTCCGGTCATGGTGGTGCAGCCGCAGCCGGCCAGCGAAGCACGCGAGAGCTATCCCGGCGAAGTGCACGCGCGCTACGAGCCTGAGCTGGCCTTCCGCATCGGCGGCAAGGTCGTCGAGCGGCTGGTCGAAGCGGGCGACCGCGTACGCAAGGACCAGCCCCTGGCACGTCTAGATCCGCAGGACGTGCGGCTGCAACTGGACGGCATGCGCGCGCAGGTGGCGGCCGCAGAAGCCAATCTGCGCGTTGCCAAAGCGGAACATGACCGCTACAAGGCGCTGCTCGGTCGCCAGCTGGTCAGTCAGTCGCAGTTCGATAACGCCGACAACGCCTATCGCGCCGCGGCTGCCCGTCTGCAGCAGGCACGCGCCGAATTCGATGTGGCCAGCAATCAGGTCGATTACGCGGCACTGCGCGCCACCAGCGACGGCCTGATCGCGCAGCGCCGAGTCGAGGTGGGGCAGGTGGTCGCCGCGGGGCAGACCGCGTTCGTGCTGGCGGCCGATGGCGAGCGGGAAGTGGCCATCGATCTGCCGGAGCAGTCGCTGGAGCGCTACCGGGTTGGCCAGGAAGTCGAGGTCGAACTCTGGTCGCAACCGGGGCGCCACTATCTCGGCAAGATCCGCGAACTCTCGCCAGCCGCCGATGCGCAGTCGCGGACCTATTCCGCGCGTGTTGCCTTCAGCGAACAGGAGGTGCCAGCCGAGCTGGGACAGAGCGCGCTGGTGAGCATTCGCCGCGATGGCGAAGTGTCGCTGGCGGTGCCGCTGTCAGCGCTGAGTGCGGAAAAGGGCCGGGCGCATGTCTGGCGGCTCAGAGCCGATTCCACCGTCGAGCGGGTCGAGGTTCGGACCGGGCCCTTCGGCGAACAGCTGGTGCCGGTCCTCGAAGGGCTGGGCGCCGACGACTGGATTGTCCTGGCCGGGGTGCAGATGCTCAGCGATAACCAGCCGGTTCGCCCGGTGGATCGCCACAATCGCCCCGTCGAGCTGGCCGCCCAGGAGTAATCGCGATGCGCTTCAATCTCTCCGCCTGGGCGCTGCAGAACCGGCAGATCGTCGTCTACCTGATGCTGCTGCTGGCGATCGTCGGCGCGCTGTCGTACAGCAAGCTCGGCCAGAGCGAGGACCCGCCATTCACCTTCAAGGCCATGGTCATCCAGACGCAATGGCCGGGCGCTACCGCCGAGGAAGTGTCGCGCCAGGTCACCGAGCGCATCGAGAAGAAGCTGATGGAAACCGGCGAGTACGAGCGCATCGTCTCGTTCTCCCGACCGGGCGAATCCAATGTCACCTTCATGGCACGCGACTCGATGCGCTCGAAGGACATTCCCGACCTCTGGTACCAGATTCGCAAGAAGATCGGCGACATCCAGCACACCTTTCCGCCCGGTGTGCAGGGGCCCTTCTTCAACGACGAGTTCGGCACCACCTTCGGCAACATCTACGCCCTGACCGGCGACGGTTTCGACTACGCGATCCTCAAGGACTACGCCGACCGCATCCAGCTGCAGCTGCAGCGGGTCAAGAACGTCGGCAAGGTCGAGCTGATCGGCCTGCAGGACGAGAAGATCTGGATCGAGCTCTCCAACGTCAAACTGGCCACGCTTGGCGTCCCGCTGGAAGCCGTGCGCCAGGCGCTGGAGGCGCAGAACGCGGTAACGGCTGCCGGTTTCGTCGAGACCATCAGCGATCGGGTGCAGCTGCGCGTCACCGGCAGCTTCGAGACGGTCAAGGAGATTCGTGATTTCCCCATCCGCGTTGCTGGCCGCACCTTCCGTATCGGTGATGTTGCCGAGGTACATCGCGGCTTCAACGACCCGCCCGCGCCGCGCATGCGCTTCATGGGCGAGCCGGCACTGGGGCTGGCGGTTTCGATGAAAAGCGGTGGCGACATCCTGGTGCTGGGCGAGGCACTGGAGCAGGAGTTCGCCCGCCTGCAGCAGGAGCTGCCGGCGGGGATGCAGCTGCGCAAGGTCTCGGATCAGCCCGCTGCGGTGAAGACCAGCGTAGGTGAGTTCGTCAAGGTGTTGATCGAAGCGCTGGTGATCGTATTGCTGGTGAGTTTCTTCTCGCTAGGCGTGCGTACCGGGCTGGTGGTCGCGCTGTCGATTCCGCTGGTGCTGGCGATGACTTTCGCCGCCATGAGCTATCTGGACATCGGCCTGCACAAGATCTCCCTTGGCGCCCTGGTCCTGGCTCTCGGGCTGATGGTGGACGACGCGATCATTGCGGTGGAGATGATGGCGATCAAGATGGAGCAAGGCTACGACCGCCTCAAGGCCGCCAGCTTCGCCTGGACCAGCACGGCATTCCCGATGCTGACCGGCACGCTGATCACCGCGGCGGGTTTCCTGCCGATCGCCACTGCCAATTCCAGTACCGGCGAATACACCCGTTCGATCTTCCAGGTGGTCGCCATTTCGCTCATCGCGTCCTGGATCGCCGCGGTGATGTTCGTGCCGCTGATCGGCGAAAAGCTGCTGCCGGACCTGGCCAAAAAATCGGCACACAAGCACGGCGCAAGCAGTGAAGGCCACGATCCTTACGCAACGCCGTTCTACCAGCGCGTACGGCGCGTGGTGACCTTCTGCGTGCGCCGGCGCAAGACCGTTATCCTGCTCACCCTGGCGATCTTCGTCGCCGCGGTGGTGCTGTTCCGTCTGGTGCCGCAACAGTTCTTCCCCGCTTCCGGCCGTTTGGAGCTGATGGTCGATCTCAAACTGGCCGAAGGCGCCTCGTTGAAGGCGACCGAAGCAGAGGTGGCGCGGCTGGAACAGCTGCTCAAGGAACGGGCCGGCATCGACAACTATGTGGCCTACGTCGGCACCGGCTCGCCGCGTTTCTACCTGCCGCTGGACCAGCAGCTGCCGGCGACCAGCTTCGCCCAGTTCGTCGTGCTGGCCGACAGCATCGAGTCCCGCGAGTCCCTGCGCGCCTGGCTGATCGAACGCATGCGCGAAGATTTCCCGAGCCTGCGCGGTCGCGTGACGCGGCTGGAGAATGGCCCGCCGGTGGGCTATCCGGTGCAGTTCCGTGTCACCGGCGAGCATATCGACGTGGTGCGTGGGCTGGCTCGCCAGGTCGCTGCCAAGGTCAATGAGAACCCGCACGTGGCCAACGTCCATCTGGACTGGCAGGAGCCGAGCAAGATGGTCCGGCTCAACGTCGATCAGGATCGTGCCCGTGCGTTGGGCGTGACCACCGCCGAGCTGTCCGGCTTCCTGCGGCGCACCTTCACCGGCAGCAGCGTCAGCCAGTTCCGCGAGGACAATGAGCTGATCGAGATCCTCCTGCGCGGCACCGAGCGCGAGCGGCTCGAGCTGTCGATGCTGCCGAGCCTGGCGATTCCCACCGAGAGCGGGCGCAGCGTGCCGCTGTCGCAGGTGGCGACGCTCGAGTACGGATTCGAGGAGGGCGTGATCTGGCATCGCAACCGCCTGCCGACGGTCACCGTGCGCGCCGATGTGTACGGAGAGCAGCAGCCGGCGGCACTGGTGCGTGAGATCGAGCCGACCCTGGCCGACATCCGGGATCAGTTGCCCGGCGGCTATCTGCTCGAGGTCGGCGGAACGGTGGAGGACTCCGAGCGCGGCCAGCGTTCGGTGAATGCCGGCATGCCGCTGTTCGTCATCGTCGTGCTGACCCTGTTGATGGCGCAGCTCAAGAGTTTCTCGCGCTCGGCCATGGTGTTCCTCACCGCGCCGCTGGGCATCATCGGTGTTGCACTGTTCCTGCTGCTGTTCGGGCAGCCGTTCGGCTTTGTGGCGATGCTCGGCACCATCGCGCTGTCGGGGATGATCATGCGTAACTCGGTGATTCTGGTGGATCAGATCGAGCAGGACATCGGTGCCGGTCAGGCGCGCTTCACCGCTATCGTCGATGCCACGGTGCGCCGCTTCCGGCCCATCGTGCTGACCGCGCTGGCGTCGGTGTTGGCGATGATTCCGTTGTCGCGCAGTATCTTCTTCGGGCCAATGGCGGTGGCGATCATGGGTGGCCTGATCGTCGCCACGGCGCTGACGCTGCTGTTCCTGCCGGCCCTGTATGCCGCCTGGTTCAAGGTCCGGGAAGACGAAGCCGGCACCCTCTGAACGGCATCTAGGCGCGCCCGCTGCGGCGCGCCTAGATGCCGGCGGCTTCGAGCAGTCGTTCGGCGGCGACTTTGGCATCCCGCGCCTGCTCGCCCGGGCCTTCGATGTGCGCCATGCTCAGCGCGCCTTCGAGCAGGTACTGCAGCTGGCGCGCCAGCTGCAGCGGCTGTGGCGCATCCAGGCGTTCCAGCAGCTCGCGAAGGTAGGCCAGCAGTTCTGCCTTGTAGGCGGAGGAGCGGCGGTGAATCGGGTGGTCGCGGTCGTGATATTCGGCCGCTGCGTTGATGAACAGGCAGCCGCAGAAGGCGTCGTTGCCGTGAATCATTCCGTGCAATCCATCGAAAATTCCCAGTAGCGCCTCACGCGGCGGCAGTCTGGTGGCACGCTCGCGCAGGCGCGTCAGCATCAGCTCGTGGCGCGCTTCCAGCACGGCCAGGATCAGCTCGTCCTTGGACTTGAAGTGCTTGTACAGCGTCATCTTGGCCACGCCGGATTCGGCCAGGATGCGATCGATGCCGGTGGCGTGATAACCCTCGCGATAGAACAGACTCTCTGCGGTGTTGAGCAACTGGTCGCGCTTGTTCGATGCCATGGATACCTCCTGTGGTTCGACATTATGCGGGAGCGCTCGCGGCTTGCTCCAGTTGGGATGGATTTGCGTTGGTGCTTGCAGTGTACAGACAGGTCTGTCTATTATCCAGTCGCAGCCAATCACGAGGGCAACACCATGAAGCTTTACGACCTGACGCTATCCGGCAACTGCCACAAGGTTCGTCTGTTTCTCAGCCTGATCGGCCAGCCGGTGGAGCTGGTGCCGGTGAATCTGCTTGCGGGCGAGCACAAGCAGCCGGCGTTCCGTGAAATCAATCCGCGCGGACAGATTCCGGTGCTCGAGGACGGCGATTTTCGACTTGGCGATTCCCAGGCAATCCTGGTTTATCTGGCCCAGCGCTATGCCAATGAGTGGTATCCGCAGGACGCCGAAACCCAGGGCCACATCGCCAACTGGCTGAGCTTTGCCGCCAACGAGGTGCAGCATGGCCCGGCCACCGTGCGTCTGGGCAAGCTGTTCGGCCGGCCGATCGACGAGCCTCTGGCGCAGGCACGTGCCGCCAGCGCCCTGCGTACGCTCGAGCGGCACCTTGCGCAGCACGCCTGGCTGGCGCAGACCAGCGAACCGACCATCGCCGACATCGCCGTCTACCCCAACGTCGCGCTGGGCGGAGACGGCGGGCTCGATCTGGCTGCCTATCCGGCGCTGCAGGCCTGGTTCGCCCGCGTCCGCGCGCTGCCGGGTTATGTCGGCATGCCGGGGTTGTGACGCCATGAACGTGCAGAATGGTCGGATGCCCGGCGAGCTGGACCGGCACCTGGGCCGGCGGATCGGAGTATCGCTGCTGCTGGTGATCGGGCTGGCAGTCTCCCTGTTTGGCTTCGTCGAGGATGCTTCGGCTGCGCAAGGGTTGCGCTTCAGCCTGGTGAAGACGGCGCAGAGCGACAGTGGCGACTTCTTGCTGGGACGGAACGGTTGGCAGGAGGCGCCGCCCACGCAGCACATCGCGATTCTGATCGAGCATCGCGGCAGCCGCTTGCTGTTTGGAACCGGGCTCGGTAGGCAGATCGACGCGCAGCTGGACGCCGAGGTGCCCTGGCGAATCAAGCGCTACGCGGACGTACGCCCGGTGCGCGATCAGCTGGAGGGGGACGGACTGGAGATCGATCGTATCGTGCTGGGGTGCGTGCGCTGGGAGCACGCTTCGGGGCTGGTCGACTATCCCGAGGTACCGGTATTGGCCAGCGCGGACAGCCTGGGCTATCTGGAGGCTGCCACGCCGCCAGCGGTGTTGCCCAGTCAGTTTCGCCACCCGGTCCGCTGGCAGTCGCTGGAGTTCCAGGCGAGCCCTTATCGGGAGCACCGTCGTAGCCTGGATCTGTTCGGCGACGGCCAGGTCGTGCTGGTGCCGCTGGATGGCCATGGGGCGGTCGGCCTGTTCCTCACGCTTGCCGATGGCCGCCGCTTCTTCTTTCGCGGCGACCGACTGGAACGGGACGCCGGCGATGCGCTAGAGAACGTTATCGCGCTGCAGGATGCCAACACCCAGGCTTCGCTCGGCTTCTATCCGCGCTGGGTGGAGGGAGCCGGACAATAAAAAAACAGCGCAGCGGCTGCGGATTTGGGCGATGCTTAGGGCATGGGAACGAGCGATCAGCCGCGCGACGGCGCCGCCCCGATCGCCAGGCCCGTGCCCAATGGCCGAAGTAGGTCTGCCGCTGTGAAGACGGATAGCTACGCGCCTCTTGCGAGTGTCATCGATTTGTTGCTGGATGCCATCTGCGTGGTCGATGCGCAGGGCAACTTCGTCTACGTCAGCGCCGCCTGCGAGCGCATCTTCGGCTACACCCCGCAGGAGATGCTCGGCAAGCGGATGATCGAGATGGTCTATCCCGAAGACCGTGCCCGGACCCTGGCCGCCGCCAAGGAAGTAATGGCTGATCAGCCGCTGCTGCACTTCGAGAACCGTTACGTGCGCAAGGACGGCGGTGTGGTGCACATCATGTGGTCGGCCTGCTGGTCGACCGATAACAAGCTGCGCATCGGCGTGGCGCGCGACATCACCCAGCGCAAGCAGTCCGAAGCGATGCAGGCGGCGCTCTATTCGATCTCCGAGGCGGCGCACGGGGCCAAGGACCTCGCAGCGCTGTATCAGCAGATCCATCTGACCATCGCCCAGCTGCTGCCGGTGGACGATTTCATCGTGGCCATCCGCAATGCTGCCAGCGGCGAGCTGAGTTATCCCTACCAGGCGCTGGCGCTCGATTCGACCGGTCTGCCAGCGGAACCCGCGGCGTCCCTGTGCTTTTCCGTCCTGCATGGCGCGCAGCCGTTGCGCTTCAATGCGGACTCGATGCCAGCGCTAGCGCTCCCGCTCGGTGATGGGGATACCCATGCCTGGTGGCTGGGGGTGCCGCTCAGTTCGAGTGAGGGGGTGATCGGCGTGCTGTTGCTCAAGAGCACGGCCGCGCCCTACACCGAGAAGGATCAGGAGCTGCTGCAGTTCGTCTCGATGCAGGTGGTCACGGCAATCGAGCGCAAGCAGCTGTATGCGCGACTGCACCGGATGGCGCAGTACGACGAACTCACCGGCCTGCCGAATCGCGCCTGTTTTCGCGATCGCCTGGACACCGCCCTGGCGCGGGTGCGGCGCAATGGCGGACGCGTCGCCTTGCTCTACGTGGATCTGGATCGCTTCAAGCAGGTCAACGATACCTACGGCCACAGCGGCGGCGACCAGCTGCTGCGCGCAGTGGCCGATCGCCTAACGCACTGCGTGCGCGACACCGATACCGTGGCGCGGCTGGGTGGCGATGAGTTCGTGGTGCTGCTGGAAAGCATCGCCGAGGCAGAGGATGCCCGCCGCGTCGTCGACAAGATCCGCGCGGCCTTCGAGCAGCCGATGCAGATTGCCGAGCACAGTCTCGATATCGGCTTGAGCATCGGCACCGCGCTCTATCCCGAAGACGGTGATGCGGAGGCCCAGCTGCTCAAGCAGGCCGACGACCGCATGTATCTGATGAAGGCCCGTGGCGGCCAGCCGCAGGATTGCGACTGAAGGTCCCGGACATATCGTCACCGCGCCTCAGAACGACTTCAGCATCCTGCCCAGCAACTTCATCGCCTGCTCGCTGCGGGCGTCCCATGGATGGCCGTGATTCAGCCGCGCGCAGTTGCGAAAGCGCTGGGTCGCCGAAAAGATCGGCCCTGGCGCCAGGCTGATGCCCTGGGCCAGCGCCAGTTGCAGCAGCTGCAGCGAATCCACCTGCTCGGGAAATTCGAACCACAGAAAGTAGCCGCCGCTGGGCCGGGTGACTCGCGTGCTCGCAGGGAAATGGCGGGCCGCGGAGGCGAGCATCGCACCCTGCTGCATCTCCAGCGCATGGCGCAGCTTGCGCAGGTGACGGTCGTAGCCGCCGTGCTGCAGGTAATCGGCAATGGCGGCCTGCGCCGGCACGGAAGGGGAAATGGTGGTCATCAGCTTGAGCCGGGCGATCTGCTCGGCATAGCGACCGCCGGCAACCCAGCCGACCCGGTAACCGGGCGCGAGACTCTTGGAGAACGAACCGCAGTGCATCACCAGACCTTCGCGATCATGGCTTTTCACCGGCTTGGGCGGCTCGCGGGTGAAGTAAAGCTCGGCGTAGACGTCGTCCTCGATCAACGGCACCTGGTGGCGCTGCAACAGCTCATAGAGCTGCTGCTTCTTCGCCTCGCCCATGCTCGCGCCCAGCGGGTTCTGCAGGCTGCTCATGAACCAGCAGGCCTTGATCGGCAAGTGCGCGAGGCGATCGGCGAGGATGTCGAGGTCGATGCCTTCGCGTGGGTGCACCGGAATCTCCACCGCCTTGAGCTTGAGCCGTTCCAGTACCTGCAGCGTGGCGTAGAACGCTGGCGCCTCGATGGCCACCAGATCACCCGGTTCGGTTACCACCTGCAGGCAGAGGTTCAGAGCCTCCATCGCACCGGTGGTGATCACCAGTTCGTCCATCGGCAGCATCACACCGCTGACCATGTAGCGCAGGGCGATCTGCCGGCGCAGGTCCGGGTTGCCGGCGGTCATCTCGGCAATCACCTCGCGTGCCGGCATGTCGCGCACGCTCTGTGCCATCGAGCGCGCCAGGCGCTGCAGGGGAAACAGCTCGGGACTGGGAAAGGCCGAACCGAAGGGCACCGTGGCCGGGTCGCGCAGCGAGGCGAGCACCGAGAACACCAGCTCGCTGACGCCGACATCGGTGGTTTCCGCCGGACGCAGGCTGATGTCCGGTTCGTGCAACGGGCGCTTGGCATGTTCGCGGACGAAATAGCCCGAACGCGCCCGCGCCTGGATCAGCCCGCGGTCTTCCAGCAGGTAGTAGGCCTGGAACACGGTGGACGGGCTGACGCCGTAGGTGCGGCTGGCGTGGCGCACCGAGGGCACCTTTTCTCCCGGCGCGAGCACGCCACTGCGGATCAGTTCGGCAATCTCGTCGGCGAATTTCTCGTAGCGCTTCATCGTGTCCGGGCCGTGGCGGTTGGGCATGGCCAGTCTACTGGCGTAGCGCCGCGATGGGGGCGACGAAGGTGCTCGGTGTACTCACCCGGCTGCTCGGCTCGGCCAGGTCGCTGACCTCGAAACGCAGCTCGCGGCTGAAGTCGCGGGCGTTGTCGAGCAGCGCAACGCTGACCGGCAGGTCGGCGATCTCGCCCGGGGCCAGGGCGATCTCGCGCGGTCCCTGCAGTGCGAACGGCCCGCCTTCCAGCCCGAGCGCGTAGCGGCGCGCTTGCTGGGTCTTGTTGATCAGCTTGAGGCGGTACATGTTTTCGATCTGCCCCTGCATGTTCTCGCGGTACAGCGTGCGGTCGCGGGTGACGTCCAGCTGCAGCTGCGGCCGCGCGTCCAGTGCCCAGACGAAGGCGGCGATCATCGCCGTCATCGCCACGGCATATCCGATCAGGCGCGGCCGCAAGAGGCGGGTGGCGCCGCCTTTGAGCGCGCGTTCGGAGGTGTAGCGCAGCAGGCCGCGAGCGTAACCCATCCGGTCCATGACGCTGTCGCAGACGTCGATGCAGGCACCGCAGCTGATGCAGTCCAGCTGTAGGCCGTCGCGGATGTCGATGCCGGTGGGGCAGACCTGCACGCACAGCGTGCAGTCGACGCAGTCACCGAGGCCTTGCGCGCGCGGGTCGCTGCCCTTGCGTCGCGCGCCGCGGTTCTCGCCACGGGCTGTGTCGTAGGAGACGAGCAGGGTATCGGCGTCGAACATCACGCTCTGGAAGCGCGAGTAGGGGCACATGTGCAGGCACACCTGCTCGCGCAGCCAGCCGGCGTTGATATAAGTCGCGGCAGTGAAGAACAGCAGCCAGAAGGCGGTGGTGGCACCGACCTCGAAGCGGGCGAGGTCGGCCACCAGTTCGCGCACCGGGGTGAAATAGCCGACGAACGCCATCGCCGTGGCCAGGCTGATGGCCAGCCATAGCGTGTGCTTGGCGGCACGGCGCAGCAGCTTGGCGGCCGACCAGGGCGCGGCGTCGAGCTTGATGCGCTGCAGGCGATCACCCTCGGTGATCTTTTCCACCCACATGAACATCCAGGTCCAGGTGCTCTGCGGGCAGGCGTAGCCGCACCAGATGCGTCCGGCCAGCACGGTGATGAAGAACAGGCCGAACGCGGCGATGATCAGAATCGCCGAGAGCAGGATGAAATCCTGCGGCCAGAAGGTGGCGCCGAAGATGTGAAACTGCTGCCGGTCCAGATCCCACAGCACCGCCTGGCGCCCGTTCCAGTTCAGCCAGACGGTGCCGAAGTAGAGCAGCATCAGCAGCGCGCCGCCCAACAGGCGCAGGTTGCGGAACCGGCCGCTGAAACTGCGCGTATGAATGGGCCCGCCGCCCTGCGCGGGCGTCAGGCGGATCGGTTGGCTGGGATCAACGGTTTCGATGATCTGCGCGGGTATGCGGTCGGTCATTAGGCTTCGCCCCATAGGCATTTCAGGCGAAGCGGATGATCCCTGCCAGTGGTGCTGCATAACAGACTCAGATGAACAGCCAAAATACAGATCAGATGAGCATCGGTTGCCTGCCCTGCAACGTCTTCGGACAATGGGTTGACCTGCATCAGTGGAACGTTTCGGGATCGGCTGATCTGCTTTTTTAGTGCCAATCTGCATCTGTTGCGCCGCTGCCAACAAAGCCATAGTCGAAACCTTTTGCCACGCACTGAGGAGCTGTCGTCATGATTTCTGACCTGCCGTCAATGGAGCGCCGCCGATGATTCTCAAGGGCCTGACCTGGCTGGTGCTGCTGCAACTGTTCGGCAACCTGATCAATCTGGTGCTGCTGCCGGCATTGCCTGGGCCAATCATCGGCATGCTGTTGCTGTTTGGCCTCCTGTTGCTGCGCCGCAGCATTCCCGAGTCGCTGGAGAAGACCGCGGCGCTGCTGCTGCAGTACCTGCCGCTGCTGCTCATCGTGCCCGCCGCCGGAATCATGACCAGCGGCGCCGCGCTGCTGGATGACCTGCCTGCCATCGCCGCCGGGCTGGTGCTGTCGTTGCTGATCACCGTGCCGTTCTGCGGCTGGCTGATGCAGCGACTGATTCGCCGGCTCGATCTCAAGCGGGAGGATCAGGCATGACGGTTCTCGACTGGCGCACGGCCTGGGCGGCCGTCGTGGTGCATCCGCTGTTCGCCGTGGCGCTGACGCTGATCGCTTTCAAACTCGCGCTGATGCTCTATCGGCGTAGCGGCTGGTTGGTTCTGCAGCCGGTGATGATCGGCATGCTGCTGGTAGTCGGCACGCTCACCCTGGTGGATTTGGAGTACGCGCGCTACCGCGAGGGTGCCTCGTTGATCGCCATGTTGCTGGGGCCTGCAACCGTGGCGCTGGCGGTGCCGCTGCATCGTCACCTCAAGCGGATTCAGCAATTGTTCTGGCCGATCGTCATTACCCTGGCTGTGGGCGGCGTGCTCAGCGTGGTGCTGACGCTGGTGATCGCCTGGGCGCTGGGCGCGCAGCTGCCGGTGCTGATGAGCCTGGCGCCGAAGTCGGCGACCATGCCCATCGCCATGCTGGTGGCCGAGCAGCTCGGTGGACTGGCCTCGCTGGCGGCGGTGTTCGTCATGCTCACCGGCGTTATCGGCACCGCGTTGGGGCCGCTGTTGCTGCGCTGGGCAGGTGTCGAGCATCCCGCCGCGCGGGGCCTCAGCTATGGCATCAACGCGCATGCCATCGGTACGGCGAGGGCGTTGGAAGAGGGTGACGAATGCGGCGCTTTCGCCGCGCTGGGCATGAGTCTGCTGGGCATCCTGATCGCGCTGCTGCTGCCCTTTGCCCTGGGCTGATGCGCGGCGCTGCCGAAAGTAGGTGAACCGGACGGATTCCGGGCCCTTCAGCCTTCACGCACCACTGGCTAGCACTCCGTCCGCCCGGTTAGAGTAGGCAGCGGTCGCTTGACCGTGCACAGGGTGCAAACATGAAATTGCGGATGTTCCAGGTCGATGCCTTCACTGCCGAGCGCTTCAGGGGCAATCCCGCGGCAGTGATACCCCTGCAAACCTGGCTGCCGGACGCGCTGATGCAAGCCATCGCCGCCGAAAACAATCTTTCTGAAACGGCCTTTTTCGTACGCGAAGCGGACGGGGCGTTTCACATCCGCTGGTTTTCGCCACTGACTGAAATCGACTTCTGCGGCCATGCCACGCTGGCCAGCGCCTTTGTGCTGCTGGAAGCGGGCCTGGCTCAGGCACCGCTGACCTTCCGCGCCGCCGCTGTGGGTGACTTGGCGGTGCAGCGACGGGCTGATGGCATGCTGGAAATGAGCTTCCCCAACCGCGCGCCGGAACCGGTTGCCGAACCGCCGGCGGCATTGTTGCAGGGGCTTGGGTGCGAGCCGGAAGCGGTGCTGTGCAGTCCGCAGGCATGGTTCGCCGTCTACCGTGACGAGCGCGAGGTCAGGGCGCTGGCGCCCGATCTGCAGGCGCTGCGCACGCTGGCGCCACTGGATGTGGTAGTGACCGCGCCGGGACGCGAGCAGGATTTCGCCTCCCGTTATTTCTGGCCAGCCAACGGCGGCGACGAGGACCCGGTCACCGGCTCCATCCATGCCGGGCTTGCGCCGTACTGGGCCGAGCGGCTGGGGCGTAACGAGCTGGTGGCGCTGCAGGCGTCGAAACGTAGCGGCATCCTGCACTGCCGGGTCGAAGCGGATCGTGTGATGGTGGCCGGGCAGGCCGTGCTTTATCTCGACGGCACCATCGAACTTTAAAAATTGTCTTCAACCCATTGCGATCGGCTTTCACAGGCGGCGCGATGGGTGTGCCTGTGTGTGGCTGATCGGTTCTAACGAATGGGGTTGCGGAACGTGATGATGAAAAGGCTGTTGCCGTTTGTCCTGCTTGCCAGCGCGATGGGCTCGTTCGCCAGTGCGGCACAGCCCGCGTTGCCGCTGGATGACCGGCAGGCGCTGATCGAAACCCTGCTCGAGCGCATGACCCTGGTGGAGAAGATCGGCCAGCTGCGGCTGATCAGCATCGGTGGTGACATGCCGCGCGAGCGGATCGTCGAGGAGATCGCTGCCGGACGCATTGGCGCCACCTTCAATTCGGTCACCCGCGCCGACAACCGCCCCATGCAGGATGCGGCGCTGCGCAGTCGCCTGGGCGTTCCGATCTTTTTCGCCTACGACGTCATTCACGGCCACCGCACCATCTTCCCGATCAGCCTGGCGCTGGCGTCGAGCTGGGATCTCGAGGCCATCGCCCTTAGCGGTCGCGTGTCGGCCATCGAGGCCAGCGCCGACGGCCTGGACCTGACATTTGCACCGATGGTCGACATCACCCGTGATCCGCGCTGGGGCCGGACCTCCGAAGGCTTCGGCGAAGATCCCTACCTGGTATCGCAGATCGCCGGCACGCTGGTGCGCGCCTATCAGGGTGAGCGCCTGAGCGCCGCGGACAGCGTGATGGCCAGCGTCAAGCACTTCGCCCTGTACGGCGCGGTGGAAGGGGGCCGCGACTACAACGTGGTCGACATGAGTCCGCAGCGTATGCATCAGGATTATCTACCGCCATACCGTGCCGCGGTGGACGCCGGCGCAGGCGGCGTGATGATCGCGCTGAACACCGTCAACGGCATGCCGGCCAGCGCCAACCGCTGGCTGTTGCGCGACCTGCTGCGCGACGACTGGGGCTTCCGTGGGCTGAACATCAGCGACCACGGCGCCATCGACGAACTGCTGCGCCACGGCGTGGCCCGCGACGGGCGCGAGGCTGCGCGCCTGGCGATCGAGGCGGGTATCGATCTGAGCATGCATGACTCGCTTTATCTGCAGGAACTGCCGGGGCTGGTCGAGCGCGGTGAGGTGCCGATCGAGCTGATCGACCAGGCCGTGGGGCGTGTGCTCGGTGCCAAGTACGACCTCGGCCTGTTCCATGATCCTCATCGGCGTATCGGCAAGGCGGCGGACGATCCCGTCGAGGTCAATGCCGAAATCCGCCTGCATCGCCAGGCGGCAAGGCAAGTGGCGCGCGACTCGCTGGTCCTGCTGGAGAACCGTCAGCAGACGCTGCCACTGCGCAAGGACGCGACCATCGCGCTGGTCGGCCCGCTGGCCGATTCCCACGTTGACATGCTCGGCAGCTGGTCGGCGGCCGGTGTGGCGGCACAGACGGTGACGCTGCGCCAGGGACTCGAGGCTGCAGTGGGCGATTCCGGCCGGGTCGTTCATGCCCGTGGCGCGAACGTCACCGACGATCCGCGACTGATCGAGTACCTGAACTTTCTCAACTGGGATCGCCCGGAAGTGACGCAGGACCCGCGCCTGCCGCAGGCGATGATCGACGAGGCCGTGCGTGCCGCGCGCGAGGCTAACGTGATCGTTGCTGCGGTGGGCGAGTCACGTGGCATGTCCCACGAATCCTCTAGCCGTACCAGTCTCACGCTGCCGGCCAGCCAGCAGGCACTGCTCGAAGCGCTGGCTGCCACCGGCAAACCGCTGGTGGTGGTTTTGATGAATGGCCGGCCGCTGCAACTGGGCTGGGTCAAGGACAACGCGGATGCCGTGCTGGAAACCTGGTTCGCCGGCACCGAGGGCGGGCACGCGATTGCCGAGGTGCTGCTCGGTGCGCACAACCCGTCCGGCAAACTGCCGATCTCCTTTCCGCGCTCGGTTGGCCAGATTCCGACCTACTACAACCACCCGCGACTCGGCCGACCCTACGTCGAGGGTCGCCCTGGCAACTACACCTCGCAGTATTTCGAAGAACCCAACGGTGCGCTGTACCCGTTCGGTTATGGCCTGAGCTACACCGAGTTCGAGCTGGCGAAGCCGCAGCTTTCACGACATCAGCTGAAACGCGGCCAGATTCTGGAGGTCAGCGTAACGGTAAAGAACACTGGCGCACGCGCCGGCGCGACGGTAGTGCAGCTGTATCTGCAGGATCTGGTCGGCTCCAGCGTACGTCCGATCAAGGAACTCAAGCGCTTCGAAAAGCTCATGTTAGAGCCAGGCGAGTCGCGGGTAGTGCGCTTTGAACTGGGCGAGGACGATCTGAAGTTTCCTGACGCGCGACTCGACTACGTGGCCGAGCCCGGCGAGTTTGAAGTCCAGTTGGGCCTCGACTCGCGGTCGGTGCAAAGCGTGCGATTCGAGTTGTTGTAAGACTTTTTTCTGTATGGCGATCTGCATCCAGCCCACGACCGCTGCCGCGCTGTAGAGCAAAGCGGCGGAATACGTGGGTTGTAGGCGATCAGAAACAGCGAAGCAGAGCGAACTCTGCACAAACGTGTAATTCGGAGGCGGTGTGTTACGCATTTTTCAATGGAACACGGGGAATCAGCCGGCACGCATGCTGGCCGGTCTGGCGGGTGGCCTGTGCATGCTTATGGCTGGCAGTGCGCTGGCGTTCAGCCTCGACGATGTGGCCAAGCGGGCTCAGGAACTGGCTGCCAGCGGTTACGAGGAGCCGGTGAGCAACCTGCCCGACGAATTCCGCAAGATGGCATTCGCCGACTACCAGCGCGTGCGCTTCAACCCGGAGCATGCCTACTGGAAGGACGTCGAAACCCCGTTCCATCTGCAGTTCTATCACCAGGGCATGCACTTCGACACGCCGGTGCGCATCAATGAAATCACCGCGACGAAAGTGCGCGAGATTCGCTACGACCCGTCGATGTTCGAGTTCGGCGGTGTCGACATCGACCCGGCCTCGCTGGAGGGGCTGGGCTTCGCCGGCTTCAAGGTGCTCTATCCGCTGAACAAGAAGGACAAGCAGGACGAGGTGATGACCCTGCTCGGCGCCAGCTACTTCCGCATCATCGGCAAGGGCCAGTGGTACGGGCTCTCCGCGCGCGGGCTGGCGGTCGACACGGCACTACCAGTGGGCGAGGAGTTCCCGCGGTTCCGCGAATTCTGGGTCGAGCGGCCGCAGGCTGATCGGCGCAACCTGGTGATCTACGCGCTGCTCGATTCGCCGCGCGCCACCGGCGCCTATCGCATGGTGCTGACGCCGGGCAAGGACAGCACGCTGGACGTGCAGGCCAAGGTGTTTCTCCGCGAGCAGGTCGGCAAGCTTGGGATTGCGCCGCTGACCAGCATGTTCCTGTTCGGCGCCAACCAGCCGAGCAATGTCACCAACTTCCGTCCGCAACTGCATGACTCCGAGGGTCTGGCGATTCATGCCGGCAGTGGCGAATGGATCTGGCGTCCGCTGAACAATCCGAAGCGGCTGGCCGTGAGTGCGTTCAGCGTGGAGAACCCGCGCGGCTTCGGGCTGATGCAGCGCACTCGCGATTTCGGCCGTTACGAAGACCTGGACGACCGCTACGAGCTGCGCCCGAGCGGCTGGGTGGAAACCCGCGGCGACTGGGGCAAGGGCCACGTTGAGCTGATCGAGATCCCGACGCCTGACGAGACCAATGACAACATCGTCGCCTTCTGGTCCCCGGAAAAGCAGCCGGAGCCCGGCCAGTCGCTGGATCTGGAATACCGCCTGCACTTTTCCATGGACGAACCGAGCCTGCACGATCCTGAGCTGGCGTGGGTGCAGCAGACCCGTATCTCCACCGGCGACGTCAAGCAGGCCAACCTGATCCGCCAGCCTGACGGCAGCACGGCGCTGGTCGTGGACTTCGTCGGGCCGGTGCTGGAGAAGCTCGCCGAGGATGCGCCGGTCAGCACGCGCGTCAGCGTCGATGACAATGCCGAGCTGGTGGAAAACAACCTGCGCTACAACACCGTCACCAAGGGCTGGCGCCTGACGCTGCGCGTGAAGGTTCGCGACCCGGCGCGCCCGGTCGAGATGCGTGCGGCGCTGGTCGATGGCGACAAGACCCTTTCCGAAACCTGGACCTACCAGATTCCTCCCCATGAATGAGCAGCATGCAGTGAATGGTCTGACGCAAAACTATTGCGACGGCCTGGCATTGAACGAAACCGAGGACCCGGCCAGATACCGGCAGGCGGCCGAGCGGGGCGGCCTGTTCGCGCTGCATGATGAACTGTCTGCCGAGACCAGCGCGCAGCGCAGCCCGTCGCGGCGTCTGCTCGACTCGGTGGTCGCGCGACTGCGGCTGGGCTGGGGCGATCTGTTCGACCGCGCCGGCGTGATCGCCGAGGACCACCAGGGCCGCGCGTATGTGCAGTCGACCCCGCCGATCGTGCGCACACGCATGGTGCCGGAGCCCTGGCATACCAATATTCTGCGCCGCGGTTGGCGCCGGATGCTGGGCCGCACGCCGCCGCGGCGTCACTTCGAGCCCAGTCCGCAGCCGCTCGACGAGGCGCGCTGGCGCCGGGTCGCGGCGCTGCGCCGTGCGGCACTGCTGGTGCTGATGCTCGGCCAGACCGCCTTTGCCACCTGGCAGATGAAGGCGGTGCTGCCTTACCAGGGCTGGTTCCTGGTCGACATGCAGGAAGTGTTCGTCCAGCCGCTGTCCGAATCGGCCCGGCAGATCCTTCCCTATGTGGTGCAGACCAGCATCCTGCTGCTCTTCGCACTGCTGTTCTGCTGGGTCTCGGTGGGCTTCTGGACCGCGCTGATGGGCTTCTTCCAGCTACTTCGCGGCAAGGACCGTTACAGCATCTCGGCCAGCAGCCCCGGCACCGAACCGATACCGGCCGAGGCGCGTACGGCGCTGGTGATGCCGATTGCCAACGAGGACGTGCCGCGTGTGTTCGCCGGCCTGCGCGCGACTTACGAGTCGCTCAAGGCAACCGGTGAGCTCGAGCATTTCGACATCTTCGTGCTCAGCGACAGCAACGACCCGGACACCTGTGTTGCCGAGCAGAAGGCCTGGGTCGAGTTGTGCCGTGCGGTGGATGGCTTCGGCCACATCTTCTACCGTCGCCGCCGTCGTCGGGTGAAGCGCAAGAGCGGCAACATCGACGACTTCTGTCGTCGCTGGGGCAGTAGCTACCGCTACATGGTGGTGCTGGACGCCGACAGCGTGATGAGTGGCGAATGTCTGACCAGCCTGGTGCGATTGATGGAGGCCAATCCCAACGCCGGCATCATCCAGACTGCGCCCAAGGCGTCGGGCATGGACACGCTCTATGCGCGGCTGCAGCAGTTCGCCACGCGCGTCTACGGACCGCTGTTCACCGCCGGGCTCAACTTCTGGCAGCTGGGTGAATCGCATTACTGGGGCCATAACGCGATCATTCGCGTGAAGCCGTTCATCGAGCACTGCGCGCTGGCGCCGTTGCCCGGCACCGGTTCGTTCGCCGGCGCGATCCTCTCCCACGACTTCGTCGAAGCCGCGCTGATGCGCCGTGCCGGCTGGGGCGTGTGGATCGCCTATGACCTGCCGGGCAGCTACGAGGAACTGCCGCCGAACCTGCTCGACGAGCTCAAGCGCGACCGCCGCTGGTGCCACGGCAACCTGATGAACTTCCGTCTGTTCATGGTGCGTGGCGTGCATACGGTGCATCGCCTGGTGTTCCTCACCGGGGTGATGTCCTACCTGTCGGCGCCGCTGTGGTTCCTCTTCCTGCTGCTGTCCACCGGCCTGCTGGCGATCCATACGCTGATGGAGCCGGAGTACTTCCTGCAGCCGAACCAGCTCTACCCGCTGTGGCCACGCTGGCATCCGGAGGAGGCCATCGCGCTGTTCTCGGCGACCATGACGCTGCTGTTCCTGCCCAAGTTGCTCAGTGTGCTGCTGGTCTGCATCCAGGGCGCGCAGGCCTATGGCGGGCGGCTGCGGGTGGTGTTGTCGATGCTGATCGAAACGCTGTTCTCGGTGCTGCTGGCGCCGGTGCGCATGCTCTTTCACAGCGTGTTCGTCACCGCGGCGTTCCTCGGCTGGTCGGTGCAGTGGAAATCGCCGCAGCGCGGCGATGACGCCACGCCCTGGGGCGAGGCGCTGCGTCGGCATGGTTCGCAGATCGTCATCGGCGTGCTCTGGACGGCCCTGGTTGCCTGGCTGGATGCGGCCTTTCTCTGGTGGCTGGCGCCAATCGTGGTGTCGCTGATCCTCTCGGCGCCGGTTTCGGTGATCACCAGCCGTACCGGTCTCGGCCTGGCCGCGCGGCGCAGCAAGCTGTTCCTGATCCCGGAGGAATACGCACCGCCCACCGAGCTGGCCAATACCGACCTGTACCAGCAGCAGAACCAGGCGGTTGCCTTGCGCCATGGCTTCCTCGTGGCGGTGGTCGATCCGCTGTACAACGCGCTGGTCTGTGCCATGGCGCGCGCCCGGCATGCCAGGGTGGTCACTGGCGCCGAGCGTTTGCGCGAGCAGCGCCTCGGTCAGGTGCTGGCGGTCGGCCCGGACGGCGCGGATGCCGAGGCGGCGCGCTGGCGCCTGCTGAACGATCCGGATGGCATGGCGCTGTTGCACCGTCACGCCTGGGAAGATCCGGCCGGGGCCGTCTGGCTGGCACGCTACCGCGAGCAGTATCCCCACGGCGTGGCGCGCCCGGACCTCGCGGGCGAGGCCTGATACGCGCGACTTTCTGGCGGTCCGCAGGGCCGCCAGAAAGGGCGATCAGTCGTCGCGCGTCAGCACTTCCAGCAGTTCGATCTCGAAGTGCAGATCCGAATTGGGCGGGATATGCGCGCCGACCTGGCGTTCGCCATAGCCCAGCTGCGCCGGCACGAACAGCCGCCGCTTGCCGCCGACCCGCATGCCCATCAGCCCGATGTCCCAGCCCTTGATCACCCGGCCGGTGCCGATGACGCACTGGAAGGGTTTGCCGCGCGCGTAAGAACTGTCGAACTCCGTCCCATCGCTCAGCGTGCCGCGGTACTGGGTGGTGATCAGCGCGCCCTTGACCACCGCCTTACCGTCGCCGAGCTGAATGTCTTCGACCCGCAATTCATCGTTCATTCATGCGCTTCCTGAAAGCTGAAAAAAGGGAGCGCTTTGTCGCAGGTAAACGCGCTGCGGGCAATAGACCCGGCCGCCGCGCCGCTTTCACCGGGATAGTCGACCTGCCTGATTATCGATTTATTCGATAGTTATTGGCGGAAAATTGCAGACATTGTTGATCGGATTGAATGGATCATCTCCCTCATTCGCCGGGTTGCCCGGTGTCCCATCTGCGGAGAGCGAGATGATCGAACGACGTCCATATGCCCAGCTTGGTCATGCGCAGCACGGCTGGCTGAACGCGCGCCACCATTTTTCCTTTGCCGATTATCACGATGTCGAGCGCATGCGCTGGGGCCGCCTGCGCGTCTGGAACGACGACAGCATCGCGCCGCAATCGGGCTTCGAGCCGCACTCGCACCGCGACATGGAAATCATCACCTATGTCCGCCAGGGCGCCATCACTCATGAAGACAGCCTCGGTAACCGCGGCCGTACCGTCGCCGGCGATGTGCAGGTGATGAGCGCCGGCACCGGCATCGTGCACAGCGAGTACAACCTGGAAGACGTGGAAACGCGCATCTTCCAGATCTGGATTCACCCGCAGCAGACCGGCCTGCCGCCGGCCTGGGGCACTCGCCAGTTCCCCAGCGGCGAGCGCGCTGGCGCCTTCGTCACGCTCGCCAGTGGTCTGCCCGGCGATGACGAGGCGCTGCCGATTCGTGCCGAGGCCCGCCTGGCAGCGGCTACGCTTGCAGCAGGGCAGAGCGCTGACTACGAAATTGGCGCCGGGCACCGGGTGTATCTGGTGCCTGCCAGCGGCCAGATCGAAATCAACGGACTTGCGGTCGCCGCGGGCGATGGCGTGGCCGTGCGCGACGAGGCGCGGCTGAGCATCAGAGCCGTGACCGACAGCGAAGTCATCCTGGTCGAGTCGCTCTGACGCCCCGCGTCGGAACGACCCGCCTGGTGCGTTATCCCATCCACGACTTTATTCAGACTTACCCACCGAAAGAGGAAAGCAAGATGGCGAAGATTCTCGTGCTCTATCACTCGATGTACGGCCACATCGAAACCATGGCCAATGCCGTCGCCGAAGGTGCGCGCCGCGTCCCGGGCGTCGAGGTCACGATCAAGCGCGTGCCGGAAACCATGCCGGAAGACGCCTTCCGCAACGCCGGCGGCAAGGTCGATCAGCCAGCCGACATCGCCGATCCGAACGAGCTGCCGAACTACGACGGCATCATCTTTGGCACCCCGACCCGCTTCGGCAACATGTCCGGGCAGATGCGCAACTTCCTCGACCGCACCGGCGGCCTGTGGGCCAAGGGCGCGCTGCACGGCAAGGTCGCCAGCGTGTTCGCCTCGACCGGCACCGGCGGCGGGCAGGAGATGACCATCACCTCGACCTGGACCACCCTGGCGCACCACGGCATGGTCATCGTGCCGACCGGTTATGGCATCAGCGAGTTCTTCGATATCTCCGAAACCAACGGTGGCACGCCCTACGGCGCCACGACCATCGCCGGTGGCGACGGCTCGCGCCAGCCTTCGGAGAAGGAACTGGCCATCGCGCGCTACCAGGGCGAGCATGTGGCGAAGATCACCAGCAAGCTCAAGGGCTGACGAACGACGCAGTACCTACGCTGGGGCCCGCCCGGGCTCCAGCAACAGGCCATACATCAGTTCGTCGACGAAGCCGTCGTCGCTGCTGCGCTTGTAGGCGGCGCGCTGCGTGCCTTCGTGAACAAAGCCGAAACGCTCGTAGAAGGCGATGGCCCGCGGGTTGTCCGCCTCCACTGTCAATTCCACGCGCCGAATGCCGCTGGCGGCCAGCCGGTCGAGGGCGTCCTGCATCATCCGTCGCGCCAGGCCGCTGCCCCTGACCTCGGGCGCGACGGCCAGGGTGCCGAGGTAGGCCACATGGGCGGCGCGGCCCAGATGGCGCTGCACCTTGTAGAAGCCCTGCACCACGCCAGCGTCTTCGAAAACATAGAAACCGGCGCTTTCGAACAACGGCTCGAAGACCTTGCCGAAGTGCTCGCGCGGCATGGGATCGAAGCCCAGGTAGGGCACCACGTCCGGGTGCATGTAGATGTCGTAGACCCGCTGTTGGTCGGCGGGGGTAGCAAGGCGGCGCATGGGGTTCTCCGATCGGGCGCGGCCTCCAGCATAGCCGGAGCGCGGCAGATACTGCGCTGTATCAGTCAGCGCGCGGCGATTGAGGTGATAATGGCCGCCGCTCATCTCCCTCCTCAGCCAAGGACATCGCCCCGTGGTGCTATTTGAGATCGTTCCGCTCAGCCCCGAAACCTATCGCCAGCAAACCCGGCGCAGCACCCTGATCGTCGCGGTGACCTTTGCCGTGCTCGCCATGGGCTTGTCGACCTTGGCCGTGGCACTGTTCGGTGAGCCCGGTGGCGACAACCTGCGGCTGAATATCGTCGGGGTGGCAGTTGGGTTAGCGCTGACGATCGGAATTGTCAGGTGGCTTTACTGGCAGCAGCCGTGGATGGCGGCGGCGGTGTACGGCTGGAAGCTCAAGCGCAGCCTGATGCGCGTGACCAACATGATGCACCAGGTCAAGGCCGGCGTAAGTGCGGGCGACCCGGATGCGATGAAGCTGCTGCGCTTCTATCACCTGGGGCTGACGCAGATGCACCAGCTCGATGGCAACCTCACCGGCCTCAGCGATTCGGTCGCCGAGATCGATCGTCATCGCGAGGCGATGGAGGCGCGGAGCATGGATACCGACCAGCCACGCCTGGAGTCGGGTTGGCTGGAGCGAGTCGGACAGATCGAGGCGAAGCGCTGAGGCGCGCGGTCTGAAGGCGAATTGTCCCGTGCTACGCATCAATGCACGTGGCGGCTACCGTCCGGGTGGTGGTGTACATCGGCTTCCGGTGCTGCTTCTGATTGCGCCGGCGCATGGCCGTCGTGCGCACCTTGATGATGGTCCGCGCCTGCCGGCTGCTGATCGGCGGCAGGAGCGGGGTGCTGGCCGCTGTGATCGTGCATGTCCGATTCACCGCCACCGTGCTGGTGGCCGTCACTAGAGTCCACTAGCGTCTGGTATTCCAGCGGGGTGAGTGAGGGCAGTTGTTCGACGAAGGCGACCAGCGACCAGATGTAGCGGTCCTCCATGAACTTGCCCCACGCCGGCATGCCGGTGGACTTGAGTCCATGCTTGATGACCCAGAAAGTCGCGGCCGGGTCGTTGTCGTGGGAGTCCTCGGCAAGCGTTGGGGGCGCGGGGTAGAGGCCCTGGCTCAGTTCGGTCGGCTCGACGCCGGGCGCCAGGTGGCAACCGACGCACATGGCCGCGTAGTTGCCCGCCCCGGAACGAATCTGCTCCGCAGACCCCAGCGTCGGCACTTCGAGGTCGCGGGCGCGCACGGCCACGGCGCGTTCACGGGTGGTCTCCAGCACGGCGTGCAGTGGCGCGCTGTGCGGGGCGTCCGCGCCGACATCGATGATGCCGGAATACACCACCAGCGCGCCGCCGATTGCAACCAGCAGGGTGCTCAGTGCCAGTGTCGCCAGGACAGTCTTCATACGTGGGGCCTCAGAACCAGAAGCGAATACCGGCTACCAGCTTCGCCTCGCTGACGTCTTCGTCATCGGCACGCAGCAGGTCAGCGGTATTGCCGTAGGCACGGCCCCAGCTGACGCCGACATAAGGCGCGAACTGACGACTTATCTCGTAACGCAGGCGCAGACCGACACTGGCGTCGCTGAGACCGGAACCGACGCCGCGCGCCTGGTCGTTGCGCCCGTGCAGGTTCAGCTCCGCGGTGGGCTGCAGTACCCAGCGCTGGGTCAGCAGGATGTCGTATTCAGCCTCCAGGCGCAGCGCGCTCTGGCCCCTCGCCAAGGAAAGCCGTGGCTTCTGTTTCCAGACCGAACAGTGGCATGCCCTGCACGCCAAAGGCGGCCCAGGTCTGTGGCGAACCAGGCTTGAAGTCCTGGCGCACGCCGGCGACGGTTTCCCACCAGGGGCCGATGGCGTGGCTCCAGAGCAGCTGCAGTTCGGCCTCCTCGGTGTGGCCATTGGTGCGCTCACCCTCGGAGCGGAAGGCGAGGCGGTCGATATCGCCGCCATACCAGCCGGAAAGGTCCCAGGCCAGCGTGCTGCCTTCATCGGCGTCCTGCCATTCCAGCTGATCGGCGAGGAACAGAAAATTGCTGCCGCCCTGATGCATAGAATGAGGCGGCAGGTCGGGAAATGCCGCGGCGCGGTCAGCATCGCTGATCGTAGGAATTGGCGTGCGCGGCTCCTGTCCGGTGCCGACGCCGGTGACTGGCGGGTGAGCCATTGAACTGTGATCCATGCTGCTGTGATCGCGATGATCCATGCCGCCTTGGTTCACAGGCTCATGGTTCATCTGGCTGTGACCCATCTGCCCAGGATCCATCTGGCTGTGGTCCGCTGGCGCAGCGTGCCCGGCGTGTCCGGAATGATCCATGGCCTGCTGCGCCTGGCTCGCCGTCGCAGCCAGTGCGAGGGCGATGGCGACCGGCAGTGTCTTAATGATCATGCGGCTTGCCTTGTTCGGCGCCCTTTGGCAGGTCGTTCTGCATCTTTCCGTTGCCCATGCTGCCGTGGTCCATGTGGTCGGAACCCATGTGCTGGTCGTGCATGTCCTGCATCTTGTCGTGGTCCATGCCCTGCATCATGTCGCCCTGCTTTTGTCCGGGCTTGGGCTGGCTGGCCTGCGGCGCGGCCTGTTCGGCTGGCGCGTTGGCGGGATGATGACCGTCCTGCTCGCTTTGCGCGTAGGCGGCGTTGAGGCTGAGAGCGGCGGCCAGGCCGAAGGCGAGCAGGGCGGTGCGCTTGATTGTTTTCATGGTTTTCTCCGTCATTCTTCTACGCGGACTTCGCGGAACATCCCGAGGTCCATGTGCATCAGCATGTGGCAGTGATAGGCCCAGCGCCCGAGGGCGTCGGCGGTGACGCGATAGCTGCGTTTCGAACCCGGTGGCATGTCGATGGTGTGCTTGCGCACCTGGAAATTGCCGTGTTCGTCCTCCAGATCGCTCCACAGCCCGTGCAGGTGGATGGGGTGGTGCATCATGGTGTCGTTGACCAGCACGAAGCGCACCCGCTCGCCGTATCTGAGGCGGATCGGCTCGGCGTCGGCGAAGGGGATGCCGTCGAACGACCAGGCGAAGCGCTCCATGTGTCCGGTCAGGTGCAGTTCGATGGTGCGCGTCGGCTCACGGCCGTCCGGATCGGCGAAGGTGCTGCGCAGGTCGGCGTAGGTCAGCACGCGCCGGCCGTTGTCGCGCAGGCCGATGCCGGGATCGTCCAGCTTGGACACCGGCATCATGGTCTGCATGTACACCAGCGGGTTGTCGGTTTCGCTTGCCGGATGCGTCTGCATGCCGCCGCCGGACG
The DNA here is from genome assembly GCF_021432085.1 of Stutzerimonas kunmingensis. Classification (GTDB taxonomy): domain Bacteria; phylum Pseudomonadota; class Gammaproteobacteria; order Pseudomonadales; family Pseudomonadaceae; genus Stutzerimonas. The sequence goes on along the minus strand of NZ_CP090366.1, from coordinate 3,235,942 downwards.
AGCCGTGGCCCATGGTCGCGTGGTCCATCTGGCCATTCATCTCATTCTGATTCATCGCGCCGTGATCCATGTCGCCATGCCCGGCGTGAGGATCGTCGCTCGGCGCAGGCGCAGCAGCCTGGCCGTGGGCGGCATGATCACCGTGGCCCATGTCCTCCATGCTCAGTTCTGGGCGCGGATCGGGCTCGGGCACCGACGCCTGCAAGCCATCGCGCACTGCCAGCGTGCCGCGGGCATAGCCGCTGCGGTCCATGGCTTGGGCGAACAGGGTATAGGCGTCCTGGCTGCCGTCCGGCTCGACGATCACGTCGAGGGTTTCCGCCACGGCCAGGCGCACTTCGTCCACCTGCACCGGTTCGACGTTCTGCCCGTCGGCGGCGACCACGGTGAGCTTGAGACCGGGGATGCGGAAGTCGAAATAACTCATCGCCGAGCCGTTGATCAGGCGCAGGCGGATGCGCTCGCCTGGCTGAAACAGGCCGGTCCAGTTGCCGTCCGGCGCCTGGCCGTTGAGCAGGTAGGTGTAGGTGGCACCGCTGATATCGGCCAGATCGGTCGGCGACATGTTCATCTTCGCCCAGGCCCAGCGCTTGCTGACGGTGTCACTCCAGCCGTTGTCGGCGACGTCATTGATGAAATCGCCAAGCGTGCGGCGGCCCCGGTTGTAGTAGTCCGAGCGCTTCTTCAGCTTGGCCAGCACCCGTGCCGGGCTTTCGTCGGTCCAGTCGGAAAGGAACACCACATAGTCGCGATCGTAGCTGAAAGGCTCCGGCTCCTTGGGATCGATGATCAGCGCGCCATAGACGCCCAGCTGTTCCTGAAAACCGGAGTGGCTGTGGTACCAGTAGGTGCCGCTCTGGACGACCTTGAAGCGGTATTCGTACATGCCATCCGGCGCGATGCCGGCGAAGCTGAAGCCGGTAAGCCGTCCATGTTGGCCGGCAGCAGGATGCCGTGCCAATGGATGGAAGTGTCGTGGGGTAGCCGGTTGCGCACGCGCAGGGTCACGGTGTCGCCCTCGCGCCAGCGCAACAATGGGCCGGGGATGCTGCCGTTGATGGCCATGGCAGTGCGGCGCTTGCCGGTGAAGTCCACGCTCATGGAATCAATGGTGAGGTCGAACTCGGTGCCGCTGAGCACCGTCGGCTGACCTGGGCTGGTCAGCGCCCAGACGGGCTGTTGCCACAGCCCGAGGCCAGCGACGGCGCCGCCGGCAGCCAGGCTTTTGACGAAGGTGCGCCGAGAACTGGTCAATTGCATGCGGGTCCTGTTCGGTCGATCGAATTGTTGGTTTGCCGCCGCGCAGGCGCGACGTTGCAACGCTTGTGACAAGCACCATAGCGCGGTGCATCTGTCAGCGACCTGAAGCGAAAATTACGATTTTGTCAGCTGGCAGCGTGGCCAGCCCCAATCGGGCTGGCCCTGCCGGAGATGCCGAACGGCATCGCCTGTCCTGATGGCAGCGCGGCTTAGCGAACCGGTTGCGCGCCGAGGTAGTCGCCGAGCACCAGATCGCGGCCCTTGGTGGTCAGGCCGATCACCTGGTACTGCTGGTGCGGCTGGCCATAATCCATGCCCGGCGAGCCCGCCGGCATGCCCGGTACGGCAACACCGGCGAGATCGTCGCGCTTCTTCAGCTCATGAATCGCCGCAACCGGAACGTGGCCTTCGACGAACTTGCCGTCAATCACACCGGTGTGGCATGAGCCCAGGCGAGGCGCGACACCCAGCTTCTGCTTGACCGCCGACATGTTGCTTTCGACGTGATCGCGCACCTCGAAACCGTTGGCCTCCAGGTACTTGATCCAGTCCTTGCAGCAGCCGCAGTTGGCATCGCGATGCACATCGATGACGTCCGCGGCGTGGGCCATGCCGGACATCAGCAGAGCGGCGAGTGCGGTGAGGTAGAGTTTCATGGGCTTCTCCAGAGCGATGTTCAGTTGCAGCCGCAACCGCATCCGGTTTTGCGGGGCGTCGGGGCAGGCGAGTCGGTGGTGACCTCGGCAGGGTAACCGGCTTCGTCGAGTGCGGCGATCAGCTCCGCGCTATCGGCCGTGCCGTCTATCCGGGCGACCCCGGCGGCCAGATCGACCTCGACGCGCTCGACACCCGCCAAGGGCTGTAGTGCCGCGGTTACATGCCGGACGCACGCGCCGCAGGTCATGCCGGATACCTTGAGTTGAATGCTGGTCATGGGATGGTCCTCGGTTAGCCAGTCTGGTAGCACTGGCTTGATGCTCAACCTTGACGCGATGGCAAGGTCAAGCATCATTTTTCTGAGTACCACGCTAACCCCGGCGGCCTGACAAGAGGCTGATCGGAAGATTACTTTTTTGTCAGCTTCGTGGCGTCCCAGCTGCGGGCACTGCCACACTTGCGGCGTCGCCACCGAAGGAACTCGCCGCCATGAAATTGCTGGTCGCTGAAGACGAACCGAAAACCGGCATGTACCTGCAGCAGGGGCTGAGCGAGGCCGGCTTCACCGTCGACCGTGTTACCAGCGGCACCGACGCGCTGCAGCATGTGCTGAGTACGCCCTATGACCTGCTGATTCTCGACGTGATGATGCCGGGCCTTGATGGCTGGGAAGTGTTGCGCCTGGTGCGGGCGTCGGGCAACGAGGTGCCGGTGCTGTTTCTGACCGCGCGCGATCGCGTCGAGGATCGCGTCAAGGGGCTGGAGCTGGGCGCCGACGATTATCTGGTCAAGCCGTTCGCTTTCTCCGAACTGCTGGCGCGCGTGCGCACCCTGCTGCGACGAGGCAACGCGGCGGCCTTGCAGACCCAGTTGAAGATCGCCGATCTGGAGGTCGATCTGCTCAAGCGCCGCGCGGTGCGGGCTGGCCAGCGTATTGACCTGACTGCCAAGGAATTCGCCCTGCTGGAACTGCTGCTGCGTCGGCGCGGCGAGGTGCTGCCCAAGTCGCTGATCGCTTCCCAGGTGTGGGACATGAATTTCGACAGTGACACCAACGTCATCGAGGTGGCGATCCGTCGCTTGCGTGTGAAGATCGACGATGGCTTCGAGCCCAAGCTGATCCACACCGCACGGGGCATGGGTTACATGCTCGACGAGCCGGACGCGCCATGAAGCGGCTGTCGCTGACCGCGCGGCTGAGCCTGATGTTCATGCTGGCGGTGACCGGCGTGTTGGCCGCCGCCGGTTACTTCTTCAGCCAGCTCAGCGAACATCACTTCGACGAACTGGACCGCCATACGCTGCACGAAAAGCTCGAGGCAAGCCGACGCCTGCTGGGGGAGCTGGACGACCTGCAGAACTTCGAGCGCGTTCGCCCACAGCTGCAGGCGCTGCTCGGCGGGCACAGCGAGATGCGCGGTTTCATTTTCGATGAACGCGGTGCACAGCTGTTTCCTCAGCCGGGCGTTGATGAAGCGGAACCGCCGCTACTCGGGCTGATCGGCCGGGAGGCGGGAGAGCTGACACTGGACGGCCACGTCTGGCGTGGCGAGGCCGGGCATCTCGCGATCGGCGCACAGCGGCTGACCTTGCTGATCCTGCTCGATGTCACCGCGCACAAGGCCTTCTTCCATACGTTCAGCGGCTGGCTATGGTCGGCGCTGGTGCTCTGTGCCTTGCTCAGCGGGCTGCTCGGCTGGCTGCTGGTGCGCAGCGGCTTGCGACCGTTGCGCGATGTGACCCAGGTGGCCGCGTCCGTCTCGGCCAAGTCGCTGCGCGAGCGCATCCCCGACGAGTCGACACCGGCCGAGCTGCAGCAGCTGGTGCAGGCGTTCAACGCCATGCTGGCGCGACTGGAGGACGCCTTCGTGCGGCTGTCGAACTTTTCCGCCGACATCGCCCACGAGCTGCGCACACCGCTGAGCAACCTGATGACCCACACCGAGGTGGCGCTGACCCGCGCGCGTACGCTGGATCAGTACCAGGACAACCTGCATTCGAATCTGGAGGAGCTGCAGCGCATGTCCCGGATGATCGACGACATGCTGTTCCTCGCCAAGGCGGATAACGGGCTGATCGTGCCGGACGCCAAGCCCGTCGCGCTGGATGCGTTGTGCGCGCAGCTGCTGGACTATTACCAGCTCTCGGCGGACGAGCGCGGGGTGCGTTTCGAGCTTTCCGGTGCCGGCACCATTCAGGGCGATCTGTTGATGCTGCGCCGGGCGCTGTCGAACCTGCTGTCCAATGCGCTGCGTTACACGCCCGACGGCGAGCGGATCCGGGTGACCATCGAGCGAGGCTCAGGTCACGTGACGCTTGAGGTGAGCAATCCCGGGGCGACCATAGCGCCCGAGCATCTGGAGCGACTGTTCGACCGCTTCTACCGGGTCGACCCGGCGCGCCGCGAAGGCAGCCCGAGCAATGCCGGGCTGGGCCTGGCGATCACCCGTTCGATCGTTCAGGCCCATCAGGGTGCGATCGGTTGTACGTCGCAGAAGGGCTGGACGACCTTCCACCTGGAATTCCCTGGCTAAGCGCGTGCTCAGCGCTGCAGCGGCACCGTCAGCAATACGCGTAGGCCGCCGGCCTGGCTCTCGAAGGTGAGGGTGCAGTCGCAGCGTTGCGCGATCGCCTGGACAATGGCCAGGCCCAGGCCGCTGCCACTGCTGGCGGCGTGTCGCCAGAAGCGGCGGGTCAGGTGCTCGAGATGCTCGGCGGCGATGCCCGGGCCCTGGTCGCGTACTTCGAAGCGTACTCGCTCGGCTTCAGGCTGCAGGGTCAGCGTGACGGCGCTGCCCGGCGCGGTGTGGCGCTGGGCATTTTCCAGCAGGTTGCGCAGCGCGGCGATGGCCAGCACCGGCGGCATGGCCAGCGGCGTGTCGGGCAGGTCCGCCGGGACCTGCAACAGGATTGGCGCGCCGTCACCGCCACTGGCGTCCTGAATCGCCAGTCGCGCGACCTCGGCGGCCGTGCACTGCAGGCCATCGTCGAAATCCAGACTGCCTTCCACCCGGGCCAGCAACAATAGCTGTTCCAGTGTGCGCTGCAGGCGGTCGGCGCCGGCCTCGGCGTTCGCCAGCGCCTGTTCGGCGGTGGCGCCTTCTGTCATGCGTGCTACCTGCAGGTGGGTCTTGATCGCTGTCAGCGGGCTGCGCAGTTCGTGGGCGGCGTCGCCGGTCAGCCGGCGTTCGCGTTCGATGGCCTGGGCGATGCGCTGGAACAGCTGGTTCTGCGTCTGCACCAGCGGCAGCAGCTCCGGCGGCAGGCCTTCGACCGGCAAGGGTTCGAGGGAGTCGGCGCTGCGTCGGGTCAGTGCCTCGCGAATCCGCCGCACGGGCGCCAGCCCTCGGCCCAGGCCAAGCCAGAGCAGACCCAGGCTGCCGAGCAGGGCGACCGCCACGGGCAGCGCCGCCGCCAGCAACACCGAGCGCTTCAGCGCGGCACGCTCATCCAGGCGGTCGGCCGTGGTGATGCGCAGCTCGCCTTGCACCAGGGTGAAGCTGCGCCAGGGCACGCCGTCGATCAACTGGTCGCGAAAGCCGTTCTGCTCGGCGTCCAGCTGCTGGTCGGGCGCACTGTGGCTGCGCGCCAGCACCTCGCCACGCAGCGAGCTGACCTGGCAGGCCAGGCCGTTGGGGATGCCCAGTTGCTCGGCGCTCAGACGCTGCGGCGGGCCGTCGCCGGGCACCGGCTGCGGCAACTGCACCAGCAGACCGGCGACCATGCGCGCCGAGGCGGCCAAGCGCTGATCGAGCGAGAGCATCATCTGGCTGCGAAGATCGACCAGCATCCAGGTCGCAGCCAACGTCCAGAGCAGCACGAAGGCCGAACCGAGCATCACGGTCAGGCGCAGACGCAGGCTCATGGCGCGTCCTCGTCGCCTGCGAGGCCGAGACGGTAGCCGAGGCCCCGCACGGTTTCGACGATGCCGCTGCCGAGCTTGCGGCGCAGATGGTGGATATGCACGTTCAGGGCGTTGCTCTCGACGTCGTCGGCAAAACCGTAGACCGCGTCCTTGAGCTGCTCGCTGCTGAGCACCCGGCCCTGGTTGTTGAGCAGCGCCTGCAGCAGTGCCTGTTCGCGGCGCGACAGGTCGACGAGGCGGCCGTCCAGGCGTGCTTCGCAGCGGCTCGGGTCGTAGCTCAACCGGCCATGTTCGATGAGGTTGACGCTGCGGCCGGACATGCGCCGCATCAGCGTGTGCAGGCGCGCGGCCAGCTCGCGCAGATCGAACGGCTTGAGCAGGTAGTCGTCGGCACCCGCCTGCAGGCCGGTGACCCGGTCGCTGACCGCATCGCGTGCGGTGAGCACCAGCACCGGTAGTTCCAGGCCCTGTTGGCGCAGGCGTCGCAGCAGGACGATGCCGTCTTCGTCGGGCAGGCCGAGGTCGAGGATCAGCACATCGAAGTGCGCCGTACGCAGCAGGGCTTCGGCATCCGCCGCAGTCGCGGCGTGGTCGACGATCAGGCCCTGGGCATTGAGCCCGGCGACGATACCGCTGGCGATCAGCGCGTCGTCTTCGGCAAGCAGCACGTGCATGGGAGGGTCCGCAGAAAAAGCTCAAGGATGGACCTTAGCGATTAAGGCAACGTTATGCAGCCGTGCGCTGGCGTTAGCAGGCCGTTGAAAAACTACCTGCGTTGCCATCGCAGCGTTAAAAACAGGCTCAAAATGCTCATTTACCGTTCGTAAACTGCGCTTTTTCGCCTGTTTTGCCTCGCGCTGGCGGCCTCGCCTACGTTTTTCAACGGCCTGTTAATGGCGCGTTAATCCCGTCGCGGCATGCTGCGCGGCAGTCATTTCTCGGCCAGGACTCTCATGCGCATATTGGTTCTTCTGCTGTTTCTGTTGGCGCCCGGATTGGCGCTGCCGGCCGGTGGGCTGTTTGGCGGCGGCTCGCAGGATGATTTTCTGCCGGTGGAAGAGGCGTTCGCGCTGACGGTCAGCCCGCAGGAGAACGGCGCGACGCTGCTGCACTGGCGGATCGCACCGGGCTATTACCTCTATCAGCAGCGCCTGCAGTTCGACGGCCTGCCGCCGGAGCGCCAGCCGCCGCTGCCCGAGGGCGAGCCCTACAGCGACGAGTTCTTCGGCAATTCGCAGATCTACCGCGACAGCCTCGAACTGCTGATCCCGCCGGGCGCGGAGAATAGTGTGCGTCTCGGCTGGCAGGGCTGCGCCGATGCAGGACTCTGCTATCCGCCGCAGACCCGCGAGGTGTCGTTGACTGGCAACGGCACGGCGGCAGCGCCTGGGCTGGCCGAAGATCAGGCGCTGGTCAGCGGCCTCGAAAGCCAGGCACTGGCCTGGAGCCTGCTGGTGTTCTTCGGCCTCGGTCTGCTGCTGGCCTTCACTCCCTGTTCGCTGCCGATGTTGCCGATCCTGGCGGGCATCGTGGTCGGCAGCGGTGCCACCTCGCGCCGTGGTTTTGCCCTGGCGGCGACCTACGTAGTCAGCATGGCGCTGGTCTACGCCGGGCTCGGTGTACTGGCGGCGCTGCTCGGCGCCAACCTGCAGGCGGCGCTGCAGCAGCCCTGGCTGCTGACCAGTTTCGCCGTGCTGTTCGTGTTGCTGGCGCTGCCGATGTTCGGTTTGTTCGAGCTGCAATTGCCGGTGACGCTGCGTGATCGCCTGCAGCGTGTCGGTGATCGCCAGCGCGGGGGCAGCCTCGCCGGGGCTGGCGCGCTGGGCGTGCTCTCCGGCCTGCTGGTCGGCCCCTGCATGACCGCACCGCTGGCCGCCGCGCTGCTGTTCATCGCACAGAGCGGCAGTGCGCTGCAGGGTGGCTTGGTGCTGTTCGCGCTGGGCCTGGGCATCGGCACGCCGTTGCTGTTGCTGGTGACGGTCGGCCAGCGTTTTCTGCCCAAGCCGGGCGCCTGGATGGACCGGGTCAAGGTGGTATTCGGCTTTCTCTTCCTCGCGGCAGCGCTGTTCGTTGCGCGTCCGTTGCTGGCCGACTGGCTGTGGCTGGGCCTGTGGGGCGCACTGTTGGTGGTGCTCGCCACCGCCTTGCTGCATGTGGCGCAGGCAGTGCAACGCCAGCGCGTGCTCTGTCAGGCCAGCGGCATTCTGCTGGGCCTGTGGGGCGCAGCGATGCTGCTCGGTGCCGCCGGCGGCGCGGATGATCCGCGTCGGCCGCTGGCGATCTATGCCGGCGGTGGAACGGGTGCCATCTCCGCCGAAGCTCACGCGCTCGGTTTCAGCGATCCGGCGGTGCTGGATCGTGAGCTGGCAGCGGCCAAAGCGCAGGGCCAGTGGGTGCTGATCGATTACTACGCCGACTGGTGCGTCTCCTGTAAGGTCATGGAGAAGGAGGTCTTCGGCAATGCCGAGGTGCAGGCGAGCCTGGACGGCGTGCGCGTGCTGCGCCCCGACGTGACCCGCAGCGACGCCGCCAGCCGCGAATTGCTGGACCGTTACCAGGTGCTCGGCCCGCCGACGCTGCTGTGGATCGGCCCGGATGGCGTCGAGCGCCGCGAACGCCGTATCACCGGCGAGGTCGGTGCCGGGGACTTTCTGCAGAACTGGAACCAGACCCGGGAGCGAGGTTGATGCTGACTGTGAATATCGGGCCGCTGGCCCTGGCGGTGCCCCATGTATTGCTGCTGGGCAGCCTGCTGCTGGCGACCCTGACCGGCTGGTGGGTCGGCCGCCGCAGCGAGCGCAACCCGGAGCGGCAGCTGTTTCGCCTGCTGCTGGTGGCGCTGCTGGTGGCTCGCCTGGCCTTTGTCACGCTGTACTGGGCGTACTACCGGGATGACTGGCTAAGCGTCATCGATATCCGTGACGGTGGCTTCATCGCCTGGCCCGGGCTGGTCGCTGCGCTGGCGTTGGGCATCTGGTGGGGCTGGCGCGACCGCGAACTGCGCAAGCCGCTGGGTATCGCGCTGACGGTGGGAATCCTCAGCTGGGGCTTCAGTAACCTGGCCTGGCACTCCTTCGAGCAGGGCACGCGGCTGCCGGAAATGGCCCTGCGCGACAACCAGGGTCGCCCGGTGGCGCTGGAGGATTACTCCGGCCAGCCGCTGGTGATCAATCTCTGGGCGACCTGGTGCCCGCCGTGCCGGCGCGAGATGCCGGTGCTCGCCGACGCCCAAGCCCGGGAAAGCGACACCCTGTTCCTGTTCGTCAATCAGGGCGAGGGGGAGGGGGAGATCAATCGCTTCCTGGAAACCGCGGGGCTGAGTCTCGATAACGTCCTGCTCGACAGTGGCGGGCGCCTCGGCCAGCACGTGGGCTCCACGGCGCTGCCGACCACGCTGTTCTACAACGCCGATGGCCGCCAGGTCAGCAGCCATCTCGGCGAACTCTCGCACGCCAGCCTGGCGCGCGCGCTGGAAAAACTGAAAGAGGAAGCTGCGCAGTGATTCGATTCAAGCCGTTACCCTACCTGCTGGCCGGCGTCAGCCTGCTGGCCCTGCCCATGGCGCAGGCCGAGGAATTGCCGGAGGCGATCAAGGCCGTCGAGGCGCGTGGCGCCGAGGTCGTCGGCAGTTTCGCGGCACCCGGCGGGCTCAAGGGCTATGCCGCGCGTTACAACGGACAGGGCATGGCGCTGTATCTCACCCCGGATGGCGAGCACGTGCTGATCGGCAGCCTGCTCGATGCCAAGGGTGAGGACCTGACCCGCGCGCACCTGGAGAAGCTGGTCTACGAACCGCTGGGCAAGGAAATGTGGACGCGCATGGAGAACAGCACCTGGATCGCCGACGGCAAGGCCGACGCGCCGCGCGTCATCTACATGTTCAGCGACCCGAACTGTCCGTACTGCAACATGTTCTGGAAGCAGGCCCGGCCCTGGGTCGAGTCCGGCAAGGTGCAGTTGCGACACATCATGGTCGGCATGCTGCGCGCCGACAGTGCCGGCAAGTCCGCCGCGTTGCTCAGCGCCAAGGATCCGCAGGCAGCGCTCAACGAGCACGAGGCGGCCGGCAAGGCGAGCAAGCTGAAGCCGTTGCAGAAGATCCCGGCAGCTCTGGAGAAACAGCTCACCGACAACCTGATGCTGATGAGCGAACTGGGCGCCCAGGCGACTCCGGCGATCTTCTATCTCGACGACAACGACCGCCTGCAGCAGCACCAGGGTGCGCCGCAGCCGGATGCGCTGGCGCAGATCATGGGGCCACGCTGAAGGATTGCTGCGGGTGGTCGCTGAGCTGTTTCGCGGCACATCCGCTTCAGCACGGGGCGGCGTTTCACTGCGAAGCGACTATCCGCTGTAGACATCATTGGGTGGGGCGCCATCAGAACAGATGGCGCGGCAGCCAGACGATCATCACCGCGCAGAAGATGCTGAGACCAATGCAGAACCACAGGAAGCGCCGCTGCCGGCGCTCCGGGGCGCTGTCGGCGTGTTCCGGCAGCGGCATGCCGCAGTTGCCGCATTCGGCTTGCTTCGGCGGGTTGTCCTGCTGGCAGTACAGGCATCTGGGCATGGCGGCGCTCCTCTCGGTCGGTAAAGCCTGACACGGCGGAAAATCCGCGGGCTTTGACGACGATCAACTCACTCGAACTGCTCGAGTCGCTGGCGATCGAGGATGGCGATCTGCCGGCCTTCCTGGGTGATGATGCTCTCGTCGATCAGTCGACGAATGATCCGCGAGAACGTCTCCGGCTGGATCGACAGGTGCCCGGCCACCAGCTGCTTGGCCATCGGTAGTTCGAAGCTGTTGCTGCCGTCCTTCACTCGCGCCAGTTGCGTCAGCAGATAGCGCACCACGCGGTGGGTGGCGTTCTTCAGCGACAGCGTTTCGATCTCGTTGATGCGCTGGTGCAGGCGCACGCAGAGCTTGCCGAGCAGGGCGAAGGTGAGGCGCTGGTTCGCTTCCAGCAGGCGCATGTAGGCCGCGTTGGAGAACCGGTAGACCTGCGACGGGCAGACCGCCTGGGCCGAGGCCACGTAGTTGGGCGTGTCCATCAGCATCATGGCTTCGGCAAAGGTCTGGCGGTTGCCGATGACCTCGAAGACCTTCTCCTGGCCGTCGGGCGTCAGGCGGTAGACCTTAACCGCACCGGAGATGACGAAGTAGAAGTTGTGTGCCGGCTCGCCCTGGTGGAACAGGTTGTCACCCTTGTCGAGGTTGAGCAGTTGGCTGGCATTGAGCAGTTCTTCCATCTGCTCTTCATTCAACGGTTCGAACAGGTGGTGGCTGCGGAGAATCTGGTGGTGTACGCGGTGAAGCACCATGCAAGGCGTCCTGTTTCAATTGAACAACAACAAACGTCGGCCTTCAGCCTAGCGCATGTGATGGGCGATGACGCAGGTTAGAAGTTGATGACGGTCATGATCTGGCCATACGCGGCTCAGTACCGCGTAGGCGATCAGTGCAGATGCGCGACGAATCCTTCACGCCATACCGGCTCGGCAAACAGCTGCGGATAACGTTCCAGTGCCTCGAAAATGCGCTGCAGGCCCTGTTCACGCTGCTCGGCGTCGGACAGCGCCTCGGCGCCCTTGAGCAGGTCGATCAACAGGCCATGCAGCGCATTGTCAGCGGCTTCCGGCAACTTGCAGTTGGCGATGAGATAGCTGGTCGCCGCTTCGATGTCGCGTTGCAGCGCGGCCGCCGACTCGTCACTGACCGGCTGGCCGGGGGCACTTGGCATGCTGCGTTGTACGACTTCGTGGATACGGGTCATGCCTTCGCGCAGAGCGGCGTCGGTGGCCCAGCGCTCGCCTGGCGTAGCTTGGGCGGCGACGGGCGTTGGGTGGCTGTGATCGTGTGCAGTGGCCGCCTGCGCCGTGCCGACGGCCATGCTCAGGGCGAAGCTGCTGGCCAGGGCGACGACCGAGGCCATTGCCACGCCCCAGGCGATAGGTTGCAGATACTGTTTCATGGTTGAGCCACCTCAATACGTTGTACGCCTTCATCGCTCGCTGTCGGCGCGGTCATTTCCGCGTTACGGAACAGCACGTTGTTCTCCAGGTGGATGTGCTGCATCAGGTCGCTGCGCATCTCCTCCAGCCCGCGATACAACGCGCGCCAGGTATTGCATGCGTTGGCCGGCGGGGTGATGTCGTTGGTCAGCGCTGCCAACTGTTCCAGGGCATTGCCGTGCTCCTGATGCTCGTAGCGCATTACCGAGATCGGCCCCTGTGCCTGCGGGAAGCGCATGCCGCGCTGCAGCATCGGGAAGAGAATCTGTTCCTCCTTCAGCATGTGGCTTTCCAGCTCCTGCTGCATGTGCCACAGGTGTTCGGCGAGACCGTTGGGGCATTCGGGGCGGCTGCCATGGACCTGCTCGACCCGGCTGGCCAGGCGAATCAGCTCCGGGAACTGGTCGCGATGCCGCTCATGGAAGCGCGCCAGGATGTATTCGATCAGCTGGCCAGCGGGCTCGGCGCGCCAGTCCTTCTCGGACTCTTCCGGCTCGAGGGCGAGCAGTGCGTCGGCGATGATGTGCGGATCGACATCGATTCGCGCCGCGGCCTCGCTCAGCGGCAGGTCGCCACCGCAGCAGAAGTCCAGGCGGAACTGGCGGAATACCCGGGTGGCACCCGGCACCGAACATGCGAGATTGCCGAGGGTCTGGTCGATTAGGTCGGTGGTCATGGCAGTGGTCCTGATGGATATGACCCGTCCATCGCAACAGCCGTGCCAGGCGCCGACACCGCGGAAACTGGCGGCTGCGACACGCTGCTGGTGGAAATTACCCGAAGCGGTTATGGTTCGAAAAACCATGAGGGTATCCAGCACCATGATGGCTGACGCACTGCTTGCCGACCTGACCACCGAACTGCCCAACGCGGTGCGCCTGCAACGTCTGGTGCACACCCTGCACCAGCACTTTCGCTGCGGTGCCGTCGTGCTGTTGCGCCTCGACGAGGACAGCCTGCGGCCACTGGCGGCGGTAGGGCTGGTGCAGGAGGCGCTGGGCCGGCGCTTCGTCGTAGCGCAGCATCCGCGTCTGGCGGCGATCCTCTCCCAGCGCGAGCCGACCTGGTTCGAGCCCGACAGCCGCCTGCCGGACCCCTATGACGGTTTGCTCGACGAGCACATCGGCGAGCCGTTGCCGGTGCATGACTGCATGGGCGTCAGCCTCTACGTCGAAGGCAAGCTGTGGGGTGCGCTGACGCTGGATGCGCTGCATGCCGGCACCTTTGGCGATGACGCCCGCTGCGACCTGCAGCGCTACACACTGGTGATCGAGGCCGCGGTGCGGGTTACCCGGCTGGAGCATGAGAATCGCGGTCTGCGCCTGGCGCGTAGCGACGTAATGGAAGCCGCACTCGATCATGGTGATGGCGAAATTCTCGGTCAGAGCGATGTGATCCGCGAACTGCTGCGCGAATTGCAGGTGGTGGCCGATTCCGAATTGCCAGTGCTGCTGCTGGGCGAGACCGGTGTCGGCAAGGAGCTGTTCGCGCGCTGGCTGCATCGGCATTCGCGGCGGCGCAACAAGCCGCTGGTGCACGTCAACTGCGCGGCACTGCCGGAATCCCTGGCCGAGAGCGAACTGTTCGGCCACGTCAAAGGCGCGTTCTCCGGTGCCACCACCGATCGGCCCGGTCGTTTCGACGCCGCCAATGGCGGCACGCTGCTGCTCGACGAGGTTGGCGAGCTGCCGCTGACGGTGCAGGCCAAGCTGCTGCGCACCTTGCAGAATGGCGAGATCCAGCGCCTCGGTGCGGACAAACCGCGCCAGGTCGATGTGCGCATCATCGCCGCGACCAACCGCAACCTGCGCGAAAGCGTGCGTGACGGGCATTTTCGCGCCGATCTCTATCACCGGCTGTCGGTCTATCCGGCGCCGATTCCACCCTTGCGCGAGCGTGGCAACGACGTGCTGATCCTCGCCGGGCACTTCCTCGAACTCAATCGCGCGCGGCTGGGGCTGCGCAGCATGCGACTGTCGCCGGCCGCCGAGCGCGCTCTGCTGGCCTATTCCTGGCCGGGCAACGTGCGCGAGCTGGAGCATGTGGTCAGCCGCGCGGCGCTGCGCCTGCTCAGCCGTGGCGCGTCGCGCAGCGAGATCCTGACGCTGGAGCCCGATCTGCTGGACCTGGACAGCCATGCTGTCGGTGCGGTCGCGGCGCAGGTAGCCGATGAGCCGGTAGTCGCCGACGAGGTGCTGCCGCTGCGCTACACCGTCGATGCTGCCCAGCGCCAGGCCATCGTCCGGGCGCTGGAGGCCAGCGGCGAGAACTGGGCGCAAGCCGCCCGTCTGCTGGATGTCGACCCGAGCAACCTGCACAAGCTGGCGCGACGGCTGAAGCTCAAGTAGCGCCCGTCGGCCGGCGAGAGTCGCAGACGACCTGCCATGGTCTAACCTCATAACACAACCGAGGAGAGCTCCATGGCACTGGACCAGAACGAATTCGAAGCGCTGTTGAGCGAGGCGCAGGCCTTCGCCGAACGCGCCGCCAGCGAAAACAATCCGCTGCACTATCGCGACGCCTTCGCTGCGAGCCTGAAGGCCATACGCCTGCTTGGTGAGGAGTCCGGCGCGTGGCGGCAGATGGTCGCCCGTGCCACCGAGGAATTCGAGGGCGACGAGGGCATTTGAGGCAATTGCTCGCCAGCCATGGCACAGCTGGCGCGCACCTTCCGCTGCATTTCGTCGCAGTCGCGACGTCCGAGCAAACTTGACCCCTATCAATGCTGGCCAATGGTCAGCTGCCTAGACTGCCGGCTGTTTTCCGTTCAGCCGAACGACCGCCACGCCATCGGTGCGTGGCGCGCATGTACCCGAATGTCTAGGAGTTGTCATGCACCTGGTCTGCCCGGCAGGAAGCCTGCCCGCGCTCAAGGCCGCCGTCCAGCAGGGCGCCGATGCCATTTATGTCGGATTTCGCGACGACACCAACGCCCGCCATTTCGCCGGCCTCAATCTCGATGAAAAGCAGCTCGACAAGGGTCTGCAGCTGATCCGCGAGAAGGGCCGGCAGCTGTATATCGCCGTCAACACCTATGCCCAGCCGGACGGCTGGAATCGCTGGCAGCGCGCCGTGGATCAGGCCGCCGACATGGGCGTGGATGCGCTGATCGCGGCCGACCCCGGCGTGCTCGGCTATGCCAGCAAGCGCCATCCCAAACTCAATCTGCATCTGTCGGTGCAGGGGTCGGCTACCAATGCCGCCGCGCTGGGCTTCTATCAGCAGCGCTACGGCATCAGCCGCGCTGTGCTGCCGCGGGTGCTTTCGCTCAAGCAGGTCAAGCAGGTCGCGGCGAGCAGCCCGGTGCCGATCGAAGTGTTCGCCTTTGGCAGCCTGTGCATCATGGCCGAGGGTCGTTGCCATCTGTCTTCGTACCTTACCGGCGAATCACCCAATCTCTGTGGCGTCTGCTCGCCGGCCAAGGCGGTGCGCTGGAGCGAGGAGCCGGAAGGGCTGACCTCGCGCCTCAACAACGTACTGATCGACCGCTACGCCGAAGGCGAATCGGCTGGTTACCCGACGCTGTGCAAAGGGCGCTTCATGGTCAATGGTCAGCGCTTCCACGCGCTCGAAGAACCCACCAGCCTGAACACCCTGGATCTGATCCCCGAGCTTTCCGCCATCGGCGTCACCGCGATGAAGATCGAGGGCCGCCAGCGCAGCCCGGCCTATGTCGAGCAGGTCACTCGGGTCTGGCGCGCGGCGCTGGACAGCTATCTCAAGGCGCCGCAGCGCTACGCGGTCGAACCCGGCTGGCGGCAGGTGCTGGACGGTCTCTCCGAAGGCTCGCAAACCACCCTGGGTGCCTACCATCGGGCCTGGCAATGAACGAGGAGTCACCCATGAAACTTTCTCTGGGCCCGGTGCTGTTCTACTGGGATCGCCAGCAGACGCTGGACTTCTACGCCAACATGGCCAGCCAGCCGCTGGATGTTATCTACCTCGGCGAAACCGTTTGCTCCAAGCGCCGCGCGCTGATGCTCGACGACTGGCTTGGTCTGGCCCGCGATCTGGCTGAAGCCTCCTCGGCGCAGCTGGTGCTGTCCGGCCTGACCCTGGTCGAAGCCGCTTCCGAGCTATCCAGCCTGCGCCGCCTGTGTGACAACGGCGAGCTGCTGGTGGAAGCCAATGACATGGGCGCGGTGCAGCTGATGTCCGAGCGCAAGCTGCCCTTCGTTGGCGGCCCGGCGCTGAACCTATACAACGGCCACGCCCTGGCCGAGCTGGTGGCCAGCGGCATGACCCGCTGGGTGCCGCCGGTGGAAGCCTCCGGCAAGCTGATCAAGAGTGCCCGCGCGCAACTGCAGGAGCTGGGCGTGGCACTGCCGGAAATCGAGATATTCGCCTATGGTCATCTGCCACTGGCCTATTCGGCGCGCTGCTTCACCGCCCGTGCCGAGAACCGGCCGAAGGACGACTGCCAGTTCTGCTGCCAGAACTATCCCGAGGGCATTCCGCTGCTGAGCCAGGAGGGTGAGGCGCTGTTCACGATCAACGGTATCCAGACCATGTCTGCAGCGGTCAGCAACCTGCTCGCCGACTACGCGGGTCTGGTCGACAGCGGTGCCGATCTGCTGCGCCTGAGCCCGCGCGCTGCCGGTATGGACGAGGTGGTCGCTGCCTTCGATGCGGTGCGCAAGGGCGCGCTGCCGCCGCTGGCGGTGGACGGTTGCAATGGGTATTGGCATGGCCAGCCGGGCATGCTGCGCGCCGAGGAGGCCGGATTATGCTGAATCCACGTGCCCATCTGGTGAATCTCGGCGGGCGGCTGTTGCCGCTTGCGGCCAAGACGCCATTCCTGCTCCAGCGCCTTGCGCTGGAGCGCAGCCTCAATCAGGTATTCGCCGAAGCACTGAGCGACGGCGCCTTTGACGTGCTTGACGGCCACTGGATGAAGCTCGAAGTCGCCGACCTCGGCCTTGCCTGGTGCCTGACCTGCGAGCGCGAGCAGCTGCGCATTGCGGCGCAGGCACCGGTGGAGGTGACCATTCGCGGCAACTGGCGCGAGTTCCTGCTGTTGGCCAGCCGTCAGGAAGACCCGGATACGCTGTTCTTCCGCCGCCGGCTGGTTATCGAGGGTGATACCGAGCTGGGCCTGGCGATCAAGAATCTGATCGACAGTCTCGACCCCGACACGCTGCCGAGCTGGCTGTGGAAACTGCTGCAGGGTGCCGGCGAGGAGGTGGCGGCGGCCGGCCGGGCACAGGCGGCCAGAGCCTGACCGATTGTTCCGCCCGCAGCCGTCGCAAACTGCCTGCGCCTGCAAGGCTCAGGCTGGCGGACCGCCCCGGCGCGGCGCAGCAGTGCGGGGGGCGCAGGGCGCGCTACCCGCTGGAACGAACTGTTCCGCGATTCCAGCGACACGCTCAGTCCGTGGGTTTCAGGCCGTGCGCAACTGCATCCGGTCACTGGCGATAATGTCTTTCATGTCATCGAACAGCGCGCTGATCTCCTCCTCGCTGCAGTCTTCCCGATAGCGCTTGCGCAAGCCGTAGCTGCTGAGGGTGATGTGCACGTCGGGTGTCACGCCGTGCTGCGCGAGGCAGGCGCGGGCGCAATGCATCGGGCAGCCGTCGATGGCGAGAATGGGGCGGCCGGAGTTGGCTTTCTTCACCAGCGCTGCAACGCGCCCGCCGACGCCGGCGATGCAGGACATTTCCGCCAGCCCGGCGCGATCGAGACGCACCGCCAGGGTGTTGGCCAGCTGCGCGACATTCGAACAACCGGAGCATGAATAGACCAGGGGCGCAGGCGTTGTGGTGATCATCGCGTTTTCCTGACGGTGGCGTGGCGCGGGTCATTTTCCAAGGCGCGCCGGCGACTGGCTTTGACAGCAATCAAGAACACTGGGGCGTTCTGCCGCAGGTCACTCGTCATAGGCGGCGAGCTTGCGGTTGTCGAGAATCTCGATGCGTCGCCGCTGGACCGATATGGTTCCGGCGTCGATCAGCCGATGCAGGATGCGCGAGAAGGTTTCCGGCTGAATGCCCAGTTTCGACGCGATCAAGCGTTTCGGCACATCGAGCACCACCACGCCGCTGTCGTCCTGCTGCGATTGCGCGAGAAAGCGCACCACGCGATGGCTGGCGTTGGCCAGGGTGAGGGTGTCGATCTCGGTCATACGCTGGTGCAGACGAATGCTCAGGGTGGCGAGGATGTCTAGGCAGATATCCGGGTGCTGCTCGAGAATTCGCCGGTAATGCGGCCCGTTCAGGCTCGCCACCAGGCTGGCCTTTAGCGCGGTGGCGCTGACCGGATAGCTCGGCGTGCCCTTGAACAACAGCGCTTCGGCGAACGATTCACCGGCACGCATCACTTCCACCAGCTTCTCCTGCCCGTCGCAGACTACGCGGTGCAGCTTGATCTGGCCGCTGAAGAGGAAATAGAAGCGGTCGGCCTTATCGCCCTGATGAAACAGCGAGGCCCCCGCAGGCAGGCGCTTCAGGTTGGCAGAGGTGCACACCTCCTGTAACGCCGCCTCGGGCAGTCGGCTGAACAGATGGTGGCGGCGCAATTCCGCGACCAGGGTTTTTTCAGTGAGCATGTGTCCTCCCCCGGATTGAACCGGGTTTATCAGCCTGCATCCTAGGAGTCCGGTGTCCGCCGCTTCCTTGATCACGGACAAGAGTGTCGGCCATGAGCCGTCGGCGCCGTCGGGCGATCACTTGCCTGTGCTTGACGATGATCAATTCGGTAATGAGGTTCCACCTCTAAAGTCACACCATATTGTGTTTCTTGCGAATAAATTCACTACATATGGTTATGGAGGCGTTGATGCCCAGGCAGGCAGAGGTGGCGAAACCGGTTTCACTGCGCAAGCGCGATGGCCGACTGGCGGCGTTCGAAGTGGACAAGATCGAGCGCGCCATCGCGGCGGCGGGCGCGGCGACCGGCGAGTTCGAGTTGGCAGTGGCGCAGGCATTGGCCCAGGCCGTTCGTCAGCAACTGGCCCATCGCACGGCGGTGGAGGTGGAGCAGGTGCAGGACGGCGTCGAGCGTGCCCTGATGGCAGCCGGCTACTTCGATACCGCCCGGGCCTACATCGTCTACCGCGAACGCCATGCGCGTCTGCGCCGAGATCGCAAGGTGGTGGTCGACGTCGCCGCCTCGATGAACGAATACCTCTCCCGCGAAGACTGGCGGGTGCGCGCCAACGCCAACCAGGGCTACTCACTCGGCGGGCTGATCCTCAACGTGTCTGGCAAGGTCACCGCCAACTACTGGCTGGACGAGGTCTACAGCCCGGAGATCGGCACGGCGCATCGCGAAGGCGATCTGCATATCCATGACCTGGACATGCTCGCCGGCTATTGCGCTGGCTGGTCACTGCGGACCCTGCTCAATGAGGGCTTCAACGGGATTCCGGGGCGGGTTGAGGCCGGCCCGCCCAAGCACCTGTCCAGCGCGCTGGGGCAGATGGTCAATTTTCTCGGCACGCTGCAGAACGAGTGGGCCGGCGCGCAGGCGTTCAGCAGCTTCGATACCTACCTCGCACCGTTCGTGCGCAAGGACAACCTTGGCTTCGCCGAAATCCGCCAGGCCATTCAGGAGTTCATCTACAACCTCAACGTGCCGTCGCGCTGGGGCACGCAGACCCCGTTCACCAACCTGACCTTCGACTGGGTCTGCCCCGAAGATCTGCGCGAACAGATCCCCTACATCGGCGGCGAGGAGATGCCCTTCGCCTACGGCGAGCTGCAGGCCGAGATGGAGCTGATCAACCGTGCCTATATAGAAGTGATGCAGGCCGGTGACGGCCTCGGCCGGGTTTTCACCTTCCCGATCCCGACCTACAACATCACCCACGACTTCCCCTGGGACAGCGAGAACGCCGAGCGCCTGTTCGAGATGACGGCGCGCTACGGGCTGCCGTACTTCCAGAACTTCCTTAATTCGGACATGCAGCCGAACCAGGTGCGTTCGATGTGCTGCCGCCTGCAGCTGGACGTGCGCGAGCTGCTCAAGCGCGGTGGCGGGCTGTTCGGCTCTGCCGAGCAGACCGGTTCGCTGGGCGTGGTGACGGTCAACTGTGCGCGGCTGGGCTATCTCTACCGTGGTGACAAGGCGGCGCTGCTCGAACAGCTGGATGCGCTGCTGGACATGGCGCGGCAGAGTCTGGAGGTCAAGCGCAAGGTCATCCAGCACCATATGGATGCCGGGCTCTACCCCTACACCAAGCGTTATCTGGGCACGCTGCGCAATCACTTCTCCACCATCGGGGTGAACGGCTTGCACGAGATGGTGCGCAACTTCACCGACGACACCGAGGGGCTGCAGACCGCTGGCGGTCGCGCCCTGGCGATCGAGGTGCTCGACCACGTGCGGGCGCGGCTGGTGCAGTTCCAAGAAGACACTGGGCACCTCTACAACCTCGAGGCGACGCCGGCCGAAGGCACCACCTATCGTTTCGCCAAGGAAGACCGCAAGCGCTTCCCCGACATCCTCCAGGCGGGTTCGGCCGAGGCGCCGTACTACACCAACTCCTCGCAACTGCCGGTCGGCTTCACCGACGACCCCTTCGAGGCCCTGGAGCTGCAGGACGAGCTGCAGTGCAAGTACACCGGCGGCACCGTGCTGCACCTGTACATGGCCGAGCAGATTTCGTCGGCTGAGGCCTGCAAGAAGCTGGTACGCAATGCGCTGTCGCGTTACCGCCTGCCTTACCTGACGGTAACGCCCACCTTCTCGATCTGCCCGGTGCACGGTTATCTCGCTGGCGAGCACGAGTTCTGCCCGAAGTGCGATGAGGCGCTGCTGCACAAGCAGCAAGCCGAAGCGGCCCTGGCGGTCTGATCTGCGATCCCGTGTCACGCCGCTCCAATAGGTGCGGCGCCGCATAATCAACCCTAAGCAAAAGGAGCGTCACCATGAACCCAGCCAGCCAACTGCCCCAGGACCAGCGCCAACGTTGCGAAGTCTGGACCCGCGTGATGGGCTATCACCGCCCGGTTACCGCTTTCAACCCGGGCAAGCAGTCCGAGCATCGCGAGCGCCTGCATTTCACTGAAGCAGCGGCGCGGTGACCGCAGCACTTCGCGTCGGGGGGCTGGTCCCCCTGACCACGCTGGATTTCCCAGACCATCTGGCCTGCGTGCTGTTCTGCCAGGGTTGCGGCTGGCGCTGCCGCTACTGCCACAACCCGCAGCTGATCCCCGCCTGTGGCAGTGAGGAAAAGCCCTGGCCGGAGATTCTCGCCTTTCTCGAACAGCGCGTCGGCCTGCTCGAGGCGGTGGTGTTCAGCGGTGGCGAGCCGACCCTGCAGACCGCGCTGCCCGAGGCCATCGCCCAGGTGCGGGCGCTGGGCTACAAGGTCGGCCTGCACAGCGCCGGCATCAAGCCGAAGCTGTTCGCCAACATCCTGCCGCTGGTGGATTGGGTCGGTTTCGACATCAAGGCGCTACCCGAGCACAGCAGCGCGATCACCGGCGTGGATGGCAGCGGCAAGGCCAACTGGAAGAGTCTCGAACACCTGCTGGAAAGCGGCGTCGAGCATGAGTGCCGGACCACCGTGCACTGGCAACTGTTCGACGCCGACATGCTGTGGGACATGGCTCAGCGCCTGCGCCGGCTGGGTGTCGAACGCTTCGCCGTGCAGTGCGTGCGCACCGCGCGCATGCTCGACGACAGCCTCGCCGAGAGCCGCGCACCCTACGATCAGCAGCGCCTGTGGGAACGGCTGGACCAGCTGTTCCCTTCGTTCGTTTTGCGAGGTTAGGTGTATGTGGGCCGCAGCGGGCGGCCCACTCAATGCCTCATCGACCTCAGCTCCAGCCCCAGAACTGCAGCCACCAGCCATAGCCCACCAGCGCGCAACCGGCGTTGACGCAGGCGAACGCCAGCAGCCGGCGCAGGCCGTTGCCGCCGTGACGGCTGATCACGTTCCAGGCCAGGTACAGACTCCACGCCACGGCGCCGATCAGCAGCGCGGCGCGAGCCGGTTGCGCCCAGGCCAGCAGGAAGCCCTCGTAGCGCAGCAGCTTGACCGTGGTGGCGGACAGGCCGAGAAACAGCCCGGCGCCACCCAGCGGCACCAGTGCCAATGCGAGGTGCTGGAACACATTGTCGCCACGGCGCATCACCCGCACGGCCGCACGCAGCAGCAGCCACAGCGCGCCGCCAACGAGCAACGAGGCACCGAAGATGTAGGTGAGGATCACGGCGCCATCGAGCCAGGTGAAGGCGTCGTTGGCCTGCGGATAATGGGTCAGCAGCCACCAGGGCGCATTGGCTTCCAGCGGCCAGAAGATGTCGCGATCCACCAGCCATTCCGCCGCGGCCTGCTTGAGGGTGATGAACCAGGGACTGACCGTCCACTGGAAGGCGCCCATCGCCAGACCGATCATGCCGAACAGCAACAGGGTGCTGTCCCAGTGATCGCTTTGCTGCTGACCGCCGACGATGAGGATTTCAGAATTGGGCGAACGGGCGCTCAGCTGCACTGCGCCCCGCTGGCTGCTGCAGCGGCCACAGGCATGGCAATCGGCATTACCCTGCATGCGACGGATGTCGATCAGCGGGGCGCAGTTGGGTGTCGGCAGGTGCGGTTCGCGATTTTCCAGCCAGCGCTGTTCGTCGACCTTGTAGTGCACCGGCGCCAAGCGGGCGAGGAGGGCGAACACGCCGCTGACCGGGCACAGATGGCGGCACCAGACCCGCTTGCCGCGGCCGTAGAGAAAGCCCACCAGCATCGCCGCGACGGTGGAGCCGCCGAGGATCAGCAGTGCCGCCTGGGCGTAGTCATAGACGCTGATCAGCTGGCCGTAGACGGTGGTGAGGATAAAGGCGATGGTCGGCCAGCCGCTCCAGCGCACCCAGCGCGGCGTGCGTTTGTTCAGCCCGCGCCAGCTGATCCATTCGCTGAGCGAGCCTTCGGGGCAGAGCACGCCGCACCACAGGCGACCGAAGAAGATCATCGACAGCAGCACGAAGGGCCACCACAGGCCCCAGAAGATGAACTGCGCCAGTACCGTCAGGTTATCGAGCATGCCGGCCTGGGCCGGCGGCAGATCAAGAAAGGCGGGGATCACCAGCAGCGTCAGGTAGAACCCCACCACCAGCCACTGCAGCGCGCGAATGGCTTTCGCATGCTGGCGCAGCAGGTCACCGAGTCGCGCCAGCCACGGCGCCTGGGTGATCATGCTGGCCTCGCAGCGAGCTGCACCTGCGCCCGCGGTTTGAGCCAGGCCCATGCGGCGAGCCAGTACAGGGCAAGTGTCACCACCGCGGCCAGTGACGGCATGGCGCGGTAGCCGGTGAGGCCGGCGAGGGTGCCGCCCAACGCGCTGCCGTCATCCAGCAGGGCGGAGGTGTCCCAGAGCGGATCGCCGAACACCGTATAGAACACTTCCGGCACGTCCATGCCCATCAGCTGGCCGCTGAAGCGATCCAGCGCGGCCATCAGCAGGGCGCCACCGAGCAGCAGCAAAATCACCTCGCTGACCTGGAAGAAACGCCGCCAGCTGAAGTAGCGGCTGCCGGCCTGCAGGGCTGCATAACTGAGCACTGCGAGGACGAAACCGAGTACACCGCCGATGACGAAGCGGGTGAGGTCCATACCCGCCTGCTGGTTACCGATGCCGTAGAGGAACACCACTGTCTCGCTGCCTTCACGGCCCACGGCGAGCATGGCCAGCAGCAACAGGCCGATGCCGCTGCCCTGGCTGAGCTTTTCCGCGGCGCTGTTCTGCAGGCTGGTCTTCAGCGTGCGGCCATGCTGATGCATCCAGCCGACCATGTGCAGGATCAGCAGGCTGGCTACCAGCAACATCGCGCACTGGAACCATTCGCCACCGCTGCCCGCCAGCCAGTCGCCGGCCTGCAGTACGCCCCAGCCCAGCGCAGCGGCCAGACCGAGACCGGCGGCGACACCGGCCCAGAGCATGCGCAACGCATTGCCCGCGCCTGGTTGCTGGCGCAGCCAGGCATGCAGGATGCCGATGACCAGCAGAGCCTCGACGCTTTCGCGCCAGACGATGAACATGGATTGGCCCATGGGACTCTCCTCAGAAAAGCAACTACTTGGCGACGATCTCGCCTTCGGGAAGATCCATATGGAATTCGTCGAAGAATGGGTAGCGGCCCGGCTTCAGCGGGTGGATCACGACGAAGGAGGTCACCCCGGGTGACAGCACCTTCTCGACGCGTAGCGGGGTGCTCTCGAACTCGGTCGGCCCGCTACCGGCGTTGTGCACGATGATCTTGAAGCGCTGGCGGGCAGGGACTTCGATGGTCGCTGGTTCGAAGTGGCCGTCACGTATGGTCAGCTCGTACGTCGGCAGCGCGGCCTGCGCCGGGCTCGCGAGCCCGACCAGTAGCGGCAGCACGCCGAGCAGCGATTGCCCGGCGCGACGCATCAGTAGCCCCCTTTCTTGCCGATGCCGGCGTAGGTGAACTCGTACGTCAGCTCGCAGCCTTCGAACCAGGGGGCGACGCCGGTTTCCTTGTCGGTGTGGCGACCGAACATGTTGTGCCCCGAGCCTGGCGGCAGGATCTTGTAGGTCAACTGGTACTTGCCTGGGCCGAGCAGCTTGACGTTGTCACCGTAGTGCGGGCCGTCGTTTGCCACCATCGGATGGAAATCGCCTTCGACGACTTCGTCGGAACCCTTCTTGCGCAGCGTGTAGTGGATGCTCAGATATGGCACGAAGCTGCCTTCCTGCCAGCCGTTGCGGTTGTCTTCGGTGGCGCTGATATCGGCCTCGAGATGCACGTCGGACTCGGCCGCGGCACGCATCATGCCCGGTGGGTCCATTTCGACCGGCTGTAGATACACCGCGCCGACCTCCATGCCGCCGCACTGCTGCGGTTCGCCGATGGGGTATTCCTTCGCCTGGGCGAGCGGGGCGAGCGGGGTGAGCAGCAGAGTGGTGATGGCCAGTGTGGCGGGGATGCGCATTGGGAATTCTCCGGAAACAGAAAAGGACGGAGCGAAGATTGCACTTGCGCTTCCGAATGATAATGATTCGCGTCAATTTCCCAAGAAATATTTTGTTACCGGTGTCTGAATGCAAAGCTGTATGCCGCTGCAGACGGCTGTTTGCGGGCGCTGCAGGCTAACTGCGACAGGTCGTCACAGTGGCGCTTGGTGTGGGTGTGCGGGGAGCAGCGACCCGAACCGGCGCCGAACGAATCCTCTAAGATGGTGCACCTTTCGTATCCGGGGACTTCATGCAACCGCCCGTCTCACTCGACGCCCGTACCGCGCGGATTTTGCCGTGGCTGGTGGCCATCGCCTTCTTCATGCAGACGCTGGACGGCACCATTCTCAATACCGCGCTGCCCGCCATGGCGCGCGATCTGGCGGAAAACCCGCTGCGTATGCAGGGCGTTGTGATCGCCTACATGCTCACGGTGGCGTTGCTGATTCCGGCATCCGGCTGGATTGCTGACCGCTTCGGTAGCCGGCGCATCTTCGTGACCGCCATCGTGCTGTTTTCCGTGGGCTCGCTGTTGTGCGCGTTGTCTACCAGCTTCAACCAGCTGGTGGCTTCCCGCGTGCTGCAGGCGCTGGGCGGAGCGCTGATGCTGCCGGTGGGGCGGCTGGTGGTGCTGCGGGCATTTCCGCGCAGCGACTTCGTGCGGATCATGGCCTTTATCGCGCTGCCAGGACTGGTCGGCCCGTTGCTCGGGCCAACCCTGGGTGGCTGGCTGGTGGAGTACGCCTCCTGGCACTGGATATTCCTGATCAATCTGCCGGTGGGCGTGATTGGCTGCATCGCCGCGCTGCGCTTCATGCCCGATCTCAAAGGGCCCGAGCGGGTACGCTTCGATACGCTCGGCTTCCTGCTGTTCGGCGCAGCGATGGTGCTGGTCACCATCGCGCTCGAGGGGCTCGGCCAGATGCACATGTCGCATGCCCGCGTGATGCTGCTGCTGTTCGGCGGCGCAGCTTGCATGGCGGCCTACTGGCTGCGCGCCGGGCGCATCGATGCGCCGCTGTTCAGCCCCAAGCTGTTCCATACGCGCAGCTTTGCGGTGGGCATCTTCGGCAACCTGTTTGCCCGGCTGGGTGGTGGCGCGCTGCCGTTCCTGTTGCCATTGCTGCTGCAGGTGGCGCTTGGCTATTCGCCAGCGCAGGCCGGGATGAGCATGATTCCGCTGGCCTTGGGTGCGATGGCGGTCAAATCCCTGGCCAAGCCGATCATCGATCGTCTCGGTTATCGCCGTCTGCTGATCGGCAACACGCTGCTGCTCGGCTGCCTGATCGCCAGTCTGGCGACCATCGATGGACAAACGCCGACGTGGCTGCTGCTGGTGCATCTGGGCCTGATCGGCATGGTCAACTCGATGCAGTTCACCGCGATGAACACCGTCACCCTGGTCGGCCTTAGTCATGCCGACGCCAGTAGCGGCAACAGCCTGCTGTCGGTGGTGGTGCAGCTATCAATGAGCCTTGGCGTCGCCACCGCCGGTGCGCTGCTGGGAGGCTTCACCGTGGACGACGCGCAGGGCAGCGAGGTGCTGCGGGCATTTCAGCTGACGTTTCTCTGCGTCGGCGGTATGGCGATGCTCGCTGCCGCATTGTTCCTGCAGCTGGAACATCGCGACCCTGGCCATGACGACGATGTGCGGCGACCGGTGGACGTCGGCGAGTAATCCTCTGTCGACCTGTAAGGAATCACGACAGGTGGTCGCAGTGGCGCTGCGTCATGCTGGCACATCGCCGGGCGGCCTGCGTGGTCCATAGCCGTCCTTCACTAGCAGATGGCGGCAATGACCTGCTGCAAATGTTTACCTGTGCAAGTAAACATTATCGACCTGTCGTCATAAGCTACATATCGTTGAGCCTCTGGAAGCGGCATTGCGCCGCAAGCAAAGGAGCGAAACGATGAGTGCAATGAGCCTCGCCTGGCTGCTGATCGGCACCTCGCTGTGCGGCGTGATGGTGCTACTGGTACTGCTCTGGCTGCTATGGATGGGCCGGCAGAGCCAATGCCGAGAACTGGAAGTGCTACGCGAACTGCTGGATGGCCTCGGTCAGGTGATCGTGCGCCTGGAGCAGGACAAGGCTGAGTTGACTTCCGGGCTGCGGGCGGAAAAGGCGCAAGCCGCCCAGCTACGTCGTCAGCTAGAACTGCTACGTCGTTGAGGGTGGTGAGTTTGTTGTTTTAATAAACATATTTCTTCGAAATCGTCCCGCTCGTCGTTATGATGCCGCCTGATTGTTTATAAAAACTACAAATCAGGAGGTTTTCATGCATCCCGTAGTGGTCGAAGTTACCGAGCGCCTGATCGAGCGTAGCCGGCCTACGCGCGAAGCCTATCTCGCCATGGTTCGCGGCGCTGCCAGTGCCGGGCCTGCTCGCAACGGCGCGCAATGCGCGAACTTCGCCCATGGCGTTGCCGGTTGCGGCGCGCAGGACAAGCAGCGCCTGCGGCTGCCGGATGCGGCCAACATCGCCATCGTCACGGCCTACAACGACATGCTCTCGGCGCATCAGCCCTATGAGGACTACCCCGAGCGCCTGCGCCAGGCGCTGCGCGATATCGGCTCGGTGGGGCAGGTGGCCGGCGGTGTGCCGGCGATGTGTGACGGTGTCACCCAGGGCGAGCCGGGCATGGAGCTGGCCATTGCCAGTCGCGAGGTGATCGCCATGAGCACCGCGGTGGCGCTGTCGCACAACCTGTTCGATGGGGCGCTGCTGCTCGGCATCTGCGACAAGATCGTTCCCGGGTTGCTGATCGGTGCGCTGCGCTTCGGGCATCTGCCCGCTGTGTTCGTGCCGGCCGGGCCGATGCCGTCCGGCCTGGCCAACAAGGACAAGGCCGCGGTGCGCCAGCGCTACGCCGAAGGCAAGGCAGGTCGCGACGAGCTGCTGGCGGCGGAAATGCAGGCCTATCACAGTCCCGGTACCTGTACCTTCTACGGCACCGCCAATACCAACCAGATGCTGATGGAGGTCATGGGCCTGCACTTGCCGGGCTCTTCCTTCGTCAACCCGGGCACGCTATTGCGCGATGCGCTGACCGCCGAGGCCGCGCGGCAGGTCACTCGACTGACGCCACAGGGCGGCAGCTTCACGCCGCTCGGTGAGCTCGTCGACGAGCGCGTATTGGTCAACGCCATCGTCGCGCTGCATGCCACCGGCGGCTCGACCAATCACACCCTGCACATGCCGGCCATCGCCCAGGCGGCGGGCATCCAGCTGACCTGGCAGGACATGGCCGACCTTTCCGCAGTGGTGCCGACGCTGGCGCGGGTCTATCCCAATGGTTCAGCCGACATCAATCACTTCCATGCCGCGGGCGGCGTCGCGCTGCTGGTGCGCGAGCTGCTCGCGGCCGGCCTGCTGCACGAGGATGTGCATACCGTGATGGGTCGCGGCCTCAATCGCTACACCCAGGAGCCCTTCCTCGAAGACGGTCGGCTGACTTGGCGTGAAGGCGCTGCGGCGAGCCTGGACGAAAGCATCCTGCGGCCGGTCGCGCGGCCGTTCTCGGCTGAAGGCGGGCTGCGGGTGATGAGCGGCAATCTCGGTCGTGGCGTGATGAAGGTGTCCGCCGTGGCGCCCGAGCATCGCGTCGTGGAAGCGCCGGCGCGGGTCTTTGCCGATCAGCTGGAGCTGGTCGAGGCGTTCAAGGCGGGCGAGCTGGAGCGCGACGTCGTTGCAGTGGTGCGCTTCCAGGGGCCGCGTGCCAACGGTATGCCCGAGTTGCACAAGCTGACGCCCTATCTCGGTCTGCTG
Organism: Stutzerimonas kunmingensis; assembly: GCF_021432085.1. Taxonomy (GTDB): domain Bacteria; phylum Pseudomonadota; class Gammaproteobacteria; order Pseudomonadales; family Pseudomonadaceae; genus Stutzerimonas. The sequence goes on along the minus strand of NZ_CP090366.1, from coordinate 3,207,463 downwards.
CAGGACCGCGGTTTCAAGGTCGCGCTGGTCACCGACGGGCGCATGTCCGGTGCGTCGGGCAAGGTGCCGGCGGCGATCCATGTGTGCCCCGAGGCAATCGATGGCGGCCCGCTGGCGCGCGTGCGTGACGGCGATCTGCTGCGTGTGGATGGGCAGAGCGGCGTGCTTGAGGTGCTGGTCGATGCCGCCGAGCTGGCCGATCGTTCCCCGGCAGCAGCGCCTGCGGCACAGGTGCAGGGCTGCGGGCGCGAGCTGTTCGGCTTTATGCGCTCGGCGTTCAGCTCCGCCGAGCAGGGCGCCAGTGTGTTCACGGCCGGGCTGGAGGCGCTGCGATGACACTGGCGCTGGTCGGAGATATCGGCGGAACCAATGCGCGCTTCGCGCTGTGGCGCGACTCGCAGTTGGAGGCGGTGCAAGTGCTGGCTGCGGCGGATTTCGAAACCCCGGAACAGGCAGTCGAACATTACCTGTCAACGCTCGGCCTGGCGCCGGGCAGCATTCGCGCCATGTGCCTGGCCTGCGCCGGGCCGGTCAAGGGCGAGCAGTTCACTTTCACCAACAATCACTGGCGGCTGACGCGCCGCGACTTCTGTGGTGCCCTGCAGTTGGACGAGCTGCTGCTGATCAATGACTTCGCCGCGATGGCGCTGGGCATGACGCGGGTAGGCGAAGCGGGGCGGCGCATGATCTGTGCTGGCGAGGCCGAGCCCGATGCGCCGGCACTGGTCATCGGGCCGGGCACGGGGCTTGGCGTCGCCGCGTTGCTGCCCTTGGGTGGTGGCAGCTGGCGCGCGCTGCCGGGGGAGGGCGGACACGTCGATCTGCCCGTAGCGGATGCGCACGAGGCGGCGCTGTGGCAGATGCTGTTCGCCCAGCTTGGCCATGTGCGTGCCGAAGACGTGCTCAGTGGCGGTGGCCTGTTGCTGCTCTATCGTGCGGTCTGTGCCCTGGCCGGTTTGATGCCGCGACTGGCGTCGCCGGCTGAGGTCACGGCGGCTGCGCTCGCTGGTGATCATGTCGCGGTGGCGACCCTGGAGCAGTTCTGCGTGTGGCTCGGGCGGGTCGCCGGCAACAACGTGCTCACGCTCGGCGCGCGCGGTGGGGTGTATATCGTCGGTGGTGTGGTGCCGCGTTTCGCCGATTTTTTCGCGGCCAGTGGTTTCGCCCGAGGCTTCGCCAGCAAGGGTTCCATGAGCAGCTATCTCGGCGATGTACCGGTGTGGCTGGTCACCGCTGACTATCCGGGGCTGGAGGGCGCCGGGGTGGCGCTGGAGCAGGCGCTGGCATGCTGACGTGGCGGTATTGGGCGTGGTGATGGCGGGATGTTGTTATAGCAACATCCGGCATCTCGCGCCGGCGCGGTTGCCTTAGCTCGGCTCTTCATCCGCCGGGTAGCGGCTGGCATTGAGGCTTTCCTTTACCTTGCGCAGGTGCGGCTGGAAGTCCACGCCGCGGCGCAGGGTCATGCCGGTGGCGAGCACGTCGAGCACGGTGAGCTGGATGATGCGTGAGGTCATCGGCATGTAGATGTCGGTGTCCTCGGGCAGCGGAATGTTCAGGCTCAGCGTGCTGGCCTGCGCCAGTGGTGAGCCGGCGGCAGTCAGGCCGAGTACCGAGGCGCCGTTCTGCCGCGCGATACGCGCCACCTCCACCAGTTCGCGGGTGCGCCCGGTGTAGGAAATGATCACGAACAGCTCGCCGGTATGCGCCACCGAGGCCAGCATACGCTGCATCAGCACGTCCGAATGCGCGGTCACTGCCAGGTTGAAGCGGAAGAATTTGTGCTGCGCATCCAGTGCCACCGAGGCTGAGGCACCGAGGCCGAAGAAGTGGATCTGCCGGGCCTGGATCATCAGGTCGACGGCTCGGCTGACCAGCTGCGGATCGAGGCTCTGGCAGGCGCTGTCCAGCGAGGCGATGGCCGAGCCGAAAATCTTGCGCGTGTATTCCGCCGGGCCGTCGTCGGGCTCCACTGCCTGGCTGACGTAGGCGGCGCCGCTGGCCAGGCTCTGCGCCAGTTGCATCTTCAGTTCCGGATAGCCGCTGACGCCGAACGAGCGACAGAAGCGATTCACTGTCGGTTCGCTGACCTGCGCGGTCTGCGCCAGGGTGGCGATGCTGAAGCGGGTCGCCTGCTGCGGATTGCGCAGGATCACCTCGGCGACCTTGCGCTCGGCCTTGTTGAGGTCTTCGATGCGGCGCTGGATCTGCTCGAGCAGGTTGTGTACGCGGTCCATGTCGGTCCTGATGCGGCTTGCCAAAGGGGTGGCCTATGCTACTGAGCGAGATGCGGAGCGACCATAGGAATCTTGTTTTGCAGTAAATGTTGTTTTTATTACTACATTGAACTTGAATAACAGGGCATCGCCGTGTATTCATAGTGCAGTTTTAGTAGAAGAACAAACATCATGACGCCACTATCTGTCGAACCCTGCACCCTGGCGCTGTTCGGCGCCCTCGGTGATCTGGCCCTGCGCAAGCTGTTCCCCGCGCTCTATCAGCTCGATCGCGCCGGTCTGCTGCCAACCGAAACGCGTCTGCTCGCGCTGGCTCGTGAGAGCGGCGAGGCGGCAAGCCATCTGGCGATGATCGAAGAACATCTGCGCCGCCATGTCGGCGAACGCGACCTCGATGAAGCCGTGCTGCAGCGCTTCATGGCGCGCCTGGACTACCTGAGCATGGATTTCCGCCGCGCCGAGGATTTTGCCGCGCTGGCGGACAAGGCCGGCAACGCGGATAGCATCGTCGCCTTCTTTGCCACGCCTGCATCTGTCTACGGTGCGATCTGCGCCGGGCTGGCCGAGGCGGGCCTGGCCGAGCGCACCCGCGTAGTGCTGGAAAAGCCCATCGGCCACGACCTGGAGTCGTCCCGCGAAGTGAACGACGCGGTGGCGCGCTTCTTCCCGGAAGACCGCACCTATCGCATCGACCATTACCTGGGCAAGGACACGGTGCAGAACCTGATCGCCCTGCGTTTCGCCAACAGCTTGTTCGAAACCCAGTGGAACCAGAACCACATCTCCCACGTGGAGATCACCGTTGCCGAAACCGTCGGTATCGAAGGCCGCTGGGGCTACTTCGATCAGGCCGGCCAGTTGCGCGACATGATTCAGAATCACCTGCTGCAGCTGCTCTGCCTGATCGCCATGGACCCGCCCAGCGACCTCTCGGCCGACAGCATCCGCGACGAGAAGGTCAAGGTGCTCAAGGCGCTGGCGCCGATTGCACCGGAACAGCTCGGCCAGCAGCTGGTGCGCGGCCAGTACGTCGCCGGCAGCATCCTCGGCCGCCACGTACCGGGCTATCTGGAGGAAGAAAACTCCAACACCCAGAGCGACACCGAAACCTTCGTCGCGCTGCGGGCGGAAATCTGTAACTGGCGCTGGGCGGGCGTGCCGTTCTACCTGCGTACCGGCAAGCGAATGCCGCAGAAGCTCTCGCAGATCGTTATCCACTTCAAGGCGCCGCCGCACTACATCTTCGCCCCGGAACAGCGCCAGCTTATCGGCAACAAACTGATCATCCGCCTGCAGCCGCAGGAGGGCATCTCGCTGCTGGTGATGACCAAGGACCAGGGCCTGGACAAGGGCATGCAGCTGCGCAGCGGCCCGTTGCAGCTGAATTTCTCGGAAACCTACAAGAGCCCGCGCATCCCCGACGCCTACGAGCGGCTGTTGCTGGAAGTGATGAAGGGCAACCAGAACCTCTTCGTGCGCAAGGACGAAATCGAATACGCCTGGAAGTGGTGCGACCAGCTGATCGACGGCTGGCAGCGCGTCGGCGCCCCACCCAAACCGTACGCAGCAGGCAGCTGGGGACCGGCTGCTTCGATTGCCCTGATCAGCCGTGATGGCAGGAGTTGGTATGACGATCTCTAATCTCGATCTGCCGGTGCAGACCCTGGGTTTCAGCCTTGGTGACGCCGAGCAGCTGGCCGGCGAACTGGCGCTGACCGTGAGCAACGCCCTGCGCAGCGCGATTGCCGAACGTGGCGCGGCGACGCTGGTGCTTTCCGGCGGCCGCAGCCCGATCGCCTTCTTCGAGCGCCTCGCGCAGCAGGAACTGGACTGGGCCAAGGTCACCGTCAGCCTCGCCGACGAGCGCTGGGTGCCGGTCAGCCATCCCGACAGCAATGAAGGCCTGCTGCGTCGCCACCTGCTGCAGGGGCCGGCCGCCGCGGCGCGCCTGGTCGGCCTCTACCAGAGCGCGACAAGCCTCGAGCAGGCCGCTGATCGTGCCGATGCCGTATTGGCTGAACTGCCGCCAATCGACGTGCTGGTGCTGGGCATGGGTGAAGACGGCCACACCGCCTCGCTGTTCCCCGACAGCCCGAATCTGCAGCAGGCGCTCGACCCGCGTGGCACGCGGCGCTGCCTGCCGATGCAGGCGCCGACTGTGCCGCGCCAGCGCCTGAGCATGACCCTGGCGCTGCTGGCCAGCGCGCGGCTGACGCTGCTCGCCCTGCATGGTCGCGGCAAGCTGGCCACGCTCAATCAGGCCTTGGCTGGCGAGCCCTACGAAGCGATGCCGATTCGCGCCTTCCTCGCCCGTCCCCTCGAAATCTACTGGTGCCCCTGAGGCCGCAAGGAATTTTCCATGACATCTATCCAAACCAGCGTCGACGCCATGACCGACAAGATCGCCCTGATCGACCAGTGGTGCAGCGCCGCGCGCATCCTGCCGGTGATCACCATCGAACGTGAGGCGGACATCCTGCCGCTGGCCGATGCTCTGGCCGCCGGCGGCCTGCGCGTGCTGGAAATCACCCTGCGTTCGGCGCTGGGCCTTGGCGCGATTCGCCTGCTGCGCGAGCAGCGCCCGGAGCTGATGGTCGGCGCCGGCACCGTGCTCGACGCCAACATGCTGGAGCAGGCCGAGGCCGCCGGGGCGCAGTTCATCGTCTCGCCCGGCAGCACCCCGGCGCTGCTCGAGGCCGCGTTGCAAGGGCCGCTGCCGCTGCTGCCGGGCGTCGCCAGTGCTTCGGAAATCATGCTCGGCTACGCCATGGGCTATCGCCGCTTCAAGCTGTTCCCCGCCGAGATCTGCGGCGGCGTGGCAGCACTCAAGGCGCTGGGCGGGCCGTTCGGTGACATCCGCTTCTGCCCGACCGGTGGCGTCAATGCGCGCAACGCGCGGGACTACCTCGCCCTGACCAATGTGATGTGTGTCGGCGGCACCTGGATGGTCGATGCCAAGGCCGTGCGTGCCGGCGACTGGGCCGCCATCGAAAGCGCCACGCGCCAGGCCCTGCAGGCGCTGGACAGTGCGCCGGCGGCCGAGCTGCCACGTGACTTCGACCTGCGCGCCGAGCGTGCCGAGCAGCGCGAGCTGTAACAGTCCCATCCCCTGCGGCGGGCGAAGGGCCGCCGCCTCTTTCACCATCTTCTCGCTACCTGGAGGTTGCATGAGCAACGCGCGCCCGCTTTCCGAGCTTTTCCCCCGTCTGGATGAGATTCCCGAAGCCTATCGTCCGGATGCACCGGTTACGCAGCGCGATTATCTGGTCGATGGCGAGCTGATGAACTGGGACGGTCCTTTGGCCGAGGTACGCAGCCCGGTGTTCCTGCGTGAGGCGGACGGCAGCGAGCGCCAGGTAGTCCTGGGCAGTACGCCGCTGCTGGATGCCGACGCCGCGCTGCGTGCGCTGGACGCCGCTGTCGCCGCCTATGACTACGGTCGCGGTGCCTGGCCGACCATGCGCGTGGCCGAGCGCATTGCCCATGTCGAGAGCTTTCTGGCGCGCATGCGCGAACAGCGCGACGCGGTGGTCAAGCTGCTGATGTGGGAGATCGGCAAGAACCTCAAGGACTCCGAGAAGGAGTTCGATCGCACCTGCGATTACATCGTCGACACCATTCACGCACTGAAGGAGCTGGACCGTAGCTCCAGCCGCTTCGAACTGGAGCAGGGTACGTTGGGGCAGATCCGTCGGGTGCCGATGGGCGTGGCGCTGTGCATGGGGCCGTACAACTATCCACTCAACGAAACCTTCACCACGCTGATCCCGGCGCTGATCATGGGCAACACGGTGGTGTTCAAACCGGCCAAGTTCGGCGTGCTGTTGGTACATCCGCTGCTCGAAGCCTTCCGCGACAGCTTCCCGGCCGGCGTCATCAACGTCATCTACGGCCGTGGTCGCGAGACGGTCAGCGCACTGATGGCCAGCGGCAAGATCGACGTGTTCGCCTTTATCGGCACGCACAAGGGCGCCGCCGATCTGAAGAAACTTCACCCGCGCCCGCACCGCCTGCGCGCCGCGCTGGGGCTGGACGCGAAGAATCCGGGCATCGTCCTGCCGCAGGTCGATCTGGACAATGCGGTGGAAGAGGCGGTGACCGGCGCGCTGTCGTTCAATGGCCAGCGCTGCACTGCGCTGAAGATTCTCTTCGTGCATGAGGCGGTGCTCGATGGCTTCCTCGAACGCCTTGCTGCGCGGGTCAACGCCCTCAAGCCGGGCATGCCCTGGGAGCCGGGCGTGGCGCTGACGCCGCTGCCGGAGCCGGGCAAGACCGATTACCTGCATGCGGTGCTGGAAGACGCCGTGGCCAAGGGCGCGCGGGTGATCAACGCCGGCGGTGGCGAGTCGCACCAGACCTTCTTCCAGCCGGCCGTGCTGAGCCCGGTGGATTCGTCCATGCGTGTCTACCACGAAGAGCAGTTCGGTCCGCTGGTGCCGGTGGTGCCGTATCGCGAGCTGCAGGAGGTGATCGACTACGTCACCGCCTCCGACTACGGCCAGCAGCTGTCGATCTTCGGCAACGACCCGGCGCAGGTCGGCGAGCTGGTCGATGCTTTCGTCAACCAGGTCGGCCGCATCAACATCAACGCCCAGTGCCAGCGCGGACCGGACAGCTATCCGTTCAATGGTCGCAAGAATTCCGCCGAAGGCACGCTGTCGGTACATGACGCCCTGCGCGTGTTCTCCATCCGCACTCTGGTGGCGACCCGCTTCAACGAGGCCAACAAGCAACTGGTCGACCAGATCATTCGTGACCGCCAGTCGAGCTTCCTGACCACCGATTACATCTTCTGACGGAGCCGTGCCATGGCGTCGCCCGTGCTCGCCCAGCCGCTGTTGCTGGGCATGATGCGCCTGCTGGAATACCCCGAGCTGGGTGAACCCCAGGCACTGCTGGCGTTCATCGAACGCTGTGTCGAGCGCGGGCTGAACGGTTTCGACCATGCCGATCTCTATGCTGGCGGGCGCTGCGAGGCGCACTTCGGCGCGGCGCTGCGCCTGGCGCCGGCGCTGCGCCAGCGTCTGCAGATCATCGGCAAGGTCGATATCGTGCCGGCGGAGCAGGATTGCTCGCGCTGGCAGGTCAAGCACTACGACACCAGTGCCCGTTATCTGCGCGAGGCGGTGGACGGCAGCCTGGCGCGTCTGGGTGTCGAGCGGCTCGACGGTTTTCTGCTGCACCGGCCGGACCCGCTGTTGCAGGTCGACGAGGTGGCGGACACGCTGAACGACCTGATCGCCAGCGGCAAGGTCGGCTGGGTAGGGCTGTCAAACGCCGAGGTGTTGCATTGCCAGGCATTGGCGCAACGCGTGCCGCTGCGCTGCAACCAGATCGAGCTCTCGCTGCAGGCCCAGCACTGGGTATGGGATGGCAGCCTGCATGCGCTGCAGGCTGCCGGCCTGCAGGTACTGGCCTGGTCGCCCATGGGCGGAGGACGCTTCGGTGAGCGCTTGTGCAGCGCACTCAGTGAGGTCGCCGCCGAGCTGGGCGCAACGGCCAATCAGGTGGCGCTGGCCTGGCTTCGGGAATTGCCCGGCCGCCCGTTGCCGATCCTCGGCAGCCTGCGCTGGGGACGGATCGAGGAGGCGCTGCTGGGCGCTGAATTAGCGCTGGACCGCCCCGCCTGGTTCTACCTGAGCGAAGCGGCCCGCGGGCATGAGGTGGCGTAGGCAGGGGCTCATCTGTCCGCTATCCAAGGTGGAAAATGCTTCGCAGTTTTCCACCCTACGGGGTGGTTCGTAGGGTGGATGACGCTTCACCCATCCACCGCGTGGCATTCGCGATGGGACCGCATCGGCTACATCTTTGATGACCATACCCACGCTCCGGCGCGGACACGGGAGCTGCTGATGGTTCCACGCTGGAGCATGGGACCAACATCGATCTCCGTTCAGCAATCAGTAAACCTGCGATCGACGGGCGCTGCGAGTGGTCCAAAACAGTGCGCCGCTGTGCTAGGGTCGCGTCCGCCGCGGGACGACCCGCTGGCATGTCGACTCGTGCGGGGACGACCCTGCAGTTGATGGAGTCATCGTCATGCATTCGGCCTGGATCATGCTGATCGTAGCCGGCCTTCTGGAAGTGGGTTGGGCCATTGGCCTCAAGGCTTCCGAAGGCTTCACCCGCCCGCTACCCAGTGTGCTCACCATAGCGGCCATGGCTGGCAGCTTTTTCCTGCTCGCGCGTGCCATGCAGGTTCTGCCGGTGGGCACCGCCTACGGCATCTGGGTCGGTATCGGCGCATTGGGTACCGTGCTGCTGGGCATTCTCATCTTCGGCGAAAGCGCCTCGCCCGCGCGGCTGGTGAGCGTGCTGCTGTTGCTGGCTGGGCTGGTTGGTCTGAAGCTGAGCGCCTGAGGAGTCTCTGCGGCGCTCACTCCCGAACGTGTGCCCGTCAGTCCTGCAGCTTCAGATGCGATATATCCGGCACCACGGCGGTGGTGTCGCGCGGCTTTTCGCCCATGTCGCTGCCCACCGGGGCAAGGCTGAACTGAGAAAGGTCCACGCGCGGCGCCTCTGGCTCGGGCCGGACGTCCTGCAGGTCGACGCCGATCGGCGCAATACCGAAGTCCGGTGCCTCGACGTCGGCGAAGGCTGCCATGTATTCGTCACGCGGCGTCACCTTGAGTGTGGCCGGGGCGTCGCTCGTTTTTCCTGCGCTGCTCTCGGTGCTGGCCGTGCTGGTCGCCGTCGATGCCGGAGGCGGCGCCAGTTCGATTTCCTCCACATCGACGGGCAGCGGTTTGAGTTCTACCTGCGCGCCGGCACGCTCCATCGCCTGGCGATATTTTTCGGCCGCGGCGAAGTCCAGATTCTGCTTGATCACGATGCGCCGGCCGGAGAACAGCAGCGCGATACGCTGGGCGTCGGCCTGGAACAGCTTGGTCAGGTTGGCCTCGACCTGCTCGAGCTTGGCGCCCGGGAGCAGTTGGCCGGAAAAGGCGATCTCGTAGAGACTCATGGTGCGGTTCCTTTTGTAACCGATGCCAGTGATCGTGGAGGCGGCGGGGCGCCTCGGGACGGAAACGTAAGCGAGGTGGCGATGATCTGGCAAAGCGCAAACTGCTGCACTCGCCGGTGTCACAAGTTTGCATGCCGCCATAGCGTCAGGGTAGCGGTGCGAACAGGGCGTCGATGTCGCGTTCGCCAAGCTGCAAGCTGCCGTCGACTGCACCTTCGAGCACACCGGCCGCGAGTTCGGCCTTGCGCGCCTGCAACTCGCGGATGCGCTCCTCGACGGTGCCGCGGCTAATAAGACGATAGACGAAGACCGGCTTGTCCTGGCCGATGCGATAGGCGCGGTCGGTCGCCTGGTTCTCCGCAGCGGGATTCCACCAGGGATCGTAGTGGATCACCGTATCCGCCGCCGTCAGATTGAGCCCGGTGCCACCGGCCTTCAGGCTGATCAGGAACAGCGGCACTTCGCCGGCCTGGAAGCGCTCGACCGGCGTGCGTCGATCATCGGTCTCACCCGTCAGCTTGACGTACTCGATGCCGCGCTTGTGCAGCGCCTGCTCGATCAACGCCAGCATCGAGGTGAACTGGGAAAACAGCAGCACCCGTCGGCCTTCGCTCATCAGCTCGTCGAGCATCTCCAGCAGGCTGTCGAGCTTGCCGGAGCTGCTGCCGCGTGCGGCTCGTGCCGACTCACCCTTCAGCAGGCGCAGGTCGCAGCAGACCTGACGCAGCTTGAGCAGCGCCTCAAGGATGACCATCTGGCTGCGCGCGAGTCCCTTGCGCTCGATCTCGTCGCGCACCTTGCGATCCATTGCCAGCCGCAAGGTCTCGTAGACCTCGCGCTGGACGTCATTCAGTTCGACCCAGTGGACGAACTCGTTCTTGGCCGGCAGCTCAGTGGCTACCTGTTCCTTGGTGCGCCGCAGCAGGAACGGCCGAATGCGAGCGCGCAGATGCGCCAGTCGTGCATCGTCGCCGTGTTTTTCGATCGGGTTGCGGTACTCCTGGGTGAAGCTTTTGGCGTCTCCAAGCCACCCGGGCATGAGGAAGTGGAATAGCGACCAGAGCTCGCCGAGGTGATTCTCCAGCGGTGTGCCGGTCAGGCACAGGCGCTGTCGGGTCTGCATTTCGCGTACGGCCTGGGCCGCTTTGCCGGACGGATTCTTGATGTGCTGCGCCTCATCGAGAATGAGTAGGTGCAGCGGCTGCTCACGCAGTGCGGCTATGTCGCGCGTCAGCAGCGCATAGCTGGTCAGCAGCAGATCGTGCTCGCCAAGTTCGCCGAAGTGTTTCTGCCGGGTGCTGCCCTTGAGCGTCAATACCCGTAGCTGCGGGGCGAAACGGCTGGCCTCGTCCTGCCAGTTGGGAATCAGGCTGGTCGGCATCACCACCAGCGCCGGACGATCGAGCCGTCCTGCCTGCTTTTCGGCGAGGATGTGGGCGAGGCTCTGCAGTGTCTTGCCCAGCCCCATGTCGTCGCCGAGGATGCCGCCTGCGCCCAGCTCGCGCAGCGTCTGCATCCAGACCAGGCCCTGCTGCTGGTAGGGCCGCAGTTTGCCCGCGAGCCCGGTTGGGGTCGGGCAGGCCTTGATGTCAGGGTTGCGCAGGCGGCCGGCGAACTCACGCAGTCGTTCACCGCCTTTCCATTGCGGTGCCAGGCTGTCGAGCCCGGCCAGGCGCGCGCCGTCGGCCTTGCTCATACGCAGCGATGGCCCATCCATCTGCTCGCGCATGTAGAGCTCACCGAGGGTCGCCAGAATCGGCTTGATGCGCCCCAGCGGCAGCGTCACGTGCAGCGCCTGCTTGTCGTGTTGTCCCGGCCGGTCCAGTTGCACGCGCAGCTGCTCCTCATCGCTACGCAGCGCGATGGCGCGAGGGCTGAGCAATTGAGGGTTCTGGCGGATCAGCCGCAACAGGATCGGCAGCATGCCGATACGCTGCCCGTTGACGATGATGCCGAGATCGAGATCGAACCAGTCCTCATCAGCTGACTCGTCAATCTGCGCGTACCAGCTGTCGATGGCGGTCAGGTCGTAGGCGAAGCCGGGATGGATATCGATCTGCCAGCCTTGTCGGCGCAGTTCGGGCAGTTGCTCCTGAACGAACCTGAGCCAGGCATCTTCGCCGGGCAGCTGGAACATCTCCGCCGACTCCTTCGGCAGCGCCAGGCTCTGGCGCAGCGCCGGCCGGAAGCCCAGCTGTTCAAGTTGTCTGCGCAGTGCCTGTTCGGCCTGAGGGTGGCGTGCGATCAGCTGCAGCTCGTTGCCGACCAGATGGCGGACACGTTCGCCGTCGCGTTTGCCATGGATACACGCCTCCCCGTAGAGAAACGACAGGCCGGCGCGATGCTGATGGTCGCTGACCATGCGCTGGTTGCCCGGCTGGTAGTTGATTGCTAGATGACTGCCGAGACTGAGCAGCGGTACGGGCGGCAGGTCGTCGATCAGTCGTTCGTCGCGAGGCGCCAGCGGAGGGCTCATCTGCCAGGCCCTCTGTGTCGGAATGCGGCAAGGCAGGTCAGCCGACTGTGGACCGGATATCGGTGCGAAGTGCTCATAGTGGCTTCATTTCGATCAGCAGCCCGAGGCTGTCATGGTCGATGTAGGTCAGCCGGCCAGGGATCAGGCGAACCCGCTGCGTCAGGCGCTCGCTGGTGAGCAGTTGGCCGTACTCGCCGAAGCGGTTCACCCAGAAGGTCATGTCGGTCTGCATATAGCGCCCGGGTCTGACCCTCAGCAGACCCTGAATCGGGTAGTGCTCGAAATGGCGTTGCCCCTGGTGCAGTGCAATGGTCGGCGCATCTTCGCTGACTGCTTGCTGCCAGGCGCGTTGCATCAGTACCTGGTAGCCCTGGTCCGGCGTAAGCCTGGCGGCGACATGCTCGAGGGCCGGCTGGCGTTCGGCGCGCCTGTCCAGCATCTGCGCACTATCGGCCCAGTCGTAGGGCGCGTGCTGGCTGGCTTCCAGTGGCGGGGCGTGGCGAAACAGGATCAGCTCGACGCGATATAGCGCCTCGGCGTGAGCCTGAGGCGCCAGCAGCGTCAGCAGCAAGACCAGATAGCGAAGTGGCATCTACGATCCTTGCTCATTGGGCGCCAGCCGCTCGAGCAGCGCTTCCAGCGTATTGAAGCGTTCCTCCGGGCGTTCCATCGGCACCTGGAATTTGAACAGCGTGGCGCCTTCGAACTTGTAGCGATTCGGCTGGCTCTGGATCAGCTTGATCAGCACCATCGGGTCGACCGAGGTGTCGGCCGAGAACTCGATGCGCCCACCCTGCGGGCCTGCGTCGATCTTGGTAATGCCGAGCTTTTCCGCCTGCAGCTTGAGCAGTGTCAGGCGCACCAGGTTCTTCGTCGGTTCCGGTAGCAGGCCGAAGCGGTCGATCATCTCCACCTGCAGTTCTTTCAGCCCGTCTTCGTCGGCCGCATTGGCAATGCGCTTGTAGAGGATCAGGCGGGCATGCACATCCGGCAGGTAGTCTTCCGGGATCAGGGCTGCCAGGCGCAGGTTGATTTCCGGCCCGCCGCCGAGCGGCTGCTCCAGATTCGGCTGCTCGCCCTTGCGGATCGCCTTGACCGCGCGCTCGAGCATTTCCATATAAAGGGTGAAGCCAACCGCCTGGATCTGCCCGCTCTGGCCCTCGCCGAGCAGCTCGCCGGCGCCGCGGATTTCCAGGTCGTGGGTGGCGAGGACAAAGCCTGCACCGAGGTCCTGGGCATTGGCGATGGCCTCCAGGCGCTTCTGCGCGTCATCGGTCATTGCCTTGCGGGTCGGGGTCAGCAGATAGGCATAGGCCTGGTGATGGCTGCGGCCTACCCGGCCACGCAGCTGGTGCAGCTGCGCCAGGCCGAACTTGTCGGCGCGTTCGATGATGATGGTGTTGGCGCTGGGCACGTCGATGCCGGTCTCGATGATGGTCGAGGCCACCAGCACGTTGAACCTCTTGTGGTAGAAGTCGCTCATGACCTGTTCAAGGTCACGCTCGCGCATTTGCCCGTGGCCGATCGCGACGCGTGCCTCCGGCACCAGTGCCTGCAGGTCGGCGGCGCATTTCTCGATGGTCTTCACATCGTTGTGCAGGTAATAGACCTGGCCGCCGCGCAACAGCTCGCGCAGCAGCGCCTCCTTGATCACGGTGTTCTGCTGTTCCATGACGAAGGTGCGAACCGACAGCCGGCGCGCCGGCGGCGTGGCGATGATCGACAGGTCGCGCATGCCGGCGATGGACATGTTCAGCGTGCGTGGAATCGGCGTGGCGGTCAGCGTGAGAATGTCCACCTCGCTGCGCAGCGCCTTGAGCTGTTCCTTCTGGCGTACGCCGAAGCGGTGCTCCTCATCGATGATGACCAGGCCCAGGTTGCTGAACTTGACGTCATCCTGCAGCAGCTTGTGGGTGCCGATGAGAATGTCAATCTTGCCCTCGGCAAGCTCGGCGATAGCGTTCTGCACTTCCTTGGCGGACTTGAAGCGGCTCATCACCTCGACCCGCACCGGCCAGTCGGCGAAGCGGTCGCGGAAGCTGTTGTAGTGCTGCTGAGCGAGCAGGGTGGTCGGCACCAGTACGCCAACCTGCCGGCCGCCATGGACGGCGATGAAGGCGGCGCGCATGGCCACCTCGGTCTTGCCAAAGCCGACGTCACCACAGACCAGTCGATCCATCGGCTTGGCCGACAGCAGGTCCTCGCGTACCGCGTCGATGGCGGCCTGCTGATCGGGCGTTTCTTCGAACGGAAAGCCTGCGGCGAACGTTTCGTAGTCGACCTGCGGGTCCTTGAAGGCATAACCCTCGCGTGCGGCGCGGCGGGCGTAAATATCCAGCAGCTCGGCCGCGACATCGCGGACCTGCTCGGCCGCCTTACGCTTGGCTTTCTGCCAGGTCTCCGAGCCGAGCCGGTGCAGTGGCGCGAGCGCGTCGTCGCTGCCTGTATAGCGGGCGATCAGGTGCAGGCTGGCGACCGGTACGTAGAGCTTGGCGTCCTCGGCGTACTGCAGCAGCAGGAATTCCTGCGCCTGGCCTTCGATCTCCAGAGTGACCAGGCCCTGGTAGCGACCGACACCGTGATCGATGTGCACCACCGGCGAGCCTTCGCGCAGCTCTGTGAGGTTCTTGATGACGTTCTCGCCGCCGTCGCGGCTCTTCTCGCGTCGCCGGCGCTGCATGACGCGCTGACCGAACAGCGGGCTTTCCGCGACCAGTGCGACGTCGTCCAGTTGCAGGCCTTCGTCGAGCGGGGCGATGGTGATCGCCAGACGCTCCTGGCTGGCGAGGAATTCCTCCCAGCCTTCGACTTCTTGCGGGCGCAGCTTCAGACGGGCGAGCAGCTCCAGCAATACTTCGCGGCGGCCGGCTGATTCGGCAGTAAACAGCACACGCCCGGCATATTCGTCGAGGAAGCGTCGCAGCTTGCCCAGCGGTTCGCTCGCCTTGGCCTCGATTGCCAGTTCCGGCAGGGCCTGCGCGGTGAAGCGTTCGCGGCCGATGCCAGGCTCGACATCCTGTTGGCTGGCGACCACACGCGGCCAGAGCTTGAGCCGAGCGAAGCAGTCTTCCACCGGCATGAACAGTTCGGCCGGCGGCAGCAGCGGTCGCTCGGGGTCGACGCGGCGTTCTTCGTAGCGATTGCGAACGTCGCTCCAGAACTGCTCGGCGGCCTGCTCGATGCCGGGCAGGGAGAACACCTGGCTGTCTTCGGGCAGGTAATCGAACAACGTCGCGGTTTCTTCATAGAACAGCGGCAGGTAGTACTCGATGCCCGCCGGGGTGATACCGGTGGAGAGATCCTGGTAGATCGGGCAGCGGCGGAAGTCGACGTCGAAACGCTCGCGAAAACGCGCGCGGAAGCCGGTGACTGCCTCCTTCTTCAGGGGGAACTCGCGTGCTGGCAACAGGCGGATCGACTCGACCTTGTCGATCGAGCGCTGGTTCTCCGGATCGAAGGTGCGCAGCGTCTCTATCTCGTCATCGAACAGGTCGATGCGGTAGGGCAGGGGGCTGCCCATGGGGAACAGGTCGATCAACGCGCCGCGCACGGCGAACTCGCCGTGCTCGTACACGGTATCCACGCAGCGATAGCCGGCTGCTTCCAGGCGCAGGCGCATCTGCTCCACATCCAGCTTCTGCCCGACGTCCAGCACCAGGCTCGAACCCAGCAGGAAGCGCTTTGGCGCCAGCCTGTGTAGGGCGGTGGTGATAGGCACTACCAGCACGCCGTGGCTCAGCTCCGGTAGCTGGTAGAGGGCGGCAATGCGCTGGGAGACGATGTCCTGGTGCGGCGAGAAGATGTCGTAGGGCAGCGTTTCCCAGTCAGGAAAATGCAATACCGCCAGCTGTGGCGCGAAGAAGGCGAGTTCTTCCTGCAGGCGCTCGGCGCTTTGGCTGTCGGCAGTGAGCAGGAGCGTGAAGCGTTTGGCGTTGCTGGCTGCTTCGGCAATCGCCAGGCTTAGCGCAGCTCCTGGAAGATTGCCCCAATGTTGCTTGCCGCTGGCGGCAGGCAGAGGGGGAAGGCGCAAGACGGACACGAGTGGGCGTGGCTCCGATCAAAAAATAGGCCGCCGGGATTGTAACTATCGAGGCGCTTGGCTGTCAGTGTTTCGTCCGCTGCAGATTGCCGGCGCTAGGGTGCGCCGTCATAATGTAGCCCCTTTTCTCAGCCCCTACATGTTGGAAGGAACTGCCCGTGACTCAGAAGCCCGACCAGTGTCTTGGTGAATGGATTGACCGCGAAGCGCTCGCCGAAGCGATGATTCCGCTGATTGGTCAGCTGTATCGCAACAACAACGTGGTGACTTCGATCTACGGCCGTGGCCTGATCAATCGTTCGGTGATCGCCATCCTCAAGGCACACCGTTTCGCCCGTCACCGCATCGCCGACGAAACCGAGCTGTCGGTGCACGACACCTTCCAGATCCTCAAGACGATGAGCGAAATGAACCTGGGCGCCGCTTCGGTGGACCTGGGCAAGCTGGTCGCCAAGTACAAGGAAGCGGGCAACGGTCGCAATCTCGAGCAGTTCGTCCGTGAAGAGCTGGCTGAGGTGGCCGACAAGCGTCACGCCGCAGCTGGTCACAAAGGCACTGACGTGGTTCTCTACGGTTTCGGCCGTATCGGCCGTCTGCTGGCGCGTATCCTGATCGAGAAAACCGGTGGTGGCGACGGCCTGCGCCTGCGCGCCATCGTCGTGCGCAAGGGCGCGGACAACGATCTGGTCAAGCGTGCCAGCCTGCTGCGTCGCGACTCGGTGCATGGTCCTTTCGATGGCACCATCACCATCGACGAAGAGAACAGCACCATCACCGCCAACGGCAACCTGATTCAGGTGATCTACTCCAACGATCCGTCCTCGGTGGATTACACCCAGTACGGCATCGAGAACGCGCTGCTGGTCGACAACACTGGCAAGTGGCGTGACGCCGAAGGCCTGGGTCAGCACCTCAAGTGCCCGGGTGTTGCTCGCGTCGTATTGACCGCGCCGGGCAAGGGTGAGCTGAAGAACATCGTGCATGGCATCAACCATGGCGACATCACCGCCGATGACAAGATCATCTCCGCCGCATCCTGCACCACCAACGCCATCGTGCCGGTGCTCAAGGCGGTGAACGATCAGTACGGCATCGTCAACGGTCACGTGGAAACGGTGCATTCGTACACCAACGACCAGAACCTGATCGACAACTTCCACAAGGGCAGTCGTCGTGGTCGCAGCGCTGCGCTGAACATGGTGATCACCGAAACGGGTGCCGCCACCGCTGCAGCCAAGGCGCTGCCGGTGCTCAAAGGCAAGCTGACTGGCAACGCGATCCGCGTCCCGACGCCGAACGTGTCCATGGCAATTCTCAACCTGAACCTGGAGAAGGCCACCAGTCGCGAAGAGATCAACGAGTACCTGCGCCAGATGGCCATGCACTCGGATCTGCAGAAACAGATCGACTTCGTCAACTCGCAGGAAGTTGTATCCACTGATTTCGTCGGATCGCGCCATGCCGGCGTGGTGGATGCCGAAGCGACCATTTGCAACGACAACCGTGTCGTGCTTTACGTCTGGTACGACAACGAGTTCGGCTACAGCTGTCAGGTCGTGCGGGTGATGGAAGACATGGCAGGGGTTAACCCGCCAGCCTTCCCGCGCTAAACGCTGCGGACGGTGAAATCGAAACGGGAGCCGAGGCTCCCGTTTCGCGTTTCTGGGCGGTAAGTAATAGCGCGAGCTGCCGGGGTTGAGCGGCCGAGCGGTCGGCTCGATTTCGTGCACCGCTAATTTTGCTTCTCTTGTTTCGAGTCAAAAATCCGCAATGCTTGGGTGGTCAGTCAAGGTCCGCGACCTCTATAATCGGGCGGATTTTTTACCTGGGTCCGCGACATGGTGTCGCGTCAGTAACGTATTGGCGCGCGCGGCGCAATCCTACTTTGCGCCATGCCGCTGGGCCTGCAAAAAAAGCTTTCTAAAATCAGTGGTTAGGCAAACCGATGATCAATATAAAACGAGGGCTTGATTTGCCCATAGCCGGTGCGCCGGCGCAGCGTATCGAGGCCGGCAGGCCCGTGCGCAGCGTCGCCGTCGTCGGCTTCGACTATCCGACCATGAAGCCAACCATGGCTGTTCAGGTCGGTGATCGGGTTAAGCTGGGGCAGATCCTTTTTTCCGACAAGAAGTCCGAAGGCGTGCATTACACCGCGCCCGGCGCCGGTGTCGTCAGTGCAGTTCACCGCGGCGAAAAGCGCGTGCTGCAATCGGTGGTCATCGACCTCGAGGGCGATGAAGAGGTCACCTTCACGAGCTATTCGCCAGCCCAGCTGGATGGTCTGAGCGGCGAACAGGTGCGTGAAAACCTGCAGCAGTCAGGCCTGTGGACCGCGCTGCGCACGCGGCCGTTCAGCAAGGTGCCGGCCGTCGATGCCACGCCTGCCTCGATTTTCGTGACCGCGATCGACACGCATCCGCTGGCAGCCGATCCGGCGATCATCATCGCTGAACAGCCTGAAGCCTTTGAAGCCGGACTCAAGGTCCTGACTAATCTGGCCAAGGTGTTCCTGTGCAAGGCGCCAAATGCCTCGTTGCCAGGCGAGTCCCTGGCCAAGGTTCAGGTCGAAAGCTTCAACGGTCCGCATCCTGCCGGGCTGGCTGGTACCCACATCCATTTCCTCGACCCGGTAAGCGCCAGCAAAAGCGTCTGGACCATCGGTTATCAGGACGTGATTGCCGTGGGCAAGCTGTTCACCAGTGGGCGTTTGTCGGTGGAGCGCGTTGTCGCCCTGGCCGGCCCGGTGGTCGAGCAGCCACGTCTGGTACGTGCCCGTCTCGGTGCCAACCTCGACGAACTGACCGCCGGTGAGCTGCAACCCGGAGCCAATCGCGTCGTTTCCGGCTCGCTGCTGGGTGGTCGTACCGCCCATGGTGCGTTCGCCTACCTTGGTCGCTACCACCAGCAGGTTTCCTGCCTGCGTGAGGGCAAGGAGCGCGAGATGCTCCATTACATGCGCCCGGGCGTCGACAAGCATTCGATTCTCAATATCTATATCTCCAAGCTGATGGCCGGCAAGAAGTTCGCCTTCTCTACCTCCACCAACGGCAGCCCACGGGCGATGGTGCCGGTAGGTAACTACGAAGAGGTCATGCCGCTGGACGTCCTGCCGACCCAGTTGCTGCGTGCACTGATCGTGGGTGACACCGAAGTGGCGCAGAAACTCGGTTGCCTGGAGCTGGATGAAGAAGATCTGGCGCTGTGCAGCTATGTCTGTGCCGGGAAATACGAATACGGCCCGATCCTGCGGGACAATCTGACCCGCATCGAGAAGGAGGGTTAAGGCATGGGCATTCGCGCATTCCTCGACAAGATCGAGCATCATTTCGAAAAAGGCGGCAAGTACGAGAAGTGGTACGCGCTTTACGAAGCGGCCGACACTTTCCTCTATCGTCCCGGCAGCGTCACCAAGACCACGGCCCACGTACGCGACGGCATCGACCTCAAGCGCATGATGATCACCGTCTGGATGTGTACCTTCCCGGCGATGTTCTTCGGGATGTGGAACACCGGCTACCAAGCCAACCTGATCTTCGCGCAGAGCCCTGATCTGCTCGCAGCTCAGGAAGGCTGGCGCTTCGGTCTGATCGGCGCACTGGCGGGCTTCGATCCGAACAGTCTCTGGGATAACTTCATCCAGGGCGCAGCCTACTTCCTTCCGATCTACGCGGTGACCTTCATCGTCGGTGGGTTCTGGGAAGTGCTGTTCGCTTCGATCCGCAAGCACGAGGTCAACGAGGGCTTCTTCGTTACGTCCGTGCTGTTTGCCCTGATCCTGCCGCCGAGCATTCCGCTGTGGCAGGTCGCGCTGGGTATCAGCTTCGGCGTGGTAATCGGCAAGGAAATCTTCGGTGGGACCGGCAAGAACTTCCTGAACCCGGCGCTTACTGCGCGGGCGTTCCTGTTCTTCGCCTACCCGGCACAGATGTCCGGTGACGGCGTCTGGACTGCGGTCGATGGCTATGCCGGCGCAACTGCGCTGAGCCTCGGCTTCGTCGGCGGTATCGAAAACGTGATCGACAACGGCATCACCTGGATGGACGCCTTCGTCGGTACCATTCATGGCTCGATCGGTGAAACCAGCACGCTGGCAATCTTCATCGGCGGCGTGATCCTGATCGGTAGCAAGATTGCCTCCTGGCGCATCGTTTCCGGTGTGATGCTCGGCATGATCGGTCTGAGCTTCCTGTTCAACCTGATCGGTTCCGACACCAACCCGCTGTTCGCTATGCCCTGGTACTGGCACATGGTCGTCGGTGGCTTCGCCTTCGGCATGATCTTCATGGCGACCGACCCGGTGTCGGCCTCCATGACCAATACCGGCAAGTGGGTGTTCGGCATCCTGATCGGTGTGATGGTCGTGCTGATCCGTGTGGTCAACCCCGCCTTCCCGGAAGGCATGATGCTGGCGATCCTGTTCGCCAACCTGTGTGCGCCGCTGATTGACCATTTCGTCATTCAGGCCAATATCAAGCGGAGGCTGGCACGTAATGTCTAGTCAGAAAGAATCCACCGTTCGCACGCTGACGGTAGCCCTGTTGGTCTGCCTGGTGTGCTCCATCTTCGTGGCTGGCGCCGCCGTGGCGCTTCGCCCGACTCAGCAGGAAAACCGTCTGCTGGACAAGCAGCGCAGCATCCTGGCGATCGCCGGTCTGGGCGAGGCGGGCATGTCCGGTAATCAGGTCAAGCAGTTGTTCAACGAGCGCATCGTCGCCCGTCTGGTCGATCTGGAAACCGGCAAGTTCAGCGATGAATTCGAAGCCAAGACCTTCGATCCGCTCGCCGCTGCCAAGGACCCTGCGCTGTCCCAGGCGCTGCCTGGGGAGCAGGATATTGCCTCGATCAAGCGTCGCGAGCGTTACAGCACCGTTTATATCGTCGAAGGGCAGGGCGAGGGCGAGATCGATACGCTGATCCTGCCGGTTCGTGGCTACGGTCTCTGGTCGACGCTCTATGGCTTCATGGCAGTCGAGGGTGACCTGAATACCGTTGCCGGCTTCGGCTTCTACCAGCACGGTGAAACCCCGGGCCTTGGCGGTGAGGTCGACAATCCGAAGTGGCGCGGCATGTGGCCCGGCAAGGAACTGTACGACGACAACGGCAAACTGGCGGTGCAGATCGTCAAGGGCGGTGTCGACCCTCAGAGCCCGAAAGCCGACCACCAGGTCGATGCCCTGGCCGGTGCGACCCTGACCAGCAACGGTGTCAATTCGCTGTTGCACTTCTGGTTGGGCGAGAACGGCTTCGGTCCATTTATCGCTAATCTGCGCGCTGGGGAGGCTTGATCATGTCGCAACCCACTGTCAAAGAAGTTCTGCTCAATCCGATCTTCAATAACAACCCCATTGGCCTGCAGATTCTCGGAATCTGCTCGGCGCTGGCGGTCACGTCCAACCTGAACACGGCGCTGGTGATGTCAGTGGCGCTGACGCTGGTCACGGCGTTCTCCAACCTGTTCATCTCGATGATCCGCAGTCAGATCCCCAACTCGATCCGCATGATCGTGCAGATGGTGATCATCGCCTCGCTGGTGATCGTGGTTGATCAGATCCTCAAGGCCTATGCCTTCTCGTTGTCCAAGCAGTTGTCGGTGTTCGTCGGTCTGATCATCACCAACTGTATCGTGATGGGGCGTGCGGAAGCCTTCGCCATGCAGAACCCGCCAATGCTGTCGTTCTTCGACGGTATCGGCAACGGTCTGGGCTACAGCGCCATGCTCATTGCGCTCGGCATCGTTCGCGAACTGTTCGGAGCTGGCAAGCTGATGGGTTACACCATTATTCCAGTTGTGAACGACGGTGGTTGGTATCAGCCCAACGGCTTGCTGCTGCTGCCACCTTCGGCGTTCTTCCTGATCGGCCTGTTCATCTGGGGCATTCGCACCTGGAAGAAGGAGCAGGTCGAGAAGCCTGCCTTCAAGATGGCGCCGCAAGTCTCGAACAAGGAGGCTTACTAATGGAGCATTACATCAGCCTGTTCGTCCGTGCGGTGTTCATCGAGAACATGGCGCTGGCGTTCTTCCTCGGCATGTGTACCTTCATCGCGATTTCCAAAAAGGTGGAAACCGCAATCGGCCTGGGTATCGCGGTCATCGTGGTACAGGCCATTACCGTGCCTGCCAACAACCTGATCTACACCTACCTGCTGAAAGCCGGTGCGTTGTCCTGGGCAGGATTGCCAGATGTGGACCTGAGCTTTCTCGGTCTGCTCAGCTATATCGGCGTGATCGCGGCCATTGTGCAAATCTTGGAAATGCTGCTGGATAAGTACGTACCTAGCCTCTACAACGCACTGGGCGTATTCCTGCCGCTGATCACCGTGAACTGCGCCATCATGGGCGGCACTTTGTTCATGGTCGAGCGTGATTACAACCTGGGCGAGAGTGTCGTCTACGGGTTCGGCTCCGGCGCATCCTGGGCGCTGGCCATTGCTTTGCTGGCCGGTATTCGCGAGAAACTGAAATACAGCGATGTTCCGGATGGGTTGCAGGGGTTGGGTATCACCTTCATCACCATCGGACTGATGTCGCTGGGCTTCATGTCTTTCTCTGGCGTACAGCTGTAAGGACGGAACGAACTGATGAGTTACGAAATTTTCCTCGCCATCGGTATGTTCACCGCCATCGTGCTTGCGCTGGTGGTGATCATCCTGGCTGCACGCGCCAAGCTGGTATCCAGCGGTGACGTGTCAATCGAAATCAACGGTGAGCGTACGATTACCGTGCCCGCCGGTGGCAAGTTGCTGCAGACCCTGGCCGCCAACAACATCTTCCTCTCGTCAGCCTGTGGTGGCGGCGGTACCTGCGCGCAGTGCAAGTGCATCGTCGAGAGCGGTGGTGGCGAGATGCTGCCTACCGAGGAGTCGCACTTCACCCGTCGTGAGGCGGGCGAGGGCTGGCGCCTGTCCTGCCAGACTCCGGTCAAGGCGGACATGAAGATCGAAGTGCCGGAAGAAGTCTTCGGCGTGAAGAAGTGGGAATGCACCGTCGAGTCCAACCCCAACGTCGCGACCTTCATCAAGGAACTGACACTCAAGCTGCCGGAAGGCGAGAACGTCGACTTCCGCGCTGGTGGTTATGTGCAGCTCGAGTGCCCGCCGCATGAAGTGCGTTACCGGGACTTCGACATTCAGGAAGAGTATCGCGGCGACTGGGACAAGTTCGACCAGTGGAAGTACGTGTCGAAGTGCGACGAGACCGTTATTCGCGCCTACTCCATGGCCAACTATCCGGAAGAGCGTGGCCTGGTGAAGTTCAACATCCGTATCGCCTCACCGCCGCCAGGCCGTGACGATATTCCGCCGGGCAAGATGTCATCCTATGTCTTCAGCCTGAAGCCGGGCGACAAGATCACCGTTTACGGACCGTTCGGCGAGTTCTTCGCCAAGGACACCGACGCCGAGATGGTCTTCATCGGTGGTGGTGCGGGGATGGCACCGATGCGCTCGCACATCTTCGACCAGCTCAAGCGCCTGAAGTCCAAGCGCAAGATGAGCTTCTGGTATGGCGCGCGCTCCATGCGCGAGGCCTTCTACGTGGAAGAGTACGACCAGTTGCAGGCGGAGAATCCGAACTTCCAATGGCATCTGGCCCTGTCCGATCCGCTGCCGGAAGATAACTGGGATGGCCCGACCGGCTTTATCCACAACGTGCTGTACGAGAACTATCTGAAGGATCATCCGGCTCCGGAAGATTGCGAGTTCTACATGTGCGGCCCGCCCATGATGAACGCATCGGTGATTAAGATGCTCACCGACCTCGGCGTCGAGCCGGAGAATATTCTGCTCGACGACTTCGGCGGCTAGCATGACCCGAGCGTCACTGCAGGCTCTCCATGCTGTCGTGTACCTCCGGCCCGTCATCGCTGTCGCTCTCGCGGCAGCCCTGACGGGCTGTCTGTTTCAGGACAGGGTCGAGGTCATCAGCGGCCCAACGATGGGCAGTACCTATACCGTCAAGTACGTAAGCAGCGGCGACGTCCCGTCCAGGGAGGAGCTGCACGGTGAAGTCGAGGCCATTCTCGGCGATATCGACAAACAGCTGTCCACCTACCGAAGCGATTCCGATGTCGAGCGCTTCAATGCGCTGCCCGCCGGAAGCTGCGAGCCGATGCCGGATACGGTGCGCGAATTGGTCGCAGCGGGCGATCAGCTATCGGCCGACAGCGATGGCGCGTTCGATCTTACACTCGAGCCATTGCTGAACCTTTGGGGCTTCGGTCCGCAAGGTCGTGCCGAACAGGTTCCATCCGCGGCGGATATCGAGGCGGCGCGGGCGTTGACCGGCCATCGGCATTTACGTATCGATGGCGATCAGTTGTGCAAGACGGTGGCGCTGCAGCTGGACTTCAACAGTATTGCTGCCGGTTATGCGGTTGATCGCGTTGTCGATCGTTTGAAGGCGCTCGGCGTAGAGAGTTACCTCGTTGAGATCACTGGCGAGCTCAAGGCTGAGGGCCGCAAGCCCGATGATTCACCGTGGCGCATAGCCATTGAAGCGCCCAGGGATGACCAGCGGGTTGCGCAGAAGATCGTCGAACTCGATGGTCTGGGCGTATCCACCTCCGGCGACTATCGAAACTATTTCGAGCAGGACGGCCGGCGTTATTCACATACCCTGGACCCGCAAAGCGGCAGACCGATCGAGCATCACCTCGCTGCGGTGACGGTCATCGATAAATCGACTTTGCGTGCTGACGGGTTGTCTACCGCGCTGATGGTGCTGGGGCCCGAGCGGGGGCTGGCACTGGCAGAGCGTAATGCGATCGCCGCGTTCTTCGTCGTGCGCGAGGGGCAAGGCTTCGTAACAACGAGCACCAAGGCTTTTGACGAGCTGTTCGGTGCGGGAGTAGAGCAATGACTTGGTTACTGGTTTTTCTGGTGATGCTGCTTGTGGTATTCGGCATGGCCATCGGCGTGATCATGGGCCGCAAGCCCATCGCGGGTTCCTGCGGGGGTATCGCCAATCTGGGCATTGAGAAGGAGTGCTCCATCTGTGGCGGTAGCCGCGAGAAGTGCGAAGAAGTGAACGAGGCGAAGAACGCGGGTAACGCCGATCTCGCCTACGACGCCACCAAGCGTTGATGTGAACCTTTGCGCGTCCAGGCAGCCCTGAGCGGACTTGCCTGGCCGGGCTCGCGGACGGGCACTGCGCGCGCAGAGCTTGAAAGAAGTGGCTGGTTTGCGTCTTTGGACATCGGCGAATTCGTTGACAGCAGCGGCGTCTCCCGCTGCGTTTTCAGGAGTGTATATGGCGGTCTATAACTACGATTTGGTGGTATTGGGTTCCGGTCCGGCCGGGGAGGGCGCGGCAATAAATGCCGTCAAGGCGGGACGCAAGGTCGCCGTGGTAGATAACCGTCCGCTGGTTGGGGGCAACTGCACACACCTGGGCACCATCCCGTCCAAGGCCTTGCGCCATTCGGTACGGCAGATCATGCAGTACAACACCAACCCGCTGTTCCGCCAGATCGGCGAACCACGCTGGTTCTCCTTTCCGGACGTGCTGAAGAGTGCCGAGAAGGTCATCAGCAAGCAGGTCACTTCCCGCACGAGTTACTACGCGCGTAACCGCATCGATACCTTCTTCGGGACTGCCAGCTTCTCCGATGAGCAGAGCGTCGAAGTGGTCTGCCTCAATGGCATGGTGGAAAAGCTGGTTGCCAGCCAGTTCGTCATCGCCACCGGCTCGCGCCCGTATCGACCGGCTGATATCGACTTCAATCACCCGCGTATCTACGACAGCGACACCATTCTTACTCTCAGTCACACGCCGCGCCGGATGATCATCTACGGGGCCGGCGTCATCGGTTGCGAATATGCATCGATCTTCAGCGGTCTGGGCGTGCTGGTCGACCTGATCGACAACCGCGAGCAGCTGCTCAGCTTCCTCGATGACGAGATTTCCGATGCGCTCAGCTATCACCTGCGCAACAACAACGTGCTGATTCGCCACAACGAAGAGTACGAGCGGGTCGAGGGGCTGGAGAACGGCGTCATCCTGCATCTCAAGTCGGGCAAGAAGATCAAGGCAGACGCATTCCTCTGGAGCAACGGACGTACCGGCAATACCGATAAGCTCGGGCTGGAGAACATCGGGCTCAAGGCCAACAGTCGTGGTCAGGTCCAGGTTGATGAGCACTACCGCACCGAGATCGGCAATATCTACGCTGCCGGCGATGTGATCGGGTGGCCGTCGCTGGCCAGTGCCGCTTATGACCAAGGCCGCTCGGCAGCGGGCAGCATCGTCGAGAATGACTCCTGGCGTTTCGTCGATGACGTACCGACCGGTATCTACACCATTCCCGAGATCAGCTCGATCGGCAAGAATGAGCGCGAACTGACCCAGGCGAAGATTCCCTATGAAGTCGGTAAGGCGTTCTTCAAAAGCATGGCGCGGGCGCAGATTTCGTTCGAGCCAGTGGGCATGTTGAAGATTCTCTTCCACCGCGAAACGCTGGAAGTGCTCGGTGTGCACTGCTTCGGTTATCAGGCTTCGGAGATCGTGCACATTGGCCAGGCGATCATGAACCAGAAGGGGCCGGCGAACAGCATCAAGTACTTCGTCAACACCACGTTCAACTACCCGACAATGGCCGAAGCCTACCGCGTCGCTGCGTTCGACGGGCTCAACCGGCTTTTTTGAGCAGCTCCGGCCGCTGGCCTGAGGCGGCTGGAGAGGGCGGCGACTCCCGTGATTGGCATTGGCCTAACCGGGAGAGCTTCTGATCAGGTGAGGGTGAGTCCGGCAGCGGCCTGCGCTGCCGGATCGTGCCGCGGTGTGTTGGCTGTCAGGATCGCGATAGCGTACTGACAGCCAGGCCGGGGTAGTCGGTGATCAGGCTGTCGACGCCGAAGTCGGCCAAGCGGCGCATCAGGGCCGGTTCATTGACTGTCCACACCGATACATGCAGGCCCTGTTTACGCGCTTTTTCCAGGCGCTCCGGGGTGCACAGCGTCCACTTCAATGCCAGCAGGCTGCAGCCATATTGACGGGCGACCTTCAGTGGGTCTAGCCAGTTGTACTCGGCTACCAGCCCGCGTGATATCTCCGGCGCCAGCCGGTTCAGCGCGCGGAGGACTTCACGAGAACTCGACGTGACGGTGATGCGATCGAGCAACCGATGCTGTTCGGCCAGCTCCTTGATCGCCATGACCGTACGCGCGGCGCGCACCCGTGAAGCACTCTTGACCTCAAGCTGCCAGTGCTCGAAATCGCATTTTTCGAACAGCTCGCTCAGCCTCGGAATAGGGCTGGGTGTCTTCCAGCCAGGCCCGCCTTCCCGGGCGTCGTAGTTCACAAGCTCGTCGGCATCATGTTGCAGGACTTTTCCCCGGCGACCGGTGGTGCGCTTGAGTGTCGGGTCGTGGATGACCATCAATTCGCCGTCGCGGGAAAGATGCAGATCCAGCTCGCAGCGGCGCACGCCGTGCTGGAGGCATTGCTCGAAGCTCACCAGGGTGTTTTCTGGCGCTTCGCCCTTGGCGCCGCGATGGCCGTAGATGAGTGTCACGGTTGCAAGTCTTCCTTAGGGGGTGATGGGGTGCGTTGATGATGGCGCACGCTGTTGATCACCCGGTCGCCTTCGAAGTACACGGAAAACTCCCGGTAATCCCAGCGGGTGATCGGCGGCTGGCCGACGGCGGGTCGCTCTTCATCGGCCAGGCCGAAGCGGTCCAGAACCTGGTTCTTCGAGTCGCCACGAGTCGGCATGGTCATTTCCGGCAGGCCTTGTTGGCCAACAGGTATCCGAATGTCTTCGGCGAACAGGGGGGGACTGAATGTCAGTACGAGCAGCAGAGTCGCCAGGCGGCGCATCGGTCAATCTCCTTGCAGGCTTTCCAGGGCCAGGCGCCGCTCCAGCGCCTGTTTCTGCAGGATATGTCGTGCGAGCAACTGTCGCTGTGCATCAGTCAACGCTTCGAACTCTGTGCCGATATCGTAACGCCCGTCATCCATCGGCGTGCAGTAGATGACCCGCGCGGCCAGCACAAGGCCAAGCCCCTGGGGCAGCAGAATCAGCTTCAGCGTGAGCCCCTCTTTTTCAGCCTTGGGCTGCTCGCTGGCGAAGCTGATACCGCCTTCGGACAATATCACCGGCTGCGGTGCGCCCTGATCTTTCAGCAAATCCTGCGCCAGTGCCTGGCCCAGAAGTTCGATTCGTTTGTTCTGCACCTTCAGGTAGTTGGCCAGTGTGCGATTGCTCTCGGCAATCTGCCGCAACAAATGCTGCGCTTCGAAATCGAGCTGATGCAGCTCGCCGAGCAGGCTGAAAAGCGGCGGTAGGGGCGCTGCGTCGGCCTCCTGGCCTTGGTCGGCCGGGATGATTTCCAGTGCCACACGATCCTCGATACGGTAGTATTCGCGGCGTTCTTCAGTGTCTTGTGTCGGCATGGCGATACCCGGGATGCAGTAATGGCCAGAGTGTATCAGGCCCCGCGGTGACGTCAGCTGCATGTTGTTTTTTCCCCCGCCAGCGAACCCGTCGATCTTATGTTCAGACCGCTGTCCGTCTTTATCGGCGCGCGTTACACCCGCGCCAGACGTCGTAGCCTCTTCGTCTCCTTCATCTCCCTGACATCCATGATCGGGCTCGCCCTGGGTGTGCTGGTGATGATCGTCGTGCTTTCCGTGATGAACGGCTTTGATCACGAGATGCGTACCCGCGTGTTGGGCATGGTGCCCCATGCGACGATCGAAAGCCCGACGCCAATCGGCGACTGGCAGACACTTGGGAAGCGCCTCGAAGGGCACTCCCAGGTCGCGGCGACGGCACCTTTCATTCAAAGCCAGGGGTTGCTGACCCATCAGGGGCAGGTGACCAAAATCCTGATCAACGCCGTGGACCCCGAGGCCGAACGGCGGGTTTCGATCATCGACCAGTTTTTCCGTGAAGGTTCGCTGGACGATCTCGCCGCAGGCGAGTTCGGCATCGTCATCGGTGACAAGGCTGCGACCAAGCTCGGTGTCGGCGTGGGGGACAAGATCACCTTCGTGGCGCCCGAAGTCATCGTGACTCCAGCTGGGATGTTCCCGCGCATGAAGCGTTTTACCGTGACCGGAATCTTTCATGTCGGAGCCGGCGAGATCGATGGCTACGTTGCGCTGGCGAACATCGCTGACATAGCACGGCTGCAGCGCTGGAAGCCGGACCAGGTCCAGGGGGTTCGTCTGCGTTTCGACGACCTGTTCCAGGCGCCGCGCATTGCCTGGGAGCTGGCCGGCCAGCTCGGCGATGATTTCTATTCCCGTGACTGGACCCGCACCCATGGCAACCTGTACCAGGCGATTCGCATGGAGAAGGCCATGATCGGACTGTTGCTGCTGCTGATCGTGGCGGTGGCGGCGTTCAACATCATTTCGACGCTAGTGATGGTAGTAACCGACAAGCGCGGCGATATCGCCATCCTTCGCACGCTGGGCGCGACGCCGAAACAGATCATGGCGATATTCATGGTCCAGGGTACGGTGATCGGCGTCGTCGGCACCTTGGTCGGGGCGCTGCTGGGCATGTTCACGGCGGTCAATGTCAGCAGCTGGATCGCTGCCCTGGAACGCCTGATCGGACACAAGTTTCTCAGCGCCGACGTCTATTTCATCGACTATCTGCCGTCACGGCTGATGGCGGCCGACGTCATCCAGGTCTGTGTTGCTGCGCTGGTCCTGAGTTTCCTCGCGACCCTGTATCCGGCCTGGCGCGCTGCGCGCACCCAGCCGGCAGACGCGCTACGTTATGAGTGAACAGGTTATGAACGAGCTTTCTTCGCAAAAGCACGCGGTGCTGAGCTGCCGCAATCTTGGCAAACGCTACGACCAGGGTCCGGAGTCGGTGGAAGTGCTGTCCGGCCTGCAACTCGAGTTGTTCCCGGGGCAGCGCGTTGCCATCGTCGGCAGTTCCGGCTCGGGCAAGAGCACCCTGTTGAACCTGCTTGGCGGGCTGGATACGCCCAGTGAGGGCAGTGTCTGGCTGGCCGGTGAAGAGCTTTCGGCGCTCAACGAAAAGGATCGCGGGTTATTGCGTAACCGAGCGCTGGGCTTCGTTTACCAGTTCCATCACCTGCTCGCCGAATTCACTGCACTGGAGAACGTCTGCATGCCGTTGCTGATCGGGCGGACGCCGATCCCGGAAGCGCGGCAGAAGGCCGCTGCGCTGTTGACGCGTGTCGGACTCGGGCATCGCCTAGAGCACAAGCCGGCGGAGCTCTCGGGCGGTGAACGCCAGCGTGTGGCGATTGCACGGGCGCTGGTGAACGAGCCGGCGCTGGTACTGCTCGACGAACCTACCGGAAACCTTGACCATCACACGGCGCAAGGCATCCAGGACCTCATGCTGGAGCTCAGCAAGTCGTTGCAGACCGCCTTCCTGGTGGTTACCCATGACCGTCAGCTTGCCGCGCAGATGGATCAGATTCTGCGGTTGGAAGACGGACGTCTGGTGGTCGAATGATGTTCAGGCCTCTGAGTGTCTTTATCGGCAGCCGCTACACCCGTGCCAAGCGGCGCAACCATTTCATCTCGTTCATCTCCCTGACCTCGCTGATCGGCCTGGCACTTGGCGTGTTGGCGATGATCATGGTCCTGTCCGTGATGAACGGATTTCAGCGCGAGATGAGTTCGCGCATTCTCGGGATGGTGTCCCACGCCACCGTCATCGGTGATCAGCCATTGGACGACTGGCAGGCCGTTGCGTCGCGCCTGTCGGCGCATCCTCAGATTGTCGGCAGCGCACCCGTCACCCAGCTCGAAGGCATGCTGTCATTCAAGGGCAGCATGCAGCCGATTCAGATCAGCGGTATCGATCCGCAGGCTGAGGCGGATGTTTCCATCGTCGGTGATCGCCTCGTCGGGGGCAGTCTGGATGCGCTGAAACCGGGTGAGTTCGGCGTCATCATCGGCTTGATGACCGCCCGGCGCTTCGGTCTGAAGCTGGGCGACAAGTTGACGCTGATCGTGCCGGAAGTGAGCTCCTCGCCCGGTGGAGTCACGCCTCGCATGCAGCGGCTGAATGTGGTTGGCGTTTTCAAGGTGGGCGCCGACCTGGACGGCAGCCTGGGGATGATCCACCGCGCCGATGCTGCGCAGATCCATCGTTGGGCGCCGCAGCAGGTGCAGGGCGTGCGGCTCAAGCTGAGCGACCTGTATCGGGCGCCGGAAGTGGCAGCGCAGGTGGCTGAAATGCTCGGTGATGGCTACCGCGTGGAGGACTGGTCTTATACGCAGGGCAGCCTATTCAGCGCGATGAAGATGGAAAAGACCATGATTGGCCTGTTGTTGATGCTGATCGTTGCGGTGGCTGCCTTCAATATCATTGCGACGCTGATCATGGTCGTTGCCGACAAGCGAGCCGATATCGCGATTCTGCGCACGCTTGGCGCGACTCCACGGCAGATCATGGCGATCTTCATGGTTCAGGGCAGCATCATTGGCTTCAGTGGCACCGTGATAGGCGTGATTCTGGGCGTACTCGGTGCGCTGAACGTAAGTGCTCTGGTGGCCTGGCTGGAAAAAGTGTCAGGCCAGCATATCTTTAGTTCCGACGTCTACTTCATCAGCACCCTGCCATCGGAGCTGCGTCTGGAGGACGTGGTGCTGGTATCGGTCGCGGCGCTGACCTTGAGCTTCTTGGCTACGCTCTATCCGGCATGGCGAGCCGCGCAGACCCAGCCGGCCGAGGCACTGCGCTACGAGTGATGGCCGTTAGCGCCGGCCGTTCTGTCGCCGGCGCCAGCTGCGCCCGACCCACCAGCGCCAGTAGGCCTGAGTTAGAACGTAGCCGAGAATGGCGAAAACGACGCCCGAAACCAGCGAGCCCAGATACAGCGGCTGCCAGTTGTGCTGCAGCATGTGACTTACCCAGGCCAGGCTCAATTCTGCCGGCATGTCAGAGGCCGGTGTATCCAGCAGCCAGGTTCCGACCTTGTAATTGCAATAGAACACCGGAGGCATGGTCAGCGGGTTGGTCAGCCAGACCAAACCTACCGCGATGGGCAGATTGGCTCTCGCGGGAAGCGCACAGACGGCCGCCGCGAGCATCTGCATGGGCATCGGAATCATCGCCCAAAACAGGCCGATAGCCATGGCTCGCGCCACCGAGTGCCTATTGAGATGCCAGAGATTGGGATCGTGAATCAGCGCGCCGAGAAAACGCAGGGACTTGTTAGTCTTGATGCGATCGGGGTGCGGCATGTAGCGTTTGAAAAAGCGACGCGGCATGAAGGTTCTCTGGCAGGCTGCAGCCCGGCGATTATGCCTCGAATCGCGATGCGGCGCTGACAGGAGTTTTGTGACATTAGGTCTACGCCCGCGACAAATTGACCATCCGCCCACAGCGGTCCCGGAATGGATTCCAGGAGTCGAAAAAGCATGCGCACATGGATGTTGGCGCTCGCGGCAGGCCTCGTCTTGCCCCGTTTCTTACCGGCGTTGCCCTCTGTCTGGATCTTGTGCGTGCTTGGCGTGCTGGGGGGCTTGCTGCTTTCGCGTCGGCGCTGGGCGTCGTCTGGGTTGCTTCTCCTCGGGTTCGCCTGGGCATGCTGGCAGTGCCAGAGTGCCATTGATGATCGCCTGCCCGTTTCGCAAGATGGCCGGACATACTGGATCCAGGGGACGGTCAGTGGATTGCCCACCAGCACGGGCGATGTCGTGCGCTTCGAGTTGGAGGATATCGAGTCGAGGCATGCTGGGCTGCCATCGAAGGTGCGTCTGTCCTGGTACGGCGGCCCGCAAGTGCGGGCCGGCGAGCGTTGGCGGCTTGCGGCTCGACTGAAACGTCCGCGTGGCCTGGTCAATCCGCATGCGTTCGACTACGAAGCCTGGTTGCTGGCGCGTCGCATTGGCGCGACCGGTTCGGTCAAGGCGGGAGAGCGCCTCTTCGCGCCGCACTCCGTGAATAGTTGGCGCGACCGCTTGAGGCTCCGTCTGATGGAGGTCTCCGCGTCCGGTCGACAAGGCGCGATCGCGGCACTGGTGGTCGGTGATGACTCCGGCCTGAGTCGTGAGGATTGGCAGGTGTTGCAGGACACCGGCACGGTGCACCTGATGGTCATATCGGGACAGCACATCGGCATGCTGGCTGGCTTGCTATACGGACTGGTTGCGCTAGCAGCTCGATGGGGCTTCTGGCCCAGCCGTTGGCCCTGGCTTCCATGCGCATGCGCGTTGGCTCTCGCTGGTGCGCTTTCCTATGGATGGCTCGCGGGGTTCGATGTGCCGGTGCGTCGTGCGTGTCTCATGGTCGCCGTGGTCCTGCTCTGGCGCTTGCGCTTTCGTCATCTGGGTGTCTGGCAGCCGCTGTTGCTGGCGCTGAATGGTGTCCTGCTGGTCGATCCCCTGGTCTCGTTGCAGCCGGGGTTTTGGCTCTCATTCGGGGCCGTTGCGGTGCTCGCGCTGGCGTTCTCCGGTCGGCTCGGCCGATGGAAGTGGTGGGCGACGCTGACGCGCGCCCAATGGGCAGCTTCCCTCGGCCTGCTGCCTCTGTTACTGACGTTGGGACTGCCGGTCAGCGCCAGCGGGCCTTTGGCCAATCTGATTGCCGTACCCTGGGTAAGCCTCACCGTTCCCTTCGCGCTGCTCGGTACGTTGCTTCTGCCGTTGGGCGCTATCGGCGAGACGCTACTCTGGTTGGTCGGCACCTCGCTGGCGCTGCTGTTGGAGCTGCTGTCCGCCATGGCTACCTGGCAACCCGCCTGGCTGGCGGTCGGTATACCCATCTGGGCCTTGCTGATGATTGGGCTGGGTGTGCTGTTGATGTTATTGCCGTCAGGTGTGCCGGTGCGTGCGCTCGGACTGGTGCTCCTGGCGCCGTTGGTGTATCCGCCGTATTCCGAAGTAGCCGAAGGACGGGCGCAGGTCTCGGTGCTGGATGTGGGGCAGGGGCTTTCGGTACTGGTGCGGACCCGGGAGCACGCGTTGCTCTACGATGCGGGACCGAGACAGGGTGATTTCGATACCGGCGAGCGTGTCGTGTTCCCGTCGCTGCGAAGCCTGGGCGTGAAGAGGCTGGACATACTGCTGCTGAGCCATGCGGATAACGATCATTCCGGTGGCGCTCAGGCGATCCGTCGACTGCTTCCGGTCGCGCGGACCGTCAGTGGGGAGCCGCAACGACATGCGACCGATCTGAATGCCAAGCCCTGTGAAAACGGTGCCGAGTGGCGGTGGAACGGCGTGCGTTTCAGTCTCTGGCAATGGCAGGCGGCCCGGGAAAGCAATCAGACGTCATGCGTTCTGCTGGTCGAGGCCAATGGCGAACGGGTGCTGCTTACCGGCGATATCGATCAGGCCGCGGAGCAGGCGTTGCTGCTCAGCGGACAGGATGTAAAGGCGCAGTGGTTGCTATTGCCTCATCACGGCAGCCGCAGCTCATCGTCGGAGCCATTCCTGCGAGCGGTGGAACCGAGCGCCGCGCTGATCTCGCGCAGCCTGCACAACGCTTTCGGTCATCCTCATCCGACTGTGACCGCTCGCCTCGAAGCGTCCGCAATCGACGTTTACGACACCGCCTTGCACGGCGCGATCCGCATCGATCTCGGCGATTTCTCGGTGGCGGAGATACAGCGTGCGGAACGTCGGTTTTGGCGGGAAAAATGAGAACGGCGGCCGTCGGCGACCCCGCGACCCTATGCTAGAGTGGCGCCACTTTTTCGAGGGGGATTCATCTCGTGTGGGAGCTGGTCAAAGCAGGCGGCTGGATAATGCTGCCAATCATCATGTGTTCCATCGCCGCCGCCGGCATCGTTGCTGAGCGCCTGTGGACGCTGCGCCCGAGTCGTGTCACGCCGCCGCATCTGCTTGGCCAGGTGTGGAAGTGGATCAAGGACAAGAAACTCAGCAACCAGAAGCTCAAGGAACTGCGCGCGGATTCGCCTTTGGGTGAGATTCTTGCCGCCGGCCTCAGCAACTCCAAGCGTGGTCGCGAGATCATGAAGGAATGCATCGAGGAAGCCGCGGCCAGGGTCGTTCACGACCTCGAGCGTTACCTCAACGCGCTGGGCACCATTGCCGGCATCGCGCCCTTGCTCGGCCTGCTGGGTACGGTGCTGGGCATGATCGAAATCTTCAGTGCCTTCATGGACTCGGGCATGGCCAATGCGCCCCTGCTCGCCGGCGGCATCGCCAAAGCGCTGATCACCACCGCGGCGGGCCTGATGGTCGGTATCCCAGCGCTGTTCTTCCATCGTTTTCTGCAACGCCGCGTCGACGAGCTGGTCGTTGGCATGGAGCAGGAAGCGATCAAGCTGGTGGAAGTGGTGCAGGGCGACCGCGATGTCGATCTCGGTGAGGACAAGGCGTGAAATTCCGTCGCAAACCCCGGGAGAACGTGGAGATTGGGCTGGCACCGCTGATCGACGTGGTCTTCATTCTGCTGTTGTTCTTCGTGGTCACCACGACCTTCACCCGTGAAACGCAGCTCAAGGTCGATCTTCCGGAAGCCGCCAGCGGTACACCGCCGCAGGATGCCGAGGTCCGCCAGCTGGAAGTGCTGATCGACGTGGCAGGCAATTATTCGCTCAACGGCAAAGCGCTACTGAAGAGCGACCTCAATTCGCTGATGGCGGCGTTGAGCAAGGAATCAGGCGGCGACAATCGGCTGCCGATGGTCATCAGCGCCGATGGCAAGACCCCGCATCAGGCGGTGATCACCGCGATGGATGCCGCCGGCAAGCTGGGCTTCGGCCAACTGCGCATCACCACGGTCGAGGCGCAGGCCTCTCCCTGATGTCATTCGCCGATCGCCTGCAACGCGCCTGGTATCAGGGGCATCCGGCCCTATGTGTGCTGGCTCCGCTGGAGCTACTCTATCGGCGCGTGGTCGAGGCAAAGCGACGGCGCTTTCTCAAAGGTGAAAGCGCTGCCTATCGCGCACCAGTGCCGGTCATCGTGGTGGGTAACATCACCGTAGGTGGAACAGGCAAGACTCCACTGATTCTCTGGCTGATCGAGCATTGCCGTAGCCGCGGGCTGCGCGTCGGCGTCGTCAGCCGCGGCTACGGTGCCAAGCCGTCGGCGCTGCCCTGGCGCGTTCAACCCGAACACTCGGCGGAGCAATCAGGCGACGAGCCGCTGTTGATCGTGCAGCGTACCGGCGTACCGCTGATGATAGATCCCGACCGATCACGCGCGGTACGGTGCCTGCTGGAGACCGAATCGCTTGACCTGATCCTTTCCGATGATGGCCTGCAGCACTATCGGCTGGCCAGGGACCTCGAACTCGTACTGATCGACGCGGCACGCGGGCTGGGCAACAGGCGCTGCCTGCCGGCTGGCCCCTTGCGCGAACCGGCCGAACGCCTGAATAGCGTGGATGCTGTGCTGGTCAACGGCACCGATTCGGATACCGCCGACGGCTATGCGTTCAGCCTCAAGCCGGTCGCGCTGGTCGAACTGTGCTCCGGCGAGCGCTGGCCTCTCGATCACTTTCCCGCCGGCCAGCTGCTGCACGCGGTGGCTGGCATCGGCAACCCGCAGCGTTTCTTCACCACGCTCGAAACGCTACACTGGCGTCCGATTCCGCACCCCTTCGCCGATCACGCCGCCTACAGCCAGGAGCAGCTGGAGTTCAGCCCAGCCCTGCCGTTGGTGATGACCGAGAAGGATGCGGTGAAATGCCGGGCATTCGCACCGCCGGGTTGGTCATATCTTCAGGTGCACGCCGTACCTTCTGCGGCTTTCGTCACCTGGTTCGAC
This sequence comes from Stutzerimonas kunmingensis, assembly GCF_021432085.1. Taxonomy (GTDB): domain Bacteria; phylum Pseudomonadota; class Gammaproteobacteria; order Pseudomonadales; family Pseudomonadaceae; genus Stutzerimonas. The sequence goes on along the minus strand of NZ_CP090366.1, from coordinate 3,171,064 downwards.
GGCCAGTTGGCGCGATTGCTGCCCGATCACTCTTAAGCCGCTCGCACTGCCATCGCAGTCGAACGCTTCCAAGGACTGCGCATGGATACCAAACTGCTCGACATACTGGCCTGCCCACTATGCAAGGGGCCGCTGAAGCTGACCGATGACAAGTCGGAACTGATCTGCAAGGCCGACGCCCTGGCGTTTCCCGTGCGCGATGGCATCCCGGTGATGCTCGAGAGCGAGGCCCGTACGCTGGACGTGGATGAGCGCCTCGACAAATGAGCACTGCCTACACTGTCGTGGTTCCCGCCCGCTATGCCTCGACCCGCCTGCCTGGCAAGCCGTTGCAGGACATCGCCGGCAAGCCGATGATCCAGCACGTGTGGGAGCAGGCAAGCAAGAGCACGGCTCAGCGCGCGGTCATCGCCACCGACGACTCGCGCATCGTCGATGCCTGCTCGGCATTCGGTGCGCAGGTTGTTTTGACCCGCCCCGACCACAACTCCGGCACCGACCGGCTGGCTGAGGTGTGCGAGCAGCTTGGTCTGCCGAGTGACGCCATCGTGGTCAACGTGCAGGGCGACGAGCCGCTGATTCCCCCGGCAGTCATTGATCAGGTTGCCGCCAATCTGGCTGCGCACCCCGAGGCGGCCATCGCCACGCTCGCCGAACCATTGAGCGATGTGCAAGCGCTGTTCAATCCAAACGTGGTAAAGGTGCTCTCGGACACCAATGGCCTGGCGCTGACCTTCAGCCGGGCGCCGCTTCCCTGGGCAAGAGATGCGTTTGCCGCCGATCGCAGCGTACTGCCTGTTGGCGTGCCGTACCGCCGGCACATTGGTATCTACGCCTATCGCGCCGGTTTCCTCGCTGATTTCGTTTCCTGGGGTCCTTGCTGGCTCGAGGATACCGAGTGTCTGGAGCAGTTGCGCGCGCTCTGGCACGGCCAGCGTATTCACGTTGCAGACGCGGTACAGGCACCGCCTGCGGGGGTGGATACCGCGGAAGACCTGGAGCGGGTCCGTCGTCTGCTGGGCGGCTGAGATGAGAATCCTGTTCGTCTGCATGGGTAACATCTGCCGCTCGCCCACCGCCGAAGGCGTGTTTCGCCAGCGCGTCGAGCAGGCTGGGCTCGGCAGTCGGATCGAGATCGATTCTGCTGGGACCGGCGATTGGCATGTAGGCAAGGCTCCGGACTCGCGTGCTTGCGCCGCGGCCGGCAAACGCGGCTATCGGCTGACAGCGCTGCGCGCGCGCCAGGTGCAGCCGGAGGACTTCCTGCGTTTCGACCTTATTCTGGCGATGGATCACGACAACCTGGCTCGACTGGAGGCCTTGCGCCCCGAAGCGAGCAGGGCGGAGCTTGATCTGTTGCTACGCCGCTACGACCTGGCGCGTGGCGTGGTGCCAGACCCTTACTACGGCGAGACAGATGGCTTCGAGGAAGTACTGGATCTCCTCGAGGAGGCCTGTGATGCGCTGCTCGTGGAATTGAAGGGACGACTGTGAGCCTGACCCTCGAATCAAACCGATCACTCAAGGCATTCAACACGTTCGCTGTCGATCAGCGTGCGCGCTACTTCGCGGCCGCTCATAACGATGAGGATGTTCGTGACGCGCTCGCCCAGGCGCGTCGGCTCGACGTTCCGCTGCTGCCGATCGGTGGAGGCAGCAACTTGCTGCTGACTCGTGACGTGCCGGCGCTTGTCCTGCATATGGCCAGCCGTGGCAAACGCATCATCGATGAGTCTGCCGAGCAGGTTCTGGTCGAGGCCGAGGCAGGCGAGCCCTGGCACCCATTCGTGCTCTGGACGCTGGATCAAGGCTTGGCGGGCCTCGAGAATCTGAGCCTGATACCAGGTACCGTTGGTGCATCACCAATCCAGAACATCGGTGCCTACGGTGTCGAGATCAAGGACGTATTTGCAGGACTCACTGCACTGGATAGTGAAACTGGGATCCTCCGTGAGTTCAGCCAGGACGACTGCGCATTCGGTTATCGCGACAGTCTGTTCAAACAGCAGCCAGGGCGTTTTCTGATTCTGCGAGTGCGTTTCGCGTTGCGTCGCCAGGCAGCGCTGCATCTTGAGTATGGGCCGATCCGCCAGCGTTTGGCGGAGCAGGGGATTACCGTACCTTCCGCGCAGGATGTGAGCCGAGCTGTTTGTGCCATCCGCAGTGAAAAGCTGCCGGATCCACAGCAGCTGGGCAATGCTGGGAGTTTCTTCAAGAATCCGCTGGTGCCGGCTGCCGCTGCTCAGACGCTGCGCGACCGTTACCCCGAGCTGGTCGGTTATCCGCAAGCCGACGGTCAAGTGAAACTGGCGGCTGGCTGGCTGATCGAGAAGGCTGGCTGGAAGGGATTTCGTGACGGCGACGCAGGGGTTCATCGGCTGCAGGCGTTGGTGCTGGTCAATCATGGCCTGGCCACGGGGGTGCAGCTGCTGGACCTGGCGCGACGTATCCAGGTCGATGTGCTGGAGCGCTTCGGCGTCAGCCTTGAGATCGAGCCAAATGTGCTCTGACTACGACTCGTACGGCCAGCTCTGGCTGCGTTAAAGCCAGGCCGTGCGGTGGTGTAGATATCTGGTTCCGGTCGCTTGAGTTGTACTGATCTCGCACTTCGGTTCGCCTAGCCCGCATTTCTCACAGGAAGAGATGCACCGGGCCGTCGGATGCGCGAAAATTGTTGTGCAAAGAACGATTTAGCGCGACAACGGAGAGCGGCCCGATGCAGACACAGTGTAATCCGAAGCAGTACACGTTTTCAGGGGTGGGGCGGCGCGCGGTGGTAGCCGGATTTGATGGCGGTCGGGTGAGTTCGGATGGCGGCGCGTTGCTGCTCAAACAAACCGATGAAGCGGTGGGGTTGTTCGATCGCCTGGCCGGCTGTTTCCAGGACGATCGGATGCCCGAGGCGGTGGAGTTTCCGCTGCGCACGCTGGTGGCGCAGCGGGTGATGGGCATCGCGCTGGGCTACGAGGATCTCAACGATCACGAGCAACTGCGCCACGACCCGCTGCTGGGCGCGGTGATCGGCAAGCTGCAGTCCGGACGTGCGCGCTGTGCGCCCTTGGCCGGCAAGAGCACGCTCAACCGGCTGGAGCGCTTCCAGGCGCAGGGCAGTTCGCGCTATCACAAGATCCGGCCGCAGGCCGGCATGATCGAGGATCTGTTCGTCGATCTGTTTCTGGACGCCCACCGCAGGCCGCCAGAGGAGATCATCCTGGATCTGGATGCCACCGACGATCCGCTGCATGGGCAGCAGGAGGGCCGGTTCTTTCACGGCTACTACGGGGGTTACTGTTACCTGCCGCTGTACATCTTCTGCGGCCGTCACCTGCTGTGCGCCAAGTTGCGCCCGGCCAACGTCGATGGCGCCGCCGGGGCGCTGGAAGAGGTGCAACGCATCGTCAAGCAGATTCGCGCCCGCTGGCCAGACACGCGCATCGTGCTGCGCGCCGACTCGGGGTTCTGCCGGGATGACCTGATGACTTGGTGCGAAGCACAGTCGGTCGATTATGTCTTCGGACTGGCGCGCAACGCGCGCCTGACCCGGGCCATCGGCCCGAGCCTGCGGCAGGCCCAGGCGCAGTGCGAAGCGACGGGAGTCCCGGCACGGGTGTTCCAGGAACTGCACTACCGCACGAGGAAAAGCTGGAGCGCCGAGCGCCGGGTGGTGGCCAAGGCCGAGGCCTTGCCGGGCAAGACCAACCCACGCTTCGTGGTGACCACGCTTGCGGTCGGGGACTGGCCGGACAAGGCGCTGTATGAGGATCTCTACTGCGCGCGCGGCGAGATGGAGAACCGCATCAAGGAGTGTCAGCTCGACCTGTTCGCCGACCGCACCTCCACCGCGACGCTGCGCAGCAACCAGCTGCGGCTGTGGCTGTCCTCGTTCGCCTACGTGCTGCTCGAAAGCCTGCGCAGGCTGGCGCTGTCGGGGACCGAACTGGCCCAGGCCACGGCCGGTAGCATCCGCCTGAAGCTGCTCAAGATCGGCGCGGTCATCACCGTGAGCGTGCGCCGGGTCAAAGTGGCCATGAGTTCGGCCTTCCCGCAGCAGGAGGTGTTCGATCACGCCTTCGATGTCTTGAGCGCCGCGGCGCGCTGACAGCCGCACACCCACCGTCCCCCTCCACATCACACCCCGTCCACCCTGCCGCAAGCGCCTTGTTCAAGCGCGCTCGCAGGCGCTTGCCCGAAATCAGCGCTGTCGGCAGCCTGCGCCACCTGCGACGACCTGCGTCCGTCAAAACGGCCCAATGCGCAGGGCTGTGAGAAATGCGGGCTATGCGCCCATTGCCGCGTACCTGGGCCAGGAAGGCTGGTGTATGGGTTGTGAACTTCGCCCCGGCAGCCAGCACGCCAATAACGGGTTTCTGGAAACGCTCAAGCGTGTCTTGTCTCGTGCCCGAACGCTCACCGCTTCGCCGATCCTGTTGCGCCTGGACAGTGCCCATGATGCCCGCGCCAACCGGGACTTCCTGCGCCAGCAGGACCCAATCGATTGCCTGATCAAGTGGAACCCCCGCAAGCAGGATCCACTGACCTGGGCAGACAAAGCCCAGGAACAAAAAGCCTGGTCACTGGAACGGGACGGTAAAATGGAAGCTGTCTTGTCCGAAGACCTGCCGGACGAACCCGGCGTTCGCCGGATCGTCAAAGTCACGGTACGTACCAGCGATGCTCAGGGTCAGCTGTACCTGGAACCGGAAGTCAGCTTTGAAGGTTGGGTAACGTCCCTGCCCGCAAGCGTGGCCAGCGCCCAGCAGGTTATGGACCTGTACTGCGACCATGCCACCAGCGAACAATTCCACAGCGAGTTCAAGACCGACCTGGATCTGGAACGTTTGCCCTCTGGCAAGTTCGACACCAACAACCTGGTGATGGCCTTCGCCACACTGGGTTACAACCTGCTGCGCTGGATGGGCCTGCGACTCACCGGGCCGGATGCGCCGGTGCGCCACCCGGCCAAGCGCCGACGCCTGAGAACCGTGATGCAGGAATTGATGATCATGGCCTGCCGCCTGGTTTACAGCGGCCGGCAGTGGGTACTGCGCTTTGGCCACCATTGTCCGGGCTTTGCGGTTTACCGTGACCTGTATCGAGGTCTTGCTTCTACTGGATAAGTCATCCGAGAAGCCCTGCCATCTGAAAACACCCGACAAACCCGGTCGGGACGATGGGCTATTGCCCGAAGCCCGTAAATTGATCACAAACCGATCAGTCGTGGGTGGCCATCAGTGTTCGAATCACGCGTTTTTGCCCAAAATCATCTGAGCCCATCAGAAATGATTCACAGTCTGGCTGAAATGGTGCTCAGGCGGGCATATTCGGAGCGAAGTCACGGATTCAAGTCGATTTTTCTTCATGTCCTTCCGTGATCCCTTCAGCGGGGAATCGTCATAAGCTGATGATTTCCCGCTGAACGGTTATCTCTTGTGCCATGCAACCCCCTGTGCGGCTGCCCTCAGGGCGGCGTGCTTGTGCCCGTCGGTAGCTGTATATTAAGGAAACATTAAGACGTTACTGATCCGGCGAAGAGTCGATGGAATGATAACGGGTGCAAGGCGAGAGGGGACACGGTGGCCCCGGCCGCAGTTTTTGACTGCACGGAGCGACGGGCCGGTGGCATTTTCCGATTCGGGATGGCGCTGGTGGCTTATCGAAGGGCATGCAGCGCTACCGGCCCGGACGATCGATCATTATTTCCGTACCGGGGATTCGTCCGGCATTACGCTATTACGTGAGAAAGCGGCGAAATCGCGTCGCTTCTATCGTATCGCGCCGACGACCCTGCCGGATTCACCGCACTATTTTGCCAAGCAGATGACATTGCCGCCGCGCAAGCGCTTGGGCGCACTGCTGGGCCGCAGCAACCCTTTGGTAGGGTATAGCCATGGCACGGCGGAACTGTCACACAACCTGGCCTTGAACGAGCAGACGGCGCACGGTGTCAGAACCTTTGCCTTTGGCGAATATTTCCGTGGTGGCCTGCCTGTTCAGCAGGTACTGCTACAGGAATATCTGGTGGATTGGCAGCCGTTCAATGCTGTCTGGAAGTTGCATGAAGATAATGCAACGCTGCGTAGGACGTTGCTGTTACAGTTTTTCGACATGCTTGTGTCGCTGCGCGATGCCGGCATCAGTCATCTCGATCTTCATCCCGGCAATGTCATGGTTTCACCCGATCTACAGGCTCCCCTGCGGGCGATCGATTGCGGGCAGATGAGCATGGAAGCCGACCCTGCCATCTCGGCGGCGCTTCATCTTGGCGTGTTTCTGCATGAACTCAACGGCAAGTGCACCTCGCCGTCATCGCAGCTTGAGGACGGCGCTTGCAGGCTGTTGTATGGGCTTGTGGGCGCCGAAGCCGGTTTTGCCACCGCCGAACGGCTGTTACCGCTGCTGGTGCGCCACTCGACCAAAAAGCCGTTCTCAAGACGCTGCTTGCTACGGCATGGGCCGGATAAGCTCAAGCTCGACGCTATCGAGAAGCGCCTGCTGAAGCTGTCACAGCACCGCCCGTCAGCGCCTGCCGCGCATGTGTCCGGAACTGCTAGGCGACAGGAGCAGCGACTGATTGCCTCCATCGATGAAATGATGACCACGACGCGCTGATTGAGCGTAGTCAGGCGGCGGGTTTGAACAGGCTCTTGAGCGTCTTGGAAAGCTGCTTGAGCGGGCGGCGTTCGTTGATGACCACGATGAAAACCTTGCGGTAATATCCCGGCGGACAGCTGATCTCACGCACGCCGTGCCAGGAGTTGCCGCGGCGGGTGAACAGCAGGCTGTAGTTGCCCATTGCATGCGACTCGGTTGCGCTTTCAAAATCCTCAAATGCCGGCGCGCTTTTGCTATCGAAGCGGCCGCCGTCATCGAGTACCACGGTCTGGCCGCCCCATTCCGGCTGCCAGTCGTCTTCGGTATGAAGTAGAAGATATGTGATCCCAGCTTTTCGCGGGCATCGCAGTGCGGCGAGACCGAGCAGCTGGCCGGCGTATAGTGCCAGTGAAAGCGCAGATTGAAGGCACGCGTGCCGAGCATGCGCGCCATGAACTGTCGATAGTCCGGGCCGGTCAGCTCCTGCATGAACGCCTGCCAATGCGGCGAGAGTTCAAGCCCCGGCGAGTACTCCAGCGCCAGACGGTCATGGGGCTGCTGACCGTGACGGCGCTGCTTGCCGAAGACTTTCTCGAATCGCTCGGCGGCGGGCAGGGTTTCACGCAGCGCCGCGTAACCTTCATCGGTCAGCAGGCCCGCCGGATTGGCCCACGGGTAGGGATGCTGCTGCTGGAACGCCTTGGCATCCATGCGCGCCAGCGCCTCGAAATCCAGATAGCGCATTACGTGCTCCTTCCCTTATGCCTCGTCGATGAGCAGGTTACATATCCTGCCGTAACAGTGATGGTGTTGTCGCGCTCACGTTGGCATCAAGATGCCGCTGGACGCGGCGTTCGCAAGCGGCGCCACAGCGCTGCAGGTACGCGTCTGGCCAGCGGCGAACGCATCAGGTGCAGATATGCCCCTGTTCCGAGCTGGCGGCGTGCATGCCAGCATAGCTCTACCCAGCGCTCGGTCATGACCCGTGACAGCGCCTCGGGCACATGGCGTTGACTGCGCCGATTGGCGGTGTCGAGCCGGGCCAGCCACTGTTCGGCCCAGGCCAGATAGTCCTTGTTCAGCGCGGCGCCGAGCTTCTTCGGACGCGCCAGCGCGTAGTGGCGATCGAGGTCTTCTTCGCCTGGAGTGATACCAATCTCGATCAGCGCACGTCGGCAGATTTCACGCTTGCGCTCGCGCCCCAACGCATCGGTCTGCTTGGTGAAACGACCGCCATGCTCGCGGCCACAGACCAGCACGTCGGCGAGATTGGCCATGCGTTGCGTTCGCGACAGGCGCTGATGCAGCTCGTAGTCCTGGCAGCGCGGAAAGTCCTCGCGATAACGATAATCACGCAGGATGGCCGTGCGCGCCATAATGGTGCGATTGGTCAGCGCGCAGTAGAACGCCAGGCTGGCGGCGACGTCATCGGCCGCTAACGGCTGGCGGCGTACACGATTGATTCGCTGGCCTTCGGCATCCATGAAATCGCAGGCACTGCCGATCTGAGCCAGGTCGGAATGGCGATCCAGCGTTTCGACCTGACGGGCGAGCCGGTTCGGCCAGGAGATGTCATCGCTGTCGAGCAGGGCGATATATTCGCCGCGCGCCAGCTCGAGGCCGCGATTGCGGGTGGCCGGGATGCCCAGGTTACGCGGGTTGCTTTCCACACGCAGGCGCGGGTCCTGATAGCGTGCCAGCACGTCGAGGGTCGCGTCGGTCGAACCATCGTCGACAATCAACAGTTCAAAGTCCTCGAACGTCTGCGCCAGTATGCTATCGACGGCCGTTGTGATGTAGTGCTGACGGTTATGCACCGGAATGAAGACCGTCACGCGCGGCGTTGTGGCCATGCTTATCGTGTCCCTGGCGCAGCAGCGAATACCATAATGTTCATGAGGGCTCCGTCAGTTCCGGTTCTATCCATCATTGTCATCTGTCACTCGCGTGGTCCTTGGCACTGACTCGCTCGCGCCAGTAATGCTCGCCGGCGCGTTCGCGAATTCTCTCTACCGTAGCGCTCACCTCGTCGGAGACTGCGATGCGCTGACGGCGTGGCGCGGTAGTGTTCGATGTATCGCTCGATCCATTGCGGACATCCTCAACCAGATTGCGCATGGCGAGCACATTGTGCAGGCGCTCGGCGTTGCGCGGTGCAGGCACCAGGCCCAGGCAGAAGGCGCGATCGTACAGCCGACCTTTCCAGTCCTGCTGGCGATGGGTGCCGCGGGTGCCGGTCTCGCGCGTGCGCCCATGCATGAACGCTTCAAGCCGGTGGCCCAGACGGCTTCGTGACTTCGCTGGTGTAGCGAGCGGAAAGACATGCACCGGCCGGCCGGTAGGAATGGCTTCGGCCTGCATCATACACTCACTGTCGCCGGAAACGATGAATTCATCGCAGAGCGCCAGGTAAGCGCGGGAAGGATTATCGGTGCCGTCATCACTGTGCCAAGCATAGCGATAGCTGGGGACCTCGATGCCGGCAAAGAAGGCGTCTGCCACGTCAGGCGCTGTACGCGGGCCGGTGGCCACCAGCAGCGAACCCCCGCGGGCTCTGGCCAGACGACAGGCGGCTTCAGCCATTGATCATCTGCGGCACCGAGAAGACCGGGTCCGGCAGTTCGATCACGAAATCCACGTATCGGCGTGCCCAAGGGGTTGGCGGTCGGGCGGTGACGGCGTGCAAGGCATCGGTGCCATTGACGAAGCCTATGAAGCGGTTTGGCGCATAACCGACCAGCCCGGCCTGTCGCACCTGCTGGCGAGGAACGGCGTGGCGGTCGAAGCGCAGCGCGCCGAGCGGGGCGAACAGCTCCAGGTCGCCGCCGGGCGTCGGGTCCTCCTCGGGACGCATGTAGAACAGGCCCGTCCACAGTTTTTTGCGCATGTCCACGTGCGGCCCCTTGACATGCGAGGCCTTCGCCGTGACCGGCGTGTTGACCACCAGCAGGCAGTCGAGCGCGACGTCGCCCGAGTCCCCTTCGCCGCGGCGAACGACGGACCATTGCTCCAGCGGTTTGCCGCGCTTGCGCTCGAGGTGGGGGTAGCGCGAGCGGATCTGCGCTCCGAAGACCGTCAGCACGTCCCGCCAGAACGCTGGTGAGGTGTGCTATTCCATGAAGGCTTTCCACTGCGTGGAAAAGCCTTCCTCGGCGATGACCTGCGAGGCCGACAGGCGCAGCACCCGGTTGTTCAGGGTCGCCGCATCGGGCCGGAAGTGCTCCAGGGGCGGAAAACTTGCTGTCAGCGCCTGGTAGTCTGCGGTATCCAGGGCTTGGTCAATCCGCAGATGCGGAAAAGGTTGCGCCTTGTGGGCGCCCGCATCGCTGTGACGGAGCACGCCGAGCCGGGCTTCGACCGTGCCAGGGGCAACGAGGGGCGAGATGGGATGGTCGACACGCTTGTTCATGAAATGCCTCCTTTTCGACGGTGTCCATGCAGTGCTCCGCTTGCCCGGCTTGTACCCGTCCAGCCGGCTGAGCAGGCTGGCCAGTGCAGGTCGAAGTGCGAACCGAGCAGGAAGCGGTCCAGTTGCGCCTGGTAATCCCAACGTTCGACGCGCACCTGCTTTTGCGGACCGCCGGTGATGACGATCCGGTTGAACGAATTCGGCGTATGGCCGCGCAGGCGCGTGGACAGTGCCGTGCCGGCCTGCACGATCCAGACTTCGCGTTTCAGGCGAGGATACTGCTGGCTCAGCGGCAGTACATAGGGCAGGTGGATGTGCCCGCCCATGACCAAATCCAGCCCGGCGTCTGCCCAGTGGTCGAGGGCCTCCTCGGCACCGTGCTGCAGGTTGCGCACATCCGAGGCGGCCATGGCGCCAAAGGGTTGGTGGGCCACTACCACGCGCACCTTGCCTGGCTCGCAGCGCCGCAGCCGTTCGCTCACCGCCGCCACCTGCGCCGCGGTGACCGCCCCGTCCTTGCGGCGCCTGGGGTGGGTGGTGTTCAGCCCGATCATCAGCAGCTCGTCGTTTTCGAAGACGGGCTCGAGGTCCTCGCCGAAGGCGCGGCTGTAACGACCGTAGGGTGCGAGAAAGCGTGTTGCGAGGTTGTGCAGCGGCAGGTCGTGGTTGCCGGGAATGATCAGGCTGCCCGGCACGCCAAGCGCCTGCACTCGCTCCACGAAACGCTTCGCCGCGGCGAACTGGCCGGGCTTCGCGCGCTGGGTGATGTCGCCCGACAGCACCAGCAGGTCGGCCGGCTGCTCCTGCACATGGCACAGCAGGGCTTCGACAACGGCGTTCTGCTCGGTGCCGAAATGGGTGTCGGAAATGTGCAGGAGACGGATCATGGGGGGTGGCAGTCCGGGCAGTAGGCCCATCGACCGAGGCCGGACGATGGTGCAGGATTCGAACAAACAGGCGCAGCCAGCGCCCGTGGACTATATATTTCCGCAGCCGATCCCGCCAAACAGGCGCCATGTTCGAACACACGAGGGACGCATGACTTTCGTTTCACGCTCCACAGGCGAACCGGCAGAGCCGGTCGCCGCCACGAAACCCGATGCGACTGCCGGCGCCTCGGGGCAGGATGTACCGGTCATCGTGCCGGTGGTGTTCGAGGCGGCCCCGGGAGCGCCGGCCAGGCCCCCGGTGCGCCTGTTCCTCGGCACGGAGCCGGCCCAGCACCGTGCGGAACGGATCTTCTTCTACGCACTGGAGCGCGTGCGCGATCCGCTGCGGCGCTACGAGGTCTACCGGATGACCGGCCTGCCGGGTTTCCGCCAGGAAGGCTGGCGTACCGGCTTCACCAACTACCGGTTCGCCATCCCCGACCTGGCCGGCCGGCACGGCCGGGCGATCTACAACGACGTCGACCAGCTGTACACCGCCGACCCCGCGCTGTTGTTCGACCAGTCGATGGACGGCCACGCCTACCTGGCCCTGTCCACTCAGGACACCGCGGTCATGTTGATGGACTGCGAGCGCATGGCGCGCTGCTGGACCTTCGCCAAGGCCTGCCGGGAGAGCAAGAAGGCGCTGCACGCCGAGGCCGCCGCCGAGCCGGGACTATGGGGCGCACTCGATCCGTTGTGGCACGCGCGGGATCTGGAATACCGGCATGGCCAGTCCCGGCTGCTGCATTACACGACGCTGCACCTGCAGCCATGGCGCCCTACGCCCGAGCAGTACTCCTACCATATCCACCCGTACGCCGAATATTTCCTCGGGCTCGAGCAGGCGGCCGACGCGGCGGGTTACGCCATCTACACGGCTGCCCGTCCCAGTCCGGGCTTCGCCGCGGCCTGCCGGCAGCCGGGGCCGCCAGCCTCGCTCACGGCTCTGCCCGCCGAACTCGGCGCCGATCGGGAGGCAGGGACGACCAACCGCCTGGCGCTCGTCGGGTCGTGGGACGCCGGCAGGGCTGAAGACTCGACGGTGCGCTGGTCGTTCGACCAGTTGCGCCGGGACGACCTGCCGGTCTGCGAGACGGTCGCGGCGCACGGCCTGGAGCGTCTGCCGGTGGAGGACATTCCCTGGCTGCTGGCGCGGCTGTTCGAGCAGGCCGGCAAGTGGGTCTACGTGAAGGCGGCGCTCGGGCCGCCGATGTCGCAGCTCGGCAGCGTCTCCGAATGGCGCCTGTTGCTGCGGCGCATCGCCTTGCGCTATCCACAGCGCTGCTGGCAGCTCGACTGCACGGACGCCGAGGGCCGCGTGCATCGCTTCCGCGCCGACTTTCCGCTGCGTTCGGCCGAGCAGAACGGGCAGCCGCGGGTCTGGGTGCTGCTGGGCCAGCATGCCGGCGACAACGCCCAGATCACGGCAATCGCCGAGGCGCTCGGCTGGCCCTACGAACTCAAGCAGCCCGCGGCGGACGAGGATTCGCAGGCAGCGGTGGCCCCGCCCTGGCCGGACCTGGTGATCAGTGCGGGACGGCGCACGGCGCCGTTGGCGCGGCGCATCTGCCAGCGCTCCGGCGGACACACCCGCTCGGTGGTGGTAGGGCGGCCGCGGGCGCCGCTGGGCGACTTCGACCTGGTGCTCACCACGCCGCAGTATGGCCTTCCGCTGCGCGGCAACGTGGTGGACATGCCGGCGCCCTTCACCACCGAGCGGCCGCTGGACGACGCGGCGCTCGAGGCCTGGCGGCAGCGCTTCGCCGAACTGCCGCGGCCTTGGGTCGCGCTGCTGGTCGGGGGCGACAGCACGCCCTATCGGCTGGATGCCGCCGTCGCCGCCGAGCTGGGCCGGCAGGCCAGTGCGGCGGTGGCCGCCCGCGGCGGGTCGCTGCTGGTGTCGACCAGCCCGCGCACGCCGGCCGCCGCCAGCCAGGCGTTGCTGGCGGCGGTCGAGACGCCGGTGTTCAGCTACCGCTTTGGCAGTGGCGACGAGAATCCCTACCGGGCCCTGCTGGCCCTGGCCGATGCCTTCGTGGTCACCGGCGAGAGCGTCTCCATGCTCACCGAGGCCTGCATGACGGGGCGTCCAGTGGCGGTGTTTCCCTTGCCCGTCCGCCGCCACATGAAAGCCCGGCTGCACCATGCGCTCGAACGCCGCCTGGGCATCATCGACCGGGCGGCGGGCAGTCGCGGCACGCCGCGGCAGCAGGATCGGGTCGGGCGGATCTATGACGGGCTGGTCGCGGCGGGGCGGATCAAGCGTGAACGGCGCACCGAGGAAGTCCACCTGGCCTTGGGCGTAGCACCGCTGCCGGAAGGACTGGAACAGCCGCCGGGACTGTCACCCGCGCAACTGGCTCAGGCCCGGGCTCGGGCGCTGACGGCGATCCGGGAGCTGATCGAAGGCGAGCGGCCCCTTTGAGGCGCGAAGCCGCCGCATGATGGCCGAAGACCGGCCGAGCGGGGCGGCACGAGGAGTACTGGATGAACGACATGGCAAGTGCGGTTCCCAAGAAGGACAAGGTCAAGCGCAGCATGCTCTACCAGACCGGCAAGAAGCTGCGGCCGCTGCTCAACCGGTTCCTCTCGAAGCATTCGCTGGTGGGTGACCCGCCGGTGTTCGACAAGGCCGCGTTCCCCTGGACGGCCGAGCTGGAACGCCACTGGCCGGTCATCCGCGCGGAGCTGGACGCGCTGCTCCGACAGGGCACGGCGATCCCCGCGCTGCGCGACATATCCCCCGATCACCGGCGCATTGCCGAAGGCAGCTGGCGCTCGTTCTTCCTCTGGGGCTACGGCTACCGGATCGACGAAGGTTGCCGTCGCTGCCCGCGCACCGCCGAAGCGCTGGCGGTGGTGCCCGGCCTCAACAGCGCGTTCTTCTCCATCCTCGAGCCCGGCGCCCACATCCCCCGGCATACCGGGGTGACCAAGCGGATCATGACCTGCCACCTGGGCGTGGTCACGCCGACGGCGCGCGAGCGCTGCCGTATCCAGGTCGGCCCGGAAACGCGCCACTGGTGCGAAGGGGAATGCCTGGTGTTCGACGACACCTACCCGCACGAGGTGTGGAACGACACCGAGCAGACCCGCGTGGTCCTGCTGATCCAGTTCAAGCGCCCGCTGCGCCTGCCCGGCCGGCTGCTCGGCGACCTGTTCCTCGGCGCGGTGCGGTGCAGCCCTTTCGTGCAGGAGGCGCGGCGCAACCTGGCCGCCTGGGACCAGGCGCACAAGCTGCTGGACGACTGATCCGCGAGCCTTCGGACCCGCTCAGCGTTGCAGCCCGCGCTCCCAGGCGCGGTGGTTACGGCGGGCGTCCTGGATGAACGGCGACCAGCGGATCAGCTGCAGCACCACCCGGTTGAGCCAGGCGCCGGGCCACGCCAGCGGCCGCCGCACATCGAGGAACAGCACCACCCGGGTGCCGTCGGTGTCGTTCCACACCTGGTGGCGGAAGGTGTCGTCGAAGATCAGGAACCGGCCCGCTTCCCAGTGCCGCGTCTGATCGCCGACCTGGATGCGGCACTGTTCCCTCGGTTCGGGCACGATCAGGCCCAGATGGGCGCGCAGCAGGCCGTTGTACGGCCCGCGGTGGGGCGGAATGTGCTTGCCCGGCGCCAGGATCGAGAAGAACGCGGTGAACATGCCGGGAATGGACTCCACCAGCCGGGTGGTCTCCGGGCAGCGCGCGCAGTTGCCGTCCATCTTGTAGCCGTAGCCGTAGAGAAAGAACGTCTTCCAGCGATCGTCCTGAGTGATGTTGAGCTGGTCCCGGGAGATGTCCTGGAAGTTGGGGATGTCGTCCTGGCGGGTGAGCACCTGGTCCAGCTCGCGGCGTATCACCTCCCACTGGGCTTCGAGCGGGGCCGTCCAGGCGAACTGCGCAGGCTCGAAGAAGGGCGTCACACCCACCTTCGAGTAGCGCCGGATCGCGTTTTCCAGCCGCTTGATGAGCCACAGGCCCACGGCCACGCTGGGCCGATGCTTGCGCTTGCGCTTGCGCTTGGGCCGGCCTGCATCGATTTGGTTGTTCGTTTGGCTCATGAATCCTCCGGAAGACGTTTCGGATGATGCGATGCGATGAAGGCCTTGCGGCGGCCACCGTATTAAACCTAGCGCAGCCGTCGCTCGCGCAGCAGCCGCCAGAGCAATGGCCAGCCGAAGATCAGCGGGTGTCGTCGCATCCGCGGACTGATCTCCACAGGGTGCCCCAGGTGGCGCTGCAGTTTCCAGACGACGTAGTCCACGCCATTTTCGAAGGTGAACACCGCCTTGACCAGCCGCAGCACGTTCAGCGTCCGGCCCTGGAGGCGCCGCAGTTTCCAGCGGCGTGCCGCGCGCCGGCGAACCGTTGCGGTGGCCAGGTTGAGGTAGCCGTCGTCGCGGCCGGCCTCCGCCTGCAGGCCCGGGACCGCCGAAGCGGCCGCGCGGGTGATGCGGCGATAATGATCCCGGTCATGTTGCGCCAGTTGCGCCGGCCGGTCGGCGGCCTCCGGGCGCAGCTCGGTCGCATAGCTGAGGGCGAGCCCGCGCTGCCAGAGGAGCTGGCTGTCGAGCCGTGCGGGCTGGCAGGGGACGACCTGGTTCAGGAAGGTCACCACCGCACGCGCCATGGCCTGCAGGATGCGCCGCTCGACGTCGGGATCACGGGCGTACACCAGCCGCGACGGCTGTGCGAAGCGTCCCCACAGGTAGCTCTGGAACCACAGCGCGGTGCCGTGTTCGAGGTCGGCCAGCGAGAGGACGGCGCATTTGGCCTGGATGGTTTGGCCGGTCGCCGTGTCGGCCCGCAGCGGGAAGACGTTCGGCGGCAGCCAGGCGTTGGCCAGGCGCAAGGCCCGGCCGGGATGGGCGTGCCGGTAGTCGTCGACGATGGCGTAGAGGTCCACCAGCCCTTCCGCCGGGTCGACGTTGCGCAGGCAGGAGCCGTAGAACAGCACCGCCACCAGCGCCTCGCCGAAGCGTGCGTGAAGCGCATCGCATAACGGCTGCAGCACCGCGGCCACCGGAAGGGCCGCCTGGCGGGCGATTTCCTCCACCAGCTCAGGTGGCGGGGCGGGCAAGGTGCGGAGGCTGCGCATCGGCGGTCAGAAGCTCAGGAAGCGCAGCGGGCGCGTCGCGGCAATGCGGATCGGGGCATCCGCCCGGAACAATTCGCCGTCGAGGATGAACTCCTGCGGGCCGGTCAGCTGGAGTGTCTCCACATTGTGGCTGACGTAGCCGTCCTGCTCCCGGGCGACGCCGCCGCCGTGCCCGCTGAGCAGTCTTGGCAGCATCCAGGCCAAGCGCCGCGGGCGATGGGCGACGGCGGTGACGTGCAGCGGGGCCGGTTCCGTCCCCCAGTAAGGCCGGCAGCCGATCAGCAGGCGGTCCAGCGTGGAGGCCAGCACCAGCAGCCAGTCGCCGTTCCGGCAGGCGTCCGCCATCTCGAGCTTCGCCGGCATCGGCGGCAGCAAGCGGCTAGGCTTGTTGCGCAGCAGCGACAGCAGCAGCCGGCCGAAGGCCAACGCGGGGCCGACGACGCCGCGCACGCCGGTGGGGCGGACCTGTTCGTGGTAGTAGCGCACGCCGTTGAGAACGGCGCCGGTGCCGAAGAACAGGCCGAACTGCGGTTCGAAGCCTGGGCCGGCGTCGATGCGCAGCACCGGCCGCGCGGTCGCGCCCGGGGTATCGCCGCCGCCGTCCAGCCAGGCTGCGAGCGCGCGTAGCGCGGGCTCGGGTTTGTGCCGCGCGCCGAGGTCGGCGGCGCTCATGTTGGTGGTGCCGGCAGGGATGACCAGCAGGTCCGGCACTGCGCCGTCCGGCTGCCGCAGCAGCGCCGTAAGCAAGCCCTGCAACGTGCCGTCGCCGCCGATGACCACGATCAGCCCGGGCGGGTCGGCACGCCACTCGCGCACGGCCTCGGCCATCGCGGCAGGCATAGAGGCTTCGCGGACCGACACGCCCGGTATCGATGCAGCGAGGCCGCGCAGGGTCGCCAGCCGTCGTTGCATGCGCCCGCTCTGCGGGTTCAGCAGCAACGCGACGTGCCGGGGACGGCCCGTTGGTTCAGGCATCGTTGAGCCCCGAGCGTGGCGCGAACAGACGAACGACCGGCCGGTGCCGCTCGGCCTTCAGGTCGACCTGGCTGAGCCAGGGTTGCAGGTCGGCGCCACGCTGGCGCAGGGCGATCGCCCAGATCACCCGCACCGCCAGTACCAGCGTCGAGATCAGCGTCCAGAGTGCGACGAGCAGCAGGCCGATGTCGTTGGCCTGTGCCAGCCAGGCTAGGCTGAGCAACAGCAGGTTGGGGTTGCGCCGCGCGGTGAACAGGCGGTTGACCGAGTCGAACGGGCGCCAGAGAAACAGCGAGAAGGGCGCGGCGAACTTGAACGCGCCTTCGCACAGCCGGCCGGCCACGTAGCCGACGAAGATCGCCCAGCACACGCCGCTCAGCGACAGGGCATGGTCCCAGCTCGCCGCCAGCCCGACGCCCCAGGCGATGTACCACAGGGGCGGGTGGACCAGGTCCAGGGCGTGGTCGAAGAGGTTGCCGAAACGCGTCGAGGTGACGGTCACCCGGGCCAGCTTGCCGTCGACCGTGTCAAGGAAGGTCATCACCCAGCCCGCTAGCAGACCTGCGCCAAACTGGCCGTGCCAGAACCACCATCCGGCGAGGATCGCCAGTACGTAGCTGGCCCCGGTGACGTGGTTCGGGCTCAGCCCCAAGCGTACGCAGAGGCCGGTCACCCAGCGTGCCGGCACCGGCCACACGCCCCGGGTAATGAAGTCGGTAACGCCCTTGTAGGCACCGTTGAACAGGGCCTTTTCCAGCTGTGCGCGGTTGGCCTCGGAGATCGGCGCGACCCAGGGCACGTCCAGCTTGCGCAGTTGGGTCTGCAGGCCGGAGGCGACGGTCTCTGGCAAGGTTGTCGGCAAGCTGGTTATGACCGGACCCTCGAGCCGGGCAGCTTTCTCGTCGAGCCGGTCGGCCGGAAGTAGCGCTGCTATGACGTGCCCGTTGTGAGGATCCTGCAACGCGACCCCTTCGCTGCGCAGCAGCCCACGCAGCACGCGCTCGTCGTACAGGTAGTCCTCGCGCAACAACAGCACAACGCCGTCGCGGGGCAGCGGCTGTTCGGCTTCCATCAGCTGCACGTCGGGCAATCTTCGCAGTACGCGCCGGAATCTCTCCCTGGAGGTCAATCCCCATAATTTCACCGTACACTGGCCCACCAAATGGACTTTTGTCGTCATGCGTGTCGCACCCTCGATTGTGGAATAGGTATCGCTGTGTCCAGTTGCCTCATCCGTGTGCGCTCCGGTCGTAACGGGCCACCACCAGCATGGCGGCGCCCAGCAGTACGGCGGCAGGCAGAATACCTACGGCGAGTGGATTGAGCTTGAGCAGAATGCCCAGATTGACCAGGATCTGGTTGACCATGTAGACCAGCAACCCTACCAGCGCGCCCACCGCGAGCTTGCCGGCAAGGCCGGTCGAGCGGCTCTGCCCGAAGGTGAACGGTACCGCGAAAAGAATCATCGCGAGCGTCAGTATCGGATTGCCGAGCTTCTGCCAGAGCGCTACCTGGTACTGACCTGCCGGTTGGCCGGTGCGCTGGAGGAAATCGACGTAGCGATTCAGTTGTACGAATGAAAGGCTTTCAGGCGGCAAGCTGACTTCGCTCAAACGATTGGCCGGAACGAACGATTGCCAGCGCATAATGTCGAGCCGCTCGACCGTTTCCTGATCGCCCGCCCAGCGCTTGACTGTAACCTCATGCAGTTGCCAGAGATTTCCAGCCTGGACCTCCGCGCGTTGTGCCTGGATGTACTGGCTCAGCGCATGGTTCGGCTCGAAGGTGAATATCTCGATCTGGTTGGGTAACTGGCTCGAATCCAGACCACCGATCCGCACCACCTGGTTTTCCTTCATGGCCCAGATGCTGTGGTCCTTTCCGGCTCGGTCGTCGGTCATTGCCAGCGCCAGCGTCCGTATGCGCAGGGCCTTCTGCTGCAACGGCGAGGCCACCCATTCGTCAGTCGCTGCCAGAACCAAGGCCAGGAGCACGCCGGCCATTAGCACAGCGAGGCCGATGCGTGTCATGGAAACCCCAGCAGCGCGCATCACGGTCAGCTCCTGAGTGACGGCCAGCTGCCCAAGGGCGGCTATTCCGCCCAGCAAGGCGATGAAGGGGCCGAGCTCCACCGCTCGACGGGGCAATGTGAAGAGCACGACAGTCAATGCCTGCGCCAGTCGGTAACCGCCCTCCTGCAGATCGTCCAGTTCTTCGACCAGATCAAGCGTACCAAACAGGGGCAGCAGCAGGGCCGCGGCGGCTATGAAGCCAACACACAGGCTGCGCAGCAGGTAGCGGTCGAGTTGCCTCATCGCAGCCGTATGCTCACGATGTCGCGCAGTAACAAGATGATCAACGAGATCGCCATGATCGACGGGACCAGCCAAAGCCCTGGCAACGCAGGCAAGCTGCCGTGACTGACAAGGCTCTTGCAGATATCCCCGCCGAAGAAGACCAGCGCATAGACCGCCGTCACCGGAAGAAGGCTGGCAAAACGCCCCCGGCGGGGCGCCGTCCTGCTCAAGGGAACCGCCAGCAGCGCAAGCAGCAGCGTGCTGAGGCCGCGGGTTTCGCGCCATTGCAACTCGGCCCGGTCCGGTAGTGCGGTGGATTGCCGGAGCCGAGCCGTGGGGGCGGCCTTTCGGCGGGTTTCGCTCGACGATTCGATGGGCGCCAGGTGCATCGTCATCGCGTTGAACGCGACCGACTCGTCTCGCGCTCCGAGATGTTCGAGGGCATACCCGTTGCCCTTGGCGAGTTTTATCACCGGGTCATCCGGGTTCGGGTCGGCGATCCACGCCTGGTCGGCGCGAAACACGTGTGTACGGCGCTGACTGGTGTCGTAAATGAAGGCGTCGTGCAGCTTGCCTGTTCCGTGGTCGATGGTGCGCGCCCAGATCATCCGGCCGTTTTCACGGTTGATGTTGAACCGCTCCGGCAGCAGATGGTTGACATCCAGATCAGTCTTGGATTGCTGCTCAAGATCGAAAGCGTTGGCATAGGCCCAGGGCCTCGCGTCCAGGGAAATCGCTGCCACCAGGAGCGAAACGGGTAATGCAAGAAGCGCCACGGCAAGGTAGATTCGTAACGGACTCATGCCCGAAGCGCTGAGCGCGGTCATCTCGGCGTCGTGATACAAGCGGCCAAGGCCTAGCACGACCGAGACATACACCGCGACCGGAATCAGCACCTCAAGTGCGATAAGCACCTTGTAGTAAACGATGTTGAACACGACGTTCAGGGCAAGGCTGCCATTGGCCGCCTGTGCCAGATAACGTTGCGCCGAATAGGTGGCAAAGACGAAGATTAGGATTCCGAGCATGATCACAAGCGGTCGACGTGTTTCGGCAATGACGTATCGCTCGATGAGCAGCATGAACTCAAGGGCCTACAGTGGTTCCAATCTGGTTAGCCTAACCGGTTCGCCCATTACGCGAAACAATCGGCTAGCATGGCCTGTACGCGCAAAAGCACGGGCTATCGACTGGGCAGATCTGTCCCGGTTCCCTTACTAGGAGACGGCATGACGCAGAGGAACGGGCTTCATCGTGTGGTAATCCTCGCTGCTGGCCAAGGTAGACGGTTACTTCCGTATACCGAAAGCAGCCCCAAATGTTTGATCGAGCTAGGCGGCAAGACCGTCATCGAGTGGCAGATCGACGCACTCCGGGCGACCGGATTCGACGATATCAACGTGGTTGCCGGATACGGGGTCAGCCAGGTCGAAGCCTTGCTAACGCAGCGCTACGGTCACGGCGCCATTTCCATCCACTACAACCCATTCTTCGAGGTGGCCGATAACCTGGCCAGTTGCTGGATGGTGCGGCATGTGATGGAGGGGCAGTTCCTCCTGCTCAATGGTGACACCCTGTTCGATCTGCCGGTGCTCGAGCGCTTGCTGGCAGCGCCGTCTCGGCCCGTTACGCTCGCCGTTGACCAGAAGAGCAGCTACGACAGCGACGACATGAAAGTGTGTCTGGAGGGTGATCGGCTCATGCGGGTAGGCAAGACCCTGCCGCTGGCCAGCGTCGACGGCGAGTCGATCGGAATGATGCGCTTCCAGCCGGAGGGAGCCGAACTTTTTCGCCAGGCGCTGGAGGCCAGCATGCGCACGCCCGAAGCGTTGCAGCGCTGGTACCTGAGCATCATCGACCAGCTGGCGCAAACCACCGGTCAGGTATTCGTCCAGTCCATCGCCGGCCTGAGCTGGGGAGAACTGGACTTTCCGCATGATCTGGAGGCGGCGAAGGCCAAGGTTCGCTCCTGGAGCCAGTCGCCGGCCCTGTCTTACGCCTGAATCGGAGCCGTCCCGGCTACCTCGGCCACGATGCGTTCGACCAGCGCCAGATCCGCTGGCGAGTCGACATCGATGGCCGCTTCGGCGAACGGCATGACGACCGCACCAATCTTGACATCAAGACGACGCGACAGGCGCGCCAGTGCCTCGTCCAGCGTGAGACGGCCAAGCAGATAGCGCATCACCGCCACCGGACCAAGCGCCCCGGAAATGACACGCCGTGGATGCTTGCGCTCCTGCTCGATTCGTCGCCAGAAATCGGCCAGTCTGCGGCCGCGCTCCGTGGTTACGGCGAACAGGTTGCAGCCCGAGTAGGGCCCGCCGCGCAAGCGTATCGGCGTGCGCCGCGTGTCGGGGAAGCGCGCCTGGACGGCGTCCAGCCGGGCGACGCCGACCACGAAGTCGTATTCGCTGGCGGTCGCCTCCCGCAGGAAGTGATCGACCATGACCGAGCTGAGCAACGCATGATCCGCCGTCGTGATCAGAGCCGGCTGCTGCTCGGGTATGCGCTCCAGCGCATTCAGGGCACTCGCGCTGGGCGAGCTGGCGCTCGCCTGCCAGGCGAGCGCGTCGGCTTGCAGCCACTGCTCGATTTGCGGGTCCAGGCGCAGCAATTCACGATCTGGGCCGATCAGCATCGTATGGCTGATATGAGACGAGCCTTGCAATGCATTCACGACCCGGCGGAGCATCGGGATGCCGCCGACCGGGGCCAGCGCCTTGCAGGGCACGCCGGCCGCGCGGGCGACCGCGTCGCCGGCGTGCCTGTCAGCCGCCAGGACGAGCGCGATGTAGTGAACGTCTTCCAATTCGTCTATTCCCAATGGCAAGAGGATCGCACAGTAGCGTTAGCCGTGAATCTCAGATCTGCTTTTCATAGACGCGATAACGCTTGTACTCGCGCGCACCGATGTGCTCAAGAATATTGCGCATCCCCGCGTTACCCTCGAGGATCCACGACATTTCGAGCGCCTCTATTCCGCGCCTGACGAAGGGTGGCTTGAGCGCCTTGATCAGGCACAAGGCCAAGGTGGGGCCCAGACGGCTGAACTGATGCGCCCGACGCACTCCCATCAGCGGTACGCGCGCGGTCTTCGCACCGCGTACCTTCAGCCGCCAAAGCAGCCGCAGCCAGCCGAAGGGCAACAGCCGCCCCCGCATCGGTGCGATCAGCTCGTTCAGGTTTGGCAGCGCCACGATGAAAGCGCTCGGCTCGCCGTCGACCTCGGCGATGTACAGCAGGTCTTTCGGCACCAGGAGCTTGAGGTTGTTGCCAAGTTCTTCGAATTCCGCCTCGGTGAAGGGGACGAAGCCCCAGTTGGCCGACCAGGCATCGTTGAAGATGTCCCGGAGCAGCTGCATCTCCTCACCGAACCGGCTGCGATCGAGCGTGCGCAGCCGTATCCGGCCTTGCCAGCGATCCATCATGCGTCGTAGCGCGGGCGGAAAATTCAGCTCGTCAGTACGCATCCAGTAGGCCAACAGGTCTGTGGCTGGCTGGTAACCGAGTGCGGCGATGCGTGAGTCGTAGTAGGGCTTGCCGTGACCCATCATCGCACTGGGTGGGCTGTCGAAGCCGTTCACCAGCAGGCCGCTCTCCTCGTTGATGGTCAGGCTGAAAGGACCAGTCACGCGAGACGCGCCATGCTGCCGCAGCCAGTGCTCGGCCACATTCAGCAGGCCTTGGAATACCGCAGGATCGTCGACCGCCTCGAGCATACCGAAGTGTCCGGTGTCGCTTCCGTGCAGTTCGCGGTGCAGGTGATCTACCTGGGCCGAGACGCGGCCGACGGGACGGCCCTGCGACCAGGCGATCCAGCCCTGCCAGTCGACGTGGGCGAAAACGGGATTCTTGCGCGCGAGATGCATGCGGCGTTCGAAGTGCAACGGCTCGATCCAGTGAGGATCGTCTCGGTAAAGCAAGCCCGGAAGTCGAACGAAGGTGTTCAGGTCCTTCTTGTTCGATACCGGTTCGATGATGACAGGCGTATTTCCATTTGTGGGTATTCCCATGTACGATTCTCCAGACTCTACGGCCGATGATAGGAAGGTAAGCTGCTTGCGGTCTAGACTCAGCCATGCCGGCCGGCGAGCCGTCGATTCACGAACTTGCGAAAGCCTGCGCATGACGGCAGCCAAGGAACTAAAGGGCTGCCTTAGCTTCCCAGGTTGTATAGGGTATGGTTGCTACACCCGTGCCGGTGTCTTGTTCAGTCGCTAAACTGGCTCAGACCTTTTTCCGATCCAATCCCGCTCGTTTCACTTTTTTCGGAGACAAGTCCTGTCGACAGTTGCGCTGCCGGATTGCCGTTGCGTTTATCAGGACCGTTTGATGGCTGAACTTTATATGTCTGCAACCTGTACTAGACATGCGCTACCCCAGCGACTCGCAGATTTCCCCACGCTTTCAAACGCTCTCGATTACGCCGCTCTCGGGCATACTGGGCTGAATTTCTACGATGGCCGATGCCGTCTCACTGCCGTTGTGCAGTACGCGACGTTGCGCCGGGCGGCGCAGGCGATCGCCAGACAGCTGCGCGGGCTGGGTCTTCAGCGAGGTGACAGGGTGGCGCTGATCGCAGACACCGAACCAGGCTTCATGGAGGTGTTCTTCGGTTGTCAGTACGCCGGTTTCGTACCCGTTCCGCTCCCCATCCCGTCCGGAATGGGCAATCGCGCGCCGTACGTGGAGAAGCTTCGCGGGATGCTCGCCAATTGCATGCCGAGCGCTGTCCTCGCCCCGAAGGAACTCCTCGCTCTGGCTCGGGAAGCGGCGCCTGCAGGGCTCGCCTTTATCGGCTCGGTCGGCGAGCTCAAGTCACAGCCGGTACCGCAGGTCGAGCTGACCCCCTCGCGCCCCGACGAGATCGCCTATCTGCAGTACACCTCTGGCAGCACGCGTTTCCCGCGCGGGGTCGTTGTTACTCAGCGAGCCGTGATGGCCAACCTGCAAGGCATGATCCAGCATGGCCTGGGCGTCAGTCCGCTGGATCGCTGCGTATCCTGGCTGCCGTTCTATCACGACATGGGCCTGGTGGGATTCGTCCTTGGCCCAATGGCATCGCAACTCTCGGTCGACTACTTGCGGACCCAGGACTTCGCCATGCGTCCCAGGCAGTGGCTGAACCTGATCGGCCAAAATGGAGGCACAATTTCGTTCGCCCCGCCGTTTGGCTACGACATTTGCGTGCGCAGGGCCCGGGCCAGCGACGCCGAACAACTGGACCTGAGCAGCTGGCGTATCGCCGGCATCGGTGCAGAGCCCATTCGAGCCGAGGTGCTGGAACGCTTCGCCGAGCAGTTCGCACTGGCGGGGTTTGATCGCAAGGCGTTCCTTCCCTGCTATGGGCTTGCGGAGAGCACGCTCGGGGTCACCTTCGGTCGCCGCAATAGCGGGGTGCGGGTGGAGACGGTGGATCGTCGGGCGATGGAACGCTGCTCAGTCGCAGTGGCGGCCGCTGCCGGCGAGCAGGCTAGCCGCTTTGTCAATTGCGGTCCGGTCCTTCCCGGACACCGGCTGCAGATTCGTGATGGGCAGGGCAAGGTATTGCCTGAGCGGCATGTGGGCCATGTGGTGCTGCAGGGGCCGAGCGTCATGTCCGGCTACTATCGGGATCCGGCATCTACCGGCAAGGTGATCGATACCGGTGGCTGGCTGGACACGGGCGACCTCGGCTACCTCAGCGAGGGCGAGCTATTCGTTACCGGTCGACAAAAGGACGTCCTCATCGTCAGGGGTCGCAATATCTGGCCGCAGGATATCGAGTACCTGGTCGAGTCGCGGCCGGAGATCCGCCCTGGGGACGCCATCGCGTTTGTCGTTCCGGCAGAGCCGGATCCTGTTGTAGTGGTGCAGGTGCAGTGCCGCGTCACCGAGCCGGAAAAACGCGATCTGCTGGTCCGTACCCTGATTAGCCTGATCACCACCGAAATCGGCATCACGGTGACTGTCGAACTGGTGCCGCCGCATTCCTTGCCGCGAACATCTTCCGGCAAGCCGTCGCGTGCAGAAGCGAGGAAACGTTTTCTCGGGCAGATCCCGGCCGATTCCGGGCTGAGCCTGGCGATCACCTGACTGTGCCGCGAACCGTAGCATTGACTGGGGCGACCGGATTCATTGGAACCGTGCTCCGTGAGCGGCTGGTCCGTACAGGCGCACGGGTGCGCGCATTGAGCCGCCAGCACCAGCCGCCGATTGATGGCGTCGAATGGGTAGTCGGCACGCTGGAGGACCGCGGTGCGCTGGCTGCGCTGGTTGCCGGGGCGGACTCGGTCATCCATTGTGCCGGCGCGGTGCGCGGCAGGCGGAAGGAAGATTTTCTTCGAACCAATGTCGAGGGCAGCCTGCGAATGATCGAGGCGGCACGGCGCGGTGGGCAGTGCGAGCGGTTTCTCCTAATCTCGTCGCTGGCAGCCAGACACCCGCAGCTCTCCTGGTACGCGCTATCTAAGTACGAGGCCGAAGCGCAGGTGAGGCAGGCCGCCGGCGACATCGCCGTGACGATCTTCCGGCCCACCGCCGTGTACGGGCCGGGCGACCGTGACGTGCGCCCCTTGCTGGAATGGCTGATGCGCGGCTGGTTATTCGCGCTGGGCCGTTCGAGTGCCCGGCTCAGCTTCCTGCACGTGGACGACCTGGCCGATGCCGCGGTCTGCTGGCTCGAAGCCGCGCCGGCCCCGCCGGCCACCTATGAGCTGGATGATTGCCACCCAGGCGGATATAACTGGAGCGCCATTGCGGCCATTGCAGCACGGGTACGCAATGGGCCGGTCCGTTGCGTCGCGGTTCCCATCGGGCTACTGAAGACGATTGCCCACATCAATATGTCGCTGGCGCGTATTGGCCGCTACTCGCCCATGTTGACCTTGTCTAAGGTTGGCGAACTGGCTCACCCTGATTGGTCCTGCGACAGCCGTCCAGCGCGGGAAGCGCTTGGATGGCATCCACAGACAACACTGAACAAGGCCCTTGAAGAACGACTGTTCTGAAGGAGCCACCGATGAAAGCCGAGGGGTTATTGATGATCGCCGAGCAACAAATATTGGAGCGGCTCCTGTTCCAGATCCGCCGGCTTGCCCCGCCCGGGACCGAGGTTCGACCGGACATCGCGCTGGTCGATGAGCTTGGGCTGGACTCCATGAAGGTCATGGACCTTCTGATGGAGCTCGAGGATGAGTTCGATATTTCGATACCGCTCAATGTGCTGACCGACGTCCGTACGCCTGCCCAACTGGCGCAAGCCGTTTTTACCCTGATGGAGCATGCAGATGGCGCTGTTCGATAAGTTCAGCAAGCTGGCCCAGGAACGGGCTGCGCTGGGGCAGAGCGGATTGAACCCCTTCGGTACTCGCATCGACGAGATTCTTTCGCCGACTGTAGGCCGCATCGGTGATCGCCAAGTCATCCTCGCCGGCACCAACAACTACCTGGGGCTGACTTTTGATCCCGGTTGCATCCAGGCCGGGCAGCAGGCGCTGGCGCAAGAAGGCACGGGCACGACAGGGTCGCGGATGGCAAACGGCAGCTATGGCAGCCACATAGCGTTGGAGGCCGAGCTTGCCGAGTTCATGCAGCGCCGATCGGTGATCGTCTATTCCACCGGCTATCTCGCCAACCTTGGGGTTATTGGCACCCTGGCGGGGCCGTCAGACATCGTTCTGCTCGACGCGGACTGCCACGCCAGCATCTATGACGCCTGCCGGCTGGGCGGCGCGCAGGTCATCCGTTTCCGCCACAACGATGCGGCCGACCTCGAGCGTCGCCTGTTGCGCCTCGGCGAACGGGCGCGCGAGTGCCTGATCGTGGTCGAGGGCATCTACAGCATGCTCGGCGACCGTGCGCCGCTTCGCGAGATCGCCGAGGTCAAGCGGCGGCTGGGCGGGTACCTGCTGGTGGACGAGGCGCATTCGGTCGGCGTGCTCGGCGCCAACGGCCGCGGCCTGGCGGAGGAGCTGGGGGTCGAGGCCGATGTCGACATCGTGCTCGGCACCTTCAGCAAGAGCCTCGGGGCGATCGGCGGTTTCGCCGCGAGCCAGCATGGCGACATGGAACTGCTGCGTTATGCGAGCCGGCCCTACATCTTCACCGCTTCACCGTCCCCGGCGTCGATCGCCTCGGTGCGCGCCGCGCTGCGGGTAATGCAGGCCCGCCCCGAGTTGCGCCAGCGCCTGTGGGCCAATGCGCAGCGCCTCTACCAGGGGCTGGCCGGCCTTGGCTATCGCACTGGCCCGGAGCCGAGCCCGGTGATCGCCGTGTTGCTGGGCTCCGCCCAGGAAGGCATGGCGTTCTGGCAGAGCCTGATCGACCTGGGCGTCTACGTGAACCTGGTGCTGCCGCCGGCGACACCAGGCGGCCAGGCGCTGGTTCGTTGCAGCGTCAGCGCGGCCCACAGCGGCGAGCAGATCGATCGCATCATCCAGGCATTCGCCCGCTTGCGCGATCGCCTGCCGCCAGCGGCTGCGGTGACCGATCATCGCGTGCATACGGGCGGCCTGGCTTGACAGTGGCTACCGGGGGCTCGACGCACGGAAGGCAGGCGTTAACCGGGACGGGCAAGGACCGGGCACCTGGGTCGCCCGCCGCCGCCGTGCCACCTGAACGCCACGAGCCCTGACCATGCGCATGCTCTTCGCCTTCGGCCGCGCCTATCCGACGCGCACGGCCCTGATGCTGGTCAGCCTGCTGCTGGCCGGCCTGGCGGAAGGGGTCGGCTTGACCACCTTGCTCCCGCTGCTGTCGATCACCCTCGGCGACCAGACCCATTCGGGCTTTTCGCTCAAGGTGATCGACGCGCTGCATGCGGTGGGCCTGGAGCCGACCATCGTCACCATGCTGGTCATCATCGTGGTAGGAATGACCGCCAGCAGCACACTGGTGCTGCTTGGCAATCGCCAGGTCGGTTACACCGTGGCGCACGTCGCCACCGACCTGCGGCTGGCGCTGATCCGCGCCTTGCTCGGCAGCCGCTGGGAGTATTACCTGCGCCAGCCCGCCGGAGCCCTGGCCAATGCGGTGGCCACCGAAGCCTACCGCGCGTCCACGGGCTACGAGCATGCGGCGAACATGGTGGCGCTGGTCATTCAAGCCCTCGTCTATGCGGTCATCGCGCTCTTCGTATCCTGGCCCGCCACACTGATTTCGCTGCTGCTCGGGCTGTTCCTGCTGGTCGCCCTGCGCCGGCTGGTCACGGCCTCGCGCAAGGCGGGCAAGAGCCAGACCCGACTGATGCGCGGACTGCTCACCCGCCTCACCGATACCCTGGGGTCGGTCAAGCCGCTCAAGGCCATGGCGCGAGAGGACATCGCCGACTCGCTGCTGCGCCGCGAGGCAGCGGAACTCAACACCGCTATGGAGCGGGAGGTGATGAGCCGGGAGGCCCTACGGGCCTTGCAGGAACCGATGCTGGCAATGCTGGCAGCCGGTGGCCTGTACGCCGGACTGATCGTATTCGAGTTGCCGCTTTCATCGGTGATGGTGCTGATCTTTCTTGTGGTGCGCGTCCTCGGCCTGTTGCACAAGGCCCAGCAACGCTACCACCGGATGGCCGCGCAGGAAGCCGCCTATTGGGCGCTGCAGGGCGCGATCGACACGGCGACGGCTGATGCTGAGCCTCGGGGCGGCGAGCGTGAGCCCACATTGGAGCAGGCGATCGTCTTCGAGGGGGTGTCGTTCGGCTATGGCGACCGGTTGGTTCTGGATACAGTCGATCTTCGGCTTCAAGTGGGCACTTTCACCAGCCTGATTGGCCCTTCGGGCGCCGGTAAGACCACCATCCTCGACCTGCTCAGCCTGTTGCTGGCGCCACAAGCTGGCAGGATCCTCGTCGATGGCGTTCCGATAGACACACTGGACCGCCGGCGCTGGCGGCGTTTCATTGGCTACGTGCCACAGGACACCCTTCTCCTGCATGACAGCGTGCTGGCCAACGTCACCCTGGGTGATCCCGCACTGACCCGGGAGCAGGCCGAGGGTGCTCTGCGGCAGGCCGGCGCCTGGGAGTTCGTCGAGAGAATGCCCGACGGTATGGACAGCGTCGTCGGCGAGCGGGGCGGCAAGCTCTCGGGAGGCCAGCGACAGCGGATCGCCATCGCCCGTGCGCTCGCCCACGGCCCGCGACTGCTTATCCTGGACGAGGCCACCAGTGCGCTCGATCCGGAATCCGAGGAAGCCATCAGCCAGACCCTTCGACGACTGACGCCGGCTATCACCATCATTGCGGTGTCCCACAGACCGGCACTCGTCAATGTTGCCGATCAAGTGTTCCGCCTGTGCGAAGGCAAGCTCGCGTCGGTGAATCGCGAGCTCGTTCAGCGGGCGTTCAGCTCCGAATAGACGGCCTGCCGTGCTTCACGCGCAAAGCAGCAGCCCATGGAGAACTCTTGAGCTTGCCTCGAGGGAAACCACCGACCGGTGCAAGGAACAGGGCGCTTGGAGAGAACACAAGGAGAGGTCGATTTTAGGTGTCTGTGCGGGGTCAGGTGGCCTACCTACGGCAGGCACCGCCGCCATTGCTCCTATTCTCTCAACAACGTCGCCAACTCCCGCAGCTCCGGGACAGACCAAGGACAACCGAATTCAAAGCTAACCCGCATTTCTCACAGGAAGAGATGCACCGGGCCGTCGGATGCGCGAAAATTGTTGTGCAAAGAACGATTTAGCGCGACAACGGAGAGCGGCCCGATGCAGACACAGTGTAATCCGAAGCAGTACACGTTTTCAGGGGTGGGGCGGCGCGCGGTGGTAGCCGGATTTGATGGCGGTCGGGTGAGTTCGGATGGCGGCGCGTTGCTGCTCAAACAAACCGATGAAGCGGTGGGGTTGTTCGATCGCCTGGCCGGCTGTTTCCAGGACGATCGGATGCCCGAGGCGGTGGAGTTTCCGCTGCGCACGCTGGTGGCGCAGCGGGTGATGGGCATCGCGCTGGGCTACGAGGATCTCAACGATCACGAGCAACTGCGCCACGACCCGCTGCTGGGCGCGGTGATCGGCAAGCTGCAGTCCGGACGTGCGCGCTGTGCGCCCTTGGCCGGCAAGAGCACGCTCAACCGGCTGGAGCGCTTCCAGGCGCAGGGCAGTTCGCGCTATCACAAGATCCGGCCGCAGGCCGGCATGATCGAGGATCTGTTCGTCGATCTGTTTCTGGACGCCCACCGCAGGCCGCCAGAGGAGATCATCCTGGATCTGGATGCCACCGACGATCCGCTGCATGGGCAGCAGGAGGGCCGGTTCTTTCACGGCTACTACGGGGGTTACTGTTACCTGCCGCTGTACATCTTCTGCGGCCGTCACCTGCTGTGCGCCAAGTTGCGCCCGGCCAACGTCGATGGCGCCGCCGGGGCGCTGGAAGAGGTGCAACGCATCGTCAAGCAGATTCGCGCCCGCTGGCCAGACACGCGCATCGTGCTGCGCGCCGACTCGGGGTTCTGCCGGGATGACCTGATGACTTGGTGCGAAGCACAGTCGGTCGATTATGTCTTCGGACTGGCGCGCAACGCGCGCCTGACCCGGGCCATCGGCCCGAGCCTGCGGCAGGCCCAGGCGCAGTGCGAAGCGACGGGAGTCCCGGCACGGGTGTTCCAGGAACTGCACTACCGCACGAGGAAAAGCTGGAGCGCCGAGCGCCGGGTGGTGGCCAAGGCCGAGGCCTTGCCGGGCAAGACCAACCCACGCTTCGTGGTGACCACGCTTGCGGTCGGGGACTGGCCGGACAAGGCGCTGTATGAGGATCTCTACTGCGCGCGCGGCGAGATGGAGAACCGCATCAAGGAGTGTCAGCTCGACCTGTTCGCCGACCGCACCTCCACCGCGACGCTGCGCAGCAACCAGCTGCGGCTGTGGCTGTCCTCGTTCGCCTACGTGCTGCTCGAAAGCCTGCGCAGGCTGGCGCTGTCGGGGACCGAACTGGCCCAGGCCACGGCCGGTAGCATCCGCCTGAAGCTGCTCAAGATCGGCGCGGTCATCACCGTGAGCGTGCGCCGGGTCAAAGTGGCCATGAGTTCGGCCTTCCCGCAGCAGGAGGTGTTCGATCACGCCTTCGATGTCTTGAGCGCCGCGGCGCGCTGACAGCCGCACACCCACCGTCCCCCTCCACATCACACCCCGTCCACCCTGCCGCAAGCGCCTTGTTCAAGCGCGCTCGCAGGCGCTTGCCCGAAATCAGCGCTGTCGGCAGCCTGCGCCACCTGCGACGACCTGCGTCCGTCAAAACGGCCCAATGCGCAGGGCTGTGAGAAATGCGGGCTAGCGCGGCAACCAAGCAGAACCTGCGATGTGCGTCGGATGTAAGCGAGCTCAATTTCGACCTGCAGCCGGTCCGGCTTCTCAAGCTTGCAGTGACGGCTTTTTCGGGGAGAGATGGGGCAGTGAATAGCCTTGCTGACTGCGCCGCACCCCTTCTGCCATGAGCGTTCTCTCGATGAATAAGACGAAGGTGTAAACCTTATTCAGGACGGGACAATGCAAAAAAAAGGGATGCCGAAGCATCCCTTTTTTAGGCCAGCGGTGTTTAGCCTTGCGGCTTCTCACGGTTATCTGGCTGGTCACCTTCTGCAGCTTGTTCCGACTCCTGGGGTGATGGCTGAACCACTTCCTCAGTTGTCGGTGCTTCTGGCTTCTGCTCGTCTACTTCAGCGGTCGACACCTGTGCTTGTTCGGCGGGCTCGTCAGCCTCGGCGAGCGGCTGCTCGTGGAGGGTGGTGACTGGCTCGGCGAACTGCTCAGGCTGGGCGTCGGCAGGCACCGGTTCCGCAACTTGTTCAACTTGCGCTTCGACGACTGGCTCGCTGGCGACGATCTCCGGGCTGGCCAGAGGTTGCTCCGCTGCGGCCTTGGCGTCGGCTTCTGCCGCTTCCTTGGCCAGACGCTCGGCTTCAC
Source organism: Stutzerimonas kunmingensis (assembly GCF_021432085.1). Classification (GTDB taxonomy): domain Bacteria; phylum Pseudomonadota; class Gammaproteobacteria; order Pseudomonadales; family Pseudomonadaceae; genus Stutzerimonas. The sequence continues at coordinate 3,138,900 of NZ_CP090366.1, read as the reverse complement.
GCTGACGGCGACGGACCTCGCGCGGATCATTAGGCGCGCGTCCGCTAGGCGTCAGCACTGGCGCCAGGGTCGGTGCGACTTCGACTTTCTCGACCACCGGCTCCGGGGCAGGCTGTGGGGTGTCGTTGGCTTGGACGACCTGTGGTGCTTCGCTCGGCGCAACTTCGGCAGCGTGTGTCGATGTCTCGTCTGCAGCTTCGATAGCTATCGACTGCTCGGCCACAGTGCGCTGCTCGTCCGTACTTTCCACGCTTGGCGCATGCTCGACAATCGTCGCTACACCATCGGTGCTGGTTTGAATCACGGCGTCATCAGCGAGCTTGGCCTGTGGAGCCGCTTCGGTGTCGGCGGTGTTCGCGGCCAGGGCGGCGGCTGTTGCTGCGACGGCGATTTCCTCGGTTTTCACCGGGGCGTTGCTCTCGTCGACCTCGTCGATTTCGTTACCGTTGGCGTCACGCTGACGCTCACGGCGATTGCTGCGACGACGCTGGCCGCGGGAGCGGCGGCGTGGGCGGTCGCCGTCGTTGCCTTCGCTGCCCTCGTTGGAGTCTTGGGCGTCCTCGGCTTCGTTCGCATCCTCGGTTTGCTGCAGCAGCTCATCGGCGGCTACCGGGGCTTGCCGTTCGGCGCGCGGCTTGCGCTCTTCGCGCGGGGCGCGTGGTTGCCGCTCGGGCTGCTCTTCTTCTGCTGCTACAGCGATCGGAGCTTCGTCGATTGGTGCTCGCAGTTCGCGCTTACGCTCCTCGCGGGGCTTGCGGTCCTCGCGTGGGGCTCGCTCGCGGCGCGGCTGGCTTTCGGCAACTTCGGCCTGTTCACGGGGTTTGCGTTCCTCGCGTGGTGGGCGCGGCTGGCGCTCTTCGCGGGGCTGACGCTCCTCGCGAGCTTGGCGCTCCTCACGGGGCTGGCGTTCTTCGCGCGGCTTGCGCTCCTCATCACGGCCACCGCGCGAATCGCGGCGACGGTTCTGCTGGCGTCCGCTGCGGCGCTCGTCATTGCGCTGCGGGCGCGGCGAGGCGGGCTTCTTCTCGACTTCGGCTGTGGCCTGCGGTTCTTTCGTCTCGCCTGCGAACAGTCCGACCAGGGATTTGATCAGGCCCTTGAACAGACTTGGTTCCTGCACCGGCGCGGCAACGGGTGTTTCGGCTGGCGCTGCGGCGGCTGCCGCCGGTGCGGTGCGCTGCGGTGCGGTCTTGACCGCCGCTTCCTGACGAACCAGGGTGCGTGTGGAGCTGACCGGCTGAGCTTCTTCGGCCTCGGTCGGGCTCATTTCGTAGCTGGCTTGGCCTGCCATGATTTCTGGGCTGTCGTCACGCAGTCGCTGAACTTCGAAGTGCGGCGTTTCCAGGTGATCGTCCGGCAGGATGAAGATGCGCGCACGGGTGCGCAGCTCGATCTTGGTGATCGCGTTGCGTTTCTCGTTGAGCAGGAATGCTGCTACCTGGAACGGCACGCGGGCGCGAACCTCGGCGGTGCGGTCCTTGAGGGCTTCTTCTTCGATCAGGCGCAGAATCGCCAGCGACAGCGATTCGACGTCACGAATGATGCCTTGGCCGTTGCAGCGTGGGCAGACGATGCCGCTGGTCTCGCCCAGAGAGGGGCGCAGACGCTGGCGGGACATTTCCAGCAAACCGAAGCGCGAGATACGGCCGACCTGGATACGTGCACGGTCGGCTTCCAGTGCTTCGCGCATCTTCTCCTCGACTGCGCGCTGGTTCTTGGCCGGGGTCATGTCGATGAAGTCGATGACGATTAGTCCGCCGATGTCGCGCAAACGCAGTTGGCGGGCGATTTCCTCGGCCGCCTCCAGGTTGGTCTGCAGGGCGGTTTCTTCGATGTCGCCACCCTTGGTGGCGCGAGCCGAGTTGATGTCGATGGATACCAGTGCTTCGGTCGGATCGATGACGATGGAGCCGCCGGAAGGCAGTTTTACTTCACGCTGGAAGGCCGTCTCGATCTGGCTTTCGATCTGGAAGCGGTTGAACAGCGGTACGGAATCTTCGTACAGCTTGATCTTGCTGGCGTACTGCGGCATCACCTGCTGGATGAAGCTCAATGCCTCGTCCTGTGCTTCGACACTGTCGATCAGCACTTCGCCGATGTCCTGGCGCAGGTAGTCGCGGATGGCGCGGATGATGACGTTGGATTCCTGATAGATCAGAAATGACGCGGGGCGATCCTGGGACGCATCCTTGACTGCGGTCCAGAGCTGCAACAGATAGTCGAGGTCGCACTGCAGCTCTTCGCTGGAGCGGCCCAGGCCTGCCGTGCGGACGATCAGACCCATGTCAGCGGGGATATCGAGACCGTTCAGGGCTTCACGCAATTCATTGCGTTCTTCACCTTCGATGCGGCGCGAAATGCCACCAGCACGCGGATTGTTCGGCATCAGGACCAGATAACGGCCGGCCAGACTGATGAAGGTGGTCAGTGCAGCGCCTTTGTTGCCGCGCTCTTCTTTTTCGACCTGAACGATGACTTCCTGGCCTTCGCGCAGGACGTCCTTGATGTTCACGCGGCCTTCAGGCGACTTGCTGAAGTATTCGCGAGAAATTTCCTTGAGGGGGAGGAAGCCATGGCGCTCGGCGCCGAAGTCGACGAAAGCAGCTTCGAGACTGGGCTCGACGCGAGTGATCTTGCCCTTGTAGATGTTGGCTTTCTTCTGCTCGCGGGCACCTGATTCGATGTCCAGATCGAACAGACGTTGGCCGTCGACCAGTGCGACACGCAACTCTTCGGGCTGAGTTGCGTTAATTAGCATTCTTTTCATGTAGTACCGTCGGTTTCCGTGGCATCCGGAAACGGCGTTCGGCACACACGACTCTCGCGGTCGGTGTCAGGTGAGTCAGGAATGGTTGTAAAGCACTCCAGTGTCCAGCGATGTGCGGCCAAATGGGCCGGCGTCGCGACGACGTCTCCTGCTTGCTGTCGGAACAGAAGCAATGGTTCGGGAGGAGGAATCAGGCATCGGTAGCGGACGGAATGAAGCGTCTGTGAAAGCCTTTGCTACGCAATCCGATGCTGTGCATCTCCACCCAACACGCATACTTTGAAAATCGGGTGCCGCTCGCAGAATCCGGGGAGCGGGTTGTCGATTATCGCGATTCCCATAGGGGGCACGCATCATGTCTTCAAGGCTTGTTTCGCAACTTCTCCGCTACTTGAGGGAAGCTCCGTCGGACGGCCTCACGTCCTAGAACATTTTTTTTGCCGGTCTGGGTTGGCGGTATCGCTGGCATCCCTGGACCTGACCGCTTTTGGCGGCGTTCGCGACTATAACAGCAATGTTTAAGTGCTTCAATTCCATGAAAATTGATATGATGCCGCGATGACCAATACCCCCTCCCAGACCTCCGGTGTGCAAATACTCGAGGTCGCGCCGGAACTTGCCGGCCAGCGCATTGATAACTTTCTCCGCAACCAGCTCAAAGGCGTGCCCAAGACGTTGATCTACCGCATCTTGCGCAAGGGCGAGGTGCGTGTGAACAAAGGGCGCATCAAGCCTGAGTACAAGTTGCAAGCCGGTGATCTGGTGCGCGTGCCGCCGCTGCGCCTGGCCGAGCGCGACGAGCCTGAGCCGCTTGCTCAAGGGCTGTTGGAAAGGCTGGAAAAGGCCATCGTGCACGAGGACAAGGCGCTCATCGTACTGAATAAACCGGCCGGCATAGCTGTGCATGGTGGTAGCGGGCTCAGCTACGGGGTGATCGAGGCTTTGCGGCAGCTGCGCCCTGATGCCAAGGAGCTTGAATTGGTGCATCGACTGGATCGCGATACCTCCGGTCTGCTGATGGTCGCCAAGAAGCGCAGCATGTTGCGCCATCTGCATCAGGCGTTGCGCGGTGACGGTGTAGACAAGCGTTATATGGCTCTGGTGCGTGGTCGCTGGGAAACCTCGAAGAAGCAGGTCAATGCGCCGTTGCTGAAGAACACGTTGCGCTCTGGTGAGCGAATGGTCGAGGTGACCGAGGACGGCAAGGAAGCGCTGACATTGTTTCGCGTGCTTCGTCGCTTCGGTGACTTCGCAACGCTAGTGGAGGCCAAGCCAGTTACCGGTCGCACGCACCAGATTCGTGTGCACGCGCGCCATGCCGGGCACAGCATCGCCGGCGACAGCAAGTACGGTGATGAGGAGTTCACTCGCGAGATTCGCGAACTAGGCGGCAAGCGATTGTTCCTGCATGCATACGCGCTGAAGGTTCCGCTGTCTGATGGCGGTGAGTTATCCCTGGAGGCGCCCGTCGACGAAATGTGGGCGCGAACGCTGGAGCGTCTCGGTGAGTGAGTACCGGGTTCTGATATTTGATTGGGATGGCACGCTGGTCGACTCGATCGGGCGTATTGTCGAGTCGATACATGTTGCGGCGCAAAATTGTGGTTTGCCGCAGGTCGATGATGCCTCGGTCAAAGGCATCATCGGGTTGGCCTTGCCGGAAGCGATTGGCGTGTTGTATCCGGATCAGGCGGATGTCGCGCTGATCGAGGATTTTCGTCACTGCTATAGCGAGTATTATCTGTCCCTGGAGACCCAGCCTTCGGCTCTTTATCCGGGAGTCGCCAAGGCGCTATCCGAGTTCCGTGACGCCGGGTATATGCTCGCTGTCGCGACTGGAAAGGGGCGTCGCGGCCTTGATCGCGTTTTGGCTGGGCAGGGGTGGGAGGACTTCTTCGATATCACCCGTTGTTCGGACGAGACGGCAAGCAAGCCCGATCCACTGATGATCCACCAGATTCTTTCTCACTGCGGTGCTCGTCCGGAGCAGGCGCTGATGGTCGGTGATTCGGTGTTTGACCTGCAGATGGCTCATCGCGCGGGTGTGGATGGCGTAGCTGTCGCTTATGGCGCACAACCACTGCACATCCTGCAACAGTGCAAGCCGCGCACTGCGATCAATCATTTTTCGGAGCTTGGTGATTGGCTGCGCTCCTTGGCGGTTTCTGAGGTGAATGCAAATGTCGGATGAGTGGAAGGCTCCGGTAGACGAGTCCAAGGGTGATCGTAATAGCTGGAAGCTGCTGGAGAAGACGCTGCTTGCAGGGGTTCAGGAGCAGCGGCGCGCTAGGCGCTGGGGTATCTTCTTCAAGTTATTGACCTTCATTTACCTGTTCGGCGCGCTGGTACTGTTTTCCCCGGCGCTGCAGTTTGGTTCCAGCAAGGGCGCGGAGGGTAGTCATACGGCGGTCATCAATGTGCGCGGCATGATCGCGGATGAAGAGCCTGCCAGCGCCGATAACGTCGTCGGTGCCTTGCGGGCGGCCTTCGAGGACGCCAATACCAAGGGTGTGGTGCTGCGAATCAACAGCCCGGGGGGCAGTCCGGTGCAGTCGGGCTATATATATGACGAAATCCGGCGTTTGCGCGGCGAATATCCGGCCATCAAGGTTTATGCGGTGATTACCGATCTGGGGGCGTCGGGTGCGTACTACATCGCTAGCGCTGCGGACGAGATTTATGCTGACAAGTCCAGTCTGGTGGGGTCGATCGGTGTAACCGCGGCCACCTTTGGCTTCGTTGATACCATGGAAAAGCTCGGCGTCGAGCGGCGTGTCTATACGGCGGGTGAGCACAAGGCTTTTCTGGATCCGTTCCAGCCGGAAAAACCTGAGGAGACCCAGTTCTGGCGAGGCGTGCTGGCTACCACCCATCAGCAGTTCATCGACAGCGTCAAGCGTGGTCGCGGCGATCGCCTTCAGGAGGAGCAGCATCCGGAGTTGTTCTCAGGTCTGATCTGGTCTGGGGAGCAGGCATTGGAGCTCGGGCTGATCGATGGTTTGGGAAGTACGGCGCATGTGGCGCGCGAGGTGATTGGTGAGCCCGAGCTGGTGGACTTCACTGTCAAAGAGTCGCCGCTGGATCGTTTTACCAAGAAACTTGGTGCTGGCGTCGCCGAACGCTTGGCTGTTCTGGTTGGGGTGCAGGGGCCGGTGTTGCGATAGCAGCCGGCTCGCGCTCACGGAACGTCGTAGCCTGCGTTCAGTAGCATGTCCACCAGGCGGATGAGCGGAAGGCCTACCAGGCTGGTGACGTCCTCGCCTTCGGTGGCGCGGAAAAGACTGATGCCTAGTCCTTCGGCTTTGAAACTGCCCGCGCAATCGTAGGGCTTTTCGATTCTCAGATAGCGCTCGATTCGGGCTTCATCTAGTTCTCTGAAGTGTACGGTGAACGGTATGCAGTCGGCCTGAATTCTGCCTGTCGCGCTGTCGAGGAGCGCCAGTCCGGTCAGAAATCGGACGCTGTTGCCGCTGGCGGATTGCAGTTGCTGTTTTGCCCGCTCGAACGTGTGCGGTTTGCCGATAATCTTCGAGTCCAATACTGCAGCCTGATCGGAGCCGATAATCAGGTGATTCGGATACCGCTCGGCAAGCGCTCTGGCCTTCTGTTCGGCGAGTCGGTTTACGAGTTGTTCGGCGCTTTCTCCGGGTAGATGGGTTTCATCGATATCCGGGGCGCAGCTTTCGAACGGCAGCCCCAGCCGGGAGAGCAATTCCTGTCGATAGGGTGAGCTGGATGCAAGCAGCAGGCGGCGCATGATTCCTCCTTTATATATAGGTGCGAGATTGTATGCGTTGCGTCGTGAAGCTGGGCGGAATTCCTTTGACAGGCTGCGGGCGCGTCCCTAGAATGCCGCGCTTATGTTGAAAGGACCGATACCACCGCACGTTGATCCGCGCAAGCTCGCCGACCGAGCGGCCACCCTAGCCGGTGAGCTGCAATTGTCGCAGCTGAAGCGGCTCGCCGATCCTCTTGAGGATGATCAGGGTGTGGTGCGCGCCAGTTTTGCCTTTGGGCGCGACGAGCAGCGTACTGCGGTTATCCGTAGTCAGCTCGACGTTGAAGTCAAAATGATTTGCCAGCGTTGTCTGGAGCCGGTTGTTCTGCCGATTCACAGCGAGTGCGATTACGCGGTTGTGAATGAAGGGGCGAGCAGCCAGCACCTGCCCAAAGGGTATGACGTGCTGGAAGTGGGAGAGGATCCTCTGGATCTGCTGGCGCTGGTCGAAGACGAGCTGTTGCTCGCTCTGCCGATTGTTCCACTCCATGACCCTGAAATTTGCCAGCCGCCGGTTGGGCCAGATGAGCCCTCACCGAGTGAGGACGAGGTAACGCGGTCCAACCCGTTCAGCGTACTGGCGCAGTTAAAGCGTGACCCAAACGTTTAGGAGTTGATCCAAATGGCTGTTCAGCAGAACAAAAAATCCCGTTCCGCCCGTGACATGCGTCGTTCCCATGACGCTCTCGAGCCGAACGCTCTGTCCGTGGAAAAGAGCACCGGTGAAGTTCACCTGCGTCACCACGTGTCCCCGGACGGTTTCTACCGTGGTCGCAAGGTGATCGACAAGGGCGCTGACGAGTAATCCTTGTCCGCTCCGGTCATCGCGATCGATGCAATGGGTGGGGACTTCGGTCCCCACTGCATTGTTCCGGCCAGTCTGTCCTGTCTGGCTGAAAGCCCCTCGCTGCATCTGGTCCTTGTCGGCCAATCTTCCCTTCTCGAACAGCTTGTCGCCCAGCATCCTGGGGTCGATCGTTCGCGCCTGAAAATCGTCGATGCGCCTGAAATCATTGGTATGGCTGAACGCCCGGCTCAGGCTTTGCGTGGCAAGCCACGCTCTTCCATGCGTATTGCCCTCGAGCAGGTTCGCGACGGTAAGGCTAATGCTTGTGTAAGCGCCGGTAACACCGGCGCGCTGATGGCATTGGCGCGCCAGGTTCTGAGAACGCTGCCAGGTATCGATCGGCCGGCGATGGTGACAGCGCTCCCTACGCAGGCTGACCCATGCCTGCTGCTGGACCTGGGCGCAAATGTCGATTGCCCGCCCGAGCAGCTTTTCCAGTTTGCTGTCATGGGGGCTGTGGCGGCCGAATCGCTGGGGCGACAGCAGCCTAGGGTCGCGCTGCTGAATGTCGGTACCGAAGAGATCAAGGGCAATCAGCAGGTCAAGCAAGCCGCGCTGCTGTTGCAGCAGGCCGCTGATCTCAACTATCAGGGCTTCATCGAGGGGGATGGGCTGTATCGCGGTGAAGCCGACGTGGTCGTATGCGATGGCTTTGTCGGCAACATATTGCTCAAATCCAGCGAGGGCTTGGCTGGGATGCTGGTCGCCAGAGTCGAGGCGCTTTTCAAACGTTCGCTTGGCGCGCGCATTGTCGGTGCTGTCGTATTGCCGTTGTTGCGCCGTCTGCGGGCGGATCTCAATCCGGCTCAGTACAACGGTGCGAGCTTTCTCGGGCTGCAGGGAATTGTCGTCAAGAGTCATGGTAGTGCCGGCGCGGACGGCTTCAAAGCAGCGATCCGGCGCGCGGCGCAGGATGTCGAGCATGATCTCCCTGGGCAACTGAGGAGCAGGCTGGGGCATTTTCTGCGGCCGCCTCATCCGTACGATGATGTGGATGATGTGACCGCAGGTGGTGGCCAGCCATCCAACTGAAATTCGCGACGCCGGTCCCTGGCGTATTCTTCAGACGAACAGAACCACAAGAGAGTCGTTTCATGTCCGCATCACTTGCTTTCGTCTTTCCCGGTCAGGGGTCTCAGTCCCTTGGCATGCTGGCCGAGCTGGGTGCCCAGCAAAGCGTGGTCGTCGATACTTTTGCCGAGGCATCTTCGGCGCTCGGGTACGACCTTTGGGCGTTGACCCAGACCGGTCCGGAAGAACAGCTGAATCAGACCGACAAGACCCAGCCGGCGATTCTTGCCGCCTCCATCGCAATCTGGCGTTTGTGGCAGACAGAAGGCGGCGCGCAGCCCGCATTCGTTGCCGGACACAGCCTTGGTGAGTACTCCGCTCTGGTGGCGGCGGGCAGCCTGCCGTTCGCTGACGCCATCAAGCTGGTTGAATTGCGCGGTCAATTGATGCAGCAGGCAGTGCCGGCCGGGCAGGGCGGCATGGCCGCCATTCTCGGGCTGGAAGATGCCGATGTATTGGCCGCCTGTGCCGAGGCCGCGCAAGGTGAGGTGGTCAGTGCGGTCAACTTCAACGCTCCGGGTCAGGTGGTTATTGCCGGCAGTGCGGCGGCGGTAGAGCGCGCGATCGAAGTGTGCAAGGCCAAAGGTGCCAAGCGTGCGATGCCTTTGCCGGTGAGTGTCCCCTCTCACTGCGATCTGATGCGCCCGGCTGCCGAACGCTTCGCTTCCTCGGTGGAGTCGATCGAATGGCAAGCGCCGCAGATTCCGTTGGTGCAGAACGTCAGCGCAGCAGTCGTCGCGGATCTGGAAGTGCTCAAGCGTGATCTGCTGGCACAGCTCTACAGTCCGGTGCGCTGGGTCGAGTCCATGGTTGCTCTGGGAGACCGTGGCGTCACCTCGCTGGTCGAGTGCGGCCCCGGCAAGGTTCTGTCGGGCCTCAACAAACGCTGCGTCAAGGGCGTCAGCACCTACAATCTGGATACCCCCGAGGCCTTCGCGGCCGCTCGTGCCGCATTGGCTTGAACAAGGAGAATGCTATGAATCTGCAAGGTAAGGTGGCGTTGGTTACCGGCGCGAGCCGCGGTATTGGCCAGGCCATTGCCCTTGAGTTGGGCCGCCAGGGCGCGATCGTAATTGGTACTGCGACCACGCCAAACGGCGCCGAGCGCATCGCCGAGACACTGAAGGAAAACGGTATCGAAGGCGCTGGGCTGGTGCTCGATGTTGGCAACGATGAATCTGTCAGCAGCACTCTTGAGCACATTCAGCAGCATCTCGGACAGCCGGCAATTCTGGTCAACAATGCCGGTATTACCCGCGATAACTTGATGCTGCGCATGAAGGATGATGAGTGGCATGACGTCATCAACACCAACCTGAATAGCCTGTATCGCCTTTCCAAGGCCGTGCTGCGTGGTATGACCAAGGCTCGCTGGGGTCGAATCATCAATATCGGTTCGGTGGTTGGTGCCATGGGCAACGCCGGACAGGTAAACTACGCGGCAGCCAAGGCCGGTCTGGAGGGTTTCAGCCGTGCATTGGCTCGTGAGGTCGGTTCTCGTGGTATCACGGTGAATTCCGTGGCGCCTGGTTTCATCGATACCGACATGACTCGCGAGTTGCCGGAAGCCCAGCGTGATGCGCTCGTGGGGCAGATTCCCCTGGGACGTCTCGGTCAGGCCGAAGAAATTGCAAAGGTCGTTGCGTTTCTCGCTTCGGACGGCGCTGCCTACGTCACCGGTGCTACCGTTCCGGTGAATGGCGGCATGTACATGAGCTGAGTGTGACGCCCTACGCAGGAGGACAGTCTTAGAGGCTGTCTTCAAATTAGCTATAAAACCGCAGCTGGTTTATAGACAGAAGGTTGAAGGCGGCGTCATGCTTGCCTGCTTCCAGCTTGAAATGCGGAAAACGCTTTCTATACACTACCGCGCAAACCAGCTGCCTGATTTTTCCATAGGAGTGAAAACAAGGTATGAGCACCATCGAAGAACGCGTCAAGAAAATCGTTGCCGAGCAACTTGGCGTTAAAGAAGAGGAAGTAACCAACAGCGCTTCCTTCGTCGAAGACCTGGGTGCCGACTCTCTTGACACCGTTGAGCTGGTGATGGCTCTGGAAGAGGAATTCGAGACCGAGATCCCGGACGAGCAAGCTGAGAAGATCACCACCGTTCAGGAAGCCATCGATTACATCAACGCGCACGCGCAGTAAGTTGTAATCTGCTTCAGAAACAGGAACAGCCGCACTGCCTTTGAACGAGGTAGTGCGGCTTTTCTTTGAGAGGGATTCATCCAGGTCGCGGGGGCTCCATTGCACCCAACCGGGGATGGTTCCTGTCTTGGCGGGAACCGAGCCAAGTACGTTTAGGTATAGGAGTAATCGCTGTGTCGCGTAGACGCGTCGTAGTCACCGGGATGGGCATGCTATCGCCACTGGGTAACGATGTGCCAAGCAGCTGGCAGGGAATTCTCGCCGGCCGCAGTGGTATCGGCCTGATCGAGCACATGGATCTTTCTGCCTATTCCACTCGTTTTGGCGGGTCGATCAAAAGCTTCGATGTCGAGCAGTATCTGCCGGCAAAAGAGGCACGCAAGCTCGACCTCTTCATTCAGTACGGCCTTGCCGCGAGTTTCCAGGCGGTGCGTGATTCCGGGCTGGAGGTCACTGATGCCAATCGGGAGCGCATCGGTGTCGCGATGGGGTCCGGTATCGGCGGCCTGACCAATATCGAAAACAGCTGCAAGGCACTTATCGAGCAAGGCCCGCGGCGTATATCTCCCTTCTTCGTGCCGGGCTCCATCATCAACATGGTGTCTGGTTTCCTGTCGATCCATCTGGGATTGCAGGGCCCCAACTATGCGATCGCTACCGCCTGTACCACGGGCACCCACTGCATTGGCATGGCCGCCCGTAATATCGCCTATGGCGAGGCGGATGTCATGGTGGCCGGCGGGTCCGAGATGGCTGCCAGTGGGCTTGGTATCGGAGGCTTTGCGGCAGCACGCGCACTGTCCACCCGCAACGATGACCCGGCGGCTGCGAGCCGGCCGTGGGACAAGGGGCGCGACGGTTTCGTCCTCTCCGATGGTGCCGGTGCGCTGGTGCTGGAGGAGCTGGAGCATGCCAAGGCCCGGGGGGCGCACATCTACGCCGAACTGATCGGTTTCGGCATGAGCGCCGATGCGTACCACATGACCTCGCCGCCCGACGACGGCGCCGGTGCTGCGCGCTGCATCCGCAATGCGCTGAAGGACTCCCAGTTGAATGTCGATCAGGTGCATTACATCAATGCACACGGCACCTCGACTCCCGCAGGTGACAAGGCCGAGGCTGCTGCTATTCGCAGCGTATTTGGTGATCACGCCTATGAGCTGTCGGTCAGTTCGACCAAATCCATGGTCGGCCACCTGCTGGGTGCTGCCGGTGCGGTGGAAGCGATCTTCAGTGTTCTGGCTATTCGTGATCAGGTCGCGCCGCCGACCATCAATCTGCATGAGCCGGATGAAGGCTGCGACCTCGATTTCGTTCCGCACGAGGCCAAGCCCCGACCGATCGAAGTGGCGGTGTCCAACTCGTTCGGTTTTGGCGGAACCAACGGTTCGCTGGTATTCCGCCGGTTCGCCGAGTGACATTGAGCTGGCTGAACGGGGAGCCCTGTGATGGGCTGCCCATTCATGATCGAGGACTGGCCTACGGCGATGGGCTGTTCGAGACTATTCGCGTCGCAGGTGGCCAGGCGCGGTTGGTCGAACGTCATCTGCAGCGGCTGCAAGATGGGTGTGAGCGCCTCGCCATTCCCATTGATGCAAATCTGCTGCGCAATGAGCTGATGCGCTTCTGCCGGGCACTGGGGCAGGGCGTCGCCAAGCTCATCGTCACGCGTGGCGCCGGACAGCGTGGTTATGCAACGCCACAGCCGTGTCAGCCGCAGCGTCTGCTGTTAGGCTCGTTCTCTCCAGCTTATCCGCCACAGCATGCTGAAACCGGCATCAGGCTGTTTCCGTGCGAGACCCGGCTTGCCGAGCAACCGCGACTCGCCGGCATCAAGCATCTGAATCGCCTGGAACAGGTGTTGGCGCGTGCCGAGTGGCATGATCCGGTCTACGCGGAAGGGTTGATGCGCGATATGTCCGGCCGGGTGGTGGAGGGCGTTTTCAGCAATCTGTTCATCGTGAAAGCCGGCAAACTGCGTACCGCGCCGCTGACTCGTTGCGGAGTCGCTGGGGTCATGCGTGCGGAGATCATTGCGCGCGCAGCACAGCACGGGCTCCCGGTCGTGATCGACGACATCAGCTATGCCGAGCTTGTGCAGGCCGATGAGGTATTCCTCTGCAACAGCCTTTACGGCATCTGGCCCGTGACAGCTTTGGCCGAGTGCGTCTGGCCCGTCGGTCCGCTGACCCGTAAACTGCAGTCCGTTGTCGCCGACCTGTTGAGTGATTCGTGATCCGTAAAATTCTTGTTCTGCTGCTGACAGTGTTGCTGTTGGCGGCGATTGCGCTCGGGCTGTTCACCTGGAAACAGCATGCTGCGCTCGAGCAGCCTCTGGCCGTTACCGACGAGGCCCTGCTGCTCGACGTGCGTCCGGGCGATACGCCCAGTGGCGTGCTTCAGCGGTTGGAGGCCGAAGGCGTACTGGAGGATGCCTTCTGGTTGCGTTTGTATTGGCGTTTGAACCTGTCCGGGCAGAGCTTGCACACCGGCGAGTATCGCCTGACCCCCACTATGACGGCGCGGGACATGATCGGGCTTTGGCAGCGTGGCGAAGTGGTGCAATACAGCCTGACCCTGGTCGAGGGCTGGAACTTCCGCCAGCTGCGTAGCGCCCTGCAGAATCAGCCCAAGCTGGAGCAAACCCTGGATGGCTTGACTGATGCCGAAATCATGTCGCGCATAGGTGCGTCGGGCCAGCACCCGGAAGGACGCTTCTTCCCAGATACCTATCGTTTCACCCGCGGCACATCCGATGCAGACCTCTTGCGCCGTGCCTACGCCCGGCTGGAGCAGGTCCTCGAGGAGGAGTGGCAGCAGCGTGCCAGGGAGCTACCGTACAAGGACGCTTATCAGGCGCTGATCATGGCCTCGATCATCGAAAAGGAAACCGGCGTGCCCGGCGAGCGTGGAGAGATTGCCGGCGTCTTTGTGCGCAGGCTGGCGCGGGGCATGCTGCTGCAGACCGACCCAACCGTTATCTACGGCATGGGTGAGAAGTACAAGGGCCGGATCACCCGCGCCGATCTGCGCACGCCGACACCCTACAATACCTACACCAATGCCGGCCTGCCGCCGACCCCGATCGCGATGGTCGGGCGCGAGGCGATCCACGCCGCGCTGCATCCGGCGGATGGCACCAGTCTCTACTTCGTCGCCCGTGGCGATGGCAGCCATGTTTTCAGCGATACGCTCAATCAGCACAACCGTGCGGTGCGCGAGTATCAGCTCAAGCGCCGTGCCGACTACCGCTCCAGCCCGCCGCCACGGCAGGCACCGGCGGACAACGGAAACGTACAATGAAAGGACTCTTCGTGACCCTCGAAGGCCCTGAAGGGGCCGGCAAGAGCACCAATCGTGAATATCTCGCCGAGCGCCTGCGCGCATGTGGCGTGGATGTCGTGCTGACCCGTGAGCCCGGTGGGACGCCGCTGGCCGAGCGTATCCGCGAGCTGCTTCTCACCCCGGCCGACGAGCCGATGGCGGTGGATACCGAGTTGCTGCTGGTCTTCGCCGCACGTGCTCAGCATCTCGCGCAGGTCATACGCCCGGCACTGGAGCGCGGGGCGGTGGTGCTCTGCGATCGTTTCACCGATGCCACCTATGCCTATCAGGGCGGGGGTCGAGGGCTCTCTATCGAGCGGATCGCCCAGCTGGAAGCCTTCGTGCAGGGTGAGCTGCGACCTGATCTGACCTTGATCTTCGACCTGCCGGTCGAGGTGGGGCTGGCCCGTGCTGCGGCGCGCGGTCGTCTGGATCGCTTCGAACAGGAAGGCCTCCGCTTTTTCGAATCGGTACGGCGCGCCTATCTGGAGCGCGCCAAGGCTGCGCCGTCGCGCTATCGAATCATCGATGCAGGGCAGCCATTGAATGTCGTGCAGCAGGATGTACAGGCCCTGATTCCCGACCTGATGGGGCGCCTCGATGGCTGACGTCCTCCCCTGGCAGGCGGAGCTCTGGCGGCAGCTGGCAGGTCGTACGCAGCATGCTCACGCTTACCTGCTGCACGGTCCGGGCGGCATCGGCAAGCGGCAGCTCGCCGAGCAATTGATGGCGTTGCTGCTTTGCCAGCGGCCCGTGAACGCCACGGCCTGTGGTGAATGCAAGGCTTGTCAGCTGTTGGCTGCACATACGCACCCGGACCATTACATCCTCGAGCCGGAAGAGGTCGACAAGGCCATACGGGTCGACCAGGTACGTGATCTGGTCGGCTTCGTCACCCAGACTGCGCAGCTGGGTGGGCGCAAGGTGATACTGCTGGAGCCCGCCGAGGCGATGAATCTCAATGCGGCCAACGCATTGCTCAAGAGCCTCGAGGAGCCCTCCGGCGATACGGTACTGTTGCTCATCAGCCACCAGCCGAGCCGCCTGTTGCCGACCATCAAGAGCCGTTGCGTGCAGCAGGCCTGCCCTCTGCCGGGACGGCAACAGAGTCTCGACTGGCTGGCTGGACAGCTCCCCGAGCTGGCAGCGGAGCTGCGTGAGCAGCTACTGACACTGGCGGCGGGGTCACCTCTGGCCGCCTTGAAGTTGCATGAGCAGAAAGTACTGGACTTGCGCGCGCAGGTTGTCGACAGCGTGAAGAAGCTGCTCAAGCAGCAACAGTCACCCAGTCAGCTGGCTGAGGGCTGGAATGCGCTGCCGCTGATCCTACTGTTCGACTGGTTTTGCGAGTGGACGCATCTGATCCTGCGGTATCAGATGGCCGGTGATGATGCTGAGCTCGGTGCAGCCGATATGCAGAAGGTGTTGCAGTACCTTGCGCAGAAGTCAGCGCAACACAAAGTGATGGCGCTGCAGGACTGGCTGCTCGAACATCGGCAAAAAGTGCTAGGCAAAGCCAACCTCAACCGTGTGTTGCTTCTCGAAGCGCTGCTGGTGCAGTGGGCAACGCTGCCCGGCGCGGGCTAGAATCGACTGGAATTTTCGTTAGGAACACCGCATGAGCCTGCCAGCAAATCTTGGTCCGCGTAATGGCATCCTGTCCCTGACCATCAAGGACAAGTCGGTGCTCTATGCCGCGTTCATGCCCTTCATCAAGCATGGAGGTCTGTTCATCCCGACCAACAAGAGCTACAAGCTTGGCGACGAAGTGTTCATGCTGCTCAACCTGATGGACGAGCCGGAAAAGATTCCCGTTGCCGGCAAGGTCGTCTGGATCACCCCAAAGGGTGCCCAGGGCAGTCGCGCTGCGGGAATTGGCGTGCAGTTCAACGAAGGCGACAGTACCGCACGCAACAAGATCGAAACCTATCTGGCCGGTGCGCTCAAATCCGACCGCCCGACCCACACGATGTAACGCTCTGAGTCACTGAACGTCATCCCTCGCCAGACGGCAGGGTGTTCGTTGGCCTTTCCTGACAACCGGCCATTTGCTCTACAATCGCCCCTTTTTCGCGATAGCAAGTAGTGCATTTCATGCTGGTAGATTCCCACTGTCACCTTGACCGACTCGACCTGACCGCACATGACGGTTCACTGGATGCCGCGTTGGACGCTGCGCGCTCGCGCGGTGTCGGGCATTTCCTCTGCATCGGCGTTAGCGCCGACAACGCAGCGGCGGTCAGATCGCTGTCCGAGCGCTATGCCGACGTGGATTGCTCGATCGGTGTTCATCCTCTGGATCTCGAGCCGACGAGCCAGCCGGTGCTGGACTGGTTGCTTGGCGAGCTCCAGCACCCGCATGTGGTTGCCATTGGTGAAACCGGTCTGGATTACCACTACGAGCCCGAAGCTGCGCAGATGCAGCAGCAGTCCTTCCGGCTGCATCTTGAAGCAGCCAGGCTGACCGGCAAACCGGTCATCGTGCACACCCGAGCTGCCCGCGCCGATACGCTGGATCTGCTGCGTGAGGCGGCGCTGCCGCAGGCAGGTGTATTGCATTGCTTTACCGAGGACTGGGACATGGCCAAGGCTGCGCTTGATCTCGGTTTCTATATCTCGCTGTCGGGGATCGTCACGTTCCGCAATGCCGATGCGCTGCGCGATGTGGCCCGCAGAGTGCCGGCTGATCGCTTGCTGGTCGAAACCGATTCGCCGTATCTGGCGCCGGTTCCCCACCGTGGCAAAGCCAACCTGCCGCAGTATGTGCGGGAGGTCGCCGAGTTTGTTGCGGAGTTGCGTGGCGTTCCGCTCGAGGCGCTGGCTGAGCAAACCACTGCCAACTTCAAGACACTGTTCCCGCTGGCCAGGGTGCGCAGCTGACGTCGCCGTCGCGCAGGATTGATGCGTTCCAGCACGTCCGGTGCGCTGCCATCTTTCTCGCCGACACGAGCGGCGCTTTTCTTGCCCTGAAGATCCACAAGGTGGCGTATGACCGCTGAAACGCTGCACACTGGACCGCTCCAGCGCGGTCTGAAGAATCGCCATATCCAGCTGATCGCCCTGGGCGGAGCGATTGGAACGGGACTGTTCCTGGGCTCGGCCGGAGTTCTGAGAAGTGCCGGCCCGTCGATGATCCTGGGTTATGCGATCGGTGGCTTCATCGCTTTTCTGATCATGCGCCAGCTGGGGGAGATGATTGTCGAGGAGCCGGTCGCAGGGTCGTTCAGCCATTTCGCACACAAATATGGCGGCGGTTATGCGGGGTTCCTTTCCGGCTGGAACTACTGGGTGCTGTACGTCCTGGTGGGCATGGCCGAGCTGACGGCGGTCGGCAAGTACGTGCAGTTCTGGTGGCCTGATATTCCCGCCTGGGCCACAGCCGCTGCGTTCTTCGTGCTGATCAATCTGATCAATCTCAGCAACGTCAAGGCTTTCGGTGAGGCCGAGTTCTGGTTTGCCATCGTCAAGGTCGCCGCCATCGTCGGCATGATCCTGCTCGGGCTTTTCCTGCTGGTCAGTGGCGAGGGGGGCGAGCAGGCAAGCATCAGCAACCTGTGGACGCACGGTGGCTTCTTCCCCAACGGCTTCAGCGGCATGCTGCTGGCGCTGGCGATCATCATGTTCTCCTTCGGTGGACTGGAACTGGTCGGCATCACGGCGGCAGAAGCGGCGGAGCCAAAAACCGTGATTCCCAAGGCGATCAATCAGGTCGTCTATCGCATTCTGATCTTCTACATAGGCGCGCTGACGGTGCTGCTGGCGCTGTATCCCTGGGACGCGCTGTTGCAGACGCTGGGCTCCGCGGGCGACCCCTACAGCGGCAGCCCCTTCGTGCAGATATTTTCGCTGATCGGCAGCGATACGGCGGCGCATCTGCTGAACTTCGTCGTGCTGACGGCTGCGCTTTCGGTCTACAACAGCGGCGTGTATTGCAACAGCCGCATGCTGTACGGCCTGGCAGAGCAGGGCGATGCGCCGCGCAGCCTGATGAAGATCAATGCCCGGGGTGTCCCGGTGCTAGCGGTGGGCGTGTCGGCCCTGGTAACCCTGCTCTGCGTGGCGGTGAACTACCTGTTTCCGCAGGGCGCGCTCGAACTGCTGATGTCCCTTGCGGTGGCTGCGCTGGTAATCAACTGGGCGATGATCAGCCTTGCGCACCTGAAATTTCGTCGCGCCATGCAGCGCCAGGGCGTTGAGCCGAGCTTCAAGGCGTTCTGGTTCCCGCTGAGCAATTACCTGTGCCTGGCCTTCGTCAGCGGGATCCTGGTCATCATGCTGTGGCTACCCGGCATCCGCATGTCGGTGTTCGCGATTCCGGTCTGGGTCGGGTTTCTCTGGCTGTGCTACCGGCTGCGGACTCGTTTGCTGGCGCAGCCCCAGACCTGAGAGCAAAAAAAACCCGGTTTCCTGAGAAGCCGGGCCAAGACCATTAGGAGTATGAAATCGCAATCCTAGCGACCTCATCTGGCTGGGCAGTGGGGGGATTGCCCGGCCAGTTACTCAAGTATTAACGCTGCTCCGCGGGTTTGCCGGCGGATTTCCCTGGTTTTTAAACGCATTTGGAATACAAGTCTCGCTGGCTGATCGCCTTCAGTGCGCAGCCAGATCATGCAAAAGGCCTAGCGTTTCGTCTATGACGTGCTCCGGCGTGTAGAAATGTGGCGAGAAGCGAATGCCGCCGCCGCGTTGTGCACACACCACCTGTTCAGTCTTGAGTCGCTCGAACAGAGCGGCATTGGGCCAGCCGTCGAGGCGGAACGTGACGATGCCGGAGCGTCTCTCCGCTTGGCCTGGCGAGAGGGTTTCTACTCCTTTCAGCTTGCTGATCCCGTGAGTCAGCCATTCGATTCGCTCGTCCAGCGATCTGGCGACTTGCTCCATCCCCACTTCCTCCAGCAGCGACAGGCTGGCTTCGAGTGCCATTGCTCCCAGCATGTTCGGGCTGCCGCACTCGAACCGCCTGGCACTGCGTGCGGGCTCCCAGTCGCTACGGTCGTAGTCGCCGGCGTGCTCCAGCATGTGCCAGCCGTACTCGTGCAGTTTCAGTTGCTCGCGTAGGTCGTTGCGACAATAGAAAACACCGAGTCCTTCCGGGCCGAGCATCCACTTGTGACCATCCGCCATGGCGAAGGCGCAACGGTTCTGCTGGACATCGAAGGGCAGGGCGCCCAATTGCTGGATTGCATCGATGCACAGAAGCACGCCGCGTTGCTCGCAGCCTTCGCCCAGGCGCGGAAGATCCAACCGCATGCCGCTCGCATATTGCACGGCGCTGATCGACATCAGGCGTACCCGAGGACCACACGCTGCAAGGAGGTCAGCCTCGGGATCGACACCCTTGAGACTGACCTGAATGACTTCCACGCCGAGTGGCCGCAATGCCTCCCAGACCACCCGATTGGACGGAAACTCCTCGTCGCTGATCACGATCTGATCACCGCTTTTCCAGTCCAGCCCGAAGGCGACGAATGAGAGCGCTTCGGAGGTGTTCTTGACCAGCGCCACATCGGCACTGCTCGGCGCGTTGAGCAGTCGCGTCAGGCGTTGGCGCAGGCTGCGTTCCACCGTGAGCCATTCGGGGTAGTCGCGCGCGCCCAGGGTTGCATTCTGCTCGGCAAAGGCGCTCACGGCCCGAGCGGCCCGCCTGGGCCAGGGAGCGACGGCGGCATGGTTCAGATATCGCAAACCGACTATTTGCGGGAATTCGTCATTTATTTGAATCATGGTTGGATGCCCCGTGCATTTCATGACCGGTTAGGCATAATGGCTGCCTCGTTTTTCACCTCAAGCAGCCTTCCTATGCAGAATGAACCTCGTAAGGTCCGCGAATTTCGTCGCCGCGAACAGGAAATCCTCGATACCGCGTTGCAGCTTTTTCTCGACCAGGGAGAGGACAGCGTTACTGTCGAGATGATTGCCGATGCGGTCGGTATCGGCAAAGGCACGATCTACAAGCACTTCAAGTCCAAGGCCGAAATCTACCTGCGGCTGATGCTGGACTACGAGCGCGACCTGAACCAGATCCTCCACTCTCCCGACCTGGACCGCGACAAGGAAGCGCTTTCGCGCGCCTACTTCGAGTTCCGCATGCGCGACCCGCAGCGCTATCGGCTGTTCGACCGCCTCGAGGAGAAAGTGGTCAAGGGCCATCAGGTGCCGGAAATGGTCGAGCAGCTGCACAGCATCCGCGCCTCCAACTTCGAACATCTGACCCAGTTGATCAAAGGCCGTATTGCCGAAGGCAAGCTGGAAGACGTGCCGCCGTATTTCCACTATTGCGCCGCCTGGGCGCTGGTGCACGGTGCGGTGGCGCTGTACCACTCGCCGTTCTGGAGCAACGTGCTGGAAGATCAGGACGGCTTCTTCCAGTTCCTTATGGATATCGGCGTACGCATGGGCAACAAGCGCAAGCGTGACTGAATTGGCGGCAGCGTGAAGATCGAACAGGCGTGGACGCAATGAACGCGAGCGAGTTTCCCATCCGCTACATCGAGCCGGTATTTCGGCCACCCAGCGAGGCGCATTCGCTGATCCTGCCGGTGACCAATGGCTGCTCCTGGAACAGCTGTACCTTCTGTGAGATGTATACCGCGCCGCAGAAGAAGTTTCGTGCTCGCGATGAGGCGGAGGTGCTCGACGAGATCCGTCGTTGCGGCGAGCAGTTGATCGTGCAACGCGTATTCCTCGCCGACGGTGACGCCTTGGTGTTGCCGACCCACCGGCTGTTGAGAATCCTTGAACAGATCCGCCAGTGCCTGCCCGAAGTTCAACGTGTCTCGAGCTATTGCCTGCCACGCAACCTGCGCAAGAAGTCGGTTGCCGAGCTGCAGGAACTGGCGGATGCGGGGCTCGGCATGGCCTATGTCGGCGCCGAGTCCGGCGACGATGAGGTGCTGGCGCTGGTCAACAAGGGGGAGACCTACGAATCGACGCTCAGCGCGCTGGATAAGCTGGGGGCGGCGGGCATCGCACGCTCGGTGATGATTCTCAACGGGCTTGGCGGTCGCCAACTGAGTCGCCAGCACGCACGCAATTCGGCGCGGCTGATGAATGCAGCGCAGCCCGAGTTTCTGTCTACGCTGGTGGTCAGTTTTCCGCAGGGTGAAGCGCGTTTTCGGCAAACCTTCGAGGATTTCGAGCCGCTGGTGCCGGCCGATCTGTTTCGCGAGCTAGAGTGGTTGCTCGAGGATCTGCAGCTGACCGATACGGTTTTTCGCAGCGATCACGCGTCCAATTATCTGGTGCTCAAGGGCATTTTGGGTGTCGATAAACCGGGCCTGCTGCGTCGGGTACGTGAGGCCATCGAAGACCCGCGTAACGCTCCGTTGCGTCAGGAGTGGCAGCGAGGGCTCTAGCCGCCTCGTTCGAGCGGGGAGTCGAGAGCATCCAGCTGAACCGGCTCGCCTCGGTGCTGGAAGTGGCGTGGATGCTGCATTGGCTGTCGAATCGTCGGTTTTTCGTCGCCGGCCCTATGAGGTGAGTTCCATGCGATTTCTGTTACTGGCAGTGCCTGGCTTGCTTGCATTGCTCATGCTTT
Organism: Stutzerimonas kunmingensis; assembly: GCF_021432085.1. Lineage (GTDB taxonomy): Bacteria > Pseudomonadota > Gammaproteobacteria > Pseudomonadales > Pseudomonadaceae > Stutzerimonas. The sequence continues at coordinate 3,117,425 of NZ_CP090366.1, read as the reverse complement.
CTGGCTGCATGAAGGTCAGCGACCTGGCGGAGGGTACCCGTTATCACCTTCGCGATGCCGGAATTCTGGATCACAGCGAGACCCGTCGTTCCAACTCCTGGCGCCTGCAGCCGGACTCATTCATCTATATCGCGCAGGGACATTTCGTGCCGCCCGGAGACGCATACCCGCGGCCGAACGTCGTGGCCGAAGAGGCCTTCAGCGGGTTTGTCGAGTACTTCCCAATGGTTCGTCGAGCCCGTGGCCCGCTCGGGCTTGAGGAGGCAATGGCCGAAGCGTCGGCAATGGGCGCGCATTATCTGCTGTATCTGCGGTTTGCCGCGGCTGATGATCGCATCGGCAGTTTCGACGAGCTGAACGATCAGCGCGCACTGGATCGCCTTGGTGTCGATTCCGGCGTGGTGCAGTTGATGCTGGTGGAGACCGGAACTCGCTATCTGGTCGATACCGCTCGCATTCGTAATCGTGGCGGCGTGCTCGGCATCTACGATGCAAAGCCGGAGCAACTCTTGCGTCCGCCACTGCAGGACTATGCTCGTCGGTTGTTGGGCCTGTCACGTTGAGCGATGTGGCAGTATCGGGAACAGGCGATTACCTCATTCAATCGAGGAGGACCGAATGACCGATACAGGCAAGGCTGGGGATCTGCTGGCGCAGCTGTCCGCTGGCGGGAAGAAGAAAGGGTTGCCGCCGGTGCATCTGTGGAACCCTCCGTTCTGTGGCGATCTGGACATGCGCATCGCGCGCGACGGGACTTGGCACTATCAGGGTTCGCCGATCGGGCGGCCGGCAATGGTGCGTTTGTTTTCCACGGTGATTCGCCGCGACGGCGACGACTACTTCCTGGTGACACCGGTAGAGAAGGTCGGTATCCAGGTCGAAGATGCGCCTTTCGTTGCGGTCCGGCTGGAAGTCAGTGGCGAGGGTGAGACGCAAAGCCTGTGCTTTATCACCAATGTCGAGGACGAGGTCGAGGCTGGTGAAGAGCACCCTTTGCGCGTTGTCACCGACCCGCAAACGCAGGAGCCGGCGCCATATGTGCATGTGCGTGCCAACCTCGAGGCACTGATCCATCGCAATGTGTTTTATGAGCTTGTGGAGCTGGCGGTGCCCGGCAAGGTAGATGGCAAGGATTACCTCGGTGTGTGGAGTGGCGGGACGTTCTTCCCGATTGGCGCCGCTGAGTAGTGCGCCGGCTGTTTCGTTACCCATGATCGAAAAAGGCTCCCGAGGGAGCCTTTTTTGCTGGTCTTACATGTTGGGGTAGTTCGGCCCGCCGGTACCTTCGGGCGCGACCCAGGTGATGTTCTGCGCCGGGTCCTTGATATCGCAGGTCTTGCAGTGCACGCAGTTCTGCGCGTTGATCTGGAAGCGCTTGCTGCCATCGTCGTTGCTCACGACCTCGTAAACGCCGGCCGGGCAGTAACGCTGTGCCGGCTCGTCGTACATCGGCAGGTTCTTTTCGATCGGAATGCTCGGGTCGGTCAGTTTCAAGTGAACCGGCTGCTCTTCCTCGTGGTTGGTATTGGAGAGGAATACCGAGGAGAGCTTGTCGAAGCTCAGCTTGCCGTCCGGCTTGGGGTAGTCGATTTTCTTCGACTCTGAAGCCGTCTTGAGGCAGGCGTAGTCCGGCTTGGTGTCGTGCAGGGTGAAGGGGATCTTGCCACCGAAGATGTTCTGATCGATGAAGTTGAACGCGCCACCCTTGATTGCGCCCCACTTGTGAATGGCAGCGCCGAAGTTGCGGCTCTTGTATAGCTCGTCGTACAGCCAGCTGGACTTGAAGCCCTCTTCGTACGCGGTCAGCTCGTCGCCACCTTCGCGTCCGGCCAGCAGTGCGTCCGCAGCGGCTTCGGCAGCCAGCATGCCGGACTTCATCGCCGTGTGGCTGCCTTTGATCTTGGCGAAGTTAAGGGTGCCGGCGTCGCAGCCGATCAGTGCACCACCGTTGAATACCATCTTCGGCAGGCAGTTGATGCCGCCCTTGGCGATCGCACGTGCGCCATAGGAAACGCGCTTGCCGCCTTCCAGATACTGCTTGATCACTGGATGGTGCTTGTAGCGCTGGAATTCGTCGAACGGCGACAGATACGGGTTGCTGTACGACAGGTCGACGATCAGGCCGACGACCACCTGATTGTTTTCCAGGTGATAAAGGAAGGAACCGCCAGTGTTTTCGTCGTTCAACGGCCAGCCCGCGGTGTGCACGACCAGACCCTGCTCATGCTTGGCCGGGTCGATGTCCCACAGTTCCTTGATGCCGATGGCGTAGTGCTGCGGGTCGACGTTGGCGTTGAGCTGGAAGCGGCTGATCAGCTGCTTGCCGATGTGGCCACGGCAGCCTTCGGCGAACAGCGTGTACTTGGCACGCAGCTCCATGCCTGGCGTGTACATGCCTTCTTTCGGGTTGCCTTCGCGATCGACGCCCAGATCACCGGTGACGATACCGCGCACGACGCCGTTCTCGTCGATCAGCGCTTCCTGAGCGGCGAAGCCTGGGTAGATCTCGACACCCAGGTTCTCGGCCTGCTGGGCCAGCCAGCGGCACAGGTTGCCGAGGGAAATGATGTAGTTGCCTTCGTTGTGCATGGTCTTGGGGACCAGTGCATTGGGCAGCTTGCTGGCGGCTTCGGCGGTCTTGAGCAGGTAGATATCGTCACGCTTGACCGGCGTGTTGAGCGGGGCGCCGAGCTCTTTCCAGTCAGGGAACAGCTCATTCAGTGCGCGCGGCTCGAAGACTGCGCCGGATAGAATATGGGCGCCTACTTCGGAGCCTTTCTCAACGACGCATACACTGATTTCCTGACCAGCGTCGGCGGCTTTCTGCTTCAGGCGGCAGGCTGCGGATAGGCCTGCAGGGCCGGCGCCGACGATGACAACGTCGAATTCCATGTATTCGCGTTCCATTGGGCTTTCTCCTACTCAGGGCTTGGTTGTTATATAAGTGGTGGAGGGCTGTGATCGGTCCCTGACCGAGCCGGGCCGGCGCATTATATATAGACGCTCGAATCGGTCCAATACAAACGTTTGTTTGAATTTTCTGGAAGCCTGTTAGAATCGCCCGAACCGCGTCGTTATGACGGGTCATATGCGTTGTTGACCCCGTCCGCGGCCTGCGGTCAAGATACGGACGGTTTGCACTCGCCGAACAGGGCAGCGGCTATCAAAACCCAAGCCACGAGCAAGGCTCGGTTCGCCTCGGCGGAATTCTATTCACCGGAGAGTAACGAGGAATCCATGAAGGTTCTTGTAGCTGTCAAACGAGTGGTCGATTACAACGTCAAGGTTCGCGTCAAGGCGGACAATTCGGGCGTTGACCTCGCCAACGTCAAGATGTCGATGAACCCCTTCTGCGAAATTGCCGTGGAAGAAGCCGTACGCCTGAAAGAGAAGGGCGTGGCGAGCGAAATCGTCGTCGTCTCCATCGGTCCGACCGCTGCCCAGGAGCAGCTGCGCACCGCGCTGGCGCTGGGCGCCGACCGCGCCGTGCTGGTCGAGTCCAACGACGAACTGAACTCCCTGGCGGTCGCCAAGCTGCTCAAGGCAGTGGTCGACAAGGAGCAGCCGCAGCTGGTCATCCTCGGCAAGCAGGCGATCGACAGCGACAACAACCAGACCGGGCAGATGCTCGGCGCGCTGACCGGCTATGCCCAGGGCACTTTCGCCTCCAAGGTGGAAGTGGCTGGCGACAAGGTCAACGTGACCCGCGAAATCGACGGCGGCCTGCAGACCGTCGCGCTCAGCCTGCCGGCGATCGTCACCACCGACCTGCGTCTGAACGAGCCGCGCTACGCGTCGCTGCCGAACATCATGAAGGCTAAGAAAAAGCCGCTGGAAACGCTGACTCCGGATGCACTGGGTGTCACCACCACGTCGACCGTGAAGACCCTGAAAGTCGAAGCGCCGGCTGCCCGCAGCGCCGGTATCAAGGTCAAGTCCGTGGCTGAACTGGTCGAGAAACTGAAGAACGAGGCGAAGGTAATCTAAATGACTATCCTGGTTATCGCTGAACACAATAATGCCGTCCTCGCGGCCGCTACTCTGAACACCGTTGCCGCCGCCAAGGCCATCGGTGGCGACATCCACGTACTGGTAGCCGGCAGCGGCTGCGGTGCCATCGGTGAAGCAGCCGTGCAGATCGAAGGCGTGGCCAAGGTACTGGTCGCTGACGACGCGGCTTACGCCAATCAGCTGCCGGAAAACGTCGCGCCGCTGATCGCCGACCTGGCGAAGAACTACAGCCACGTGCTGGCTGCAGCGACCACCAACGGCAAGAACTTCCTGCCGCGCGTTGCTGCTCAACTGGATGTCGATCAGATCTCCGAGATCATCGCCGTGGAAAGCGCCGATACCTTCAAGCGCCCGATCTATGCCGGTAACGCCATCGCTACCGTGCAGTCCAGCGCTGCCATCAAGGTCATCACCGTGCGTGCCACCGGCTTCGATGCCGTGAATGCCACCGGCGGTTCGGCTGCGGTCGAGCAGGTCTCAGGCGCTGGCGATGCCGGCAAGTCGACTTTCGTTGGCGAAGAGCTGGCCAAGTCGGATCGTCCCGAGCTGACCGCTGCCAAGATCGTTGTTTCCGGCGGTCGTGGCATGCAAAACGGCGAGAACTTCAAGCACCTGTACTCGCTGGCCGACAAGCTTGGCGCGGCTGTTGGTGCCTCCCGTGCCGCTGTCGATGCCGGCTTCGTGCCCAACGACATGCAGGTCGGACAGACCGGCAAGATCGTTGCACCGCAGCTGTACATCGCGGTGGGTATCTCCGGCGCCATCCAGCACCTGGCGGGTATGAAGGACTCCAAGGTGATCGTCGCGATCAACAAGGACGAGGAAGCCCCGATCTTCCAGGTTGCCGACTACGGCCTGGTTGGCGATCTGTTCGAGATCGTGCCGGAGCTGGAAAAGCTCGTCTGAAGCTGATCGCTGTTGAAGAAACCCGCTCATGTAGCGGGTTTTTTCATGGGCGATGGGCGGGTTCGCCGGTGTACCATCGGCGAACTTCGATCAGCATCAGTTAACTCGCGCAATAAGGGGATCTTCATGCGTTTCGCTTTTCCGTTGAAATTGGCCATGGTCGCGCTGGTGTTGGCAACGCCATTCACGGCAGCGGCAGCGGGGAAGTGCGACCGTCTGGTGGCGACTGGCGCAGCGGACAACCCTCCCTTTCTCTGGCGCGATCCGCAGAACCCGAAGCGTCTGATCGGGGCCAATGCGGACCTGCTCGGGCAGATCGCCGACTCGCTCGATCTGAAACTGGACCTGCTTTACACCGGTGACCGAACCAAAGCGCTCGAAGAGGTGCGCAGTGGTCGGGTCGACGTACTGGCCGATGCGACACTGACGGTGCAGCGACTCGAAGAACTGGATTTCGTCCACCCGGCCATCCTGCAATTGCAGACCGTCGCCTGGGTACGCAATGAGCCCGGCTTCTTCTATGCCAGTCGTGAAGATCTGGGAGGCCACGCCGGCTTGATCGCTGGCACCAGCCGCTTCGGTAGCGAGTTCGACGCCTTCGCGAAAAAATACCTGCAATTGCAGCCGGTCGCCGACCTCGCTCAGGGGCTGAAGCGGATCGTGGCGGGCAATGGCGACTACTTGCTGCATGAGAGGTACAGTGCAGTCGCGGCGGCTGATGCATTGGGGCTGCTGGACAAGGTGCAGCGTCTCGAGCCTCCAGTGGTAGGCCGGGATATGCACCTGGCCATTTCGCACGACTCGGCTTGCAATGATCCCTGGCTGCGCGGACAACTGGCGCGGAAGATGACAGAATTGCGCGCCGCCGGTGTGCCTGAGCAACTGGTGGCGCACAACCTGACCGTCTGGAAGAACCAGCAGTCAGAGCGGGCAAAGGCTTCGAAAAAGTAGGACTCGCCGTGTTGAAAAGACTTTTCGCCAGCCCATTTCTGGTCCTGGTTTTCCTGACTGGCTGTGCCAGTGATCCCGCCCCGACAGAACAACTGCGCCTGAGCTCGCAGGCCGTGGCGCAGGCACGCTCCGTAGGCGCAACCGATGCGTACGAGGAGCTTGTGCTGGCCGAAAGCAAGTTGAGCAAGGCCCAGGAGGCACTCGAGGCAGGCGATAATCGCAAAGCCCGGCTGCTGGGCGAGCAAGCGGAGCTGGATGCTCGTCTGGCGGAGAGCAGGGTTCTGAAGGACAAGCGCGAGGCGCAGATCGACGATCTGAATCGTCGCATTCAGCGGCTACGGCAGTTGCTGGGGGAGGCCAGGTGAGAAGGGGATTTGCGATAGCCCTGGCTGGGCTGATACTGGCTGGTTGCTCGACGTCGCAGACCGAGCTCGAATTGAAACGCGCATCTGCCGCGCTGCAACGCATTCAGGCGGACAGCATGGTCCAGCGCAGCGCGCCAAAGGATATTCAGCGTGCGCTCGAAACGCAGCAACGTGCCGAGCGTTTCAACCAGTACTGGGGGGGCGCCGCCGACGCCCGGCATTACGCATACCTGAGTCAGCGCTACAGCGAAATCGCCGCGCAGCAGGGTGAGCTGCTGCAGCATCAGGAACAGGTCGCACGCCTGGAGATGGAGCGCGACCGGCTGCGGCGCATGCTGCAGGACGCCAGGTTGATGACCGCCGAGCAACAGGGTCGCTGGCTGGAAGACCAGATGATGAGCCTGGCTGCCAGCGAAACCGATCGCGGCATGGTCATGACGCTGGGCGACGTGCTGTTTCGTGCCGGCAGTGCCGACCTCAGCCACACGGCCAATCGCACCTTGCTCAAGCTGGTGCATTTCCTCCAGCTCAATCCGCAGCGCAAGATTCGCATCGAGGGATACAGCGACAGCCGCGGCGATGCCCAGGAGAATCTCGCGCTGTCACAGGCGCGGGCGCAAACGGTGGCGGATCTGCTGATCAATCTTGGCGTCGCTGCCGAGCGGGTAGAGGTGCGCGGCTATGGTGAGCGCTTTCCGTTGGCCGAGAACGCCTCGGCACGCGGTCGCGCGCAGAACCGTCGCGTTGAGATCCTATTCTCCGACGCGGAAGGCAATCTCGGTCCCGACCGTTAGTCGCGCGGCCATCTGAGCAGACTGTTTCGCCTAGACGTGACCTAACTGTATTGGTCTGGGTCTCCAGCAGTGCGCTACTGTTACGGTTCAGTTGGCAGGAGACCGGCGAGATGACCAATCTGTTGCTCTATCAGCGCATTGCCCAGCAGCTTGCCGAAGATATTCGGCGCGGCGTATATCGCCCCGGCGAGCGCGTGCCGTCGGTACGCAAGATGAGCCGACAGCTGAGTGTCAGCCACGCCACGGTGTTGCAGGCGTACGCCAATCTCGAAGATCAGGGCATGATCCGTGCGCGCCCGCAGTCCGGCTTCTACGTCCACCAGACGCCCGTACTCACTGCGCCGACTCCGGATATTGCCCAGGTCGAGCGGCCGAAACTGGTCACCCGCAGCAGCATCATCAATCAGGTGCTCAGCGAGTCGCGCCGCGAGGGGCTGATTCCGCTGGGGGCGGCCGTGCCGCATGTGGATTACCTGCCGGTGCGGGCGTTGCACCAGCAGCTGGCCAAGGTCACGCGGTTTCACAGCCCGCGGGCGTTCAGCTACATGTTCAGCCCGGGCTACGAGCCGCTGCGCCGCCAGGTGGCGATTCGCATGCGCGATGCCGGTGTGGTGGTGGATTCGAGCGAGATCGTCATCACCCACGGCTGCGTTGACGCGCTGCAGATGTCACTGCGGGTTCTGACCAAGCCGGGCGATCTCATCGCCGCCGAGTCGCCGACCTATTACGGCTTGCTGCAACTGGCCGATCTGCTCGGTCTGAAGGTCATCGAGATACCCAGCGACCCGGATACCGGAATGAGCCTTGAGGCGCTGCAGCTTGCGGCAGGGCAGTGGCCGATCAAGGCGCTGGTGCTGACCGCGCGCCTGAGCAATCCGCTGGGCGTGAGCATGCCTGACCACCGCCAGAAGCAGCTGCTGAGCCTGGCGGCGCGTTTCGACATCCAGATCGTCGAGGACGATATCTATGGCGAACTGATGTTCGACCAGGGCCAGTACAAGGCGCTCAAGTCCAATGATCGGGACGGACGTGTCATCTACTGTTCCAGCTTTTCCAAGACGCTTTCGCCGGGGGTGCGGATCGGTTGGGTCATCGCCGGGCGCCATCAGGCCGAGATCGAGCGCCTGCAGACCTTCAGCACCCATTCGGCGTGCAGCGTCACTCAGATGGGTGTGGCGGCTTATCTGGAGAACGGGGGTTACGATCGACACCTGCGTGCCATCCGCCAGGAGTACCGCAAGAATCTCAGCGCGTTTCAGCTGGCGGTACAGCGCTACTTCCCGGAAGGCACACAGATGACGCGCCCCAAGGGCAACTTCATCCTCTGGGTCAGCCTGCCGGTGCGGGTCAATACCCAGGACCTGCACGTCAGGGCGCTGGAGCGGGGGATCAGCATCGCGCCGGGACTGATCTTCAGCAACACTGAACAATTCAACCACTGCATTCGTCTCAACTGTGGGCTGCCCTGGAATAACGAGACCGAGCGGGCGCTGCGGACACTCGGGCAGCTGGCTTCGGAACTGTGCCGGGATGCCCAGTAGCGCCCCAAACCTGCCGCTGTAAGGAGCGATCAGATGCGAAGGCCGCTGTTGTTATTGCTGTCGTTGGCCTTGCTGGGCGGGTGCGGGGACGACGAATCGACCTCATCGCGTGCGCACGCGCCGGTCGAGCAGCCCTCGGAACCGGAGAATATCGTCGAGCAGGAAGAGGTGCCGCCTGATCTCGATATTGAGCTGGCGCCAATCGAAGAAACCTCCGATGCCGAGCCGCCGGAAGTGGAGATCAGCCTGCCCGAACCCGTTCCCGAGGACGAGGCACCTGCCCCGGCGCCGCAGCCATCGACGGCCAAGCGCTCCACGCCGCCGCCAGCGAAGGTCGAACTGCCCGAGCCGGAACTCGATCTGCGCTTGCCCGAGGAACTGGTCGAGGAGCTGGCGCCAGGGCCGGGTGATGAATCGATGCGGCTGTTACCGCCGCTTTTCGAGGGTGGCGGGCCGTCGCGATCGATGCAGATCGGCGGCCGGCTGATTTCCGGCGAGGCAGAAGACGAGGAGCTCATCGAGGGCGCGGAGATTCGCCTCGAATTCAAGCGCTGAGGTGCATGCGTTCCGGCCCTGCGCTTTAGTCCCTGGCTGGCAGCTGCGATAGCAGCCGCTGCAGTTCGTCGGCCGACATCGGGTGGCTCATGTGGAAGCCTTGCACCTCGGTGCAGCCGTCGTCTTTCAGCAGCCGCAGCTGTTCCTCGGTTTCCACGCCCTCGGCCGTCACGCGCATCTGCAGGCCGCGGCCCAGTTCGATCAAGGCGCGTACGATCGAATGATCTTCCATCGACTGCCCGATACCGGCTACGAAGCTGTTGTCGATCTTTATCACATCGAAGGGGTAGTGGCGCAGGCTGGTGAGCGACGAGTAGCCCGTGCCGAAGTCATCCACGGCCAGGTGCACGCCGAGCGCCTTGACCCGCTTGAGCTGGTCCAGCGTGCCCTGCGTTTCCCGTAGCAGTGCACTCTCGGTAACCTCCAGTTCCAGCCGCTCCCCTGGCAGGCCGTTCTCGCCGAGCGCATGGGCTATCTCATCGAGCAGCCGATCATCATGCAGCTGCAATGGCGAGAGGTTGACCGAGACGACCGTATCGCCTGGCCAGCGGGTCGCCTGGCTGCAGGCCTGATGCAGCACCCAGCGCCCGAGCGGAATGATCAGCCCGGTTTCTTCGGCCAGTGGAATGAACTGCTCCGGCAGTAGCAGCCCACGCTCGGGGTGATTCCAGCGCACCAGTGCCTCGGCGCCGATGATTTGCATGCCCTGGCTCAGGTAGCGCGGCTGGTAGTACACCTCCAGCTGCTGCTCGGCAAGCGCGACGCGCAGTTCCTCTTCCCGCTGGAGCCGCTCGTGCAGCCGCTGATCCATCTCCCGGCCATAGGCACGCCAGGTTCCCCGGCCTGCTTCCTTTGCCTGGTAGAGCGCAATGTCGGCGCAACGCAGCAGTTCGTTGGCCTGGTTGGCATCGTCGGGCGCCAGGGCGACGCCGATGCTGGCGCCGATATTGATCTGCTGGTCTTCGTAGACAAAGGGCGCGCTGAGGGCCTCGATGATGCGGTTGCAGAGACGGTCGATATCGGTGTCTTCGCTCATCCGGTGGGAGCGCGACGACGAACTCGTCACCGCCCAGCCGCGCCACGAGGTCGCCGTCGCGGGTGTGTTGGCGCAGGCGGGATGCCACGCCGATCAGTACTTCGTCGCCAGCGGCGTGACCGAGGGTGTCATTCACCGGTTTGAAGCGGTCCAGGTCGATGTAGAGCAGTGTCAGTGCCGAGCCGCTACGAAGCGTCGCCAGATTCTGATCCAGGTAGTCGCGCAGCCGGCTGCGGTTGGGCAGGCCGGTCAGGGCATCGTGCTGAGAGAGGTACTGAACGCGAGCTTGCGCCTTGGTTTCCTCGGTGATGTCGCTGGCGGTGCCGCGATAGCCGACCAGCTTGTCGTCCTGATGGATGGCGCGGGCAGCCAGCCGGCAGAAACGCTCGCAGCCATCGGCGGCACGATAGCAGCTGCGCAGTGGTGCGACCTGTGGTGCCTGGAGCCAGTTCTGCAGCGCGGCACTGTCGCTGATCAACAGTTCCAGCAACGGGCGGCCCAGCCACTGGCTGGATTCGTGTCCGGTGATCTGCCGAAAGCGATTGGAAAGGAAGGTCAGCCGAGCTTGCGCGTCGGTTTCCCAGATCCAGTCGGAAGCGGCCTCGGCGACATCGCGAAACCGCTCCTCGCTTTCCGCCAGCGCGCTGCGACTGGCGGCCAGCCTTGCATAGCTGATGTCGAGCAAGTGCAGGCTGCGCAAGGCATGGCGAATGAGCAGCCAGGCGAGCAGCCCCAGCCCCAGGGCCACGGCCGCGAGGATTGGCAGGGTAACCCACAGCAGCAGGCGCCCCGGCTGCGCCGGCGTCCAGGTGAGCTGGATGGTTGAGCCATTCTCCAGAGGCCGCTCGATGCGCGGATCATCGGTTGGCGTTGAGTCTGGAGCCAGGCGCAGATGCTCGATCGCATACTGCTCACCGATCTCCGCCAGCCGCTCGGCGTCCAGCAGGTCGACGAACAACAGAATCGACGCCGGCCCTTCGTCCTCGTCGATATCCGTACCACCGGTGGTCAGCGCGGCTGCGGCGACCAGCGCCGGCTGACCGTCAGCCCAGAGCAGGGCGGAGACGCCCGATTCCTCCTCGACAGCTTCCCGGGCCCGCGCCAGCAGTTGCGGTAAACCGTGGAGAAACTCGAAACCGTCGATTGTCTGGAGTTCGCCGCGAACTACGGAATAGGCCGTATCGCCTGCCGGAGAGATGACCAGCACCACCTCGTAGTCGAAGTCCGTGTACAAGGATGGGCCGAGATTGGCCTGGGTATAAGCCCAGTCGAGGTCGACCTGCCTGTTGAGATGCATGTAGGCATCGCCCCAGAACGCATAGTCGACGATGGAGCGGTTCATCCAGTCGTGCTGTGCCTGCAGCGCCTTTCCTACGAGGAAGTGGCTTTGCTGCAGTGCATCCTGATCGATTCTCCGGGCAATGTGGATGAGTGCGGCAGCGGCCACAATGAGGGCGATGACCAGTAGGGCGACCATGCCAGGAAGAATGCGGCGAGCGAAAATCGAGCTGGCCTTCGGTTTTACCGGGCCATCGTCGGGAAGGAGAGTTTGCATGAGGGGAGTCCTGCCAGCACTGCATTGGATCGCGGCAATGGCGGCATGGTGCCACTACTGCTCGGCAAAATCATCGTAAATTGCGCGGACCACTGGCTCGAGCGACTGTGCTCTTCGACTTTTAGCGGTCGCGGGAGTCTTGTGCGTCCGCCTCGGCATTGCGTTCAGCGATGCGTTTTTTCTGTTCTTCGGTCAGGGGAATCTTCTTTGCCGTCGAGCGCAGCATCAGCAGGCTACCGACGATCGAGCCCAGCGCGACGAGCAGAATAAGCCAGAAATACCAGGGCATGTTTTTCCTCCGGGCGGTTGGGCGGCAGTGACGAGCCGCACTCTACGTGGCTGCGTCAGGGTGGTCACTATCGGCGTTGCGATAGCTATTCTGACCCCGCAGGGAGCCTTTCGTCGCGCGTGGTGTTTTCTGCGACAATGCGCGCCGACTTTTCCGAGGACGTGTCATGACCTGCCAGACTCCGATTATCGTAGCGCTCGATTTCCCCTCCCGCGATGCTGCTTTGGCATTGGCGCGCCAGCTCGATCCGCGGCTTTGCCGGGTCAAGGTCGGCAAGGAGCTGTTCACGCGTTGCGGTCCGGCGGTGGTCGAGGCATTGCAGGGAATGGGCTTCGAGGTGTTCCTGGACCTCAAGTTTCACGATATTCCCAACACCACCGCGATGGCGGTGAAGGCCGCTGCCGAGCTGGGCGTGTGGATGGTCAACGTGCACTGCTCCGGCGGTCTGCGGATGATGGCGGCCTGCCGTGACACGCTTTCTGGTATGGCCGGACCCACGCCGCTGCTGATTGGTGTCACCGTGCTGACCAGCATGGAGCAGGACGATCTCGCTGGCATCGGTCTGGATATCGCACCGCAGGAGCAGGTGCTGCGGCTGGCCGGGCTGGCTGCGCAGGCTGGGCTGGATGGACTGGTCTGTTCGGCGCAGGAGGCAGTGCCGCTCAAGGCGCAGTTCCCGGCGCTACAGCTGGTCACACCGGGTATTCGTCCGGCCGGCAGTGCGCAGGACGATCAGCGCCGCATCCTGACTCCGGCCCAGGCCATGGCTGCAGGCTCCGATTATCTGGTGATCGGCCGGCCGATCGCGCAGGCAGCCGATCCGGCGCAAGCGCTGGCAGCCGTGGTGGCCGAGCTGGCATGACGAAAAAAGGCTGGGCCTCACGGATCAGCTTTTTTCGCAGCGGGCAGTTGCTCAGCTGACCTTGAGCACCAGCTTGCCGAAGTTGCCGCCGGTGAACAGCTTCATCAGCGTGTCCGGGAAGGTCTGCAGTCCCTCGATGATGTCTTCCTTGCTCTTGAGCTGGCCGCTCGCGAGCCATTCGGCCATGTCGCGCATCGCCTCGGGATAGCGAGTGACATAGTCAGTCACCACCATGCCTTCCATTCGCGCGCTGTTGACCAGCAGCGAAAGGTAGTTGGACGGGCCCTTCACCGCCTCCTTGTTGTTGTACTGGCTGATGGCGCCGCAGATCACCACTCGCGCGCCGACGCTGATGCGCTGCAGCACCGTATCCAGGATGTCGCCGCCAACGTTGTCGAAGTACACGTCCACGCCTTTCGGGCATTCGCGCTTCAAGCCAGCGGCCAGATCTTCGTTCTTGTAATCGATGGCGCCATCGAAGCCGAGCTTCTCAGTGAGGAAGCGGCACTTGTCAGCACCGCCGGCGATGCCCACGACGCGACAGCCTTTGATCTTGGCGATCTGCCCGGCAATGCTGCCGACCGCGCCGGCGGCGCCGGAGATCACCACGGTCTCGCCGGCCTTGGGCTGGCCGACCGCGAGCAGCGCAAAGTAGGCGGTCATGCCGGTCATGCCCAGCGCGGACAGGTAACGCGGCAGCGGAGCCTGTTGCGGGTCGACCTTGTAGAAACCCTTCGGCTCGCCGAGGTAGTACGCCTGCACGCCCAGCGCACCGTTTACATAGTCGCCTTCCTTGTAGTCAGGATGCTGCGAGGCAATCACCTTGCCGACACCGAGAGCGCGCATTACTTCGCCGATGCCCACAGGTGGAATGTAGGACTTGGCATCGTTCATCCAGCCGCGCATGGCTGGGTCTATGGACAGGTATTCGACCTTGACCAGAATCTGATTGGGGCCAGGCTCGCTCACCGGCTTCTCGACGTAGTCGAAGGTCTCCCGGGTCGGCGCACCGATCGGCCGCTGGGCTAGCAGGAATTGCTGGTTGAGCAGGGTCATGGAATAAGCCTCGTGTTTGCGAAAGGTTTGGTTTAGCCCGGCCAGCGCCGCGCCGCAAGCTACGTCAGCAGGCTGGAATGAACGGGCATCCAGTTCGGTGATATGACCGTGCCGGCAGTTAAATGCGCGAGCGCATAGCGGTATAAGTTCGACCGGGAAGCCTTGTGCGGTCATTTTGCGGGCGCAAGGTGAGTCGAATTCTTCGGGAAGAACAATCATGAGCATGACATTCTCCGGGCAGGTTGCCCTGGTTACCGGCGCAGCAGCAGGAATCGGTCGCGCCACCGCGCAGGCGTTCGCCGAGCAGGGCCACAAGGTGGTGCTGGCCGACATCGACGAAGCGGGCATCCGCGATGGCGCAGAAAGCATTCGTGCTGCTGGCGGCCAGGCGATCGCCGTGCGCTGCGACGTCACGCGCGATGCGGAGGTCAAGGCGCTCATCGAGCAGACGTTGGCGCAGTACGGGCGGCTCGATTACGCCTTCAACAATGCCGGCATCGAGATCGAGCAGGGACGCTTGGCCGAGGGCAGCGAGGCGGAGTTCGACGCGATCATGGGCGTCAACGTTAAGGGCGTCTGGCTGTGCATGAAGCACCAGCTGCCGGTCATGCTGGCGCAGGGTGGTGGCGCTATCGTCAACACCGCGTCCGTTGCGGGTCTCGGTGCTGCGCCGAAGATGAGCATCTACGCGGCATCCAAGCATGCGGTGATCGGCCTGACCAAGTCGGCAGCGATCGAGTACGCCAAGAAGCAGATTCGCGTGAATGCGGTATGCCCGGCGGTGATCGACACCGACATGTTCCGCCGTGCCTACGAGGCCGACCCGCGCAAGGCGGAGTTCGCTGCGGCCATGCACCCAGTCGGGCGCATCGGCAAGGTCGAAGAGATTGCCGCCGCGGTGCTGTACCTGTGCAGCGACAGAGCCGCCTTCACTACCGGTCATGCGCTGGCGGTAGATGGCGGGGCGACGGCGATCTGACGGCGCGCCCGGCGCTGTCTGGCCGGGCACCCCTTTCAGCGCCGCTCAGTTACGACGGCGCAGAATCAGCAAGGTGATTACACCTGCGATCAATCCCCACAGCGCCGCGCCGATGCCGAACAGCGTCAGCCCTGACGCCGTGACCATGAAGGTGATTAGCGCTGCCTCTCGCTCGTCGGGCTGCTGCATCGCCTGGGTCAGCCCCGAGCCGATCGAGCCGAGCAATGCCAGCGCGGCGACGGACAACACCAGTGCCGCGGGGAAGGCGGCGAACAGCGCGGCCAGGGTTGCGCCGAAGATGCCGGCAATGCCGTAGAACACCCCGCACCAGGCAGCAGCGGTATAGCGTTTTTGCGGGTCAGGATGAGCTTCGGGGCCTGCGCAGATGGCCATGGTGATCGCCGCTAGATGAATGCCGTGGGAGCCGAACGGCGCCAGCAGTACCGAAGCGATGCCAGTGATCGAGATCAGTGGCGAAGCCGGCACCTGATATCCCTCGGCACGCAGCACGGCCAGGCCTGGCATGTTCTGCGAAGCCATGGCGATGACGAACAGCGGGATGCCGATACTGAAGATCGCCGCGAGGGAAAACGCCGGTGTAGTCCACACCGGCACCGCGACCTGCAGGCTGAAGCGCTGGAAGTCCAGCAGGCCGGAAATACCGGCGATCAGGCAGCCGACCAGCAGCGCAGCGAGCACGGCGTAGCGGGGCTGCATTCGCTTGGCCAGCAGGTAGCTGAAGAACATGCCGAGCACCAGCACCGGCTGAACCTCGACGGCACGGAAAATCTCGCTTCCGATATTGAACAGCACGCCCGCCAGCAGCGCGGCAGCCAGCGATGCCGGTACTCGCCGCATCAGCCGATCGAAGCTTCCAGTCAGGCCGCACAGGGCAATCAGCGCCGAGGCGAAGATGAAGGCGCCGATGGCTTCGGCGTACGGCACGCCGGGCAGACTGGTGATCAACAGGGCCGCGCCGGGCGTCGACCAGGCAACTACCACCGGCGTGCGATAGCGCAGCGACAGGCCGATGCTGCAGATCGCCATGCCGACCGACAGTGCCCAGATCCACGAAGAGATCTGCGCCGTGCTCAGGCCTGCTGCCTGGCCGGCCTGGAACATCAGCACCAGCGAGCTGGTATAGCCGGTGAGCATGGCGATGAAGCCGGCGACGACGGTCGAAGGCGAGCTATCACTGAGGGGGCGCAGGGCGGTACGGCTGATTTCGTTCATTGCTGACTTCTACTTGTGCAAGGTATGACGTCGCGCGGCTGCGGCAGGCTATCGTACAAAGCCTATTGGCCGTGCTCGGGTAGCGTCGCGGTACAGCCGCTCGCGTATTGGACGTAACAGTTGCGACGGGCGTGAGTGCAGGTCATCGCCGCGCCTGGCCGCTGGTATTCGATCTGGCACCCTTGTTGCTATCTAGTCTTTGCCTGCCGCGATGCGTCAAAAAAACCGCGGCTGTTGGAGGATTAGATGAGTCAGGGTGTTCAATTCAATCGCTTGATGCTGGAAATGCGGGCCATGCAGACCGATGCAATGGCGCGCGCCAAGCCGGAGGTCAAGACCCAGGAGGTCGGCGCTCCGAGCTTCTCCGACATGCTTGGCCAGGCGGTGAATAAAGTGCACGAAACCCAGCAGGTTTCGAGCCAGCTGTCATCTGCCTTCGAGATGGGGCAGGGCGGTGTCGACCTGACCGAAGTGATGATCGCCTCCCAGAAGGCAAGCGTTTCCTTTCAAGCCATGACCCAGGTGCGCAACAAACTGGTTCAGGCTTATCAAGACATCATGCAGATGCCGGTGTGAGGCGGATTGAATCATGGCTGAAGCGGTGAACGTTCCGGTGCCGGCTACTCCCGAGGGTGTCAGGAAGCCCCTGCTGGGCTTGTCCTTTCTGGAAAACCTTTCGGATATGTCCATGCTGCGGCAGGTCGGCCTGTTGGTCGGGCTGGCGGCCAGCGTGGCGATCGGTTTTGCCGTGGTGCTCTGGTCGCAGCAGCCCGATTATCGTCCGCTGCTCGGCAGCCTGGCGGGGATGGATGCCAATCAGGTGATGGAAACCCTCGCCGCTGCGGATATCGCCTATACCGTCGAACCGAACTCCGGCGCTCTGCTGGTCAAGGCGGATGATCTTGCTCGCGCACGTCTCAAGCTCGCCGGTGCGGGTATCGCGCCGGCCGACAGCAACATCGGTTTCGAAATCCTCGACAAGGAACAGGGGCTGGGTACCAGCCAGTTCATGGAGGCGACCCGTTATCGCCGTGGCCTCGAGGGCGAACTGGGCCGCACCATTTCCAGCCTGAACAACGTCAAGGGCGCCCGTGTGCACCTGGCGATCCCGAAGAGCTCGGTGTTCGTTCGCGACGAGCGCAAGCCCAGTGCCTCGGTACTGGTGGAGCTTTACCCGGGCCGCGCGCTGGAGCCGAGCCAGGTGATGGCGATCATCAACCTCGTCGCCACCAGCGTGCCGGAACTGGGCAAATCGCAGATCACCGTGGTGGATCAGAAGGGCAACCTGCTGTCCGATCAGCAGGAACTGACCGAGCTGAGCATGGCCGGCAAGCAGTTCGACTACAGCCGCCGCATGGAAGGCCTCTACACCCAGCGCGTGCACAACATTCTGCAGCCGGTGCTGGGCAGTGGCCGCTACAAGGCCGAAGTCTCCGCGGACGTGGATTTCAGCGCCGTCGAATCAACCTCGGAAACCTTCAACCCCGATCAGCCGGCGTTGCGCAGCGAACAGAGCGTCAATGAGCAGCGCCAGAGCAGCCTGCCGCCGCAAGGCGTGCCGGGCGCCCTGAGCAATCAGCCTCCTGGCCCGGCGACCGCGCCCGAGCAGGCCAATCAGGCCGCAGCCGCCGCGGGTGCCGTGGCTCCTGGTCAGCCTCTGCTCGATGCCAATGGTCAGCAGGTCATGGATCCCGTGACCGGTCAGCCGATGCTGGCGCCTTATCCGGCCGACAAGCGTGAGCAGGCTACGCGCAACTACGAACTCGATCGCTCGATCAGCTATACCAAGCAGCAGCAGGGTCGCCTGCGCCGGCTCTCGGTGGCAGTAGTGGTCGACGATCAGATGACGCTCAATGCGGCCGGCGAGATGGTTCGCGTACCGTGGAACGCCGATGATCTGGCGCGCTTCACCCGGCTGGTGCAAGACGCGGTGGGTTTCGATGCCAGCCGCGGCGACAGCGTCAGCGTGATCAACACCGCGTTCGTCGCCGACAGCGCCGGTGAGACCTTCGAAGAGATACCGTTCTACTCGCAACCGTGGTTCTGGGATGTGGTCAAGCAGGTCCTCGGCGTGCTGTTCATCCTGGTGCTGGTGTTCGGTGTGCTGCGTCCGGTGCTCAAGAGCCTCACCAATCCGTCCAGCGGCAAGGAACTGCAGGTTGCCAGCGGTCCGGGCGAACTGGGTGACGATGATGGACTGGACTCCGGCCTGGCCAGTGACCGGGTCAGCCTGAGCGGCCCGCAGAACATTCTGCTGCCGAGCCCCAGCGAGGGATATGAAGCCCAGCTGAACGCGATCAAGAACCTTGTGGCCGATGACCCGGGACGGGTAGCCCAGGTGGTGAAAGAGTGGATCAACGCCGATGAATGACAATCGAGTTCAAGCCAAGCTCAACAAGGTCGACAAGGCCGCCATCCTGTTGCTCTCGCTGGGTGAAACCGACGCTGCGCAGGTCCTGCGTCACCTCGGTCCGAAAGAGGTGCAGCGCGTCGGTACTGCCATGGCGCAGATGCGCAACGTGCAGAAGGCACAGATCGAACAGGTAATGAGCGAGTTCGTCGAGATCGTCGGCGACCAGACCAGCCTCGGCGTCGGCTCCGACGGTTACATTCGCAAGATGCTTACCCAGGCGCTCGGCGAGGACAAGGCCGGCGGCCTGATCGACCGCATTCTGCTGGGCGGCAACACCAGCGGTCTGGACAGCCTGAAATGGATGGAGCCGCGTGCGGTGGCGGATGTGATCCGCTACGAGCACCCGCAGATCCAGGCCATCGTGGTGGCCTATCTCGACCCGGACCAGGCTGGCGAGGTGCTCTCGCATTTCGACCACAAGGTGCGCCTGGACATCGTCCTGCGCGTGTCCTCGCTCAATACCGTGCAGCCGGCTGCGCTGAAAGAGCTGAACCTGATCCTGGAAAAGCAGTTCTCCGGCAGCACCAACACCAGCCGCGCCAGTCTGGGCGGCGTGAAGCGCGCGGCGGACATCATGAACTACCTGGACAGCTCCATCGAAGGCCAGCTGATGGATGCCATCCGCGATGTGGACGAGGACCTGTCGAGCCAGATCGAAGACCTGATGTTCGTCTTCGACAACCTCGCCGAAGTCGACGACCGCGGCATTCAGGTGCTGCTGCGTGAGGTATCCTCCGACGTGCTGGTGATGGCGCTCAAGGGCGCCGACGACGGCATCAAGGAAAAGGTCTTCAAGAACATGTCCAAGCGCGCCGGTGAGCTGCTGCGTGACGACCTGGAGGCGAAGGGCCCGGTGCGCGTCAGCGATGTCGAGAATGCGCAGAAGGAAATCCTTACCATTGCTCGCCGCATGGCCGAGGCCGGTGAAATCGTCCTGGGCTCCAAGGGCGGCGAAGAGATGATCTAACCAGGTACGAATTCCACACATGGCCAAGGACAACCCCAGCGACGTCATACGCGCGAAAGACGTCAGCCTGTTCGATCGCTGGTCGCTGCCCAGCTTCGACCCGCAGGGCGAAGAAGACGAGTTGCCGGCAGCAGGGGTCGTGGAAGAGCCCGCCGAAGAGCTGGCGCGAAGCGAGGACGTCCCGGTCGAGGAAGTCAAACCGCTGACGCTCGACGAACTCGAAGCGATCCGCCAGCAGGCATACAACGAAGGTTTCGCCACCGGCGAGAAAGATGGTTTCCATGCCGGCCAGCTCAAGGCGCGGCAGGAGGCCGAGGCCGCGTTGGCGCCGCGGCTGGAAAACCTTGAGCAGCTGATGGGTCAGTTGCTCGAGCCGATTGCCGATCAGGATCGCAATCTCGAGCACGCCATGGCGACCCTGGTCAGTCACATGGCGCGCGAAGTGATCCAGCGTGATCTTCTGATCGATTCCAGCCAGATCCGTCAGGTGCTGCGTGAGGCGCTGAAGTTGCTGCCAATGGGCGCCAGCAATGTGCGAATCCACGTCAATCCGCAGGACTTCGAGCTGATCAAGGCGCTGCGCGAGCGGCACGAGGAAAGCTGGCGAATTCTCGAGGACAGCAGCCTGCTGCCTGGTGGCTGTCATATCGAAACCGAGCACAGTCGCATCGATGCGAGCATCGAGACGCGTCTCACCCAGGCCATCAAACAACTGTTCGAACAGCAGCGCGAGAATGCCACCCGTCCTCCTGCCGCCGATCTGACCATCGATCTGGACATGCCCGATGCGCCTTGAGCGAACCAGTTTCGCCAAGCGATTCGAAGCCTATGGCGAAGCGATCAAACTGCCCAGCCAGCCCATGCTCGAAGGGCGCCTGCTGCGCATGGTCGGTCTGACGCTGGAGGCTGAAGGGCTGCGCGCAGCCGTTGGCAGTCGCTGCCTGGTGATCAACGACGACAGTTATCACCCCACTGAGGTCGAGGCCGAGGTGATGGGCTTTTCCAGCGGCAAGCTGTATCTGATGCCTGTCGGCAGCCTTGCCGGCATCGCGCCGGGCGCGCGGGTCGTGCCGCTGGTCAATACCGGACGGCTGCCCATGGGCATGTCCATGCTCGGCCGCGTGCTGGATGGCGCAGGGCGTGCACTGGACGGCAAGGGCGGCATGAGAGCGGAGGATTGGGTGCCGATGGACGGCCCCGTTATCAACCCGCTCAAGCGCCACCCCATCAGCGAACCGCTGGATGTCGGCATCCGCAGTATCAATGGCTTGCTGACCGTCGGTCGCGGTCAGCGCCTAGGCCTATTTGCCGGCACCGGTGTCGGCAAGTCGGTGCTGCTGGGCATGATGACCCGCTTCACCGAGGCCGACATCATCGTCGTCGGCCTGATCGGCGAGCGGGGGCGAGAGGTCAAGGAATTCATCGAGAACATCCTCGGCGAGGAAAGCATCAAGCGCTCCGTGGTGGTGGCATCGCCCGCTGACGAGGCGCCGCTCATGCGCTTGCGCGCCGCGCAGTACTGCACGCGTATTGCGGAGTACTTCCGCGATCAGGGCAAGAACGTGTTGCTGCTGATGGATTCGCTGACGCGCTATGCCCAGGCCCAGCGCGAGATCGCCCTGGCCATCGGCGAGCCGCCAGCGACCAAGGGCTATCCGCCGTCGGTGTTCGCCAAGCTGCCGAGTCTGGTCGAGCGCGCCGGTAATGCCGAGCAGGGCGGCGGCTCGATCACGGCGTTCTACACCGTGCTCTCCGAAGGTGACGACCAGCAGGACCCGATCGCCGATGCCGCTCGCGGTGTGCTCGACGGCCACATCGTGCTGTCGCGCCGTCTGGCCGAAGAAGGCCACTATCCGGCTATCGACATCGAAGCCTCCATCAGTCGGGTCATGCCGCAGGTGGTGAGCGCCGAACATGTGCGTGCGTCGCAGCGTTTCAAGCAGCTCTGGTCGCGCTACCAGCAGAGCCGCGACCTGATCAGTGTCGGCGCCTATGTGCCAGGCGGCGATCCGGAAACGGATATGGCCATCGCGCGCCAGGCCGAGATGGTCAGTTACCTGCGTCAGGGCCTCGATGAAAGCGAGGACCTGACGCGCAGCGCCGCGCAACTCGCAGCTGTGTTCAATCCACGGCAGGGAGGCTAACCGATGGCGGCCAGTCGGGCGGCGCGCCTGGCGCCGGTCATCGAGATGGCCGAAAAGGCCGAGCAGGAGGCCGCGCGACTGCTGGGACAGGGCCAGACTCAGCTGAATCAGGCCGAGGCCAAGCTCGGTGAACTGGAACAGTACTTCAGCGACTACCAGCAGCAATGGATGCAGCAGGGCAGTCAGGGCGTCTCGGGGCAGTGGCTGATGAATTACCAGCGCTTCCTGTCGCAGCTGGAGTCGGCCATTGGGCAGCAGCAGCGCAGCGTCAACTGGTACCGCGACAATCTGAAGAAGCTGCGCCAGCAGTGGCACCAGCGCCATGCGCGTGTCGAAGGCCTGAGCAAGCTGGTCGAAAGCTATCAGAAGGAGGCGCGGATCGCGGCGGACAAGCGCGAGCAGAAGTTGCTCGACGAGTACGCCCAGCGGCTGTCCGGGAGAACGCGTGAGCAGTGATCCAGCCACGGTCTCAGGCCGGATTCGTGCTTGCCGTACCGCTGCTTGAATGATAAATCTTGACCGCGTTTCAGCGCGGCGACCGCCAACAGATCGTTTCCGCTGCCATCTGGCTCTTCCGAGGATAAGTCTCAGAACCGGATGGCCGCCTTTCAGCCGGTACACGGCTGTTCATTTCGCTTATCGCGACGGCTGCTCGCAAGCCGCTTTCAAGACGTACCGGATCAGGAGTGCCACATGACCATTACCTCGCAGCCTTCGACGGATGGCCAGGAGTTGACCATATCCATCAGCGGACGCTTCGACTTCAATGCGCATCAGGCCTTCCGTGATGCTTACCAACGTCAGGACGTGAATCCGCAGCGTTATGTGGTCAATCTGCAAGGCACCACTTACATGGACAGTTCGGCGCTGGGCATGCTGCTCTTGTTGCGCGATCACGCCGGTGGCGACGAGGCGGACATCCGCCTGCTCAACTGCAACGGCGACGTGCGCAAGATCCTGTCGGTGTCGAATTTCGAACAATTATTCGTGATCGCCTGACATGCCCATGCGGCTGTCGATCCTGATCGCCGAGGACAGCCCGGTCGATCGGATGCTGCTTTCCACCATCGTTGCCAAGCAGGGCCACCGGGTGCTGACGGCAGCCGATGGGCAGGAGGCGGTCGAGCTGTTTCAGGAGGAGCGGCCGCAGCTGGTGCTGATGGACGCGCTGATGCCGGTGATGGACGGCTTCGAGGCGGCGCGGCGCATCAAGCAACTGGCCGGCGATGAGCTGGTCCCGATCATCTTTCTCACCTCGCTGACCGAGCACGAAGCGCTGGTCAGCTGCCTCGAGGCTGGCGGCGACGACTTCATCGCCAAGCCTTACAACCCGATCATTCTCGAAGCCAAGATTCAGGCCATGCATCGTCTGCGCCGCCTGCAGGCGACCGTGCTCGAGCAGCGCGACCTGATCGCCAGGCGCAATCAGCAGCTGCTCGACGAACATCGGGCTGCCAAGGCGATCTTCGACAAAGTCGCACATGCTGGTTGCCTGAGCGCGCCCACCATCCGCTTCCGCCAGTCGCCGCAGGCGCTGTTCAACGGCGACCTGCTGCTGGCGGCGCAGGCCCCGGCGGGGCAGATGTTTGTCCTGCTCGGAGATTTCACCGGCCACGGGCTGCCCGCCGCGATCGGGGCCATGCCGCTGGCGGAAACCTTTTACGGGATGGCGGCGAAAGGCTATTCGAGCACCGACATCCTTCGAGAGATGAATGCCAAGCTCAAACAGATCCTCCCGGTGGAAATGTTCTGCTGCGCGACGCTGCTCGATATCGATCCCAAGCAGGGCAGTCTGCGGGTGTGGAATGGCGGGTTGCCGGATGGCTACCTGATCGGCGCGGATGGTCGGCGCACGGCGCTGGTGTCCCGTCACCTGCCGCTCGGCGTCGTCTCCCCGGCGGCGCTGGACAACAAGTTCGAGCATTACCCCTTGGCCCCCGGCGACCGGCTGTTGCTGCTGTCCGACGGCGTGGTCGAGAGCCGCAATGCCAATGACGAGCTGTTCGGCGAACAGCGCCTGCTAGCCACTCTGGACGCCAACGACGATCCGGCACGGCTGTTCGGCGAGATCGAGCAGGCGCTGCTGGATTTCCACGGCCAGCAGCACGACGACCTGAGCCTGGTCGAGGTCGTGGTCAGCCCGGAGGTGATCACGATGCCGTCGATTGCCCCGGCCACCGCGCACCGCTCACGGCCGATGGACTGGTCGATTCGGCTCGAGCTGCGTGCCGACAGCCTGCGCAGCGGCAATCCATTGCCTTCGTTGCTGCAGATCCTGCTGCAGGTCAATCAGTTGCGCTCGCGTGTCGGTGAGATCTACACCGTGTTGGGCGAGCTCTATTCCAATGCCCTGGAGCATGGCGTGCTCGGACTCGATTCGAGCCTCAAGTGTGATGCCGACGGTTTCAAGCATTACTACGACTTACGCCAACAACGCCTGCAGGCGTTGGTCGACGGTCATGTGCATCTGCAGCTGAACATCAAGACCTCCCCGCATGGAGGGCGCCTGCGCATCGGCATCAGCGACAGCGGCTCGGGCTTCGACGTGTCGCGCGCGTTGCAGGCGCAGTTTGGCAGCGACCGCTTCAGTGGGCGCGGCTTACATCTGGTGCGCCAGTTGAGCGACCGATTCGACTGGCAGTCGGATGGGCGCGGGCTGAGCGTGGAGTTCGCCTGGCAGGCTGAGGCATAATCGTCCGCTTTCACTCAGGGGTGTACCGGTGTCCAACACTCATCTCGACAGCGCCGTGCTGACCACGCTGCAGGACGTGATGGAGAGTGAGTATCCGGCGCTGCTGGATACCTTTCTTGCCGACTCCGAGGAGCGCGTTCGGCTGCTCCGCCAGGCCTGTCTCGCCGACCAGTCTGAAACCTTGCGGCGTGCTGCGCACAGCTTCAAAGGCAGCTGCAGCAACATGGGCGCGACGCTGCTGGCCGACCTCTGCCAGGAGCTCGAGAGTGCCGCTCGGGAGGAGAACCTCGCCCAAGCCCCGGCGCTCATCGAATCCATCGAGCGGGAGTTCGCCATCGTCGGCATCCTGTTCCGCGCCGAGCGCCAGCGCCACGGCTGAGTGGCCAAATCTCTGACGCCGGTGCCCGCTAATAGCAGAGCCGCTGCCGCCGGGCCGTCGTTTCTGTTCATGTCAGCGCGCTTCCCTGGCGTTTTTCCGGCATTCATGCCGCTGGCCCGGAACTTGCTCTGCTTCCGCCACGATCCATCCGTAGCGGAATGACCTCATGGCTGTTTCCCCCGACCTGTTGCTTAGAACCCCTTCCGTCGACGCACGTCCCAAAGCTGCGGCCAAAGCGCCGGAGATGCCGCGTGAAGGGCGAGACAGCGGCAGCGCCAGCTTCTCCGATGTCTACGCCAAGGAGCGTCAGACGAAACCAGCCGAGCGCCCGGTGCGCAACGAGGCCAGCCGCAACAAGCCGGTCGAGGACAAGCGCGAGCAGGAAACGGCGGAGGCGACCACCGACGAGAAGCCGGCGGTTGCCGAAAGCGGCAATACCTTGCCTCCCGAAACGCCGGCTGAGGAAATTCCGGAGGCGGAGCTCGATCCAATGCTGCTGCTTGGTCTTGGCACGCAGTTCGTGGCGGAGTCCGAAGCCCAGCCTGAAACCGAGGTCGATGCTGTCTCCCTGCTTCCGGGGCTGCCGACGGCCGCTGCCGGCATCGCCGGCGATGAGGCCGTCGATGCGGACGAAGCAACACTGGCCGGCATGCGTACGCTGACCGAAACCCCGGCAGCTATGCAGAAGACGGCCCAGCAGCAATTGCAGAACCCGCTGACCGATGCGCAGGCGAAGGCCTCGGCTGACGATGGCTTTGCCAGCGCGTTGCTGGCGAGTCAGGACGCGGGTGAGGGCGAAGAGCTCGATGTGGAATTGCTGACCAAGGACCTGCTGGAAAGCGTGGAGGCGCCAAAGGAGAGTCGTGCCAGCGCCAGCGAACTGGCTGCGGGGCGCCTCAACCCCTTGAGCCAGGCCATCGCTCAGCAGGTGCAGCAATCGCAGCGTCCGCAACTGGTGCCGGGTCAACCGGTACAGATGCAGCAGTCCGGCTGGAGCGAGGCGGTCGTCGACCGCGTGATGTGGCTGTCCAGCCAGAATCTCAAGTCGGCGGAAATCCAACTCGACCCGGCTGAACTCGGTCGTATGGAAGTACGCATCGACCTGACCAAGGACCAGGCGCAGGTGACCTTCCTCAGCCCGCATGCGGGGGTGCGCGACGCGTTGGAAGGGCAGATGCAGCGACTACGGGAAATGTTCACCCAGCAGGGCATGAACCTGATGGACGTGAACGTATCCGATCAGTCGCTGGCGCGTGGCTGGCAAGGCGGAGCCGATGGTGGTTCCTCGCGGGGTGGAGCGTCGGGTGAGGGCGATCTGGCAGGCGATGAGGTGGAGCTCGGCGTGACGGAAATCGCCTCCAATCGAGTCGCCGGTGATCGCGGACTCGTCGACTACTACGCCTGAGCCATCCGCTTTTAGGGATAATCCGGCGCCTCGGTTCAGGTGCGCGCCGGTTTTCCGCCGCCCGTCGCTGCAATCGCTTTCGCGTCGCCTATCCAGGCGTTATCTCCATCCTTTTCCTGATACCTTGTGAGCGCACTGCCTGGAGCCCGAGGCTGCGCCGTACCGGCGTGCATTAACGTTGGCACAGCTGTTGCTCCTAACTCCTGAAATCAGAATCGAACGCTGTTGATGACGGATATTTGGCATGGCTAAGAAACAGGCTCCACCAACAGTGCCGCCAACCGGACCGGAAGCGGAACCGGCAGGCAAGGGAAAGCTGAAACTCATCCTGGTGATCGTGGTCGCCATGTTGGTGGCCGTAGGGCTTTCCATCGGCGGTACGCTTTACTTCATGAACAAGGGCGGCGACCTTGGTGACGACAAGGCCGAAGAGGCCGCGACCACTGCCTCCGGCAAGCAGCCGGCGATCTATGAAGTCCTGATGCCGGCCTTCGTGGTCAATTTCAGCAACAAGGGGCGCCAGCGTTACATGCAGGTCAGCATTGCGTTGATGTCGCGTGATCAGGCTGCGCTGGATGCACTGAAAGTGCATATGCCGTTGTTGCGCAACCGATTGGTCATGCTGTTCTCCAGTCAGGACTTCGAGGCGTTGAAAACGCCCGTGGGCAAGGAGATGCTGCGTCAGCAGGCGACTGCCAGCGTGCAGGAACTGGCGCAGAAGGAAATTGGCAAGCTTGCCGTCGAGCAAGTGCTTTTCACCAACTTCGTATTGCAATAGAAGGCTGCCGCAGATGGCTGTTCAAGACCTGCTCTCGCAAGACGAGATCGATGCGCTCCTGCACGGGGTCGACGACGGTCTGGTGGATACCGAAAGCGATTCCGAGCCGGGATCCATCAAGAGCTATGACCTGACCAGTCAGGACCGCATCGTTCGCGGGCGCATGCCCACCCTGGAAATGATCAACGAGCGTTTCGCCCGTTACACCCGCATCAGCATGTTCAACCTGCTGCGTCGCTCGGCCGATGTGTCGGTCGGTGGCGTGCAGGTGATGAAGTTCGGCGAGTACGTGCATTCGCTGTATGTACCCACCAGCCTCAATCTGGTGAAGATGAAGCCGCTGCGTGGCACGGCGCTGTTCATTCTCGACGCCAAGCTGGTGTTCAAGCTGGTGGACAACTTCTTCGGCGGCGACGGTCGCCACGCCAAGATCGAGGGGCGCGAGTTCACCCCGACCGAGTTGCGAGTCGTACGCATGGTGCTCGATCAGGCCTTCACCGATCTCAAGGAAGCCTGGCACGCGGTGCTGGACGTCAACTTCGAGTACGTCAACTCGGAAGTGAATCCGGCCCTGGCCAACATCGTCAGCCCCAGCGAAGTGGTGGTGGTTTCCACCTTCCACATCGAACTGGACAGCGGCGGCGGCGACCTGCACGTGACCATGCCTTATTCGATGATCGAGCCGATCCGCGAGATGCTGGATGCCGGCTTCCAGTCGGACGTCAGTGACCAGGATGAGCGTTGGGTCAAGGCGCTGCGCGAAGACATTCTCGACGTCAACGTTCCGCTCGGCGCGACTGTCGTCAGGCGGCAACTGAAATTGCGCGACATTCTGAACATGCAGCCGGGCGACGTGATCCCGGTGGAAATGCCAGAAGACATGATCATGCGTGCCAATGGCATGCCGTCCTTCAAGGTCAAGCTGGGTGCCCACAAAGGCAACCTGGCATTGCAGGTGCTGGAGCCCGTGGTCCGCCCACGCTGAGCCAGCCCTTTACTCAATTCGAGCCGATCGAGGATTAGCGATGGCAGACGAACACGACAACACCTCCCCCGAGGAACAGGCGCTGGCCGATGAATGGGCTGCAGCGCTGGCCGAAGCCGGCGACGCCAGCCAGGACGACATCGATGCGCTGCTGAATCAGGGCCCGGAAGCAGCCGCCCCGGCCGCTCCGCGCGCACCGCTGGAGGATTTCGCCAGCGCACCCAAGTCCAATGGCGTGCAGCTGGGGCTGGACGGCCCGAACCTGGATGTGATCCTCGACATCCCGGTTTCCATCTCGATGGAGGTCGGCAGTACCGAAATCAGCATCCGCAACCTGCTGCAGCTCAACCAGGGCTCGGTGGTGGAGCTCGATCGTCTGGCTGGCGAGCCGCTGGACGTATTGGTCAATGGCACGCTCATCGCCCACGGCGAGGTGGTGGTGGTCAACGAGAAGTTCGGCATCCGGCTGACCGATGTGATCAGCCCGACCGAACGCATCAAGAAGCTGCGCTGACGTGCGCGCGCTCGTATTCCTGGCAGCGTTCGTCGCGCTGCCAGCCTTCGCTGCGGAGCCGGCAGCCAGCATGAGCAGCGCCGGCATGGGCGCGCAGCTGAGCAAGCTGATGCTCGGCCTGTTGCTGGTGATCGGACTGATCTTCCTGCTCGCATGGCTGCTGCGTCGGGTTCAGCAGTTGAACCCCCGCGGCACCCAGGTGATCAAGCTGATCTCCACCCAGGCGCTGGGTCCGCGCGAGCGGCTGGTGCTGGTCCAGGTCGGCGGCGAGCAGATCCTGATCGGCCTCAGTGGCGGCCGCATCACGCCACTGCACGTGATGCAGGAGCCGGTGCACCTGCCGGACGCCGAGCCGGCCAACCCTGAATTCGCCCAGCGTCTGATGGAGCTGCTCGGCAAGGACCACAAGGATAAGCCTTGATGTTGCGCATTCTGCTGGTGGTCGCGCTGATGTTGCTCGGCCCGCTCGCCATGGCGCAGGAGTCTTCCGGCATCCTGGCCCAGGGAAACAACCCGCTCTCGATTCCGGCGATCACTCTGACCACCGACGCGGAAGGGCAGCAGGAATACTCGGTCAGCCTGCAGATTCTGCTGATCATGACGGCGCTGAGCTTCATTCCGGCGTTCGTCATGCTGATGACCAGCTTCACCCGCATCATCATCGTGTTTTCCATCCTGCGTCAGGCGCTTGGGCTGCAGCAGACACCGTCGAACCAGATCCTCATCGGCCTGACCCTGTTCCTCACGCTATTCATCATGGCGCCGGTGTTCGAGCGGATTAACCAGGAAGCGCTGCAGCCTTACCTCAGTGAGCAGATCCCGGCGCAGGAAGCGATCGCCCGGGCCGAGGTGCCGCTCAAGGGTTTCATGCTGGCGCAGACCCGCGAGAGCGATCTGGAGCTGTTCGTCAGGCTGTCACGACGCACCGATATCGCATCGCCGGAAGCTGCACCGATGACCATCCTGGTGCCAGCGTTCGTCACCTCCGAGCTGAAGACGGCGTTCCAGATCGGCTTCATGATCTTCATTCCCTTCCTGATCATCGACATGGTGGTGGCCAGCGTGCTCATGGCGATGGGCATGATGATGCTGTCGCCGCTGATCATCTCGTTGCCGTTCAAGATCATGCTGTTCGTGCTGGTGGACGGCTGGGGTCTGATAATCGGCACGCTGGCCGGTAGCTTCGGCACGCTTTAGGAACCACGCATATGACTCCAGAAGTAGCGGTGGACCTGTTTCGCGAAGGGTTGTGGATGACGGCGATGATCGTCGGCGTGCTGGTGGTGCCAAGCCTGCTGGTCGGCCTGGTGGTGGCGATGTTCCAGGCCGCGACGCAGATCAACGAGCAAACCCTGAGCTTCCTGCCGCGCCTGCTGGTGATGCTGCTGACGATGATCTGGGCTGGGCCATGGCTGGTGCGCGAGCTGATGGAGTACACCCAGAACCTTGTCCAGAACATTCCGTTGCTGATCGGGTAAGCGCGTGCTTGAGCTGAGCAATGCGCAGATCGGCGGCTGGGTAGGGCAGTTCCTGCTGCCGCTGTTCCGCATCGCCGCCTTGCTGATGAGCATGCCGCTGATCGGTACGCAGCTGGTGCCGATGAGGGTGCGGCTTTACCTGTCGCTGGCCATCGCCCTAGTACTGGTGCCGACGTTGCCGCCCATGCCGGTGGTCGAGTCGCTCAGCCTGGCCTCGTTGCTGCTGATCGCCGAGCAGCTGGTGATCGGTGTGATGCTGGGGTTCGTCCTGCAGCTTTTCTTCCACGTATTCATCGTGTCCGGCCAGTTGCTGGCCATGCAGATGGGCCTGGGTTTCGCGTCGATGGTCGATCCTGCCAACGGCATCTCGGTGCCGGTGCTCGGTCAGTTCTTCAACATGCTGGTGATCCTGTTGTTCCTCTCGGTAAACGGCCATCTGGTGGTGCTGGAGATTCTTGCCGAGAGCTTCGTGACGCTGCCGGTAGGTGGTGGTCTGTCGACCAATCATTACTGGGAGGTGGCGGGCAAGCTGGGTTGGGTCTTGGGCGCCGGGTTGCTGCTGGTGCTGCCTGCGATCACCGCACTGCTGGTGGTGAACCTGGCGTTCGGCCTGATGACGCGGGCCGCGCCGCAATTGAACATCTTCTCCATTGGCTTTCCGTTGACCCTGGTGCTGGGCCTGATCATCGTCTGGATCGGCATGGCGGACATCTTTGCGCAGTACCAGGTTTTTGTCAGCGAGGCGCTGGCCATGCTGCGTGAACTGGCGGGAGCGCGCTGATGAGAGTGGCAGGGTCGGAGGTCGCGCATGGCTGAGAGCGAAAGCGGCGCGGACAAAAGTGAGGAACCCACAGAGAAACGCCTGCGCGAATCCCGCGAAAAAGGGCAGTTGGCCCGTTCCCGCGAGCTCAGCACGGTCGCAGTGACCCTGGGCGGTATCGGCGGGCTGCTGGCGTCTGGCGCAGGTCTGGCGCAGAGCCTGATGGCGATGATGCAGGGTACCTTCGAGCTGAGCCGGGAAACGCTGCTCGACGAAGGCTCCATGGTACGACTGCTGATGGGCAGCGGCATGATTGCGCTGGAGGCGATCATGCCGCTGCTGATCGCCTTGCTGATCGCATCGATCGTCGGCCCGGTATCGCTGGGTGGCTGGTTGTTCTCGGCCAAGGCGATGGCGCCGAAGATGAGCCGGATGAATCCGGCTGCCGGGCTCAAGCGGATGTTCTCCACCAAGGCGCTGGTCGAGCTGCTCAAGGCGCTGGGCAAGTTTCTCGTGGTACTCGGCGTGGCGTTGCTGGTGCTTTCGGCCTATCAGGACGATCTGCTGTCCATCGCCAAGCAGCCGTTGGACCTGGCCATCATGCACAGTGCCGAGGTGGTTGGCTGGTGCGCCCTTTGGATGGCCTGCGGCTTGATCCTGATCGCGGCGGTGGATGTGCCGTTCCAGCTCTGGGACAACAAGCAGAAGCTGATGATGACCAAGCAGGAGGTCAAGGACGAGTACAAGGATTCCGAGGGCAAGCCGGAGGTCAAGTCACGCATCCGCCAGCTGCAGCGTGAGGCGGCGCAGCGGCGCATGATGCAGGCTGTGCCCGAGGCAGACGTGGTGATCACCAACCCGACGCACTTCGCCGTCGCCCTGAAATACGACGGCGACAAGGGCGGTGCGCCCCGGCTGGTGGCCAAGGGCGGCGACTTCGTCGCGCTGAAGATTCGTGAAATCGCCCAGGAGCACAAGGTGACGGTGCTGGAGTCGCCGGCGCTGGCGCGGGCGGTGTACTACTCGACCGAACTGGACCAGGAGATTCCCGCCGGCCTTTACTTGGCAGTGGCGCAGGTACTGGCGTACGTCTATCAGCTGCGCCAGTACCGCGCGGGCAAGGGGCGGCGGCCGGACCCCTTGAATGATGTGCCCATCCCGCCGAATCTGCGCCGCGACGACTGAGGCGCGTCACGCGGCGATTGCCGGCTCGCCGCGTGTCCCTGCGTTATTCGATGACGCCGCAGGCGACCCGCGCACCGCCACCGCCGAGGGGTTGCGGATGGTCGGAATGATTGTCTCCGCCCTGGTGAACCATCAGCGCCAAGCCTTTGATATCGCCCAGGCTCTTCAGGCGCGGCGCCAGCACTGGCTGACTGGCTTTGCCCTCGCTGTCGACGTACAGCGCCGGCAGGTCGCCCATATGGCCGTCACCCCAGGGTTCGCCATGCTTGCCGCTGTTCTTCGGGTCCCAGTGACCGCCCGCTGCGCCAGCCGGGGTCTGCTTGCCATCGATCTCGGCCGGCTCGCAACTGCCCTTGGCGTGAACGTGAAAGCCGTGGGCGCCAGGCTGCAGGCCCGATAGCTCGGGGCGGAACACCAGCCCGTATTCGCTGTTTTCGATCTTGACGCTGCCGACCGATTCGCCGACGCCCTGGGCCGTCACGGCGTTCACCTTGACGTTCAATGTATCAGCCTGAACGGCGACCGCAGTGCAGCCGGCCAGCGCGGCGATGATCCACTGTTTCATCTGGAAGCTCCTTTGTACAAACGGCGACGGGCTGTCGCCGGTTGCTAGTGTGACTGCCAGTTGTCGTTGGCGTTCGCTGGCGCGGCGGCTCGCAGGTCTGGCTAGGGACAGACCGTGCGGCGGGCTCTGCGACGGGCCGCAGAAGTTGGACCCCTTCTTGCTATAACCCGGGCAGGACGCTTGTCGCGTCAAGAATTCGTTCTGTATCCCCGGGGGCTACGTTGGATCGCACGCAACTCATCAATATTCGCAATGGCCTGACGGGTGCGGGGCGCGGCAACCTCGGCGTGCCGCTGCTGCTGCTCGTGATGATGGGCATGATGATGCTGTCGGTGCCGCCGTTCCTGCTGGATCTGCTGTTCACCTTCAACATTGCGTTGTCGATCGTCGTGCTGCTGGTCAGCGTCTATGCGTTGCGCCCGCTGGATTTCGCAGTGTTCCCGACGATTCTGCTGGTTGCCACACTGATGCGTCTGGCGTTGAACGTGGCGTCGACGCGGGTGGTGCTGATCAACGGCCATGAAGGCGGCTCCGCTGCCGGCCATGTGATCGAGGCCTTCGGTAATGTGGTGATCGGCGGCAACTACGTCGTCGGTATCGTGGTGTTCGCGATCCTGATGATCATCAACTTCGTCGTGGTGACCAAGGGTGCCGGCCGCATCTCGGAAGTGAGTGCGCGCTTCACCCTTGATGCCATGCCCGGCAAGCAGATGGCGATCGACGCCGACCTCAACGCCGGCCTGATCGACCAGGAAGAAGCCAAGAAGCGACGTAGTGAAGTGTCATCGGAAGCTGATTTCTACGGTTCCATGGATGGTGCGTCGAAGTTCGTCCGTGGTGACGCCATCGCCGGTCTGCTGATTCTCTTCATCAACCTGATCGGCGGCGTCGGTATCGGCATGGCGCAGCACGGCATGAGCTTCAGCGATGCCGGCCAGGTCTATGCACTGCTGACCATCGGTGATGGCCTGGTTGCGCAGATTCCTTCGCTGCTGCTGTCCACCGCGGCGGCCATCATGGTTACCCGCGTTACCAGTTCCGAGGACATGGGGCAGCAGGTGCAGCGGCAGATGTTCGCCTCGCCCAAGGCGCTGGCCGTTTCCGCGGCAATCATGATTGCCATGGGTCTGGTTCCCGGCATGCCGCACATGTCCTTTCTCGGCCTTGGCGCCGCGGCTGCAGCGGGTGCCTACTGGATCTGGCATCGGCAGAAGCAGGTCGTGAAGAAGGCCGAGCAGGAAGTACAGAAACAGCAGGATCTGCTCCCGGCCCAGCGTGCGGCCGAAACCAAGGAGCTGGGTTGGGACGATGTAACCCCGGTGGACATGGTGGGGCTGGAAGTTGGATACCGTCTGATTCCGCTGGTGGATCGCAACCAGGGTGGCCAGCTGCTGGCCCGAATCAAGGGCGTACGCAAGAAGCTCTCGCAGGACCTGGGTTTTCTCATGCCCTCGGTTCACATCCGTGACAACCTCGATCTGTTGCCCAACGCCTATCGCTTGACGCTGATGGGGGTGAGTCTGGCCGAGGCTGAGGTCTATCCGGATCGGGAGCTGGCGATTAACCCGGGCCAGGTGTTCGGGCCGCTCAATGGCATTACCGCCAGAGATCCGGCGTTCGGGCTGGAGGCGGTCTGGATCGAAGCGAGCCAGCGTGATCAGGCGCAGTCGCTTGGTTATACCGTGGTGGATGCCAGTACGGTGGTCGCCACCCACCTCAATCAGGTGCTGCACAAGCATGCCCACGAACTGCTTGGCCATGAGGAGGTCCAGCAGCTGTTGCAGCTGCTGGCCAAGAGCTCGCCCAAGCTGGCCGAGGAGCTGGTGCCCGGGATGGTTTCGCTGTCCACGCTGCTCAAGGTGCTGCAAGCCTTGCTGCAGGAGCAGGTGCCGGTGCGCGACATCCGGACCATCGCCGAGGCCATCGCCAATGCGGCCGCCAAGAGTCAAGATCCCGCCGCAATGGTTGCTGCGGTACGCGTCGCATTGTCTCGCGCAATCGTGCAAAACGTTGTGGGACTAGAGCCGGAGCTGCCTGTGATCACTCTGGAGCCTCGGTTGGAACAGATTTTGCTCAATAGCCTGCAGAAGGCTGGTCAAGGCTCCGAAGACGGCATTTTGCTGGAGCCGGGAATGGCCGAAAAGTTGCAAAGGTCCCTGGTAGAAGCAGCACAGCGTCAAGAAATGCTCGGCAAGCCGGCGGTACTGCTGGTAGCCGGCCCGGTACGGGCGATGCTGTCGAGATTCGCGCGTCTGGCGGTACCGAACATTCATGTTCTGGCCTACCAGGAAATACCGGACAACAAGCAGGTCACCATCGTCTCGACGGTGGGTCAGAATTAACCGAGGGTGCAGGCCATGCAGGTCAAACGTTTCTTCGCCGCCGATATGCGCATCGCCATGAAAATGGTTCGCGACGAGCTGGGCGCCGATGCCGTGATCATCGGCAATCGCCGGGTGGCCGGTGGCGTCGAGCTGACCGCTGTGCTCGATTACCCCATGCAGTCCGCGCCGGCGGCCAACAAGCCCAACCCGGCGCTGGAAGCCGAATTGCGCAAGACGCAGTCGCGGCTGGCCAATGCACATGCCGAGCTGAGCGCTGCGCCGCGCGCGAAGATGCAGGATCGTCAACTGGTTGACGAGAAGCCTGCCGTCGCGGCCAGCAAGGTGCAGCCCGATACGGTCGCCGAGCCTTCACCCGCGGCCGACTCCCGAGCCATCGAAGCGATGTACTCGGAACTGCACGGTTTGCGCGAGCTGATCGAAGTGCAGCTCGGCTCGATCGCCTGGGGCCAGGAGCAGAGCCGTCGCCCGCAGCAGGCAGGCCTCTGGCGCCGTCTGCAACGCCTGGGCCTGCCGGCCGAGCTGTCGCGTAGCCTGCTGGAAAAGGTCGCCGGCATTAACGAGCCGCGTCAGGCCTGGCGCATGGTGCTGGCGTATCTGGCGCAGGCAATCAAGGTCACCAAGAACGAGCCGCTGGAAGAGGGCGGTGTGATTGCTCTGGTCGGCCCAGCAGGCGTCGGCAAGACCACTACGCTGGCCAAGCTGGCTGCTCGCTACGTGCTGAAACACGGCGCGCAGAGCATTGCGCTGGCCAGCATGGACAATTATCGGATCGGTGCGCAGGAACAGCTCAAGACACTGGGCCGGATCCTCGACGTGCCGGTGGTGCAGATCGATCCTAGCCAGCCGCTGAGCAAATCGCTGGCCTCGCTGGCGCGTAAGCGGATCATCCTGATCGACACCGCCGGCTTGCCGGCAAGCGATCCGACGCTGCGCATGCAGCTCGAAGCGCTGTCGGACAAGGGCGTCAAATCGAAGAATTACCTGGTGCTGGCGGCAACCAGCCAGAGCCAGGTGCTCAAGGCTGCATGGCACAACTATCGTCGTTGTGGGCTGGCCGGTTGTATCCTGACGAAGCTCGACGAGGCGGGCAGCCTTGGCGATGTGCTCGGTCTCACGATCAGCCAGCATTTGCCGATAGCCTACCTGGCCGATGGTCCCCGGATTCCTGACGACCTGCATCTGCCGCGCAGCCATCAGCTGGTCAGCCGGGCGGTGAGCCTGCAGTCCGGCGAGGAGCCGAGCGAAGAAACCATGGCCGACATGTTCGCCGGGTTGTACAACGGCTCGTCACGGCGGGCTGGATGATGCTGCGACAGCGGTACTCGAATGAATCAGATGCGTGCCATGCGGACGCATCGCCGGCCGCAAGGCCCCAGCAAGATATAGGCATGTGAACATGGGTATGCATCCCGTACAGGTGATTGCGGTGACTGGCGGCAAGGGTGGCGTCGGCAAGACCAACGTGTCGGTCAATCTGGCACTGGCGCTGGCGGACCTCGGCCGGCGTGTGGTGTTGCTTGACGCCGACCTTGGCCTGGCCAACGTCGACGTGCTGCTGGGGCTTACCACCAAGCGCACCCTGGCTGACGTCATCGCCGGCGAATGTGATCTGCGCGACGTACTGATCCAGGGGCCGGGTGGCATCCGCGTAGTGCCGGCCGCATCCGGCACGCAGAGCATGGTGCAGCTGTCTTCCCTGCAGCACGCCGGGTTGATCCAGGCGTTCAGCGAGCTTGGCGACGAGCTCGACGTGCTGATCATCGACACCGCGGCTGGCATCGGCGATTCCGTAGTGAGCTTCGTGCGCGCAGCTCAGGAAGTGCTGCTGGTGGTCACCGACGAGCCCACGTCCATCACCGACGCCTATGCACTTATCAAGCTGCTGAACCGCGATTACGGCATCAGCCGCTTCCGCGTGTTGGCCAACATGGCTCACGCACCGCAGGAAGGCCGCAATTTGTTCGCCAAGCTGACCAAGGTTACCGAGCGCTTTCTCGACGTGGCGCTGCAGTATGTCGGTGCAGTCCCTTACGACGAAGCGGTGCGCAAGGCCGTGCAGAAGCAGCGCGCAGTCTATGAAGCGTACCCGCGCTCGAAATGTGCACTAGCCTTCAAGGCGATCGCGCAGAAGGTTGATACCTGGCCTCTGCCGGCGACGCCGCGGGGTCATCTCGAGTTCTTCGTAGAGCGCCTCATCAGCCCCGCTTCACCCAGCCACGAATGACAGGTGCCGGATCCGCTATGTATTACAGCAAGGCTCAGGCAAAGGATGCGCAGTACCGCCTGATCGATCAGTACGCCCCGTTGGTCAAGCGAATCGCTTACCACTTGTTGGCGCGTCTGCCTGCAAGCGTGCAAGTGGACGATCTGATTCAGGCTGGAATGATCGGACTGCTGGAAGCAGCTAAGAAATACGACGCCGGCAAGGGTGCCAGCTTTGAAACCTACGCCGGTATCCGCATTCGCGGCACCATGCTGGACGAAGTCCGCAAGGGTGACTGGGCGCCGCGTTCGGTACATCGCAATTCGCGGATGGTCAGCGAGGCGATCCGGGCGATCGAAGCGAAAACCGGGCGCGACGCTAAAGATCACGAGGTTGCGGCCGAACTTAAGCTAAGTCTCGACGAGTATTACGGCATTCTTGGCGATACGCTGGGTAGTCGCCTGTTCAGCTTCGACGATCTGCTGCAGGAAGGCGATCATGGCGAGCTCGAGGAGGACGCTGCCAGTCTCTACCCGGAGCCGTTCCGTGATCTCGAGGATGAACGTTTTCAGCAGGCGCTGGCCGACGCCATCGCCAACCTGCCCGAGCGTGAAAAGCTGGTGCTGTCGCTGTATTACGACGAAGAATTGAATTTGAAGGAAATCGGTCAGGTGCTGGGGGTCAGCGAGTCGCGTGTGAGCCAGTTGCATAGCCAGTGCGCTGCGCGCTTGCGCGCGCGCCTCGGCGAATGGCGCGCCAATTAACGATTGTTTGCGGTATGACGTGCTCGGTTTGCTGAGGCATTTTGGGACTTACGGAGGTCGACTTGGACAAGAACATGAAAATCCTCATCGTCGATGACTTCTCGACGATGAGACGAATCATCAAGAACCTCCTGCGTGATCTGGGGTTCACCAACACCGCTGAAGCGGATGACGGTACTACCGCGCTGCCGATGCTCAAGAGCGGCAGCTTCGACTTCCTGGTGACCGACTGGAACATGCCGGGAATGAGCGGAATCGATCTGCTGCGCACCGTGCGTGCCGATGAGCGCCTCAAGCACCTGCCGGTGCTGATGGTGACGGCCGAAGCGAAACGCGATCAGATCATCGAAGCCGCCCAGGCCGGGGTTAACGGCTATGTGGTCAAGCCTTTCACTGCCCAGGTGCTCAAGGAGAAGATCGAGAAGATCTTCGAGCGCGTCAACGGCTGAAGCAGCAACGCCGCGAGGGCACTATGACGCAAGCAGACCAAAGCCTGGCAGAGTTCGAAGCAACTCTGAAGGCGCATGCACCCAAGTTGATCGAAAGTCTGCAGCAGGGCCGCTTCGATGAAGCGACGCAGATGTTCAATGAGCTGAATCAGGTGCGCAACCACGGGCTCTATCTGGAGGTTGGCAAGCTCACCCGAGAGCTGCACAACGCCATCGTCAAGCTCGAGATGGACACCTGCGCCACTGGCGGTGATCCGTCGCCGATCACGGACGCGACCGATCGCCTGTCCTACGTGGTGGAGATGACCGAGAAGGCTGCCAACCGCACCATGGACCTGGTCGAAGAATCAGCGCCGCTGGTGAACTACGTGAGCTATGAGGCGCAGAGCCTGACAGCCGACTGGCAGCGCTTCATGCGTCGTGAGATGAATGCCGATCAGTTCCGCGATCTGGTCAAGCGCATCGACCAGTACCTGCAGCGCAGCATGAACGATGGCGGCCAGCTGTCGCAGAACCTCAGCGAAATCATGCTCGCGCAGGACTTCCAGGACCTGACGGGCCAGGTGATCAAGCGAGTGACGCGTCTCATCACTGAACTCGAAAGCAACCTGCTTAACCTGGTCCTGATGGCGGGGCAGGTCGATCGCGTGGCGGGCATCCAGCATGACCGCGAAGCGATGCGCGCCGAGCAGGAAAAGAAAAAACAAGAAAAAGAGCCTTCCAAGGGTGAAGGTCCGCAGATGCATGCCGATATGCGTGAAGACGTCGTTTCCGGCCAGGACGATGTCGATGATCTGCTTTCAAGCCTGGGCTTTTAGGGGAAGTGAATATGAGCTTCGACGCCGATGAAGAAATCCTCCAGGACTTCCTGGTAGAGGCCGGCGAGATTCTCGAACTATTGTCCGAGCAACTCGTGGAGCTGGAAAGCAGCCCCGATGACATGGCGTTGCTCAATGCGATTTTTCGCGGGTTCCATACGGTCAAGGGCGGTGCCGGGTTCCTCCAGCTGCATGAGCTGGTGGAGTGCTGCCATATCGCCGAAAACGTCTTCGACATCCTGCGCAAGGGTGAGCGTCGAGTCGATTCCGAACTGATGGATGTCGTTCTGCAGGCGCTCGACGCCGTGAACGCGATGTTCAGCCAGGTCCGCGAGCGCGTCGAGCCGACGCCAGCCTCGCGTGAGTTGCTTGCGGCGCTGGCACGTCTGGCGGAGCCAGCCTCGGCTGATGAGCCAGCGCCGGCAGTCGAACCGCAGGTCGTGGCCGAATCCCGGTCCGAGGGCGCCGATAGCGAATTCGAACAGATGCTCGATGCCATTCAGCCGTCCGCCAGCGAGCCGGCTGCGGCCGAAGTAGCGACTGGCCCTGCCACCGACGAGATTACCGACGACGAATTCGAGTCGCTGCTCGACCAGCTGCATGGCAAGGGACAATTCTCTGCCGCTGCGGGTGCCTCGATGCCTGCCGAGAGCGAGTTCGTTGCTGCGCCGACCAGTGACGAAATCACCGATGACGAATTTGAAGCCTTGCTGGACCAGCTGCATGGCAAGGGCAAGTTCGAAGCGGCCCCGGCTGAACCCGCTGCGCCGGCAAGCGCCGAACCGGCAAAGGGCGGTGGTACAGCTGGTGCAGCTGACGAGATCACCGACGACGAGTTCGAAGCACTGCTCGATCAACTGCATGGCAAGGGCAAGTTCGAGCCTGCGGTCGTCGAGACCCCGGCTGAACCTGCTGCGGCTGTGCCGATCAAACCGGCGCCCAAGCCTGCCCCTGCTGCTGCTCCGGCCAAGGCCGCTCCGGCAGCTGCGGTGAGCAAGCCGGCCGCTGCTGCTCCGGCGGAAAAGCCTCCGGCCGAGGCCGAGACCACCGTGCGCGTCGATACCGCACGCCTGGACGAGATCATGAACATGGTCGGCGAGCTGGTGCTGGTGCGTAACCGTCTGGTACGCCTGGGCTCCAACAGCGGCGACGAGGCGATGGCCAAGGCCGTCTCCAACCTCGACGTGGTGACGGCCGATCTGCAGAGTGCGGTGATGAAGACCCGCATGCAGCCGATCAAGAAGGTCTTCGGTCGCTTCCCGCGCCTGGTCCGCGACCTGGCTCGCAGCCTGAAGAAAGAGATCAACCTTGAGCTCGTCGGTGAAGAAACCGACCTCGACAAGAACCTGGTCGAAGCCCTGGCCGATCCGCTGGTGCACCTGGTGCGCAACGCGGTCGACCACGGTATCGAGATGCCCGAGGAGCGCGAAGCCGCCGGCAAGCCACGTACCGGACGGGTAGTGCTTTCCGCCGAGCAGGAAGGCGACCATATCCTGTTGATCATCAGTGATGACGGCAAGGGTATGGATGCCAACGTCCTGCGCGCCAAGGCCGTCGAGAAAGGCATGCTGGAGAAGGATGCCGCCGATCGCCTGAGCGACCTGGAGTGCTATAACCTGATCTTCGCGCCGGGCTTCTCGACCAAGACCGAGATTTCCGACGTGTCCGGCCGCGGTGTCGGCATGGACGTGGTCAAGACCAAGATTTCCCAGCTCAATGGCACAGTGAACGTGTTCTCCACCAAGGGCCAGGGCTCGCGGGTGGTGATCAAGGTGCCGCTGACCCTGGCGATCATGCCGACCCTGATGGTCATGCTCGGCAACCAGGCCTTCGCCTTCCCGCTGGTCAACGTCAACGAGATCTTCCACCTCGACCTGTCGCGGACCAACGTCGTCGATGGCCAGGAAGTGGTGATCGTCCGCGACAAGGCGCTGCCGCTGTTCTACCTCAAGCGCTGGCTGGTCAACGATGCGGCTCAGGAAGAGCAGCGTGAAGGCCATGTAGTAATTCTCAGCGTCGGCAATCAGAGCATCGGCTTCGTCGTCGATCAGCTCGTGGGACAGGAAGAAGTGGTCATCAAGCCGCTTGGCAAGATGCTGCAGGGTACGCCTGGCATGTCCGGTGCGACGATCACCGGCGATGGCCGCATCGCGCTGATTCTCGATGTTCCCAGCATGCTCAAGCGCTACGCACGCAGGATTTGATTCAGTCAGGCAGCGCTTACCTCGGATGGGATGGGAGCGCTGCCGCTAGGAGTGATGTATGGCAGTCAAGGTCCTGGTCGTCGACGATTCCGGCTTCTTTCGTCGGCGCGTCTCGGAAATCCTTTCCTCTGATTCGAATATCCAGGTCGTCGGCACCGCCACCAACGGACGCGAGGCGATCGACCAGGTGCTGGCGTTGAAGCCGGATGTCATCACCATGGACTACGAGATGCCGATGATGGACGGCATCACGGCGGTGCGGCAGATCATGCAGCGCTGCCCCACACCGGTGTTGATGTTTTCCTCGCTGACGCACGAAGGCGCTCGGGTCACCCTCGATGCACTGGATGCCGGCGCCGTCGACTATCTGCCGAAGAACTTCGAAGACATTTCGCGTAACCCGGATAAGGTCAAGCAGCTGCTGTGCGAGAAGGTACATACCGTCTCGCGCAGCAACCGGCGCTACAGCACGTTCTGTACCTCGAGCGTAAGTACGCCGCCGGTATCCGCGCGTGGCACTGCCTCGACATTGGCTACTGCAGCGCCCCGGATCGGCGCTACAACGCCAGCGCCCGCGGCGCCGGCAGCTCGTTCGCCGGCGCCCAAGCGCAAGGCGTATAAGCTGGTGGCCATTGGTACGTCTACTGGCGGTCCGGTGGCGCTGCAGCGTGTGCTCACTCAGCTCCCGGCGAATTTCCCCGCGCCGATCGTGCTCATCCAGCACATGCCGGCCGCGTTCACCAAAGCCTTCGCCGATCGTCTGGACAAGCTTTGCCGCATTCGTGTCAAGGAAGCCGAAGACGGCGATGTACTGCGTCCGGGGCTTGCTTTGCTGGCACCGGGTGGCAAGCAGATGATGATCGATGGCCGCGGTGCGGTTCGCATCCTGCCGGGCGATGATCGCCTCAACTACAAGCCTTGCGTCGACGTTACCTTCGGTTCGGCCGCCAAGTCGTTTCACGACAAGGTGCTGGCGGTGGTGCTGACCGGCATGGGTGCCGATGGTCGCGAAGGCGCACGGTTGCTCAAGCAGAGCGGCAGCCAGGTGTGGGCGCAGGATGAAGCCAGCTGCGTGATCTATGGCATGCCGATGGCGGTGGTCAAAGCCAACCTGAGTGATGCGGTCTACGGGCTCGACGATATCGGTCGCAATCTGGCCGAGGCGTGCATCTGATGGAGGCCCGCCTCTAATGGACGTGCTCAGCCTGATCGGGCTGCTGTTGGCGTTCGTCGCCATCGTTGGGGGCAATTTTCTCGAGGGCGGCCATATCTCGGCGCTGCTCAATGGGCCGGCCGCGTTGATCGTGCTTGGCGGTACCCTGGGTGCCGTGCTGCTGCAGACGCCCATCGCCGTGTTCATGCGGGCGATGAGTATCGGTCGCTGGATATTCTTTCCGCCGCGCATCGATCTCGCGCGCGGCATCCTCATGGTCACTACCTGGAGCAATACTGCGCGCAAGGAGGGGTTGCTCGGCCTCGAGCCGGTCGCCGAGACGGAACCCGACCCATACGCGCGCAAGGGCCTGCAGTTGCTTGTCGATGGCGCCGAGCCGGAAGTGATTCGCAGCATCCTCGAGGTCGATCTGTATACCCAGGAGGGGCGTGACCTGCGCGCGGCCAAGGTCTACGAGAGCATGGGTGGCTACTCGCCGACCATCGGCATCATCGGCGCGGTAATGGGGTTGATCCACGTGATGGGCAATCTGGCCGATCCCAGCCAGCTGGGCAGCGGCATCGCCGTTGCGTTCGTGGCGACCATCTATGGCGTCGCTTTCGCCAACCTGCTGGTGCTGCCGGTCGGCAACAAGCTGAAGAGCGTCGTCCAGCGGCAGACCGCCTATCGCGAGATGCTGCTGGAGGGCGTGTTGTCCATTGCCGAGGGCGAAAATCCGCGTTCCATCGAGATGAAGCTGCAAGGCTTCATGGACTGACCGCCATGGCCAGACGCAGACCACCGGAAGAGCACGAGAATCACGAGCGATGGCTGGTGTCCTACGCCGACTTCATCACGCTGTTATTTGCCTTCTTCGTGGTGATGTACTCGATCTCCTCGATCAACGAGGGCAAGTACAAGATCCTCTCCGATTCGCTGGTCGGCGTGTTCAATCAGGTCGATCGTTCGGTCAAGCCCATCCCCATCGGTGAGGAGCGACCTCGGACCACCGAGGCGGAAGTGTCCCAGGTCGAGGATCTGTCGGGCCCGGCTTCGTCGGCGGGGAAGCCGACCGTCGATCCGCTGGAGCGGATTGCGCAGAGCATGCGCGAGACGTTCGGCGAGCTGATCGCCAACGAGCAATTGACGATCCGTGGCAATGAGCTGTGGATCGAGATCGAACTCAACTCCAGCCTGCTGTTCCCCAGCGGCGATGCGCTTCCCAACGACCAGGCATTTCTGCTGATCGACAAGGTCGCCGGAATTCTGGCCCCTTTCGACAACCCGATCCATGTCGAAGGGTTTACCGACAATCTGCCAATCAGCACCAGCCAGTTCCCGACCAACTGGGAGCTGTCCGCAGCCCGCGCTGGCAGCGTTGTGAGGATGCTTGCGGCGCAGGGGGTGGACCCTTCGCGGATGGCAGCGGTGGGCTATGGCGAATTTCAGCCCGTGGCGGACAACGCGACAGCCGAAGGCCGGGCGCGCAACCGGCGGGTGATTCTGGTGGTGTCGCGCAATCTCGATGTGCGCCGAAGTGTCACCGGAATGGGTAGCAGCAATGTACGGCCTGACGATGCGTTGCGTCGGGCTGGCACACAATCTGCACCGGCTGTGTCCATGTAAGCGCTTCAGGGCGCAGTCGTCAAAACACCGTCGCTTTGCCGTTTTCAGGCAATGCCGTTCCGGTCAGCTTCGCCGGGTGGAAGATCAATGAGAGTCTGGGCTGTAGCCAATCAAAAGGGTGGGGTGGGCAAGACCACTACGTCGATCGCACTGGCGGGCTTGCTGGCCGATTCCGGCAAGCGCGTCGTCGTGCTGGATCTGGATCCACATGGGTCGATGACCAGCTATTTCGGGCATGATCCCGATAACCTGGACCATAGCGTCTTCGATCTCTTCCAGCACCAGGGTACCGTGCCGGATGGCCTGCCGTGGCAGCTGCTGCTGGCCACCAGTCACGAGCGTATCTCGCTGATGCCTTCCAGTACCGTGCTGGCGACACTCGAGCGCCAGTCGCCCGGGCAGAACGGCCTCGGGCTGGTCATTGCCAAGAGCCTGTCGCAGCTTTGGCAGGACTTCGATTACGCCATCATCGACAGCCCGCCGCTGCTCGGTGTGCTGATGGTCAACGCGCTGGCTGCCAGTCAGCAGCTGGTGATTCCGGTGCAGACGGAGTTTCTGGCGATGAAGGGTCTCGAGCGAATGGTCAGCACGCTGTCGATGATCAACCGTTCGCGCAAGCAAGCGCTGCCTTACACCATCGTGCCGACCTTGTTCGACCGCCGCACCCAGGCCTC
The DNA here is from genome assembly GCF_021432085.1 of Stutzerimonas kunmingensis. Taxonomy (GTDB): domain Bacteria; phylum Pseudomonadota; class Gammaproteobacteria; order Pseudomonadales; family Pseudomonadaceae; genus Stutzerimonas. The sequence continues at coordinate 3,072,791 of NZ_CP090366.1, read as the reverse complement.
GATGAATACGCTCAAGGTACTGCGAGCCGGTTATGCCGATCATCTCTGGCCAGCGTTCATCCCGGTCGATACGCGGCTGCGCGATGCCAGCCGCGCCGGCCTGACGCCTTCGCAGTTCGATCCGACCAGTCGTGCGGTTCTTGCCTATCGGGCCTTGCTCAAGCATCTGCTGGCGTCGCAAGTGTCTCCGCAGGTGGCGTGAAGTGCCATGCCGCTCGGCGCCTGCCAGCTCAAGTTTGTCGCGCCAGTGGCCGATAGCCTGTTCAGATTCTCATAACGAGTTCGTTCCATGAGCCGCACCGTCCTAACCGAAACCCGATCCCAGCAGGCGCTGCAGTCCTATCTCGATGGGCTGTTGCAGGACGCTGCCATTGAACTGGCCGACTCGGTCAGTCAGGACGAATTCCAGGCGGCCGTGCTCGAGGAGCAACTGCGTGATACGCGGCAGAGCCAACCGCCGCGTCTTGAAATAGTCCAGCCGGCGCCGCCGCCCGTGGTGGAAGCGCCTCTAACGATGCCGCCGGTGCCGACTATTGAGCCGGTCGTGGAGCTCGAGGTTGCGCCGCAGCTGCCCAGCGAGCCAGTCGAAGCCGTGCCTGACGCCCATCCGGGTTGGGGGGAGGAGCCTTTCGAGTGCCTGCTGTTCGATGTGGCAGGGTTGACCCTGGCGGTGCCGCTGGTGTGTCTGGGCTCCATCTATCCGCTGGCCGGGCAGGAACTGACGCCGCTGTTCGGTCAGCCCGACTGGTTTCTTGGCATACTGCCGAGCCAGTCAGGCAATCTGAAGGTGCTGGACACCGCGCGCTGGGTGATGCCTGATCGGTATCGTGACGACTTCCGCGAGGGGTTGCAGTACGTGATCTCGGTTCAGGGCTACGAATGGGGGCTGGCGGTCCATCAGGTCAGTCGCTCGATTCGCCTCGACCCCAGTGAGGTCAAGTGGCGTACGCAGCGCAGTCAGCGTCCATGGCTGGCCGGTACGGTAATCGAGCATATGTGCGCGCTGGTCGACGTGACTGCGCTGGCCGAGCTGATCGCCAGTGGCGCTGTGAAACAGATGCAGGGCGCGACGAAGCCGCGGACGCATTGAAAGCAAACAATTGACGGTCGCGCCTGTTGCGCGGCCCGGCGATAGAATCGACCGCCATTGCGGTAACTGAAGAAGGTGGGGCTATGAAGATGACGTCTGCGCAAGGTTCCGAAGATCCTGTACTGCAATGGGTGACCTTCCGTCTGGACAACGAGACGTACGGTATCAACGTGATGCAGGTCCAGGAGGTGTTGCGTTATACCGAGATCGCGCCGGTACCGGGTGCTCCGAGCTATGTGCTCGGCATCATCAACCTGCGCGGCAATGTGGTGACGGTGATCGACACGCGTCAGCGTTTCGGCCTGGAAACCGCGTCGGTATCGGACAATACTCGAATCGTGATCATCGAGGCGGATCGTCAGGTCATCGGGATCATGGTCGATAGCGTTGCCGAGGTGGTCTATCTTCGCCAATCCGAGATCGAAACTGCGCCCAACGTCGGTAATGATGAGTCGGCCAAATTCATTCAGGGCGTCTGCAACAAGAACGGCGAGCTGCTGATTCTGGTCGAACTCGACAAGATGATGAGCGAAGAAGAATGGGCCGAGCTTGAGAGCATCTGATACATGCTGATCGCGTCGCTGGTCGCATCGTTGGTTGCGCTGGCCTTCTGCTGTCTTGGGCTGCTGGGCTTCTGCCTGTGGCTGCTCAGGCGGCAGCGGTTTCTGGCCGAACAACAGCAGCAACGCGATGCGAACAGGGATAAGCGCATCAAGGAGCTGAGCAGCCGCCTGGATGCCTATCTGGAAGGCAGCTTGCGCATGGGTGATGAGTTGCGTGAGCTGAGTCGCACGCTGGCGCCGTTGCCGGACAAGCTCACCCAGCTGGAACAGCGCGACCCCAACAACTTCTCCTTCTCCCAGGCGGCCAAACTGGTCGGCATGGGCGCAAGCGTCGACGACCTGACGCAGTCCTGTGGCCTGTCGCAATCCGAAGCGGAGCTGATGAGCAAACTGCATCAGGCTCGCAAGAAACCCTGATTGCGGTTTTTCCGTCGACTGGTCGTCCCTTCCAGGCCTTGTGCCGGAACCTCCCACACCCTGCACATTCCAATCCGTATCAGCTTGGCATTGCTGAGCTTGTCCAGGTCCCATGCTTGGGGCGAGGAGGGCAATGATGCGGCTTACTCTCATTCTGTTGCTGTTCATGGTTTCGCTTGGCGCTCAGGCCGTCGAGGCGCCAGACGATGTGGACGGCGCAATGACCGTAAACGTCTTTCAAGCCAAGCGCCTTCATGAACTGGGCGCCGTCTTCATCGATGTGCGTGCCGACCGCGAATGGTTATGGGGCCACGTGGAAGGCGCCGTGCACTTCGATCTGGCCAGTGATTTCGTCAGCCTGGCCGGGCCGGAGTGGCCGCGTGAGCTTCCGCTGGTGATTTACTGCGACAGCGAAATCTGCCCGCGCAGCGCGGAAGCCGCAAGAATGGCCGTGGCCTGGGGCTACCAGCGGGTGTTCTATTTCCGTGCCGGCTATTTCGCCTGGCAGCTGCATGATCTCCCTCAGGTCACTGGTGAAGATCGTGCAGCCGTCGTACTCAACGCGCAGGCCCACTGAGTTGCGGCAGGGGCGGCGCTGGTTCGCCTGAGCTCCGTTCGTGGAACCCTGGCGGGCATTTGCCCTTGAGGTACCAGGCAAAGGCGATGATCTCCGCGATGGTGCGGTATAACGCTTCCGGGATCTCGTCGCCCAGCTCAAGCTTCGCCAGCAATCTCACCAGATCGGCGTTCTCGTAGATCGGCACCTCATGTTCCCGAGCGATGGCGAGGATCGTCTCGGCCAGTTCGTCATCACCCTTGGCGCTCAGGCTCGGCGCGTTGACACCGTCATAGCTGAGCGCGATTGCCTGGCGTGGCTGCTTGTCGGTCATGCCTTCTCGTCCACGAAGCGTTGCTCCAGATTGGTGCTCGGACCCTGCGGTGGCGTGCCTTGCCTGCAGCTCAATTCTCCGACACTCAGCCCGGCTGCCTGTAGGCGCTCACGCAGATGGGTAAGTTCGGTCGCCACCAACTGGGCCGTGGCACTGCGCTCGGCCCACAGCTGGCTGGTGAGGGTGCCGCGCGTCAACTGTGCTTGAACTTGCAGTGGCCCGAGTGGTGCGACATCGAATGCGAGTTCGATCTTCCAGAGCGGCTCGCCACGCTCCTTCTCCTGCTTTCTCGGCTCTTCTTCGCGCTGCAGCTTGATTTGCAGCGGCACGATATCGCGCTGGTCGCGCATTGGCAGCTCCAGCTGCCAGGTGGTGAGGAGGGCGCCGTCCGGGCCGATTTGTGTCTGCGCGAGACTGGACAGTTGATGGGTCTGCAGCCTGGATACCGCGGCGGCTGCGAGCTTGAGCAGCATTTCGAGGTCGGCTTCTTCTTCCAGGCTAGGCGGCAGTCGGGTTGGTAGCGGGAACCCCAGCGCGAGCTGACGGACATTGCTTTGCGCCAGGGAGCCCAGTGCTTGCCGCGCAAATGCAGGCAACGCCTGGCCCATGGCGGCACTGGCCTGGGCGCAGACCAGCGGCGTGCTACCTGGAAGATTGGGCATTTGCGCCAGTAGGCGCAGCAGTCCAGCCTTGAGGTCGCCCTGCAGTCCTTCGGTTTGCCCGGCCAGCAAGCGCGCTTCAAGGAACACGCCGCTCCTGGCCAGCGCTGCGGCGAGTGCCTTGGCATCGCCCAGTTGCTGCATTTCGGGTATCAGCCCCAGCAGTTTTTCGGCGGCGCCGCGCAGCCCCTCGGGGAGAGCCCCGGTACCACCCTGTAGAGCCTTGAACAGGCCTTCCAGCGAGGCCTGGCGGTTGTGTTGGGCGCCCAGTTGCTCGCCGAGATGCAGCTGATCGAGGCGCCCGCTCAGCGGAAGGAATGCGAGGGATTGGTCGCCTTTGACCTGCGCTGTCAGCAGGCTGCCGAGTGCCAGCGGGTTGGCTGATTCGATATTCAGCTTCTGTCCAGCGACGGGGCTGTTGAGCAGGCTGATGACCGCCTTGAAGATCTTCTGCCCGTCCTCCGACTGCTGTTGACTGGTCGCCACGACACGGCCCTGGATGACGCTGCCGACCGGCAGTTGCTGAAGGTCGATCATCGAGGCGGGCTGGCGCCCGGCGATCTGTGGAGCGGCCAGCAACCGGGTGTCGGACAGGGCGGTGATGACGTATGCGGTGCCGGGTGGCGGTGCCTTGTTGCTGCTGACCTCGACGGTCGCCTGGCGCCCGCTGCCCATGGTCAGCCGCAGCACCAGCCGAAATGCCTGCGCCGCTTCCCTGATGCTGACTACCTCCGCTTCGGCGTTTTCGCCAGCCGCCAGAAGGCCTTGCATCGGTTGCAGCAGTTTCAAAGCGAGGTCATTCGCCGCTGCCGCCTGGCGCGGCGCGCTGCTTGGGGGCAGGGCAGTGGTACTCTTGATCTCGGTCATCTTTCCTCAAATGCTCTTACAACCTTTCGCGTTCGCGGCCCTCGGCACCAAAGGTTGCCATGTATAATTCCGCCCGCCTGGCCCTGCTTCCTGAGTATAGCGGCCAGGCCTTTTTCATCTTGAGGTGTCGCCAGCCGTGTCAACTCCCTTTCTCGAAGCCGTAGCCCTCGCTTGCGAACGGGATTGGCGGCTGCTTTTCGACAAGTTGGATCTGCGTCTCGAGAGTGGGGAAATGCTGCAGATTTCCGGGCCCAATGGCAGCGGCAAAACCAGTCTGCTGCGCCTGCTATGCGGCCTGATGCAACCAACCGCAGGCGAGGTGCTGCTCAAGGGCCGGTCGCTCAGCGCTCAGCGTGGTGAACTGGCACGCAACCTGTTGTGGATCGGCCATGCTGCTGGCATCAAGGGCTTGCTGACAGCTGAGGAGAATCTCACTTGGCTCTGTGCGTTGCACCAGCCGGCCAGCCGCGAGGCGATATGGCATGCACTTGCCGAAGTGGGACTGCGCGGGTTCGAAGACGTGCCCTGTCATACCCTTTCTGCTGGCCAGCAGCGCCGCGTGGGGTTGGCGCGTCTGTATCTCTCGCCACCGCCGCTGTGGATTCTCGATGAGCCATTTACCGCGCTCGACAAACATGGCGTGGCGCAGCTTGAGAGGCATCTCGCAGCGCATTGCGAGCAGGGCGGACTGGTCGTACTGACCACTCACCACAGCCTGACGGAAAAGCCTACCGGCTACTGTGAGCTCGATCTGGGACAGCGAGCCGCATGAGCAGCGTATTCACTCTTCTGCTGGCGCGCGAGACGCGTCTGCTGTTCCGTCGCCCGGCTGAGCTGGCCAACCCGCTGGTGTTCTTCGCCATCGTTATCGCGTTGTTCCCGCTTGCGGTAGGGCCGGAGACTCAGCTTCTGCAAACCATCTCTCCCGGCTTGGTCTGGGTGGCAGCATTACTGGCCGTTCTGCTGTCACTGGATGGTCTTTTTCGCAGTGATTTCGAAGATGGCTCGCTCGAGCAGTGGGTCGTTTCGCCGCACCCGCTCGCGCTCCTGGTTCTCGCCAAGGTACTGGCGCACTGGGCTTTTTCCGGGTTGGCGCTGGTGCTGCTGGCGCCGCTGTTGGGCTTGATGTTGGGTCTGCCGCTTGGGACCATTCCGGTGCTGCTGGTTTCACTGTTGCTGGGGACGCCGATTCTGAGTCTGCTCGGTGCGGTGGGCGCGGCGTTGACGGTAGGATTGAAGCGGGGTGGCTTGCTGCTGGCGTTGCTCATCCTGCCGCTCTACATCCCGGTACTGATTCTCGGCAGCGGCGCCCTGCAAGCGTCGTTGCAAGGTCTACCGGCAGTCGGTCACCTGCTTTGGCTGGCCAGTCTGACTGCGTTGGCCGTTACCCTTACACCCTTTGCGATAGCTGCCGGGCTGAAGATCAGCGTTGGCGAATAGCGACACACCCAGATGGCCGGCGCTCACACCCGGTCGATGTAACGAATCTCGGGGCCTGCATTTGCAAGGTCCCGCTGGACGACGAGTCATCCGATGAACTGGACATGGTTTCACAAGCTGGGCTCACCCAAATGGTTCTACGAGATCAGCGGCCGCTGGCTGCCCTGGCTTGCCTGGGCAGCCGTGCTGCTGGTCAGCGTCGGTATGGTCTGGGGTCTGGCGTTCGCGCCTGAGGATTACCAGCAGGGCAACAGCTTCCGGATCATCTATATCCACGTGCCGGCTGCGTTTCTCGCTCAGTCGATCTACGTGATGCTCGCCGTGGCGGGGGTGGTCGGGCTCGTCTGGAAGATGAAGCTGGCCGATGTGGCTCTGCAGCAGGCTGCCCCCATCGGTGCCTGGATGACCTTCATCGCCCTGTTGACCGGCGCGGTCTGGGGCAAGCCAACCTGGGGTGCCTGGTGGGTATGGGACGCGCGGCTGACCTCGATGCTCATCCTGCTGTTTCTGTACTTCGGCATCATTGCGCTCGGACAGGCGATCAGCAATCGTGACAGCGCGGCCAAGGCGTGCGCTGTGCTGGCCATCGTCGGAGTGGTGAACATCCCGATCATCAAGTATTCGGTGGAGTGGTGGAACACGCTGCACCAGCCGGCAACGTTCACCGTCACCGAAAAACCGGCGATGCCAGCGGAAATGTGGCTGCCGCTCCTGGTGATGGTGATCGGCTTCTACTGCTTCTTCACCGTGGTGCTGCTGATGCGCATGCGCCTGGAAGTGCTGCGTCGCGAATCGCGCGCCAGCTGGGTGAAGAATGAGGTCAAGGCCCTGGTAGGAAACAACTCGTGAACTTTTCATCCTTCGCGGATTTCATCGCCATGGGCAATCATGGCGTGTACGTCTGGACGTCCTATGGCATCAGCCTGGCTGTCCTGATTCTCAACGTCGCGCTGCCAGCCTTGGCACGCCGGCGTTACCTGCAAGATGAGGCGCGTCGTTTGCGCCGGGAGGAGTCGAAGTGAATCCGGTGCGCAAGAAGCGTCTTTTCATCGTCCTGGCGATCCTCGCCGGTGTCGGTATCGCCGTGGCGCTGGCGTTGTCCGCTCTGCAGCAGAACATCAACCTGTTCTACACGCCGACCCAGATCGCAGCGGGGGAGGCTCCTGAGGGCACCCGGATTCGAGCAGGCGGCCTGGTCGAAGAGGGTTCGGTGAAGCGTACCAACGACTCACTCAGCGTCGCCTTCCGTGTCACTGATGGCGCCCAGGCGATCACTATCACTTACCAGGGAATTCTCCCGGACCTGTTCCGCGAAGGGCAGGGTATCGTCGCGCTGGGTCGGGTCAATTCCGAGGGCGTTCTGGTTGCCGACGAAGTGCTGGCCAAGCATGACGAAAACTACATGCCGCCCGAAGTAACTCAGGCGCTGGAGAAGAGCGGCATGATGAAGCACTACGAGGGCGGTAAGCAGGAGTACGCGAAATGATTCCCGAGCTCGGCCATCTGGCGATGATTCTGGCGCTGTGCCTGGCAGTGGTCCAGGCCACGCTGCCGCTGATCGGTGCTTGGCGCGGTGACCGACAGTGGATGGGCCTGGCCCAACCAGCCGCCTGGGGTCAGTTCGCCTTTCTCGGTTTCTCCTTCGCCTGCCTGACCTACGCCTTCATGGTCGACGATTTCTCCGTTGCCTACGTCGCCCACAACTCCAACAGTGCCTTGCCCTGGTACTACAAGTTCAGCGCAGTCTGGGGTGCTCACGAAGGCTCCTTGCTGCTGTGGGCCTTCATCCTGGCCGGCTGGACCTTTGCCGTGGCGATCTTCTCCCGCCAGCTACCGGAAGACATGCTGGCGCGCGTGCTCGGCGTCATGGGTTTGATCAGCATCGGTTTCCTGCTCTTTCTTATCGTCACCTCGAACCCCTTCGAGCGGCTGCTGCCGCAGGTTCCAATGGATGGACGCGACCTCAATCCACTGCTGCAGGATTTCGGTTTGATCGTCCACCCGCCCATGCTTTACATGGGGTACGTGGGTTTCTCGGTGGCGTTCGCCTTTGCGATCGCCGCGTTGCTGGGGGGGCGCCTTGACGCGGCCTGGGCGCGCTGGTCGCGTCCTTGGACGCTCGTCGCCTGGGCCTTCCTCGGCCTGGGCATCGCCCTTGGCTCCTGGTGGGCCTATTACGAGCTCGGCTGGGGCGGCTGGTGGTTCTGGGATCCGGTGGAAAACGCCTCCTTCATGCCCTGGCTGGTCGGTACGGCGCTGATTCACTCGTTGGCAGTGACCGAGAAGCGCGGCGTGTTCAAGAGTTGGACCGTGTTGCTGGCAATCGCGGCGTTCTCGCTGAGCCTGCTTGGGACCTTCCTGGTCCGTTCCGGCGTGCTGACGTCGGTGCATGCGTTTGCTACCGATCCCGAGCGTGGCGTGTTCATTCTGATCTTTCTGCTGATGGTGGTAGGCGGCTCGCTGACGCTGTTTGCCATGCGCGCGCCTGTGGTCAAGAGCCAGGTCGGGTTCGGCCTGTGGTCGCGCGAGACTCTGCTGCTAGTCAATAACCTGCTGTTGGTCGTCGCCACGGCGATGATTCTCCTCGGCACGCTCTATCCGCTGCTGCTGGACGCATTGTCCGGTGCCAAGCTTTCCGTCGGCCCACCGTACTTCAATGCGATGTTCGTTCCGCTGATTGGCGCGCTGATGCTGACGTTGGGTGTCGGAATCCTGGTGCGCTGGAAGGACACTCCGCTGAAGTGGTTGCTCGGCATGCTCACACCAGTGCTGATCACTAGCGTAGTGCTTGGTGGCCTGGGCTCGTTGCTGTTCGGTGACTTCAACTGGGCGGTACTTGCGGTGTCCTTGCTGGCGGCCTGGGTGGTGATCGCTGGCGTCCGTGATCTGCTGGACAAGACGCGCCACAAGGGTTTGTTCAAGGGCATGCGCAGCCTCGCGCCAAGCTACTGGGGCATGCATCTGGCGCACCTCGGGCTGGCGGTCTGTGCCATTGGCGTGGTACTCACCAGCCACCAAAGTGCGGAGCGCGATCTGCGCCTGGCTCCTGGGGAGTCGCTGTCGCTTGGCGGCTATGAGTTCGTCTTCGAAGGCGCGGTGCATCACGAAGGACCGAACTTCACGTCGGACAAGGCGACCATTCGCGTGCTCGACGGCGACAAGCAGATCGCCACGCTGCACCCGGAAAAGCGCCTGTACACCGTGCAGCAGATGCCGATGACCGAGGCGGGTATCGATGCGGGCTTCACCCGCGACCTTTATGTCGCGCTGGGTGAGCCGCTGGGTGATGGGGCGTGGGCCGTGCGTGTTCACATCAAGCCCTTCGTTCGCTGGATCTGGCTCGGAGCGCTGATGATGGGGCTCGGCGGTGTGCTGGCGGCGAGTGATCGTCGTTATCGAGTCAAGGTGAAGACCCGCGTGCGCGAAGCGCTGGGCATGGCCGCACAAGGAGCCTGATGTGAAACGATTGCTGATGTTGCTGCCGCTGGTGATTTTCCTGGTGGTTGCAGTGTTCCTTTATCGCGGCCTGTTCCTCGATCCTTCCGAGCTGCCTTCGGCGCTGATCGGCAAGCCACTCCCGGCGTTCTCGCTGCCGTCGGTGGAAGACGAGCAGCGCGTCATCACCGCCGAGGACCTCAAGGGCAAGCCGGCGCTGGTCAACGTGTGGGCGACCTGGTGTGTCGCCTGCAAGGTCGAGCACCCAGTGCTGAACCGTCTTGCAGCTCAGGGTGTGGTGATTCATGGAGTCAACTACAAGGACGACAACGCCGCGGCGTTGAAGTGGCTCAACGAGTTCCACGATCCTTATCAGCTGAACATCCGCGACGAACGCGGCAGTCTTGGGCTGGATCTGGGAGTCTATGGCGCTCCTGAAACCTTCCTCATCGACAAGCAGGGCATCATCCGCCACAAGTTCGTCGGCGTGATCGACGATCGGGTCTGGCGAGAACAGCTGGCAGCGCTCTATCAGGAGCTGGTGGACGAATGAAACGACTGATCCGCGGTGCGCTGCTTGGTCTGTTCCTGGTCACGACCGCCCAGGCAGCAATCGATACCTATGAATTCAGGGACGAAGCCGAGCGTGAGCGCTACCGCACCCTAACCGAAGAGCTGCGCTGTCCGAAGTGCCAGAACCAGAACATCGCCGATTCCAACGCGCCGATCGCCATGGACCTGCGCCAGGAAATCTTCCGCATGCTGGAAGAGGGCCAAAGCAATGACCAGATCGTCGACTATCTCGTCGATCGCTACGGCGATTTCGTTCGTTACAAGCCGCCGGTAAACGCGAAAACCATGCTGCTCTGGTATGGGCCGGTTGGTTTGCTGGTCCTCGGCTTCGGCGTGCTGACCGTGATTCTGGTGCGTCGTCGCCGGGTCGAAAAGGCACCTGCATCAACCCTTTCCGAGACCGAGCGCGAACGTCTCGCCCAGCTTCTGGATAAAAAAGACTCATGATCGATTTCTGGATAGCCGCCGGCGCCTTGCTGCTGGTGGCATTGGCCTTTTTGTTGTTACCCATCCTGCGTGGCCGTCGAGCCCAGGCCGAAGAAGATCGTACGGCGCTGAACGTTGCCTTGTATGAAGAGCGCCTTGCCGAGTTGACCTCTCAGCACTCTGCCGGAACCTTGACCGCCGAGCAGTTGGAGGCTGGGCGAGCAGATGCTGCACGCGAGCTGTTGGAGGACACCGAGAATAGCGACAAGCCGCGAATCGCCAAGCTTGGTCGCAGCGTTCCGCTGATTGCGGCGGTTCTGGTGCCCCTGATGGGCTACGGGCTTTATATGTATTGGGGCGCCAGCGACAAAGTTCAGATGGCTCGACAGTTTTCGGAGCAGCCTCGCACAGTCGAAGAAATGACCGCTCATCTGGAGCAGGCCGTACAGGAGCAGCCGGATTCTGCCGAAGCCTGGTACTTCCTGGGTCGTACTTATATGAACCAGGAGCGTCCAGCCGACGCAGCCAAGGCTTTCGGGCGCGTGGTGGAAATTGCGGGCCGTCAGCCCGAGCTGCTCGGTCAGCTGGCGCAGGCGCTCTATTTCGCTGGTGACCGTCAGTGGTCCGATAAGCTTCAAGCCCTTACTGACGAAGCGCTGCAGGGCGATCCGCAGGAAGTGACCAGTCTCGGCCTGCTTGGCATCGCGGCATTCGAGGAAGCGCGTTATCCGGATGCAGTGCGCTTCTGGGAGCAACTGGTTGCGGCGCTTCCCGAAGAAGATCCTTCGCGCGAAGCGATCCGTGGCGGCATCGAGCGGGCGCGGCAGCAGATCGAGGGGGGCAGCTCCACCACCGAACAGACATCAGCGGTAAGCGAGAAGGCTGATAACGCAGGGGCCACGCTGCAGATTCAGGTTGCGCTGGACCCGAAGGTGGCGGAATCGGTTTCGCCGCAGGATACGGTTTTCGTATTCGCTCGCGCAGTAGCGGGGCCACCCGTTCCGCTGGCAGCAAAACGCCTGACGATTGCCGATCTGCCTGCAACCGTCACGCTTGGCGATGCCGATGCGATGGTGCCTTCGATGAAGATCTCCAGCGTCGAGCAGGTCACGATAATGGCGCGGGTCTCCCGTTCCGGCGACGCAACAAAAGGTGAGTGGATGGGTCAAAGCGAAGCGCTTGATACTGCCAGCGATAACGCCATTGATCTGGTGATCGACCGCGCCGAGGCTCCCTGAACCCCCATGAGGTAGAGATGCACACGAATTCGTCAGCACACCCGCTTAGGCTTGCGCGGTTCGGCCCGCGGGGCGTACTGCTCGGATTGACATTGGCGCTCGGCGCTTGCGCAGGTAATCCCTACGGTTCCGCGCCTCAGGGGCCTGCTCCAAGTCCGGTGCCGCGTGCGCCCGAGCCCAGTGGGCCGGTTATCTCACCCCCTCCTATCAAGGCGCCACCGGCACCCAGGGCTCCAACTACCCAGAAGAGCCATCCGCGTTATGCGCCGCCACCGCACGTGGCTGCGCACTGGGACAATCGTCTTGGTGTCTATGTCGTGGAGGGGCGTGATCTCTTTTACCGGGAGCGCCTGTATTACCGGTGGGATGGCGACTGGTACTGTGCTGGGCGCCCCGATGGCCCGTGGGAGCCGGTCGCGCCGCCCAGTGTTCCGCCGGGTCTTCGTGACCGCTATTGATGTTACTCCTCGGCAGCAGGCGCTAACTTTTTGCGCTTCAGCCTAAAGGCGGCTTGCCTATTGCCGATAAAGGTTCAGCACCGTTGCACTGCAACGTTCCCAGCTGGCTCGGCCTATGCCGTCCATCGGGCTCATGCCCCGGAGTCGATAATGAATGCTTCCGTCAAGCGCCTCGAAGAAACTGGTTCCGCTCTACGCGATGCGCTGACGCAGCAGGACTGGGCCGCAATCAGTATGCTGGATCGCGAGTGCCGTAATGCCGTCGACGAGGCGATGCAGGCACATGAGCGCGACAGCGGCGTGGTTCGTCAGCGGTTGCAGGAGCTTCTTGATCTGTATGGTGAGCTGGTAATGACCTGCCAGATTGAACAGGCACGGGTCGCAAGCGAGCTGCGTCAGCTGAATCAGTCTCAACAGGGTGCCAAGGTCTACCAGCTATTCGCCTAAGCGTGGCCTCAGGCCCGACAGCTTCAAATTCTTCCCAGGATCACTGGGGCTGAATTCTTCCTCAATATTTATCATTACAAAGTATGTGGCATTATGCCGCTACCCTTTTGTTGGCGAGCGGCTAATTGGCGCTTATTGCCTGGTAAATACCTATCTTCGCGGTCATCGTGCACCGAAGTCTTCAAATCGATCTTGAGGTGTCTCTCAAGGTACTGATTTTTGGCTCGTTCTTTGGTCGCTAATTCACGCCATAAATTTGACTCAGTTCATTTTTTCATTAATCTACGTTCCATCTGCCATCAGTGTGATCGCCGTTCTTCCATGGATGCGAGCGCAGGCTTTCTTTCAGCTTCTTTAGAGCCCTATAAACAAGATGTGGCGTGAAACCAAGATTTTGTTGATAGACGATGATCACGACCGCCGGCGCGACCTGGCCGTCATCCTGAACTTTCTCAGCGAGGATCATCTGGCTTGTTCAAGCAGTGAATGGCAGGAGGCGGTCGCCGGCCTCGAGTCCAGCCGTGTTGTCAACGGTGTCATGCTGGGCGACGTGTCCTCCAAGGGCGGCGCTGTCGAACTGATCAAGCAGATGGGCAAATGGGATGAGAATGTCCCGCTGATGCTGATCGGTGAGCCCGCTCCGGCGGACTGGCCGGACGATCTGCGACGCCGAGTGCTGACCAGCCTGGAAATGCCACCCAGCTATAACAAGCTGCTCGACTCCCTGCACCGTGCGCAGGTCTATCGCGAGATGTACGACCAGGCAAAGTCCCGTGGTCGCCAGCGCGAGCCCAATCTTTTCCGCAGCCTGGTCGGCACCAGCCGAGCGGTGCAGCACGTCCGGCAGATGATGGAACAGGTCGCCGACACCGAAGCCAGCGTGCTGATTCTTGGTGAATCCGGCACCGGCAAGGAAGTGGTCGCGCGAAATCTGCACTATCACTCGAAGCGGCGTCAGGGGCCTTTTGTACCTGTCAATTGCGGAGCGATTCCGGCGGAGTTGCTGGAAAGCGAACTGTTCGGTCACGAGAAGGGCGCCTTTACCGGCGCGATTACTGCTCGCGCGGGTCGTTTCGAGCTTGCCGAGGGCGGCACGCTGTTTCTCGATGAGATAGGCGACATGCCGTTGCCGATGCAGGTCAAGCTGCTGCGGGTTCTGCAGGAGCGCACCTTCGAGCGTGTTGGCAGCAACCGTACGCAGAATGCCGATGTGCGCATCATCGCGGCGACGCATAAGGACCTGGAGAAAATGATCGAGGAGGGGACCTTCCGCGAGGACCTCTACTATCGTCTGAATGTCTTCCCCATCGAGATGGCGCCGCTACGGGAGCGCGTCGAGGATATTCCGTTGCTGATGAACGAGCTGATCTCGCGCATGGAGCATGAAAAGCGCGGCTCTATACGTTTCAACTCGGCTGCAATCATGTCGCTATGCCGGCACGACTGGCCGGGTAATGTCCGCGAGCTGGCCAACCTGGTAGAGCGCATGGCGATCATGCATCCCTATGGCGTTATCGGGGTAATGGAGCTGCCGAAGAAGTTTCGCCACGTCGACGACGATGACGAGCAGTACGCGACCAGTCTGCATGATGAGATGGAAGAGCGCGCGGCAATCAGTGCGCCAATGGTAGTACCCGAAGCTCAGGCGATGCTGCCGATCGAGGGTCTGGATCTCAAGGAATACCTCGGCAATCTTGAGCAGGGACTTATTCATCAGGCTCTCGAAGATGCTGGTGGCGTGGTGGCTCGGGCAGCCGAGCGGTTGAGGATTCGTCGAACCACGCTGGTCGAGAAAATGCGCAAGTACGGCATGAATCGTCGCGACGACGATATGGGCGACTAGCACGCTAGGCGGTTCTAAAAAGACGTTCAAAAAAGCCACCTGGATCAGGTGGCTTTTTTCGTTTGGCATGGTCGTGCCGATGGCGGCCGCCGGGACGTGCTGAGTGCCGGGCACGAAGATTGCTGGTCCCCGTCAACCGACTTTCTTTTGACAGGCGCAAGCGACCCGTGAATTCCGTCACCAAGCCATCCGAAAGTTCATTCGATGCCCCAGACGTGCTGGCGCTGACTCGATCGCTGGAGCTCTTTCGTCAGGTATCCGGGCAGCTTGGTGAATCCGAGGAGCTGTTGCAGGTACGCGTCGCCGAGCTCAAGGGGCAACTTGCCGAGGCCGGCGAGCTCCGACGACAGGAGCTGGAGGAGAAAGAGCGTCTCGCGCAGCGATTGCAGAGCGTTCTCGACCTGCTGCCAGGTGGCGTCATCGTGATCGATGGGCAGGGTGTGGTGCGCGATGCGAACCCGGTTGGTCTTGAGCTGTTGGGCGAGCCACTCGTGGGGCACCCCTGGCGCGAGGTGATTGGCCGCTGTTTTGCGCCGCGGCGGGACGACGGGCACGAGATATCGCTACGCAATGGTCGCCGCCTATCGATCGCTACGCGCTCGCTTGCCGGGGAGCCTGGTCAGCTGGTGCTGCTCACCGACCTTACCGAGACCCGCCGACTCCAGGATCAGCTAGCTCGTCATGAACGGCTGTCGTCGCTAGGGCGCATGGTGGCTTCGCTTGCCCACCAGATTCGCACTCCGCTGTCCACCGCGTTGCTATATGCCAGTCACCTCGAACAGGGTGGCCTGAGCGAACAGCAACAGCAGCGCTTCGCCGGTAGCCTCAAGGCTCGTCTGCACGAACTGGAGCATCAGGTCCGTGACATGCTGATCTTCGCCCGCGGTGATCTGCCGCTGAACGACCGACTGAGTCCGGCTGCGCTGTTGTTGGCGCTGCGTTCGGCCGGCGAGTCACGTCTGCAGGGCGCCAGCGTGCGCTGGCAGTGTGATGTGCAGGGGGTGGAGGTGTTGTGCAATCGCGATACGTTGGTCGGAGCATTGCTCAATCTCATCGAAAATGCGTTACAGGCCAGCGTCGGGGCGCCGCGTCTGAAGGTCCACCTGTATCGCCGTGACGAAACGGTGCGGGTGTGCATAAGCGACTGCGGTAAAGGCATCGACGCCGAAACACTGGGCCGGTTGGGCGAGCCGTTTTTCACCACCCGAACCACGGGAACCGGCCTGGGTCTGGCAGTGGCCAAGGCCGTTGCCCGAGCCCATCAAGGTGACCTGCAGTTGCGCTCGCGGCCAGGCCGCGGAACCTGTGCGCTGATGAGCCTGCCGCTGATTCCCGCCACTCACAAACCGGAGTGACCTTTATGGCCGCCACGATACTTCTCGTCGAAGACGATCACGCCCTGCGCGAAGCCCTGGGCATCACGCTGCAGCTTGGGGGCTACGAGTACCGTGCCGTCGATTGCGCCGAAGCGGCCTTGTGTGCGCTGCAGGAAGAGTCATTCGGTCTGGTGATCAGTGACGTGAACATGCCCGGCATGGACGGCCACGAACTGCTCTCGCTGGTTCGGCAACGCTATCCGCAGGTGCCCGTGCTGCTGATGACCGCCTTTGGCGCGGTAACGAGGGCGGTGGATGCGATGCGCCAGGGCGCTGTCGATTATCTGGTCAAGCCGTTCGAGCCAGGCACATTGCTTGAGCTCTTGGGACGTCATGTGAACGGCATCGCTGCTACCGAGGCAGAGGGGCCGGTGGCGCTCGAGCCGTCCAGCCAGCAGCTGCTGGCTCTTGCCCGGCGGGTGGCGCAAAGTGACTCCACTGTACTGATCTCCGGTGAGTCAGGCACTGGCAAGGAGGTGCTGGCGCGCTATATCCACCAGCAGTCACCGAGGCACGGCAAGCCATTTATCGCCATCAATTGCGCTGCCATTCCGGACAACATGCTCGAGGCAACCCTGTTCGGGCATGAGAAGGGCGCTTTCACCGGCGCAATTGCCAGTCAGCCTGGCAAGTTCGAGCAGGCCGACGGCGGTACTTTACTGCTCGACGAGATATCCGAGATGCCGTTGGGGTTGCAGGCGAAACTGCTACGTGTGCTGCAGGAGCGAGAGGTCGAGCGGGTCGGTGGGCGGAAGCCTATCGCTCTGGATATTCGTGTGCTCGCCACCACCAACCGTGATCTCGCTGGCGAGGTAGCGGCGGGTCGCTTCCGTGAGGACCTCTATTACCGTCTTTCGGTTTTCCCACTGGCGTGGTCGCCGCTGAGGCAGCGCCCGGCCGATATTCTGCCGCTGGCCGAACGCCTGTTGGCCAGCCACGCCAGTAAGATGCGCCAGGCGCCTGCGCGGCTTTCGGCCGAGGCGCAGCGCTGCCTGGTGGCGCACGCGTGGCCGGGCAACGTACGCGAACTGGACAACGCGATACAGCGAGCGTTGATTCTTCAGCAGAGCGGCATGATCCAGCCGCAGGATCTGTGCCTGGCTGGTGTGGGCGGTGTCACCAGCTTGCCTGTCGCCAGCAGCGCGGCACAACCGTGCGAGGGCGCTGCAGGGGAGGCGGGGGCCTGCTCGGGACTGGGGGATGATCTGCGCCGCCGCGAGTTCCAGTTGATCATCGATACCCTGCGTGCCGAACGTGGACGGCGCAAGGAGACGGCTGATCGCCTGGGCATCAGTGCGCGCACCCTGCGTTACAAGCTGGCGCAGATGCGCGACGCCGGGATGGATGTCGAGGCATCGCTCTACGCGGGCTGAGCGCGCTCCCTTCAACCTCGCTCTGATAAGCTGCCGCCATCCTCATGATGGAGATTTCCAGGTGCACAAAGACTTCTGGCAGGAGCGCTGGGCTCGCAACGAGATTGGTTTCCACCTTGACGATGTTCATCCCTGCATGCGTCGCCACTGGCCGCGACTGGCGTTGCCTGATGGTGCGACGGTGCTGGTGCCGTTGTGCGGCAAGAGTCTGGATCTGGCCTGGCTGGCCGGGCAAGGGTTCAATGTCGTGGGGGTGGAGCTGAGTGAGAAGGCTGTAGAAGCATTTTTTTCCGAGCAGCAGCTCGAAGCTGAAATTTCCCAGTGTGGGCCGTTCAAGGTCTATCGCTCCGATACCCTGGAGATCCGTTGCGGCGACTTTTTCGCGCTCAGTGCGGCCGATGTCCTCGGGTGCCAGGCGGTCTATGATCGCGCCGCCTTGATCGCATTGCCGCACGCGATGCGTCAGCGGTACGCGGCACTGATGTCGAGCATCCTCCCGGCCGGCTGTCAGCAGCTTCTGGTTACGCTGGATTATGACCAGGCAGAGATGGAAGGCCCGCCCTTCGCGGTGGGTACGAGCGAGGTGCGCGACCTGTACGCCGCTGAGTGGAGCGTGGAACTGCTGGAAGCCAAGGAAGTGCTGGAGCGTAATCCGCGGATGCGCGAGCGCGGTCTGACGCGGCTCGAGGAGCACTTCCATTGGCTGCAACGGCGGGTCTGACCCGCCGCTTGTAATGCTGCAGCGATCAGCCGTCGGCCTGTAAGCGGCGGATGAACGTGTCGGCCTCGTCGATGGCGCGCTGCATGTCAGCCATCAGTTGGTCGACGTTGCCCTGCAGCGTGCGGTATTCCCCGTGCAAGGCGCTTATCGCGCGAGCATTGAGGTTGTGCTTGAGAAACAGCACCTGATCGCGCAGAACGCTGAGCACCGGGTCGATGCGTTTCTCCGCCGCTTTCATCCGCTGGATCAGCGTTCGGTATTCGGCGCGGGTGCGGTTGAGTTCTTTGGCGCTGGCGGCTTTCAGGCTGGCGTTGCTGTATTGCTTGAGTTCGCTTTCCCATTCCCTGAACAGCGCGTCGGCCACGTCTTCGACCGCTTCGATGCGGGCGCGGACGTCACGCGCACTCGCTACGCTGGCTTCGTACTCTTCGTTGAGTGCGTCGTAACGCTTCTCCAGATCGCCGCCCTTGACCTCGACGACGCTGCGATAGCGCTCCAAAGCATCCTTGAACTGCTGTTTGGCTTCCTGCTGCGCGTCACGCGACTCCTCCACACGATCGACCAGGATATCGCGCTTATGGATACCGGCCTTCTCCATCGCTGAATAGTAGGCACTCTGACAGCCGCCGAGCGCGAGCAGCGCGAAGCAGGCGAATATGAAACGACGCATGGCGATTCCTTGTATGCGGGTTGAGTCTGCATAGACAAAAGAAAAGGGCGACTTGCGTCGCCCCTGTTGCGTTCAGTGCAATTAGCCGCGCTGGCGCAGCGCTTCGATGCGGTCTTCCAGCGGCGGGTGGGTCATGAACAGCCCGGCGAGGCCATGCTTCAGCGAACCGTTGATGCCGAATGCCTTGAGCGTGTCGGGCATGTGAACCGGCATGCCCTGTTCGGCACGCAGGCGCTGCAGGGCGCCAATCATGGCGCTGGTGCCGGCCAGTTGGGCACCGGCCTCGTCGGCACGGTACTCGCGTTTGCGCGAGAACCACATGACGATAATGCTGGCGAGCAGGCCCAGTACCAGTTCGGCAAAGATCGTCGCGACGAAGTAGCCGATGCCGTGGCCGTCCTCGTTTTTCAGGATCGCCTTGTCGACGAAGTTGCCGAAGATACGTGCGAAGAACATGACGAAGGTGTTTACCACACCCTGGATCAGCGCCAGGGTCACCATGTCGCCGTTGGCCACGTGGCCGATCTCGTGGGCAAGCACCGCTTTCACTTCATCCGGCGAGAAGCGCTCGAGCAGTCCCTGGCTGACCGCCACCAGTGCGTCGTTGCGGTTCCAGCCGGTGGCAAAGGCGTTGGCCTCGTAGGCCGGGAAAATGCCGACTTCGGGCATTTTGATGCCGGCGTCGCGCGACAGCTGCTCGACTGTCTGCAGCAGCCACTGCTCGTGACGGGTGCGCGGCTGGCTGATGATTTCCGTACGCGTACTCATCTTCGCCATCCATTTGGATATGAAAAGCGAAATGAGCGAGCCCGCGAAGCCGAAAACCGCACAGAAGACCAGCAGGCTGCCGTAGTTCTGGCCGGTATAGCGATCGACCCCGAGCAGCTTAAGGGTGATGCTGGCGATGACCAGTACCGCAAGGTTGGTGGCCAGGAACAAGAAAATGCGCATCATGTTGCGGCAGACTCCAGGGTAGGAATTGAAGAACGATAGGCTATATAAGGTGCGCCCCTGAGCTATTCAACCGGGCGACTATTTCAAGCTATGTCGCTTGCCCATGGAGGCTGGGATGCAGTGGTGCGCCGGACTGGCTTTCGAACATCAATCGGGCCAGCTGAGCGATGCGCTCGCTGTTCGCGCGCTTCAATGCCTCGCGAAGCTGATGGGCGAGGCTGGCCTGAATGCGCAGCACGCTGGGAGGGAGGCTGAGGTCGTCGGCGATCTGTCCAGGCACCGCTCGTGACAGGCGCACGAAGCCTTTTTCGGTAAGCACCGCCTGGTCCAGCGCCTGGAAATGAATGGTGCTCTCGTAACGCAGATAGCCCTCCTCGGCGAGCCAGAGCAGAGCACCCAGGCAGCTCTGGTGGCGTTTGGAGGGAAGGCCGAACTCATCCGGCTCTTCCCGGCCGATCAGATCTTCTACATACAGCGAGACCTTGCGTGGGAAGGCCTGATAGAGCATCAGCAGGCCGCCCGCCGCGTCCTTGTAGAAGTCGTCGATCTGCAGGTCCATCGCTTACTGGTGGTAGGTCTTGAGGAAGTTGCCGATGCGGCCGATGGCCTGCTCCAGATCGTCGACGCGGGGCAGGGTGACCACGCGAAAATGATCCGGCCATGGCCAGTTGAATGCAGTGCCTTGAACGATCAGCAGCTTCTCGGAAAGCAGCAGGTCAAGCACGAACTTCTCGTCGTTGTGGATCGGGCAGATCTTCGGGTCAATGCGCGGGAACGCATACAGCGCGCCCATGGGTTTGACGCAGCTGATGCCCGGGATGTCGTTGAGCAACTCCCAGGTACGGTTACGCTGCTCGAGCAGGCGGCCCGGCGGTAATACCAGGTCATTGATGCTCTGGTAGCCGCCCAGTGCAGTCTGAATCGCATGCTGCGACGGTACGTTGGCGCACAGGCGCATGTTGGCGAGTATATCCAGGCCTTCGATGTAGCTCTGCGCCTTGTGCTTCGGCCCGGAAATCGCCACCCAGCCCGAACGGAAGCCGGCAACCCGGTAGGATTTGGACAGCCCGTTGAAGGTCAGGCAGAGCACGTCCGGCGCCAGCGAAGCGGTGGAGATGTGTACGGCGTCGTCGTAGAGGATCTTGTCGTAGATTTCGTCGGAGAACAGAACGAGCTTGTGCTGGCGCGCCAGCTCGACCATGCCTTCGAGCACTTCCTTGGGGTAGACCGCGCCGGTGGGGTTGTTCGGGTTGATCAGCACTAATGCCTTGGTGTTAGACGTGATCTTGGCCTTGATATCGGCCAGGTCCGGCCACCAGTTGGCCTGCTCGTCGCAAAGGTAGTGCACCGGCTTGCCGCCGGCCAGGCTCACCGCAGCGGTCCACAGCGGGTAATCCGGGGCAGGGATCAGCACTTCATCGCCATTGTTCAGCAATGCCTGCATGGACATGACGATCAGCTCGGACACACCGTTGCCGAGGTAGATGTCTTCGATGCCGACGCCTTCAACCTGCTTCTGCTGGTAGTACTGCATGATCGCCTTACGGGCGCTGAACAGGCCTTTGGAGTCGCTGTAGCCCTGGGCAGTGGGCAGGTTGCGGATCACGTCCTGGAGGATTTCCTCCGGTGCTTCGAAACCGAACGGCGCCGGGTTGCCGATGTTCAGCTTGAGGATGCGATGGCCTTCCTCTTCCAGGCGTTTGGCGTGCTTGAGCACGGGCCCGCGGATGTCGTAACAGACATTGGCAAGCTTGTTCGATTTGCTGACCTGCATGATCCTGAGTGTCCCGAAGTGAAAACGCGCCAGTTCCGAAAATGGCTGGCCGCGCTTGGCATGAACCCGGGCGCCTTGGCAGTCGGAAACCCCGCTGCCAGACTAGGCGTCGAAGAGGGACGCATGATACGTGCGCCCCGACCACCGGAAAAGGTACAGATCGGCCTTTTTTGAGCTGAGGAGTGTATCGATGGACAAGCTGGAAAAACCGCTCGACGTCTGGCGCGAGGAACTCTCCGATGAGCAGTTCCAGATATGCCGGCTGCGCGCCACCGAGCGTCCCTTCACGGGTAAGTACAACGACACGAAGACACCTGGCATCTACCATTGCGCCTGCTGCGACACGCCACTGTTCGATGCGGATGCTAAGTTCGATTCCGGCTGTGGCTGGCCCAGCTATTTCCAGCCGGTCAGTGATACCGCTATCGCCAGCCTGGATGATTTCAGTCACGGTATGCACCGGATCGAGGTCAGGTGCGCACGCTGCGATGCTCACCTCGGTCATGTTTTTCCCGATGGCCCGCAGCCGACCGGGTTGCGCTACTGCATCAATTCCGCCTCTCTCAACCTGAAACCGCGCGAAGCCTGAGCATCGTCGGTTGCAAGGAGCCTCGCATGCACGATCCTATGCTGGACATTCCCTGCGTCACCATCGAGGGCGAGCAGAAGAGGCTCGCGGATTTCGATGCAAAGGTGCTGCTGGTGGTCAATACGGCCAGTCAGTGTGGTTTTACCCCGCAATACAAGGGGTTGGAAGCGTTGTGGCAGCGTTACGGCGGGCGCGGATTGATCGTGCTCGGATTTCCCTGTAACCAGTTCGGCAAGCAGGAGCCAGACGGCGAGCAGGACATCGCAGCATTCTGCGAACGCCGTTTCGGCGTTTCCTTTCCCCTGTTTGCCAAAGTCGAGGTGAACGGTGGGGATGCTCATCCGCTCTTCATTGAATTGAAAAAGCGCGCACCTGGGCTGTTGGGTAGCAAGGCGATCAAGTGGAATTTCACCAAGTTTCTCATCTCTGACCAGGGTAGGGCGGTGAGGCGTTTTTCCTCTCGCACCACGCCGGAGGCAATGGCCGCGGAAATCGAGACATTGCTTTGACTGCTGCTTAAGTGAGGTTGCGTTTCGCCTGCCTGATTGCCTGTTGTCGGGTCCGGTTCAGCCGGGCCTTTTCGTCTCTGGAGTCATCATGGATGTCGAGTTGAAAGCCTTCCTGCAGCGTGCCGAGGGACTGCTGGCGCGTATCGAGCCGCTGCTACCTGCCCAGCCAGCGGTCATCGATTGGGATCGTACCTTTGCGGCGCGCTGGCAGCGTGATGCTCGCAGCGGCTTTCTGGCACCGCTGGAAGTCAGCTTGGATCTGAGTCTGGCTGATCTGATCGGCATTGATCGCCAGCGCGATCTGCTGTCCGCCAACACGCGCCAGTTCGTCGATGGATTGCCGGCCAACCACGTGCTGTTGTGGGGCGCCCGTGGCACCGGCAAGTCGTCGTTGATTCGCGCGTTGCTGGCCGAATACGCCGCGGATGGGCTGCGTCTGATCGAAATCGAGCGTGACCATCTGGCGGACCTGCCACGCGTTGTCGAACTGTTGGCCGGGTTACAACAGGCATTCGTTCTGTTCTGTGACGACCTGTCGTTCGAGGCGGGAGAGGGCGACTATCGCGTGCTCAAGAGTGTGCTGGATGGCTCGCTGGAGCGCGCGCCGGAGAACGTGCTGTTGTACGCCACGTCCAATCGCCGGCACCTGGTCCCGGAACGCCAGAGTGACAACGAGAACTGGCAGATGGTCGACGGCGAACTGCACCCGAACGAAGCGGTGGAAGACAAGATCGCGTTGTCCGATCGCTTCGGTTTGTGGCTGTCGTTCTACCCCTTCACCCAGCAGCACTACCTCAGTGTGGTACGCCACTGGATCGATTCGTTGGCGCGGCGGGCCAGCCTCGATTGGGAGTGGAGCGAAGCCCTGGAGAAGGATGCGATTCGTTGGGCGACCGGGCGCGGCAACCGCAACGGTCGCTGCGCCTACCAATACGCTCGGCAGTGGGTGGGTAAGCGTCTGCTCGAAGCGCGAGCCTGAACGTATCTGCTGAGATAACGCGTCAAGGCAGCCTGCTGCGTGACCTCACCGCGGGCGTGATCGGAACTCAGGCGGTAGCTGCCTTGCCCATTTCCTTGAGCTTGGCGTTCATGCGCTGCTCGTCCGGCAGGATGCCCGCGACCGATGGCAATGCCAGCATGCGTGCATGATGTGCTGCGAGGTCGGGCCAGCGCTGCGCGTCGAGCTGTTCGCCACCGTGCGCCATGTTGATCAGTTGGCAGGCGACGGCGATGTCCGCCATCGACAGTTGGTTGCCGACGAGGAACTCCCGCTGGGCGAGTTGCTGCTCAAGGTAATCGAAATGCGGCGGTAGCTTCTGCTTCAGCGCGGCCTGCACTGCCTCTTCATTGCAGGCTTGACCGGCGGTCGGCTTAAGGATGCGGTTGCGGAAAACGGTAAAGGTGGCCAGAGGTGCCAACTCGTAGTCTGCGTACTTTTCCAGCCAGCGGACCCGCCCGCGTTCCTGCGCGTTGCTAGCGTAAAGGGCAGGCGTATCGGGATAGGCCTCCTCGAGGTACTGGCAGATCACGCTGGAGTCAGCGAGGGTGCAGTCGCCGTCCTTGAGCGCCGGGATGCGTCCCAGTGGATTGATGGCCAGGTACCATTGCGGAGGCGTGAAGGGCATGACCGTCTCTAGCTGATAATCGAGCCCCTTTTGCCTGAGGCACAGGCGCACCTTGCGCACGAACGGTGAGAGGGGAACGCCATACACGGTCAAGGTCATGGGATTTCTCCGTAGCAGATCAGGGCTGATGAGCTATCAATAGACGTTGTTTTTCTTCCAGAGATCTTCGTCATCGAACGCCTTCATGCCTTCGGCGAGCTCGTTGGGCTCGTCTGTCTTGGGCACCTCGTTCTTCAACACCAAAGCGTCGGCATGTGCGAGGAGGGCTTCCAGCTGTTTGAGCTGGCTCTGATAAGGCGCCGGTGCAGGCTGGCGGCGAATATGCTGAATGCCTCGTTCGAAGGCCAGGCGTGCGCGTTGCGGCTGGTTCTGTTGCAGCGCAAGTTTGCCCAAGCCGGTGAAGAACTCGATGTGCAGGATAGCCAGCATGCGTTGGATGTCCTGCACCCAGCGTTTGGCTTCGGCCTGATCGATCAGGCCGTCCTTGGTGGCGCGAACGATCTGGGCGTGGAGATCTTCGAGCATGAAGCGGCTTTCCTTGGCCTGTGCTTCCGTCACGATCTGCCGCGGAGCATTGCGCATCTCGATCGCTTCGCCCTTGGCCAGCTCGGCCTGCAGCGTCTGCATTCGCGCGCTCAGTTTGTCATTGCCCTTGTCCACCGGCCGCAGGCGTTCGCTCAGCGCAAGTTCGAGGCGGGTCAGCAATAGCTTCAGCGCGGGTGTCATCATCTGTCCCGGGAGTCCGTCGGACAGTTCCGCGCAGCGGCGGCAGCGGTCAGTGAGGTCAGCCCGCTTACGGGCCTTTTCCAGATTGCCTTTTTCGACGATCTGAATGGTGTAGACGATGCCGACCAGCAGGAACACACCGGCCAGGATCAACCCAGTGATCATTAATGGAGACACTTGACTGCACCTCTTGAGCCGCTGGTCTTTCGCTGAGTGTAGTGGCTTGATGATGTGGCCGATAGCTCTGCGTGCTGCCCGGATATGGCCTTCAAATTTTTTTTAAAACTATGCTTGACGACTCCCGAGGGCCTCCATAGAATGCGCGCCACTTGCAGCGTGAAGCACCAAACAGAGCGCTGCAAGCCGGAATGAAGCTTGTGGTTTCCGGGCAACGTCCCCTTCGTCTAGTGGCCTAGGACACCGCCCTTTCACGGCGGTAACAGGGGTTCGAGTCCCCTAGGGGACGCCATATTTATTGTAGACAACGCGGGAATAGCTCAGTTGGTAGAGCACGACCTTGCCAAGGTCGGGGTCGCGAGTTCGAGTCTCGTTTCCCGCTCCAAATTCTCTTCGGTGGCCTTATCAAGGTGATTGAAGAAAGAAAAAAGCGACCTTAGGGTCGCTTTTTTCGTTTCAGTCGATCCCTTTCAGATCTCAGCGCCTGCTGATGTTTATGGCCAGTGCCTGCGTGGCTTGCCATGCGCTGGCGCCGTCCGCTACCTCAGGTCAGCCTACTGCATCGCGCGGCGGGGCTGCCGGAGGAGACTCAAGGTGGTGGCGTCCCCTCAGGTGTATTTGGTGAAGATGCTGCGCACCCGTTCCAGGGTCTCGCCTGTATCTTGCGTCTGGTCGTGCAGCGCCTCTTCGATCAGGCAGGTCAGCATCAGTCGGTAGGCTTTGTCCAGCGCGCTACGAGCAGCGGAAAACTGCTGAGCGATGGCTTCGCAATCTTCGCCTCGCTTGATCATTGCCTGGATGCCGCGCACCTGCCCCTCGACTCTCGCTAAACGTTTCAGCATGGCCTGCTGCTGGGCCTGCATCTCTGCGGATTCCACGGGGAGGGTCTGGTCATTCATGCGGCTACCTCGACATGACTGGATGGAGAGCCTGCGAAGATTCCGATTTAGGGTCGCGGCTCATATACGGGTAGGGGCATGCTAGCGACGCCGCCGCTGGCGGCCAACTTCTTTCGGTCAGGGCTTGCCAAACAATATATAAAAAAATATATTGTCATCATCTTAAATGTTTGATCGCTGACCTATGACTGCCGATCTGGATATCGAGCAACTGCGCGCCAATGCGGCGTCCGCGGGGGCTTTGCTGAAGGCTTTGGCCAACCCTGACCGCCTGTTGGTGCTTTGCCAGTTGTCGCTGGGCGAGCGCAACGTCTCCGAGCTGGAACAGCTGCTGGGCATTCAGCAGCCGACGCTGTCGCAGCAGCTCGCCGTATTGCGCCGGGAGGGGCTTGTTGCAACGCGCCGCGAAGGTAAGCAGGTCTACTACCGGATCAGCAGCGCTGAAGCATTGGCGGTGATCACGACGCTTTATCAGCTGTTCTGCGAAGGGGGCAAGCAATGACCATCGATTGGATCAATTTCACACCTTGGGCGGCGTTGGCTGGTGGTGTCCTCATTGGTGCCGCGGCCAGCTTGTTCGTCCTGCTCAATGGCCGAATCGCCGGGATCAGCGGGCTGCTTGCCAGCCTGCTGGAAACTGGGGGCGAGGGGCGAAGCGAAAAACTGTTGTTTCTGCTCGGCATCCTGCTCGCGCCGCTCCTTTGGATGCTGTTTGGCACCCTGCCAGCGATGGAGTTTCAGTCCGGCTGGATCGGTTTGCTGGTGGCCGGGATGTTGGTCGGCGTCGGTACTCGCTACGGCTCCGGTTGCACCAGTGGGCATGGAGTCTGCGGGATCTCGCGACTGTCACCGCGCTCCATCGTGGCGACCGTGGCATTCATGGTCGCCGGCTTCGCCACGGTCTATGTACTACGTCATCTGTCGGGGGGCTGAGCATGCGCAAGTTGACTTCGTTTGCTGCTGGTCTGCTATTCGGGCTGGGGCTGCTGCTTTCCGGAATGGCCAACCCGGCCAAGGTCATCGGTTTCCTTGATCTGGCGGGCGCCTGGGATCCCTCGTTGGCGCTGGTGATGGTCGGTGCCATCGCTACGGCGCTGGTGCCTTTCACCTGGGCGAGGAAACACGAGCGCTCTTTGCTCGATGCGCCGATGCAGCTGCCAACCAAGCGCGAGCTGGATGGCAGGCTGATCGGTGGCAGTCTGCTGTTCGGTGTGGGCTGGGGAATCGCTGGCATCTGTCCGGGCCCGGCCATCGCCATGCTGCTCGGCGGGCACTGGCAGGTCGTGCTTTTCGTTCTCGCCATGCTTGGCGGAATGCTGTTGTTCTCCGCGCTGGAACGCCGGCGCGCTTGCTGACCGGGAGGTCTTTATGAAAGTCAACGTTGGAACCATTGATCGGGCACTGCGCATCGTTGTCGGCTTGGTGCTTATCGGTCTGAGCCTGGGCGGCGTGATCGGTGCCTGGGGCTGGATCGGTCTGTTGCCGCTGGCGACTGGCATCTTCCGTTTCTGCCCAGCGTATACGCTGCTTGGTATCAAGACTTGCAAGGCGTGCGATTCCAAGTCCTGAGAGTCTGCGAGGCTCCACAGCAAAAAGGCCGACATCGGTGTCGGCCTTTTTTTGTCTGCGCGCTGCGGTCCGGCTATTCGAAACTGGGCAGGCTCGGCTTCACAACGGGCTTGTTCGCGCCGACCCAGGCGTCGAACCCGCCGGCGATCGACTGGACATGCAGGTAGCCCATGTCCTGCAGCGCTGCTGCGGACAGTGCGGCGCGACCGCTGGTCTTGCAATAGAGCACGATGCTCATGTCGCGCGCGGCGAGTTCCGGTGTGCCGCTGAGCTTGAACTCCAGCAGCCCCCGCGGAATGTTGAGGGCGCCGGCGATATGGCCTTCACGAAACTCATCCGCCTCGCGCACGTCGATCAGCACGTCCGCTGCCTGGATCGCGGCGTCGGCATCCGCGACTGCGACTTCCTGTACGTGGGCCCGGGCCAGTTCGACGAGGTCATGTGCGTTCTTCATCCTGCGTTCTCCTTGATGTTGCCAAAACATTCACGCTGCCGTTCACGGGCATGGTGGGTGGTGTCCGGGTCCAGTGCGAGCAGCGCTTCGTACTGGCTGATGAAAATCTGACCGCCCAAATGAGCGAGGAAATCAGTGTTCCGTAATCGGTCCATGACCGGCCCCTTGACCTCGGAAAGATGGAGCTGGATGCCTGCGGTGTGCAGGCGGGCCGTGATGGCCTCAAGACTCTCCAGGGCGCTGGCGTCGATCAGGTTCACGCCTGGGCACATCAGCACCAGGTGCTCGGCCTGCGGATAGCGCCCGATCAGCTCGGCGACGCGGTCTTCGAGGAAGCGCGCATTGGGGAAATACAGGCTCTCGTCGACGCGCACCGAGAGCACCCTCGGGCTCTGTATTACGGCGAAGCGCTCGATGTTGCGGAAATGCTCGCTACCCGGCAGCTGGCCGACCACGGCAATATGCGGCTGGCTGGTGCGCCAGAGAAACAGCAACAGCGATAGGCCGACACCGAGCAGGATGCCGCTCTCCACGCCGATCAGCAGCACACCGAGCATGGTGGCAGCCATGGCCGCTGCGTCCTGTCGGGAGTAGCGCCAGGTGCGGCGCAGGGCGGAGAGGTCCACCAGGCTGAGCACAGCGACAATGATCGTCGCGGCCAGTACCGCGTGTGGCAGATTGCGGACCAGTGGCGTGAACAGCAGCACGGTGAGGCCGATGCCCACTGCGGTCAGCGCACCAGCCAGCGGCGTCTGTGCGCCAGCATCGAAGTTGACCACCGAGCGGGCGAAGCCGCCGGTTACCGGAAAGCCACCACTGACGGCCGCGGCGACATTGGCGCCGCCAAGCGCGACCAGTTCCTGGTTAGGCTCGATGCGTTCGCGGCGCTTGGCCGCCAGGGTCTGCGCCACGGAAACCGACTCGACGAAGCCGACCAGGCTGATCAGCACCGCCGCAGGCAGCAGTTGCAGTGCTAGCGTCATATCCAGCGTCGGCAGCCTCATGCTGGGTAGGCCGCCAGGCACCGCACCGACTACCCGCACGCCGGCATCGGCGAGCTGAAAGACGCTGACCGCCGCTATCGCCAGCAGCAAGGCAGCGACCGGCCCGATCTTGCTCAGCGTGCCGGCGATATGCGGACTCATACCCAAACGCTGCAGCCAAGTGGAGAGGCGGCTGCGCACCAGGTAGAGAAATAGCAGGCTCGTCGTGCCGACGATGAATGTCGGCAGATGCATTTGCGACAATGCTCCGAGCAGGCCCCAAACCAGCTCCACGGCGTTTTCACCTCCGGTTGAGATGCCGAGGATGTGCTTGAGCTGGCCGAGAGCGATGAGGATGCCCGAAGCGCTGATGAAGCCGGAAATCACCGGATGGCTGAGGAAATTCGCCAGAAAGCCCAGGCGCAGCATGGCCATGAGCAGCAGCACCGCGCCGGAGAGCAGCGCCAGCAGCATGGCCGCGCCCGCATATTCCGCGCTACCCGGGGCGAACAACGGTCCCAAGGCGGCCGCAGTCATCAGCGATACCACTGCCACCGGGCCGACTGCCAGGGTGCGACTGGTGCCGAACAGGGTATAGGCGATCAGCGGCAGCATACTGGCGTACAGGCCGGTCACTGGCGGCAGGCCGGCGAGCATGGCGTAGGCGAGGCTCTGCGGGATCAGCATCAGCGTTACGATCAGCGCGGCCAGGCTGTCCTTGGCCGCGGCCGCGCGATCATAGTGCCTGACCCACTCCAATATGGGCATGTAGCGGGCCAAGCGCTGCTTCATCCCTTCTTCTCCTGGGTGAAGTCGCAAGCGTCGGGTGCCTCGGCCGGGCGCGGTTCGAAGTCCAGATGCTTCGGCTCGGCCAGCCATTCATGGCCCTTGAGCATCATCTCGAAGTAGATCGACGGCATCCATTGGGTCTTCAGCTTCCAGGCCAGGCGGCGCGGCACTTTCGGGTCGAGCGGGAACGTCGGCAGCAGCTTTCCGCCATAGCCGAACTCGGCGAGGATCACCTTGCCGTGCTCGACGGTCAGCGGGCAGGAGCCGTAACCATCGTAGATCGCCCGCGGGCCGCTGCCCTTGAGCACACTCAGCACGTTTTCGGCGACCACCGGTGCTTGTTTGCGCACCGCTGCGGCGGTCTTGGCGTTGGGCGCGGAACACACATCGCCGAGGCTGAAAACGTTGCCGAAGCGCGGATGTCGCAGCGTCTCGTGCTCGGCCTCGAACCAGCCGTCGGCGTTGGCCAGGGCGCTGTGGCGAATGAAGTCCGGTGCGTGCTGCGGTGGCACCATGTGCAGCAGATCGAACTCACGCTCCACCGTGGTACTTTGCCCGGCGCTGTCGGTCACCTTGAACCAGGCCTTGCGCGCCGGTCCGTCGACAGCCACCAGATTGTGGTTGAAGTTCAGCCGCGCGCCGTAGCGCTCGACGTACTGCATCAGCGCGGGCACGAAGTCTGCGACGCCGAACAGCACCGCGCCAGCCGAACAGAAGTCGACCTCGATATCCTTCAGCACGCCTTGCTGGCGCCAGTGATCGCAGGACAGGTACATCGCCTTCTGCGGTGCTCCGGCGCACTTGATCGGCATGGGTGGCTGGGTGAATAGCGCCTTGCCGCCGCGCAGGTTCTGCACCAGTTGCCAGGTGTAGGGCGCCAGTTCGAAGGCGTAATTCGAGGTCACGCCGAACTTGCCGAGGCTGTCGCGGGCGCCTTCGATGGCGTCCCAGTCGAGGCTCAGGCCCGGGCAGACCACCAGCGCCCGATAGCCGATGCGACTGCCGTCTTCGAGCACCACTTGCTGGTGCTCCGGCTCGAAGGCTTCGGCAGCCGCGCGGATCCATTGCGCCTTGGACGGAATGCAGCGACTCATCGCGCGCTCGGTGGCGGCGCGGTCGAACACGCCGGCGCCTACCAGCGTCCAGCCGGGCTGATAGTAGTGCTGTTCACGGGGTTCGATGATTGCGACGCGCAGTTCGGGGTCGCGCTTGAGCAAACTGGCTGTCACGGCGCCGCCGGCCGCGCCGCCGCCAATCACCAGGACGTCGTAGCGCGGCGTGACGGCGAATTTCGAAGCGCCCGGCAGCGGCAGATCGGTTGTCGACTGCCAGTAACCCTGCATGCGTGGCAGCAGGCCGCTGAGGTCGTAACTGGCTTGCTGGGCTGTCTGCAGCAACACCTGCGGGTCGAGGTGATGGGCCTCGGCCAGTGCCCAGAGCGAGGCCGAGCGTGTCCCGGTGCGACAGAACGCCAGTGCTGGCCCCTTGATCCGCGCCAGTAGCGCTCGGAAGGCCGCGACGTCGGCATCAGTGATCTGCCCGGATACGACCGGTAGATGATGGTACTCAAGGCCGGACGCCTCGGCGGCGGTGCGCATGGCCTCGCTGGACGGCTGGCCTTCGTCCTCGTTGTCCGGGCGGTTGTTGATGACGCAGCGAAATCCGCTGCCGGCCAGCAGCGCCATGTCCGCCGGTTGCAACTGGGCAGCGACGGAGATGAAAGGGGTCAGTCGTTTTATTGTTTGCATGTCGACGTCCTCCACGCTTGGGGCTACAGCACGTCCAGGGGGATCTTCAGGTAGCGCGTGCCGTTGCTTTCCGGCTCGGGCAGCTCGCCGCCGCGCATGTTGATCTGCACAGAGGGCAGGATCAGCGTAGGCATGCCCAGCGTGGCATCCCGTGCCGTGCGCATGGAGACGAACTGGTCCTCGCTGATGCCGGCGTGCACGTGCACGTTGTGTTCGCGTTCGGCGGCGATGGTCGTTTCATGGAGGAACTCTTCACGGCCGGGCGCCTTGTAGTCGTGGCACATGAATACCCGTGTGTCGCCCGGCAGGGCGAACAGCTTCTGGATGGACTGGTACAGCGTGCGCGCGTCGCCGCCCGGGAAATCGCAACGGGCAGTGCCGTAATCGGGCATGAACAGCGTGTCGCCGACGAACGCCGCATCACCGATGACATAGGTCATGCAGGCCGGGGTGTGGCCCGGGGTATGGATGGCGCGCGCCTGGATGTTGCCGACCTGGAAGGTATCGCCATCGTGGAACAGGTGGTCGAACTGGCGGCCATCGGTCGCAAAGCCGGTACCGGCGTTGAACAGCTTGCCGAAGGTGTCCTGCACCACGGTGATGCGATCACCGATCGCCAGCTGACCACCTAGTTGCTGCCTGAGGTACGGCGCGGCGCTCAGATGGTCGGCGTGCACGTGGGTTTCCAGCAGCCACTGCACCTTGAGGTCCTGCTCGCGTACATAGTCGACCAGACGCTGGGCGGTAGCATGGGAGGTACGGCCGGATGCCGGATCGTAGTCCAGCACCGAATCGATCACCGCGCATTGGCGTGTCTGCGGATCGCTGACCACGTAGCTGTAGGTGAAAGTCGCGGGATCGAAGAAGGGTTCGATATGGGCATTCATGGACGCGCTCCTCTCCAAGATTAATACCGGTGGGGGTATGCATGTGGAGTGATGTTAGCCCTGATTTAGGTTATATGCTTAGACTTAATAGTTATTAGCTGGTGGCGGGACATTCGCCGCGACCCGCTATGGAAGGGGCGCCGCGGCTGTCGGGTCAGCGACTGGCGGATTGGCAGCGTCACTGACGATATGGCCATCGACCAGCTGTATGGTCCGCCCGCAATCGGCCGCAAGCCGTGGATCATGGGTCACCACCAGTATTGCGCAGCCGAACTGGGCATTGATGCGATGAAATAGCTCGAACACGCTTTGAGCGGTGCGGGTATCGAGGTTGCCGGTCGGCTCGTCGGCCAGCAACAGAGGCGGGCGGGTCACCAGCGCCCGGGCGATGGCAACTCGTTGCTGCTGGCCGCCGGAGATCTGCGTCGGCTTCTTGTCGGCGAACTGCGCCAGTCCGACTTCGTCGAGCAGGCCGCGAGCCAGGTCGATATCCGCGTGTGACGGCTTGCCGTGGCGAATCATCAGCGGCATCAGCACGTTCTCCAGCACGCTGAATGCCGAAATCAGGTGGTGAAACTGGAACACGAAACCGATTGCCTGGTTGCGCAGGTGCGTGCGCGCTTCGTCGTCGCTGTCGCGTGTCGCCTGGCCGAGCACGTACAGTTCGCCGGAGCTGGGCGTATCGAGCAGGCCGATCAGGTTAAGCAAAGTGCTCTTACCTGAGCCGGACGGGCCGATCAGCGCGGCCAGCTCGCCGCGGTTCAGGCGCAGGTCGATACCGTGCAGCACCTCGGTTTCCAGTGGTGTGCCTATGTTGAAGGCCTTGCGTACCTGTTCCAGGCGCAGGACGTCATTGGCCGGGCTGGCTGACAGGGTTTCAGACATATCGAATCGCCACCGCAGGGTCGTAGCGCGCCGCACGCCGCGCCGGCATCGCCGCCGCCAGCACGCCGGTGATTGTCGCTACCAGCATGGCCAGCGGCACCAGCGTCGGATCGACCGGAATGGTGAACAGCCGCGGGCCAAACAGATTGAAAACCTGCACCAGGCCCCAGCCGACGCCTCCGCCGCAGGCCGAACCTAGCAGCCCGAGCAGCCCGCCCTGCAGCAGGAACACGCGCAGGATCTGCCCGCGCGGGCTGCCCATGGCGCGCAGGATGCCGATCTCGCGGGTGCGCTGGACGACGCTCACGGCGAGCACGCTGGCGATGCCAAAGGCCACAGAGATACCGACGAATACACGGATCATCTCCGTGGTCATGCTCTGCGAGGCGAGCGCATTGAGCAGTTGTCCGTTGGTTTCCATCCAGCTTTCGGCACGCAGCCCGGTAAGGCGTGCGAGGCGCGCGGCGACCTGATCGGCCTCGAAGATCTCGGCGACCGTGGTATCGATCACCGTGACGCCGCCGGGCAGGTCGAGCAGTGTCTGCGCCTGTTTCAGGTCCAGGTACACGTAGCGCGCATCCAGCTCGCGTACGCCCAGCTCGAAGATACCGGCGATATCGACGACTGCCTCGCGGCCTTCGCCGGCGTCCAAACGCAGCTTGTCCCCGATGCCCAGGCCGAGGTCGCGTGCCAGTTCCTTGCCGATAACCGCGTGGCCGGCGCCCACGGTGAACTGCCCGGCGATCAGGTCGTCTGCCAGCGGGATGATGCGCTGATAGCGCGGCGGGTCGATGCCGAGCAGCGCCACCGAGGCGCGGGCCACGCCGCGTCGGGCGATGGCCGGGCCGCTGATCACCGGCGACACCGCGAGGATCTGTGCGTCCTGGTCGAGCACGTCGCGTACGTCCTGCCAGTTGATGATCGAGCGCAGGCGCTGGGCCCGCGGGCTCTCCAGCACCAGCGGCCAGCTGTGGTCATCGGCGGGCAGAATGCGGTTGACCTCGTCCGGCGGCAGGATGCGGATATGCGCCTGGGTGCCCAGGGTGCGCTCGACCACATTGGCCTGCAGGCCGGTGATCAGTGCCGTGATGAACACGATCACCGCCGAGCCGACGGCGATACCGAACATGATCAGCAACGTCTGCATGCGGTTGTCCAGCAAGAAGCGCAGGGCGATCTTCCATTCGGTCCACAGCGAGTCGGCCAGGCGCATGCAGTCAGTCCTGAATGCCGGTTGGAATCGCTTGCTCACGCACGCGTACGCGCTGGCCTTCCTCGGCGTCGCCGATCAACACCAAATCACCTGCCGCCAGCCCTTCACTGACTTCGCTCAGTGCGGTGCCGAGCATCCCCAGACGCACGCCGACCCGCTCCACCACGCCGTCATTGACGCGCAATACCTGCGCACGTGTTCCGTCGCGGGCGCGCAGCGCATCGTTGGGCAATACCAGGGCTTGCTCGCGTCGGCCGGTCTCGATGTTCACCGAGACGGTCATACCCTGACGCAGGAAGTCGGCTGGCTCCAGCAGGTCGAGATGGACATCGATGGTCCCACGGGCGGTATCGACGCTCGGCGCGATGAAGCTGACGCGTGCCGGCAGCACGCGATCCGGGTAGGCATCGGCGATGATCCTGGCGGCCTGGCCCAGTTCGATCGGGGCCAGATTCTTTTCGTCCAGAGGCAGCAGGATTTCGCTACTGCCGGAGCGGGCGATCGTCAGCAGGGTGCGGCCGGGCTGTACCAGGTCGCCGGGTTCGACTTCGCGCGTCTGCACGATGCCGTCGACCTGGGCGTGGATGCGGGCTTTCGCCAGGTTCGCGCGCGCCGCTTCCAGGCGCTGACGCAGGACCTGTTCCTCGCTGCCGCCTTCGCCCACGGCCGCGGCGGCGAAGCGGGCGCGATCGCGGACCACACGGGCAGTCAGCGTTGCGCGGCGAGCCTGCTCAAGCGCCTCGGAGGCCAGGAGCTTGCGTTCGAACAGTGTCTCCCGGCGCTGGAGTTCGCGATCGGCCTGTTCGAGGTTGTTCTGTGCCTCGCGCAGGGTGGCCTGTGCCTGGGGGCGGCTGGAATCGATCAGCTGCTGCAGGGCCGCTTCCGCCTCGCGCAGGCGGGCGCGCTGCTCGTCGTCGCGCAGCTCCAGCAACAGATCGCCAGCCTTTACCGCATCGCCCTCGCGCACATGGCGCACGGCGACAACTCCGGTGATTTCGCTGCCGACCTGCGCCAGCGACTGGCTGTCCACCTCGCCACTGGCGACCACGCGTTGCACCAGTGGGCGTGTTTCCAGGCGATAACCGGGCAGTTCCGGCCCTTGAAGCTGGCGCCAGATCATCCAGCCGGCCAGCAGCAGGACCGGGATGATCAGCAAAAGCGCGCGACGAATGGTTTTTGCAGCGGGCACGACGGACCACTCCTTAATGCGGCCCCTCCGGGCCATCGAACCCGCCAAGCTTACGGTCATACCCATGGGGGTACAACGCGGGCGTTGCGCGCAGGTCGGCGATGGTCTGCGGCTATCGTGACCATAGGCTCTGGAGCAGGGCGTGGCGGAGTACACTGGCCGCCCGCATCGAGGATTCTGAAATCATGGCGTCCACCGTTCAAAGCCCGACGGCCACTCTGCGCGCTGCCTGGCTCGCACAGGCGCAAGCCAACCCCTGGATCACCTTCGGTCTTGCGGCAACTGCAGTGGCGGTGCTGTTACTGCTAGTGGCGGGTACCGCCAACGCTTTGCAGAGCAGCGAGGCGGGCAACGTTCGCTACGCGCTGTTGGGCGGCAGCGCCGGTTTCGTAGCGACGGCGGTCGGCGCGTTTCTGGCGATCGGCCTGCGTGACATTTCTACCCGCACCCAGGACAGCATGCTTGGCTTTGCCGCCGGCATGATGCTCGCTGCGAGCGCTTTCTCCCTGATCCTTCCGGGGCTGGAAGCGGGGCGTGAATTGTTCGGTAACGGCCCGGCTGCGGCGCTGACGGTGGTGGTCGGCCTGGGTCTTGGCGTGTTGCTCATGCTCGGTCTGGATTACTTCACGCCGCACGAGCATGAAAGCACTGGCCCCTGTGGTCCCGAGTGCGAACGCCTGAACAGGGTCTGGCTGTTTGTGCTCGCCATTGCGCTGCACAACATCCCAGAAGGCATGGCCATCGGTGTGAGCTTCGCCAATGGCGACCTGAGCGTCGGCCTGCCGCTGACCACGGCGATCTCCATTCAGGACATTCCCGAGGGCCTGGCCGTCGCGCTGGCGTTGCGCACCACCGGGTTGTCGGCGCTGGGTTCGGTGCTGGTCGCCGCGGCATCCGGGCTGATGGAGCCGATCGGCGCGTTGGTGGGTATCGGCATGTCCAGCGGCTTCGCCATCGCCTATCCCATCAGCCTCGGCCTGGCCGCGGGGGCAATGATCTTCGTGGTATCCCACGAGGTGATCCCGGAAACCCACCGCAACGGCCATCAGACGCCCGCCACGCTGGGCCTCATGGTGGGCTTCGCGGTGATGATGTTCCTCGATACCGCGCTGGGCTGACGCGTTAGGGCTTGTCCGCCTCGGTCTGCATGACCAGCTCGACGCGGCGGTTGCTGGCGCGACCCTGTTCGTCGCCGTTGTCGGCGAGCGGTCGCGTGTCGGCGTAGCCGGTTGCGCTCAGCCTCGT
This sequence comes from Stutzerimonas kunmingensis, assembly GCF_021432085.1. Lineage (GTDB taxonomy): Bacteria > Pseudomonadota > Gammaproteobacteria > Pseudomonadales > Pseudomonadaceae > Stutzerimonas. Next base: position 3,036,090 of record NZ_CP090366.1, on the reverse strand, counting down.
CGATTCGATGCCGGTCAGCTGCAGGTAGCGCACCACGCTGCTGGCGCGGCTGGCGGAAAGCTCCCAGTTGGACGGGAAGCGCTCGGTCTGGATGGGCAGATTGTCGGTATGGCCCTCGACGATGATCCGATGACCGCCTGCGGCGAGGGTCGGGACCAATCGGTCGATCACATCCAGCCCGGCGTCTTCCAGCTCCGCCCGCCCTGAGCCGAACAGAATTTCGCTGCTGATTCGAAAGCTGATGCTGCCATCGTTGACGATGACCTCGATGTCGTCGCCCAGCGCCAGATCGGGCTTCGCTTCGCTCGTGTCGTCCTGCTGCGTATCAGCCGCCGGCGCCGGTAGCGGCACGATCGATGGTATGGGTGAAGCGCTTGGCTGCAGTGCTACCAGCTGATCGCCAGCCGCCTGCTGCGTGGCTTCTACCATCGAGGGCTCGCTCTGCTGGCCTTCGCCCTTGCCGGCCAGCGCCAGCATGATCACCAGCATCACCAGCAGCAGGGTGAGCATGTCCAGGTAGGTGATCAGCCAGGCTTCCTGCTCTTCCTCTCGCTGCGGCTCGATATGCCAGCGGGAGAAGCTGCTGCCCGGCGATGCCTGGCCGTTCACGTGCGTTCGTCCTGCGGCGCGCTGCGCGGTGCGGCGGGGCTGCCGTCGCGAATTTCGTCGTCGTGGTGGGCGATGAACGACTTGAGCGTTTCGCGCATGTAGGCCGGGCTGCGGCGATTGCACATCATGGAGATGCCCTGCATCACCAGATTCATCAGCGCCACGCGTTGCTCGGTACGCCGTTCGAGCTTCACGGCCACTGGTTTGAGGATCAGGTTGGCCAGCAGCACGCCGTAGAAGGTCGTCATCAGCGCGACCGCGAGGCTGCGGCCGATCAGGTCCATATTGCCGCTACCGAGCATGAACATCAGGTTGATCAGCCCGACCAGCGTGCCGATCATGCCGAACGCCGGCGCATAGTTGGACATCGCCCGGAACAGCTGTGCCTCGGCATTCTCCCGGGCGCGCAGTCGTGCGATGCGCCATTGCAGAAGTTCCAGGATGTCTTCTTCCGGGGTGTTGTCGATCACCAGCTGCACGCCGGTGCGCAGAAAGGGATTGCTGACCTGCTCGACCGCTTTTTCCACCGCAGGTAGGTCACCGCTGATCCACAGTCGCGAGATCTGCACCAGCTCATCGAGATCCTGCCGCGTGTACAGGCGCTCGTTGCGCATCACGGTCCAGATCAGCCCGAACACTCGGGTGACTTCGCGCAACGGATAGCTGATAAAGGTCGCCGCCAGGGTGCCGACCAGTACGATGCCGAGGCTTGGCAGGTCGATGAAAAGCGCGGGTTCTTTGGCGGCGAAGAGCATGACGACGGCGAGCAGTCCGATGCTCGCGACGATGCCGATCAGGGTGGAGGGATTCATCGGAACTCCGCTGAAGGGGGCAGTGCAGAAAGCGCGCGATCATAGCAGCTGGCCTTGCGCGTACGGCTGACCTGGGTCAGATCAGCCGCTGGCAGCCGCTCTACAGATTCTCAAGCAGCCGGCGCGCCGCTTCCTGGCCGCTAAGCCAGGCGCCTTCCACTCGGCCGGACAGGCACCAGTCGCCGCAGGCGTAAAGACCCAACCCGGCGTCGGCCAGGGCATTCCATTCGTGGGCCTGGGCCGGGCGGGCATACAGCCAGCGATGGGCCAAGGTGAACTCCGGGGCCGGCACCACACAATCGATCAGCTCGGCGAATGCGCCATGCAAGCGCTCGATCACCGCCTCCTTGGGCAGGTCGAGGTGCTGTCGGCTCCAGCTGCTGGTGCCGTGCAAAACCCAGGTATCCAGCTCGCCGTTGCGGCCGGGCTTACTGCGGTTGCGAGCAATCCAGTCCAGCGCATCGTCGCGAACGAAGCAGCCTTCCAGCATGGTGTTCAACGGAATCGCGAAGCCCAGCGCGACCGCCCAGGTGGGCTCCATGGCTACGCTGGCGGCGACGGCGGCGAGCTTGGGCGCGCTGGAGAGCAGCGCAGCCGCCTGCGGCGCCGGCACGGCAATCACCACCTGGCTGAATGGTCCGTGGCTTACGCCTGTGGCATCGACCAGCGTCCAGAACTGCTCGCCGCGAAACACTTCGGTGATGCGGCAGCTGAAGTTGACCGGCATGTCGCCCAGCAACCCGCGGGTGATCGAGCTCATCGTCGGTGTGCCGACCCAGCGCACCTGCTCGTCGGCAGATGGTTTCAGTTGACCGTCATGGGACTGGTACATGCTGGGCGACCATTGATCGACCCAGCCTTCGCTCTGCCACTGGCGGACGGTTTCGCCAAAGCGACGATCCCGGGCGGTGAAGTATTGCGCGCCCAGATCGAGCGAGCCCGCATCGCTGCGTTTGCTGGCCATGCGGCCGCCGCTGCCGCGGCTCTTGTCGAACAGATGTACTGCCTGCCCGGCATCGTGGAGGGCGCGCGCAGCGGAGAGCCCCGCGATCCCGGTTCCGATGACGGCGATTGGAGCCTTGCTCATGATTACCTCGTGTGCTGTTGCCATCAGCCGCACAGCGAAATCGCTGCACAGCATGGTTTCATGACAAGCGTGCGATAGCGCTTGAGCCTGCTCATCCTCGGACAGACGTTGGTCTTTGGCTAGAGGCTTTCGACGCAATGCGCATACCGCTCGCCGGTTCAATCCATTGATAGTCGGGTTGCTGGCGCTTCATGGAAGAGGATGCAATTGGCCTGCCGTAAGCGTGGAAGCAGTCTGTGGTTGTAAGTTGCTGATAAGCCGGTACAATGGCGCCGCTCGCCGCCAGGCGGGTTTCGTTATGGTGGGCCCTGCCGGTCCCCTCGCAACGATCAGCCGTGAACCCGGTCAGGCCCGGAAGGGAGCAGCCGCAGCGGTGACATTGTGTGCCGGGGTGTGGCTGGTAGGGTTCACCTCCATAACGATCTTCTCGTTTTTCCTTTCTCTCTTGTCTGAATCCGCTGACGCCTTTGCAGGCTCGGGCGTATACGCGCGTCTGCCGTTCCTGGGTTGTGGCATGGCAACCGGTTGCTGGCGCCAACCTTGTATCCTGCGCAGCGTTTCCAGAGGAACGAAGTGCCGGTATCGGCTCGAGGAGCACGGTTTTGTCTGTAAAAGCGAAGTGGGACATCTTCTGCGCAGTCGTGGATAACTTCGGTGACATCGGCGTCACCTGGCGCCTGGCCCGGCAGCTGGCGGCGGAACACGGTCAGCACGTGCGGCTGTGGGTGGATGACCTGGATACTTTCGCTCGGCTGTGCCCGGCGGCCAATGCCGAGGCGGAACAGCAGCTGCACGAGGGCGTGGAGGTCCGGCGCTGGTCCGGCCAATGGTCAGCTACCGAGCCCGCCGATGTGGTCATCGAGGCGTTCGCCTGCAATCTGCCGCAACCCTACATCAATGCCATGGCTGCCAGCGGTCGTCGCATCCTCTGGCTGAACCTCGAGTATCTGAGTGCCGAGGACTGGATCGTCGGCTGCCATGCGCTGCCCTCACTGCAGGCCAACGGCTTGCAGAAGTACTTCTTCTTCCCGGGCTTCGAAGCCCGGACCGGCGGGCTGATCCGTGAAGCTGATCTGATGTTGCGCCGTGCGGAATTTCAGAGCGATATGGCGCAACAGACCGCTTTTCTTGCCTCGCTCGGCGTAGCGCGACAGCCCGGCGCGCGCCTGTTGTCTTTGTTCGCCTACGAAAACACTGCGGTCGCGGGTTGGCTAGACGCCCTCGCGGCCGATTCGCGCAGCAACCAGCTGCTGGTTCCGGAAGGTCGAGTGCTTGGCGATGTTGCCGCCTGGCTTGGCGTGCCGAGCCTGCAGGCGGGCGATCAGCATCGGCGCGGCAGTCTGCAGCTGTGCATCGTGCCGTTCATGACTCAGGACGAGTACGATCTGTTGCTGTGGAGCTGCGATTTCAACGCAGTGCGCGGGGAGGAGTCCTTTATCCGCGCCCAGTGGGCCGGCAGACCGCTGGTGTGGCACATCTATCCTCAGGAAGAGGATGCCCACTGGGATAAGCTCCATGCCTTTCTCGATCTGTACGCGCATGAGCTGTCGCCCACGGCCAGCGCAGCGCTGCGCGAATTCTGGCGTGCCTGGAACGCTGGGCAGGGGGCTGGCGAAGCCTGGACCGCTCTGGTCCGCGAATACCCGACCTTGCTGCAACATGCCGAAGCCTGGACCCACGAGCAGGTGGCCAATGGCGATCTGGCCGGAAAGCTGGTGTTTTTCTACACCGATTGGCTAGGTGCTGTTCACGCTTAGCGTGCGACCGCAGCTTCAATTATGGTGGGGAAAGGCCGTAGCCTGATCTCCGCGCCTTGTTGTACGCCGCTCCGCATGGCGCCATTTGGCGCAGCAACGTGGCTTGCGACCAGGCGGGAACAGACCCTATGATACGCGGCCTGTTTTTTGTCTCTAATTCCCCTTCGGATATTTCGTATGAAAACCGCACAAGAGTTCCGTGCCGGCCAGGTGGCCATCATCAACGGCGCACCCTGGGTCATCCAGAAAGCCGAGTTCAACAAGTCCGGCCGTAACAGTGCCGTGGTCAAGATGAAGTTGAAGAACCTGCTCAACGGTTCGGCTACCGAGACCGTTTACAAGGCTGACGACAAGCTGGAGCCGGTCATCCTCGAGCGCAAGGAAGTGACCTATTCCTACTTCGCCGACCCGCTGTACGTGTTCATGGACGACGAGTTCAACCAGTACGAAATCGAAAAAGACGACCTGGAAGGTGTGATGACCTTCATCGAAGACGGCATGACCGACGTCTGCGAAGCCGTTTTCTACAACGACAAGGTGATCTCCGTCGAACTGCCGACCACCATCGTTCGTGAAATCGTTTACACCGAGCCGTCCGTACGTGGCGATACTTCCGGCAAGGTCATGAAGACCGCCCGCCTGAAGAACGGTGCTGAGCTGCAGGTTTCCGCGTTCTGCGAAATCGGTGACTCGATCGAAATCGACACCCGCACCGGCGAGTACAAGTCCCGCGTCAAGGCCTGATAGGCCACGCAGACCGCTCGAAAAAGAAACCCGGCCTGGTGCCGGGTTTTTTATGTCCTTTCACTTGCCGATCGGTGCGCGATAAGTGTCGAGCACCGTGACCGGCAGCCCGCGGCTTCTACCTCGCCATCAGTTGGGCCGCAGCTGCTTCAGGGTTTCCGCGATCATGAACGCCATTTCCAGCGACTGATCGGCGTTTAACCGCGGGTCGCACTGGGTGTGATAGCGATCGCTGAGGCCGGCTTCGGTGATCGGCCGCGAACCGCCGATGCATTCGGTGACGTTCTGTCCGGTCATCTCGATATGAATCCCACCGGGGTAGCTGCCCTCGGCACGATGCACATCGAAGAACTGACGCATTTCGGCGAGCACCTTCTCGAAGTCCCGCGTCTTGTAGCCGCTGGACGCCTTGATGGTGTTGCCATGCATTGGGTCGGAACTCCAGAGCACATGGCGACCTTCGTTCTGTACCGCGCGCACCAGTCGCGGCAGGCCGGCTTCGACCTTGTCGGCGCCCATGCGCACGATCAGATTCAGGCGACCGGGGTCGTTCTGCGGGTTGAGGATGTCGATCAGGCGGATCAGCTCCTCGCTGTCCATGCTCGGGCCGACCTTCACGCCGATCGGATTGCCCACTCCGCGCAGGAATTCGACATGCGCGCCGTCGAGCTGTCGGGTGCGGTCACCGATCCACAGCATGTGCGCGGAGCAGTCGTACCAGCCGCCGCTGAGGCTGTCCTGGCGGACGAAAGCCTGCTCGTAGTTCAGCAACAGTGCCTCGTGAGCCGTGAAAAAGCTGGTCTCGCGCAACTGTGGCGCGCCATCCAGGCCGCATGCGCGCATGAATTTCAGCGTTTCGTCGATGCGTGCGCCGAGCTGGTGGTACTTCTCGGCCAGCAGGGAGTTGGCGATGAAGTCCAGGTTCCACTGATGCACCTGGTGCAGGTCGGCGAAACCGCCCTGGGCGAATGCACGCAGCAGGTTCAGGCTGGAGGTGGACTGATGGTAGGCCTGCAGCAGACGCTCCGGGTCCGGCACGCGGCTTTGTGCGTTGAAGTCGATGCCATTAACGATATCGCCCCGGTAAGCCGGCAGCGTCACGCCATCGACGGTTTCGTCGCCGGCCGAACGGGGCTTGGCGAACTGGCCGGCCATGCGCCCGACCTTTACCACCGGGCAGCCGGCCGCGAAGGTCATGACGATCGCCATCTGCAGCAGCACCTTGAAGGTGTCGCGAATCTTGGTGGCCGAGAATTCGGCGAAACTCTCGGCGCAATCGCCGCCCTGCAACAGGAACGCGCGGCCCTGGGTCACCTCGGCGAACTGCCGTCTCAGCTCCCGTGCTTCGCCGGCGAAGACCAACGGTGGCAAGCCGGCCAGGGTGCGTTCAACGCGCGAGAGGTGTTCGGCATCCGGGTATTCGGGCTGCTGCTGGATCGGCTTGCTTTTCCAGCTATCGGGGCTCCAGGCGTCGTTCATGATCGTTCCAACTGATAAAAGTGCGGCGATTTTACCTGAAGCGCCCGGGCCCCGGAGATAGCGATGGCCTATGGGGCTGCGTAAGATGCGTTCGCCGACACGCTGGTGATCGGATAGCTGCGGAGCACATTGATGGACAAAGAGGAACGTCTGCTCGCCGAAGTGCATGACGCTTTCGGGCTGATTCGCGTACTCGAGGTGGGCGACTACCGTTTTCTCGAGTTTGGCGCGGCGGTCGAACAAAGCTGCGTATTCACCGCCGATCCTGCCTGGCTTGAATACGATTACACCCGCGCGATGCTGCTCGGTGGGCTTTGTCATGCAGAACCGGAAACCGCACTGTTTCTAGGGCTTGGTGCCGGCAACCTGACGCAGGCCTGTCTGCAGTTCCTGCCGCTGGAGGACGTCGAGGTCATTGAGCTGCGGCCGGCGGTGCCGGAGCTTGCGATGCAGTACCTCGGCTTGCAGAACGACTCGCGGCTGTATATCCGCATCGGCGATGCCACCGAGTTGCTGGATACCGCCGAGAGTTCCGATCTGATCTTCGTCGACCTGTACAACGATGCAGGCCCGGATGCCGCGCATCTGGCCTGGTCGTTCCTCAAGCGCTGTCAGGAAAAACTCAATCCGGGCGGCTGGCTGATCATCAATCAGTGGGGCACCGATGACGATCGCCCGTTGGGCGCGGCGCTGCTGCGTGGCCTCTATCATCGGCATTACTGGGAGTGCCCCGTGAAGGAGGGCAACGTGGTGCTGCTGGTGCCAGCGGATCTCGATCAGCAGCTGGACATGACCGGGCTGCGCCAGCGGGCCGAAGTGTTGGCACCGCGCTTGGGCTATTCGCTGGATTCGTTGATTGCGGCACTGCGGCCCGCGAGCTAACTCTGCACCGAACGGGTGCGTCGACGGTAGTGAAGGTTTGTGGCTGTTCCATATCGGTGCGTACTGACCGGCGCCGTCCCGCACGGAAAAGCGCGACGCGCGGCTCTATCGCGGGGCCTCACTCGTCCCACTCAATATCTGGGTCCCACGAAGCCAGCAGTTAATCAATGCTGGAGCGCTGTGTCTTGCCGCGCTGATGAGCAAACGTGACGGCATGGCTGGTCTGCTAATTGCAAAACGCCAGCATATTTTGTCGGCAGTAAGGAATCGCCCGTGCCTCATCTTCAAAGCAATCTGATGCATCTGTCCGCTAGCGAGCGCCATTGGCTTCCGTGGTCGGGGCCAACCGGCAAGCTGTCGATGCGCTGGTCGTGCTGGTTGAATCGTGGCGTGTATCCCGTGGTGGAGCAGGTCTTCGAGGGCGTTGCGCAGTCACGGGTGCGCATCCTGCAGAACTGGGTCGCCAGTCACTGGGGTCATCTGGCGGACCTCGCCGCCAAATCTGGGCGAAGCCGTTGGCCACGTCGCTAGCGATGTGCTGGAGGGGAAACGGGCACAGCTGCCGGATATTTCCGAGCTGTTCGTCATCGACCCGCAAGGCCGCGTGCTGGCATCCACCTGCGCGGCTCATATCGGGCAGCAGGATCTTGATGGCCGAGCGGTAGCGCGCGGGATGAGTGATCCGTTCCTGCATGGGCCTTACCGTGATCCGCTGACCCAGCGCCTGGGCGCGAGCACGTCGCGCTTCCATGATGCGGTCACCCTGATGTTCTATCAGCCGGTGCATGTTGGCGGTAAGTGTCTCGGCTGCATCTGCGCGCGGGTGCCCAATGATGTGATCGGTGACCTCATCCAGCGCGAGGCGGGCCACGTCTACCCGGAATCGGGTGACAACTACCTGTTCATGGTGGAGTCGCGCTTCGACAGCAGTGTTCAGACCGGCACGGCGCTGTCACGCTCGCGCTTCGAAGATGCCACCTTCAGCCACGGCGAGAACCTGAAAAGCGGTGTGCACACGCGCTGGGGAACGGTGCGCGTGCAGCAGCATACCGAGCTGGAATTGCGTTTTACCGATCCGGCCACCGGCCAGTTGCATCCTGGTGTGCGGGAGACGATCGCCAAGGGTGCCAACCTGTTCGTCACCTATCCCGGCTACTCGGACTACCGCCATATTCCGGTTATTGGCAAGGGCGTTACCTTTCAGCTGCAAGGCTCGCCAGACCGTTGGGGGATGATGTGCGAGGCGGATCTGGAGGAGGTCTATCGTCGCCGTTCGCTGAGCGTCGGGCTGATGAAGACGTATCTGCTCACGGTGACCACGCTGTTCGCCATCGGCAGTCTGCTGCAGGAGTTCAGCGGTCTGCCCACCACCGCGCTGCACCTGGTCAACGGTTTGCTGCTCCTGCTGGGGGCCTGGGCGTTCGCGTCCTTCGGGCCGCGACGGCTGGCTGCGCGCATGCAGGAGATGACCGAGGTGATTCGTACGCTGGCCGAAGGCGAGGGCAATCTGCGCCAAAGGGTCGACAGCAGCACCATGCAGCGCGATGAGAGTGGCGACATGGGGCGTTGGATCAACAGCTTCATCGACAGCCTGGACGGTGTGGTCGGCCAGGTGATCCAAGTCTCGAAACACGTTCGTCAGGACAATGAGCTGATGCTCGAACGCAGCAGCGAAGCGGGGCAGACCACCAGCGATGTGGCCGAATCGATCCATCAATTGTTGCTGCTGGTGGAGGAGCAACTTGGCGAAATTCAGCAGGCATCGATGACCGCCGAGGAAATGAAGGGCGCCATGGACGAGGTGATGCAGCGCGCCCGCGAGCGTTTCGACACCGTGCGTAACGGTACCGAATCGATCCGTGATGTGGTGCAGCGCTCGGCTCAGAGCGTTCAGCTGCTTGACAGCCGCATGGGCGAGATCGATGAGATCGTCGGGCTGATCAGCGACATCACCACGCAGACCAATCTGCTGGCACTGAACGCGGCAATCGAGGCGGCCAGGGCGGGGGACCATGGTCGCGGCTTCGCCGTGGTGGCGGGTGAGGTCCGCTCACTGGCGCAACGTACGGCCAAGGCGGCTGAGGACATTCGGCACAAGGTCGAGAGCCTGCAGGCGGAAACGCGCCAGGCGGTGTCGTTCATGGAGGGTGGCGTCCAGAATGTCGACAGCAGCCTGCGCCTGACCGAGGAGGCATCCTCGGAGAATGTGCATCTGCATCACACCGTCGAGCGCATGTTCGACATCATCAAGGGGCTGAACGAGCGCAGCCTGCATTACGGCCAGACCATCCGTGGCGTCGACCAGGCCTCCAATGAGATGGGACAGACCCTCGGCGTGCTGCAGGACAGCGCCGAACGTGTTCGTCATACGGCTGGCAAGCTGCACCAACTGGTCGGCCGCTTCCGCGTCAGCGCCGCCAATAGCGAGGCTGCCTGAAATTGATGCCCGCCGCGAGGACGAGACCTGCCACGGTGCCGCTGCTGTGCACCTGGCTCGGTGCAGGCGAGCCGCGCGGCGACATTGCGCGGCTTGCTGGTCAGCAGCGCGCCCGGCAGCCCAACCGCCGGCGCAAAATACCCGCACAGCGTCACGTTAATCCGGTATAGTACGCGCCGGCTGAAACCCAGCCTGCGTTCAGGTACTGCAACACACGAAGCACTGCTTCGGCTGCTGTCCGCTTCGAGCGGGCTATCCTTGACGATTCATCATTCATACGTTTTCGCAACCCCGCCGACCAGGCTGCCAGGGTGACCTTCGGGTTTTGCACGGCATGCGCAGCTTCGGAACAATGGGTCTTGCGGAGCATCAGAGACAAGACCCATGACCCAGGAAATCGGCGGCTTTGCCGCACTCGGTATTCACTCCGCTGTTCTTGCTGCCATCAGCGCAGTCGGCTACGAAGAACCATCCCCTATTCAATCTCAGGCGATCCCGGTGATCCTTGGCGGTCACGACATGATCGGCCAGGCGCAGACCGGTACCGGCAAGACCGCGGCCTTTGCGCTGCCGATCCTGTCCAAGATCGATCCCGCTCGTAAGGAAGTGCAGGCACTGATCCTCGCGCCGACTCGCGAACTGGCCCTGCAGGTCGCCACTGCATTCGAAACCTATTCCAAGCAGATGCCTGGCCTGACCGTCGTCGCGGTCTACGGTGGCGCCCCGATGGGCCCGCAGCTCAAGGCCATCCGCCAAGGCGCGCAGGTCATCGTCGCCACGCCGGGTCGTCTGGTCGATCACCTGAGCCGCAACAGCGGGCTGCTGTCGACCATTCGCTTCCTGGTCCTCGACGAAGCGGACGAGATGCTCAAGCTGGGCTTCATGGACGACCTCGAAGTGATCTTCGAAGCGATGCCAGAGAGCCGTCAGACTGTTCTGTTCTCCGCTACGCTGCCGCACTCCATTCGCGCGATTGCCGAAAAGCACCTGCGTGAGCCGCAGCACATCAAGATCGCTGCCAAGACCCAGACCGTCGCTCGTATCGAGCAGGCACACCTGATGGTCCATGCCGATCAGAAGATCCAGGCTGTGCTGCGCCTGCTGGAAGTCGAGGATTTCGACGCCCTGATTGCCTTCGTGCGCACCAAGCAAGCCACGCTGGATCTCGCCGCCGCGCTGGAAGCCAAGGGCTACAAGGCTGCCGCGCTGAACGGCGACATCGCCCAGAACCAGCGTGAGCGCGTTATCGAATCGCTCAAGGATGGCCGTCTGGACATCGTCGTCGCTACCGACGTGGCCGCCCGCGGTCTCGATGTGGCGCGCATCACCCACGTATTCAACGTGGACATGCCCTACGATCCGGAATCCTACGTACACCGCATCGGCCGTACCGGCCGTGCCGGTCGCGAAGGCCGCGCGCTGCTGCTGGTTACCCCGCGTGAGCGTCGCATGCTGCAGGTTATCGAGCGCGTGACCAACCAGAAGGTCGCTGAAGCCCGTCTGCCGAATGCGCAGCAGGTGCTGGACGCGCGCATCAAGAAACTCACTAACAGCCTCGCGCCGCTGGTTGCCGATGCCGAAGCTACCCATGGCGAGTTGCTCGACAAGCTGGTCGCCGACATTGGTTGCAGCCCACGTGCTCTGGCCGCTGCGCTGTTGCGCAAGGCCACCAATGGTCAGGCTCTGACCCTGGCCGAGGTGGAAAGAGAGCAGCCGCTGGTTCCGACCAGCAGCCCGCGTGAGCGCACCGAGCGTTCGGATCGTCCTGAGCGTAGTGGTGATCGCGAGCGTCGCGCTCCGGTCCCGCTGGCCGAAGGTCGCGCCCGCTGCCGTACGCCGCTTGGAGCGCGTGACGGCATCGCTGCCCGCAACCTGCTCGGCGCCATCCTCAACGAAGGCGGCCTGGCTCGCGAAGCCATTGGTCGCATCCAGGTGCGCGACAGCTTCAGCCTGGTCGAGCTGCCGGAAGACGGCCTTGACCGCCTGCTCGGCAAACTCAAGGACACCCGCGTCGGCGGCAAGCAGCTCAAGCTGCGTCGCTATCGCGAGGATTGATCGGTAGCTGGTTAAACGAAAGGCGGGCTTATTAGCCCGCCTTTTTTATTGCCCAAAGAAAGATCCACCTCGGCTCTTGCTTCCATCGATCACGCCAAGGACTGGTTACTCATCCGTCCCTTTGCATTCCGTGTCGTGCTCCGATAAACGAAGCACTCCTTGCTCGTCAATCCCGCTCGGGCTGTTCAAACTCTGAACAACATGCTACAAACGACCGCAACCCGAATGATCTAGCCGCTTGAAAACGAAGGGAAAACCATGACCAAGTCGGAGTTGATCGAGCGAATCGTCACCCAGCAGGGGCTGCTGTCGTCGAAGGATGTCGAGCTGGCCATCAAGACCATGCTTGAGCAAATGGCTCAGGCTCTGGCCACTGGCGACCGGATCGAGATCCGCGGCTTTGGTAGCTTTTCCCTGCACTACCGCGCCCCCCGCGTAGGCCGCAATCCCAAAACCGGCCAATCCGTCAGCCTTGACGGAAAATTCGTCCCGCATTTCAAGCCTGGGAAGGAGTTGCGCGATCGGGTGAATGAGGAGGACTGACAAGCGGCTAGGCTAGCTCTCCCTGTAGCAGCGAGGCATCAACCTAAATAGTTGTTAAAAGTCATCATTATCTGAACTTTTTGCGGTTCGTACGTACAAAATCCGGTTCGCTTGCTCCGCAGTGAAGAGCACACATAACAAGGACTTCGGATGACCGTGCAGCAACCTACTTCGCCCAACGATGAGATTGACCTGGTCGAGCTGTTCCGCGCGCTTTGGCGGCAGAAGATTCTAATCATCGGCGTCACGCTTCTCACCACAGTGCTGGCGGCCCTGTACGCCTTCCTGGCGACACCGTACTTTCAAGCCCGAACCTACCTTCGCCCAGTGCCGCAGAGCAATCTAGACCAGCTCAACGAAACGGGCATCTACAAGCTCACTCCGGAAGAGGCCATAAATCGCGTGGCTGGCGGATTGTCGTCTTATGACAACCGCCTGGAATTCTTCATGAGCAATCAGGAGCTGTTTCCGAATCTCACCGAGCGGGGCGAGCAATCAGAGCAGGCATTCGCTGAGTTCAATGAAGAGGCGTTTGAGATGCTGTTCCCTGACCCGAAGCGTACGGAGAACCGCAGCGCGTTCGTGGGTCTGAGGCTGACTTACCCTGAGGGCGTCGCTGGTGCTTCGGTAGTCAATGGCTTTGTCGCTTATGTGTTGGAGCTGGAGCGCCGCGAAATCGCTGAGGATGTGGAAAGCCTGGTCAACAATCGTCTGGCCAGCCTTGAGATGAACATTGAGGCGCAGCGTGCAAACTACGAAGCGTCCAAGGAGGCGAAGATTGCGTCCCTGCTCGAAGAAAGCGCGCTGAGGCGGGCCCAGCTTCAGGACGAAATCGCTGCTTTGCGCGAGGAACTCAAGACTCGACGGAACAACCGAATTCAGGAATTGACTGAGGCGATATCCATAGCCGAGTCGTTGAGCATTCGTAAGCCAACAAGCCCGTCCGCCATGTCCGACTCAGCCAGAGGCGGCGCGCAAGTTATTCGGACGGAGGTAAACAGCCGGGAAACCCCGCTGTATTTCATGGGAACAGAAGCACTATCCGCGGAGCGTGATGCCCTCGCGAGTCGCAAGTCGGATGACTTCATGGAGCCTCGAATCGCCGAGATTCAGTCCGAGCTCGCAATGCTAGAAAATAATCGCGAGGTGGAAATTCTCAGAGAGCGAGAGGGTGAAGACCTATACCTGACCAATCTCGCTGAGTTGCGCGAAGAGGCCGCCCGCTTGAAGGGAATTAAACTCGATACTGATCGGTTGCGGCTTGTTCGTCTGGATCAACCAGCGCTGGATTCGTCCAAGCCAATCAAACCCAGGAAGGCGCTGATTCTGGCGTTGGGCTTTGTGCTTGGCGGCATGCTTGGCGTATTCGCCGCTTTGGTACGCAGCCTTGCAAATCGCGGCCGCGAGCTGCAAACCCCATCGGCGTCATAAGTTGCCGCGTTACTTTCCTCTGCGAGAGCCAGGCACGGCGTTGAACGCTTTGCCTGGCAGCGTAACTGAAGATCGGCCGGCATCTAGCAGGACGTTATAGGCGCTCACAATCGCCAAATTAAATTGATGCGCGTCACTTGTTTTTTGTGAGCTGGCTGGCAAAATGGCGGCCCGCAGCATGACGGAACTTTTCCGTTTGCTTGCGGTATAGCCCCTGGCGCGCGCTCTGCGTCGCCGCATTCAGCGAGACGGACCTCAAGTGAACGCAGTAACTCCTCCGCAAGTCCTTGCTTCGGCAACGCCTGATGAAATTGACCTGATCCAGCTCTTCCGCTCGCTGTGGAAGCAAAAGCTTCTGATCGGCGCCATAACTGGAGTGTGCGCGCTTATCGGTCTGCTTTACGCCATGCTGGCGCCTAGCTATTACACCGTTCAAAGCGTGCTACGACCGGCCGCTATCAAAGATCTCGATGAGTTGAATCATCTTGGTATCTACAAGCTGTCGCCGAAACAAGCATTGGCGCAGGTCGGAGCAGCACTCGATTCCTACGATAACCGGCTCGGCTTCTTTCGTGATAATCAGCAGCTGTTCGCTGACTTGGCCCAGCCCGGTCGCAGCCTCGAACAAACCTTTGAGTCTTTCAATGATGAGGCGTTCAAACTGCTGCAGCCCGACCCCAAGAAGGCTGAAGGCACCACGCCTTTTGTCGGTATCCAACTGACCTACCCGGAGAACATCAACGGCGTCGAGGTCGTGAACGGTTTCGTGCAGTACTCGCTGAACAATGTGCGTCAACAGATTGCGGCCGACCTCGAGACGCTCATTGGTAATCGCCTCAATCAACTGGAAACGCGGATGGATGCGGCACGCACCAACTACGAGGCCAGCAAGGAAATCAAAATCGCCAAGCTGAGTGAGGCGGATGCACTCAAGCGCGCCCAGCTCAACGACGAGCTCGCAGCGCTGCGCCAGCAATTGAAGACTCGCCGCGATAACCGCATCAATCAGCTCAATGAAGCGATTCGCATCGCCACCTCGCTGGGCATCACCAAACCCACGACGCCGTCTTCGCTCGGCGCGGCCCAGATCACCAGCCAGGGCAGCGTGATCCGCACCGAAGTCAACAATCAGCAGATCCCGCTTTACTTCATGGGCAGCGAAGCGCTGGAGGCCGAGCGCAAAGCGCTCCTGGTGCGCCGCTCGGACGATTTCACCGAGCCCCGCATCGCTGAAATCGCCCGTGAACTCAAGTTGCTCGAGCACAACCGCCAGATCGAAGCGCTCAACAGTCGCGAGAATGAAGACCTGTTCCTGAAGGATCTTGCCGGTTGGCGTGAAGAGGCTGCACGGCTACGTGCGATGCAGTTGGATACCGATTCGCTCAAACTCGTCTCCATTGACCAGAGCGCCGTAGAGCCAAGCCGTCCGATCAAACCCAGGAAGGCCCTGATCGTCGCGCTCGCCCTGGTGCTCGGCGGTATGCTCGGTTTGTTCATCGCGCTGATGCGCAATCTGCGCCGGCCCGTACCGATAGACTGACCATCCATCCGTCGGAACGCCGCTGGCACCTCAGCGGTGTCGAAACCCGATAGAATCCCCTTTTTAATTTCAGCCGACTCGTGAACAGGGTGCCGCGAGTCGTTGGCACATCGTTAAAGGAATAACCATGGGCTATCCTCAAATCGAACATCACGGCGCCAAGGACGGCGTGACCGGCTCCTGTCACCAGCTCGACATGAATGCTACGACCAGTCTTCTAGTCGACTGCGGGCTGTTTCAAGGTGACGACGCTTCCATTCCGAGCGGCGAGGGCGGTAGCCGTCTACCGATCGACTTTCCGCTGGATACCATCAAGGCGCTGGTGGTCACCCATGTACACATCGACCATGTCGGGCGTATTCCCTATCTGTTGGCGGCAGGCTTCGAAGGGCCGATTCTTTGCAGCGAAGCCTCGGCAAAACTCCTGCCCATCGTCCTCGAAGATGCCTTCAAGCTGAGCTTCAGTCGCGACCAGCAGCGGGTCGAGCGCTACATCGACCTGGTGGAAAGCCGCCTTGTCGCGTTGCCTTACCAGCACTGGTTCACCCTGGTAGACACCGAAGAACTCAACGCACGTATCCGCCTGCAACGTGCCGGCCATATCATTGGTTCCGCCTATGTGGAAATCGATCTTAATTATCCTCAGGCAGGGGAGAGCAAGCGGATAGTGTTTTCCGGCGACCTGGGCGCGCCCCATGCGCCATTTCTGATGCCGCCGCAACCGCCCGAACGTGCGGATATCCTGGTGCTGGAAAGTACCTATGGCGACCGCCTTCACGAAGACCGCCAAACCCGCCGCCAACGCCTTGAAGCCATCATCGAACAAGCGCTGCAGGACCAAGGTACGGTCCTTGTCCCCGCCTTCAGCATCGGCCGCACCCAGGAACTGCTCTACGAACTCGAAGAAATCATCCATACGCGCTCCGTAGGAGCGAGCCCGCTCATAAATGTGCCCCCTTCGGAGACTGTATCCGCTTCTGTAGGAGCGAGCTCGCTCGCGAACAGCAACAACCCGGACCGCCCCCTTCTCCCCTCTGGGGAGAGGGCTGGGGTGAGGGGAAGGGAAGCCCTGCCGGAGAGTAGCATTACCTCCGAAAGCGCTGGGATGAGGCGTGACACGCCCGAAACCAACTGGCCTGAACTCCCCGTCATCCTCGACTCACCCCTGGCCAGCCGCTTCACTGCAGCCTACCGTGAGCTGAAACCCTTCTGGAACCAGGAAGCCCGCGACCGAGTCCAATCCGGGCGCCGCCCGCTGAGCTTCGAACAACTCATTACAATAGACAGCCACAGCGACCACCAACGAATAGTGAACCACCTGACCCAGACCGCACGCCCTGCCATTGTCATCGCCGGCGGTGGCATGTGCTCGGGTGGCCGCATCGTCAATTACCTGAAAGCCATGCTGGGCGATAAAAGGCATAACGTCCTCTTCGTTGGCTACCAGGCCAAAGGCACACCAGGGCACGCCATCCAGACCTACGGTCCGAAAGGCGGCTATGTAAACCTGGATGGTGAACGCTTCGATATCCGTGCTGGCATTAGCAGCATCGGTGGCTATTCTGCCCATGCGGATCAGAACGGGTTGGTGGATTTTGTGACTGGGATGCAGCAATGGCCGACTGAGATACGGGTGGTGCATGGGGAGCAAAAAGCCAAGGAGGCGTTGGCCGAGCAACTGCAAGCTAGCTACACGCAGCACAACAAGCCGGCAGTATTCATCAGTACCGGCAGAGTAGGGGATATGACTGAACCGGGTGGCGACGATGCGCTCTGAAACCTCTCGGCCACACCTGCGCTACGATCCAGGCGAGCACCGCTCCAAGCATTGCTGGAACGAGCCCTGCGCAGCATTCGTGTAGGACGCAGCGCCATGATCGGCAAATGCTCATCGACAGTGAGCAAGCAACTGGCCGAGCAACTGCTCAATGACGGCATTGGCTACCCCATTGGGCAGGAAAGCCCCAAACGCATCTACAACCTGCGTGATGGTGTGGTTTATGAGGCGGTATACTCCGGCGACAGCTGGCATGGCTATCCATGGCGCTATCGTCCGGGACGCAGGTCTCTGCCTCGCCAGATACAACAGGAACTGGAGCGCCGTGCCGAACGGCAGGGCTGTTTGCCCAGCCACAAGCAATGGATGGTCGCCCTGCGTAATTACGGCGCGAGCGCAAGGTGTTGCAGAAGCGGCGTTCGGATGAATTTACTGAGCCTCGTATCGCGCAGATTCAGGCAGACCTGCGATTACTGGAGAGGAGCCGCGAGGTCGAACTCCTTAAATGGCGTGCTGATGAAGACGTATACATCGAGAACTATGCGAAGAGGGCAGGAGGCTGCGGCGCTAAAGGGGCTGAACCTCTCAGCGCTTTGCAATTGGTGAATATTGATAGACAAGCTATATATCCTAGGTCTGCTGTTAAGCCTAAGAAAATAGCAATTGTACCTATTGGCTGATCTTGGGTTTAATTCTTGGTGTCTTTCTGGGCACTGATTAGAATTGTCCTCATGAAGAATCAGCATTCCTAATGCTACGGCCTAGTCTCTGATAAAGGCCTGGGTCACCTAATATGAATTAAGCCAAGGGGTAAGTCATGAAAACGGTTTTGGTTACAGGTGCGGACGGATTTATCGGATCTCATTTGGTTGAGTTATTGGTTCGTGAAGGGTATAAGGTCAAGGCTCTTTCCCAGTATAATTCGTTCAATTACTGGGGGTGGCTTGAAGATATAATTTGTCTGGAAGACATTGAAGTGCTAAATGGTGATGTTCGTGATCCGCATTACTGCAAGCATATTACCAAGGGCGTGGATTCGGTTTTTCATCTGGCGGCGCTTATTGCTATTCCTTACTCCTATGTCGCGCCTGACAGTTATGTCGATACCAATATCAAAGGTACTCTGAATATCTGCCAGGCGGCACTGGATAACGGTGTGCAGCGTGTTATCCATACGTCCACCAGTGAAGTGTATGGCACAGCCCAATATGTGCCGATCGATGAGAAACACCCAATCCAACCGCAGTCGCCCTACAGCGCTTCGAAGATCGGCTCCGATGCTATGGCGATGAGCTTCTTCAACGCTTTTGATCTTCCGCTGACCATTGCTCGCCCGTTCAATACTTATGGCCCACGCCAGTCTGCGCGAGCTGTCATTCCGACGATTATTACTCAGATTGCCAGTGGCAAGAAGCAGATCAAGCTGGGCGATGTTTCGCCTACTCGCGATTTCAACTATGTCGCGGACACTTGTCGTGGTTTCCTCGAACTGGCTCGCTGCGATAAAGCCATAGGCGAAACTGTCAATATCGGCTCCAACTACGAGATTTCGGTCGGCGATACCCTTGAGCTGATTCGTGAACTGATGGGCAGCGACGTCGAGTTTCTCACCGATGATCAGCGACTACGCCCGGAGAAGTCCGAAGTGTTTCGTCTGTGGTGCGACAACACCAAGATCAACGGGCTGACCGGCTTCAAGCCGGCCTACTCTATCCGTCAGGGTTTACAAGAAACGATCAATTGGTTTTCCGTGGCGGAAAACCTGGCCAAATACAAAGCTGACCTCTACAACGTCTGAGTTCTTGCCCATGTTCAAAACGCTAATCGGTTTCATCCGTGAGCAATACCATACTGATCAGTTCATCCCGCTGCATGCACCCGTTTTCCCGGGGAATGAAAAGCAGTATGTGCTGGAGACCGTGGATTCGACGTTCGTCTCAAGTGTCGGCGCGTTTGTTGATCGATTTGAAACTGACATGGCGGCCTATACCGGCTCACCTCGCGCTATTGCGACGGTGAACGGTACTGCGGCGCTACACGTATCCCTGTTGCTCGCGGGGGTCAAGTCAGGAGATCTGGTTCTGACCCAGCCGCTGACCTTCGTTGCAACCTGTAACGCTATTGCCTATTGCGGAGCCGAGCCGGTTTTCATCGACGTTGATCGGCACACCATGGGCCTTTCCCCGCGGGCCCTTGACGCCTGGCTGGAGGAAAATGCTCTCCTCGATGACGATGGCGTTTGCCGTGTTAGAGAAACAGATCGTGTGCTTCGAGCCTGTCTGCCCATGCATACCTTCGGGCACCCGGCCGATATCGACGGCCTACTTGCAGTGTGCACGCGCTGGAATGTTGCGCTGGTGGAGGACGCGGCTGAATCCTTGGGTAGCCTCTACAAGGGCCGGCACACTGGGACATTCGGTTGTGTTGGAACACTGAGTTTCAATGGAAACAAGATCATAACCACAGGTGGTGGGGGTATGATTTTGGCCGGAGAGGCGCTTGGCGCACGTGCCAAGCACATCACGACAACTGCCAAGAAAGCCCACGCCTACGAGTACGTTCATGACGAGGTAGGCTACAACTACCGCCTGCCCAACCTGAACGCCGCTCTTGGCTGCGCCCAGCTTGAAAACCTTGAGGCCTTTATTTCCAGTAAGCGCGAACTGGCGGCGAGCTACGAGCAGTTCTTCGAGGGGCAGTCGATCCAGTTCTTCCGCGAGCCGGAAGGCTGTCGTTCCAATTACTGGCTGAACGCAGTTGTGTGCGAAGACTTGGCGCAGCGTGATGCGCTGCTGCAGGAAAGCAATCAGGCAGGTGTGATGACCCGCCCTATCTGGAAGCTGATGACTCATCTGCCAGCGTTTTCTAATGCGCTGCGCGGCGACCTTACCAACGCCCTATGGCTCGAAGACCGTGTGGTGAACCTGCCCAGCAGCGTTCGATTGGGGACCTCGGCTTGAGGCGCAAGGTCGCAGTCTTTACCGGTACCCGTGCTGAATACGGCCTACTGTATTGGCTGATGAAGGACATCCAGGCCAGCACGGCCCTTGAGTTGCAAGTAATCGTCAGCGGCATGCACCTGTCTCCCGAATTTGGCGAGACCTGGAAAGTGGTGGAAAGCGACGGCTTTATTATTGACGCCAAGGTCGAAATGTTGCTGTCGTCCGACAGCGATGTGGGGGTGGTCAAGTCCATGGGGCTTGGCATCCTTGGTTTCGCTGACGCGTTGGACCGCCTGCGACCCGATGTGCTGGTAGTATTAGGTGATCGTTTCGAGGCGCTGGCTGTGGTTCAGGCCGCATTGGTGATGAAGATTCCCGTAGCTCATCTTCACGGTGGTGAAATCACCGAGGGCGCCTATGATGATGCCATTCGGCACGCGATCACCAAGATGTCGTATCTGCATTTCGTCGCAGCGCAAGCCTACAGGCAGCGGGTTATCCAGCTGGGTGAGGCGCCACAGCGGGTCTTCAATGTCGGTGCCGTGGGCCTCGATCATCTGCTGCGTAGCGAGCGCATGACCAGGGCGGAGCTCTCACAAAGCCTTGCCTTTGACCTTAACTCGCCTTTTCTGTTGGTGACCTACCATCCAGTGACGCTTGCAGAGGAAGATCCGCTGCGTAGTTTCGAGGCGCTGTTGTCCGCGCTCGACAGGTTCCCGGAACACAAGGTGATCATCACTTACCCGAATGCCGACAATGGTGGACGTGCCATCATCCCGTTGCTCGAAGCCTATGCACAAAAGTCACCTGAAAGGATCAAGGCGATTCCTTCGCTCGGCTTCAAGCGCTACTTGAGCGCCGTCGCGCTGGCTGATGCGGTGATAGGCAATTCTTCCAGCGGGATCATCGAAGTACCGGCATTCGCTGTGCCCACCGTCAATATCGGGGCACGTCAGGACGGGCGTCTGGCGGCGGAGTCGGTCCTGCATTGCGCCGCCCGGGCCGAGGATATTGAGCAGACGTTGCGCACGGCACTTTCCAGCGAATTTGCAGAGGTCTGCCGTAGCGCAGTCAATCCCTACGGCGCGGGCAACGCCTCGCAGAGCATCGTAGCCGTTCTCGAAGGCTGCGATCTGAATCATCACAAGTCGTTTCACGATATAGGTTGAGCCATGAAACTATCCGATGCAGGTGCCGTATACATCATTGCGGAGGCGGGCGTTAACCATAATGGCGAGCGCGATCTAGCCTTTGAATTGGTCGCTGTCGCTGCCGACGCCGGTGCCGATGCTGTTAAGTTCCAGACCTTCGACGCCACGCGACTAGCCTCGAAGACTGCCCCGAAGGCGAGCTACCAGAAGCAGAGCACCGATGTGCAGGAGAGCCAGCTGGCCATGCTCAAGAAGCTCGAACTGCCACGCGACTGGCACTTCGATCTGCAGGCTTATGCACGCAGCAAGGGCATCGAGTTCCTGTCCACGGCATTCGACAGTGGCAGCCTGCAATTTCTCTGCGAAATGAATCTGCCATTTTTCAAGGTGCCGTCAGGTGAGCTGACCAACGGCCCGCTGCTCTGGCAATTTGCGCATACCGGCAAGCCTCTGGTGCTTTCTACTGGCATGGCGACCATGAGCGAAGTCGAGCAGGGCCTTGCTATCGTTGCCCATGCCCTGGCGTCACATGACGAGCCCGCAAGCATGGACGATGTTTGGAAGTGCTGGAGTGATCCACTTAACCGTCGGCGCCTGCAAGGTCATGTCACCCTGCTGCATTGCACCTCTCAGTACCCCACGCCGGCACGTGAAGTCAATCTGCTGGCAATGGACACGCTGAAGGCGTTTGGGCTGGCCGTGGGATATTCCGATCACACCGAGGGCTGTCTTATTCCGGTCGCGGCGGCCGCCCGTGGTGCCGCCGTCATTGAAAAACACTTTACCTTGGATCGAGCAATGCCAGGCCCGGATCACAAGGCGTCGCTGGAGCCGCAGGAGCTCAGGTCGATGGTTTCTCAGATCCGCGCGCTCCAGCTCGCGCTCGGCGATCCGTGCAAGGTTGCGCAGCCCAGTGAATGGGACACACGAAAGGCTGCCCGTCAGCAGGTCGTCGCGGCCCGGCAAATCGCCGCCGGTGCAGTCATTACTCGTGAGGATCTCACCACCGCTCGCAGTGGCAGCGGTTTGCCGCCTACCACCCTGTGGGAGCTCGTGGGCAGCGTCAGCCGTCGAGGGTTCGAAGCGGGCGAGATCATCGAGAAATGACCGCGACCGTGAGCGGCCCCTTGCCGTTGATCCTGCTCGGTGCGGGAGGGCATGCGAAGGTGCTACTTTCACTGGTCCGTGCTCTTGGCTACGAGGTGGTCGGTGTCTGCGATCCGGGCCTGGTCGAGCAGGGTGCCAGCCATTGGCGCGGTCTCAAGGTGCTCGGCGCGGATGATGCATTGGAGAGGTATGCTCCTGACCAGGTCGAGCTGGTCAACGGTATCGGTCAGGTCGTGGCTGGCAACCTTCGCCAGCGAGTGCACGAAAGTGCCTGTGCCAGAGGCTTTCGCTTTCCTGCGCTGGTCCATCCCGCAGCCTGGGTCGACGAAACCGTTGTGCTGGAGGAAGGGGTCCAGGTAATGGCCGGTGCTGTATTGCAACCCGATGTCGTCATCGGCTGCTGTAGCATCGTGAATACCCGGGCCGGCATTGACCACGACTGTCATGTGGCTGCCCATGTGCATATCGCACCCGGTGCGGTGCTGTGTGGTGGCGTAACAATCGGCCAAAGTACGTTTGTTGGAAGCGGATCCACGATTATCCAGGGAATCACCATAGGAGAGAGCGCCCTGATCGGTGCCGGAACCGTCGTCGTCCGCGACGTTCCCGCCCGGGGTGTTCTGATAGGTCCGTCGCCCCGCGCCAAGGGCGTGGTGGGCTCGTGAAACTAAAGAAGGTATGCAATGAAGCAGTGGGAATTAACACTCGTCGATCCTGAGTGCTCTATGGAGCAGGCCATTGCAACGCTGGACCAGGTCGCAGTGAGGATCGTCATGGTCGTCGATCAGGGGCGCCGGCTGCTGGGAACCCTGACCGACGGAGACGTGCGGCGAGCCTTGCTGAAGCAGCGACCACTGAACACGCCTGTCCGGGAGGTTATGTGTTCCACCCCAAAGACAGCCGAGCGTGACTGGACCAAGGACCGCATTTTGACTGTGATGGAGCGTTATCAGCTGTTGCAGCTCCCGGTGCTCGATAGCAATGGAGTGGTGATTGGCCTTGAAACGTTGCATGACCTTCTGAGCAAGCCGCGTCGGAACAACCCGGTCTTTCTGATGGCCGGCGGTTTCGGTACTCGTTTACGCCCGTTGACCCACAACTGCCCGAAGCCTTTGTTGAAAGTTGGTGAAAAGCCGATTCTCGAGCTGATTCTGGAGCGCTTCATTAACTCCGGTTTTCATCGCTTCTTCATTTCCACCCACTACATGCCGGAGATGATCCGTGAGCATTTCGGCGATGGAAGTCGTTGGGGAGTCAGTATTCGTTATATCCATGAAGACTCGCCGCTAGGTACGGGGGGCGCTCTCGGCTTGCTACCGCACGATGAAATCGATCTACCGATGTTTCTAATGAATGGTGACCTGCTGACGACTCTGGATTTCAAAAATCTGCTCGAGTTTCATGAAACCCATTCCGGCGCCGCCACCATGTGCGTACGCGAGTACGAATACTGCGTACCTTACGGCGTGATTCAGAGTGATGGTCATCGAATTCAATCGATGGTGGAAAAGCCCGTGCAGCGTTTCTTCATCAATGCCGGTATCTACATGCTTTCCCCCGACCTGGTGAGAAGCGTATCGGCAGGTACGCGCGTGGACATGCCAACCCTGCTGGAGAACGAGATTTCCGCCGGTCGTGACGTCAACATGTTCCCGGTGCATGAATATTGGCTGGATATCGGCCGTATGGAAGATTTCCAGCGTGCCCAGCAGGAGTTCGGCGGCCTATGAGTCAGTCCGGCGCTTATCTGGTAGTGGGCAGCGGCAGTATCGCCAAGCGCCATATCGGCAACCTGAAGAAACTGTTCGCTCCGGCCAGGGTCGCTTGCGTTTCCGCGTCCGGCCGTGCACTGAGCTCCGGGGATGTTGGGGAAGGTGTCGTGATTCTTCCCTCGATAGCAGAGGCGCTGGCTGAGCAGCCGATCTTCGCGATCATCGCGTCCCCGGCGCCATGGCACGCCGAACACAGCCTACAGTTGTTGGAGGCAGGGGTGCCCGTACTGATCGAGAAACCGATCGCCGATAGCCTGCAGCGCTTGAGTGGTATCCACGATCAACTCATAGGGTATTCCTCGCTCATCGACGTGGCTTATAACCTTCGTTACATGAGCTCAGCGGTGACGTTCAAGACACTCATCGACGAGGGGCGAATCGGGGCGCTGCGCAGTGTCAGTGTGGACGTTGGCCAGTACCTTCCCGACTGGCGTCCAGCCAGCGACTATCGCAAGAACGTGTCTGCCCGCCGTGAGTTGGGTGGGGGCGTTTTGCTGGAGCTTAGCCACGAGCTGGACTACCTTGGCTGGCTATTTGGCCGGTTCGAAACCGTCTATTGTTCGGCGCGCAATACCGGGTCGCTGGAGATCGACGTCGAGGATACTGTCGACGCTTTGCTGATGCGTGCAGATGGGCTGGTCGCGAATGTGCACATGGATTTCCTGCAGCGCGCGCCGGTACGCACCTGCAAGGTCGTTGGTCAAACCGGCACCCTGGTGTGGGACATCCTGAACAACCGCATTTCTCTGTACACCACGCGCGATGAGCAATCGGTGCTATTCGATGATCCGCTCTATGATCGCAATGACATGTACCTTGACCAGCTACGACACTTCGCCAGCGTTGCAAGCGGGCGTGCGCAACCGGCGGTGGGGATTGCCGATGCGCTGGCTACGCTGCATTTGATCGAAGCCATGAAACGCTCCGCTTCGGCGGGCCAGGCCGTTCCTGTTGGAGACATCAAAGCGTGAGTATTTACGCGTTCATCTTCGCCCGTGGCAATTCCAAAGGCCTGCCAGGCAAGAACATCAGGCCGTTGGGGGACACGCCCCTGATCGCCCATTCCATTCTCGCCGCCCGGCAGGTAGAGGCCATCGAGAAGGTATTCGTTTCAACCGATTCGCCAGCGATCGCCGAAGTGGCGCGCACCTATGGCGCGCAGGTCATCCTCCGGCCGGACGAGCTGGCAACCGACACCGCTGCAGAGTGGTTGGCATGGCGGCACGCCATCAACTACCTCAAGGAGCGCGGCGACGACTTCGAGACCTTCATCAGCCTGCCTGCCACCAGTCCGCTGCGCAATGCTGACGATGTCCGCAGTTGCCTGGGTGCACTCGACCAGGATACCGATGTAGTGGTGACCGTTACTCCGGCCGCGCGCAGCCCGTATTTCAACATGGTCGTGCGCGACGACGCGGGCAATAGCAGGCTGGTCTGCACCGGTGAGTCGGTAGATCGCCGGCAGGATGCGCCGGCGGTGTTCGATATGACCACGGTGGCCTACGTAACCCGCCCTGCCTTTGTGCTGGAGCAATCTCGGATTTTCTCCGGTCGGGTTCGGTCGGTGGTGGTTCCGCGGGAGCGGGCTGTCGATATCGATGATATATACGATTTCAAAATGGCCGAAATGTTGTATTTGGACAGAGAGCAAACAGATGCTGAAGGATAAAAGAATTTTAGTGGCAGGGGCGGGTGGCCTACTAGGAAGTACCCTTAGCGCGGCGTTGCTGGAGCAAGGAGCAAAATTGCTTGTTGCTGATATCAATCTACCTTTAATGGACGAGCGCCTCAGGCAGCAGGGCATCGATCAAGAACATCCGGATGTTATGAGGTTTGCTCTCGATCTTAACGACGTCGGATCAGTCGAAGCATTGTTCAATGCTCTAGGCGACGTGGATGGTGCAGTGAATTGCACTTATCCGCGCAACAAGCGCTATGGCGCCAGCTTTGAAAACGTGACGCTCGCTGATTTTAACGAAAACGTGTCTCTGCACCTTGGTTCTTCCTTTTTATTTATGCAGCAGTGCGCAAAGTACTTCGAGCGTAGCCATCGTTCATTTTCATTAGTTAATATTTCATCTATTTATGGTGTGGTACCACCCAAGTTCGAGGTATATGATCGTACGTCAATGACAATGCCTGTGGAATATGCGGCTATCAAGTCCGCCCTAATTCACCTTAGTAAATATTTGGCAGGCTATGTAGGTAACAGCCACTTTCGCTCTAATTGTGTGAGTCCTGGCGGTATATTGGATTCTCAGCCCGAACCTTTCTTGGGGGCTTACAAGAAATATACTTTAGGAAAGGGGATGCTGGATATTAAAGATGTAGTAGGCGCGATCATTTTCCTTCTTTCTGACCACGCAAGCTATGTAAATGGACAAAATATAATAGTCGATGATGGATTTACATTGTGACTTTAACGCTCCAGATGAGAAATGTTTTTGAATTTTTTGCGGGCGGTATCGGTTGTAACCCAAAACGTGGTGCCTTGGTCTGATGATTCTATTTTCTTCCGCGACGTTCATTGTCCTGTCATTTCTCTTGTTGCGAAATAAAAGAATAATTTGTCCGTCCAACGTTGTGTTTGGAAACTATTTTCTCTATTTGGTTTTTCCTGCAACTCTTTTCTATATACTTGATTGGATATCTTGGGAGTATGTTCTACCTTGGGGGAAGCTCAATGACTGGGCGTCGGTCTCTGATGAAGCCGTTCTCTCCTACGCGTATATATTTGCTTTGTTTTTTTATTTTTTACGTTTTCTCGAAGTGCTTCTGGAACGTCAGGATGACGGTGCAGAAATGTTTGAGTATCGTTCGCGGCCGTTTGCGATACTGCTGTGTGCATTTTTCTTGTTCTTGGGGTGCGCTTATTTTTTTGAGGTTACTGGCGGACTGGACGCTTGGTCTGGAAATTATAGTGAAACGTATCTTTCTAAAAAGAAAGGTTATGGACTTCTTAATTTTCTTCTAATCATGTGGTCAAACTTTATGGCTTTTTGGTTGGGATTTTATTGTCGAACAGCTGAGCGAAGAAGTCTTGTTCTAATACTTATTGTTTTCTTGGTTCTCGGTTTCTGCGCCTATTTACAAGGTGTGAAAAGTAGAGTTTTTCTGTTTGGTATATTTTTCAGCCTGCCTTGGCTCGCTGTCGCGCGACTGAGCTTGAAGAAAGGTGTTCTCCTTTTTTTGGGTTTTGTTTTTTTATTCTCTGGGGCAATGTATGTTAGATCCAATGGTTTTTATAAAACTCCTGAGATGCTTCTTGAATATTTTTTGACATACTTTAATACGATATTTCTACATGACATGATTTTGAGGGACATGCCGCCAGATTATTTTCAGACTGTGGGTTTTCCGTTTAGCAAATGGATGACCTTTTTAGGCGTTGCTTCCCCAGATCATATGCATGATATTAGTCGTTGGCTGACATCCATTTATTATCCATCGCAATGGTTTAAAGAGTCCGCTACACAGCAATGGCCAGTCGAAACAGAGCTATATTTGAATTATGGTAACTATGTTTTTTGGATGGCGCCGGTTGCAATCTATTCTTTGTTTATGGGAGGGCTTTATTCTCTCAGGTTCAGGTGTGGGCCAATATTTCTATTTATTTTTATGTCTGAGCTTTTTGTGTTTTTAAGCATGTTCAGGGGGAGTATGTTGCAGTGGATATGGGTATTTAACATCGGGTTCTACTTGTTGCTTTTTTTAGTGCAGCGATTACTTTTCTCAAGAAAGGTTTGTATGCATGAGGCTAGCTAAGCTTATTAGTTTTTTCAGAGAAAAAATCGCTTTCTTTGATGTGCTGGAGCCTGCTCTTTGAACCGTATCTTCAATGTTGGTTTGCGCGGATTGACTCTGTTAAGTAAATTTGTGCTCGTATTTTTTTTGGCTAAGTTTTTAGAGCCCAGCCTGTTAGGGCTTTATGGTCTATTGGCAGCGGCGATCGGTTATTCTCTATATATTTTGGGTTTCGATTTTTACAATTTTTCTACTCGTGAAATCATAGGGTCGAGCTCCAAGGAGTGGCTGCGATTAGTCAGGGATCAGTCGGTATTCTATTTGATAATGTATTTTTTCTTCATGCCTGTAGTCTTGGTGGTTTTCTATATGGGACTGCTTCCGTGGAGTTTCTTTGCTTGGTTCTTGGTGTTGTTGTTTCTGGAGCATTTTGCGCAAGAGATGAACCGTATTCTGGTTGCAATGTCGGAGCAGTTGTTTGCCAGCATCGTGCTTTTTTTACGCAGCGGCATCTGGTGTCTGGCGGTCGTACTGTTCATGTGGCTCAATAAAGACCTGCGTCAGCTGGAATTTATTCTAGCTGGATGGGTTATAGGCGCATTCTCAGCTTGTGCTTTATCTTTGCTCAAATTACGCAGTCTGGATCGCTTGGCTTTGTGTTTGCCGATAGACTGGCGATGGATGAGGAGGGGGGTGAAGGTTGCTGCTCCGCTATTGGTCGCCAGCTTGGCTGTTAGAGGTATTTTTACATTCGACCGTTATTGGGTTGAGTCTGTAACGAATTTGGAAGTGCTGGGTGCCTATGTGCTGTTCATAAGCATGGCTGTAGCGGTACTTTCTTTTTTGGATGCAGGTGTAGTTGTATTCTTCTATCCGAAACTCGTGGCTGCCGCCAAAGCGAAAGAGTTTGCCGTATTTCGGCAAGTGATGAGGTCGTTCTCGGTGAATATCATAGTGGTTACTGCATTTTTAGTTGTTAGTTGCTGGGCCATTGCTAACCCGCTGTTGGCGTGGGTGGGTAATGATATTTATATACAGTATCTTTATCTGTTGCATTGGTTGTTGCTGGCGATAACTTTTTACTCGCTAAGCATGGTTCCCCATGTTGCGCTTTATGCTTTCGATAAAGACAAAGCCATTACGTATAGCCAGTTGGCTGCGTTGGTTGCGTTTCTGATTGTCGCTTATCTCTACTCAGATGCTTATGGGGCACAAGCTATCGCATGGGCGATTTGTGCTGCTTTCGGAATAATGCTGGTTTGGAAGGCTTGGGTGTGTCGCTCTTTATCTACTTTCGATTCAGCGGAACAAGGTGTTTTGAATGACACGCGCTGAGTTACGCTTGCTTGCGGATTATTTGCGAGCTACCGAAAACGAGATAGCAATCGACACAAGCCTGTATGAAATACTCGGCTTGCAACCTTTCCAGGGTGGCTATCTGCCAAGACCGGGCAAGTTTTTAACGAGGCTCGCTCCGTGGCAAAAAAACCTGTTGCCTTGCGTTAGTTTGCTCAGGTTCTTCTGGCGCTTTGGGGGAGGGGCGACTTTTCTATTTGTAGAATGTCTGCGTTTTATTCGATTGGTTGCTCCTAAGAATAAAAAGCCATCACCTGTTCTGTCAGCGGATGATTCATATGGGATTCTATTTTCAGATCGAGCTGCGGGTGTTATCAATCAAGCGATTCCCAATAATGCTCTGGTGTGGGTAACGTTTCCCTGGGTTATTAACGACAGTATAAAAAGCAGTGACCGGACTCTCGATATCCTGATGTTATTAAGTCCAAGCGATTTGATAAGGGCGTGGTCTCTATCTGTCAGGGCTGTTCGCTGCCTTGGGAGGAATGCAACAACGAAACACTGGGTTTTTCAGGGGTACACAGCTTTTCGCTGGATGGCTACTCGAATTGCTTTTGATAAAATCGATGCTAAAGGTTATGTAATTGCTGAGCACTATGATCGGTGGGCGTGCTTGATTGACTCTGTTGTCCACTCTCATTCTAGAAAAGCTTCTGCCCCCCCGCCTGGTTTTACTATTGTTCAGCATGGTTCCTTAATTAGCCTGAATAACAGCCAATCGTCGAAGGCAGAGTTGCCGCTGGCGTTACGCAGCCGTCACCGCTCTGTGTCCTCACTTTTAGTTTATGACATCCATTCTCAGAATGTCTTTTTTAATAGTGTTATTTCGCGTGGCTGCCAGTCGCGCGGTGTGAGAGTGGATTACTATCGGCCCACTATAATTCTGTCTGAGCTTCATGCGCAAAAAGGGTTTAGCATACTTTTTGTCGGGCACTCGTTGTGTGAAAAGCTGCATATTGATCTACATCGCAGTCTTGGCAGCGAGCCAATATTCAGTTTCTATAAACCTCACCCTACGTCACCACCAAGTAATGAGGTCGTCAATCAGTCATGGCTTCTTATCGAGGGTCGCGAGATTTTTCCGCCCGTTGATCTTCTGATTTCTTATCCATCTACATTGGTAGATGAATATGCGTCTCTTGGAGTTCCGGCTGTTCTACATTCGTTAAACGAGTCCGAAGTGGATCGCTCGATGCTTTTGCAGCAAATCCTTTCTACAATTGATCCGCTCATGAGTGAAAAAAATGACATCGCAAATTGATACTTGCTTTTGGGGTTGGTATGGATAATAGAAAATATCAGATTTGTACGTCCTGTATCATGGATAGCACTGACCCAGGTATTAAGTTCGATGCCAGCGGTGTCTGTGATTTTTGCAACAATTTCAAATTCGAAATCGCTCCCAACTGGCATCCCGATGCGCGGGGCGAGGCTGAGCTTGCAGCACTCGCCGCGAAAATCAGGAAGCAGGGTGAGGGCAAGGATTTCGACTGCATCATTGGCTTGAGCGGCGGCCTCGACAGTTCTTACGCGGCTTATATCGCGAAGGAAAAGATGGGGCTGCGCCCATTGCTGTTCCATGTCGATGCGGGCTGGAATACCGACCAGGCGGTGGGCAACATTGAAAAGCTGGTAGATGGCCTCGGCCTTGATCTTTACACCGAGGTCATCAACTGGGAAGAAATGAAGGATCTGCAGGTGGCATTTCTGCGCTCGCAGATTGCAGACCAGGACTTGCCTCAGGATGCCGCCTTTTTCTCCGGCCTGTACAAGTTCGCCCGCAAGCATGGCATCAAGTACGTGTTGACCGGCGGCAACTATTCCACCGAATGCTGCCGCGAGCCCGAGGAGTGGGGTGGCTACCCGGGCATCGACAAGACCCTGTTCGCGGATATTCACAAGCGCTTCGGCAAGCGACCGCTGAAGACCTTCCCCCTGGTCGATATCATGACCTACAAGATCCTCTACCAGCGTGTACTGGGGATGGAGATCGTCAAGCCGCTCAACCTGGTGCCTTACGTCAAGAAAGACGCCGAAGCGGAGCTCGAGCAGCGCTTCGGTTGGCAGAAATTCCAGCACAAGCACCACGAATCCCGCTTCACGCGCTTCTACGAAGATTACTGGATGCCGCGCAAATTCGGCTACGAGAAGCGCCGTGCGCATTTCTCCAGCCTGATCATGACCGGGCAGATGACCCGCGACGAAGCGCTGGAACGTATCGCCAAGCCCGAGATGGACGAGCAGTTCCTGAAAACCGAATTCGAGTTCGTGGCCAACAAACTGGGGCTTTCGGTCGCTGAGCTGCAGGCAATTTTCGAAGGCGAGAACAAGACGTATCGGGATTACAAGAACAAGCGCTTTCTAATCGGCATCGGTTCGCGTGTAATGAGCGCCCTCGGATTGGAGAGAAGACTTTTCAGATGATCACCATCATCGATTATGGTCTGGGTAACATTCAGGCCTTCGTAAACGTCTACAAGCGCCTGCATATACCGGTCACGGTAGCGACCAGCGCTGATCAGCTGGCCGGTGCCAGCAAGCTGATCCTGCCGGGCGTGGGCGCCTTCGACCATGCCATGCAGCGCCTGAGTGCGTCTGGAATGCGGCAAACGCTCGATGACATGGTGCTTGGCCAGGGTATTCCCGTGCTGGGCATCTGCGTGGGCATGCAGATGCTCGCCGACTCCAGTGACGAGGGTGTGCTGCCCGGCCTGGGGTGGATTCCAGGAAAGGTGCGCAGTTTCCATTCGGTGCACGAGTCGAGTGAGCTGGCTCTACCCCATATGGGCTGGAACGATGTGCTGCCAACGCCCGGAAGCCCGTTGTTCCGCGGGCAACAGGAAAGCTGGCTGTTCTATTTTCTTCATTCCTACTTCTTCGAGTGCGCTGAGCCTGAGCATATCGCTGCTACTGCCACCTATGGCGCTGGTTTTAGTTGTTCAGTCTCATCGAAGAATGTGCATGGGGTGCAGTTCCACCCTGAGAAGAGCCACCACTGTGGCGTCGCCCTGCTGAAGAACTTCGCGGAACTGTGAAATGTTGAGACCACGCATCATCCCCTGCCTGTTGATTCAAGATAGCGGTCTCGTCAAGACCGTTCGTTTCAAGGATCCTAAATACGTTGGTGATCCGATTAATGCAGTGAAGATCTTCAACGAGAAGGAAGCGGATGAGCTGATCGTCATCGATATCGATGCCACTACCAACGGCCGCGAGCCCGATTACCAGCAGATCGCTCACCTTGCGTCTGAATGCCGGATGCCGCTTTGCTACGGCGGAGGCGTGCGTACAGCCGAACAGGCCAAGCGCATCATCGCGCTGGGCGTCGAAAAGGTTGCCATCAGCTCGGCTGCACTGGCCAATCCCACACTGATCAGTGAAATTGCTGCCGAGATTGGTCGGCAGAGTGTGGTCGTAGTACTCGATCACAAGCAGCGGTTACTGGGCAAGACTCAGGACGTCTGGACACATAACGGCACGCGCAACACCAAACGCGGCGTCGTCGAGGTCGCGTTGGAAATGGAGAAGCTTGGGGCCGGCGAGATAGTTCTTAACTCCATCGATAACGACGGGAAGATGAAAGGCTATGACCTCGCGCTGGCTGCGCACTTGCGCGAGCTGCTGACCGTCCCGCTGACGGTGCTTGGTGGCGGTGGCAGCCTCGATGATATGCACAAGGTGGTCGCTGCCTGCGGTGTTGTTGGCGTCGCGGCAGGCAGTTTTTTCGTGTTCAAAGGCCCTTATCGCGCGGTGTTGATCAGCTATCCCACAGCACAGCAAAAACTCGACTCTATCTATTCAGCCTTGCAGGATGGTCGCTAAGCGACTCTGCACCTCGACTCTAGGTTTCTTTATGTTCAAAGGAAAAAAGCTACTCATTTCCGGTGGCACCGGCTCTTTCGGCAACGCCGTGCTCAAGCGATTTCTCGATACCGATATCACTGAAATCCGCATTTTCAGCCGTGACGAGAAAAAGCAAGATGACATGCGTAAACGCTACGCCAACTCCAAGCTGAAGTTTTATATTGGTGATGTGCGCGATTACCAGAGCGTGTTGAACGCCACGCGAGGGGTGGACTACATCTTCCATGCCGCGGCGTTGAAGCAGGTCCCGTCCTGCGAGTTCCATCCTATGGAGGCGGTTAAAACCAATGTGCTTGGCACCGAGAACGTTTTGGAGGCTGCAATCCAGAATGAAGTGAATCGGGTGGTTTGCCTTAGTACGGATAAGGCCGTTTACCCGATCAATGCCATGGGTATCTCCAAGGCAATGATGGAAAAGGTCATGGTCGCCAAGTCGCGAAACGTTGATGAGACCAAGACGGTCATTTGCGGCACGCGATACGGAAACGTGATGGCTTCGCGTGGTTCGGTAATCCCTTTGTTTATCGAGCAGATTCGTGCCGGCAAGCCGCTGTCGATCACTGATCCGAATATGACCCGTTTCATGATGACCTTGGCCGATGCGGTCGATCTGGTGCTCTATGCCTTCGAACACGGTAATAACGGCGACCTATTCGTACAGAAAGCGCCGGCTGCAACCGTAGAAACCTTGGCGCTGGCGCTGACCGATCTGGTTGGAAAGTCCGACCATCCAATCCAGGTGATTGGTACCCGTCATGGCGAAAAGCTGTATGAAGCTTTGCTCAGTCGCGAAGAAATGGCTTGCGCTGAGGATATGGGAAAGTACTTCCGTGTACCGCCTGATCTGCGCGACCTCAATTACGCAAAGTTCGTGGAGCAGGGCGAAACAAAAATTTCCCGCACCGAAGATTACAATTCGCACAATACCGAGCGATTGGATGTAGCGGGAATGCAGCAGCTGCTGCTGAAGCTTGATTTCATGCGCGCTATCCAACGCGGTGAGCACGCAACGCCCGAGGAGTGAAGAATGAAGGTTCTGATTACTGGGGCTAATGGCTTTGTCGGCCAGAATCTCATCGCGCATTTGGGCGAGCGCGCCGACATCGAGGTGCTACGTTTTACCCGTGAGGATTCGCTGGAAAATTTGCCTTGCCTGGTTGCTCAGGTGGAATGCATCTTTCATCTCGCTGGAGTCAATCGCCCGCAAGACCCACAGGAATTTCATACCGGCAATACCGATTTGACCCGTACGCTGTGCGAAGCCATCAAATCCTCTGGCCGGCAGATCCCGGTGATTTACACCTCTTCCAGCCAGGCGGAGCTGGATAACCTCTATGGCAGCAGCAAGCGGGGCGCTGAGCAGGCGTTACTGGAGCTGCAGTCCACCCAGGGCTCTCCGGTTCATCTATTTCGCCTGCCTAATGTCTTCGGAAAATGGGCGCGACCAAATTACAACTCGGCAGTGGCGACCTTCTGTCATAACATCGCGCGTGACCTGCCAATCCAGATCAATGATTCCGCCGCGCGTATCAATCTCGTCTACATCGATGATGTGATCAGTCAGTTCGTTGCGATCATGGATGGCAAGTTGACCGGGAAGCCTTTCGTCGGTGTTGAACCGCAATACAGCATTTCGGTTGGCGAGCTGGCCGAGCAGTTGTATGCCTTCCGTGATAGCCGCAAGTCCATGGTCACCGAGCCTGTAGGTGGCGGTTTGATCAGAGCGTTGTATTCCACTTATCTGAGCTACCTGCCACCCGAGCGCTTCACTTACGAGGTGCCCAGGTATGGTGATCCACGCGGCGTCTTCGTGGAAATGCTCAAAACCAGGGATTCGGGGCAGTTCTCCTTTTTTACGGCTCATCCCGGTATTACTCGTGGTGGGCATTACCATCATTCCAAGACGGAAAAATTCCTGGTCATCAAGGGCAAGGCCTGTTTCCGTTTTCGGCATATCCTGACTGGTCAGTTCTACGAACTGTTCACCACCGGAGAGCGGTCGGAAATTGTCGAAACTGTCCCGGGTTGGACGCATGACATCACCAACGTAGGGGAGGACGAGATGATCGTGATGCTGTGGGCCAACGAAATCTTCGATCGTGAACACCCCGATACCTATGCTCGGCCAGTCGGCACCGAAGCCTGAGTACGAACAGGAAACCGCAATGAAGAAGCTGAGAGTCGTAACCGTAGTAGGTACTCGCCCCGAAATCATTCGCCTGTCGAGGGTGATGGCCAAGTTGGATGAATACTGTGAGCATGTGCTGGTGCATACCGGCCAGAACTACGATTACGAACTGAACGAAATCTTTTTCCAAGATCTGGGCATTCGCAAGCCGGATCATTTCCTCAATGCTGCCGGTGCCAGCGGTGCGGAAACCATCGGGAATGTGATCATCGCTGTGGACCGCGTGCTGGCTGAAGTACAGCCCGAAGCGCTTCTGGTACTGGGCGATACGAACAGTTGTATGGCTGTGATTCCGGCCAAGCGCCGCAAGATTCCCACCTTCCATATGGAAGCGGGTAACCGTTGCTTCGACATGCGCGTGCCGGAAGAGATCAATCGCCGCATCGTTGATCACACGGCCGACATCAACCTGACCTACAGCACCATTGCCCGCGATTATCTACTGCGCGAAGGGTTGTCGCCGGACATGGTGATCAAGACCGGCAGCCCGATGTTCGAAGTGCTCAATTATTACCGCGAGGGTATCGAGGCTTCCGATGTGCTGGAACGGTTGGGCCTTGAGGCCGGCAAGTTTTTCGTGGTCAGTGCGCACCGTGAAGAGAATGTCGACTCCGACAAGAACTTCCTCAAGCTGGTTGAGGTGCTGAATACCGTCGCTGCGCACTATGGCTTCCCGGTAATCGTCTCTACCCATCCGCGCACCCAGAAGCGCGTGGATGCGATGGGCGTGCAGTTCCACGCCAATGTTCGCCTGCTCAAGCCGCTGGGCTTCAAGGACTACAACAAGCTGCAACTCACTGCCAAGGCAGTGTTATCTGATAGCGGCACGATCAACGAAGAGTCTTCAATCCTGAATTTCCCTGCGTTGAATATTCGCGAGGCGCATGAACGCCCGGAAGGCATGGAGGAGGCTGCGGCGATGATGGTCGGTCTTGAGAGGGAACGTGTATTGCAAGGGCTCCAGATTCTCGAAAGCCAAGCTCGTAATGAAGAGCGTAGCTTGCGCTTGGTGGCGGATTACAGCATGCCGAATGTATCGGACAAGGTAGTGCGTATTATCCATAGCTATCGGGATTATGTGATGCGCACGGTTTGGAAGCGGTATTGATGTCTAGAAGACTGGACCTGGTAATTATCAATCGAAGCTTCTGGCCAATTTATCCCGTGATTGGTGAGGCTCTGATGCGTTTCGCCGAGCAGCACGCACAGATGCAGTCTGTTGGCGTAATTCTTCAGGACCATGCCGATATTAAGAAACACCTTGCGTGTGAGCAACGCGGGGACAAGGTTGGCTTTTATCCCTGCCGTGCTTTTTCTGTCTCTGGCAGTAGTATTGTGCGACGTGCCGCCGACGCGGTGTTTTTTATGTTGTGGGTGTTCGCAGTTCTGCTGATAAAGCGCCCCAAGAAAGTGTATGTGTCCACTGACCCGCCGGTTCTGGTACCCTTCATCGTGATGGTGTACAGCAAGATTTTTCGGGCGCGGTATGTGTATCACCTGCAGGACATTCACCCCGAAGCGGCTAATGTTGTTTTTCCTGTACGGCCAGTAATTTATCGTTTTTTGCGCTGGCTCGATGCAATTACGATGCGAAACGCCAGTCTTCTGATCACGATCACTGAGGAAATGGCCACGGAAATTAAGGAGCGATCCGGCACGCTGTCTCCTGTTCAGATTTTGTCGAACCCTTCCGTATCCTTCGAGGAGGTAGTGCTGCCTGACAACAAACGACCCGGATTCGCCTTCTGTGGGAATGCTGGGCGTTTGCAGCGGATACCTTTATTGATTCAGGCCATTGAACAGTATTGTGCGGGCGGCGGAAAATTGCCCTTTGTTTTTGCTGGTGCTGGCGTGTTTTCCGAGAATTTAAAGGAGCTTGCAGCCACGCATGGTAATGTCACTTATTTCGGGTTCGTTTCGGCACTCGAAGCAGCTCAGTTGAATGCTGACTATCAATGGGCACTCCTGCCGATTGAAGATGAGGTGACTCGCTTTGCGTTCCCTAGTAAGTCATCTTCCTACGTTTTCTCAGGAGCTTTGGTTGCAGCTATCTGTGGAGCGGAAACCAGTGTTGCCAAGTGGGTTTTGGAAAAAAATTTGGGAGTAGTTCTCGATCCCACCGCTGACGGACTC
Source organism: Stutzerimonas kunmingensis (assembly GCF_021432085.1). Lineage (GTDB taxonomy): Bacteria > Pseudomonadota > Gammaproteobacteria > Pseudomonadales > Pseudomonadaceae > Stutzerimonas. Next base: position 2,998,680 of record NZ_CP090366.1, on the reverse strand, counting down.
TGCCAGTTTTTCCGTGCTGTTGAGAGTGGAGACTTGTCACCTGGGTCTTTCGATACTGACCGTGAAAAGCTCAAAGAACATCTGGGGTTTGATGTTTTTGTGGAGCGCTTGAGCCAATTGGTCATAAGTGAGCGGAGTATTTGAGGGATGACAAAAATAATGCTGACCGGAGCTAACGGATTCGTTGGCTCTGCATTGAAAGCTGAACTGGTATCTGGCTCTGGTATTCACCTAGTAACTGCGGTACGCCGGGGGAGGAAAAGTCCTGACTGTGTTGCTGTAGGCAATATTGATGGGGGCACGGACTTTTCTGAAGCTCTAGCAGGCGTCGATGTCGTCATTCATGCAGCTGCCCGTGCCCATATCATGCGTGATGAGGTGGATGATCCCCTTGCCGAATACCGTAAGGTTAATGTTGAGGGCACGTTGAACTTGGCACGCCAGGCGGTTTCCGCCGGAGTCCGGCGTTTTGTATTTCTGAGTTCGATTAAAGTCAACGGTGAGGCGACCGCCCCGGGAAATCCTTTTCACGCCGATGACGTGCCGTCGCCAGAGGATGCCTATGGTATTTCCAAGTTGGAGGCCGAGCAGGGATTAATACTGTTGGCCGCTGAAACTGACATGGAGATAGTCACTATTCGGCCGCCATTGGTATACGGCCCTGGCGTGAAGGGGAATTTTGCCAGCATGATCAAGCTGGTCGATAAAGGTATCCCGCTTCCTCTAGGCGCCATCCATAACGAGCGTTCCCTGGTGGGTGTCGACAACTTGGTCGATCTGATCATCCGCTGCATCGATCATCCCGCCGCCGCCAACCAGGTTTTTCTCGCGGGAGACGGCGAGGATCTGTCTACAACCGAGTTACTGCGTGGCGTGGGCAGTGCCATGGGCAAGCCTGCTCGGTTGATTCCCGTCCCGGCTGGCATGCTTCAGCTTAGTGCTACCTTATTGGGAAAGAAAGCCATGGCACAGCGGCTGCTTGGTTCGTTGCAGGTGGATATCAGCAAGACCTGCGAGCTGCTGAACTGGAAGCCGCCCTATACGGTGGAAGAAGGGCTCAAGCGCTGCTTCGAGCGTTCCAATTGATTTGTTATCGGATGAACCCGTGATTCGAATTTTCGATTTTCTTTTTTCGCTGTTAGGCCTGGTGGTCGGGTTTCCGGTGCTATTGGTGCTGACGATTATTGGTTTGTTCGATACCGGCTCACCGATCTTTCGGCAGGTACGTGTTGGGCGTCATCAGAAGCCTTTCTCGTTAGTCAAGTTCCGCACTATGAAGGTAGATACCGCATCGGTTGCCACTCACTTGGCCAGTAGTGCTTCCATTACCCGTTTCGGTCATTTCCTGCGCAAGACCAAGCTGGATGAATTGCCCCAGCTCTGGAATGTACTCAAGGGTGAGATGAGCCTGGTAGGGCCGCGCCCCGGGCTGTTCAACCAGGAAGAGTTGACGCAAGAACGCGCCAAGCGCGGGGTATTCGATGTTCGACCTGGGATTACCGGGCTGGCACAAGTGAATGAAATCGATATGTCCACGCCGGCATTGCTGGCCGAAACAGACCAGAAGATGATCCAGAGCCTTACGGTGACGGATTATTTCAAATACATCTTTATGACGGTGGCCGGAAAAGGGGCAGGCGATAGGGTTCGGTGAGGTCTCGTTGTTGTCTTGCTTTGCCTGTTCCCGATCGGGCTGAAGCGCCCCTTGAGGTATGCGGTATGTGCGTTTTCGCTAGCAAGCTGGCTCCTACAGTGGGCAGTCTGCCAGAGTTCGCGGATAGGGGCCTATGCCGTTTGGGTGATTAATGCGCGTTAGGGTTGCTTGGTTTGGGGTTTTCCTGTGTTGAGATTGGCTGAAAAATTACGGTCCCGCCTGGTACAGCTGCCACGCAGACAGAAGCGTGTCATACAGGTGGCCACGGATGTGCTACTGGTCTGGCTGGCACTTTGGCTGGCTTTTTTCGTTCGCGTGGGTGAAGCGGATTTTGTGCAGCCTTTTGGGGGTCATGCCTGGCTGTTCGGCGTCGCGCCGCTGATCGCGATTCCGTTCTTCATCCGTTTCGGTATGTACCGAGCGGTGATGCGTTACTTCGGCAACGATGCGCTGATGGCTATTGCCAAGGCTGTTACGTTGTCGGCGTTGTTGCTGTCGCTGGCGGTCTACTGGCGCACCGATGCCCCCAAGGTCATACCGCGTTCGATGGTATTCAACTATTGGTGGTTGAGCCTGGTATTGATCGGCGGTCTGCGCCTGGTGATGCGCCAGTACTTCATGGGTGACTGGTTTTCCCCGGAGTCGATTACCAAATTCAGGGGGCGTGATGCTGGGCTGCCGAAAGTGGCCGTTTATGGCGCTGGTGCGGCGGGTAATCAACTGGTTGCGGCATTGCGCCTGGGGCGGGCAATGCGCCCGGTGGCTTTTATCGATGATGACTCCAATCTCTACAACCGCACCATTGCTGGGATACGGGTTTACTCGCCTAAACATATCCAGCAGATGATCGATGAAACAGGCGCCGATGAGATCCTGCTGGCGATTCCGTCGGCGACGCGTGGCAGGCGGCGTGAGGTGCTGGAAACGCTGGAGCCTTATCCGCTTCACGTGCGCAGCGTGCCGGGGTTCATGGATTTGGCCAGCGGCAAGGTCAAGGTAGAGGATATCCAGGAAGTGGATATCGCGGATCTGCTCGGGCGTGATGCAGTGCCACCGCAGCAGGCGCTGTTCGAGCAGTGCATTATCAACAAAGTGGTGATGGTGACAGGTGCGGGCGGCTCGATTGGCTCGGAGCTGTGCCGGCAGATTCTGGCGAACAAGCCTCGCACGCTGCTGTTGTTCGAACACAGCGAATTCAACCTTTACAGCATTCACATCGAGCTGGAGCGGACGGTCGAGCGGGCTTCGCTACCGGTGAGGTTGGTGCCGATCATGGGCTCCATTCGTAATCCCGAGCGCCTGCTGGACGTGATGCGCACCTGGCAGGTGGAGACGATCTACCACGCAGCGGCGTACAAGCATGTACCCATGGTGGAGCACAACGTCGCCGAAGGCGTGCTTAATAATGTGCTTGGCACCATGAACACGGCCCAGGCGGCGGTGCAGGCCGGGGTGGCCAACTTCGTTCTGATCTCTACCGACAAGGCTGTGCGGCCCACCAACGTGATGGGCAGTACCAAGCGCGTGGCGGAGATGATTCTGCAGGCGTTGAGTCGTGAAACTGCGCCGGTACTTTTTGGCGCTGATGACGCGGTACATCACGTCAACAAGACGCGCTTCACCATGGTGCGTTTCGGTAATGTGCTGGGCTCCTCGGGCTCGGTGATTCCGCGCTTCTACCAGCAGATTCGCAACGGTGGGCCGGTGACTGTGACCCATCCGAAGATCACCCGTTACTTCATGACCATTCCCGAAGCGGCTCAGCTGGTGATCCAGGCGGGCTCGATGGGGCAGGGCGGTGACGTGTTTGTGCTGGATATGGGACAGCCGGTGAAGATCGCTGAGCTGGCGGAGAAGCTCATTCATCTGTCTGGCCTGAGTGTTCGTTCTGAGAAATGCCCGCACGGGGATATCGCTATCGAATACACCGGACTGCGGCCCGGCGAGAAGCTGTATGAGGAGCTGTTGATCGGCGACAACGTGAGCGCTACCGAACATCCGATGATCATGCGCGCCAATGAGGAGCATCTTGACTGGGATGTGCTCAAGGACCGGTTGGCCAAGCTGCTCAAGGCGGTGGAAAGCGATGATTACCCGCAGGTACGGCAGCTGCTTCGTGAACTGGTGAGCGGCTATGTGCCTGAAGGGGAAATCGTCGACTGGATCTACCAGCAGCGGCGGGTAGAGCCTGAGTAAGTAGAGTTACGTCAGGGGTGGCCTAGTCTGGCAGCTTCTGAACTGCTCAGCTGTTGGGTAAGCGCGCTTTTAAATCTGCTCTGCAACAGCCTCCATCGTGAAGGTGCCTCCTTCCCAAGGGGGCTTCAGCCCCCACCATTAGCGGTTGTTGATTGCCTCTCTGTTGGTCAAATACTCCTCGCCATTCGGCTGGCTAGTGTCGGATATCAGTGCCGTGCGCCCTCATCCGACATGCTCAACAGCTGCTTTTCACGGTTCCAGTCGAACGGTTCGTCGTTCTGCTCGGCTTCGTAGCGGCGCTCTTCGAGTTGCTGGAAGACGGCAATCTCGTCATCCGGCATGAAGTGCAGGCAGTCGCCGCCGAAGTACCACAGTAAATCGCGCGGAACCAGGTGGGCGATCTGGGGATATCGGTGGAAGACCTGGCAGATCAGGTCCTGGCCCATGTGGCGCTCTTCCGGGACGTTCTGCAGGTTCATGATCAGTTCGTCGAAGCGTTCGAGAAACAGTGCGTGGCTTTCTTCCGAGACTTGTTCGGCCTCGCCCATGGCGAGCAGGATGCCGCGTAGATGGGCCAGCAGGGCCAGGTTGTGATCGTGGTAGGGATTGGCCATGTGTTCACCTGTGTCGATTTTCTGAAAGGCGCGATTATAGGCGTGCGCGCCGGTGAATTGGGGTGTCTGGTTGACTCGCTTATGGCTCGCAGGTTCGGTTTTTCGGATGAGGCGATGGTTGGCTCGTCGGCTTGCCAGCGCTGAAAAAAGGGGTCTTCTATCGCTTTGCCGACAGCGCGACGTACTAGCTTGGCTCGATCTCGCCGGGCAGCGCTGGAATGCTGACCAAACTGAGCAGGTAGCCTTCGAAGGTAGTGAACTGGCCGCCAAGCTCGATGCCGTTACGCCAGTTTGCGGATAGATCGATCAACAAACGCAGGCGCGCAGCCCCTTGATGAGTGGCGTCCAGCACTTCGGCATCCTGGAAGTAGAAGCGTTGCTTCACCAGCGGATACAGTGCTTTGAACAGGCTTTCCTTTAACGAGAAGGTTCGGGTAACCAGTTCGGCGCGCTCGTCTTCGTTTAGCGGAGAGTAGAGTTCCAGTTCACGGGGTGTGAGGATTTCGGCGGCCAGGCGGTCAGCTCGTTCGGGGGCAAGAATGCGCTCGATATCCAGTCCCAGTCCGCTCCATTGCTGACTGGAACCCACCACGACGCCTGCCCAGCCTGCGCCGTGGGTAATGGAACCAACGATGCCGGCCGGCCATTGCGGTGCGCGGTCTTCACCCACTGGCGGCACGAATGCAGTGCCGGTCAGGCCTCGCAGGGCCTCCCGAGCGCACAAGCGTCCAGCGAGAAACTCGGTCTGCCGCTTGCTGACGCCTTTCTGTGCGGGAATCTCCCAGCGACTAAAATCCTCGGGATCGAGCAATGCCGGGTCGAAGCGTGTGCTCATCAGGCTGACACCCGCCAAGGCTTGCGGTAGCGGCCAGTGGTCGGTGAGTGGCGTGCAGCAGCGCGGGTAGGAAGGCAGATCGTTCATGGTCGCTATTCTGCCTCAAGGCAGGTATTGGATGTGATCGCGCTGCGGCGGACGCGCCGTACTTCGCCTGGCGGATTACCCGTTGCTCCTCGCGCTGTTTCGCCGGCATCGGTAACAGTCCACAGGGAGAGGCGCGCCAACCAACTGCACACGCCATCGTCGCAAACGGCTGCAGCCCCGCTTCAGGTGGGATAACCCGTATCAAGGCTGCGGTTATTTTTTCACGCGCTGCTCGCTATGCCTTCAGGGTGCCTGCTAGGGTTGAGCGCATCACCTGGACGGAGAAAGCGATGTTCGAATCAGCCGAAATTGGTCACTCCATCGACAAGGAGACCTACGATGCGGCGGTGCCAGAGTTGCGTGAAGCGTTGCTGCAGGCGCAGTACCGGCTCAAGGCCCAGGCGCGGTTCCCGGTCCTCATACTGATCAATGGCATCGAGGGCGCCGGCAAAGGGGAAACTATCAAGCTGCTCAACGAGTGGATGGATCCGCGGCTGATACGTGTCGACAGCTTCGATGTGCCCAGCGACGAAGAGCTCGCGCATCCACCAGCATGGCGTTTCTGGCGACGCCTGCCGCCGAAGGGCCACACCGGGATTTTCTTCGGCAACTGGTACAGCAAGATGCTCGAGGACCGTGTGCACGGGCGCATCGATGGTGCCGAGCTGAAACTCGCCACCGCGCGGGCGCAGCGCCTGGAGCGGATGCTCTGTGACGAGGGCGCGCTGATCTTCAAGTTCTGGTTCCATCTGTCCAAGGAGCGTATGAACGCCCGGCTCGATTCGCTGAAGAATGACCCGCTGCACAGCTGGCGCATCAGCCCGTTGGATTGGCAACAGTCGAAGACTTACGACAAGTTCGTGCGCCACGGTGAGAAGATCCTGCGGCTCAGCAGCCGGGATTTTGCGCCCTGGTATGTGATCGAGGGTGCGGACGAGCGTTATCGCAGCCTGACCGTCGGCCGCATTTTGCTCGAAGGTCTGCAGGCCGCCCTGGCCGCCGCGGAGCAGCCAGGGCAGGCGGCGTCGCAGCCGCATTCGGCGCCGCTGCAGATCGATCTGGATCATTTGAGCCTGTTGGACAGCCTGGATCTGAGCCAGAAGCTCACCAAGGACGACTACCAGCAGCAGCTCGCCGAGGAGCAGGCGCGGTTGTCGCAGTTGTTGCGGGATCGCCGTCTGCGCAAGCGGGGCGTGCTGGCGTTGTTCGAGGGGCATGATGCGGCGGGCAAGGGGAGTGCGATTCGCCGCGTGACCGGCGCGCTGGACCCGCGGATGTACCGGACCATTCAGATCGCTGCGCCCTCCGAGGAAGAGCGCGCGCAGCCCTGGCTTTGGCGCTTCTGGCGCAATGTGCCGGAGCGCGGCAAGTTCACCATATTCGATCGCTCCTGGTATGGCCGCGTACTGGTCGAGCGGGTGGAAGGTTTCTGCACCCCGGATGAGTGGTTGCGTGCCTATTCGGAAATCAACGACTTCGAAGAGCAACTGGTCGATGCCGATATCGTGGTGGTGAAGTTCTGGCTGACCATCGACAAGAAAACCCAGCTCAAGCGTTTCAAGGAGCGTGAGGAGACGGTCTTCAAGCGCTTCAAGATCACCGATGAGGACTGGCGCAACCGCGAGCGCTGGGACGACTACGGGCATGCCGTAGCCGATATGGTCGACCGCACCAGTACCGAAATCGCACCCTGGACGTTGGTAGAGGCCAACGACAAGCGCTTCGCCAGGGTCAAGGTGCTGCGGACGTTGAATGAAGCGCTGGAGGCGGCGATCGAGAAGGGACGTTAACCGGGGCGGGGTTGCCAGGCTGTTGCTTACGGGGTCGACGGTGTCCTGTGACCGGGAGCCGCCGCAGGGTTGGTCGCGCGAGTCGATCTGCAGTTGCACCCTATCTACGAGCCTGAAAAGCCTGCCCAAGCGCGCTATCCGGCCGGCAAGCCGATGGCCGTGCATATCCGAGCTGAATGGTCGTCGCCAGCGCTGCGAGGCGCGAACTATGCTCGGGTCACCGTCCACCCCGCGGTCGTGGAACAAACCGTGCGCGCAGCGCCGTCACAACATCCCCGCGACCGCGCCTAGTCTCCGAGGTATGTCATGCGTGAAGTAGTGATCGTCGATAGCGTACGGACCGGCCTGGCCAAGTCCTTCCGTGGCAAGTTCAACTTGACCCGTCCTGACGACATGGCCGCGCATTGCGTTGATGCGTTGCTGTCGCGCAATGATCTCGACCCCGCACTCGTCGAGGATTGCATCGTCGGTGCTGGCTCCAATGAGGGCGCCCAGGGCTACAACATCGGTCGCAACGTCGCGGTGCTGTCCCGTCTGGGCATCGGCTGCGCCGGCATGACGCTCAATCGCTACTGTTCATCGGGCCTGCAGGCCATCGCTGTCGCGGCCAACCAGATTGCCTCCGGTTGCAGCGACATCATCGTCGCCGGCGGGGTGGAGTCGATCACCCTGACCCTGAAGAGCCGCAACACCGATCACCTGTTCAACCCGATCATCCAGGAGCGTGTGCCGGGCATCTACCACACCATGGGGCAGACGGCCGAACTGGTGGCACGTCGTTACAACGTGACTCGCGAGCAGCAGGATCTCTACTCGCTGCAGAGTCAGCAGCGTACTGCGCGTGCGCAGGCCGATGGGCTGTTCAGCGATGAGATCGTGCCGATGAATGTCCAGTACTACACCGAGGACAAGAACACTGGCGAGCGCACCGTGCATCAGGGCGTGGTCGAGGGTGATGATTGCAACCGTCCGGACACCACGCTGGAAAGCCTGGCCGGGCTCAAGCCCGTGTTCGCTGAAGACGGCTCGGTCACCGCCGGTAATGCCTCGCAGCTGTCCGATGGCGCGTCCATGACGCTGGTGATGAGCCTGGACAAGGCCATCGAACTTGGCCTCAAGCCGCGCGCCTTTTTCCGTGGTTTCACCGTGGCAGGCTGTGAGCCGGAAGAGATGGGCATCGGGCCGGTATACGCCGTGCCGCGTCTGCTCAAGGCCAAGGGGCTGCAAATCGACGACATCGACCTGTGGGAGCTCAACGAGGCCTTTGCATCGCAATGTCTGTATTGCCGCGACACGCTTGGCATCGACAACGAGAAGTACAACGTCAATGGCGGATCGATCTCGATCGGGCACCCGTTCGGCATGACCGGTTCGCGCACCGCCGGGCATATTGTCCGTGAGCTGCAGCGGCGCAACCTGCGTTATGGCGTGGTGACCATGTGCGTCGGTGGCGGTATGGGGGCTGCAGGTCTGTTCGAAGCGGCGCGCTAACAGCTTGGTGATACCGTCTTGAGACGGGCCTGCTACGAAGCCGTAGCAGGCCCGTTTTCTTTTGGCCGGCCATAAAGCCGAGCCGTGCTATCGAGCCTGATCGGCTGGCCGCATAGGGGCCTATATCTGACAGGCGTCTGGTAGTTGTCAGATGCGTAGCATGGGCACAAAAAAGCCGCAGAGATCGATTGAGTCTGCGGCTTCTTTTTTTGCGTGATCGTCAGACGATCACGCAGTGCGGCTTAGCGGTTGATGTTGTATTCCGCTGCGGCACCGATGCCAACAACGTTAGCCGACGGCAGCAGCTGGCTGATGAAACGGTTCCAGCGAGTGATGTTGGCCGGACCGACGAACACGACGTCCTGCGGCTGCAGCGGGAAGTGTTTGGCCAGGGCAAGGGCGGTCGGCGACTCGGCGTTCAGCTGAAAGACCTTGGCCGGCTCGGTCATCATGTCTTCAGCTCCGCGAATGACGTACAGCGCCTCACCGTCGGCAGTCTCCTGACGAATGCCGCCTGCGGTGCCGATTGCGTCCATCAGGTTCATGCTGGTGGCTTTGAACGACAGCGCTTGCGGCAGGTTGACCTCGCCCAGCACGTAGATCTTGCGCTGGTCGTTGTATGGCAGGTGCAGCTGGTCGCCGTCCTTCAGGTAAACCTGGTGCAGCCACGAGTCCGGGCGGTTCAGCGAATCCATGTCAAGCATGTACTCACGACCGTCGCGCTTGAGCGTCAGACCGGTGAGGTCCGCGGTTTCGGTATCCACACCGGCTTGACCGATAGCCTGGGTGATGGTCATCGGAGCGGTGGTCACCGGGACTTCGCCGGCGGTGTCGAATGCACCGGATACGACGACGCGCTGGCTGCCGAAGCGCAGGATGGATACATCGACCTGCGGACTGTCGATGTAGTTGGTCAGGCGACGCGCAATCAGGGCACGCAGTTCTTCTATGGTCTTGCCCGCGGCTTCGATGTTGCCGATGTACGGGTAGAACAGGGTGCCATCGGGGCGTACCAGACGACCGTTGGCATCCAGCTGCTGCTGCGGGCCGGACGGCGCGGTCAGCTCCGGGTGGTCCCAGACGGTAATGTAGAGCAGGTCGTTGGCGCCGATGCGGTAGGCGCCGGGCTTGTAGTTGAGCAGTTCCTGCTTGCTGGAGGTGCCCGCGTCAGAGGCGAGGTGACCCTTGAGCATTTCGGGGGTGATGCGGATCAGCTGAACGGTGCCGTGCTCGGCTTCGGCGCCTTCCTTGAACTCATCGGGATCGAGGTACTGGCCGGGGGCGAACGCACAGCCCTGCAATACCAAGGCGGAAGTAAAAGCTAGAGCGATAAATGGTTTCATGGGTTGTTCATCCTTGAGGGAGTGGTTGTTGTTCAAAGAGTGAGACGGCTTGATTCACTTTTCTGCCTGAGGCGCTTGAGTAATTTTTTCGCCTTTCCAAGAGGACCGGAGTCATCACTCCACACTCCTCAGCGACCAAATTGGATCGGTAGCCAAAGTTTTTCTCCTTCCTGAATTGTTCATCTCCAGCAGCTATCTATTCAGCTACGTAGACGCGTTTTTATTTCCCTCCTGGTTGTAAAGTCAGCGGCTGTTTGGTGGGGCAGGTTTAATTCCTAAGTTCTTCACATACGGCTGCTGCGTTACCACCGAGGCGGGATGGCGCTCATGTTTAGTTAGATGTTGAATTGCCAACCTGTCACGCTCACACAGAAGGGATAGACCGTCTCGATTTCGCTGGGTTCACCGTTGTTCAGTGCAATTTCGCCCAATTTTTCGATCATTGGGATTAGCTGTCCTGTTTCGCCGGCTTGGCCTTCTGCACGCGGTAGTTTTTTTCCCGCATGAATGCCGGAACTATGAACATCGCGTCATGCGCGTAGCGTTTAACCAGCCGTTTGGGTTCGGAAAGCATGCGATGCAACCATTCGAGTTTGCAGTTCTGCATCCACACCGGGGCCCGTTTAATACTGCCGGTAGCGAACGAAATGGATGCGCCGATACAAAAGCCCATACCGGTCCGTTCGTGGCTTTCGATTGAACTGGCAAGTATTTCCTGGCGCGGTGCGCCGACAGCGTAGAGCACTAATTCGGACGGGTTTTCCCGAACGAACTGCAATGCCCGTTGCACTTCATCCGGACGATTGATGAAGCCCATCGGCGGATTGTGGTGATAGAGCGTGATTCCGGGGTAGATCGCGCGCAGTTTTACGCATTCCTCTTCGGTCGCCCCGATCAGGACGATGCGCAGGTGCTCGCGGTCTGCCCATTCCAGCAGGTCGACGGTCAGGTCGCTGCCCGGAATCACTTCTTCGATCTGTACACCGAGACGCTGCAGCAGTGGCTGCAGGATTCGGCTGTCGCACAGGCGCAGGCGAGCCTTGGCGTAAGCCTCGCGCAGTGCAGGGTTATCCTGCAGTTGCGCCAGGTGGTCGACATTGGGGGTTACCACGAACGAGTAGGGCTGCTTGACCCCCTCGCGAATGCAGTTCAGCAGCGTCGCCTTGCTGCCGGTATAGAAATTCACACCGAACGCGTGGTTAGTCTCGTTAGACACTCATCGTTACTCCCTTGAAGGCGCCCTTGATGCCGGACCAGGCGAGGCTGGGGTGGTTGAACTCCTTGATGACGGTGATCGCCGACAGGAAACAGGCCGACGCGAAGGCGAAACCCTGGCCGTAGAAGCGCTTGTTGAATCGGGTGGCGGCGCGATTGCGGTAGTAGTGATAGAACGCCGAGCGGCCGCCCGAGCTCAGCGAGCCGTAGTGGAAGAGCCGGCTGCTCGGCACGACGCGGATCGAAACGCCTTTCTTCTTCGCCTGGAACTGCCAGTCGACTTCCTCGGAATACATGAAGTACGCCTCGTCCATCAGGCCGATGCGATCGACCAGCTTGGCCGAGAACGCCAGGCTGCAGCCCATCAGGTAATCCGGCTGCTCGCTGGTGTTTGCCATGGCCTCAAGGGTCTGGTCCTTGCCCAGCAGCTTGGCCTTGCCCAGCAGCGGGTAGAGTTTGCCGCCGCCGTAGCATTCCAGGCGCCCGGTGTCGGCGCTGAGGATGACCGAGCCGACGAACTGGCGGTCGTTCTCCTTCAGCGCATCGAGCAACGGCGCAAAGGCATCGCTATCGACATAGGTGTCGTTGTTGACGATCCAGAAAGTGCTCACTGGCAGGTTGTCCAGCGCCCAACGCAGGCCGTAGTTGTTGCCACCGGCGTAGCCGTTGTTCTCCGGGTTGGCGAGAACGGTAACGTTGTGGCGCGGCTGGGCCTCAAGCCACTGGTTGAATGCCACCACGGAGCCGTCCTGGGAGTCATTGTCGATGACCACCACATGGTTGAGAGCCGGGCAATGAGCGAGCAAGCTCTCAACGCAACTGATGGTTTCAGTAGCTGCCTTGTAGTTGAGGATAAGCGCGACGTTCATGGATGGGTTCCTGGCGGCGAAGGTGACGGGCCCTGAGGGCGTGAATGACGAACAGCAATGCGAAAACCGGTTGGCCGTATTCGAAGAATCCGTTGAGCGGCCAGATGACGAAGAACGCCAGCATCGTCGAGTAGATGAAGGTCATGTCGGTGGCAATGTTCTTGGCGATGCGGTGATAGACGAACAGTGTCATCGGGACGATGAGGAAGGTCAGAAAGCCGAAGCGGAACAGCGTTCCGATGATTCCGACATCTGACAGGAAGAAGTGCTCGCCGAAGTACGGGATGAAGCCGTCCTGCCACATCAGCGAAAGCGAGCCGCTGGGCAGCCAGTTGACCTGATCCAGATGGTCGAAGATCAGAGAAATGGTGACCGAGCGGGCGCCGTCTTCCACGCCTTCCAGCGTGCTGTCGTAGAACTCCGTGTTGAGCCCGAGAATTTCCAGCAGGCTCGGGTAGAAATAGAAAGGCGACAGCAGAATCGATAGCGAAGCCGCCCAGATGACGGCCTTGGCACGCAGACAGAACAGGGTGAAGGCCAGGCACAGGACGATCAGCTGGCGCGTCTGGGTTGCAAACACCAGGGTCAGCAGCAGTAGGGCGGCGATCACCAGATAGAAGGTCTTGTTCCGCGCGGCCCCGTTGATCGGCGAGGCGCCCTTCGACCAGATCTGGATGCAGTAGAAGTACGCCAGGCAGATCAGGTACGGACCGATTGATGATCGATCCGGGCGGTCATCCGAGCGCACTTCCGGGCGCATGTCGGGGATCACGCCGAACTTGAAGCACCACGAGAAGAACGCGGCGGCCAAGGCTGCATAGAGCAGGGCGCGTTCGAACTGCAGGGTGCTGACGCGCTTGCCGAGGAACAACAGCGGCGCAAAGCCCAGGCAGAACAGCACGCGGCGCTCTTCGATGAGCCCGAACACGATCGGTTGGCCGTAGGTGAAATAGGCGAAGATCGCCGGCATCACCAGAAACACCACCGCGCTGTACAGGCAGTAGTACATCAGGATGCGAAATTCACGCGGAGCGTTTTCCGCCGATGCCAGCAACAGCAAAATGGTGAACACGATGCTGACTGCCAGGTACGCCTCGTTCAGCCCCTTGATGCCATAGGGGTTGTGCGGGCTGTCGCCGAACACCGAAAAGTGCAGTATCAGTGCCAGGATCAGCAACGGAAAAAAGAAGAAGCGTGAACTGAAATTCGTCATCAACCTGAGTCCTTAGGTATTGGTTCCTTGAGCGCCACAGCCTTTCAAGCTGTTTCCAGCGCCCGCTTCTTGATCTTCTTGCGCCGCACCAGCAGACCGGTGAACGCCTTGAAGCTCTGGTAGAACCCGATCTCCTTTACCCCTTTGCCAAGTTCGAAGCCTTTGTACGTAGGGGTCTTGAGCAACAGCAGCTTCATCGCCAGCAGCCGCGGCAGGATCGTCGTGCGGCGGTAGTACTGGAACGGCTGAATGGAGAAGATGCTGCCCGTATCGAAAGCCTCGGCTTTGACAACGCCAGCAGCCTCCGCGTTGCGAAAAAGTTCGCGACCTTTTGCGGTGCGTACCAGAATCAGCGAATTGCCCTCGCGCTCCTCGAAGGAGGGGTAGCCCTTTTCATCGCCTTCCCAGCCATCGGCGCAGACGATGTCGGCGAATTCGCCAATGCCGTCCGGGCAGATCTTGCAGCGGGTTTGCAGGTGGCGGTTGAGCACTTTTCCCCAAGAGTCGTTGTAGGTCATGGTGCGTTCGTCGCCATTCTTCAGCGTGGCCTTGGTCAGCCCCGGCCAGCCGTCGCCGCGGTAGCGGAAGGCGGTAACGTCGCTGCGCTTGACCTCCAGCTTGTCCAGCACCTGCTCGGTGCCCTGCAGGCTCGGCGTGCCGGCGCACATGAACGAGACGATGTAAGGGATGTTTTCCTTCAGCCGCGGATTGTGCTGCTGCATCTGGCGCACGGCGGCGACGTCGCACGGTTTGCCGATGAACAGGTACTTCTCGGTGGACATGGCCACCCACTTCAGCGCTTCGCCCGGGCTGGCCGGCGCGTAGCGAGAGCCGGAAGAGGCGATGACGTTCTGCCGCGAGCGGCTGATGGTGGCGACGTTCTCCAGCGGATCGGTCTGCGAAGCCTGGATCTGGATGACGCCGTCGACCAGCTTGTTCTCCAGGCAATACTGCGCCAGCGCCGAGATCACGCCGCCGGACGAGCCAGCCTGACGGATCTCGTTATCAGCGGCGTAGCCTTTGAGTGTGTCGAGGATCTCGCCCCATATCGGGTGGTAGTTCTCCGACTTGTACGGGCGAATATCCAGATTCAGCGCCGGGCAGGACTTGGCGAAAGCGGCGCTGGTCTGCTCGTTGGCCACCGGCTTGTTCTGGTACTGGCTGTTGAGGACCGGACGGTGATAGCCATCGCCAGTCAGACGAATCTTGATAGCGTCGTCGTCTGCGACCGAGCTGCACATGCCACAGCCGCTGCACAAGTCGTTGTTCAGCACGCGATTCAATGAAGCTTTCATACCTGCCTTCCCTTGAGCGGCCAGTCGAGCGCGATGCGCGACCGGCAGTATTTAACGAGTGCGGTCATGCTGGCTGGCGCCGTTTGCGATAGATGTTGAGCACCGCATAACCGTAGATAAGCGTCAGGACGACCATGCCCAGAGTGGACACCCAGGGAGCCGCCTGTATCCCGTGCGAGGGGATGAAAATCCAGTAACAGAGCACCGTGATCACGCCCGAGGCGATGATTCCGAAGGTGCGCAGAAAACCCGTGCCCATCGCCATCAGCTGTACACCCAGACCGGCGGCGATGAAGCGCGCCGCGGTGAAGCAGGCGAAGGCCAGCCACAGGGTGTTCAGCTCGGCGTACTCGGCGCCGAGGAAGTAGTCGGTGAACAGCGGCCCGATGAAGAAGAACGCCAGCGCGAACACCAGTCCCATGCCCGCATACTCGCCGAGGATGCGTAGGCCATAGCGGGCCAGCCCGGCGGTCTTGTTGTGCAGCTGGTAGGCGAAACGCGGGATGTGCACGCTGGCCAGCAGCACGCTGAACGGCACCGCGCCCTGGATCAGGCGCGAGCCGGCGAAGTAGATGCCTGCGGCTTCGCGCCCGGCGAGGTGGTTGACGAGGATGACGTCCAGCTGGGCGAAGATGTTGGTCGCACCGCTGTCCACCGCGAAGCTGGTGGAAGACCTGAAGCGCTCGGCCAGCACTTTCCAAGAGTTGCGCAGGATGCCGCCCAATTCGAGGATCTTCGACAGCGCGCGCAGGGCGAAAGTCGCGTAGATCAGACGTGACACCAGAAAGGCGACGCCGATGGCAAGCACATCGTTGCGCAGCAGGATCGCCGCGCCGATCAGGACGAAATGCACCAGTGCCGTCGCAGCCACGATCTTCGTCTCGCGATGGAACTGGCCAATGCTGCGAAACACCGTCAGGCCAAGGTCGCCATAGGAGGAGGCAATCGTGCCGAGCAGGAACAGCACCGCAGCGAAGCGCTCGGTGGTGTGCAGATCGAGCACGAACAGAATGATCGGCAGCAGCACGACGCAGGCCGGCAGTACCAGTACGGACTTCGCCGCCAGGCTGGCGGACATGATCTCGCCCGCGCGATGGCGCTCGGCGCCGATGTCGCGCAAGGCGCGCATGCCGAAGCCGTAGTCGGTCACCAGGGCGACGATGGTCGACCAGGTGATCACGATCGAAATGAAGCCGAAGTCGCTCGGCCCCAGCGTTCGCGCGAGGATCAGCAGGGTGCCGAGCTGCACGGCGGTGCGGGCCGCCGTGGTAACCCCCATCAGGGCGTGATCGCGCATGGTTATCTCTGATACGCGGCCTGAGGCTGGTGCAGGGTGGCAAGGATCTGCTCCAGCGCCACGCTGTAGGCGTCCAGCTTGCGGCGGATGATCGCGCCGCTGGCGGCGACTTCGGCCTTGAGCTGTTCACGGTTGTCCAGATGCGCAAGAACCAGCTCCAGTGCGCTCTCGGTGTCCTCGGTCTTGAGGTCCACCACGCGGTGGTAGTCGAGCGACTGATAGAGCCCGGCGAACTTGCGGCTGTAGGCCAGCGGCACGACCGGCACACCGGCGGAAAACGCACCGATGGTCGCGTGCATGCGCGCGCCGACGAAGAAGTCCATGCCGCTGATATAGGACTTGGCCTCGATCGGCCCCTTGAAGCGCGGCGCCAGCTTGAGCTCGGGATACTGCTGCTGCAGTTGCTGGGACACGGTGTAGTCGTCTTCGGCGGGGAAGCCGATCGGGATCACGTGGGGCACCAGGTGTACTTCGTGGCCGCGCTCGAGCAGCGTGCGGATCAGGCGGTCGGTCAGCGTCTTGTAGTCGGCACGCAGGCCGAACTGATTGGCGGTGCCTTCGTAGCCGCCGTGATGCAGCAACGCCGACACGCTGAGGCCGACAGCCAGCTTGCTCGGATCGCGCTGTTCGCTCTGGCGCTCGAAGGGGAGGGCGAAGGCGACGTCGATGACTTCGTCGCGATTGGGGATGTTCAGCTGTTTGAGCACGTCGAACGACTGGTGGTCGCGGGCGAAGACCATGGTGCTCTTCTTCATTGCCCAGGCCGAAGCCTTGGTGCCCCAGTCCGACTTGAACGGGCCGATGGTCTGCGGCGAGAGGATCAGCGGAACGCGACCGCCCAGGGCCATGCCCTTGCTGACCAGCAGCTTGATCAGGCGCTTGGCGCCGTAGATGTCGGAGAAGCTGTCGCCTTCGCCGATATCGAATACCGCGTCACAGGAGCTGATCGCCTGGTACAGGCCGTGGGGATTCTTCAGCAGCGCCTTCTCGTTGAACTCGATGAATTCGTACTTGAAGCGCTCGGTGGACGGAGGGTAGTCGCAGGGCCCGGACGAACCGATGATCAGGAACTCCGGGGTGATCCCGCATTTACGCGCGGCCTCGTCGATCAGCAGCATGTTGGAAATGCTCAGGGCGCCAACCCCGAGGTTGCCGGAAGAGAACGAGTGCCATAGCAGTCCGAATTTCATGTTCGAGTCACTCCAGAATCAGTCAGCGTTGGGCGCAGGTGTAGGGCCAATGGCAGTGCAGTCGTTCGCCAGGTGTTTGCGCATGAGCTCCATCTGAGGACGGTCCTCGCCTTTGCGCGGCTCGATTGCAAGCTTATAGGTGCCCCAGCCGGGGCCGCCGGCCCAGTAGGCGCTGGGTACGCAGTTGTCATTGAGGTAGGCGAGCAGGTTGTCCATGGCGACCGCCGCTTCGGGCAGGTCGTCGGGAATGCCGTATTCGCCGAGGAAGCCTTTTTGGCCGTGCTTCTTCAGCCACTCGATGAAGGGTCGAGCGCGCTCGACGCCGATCATCGGATCGATATCGCGGCTGGTCTGCGCCATGTACTTGCCGGAGAAATCCTGGTCGAAATACAGGTGCGCTTCGTAGACGATGCGGTCGGCCGGGTCGTTGATGAGGAAGTTGGCGTTCACCAGCGGCCAGTGGTACGCGCTGGACCAGCGCTCGCCTTCGATGAAGATCAGCGTCTGATCGTCGACTTCGCGAATCGCATCGACCGCCGCTTGCGCCGCGCCTGGCCAGAGTCCAACGGTGCCGTGTGGCTCGTTCATGATGTCGTAGCCGAGCAGGCCGCGGTGACCCTTGAAGCGCTTGGCCAGTTCGCGCCACACCGATGCGTAGGCGTCGTAAGGCACCTTGCTCGAGCCGATGAGTTCGCCGTGGTAACGACCATAGTTGTGCATGTCCAGAATGACCTTCTGGCCATTCATCGCGGCCAGATCCAGGGTCTTCTTCAACAACCGGATCTGGTCGAAGTTCAATCCGTCATCGAGCGAGTGTTGAACCCTCTCCCAGATGAAGGGAAAGCGGATCAGGCGGATGCCCTGATCGGCGTAGTACCTGAAGTGCTTCTTTTCCGGATAGAAGTAGTTCGTGCCGTTCTTGCCCGGAGTCACGTGTGGGGCAAATCCGGCGCCGGAGATGTTGACCCCGAGCAGGGCGAGGCCCTTGTCGCTGGTTGGCCAATCGGCGGCGCTCGCGCCGACTGCGGACAGCGTGGCCACCAGTGCCACAGCCAGTCGTGTGAGGCGTTGTGCTGGCCGGTTGGGGTGTCTGGTCATCGCTAACACCTATCTTCGGGCAAAAGTAAGTTCCACTGACGCTCGGAAGGCCAGTTGCTCGGCAGTGAGGAAAGTGGGGGTAGCTGCAGTGTTCTGCATGGCGACGGCGAGCCGTCGCCATGCACTCACCTTATTTGCTGGTGCTGGCGTATTCGTACTGGTAGTAGCCGTACTCGCCGTAGGTTGAAGCCTTGCGAACCACTGCGTTGAAGATGACGCCCTTGACGATCAGGCCGTTCTGCTCGAGTCGACGCTTGGCTGCCTCGATTTCCTTCACACCGTTCAGCGCATAGCGGGTGACCATCAGTGTGGTACCGGCCTGGCTGCCGACCAGCGCGGCGTCGGTGACCGCCAGGATCGGCGGGGTATCGAAGATCACCAGGTCGTACATGTGGCTGATCTCCTTGACGAAGCGCGAGAAGTTCTCGTGCATCAGCAGCTCCGAGGGGTTCGGCGGCAGCTGGCCATGGGTGATCACGTGCAGGTTGTTCAGTTGGGTCTTCTGGATGGCATCGAACAGGGTGATGCGGCCGGAGAGGATGTCCGACAGTCCCTTGTCACCGTCACAGCGCATGACCTTGTGCAGGTAACCCTTGCGCATGTCGGCATCGATCAGCAGCACGCGCTTGCCGGATTGTGCAACGACCGCGGCGAGGTTGGTGGTGACGAAGGACTTGCCCACCGCAGGGCTCGGGCCGGTGATCATCAGGACGTTGTTCTTGGCCTCGATCATCGCGAAGTGCAGGCTGGTACGCAGGCTGCGCATGGCTTCGGTGGCGAGGTCGGCCGGGTCGTTGATGGTCAGCAGGTAAGAGGCGGTGCTCTTGTCGCGCTTGAAGTTGGCCAGGCGTTTTTCCAGCGCGGCCTGCTTGTCGGTGAACGGGATCGAGGCATACACCGGGGTGCCGGTACGCTCGATGTCTTCCGGGTTCTCGACGCCACGCTTGAGTGCTTCACGCACATAGACGAATGCGGTAGCGAGCAGGGCGCCCAGCAGGGTCGCGACGATGACCACCAGCGGCTTGTTCGGCTTGACCGGGTTTTCCAGATCCGCGGCAGCATGGTCGATGATGCGCACGTTGCCTACGGTGCCGGCGCGAATGATGTCCAGCTCCTGGGTCTTGTTCAGCAGCATGGAATAGGTTTCCGAGGAAACTTCCACGTCACGGGTCAGGCGCAGCAGTTCCTGCTGGGTCGACGGCAGGGTGCCGATCTGCTTCTCCAGTTCTTCCTTCTGCATCTGCAGTTGGTTGATCTGGTTCATCAATGCCTGGAAGTTCGGATGCTGACGGGTGAAGCGGCGTTCCATCTCGGTACGCTTGAGGTTCTGCTCGGAGATCTGCTTCTCAAGATCGACGATGCGGTCCAGCACGGATTGCGTTTCGGCGGTGATATCCACGGAGCCCGAGCCGGTCTGGTACTTGTTCAGGGCTGTCTGCGCAGCTTCCAGCTTCTTGCGTACGGCTGGCACCTGCTCATTCAGGAACTCCAGGCTCTGGGTGGCTTCGGCGGCATTGCGCGCGACGTTCTGGTCTACATAACGGCTGGCGACCTCTTCCAGAACGCGAATAGCGTGCTCCGGGTTGGGGTCTTCGAGGGTCACGTTGACGATGCCCGACTGCTTGCCGCGTTCGGCGGCCGACAGACGCTGCTGGTAGCTTTCGGTGGTGTTGTAGGTACGGTTCTTGACCACGGTGAACGTGGTACCCGGCCGTGCATTCAGCTCAGCCACGGTGACGCGGTAGTCCTCTGTCTCGACCGGCTCGCCCACGACACCCTGAACCACGACCTCGTCGTCCTTGTCACGCAGGATGAAGCCGTTGTTCTCTGCCGCTTCGAGTGTCAGCTCCTTGCCATGGACCTTGTCCGGCACTTCCAGCTGAGTGACCTTCAGCGTCTCGCCACCCCAGGCGTAAGCGCCAAGACCGGCAGGGTGCCAACCCAATTCACCTTCTTCGCTCGGCTCGAAGCGACGCGCCATGAAACCGCCGATGATCGGGAAGTGGTGGGGGGTGATCTGGATATCGAGATTCAGGCTGGCAACGGCACCACCAACCACCGAGCGCGACTTGAGCAGCGCGATCTCGGTTTGCGCCGGAGACACCGGCGGATTGGTGTTGACCACGTCAGTCAGGCTTGGCAGCCCGTTCTTCGGTTCGATCTGGATCATCGCACTGGCGAGATAGACCGGCGTCGCAAGCAGGGCGTAGGCGATCCCCAGGGCTGCAAAGAACCCGGTGATGCCCAGGATCAGCAGGCGGTTGTTGATGAAGGTGTCAAAGAGGTGGGCCAAGTCGATGTCCTTGTCCTCTTTGGTTTCATAGATCGGGCGGGGCATGGTTGTCATCGAAGTTCCTTCTTCATTTCAGGTAAGGAAGCCAGCTCTCGACGGATTTCGTCAGGAGATTGTGGACATGTTCAAACGCGGGTTTGGATTGGCGGTACGGGTCCGGGATTTCCAGCTCGTCCTGCCATTTACCGATGAGAAACGTTTTACCGTGCACTTCAGGTGCGATCTGGCGAATGTGCTGAATGTGGCTATGCTCCATCGCTAGGATCAGATCCGCCTGGTGCAGCATGTGGCTGTCGACCTGGCGCGCGCAGTGAGCTGGTAGCTCCAGCCCGTTGTCCTGCAGTACTTCATGGGCGGTCTTGTCCATCGGGTTACCTACTAATGCACCAATCCCTGCCGAGCTGATCGTCAGGTCCTGGCCGCTGAGTCTGTGTGCGAACAGCGCTTCGGCCGTGGGGCTTCGGCAGATGTTTCCGACACAGACGATCAAGATGTTCTTGAACATGGGATCAACCTCGTGGCTGCAACTTCGCAGCCGCCGGGGTGCGGCCCGGGGTGAACGAATGTGAGATTTTTGGGAGTGTCATTAGTTCCTTCCTGCCGCATCTTGTGATGCGGCTTTTCTGATCTTTTTCGGCGGTGTTCAGCGCGTTTGCCGATCAGTACACATCCTTGTTGAGCAGCAGCGCTGGCGGGGTACGCACCAGGATGTAGAGGTCGAACCACACGGACCAACGCTCGATGTAATCCAGGTCGAACTCGACGCGTTTCTCGATCTTCTCCAGCGTGTCGGTTTCACCGCGGTAGCCATTGATCTGTGCCCAGCCAGTGATGCCTGGCTTGACCCGATGGCGCGCGGAGTACTCGGCCACGGCATCCTCGAACAGCACGCCGGCAGCCTTGGTAGCCGTGGCATGAGGGCGCGGACCGACCATTGACATGCTGCCGAGGAAGACGTTCAGCAGCTGAGGCAGCTCGTCGAGGCTGGTCTTGCGGATGAAGCGGCCCACACGGGTGATGCGATCATCGCCACGGGTGGTTTGCCGATCGGCGTTGGCGTCCGACTTCTCGTGGTACATCGAGCGGAACTTGAAAACTTCGATCAGGCGGTTGTTGTAGCCGTAGCGCTTCTGCTTGAAGAGCACGGGGCCTGGCGAGTCGAGCTTGATCGCCAGGGCGATCGCCAGCATGACCGGCGCGGCGGCGAGCAGGGCGATGCTGGAAATGACGATATCTTCCAGACGCTTGAACATCGGCGACCATCCGCGCAGCGGCAGATCCGACGCGATCAGGGTCGGCAGGCCGCCGACCTCGGTGATGCGCTTGTCGGCATGGCGGAAGGCGACCATGTCGGGTACCAGCAGAACATTGACCGGCAGCTTGCGCAGCTCGGCGATCAACTGGCCGATCCGGCTGTCGGCGAACCAGGGCAGGGCGACCAGCACCTGGGTGACCTTCTCTTCACGGATCATCTGTTCGAGATCACGGGTGTTGCCCAGCAGCGGCAGGTTGGCCAGCTCCTTGGGCAGACGTTCGAGGCGATCGTCGATAAAGCCGAGCACGCCGGTGCGAATATCGCGGTGGTTCTGCAGGTACTCGGCAACGCGTACGCCATTGTCGGTGCCGCCGAGGATCACGGCGTTCTGCAGGAACATGCCGCGTGCCATCAGGCGACGGAACAGCGCAAGCATCGCCAGGCGTTCGGCGCCAAACAGGATGGTGCTGGTGAGGAACCAGAACGCCAGGTGTTTGGCCTCGAGATAACCGAACATCCCCATGCCTTGATGCATAAAGACCAGGAAACTGAACGCTGCCGCCCAGGCGACGAACATCACGCGGAAGCGCAGCAGGGTGCTGAACACCTCTTCGCTGTAGATGCCAACGGTCTGGAAAATGATGACGCTCAGTACCGCGAAGAAGCCGAGGAAGGCGCTAAACGGGCCGCTGGTGGGCAGCTCCATGAAGGCAAGAAGCAGGAGCCCCGGCAGGATGGCCGTCAGCGCATGTATCAGGCGAATGCTGGCAAGGAAGTAATCGACGAAACTCGGGTGAGCATATTCAAGGGTTCCAACTGACTGTACGCGCATACAAGGCTCCATCCTCAGCTCAAAGCTGGCTCAAATCTCGAATTAATCGCCGCGGCACGCGGGAGGGTGATAGCAGGCCGCCATCGCAACCGTGATCGGGACTCCTGCTCCGACCGTGCCTCTCAGAATGAGTTCAGTACTAGTCAAAGGCCTGCCAAAAAAATGCTGAAAACCACGATCTGCCTGCAAACCACTGTTTTGTAAGAGGTTTAGACGGAACTTGCGGATGTCTTGGAAGACCTGGGTGCGCGCATTCGGTGACCGACGGCGCCATTGATCGAACTTTTGGATTAATACCGCTGCGCTTGTTTCGCACAACTTCCGGCGCTGGGTCCTGTCTTATGAAACGGTGCGAATAGCGAGGAATGAACAGCCATGAGCTATGCCAAGGCGCTGCTGATACTGCATGGAAAACAGGCGCTCAATGAGGAGGTACGCGAGGCTGTCAAACAGCAGCGTGAATTGGGCTGGGAGCTGGCGGTTCGCGTGACCTGGGAGCCCGGCGATGCTCAACGGCTGGTGCAGGAGGCCTTGAGTGCGGGCTACCGAATGCTGGTTGCCGGTGGTGGCGATGGCACCCTGCGTGAAGTTGCCGAAACCATGCTGGAGATCGGAGCAGACGCGACCCTGGCACTGATGCCGCTGGGTAGCGCCAATGATTTCGCCAAGGCTGCCGGTATATCGCTCGATCCATTCGAATCGCTGGCGCTGCTGGATGAGCCTGCGCAGGCCGTCGATATCGGCATGATGAACGGGCGGCCATTCGTCAACATGGCTACCGGTGGCTTCGGTTCGCGGGTAACTGCCAGCACCTCGGAAGAACTCAAGCGTTTCCTGGGTGGTGGTGCTTACCTGCTGACCGGGCTGACGCGCTTTGCCGAGATCGATGCGGCCCGTGGCCGCTTCAGCGGTCCGGACTTCGAATGGGAGGGCGAGTTTCTGGCGCTAGGGATCGGCAATGGCCGCCAGGCGGGCGGTGGCCAACTGCTATGCCCGCAGGCGAGCGTCGATGACGGCTTGCTCGATGTCTGCATCGTGCCTGCGCCGGCCGATGCCGTCGGTACGCTGGGAACATTGCTCAGCGGCGGATTGCTCGGAGTCGAGGCTGTGTCCGTCAGCGCGCGGGTGCCCTGGCTCGAGGTAGAGGCGCCGACGAAGATCGACATCAATCTGGACGGCGAGCCGTTCCGCAGCGCCCATCTGCGCTTCGAAGTGCGCGCCGGCGCATTGCGCATGCACCTGCCGCCTGACTCTCCCTTGCTGTTGCGCAATGCCGAAAAGCAATAACCCCTGTTTGCCATTCCGACGGTTGCGACGCGCAGCATAAAAAACACGCTGCGGCGCATAAAGCGTTGGAGCATCCGGCCGATATGCCTTTTACCATGTTTTCCCAAGGAGCCTGGAAATGGCCGGCATTCTCGATTCAGTCGATCAACGTACCCGTCTTGTGGGGCAGAATCGCCTGGAGATTCTCATGTTCCGGCTCGGCGGGCGGCAGAAGTTTGCCATCAACGTCTTCAAGGTGCAGGAAGTCGTCCAGCTGCCGAAGATGACCCTGATGCCGCACCGCCACAGCTCGGTCTGCGGCGTGGTCAACCTGCGAGGGCAGACGCTGCCGGTGGTGGACCTTTCGCGAGCCATCGGCCTTCGCCCGCTGGTGCCGGATGAGCGCAGCACCATCATCGTTACCGAATACAACCGTACCGTGCAGGCGTTTCTCGTTGGCGGTGTGGATCGTATCGTCAACCTCAACTGGGAGGAGGTGATGCCGCCGCCAAGCACGGCCGGTCGTCAGCACTACCTCACGTCGATCACCAAGGTCGATAACGAGCTGGTTGAAGTGATCGATGTGGAAAAGGTGCTTGCCGAGATCGTGCCTTACGACACCAGTATTTCCGCCGAGCGCCTGGCCGATCCGCTGCTCGAGCGCGCCCGGGGTCGCGAAGTGCTGTGCGTGGATGACTCCACCGTGGCCCTCGCGCAGCTGCGCGAAACCCTCAGCCAGCTCGGCATTAAGGTCCACACTGCCAGCGACGGACTGAAGGGCCTGAACATGCTCAAGGCCTGGGCCGATGCCGGCGAGGTGCTGACCGACAAGTTGCTGATGGTCTTCACCGACGCCGAAATGCCGGAGATGGATGGCTATCGCCTGACCACGGAAATTCGCCATGACCCGCGCCTGCGTGATCTGTACGTGGTGCTGCACACTTCGCTGTCGGGCAGTTTCAACCTGGCGATGGTGCAGAAAGTTGGTTGCGATAACTTCCTTTCCAAGTTCCAGCCGGAAAAGCTCGTGGACGTGATCCAGGACCGTCTGAAAATGGAAGAGCAGGACTGATCACTCCCTCGCTCTGTCGGCTGCTGAACATCGCAGTCGAGCCCTGATATGCTGCTGCGCTTCCCCTCAGGAGGCGCCGCATGCATCTCTCCTCGCTCTATCGCTTCCCCCTCAAATCGGCCGCTGGCGAAGCGCTGCAGCAATGCGCGAGTGACGCGCTGGGTCTGGTCGGTGATCGGCGCTGGATGGTGGTTGCGGCCGGCACAGGTCGCTTTCTTACCCAGCGTGCTGTACCAGCAATGGCGCTTTTACAGGCGCACTGGGACGGCGAAACCGCGCTGCGGCTGACTGCGCCCGGCATGCAGGAGCTGCTGGTTGCCGTGCCGGATGCCAAGGTAATGCGCTGCGTGCAGATCTGGAGTTCCAATGCCGTGGTGCCTGATGCCGGCGATGCCGCAGCGGCCTGGCTGACGGATTTTCTCGGTCAGCCCTGCCGTCTGGTGTATCTGCCCGAAGACGACGGCATTCAAGTCGATCTTGACTACGCAAGGCTGGGCGAGCGCACGGCATTCAGCGATGGATTTCCCTTTCTGCTGATCGGTCAGGGCTCTCTGGACGACCTGATTCGCCGCGTTGGGCGCCCGCTGGAAATGTTGCGGTTTCGCCCGAATCTGGTCATCAGCGGTGCGGAGCCTTATGCCGAGGACGGCTGGACGCGTATTCGCATCGGCCAATTGGCGTTTCGCATCGTCAAGCCCTGTTCCCGATGCGTCATCCCCACCCTTGACCCGTTCACCGCCGAGCGCGATCCCGATCGTGAGCCGCTGAATACGCTGCTCACATATCGCAAAGGGAAGGGCGGTGTCTTCTTCGGTCAGAACCTGATCGCCGAAGGCACCGGTGAGCTGGAGGTGGGGATGCCGGCGGAAGTGCTGGAGTAACTTCAGCCAGGCCTGCCCAAGTGAGCAGGCCTGTTCGGTTGCCTGAAAGCCGCCGCATCACTGAGATTCGAAGAAGCGCTCGTGCCATTCCACCAGCGGTTGCGGCGAGTTCAGTTTCTGCCCGTAGATGACCGAGTAGGTCAGCACGTTCTGCACGTACTGGCGGGTTTCGTCGAACGGAATGCTTTCCACCCAGACATCGAATGACAAGTGCTCGGCGTTGCGCAGCCATTGGCGTACTCGACCCGGCCCGGCGTTGTAGGCGGCCGAGGCGAGCACGCGGTTGCCATTGAACTGGCCGTAGATCTGGCTCAGATAGGCGGTGCCCAGCTGGATATTGGTATTGGGGTTGAGCACCTGCTGCTGTGAGGCCAGCGGGATATTGAAACGTCTGGCGGTTTCCTTGGCCGTGGCCGGCATCAGCTGCATCAGCCCAGTGGCGCCGACATGGGAGCGGGCGTCGGCCATGAACGCGCTTTCCTGGCGGGTGATGGCGAATGCCCAGCTCGGGTGAATCTCTCGGGCCCTGGCTGACTGAATAAGCGTGCTGCTGTGGGCCATGGGAAAGCGGATGTCCAGGTCGTCCCAGTACTGCGCCTGGCTGATGGTGCGGATCGCCGGGAAATACCATTCCTTTTCATAGGCAAGCCGCGCCTGAGCCACCAGTTCGTCCCTGCTAAAGAGACGGCTGACGTGGTACCACTCGCGGCGGCCATCGACGATCTGCCCGCGGTCGTGAAATTCCAGCGCGCGGCGGATGCCAGCGGTGTTGCGCACCTTTTGCACGACCTTGCTATCGAGCGCCAGTGGCTGGTGGTTGAGCTTATACGGTGCCTGAATGCGGTCGGCAGAAAGAAAGCCGTAGAAGTCCCGCTCCTTGGCAACCGGCTGGTAAAGCTGTGCCGCTTGCTGGCTTTCGGGCTTGGCCAGTTGCAGGCTGCGTGCCTGCCAGTAGCGCCAGCGATTGGTATTGGCCAGGTCTTCGGGGAAGCGCTGGGTAAGCCGGTATGCGTCATCCCACTGGCCCAGGCGCAGCAGCAGCCGGGCGCGCCATTCGCTGACGGTGTTGTCACGCAGTTCGGGGTCGTATTCGGCCATCACTTTCAGGGCGCGTGCGTCGAAACGCTTGGCCAGCGTCAGCCCGATCTGCCGGGCGATGGCGACTTTCTCTTCGGCCGAGAAGGCGAAGCGCCGAGCGTAGCCGTCGAGCAGATTCAGCGCCTGCTCCGGGTCCTGACGGGCTAGGCGGCGCAATCCGAGCGACACGACGTCGGCCATTTCCGGGCTGGTTGGCACGAAGCGATCCGGCTGGCGAAGCATCTGCGGCTTCTGCGCGACATCGATCATCAGCTGTCCCTGAGGTTGCAGGGTCGGCAGGCGTTTGACCAGATAGCTGGCCACGCCGTAGTTACCGCTCTCGACTGCCAGCTTGGTGCGCTTCCAGCGGCGTTCTTCGGTCAGCAACCCTTTGATATCCCACAGTTCGAACAAGGAATCACAGGCGTTGTGCTGCGACTTGCCGACCAGCCAAAGGCGCTCGGCCGTGGCATCGGCACCTGGCAGGTCGTTGCGTAGCTGATACTGGCCGAACAGGCAGTCGAGCTCGGTGAAATTCATCTTCGGGTCGTAGTAGCGGATGAAGGTCTGCCAGTCCCCGCGCGCGGCCAGAAGGCGCAGCCAACGCAGCTTCATCCAGCTGATCTGTGGCAGGTCACCGTGCTCGGCAAGAAACTTCTCCACCTCTTGGTTGCTGGCCGATTTCAGGCGATGGGTCAGGTCGTCGTACGCGAGATAAGGTTCGAGCGGGTAGTCGCGCAGGGCGTTGTAATAACGCCGGTAGGGGCCGCTGTCGCCCTTGGCCAGGGCCTGCTTGGCCTGGTCGTAATACTGGCGCTGCTGACTGAGACTGGCGGCGGACGCATCCAGGCCGAGGGTTGAAACGAACAGGCAGAAACACAAACTGGAGAGTCGGCCGCGCATGGTACATCCGTAAAACGGGGGCTTGAGATGACAGGTGATCGGCTGCGCCTGGGCACAGCCGCAATCGGCCTGTTGCAGGGGCTAGCTTAGCCTGCCGCACGGGGCAGTTAAACGAGCATTAAGCTCCCGTAACAAACAAAGGCAGACTTCCGACGAGCGTACCTGCCATGGCTCGCGTGGCCATCGATAGCAAACGGATGCGATAGCCCGTGCGGCTGATAAAGCCTTGCTCACAGCGGGTGGGCCATGACGATCTGTTAGACTGCGCGCCCTGTTTTCCGGAGGTAGTCATGACCCTGCTCAAGTTCACCGATGTATCTCTCGCCTACGGCACCACGCCGTTGCTGGACGGCGTGTCCTGGCAAATCGCGCGAGGCGAGCGGGTCTGCATCATTGGCCGTAATGGCACCGGAAAATCCAGCATGCTGCGCCTAGTCAAAGGTGATCGTGCCGCCGATGACGGGGAAATCTGGCGTGCCCCGGGGCTGAAGATCGGTGAACTGCCGCAGGAGCTCCCGCGAGCGGATGACCGCACGGTATTCGATGTGGTCGCCGAAGGCCTGGCCGGGGTCGGCGAGCTGCTCGCCGAGTACCATCACCTGAGCCAGAACATCCAGAACGACGCCGATCTCGAGAAGCTCATGCATGTGCAGCAGGCGCTCGAGGCGAAGGATGGTTGGCGCTTGCAGCAACTGGTCGACAGCACCCTGAGCCGCCTGCAGCTGCCGGCTGACCGCACCCTGGCCGAACTCTCAGGTGGCTGGCGCCGCCGCGTGCTGCTGGCCCAGGCACTGGTGTCCGAACCGGATCTGCTGTTGCTCGACGAGCCCACCAACCACCTGGATATCGGTGCTATCGCCTGGCTGGAAGAGGCGCTTACCGGTTTCAACGGTGCCGTGCTGTTCATCACCCACGACCGGGCATTCCTGCAGAACCTAGCGACCCGCATCCTCGAACTGGACCGCGGCCACCTGATCGACTGGAATGGCGACTACGCAAGCTTCCTGGTGCACAAGGAGCAGCAGTTGGCGGCTGAGGAAACGGCCAATGCGCTGTTCGACAAGAAGCTGGCACAGGAAGAAGTGTGGATTCGCCAGGGCATCAAGGCGCGGCGTACCCGCAATGAAGGCCGCGTTCGGGCATTGAAGGCGCTGCGCGCCGAGCGCAGCGAGCGCCGTAACGTGCAGGGCAAAGCAACCTTCCAGGTGGAAACCGCTGAGAAGTCCGGCAAGCAGGTCATCGTTGCCGAGGATGTGACGTTCGCCCATGTCGGCGGCGATCCGCTGATCAAGAACTTCTCCATGGTCATCCAGCGCGGCGATCGCATCGGCTTGCTCGGTGCCAACGGTACCGGCAAGACCACCTTGCTCAAGCTACTGCTGGGCGAGCTTCATCCGAGCAGCGGTTCCATAGAGTTCGGCACCAAGCTCGAAGTGGCGTATTTCGACCAATTGCGTCACCAGCTGGAGCTGGAAAAGACCGTGGTCGACAACCTCGCCGAAGGACGTGAGTTCATCACCATCGATGGCCAGAATCGTCATGTCCTGAGCTATCTCGGCGACTTCCTGTTCAGCCCGCAGCGGGCACGGACGCCGGTCAAGGCGCTGTCTGGAGGCGAGCGGGCACGGCTCTTGCTGGCCAAGCTGTTCAGTAAGCCGGCCAACCTGCTGGTGCTCGACGAACCGACCAATGACCTCGACGTGGAAACCCTCGAACTGCTCGAAGAGGTGTTGCTCGGTTTCCAGGGCACCGTATTGATGGTGAGCCACGACCGGGCCTTTCTCGACAACGTGGTCACCAGCACCTTGGTGTTTCAGGGTGGTGGTGAGGTACGCGAGTACGTTGGCGGCTACCAGGACTGGTTGCGCCAGGGTGGTTCGCCGCGTTTGTTGGGTGTTGCAGAGTCCGGCGGCGAGACGAAGGACGCCAAGAAAGCGCAGCAGGCTCCGGTCGCGGCGGCAGCTGCCGAGGTCGCGCCGGTGAAGAAGAAGCTCAGCTACAAGTTGCAGCGCGAGCTTGAGGCTTTGCCGGGCAAGATCGATGAGGCGGAACAGGCAATCGAGGCGCTCCAGACGCAGATCTCCGATCCGGCCTTCTATCAGCAGCCGGCAGACGTGACCGCTGCGGTGCTGAGTCGCCTTGAAGCGCTGCAGCTGGAGCTGGACGGCTTGCTGGAGCGCTGGGCAGAGCTGGAGGAGTAATCCCGCCACACTGGCGAGCAGGGGTGCGGGTTGCTGGGGCCTGCGCCACACCAATCGTTGCCCGGCGATGCGGCTCCCCATCACGGCTTATGAGATGGATCAATGCACGGCGTGCTGGCGCGTAGTTAAGTATCCGCATCGGATCATGCAGTCATGATGGAGCGTTAATGGCAATCGAATACCGCATTACCCTAGATGATGAACACGACTTCAGCTACAGGATCGAGCTGGATCGTGAGTACGACAGGGAGGTCGCCGCGCAGGCGCCGAAATGGACCCGTCTGGAGCATCAGCGCTGCTCGAATTGCCCACTGAGCAAGGACGATTTCAGCCATTGCCCGGCGGCGGTCGACCTGCACCGGGTGATCGAGGATTTCCAGGGCCTGCCGGCAGTGAAGAAGGCCTTGGTATGGGTGCGCACGCCGGAGCGTGAGTACACCAAGCAGGTTGGTCTGGACGAGGGGCTGCGGGCACTGCTCGGGGTGATCATGGCTACCAGTGCCTGCCCGGTGCTCGGCGGACTCAAGCCCATGGCCAAGCAGCATTTGCCATTTGCCAGCAACAACGAGTTCGTTTTGCGGGCGGTATCGCTCTATCTGGCGCGGCAGTATTTCAACCTGCGCGAGGGTCGCCATGCGGACTGGGAACTGCGCGGGCTGGTGCGTTCATTTCAGCAGCTGCAACTGGTCAACCAGGCGTTCTGGCAGCGTATTCACGATACCTGTCACGCCGACTCCAATCTCAAGGCCTTTCTGACCTTCTTTTCCATGGCGTCGAGCCTGACCTATTCGCTCGAGACGCAACTGCAGAAGATCCGCCCGCTGGTGATGAGTGCGGGCGAGGGCGTCGAAGCGGTCTGAGCTCGCCAGCTTGCGCAGAGTGGCTTCACCCTGCGCTGCGCCCTGGCTAATCGGCCTTTTTCAAACGCACGGCCAGTACGTCGCACGGCGCGCCGTGGAGGATGTCGTTGGCGGTCGACCCCAGCAGCAGGGCGAGTCCGTGGCGACCATGGCTGCCGACCACGATCAGATCACAGCCCTGTTCCTTCGCCAGGCGGTGTACTTCCTGGCGGGGCTGTCCGTAGGCGAGGTGGCGATTCTCTGGAGCCAGGCCTGGGTAGCTGTCGGCGAAGCCATTCATGCGCTCGCGTGCCTGGTCGAACTGCTGTTGTTGCAGCATCGAAAGGTCCATCGGCACGTCGCCGCCAAAGGCCATGGCCATCGGCTCGATGATGTGCACCAGGCTCAGCTTGGCATTCGAGGTGCTGGCCAGCGCCTGGGCGCGAGCCACGACCGGATGGCACTCTTCGGTCAGATCGATGGCGACCAGTATGTGTTGGTAGGGCATGGCGTGTTTCTCCTTGCTTGCCGGTTGCCTGAGGCAGCCGTCCCGGCGATGTTTGGGGATAACCCCTCGTTTAAGAGGTTTATACGACCTTGCTTCGGCCTTCGCCAGTGGCTTGTTGTCACCATCGATGACGGCTGAGGGACACAGGCTGCTATCATGGCCGCCCTTGTCGCTGCGAGGCATAGCATGCCCGTGGCGACGCTGAATGCACCCCCTGTTGCCTCGCCAGCCGCCGCTGGCAGTTGTGAACGGCTGTCACCGAGAAAACACCATGCTGATGTTCGACTCCGATTACTCGCTCGCCTGGGCTCTCTACGGGATAGCCGCGCTGGGATGCCTGATGTTCTGGTTCCGGGTGACGCGCGGAATGTGGCGCTGGTTGCGCGAGCCGCTACGACTGATCGCGGCTGTGTTGCTGTTCACGCCGACCATCGTCGACCCGGCGAAGGAACTCTTCGCGCCGGCGGTGGCCATTACCGCCATGGACATGATCTTCCAGGTGGGCAACAACGCCTGGCGCGCCGTGGCGGATCTGGCCATGTACGGGCTGATCGCGTTCGGCCTGTATCTGCTGCTCGTCGCCATACGCTGGCCGATCGAGCGAAAGTATCGACGCCGCCGCGACACTGCGGACGAAGCCGAGGACAGCCGGACGCTGCGCGAACGCATGGAGGATGACAGCGATGACGAGCTGGACTACACGCCGTCACGCGGGCGGATGCGCACCGAACCCAGGCTCTAGTCGAGCGATTCACAGACACCGAGCGGAGATGACGCATGTGCGAGCTTCTGGGCATGAGCGCCAATGTTCCAACCGATATCGTTTTCAGCTTCACCGGTCTGATGCAGCGGGGCGGCAAGACCGGCCCACACAAGGATGGCTGGGGTATCGCCTTCTATGAAGGGCGCGGCTTGCGGTTGTTTCAGGACCCCGTCGCCAGCTGCGAATCCGAGGTGGCGAAGATGGTGCAGCGCTACCTGATCAAGAGCGAAGTGGTGATCGGCCACATTCGTCACGCCAATGTCGGCAAGGTTTCCCTGGTCAATACCCACCCCTTCGTCCGCGAACTCTGGGGGCAGCACTGGTGCTTCGCGCACAATGGCCAGCTTTCGGACTTCGAGCCTGGCAAGGGCATCTATCGCCCGGTCGGCGACACCGATAGCGAGCGCGCCTTCTGCGACCTGCTGAACCGCATCCGACTAGATTTCCCTGACCGTTGCGACCCGCAGAGCCTGCTGCCTGTGTTGCTCGGCGCCTGCAACGAGTATCGCCGCAAGGGCGTGTTCAATTGCCTGCTGAGCAACGGTGAATGGTTGTTCAGCTTCTGCAGCACCAAGCTTGCGGAAATCACCCGGCGCGCCCCGTTCGGCCCTGCTCAGCTCAGAGACGCCGAGCTGACGGTGAACTTCCATGCCGAAACCACCCCCGATGATGTCGTCACCGTGCTGGCGACCGAACCGCTAACCAATAACGAGCAATGGACCCTGCACGAGCCCGGTCAATGGAGCCTCTGGCAGCAGGGGGAATGCGTCGCGCAGGGCAAGGTGGCGGCATGCTGAGAAGTTATCTGCGCCTGACCCTGTTTGCGTTCGGCTTGCTGGTGGGCGTACAGGTGCCGGGATTCATCGATGCCTATGCCAAGCACGTCGAGGCGAGGCGCCTTGAGGCCGAGCAGGGTTTGCACGGCTTTCAGGACACAGCGCGGCGCTTCTTCAGCGGCGATCTGGATGCGCTAGTGCGGCACTATCGAGATAGCGACGACCCGGTTTTCCAGAACGACGCTCAAAGCGTCGAGCATCTGGTGTCGCGGGCCCGCCTGCTCGAGCGCGAGTGGCAGGCGATGCAGCGACCGTGGTACGCACGCGCCATTCACGTACTGCTCGGCGCCGAGCGCAGCCTGCGCGAGCAGGTATGGAGCAGCTATCGCTTCCAGGTCCTGCTGGCGCCCGAAGCCATTGCCTGGGGGCTGAGTTGCGCACTGTTGCTGGCCTGGCTGGTGGAGAGCCTGCTGCTGGCGGCAAGCTTTCCGTTTCGCTCGCGGCGCCGCTACCGTGCCTTTCGCTCGTGACTTGAGGGTTGCATTGCCGATTGCCTGGCCTAGTCTCGGCTCAGGTAGCGGCTGGCGAACCGACGGATCAACTCACTTCGCCAGAAACTTCATCCCGTCCTCGAGCCCGCTCAGCGTCAGCGGATACATGCGGTCCTCCACCAGCTCGCGGATGATGCCGGTGGACGTGGTGTAGCCCCAGGTGTCCTTTGGGTAGGGGTTGATCCAGATGAGCTTCTTGTACTTCTCCATGAAGCGTTGCATCCAGACGTAGCCGGCTTCCTCGTTCCAGTGCTCGACGCTACCGCCCGGCTGGGTGACCTCATAGGGTGCCATCGCCGCGTCGCCGACGAACACCACCTTGTAGTCCGCGCCGTACTTGTGCAGCACGTCCAGGGTCGACGTGCGTTCCGAAGTGCGGCGGAAATTGTTCTTCCACACCGACTCGTAAATGAAGTTGTGGAAGTAAAAGTACTCGAGGTGCTTGAACTCGGTCTTGCAGGCCGAGAACAGCTCTTCGCAGACCTTCACGTGGGCGTCCATCGAACCGCCTATGTCGAACAGGATCAGCAGCTTCACCGCATTGCGCCGCTCCGGGCGCATCTGGATGTTGAGCAGGCCGGCATCTCGCGCGGTATGGTCGATGGTGCCGTCGATATCCAGCTCGTCCGCCGCGCCCTGGCGAGCGAACTTGCGCAGGCGGCGCAGGGCGATCTT
Organism: Stutzerimonas kunmingensis; assembly: GCF_021432085.1. Lineage (GTDB taxonomy): Bacteria > Pseudomonadota > Gammaproteobacteria > Pseudomonadales > Pseudomonadaceae > Stutzerimonas. The sequence continues at coordinate 2,964,601 of NZ_CP090366.1, read as the reverse complement.
GATGTTGCGCGTACCGAGCTCAACCTGGTCGTCGAGGTTCTTGTACTCGCGCTGGTCCCAGACCTTCACCGCCTTGCCCTGGCGCTTGCCGGCGTCGCCGATGCGGATGCCTTCGGGGTTGTAGCCGCCCGAACCGAAGGGGCTGGTGCCGCCGGTGCCGATCCACTTGTTGCCGCCGGCGTGGCGTTCCTTCTGTTCCTCGAGACGCTTCTTGAACTCTTCGATCAACTTGTCCAGGCCGCCTAGGGACTGGATCTGCGCTCGTTCCTCGTCGGTCAGGCTGCGCTCGAATTCCTTGCGCAGCCAGTCTTCGGGGATAAGCGCCTCGAGATGCTGATCGAGGTTTTCCAGGCCTTTGAAATAGGCACCGAAGGCCCGGTCGAATTTGTCGAAGTGGCGCTCGTCCTTGACCATCACCGTGCGTGCCAGGAAATAGAACTCGTCCATGTCGGCGAACACGACGCGGTGCTTGAGCGCATCGATCAGGTCTAGCAGTTCGCGCACCGATACCGGCACCTTGGCAGCGCGCATCTCATTGAACAGGCCAAGCAGCATGGCAGAAAACCTCTGACGCACCGTGGATAGTGCGCAATGTTCGGGGCGCTCAGCGGGGGCTGTCGCCGTTGTGTTGGGGCAGTGCGTCGTGAATCTCGTACCACGCCGCCTTGGAGTCGACGAAGATGTGCGATTGCGGCGGTGCCGGCAGCGGTGAATCGAGGGTCCCGGCAGCGACGCCGACCTCATGCTCGCGGTTGTCGACGAACAGCAGATTGGAGCCGCAGCGGATGCAGAAGGTGCGCGTCACATGTTCGGAGGAGTGGTAAACGCCCAGCTGATCCTTGCCTGACATGAAGTACAGGGCGTCCAGTGGCACGCTGGCGTAGCTGGCGTAGCTGGCGAAGGCGGCGCCATGGGCCTTGCGGCACATCTTGCAGTGGCAGTGGGTCAGCTCGTCGATGGGGGCGTCGATGCGATAGCGCACGACGCCGCACAGGCAACTACCGGTATGCGTTTGCATGGTTTGTTCCTCCAGTGAGTGCGCGACCGGCGCCACCGAAGCCGGCACCGATCAGCGGCTGTTGGCGCGTCGACTCATGAAGGCTAGACGCTCCAGCAGCATCACGTCCTGCTCGTTCTTCACCAGAGCACCAGCCAGCGGCGGGATGGCGCGGGTCGGGTCGCGCTCGCGCAGCACTGCCTCGCCGATGTTGTCGGCCATCAGCAGCTTCAGCCAGTCGACCAGCTCTGAGGTCGAGGGCTTCTTCTTCAGCCCTGGCACCTTGCGCACGTCGAAAAACACGTCCAGCGCCTCGCTGACCAGATCCTTCTTGATGTCGGGGTAGTGCACATCGACGATGCGCTGCAGCGTTTCCCGGTCCGGGAAGGCGATGTAGTGGAAGAAGCAACGGCGGAGGAAGGCGTCAGGCAGCTCCTTCTCGTTGTTCGAGGTGATGATGATGATCGGGCGCTGGCTCGCCTTGATGGTTTCGTTGGTCTCGTAGACGTAGAACTCCATCTTGTCGAGTTCCTGCAACAGGTCGTTGGGGAACTCAATGTCGGCCTTGTCGATTTCGTCGATCAGCAGGATGACCCGCTCCTCGCTCTCGAAGGCCTCCCACAGCTTGCCTTTCTTGATGTAGTTGCGGACGTCATGGACCTTGTCCACGCCCAGCTGGGAGTCGCGCAGGCGGCTTACCGCATCGTATTCGTAGAGGCCCTGATGTGCCTTGGTGGTGGACTTGATGTGCCAGGTGATGAGTTTGGCATCGAAGGATTCGGCCAGCTGCTCGGCCAGCATGGTCTTGCCGGTGCCGGGTTCGCCCTTGACCAGCAACGGGCGCTGCAGGGTGATGGCTGCGTTGACTGCGAGTTTCAGGTCGTCGGTGGCGACGTAGGACTGGGTGCCTTCGAATTTCATTGCGGATTCCTTCGGCGGGCCTGGCACGCAGGCGCTCGTTGTAGTCAGGAGGGGACTATAAGGGAAGCTCGCTTGAGTGTGAACGCGAGAGCATCATTCAGTCACTGAATGGCTGCACGTGCGCTTCTGGTGACGCTGCTTGGTTACTCGTCCTCGCTCAGGGATCGTTCGAATCGAGCCGAGAAGGCTTCGACGAAGGCGTTGCGCAATATCGCGACGAAGGCCTGGAATGGGCTCACGTCGGTTTCGCGGGTGGTGCCGGACAGCTCGACACGGGTTGCGAACTGATCCTTGCGCTGGTTTTCCAGCACCTCCTGTCCGCCGCCAACCACGGCCTCCCAGAGGCCGCGGAAGAAGCCCTTGTCCTCGTTTGCCACGTCCTGTTCGTAATCGAAGATATCCACGTTGCGCAGCAACGGCTTGATGTAGCCGTCGAGTTGACTGTCGGTGGCCTGCACTTCGAGGACGAGATCACCCGTCCCGCCGGCGAAATCGAAGTTGGCATAGGCGCGACTGAGGTCATTCAGCTGTTTCAGCGGCACCCCGGTGACGCGCAGATCGACCTCGAAGTCCTCCCAGTCGGTGAATGGGTCGAAGCTGGCCGTCGCCTCGATCGGGGCCTGGTTGAACAGCTTTCCCGTGCCCTCGAACGCCGCTGTGCGGGTGCCATCGGCGCCGTCGGTGTTGGTCAGGTTATACAGACTGGCCTGGATATCGCTGGCGTAGACGTGCACCTGTGGGTCGGAAGAGAAGTTGCGAAAGGACAGTTGTCCATCGACAACGCGAATCTCGTTCAGCGTAATCGGTACCAGGGCATCGAGCTGGTCGCGCCAATCGACTCCTTCACCGTTCTGTGAATCGCCGCTGTCGCCGCCATCGACGAAGTTCAGGTGCGGTTGTTCAAAGATCACCTCGCCGACGATCTCGCGGTGACGCAGGATTGCGTCCCAGCTGATGGCGATATCGATACCTGGCGCCTTCAGCAGCGGCGCCTGAACGCGCTTGTCCTTCTTCTCGATCAACAGCCCTTCGACGCGATAAGCCCCGCGCCACCAAGCCAGATCGACGTCTTCGACATGGCCCTGATAGTCGCCCATGTCGGCCATCTTTTCGTTCAGGTAATTGCGCACCAGGTGGGGCAGGGCGAGGTGCACCACGATCAGCAGCAGGCCGAGTGCGAGAAGAATCCACAGGGGAAGCAGGCGACGGGTCATGGCATTCCGGGGATGTGGGCGTGTTGACGATGGACCCCAGGTTTCCGCCGTGAGTTCGGCTGGACTGACGCCTGGACTGCGCATAGGCTGATTGGTCTGGTACACCTCGGACAGGGCATTCCCATGAGTCGCATATTCGCAGACAACGCACGCTCCATCGGCAACACCCCGTTGGTCATGATCAACCGCCTTGGTCCCAAGGGCGTCAGCATCATGGCCAAGATCGAAGGCCGGAACCCGGCCTACTCCGTCAAGTGCCGAATCGGTGCCGGGATGATCTGGGATGCCGAAGACAGCGGCCGGATCAAGCCCGGCATGACGCTGGTCGAGCCAACCTCGGGCAATACCGGGATCGGTCTGGCCTTCGTTGCCGCTGCACGCGGCTACAAGCTCATGCTCACCATGCCGGCTTCCATGAGCCTTGAGCGGCGCAAGGTGCTGAAAGCTCTTGGTGCCGAACTGGTGCTTACCGAGCCGGCGAAGGGCATGAAGGGCGCGATCGAGAAGGCCGCCGAAATCGCGGCTTCGAACCCCGAGCAGTACTACATGCCGCAGCAGTTCGAAAACCCGTCCAACCCGGCGATCCATGAAAAGACCACTGGCCCAGAAATCTGGAACGACACCGACGGCAGCATCGATGTGCTGGTGGCCGGCGTCGGAACGGGCGGCACCATTACCGGTGTTTCGCGCTACATCAAGAACACCAAGGGCAAGCAGATCCTCAGCGTTGCCGTGGAGCCGACCAGCTCGCCGGTTATCAGCCAGACCCTGGCGGGTGACGAGGTCAAGCCCAGCCCGCACAAGATCCAGGGGATCGGCGCAGGCTTCGTGCCGAAGAACCTCGACCTGTCCATGGTCGATCAGGTCGAACTGGTCGACGACGAGGAGGCCAAGCAGATGGCGCTGCGGCTGATGCGCGAAGAGGGCATTCTTTGCGGCATTTCCTGCGGCGCGGCGATGGCTGCGGCGGTCCGTCTGGCCGAGCGTCCAGAGATGCAGGGCAAGAACATCGTGGTGATCCTGCCGGATTCCGGCGAGCGCTACCTATCCAGCATGCTGTTCACCGACATGTTCAGCGAGCAGGAACTGGTGCAGTGATGCGGTACGACGCAGCTGAGCAATTCAGCTGCGTCGCAACTGCGCGGTTGGCCGTGTGGTTGGCGCCTGGCGCAGAATCAGCCACAGCGCGAGCGCGATCAGCGCACCGCCCTGGACGTAAGCCCAGGAAAGTGGCTCATCAAGAAAGATAACGCCCCACAGCACGCCAAATGGCGGGATCAGGAAGGTCACCGTCAGTGTCTTGACCGGTCCGATATCCGCCAGCAAACGGAAGTAGAGGATGTAGGCGAACGCCGTACAGACCAGCCCCAGACCCAACAGACTCAGCCAGACCGTCGAATCGCCCCAGTTCACCGGCGGCGCATTCAGTAACGACAGTCCGAACAATGGCAACAGGCACAGCGCCGCACCGAGCTGGCTACCGAACGCGACCACCTCGCTGTCCAGGCCTTCGCCCTGGTTGATCCAGCGGCGGGTGAGAAAGCCGCCGAAGCCATAGCAGGCGGTGGCGCCCAGGCATGCCAGTGCGCCGAGCAGCAGCTCCGTGTCGAATGGCACCGGCCCGATTCGCATCAGCAATGCCACGCCTCCGAGCCCGCTGAAAACGCCGATAATCTTGGCGAGCGTCAACTCCTCGGCGAAGAACAGGGCGCCGATCAGTACGCCCATCATCGGCGTGGTGGCATTGAAGATCGCCGAATAGCCAGCCGGCACCAGCTGCGCGGCCACCGAATACAGTGCGAACGGCAAGCCGGAATTGATCACGCCCAGCACCAGGCACAACCCCAGCTTGCCGCGGAAATCCCAGCGCGTGCGCAGCAACAGCAGGATGACCAGCAGCCCTGCGCTTGCCAGCAGCACACGAAAGAACGCCGTGGGAAAGGTGCCGAGCACTGGGGCAATGATGCGTAGAAAAAGAAAACTTGCGCCCCAGATGGCGGCGAGAGCAAGCAGGCGGAACATGTCGAGCGGGCGCATGAGGCGGCTCCACCGGGAGGGAGCTGCAAGTGTTGTCGCTCATTAACCAACTGGCAATCCGAAACCGACTTTCAAACGGCGTGCTGCTAAGCTCGGCGGACGTTCATGTCCTGCAGTGGGTGCAACATGGTGCAGCAGAAACTGGCCGCTGAAATCGCTCGGCAGATCCTCCTGGGCTTCGACGACTACCGAGAGCACTTTCGCCTGATCACCGAAGGCGCGCGGGCGCGCTTCGAGCAGGCGCAATGGCAGGAAGCGCAGCGCGCATCGGCGGCGCGGATCAACCTCTACGAAGAGAAGGTTGGTGAAACCCGGCGCGGCCTGCTGGCCGGTTTCGATCACGCCGACCTGCTTCAGGTCGAGGCATGGCCGCAGATCAAAAGTGCCTACATCGAGTTGATCAACCCACGCTTCGACGACGAGCTGTCGGAGACCTGGTACAACTCCATCTTCTGTGGGCTGTTCAGCCATGACTGCATCAGCGACGGCACCATGTTCATCCATACCACGCGACCGGCGGTGCGTGCTCATGAACGGCTGGCGCAAACCCGTACCTACCAGCCCAACGGCGACTTGAGCGGGATGCTCGAACAGATCCTTGGCGATTACGCATTCGCCGTGCCCTACTGCGACTTGCCAGGAGACCAGCGACGCCTGCAGGCGCAATTGCACGAGACCCTGCCCGACTGGGTCTGCAAGGATCCGGAGCTGACCGTGGAGCTGTTCGTCTCGGTGCTCTATCGCAACAAGGGGGCATACCTGCTTGGGCGGATCTTCACCCGCGACGAACAGTGGCCGCTGGTCATCCCACTACTGCACCGCGAGGGTGAAGGCATCATTGCCGACGCGCTGATCACCGACGAGGCGGAGGTGTCGATCATCTTTTCCTTCACTCGCTCGTATTTCATGGTCGAGGTGCCGATTCCCGCGGAGTTCGTCGGCTTTCTCAAGCGCATCCTGCCCGGCAAGCACATCGCCGAGCTGTACACCTCGATCGGCTTCTACAAGCATGGCAAGTCGGAGTTCTATCGTGCGCTGATCGATCACCTGGCCAATACCGACGACCGCTTCGTCATGGCGCCCGGCGTTCGCGGCATGGTGATGACGGTATTCACGCTGCCGGGCTTCAATACGGTGTTCAAGCTGATCAAAGACCGTTTCTCGCCGATCAAGAGCGTCAACCGGGCCACGGTGATCGAGAAGTATCGCCTGGTGAAGAGCGTCGACCGGGTAGGGCGGATGGCCGACACCCAGGAGTTTGCCGACTTTCGCTTCCCCAAGGCCAAGTTCGATCCGGAATGCCTGGCCGAATTGCTGGAAGTCGCGCCGTCAACGGTCGAGGTGCAGGGTGACACGGTGCTGGTGCGGCATTGCTGGACCGAGCGGCGCATGACACCGCTGAATCTCTATCTCGAGCATGCCAGCGATGAGCAGGTGCGCGAGGTGCTGGAAGACTACGGGCTGGCGATCAAACAGTTGGCGGCGGCGAATATCTTTCCCGGCGACATGCTGCTGAAGAACTTCGGCGTCACCCGCCATGGTCGGGTGGTGTTCTACGACTATGACGAGATCAGCTTTCTGACCGAAGTGAATTTCCGCCATATTCCGCCGCCGCGCTATCCCGAGGATGAAATGGCGTCCGAGCCCTGGTATTCGGTGGGGCCGAACGATGTATTTCCCGAGGAATTCCCGCGCTTTCTGTTCGCCGACCATGGCCAGCGCCGGCTTTTCGCCAGCTTGCATGGCGAGCTCTACGATGCTGATTACTGGAAAGGGCTGCAGGACGCCATCAGCGGCGGCAAGGTGATCGATGTGTTCCCTTATCGACGCAAGGCCGATCGCAACTGAAGACCGGCAGTGAATTCGTTTGAACGCCTTTGCGCCGCCTCGGTCGCAGTTGTAAAGCGCCGTAACAAAGCGGCGTTCCATTCGGGGATTGCGCTTGCAAAGGGCACGAGCGCGGGAGCCGAAGTTGAATTATGCTGTCCACGAAGCCCGCATGGCTCCGATGTAGCCCGTTATATCGCAGGAGGGTGTGACCATGAAAGCAAGGCTCAATGAGATGTTCTGGAAGTTGGCGGTCGCTCTTGGTTTGATCGAACCGCCTCGTATGCAACCCATCCCGGTACGTGCCCCGCGCGAGCAGGATCACCGTCGCCGCTGAGTTTGGTGGCGTCTACGCGGTGGGCAAGGCGGGTCCTCCGCGCTCCACGGCTCGTTTGTAAGCGGGCCGCTGCTGTATCCGCTGCAAAAAATCCATCAGGCGTGGGCGACTCTCGTCCAGGCCGGCTCTGGAACGGGCAGCTTCCAGCGGGAAGCTCATCTGTATATCCGCTGCGCTGAACGTGCTGCCTGCAAACCAGTCGGACTTCTCCAGTTCCGCTTCCATGTAATCGAGATGGGTCTTCAGTTGTGGCCCGATGAAGGCGCTGTTAGCGCCCTTGGCGATTGCGCGCGCGATAGGGCGAACAAAGAACGGCATCGGCCCATTGGCGACGCGGTCGAATACCAGCCGCAGTAGCAGTGGGGGCATCGCAGAGCCTTCCGCGTAATGCATCCAGTAGCGAAAACGACGGTATTCCGGAGTGCCGCCCTGCGGCATCAGGCGTCCGTTGCCATAGCGTTCCAGCAGGTATTCGAGGATGGCTGCCGATTCGGCCAGCGTCAGGTCGTCGTCGGTGATCACTGGAGACTTGCCCAGTGGGTGTACGGCTTTCAGCTCTGCTGGCGCGAGCATGGTCTTCGGGTCGCGCGGATAACGCTTCAGCTCGTAAAGCAGTTCCAGTTCTTCCAGCAGCCACAGGACGCGGTGCGAGCGGGAGTGGTTCAAATGGTGGACGGTGATCATGCCTGCTCCTCATGCGGGGACGTCGCAAGCATAGTCGCTCTGCAGAGCAGTGGCCGTTATGGCAGACTCCGCCGCCGAGGTGAACCATGTCCCGTCCACGATGCTCACGCTGCCAGCGCCCGTCTTCCCTGTGCCTTTGCGCGCTGATACCTGCGCTGGATAGCCGTACCCAGGTGCTCATCCTCCAGCATTCCAGTGAAGCGAGTCATGCGCTCAATACGGCGCGCCTGGCCGCGTTGGGGCTGCGCAATGCAGAACTGCGGGTGGGCGAGCGCTTCGAGGCCGATTGCGATGCCGCACGGCCGAGCTACCTGTTATTTCCCGGCGAAGATGCCTTACCGCTAGGGAGTCTGGCCGATGCCGCCCAACCCGTGCGCCTGATCGTGCCGGATGGGACCTGGCGAAAGGCGCGCAAGATCCTTCACGTCAATCCATGGCTGGCTGGGTTGCCGCGGGTTGCGTTGCCAGAAGGGCTGAGCTCCCGCTACCGCTTGCGCAAAGCGCCAATGCCCGGCGCGTTGTCGACAATCGAGGCGATCGTTACGGCACTTAACCTACTGGAAAGCCCCAGCCGATTCGATGAGTTGCTCCTTCCGTTCGACGCCTTGATCGAGGGCCAGATCGATGCGATGGGGCGGGAGGTATATCAGCGTAATCATGCCGACACCTAGAGGTATGCGAGCGAAAGCGCTATGGCCGTGCGGAGCTGATTTACCTGAAACCAGTGTCATTGCTGACCGGCAATGTTCTCTGCCTGAGGATGTAGAGCGTCACCAGCGCCGCGCTCAGTAGCATCCCGATGCGGGCCCACATCAGTGGCACCAGCCAGCAGGATATGCCGATGCTTATCCACATGGTGGCGATGGCGTATACCTTGCCCTTGAGCGGAATACCGTTCCCTTCCAAGTAGTCACGAAACCACGGACCGAGCCGTGGGTGGCCTACCAGCCAGTCATAGAAACGTTGCGAGCTACGCACGAAACAGGCCGCGGCCAGCAGCAAAAATGGCGTGGTCGGCAGGACGGGCAGGAAGATGCCGACGACGCCCAGCACAACGGCCAGCCAGCCGACGCCGAGCAGGATCGATCGGATCAGAGGGTTGCGATGCTGCCGGATATCGCGATGGGCCATGGTACTAGTCAGCCCGGTTCTTCGATTCGCTGCGATCTGTGCGCGGCTGGCTCACGTCAGCGTCGTCAGATATTCGCGATGGGCATCGAAATGAGCAGAACAATGCCTTTCCCTCCTGTGGTGCTAGCCAGCGGGACAGGTCCGGCAGTGGGGCGACGCGCCGGCGACTGCGCTCCGGCAGTCGCACCGTTGCAGGTGAGCGTGACGCCCACCTTGACGCTTGGCCATGTCGCAGCCGGTCAGTGGCGACGCGGCTTGAGCAGGGCTGGCTTTTCCTCGGGGGCATGGCAGATCAGGTAGAGGGCCGTCAGTAGCTCGGGGATCTGCGCCACCATTTCGTCGACCAGCTCCGGGTTGTCGGCGATATCGGCGAATTCCGGTTGCTCGTCGAACAGGCCCGAACCGACCATGATCGGCAGCAGCAGTTCGCTGACTTCCTCTTCGGAGTCCTCGAACCAGATCGCCTCGCGCATGAACACGCCTTCCATGAAGCCGATGCACCAACCGCGCAGATCGGATTCATCCGGCTCTTCACCCAGGTCCAGGTCGCACGGCAGTTCCATGTCCTCGTCACTGGCCAGCTGGCGAGCAATATGTGCCTTGAGCTGAACCAGCGTGGCCTCGATGGCTTCCCGCTCGGTGTCGTCCTTGTATTTGGGTGGTTCGGAGAACAGCGCGTCGATCCATTCACGCTCGGGCACCTGTTCGGAGCAGATGCACAGCGCTGTCAGGTAGCCATGGGCGGCGATGTAATCCAGTGCTTCCTCGTGCAGGTCATCTGCATCAAGAAAGACTTGCAGGCGGGCGAGTTGCTCGGCGAATGACATCGGGAACTACCTTGGGGGCTGGAAGACAACCCGGATTCTAGACGAGGCGGGGGGCGCAGGCTACTCGTGCCTTCGGATGACGCCTCGTCCGTATTGGCCGCGCGATCCTGAACTCCATGGTTCGCTCGCGTATACTGCGCGCCTTGTTTCGGAGACCGGCATGCTCGACCAGGCACAGCGCATCCTTAAAGACGTATTCGGCTACGACGCGTTTCGTGGCAACCAGGGCGCGATCATCGAGCGTGTCGGCAGTGGCGGCGATGCGCTGGTACTGATGCCGACCGGCGGCGGCAAGTCCCTGTGCTACCAGGTTCCGGCGCTCTTGCGCGAAGGACTGGCGGTGGTGGTTTCGCCGCTGATCGCGCTGATGGACGACCAGGTCGCGACACTCGACGAGCTGGGCGTCTCGGCCGTTGCGCTCAACTCGACGCTGAGCGCCGATGAGCAGCGCGAGATCGCTGAGCGCATCCGGCGCAACGAGATCAAGATGCTCTATCTCGCGCCTGAGCGACTGGTTCAGCCCCGCATGCTGGCCTTCCTGCAGCGGCTGGATATCGCCCTGTTTGCCATCGACGAGGCCCATTGCGTCTCCCAGTGGGGGCACGATTTCCGTCCCGAGTACATGCAGCTGGGCCAGCTGGCCGAACTGTTTCCTGGTGTGCCGCGTATTGCGCTGACCGCGACGGCGGACAAGCGGACGCGGGAAGAAATCGTCCAGCGTCTGCATCTGGAGAACGCCGAACGGTTTCTCTCCAGTTTCGACCGACCGAACATCTTCTATCGCATTGTGCCCAAGGAGCAGCCGCGCAAGCAGCTGCTGGGTTTCCTAGCCGAACGCCGCGGCGATGCCGGCATTGTCTATTGCATGTCGCGCAAGAAGGTCGATGACCTGGCTGCGTTCCTCAGCGAGCAGGGCTTCCCGGCACTGCCTTACCACGCGGGCCTGCCCAACGAGCTGCGCGCCTATCACCAGAAGCGTTTCCTCAACGAGGAAGGCCTGATCATGGTCGCGACCATCGCCTTCGGCATGGGGATCGACAAGCCCAACGTGCGCTTCGTCGCCCACCTCGATCTGCCCAAGTCGCTGGAAGCCTACTATCAGGAAACCGGACGGGCAGGGCGCGACGGGCTGCCTGCCGACGCCTGGATGGCCTATGGCCTGCAGGATGTGATCTTCCTCAAGCAGATGCTCAATAACTCCGAAGGCGACGAGCGGCACAAGCGCGTCGAGCAGCACAAGCTCGATGCCATGCTGGCGCTTTGCGAGGAAACCCGCTGCCGGCGCCAGGCGCTGCTCGCGTATTTCGATGAAGAGCTGCCCAAGCCCTGCGGTCATTGCGACAACTGCGTCGATGGCGTGCAGACCTGGAATGCCACCGAGCCCGCCCGTCAGGCGCTATCGGCGATCTACCGCAGCGGCCAGCGTTACGGCGTCGGCCATCTGGTGGACATCCTCCTCGGGCGTGACAATGACAAGGTCCGCGGCCTGGGCCATCAGCATCTGTCCGTGTTCGGTATGGGCAAGGCGCTGGCTGAGGCTGAGTGGCGTTCGCTGTTTCGCCAGCTGGTGGCGCGCGGGCTGGCGGACGTTGACCTGGATGGTTTCGGTGGGCTGCGTCTGAGTGACAGCTGCCGGCCATTGCTGCGTGGAGAGGTGAACCTCGAACTTCGCCGAGATCTGACCAGCAAGGCACCGAAGCCGGCAGCTAGTGCCGCCAGCCAGCTGGTGCGCAGCGAGGAACGGGAAACCTGGGAAGCGCTGCGCACCTTGCGCCGCAAACTGGCCGAAGAACACGGTGTGCCGCCGTATGTGATTTTCCCGGATGCCACGCTGCTGGAGATGCTACGCAGCCAGCCGGCCTCGCTGTCGGACATGGCCACCATCAGCGGTGTCGGCGCGCGCAAGCTGGAGCGCTACGGTCAGGCCTTCCTGGAGGTTCTGCAAGGCAGCGTCGAAGTGGCCAAGTCACCTGCCGATCTGCGACACGAATTGATCACGCTGGCGCGCGCAGGCATGACGCCTGCACAGATCGCGCGTCAGCTCGACTGCAGTGAGAAGAACGTCTACGCAATGCTCGCCGAAGCCATCGGTCTGCAACAGCTGAGCCTGGAACAGGCGCTGGATCTGCCCGAGGATCTGCTCGGGGAAATCCAGGAGGCCTTTCTCGACGGAGAGGGCGAGCTGCCACCGGTGAGCGCCGTGGCCGAGCAGTTCGCTGGGCGGGTACCCGAACAGGTGCTTTATTGCGTGCGTGCCGCACTGCAGGTCGAGTTCGAATTGTAACCAGGTGCATCCTGCAGCTCGGTCTGAAGCTGCTGCGACCGCGGGCGTCTGCCGGGCTGCAACGCCCGCCGTGCCATCATTACGACTTCTGTCGCTCGATCAGGGTTCGAAGGTCGTCTTGCCTGCTTTCCGGAGCTGTGGTTAGCTCACTAATAATTAGTTTTTGCAGGAATGGCCGTACATGTACGCCGAGCAACATCGCTTTGCCATGCAATTGGCACAACTTTCTCGTGGCTGGCGCGCTGAACTGGATCGACGCCTGGCTGATCTCGGACTCTCGCAGGCGCGCTGGCTGGTGCTGTTGCACCTGGCCCGTTTCGATCACGAACCCACCCAGCGCGAGCTGGCCCAAAGCGTTGCCGTTGAAGGGCCGACGCTGGCCCGCTTGCTCGATAGCCTCGAAGCGCAGGGGCTGGTGCATCGCAAGGCGTCTGCAGAGGATCGCCGGGCCAAACGCATTTCCCTGGGTGCGCCGGCACGGCCGCTGATCGAGAAGATCGAGGCTATTTCCACACAGGTGCGTCAGGAAGCCTTTGCCGGGATCGACGAGGAGGATCTGCGCAAGTGCCAGCAGGTGCATGCACGGATCCTGGCCAATCTCGACCGGCGCTGATCCAGGCCGGGCACGCCGGTCTAAAAGCTGCGCCCAAGATTCATGTACAGCGCCTGTTCGTCCTCGTCATTGAAGCCGTAGCCGAAGTTCAGTGGCCCCAGTGGCGTGTCGTAGCCGAGAAAGATGCTCGCGGCGTTGATATAGCCGCTGTCGAAGGCATTGTCGGCATTCCAGGCGCGACCGCGCTCCAGTGATCCACCGAGATAGAGCGGGAAGTCCAGCGGCTGAAACGCTCGCGGCGTCACGCGACGGTAGTACACCATGCGCGCCAGGCTGACGTTCTGGCCGGCCAGGGCATCCTGACGGAAGCCCGACAGCTGACGCGCGCCGCCAAGCAGAAAGCTCGACGTCACCACTTCCGCGTCATCCAGCGTGCGACCGTAGCGCCCACCGAGCACCCAGGTGTTGGCACCGTGACTGAGTGCCTTGTCCAGCTTGAGGTGCCACTGTCGATAACGCTGGTCCGAACTCAGGCTGGGGTCGTACTGACGCATGGTCAGGCGGATATCCTCGCCTTCGCGGGGAAAGTCGATGTTGTCGAGAGTGTCGAACGAGTACTGCAGCTCGTAGTAGCCCTCGGTAAAGCTGAAGTCGGGTAGATCCTGTTCGCCGATTCGCACATCGGCCTCACCCCAGGCCTGGCCGATTCCAAAGCGGATCTCGCCATTGTTGGCGATCTGTCTGCCGAGATTGAGACCGTAGCCGTAGCGTTGCAGGCGGTACTCGGCAATCGGATCGTTGTCGAGAATGGACTCGACGTTCTGCGCCTCGACGAACAGATTCGGCGCGACGAACCAGCGCGAGCCGGCATCCAGTGGCTGGTAGAACTCGCTGTAGAGTTCCTGCCGATCACCCAGCTGCAGGCGGGTAAGCCACTCGGCACCCAGTTCGTTGATGCCGTTCTTCCGATAACTCGCACCGAGGTTGAATACGCTGTCGCCGCGGAAGTCGTCGGACAGGCTCAGGCCCAGTCGCAGGTAATCGGTGCCGGTGCGCTTCTCGCGGGCGTTGATGACCAACGTATTGCCGAGCTTGCCGCGTTGAACGCGATATTCCACGCGCTCGAAATAGTCCAGGCCATAGAGGGTGCCCATGTCCTTCTGCAGGTCCTCCAGATCCAGCGGTTCACCGAGTGGCTGGCGGACATGCCGGCGGATCACCGCATCGCTGACCTTCGAGTCGTTCTCCACCCTAATAGCGGTGATGACTGGTGTTCGCGGGTCGCTGGAGCGCGCAAGGCTCAGTGCCGGATTGCCACCGGTGGTGATGCGCATTTCGGCAAGACGTCCCTCCAGAGCCAACGTGGCACGGTAGCCGGCATCGACCAGCTGTTCGGCGCGGGCGAAGTCGGTGGAGCCGTAAGCGGCCAACGGCGGCTGGATCAGAAGGTCCTGCGACTGCAGGGTGGCCAGCTGCGCTTCGGAGTTGCGGCGGGTCATCATGGTGGTGGTCTGGTTGAGCACGTCGACTACTGTCAGCAATTCCTTGCGCGGCTTGAGCGGCGTGCCGATGTCCACCACGATCAGGCGGTCGACGCCCATGTCGCGTGCCACGTCCATCGGGATGTTGTCGACCATGCCGCCATCCACCAGCAGGCGGCCGTCCAGCTCCACCGGTGCGAACACGGCCGGAATCGACATGCTGGCGCGAATCACCTGGGGCAGGTGGCCGCTGCGAAAGACCACCTTTTCATCGTTGGCAATATCCGTGGCCACCGCACGGAAGGGGATCGGCAGCTGGTCGAAGTCGCGGGTGTCGCTGGCGTGCACCAGCAGGCGCTCGAGCAGCAGCGCGAGGTTCTGCCCTTGAATCACGCCCAGCGGCAGGCCGAGGCTGCCGTCGTCGCGGAAGCTGAGCTTCTGCTTGATGAGGAAATCACGGTCGTCCTGCTTGCGGCGGTAGGGGATGTCCTGGCGCGGCGGATCGTCGGACAGCACTTGCTGCCAGTCGAGGGTCAATGCCAGGCGCTCGAGTTCGGCAACGCTGTAGCCTGCTGCGTATAACCCGCCGACGACCGCGCCCATGCTGGTGCCGGCGATGGCGTCGATGCGTACGCCTTGCTCTTCCAGCGCCTTGAGCACGCCGACATGAGCCAGCCCGCGCGCCGCACCGCCAGACAGGACGAGCCCGGTCTTCGGCTGAGCCGGCTCGGCGAACAGCGGCGGCAGGGTTAACAGCATCAGCAGGGAAACGAACAGGCGGAGCATGGCTGAACCGGGGAAGGGTGGAGAGGCGGCTATTATAGGCTGCCGTATCTCCCTTCGGAGCTGTCCTGAATGACCGCAAGCAAACCGGAAATCGTCATTACGTATTGCACCCAGTGTCAGTGGCTGCTGCGTGCTGCCTGGCTCGCACAGGAGCTGCTGTCGACCTTTGCCGATGACCTGGGCCGCGTGTGTCTGGTGCCCGCCACAGGCGGAACCTTCCATATCAGCTGCGATGGCGTGCAGATCTGGGAGCGCAAGCTCGACGGCGGTTTTCCCGAGGCGAAGGAGCTCAAGCAGCGCGTGCGTGATCGCATCGACCCGCAGCGCTCGTTGGGGCATAACGACCGCTGAGCGTCAGCTGGCCAGTTTCGGAACGACACTCGGCGGGCTTTTCAAGCGGCTGGTAACCACGCTGGCGATGATGATCAAGGCGCCGCCGAGCAGCATGCGTAGCGTCGGCTGCTCGCCGAACAGCCACCAGGCGAAGGCGATGCCGTAGACCGGTTCGAGAGCGAAGATCACCGACGTCGTGCGCGCCTTCAGGACCCGCAGGCTAGCGACGAACAGGCTGTGTGCGAGTCCGGTGCAGAGCACGCCGAGCAGAGCAAGCCAGAGCCAGTCCTGCGCGGGTATCGCAGGTATCGCCGACCAGCAGAATGGCAGCAGGGCTGCGAGGATCGCCAGGTTCTGCCAGAGCGCCGAGCGAACCGGATCGAGGCCGCGGGTGACGGCACGGTTGAGCAGCGACAGGAGCGCGAACAGCAGGCCGGAAAGCACACCGTAGAGCAATCCGGCAGTCGGTCCGCTGCTCAGATCGAACGCCGGCGCGACAAGCAGCAGGCCGGCACAGACCAGCCCGACCATGGCGAACTCGATGGCGCGGGTGCGTTCGCGGAACAACAGGCCTTCGAGCAGCACGGTGAAGGCGGGGAAGCTGGCAAAGCCTAGGGTTGCAATGCCGACGCCAGCGATCTTCACTGCGATGAAGAACGTCAACCAGTGCGCACCCAGCAACAGCCCGCCCAAGGCCAGACCGCCACGCTGCCGCCAGTTTGGCGTCGCCCCGCTGGGCCGCAGCAACTGCGCCACCAGCAGCAGGGCCAACACGGCGAACAGTGCACGACCAAAGGTGATGATCAGCGCCGAGCTTTCGGCCAGTTTTCCGAGCACGCCGGACAGGCCGAACATCAGCGCGCCGAGATGGATGGCCAACAGCGCGTTGCGCGGCGTCATGGAACGATCCACCCGAGCGAGTGGTGTGTGCGTGAAGTGGCGGGGAAAAAAAAGAGTGGGGTCATGGCTACCTGAACCTTGCGAATCAGGACCATGCTAGGCCGTGGCTTGGAGTGTGTCTGTCGCGTCAGTCACCGGTTTTGTCGCGCAGCTCGCGTCGCAGTGCGCGCGGTGTGCAGCCTCGTGCGCGAACCAGTGCGGCGGTGAAGGCGCTTTGCGAGGCATAGCCCACCTGCGCGGCGATCTCGCCGATCGGCAGGCGGGTGTCGTGCAACAGCGCCTCGGCATGCTGCAAGCGGCGCTGGCGTACGTGTTCCATCGGCGTTCGGCCCGTCTCGCGAAGAAAGCGCGCGTGCAGACCGGCCACCGACAACCCGGCGATACGGGCCAGGTCGGCAACCTGAAGCGGGTGGGATAGATGCTGATCGATGAAGGCGTCGATAGTGGCGACCGGCAGTGCGTGCTGGTCATGGTGGATATGTTGCCCACTGGCCAGACTGGCGAGCAGTAGTACGGCGCCCTGTTCGGCAATCAATGGATCGTTGATCGGGCTGTGCGCCAGCCAGGCGACCAAGCGCTGCTGGCTGGCGTTCAGGCGCACGGTATCCGGCCGATCGATCAGACGCAGGCTGGGTTCGGTGTGGTGGCCCAAGCGCTGACGAACCCAGCTCTCCGACGGGAGATCGAGCACCAGGCAATGACTGCCGGTGACACTGGCACAGGCATGGTGAGTGGCGGACGGAATTACCGCGAGACTCTGCCCGCCGACGCGGCTGCCGCGCCCGGCAATCTCGAATTCCAGCAGTCCTTTCAGGCCGAACACCAGTTGCGGATGTTCGTGGCTGTGGGCAATGAGGTGATGATGGTAGTTGCGCAGCGATAGCATCTGGCGGCTGTCCCGAAGCAGGCCCGCTGACCATTGGTCTGTGCGGTGAGTTGGTTGAGGCAAGTTCGGATGAACATGGCTCCAAGACAAGGCGCTGCGACGAGTCATAGCGGGCTATGGCGAGGAGCTGCAACACCGTATCGGGGCCTTGGGCGCCGAAATTGACCAACTGAACTTACCAAACAGGGCACTTGGCCAGATTCGGTTAGTCAACGGCTGGCCGCCAGCGGTCAGAGAATCAGAGGATGACCTTGTCGCGAAGTTTCTCGGCCGCTTGCTGCAGTGCCTGAATCACGCGCTCCTTGTCGAAGTTCTGCACGCCGTTGGTATCCAGGTACATGGAGAAGCCGGGGAGTTCATGCTCGACGAAACTGCAGGTGGCGCCAAGGTCGCGGCGGAAGTCCACCACCTGGTAGATCTGCACCGGGCGGGAGAAACCCTTGACCGTGATCTGGCCCTTGTCGCGGCACATGATGACGTCCTTGATCAGCGAATAGGTTTCGTGGGAGATCAGGATCTCGCTGGCCTCGGCGGCGCTTTCAAGACGGCTGGCCAGGTTCACTTCGCGCCCGATGATGGTGTAGTCCATGCGCGTATCGGCGCCGAAGTTGCCCACCGTGCAATAACCGGTGTTGATACCCATGCGGATTTCCATGGGTTTGGTAATGCCCTGTGCGCGCCATTGCTGGCGCAGCACCTTCATGTGTTTGCGCATGGCGATGGCCATGGAAACCGCTGCCACCGCGTCTTTCTTGGCACCCTGGCTGGAAGGGTCACCGAAGAACACCATCACGCAGTCGCCGACGAACTTGTCGATGGTGCCACCGTACTTCAGGGCAATCTTCGACATCTCGTTTAGGTAGTTGTTGAGCAGGTCGGTAAGGGCCTCGGCCTCCAGTTCCTCGGCCAGCTCGGTGAATCCCTTGATGTCGGAGAAGAACACGGTGAGCCGCTTGCGCTGGGTTTCCAGGCGAACGCTGCGTTTGCCAGTGAAGATCGACTCCCACACCTGGGGCGAGAGGTACTTGGCGAGGTTGCGTGCCAGACGCGCGGCCTTGGCCTGCTCCGTTTCGATCTCCTTGCGCGCCTGGGCGAGGCGCTGGCCCTGCTGGTGCACGAAGTAGGCGGTGGCGCATATGTAAAAGGTCGTGAACAGGATGCTCACCAGAGAAACCAGTGGCGGTGTGGTACCGCGGTAGCTCAGGGGCACCACGAGAGATGCCAGGCCGACCCCGACACCCACGCAGATCAGCGAGATGGCGAGGTTGCGCAGGCTGCCGCTCACCAGCGCGCTGAAGCTGAGTGTCAGCAGAAACATCAGGCTGGGCACGATCGAAAAACCGAGCAGCAATATGCCGGCGCCGGCGTTCAAGGCATCCAGGCAGAGCAGAACCTGCGCCGTACGCTCTGGGTTATCGCGCTTGAAGCGATAGCTCAGGTGATAGGCCAGGTGCGGATAGAGCAGGGTATACGGCACCATCCACAGCAGGTCCATCGAGAAATACTGGGTGTAGGTACCGGCTGCCAGCGTTGCGGCGCAGATCAGGTAGGCGAGCACGCGGGAGTAGTACTCGCGCAACGGGCGAGTGGCGAGGCCATTGCGGCGCTCAACCGTAGTGGAAGTCATGTGTGCGTACGATCCCTGGTAGTTTTTTCGACGCCGTTCTCGCGCGCCTTGCAGCCTGACGCCAGGCTCGATCGTCGGGTCACCCTGCGAAGGTGACAGCTTTCGAGCACATCAGCGACAGTCTCGCGATCACGGGGCCAGCTCGGCGATGGCCGGCCCGCGCGAAAGCCGTCAGATCATAACCAAGCAACGCCGCATCGCCAAACCAGAGGATGAAAACAATGATGGCACCGGTCGGATAGCCGCTGTCATCAGGCTCAGAAGCGAATCCGGCCCGTCAGCATGTCCTTGAACATCACCCAATCGCCGAGAAAGCTGTAGAGCGGATACTGGAATGTCGCCGGCCGGTTCTTCTCGAAGATAAAGTGGCCGACCCAGGCGAAGCCATAACCGGCCACCGGCATCGCCAGCAACCAGAGCCACTGCTGAGTAAAGAGTGCGTAGCCAAGTATGCCCAACACCAGCAGGCTACCGACGAAGTGCAGGCGACGGCAGGTGGGGTTGCTGTGCTCGGCGAGATAGAGCGGATAGAAATCGGCAAAGCGGCTGAAGCGTTCGGCGGTTTGCGTACTCATGGCGTACCTCCTGTTATTGTCGCGCACAGACTAGTCATCGCTAACCTTGCGTGTCAGTGACAATCAGGGCCAGTTTAGTAGCCTTGGGCGCAGCTGCCCCACCTATCGAAGAACAAGAAACCCCATGACCGAACGCACCACTTCCTCGAGCTGGGCGCTCGGTATCGTCCAGGCCCTGGAATCCGCCGGGATCGATTGCCGCCAGTTGTTCATTGAGCTGCATCTGGACTATGCCGCCTTGAGCGATCCTGACGCGCGCTTTGCTCAGGACGACATGACGCGCCTGTGGCAAAGCGCTGTGGTGGTTTCCGGTGACCCCGCGATTGGCCTGAATATGGCGCGCCAGGCGCGGCCGGCTGCACTGAATGTTGTCGGTTATGCACTGATGTCCAGCCGCAATCTCAAGGAAGGCTTCGCCAGACTGGTGCGCTACCAGCGGATCATCGCCGAGGGTGCCGATCTGGATTTCCGGCCCTGCGCGCAGGGCTATCGGTTGAGTCTGACGATAATCGGCGACCGCTTGCCGCCAGCTAGGCAAAGTGCCGAAGGCTCCCTTGCAGGTTGCCTGACATTCTGCCGCTGGCTCACCGGAACGCCGTTGCTGCCGCTGGAAGTCAGCTTTCAGGGCCAACCGCCGGATGATCTGGAGCCCTATCGGCAGCTGTTCCAGGCGCCTTTGCGCTTCGACGCGCCTCGCTACGCGTTGCTGTTTCGCGAAGAGGATGTGGAAATGCCTTTGCCGACCGCCAACGAAGCGCTGGCGCAATTGCACGATCGTTTCGCCGGTGAGTACCTCTCGCGCTTCTCCGACAGCAAAGTTATGCATCGCGCGCGGCAGATACTCTGTCGATTGCTGCCGCAGGGCGAGCCCAGGCGCGAAGTCGTGGCGCAGGCGCTTTGCCTGTCGGAGCGCACCCTGCAACGGCGTTTGCAGGAGGAGGGCAGCAGCTTCCAGCAATTGCTCGACGATACGCGTCGCGATCTGGCGGTGCAGCACCTCGCCCAGCCGGACCTGGCGCCGCTGGAAATCGCCTATCTGCTTGGCTTCGCCGATCCGAGCAATTTCTACCGGGCGTTCAAGCGCTGGTTCGGCGTCACGCCCGGCGAATACCGTCTGGCCGCGCGCTCACGCCAGTAGGAACCTGTGAAAGCCCACATAGCCTTAGCTAGAGAAGATCGGTTACTTATATGCGCCTTTCCATGATGGAGTGACCCAATTGGCCACCAGCCTGCTCGCGTTAATAGACGATATTGCGACCGTACTCGACGACGTCTCGCTCATGACCAAGGTGGCGGCCAAGAAGACCGCTGGCGTACTGGGCGACGATCTGGCACTCAATGCGCAGCAGGTGACCGGGGTGAATGCCGACCGGGAACTGCCTGTGGTGTGGGCAGTGGCCAAGGGCTCGTTTCGCAACAAGGCGATCCTGGTCCCCGCTGCGCTGCTGATCAGTGCCTTTCTGCCCTGGGCAATCACACCGCTGTTGATGCTCGGCGGCGCGTTTCTCTGTTACGAGGGGTTCGAGAAGCTGGCGCACCGCTTCCTTCATAGCGATGACAGCGATCACGCGGAGACGGTGAAGGCGCTCGCCGACCCGTCCGTGGACATGGTGGCGTTCGAGAAGAAAAAGATCAGCGGCGCGGTGCGTACCGACTTCATCCTCTCCGCCGAAATCATCGCCATCACCCTCGGCACGGTCGCGGCCGCGTCGTTCAGTCAGCAGGTCATGGTTCTGGTGGGCATCGCCATCCTGATGACGATAGGCGTCTACGGGCTGGTAGCCGCCATCGTCAAGCTCGACGATCTTGGTCTGGCCCTGAGCAAGCGGGCCAGCGGTGTGGCCAGCGCCATCGGGCGATGCATTCTGAGCGTCGCGCCGTGGCTGATGAAGTCGCTGTCGGTCATCGGCACCGCTGCAATGTTCATGGTGGGCGGCGGCATCCTCACCCACGGTATTCGCGCTGTGCATCATTTCATCGAGAACAGCGCCCACGAAGCGCTCGGACTGCCCTATATCGGAGCGGTACTCGGCGGCCTGTTGCCGACGCTGCTCGACGCCGCATTCGGCATCATCGCCGGCGGCGTGGTGTTGGCGTTGGTTACGCTTGGCGGCCGGCTGTTCAAGCGCGGCTCCGGCGCCGCGGCCTAAGTCAGTGGCGCCAGAAGGCCGGGGTCAGCAGCACCAGCACCGTGATGATCTCCAGGCGTCCCAGCAGCATGCCGATCGACAGCAGCCATTTTGCCGTGTCGGGCAGTGTGGAGAAGTTGCCGGCTGGCCCGATGATCTCGCCCAGCCCCGGGCCGACGTTGCAGACCGCGGTCGCCGCGCCCGTGAGCGCGGTGATCGGGTCGAGGCCCAGCAGCGCCAGGCACAGCGCCAGTACGCCGATGGTCATGGTGATGAAAAAGGAAAAGGTCAGGATCGAGCGAACGATTTCTTCGTCCAGATTGTGCCCGTTGTACTGCTGGCGGATTACCGCGCGGGGGTGAATCAGCTGCTTGAAGTTGGCGCGTAGCAGCGAGTAGGCCACCTGGAAGCGGAACATCTTCAGCCCGCCTGACGTCGAGCCCGAGCAGCCGCCGACGAAGGTCAGGTAGAAAAATGCCATGACGGCGAAACCGCCCCACTGGGTGTAGTCATCCACCGCGAAACCGGTCGTGGTAACCACGGAAACCACGCTGAAGGTCACGATGCGCAGTGCATCCAGCGCCGGAATGTCATTGTTCAGCCAATACCAGCCGCTGAACAGCACGCTGGTCATGGCGAGCATCAGGACGAAGCCTCGCACCTGCTGATCCTTGAGCAACGCCGTGCGGTGGCCTCGCAGCGTCATCACGTACAGGGTGAACGGCAGGCTGCCGAGAATCATGAAGAACACGGCGACCCAGTGCGCGGACGGCCCGAACTTGCCCATCGATGCATCGGAGGTGGAAAAGCCGCCAGTGGCGACGGTCGACATCGCATGGTTGATGGCATCGAACATGCTCATGCCGGTCAACAGGAAGGCCAGAAACGCGGCGACGGTAAACGTCACGTAGATGACCAGCAGGTACTGCCCGGCCACGTGCGAGCGCGGCATCACCTTCTCCGACCAGTCCGAGGACTCGGTCTGGAACAGCCTCATGCCACCGACTCGCAGCAGGGGCAGAATCGCGATCGCCATGCCGATGAAGCCGATGCCACCCAGCCAGTGCAGCAGCGAGCGCCACATCAGCAGCCCGGGCGATGCGCTATCCAGTCCCGAGAGCACGGTGGCGCCAGTGGTGGTGATACCGGACATGGTTTCGAAGAAGGCGTCCGAATAGCTGATGTGCTGGATCAGCATCAGCGGCAAGGCGGCGAAACAGCAGACCACCACCCAGCTGATCGTGGTCAGGAAGTACATGTCGCGCGGCCGCAGGTTGGTGTTGGCCGGTCTACCCGGTGCGACAAGGGCGAAGCCGCAGGAAAAGGTGATCAGGCTGCCCCAGATGAATGCCTGCAGGTCATCGGTGCGTTCGAATGCCAGCAGGGTCAGCATCGGAATGATCATGCTGACGGCCAGGGTGATCAGGAAAATGCCGAGGATAAAACCGATGATGCGTAAGGTCGGCAGGGCCATGTAGAGGGTGCTCGGCACGGTGAAAGAGGGCGGACATTCTACTCGCGTCGCTCCGCCAGTAAACCGCCCGACGGCTGGTAGAAAAATGTTTTCTCGGCAGCCGTGGAGCCTCTTCCCAAGCGCAGCGCCATGAATAGAATAGCCGCCCGGGCGCCGGCCCATTTCCGGTCTCTGGGTGTTCACCTTCCATGTCAATCGACAATCCCTGCCTCACGTGCGGCGCCTGCTGCGCGTACTTTCGTGTGTCCTTCTATTTTGGTGAATGCGTTTCTGCCGGCGGTGCGGTGCCGGACCAGCTGACGGTTCAGGTTTCGCCGTTCCATGTGGCCATGCTCGGGACCGAGAGCAAACCTGCGCGCTGCGTCGGACTGCTGGGCGATGTCGGTTGCGGCGTGCGCTGCAGCATGTACGAGCAGCGTTCGAGCACCTGCCGCGAATTCGAGGCGTCCTGGGAGAACGGCGAGCACAATGCGCATTGCGACGCGGCGCGGGCGGCACACGGCCTGCCACCGCTGGTGCCGCCGCTGCAGCCGCAGCTCTCGCCGGATCGGGTGGCTTGACCTGGCGGGCTGTTTGGTAAGTTCGGTTGGTCAATTTCGGATGACCATGGCCCCGATACTGTGTTGCTGCTCGTTGCCATAAGCCCGCTATGACTCGTCGCAGCGCCTTGTCTCGGATCCATGTTCGTCCGAACTTGCCTCGACCAACTCACTGCACAGGCCATCACTCGCGGTACGTCGCCAACACCCTCTAGAATGTCCGACCCTTTCAGGAGGTAATGGATGGACGCTCTGGACCTGTTGCTCAACCGTGTATCTGTCACTCGCCTATGCGAGCCGGCACCCGATGCCGATCAACTCGATCTGCTTTTTCGTGCAGCCTTGCGTGCGCCGGATCACGGCCAGTTGCACCCCTGGCGCTTCCTGACCGTCGAGGGCGATGCGCGCGGCAAGCTCGGTGAGCTGTTTGCCGACGCTCTGCAGGCCCGGCAGACCGATGCCTCGGACGAAGCGCTGCAGAAGGCGCGCAACATGCCGCTGCGTGCGCCAATGTTGATCGTGGTGATCGTCAGTCCGAAGGCGCACCCGAAAGTCCCGGAAGGCGAACAGTTGCTGGCTGCCGGCTGCGCGGCGCATGGTCTGCTGTTGGCCGCCCATGCTCAAGGGATTGGCGCGGTGTGGCGCACCGGCGAGTTCGCCTATGACCCGCATGTAATGAAGGGGCTGGGCTTGGCCGAGCAGGAACGTCTGCTGGGCTTCCTGTACCTGGGCACGCCGGAGGGCCGCATCCGTAGCGCTCCGGTGCTCGAGCCCGAGGCTTTCGTCAGCGCCTGGAACGTTCAGTAATGGGCCTGGATTTCTGACACCGTGCTTGCTGCGTTTGCCAACGGCAGACGCAGGCTCGCGATGAAGCCGCCATCGGGGTGGTTGGCCAGCTGCAGCTGCCCACCGTGGCGCTCGGCCGCACGGCGGGCGATGGCCAATCCGAGGCCATGTCCGGCCGCCGTTTGTCCTGGCGCTCGGAAGAAGGGTTGGCTCAGTTGCGGCAGGTGTTCGTCGGCGACTCCTGGCCCGTGGTCGCGCACACTCAGTACCAGCTCGTCACCGTCGCGCTGCGCGCGCAGCTCCACGGGCACGCCCTCGGGGTTGAAGCGCAGGGCGTTGCGCAACAGATTGTCCAGCGCGCGTTCGAGCATTTCCGTCCAGCCAGTGAATGCCAGGCCTGGCTCGACCCGGCTGTCGATACGCTGAGCGGGCGCGACGATCCGGGCGTTGTCCTCCAGTTGTTCGAACATCGCTGGCAGGTCGACGGCCGTTGTCGCGCCGGGTTCCGCATCCAGGCGCGAGAGTTCGAGAATCTCGCTGATCAACGCTTCCAGTCGATCGCATTCCTTCGCCAGTCGCGGCCAGATCACTTCGCGTTCGCTCGGACTGGCGCGCTCGGCCAGTGCCTGGGCAATGCGCAGGCGCGCCAGCGGTGAGCGCAGTTCATGGGATACGTCGCGCAATAACTGGCGCTGACTGCCGATCAGCGCCTGCAGCCGTGCGCCCATGCGGTTGAAATCGCTCGCCAGCACGCCGAGTTCGTCGCGCCGTGTTGCCAGGCGGGCAAGGGACTGCTGCTGATAGCTGGCCTGTCCCAGATCGTGCACGGCACGGCGCAGGCGATCCAATGGGCGGGTGATGGACAGCGTCAGTAGCAGGCTGAAGCCGGTGAGCACCACCAGTGCGATGCCCAGCGCGCTGAGCGGCCAGGCCAGGCTGCCGCGATGCCAGGCCTGCAGTTCGGGATAGGGAATGCGGTAGATGAACAGGTAGGTTTCACCGCTGGTCGGGCTGGTGTAATCGGCGGTGAGGCGTCGCCAGGGCAGTGGGCGCTCGCGATCCTGATGGCGCGCCTCGAAGGCGGCGGCGCGGGCAGGGAAGGTGCCGCGGATGATTGGCTGGCCGTTTTCCGCCAGCACCTGTACATCGACCCGTGCACGATGCCGGTGCTGTTCCAGCAGGCGCTGTGCAGCCAGCGGGCCCTGGCGCTCGTAGACCTCGGTCCAGGTTTCGGCGAGACCTTGCAGCGCCGGGTGGCGGCCGAGAATCCAGGCGTCCTGATTCAACGCATGGCCGAGCAGCATGGCCAGGCCGGCAACCAGTGCAATGGCCAGCCAGAAGGTTGCGAGTATGCGCCAGAACAGTGATCGCACTGGGTCTCTCCACGGCAAAGCCCGGCAGCTCCCTCCGGCGTTCTGAACGCTTGGCGGAGCCTGCCGGGCAGGTTTCAGGAAGGGCGCAGATCAGTTCTTCTGATCGCGGTCCGCTTTCCATTTGAGGAACTCGGCACGTTCGGCGCGCTTTTCTTCCATCTTCTTCATGCCTTCGTCGAAGGCCTTGTGCTGCTCGGGCTTGAGCAGCGCGCGCATGCTCTGGTGGGTCTTCTCGCGGCTGGCGTCGAGATCGTTCTGCATGGCCTTGCGCTCGGCTTCGGGCAGCTTGTCGAGGTAGCGCTGGGTGATCTGCTGGCGCTGCCGCATCTGCTCGCCCATCAGCTTGCGCATTTCGCGTTGCTGTTCCTTTGTCAGGTCCAGGTCCTGAAACATGTGCGGGGCGTTCTTGCCGCCGTGATGACCGTCGTGCATGCCGCCAGGCATGGCGAAAGCGAGGGTCGGAACGGCAGCGGCGAACAGTACGGCTACGAGTGATTTGCGCATGGTGAAAACTCTCCTGTGTAGGGAAACCGGCCATACCGACGCGTTGCTCATTGGCGGCAGGTCTGTGACCGGATGAGTTCAGTCTACGCAGGGCAAGGTCAAGGGCGGTCAGCTCAGGGTAAAGCCTCGGTAAAGACGATCAGACCGCGTACAGATAGCCGCGGCTGCGCAGAGCGACGATCCGCGGGCTGCCGTCGGCGTGCGGACCAAGCTTGCGCCGCAGGTTGCTGACGTGCATGTCGAGGCTGCGGTCGTAGAGGGTGAGCTTGCGTCCCAGGGCATGCTGGGCAAGGGTCTGCTTGTCGATCGGCTCGCCTGGTTGCGCGAGCAGCGTTTCGAGGATGCGGCCTTCGGAGAGCGTCAGGCTGACGTCATGACCGCCGACGCTGGCCACGCCGCGTGCCGGGCTGTAGCAGAGATCGCCGAACTCGACCTGGCTGGGCGTCGCGGTCGGCTGGCTGCGGCGCAACACGGCACGCAGGCGTGCGGTGAGCTCGCGCGGGTCGCAGGGCTTGGCCAGGTAATCGTCTGCGCCAAGTTCGAGGCCGAGAATCCGATCCAGTGGCTCACCGCGACCCGACAGCATCAGCACCGGCAGATCGGGATGTTCACTGCGCAGTTGCTTGAGCAGCTCCAGGCCACTGCCGTCGGGCAGCATCACGTCCAGGACCACCGCGGCTGGCTGGTGCTGCGCCAGCGCCTGGCGTGCACTGTTGCCATCGTGGCAGGCATGGGCGACGAAACCTTCCTGTGCGAGCCAGCTGATCAGCAGCTCGCAGAGTTCTTCGTCATCGTCGATAAGCAGCAATTCACTCATGTCGGCTCAGGTACTCAGTTGAGCCACTGGCGTCGACGGCGACCGCGCGTGACCAGCAGGCCCAGGGTGAAACTGACGACCCCGACAGCACCACCGACGGCGAACCACTGTTGCTGTTCGTTCAACATCGCGGGCAGCACTTTTGCCTGCTCGGTCTGCAACTGCAGGCGCAAGCGGCGATTTTCCTCGCGCAGACGCAGCAACAGAGCTTCGGTGGTGTCAGCGCTCGGGCCGGCAGGCTCTGGCTCGGCAACGGCGTCAAGCTCGTCGTATTCGGCGGGGTCGCCGGGCTCGGTCACCGGAACAGCAGGTTCCGTTATTGCTTCCTCGGCATACAGCGCCGGGGTGAGCAGGGTCAGGGCAAACAGCAGGGCAAGCGATCGTTGACGCATCGGAACTCCTATTTCCGTACGAGGCCGTGGGCTGCCAGCGGCCGGGCTATTCCCTGCTGTGTCGGCTCAGGGCAGTACTTTCTTGAAGGGCTTGACCACCACGTTCACGTATACGCCGGCGGCCTTGTACGGATCGGCGTCGGCCCACTGCTGCGCGGCTTCCAGCGAACCGAACTCGGCGACTACCAGACTGCCGCTGAACCCGGCTTCGCCCGGGTCGTTGCTGTCGATGGCTGGGTGCGGGCCGGCGAGAACCAGGCGACCTTCGTTCTTCAGCTGCTCCAGGCGTGCCAGGTGGGCCGGGCGAGTGGCGAGGCGGTCCTGCAGGGAATTCGGTGCGTCGGTGGCGATAACGGCGTAGAGCATGGTCGATCCTCGTTCGCGTAGGGGCGTATATAAAAAGTACAGAAAGCCCGGCATGGTGACAGTGCCGGCGCGGCTTCTTTGTCGCGCGGGTCCAAGCGCTACACACAACGGACCGCGCCGTGCAGCGCGGCATCATAGCAAACGGCGCTTGCGACGGAAGCGCTGCGCTTTCCCCCGCTGCAGCGGTTGATGGCACGCAGGATCGTATCGGCGGTCGAAGCAAGAGCAGTTTGCGGCGCCTGCAGCGCTGGCTGGCCGTAATGACGGTGACGACACGAGCCAAAGCGCCGGTGCGGCGTTAGACTAGTCGGCCGTTTGCGCCGGAGCACCCCGTCTTCGGGCCGGTGAAGCCTTACCGCCGCAGGCTTACGGATTCTTATCGAGGTGTCTGCATCTCACTGGAGCGCGTTACCAGATGATTGTCGATCTGCATTGCCACAGCACCGCCTCGGACGGCGCGCTGGCGCCTGCCAAACTGGTGGAGCGAGCCCATGCGCGTGGTATCGAGATGCTGGCGCTCACCGACCACGACACGGTCGACGGCCTTGCCGAGGCGCGGGCAACTGCGCAGGCGCTCGGTATGCAGCTGGTCAATGGCATCGAGCTTTCTTGCCTGTGGAACGGGGCTACCATTCATGTATTGGGCTACGCCTTCGACGCTGATGCGCCTGCGCTGCAGCAGGCGATCGCACAACTGCACGAAGGCCGTTGGCGCCGCGCCGAACTGATCGGCCAGCGCCTGGAAGCGAAGGGGATGCCGGGTGCGCTGGAAGGCGCGCGGGCGCTTCAGCAGGAACTCGGCGACAGTGGCAACGCACCGGCGCGGCCGCATTTCGCCGATTTTCTCGTGCGTGCCGGTCATGTCCGCGACCGTGCCGAAGCGTTTCGCAAATGGCTGGGTTCGGGCAAGCTCGGCGACGTCAAGCAGCATTGGCCGAGCCTGGAGCAGACAGTCCAGACCTTGCGTGACGCAGGTGCGTGGATCAGCCTGGCGCACCCGTGGCAGTACGATTTCACCCGCAGCAAGCGGCGCCGGCTGGTGATCGATTTCGCCCAGGCCGGCGGTCACGCGCTGGAGGTGGTCAACGGCATGCAGCCGCTGGAACAGGTCGGCGGTCTGTCGATCCTGGTACGTGAGTTGGGCCTGATGGCCACAGTGGGCAGTGATTTCCATGCGCCCGGCGACTGGTCGGAACTGGGGCTGTACCGCAGCCTGCCGGAGGACCTGTCGCCGCTTTGGAGACATTTCGATCATGAGCGCCGCATACCTGCTGCCAGCTGAACAGGGAGTTTCCATGAGCCAGTTCTTTCAGATCCATCCGGACAACCCGCAACCGCGCCTGATCAAACAGGCCGTGGAAATCATCCGCAAGGGCGGGGTAGTGGTCTACCCGACCGACTCCAGTTATGCCGTCGGCTGCTCGATGGGTAACAAGGCCGGCATCGAACGCATTCGCCGGCTGCGCCAGCTCGATGACAAGCACAACTTTACGCTGGCCTGTCGCGATCTGTCGCAGCTTGGCCTTTTCGCCAAGGTCGATACCGCGGCCTTTCGCCTGCTCAAGGCTCATCTGCCCGGTCCCTACACGATCATCCTGTCGGCTACCCGCGAGGTGCCGCGCATGTTGCTGCACCCCAAGCGCCGCACCATCGGCCTGCGTGTGCCGGCACAGCCGATCGCCCAGGCGCTGCTGGAAGAACTTGGTGAGCCGCTGATGAGCGTCAGCCTGATCCTTCCCGGTGAAGACCTGCCGATGAGCGACCCCTACGAGATGCGTGACGCGCTGGAGCATCAGGTAGACCTGATCATCGATGGCGGTTACGGTGGCCTCGAAGCATCGACGGTGGTCAGCCTGGTCGATGATCGGCCTGAAGTGATAAGGGTCGGCTGCGGCGATCCCGAGCCCTTCATGGCTTGAGCCTGGATGGCGAGCGTGCCTGTACACCATCTGGCCTGTCGGTGAGAGGGTTGAGGCAAGTTCGGATGAACATGGCTCCGAGACAAGGCGCGGCGACGCGGTATCTGGGCCATGGGCGCCGAAATTGACCAACTGAACTTACCAAACAGGCCAATTAATCAAGGACACCCTTTTGAGCTCCATGGATTCACAGCGGCGCGTGGTTTCCGGCATGCGTCCCAGCGGCCGGCTTCATCTCGGTCACTACAACGGCGTATTGAAGAACTGGGTCAGGCTGCAGCACGAGTACGAGTGTTTCTTCTGCATCGTCGACTGGCACGCGCTGACCACCGACTACGAAAGCTCCGGCGAAATCTCGCAGAACATCATGGATATGGCGGTGGACTGGCTGGCTGCCGGCGTCAGTCCCAGTTCAGCGACGCTGTTCATCCAGTCACAGGTGCCGGAGCACGCCGAGCTGCACCTGCTGCTGTCGATGATCTGCCCACTTGGCTGGCTGGAGCGGGTGCCATCCTACAAGGAGCTGCAGCAGAATCTGCAGCACAAGGACCTGGATACCTATGGCTTCCTCGGATATCCCCTGCTGCAGGCGGCGGACATCCTGATCTATCGCGCCGGGCTGGTGCCGGTCGGCGCCGACCAGCTGCCGCATATCGAATTCGCCCGCGACGTGGCGCGACGTTTCAACCATCTCTATGGACGCGAAGCGGATTTCGAGGACAAGGCCGAAGCGGCGATCCGCAAGCTCGGCAAGAAGACCTCCAAGCTGTACGTCAGCCTGCGCAAGAGCTATCAGGAGCAGGGTGACGTCGAGGCGTTGAACACCGCCCGTGCGGTTATCAAGGAACAGCAGACCATCACCATCGGCGATCAGGAGCGGCTTTACGGCTACCTGGAAGGCTGCGGCAAGCTGCTGCTGCCGGAACCGCAGGCGCTGCTCGGCGAGCAACCGAAGATTTCCGGGCTCGACGGCGGCAAGATGGCGAAGTCCAACAGCAATGCGATCTACCTGCGCGATACGTCGAACGAGATCGAGGAGAAGATTCGCCGTATGCCCACCGACCCGGCCCGCGTGCATCGCAGCGACCCTGGTGAGCCGACGCGCTGCCCGGTGTGGCAGATGCATCTGGTGCACTCCGAAGAGGCCGTCTGCCAGTGGGCAGAGCAGGGTTGCCGCAGCGCCGGCATCGGCTGCCTGGAGTGCAAGGGGCCGCTGATCGACTCGATCAAGGCTGATCTGACACCCCTGCAGGAGCGCGCGCTGGACTACGAGCAGAATCCCGACCTGGTCCGCAGCATCCTCGCAGAAGGTGCGGAGCACGCCCGTGACGAGGCCCGTGAGACGCTGATCGAAGTTCGCCAGGCGATGGGCCTGAATTACCGCTGAGCGGCGCATAAGCGGCCGGCTCCGAAGGATTTTCATGCAGCACACCGAGTCCCCCAGTCCCGAAGCGATCCAGCCCGGCGAGCAGCTACGCCTGGCGCTGGTCTATGGCGAGGCGGTGACCGAGCTGCCGCTGGACCTCTACATTCCGCCGGATGCGCTGGAAGTCTTTCTCGAAGCCTTCGAAGGCCCGCTGGATCTTCTGCTCTACCTGATCCGCAAGCAGAACATCGACATCCTCGATATTCCGGTGGCTGAGATCACCCGGCAGTACATGGGTTACGTCGAGCTGATGAAATCGGTGCGCCTGGAGTTGGCCGCCGAGTATCTGGTGATGGCCGCGATGCTCGCCGAGATCAAGTCACGCATGCTGCTGCCGCGCTCGGCTGAGGTCGCCGAAGAAGAGGATGATCCGCGCGCCGAGCTGATCCGCCGGCTGCAGGAGTACGAACGTTTCAAGGCCGCCGCCGAGGACATCGACGAGCTGCCACGGGTCGGCCGCGACCTGCAGGTGCCGCGTCTCGATGCACCCGAGGCTCGGGCGCGTAAGCTGCTGCCGGACGTGAGCCTGGAAGAGCTGCTGGTGTCGATGGCCGAGGTGCTGCGCCGCGCCGACATGTTCGAGAGCCATCAGGTCACCCGCGAAGCGTTGTCGACCCGCGAGCGCATGAGCGAAGTGCTCGAACGACTGAAGGACGGTGGTTTCGTCCCCTTCGTAGCGCTGTTCCGCATCGAGGACGGGCGACTCGGCGTGGTGGTGACCTTCATGGCTGTGCTCGAGCTGATCAAGGAGTCGTTGGTCGAGCTGGTGCAGAACGAACCCTTTGCGCCGATTCATGTGCGCAGCCGTACCGAATAGGCATTTGCAGGAGTCAATCGTGGACCTGTCCGATCCCAAGGATCTCGCTTCTCTGCTCGAAGCCTTTCTGCTCGCATCCGGCAAACCGCTCTCCCTGGAGCGCCTCGGCGAACTCTTCGAGGAAGCCGAGCGGCCGTCTTCGGCACAGCTGAAGAAGGCCCTCGAAGTGCTGGAAAAGTCCTGCAAGGGCCGCGCCTTCGAACTCAAGGAAGTCGCCAGCGGTTACCGCCTGCAGGTGCGTCAGCGCTTTTCG
Organism: Stutzerimonas kunmingensis; assembly: GCF_021432085.1. Lineage (GTDB taxonomy): Bacteria > Pseudomonadota > Gammaproteobacteria > Pseudomonadales > Pseudomonadaceae > Stutzerimonas. The sequence continues at coordinate 2,932,406 of NZ_CP090366.1, read as the reverse complement.
CCATGGGTCGGCCGGCTCTGGGAAGAGCGCCCCCAGCGTTACTCTCGCGCGCTGCTGGAAACCCTGGCGCTGATTGCCTACCGCCAGCCGATCACCCGTGGCGAGATCGAGGATATCCGCGGCGTCGCGGTGAACAGCCAGATCGTCAAGACGCTGCAGGAGCGCGAGTGGATTCGTGTGGTTGGCCATCGTGACGTGCCGGGACGCCCGGCGATGTTCGCCACTACCCGGCAGTTTCTCGACCATTTCAACCTGAAGAACCTCGATGAGCTGCCGCCACTCGCTGTATTGCGCGAGATGGAACCGGAGCTCCGTCCGATGCTAGACGACGAGGATGCCCCCGTGCCTGTCGCCTTGCAGGCGCGGGCCGATGAAGCTGCAGATGAGCCGCAGGCCCCGCTGCGTGAACAGACCAGCTTCCGCAGCCTGCTGGCCGAACTCGACGGCATGGAGCAGGGCCTGAAGACCGACTTCGACGATCTGCTGGAAGCCGAAGAGACATCGGTAGACGAGCCGCGCGGAGACGAGCCCGCGCACTAAGCGCCAAGCCACCCCAACCGGCGTACTCAGGCTCCTGGTTGCCGCTTCCACGCCGGCATCGCGTCGTGTCCGAACGCCAACTGACCCTGGATGGTTTATGGTTGTCTGAGCTTTCAACCAAGCGTTGAGCCCTTCAACCACAGTTGAATTTTGCAGCAGGAGTGAGGCATGCATCCGCGAGTTCTAGAAGTCACCGAGCGCCTGGTCGAGCGCAGCCGCAAGACCCGCGAGCGCTATCTGGCGATGATGGCCGCCGCCGCCAGTGAGGGTCCGCAGCGCGGCAAGCTGCAGTGTGCCAACTTTGCCCACGGTGTCGCCGGCTGCAATTCCGGCGAGGACAAGCAGAGCCTGCGCCTGATGAACGCGGCAAACGTGGCCATCGTCTCGGCGTACAACGACATGCTCTCGGCGCATCAGCCCTATGAGCATTTTCCGGAAATGATTCGCCAGGCGCTGCGTGAGATCGGCTCGGTCGGCCAGTACGCCGGCGGCGTCCCGGCGATGTGCGATGGCGTGACCCAGGGCGAGGCGGGCATGGAAATGAGCCTGGCCAGCCGCGAAGTGATCGCCATGAGCACGGCAGTCGCGCTGTCGCACAACATGTTCGATGCGGCATTGATGCTCGGCATCTGCGACAAGATCGTCCCGGGTCTGATGATCGGCGCGCTGCGCTTCGGCCATCTGCCGACCATCTTCGTGCCGGGTGGGCCGATGCCCTCGGGAATTCCGAACAAGGCGAAGGCCGAGGTGCGCCAGCGTTACGCCGAAGGCAAGGCCAGCCGCGAGGAGCTGTTGGAGTCGGAGATGAAGTCCTATCACAGCCCTGGCACCTGCACCTTCTACGGCACCGCCAACACCAATCAGGTGGTGATGGAGATCATGGGCCTGCACTTGCCAGGGTCGTCGTTCGTCAACCCTTACACGCCGCTGCGCGATGCGCTGACCCGGGAGGCGGCGCACCAGGTCACGCGCCTGACCCATCAGGCCGGCAACTACACACCGCTATGCCAGGTGGTCGACGAGAAATCCATCGTCAATTCGGTGGTCGCGCTCAACGCCACCGGCGGCTCGACCAACCACACCCTGCATATCCCTGCGTTCGCCCGCGCCGCCGGCATCCAGCTGACCTGGCAGGACATGGCCGATCTTTCCGAGGTGGTGCCGACGCTGGCCAAGGTCTACCCCAACGGCCAGGCCGACGTGAACCATTTCCACGCCTGTGGCGGGGTGCCGTTCATGGTGCGCACGCTGCTCGACGCCGGTCTGTTGCACGAGGACGTGCATACCGTCGTCGGCAAGGGCCTGCGGCGCTACATCCAGGAGCCGTTCCTCGACGGTGACAAGCTGGTGTGGCGCGATGGCCCGGCGCAGAGCCTTGACGAAAACATCCTGCGCCCGGCCGAGCGGCCATTCTCGCCGGAGGGCGGGCTGCGCGTGCTGGAAGGCAACCTCGGCCGCGGCGTGACGAAGATTTCTGCCGTGGCGCCCGAGCACCGTTTTGTCGAGGCGCCGGCGCGGGTATTTATCGACCAGAGCGAGCTGGCGGCAGCGTTCAAGGCCGGGGAGCTGGAGCGCGACTTCATTGCCGTGGTGCGTTTTCAGGGGCCTAAAGCCAATGGCATGCCCGAACTGCACAAGCTCACGCCGTTTCTCGGTGTGCTGCAGGACCGCGGCTACAAGGTGGCGCTGGTCACCGACGGGCGCATGTCCGGTGCTTCGGGCAAGGTGCCGGCGGCCATTCATGTCTGCCCGGAGGCACTGGACGGCGGGCCGCTGGCGCGGGTGCGCGATGGCGACATCCTCCGCGTCGACGGCGAGAACGGCGAACTGCGAGCACTGGTCGATCCCTCCGAATGGGATGCGCGGGAACCGGCGATTCGGCCCGAAGACATGGGCATCGGCTGCGGTCGGGAGCTCTTTGCCTTCATGCGCGCCTCGTTCAGCACGGCAGAGCAGGGCGCCAGTGCATTTACCGAGAGTCTGGAGGCGCTGAAGTGAAGACGGCGCTCGTTGGAGATATTGGCGGTACCAATGCACGTTTCGCGCTGTGGCGCGACCAGCGCATCGAGCAGATTCGCGTGATTCCCACGGCCGACCATGCGCGGCCGGAGCTGGCGATCCTCGCGTACCTGAGTGAAGTCGATCAGCCGCTGGAAACCCTCGAGGCGGTGTGCCTGGCCTGTGCCGGGCCGGTCGGCGGCGATCTGTTTCGTTTCACCAACAACCATTGGCAGCTGAGCCGCGAAGCCTTCTGCCGCGAGCTGGGTGTGAAGGAGCTGTTGCTGATCAACGACTTCACCGCCATGGCCCTCGGCATGACGCGGCTGCACGATGGTGAGCGCATCACGGTTTGCGATGGCGAGCCTGAACCGGGACGGCCGCGACTGGTCATAGGGCCCGGCACCGGGCTCGGAGTCGCCGGATTGCTGCCACTGTCTGGCGGCGGTTGGCGCGCCTTGCCGGGCGAGGGCGGGCATATCTGCCTTCCCGTCGGCAGCGAGCGCGAGGCGGCGATCTGGGCGCATCTGCACCGTTCGCTCGGCCATGTGAATGCCGAGGCAGTGCTCAGCGGTCCAGGGCTGCTGACGCTCTACCGCGCATGCTGCGCGCTGGATGGACAGCAGGTGGCGCTCGATTCGCCCGCAGCTATCACCAAGGCCGCGCTGGCCGGCGATACCTACGCCGCGGCGGTGCTGGAGCAGTTCTGCCGCTGGTTGGGGCGTATCGTCGGCGATAACGTGCTGACCCTCGGTGCCCGCGGCGGCGTTTACATCGTCGGTGGAGTGGTGCCGCGTTTCGCCGAGATGTTCCTGCGCAGCGGTTTTAGCGAGGCGTTGCGCGAGAAGGGACAGATGAGCCGTTATTTCGATCGCCTGCCGGTCTGGCTGGTGACCGCGCCGTATCCCGGCCTCGAGGGCGCGGGCGTGGCATTGCAACCGTTGTTGGAGGGAGCCTAGGCTGCGACATGTCGGGTCGACGGGTGACCCCATAACAACAAGAAAAGGGACGTGACGTGAGCCAAGCAGGTAAGAACATCCTTCTGGTCGACGACGATCAGGAAATCCGCGAACTGTTGCAGACCTATCTCAGCCGCTCGGGCTTTCATGTGCGCGGCGTGCCGGACGGCGGGCAGTTTCGCGCGGCGCTGTGTGCCGAGCCGGCCGATCTGGTGATTCTCGACGTGATGCTGCCCGACGAGGACGGCTTCAGCCTGTGCCGCTGGATTCGCCAGCACGAGCGGTTGGCTTCGATGCCGATCATCATGCTCACCGCCAGCTCCGACGAGGCCGATCGGGTCGTCGGCCTGGAGCTGGGGGCCGACGACTACCTGGGTAAGCCGTTCAGCCCGCGCGAATTGCTCGCGCGGATCAAGGCACTGCTGCGACGCGTCAGCTTCGCCCAGGAACGCGGCAGTGATGTTCTGGCCTTCGATGAGTGGCGGCTGGACATGATCAGCCACCGCCTGTTCCACGCCGACGGCGAGGAGGTCTTTCTCTCCGGCGCCGATTTCGCCCTGCTCAAGCTGTTTCTCGATCATCCGCAGCAGATCCTCGACCGCGACACGATCGCCAACGCCACCCGTGGTCGCGAGGTGATGCCGCTGGAGCGCATCGTCGACATGGCGGTCAGTCGCCTGCGCCAGCGCCTGCGCGACACCGGCAAGTCGCCGCGGCTGATCCGCACGGTACGTGGCAGCGGTTACTTGTTGGCTACCCAGGTGACGCCGCACCATGAATCTGCGCACTGAGCGGGGGCGCCTGCGGCTGGTGCCACGTTCGCTGCTCGGACGGATGCTGTTGCTGACCCTGCTGGCGGTGTTGCTGGCCCAGGGGCTTTCGAGCCTGATCTGGCTATCGCAGCTACGCGCCAGCCAGATGGAAGGCTTGCTCACCAGCGCCCGCAGCCTGGCGCAGTCGATGGCGGCCAGCGTCAGCTACTTCCGTTCGCTGCCGCTGGGCTATCGCCCATTGGTGCTCGATCAGTTGCGCAGCATGGGCGGTACACGTTTCTTCGTGTCGCTCAACGACAAGCCGCTGGACATGGAGATCCTCCCGGAAACGCCGCGCAAGCGTGCGGTCCTACATGAGGTGGAGCAGGTATTGCGCCAGCGACTCGGCGGCGCGGTGGACCTGAACATCGAGTTCGTCAGCCCCGATGACCTGCGCATCTTCAACAGTGGCATCACGCTCGATGAGTTGCCGCGCTCCTGGGCGCACTACGCGCTGGGCCTCGAACCGCTGTCACCGCCGGTGCTGGTGACGCAGATCCAGATCGCCCCGCAGGAATGGCTCTATCTGGCCTCGCTGATGCCAGCTCCCTACGTCAGCCTGGAGGACGAGGGGCTGCCGGCCCAGCAGTTGTGGTTCATCGTGCTGACCAGCGCCTTCCTGCTGCTGTTCATCGGCCTGCTGGTGCGCTGGCAGAGCCGGCCACTGAAGCGCCTGGCCAAGGCGGCGCGGGAGTTGTCGCTGGGCGCCGAGGTGCAGCCGTTGACCGAGGTCGGCGCCAGCGAGATCGTCGAGGTGAGCCGTGCCTTCAACAACATGCGCCAGCGCATCAGTCGCTACCTGACCGAGCGAGGCCAATTGTTCAGCGCGATTTCCCATGACCTGCGCACGCCCATCACGCGTCTGCGTCTGCGTGTCGAGCTGCTGGAAGATGAAGCCCAGCAGATCAAGTTCACCCGTGACCTCGACGAGCTGGAGCTGCTGGTCAAGGGCGCACTGCAATGCGTGAAGGACACCGACATCCACGAGAACATCGAGGCGGTGGATCTAAATCTGCTGCTCGAGCATATCGTCGAGCCCTATCAGGCCTGCGACCAGACCCGCGTGACTTTGGACGGCCGGGCTTCGGCGCCTTATCCGGGCAAGCCGCTGGCGCTCAAGCGCTGCATCGGCAATCTGCTGGACAATGCCCTGAAGTACGGTGAGCGCGCCCACCTGCATGTCGAGGACGGCAAGGAGGCGCTGGTGCTGCACGTCGATGACGAGGGCCCGGGCGTGCCCGAGCAGCGTCTTGAGCATGTCTTCGAACCCCACGTGCGGCTCTCGGGGCAGCAGCAGGGCTATGGGCTGGGGCTCGGTATCGCACGGAATATCGCCCACGCCCACGGTGGCGAACTGAGCATGCGCAATCTGCAGCAGGGAGGGCTGAGGGTGACGCTGACCTTGCCGCGCTGATCCGGCTCAGTGCACTTCGTTACGATCGCTGCGGCTTTGTAATGGCTCTGTGACCATCGCCCATCCCTTCGTTACCCAGTGTCCATTTCCCTGCGCATAGACTCGGTCCATCGCAAGCAACCATGACTTGCCGGATAAAAACAAGAAGGTGCCTCTACATGAACGCGATCCATCGTCTCGCTCTTTCCGTTTCCCTTGCCCTGCCATTGCTCGCCCATGCCGGCGAGGTCGAAGTTCTGCACTGGTGGACTTCCGGTGGCGAGAAGCGCGCCGCCGACACCCTGCAGAAGCTGGTCGAGCAGAAAGGCCATACCTGGAAGGACTTCGCCGTCGCCGGCGGTGGTGGCGAGGCTGCCATGACCGTACTGAAGACCCGCGCCGTTTCCGGCAACCCGCCGTCCGCCGCACAGATCAAGGGCCCGGACATCCAGGAGTGGGGCGAACTCGGCCTGCTCGCCAATCTCGATGACACCGCCAAGGCAGAACGCTGGGACGAAATGCTGCCCGAGCAGGTGCGCAAGATCATGCAGTACGACGGTTCCTACGTTGCGGTGCCGGTCAACGTGCATCGGGTCAACTGGCTGTGGATCAACCCGGAAGTGTTCGAGAAGGCCGGCGCCACGCCGCCGAAGACCCTCGACGAATTCTTCGCCGCAGCCGACAAGCTCAAGGCTGCCGGCTTCATTCCGGTTGCCCACGGCGGCCAGCCCTGGCAGGACGGCACCGTGTTCGAGGGCTTTGTACTGAGCATTCTCGGCCCGGACGACTATCACAAGGCCTTCGTCGAGCTGGATAACGACACCCTGACCGGCGACAAGATGGTTCAGGCCTTCACCGCACTGAAGAAGTTGCGCGACTACATCGACGCCGACGCGGCCGGGCGCGAATGGAACCGTGCCACCGGCATGGTCATCGACGGCAAGGCCGGCATGCAGATCATGGGCGACTGGGCCAAGAGCGAGTTCACCGCCGCCAACAAGGTGGCTGGCGAGGACTACCAGTGCCTGCCGTTCCCCGGCACCCAGGGCAGCTTCGCCTTCAATATCGACTCGCTGGCCATGTTCAAGCTCAGCAACGATGACAACCGCAAGGCTCAGGAAGACCTGGCGCGCACGGTGCTGGAGCCGGAGTTCCAGACCTTCTTCAATCAGAATAAGGGCTCTATCCCGGTTCGCCAGGACCAGGACATGAGCGAGTTCGACGCCTGCGCCCAGCAGTCGATGACCGACTTCAAGGAGGCCGCCAAGGGCAGCGGCCTGCAGCCCAGCCTGACCCATGGCATGGCGGCTTCAAGCTATGTGCAGGGCGCGGTGTTCGACGTCGTCACCAACTTCTTCAACGACCCCAAGGCCGACCCGCAAAAGGCGGCCAAGCAACTGGCGGCAGCGATCCAGGCCGTGCAGTAACGCTGAGGGCGGACCGTTCCGCCCGCTTCCCGAAACGTTCGTCCCGGCACAGGCCTCGGTCTGTGCCGCGGACGACGACATCCCCGATTTCCATGAGGGATCACACCCATGAGCTCCATCGCGCTTCAAGCCAGGCCTGCCAAAGCCTCGCCGCTCGACGCCCTACAGCGCTGGCTGCCCAAGCTGGTTCTGGCGCCGAGCATGCTGATCGTGCTGGTCGGCTTCTACGCCTACATCGGCTGGACCTTCCTGCTCTCGTTCACCAACTCACGCTTCATGCCCAGCTACAAGTGGGCCGGCCTGCAGCAGTACGAGCGCCTGTGGGACAACGATCGCTGGTGGGTCGCCAGCCAGAACCTGCTGGTGTTCGGTGGCATGTTCATCGCCATCAGTCTGCTGATCGGCGTGGTGCTCGCCGTACTGCTGGACCAGCGCATTCGACGCGAAGGGCTGATCCGCACCATCTACCTGTACCCCATGGCGCTGTCGATGATCGTCACCGGCACCGCCTGGCAGTGGCTGCTCAATCCCGGCCTGGGCCTGGACAAGTTGCTGCGCGACTGGGGCTGGGAAGGCTTTCGCTTCGACTGGCTGGTCGATCCGGATCGGGTCATCTATTGCCTGGTGATCGCAGCGGTGTGGCAGGCCTCGGGCTTCGTCATGGCGCTGTTTCTCGCCGGTCTGCGCAGCGTCGATCAGTCGATCATCCGCGCCGCCCAGGTGGACGGCGCCAGCCTGCCCACCATCTACCTGCGCATCGTGCTGCCGAGTTTGCGCCCGGTGTTCTTCAGCGCGCTGATGATCCTCGCGCACATCGCGATCAAGAGCTTTGACCTGGTCGCGGCGATGACCGCCGGTGGGCCGGGCTATTCCAGCGATCTGCCGGCGATGTTCATGTACGCCCACACCTTCACCCGCGGCCAGATGGGCCTGGGTGCGGCGAGCGCCATGCTGATGGTCGGCGCGGTGATGGCGATCATCGTGCCGTACCTGTATTCCGAGCTGAGGAACAAGCGCCATGTCTGACTTCGCGCAACCGCGCCTGACTCTCGGGCGCCTGACCATCCATGCCACCCTGTTGCTGGCCTGCGCCGTCTACCTGGTGCCGCTGATCGTGATGCTGCTGACCAGCTTCAAGACCCCGGAAGACATCCGTACCGGCAACCTGCTGAGCTGGCCTGAAGCATTCAGCGCGATGGGCTGGCTAACCGCCTGGGACAGCATTGGCGGCTATTTCTGGAACTCGGTGAAGATCGTGATTCCGGCCGTGCTGATCTCCACCGCCCTGGGTGCGATCAATGGTTACGTGCTGTCGATGTGGCGCTTCCGTGGCTCGCAGCTGTTCTTCGGTCTGCTGCTGTTCGGCTGCTTCCTGCCGTTTCAGGTGATCCTGCTGCCGGCGTCCTTCACCCTCGGCAAGCTCGGCCTGGCCAATACCACTACCGGCCTGGTGCTGGTGCACGTGGTCTACGGCCTGGCCTTCACCACGCTGTTCTTCCGCAACTTCTACGTCAGCGTGCCGGACGCGCTGGTGCGGGCGGCACGGCTGGACGGTGCCGGCTTCTTCACCATCTTCGGGCGCATTCTGCTGCCGATGTCGGTGCCGATCATCATGGTCTGCCTGATCTGGCAGTTCACCCAGATCTGGAACGACTTCCTCTTCGGCGTGGTGTTCGCCAGTGGCGATACCCAGCCGGTCACCGTGGCACTGAACAACCTGGTGAACACCAGCACTGGCGCCAAGCAATACAACGTCGACATGGCCGCGGCGATGATCGCCGGCCTGCCCACGCTGGTGGTCTACGTGGTCGCCGGCAAATATTTCCTGCGCGGGCTGACTGCCGGCGCCGTCAAGGGTTGAGGAGAACAACGATGGCTTCCCTGGAACTGCGCAATGTTCAAAAGAGTTATGGCAACAGCCAGATCGCAACGCTGAAGGACATCGCGCTGAAGATCGACGCCGGTGAATTCCTGATCCTGGTCGGGCCTTCGGGCTGCGGAAAATCCACCCTGATGAACTGCATCGCCGGGCTGGAGAACATCACCGGTGGCGAGATTCTCGTCGACGGCGAGGACATCAGCCAGGCGAGCCCGAAGGATCGCGACATCGCCATGGTGTTTCAGTCCTACGCGCTCTACCCGACCATGAGCGTACGCGACAACATTGCCTTCGGCCTGAAGATGCGCAAGGTGTCGGCGGCGAAGATCGAGGAGGAGGTGGCGCGGGTCGCCAAGCTGCTGCAGATCGAACCGCTGCTCGCGCGCAAGCCGGCGCAGCTCTCCGGCGGCCAGCAGCAGCGCGTGGCCATGGGCCGGGCGCTGGCTCGGCGGCCGAAGATCTACCTGTTCGACGAGCCGCTGTCGAACCTCGATGCCAAGCTGCGGGTGGAGATGCGCACCGAAATCAAGCTGATGCACCAGCGCCTGAAGACCACCACGGTGTACGTCACCCACGATCAGATCGAGGCGATGACCCTTGGCGACAAGGTCGCGGTGATGAAGGACGGCGTGATCCAGCAGTTCGGTACTCCGCATGAGATCTACAACAATCCGGCCAACCTGTTCGTCGCCAGCTTCATCGGCTCGCCACCGATGAACTTCGTGCCGCTGCGTATTCGTCAGCGCGACGGACGCTGGGTAGGCGTGCTCAACAGCGAACAGGGCAGCTGCGAACTGCCGCTGCCGATCACTACCGACGACGGTCTGCGTGATCGTGAACTCATCCTCGGCATTCGCCCTGAACAGATCGGCCTCGCCGGAGTCGGAACAGCTGATTTTTCGCTGGCGGTCGACATCGAAGTGGTGGAACCCACCGGGCCAGACACCCTGGTGGTGTTCACGCTGAATCAGGTCAAGGCCTGCTGCCGCTTGGCGCCGGATCAGGCGCCGCGGGTGGGGGAAACGCTCAATCTGCAGTTCGACCCGCGCAAGGCGCTGCTCTTCGATGCGCAGACCGGCGAGCGGCTTGGCGTTGTGCAGCCTGCAGCCACGCGCGAAAGCAAGGTCACCCGGCTGGTTTCCAACGGAGCGGGGCCGGTGCAGTGAGGTACCGGCCTGCCTTGCCAGCAGGCTGGGGATAACGGAGACAGGAACCAACGGAGCCGAACAGGCTCGATCCACCGATCAATAACAACAAAAGCGGAGTGGATATGAAAAAAACACTAACAGCCCTGAGCGTTGCCAGCGCCATTGCGGGTCTGACGCTGCCTGTGGGCGCCCATGCACTGGAGTTCACCGGCTACATGCGCAGCGGGGTCGGCGAATCGGTCAACAGCGATTCGCAGTCCTGCTTCCAGTTGCCCGGCGCGCCGACCAAGTACCGCCTGGGTAACGAGTGCGAGCAGTACGCCGAGCTCGATCTGCGTCAGGACCTCTACACCTTCGCCGACGGCTCGGTACTGAGCCTGGAAGGCATGACGGCGCTCTACAACCAGTACAACCACACCCCTGAGTTCACCGGCGATCACGGCTGGGCGCGGATGGTGCAGGCCTATGCCGAGTGGAGCAAGGTGCCGGCGTTGTACAACGGCTCGCTGTGGGCCGGGCGGCGCTTCTACAAGCGCAACGACATCCATATCTCCGACTTCTACTACTGGAACCAGAGCGCCACCGGTGCCGGCGTGGAGGACATGGAGATTGGCGGGCTGAAGTACAGCTATGCCTTCTCGCGCAAGGACAGCGTGTTCCAGAAGGACTACGTCACCCGCCACGACTTCAACGTTGGCGGCTTCGACAGCAACCCGGGAGGTGAGCTGGAGTTCGGCCTGAGCTACCTCGACAAGCCCAGCCGTGACGATGCCAACAGCGGTTGGGCCGTGACGGTGCAGCATGTGCAATCCGACTTCCTCGGCGGCAAGAACACCCTGGCGCTGCAGTATGGCGAGGGTCCGGGCACCGGCCTCGGTTATACCGGCGACGTCACCCTGGACAACAGCGCCAAGAGCTGGCGAGTGGTGGAGTATTTCGACTGGCAGCTGACGCCGCGCTTCGGCGGCCAGTTCCAGGTGGTCTACCAGAAAGACAAGCGCGACGACGGCGGCGACCAGGACTGGTGGTCGGTGGGGGCGCGGCCTGTCTATGCGTTCAGCGAGCAGTTCAAACTCGTCGCCGAAGTAGGGCATGACCAGATCGATGCCACCGACGGCACGCGCAAGCTGAGCAAGTTCACCGTCGCGCCGACCTGGTCACCCGCCGGCCCTGGCTTCTGGGCGCGGCCGGAGTTCCGGCTGTACTACACCTATGCCAGCTGGAACGAGGCGGCGCAGCGTGCGGCCAACCTCATGGCCGAAGGCTCGGCGCTGTCAGACACCGGCGCATTCGGCAATGCCCGCCATGGTTCGAACTTCGGCGTGCAGGTGGAGCATTGGTGGTAAAAGTCGCGGATTAGCGCGTCGCCATCCAGATCAGCAGGCCGGCCTGGAACAGCGCCAGCGCAATCAGGCAAACAATGGTGAATCGCAGCGCACCGTCCTCTCGGCGGAAGCGGGCGATTCGCTCCTGCAGTTCACGAATCTGGTTTTCCTGCGCCTGCAGGTTGCGGTCGGCCTGTTCCAGCATCGCCGCCGCCTCCTGCAGCTCCACTACCTGCACCTTCTCGCTGTTCCAGTCCGCTCGCAGGGCGCTGACCCGCGGTGCGCCGTAGGTTGGCTTGAGCGGCGTCGCCTGGGGGTAGTCGATATCGAAGCCCTGGGTGCGCAGGCAGTGATCGCGACGCAGGCGCTGGTCTTCGCTCGCCACATCCTTCGGCAACGCGCCGCCCTCGACCAGATAGTGGCTCCAGCGCTTCTGCGCCCATGCCGCGCCCTGGGCCAACAGAAAGCGGCCGAGGCCTCGATTGGCCGGGTCCAGTTGTAATCCGTTATCTGGCACGAAGCGCAGTTCCTTGCTGCGGTGATCGGCCCACACCTCCAGCACGTTGTTCTTGCGCGAGCGCACCTGGCCGGGGATGTTGATGAACATCCGCAGCAGGCTCTGCTCCGGCGTATGCCGTTCCAGTTGCGCAAGTTCGACGAATCGCAGCGGGCGCGCGCCGCCGTCGCGCTCGGTGGGCAGTGGTGCCAGGCGCAGCAGGCGGAAACGGTCGGGCTTGAGCTCCGTCCACGGATGCTTAGGTGCTGCCGGCTGGTCTTTTTCAGTGCTCTGGGTGGTTTCGCTGTCGGTCATCTGCGCGTTCCTGGGCCTGCGCGGCGGCTCGTTCAGGAGCCGATCGGGCCCTCGTCATGCGGGCTATCGGCAGCGCGGCGCCTAACTGGAGGCTGGCAGGATGCCATTGGCCTGCAGGAAGTGTCGGATACGTTCCTGCAGGTCCCAGGCGAGCGGCAGGTCGGGGTCATCATAGGAGGCCAGCTGTTGCGCATTCGCCGGGACGATGCGCAGCACATGGTTCATGCCATCGATCAGTGCCAGCTTGGCGTCGGCTTTTGCGCGCTGCAGGGCTTCGGCGTCCTCGATGCCGACCTGGATGTCGTGGCGGCCCTGGACGATCAGCGCGGGTGTCTCGACGGCCGCGAAGGCCTCCGCCGGGTCGTAGGCGAACAGCGAAACCAGGTACGGCTGCACGCTCGGGCGGAACAGCACCTGCAGGGGCTCCGGCACTTCGGCGTGGGTTCGGCCGGCCTTGAGCTCGTCGATCAGAAAATAACTGGTGGCGAGCAGTGCCGGCGGCAGGCGGCCCTGCAGTTGCTCGCGCAGCACCTCGTCGATCGGTCGGCCGCTGCCGGCGATGCTGATCAGCGCCGCGGCGCCCGACTTCGGCGCGGCGAGACTGGCGATCAGCGCGCCTTCGCTGTGGCCGATCAGGATCAGTTGGCTGAAACGGGGATCGCCCTTGAGCTTCGCGCTCCAGGCCAGCGCATCGTTGACATAGCCCTCGACGCTCAGCTCGCGCTCGTCCGGTGCGGCCGCCAGGCTGGCGCCGACGCCGCGCTTGTCGTAGCGCAGGCTGGCCACGCCCAGCTTGGCCAGGCCCTGGGCCAGGCGCTTGAGGCTGTCGTTGCGTCCGGCCGGGTTGTTGCCGTTGCGATCGGTCGGGCCGGAACCTGCGATCAGCAGCGCTACCGGTACCGGCTGGTCGCTTTTCGGCAGCAACAGGCTGCCCTGCAGCACGCCGCTGCCGGTATCCAGGTTCAGGGTCTGATTGAGCAGGGTCTGCGCCTGCAGGAGAGAAGGGGACATGGTCAGTAGCAGCAGTATCAGCAGGGCACGCATGGAAGGATTTCGTTGGTCACGGAGCAGGTTGGACGCGGCAATCGACGCAAAGGTCAGTATGCGCCGGCAACAGGAGCGATGACACCGTAGCGGCCTCAGGTATACTTCCGGCCCCTGTTTTTCGGTCGATCGCGGAGCGTCCTGCATGTCCGGCAATACCTACGGCAAGCTGTTCACCGTCACCACTGCCGGCGAGAGCCATGGTCCTGCGCTGGTGGCCATCGTCGACGGTTGCCCGCCCGGGCTGGAGCTGTCGCTGGACGATCTGCAGCGCGATCTCGACCGCCGCAAGCCGGGCACCAGCCGGCATACCACTCAGCGCCAGGAAGCCGATGAGGTGGAAATCCTCTCCGGCGTCTTCGAAGGCAGGACAACCGGTTGCCCCATCGGCCTGTTGATCCGCAACACCGACCAGAAGTCCAAGGACTACTCGGCGATCAAGGACCAGTTCCGTCCGGCCCACGCCGACTACACCTATCACCACAAGTACGGCCTGCGCGACTACCGCGGCGGTGGCCGCAGCTCCGCGCGCGAGACCGCCATGCGCGTGGCGGCCGGTGCCATCGCCAAGAAGTATCTGGCGACCCTGGGCATCCAGGTGCGCGGCTACATGAGCCAGCTCGGTCCGATCGAGATCCCGTTCAAGACCTGGGACAGTGTCGAGCAGAATGCCTTCTTCAGTCCGGACCCGGACAAGGTGCCGGAGCTGGAGGCCTATATGGACCAGCTGCGTCGCGATCAGGATTCGGTGGGCGCGAAGATCACCGTGGTCGCCGATGGCGTACCGCCGGGCCTTGGCGAGCCGATCTTCGACCGTTTGGACGCCGAGCTGGCCCACGCGCTGATGAGCATCAACGCGGTCAAGGGTGTGGAGATCGGCGCCGGTTTCGCTTCGGTCGCCCAGCGTGGCACCGAGCATCGCGACGAGCTGACGCCCCAAGGATTCCTCTCCAACAGTGCCGGCGGCATTCTCGGTGGCATCTCCTCGGGACAGCCGATCGTCGCCCACCTGGCGCTCAAGGCCACGTCCAGCATCACCACGCCAGGGCAGTCGATCGATGTGAATGGCGCGCCGGTCGAGGTCATCACCAAGGGTCGTCATGACCCCTGCGTCGGCATTCGTGCCACGCCGATCGCCGAGGCCATGATGGCCATCGTTCTGCTCGATCACCTGCTGCGCCACCGTGGGCAGAACGCCGATGTGCAAGTGCTCACCCCGGTGCTGCCGCAACTGTGAATCCGGGCCGTAGACGGCAGACCGACGGCGGCAGCATAAGGCGGCAGTTGTCCGCAGTCGGTAGCTTGTAGCCTATGGCCGCTGCTCTGCCGTACTGGCGTCTGTCCGGTTTCTATTTCTTCTACTTTGGCCTGCTCGGCTCCACGGCGCCGTTTCTCGGGCTGTACTTCGATCATCTGGGTTTCTCGCCGGAGCGGATCGGCGAGCTGATCGCCATTCCCATGCTGATGCGTTGCGTGGCGCCGAATCTCTGGGGCTGGCTGGGTGATGCAACCGGTCGCCGGCTGGAAATCGTCCGTCTCGGCGCGCTGTGCACCTTGCTGTCCTTCGGGCTGATCTTCTTCGACAAGAGCTTTGCCTGGCTGGCGCTGGTGATGGCGTTGCATGCGTTCTTCTGGCACGCGGTGCTGCCGCAGTTCGAAGTCATCACCCTGGCGCATCTGCACGAGCAGACTGAGCGCTACAGCCAGGTCAGGCTGTGGGGCAGCATCGGTTTCATCTTCGCGGTGGTAGGGCTCGGGCTGCTGTTCCAGCGGCTGAGCCTCGATCTTTACCCGACCGCGGTGGCCTTCGTGATGGTCGGCATCGTGCTGAGCAGCGCCTGGGTGCCCAACGCGCATCCGCGGCAACGTAGCGAGGCGGCCGGGCAGGGTGGGTTCCTCGCCCAGCTGCGGCGGCCTGGCGTACTGGCCTTCTACGGCTGCGTGGCGTTGATGCAGCTGGCCCATGGTCCGTACTACACCTTCTTCAGTATTCACTTGGAAGCACTGGGCTACAGCCGCAGCTTTATCGGACTGATGTGGGCGCTGGGCGTGGTCGCGGAAATCCTGCTGTTCCTGGTAATGGCGCGGCTGCTCGAGCGTTTCTCGCTGCGTCAGGTGCTGCTGGCCAGCTTCCTGATCGCCGCCCTGCGCTGGGTGTTGCTCGGGCAGTTCGCCGAGCATCTGGCCGTGCTGCTGGTCGCGCAGCTGATGCACGCGGCGACCTTCGGCAGTTTCCACGCCGCCGCCATTCACTTCGTCCAGCGCAGTTTCGGCCATCGCCAGCAGGGCCAGGGCCAGGCGCTGTATGCCAGCCTGTCCGGCATCGGTGGAGCGCTGGGTGCGCTCTACGCGGGCTACGCCTGGTCCGGTCTGGGACCGGGCTGGTCGTTCGCCATCGCCAGTCTGGCGGCGCTGGCCGCAGCCGCTATCATTGCCTTCCGTTTGCAGGAGGACCGCGCATGACTGCTACCCGCCAGCACCTGAGCCAGGCGATCATCGACGCCGGACGCTTCTTGTATGGCCGTGGCTGGTCGCCGGCGACCAGCAGCAACTACTCGGCGCGCCTGACCAGCGCCGAGCTGCTGCTGACCGTTTCCGGGAGGCACAAGGGCGAGCTGACTGCCGATGACCTGTTGGCCGTCGACATGCACGGCAACAGCCTGGAAGAGGGCAAGAGGCCTTCGGCGGAGACACTGCTGCATACCCAGCTGTATCGCTGGAAACCGGAGATCGGCGCGGTGCTGCACACCCATTCGGTGAATGCCACGGTGCTGTCCCGCGTCGCCTTGGCCGATTCGCTGGTGTTCGCCGATTACGAGTTGCAAAAGGCCTTCAGCGGCATCTCGAGCCATGAATTGCAGGTGCTGGTGCCAATCTTCGACAACGATCAGGACATCGCCGCCCTGGCCACCAGGGTGCAGCCGTGGCTTGACGAGCATCCCGATTGCGTCGGCTACCTGATTCGCTGCCACGGCCTGTACACCTGGGGCGAGACGATGAGCGATGCGCTGCGACAGATCGAGGCATTCGAATTTCTGTTCGAATGCGAACTGAAGATGCGTGCCCTGCAGCCCAGATAAATTCCAGCCTGCCCGGTAGCGACCGGTCAGACGACCTTTTCGGAGAGCCGAACATGAGTGTCCTCAGCGTCTATCACGAGACCCGACCCGATCAGCCGCTCAAGGTGCTGACCCACCTCGAAGACATCGCCCCGACGCTGGCCAAGGTCGGTGTGCAGCTGGAGCGCTGGGAGGCCAGCGCACCAATCGCCGCCGGGGCCAGGCAGGAAGAGGTAATCGCCGCCTACCGGCCGCAGATCGACAAGCTGATGACCGAGCGTGGCTACGTCACGGTGGATGTGATCAGCCTGACCCGCGATCACCCGCAGAAGGACGAACTGCGTGCGAAGTTCCTTGACGAGCATCGCCATGCCGAGGACGAAGTGCGCTTCTTCGTTGCCGGGCGCGGGCTGTTTACCCTGCATATCGATGACATGGTCTACGCCGTGCTGTGCGAAAAGAACGACCTGATCTCCGTGCCCGCCGGCACGCGTCACTGGTTCGACATGGGTGAAGAGCCACACTTCGTCGCCATCCGCCTGTTCAACAACCCGGAAGGCTGGGTCGCGAAATTCACCGGCGAACGCATCGCCGATCAGTTCCCGCGGCTGGACGACTGAGATGCCGATCAAGGCGATCCTCACCGATATCGAAGGCACCACCAGCGCCGTCAGCTTCGTCTTCGATGTGCTGTTTCCCTATGCGCGCGAGCATTTGCCGGCGTATATCCGCAGCCACGCCGGCGAACCTGCGGTCGCTGCGCAGCTCGATGCGGTGCGCGGCGAAAGCGGTGAGGGCGATGCGGATATCGAGCGCGTCATCGAGATACTGCTCGGCTGGATCGCCAGCGATCGCAAGGCGACCTCGCTCAAGGCGCTGCAAGGCATGGTCTGGTTCCAGGGCTACCGGGCCGGCCAGCTCAAGGGGCACATCTATCCGGACGCAGTGGCTGCGCTACGGGAGTGGAAGGCGCAGGGGTATGCGCTGTACGTGTATTCCTCAGGCTCGATCCAGGCACAGCAGCTGATCTTCGGCTGTTCCGAGGCCGGCGACCTGACACCGCTGTTCTCCGGTTATTTCGATACCACCAGCGGGCACAAGCGCGAGGTGGTCTCCTACCAGCGCATCGCCGAAGCCATTGGCGTGCCAGCCGTCGAGGTGCTGTTCCTTTCCGATGTGGTCGAAGAACTCGATGCCGCGCAGCAGGCCGGCATGCGCGTCTGTGGGCTGGGCCGCGATGGCGGCGCCCTCGGTGAGCACGAGACCGTCGCCAGCTTTGCGCAGATCGACCCGCGGCGCTACTGAGCCACCGGGCGATTACTGAACCCTGCCGCCGCGCTGGCATCCTAGATTAGGTACTCACCCAAACAGGAGCGAACCCATGGGAGATGCCTTCGGCGGTATTTTCGGCCTGCTCATCCTGATACTGGATATCTGGGCGATCATCAGCATCGTTCGCAGCGATAGCACCGGGGGCAAGAAGGTGCTCTGGGTGCTTCTGATCGTTCTGTTGCCAGTGCTCGGCCTGATCATCTGGGGAATCATGGGGCCGCGCGGCAATCGCCCTGACTCGCGCGGGCCGTATCGGTAGCCGTTGATGGAAAGCCTCAGCGGCCCGCTGGCCATCGTGGTTCTCGTGCTCGACGTCCTCGCCATCGCTTATGTGTGGCGCAGCCGCATCGAGGTCGGGCGCAAGGTTGTCTGGTCATGTGTGATCCTGCTGCTGCCCGTGGTCGGTCTGATCATGTGGGCGGTAGCGGCCGGGCCGTTCGGCAAGGCGCGGTTGTGACACATGTGGCGCAGCGGTCTGCTGATCGGTCTGCTGGCACTTGCTGCCGAGCCGCTTCGGGCTGACGACGCGGCGGCCTGGCAGGCATTGCGCGAGGGGCGGGCGATTCTTGTCATGCGTCACGCCAGCGCGCCAGGTCTCGGCGATCCCGAAGGCTTCGTTCTCGAAGACTGCAAAACCCAGCGAAATCTGACTCAGCGCGGCCGGGATGAGGCCCGGCGCTGGGGCGCGCGGCTGCGCGAAGCGGGTCTGCATGAGGTGCGCTTGTTCAGCAGTCGCTGGTGCCGTGCGCTGGAGACCGCGGAGCAGATGGCGCTCGGCCGGGTGGAACCACTGCCTGCGCTGGATTCGTTTTTCACGTCGCCCGCAAACGAGCACTGGCGTACCGAAGCCTTGCGCGAGGCCGTCGAGCAGCTTCCGGCCGGCGAGGTAGCGGTGCTAGTCACTCACCAGGTCAACATCACTGCACTGACGGGTATCTTCCCGCAGTCGGGCGAGGGATTGATCCTGGAGCGCCCGCTGACCAGTCCGCCCAGACTGCTGGCGCGTATCGCGCCGCCTTAGCCGCCTTTGGCCGCTTTGGAATAGTTGTCCCAGATATGGATAGCCGCATAGGCGCGCCACGGACGCCAGGCTTCGGCGCGTCCGGCCAGCGCCTTGGCGCTGATGCCATCCGCGCCCCACATTGGCGCTTTCAGCAATCCGAGATCGGCTGCGGGAAAGGCGTCCGCGACGCCGAAGCCGCGCAGCGCGATGTATTCGGCGGTCCAGGGACCGATTCCCGGCAATTCGCAGAGTCGTTGCACCAGCGCATCGGCGCCATCTTCCACATGCAGCTGCAGCGCCCCTTCGGCCACCGTGGCAGCGAGCCGGCGTAGCGCCTGGGCTCGCTTGGATGGCATGCCGATATTGTCCAGCGGGTCATCGGCTATCGCTTGTGCGGTAGGGAAGAGCATCTCCAGCCCCGGTAGCGCGTCCTGCAGCGGCTCGCCGAGGCGTTCCAGCAGACGTCGCGTAATGGTCACCGCCGCCTTGACCGTGACCTGCTGGCCGACCACCGCCCGCACCGCCTGTTCGAACGGGTCATAGGCGGCTGGCAGGCGCAGGCCGGGGTTCGCGGCGATCAACGGGCCGAGCGCGGGATCGCTAGCGAAATGTGTGGCGATGGCCTGCGGGTCGGCATCCAGATCGAACATCCTGCGAACCTGCCCGACGAGTGGCTGGGTAGCCTGTTGCAGGGAGTTGCTGAGAGTCAGTTCGAGCGCCGGGCGGTCGGCCTGCGCGCGCACGTGGAGCCAACCGCAGGCTTCGCCGAGTCGCAGCGTACGCGCGTAGCCGTCAACGTCCAGCCACTCCACGCCGGGTAGCAGGCGCAGGGCGAAATGGCGGTGGAACTGCTGCCAGTCCCAGGGTTCGAGGTAGGGCAATTGGATGATTTCGTTCATGACCAGACTCTAGGATCTCCCGATGGCCTTGTCGTCCCGAAGTGTGCTTTTGCTGCCTGCGGTTTCCGCTGTCATCTTGGCCAACGTAGAATGCGCCTCTTTTCGGTGGGCAGGCTGCATCGCCCGTCAAGCCAGATTGCCATCATGCGGCGGAGCGCTGCTTCGTCGCCGGTCAAGGGAGATAACCCATGAGCGACTTTCAGGAAACTCTCTACGAGGGATACGGGCAGCGGCTCCAGGTCGACAAGCTGCTGCACGAGATGCGCACCGAGCATCAGCATCTGGTGATCTTCGAGAACCCGCGCATGGGCCGGGTGATGGCCCTGGACGGCGTGATCCAGACCAGCGAAGCCGACGAATTCATCTACCACGAGATGCTCGCCCACGTGCCGATCCTGGCCCATGACCTGGCGCGCCGGGTGCTGATCATCGGTGGCGGCGACGGTGGCATCCTCCGTGAAGTGGCACGTCATCGCGATATCGAAAGCATCACCATGGTCGAGATCGACGGCGCCGTAGTGGAGATGTGCAGGGAGTTCCTGCCGAATCATTCCGCCGGCACCTTCGAGGACCCGCGGCTGAATCTGGTGATTGATGACGGCATGCACTTCGTGGCGACCACCGAAGAGAAGTTCGACGTCATCATTTCAGACTCCACCGATCCCATCGGCCCGGGTGAAGTGTTGTTCTCGGAGAACTTCTACCAGGCCTGTCGCCGCTGCCTGAACGAAGGCGGCATTCTCGTTGCGCAGAACGGTACGCCGTTCATGCAACTGGGCGAACTGCAGACCACTGCCAAACGCATGCAGGGCCTGTTCGCCGACTGGCATTTCTACCAGGCGGCCGTGCCGACCTACATCGGCGGTGCCATGTCCTTTGCCTGGGGCGCGTGCAGTGCCGAGAGCCGCAAGCTGCCGCTGGAAGCTCTGATGCAGCGCTTCGCCGGCAGCGGCATCGTTACGCGGTATTACAACCCGCATGTGCACATTGGCGCTTTTGCACTGCCGCAATACGTGTTGCATGCGATCGCCAAGCCTAGCAACGACTGATTCCGGATCGTGATAGCGGCGCAGCAACACGCGCTGTGCTTGATCCACGGCCCACCCGGCAACGGTGCGGGCCGTTTTTGCATCCAGCGTCCGGGTTGAACTGCCGGGACTTTTCCGGGTTCTACTGGAGCGAGGCCGCGCGCTTGGGTCGGGGGTTAATTAAGCCCTCGCAGTTGGCTCCGCGGCCTGCTAGCTTGTCAGCGTGGACTGCGTCCACCGCGTCACTTCGACTAGCTGTTGCGACTCCCGTTTGCCCGATGTCTTGACGACGGAGCCGATCTCCCGCTGAGCTCGTGGCAACTTCATCCAGGTATGAGAGGAGGTTGATTTATGAGCACCACCTTCCACGAGGATGTCAGCAGCACCGTTCTGCGCCGGATGAAGGAGGGCGGTTTCGATTTCGCCCGAGTCCATCCAATCGAGTTCTATGCGGTATTTTCCGAACAGGACCGCGCTCAGAGGGCCGCGCAGAACTTTCGCGGCGAAACCATCAATACCCAGGTGTTTCCGCGTGAGGACGGAAGCTGGAATCTGCAGGTAAGCAAGGTGATGTATGCGACGTTCGATGGCATCGGCGATTTCGAGCAGGATCTTGAATACCTGGTCGAACCCCTCGGTGGGGTGCTTGATGGCTGGGGCGTCACCCAGGAGATCGAAGGTCAGGGTGCCTGACCGTTCTATCCTCACTCCCTCTTGAAGCCGCTCTGAAGTGCCTGGTCCCAGGGAGGGACCGGGCCGAAGCGGTTTTTCAGAAACTCCAGCAACAGACGGCTCCGCGAGTCGGCCTCGCGTCGCAATCGCAGCGCGTAGATGCCGCTGGCTTCCGGTTGCGGCAATCCCCCTTCGCAGAACAGCGGCAGCAGTTCGCCACGCAGCAGCTGGTCGCTGATCAGCCAGGTTGGCAGGTGGGCGATGCCAAGTCCCGCCAATGCCCCTGCCAGCAGCGCTTCGGCATTGTTCGCCACCATGCGCAGGCGACCCGGGCGCAGCAGTTGCGGTCGCCCGCCGCGCTCGAAGCGCCACGCATGGGGCGGCGCCAGCGCATCCCAGTCCAACCCATCATGGTCGGGCAATTCCTCCGGTTGTAGTGGCACGCCGCGGCGTTCCAGATAGGCGGGGCTGGCGCAGACTACTCGCACCATCGGCGCCAGCGGTGTGGCGACCAGACGGGTGTCGGCCAGCGGGCCGATGCGCAACACCAGATCGACCTCACCCAGGTGCTCGCCGTGCAGGTCGACGAAGCTGTCGATCAGACGCAGCTGGATATCGACTCCCGGATAGGCCTGGAGAAATTCGGCCAGGGCCGGCGCCAGGTGACGGCGACCGAAGGGGGCCGGTGCGTCGATCCGGATGCGGCCTTCCGGTGCGCTGTCCAGCGACGTCGCTTCGGCGCGCGCCAGGTGCAGTTCCTGCACGATGCGCCGGGCGCGCTCGGCGAATGCCAATGCGGCGGGCATCGGGCGAACCGCGTGGGTGCTGCGGTTGAACAGCTGGCAGCCCAGGGCCTGTTCCAGTGCATCGATGCGCCGCGCCACCGCCGAAGGTGTCAGGCCGTGGCGGCGCGCGGCGGCAGAGAAGCTGCCAGCTTCGAGCACATCGATGAACAGGCTGAGCTGGGCGGAAAGGGCGTCGGGCAGCATTCGAATTCCTTGCTTGTGCGATCTGCGCAAAGCCATTGTGCGTGGCTATGCGTACCGGCGCCAGCGGCGGCGGCGTACGATGAGCGCCCCTGTGAACTGGAGCGTCGGAATGCTGCTGGATATCGGATTGAACGTACTGCTCGGATTGGCGCTAGGCACGCTGGGCGGCTTGTTCGGTATCGGCGGCGGGCTGATTGCGATTCCCGTGCTGGGCGTGCTGTTCGGCCTGGACCAGCAACTGGCGCAAGGCACCGCGCTGGTGATGGTCGTGCCCAACGTGCTGCTTGCCATCTGGCGCTATCACCAGCGCAATCGCATCGATTGGCGGCATGCCCTCGCGCTGGGCAGTGCCAGTTTCGTGTTCGCCATTGCCGGTGCGGCCGTTGCCGTGTCGCTGGATGCCGGGCGCATGCGCATGGCGTTCGTCGGCTTCCTGCTGGCCCTGGCTGCCTACACATTGCTACGGGTGTTTCTGCGCCCGGCCGCCGGCGACGGACAGCTGCGTCATCCCTGGCCATGGCTGGGCCTGCTCGGTGCGGGTGCCGGCGCAATGGGAGGTCTGTTCGGTGTCGGTGGAGCGGTTATCGCCACGCCGATCCTGACCAGCGTATTCGGCACCTCGCAGGTGGTCGCTCAGGGCCTGTCGCTGGCACTAGCCGCGCCGAGCACCGGCGTCACTCTGGTGACCTATGCGCTGCATCATCAGGTCAACTGGTCGCTGGGCCTGCCGCTGGCGGTAGGCGGGCTGCTCAGCATCAGCTTGGGCGTGCGGTTGGCGCATGCCTTGCCGGAACGTCTGCTGCGACTGCTGTTCAGCGTTTTTCTGGTGGCAAGCGCCGTGTTGCTGGCGATGGAAAGCTGATCGGCGCGATTTCGCCAGTCGTTTAGCTCGTTAGGCCGATCAGGCCACCACCCACAGCGCCACCGATCACCACCAGCCAGGGCGGCAGTTTCCAGTACATCAGTGCGGCGAGGGCGAGCAGGGCAAGGACGAAATGCTCTGGCGTCTTGATGCCGCTGGTCCATACCGGATCGTACAGCGCAGCCAGCAGCAACCCGACCACCGCCGCGTTGACCGCCGCCAGGGCTGCCTGCGTGCGCCGGTTGCTGCGCAGGCGCTCCCAGAACGGCAGCACGCCGATGACCAGCAGAAACGACGGCACGAATACCGCAACCAGGCACACCGCCGCTCCCAGCAAGCCGCTGGGCGACTCATTCATCGAGGCGCCGAGAAACGCGGCAAAGGTGAACAGCGGGCCGGGTACCGCCTGGGCCGCGCCGTAGCCAGCGAGGAACGTATCGCGGTCTACCCAGCCTGGCTGCACCACTTCGGCCTGCAGCAGCGGCAGCACCACGTGGCCGCCACCGAACACCAGCGCGCCAGCGCGGTAGAACGCATCGAGCAACGCCAGCAACGGGTTGTCCGTGCCGCTGGCGAGTAGCGGCAACAGCATGAGCAGCGCAAAGAACAGCGCCAGTGCTGTGAGCGCGGCCCGACGCTTCACCGCAACGGGCAATGCGACATGTGCTTCCGTGGTGGCAGGGCGAAAGAAAACCACCCCGATCAGACCCGCCGTGGCGATGACCGCAACCTGACTCCAGATGAACGGGAGCAGCAGCACGGTGCTCGCCGCCGCCAGCGCAATGGCGATTCGCGGCGCGTCGGTGCACAGCGTTCGTGCCATGCCCCAGACGGCCTGGGCAACTACGGCCACAGCGACGATCTTCAGACCCTGAAGGACGCCAGCAGGCAGCGCGTCGCCCCATGTGGCGATTCCCAGCGCGAACAGCGTCAGCGCGATCGCCGATGGCAGGGTGAAGCCTGCCCAGGCCGCCAGCGAGCCACGGTAACCGCCGCGCAGCAAACCGATCGCCAGGCCTACCTGGCTGCTGGCCGGGCCTGGAAGAAACTGGCAGAGCGCGACCAGATCGGCATAGCTGCGCTCGTCCAGCCAGCGGCGACGCTGGACGAACTCCTCGCGGAAATAGCCGAGATGCGCGATGGGACCGCCAAAGGAGGTGAGGCCCAGGCGCAGGAACACCAGAAAAATGGTCCAGGCGTCGAGTCGGGAGGATGTCGAATGATGCTGCGAGTCGGTGGGCATGCGGGTCTGTCGGCTATCGATCTGTAGGGTCGAGTCGGGCAGGCAGTCTAGCTGTTCAAGGTGTCAGGTGGATGACAACGGACGCGCTGCGGCGCCGTTACAGGGCCAATCATTGGCAACCAGAAACAGCCGTTCCTGCTCCAGCCAGACGCCCGATGCATCCGGTTCGAGCCGCGCCAGCAGCTGCGCCCGCGCCTGTGCCGGATTGGCGGCTTGCCAGTCGGCAAACCGGGTCGCATCCCACAGCTCGGCCGGCGTAACACGTGCTGGCGCGAGCCAGGCCGAGCGAGCGATGGGTTGCCAGACAGCGTCGGGCGTCTCGGACTGGAAGCGCGGCCAGTCGGCCTGGCGCAGCCATCTGCCCTGCAGGTGGTGCGGGTTGGCGCCGAGCGGCGACGTGCAGCTCTGCGGCCAGGGGCGGAACAGGTACCCGCTGAGCCAGAAGCTGCTTTGCACCGGGCGGCCGGTAAGTTCGGCGAGCACCGCCAGCGTTGCTGGCTGGGTACACAGCGGCAGCTGGCGCTGGCACATATGGTCGAGTTTCAGATCGAGTCGATCGTGACTGCCGGGACCAAGCCAATGCGCGTGCCGGCTGCCATCGCCCTGCCCGAGCCCCAGGTAGAACTTCACGGCCAGCTCCAGGTGGTGCACGCCCTGGTCATCGCAGAACAGCAGGTCCAGCTCGCCGAGGGTGCTGCCGTTCTGCCGGATCGGCAGATTGGCGGCGAGCAGCTGGATATCGGGTGCGTGGGACAGCGCGTATTGCCACAGTCGCTCGTAGTACAGGCCCAGTCGTCGAATGCGGTGCAGCGACAGCCAGGCTTCGAGAATCGATGGCTCGGCATCCTGTTGCCACAACCAGTTGGCCAGTCGCTCCGGCTCGCTGTTCCAGCAGCTCGCGGACAGCGGGTGACGCTGACACTGCGGTGCCTCGTTCAGCAGCGGCGGCGAGAGGATCGTCCAGGCGAGATCGCGCACCTGCGGATGCTGGAGGCGGTTGGGGAGGGCGGAAAGACTGCACAGGCTCATGAATGCAGCATAGCTGTCGGTTTGCTGATGGTCCGGCGTTTCGCTGATAATCCGCTGCCGCTGAACACCGCGGCGAGCAGGGGCTCTAACCCCTGTGCTGGATTTCAGGCGAATAGCCGATTCGTATCGGCGTCGTCGCCTGCGTGCTGCGTGTTATTTTCTAGCGCTGCGACTGCCCGCAACCATCCGCCCAGCCACACCAGGGAACGTCAATGGAGCAATTCCGCAATATCGGCATCATCGGCCGCCTGGGTAGCTCCCAGGTGCTGGATACCATCCGCCGGCTGAAGCGATTCCTCGTCGAACGCCATCTGCATGTGATTCTTGAAGAGAACATCGCCGAGGTGCTGCCGGGACACGGCATGCAGACCTCGTCGCGGCAGCGGCTGGGCGAATCCTGCGACCTGGTGATCGTGGTCGGCGGCGACGGCAGCCTGCTGGGCGCCGCCCGGGCGATGGCCAAGCACCGGGTGCCGGTACTCGGCATCAACCGTGGCAGCCTCGGCTTTCTCACCGACATCCGTCCGGATGAGCTGGAAGAGAAAGTCGCCGAAGTGCTCAACGGCCAGTACACCCTGGAAAATCGCTTTCTGCTGGAGGCCCAGGCGCGACGCTTCGATGAGCCGATCGGCGAGGGCGACGCGCTCAATGATGTGGTGCTGCATCCGGGCAAATCCACGCGCATGATTGAATTCGAGTTGTACATCGACGGCCAGTTCGTCTGCAGCCAGAAGGCCGACGGTCTGATCGTGGCGACCCCCACCGGCTCCACTGCCTATTCGCTGTCGGCGGGCGGGCCGATCATGCATCCGCGATTGGACGCCATCGTCGTCGTGCCCATGTACCCGCACACGCTGTCGAGCCGTCCGATCGTGGTCGATGGCAACAGCGAGCTGAAGATCGTGGTGTCGCCGAACATGCAGATCTATCCGCAAGTGTCCTGCGACGGCCAGAACCACTTCACCTGTGCCCCGGGCGATACCGTGACGGTGCGCAAGAAGCCGCAGAAGCTGCACCTGATCCATCCGCTGGACCACAACTACTACGAAGTTTGCCGGACCAAGCTGGGCTGGGGCAGTCGCCTCGGCGGGGGCGATTGATGCAGCTTGATCCCGAACGCGGCTACGACCTTATCGGTGATGTGCATGGCTGCGGTCGTGCACTTGCGCGGCTGCTGGATCAGCTGGGCTACCGCCTGCAGGGCGGGGTCTGGCGCCATTCGCGGCGACAGGTGATCTTCCTCGGCGACATCATCGACCGCGGCCCGCATATCCGCGAGGCGCTGCATCTGGTCTACGACATGGTCGATCGTGGGCAAGCCTACTGCATCATGGGTAACCACGAGTTCAATGCGCTGGGCTGGTACATGCCGGCACCGCCGGGCAGCGGCCGGGAGTTCGTGCGTGACCGCACGCCGCGCTTCGCCCGCCTGCTGCAGGAGACGTTCGAGCAGTTCGAACGGTATCCGGACGAGTGGCGAGCGTTCCGCGAATGGTTCTACGAGTTGCCACTGTTCTTGGAATCCGAGCGCTTCCGCGTGGTGCATGCCTGCTGGGACAGCTGGGTGATCGCACGCCTGCGTCCGTTTCTCAACGACGCCTGCCTCAATCCGGCAATCCTGCGCGAAGCCGGCCTGCCGGGCACCTTCATCTGCCAGGCGCTGGATCGGCTGCTGCGCGGCACAGACATGCCGCTGCCCGAGGGCATGACGCTGACCAGTGAGGAAGGTTTCGTGCGTACCTTCTTCCGCACCAAGTTCTGGGAAGAGAACCCACAGACCTACGGTGACGTGGTGTTCCAGCCCGATGGCCTGCCGGATCATGCGGCGCGCATGCCACTGTCTGCGCAACAGAAGAATCGCCTGTTCCTCTACGGTCCGGACGAGCCGCTGCTGTTCGTCGGCCACTATTGGCGTCGCGGCCAGCCGGGGCCGCTGCGCGACAATCTGGCCTGCCTGGACTACAGCGCGGTGAAGAACGGCAAACTGGTGGCCTATCGGCTGGATCAGGAAGTCTGTCTGGACCCGGCGAAGTTCGTCTGGGTCGATGTCTGCGCGGTGTTCCGAACATGAGTGTCGAGGTGAGTGAAGCGCTGCGCCTGCCGCTGTCGGAAGACCTCAGCGGCTTCATCGCCCTGCTGCGCCGTCTGCGGGTGCCGTGCCGGGTATCGGAGGAGGGCGATCAACAGGTGCTGCGCGTGCCGGTTGAGGTCGTCGAGCAGGTTCGTGACCTGTACTCACGGCATCCCCATGGCGATGACAGCGTCGTCATCGAACAGCCGCGTCGCCGCGGCGGTTTCGTCGCCGCCCTGCGCGCCAGCCCGCTGACCGCGGCTGTATTGGTCATCACCCTGGTTGTCGCGGCTATCACCATGCTTGGTGAGAATTTCGCGACGATCCGCTGGCTGAACTTCGTCGACTTCCGTGTCGACGGTGAATACGCCTACTTCGCCTCGCTGGAGCAGACACTCGCTGCCGGACAATGGTGGAGGCTGATTACGCCGATCTTCGTGCATTTCGGCATTCTGCATCTGGCGATGAACAGCATGTGGTTCTGGGAGCTGGGGCGGCGCATCGAAGCCCTTCAGCGCGCCTGGATGCTGCTGGCGCTGACGCTGCTGTTCGGTCTGGTGTCCAACTTCGCCCAGTACCTGTTCGGTGGCCCGGGTATTTTTGGTGGGCTTTCCGGCGTGCTGTACGGGCTGCTCGGGCACTGCTGGCTATATCAGAAGCTCGCGCCCAACGAGGCCTACCGACTGCCGCCCGGCGTGGTGGTGCTGATGCTGGTGTGGCTGGTGATCTGCCTCACCGGCGTCATTGAGGTGCTCAGTTTCGGCGCGTTGGCCATCGCCAATGCCGCTCATGTCGGCGGGTTGGTCGCCGGCTGCGTGACCGGCGTGATTGGCGGCACCCTGGCGCGCCGTCGGCGCCAGCTCTGAGGCTTTTCCCTAAAGCACGGCTGCCCGGTAGAATGGCCGCTCGTTTCCCTCGGAGCTGGCCATGTCGACCTTTATCCAAACCGCCGAAAACATCACCCCCGAAATCTACCTGAACCTCAAGCAGGCGCTTGAACTCGGCAAATGGGCTGACGGCCGCAAGCTGACCCCCGAGCAGAAGGAAACCTGTATGCAGGCGGTGATCGCCTGGGAGATGAAGAACCTCCCGGAAGAACAGCGCACCGGCTTCATGGGCGGTCAGGAATGTGCTTCCAAGAGCAAGAAGGCTGAGCCGGCCATCGATACCAGCCTGTTCGCTCCCGCTTCGGGAACCCGCCACTGATGCTCGAATTGGGACGCGGTGCGCTGAGCAAGATGTCGATCCAGCTCGGCGCACCGGCGCAGTATTCCTTCCGTCTGAACGACGAGCTGGTGCCGGTCAATCCGCTGATCGGCAAGACCCTGCGTCTGGAATACCTCGGCGCCATCAACTGCACCCATTGCGGTCGCAAGACCAACAAGAGCTTCAGCCAGGGTTATTGCTATCCCTGCTTCAAGAAGCTGCCGCAGTGCGATGTCTGCATCATGAGCCCGGAAAAGTGCCACCACGATTTCGGCACCTGCCGCGACCCGCAGTGGGGCATGGACTTCTGCATGACCGACCACGTGGTCTACCTGGCCAACTCGTCGGGCATCAAGGTCGGGATCACCCGTGCCACGCAGCTGCCGACGCGCTGGCTCGATCAGGGCGCCAGCCAGGCGCTGCCGATCATGCGCGTCGCCACGCGCCAGCAGTCCGGAATGGTCGAAGACCTGCTGCGCAGCCAGGTGGCGGATCGCACCAATTGGCGCGCGCTGCTCAAGGGCGATGCCGAGCCCATCGACCTGATCGAAATGCGCGAGCAGATCTTCGATGCCTGTGCCGATGGGTTACGCGAGTTGCAACAGCGCTACGGGCTGCAGGCGATCCAGCCGGTGGCGGACGCCGAGGTGCTGGAGATTCGCTATCCGGTCGACGCCTATCCGACCAAGGTGGTCAGTCTCGATCTGGAGAAGACGCCCGTAGTCGAAGGTACGCTCAAGGGCATCAAGGGCCAGTACCTGATTCTCGATACCGGCGTGATCAACATTCGCAAGTTCACCGCTTATCAGGTCGCCGCCAGCGCTACCGCGTAGGGTGGATAACGCTTCGCTTATCCACCGCTTACGGCCGGCGGGCTCAAGGATGAGCGGCCTGGAACAACCCTGTGGAAAAGGCTTCTCCGTTTCCACCCTACAAGTCCGTCGCGACAGACGCTAAGCTCGAACTCATCCGCAGCCCGGTTTCCGGGCTGGCAGTCCATCGCCAAATTCCTGCTTGAAGCTAGCCGCTTGAAGCTCAGCCGACGAGGTTTCCATGCGTACCGAACAACCGAAAGTCATTCATCTGAAGGATTACCAGGCGCCTGAATACCTGATCGATGAAACCCACCTGACCTTCGAACTGTACGAGGACCGCACCCTGGTGCACGCCCAGTTGGTGATGCGCCGCAATCCCGAGCGCCCGGCTGGCAAGCTGCCGCCGCTGGAGCTGCACGGCCAGGAGCTCGAGCTGCAGGCCATCGCGCTGAACGACCGCGAGCTTGGCCTGGGCGACTACCAGATCAGCGAAGACTGTCTGACCCTGCAGCCGGACAGCGAAAGCTTTGTCATCGACACTTCGGTGGTGATCCATCCGGAAACCAACACCGCGCTGGAAGGGCTGTACAAGTCCGGCAGCATGTTCTGCACCCAGTGCGAGGCCGAGGGCTTCCGCAAGATCACTTATTACCTCGACCGCCCGGACGTGATGAGCAAGTTCACCACCACCGTGAGCGCCGAACAAAAGGCCTATCCGGTGCTGCTCTCCAACGGTAACCCGATTGCCAGCGGCAGCGAGGACGACGGCCGCCACTGGGCGACCTGGGAAGACCCGTTCAAGAAGCCGGCCTACCTGTTCGCCCTGGTTGCAGGTGACCTCTGGGCGATCGAAGACAGCTTCACCACCATGAGCGGGCGCGACGTGGCGCTGCGCATCTATGTCGAGCCGGAGAACGTCGACAAGTGCCAGCACGCCATGGACAGCCTGAAGAAGTCGATGAAGTGGGATGAAGAGGCCTACGGTCGCGAGTACGACCTGGACATCTTCATGATCGTCGCGGTGAACGACTTCAACATGGGCGCCATGGAGAACAAGGGCCTCAACATCTTCAACTCCAGCGCAGTGCTGGCCCGCGCCGAAACCGCTACCGATGCCGCGCACCAGCGCGTCGAGGCCATCGTCGCCCACGAATATTTCCACAACTGGTCGGGCAATCGCGTGACCTGCCGCGACTGGTTCCAGCTGTCGCTCAAGGAAGGCTTCACCGTCTTCCGCGATTCGCAGTTCAGCGCCGACATGAACTCGCCGACCGTCAAGCGCATCGAGGACGTCGCCTACCTGCGCACCCACCAGTTCGCCGAGGACGCCGGCCCGATGGCGCATTCGGTGCGCCCGGAATCCTTCATCGAGATTTCCAACTTCTACACCCTGACCGTCTACGAGAAGGGCGCCGAAGTGGTGCGCATGATCCAGACGCTGCTGGGCGACGAGGGCTTCCGCAAGGGCAGCGACCTCTATTTCGAGCGGCATGACGGCCAGGCCGTGACGGTCGACGATTTCGTCAAGGCGATGGAGGACGCCAACGGTGCGGACCTGACCCAGTTCAAGCGCTGGTACAGCCAGTCCGGTACACCGCGCCTGGCCGTCAGCGAGCAATACGACGAGGCAGCGAAGACCTACCGCCTGACCTTCCGCCAGAGCTGTCCGCCGACACCGGGCCAGCCGACCAAGGAGCCGTTCGTGATCCCGGTGGCGCTGGGCCTGCTCGCCGCCGATGGTTCGGACATGCCGCTGCGCCTGGAAGGCGAGCCGCAAGCTGCGGGCACCAGTCGCGTGCTGGCGGTGACCGAAGCCGAACAGAGCTTCACCTTCGTCGACGTCGCCGAGCGTCCGCAGCCATCGCTGCTGCGCGGCTTCTCCGCGCCGGTAAAGCTGGATTACCCGTACGACCGCGACCAGCTGATGTTTCTGATGCAGCACGATTCCGACGGCTTTAATCGCTGGGAAGCGGGTCAGCAGCTGTCGGTGCAGGTGCTGCAGGAGCTGATCGGTCAGCATCAGCGTGGGGAAGCGTTGGTGATGGATGAGCGCCTGGTCGAGGCGCTACGCAGCCTGTTGCAAAACGAGACGCTCGATGCAGCCATGGTTGCCGAGATGCTTTCGTTGCCGGGCGAGGCCTATCTGACCGAAATCAGCGAAGTGGCGGACGTGGATGCCATCCATACGGCACGCGAGTTCGCCCGCAAGCGCATCGCCGACGCGTTGTTCGAGCCGCTGTGGCAGCGCTACCAGGCCAATCGCGAAACCTCGCGCAGCACGCCCTATGTCGCCTCGGCCGAACATTTCGCCCGTCGCGCCCTGCAGAACATCGCATTGTCGTATCTGATGCTGAGCGAAAAAGCCGAAGTCGTGGAAGCCTGTCTGGAACAGTTCGAGCAGGCCGACAACATGACCGAGCGCTTGACCGCACTGGCCGTGCTGGTCAACTCGCCGTTCGAGGCCGAGCGCGACAAGGCGCTGCAGGCCTTCGCCGAGCACTTCAAGGACAACCCGCTGGTAATGGACCAGTGGTTCAGTGTTCAGGCCGGCAACCCGTTGCCCGGCGGGCTGGAACGGGTGCAGACGCTGATGCAGCACCCGGCATTCACCCTGAAGAATCCGAACAAGGTGCGTGCGTTGATCGGCGCCTTCGCCAACCAGAACCTGGTCAACTTCCACCGCGCCGATGGCGCCGGCTACCGCTTCCTCGCCGACCAGGTGATCACCCTCAACGCGCTGAACCCGCAGATCGCCTCGCGCCTGCTGGCACCGCTGACCCGCTGGCGCAAGTACGACAGCGCCCGGCAGGCGCTGATGAAGGGCGAGCTGGAGCGCATCCTGGCGTCCGGAGAGCTGTCCAGCGATGTCTACGAAGTGGTGAGCAAGAGCCTCGCCTGACTCGACAAGGCCGATCGTGCAATGCGATCGGCCTTTCTTTTACGAGAGCCCGTTCCCAGGGACTATCCACGGCAAACAACCATCCTGCGTGTCGTGACCATCCTCTGGCGCCTCGCGTCGGATCGTCACTGCGCGTGCGAACGAGGCGGCCGGCCATGCTGGCCACTGGCCCAATCAGCCTGAGTGATCACGCGTCAATCATTGCGTGAGAGTTAACAATTCATAACGTCCGGCCAATTGTGCCTGTCTGTGGAAGCTGGCTAGGATGGCCGAGCCTGCATTACAGGCCTTACCTAATAAGAATAAAGGGGGTATGTATGAGTGAGCCCGTTCAGCGGCGCACACTATCCGGCCGCGCCGTGGTTCCATGCCAGGCGAGGGCGTCGCGTCTTCACTCATCGGTTGCCGGCATGCTTTCGCTGTGCGGCGCCTTCTCACTCCTGCTGCTCGCAGCATCGGCACCCGCCCAGGCCGCTACCGATGGCCAGGCCCGCTACTCGATCGAGTCGGCCAAGGCGGTATCCAATCTTCTGCTCGATATCACCCAAGCCGGCGAACGCCTCGTTGCGGCGGGCGATCGAGGCCACATTCTCTATTCCGACGATGGTGGCGCCAGCTGGATGCAGGCCAAGGTGCCGACGCGTCAGCTGCTGACGGCCATCGACTTCGTCGACGACAAGCACGGCTGGGCGGTTGGCCATGACGCGTTGATCCTGGCTACAGCCGACGGCGGTGAGAGCTGGACGGCGCAGTACGAGGATCGCGAGCGCGAGGCTCCCTTGCTGGACGTCTGGTTCGAAGACACCCAGCACGGCATCGCGGTGGGCGCCTACGGTGCGCTGCTCGAAACCATCGATGGCGGTCAGAGCTGGGAGGACATCAGTGAGCGCCTCGACAACGAGGACGGCTATCACCTGAACGCCATCGCCCATATCCAGGGCTCGGGACTTTTGGTCGTGGGCGAACTGGGCGGCATGTTCCGTTCTGTCGATCTGGGCGAAACCTGGGAGCGCGTCGAGTCGCCGTATCAGGGCTCGTTCTTCGGTGTGGTCGGTGGTTCGGAGCCAGGAGTGGTTGTTGCCTTCGGCTTGCGCGGCCACCTGTTCCGCTCCGTCGACTTCGGCGACAACTGGGAAGGCATCAAGCTCGGCAACGGTAACGGCAATGTGCTGGAGTCTGGGCTGGCCGACGGCAACCTGTTGCGCGACGGGCGCATCGTGGTGGTCGGTCACGGCGGCGCGGTACTCACCAGCGACGATCAGGGCCGTAGCTTCAAGCTGTTCAATCGCCCCGACCGCCGTTCGCTGTCGGGTGTCACCTCCGATTCCCAAGGCAACCTGATCCTGGTAGGGCAGGGTGGTGTTCGCATCGCCTCGCCATCGGGCGCGGATCTGGCCACACAACAATAAAGCCGGGAGAGTCTGCATGACCAAGCACCACCAGAAGCCGGCGTCGTTCCTCGAGCGCCTGATCTTCAACAACCGGCCGGCAGTCGTCGTACTCTGCCTGCTGATCAGCGCATTTCTCTTCTATCAGGCGGCCCAGGTTCGGCCGCAGACCAGCTTCGAGAAGATGATTCCGCTGGGGCATCCGTATATCCAGAAGATGCTCGAGCACCAGAATGATCTGGCCAACCTCGGCAACACGGTGCGGATCTCCGTGGCAGCAAAAGATGGTGACATCTTCGCCAAGGACTACATGGAAACGCTGCGGCAGATTCATGACGAAGTGTTCTATATCCAAGGTGTCGATCGCTCCAACATGAAGTCGCTTTGGAGTCCCAGCGTTCGCTGGACCGAGGTGACAGAGCAAGGCTTCGCCGGCGGTGAGGTCATTCCGCAGACCTATGACGGGTCGCCGGAAAGTCTCGATGACCTTCGCAGCAACATTCTCAAGTCCGGTCAGGTCGGGCGTCTGGTCGCCAATGACTTCAAGTCCAGCATCATCGACGTGCCGCTGATGGAGTCCTACTCGGATCCGGAAGATCGCAGCAAGCAGATCAAGCTGGACTACCAGAAGTTCTCCCACGAGCTGGAAGAGAAGATTCGCGACAAGTACGAGACGCAGAACCCGAATGTGGAGATTCACATCATCGGCTTCGCCAAGAAGGTCGGTGACCTGATCGACGGGCTGGTCGGTGTGGCGTTGTTCTTCATCGTCGCCATCGGCATCACCTTCGTCCTGCTGCTGTGGTTCACCCGTTGCCTGAAGAGCACCATCGCGGTGTTGATCACCACGCTGATCGCCGTGACCTGGCAGCTTGGCCTGCTGCACACCCTGGGCTTCGGGCTCGATCCGTACTCGATGCTGGTGCCATTCCTGGTGTTTGCCATTGGTATCTCCCACGGCGTACAGAAGATCAACGGCATCGCCATGGCCTCCGGCTATACCGAGGATCCGGTGACGGCGGCGCGCATGGCTTTCCGTCAGCTGTTCATCCCGGGGATGGTGGCGTTGCTGTCCGACGCGGTGGGTTTCGTTACCCTGCTGCTGATCGATATCGGCGTGATCCGCGAGCTGGCCATCGGTGCTTCGCTGGGCGTGGCGGTGATCATCCTGACCAACCTGATCCTGCTGCCGGTTGCGATTTCCTACATGGGCATCAGCCAGCGGGCGATCAAGCAGGCCCGCGAAGAAGCCTCGCGCGATCATCCGTTCTGGCGCGCGCTGTCGAATTTCGCCAGCCCGAAGGTGGCACCGATCTCCATCACTATCGCCGTGGTCGCGCTGGCGGGTGGCCTCTGGTACGGCCAGAACCTGAAGATCGGCGACCTTGATCAGGGCGCGCCGGAGCTGCATCCGGATTCGCGCTACAACCTGGACAACGACTTCGTCATTCGCAACTACTCGACCAGTTCCGACGTGCTGGTAGTGATGGTCAAGACCGCGCCGGAAGGCTGTTCGCACTACGACACGCTCGCCGCCATGGACGAGTTGATGTGGAAGATGCAGAACACCGAGGGGGTACAGTCGGCGGTGTCGATGGTGTCGGTGGCGCGCCAGGGCATCAAGGGCATGAACGAGGGCAGCCTGAAATGGGAAACGCTTTCGCGTAACCAGCATGTGCTGAACAACTCCATCGCCCGTGCCGAAGGCATGTACAACAGCGACTGCTCGCTGGCACCGGTACTGGTGTTCCTTAACGACCATAAGGCCGAGACGCTGGAACACGTGGTGGCCGCGGCGAAGGAGTTTGCCGAGGAGAACAACCGCGAAGGACTGGAGTTCGTGCTGGCGGCAGGTAATGCCGGTATCGAAGCGGCCACCAATGAGGTCATCGCGGCGTCGGAAACCACCATGCTGATCGCCGTCTACCTGGCTGTGAGCATCATGTGCCTGCTGACCTTCCGTTCACTGGCGGCCACGCTCTGCGTGATCCTGCCGCTGGTGCTGACCTCGATCCTCGGTAACGCGCTGATGGCCTTCATGGGCATCGGGGTGAAGGTAGCGACGCTGCCGGTGATCGCACTGGGCGTGGGTATCGGTGTGGACTACGGCATCTACATCTACAGCCGTCTGGAGTCGTTCCTGCGCCAGGGCATGACCCTGCAGGAAGCCTACTACCAGACCCTGAAGTCCACCGGCAAGGCGGTGATCTTCACCGGCGTCTGCCTGGCGATTGGTGTGGTGACCTGGGTGTTCTCGGCGATCAAGTTCCAGGCCGACATGGGTCTGATGCTGACCTTCATGTTCCTCTGGAACATGGTCGGCGCGATCTGGCTGCTGCCGGCCCTGGCTCGCTTCCTGATCAAACCGGAGAAGCTGCGTCAGAAAGCGTGATGATCACGCAGTAACGAAAACCGCGGCCCTGGGGCCGCGGTTTTTTTTACGGGTATTTTGGTACGGCGGTCAGCTACGGTCAGGCGCTCTGGCTTACCGCCTGGAACGCAGCATGTGCGGCCACTTCGCCGATCACCAGGATCGCCGGGCTCTTCAGCTTGAAGGCCAAAGCATCGCGGCACATGCCGGCGAGGCTCGAACGGCATTCGCGTTGCTGCGGCAGTGAAGCGTTCTCGATCATCGCCACTGGTGTACCGGCGGAAAGTCCGCCCTCCAACAGCCCGGCCTGCACCTGTTCCAGCTTGCTCACACCCATGTACACCACCAGCGTGGTGCCGCTTTTCGCCAGCGCCTGCCATTCCGGACTGCTGTCGTCGAGCGTGTGCGCCGTGACCAGGGTGACGCCGCGGGCTACGCCGCGCTGGGTCAGCGAGATACCGCATTGCGTGGCGCCGGCCAGGCCGGCGGTGATGCCGTTGACCAGCTCGACCTCGATGCCGCGTGCCGACAGCCATTCGGCTTCTTCGCCACCGCGGCCGAAGATGCACGGATCGCCACCCTTGAGGCGCACCACGCACTTGCCCTGGCGGGCGTAACGCAGCATCAGACGGTGGATGAAGGCTTGCGGTGTGGAGCGGCAGCCGCCGCGCTTGCCCACCGGGATGATGCGAGCGTTCGGGCAGTGTTCGAGCACGGCGGGGTTGACCAGGTCATCGATCATCACCACCTGTGCCTCGCCCAGCGCGCGCACGGCCTTGAGGGTCAGCAGTTCCGGATCGCCAGGGCCGGCGCCTACCAGCCAGACTTTTGCGCTCATGGGGTAATCCTCGTCTTGGTTGGTATCAGAGAAGTGCGCGTTCCGGCTGGCTGGCCAGCAGACGCTTGATTTCGGGTACGCAGGAGCCACAGCTGGTGCCGCAGCCGAGTTCCTGCTTGAGGCCGGTCAGATCGAGACCGCGCTCGATGCCTGCACGGACCTTGCTCTGGCTGACGTTCATGCAGTTGCACAGAATACGGTCGGTGCTGATGGTTGCGCCGCCAGGTGGCGCGCTGAGTGGAGCCAGCAGCCAGCGACGCAGTTCGGCGTCGGCGCTGCCGCTTTCCCAGAGTCCGCGCAGCCACTGCCGGGCGGCGGTCTCGCCGGCCAGGCGCAACGCGACGATACGGCCTTCCTCGATGCGTACGCGCTTGCCGACCGCGCGACGCGGGTCGTCATAGGCCAGCACCGGGCCTTCGTCGAGGCCGAGCAGGCTGTCGATGGTGTCCAGCTCGGCAGCCGTTGGCGCCGCATTCCGGGCGGCGCGGATCAGCAACGCCGAGCGTTCGCGCCCGCCGAGGCTGAAACTGGCGTAGTCGAAGGTTTCGAACAATGGCCGCAGCGCCTCGAAGCGTCGCTGCACATCGCCCTCAACCAGCGCGAAGAACTGCCAGGGCAATTCGGCTTGTTCCACTTCAATGCCGGCGTGCTTGAGTTCGGGCTGCTTCGACAAAGGGTCGACGCTGGCCAGGGTCAGCACGTTGCAGCCCAGCCCCTTGAGAAAGCGATCACCCCAGTGCATCGGCAGGAACGCCTGGCCGGCACGCAGGCTGTCGTCCTTCTGTACCGGGAGGATCAGGCTGCCGCGACGGCTCTTCACCTTCACCAGCTGGCCGTCCA
Source organism: Stutzerimonas kunmingensis (assembly GCF_021432085.1). Classification (GTDB taxonomy): domain Bacteria; phylum Pseudomonadota; class Gammaproteobacteria; order Pseudomonadales; family Pseudomonadaceae; genus Stutzerimonas. The sequence goes on along the minus strand of NZ_CP090366.1, from coordinate 2,894,526 downwards.
GCAGACGCCGGCGGCGCATGTCATCAGCGTTCATTCCGAGCAACGCTTCTTCGACATGGCCGAACAGCCGCGCCGCGGTGCCAGTGCGGCTCATGCCGTGCCACTGGTCGCGTAGCCGGCCGGTATTGAGCGTGAGCGGATAGCGCGCCTCGCGCTTTTCCTTCGGCGCCTGGTAGTGCTCGGCGATGAAACGGGCGCGGCCATTGGCAGTGGGAAACACACCGTCATCATAAAGCCGCGCGGTGCCTTGTTCGCTGCCTGGCGGAAACGGCCATTGCTGCGGACCGAGGGTATCGATCAGTGCGTAGCTCAGGCCGCTGTAGTCCAGATCGCGGGCGGCGGTGAGCGGCTTGTACTCCTCGAACAGCGCTTCGGCATTCTCGAAAGTGAACAGGCTCGGGCGGCCGGGGCGCAGGTGACGTTCCAGGCGTCGGGCGAAATCGCAGGTGATCGCCCAGTCCGCACGGGCTTCGCCTGGGGCCGGCACGGCGCGGCGCACGTGGCTGATGCGACGCTCGGAGTTGGTCACGGTGCCTTCCTTCTCGCCCCAGCTCGCGGCCGGCAGCAGAAGGTCGGCGTGGCGACAGGTTTCGGTGGTGAAGAAGGCTTCCTGCACCACGACGAAGGGGCAGGCGGCCAGGGCCTCATGGACTTTCTGCTGGTCCGGCAGCGACTGAGCCGGGTTGGTGCAGGCGATCCACAGCGCCTTGATCCTGCCGGCGCGCACGGCGTCGAACAGCTCGATGGCGGACAGGCCGGGCTGTTTTGGCAGCTGCTCGACGCCCCAGTAGTCCGCGACTTCGGCACGGTGTGCGGCGTTGGCCGCTTCGCGGTGACCGGGCAGCAGATTGGACAGGCTGCCGGTTTCGCGGCCGCCCATGGCGTTCGGTTGGCCGGTCAACGAGAAGGGCCCGGTGCCTGGCTTGCCAATCTGACCGGTGGCCAGGTGCAGGTTGATCAGCGCACTGTTCTTGGCGCTGCCGGCGGTGGACTGATTCAGCCCCATGCACCACAGGGAGAGAAAAGCTGGAGCGCTTCCAATCAGACGTGCACAGGTTTGCAGATCATCTACAGAGATGCCGCAGAGGTCGGCGACCATTGCCGGGGTGTAGTCGCGCACCAGGCTTTTCAGCGCATCGAAGCCTTCGGTATGGGCATCGATGAAGCGGCGGTCGATCCAGCCTTCCCACATGAGGATATGCAGCAGGCCGTGGAACAGCGCGACATCGGTGCCGGGCAGGATCGGCAGGTGCAGGTCGGCGAGCTCGCTGGTGTCGGTACGGCGTGGGTCGATGACGATGATGGTCATCTCCGGCCGCTTCGCCTTGGCTTCCTCCAGTCGGCGGAACAGCACCGGATGTGCATAGGCCATGTTGCTGCCGACGATCAGCAGGCAATCGGCCTGCTCGATATCTTCGTAGGAGCAGGGCGGAGAATCGGCACCCAGGCTGCGCTTGTAGCCGACTACTGCCGAGGACATGCACAGCCGCGAATTGGAATCCAGGTTGTTGGTGCCGATCAGGGCGCGGGCCAGTTTGTTGAAGGCGTAGTAGTCCTCGGTCAGCAGCTGGCCGGAGACATAGAAGGCGACGCTGTCCGACCCGTGTTCGCGGATGGTCTCGGCGAACACGTTAGCGGCATGCTCCAGGGCACTGTCCCAGTCGGTACGGCCGCGGGCCAGGCCCTTACCCAGGCGCAGCTCGGGATAGAGGGCGCGGGCGTCGAGGTCGCCGGTCAGGTGCAGGGTCGAACCCTTGCTGCACAGCTTGCCGAAGTTGGCCGGATGGCTGGAGTCGCCAGCCACGTCGAGGATGCGCTCGCCGTCGTGCTCGATCAGCACGCCACAGCCGACACCGCAGTAGCAGCAGGTCGAGGCGGTTGTCATACGCATGGCGTCGTCTCCTGGGAAAAGGTGCTGGTCAACTGCGGTGTGTTCAGGCCGCGCATTCCTTGCGCTGGTTAAGCGAAAGCTGCACGCGACCATTCTCGACGCGCGCCTCGTGGCGGTGGGCGCAGCCGACGTCGGGCGCTAGTGCTTCGCCGCTTTGCAGATCGATCTGCCAGTTGTGTAGCGGGCAGGCGACCTGCTTGCCGTAGACGATCCCCTGCGACAGCGGGCCGCCCTTGTGCGGGCAGCGGTCGTCGAGGGCGAAGACCTGATCGTCGGAAGTACGGAATATCGCGATATCGCCCTTGGGGCCGGCGATGATGCGCGAGCCGAGCGGGTTGATCTCATCCAGTGCGCAGATATCGAGCCAGTTCATGCGGTGTTTCTCCAGATCGGGTTCTCAGGCGTTTTCCAGCTGCTTGACGGCGATGCGGTCGAATTCCTTTTTCAGCTGCGGCTTGGAAAGCTGCTCTTGCCACGGGTCCTGCTCGAAGGAAAGCGAGAACAGCAACCGCTGGTGCAGCGCCTTGCGTCGCTCGGCGTCGTCCAGCACGGCCTTCTTGATGTGGTCCATGCCGACGCGCTGCATGTAGTGCACGGTGCGCTCGAGGTAGAAGGCTTCCTCGCGGTAGAGCTGGAGGAACGCCAGGCTGTATTCCATGACCTCCTCGGCCGTCTTCACCTTGACGAAGAACTCGCCGGCTTCGGTCTTGATGCCGCCGTTGCCGCCGATGTACAGCTCCCAGCCGGAGTCCACGCCGATGATGCCGACGTCCTTGATGCCGGATTCGGCGCAGTTGCGCGGGCAGCCGGAAACGGCCAGCTTGACCTTGTGCGGCGACCACATGTTGAACAGGGCGTGTTCCAGGTCGATGCCCATCTGCGTCGAGTTCTGCGTACCGAAGCGGCAGAACTCGCTGCCGACGCAGGTCTTCACTGTGCGGATGGATTTGCCGTAGGCGTGGCCGGAAGGCATATCCAGGTCTTTCCAGACGCCCGGCAGGTCTTCCTTCCTGATACCCAGCAGGTCGATGCGCTGGCCTCCGGTGACCTTGACCATCGGCACCTGATACTTGTCCGCCACGTCGGCGATGCGCCGCAGTTCGGCGGCATTGGTGACGCCGCCCCACATGCGTGGGATGACCGAGTAGGTGCCGTCCTTCTGGATGTTGGCGTGGGCGCGCTCGTTGATGAAGCGCGATTGCGGGTCGTCCTTGGCTTCGCCCGGCCAGGTGGAGATCAGGTAGTAGTTCAGCGCCGGGCGGCAGGTGGCGCAGCCGTTCGGCGTGCGCCATTCCATGAAGGCCATGGCCGCCGGAATGCTGGTCAGGTGGTGCTCGCGAATGGCCTTGCGCACCTGACCGTGGTTGAGGTCGCTACAGCCGCAGATGGCCTTCTCGCTCTTCGGCTTGACGTCGGCGGCGCCACCCACGGTGTTGATCAGAATCTGCTCGACCAGGCCGGCACAGGAGCCGCAGGAACTGGCGGCCTTGGTGTGCTTTTTCACCTCGTCCACCGAGAACAGCCCGTGCTCCTGGATCGCCTTGACGATGGTGCCCTTGCACACACCGTTGCAGCCGCAGACTTCCATGTCGTCCGGCATCGACATGGCCTTGCTCTGGCCCTGGTGGCCGGCATCGCCGATGGCGCCCTCGCCGAACATCAAATGGTCGCGTATTTGGCCCACGTTCTGGCCTTCGCGTACCTGGCGGAAGTACCAGCCGCCGTCGGCGGTGTCGCCATACAGGCAGGCGCCGACCAGCACGTCGTCCTTGATCACCAGCTTCTTGTAGACGCCGCCGATGGGGTCGGAGAGGGTGATGGTCTCGGTGCCGTCGCCGCCGATGAAATCGCCGGCCGAGAACAGGTCGATGCCGGTGACCTTGAGCTTGGTCGAAGTCACCGAGCCGAGATAGCGGGAAAAGCCGAGCATGGCCAGGTGGTTGGCGCAGACCTTGGCCTGTTCGAACAGCGGTGCGACCAGGCCATAGGCGGTGCCGCGATGGTTGGCGCATTCGCCGACGGCGTAGATGCGCGGGTCGTAGGTCTGCAGGGTGTCGTTGACCAGAATGCCGCGATTGCACGGGATGCCGGCCTGTTCGGCCAGTTCGCTGTTGGGGCGGATGCCGGCGGCCATCACCACCAGGTCGGCGGGGATCACGTCGCCGTCCTTGAACTTGACCGCGCATACCCGGCCTTCGCCGTTGTCGAGCAGTTCGGCGGTGTGCTTGGGCAGGAGAAACTTCAGGCCACGGCTTTCCAGCGCGCTCTGCAGCAGGGTGCCGGCGGTCTTGTCGAGCTGGCGTTCCATCAGCCAGTCACCGATGTGCACCACGGTGACGTCCATGCCCCGCAGCTTGAGGCCGTTGGCCGCTTCCAGGCCGAGCAGGCCGCCGCCGATGACCACCGCGTGTTTGTGGGTCTTGGCGGTTTCCATCATCACCTGGGTGTCGGCAATGTCGCGGTAGCCGATCACGCCCTGCAGGTCCTTGCCGGGAATCGGCAGGATGAACGGGTTGGAGCCGGTGGCGATGAGCAGGCGGTCGTATTCCGCCTCGCTGCCGTCATCGGCGATCACCCGGCGTTTGACCCGGTCAATCTTCACCACCTTGCGGTTGAGCTTGAGGTGGATATCGTTCTCGGCGTACCAGTTCAGGTCGTTGAGCACGATCTCTTCGAACTGCTGTTCGCCGGCCAGCACCGGGGAGAGCAGGATGCGGTTGTAGTTGGGATGCGGCTCGGCGCCGAACACCGTGATGTCGTAGAGCTCGTTGGTGAGCTTGAGCAGTTCCTCAAGGGTCCGCACGCCGGCCATGCCGTTGCCGATCATTACCAGTTTGAGTTTCTTCATGCCCGTTCTCCGTGCCAGCTGCCGTCCGGCCTGCTCGAAATTTTTCAACAACAAAAAAGGCGTCCCACCGGTTACCCAGTGAGGACGCCTTTGTCCGTGTCCCGCTCTCTCGGGAAACCTGCCGCTCCACGTTGAGGGTCAGGTCGTAATGATTCTTCGAGGTTCTGCTTTGCAGAGGCTGTGCCAACTTGCAATGTCCTCGGTTTTCAAGGGCTTGAGCGCTTGCTATGGAGCAGTCGAGGCCGATCGTTGCACTGATATGCAGCGGCTTGCGCCGTGGTGGTGCGAATTACGCCTGTTGTTGATCCTTAAAAGGCCGTTGACATGCTGCAACCAGCTTTCTAAAGTTTCGCCCATGCGCCGATTTAGTCAGCTACTTGCGGGGCGCCTGGAGCCGATGGCTTCGAAATACCGCTAAAGCGCTGGTTCCGGTGTCGCCTCCCACCGCTGCCCAGCGGAATCCTCGAGGCGGAAGTTGAAATCGATGAACGCAAAGCACGCTCAGTTGCGCCTGGCCCCGATCACCAGCGGCCTACACCCCAGCAATCCGAAAGTCCTCCTCGGCGGTACTCACCAGCCATCTCTGTTGCGCTACCTCGAAGGTTGGCCGCGACGTCATCGCAAATCCCGCGCCCTGCTTATCCAGTTCGCCACGGCCGAAGAGTCGCTGGCGCGTTTTGCCACCGACAGCTTCGATCTGGCCGTGATTCAGGCACCGACCGCTGAGCGCCTGGAAGAATGCGTGCGCGAGCTGACCCGGGTGGCGCGCCAGGGGCTGATTACCCGTCGCTGAGCGTCAAGCGCCTTTTATCAGCAGCACGACCAGCAGCAGGTTGAGTAGCAGCGACAACAGCGCCATGCCGCGCCATACCTTGAGCGGCTCACGTTCGAGCAGGGGGCGCGGCCGAAGGCTGGCGCTGCGCTGTTCGCCCTGTTCCAGCTCAAGCAGCCATTGCTCAGCGGTTTCGAAACGCTGTCGTGGATCGACCGCTAGCACGCGGGCGAGACTTTCCTCCAGCCAGGTCGGCACGTCCGGGCGATAGCGGCTGGCCGGTGTCGGGTTGCCGAAGCGTGGATGCTGGAAGGCTTCGATCTCGCCGTAGGGGTAGTGCCCGGTCAGCAGGTAATAGAGTGTCACGCCGGTCGCATAGAGATCCTGCGATGCGCTGGGTTCGGCCCCTGTGAATGCCTCCGGGGCAATGAAACTCGGGGTTCCGGGCAGGTGATTGGGCAGGTCGCGAGTCAGCCCGGGGCAGAACGCCAGGCCGAAATCCAGGATACGCAGCTCGCCGTCCTCACCCAGCAGCAGGTTTTCCGGCTTGATGTCACGATGCAGGATGTTGCGCCGATGCAGCATGCCCACCGCGCGGATCAGCCGGGAGGCGACGTGCAGCAAATCGGCCAGTGGCAGCGGGCCGTCTCGTTCGAAGCGTTGCGCCAGGGTCGTCCCGCTGTACTCGCGCTGCACGTAATAGAGGTGTTGGCGTTCTGGCAGCAGATGCAGTTCGGCGAAGTTGCGCCCGGCAACCCGGCGCATGAACCATTCTTCCTGCAGCAACGCCGGCCCTGCGTCTGCCTCGTCCTGCCGGCTGGGTGGCAGCGTCTTCAGCAGCCAGGCCTGGCCCTGAGCATCCTGCACCCGGTAGATCAGCGACTGCCGCGACTCGTGCAGCAGTGCATTCACCTGCCAGCCCTCGAACAGCTGGCCGGGGCGCAGCTTCGGCGGCAACGGCCAATGATCGAGCTGGGCGAGGGCGTCGGCCAGCACCGCTTCGGGCAGGGCTTCGACGCGCAGCAGCAAGGCACTGGCGTTGTCCTGACTGCCGCTCTGGTGCGCCAGATTGACCAGCGCCCGTGCCGCTGCGCCTAGGTCTGGTTGATCGTGCAGGATATGCGCGATGTCGCGTTCGGGGACGCAGGACCAGACGCCGTCGCTCAGCAGCAGGTAGCTTTCGCCTTCTTGCAGCTCGCCGTCGAGGTAGTCCATCACCAGGTGCTGATCCAGTCCCAGCGCACGCTTGAGCACATGCTGCATGCCCGACTGCTCCCAGACATGGTCTTCGCTGAGTCGCTCGAGCTGGGAGCCGTTCCAGCGGTAGGCACGGCAATCGCCAACATGCGCCAGGGTGAAGCGGCGACCGCGCAGCACCAGTGTGGTGAGGGTGGTCAACAGCGGCTGGTTGCCGCCGTTGGCCTGCAGCCAGCGGTTGTGCGCGACCAGCACGCGGTCGAGTGATTGCGCGACGGCCCAGGTCTCCGGCGTCGCGTAATAGTCGAAAGCCAGCGCCTGCAAGGTCGCTCGCGCAGCCAGGCCGCCATCGGCGCACTGGCTGACGCCATCGGCCAGCGCGAACAGATAGCCCTTGCCGGTTGCCAGCCCGGGCGCCGGGGTGACGATGCGTATCGCATCCTGGTTTTCCGGGCGCGGTCCGGCAGCGCTGGCCTCGCCATAGCTCAATCGCAGGGGCATGGTCGTTCTCGAATGACTGCGTACTGCAGCAGAGCAATATTCGCGCCCTGCAGGATCTGCGTGGGCATCACACCCGTGCTGCGGTTACCGCAGCAGAACCCCAGGTGGTGCGCCAGCGACGCTTGACGCCATAGAGACCGAACCAGGCGAGCACGCCGAGGCTGGCGAATAGCCAGAGGCCGAACTGGTAGTCACCGGTCGATTGTTTGACTGCGCCAAGCCCGGCGGTGAGTAGAAAGCCGCCGATACCGCCGGCCATGCCGACCAGTCCGGTCATCACGCCGATCTCCTTGTTGAAGCGCTGCGGCACCAATTGGAACACCGCACCGTTGCCGGCACCCAAGCTGAGCATGGCGACCACGAACAGCGCCAACGCTGCAGTCGAACTGGTCAGATTGAACCCCACCACGGCGATACAGAAGGCGGCGACGGTGTACATCACCAGCAGTGCACGGATGCCGCCGATGCGGTCGGCAAGAGCGCCGCCAAGGGGCCGCAGCAGGCTGCCGGCGAAGACGCAGGCAGCGGTGTAGTAGCCGGCCTTGACCGGGTCGAAGGCGTACTGGTCGTGGAAATAGCCGGGCAGGGTGCTGGCCAGGCCGAGAAAGCCGCCAAAGGTCACGCTGTAGAAGAACATGAACCACCAGCTGTCGCGGTCGCCCAGCGCCTTCATGTAATCGGCCAGCGACTTCGGCGCCGGGCGGTTGGGCGCATTCTTCGCCACGCTGGCGAAGATTATTAGGGTGAGGACCAGCGGGATCAGCGCCAGGCCGAATACGTTGTTCCAGCCGAAGATGGCCGCCAGGACCGGCGCGAACAGGGCCGCCAGCACAGTGCCGGAGTTACCGGCACCGGCGATGCCCATCGCCTTGCCCTGGTGCTCTGCCGGATACCACTGTGAGGCCAGCGGCAGCGCGACGGCAAAGGATGCGCCGGCCATGCCGAGGAACAGGCCGAGCAGCAAAGCCTGCTCGTAGCTGTGGATGCCATGCAGCCAGGCGACGAACAGCGCGACGATGACGACGCTCTGGCCAAACAGCCCCGCGGTTTTCGGCGATGTGCGATCCGCCAGGATGCCCAGCGCGAGACGTAGTACGGCACCGGCGAGGATCGGCGTGGCGACCATGAAGGCGCGTTGCTGGGTGGTCAGGCCGAGATCGGCGGCGATCTGCACGCCCAGCGGGCCGAGGACGTACCAGACCATGAAGCTCAGGTCGAAGTAGAGGAAGGAGGCAAACAGGGTCGGCGCGTGGCCGGCTTTCCAGAAACTCGTGCTCATTGGATCGGCTCCAGGGCGTTCGTGACGCGGCGTTGGCCGCTAGGGCTGCTCAGACCGCCCCCTCGTCGAGGCGGAAAACAAAAAGGCGCCGCAGCACGCCTGCGGGAGCAGGTGTGGTGCGACGCCTTTGTCGTGATATTGCAGACCGCCGTTGGCCTGCCTGAAGCGGAACTAGCATCTAGCGTGCCAGCCTGCGGAGGCCGCCGATTCTGTGCGTTCGGCGTGGCTAAGCAGATGCCGCACGACGACAAAGCGCACAGATAGCGCGCAACCGCGCGCCAAATCAGGGCGGCGCGTCAGGTAAAACCTGGTCGCGCTTGCTGTTAGTCTTGAGCGGCTTTTGCCAAGGAGCGAGCGATGCCTCTGATTGCGACCCTGACCCTCAACCCCGCGATGGACCTTTCCGTCAGCACCGCCCGTGTGATCAGTACCGAAAAGCTGCGGTGTTCGCTGCCGCGCCACGACCCGGGTGGCGGCGGGATCAACGTGGCGCGGGTGGTGAAGACGCTCGGGGGCAGGGCGATCGCCATCTATCCGGCTGGAGGGCCCTTTGGCGATCTCCTGAAACGTTCGCTGGACGAACTGGGTCTGGTGCATCGTCCGGTGTCCATTACTGGCGATACCCGCGAGAGTTTCACTGTCGACGAGCTGGGCTCAGGCCTGCAGTACCGTTTCGTGTTGCCCGGTCCGACGCTATCCGCGCAGGAACTTCAGCGTTGCCTCGACAGCCTCGTAGCGCTGCAGCCAGCGCCGGCCTATGTGGTGCTGAGCGGCAGCTTTCCACCTGGCGTCGACCTGGGTTTCTACGACGAGCTGCTGGCATTGACGCGCGGTATCGGTGCGCGGCTGGTCGTCGATCTGTCCGGCGAGCCATTACGCCACGCCGCCCGGCAGGGCGGTGCATACCTGATGAAGCCGAGCCTCGACGAGCTGTCCAGCCTTGTGGGCTACCCCATCTCCAGCGAGGCCGAACAGGCGGCAGCGCTGCGCCGCCTGATCGCTCAGGGCTGCGCCGAAGTGGTCGTGTTGTCGCTGGGAGCCCAGGGTGCGCTGTACGCCTGTGGCGATGAGCTGCAGCGCCTGCCGTCGGCGGATGTCCCGGTGGTCAGCGCGGTGGGTGCGGGTGACAGCATGCTCGGCGCCATGGTGCTGGCGCTGGCCGAGGCGCGCTCGCTACAGAATGCGGTGTGCCGGGGCATTGCCGCGGGTGCCGCGACGGTGATGCGTCCCGGCACCGAGCTGTGTCATCGCGAGGATGTCCAGCGGTTGCTGCAATCTGTGGCTGACGCCCCTAGTCGATCCGGTTGACCCGCGGAAACTTGCCGGCGAACGCCTCGGGCATGGCGACGACGCGGCTTTGGGCGTAGTCGTAGAAGACGAAACCGGATTTGGCCATGGCGATCAGTGTGTCGTCGGCAGGGCGGGTGATGCGGAAGATGATATCGCCGCCGTACTTGTTGAAATCCATCACGCCGACCTCGAACAGCAGCGCATCACGGGCATGGGCTTCGGCTTTGTAGGTCGTGGCAAGGTCGGTCACGATGATGCCAGCACCGTCCTGACGGGTCTCGGCAACCCCGTAGGCGAACAGGAAGCGCGCCCGCGCCTCGGAAATCATCGAGATCATCGAATCGTTGGCCAGATGGTTGCCGGCGTTGATGTCGGTGATTCGCACGGTGAGCTGGGTGGAAAAGCAGTACTGGTCTTCCGGGAAATGCAGGGTAAGACGCGCCATGGGTCGCTCGGTAATCGGTCGAAGGTGCGCATTCTAGCGTTGTGTCATTCGCCCAGGTTAGATGCGGGCTCGTGGGAGCGGTCTTGACCGCGAATGGGCTGGCACCGGGCGGGCCCATTCGCGGCCGAGGTCGCTCCTACTGGAGGCCCTAGGTGGAGCGGCGCCTGCACGTAGCCATGCGGTGGCGGCTACGAGTGGAGCGGAGGCAGACCCCGCAACCTCGATTCGTCAGCCCACCCGACGCAAGCCGTGCTGCGCTTGCGCGCCACTGTGCTGCAGACGTTGCTGGATCAATTGCAGGCGCGCGTCGATGAAGGGAGTGACCAGGGCAAAACACTCGGGCGGGCTCAGCCTCGGTTGGGCTGCATGGATCACGCTGCGCTCAAGCTTGCCGACCAGCCGCTTCAGCTCCATATCGGTGTCTGTAGCCATGCGCCGACAGAGTGCTTTCAGGCGCTTTTGCAAAGCCGGCGTGCAGCCGCCCTGATTCGAGGCGACGACGCAGAGGCCGCGCAGGCGTGCCACGTCTTCCAGTTCGCGGCAGGCGCGAGCGGCTTCGGCGGGTTCGTTGCTCGATATCGGCGCCCGCTTCTCAAGCGTATCGATAAGGGTTTCGATCAGAGCGCAATGCCCGTCGAAATCGGCAGGGTTGTTGCGCAGAACCAGCCAGCCTTCGGTTATCGAATACGCATCGGGCAGGGCACTGCGCTGTTGCAGACGTTGCGTCAGGCTTGTCGCCAGCGCGCAGCGCAGCGCTACCGCAGTGGGTTCGCTCTGTACGCCCAGACCGCGATGCTGTTGCAGCAGGCGGAGAATCTCCAGATCTTCCTGAACTGCCAGCAGGCGCAACTGCGCTACGCGTCGGGAATGTTGTGCGCTGGCCATGCCGTTCAGATAGTGGCCCAGCATCAACAGTGCACAGGTGATCGCCAAGGTCGCGGTGATGGTCATTCTGCAAATCCCTGAAGTGAGCGCGCGGCACTGCCGCGCGGGCAACAAAAAAGGCGTCCGGACCGGCATGTCGAAACATGCGGTGCAGGGACGCCTTCGTCTTTGCCGGACGCCTTCGTTGGCTCGGCCAATCCATCTAGCAAGCTGCTTGCCAGCCTGCCGCTTGCTGCAGGCTTTCGGCTGAACGCCGCGTCGTGGCGGATGGTGGCGTTGCGGCTGTCTCACGGTCCATGCCGAGGGACCGAGAGCACGCTCGCCGATGGTGCGTTTGGTCGAGCGGTTGCGCTGCGGGCGGGCAGCTCACTGCCCAAGCAGCTCGTTCATGGCGATGATCTGCTCGGCGACCTGGATCAGCTTCTGCTGGCGACTCATCGCCTGGCGGCGCATCAGGGTGTAGGCCTCTTCCTCCTTGCAGTCGCGCATCTTCATCAGCATGCCCTTGGCCAGCTCGATGCGCTTGCGTTCCGCGAGTTGCTGCTCGCGGGCCTGCAATTGCGCGCGGATCGCCTGGTCGGTCTCGAAACGCGCCATCGCCACATCGAGGATCGGCTTGAGCCGCTGGGCCTGAATGCCCTCGACGATATAGGCGCTGACCCCGGCGCGGATGGCCTGACGCATGGCATCCGGGTCACTGTCGTCGGTGAACATGACGATGGGCCGTGGTTGATCGCGGCTGACCAGCACCACTTGCTCCAGCACATCGCGGCCCGGTGAGTCGGTGTCGATCAGCACCACGTCCGGGCGGATTGTCTCGACCCGCTCGGGCAGATCGATGGTCAGGCCGGATTCATCGATGACTTCGAAGCCGGCCTCGATCAGCGCGCTTCGCAGGCGCCCGATCTTGCGTGGGGTGTCGTCGATCAGCAGGATGCGCAACATGTCTGATCCCCTGCTCAAAGGGCAGCCGCCATGGCCTGATCGGCCATGGCGTGCAGCGGGAAACTGCGGGCGTAGGCTGCCGGATCGCTGCCGTCCCAGGTCTTGCCATCCATCAGCGTGGCGCTGCGCATGGGCGACTCCGGCACGGTGATACCCAGCGCTTCGACAGCCTGTCGGTACAGCTCGATCTGTTGCACCTGGCTTGCAACCAGCTGGTAGTCCGGGTCCTGGCGCAACAGGCCCCAGCGCCGCAGCTGGGTCATGAACCAGAGGCCGTCGGACAGGTAGGGCATGTTCGCCGCGCCATCGGCAAAGAAGCGCAGCGGGTGTTGGTCATTCCAGGCGTTGCCCAGCCCATCCTGATACGAGCCGAGAAAGCGTGATTCGATGGCTGCCAGCGGCGCGTTGACATACTCGCTCCCGGCAATCAGCTGTGCGGTGCTGCGGCGGTTTTCCTGGCTCTGGTCGATGAAGCGACTCGCTTCGAGCACCGCCATCACCAGTGCGCGCGCGGTGTTGGGGTACTGCTCAACAAATGCGCGGGTGCAGCCGAGCACCTTTTCCGGATGATCCGGCCATATCGACTGGCTGGTTGCGAGGGTGAAGCCGACCCCCTCGGCGATCGCCTGCGCGCCCCAGGGTTCGCCGGCGCAGAAACCGTCGATGCGCCCGGCCTGCAGGTACGCCACCATCTGCGATGGCGGCAGCACCAGCGTCCGCACATCCTGCAGCGGGTGGATACCATTGGCGGCCAGCCAATAATAGAGCCACAGCGCGTGGGTGCCGGTGGGGAAGGTATGCGCGAGAGTCAGGCGTGCACCGCTTTGGCGCACGCTGTTGCGCAATGCCTCGGGATCGGTCACGCCGGCTGCCTTGAGCGGGGTCGACAGGTTGATGCTCTGGCCGTTCTGCGCTAGCCCCATGAGCACCGCCATATCCACCGCGCGGCTGCCGCCGATTCCCAGGTGCACGGCATATATCAGTCCGTACAGGCCGTGCGCTGCGTCCAGTTCACCGCCGATCAGCTTGTCGCGCAGGCCCGACCAGGAGTTCTGGCGGTGCAGGTTGAGCGTCAGGCCGAAGGGCTGGGCGAAGCCCTGAGTGGCGGCGACGATCAGCGAGGCGGCATCGGTAAGTGGCAGAAAGCCCAGGTTGAGCGAGCTCTTTTCCGGTGCATCGCTGCCGGCAACCCAGGCCAGTGCATCGTGGCGGGGCGATGTAGAGGGTTCGGTCATGCTGTGGGCCTTTCGATTGCGAAGCGTGCGGCACAGTTAACTGTGCGCGACGGATCAGGAGTGGTCTACCAAGCCTGAAGCAAGCGATATGCCAGCGAGAAAGTGGTGCGCCATGCGGTGCCCGTGCACCGCGTTGGTCAGGCGCGTCTGGTGTGAAGCGGTGCGGCGTTGCCGGTCAGCGTGGATACAGTGGTGGCAGGGCGCTCTGGTCGTGCGCGACACTGGGGCTGGTTGCCGGAGGTAGCGCCTGGATCGACTGCCAGAGTGCTTCCCCCTGCCAGCGCTGGCCGGCCTCGCTGTAAAGCGCACCGTTGAGCCCGTCCAGCGCATCGGACAGCGGTACGAAGCGGGCGGCCATGTCGGCCAGCGTCTCCGGTTGTTGCCGTGCCCAGGCGTCCAGTGCCTGGCGAGTGGCCTGGGAATCGTTGGCCTGGCAGGCGCGACGCAGGTCGTCGAGCAGGCTGCGTGGGGTCGGACCAGGCTGCAGTGCGCGCTGCACTGCGGGTTGCCGCCGCGCGTGTAGCCACAGTCCGAAGCCGGCGAGGGTGGACAGGGCGAAGAGCAGGGTACTCAGCTGCCAGGGCCACAGTAGCTGCTGCTCGGCAGGTAGTGGCGTTGCGGCCGGTTGCTCGGCGGGCGTCGGCGCGAGATTCGGATTATCGGCGACATTCAGGGTCCGTTTGTCCAGCGTGGTGCGTTCCAGCCGGTCTTCCACGGTGTTCCACCAGACCACTTCCACGGCGGGTAACTGCAACGCGCCGCTGCGCGTGGGAATCAGCGCCTCGCGCTGCTCGCGGCTACCGACCAGACCCGCGCCACTGACTTCGTTGGCCAGGATCGGTTGATCCGGGTAGCGGCGCAGGTCGGGGCTCTGGGCAGAACCGATGGCGGGCAACTGGGTGCTGGTCAGGCCTTCGGCCTTGAGCAACAGGCTGCGGGTGAGCGATTCGCCGGTCTGTGCCTGATCGGGCTCCGGGCTCCAGGCCTCGACCAGGGTCAGGCTGCGTGCCGGTAGCCAGGGCGCCGCGGCGGGGTAGTCCGCCGGTTTGCGCTTGACCGTCAGCGGGATGCTTGGTGATCTGACCTGTGTCGAGCGGCCCGAACGCGAGCCGAACAGCGGGTTGCTGCCATTGGTCACGGTGGTGGCGCTGAACAGTTGGGCAGGGATGGTCAGCTCGCCGGACTTCTGCGGGAACAGCGCATAGCGCACTTCGATGACGCCGTGGCGAATGCCGTTGATGGTTTTCTCGTAGGTGCGTGGCTCACCGAGCCGTTCGACCAGGGCTTCCGGCATCTGCAGCGGCGAGAGGGTGCTGTCGTCGTACAGCGAAACCGAATGATAGATGCGCAGGGTAAGAATCACCTGGGCCTGAACGTAAACGTTTTCCTGATCGACGCTGGCATCGATGAAGATCGGGGCCAGCTGGTCGCTTTCGGTATTTTTCAGCGATTCCTGGACCATCAATGTGATCGGCTCGCTGCGCCAGTCGCCCAGTTGCAGCGGCGGGATGATCACGTAGCCGGTCTGCTTCGGCCGCAGGGTAATCAACCAGCGTGTGATCGCATGGGCTTCGCCGTTGCTGCTGGAAAGCTGGTTGACCTGACGGGTGTCGAACACCTCGAACAATGGCTCCAGCGGCTGCAGGTCGGGCTTGCCGAATACCGTGCTGCCCTGGCTTTCCAGGCTCAGCTCCAGGGTTTCGTCAATGCTCAGCTGGGTGCGGTCAACCCGGGCGAACAGGCCGGCGGCTGCGGCCTGACCAGCAAGGAGGCCGAGCAGAAGAAAAGCCATCAGGCGCATCATCGATTGGTTTCCTGGTGCTTGCGTTGTTCGTAGAGGAATTTTCGTCGCAGCAGCTCGCCGGGATCGTCCGGAATCTGCCGCAACCATTGCTCCATCGCCTGTTGCCGCTCCTGCTCGGGGAGCGCCTCGTGTTCCACCTGGGCCGCGCTGCCATCCATTTCTTCGGTCTCGGGCGTGGCTTCGGTTGTCGATGGCTGTGAGGCGCCGCTGGCTTCGCTGGACGGCTCGCCCTGAGCATCCTCCGGCGAAGGGGAATGGGCAGAGCGCGCTTCCTGTGATTGCGGCTGCTCGGGTTGCGGCAGTGGTTCTTCGGTTTGCTCGTCCTGCTGATTCTGTTCCTGCTCGGGCTCGGGCTGTTCCTGCTGGCGGCGCAGCAGCTCTTCGATCAGCGCCTTGTTGCGCTGCGCCGCCTGTAGATCAGGCTGCAGGTCCAGCGCCTGGTCATAGGCTTCGATGGCGGCCTCGAAGGCTTCGCTACGAGCCAGGGCATTGCCACGGTTGTAGTGATCGGCCGCCGTGTTGCCTTCGGCGAACAGTTCTGCCGCGCCGGCATAGTCGCCGGCCTGATAGCGGGCGGTGGCCTGCCAGCGGCGATCGGTGAAGCGCTCGGCGGCCTCGGCCGGCCGCTCCGCGTCCAACAGGCGTTGGCCCTGCTGATCGCGACGTAGCCAGAGATCCTCTAGCTCGAAGGCATTGGCAGGCTGCGGCTGCAGCAGCAATAGCGGTAGGCAGAACAACCAGCCGCGGCGACCGGCGAGTGCGGCCAGCAAGAGCAGTGGCAACAGCAGCCAGTGCCCCTGATCCAGCCAGGCTTCCAGCCGCGTGATTTCATCGTCCTGGCGCAACGTGCCAGTTTGATCGAGCAGACCGAGGGCCGTCAGGTCGTCGTCACCCAGCCGCGCGCGCTGATAGCGCCCCCCCAGCTCGTTGGCCAGGCGTTGCAGTCTGGCGTTGTCCAGCCGCGGGATGAGGATTGCGCCCTGGGCATCCTTGATGAAACTGCCGTCCTTGCCGGCGATGGGCGCGCCTTGTTCGGTGCCGACGCCGAGTATCAGCAGTTGCTCGTTTCTGCCTTCCATCAGCGTGACGATGGCGCTGCGCTCGTGCTCGTCCAGACTGCTGCCGATCAGCAGCAAGCGCCCGCGCCCCAGGCCAGCCTGTTCGAGCAGGGCGAGGCCTTTGGCGACGGCAAGGTCCGCGCGCTGGCCCTGCTCGGGCATCAGCGTCGGGTGCAGGGCGTCGAGCAGGTTGCGGGTGGTCGCCAGGTCATCGGATAGCGGCACCACGGTGTGGGCGCTGCCGGCGAATACCACGACGGCGGTCTGTACGTCCTGCCGGCGCTCGAGCAGATCCAGCAGCTTGCGCTTGGCCTGTTCCAGGCGAGTGGGTGGTGCGTCGCTGGCGAGCATCGATGGCGTGAGTTCCAGCAGCACCACCAGGGGATCGCTGCGCTTGATGCTCGGCTGTTCGAAGCGCTGCCAGCTGGGCCCGAGCAATGCGATGACCGCCAGCAGCCAGGCCAGGCCCAGCACCAGCCAGGGCAGGCGGCTGTGGCGCAGTCGGCCACGGGTCAGCAGGGCGGCATGAAAGGCTTCCGGCAGCAGACGCTGCCAGCGACCGACCTGTAGCTGCCGATGCCAGAGCCGCCACAGCAGCCAGATCAGCAGGGGCAGGATGAGCAGCCAGTATGGCCGTAACAGATGGGGTAGCAGCTCGCTCATCGGCGCTGCTCCCGTCGCCAGGCCAGGCGCTGCAACTGTGCGCTCCACAGGCTGGCCGCGACCATCAGCAGGCTGATCAGCAAAGCCGCCGACAGCGGCCAGATGTACAGGGCCTCGGCCACACGGGCCTGGGCTGGTTGCTGCGCTGCCGGCTCGAGACGATCCAGCGTGTCGCCGATCGCCTTCAGCTCTGCGCTCGACGAGGCGCGGAAATACTCACCGCCGGTTTGCTCGGAAATGGCGCGCAGAGTCGGCTCGTCGAGGTCCAGGCCAGGGTTGAAACCGAAGCGGCTGAGCACGCCACCTTCTTCCGGCACGGCGCCGATGCCGATGGTGTGGACCCGCACGCCTTCTTCGGCGGCCAGCGAGGCCGCCAGCAGCGGCTCGATTTCGCCACCGTTGTTGGCACCGTCGGTGATCAGTACCAGCACACGACTGTTCGCCGGTCGCTCCCTGAGGCGTTTAACCGCCAGGCCGATGGCGTCCCCTATCGCAGTGTTGCTGCCGGCGATGCCAACCCGGGCTTCGTCCAGCCAGACTCGCACGGTGTGGCGATCAAAGGTCAGTGGCGCCTGCAGATAGGCCTTGCTGCCGAAGAGAATCAGGCCGACGCGATCGCCACGACGCTCCTCGATGAAGTCGCCGAGCAGCACCTTGACCAGTTCCAGCCGCGTCAGCTCCTCGTCCTGCCACTGCATGTCGGGGTAATCCATCGAGCCGGAGACGTCCACTGCCAGCAGCAGATCGCGGCCGCTGGTGGGCAGCGGCAGTGGTTCACCCAGCCACTGGGGGCGTGCTGCGGCGAACAGCAGCAACAGCCAGATGGTCAGGTAGGGCAGTTGCTGGCGCCAGGCAGGCAGGGCGACACGCGCGCGCCGGCCGGACAGCTGCTGCAGTTCGTCGAGGAAGCTGACCTTCAGCGCGGCTTCGCCGCTATCGGCAGGCGGCAGCAGTGCGCGCAGCAGCCAGGGCAGCGGTAGCAGCAGGAAGACCCAGGGCCAGGCCAGTTCAAACATGCTTGCGGATCCAGATGTCGACGGCCTGTTCGAGCCCGTCGATTGCCTTGTCGTCGAGGCGGCACTCGGCCCGGTAGGCACCTTCGACAAGAATCATCCAGCGGGTCAGCCCGGCGGCCGGGCAGCGGTTGTCGAGAAAGGCCAGCCACGCACGCCCACTGAGTGTGTGCGGGTGGTCGTTGGGATAACGAATGCGACAGAGCCGCTTGAGCAGCCCATTGAGTTGTTGCAGCCACTGGCTGGCCGGTTGCCCGCCGTAGGGTTTGCTCAAGCGCGAAAGCTCGATGAGCGCCTCCTGACGCTGCGGCTCCAGCGGTGGCTCCGGCTGCACATGGGGCTTGCGCCTGAGCAGCCGGTGACGAAGTCGCCAGAGCAAGCCAAGCGCCATCAGCAGCACCAGGCCGAGCAGCCACCAGCCCGGCGCTGGAGGCCACCAGCTGATCGGGTCGGGGCTGATCAGCGGAGCGAGTTGATCGAGCGGATTCATCGCCGTGCGCTCGGATGGCGGACGCTCAGGTGCTCGCGCAACTGCTCGACCAGATCGTGCTGGGTGTCCAGCGGCATCAGCGGCACCCGCAGGCGATCGGCCAGACGCTGCCAGCGGGCGCTGCGCGCCTCGCCCTGCTCGCGGTAGCGCTGACGCAGATCCGCATCCTGGGTATCCAGTTCAAGCCGCGCATTGCCTTCGCTGAAGCGCAGCAGGCCGGCCGCGGGCAGGGCGTGATCCAGTGGATCGAACAGCGGCAGCAACAGCAGGTCGACATGGCGCGCGAGCAGGCTGAGCTGCTGCTCGGCGGCATCGGTGAGGGTGCGCTCGTCGCAGAGAATCACCGACAGACTGCCCGGACGCAGCACTTCCCGTGCCCGGCGCAGGGCCATGCTGAAAGCGTTGGGGTCGATCGGGTTGTCTGGCTGCAGGCGATTGTTGGCGCGGGTGACGCGATTCAGCAGCTGCAGCAGGCTCTGCTTGCTGCGCCGTGGCTTGATTTCCTGACGCTCGTCGCCGAACACCAGCCCGCCAACCCGATCATTGTGGCTGAGCGCCGCCCAGCCGATCAGGCTCGCCGCCTGCGCCGCCAGCACCGACTTGAACAGTCGGCCGCTGCCGAAGAACAGTCGCGGGCTCTGCTCGACCACGATATAGATCGGCCGCTCGCGTTCTTCATGGAACAGCTTGGTGTGCGGCTCCTGGGTGCGTGCGGTGACGCGCCAGTCGATGGTGCGCACGTCGTCGCCGGGCTGATAGATGCGAACCTGGTCGAAATCGACGCCACGCCCGCGCAGCTTGGAATGATGCAGCCCGACCAGCGGGCTGCGGCGATGCGGTGTGGAAAACAGCGGCACTTCACGGACGCGATGACGCATATCGATGAGTTCGGCCAGGCTCACACGGATACCGGAGCCCTGCTCGGTTGGCTGCCCGGCGGCGGAAGCCTGCGGTTGCATCAGGCCACCGCGACCACGTCGAGAATGCGCTGGATGACCCGGTCCTGATCAATGCCGGCGGCTTCTGCCTCGAAGGAGAGAATCAGGCGGTGACGCAGCACATCGAAAAGCATCGCCTGGATGTCCTCGGGGCTGACGAAATCGCGCCCGGCCAGCCAGGCATGGGCACGGGCGCAGCGGTCCAGCGAGATCGAACCCCGCGGACTCGCACCATAGGCTATCCATTCGGCCAGTTCGGCATCGAACTTGGCCGGGGTACGCGTGGCCATGACCAGCTGCACCAGGTATTCCTCCACCGCATCGGCCATGTACAGGCCGAGGATGTCCTTGCGCGCGGCGAAGATCGCCTGCTGGCTGACCCGATGTTCCGGCGCCGCCTCGCCATTGATCGCCTCGCCACGGGCTTGCTGCAGGATGCGTCGTTCCACCGAGGCGTCGGGGAAGCCGATCTTCACGTGCAGCAGGAAGCGGTCGAGCTGTGCTTCGGGCAGGGGGTAGGTGCCTTCCTGCTCGATCGGGTTCTGCGTCGCCATCACCAGGAACAGCGGCGGCAGGTCGTAGGTGCTGCGACCAACGCTGACCTGGCGCTCGGCCATGGCTTCGAGCAGCGCCGATTGCACCTTGGCCGGCGCCCGGTTGATTTCGTCGGCCAGTACCAGGTTGTGGAAGATCGGCCCCTGCTGGAACACGAAGCTACCGGTCTCCGGTCGATAGATCTCGGTGCCGGTGATGTCGGCGGGCAGCAGGTCGGGAGTGAACTGGATTCGATGGAATTCCGCCTCCAGGCCTTCGGCGAGCTCCTTGATGGCGCGGGTTTTGGCCAGACCCGGCGCGCCTTCGACGAGCATGTGCCCGTCGGCGAGCAGGGCGATCAGCAGACGTTCGATCAGCCGTTCCTGCCCCAGGATCTGGGTGGACAGGAACTGTCGCAGCGCGATTATCGATTCACGGTGATCCATCGTTTCGAGTCTTCCAGGTGGGCGGCAAATCGGCTGGCGCGGCGGGCAGAGACGCCGGCTGCTATTGCCTGCTACAGACAGTCGCAGGCGACTGCAGGAGAAGCGCCACTTTACTGCATTAACACTCGACTAGACTAACCTTGAACCTTCGTCCTGTGCCGTCAGTCACTACCGACGTCTCTTTCCCCAGCAAGCCAAGCGGAGCCATACATGGCGTTCTTTTCAGCGGCCAGCAAGGCCGACTTTCAGCAGCAATTGCAGACAGCGTTAGCGCAACACGTAGACCCGAAAATCCTGCCGCAATTGAGTCTGTTCGCCGAACAGTTCTTCGGCATCGTCGCGCTGCCAGAACTCACCGAACGGCGCATGAGCGATCTGGTCGGCTCGACACTGGCCAGCTGGCGCCTGCTGGAGCGCTTCGATCCCGCCAAACCCGAGGCGCAGGTATTCAACCCCGACTTCGAGAAGCATGGCTGGCAATCGACCCACAGCGTGGTCGAGGTGCTGCATCCGGACATGCCGTTCCTGGTCGATTCGGTGCGCATGGAGCTGACGCGCCGCGGCTACAGCATCCATACCCTGCAAACCAGCGTGCTGCAGGTGCGTCGCGGGGCCGACGGCAGCTTGTTGGAGCTGCTGCCCAAGGACGAGCGCGCCGCTGACAGCCACGCCGAATCGTTGATCTTCGTCGAGATCGATCGCTGCGCCAGCCCGACGGCCCTGCGCGAGCTCGAGCAGTCACTGCTGGGTGTGCTGGCTGATGTGCGTCAGGTGGTGGGTGACTTTGCGGCGATGAAGGGCAAGGCGGTCGAGCTGCAAGGGCGTCTGGAGCAGGTCAACCTGAGCATCGACGGCGACGAGCTGGAAGAGATCCGCGACTTCATGCGCTGGCTGGCGGACGACCATTTCACCTTCCTCGGCTACGAAGAGTTCTCCGTGCAGGAACAGGCCGACGGCGGCCGCATCGTCTATGACGAAAGCTCGCTGCTGGGTCTGTCGCGCAGCATGCGCACCGGGCTTTCCGAGGAAGAGCAATCGCTCACCGGCCAATCGGTCAGCTACCTGCGTGAGCCGCTGCTGCTGTCGTTCGCCAAGGCGGCCATGCCCAGCCGCGTGCACCGTCCGGCTTACCCGGACTTCGTCTCGGTGCGTGAATTCGATGACGAGGGGCGGGTGGTTCGCGAATGCCGCTTCCTCGGCCTGTTCACCTCGTCGGTCTACACCCAGAGCGTGCGACGCATCCCGTTCATCCGCCGCAAGGTCGAGACGGTCGTGCTGCGCGCCAATTTCGGCAGCTCCGCGCATCTGGCCAAGGAGCTGGTGCAGGTTCTCGAGGTGCTGCCGCGTGACGAGCTGTTCCAAGCGCCGATCGACGAGCTGTTCGAAAACGCCATCGCCATCGTGCAGATCCAGGAACGCAATCGGCTACGGCTGTTCCTGCGTTTCGACCCCTATCGGCGTTTCTGCTACTGCCTGGTGTACGTGCCGCGTGACAGTTACTCCACCGAGACACGGCTGAAAATCCAGCAGGTGCTGCAGGAGCGGCTCGAAGCCAGCGACTGCGAGTTCTCCACCTATTTTTCCGAATCGGTGCTGACGCGCGTGCAGTTCATCCTGCGTCTGGACCCCAGCCGCGCGCTGCAGGTGGATACGGTGCGTCTGGAGCAGGAAGTGCTGCAGGCATGCCGTACGTGGCAGGACGATTACCAGAGCCTGGTGGTCGAGCGCTTCGGCGAGGCCAGGGGCACCCATCTGCTCAGCGAGTTTCCGAAAGGTTTCCCGGCCGGCTACCGCGAGCGCTTCTCGCCGCAATCGGCCACCGTCGACATGCAGCATGTGCTCGACCTCAGCGAGGAACGCCCGCTGGTGATGAGCTTCTATCAGCCGATCACGGCTGAAGAGAACCGCCTGCACTGCAAGCTCTACCACCTGAATACACCGCTGCCGCTGTCGGACATCCTGCCGATCATGGAGAACCTGGGGCTGCGGGTGCTCGGCGAGTTTCCGTTCCGGTTGCGTGACCGAGGCGGCCGTGAGTACTGGATACACGACTTCGCCTTTACCTATGCCGAAGGTCTGGAAATCGACCTGCTGGAGATCAACGAGGCGCTGCAGGATGCGTTCATCCATATCTACGGTGGCTTTGCCGAGAACGATGGATTCAACCGTCTGGTGCTGACCGCCGGGTTGGCCTGGCGGGAAGTGGCGCTGCTGCGCGCCTATGCGCGCTATCTCAAGCAGATCCGCATGGGCTTCGACCTTGGCTATATTGCCAGCGCGCTGCTCAACCACACGGATATCGCCCGCGAGCTGGTGCGGCTGTTCAAGATGCGCTTCTACTTGGCGCGCAAGCTCGGTGACGAGGATCTGGCAGACAAGCAGCAACGGCTGGAGCAGGCGATTCTCACAGCGCTTGATGAGGTGGCGGTACTCAACGAGGACCGGATTCTGCGGCGCTATCTGGCGCTGATTCAGGCCACCCTGCGAACCAACTTCTATCAGCCGGATGCCAACGGCAAACCCAAGTCGTATTTCAGCTTCAAGCTCGATCCGCGCTCGATCCCGGAGATGCCGCGCCCGGCACCGATGTACGAGATATTCGTCTATTCGCCACGGGTCGAGGGCGTGCACCTGCGCGGCGGCAAGGTGGCGCGTGGCGGGTTGCGCTGGTCCGACCGTGAAGAGGACTACCGCACTGAAGTGCTCGGCCTGGTCAAGGCGCAGCAGGTGAAGAATGCGGTAATCGTTCCCGGCGGCGCGAAAGGCGGTTTCGTGCCGCGTCGTCTGCCTACCAGTGGCACGCGGGATGATAGTCAGGCCGAAGCGATCGCCTGCTATCGCATTTTCATCAGTGGCCTGCTCGACATCACCGATAACCTGCATGAAGGCCAGGTCGTTCCGCCCGCCAATGTACTTCGCTATGACGGTGACGATCCCTATCTGGTGGTCGCTGCGGACAAGGGCACAGCGAGCTTTTCGGACATCGCCAACGGCATCGCCGCCGAATACGACTTCTGGCTCGGTGACGCCTTTGCCTCGGGCGGCTCGGCAGGCTACGACCACAAGAAGATGGGCATCACCGCTCGCGGCGCCTGGGTTTCGGTGCAGCGGCACTTCCGTGAGCGCGGCATCAACGTGCAGAGCGACGTGATCAGCGTCATCGGTATCGGCGACATGGCTGGCGATGTGTTCGGCAACGGTCTGCTGATGTCCGAAACCCTGCAGCTGGTGGCCGCGTTCAACCATCTGCATATTTTCATCGACCCCAATCCCGATCCTGCGCGCAGTTTCATCGAGCGCAAGCGCCTGTTCGACCTGCCGCGCTCGTCATGGACCGATTACGACGTGTCGCTGATCTCGGAAGGCGGTGGCATCTTCCCGCGTTCGGCCAAACGAGTCGCGATCACGCCACAGATGAAAGAGCGCTTCGCCATCGAGGCAGATCAGCTGACTCCAGCCGAGCTGATCCACGCGCTGCTCAAGGCACCGGTGGACCTGCTATGGAATGGCGGTATCGGTACCTATGTGAAGAGCGGCGGCGAAAGCCACGCCGAAGTCGGCGACAAGGCCAACGATGCGGTGCGGGTCAATGGTGCCGATCTGCGCGCCAAAGTGGTGGGCGAGGGCGGCAACCTCGGCATGACCCAGCTGGGACGCGTCGAGTACGCGCTGCATGGCGGATCGAGCAATACCGACTTCATCGACAATGCCGGCGGCGTCGATTGCTCGGATCATGAAGTGAACATCAAGATCCTGCTCAATGAGGTGGTCAGCGCTGGCGACATGACCGCCAAGCAGCGCGATCAACTGCTGTTCGAAATGACCGACGCGGTGGCCGAGCTGGTGCTGCAGAACAACTACAAGCAGACCCAGGCGCTGTCCCAGGCGCAGCATCGCTCGCGGGAGCGGGCCGCCGAGTATGTTCGGTTGATCAATGCGCTGGAGGTGGCGGGGCAGCTCGACCGCGCGCTCGAGTTCCTGCCCAGCGATGACGCCCTGACCGAGCGCGCCAGCATCGGCAAGGGGCTGACCCGGCCGGAGCTGTCGGTTCTGATTTCCTACAGCAAGATCGAACTGAAGAAAGCGCTGCTGGATTCGCGCGTGCCGGACGACGACTACCTCGCCCGCGAAATGGAAAGTGCCTTCCCGCAGCAACTGAGCGAGCGTTTCCACGATGCCATGCTGCAACATCGCCTCAAGCGCGAAATCGTTGCTACCCAGATTGCCAACGATCTGGTCAACAACATGGGCATCACTTTCGTTCAGCGCCTGAACGAGGCGACGGGCATGAGTGCGGCGAATGTCGCCGGAGCCTACGTGATCGTGCGCGACATCTTCCATCTGCCTCACTGGTTCCGGCAGATCGAGGCGCTGGATCACAAGGTACCGGCGGAGCTGCAGTTGGCCTTGATGGATGAGCTGATGCGCCTGGGCCGCCGCGCGACGCGCTGGTTCCTGCGCAATCGTCGTAGCGAGCTGGATGCCGCACGCGACGTCGCGCACTTTGGCCCGCGGGTCGCTGCCCTTGGTCTGAAGCTCGATGAACTGCTGCAAGGCTCGACGCGTGACCGCTGGCAGGAGCGCTATAAGCGTTACACCGAAGCCGGGGTGCCGGAGCTGCTGGCGCGCATGGTGGCCGGTACCAGCCATCTGTACACGCTGTTGCCGATTCTGGAGGCCGCTGACGAAACTGGCCAGGTGCCTGCGCAGGTGGCGGCAACCTACTTCGCCGTCGGTGGTGCGCTGGAGCTTCCCTGGTATCTGCATCTGCTCACCAACCTGCCGGTTGCCAACAACTGGCAGGCCCTGGCGCGTGAAAGCTTCCGCGACGACCTCGACTCACAGCAGCGCAGCATCACGGTATCGGTGCTGCAGATGGAGAACGGTCCGGAGGCGATCAGCGAGCGGGTCGACGCCTGGTTGTCTCAACGACCAGTGTTAATGGAGCGCTGGCGCTCGATGCTGGCCGAGCTGCGCGGCGCCAGCGGCACCGACTACGCCATCTATGCAGTCGCCAGCCGCGAGCTGCAGGGGCTGGCGCAGTCGGTACGGCATGGCTGACGAGGCCTTGCGGCTTCCTCTGTGGACGATCCGTCCGCGGCAGAGGCCGCGCCATTAATGCGGCGCAACTGAAAAACGCACTGCCCTCGGGCGGTGCGTTTTTTTTAGCGGATGGGTGTTTGCTGCGCAGGGAGTCCGTGGCGGTAAACGCTCAGTCCTGCGCAGGCAGTCCGACCTTGAAGCGAGTGATCTGCGGCAGATCGCGCAGGTAGCGAATCAGGTCGGGTGCGCCTGCCAGCTTCAGCCCCTCGCCAATGGCATTGGCTGTGGGGTCACGCTTCTCCAGCAACAGCAACTCGGAATTGCTGGCATCGCGCAGTAGTGTCAAGCGGGCATAGGGGACCTGGCTGTCGAGCAGCATGGCCATGAATTCACGGTCGCTCCAGGCCTGAGCAGGCATCGTCACGGCGTGGTAGTCAGCGTCCAGCGCGTGAACACCGGAGCGGTCGAGGCGGTAATCGGTGACCTCCGCCGGCAGCATGACTTCCAGGCCGCGCAAGCGCGCGTAGGCCACGGCGCAGGCAAAGGCTTCCAGATGGTGTTCGCCGGCCCAATAAAGCCGCTCCCCGAGCCAGCTGGCCTGGCGAACATCGATCGCTGCTTCCTTGTCGAAGCCGGGCAAGGCGGTACCGAGTGCTCGAAGAAAATCCTTGTAGCTGATGATTCGTACCTGTCGACAACCCGCCGTGCTGGAAAAGGCTTCGAAGGTCGGGTAACTCGGTTCATTTTTGCGCTGCCCGCCGAAGCCGTCGATCTGCCGCAGGTCGAGCCGTGACCGGGTGCAATCCTTGCTGATCAAGCGGGTCAGCGCAGCATGGGCACGGGCCTTGTCTTCCTGCACCGGACCGGAGAGCGCACCACGTGGCAGCTCCAGCAAGCGTTGCAGGCAGGGGCCATCGTTCCAGAAAATGCTGGGCTCAGGCTCGGGTAGGCGGGAAAAGGGCAGCTGCAGGCTGCTGGCGCGATCCTGAATGGGAAGCGAAGCCTTGGAGCGCAGCCCGAGGCGTTGCGCAAGTCGTGCGATTTGAGAAGTCAGTGAAGGCATTGGCTCGGGCAGGCTCATCATGATGCTTGAGCTCTCAGGGCTACGGCCGAAGTGTGGCAGACCTGTTTCATTTGCGCACGGGCTTTGCGCCACCCGTAGCGCTGGCCTGCGTCACAGCCTTGGGCAAAGATCGCGTGTCGATGTGGCAATATCGCTGAATAGATCACTGAGGAGCCTCCATGCCAAATCTGGTACTGGATATCGCGCTGTCCGCCGAACGAATGAAGGCGGTCTACCAGGGCCATGCGAATCGAGTCCTGATTCGAAGTCGCGACGGCACGCGAGTCAGCTTGCCGGCGCATCATCTGCGCCCGTTTCTGACCCACGAAGGGATATATGGTTCCTTCGAGCTCGAATTCGCTGAGCAGGGACAATTGCTGCGTTTGCGGCGTCTGCAATGAACCCGTCGGTCGGTGCGCTCGGCCGGCCTATTTCCTCACTGGCGGCAGCGGCTGAAGCCCTCTCGGGCTGCTATACTCCGCGTCCACATTTACCGAGACCTTAGGCTGCGTATGTATAACCTGGCCCGCCAGCTATTGTTTAAGTTATCTCCGGAAACTTCCCATGAACTTTCCCTCGAGCTGATTGGCGCCGGTGGCCGTCTCGGGCTCAATGCAATGCTCGGCAAAGCGCCAGCAAGTCTTCCTGTTCAGGTGATGGGGCTCGATTTCCCCAATCCGGTTGGCCTGGCAGCAGGGTTGGACAAGAACGGCGAAGCCATTCGCGGAATGTCGCAGCTGGGCTTCGGTTTCATCGAAGTGGGAACCGTGACGCCGCGCCCGCAGCCAGGCAACCCCAAGCCACGGATATTTCGCCTGCCCGAGGCCGAGGCGATCATCAATCGCATGGGTTTCAATAACCATGGTGTAGATGCGCTGCTGGCTCGGGTAGAGGCCGCCAGGTTCAAGGGCATCCTCGGTATCAACATCGGCAAGAATTTCGATACGCCTGTCGAGCGCGCCGAGGAGGACTACCTGCTCTGCCTGGACAAGGTCTATCACCACGCAAGCTACGTCACCGTCAATGTCAGTTCGCCTAACACGCCTGGCTTGCGCAGCCTGCAGTTCGGCGACTCGCTCAAGCATTTGCTCGATGCGTTGCGACTGCGCCGTGAGGATCTGGAGATCATGCATGGCAAGCGCGTGCCGCTTGCGATCAAGATCGCTCCGGACATGACCGACGAAGAAACCGCTCTGGTGGGCGAGGCGGTATTTCAGGCCGGGATGGACGCGATCATCGCCACCAACACTACCCTTGGCCGAGAAGGCGTTGCCGGCTTGGCTCATGCTGACGAAGCTGGTGGCCTGTCTGGTGCGCCCGTTCGGGAGAAGAGCACGCACACGGTCAGGGTGCTGGCACAGACGCTAGGCGGACGGCTGCCGATCATTGCTGTGGGCGGCATCACCGAGGGCAGGCACGCGGCAGAGAAGATCGAGGCGGGTGCCAGCCTGGTTCAGTTGTATTCAGGTTTCATCTACAAGGGACCGGCATTGATCCGAGAGGCGGTGGATGCCATCGCGGCGCTGCGTTCAAAAGCGCATTGATGATTGCCCGGAAGGGGCTCCTGTTGGGAGCCCCTGGGCTTCTCGCCCGCCGCCCGGGTGGGGCGCGCTATCAAGTCGGGTGGATCGGTGAATTAGCCGACCGCGTGAAGTTCGTTGAGTCTATGCAGACCGGCCGTGCCGGTCAGACCATCCCAGTTGTCGCCGCGACCCTCCCGCCAGCCGTTAATCCAGGCTTGGCGAACATTGGGATGGGAAAAAGGACAGAGGTCGCGAGATTTGCCATGTATGCCGTGCTGATAACCGCGTAGAAATGCTCGTTCCATCGGATCACGCTTGAGTCTTCTCATTGGGTATTGCCCTCAGTGGTTGACTGGTGTTCCTGTGGCCTCATGGCGAGACCGGGCAGATAGACTGCCAATGAAGCGCGCTGCCGGCGTGGCACGCTTCGCCGGCACCATTGCGATGTCGGCCTGAGGTGAGTTCTAACGCAATGCTGAAGACGCTGGAATGATCGTTTTGTCATAAGTAGGTAACGAATCTATGGTTCTACCCATAAGCCTGAAAGGGCAAGGGATGCGAAGTGCACTGCTTGGGCGCTTCTGCATGATTGCAACCATGATGTTTGTAACTTCTTTCTAATTTTCTTTGCTGGGCCTGTTCCGACGAAAGGGTCGCAGCGGTCCGAAGCACCTTTTGTGGAAACTCCATGACCGACCGCCATGAACTGATCCTGACCTGTCCCAAGGGACTCGAAGGCCTGCTGCTCGAGGAAGCCACCGCGCTTGGACTGGAGGAGAGTCGCGAGCAGACATCCGCGATTCGCGGCTTCGGTACGCTGGAGGTGGCCTACCGGCTCTGCCTATGGTCGCGCTTGGCCAATCGCGTGTTGCTGGTGATCAGCCGTTTTCCCACTGTAGACGCCGAGACGCTTTACCAAGGGGTTCACGCCGTCGACTGGGCTGACCATCTGCAGCCTGCCGGCAGCCTGGCAGTGGAGTTCAGTGGTCGTGGCTCGGGCATCGACAATACCCATTTCGGTGCGCTCAAGGTCAAGGACGCCATTGTGGATCGGCTGCGAACCGCATCTGGCGAGAGACCCAGCATCGACAAGCTCGATCCTGATCTGCGTGTGCATCTGCGCCTCGACAAGGGGCAAGCGGTGCTTTCGATCGACCTCTCCGGGCACAGCCTGCACCAGCGTGGCTATCGACTGCAGCAGGGTGCAGCGCCGCTCAAGGAAAACCTTGCTGCCGCGATCCTGATGCGTGCCGGCTGGCCACGTATCGCCGCTGCTGGCGGCGCGTTGACAGATCCCATGTGCGGCGTCGGCACCTTTCTTGTCGAAGGGGCGATGATGGCGGCGGACATCGCGCCGAATCTCAAGCGCGAGCGTTGGGGTTTCAGTGCCTGGCTGGGACACGTACCCGCGCTGTGGTCGAGACTGCATGCCGAAGCTCAGGCACGGGCAGAGGTTGGCCTGGCCAAGCCGCCCTTATGGATTCGCGGCTATGAGGCCGACCCGCGGCTGATCCAGCCGGGACGCAACAACATCGAACGCGCTGGGCTGGCCGGCTGGATCAAGGTCTATCAGGGCGATGTCGGCGACTTCGAGCCGCGCCCGGACCAGAATCAGAAGGGCTTGGTGATCTGCAATCCGCCCTACGGCGAGCGCCTCGGCGACGAGGCGAGCCTTCTCTATCTCTACCAGAACCTCGGCGAACGACTGCGCCAGGCCTGCCTGGGCTGGGAAGCCGCGGTATTCACCGCCGCGCCGGATCTCGGCAAGCGCATGGGAATCCGCAGTCACAAGCAGTACGCGTTCTGGAACGGTGCGCTGCCGTGCAAGCTGCTGCTGATCAAGGTCGAGCTGGATCAGTTCGTGACCGGTCAGCGCGGCGCCGGCCATGAGGAACATTCACAGCAGCAGGCGCCGGTCGAGCAGGCACGCCTCAGCGAAGGCGGGCAGATGTTCGCCAATCGGCTACAGAAGAATCTGCGTCAGCTCGGCAAATGGGCGCGTCGTGAGGGTATCGAATGCTACCGGCTATATGACGCGGATATGCCTGAGTACGCCCTGGCGATCGATCTGTACGGTGACTGGGTACACGTGCAGGAGTATGCGCCGCCGCGCTCCATCGATCCGGAGAAGGCCCAGGTGCGCCTGCTCGATGCATTGGCTGCCATCCCGCAAGCACTGGGCATTCCACGCGAGAAGGTGGTGGTAAAGCGCCGCGAGCGCCAGACGGGAACACGCCAGTATGAGCGTCAGGCCAGTCAGGGCGAATTTCTCGAGGTGACCGAGGGCGGCGTCAAGCTGCTGGTGAATCTCACCGATTATCTGGATACCGGCCTGTTCCTCGATCATCGCCCATTGCGCCTGCGCATTCAGCGTGAAGCGGCTGGCAAGCGTTTCCTCAACCTGTTCTGCTATACCGCAACCGCCACGGTTCATGCGGCCAAGGGTGGTGCGCGCAGCACCACCAGCGTCGACCTCTCGAAAACCTATCTGGACTGGGCGCGTCGCAATCTCTCGTTGAATGGCCTTTCGGATCGCCAGCGCCTGGAACAGGGCGACGTGATGGCCTGGCTGGAAGAAGATCGTGGTGAGTACGACCTGATCTTCATCGACCCGCCGACGTTCTCCAATTCCAAGCGCATGGAAGGCGTTTTCGACGTGCAGCGGGACCATCAGGTGCTGCTCGATCTGGCGATGGCCCGGTTGGCGGCGGGCGGGACGCTGTATTTCTCCAACAACTTCCGCAAGTTCGTGCTGGATGCCAGCCTGAGCGAGCGCTATGCGGTAGAGGAAATCAGCAGCGAAACGCTGGACGAGGACTTCCGTCGTAACCCCCGTATTCATCGCGCCTGGAAACTCCAGGCGCGATGATCATCCGGTGTAGGCAGGCCCTCGGCCTGCCGGAGTCAGCGTTGTGCGGTGTTCTGGTTGCGCTGACCGTAGAGGCTGACCAGCACCTGATCGAGAATCGAGGCTGCGCCCCAGGGGCGGGGGTGGTTCAGGATCGCCACGACCGCCCAGACATTGCCGTCGCCGTCGCGGCTGTAGCCGGCGATGGCGCGTACGGTGTTCAGGGTTCCCGTCTTGAGGTGCGCCTTGCCGGCGACAGGGGTATTGCGTAGGCGCTTGCGCATGGTGCCGTCCACGGCGGCCAACGGCATCGATGAAATGAATTCGGCCGAGTAAGGGCTGCGCCAGGCGGCCTGCAGCAAGCTCCCCAGTTCGCGTGCGCTGACGCGTTCGGCGCGGGAAAGCCCGGAGCCGTTCTCGATCACCAGATGCGGCGAGATGAGCCCTTTCTTGGCCAGCCACTGGCGGATGACCCGCTGTGCCGCTTTGGCGTCATCGGCATCCGCTTCGTTACGGAATTCGGCGCCGAGGCTCAGAAACAGCTGCTTGGCCATGGTGTTGTTGCTGTACTTGTTGATGTCTCGAATGATCTCGGTGAGATCCGGCGAATAGGCCCTCGCCAGCAGTCTTGCTTTGTCAGGCACCTGGGCCACACGGTCGATGCCGAGAATGCTGCCGCCGAGCTCGGCCCAGATAGCACGCACCGCGCCGGCGGCATAGCGCTGGTGATCAAGCAGTGAAAGGTAGGTCTGTGCGCTGCAGCCGTCGGCGAGTTTGCCGGTGACCACGACGGTCACGCCATCCCCATCCGCAACCGGGTTGTAGAGCACGTCCGGCCAGCCTGGGCATTTGCCTGCGGGCAGCGCTTTGACCCGGTTGTCTATTCGAACGCTGGCGATCGGCGGCTCGACTGCAATGTTCACCTTTCCGCCATCGTTGCGGACGATGAAGCGCAGCGCCTTGAGGTTGACCAGTAGTGAGTCGGGACCAACCAGAAAGGGCTTGTTCTTGTCATTGCCGTCGTCATCGAAGACGGGCAGGTCGGGCTGGACGAAATGGCTGCGATCGAGCACCAGGTCGCCAGTGACCTTGGTGACTCCGTTGGCACGCAAATCTCGCAGCAGCAGCCAGAGCTTCTCCATGTTCAGTTTCGGGTCGCCGCCGCCCTTGAGGTAGAGATTGCCGTTGAGGGTGCCGTCCACCAGCGGGCCGTCGGCATAGAACTCGGTCTTCCACTGGTGGTTGGGGCCGAGCAGTTCGAGGGCGGCGTAGGTGGTAACCAGCTTCATGGTCGAGGCGGGGTTGACCGATACGTCGGCGTTGACGAACGTCGGCGCGGCGTCACCGGTCAGTGGCAGCATGACTACGGACAGTGCGTCGCTGCTGATCTTGTTGGCTTTCAGTGCCTGTTCGACGCGCGGTGGCAGTGTCTGGTTCACCCCGGCGGCCTGGGCTGGCAGGGTCAAGGGCAGGGCGAGGATGGCTAAGGTGATGCCGCGGAGGATGGAGCTCATCGTACGAGCGCCTCTGGGCAAACACAGGGGGCTGCTGGCGGTTTGATTTGGCATGTGTTTCCCACTGCTCTTAGGGAACGAATGCGGGCCATTATGCCCGTGCTGTAGAGGCGTCGTGCCTCTATCCGATAAGCGTAGCTGCGGTGCATGGGTTACTGCAAAGACAGATGTGCACTAGGCTGCGATGAGCCGAGCGCTGCTGTCGGTCATCGCCTTGGCGCGGGGTTGCTGTTAGAGTGCGCGCCGTCATCAAGTAGAAAAAGGATCGCCCCCAAATGGCTACCAATCGTTCGCGCCGCCTGCGTAAGAAACTCTGTGTCGATGAGTTCCAGGAGCTCGGCTTCGAGGTCAATCTCACCTACCGCGAAGGTATCGAAAGCAAGGCTGTGGACGACTTCCTCGAAGCGTTTATCAGCGAAGCGATGGAAGCCAATGAACTCGGCTATATCGGTGGCGAAGACTACGGTTTTGTCTGCCTCGGCCGTCGCGGCTCGGTCAGCGAAGAGCAGCGTGCGAAAGTCGACGCCTGGCTGAAAGGCCGCAGCGAACTGGCTGAGTACAGTGTCAGTCCGCTGATGGATGTGTGGTACCCGGAAAACCCGATCAGGGCTGAGAAGTAGTCTTTTCGTCTGATCGTTGCGATGCTGCCCGCTGGGCTTTCCTGCGCGAGCGCCTGGCCAGCAGCATCTGCAAGACGTGCATCAGCGTTGCGATGAGCAGCGCCACAGCTACACCGATGGCAGCATTGATGAGGCGTATCTGCGGCAGGTTCCAGTCTTGGGCCAGCGTCTCCGCCAGCAGCAGGAACAGCAGCGTGGTCTGCAGGACGAATAGCCCATAGTGATTCGCCTGAAACGCTCTGCCCAGCACGATAAGCGGCAGCAGGATCATCACCATCAGAGGCGGGTCAGCCAGGCCGTGGCCGATGTAGATCAGTATGGTCGCGGCCGCCAATATTCCAAGGCTGGCCTGTAGCGCCCGCACCAGACTCCGCTCCAAATCCATCTGCAGCGTGGTGAACACCGCCAGCGTCAGCCAGTAGCCTCTGGGCAGTTCAGCCATATTCACGATCACCCCGCCCAATGCTCCGGCCAGGATGTAGGTCAGGGCGTGCACACGCCATTGCCGGATCGGCGTTCGGCGAGCATGCCTGCGCAGCACCCGCAGGATGCTCATCAGCCGCGGCATATATGGCCACATGCGCAGCCCATGCATCCCCCGCAGGCCGAAGGCGAGCAAGGTAACCCAGAGTCCCCCGAGCGCGAAAAGAAAGGCTATCGCGTACGGGTTGTTGAACTCACCGATGCCGTGCTGCCCTTGGCCAAGGCAGAGGCAGATGGCCAGACCGATACCGAGCTTTCCCGCTTCGCTGCCGTAGCGCTGCAACCAAGCCAGCAGCAGGCCGTAGAAGGCGAACAGGCCGAGACTGATCAGTGGATGAGTCGCCGACCAGAAGCCCAGTCCGGCACTCCCGGCGCCCAGCGCGATGAGTAACAGCATGCGCAGCATGCCGAAGCGATGAAGTGGGTTGGCCTTGGCCGCCTGAAAGGCGCCGACCGTTGCCCAGAGGAAGCCGGGATGGCCACTGAACAGCCCCAGCAGCAACGGCAAGGCGCAACCAAAGCCGGCCACCATGGCAGCGCCCCAGGCGGGGTGCACGGGGTGCCAGTGGATGCTTTGCCGCAGCAGGCGCTTCATGTGGGTCAAACCGGGCTGGAGCGGCCGGTCATCTCGCCGGCCATCTCCGTGGCGTAGCTATCGGTCATGCCTGCGATGAAGTCGATCATGCGCAGGAACGACTGATAGAGCGGTAGCTCGGGCGAGGGCGCGCTGCGTCCGAGCAGGTCGAGGATCCGCTGATTCTTGAACGAGGGGGTACCGCCGCGATGTTGTTCCAGTGCTGCGCCGCAAAATGCATTGAGCAGTATTTCCAGCGTGGTATAGGCGCCTATCTCGTGCAGGGTTTTGCGCTTGTCCTGAAAAATCTTCTGCCGCGCCATCGCCTTTGCCTGCAATACGCACTCTTTGGCCGGCCCATGCATATGTTCGACCAGGTCACCGTGCAACTCGCCACGAAGCAGGTTGCTCTGCTGCTCGACGAAGGCACCAGCGGCCGCATTGGTCAGGTGTTCGATCGCCTTGCCGCGCAGAATGGCCAGTTTGCGCCGCCTTGAATCCCTCGGGCCCAGCTGACGATAGGTTTCCGGAATGTCATCGCCCACCAGAGCCAGTAACAGCGCTTCGACTTCCGAATATTCCAGCAGCTCCATCTCGAGGCCGTCTTCCAGGTCGATCAGGCCGTAACAGATGTCGTCTGCTGCCTCCATGAGGTAGACCAGAGGATGGCGGGCCCAGCGTTGCTCTGCGACGTTGGGCAGGTTCAGCTTCTGTGCAATTTGCTCGAGCAGCGGTTGCTCATTCTGATAGCACCCGAACTTGTGCTTCTTGTACCCCAGCGCCTCTGCATGGCGTGAAGTCCAGGGGTACTTGAGATACGTGCCGAGGGTGGCGTAGGTCAGTCGCGTTCCACCGTCGAACTGGTGGTATTCGAGTTGCGTAAGCACTCGAAATCCCTGTGCGTTGCCTTCGAAGTTGAGAAAGTCCGCGCGTTGCGCGTCGCTCATATCGTCGAGCCATCCGCGCCCTGCGGCCTGCTGGAACCAGCAGCGAATAGCATCCTCGCCGGAATGGCCAAACGGCGGATTGCCAATGTCATGGGCGAGGCAGGCCGACTGGATGATCATCCCGAGGTCGGCCGGGCTGCACCATTCGGGCAGGTTCTCGCGCAGCACTTCCCCTACGCGCATGCCCAGGGAACGGCCGACGCAGCTGACCTCAAGCGAGTGGGTCAGGCGGGTGTGGATATGGTCATTGCTGGAAACAGGATGCACCTGGGTCTTGCGTCCGAGCCGCCGGAACGCGCCGGAAAAGATGACCCTGTCGTGGTCCTTGTGGAAAGGACTTCGACCCAGTTCCTCTGTGCTGTGAACGGACTTTCCGAGCCGTTCACGATTAAGTAGGGTATGCCAGTCCAAAGGGGGCTATCTCCTTGTGGCCGCCAGGGAGGCTGGTACGCCGACAGCGCAGTGTGACGCATTCCAGGTATTGATTACAGGCCTGACCAGCACCCATAGGCCCGAGTTCATTCGGCCAGGATTGCCAGCAGAGGGCGAAAAGGTTCGGCCCTACGGTTCGACCATTTTGTCGCCGATTAGGCAGGGCCTGTAAATGCGGTTTCTGCTTTTTGGAACGTGCCGGATTGCAGTTATTGGCGCCATTGTGCCTTGGGCTACTGGCGCAGTTTGCGAACCAGCGGGTAGAGCGTGATTCCCAGACGCGCAAGCTTGCCTACTTTGCCCAGGCGCGGGCCGAATACGGCGAGTACAACGGTCGCAGCCAGCATCAGCGGCCCTTTTCCGTGGCGCTCGGAAGCTGCGCCACGGTTGCTCATGATGCTCTTGATACGCTGCACAGGATGAGCCAAAGGCTGCGCATGATAGAGGATCTGCTGACGATTCATCTCCATGCGCAGTCGAATCAGATCCTTGCGCAGGGCCAGATCGCTGGAAGTGCTGAGGGGAAGACTCATGGCAGTAAACGCTCCTGGTTGCGGGCCAGTTCCTCGACTGTTGCCTGGAAGGGCGACGCGCAGGCCTTGGCGAGGCGAATGGCGCGGCTTATACACACCGCCATGACAATCGCATACACCAGACAGAGAATCAGAATGGCCGCGATGGGATTGGTTTCCCAGAAGGTGATGACGATGGCTGCTGAAAGCCCCGCCAGAATCAGCAGGCCCAGGATCAGGCTGATACTTGCCAGAAGAAACAGCCTGAATACGCGGCTGCGCTCTTCCTGGAGCTCTATTCCAATCAGCTCCAGATGCCCTTGAAGAAGGCCGACAACCGCGCCGCCCATTTTTTTCAGGGACGGTGCGGGTGCTTCATCGGAATATTTTGCTTCCATTGGCCTGCTTTCCTCCTTCAGCGGCGCATGATCATGCCAAGAAGAAAGCCGGCGCCCGCAGCAATACCAATGGACTGCCAGGGGTGCGTTTGAACGTATTCTTCCGTGCACTGAATGGCTGCTTCACTCTGATCACGCAGCGTGTTTTCCTGCTCCTTCAACATTTCCCGGGCACGACTCATGTTGGCAGTAATTTTCCCGCGCAATTCTTCGGTCTGGCTTCCGGCGGTGTCCTGGGTGTGTTTGAGCAGGCGCTCGGTATCTGCGATAAGCGTGTGGAATTCTTCGATCAGTGCGTTCTGTGCAGCCTGAAGGTTGCGGCGGTGGGCTGATTTGTCGATCAGCGAGCCGGTAGAGCCAGCGGTTGCGTCAGGGATAGGGGTGTTATCACTGGTGCTGAAAGTGGATTCGGTAGACATCTGCTTGCTCCTTGGTGAAGTCATGGGAATGGTGACGGTACTTCAAGTTCGAGCATGACGGTGACGCAAGGTTCCCGCTTCGTTTTGAATGAAGCAGCGGAAAGCTGCGGTTACGGTGAGAAGTGAAATGACTCGGGTTTGTGTTGAGCGTGCAGTGAGCCTCAGAAACGCCTGCGGTGATTCCACCCTTTAATTGCACAGCACTTTTATCACAGGCGGAATCGATAAAGCCTGTAATACGCAACCTTCCTGAAAAGAAAAACCCGCCGAAGCGGGTTTTTCTGTCTACTGCATCGAGATGCGGTAGGCCGCTATTACATCAGCGGGATGGTGTAGCTAACGATCAGACGGTTTTCGTCGGCGTTAGTGAACGCCGTAGTGCCTGTACCGTAATTGCTACGAGCTGTAGCGTTACGCCATTTGACGTTCAGGTTTTTCAACGCGCCTTCTTGGAAGGTATAACCGATATCGGTGTTGCGTTCCCACTGGTTGAGGTCCCTTCCAGCGGCATCTTCATGGCCATCGCCAGTGATGTAACGAGTCATGAAGGTCAGGCCAGGAATGCCGACAGCAGCGAAGTTGAAGTCATAGCGGGCCTGCCAGGATTTCTGGTTGGCGTTAGCAAAATCATTGATTTGCACATAGTTGACCAGGAAGGGGTCTGTGAATTCAGCCACATAGGCGAAACCGGTGTCACCACTCATTTTTTGATAGCCGAGACCAAAGCTATGGCCGCTCAGCGAGTATGTCACCATAGCCCCGAGTGCTTTGTTGTCAACATTCGAGCTGCCGTCTTCGCTGGAACGAGCGTAACGCAGGTCAGTCTTCAGCGACTGGCCTTCTCCCAGTGGGAGAATATGAACTAGGTTAGTGGAATGCTGCTTGTAGACTTCTTCGAGATTGCTGTAGTAGTACGACGCAGTAAGGTCATTGGTCAGCTTATAGCTACCACCAGCAAAGATAAAATCATCTACGTCTGAAGCATCAATTGCATCCTCACCAAAAGCTGCGCCTTTACCGCCATAACCCAAGCCTTGATTATTGGACGAGTTACGATGGTTGGCACGGTTGAGGTAACCGCCGTCCAGAGTCAGGCCCGTGATCTCCTTGGAGACAATCTGTGCGCCCTGGAAGGTTTGCGGCAGCAGGCGAGAGTCGCTGGAGGAAATCGCCATGTTCTTGGGCTGGAGAGTGCCGACTTTCAGAACAGTCTCGGATACCTTGAACTTCGCTGCGAGACCCAGCGAGGAATAGTCATCGGGAGCTTCGCCCGAGTCACCCATGGGCAGAATGCCGGTATTGGCACGGCCACCGCCCGAATCAAGCTTGACGCCCAGCAGGCCGAGAGCATCTACACCAAAGCCCACGGTGCCTTCGGTAAAGCCGGACTCAACGCGAAGAATGAAGCCCTGTGCCCACTCTTCTGCCTTGCTATTTGCAGTACTAGCGTTATCGCGGAAATCACGATTCATGTAGAAGTTACGCAGCTCCAGGCCAGCCTTTGTATCTTCGATAAAAGCAGCTTGAGCCATGGAAGGAATGGCTAGGGTTGCTCCCAGAGTGGCCAGGGCCACGCCCCGGGCGATTGGGGTCTTGGGCATTTCTTGTTCTCCTCGTTGGATGATGCTCTGAAGGTCGCTCTTACGGCGACATGCAATAAAACATTTCATCATTGTTTCAGCCTTTAGACTTTAGTCGCCAAGTCCCGCAAGTCAACGTGCTAGACGGTCGCGGGCATATCGTGCATGTGCGCGATATTCGTGTACGACCCGTAAAGTGGCACAAGACAACGGCCTGGCGGTTAAAGACTAAAGGGTGTGCCGGGCGATCTGCGTCGCCGCGGGTGGCAGCATCCTAGCGTTTTGCTCGGGCAGAGTCGAAGGGCCATCGCATAATCGCCTGATGAGTGAGGCTGAATTCACATTTTCGTTGCTGGTGCGTCTGCCGACCGAAGTCATTTATCAATGGCGCGCCGAATAACGCTTGCTAGAATTCGAGCACATAACATTGCGAGAACGTCAGATGTTGCCGGAATGCCAACTGTTCGGGACCTTGGGCTGCCATCTATGCGAGCAGGCCGAGGAAGTGCTCATGCCTTTGGTCGAATATGGGCTGCTGGTCGAGTTGATCGATATCGCTGAGCGCCCTGATTGGGTCGAGGATTACGCTTTGCGAATCCCGGTGCTTCGTCGCGTCGATACCGGTTCCGAATTGGACTGGCCGTTCGAGGCAGAGCAGGTGGTGAGTTTTCTTCAGGGTTCGACGTGATGTTGAACAAATTACAGGCATAAAAAAACCGGCATGTTTGCCGGTTTTTTGTTCAGCTAAGCAGCTAGCTGAACAGCGGGATATGGTCGGAGCGACTGGATTCGAACCAGCGACCTTCTCGTCCCGAACGAGACGCGCTACCAAGCTGCGCTACGCTCCGAAGATGGCGCGCATTCTACAGAAAAAGTTTTGCTGCACAAGGTGTTAGGAGGGTTTTTTTTGGGGGGCGACCAGCCTTTTGCGAGCTGCTAGCGGAACAATCGACCTTCGCGGCAGATAACCTAGGATCTATCTTGTGCGAAGGTCGACCTGGCTCAGAGTTCTCGTACGGTGCGAACCTGATCCTTGTTCACTTTGCCTGGCTTGCCATCGATTTGCTCATATTCGTAGAAGCCCGACTCGTCATCGAAATCGGGATGGTCCAGAGTTTGAATTTCACGACCATCGTTGAGCGTGATCACGCTGGGGTTCGCGCAGCCGGCAAGGACGGTAAAGCCCAGCGCGAGTAGCAGGGCGGGGATGATGCGTGGTTGCATGACGCTGTTCCTTCTGCGGGTTCGATACCCATGGGACGAAACCCGCTAGGACGAAGTTCCCCTCGAGCCAGTGATCTTGAGCAGCTCCGGTGTGTTCAGGTTGGCGAGGCGGGGGTCGCCCCGGTGTACCTCAAGCGCACGGGCGCCAAGATGAAGAAGTGCACGCAAAGGGCTGCGCTCTCCAGATTGCCAGCAAGCGTCAACTTCGGCCTGTCGGCCGGTGGGAATTATGCTGAACAGGGGCTCCCACTGGCCTTCGCAGCTCAGCATGACTGGCCTGTCTGGCTCTTCGAGCGCGGTCTGGTAGAGCGACTGCAGCAAGGGGCGATCAATCAACGGGGTGTCGCACGGCAGTACGAGCATCCAGGCGTTGCGAGCAGCTGCAAGACCGCTGCGTATTCCTGCAAGGGGGCCGGGGAATCCCTGCTCTTCATCGCTAATCAATCGATCGGCATAGGCCGAGTAG
The DNA here is from genome assembly GCF_021432085.1 of Stutzerimonas kunmingensis. Lineage (GTDB taxonomy): Bacteria > Pseudomonadota > Gammaproteobacteria > Pseudomonadales > Pseudomonadaceae > Stutzerimonas. The sequence continues at coordinate 2,854,646 of NZ_CP090366.1, read as the reverse complement.
CGGGCTCGATTGCGGTTGCAGGACAGCAGCAGGTCGTCTGTCAATGGCTGAACGGTCTCATGCAACCATGCAATCAATGGGCGTCCCTGCCATTCGAGCAGTCCTTTGTCCTGTCCTCCCATGCGTTGCCCACGGCCACCCGCCAGAAGCAGGATGGAGCAGGAAGGCAGTAGCGGGTCGGGCATATCATCGCTCCAGAAAAGCTTGCATATAGCGCTCGGGCTGGCGGTCAGGCAGCGTGCGCGCGGTATTGGTGTGGAGGCCTGGCGCTCTATTGGAATCCGTGTCGCGCTTCGGCTACCCAGGAGTGCTTCAGCTAAACCAACGAAAAATCCTGTTGTCTATCTCCTCCATCCACTTTCTCTGGAAGCGGGTGCCGCCTGCTCATTGGCTGATACAAGGAGAACAATCAAATGCAGGAGAGAAACGTTTGGGTTGATTATGCCAAGGCGATCGGGATCATTCTTGTTGTCTACGGGCATGTCGCGCGAGGCGTGTTCAATGCCGGGTTGCCGATGGATGAGGCGCGATTCGTGCTGGTCGACAGCATCATCTACAGCTTTCACATGCCGCTGTTCTTCTTCCTGTCGGGTTTATTCTTCTTCGATTCGTTGCAGAAGCGGGGCCGGGGCGGGTTGATCATCAACAAGGTCGACACAATCGTCTATCCCTTTATTGTCTGGTCTTTACTACAAGGTCTGTTCGAAGTCGTCCTGTCGAATTACACGAACGGTCAGGTCACCTTGGTTGAGGTGTTCTCGTTGCTCTGGATGCCGCGAGCGCAGTTCTGGTTCCTGTACGCTCTGTTTCTGGTGTTCGTAGTTTGTGCGTTTCTTTATGCGCGGGCAGATCGGCGCTATTTCTTGCCATTCGTGGTCCTGTTTGGCTTGCTGTATGTCTTCCAGCAGGATCTGACGGTAAACAACATGACCCGCTTTATCCTGGGCAATACCGTCTTCTTTGCACTGGGCGTCTGGTTCAACGAGGTCAAGACGTTCTTCCTTGCGCGTTATACCCAGCTGACACTATTTTTTGGTGCGCTGTTCATCCTGGGGCAGTACCTGTTTCATGTGACCTTCGGTCTGAACTATGCCGATGGCGGCATGGCGGTACTCGCGCTTGCAACCATATCCATCTTTTTCATGATCGCGTTGTCGATGTGGCTAGGTCAGTTTCGCGTGGATTGGTTTCTGTTTATCGGCGCTTCGTCGATGACGATCTACCTGATGCATATTCTGGCCGGTAGCGGGGTGCGGGTAATACTCAGCAAATTCCTTGGTATTGATTCAATCACAGCGCATCTGATTATCGGAACGCTGATCGGTACGGGGGCTCCGTTGTTGGCGCAAGTCGTGATCAATCGCTACAAACTGTACTTCTTGCTCACCCCGCCCAAGCAGATTTCGGCATCTCAGTTCCATATGCGCAAGGCTGTTGCCCACTAGCGCGGCCCTGTCATGCACCGACGCAGATGCCGCTCAGCAGGCCATGCTTGCTGAGCGGTATCACGCATGCGGTATTAGCCGCAGCCGATGCGCTCTATGGTCATATCCTTGTCGGTATAGATATTCAGTCTCTGCGAGTTGTATTCCAGCGTGACGATATCGTCGGGCCGCAGGACCCGCGCGGTGATTGCCCCGGATTGCTCCCTTGCTCGTTCAAGTATTTCTGGCGTGACGGTTTGGCCCGTCAAGCTTGCCACGGCATCGGCGTTGCACCGTCCGACTGACACAGTCGGGCTGCTGTTTGACGGTGCTGTAGATGTCGTTTGACAGCCTGTCAGTACAAATGTGGCCGAGGTTATGGCAATTGGTAGGGCTCGTTTGATGCGCTGCACAGCGTCTCCTTTTTCGTCTGGTTTGTCGGAGCGCAACTACTATCAAAGATACGGGAATGCCGATAGGCCTCCATGCCAGTTGGAAAAAACAGCTGTGGATGGGAACCGAAGCGGCGTTGGCTCGTCTTAATGGCTGATGGCGCTTTGCAATCCCCTGGCTGCAAGAAAAATAAGGAGTTCCGCTATGTTCAATTCCCCCCTACTCAAGCGTGTCGCTACGGTGCTAGCTGCTCTGCACTTGCTTCTGGTAGCTCAAGTTCCGCTGGCGCAAGCTGCGATGATCGGCACGCCTGAGGTTGTTGCTGAACATCAGCAGCAGGTCGATCGGCAACAGTTGCTGACGATGCTGGATGATCAGGATGTGCAAAAGAAGCTGGAAGCGATGGGCGTCGAACGTGATCAGGTTGAAAAGCGCATCAACGGCCTGACGGCAGCGGAACTGGCCCAGTTCAATCAGCAACTTGATCAGGCCCCTGCAGGGGCAGGCGTTGTCGGCGTGATCGTGCTGTTCCTAGTGATCTTCATCATCACGGACATGCTATGTGCCACTAATATTTTCAACTTCGTCAACTGCATCAATCGTTGAGCCAGCGGCTCCTCATACTGCTCCTGATCGGTCTTCTCGGGGGCTGTGCGCGAACGACGGTTACGCTTGTCGATCATGCTCAGCTCCCGACAAGAGCCGAGTTGGTGGACGTTCCGTTCTACCCGCAGGAAGACTACCAATGCGGACCCGCTGCATTGGCAACCATGCTCGTGCAGCGTGACATCGAAGTAACGCCGGAAGCGCTTGTAGAGCAGGTCTACATTCCCAAGCGCAAAGGCAGCTTGCAGGTGGAGATGGTTGCTGCCGCCCGCTCTGCTGGGCTTCTTGTATATCCGCTGCAGCCTAGTCTCAGTGATCTTCTTGCCGAAGTCGCTGCGGGCAACCCGGTGCTGGTTCTACAGAACCTCGCTTTCGATCGTTGGCCTCAATGGCATTTTGCCGTGGTGGTGGGCTATGACCTTGCAGATCAGGAAATTGTGCTTAGGTCTGGCACTACCAAGCGTTTGGTGGTGAGTTTTCACGAGTTCGAGCGCTCGTGGCGCAAGGCGGAGCGCTGGGCCGTGCTTGCTTTGCAGCCACAGCGGATACCACAAACTGCGCAAGAAACTGTCTGGCTGCGCAGTGCCAGCGATCTGGAAGAGGTTGGGCAACTGCGCGCGGCTCGGGCGGCGTACGAAGCCGGCGCGAAGCGTTGGAACTCGGCGCTCACGCAGTTTGCTTTGGCGAACAGTCAGTATGCGGCTGGAGAAAAGGCTGCGGCTGAGGAATCGTTACGGCGCAGTGTTCGTCTCGACCCGGGCTTCGCCATTGGCTGGTTCAATCTATCGCAGGTAATGGCTGAGAACGGTTGTGACGTGGGTGCTCGCCACGCACAGGCCTGTGCCCTGCGAATGGATCCGGATGATGATCGGCTCAGGGCGCCGCTGCCGGCCCTGGAGAGCAAGCGAGCGGCGCAATGCTTGCCGAGCCCGCCATGCGTGTCCAAGTGATCTCGGTCAGAAGCCAAGCCTGTCGCGCAGGTTGTAGTACATCGCTCCGAGAGCGCTGAGCGGTACCTGAAAACGCTGTCCTCCAGGGAAAGGGTAATGAGGCAGGCTGGCGAGCGCATCAAAGCGCTCTGCCTGGCCGCTCAGGGCCTCCGCGATCACCTTTCCAGCAACATGTGTGTAGGTGACGCCATGGCCGCTACAACCCTGCGAGTAGTAGATGTTGCTGCCCAGTCGCCCCACCTGGGGCAGCCGTGAAAGCGTCAGCAGGAAATTGCCTGTCCAGGCAAAGTCGATCTTCACTTTTTCCAGCTGCGGAAAGGTCTTCAGCATATTGGGCCGTATGATCGATTCGATGTCGGCGGGATCACGTGCGCCGTACACTACGCCGCCCCCGTAGATGAGCCGTTTGTCCGCTGAGAGCCGGTAGTAATCAAGCAGATAATTGCAGTCCTCTACGCAATAGTCCTGAGGCAGAAGGCTGTTTGCGAGTTCATCATCAAGTGGCTCCGTCGCGACCACTTGTGTGCCGCAAGGCATGGATTTGGCGGCGAGCTCGGGAATCAAATTGCCAAGATAGGCGTTGCCTGCTACTACGACGAATCTTGCGCGCACGGTCCCCTTTGGAGTGTGCACCAGCGGCGCGTCGCCATATTCGATGCGAAGCGCGGGGGATTGCTCGAAGATGCTGCCTCCCAGTGATTCAACAGCTTCTGCTTCTCCGAGTGCCAGATTGAGAGGGTGAATATGGCCGCCTTGCTTGTCGAGCATACCTCCGGCATAGCTCTCGCTAGCGACCACTCGCTGTATGCCTTGTTTATCCAGTAGCTCGAGGTGCGGGTAGCCATATCTTTCCCACAAGGCCTTCTGTGCTTCGAGGTGGTGCATCTGCTTCTGATTGAAGGCGGCAAATACGCCGCCGTCTTTCAGGTCGCACTGAATGCCATAGCGTGCTACACGTTCACGGATAATTCGTCCGCCTTCGAATGCCATATCCCCGATCAACTTCGCTGCCGAGGCGCTCGCACTGCGCTCGATGCTGTCAAGGTCTCGGCTGTAGCTGTTGACGATCTGCCCGCCATTGCGCCCAGAGGCGCCGAAACCGACCTTGGCTGCTTCCAATATGATTACGCTGAAACCCTTTTCAAGAAGAAACAGGGCCGTCGACAGGCCTGTGTATCCGGCGCCGATCACGCACACGTCGGCCTGCTTGTTTTCCTGAAGTTCTTGTCGAACAACTTTCGCGTTGGCCGTCGCTGCGTAGTAGGAAGCGGGATAATTGTTGTGCGGCATCTTGGATTCTCTGTTCTGAATTTTTTACGCATCCTAGCGCTTGACCCTGTAGCTCGCCAGCGTCGCAACATAGCAAGCAGGAATTTTCAAAATTTCCAGATATCAGTGAGTTAGAAGAAAAACCGCTTGACTCTTTTTTTCTTGGCTTTAGAATGCGCCCCCATCGAAGGCACATAGCTCAGTTGGTTAGAGCACCACCTTGACATGGTGGGGGTCGTTGGTTCGAATCCAATTGTGCCTACCAATTCGAAGCCGCTTAGCGCGGTACATAAAGGGGAATCCTAGCGGGTTCCCCTTTTTGTTTGTCCCTAGAAAACCTTTACAATTTACAGCCCCTTTTCACACTGGGCAATGTGAACGTGTGAAGGACATCCCCTCATTCACACCGATCTAGTGTGAACGTCAATACCTAAGCCTTTGTTATATATAGGAATGTCCCCACCTAGTGAAGGTGGTCCTCACTTCGTTCGCCCCGGATTCGCTACGCTCAGATGCTCTAACCAACTGAGCTATGTGCCTTCGATGGGGAGCCTCTGTAAGCTCGTATACGAGGAGTTACACCTGATGCCTACCCGATGCCATAGGCGAGACACTGCCAGCCCTTATGCGTGAATCGCCCCTAGTTTCGTAGACACCTCCAAGCCTCATAATGAGGCCCATTAGGAGGTGCCATGAGCAACCAGCGTTACCCCGAAGAATTCAAAATCGAAGCGGTCAAGCAAGTGACCGAGCGTGGCCTTCCTGTAGCCGAGGTGGCAGCGCGGTTAGGTATGTCGGTGCACAGCCTGTATGCCTGGATCAAACGCTACAGCAAGCCCCAGGAAAAGCGGCAGCAAGAGGATGATCAGCAGGCCGAACTGCGTCGTCTGCGTGCTGAACTCAAGCGAGTGACCGAAGAGCGAGACATCCTAAAAAAGGCCGCCGCGTACTTTGCCAAGGAGTCCGGCTGAAGTACGCCTTCATCAGCAAGCTGTCGGTGGAGTATCCGGTTCGGCGTCTCTGCCAAGCCCTCAAAGTGCATCCCAGCGGTTACTACGCTTGGCTATCCGAGCCTAGCTCCGTACGCGCCAAGGAAGATCAGCGTCTGCTCGGGTTGATCAAGCATGCGTGGCTGGAAAGTGGTGGTGTTTACGGCTATCGAAAGATCCACGACGACCTGCGTGAGTTGGGTGAGTCCTGTGGCCGTCACCGCGTGGCCCGCCTGATGAGGTTGGAGAAGCTGCGTTCGCAGACCGGCTATCGTCGGCGCCCTGGCTATTACGGTGGCAAGCCGAAAGTGGCCTCGCCCAACCGTCTGGAGAGGCAGTTCAAGGTCGCTGAGCCCAATAAAGTCTGGGTTACTGACATCACCTACATCCGCACCTATGAAGGCTGGCTTTACTTGGCAGTGGTGCTGGATCTGTTTTCACGCCAAGTGGTCGGCTGGTCGATGAAACCACGGATGTGCAGCGATCTCGCGATTGATGCCTTACTGATGGCGGTGTGGCGGCGCAAACCCAAGCAGGAAGTGATGATCCACTCAGACCAGGGCAGTCAGTTCAGTAGCTTGGACTGGCAAAGTTTCCTTAAGGCCAACAACCTGATCAGTAGCATGAGCCGGCGCGGTAACTGTCACGACAATGCCGTGGCAGAAAGTTTTTTCCAACTGCTGAAGCCCGAACGCATCAGACAGAAAACCTACGGCACTCGGGAAGAAGCACGCGCTGATGTGTTCGATTACATCGAGATGTTTTATAACCCTAAACGCCGGCACAGCAGCGCTATGCAGCTATCGCCAGTGGATTTTGAAAAGCGCTATTTCCAGAGCTTGGAAAGTGTCTAGGAAAGCCGGGGCGATTCAGATGTCTTGGATGGGCTGAGGGAATGCCTTGGCTAGATGCTCCACTATTTGTAGAGCATGCTTGTGGCTTCCTCTCCCCAGGAGGCGGGCTTGGCAATAGGACATGCCAAGGGAATAGATGGTGTGCGACTTGTGTTCCTTGGTGAGGGCTTCTTGCTGCCTAGCCCATTGCTGTGCTGCTTCCTCGGTGGGGAAGGTCTTGGACTGAGCAGGCTTCCCCTGCACCCTTACCTGTGCATTCCAGTTCCCTGAGGAAAGCTGACGTATCGTTGCCATTTAGAAACCTCCTGTGTGAATGGATGGTTCCTAGGGGCTGCACCGTGTATAGTGCCCGTCGCTTTTGCGGCCTGCTTGACATGGTGGGGGTCGTTGGTTCGAATCCAATTGTGCCTACCAATTCGAATAAAAGGGTCGCTTACGCGGCCCTTTTTTTTGGCTTGCTTGTCAGAGGTCAGGGTTTCTGAAAGCATCGCCAGTCTTGTTTTCCTCCAGTGACTTCGGTTCGGTCGGGTGAGCCTAAGGCTCCTGCCATTGTGCGGCAGGTGTGCTCGCCGAATCGCTTTACTGGCTCATCCCAACCCATGTGGCCTTTGGTACGGGTCACCACTAGGAGAGGAGGCGCCATGCCCACCATTACTCTTCCCGATGGCAGTCAGCGTTCGTTCGATCATCCGGTTACTGTGGCCGAAGTGGCTCAGTCCATTGGTGCTGGCCTCGCCAAGGCGACCGTTGCCGGCAAGGTCGACGGCAAGCTGGTCGATGCTTGTGATCTGATTGAAAAAGATGCAGCGCTACAGATCATCACGCCGAAGGATGAGGAGGGGCTGGAGATCATTCGTCACTCCTGTGCGCACCTTATCGGGCATGCTGTGAAGCAGCTCTACCCGACCGCCCGCATGGTCATTGGGCCGGTCATTGATGAGGGCTTCTACTACGATATCGCCTACGAACGTCCTTTCACTCCCGATGACGTTGCTGTCATCGAGCAGCGTATGAAAGAGCTGATCGAACGCGACTACGACGTCATCAAGAAGGTGACGCCGCGAGCGGAGGTGATAGATGTATTTGCCTCGCGCGGCGAGGATTACAAGCTTCGTCTGGTCGAAGATATGCCCGACGAACAGGCGATGGGCTTGTATTACCACGAAGAGTACGTCGACATGTGTCGTGGTCCGCACGTGCCGAATACACGCTTTCTGAAGTCTTTCAAGCTCACCAAGCTGTCTGGTGCCTACTGGCGTGGAGATGCGAAGAATGAGCAGCTCCAGCGCATCTACGGTACGGCTTGGGCCGACAAGAAGCAGCTGGCTGCTTATATCCAGCGTATCGAGGAAGCTGAAAAGCGCGACCACCGCAAGATCGGCAAGCGTCTGGATCTGTTTCATACCCAGGAAGAGGCGCCTGGGATGGTGTTCTGGCATCCCAATGGTTGGACGCTGTATCAGGTGCTAGAGCAGTACATGCGGCAGGTTCAGCGCGAAAACGGTTACCTGGAAATTAGGACGCCGCAGGTGGTTGATCGCGTGCTCTGGGAGAAATCCGGGCATTGGGCGAACTACGCCGAAAACATGTTCACGACTGAGTCGGAAAGTCGTGATTACGCGATCAAGCCGATGAACTGCCCCTGCCATGTGCAGGTTTACAATCAGGGCTTGAAGAGCTATCGCGAGCTGCCGCTGCGGCTAGCCGAATTTGGCGCTTGCCACCGTAATGAGCCGTCTGGTGCGCTGCACGGCATCATGCGAGTACGAGGCTTTACTCAGGACGATGCGCACATCTTCTGCACCGAAGAGCAGATGCAGGCTGAGTCGGCGGCGTTCATCAAGCTGACGCAAGCGGTGTATGCCGATTTCGGTTTTTCGGATATCGAGCTGAAGCTCTCGACCCGGCCCGAGAAGCGTGTCGGCTCCGATGAGCTTTGGGATAAGGCTGAAGCGGCGCTGGCGGCGGCGCTCGAAAGTGCTGGGCTGCCGTACGACCTGCAGCCGGGCGAGGGGGCTTTTTATGGCCCCAAGATCGAGTTCTCCTTGCGCGATTGTCTGGGTCGTGTATGGCAGTGCGGTACCCTGCAGCTGGACTTCAATCTTCCGGTGCGGCTGGGCGCAGAGTATGTCAGCGAGAATAATGATCGGCAGCACCCAGTCATGCTGCATCGAGCCATCCTCGGTTCGTTCGAGCGTTTCATTGGTATTCTGATCGAGCATTACGAGGGCGCTTTCCCGGCCTGGCTTGCGCCGACTCAGGCGGTGATCATGAATATCACCGACAAGCAGGCCGCTTTTGCCGCTGAAGTCGAAAAAACGCTCGTCCAAAGCGGGTTTCGTGCCAAGTGCGACTTGAGAAACGAAAAGATCGGCTTTAAAATCCGCGAGCATACTTTGCTCAAGACTCCTTATCTCTTGGTTATCGGGGATCGGGAGGTTGAGACACGATCCGTTGCTGTGCGCACCCGTGAAGGCGTCGATCTGGGCTCTATGCCCCTCGAGCAGTTCGCGCAGATGTTGACACAGGCGGTTTCCCGGCGTGGTCGCCAAGAATTGGAGTAATGACTATTAAGCGTGAAATGAGACAGGATAAACGAGCTGCACCCAAGGCCCCGATCAACGAGAATATCTCGGCTCGTGAGGTCCGTTTGATTGGTGCTGACGGCGAGCAGATTGGCATCGTCTCGATTGATGAAGCGCTGCAAGTAGCTGAAGAAGCCAAGCTGGATCTGGTTGAAATTTCCGCCGATGCAAATCCTCCGGTCTGTCGGATCATGGATTACGGCAAGCATCTGTTTGAGAAGAAAAAGCAGGTTGCTGCGGCGAAGAAAAACCAGAAGCAGATTCAGGTTAAAGAAGTAAAGTTTCGTCCAGGGACGGAAGAAGGGGACTACCAGGTCAAGCTACGCAACCTGGTGCGTTTCCTGAGTGACGGGGACAGGGCCAAGGTATCTTTGCGATTCCGTGGCCGTGAGATGGCCCATCAGGAGCTGGGGATGGAGCTGTTGAAGCGGGTCGAAAACGATCTCGCGGAATATGGCTCGGTCGAACAGCATCCGAAGATGGAAGGACGCCAGCTGATCATGGTCATCGCTCCCAAGAAGAAAAAGTAACCCCCAGGGCACTGGCAGGCCTTGCGGTTATTTGTAATCACCCACAATGTGGAGTACCGAACATGCCAAAGATGAAGACTAAAAGTGGTGCTGCGAAGCGCTTCAAGAAGACTGCTAACGGCTTCAAGCACAAGCACGCTTTCAAGAGCCACATCCTGACCAAGATGTCCACCAAGCGTAAGCGTCAGCTGCGCGGTTGCTCGCAAGTGCACCCGTCCGACGTTGCAAAAGTGGAGCGCATGCTGCGCGTTCGTTGATCCGGTCAAGACTCAGAGGAATAACTCATGGCTCGTGTTAAGCGTGGCGTCGTTGCCCGTCGCCGTCACAAGAAAATTCTGAAACTCGCCAAAGGCTACTACGGAGCGCGTTCGCGTGTATTCCGCGTCGCCAAGCAGGCGGTAATCAAGGCTGGCCAGTACGCCTACCGCGATCGCCGTCAGCGCAAGCGTCAGTTCCGCGCTCTGTGGATCGCTCGTATCAATGCTGGTGCTCGTGTTAACGGTCTGTCTTACAGCCGTCTGATCGCCGGTCTGAAAAAGGCGGCCATCGAGATCGATCGCAAGGTTCTGGCCGATCTGGCAGTGAACGAAAAAGCGGCGTTTGCTGCGATTGTCGAGAAAGCCAAAGCTTCTCTGGCTTAAGCCCTGACAATCCGGACTCTCGGGTTCGTTGCAACGTCATCAATAGGGGAAGAGCCTTGTGCTCTTCCCCTATTTCGTATCTGGAAGGGGCTTTTGCAAAAATGCGTATGGCGACGACCAATAAGGGCGTTTGACCGGCGCGGTTCTGCAAGAACCTCTGGAGGTTGTGTACATGGAAAATTTGGATGCACTGGTCTCCCAAGCGCTAGAGGCCGTGCAACAAAGCGAGGATATCGGTGCTCTCGAGCAGGTACGTGTTCAGTACCTGGGAAAGAAGGGCGAACTCACTCAGCTGATGCAAACGCTGGGCAAGCTTTCTGCTGAGGAGCGTCCGCAAGCCGGTGCGCTGATCAACGCGGCCAAGAGCAGTGTTCAGGATGTGCTGAATGCTCGCAAGGCTGATCTGGAAAAGGCCGCCTTGGATGCTAAATTGTCAGCCGAGCGAATCGACGTGACACTGCCTGGACGCGGCGAGGCGTCCGGCGGACTGCACCCGGTAACTCGTACCTTGGAGCGCGTTGAGCAGTTCTTCAGCCACATTGGTTACAGCGTGGCAGAGGGTCCCGAAGTCGAAGATGATTACCACAACTTCGAGGCGCTGAATATTCCGGGGCATCACCCGGCGAGGGCGATGCACGATACCTTCTACTTCAATGCCAACATGTTGCTGCGCACGCATACCTCGCCGGTTCAGGTGCGCACCATGGAATCACGTCAACCTCCCATTCGTATCGTCTGCCCTGGCCGCGTCTATCGTTGCGATTCCGATATCACTCACTCCCCCATGTTCCATCAGGTCGAAGGGCTGCTGATCGACGAGGGCGTTAGCTTTGCTGATCTGAAAGGCACCATTGAAGAGTTCCTGCGGGTGTTCTTTGAGAAGCCGCTAGGTGTTCGCTTCCGGCCTTCCTTCTTTCCGTTCACCGAGCCCTCTGCAGAAGTCGACATGCAGTGCGTGATGTGTAGCGGCAAGGGTTGCCGAGTGTGCAAGCAGACCGGCTGGCTTGAGGTAATGGGCTGCGGCATGGTGCATCCGAATGTATTGAGGATGTCTGGAATCGATCCGGAGCGTTATTCCGGGTTCGCCTTCGGTATGGGTGTTGAGCGTCTCGCTATGCTGCGTTACGGTGTCAATGACTTGCGCCTGTTCTTCGATAACGATCTGCGGTTTCTTGCGCAATTTCGCTAGTACCGCCGCCCGTCAACGAACTATTAGGAGAACAGGATGAAATTCAGTGAACAATGGCTGCGGAGCTGGGTAAATCCGCAGGTCTCCCGCGAGGAGCTGGTCGCTCGGCTGTCCATGGTCGGGCTTGAGGTGGATGCTGTTACCCCCGTTGCTGGCAGCTTCAGCGGTGTGGTTGTTGGTGAGGTCCTCGAAACCGTGCAGCATCCTGATGCCGACAAGCTTCGGGTCTGTCAGGTCAGCAATGGAAGTGAAACCTTTCAGGTCGTCTGCGGAGCCCCGAACGTGCGGCCTGGCCTGAAGATTCCGTTTGCAATGATCGGTGCTCAATTGCCGGGCGACTTCAAGATCAAGAAGGCCAAGCTCCGCGGTATCGAATCCAATGGCATGCTTTGCTCGGAAACCGAGCTGCAGGTGGGGAGTGACGATAGCGGACTGATGGAGCTGGCCGGCGATGCGCCGGTCGGTACTGATTTTCGTGAGTATCTCGGTCTCGACGATGCAAGTATCGAAATCGGTTTGACCCCAAACCGTGGTGACTGCCTCTCCATCGCTGGCTTGGCTCGTGAAGTTGGTGCGATTTATGGCTCACTGGTCAGTCCGGTGCAATTCACCGTGGCGCCTTTGCATCATGACGACACACGCCCAGTCGAGGTCCTGGCTCCCAAGGCATGCCCGCGTTATCTCGGGCGTGTTGTCCGTAATGTTGATCTGTCGCGCCCGGCGCCGCTTTGGATGGTTGAGCGTCTGCGCCGCTCCGATATCCGTAGCATTGATGCCATCGTCGATGTAACCAACTACGTAATGCTCGAACTGGGTCAGCCCCTGCATGCCTTCGACCTTGCCGAGATCAAGGGCGGTATCCGGGTTCGGATGGCTGAGGAGGGCGAAAAGCTCGTCTTGCTTGACGGTCAGGAGATCGCCCTGCGTGCGGATACGCTCGTTATTGCAGACCATCAGCGCGCTCTTGCCATCGCGGGTGTCATGGGTGGAGAGCACAGCGGCGTAAGCACCGCTACCCAGAATATCTTCCTCGAAAGTGCCTTTTTCGACACCATTGCGTTGGCCGGCAAAGCTCGTTCCTACGGTTTGCACACCGATGCTTCCCATCGCTACGAGCGGGGCGTCGACTCGCAGCTCGCCCGTCAGGCAATGGAGCGTGCAACGAGTCTGTTACTGGATATCGTTGGCGGCGAGGCGGGCCCGATCATTGAGGTGGTCAGCGAAGACGACTTGCCGAAAGTCGCTCCAGTAACTTTGCGCGCTGAGCGCATCAACCAGATGCTGGGGCTGGAAATGAATGGCGCCGAAGTGGTGCGCCTGCTGACATCCTTAGACTTGGTGGTTATCGAAGAGGCTAAAGGTCGCTGGCAGGTCTGTGTTCCGAGTCACCGCTTCGATATCAGTCTTGAGGTCGATCTGATCGAAGAGCTGGGTCGGCTGTATGGTTATGACCGCTTGCCCGTGCGTTATCCGCAGGCCCGGCTTGCACCTGAGGCAAAGCCCGAGGCTCGTGCCGAGCTACCTTTGCTTCGGCGTTTACTGGTCGCCCGCGGATATCAGGAGGCGATCACTTACAGCTTCATCGATCCCAAGCTGTTCGAGCTGTTCAGTCCTGACATGAAGCCGTTGCAGCTTGCCAACCCGATCTCCGCTGATATGGCGGCCATGCGCGCGTCGCTTTGGCCAGGGCTGGTCAAGGCGCTGCAGTACAACCTCAACCGGCAGCAACCACGTGTGCGTCTGTTCGAGGCAGGGTTGCGCTTTGTTGGTCAGTTACAAGAGCTTGAGCAGGAAAGTATGCTGGCTGGCGTGCTAACCGGGAGCCGTCAGCCAGAGGGTTGGACGAACTCGCGCGAGGCGGTGGACTTTTACGACATCAAGGCAGATGTCGAGGCGCTGCTTGCTTTTGCCGGAAATGCTGGCGTCTATCGTTTCGTTGCGGGAGAACATCCGGCACTGCACCCGGGGCAGACCGCGCGTATCGAGCGCGACGGCCGATTGGTCGGATTCGTTGGGAGTCTCCATCCTGAGCTGGCAAGCACCCTGGGTATCGATCAGCCGGTCTACATGTTTGAGTTGAAGCTTAGCGAGATTGCCGAGGGGCGGATGCCTTCCTTCACGGAGCTGTCGCGATTCCCGGAAGTCCGGCGTGACCTTGCTGTGCTGGTCGGGCAGGAGATCGCGGCCGAAGATATCCTGAGTTGCATTCGTGATGCTGCGGGCGAGAACCTGACAGACCTCAAGCTATTTGATGTCTATCAGGGGAAAGGTATTGATCCTCTTAGCAAAAGTATGGCAGTCGGCTTGACCTGGCAGCACCCATCGCGCACTCTAAACGACGATGAGGTGAACGGTGCGATGCAGAAAATCCTCACCTCCCTGGAAGAAAGGTTCAACGCCACGTTAAGGAAATAGCGTATGGGGGCTCTGACGAAAGCTGAAATGGCGGAACGTCTATATGAAGAGCTGGGCTTGAATAAGCGCGAGGCCAAGGAGTTGGTGGAGCTGTTTTTCGAGGAGATCCGTCAGGCGCTCGAGCATAACGAGCAGGTCAAGTTGTCCGGGTTCGGCAACTTTGACCTGCGCGACAAGCGTCAGCGGCCGGGTCGCAATCCGAAGACAGGTGAGGAGATACCTATCACGGCGCGTCGCGTGGTGACGTTCCGTCCAGGGCAGAAACTCAAAGCGAGAGTCGAGGCCTATGCTGGAACCAAGTCATAACGACGAGCTTCCGTCGATCCCCGGCAAGCGCTATTTCACCATTGGTGAGGTGAGCGAGCTTTGTGCAGTCAAGCCTCACGTGCTGCGTTACTGGGAGCAGGAGTTCCCTCAGCTCAATCCGGTTAAGCGACGCGGCAACCGGCGCTACTACCAGCGGCAGGATGTCCTGATGATTCGTCAGATTCGTGCGCTGCTGTACGATCAAGGCTTCACCATCGGTGGCGCCAGACAGCGCATGTCCGGCGACGAAGCGCGCGACGACACCACTCAGTACAAGCAGCTCATTCGGCAGATGATCTCGGAGTTGGAAGAGGTTCTTCAGGTGCTGAGGAAATAGTCGATCTGGTATCTAAAAAACTTTCACATTTTCAGATGCTTAATGTATAGTTCGATCCGCTTTCAGCAGTGCTGTTGGCGTCAGTCGGGGCGTAGCGCAGCCTGGTAGCGCACTTGCATGGGGTGCAAGGGGTCGAGTGTTCGAATCACTCCGTCCCGACCAAAAAACCCTAGAAAATCCAGTCACTTAACGGTGACTGGATTTTTTTATGCCTGCAGATTTTTCGGCGCTTTCTAGATAATGGCTTTCTGGTTGCCAATTGGTTGCCAATTGAGATTGGCTTCTCAGTCCTGGGGAGATTAGGATCAACCCTGACAACGGAGTGGTATTCGCGAGCCTAGGGGGAGGGCGGATGTCGGCTCTGACTAGCTTATTAGGGGCGACGGCATCATGGAACTGATCGACAACATCAACCACCTGCTCGGCGATGATCTCAAGCAGACGCTCGAACCAGGTGCCCGCCTGAAGATCGCGGCCTCCTGCTTTTCGATGTACGCGTTTGAAGCGCTCAAAGCAGAGCTGGAAAAAATCGACGAGCTTCAATTCATCTTTACCTCGCCGACGTTCACCGCCAACGAGGTTACCGACAAGATTCGCAAGGAACGCAAAGAATTCCACATCCCGAAGGCTGACCGCGAACGGAGTCTGTACGGGAGTGAGTTCGAGATTCAGCTACGCAACAAACTGACCCAGCGCGCGATTGCAAAAGAGTGCGCGGACTGGATGCGGCGTAAGGCGACGTTCAAGTCCAATCGCAGCAAGGCACCCATGCAGCAGTTTGCCTGCGTGCGGATTTCGGTGAACGTGACCGAGCGTTTCGCTAATACGTGACCGGTGCTTCCGTCCCGGTTGCGCGGTTTTGAGATTGTAATCGCATCGGTCACGATGCGGTGTCTTCCTCGGCTTTTTTCCGGCGCAGTGACTCGCCCTTCATCGTCAGTCGGTAAGCGTTGTGCACCAGGCGATCAAGGATGGCATCGGCCAAGGTCGGGTCGTTGATCCAGCCGTGCCAGTGTTCGATGGGCAGTTGACTGGTCAGGATGGTGGAGCGGTTGCCGGCGCGGTCGTCGATCACCTCCAGCAGGTCATGCCGGGCCCCTTCCTCCAGCGGGGCTAGCGCCCAGTCGTCCAGAACCAGGACGTCGACCTTTGCCAGCTGTTGCAGGGTGCGGCCGAAGCTGCCGTCGCCGTGGGCGATGCGCAGTTGCTCCAGCAGGCGCGGGGTGCGCAGATACAGGGTGCTGTAGCCCTGGCGGCAGGCTTGGTTGCCCAAGGCACAGGCCAGCCAGGTCTTGCCGGCACCGGTCGGGCCGGTCAACAGCAGGTTGTGCTGCTGGCGGATCCAGTCACCGTTGGCCAGGGCGGCGATCAGGCGCTCGTCCAGGGCGCGGCCGGGACGCCGATCGAGATCCTCTAGGCAGGCATTGCTGTACTTGAGCTTGGCTTTCTTGCGCAGCCGCACTAGGCGCTGGTTGTCACGCCAGGCCAGTTCACGGTCAAGCAACAGGCCGAGGCGTTCATCGAAGCTCAGGCTGTGGCTGGCCGGCAGCGTCCATTGCTCCTCCAGTGCGCGGGCCATGCCGTCCAGGCGTAGCTGGTGCAGTTGATTCAGGGTGTGTTGCGGCATCATCGAACAGCTCCTGTTGCGGGGGTTGGTAGTAGTCGGCTCCACGGACGTTTTCGTGGTGCTCGGGGAGGCTCGCTTCGGCCGCACGCTTGGGCAGCGGCTGTCGATCCAGGCCTTGCTGAAGCAGGTTGCGTACACTACGCCCGGTGAAGGCGCGCAGCTGGACGGCCCGTTCGGCGGCGGCTTCCAGGCGCGCATTGCCATAGCGACGAGCCAGCGAGAGCAACCCGAGGCAGGCGCGGTAGCCCATTTCCGGGTGCGGCTTGTGGGTCAGCTGGTGATCGATCAGTTGGCGCGTGTAGGGGCCGATCCGCTCGCCCCAGTCGAGCAGTCGTTGCGGCGTCCATTCGCGATGGGCCTGGTGTGCGGCGGGCATGTGCTCGCGCTGGGTGCTGTAGGCACCGCGGCGACCCAGCAGCAGGTGGCTGGCCACCCGCCGGTTGCCATGCAGCACCTCCAAGGTGTGCGCTGTCAGCCGCACATCGACGCTCTGCCGGGCCAGAGCCGAGGGCACGCTGTAGAAGCTGCCATTTACCTCGATGTGGTAATCAATGTTGACCTTGCAGCGCTTAAAGCTGGCCACCTCGTAGGGATGTGCCGGCAGCACGCGCAGAGCCGGCCGATCCAGGCGCTCGAACCAGTCGCGCCGGCAGCCATCGAGCCGCTTGAACGGGCGTTGATTCAAATCCTCCAGCAACTCCGCGATGGCCTGATTGAGCGCATGCAGGCTGAAGAACTGCTGATGGCGCAGCCGCGCCATGATCCAGCGCTCGACAACCTGCACCGCTACCTCTGCCTTGGCTTTGTCCTGTGGTTTGCGTGGCCGTGCCGGCAGAATCACCGTCTGGTAATGGCGCGCGCATTCCAATGTCGCGCGGTTCAGGCCCGGCTCGTAACGATCCGGCTGAGCAACCAGGGCACGTGGATTATCCGGCACGACCATCTCCGGCACGCCACCAAAGTAGGCAAGCGCCTGCCCCAGCGAAGTCAGCCAGTCCACCTGGGTTTCGCCCGGCGTCGCGCAGGCATAGGTGTAATTCGAGGCGCCCAGGGCGGCGACGAAGATGTGCGCCCGGCGGACTTCGCCGGTGCCTGGATCGACCACCGGCAGCGTCGGGCCGGCATAGTCGATAAACAGCTTCTCGCCCGCGCGGTGCAGCTGGCGCATCGAACGCTTGAGCGTCTGTGCGTAACGCCGGTAGTGCTCGACGAACTGGGTGTAGCGGTAGGTCGGCTGCCCCGCATGCGCGGCGAGATACTCCTCCCACAGCAGCTGCAAGGTCACGCCCTTGCGCCGCAGCTCGCGATGGATACTTAGCACATCGGGCAGTACCCGCTCACCGCGCGGCTTGCCCGGTGGCATCGGCGCAAACAAGGCGGCTGCCAACACGGCCTCATCCATCGCCACCAGCGCCGGCCAGTCCAGCCCGGCCACGCACGCCGCCGTGACGTACTTGCTGACAACGCCCTTGGACAGCTGCAAGGCGCGGGCAATCTTCTCGTGGGACAAACCGGCCTCAAGCTTGAGGCGCAGACATTCTTTGATGTTTCGCATGGCTACTCGCGGCGCCGCCATCCCTCGTCTCCCGAAATCGGGCGAGGGTGACGGTCGCGTCAGGTCATGCGCAACGCAGGGGGAAGGTTTTCGCTAAGCCGTGACCGACGATTTCGGTAAGCCGTGACCACCTGTTTCGGAACAGGTGGAAAATCGGTCACGTTGTTAGCGAAATCAGCGGTCACGCGTTAGCGAAATGACCGGTCACGATCAACCGAAACGGCCGGTCACGATGCTCCGAAATCCGCAGCCCCGCAGAGGTGAAGTTGCTGGAGCGTGTCTACAAGGCCCTTCAGTTGGATCCGCAATCGCTATACAGCGACCTTCATGTGGCCGCCAGTAGTCCCTCCCTTGGCTCACCGCAGACAACGACTTCTATGCCTGGAACTGCTTTGTCCAAGCCCGTTGGTGGATTTGCTTTAGACCAGGAGCGCATCGCTCAGTTGCAGCGTGAAACGGAACAGGTATCCGCGCTGCTGGCTGAGGTTTTCGTTGACGACAAGCCTTCTGAGCCTGACGAGGACGTTGTCGAAGAAGCTGTCGAGGATACCTCCGCCATCTGTGGATTGGACGCAGATCACTCAGCTTTCCTGCGTGTTCTTGTATCCCGTAGCGAGTGGATGCGTGACGAGTTGGAGGCAGTTGCCAGCGATATGGAGCTCATGCTCGACGGCGCATTGGAGCAGATCAACGGCATGGCCTTTGATCGTTTCGATATGCCAGTCACCGAAGGGGAAGACCCTTTCGAAATCAACCCTGAAATCATGGAAAAACTACCGCTATGAGCAGCATCAGAGCCAAGGATCGCGATGCGGTCATTCAGTCCCTGCGCGCTGGCGTTGTGCCGCGTGCAGGTCAGCACCTGATCCAGGTGGGGCGTGTTAGTGAGCTGGAAGCGCTTATTCGTGATGTGGAGCGCCTCGCGGAAAGTGGTTCCGCATTCCGGGTAGTGATCGGTGAATATGGTGCGGGTAAGTCGTTTTTCCTCAATCTGGTTCGCGCTATTGCGATGGAGCGCAAGCTCGTCACCATGCATGCGGATTTGAACCCTGATCGTCGCCTCCATGCGACTGGCGGCCAGGCCCGCTCGCTATATGCCGAATTGGCCAAGAATATGTCCACCCGGACTAAGCCTGACGGTGGTGCTCTGCAAGGCATCGTCGAGAAATTCATTGCACAGGCCAAGACGGAAGCCAAAGCGTCCGGGAGGGACAGCGAAGCTGTGATTCGTGAGCATCTCGATCAACTGACGGAGATGGTCAACGGCTATGACTTTGCTGATGTAATCGCGGCCTATTGCAAAGGCTTCGAGGAGGGCAACGAGCAGCTCAAGGCCGATGCTATTCGTTGGTTGCGTGGCGAGTTCACTACCAAAACAGAGGCCCGCACCGCTTTGGGGGTCAGAACCATAGTCGACGATGCGTCGGTCTACGACCAGCTCAAGCTGCTTTCCCGATTTGTGCGCTTGGCCGGATTCAGTGGGCTGATGGTGTGTCTCGACGAGTTGGTTAACCTGTACAAGCTTGCCAATACTCAGGCACGCAACGCTAACTACGAACAGATCTTGCGCATCCTCAATGATTCTCTGCAGGGCTCCGCTGAGGGGCTGGGTTTCGTGCTGGGTGGCACACCCGAGTTCCTTATGGATACACGTCGCGGGCTCTACAGCTATCCGGCCCTGCAGTCGCGCTTGACGGAAAACAACTTCGCCAAGTCCGGGCTGGTAGATCTGTCCGGCCCGGTTATACGCCTCACCAGTCTGACGCCTGAGGACTTTTACGTACTGCTGCAGAAGCTGCGTCATGTCTACGCGGCAGGCGAGAGCGAACGCTATTTGCTACCTGACGAAGCATTACCGCTGTTTATGGCCCATTGCAACCAACGGATGGGCGAGGCCTACTTCCGCACCCCACGGACGACCATCACCGCATTCATAAACCTACTAGCGGTGCTGGAGCAGAATCCGGGGGCTGATTGGCGCGCACTGCTGGGCGCGGTCGAGATAGAGACAGACCGAGGTGGTGAAGCCGATACCCAGGTGGACACGGACGATGAGCTTGCCACCTTCCAGCTCTGAGTCGGCCGGGTTCGAACTCCTCGAACCGCGAATCCAGCGCTGGATATGGTCCGAAGGTTGGACCTCTCTGCGCGATGCCCAGGAGCGTGCTATCCCCGCGCTCCTGGGCGCGGATCAGGATGTCATCATCGCGGCGGCGACGGCAGCAGGGAAAACCGAAGCCGCGTTTTTGCCCATCCTCACCAACCTCTTGCAGACACAGGGCGCGCCCGGGGCCGTGCTGTACATCAGTCCTCTGAAGGCGCTGATCAACGATCAGTGGGAACGCCTTGCCAGACTATGCGATGACCTGGAGATCCCTGTTATTGCCTGGCATGGGGATATCTCTGCGAGCCGCAAACATCGCTTCCTCAAGTCTCCGGAAGGCATCCTGCTGATCACACCGGAGTCTCTCGAAGCTCTGTTTGTGAACAGGGGAACCAGCCTGGCGGGGTTGTTTGCCAACTTACGCTATCTGGTCGTGGATGAACTCCATGCCTTTATCGGTAGCAAGCGAGGCAAGCAGCTGCAGTCCCTGATGCCTCGGGTGGAAACCGTTATTGATCGCCCCCTGCCCAGGGTGGGGCTCTCCGCCACGCTGGGCGACATGGCGATGGCAGCAGCCTTCTTGCGGCCCAATGCGCCTTATCATGTGTCGGTGATCGAGTCCAAGGGGAGTGGTCAGCTATTGAAGGTTCAGATCAGGGGCTATGCGGAGACCCGACAGAATCTCTCGGCACTCCCGGACGGCGAAGAAGTGTTTTCCGCAGACCATGCCATTGCAGATCACCTCTTTCAGGTGCTGCGGGGCAGCAACAACCTGATATTCCCCAATAGCCGATCCCAGGTGGAGTGGTTTGCTGACAATTTGCGGCGCCGTTGCGAGCAGGATGGCGTGCCGAATGAGTTTTGGCCGCATCACGGCAGCCTGGCGAAGGACATTCGAGAGGAAACCGAGAAGGCTCTAAAGGCTGGTGACCAGCCGGCCAGCGCAGTTTGTACAACGACATTGGAGCTGGGTGTCGATATCGGCAGTATCAAGACGGTGGTGCAGATCGGCGCACCACCATCGGTAGCCAGTCTGCGCCAGCGTCTGGGCCGATCCGGACGCCGTCCGGGAGAGGCAGCGATTCTCCGCAGTTACTGCAAGGAGCGTCCGCTGGACGATGACTCACCACTGTCGGATCGGCTCCGCCAGGGGTTGGTGCAAAGCATCGCCATGATCAGGTTATTGATGCAGGGCTGGTTCGAGCCACCTCGTGTTCAGGGCCTGCATTTATCGACACTGGTTCAGCAGTGCCTCTCGGTGATAGCTCAGCGCGGTGGAGCAACAGCAGCAGAGCTGTGGAGCACCTTGATACGAGGTGGCCCGTTTGCTTGCGTGGAGCAGGGCAGCTTCCTTAGCCTGCTTCGCGCGCTCGGTGATCATGACTTGATAGCCCAGGAGGCGTCGGGGCTGCTGTTACCCGGTGTTGTGGGGGAGCGAATGATCAACCACTACGACTTCTACAGCGCGTTCGTCAGCAATGAAGAGTTCCGTCTGGTATGCGATGGCAAGCCACTGGGAGCTCTACCGGTCTCCAGGCCCTTGACCGTCGATCAGCGCATCATCTTTGCAGGGCGTCGGTGGCGGGTCATCAGTGTTGACACTGAAGCCAAGGTCATCGTCGTTAGATCCGATCCTGGTGGTGCTCCGCCTTCCTTCGATGGGCTTGGCGCCCCGGTACATGACCGCGTTCGGCAAGAGATGAAGGCCGTGTTGTTGGGCGCGGAGGTTTATCCCTATCTCGACCCGGCGGCACAGGAGCTATTGGCTCAGGCACGCAGCACCTTTGCGGATCTTGGCTTGGCACATTCGAGTATGACCGAAAGCGGAGGCAAGACTTACCTTTTTACCTGGCAAGGCGATTGGGTAAACGATGCCTTGGCCATCTTGCGTACACATAGCGGGCTAGCCAGTGAAAACAGTGGGCTGGTGATCGAGGTCGAGGGAGATCGGGCATCGCTTGAGGGCAAGCTGCGCGAGATTGCCGGGTGGGATGATATTGGCGCATCGACCGTTCTGATGAGCGTACAGAACATGGTTCAAGAAAAATGGGATTGGGTGCTTCCGTCAGCGTTACTCATGCAATCGTACGCCACTATGCAGCTAGATTTGGAGGGGGCGAAGGAAGCGGCATTGGGGTTGGCGAGACAACCCGTAGTGACGAACTGATTGTTGGCTGATGTGTAATGTTTGGTTTGGTCAACCTACCTGCTGCGAGCGGCGACATCCGGCCAGAAGCAATTATTCGCATTCGGGTAGAAGTGGGAATTGAGCGCGTCTACCTAGTCAATTGCAACGCTTCTAGTTGAGCTGAAAATCAATTGCAGGGTCTGAGGGGCCATGATTCAGCGTTCCTTGTGGTAAATCATTTTTCGCATCTACGCCGAAACCAGCTGTTAATTGAGCGGCAGTTTGGCGATGACGGCCTCGGTTGTCAGATTTTAGGCGCTGTACTATGAAGTTCTGAAGGTCAATGCATATAATCAGATCTGCTTTCGTGTAAGATGAGTCGTGAACTCAGGCTCGGCTTCCTAATATGGAAAATCTTATGAATAGAGTGAGTGGCTCTTTGAGTCGTTGGTTTAAAGTGAGTTGCTATTGTGCTTTCACGCTAGCATCTCCCATCGCAGTGGCTGATGGCATGCTTGGAAGGGAGCTTCTCGAGGCCTGTCGCGCTGCCTCTTTGCAAGGCGATGAAATGTCAAAGATGCAGATTCTTAAAAGCGGTCAGTGTTTAGGGTATTTAATGGGTTTTAATGAAGGTGTGCTCGTCAATACCTCTGTTCTCAAGCACTCTTACGGCAAGGATATTCCTAATACTTATTGTATTCCTGATAATCGTGGAGGTGCAGGGGATTTAGCTGGTGTTGTTGTTCTATATGGTAAAGACCATCCCGAAACATTAGATGGGCCTGGTTTCATATTGGCTCTGAAAGCATTCGTTGACGAGTTTCCCTGCAGGCACTGAGCTTGAGATACACGTTCGCTTGATTTCCTGGTCGGCTCTATATATAGATGGGTAGGATTTGGCGGAGAAGCCTACTTCTCCGCGAGTAGAGGCGATTCAATGCCTGTTGGGCTCACAGGGGATCTGACTCGATGTAGTGCATGCCGTAGATGTTTCCCGCTACGTCAATGGCATCATCCAACATCGGTAAACCTGTACATGGATTTACTTTCCGGCTGGGAAAGCCAAGGTCTAGATTGTGTAAATCGGCTGTGTTTAGGGCATCAAAATCTTGTTCATCAATTTTCCAAAATTCAGAAAGCTCGCTGAGCTGCGCGTCTGAAGCTATTTGCCCATCATATAGCGAGTCGTGAATAACAAGCGGTTGGCCAGATATTGGATAGATTATCGTTTTGTATCCAAGGCTGGGTGATTCTTTGGATAGCATGGTAATAATCTTGCTGAGCAGTAGTCTGAGCTTTCTCATATCTATGACCCGCTGGGTTAGCTGTGAGTTTTCCTTAGATATGCTCAGTCTCCATCTTTTTTTGGAAATGCAAGTGGTTGGGTCTTCGTTGCAGCTGGTCTCGGTAATGTGATAGTGGGTTGTGAAAAATTAAGGCGCCGACATTAACAATCTTATGTCGGCGCCTTGCTAATTTACTGCTAGGTTTTGGGGTGCAAACTGCTATGCGCGGTTCTGGCTCTGCATCCACATGAAAACTTCAGTGCTAAGCCATCCAACAGATCTGCAGCCAAGCTTAAATTGTTTGGGGAAAGTGCCTTTCTTGATGTCTCGGTAAATTGTGGAGCGCTTCCTTCCGGTAATGTGGATGAGTTCTGGGAGTCTAATGAAACGATCTTCCGTTTTTTGCTCTAATTGCTGCATATAAGTTTCTCGAAGTTTTGCCCATATATCCTCCTCGTAGATAAATAGACTTAGAGATATTAATTGCCTTCTCAGTAATTTTGGCTGGTTGGCATTTGGAGATTGCCGGTATGTGCCATCGCTGAGTGTTATGGCAAGCAGTCAGTCGGTTAAAGCTGATGCGGCTTTTTGGTGAATAGGCTTGAGGTAGCCTAAACGGAAACAGAGCGATTAATTTCGCTACTGCCCCTTGATCATATATGTCTTGCGTTTCTACGCCCTGGTAGTGATGCAGTGAACTTATCGAAAATCTGGTGGTTTATTTTTGATGGAGCCAATTTTGGGCTCCATCAAAACCAAGATATTGATTAAAATTCAATATTCTCGAAGATGCGTTTCATTTTTTTCAACCCTTCACGATAGTCTCCGTTCGCTTCGGCCATTTCGCGAATTGCAGCAAACTTCTTGTCGTATTCATTGAAGATCCCCAAGTGAAATTCATCGAGCTTGCCCATCAAGGTTTGGCTCTGCTTAAACGTCTTTTTAGACGAGCAGTTGTTTAGCTTTATCCGGCTGAAATACACCTTAGATTTAGCGAAGGAATCCGACTTGATATGTTTCAGGCGGCACCACTCAATCCTGAAACGATTCGGGCACTGCCTGATGTGCACAGACCGAACTAGCACAATTTTCTGCTCACGGGCCGTCCCCCAAATTTCCTCGTTGAGCACTCCCGTTAGGCTTTTTAGCTGATCGTCGAACTGATCTAACGACTCCAGCCTCTTATTGATGTGTTTAACAACGTCACTCATTCATACCGCTCCTCATAAATTAGGTTGCAGAGAGGAGCTTCTCATCTGGGCTAAAAAAAATATGGCCAATTAGGCCCCTCGGAGGGGGCCAAACCTCGCAATCGCCGAACGACAGAAGTAACTTTGCAAAAGTCTAAACCAGTTTCGAGTAAGGTCGACGGAGCAGATACTCTGCGTCCGAAAGCCCCATTACAGCCTGCTTTGCGTCCCTCACAGAGCACTTAAGCGATGATGAGTCCGGTCTGGTGCATAGCGTGGCGGGGACGGCTGCCAACGTTGCAGACGTTACCCAGGTCGACAAACTGCTGCACGGCAAGGAAAACATGGTTGGGGCCGACGCGGGCTACACCGGTGTTGAGAAACGCTCGGAGCATGCTGATCGGAAGGTTATCTGGCAGGTGGCGGCACGCCGCAACACCTACAAGAATCTCGATAAGCGCAGTGCGCTATACAAGGCCAAGCGCAAGATCGAGAAGGCCAAGGCTCAGGTGCGCGCCAAGGTTGAGCACCCGTTCCGCGTGATCAAGCGGCAGTTTGGCTATACCAAGGTGCGCTTCAGAGGGCTGGTGAAGAACACCGCACAACTGGTGACGTTGTTTGCGCTATCGAATCTGTGGATGGCGCGTCGGCATTTGCTGACGAATGCAGGAGGGGTGCGCCTGTAATGCGGAAAATGGCCGTCGCGAGGTACTCACGACGGCTGAAAACACCGAAATGAGCGGGTGATCCGATCCTTTTTGATCGGTTCACCGCTTTCAAAGTCGGCAGTGGCTGAAGTCAGCCGGAAACACATGACTACTTCAGACCATCCTTAGTGGCCAACCGGCCTCCTAGGCGACTCCGCATGCCTCTGCACTGGCGTTGAGCGAGCTTGTGTATTCCAGAAACGGTGGAGACTGGGAGCCGTAATCACAAAAGCAACTTCCCCACCTTTCATCTTCTGAGCCAAAGGCGCGTAAGCCCATACAGAGTGGCAGGTGGTATTACATTACGGAGCAAGCAATGTTTCTAATTTTTGGTCTGATCGCTGCATTTCCTTGCCTGATCTATTGGGTGTGGAGGCAAGAATGCGCGTTAAGGAAACGATTGGATCAGCAGTGGCTACATCAGCCTAGCGTGAACACATACTTAGATCAGCTCAGGCGAGATGGTAAATCAGGCATTTCGTGCCGGTTTTGTGGGTCGAGGAGCATTCGCCAGCTAGGCTGGGCTGCGAATAATGACCCCCGCCGCCTGCACAGATGCAACCACTGCAATACAACGCTGTATCGGAGTAGCCGCATATAGAGCGCGTTAATACGCAGCTTGGTTTCTAGTAAAGACGGATGGGGCGTTACAAGCCTTGGGGGAGACGGGGTCGATCAGCAGCAGTGGCCCCGTCCATGGCAGCACTTGCTCTTTCTACCAGAAAGCGCGTTGACTGGGTCTTTTTACGTTGCCGGCGTACTCGGCATAGGAAAAACTTGTCCATGTCAGGCAGCAAAGCTCCGGTTCATCGGGAGCCCTATATTCAGCTCACGCGACTTATCCGGAGTTCCCTGGGTAGCGGTCACCGTGAGGTACGGGAATGTGGCGCCATCTTGGAGGCCAGTTGGCGTAAAGGGGCTACAGAAGTTACTTCTGTGGCTGCATTGGGGTGATCATTGGGTAGACGCAGGGGGAGCAAGTGGAACCTTTGGGATACGTAATCGTGGGTGTGCCGTTATTTTTGATTGTCCTGGGCACTATCGGCGGATTGATCTGCAGGCAGCTGGATAGGCGGCTGTCAGCAGATCAGATTGGGCAGGTAAGGCGAAGCTAAGCCTGGCGAGAAGGGACGAGCGCGATGTTGGTACCTCACAGAAGTTACCTTCCTCTGTTTGGGACTTCTGGCCGCCGAGAGAGCCTGCGCCCGATCTAGCAGCTAACCGGGTTAGCTTTGATTTTTTCTATGGTTAGGTATACGTTACATGTAATCTAATTTGTTACGTATATTGGACATGGACTACTCGCTTATTACCAGGCGCCTTGGCGAACAGATTCGGCAGCGCCGCCTGAATCGCGGCCTGACCCAGGCCAAGTTGGCTTCCCTCGCGGGCATTACCCGGCAGAAGGTTATCGCCATCGAGAAGGGCGACTTGTCGGTAGGCATGACGGCCTATGCACGAGTGCTGGGAGCTCTGGACTGTGAGTTCGCGCTGGTGCCCGCGGCCATGCCCACGCTGGAAGAGATTCAGGGAGTGTTCGACTGATGACAGTCCTGCTGCAAGTGGCAACGCCAGAGGGCGAGAGCGGGAGGATTCTCAGCTCCGCTAGGGACTACCTGTTTCGCTACCGCGAAGAGGCCAAAGCGCAGGCAGCTATCAGTTTGCTGATGCCTGTGCGCCTGGATGAATACCGCCACAGAGAGTTGCACCCGATCTTCCAGATGAACCTCCCTGAGGGCTATGTCCTGGAGCAGCTGCGCAATCGCTTGGCCAAGGTGGCGAATGTCGACCCCATGTTGCTGCTGGCGCTGTCCGGCAGCAGCTCGCCCATTGGGCGTGTCGCGGTGAGCTCAGCAGAGGTAGATGCGCTACTGCGAAGGCAGCAGTTTCCTGGGGAAAAGCTGGAGGAAATCCTGGCCTGGGATGGTGCAGAAGACATTTTTGCTGGCCTAGTAGATCGCTACATTCTGCGCGCTGGGATTTCGGGCGTGCAGCCCAAGGTGCTGGTACCAGAGAAGCATGACGCCGCGCCGCAGCGTTTTACCTCGAAGACATCTGACCTGATCATCAAGAGCGGTCGGGATGAGTTTCCCGGGCTGGCGATCAACGAGTTCCTCTGCATGTCCGTGGCGAGGGAGGCCAGGATTGCAGTGCCGGAGTTCTACCTGTCCGACAATGCCAAGCTGTTCGTCCTGCGCCGTTTCGACCGGGATGAACAACTCAACCCTATCGGTTTCGAGGATATGGCCGCATTGATGGGGCTGGGGGCAGAGCAGAAATACAGCAAGAGTTACTCGGCTATCGTCAAGGCCATCCGCCTTTTTTGTCCGCCTGAACAGGTACAGGGTTCACTGGCGCAGTTGTTTGCCATGGTGAGCCTGAGTTGCATTGTCGGAAATGGCGATGCCCATCTGAAGAACTTCGGGCTGCTGTATTCCGACCCTACGCAGCGCGATGCCCGGCTGGCGCCGGCCTATGACATCGTCAACACCACGGCTTACATTCCAGAGGATGTATTGGCGCTGGATCTAGTTGGCAACAAGTCACTATTCGCGTCGAGGCAGGGATTGCTGGAGTTCGCCAAGGCGTGTGATGTGGCTCGGCCGGAGGATGTCATTCGCGAGCAGTTGCAAGCCCTAGAGCGAGTGCTGTCTCGCTCGATCGAGCTGTGCGAGCAGGCTCCGCATGTAGTTGCTGCAATCAGAAATTGCTCTGAGCCGTTTATAAAAACTTTCGGCTAGAGTGTGTTTTCGTCTGCACTGTGGGAGGCGCTGGTTTAGTTAATTGTTGACAGGTTGCTTGGGGTAGACTCGCTCGTTCTGGCGGGGGAGTTCCATTCGCCCTTAAGTAGTGGCAGCCAGTCGGCGATTTTGTCTCGTCTCTGCACTATCAACCTCACGGTCAGCCAATACTGGTATCGAGCGTTAGAGTTATCGAGCTTGATATGCTCAGCTAGAAACCAGCGCAGGTGTTTTACCTGGTATTGGGCTGGGTGACGAATATTCCATCGTGATTCGATTGCCAGTTTAATTGTGTTTGCTCGTTGTATATGGCGTCTACGAGTTGCGGGTGCTCCTTTGAGCACGCCTGCAATAAAAATCTCCATTGTTGAGGTCATTTTTTGCAACTCCCAACGTAGGAGTTGCAGATCTCTATCCTCTCGTGGCCAAGCTCTCTGCTGATGATTCTACGCGCCTCTTTGTCCATTTTAAGTTCCTCTTTTGACATGGCTAGTCGCTTTTCAATTACAGGAGCTGGGTGTCCTGTGATTTGCTCATAGCGCTCGCAGGCATATGCGGCTCTAAGATCATGGATTTTGCGGATGCCATAGCCTCCAAGACTTTTGCCTTTGTATCTGACTACTGAGCGTATGAATGAAATGTATGTCTCATTCGGTTTGAGAAGATTTTTGCTGTTGGGTGGTGACGCGAGAATTGCAAAATCAATAGCGTCGGCGGCGCATTCTCGGCGATTTTCAAGGTAGTTGTCGCGTGAGCGTGTCACGCTGCCTTTGATGTTTGCTGCAGTACCGCTTCCCGCTCCGGGTTCAGGCACACGATTGGTGCCAGCACCCAGTTCCTGATGTTGCCGCTCCAGCGCTCCGGGTGCCGTGCACGCGCCGCCTCGTACAGCTCGATACGCTTGCGCAGCAACTCTTCCGCCTGGCCAGTATGTCGCTGCGCCGGGGTCACGAACTTCAGGGCGCTGTGGCGATGTTCATGGTTGTACCAGGCCACGAAGCTGTTCACCCAGTTCCTGGCCTGCTCCAGCGTGTCGAAGGGCCGCTCCGGCCACAGCGGGCAGTACTTCGCCGTGCGGAACAAGGCCTCGGCATAGGCGTTGTCATTGCTCACCCGCGGGCGGCTGAACGAGGGCATCACACCCAGGTTCTGCATGGCCGCCAGCATGGTCGAGCCCTTCATCGCGCTGCCGTTGTCCGAGTGCAGTACCAGCGGCTGGCCTGCCCGCTGTTCACGTAGGCAGGCCTGGCGTAGCAGCTGGGCGGCCTGCTCGGCGCTTTCACTTTCATGCACCTCGTTGGCCACCAGCTTCCGGCTGTAGACGTCCTTGATCATGTACCAGTAGAAGTAACGGCCCTTGACCGTGGTCGGCAGCCAGGTGATGTCCCAGCACCACAGCTGGTTCGGGCCGTCGGCCACATGGGTCGTCAGCGCTCGTTTCACCGGTGGGCGGCTACGGCCGCGCGGATGCTGCTGTTCGGCGTCCTTCAGCAACCGGTAAAAGGTCGACTCCGAGGCCAGCCAGGTGCCCTGATCGGCCAGCCGCGCCACGATCTGCTGCGGCGGCAGGCTGGCAAACTCGGGCTGGTTGGCGACCTCCAGCACGCGGCGGCGCTCTTGCGGGGTCAGCTTGTTGGCCGGCTCAGCTCGCTGTGCCGAAGGACGCCGATCCTCCGGGCAGTGCTGCCAGCGCTGCAGGCTGCGCAGCGACAGGCCCAGTTCGGCGCAGGCCTGCGCCCGCCGCGCTCCCGCCGCCACGGCGTCCTCGATCAACTGCAGCGTTTCACGGCGATCCGGGGCGCTGATCATTCGTCCTCGTCCTTCCCCCAGAGCGCCTCGGCTTTTTTTCGCAACACCAGCAGAGCCGCGGTTTCTGCCAGCGCCGCATCCTTGCGCCGCAGTTCACGCTCCAGCTGCTTGATGCGCTTCTTCGCGGCCTTTTCCTCTTCGCGTTCGCGCCGGGTCTTGATCGGCTGAGCCAGGCTGTTGGCCTGCTCGCAGGCTTCGCGCCAGGCGTTGATCTGCTCGACATACAGGCCTTTGCGCCGGCAGTACTCCGCCAGCTCAGCCGCATTGAGGCTGGCGCTTTCCAGCACCACCCGAAACTTGTCCTGGCTCGACCACTGGTCGGCCTGCTGTCCATCTCCCGGCACCACTGCTCCCGCTGCTCTGGCCTGTTTGCGCCAAGCATACAGGGTGGCATCAGTAATGCCTGTCGCTTCCACCAGCTCCGGCACCGTCCGGTTCAAGGGCGGCATCATCTGCCGCACCACCCACTCCCGATGCTCTATCGAATAACGCGCCACACGGCTCTCACTTCCGCCCACCGACCAAGACTCATCGAATCAACTCACACGACAACTATCCTGACGCGGCGGGTTCTTTAATATCAATCCATCTAGGCGCGTGCGATCCTTTTCGTCCGCCCTTGGTACCTTCCTGAATATTGATTCCTCCAAATTTTTGAGCCTCCCTTTTTAAGCGCTGAAGGTCGCATAAAACTGCTTCTCTGAGGCGCATTCCTAATGTTCGTGCGAGGCCGAGTATGGCGGCAAGTCGAATATTTCCATTGTTTCTCAGTTGATATTGGGCTTGGAGTACTTCGTCGAGATCAATCCCGTCTGGTACTTGACTGCGGACGTAGCAACGTTTTTTTCCTAAGGCATTAGCAATTTTATCTATGCGGATATAATTGTCTCCGCGCATTATTTTTAAAACGACGTTGCATGATGAGATTCTGTTGTGTGCGGTTGATACAGCGATTATCTCGTTGCTCATTAGTGCCTTGATATGTTCTGAGTACGCGAGTAAATGGCTGTTGGTTATGTCCCATAGGTCGTTTATTTTGTGATGCTCTTCTATCCAGTCAATGAAGAGGTTGAATCTCTCGCAGTGGGCGCTGGTCGTTGCAAAGTGGCCGGACTTAAAATGATCTCTTAGCTTGTTTTTTACTGCGTATTTTAGATTTCGTCCGTATCCCATGTTTTTCGAGGCGTGTTTCGCGTGTTGTGGCATAACTGGTTTTCCATAAAAAGCTAGAGGGCTAATGCCCTAGAGGGGTAATAGATATTCCTATAAGGGTCGCATCCAGCTCCGCCAGGAGTTGGTTAGTGTTAACAGGGATTTTTCCCTGCAACTAGCTGCGGGTTTAGATAGGTGAAGTACCCGGAGAGGGTTGTTGCACCGGAAATGCACGGCCGTTTGTGTCCTAGGCGGACGGCGGAGAACGGCTGGCGGGCTGACGATGCTCCGCCGCATTGAATGATTCGCGCGTGATTGTTTCTCATAGTCCGAGGCTGTGTGTCACACAGCTGCTCCGCAGAGCGGAGATACAAGAGGAGATCACCGGTTTGGTGGATAGCTAACCAACACAAATGGTCGACGTACCACAGAGGGTAGATTGGCGTAGCAGCCCCTTGCAGCTAATAGCGCAAAAGCAGGCTCGCCGGATATCAAGATAGAAACAGGCAGTCCGATAAGGGCCACGTTGTTCATAAGTGGAGGGTAGAGCCACTAGGGCTTGGTCTGCAGTCGACGCCTGTGCATCGATGTTCTGACCTGAAGTGCTGGAATCAGCTAGTCATTGCTGCAGGCTCTCATGAGTCTGAGCGGACATCTTGATGATTTCACAGAGGTCACAACCAGTGCAACCCTCCTGATGAGCTTGTCGCTGGTTTTGTCACGCACGTATCCGGAGAAAGTGCACGGCGTATGGGGCTTCGAGGCCAACAAAAAAAACCGTCTCTGTTGAGCAGGTGCATTGCGTATTGGAGGCATGAGGTATCATTTTAGTGTTGTCCTAGGCGTGGGAGGTCATTCTGTAGTGGGCTAGGTAGATGTAAAAAGGTGCACAAAAGTGAACCAAATTACCAAGCTTGGCCATTGCCTGTTGCTGGAGTAGGTGCATAAAAGTGAACCCTTTTGCACTTGGTTTACTGGGCATGCCCTTGGCAGGGTTTCATACGATAGGTGAGCGAGATTGGCAGGTTCGTTTCGATTGAATATTCCAGGCCCATACTCCGAGGTTCTTTTCCTGGAGAGTGTGCAAGAGGTAGCAAACTATATTTCCTGGCGCCTAGAAGGGGTTGCTGATGAGTTGGGTAGCTTAAGTTGTCCATCAGTTAGTTCTGCAAATGGCGGGGGTGAGTTGTCCGGACGTATTGCATTTAAAGATGTGCGTAGTTTTAGTGACTCGCCTGGGAAGATTGTCCGTGAAATCTTTCTATATCTTGGAAGTGCCGCCTTAGGGAGTTCACTAGCCATGTTGGTTGTTGATCTTCTCAGAGAAGAGATTTTGGAATGCTTGATGAGTGCTCTGCCTAGCGGTTCGGCCAGAAAGGATGGGGTATTATTAATAGTCGAGATGAAAGATGGCGTGCTGCGCTTGAGGCTTGCTTCGGATCGCTGCCGATCGGCTATTCATGTTCGAGCAAAATATACTCCCGCATTCTATGTTGATATCTAATAAATACCTACTTCGGGATAGCTGGGAGTGGCTGGCTATTCAGTCGGTGCTAAGGGCTAGTGTACCCTCTTCAAGGTCGATAGCGCAGCCGGTCCGCCTCTTTGAATACTCGGCGCAGTTTGGTTTTGCGGTCATCCAGCACGTCGTCGTACTGCTACACCAGCTCGGCATCCAGCGGCATATAGCTGTTCACGCCATTGCTGAACTCATGCAAGTGGCAGCTGTGCCAGCCGAAGGCCGCCTGAATGAAGTGGTGCAGTTTGCGTAGGGTGCAGTCGCCGTTCACCCAGATGCGCCGCCAGATCGGCGGATCGAGCTGCAATGGCTCTAGCTGGATATGTAGGGCGTAGAGCAGGGGTTGGGTGGCCTACGGGCTCCATCTGTCAGTGATAAAGCCAGGGCTTCAGTTCATCGAGGTTGGCTACAACAATCTGCTGAGCCTCGGGCATGGCATGCACCTTAGTCGGGTCGATCTGGTAGCGCTGCAACACGTACTGCACCAGCGCGCCACGGGTCTCGATCAGTAGCTGGCCGTCCTGCATGCCATAGTCTGCTTCGATAATGGCACGCTGCTCAGGCTTCAGGCGCGAGTCGGGTTCGATGACCACCGCGAGCTCGGTATTCCACCCGCAATCCAGGTCCCGGCTGTGTTCAGACTGGTCATCCATAAGCCCCGGCTCACCGCGGAAACGACTGAGCACAAAGTCCCGATAATCTCCGTTCTTCTCGCAGTAAGCGCGTACATGCCAACGCATGCCGGTGTAAATCAGGGTATGTGGGGCAATCAACCTGGTCTCAACGTCCGGGGTGCTGAAAGACACATACTCGCACTCCAGCCGCAGTCCCTCTCGGCAGGCTTTGAGCAGAGGGCGCAACACCTGCGGGCGGACTGAACGATCCGGTACACCCAGCACCTCGGTGTGCGCATAGGCCAGGGCTAGCCCGTCGATATGAACCCGCCCGCTCGTAGTTTTGATTAAGCAGATGCAGGTAGGCACTGGCACTGTCATCAATGAACAGCGGCTTGAAGTGGCGGCTCGGCACATACCCCTTCAAATGCTTGTCGTATTCCAGGTTCTTCGGCGCGTACTCGGAAATGTACGAGTTGATGTCCTTCGACGCCTGCTGGCGGCTGATGCCGAAGCTCTGCATCAGATGGCCAGTGGTTAAGCGGCCTTCCCACCAGGCGACCGTCTCGATCAAACGGTAGCGCAGCGCCAGATCCCAGCGAACCGACGCGATTTCCTGCTTACGCTTCATAGCCTCTCCATCTGCTCGAAAACTTTACCTGTACGGGCAAACACCGTAGATACGTCGCTCAACACTACATATCTGTGATAGCCAGAGACAAGCGGGCAGATGTCAGTTAGTCCGAGGGCTGTAGCTAGTCCGGTATGAGAACGCTATCCCGGGTCCTGATGCAGAAGGGAGCAAGGCCATGAGTCGAAGAAAACATTGTGATGCCCTGCAATGGCTGGCCGCCGGATTGGCGGTATTCCTGTTGGTCAGTGCTCAGGCTCAGGACCGAGACCTGGATAACGATGGCGTCTGGGATTACGGCAGAGGCGGCATCGACCGGGATGTCGATAACGATGGCACCTGGGATTACGACAAGGGCGGTATCGACCGCGATCTGGATAACGACGGGACTTGGGATCACGGCGCCGGTGGCATTGACCGAGATGTCGACAATGACGGCAGTTGGGACCATGACGCCGGCGGTATAGACCGTGACTTGGACAACGACGGGCTGTGAGACGAGTCCGCTGACGGCATTGATAGGGACCTTGATAACGATGGAGCTTGGGATGAGTGACTCACTGATGGCTACAGCCTGTGCCGAATTGACTGTTGATGGAGAGGGGCTGGAGTTGCTCATGCCCTGCTACGTGGCTCGTCAGGAGCGTGTGATTGCCAGCATGGGGACGATGGAGCATTTCCGTGAGTGCTTTCCCTGTGCAGCCGAGGGTGCCGGGCTGGTGGCTCTGCCTTGGTATGAAGGCATCGAGGAGTGTATGGAGTCGGTTAATCTTCACCCCTTTGAAGATGCAGCTGGCTATATGCCCACCGGGCATCGCCTGAGCATTCCCAGCGTGCATATCCGCTTGGAGGAAGGCTGCGTAGTGGCGCGCCGCGAGCGCATCAGCCTGACGCGGCATTAAATGTCGGAACAAGCTGACCGCCCCGGCAAAAGAACGGGCCCCGGCTTTACCCCTGCCTTGTCAGTGGATAAGGTGGCGGGCATAGCAAATGGCAGATCGTGGTATCCAGGGATGGCCATCTATAAGTGCTGCCGCCACAGCACTTATTGCGTAAGTCACTCTCTGGGGCCCCTACGGCTCTATTTTCAGCCGCTAATCGATTTCGGGCCGCTCGTTGATCCGGGCGAGAGAGGGTGTCGTGCATGAATGAATTAGTTGAGGCCTTGCTGGCCGCCGTTCCCGCCGATGGATCTGGTATCGGTAATCAGTCGTTGCTAGAGCGACTCAGAATTCAATTCCCTCAGTTAACTGACGATTTCTATTGGGAAACACGTGACGCACTCGTTGATCAGGGAGTGCTGCAGACCGGTAAAGGTCGTGGTGGGTCTGTGCGGCGCACAGACGTTAAGGTCCCACCAGCAAGTGATTGGGTTCAATTTCTCCGTAGCTATGGGCCGTCATCGTCAAACTTGGCGATGTTTGACGAGTATGTTTCAAGGGCGTTAGCGCAGGCTGGAGTCCAGCCGATTAGCCTGGCAGCTCCTATGTTAGAAGATATGGTGCGACACCTCGAGTCGAAGGTGCCAGGGTCTATTTTGATCGCCGGAACAGCTGGTGATGGAAAGACCTATCACTGCCGTTCCCTCTGGGAGCGCATTGGTGGAGACCCTAAGGCTTGGGCTGCCAAAGGCAACGTGAAAGAGTTACCTCTGGCGGATGGACGTTTGGCTGTGTTCATCAAGGACCTTTCAGAGTTCAATGGCGAGGAAAGCGACCTGCCGTTGCAGCTACTTGAAGGGTCGGTGCTAGGAGGCGATGACTCCGTAGTCGTGATCCTTGCTGCAAACCATGGCCAAATTCTTGATCGTCTTCGTGATTTAGGACGGCGCCAGGAGCGTGATCACCCACTTCGCAAACCGCTGCAAGAGCGCTTCTTACAGGCGGGACCAGCACCTGATCGCCTGGCAGTTTTTGATCTCAGTCGCTCGACTAGCCGCAAAACGTTAGACGAGGTTGCTCTGGCTGTGGCAGGGCATCCCGAGTGGGACAACTGCAAGCACTGCGCACTCCAGAGCGACGGTAAAGTTTGTCCCATTGACGAGAATCGCCGCAGGCTATTGGGTGAGTCAGATAGTGGTCAGCTTTCTCGCCGCCTTGGCGATTTGGTCGAAATTGCCAGGCACAATGGTTTGCATCTCCCTATACGCGACTTGCTTGCGCTTTGTTCGAACATGATTCTCGGTTGCTCCGATGCCAAGCAGGCTAAGGACAACCTGATGACCTGCGCGGATGTCGCGAAGATCCAGGATGGTGGCGACCTTAGCAAAGCTAGTGTCTATGCCAACGTCTTCGGCGCCAATCTACTTAAAAGAAGGACTTCTGACCGTCCCATCTTCAAAGCGATGTCCAGCTTTGGGGTGGGCGATGAGTCGACCAATGCTGCTGATGGATTGCTTGTCTATGGCAAGGATGATTCGCGACTGCAAGCCGACTTCGGTCGCTTGGTTGCGAGCGATCCGATATACGGCGCTACGACTGCCTTTCGAGCAGCCCAGGACGCCTATTTGGAGGGGTACGAGGGGGCTCGCTTAGAAGGAGGAGCCACCGAGTTTCTGGGGATGCTGGAAGACCAGCGCCGCAGACTTTTCTTCACGCTTCCGGATGGGGAAAGGGGCTATCCGTATTGGTCGATGACTGCCTTCAGCTTTGCTGGGGACTACTTAGAAATCATCGAGTCGCTCAAAGCGCAGAAGCCTGTGAGCGAGACGGTTCGTGGGCGCATCGCAAAGGGCCTCAACCGAGTATTAACAGGTCTTCTTCTCGAAAACGAAGATCGTCTCTTTATCGCCAGTTCAGGTGGCTTCACGCAAAGCCGGGTGAGTGTGCTTTGTGACTACGAGACTCTCTCCCGTAGGCAGAGCGGCGTTGGTATGGCGATCAGGCTCTCCGAGGAAACGGGGCGCCCTCGACTCGACGTTTCGCTTGCTATGGGGGCGGGTAATTCGGTCGCTTTCGACCTAACGCCTATTCGCCACGAGTTTCTCTCGCGTGTGGCTGAGGGGGCTTTGCCCGCAAGTTTCTCCAACGAATGTCTCGAAGATCTATTGGCTTTCAAGGCAAAACTCTTGCGCAAGGCTGAGATTGTCAAGAAAGCCAGCGTGACTGGAGATGATGACGAAATCGGTGGAGAGACTTCCGTGTTGACACTGAACTTCATCGATATCGAGCCCGGCGGTCGCGGTTTTTCGCGCCCCGTGACTGTGAGGGTTTCTGAATGAGCGCAATCATCAAGAGGCCTGAGATTAAAAGCGTCGATTTTTGTGTCGACGAAAATATTTGGGGACATCGCCTTTACGATGAGCAGCTCCCTCACCTGACTGTTCTGGAGTTCTTGGGCGTACTAGGTTCGAACTTGGATCGACCGCTTAGGCCTCACCAAGACCAAGGCGGCTCCGTCATGTTCAAGCCACAGAGGCAAGTCCGCCTACGTGCGTTGCTGTTCAACAATCCCTACGTTGAATCAATTGCAGAAAGCACCGTGTCTGATGAGGAGAAATGGAAGCAGTGGTTTGAGCGTTTTAGGCAGGGAGCAACTGGTAATGGTGATGAAGACATGGCCTATCTGCGTCGCTCGTTTACCAGTTTTGATGACTTCGCAAAGGCCATTGAGCTGCTGCGCTCGTCGTCATTTGAATCTCGTAGTAACAAGCGTTGGAGTTCAAAGTTTGTCTTTCCTTTCGGTCCCGACGCTCTTTATGAGGACTTGGCGATCAATGCGAAAGGAGGAATGAGCAATGATCGTCGCTTCTTTGCTCGTACAGGTGAGCTGCTCTATCTCATGCTCACACGTGCCAAGCGTGGAGCCGAGCTCGGTGACAGCCTTGCAGAGCGTCTTTTTGATCACGGGGCCCCGATGAATCGTTTGGTCAGGGCTCTTCAAGGGGCGCCGCAGACCGCCGAAGAACCAAGACTTTCGGGTTATCTACCCGAGGTTGCCAATAATCGCTTCGACCAAATCTGCGAAGACTGGTTGTCGATCTTGAGCAAGGATATGCCGATCTACGATGCCTTGGAGCATTTGATAGCGATCACTGGCCTGAACATGCTGCTCTATTTCCTAGAGCGTGCTAAGCGTGTAGCAGGTGATGACGATCCGGTCGAAATTGTCTGCGAAATCGTCTCCAAGGAACGTACGAAGGTGCGAGCTCTTTCTAGCGACAGCTATCAACTCAATCAAGGGTTGCCTTCAAAGGCAGTGCGGGCTCATGTCGAATCGATCCGTTTGGATGTTGAGTGGGCCGCAGCTGAGGCTAAGGAATTTCCGGATGCCGAGCGAGTGAAGCTAATGCGCGATCGCTTTCAGTGGCCGCCGACTGATGGTGGCGACGATGAGGACTTCACTGATAAGAGTCCTGAAGAGTTAGTTGCCAAACTGACCGAAAACGCCTTATCGCGTCATGAGCAGCATGTCGGCAAGATTCATGCTTCATGGTCGCGAGCGATCGGGCTCAGCTCACGTAGGCTCTCGAGACGCACCCGTTATGCGCCGAACGATAGGTTGCTCAAGTCGATTGTTGTGTCGATCGTTGAAGAGCGGATGCAGTTCGATGAGTTTCTCGCTGAGGCCAAGCGCCGTTATGGCCTGGTAATTGGTGATGCGGAGGGCGCGCGCCTAGTTGGCGCCAAGCTTGTTGATCAAGAAGAGCTCAGCGAGAACCGAAACAATCTTGAAACCCGTCTCGTCAGCTTGGGCTTAGTACGCAGGCTCTCCGACTCCTGCTCGTTTGTAGAAAATCCGTTCGCGTTTCAGGGAGAAGCCGCATGCTGACCGATCGCATTATTGGGCGCGTCGGCGCGGACATTCTCGCACAGCGCATATCTAAGCCTAGCCAGGCTGGTGATTTGGCCGCGCTTTTCAGGCTAGACAAATTATCAGGCGGTCAGATTGCGGCAGTTGCGCGAGCTATTCTGGCCAATCCAGATCTGCTCGCCCAAGTGGATCTAATGATCCCGGAGGCTTTGGTAGGAGGCCAAGGCCTGCCGTTGGATATCCTGATTCCACATAACGCTGGCTATGTGCGCAACAACGCTGTGACCACTAAGGCGGCAATCCTTACGGCCAATGGCAATGAACATAATCTCGCGGACACGCTGGGCCATGTGATGGCCATCGGTGCCAAAGAGATGCGGGCCGATCCTGAACCGTGGGTCGAGGCCACGCTGCATTCGGGTGGTATCTCGCCGGTGCCTGAGGACCGAGCGGTGTTCCATGCGGCTCTTGATGGGCTATTAGCATCCTCGGAGCTTTCGTTAGTGCAACTTGGCGAATTTTGCTCCGCTATCGTCGAAGCTTTCGCCACGCATGGCTTACCCATCCGTGATGCGATTGGCTTCGCCCTGCCGTGCGCGGGACTTCCAAGAGACAGCACATTCTTCTCGAATGCCAAAACTTTCGGGGCAATGCGCAAGCCATGGCACAAAGCTTTCATCAAGCTCTTTGCTCAGCGTGCGCCGCTTCTTAAGAAGCTCCGCCAGAATGGCCAACCTCTTGATCCGGACGAGATAATCGAGCGAATCGAGGCCCATGCTGGAGAAATTTCGGATGGGGCCCGCCAGGCTATCGTGGCCTTTGCTAACGCCCCTGCTGGAGATCAAGAAGCATCCGAGGTCCTTGCTCAATTCGAGTGGGAAGGCGATGGCGTATACCTTGCCTTCGACAAGCCCAAAGAAAAGCAGCTTGGCTTAGCAGAGTCGACAATCCGCTTCTTCGATCATGAGTGCGACCAAGAGGACGCACTTGATAACGAAAGCCGCAAGCTATTGGAGGATCTGAAGGGCCGTGAGCGGCGCTCAGATTTTACTGAGGAGGACGAGGAGTTTTTCGTTAAGCAGCGAAGGCTCTTGGAACAGGACACCAAACTTTGCTCGCGTTGGGAAAAGGCTCTCTATGGCAAGCCCATCGACTGCAATGACTTCTTCGATGGATTCGCTCGTGTGGTCAATAGCCTGCACGCCGGCCTGCGAGATCCAGAGGGGGAACGAATTCTCCGCTTTACGGTGACTAAGGGCCGCAAGGATTGGCGCGAGCGATTCAACTACGACGCTGGCAGTTATTTCTCTGCGATGTACCGCGGATTAAAGGAGCTTATGGGCTCTAAGGTTGAGTGGAGGGTCGAGCGGCTGGGAAATGCAAACTTACCCGACCCACTTTTTGACTATGAGGCCTTCTTCGCCAAGGAGAAGGAGCTTCGTAACGATAAGAAGAGCAAGATTCGTCCAAATTCGTCGCTATCGCGCTTAGCTCTGCAAATCAAGTTTGACGTGGCCTTAATTCAGGTAGTTAAAGATAAAGAGACGGTGTTGGCTAAGACACAGCTCCTTTGGAGCTACAGGCCTACAACGATTGGTCTTTCGCTGACCGCTGACATGCGTCGCCTCCTGGAGAAAGGGGGAGTAGGTTGTACTGAGGTTCCCCGCAAGTTAGTAAGTAAAAAGGGGGGCGTACAAAATGTCTCTTTGCTCGACACCGGGACATTGGAAGCGACTTACTCGACTGATGCTGGGTCATTGGTGCCGGCGGCAAGTAAGCTCCAGAGCCTGCGCCATGTAATTAAAACTCGTATCAAAGAGCTCGCCGAAGAGGGTAGGCTGACGGCACATCAGCAAAATGAAATTAAGGCGTCTTGGGATAAGTTCGAAGAGGACTACATCAAGGCGATGGAGGACTTCGTCACGACTGGCCTGCATGGCGAGGCTGTTATACGTCAAGCGGAGTCTTACGCTGAACTATTGAATACCCTGATGGCGCATGCTCGTGGTGACGTTTGTCGTTCGCGACTGGTCTCCGAAGTACTGTCAGTGGGCACTGTCCGTGTTGCCGGAGATAACCCGGTCGTGATCATCCCACCGTGGCATCCCGAGCGAATGAAGGCCCTTGCGGTAAAGACGCGGCGCGTTGCCGGTTTTGCCACTCACTTGCTATCAAGTAATAGCATTCTCTATGGCGACCGCGAGATTTTTATGCGGGAGCTCTCTGATGAGATCGCACATCCATTCTATCCAGAGATCGCGGTTCTCAATCGAGCCGGAGCTTTAGAGCTGAATCGCCCCGGCTTTTGTGGAGGCCGTTTCGTTTAAGTCAGGCCGCCATGGCCTGACCTGCTTGTTGCTGGTAGAAGTTTGCCTCAGCTTCCGCAGGCGGGATATAGCCGATTGAACTCAGCAACCGCTGGTGGTTGTACCAGTGCACCCATTTCAAAGTCGCCATCTCAACAGCTTCGCGGCTCTTCCATGATTGACGGTAAATCAGCTCGGCCTTGTACAGCCCGTTGATTGTTTCGGCCAAGGCGTTGTCGTAGCTATCGCCCTTGCTGCCAACTGAGGGCTCAATACCGGCCTCTGCCAGTCGCTCGGTATAGCGGATCGAGACGTACTGACTGCCACGGTCGCTGTGATGGATCAGGCCGCCAGTGCGATGCGGTTGGCGGGCGTATAGGGCCTGCTCCAGGGCATCCAGCACGAAGTCGGTCTTCATGCTGGTACTGACTCGCCAGCCGACGATCCGTCGCGCAAATACGTCAATCACGAAGGCCACATACAGCCAGCCCTGCCAGGTCGACACGTACGTGAAGTCCGACACCCACAACTGGTTCGGGCGATCGGCATGGAACTGGCGCTGTACGCGATCCAGCGGGCAGAGCGACTTGTCGCCGGCCACCGTTGTCCGCACGACCTGGCCGCGCCTAATGCCCTGCAATCCAGCCCGACGCATCAACCGTTCCACCGTGCATCTGGCCGTCTCGATGCCTTCTCGCCGGAGTTGCTTCCAGACCTTCACCGCGCCATAGCACTGCATGTTGGTGTTCCACACCCGCTGGATTTCCAAGATCAACGCGTCATCGCGCCGAGCACGGCAACAGCGCAGTTCCGGGTTGCGCTGCTGCGCCGCGTGCCGGCGGTAACCGGACGGGGCGATCTGCAAGACACGGCAGATCGACTCGACCCCGAGACGGTCACGATGCTGATCGACAAATGCCCTCAGGACTTGGTGCGGCGGTCGAGCTCCGCCTGGGCAAAATACGCACTGGCCAGGCGCAGAATCTCGTTGGCTTTGCGCAACTCACGGTTCTCACGCTCCAGGGCTTTGATGCGTTCGCGCTCTTCGGTGGTCGGCCCAGGACGCTGACCGGCATCAGTCTGGTGGCGACGAATCCAGCCATGCAGGGTTTGCGCTGCACAACCAATCTTCGGGGCGATGGCCTCAATGGCCGCCCACTCGGAGGGGTAGTCGTTCAGGTGCTCCAGAACCATGCGCACAGC
This sequence comes from Stutzerimonas kunmingensis, assembly GCF_021432085.1. GTDB lineage: Bacteria > Pseudomonadota > Gammaproteobacteria > Pseudomonadales > Pseudomonadaceae > Stutzerimonas. The sequence goes on along the minus strand of NZ_CP090366.1, from coordinate 2,812,834 downwards.
ACGTTCACGGACTTCGGGGGAGTAGGTCGTAGTCTTTCTCATAGCCTCATCTTCTCAAGAGTTGAGGCCTCCACGAAACCCGGGGCGATTCAAGACCGTCAATCAGGCGTGGGCGGAAATTTCTGATAAGTCACCGGAAGAAAAGGCCGCTATCGCATCAAGGAAGCTTCAATACATTCTGGATGAGCCATATGGCGAAAACGGCTTAACCGGTTCCTTTACCCAGCTAGTTGACATGGTGGTTGGTGTAACGCCTGAAAAAGAGCCAGCCCCAATTTTTATGCAGCGCAGTGGTGAGGTCTACGGCCCGCTGGTACTTGGTTTTGGCCGCTTGAATAGCTATAAGCAACTTGAAGAGCTAGAGCGTCTTTCCGAAGCTCTCCCGGACTGGTTTTACATTTATAATCCGGGCGCGAGAAATACAATTCCTAAGTCGGTACTCAATAAGGGGAAACATCTATATTTTGTGGCGCCGGATTAGGCGTTCATTAAGTGCTATTCATTATCTCTATTGACTCAAGGGTAGATACGGGTTTCTAGCACTTGGCGGGAGCCAGTGTGGACGCTGATTTTTTCATCTATATATGCAATTGGATGGTTGTGTAATGGTAAAAAAGCACATAAAAAAAGTAGTCTTCCTGTGCGCCGCGCTGAGCTTGGCTGGATGCTTCGATAGTGAAGTGGAATGTGATTCGTCAGTTACGAAAGAAAGAATAATCGAAGACTTTAAGGCGAGAATCAAAAAGGATATGCCTGAAGGGGCAATAGATTACATTACGAATATCGAACTTGTCGAAATCGTAACGCTCGCTGCAGACAAGAGTGCGCAGTCTCGTTCCTGCGAGGCCAAAGTCGTTGTTCATACCAGCGTTTCAGAGCAGACGGCATTTCAAGGCATAAAATATGAGAATCAAACAGTTTCTGGTGGCGCTGAATCCACCAGAAGCCAATACTCTTACGCCGATACATTTAATTACATCGCAACGAATGTGTATGGCCTTATCAAGGATACTTACGAGAAGGAAATCGCAAAGAAAAAGGGATTTGATTCTTATGCTGAGTATCAAGCATATACGTATGCTAGCGCCCGCTTGATAAAAAACGAGGGAGAGCTAGAGCGTTTGGAAAAAACCATTTCTGAACTCAGCGCGCAGCTCAAGGAGCTCTATCCAGTCGTTGCCGAAACTGAGAAGGCGATTGCCAGCGGTAAAACCGTGTTATTAACAAACGAATACATGTCGATGCGGCCAGTTTTGGTTAATACCGGCATGGTGGAAACCAATTTTTTCGACAAAAAAATAGTCTTCTCAGCCGAGGTCAAGAATACGTCAGCTGTGACAGTCGACGCCATGTTTTTCTCTGCCGACATTTTCCTAAATGGTCAGGGTCGCGCCTTCAAGACTGATAAATTCACGAGCATTGAATCGGTCAAAGGACTTAAACCCGGAGAAACACGTAAGGTGAAATTTTCCGTAAGCGGGGAAGAGGGCATTACGAGTAACTTTATGGATACTACGTCTTGGCAAGATGCAAAGTCTGTGCAAGTTAGATTGACTCCCAAGAGATATGTGGATGCCAGCGGTCGTGAAATCCCAATTGGCAGGTACCGTGATCATTTTGCTTTGAATGGCAAGATTAAAGGGGAGCCAATATTTTGGGATAAGTATGCCGAAGTGGCATCTGCTCTTAGTATAAATGAAGCGCGTCTAGTGACTGTGAAAAATCAAATCGAGAGCGATAAGGCTGTTATTGGCTCTAAAACTACTGAAAAGCCTTCTGGTTAGCGCTTGAGCTCTTCGCCAAATATGCCGTGAATCGCCCCGATTTTACTAGACACAGAATGACCGCTTCTGGCCGGTTAGCGACCACCGTTCAGGCTAGCCATTCTTGTCCTCCCACACGTGGAGGACTTGCTATGAACATCATCGCTACCTGCAGCCGCCAGCCCTGGAACAAAGGAAAACTGGTCGGACAGAAAACCCCACTCCGACTGAGAGATATCTGGGCCATCCGAGTAAGGCTTCAAATTGCAGAAAGAACTCGGGATCTGGCTCTCTTCGACCTGGCCATCGACAGCAAGCTTCGAGCCTGCGACTTAACCAAGCTCCGTGTGCGGGACGTTGCCCATGGTGAGCAGGTGTCATCACGAGCAATAGTGATGCAGCAGAAAACACAGCGGCCAGTGCAGTTCGAGATCACTGAGCAAACTCGGGCGGCGCTCGCGGCTTGGATACATCAAGTACAGCTCCGCGGCGAGGACTACCTGTTCCCGAGTCGACTGCATAACTCAGACCATCTATCCACTCGTCAGTACGCCCGTATCGTCAAAGGCTGGGTGAAAGCCATTGGCCTTGACCCAGCCATGTATGGCACTCACACAATGAGACGCACAAAGGCATCACTGATCTATCGCAGGACGAAGAACCTGCGGGCCGTTCAACTGCTGCTCGGCCATACGAAGCTGGAGAGCACCGTTCGATATCTGGGAATTGAGGTCGATGACGCCTTGGAAATGGCGGAACAGACCGAAGTGTGACCATGTGTAGCGACGGCCAAAGTCAGGCCGTCGCTAACCGGCCAATAAGTGCCGCACAAATCCCGGCGGGTGCAGATTTCCGGGCGGTTTGCGCCAGATCAGTTGGAGACGCTTTTCAAGCCCCGGGATGGGAAGAGCTACCAGCGCGCCACTGCGAACTTCGTCTTGTACTGCGGAAGCCATCACCAACGACACGCCGAGTCCCGCCCTGACTGCTTGTTTGACTGCCTCGGTGCTGCCTAGCTGCATACCGCTGCGAGGCACGCCCAGCTCGCCAAAGTATTCGGTCAGAAGCCGTCCGGTACCGCTACCCGGTTCACCTCCCAGCATCGGCAGGTCCACCAGACGATCGCGTTCTATGCACCCTGCTTCAGCCAGCGGATGGTCGGGGCTGACGATAAGTACCAGCGGCTCGACCCGCCAGAGGCGGTGTTCGAAGTCGGGGTGAGGTAGCCACCATTCCATGATCGCGGCGTCGAGCTGGCCCGCCAGTAGCTGGTCGGCCACATCCGGGTTGGCGGCGATGCGCAGATCCACCTCGCCCCTCTCATTTGCGGTCGTCAGATAGCTGCGCACGAATGGCTGGAGAAGGTAGGTGCCGATGTTGGAGCTGGCCCCGACGCGCTCACTATTTCCATGCAGGGCTTCTAGCGCCCGGGCGTGCATGTCGAGCAAGGCGGTCGCATGCGGCATGAAGGCCAGCGCACGTGTGGTAGGCTGGCAGCCGCTACGACTGCGCTGCACCAGCGTTACGCCGACCTGCTCTTCAAGCTTCTGCAAGTGCTGCGACACCGTCGGCTGGGCCAGCCCCAACGCCCTCGCCGCGCTCTGAAAACTGCCTGTTTGAACGATCGCTACCAGGCTCTTCAGCCAGACCGGATTCAACATGCGGCAGGCTCGGCCTGGGGCAGACGGTTCGCAGCGTTGATTGGGCGCGCACCTGCCAACGCCTGGATGATGCTCTGCGCTGCACAACGTTCAATCTCCAGGCGCACCGCGCGCACTGCCGACCCTATGTGCGGAGTGAAGAGCGTATTCGGATGCGCGAGCAGCGCAGGATCGATCAGCCGCGGCCGGTCCGCGCGAGCCCAGTCTTCCATTTCGAATACATCCGCCGCATACCCGCCGAGCTGGCCTCGCTCAAGCGCCGCGAGCACGGCGGCTTCATCCACTACCGAACCACGACAGGGGTTTACAAGCAGAGCGCCCGGCCGTACGAGGGCAAGCAGCTCGGCGTTGACCAGATGCTCAGTATCGGCATTCAAGGGAAGCGCCAGCAGGATGAAGTCCGAGCTGGCGAAGAGTTCGCTGCACGCCACCTGGCGCAGGCCGAGCCGTTGCTCGGTTTGTGTATCCAGAGCCTTCGCCTCGTGGTACTGCAGGGTCGCGCCCCATCCCTGCAAGCGCTCAGCCATGGCCTGTCCGATGGCGCCCATGCCAAGGATGCCGACCGTCGCGTTATCCAGCCCCGTGCCGTAGAACTGTGGTTGCCAGCCCTGGAACTCGCCAGAGCGGACGAACGCATCTGCTGCGCGCAGATGCCGCCCCAGCCCCACCGCCAGTCCGATCGCCAGCTCGGCAGTCGGGACCGTCAACAGATCAGGCACGAAGGTCAACCAGACCCCGCGGGCAGTACAGGCGTCCACATCGAAATTGTCGAAGCCCTTGAGCGCGCAGCCGACCACACGCAGCTCGGGGCAGGCTTGGAGAAATTCTGCATCGACCCGATCGGGCATGAACGCCATCATCGCCTGAGCATCGCGGCAGCGGCGCAGAATCTCCTCGCGCGTCAGCGTGCTGTCGCTCTGGTTGGTCATCAGCTCGCAATGTGGCGCCAGCAGTTGCAGGATCTCATCGTGTACTCGGTGAGTTATAACGAGTTTCGGCAGCATGGTTTGTCCTATTTGAAACGTTTGCGCAGCACGCCACTGAAGGCGTCTACTAGCGTGACCATGGCCAGGATGACCAGCAGGATTGCTGCAACCTCCTGGTACTGCATGATGCGCAGCGAGCCCATGAGTTCGAAGCCGATACCGCCGGCGCCAACCATGCCCATCACGGTGGAGGCGCGAAAGTTGTATTCCCAGCGGTAGATCGCCACGTCGGCGAACTGCGGAGTCACCTGTGGCAAAACCGCGTGCAGCAGCACTTGCATCGGCGTAGCCCCCGCCGCCCGAGCGGCTTCCACCGGCGCTTCGTCGACGTGCTCGATGGCCTCGGCGAAGAACTTGCCGACCATGCCGATCGAATGCAGACCCAGGGCAAGCACGCCCGGCAAGGCGCCGAACCCTACGGCTGCAACGAAGATGATGCCCATGATCAGCTCCGGCACCGACCGCAGGGCATTGAGCAGCACCCGGGCAACACCGAACACAAGGGGGTGCGGCGCCGTATTGCGCGCTGCAACGAAGGCCACCACCAGCGAGAACACCACTGCGATGGCCGTGCCGGCGATGCTCATCGCCAGCGTGTCGATCAACGGGCGAATCCAGCTTCGATAGCCCGAAAAGTCTGGCGGCATGGCCTCGCCTGCCAGGGTCGCGATGGAGGGCAGCCCGTTCAGCAGCGTGGTGGCATCGAGCAGCCCCACGTACCAGCAGGCCAACAGCACCACTCCGAGTACAATTGCCACCTGCCCCAGCTGGCGCCACCAACCGAGGCCGAAGCCTCGAAGGATGTGCTCGCGTTGCTCTGCAGGCAGCGCCTGCACGTCATGATGAGTAGACATATCGGTGCTCACATCGTGGCGAAGTCGAGGCCGAGCAGCGATCCCATGTTGCGAATCACATCGTAGTCGGCGTCGGTGATTGGCGCGAAGGCCTCGGCTTTGAAGTTGCGCAGCACTTCGGGATCGTCGATACCGACGAATACATCCCGCACCTTGGTTTTCAGCTCGGGGCTCAGGTTCGAGCGCATCGCCCAGGGGTATTGGGGATATTCGCCGCTGTAACCAAGTACTTTCACCTTGCTCGGATCGATTAGGCCACGTTCGGCTACTTGATTGAAAATTACCTCCGACAGCCCACCCGCATCGGCGTTTCCGTTCGCCACGTTGACGGCAACGGCGTCATGCGTGCCCACAAAATGTTGTTCGTAGTCCTGCCCACCCGTCAGCTCGGCCGTCTCAAGAAGCACGGTTTTGGGAATCAGATGGCTGGACGTCGATGCCCGGTCACCATAGGCCATCTTCTTGCCCTTAAGGTCGGCATACTCATTCACGCCTGACGCCACATTGGCGATAATCACTGAGCGATAGGTCGGCTTGCCGTCGATGACCATGGCAGCGAAGGGCTCGATGTCGCTTTTGCTTTTGGCCATGACGTAGGACAGCGGACCGAAATACGCCAGGTCGATACGGCCAAAGCGCATCGCCTCAATCATCGAGGAATAGTCGGTGGTTACGATCAGCTGCACCTTCTTGTCCAGATGCTCTTCCAGATAATCCTTCAGCGGCTGGTTTCGCTTGATCAACTCCGAGGCGTTTTCGTCCGGCAGCAGCGCAACCTTTAGCACATCCGGATCGGCATCGGCCGCTACGGCGGACAGACTTGAAACAGCGGACAGCAAACAGGTCAATAAGAGAGCGGATAAGCGTTTCATCGGGACATCTCCAGTGAAGGTGCGAGCATGACAGGGGTTTCAGCCGGAGCAGTTGCTGGCTGAGTCGTAGAGCGGCCTGCATAGATGCGCTCAAGCTGCGCATCGGTGAGTTCCGAGGGCGCGGCATCGAAAACGATCTGAGAATCGGCCAGCCCGACGACGCGATCGGCGAAGCGGCGGGCATATTCGAGTTGATGCAGCGAAACGATGGCGGTGATGCCGTCTTCCTTGCAGATGTCGCGCAGCAGTCCGAGAACACGGACCGAAGTGGCCGGGTCGAGACTGGCTACCGGCTCATCGGCAAGAATGATCGCGGGCTGTTGCGCTAGCGCACGCGCGATGCCTACCCGCTGCTGCTGGCCACCGGACAGTTTGTCCACCCGGCTTAGCGCCTTGTCTGCCAGACCGACCCGAGCGAGGCAACTGAGCGCAATCTCCTGATCGGCACGCGGCAGAGGAAACAGCGAGCGGAGCGTGTTGTGAAAGGCCAGCCGACCGGTAAGCACATTAGCCAGTGCGCTTTGACGTTCGATTAGCTGGTGGTGCTGAAAGATCATGGCGGTACGCCGACGATGCTGACGCAAGGCCGAGCCGCTGCCGAGCTCACCGAGCTCGCTGGTGACACTGCCGCGAGTGGGCGTGACGAGTCGATTGAGGCTACGGAGCAAGGTCGACTTGCCTGCGCCCGAGAGACCAAGCAGCACGGTGAACTCACCACGCCGAAATGCAATCGAGGTATCGCGTAGGGCTGTCACGCCGCCTGGGTAGACGACGCTCAACCGGTCGACCCGCAGCACGGCGTCCTGTATCGGATGGGGCGTCATTTGATCACCTTTCGCAATATTGCTGGCCGCACAATTGCGGTTCGCGATGCAAAGGGTAGAAATTCCTTGTTAACGCACTGCTTCTAAATGATGACATTTCGATGAATGCTTCGAATCTGCCGTAGCGGGGCGGCAAGCGAAGCCGTGGAAGAACGGGCGCAACGTAGCGTCTTTCTTCACGCGGGATACAGGAAGCTTTGATTGATACTGCTGCGGATTCGCTACAGTAACGTTGGGCCAGAACGTAATGCCATCCAAGCAAGAGGGCGCACACTAGCGGCCAATAGTGGACAGTCAAAGCCGGTAGGCATCGACATAAAGATGACTCTCCCAACCTTGCGGGCAAGAGAGATCGCTGGCAACGATTCATTACTCTCGTATCAAGGTACTCTCGGTGCAATCGAGAGGGAAAACATGACACCTAGTGAACACTTCACCCTCATCGAATCTTATTCGGGCGCCTGTGGACGTCCGCCACCCAGCAGCGTAATCTGATGCTATAACGCCAGCTCCAGTTGTGAATTCTGCACACTGATGTGCTTTCAGAATCGGCTAGCAATTAATAAATTACCAATTTAAAGTTATTTGTTAGAAGGTGGATTCATATTGAATTTTAAAACCGCTCGATTAAATGCTTACCACCAATGGCCTCAACGCACAAAATTTAAAGCTGAAGAGAAATTTGATTCGTGCCTGGAACGAAATCATAACAAAATCCCGTTCGAAACAGCGAAGCTAGGCAATCCTCTGGATAACAACCAAAGCGTCTATATTGGCCACTACCTAGATGGTTTAGAAGCACTCCCGCATCGCCCAGATTACATGTTTGATCATTGTTTTAGGGTGATTGATAGCTCATCCAAAATGCGGTATCCAAAAAAGGGTTTAAAAGGAGTGGCGCAAGGCCTCGGGAAAGAATTAGTCAAAGCGGCGCCGGCGGAGTGGAAGGTTATCACGGATAGTCTTTGCCGCAATCTCCCCGCCCCAACATTGATGTTCATTGTTAGACGCATGTGTGAGTCGTATGCACCGCAAAACGACGCAAGCAAGCAGTTTTCTGGAAGAGTTGTTGATTGCACCGGACAGCTATTTTACGACGAATTCATAAAAAAATTTAGTGTCGACCAGTCCAAATGTATTACACCAATTCCATCTGGCGAGCTTCTTCAATCGGCCTCTAGCTTCATGCGACTTTATCTATCGGGGACGGTGGGAACTCAGAAAAGGCGAAATATTTATCCATCTCTTGACCTCACGAACCCGAAAAACACTCTTACCGATGCTCGCAGGATAGAATTCTTGCTTTCCATATGGTTATTCACCATGCGAAATGAGCGAGCCCATGGATCAGCTTTGAGCCCATTTAAAACGAGCAAGTCTTCTTTGGAGCGATATGAGAGCTACTATTTCTCCATGCTCGCATGTTACATATTTTCTCTCGGTGCCTTGAGCATTTCGAATCCCCATATGATCAGGGCATCGGAAATTGAATCGTGCTGTTTGTCAAACACGGCTTTGCAGAATAATTTCTTTACGCGAAGCTAAACATGTTGCAATAGGACGTAGAGTCCGGCGTGGGAGACTGACCGCAGAACAGAGCCCCCCCAATCGATCCGGATTCCATAGACGTCACAACGCCGCTTGGGGCCGGCAGCTACCGCTCTGGTAGGGCTGGGATGTCGTCTGAATAATTTAAACTCTTACAATCCCAGAGCCTGGTTTTTCTAACGCTTTTAGCCACTCTTTGAGACCTGCACCATCTACTTCATTTATAGAATAGCCGCGAGCAATAATTGTTTCCTTTGCTCCAGGACTTAACTCCGAAGTTGTAACAATTAAGCCGTACTCCGCGTTTAGGTGCTGCATGTCGGCGTGCAGACCCTTAACGATGACTTTTTCAATTTTAGCTTTTTGTCGCTTGCACTGAATTATCATGTGGGGTGGCTCTACTCCCTCGTCTTGGTTGATTTTCCATACTCGAACGTCAACTCCGTCATCGTTTGAGCCTGGACCAAGCTCCACAGAAAAGCCCTGTTGATAAAAATATTCAGCTGTCAGTTCCTCAAACTTTCTCCAGTGCATGTCAGAAAGTCTATCGTGATTTGCAATTAGATAATTCACAAATCTCTGATCTATAAATTCTCCAACTTCAACATCTCCCGATCCGCCCTTGAAAAGAGCCTCTAAGGCTTCAACGCTGCTCCATTCGGTATATCGAAGTCCTGAGTTAGGGCTCAAGCGCATCCCCTCGTCAATGACTTGCACTCTCTCAAGTGCTAACTCTGCGCCTTTAAAGCCATATTTTATATGGGCCGCGCGAATGAACGGGGTTGGATCTAAGGCTTTAGTGCCACTCTTAACAGCGGTCTCTATAAGCTTCGGCCAAATTTCGATGAAAAGTTCTTGTACACCTGCGTGGATTTGTTCAAGATCAGTTCCGCGGTACTTATGGAAAAGGCCAATACCTGTAATATCTCCATTATACTCTTCTTTCGTATATCCAATTCGATAGAGCAGCTTATAAAATAAATCATCATAATCTTCAGATCGAAGCCTTACAACTTGGGTCTCAGAGGCCCTTAGAAGATCTGAGTATCCTGTGCCGACCAAATGATCACACATTTCTTCAATAGACAAAGCTAGGCCAGATTTGTAGCCGGCGGTTTCGGACAAACTATCGCCTAATACTTCTGGGTCGAACCAAATTGATCCCATGCTGCTTTTTCGCTCCCGGATTACCTATGCGCCCGATTATAACTAATTGATATTATAGTGCTGATGTTTGTGCCAAGCCCGAACGAAATAAAAACTTTTTTCTTCATGCCTTCCGATATGCGCACAAAGCTAAGTTAGGAAATGAAAAATCTGCTTTCTTTTCTGCACTCTGATCCCGTCTGTGTGCGGCTCGGAATGATTAAAAACTGCCTTCACGGCTGACCGCCTCTGGCCGGTTTCTGCCTGTTGCTACCGGCTGCTTTGTTGCTGGCTGTGGATGGTCATTTTTCTCTCGTTCAGAACTCTGCCCAGTCCGCCATCAGTGTCCGGCTCAGTTAACAAATAAAAGTTTGGCCTATCTATATTTGAAAGGCCGTGTGGGCTTCAAGCTAATCCGGGGTAGAACCCACCCCTGGGCAATAGGGGCAAAGAGGTTTTCTATGCAAAACATCTTCTCTGAGGCAGCAGTCAGCATTTCTGAGCTGAAGAAAACCCCATCCCGCATCTTGGCTGAAGCCGCATGTGCCCCTGTAGCCTTGCTCGACCAGGATCGTGTTATGGCATATCTGGTGCCAGCAGAGCTGTACGAACAAATACTGGAGCGCCTGGACGATTTCGAGCTGTCTGCATTGGCGAAGGCTCGGGCAGCTGAAAAATCCATCCGGGTGTCCTTGGATGACCTTTAAGCAGCAGATGCTCGGGCTTGGATTCGGCCATCCAGTGTTTTGCCCATCGGCGTCTTGATAGGCAGCACAGTTTTTTCTCTGCTACGATATTCAAAGGTAATACCCTTAGATAACGGAGGGCTGACCATGGCCACTTCCATCAAAATTGACGACGATCTGAAAGGTCGCATTCAGCATTTGGCTGGTTTGCGGCAGCGCTCATCTCACTGGATCATGCGTGAGGCGATCACCCAGTACGTCGAACGTGAGGAGGCCCGTGAGAGCTTCAAACAAGAAGCGCTGGCATCTTGGGCTGCATACCAGGAAACCGGCCAGCATTTGACCGGCCAGGAGGCTCGCACCTGGCTTGGTAGTTGGGGTACAGATGCTGAGGCAGAGTTACCCAAGTGCCACGACTGATCGTCACTGAAGGCGCGGCGAAGGGCCTGGAGCGTTGCCGGCGATTTCTCTCCGATAAAGATCCGCAGATCGCACGCCGTGCTGCACAGGCAATCGAGCGCCAATTCGCTCGATTGGAGGAAAGTCCGGAAGTAGGGCGTCCATTTCCAGATCTGCCAGAGCTGCGTGAGCTCATCATCGAGTTTGGTGACTCAGGCTACGTCGCGCTGTACCGCTATGAGCGCGCAGATGACACCGCCTATGTCTTGGCCTTTCGCCATCAAAAAGAAGCTGGCTACTGAGGCTGGACAGCAGCTACCGGGCTCCCGGCAAGAATCGACTCCAGCTTCTCACCCAACAAGCGCCAGGCTTCGGTTTTTTCCTTGGCGTAATCGTGGTGCAGGTAATGTCGGCGTACCTTCGAGCCGCCCAGCAGATGGTTCTGGCAGCGGTCGATTATTTCCAGTGTTACACCCAGCTCCTGCATCATCGTCGCGCCCGTGCGGCGCAGGTCATGCGGGGTCCATTCACCCTTGGTTCCCTTGCTCAGTACCAGTGAGTCGTCATGATGCCGGCCGGCCAGTGGCTTGCTGCGGTTCTTGAATCGACACTGGCGGTCTCCGATGAGCTTGCTGACAGTCTTGGTATCAACGTGGCTTCGACCATCCTTGCTGGGGAAGCAGAACGGCGTATCGCCGGTTTCTTCCTGAAGGCGTTTGAACTGCGCAATGGAAAACGCTGACAGGAACACGTGGTGATCCTGGCGCTTGCCTTTATGGCCCTTGGTGGCCTCGGCAGGGATGAACCAGGTGCCTTTCTCCAGATCCACGAAGCGCCATTCTGCCTTAAGCAGCTCGCCGATTCGGCAGAGGGTGCTCAGGCAGATCCACAGCGCGCACTGGACTCGCGTGTTGACCGGGCGAATGCCGGAATACTTCTGGCCAGCAGGAAGCTCTTCGTAGTCTTTCTCCAGGCGTTCGAGGATGTCACGCAGTTCTCGAATCTCGTCAGGGGAGAGCAGTCTATCCCGCTGTTCTTCGTAGTCATGGTCGAGCAGCTTGTTAACGTCTATCAGGTCGGCTGGATTGCCGTCAGTCATGAGGCCACGCCATGGTTTGCGTTTCTCGGCCCAGCGCAGCATCTGGCCGATGTCCTTGCTGCGGATAACGACGGTGCGGTTTAGGCCGCGAGATTTGACTGAGCGTAGGACAGCGAGCAGATCCTTCTCGCTCAGGTTGCGCAGCGGCTTCTTGCCAATCAGCGGCAGTACGTCCTTCTTGAAGCTGCGGATCAGCTCGGCGTTGCCGTCCTGACGGGAGACGCCGTCACGTATCCACTCATTAAAGAGATCGGAGACTGTCTTGTTTTCTGCGGCTTCACGTTCTGCTTCAGCAATAGTGGTGGCGATTGCCGCTTGCGCCTCGATCCGTGCAGCTTTGGCGGCAAGGGTAGGGTGCAGGCCTTTGGTGACGAGTACCCGGGCCTCGTCGCGCTCAGACCGAATTTGCGCCAAGCTTTTCTTCGGCCAGCTACCCAAGCGCTTCCTGGTTCGCGCTCCATCCAGCTTGAATTCATAGCTGAACTGAACTGTGATTCCGCGAACCCCGGCGCGCACCTCGGCAACCAATCCTCCATCCTCACGGAAGACCTTGCCGTCATCTTGGGCTGTCAGTGCCTCTAATTGCTTAATCGTTACCTTGGACACTCTCTACCCCTAGTACAATTCCTTGCGCCCGAATTTTGTGCCACTTTTGTGCCACCGAATTGCATAGCTGGTGGTGGACGGTATTGGACGCTACCGGATGCAAGATTAGCCTGTAAGCCCCGTATTTACTAGGTTTAAGCCTGTCCAATAGTGTTTGGTAGGATCTATAGAAATCCACCAAATAAGCGCATGGGGTGCAAGGGGTAGAGTGTTCGAATCACTCCGTCCCGACCAAAAAATCCCTAGAAAATCCAGTCACTTAGCGGTGACTGGATTTTTTTTGTCCGGTCCGCGCGTGGCAGTGTGGGGACTTTTGGGGGGACTTTTTTCAACCCGCCTTCCTCCTCAGTATCGTCAGGGCCGGTCCGCTCGAATCCGTCGCCGATATCTTGTTGGCCTCATCGATCAGCTTGCCCAGTTCGGCCGCCGAGTAGTGGCTGGTGATGCTGCCGTTCTTGTGGCCCAACAGGACCTTCCGGTCTTCCGCCGTCACGCCTGCGGCGCGAAGCCTGAGGCCGAACCTGTGCTTGGAGTTGTGCACGCAGATCGGTGCAAACCTGAGCGGTTGCTTGTCTGAACGTTGCTCATACACCGTTGCCGCTCGCTTCCTTGCCTTTTCGTAGGACCAAATCGTTCATTCGATGCATCGGTGGCGTGCCTGGTTTCGCCATGCTTTTCTCGCTGGCACTCACTAATGGACGAAAGCTCTAATTTACTGAAAGTCCCGGCTGCGCACATCGAGCCCGGTGAGCAGGGGCGTGAGGTCGCTCAGGCGGCCGGCGATGAGATGTCGTACGCCGCTGGCCGACTCCAGATGGCCATCCACACGAAGCAGTTGCGACTGGATCAACGGCCGCCTTTGGCGCTCGGCCAAGTCGCGCCAGACCACCACGTTGACCATGCCGAACTCGTCTTCCAGGGTGACGAAGATGACACCGCTGGCGGTCTGCGGGCGCTGGCGGCCGATAACCAGGCCGGCGACGCTGACTAGGCGCCCATGTTCGATCGTGGCCAGTTCCCGTGAGTTCTGGCAGCGCCTGGCCTTGAGTTCATTTCGCAGCAGGGTCAGCGGATGCGGCCCCAGCGTAGTGCCGAGGGTCGCGTAGTCGTTGAAAAGGTCTTCACTCACCGAAGGCAGCGGCAGGTAGATGGGCGTTTCCTCCATAGCGGGCAGGCCGTCAAACAGGGGTAACTGTGGTTCGATCCCTGCGACGGCCCAGCGCGCACGATGCCGATGACCGGCCAGACCGCGCAGGGCCCCGGCATCGGCGAGCTGCTCGCGTGCGCGCGGTTCGAGCTCGGCGCGACGGCATAGGTCATGGATGTCCATGAATGGCTGGCATTGGCGTGCGGCTTCGATGCGCAGGGCATCGGTTTCCCGAAAGCCGCGCACCATACGTAGCCCCAGGCGGATGGCCGGTTGTTCCTGGTGGCTTGGCTCGAGGCTGCAATCCCAGCCGCTGTGGCGAACGTCCACCGGGCGTATTTCCAGACCGTGACGACGGGCGTCCTGGAGAATCTGGTCCGGATTGTAGAAGCCCATCGGCCAGCTGTTGATCAGGGCGCAGGCAAACGCAGCCGGTTCGTGGCGCTTCAGCCAGCAGCTGGCATAGGTGAGCAGCGCAAAACTCGCAGCGTGCGATTCGGGAAAGCCGTAGCTGCCGAACCCTTTGATCTGCTCGAAGATCCGCGCGATGAAGTCGGGCTGATAGCCTTTGGCGAGCATTCGCTCGGTCAGCCGCACGCGGTGGGGCTCCAGACTGCCGTGACGCTTCCAGGCGGCCATGGCGCGGCGCAGCTTGTCGGCCTCGTCTGGGGTGTATTCGGCCGCCACGATCGCCAGCTCCATCACCTGCTCCTGAAACAGTGGCACGCCAAGGGTGCGCGCGAACACCGGTTTCAGTTCTTCGGACGGGTAATCCACCTTTTCTTCGTGGTTACGTCGACGCAGGTACGGATGCACCATGTCGCCCTGGATAGGCCCAGGGCGGACGATGGCGACCTGGATGACCAGGTCGTAGAAGGTCTTCGGGCGCAGGCGCGGCAACATGGCCATCTGTGCCCGTGATTCGATCTGGAAGACGCCGATCGTGTCGGCCCGGCTGATCATCTCGTAGGTGGGCTTGTCCTCCGCGGGCAGCGTGGCGATGGTCCAGCGCGTGCCGCGATAATGTTCGATCAGGTCGAAACAGCGGCGTATCGCGCTGAGCATGCCCAGTGCCAGCACGTCGACCTTGAGCAGGCCTACCGCATCGAGGTCGTCCTTGTCCCACTGAATCACCGTGCGGTCGGCCATGCTGGCATTCTCGATCGGCACCAGGGTGTCGAGCGGCTGCTCGGAGATCACGAAGCCGCCAGGGTGCTGGGACAGGTGGCGGGGGAAGCCGATAAGCGCATCGGTCAGTACCAGAACTCGGCGCAGAACCGGATTATCCGGGTCGAAGCCGGCTTCGCGCAGCCGCGAGTCGTCGGGTATGTGCTCACTCCAGCGCCCACAGCAGCCGGCCAGGGCGTTGATCTGGTCCGGTGGCAGGCCTAGTGCCTTGGCGACATCCCGCAGGGCGCCAGTGGCGCGGTAGCTGCTGGCGACGGCGGTGAGGGCGGCACGATTGCGCCCGTAGCGCTGAAAGACGTACTGGATGACTTCCTCGCGCCGGTCGTGCTCGAAGTCCACGTCGATATCGGGTGGCTCGTTGCGTTCGCGGGAGAGGAAACGCTCGAACAACAGTTTGCTGCGCACCGGGTCGAGCTCGGTGATACCCAGCACGAAACAGACGCTTGAGTTGGCCGCCGAGCCTCGACCCTGACAGAGAATGCCCCGTTCGCGGGCGAAGCGGACTATGTCGTGCACGGTCAGGAAATAGCTTTCGTAATGCAGGTCGCCGATCAGCTCCAGTTCATGTTCGATCTGCGCGCGGGCCTTTTCCGGGATGCCGTCCGGCCAGCGCCAGCGTGCGCCATCCTCGACCAGCTTGCGCAACCATGAGGTGGTGTCATGTCCAGGCGGGACCAGTTCGTGGGGGTAGTGATATTTCAGCTGATCGAGCTGGAAATGACAGCGCTGGCTGATGCGAAGGGTTTCGGTGAGCAGTGCGGCCGGATAGAGCTGGGCCAGCTCCTCGCGCGACCGCAGGTGGCGTTCGCCATTGGGAAAGAGGTGGCATCCGGCCTCGGCGACCGGCAGATGATGGCGGATTCTGTTGAAAAAGTAGGTTTAGCGGCGGCCTGCCGATCAGGTGTGCCTGCTGTCGAAGTGACTGCAAGCCACTTCAGGTTGCCTTTCGGCGTTTCGCTGAGCGTCCTTGCTCAGGCCTGAGGGTTAATTTGAAGGTTTCTGCTCTCAGCAGGCGTACCTATCCCGTGAGCGGTGGCCCTTGAGGCAAAAGCTTGGCCATGCGTCGCAGGTTCTGCACCGCCGCCGCCAAAGTGAATTCGTCAGTGGCACCTGTCAGGCCGCGCAGTCGTAAACGATCGAGTTTCATGATCCGTTTGAGGTGGGCGAACAGCATCTCCACCTTCTTTCGTTCGCAGCGAGAGACGAGGTATTCCGGTGTCTTGGCGATGCGCCTGGCCACATCGCGGGCAGCCTCATGGATACTGCGGACGATCTTCCGATTCGGCGTGTTGGGGCAGCATTTCGCTTTCAGCGGACAGGTAGTGCAGTCGGTTTGGCTGGAGCGATAAATGATGGTGTTGGCCTTGGTCACCCGCGATCTTTTCTGGGTGAAGGCGCGCCACTCACTGCGTAGTGGTTTGCCGGCTGGGCAGCGGTATTCATTGGCCTCCTGGTTCCAGTGGAAGTCGTTACTGGAGAGGCTGTCGTCCTTGCGCTCAGTCTTGTCCCACACCGGCACATGCGGCTCGATGTCCTTTTCTTCGACCATCCAGGCCAGCATCGGGGCGGTGCCATAAGCGGTATCGCCGATAAGGCGTTCCGGTGTGAGATCGAACTGAGCTTTGACACGCTCGACCATCGTCCTAGTCGAATCGACTTCGGCGGTACGGTGCGCCGGGGTAGCTTCCACGTCCATGATCACACCGTGCTCAGTGTCGATCAGGTAATTCGTGGAGTAGGCAAAAAAGGCCGGCCCACCTGGCGCTGCTGTCCAACGGGACTGAGGATCTGTGAGCGAAATTTTCTTGGGAAGAGCCTCAGCCAGCGCCTCTTCATCAAGGGCTTCGAGGTACTCGCGCACTGCGCGGCTGCTGAGCTTTGGATCGTTCCAATCGACCTCATCTCCCGCTACCCCACGTTGCCGGCTGGCATCCGCCTTGATGATGCTAGCGTCGACGGCAAAACCTTCGCCCTTGACTAGGCCGGCTGCCATGCAACGCCGCAGCACCTCATTGAACAACCAGCGGAACAGATCGCTGTCACGAAAACGCCCATGGCGATTCTTCGAGAAGGTCGAGTGATTGGGGACTTCGTCTTCCAGACCCAGCCGGCAGAACCAGCGATAGGCCAGGTTCAGGTGCACCTCTTCGCACAATCGCCGCTCGGAACGAATGCCATAGCAGTAGCCGACGACCAGCATGCGCACCATCAATTCCGGGTCAATCGAGGGGCGTCCGATGGGACTATAGAAGTCCGCCAGGTAGGCGCGCAGATCACTAAGATCCAGGCACTGGTCGATGCTGCGCAGGAGGTGTTGAGCCGGGACGTGATCTTCTAGGTTGAACGAGTAGAACAGGCGCTGCTGTCCTCCCGGTAACTGCCCCATCATGCTGTTCGCCCCCACGCTCGCTGACAGAGCAATTTTGCCAACGGCATGGAGAGGCCGCTACTTTTTCAACAGAATCGGCGGATGGCGGTCATGCAGTCCTGCAATGCCCGGCGACCGCGGGCATGCATGTGCACGTCGCCACAGGCCACGGCGGGTATGCCCAGGCGTGAAGCCTGGGTCAGGGATTGCCGCAGCTGCAGCGCGTCGTCCGGCCCCCGATGCAGTTCGATGCCGAGCCACAGCCGCTCGCGAAAACGCTCGAGCAGCCATCGACCGTCGGTGTCGGCGCCGGCGTGACCGGGCAGCCAGATCGCCAGCAGTCCCTCTAGCGACCCCTCGCTCAGGTCTTCGCGCAACGCCTGGTAACGACCTTTCTCGGCCCTTCGGCGGGCACGGGTTATCAATTGGCAGAGTGCTTGGTAGCCGGTCAGGTTTTCCACCAGCAAGACCAGCTTGGGCCCGCCCTCGATCTGCACCTCGCTGCCGATGATCAGCGGCAGGCCGGTGTCCTTCGAGGCCTGCCAGGCGCGCACGATACCGGCCAGACTGCATTCATCGGTGATCGCCAGAGCGTCATAGCCCTGGCGTTTGGCGCGTTCGAAGAGTTCGCTCGCGCTGGATGCACCCCGCTGGAAGCTGAAGTTGGACAGACAGTGCAGCTCGGCATATTCGGCGTTCATGCGAACCAGCCGTGCAGCAGCAGGGGGCCTCCGGCGAGGGCGCGAAACGCCCAACCCTGTTGGCCGGTAGCGGTTTGCACCCGGTAGTAGTCGCGTCGCGCGTCGGCACCATCCCACCAGCCGGACTCGATGCGCTCGGGGCCGGTCAGGGTGAGCAGACCCTCTTCGCGCAAGGGTTGCGGGGTACTCAGCAGCCAGCCGGGGCGCAACCCCACGTGAGGCAGTGGTTCGGTGCGGGCGAGGCTGCTTTCCCGCCAGGCATATTCGGGACGGTGGTCCGCTCGTGCGCTCAGCGAGACCACGGCATCGTCGCCCAGTCGGGCGCGGAGGCGTTCGCGCAGTTGCTCCCAGGGCACATTCTGCTGCGGGCGCTCGTCGAACAAGGCCTGATGGGCCGGCGTGAAGGCTGGCAGATCACGAGCCAGCAGACGCACGGCCAGGACGGGGGCCGGCAGTTGCAGATGCTCGAGGCGGCCACGGGTCAGTTCGAACAGCATGGCGGGCTCGCGTTCGGTACTGAGTAGGCCGACCGCTACCTCGCTGTCGGGCAGGGTGCGATGTTCCAGGTACAGGCTGAAACGCTGGACGCCGCTGTCCCGCCCGGCGAGAAAGGCGGCCAGGTCGGCGGTCAGTCTGCGCAATGGAAACAGCAGAGCCTGATGGGACTCGACCTCGAAATTCAGTTCGATGCGGGTGTCGAAGACATCCGGTGGACGGTAGAACTCCAGAGGCAGCGGCCGATGCCCGAGCAGGGTGTCGAGCTGGGCCAGCACTTCGGCCGGAAAGCGTCTGGCCAGGCTGTTGCGCGGCAGGGTGAGCAGTTGATGAAGATGGCGCAGGCCCATGCGTACCAGCGATGTGCTGACTTCGCGGGGCAGACCGAGGCGCTCGACCGGCAGTACCCCGAGCGCCTGATGAAGCGTGGCTGTATCGGTCACGGCCAGCCCGTCATGGGCATTGGCGAGGATGCGCGCGGCCGCCGGGTTGGGCGCCAGGGTGATGCGGTGGCGGAAGCCCAGAGCCGTGAGCTCCTTGCGTAGACGCGTCTCGAATCGTGGCCAGGGGCCGAACAGGCCGAGGCTGGAATGCACCTCCAACAGCAGGCAGCGCGGGTAATGCAGGCTGACCTGGGCGCTGTAGCCGTAACCCCAGGCCGCCAGAAACCGCTGCCAGCGTTCGATCATCAGCGGGTCGTAATCGGCGGTGGCGAAGTCGTGGGTCAATGCCTGGGCTGCGATCAGCGATTGCCCTGGCTGGAGGCCGAGCTTGCGGGCGGCTGCGTTGACGGCCTGCAGCACGCGGCGCTGTGGCGGGCCGGCGAGTAGGGCCAGTGGCGCGGCGGCATCGTCGCGGTGGCGCAAAACGCCGTCCATGGCCAGTTGCGGCAGCAGAATGCAGGCCCAGAGCATCGTCACGCCTGTTGCCAGGCGCTGGCCGGGAGCGCCTGTCCCGGAGCCAGGCCGCCGCGGCACTTGATGACACGCAGCTGCGCCGGCTGGGCCTCGATGGTCAGGCGTAGTGCCGCCGGTGATGGGTTATTTGCTTCATGCAGTGACCGATAGACGAAGCCCAGGGTTTGGCCGGATTCAGCGGCAATCTGCAAGCGTCTTAAGGCACGGTCATCAGCTTGTTGCGGCCAGCACAGCACGGCGGCACAACTGCCGGAACGTAGGCATTGTTCTGCAGCCCACAGCGCATCGCGGCCCTTTGCCTGGATGATGGTCAGCCACCGCAGGTCTACACCCGCGGCCAGCCAGGCCTGGGGGTAAAGTCGATGAGGGGGCGTTACCAGCGCCACCCGCTCGCCGGCGGTGGTCAGTCGTGCAATGGTCGGCCACAGCAGATTCAGCTCGCCAATGCCCGTGGCCGCGACGAGGAGCTCGCTGATGGCTGACTCCGGCCAGCCGCCGCCGGGCAGGAACTCATCCAGTGTGGCATTTCCGGTCGGCTGGACGGCCGTGCGAGACGTTATGGTCTGGCCACGCCAGACGCGACGTGTATCCAGCAGGCTATCGAGGGCGACCACTGCGGTCATGAAGAGGCATCCAAAATAACTGTATATAGATACAGTATTTGGCCTGCCGCGAGTTGGTCAAGCACGACGCGATGAGTGAGCGCGACACTTCATCTGTTCGAGCGCATGCTCTCTCCGTGGAAGGCGGGGCCAGCCTGAAAGCTGCTCGGCCATTAGGCGTCGCCAAGCCCTGATCACTGCTTGTGCTCGGAAAACCCGTCGATTAGCATTCGCGCCCGGGATAAGAGGCCGCAGTGCTCATGTTGCTGCTTCCCGGCCATATCGAGATTGGAAAGCCCGGTTCGCCCGCGATCCGGGCTTTTTCTTTGCTGTTCGGGGCGCATGATGGTCCTGTGTCGACGAAGCTGAACGAGGGAAATGCCATGCGCGAGCGTTTGTTGGCTGCGGAAAAGGTTAAGTCGATCGAATGGCTGGACGGGCGCCTGAACCTGCTCGATCAGCGCAAGCTTCCCGTCGAAGAGATTTGGTGCAGCCATGATTCTGCGGCGTCGGTCGCTGCGGCGATTCGGGATATGGTCGTGCGCGGCGCGCCGGCAATCGGAATCAGCGCAGCCTATGGCCTGGTCCTTGCCGTGCGTGCCCGTATCGCCGACGGCGGTGATTGGCGGCAGGCCCTGGAGGAAGACTTCAAGGTGCTGGCCGATTCCCGTCCCACTGCAGTCAATCTGTTCTGGGCGCTGAATCAGATGCGCGAACGACTGGATCGCCTCAAGCCGGGTGAAGACCCGTATGCAGCGCTGGAAGCCCAGGCCATCTCCATCCATGACAGCGATCGCGAGGCAAATCTGGCGATGGCGCAGTTTGGCGTCGACCTCATCCGCCGCCATCAGGGCAATCCGCAGAACCTGCTCACCCATTGCAATACCGGCGCCCTGGCGACCGGCGGTTTCGGTACGGCGCTCGGGGTCATCCGGGCGGCGCATCTCGAGGGTCTGGTGGAGCGGGTATACGTCGATGAGACCCGGCCTTGGTTGCAGGGCTCCCGGCTGACGGCCTGGGAACTGCTCGGTGATGGCGTTCCGGCCATGGTGAATGCGGACTCGACGGCTGCTCATCTGATGAAATCCAGGGGCATCTCCTGGGTGATCGTCGGTGCGGATCGCATCACCGCCAATGGCGATGTGGCGAACAAGATCGGTACCTACCAGCTTGCGGTCCTGGCGATGCACCACGGCGTGCGTTTCATGGTGGTGGCGGCAAGTTCGACCATCGACATGGCGCTGGAGAGCGGCGAGGAGATCCAGATCGAGGAGCGCGCCGGCAGCGAGCTGCTTGAGGTCGGCGGTCGGCGCTTCGCGGCTGATGTCGAGGCATTCAATCCGGTGTTCGACGTGACGCCGGCCGATCTCATCGATGCCATCGTCACCGAGAAAGGCGTGGTCGAGCGGCCGAGTGCCGCGAAGATGGCCGAACTGATGAGCCGCAAGCGGCTGCACTGAGCAACGATCGGTCGCGCTCGGGTGTGGTGTGCAAGCCGGCCTTGCTCCGTGCAAGGCTCAGTTTATAGCAGTCGTCTGTGTTACCATCCCGCGCTTATTACAGGACCCTGCTGACTATAAGGAACCAGGCTTCCATGGGCGAACTGGCCAAAGAAATCCTCCCGGTCAATATCGAAGACGAGCTCAAGCAGTCCTACCTTGATTACGCCATGAGCGTGATCATTGGCCGTGCGCTGCCGGACGCGCGCGATGGCCTGAAACCGGTACACCGCCGCGTACTGT
This sequence comes from Stutzerimonas kunmingensis, assembly GCF_021432085.1. Taxonomy (GTDB): domain Bacteria; phylum Pseudomonadota; class Gammaproteobacteria; order Pseudomonadales; family Pseudomonadaceae; genus Stutzerimonas. The sequence continues at coordinate 2,791,230 of NZ_CP090366.1, read as the reverse complement.
TCGCCATGAGCGAACTCGGCAACGACTGGAACAAGCCGTACAAGAAATCCGCCCGTGTGGTCGGTGATGTGATCGGTAAATACCACCCGCACGGCGATTCGGCGGTATACGACACCATCGTGCGTATGGCTCAGCCGTTCTCGCTGCGCTACATGCTGGTCGACGGTCAGGGCAACTTCGGTTCGGTCGACGGCGATAGCGCTGCAGCGATGCGTTACACCGAAGTGCGCATGGCCAAGCTGGCCCATGAGCTGCTGGCCGACCTGGAAAAGGAAACCGTCGACTGGGTGCCCAACTACGACGGCACCGAGCAGATCCCGGCGGTCATGCCGACCAAGGTTCCCAATCTGCTGGTGAACGGCTCCAGCGGTATTGCGGTAGGCATGGCGACCAACATCCCGCCGCATAACCTGGGCGAAGTGATTGATGGTTGCCTGGCGCTGATCGACAACGCCGATATCACTATCGACGAACTCATGCAGTTCATCCCGGGCCCCGATTTCCCCACTGCCGGTATCATCAATGGCCGTGCTGGCATCATCGAGGCCTACCGCACCGGCCGTGGCCGCATTTATATTCGTGCTCGCGCCGATATCGAAGATATCGACAAGGTCGGCGGCCGCCAGCAGATCGTCATCACCGAGCTGCCTTACCAGCTGAACAAGGCACGGCTGATCGAGAAGATCGCCGAGCTGGTGAAAGAGAAGAAGATCGAAGGCATCACCGAGCTGCGTGACGAGTCCGACAAGGACGGCATGCGCGTGGTCATCGAGCTGCGCCGCGGCGAAGTGCCGGAGGTGATCCTCAACAACCTATACGCCCAGACCCAGCTGCAGAGTGTCTTCGGTATCAACGTGGTTGCTCTCATCGATGGCCAACCACGCACGCTGAACCTGAAAGAGCTGCTGGAAGCCTTCGTTCGCCACCGTCGCGAAGTCGTCACCCGCCGTACGGTCTACGAACTGCGCAAGGCGCGCGAGCGTGGGCACATTCTTGAAGGGCAGGCGGTCGCGCTGTCCAACATTGATCCGGTCATTGCGGTGATCAAGGCTTCGCCAACTCCAGCCGAGGCCAAGGATGCGCTGATTTCCACTGCCTGGGAATCGAGCGCCGTTGAAGCCATGGTCGAGCGCGCAGGGGCTGATGCCTGTCGCCCGGAAGGCCTCGATCCGCAGTTTGGCCTGCGTGACGGCAAGTACTTTCTGTCGCCGGAACAGGCGCAGGCGATTCTCGATCTGCGTCTGCACCGCCTGACCGGCCTCGAGCACGAGAAGCTGCTCAGCGAATACCAGGAAATCCTCACCCAGATCGGCGAGCTGATCCGCATCCTGACCAATCCGGTTCGCCTGATGGAAGTCATCCGCGAAGAACTGGAAGGCGTGAAGCGCGATTTCGGCGATGCACGGCGCACCGAGATTCTCGAGTCGCGTCTGGACCTGACGCTGGCGGACCTGATCACTGAAGAAGAGCGCGTCGTCACCATCTCTCATGGTGGTTATGCCAAGTCGCAACCGCTGGCCGCCTACCAGGCGCAGCGCCGTGGTGGTCGCGGCAAGGCTGCGACTGGTGTGAAGGAAGAGGATTACGTCGAGCATCTGCTGGTTGCCAACAGTCACACCACGCTGCTGCTGTTCTCCAGCAAGGGCAAAGTGTACTGGCTGAAGACCTACGAGATTCCCGAAGCATCTCGCACTTCGCGTGGCCGCCCGCTGGTCAACCTGCTACCGCTCGATGAGGGCGAGCGCATCACCGCCATGCTTCAGGTCGATCTGGAAGCGCTGCGCAAGCAGGCCGCCGAAGGTGAGGACGACCTGGACGAAGCAGAAGGCCTGGTCATCGAGCATGATGATGCGGACGACGTCGAAAGCGATGACGCCGACAGCGACGAGAAAGACGAGCCGACCGGCTCCTACATTTTCATGGCTACCGCCAATGGCACGGTCAAGAAGACACCTCTGGTGCAGTTCAGCCGTCCGCGTACGTCCGGCCTGATCGCGCTCAAGCTGGAAGAAGGCGACACCCTCATCGCTGCGGCCGTCACCGATGGTGCCCAGGAAGTGATGATGTTCTCCGACGGCGGCAAGGTCATCCGTTTCAAGGAAAGCAAGGTTCGCATCATGGGCCGCAATGCCCGCGGTGTACGCGGTATGCGTCTGCCCGAAGGGCAGCGCATCATCTCCATGCTGATTCCGGAATCGGGTGCTCAGATCCTTACCGCATCTTTGCGTGGCTACGGCAAGCGCACCGCGATGGAAGAGTTTCCACGCCGCGGTCGCGGTGGTCAGGGCGTCATCGCCATGGTCACCAACGAGCGTAACGGTCCATTGATCGGTGCCGTGCAGGTGCTCGAGGGCGAGGAGATCATGCTGATCTCCGATCAGGGCACGCTGGTCCGGACCCGCGTCGACGAGGTGTCATCGCTGGGGCGCAATACTCAGGGCGTCACCCTCATCAAACTGAGCAAGGGCGAGCATCTGGTTGGTCTGGAGCGCGTGCAGGAGCCATCCGAGGAAGACGTGCTGGAAGACATCGAAGCGTTGCTCGATGACGACGCCCTCGAGAAGGAAATGCCTGTACTCAGCACTGAGCCGAGCGAGGATGAACTGCTCGGCGGGGCTGGCGACGTATCTCCGGATGTGGTGCCGACAGACGACGAAGACTGATCGGCGAAAGCAATCCGCAATCAGGTGGTAGCGCGGCGGACGGTAGAGGTACCGGTCGCCGCGCCGCGGGATTCAATATCGAGCAAGAGCGAGAGAACAGCAGTGAGCAAACGCGCCTTTAACTTCTGTGCCGGTCCGGCTGCGCTTCCCGAAGCCGTCCTTCAGCGTGCCCAGGCGGAGCTTCTCGACTGGCATGGCAAGGGCCTGTCGGTCATGGAGATGAGTCACCGTAGCGACGAATACACCGCTATCGCCGAAAAGGCCGAACAGGATCTGCGCGACCTGCTGGCGATTCCGTCGAACTACAAGGTGCTGTTCCTCCAGGGGGGCGCCAGCCAGCAGTTTGCCGAGATTCCGCTGAACCTGCTCCCGGAAGATGGCGTTGCCGACTACATCGATACCGGCATCTGGTCGCGAAAGGCGATCGAAGAGGCGCGTCGTTTCGGTAACGTCAACGTGGCGGCCAGCGCCAAACCCCTCGATTATTTCGCCATTCCAGGACAGAACGACTGGCAGTTGAGCGAGCGCGCAGCGTACCTGCACTACGCGAGCAATGAGACCATTGGCGGCCTGCAGTTCGATTGGATTCCGGATCTCGGCGATACGCCGCTGGTCGTCGACATGTCCTCGGACATTCTGTCGCGGACCATCGACGTCTCGAAGTTCGGCCTGATCTACGCCGGAGCGCAGAAGAACATCGGGCCATCCGGGCTGGTGGTCGTCATCGTTCGTGAAGACCTGCTCGGCCATGCGCGTTCCGCTTGCCCGACCATGCTCGACTACAAGATCGCGGCGGATAACGGCTCGATGTACAACACGCCGGCAACCTTTTCCTGGTATCTCTCGGGGCTGGTCTTCGAGTGGCTGAAGGAGCAGGGCGGCGTCGAGGCGATGGAGCAGCGCAACCGCGCCAAGAAGGACATGCTCTACGGTGCCATCGATGCCAGCGATTTCTACACCAACCCGATCGCCATCAATGCGCGTTCGTGGATGAACGTTCCGTTCCGTCTGGCCGATGAGCGTCTGGACAAGGCGTTCCTGGCCGGCGCCGACGCGCGTGGCCTGTTGAACCTCAAAGGGCATCGCTCCGTGGGTGGCATGCGTGCTTCTATCTACAACGCCGTAGGACTGGATGCGGTCGAAGCGCTGGTGGCCTACATGGCCGAGTTCGAGAAGGAGCACGGCTGATGAGCGACGCCGATCAGTTGAAGGCCCTGCGGGTTCGAATCGACAGCCTCGACGAGCGCATTCTCGATCTGATCAGCGAGCGCGCCCGCTGTGCCCAGGAAGTCGCCCGGGTCAAGACCGCGGCGCTGGCCGAGGGCGAGTCCGCGGTGTTCTACCGTCCGGAGCGCGAAGCCTGGGTGCTCAAGCACATCATGGAGCTCAACCGCGGGCCGCTCGATAACGAGGAAATGGCGCGTCTGTTCCGCGAGATCATGTCGTCCTGCCTGGCCCTGGAACAGCCGCTCCGGGTTGCCTATCTCGGCCCAGAGGGCACCTTCTCCCAAGCTGCGGCGCTCAAGCATTTCGGCCATGCGGTGATCAGCACGCCAATGGCAGCCATTGATGAGGTGTTTCGCGAGGTTGTGGCGGGAGCCGTGAATTTCGGCGTAGTGCCGGTGGAGAACTCCACCGAAGGTGCAGTCAATCACACGCTGGACAGCTTCCTCGAGCACGACATCGTGATCTGCGGCGAAGTGGAGCTGCGTATCCACCACCATTTGTTGGTGGGCGAGACGACCAAGACCGATCGGATCACGCGCATCTACTCCCACGCGCAATCGCTGGCGCAGTGCCGCAAGTGGCTTGATGCCCACTACCCGAATGTCGAGCGCGTAGCGGTTTCCAGCAATGCGGATGCGGCCAAGCGGGTCAAGAGCGAGTGGAATTCGGCGGCCATCGCCGGCGACATGGCTGCCCAGCTCTACGGTCTGACCAAGCTGGCCGAGAAGATCGAGGACCGCCCGGACAACTCCACGCGATTCCTGATTATCGGTAGCCAGGAAGTGCCGCCGACCGGCGATGACAAGACCTCGATCATCGTCTCGATGCGCAACAAGCCAGGCGCCTTGCACGAGCTGCTGGTGCCGTTCCATGCCAACGGCATCGACCTTACTCGAATCGAAACGCGGCCGTCGCGCAGCGGCAAGTGGACCTACGTGTTCTTCATCGATTTCCTGGGTCACCACCAGGATCCGCTGATCAAGGATGCGCTGGAGAAGCTCGGGCAGGAAGCTGTGGCTCTTAAGGTGTTGGGTTCCTACCCCAAAGCGGTTCTTTAATTGCGGCTTCAGGTCGCGGCAGTGGGGCAGGCGACCGGCTTGTACCTGCCGCCTGAAGCCTGCAGCCTGAGGTTTTGTTATGAGTTGTGATTTCCTCGCCCTGGCGCAGCCAGGGGTGCAGAAGCTGTCGCCGTACGTACCGGGCAAGCCGGTTGAAGAACTGGCGCGCGAGCTGAGTTTGGACCCCGCAGGAATCGTCAAGCTGGCCAGTAACGAGAACCCGCTGGGGCCAAGCCCGAAAGTGCTTGATGCGATCAGGGCTGAGCTTTCGGAGTTGACCCGCTACCCGGACGGCAACGGCTTCGCGCTCAAGCAGCGACTTGCCGAGCGCTATTCGGTCGGAATCAATCAAGTCACCCTGGGCAATGGTTCCAACGACATTCTTGAACTGGTTGCGCGCGCCTATCTGGCTCCGGGACTCAACGCCGTGTTCAGCGAGCATGCCTTCGCTGTCTATCCGATCGCGACGCAGGCGGTCGGGTCCGAGGGACGTGCCGTGCCGGCCAGGAGCTGGGGGCACGACCTCGACGCAATGGCGGCGGCCATCGACGAGAATACCCGCGTGGTTTTCGTCGCCAACCCCAACAATCCCACCGGAACCTGGTTCGATGCTGCTGCGCTGGGTGGATTTCTCGCGCGCGTACCGGAGCGTGTTCTGGTGGTGCTGGACGAGGCCTACATCGAATATGCCGAAGGGCAGGAGTTGCCGGATGGCCTGGCGTTTCTGGCCGACTATCCGAACCTGCTGGTTTCGCGCACCTTCTCCAAGGCTTATGGGCTTGCTGCGCTGCGGGTCGGCTACGCGATCAGTTCGCCGGTGATCGCCGATGTGCTGAATCGCGTCAGGCAGCCATTCAACGTGAACAGTCTGGCACTGACGGCGGCTTGCGCAGCGCTGGATGACGTCGATTACCTGCTTGCCAGCCGCAAGGCGAATGATGCCGGGATGCTTCAGCTGGAAACGGGTTTCCGTCAGCTGGGACTGGAGTGGATCCCTTCGCGGGGCAACTTCATCGCGGTGGACTTCGCCCGTGACGCTGCGCCGATCAATCAGGCGCTGTTGCGCGAAGGGGTGATTGTGCGTCCTGTGGCCGGATACGGTATGCCAACATTCCTGCGTATCTCAATTGGCACCGAGCAGGAAAATGCACGCTTTCTCGATGTGCTGCGCCAGGTACTCGCTCAGTGAATCACGCTCGTCACGCGCAACAGCCTTCGCCGATTGTGAATCGCCTGGTTGTGATCGGCCTTGGCCTGATTGGCGGCTCGTTCGCCAAGGGCTTGCGTGAGGCTGGCCTTTGTCGCGAGGTGGTCGGCTTCGATCTGGATGCACGCTCGCGTGAGCTGGCGGTCGAACTGGGCGTGGTGGATCGCTGCGCCGACACGCTCGCCGAGGCTTGTCATGGGGCTGACGTAATTCAGCTTGCGACGCCTATCCTTGCGCTGGAGCGGCTGCTTGGTGAACTGGCGAAGCTTGAACTGGGCGACGCAGTGATCACTGACGTCGGCAGCGCCAAGGGCAATGTCGTGCGCTGTGCGCGTAAAGTGTTCGGCAACATGCCACCAAGGTTCGTGCCTGGCCACCCCATCGCCGGCTCCGAACTCAGTGGCGTGACGGCGGCGAACAGCACGCTGTTTCGACGGCACAAGGTGATCCTGACGCCGCTGGAAAATACCGATCCGCAAGCGCTCACCCTGGTGAGCAAGCTCTGGTCGGCGCTGGGTGCGGATGTCGAGCATATGGAGGTGACGCATCACGATGAGGTGCTGGCTGCCACTAGTCATTTACCGCATCTGCTGGCCTTCGGACTGGTTGATTCGCTCGCCAAGCGCCATGAGAATCTCGAGATATTCCGCTACGCGGCAGGTGGTTTTCGCGATTTCACCCGTATCGCCGGTAGCGATCCGGTGATGTGGCACGACATCTTTCTCGCCAACCGCGAGGCAGTGCTGCATACCCTGGACGATTTTCGTGCCGACCTCGACGCGCTGCGCGCCGCGGTCGATGAAGGAGACGGGCACAAGCTGTTGGGCGTTTTCACTCGCGCCAAGGCTGCCCGGGAACATTTCAGCAAAATACTGGCTCGCCGAGCCTATGTGGACGTTATGCATTCCAATGACCTCGTTTTCCTCGCCAACCCTGGCGGCAGCCTGACCGGCCATCTGCGTGTGCCAGGCGACAAATCCATTTCTCATCGCTCGATCATGCTCGGCTCCCTTGCCGAGGGCGTGACGGAAGTCGAAGGCTTCCTGGAAGGCGAAGATGCTCTGGCGACCATTCAGGCGTTCCGGGACATGGGCGTCGTCATCGAGGGTCCGCATCAGGGGCGCGTGACGGTCCATGGTGTCGGTCTGCACGGCCTCAAGGCCCCGCCCGGGCCGATCTACCTGGGCAACTCAGGAACCTCCATGCGGCTGCTGTCCGGTTTGCTCGCGGCGCAGCCGTTCGATACGACGTTGACGGGTGATGCGTCCCTGTCCAAACGGCCGATGAATCGCGTCGCCAAGCCGCTGCGCGAGATGGGAGCCGTTATCGAGACGGCACCGGAAGGGCGTCCGCCGCTGACCATTCGCGGCGGCCAGCGTCTGTCCGGCATGCATTACGAAATGCCGATGGCCAGCGCGCAGGTCAAGTCCTGCCTGTTACTGGCCGGCCTGTATGCAGCTGATCAGACCTCGGTAACCGAACCGGCTCCGACGCGTGATCACACCGAGCGGATGCTTCGCGGTTTCGGCTATCCGGTGACCGTCAAGGGCAGTGCTGCGGTTGTCGAGCCAGGACACAAGCTGCGTGGTACCCATATTGAAGTGCCTGCCGATATTTCTTCAGCGGCATTCTTCATGGTGGCGGCGAGCATTGCGCAGGGTTCGGAGATCGTGCTCGAGCATGTCGGCGTGAATCCGACCCGTACAGGGGTGATCGACATTCTGAAGTTGATGGGCGGCGACATCTCTCTGGAGAACCCGCGCGAGGTGGGCGGCGAGCCGGTGGCGGATATTCGCGTGCGTGGCGCGCAGCTCAAGGGTATCGACATTCCCGAGGACCTGGTTCCGCTGGCGATCGACGAGTTCCCGGTGCTCTTCGTGGCTGCGGCCTGCGCGGAAGGTCGTACCACGTTGCGCGGTGCCGAAGAGCTGCGGGTCAAGGAGTCTGACCGCATCCAGGTCATGGCGGACGGGCTGCAGACACTGGGGGTCAAGGCTGAACCGACCCCGGACGGGATTGTCATCGAAGGTGGTGCGATCGGTTCCGGTGAAGTCTGGGCGCATGGCGATCACCGCATCGCGATGTCCTTCAGTGTGGCTGCGCTGCGAGCTAATGGCCCGATTCGAATCCATGACTGCGCCAACGTGGCGACGTCGTTCCCCAACTTCCTCTCCTTGGCGCAGCGCGCCGGCATGCAGGTACATTCGGAGGGTGATTCATGATCAGGCCCGTTCCGGTCATCACCATCGATGGGCCGAGTGGCTCGGGGAAAGGCACAGTTGCAGCCTTGCTCGCGGGCAGGCTTGGCTGGAATTTCCTCGACTCCGGTGCCTTGTATCGCCTGCTGGCATTCGCAGCGCGCAATCACGGGGTCGATCTGACCAACGAAGAAGCGCTGAAGGTGCTCGCCGAGCACCTCGATGTCCAGTTTGGTGCCGCACGCGATGGGCACGGCATGATCATCATTCTGGAGGGGGAGGAGGTCACCGAGTCGATCCGTAACGAGCAGGTTGGCGCCGGCGCATCCCAGGTCGCAGCGTTACCGGTGGTTCGCACCGCCTTGCTGCAGCGACAGAAGGCCTTCCGCGAGGCGCCGGGACTGGTCGCGGACGGGCGTGACATGGGTACTGTGGTATTTCCCGACGCGCCGTTGAAGATATTCCTCACCGCGAGTGCGGAAGAGCGTGCTCGCAGACGTTACTTGCAGTTGAAGGCACGAGGCGATGATGTTAATCTCGCGAGTCTTCTTGAGGAGATTCGGGAGCGCGATGAGCGCGATACCCAACGTGCGGTGGCCCCGCTGAAGCCGGCAGATGATGCCGTTCAACTGGATTCCACTACACTCTCCATTGATGAGGTGTTGCAAAAGATTCTGAGCGAAGTCGCTGACCGCGATTTGGCTGGATGATCGGAACGCCGAAAGGCGGCCAAACGGACCTTGAGTAGGCACAGCCACCAGGCTGTGCATCTCGGGGCCGTTAACAAGGAGGCATGTGGGAGACCAGATCCAGTCCCACAGGCCTTTTTTTATATGAATGAACCCACATTGTCTGGAATGTGGAGATTGGGCGGATTCTCGCCTGAAAACAGCAGGAATCAACATGAGCGAAAGCTTCGCAGAACTATTTGAAGAAAGCCTTAAATCCCTCGACATGCAGCCGGGTGCCATCATCACCGGCATCGTGGTCGACATCGACGGTGACTGGGTCACCGTGCATGCCGGCCTCAAGTCCGAGGGCGTCATCCCGGTCGAGCAGTTCTACAACGAGCAGGGCGAGCTGACCATCAAGGTGGGTGACGAGGTCCACGTTGCTCTGGACGCGGTTGAAGATGGCTTTGGCGAAACCAAGCTGTCCCGTGAAAAAGCCAAGCGCGCGGAATCCTGGATTGTTCTGGAAGCGGCTTTCGCTGCAGAAGAAGTGGTCAAGGGCGTCATCAACGGCAAAGTCAAAGGTGGCTTCACCGTCGACGTCAACGGCATTCGTGCGTTCCTGCCGGGTTCCCTGGTCGATGTCCGCCCTGTGCGCGACACCACCCACCTGGAAGGCAAAGAGCTTGAGTTCAAGGTCATCAAGCTGGACCAGAAACGCAACAACGTTGTCGTTTCCCGCCGCAGCGTACTGGAAGCCGAGAACAGCGCCGAGCGCGAAGCTCTGCTCGAGTCCCTGCAGGAAGGTCAGCAGGTCAAAGGTATCGTCAAGAACCTCACCGACTACGGTGCGTTCGTTGACTTGGGCGGCGTCGATGGTCTGCTGCACATCACCGACATGGCCTGGAAGCGTATCAAGCATCCGTCGGAGATCGTCAACGTTGGCGACGAGATCGATGTCAAGGTTCTGAAGTTCGACCGCGAGCGCAACCGTGTATCGCTGGGCCTGAAGCAGCTGGGCGAAGACCCATGGGTTGCCATCAAGGCTCGTTACCCGGAAGGCACTCGTGTTCAGGCTCGCGTCACCAACCTCACCGACTACGGCTGCTTTGCCGAGCTGGAAGAAGGCGTCGAAGGTCTGGTACACGTTTCCGAAATGGATTGGACCAACAAGAACATCCACCCGTCGAAGGTCGTACAGGTCGGCGACGAAGTGGAAGTCATGGTTCTGGACATCGACGAAGAGCGTCGTCGCATCTCCCTGGGTATCAAGCAGTGCAAGTCCAACCCATGGGAAGACTTCTCTGGCCAGTTCAACAAGGGCGACCGCATCTCCGGCACCATCAAGTCGATCACCGATTTTGGTATCTTCATTGGTCTGGACGGCGGCATCGACGGCCTGGTTCACCTGTCCGACATCTCCTGGAACGAGCCGGGTGAAGAAGCCGTGCGTCGCTTCAAGAAGGGCGACGAGCTGGATACCGTCATCCTGTCGGTCGATCCGGAGCGTGAGCGTATCTCCCTGGGCATCAAGCAGCTGGAAGACGATCCGTTCTCCAACTACGCCGCCGTCAATGACAAGGGCAGCATCGTTCGCGGTACCGTGAAAGAAGTTGACGCCAAAGGCGCCATCATCGACCTCGGCAACGATATCGAAGCCACTCTGAAAGCTTCCGAAATCAGCCGTGACCGCGTTGAAGACGCGCGCAACGTGCTGAAGGAAGGCGACGAAGTCGAAGCCAAGATCATCAGCATCGACCGCAAGTCCCGCGTGATCAGCCTGTCCATCAAGTCCAAAGACGTCGAAGACGAAAAGGATGCGATGAAAGAGCTGCGCACCAAGCAGGACGTAGAAAGCACTGGCCCGACCACCATTGGTGATCTGATCCGTGCTCAGATGGAAAACCAGAACTAAGTTCGGGTTCTTCATGAAAAAGGGCGACCTCGGTCGCCCTTTTTTGTGTCCGCGATTCCGGCGTGGTGAAGCGGGCCGCCTCTTGAGGGCTGCTAGCCTCTGGCTTTCTCCATGGCGAGCGCTTGGTTGACCGCGAGCCAGCCGTCTACCGCTTGTTCACCCACATCATCGAAGGCCCTTTGAAGCAGCCGGACCTGTTCTCTGCGCAAGGCCTGCTCCAGCTTCGCCCCCTCTGCGGTAAAGCGCAGCATGCGCTTTCGCTTGTCATCCTCTGCAGTCAGGCTCTCCACCAGGTGCATTTCGATCAACTGGCGTAGCGGTGTATTCAGTGCCTGCTTGGACACACCGAGATAGCTCAGCAACTCCTTGACGCTCAGGTCCGGGTAGCTAGCGATAAAGAAAAGAATGCGGTGGTGCACACGGGACAGGCCGCGGCGGGCGAGCATTTCGTCAGGCTTGGCTGTGAAGGCCTGATAGCCGAGAAAGAAACTCTCCATGATCTGGCGCTGCACTGCGCTTTTTTTTAGGTCAGGCATATTGACGTATTTATCGTGAGAGGCGTAATTTCGGTCAAGAAGTTTGACTTATTTTGCAGCGCCTCGCATCTGGTATGGAAATGGCCTTCTCCCAACGTATTACTCGCCTTAAAAGCTCTCTCATTCGTGAAATCCTCGCTGCAGCCCAGCGCCCGGAAGTGATGTCCTTCGCTGGCGGGTTGCCGGCTGAGGCGATGCTGCCGATCGTTGATTGGGCAGAACTGCCCGCAAGCATGGGGCAGTATGGGATGAGCGAAGGCGAGCCCGCTCTCCGTGAACTTATTGCCGCCCAGGCGCGGGCGCTTGGCGTGCCTTGCGAAGCCAGTCAGGTGTTGATCGTCAGTGGCTCGCAGCAGACGCTTGATCTCGCGTCGAAGCTGTTTATCGACTCAGGAACAGAGGTGCTGGTCGAGGCGCCAACCTATCTCGCTGCTCTGCAGTCCTTTCAATTGTTCGGAGCTGAATGTCTGGCAGTTCCCCAGCAGGCCGATGGTCCGGATTTGGCTGCCCTGCGCGCAACGCTGGAGCAGCACGCGCCTGCTTTTGCCTATCTGATTCCTACGTTCCAAAATCCATCCGCCGTTCGCTACAGCGAAGCCAAGCGTGATGCTGTCGCAGCATTGCTGGATGAGTTTGGCGTGACGCTGCTCGAGGACGAGCCATATCGTGAGCTGGTATTCGATCAGGGCAGTGCCAAGCCGATCGTCTCGCGTCTGAAACGTGCTAGCTGGATCTACACCGGTACGGTTTCCAAGACGCTGCTGCCTGGCTTGCGGGTGGGGTATCTGATCGCCTCGCCGGATCTGTTCCCTTATTTGCTACGACTGAAGCAGTCGGCTGATCTACATACCAACCGCATTGGGCAGTGGCAGGCGCTGCAGTGGCTGGGTAGCGAGCGGTATCAGGCGCATCTGGCGGAGCTTCGCGATTTCTATCGCGTTCGTCGTGATGCCATGCAGGCTGCGCTCAGCGAGCACTTCGGTGATCTCGCGACCTGGCAGCTGCCGCAGGGAGGGCTGTTCTTCTGGCTGACGCTGAAGCAGCCGCTGGATACGCGAACCCTGCTTGATCGAGCGCTCGCCAATGATGTGGTGTTCATGCCTGGGGAGCCCTTTTTCGTGGACCCGGACGCTAATCCCGGTTATCTGCGGCTGAACTTCAGCCATGTGGCTGCTGAGAGAATGGAAGAAGGGGTGCGTCGTCTGGCGCAGGTCATCCGCGAAGGTAAAGCGCTGGAAGCCGCCTGAGATATCGCTGACCTGCGTTGTGGGTCGATGGGAGGGAGCATGTTGAAAGTCTATGGTGATTACCGGTCGGGTAATTGCTACAAGGTCAAGCTGATGCTGCACCTGCTGGACCAATCGTACGAATGGATTCCGATCAATATCCTTCGTGGTGAGTCCCGCTCCGAGGAGTTTCTCAAGAAGAATCCGAATGGCAAGATTCCGGTTCTTGAGTTGGAGGATGGCGCCTGCCTGTGGGAGTCCAACGCCATCCTCAACTATCTGGCCGACGGCAGCGAGTTTCTGCCAGCGGACCCGCGGCTGCGTACCCAGGTGCTGCAGTGGCAGTTCTTCGAGCAGTACAGCCATGAGCCGTTCCTGGCTGTCGCCCGCTATATCAAGGTGTATCTCGGCATGCCCGAGGATCGCCGTGAGGAGTACGAGGCCAAGCAGCTCGATGGCTACCATGCGTTGAACGTTATGGAGCAGCAGTTGCTACGCACGCCCTACCTGGTGGGTGAGCATTACTCGATTGCCGACGTTGCGCTGTATGCTTACACGCATGTGGCTGAAGAGGGAGGGTTCAGCCTCGAAGGCTATCCCGCAATTCGCCGATGGCTGCAGCGTGTCGCCAGTCATCCGCGGCATGTAGGCATGTACGATTGAACGAAACAGGGCCGCAAGGCCCTGTTTTACTGTGGGCTCGGTGCTATTTCACCAAGCCGAGAAACTCGCTACGGGTCGCGGCGTTATCGCGGAACTGACCCAGCATCACCGATGTAACCATTGACGAGTTCTGCTTCTCCACGCCGCGCATCATCATGCACATGTGCTGGGCTTCGATGACCACTGCAACGCCAGATGCGCCGGTAACCTGCTGCATCGCCTCGGCGATTTCACGGGTCAGGTTTTCCTGAATCTGCAGGCGGCGCGCATACATATCCACAATGCGAGCGACCTTCGACAGGCCGAGTACCTTGCCATTGGGAAGATACGCAACGTGTGCCTTGCCGATGAAAGGCAGCATGTGATGCTCGCACAGCGAGTACAGCTCGATATTCTTGACCAGCACCATCTCGCTGTTATCTGACGTGAACAGCGCGCCGTTGGTGACTTCCTCGAGGGTTTGCTGATAGCCCTTGCACAGGTACTGCATGGCTTTGGCGGCGCGCTTGGGCGTGTCGAGCAGACCTTCGCGGCTAACGTCCTCGCCGAGTTGGCCGAGGATCGCGGTGTAGTGTTGTTCCAGGGACATTGAGCTACCTGTCAGGCTTCATGGGGTCGCGAACGCGAAGGGTAGGGGGCCGCCGCTCGGCTGGCAAGTATGGCGAGCGAGACGCTGGCCTCGGCTCATTCGTCCCGGCCTTCAAGCATGGTGCGTTTGAGCATCACGTAAATGGCGCCGGTGCCGCCATGACGTGGCAGGCAGGAGGTGAAGCCGAGCACTTGCGGATGCTGCCGCAACCAGGTGTTGACGTGGCTCTTGATCAGTGGCCGCTTGCCGTCGAGTCTTGCCGCCTTGCCATGGGTCACGCGGACGCAGCGCACTTCGAGCCGCGTCGCTTCGGCGATGAAGTCCCATAACAGCTCCCGGGCTTTCTCGACGCTCATGCCATGCAGGTCGAGACTTCCCTCAAATGGGATCTGGCCGGCTTTGAGCTTGCGGACCTGACTGTCCTGAACCCCGTCGCGGGCCCAATAAAGCTCGTCCTCGGCACCTACGTCGATGACGAACTGATCCGATAATCCGTCGACGCGCGTGGTTTCGTTGCTGACGGTGGCGTTGCTGCGGCGAGTCGCGATCTGTTCGCGATTGCTGCGCACTTTGCCGGTTTCGGCGCGGTCGTGCTTGATCGGCTTGACACCGCGCACAGCCGATTGGAAGAGAGAGAAGTCGTCGTCTTGCATGGGGCCTCCAAACAGGATGGCAGTTTACCCCAGCCACAGCGCCTGGCGGACGAGCTTCCATCCAGGCGTACTTTTGCTTGCATCATGCAGAGAGTGTCTGGAAAGGCTGCCAGCTCGTTCGGGTAGTGGGTCTTCAGCGCGCCAGCGCCGCAGCGTCTTGCACGCAAACGGCAAAGTTGTCGGCAAGAATGGTCATCTCGATGCGGTGCACCTGTTCGGCATCGATGCTGCCTTCGCCCATCGGCAGATTGCGTGTGGCACAGGCGCTGTCCACCAGTGTGCAGCGATAGCCGTAATCCTTGGCGGCGCGAACCGTTGTGCTGATGCTGGAGTGGGTCATGAAGCCGCAAACGATCAAATCCAGGCGACCCAGTTTCTGCAGCAGTTCGTGGAGCTCGGTGCCGGAGAAAGCGTTCGGCAGGCGTTTGGCAACCACTGCCTCACCGGGCAGTGGTGCAGCCTCCGGCATGATCTGTCCACGGAAGCCCTGCGGATCGAAAAGACCACCGCTGATACCCAGGTGATGCACGTGCACGATCGGCGCGCCAGCTTCGCGCGCAGCTGCCAGTAGACGGGTGATTTCCGGAAGTGCCCGATCCAGGGCAGGCAGGGCAAGAACACCACTGCGGTACTCTTCCTGCACATCGATGACCAGCAAGGTGGCATTCGTCAGCGTCGCCGGGTTGTAGCTGCGGCCACTGAGCTGAAGCATGGTCTGTGGCTTGGTCATTTTCGGCTCCTTGTGCTGTGAGGGGGCTGATTGTGGCGCCAGAATGCGCCGATGTGAACCGTCCGGCTCATGTTTCGCTGGTCGTTGTGCTGACTACTCGGTCGAACTGCATGGGCGCACGATATGTCGGAGATATCGAGTCCCGACCGCGAGCCGAAGGGTAATGCCGGTCGCACGCCTGGTGTTGAAACGAATTGAGTATTTACAGCCCAAGTGGATGGCTCGAGAGCCTTGCTCGCGTGGCCTTAGCTGACATGGCTCGGGTTTTCGTATGCCTGCTACACTCGCGCCCTTTTTACAGGAGATGCCCTTGTGACCGCTTCGCTCTCCCGCTTGCGTACGCTGCGTGACCATATCCGCTGGGCCGTCAGCCGGTTTCAGGCGGAGCAGTTGTTCTTCGGCCATGGCACCGACAATGCCTGGGATGACGCGCGCCAGTTGGTGCTGGGTGCGCTGCACCTGCCATGGGAAATGGCTGACAGCTATCTGGATTGCCGCCTCGAGCTCGACGAGTGCGAGCACTTACAGGAACTGCTGCGTCGCCGTATTGAGGAACGCGTGCCGACCGCTTATCTCCTCGGGCAAGCCTGGTTCTGCGGCTTGCCCTTCATCGTCGACGAGCGCGTGCTGATCCCACGTTCGCCGATTGGTGAGCTGATCGAGCACCGCTTCGAACCCTGGCTGCCTGGCACGCCCAAGCGGATTCTCGATCTGTGCGCGGGGTCGGGCTGCATCGGCATCGCATGCGCTTACGAGTTTCTCAAGGCCGAGGTGGTGCTCGCTGACCTGTCGTTCGATGCGATCGAGGTCGCCAACCAAAACATCGAGCATCACGGACTCGAAGAGCGGGTTTATACCGTGCAGAGCGATGGCTTCGACGGGCTGCCAAATCAACGTTTTGATCTGATCGTTTCCAATCCTCCATATGTCGATGCCGAAGATTTCGACGACATGCCGGCTGAGTTTCATCACGAGCCGGCTCTTGGCCTGGCATGCGGTGAAGACGGGCTGGATCTGGTGCGACGTATGCTCGCCGAGGCCGCGGATCACCTCACTGACGATGGCATCCTGATCGTCGAAGTGGGAAATAGTCAGGTTCATGTCCAGGCCCTTTATCCCGAAGTGGATTTCACCTGGCTGGAGTTCTCGCGCGGGGGGCATGGTGTCTTCCTGCTTGCGGCGCAGCAGTGCCGTAAGCATCAGGCCCTGTTCCGTGCACGCGTCGCGGGAAGCTGACTCAGCTCCGTGCCCTTTAACGACCGAGCTGTCGCGCTCAGGTGTTTGCGCTGTTCCTGTGGGCACGGGCAACCTTGGGATTTTCCCGTCGACTGCTGAGCATTTGAGCCGCTGAGTGGTCTGTAGCATGTGGCGTCTGATCGGAAGGCGAGGAGCGCGATATCCTCGCTATCGTTGACCGATCATCGTCGTGCTCGCGCTGCACGTCATTGAACCCTGCATTCAAGCGGACGGACCATGCCAGGCATTACGGTAGAACCCATCACATTCGCGTTGTTCGGTGCCCTGGGCGACCTAGCGTTGCGCAAGCTGTTTCCCGCGCTGTATCAGTTGGATCGCGCCGGCCTGCTGCATGCCGATACCCAGATACTGGCGCTATCGCGGGAGAGCGGCGAGCCGGCCACGCACAAGGCGCGAATCGAGCAAGCATTGCGTACGCGGGTTCCCAAGGCCGAGTTCGATGAGCAGGCCCTCAGTCGCTTCAGCGCCCGGCTTCACTATCTGGCGATGGATTTTCGTCGATCCGAGGATTACATGGCGCTGCGTGACTGCGTGCCGGCCGAGCAGCCTCTGATCGCCTATTTCGCGACACCCGCGGCGGTCTACGGTGATATCTGCAGGTTCCTGGCTACGGCAGGGCTCGCCGAGCAGGCGCGCGTCGTTCTGGAAAAGCCCATCGGTCATGACTTGGCTTCTTCGCGTGTCATCAACGATGCGGTCGCCGAGCACTTTCCCGAGAGCCGCATCTATCGCATCGACCACTATCTCGGCAAGGAAACGGTACAGAACCTCATCGCGCTACGCTTCGCCAACAGCCTGTTCGAGACGCAGTGGGACCAGCACCATATCTCCCATGTAGAAATCACCGTGGCCGAAACGGTCGGCATCGAAGGACGCTGGGGTTATTTCGACCAGGCTGGACAACTGCGCGACATGGTTCAGAACCATTTGCTGCAACTGCTCTGCCTGATCGCCATGGACCCGCCGAGCAACCTGACTGCGGACAGCATCCGTGATGAAAAGGTAAAGGTCCTCAAGGCGCTGGCACCGATCACTGCCGAATCCCTTCATCAGCGGGTGGTGCGGGGCCAATACGCGGCCGGCAACGTTGCTGGTGTCTCGGTGCCTGGCTACCTGGATGAGGAGAACTCGAACGCCGAAAGCAGTACGGAAACCTTCGTCGCGTTGCGTGCCGATATCTGCAACTGGCGCTGGTCGGGCGTGCCGTTCTATCTGCGAACCGGCAAACGCATGGCGCAGAAGCTTTCGCAGATCGTGATTCATTTCAAGGAGCCACCCTTCTACATTTTCGCGCCCGAGCAGCGAGCGCTGATCAGCAATCGCCTGATCATTCGACTGCAGCCTGACGAGGGCATCTCGCTGCAGGTGATGACCAAGGAGCAGGGGTTGGACAAGGGCATGCATCTGCGCAGCGGTCCCTTGCAGCTGAATTTCTCCGAAACCTACAAGAGCACACGCATTCCAGACGCCTATGAGCGACTCCTGCTCGAGGTCATGCAGGGCAACCAGAACCTGTTCGTGCGCAGGGATGAAATCGAGTACGCATGGCAATGGTGCGATCAGCTGATCGAGGGCTGGAATCGTCTCGGCGCAGAGCTCAAGCTTTATCCCGCTGGCTCCTGGGGGCCAGTCGCTTCGATTGCACTGATCACACGCGATGGGAGGGCGTGGTATGGCGATCTCTGAACTGGATCTTCCTACCGGTGTGGTGGCGCATAGTTCGGCCAATCCGCAGCGGCAAGCTGAACTGATGGCTGACAATGTGGCCAAGGCCCTGGCCTACGCGGTTCAAACCCATGGCATCGCCAGTCTCGTCGTATCCGGTGGGCGCAGTCCGATTGCATTCTTCGAAGCCCTGTCGATACGAGAATTGAACTGGTCGAAGGTGCAGATCAGCCTGGCTGACGAACGCTGGGTACCTGCGACCAATCCGGCCAGCAACGAAGGCTTGGTGCGGCGCCATTTGCTGCAGAACGCGGCACGTGAGGCGTGGCTGATCGGGCTGTACCACCCGGCCGAATCCCTCGAGCAGGCCGCATCACTCGCTGACCACGCCCTGGCGCAGCTGCAGCGGCCTATCGACGTGCTGATACTGGGAATGGGAGATGACGGTCATACGGCCTCGTTGTTCCCCGGCAACCCAAAGCTGGCGCATGTGTTGCGCGATGACTGCCTGGAGCGGTGCCTGCCGATGCAGGCGCCGGTCGATCCGCAGGCACGTCTGACAATGACCTATCCGCTGCTCGCTGGTGCTCGGATGCAGTGCCTGGCTATCCAAGGTGCTGACAAGCTCGAAACCCTGCGCGCGGCGCTGAATGTCGATCCGCTGCAGATGCCGATTCGCGCATTCCTGCATTCCCCGCTCGAAATCTATTGGTGCCCGTGAGGCCCGAGGACTTCCGCATGACCATGGACCAGAAGAACGCTCTGATTGAACGAATCTGTGTAGAGTCGAGGATTCTGCCGGTCATCACCATCGGTAGCGAAGAGCAGATCCTGCCTCTTGCTGATGCATTGGCTGCTGGCGGCCTTCGTACGTTGGAGATCACCCTGCGATCCAGTCATGGCCTGACAGCCATTCGACGGCTACGTGAAGAGCGTCCTGATATTTGTATCGGCGCTGGTACCGTTCTGGACCGACGCATGATGGATGAAGTGGAGGCGGCAGGGGCGCAGTTCATCGTCACACCCGGTTCCACGCGGGAAATCCTCGAAGCGGGGGTGAGCTGCTCGGTGCCACTGCTGCCAGGCACCAGTAGCGCATCGGATGTCATGGAGGGCTACGCGCTGGGTTATCGCCGCTTCAAGCTCTTCCCGGCAGAGATCTGTGGCGGCATCGCTGCGCTGAAGGCGCTCGGCGGCCCCTTTGCCGACGTGCGTTTCTGTCCGACCGGCGGCGTGAACGCAGCGAATGCCGCGCAATATCTGGCCCTGGCGAACGTGATGTGCGTCGGTGGTACCTGGATGATCGATGGTGTGAGCCTCAGTTCGGGCGACTGGGCCGGTATTCAGCAACGTACTGTTCAGGCGCTGGCCGCACTGGGGTGATCTCGCCAGCGCAGGTCAGGATCACTGCTACGCTGTGGTTGGTGCGTAGCCGCAGCGATGCGCGTATGATTCGCGCCCTTTCAATCGGATTGCCACACCGGGAGGTGCCCAGATGACCGAGCACGAAGAAACAAGCACTCACGTTACTCACGGCGAAAAGCTGCAGAAAGTCTTGGCCCGCCTGGGCATGGCTTCGCGTCGCGATGTCGAAAAATGGATTTCCGAAGGCCGTGTCAAGGTCAATGGCGCGGTTGCGAGCCTAGGCCAGCGCGTCGACTCTCATGATGCGATTGCAGTTGACGGTCGCCTGCTCAAGCGGGAAGAAGTCAGCGAAGTAGTCCGCCGCGTACTGATCTACAACAAGCCGGACGGCGAGATCTGCACACGCAACGATCCGGAAGGGCGCCCAACGGTATTTGATCGTCTGCCGCGCCCGAAGGAGGGGAGGTGGATCAATATCGGTCGCCTCGACATCAACACCACCGGCCTGCTGCTGTTCACCACCGACGGCGAGCTGGCCAACCGCCTCATGCATCCATCCTATGAAATGGACCGCGAGTACGCGGTGCGGGTGCGTGGGGAAGTCGACGACGAGATGATCGAAAGGCTGAAGACCGGCGTGATGCTCGAAGACGGTCCGGCACGCTTCACCGACATCCAGGAGGCGCCCGGCGGTGAAGGCTTCAACCATTGGTATCACTGCGTGGTGATGGAAGGCCGTAACCGCGAGGTTCGCCGTCTCTGGGAATCGCAGGGACTGGTCGTGAGTCGATTGAAGCGTGTGCGTTTCGGGCCGGTCTTCATGACCTCCGATCTGCCGATGGGACGCTGGCGTGAAATGTCGCAAACCGAGGTGGACATTCTCAGCCAGGAAGTCGGGCTAAAGCCGGTTGCACTGCCGAGCATGAAAGCCAAGGCCAAGGAAAAGATCGACCGCATGCAGCGTAAGGTGGCGAAGCCGCTGAGCCGCGGTGAGCGGCGACCTCGGGTGTTGCGTTCGTCAAGCGAGGCCGATGTGCCTGTGTCGGACAAGCCGCGGGCACCGAGGGGTAGCGAAGGCGGGCGCAAGCCGCGTGTCAGCGACGGGCGTAGTGAGAAGCCTCGCGGAACGCCGGTCGCTGAGCGTCCGGGCGAGACGCGTAAAGGTGGTAAGCGTAGTGACGGGGCAGGGCGTCCGTCGGGGTCAGGTAAAAGGCCGGCCGGAGATGGTCAGCGTCCAGGCTTCGGGCGTAGCAAACGCACCTGATCGTTGTATCCAGCGCTGCGCAGTGGGCGAAGCCGCTGCGCAGCGTTTTTGTTTTGGAGGCCTTGGTTATTGCGCGTCCAGCGCCTGACCATTAACCCCGATGCTGTCCGGGCCCATCAGGTACAGATAGACAGGGATGATTTCCTCTGGGAGCGGGTTCACCAGCGGGTTCTCGCCGGGATAAGCCTTCGCGCGCATGTCGGTACGAGTGGCCCCCGGATTGACGCTGTTGGCGCGGACCGCAGCGGTGTCATCCAGTTCATCCGCCAGCACCTGCATTAGCCCTTCGGTGGCAAACTTCGATACAGCGTAGGCGCCCCAATATGCACGCCCCTTGCGGCCGACACTGCTCGACGTGAAGATCACCGAAGCGTCCTTGGCTAGCTTCAGCAGCGGCAGCAGTGTGCTCGTCAACATGAACATTGCGTTCACATTCACCTGCATCACGCGCATGAAATTGTCGCCGGACAACTGCTCGAGCGGCGTCCGCGGACCAACGATCGCCGCGTTATGCAAAAGGCCGTCGAGATGACCGAACTCGCGCTCGATCATGGCGGCCAGTTCGTCGTACTGGTGCGGCAGCGCAGTTTCCAGATTGAACGGAATAACGGCAGGACGAGGATGGCCCGCGGCTTCGATGTCATCGTAAACCCGGTTCAGGTTGTCTTCATTCTTGCCAAGCAGCAGTACGGTTGCTCCATGTGCCGCATAGGCTTTCGCGGCAGCTTCGCCGATGCCGCGGCCGGCTCCCGTAACCAGAATGGTGCGTCCAGCGAGCAAGTCGGGGCGGGCGGAATACTCGAACATCGGATGCCTCTTGAATCGATGATAGGTGGCGCCCGGACGAATGCTCGCCGGACGATAAGGCTAGGAAGGTTTGCGCTGCCGCCGTTTCAGCAACTGCACAGTGCTCTATCCAGGACTTGCCGGAGCTCCAGCGGGTGGTCTACCACCACATCAGCGCCCCAGTTTCCTGGGTTGTCTTCGGGGTGAATGTAGCCGTACCGCACTGCGGCTGTACGACTGCCTGCCGCGCGGCCTGATTCGATGTCTCGCAGGTCGTCGCCGACGAACAGAACCGCGGATGGGTCAAGGTCGAGCTGGCTGCATGCCAGAAGCATGGGTTCGGGATCAGGCTTGCTCTTGGTGACATGATCAGGGCAGATCAGCACAGCGGAGCGGGAAGCCAGGCCCAGCTGGTGCATGATCGGTTCGGCGAAGCGCAGCGGCTTGTTGGTCACTACGCCCCAGATCAGGTTCGCGCGTTCGATCTCGTCGAGCAGTTCGGCCATGCCATCGTAAAGATGACTGTGCACCGCGCAGTTCTCCTGATACCGCGCAAGGAACTCGAGCCGCAGTTCTTCGAACTCAGCCGATAGAGGGTCGACTTCGAAAGCGCTGAGTACCATGGCCCTCGCTCCGCCTGACACGACATCACGAACCTGTTGTTCGGAAACCGGTGCCAGCCCTCGGGCGGCTCGCATGGCTTGCACGACGGCAATGAAGTCGGGAGCGGTATCGAGCAGAGTACCGTCCATGTCGAACAGAACAGCGCGCAGGCGCATCATGCCTCCTTGATGGTCTGGACCATGTAGTTGACATCGACGTCCGCAGCCAGCTTGTAGTGCTTGGTGAGCGGATTGTAGGTAAGGCCGATGATGTCTTTGACGGCCAGGCCCGCGTCGCGGCTCCAGGCACCCAACTCCGAGGGGCGGATGAACTTCTTGAAGTCGTGGGTACCGCGCGGCAATAGTTGCAATACGTACTCAGCGCCAATGATGGCGAATGCATAGGCTTTCGGGTTGCGGTTGATCGTCGAGAAGAAGACTTGCCCGCCTGGCTTGACCAGTGCACAGCAGGCCTGGATGACCGACGCCGGGTCCGGCACGTGCTCGAGCATTTCGAGACAGGTGACCACATCGAACTGCTCGGGAGCTTCCTCGGCCATGGCTTCGGCAGTGATCTGCCGATAATCGATTTCGAGTCCGGATTCCAACAGGTGTAAGCGCGCTACCGAAAGCGGCGCCTCACCCATGTCTATACCGGTGACCTGAGCGCCTCGCTGAGCCATGGCTTCGCTGAGAATGCCGCCTCCGCAACCGATATCGATTACCTTCTTGCCCGCCAGAGCAATATGCTCGTCTATCCAGTTCACTCGCAGTGGATTGATCTCGTGAAGCGGCTTGAACTCGCTTTCGCGATCCCACCAACGATGTGCAAGGGCTTCGAATTTGGCGATTTCAGCGTGGTCGACGTTGCTCATGATCCGGTCCGTTTGAAAGCTTGAGGGAGAAGCTTGAGCTGCAAGGGCTCATGTTGCCAGCTTCAGCTAAGGTCGGGGCATCGTAGCCGCCGTGGTTCGTATGTCATTTGGTCGCGCAGAAGCTGTGTATGGTCGGTTTCACACCTTCAATGTCGATCGGTGCTCGAAATTCTCTCGCCCCATTGGCGAGCGTTCGCAATCACTTGCTGCTCATCCATTCGCGTAAGGCGGCCGCTTTCCAGCAGCTGTTTACCGCCTACCCATACATGTCGCACCGCGTCTCTACTGGTGGAGTAGATCAATTGGGATACCGGGTCGTATACCGGTTGTTGCGCCAGACCGGAAAGATCCAGCGCGACCAGATCGGCGAACTTGCCTATCTCTAGAGAACCGGTGTGCTCATCGATGCCCAGCGCTCGGGCGCCATTCAATGTGGCCATGCGTAGAGCGCGATGGGCGTCCAGTGCCGTGGCCGAGCCGGCGACGGCCTTCGCCAGCAGCGCTGCCGTACGAGTTTCGCCTAGCAGGTCCAGGTCGTTATTGCTTGCCGCCCCATCCGTGCCGACTGCCACGTTGATTCCTGCTTCCCAAAGGCGCTCGACCGGACAGAAGCCACTGGCGAGCTTGAGGTTGGATTCTGGGCAGTGAATAACGCTGCAGTTATGCTCGGTGAGCAGCGCGAGATCGTCATCATCGACCTGGGTCATGTGCACTGCCTGAAAACGCGGCCCTAGCAACTGCAATCTCGCTAGTCGCGCCAGCGGCCGCTCACCGTGTTTCCGCAGCGCCTCCTGGACTTCATGAGCGGTTTCATGGACGTGCATATGGATGCCTGCATCCATCTCCGCTACCAGAACGCGAATGCTTTCAAGTTTGTCGTCCGCAACCGAATAAGGAGCATGAGGCCCGAAGGCGACCGTGATTCGGGGGTGATGCTTGAGATCGTCGAACAGCGCTACACCTTTGCGTAGCGCTTCATCCGCATCGCGAGCGTCGGGAACCGGGAAGTCAAGAACCGGGATAGTGATCTGCGCTCGCACACCGTGCTTGTGTACCAGCTCGCTGACGACGCTGGGATAGAAGTACATGTCAGAAAAGCAGGTGATCCCACCTTTTAGTTGCTCGGCGATTGCCAACTCGGTGCCACAGCGAACGAAATCCTCATCGACCCAACGCGACTCGGCTGGCCAGATGTGATCTTTAAGCCAGCGCTGCAGGGGCAGGTCATCAGCAAGTCCACGAAAAAGAGTCATCGCGGCATGGCCATGCGCATTGATCAGACCTGGAGCGAGAAGCATGCCCTCGAGCTCTCGCGTTTCTATCGCCTGATACTTGAGTGCTACGGCACGCGGAGCGATGAGCGCAATGCGTCCATCTCGAACGCCGAGACCGTGCCCCTTCAACACCACGCCAGCTGGCTCCACCGGAACGAGCCAGGTCGGAAATAAAAGCAGATCGAGCGGTGCATCACTTTGCCGGGACATGTGAAGCCATGACTGAGGAGAAGAGGGCTAGTGTAATGGCTGGTGGCGTAGGATTGAAGAAACGAGAGAGTCGCGATTTTTGCCGAGCATCCTTATATAAAGCTGTGGCTGGTATCACTCGTACGGACGGTGCTTTTTGACTCGCTTGGCCGTCATCTGAATAAAACTGAAATAAACGGTTGACGTTGATTTCCAGGCTCCTATAATGCGCACCTCTTCCGGCGCAGTCCTTAAGCAAAACCTTTTTTAAATCAAAAGGTTAGCGAAATAAAAGGGTTGCACGGATGGCGGATTCGAGTAGAATCCGCCGGGCTGGCAGGGTGGTGGTTGAATCCTGTTGGCGGCTTCGGTCGGGTTGATCGGAAGCGGTTGAAAGAGGTGGTTGACAGCGGTTTTGAACGCTGTATGATTCGCCTCCCGCTGACGAGAGACGCAGGTTGATCTGAAGCGCAAGCGGTTGAGAAGAAAGAAAAACTTCTTCAAAAACAGCTTGACAGGTAACAAGGCTGCTGTAGAATGCGCGGCCTCGGTTGAGACGAAAGGCTTGATCGAAACGCTCTTTAACAACTGAATCAAGCAATTCGTGTGGGTGCTTGTGAATGTAAGACTGATGGTCAGATAGATTATCAGCATCACAAAGCAACACTCGTTTATTCGAGAGTTACTCTTTACTTGTAAAGAGATTTGCGATTGCTGAGCCAAGTTTAGGGTTTTCTCAAAACCCAAGCAGTATTGAACTGAAGAGTTTGATCATGGCTCAGATTGAACGCTGGCGGCAGGCCTAACACATGCAAGTCGAGCGGATGAAGAGAGCTTGCTCTCTGATTCAGCGGCGGACGGGTGAGTAATGCCTAGGAATCTGCCTGATAGTGGGGGACAACGTTTCGAAAGGAACGCTAATACCGCATACGTCCTACGGGAGAAAGCAGGGGACCTTCGGGCCTTGCGCTATCAGATGAGCCTAGGTCGGATTAGCTAGTTGGTGAGGTAACGGCTCACCAAGGCGACGATCCGTAACTGGTCTGAGAGGATGATCAGTCACACTGGAACTGAGACACGGTCCAGACTCCTACGGGAGGCAGCAGTGGGGAATATTGGACAATGGGCGAAAGCCTGATCCAGCCATGCCGCGTGTGTGAAGAAGGTCTTCGGATTGTAAAGCACTTTAAGTTGGGAGGAAGGGCATTAACCTAATACGTTAGTGTTTTGACGTTACCGACAGAATAAGCACCGGCTAACTTCGTGCCAGCAGCCGCGGTAATACGAAGGGTGCAAGCGTTAATCGGAATTACTGGGCGTAAAGCGCGCGTAGGTGGTTTGTTAAGTTGAATGTGAAAGCCCCGGGCTCAACCTGGGAACTGCATCCAAAACTGGCAAGCTAGAGTATGGCAGAGGGTGGTGGAATTTCCTGTGTAGCGGTGAAATGCGTAGATATAGGAAGGAACACCAGTGGCGAAGGCGACCACCTGGGCTAATACTGACACTGAGGTGCGAAAGCGTGGGGAGCAAACAGGATTAGATACCCTGGTAGTCCACGCCGTAAACGATGTCGACTAGCCGTTGGGATCCTTGAGATCTTAGTGGCGCAGCTAACGCATTAAGTCGACCGCCTGGGGAGTACGGCCGCAAGGTTAAAACTCAAATGAATTGACGGGGGCCCGCACAAGCGGTGGAGCATGTGGTTTAATTCGAAGCAACGCGAAGAACCTTACCAGGCCTTGACATGCAGAGAACTTTCCAGAGATGGATTGGTGCCTTCGGGAACTCTGACACAGGTGCTGCATGGCTGTCGTCAGCTCGTGTCGTGAGATGTTGGGTTAAGTCCCGTAACGAGCGCAACCCTTGTCCTTAGTTACCAGCACGTTAAGGTGGGCACTCTAAGGAGACTGCCGGTGACAAACCGGAGGAAGGTGGGGATGACGTCAAGTCATCATGGCCCTTACGGCCTGGGCTACACACGTGCTACAATGGTCGGTACAAAGGGTTGCCAAGCCGCGAGGTGGAGCTAATCCCATAAAACCGATCGTAGTCCGGATCGCAGTCTGCAACTCGACTGCGTGAAGTCGGAATCGCTAGTAATCGTGAATCAGAATGTCACGGTGAATACGTTCCCGGGCCTTGTACACACCGCCCGTCACACCATGGGAGTGGGTTGCTCCAGAAGTAGCTAGTCTAACCTTCGGGGGGACGGTTACCACGGAGTGATTCATGACTGGGGTGAAGTCGTAACAAGGTAGCCGTAGGGGAACCTGCGGCTGGATCACCTCCTTAATCGAAGACTTCAGCTTCTTCATAAGCTCCCACACGAATTGCTTGATTCACTAGCGAAAAGCGATTGGGTTTCGACCCGAGAGAGACGATTGGGTCTGTAGCTCAGTTGGTTAGAGCGCACCCCTGATAAGGGTGAGGTCGGCAGTTCGAATCTGCCCAGACCCACCAATTGTCATGGGATGTGGCCGATCTGTAGATGGGGCCATAGCTCAGCTGGGAGAGCGCCTGCTTTGCACGCAGGAGGTCAGCGGTTCGATCCCGCTTGGCTCCACCATTAACTCGAAAATCGCTGAAAGCTCAGAAATGAGTGCTGCTTGCGCATCCTGTGATGTGTGAGGGTATTGATTTCTGGTCTTTGCGCCAGAACTGTTCTTTAAAAATTTGGGTATGTGATAGAAGTAGATTTGAGTGGTCACTTTCACTGGTGATTATTCAAGTCAAGGTAAAATTTGCGTGTTCTCTATGCAAATTTTCGGCGAATGTCGTCTTCACGTTATAGACAGTAACCAGATTGCTTGGGGTTATATGGTCAAGTGAAGAAGCGCATACGGTGGATGCCTTGGCAGTCAGAGGCGATGAAAGACGTGGTAGCCTGCGAAAAGCTTCGGGGAGTCGGCAAACAGACTTTGATCCGGAGATGTCTGAATGGGGGAACCCAGCCATCATAAGATGGTTATCACACACTGAATACATAGGTGTGTGAGGCGAACCAGGGGAACTGAAACATCTAAGTACCCTGAGGAAAAGAAATCAACCGAGATTCCCTTAGTAGTGGCGAGCGAACGGGGATTAGCCCTTAAGCTTCTTTGATTTTAGCGGAACGCTCTGGAAAGTGCGGCCATAGTGGGTGATAGCCCTGTACGCGAAAAGGTCTTAGAAGTGAAATCGAGTAGGACGGAGCACGAGAAACTTTGTCTGAATATGGGGGGACCATCCTCCAAGGCTAAATACTACTGACTGACCGATAGTGAACCAGTACCGTGAGGGAAAGGCGAAAAGAACCCCGGAGAGGGGAGTGAAATAGAACCTGAAACCGTATGCGTACAAGCAGTGGGAGCCTACTTTGTTAGGTGACTGCGTACCTTTTGTATAATGGGTCAGCGACTTATTTTCAGTGGCGAGCTTAACCGAATAGGGGAGGCGTAGCGAAAGCGAGTCTTAATAGGGCGTCTAGTCGCTGGGAATAGACCCGAAACCGGGCGATCTATCCATGGGCAGGTTGAAGGTTAGGTAACACTGACTGGAGGACCGAACCGACTACCGTTGAAAAGTTAGCGGATGACCTGTGGATCGGAGTGAAAGGCTAATCAAGCTCGGAGATAGCTGGTTCTCCTCGAAAGCTATTTAGGTAGCGCCTCGTGTATCACTGCTGGGGGTAGAGCACTGTTTCGGCTAGGGGGTCATCCCGACTTACCAAACCGATGCAAACTCCGAATACCAGCAAGTGTCAGCACGGGAGACACACGGCGGGTGCTAACGTCCGTCGTGAAAAGGGAAACAACCCAGACCGTCAGCTAAGGTCCCAAAATCCTGGTTAAGTGGGAAACGATGTGGGAAGGCTTAGACAGCTAGGAGGTTGGCTTAGAAGCAGCCACCCTTTAAAGAAAGCGTAATAGCTCACTAGTCGAGTCGGCCTGCGCGGAAGATGTAACGGGGCTCAAACCAGGTACCGAAGCTACGGGTTCAACGTAAGTTGAGCGGTAGAGGAGCGTTCTGTAAGCCTGTGAAGGTCAGTTGAGAAGCTGGCTGGAGGTATCAGAAGTGCGAATGCTGACATGAGTAACGACAATGCGAGTGAAAAACTCGCACGCCGAAAGACCAAGGGTTCCTGCGCAACGTTAATCGACGCAGGGTGAGTCGGTCCCTAAGGCGAGGCTGAAGAGCGTAGTCGATGGGAAACGGGTTAATATTCCCGTACTTCTAGTTACTGCGATGGGGGGACGGAGAAGGCTAGGCCAGCAAGGCGTTGGTTGTCCTTGTTTAAGGTGGTAGGCAGAGATCTTAGGTAAATCCGGGATCTTAATGCCGAGAGCTGATGACGAGCTTTCTTTTAGAAAGCGAAGTGGTTGATGCCATGCTTCCAGGAAAAGCCTCTAAGCTTCAGGTAACTAGGAACCGTACCCCAAACCGACACAGGTGGTTGGGTAGAGAATACCAAGGCGCTTGAGAGAACTCGGGTGAAGGAACTAGGCAAAATGGCACCGTAACTTCGGGAGAAGGTGCGCCGGTGAGGGTGAAGTATTTACTACGTAAGCCCATGCCGGTCGAAGATACCAGGCCGCTGCGACTGTTTATTAAAAACACAGCACTCTGCAAACACGAAAGTGGACGTATAGGGTGTGACGCCTGCCCGGTGCCGGAAGGTTAATTGATGGGGTTAGCGCAAGCGAAGCTCTTGATCGAAGCCCCGGTAAACGGCGGCCGTAACTATAACGGTCCTAAGGTAGCGAAATTCCTTGTCGGGTAAGTTCCGACCTGCACGAATGGCGTAACGATGGCGGCGCTGTCTCCACCCGAGACTCAGTGAAATTGAAATCGCTGTGAAGATGCAGTGTATCCGCGGCTAGACGGAAAGACCCCGTGAACCTTTACTATAGCTTTGCACTGGACTTTGAATTTGCTTGTGTAGGATAGGTGGGAGGCTTTGAAGCGTGGACGCCAGTTCGCGTGGAGCCAACCTTGAAATACCACCCTGGCAACTTTGAGGTTCTAACTCTGGTCCGTTATCCGGATCGAGGACAGTGTATGGTGGGTAGTTTGACTGGGGCGGTCTCCTCCTAAAGAGTAACGGAGGAGTACGAAGGTGCGCTCAGACCGGTCGGAAATCGGTCGTAGAGTATAAAGGCAAAAGCGCGCTTGACTGCGAGACAGACACGTCGAGCAGGTACGAAAGTAGGTCTTAGTGATCCGGTGGTTCTGTATGGAAGGGCCATCGCTCAACGGATAAAAGGTACTCCGGGGATAACAGGCTGATACCGCCCAAGAGTTCATATCGACGGCGGTGTTTGGCACCTCGATGTCGGCTCATCACATCCTGGGGCTGAAGCCGGTCCCAAGGGTATGGCTGTTCGCCATTTAAAGTGGTACGCGAGCTGGGTTTAGAACGTCGTGAGACAGTTCGGTCCCTATCTGCCGTGGACGTTTGAGATTTGAGAGGGGCTGCTCCTAGTACGAGAGGACCGGAGTGGACGAACCTCTGGTGTTCCGGTTGTCACGCCAGTGGCATTGCCGGGTAGCTACGTTCGGAAGAGATAACCGCTGAAAGCATCTAAGCGGGAAACTTGCCTCAAGATGAGATCTCACTGGAGCCTTGAGCTCCCTGAAGGGCCGTCGAAGACTACGACGTTGATAGGTTGGGTGTGTAAGCGCTGTGAGGCGTTGAGCTAACCAATACTAATTGCCCGTGAGGCTTGACCATATAACACCCAAACAATTTGGCTGTTAGACGGAAAGTCGACAAACAGACCGAAAATCTGCACGAACACGCAATACCGATTCATCACATACCCGATTGGCTGCAGCGGCTAAACCCCGAGGCAGCAACTGAATTGCTTGACGACCATAGAGCGTTGGAACCACCTGATCCCTTCCCGAACTCAGTAGTGAAACGACGCATCGCCGATGGTAGTGTGGGGTCTCCCCATGTGAGAGTAGGTCATCGTCAAGCTCCTTTCCCAAACCCCCGACCCGCGTAAGCTGGTCGGGGGTTTGCTTTTGGGGCAGAGAAAAGCACAAGGCGCTAACGCGGTGCTGGAATTGCCGATAGTGCAACTGAACTGCAGTTATCTTGTGCTGTTTTCGTCTGCCTGGAGCCGGTGGTGACCAACCACGTAGTCCTTTGCAGTTCTCCGGCTCCACCGTGTGCCGTTAGTGCTTCAGCACTTCCACAGCCATTCATTCGCTCATCGGCCAGCATCTACAGCTGGTGTAATGCATGTGCCATGCTGTCAAAATGCGTAAAATCGCCCCTCAAACTGGCGACCAGACTGTGAGTCTATCTAGTGGAAATATTCAAAGAGTTTACGTTTGAGTCAGCACATCGTTTGCCGAATGTACCGCAGGGACACAAATGTGGCCGACTGCACGGGCATTCTTTCCGGGTAGCGTTATATATCAGCGGTACGGTGGATCCGCATACGGGCTGGATCCGCGATTTTGGTGAAATCAAGTCTGTCTTCAAGCCGTTGTATGAGCTGCTGGATCACAATTACCTGAACGATATTCCTGGGTTAGAAAACCCCACAAGCGAGAATCTTGCGAAATGGATCTGGACTGAGCTCAAACCGCTTCTGCCTGAGCTTTCGCGTATCCGTATTCATGAAACCTGTACAAGCGGTTGTGAGTACTGCGGCGATTAAGCATTGCCCAGAGCGTGCGGTCTGATCATTCCTATGCTTGGCATCTATATCAGACAAAGTGGGCTAAGTAGGCATTTGGGTAAAGCATTCTCGTGCAGCGCGTTGCCCAGGTAGATACGTGTAAGTTGCTTATCGTGCAGATCTGCTTTTGACACCCCAGTTCCGTTATTGCAGAGTACGGCGTTTTTTCCGCGACGTTTGTCGTTTGTATGGAGAGTTCAATGAACGCAGTTGTTGCGGCTGTTGGCATCATGCTGATCCTGAGTCTTTGCCGCGTGCATGTAGTGGTCGCGCTCATCGCTGGAGCCATGGCTGGCGGTTTGATTGGTGGCTTGGGAATTGAGGGTAGCTTGGCGGCATTCAACAAGGGGCTAGGCGGTGGCGCAACAGTTGCCTTGTCTTATGCGTTGCTGGGTGCGTTTGCCGTTGCCATTGGAAAAAGCGGGTTGGCTCACGCCCTTGCTGACAAGGCGCTAGCTTTGGTTGGAAAGCAAGGAGCGCAAGGGGGCGGAGCGGTTAAGTGGATGATGATCGGCTTGCTGCTTGCCGTTGCTGTTTCATCACAGAATATCCTTCCTATTCATATCGCATTTATTCCCCTACTGGTTCCCCCGCTGCTTTTTGTGCTGTCGAAGATGAAGATCGACAGGCGTTTGATTGCATGTGTGCTCGCGTTCGGTCTGATTACCCCGTATATGTTTCTCCCGGTCGGGTTCGGCAATATTTTCTTGAACGAGATCTTGCTGGCAAACGTTGCTAAAAGTGGCGTGGATGTAACTGGAATCATAGTCACGCAGGCAATGCTGATCCCCGCAATCGGGATGCTCGTGGGATTGCTGATTGCTTTTTATAGCTATCGAAAGCCCCGCGAATACGACCTCGTGCGTGTCGAGCAGCTTGAAAAAACTACAGTGACCTACAGTCCCCTCACGCTGCTGGTGGCTGCTGTCGCAGTTGCAGCGGCCTTCGTGATTCAGCTTTGGCTGGACTCGATGATACTTGGTGCGCTTGCTGGGTTCGTGATCTTTTCCGTTTCCGGCGTGGTGCGCTGGCGCGAAGCGGATGACCTGTTCACCGACGGGATGAAGGTGATGGCCATGATTGGCTTCATCATGATCGCGGCCGCTGGTTTTGCCGAGGTGATGCGTGAAACGGGCGAGGTCAAGTTGCTGGTAGACGCTTCGACTCAATGGATCGGCGACAGCAAGGCTGTCGGCGCGCTGTTGATGCTCCTGGTGGGATTGCTGGTAACCATCGGAATTGGGTCTTCTTTTTCCACAGTGCCGATCATTGCCGCGATTTTTGTTCCCCTAGGTGTCGAGCTGGGTTTTAGTCCGTTGGCGATCGTCAGTCTGGTCGGGACTGCCGGTGCTCTGGGCGATGGCGGTTCTCCCGCATCCGACTCCACTCTCGGTCCGACCGCCGGGTTGAATGCGGACGGCCAGCACAATCATATCTGGGATACTGTCGTGCCGACGTTTCTACATTACAACCTGCCACTTCTGGCATTTGGTTGGTTGGCGGCAATGACGCTGTAACGCATCAAATTCAGTGTCAGCTGTACGCCTAACTCCGGCCTGACACTGAATCATCTGCCAGGCCCGCACTCGTACCGTCGCTCGTTGACTAAACAGAACCAAACGCAGCGACAGGGTCAACAATGGACAATTCGAGGCTCGAGCAGAAGGTCTTTCTTGCGCTGCTGGTGGTGGTGTCTCTGGCTTTTGGCTGGATCCTGCTGCCGTTCTATGGGGCAGTCTTCTGGGCGGTGATACTGGCGATCATCTTCGCCCCCTTGCAGCGCTATCTTTACAGACGGTTTAGCCAGCGACGCAACCTGACAGCTCTGATCACCTTGCTAGTTTCGTTGCTGGTCGCCGTACTGCCGGTGATTCTGATCGCCGGGATGCTGGTTCAAGAGGGTGCGATCCTCTACAAGCAGATCGAAAGTGGCGAGCTGGACATCGGCAGCTGGGTCGTCAACTTCCGCGAGCTCCTGCCTCAATCGATCCAGCTGCAGCTTCAGCGCTTCGGTTTCGGTGACCTCGATTCCATGCGTGAACGGCTGGCCTCTGGGGCGCTCGAGGGAAGTCAATTCCTCGCGACAAAAGCGTTCAGTTTTGGCCAGGGGACGTTCCAGTTTCTGGTCAGCTTCTTTGTCATGCTGTACCTGCTGTTCTTCTTGATTCGCGACGGGCGTGATCTGGTGGCGCGTATCCGGAAGGCCATTCCGCTCAGCGATGCTCAGAAGCGGCGCCTGTTCAGCAAGTTCACGCGAGTCGTACGCGCGACGGTAAAAGGAAACATTGTCGTCGCCGTTACCCAAGGAGCGCTCGGCGGAATCATCTTCGCCGTGCTCGGGATCTCCGGGGCGCTGCTGTGGGGCGTGCTGATGGCATTCCTGTCATTGTTGCCCGCTGTCGGGGCGGGCCTGATATGGACGCCGGTAGCCATCTATTTCCTGATGACCGGCGCGATCTGGCAGGGCGTGATACTCACGCTTTATGGTGTGTTGGTAATCGGCCTGGTGGATAACATCCTCAGACCAATTCTGGTTGGAAAGGATACAAAGATGCCGGACTACGTCGTGCTTATCTCGACGCTGGGGGGGCTGGCATTGTTCGGACTGAATGGTTTCGTGATCGGCCCGCTGGTCGCGGCGCTATTCATATCGACCTGGGGCCTTTTCACCTCACCAGATGAGCCTTGAGTGTGGTCAGTGGATTTATGGGGGGCCAGCCTTGCGGCTTGGCCCCTCCGCAGTTACATCAGGCGCTTTCCGTCGTCCCGCGTGACGATGACGGTTGCTGAGCGGGGTCTGCGACCCGGCCCGTCCGGCCACGTGCTCGTGTAGTTCGTCGCGGTCGAGTCTTCGCCAGGGTGCTGGATGTTGACGAACAGGGTCCGGAAGTCCGGTGTAGCTGTGATTCCGGTTACCTCAGCGCCCTGAGGCCCGACGAGAAACCGTTTGGTCTCACCGGTTCTGGGATCGGAAACCAACATCTGATTGTTACCAAACGGCCCGCTGCGCAGTTGGCTACCGCTCATGTCAGTCTGAATCCACAGTCGACCCTCGTCGTCGAACCACAACCCATCCGGGCTGGCCATGATGTTGCTTTCATCCAGCGCTCGACCCTTCGGCCCCCGGCTGTTGTCCTGTGGCCCGGCAAGCAAATAGATATCCCAGTTGAATCGCGTGCCTGCAAAGTCGCGGCTCGCTTCACGCCAGCGAATGATGTGACCAAATGCGTTTGGTGCTCGCGGATTGGAGGCGTCGGTTTCCTTGCGTCCGCTGTTATTGGTGAGGGTGAAGTAGACCTCACCGCTATCTGGGTTAACCGCCCCCCATTCTGGGCGGTCCATCTTGGTGGCTCCGACGATGTCGGCGGCCAGACGGGTGTTGATCAGAACTTCACCTTGATCTGCAAATTGAACGCCGGCGGTCTCGCAGGCCCGCTGGAAGGCCGGATTGGCATGATCGAGAGCGAGCCAGTCACCACTGCCGTCGGTGTTGAAACGCGCGACATAGAGGGTCCCCTCGTCCAGCAGCCGCCCATCGCTTCGTTGCGGCCGATAGCGGTCGCGGCTGACGTACTTGTAGATATATTCATTCTGCGAATCGTCGCCGGAATAACAGACAACGGGGCGGCCCGGCCTGACGGGGGCAAACACCAGTCCTTCGTGGGCGAAACGGCCGAGGGCCGTGTGCTTGACTGGCGTTGAGTTCGGATCGAACGGATCTATCTCGACGATCCAGCCAAAGGTGTTGGGCTCGTTACGATAATCCGCTTGTGGATCGGTCGCGATGCGCGAGGCGTTGAAGCGCTCGAACTCATCGCCGGCAACTGTCTCCCAGCCATAACGACCGCTACCGCGCACACCATAGCGGCTAAGTTCACGAGGTAGGTCGCTGTCGGCGGTGGCGAAGTAACCTGCCCAGTTTTCCTCACAGGTGAGGTAGGTACCCCAAGGCGTATGCCCGTTGGCGCAGTTGTTAAGGGTTCCGCGGGTTGAGGTGCCGCTCGGGCTGTAGCGGGTGCGCATCAGCGCATGGCCGCGCGCGGGGCCTTCAATGCGCATCGGCGTGGCACCCGTAATGCGGCGGTTACGGGCTGTCGGCAAGACCGACCAATCGCCGCGCGGGCCCCGGCGGATTTCTACTACCGAAACGCCGTGGGCGTTGATTTCCTTGCGGACCTCGTCGACATCGACACGCTTACCATCGACCACCGTCGGGCCGTTGGGGTGGAGCAGAGGCGCTTGAATGTATTCGTGATTTAGCACCAGCAAGCCGTGATCGCTCTGGCGCCCGCCGAGTTTTGCGTTCATCGGGAAGAAATGCATTCCGTCGTGATGCATGCCGACTTGTTGAGCCTGGTCTTCGGCGCTATTGCTCGCGTCTTCCATCCAGGTCGGGTAGCTACCGGTAATCGGGGTGCCCCATGGAATGAAAGTGGTCGCGGAATAGCCAGCAGGAACGGTAATAGCATCGGCCCGCGTTACCGCCACTGGCGAAAACGGCAGACGGGTACGGCGTCGGAAGGGGAGCTCCTTGAGTCCTTGCGCGGATGGTTCAGCCGCTCGCGCAAGTCCGGGAATAGCCGCACCTAGAAAGGCCATGGCTCCCAGGGCTGCGCCGCCAACCACTATCTTTCGACGGCCAGCAGAGATCACATCCTGAATGTGTGGGTTCGTCGATTGGTTACTGGGCAACTCGTCCCCGTTGCCAAACAAAATGTCGTTGTTCTCAGTAGTCACGGCGCAGCTCCATTACGATTTTTGTCGGACCCATGACGCTAAATTCGATATGCGACAACAGAATGACAGGTAGGGGTCGTGCCGACGAAATGTCGCCTCGTCTACGCAGTCTGCTTGCTCGCAAAAAAAAAGCCTCGGCAGATGCCGAGGCTTTTTGTTAACACCTGCGGCCGGTGAGGGCCGCGAACCGATTCTTAGTGGAACTGGTTCATGGTGTTGTCTTTACCGCTTGCCTTCAGAGCGGCTTCGCCAGCGAAGTACTCCTTGTGGTTGTCGCCGATGTCGGAACCAGCCATGTTCTGGTGCTTGACGCAGGCGATGCCCTGACGCAGTTCCTGACGCTGAACGCCCTTCACGTACGCCAGCATACCCTGGTCGGCGAAGTACCCCTTGGCCAGGTTGTCGGTGGACAGCGCGGCGGTGTGGTAGGTCGGCAGGGTGATCAGGTGGTGGAAGATGCCGGCGTGAGCCGAACCGTCGCGCTGGAAGGTACGGATCTTCTCGTCTGCAACCTGGGCCAGTTCGGTTTCGTCGTACTCGACGCTCATCAGCTTGGCGCGGTCGTAGGCGGAAACGTCTTTGCCTTCGGCGACGAACGCATCGAAGACCTGCTGACGGAAGTTCAGCGTCCAGTTGAACGACGGACTGTTGTTGTAGACCAGCTTGGCGTTCGGGATGGTCTTGCGGATTTCGTCAACCATGGCCGCGATCTGACCAACGTGCGGCTTCTCGGTTTCGATCCACAGCAGGTCAGCACCGTTCTGCAGCGAGGTGATGCAGTCCAGTACGCAGCGTGCTTCACCGGTGCCAGCGCGGAACTGGAAGAGGTTGGACGGCAGACGCTTCGGACGCAGCAGCTTGCCTTCGCGGTTCAGAACTACGTCACCGTTGTTCAGATCGGCGGCGGAGACTTCTTCACAATCCAGGAAGGAGTTGTACAGGTCGCCCAGGTCGCCCGGCTCTTTGGTCACGGCGATCTGCTTGGTCAGGCCGGCACCCAGGGAGTCGGTACGAGCAACGATCACACCGTTGTCGATGCCCAGTTCGAGGAAGGCGTAACGCACAGCTGCGATCTTGGCGAGGAAGTCGGCGTGGGGAACGGTCACTTTACCGTCCTGGTGGCCGCACTGCTTCTCGTCGGAAACCTGGTTCTCGATCTGGATGCAGCAAGCGCCTGCTTCGATCATGCGCTTGGCCAGCAGGTAGGTGGCTTCCGGGTTACCGAAGCCAGCGTCGATGTCTGCGATGATCGGTACGATGTGGGTTTCGTAGTTATCGATCTGGTTCTGAATGTCGGCAGCCTTGGCGCTGTCGCCAGCTTCGCGAGCGGCGTCCAGAGCGGTGAACAGCAGGTCCAGCTCGCGGCTGTCAGCCTGACGCAGGAAGGTGTACAGCTCTTCGATCAGGTCGGAAACGGCAGTCTTCTCGTGCATGGACTGGTCCGGCAGCGGGCCGAACTCGGAGCGCAGAGCAGCAACCATCCAGCCGGACAGGTAGAGGTAACGCTTGTTGGTGGTCTTCAGGTGCTTCTTGATGGAGATCAGCTTCTGCTGACCGATGAAGCCGTGCCAGCAACCGAGGGACTGCGTGTAGACGGACGAGTCGGCGTCGTACTCGGCCATGTCCTTGCGCATGATGTCGGCGGTGTACTGAGCAATCTCCAGACCGGTCTTGAAGCGGTTCTGGGCGCGCATGCGAGCGACGGACTCAGGGTTGATGGCGGCCCAGCTGCTGCCGTGTTGCTCTTTCAGGGCGGCAACTGCCTTGATGTCGTCTTGATATGCGGACATGTTCAATCCTTCAAAAATGAGTGTGGTTGAGCACCGACTTTTCCCACCGAAACCTACGTGCTATCGCTGATCATTGCGGGCAACACGCGGCAGAGCGTCGAAATATCGACCGGGACGAGGATTGAACCAAGAGAAGGGGGGATACGACCGCCGGGCTGGTTCCGGTTGCTGCGCCCACAGCCGGCGTGGCTGCCGTGTGCGCTACAACAACGAGAAGCTTTCAGTCTGGCTGATGCGTCAATCGCTACCCCGTCCCTCAGGACGACTCGTTCCAGTCGCAACCTCGTCAGTCCGCCTTGTGGGCAGTACAGTCACGGAACGGCTCGGCTGGTTGGCTTGAGCACGCCCCGGAGACCCTTGCCAGGGCCCCTGGTTAGCGGGAGCGGGGCAATAATGCTCCGCTGAAATTGCATCGTCAATCGTTTTGTAGTGTTTTTTTTGGGGCACTACATCGTGGCGTGGCTGTCAGGGACCTGCTGATGTTCAGTCCAGAACATCGACCTTGAGGCGCATCGACAGGTTCTGGCCGCCCTGGGTGGAATAGCGACGTAACGTGCCTTGCTGCTCGGAGCTAGCGCTTTCATCGACGCCGCCGATGGTGATCCATTCACCGATACGACCGCTTACCCGAGTGTCCGCATTCTGAACTTCCACCACGCCACCACTGCCTTGCGCAAGCCGGTCTCGGGTACTGCTTATGGTGACTTGCACCCGGTCGCCGTGCACTGTGGCGGTGGCGTAGAAGCCGCGGAGAACGTCGCGATATTGCGTTTGCTGGTAGATCTGGCCGTAGCCATCTGTGCCCTGGGTGGTCAGCGGCACACTCTGGCCCACCTGAATCAGCGCCGGATAACCCTCGCTGGCCTGAACCTGCTGAACGCCGCCATCCCTGCTGTTCGTGCTGCGGCGGATGATTCGCGCCCGATCACGCCCACCAATCTCTCCGCGTCCGGTTTCAAACTCCACGTCGCCGGAGCGTACCGAGCCGTCCACTTGATAGCCGCCTGCGGAGCTGCTGGCCGAGTCCTGAGTATCGACACTGATGAGCAGACGCTTGGGCTCGACGTCCAGCTGATCGATCACCTGCCGCAGTTCGCTGATGAGCGCGTCCGGTGCATTGACGATCAGCTGGCTGCCGTAGGCTGTGACCCGTCCCTGGCCACCGAGCACCGACTCCGCTACGGGAATAACGTCTTCGGCCATGCGATTGTCGAGCTGAATGACTTCGGTCGCCGCTTGTAACGGAAGACAGATGCTGACAGCAACGGACAGCAGAAAGATTCGAGGGCTCATAGCAGAAAACTCCGCAGGTTTGCATCCGCTAATCCATGTTCCCAGGCCTTGTCGAATTCCACTTGGCGTATGCGCACCCGGGCGAGGTCGTGGTACAGGGCATAGCCGGCGTATTGGTCAGCCTTGGGGCGTTGCAGCAGACCACAATCATCGGCGATCAGATAGGCGCCGCTCTGCTCGGGATAATCGGGGTTCAGCTTGCGGATATGTACATTGCTGGTCAATCGCCGAGCAAGCTGCAGAAGACGGTGGCCTTCTTTGATCGCTCGTGTCGGGTCGCCGATCAAAATACGCAGGCGGTTGCGCGGGTGGGCCAGCAGTAGGCGAGTGCAAGCCTGCTGAACGCTGCTGTGATGATAAAGCCAGGGTTCCAGATCCGTGCTGTAGATGCACAGCGAGCGAGTCGCCTGCTGCAACATGGCCAAAGCATGCTGGCGAACCTCGTTGGGTTCGCTGAAGCGTTGCAGTTCGGTGTCCTGTCCAAGCTCAAAGGTGGCCCCTCTCCAAGCGAGAGGCTCGGGAAGGTCGGCTTGGGGGTTGTGAACGGCAAAACGCCCCGGAGAGTGAAAGTCTATGGCCGGGAGTTCGGCCTGATCGCTACTTTCGTCAGGGGCGCTGTCGCTCATACGGCCTCAGTGGCTCCGGCGGAGCATGTCGACGTGGGGGATTCCAGCTTCGAGAAACTCATCGCTGACCACTTCAAAACCAAGTCGCTCATAGAAGGCGGTGGCGTGAACCTGCGCAGTCAGTGTCTGCTCCGTCAGGCCCCGGCGCTCCGCCTCCGCAAGGACGGCGCGCATCAGCGCATCGCCCACGTTCATGCCGCGCCAGTCGCGCAGGACTGCTACCCGGCCAATCTGCCCGTCGGCCAGCAACCGTGCAGTACCGATCGGATAGTCGCCCTCGAGGGCGAGAAAATGCACGGCTTCGTTATCGTCGGCATCCCACTCCTGCTCGGGCGGAACGGCCTGCTCGGCAATGAACACGGCCTCCCGAATGCGCCGCAGTTCGGCGTTGTCCTGCTGCCAGTCGGCGATCCGTACCTGAACGCTATTCATCAGCAAACTCCAGACTTCCTTGTTTGACCAGTTCGCACAAAAGCCCCCGGCCGTCGTCGTCGCTCAGCCAGTCGCCGATATTATCGGCGTGCAACGCATCAGCCGAGCAGATCAGTTTCAGCAGTTCGCGCAGCTTAGAGGGAAGCAGGCGACTCTGGCCACTGGCGAACAGTAGCAGGCCGATGTCGACTTCGCTCCAGGCCAGGCGTGCCGCCGGGTTGCGGACCAGCAGGGCGCCATCTTCGATTGCCGAGCGCAGATCGATCTCCTCCAGCTCAGGCCCCTCCACCCGCTCCGGATAGCGCGGCTCGGTCATGAACTGGCCGAACCATGTGAGCAACAAACGCTCGTCGCTCATGTGCTCGGCAAGCAGCGCTTTCAATCGATCCAGTGCGTCGCTCTGGATCTGGTAGGGGTCGTCGCTCGGTTGCAGATCGGCGTCGCTGTAACGATCCTCGTCCGGCAGGAACTGCGCCAGGAAGTCGGTGAAGTGGGTCAGTACCTCGGCAGCGCTAGGGGCACGGAAGCCGACCGAATAGGTCATGCAGGCATCCTCTGCGGTGCCGAAGTGGGCCAGGCGAGGCGGAAGGTAAAGCATGTCACCGGGTTCCAGCACCCATTCATCGGTGCCTTCGAATTCGGCCAGGATGCGTAGATCGCCGTGGCTCAGCATCGGGCTTTCGCTGTCGCACATCTGCCCGATGCGCCAGCAGCGCTGACCATGCGCCTGCAGCAGGAATACGTCGTAGTTGTCGAAATGCGGGCCGACGCCGCCGCCCGGTGCGGCATAGCTAATCATCACATCGTCGATGCGCCAGTTGGGAAGGAAGCGGAAGTGCTCGATCAGATCGGCGACTTCCGGTACCAGCTGGTCGACGGCCTGGACCAGCAGGGTCCAGTCACGCTCGGGCAGCTGCTGGTAGGTGTCTTCGGCAAAGGGACCGCGACGCAACTCCCAGGGGCTTTCGCCGTGCTCGATGATCAGGCGGGATTCGACTTCCTCTTCCAGCGAAAGGCCAGCCAGTTCGTCCGGCGAGATGGGGCTCTGAAAGTCTGGGATGGCCTGGCGAATGAGCAGCGGTCTCTTCTGCCAGTAGTCGCGCAGAAATTCCCGGGCGCTGATGCCGCCCAGAATTTGAAGTGGAATATCAGAAGTCATGCGTAACACCTTGCTCTATATACAGAGCTGAAAATAAAAACGCCCGGCACAGCCGGGCGTGCATACATGGTCGTACTCAGATGCGCTTGGCCTGGGCAACGGCGTTGCCGATGTAGTTGGCCGGCGTCAATTTGCGTAGTTCGGCCTTTGCTTCGGCAGGAATATCCAGGCCGTCGATGAAAGACTGCAGGGCTTCGGGCGTAATGCCTTTGCCGCGGGTCAGGTCCTTCAGTTTTTCGTAGGCGTTTTCCACGGCGTAGCGGCGCATGACCGTCTGTACCGGTTCGGCCAGCACTTCCCAGCAAGCGTCGAGGTCTTCGGCGATGCGGGCGATGTTGAGCTCCAGCTTACCGATACCCTTGAGGCTCGCTTCGTAGGCTATGACGCTGTGGGCAAAGCCGACGCCAAGATTGCGCAGCACGGTGGAGTCGGTCAGGTCACGCTGCCAGCGGGAGATCGGGAGCTTGCTGGCCAGGTGCTGGAACAGTGCATTGGCGATACCCAGGTTGCCTTCGGAGTTCTCGAAGTCGATCGGATTGACCTTGTGCGGCATGGTCGACGAGCCGATCTCGCCAGCAACGGTCTTCTGCTTGAAGTAACCGAGCGAGATGTAGCCCCAGACGTCGCGGTCGAAATCGATGAGGATGGTGTTGAACCGGGCGATGGCATCGAACAGTTCGGCAATGTAGTCGTGCGGCTCGATCTGCGTGGTGTAGGGGTTCCATGTCAGGCCGAGGTCGCCTTCGATGAACTCGCGGGCGTTGGCTTCCCAGTCGATCTCGGGATAGGCACTCAGGTGGGCGTTATAGTTGCCCACTGCGCCGTTGATCTTGCCCAGCAGCGGAACGGCGGCGACCTGGGCGATCTGGCGCTCCAGACGGTACACCACGTTCGCCAGCTCCTTGCCGAGCGTCGTCGGCGACGCTGGCTGGCCATGCGTACGCGAGAGCATCGGTACGTCAGCGAATTGCACGGCCAGGCTGCGGATTGATTCGGCAAGCTGGCGCATCAGCGGCAGCAGAACGCTGTCGCGGCCTTCACGCAGCATCAGCGCGTGGGAGAGGTTGTTGATATCTTCGCTGGTGCAGGCGAAGTGGATGAATTCGTTGACCTTGGCCAGTTCCGGCAGCTGCTTGGCCTGCTCCTTGAGCAGGTACTCGACGGCTTTTACGTCATGGTTGGTGGTTCGCTCGAATTCCTTCACGCGCTCGGCGTGCTTCAGCTGGAAGTTCTCGGCCAGCTGGTTCAGCACCGAGTTGGCTTCGGCGGAGAAGGGGGGGACTTCCGGAATGCCTGGGTGGGCTGCCAGGCGCTGGAGCCAGCGGACTTCGACCTGGACGCGGCAACGAATCAGGCCGAATTCGCTGAAGATCGGGCGCAGGGCGCTGGTTTTGCCGGCGTAGCGGCCGTCGACGGGGGAAACCGCCGTGAGCGAGGAAAGCTGCATAGAGGGCATTCTCGGACAGTCAGGCAACGAAAAGAGGGCGCAGATTATACACGAATGGACCGGGTGGGCCCGGTACATTCGCCACCGTTAGCGGTCGTCATCCTGGGTCGAGCGCAGCCGTGGATAGAGCGCATCGAGCAGCTTGCGGCGGCTGAAGATCATTTGCCAACGGTGCCCGCCGAGCTGGCGCCACAGACGTGCCGAGCGAATTCCGGAGAGCAGCAGGGCGCGAATCTTGGCTGCATTGTCCGTCTGCTGCAGGTGCCGCATGTCGCCTTGAACCTGAATGCGCTGGCGAAATGTGCTCAGGGTGTCCTGGTACAAACCGCCGAACGAGGCCACGACATTTTCGTGGGTGATGCCGAAGTGCTCGACCTGCTGTTGAATCTGATCCAGACGGCTGCCAATGACCTGAAGCATGTCGTCGCGCTTGTCCAGCTGGCGCTCCAGACCGATCATCGCCAGTGCGTAACGCAGTGGTTCTCGCTGCAGTGCGCTGCTGTCGCGCTCCAAGGCACCGACCAGAGCGCGATAGCCATCACGCAGGTTGAGGTCATCACCGCCGTAGATTTCCAGTGTGGTTTCCGGATTGCGGGCCAGCAGGCTGCCCAGCATGCAGCCGAGCGAGGCGTTCGGAACCTGGCCGGTGCGAGCGATGCGGTCCACCAGCGTTGCGGCTTCGAACACTGCGCCGAGTGCAATCAGTTGTTCGTCGAGCGTATTCATGCTCGACCCTCGAACCAGGGTTCGGCCTGCTCGATCACGCCGCCGCCAAGGCAGACTTCGCCGTCGTAGAACACGACCGACTGGCCCGGTGTCACCGCCCGTTGTGGCGCTTCGAAGACGGCACGATAGCCGTCTGCCGTCTTTTCCAGCGTGCAGGCCTGATCGCTCTGGCGATAGCGGACCTTGGCGGTCAGCTGGAGCGGAGCGCTGAGGTCG
This sequence comes from Stutzerimonas kunmingensis, assembly GCF_021432085.1. Taxonomy (GTDB): domain Bacteria; phylum Pseudomonadota; class Gammaproteobacteria; order Pseudomonadales; family Pseudomonadaceae; genus Stutzerimonas. The sequence continues at coordinate 2,747,520 of NZ_CP090366.1, read as the reverse complement.
ATGGGGTTCACCCAGTAGATTTCAGATGCCAGCAACGCGCGCGAGAACAACCACGGATGATCGTTGCCCTGGCCGACCACCAGCACGTTGCGCTGCAGGTCCTTGCTCAGCACGTACCAAGGCTCGTCGGAAGCATCCTTGAGGCCACCGATGCCCAAGCCCTGGCGTTGACCGATGGTGTGATACATCAAGCCGTGATGACGGCCGATCACTTCACCATCAATGGTTTCGATATTGCCGGGCTGGGCCGGAAGGTATTGCTTGAGAAAGTCGCTGAAGCGCCTTTCGCCGATGAAGCAGATGCCGGTGGAATCCTTTTTCTTCGCCGTGGCAAGCCCGTACTTTTCGGCGATCGCCCGCACTTCGGGCTTTTCCAGCTCGCCGACAGGAAACAGCGTCTTGCTCAGCTGTTCACCGCCGACCGCATGCAGGAAGTAGCTCTGATCCTTGTTCGGGTCCAGCCCTTTGAGCAGCTCGCTACGATCATTCACGTCGCGACGACGCACGTAATGGCCGGTCGCGATGAGGTCCGCCCCTAGCATCAATGCGTAGTCGAGAAAGGCTTTGAACTTGATCTCCCGGTTGCAAAGGATGTCCGGGTTCGGCGTGCGTCCCGCCTTGTATTCGGCAAGGAAGTGTTCGAAGACGTTGTCCCAGTATTCGGCTGCAAAGTTCGCCGTATGCAGCTTGATGCCGATCCGGTCGCACACCGCTTGGGCGTCGGCCAAGTCTTCCTTGGCGGTGCAGTATTCCGTGCCGTCGTCCTCTTCCCAGTTCTTCATGAACAGGCCTTCGACCTGATAGCCCTGCTCGAGCAGCAGGAGGGCGGAAACGGAAGAGTCCACTCCGCCGGACATGCCGACGATGACACGTGTTTTTTCCGGGGCGGTGAGGGTGGTTACAGACATAGGAACACGCTGAGGCTCTGCAAAGGGGCGGAATTCTATCAGGCTGCAGCAGGCATGACGAAGCCGCGTTCAGTTGCGAATCACGTCAAGCGAATGCAGCGGCCCGGTCAGATAATCATCGATGCAGCGGGGCACCAGTTCGCTGCGCCAGCGTTCAGGTTGCGCCTCCAGCTCGTCGCGGCTCAGCCACCGAGCCGCGACAATGCCCTCGTCGAGATGACGCTGCGGATCATGCTGCAGGGCTCTGGCGGCGAAGCATACGCGCTGATAGGTCACGCCATTGCTGGGCGCGGTGTACAGATAAATTCCCACAACGCCAATGAGCTCGACCTCCCAGCCGGTTTCTTCGAGGGTTTCCCGTACAGCCGCCTGGCGCAGATTCTCATTGGCTTCGAGATGCCCGGCAGGCTGATTGAGTACGAGTCGGCCCGCCTTGAGCTCTTCTACCAACAGAAAGCGCCCCTGGTCTTCGATAACGGTCGCGACGGTAATATGCGGTTGCCAGTCCATAAGAGCTGCCTTGTGTAAATGACGGGATGATAACAGTCACCTCCGTTCAGAAAGCACGAACCCCGGCACCAGGCCGGGGTTCGTGATAACACTCAAGCGTCGATTCAGGCGTTCAGCGCGGCCAGGGCTGCGTTGAAGGTTGCGCTGGGGCGCATCACCTTGCTGGTCAGTTCCGGATTGGAGCGGTAGTAGCCACCGATATCCACCGGCTTGCCTTGCACCTCGGCCAGTTCGGCGACGATGGTCGCTTCCTGCTCGGTCAACTGCTTGGCCAGCGGGGTGAAGTGGGCCTTCAGCTCGGCGTCTTCGTCCTGGGCGGCCAGAGCTTGCGCCCAGTACAGAGCCAGGTAGAAGTGGCTGCCGCGGTTGTCCAGCTGACCAACCTTACGCGCCGGTGACTTGTTGTTGTCCAACAGTTTGCCGGTGGCCTGGTCAAGGGTCTTGCCGAGGATCTTGGCCTTGATGTTGTCGGTCTTGATGCCGGTTTCTTCCAGGGATACCGCCAGTGCCAGGAACTCACCCAGCGAATCCCAGCGCAGGTAGTTCTCTTCGACCAGCTGCTGCACGTGCTTTGGTGCGGAGCCGCCGGCGCCGGTTTCGTACATGCCGCCGCCCGCCATCAGCGGAACGATGGAGAGCATCTTGGCCGAGGTACCCAGTTCCATGATTGGGAACAGGTCGGTCAGGTAATCGCGCAGCACATTGCCGGTCACCGAAATGGTGTCCTGGCCACGAATCATGCGCTCCATGCTGACGCGGATGGCTTCGTTGTAGCCCATGATGCGGATGTCCAGACCGCTCAGATCGTGATCCTTGAGGTAGGTTTCGACCTTGTTCTGCAGCTGACGATCATGGGCGCGCTCCGGGTCAAGCCAGAAGATTGCCGGGGTGTTCGACTGGCGAGCACGGGTCACGGCCAGCTTGACCCAGTCGCGGATCGGAGCGTCCTTGGTCTGGCAGGCACGCCAGATGTCGCCTTTCTCGACTTCGTGCTGCATCAGCACGGTGCCGTCGGCCAGAACGACGCGCATGGTGCCGTCGGCCTGCATCTCGAAGGTCTTGTCGTGCGAACCGTATTCCTCGGCTTTCTGTGCCATCAGGCCGACGTTCGGGACGCTGCCCATGGTGACCGGGTCGAAGGCGCCGTTGGTCTTGCAGAAGTTGATCATCTCCTGGTAAATGCGGGCATAGGTGCTCTCCGGCATTACCGCTTTTGTGTCCTTCTGCTTGCCGTCCTTGCCCCACATCTGACCGGAGTTACGGATCATCGCCGGCATCGAGGCGTCGACAATGACGTCGCTCGGGATGTGCAGGTTGGTGATCCCCTTGACCGAGTCGACCATCGCCATTTCAGGGCGGTGGCTGTAAACCTCATGGATGTCATGCAGGATTTCTTCCTGCTGCGAGACCGGCAGCGACTTGATCTTGTCGTAGACGCTGCTGATACCGTTGTTCGGGTTGACGCCCAGTTCCTTGAACAGCTCGCCGTACTTGTCGAACACATCCTTGTAGTAAACGCTGACCGCATGACCGAAGACGATCGGGTGCGAGATCTTCATCATGGTGGCCTTGACGTGCAGGGACCACATCACGCCGGTTTCCTTGCAGTCCTGCAGGGTGTCTTCGAAAAAGGCGCGCAGCTTGTTGCAGCTCATGAACATGCCGTCGAGCACTTCGCCTTCCTGCAGAGACAGCTGCTTCTTGACCTCGACCTTGCCGTCCTTGCCGACGAACTCAATGCGCACATCACCAGCTTTGTCCATGGTGATCGACTGCTCGCTGGAGAAGAAGTCGCCACCACGCATGTAGTCGGCATGGGACTGCGAAGCCTTGCTCCATTTGCCCATCGAGTGCGGGTGCTTGCGAGCGTAGGCTTTCACGGCGGCCGGAGCGCGGCGGTCGGAGTTGCCTTCGCGCAGTACGGGGTTCACGGCGCTGCCGAGTACCTTGCCATAGCGGGCGCGGGTATCTTTCTCCGCATCGGTCTGCGGGTCTTCCGGGAAGTTGGGAATGTTGTAGCCCAGGGCCTGCAGTTCGGCGATGGCGGCCTTGAGCTGCGGCACGGAAGCGCTGATGTTGGGCAGTTTGATGATGTTGGCATCGGGCTGAACGGTCAGCTCGGCAAGCTTGGCCAGGTCGTCGTCGACTTTCTTGTCAGCGTCGAGCTGGTCGGCAAAGCTCGCAAGAATGCGCCCTGCAAGAGAGATGTCGCGTGTTTCGACGGCTATGTCAGCGGAGGCGGCGAAGGCTTCTACAATAGGAAGAAGCGAATAGGTAGCCAGCGCAGGGGCTTCGTCGGTGAAGGTATAGATGATCTTCGAAGGGGTGGACATTTAGCGATAACTCTCTTCTTGCAGGGCGTGCACAGAATCCCGAGTGCGCCGGGTAGGCGCTCTGGCTCTCCGTCTAGATGAAACCAGAAGGGGGATTCGCCGCGGTGATGATGGATGCACCAATAGAGTGTCGAGCATTTGAACCGCCGAGCCGCGGTAGCGACTCTGAGGTTTCAAGGGGCGGGACTTGTACAAGACAGGTTCGTCCCTTATGACTTGTGAGTCATCGCGGCAGTATACCATCGAGCCAGCCTCGGGCAGAACGGCATTGCGCATACGACGAACGAACATGTAGTTTCAGGCAATTCGAGTGGGTTACCCTCAAAGATGATCGATGTCTAACCACGAAGACGGAGTCCAGCATGGGATACCAAAAGATCCAGGTGCCATCCAGCGGTGACAAAATTACCGTTAATGCCGATAACACCCTGAACGTTCCCGACAACCCGATCATCCCTTATATAGAAGGGGACGGTATCGGCGTCGACATCAGCCCGGTGATGATCAAGGTCGTGGATGCCGCTGTTCAGAAGGCCTATGGCGGCAAGCGCAAGATTGCCTGGATGGAGATCTACGCGGGCGAGAAGGCCACGCAGGTCTACGATCAGGACACCTGGCTGCCGAAAGAAACCCTCGAAGCTGTCCGCGATTACGTCGTGTCGATCAAAGGCCCCCTGACCACTCCGGTCGGCGGTGGCATCCGCTCCTTGAACGTTGCGCTGCGCCAGGAGCTGGATCTCTACGTCTGCCAGCGTCCGGTTCGCTGGTTCACCGGTGTGCCGAGCCCGGTCAAGAAGCCGGGCGATGTGGATATGGTGATCTTCCGGGAGAACTCCGAAGACATCTACGCCGGTGTCGAGTGGAAGGCAGGCTCCCCGGAAGCGGAAAAGGTCATCAAGTTCCTTACCGAGGAAATGGGCGTCAAGAAAATCCGTTTTACCGAAAACTGCGGAATTGGGGTCAAGCCGGTTTCACTGGAAGGTACGAAGCGTCTCGTTCGCAAGGCGTTGCAGTACGCCGTCGACAATGACCGCAGCTCCGTCACCATTGTCCACAAGGGCAACATCATGAAGTTCACCGAGGGTGCCTTCAAGGAGTGGGGCTATGAAGTGGCCCGCGACGAGTTTGGCGCCGAGCTGCTGGATGGCGGGCCCTGGATGCAGTTCAAGAACCCTAACACCGGCAAGAACATAGTAGTCAAGGACGCTATTGCCGATGCCATGCTTCAGCAGATCCTGCTGCGCCCGGCCGAGTACGACGTCATCGCAACACTCAATCTGAACGGTGACTACCTGTCCGACGCGCTTGCCGCTGAGGTCGGCGGTATCGGTATTGCCCCCGGGGCAAACCTTTCTGACACGGTCGCCATGTTCGAAGCTACGCACGGTACCGCGCCGAAGTACGCCGGTCAGGACAAGGTCAATCCGGGCTCGCTGATTCTCTCGGCTGAGATGATGCTGCGCCATATGGGTTGGGTGGAAGCGGCAGACCTGATCATCAAGTCGACCGAGAGCGCTATCGCCGCCAAGACCGTCACCTACGACTTCGAGCGTCTCATGGAGGGCGCCCAGTTGATGTCATGCTCGCAATTTGGCGACGCGATGATCAGCCATATGTAAGGTGTGGAATGAAAAAGGCCGATCAGATGATCGGCCTTTTTTTGTTTTGTTTCAGGACAAATCAGGCATCTACCGTCGAGACGCCTTGGGCAGCAGCAGGGGTCGTCGCCTCGGACACGGCCTGCTGTGGCCTGATGTCGGTTGCGTGAAGGCCTTTCGGACCCTGCAGGATGTTGAACATGACCGCTTGCCCAGCTTTCAGAGTTCGATAGCCTTCCATCTGGATGGCCGAGTAGTGGGCGAACAGGTCCTCATCGCCGCCGTCTGCTACGATGAACCCGTAGCCTTTGGCGTTGTTGAACCACTTGACCTTACCGCTTAGCATGCTGTTATCCCTCTGCAAAGGAGTCCATTACTGGAGTAACATCCATTTCATTCCGCGCTTATGCAGCCCGAGGCCTCATGTTGCGCAACCCGTTTGCCCTTGTAGGCACATGCTGTTTGTATCACCGTTTTGCCGATAGTCAAGGCGACTCGTCAGCTGGCTGCGAAGCTGTCCATATTTATCTGGCCCCCGCGCCACGACCTAGAACCGTTATGCGCATGCATGCATTTGCTCAGATTCGACTAACATTCAATCAGGACCGGCCTCAACGGGACGAAGACGACGCGTCTGGTCTCGCTGTCCAGGAGGCCAAGCCGGAATTAAAGGCACCACCGATGTATAAAGTTGTCATGTTCAATGACGACTACACACCGATGGATTTCGTCGTCGAGGTGCTGGAAGGCATTTTCAATCACAGCAGGGAGCAGGCCACCAAGATCATGCTGGCCGTCCATACCGAGGGGCAGGCCGTCTGCGGGCTCTATACGCGCGACGTAGCCGAAACCAAAGCGATGCAAGTGAATCAATATGCAAGGGAATGCCAGCACCCGCTGCTCTGTGAGATCGAGAAGGACGGTTAACTCCGACTGCTGGAGAAGAGGTGAAAGCTATGTTGAACCGTGAGCTCGAAGTCACTCTGAATCTGGCTTTCAAAGAGGCACGTACCAAACGTCATGAATTCATGACGGTTGAACACCTCCTGTTGGCCCTACTGGACAATGAAGCGGCAGCCACCGTGCTGCGGGCCTGTGGCGCGAGCCTGGACAAGCTGCGCCATGATCTGCAGGAGTTCATTGATTCCACCACTCCACTAATTCCACAGCACGATGAGGAGCGCGAAACCCAGCCTACGCTTGGCTTTCAGCGCGTACTGCAGCGTGCCGTATTCCATGTCCAAAGCTCTGGCAAGCGGGAAGTGACCGGGGCAAACGTGCTGGTCGCGATTTTCAGCGAGCAGGAGAGCCAGGCCGTATTCCTTCTCAAGCAGCAGAACGTCGCGCGTATCGACGTCGTCAACTACATTGCTCACGGTATTTCAAAGGTGCCTGGCAATGCTGGTAGCCCGGAGAACGATGCGGAAATGCAGGATGAGGACGGTGGCGAGCCGGGTGCGTCAGGCAATCCTCTGGATGCCTATGCGAGCAATCTGAACGAGCTGGCGCGCCAAGGACGGATCGACCCGCTGGTTGGGCGTGAGAACGAAGTCGAGCGTGTCGCGCAGATTCTCGCGCGTCGGCGTAAGAACAATCCGCTTCTCGTAGGTGAAGCTGGCGTCGGTAAGACCGCTATTGCTGAAGGCCTGGCAAAACGCATAGTGGATAATCAGGTTCCGGACCTACTCGCTGATAGCGTCGTCTACTCGCTAGATCTGGGTGCGCTGCTGGCGGGTACGAAGTATCGAGGTGATTTCGAGAAGCGCTTCAAGGCGTTGCTCGGGGAGTTGCGCAAGCGGCCGCATGCCATTCTTTTTATTGATGAGATCCATACGATCATCGGTGCCGGAGCTGCGTCTGGCGGCGTGATGGACGCGTCGAACCTGCTCAAGCCCTTGCTTTCTTCCGGTGAAATCCGCTGCATCGGCTCTACGACCTTCCAGGAATTCCGTGGGATCTTCGAGAAGGATCGCGCACTCGCGCGTCGCTTCCAGAAAGTCGATGTCAGCGAACCTTCAGTCGAAGACACGATCGGCATTCTGCGTGGCCTTAAGGGGCGTTTCGAGCAGCATCACAACATCGAATACAGCGATGAGGCGCTTCGTGCCGCGGCAGAATTGGCCTCGCGCTACATCAATGATCGGCATATGCCTGACAAGGCCATCGACGTGATCGATGAGGCGGGCGCCTATCAGCGCCTGCAGCCGGAAGAGCAGCGGGTCAAGTGCATTGATGTCGAACAGGTCGAAGACATCGTGGCAAAGATTGCGCGGATTCCTCCGAAGCACGTCAGCAGTTCGGACAAGGAGCTGCTGCGTAACCTCGAGCGCGATCTGAAGCTCACGGTTTTTGGCCAGGATGATGCGATCGACTCGCTGGCGACAGCCATCAAGCTTTCACGGGCTGGATTGAAGGCTCCGGACAAGCCGGTTGGATCGTTCCTTTTTGCCGGGCCTACCGGCGTGGGTAAGACAGAGGCTGCACGCCAGCTGGCTCGAGCGCTGGGCGTCGAGCTGGTCCGTTTCGACATGTCCGAGTACATGGAGCGTCACACTGTATCTCGTCTGATCGGTGCGCCTCCGGGATACGTTGGGTTCGACCAGGGTGGCTTGTTGACTGAGGCCATCACCAAGCAGCCGCATTGCGTGCTGTTGCTGGACGAAATCGAAAAGGCGCACCCCGAGGTCTTCAACCTCCTGCTACAGGTCATGGATCATGGCACGCTCACGGACAATAACGGTCGCAAGGCCGACTTCCGCAACGTGATCATCATCATGACCACCAATGCTGGTGCGGAGACCGCGGCGCGGGCTTCTATCGGTTTTACCTTGCAGGATCATGCCTCTGACGCGATGGAGGTCATCAAGAAGAGCTTTACGCCAGAGTTTCGCAATCGTCTGGATACCATCATCCAGTTCGGCCGTCTGAGTCACGAAGTCATCAAGAGCATCGTCGACAAGTTCTTGATCGAGCTGCAGGCGCAGCTCGAAGACAAGCATGTGACGTTGGAGGTGTCAGATGCTGCGCGCAGCTGGCTGGCGGAGCATGGCTACGATGCGCAGATGGGTGCGCGGCCGATGGCACGGCTTATTCAGGACAAGATCAAGAGGCCGTTGGCCGAGGAGATCCTGTTCGGTGAGCTGGCCGAACATGGTGGCGTGGTTCACATCGATATTCGGGGCGGCGAGCCGTTCTTCGAATTCGAGACCACTGCAGAGCTGGCCTGACCCTAGGTGGTATCGAGCGCCGGCTTCGGCCGGGCGTTTTCGTTCCGGCATTGTGTGCTGCCGCCTCCGCCTGTTTGCTGCTGCAACAAAAAAGCCCGGCATAAACCGGGCATTTTTCTCGCGGCTCGCTTAGCGGGCGCGGTAGGTGATGCGACCCTTGCTCAGATCGTAGGGGGTCAGTTCCACGCGAACCTTGTCACCGGTAAGAATCCGGATGTAGTTCTTGCGCATCTTTCCGGAGAGATGCTGCGCGCAGCTGGCTGGCGGAGCATGGCTACGATGCGCAGATGGGTGCGCGGCCGATGGCACGGCTTATTCAGGACAAGATCAAGAGGCCGTTGGCCGAGGAGATCCTGTTCGGTGAGCTGGCCGAACATGGTGGCGTGGTTCACATCGATATTCGGGGCGGCGAGCCGTTCTTCGAATTCGAGACCACTGCAGAGCTGGCCTGACCCTAGGTGGTATCGAGCGCCCGGCTTCGGCCGGGCGTTTTTCGTTCCGGCATTGCGTGCGGCTGTTTCCGGCTGTTGCTGCTGCAACAAAAAAGCCCGGCATAAACCGGGCATTTTTCTCGCGGCTCGCTTAGCGGGCGCGGTAGGTGATGCGACCCTTGCTCAGATCGTAGGGGGTCAGTTCCACGCGAACCTTGTCACCGGTAAGAATCCGGATGTAGTTCTTGCGCATCTTTCCGGAGATGTGCGCAGTAACGACGTGCCCGTTTTCCAACTCCACACGAAACATGGTGTTAGGCAGGGTGTCGACGACAGTACCTTCCATTTCGAAGCTGTCTTCTTTCGACATTCAGTAAAGTCCTCGGTGTCCAAATGAGTGACCCGGCGCATGCATGCGCGGGCAAAAGCGGCAAGCATTGTGCCCGAAATGGGTCGATGAGCCAAGGACTTCAGCTGAGCGTCACCCAGCGCTGGTTGACCAGCAGTTCGATGGGGCGATATTCGGTCTTGTAATTCATCTTCCGGCAGTTCTTGATCCAGTACCCGAGGTACACGGCCTTCAGGCCGAGACGCGCTGCTTCGCCGATCTGCCAGAGAATCGCGTAGCGCCCCAGGCTGCGCCGTTCTTCTTCGGGATCGTAGAAGGTGTAAACGGCGGACAGTCCATTGGGCAGTACATCGGTGACGGCGACTGCGAGCAGTCGTCCATCCAGCCTGAATTCGTAGAATCGACAAAACGGTAGGTCACGCACCAGAAAAGTATTGAACTGCTCGCGGCTGGGGGGGTACATGTCGCCGTCCGCATGGCGCTTTTCGATGTAGGTCGCGTAGAGCGCGTAGAGCTCCTCGCTGAACGCCGGGCGAACACAACGCACCTGCAGGTCAGCGTTGCGTTTGAGGATTCGTTTCTGTTGCCGGCTGAGCTCTGGCGAGCTTGCCGGAATGCGAGCTGGAATGCAGGCCGAGCACCGCTGGCAATGGGGGCGGTAGAGGTGATCGCCGCTACGCCGGAAGCCCATCTCGGAGAGTTCCGCGTACACCTGCGCGTCCATCGGCTGGCTAGGGTCGAGGAACAGCGTGGTTGCCTGTTCATCGGGCAGATAGCTGCACGCATGGGGCTGTGTGGCGTAGAACTTGAGGCGAGCCAGTGAAGTCATGGTCAACTCTCAGAAATCATGAGCTGAGTGTAGGTCAGCTTGCGGTAGCCGACTAGGCGCGCCAGTCGGCTGTGCTGGGCTGATCCAGATGCTCGGCAAGTGCGGCGGCGAATTGCTCACGCGCAATGCTGCGGGCGCCAAAACTTTCCAGATGACGTGTCGGCATCTGGCAGTCAATCAGGACAAAACCCCAGTCACGCAGCTGTTCCACCAGTGTGACGAATCCAACCTTGGACGCATCGGTAGCGCGACTGAACATCGACTCGCCGAAAAATAGCTTACCGATTGCCAGTCCGTAGAGTCCGCCGACGAGATGCTGCTCCTGCCAGACTTCTACCGAATGCGCGACACCCATTTCGTGCAACTGAACATAGGCTTGCTGCATCGGTGTGGTGATCCAGGTTCCGTCCGAATAGCTACGAGGCCCGGCACAGCCTTGGATCACGTCGGTAAACGCTTGATCGAAGGTCACCTGAAATTCGCCCTGACGGATGCGCTTGCGCAGGCTGCGCGACACATGCAGTTCGTTCGGGAACAGCACCGTTCGCGGATCGGGAGACCACCACAGCAACGGCTGCCCATCCTGGTACCAGGGAAAGCAGCCGTGGCGATAGGCGGCCAGCAGGCGTTCATGGCTAAGGTCACCCCCAGCAGCCAAAAGGCCGTTGGGTTCTCGCAAAGCCGCTTCGAGAGGGGGAAAGCAGAGATCGTCGCGCTTTAGCCAGGTTAGCATGTCGCCACGCAAATGCAGGTAGGGGAGGGCGAGCCGAGGCCCGCCACTAGATCAGTTGTCGAGGTACTTTTCTGCGTCCAGAGCGGCCATGCAGCCGGCACCGGCCGAGGTGATCGCCTGGCGATAGACGTGATCAGCCACATCACCAGCAGCGAAGACGCCAGGGATGCTGGTGCAGGTGGCATCACCCTCGCCGCCACCTCTAATCTTCAGGTAGCCATCCTTCATTTCCAGCTGGCCCTGGAACAGGTCGGTGTTCGGCTTGTGGCCGATGGCGATGAATACGCCGGCGAGGTCCAGCTTGTTCTCTTCACCGGTGAGAGTGCTCTTCAAGCGGACACCGGTCACGCCGCTGGCATCGCCGAGTACTTCCTCGAGGGTATGGTTCCAGTGCAGGCGGATGTTGTCGTTGGCCGCCTTGTCCATGATCTTGTCCTGCAGGATCTTCTCCGACCGCAGTTTGTCGCGGCGGTGGATCAGGTGGACTTCCTTGGCAATGTTGGACAGGTACAGCGCTTCCTCGACCGCAGTGTTGCCGCCGCCGATCACCGCGACAACCTGGTTGCGATAAAAGAAGCCGTCGCAGGTGGCGCAGGCCGATACACCACGGCCAGCGAACGCCTCTTCAGAGGGCAGGCCGAGGTATTGTGCCGAGGCACCGGTGGCGATGATCAATGCGTCGCAGGTATAGACGCCGCTGTCGCCGCGCAGGGTGAATGGGCGCTGCTGCAACTCTGCGGTATGGATGTGATCGAAGACGATCTCGGTGTCGAAGCGCTCGGCGTGCTTCTGCATGCGGACCATCAGGTCCGGGCCGGTCAGACCTTCGACATCGCCGGGCCAGTTGTCGACTTCGGTGGTGGTGGTCAGCTGACCGCCGGGCTGGATGCCAGTGATCATCAGTGGCTTCAGATTGGCGCGGGCAGCGTATACCGCAGCGGTATATCCGGCCGGGCCGGAGCCGAGGATGATCAGACGCGAATGCTTGACTTCACTCATAAAAAGCCCTCATAAGCCTTTGTTGCAAATAGAGAAGCGTGCTCCAGTCGAGCCGCGTCGGGAAATCGGGCGTTTATGCTACACCGAAGCATCGGCAAAAGCCCAAGCCGCCGCGGAACCTGCATGCCATCGAATCGACAAACCCGTACAATGCCGGGGTTCTGGCTGACTACGGTTCATCGCGCCGCAGGCGCAGGAAAGAAAGCGTTTTGAAGAATTCCTCATCTACCGCGCCGGCAACCGTCTGGCGACAACAATTGCACTATCGCCTCAAGGAAGGCGCGTTGATAGCGCTCGGTGCGCTCTGCGTCTACCTGTGGATGGCGTTGCTTACATACGATCCGGGCGATCCTGGCTGGACCCACACCAGCAATGTCGATCAGGTCCGCAACGCTGCCGGCCGTGCCGGCGCCTGGTTTGCCGATGTTCTGTTCATGGCGCTGGGCTATTTCGCCTATTTGTTTCCCCTGCTGCTTGGCGTCAAGGCCTGGCAAGTGTTCCGCGCGCGTCATCAGCCCTGGGTGTGGAACGGCTGGCTGTTCTCCTGGCGCCTGATCGGTCTGGTTTTCCTGGTCCTGTCCGGGTCCGCGCTGGCCTATATCCATTTCCAGGCCGCTCCTGGCTTGCCCGCGTCTGCCGGCGGTGCGCTGGGAGAGAGCCTCGGTCAGTTGGCCGTGCTGTCCCTTAACGTACAGGGCAGCACCCTTGCGCTGTTGGCGTTTTTCCTGTTCGGCCTGACGGTGTTCACCGATCTGTCCTGGTTCAAAGTGATGGACATCACCGGCAAGATCACTCTCGACCTTATCGAGCTGATCCAGAGCTTCTTCAGTCGCTGGTGGAGCGCCCGCGCCGAGCGCAAGCAGATGGTCGCCCAGTTGCGAGAAGTCGACGATGTCGTGAGCGAGGTGGCTGCGCCGATGGTGCGCGACCGTCGTGAGCAGGCCAAGGTCAAGGAGCGCATCATCGAACGTGACGAGTCCCTGGCCAAGCACATGAGCGAGCGCGACAAGCGCGTGGCTCCGGTGATCGCTCCGCCTGCTCCTGCCAAAGCCGCCGAACCGAGCAAGCGGGTGCTGAAAGAAAAGCAGGCCAACCTGTTTGTCGATCCGCTGATCGAGGGCAGCCTGCCGCCGATCTCGATACTTGATGCTGCCGAGAAACAGCAGAAGCAATACTCGCCTGAGTCGCTGGAAGCGATGTCGCGGCTGCTGGAGATCAAGCTGAAGGAGTTCGGTGTAGAGGTCATCGTCGAGTCGGTACATCCAGGCCCGGTGATCACCCGCTTCGAAATCCAGCCGGCAGCCGGTGTGAAGGTAAGCCGTATCTCCAATCTGGCCAAAGACCTTGCGCGCTCACTGGCAGTGATCAGCGTGCGGGTGGTCGAAGTGATTCCGGGCAAGACCACTGTAGGCATCGAGATTCCCAACGAGGATCGTCAGATCGTGCGCTTCTCCGAGGTGCTTTCTTCGGCCCCCTACGACGACGCCAAATCGCCGGTCACCCTGGCACTCGGCCATGATATCGGCGGTAAGCCGGTCATCGCCGACCTGGCGAAGATGCCGCACCTGCTAGTGGCTGGTACCACTGGTTCAGGTAAGTCGGTGGGCGTCAACGCGATGATTTTGTCGATCCTGTTCAAGTCCACGCCGGAAGAGGCGCGGTTGATCATGATCGATCCCAAGATGCTTGAACTGTCGATCTACGAAGGCATTCCGCACCTGCTTTGCCCCGTCGTCACGGACATGAAGGAGGCGGCCAACGCACTGCGCTGGAGCGTCGCCGAGATGGAGCGGCGCTACAAGCTGATGGCGGCCATGGGCGTGCGTAACCTCGCGGGCTTCAATCGCAAGGTCAAGGAAGCCGAAGAGGCGGGCACACCGCTTACCGATCCGCTGTTCCGTCGCGAGAGCATGGATGACCAGCCGCCGCCGCTGAAATCCCTGCCGACCATCGTCGTGGTGGTGGACGAATTCGCCGACATGATGATGATCGTCGGCAAGAAGGTCGAAGAGCTGATCGCGCGTATCGCACAGAAGGCACGCGCGGCGGGTATTCACCTGATCCTTGCCACCCAGCGTCCGTCGGTGGATGTGATTACCGGCCTGATCAAGGCCAACATTCCCACCCGAATGGCATTCCAGGTATCCAGCAAGATTGATTCGCGCACCATCCTCGACCAAGGTGGTGCCGAGCAGTTGCTGGGGCACGGTGACATGCTCTACCTGCCGCCGGGCACCGGCCTGCCGATTCGTGTCCATGGCGCGTTCGTTTCCGATGAGGAAGTGCACCGGGTGGTCGAGGCCTGGAAGGCCCGTGGCGCGCCTGACTACATTGAAGACATTCTTGCTGGCGCCGAAGAGGCGGGTAGCGGCTTCGATGGTAGCAGTGGCGAAGGCAGCGGAGAGGGCAGCGAAGAAGACCCGTTGTACGACGAGGCCGTTCGCTTCGTCACTGAAAGCCGCCGTGCGTCGATTTCCGCTGTGCAGCGCAAACTCAAGATTGGCTATAACCGCGCCGCGCGGATGATCGAGGCCATGGAAATGGCTGGCGTGGTGACATCCATGAACACCAATGGCTCGCGCGAAGTCATCGCGCCGCCGCCTATGCGCGATTGAATCGCTTCGAGGGCTAAATGCAATTGATCCGTTTGCTGTGTGCATCTGTCCTGATGGTTGCCCTGGCCCCGGCACACGCCGACCAGGCTGCATCCACCAAACGACTGACTGATTTGCTGAACCAGGCTGAAACCCTGACCGGCCGCTTCTCGCAGCTGTCGCTCGACGGCAGCGGCACCCAGCTGCAGGAAACCTCCGGTGAACTGGCGCTCAAGCGCCCCGGGCAGTTCCGCTGGCACACCGATGCACCGATGGAGCAGCTGCTGGTCTCCAACGGCGAGAAGGTCTGGCTGTATGACCCCGACCTGGAGCAGGTCACCGTCCAGCAACTCGACCAGCGCTTGACGCATACCCCGGCGCTACTGCTCTCCGGTGACGTATCGACCATCAGCGAGAACTTCGAGGTTTCCCACAAGGAGGCCGGTGAAGTTGTGGATTTCACTCTCAAGCCCAAGGCCAAGGACACATTGTTCGATAATCTGCGCCTGTCGTTCCGTAGCGGCGTGATCAACGACATGCAGCTGATCGACAGCGTCGGTCAGCGCACCAACATCCTCTTCATGGGCGTGAAGATGAATCAGCCGCTCAAGGCCGACACGTTCACCTTCGAGATTCCTGAGGGTGCCGACGTCATTTCCGAGTGACCCTCATCTGACATTCGTATCAGGCGGCCTGCGCAGCGGCTGGCCGCTGCAATCGAGGTAACCGTCCGCAATAATGGACCTGTTCAGCCGCGAGCCTGTCGCTCAACCCCTTGCCGCGCGTCTGCGTGCAGCCAGCCTCGACGAGTACGTCGGGCAGGAGCACCTGCTCGCGCGCGGCAAGCCGTTGCGCGAGGCGCTGGAACAGGGCGCGCTGCATTCCATGGTGTTCTGGGGGCCGCCCGGGGTTGGTAAGACCACTCTGGCGCGGCTCCTGGCAAAAGTCTCCGATGCCCATTTCGAGACGGTTTCCGCCGTGCTCGCCGGGGTCAAGGAGATTCGCCAGGCGGTCGAGATCGCCAAGCAGCAGGCCGCCCAGTACGGACGGCGCACCATCCTGTTCGTCGATGAAGTGCATCGCTTCAACAAATCCCAGCAGGACGCCTTCCTGCCTTACGTCGAAGACGGCACGCTGATCTTCATCGGTGCGACCACCGAGAATCCCTCCTTCGAGCTCAACAACGCCTTGCTCTCGCGCGCCCGCGTCTACGTGCTGAAAAGTCTCGACGAGGCGGCGCTGCGTAAACTGGTCACCCGCGCATTGAGCGATCCAAAAGGGCTGGGTGACCTGCATCTGGAACTGCCGGAAGAGAGCTTCCAGATGCTGCTGGCGGCGGCCGATGGCGATGGGCGGCGGTTGCTCAACCTGCTGGAGAACGCATCGGACCTGGCCGAGGAAGGCGGTAGCATCAGCACCGACCTGCTGCAGGACCTGCTGGGTGATAGCCGACGCCGTTTCGACAAGGGCGGTGAGGCGTTCTACGACCAGATTTCGGCACTGCACAAGTCCGTGCGCGGCTCCAATCCCGACGCGGCACTGTACTGGTTCGCGCGTATGCTCGATGGTGGCTGCGACCCGCTGTACATCGCCCGGCGCGTCGTGCGCATGGCCAGCGAGGAGATCGGCAATGCCGACCCACGCGCGCTGCCGCTGTGTCTGAACGCCTGGGATGTGCAGGAGCGCCTGGGTAGCCCGGAAGGGGAGCTGGCCGTAGCGCAGGCGATCGTCTATCTCGCCTGCGCGCCGAAGAGCAACGCCGTCTACACCGCGTTCAAGGCAGCCATGCGCGATGCTGCCGAGAACGGCTCGCAGGAAGTGCCGCTGCATTTGCGTAATGCACCGACCAAGTTGATGAAAGAACTCGGCTACGGCAACGAATACCGCTACGCCCACGACGAACCGGATGCCTATGCTGCAGGCGAGGATTATTTTCCCGAAGCGATGCCGCCGCGGCGTTACTACCATCCGGCCCCGCGCGGGCTGGAAAGCAAGATCCGCGACAAGCTCGAGCACCTTGCCCGGCTCGACCGCGAAAGCCCGAAACAACGGAGAAAGGAATGATCCGCATGGCCTTCGCCGTCGCCTGTGGCGGCGTGATCGGGACCCTGTTTCGCTTTGCCCTGGCGACCTGGGTCAGCAATCAATGGCCACGGCATTTCTATCTGGCCACGTTGGCCGTGAACCTGCTGGGGTGCCTGCTGATCGGCTATCTCTATGCAACCTTTCTCGCCCGACCGGACATTTCACCCGAGCTGCGTGGCGCACTGATCATCGGCTTTCTTGGCGCACTGACGACCTTCTCCAGCTTCTCACTGGACGCACTGCGGCTGCTTGAAAGCGGTCAGCTGGCGACTGCCTTCGCCTATGTCGGCGGCAGCGTGTTCGGTGGCCTGTTGGCGGCCTGGGCTGGTCTGGCGCTCGCCAGGTTATGAACCGGCGCGCGTTCACAGTAAACTTCGCTCCCTCTTCGCCCTTCATCCAAGCTTTCACAGACGAGACCCACCATGCTTGATTCGAAACTGGTACGCACTCAGCTACAGGACGTGGCGGCCCGCCTGGCCACCCGTGGCTACCAGCTGGACGTGGCGCGCATCGAAGCGCTGGAAGCTCAGCGCAAGACCGTGCAGACCCGCACCGAACAACTTCAGGCCGAGCGCAACGCGCGCTCCAAATCCATCGGCCAGGCCAAGCAGCGCGGTGAGGACATCGCGCCGTTGCTCGCCGACGTGGATCGCATGGGCTCGGAACTCGACTCCGGGAAGCAGGAGCTGGACCGCATCCAGAGCGAACTCGACCAGCTGATGCTGAGCATTCCCAACCTGCCGCACGAGTCGGTGCCGGTGGGTGCGGACGAGGATGAGAACGTCGAGGTTCGCCGCTGGGGGACGCCGAAGACTTTCGACTTCGACGTTCAGGATCACGTCGCCCTGGGCGAGCAGCATGGCTGGCTGGACTTCGAGACCGCGGCCAAGCTGTCCGGTGCGCGCTTCGCCCTGATGCGCGGCCCGATTGCCCGCCTGCATCGCGCCCTGGCGCAATTCATGATCGACCTGCACACCCGCGATCACGGCTATGAAGAGGCCTACACGCCGTATCTGGTACAGGCGCCGGCGCTTCAGGGTACCGGTCAGTTGCCGAAATTCGAGGAAGACCTGTTCAAGATCAGCCGTGAAGGCGAAGCGGACTTCTACCTGATTCCGACCGCCGAGGTATCGCTGACCAACATCGTGTCCGGCGAGATTCTCGATGCCAAGCAGCTGCCGCTGAAGTTCGTCGCCCACACGCCGTGCTTCCGCAGCGAGGCGGGTGCGTCGGGACGCGATACCCGCGGCATGATCCGTCAGCACCAGTTCGACAAGGTCGAGATGGTGCAGATCGTCGAGCCGTCCAGGTCCTTCGAGGCGCTGGAGGAGCTGACCGGTAACGCCGAGAAGGTACTGCAGCTGCTGGAACTGCCTTACCGCGTGTTGTCGCTGTGCACCGGCGACATGGGCTTCGGCGCGACCAAGACCTATGACTTGGAAGTCTGGGTGCCGAGCCAGGACAAGTACCGCGAGATTTCTTCCTGCTCCAACTGCGGTGATTTCCAGGCGCGGCGCATGCAGGCGCGTTACCGCAATCCGGAAACCGGCAAGCCGGAGCTCGTGCACACCCTCAATGGTTCCGGCCTGGCGGTCGGTCGTACTCTGGTCGCCGTACTGGAGAATTACCAGCAGGCTGACGGAAGCGTTGTGGTGCCCGACGTGCTGAAGCCATACATGGGTGGTATCGAAATCATCGGCTGAGGCTGAGGCTGCGGCGCTGCGTCATCGCGGTTCGGCATCAGGCCGGATCCTTGATATTCGACAAGGGGCATCGCGGCCGTAATGGCTGTCATGCCCATACCACCAACGACCCTCCAGGATTCGCCCATGGAATACCTCCCGCTGTTCCACAACCTCAAAGGCCGCACGGTGTTGATCGTCGGGGGTGGCGAGATTGCGCTGCGCAAGGCTCGGCTGCTGAGCGAAGCTGGAGCACGGCTGCGGGTGGTGGCGCCGAGCATCGAGGCGCAACTGGCCGAACTGGTAGAAGCGGGCGGTGGCGAATGCCTCGATCGCGGCTATGACCCGCAGGACCTCCAGGGCTGTGTGCTGGCCATCGCCGCCACCGATGACGAGCCGCTGAATGCCGCGGTTTCGCAGCATGCCAACGCGCTGGGTATGCCAGTCAACGTGGTCGACTCGCCGCAGCTGTGCAGCGTGATCTTTCCGGCGATCGTCGACCGCTCGCCGCTGGTGATTGCGGTTTCCAGTGGTGGCGATGCTCCGGTGCTGGCGCGGTTGATCCGCGCGCGTATCGAGACCTGGATTCCAGCGGCCTACGGGCAGCTGGCTGGGCTGGCCAAACAGTTCCGCGCTCAGGTCAAAGCCAAGTTCGCCAATGTTCAGCAGCGGCGGGTGTTCTGGGAGGAAACCTTTCAGGGACCGATCGCCGAACAGGCGTTGGCTGGGTGCAGCGCCGAAGCCGAGCGCCTGCTGGCGGAGAAGCTTGCCGGTGCAGCGCCGCGCGCGCTGGGCGAGGTTTATCTGGTAGGCGCTGGCCCGGGCGATCCTGACCTGCTGACTTTCCGCGCCCTGCGCCTGATGCAGCAGGCTGATGTCGTGCTCTACGATCGCCTGGTGGCGCCGGCGATCATCGACCTGTGCCGGCGCGATGCCGATCGCATCTACGTTGGCAAGCAGCGTTCGGAACACGCGGTGCCGCAGGAGCAGATCAATAAAAAGCTGGTGACCCTGGCCAAGGAAGGCAAGCGCGTTCTACGGCTCAAGGGCGGTGATCCATTCATCTTTGGCCGCGGTGGCGAGGAGATCGAGGAGCTGGCAGCCAACGGTGTGCCGTTCCAGGTCGTGCCGGGTATCACTGCCGCCAGCGGCTGTGCAGCCTATGCCGGCATTCCGCTCACTCATCGCGATCATGCGCAGTCGGTGCGTTTTGTCACCGGTCATCTGAAAGACGGCAGCTGCGATCTGCCCTGGGCGGAACTCGCCGCGCCGGCACAGACGCTGGTGTTCTACATGGGCCTGGTGGGTTTGCCGGTGATCTGCCAGCAACTGATAGCCCATGGACGTTCGGCGGATACGCCGGCGGCGCTGGTGCAGCAGGGCACCACCACCAATCAGCGTGTCTTCACAGGGACGCTGGAAACCCTCGCCCAGCGTATCGCACAGGAGCAGGTCCAGGCTCCGACCCTGCTGATCGTCGGTGAAGTGGTTCAGCTACGCGAGAAACTGGCTTGGTTCGAAGGCGCCCAGGCGAGCGCCTAGCAGAAGATCGACGCTATCTGCGCCGTTTTCAGCGGCGCAGATAGGCGGTGAAGTCGATGTCCCCGGCAGAAAGGATCGCCTGTACACGGTTGTGCACGTTGAGCTTGCGCAGAATCGCCGAGACATGTGCCTTCACGGTGGTTTCGGCGATGTCGAGGTTGTAGGCGATCTGCTTGTTGGATTCACCCTTGGTCATGCGCTCGAGCACCAGCAGTTGCTTGCGGGTCAGCGCCTGCAACAGTTCCGGCGGGATCGACTGCTCGTTGTGATGGGAGTGGCGGCTGCTGGGCTTCTGGCTGCGGATGATGTCCGAAGGCAGGTAGACGTTGCCGTTGAGGATCTGCTCGATGGCGTCGGTCATCTGCGCACGCGGCGAGGATTTGGTGATAAAGCCGACCGCGCCGTAGGTAATGGCCTGCAGCACGATCTGCTTGTCCTGCTCGGCCGAGACGATCACCACCGGAATGGTCGGTGCTTCGTTGCGCAGATTGATCAGGCCGTTGAGGCCGTGCATGCCGGGCATGTTCAGGTCCAGCAGCACCAGATCGAGATCGTCGTGTTCCAGGGTCAGCGCCAGCGCGCTGTCGAGGTCGGCAGTTTCAAGGATTTCGCTGTCGGGGAAGCCGTCGCGAATGACGTTATGGATGGCTTCGCGGAACAGCGGATGGTCGTCCGCAATCAGGATCTTGTACAAGGCCGGTCACCTCTTTGTTGTGATTATGGTGGGGGCATGCTGGTCAGGTGATGCTACTCATCGCCAGGCAGAGGCTCCGGAGTAGCAGGGTGCAAGGGCAGGCCCGCCTGTTCCCAACCGTCCACCCCATCGCGATACCAGTACAGTCGTTTGTAGCCCAGCGCATGGGCGCGCCTGGTGGCGTTCCAGCCGAGCCAGCAGTCAGACCGGCAGTAGAACACGATTGGCTGCTCGAGATTGCCCTGGCTGGCGCGGGCAAGATTTTCGCTGAGATAGCTTGCCCATTCGGGTTGCAGATCTCCATCGCCGGTGTTTGCCAGCCAGATGCTGCCGGGCAGGTTTGCATGGGGTTCGCTGTCGATGAAACGGCCGGCGAGCCACTGGCTCCGATACACGTCCACCAGCACCACATCGGATTGTTCTTCCAGCAAAGCCTTTAACGCGGCCGTATCCAGAGTCTGTGCACCGTCGATGGAAGGCGGTGTCGGGCTGCGGTACTGCGTCTGGCGATAGCCGTCGGTGGAGAACAGGGCGAGCTGCTCTTCGGCCGCGGCAATCGTGGGCAGGCAGACCCCAGGCAGCGCGGCGATCAGCAAGGGCAGCAGCGACCTGAACATAGTCCGTATTCC
Source organism: Stutzerimonas kunmingensis (assembly GCF_021432085.1). Classification (GTDB taxonomy): domain Bacteria; phylum Pseudomonadota; class Gammaproteobacteria; order Pseudomonadales; family Pseudomonadaceae; genus Stutzerimonas. The sequence continues at coordinate 2,726,377 of NZ_CP090366.1, read as the reverse complement.
ATGGCGTTTCGATAGGTCGATTACAGAGCAAAGGGCCTGTCTTTTAAATCCTACGATGGAGGGGAAAACCGATACCAAAGTAGTAGATCGCTCAGGCTGAGCGGCGCAAGGCCGCATGTTGTGGGTTGAAACTGATTACTGCGAGAAGACTGAACAGCAGGGTCAGTCCGAGGCAAACCATCAGTGCGGTCGGTGCCAGGCGCAGATAAAGCGCATGACGAACCAATTCCACAGCGTGGGTGAAGGGGTTGAGGGCGCAGATCCAGTACAGCCACTCGCTCGCCTCACGCATCTTCCACAGCGGGTAGAGCGCCGACGAGAGAAAGAACATCGGAAAGATCACGAAATTCATCACGCCGGCAAAGTTCTCCAGCTGACGAATGCCGTTGGAGAGCAGCAAACCCAGGGCGCTGAGCAGCAGCGCCACCAGCAGCAGGGCGGGCAGGGCGGCGATCAGCCCAAGCGGTGGAGGCTGTACGCCGTAGAACCAGGCGATGGCGAGAAACGCATAGACCTGCAGCAAGGAGATCAACGCCGTGGCGACGAGCTTGCTGGCCAGCAGAAAGCTGCGCGGCAACGGGCTGGTCAGCAACACGCGCATGCTGCCCATCTCGCGGTCGTAGACCATCGAGAGTGAACTCTGCATGCCGTTGAACAGCAGGATCATGCAGGCCAGCCCCGGCACGATGTAGGTTTCGTAGGTGATGTAGGTGTCGTACGGCTCGATGATCGCGATGCCGAGCGCCGCGCGAAAGCCTGCGGCAAACACCACCAGCCAGAGTAGCGGCCGCACCAGGGCGCTGAAGAAGCGCGTACGCTGTTGCACGAAGCGCAGCCATTCGCGCAGAACGATGCCGCGCAGGCATTCCCAGTAGATGATCATGAACTTTTCCGCCCGGAATCGAGGGTCGCGCGCGTGCCGGGAGCAGCCCCAGGGTTGGAAGCCGGCGTCGCAGACGCCGCGTGCCCGGTTTCGACTGCTCGCGGCGCGCTGTCGAGCAGGGCGCTCTGGTGATCGAGGCCGCTGCCGGTCAGCCGTGCAAAGCTCGCGGCCAGGTCTTCGCCTTCGGTGGCCAGGGTTGCGGCACGCCCCTGAGCCACCAGGCGGCCGCGGTTGAGTATCAGCAGATCGTCGTCGTCTCGGACTTCATCGAGCAGGTGCGTGGTCCACAGCACGCTCATACCCTGCTCCTGGCAGAGCAGGCGTACATGCTGGTTGAGCGCCTGACGGCTGGCGGGGTCGAGGCCGGCGCTGGCCTCATCGAGTAACAGCAGCTCGGGCCGGTGCAGGAGGGCACGGGCGATTTCCACACGGCGACGGTGACCACCGTTGAGTTCGCGCACCTTGCTGCGGCGGCGTTCGCCGAGCTGCTGGCGCTGCAGTTCCAGCTCGATACGTTCGTTGGCCACGGCCCGCGGCATCCCATGCAGCGCCGCGTGGTAGCGCAGGTTCTGCTCCACCGTAAGGTCCAGGTCCAGCGTGCTCTGCTGGAACACCACGCCAAGACGCGCAAGGGCCTTGCGCGGCGTTTCACGCAGATCGAAGCCAGCGATACGGATCTGCCCCTTCTGTAGATCGTACAGGCGGGTCAGCAACGCGATCAGCGTCGATTTGCCGGCTCCGTTCGGACCGAGCAACGCCGTGAAACGCCCCTGCGCTGCGGTAAAACTCACCCCGTCCAGCGCCCGCCGCTCACCATAGGCGAACGCGACGTCGCTGACCTCCAGAGCGTTCATGGAGTGACCACCACGCCCCATGGATAGCGGCCGACCTTGATCGACTTGGTGACCTTGAGCTTGTCGACGTCGATCACCGAGACGTCGCCGCTGACGCCGTTGGTGGTCAGCAGCAGGCTTTCGTCAGGATTGAATGCCATGTGCCAGACGCGGCGGCCTACCAGCAGGTAGTCGAGCACTTCGTAGGTTTTCGCATCGACTACGGCGATGTGATTGGCCGGGCCGAGCGCAACGAAGGCGTACTTGCCGTCGGAGCTGAGTTTGATGCCCACCGGCTGGACCTTGTCCGGGTGCACGCCCTTGATCTTGAAGGTCAGGGTCTTGAGGATCTCGCGCTTGTCCACGTCCACCACGCTGACCGTGCCGCCGATCTCGGCCGAGGCCCATAGCTGCTTGCTGTCCCTGGTGAACTCCACGTGACGGGGGCGCTGGTCGACCAGGGTGTTGTCGACCAGTTCGTTGGTGCTGGTATCGATCCAGTGAAGCATGTTGGTGGTTTCGCTGGTGTTGACCGCCCACTTGCCATCCGGGCTCACCCCCATGCCCTCGGGCTCGACGCCGACGTCGATCTGCGCCAGCACTTCTTCCTTGTCGACGTCGACCACGGTCACCAGCGCGTCGTCCTCATTGGAGATGTACAGCCACTTGTTGTTCGGGTGCAGGGCGAACTGCTCGGGATCTGCGCCCGATGGCAGCTGCTTGATGATCTGCCGCGTGGCCAGGTCCATCACCTGCACGGTGTCCGAGTCGCTGGCGCAGATGTACAGCAGCTTGTTGTCATGGGAGAGCGTAAGGCCGCGCGGGCGCATGCCGACTTCCAGGGTCTCGACGGTTTCCATCGTGTCCAGGTTGATCACGCTGATGCTGTCGTCTTTCTCGTTGGAGACGTAGGCCGTGGCGGCGGCAGCCGAGCCTGCGGCAAGGCTGAGGGCAATGGCGATGGCGGAGGCAAGGACAGTTCTGGGCATGGTTGGGCTCTCTTGTCGTTATTGTGTGATGGGGGCAGTGGTGTCGCTGTGGTCCAGCTGGCGCAGGTATTCTTCGGCTTCTTCCTGGCCGCCGGCGGCTGCTCGCTGCAACCAATGGCGTGCTGCGACGGAATCGGCTTCGACGCCACGCCCTTCGGCCAGAGCGACGCCCCAGTGGTAGCGCGCCAGGCTGACGTAGCTGGCGTCGTTCGGTTGCTCCGCGCCTTTCTTCAGTAGCGCGGCGGATTTGCTCAGATCCGGCTCCATGCCGCTGCCGCTCTCGTACATTTGCGCCAGCGAAATCATCGAGTAGACGTCGTTCCAGCGCGCCACGCAGTCTTCGAAGATGGCTTTAGCGGCATCGAAGTTACCGGTCTTCGCCGTCACGTAGCCGTAGAGGCATTTGATGCGCTTGGGGCTGTCGGCATAGGCTTCATAGCCCAGCTCGTCGGCGCTGGCGGGCAGAGTGGCAAGGCCGAGCAGGGCGGCAGCAGCGAGACGGATCATGGGCGCACCTCGCTCAGGCGGCAGCTGCTTTCCGGTGCGTCGAAGCCCAAGGTGTCCAGTTCGCTGGTTGGATGCAGAAAGCCGTCCTGCGGCGAGTTCGATACCAGCGCCCGCGGGTGTACCAGCGGGATCGGCTGGCGTAGCTGGCCATTCCACGGGCGGAAGCTCAGCTTGCGGCCCTTGAAACCATCCAGCGGCAGCTCACCGCTAAGCGACAGCTGACGGATTGCCGCGGCGTCCGTGCTGCGCAGGCGAGTGACCGCCGCTGCAAGGCTGCGTACGCCCATCCAGGCGGCGAAATCGCGGTCGTTCATCCAGCGCTTGGCATGCGCCTCGAAGCGTTTCTGCAATTGGGCGGCGCCGTAGGTTTCCACCGTCTTGTGCCAGCCGGTGGCAGTCAGGCCCTGGGTGCCTGCCACCGGGCGCGGCAACCAGGTGTGATATGGCACGTACTCACCGAAGTCGCCACGTTCGTCGGCCACCAGCACCACGTCGTATTCGGCACCCTGGGTGAACAACGGCATCTCGGCCTGGGCGCTGCGGCGTTGGTCGTTATCGAAGCTCCAGGGCTTCTCCACCACGATGCGGTGACCGAAGCGCTTGGCCGCGCGGCGCAAAGCATCGGCATAGGCCTGATCCTCAACGGTCGGACCGACGATCAGCATCCAGCGATTCCAACGGCGTGCCGCGAGGAACTGGCCGAGCGCATCGGCGAGCATGCTGCGGCTGGGCAGGGTGTGCAGGACATTCGCCAGGCAACTCTGGCTGCGCAGTGCATCGTCGGCACTGCCGGCGTTGATCAGCAGCGCTTCCGGCATGGCGTCCGACAGCTGGCGCAGGGATTCAGCCGGAGCGTTGACCACGAACAGGCGCAGGCCGTCGGCGTACTGCCTGCCGGCCTGTTCCAGGAGTTCGTCCGGCGTTTCGCTGGTGGCCGCTTCGAGCACATAGCTGTGCTTGAGAAAACGTCCCGTGCTGTTGCTGTCGGTGATCGCCAGTTCGGCGCCGCGCAGGCCGGCGTCTTCGGGCTCAGGAATGACGTTGGAGAGCACCGGGCCGGTGTCTGGGCGATAACCGAGATAACCGATGCGTATCGCCAGCTCCGTGCTGGCAGCCGCTGCAGCGAACTGCGTGCAGCAAGTGAGGGCGATCAGGAAACCGGCTCGTCGTAATACGTGGCTCATGGGCAGCTCCTGTGACGTTGCAGGCAGCATAGGAACCATGGCAGAGCGGGGGAATATGCAGAAAGTACCAGTCGCTGTGTACCAAGGTCGTAGAAATGACGATGAAAAGGCGGCGCAGGCCCTGCGCCGCCCCGGCCCTTAGCGGACTCGCCTGACCTTGAATCGGCCGACCTGCACGATCATTTGCTGCGCTTGCTGCGTCAGCTCCTGTGCGGCCTGCGTCGATTGCTCTGAGTTGCTGCTGTTGTGGTGCACCACTTCATCAATCTGGCCGATGGCCAGGCTGACCTATTCGATACCGGACGCCTGCTGGCTCGACGCCGAGGCGATCTCGTCGACCAGCTGCGAAACCTGTGCCGCGCCCTGAACGATCGCTTCCAGCGCCCGTGCCGTGTCGTCGGTGAGCTCCATGCCCTTGATCGTCCGCGCATTGGACTCCTGGATCAGACGGGTAGAGCGCTGTGCGGCCTCGGCACTGCGGGCTGCCAGCTGACGGACTTCATCGGCGACCACGGCGAACCCGCGGCCGTGCTCGCCGGCACGGGCCGCCTCGATGGCCGCGTTCAGTGCGAGGAGGTTGGTTTGCGTGGCGATCTCTTCGATTGCCCTGATGATGTTGGTGATATCCAGGCCCGACTGGTTAATCTCCTGCATTGCCGCTTTCAGGGTGACCATCAACTCGTTGCCACCGCGGGCCGAATGCTCGGAATCGCGCGAGAGGGCGTTGGCTTCGCTGGCGTATTCAGAGGTCTGGCGAATCTGCGCAGCCATCTGGTTGATGGTGGCGCTGATCTCAGTCACCGCGGAGGCCGATTCCGTTGCGCCGCTGGAAAGATCCTGGCTGAGGCTCGTCACCTGGCCGGCCTTGTCGTTGATCAGCCCTGAGCTCTGCTGGACCTGGGATACCAACTCGTTGAGGTTGTCGACCATTCGCCTGAGCGCAAGCCCGAGCTGGTCGTGCTCCGAGGCCAGACGGACTTCCACCGCCAGGTCGCCCTGGGAGATGCGTTCGGCCACGTGTACCTGCTCCTGCAGGCTGTCGGCCATCCGGTCGAGGCTGGCGGATAGCTGGCCGACTTCGTCCGCGGACTGGTGCGCCAGGCGCTGGGAAAAGTCGCCTTTCTGAATGGCACCGGCCAGCTGCGCGGCTTTGCGAATGGGCAGGGCGACCGAGCGGGAAGAAAGCCACAGCGCAAGCACGGCGAGGATTGAGATGAGCACGCCTGCGCCGATCTGCTGCAGCATGCTCCGATCACTCTTGGCGTCCATCTCGGTCTTCAGCTCGGTGGCCTTGGCCAGCACGATTTCCTTGTTGATCTTCAGCATCATCGACCAGGGTTTGCCGGTACGACCCAGCTCGATAGGCGCGAACACCACGATCGTGCCGTCTGCGTCCAGACGGGCGAGTTCTTTGCCTTTCTGCACGGCGCTCAGAGCCGTCTGCCACTCGTTCGGCAATACCTTCTGGAAGTGCTGGCCAATCAGTTCTGGCGAGCGGCTCTCCGCCACGATCAGCCCCTGGTCACTGATGATCGCCACCTCGCCTCGGCCCTCGAACAGCTTGCCGGATACTTCCTGGCTGATCTTCTGCACGAAGTCGAGGTTGTAGTCGGTGCCCGCCACACCCATGAAGCGGCCATCGACGATGATCGGAACCGAAAGCGTCGCCAGCCATACCTGCTTGCCCTGCACGATGTAGGGCAGCGGGCCGAGCACGCTTTCCTTGAGCGTTTCCCGCGGCCCGATGTACCAGCCGCCCTTGAGTACGCCGTTGGGGTGCTTGTCCATGGTGTCGTACTCGACCAGCGGCTGCACCGCGATCTTGCCGTCTGCGCCCCGCGTCCAGTAGGGCGTGAAGCGACCGGTCTGCTCGTTGTTACCGTTCTGGCCACCAGTGAATAGGAAATCCTGGCCGTCGATTGCGTCCGGCTCCCAGCACGAGTAGGTGCCGTTGAAGTCCGGATAGCTTTTCAGCACGTTGAGCAGAATCGAGTTCACCTCGTCCCGGCCAACCTGCAGCCCACCCGAACCCGCCGGGTTCAGCTTGCCGACCGCAAAGGTCGTCGCCATGCCCCGCGCCGCTTCCAGCGCTTCGGTGAACCTCGGAGCGGATTTCTCCGGCGTATTTCCCGCCGAGGTGCTGCAGGGTCTGCAAGGCATCTTCCTGCGCCTGCTGACTGACCCGGTCGGACACCATGCCCTGGGTCGAGCTGGCAAGGTAGACGCTGTAGCCAATCAAGATGCCAGCGGTTGCCAGCAGGCATAAGCCGCCGGTGATCGCTATTCGCTGCTGTATGGATTTGAGAGACATCACGGTTCCTACTCCTGATAACGCAAAAGAACCAGCGGTGGCGGGCCCAGGGACGCTGACGGTCTCACGTGGGGCGGCCAAAGATCGGATGATGTCCAATCGGCATCATGCATACCTGGATATGGCGGCCGCGCTGGCATAAATTGATCGATACCTTGGTACAGCGACCTTGGTACTGATTCGGCTCGCTCGGCACTCGGGGTGCGCGCCGTTAGGCTGCCGAAACGGGTGACGCAGCCGGTGTTTGCGCAGATTTGAATCGCCGCCACTGCCATGAAAGAGTCTGGAGCGCCAGATTCATCGGCCTCTGAACGCTACCAAGGTAGGAAGCTGGGCAGGGCGGGGCGCCTTAGGATGGCGACACCGAAAACAATAACGAGGCCATTCCCATGCCCACTTACAAAGCTCTGCTGCTCAACCTGCTGTTCGTTGGCAGCCTGGTCGGATTCGATCACAGCCACGCCGCTGGCGACCTGACCCGTCGTACGCAGGCTTTGCCGGATCTGAAGTTCGGTTCCGAGCAGAGCGACTACGCGGTGTCGCAGAAGGAATATCAGCTGGAAACCGGCGTCGCCTACCAGCTCAAGGTCAGCTCCGATGGCCAGAAGGAGTGCGCGTTCCAGGCGCCCGAGTTCGCCCAGTCGATCTATCTGCGCAAGGTCGAGGCCGGTGGTGTGGAGATCAAGGCGATCACGCTGGTCGAGCTGGAGTTCGAGGATGCCGGCGAGGCGGAAATCTTCTTTCTGCCCGTCAAGCCGGGCAGCTACCCGTTCTACTGCAAGGGGCTGCAGAACAAGGGCATGGAAGGCCGGTTCGTGGTCAAGTGAAGCGGACTGGCGCTCGGCGCTGATCACGGGGAGCTGCCGATATGTCCGCACTCTGGCGAATCAATCTGCTGGTCACGTTGCTCTTCACCCTGATCACCATGGTCTGTCTGGCAGTATTGCTGCGCCAGGCCGCCCACGATGTACAGCGCGAGCTCGATGCCGCGGCGGCGGTGGTTGGCTATCTCGGCGAGATGGCCGAGCGTGATCCCGACTCCCTCAGCCCGGGCCTGACCGATAGCCTGCGCCACATTCGCGTGCGCTGGCTGGACGCCACCGAATCGATGCCCGTCGGGGGCGATCCGGCGCTCGACGACTGGCTCGGGACCTGGCTGTACCCCGCCGAGCTGTCGTCGCCCAGCGTCCTTCAGCTAACCAATGGCCAGCGGCTGCATATCAGCGTCGATCCGCACGACGAAGTCGAAGAGGTCAGGGATTCGTTGCTGCAGCTGCTGGTGCTGTTCGGCCTGGCGCTGCTGCTTTGCCTGCTGGCGATCCGCTGGGCCGTGCGCCCGGGCATGCGTGTGCTCGGCGAACTGCTGGGTGCACTGGTGAGCATCGCCGATGGCCGCCTCGACACCCGCCTGCCATCGCATCGCTTCGCCGAATCGCGCAAGCTCGCCAAACGCTTCAATCACATGGCCGCTGCGCTCGAAGATGCGCGTGCCGACAACGAGCAACTGACCCAGGCGCTGCTGGCGCTGCAGGAACGTGAGCGCACCCGGCTGGCGCAGGCGCTGCATGACGACCTTGGCCAGTATCTGGCCGGTATTCGCGCGCGGGCGTGTCTGCTGCGCGTCCAGGCTGAGCAGCCCGACGCCGTTCGCGAAACCGCGGCGCACCTCGAGCAACATAGCCTCGATCTGCAGAACGGCTTTCGCACGCTGGTGCGTGACCTGTATCCGGTGATGCTCGATCACCTCAACCTGGAAGACGCCATCGGGCAACTCGCCGAGCAGTGGCAGAGCACCCAGGGCATCGAGTGCGAAGTTCGGCTGCGCGGACCGATTCCAGCGCTGTCGATGGACGCCAAGGTGCATCTCTATCGCATGGTGCAGGAGGCGCTGACCAATGTGGCGCGGCATGCGCGCGCGACTCGCGTGTGCCTGCATCTGTGCGGGAATCACAACGGGCTGCGCCTGTTGCTGCGAGACGATGGCCATGGGTTGCCGCCAGAACGGCCGGGAGTCGGCCTGCGCTCGATGGTCGAGCACGCGCGCTGTCTGGGTGCTCGGCTGCGTGTGCGCCACCGCGCCGGCAAGGGTTGGGCGCTCTATCTCAAGTTGCCTTTGCAAGGAGCCGCGTCATGAAGATTCTGCTGGTGGATGACCACGCGGTAGTGCGTCAGGGCTACGCGAGCCTGCTCAAGGCTTTGCTTCCCGAGGTGACAGTCAGTGAAGCCGCCAGCGGTGAGCAGGCGCTGGAGCAGGTGCAGGAATCGATTCCCAGCCTGGTCGTGCTCGACCTCGGTCTGCCGGGCATCAGTGGGCTGGAAACTTGCCGGCGCCTGCGTCAGCGGTTGCCGCTGATGCCGGTGCTGATCTTCAGCATGCACGACGAGCTGGCACTCGTCCGGCAGGCACTGGATGCTGGCGCCTCCGGCTATCTGACCAAGCGCTGCGCGCCGGACGTGCTGGTAGAGGCGGTGCGCAAGGTGCTTGCCGGGCAGACCTTCATCGAGCAGCCGCTGGCGACCGAGCTGGCCTGCCAGCGCCCTTCGCAGTCGCCGATGAAGGGGCGACTGGCCGATATGACGCCGCGTGAAATGGAAATCTTCATCATGCTTGCGCGAGGCATCGGTAATCGGGAGATCGCCGAGCGGCTGTGCATCAGCAGCAAGACCGTCTCGAACCATATGGCCCTGCTGAAAAGCAAGCTGGAGGTCAGCTCCCAGGCCGAGCTCGTGCACCTGGCCATCGATCAGGGCTTGCTTCGCGTCGGCGACCGCATGGTGTGCGAGGCCTGATCGGCCTTAACCGTTTCGGATCTTCCTGCTCCCTGCTCCCTGCTCCCTGCTCCCTGCTCCCTGCGGCGATGCGGGGCATGCCTGTCTGCTGGGTCCGCAGCACCTCTTCAATCTACTCCCAAAAAACGCCTGCCCGCCTGTACACAGTGGGCGGGGCGCTTGTGCCTTGCGAAAGTCGTGGGCCCCAGCTAGTGCGCTGGTCGTACGACCAATCTCCATGCGGCCGGGAATTTTTCCCGCTAGAGCCGGGAATTCTTCCCTGTCGGCACCGCGCCACGGCTCTTGATAATCGCGTCTGGCAGGTTGCCAGCATGCAGTAGTCCGCGGGTCTCGCCGCGTTGCTAATGCGGGTGGCCTGGCCAGTCCGATCGGCCAACAAGAACAAGGACCACCCATGCCGTACCAGCTCTGTTGCAGCGCGACGCCCCGACGTACGTTGCTGTCCCTCGCCATCGCCGCACTGTTGCCGGCGTCCGTTCATGCCGAGCAGACGCTCGATCTCGGCAGTCAGGAGGTGATCGGTACCACACCGTTGCCGGGCATCGAGCTGCCAAAGGATCAGGTACCGTCCAACATCCAGTCGCTGGATGACGAAGACCTGCGGCGGCTCGGCGGCCAGTCGCTGGCCGAGAAACTGCAGCGCGGATTGCCCAGCGTCAACATCAACGAGATCCAGGGCAATCCGTACCAGGCGGACCTCAACTATCGTGGCTTCACCGCCTCGCCGCTGCTCGGTACGCCGCAGGGGCTTTCGGTTTTCCTCGATGGGGTGCGAGTCAACGAAGCGTTCGGCGATGTGGTGCACTGGGACCTGATCCCGAACACCGCCATTGCCAACATGGCCCTGGTGCCGGGTTCGAACCCGTTGTACGGCCTGAACACGCTGGGCGGCGCGCTGGCGCTGCAAACCAAACGTGGCGATACCCATCCAGGTGGCTCGGCGGAAATCTACGGCGGCTCGTTCGGACGCCAGGGCGGTGCAATCGAACAGGGTGGTAGCCATGAGGCGTTCTCCTGGTACCTGGCCGCCGAAGGCATGGATGAGGACGGCTGGCGTGACCATTCGCCGTCCGAGGTGCGCCAGCTGTTCGGAAAGTTCGCCTGGACTACCGACACCACCGATCTGGCCCTGACGCTGGCGCATGCCGACAACGATCTGATCGGCAACGGTCTGATCCCGGAGAGCATGTACGACCAGCGGCGCGAGTCGATCTTCACCTATCCCGACCAGACCGAGAACCGCAGCCACCTGATGGCCCTGTCCGCCAGCCACTGGCTCAACGACAACGATCGCCTTTCCGGCACGGTCTATCTGCGCCGCACACGTACCGCGACGCTCAATGGCGACGGCAACGATGAGTACGAGGACGAATACGAGGCGTGGGAAGACGGCGGCTTTATCGGCGAAGGGCCGGAAAGCGGCGTGCTGAACCGTACCCGCACCGCGCAACGTGCCTACGGTCTGGCGCTGCAGTGGGCGCGGCATGTAGGTGCGCATCAGTTCGCCTTCGGACTGTCCCACGACAACACCCGCGCCAGCTTCCACCAGAGCGAGCAGGGCGGCGAGCTGACCGACGAGCGCGGAATCGCCGCCAGCGAAGAGGAGGAACAGGCCAACAGCCTGCTGGGGCGCACCCGTACTTCCAGCCTCTATGCCACCGACACCTGGGCGCTGACCGACGCGCTGCAGCTGACCGGATCGCTGCGCTACAACCGCACCCGCGTGGTGAACACCGATCGCATGGGCGATGCACTAAATGGCGACTTCACCTATCGCAAACTCAATCCCGCGCTGGGCTTCGCCTGGCAGCTACAACCGGCGCTGACGGTCTACGGCGGCTTTTCCCAGGGCAACCGCGCGCCGACGCCGATCGAGCTGGGCTGCGCCGACCCGGCGAACCCCTGCAGCTTGCCAAATGCCATGGCGGCCGATCCCTTCCTTGAACAGGTTGTCACCCGCACGCTGGAGGTTGGTGTACGCGGCGAACTGGCAGGCGGTACTCGCTGGAACCTCGGGGCTTTCCGCAGCGTGAACCATGATGACCTGCTGTTCGTCGGCACCGGCGGTAGCATGGGCTACTTCACCAACTTTGGCCGCACCCGTCGTCAGGGCATCGAACTGGGTCTGGCTGGCGAGCAGGGGCCATTCGACTGGCGGGTGGACTACACCTTCCTGCACGCCACCTTCCGCTCCGGGGCCTGCATCCTGGCCGAGAACAACAGCACCGAAGGCGAGGGCGGCTGCCCGGACGACGAGATTCGCGTGTCCAGCGGTGACTATCTGCCAGGCCTGCCGAAGCACAACCTCAAGCTGGGGCTGAACTGGAATCTCAATGAGCGGCTGCGAGTCGGCACCAGCGTCCTGGCGTACTCGTCGCAGTACGTGCGCGGCAACGAGAACAATCGTCATCAGCCCAACGACGAGGTAGAGGGCAGCGGCAAGCTGCCAGGTTACGCGGTAGTAAACCTCACTGGCGATTACCGCTTCGCCCGTGACTGGACGCTGTTCGGCCGGGTCGACAACCTCTTCGACAAGCGGTACGCCACCGGCGGTGCGTTGGCCGAGAATTCCTTCGTCGGTGCTGGCAACGCTTTCGAGTCGGACCCGGATGAATGGCGCCACGAGCAGTTCATCGCCCCAGGCGCGCCCCGGGCGGGCTGGGTGGGCGTGCGTTATCGCTGGGATGCGCTATAACCGATCAGTCGCAGCAGCACCGAGCATGCCGGGCCTTTGCGCCCGGCATGTTCGCGTCCGGCCTGGCTGCGGTGTTCGGTGTGCTCGCGGTTCAAGGTTCTGACGTGAAATCGTCACGGGCGATTGCGTATCCTGGCGAGCTTGGCCGATTGATTGACGGCAGCACAGGAGCACGGATGAACCGCGTCCATCATTACCCCCTCGTCTCGCAACGTGCCACTGGCGGGTGCCGCTGAGCATGCCGTCACGTCTGCGCATCGTTCTTGCACTCGGCAGTGCACAGACCCTGGCCTGGGGCTCGACCTACTACCTGCCGGCCATTCTCGCCGAACCGATGGCGGGCGAGCTGGGTATTTCCACAGGCAATGTATTCGCTGCATTTTCCCTGGCACTGATCGTCACGGCCGTCCTCGGGCCGCTGTCGGGCAAGCGCATCGACCATCATGGCGGGCGCGATGTGCTGGCGCTTTCCAGCGTCGTTTTTGCCGTTGGCCTGGCCATGCTCGGCCTGGCCAACGGACCGCTGATGCTCTGGCTCGGCTGGTTAGTGATCGGCATCGGCATGGCGCTGGGCCTTTACGAGTCGGCCTTCTCCACGCTTGCCGGCATCTACGGTCGCAATGCACGCGGCGCGATCACCGGCATCACCTTGCTCGCCGGCTTCGCCAGTACGGTGTGCTGGCCGATCAGCGGCTGGCTGAACGCCGAATTCGGCTGGCGCGCCACCTGCCTCACATGGGCCGGAGCGCATCTGCTGCTCGGGCTGCCGTTGAACCGGCTGCTGATTCCGGTTGGCGTGCAGCCGGCCCCGTCCCCGGCAGAGCAAGCGCAGACAAACGATCGCTCGGGTGCTGGATCGACCATGGCGCTGCTGGCCTTCGTCTTCGCCGCCACCTGGTTCACCAGCACGGCGATGGCGGCGCACCTGCCACGTCTGTTGCAGGAGTCCGGGCTGTCAGCGGCCGCGGCCATCGGAATCGCGGCGCTGGTCGGACCGGCCCAGGTCGGGGCGCGCTGCCTGGAGTTCGTCCTGCTGCAGCGCTTCCATCCACTGATCTCCGCCCGTCTCGCCGCTATCGCCCATCCCATCGGCGCGGCTGGCGTGATGCTGGTGGGTGCGCCTGCGACCACCGCATTCGTGCTTCTGCATGGCGGCGGCAACGGCATTCTGACCATCGCCAAAGGGACCTTGCCGCTGGCGATATTCGGCCCCCATGGCTATGGCCTGCGCCAGGGGCTGCTGATGGTACCGGCACGTTTCGCCCAAGCGTTTTCGCCACTGGTGTTCGCGCTGCTGATCGACGACTTCGGTACGCGGGCGCTGTGGCTGTCGGCGGCGCTGGGCGTCCTGGCGTATGCCGCACTGACCTTCCTGCAACGCCGGGCGCATGGGCTGGCCTGACTCCTGTTGACTGCCGCCGCCGAAGCCCTGTCAGCGCGGTAGCGTCGCGAGCAGCATTGCTTGTTGGTCTGCGCTCAGACCGAGAAATACGCACAGCGCGGCGTAGGCGTCGTTGGCCGCGTAGGCCTGCTGTGCCTCGGTCAGCGCGGGATTTGCCCAGTTCGAGGTGGCCACGCTGCGGGATTTTTCGATCCGTGCGTCGAGCACCGCGGCCACCGCACCGCGCAGGCCGACCTGACCCTTCTTGCCCTGATAGCGAAGCACTGAGCCCAGGTCCAGCAGCCTGATCGGGCGGATGCCCAGCTTGCCTTGCAGCCTGGAACGATCCGACTTCAGCCCGAAACCGATCTTCGCCAGCGCGGGCGATTGCAGGATTGCGCTGGCCGCTTCGATGCAGCCGGGCACGCCGATCCTGAACAGGTAGGCCTTTGCCGGGGTGGCGAACTGGATCAGGTGCGGACCGCTGGAGACTTCGCCCACCTTGAAGGTCGGTTTGGATTCGGTATCGAAACCGATGCAGGCAAAGCCCATGATTTCCTCCACCGCCGCGCGAAATTCGTCCGCCGCCGCGGGGGTGACGATGCTCGCCGACGTCAGCCCGTCGAAGCGCGGCAGCCCGTCGACATTCGGATGCTGGCGGATATGAATGATCAGCTTCTGCGTCAAGCTGGCGTCCTCCGAACGCTGATGATCGAGTCAGCCTGCAGCGGTGCCGACTCGGCTGTAGCGCGGCCATCCCTCATGTGCCGATCTGCTGTGGACAGGCTCGCCATCAGTTCTTCAACTGGCTGGCGAACTGTCCGACCGCGCCGACCACGCGCTGCGCGCCGTCCTGGATCTCGACGATCACCGCGCCGGCCTGGTTGGCGAATTCCAGTCCCTGCTCGGCCTGGTCACGGCTCGCGCTCATGCTGTGCACGGCGGCTTGCGCCAGGTCCTGGTTCTTCTGCACCACGCCGACGATCTCCTCGGCGGCCTTGCTGGTGCGGGCCGCCAGCTGGCGAACCTCGTCGGCCACCACCGCGAAGCCACGGCCCTGATCACCGGCCCGTGCGGCTTCGATGGCGGCGTTGAGAGCCAGCAGGTTGGTCTGATCGGCAATGCCGCTGATGGTCTTGAGGATCGCGCCGATCAGCTGCGATTGCTTGTCCAGCGCCTCGATACCGTCGGAGGCTTCCTGCATCTGCTGGGCGATGCGATGCATCACTTCGACCGTCTGCTGGACCACTTGCGCGCCGCGCTGGGCACTGAGGTCGGTGTGCTGGGAGGTGTCGTAGGCAACCGTGGCGGCGTCGGCCACGGCCATCTCCCGGTTGACCTGATCGGTGATGACGGTGGCGAACTTGATCACCTTGTACAGCTTGCCGTAGGCATCGAGCACCGGGTTGTAAGATGCCTCGAGCCAGACGGTCTGGCCGTGGGCATCGATACGCTTGAAGCGTTCGGCGATGTACTCGCCACGGTTGAGGCTAGCCCAGAATTCGCGATAGGCCGGCGACTCGCTTTCCTCACGCTCACAGAACATGCGGTGGTGCTTGCCCTTGATCTGCTCGAGGCGGTAGCCCATGCCGTCGAGGAACCGCTGGTTGGCGGTGATGACATGCCCGCCGAGGTCAAACTCGATCACCGCGGTGGAGCGCAACAGCGCGTTGATTACGCTCTCGTGCTCGCGTGAGGTCTCGATGGTGCGGGTCAGGTTGGTGGCGCATAGCGTGAAGTGGTGCAACGTGCCATCCGAGCCCGTGATCGGCTGCCAGATCGAACGCAGCCAGGCTTCCTGGCCGTCAGCCTGCAGCAGTCGGTAGGCGCCGCTGATGTGCTCCGCGCGCTGCATGGCGGTCTTGAGGCGTGAGTAGTTCGGTTCGGTACGAAACTGCTGGCTGAAGAAGTCGTCGACGGAGCGGCCGATGAGATCGTCGCGGCGATAACCCATTTCGCTGAGGAACAGCTCGTTGGCGTGCTGAATGCGTCCTTGCGGGTCCAGTTCCAGGACCATCATCTCCCTGTACAACGAGTTCTTGATTTGCTGATTGATTGCGGCTTCCTCGCGCAATTCAGCCAGTTCTCGTTTCAGGTTCTTGTTGAACATTTATTGGCATCCAGTGAAGGGCAAGACCGCCCAGTCACTTGATCGGCGCGGGAGTCATTTTCCTGAGGTCGACGGCCAATGGTTTGTTCTATACAGGCGATTGAACTGGCCTATCGCCGGTGGTTTCATTTCTCCCAATCGACCGGGCAGTCCTTGCAGCCTTCCATGCTGGTGCCTTGAAACGTCGCGTAGTGTCGGCGCGCGCCGGTTAGCACCGCTTTACCGAGGTTGGCGTCGTTGAGCTTGGCTTCCTGCAGGTTGGCGTCGGTCAGATCGGCACCCTCGAGATCGGCCTTGCTCAGCCAGGTCATTTCCAGGTCGGCGGCGTGCAGCGTGCTGCCGTGCATCCTGGCGCCACTCATGCGGGCGAACTCAAGGTAGGCGCCAGTGAGGTCGGCTCCCTTGAACTGGGCGGCCTGGGCGAACAGGCCCCAGCCCTGGATGGCGATCAGCCGGGCATCGGTGAAATTGGCCAGGCGCAGGTTGGCCTGTTGCAGGCTGGCGCGGTTAAGCGTGGCGCCGGTGAGGTCGGCTTTTTCCAGATTGGCCAGGTCGAGGTTGGCGTGGCGCAGGTTGGCGCCGGAGAGGTTGGCACCGGCGAGGTTGATGCGGCGCAGGTCCTGATTGCTGAGGTCGGCGCCGCGCAGATCGGCGTTGGCACATTGGCTCTCGGGCTGGAGTACGCAGCCGTTGATCGTCAGAGGACCGTCATCCGCGGCGAAGGCGGACGCGCTGGCGAACAGGGCCAGTGGCAGGAGCAAGCGTTTAGGACTGTTCATGGGAAGTCACCTGGGGCAGGGCAATAGAGAAAAGCGGTCGCGTGGCGTTTCTGGCCTGTCGACGAGAGCGCCAACCCGGAGTCGGCTGGGCCAGACGCGCCGCGCGAGCCGCTGTACGTTGAAAACACGAGGCGTGCCCGCGCGGTGGCGGGCACGGCTCGGCTCATCGCTTGGCGGTTTTCTTCTCCCAATCCGGAAGCTTGAATACCCAGAAGGAACCACCCTGGGCGACCGGCTTGGTCAGTACGGCCATGTCGCCGCCCCACAGTGGCACGGCGCCGCCGTAACCGACCGTCACGCCGATGTACTGCTCGCCGTCCTGCTCCCAGGTCACAGGCGGGGAAATCACGCCGCTGCCGGTCTGGAATTTCCACAGCTCGTCACCGGTTTTGGCGTTGAAGGCCTTGAAGTAGCCGTCGCTGGTGCCGGTGAATACCAGGTTGCCCTTGGTTGCCAGCACGCCGGCCCACAATGGCAGTTTTTCCTTGTGTTCCCAGGCTACCTTGCCAGTGGTCGGGTCCATGGCGCGCAGGATACCGACGTGGTCGTCGTACATGCGCTTGATGCGGAAGCCCTGGCCGAGATAGGCCGAGCCCTTCTTGTAGCTGACTTCCTCGGTCCAGTAGTCCTCTTTCCAGTGGTTGGCTGGTACGTAGAACAGGCCGGTGTCCTGGCTGTAGGCCATGGGGTTCCAGTTCTTGCCGCCGAGGAAGGGTGGGGATACTTCAACCGATTTGCCGTGCTTCTCGCCCGGCTCCGGTTTGGGTGGACGCTGGCCCTCGTTCTCCACCGGGCGACCGGTTTTCAGATCGATATGGCTGGCCCAGGTGATGCCGTCGACGAAGGGGAAGGCGTTCTGCAGCTTGCCGTCCTTGCGGTCAACGACATAGAAGAAGCCGTTGCGATCGGCGTGGGCCGTGGCCTTGACGGTCTTGCCGTTCTTGTCCTTGTAATCGAACAGCACCAGCTCGTTGTTGCCGGAGAAGTCCCAGGCATCGTTCGGGGTGTGCTGGTAGAACCACTTCACCTCGCCGGTGCTCGGATCGACGCCGACCTGGCCGGAGGTGTAGAGGCTGTCGTAATCCTTCGGGTCGCCGCCATCGCTGGTGCGCTCCCAGCCGTTCCACGGGGCGGGGTTGCCGGCACCGACGATGATGGTGTTGGTTTCCGGGTCGAAGCTCGCACTCTGCCACGGCGCGCCGCCGCCCTGGCTCCAGGCTTCCTTCTTGCCGGTCGGGTGGTTGGGATCGTCCGGCCAGGACGGCGCCTTGATGTCGCCGGTCGGCGTGCTGTCCTGGCCGTTGAGACGGCCCATGTGGCCCTCGACGAAGGGGCGCATCCAGACTTCTTCGCCGGTATCCGGGTCGCGGGCGAACAGTTTGCCGACGATGCCGAACTCGTCACCGGAGCTGCCGTGTACCAGCAGCACCTTGCCGGTCTTGGCGTCTTTGACCAGCGTCGGAGCGCCGGTCATGGTGTAGCCGGCGCCGTGATCGCCGAACTTCTTGTTCCAGACGACCTTGCCGGTGTCCTTGTTCAGCGCCACGACACGGGCGTCGAGGGTGCCGAAGTAGATCTTGTCACCGTAGATGGCGGCACCGCGGTTGACCACGTCGCAGCAAGGGCGGATGTCGTCGGGCAGGCGATGGGCGTAACTCCACAGGCGTTTGCCGGTCTTGGCATCGAGGGCGAAGACGCGCGAATAGGAGCCGGTCACGTAGATCACGCCGTCATGGACGATGGCCTGGGATTCCTGGCCGCGCTGTTTCTCGTCCCCGAAGGAAAACGACCAGGCCGGGGTCAGCTTGAATACGTTGTCTTCATTGACCTGTGCCAGCGGACTCCAGCGTTGCGCACTGGTGCCCATGCCGTATTGCAGGACGTTCTCGGTGGACAGATGATCGTTGGCGATGTCTTCCCAGTTGACCGGCTTGGCCTGGGCGGCTGCGGCCAACGCGAGGCTGCCGGTCAGCGCCAGGCATTGCACGGCAATGGCGAGGGGGCGTTTGCTGCCGGGGTGCGATCTTGTTGTCATGGTTGCGATTCCCTTGGTCGATTCGGACGAGGCCGCCGTATGCCGGTGGCCTGGCGATTCGATTATTGGGAGCGCGCCATGGGCGCCGACACGGAAAAGCTCCCGCCGATGCCGGGAATCCTTCCCGAACCCTGCTGATTTAGCCTTGCTACCTCTGGGGGGCGGGAGGCGGTAGCAAAACCCAGTACCAAGGGAGGAGATGCAGGCATCCAAAGCAGGATTCTGCCGATGCACCGACACGGCCAACATGACCACCATGCGCTCCGATGGGGCTGCCTTGCACAGGTTCTCGAATAGAGGGTGGTAGTCATGAATAACAAGATCTTTTTGCGCTCACTGCTGGCAGCGGGTGTTCTCGGTATGTCCGGCCTGGTTCTGGCGCATGGCGACGTGACGCCGCAAGCGGTCAACACCAAGGGCCTGCCGCAACTCGGTGAAGAATGGCTGGACGAGAACCCCTATCGTGCGCCCAACGAGCACCACGACCTGGCGGTCGAGATCGGTTCCTCCGCCTACAACCAGAACTGCGCGCGTTGCCACGGTCTGGAAGCCATTTCCGGCGGTATCGCCCCCGACCTGCGTGAGCTGGAAGCCAGCTACGACGGCGACGAGTGGTACAAGGAGCGCGTGATCAATGGCGCGGTCCGTGACGGTGCCGTGTACATGCCGCGCATGGCCGACACCCTCAGCCAGGAAGCGCTGTGGGCGATCCGGACCTATATCGAAAGCGAAGCGGCCAAGCAGTGATGAACGCCGTCCGGCTGGTTCTGTCGCTGTGGCTGGCACTGTGCTGCGCACTGGCGCAGGCGGACGTGGTCAAGGTGCGCGCCTTCGATGACATCATCGAATCCGGCGTGCTCAAGGTGGCGATGTACGAGAATTTCCCGCCGTACAGCTACCAGCAGGATGGCGAGCCGCGCGGTGTCGATGTGGAACTCGCACGCAAGCTCGCCGAAGGGCTGGACCTGAAACTGGAAGTGCTGTGGGTAACGCCGGACGAAACCCTCGACGACGACCTGCGCAACTTCATCTGGAAGGGCCACTACCTGCGGCCTGGCGTGCTGGCTGACGTGATGCTGCGTGTGCCGTACGACCGCGAGTTCGCCTACAAGCGCAACGAGCTGGGTGAAATGATCAACGAGCTGGTGGTGATGTTCGCGCCCTATCAGCGCGAGCGCTGGCAGACCGCGTATGACGATCGCCGGATCGACGAGGTGCCGAGCGTGGCGGTCTTTCAATACCACCCGATTGGCGTCGAAGTGGACAGCGTGCCCTCGTTCTACCTGTCTTCGGTATTCGAGGGCCGGCTGGCGAAGCACACCCATCATTACCCGAGCATCCGCGAGGCATTCGCTGCGCTGCAGCAGGGCGAGGTGGACGCCACCATGGCCATGCGTGCGGAGATCGAGTGGCTACTCGACCAGGCTGACGACAAGCACCTGAAGCTCGCCGAGAACGCTTACCCGAACATGGGCAAGCAGGTATGGGATCTTGGCATGGCGGTGCATGAATCCAACCGCCAACTGGCCTATGCGCTGGAAGAAGTGCTGGAGCCGCTGATTCTCGAAGGCGAGCTGGAAAAGCTCTACGCCAGCTACGGCTTGAGCTACGAGTTGCCCGGGTTGTACCAGGATGTGGAGAGCGACGTGGCCGGGCGCTGACCGGTTGCGCCATGCCGATCCCGCTGCGGATCGCTGTTCGAGGAGTCGACATGAGCGTCCGAGTCTTGCTGCTGCTGATGGTCTTTCACGCGCCGAGCGCCCTGGCGGCGGAGGCCGATCCGCTGCAATCGGTGATGTGGGAATACCACCACAAGGGCTTGCTCAACAGCGAGCCCTATGTGTTCGACGAGCGCGTAAAGGTCCAGGTGCCGCCATTCGCCGAGGATTCGCGACAGGTGCCGGTGCACATCGATGCCAGAGCCCTCGGTGACGAGGTGGTGCGTATCGAGGCCTGGGCCGACCTCAATCCCATTCCACGTATTTTCACCTTCACGCCCGGCGAGCAGGTCGTGCCGCTGGTCGCCATCCGCATACGCGTGGAACAGGCAACACCGATCCGTGCGGCGGTGCTGACCCGTGATGGCGTCTGGCACATCGGTTCGGCCAAGGTCGATGCTGCCGGTGGCGGCTGTACGGCGCCGAGCGTGGTGCGTGCCCAGCCAGGCTGGGAAGACCGCCTCGGTGAGGTCATCGGTGGGCGCTTCGCCCGCGGCGATTTCAGTCGTTTGCGCCTGCAGGTCTCCCATCCGATGGATAACGGCCTGGTCGGCGGCATTCCCGAATTCTTTCTCAACCAGGCCCAGTTGCGCGATGCCGACGGTCAGGTCCTGGCGGAGCTGGAACTGTATCCGGCGGTCGCCGAAAACCCGAGTCTGAGCCTGGAAGTGAAGGGCGCGCAGGACACCCGTCTGTGGCTGCGTGACAACAACGGCAACGAGTTCGAAGCCGCGCTCTGAGCTGACCAGCCCGCGTTTTCTCCGAGAGCCAGCAACCAAGCCAAGGAGGCGTCATGCGCCTGTTGCTCCTGATGTTCGCGTTCTGTCTGACCCTGCCCGCATACGCCGAGCTGCGTTACACGCTGCAGCCGCGGCAGATTGCCGATGACGTGTGGCTGCTGGAAGGATCGACCGACAACTTCGACAAGGCCAACGGCGGCAATATCGTCAACACCGGCTTCATCGTCACCGAGGCCGGTGTGGTGGTGATCGACAGCGGCCCGTCGCGGCGTTATGGCGAGGCGATGCGCGCGGCCATCGCGAGCGTTACCGATCGCCCGGTCATCAAGCTGCTGCTGACCCATCATCACCCCGACCATGTACTGGGCAACCAGGCCTTTGCCGACGTGCCCATCGCTGCGCTCGCTGGCACGACCGATCTGTTGCGCGAGCAGGGCAACGCCATGGCCGAGAACATGTACCGCCTGGTAGGTGACTGGATGCGCGGTACGGAGGTGGTGCTGCCATCCGAGACCCTGGCGCCCGGCACGCTGGAGATCGGCGGGCGCTCCCTGCGCCTGCTCGCCCTGCGCAGTCACACCGGTGCCGATCTGGCCATTCTCGACGAAAGCAGTGGCGTGCTTTTCGCCGGCGACATCCTGTTCTACCAACGCGCGCTGACCACGCCCAACAGCCCAGGCCTGGATGTCTGGCTGGAAGACCTCGATACCCTAGAGGCGCTGCCCTGGAAACGCCTGGTCGCTGGCCATGGCCCGGTGGCCGATGATGCCGAGCCGTTCGTGCAGATGCGCGACTACCTCGGCTGGCTGGACGGCTTGTTGCGAGAAGCCGCCAACGGCGGGGCGGACATGAACGAGGTGATCCAGAGCCCGATTCCCGAGCGCTTCGCCGGCATCAGCCTGACCCGCTATGAGCTGATCCGTAGCGTCAGCCATCTGTATCCGCGCTATGAAGCGATGGCGCTGCAGCGCGTCGACGAGTGAAGGCGCGCCCGCGGCGCGCCTATTGGTGTTCCACTCCAGTCGCTGCATCCGGTCACTGCAGCTGTAGCTGATCGCCGCGCTCCTGCTGCCAGTCGTCCAGGCTAGGCGCGGCTTCCTCGCCATCCATGCGATGGATGATGGTGAAGTAGTCCTGCTTGAAGCGATCCTGCATGATCTCGCTGCGATCGCGAACCCGTACCGCGTAGATGCTCTGGACGTTCTGGTGGTCGAAGTCGCGCCAGTACTGCTCGTCCTTCAACAGGCTGTAGCGATGGTTCTCCAGCGCGGTGATGACGGCTTCGCTATCCAGTCGGCCCGCCCGCCGCACGGCATCGGCCCACTGCCGGACGATGCCGTAGGCCGACGCCGCGGTGCTGCCGGGGTAGGCCTGATGCAAGGCGATGTAGCGCTCGACGAACGCCTGACCGGTTTCGCTTTTCTCGCGCTGCGGTACCCGCCAGGTCCAGGCTTCGGTGCCGATCACGTTTTCCATCACCAGCGGTCCGGCTTGCTCGACGATGCTCTGGTTGAGGTTGGGGGCGATGATCTGCATGCGCTTGCCCAGCTCCAGGGTGTGCGCCAGGCGCATGGTCTGCACCAGATCCTGGCCGAGCAGAACGATCACCAGCACATCTGCATCACTGGCGGCAGCCTTCTGCAATGCGCTCAGGTAGTCGTCGCGGCGGGCACCTCGCGCGGCGATCTTCGAGTAGCCGTGGCGGGCGCGGTCGCGGCTCTTGGTCGCTTCACGCAGGGCCTGCTCCATGCTGTGGCCCCAGGCATCGTCGAGGCTGATGTAGTGGTAGCGGCGATTGGGCATGTGCCAGCTGAGGTACTCGCCGAGTACCCGCGCGCTCATCCAGGCACTGTTGGATTCGCGGAATAGATGCCGATGGCCGTCTCGTCCGGTGATCTCGTTGGCGTAGCCGAGGGTGGGGAAGTACAGCAGTCCGAGTTCGCGTGCGCGCTGGCCGGCGCTCATCGCCTCTTCGCTGTTGGCGCCGCCGAATATCATCGCTGCGCCCTGTTTGGCGAAACGGTCGACGTTGGCACGCGCCTTTTCCGCGCGCGCTGCCGAATTCAGGCTGACCAGCTCCAGGCGTCGGCCGAGCAAGCCGCCACTCTGATTGATCTGGTCGACGGCGAGCAGGGCGCCACGGCGCAGCTCCAGACCTTCGGACTTGTAGTTGCCGGTGCTCGGGTAGTTGAGACCCAGACGGATCGGTTCGGCCGCGTGGGCGCTTTGTAGTGTGAAGACGAGGAAGGCGATGATCAGGGTAGGGCGAAGCATAGCTCTTATCCTTCTGAGCGAGGGGGCATCCGTTTTAGGGGGTAGGGTGGGCCCGGCGGAATTGTCTTTTCCGGCCGAATAGGTGCGACTTTCGGTGCCGCCCGGCATTGGCAGCGGGCGGAATCACGCGTCTTTCGTGGCCTGCGGCGGCGTATTGCTACCAAGGGAGGAGGAAAATCGGCACTGCGGGCAATTGTTGGCGAGGCGGTGCAAACCAAGAATCACCCACAGACCGGGAAAATTTCCCGGCATAACAATGAACCCGCAGAGGTAGCCGCAATGAAGCACACCGGTCTTCGCAAGCCCTTCGCCTTGACGGCGCTATGCGCCGCGGTGGCGATGTCCAGCCTGCACGCCTGGGCCGTAACCGACCAGGAAATCCTCAACGACGCCAAATCCACCGATCAGATCGTCACCAACGGTCTGGGTTTGCAGGGCCAGCGCTACAGCACGCTGGACACGTTGAACACCAATAACATCAATCAGTTGCGACCGGTTTGGGGCTTCTCTCTGGGCGGTGAAAAGCAGCGCGGTCAGGAAGCGCAGCCGCTGATCAAGGACGGCGTGATGTACATCACCGGCTCCTACTCGCGTGTATATGCACTGGACGCCCGTACCGGCAAGGAACTTTGGCAGTACGATGCCCGCCTGCCCGACGGCATCATGCCGTGCTGTGACGTGATCAACCGTGGTGTTGCGCTGTATGGCGATCTGGTGATCTTCGGCACCCTGGATGCCAAGCTGGTCGCCCTGAACAAGGACACCGGCAAGGTGGTCTGGAAGAAGACTGTCGCCGACTACAAGGCCGGTTACTCGCTGACCGCCGCACCGCTGGTAGTCAACGGCAAGCTGATCACCGGTGTTTCCGGTGGTGAATTCGGCGTGGTCGGCAAGATCGAAGCCTACGACGCGAAGAACGGTGAACTGCTGTGGACCCGTCCGACCGTGGAAGGCCACATGGGTTACGTCTGGAAGGACGGCAAGAAGGTCGAGAGCGGCATCTCCGGCGGCGAAGCCGGCAAGACCTGGCCGGGCGACCTGTGGAAGACCGGCGGTGCAGCTCCATGGCTGGGCGGCTACTACGATCCGGACACCGACTCGCTGCTGTTCGGTACCGGTAACCCGGCGCCGTGGAACTCGCACCTGCGCCCTGGCGACAACCTGTACTCGTCCTCGCGTCTGGCGCTGGACCCGAATGACGGCTCGATCAAGTGGCACTTCCAGTCCACCCCGCATGACGGCTGGGACTTCGACGGCGTCAACGAGCTGATCTCCTTCGACTACAAGGACGGCGGCAAGACCATCAAGGCTGCCGGCACCGCAGACCGTAACGGCTTCTTCTACGTGCTAGATCGCACCAACGGCAAGTTCATCCGTGGCTTCCCGTTCGTTGACAAGATCACCTGGGCCAAGGGCCTGGACAAGACTGGCCGTCCGATCTACGACGAAGCCCACCGCCCGGGCAATCCTGCCGACGCGGACAAGGGCAAGTCGGTGTTCGTCGCACCGTCCTTCCTCGGTGGCAAGAACTGGATGCCAATGGCCTACAGCCAGGACACCGGCCTGTTCTACGTGCCGTCAAACGAGTGGGGCATGGACATCTGGAACGAAGGCGTATCCTACAAGAAGGGTGCCGCCTACCTGGGTGCCGGCTTCACCATCAAGCCGCTCAACGACGACTTCATCGGTGTGCTGCGCGCAATCGATCCGAAGACCGGCAAGGAAGTATGGCGCTACAACAACTACGCTCCGCTGTGGGGCGGCGTGTTGGCCACCAAGGGCAATCTGGTGTTCACCGGCAACCCTGAGGGCTACCTGATGGCCTTCGACGCCAAGACCGGCAAGAAGGTCTACGAGTTCAACACCGGCTCGGGCGTCATCGGTTCTCCGGTCACCTGGGAAATGGATGGCGAGCAGTACGTTTCCGTTCTCTCCGGCTGGGGTGGTGCGGTACCGCTGTGGGGCGGCGAGGTCGCCAAGCGCGTGAAGGACTTCAACCAGGGCGGTATGGTCTGGACCTTCAAGCTGCCGAAGGATCTGGTCGCCAAGCGCTGATCAGCCTGCGTGACGCAAACCCGGCGACCGTCGGGTTTGTGCAAACAGAACCCCGGTCGTCATGGCCGGGGTTTTGTCGTTCTGGCGCCATGCAAAGGCAGCTCATGCCTGGCGATAGGCGCTGGGGGTAACGCCCACCTCGCGGCGGAATACCTGGGAGAAGTGGCTCGGGCTCGAATAGCCCACTTCCAGGCCGATATCGATGACGCTGCGCTGCGTTTCGATCAGCAGCCGTCGCGCCCGTGCCATGCGCAGGCCGATGAAGTACTGAGACGGCGAAAGCCCGGTGGCTCGTTTGAACATCCGGCTGAAGTGGTACTCGCTCAGCTCGGCGGTTCGTGCCAGCTGAGCAAGACTGAAATCGTCGGCCAACTGCGCATCCATCGCCTCGACGACCCGGCGCAGCTTGTAGGCCGGCAAGGCGTTGCTGCGGCGGACGGCGTCTTGCCGATCCCGATAGTGGCGCACCAGATGCACGGCCAGTGCCTGGGCCAGGCCGCGAACGCAGAGCGGGCTGGGCTGGTGCTGCTCAACCAGCTCGTGGTGCAGCTTCTCCATCAACCAGCGAACCGTGTCGTCGTGGGCGCCGGAGACGTCCCGCAAGGCAACCGCTGTGCTCTGCGGCCCGAGCAGTTCCCGTGCGGCCTGGTCGATGAGCGGCAGGCCGAGATACAGGTGCATCACCTCGAATTGCTCACCTTCCAGCGTCTGCCAGCGCATTTCGTACGGCTCGTGGGTATCGGTCAGGAAGAAGTCGCCGGCCCTGACGGTTGCTGCGCTCCATTGCCCACCCGGCGCACGTTCCTCGACTCGTGCCGCACCGGCCAGTACCAGCACCAGCAGCGGCTCCAACACTGCCGGTACCTGTATCGGTTCGATGATCGTGCGATGGCTGAACAGCTGCACCACCACGTCCTGCATCGGCGGCTGCTGTGCGGTCGCGCGCGCTTCACCAGGCAGGTAATGGCTCATCGACTGGGGACAGGTCTGCCCCGCATGGGGCCGTGGCGGGGCTTGTGATGACCGCGGCATGACGTGCTCCTGGCAAACATTTGAAAGCGTTCAGCGCCGAAAGGTTAGCGCAGGACCCTGCGCGCCGGCAGATCACTGCTGCGCGCAAAACCGCAACAGCCAGCGCAAGCGTGCGAAAGCCCGGCCTCCGGCGATGGGAGACAGTTAACCCACCGCGCCTCGTGGCGCAGCCTGAAAGAGAGGAGAGCACCATGACTGATTCGAATCACATCGTCGTTCAGGAAGTTGCAGGCAAGGTCGCGCTGGTCACCGGCGCCGCCAGCGGCATCGGCAGGGCGATTGCCTTGTTGTTGCATGATCGGGGCGCCAAGATCATCGCCGAAGACATCAACCCGGCTGTCGAGAAACTCGCTCGGCCGGGGCTGGTGCCGCTGCTGGCGGACATTTCCGAGGATGGCGCAGCCGAATGTGCGGTCGGCCTGGCCATCGAGCATTTTGGCCGGCTGGATATCCTGGTCAACAACGCCGGCATCATCATCAACAAGCGGGTGGTGGACATGAGCCGCGAGGATTGGGAGCGCATCCAGGCGGTCAATGCCACGGCGGCGTTCCTGCATTGTCGCGAAGCGGTCAAGGCGATGATGCCCAACCGCTCGGGGGCGATCGTCAACATCGCTTCCTACGCGTCCTACTTCGCCTTTCCGACCATCGCCGCGTACACGGCCTCGAAAGGCGCGCTGGCCCAGCTGACCCGCACACTGGCGCTGGAGGCGATCGAGCATGGCATCCGGGTCAACGCCATCGGCGTAGGCGATGTGGTGACCAACATCCTCAACGACGTGGTCGAGGACGGCCCGGGCTTTCTTGCCCAGCATGGCGAAGCCGCACCCATCGGGCGCGCGGCGCAACCGGAGGAGATCGCCGAGATCGTCGCCTTTCTCGCCTCGGAGCGGGCGAGCTTCATGGTGGGCTCGGTGGTCATGGCCGATGGCGGCATGACGGTTACGGCAGGCTGAGCCGCTGCGCAGAAACACGAACCCCGCCAGCAGGCGGGGTTCGGTGCTTACGTAGACGGACGCGGGATCAGTCTTCCAGCGAGCCCATTGCGGTGGTGTTGAAGCCGCCGTCGACGTAAAGGATCTCACCGCTGATGCCGGAAGCCAGGTCCGAGCAGAGGAAGGCGCCGGCATTGCCGACTTCGTCGATGGTGACGTTGCGACGCATAGGGGTCTGCTTCTCGTTGGCAGCCAGCATCTTGCGGAAGCTGGCGATGCCGGAGGCGGCCAGAGTACGGATCGGACCGGCAGAGATGCAGTTCACGCGAGTGCCTTCCGGGCCGAGGCTGCCGGCCAGGTAACGAACGCCAGCTTCCAGGCTGGCCTTGGCCATGCCCATGACGTTGTAGTTCGGCATGGTGCGCTCGGCACCCAGGTAGGAGAGGGTCAGCAGGCTGCCGTTGCGGCCCTTCATCATCTCGCGACCGGCCTTGGCCAGGGCGACGAAGCTGTAGGCGCTGATGTCGTGGGCGATCTTGAAGCCTTCACGGGTGGTGACTTCGGTGAAGTCGCCGTTGAGCTGGTCGCCCGGAGCGAAGCCGACCGAGTGCACGATGCAGTCCAGGCCGTCCCACTTCTTGCTCAGTTCTTCGAATACGCGCGCGATCTCTTCATCGTTGGCGACGTCGCAGGGGAAGCACAGCTCAGGGCTCGAGCCCCAACCGGAAGCGAATTCCTCGACGCGACCCTTGAGCTTGTCGCCCTGGTAGGTGAAAGCCAGTTCTGCACCTTCGCGATGCATGGCGGCGGCGATGCCGGAGGCAATCGAAAGTTTGCTGGCAACGCCGACGATCAGTACGCGCTTACCGGTGAGAAAACCCATGTGCTTGTCCCTCTTCTGGTTGTTCGGCAGTGCCGGGCGCCATGAAGGCGGATTCCAGCAGCTGCTGTGTATACGGATGTTGTGGTGCCGCAAAAATGTCAGCGGCCGCACTTTGTTCCACCACCTGGCCCTGCTTGACCACCATCATCTGGTGGCTCAGCGCCCTGACCACCGCCAGATCATGGCTGATGAACAGGTAGGTCAGGTTGTACTTGGCCTGCAACGAGCGCAGAAGCTCTACCACCTGGCGCTGTACCGTACGATCGAGCGCCGAGGTCGGCTCGTCGAGCAGTATCAGCGCCGGCTTCAACACCAGAGCCCGGGCAATGGCAATGCGCTGCCGTTGTCCGCCGGAAAACTCATGGGGATAGCGATGCCGGGTTTCCGGATCGAGACCAACCTCCACAAGCGCGTCAATGATTGCCTGTTCCTGCTCCTTGGCATTGCCCATCCGGTGGATGTGCAACCCTTCGCCAATGATTTGCCCAACCGACATGCGTGGGCTCAGGCTACCGAAGGGGTCCTGAAAGACCACCTGCATCTGCCGCCGCAACGGCCGTACCTGGCGCTGCGACATGCTTTGCAGTTGCTGGCCCTGGAAGCGGATCTCGCCCCGACTACCCAACAATCGAAGGATAGCCAATCCAAGCGTGGACTTGCCGGAGCCGCTCTCGCCGACGATACCCAGTGTCTGCCCCTTGGGCAGGCTGAAGTTGACGCCGTCGACTGCCTTGATGTGGTCGACGGTGCGACGCAGCAAGCCCTTCTTGATCGGGAACCACACCCGCAGGTCGTCCACTTCCAGCAATGGTGCCGCTTCTTCGACCGCCACCGGACCGCCACTGGGCTCGGCCGCGAGCAGTTCCTGGGTATACGGATGCTGAGGTGCGCGGAACAGATCTTCACACAACGCCTGTTCGACGACGCGACCGCGCTGCATGACACATACGCGATGGGCAATGCGCCGAACCAGGTTGAGGTCGTGGCTGATCAGCAGCAGTGCCATGCCCAGGCGTGCCTGCAACTCCTTCAGCAGTTCGAGGATTTTCAGCTGCACGGTGACGTCGAGGGCCGTGGTCGGCTCGTCGGCGATCAGCAGTTCAGGCTCGTTGGCCAGCGCCATGGCGATGACCACCCGTTGCCGCTGGCCGCCCGACAGCTCGTGCGGGTAGGCGCGGATGCGCTTGCGCGGCTCCGGGATACCGACCAGTTCCAGCAACTCCAGGGTGCGAGCGGTTGCGGCCTTGCCGCGCAGGCCCTTGTGAATCTCCAGCACCTCGTTGATCTGCTTGCCCACGGTGTGCAGCGGGTTGAGCGAGGTCATCGGCTCCTGGAAGACCATGGCGATGCGATTGCCACGGATTTTACGCATGGCCTTTTCGTCGGCCTTGAGCAGGTCCTGCCCGTGGAAGAGGATCTGCCCTTGCGGATGGCGGGCGAGCGGGTAGGGCAGCAGTCGCAGGATGGAATGAGCCGTCACGGACTTGCCCGAGCCGCTTTCCCCGACCAGGGCCAGGGTTTCGCCCTTGCGAATGTCGAATGTCACGCCTTCGACGACACGCTGGACCTGCTCGCCGGTGACGAACTCGACGGCCAGATCGCGGACCTCGACCAGATTCTCGGCTATCGGTTGTTCGGCCATGTTATTTCCTTGGGTCGAAGGCATCGCGCGCCGCCTCCCCGATAAACACCAGCAAGGTCAGCATGATTGCCAGCACCATGAAGGCGCTGATGCCCAGCCAGGGCGCCTGCAGATTGGCCTTGCCCTGGGCGACCAGTTCACCGAGCGACGGAGAACCGGCCGGCAGACCGAAACCGAGAAAGTCCAGCGCGGTGAGCGTGCCGATGGCGCCGGTGAGGATGAACGGCATGAAGGTCATGGTGGAAACCATGGCGTTCGGCAGGATGTGGCGGAACATGATGGCGCCGTTCTGCATGCCCAGCGCACGAGCGGCGCGCACGTACTCGAGGTTGCGCCCACGGAGGAATTCGGCACGTACCACGTCCACCAGGCTCATCCAGGAGAACAGCAGCATGATGCCCAGCAGCCACCAGAAGTTCGGCTGCACGAAGCTGGCCAGAATGATCAGCAGATAGAGCACCGGCAGCCCGGACCAGATCTCCAGCAGGCGCTGGCCAACCAAGTCGACCCAGCCGCCATAGAAGCCCTGCAGGGCGCCGGCGATGACGCCGATCACCGAGCTGATCAGGGTCAGGGTCAGGGCGAACAGGACCGAGATGCGAAAGCCGTAGATCACCCGGGCGAGTACATCGCGGCCCTGGTCATCGGTGCCCAGCCAGTTCTCCAGTGACGGCGGCGCAGGCGCGGGTACCTGCAGTTCGTAGTTGATGCTCGAGTAGTTGAAGGGAATGACCGGCCAGACCATCCAGCCGTCCTTTTCGGCGATCAGTTCCTTGATGTACGGGCTCTTGTAGTTCGCCTGCAGCGGGAACTCGCCGCCGAAGGCCGTTTCCGGATAACGCTTGAACACCGGGAAGAACCATTCGCCGTCGTAGCGCACCACGATCGGCTTGTCGTTGGCGATGATCTCCGCGCCAAGGCTGAGTACGAACAGCGCGAGGAAGATCCACAGCGACCACCAGCCACGCTTGTGTGCCTTGAACAGCGCCAGCCGGCGCTGGTTGAGGGGGGACAACTGCATCTCAGGCCTCCCTGCTTTCGAAATCGATGCGCGGGTCGACCAGGGTGTAGGTCAGGTCGCCGATCAGCTTCACCACCAGTCCGAGCAGGGTGAAGAGGAAGAGGGTGCCGAACACCACCGGATAGTCGCGGTTGATTGCCGCCTCGAAGCTGAGCAGGCCGAGCCCGTCAAGGGAGAAGATCACCTCGATCAGCAGCGAGCCGGTGAAGAACATGCCGATGAAGGCAGACGGAAAGCCGGCGATGATGATCAACATGGCATTGCGGAACACGTGGCCGTAGAGCACGCGATTCTTGCTCAGGCCCTTGGCCCGCGCCGTGATCACGTACTGCTTGTTGATCTCGTCGAGAAAGCTGTTCTTGGTCAGCAGCGTCAGCGTCGCGAAGTTGCCGATCACCAGCGCGGTGACGGGCAGGGCCAGGTGCCAGAAGTAGTCGATGATCTTGCCGGCCAGGGTCAGGTCATCGAAGTTGGCCGACGTCAGTCCGCGCAACGGGAACCAGTTCCAGTAACTGCCGCCAGCGAACAGCACGATCAGCAGAATGGCGAACAGGAACGCCGGTATGGCGTAGCCGACGATGATCGCCGAGCTGCTCCAGACGTCGAACTTGCTGCCGTGACGCGTGGCCTTGGCGATGCCCAGCGGGATCGAGGCCAGGTACATGATCAAGGTGCTCCACAGACCCAGCGAGATGGAAACCGGCATCTTCTCGATGATCAGGTCGGTCACCTTGGCGTCACGGAAGAAGCTCTCGCCGAAATCCAGCCGCAGATAGTTGCTGAGCATGATCCAGAAGCGCTCTGCGGGTGGTTTGTCGAAGCCGTACAGGCGCTCGATCTCGGCGATCAGCTCGGGGTCCAGACCCTGGCCACCCCGGTAACTTGTGCCGGCGACCGCGACTTCCGAGCCACCGCCAGATATCCGGCTGGTGGCGCCTTCGAAGCCTTCCAGCTTGGCGATTGCCTGCTCCACCGGGCCGCCAGGTGCGGCCTGGATGATGATGAAATTGATCAGCAGAATGCCGAACAGCGTGGGGATGATCAGCAGCAGTCGGCGAACGATGTAAGCCAGCATGCTTAGCGCTCCGCCTCGACGCTATCAGCCGGGACCGCAGCGCCAGCTTCCTCGGCCTTCTTCGCTTCGACGGGATCGGCGACAGGTGTCTTGACGTCGGGTTTGCGCCACCAGGTCATCAGGCCGATGTCCTGCCGGGGCGTCACCTCAGGATGCGCGAGGTGATTCCAGTACGCCACGCGCCAGGTCTTTATGTGCCAGTTAGGCACCACGTAATGCCCCCAGAGCAGCACACGATCGAGCGCGCGGGTGTAGGTGATCAATTCCTTGCGCGAATCGGCCCCTATCAAACCTTCCACAAGGCTGTCGACTGCCGGGTCCTTGAGACCGATGAAGTTACGGCTGCCCGGGTTGTCGGCGCTTGCCGAGTGCCAGAACTCGCGTTGCTCGTTGCCGGGCGAGTTGGATTGGCCGAAGCCGCTTACGATCATGTCGTAATCGCGCGAACGCAGGCGGTTGATGTACTGCGAAACATCGACCCGGCGGATTTCCAGTTCGATCCCGAGATCCGCCAAATTGCGCTTGTACGGCAGCAGCACCCGCTCGAACTCTGCCTGAACCAGCAGGAATTCGAGCTTCACCGGCTTGCCGGCAGCGTCCAGCATGCGGTCGTTCTCGACCTTCCAACCCGCTTCAGTGAGCAGCCGGTATGCCTCGCGCTGCTGTTCGCGAATCACACCGTTGCCTTCGGTACGCGGCAGCTCGAACGGTTTGTCGAACACCTCGTCCGGAACCTTGCCGCGAAGGGGCTCGAGAATCTTCAGTTCGTCTTCGCTCGGCAAGCCGGATGACGCCAGCTCGGAGTTGTCGAAGTAACTGCGGGTGCGGGTGTAGGCGCCATTGAACAGCTGGCGATTGGTCCATTCGAAGTCGAACAGCAACCCGAGGGCTTCACGGACGCGGCGGTCTTCCAGCTGTGGTCGACGGATATTGAAGATAAAGCCCTGCATGCCGGTCGGATTATGGTTGCGGATCTCTTCCTTGATGATGCGGCCGTCCCTGACCGCATCGATGTCGTAGGCGGTCGCCCAGTTCTTCGCACTGGTTTCGAACCAGTAGTCGAAATGACCGGCCTTGAACGCTTGCAAGGCCACGGTGTTGTCGCGGTAGTAATCGAAATTGATGTGATCGAAGTTGTAGAAACCGCGATTCACCGGTAGATCCTTGCCCCAGTAATCCTCTACGCGCTCGTAGCGGATCGAGCGACCGGCCTGGACTTTCTCGACGCGGTACGGGCCACTACCCAGAGGTGGTTCGAGGCTGCCCGAGGTGAAGTCCTTTCCATCCCACCAGTGCTTCGGCAGCACTGGCAACTGCCCGAGAATCATCGGCAGCTCTCGGTTGCCGGCATGCTTGAAGTCGAAGCGCACACGTCTTTGGCTTTCCGCTGTCACTTTCTCCACATCGGCGTAGTAGGCGCGGTATTGTGGGGCACCCTGGCTCATCAGGGTTTCGAAGGTGAACACCACGTCCTCGGCCTCTACCGGCTCGCCGTCATGGAAGCGTGCCTGCGGGCGCAGGTGGAAGCGCACCCAGCTGTTGTTCGGTCCCTTTTCTATCTTTTCCGCCAGCAGGCCGTAGACGGTGAAAGGCTCGTCCAGGCTGTTGGTGGTGAGGGTGTCGTAGATCAGGCTGATATCGTCAGCCGCAACGCCCTTGTTGATGAAAGGGTTAAGCGAGTCGAAGCTGCCGAAGCCAGCCTGGCGCAGCGTGCCGCCCTTGGGGGCTTCGGGATTGACGTACTCGAAGTACTGGAAGTTGGTCGGATACTTGGGCTTCTCGTCGTACAGCGTCAGGGCATGGCGGGGAGCGGCGTCGGCTAGGGTCGCCATGCAGAACAGGCTTAGCAGGCCGGCGCGAAACAGCGAAGGGCGCACGCGATTGATCATTTGCTCTTCTCCAGGCTCTTCAGCCACCAGGCTCGCAAACCCAGCGTATAGGGTGGCGTGGTGACGTGGGCGAACCGATTGCGGTACGCCAGGCGGTGGTTACTGATGAACCAGTTCGGAATGGTGTAGTGGTTCCACAGCAGCACGCGGTCGATTGCGCGGGCGGCGGCGACTTGCTCGTCGCGGGTCTGCGCGGCGAGCAGCTTGTCAACCAGGTCGTCGACGATCGGATTGGCGATGCCGGCATAGTTGCGACCGCCCTTGACGTCGACCTGACTGGAATGAAAGTACAGATACTGCTCGATCCCGGGGCTGAGGCTCTGTGCCAGCGTCATCAGGATCATGTCGTAGTCGTAATGATCGAGGCGCTGCTTGTACTGCGCGCTATCGACGGTACGCAGGTTGGCCTGAATGCCGATGCGTGCCAGATTCTCGACGTAGGGCTGGAGGATGCGCTCGAGCCTCGGGTTGACCAGCAGGATCTCGAAGCGCAGCGGCTGTCCGGCGCTGTTCAACAGACCGGCATCCGAGGCTTTCCAGCCCGCCTCGGCGAGCAGCTTCAGCGCATGGCGCAGGGTTTCCCGCGGAATTCCGCGGCCTTCGGTCTTCGGCAGCTGGAATGGCTCGGTGAACAGTTCGGGCGGGAGCTGCTTGCGGTACGGCGAGAGCAACAGCCACTCGCCACCTTCGGGCTTGCCTGTCGCCGTGAAGTCGCTGTTGGGGTAGTAGCTTTCGCTGCGGCGGTAGGCGCCGTAGAACAGGGCACGATTGGTCCATTCGAAGTCGAACATCAGGCCGAGCGCTTCGCGCACACGATTGTCGGCGAAGGTCGCGCGGCGCCCGTTCATGAACAGCGCCTGGGTCTGGGTCGGAATCTGGTGGGGAATTTCAGCGCGAATGATGTCGCCGCGCATCACCGCCGGAAACTGGTAGCCATTGGCCCAGTTCTTCGCCTGGTGCTCGATGAAGAAGTCGAACTCGCCGACCTTGAAGGCTTCGAAGGCCACCACGCTATCGCGATAGAACTCGACCGAGACTCGGTTGAAATTGTATTTACCCTGATTGGCCGGCAGCTTGGCGCCCCACCAGTCCCGCACTCGCTCGAAGACTACCTGCCGGCCCGGCTGCACATGCGTGATGCGGTAGGGGCCGCTGCCCAGTGGGGGTTCGAAGGTGGTCGCGCTGAAGTCTCGATTCTTCCAGTAGTGCTGTGGCAGCACAGGCAGTTCGCCGAGACGCATGATCAGCAGCGGATTTTTCGGTTGCTCGAATACGAAACGAATGCGATGTCGGTTGAGGATGTCGACCCGCTTCACCCCCTGCAGGTTGGAGCGGTACTGGGGGTGCCCATCCTTTATCAGGGTGCGATAGGAGAAGGCGACGTCATAGGCGGTAATCGGCTTACCGTCATGAAAGCGGGCTTCCTTGCGCAGGTTGAAAACCACCCAGCTGTAGTTATCGCTGTGCTCCACTGACTCGGCAATCAGACCGTAGCTGGAGGCAGGCTCGTCGCCGGACGGGTCGTAGATGCCGGTGCCGACCATCAGTGGCTCGTTCAGCTCGCTGATGCCGTATTGCAGAAAGCCGGGCGCCGAACTCAGGCTGGTACCCTTGAAAGTGTAGGGGTTCAGGGTGTCGAACGTCCCGGAGGCCATCAGTTTGATCTGGCCACCCTTCGGCGCGCGCGGATTCACCCAATCGAAGTGGGTGAAGTTGGCCGGATACTTAAGAGTGCCGAACTGCGCATAACCATGGCTTTCGCTGATGGTGGCGAAGGCGGGAAAGCTCAAGGCCAGGCAGGTCAGTAACGGTAGCAGGGCTCGCATCAGACGGGGAATCCGATCCTTGGCGCTTAGGGGCTTCTCGGGCCGGTACAGTAACAGCTTGTATGCGCTGGAAAAAGGCCGGGCAACTCGGGCAAACTGCCGGTCATTTCCCGTAATGGCATTGTGCAGAGGTGGCCTCTTGGATGTACGTGCCCAGGGTCTTCAGGCATGGGTAGACCGCCTGAATCAATCGGAGCTGCCTGCGTTGGCGTCCGTGGTCAAGGATCTGCAGCGCCTTGCCGTGCATGAACATGCTTCGGTGCAGCAACTGGCCGATGTCCTGCTTCGGGATGCCTCGCTGACTTCCAAGGTGCTGAGGGTCGGCAACAGCAGCTATTACAACCCCTCCCAGGAGACCATCAAGACGATTTCTCGGGCCATCGTGATGATCGGCTTCGAGAACGTGCGCTTGATCAGTCTGTCGGTCACGCTGATCGACAGCCTGCTCGAGCGCGCCCCGAGGGAGCAGCTGCTGGAACTGCTGGCTCGTTCGTTTCACGCCGCGGTGCAAGCCCGCAACATCGCCGGCTATGTGCTTTCGCGTCACGAGGAAGAAGTATTCATCGCCGCGCTGCTCTACAACGTGGGCGAGCTGGCGTTCTGGGGCTGCGGTGGCGAGCAGGCGGATGAGCTGGCCCTGCAGCTGACGCAGCCGGGCATCAAGCCCGACGATGCAGTGCAGAACGTGTTGGGCACCAGCTTCCGGCAGCTCAGCCTGGGTCTGGTCAGAAGCTGGAACCTGGGAGAGTTGACCAGTCTTGCGCACACTCAGGTGGCCAGCAGCGATCCGGCCGCTCGCGCGGTCGCGCTGGGCGTACAGATAAGCGAAGCCGCACTCGGAGGCTGGGAGTGCGAGCGGATGACGTCACTGACCAGGGCCGTGGCCGAGTTCACCGGCGTGGATGAAGCTGATGCGTTGCAGCAGATACTCGCTAGCGCCGATGAAACCGTGCAGGTGGCGACCACATTCGGCGCCAGTCGTCTGGGCCGGCTCATACCCAGTACCGATCCCGAGCAGATCCGCCTGCAGCAGGCCCAGCGTCAGGCAGCCTTGCTGCAACCGGATCTGTTGCTGATGCAACAGGCGCTGCAGGATCTGGGGCTCATGGTTTCGGGCGGCGGCGATGCCACGTTGATTCTGGATACGCTGCTGAAGGGGCTGCACCGCGGGGTTGGCCTGGAACGTGTGATGGTGGCGGTGCTGGCCGATCAGCAGACGCGTTTCAAGGTGCGTTGCGCCGTCGGTGAAGGGACCGAGACCTGGATTCAGGGCTTCGTGCTTCCCGCTGACCAACCCGAACAGCCGAACGTGTTCAGTTACGCACTGCGTCATCGGCAGTCGCTCTGGATGGGCGTGCCGGCAAGTTATAACTTGGCCGACCTGGTGACCCAGCCGCTGCGACAGTGGTTTGGTAATGGCATGTTCTTCATCGCACCGCTGATGGCGGGGACGCGTGAAATAGGTGTGATCTACGGCGATTGCCGGTTTTCGGGGCGGGCGCTGAAACACGAACAGTTCGTCGCGTTTCAGCGCTTTACCCAGCTGACTGGGCGCTGTCTGGAGTCCCTGAGCAAGCGTCCGGCTGGGTGAATGGCGGAGGGCTAGTTGGCGAGGTATAGCGTCAGCAGCTGGCCGGGGCGCAGCACGCTGGTGCCTTTCGGGTTCCAGGTCTTCAGGTTGTTCAGCTGTACGTTGAAGCGCTTGGCGATCTGGTACAGCGAGTCGCCTTTCTGCACTTTGTAATAGGTAGGCGAATTTCCCTTGCTTTGCGCTTTGGCTACTGCCGGGCCCTGCAGGAACAGCGCCTGGCCCACTTTGAGCTGGCTGCCGGAGAGCTTGTTCCAGCGCTGCAGGTCGCGTACCGAGACGCGCTGAGCCTTGGCGATGTCCCAGAGATTGTCGCCAGATTTGACCCGGTAGCTGCGCGGCGTGGCGGCCGGCTGACGCGCTACAGCGTGCAACAACTCCCGCGAAGCGCCGGCATCACCGCTGGTTGGGAGGCTGAGGACCTGCCCGATCCGCAACGTGTCGCTCTTCAACCGGTTCACGTCGCGGATGATGTTGACGGTCAGATGATGACGGTTGGCGATGACGCCCAGGGTGTCTCCTGCGCGCACCTGATACTGCTGCCAGTCGACCAGGTCCTGCGGCTTCATCAGCGCCAGGTTGGCTGCCAGCATTTCAGCCTTTTCCATTGGCACCAGCAGCTGCTGCGGACCATCCAGGGTAATTCGGCGGGTGAAGGCAGGATTCAGCTGGTAGAGCTCGTCCTCGTCCAGGTCGGCGAGTTTGGCGACCCGCGCCAGATCCATGCGCTGCTTGAGCGCGATGACTTCGAAGTAGGGCTCGTTGGCGATCGGATTGAGATTGATGCCATAGGCCTCGGGGGCCTGGATCAATTGCGACAGGGCCAGCAGCTTCGGCACGTAGTCGCGGGTTTCCTGCGGCAATGGCAGGTTCCAGTAGTCGGTCGGCAGGCCTAGCTTCTGGTTGCGTTCGATGGCCCGGCTCACGGTGCCTTCACCCGAGTTGTAGGCAGCCAGTGCCAGCAGCCAGTCACCGTTGAACAGGCCGTGCAGGTAGCTCAGATAACGCAGGGCTGCATTGGTCGAGGCGGTGATGTCACGGCGGCCGTCGTACCAGCTTGTCTGCCGAAGATTGAAGTGCCGGCCGGTGGCGGGAATGAACTGCCAGAGCCCGACGGCATGGGCGGGCGAATAGGCGAAGGGATCGTAGGAGCTTTCGATGATCGGCAGCAAAGCCAGTTCCAGCGGCATGTCGCGCTCTTCGAGGCGCTCGACAATGTAGTGGATATAGGGGCTGCCGCGCTCGCTGGCGATTTCGATGGATCTTGGGCGACTGGAGAACAGCAGGCGCTGTTGCTCGATGCGGGGGTTGCTGTCCAGATGCTCTTGAAGCTTGTAACCCTCGCGAATTCGCTCCCAGATGTCCTGGTGTTCGGTGATGACGGGGGTGTCGTTCAGCCAGATGGGCTCTTGTGCCACAGGCGCCGTGGTGCGGCTTGCCTGATCGCGTGCATCATCACGCACGGCGTTGCTATGACAGCCCGCTAGGGCGACGCAAACGGCTAGAGCCAACGCCCGACCAGAGGCTGCCAAGGCGTCCGGTTCGAGGCGTTTCTTGGGAGCTGGCGGCATTGGCTGGAATCTTCCCCGGAAACAAAATTCGGGGGATTCTAGGAACGGCCCCTGGTGGGGTCAAGGCTGCATGCCGCGTTTCGGGAACCTGTCGACCTTGTCAGAAGGCGTCCTTCCAGGCGCGCAAAGCCGCGAAAACCGCCACATCGCCGTCTAGCTGGCCGCCGCTGCGCTCGCTTGCCGCATGCTGAACGGCGGCGACACCACAACGCAAAAAAGGGTTGGTCGCGCGCTCGATATCCATTCTGCTTGGCAAGCTGAAGCGGTTCGATTCGCGCAGTTCGGTCACCTCGCGCATGCGTTTTCCAATGGCCGGGTTGTCCGGTTCCACTGCCCGGGCAAAGCGCAAATTGCTCAGCGTGTATTCGTGGGTGCAGTAGACGAGGGTGCTATCCGGTGTATCGGCCAGGCGCTGCAGCGAGCGGAACATCTGCTCGGGCGTGCCTTCGAACAGACGCCCGCAGCCGGCGGCGAACAGCGTATCGCCACAGAGCAGCCAGGGCTGCACGGGGTCAGCATGGAAATAAGCGATATGGCCAAGCGTGTGGCCAGGGACGGCGATGACCTGCAAGTCCGTCCCGAGTACCTCGAGGTGCTGGCCGTCGCTCAGCGCCTCGTCGCGCGCGGGAATGTTCTCGGCCGCCGGTCCATGAACGCGCGCGCCGGTCTGTGTCTTGAGCCGTTCGACGCCGCCGACGTGGTCGTGATGGTGGTGGGTAATCAGGATGTCACTGAGCTGCCAGCCCGGGTGGTCGCGCAGCCACTTCAGGACTGGCGTGGCATCACCGGGATCGACGGCAGCGCAGCGTTGAGTGGACTCGTCCCGAAGCAACCAGATGTAGTTGTCGGTGAAGGCGGGCAGGGCTTCGATCTTCAACATGGGCGGGTCGCCAATTGAGTGACAAAGGCGCATCCTAGCAGTCCCATGGGAAAGTTGAACCCGAGCGAACTCAGCGCCGCGCAGATCGCGCGGCGAACGGAGCCGAGCGATGAACGATCGACCGTCCACCCAAGGCAGCGACCATTGGCTGTCCATGATCAATGAGGCGTCCGCCTGGTTCGAGGGGCCGCTGGGCCAGCAGCTGCTGGTTCAGGAGAAGCAAGTCCTGACCGAAGAGCTGGCGCGTTGTTTCGGCAGCTATCTGGTGCACAACGGTCCGTTCAGCGGCGAGCCGGTGCAACCACAGAACATCAAACGCAGCGTTCGCCTCGGTGCGCCACTGCCTGGTGTGGAGATTCATTGCGAGGAGCAGGCCTGGCCGCTCGGCGAGCATGCTGCTGATGTCGTGGTGCTGCAGCATGCATTGGATTTCAGCCTGTCGCCCCATGGGTTGTTGCGTGAAGCGGCGCGTGGCGTTCGCCCGGGCGGGCATCTGCTGATCGTCGGTATCAACCCCTGGAGTGCCTGGGGCCTGCGTCATCTGGTCTCGCGCGAGGCGTTCCGGCAGGCGCGTTGCATTCGTCCGTCAAGGGTAGGGGACTGGCTGAACCTGCTGGGGTTCGCGCTGGAGAAACGTCGCTTCGGATGCTATTGTCCGCCGCTTTCTTCGAGCGACTGGCAGGCGCGGTTGTCTCGTCTGGAGTCCGTCGGGCAGCAGTTGCAGGCGCCAACTGGCGGTTTCTATCTGCTGGTCGCGCGCAAGTTGATGATCGGCCTGCGGCCCTTGCGCCAGGAGCGCCGCGAACGCATGGGCAAGCTATTGCCGATGCCCGTCGCCAAAGTCAGCCGCCGCGAAGCCGAACAACACCGACTCCCTTGACGCCCCGAGCCTGTCGGCAAACAGAGTAAGCAATCCACATGAGCGACGATTGGGTCGAGATCTACACCGACGGTGCCTGCAAGGGCAATCCCGGCCCGGGCGGCTGGGGGGCGCTACTTATTTATAAGGGCGTCAAGCGTGAGCTCTGGGGCGGCGAGCCCGACACCACCAACAACCGCATGGAGCTCATGGCGGCAATCCGCGGGTTGGCGGAGCTGAAGCGCTCGTGCAAGGTTCGTTTGGTGACCGACTCGCAGTACGTCATGCAGGGCATCAACGACTGGATGCCCAACTGGAAGAAGCGCGGCTGGAAAACGGCGAGCAAGCAGCCGGTGAAGAATGCCGACCTTTGGCAGCAGCTCGACGAGCAGGTCAACCGCCATCAGGTGAGCTGGGAGTGGGTTCGCGGTCATACCGGCCATCCCGGTAACGAGCATGCCGACCTGCTTGCGAATCGCGGCGTAGTACAGGCCAAACGACAACCGATTGTGTAAGTGAGCTAAACGATATGCGCAGCGTAGTGCTGGATACCGAAACGACCGGCATGCCGGTGACCGATGGCCACCGGATCATCGAGATTGGCTGTGTCGAAGTCATCGGCCGCCGCCTGACCGGGCGGCACTACCACGTCTATCTGCAACCTGATCGTGAAGTGGACGAGGGCGCGATCGCCGTTCACGGCATCACCAACGAGTTTCTTGTCGACAAGCCGCGGTTCCGCGACGTCGCCGACGAGTTCTTCGAGTTCATCAAGGACGCGCAGCTGGTCATCCACAACGCCGCGTTCGACCTTGGCTTCATCAATAACGAGTTCGCGCTGCTCGGTCAGCAGGAGCGTGCCGAGATCACCGACCACTGCTCGGTGCTCGATACCCTGCTGATGGCTCGGGAGCGTCACCCGGGCCAGCGCAACAGCCTCGACGCCTTGTGCAAACGCTACGGCGTGGACAATTCGGGCCGCGATCTGCACGGCGCTCTGCTCGATGCCGAGATTCTCGCCGACGTCTGGCTGACCATGACCGGCGGGCAGACCAATCTGTCCCTCGCGGGTGATGGTGAAAGTTCCGACGGCGGTCGCCCCCAGCCCACACCGATCCGCCGGCTACCGGCCGATCGGCCGCGCACTGCGGTGCTGCGCGCTACCGAAGAAGAGGTTGCCGCGCACATGGCGCGAATGGCCGCGATCGAGAAAGCCGCCGGCGCAGCTCCGCTCTGGGCTCAGCTCGAAGTCTGAATGGCTCGGCATTGCCGCCTACTTGCGACGCTGCCTCTCAACCGCTTGTTTCAATGCGCTGTTCCTTTGCTGCGGACGCTTCTACCCTGTAGGTGGATCGTTCGCAGAGAGTGCGCATGTACAAAGACCTGAAATTCCCCATCCTCATCGTTCACCGTGACATAAAAGCCGACACCGTTGCCGGTGAGCGAGTGCGTGGCATCGCTTCCGAACTGGAGCGCGACGGCTTCAATATCCTGCCTACAGCAAGCTCCAACGAGGGACGAATCGTCGCCTCCACGCACCATGGGCTGGCCTGCATCCTGGTTGCGGCAGAAGGCGCCGGTGACAATCAGCGCCTGCTGCACGACGTGGTGGAACTGATCCGCGTCGCTCGTCGCCGCGCGCCGCGTCTGCCGATCTTTGCACTGGGCGAGCAGATCACCATCGAGAATGCGCCTGCTGAGGCAATGGCCGATCTCAACGAGTTGCGTGGCCTGCTTTACCTGTACGAAGACACCGTGCCGTTTCTGGCGCGCCAGGTCGCCCGGGCCGCACGCGGGTATCTCGAGGATCTGCTGCCACCGTTTTTCAGCGCGCTGGTACGCCATACCGGCGAGTCGAACTATTCCTGGCATACGCCGGGACACGGTGGGGGCGTGGCCTACCGCAAGAGTCCGGTCGGCCAGGCGTTCCACCAGTTCTTCGGTGAAAACACCTTGCGCTCGGACCTGTCGGTTTCGGTACCCGAGCTTGGCTCGTTGCTAGATCACACCGGGCCGGTAGCGGCGGCGGAAGCTCGCGCCGCACGCAACTTCGGTGCCGACCACACGTTCTTCGTGATCAATGGCACTTCGACGGCGAACAAGATCGTCTGGCATTCGATGGTCGCGCGGGACGATCTGGTACTGGTGGATCGCAACTGCCACAAATCGATTCTGCACGCCATCATCATGACGGGCGCGATACCGCTGTACATGAGCCCGACTCGTAACGAGCTGGGCATCATCGGCCCGATTCCGCTGGAAGAATTCACCCGCGAGTCCATCCAGGCGAAGATCGCCGCCAACCCGCTGGCGCGTGGCCGGCCGCCGAAGGTCAAGCTGGCGGTGGTGACGAACTCGACCTACGACGGGCTCTGCTACAACGCCAACCTGATCAAGCGCACCCTGGCTGATAACGTAGAAGTGCTGCACTTCGACGAGGCCTGGTACGCCTACGCGGCATTCCACGAATTCTATGACGGCCGCTACGGCATGGATACGCGGGAGCAGGGCCCGCTGGTGTTCACCACCCACTCGACGCACAAGCTGCTGGCGGCGTTCAGTCAGGCCTCGATGATCCATGTGCTCGACAGCCAGACACGGCAGCTCGACCGCGATCGCTTCAACGAAGCCTTCATGATGCACATCTCCACCTCGCCGCAGTACGGCATCCTCGCATCGCTGGACGTGGCGTCGGCCATGATGGAAGGCCCAGCGGGACGCTCGTTGATTCAAGAGACGTTCGATGAGGCGCTGAGCTTTCGTCGGGCGCTGGCCAACCTGCGCCAGCACATCGATGCCGACGACTGGTGGTTCAGCATCTGGCAGCCACCACTGGTCGACGGCGCCGAGGCGCTGGTGACCCCGGACTGGCTTCTCGAGCCAACGGCTGACTGGCATGGCTTCGGCGATATCGCCGACGATTACGTACTGCTCGACCCAATCAAGGTCACGCTCGTCACTCCGGGCCTTACCGCATCCGGCGCACTGGGTGAAAGTGGCATACCGGCGGCGGTGGTCAGCAAGTTTCTCTGGGAACGTGGTCTGGTGGTGGAAAAAACCGGGCTGTATTCGATGCTGGTGCTGTTCTCCATGGGCATCACCAAGGGCAAGTGGAGCACCCTGCTGACCGAGTTGCTGGAGTTCAAGCGTCACTACGACGCCAATATCCCGCTGGTCGAGGCCCTGCCATCGATTGCGCGCGCCGGTGCAGCGGCCTATACGGGTATGGGGCTGCGTGATCTCTGCGATGAGCTGCATGCCTGTTATTGCGAAAACGCCACGGCGCGGGCCATGCGCAGGATGTACACGGC
The DNA here is from genome assembly GCF_021432085.1 of Stutzerimonas kunmingensis. GTDB lineage: Bacteria > Pseudomonadota > Gammaproteobacteria > Pseudomonadales > Pseudomonadaceae > Stutzerimonas. The sequence continues at coordinate 2,682,581 of NZ_CP090366.1, read as the reverse complement.
GTTGCCGGAGCCTGCGATGACTCCGGCCCAGGCCTATGACAAGCTGGTTCGCGGCGAGGTCGAAGCGGTGCCGATCGAGGCACTGCAGGGCCGGATCGCGGCGGTCATGCTGGTGCCGTATCCGCCGGGTATCCCGTTGATCATGCCGGGCGAGCGCTTTACCGAAGAGACTCGCTCGATTCTCGATTACCTTCGTTTCGCCCGTGATTTCGCCGAGCGTTTCCCCGGATTCGATGCCGACGTTCATGGCCTGCAACATGAGGCAGGCGCGGATGGATGTGTGTACACCGTCGACTGTATCCGCGAAGAATGATGCGTCGATGCTCGCCACCGTCTACAACGGCATGAACAGGTCGTCTGGCGGCGTGGTCTGTATCACATCGTCTGCATCGACATTCACTCGTCGTGGTGGCAGTTGTTATAGTTGCCCGCCGTCGTACGGGTTTACCCGCCACGGCGCTCCCCATGCGCCCTTGCTGTCGAGGATGATAGCGTGACCGAATACAAAGCCTTCCGCGTAGAGTTGGCAGACAAGATTGCCCGCGTCGTGATCAATCGGCCTGAAAAGATCAATGCGATGGACGCTGCGTTCTGGTCGGAAATCATCGATATCTTCAACTGGATCGATGCAACCGACGAAGTGCGCGTAGTCGTCCTCAGTGGCGCCGGTGACCACTTCTCTTCCGGTATAGACCTGCAGATGCTCGCTTCGGTCGGCAGCCAGCTTGGCAACGACGTCGGCCGCAATGCAGAGCAGCTGCGGCGCAAGATCCTCTCTCTGCAGGCATCGTTCAATGCCGTTGACAACTGCCGCAAGCCGGTCATCGCCGCGATCCAGGGTTACTGTCTGGGCGGCGCCATCGATCTGATCTCCGCTTGCGACATGCGTTACAGCACGGCGGACGCGAAATTCTCGATCAAGGAAATCGACATGGGCATGGCGGCCGATGTCGGCACCTTGCAGCGCCTGCCTCGCATCATCGGCGATGGCATGATGCGCGAACTGGCCTTTACCGGCCGCACCATCAGCGGCGAGGAAGCTCGCAGCATCGGGCTGGTCAATCGCACCTATGCCGATCAGCAGATGCTGATGGACGCCGTGCTGGAGCTGGCCCGTGACATCGCCAGCAAATCACCGCTCGCCATTCGCGGCACCAAGGAGATGATCCGTTACATGCGCGATCACCGGGTCGACGATGGCCTCGAGTACATCGCCACCTGGAATGCGGCCATGCTGCAGTCGGCCGACATCAAGGTCGCCATCGCCGCTCATATGAGCAAACAGAAGCCGGACTTTGCCGACTGATGCGTCACCACACGTTTGCGCGGGAGGCGCACTAGGCATGGTTACTGGAGCTACTTCACTCGGTCTGGTACGTGACGAACTGTTCGCCACCATGGAAGAAGCCGAGCAGAGCCTCGAGCATTTCATCATCGATCGCAACAACGGCGGCCTGTTGCAGCAGGCGGTGGAAAACCTCAAGCAGGTACGCGGCACGCTCAACCTCATCGAGCTGACCGGCGCCGAGTTGCTGGCGCAGGAGATATTGCAGCTGGCTACCGACATCCCGGTCGGCGCTGGTGAGGACCGTGACGTGCAACTCGCCGCGCTGAGCAACGCGCTCTATGTGCTGCGGCGTTATCTGGAAAGCGTCGATGCCAGCCGCCAGGAAATCCCCGAGCTGCTGCTTCCAGCCATCAACGCGCTGCGCCAGGCGTGCGCGCAGCCGCCGTTGCCGGAAAGTTTCTTTTTCAGCGTCCGGCTCGACCATGCCCGTCCTGCGTTGGACGTGCCGGTTCGTTCGGGAGTCGCGCCAGTTGCCGAGGCCCGGCGGCTGCGTCAGATGTATCAGGTCGGGTTGCTTGGCTTCATTCGTGAAGAGAATCTGCCAGCCAGCCTGAAACTCATGGGCCGCGCTTTGACGCGGCTGGATCATCTCTTCGTCGAGTCGCCAGGAGGTCGGCTGTGCTGGATCGGCAGCGCCGCTGTCGAATCGCAACTGGACGGCCAGCTATTGCCGCGCAAGTCGCGCAAGCAGCTGTTTTCCCGTCTGGACCGGGAACTCAAGCAGGTCATTGGCAACCCTGCATACGAGGCGCCACGCAGCCTGCTCAAGGAGCTGCTATACGTCGTCGCGCTGGCGGACACCCATGGGCCTATCGCCAGCCAGGTCCGTCAGGTGTTCTCGCTGGGTTCGCTGCCGTTCACCGACCACCTGCTGGAAGATGAATCCCAGCGCCTGGCCGGCCCGGGCCAGGCCGTCATGCGTTCGCTGTCCTCGGCGATCCGTGAGGAACTGGCGAGCCTGAAGGATCTGCTGGATCTGATCGAGCGAGGTACCGCCCAGGCGGAAGCCTACTCGAACCTGCATAACCTGCTCGGGAAGATGGCCAAGACCCTCGGCATGGTTGGCCTTTCATCTGCGGCCAGCACGCTGCAGGCGCAGCTGGGCGACGTGTCTGGCTGGAGCCTGGAGCATGCGCCGGAACCGCATGTCATCCAGCGTCTCGCCGATGCCGTGCTGTATGTCGAGAGCATGGTCGCCAGCCTTGAGCGCGGCGATCGACGCGATAGCAAGCCTCAGGTCGCCCGACCCGGAATGGAAGCGGAAGCCTTTGCCAATCACCAGCTCACCGAAGCGTGCATCGTGGTAATCGATGAGGCGACCGCAGGCCTGGCACTGGCCAAGCGGGCGATCACCGCTTATCTCGAGTCCAACGGGGAGAAATTGCACCTGGCCAACGTGCCGTTCAGCCTGCAGGCCGTGCGCGGCGGTCTGCGTTTCCTCGAGCAGGAGCGCGCGGCGGACCTGATCGGCGCCTGCGCTGATTTCATTCAAAAGCACATGCTCGAATCGAACCAGATGCCCCCCGAGCAACTGCTGGAAACTCTGGCCGATGCGCTGACCAGCCTGGAGTACTACCTTGAAGGTGGCGCGGTATTGCGACGTGACGACTCGCGCGTGAGCGTGCTTGATCTGGCCAGCGAGAGCGTGCGCGCGCTGGGCATGCCGGTAGCCGCCTGATGAGCTTGCGCTGGCAGGCGGCGCTGCTCAATCCCTCGATGGCAGGAGGCTGGGCGGTGGTGCATTGTCGACAGCAGTTTCTGCTCGATGGCAACGGTGCGCTCTTTCCGCGGGACTGGCTCAAGCGCCTGGATTTGCCGCTGCTCAGCGAACAGGGTCTGGGGCACTTCGACGGAGAGCCGGTGTTTCTTTTCGAACTGGACTTTCCGGCCGATGTACCAGGCGCGCGCTGGCAGGGCCTGCGCCAGTTCATGCAGGAGGACGATCGCGATCTGTTCCGGCTCCTCGGCTATGCCACGCAGATCGGTACCTGGGTCAGCCAGCATCGTTTCTGTGGCAGCTGTGGCTCGCCCATGCAGGCGCGAGCCGGTGAGCGTGCCATGTACTGTCCAGCCTGTGGAGTTCAGCACTACCCGCGGCTTTCACCGAGCATGATCGTCCTGGTCACCCGTGGAGACGAACTGTTGCTGGCGCGCTCACCGCGTTTCGCGCCTGGTGTCTACAGCACGCTGGCCGGTTATGTTGAGCCGGGTGAGTCGGTGGAGCAGTGCGTCGCACGCGAGGTAAGAGAAGAAGTCGGTGTGGCCATTCATGCGCCGCAGTACATCGCCAGCCAGGGCTGGCCGTTTCCCCATTCCCTCATGCTCGGATTCCACGCGGAATATGCCGGTGGCGATATCGTGCTGCAGCCCGAGGAAATCGAGGATGCCCGTTGGTTCGCCATCGACAACCTGCCGGCGTTGCCCGCGCGCCAATCCATCGCCCGCTATCTGATCGAGCTTTATCTGTCCCGTCGGCTAGGCCACCCCGAACCAGTGTTGCCAGGCTAGCCGCAGACTCATCGCCAGTACTACCAGAATGAATACCGGACGGATGAACCGCGAGCCACCGCGGATCGCCGTGCGCGCGCCGAAGTAGGCGCCTGCCATCAAGGCCAGCCCCATCCCAATGCCCAGCACCCAGGCGACGTGACCGCCGATTATGAATACTGCAAGCGCCATGGCATTGCTGACGAAATTCATCGTCCGCGCTACGCCGCTCGCTCTCAGCAGGTCGAGCGGGTAAAGCAACATGCTGCTGACCGTCCAGAAGGCGCCGGTTCCCGGACCGGCTACGCCGTCGTAGAAGCCCAGTGAAAGGCTCTGTGGCCATTGGCGTCTACGGCCGATGAGCACTGTATCGCTGGCTGATTTGGCCGGCATATGGCTGAACAGCAGGTAGATCCCGCAGGCAGACACTACCAACGGCAATAGCTGGTTAAGCCAGCTTGCCGGCATGAACTGCGCGACTACTGCACCTGCTGCAGCGCCGATCGCCGTGCCTGTGAGCGCTCGTCGCCACAGGCACGGCTCGAACAGTCGGCGGCGATAGAAAGTGTAGCTGGCTGTGGCCGAGCCGAATGTGGCGCACAGCTTGTTGGTGCCCAGCACGAGATGCGGTGGTAGGCCGGCGGTCAGCAGGGCAGGGATGGTCAACAACCCGCCGCCCCCGGCGATGGCGTCAATGAATCCGGCGGTGAAGGCAACGGCGAACAGAATCACCAACGTGGCAGGATCGAGCGCGAGCTCAAGTGCGAAGGGCATGCGGGCCTCAATAGGCAGAACGGCAGCGGAGGATAATGCGACTGGCCACGTCGGCGAAAGAGCTTGCTCGTATGACCGAGATCCACGTCCTGATAGACAATAGTGTCAGCGCGTGATGGCCGTCCCATGCAGATGCTGGCTGCTCTGATTGCTCCTGCGGATAATGTTGCACCCAATTGAAAGGACGCATAGTTATGCAATATCTCGGGCTTGCGATCGTGGTCGCACTGCTGGCTGTGATCGTATTGCTGGTCGCGCTGCGCTTGCTACTGGGGGGGCACTGGCTGATGGGATGGTTGCGCGGGACTTGCGGCTTTTTAGTCCTGCTGTTCGCCGGATTGATTGGCCTGATTGGCTACGACGTCAGCACCTACGCTGCGCTGCCTGACAAGAAGCCGCTGGTCACTGTGAGTTTCCACGCCCAGGGTCCGCAGCGTTACGAAGTCAGCCTGGAACAGGGCAACGAGACGCGAACGGTGATGCTGGAAGGTGATCTATGGCAGCTCGATCTCCATCTGCTTCGCTGGAAGAGCCTGGCTGAGCTGATAGGTCTGGAGTCAGGGTATCGACTGGAGCGGCTTTCCGGACGATATCTCGCCGTGGAGCAACAGAACATCGCCCGCCATGGTCGCGTTGTACTGAGCGAGAACCCTCTGGGCGTGGATATATGGGACGCGCTGCAGCTCGAGCGCCGCGATCTGCACTTCCTAGAACCGCAAGTGCTGCGTGTCGAGTACATGCCGATCGCCGATGGGGCCGTCTATGCCGTGGAACTGGCGCCTACGGGGCTACTGGCGAAACCGGTGAATGCCGCTGCGACCGAGGCACTGAAGAACTGGTAAGCGTGGGCAGACAAAAAAGGGAGCCGCTTGGCTCCCTTTTTTGTGCGGCGAACGATCAGGCCAGATAACCACCGTCGACGTTCAGCGACACGCCGGTGGTGTAGCTGGACGCGTCGCTGGCCAGGTAGAGCACCGCACCGGCCATTTCGCTCGGCTGGGCGACCCGGCTCAACGGGATGTGCTGCAGTGCCATCTCCAGGATGGACTCATTCTTGACCAGCGCTGAGGCGAATTTGGTATCGGTCAGGCCTGGGAGCAGGGCATTGCAGCGAATACCGAACTGCGCGCATTCCTTGGCGAAGGCCTTGGTCATGTTGATCACGGCGCCCTTGGTGATCGAGTAGATGCCCTGGAAGTTGCCGGGCGTTACCCCGTTGATGGAAGCGACGTTGATGATGCTGCCGCCGCCGTGTTCGCGCATCAGCTTGCCGGCTTCGATGGACATGTAGAAGTAGCCGCGGATATTCACGTCGACGGTTTTCTGGAAGGCCGAAACATCGGTATCCAGCACGTGGCAGAACTGGGGATTGGTCGCCGCATTGTTGACCAGAATATCGAGGCGGCCGAACTGTTCGCGGATCTGGGCAAACACTGACTGGATCTGTTCCATCTCGCCGATGTGACAGGCGACCGGGGTGGCCTTGCCGCCTTCAGCGATGATCGCGTCGGCTACCGCTTGGCAGCCTTCGATCTTGCGGCTGGATACGATCACATGGGCGCCTTGCTGCGCGAGCAGTTTGGCGATGGCTTCGCCGATACCGCGGCTGGCGCCGGAAACGAAGGCGATCTTGCCGTCTAGGTCGAACAGGGTTGTCTTGGACATGGTCGTTCCTCTTTTCTTGTTCGGTCCTGTGGCGTGCCACAGGGTTTGGATAGCTTCAGAGCGTCGATTGCCCGATCACTTGCAGCGCCTTGTGTTCGAGCAACTTGTTCATGTGGATGAATGAGGCGAAACGCTGGTCCTGGGTCTGACCGTGATAGAAGCGGTAGTAGATCTGCTGAACGATTCCAGCCAGGCGAAACAGGCCATAGGTGTAGTAGAAATCGATGCAGGGAATCTCGATGCCGGCTCGTTGCGCGTAGTAATCGACGAAGCCCTGCCGGGTATGCATGCCGGGCAGATGACTCGGTTGGCGACGCATTGCCTGCATTGGCTGGGGATCAGCGGCTTCGATCCAGTAGGCCAGCGTATTGCCCAGATCCATCAGCGGATCGCCGATGGTGGTCATTTCCCAGTCCAGTACGCCGATGATCTCCATCGGGTTGTCCGGGTTGAGGATGACGTTGTCGAAACGGTAGTCGTTGTGAATGATTCCCGGCTTGGGGTGATCCGCCGGCATCTTGTCCTTCAGCCAGGCCTTCACCGCCTCCCAGGCGGGCGCATCGGGAGTGATGGCGCGTTCGTAGCGCTCGCTCCAACCCTCGATTTGGCGCTTCACGTAGCCTTCCGGCTTGCCCAGGTCGCCGAGGCCGCAGGCCTGATAGTCGACATTGTGCAAGTCGACGAACTTGTCGATGAAGCTCTCGCAGAGGGCACGGGTCTGCCCTTCATCGAGGCTCAGTTCCGGCGGCAGCTCCGAGCGCAGGATGATGCCGTTGACGCGCTCCATCACGTAGAACTCCGCGCCTATCACTGAATCATCGGTGCAGTACACGTACGCCTTCGGGCAGTAGGGAAAGCCTTCGTTGAGCTGATTGAGAATGCGAAATTCGCGGCCCATGTCGTGGGCTGATTTGGCTTTGTGTCCGAAGGGAGGGCGGCGCAAGACCAGATCGCGATCGGGGTACTGCAGCAGGTAGGTCAGATTCGATGCGCCGCCGGGAAACTGGGAAATCTGCGGTGTACCGTTCAGGCCAGGGATATGCGCCTTCAAGTATTGGTCGATGATATCGACCGGCAACTCCTCGCCTGCACGGACGCGGGTGGTTTGATCTGTAAGCGCCATTGTTATCCCTTCTACTTATGTTCGGTGCCCAAGATGATTCAGTAATCTAATGCTCGAGGTTGCGTAGACCAAGCGATGCGCGCTGTTATTGGCCGGAGTGTTGCTGGTTAATCAAGCTCCCTGATTCGTCCGCGTATGAATCGCTGGCATAAAAAAACCGAAGTCTGAGACTTCGGTTCCTTTACATCTCAGCAATCAGCTTTCGCCTCAGGCTGGGAACAGTTCGCTGAGCTTCATGGCCAGCATCATGTCGCCTTCGGCGCGCAGCTTGCCGGCCATGAAGGCCTGCATGCCGTCGGTTTCGCCGCTAACGATGCCCTGCATGGTTTCGCTGTCCATGATCAGAGTGACGTTGGCGTCGCTGGAATCGCCCTGCTGCAGATCGCAGGTGCCATCCTTGACCACCAGGTAGTAGTTTTCGGCATCAGTGATGTTGAACTGGAAGACCAGATCCAGGCCGGCAGCGGCGCTGGGGTTGAACTTCGACTGCATGCCTTTGAAAGTCTCGGCGACGTTGCTCATGAGGGTTTCCTTTTTGGTCGTTATGGGTACACGCAGCTTTTGGCCGCTTGGGGCTGGGCTCATCTATGGGTGACGAGCTCCGGATTCTTCAGGAGTTGCAGGTGCGCATGGCTGTTGAACGAAGCCAGTGCGACATCCCGATCACGAAATTTCAACAGGCTGAGCGAGGTGTTGACGATCTGCCAGTTCATCTCGAACGCCTTGATCGGCGGCACGCCTATGATCAGTTGCAGCAGCGCGGTGATAGTTCCACCGGAGGTGAAGATGGCGATACGGTCGCGTTTGCCGGCTTGATCGAGAACGCGATCCAGGCCACCACGTACACGGTCGAGAAAGTGCTGCCAGCTCTCCAGGTCGTCCTTCTCATGTTCACCGGATATCCAGCGATGCACTACATGGGTGAACAGGCGCTGAAAGTCGGCACGATGATCGGCGGCGTTGCGCAGGATGTGCATCGCATTCGGCTCCACCTGGAGCAGGTCGGGAAGATGCGCGCGAATAACCGCATCGGCGTGAAACTCATTGAAGGCAGCATCGACTTCAAGCTCAGGCTGAGCGCCTAGTCTCGCCAGCGTGGCGCGGGCGGTATTCTGCTGGCGATCCAGCTCGCCGCTCAGGCATCTATCGAAAGACACATCGAGTTGCGCCAGGTAGTCACCCAAGGCTTCGGACTGGCGATATCCCAGCGGGGACAGCACGTCGTAGTTTTCTGCGCCGAAAGACGCCTGACCATGCCTGATCAGGTAGATACTGCCCATGCTGCTGCTCCGGCCGGCACTGTTTTTCGCGAGGGTAGGGACATCGTTCAGGAGTGTCAACGATAATTCGAACGTTTGTTTGAATCGCTCACGCTGGCTCCGCCACAGGCCCGCCGGTATGCTGGCGGCATGCCGCCGAAGGTAGTTTGTCGGCGACCGGAACTCATCGAGGGGGATACGTGGAATTTCTTGTCGACTATGCCAGCTTCCTGGCAAAGACCGTCACGTTGGTCGTGGCGATCGTGATCGTGCTCATCGCGCTGGCTTCGATGCGGCGGGGACGCAGCAAACAGGGTGGTGGGCACCTCGAGGTGCACAAGCTCAACGAATTCTACAAATCCATGCGTGAGCGCCTGGAGCAGGCCGTAATGGAGAAGGACGCGTTCAAGGCATTGCGCAAGCGCGAAGCGAAGGCGGCCAAGCAGAACAGGAAGGCCGAGTCTCCAGCTCGAGTCTTCGTTCTCGATTTCGATGGCGATATTCGCGCGTCTGCAGTAGACAACCTGCGCCATGAGATCACCGCATTGCTGACTATGGCGACGCCGCAGGATGAGGTTGTGCTGCGCCTGGAAAGTGGTGGCGGCATGGTCCATGGCTATGGCCTGGCTGCCTCGCAGCTGGTGCGCATTCGTGATGCCGGCGTGCCTCTGACCGTCTGTGTCGACAAGGTCGCAGCCAGCGGCGGCTACATGATGGCCTGTATCGGTAATCGCATCCTCACCGCACCGTTCGCCATCCTCGGTTCCATTGGCGTGGTGGCACAGCTGCCGAATGTGCATCGACTGCTGAAGAAGCACGATGTCGATTTCGAAGTGCTGACCGCTGGCGAGTACAAGCGCACGTTGACCGTGTTCGGCGAGAACACCGAGAAGGGCCGCGAGAAGTTCCAGGAAGACCTGGAGACGACCCACGAGCTGTTCAAGAACTTCGTCGCGCGTTACCGGCAGAACCTGTCGATAGATGACGTGGCGACGGGAGAGGTGTGGCTGGGCATTGCCGCGTTGGGCAAGCATCTGGCGGACGAACTCAAGACCAGTGATCAGTATCTCGCCGAGCGCGCTCAGGAAGCGGAACTGTTCCAGTTGCATTACATACAGAAGAAAAGCCTGCCCGAGCGCTTCGGTATGGCGGCCAGTACGGTTATGGAGCACGGCTTGCTGAAAGGCTGGAGCCGGCTGAACGAACAACGCTTTTGGCAATGACAAGGGGAACCGCATGAGCAGCTTCAAGGCACTACAAGTCAGCGAGACGACCGAGGGTCGTTTCGAAACCCGTATCGTCGAACGTACTACCGACGAGCTGCCAGCCGGTGAGGTACTCATTCGGGTGCATTACTCCTCGCTGAACTTCAAGGATGCGCTATCGGCGAGCGGCAATCGCGGCGTGACCCGCTCATTTCCCCATACGCCAGGCATCGACGCCGCGGGTGTCGTGGCTTCGTCCAGCGTCGGTGAATTCGCCGAAGGCGATGAGGTGATCGTCACGGGCTACGACCTGGGCATGAACACCGCCGGTGGCTTCGGCCAGTACATCCGCGTTCCGGCGGCCTGGGTGATCAAGCGCCCGCAGGGGCTTTCGCTGCGCGAGGCAATGATCCTCGGCACGGCCGGGCTGACCGCGGCCCTCTGCGTCGACAAGCTGGAACAGGCGGGTCTTGAGCCAGGCGAAGCGCCCGTGCTGGTCACCGGCGCGACGGGTGGCGTTGGCAGCATAGCTGTGGCTCTATTGGCCAGTCTTGGTTACAAGGTTGCGGCGGTCACGGGCAAGGCTGATCAGGCGGACTTCCTTATTCGCCTGGGGGCTAGCCAGATCGTCGAGCGCGCTGCACTGCAGGCTGGTGTGGAGAAAGCGTTGCTCAAGGAACAATGGGGCGGGGCAGTGGACACCGTTGGCGGAGACATCCTGTTCAACGTGGTGAAGTCGCTACAGCGAGGTGCCAGCGTGGCCTGTTGCGGGCTTACCGCCGGGACGCATTTCCAGGCCAGTGTGCTGCCGTTCATTCTTCGCGGCGTGAATCTGCTGGGTGTTGATTCGGTGGAGATCCCGCTGGTAGTCAAGGCTTCCATGTGGGACAAGCTATCGCTGCAGTGGAAGCTGGCCAATCTGGACGACCTCTCGCAGGAGGTCGGGCTGGAGGAGTTACCGACGGCGATCGAGCGCATTCTGGCCGGCGGCCAGGTGGGTCGAGTGCTGGTCCGCGTGGACTGAATTCCACACGTGCTGGCTTATCGCCGCGATAGTGGCAATGAATTTCCTCGGTAGCGTTAATTGGCGGAATCTAGCGCCACTCCTGATCGCAACCGAGGAAATGTTTCATGAAGAAGCTCGCCGAAAAGATCAAACAGATCGCTGCCGGAAAAAAGGCCGATGTAGTCACCACGCCGGTCGAACACCCCAACTTCTGGATGTATCAATGAAGCAATGAAAAGCCCGCCAATAGGCGGGCTTTTCATTTGTCGCAATCGACCGGGCTGGTATCAACCCTGGCGACGGCGGAACAGCGGGCGCTCATCGTCGGCCGCGGCCTGATAGGTCACCGAAAAGTCCTTCAAGCCTTCCAGCGCGTCGACCGGGTCCCGATCGGCGCGAATGGCGAACGCATCGAAGCCGCAGCGACGCATGTAGAACAGCTGGTCCCGCAGCACATCGCCGATGGCGCGGATCTCGCCTTTGTAGCCGTAGCGCTCGCGCAAAAGGCGGGCACTGGAGTAGTGGCGGCCGTCGGTGAAGCTGGGGAAATTCAGCGCGATGACCTGGAAGTGCGCAAGGTCGTCTGCGATGTCCTCGACCTGCTCGTTGGCATCGAGCCAGACCCCGAGGCCGCCGTCGCGGGCTTTCAGCGCATGGGCATGGTCCAGCCAGAGATGCAGCGGCACGATCAGATCGTCGCTGTTGCACAGGTCGTCGAGCGTCTGTTCCTTGGGCAGCAGGTGCCAGGTCTCATCGACCAGTTGATCGTTCTTAATGATTCGCTGCATAGACGCGCTCCTTGAAGGGATCAATGCCGATGCGGCGGTAAGTGTCGATGAACTGTTCATCTTCGGTACGCTGCTCCACGTAAACGTTGATGATCTTTTCGATCACATCTGGCATCGAGTCCTGGGCGAAGGATGGGCCGAGGATCTGGCCGAGGCTCGCGTCACGGCCGGAACTGCCGCCCAGCGAAACCTGGTAGAACTCCGCGCCCTTCTTGTCCACGCCCAGAATGCCAATATGGCCGACATGGTGGTGACCGCAGGCGTTCATGCAGCCTGAGATGTTCAGGTCGATGTTGCCCAGGTCGAACAGGTAGTCGAGGTTATCGAAGCGACGCTGGATGGATTCGGCGATTGGGATCGACTTGGCGTTGGCCAGCGAGCAGAAGTCGCCGCCAGGGCAGCAGATGATGTCGGTCAGCAGGCCGATGTTCGGCGTGGCCAGACCCAATTCGCGCAGTTCATGCCAAAGCTCGAACAGCTTGGCCTGCTCGACATCGGCCAGAATCATGTTCTGCTCGTGGGAGTTGCGCACCTCGCCGAAGCTGTAGCGATCGGCCAGATCGGCGATGGCATCGAGCTGCTTGTCGGTGACGTCGCCGGGCGCCACGCCAGTGCTCTTCAGCGAGAGGGTGACTGCCGCGTAGCCGGGCTTCTTGTGTGCGACCACGTTGCGCTGGCGCCAGCGGGCAAAGCCCGGATGCTCTGCGTCCAGCTGGGCGAGCGCAGCGCTCTGGTCTTCCAGGGCTTTGTACTCCGGATCGACGAAAAACTTGCTGACACGCTGAACTTCAGCTTCGGTCAGCGTCGTCGGGCCGTCCTTGAGGTGCGCCCATTCGGCATCGACGCGCTCGGCAAACACTTCTGGCGTGAGCGCCTTGACCAGAATCTTGATGCGTGCCTTGAACTTGTTGTCACGACGTCCATAGCGGTTATAGACCCGCAGGATGGCGTCGAGATAGCTCAACAGGTGCTGCCAAGGCAGAAATTCGTTGATGAAGCTGCCGACGATGGGGGTCCGCCCGAGGCCGCCGCCGACCGAAACACGGAAGCCCAGGTCGCCGGCCTCGTTCTTCACCGCTTCCAGGCCGATATCGTGCACCTCGATGGCGGCCCGGTCGCTGACCGCGCCGTTGACGGCGATCTTGAACTTGCGCGGCAGGAAGGCGAATTCGGGGTGGAAGGTCGACCACTGGCGAATGATCTCGCACCACGGGCGGGGATCGATCAGCTCGTCCTTGGCGACACCGGCGAACTGGTCGGTGGTGGTGTTGCGGATGCAGTTGCCGCTGGTCTGGATGGCGTGCATCTGCACGGTGGCCAGCTCGGCAAGAATTTCCGGCACGTCTTCCAGCTCGGGCCAATTGAACTGCACGTTGGTCCGGGTACTGATGTGTGCGTAGCCCTTGTCGTAATGACGTGCGATCTCGGCCAGCTTGCGTACCTGGGTGGAGGACAGTAGCCCGTAAGGCACGGCTACGCGCAGCATCGGCGCGTAGCGCTGGATGTACAGGCCATTCTGCAGACGCAGCGGGCGGAATTCTTCATCAGCGAGTTCGCCAGCCAGGAAGCGGCGAGTCTGGTCGCGGAACTGCCGGACCCGATCCTCGATGATGTGTTGGTCGTACTGATCGTAAACGTACATAAATGTCCTGTTTTCAGGCTGTCTACAGCATTCGCGCGCACGGCCGCGCACCCATTAAGGGAGGGTGGCACGATACCAGCTCGTGGTTATACGCAAAAGTGATGTTTGGGAATATGTTTAGAACCAAACCAAGCGAAATGGACTTATAACCCGCTGCCCTTGAGCAACGCACAACAGTGGTCTTAACTGCCTCAAAGAAGCTGTCGATATCATCGAACCGCTAGAGGAGAACTTCCGTGAGAAACGAACAGCGCGACAGTGTGGTGGACGCCGCGGCTATCTTCAGTCTGATCATGCTCGCGGTGGGCACCGCGATCTTCTGGGTCAGCCATCAGTAGTAAAAGCTCAGCTCCCAACCAGATAGAGCACCAGTTTCACCAACCCCAGGATCACCAGCACGAACAGAACGGTGAAACCCACGCCGAGAATGATGAAGTGGCTGGGTTTTCCATGGCTGAAATCCCGGGCCCTGTTCTTGCCGCTCTGTACGCCCAGTGCCGCAGCCAGAACGCTGCTCAGCATTTCGCGAAGCGTCAGAGTCTTTTCCTGGTCGTCTTTCATTGGTGTCTCGGACATGACTGCCTCCAATCGCGGTTTCTCCAGAGTCTAGTCGTACAAAGGCATTGCCAGCGCAAAGACTTGATGCGGTAAAGAGAGCCGAGCGAGGCGAGCGCACAGGCTATTTTTGAAATACAGGACCGGCTGTACTACAAACCGGTCCGTCGCATTACTCCGCCTTGATGGAGATTTTCTTCGTGTTGTCGGCGGTGCCCGGCTGCTTGGGCAATGACAGGCGCAATACACCCTTGCCGAACGTGGCTTCGATCTTGTCGCGGTCCACGCCTTCGGGCAGCGCGAAACTGCGTTGGAAGCTGCCGTAGGATCTTTCGGATAGGTGGTAGCCGTCGCGTTCCTCCTTATGATCCTGGCGTTTTTCACCCTTGATGATCAGGCTGTTGCCAGCCAGCTTTACCTCCACATCCTTCTCATCCAGTCCGGGCAGTTCGGCTGTGATCTCGAACGAGTTTTCCTTCTCTACAACGTCCATCGCCGGCATCCGATTGGGGCCACCCTGCCACAGGGGCGGGGTTTCCAGACCATGGCGGCTGAAGGGCAGATGCCAGGGACGTTCAAAGTCGTCGAAGAGGCGATCCACCTGTCGGCGCAGGGTGTCGAAGGGACGCCAGGGCTCCTGAGACGCCGAAGGCATGTTTTTCTCGTTCGTACTGACTGAAGGCTTTTTCGAAGCATCGTTCATTTCGCAAGCTCCTCATTAGCTAGGGAAGTTCAAAGCAAGACTTTGCTCTGCCAGCTGCAGGACTGCGGATTGAAGCGGATCAACCAATACCCCACTATCTGTGCGTCATTTAGAGTAGTGCAGGGCTGTGGTCTGCGCACGGTCAGATGGAGCGTTTTTGAGACGCTCAGATGCTCTCCTTCAGCCAGTCCCAAAGCCCTAGCGAGAAGCCTGGGAAAAGGTTGATCCCCAGCGCTGACTTGAATACGTACAGGATCAACAGCCCTACCAATGCAGAAAACAGCAGGAACAAGGTTGCCAATGCAGCCTTGGCCATCAGCGAGAGATTTTGCTGGGGACGCGTCAGGTTACGTTTGTTGCGGCCGGCGACGATCGCGAAGTAATAGCGGTCGCGCCACACCTTCACCGTACCGCGCAGGTCGACGCGGTGCTTGACCCATGACCGTGCGCCGAACACCCCACGCAGGGCATCGAGCTGCGCTTCGCTGAAGGATTCACGCAAGTGCTCGGGCAGGCGCTGTTTCAAACCACGGATGAACGGGTCCTGATCGACCGCCGCATCCGAGTAGGGTTTAGGGTAGGGCGTATGTTCTTCGTCTGCTTTGGGTGAGTTCATTGCTGGGTCGCTCCGGAAAGCGCGTCAGAGCGCGGCGAGAGTGGTGTGCAACTGACTGAAGTTTGGACGGCCTTCTGGCTGCTCTGACATGCACTGATTCTGTAGCTCGAACAGCGTGTGCCGATGCGAATCGTTTTCGAGGTCTGGGCAGCGTTGCCGCAACTCTTCCAGCAGACAACCGAAAGCGCGCGATTCGATGCGTTGCAGCGCTTGGCCAGTGGCACTCTCCGGCTCGAAGAACGAGGCAGCGCCGAAATCGCTGAGCAGGCATTCGCCCGTTGGGTCGACCAGCAGATTATGGGCGTACAGATCGCCATGCAGGATGCCGCGCTGATGCAGGTGAGCGACCGCCGAGGCGGTGCCACGGGCAATCCGCAGCGCCTGCTCCACGGTAAAGGTTCGATCCTCGGCGTAGCAATCGCGTGTGCAACTGACCAGCGACGGCGGACCAGCCAGTGGCTGGAAGGCCGGCTCGACCAGATCCATCAGCAGGCCCGGCGTTTGGCCCGGCTGATCAGCCAGCGGCCCGGCAACATCGATCAGATTTGGATGGGCGCCAGCGGATACGCAGGCTGCCATCTCGCTGTGGGGCAGGCCGTCG
The DNA here is from genome assembly GCF_021432085.1 of Stutzerimonas kunmingensis. Lineage (GTDB taxonomy): Bacteria > Pseudomonadota > Gammaproteobacteria > Pseudomonadales > Pseudomonadaceae > Stutzerimonas. The sequence continues at coordinate 2,666,809 of NZ_CP090366.1, read as the reverse complement.
CTGGTGACATGGCCCTTGAACAGCTTGGCGGCCATTTGCTTGGGCGACTGTCCGCTCGGCTGCCATGCGGCACGGTAGATGATGCCCGACGCACCCTGGCCCAGTTGCTCGTGCAGGACGACCTGTTCGCGCGGAATCGCCGGTAGCGAATGACGAGCGAGGCTCATCGCTTCGCTGGCGTCGCTGAAGGGGTTGCCGGCAGCGGCCAGCCAGCTGAGTCGCGGCAGTGTCAGCAGCCAGTCGGGCAGCGCTGGCAGGCGGTTGGCGGCGATGCGCAGCAGTTCGAGATTGACGCAATTGGCCAGCGAATCCGGCAGTGAAGACAGCTGGTTGCCAGCGAGCATCAGTTTTTGCAGGCGTCGGCAGTTGCCGATCTCGTCAGGCAACGCCTGCAGCTGGTTGTCAGTGAGGATCAGCCAGCGCAACGCCGATGGCAACGCGGCGGCGGGCAGATGGCGAATCTGATTGGCCTTGAAGCCGATCATCTCCAACTGCTCGCAGTCGCCGAGGCAGTCCGGCACCTCGGTGAAGAGGTTGTCCGAGCAGAACAGAATGCGCAGCTTGCTCAGGCGGGAGAGGTCGGAAGGCAGGCTGTCGAGTCGGTTACCGGAGAGATTCAGCACTTCCAGCGTATCGGCGAGAGCGAAGATCGCCTCCGGGAAGCTCTGCAGGTCGGCCGAGAGATCGAGGCGGCGGATTCCGGCCAGCTCGCCACGTTCCAGTTGTTCCAATGTGTGCATGCGGCTTGCGCTTTCCTTGCTCAGATGTGCGGTGTGGGCGGCGTGGGTATTGCGCTGGGACAGTGACGGGGGCTTGTGGGTTCAGGCCCCACGATCAACGCGTCGCTTGCGATCAAGTACCTGCTCGGCCCGGGCGCGGAGCTGGCCGCAACCGCCGTCGATGTCCTGGCCGGCCGAGTTGCGTACCTTGGTCAACACGCCGCGGCTGTGCAGGTAACGCACGATCTGCACGATGCGCTCGCCATCGGGACGCTGATATTCGTCATCTTCCAGACTGTTATAGGGGATCAGGTTCATCACCGCGTACTTGCCCTTGAGCAGGCGCAGGATGCCATCCATCTCATCCTGGTTGTCGTTGATGCCCTTGAGCAGGGTCCACTGGTACTGGATCGGGAATCCGGTCGCGCGGGCATAGGCCTCGCCGAGGTCGACCAGTTCGTCGGGTGCGATCTGCGGCGCTCGCGGCAGCAGGGCCTGACGCAGCGCCGCATCGGTGCTGTGCAGGGACAGGGCCAGCGCCGGCTTGACCCGCTGCTGCGGCAGGCGCTCGAACACGCGCATGTCGCCGACGGTGGAGAACACCAGATTCTTGTGGCCGATGCCGCCGTCCGTGCCGAGCAGGTCGATGGCTTCGAGCACGTTGTCGAGATTGTGTGCGGGCTCGCCCATGCCCATGAATACCACCTTCTTTACCGGGCGGAAGCGTCGGGCGAGGGCGACCTGGGCGACAATTTCGGCACTGCCCAGCTGACGCAGCAGTCCGCTCTTGCCGGTCATGCAGAACACGCAGCCTACGGCGCAGCCGACCTGACTGGACACGCACAGCCCGTCGCGCGGCAGCAATACGCTTTCCACCATTTGCCCATCGGCCAGCTCCACCAGCAGGCGCGCCGAACCGTCGGCCGCCGGGTGTTCGGAACGCAGCCGCGCCAGTCCGTCGATCTCGGCGCTCAGCGCCGGCAGCCCTGCGCGCACGCTCAGCGGCAGGAAGTCCTCGGCCTGTTGCTGGCGCCGGCCGACATCGAGCGGCAGGCCCTTGAGCCAGGCACGGGTCATTCGCCCGATATGACGGGGCTTGGCGCCGATGTCGGCGAGGCGTTGCTGCAGGTCTGGGATTCGCATAGGGCGCGCATTCTATCCGGGGTCACGCGGTGAAGCGACGGCAGAACGGCACGATGCCGACCAGCAGGACGGCGAGCAGCGCGAAGGCCATGCCCAGCGAGCTGAAATGCGCGACCACGCCCATCATGGCCGGGCCGGCGAGGACTCCGGCGAAACCGATGGTGGTCGCCACGGTAACGGCCAGCTGCACCGGCATGCCATCCTGCCGGCTCAGGGATGAAATCAGCACCGGCGAGACGTTGGCGCAGCCCAGCCCGCACAATCCGTAGCCGATCAGCGCCACGGCCCAGTGCTCGGCGGCCAGGCTCAGGCCGATGCCGAACGCAGCGAGCAACCCGCCAAAGGCGATGACGCGGGCCGTGCCGAGTGCATTTACCAGCGGGCCGCCAGCGAAGCGCGCGATGGTCACCATGAGGGCGAAGGCTGCGTAACCCAGGCCGCCTTTGGCCACTTCGAGGCCTTTCTCACCGGTCAGGTAAAGCGCGCTCCAGTCCAGCACGGCGCCTTCGGCCAGATAGACGACAAAGCACATCAGGCCTACGAGCAGGACCACGCCTGTGGGCCGCACGAATGCGAAGCCGCCGCCCGGCGCACGATTGGGCAGAAAGCCGCGAGCCAGGCCGAGATTCGCCGCAACGATCAGCCCGATCATCAGAAAGCTGCCGATCTCCGGTGCCAGACCGAGGGTCAGCAAGCCCGTGAGCATCAGTGCGCCGCTGATGGCGCCGAGGCTGTACATGCCGTGGAAGTTCGACATCAGCCGGCGGCCGACCGCGGTCTCCACCAGCACCGCCTGAATGTTCATGATCACGTCGATGACGCCCAGGCTGCCGCCGAAGCAGAACAGTGACAGGGCCAGCAACAGCATCGAGTCGGTCAGGGCCATGCCGGCCAGCGCCAACGCCAGAAGCACGACGCTGCACAGCTGCACCGGGCGGATGCCCCAGCGGCTTACCAGCACGCCGGACAGTGGCATCCAGGTCAGCGAGCCGACGCCGATGCAGAGCAGCAAAAGGCCGAACACTGCATCTGTCATCTCTATGCGTTCGCGTACATAGGGCACCAGCGGCGCCCAGACGGACAGGCCGAAGCCGGCCATGAAGAAACCGCAACGGGTTGCGTTGCGCACGATAGGGGAGTCGATCTGAAGGGTGTTACGGACCGCAAGCATGGGCGGCATTCCTCGATGAACTGGGTTGGCGATGGGTTAAGTGCGCGGCGAGCCGCGTTTCACCACAGGGCCAGCAATCCGGTATCGAAGAGAAACAGCAGTCGGCTTCCCGCGGGCAGGCTTGAAGAGCAGGGGAGTGACGTGCTGGACATGGAAGGAGGGTAGCAGTTGGATAGGTGCACAGAGGATACACAACCCGAGCTACTGAACAACCCGCGCGTAGGCCTGGCACCATGGTGCACCTCCCGCGTGGTTCACAACCGGTCCGGTTCGGCGGGTGCGCATGCTATCGTTGGCCGCTTTGCCGCCACGTGCGCTGTCGGAGCAGTCGATGAAGTTCATACACCAGCGCGAGCACCTCAACGAGGACGACATCGTCGTCATCGAATGCTCGCAGACCTGCAACATCCGCCTGATGAACGATGCCAATTTCCGCAGTTTCAAGAACGGCGGTCGGCACACCTACCATGGTGGGGCGTTCGATAAATTCCCGGCGAAAATCGTCGTGCCGAGTACCGGCTTCTGGAACATCACCATCGATACGGTCACCCGGCGCCCCATCAGCGTGACGCGCAAACCGAACCTCAGTCACTCGATCAGGGTCATTCGACGGTCCCCCTCGCGTCTGTAGTCGCCCAATGGGCTGCGAGGCAATTCACAGGGAGCGAGCTTTTGAACCGCAGCCACCATCCGCAAGCCATCAACACCAGCCTTGGCAACCACACGCCGGAGACGCGCATGAGCGACAGCCGTGGCGGAACCACCCGCGCGCATCTGGGCATGCTGCTCTGGGCGCTATTTGTCGGGTTGTCGTTCCCCGCGGTGGGTTTGCTCACTGACGGGTTGCCGCCACTGCTGCTGACAGCCATGCGCTTCAGCATTGCGGCATTGGTTCTGGCGCCGCTGGCCTGGAGCCAGAGCGAAGGGCGACCGGGCTGGCGCCCCCTGTTGCTGTACGCCGCCATGGGGCTATGCCTGGCGGGCTTTTTCGGCACCATGTTCTGGGCTGCCCATCGGGTCAGTGCGTTGTCGATGGCGACGCTGTTCGTCAGCGTACCGCTACTGGCTTACTGCCTGGGCCGCGGGCTTGGTGTCGAGCAGCCAGCCGGCCGTCTGTTGGCTATCTTGGCGCTTGGCGCGAGCGGGGCGCTTGGGCTGGCCTGGGCCGAGAACGGTGGCGATTTCTCCGGCATGCAGCTCGGCCTGGGCGAGCTGGGCTTCTTCTTCGGTTGTGTCGCGTCGGCGTTGTACCCGGTGCTCAGCAAATGGGGGTTGGCGAACGGCACTTTGCCGCGGCAGGCGGGTTTGCGCACCTTCTGGAGCCTGATCGCCGGCGCGCTGCTGATCGGCCTGATGGGCTTTATCTGGGAGCAACCGGCGTCGCTGCTGCGCATGAACCTGCTGGATCTGCTGCTGGTGACCTACCTCGGCGTTTTTTCCAGCGCCATGACCTTTTTCCTGCAGCAGCGAGCGACGTCCGTTCTCACGCCCGGTGCGGTCACGGCCTACAGCTACCTGGTGCCCTTCGTTTCGATGCTGCTGCTGTTCTTTGATCAGCCGGCGCGCATGGGGGTGCACTGGTTGCCGGGTAGCCTGTTGGTCGTGCTTGCCATCGGCCTGTTGTTGCGTCGCGATCGCCAGCCATAGGGCTTGTGACCAGTCATTCGCCTAGCAGAGCACGGGTGTGAGCGATCGCCTGCCACTCGCGCTCGGTCCAGCCGCCGCTGACCTCGACGAAGGGCTGGTCCCGCTGCACCAACCAGCTGCGACATGCCTGGAAGAAGTCCATCCGTTCGCTGAGATCAGGCTGACAGCGCTGACCGTCGCCATGCCACTCGATTCCCTCGGGCGAGAGCAGCAGGTGCTGGTGGTAATCCCGCGCCAGCAGCTCGTCCTCGAGCCAGGCGGGGCAATCGCCGAACAGCGTATGACTCCAGAGCATGTTGCTCAGCAGATGGGTGTCGAGAATCAGCAGATGCGGTGCCTGAATTCTCGCGGCGTCTTCCCAGTCCAGCTGGCCACGGGCAATCGCAGGAATGTCGACAAGCGTCGTGTCGCGTTGCGTCTGCTCGATGTAATGGCGTACGTACTCGCCCACCATCACTCCGCCGAATGTGCGCAGCAGCCGCTGTGCAAGCCAGCTTTTGCCGGTGGACTCCGGACCGGTGAGCACCAGCACCTTCATAGCGTCGCCACCCGTGCCATGCGCCATTCCCGTAGCCCCATGACCGCAAGTCCGGTGAACAGCGCGTAGAGGCCGGCCGTCAGCCAGTAGCCCTGATAGCTGAAGAAGCCAATGAACAGCACATCCACGACGATCCATAGGAGCCAGCACTGCAGGCGCTTGAGGGCCATCCACAGCTGTGCGAGCAGGCTGAATGCGGTGAGTGCGGCGTCGATCCAGGGAAAGGCGGCCTCGGTGAAGCTCGCCATGGCGCTGCCGAGCAGCAGGCTGCCGAGCACTGCGCAGGCAATGCCTATAGCCACCTCACGCGGACTGGCGCCGGTCACGGGCCTACCGTGTTCGCCTGCGGCACCTCGCGTCCAGGCCCACCAGCCGTAGAGCTGCATTGCGGCGAAAACACTATGCAGCAACACCTGTGAATACAGCCTGGCGTCGAGGAAAAACCAGGCGTACAGCGACACCATGCCCAGCCCGATCGGCCAGCACCATGGGTTCTGGCGCACCGTCAGCCATACGGCGATTACGCCAAGCAGCGCGGCGATCAGTTCGAGAGACGACATGGTGTGCAACCGGGCTTGCAGTCGAGGGGCGCGATCATAGCGGACGTCTCCGCCAATGGCTGCATGTTGTGAGGCGCGCCAGGATTGAACGACGCTGGTATCGGCTGCTCATGGTTGAGGCGAGGGCGCAGCGGGAGGCTGGCCAGGTGTTGAACAAAGCCCCGAGGTAAGGGAATCAATCTGAATGACCCAGGCAATGGCTGGTAGTCGCGGTGGCTTGCGAATATCGGACTGCTTATGAGTGATGCCGGGGCGCAGCACGGCAAGGATCGCAATATTCAATTTCTCCGTGGGCTGGCGATCCTGATGGTGCTCGCTATATCGAACGGCCGTTGATGGAGGGTGCGAAGTCAGTGGCAGCCGCCGAAGAAGGGACGACTGCGAGTTCAATAGCCGTCGCCCGCGCAGGGCGAGGCGGCTAGAGGTGCGTTACTCGTCCTCGCCGCCGATGGCACTGAGGCACTGCAGTCGATGCGGGCCTTCCAGTAGCCAGATTTCGCCGTCGGGCTGGCGCTGGGCTTCCATGATCTGGTTGTAGCTGAACTGCCACTGGCGGCGTGTGCGGCCGTCGACCAGATCGATCGTCAGCAGGATGTCTTCGCTGGCGAATGGCTGATTGGCTTCAGCCGCGGCGTCGGCATCGTCGAGCAGCGCCTCGTTCAGCGCGAACTGCCAGGCATGCAGGTCGTCGATGATCAGCATGTCGGCGGTTTCGAGTTCGTCGATCAGCAGCGGTGTTTCGGATGACATGGTGCAAGCTCCATTGAGCGGAACGACGGCGGGCGCTCGCGGCGCCCGCCGCGGGATCAGTTGTCGTAACCCAGGTTCGGCATCAGCCAGCGTTCGCTGACGGCGATGTCTTCGCCCTTGCGCTGGCTGTAGCTTTCCACCTGATCCTTGTCGATCTTGCCGACGGCGAAATACTGCGCCTCGGGATGGGCGAAATACCAGCCGCTGACCGCTGCGGTCGGCAGCATGGCGTAGTGCTCGGTGAGGGTGACCTGGCTGATGCCGTCGGCATCCAGCAGCTGGAACAGCGTGCCTTTCTCGGTATGGTCCGGGCAGGCCGGGTAGCCGGGGGCAGGGCGGATGCCCTTGTACTGTTCGCGGATCAGCTCCTCGTTGCTCAGCTGCTCATCCTTGGCGTAGCCCCAGTACTGCTTGCGCACCTGTTGATGAAGCCATTCGGCGCAGGCCTCGGCGAGGCGGTCGGCGAGCGCCTTGACCATGATCGAGTTGTAGTCGTCGCCCTTGTCCTGATAGGCCTTGGCCAGCTCCTCGGCGCCGATGCCGGCGGTACAGATGAAGCCGCCTACATAGTCGGTGATGCCGCTGTTCTTCGGTGCGACGAAATCGGCCAGGGACAGGTTCGGCTTGGCGTCCGGCTTGATGTTCTGCTGGCGCAGGTGGTGCAGGGTGGCCAGCTTTTCGCCGCCGTCGCCGTACACTTCCAGGTCATCGTCCTGCACCTGGTTGGCTGGCCAGAAGCCGAACACGGCACGGGCACGAATCAGCTTCTCGTCGATCAGCTTGTTCAGCATGGCCTGGGCATCGCTGAACAGCGCGGTGGCCGCTTCGCCGACCACTTCGTCCTCGAGAATGCGCGGGTATTTGCCGGCCAGGTCCCAGGCGATGAAGAACGGCGTCCAGTCGATGTACTCGGCCAGCGTGCGCAGGTCGATATCTTCCAGCAACTGGCGGCCGGTGAAGCTCGGCCTGACCGGCGTGTAGCTGGCCCAGTCGAACTGCGGCTTGTTAGCGACAGCCTGGGCATAGCTCAGGCGCTCGGTGCGCGCACTGCGGTTGGCGGTGCGCTCGCGGATCATGGCGTACTCTTCGCGGGTCTTGTCGACGAACGCCGGCTTGAGTTCCTTGGACAGCAAAGTAGTGGCGACGCCCACCGCGCGCGAAGCGTCGGTGACGTAGACCACTGCATCGTTGTGGTACTGCGGGTCGATCTTCACCGCGGTGTGCGCCTTGGACGTGGTGGCGCCGCCGATCATCAGCGGCAGGCTGAAGCCCTGGCGCTGCATTTCCTTGGCGACGTGGACCATCTCGTCCAGCGAAGGCGTGATCAGGCCGGAGAGGCCGATGATGTCGCACTTCTCGGCGATGGCGGTCTGCAGAATCTTCTCCGCCGGCACCATCACGCCCATGTCGACCACGTCGTAACCGTTACAGCCGAGCACCACGCCGACGATGTTCTTGCCGATGTCGTGCACGTCGCCTTTCACTGTGGCCATGAGGATCTTGCCCTTGGCTTCCGGCTTGTCGCCTTTTTCCGCTTCGATGAAGGGAATCAGATGGGCGACGGCCTGCTTCATCACACGGGCGGATTTGACCACCTGTGGCAGGAACATCTTGCCGGCGCCGAACAGGTCGCCAACCACGTTCATACCGCTCATCAGCGGGCCTTCGATGACTTCGATGGGGCGCTTGCACTGCTGGCGGCATTCCTCGGTGTCTTCGACGATAAAGGCGGTGATGCCCTTGACCAGTGCATGCTCGAGGCGCTTGTCCACCGGCAGGCTGCGCCACTCTTCGGTTTCAGCCTCCTTCACGGAGCCGTCGCCCTTGTATTTGTCAGCAAGCTCCAGCAAGCCTTCGGTGCCGTTGGCGCTGCGGTTGAGTACCACGTCCTCGACCGCGTCGCGCAGCTCCTTGGGAATCTCGTCGTAGATCTCCAGCTGACCAGCGTTGACGATGCCCATGGTCAGGCCCGCCTTGATCGCATGGAACAGGAATACCGAGTGGATCGCTTCGCGCACCGGGTTGTTGCCGCGGAAGGAGAACGACACGTTGGATACGCCGCCGGAGGTCAGCGCGTAGGGCAGGTTGTCGCGAATGAAAGCGCAGGCCTCGATGAAGTCGACTGCGTAGTTGTTGTGTTCCTCGATGCCGGTGGCGATGGCAAAGATGTTCGGGTCGAAGATGATGTCTTCCGGCGGAAAGCCGACTTCATTGACCAGAATGTCGTAGCTGCGCTGGCAGATCTCGCGCTTGCGTGCGGCGGTATCGGCCTGACCGGCTTCGTCGAAGGCCATTACGACCACGGCGGCACCGTAGCGCTTGCACAGGTGGGCCTGCTGCTTGAACTGCTCGACGCCTTCCTTCATGGAGATCGAGTTGACGATGCCCTTGCCCTGAATGCACTTCAGACCCGCCTCGATCACTTCCCACTTGGAGGAGTCGATCATGATCGGCACGCGCGAGATGTCCGGCTCGCCGGCGATCAGGTTGAGGAAGGTGACCATGGCCGCCTTCGAATCCAGCATGCCCTCGTCCATGTTGATGTCGATCACCTGGGCGCCGGCTTCCACCTGCTGCAGGGCGACTTCCAAAGCCTCGGTGTAGTTTTCCTCGCGGATCAGACGGGCAAACTTGGCGGAACCGGTGATGTTGGTGCGCTCACCGACGTTGACGAACAGCGAGCTGCGGTCGATGGTGAACGGCTCCAGGCCGGACAGGCGGCAGGCCTTGGGGATGTCTGGAATTGCTCGCGGCGGGTATTTGCTGACAGCCTCGGCAATCGCCTGGATGTGAGCAGGCGTGGTACCGCAGCAGCCGCCGATGATGTTGAGAAAGCCGGAGGAGGCGAATTCCTCGACCACCGCGGCCATTTCCGCCGGGCTTTCATCGTATTCGCCGAAGGCGTTCGGCAGGCCGGCGTTGGGATGCGCGGAAACGAAGGTTTCGGCCTTGCTGGAGAGCTCTTCCAGGTATGGGCGCAGGTCCTTGGCGCCCAGAGCGCAGTTCAGGCCCACGGAGATCGGCTTGGCGTGACGCACCGAGTTCCAGAATGCCTCGGTGGTCTGCCCGGACAGGGTGCGGCCGGAGGCATCGGTGATGGTGCCGGAGATCATGATCGGCAGTTCGACGCCTTCGTCTTCGAACACCTGCTGCACGGCGAAGATGGCCGCCTTGGCATTGAGCGTGTCGAAGATGGTTTCGATCAGGATCAGGTCGGCGCCGCCCTCGATCAGGCCGCGCGTGGCCTCGACGTAGTTCTCCACCAGCAGGTCGAAGGTGACGTTGCGATAGCCGGGGTTGTTGACGTCCGGGGAGATCGAGCAGGTGCGGCTGGTCGGGCCGAGTACGCCTGCGACGAAGCGCGGACGGTCCGGCGTTTCGGCGGTCTTGGCGTCGGCCATTTCACGCGCCAGGCGTGCGCCTTCGACGTTCAGCTCATACACCAGCGATTCCATGCCGTAGTCGGCCTGAGAAACCTGGGTAGCGTTGAAGGTGTTGGTTTCGAGGATGTCGGCGCCGGCGTCGAGGTAGGCCTTTTCAATGGCCTGGATGATATCGGGGCGGCTCAGCAGCAAGAGGTCATTGTTGCCTTTGACGTCTTGCGGCCAGTCGGCGAAGCGCGCGCCGCGGTAGTCTTCCTCTTCCAGCTTGTAGCTCTGGATCATGGTTCCCATGCCGCCGTCGAGAATCAGGATGCGCTCTTTGAGCGCTTGCTGAAGGGCCTGAAGACGGGAGCTGCGAGTGGACATGGGGACTACCTGAAAAGCTGGGACAAAAGAGCGCGAATGATAGCAAAGCTGCATGCTTTTTTAGCCTTCGCGCTTTTGCATGAAGATTATTCAGGTTGGCAGGCGTTGGCCGTAACCGGCAGAGGCGAATAGAATGCGCACTCATCTCAAGGCGTTCGATGCATGTCATTTCGTTTCTGGCTCGCTTGCCTTCTATTCCTCTCGTTCACCGCTGCGCGCGCCGAAGCCCTCTCTTATCAGCGTGATATCCAGCCGATATTCACCGCCAAGTGCGTCGCTTGCCACGCCTGTTATGACTCGCCCTGCCAGCTCAATCTCGGCAGTGGTGAGGGTGCATCCCGCGGCGCGAACAAGCTGCCGGTCTACAACGGCGTACGGGTAAAGGCCCAGGAGCCCACGCGCCTGTTTCTCGACGCCGATCACGACGCCGCGTGGCGGCGCAAGGGCTTCAATTCGGTACTCGATGGCGGGAGCAACCAGGCTGCGCTGATGGCACGAATGCTCGAGCTCGGTCGCAGCCAGCCGTTGACGCCCAATGCCAAGCTGCCGTCGGCGCTGGAGATCGGCATCGGCCGGGAAAACACCTGCCCGCTGCCGGATGAGTTCGACCGCTACGCCCGGCGCAACATGCATGGTGGCATGCCTTTCGCCGTAACCGGGCTGAGCGATACGGAGTACGCACTCCTGCAGCGGTGGCTGGAGCAGGGCGCGGCAGTCGAAGCGAGTTCGCCGCCCGAGCCTTCGGCGACCGAGTCCTTGCAGATCGACGAGTGGGAACGCTTGCTCAACACGCCCGGTGCACGCGGCAATCTGGTTGGCCGCTGGTTGTATGAGCACCTTTTCATCGCGCATCTGTACTTCGAAGGGGAGGGAGGCGGTCGTTTCTATCAGCTGGTGCGTTCGCGCACGCCCAGTGGCGAGCCGGTCGACGCCATTGCGACGCGACGGCCGAACGATGATCCGGGTACCCGGTTCAGCTATCGCCTGCGACCGATTACCGACGTGATCGTGCACAAGACGCACATCACCTATCCACTCAGCGCTGCGAAGCTGGCGCGGGTCCGTTCGCTGTTCTTCAGCGGTGACTCGACGGTGGATGCCATCCCCGGTTACGGCGCAGATCACAGAGCCAATCCGTTCAAGACTTTCCAGGCTATTCCTGCCGAGGCGCGGTACCAGTTCATGCTGGATAACGCCGAGTATTTCGTCCGCACCTTTATCCGCGGGCCGGTGTGCCGCGGGCAGATCGCCACGGACGTGATTCGCGACAACTTCTGGGTGTTCTTCCAGGACCCGCAGCACGATCTGTACATTACCGACCGGCGCTATCGCGAACAGACCACGCCGCTGCTGGCGATGCCCGGGCAGTTCGATGAAATGGGCGACCTGCTTGCGTTCTGGAAGAGCTACCGGGTCAAGCGCAACCAGTACGAACAGCTGCGCATGAATGCCTATGCGGGCAAGCCCGCGCAGTGGAAGCAGATCTGGTCCGGCAATGACAATGCATTGCTGAGCATCTTCCGCCAGCATGACAGCGCCTCGGTGCGCAAAGGGCTGATCGGCGAGATTCCGCAGACGCTCTGGTGGATGGACTATCCGCTGCTCGAGCGCACCTACTACCAACTCGTGGTCAATTTCGACGTGTTCGGCAACGTCTCCCATCAGGGCCAGACACGGCTTTACTTCGACCTGATTCGCAACGGCGCGGAGCTGAACTTCCTTCGGCTGCTGCCGGCCGCCTCACGCCACGCCCTCCTCGATGGCTGGTACGAGCAGGGTGGGCAGCTGAAGCTGCTCTTGGCCTACACCTCCATCGACGATTCGACACCCTCGCTGCTGACGCTGAACAGGGCTGATCCGAAGCGCGCGTTCGCTCGAGAGATGCTGGCAAGGTACGCCGGCATCAACGCAGCCCCCGATCCGATCAACCGTTGCCAGGGTACCCAGTGCTACCGCGCAAGGCAGCCCGCGAGCCTGCAAGGGGCCGAGCAGGCGCTCAGTCGTCTGACCAACCGACTCGCCGGAGGCTTGCCGGCGATCCAGTATCTGCCGGAGGCCACGCTGCTGCGCATCGAGTACGGCGGCGATCGGCGTGAGATATACAGCCTGCTGCGCAACCGCGCCCACAGCAACGTCGCCTTCATGTACGGCGAGTCGCTGCGCTGGCAGCCGAGGTTGGACACCCTGACGGTGTATCCAGGGGTTCTCAGTAGCTATCCGAATTTCCTCTTCAATGTGCCTGCCGCCGAGGTGCCGGCATTTGTCGCAGCACTGGAGGAGGTCAGGGCGAGTGATCACCTGGGGCGCCTGGTCGACCGCTGGGGCGTGCGGCGCAGCCATCCGCGTTTCTGGGATTACTTCAACGATCTGACCCGCTATCTCGAAGAAACCGAGCCGCTGGAGGCGGGCGTGCTGGATATGAATCGCTACGAAAACCTCTGATTCGTCGCGAGCGGCAGCTGCGGTCGGAACTCGACCACGGTTAACCCGACTAAAATACTAGGACTTAACCGCGGCAGTGGTTTGGCGTACACTGCGGCGCATGTCTGCGAGGAGTTCCCATGAGCGCGATCACCATTACCGAAGCTGCACACGATTATCTGGCCGACCTGCTCGAGAAGCAGAACACCACCGGCATCGGCATTCGCATCTTCATTACCCAGCCGGGCACCCCGTATGCTGAAACCTGCATCGCCTACTGCAAACCGGGCGAGGAGAAGCCTGACGACATTGCACTGGCGCTGAAGAGCTTCACGGCCTGGATCGATGGCACCAGCGAACCCTTCCTCGAGGATGCACTGGTCGACTACGCGACCGATCGGATGGGTGGCCAGCTGACCATCAAGGCGCCGAATGCCAAGGTGCCGATGGTCAATGAAGACAGCCCGATGAACGAGCGCATCAACTATTACCTGCAGACCGAGATCAATCCGGGCCTGGCCAGCCATGGCGGGCAGGTCACGCTGATCGATGTGGTCGAGGAGGGCATCGCAGTGCTGCAGTTCGGCGGTGGTTGTCAGGGCTGCGGACAGGCGGACGTCACCCTCAAGGAAGGCATCGAGAAGACTCTGCTGGCCCGGATTCCGGAGCTCAAGGGTGTGCGCGACGTGACCGACCACACCAATCGCGAGAACGCCTACTACTGAGCCGAGACAGCCCGACGGAGCAGCACCGCCGGGCCGTTCGGCAGTTTTTAAGGTGAAATGCCACTATTTTGCCTTCATGGTGCGCACAGCGCGCCTTTCCTGCGATAAGCTCTCGTGCCAAGGTTAATCGGGCAACGAGAGCTCGTACCACATGTCTGCCATTTCCCTCTTGATCTGCGATGACTCCGCGCTGGCGCGCAAGCAGCTTCTGCAAGCGCTGCCCGCCGGTTGGCCGGTCGACGTCAGTCAGGCGGCCACCGGCCTCGAGGCGTTGGAGCAGGTTCGCGAGGGTGGCGTCGACGTCCTCTTGCTCGACCTCACCATGCCCGAGCTGGATGGTTATCAGGTCCTCGCGCAGCTGCGCGAAGAACGGCTGCAGTGCAAGACCATCGTGATCTCCGCTGACATTCAGGATGAGGCCGTGCGCCGTGTCCTGGCCCTCGGCGCGCTGGCCTTCATCAAGAAGCCCGCCGATCCGGTGCACCTGCACCAGACGCTGGCGAGCCTTGGCCTGCTGGATGATGTCTCGCCTCTGATCGCTAGGGTCGCCGGGGAAAAGATCGGTTTTCGCGATACCTTTCGTGAGGTGGTCAACATCGCCATGGGGCGGGCTGCCGCACTCCTGGCGCGAGTGCTGGGTGTCTTCATCCAGTTGCCGATTCCCAATGTAAATATTCTCGAAGTCGGCGAGCTGCATATGGCGCTGGCCGATGCGGCGCGCGGCGAGAAGTTGACTGCCGTCTGCCAGGGCTACATCGGTGGCGGTATCGCAGGCGAGGCGCTGCTGCTGTTCCATGACTCCGAAGTGGCCGACATGGCACGTCTGATGCGGCGGCAGGACTACCTGGAGATGGAGATGCTCCTGGATCTGTCGAGCCTGCTGATCAGCGCATGCCTCAGCGGAATCGCCGAGCAGATCGAAGTGGTGTTTTCCCAGGGGCACCCGCAGGTGCTGGGGCAGCACGCATCGATCGACGAGCTGATCCGGCTCAATAGTGCCCGATGGAAGAAGACCCTGGCGGTGGAAATCAGCTACAGCCTGGAAGGGCACGATATCCACTTTGACCTGCTGCTGTTGTTCACGGAAGATTCGGTCGAGCTGCTGACGCGCAAGCTTGCCCACCTGATGGATTGAGCATGAGCAATTCTGCCGAGTTGAACGAGCTTCACTGGTTGCTGGCGATCGTCCAGAGCATCGACGTGGGCGTCGTCGTGCTGGACCGCGACTACCGTGTCGAGGTCTGGAACACTTTCATGGAAAACCGTTCCGGTTTGCAGCCGGAGAATGCGCGCAATCGGTCGTTCTTCACGCTGTTTCCCGAAGTCGATGAAGACTGGTTCCGCCGCAAGGTGGAAAGCGTGATGACCCTCGGTACGCCATCTTTCACCATCTGGGAGCAGCGCCCTTATCTGCTGCGCTTCAAGAACTACCAGCCGATCACCGGGCTGGAAGACTTCATGTACCAGAACACCACGCTGCTGCCTCTCAAGGGCGTCAACGGCAGCATCGACCAGGTGTGCCTGATCATCTATGACGTCACCGATGTCGCCGTGAACCGCCGCCAGTTGCAGGCGGCGAATGCCGAGTTGCAGCGCCTGTCCAGCACTGACCGGTTGACCGGGCTCTACAACCGCGGGCACTGGGAAGAGATGCTCCGCCTGGATTACGCTCGTCATCGCCGCTATGACAGCCAGGCGGCTTTGGTCATGTTCGATATCGACCACTTCAAGGCGATCAACGATACCTATGGGCATCAGGTCGGCGATACCGTGATTCAGCAGGTCGCGGAGCTGATTCGCGAGAATCTGCGCGATTCGGACGTGGCTGGGCGCTACGGCGGTGAAGAGTTCGTGGTGTTGCTACCGGATACCGACAAGCAGGGTGCAATGACCTTTGCGGAGCGTTTGCGGCATGCGGTGGAGAGCCACGAGGTTCAGCACGAGCAGCACCGCATTCGCTTCACCATCAGTCTGGGTGTTGCGGACCTCAGCGTCCCCACCCACAGTCATGCGCAACTGATCGAATGGGCCGATTCGGCGCTCTATGCATCGAAGGCGGCCGGTCGCAATCGCGTCACATTGCATCAGCACTAGCGCGTCAGCCCGCCGCTTTGCGGAGAAAAGCCAGCAACGCAACCTCTTCGGCGCTGAGCCACTTGCGTTTGCGCGCGGCGCGCACATCAGCCAGCTCGCCTGCGCTGAAGGCTTGCAGAATCGCCGGGTGGATGTAGCACTGGCGGCAGACCGCAGGGGTGTTGCCCAGCTGGCTGGCGACCTGCTTCACCGTCTCGACCAGATTCTGCTTGGCGACGGCTTCCGTGGATGCGTCCAGCTTGCGTAGCCGTTCCAGTGCCAGCGCGCTTCCGGCCCAGGTGCGATAGTCCTTGGCGGTGAAGTCGAGACCGGTCATTTCGCGAAGATATAGGTTCACGTCGTTGGAGCTGACCGCGCGGCGCTGACCATCTTCATCCAGGTACTGAAACAGCTGCTGGCCCGGCAGCTCCATGCAGCTGCGCATCAGCCTGGCCAACCGACGGTCGCGCAGGGTGACTTCGTGCTCCACGCCGCTCTTGCCTCGAAAGTGGAAGCGGATCGAGGTGCCTTTGACATCCACGTGACGCGTACGCAGGGTCGTCAGCCCGTAGGATCGGTTGTCCCTCGCATAGCGCAAGTTGCCGATCCGGATCAGGGTCGACTCCAGCAACATGACCACCAGGGCCATGACCTTCTCACGCGCCATGCCGGGTCTAGCCAGGTGTTTTTCCAGATCGCGGCGCAGTTTCGGCAAGGCTTCACCGAACTCGAGCATTCGTTCGTACTTGTCGCTGTCGCGAATCTCTCGCCAACGTGTGTGATAGCGGTATTGCTTCCGTCCACGGGCGTCGCGCCCGGTCGCCTGAAGATGCCCTTGAGCATCCGGGCATATCCATACGTCACGATAAGCGGGTGGGATCGCCAGCTTGTTGATGCGACGAATTTCCTCCTCGTCGCGAATGCGCTCGCCGTTCGGCTCGAAGTAGACGAACTTGCCGCGCAGTCGCCTGCGGCGAATGCCCGGCTGGGAATCATCGACGTAATGCAGGTCCGGCGGCAGTGTTGGACACAGTAGCGTACCGGTGTCGCCGGTCTCATCGGCAGGAACAGGGCGAGTGCCCTCGGCCAGGAGCACCGGGTCGTCCATCAGGGTGTCGTTGCGCATGTATAACCGTTCCCGCTATGGCCTCGCCGGGGTAGCTACCGGCGAGGCTTTTGGATGGGCTCAACTGTCCTTTTCGTTGCTGTTGCGCATCAGCAATCGAATGGCTGCGACCAGCTCGTCGATGGCTTCGCGATAGAGCTCGGGTTTGGCTTCGGTTTCAGCCTGATCGGCATGTTTGCGCGCGGTGTCGAGGTGATCGTTGATCGATGAATAGTCGCCAAGCATGGTGTGCTCCTGCTGCAGTGAGTAGAGAAGGCGTATCCAGGAAGCGAATTCCGGCGCCTCTAACAACTGACCGGCCAGCAGGATGGCGGTTCTGACCGTGTATCAGCGCGATCTCTGTGTGGAAAGCGCCTTCGACCAGGTTGGATTGGAACACCGCGGGCATTGTTGGCTTTGCTGGCTCTCCAGCGCCTGGGGAAAACCGCAGCGGCTGCAGGCGTACATACCGGCCGCCGGAACCTGGCGGAAGACCGGTCGGTACTCCGGCGGGAGGACGGATAATCCAGGGCGTACCGCGTGGTCCTCATGGAAGAACAGGCTGACGTTGCCATCGTTCTCGAGAATGCCGAGCCTGACCTGGCCAAGATGCTCGACCCCTTGCTGGCGCAGCTCCATGAAGAATTCATCGGCAGAAATGTTCAGGCTGTCGAGGCTGCGCAGCTCATAGATGCCATCGCGAATAATGGTGACTGGATGGCCTTCGAGCCAGGCTTCGAATCGCGGGCTGCGATTCATGAAGAACACGGTGAGGCGGTACAGCGCCAGCAGGGTGGCGAACACCGCCGCCACTGGCAGCAACGGCACGTCTTCGTAGAATGAAACGTCGCCTGCGGCCGAGCCGAGGGTCAGGATGATCACCAGCTCGAATACCGAAAGCTGGCGAATGCCGCGACGGCCGCTGACCTTGAGAAAGACGAATACGGCAACGAAGGCCAGCAGTGCCCGCAGGGCGACTTCGGCGACGAACATCAAGGGAAATTCGTGCAGAAGCATGCGCTGCATGTCAAAGGGGGTCATCTTGGATCGTCCTTCCAGGCATTCGGTGCGATTTCTTCAAGCTCGGCTTTAGCTGACGCCGACGTCCACCAGGGTCAGCGCGCGGCTGCTATCTCGAATTCCAGGTTAATTCCGTCACCGCTGCCGTCGCCCACCACCGAGCCGATTGCGGGCTTGTGGCTGACGGCTCGACCGTCATAGAAGTCGCTCAGGTGCCGCTGTGCGATTTCGCCTATATGCGTGATCAGGCCCGGCATCTGGGCATCTCGCGGCACGATGAAGTGCAGTGTGACGGTATGGGCGCCCGGCTCTTGCGCAAGGTCGGCGAGGCCGCAGCTTTGCCATTGATCGTTGACGTACGCTTCTGCACCTTTCATGAGCTTCTCCTGTTTCACGTGTTGCTGTTTAGGACCGTTAAACACGCGAATGGATCAGTAGAGCAGTTGGCGTAGCCGAATTCGGGGCATGAAAAAAGGCCTGGGGCACTGCCGCAGGCCTTTGTTCGTTGCAAGCCATGGTTACTCTGGCATGTGCCAGGGCGACAGATGCGCGCCGTCGCGGCTCAGCTGCGCGCGAGTCTGTTCCAGGGTTTCGCCGAGCTTCACGGGGTCGGTGAACACGCTGCTGGACATCTTGCAGCGGCCTAGCAGACGGGCCTCGTCGCGGTCGACGACGGTGATGCTGACTTCACCGTTTCCTTCGGGCAGCGTCCAGGCAACGCACTGGAAGGGCTTGAACGCGCGGTCGGTGATCAAAAGGGCTTCATTGATACGCAGCGGGGTGTGCATGGGGCATGTCTCTCTGTGTGATACCCAAAATACCTGCAGCCAAGCTCGTTGGCGTTGGCCTTACATTGCAGTTGATGTACCCAGAGGACTGACGAGTCACATGCGAGTTCGAAAAAATTTGAAGGGCTTTGCAATTAGCCAAAAGTATAACGTTGACGCCTGGTCGAGTCGGCTTAGTACTTTTGAGCTAACTCCCTGTAAATATTGAAAAACTTCGCAACGCCATGCGCAGCGTGAGGGAATCGGCGCGGGCCGCAAAAAAAATCCCGTGCGACAACCTGTCGCGACGGGAAATGTATCGAATCTCTAAGGGCGTGCTCCGCGATGGAGCGTGGGGCGGGGCGCCTGCTTCGTCGAAGTGCCTGCGGCCTGCTCATCTGGCGGGCCGCAGGCAAAGGGTTTATCAGACCTTGAACTGGCTCAGCAGACGATTCAGCTGATCGGCGAGTTCGCCAAGGCGCTTACCAGCTTCACTGGACTGCTCGGCAGCCAGGGTGCTTTCCTGCGCCAGCCCGGCCGCCTGGGTCACGTTCTGGTTGATGTCCTCGACCACGTGGGACTGTTGTAGCGTGGCACTGGCGATTGATGCGTTCAGGCCTGAGAGGTTGCGCAGCGCCTGGGCAATTTCGCCAAGGCTCTCGCCGGCCTGGCTGGCTTGCTCTACGGTGAGCTGGGAGGCGCGATTGCTTTCCATGATCACGTTTACCGCAGCGCCGGAGTTCTTCTGCAGGCGTTCGATCATGCTATGTATCTCGGCAGTCGATTGCTGCGTACGCTGCGCCAGCAGACGAACCTCGTCGGCCACCACGGCGAAACCGCGGCCCTGTTCACCGGCTCGGGCAGCTTCGATCGCGGCATTGAGTGCGAGCAGGTTGGTCTGCTCGGCGATCGAGCCGATCACTTCCAGTACCGAACCGATCTTGGTGGTTTCATCAGCCAGTGACTGAATCACGTCGACGGCCTGGCCGATGGTCGCGGAAAGCTCGTCGATCTGCTGCAGGCTCGTTTCGATATTGCGCTGACCCTGGCCCGCCTGATTTTCGGCGTTGCCGACTTCGCTGGAGGCATGCTCGGCGTTCTTCGCGACTTCCTGTACGGCGTAGGTGACTTCGTTGACGGCGGTGGCGACCTGCTCCATTTGCAGCATCTGCTGCTGGCTCTGCTCATGGGCCTGACCGGAAAGGTGGCTCAGCGAACGGGAGGATTGATCCAGCGCGCCGGCTGTCTCGAACAGCTGACCGACCACGGTGCGCAGTTTCTGGGTGAAGCGGTTGAAGTCACGGCCAAGGGTGCTCAGCTCGTCGTTGCCGGATACATCCAGAGTACGCGTCAGATCGGCTTCGCCACTGGCGATATTCGCCATCGCCGACATGGTGTGGCGCAGGGGGCGCACGATGCTGCGGATCAGGATCGCCACCAGCACGGCCATGATTGCCGAGATAAAGAGGCCGATCAGGGAGAAACGAGTCAGATAGTTCCAGAATTCCTGCTCGACATCGTCCACGTAGATGCCCGAGCCGATGATCCAGCCCCAAGGCTTGAACAACTGCACGTAGGAGATCTTCGGCACCGGATCTGCCTCACCGGGCTTGGCCCACATGTAGTCGACCAGACCAGCCCCGTCCCGCTGGGCGATCTTGACCATCTCGTTGAACAGTTCCTTGCCGTCCGGATCCTTGATCTTCGACAGGTCCTGGCCGTCCAGCTTCGGCTGCATAGGATGCATGATCATGGTCGGGCCGAGGTCGTTGATCCAGTAATAGTCCTGACCGTCGTAGCGCAGCAGGCGGATCTGCTCCATGGCCGCCTTCTGGGCTTCACTCGTGGTCATGGCGCCACTGGTTTCCTGTGCCCGGTAGTACTCGAGTACGCCGGATGCAGCCTCGACTATGTTCCGAGTTGCCTCCTGCTTGCCACGATACAAATCGGAGCGGACCTGCTGAATCATCAGCATGCCGAGGATGAACAGCATGAAGACGGCGACCACGGGGATCAGCCAGAGGCGCTTGCTAATGGGAACGTTTCGCAGCAGATTCATGAATAGGGCTCCTGATGGGACTTTCTTATCGTTTTGTTCTGGCTGATCGGTGGGTCTGTCGCGCCGCTGTCGACCTTCTGAATGCGGTCGTTTCGCGGCACCCTGTATAGCTTTTCGGCCGCCCGTGGCTAAAAATGAGCCCCGTTTCGTTTGCAGAGGAATTTAGTTCTCTCGAACGAGTCAGAACAGCCGGCCAGATGGCTTTCTGACATATACCTTGGTTGCATTGAGTCGCGATGGGCTGCATCGCTTTAGGGGAATAGATGGATCTTTGGGTTGCGATTCAGGCGTTGATTCTGGGCGTGGTCGAGGGTGTAACCGAGTTTCTGCCGGTATCCAGTACCGGTCACCAGATCATTGTTGCGGACCTGATCGGTTTTGGTGGCGAGCGGGCGCTGGCCTTCAACATCATCATTCAGCTCGGGGCAATTCTCGCGGTGATCTGGGAGTATCGGCGCAAGATCCTGGACGTAGTGATTGGCCTGCCCAAGGAGTCTCAGGCGCAGAAGTTCACCTTGAACCTGCTGATCGCCTTCATGCCTGCAGTTGTCCTCGGTGTCGCTTTTGCCGACCTGATTCACGAATACCTGTTCAACCCCATCACCGTAGCCACCGCGCTGGTGATCGGCGGTGTCGTGATGCTCTGGGCCGAACGGCGTGATCACATCATTCGTGCCGAAACCGTCGACGACATGAACTGGGCACTGGCACTGAAAGTCGGCTTCGCCCAGTGCCTGGCACTGGTGCCCGGCACCTCGCGGTCAGGCTCGACCATCATTGGCGGCCTGCTGTTCGGCCTGTCGCGCAAGGCGGCTACCGAGTTTTCGTTCTTTCTGGCCATGCCGACCATGGTCGGCGCGGCGGTGTACTCCGGCTACAAGTACCGCGAGCTCTTTCAGCCGGGCGATTTCGCCGTGTTCGCGGTCGGATTCGTCACCTCGTTCATCTTCGCGATGCTTGCAGTGCGGGCGCTGCTCAAGTTCATCGGCAATCACAGCTACGCGGCGTTCGCCTGGTACCGGATCGGCTTCGGCCTGCTGATTCTGGCTACCTGGCAGTTCGGCCTGATCGACTGGGCCAGCGCCCAGGGCTGATCCATCGGCGGGATGTCGCGGCCTTCGCCCTGCTGATACAGCGCACACGCGCGCCTGGCTTTGCCATAGTGAGGCCTCCAGTCAGGAGGCCTCATGAACAGTACAGCGGACCATTTCCAGCTCGACCTGAACGGTATATCCCTCAGTCTTTATAGCGCCGGACCCGAAGCGGGCAGGCCTGTTTGGCTGCTGCATGGCTTCCCCGAGTGTTGGTATTCCTGGCGCAATCAGATCGATTCACTGGTGGCGGCTGGTTATCGCGTGTTCGTTCCCGAGATGCGTGGTTACGGGCTCAGCAGCGCGCCAGTGGACGTCTCGGCCTACGATGTGCTGACGCTGTGTGGGGACGTTCGTGCGGCCATGGATCATTTCGGTCACCGGCAGGTGGCGCTAATCGGGCACGACTGGGGCGCAATGGTCGCCTGGTATCTCGCGTTGCTGGAGCCGGAGCGGGTCACCGCGCTGGTGACCATGTCGGTGCCCTTCGCCGGAAGACCGCGGCGGCCCGCGACCGAAATCATGCGCGAAGCCAGCGGTGATCGATTCAACTACATCCTCTATTTCCAGCAGCCCGGTCGCGCCGAGCGTGAACTGGATGCCGACATTGATCGTACCCTGCGCCTGTTGATGTATTACCAGGAAAGGAACCTGTTGCTGCAGAACAAGCCTGCTGACGGCACCTTGTTCGAGGACGGCATGCAGCCGGGGCCGTTGCCCGACTGGTGCTCGGAAGACGATCTGGCGGTGTATCGGCAGACGTTCGCCGAGCACGGTTTTCGCGGTGCGCTGAACTGGTATCGCAACTTCGAACGCAACTGGCAGGTTACCGAGCCACTGCAGGGGCGCAAGATCACGCAGCCGACCATGTTTTTGATCGGCGACCATGACCCGGTTGGTGAGCTCGAGGCCTACACGCTGAAGAAGATGCCGGAATGGGTGCCGGATCTGGAACGACACGAACTGGCGCCGTGTGGCCACTGGATCCAGAACGAACAGGCGGGGAGGGTGAATACGCTGCTACTGGACTTCCTTGCCCGTCGCTTTGCCAGCTGATGCGTGGCACGGCGCCTTGCTGAGGCGTTGTCTATGAGTCTGCAGCGCCGTCTCCGAAGAAAGAGGCGCTGCGATACGCGGGCAGGGTGAGGATCAGACGATTACGCCCTGGCTGCGCAGGTAGTCGTCGTAGCTGCCGCTGAAGTCGGTCACGCCGTTCTCCGACAGCTCGATGATGCGGGTCGCCAGCGAGCTGACGAATTCACGGTCGTGGCTGACGAAGATCAGCGTGCCCGGGTAGTTCTCCAGCGCGAGGTTCAGTGCCTCGATGGATTCCATGTCGAGGTGGTTGGTCGGTTCGTCCATCACCAGGACGTTGGGCTTCTGCAGGATCAGCTTGCCGAACAGCATGCGGCCCTGTTCGCCACCCGAGATGACCTTGACCGACTTGAGGATCTCGTCGTTGGAGAACAGCATGCGGCCGAGGGTGCCGCGCACCAGCTGCTCGCCGCCCTGAGTCCACTGGCTCATCCAGTCGAACAGACTGACGTCATCCTCGAAGTCATGGGCATGGTCCTGGGCGTAGTAGCCGTAGTCGGCGCTTTCGGTCCATTTGACGCTGCCGCTGTCTGGGGTCAGTTCGCCAACCAGGGTGCGCAGCAGGGTGGTCTTGCCGATACCGTTCGGACCGATGATCGCCACGCGCTCGCCGGCCTCGACGGTGAAGCTGAAGTTCTTGAACAGTTCCTTGTCGTCGAAGCTCTTGGACAGGCGCTCGACAGTCACTGCCTGGCGGTGCAGCTTCTTGGTCTGCTCGAAGCGAATGAACGGGCTGATACGGCTGGACGGCTTGACCTCGGCCAGCTGGATCTTGTCGATCTGCTTGGCGCGGCTGGTGGCCTGCTTGGCCTTGGAGGCGTTGGCCGAGAAGCGGCTGACGAAGGTCTGCAGTTCGGCGATCTGAGCCTTCTTCTTGGCGTTGTCCGACAGCAGCTGCTCGCGCGACTGGGTCGCCGCGGTCATGTACTCGTCGTAGTTGCCCGGGAACAGGCGCAGCTCGCCGTAATCCAGGTCCGCCATGTGGGTGCAGACCGAGTTCAGGAAGTGGCGGTCGTGGGAAATGATGATCATGGTGCTGTTACGCGCCGTGAGGATCGTTTCCAGCCAGCGGATGGTGTTGATGTCCAGGTGGTTGGTCGGTTCGTCCAGCAGCAGCACATCCGGATCGGAGAACAGCGCCTGGGCCAGCAGCACACGCAGCTTCCAGCCGGGAGCGACTTCGCTCATCGGGCCGAAGTGCTGTTCCAGCGGAATTCCCAGGCCAAGCAGCAGTTCGCCGGCACGGGATTCTGCGGTGTAGCCGTCCATTTCGGCGAACTCGCCCTCGAGTTCGCCGACTTTCATACCATCCTCTTCGCTCATTTCCGGAAGCGAATAGATGCGGTCGCGCTCAGCCTTGACCTTCCACAGTTCCTCGTGGCCCATGATCACCGTGTCGATCACGTTGAATTCTTCGTAGGCGAACTGATCCTGGCGCAGCTTGCCCAGGCGCACGTTCGGCTCGAGCATCACCTGGCCGGCGGACGGTTCCAGATCGCCACCGAGAATCTTCATGAAGGTCGACTTGCCGCAGCCATTGGCGCCGATCAGGCCGTAGCGGTTGCCACCGCCGAATTTGACGGAAACGTTTTCGAACAGCGGCTTGGCACCGAACTGCATGGTGATGTTGGCGGTGGAGATCAAGGGCGTACCTATCAATGACGTGTGGCTGCGTGAATCAGGCTGATACCGATCCGATACCAATACTCAGCGGTCCAGCTCGCTCCGAAAGGGAGCTGGTCGATCCAGCGATTCTTGAGATGAATGACAACACGGTGGGCGTTTGCGCCTGCTGCCGGATGAATGCGGGGTGGCTACCGAACTTCAGCCGCGCATTGTCGCATAGCTGCACTCGCTGGCGTAAGGACGGGCTGACAAGGCAAACAGGAATCGCGCGGTAGCGGTCGTCGAGCTTGAGCGGATGCGAATCGTTTCATTGACACCCGGATGCTAAACAGAGAGCATTGTTACGATATAACATCGGTATCTGAGTTAAGGCATGAATAACGCAAGTGCGGTAGTGAAGTGGGCGGGTTGCGGAGCAGCGTTGATCCTGGCTGGTGCGCCGCTGGCTATAGCAAAGGAGGCGGCGGTACTCGATTCGATCACCATCACGGCGGACCAGGAACGCGCCGATGGACCGGTTCAGGGATATCGCGCCAAACGCACGCGCAGTGCGACCAAGACCGACACACCCATCGAGGAAATACCCCAGTCGATCAGCGTGATTCCAGCATCCGTATTGCAGGATCTGGACAGCCCGCGTGTAGAGAAGGCGCTGGATTTCGCCGGCGGCGTCTCCAGGCAGAACGACTTCGGTGGCCTGACCATGTACGAGTACAGCGTGCGGGGGCTGACCACCGGGGAGTTCTACAAGGACGGTTTCAGCGTCAACCGCGGCTTCATGAACCCGCCGGACGCCTCCAGTATCGAGCGGGTCGAAGTGCTCAAGGGGCCCTCGGCCAGCCTTTACGGGCGCGGTGACCCCGGCGGCACCATCAATATCGTCAGCAAGCGGCCGCAACTGGACAGCTTTGCCCGTCTCGATCTCAGCGCCGGTCGCTGGGATCGCTATCGCACTGCGCTGGACGTGAACACCCCGCTCGATGAAGACGGCAACATGCTCTATCGCATGAATATCGCCGTCGAAGACGGCAATAGCTTCCGCGATCATCGCGAGGCTGAGCGCCAGTTCGTCGCGCCGTCCTTCAGCTGGGAATTGAGCCCGGACACGCGATTACTGGTGCAGGCTGAGGTGGTGCGCAACCGCCAGACCTTCGATCGCGGTGTGGTCGCACCGGGCGGCGACCTGGGCAAGGTGTCCCGCTCAGCGTTCTATGGCGAGCCCTCGGATGGGCCGATCAGCAACGACAACGAAACGCTGCAGGCCGAACTCGAACACGACCTCAACGAAGTCTGGACGCTGCGCCTGGCCAGCCACTACAAGCAGGGCCGGATGGATGGCTACGCGACCGAAGCGGCAGAGGTCGCAGCAGACGGCCGCACGCTGACCCGCAACCTGCGCTATCGCGACTATGACTGGCAGGACGCGATCACCCAGCTGGAGCTGCGCGGGCGTTTCGATACCGGCTCGATTGAGCATCAGCTGTTGATCGGCACCGAGTACGAGCGTTACGCCCTGAGCGAATTCATGCTGCGCTCCAACAATCTGCGCAACATCGATCTCTACAACCCGGTCTACGGTACACCGCGTCCGGCGTTCAACCCGGCGCGTACGGTTGACCGCAATGAGCTGGTGCATAGCCGGGCGCTAAACCTGCAGGACCAGATTCGCTTTACCGACAAGCTCTTCGGGGTCATCGGCGCCCGCTATGACCACTACGAACAACGCCTGGACAATGAGGTTGCTGGCCGGCGCACCGAGCAGACTCATGAAAAGGTCACGCCTCGTGTCGGTGTGCTCTATCAGCTGATACCGGAGGTCGGGCTGTTCGCCAACGCCTCGCAGTCGTTCAAGCCAAACAATGGCGCCGACTTCAGCGGCGCCACGTTCGATCCGGAAGAGGGCGTGGGCTATGAGGCGGGGGTCAAACTCGACCTGTTCGACGGCCGTCTGGGGCTCACCGCCGCAGCGTTCCATCTGACCAAGGAAAACGTGCTGACCAGCGATCCGGCGAACAGCGGCTTTCAGATCGCCGCCGGTGAGGTGCGCAGCCGCGGGATTGACCTGCAGCTGGCAGGACAGCTGACCGATGCGATTCGCGTGATCGGTGGTTACGCCTACGTGGATGCCGAGGTGACTCGCGACAACACCCTGGCCAGCGGCAGCCGGCTGCTCAACGTACCGCGCCACAGCGGCAGCCTGCTGACCACCTACGAATTCCTCGATGGTGATCTCAGCGGACTCTCCCTTGGCGGCGCCGTGAACTACGTGGGTGATCGGGCAGGGCAGGCCGATAGCGACTTCGAGTTGCCGTCGTACACGACCGTGGACCTGCTGGCGCGCTACAAGGCGACGCAAAAGCTGACCCTCGGCGTGAACCTGAACAACGCCTTCGACCGGACCTACTACGAGCGCTCCTACAGCAATGTCTGGATCATGCCGGGTGAGCCGCGCAACCTGAGCGTTAGCCTGTCCGTGGAGCTCTGAGCCTGTACTCAGCGGGCAGTGACGCCCGCTGATTTCGTCGGCTTACAGCCAACCCTTCTCCTTGTAATAACGCTCGGCGCCCTCGTGCAGTGGCGCAGTCAGTCCGACGCGAATCATGTCTTCGGCCTTTAGATCGGCAAAGGCTGGATGCAGGCGCTTGAACCTATCGAGGTTGTCGAATACCGACTTGACCAGCTGATAGACCACCTCCGGGTCGGTCTTGCTGGTGGTCGCCAGCACGGCTTTGCCGCCGATCGATGGAATGGCGCCTTCCACGCCCGGGTAGAGCCCTGCGGGGATTTCCACGGCGCTGTAGTAATCGGCCTTGGCCAGCAGGCTGTCGATCTCGGCGCCCTGCACGGGAATGATCCTGGCCTTTACATTGGTCAAGGCTTCCTGGATCGCACCGCTCGGATGGCCGACCACATAGGTGATGGCGTCAAGGTTGTTGTCACCCAAGGCGGAAGCCATTTCCGCCGGTTTGAGTTCCGCGGCCAGGGAGAAGCTGGCGTTGGTCCAGCCCTTGACCTGCATGACCTCCTCGAAGGTGTCGCGACTACCCGAGCCGGGCACGCCGATGTTTACCCGCTTGCCTTCGAGTCCGGCCAGATCGGTGATGCCGCTGTCGTTGCGAACGACCACGGTGAGAATCTCCGACTGCAGCGAGAACACCGCGCGCAGTTCGACGGCGCCTTCCTTGTCGAAGGGCGCCAGGCCCTGCAGCGCCTTGTGCTGATGGTCGGACTGGATGAAGCCGAAGTCATACTCGCCTTTGTGCAACGACACGATGTTGGTCACGCTGCCCGCGGTCGAGGGTGCGTTGCATTTGATGGCGGGCTTCACCTCGGCACGATTGAGGAAGCGGCACACCGACTGGCCGGCGGTGTAATACACGCCGGTCTGCCCTCCGGTGCCGATGGTGACGAAGCGCTCCTGTGCCAGCACGCTGGTGCTCGCCAAGGCGCTGGCGAGCACGCCGGCCAGGGTGATGCCGAACAGGCCGTTACGGATCTGGTGGTTCATTGCGGTTCCCTCTTGTTTGTATTGTGGGTGGTTGCAACTGTGGTTGGCCGGCGCAGGAACGATAGACCGCTGTGGTCAGGCGCGCGCAGCGATCACCATGATCTCGACCAGCACCTCGGGCGAGGCCAGACGCGCCTGTACCGTCGCCCGTGCCGGTGCGCAGCCTGCTGGCAGCCAGTCGCTCCAGACCTCGTTCATGGCGGCGAAGTCGGCGTCGATGTCCTTCAGCCAGATCTGCGCGCTGAGCAGGTGCTCGCGACTGGATCCGGCGGCGGCCAGCAACCGGTCGATCTTCGCCAGCACCTCGCGGGTCTGTCCTGCGGCATCCAGGCCGCGGTCGTCCGGCACCTGGCCGGCGAGGAACACAAGGTCTGCATGAATGACCGCGGCGGACATTCGCGGATTGCTCTCGATGCGTTGAACGGGCATATCGGTTTCCTCTTTGAGTGGTCAGGCGGGCAGACTCAAGCCGTCCAGGGAGACAGCGGGTGGTGATCCGCCGATTACGCTGGCGAGCAGGTCGGCGCTGCCACAGGCCAGGGTGAAGCCGAGGCTGCCGTGGCCGACGTTGAGCCAGAGATTGTCGAATCCGCTGCGGCCGATCAGCGGCGTACCTTGGGGCGTCGCCGGGCGCAGGCCTGCCCATTGCCGCGCGCGTTGGTAGTCGCCGGCACCGGGGAAGGTCGCACTAGCCAGACGTTGCAGGGTGGCGATGCGCTGCTGGTCGAGCTCGGCATCCCAGCCGGCAATATCCACCATCGCCGCGACGCGCAGCTGGTCATCGAGGCGGGCGTAGACGACCTTGTTGTCGTAGTCGGTGACGTTGGTTTGCGGCACGCGGTCCTGGTCGGCCAGCGCAACGGTCAGGCTGTAGCCCTTGAGTGGGTAGATCGGCAGGTCGATACCCAGTGGCCGAAGCAGCCCGACGCTGCCGGTGCCGGCCGCCACTACCAGATGGTCGATGGCGACTTCATCGCGCCCGAGCATGACCGCGCGGACGCGCTTGCCTTCGGTGCGCAATGCGCTTACCGATTGGCCGGTATGCAGGAGAAACGCAGGCGATGCCCGCAGTCGCCGCAGCAGTTCGGTGCAGAACAGATGGCAGTCGGCAACCTCGTCGCCGGGCGAATAGATGCCGCCGTGCAGCGATGACGCCAACGGCGTCAGCGCCGGCTCGACGTCGACGCATTGCGCGGCGTCCAGCAGCCGCTGCCCTGATTCGTCGTCGATGGCCGCTGCGCCCTTGTGCAGGCTGTGTTGATCGCGATAGATCACCAGTTTGCCGTTGGCGCGCCAGGCGAAGCCGTCCAGCTGGTCCTGCTCGCGCCAGCTGCGCAGGATCTGCTGGCTGTGCAGGGCGAGCCGCAGCAAGTGAGCCGCGTTGCGCCGATTGACCGAACGCCGGCACGCCAGCAGGAACTGCAGGCACCAGCGCCACTGATGCAGGCTCGCCTGCGGTCGGAAACGCAACGGGGCATCGGCTCCGCGCAGCATCCAACCAATCGCCTGCAGCGGCACGCCGGCATCGGCCAGGGGCGAAACGTAGCGATAGCTGAGCTGTCCGCCATTGGCGAAGCTGGTCTCCAGGGCGACATCGTCGCGCCCTTCGATCAGCTCCACACTGTGCCCCTGGCGCACCAGTGAATAGGCTGTGGCAAGCCCGATAACGCCTGCGCCGATGACTGCTACCCGCATGCAACTGCTCCTCCGACTCGATCAGCGCAGCCTAGGCCGCGTGCCAGCGAGGCGGCCAATGAAAGGATGGAGCGTTCCCATAACCTGCGGTTATGCTCGATTGTCTGAAGAGGGGACATGCATGCGGCTGCGTCATATCGAACTGTTCCAGGCGATCCTGCAAACCGGCAGCCTGACGGCCGCGGCCGAGCTGCTGCATATCTCCCAGCCGGCGGCGAGCAAGATTCTCAAGCATGCCGAGCAGCAACTTGGCTTTGCGCTGTTCGACCGGGTGCGGGGCAAGCTGCAGCCCACCGCCGAGGCGCGGGTAATGCAGCAGCAGACCGAACGCCTGGCTATCGACCTGCAGAATCTGCGGCGGCTAGCTGACAGCCTCGGCCGGGGCGAGGAGTGCGCCCTGCGCCTGATCTGTACGCCGGCCTTGGCTCAGGCGCTGCTGCCACAGACGTTGAGCACTTGGCGCGAGCGATTTCCACGTACGGTCTGTCAGCTCGCGACGCAGCACACGGCGGAAATCGTCGAGGCCCTGCTACTGCGTGAAGCCGATCTCGGGCTGACTTCACAGGCGGTGGAGCATCCGGGACTGAGCAGCCGGCTATTGTCCGAGGGACGCATGCACGTGATCGCGCCGCCTGGCTGGTGGCAGCCGGATGAACTGCACGGCCCGCTGCGCCTGCAGGCCTTGGCGGGTAAAGCGCTGATCGGCATCGACGCCCGCGATGCGCTGGGCAGCCTGTTGCGCGGCCACATCGAGGAGCTCGATCCGCCGCCGCGCGTCGTTACCTGGGTACAGACCTATCAGCTGGCGCGACAGCTGGTGTCCGCGGGGCAGGGCGTGGCGCTGGTCGACCCGTTCACCGCGCTGGCGGCTACTGGCGGCGAGGTACAGGCTCGTCTGCTCGAACCGGCCATCAGCGTGCCGGTCTATGCGTTGACCCGTGTTCACGAGCAACTGTTGCCGGCGCAGGCGATGCTGCTCGAGCAGCTCGGCGCCCAGGCCGAGCGACTGCTGCAGGATGGGCACAACTGAGCAGTCGCGCGCTACCATGGCGGCTTTTGCGCCGGACGATCATGCACGTCGACTCGCCCCTTGAACGTTATCAGCAGGCCATCGTGCAAGACGGTTTCGTGCCCGATGCGGCTCAACAGCGCGCCGTTGCACGGCTTCAGGCCTGTCATGAGGCGCTTGTTTCAGGTGCGGACCTGCCTCTCGGCGTCTAACTATGGGGACCGGTCGGGCGTGGCAAGACCTGGCTGATGGACCTGTTTCACGCAAGCCTGACGGTTGCTTCGCGGCGGCAGCATTTCCACCATTTCATGCGCTGGGTGCATATCCGGCTGTTCCAGCTCAACGGCACGGCCGATCCGTTGCAGGCCCTGGCCAGAGAACTTTCACAAGAGATTCGCGTGCTCTGCTTCGACGAGCTTTTCGTCGGTGATATCGGCGACGCAATCATCCTGGGACGCCTGTTCCAGGTGCTCTTCGAGCATGACGTGGTGATCGTCGCCACCTCCAACCAGCCGCCGGAGCAGCTGTACGCCGACGGCTTCAATCGCGAGCGTTTTCTGCCGGCCTTCGATGCCATCGTGCAGCACATGCATGTGGTTGATGTGGATGGTGGCGCCGATCACCGCCTGCGTCCCGGCGCTGCGTTGCAGCGCTACTGGATCGCCCCGTTCGACGGCGCCACTGCGTTAGCCGCGACGTTCGAGGCGCTGGCCGATGGTGCGGTCAGCACCGAGCCACTCGCCCTCAGCCGTCGGCAGCTCGACGTCGTGCGGCGTAGCGAATCGGTGCTCTGGTGCCGCTTCGCCGATCTCTGCGAACAGCCGTTTTCGGCGCTGGACTTCATCGAACTGTGCGACCGTTTCGCAGCGATCCTGATTGGTGCTGTGCCCGAGCTCGGCGGCACACAGCGCGATGGGCGCATTGCCCGCGGCACCGAGGATGGAGCCGCGCGGGTGGCGGCGGGTGATCGCCAGTTGCCCAGGCTCGCCGCGCGGGATGATGCCGTGCGCCGCTTCATCGCGCTGGTGGACGAGTGCTACGACCGGCGGATTCCGCTCTATATCGAAGCCGAGGTGGCACTGGACGAGCTGTATACCGAGGGCTATCTGGCATTCCCGTTCCGCCGCACGCTCAGTCGCCTGCGGGAGATGCAGCTGCAGCGCTTTGGCTAAACGCCAGCTCAGTCGCGGTAGAACACCTGCACCAGGTGGTAGCCGAACTGGCTCTTTACCGGGCCGTGCACTTCGCGCAGCGGCTTCTTGAAGATCACTTGATCGATGCTCCGCACCATCTGCCCCGGGCGCACTTCGCCGAGGTCGCCACCTTTCTTGCTGGACGGGCAGGTCGAGTATTTGCGCGCCAGCACGTCGAATGCTTCGCCATTGGCGATGCGCTTTTTCAGCTGCGCGGCTTCGGCCTCGGTCTTGACCAGAATGTGGCGGCACATGGCTTTGGGCATGCTTGGTGTCCTCGATTACAAGGGACGCGATTGTAGTCGTACCGCCGCGAAAGTCGATCGCAATGCCGTGCGAAAACAGCTGTTTCGTGACCGTATGGTCGACGAGCGGTAGTTCTATCGAGATGCGTGATAGCGCTAACATCAGGCCAAACAAGCAAAACAATGGATTCCTCGCATGCCTTCAGTGCATACCTCAAAGGCTTCCGCGCTTCCGGTTCTGGTCGTCATGGGCGTCAGCGGTTCCGGCAAGACGGACACCAGCCACGCCGTAGCCGATGCGCTCGGCCTGCCGCATATCGAAGCGGACAACTTTCACCCGGCAGAGAACGTGGCGCGCATGCGTGCCGGCACGCCGCTGTCCGACGCCGATCGCGTGGAGTGGCTGCACGCGCTGATCGCCGAAATGCAGCGCACCCTGGCGGCGGGCAGCGGCTTCGTGCTGGCTTGCTCGGCGCTCAAGCGCAGCTACCGGGAGTTGCTGCGCAGTGCGGTTCCGGAGCTGCGTTTCGCCCATCTGGCCATCGATTACGAAACCGCCATACAGCGAGTCGGTGGCAGGGCGGGGCATTTCATGCCGATTTCCCTGGTCGACAGCCAATTCGCCACCCTCGAATCACCCGAGGGCGAACCGGGCGTATTGACGGTGGATGCCAGTCAACCGCGCGAGGTCGTCTTGCGCCAGATCGTCGAATGGATGCAGGGCGCCGGTCTGGATGAGCTGATCGAAACC
Organism: Stutzerimonas kunmingensis; assembly: GCF_021432085.1. Taxonomy (GTDB): domain Bacteria; phylum Pseudomonadota; class Gammaproteobacteria; order Pseudomonadales; family Pseudomonadaceae; genus Stutzerimonas. The sequence continues at coordinate 2,634,149 of NZ_CP090366.1, read as the reverse complement.
CGGGTCGATCTTTCCTCGCGCCCGTTTGATAGCGCTACCACGGCGCCACCTTTGACCAACGAGCCGATCTACAGCGGCACGGTCGCTCAGCAATTCGACCGCCTGACCGACTGGCTGATGGCCGCGTTGATGGCCTTCATGGTCATCGTGGTGTTCTCCAGCGTGGTGCTGCGCTATGCCTTCGGCACTGGCTGGACCGGCGCTGAGGAGCTGTCGCGGCTGGCGTTCGTCTGGCTGGTGTTCGTCGGTGTCGCTTCGAGCATGCGCCGAGGCGAGCTGATGAGCTTTTCCATGCTGCGCGACCGTTTTCCTCGGCTGTTCCGCCGCGTCGTCGACTCTCTCAGCTGGCTGCTGGTGGCAGCTGCGAGCTGCCTGGCGGCCTGGGGTGGTTGGAATCAGATGCAGTTCGGCTGGACCATCAACAGCCCGGTAGTCGGTTATCCGCTGGGCCTGGCGATGTTGCCCGTGGCCGCCAGCATGGTCGCGCTGGCGGTACTGGCGCTGGTGCAGCTGGTCAATGTCTGGCGGCGCGATCAGCCATCGGCCACCGCCGCTGCGAATGTCACCGCGGACTGAAGCGACGCCGCATTCAGAACAATACGGGCACTGCCCAACCGAGGACCTTGTATGACCGTCGTCGTCTTCCTTTCATCGCTGCTGGGCTTCATGACGCTTGGCATGCCCATCGCCTTCGCGCTGCTGCTCACCGGCTCGGTGCTGATGTGGTACCTGGATTTCTGGGACGTGCAGCTGTTGGCTCAGAACCTTCAGGCCGGCGCTGACAGCTTCCCGCTGCTGGCGGTGCCGTTCTTCATCCTTGCTGGCGAGCTGATGAATGCCGGCGGCATCTCGCGGCGCATCATCGCCATGGCGCAGGCCTATTTCGGTCACAAGCGTGGCGGCCTGGGTTACGTGGCGATTGCCGCTTCGGTGCTGCTGGCCAGCATGTCCGGCTCGGCCCTGGCCGATACCGCCGCGCTGGCGACGCTGTTGCTGCCGATGATGCGCGAGCGCGGCTACCCGCTGAGTTCGTCATCGGGCCTGGTGGCGGCAGGCGGGATCATCGCGCCGATCATTCCGCCCTCCATGCCGTTCGTGATCTACGGCGTGGTCACCGGTACTTCGATCAGCCAGCTGTTTCTCGCCGGCATGGTGCCGGGGCTGATCATGGGCATGGGTCTGATCGTGGCCTGGACGCTGATCGCCCGGCGGATCGACGAACCGAAACAGGAAAAGGCCAGCGCCGCCGAGCGCCGTCGTGTGCTGGTCGACGGTGCTGCCGCGCTGATGCTGCCAGTGATCATCGTCGGCGGGCTGCGTGGCGGCCTGTTCACCCCGACCGAAGCGGCGGTGGTCGCCGCCGTCTATGCCCTGGCCGTTTCGACCCTGCTGTACCGCGAGCTGAACTGGGCCGGGCTGGTCGAGGTGCTGACCCGTGCCAGCCGCACCACGGCCTCGGTGATGTTCCTCTGCGCCGCCGCGACGGTGTCGGCGTACATGATCACCCTGGCGCAGCTGCCCGACGAGATCGCTGCAATGCTCGGCCCGCTGGCGCAGGACCCGAAACTGCTGATGATCGCCATCATGCTGCTGATGATCGCCGTCGGCATGGTGCTGGACCTGACCCCGACCATCCTGATCCTCGGTCCGGTGCTGGCGCCGATCGCGATCAAGGCCGGCATCGATCCGGTGTACTTCGGTGTGATGTTCGTGCTGATCGGGTCCATCGGGCTGATCACGCCGCCGGTGGGCACGGTGCTCAACGTGGTCGGCGGCATCGGCCGACTGCGCATGGAAACCCTGGTGCGCGGCGTTATGCCGTTCTTCCTTATCTATCTGGTGATCGTCGGGCTGCTTATCGCCGTGCCCTCGATCATCACCGTACCCCTGGCCTGGCTGCGGTAACGCCGGTCGTGCAACCAAGCGCTCAACAAACCAACGTCCAACAACAAGAAGGTAACGCGACATGAAACGACTTCTCATCAGCACCCTGGCCGCCGCCTTGCTCGGCAGCACACTCAGCCTCGGTTACGCGCAGGCCGCGGACGACATCCGCCCACGCATGATCCGCTTCGGTTACGGCCTCAACGAAGACAGCAACCAGGGCAGGGCAGCCAAGCTGCTGGCCGAGGAGGTGGCCAAGGCCTCGGGCGGCAAGCTGAAGGTGCGCACCTTCGCCTCCGCCAGCCTCGGTTCGGACGACCAGATGCAGAACGCACTGATCGGCGGCGCGCAGGAGATGATGGTTGGCTCGACCGCGACGCTGGTCGGCATCAGCAAGGAGATGGCGGTGTGGGATACGCCGTTCCTGTTCACCGATCCGCGTCAGGCCGATCAGGTACTGGACGGCCCGGTCGGTCGGCAGGTGATGGACAAGCTCGAGGAGAAAGGCCTGGTCGGACTGGTGTACTGGGAAAATGGGTTTCGCAACGTGACCAATAGCGCCCGGCCGATCGAAAAGTACGAAGACTTCAACGGAATCAAGCTGCGCGTGATGCCCAATCCGGTGTTCATCGACACCTTCAAGCGCATGGGCGCCAATGCGGTGCCGCTGCCGTTCTCCGAGCTGTTCACCGCGCTGGAAACCAAGGCAGTCGACGGCCAGGAAAACCCCTACAACACCATCCTCTCGTCCAAGTTCTATGAGGTGCAGAAGTACCTGAGCGTGACCAATCACGTCTACAGCCCCTGGATCGTCACGGTGTCCAAGCGCTGGTGGGACGGGCTGTCCGCGACCGAGCAGGGCATCCTCATGGACGCTGCGGAAAAGGCCCGCGATGCCGAGCGCGAGGACACCCGTCGCGAGGCCAGTCAGGCGCTGGCGGCGCTGAAGGAACGTGGCATGCAGATCAACGAGGTCAGTCCCGAGGAAATCCAGCGCATGCGTGAGCAGGCGCAGCCGGCGATCCAGACGGTGATCGATGCGGTCGGCCAGGACCTGTTCGATCAGGTGCAGGCCGAAGTGGAGAAAGCGTCCCAGTAGGGTGCTGCCTTCCATACCGCTGATAGAATTCGCCGCCTTCAGATGCTGGATTGATCATGACCACACGCCGACGCCGCTCTGCCGAGCGGGTAACCCTCTCGGATGTCGCACGTAGCGCCGGCTGCTCGCTGATGTCGGCATCCCGCGCGCTGTCGCAACCGGATCTGGTTTCCGATGCATTGCGTGAGCGTGTCGAGCAGGCGGTCAAGGCGCTCGGCTATGTGCCGCATCCGGCGGCGCGCAGCCTGGCCAGTTCGCGCTCCAATCTGGTGGCGGTGATCATCCCCTCGCTGTCCAACGCGGTGTTCGTCGACACCGTCGAGGCCATCCAGCGAGTGCTGATGCCGGCGGGTTACGAAATGATGATCGGCGTCAGCCACTATCGGCCCGAAGAGGACGAACGGCTGCTGCGCGCCTATCTGGCCCATCAGCCGGCCGGCCTGCTGATCACCGGGTTCGAGCGCAGCGATGCCGCCCGTGCAGTGCTGGCCAACTACACCGCACCGATGGTTACGCTGATGGAGCTGAGCGAGCGGCCGGATGACTATTGCGTCGGCTTCTCGCAACTGGAAGCTGGCGTCGCCATGACCCGCACCTTGCTCGAGCGCGGTTACCGCCACGTCGCATTCGCCGCCGCTCAGCTGGACCCGCGCACCCTGCAACGCGCCGAAGGCTACCGTCAGGCCATGCGCCAGGCGAGTCGCTATGAGCCAACTCTGGAATTGCTGACGCCGCAGCTGTCGTCCATCGGCCTCGGCGCGGAGTTGCTGGATCGGCTGCTGGCGCAGCATTCGCAGATCGACGCGGTGTTCTTCAACAACGATGACCTGGCCCTTGGCGCCCTGTTTCGCGCCCATCAGCTGGGGCTCGAAGTGCCGGGGCGGCTGGCGATTGCCGGTTTCAATGACCTGCCGGCGGCGGCCTGGATGCATCCGGCGCTGAGCACCGTGCGCACCCGCCGCGGCGAGATCGGCGAGCTGGCGGCGCAGATGCTGCTGAGCCTGATGCGAGGTCAGCAGCCTGCCGAGCGTTGTATCGATGTAGGTTTCGAAGTGGTGATGCGCGACAGCGCCTGAGGCGGGCTTTCACCCGCCAGCGCGTCAGAGATCCTGCTGCGCGGTGACCTGCTGCGCGATCTCGATCATCTGCTCGCGCATCCAGCGGTTGGCCGGGTCCTGATCGGTGCTTTCATGCCAATAGATGTGGGTTTCCAGCGGCATGATGTCTACCGGCAGATCGACCTGGTGCAGGTTGTGCCGCCGGGCGAAACGCTCGGGAACGGTCACCGCCATGTCGGTCTGGTCGATCACCTGGGTCGCCATCAGGTAGTGCTGCGAGCGCAGGGCGATCTTGCGCTGCAGGCCCATCTTGCCCAATGCCAGGTCCACCAGACCGAGCCCGCTGCGGCGGCTGGAAATGTGGATGTGCGACAGCGACAGGTATTGCTCCAGGGTGAGCTTGTCCTTGGCCAGCGGGTGGCCGCGGCGCATGGCGCAGATGTAACGGTCTTCCAGCAGCTTGACGTGACGCACCTGCGGGTCGGTGTTGAGTGGCGCGTCCATGGCGAAGTCCAGGCGGCCGGCGGCCAGTTCCTTGGTCGTCTCGCGGCGCTTGGCCAGCATGCTCTCGATCTTCACGTTCGGTGCCAGGCGGCGCAGGCGCTGGAACAGCGGCGGCAGCATCACCGCCTCGGTGAGGTCGGTCATGCTGATGCGGAACGTCTTGTTTGCCTGCGCCGGGCTGAAGGTGCGGCTTTCCTGCACCGATACCCGCAGCAGCTGCAGCGCATTGCGCACCGGGCCGATGATGTTCTGCGCCATCGGCGTCGGCACCATGCCCTGGGCGGTGCGCACGAACAGCGGATCGTTGAACGTCTCGCGCAAGCGGGCAAGGGCGTTGGAAACAGCGGGCTGGGTGATGCCGACGATCTGCCCGGCACGGGTCAGGTTGGCCTCGGTGTAGATGGCATCGAAGACGATGAAAAGATTCAGATCGACCTTGTTAAGGTTCATTGTTGTGCTCTCCGGCGTGTATCGGAATTCGCCGATCATATATCGGTGATGAATGTTTATACACGAGGAAAATAGCTTCGATAAATCGCTGGGCCTCCTCTAGCATTCAAAACTACAAAACATTACCTGCCAGAAGGTTGTCGCCCATGAATTTCGCCTACTCCCCGAAGGTTCAAGAGCTGAGAGAGCGCGTGCAAGCGTTCATGGATGCTCATGTCTATCCCGCCGAAAAGGTGTTCTACCAGCAGGTCGCCGAGGGTGACCGCTGGCAGCCGACCGCTATCGTCGAGGAGCTCAAGGCCAAGGCCAAGGCGGAGGGGCTGTGGAATCTGTTCCTGCCAGAATCGGAACTGGGCGCCGGCCTGACCAACACCGAATACGCACCGCTGGCGGAAATCATGGGCAGCTCGGGTCTAGGCCCGGAAGCGTTCAACTGCTCGGCGCCGGATACCGGCAACATGGAAGTGCTGGTGCGCTACGGCAGCGAGGCGCAGAAGCGCGAGTGGCTGGAACCGTTGCTGCGCGGCGAAATCCGTTCGGCCTTCGGCATGACCGAGCCCGGCGTGGCCTCGTCCGATGCCACCAACATGGAAGCCCGCGCGGTGCGCGAGGGCGACGAGTGGGTCATCAACGGTCGCAAATGGTGGACCTCCGGTGCCTGCGACCCGCGCTGCAAGATCATGATCTTCATGGGCCTAACCAACCCTGACGCGCCGCGCCATGCCCAGCACTCGATGATCCTGGTGCCGATGGATACCCCCGGCGTGAAGGTGCTGCGCCCGCTGCCGGTGTTCGGCTACGACGACGCCCCGCACGGCCACGCGGAAGTGCTGCTGGAAAACGTGCGAGTGCCCTACGAGAACGTCATTCTCGGTGAAGGCCGAGGCTTCGAGATCGCCCAGGGGCGTCTCGGCCCGGGCCGCATCCATCACTGCATGCGCTCGATCGGTGTCGCGGAACGCGCACTGAAGCTGATGTGCGAACGTGCCGTCAGCCGTACCGCCTTCGGCAAGCCGCTGGCCCGGCTGGGCGCGAACTTCGACCACATCGCCGAGTGCCGCATCGAGATCAACATGGCGCGCCTGCTGACGCTGAACGCGGCGTACATGATGGATACCGTAGGCAACAAGATCGCCGCCAGCGAGATCGCACAGATCAAGGTGGTCGCACCCAACGTGGCGCTGAAGGTCATCGACCGCGCCATCCAGATCCACGGTGGCGCGGGTGTTTCCGAGGACTTCCCGCTGGCGCACTGGTGGGCGATGCAGCGTACCCTGCGCCTGGCCGATGGTCCGGACGAGGTGCATCGGGTGGCCATTGCTCGTCACGAGCTTGGCAAGTACGTGCCGCGCGAGGCGCTGCGCAGCCGCTAAGGCGTCGTCCCGGGGAAAGGACCAAAGGCAAAGCCACGCACCGTGGCTTTGCCTTTTTTATGACCGTTTGCCTGTGACCGAGCGCTGCGCCTCAGGAGGCGACCGGCGTCAGCTCCGGTGGTGTCTGCCCGCCGTAGGTGCTGGCCACCAGCTCCCGATAGCGCCGATAGGCCTGCTCATAGGCCCGGACCGACTCGGCGACCGGCGCGACCGCGGTGTCTTCGTCCAGGCTGACGCAGCGCGAGCAGATGGCTTGGAGGCTGGCTTCGGGATCCTGCTGTCGCGCATGGCACCATGCCGCCTGGATCGCGCCGCCCAGCGCCGCGGCCTCGCTGTGGCGGGTGCAGACTACCGGCGTGGCCATCATGTCGGCGACGATCTGCCGCCACAGCGGATTCTTCGCGCCGCCGCCGATGAGCTGGATCCGCTCGCTGCGAATGCCGCTTTCGCGCAGCAGGTCCAGCCCGTAGCGCAGACCGAAGGTCACGCCTTCGAGCACGGCGCGGCAGAGGTTGGCGCGGCTCAGGTTGTCGGCGGTCAGGCCGTGCAGGCTGGCGCTGGCCTGGGGCAGGGCGGGGACGCGCTCACCGTTGAGAAATGGCAGCATGGTGACGCCCTCGCAGCCGATCGGCGCCTGCGCCACCAGCGCGTTGAACGCATCGAGGTCCAGCTCCAGCAGGTCGCGAATCGCCGCGTTGGCGTTGGTCAGGTTCATGGTGCAGATCAGCGGCAGCCAGCCCCCGCTGGACGAGCAGAACGTCGCGCCTGATGGCTGCGGACTGACCCGAGGTTCCCCGGAGAACGCGTAGAGCGTGCCAGAGGTTCCCAGGCTCATGGTGATCGCGCCGGGGCGGATGTTGTCGGTGCCGATGGCGCCCATCATGTTGTCGCCACCGCCGCTCGCGACGATGGCCTGGGAGTTCAGGCCCAGCCGGACGGCAAGTTCGGGGCGTAGCCGGCCGACCGGCTGATGGGGTTCGATCAGCTCCGGCAGCGCCGCCTCCAGACGGCCGCTGGGATCGACATACCGCAGGATGTCGAACGCCCACTGCCGGGTGCGCACATCGAGATAGCCGGTGCCGGAGGCGTCGCCGTATTCGCTTACGCAACGCCCGGTCAGCCAGTAATTGAGGTAGTCGTGGGGTAGCAGGATATGGGCGATGCGAGCGAACAGCGCGGGGTGCTGCTCCTTCATCCACAGCAGCTTGGACACCGTGTAGCCCGGTGCGATGACGATACCGAGGCGTTGCAGCGAACCCTGTTGACCGCCCAGCCAGTCGAGCAGGTGCTGATTCTCCGTAGCCGACTCCGTGTCGCACCAGAGCTTGGCCGGGCGCAACACGCGGCCCGCGGCATCGAGCGTAACCAAGCCATGCTGCTGCCCGGATACACCAATGCCCAGCACGGCATCGCCGTCGACTCCGGCCTCGGCGAGTGCCGCGGCGGTAGCGCTGGCGAAAGCGGCGGTCCACTGCTCGGTGTCCTGCTCGCGCCGGCCATTGGGTCCGCTGATCAAATCGTGGCCGGCCGAGCCCTGGCCGAGCACGCGCCCGTTATTGGCGTCGAGCAACAGCGCCTTGGTGCCCTGGGTGCCACAATCGATTCCGAGAAACATGCCGGGTCCCTCACTGCGTCAGCAACAGATCAAGGGTGCCGCTGACCCCCAGCGTGCGCAGCCGCAGCAGGTTGCGCTCGAAGGCATCGCGGAAGGCGAGCGAACGCGGAATCTGCGTGCCGAAGATCTCTCCGCGCCCCAGCAGGCGTTCAGTGAGGCCGTCGTCCTCCGCGACAAGGGACTGGCAGAAATTCGCGCGCGGATCGGGGATGCGGTACCGCTCGCCGTTTTCATCGACGCCCTGCAGATACAGCGCCCAGGCGGCGACCACCAGGGCGGCCCGGTCCAGGGCGGCGTTATCGGCGATCAGGCGGTTGATGGTCGGCACGGTGAACTTGGGAAACTTCGACGAGCCGTCGGAGCACACCCGCTCCAGCTGGTCGGCGATGGCGCAGTTGGAGAAGCGCTCAATCAGGGTCTGCTTGTAGCGAGCGAGATCGATGCCGGGCACGGGAGCCAGTTGTGGAGTGACGTCCTCGTCCATGTAGCGGCGGATGTACTCGACGAACAGCGGATCGGCCATGGTTTCGTGGACGAAGCGATAACCGCGCAGGAAGCCCAGGTAGGTCAGCGCGAGGTGGCTGCCATTGAGCAGCTTGATCTTCATCTCCTCGTAGGGCGAGACGTCGTCGGTGAACTGCACGCCGACCTTTTCCCAGGCCGGCCGGCCGGCGACGAAGCGGTCTTCCAGTACCCATTGCACGAAGGGTTCGCAGACCACCGGCCAGGCGTCATCGAGGCCGTGCTGACGCTCCAGGTCCTGGCGATGGGTCGCGCTGGTCATGGGCGTGATGCGGTCGACCATGGCGTTGGGGAAGCTGACGTTGCGCTCGATCCAGCCGGCCAGGTCGGCATCGACCAGGCCGGCGAAGGCCAGCGTGGCCTTGCGGGTCACGTCGCCGTTGTGGGGGAGGTTGTCGCAGGACATCACAGTGAAGGGCCCAACGCCGTCGCCGCGGCGCTTGGCCAGGGCCGCGCAGAGCAAGCCAAACACGCTGACCGGGCTGAGCGGGTGCTGCAGGTCATGTTGAATCTGGGGCAGTTGTGCATTGAACTGGCCGGTGCTGTCGTCCAGGCAATAGCCGCCCTCGGTGATGGTCAGCGAGACGATGCGAATCGCCGGATCGGCCAGGCGGGCAACCACCGCCTCGGCACCATCCTCGCCCACCAACAGCATGTCGCGAATGCTGCCGATCACCCGGACCTCGGTGTCAGGCCGGTCGTCGAGCTCGACCAGGGTGTAGAGGTAGTCTTGCGCGGCCAGTGCGTCGCGCATCGAGCGTTCCTCGGCGCGTGTGCCGATGCCGCAGATGCCCCATTCCAGCCCCTCGCCGGTGTTCATCAGTGCATCGGTGTAGGCCGCCTGATGGGCGCGGTGAAAACCGCCCACGCCGATATGGGCGATGCCGGTGGTGACCTCGGCCAGGCGGTAATCGGGGCGCGCGATAGGGCCCGGCAGCTGTGGCAGATTCGCTTCGTTCAACTTCATCTCGGGCCTCGCTGGGCTTGAATGTGGAAAAGCCGGGGGCCGGATCGCTGCCATTGCAGGCGCAGCGATCTGCCGGTAAGTCAGGGCTCGGGCGGCTATGGGGCCGTCAGGCCGCCTGCTGCAGCGACTGGCCGACCGCAACGCCATTGCTGTCGAAGAGGTGGCAATGGTCGGCTTCCAATGTCAGCGACAGCGATTCGCCATAGCGCGGGGTGAAGTCGCCGCGGATGCGCATGGTCAGCTGCTCGCCGTCGCCGGTGACCACGTGACAGTAGGTGTCGCTGCCCAGCCGCTCGCTTACGTCGGCCTTCACGGTCAACTGGCAGTTGCCTTCGCTGCCACGGTTGAGGTGTTCCGGGCGGATGCCGAGGGTGACCGGATCGCCCGTCTTCAGCGTGGCGCCGCTCACCGGCAGGAACAGACGGCAACCGGCGTCGAGCTCGACTTCGCAGCCGCTGGCTTCGACACGGCTTGCGCGGCCTTTGAGAAAGCCCATCTTCGGTGTGCCGAGAAAGCCCGCGACGAAGAGGTTGGCGGGATTGTGATAGAGCTCCATGGGTGAACCCACCTGCTCGATGCGTCCTCCATTGAGTACCACCACCTTGTCCGCAAGGGTCATGGCTTCGACCTGGTCGTGAGTCACGTAGATCATCGTCGCCTGCAGCTCCTGGTGCAGGCGCGACAGCTCCAGACGCATCTGCACGCGCAGCGCGGCATCGAGGTTGGACAGCGGCTCGTCGAACAGGAAGACCTTGGGGTTACGCACGATAGCGCGGCCAATGGAGACACGCTGGCGCTGGCCGCCGGACAGTTGTCGCGGCTTGCGTTCGAGCAGCGGTTCCAGCTCCAGGGTGCGGGCGGCTGCCTCGATCTTGCGCGCTACTTCCTGTTTGTCCGCGCCGGCGAGATCCAGGGCGAAGGACATGTTCTTGCGCACCGTCATGTGCGGATAGAGCGCGTAGGTCTGGAAAACCATGGCCAGGTCGCGTTTGGCCGGGCTGACATCGGTGATGTCGCGCCCGTCCAGTTCGATCCGGCCGCTGCTGACCTCCTCGAGCCCGGCGATCAGGCGCAGCAGGGTGGACTTGCCGCAGCCGGATGGGCCAACAAAGACCACGAATTCTCGATCACGAATGTCCAGGTCTATGCCTTTGATGATGTCGTTGCCGTCGAAGCTTTTCTTCAGGTTGTGGACTTTCAGGTCTGCCATGTTCGGAATCCTCTGTTGTTCTTCTCAGCTCAGCGGCGTTATTTCACGGCGCCGAACGACAGGCCGCGCACCAGCTGCTTCTGGCTGATCCAGCCGAAAATCAGGATGGGAGCGCAGGCGAGGGTGGATACGGCCGAAAGCTTGGCCCAGAACAGGCCTTCCGGGCTGGAGTAGGACGCGATCAGGGCGGTCAGCGGCGCAGCATTGGAAGAGGTCAGGTTCAGCGACCAGAAGGCCTCGTTCCAGCACAGGATCAGCGACAGCAGCATGGTCGAGGCCAGCCCGCCCTTGCTGATTGGCAGGAGCACGCGAACCATTTCCTGCATCAAGGTTGCGCCGTCCATACGTGCCGCTTCGAGGATGTCGCGCGGGATGTCCTTGAAGTAGGTGTAAATCATCCACACCAGAATCGGCAGGTTGATCAGCGTGTAGATGATGATCAGCACTGTGCGGCTGTCCAGCATGCCGAACTGCTTGGCCAGCAGGTAGATCGGCACCAGCACGCCCACCGGCGGCAGCATCTTGGTCGAGAGCATCCACAACAGCGTGCCTTTGGTGCGCTTGGTCTCGTAGAAGGCCATCGAGTAGGCCGCAGGTATCGCAATCAGCATGCCCAGGGCCGTGGCGCCGAAGGAGATGGTCACCGAGTTCCAGGCGTACTTGAAGTAGCCGCTGCGGTCCTGAATCTGCAGGTAGTTCTCCAGCGTCGGCGTGAAGATGAACTGCGGCGGTGTGGCGAAGGCGTCGATCTCGGTCTTCAGGCTGGTCAGCAGCATCCAGAAGATCGGGAAGAACAGCAGCAGCGCCACGGCCCAGGCGAGCACCCCGACTACCAGGGTATTGAGGCGGCGACTTTGTTTGAGCGTCAGCATCGGTCCGTCCTCAATATTTTTCGGTGAGATTCTTGCCGAGCATCCGCACCAGGATGATCGCCGCGATGTTGGCGATCACCACCGCAATCAGGCCGCCGGCCGAGGCCATGCCGACATCGAACTGCAGCAGCGCCTGGTTGTAGATCAGGTAGGCGAGGTTGGTGGATGCGTAGCCGGGACCACCGCTGGTAGTGGTGAAGATCTCGGCGAATACCGAAAGCAGGAAGATGGTCTCGATCATCACCACCACGGCGATTGGCCGTGCCAGGTGGGGCAAGGTCAGGTGCCAGAAGATCGCGATGGGGCCGGCACCATCGAGGCGAGCGGCTTCCTTCTGTTCCTGATCGAGAGACTGCATGGCCGTCATCAGGATCAGAATCGCGAAGGGCAGCCACTGCCAGGACACGATGATCACGATGGACGCCAGCGGATGCTGTGCGAGCCAGTCCACCGGCTGTGCGCCGAAGAACCTCCACACCGCCGCGAGAATGCCCGAGACCGGGTGATAGATGAGGTTCTTCCAGACCAGCGCGCTCACGGTCGGCATGATGAAGAACGGCGAGATCAGAAGCACGCGTACAATCCCGCGCCCTGCGAAGTCAGCCGCCTCCAGCAGGGCAGAGATGAGCACGCCGAGCACGACGCTGATCAGCAACACGCTGCCCACCAGGATCAGTGTGTTGGTCATGCCCGGCATGAAGCCGGCATCGGTCAGGAAGTAATGGAAGTTCTCCAGCCCGACGAAATCGTTCTCACCGGGATAGAGCAGGTTGTAGCGGATCACCGAGAAGTAGACGGTCATCGACAGCGGAACCAGCATCCACAGCAGCAACAGCGCAACGGACGGGCTGACGAGGAACCAGCTGGGGCCAAAGCGGCGCGGCTTTCGCTCGCTCGGCTCGCTTGCCGTGTCGGTGACAGACGCCTTGGGCAAGGCTGTGGATGAGGTGGCCATGGGTGTGCTCCGGCTGAAAGAAGGCCATGAGGGCTCGGGCGAGCCCTTTCCGGTGTTCACCTTCGATTAGGAAGGGACGATGCCTGCTTGGGGCGCTTACTTGGGATAGCCGGCGCGCTTCATCTCGCGCGTGGTCGACTGCTGCACAGCGGTCAGCATCTGCTCGACTGGCATCTGTCCGGTAAGCGCCGCGGAGAACATCTTGCCGACCTGAGTGCCGATAGCCTGGAATTCCGGAATGGTCACCAGCTGGATGCCCACGTAGGGCACGGGTTTGGCGGAAGGCGAGGCGGGATCGGCCTGCTTCAGCGATTCCAGTGTGATTTTGGCAAAGGGTGCGGCGGCCATGTACTCGTCGCTGTAGGTGGACTCACGAGTACCCGGTGGCACGTTGGTAACGCCATCTGTTTCGGCAACGAGCTTGGCGTAGTCCTTCGATGTTGCCCAAGCGGTGAAGAGCTTGGCGGCTTCTTTCTGCTGCGAGCTGGTAGGGATCGCCAGTGCCCAAGAGTACAACCAGGCCGAACCTTTATCGGTCTCTTCCTGCGGAGCGAAGGTGAAGCCCACTTTGTCGGCGACCTTGCTCTGCGATACATCGGTCACGAAGGAGCCGGCAACGGTCGCATCGACCCACATGGCGCATTTGCCGCTGTTGAACAGCGCCAGGTTTTCGTTGAAGCCATTGCTGGAGGCGCCGGGCGGGCCGTACTTGCTCAGCAGATCCACATAGAAGTTGGCCGCCTTGGTCCACTCCGGGCCATCGAACTCGGGTTGCCACTTCTCATCGAACCAGCGTGCGCCGAATGAGTTGGCGACTGTGGTCACCAGTGCCATGTTCTCACCCCAGCCGGCCTTGCCGCGCAGGCACATGCCGTACTGGTCTTCACCGGGCTTGTGTAGCTTCTCGGCGTACTCGGCCATCTGAGTCCAGGTGGGATGTTCAGGCATCTGCAGACCGGCCTGTTCGAACAGGTCGGTACGGTAGTAGGTCATCGAGCTTTCGGCATAAAACGGCAGCGCGTAGAGCGTCCCGTCTACCGACAGGCCCTCGCGTACCGAGGGGAAGATGTCGTCCAGATCGTAGCCATCGGGAAGGTCCTTCATCGGAGCCAGCCAACCCTTGTCGCCCCACAGAGACGCTTCGTACATGCCGATGGTGAGCACGTCGAACTGGCCGCCCTGGGTGGCGATATCGGTGGTCAGGCGTTGGCGCAGCACGTTCTCTTCGAGCACCACCCAGTTGAGCTTGATATCGGGATTCTGCTGTTCGAAGGTCTTGGAGAGGCGCTGCATGCGGATCATGTCCGCGTTATTGACGGTGGCAACGGTGAGGGTTTCGGCGGCCTGGGCCAGCGCAATCGAGGCCATGCAGGCGGTACCGAGCAGCAAGCTGAATGCTTTCATTCGTGGACTCCTCTTCCAGATCAGGGCCTGGAAGCACTTATTGTTTTTGTTGTTACCCGCGTACTGCGCTACGAGCGTCTGGCAGGCATTACAACGCCGGCAGTGGCTGCGCGACAAAGCCGTGACTGCACTCGCTTCGATACTTTTTTGCACTCGCTTGACCGCAGTGGGCTGCCCGCAGCGGCACCGTCCAGACCTGTCGCAGGGGCTCAAGAGCGAGGCTTTGCCACGATCATAAAGACGCGAGTAGAGCAGCGGGCGAGGAAGAGGGCGCTCGAGCCAGCCGGCCGGAAGCGTATCAGCTGGCCAGGTTCTGCTCGGTCAGGCGTTGTTCGACGAGGCGCCGATAGCGCGATGGGGTCATGCCCTTGAGCTGCTGGAAGCGGCGATTGAAATTGGACAGGTTGTTGAAACCCGATTCGAAGCAGACATCCGTGACCGGCTTGTCCTGATCGAGCAGCAGTTCGCATGACTTGCTGATGCGCAGGCTATTGACGAACTCGACGTAGCAGCGCCCGGTGGCGCGCTTGAAGAAGCGCGAGAAGTAGGTGGGTTTCATGCCGAGATGGCTGGCGACTTCCTCCAGCGGCAGCTCGCGCATGTAGTGTTCGAAGATGTAGTTGACCGCCATGTTGGTCCGGTCGGCCTGCTGCTCGTCGCTCAACTGTGCCGAGGTGGCGCCGGAGAGCAACTGGTAGTCGTCGCATCTGGCAAGCAGCTCGAGCATGATCAGGAAATAGCCGAGGCGGGTGGCGCCGCGGCTGTCGGCGATCTGCTGCATCAGCTGGCGTGCCTGGGCGATGGTCTGCGGACAGCGAAACTCGATGCCGTAGCGCGAGCGTTCGAGCATCGGCGTGAAGGTCCGCAGCTCGGAGAAGACAGCGTGGCCCGCTTCGAGCATCTCGTCCGTGAAGTTGACCAGCATGTCGCGTTTGGCCACGACCTCGCCGTCCTCGACCTGGCTGATCCAGTTGTGCGGCAGGTGCGGGCCGGTGAGGAACAGGCTGTCCGGGCCAAAATTGCCTACGTAGTCGCCGACGAACACCTTGCCGGAGCTGGCGACGATCAGATGCAGCTCGTATTCCTTGTGGTTGTGCCAGCGCACCAGCGGGCAGGGGAACCCGTGCTCGCGATAGATCAGCGAGTTGCCGTGGTGGTCGTCCATCAGCTCGTAGGACGGGTCGGTAATCTTCAACGCTCTCATGCAGGGTCCGTTGTCGTGAAAGGCCACGAAGGGTTATAGCTGCTGAGGGCGCAACGGCCAAACCGGTCAGACAATTTCGTATCGGTAGGGCAGGTCCGGACCACGCCGGGAACAGGTGATGCCAGCGGCGCTGCTGGCGAAGGCGAGCATGGCCTGCAGTTGCGCAGGCCCCATCTGCGCGAGCCCGCGCGGCGAGTCCAGCTGCTGTTCGGCCAGGTAGGCGAGCAACGCGGCCTGGAAGGTGTCGCCGGCGCCCACGGTGTCACGCACCGTCACCGCCTGCGCTGCCACGTGCAGCTGGCCGTGCTTGCGGCTGAAGAGCTGTGCGCCGTGGGCACCGCGGGTTAGCACCACCAGTTCGGCGTGATGGTCCAGCCAGCGCTGGGCGATGCTCGCTGGCGCCATGCCCGGATAGAGCAGGGCCAGGTCCTCGTCGCTGACCTTGATGAGATGTGCGCGTTCGGCGAACGCCTCGACCCGCTCGCGCCAACGTTCGAGGCTGGGTTCGACGTTGAGGCGAATGTTCGGATCGAGTGAAATCAGGCGCTGGGCATGCTCGCGATGCAGCAAGGCCAGCAGCGTATCGGCAATCGGCGGCGTCACCAGCGAATAGGAACCGAAATGGATGCCGCGAATGCCAGCAGGCAGCGGCTGCAGCTGTTCGGTATGCAACAGGCGATCGGCACAGCCTTCGCCGCGAAAGCTGTAGACCGGACTGCCATCGGCGCCGATGGCGACCATCGCCAGGGTGGTCGGCGCATCGAAGATGGCGAGGTGCTCGGTGGCGATGCCTTCTTCCTGCAGCAGCTCTAGCAGGCGCTGACCGAAATGATCGCGGGAGAGCCCACCGAGCAGCGCGGCCTGCGCGCCCAACCGGGCCAGCCCGACGGCAACGTTGAACGGCGAGCCACCTGCAACGGCTTCCAGATGCAGACGACTGCGGCTGTCGGTCGAGGCCGCGAACACATCGAAAAGCGCTTCACCACAGATGAGGTACATGGACGATTCCTGCTGGCGGAAATCGCCCGAGCTTAAACCCGGGGCCTGCACCGGGACAGTACGCCCGCGGCTGGCAGCCGATACGATCTTGCACTCGTTTCAGTACACCCAGACTTCGACACGGCGATTCTTGATGCGGCCAGCTTCGCTATTAGATGCCACTGGAAGTTGATCGCCCAAACCGTTGATTTCCTTTACAAGGATGCCGCCACGCGCCAGTTCGCGACGCACCGCCATGGCGCGCAGCTTGGACAGCAATGCAGTCCGCGCGGGATCGTTGCGGGCGTCGCCGAAGCCGACCAGCACCGCCGCGTTCATCTGCTTGTCGTGGCTGTTGAGATAGTCGATCAAACGCTGCACATCGCGCTGGGCCTTGTTGTCCAGTTGCGCGCTGCCTTCGGCGAAGCGGAAGTTGACGGTCAGGCGTTGCGCTTCGCGTGCCAATTGCTGGTAGGCAGCGGGCATCGCCGCCTGCGCGGGCAGCCTGATCGGCGCGATGGCCTGGGCCACGTAACCGGATTTCTCGACGATCGCTTGCCCCGCAGGACTGTGCACGAACGTCAGGAACTCGCGGGTCCATTTCGTTTGCTTCTGCGGATCGGCGTAGAGGAACAGGCGCCGCGACAGGGGATAGTCTTCGGTGGCGACCAGGGCCGTGGTCGGTGGCATCGGCTGGGAATCGCCGTCGGTGA
Source organism: Stutzerimonas kunmingensis (assembly GCF_021432085.1). Taxonomy (GTDB): domain Bacteria; phylum Pseudomonadota; class Gammaproteobacteria; order Pseudomonadales; family Pseudomonadaceae; genus Stutzerimonas. The sequence continues at coordinate 2,617,341 of NZ_CP090366.1, read as the reverse complement.
TTGCCAGCGCTTTCGACTTGCCGACGGAGGCGAGACCGACGAAGCCGATGGCGCCGCTACGGCGGCTGACCGCCTGGGACAGGGCGTCGTTGGATTCATAGCGCACGGCGCTGGTGGCCAATGCCTGCCCCTGACTGTTCAGCACCAGCTCCTTGAAGGTGTCGTAGGTGCCGGACTGGTCATCACGCGCGTGCAGCTCGACGGCAACGTCCGCGCCGCCCAGCTCCCGCCAGTTGGCGATCTGCCCGGCGAACAGGTGCGCCACCTGCTCCACGCTGAGGGACTGCACCGGGTTATCGGGATGGACGATCACCGCCAGGCCATCGATGGCGATGACCTGTTCGCTCTCAGCGCTGCGCATGTCGCCCAGGGCGGCGAGGCTCTGCGCTTCGCTCTGCTTGATCGGTCGCGAAGCAGCGGCGAGGTCGGCAGTGCCGTCTTTCAGCCCGGCGAATCCGGTACCGGTGCCATGGGCTGCGACCAGCGCCTGAATGGTCTTGCCGCGCTCGTCGAGGGCGGTGACGCGCTGCTCGTTCTCCTTGCCGGCCGGGGCGATGCGGACCGACTGCAGGCCCTTGGCCTCAAACAGGCCGGCCACCAGCATCGGTGCCAGCTTGGCACCCACGGTATTAGAGCCGTGCACGCGCAGCACGGCCGATCCGTCTGGCGGGGTGGGCGGGGCGGCGAGGCTGTTGCCGGAGGCGCTGCCCAGCGTGACCAGCAGCAGGGGCAGTGCCCGATTCCAGAACCGTCCAAACACACGTGACGTCATCTCGCGACCTCCTTGTAGAAGGCCGCGAGATTAAGACGGTCCGGTTACCAATAAATGACAGCGCGGGCGGCGCTGCCGGAATTGCGCAGCGGTCGTCAGCGCAGCTCGATCCACACCGGGCAGTGGTCGGAAGGCTTCTCCATCGCGCGGATGTCGTAGTCGACGCCGCAATCGATCACGCGTTGGTGCAGCGTTGTGGTGGTCAGGATGTAGTCGATGCGCAGGCCGCGGCGCGGGTCGTCCTCGAAACCGCGGCTGCGATAGTCGAACCAGCTGAAGCGATCGACGACTTCCGGGTTGAGGGTGCGGAAGCTGTCCTGCAGCCCCCAGCCCTTCAGGCGCTCGAGCCACTCGCGCTCCTCGGGGAGAAAGCTGCATTTGCCGGTGCGCAGCCAGCGCTTGGCGTTCACTTCGCCGATGCCGATGTCGCAGTCCTGCGGGGAGATATTGAAGTCGCCCATCAGCGCGAGCGATTCCTCGGGGCGGAACTGCTGTTCGAGCAACGCCTGCAGGTCGGCGTAAAACTTGGTCTTGGCGGGAAACTTCACCGGATGGGCGCGGCTTTCGCCCTGGGGAAAGTAGCCGTTCATCACGGTAACCGGCTCGCCATTCGCGTCGGCGAACCGGCCCCAGATAAAGCGCTTCTGCGACTCCTCGCCATCGCTGGGAAAGCCCTTATGGATCTCCAGCGGTGCCTGGCGCGAGAGCAGGGCGACGCCGTAGTGGCCTTTCTGCCCGTGATAGTGGACGTGGTAGCCGAGTGCTTCGATCTCCGCCTGGGGAAACTGTTCGTCAGAAACCTTGGTTTCCTGAAGGCCGATGACGTCCGGCTGGTGCTTTTCAATGATCGCAGAAAGCTGATGAGGTCTTGCGCGTAATCCATTGATATTGAAGGAAACGATTTTCATGGGATTCCGTGAAGGCTGGCTGAGGCTCAAGGGGGAAGAACACCCGGCGCGGCGCTGCCGATGCCGATCTGTCGTGGGCAAAGAACGCCGATTCTAGAGCCGTGCTGCCGTGCATACCAAGTTTCGCGCTGAAACGGACAGCAACGGCATTGTCTTTGGAGCAGCATGAACGGCAGGTGCTCCGGCGGCGTGGCGGGGCGGGCGAAGCGCTGCTAAGTTGCAAGCATCCTTCTGGAAAAAGCCGAGAGTTGCCATGCCGATGTCTGCCGAGGTTCGCACGCTCGATAGTGGTTATGACCGCGAAACCCGTTCGCTGCTGTATCACGCATACCGTCACGAACCGACCTTTGCCTACTTGTTCGAGGCGGACCGGCCCGGCTATCAGCAGCGCGTGCGCGCGACCGTGCGGGAGCTGGTAAACCAGCATTTCCTGCAGCAGCAACCAGCACTCGGGCTGTTGCTGGACGATCGGCTGATAGCCGTCGCGCTGATCGCGCCGCCGCTACGGCGGCTGGATGTCACCGAAAGCTGGGCCTGGCGCGCGCGCATGCTGCTGACCGCCGGGTTCCGTTGCACCAGGCGCTATCTGGACTACCACGCGGCGGTACTGGCGTGTCTGCCGACCGGCGCGGTGCATCTGCTGCCGTTGCTCGGTGTGCATCCGCAGTTTCAGGGGCAGCAATATGGTGAGCAGCTGCTGCAGGCGGTGCACGAGTGGTGCGCCGAGGATGAAACCTCCCAGGGGCTGGTGATCGATACCGGCAACCCACGCTACCTGAATTTCTACCAGCGGCAGGGCTACGAGGAGATCGGCCAGATCGCCGTCGGCCCGGTGGTCGAGCACATCTTCTTTCATCCGGCGCCCAGGCGGATGGAAGCGGCGCGTTAGGTGTGGCCGAATTTTATCCGGGCGGGCCAGTCTGACTGGTCTGAAGCCACGCGATGTCAGCCGATGCCCGCCCCGCCGCAAGATCGCCTTACACACTGTCTAGCCCGCACGTTCGGGCTTGCTCGGAAACACGTGCTAGCATCGCTGGCCATGTGCAAATCGAACCGAATCGGCCCGCTGGTAGCCGCACTCGTGATGTTGAGCGGCATCCATGCCAGCGCCGCTGAACTCGACGTTCGCATCGAGCCCGAGAACCGGGCGCTCCGGGAAAATATCGAGAACTACATTGGCGACCTGGGCGACCGTGACGCGCGCGAGCTGCTGCGCTACAGCCGGGTCGCGCAGAGTCAGGCGGAAAAGGCGTTGCAAGCGCTGGGTTACTACCGCAGCCGCATCCGCACCGATGTGCGTGAGGGCGAGGAACCCGCGCTGGTGTTGCGTGTGCGAACCGGTGAGCCGGTGAAGCTGCGCAACATCACCGTCCGGCTGGACGGGCCTGCCGCTGAGTTCTCCGGCTTTCGCGTCGCCGAACGCACCCTGCGTCAGGGCGATGTGCTGAACCACGGACGGTACGAAGAGGTGAAGCAGCAGTTTCTCAACCAGGCCTCGCGCTTCGGCTATTTCGATGGCCGCTTCACCCAGCAGCGGCTGGCCGTCGATCCGCGGGAGAACGTCGCCGACGTCGAGCTGGTGTTCGACAGCGGACCGCGCTACCGCCTGGGCGACGTGCGCTTCGACGGGGATTCGCCATTCGATGACGGCCTGCTCGCGCGCATGGTGCCGTTCGAGACGGATACACCGTACGACTCCGAACTGATCGCCGAACTCAGCCAGGCGCTGCAGTCGAGCGGCTATTTCGAGGGCGTGCGCGTCGATGCCAACCCGAGCGGCGCCAACCAGCAGCGCATCCCGGTTTCGGTCGCGCTCACCACGCGCAAGCCGCGCACCTTTGGCTTCGGCCTTGGTTATTCCACCGACGTCGGCCCGCGGGTCCGGCTGGACTGGACACGCCACTGGGTCAACCCGCAAGGCCATAGCTACGGGGCCGAGGCGGAACTGTCGGCGCCGCGGCAGAACGTCGGGTTTTGGTACGACATCCCGCTGGACCCGCCACTGACCGACAAGCTGCGCTTCGTCGGCGGCTACCAGTATGAAGAGATCGCCGGCACCGACAGCCTCAGCCGCCTGCTCAAGGTCGGCCCGGAATGGCACAGCCAGCTGCCCAGCGGCTGGCTGCGCGTGCTTTCGCTGAAGTGGCAGCACGAGGAATATCGCCTCGGGGACGATTCAGGAACCAGCACCTTGCTCATGCCCGGCGTCGCCTACAGCTACCTGCGTAGCGACAATCGTATCGATCCGAGCCGCGGCTATCGCCTGCAGTTCGAAGTAGCCGCGGCGAAGGCCGGGGTGCTTTCCGATGCCGACCTGGTCCACGCCAACGTGCAGCTGCGGGGGCTGACCACCCTGGCCCAGCGGCATCGCTTTCTCGGTCGCGTGCAGCTTGGCGGCAACTGGACCGATGAATACGTCAACGTGCCGCCGTCACTGCGCTATTTCGCCGGTGGTGATCAGAGCGTGCGTGGCTACGATTACCAGAGCCTGTCACCGACCAACTCCGATGGCGACAAGATCGGCGGCCGCTATCAGTTCGCGGTCAGCGCCGAGTATCAGTATTCGATTGCCGAGAAATGGCGTGTCGCGACCTTCGTCGATCAGGGCAACGCCTTCAACTCGCTGGAAATTCCCACGCTGAAAAGTGCCGTTGGCGTCGGTGTGCGCTGGGTATCGCCGGTCGGCCCGATTCGCGTCGATGTCGCTCATCCGCTGGACGGCGACGGTGGGGTCCGCCTGCATTTCTCCATGGGGCCGGAGCTGTGATGCGGGTACTGCGTGGGCTTGGCTGGACGCTGCTTGGGCTGATACTGCTCGTGCTCATCGTCACCGCCGTGCTGCTCGGCACCGCCAGCGGCAGCCGCTGGCTGCTGGGGCAGGTGCCGGGGCTGACGGTCGAAGCATTCGAGGGCCGACTCGGCCAGCGCTGGCAGGCCGAGCGGCTGATCTGGGAGCAGGACGGCAGTCGTGTCGAAGTGCAACAAACCCGTCTTGCCTGGTCACCGGCGTGCCTGCTAAAGCGCACGCTGTGCATCGACGAGCTGGTCACCGGCGACATCGACCTCAGCTTCCCGCCCAGCGAGCCTGACCCGGCGGCGGAGCCCTTCAGCTTGCCTGAGCTCGATCTGCCGCTGGCGCTGCAGGTCGAACGCATCGAAATCGGCCGGGTGACGCTCAATGAAAGCGAGCAGGTGCGAAGCCTGCGCCTGCAGGCGAACTGGCGCGCGGATGGCCTGGATATCCAGCGCCTCGACCTGCGCCGGACGGATGTGGATCTGTCGGTGACTGGCCGGCTGCAGCCCAGCGGTGACTGGCCGCTGACGCTGGAGGGACAGGCCGCGCTGCAGTCGCCGGATGAACAGCCGTGGGCGCTGATGATCGCAGTGGATGGCGCCCTGCGCGAGCAGCTGCAGGTGCAGGTGCAAAGCCAGGGCTATCTCGACGGCAGCCTCAGCGGTCAGTTGCGGGCCCTCGATGAGCAATTGCCGGCGACGCTCAGGCTGAATGCTGATGGGTTCAAGGCGCTGCCCGATCTGCCGGACACCTTGCGCCTGAACGATCTGGAGCTGACAGCGAGTGGCAACCTGCAGGACGGCTACCGTCTGCTCGGCACCACCGAGCTGCCAGGCGAGGGCGGCGCGGTGCGGCTGGCGCTGGAAGGTGTCGTCAGTCCGAGCGGAGCGCAGATCGAGATGCTCGAGCTGGATGCGGGGCAGCAGCGCGATGTGCGGCTGAGTGGCGATGTCGACTGGCAGGACGGCCTGACCGCGAATGCCGATCTGCTCTGGCGCGATTTTCCCTGGCGACGGCTCTATCCGGTGATCGAAGAGCCGCCGGTGACGCTGCGCGAGCTCCAGGCGCAGATTCAGTACGACGACGGCAGCTATCTCGGCAATTTCGAATCGGCCATGACCGGCCCGGCCGGGGATTTCACACTGAACAGCCCGGTCAGCGGCAATCTCCAAGCGGTGCATCTGCCGCAACTGCAGCTGCAAGCCGGGCAGGGCAGTGCGACGGGTTCGTTGAGCGTCGGCTTCGCCGCGGGCATTGACTGGAAAACCGACCTGACGCTGAGCGAACTCGATCCGGCGTACTGGCTGGCCGAACTGCCGGGCAATCTCGGCGGTTCGCTGAAAAGCCAGGGCGCCTTGCGTGACGAGCAGCTGGAGGCCGAGGCGAGCCTCGACCTCGCCGGGCGCCTGCGCGGTCAAAACACTCGTCTGCAGCTGCAAGCCAACGGCGAGGGCGAGCGCTGGGATCTGCCGGTCATCAACCTGCGTATGGGCGATAACCGCGTACAGGGCAAAGGCACCTGGGCACAGACGCTGGATGGTCGACTGCAATTGGAACTGGGCCGCCTGGCGCAGCTGTGGCCCGGTCTCAGGGGGCGAGTGAACGGTGAGGTCACGCTGGCGGGAACCGCAGCGGCGCCGAGCGCGCAGCTCGAGCTGAACGGTCGCAACCTCGCTTATCAGGACAATCGGCTGCGTCGCCTCAACGTGCAGGGTCAGCTATCCGATGGAGAACGTGGTCGGCTGGCGCTGAACGCCGAGCGAATCCGCGCAGGCGAGACGGACCTCGGCGCACTGCGGATCGATGCCGAAGGCACTGCGGAACGGCATCAGGCCGAGCTGCAGCTGCAAGGTCCCTTGCTCGACCTGGCGCTGGCTTTCGATGGTGGATTGCGCGGTGAGGATTGGCTTGGCCGACTGACGCGCGGCGAGCTCAGCGCGCAGCAGCAAGACTGGGCCCTGCAACGGCCGGCCACACTGCAGCGTTTCGCCGATGGCCGACTGGAGTTCGGTGCGCATTGCTGGCGTTCCGGGCCCGCCAGCCTCTGCGCGGAGAATCAGCGTCTGCTGCCGGAACCGCAGATTAGCTATCGCCTTCGCGATTTCTCACTGCAGACCCTGGCCGACTATCTGCCCGAAGATTTCCGCTGGCAGGGCGAACTGAATGCCGATATCGAACTGGATCTTCCCGCTGGCGGGCCCAATGGCCGGGTTCGGGTCGACGCCGGCCCCGGCGTGCTGCGCATTCGCGATGTGGACGAGTGGCACGACTTCCCCTATCAGACCCTGGTGCTGAACAGCCGACTGCTGCCGGAGCGGATCGACAGCCAGCTGCGCTTTCTGGGCGGCGAGCTGGGCGAGCTTGACGTGCAGCTGCAGATCGATCCGCGGCCCGCGGCCAAGCCGATTGATGGCGAGTTTCGCCTGAGTGGTCTCGATCTGTCGGTGGCGCGCCCATTCGTGCCGATGGTCGAGCGTTTGCGCGGCGAACTGAACGGCAGTGGCCAGTTGGCCGGCACCCTGCAGCAGCCGTCACTCAACGGCCAACTGCTGTTGAGTGACGGGGAAATCGCCGGCAGCGAACTGCCGACGACGTTCGAAGATCTGCGGGTGCGCCTGCTGATCGAAGGCGAGCGACTGAACATCGACGGCAATTGGCGGGCCGGCGAACAGGGGCGCGGCAGCCTGAGCGGCGCACTGGACTGGCGGAACGAACTGGATCTGGACCTGGCGATCAAGGGCAGTCGCCTGCCGGTGGTGGTCGAGCCTTACGCCGACCTGGAAGTCGAGCCCGACCTGCGCATCGTGCTTAGCGGGCAAGACCTGGCGGTCAGCGGTCGGGTCGAAGTACCGCGAGGAGCGATCACGGTTCGCGAGCTACCGCCGGCGACAGTCAAGGTCTCTGAGGACACGGTGATCATCGGCCGCGAAGCCGAGGAGCCGGCGACCCCGCTGGCAGTGAAGATGGACATTGATGTCGAGGTGGGCCAGGACCGCCTGCGCTTCTCCGGCTTCGGCCTGACCGCCGATCTCGCCGGCTATCTGCACATTGGCGACAACTTGGATGCACGTGGCGAGCTACAGCTGAAGAACGGCCGATACCGAGCCTACGGCCAGCGACTGACCATCCGCCGCGCCGAGTTGCTGTTCACTGGCGTGATCAGCCAGCCGTTCCTCAACATTGAGGCGATTCGCCGTATCGATGCGGAGAATGTGATCGCCGGCCTGCGCATCACCGGCAGCGCCGAGCAGCCACGCATCGACGTGTTTTCCGAACCCGCGATGAGTCAGGAGCAGGCACTGGCGTATCTGGTACTGGGGCGACCGCTGGGTGCCGATACCGGGGACAGCAACCTGCTGGCACAGGCGGCGCTGGGCCTTGGCCTGGCGGGTAGCTCGTCCATCACCGGTGGTCTGGCGCAGCGCCTGGGCATACAGGACTTCCAGCTAGACACCGAAGGCACCGGCGTTGGCACCAGCGTGGTCGCTACCGGGCGGCTGACGGAACGGCTGGCATTGCGGTATGGCGTCGGCGTGTTCGAGCCGTCGAATACCATTGCGCTGCGCTATCAGCTGACGCGGCGAATCTTCCTCGAAGCCGCCAGCGGATTGGCCAGCTCGTTGGACCTGTTCTATCGCCGCGACTTCTGATCGATTGCGCGGCGCCGGAACACCGCTGGTGCGCCATGATCGAGGAGGCGCAGAGGCATGACGAAGCATTCGCGCTCTCATCGGTCGGGCGCACCAAACTGCATCAATCCGCACTGGCGGGCGCACCAGACTGGGCTACGCTGATTTCGCTTTCCATGCCATTCCTGGCTCGGCTGAGTCGAGCTGTCGGGGTCTGACCGTTCGGTCTGGTTTTCGCGTCGATTCGATCATCGAATCTGGCGCGATTGCCCCGAGCCCAATGGGCGAATGCAGTGGTAGCATCCACGCTTCCGAACGTCGCGGTCATAACCGCGCAACGCTCTAGCACGAGTCTTGCAAAGCGCTCGCGGACCTCAGCGCAGCGCAAGCTCCAGAGGCGTATCGGAATCGCCGTTACCTGGTCGCTGAAAAACCACCGCCACAAGCGTCATGTTTTTCAACGGCTCCACGGTAGCGCGACCCTAACGCGAGGGAACTCGCCTATAAGAAATAAGGTGCTCGAATGGAATTTCTGAATAACCTCGTCAATAGCGTCAACGGCCTCGTCTGGGGCCCACCCATGCTGGTGCTGATCCTTGGTACCGGTCTGTTCCTGATGATCTTCCTCAAGTTCATGCCGCTGACCCGCATCCCGAGCGGCTTTGCGCTGATGTGGCGCGGACGCACCAAGGGTGACGAAGCAACTGGCGAAATCAGCCCTTTCCAGGCGCTGATGACCTCGCTGGCGGCGACCGTGGGTACCGGCAACATCGCAGGCGTGGCCACGGCCATCTTCCTCGGCGGGCCGGGTGCGCTGTTCTGGATGTGGTGCACCGCGCTGGTGGGTATGGCCACCAAGTACTGCGAAGTCGTACTGGCGGTCCACTACCGTGAGAAGGACGACCGCGGCGAGCACGTTGGCGGCCCGATGTACGCGATCAAGAACGGCCTGGGCAAGAAGTGGATCTGGCTGGGTACCGCCTTCGCCATTTTCGGTGGCCTGGCCGGCTTCGGCATCGGCAACATGGTGCAGGTCAACAGCATGGCCCACGCGCTGGAAACCACCTTCTCGGTGCCGCTGTGGGCGACCGGCCTGATCACAATGGTGATCGTCGGCCTGGTGATTCTCGGCGGTATTCGCCGCATCGGTGTGGTCGCCGCGTCGCTCGTACCGTTCATGTGCCTGGCGTACCTGATCGCCGCTGCCGTGGTGCTGGTAGTCAATGCCTCGGCCATTCCGGCGGCATTCGACCTGATCTTCACCCACGCCTTCACGCCGATCGCCGCAACCGGTGGCTTCGCCGGCGCTGCGGTCATGGCGGCGATTCGCTTCGGTGTTGCCCGCGGCATCTTCTCCAACGAGGCGGGCCTTGGTACCGCTGGTATCGCTCAGGCGGCCGGAACCACCACAAGCTCGGTGCGCTCGGGCATGATCGGCATGCTGGGTACGTTCATCGACACCATCATCGTCTGCTCGATGACCGGCCTGGCGATCATCTGCACCGGGGTCTGGACCAGCGGCGAAAGCGGTGCGGCGCTGTCCGCGGCAGCCTTCGAGTCGGCCATGCCGGGTATCGGTGGCATCATCCTGACTCTCGCGCTGGTGGTCTTCGCCTTTACCACAATCCTTGGCTGGAGCTATTTCGGCGAGAAGTGCTGGGAGTTCCTGGTCGGCACGCGAGCCATCTGGCCGTTCCGCGTGATCTGGGTTCTGGCAGTGCCGTTCGGCGCCATTGCCCAGCTCGACTTCGCCTGGTTGTTGGCCGATACCCTCAACGGCCTGATGGCGATCCCCAACCTGGTTTCGCTGTTGCTGCTGAGTCCGGTAGTGGTCAAGCTGACCAAGGAATATTTCGCACGTAGCTGATGTCCGATAGCGACCGGTGCGGGCAGCCAGCGCTGCATCGGTCGTGCAACAGGAACAAGCCCGTGTCGACCACCCAGGTCGTGGAGCTGCGCGTTCCACGACCTTTTTTATTGCCTATTCATATCGAGGAGCGAAGCAAATGACTGAAATCACCCTGAAAGGCACACCGATCCAAGTGGCCGGTGACTTCCCCCAGGCCGGCCAGCAGGCCAAGGCGTTCCGCCTGGTGGGCGCTGACCTTTCCGATGTCGAGCTGTCGAGCCTTGCCGGCAAGCGCAAGATTCTCAACATCTTCCCGAGCATCGATACACCGACCTGCGCCACCTCGGTGCGCAAGTTCAATGCTCAGGCCAATGCCCTGGAAAACACCGTGGTGCTGTGCATCTCCGCCGACCTGCCGTTCGCGCAGAAGCGCTTCTGCGGCGCCGAGGGGCTGGAGAGTGTCATCAACCTGTCCACCATGCGCGGTGCCGAGTTCCTCGAGGATTACGGCGTAGCGATTGCCAGCGGCCCGCTGGCCGGGGTCGCAGCTCGCGCGGTAGTCGTGCTCGACGAACAGAATCGCGTCCTGCACAGCGAGCTGGTCAACGAGATCGGCAGTGAACCGAACTACGAGGCAGCCATCGCCTCGCTTGGCTGATCTGCCTTGCTGGGACGAAACGGCGAGTGGCTTTCAATAGCACTCGCCGTTTCGTTTTCTGGCGACAGAAATCCATCGGTTGGTGCGAAACCGCCCGTCGTCGTCAATTAGCGTGAACCCTCCGAGACAACTACTTTCAGGCATGCCGCCCGGCTTCAGCGTCGCGGGTGTGGAGAAGTCTGCAAAAGTGGCAAATAGGCAGCTTTTCAAAAATCTTTTCGCTCAGCTGCTGTCATAGCGCTGATGCCCATTGAATGGATTCAGTTTATGCCTACCTCAGAGATCAAGAAAATCGGTGTTTCCGGAACCGGAATGATCGCCCGCGGCTTCGTGCGGTTAATCAAGAAACACTATCCGGACATGGAAATCTCGCGCGTCCTGACACGCCGACCGCTCTCAACGATGGCTGACTTCCCGTTGGCAGACGTCCTCACCAACTCGCTGGACGAGCTGATCGATCATTCCGATCTGATTGTCGAGTGCAGCGGTGACGTGTTCCATGGGACTTCAGTCATCGAGCGCGCTTTCGAAGCGGGCTTGCAGGTGGTGACGGTCAACGCCGAACTGCAGGTGACCACGGGCTCCTTCCTGGCTGGCAGGGGTTTCCTCACCGAAGCCGAAGGCGACCAGCCAGGTTCGCTTGCGGCCCTGCATGAAGACGCGCTGCAGATGGGCTTTCAGCCGCTGGTGTACGGCAACATGAAGGGCTATCTGAACCATGATCCGTCGCCGGAAGACATGGCCTACTGGGCCAATCGACAGGGGATCAGCGTCGATCAGACCACGTCCTTCACCGACGGCACCAAGGTGCAGATCGAGCAGGTGATCATCGGTAACGGCCTGGGCGCCACCATTACCCGTCAGGGCATGGAGGGGCTGGCCTCGACCAACCTGGACGACAGCGCCAGCCTGCTCGGCATGATGGCCGAGCGAGCAGGGCAGCCAATCGTCGACTACGTCATTCCTTCCGGCTACCCGGCCGGCGGCGTGTTCCTGGTGGGCAGGCACGACGAGGATCAGGCGCAGGCAATCGAGTACTTCAAGCTGGGCCGCGGGCCGTTCTACACGCTGGTGCGTCCGTTCCACCTCTGCTCGCTGGAAGTGGGCAAGACCGTGCGCCGCGTGCTGAATGGCGGTGGTGTGCTGCTCAACAACTCGACCGAACCGACCCTCGGCGTTGCGGCCATCGCCAAGCGTGCCATGAAGCCGGGTGAGTTGATCGAGCGCGGCATCGGCGGTTTCCAGTTCCGTGGCGAGGCGATCAAGCTGGCCGAGCACCCGGATCACGTGCCGATCGGTCTGCTGCGCAAGACTGCGCTCAAACGCGCCGTCGAGCCTGGCCAGATCATCACCTTTGACGACATCGACATTTTGCCGAGTCGCGCGCTGGATATCGTGCTGGAGCAGCGCAAGCCGCGCATGACCCAGGTCGAGAGCAAAGGGTCAGACTGGACCGCACCAGGCATCAGCACCATGGGAATGCTCGCCTTCGGTGGTTGAACGACGCTCAAACAAAAAGGCCGCTGTCTGATGTCAGCGGCCTTTTTGTTTCTGTTGTCGGTGATGATCGAAAGAGCGGCGATGCAGGACCGCCGCGTTGCCGTCAGGCCTTGCGCATGGACCAGTAGCGTGGCTTGAACAGGTCGCGCTCGCCGAGCAAGGTCACGCCGGCGGCGAAACCGATCAGCACCAGGCCGATATAGACGCAGAGTTCGATAAAGCCTTGTGGCTGAGGCACGAAGTGCAGCGCGGCGGCCAACACCGCTGCTGTCGCGGCCCAGCGCGCGAGCACAGCCACACCGGCGCCCTTGGGCGAGGCGCGATAGACGAACAACCCCATGAACAGCGCCTGCAGCGTGACACCGCTGGAGAAGGCCAGTGCCAGGCCTGCGGCGCCATAGTGCTTGTAAAGCGCGGCATCCAGGGCGATGGTCATGGCCGAGCTGATCAGCGTGATCACCAGAAACAGGCGAACCTGGTGCTGGGCGAGCAGGGCGCGGCCCCAGAGCAGGGCGAGCCCCATCGACGGCAGACCAAGCGCGTAGATGACCATCAGCGAGGCGGTTGCCTGGGTTTGCGTGGCGCCGAACTCGCCGCGCTCGAGCAGTACCGCGACCACCGCTTCCGGGAAGGAGCAAAGCACGACGGTGGCCGGCACCAGGAACAGCAACGTCGCCAGCAGCCCCTTGCGAATCACCGCGGCATGAGCGCTGTGATCCTGCTCGTTCCAGCTGGAGGAGAACTGCGGAAAGAGCACGGAAAGCACCGACATCGCGTACAGCGTCAGCGGGATGGTGACGATGCGGAAGGCGAACGACAGCATGGTGATGCTGCCTTCCTCAAGGAACGAGGCGAACATCCGCTCGGCCAGGATGCACGCCTGCTGCGCGCCAGCGGCCATCAGTACCGGGGCGAATGCCAGGCCGAACTGACTGCCGTGACCTTTTTCCAGCGGTTGCGCCTCTCCCCGCAGATAATGAATACGGCGGTGCTGCACGACGATCAGGGCCAACTGCGGCAAAAGCATGCCGAGAAAGATCACCATGCCGCTGGGTTCGAACAGCAGAATCCCGATGATGGCCCCGGCATTGAGCAGTAGGGTTCGTGTCATCGGCATGACGAACACGTTGTCCATGTTGAGCAACGCGCCCTGGCAGTACAGCGCGGCCTGTACGCCGATCAGCAGCGCGCCGACGCAGAAGACCAGTTGTCCGTTGGCGACCTGTTCCGGTGTCCAGCCCGGTGCCAGGGCGTTCAGCACCCAGTAGCTGGTCAGCAGTATCAGCAGGCAGGCCGCGCCACCGAGCAGCATGATGCGCCAGTAAAGCCAGCGCGCGACCGCCTCGAACAGCGATTGCGACTGGCTGCGCAGCTTCTGCAGGTAAGGGATCATGGCGTCGCGCAAGGCGAGGCCGAGGAAGTTCTCGAAGAACAGCGGCAGGATCAGGGCGACGAAGATGAGGTCCGCTTCCCAGCTGAGGCCGAAGGAGCGGGCGATGAACAGATCGCGAAGAAACCCGAGAAGAAAACTGGCGACGGTCAACGCCAGAATGACCAGCGATACATTCATTCCTTGATCCTTGCTGGCCATCGATGATGGCCCGTTAGCGACACGACAATGTCCGATTCGACGTGCTGGCAGACCATACGGCCTGCTTACAGCTCTTCCCCTCGCAGCCCGGTGCCCGAGAAGAACGCTAAATAGACTTAAGACCCGGCACATGGTTCCGACGCGTACCGGCCTCTCTGGGGCTCTTCATACATGCCGATACGTAAAAATGCCGTAAAGGCACTTTGCGAGCGGTTCGCGACTGCTTATGGTTCACGCTCCTTTTCAAGCGAACCCCGTTCATGACCGTGGCTCATCCTTCTTCCGCGCGTTCCAGCCTTCGTTGGCTGCTCATCATCCTCGCCGTAGCTGCCATCGGGCTGCTGGTCTGGTGGCTGTGGCCTGCACCTCAGGAAACCCCTCAGCGGCCGGGCGGGCGTCCGGGCTTCGGCGCGTTTGGCGGGCCAGTGCCCGTGCGCGTGGCCAAGGTGGAGCAGGGTCAATTCGAGGTCTTCAACAAGGCGCTCGGCAGCGTGACACCGTTGAATACCGTCAATCTGCGCAGCCGGGTCGGTGGCGAGCTGGTCGAGCTGCGTTTCGAGGAGGGGCAGCGTGTCAAGAAGGGCGATCTGCTGGCGGTGATCGACCCTCGCCCATACAAGGTCGCGCTGCAGCAGGCGGAGGGCACCTTGCAGCAGAACCGCGCGCAGCTGAAGAACGCGCAGGTGGATTTCGAGCGTTATCGCGGTCTCTACGCCGATGACAGCATCGCCAAGCAGACCCTGGATACCCAGGAAGCGCTGGTCAGCCAGTACCAGGGCACGCTGGCCGCCAATCAGGCGTCGGTCAACGAGGCGCGCCTGAATCTCGAGTTCACCCAGATTCGCTCGCCCATCGATGGTCGGGTCGGCCTGCGCCAGCTCGATGTGGGCAATCTGGTAGCTGCCAACGACACCACGCCGCTGGTGGTGATTACCCAGACCCAGCCGATGTCCATCAGCTTCACCCTGCCCGAAGGCGAGTTGCTGCCGGTGCTGACGCGCTATCGCCAGGGCGATGAGCTTGCAGTGCAGATCTGGGATCGCGGTGAAAAGATCCAGTTTGGCGAGGGCGTGCTGGAGAGCATTGATAACCAGATTGATGCGACTACCGGCACGCTGCGCCTGAAGGCGCGTTTCGACAATGAAGCAGAGCTGCTGATCCCCAACCAGTTCGTCAACGTGCGCCTGCGGGTGGAGACCCTGCGTGACGCCGTGTTGATTCCGTCTGCGGCGCTGCAGTTCGGTTCGCGCGGCACCTTCGCCTATGTCGTCGGCGACGACAACAAGGTGGAACTGCGGACGCTGCAGGCCGGGCCTACCAACGGCGCGACCACGGTGGTGCTCAAGGGCTTGAAGGTGGGCGAGCGGGTGGTGATGGAAGGCACCGACCGCCTGCGCGATGGCGCTGAAGTGGAGGTCGTCGGCAGCCAGCGCATGGCCGAGCAGGCTGCGGAAAATCCGGTGCTCGGGGGCGGTGAGGCTGCGGAGCGCGAAGAGCGATGAACATCTCGCGGTTGTTCATCCTGCGACCGGTTGCGACCACGCTGAGCATGATCGCAATCCTGCTGGCAGGACTGATCGCCTACAAGCTGTTGCCAGTGGCGGCATTGCCACAGGTGGACTACCCGACAATCCGGGTGATGACGCTTTACCCTGGCGCCAGTCCCGAAGTCATGACCAGTGCCGTTACCGCACCGTTGGAACGCCAGTTCGGGCAGATGCCGGGGCTCGAGCAGCTGTCATCCACCAGTTCCGGCGGCGCCTCGGTGATTACCCTGCGCTTTTCGCTGGACGTGGCGCTGGATGTCGCGGAACAGGAAGTGCAGGCCGCGATCAACGCGGCGAACAACCTGCTGCCCAACGATCTGCCGGCGCCGCCGGTGTACAACAAGGTCAACCCGGCCGACACGCCGGTGCTGACCCTGGCCGTGACGTCCGAATCGCTGCCGCTGCCCAAACTGCATGATCTGGTCGACACGCGCATGGCGCAGAAACTGGCGCAGATCAACGGCGTCGGCATGGTCAGTATCGCTGGTGGCCAGCGCCCGGCGGTGCGTATCCGCACCAACCCGGAAGCACTTGCCGCGTACGGCCTTTCGCTGGCCGACGTGCGCTCGCTGATCACCAGCTCCAACGTCAACCAGCCCAAAGGCAACTTCGACGGCCCGACCCGGGTGTCGATGCTCGACGCCAACGACCAGCTGAAAACGCCTGAGGAATATGCCGAGCTGATCCTCACCTATGAGGATGGCGCCGCGCTGCGGCTTAAGGATGTCGCCGACATCATCGACGGCGCCGAGAACGAGCGCCTCGCGGCCTGGGCCAACGAGAGCCAGGCGGTGCTGCTCAACGTCCAGCGCCAGCCCGGTGCCAATGTCATCGACGTGGTCGAACGCATCCAGGCGCTGCTGCCGGAAGTGACGGCCAGCATGCCGGCCGGCCTGGATGTGGTGGTGCTCACCGACCGTACCCAGACCATCCGCGCCGCCGTCACCGATGTGCAGCATGAGCTGATGCTCGCCACCTTCCTGGTGGTGATGGTCACCTTCGTCTTTCTCAAGAAGCTCTCGGCCACGGTGATCCCGTCAATTGCCGTGCCGCTGTCACTGGTCGGCACCTTCGCGGTGATGTACGTCTGCGGTTTCTCCCTGAACAACCTGACCTTGATGGCGCTGACGATTGCCACCGGCTTCGTGGTGGACGATGCCATCGTCATGCTGGAGAACATCGCGCGGCACCTGGAGGAGGGCGAGACACCGCTCAACGCCGCGCTCAAGGGCGCACGGCAGATCGGTTTTACGCTGATCTCGCTGACCTTCTCGCTGATCGCCGTGCTGATCCCGCTGCTGTTCATGCAGGACGTCGTCGGCCGGCTGTTTCGCGAGTTCGCCATCACCCTGGCGGTGGCGATTCTGATCTCGCTGGTGGTGTCGCTGACGCTGACGCCGATGATGTGCGCCAAGCTGCTCAAGCCGCAGACGGCCACCGAGGCCAAGCCTGACTGGGTCGAGCGGCTGATCGGCGGTTACTCGCGCTGGCTGACCTGGGTATTGCGCCACCAGACGCTGACCCTTCTGGTCGCGGTTGCGACGCTTGGCCTTACCGTCGTGCTCTATCTCGCCGTGCCCAAGGGCTTCTTCCCGGTGCAGGACACCGGCGTGATTCAGGGCATCAGCGAGGCGCCGCAGTCGATCTCCTTCCGCGCCATGAGCGAGCGCCAGCAGGCACTGGCGCGGGTGATTCTTGCCGATCCGGCGGTGGACAGCCTGTCGTCCTACATCGGCGTGGATGGCGACAACGTCACGCTCAACAGCGGCCGCCTGCTGATCAATCTCAAGCCCCACGGCGAGCGAGACCTGACTGCCAGCCAGATCATCGACCGGCTGCGACCGGAGCTGGCCAAGGTGCCAGGTATCGAGCTGTACCTGCAGCCGGTGCAGGATCTGTCCATCGAGGACCGGATCAGCCGCACGCAATTCCAGTTCAGCCTAGAGACGCCGGACGGCGAGCTGCTGCAGGAGTGGACGCCGCGGTTGGTCGAGGCGCTGCGCGAGCGGCCGGAGCTGACCGATGTGGCCAGCGATCTGCAAAGCAGCGGCCTGCAGATCTATCTGGACATCGACCGCGACGCCGCGGCGCGCTTGGGCATCCAGGTCGCGGATATCACCGATGCGCTGTACGACGCCTTCGGCCAACGGCAGATTTCCACCATCTTCACCCAGGCTAGCCAGTACCGCGTGGTGCTGGAGGCAGAGGCGGGCAACCGCCTCGGCCCGCAGGCGCTGGAGCAACTATTCGTGCAGAGCGAAGGCGGCACACCGGTGCGATTGTCGAGCCTGGCGACGCTGGAGCAACGCAACGCGCCCTTGCTGATCAACCATATCGGCCAGTTCCCGGCGGTGACCCTGTCGTTCAACCTGGCCAGCGGCGTGTCGCTCGGTAAGGCGGTGGAAGTGATCGAAGCGGTGGAGCAGGAGATCGGCCTGCCGGCCGGTATCCAGACGCGTTTCCAGGGCGCCGCCGAGGCCTTCCGCGCCTCGCTGTCGAGCACGCTGCTGCTGATCCTCGCCGCGGTGGTGACGATGTACATCGTGCTCGGCGTGCTCTACGAGAGCTATATCCACCCGATCACCATCCTCTCCACGCTGCCCTCGGCGGCGGTCGGTGCCTTGCTAGCCTTGCTGCTGACCGGTAACGACCTCGGGCTTATCGCGATCATCGGCATCATCCTCTTGATCGGCATCGTCAAGAAGAACGCGATCATGATGATCGACTTCGCCCTGGAGGCCGAACGGCAGCAGGGCATGAGTCCGCAGGACGCGATCTATCGCGCGGCGCTGCTGCGTTTCCGGCCGATCCTGATGACCACGCTGGCGGCGCTGTTCGGTGCGATTCCACTGATGCTGGCATCCGGCTCCGGTGCCGAGTTGCGCCAGCCGCTCGGCCTGGTGCTGGCCGGCGGTCTGCTGCTCAGCCAGCTGCTGACGCTGTTCACCACACCGGTGATCTACCTGTTCTTCGACCGCCTCGGCCAGCGCTTCGGGCGTCGCCGCGAGCCGCTGGTGGAGGCTGAAACGTGAGCCGGCCTGCGATCGTGCGGGGGCGGGTATGAACCTTTCCGCACCCTTTATCGCCCGTCCCGTGGCGACCATGTTGCTCAGTCTGGCGATCCTGTTGCTGGGTGGCGTCAGCTTCGGCCTGCTGCCGGTATCGCCGCTGCCGAACATGGATTTCCCGGTAATCACCGTGCAGGCCAGCCTGCCCGGCGCCAGCCCGGAGATCATGGCCTCCAGCGTGGCCACGCCACTGGAGCGCTCGCTGGGCAGCATCGCCGGCGTCAGCCAGATGACCAGTCGCAGCAGCCAGGGCTCGACGCGGATCATCATCCAGTTCGACCTGGACCGCGAGATCAATGGCGCCGCCCGCGACGTGCAGGCGGCCATCAACGCCGCGCGCAACCTGCTGCCCAGCGGCATGCGCAGTATGCCCACCTACCGCAAGATCAATCCGTCCCAGGCACCGATCATGGTGCTCTCGCTGACCTCGGACGTGCTGGACAAGGCCGAGCTGTACGACATCGGCTCGACCATCCTGGCGCAGAAGCTGTCGCAGGTGTCCGGCGTCGGCGAGATCCAGGTAGGCGGCAGCTCGCTGCCCGCCGTGCGCATCGAACTGCAGCCGCAGCAGCTGGAGCAGTACGGCGTGTCGCTGGACGAAGTGCGCCAGACCATCGCCAACGGCAACGTGCGCCGACCCAAGGGGATGGTCGAGGACGCGGACCGCCACTGGCAGGTTCGTGCCAACGATCAGCTGCACGAGGCGGCCGACTACACACCGCTGATCATCCGCTACCAGGACGGTGCGGCGCTGCGCCTGGGCGATGTCGCAAAGGTGCGCGATTCGGTGGAGGACCGCTACAACAGCGGCTTCTTCAACAACGAGCAGGCCGTGCTGCTGATCGTCAATCGCCAGGCCGGCGCCAACATCATCGAAACCATCGAGGGCATCCGCCGCGAACTGCCGGCGCTGCAGGCGATCATGCCCGGCAGCGTCGATCTGAACATCGCCATGGACCGCTCGCCGGTGATCCGCGCCACGCTGCACGAGGCCGAACGCACGCTGCTGATCGCGGTGGCGCTGGTCATCGTGCTGGTGTTCCTGTTTCTCGGCAGCCTGCGTACTGCATTGATCCCGGCGCTGGCGGTGCCGGTGTCGCTGGTCGGTACCTTTGCCGTGATGTACCTGTTCGGCTTCTCGCTGAACATCCTCTCGCTGATGGCGCTGATCCTGGCCGCCGGCCTGGTGGTGGACGACGCCATCGTGGTGCTGGAGAACATCGCCCGGCATATCGACGACGGCATGCCGCCGTTGAAGGCCGCCTACGTCGGCACCCGCGAAGTCGGTTTCACGTTGCTGTCGATGAACCTCTCACTGGTGGTGGTATTCGTCTCCATCCTCTACATGGGCGGCATCGTCGAGCGGCTGTTCCGCGAGTTTTCCATCACCCTGGCGGCGGCGATCCTGGTCTCGCTGCTGGTTTCGCTGACGCTGACACCGATGCTCTGCGCGCGCTGGCTCAAACCGCATCAGCCCGCGCAGGAAGGGCGCCTGCAGCGCTGGAGCCACCAGGCCCATCAGTGGTTGCTGCGTCACTACGACCGTTCGCTGAGCTGGGCACTGCGGCACCGCCGCATCACGCTGCTGAGCCTGCTGGCGACCATCGCGCTGAACGTGGTGCTCTACGTGCAGGTGCCCAAGACCTTCCTGCCACAGCAGGACACCGGCCAGCTGACCGGCTTTATCCGCGGTGATGACGGTCTGTCCTTCCAGGTCATGCAGCCGAAGATGGAGGTCTTCCGCAAGGCGGTGCTGGCGGATCCGGCGGTGGAGAGCGTGGCGGGCTTCATCGGCGGGCAGGGCGGCATCAACAACGCCTTCATGATCGTGCGCCTCAAACCGCTGAGCGAGCGGAAGATCTCGGCGCAGAAGGTCATCGAGCGCATCCGCAAGAACCAGCCCAAGGTGCCTGGCGGGCGCATGTTCCTCATGGCCGATCAGGACCTGCAGTTCGGCGGTGGCCGGCAGAGCAGCTCGGCCTATTCCTACACGCTGCTGGCGAGCGACCTGAACGACCTGCGCACCTGGGTGCCGCGGGTCACCCAGGCACTGTCGGCGCTGCCGGAACTGACCAGCATCGACGCCAATGACGGCGAGGGCGCGCAGCAGATCAGCCTGAAGATCGATCGCGATGCGGCCAAGCGTCTGGGCATCGACATGAGTACGGTGACCACGCTGCTCAACAACGCCTTCAGCCAGCGGCAGATTTCCACCATCTACGAATCGCTCAACCAGTACCAGGTCGTGATGGAGATCGACCCCAGCTACGCGCAGTACCCCGAGGTGCTGGAGCAGATCCACATCATCACCGAGGATGGCCGACGCGTGCCGCTGGCTGCTTTCGCCCGCTACGAACGCAGCCTGGAGGAGGATCGAGTCAGCCACGACGGGCAGTTCGCTGCGGAGAACATCGATTTCGACCTCGCACCCGACGTCAGCCTCGATCAGGCGACCCTGGCCATCGAGCGCGCCGTCGCCGCTATCGGCATGCCGAGTGAGATACAGGGCCGCCTCGGCGGCACCGGCAGCGCCTTCGAGAGCACCCAGCAAGGCCAGCCACTGATGATTCTCGGCGCCTTGCTGCTGGTCTACATCGTGCTGGGCATCCTCTACGAAAGCTACATCCATCCGCTGACCATTCTCTCGACACTGCCATCGGCCGGGGTCGGCGCGCTGCTGGCGATCATCCTTACCGGCGACCAGTTCAGCCTGATCTCGCTGCTCGGGCTGTTCCTGCTGATCGGCGTGGTGAAGAAGAACGCGATCCTGATGATCGACCTGGCCCTGCAGTTCGAGCGCAACGACAGGCTGTCGCCCGCCGATTCGATCCATCGCGCCTGCCTGCTGCGTTTCCGGCCGATCCTGATGACCACCATGGCTGCCATTCTCGGCGCGCTGCCGCTGCTGCTCGGCGGCGCGGAGGGCGCCGAGATGCGCCAGCCGTTGGGTCTGACCATCATCGGCGGTCTGCTGCTGAGCCAGATCCTGACCCTCTACACCACGCCGGTGGTCTATCTGTACCTCGACCGCCTGCGTCATCGTTTCAACAGCTGGCGCGGTGTTCGCACCGATGCCGCCCTGGAAAACCCGCTATGAATCCGTCGTCGCTGAACCCCTCATCGCTGAAGCATGCCCTGCGGCCCCTCGCAGCTGCCGTGCTGGCCCTGTCGTTGGGCGCCTGTACCCTGGGGCCGGACTATCAACGTCCGGAGCTGCCCGTGGCTACCGAATTCAAACAGGCCGAAGGCTGGAAAGCCGCGGCGCCGGCCGATGTGCTGGAGCGTGGCGAGTGGTGGCGACTTTATGGCGATGCCGAGTTGGATGCCCTGGTCGCCCGGCTGAATGTCGACAATCAGAACCTGGCCGCGGCCGAGGCGCAGTTCCGTCAGGCCCGGGCACTGGTACGTGGTGCACGCTCGCAGCTGTTCCCGATCCTTTCCGGCAGCGCCGGCGTGACCCGTTCGGCGCAGGGCAGTGGTAGCTCGGACACCAGCGGCGGCTCGTTCGGCAGTGGCGTCAGCGAAAGCTACGAAGCGGGCCTGAGTGCGTCCTGGGAGGCGGATATCTGGGGCCGACTGCGGCGCAATCTGGAAGCGAACCGCGCCAGCATGCAGGCCAGCGCCGCAGACTTGGCCGCAGTGCGGCTGAGCCTGCAGGCCGAGCTGGTGCAGACCTACCTGCAGCTGCGGGTGATCGACGAACATCAACGCCTACTCGACCAGACCGTCGCGGCTTACGCACGCTCGCTGCGCCTGACCGAGAACCAGTATCGGGCCGGCATCGTGCCGAAATCCGACGTCACCCAGGCGCAGACGCAGCTCAAGAGCACCCAGGCCCAGGCCATCGACCTGCGCTGGCAGCGGGCGCAGATGGAACATGCGATCGCCGTGCTCATCGGCGTTGCGCCCTCGGAGCTGGATATTGCGGTGCGCGAGGACATCCCCGGGTTGCCAGGCGTGCCGCTGGCCGTGCCGTCACAGCTGCTAGAACGCCGCCCCGATATCGCATCAGCCGAGCGCCAGGTCATGGCGGCCAATGCCAACATCGGTGTTGCCGAAGCGGCCTGGTACCCGGACCTGACGCTTTCGGCGAGCGGTGGCTACCGCAACAGCAGCTTCAGCGACCTGTTCAGTGTGCCCAACCGTTTCTGGTCGCTCGGCCCGCAACTCGCGCTGACACTGTTGGACTTCGGCAGCCGGCGGGCCGAACTGGAGCGTGCCGAAGCCAGTTATGACCAGACCGTGGCCACTTACCGGCAGACCGTGCTCGATAGCTTCCGCGAGGTGGAGGATTACCTGGTGCAGCTGCGGGTGCTGGAAGAGGAGGCGGTTGTGCAGCGCGAGGCGCTGGAGGCGGCACAGGAGTCCCTGCGTCTGATCGAGAACCAGTACCGGGCAGGCACCGTCGATTTCCTCAGCGTTGCCACGGTGCAGACCACCGCGCTGAACAACGAGCGCACCAACCTGACCCTGCTGGGCGATCGGCTGACCGCCAGCGTGCTGCTGATCGCCGCGCTGGGCGGTGGCTGGGATAGCCAGCAGCTGGACCAGCCACCGACGGCTGCGACCTCGCCGGACGCGCCCTGATTCCGGCCGCGAAGCCGGCACCAAAAAAAAGCCCCGCCGGATCGGCGGGGCTTTCACGTTTTACGCGGCGTCGCTTTCGGCGGTCAATTGCGCTGCTTGCGATTGACGGTCTGGGCTGCCTTGATGATGTCCGCGCCGATCACCGGCTCGAACTGCTGCCAAACCGGACGCATCGCTTCGCGCCAGCGCTCGCGCTCTTCCGGGGTCAGGCTGACGATCTCGGTCGTTCCCGCCTGACGAATGCGTTCACGATCGGCCTGATTCAGCTCTTCGGCCTCGCGGTTCACCATGTAGCTCACCTCGTCGAGGATGGCTTCCAGCTCGAAACGGATCTTGTGCGGCATGCCCATCCAGAAACGGGTGTTGCTGACCACCATGTAATCGAGCACACCGTGGTCGGTCTCGATGATGTAGGGCTGCACGGTATGCATCTTCTTGCTGTAGATGTTCGACCAGGGATTCTCCGCGCCCTGTACGGTGCCGGTACGCAGGGCGTCGTAGACATCGGCGAAGGCGATCTTCTGGGTCGATGCGCCGACAGCACCGAACTGCGCCTCAAGCACGCCCGACGGTTGAATGCGGAAGCTCAGCCCCGAGGCATCGCTCGGCAGGCGTAGCATGCGGGCCGCCGAGAGCTGCTTCATGCCGTTGTGCCAGTAGGCGAGGCCGGTGATGTTCTGGTCTTCCATCGAGCGCAGCAGCTGCTTGCCCTTGGTGCGCTTCTGGAAGCGGTTTACCGCGTCGATATCGTCGAACAGGAAGGGCAGGTCGAATACCTGCAGCTGCTTGGTGTATTGCTCGAACTTCGCCAGTGACGGTGCCAGCAGCTGCACTTCGTTGTTGCGCAATGCCTCCAGCTCCGTGGCATCACCGAACAGCGTCGAATTCGGGTAGACCTCGACGCTTACCTGGCCGGGCAGGCGCTCTTCGGCCAGGCGTTTGAACATCAGCGCACCCTTGCCCTTGGGCGTGTCTTCGGCCACTACGTGAGAAAACTTGATGACGATGGGCTCCGCCTGGGCGAATGCGCTGGTGACCGCCAGCACAAGCCCGGCAAGGGTAATGATCGGCTTCATGAAAGACTCTTTATTCTGGTTGGTTGGCAGTGCATCCAGGCGGACCGACCGCGAGGACGCTTCTAGGCTTTCAGCCGCTCCTTATGCCAAAGATAGGTGACGACTGAAAGCGCTTTCCCCAACCAACCCGGCGGGAGCGGCACCGTGTCACATTTCTGCGCGACCTCCCTCGGACTGCAATTGCTCTGCCGCGGCCGTTCGCGGCGTCTGCTCAGGGACTTCCCAGCCACCGCCAAGGGCCTTGTACAGCGCCACCACCCCGCGATAGAGCTCCACTTCGGCTTGCGCCTGAGCGTCTTCGGCCGTCAGGCGCTCGCGCTCGGCATCGAGCAGCACGAGGAAATCGGCAGTGCCTTCGCGATAGCGGATCTCCGCCTGCTGCGCGGCGGCGCGGCTGGCTGTCGACTGGCGGACCAAAGAAAGCAGGCGCTGCTGGGCGTTGGCGTAGTCGCTGAAGGCGTTCTCTGACTCTTCCAGTGCCAGCAATACCTGTTGCTCATAGCTGGCCAGCGCCGCATCGGCGTCGGCTTCGGCACCACGCAGGCGGGCCCGCACGCTGCCCAGGTCGAATGCTGCCCAGCTGATGCTCGGCGCCACGCCCCAGGCCCGCGCCGCGCTGGAACCGATCTGCGAGCCGCGCCCGGCAACGAAGCCGAGAAAGCCCGACAGGCTCACGCGCGGAAACAGATCGGCTGTTGCCACGCCGACATCGGCAGTGGCCGCGGCGAGCTGGCGTTCGGCAGCTCGAATGTCCGGGCGCCGGCGCAGCAGCTCGCCGGGATCGCCAATCGGTAGCGACTTGGCGATTGCCGGCAGCTCGCGGGGCGAGAGGTCGACGCTGAGCTGATCGGCGCGCTGGCCGAGCAGGGTGGCGATGCGGTTGCGCGCACGCGCCTGCTGCGCCCTGAGTTGTGGCAGGCTGGCCTCGGTGGCCGCCAGACGGGCATCGGCGCGCAGAACGTCGAGCTCGCTGCCGACGCCCGCTTCGCGCAGCTGTTCGGTCAGTTCATGGGAATTGCGCTGGTTGGCCAGGTTGTCGCGGGCGATGCGCTCACGCAGCTGGGCACCGCGCAGCTGACCGTAGGCATCCACCAGCTCGGCAATCAGGCTGACCTGCAGCTGGTAGAGCTCGGCCTCGACGGCATCAGCCTGCGCCTCGCTGGATTCCAGGCGGCGCTGGATTCGGCCGAACAGGTCCAGCTCCCAGGCCATGTCCAGCCCGAGGTCGTAGCGTTCGGCATTCACGCGCTGTTCGGTCACGCCGGGTTGCTGGGCCTTGCCGATATCGGCGCTGGCGCCCGCGGTGACGGTGGGCAGACGATCATTGCTGACGTCATCGCGAATAGCCCGTGCCGCCCGTAGGCGGGCATAGGCGATGCGCAGTTCGCGGTTCTCGGCCAGGGCTTCGCCGACCAGGGCGTCCAGCGTAGGGTCGTCGAACTGCTGCCACCAGGCCGCTTCGAAGCGTGAGTGGTCGTATTCGCCAGCCGAAACGCTGTCGATACGCGCCGGTTCCGGCTGCGGTGCCCGGTAATCGGGGCCTACCGCACAGGCGCTCAGTGCCAAAGTGAGCAGGGAAAGGGCGAAGAACTTCATGCGCGGGCCTCCTTGTAAACCGCTTTGCGGGCTTCGCGTTTCTCGACGAAGGCACGAATCACCAGATAGAACACCGGGGTCAGCAGCAGGCCGAAGAAGGTGACGCCGAGCATGCCGCTGAACACCGCGACACCCATGGCATGACGCATCTCGGCACCGGCCCCGCTGGAAAGCACCAGCGGCACCACGCCCATGATGAAGGCGAAGCTGGTCATCAGGATCGGCCGCAGACGCAGGCGGCAGGCTTCGAGGATCGCGGCCAGCAGGTCCATGCCTTCTTCCTGCTTGTCCTTGGCGAACTCGACGATGAGGATGGCGTTCTTGCACGCCAGGCCCACCAGCACGATCAGGCCGATCTGGGTGAACACATTGTTGTCGCTGCCGGCCAGGATCACCCCGGTGATCGCCGAGAGCAGCGTCATCGGCACGATCAGGATCACCGCCAGCGGCAGGCTCCAGCTCTCGTACTGCGCCGCCAGCACCAGGAAGGCCAGCAGCACGCAGAGCGGGAAGACGAATATCGCGGTGTTGCCGGCGAGGATCTGCTGATAGGTCAGCTCGGTCCATTCGTAGCTCATGCCATTCGGCAATTCAGCCTTGAGCAGGCGCTCCATGGCTGCCTCGGCCTGACCGGAGCTGTAGCCCGGTGCAGCTGCGCCGTTGATCTCGGCGGTGAGGAAGCCGTTGTAGTGCATCACCCGATCCGGGCCGGCGCTGTCGGTGACGTTGACGAAGGTCGACAGCGGGACCATCTCGCCGCGGTTGTTGCGCACCTTCAGCTGACCGATCTGCTCCGGTGCCAGGCGGAACTTCTGGTCCGCCTGGACGTTGACCTGATAGGTGCGGCCGAAGCGGTTGAAGTCGTTGGCGTATAGCGAGCCGAGGTAGACCTGCATGGTGTCGAAGATCTCGTCGATAGGCACGCCGTGGGTCTTGGCTTTTTCCCGGTCGATGTCGGCATCCACCTGCGGCACGTTCACCTGATAGCTGGTGAAAAGGCCGGCCAGCTCCGGATAGTCGGCGCTCTTGGCGATGACGTTCTGCACCTGGCTGTACAGCTCCTCGTAGCCGAGGTTGCCGCGGTCCTGCACCTGCACGCGGAAACCGCCGATGGTGCCCAGGCCCTGTACGGGTGGCGGCGGGAAGATGGCGATAAAGGCGTCCTGGATCTGCGCGAACTGACCGTTGAGGTCCGCTGCGATGGCGTTCGCCGAGAGCGACGGGTCCTTGCGCTCATCGAAGGGCTTGAGTGGGGTGAAGACGATGCCGCTGTTCGGGCTGTTGGTGAAGCCGTTGATCGACAAGCCCGGGAAGGCCACGGTGTTTTCCACGCCGGGGTGTTTGCCGGCAATTTCCGACATGCGTTTGATCACGTCCTCGGTGCGGTCCAGCGTCGCGGCGTCCGGCAGCTGGGCGAAGGCGACCAGGTACTGCTTGTCCTGCGGTGGCACAAAACCGGTCGGCGTGCTGGCGAAGCCCATGTAGCCGAGGCCGACCAGCCCGACATAGACCACCAGCGCAATGCCGCTGCCGCGCAGGATGCGCCGCACCAGGCCGACATAGCCGTGGCTGGCGCGGTCGAACATGCGGTTGAATGGGGCGAACAGCCAGCCGCCAAAAATCCGATCGAGCAGACGCGAGAAGCCGTCCTTTGGTGCGTCGTGCGACCTGAGGAGTGCGGCGGCCAGTGCCGGCGACAGGGTCAGCGAGTTGAACGCCGAGATCACCGTGGAAATGGCGATGGTCAGCGCGAACTGCTGGTAGAACTGCCCGGTGAGGCCGGAAATGAACGCCGTCGGGATGAACACCGCGCAGAGCACCAGCGCCGTGGCGATGATCGGGCCGGTCACTTCCTTCATGGCCTGACGGGTCGCTTCCTCCGGCGACTTGCCGAGGCCGATGTTGCGCTCGACGTTTTCCACCACGACAATGGCGTCGTCCACCACGATGCCGATGGCCAGCACCAGGCCGAACAGCGACAGCGCGTTGAGCGAGAAACCGAGCAGGTGCATGACCGCGAAGGTGCCGATCAGCGACACCGGCACCGCGGCCAGTGGAATGATCGAGGCGCGCCAGGTCTGCAGAAACAGGATGACTACCAGCACCACCAGCACGATGGCCTCGAGCAGGGTATGCACCACCGCTTCGATGGAGCCGCGCACGAAGATGGTCGGGTCGTAGACGATCTCGTAGTCCACGCCTTCCGGGAAGTCGCGTTTCAGCTCGGCCATGCGTGCCCGTACCGAATCGGAGATTTCGATGGCGTTCGAACCCGGGCGCTGGAATACCGGAATGGCGACGGCGGGCTGGTTGTTCAGCAGCGAACGCAGCGCGTACTGGCTGGAGCCCAGTTCGACACGGGCGATGTCCCGCAGGCGGGTGATCGAGCCGTCTTCACCCGCGCGGATGATGATGTTCTCGAATTCTTCCTCGGTGACCAGACGGCCCTGGGTGTTGATCGACAGCTGGAAGTCCGTCGCGCCCGGTGCCGGCGGTGCGCCCAGAGAACCTGCAGCGACCTGGCGGTTCTGCTCGCGAATGGCGTTGACCACGTCCGATGCAGTGAGGTTGCGCGAGGCGACCTTCTCCGGGTCGAGCCAGACGCGCAGGGAGTAATCGCCCATGCCGAACAGCTGCACATCGCCGATGCCGTCCAACCGCGCCAGCTCGTCCTTGACGTTGAGCGCGGCGTAGTTGGACAGGTAGAGCATGTCGTAGCGCTGATCCGGCGAGGTCAGGTGCACCACCATGGTTAGGTCCGGCGACGCCTTGTCCACGGTCACACCGAGGCGCTGCACCTCGGTGGGCAACGTTGGCATGGTGCGCGTGACGCGGTTTTGCACCTGCACCTGAGCGTTGTCCAGATCAGTGCCCAGGCCAAAGGTGATGGTCAGGGTCAGCTTGCCGTCGGCGGTCGCCTGGGAGGACATGTAGAGCATGCCCTCGACGCCGGTAATGGCCTGTTCCAGCGGCGAGGCGACGGTTTCGCCGATCACCTTGGGGTTGGCGCCGGGGAAGTTGGCACGTACCACCACGGTGGGCGGGACAACTTCGGGGTATTCGCTGATCGGCAGTTGGAACAGCGAGATGGCCCCGCCGATGAGGATCACCAGCGACAGCACGGCGGCGAAGATCGGCCGCTTGATGAAGAATTGCGAGAAATTCATGGCGCACTCCGAGGCAGGGCGCGCGTCTGGCGCCCTGGCGGATCGATCGGATTGGCGCGGCAGGCGCGCCGGAGTTCAGGTCAGTTGCGGGAGGTGCTCAGCTGCTAGGACGCTGAGCCAGGCTGCGCTCGACGACCTGCGGTTTCATCGCCTCGCTGATCGCGCGGTTCTGCTGGCGCAGGGTGGCCAGCGTCTCGGCGTCGGCCATCGGCACCGATTCCGGCTGCACCGGGCTGCCCGGGCGCACGCGCTGCAGGCCGTTGACCACAATGCTTTCGCCCTTGGCCAGACCGCTGCGGACGATGCGCAACCCTTCCAGCTTGGGACCGAGCTCGACCGGGCGGTAGGCGACAGTGCCGTCTTCGGCCAGTACCAGGACGAACTTCTTGCCCAGATCCGTACCGACGGCGACGTCCTTGATCAGCACGGCGTCGTAGGTCGCGCTGCCGACCAGCTTCAGGCGTGCATACAGGCCGGGGGTGAAGCTGCCGTCACGGTTGTCGAATACGGCGCGACCGCGGATGGTGCCGGTGCGCGGGTCGACCTGGTTGTCGACGAAGTCCATGTGGCCCAGGTGCGGGTGACCGTCCTCGCTGGACAGGCCGAGGTAGACCGGGGTCGCCTCGCCACGGTCGCCGTTGCGCGCCAGCTCGCGGTACTTGAGGTAGGTACGCTCATCGGCCTCGAAATAGGCATAGACCTTGTCGGTGGAGACCAGCGTGGTCAGCAGCGCCTCACCGGCGTTGACCAGGTTGCCGGCAGTGATCAGCGCGCGACCGACGCGCCCGTCGATGGGCGCGGTCACGCGGGTGAAGGAGAGATCCAGCTGCGCGCGGTCCAGTTGCGCCTGAATCGCCGCGGTTGCCGAGCGGGCTTCGCTGGCGGCACTGACGCGGGCGTCGGCGAGCTCGTCGGAAATCGCGTTCTTCTTGCGCAGGCGTTCGCCGCGTTCGGCTTCGGCGACGGTGCGCTGCTGGTTGGCGCGAGCCTGTTGCAGCTGCGCCTGCAGGCGCTTGACCTCGGCCTGGAACGGGCGCGGGTCGATCTGGAACAAGAGGTCGCCTTTCTTCACCAGCGCGCCTTCCTCGAAGGCCACCTTGTCGATGAAACCGGACACGCGCGGGCGGATCTCCACCGACTCCGGCGCTTCCAGGCGGCCAGTGAGTTCATCCCACTCGGTCACCTGCTGTTCGATGACTTCCGCGACGCTGACGGCGGGCGGCGGCATGCCCGACTGGGTGGCCTCCGGTGCCTTGCCACAAGCGGCGGTGATCAGCACCGTCAGGGCGATAAGGGGAAAACGCAAGGCGTTGAACGAACGTTCCATGCTTGACTCCGCAAGTCGGATTTGTTGATGGCAGGAGTCTGCGTGGTCAAGCCGTTCAGCAAAAATCGAACGAGGCGAAGGTGAATATCATTGGCGGTGATGGTTGCGCATTCGTTATCAGCGAAGCGCGAGGATATTGCTCACCTTTGCGTGGGAGCGGTATTGGCCGCGAATGAACCCTGCCGCCGCCGAAGCCTCGACGCGGCATTCCCGAGCGACCACGCTTGAAACCACGAAAAACGGTTAGCGCATCACTGGCGGGAGCAGGCCTGTCTACCCGGCACGCGCTGCGAAGCCCCAGGCGTCGGGCCTGTCAGAGACTATCCGGATCGCCGACGAACATCTGGATGCGCGAACGCAGCCAGCGCTCGGCGGGGTCGTTGTCCTGGGCGCCGCGCCAGGCCATGGACAGTTCGAAATCCTGGCTGGTCTGAAACGGCAGCGGTTCGGCGCGCACGCCGCCGTTGGCCGCCAGCGCCGCGGCGGCGTAGTCCGGGACGGTGGCGATGATGTCGGTGCCGGCAAGCAGGCTGGCCAGGCCGTTGAACTGCGGCACCGCCAGGACCACCTTGCGCTTGCACCCGTGCAGCGCCAGTTCCTCGTCGATATAGCCGTTGAGATCGCCGGCAAAGGAGACCATCGCATGCGGACGGCTGCAGTAGTCCTCCATGCTCAGCCGGCCGGGAATGCTGTCGGCACGCAGCAGCATCGGCTTGGGCCGGCGCAGTACCTTGCGTTTGGCATTGGCCGGCAGCTCCTCGGTGTAGCAGACGCCCACCGAGATCTCACCGGACGCCAGCAGGCCGGGCATCAACAGATAGTTGGCGCGGCGCACCACCAGCACCACGTCCGGCGCTTCGGCGCGCAGGCGGCGCAGCAGCGGCGGTAGCAGGGCGAACTCGACTTCATCGGTCAGGCCGATGCGAAACACCTGGGTACTGGTTGCCGGGTCGAAGGTCGAGGCGCGGCTAACGGCGGTGGAGATCGAGTCCAGCGCCGGTGAAAGCAGCTGGGCGATCTCCAGCGCGCGGGCGGTCGGCTCCATGCTGCGGCCAGTACGGACGAAGAGCGGATCGTCGAACAGCGTGCGCAGTCGTGCCAGGGCGGCACTGATCGCCGGCTGGCCGAGAAACAGCTTTTCCGCTGCGCGGGTCACGCTGCGCTCGTGCATCAGCGTTTCGAAGACGATCAGCAGATTGAGGTCAACACGGCGAAGATCGTTGCGATTCATACCTGGTTCACGTCGAGCCTGCAGCCGGACCAGGAGGCGTCCGGCTCTGGAGGGTGGTCTGCATTCTAGACAGCTTCGGCTGCCAACGGCATGCCCGATCCCGCTTTCGAAATGCACAAAGCTGCAATGCGCCGGCGAGCATACATACGTAGTTCCATCATTACTGCGCATGGGAACTATCGATGGGAATCCACGCCGTTCACTGGAGTTGTGACGATACTGACGATAGAGTCCGTTCGCACAGTAGTAAGTGAGGGGTCGAAATGTCCCGCATCATCCGTTTTCATCAGTTCGGCCCGGCCGACGTGTTGCGCCACGAGGAACGCGCAATGCCGGTTGCCGGCCCAGGCGAGGTGCTGATTGGCGTGCGCGCCATCGGCGTCAGCTGGAATGACGTGCTCTGGCGCCAGGACCTCGCGCCACGACACGCGCGTCTGCCTGCCGGGCTCGGCAGCGAGGTGGCGGGCGAGGTGCTGGCGGTGGGTGAGGGCGTTCAGGGCTTCAGGGTCGGCGATCATGTTGCCGGCTTCCCGGCCCACGATCTCAATCAGTATCCGCTCTACGCCGAGCATGCGCTGTTGCCGCAGCAGGCGCTGGTGCGTTACCCGGACATGCTCAGCGCCAGTGAGGCGGCGATCCACTACACGCCGATGTTGGTCAGCTATTTCGCGCTGGTCGAACTGGCTCAGCTGGAAGCCGGCCAGTACGTGCTGATCAACCAGGCGGCTCACTGCACCGGGCCGGCAGCCGTACAGCTGGCCAAGGCGTTGGGCGGCCGGGTGATCGCCGCTTGCGACACCAGCGAGGACCGCGACTACCTGCGCGAGCTGGGCGCGGAGACGGTGATCGTCACCGAAGAGGAAGACCTGGTCGGCCGCCTGCAGAAGGTGACCGAAGGCCGCGGCGTCGACGTGGTGCTGGATGCCTGTGGCGGTTCGCAGATGAAACTGCTCGGCGACGTCATGGCGCCGCTGGGCAAGCTGATTCTCTATGGCATGAACGGCGGCAACGAGACCGCGCTGCCGGTCTGCGCGGCGTTCAAGAAGAACTTCAAGTTCTTCCTGCATTGCCTGTGCGACTTCACCGGGCAGCCGGAGCTGGGCATCGAGCAGAACCGTGAAGCCGTGGAGCGTGCGCTGCAGCATATCAACCAGCTCACCGTGGCCCGGCTGATCTGGCCGCAGCTCGACCGCCAGTTCCCGTTCGCGCAGGCAGTCGAAGCCCACCAGTATGTCGAAAGCGGCGTACCCCGCGGCCGCGTCGTGCTGACGCTGAACTGAACATCCGAGGGCCCCGTACAGGGCCCTCTCATCGCCCCGTAGAAACTTTTCTCGCGCCGTTCAAGTCCTCCGAAGACAGGCTCATAACCTTGACGGAGGATTTTCCATGGCTGAAGACAATCAGACCCTACCGCCGCAGGAGCAGCTCGAGCCCGGCAAGGAAGGGCTTATGAACCCGCGCCCGGAATACCGCGGCGAAGACTACCAGGCGGCGGGCAAGCTCGAAGGCAAGGTGGCGATCATCACCGGTGGTGACAGCGGCATCGGCCGCTCGGTGGCCGTGCTCTACGCCCGTGAGGGCGCCGACGTGGCAATTCTCTACCTCGACCAGCATCAGGACGCTGAGGAAACCCGCACTGTGGTCGAACAGTACGGCCGTCGCTGCCTGACCTTCGCCGGTGACGTGGCCGATCGCGAGGTCTGCCGCAAGGTCATCGACGAAACCCTCGCCGCGTTCGGCAAGCTCGACATCCTGGTCAACAACGCCGCAGAGCAGCACCCGCAGGAAAAGCTCGAAGACATCAGCGAAGAGCAGTGGGAGAAGACCTTTCGCACCAACATCTTCGGCATGTTTCAGATGACCAAGGCGGCGCTACCGCATCTCGGCAAGGGCGCTTCGATCATCAACACCACATCGGTGACCGCCTACAAGGGCAGCCCGCAACTGCTGGACTATTCGGCCACCAAGGGCGCAATCACGGCCTTCACCCGTTCGCTGTCGATGAACCTCGCCGAGCGTGGCATTCGCGTCAACGGCGTCGCGCCGGGGCCGATCTGGACGCCGTTGATTCCGTCGACCTTCGATGCCGACGAGGTCGCCGAATTCGGCTCCAACACGCCGATGAAGCGCCCCGGCCAGCCCGATGAAGTGGCGCCGGCGTATGTCTACCTGGCCAGCAGCGATGCAGCCTACGTGAGCGGCCAGGTGATCCACGTCAACGGCGGCACCGTGGTCAACGGCTGACCCATTGCCGGGCCAACGAATTGGCTCGGCCACATCAACGCTTGGAGAACGACCATGCCACGCACGATCTGGAAAGGCGCAGTCAGTTTCGGACTGGTACACATCCCGGTGGCGCTGGTACCGGCTACCACCCGCCAGGGCATCGATTTCGACTGGCTGGACAAACGCAGCATGGACCGGGTCGGCTACAAGCGCATCAACAAGACCACCGGCGAGGACATCGACAGCGAGAACATCGTCAAGGGCGTGGAGTACGAGAAGGGCCACTACGTCGTGATCAGCGATGACGAGATCAAAGGCGCGCACCCCAAGGCGACCCAGACCGTGGATATCGTCGCCTTCGTCGATGCCAAGGACATTTCCTTTCTCTACATCGACACGCCGTACTACCTGACGCCGGACCGCCGCGGGGAAAAGGTCTACGCCTTGCTGCGCGAAACGCTGATCCAGACCGGCAAGGTCGGCATCGCCAACGTGGTGCTGCGTAACAAGCAGCACCTGGCGGTGGTGATGCCGCTGGGCAAGGCCTTGGTGATGAACACCCTGCGCTGGGCCGACGAGGTGCGCGGCGTCGAGTACCTCGAGCTCAAGGACGAAGCGCTCGATCCGGACCTGGCCGAGCGTGAGCTGGACATGGCCAAGCGGCTGGTCGAGGACATGACCGAGAAATGGAAGCCGGAACAGTACAAGGACACCTTCCAGGACCAGATCATGGAGCTGGTGGAGAAGAAGGCCCGCGAAGGCAAGCTGGAAGCGGTCGGCGGGCCGGAGGAAGCGGTGGATCGTCGTTCGGCGGATGTCATCGACCTTACCGAACTGCTCAAGCGCAGCCTCGCTGCCAAGCCAGGCAAGGCCAGCAAAGAGGACGACCACGAGGAGGAGGAAAAGGCGCCGGCCAAGCCCAAGACTGCGAGCAAGGCCAAAACGAGCAAATCCTCCTCGGCGGCTTCGCGCACGCGCAAGGCGCCAGCGGCGGGCAGCAAATCCAGCAAAAAGGCGAGCTGATCGGGGTTGCCCATGCCAGAGCAGCGCAAGAGCGCCGGCCGCCCGCTGGTGGGCGGCGTCGGTATCAGTAATCCACAGCGAGTGATCGACAAGGCCAGCGGCGCGACCAAGCTTGCGCTGGCCGAGTACTACCTGGCGGTCGCCGACCGATTGGTGCCGCAATTGGCTGGCAGGCCACTGTCCATCGTTCGTGCACCTGAAGGCGTCGGCGGCGAAAGCTTTTTCCAACGCCATTGCGGTCGGCTGAAGATGCCTCACATGCGCGCACTGCCGAAAAACCTCGATCCCGAGCATGCGCGGCTGATCCAGGCGGACAACATCACCGCGGTCATCGAGGCCGTGCAGATGGGTACCGTCGAGTTCCACACCTGGAACGCGCGCAGTGACCGCGTCGAGCGGCCTGATCGAGTCATTTTCGATCTCGACCCCGATCCCACGTTGCCCTGGTCGAGCATGGTAGAGGCGACCGAGCTGACGCTGCAGCTGCTGGACGACCTGGGACTGCAGGCCTTCCTCAAGACCAGCGGAGGCCGCGGTATGCATGTCGTGGTGCCGCTCGACCGTCGGCACGACTGGGACCTGGCCCGGCAGTTCGCTCGCTCGGTCACTGAGCGGCTGGCGCGCGAGGCGCCGGAGCTGATCGTCGACAAAATGGGGCCGCAGAATAGGGTCGGGCGAATTTTCGTGGACTACCTGCGCAACCAGCGCGGGGCGAGCACCGTTGCCGCCTATTCGGTCAGGGCGCGTCCGGGGCTGGCGGTATCCGTGCCTGTCGAGCGTGAGGAGCTGGCGCAGCTGGAGAGAGCCGATCGCTGGAACATCGGCAACCTGGATGAGCGTTTGCGGGCATTACGCAGCGACCCGTGGGCCCGCTACGGCGCCGTTCGCCAGGGGCTGACGCAGGCACTGCTCAAGCGCCTGGAGAAGGGTTGAGACAACGGCGTGGCGGCGAGCGATCAGGTGGTCTGGGGGTCGTCGGTATCCGCCACGGTCTGGTTTCCATATGGCGCGCCGGGCTTGTGTTCGTCCAGCTCCTCGGCACAAGGCACCTGCGGCACATCGCCCGGCTTGTCATGCACGATCGGGTCGGGTTGCGGCACATCGGGTCGCACGTGAGTCATCGTCGTTCTCCTGGTGTTCGCCCGCTCAGCCTTGGCGGCCGTTCTGCATTGATCGGCCCACGTAGGCGAGGTTCCGGCCAATCGTCGCTGCTCGCGGCGCTGGCGACCGTCGGCGTGGTCGGGTTCGGCACCCACTCACGGGGGGCTTGAAAACGGCAACTGCCGTATTGCGCTCCACCAGGCTCGACCGGTCGCCGGACGGGCTGGCTAACGGCCGCCCGGGGCTGAACTTTCCAGGGTCACTTGGCTCGGAAGAAAGAGCCGACGAAAACCGTACCGGTCGCCTCCCGAACCGCACGATGACGCGTCCAGAGGCGGCTCGGGCAACCCGAACCCATGCGCCCCAGGAGCCCGTTCGATGAGCGATGCACAGCCTACCGCGACGATTCACCCTCGACTCGAAGAAGCCCTGCAGATGCCGCGCATCGCCATCGAATCCACCTTGCCGGTGCTGGATGAGGGGCGCTTTGCCGCCAAGGCGGTCATCGGCCAGCCAGTGGTCGTGACCAGCAAGATTTTCGCCGACGGCCACGACCAGCTGGCCGCCGCCGTGTGCTGGCGTGAAAAAGGCGAAACCAGCTGGCGGCGGGCACGGCTGAAGTTGCTCGGCAACGACGCCTGGCAAGGCCAGTTCACGCCCACCCAGGTCGCCGAGCATGAGTTTGTCATCGAAGCGTGGTGGGATGTGTTCGAGAGCTATCGCTACGAGCTGTCGAAGAAGCACACGGCCGGCGTTCCGGTGCATCTGGAGCTGGAAGAAGGGCGCCTGCTGCTGGAGAAGGCCACCGCCCGCGCCCAGGGCGAGAACCGCGCGATGCTTGACGATCTGATGCACCGCCTCGGCATGGCGCATACCGATGACGAGCGCGTGTCACTGCTGCTCGCACCGGAGACGGCCGTGGCGATGGCTGCCGCCGACCCACGCGAGCACTGCAGCCGCAGCCGTGTCTATCCGCTGGACGTCGAGCGCACGTTGGCGCAGTTCGCCAGCTGGTACGAGCTGTTCCCGCGCTCGGAGACCGAAGATCCGAATCGCCACGGCACCTTCCGCGATGTGCACAAGCGTCTGCCGGCGATTCGCGACATGGGCTTCGACGTGCTGTATTTCCCGCCGATCCATCCGATCGGTCGCCAGCACCGCAAGGGTCCGAACAACAGCCTGCACGCCGGCCCGAACGATCCCGGCAGTCCCTACGCAATCGGCAGCGAAGAGGGCGGCCACGACGCCATCCATCCCGAGCTGGGCACGCTGGATGATTTCCGCGAGCTGGTCGCAGCGGCTCGCGAGCATGGCCTTGAGATCGCCCTGGACTTCGCCATCCAGTGCTCGCAGGACCACCCCTGGCTGAAAGAGCACCCAGGCTGGTTCTCCTGGCGCCCGGACGGCACGATCAAATACGCCGAAAACCCCCCGAAGAAGTATCAGGACATCGTCAACGTCGACTTCTATGCCGAAGATGCAATGCCCGACCTCTGGCTGGCGCTGCGTGACGTGGTCTGGCACTGGGTGGAGCAGGGCGTGAAGATATTCCGGGTCGACAACCCGCACACCAAGCCGCTGCCGTTCTGGGAGTGGCTGATTGCCGATATCCGCGAGCGCGACCGCGACGTGATGTTCCTCTCCGAGGCGTTTACACGCCCCGGCATGATGGCGCGTCTGGGCAAGATCGGTTACAGCCAGAGCTACACCTACTTCACCTGGCGCAACACCAAGGCGGAACTGAGCGAGTACCTCACCGAACTGAACGAGCCCCCGCTGCGCGACTGCTATCGGCCCAACTTCTTCGTCAACACGCCGGACATCAATCCGTTCTTCCTGCAGGACTCCGGCCGCGCCGGGTTCCTGATCCGCGCCGCGCTGGCGACCATGGGCTCGGGGCTGTGGGGCATGTACTCGGGCTTCGAGCTATGCGAGTCGGCGGCGATTCCGGGCAAGGAAGAGTATCTGGACTCGGAGAAGTACCAGATTCGCGTCCGCGACTACCACGCACCGGGCAACATCATCGCCGAGATCGCCCAGCTCAACCGCATCCGACGGCAGAACCCGGCACTGCAGACGCACCTGGGCTTCAAGGCCTACATGGCCTGGAACGACAACATCCTCTACTTCGGCAAGCGCACACCAGACCTGTCGAACTTCATTCTGGTGGCCATCAGTCTCGATCCGCACAACGCCCAGGAAGCGAATTTCGAGTTGCCGCTGTGGGAGCTCGGCCTGCCGGATGACGCCCATACCCAGGGCGAGGACCTGATGAATGGCCATCGCTGGACTTGGTACGGCAAGACCCAGTGGATGCGCATCGAACCCTGGCATTTGCCGTTCGGCATCTGGCGCCTGACCGCACAGGAGCCGGACCCGGACCTCAAGTAATTTCTCGGGCGCAGCTGTTAATTCATTTGAATCATACGTTTATAACGCTTTGTTGATGTGAATTCAGCTGTTGCTCTGCCGTTGCCTAATGCGCCGATCCGGCCTGGGCCTTCACACCGCGACAGGAATGAAGAACATGGCAAAACCGCGCAAACCCGCCGCTTTCATCAAGGACCCGCTCTGGTACAAGGACGCGGTGGTGTATCAGGTGCACCTGAAGTCCTTCTACGACTCGAACAACGACGGCGTCGGTGACTTCCCCGGCCTGATCGAGAAGCTGGATTACATCGCCGACCTTGGGGTGAACACCATCTGGCTGCTGCCGTTCTATCCGTCGCCGCGGCGTGACGATGGTTACGACATCGCCGATTACCGCGGCGTGCATCCGGAATACGGCAGCATGGCCGACGCCCGGCGCTTCATCGCCGAGGCGCACAAGCGCGGATTGCGGGTGATCACCGAACTGGTCATCAACCACACGTCCGACCAGCACCCCTGGTTCCAGCGCGCGCGCAAGGCGAAGAAGGGCTCGGCAGCGCGGGATTTCTACGTCTGGTCGGATACCGACAAGAAGTACGACGGCACACGGATCATCTTTCTCGACACCGAGAAATCCAACTGGACATGGGACCCGGTGGCCAAGCAGTACTTCTGGCACCGCTTCTATTCGCACCAGCCGGACCTAAACTTCGACAACCCGCAGGTGATGAAGGCCGTGCTGGCGGTGATGCGCTACTGGCTGGACATGGGCATCGACGGTCTGCGCCTTGACGCGATTCCCTATCTGGTCGAGCGCGACGGCACCAACAACGAGAACCTGCCGGAAACCCATGCGGTGCTCAAGGCGATCCGCGCCGAGATCGATGCCAATTACCCCGACCGCATGCTGCTGGCCGAAGCCAACCAGTGGCCAGAAGACACCCAGCTGTATTTCGGCGGCGAAGACGGCGGCCCGGGTGACGAATGCCACATGGCCTTCCACTTCCCGCTGATGCCGCGCATGTACATGGCCATCGCCCAGGAAGACCGCTTTCCGATCACCGACATCCTGCGCCAGACCCCGGATATCCCGGAGAACTGCCAGTGGGCGATATTCCTGCGCAACCACGACGAGCTGACACTGGAAATGGTGACCGACAAGGAGCGCGACTACCTGTGGAATTACTACGCCTCGGACAAGCGCGCACGGATCAACCTGGGCATACGCCGGCGCCTGGCGCCGCTGCTGGAGCGGGATCGCCGGCGGATCGAGTTGCTCAACAGCCTGCTGCTCTCCATGCCCGGTACGCCGGTGATCTACTACGGCGACGAGATCGGCATGGGCGACAACATCTTCCTTGGCGACCGCGACGGCGTGCGCACGCCGATGCAGTGGTCGGTGGACCGCAACGGCGGCTTCTCCCGCGCCGACCCACCGAACCTGGTGCTGCCACCGGTAATGGACCCGCTCTACGGCTACTACACGATCAACGTCGAGGCCCAGCAGCGCGATCCGCATTCGCTGCTCAACTGGACGCGGCGGATGCTGACCATCCGCAAGCAGTTCAAGGCCTTCGGCCGTGGCACCCTGAAGATGCTCGCGCCGAGCAACCGCCGCATCCTCGCCTATATGCGCGAATTCACCGGAGCGAACGGCGAAACCGAGATCATCTTCTGCGTCGCCAACGTCTCGCGCTCGGCCCAGGCCGCAGAACTGGAAATGTCGCAGTACGCCGGCATGGTGCCGGTGGAGATGGTCGGCGGCAGTGCCTTCCCGCCCATCGGTCAGCTGCCGTATCTGCTGACCTTGCCGCCCTACGGCTTCTACTGGTTCCAGCTCGCGCTGACCAACCAGATGCCGAGCTGGCACCA
Organism: Stutzerimonas kunmingensis; assembly: GCF_021432085.1. Classification (GTDB taxonomy): domain Bacteria; phylum Pseudomonadota; class Gammaproteobacteria; order Pseudomonadales; family Pseudomonadaceae; genus Stutzerimonas. The sequence continues at coordinate 2,577,449 of NZ_CP090366.1, read as the reverse complement.
GGAGCCGGTGGACACCATGCCGGACTTTCAGACGCTGGTACTCAAGCGCCTGGATACCTTGACCGCCGCCAACCGGCGCATTCTGGAAACCGAAGCGCTACCGGCCTATCTGCCGAAACGGCGCTGGTTTGCCGCCAAGGACGTGGCAATCGAGTCGGTCCGCATCAGCTACTGCGTGCCATTCGGCGACCCGAATCGCCCGGTGCTGCTCAGCGAGCTTTGCGTGGAATCCGCCGGGCGCAGCGATCTGTACCAGCTGCCGCTGGGTTTTCTGGCCGAGACCGAATTCGAGGTCGCATTGCCGCAGCAACTGGCCCTGGCGCGGATACGCCGCGGGCCGCAGGTCGGCCTGATGACCGATGCCTTCGCCCTCGAGCAGTTCAGCGCCGCGGTGATTCAGGGCCTGCGCGACGAGCTGGTGCTGCCTTGCAACGACGGTGAGATTCGCTTCGTGCCGATGCCGCAACTGGCCGACCTGCAATTGCCAGCGCACCCCGAGGTGCGCTTCATCTCTGCGGAGCAGTCGAACAGCTCGGCGATCATCGACAACAAGGTAATGATCAAATTGCTCCGTCGCGTGGCACCGGGCGTCCACCCTGAACTGGAAATGGGCGGTTTCCTCACTGAACGCGGTTTCGCCCATATCTCCGGCATGCTCGGTCAGGTCAGCCGCATCAACAAGCAGGGCGAGCCGGTTGCCCTGATGGTGATCCAGCACTTCCTCGACAGCCAGGGCGATGCCTGGGTGTGGACGCTGAACAACCTCGACCGCGCGGTGCGTGACGAAATCGCGGGTGGCGTGTCGATGCACGAGAACCAGTTCAGCGCCCTCGACGAACTACAGGCCTTCAACCGCCTGCTCGGCCAGCGGCTCGGCGAGATGCACATGGCGCTTGCCACGCAGACCGAAGATTCGGCCTTCGCCTACGAAAGCACCAGCAAGGCCGACGCCAAGCAGTGGGAGCAGAGCATCAGCGCGCAGCTGGAGCAGGCCCTGCAGCGCATCGAGGAACATCGCTCGAGCTTCGATCGCAAGGAGGCTACCGCGCTCGGCCAACTGCTGGCGCGGCGCGACAAGCTGCTCGAACAAGTGCAACGTCTGGCTGCTAGAACCGTTGGTGGCGTGCGGACCCGTGTCCACGGCGACCTGCACCTCGGCCAGGTGTTGGTGGTGCAGGGTGATGCCTACTTCATCGACTTCGAAGGGGAGCCGGCCCGCTCGCTGGATGAGCGGCGCGCCAAACATAGTCCGTTCAAGGATGTCTCAGGCCTGCTGCGTTCGTTCGAGTACGCCGCCGCCATGACCATCCGCGGTGCGCAGATCAGCGACAGCACGCCCGAGGCCGATCAGGCGCGGCAGCGTATCGCGGCGAGTTACCAGAGCAGTGCGCAGGCGGCCTTCCTCGAAGCCTACCGCGAGGCCACCGCCGAGTTGCCGCACGACTGGCGCGACGCGGATGGCGCGAATGCTGCACTGCTGCTGTTCAGCCTGGAAAAATGCGCTTACGAGATCGTTTACGAAGCGGAGAACCGACCAACCTGGTTGCCCGTCCCGCTACAGGGATTGCTGGCCCTGGCACAACAGCTTTTCGATGGAGGCTCCAATGACTGATCGTCCGGTTCTGACCATGCCAGGGGAAACCCTGATGCCCAGCGACGCCGATGTAGACGCCCTGGTGCGAGCCGAGCATGGCAACCCGTTTTCCATTCTCGGGCCGCATCCTGACGGCGGGGGAATCGTGATTCGCGCCTACCTGCCCAATGCCCTGGGTGCCGAAGTGCTCGACCGCGATGAGCAACTGCTTGCCGTGATGGAGCAGGGGCAGGTGCCCGGATTCTTCTTTATCCGCCTGCCACATCAGCAACCCTACCTGCTGAAGATTCGCTGGGCCGGCGGCGAGCAGATCACTGAAGACCCCTACAGCTTCGGTCCGCAACTGGGCGAGCTGGACATGCACCTGTTTTCCGAAGGCAATCACCGGCAGATCGGCCGGGTATTCGGCTCGCAGGTGCTGGAAGTGGACGGTGTGCAGGGCGTGCGCTTCGCCGTGTGGGCGCCCAACGCGCGCCGAGTGTCGATAGTCGGCAGCTTCAATGGCTGGGACGGTCGCCGTCATCCGATGCGGCTGCGCTTTCCGTCCGGCGTGTGGGAGTTGTTCATCCCTCGCCTGCAGCCGGGCGATACCTACAAGTACGAGATTCTCGGACCGAACGGCATCCTGCCGCTCAAGGCCGACCCGATCGCCCTGGCAACCGAGCACCCGCCGGGCACCGCTTCGGTCATAGCCCGGCCGCTGGACTACCAGTGGAAGGACCATGGCTGGTTGCAGCAGCGCGCCGCGCGCCAGTCGGTCAAGGCGCCGATGAGCATCTACGAGCTGCATGCGGGCTCCTGGCGACGTGACGGTGGTGACGATGGCCGCCTGTACGACTGGCACGAACTGGCCGAGCGCCTGATCCCCTACGTAGTGGACATGGGTTTCACCCACATCGAGCTGATGCCGATCATGGAGCATCCCTTCGGTGGCTCATGGGGCTACCAGCTGCTCTCGCAGTTCGCGCCAAGTGCGCGCTACGGGAACGCCCATGATTTCGCCGAGTTCGTCGACGCCTGCCATAACGCCGGCATCGGTGTGATCCTCGACTGGGTGCCGGCGCACTTTCCCACCGACGCCCATGGCCTGGGCGAATTCGACGGCACCGCGCTGTACGAATACGCGCACCCGTTCGAGGGCTTCCATCAGGACTGGGATACCTACATCTACAACCTCGGCCGCACCGAGGTGCACGGCTTCATGCTCGCGTCGGCGCTGCACTGGCTGCGCGAATTCCACGTCGATGCCCTGCGTGTCGATGCGGTGGCTTCGATGCTCTATCGCGACTATTCGCGCAAGGACGGCGAGTGGATTCCGAACCGCCACGGCGGGCGTGAGAACCTCGAGGCGATCGACTTCCTGCGCCATCTGAACGACGTCGTGGCTACGGAAACCCCTGGCGCGCTGGTGATCGCCGAGGAATCGACAGCCTTTCCGGGGGTCAGCAAGCCCACCAGCGAAGGTGGCCTCGGCTTTTCCTACAAGTGGAACATGGGCTGGATGCACGACTCGCTGAAGTACATCCAGGAAGACCCGATCAATCGGCAGTACCACCACGACAAGATGACCTTCAGCATGGTCTACGCCTATTCCGAGCACTTCGTCCTGCCGATTTCCCACGACGAAGTGGTCCACGGCAAAGGCTCATTGGTCGACAAGATGCCCGGGGATCGCTGGCAGAAGTTCGCCAACCTGCGCGCCTACTTGTCGTTCATGTGGACGCACCCGGGCAAGAAGCTGCTGTTCATGGGCAGCGAGTTCGGCCAGTGGCGCGAGTGGAACCATGACCGCGAGCTGGACTGGCATCTGCTCGAAGAGGCCGATCACCGTGGCGTGCAGAACCTGGTGCGCGATCTGAACCGGCTGTACAGCCAGGAGCCGGCGTTGCACGAACTGGACAGCGACCCGCAGGGTTTCCAGTGGCTGATCGGCGATGATCGCGCCAACAGCGTGTTCGCCTGGCTGCGCAAGAGCTCAACCGGGCATCCGCTGCTGGTGGTTGCCAACTTCACGCCGGTGGTACGTGAGGCCTACCGCATCGGCGTTCCGGTGGACGCCAAGTGGCTGGAGGTCTTCAACAGCGACGCGGCCTGCTACGGCGGCTCGAACACCGGCAACGGCGGCGGCATGCTCGCCGAGCCGATCGAGAACCACGGTGAGAAGGTCTCGCTGTCACTGACCCTGCCGCCGCTCGGCGTGCTGGTACTGCGGCCGCAGGTGTAAGGCTGCCGCACTGAAGAGCGCCGCTCGGGACAACCTGAGCGGCGTTTTTTTTTGCGGGTAGGGCATCCGCTTTCTCGCGGCTTGTGCGCTCTAAGGCACTTGCAGAGCGATGCGCTAGGCTGCACCGCGATGGTCACGGTCTAGCACTCATTGAGTGTGTGCCTTGGAGGACGCGTTGCGGATTCCAACTAGCGGTCAAGCCCACTGCCACTGCCACGGACGCTGCGGCGAGCCTGTCGTGGATAGAGCTGCTGACAGAACCGACCGGTGAGGCTGTTCCCCTCCGTTCAGGTATCCGCATTTATGGTGCGACCCTGGTCGCGAACGGAGCACATCTCGAATCGCGGTCTTCCGGAGATCGCTCTCGCTGACCTTCAGCTCGTTTCCTGAGAGACAGTCTGCTGGTCACCGGCCTGGTTGCTGCTGCGCAGCTTCTTCGCCCGGGCTTCGAGCACCACATAGACGAGGGTGGCGAACAGCAGGGGGATCAGGAAGTAGATGACCCGGTAGCCGATCAGACCGCCGACGATGGCGCCTTTGCTCATCTCGTCGGCGAGCATTGCCACGAATACCGCCTCGATGACGCCGAGCCCAGCCGGGATGTGGGTGACCACGCCGGCGATGCTGCTGATCATCAGGATACCCAGCACTTCGGGATAGGCGGCCTTCTGGGAAAGCATGAAGTACACCACCAGCGCCATCAGCGACCAGTTGGCGGCGCCCAGCACCAGCTGGATCAGAGCCAGGCGCAGCGAAGGCAGTTGAATCTCGTGGCCGCGAATGGTCCATGAGCGACGCTTGGAGAAGCCGCACAGCCACAGATACACCACACACGCCACCAGCAGGCCGACGCCAAGCACCCGCAGGGCGGTGAAGCCGATTTCCCAGCTGGCCGGCGGCTGAATCCAGCCCATGGCGAAGATCATTCCGGCCAGCCACATGTAGCCCAGCCAGTTGGTGAGGATGCTCATGGTGAATACCCGGGTGATCTGCGAGGGTTTCAGCCCCAGGCGCGAGTACAGACGGAAACGCAGGGCGATGCCGCCGACCCAGGCGCTCAGGTTGAGGTTGAAGGCGTAGCAGACGAAGGTCACCGGCAGGATCTGTCGGATCGGCAGGTCATGCCGTGCGTAGGCTTTGCCCAGCACATCGAAGAAGCAGTACACGAGGTAGCTGCCAAAAGCGGCAGCGCCAGCCATCCACAGCGTCTGCGCCTGGTAGTTGCGCAGGGTCTTATAGACCTCACCCCAATCGAGGTTGCGCGCGAGACCGACTAGCAGGCCGACAACAAGTGCGAAGAACACATAGGTGAGGATCTTCTTGATCAGCGGCCAGCGTCGGCGCCAGCCGCTCTTTGCCTCGGCCTGGTTGGTCTGGCTCATTGGTGGTCTCGCTGCAGGGGAGAAGGCACGGGATCGAGTGGGCGGGTGGTGTCCGGATCGATCAGCTCCAGGCGTGGCTTGTGCTCGGGGAACAGGCTGACCAGTCCCGGGAAGTGCCGCAGGAAGTGGAAGATCAGGAAGGCCAGCGGCGCACGCCACCAGAAACCGCGGACGATCCGCTCCAGCGGAATACGCCGGCAGTCGGTCTGCAGCAGGTGATCGAGGCGCTCGTGCAGGTGGCGGTTGAACACATGATCACGAATGATCAGGTTGGCCTCCAGATTGAGCGACAGGCTCAGCGGATCGAGGTTGCTCGAGCCGACAGTAGACCACTCGTAGTCGGCCAGCGCGACCTTGCCATGCAGCGGGCGGCGGCAGTACTCGTGGATCTCCACCCCGTCGCGCATCAGGTAGTTGTAGAGCATGCGTGCGCCGAACTTGGCGATGGGCATGTCCGGCTCGCCCTGGAGGATCAGCCGCACCCGCACCCCGCGCCGCGCGGCGTTGCGGATTTCCCGCAATACACGATAACCGGGGAAGAAATACGCGTTTGCAATCAACAACCTGGAGCGTGCATCTCGAATCGCTTGCAGGTAGTGCTGCTCGATGTCGTTGCGGTGCTGGTCGTTGTCGCGGATGACGAACAGCGCCCGCGCCTCGCCACGGCTGACGCCACCGTAACCCGGCGTCTGATGACGCATGCGCCGCCGCCACCAGCGATGGGTCGGCTTGTCCGGTGCGATCTGCGCCAGTGCGAAGTGGTGGATATCACGCACCACGGGACCTTCCACCTGCAGGGCATAGTCCTGCTTGGCGGCCGGCCCGAAGTCACCCAGGTGATCGGCGGAGAAATTGATGCCGCCGATAAAGGCGATTTCGCCATCGACCACGACGATCTTGCGATGCATGCGCCGGAACACGTTGAGCCGGCGGCCGAGCAGGCGCTTGCCGGGATCGAACATGTGAATACGCACGCCGACCCGGGTCATGGCGGTGACGAAATCACCGCACAGGTCCGCCGAGCCGTAGCCGTCCACGGTCACATCGACGCTGGCGCCGTTTTCCGCGGCGGCGATCAGCGCTTTCTGCAGCTCTGCGCCTACCTTGTCCTGGAACAGGATGAAGGTTTCCAGCAGCACTTCTTTCTTGGCCTGGGCGATGACCTCGAACACTCGAGGAAAGAACTCTTCGCCGTTTTCCAGTAACTGAAGGCGATTCCCGTCTCTCCAGTGGTAACTCATAGATGTATCTCCACCGCTAGGGGCAGATGATCGGACAAGTGCGTCCAGGGTTTGTTACCGAGGATTCGCGCATCGTGGCTGCTGGCATTGCGCACATAGATGCGGTCCAGGCGCAGCATCGGCCAGCGTGCCGGGAAGGTTTTCGCCACCTGACCCTGGGAAACGGCGAAGACCTCATGCAGGCCAGCACAGCGGTCCAGGGTCCTGGTGGCCTTGAGTCGCCAGTCGTTGAAGTCCCCGGCGACCACCACGGGCGCACCTTCGGGCAGCGAGTCGAGCAGGTTGCAGAGCAGTTCCAGCTGCTGCTGACGGTGCGACTCGCGCAGCCCAAGGTGTACGCAGATCGCGTGAAACTCGTCGTGTCCCGGCACCTGCAGCACGCTATGCAGCAGCCCGCGGCGTTCCGGGCCGGCGATGGAAATGTCGAGGTTCTCGTAGCGGATGATCGGAAACTTCGACAGCACGGCATTGCCATGGTCGCCGTCCGGGTATACCGCGTTGCGGCCGTAGGCGAAATCGGTCCAGATGCTGTCGGCCAGAAACTCGTACTGTGGCGTGGACGGCCAGTTGTGAAAGCGCATTGCGTGCTTGTCGTGGGTGCCGAGAACTTCCTGCAGGAACACCACATCCGCCGAGACGCTGCGCACCGCTTCACGCAGCTCGGGGAGGATGAAGCGACGGTTGAGTGCGGTGAAGCCCTTGTGCGTATTGACCGTGAGAATGCGGATCGAATTGACCGCTGTCGCCATGTGGGCATCGAGGTCGGCGCTTTCGATCGGGTGATTTTTGTCCAGAGTCAAACCATTGCTCCTTCCAGTTGGCCAGGCGTGGCCTGCAGGTGTTCATCCAGGCCGAGCCGGCGCAGCAGTTGCCGCGCGTCATAGGGCGCGCGAACCTTCACGTCGTTGTCGAAATAGCAGTACACCGCGCGGGATTTGCGCGGCCGCGGCTTGCGCGGGCTGGTCAGTCGCGCGTCATCGGGCTGGTCGCCGTCGCTCCAGCGCTGGATGCGTTGGCACCAGTGGTCCAGCGCGGCATCGGTGTAACCGCTGGTATAGAGCTTTTCCGCGCCATGCAGGCGGATGTAGACGAAGTCGCTGGTGAGGTCTTCTAGGTGCGGCCACTTGCCGGCGGTGTCTGCCACCACCAGCGCGACCCGGTACTTGCGCAGCAGGTCGATGAATTCGGGCTCGGCGAAACTGGCGTTGCGGATTTCCACCGCATGCCGCATCGGCCGCTTGCGGTCGATGGACAGGTAGCTGCGCCCCTCCATGCGGGGCTCGCATCCTTTGGCGATGGCCAGCGCGGCTTCGGTGTCGTGGGGCAGCTGGCGAAGAAAAGTCTCGAACAGTTCCGCATCGAATTTGAACGAAGGCGGGAACTGCCAGAGGATCGGCCCGAGTTTTTCCTTGAGCTGGAAGATTCCCGAAGCGAAGAAGTTGGCGATCGGTTTCTCCACATCGTTAAGACGGCGCACGTGGGTTATGTAGCGCGGCCCCTTGATGCTGAAAACGAAGCCCTTTGGCGTATCGGCGTACCAGTCGGCATAGCGTTCCGGGGTCTGCAGCGAATAGAACGAGCCATTGATCTCGATGCTGCTCACCGCGCGCGAGGCGAACTGCAGTTCCTTCTTCTGCGTCAGCCCCTTGGGGTAGAAATCGCCGCGCCAGGGCGCATAACGCCAGCCGGATATACCGATATGAATGTTCGCCATGGACGGGCCCTACCGTGCAATCAGGACAGACGAGGCGCTTGCCGGATTACTGGCGGCGGTAGCTGCTACGCAGGGCGTTTCACCGGTGATGGGGTTGACCGCTTTCATAACCACTCCAATTCGCCCAGACAGGTGCGCAATCGCCGATGCGCACATCTGTTCCGACTTTTGCGCGCAGTAGCGGTTCACCTTTTCTATCGCGGTGGTGGCAGTTTTAGCGTGCGGGTTGCGCTCTGGACCGCGGTCTTGCGGCTGTACTAGACCGGATTCAGTCCGGCGACAGGCTCCACGGCAGGTCAGCGGAAAAGGCGTCGACCAGATAATCGATCATCACCCGGACCTTGGCCGGAGGACGTCTATCGGGCGGGTAGACGACGTGAATTCCACCAAGCTCGACGCACGGCTGATCCAGCTCGACGGCGACCAGTTCACCGCTGCGCAACGCCTTGGCGACAATGAATTGCGGCTGGTAGATCACACCCTGTCCACCGACCGCGGCGGCCACCAGGGCTTCCCCATTGTTGGCGACCAGGTCGCCGTTGACTGCGATCCGTACCTCGGCATTGCGACCGAACGGCCAGACCTTGCCCGCGGCGAGGCTCGCCAGGCTGTAGCCGAGACAGTTGTGCTGCCCCAGGTCGGCGACGCTGCGCGGCACGCCTCGCTCATCCAGATAGCGCGGCGCGGCACAGACCAATAATGGGGAATCGGCAAGCTGGCGGGCCTGCATGGGACTGTCCTGCAGCCTGCCAATGCGAACGGCCATGTCCCAGCCGCCATCGATCAGGTCGATCCGGCTGTCGGTCAGGCCGAGTTCCACTTTCACCGCGGGATGGCGACGGCTGAACTCCGGAATGAGCGGGGCGATGAATTGCGTGCCGAACGTCAGCGGCACATTCATGCGCAACAGCCCGGTGGCCTCGATCCGCTGCGACGCAACGCTGGCCTCGGCTTCCTCTATCTCCGGGAGGATGCGCTGGCAGGCCTCCAGATAGTTGCTGCCGGCCTCGGTCAGGCTCAGGCGGCGGGTGCTGCGGTGGAACAACTTGACCCCGAGACGGGCCTCCAGCGCATCGACATGCTTGCTGGCCATTGCTGGCGACATTTCCAGATGGCGCGCCGCCGCCGAGAGGCTGCCAGCCGTGGCAGCGCGGGCGAATACGCGCATGCCAGTGATTCTGTCGAGCATCGCGGTTCCTACTCTTGGTTAAAACTGTCTGTGCTTTTTAGCAGGTTCTCTCACTAGTGAGTGTAGGTCATGCTTTGTCGCACGTCCTTCAGGGAGCCCGATGATGATTGCCAGTGATCCTGCTACCGATCGAACCATGCCGACGCTGTTCGTGCCGCATGGCGCCGGGCCTTGCTTCTTCATGGAGTGGAACCCGCCGACCGCCTGGAACGCCATGGCTGATTTCCTCAGGGGCATCGCCGCGACACTGCCGGCGAAACCGACGGCCATCGTGCTGATTTCCGGGCACTGGCTGCAGTCGACGTTCAGCGTCACCAGCGCTGCGCGGCCGGCATTGGTCTACGACTATCACGGCTTTCCGCCGCACACCTATGAGCTGCGCTATCCGGCTGCAGGTGAGCCGCGGCTGGCTGCACGTATCGCCGGTCTGCTCGAAGGCGCTTCGCTCGGTGGCCATGAGGACGCACAGCGCGGCTTCGACCACGGCATGTTCATCCCGCTGAAGCTGATGTTTCCCGACGCGGATATCCCGGTGGTGCAGCTTTCGTTGCGCAGCGACCTCGATCCGCAGGCACATATCGAGGCCGGTCGTGCCTTGCAGGGCTTGCGCAAGGACGGGGTGCTGATCGTTGGCAGCGGCATGAGCTTTCACAACATGCGCGGCTACGGCGACCCGCGTTTCGCGCCGATCTCCGACGAGTTCGATCATTGGCTGAGCGCTGCGGTCGAAACCGCGCCCGCGCAACGCGACCTCGCGCTGCAAAGCTGGGACCAGGCGCCGTCTGCACGCCTCTGTCATCCGCCGCGCGCCGAGGAACATCTGCTTCCGCTGCTGGTGGCGGCCGGCGCGGGTGGCGACTCCATCGGACGCAAGGTCTTCAGTGACCGCGTCATGCACACCACGCTGTCCGCCTATCGCTTCGGCTGACAGGGCAAATTTCTACAGGAGAACAAGCGATGTATCGATCACATGCCCGTATCGCGGCAGAGAACCCGCTGCGGCTGATCAAGCGGCTGTGCAACCACTGGCGGCACAAGTTTCCCGTGCAACTGGACGAGCAGGGCGGGACCATCGAGCTGCCGATCGGCCGCTGTGATCTGCACGCCGGTGAGGGATACCTGAACGCGCATCTGGAAGCAGCCGATCAGGACAAGGCGCTGCAGTTGCAGAAGGTAGTGGCCGATCACCTGGCGCGTATGGCGGGGGAAGAGCGCCTGCGGATCGACTGGCAATCCGAAGCGGGCCAGCAGCCCGGAGCCGCTGCGAACGCGAACACGGCGGTCGACTCCAGAAGTCGCTACGGCACGGTTTCGCGAGCATTCCACTGGCTGATGGCACTGCTGATCGTCTGGCAGTTTCTCAAGCTGGGCGACCGCATCGCCGAAGGCGAGCACTGGGTCGGGCAGACCCTGGTGCCCTGGCATGTTTCCCTTGGCGCAGTGCTGCTGGTACTGGTGGTGCTGCGCATCGTCTGGGCGGCGAGCCAGCTCAAACAGCGCCCGCCGCACGACCCGGCCACAGCATGGCTGGTCAAGGGCGGTCATCTGGCACTGTACGGCTGCATGTTGCTGATGCCGATCAGCGGTCTGCTGTATCTGATCGGCAATGGCTACGGGGTCAAGGTGTTCGGCCAGCAGTTGGTGGAGAAAGGCCCGGAGATCGCCTGGGCCGCCTCGCTCGGCAGCGTGCATTCACCGCTGGCCTGGCTTACCGTTCTGCTGGTGCTCGGGCATATCGGTGCTGCGCTGTATCACCGCGTGGTCAAGCGCGACAACATCATGCAGCGCATGCTCTAGGGTCTGGCTTCACTGGCTGCTCAGCGCAAAGTTGGGCAGCGAGCTAACCGGCTGGTTGAAGCGGAAGGGGATCGACAACATCGAGCTGCCATAGGCCTTTTGCACCACGAAGTGCAGGTGTGGTCCGGTGCTGCGGCCGGTGTTGCCGGACTTGCCCAACAGCGTGCCGAGCTTGACCTGCTGCCCTGGCTTGACCCGCACCGATCCGCGGCTCAGATGCAGGTAGGCGCTGTGGGTGCCGTCCTCGTGTTCGATGCGCACGTAGTTGCCGGCCGGGTCGGGAAACCGGCCGCCCTGGCCGTTGCGAATCTTCACCACGGTGCCCGCCCGAGCCGCCACGATAGGGGTGCCGACAGGCATGGCGATATCCACCGCATAACGACCGCTCGGCGAGTTGTGGCTGAAGTCGCCGCCAGCGCCCTGGGAGATGCGGAACGGCCCGCCTTGCCACGGCAGCGCGTACGCCGGCCCTTCGACCGAAACCGAGTCAGGCTGATCCGGCTCCGGCGAGAACAGCATCGCGTAGCTGAACGAATGCTTGAACATGATTGGCCCGCCGGCCTTGCGCTTGCTCAGGGTAGCCACGCGAACGCGGCTGTTGGCCGGTATGGTCTTGCGAATCACCCCCTTGCCGACGCCGGCCACATTGACCATGCGCGTCAGCCGCAAGGTAACCTCGACCGGCACTTCCAGCGTGTTGCTGACGTCCATCGCCTTGCCGCTACCAGCACGGTTGATGAACAGGCGCACCGAGCCCGGTTTATCGGCTTTTGCCTGGTTGTTGGCGGCCACGGCTGGCAACAGTGGTGTCAGCCCAAGCAGTAATAGAAGGGGATAAAAAAGCGGTCGCAGAGAGAGCATGACGTGTGATCCATCACGGAAAAGACAAGGCTGCCGGCGACGAGCAGAACGAATCCGTTGGGTTGGTTAGGGGGCCGCGCTGGTTTTGGGACTTGAGTCACGCGATGAGGTTCACTACCGCGTGTCGTTTTTTGCGCGTGGGCGCGGGACTAAGTCTGTGGCGGTACAGGAGCTTTGCGGTCGAGATCGCTCCCACATCCGTTATGGATTTGGCGTGAGGTGGGAAGGGCGTCTAGCCCGATTTCCGCGCGGCGAAATTCAGGGACGCCAAGCCAGCCGTGCCGCTGAACTGTTGAAGCACCTCTTCGCGGTCGAGGCCTTGCGGCCCCGCCCCACAAAACAAGTTGGTGTGGAAGGGGCAGCAATGGATGCCAGGCACGCGATCCCGGAGAAAGCCAGCATAAGCGCCCCGGCCGCACTGGGCCGAGGCGCATTTGCTCACTCGTCGGACTTGATCAGTTCGAGCAGCAGCAGCGAACGGCCGGTCACGGCGTATTCGTCGTTGAAGTCGAACCGTTCCGGTCGAGCGGTCGGGTGGTTGGTGTCGATCAGGCGATTCCAGTAGATACCCTGCGGCACCTCCGGCAGCGTGAAATTCACCAGGTCATGATGCGCGTTGACGATGATCAGCAGCGTTGCGTCGGAGCCTGCACGTCTGATGCCCGTAGGCTGGGCTCGACCGTCAAGCAGCATGCCCATGCAGCGGTTGTGCGCATCTTCCCACTGCTCGATGGACATCTCCTCGGCGTTCGGCGCCAGCCAAGTCACGTCCTTCACGCCCAGCTCTTCGTTGTAGGCACCGACCAGGAAGCGCCCGCGGCGCAGCATCGGGAAGCGCTGACGCAAGCGAATCAGCTTGCGGGCAAAGCCCAGCAGGCCATAGCTGTCCTCGCTGATGTCCCAGTTGACCCAACCGATCTCGCTGTCCTGGCAGTAGGCATTGTTGTTGCCGTGCTGGGTGCGGGCGAATTCATCGCCAGCGACGATCATCGGCGTGCCTTGGGAGAACAGTAGCGTGGCGAGGAAGTTGCGCATCTGCCGATAGCGCAGCTCGTTGATCTCCGGGTCGTCGGTATGGCCTTCGACGCCGTGGTTCCACGACAGGTTGTTGTCGCTGCCGTCGCGGTTATCTTCGTCGTTGTCCTCGTTGTGCTTGTGGTTATAGGACACCAGGTCCTTCAACGTGAAGCCATCATGGGCGGTAACGAAGTTGATCGAGCTGAACGGACGCCGCCCGCGCTGGTTGAACAGGTCGCCGGAGCCGGTGAGACGGCTGGCGAAGTCCGCCAGCTGGCCGTCGTCGCCTTTCCAGAATGAGCGCACCGTATCGCGGAACTGGTCGTTCCACTCGGCCCAGCCGGGCGGGAAGCCGCCGACCTGATAGCCGCCGGGGCCGCAGTCCCAGGGCTCGGAAATCAGTTTGGTCTTGGCCAGTACCGGATCCTGGCGGCAGGCGACGAGGAAGCCGTGGCGCTCGTCGAACCCATCGTGCTCGCGGCCGAGGATGGTCGCCAGATCGAAGCGGAAGCCATCGACATGCATCTCGGTCGCCCAGTAGCGCAGCGAGTCGGTGACCATCTGCAATACGCACGGGTGGCTCATGTCCAGCGTGTTGCCGGTGCCGGAATCGTTGATGTAGTAGCGCTTGTCGTTCGGCATCAGGCGGTAGTACGAGGCGTTGTCGATGCCGCGCATGGAGAGGGTCGGGCCGCGCTCGTTACCCTCGGCGGTGTGGTTGTAGACCACGTCGAGAATCACCTCGAGGTCGGCGTTGTGCAGGTGAGCGACCATCTCCTTGAATTCGGTGATCTTGCCGCTGGCCAGATACTTGGGGTGCGGCGCGAAGAAGGCGATGCTGTTGTAGCCCCAGTAGTTGGCCATGCCCTTTTCCAGCAGATGCTGGTCTTGCACGAACGCATGGATCGGCAGCAGCTCGATCGAGGAGACGCCAAGCTTGCGGATGTAGTCGATCACTTCCGGCGTCTTGAAGCCGGCGAAGGTGCCGCGCACATCGTCCGCTACCGCCGGATGGCGCATGGTGTAACCGCGCACGTGGGTTTCGTAGATGATGGTCTTGTCCCAGGGCACCTGCACGGGGTGGTCACGGCCCCAGGTGAAGGCCGGGTCGATGACCTTGCACTTGGGCACGAAGGGCGCGCTGTCGCGCTCGTCGAAACTGAGGTCGCCATCAGGGTGACCGATGGTGTAACCGAACAACGCTTCCGACCATTTCAGCTCGCCCACCAGTTGCTTGGCATAGGGGTCGATCAGCAGCTTGTTCGGGTTGAAGCGATGGCCGTTCTCCGGGTCGTACGGGCCGTATACGCGGTAGCCGTAGATCTGCCCGGGATGTGCGTCCGGCAGGTAGCCGTGCCAGATCTCGTCGGTGTACTCGGGCAACTCGATCCGCTCGAGTTCGACCTCGCCGCTGGAGTCGAACAGGCAGAGCTCAACCTTCGTGGCATGGGCGGAGAAAATGGCGAAATTGACCCCCAGGCCATCCCAGGTTGCCCCGAGCGGGAAGGGCAAGCCCTCACTGATCCTGGACGGCGTCGTAACCTGCGACACGTAGGGCTTTTTCTTACTCATGAAATCTCCAAAGGCGCATTCCGGATGGCGTACCGAGGCTTGTGTCGGCGCGGACGATCATTCGACTGATCCGACGCCGACAAGATGCCTGCCGCCGGTCAGCTTTCCTTCTTCGCGCGCGGGGTGCGTGTTTTCTTGATGGTTTCGGGTGTACCGGCCTTGGCATCGGTGCCAGCCTTGGGTGCGGCACGGCTCGCGCGGGGTTTGGCAGCTGGCGCGTCCTTCGAATCCTTCACGTCCTTGGCTTTGGCCTTGGCTTTTGGTGTGGCGTCGGTGGGTTTGGTAGCGGTCTTGCGTGGACGACTGGCGGGCTTGGCATCGGCAGCGCCGTATTCGGCTTCGACCAGCTTGCGCGCCATTGCCCAATGGCGCTCATCTTCCCCTTCCGGGCAACCCTCGGATTGCCAGATCTGATAAGCGAACTCGCGGATACGTTGCTCTTCTGAACTCATTGTTGGGATTCTCCATTTGCGGTCATAGACGTATGCAGGACGGCCACCGATAGTCCGTCCAGGACGCGCGCAACCTCTAGGCTGGCTTGTTGGGATGAGACTGTCGTTCCGTCGAAAAGTCGTTCGAATTCACTACCGTTTAGCGCCTCGGGCAGTTCGATCCGGGTGTTGCCCCAAAGCTGCGCCGGAATGCTCGGTGCTCCACGATCCCCCAGCAGATCCGCTGCCAGCCGCGGTACCACGACTACCACCCACTCGCCTTCCAGCTCGCGGGCAAAGACCAGCAGCTGCTCGGCCTGCTCGCCAGAAACCGCTAGCGGCAGATAGCGGCCCTCGCTGAACAGCCGCGGGTGGCGTCGACGCAGCTGCAGTGTGCGGCGGATCACGGCTTGCTTGATGCGACCGTCGTGCCAGCTTTGCAGCAGCTCATCGAGCGAGGCCGCGCTGGCGAGGCTGTGCTGCCGTGCAGTGAAGTCCACCGGCCGTCGGTTGTCGGGATCGACCAGGCTGAAGTCCCAGTACTCGGCGCCCTGATAGAGGTCGGGCACGCCGGGGGTGGTCATGCGCAGCAGACTTTGCACAAGGCTGTTCAACGCACCGGCAGGGGCCAGTTCGGCAGCGGCCGCAGCGATTTCGTCCCGTAATGGTGCACCTTCGTCGGTGAGTAGCAGGTACTCGACGTGCTGGCGGCAGGCGCTTTCGTAATCGCTGTTGGGATCGCTCCAGGTGGTGCGCAGCTTGGCCTCGCGCAGGGCTTTCTGCTGCCATTGCAGGATGCGTGTGCAGTACTGCTCCATCGCAGCCTTGTCGCCGGCCTGCAGGCCCAGCGGCCAACTGCCGAGCAGGATCTGGAACAGCATCAGCTCATCGCCGGGCGAGGGCGCCGCACCGTCGCCAAGCTGCTGGATGTGGCTGGCGCTCATCTCGCGCCAGCGCCGCACCTTGCCGGCAAACCATTCGGCGCGCTCGCTGATTACCGCGATGCGGGCGCGGGTATCCTCGCCACGCTTATGGTCGTGGGTCGCGGTGGTCAGCATGTTGCGCGGGAAGTGCTCGGCGCGTTGCAGGCACTCGTCGTGGAATGCCTGCAATGGCGCGCTGAAGTGCTGTGGGTCGAAACCGACATCATTGCGCGACAGCAGAATGCCGGAGCGGTAGCAGGCGGTATCCTCCACGGCCTTTGCCGCAGCCGGTGAGGTTAGCTGCTGGAAGCGTGTGCAGGCGTAGCGACGAATCTTGCGCAGGCTACGCGGCAGTTGCCGCAGGCTTTCGCCGCCGAGCCAGCGCTGCAGATGCTCGAGCAACGGCCAGTCGGCTTCGCTCAAGGTCGTCTTCGCGCCGTCCAGCGCCTGCTGGAAGAACGGTTCATCGGCCTCGCGGCGGCCCGGCGCGGCAATGTAGGTGCGATACACCGGGAAGTGAATGATCAGCTCCAGCAGCGCGCGGCGAATCGCGCCGAGGGTGATGTCGCGGGTCATCACGTCGCCGCGGGCGACCTGCAAAAGCGACAGGGCGACGGTTTCGAAGTCGCCCGCCAGCGGGCCGGTCAGCACCAGCTGGCGAGCCTGGCGAGCCTCTTCCATGAAATCGGTAGTGCGTCCGCTGGTCTCGCTCCACAAGGAGCACAGAAGTGATTCGCCAGCCGGGTCATGTTGCAGCAGCGACACCTGATTCATGAATTCGTAACCGGTGGTGCCGTCCACGCCCCAGTCGTCATGCAGCCGCTCGCCGCCGGCGAGAATCTTCTCGACGTAGATCGGCACGTGATCCTGCACCGCCTCCTGCGGGCGCCCGGCATTCAGCCGATCGACACGCCGGCGCAGGCGTCGGCAATAGCCGCGCGGGTCGGCTAGCCCGTCGATATGGTCGATGCGCAGGCCGTCGACCAGGCCATCGCCGATCAGCTCGAAAATCTTGGCGTGGGTTTCCTCGAACACCACCGGACGCTCGACGCGCAGGCCGCCCAGCTCATTGATGTCGAAGAAGCGCCGCCAGTTGATGTCGTCACCCGCGGTCCGCCAGCTGGCCAGCCGATAGTTCTGACGTTCCAGCAGGCTGTGCAGGCGGCGGAAGCCGTCATCGGTAGTGGAGTCGTAGCAATTGAGGGCCTGCTCCAGCGCCTGGCGGGTGCTGGCGTCCTGCAGCTGCTCGGCGAGCTCGGTGCGTAGCAAGCGAGCGGCCTGGTACGGCGCGGGCTCGGTCTTCAGGGCATCGAAGTGCTGCGCCAGGGTACGCAGCTGCGGATGATCGGCGGCACGCAACACCTCGCCGTAGCTCGGCGGGGTGATCGGAAAACGGTGCTCGTAATGCTCGGCGTACAGCGAGCCGTTATCAACGTCCAGGCGCAGCTTCAAGGTGCCCTGCTGCAGCGCCTCGCCGTAGTCGCTGCCAAGGAAGGGCACCAACAACTGGCCTTCGAGCAGGGGGTCCGGCGAATTCCACTCGATGTCGAAGAACTGCGCGTACGGGCTGCGGCGGCCCCACTCGAGTACGTCCAGCCACCAGGCGTTGCCCGAGCCACCGACAGCCATGTGGTTGGAGACGATGTCGAGGATGAGCCCCATGCCCTTGCCGCGCAGGGCCTCCACCAGACGCTGCAACGCCGGTTCGCCGCCCAGTTCAGGGTTGATGCGGGTCGGGTCGATCACGTCGTAACCGTGCATGGAGCCGGGGCGGGCGGTCAGCAGGGGCGAGGCATAAATGTGGCTGATGCCAAGTTCCGCGAAGTAGTCGACCAGCGCAGTAGCGTCGTCGAGGGTGAAGTCGCGGTGAAACTGCAGTCTCATGGTTGCGGTTAGGTCTTTCATCGATGCGCAGCTCCACGATGGTTACGACGGGCCTGCGCAAAGGACGCCAGCCGACGGCTACTGGCCGGGCTGTCGAGCAATGTTGCACTGTCGCCGGGATACCGGCGACGCCAGTTGGGATGGGTTTCGACTATTCCGGGCATGTTGGTCTGTTCTTCCAGACCGAGCGCATCTTCCACCGGAACCAGTACCAGCGGCGCGGGGGTGTGCGCCAGGAAGCAGATGGCGGCATCGACCGCCTCCTCGGCGTTCAGCAGCACGTCCGGGTTCTTGCCGCTGTACTCGCACAATGCGCGATTCAGCCCTGCGCGTTCTTTCTCACGCGCTTGCCACTGGGCATCACGGTCCGATTCGGGCACCTGGCCGACCTTGATGCGCCAGTCGATATCGTGACCGTGCCACCAGCCCGTCAGGGTCGGGATATCGTGGGTGGTACTGGTTGCCAGCGCCTGCGCCGGGTACTGGGCAGGCGTCTGGAAATGGCCGTCGTGCTGTTCGAACAGCAGCACCCGCATGCCGAGGATTCCCCGTGCCGCGAGTACGTCACGCAGGCCGTGGGGAATGGTGCCGAGGTCTTCGCCGAGGATCACCGCCTGGTGGCGCCAGGCCTCGAGGCAGAGCAGGCGCAGCATGTCGTCGAAGGGGA
This sequence comes from Stutzerimonas kunmingensis, assembly GCF_021432085.1. GTDB lineage: Bacteria > Pseudomonadota > Gammaproteobacteria > Pseudomonadales > Pseudomonadaceae > Stutzerimonas. The sequence goes on along the minus strand of NZ_CP090366.1, from coordinate 2,558,953 downwards.
AGTTGAGGTACACGCCGCGCTTCGGGTCGGCACCGGCGGGCACGACCCAGAGACGCTTCAGGCCAAGCACGTGGTCGATACGCATGCCGCCGGCGTGGGCGAGGTTGGCCCGCAGCATTTCGATATAGGCGCGAAAGCCGTTCTCCCGCAGGCCCCAGGGCGAGAAAGCGGAAATGCCCCAGTTCTGGCCGTCGCGATTCATGATGTCCGGCGGCGCGCCAACACTCAGCGATGCCAACAGCTCGGCCTGGCGGCTCCAGGCCTGACTGCCGCCGCCATCGGCGCCAACGGCGAGGTCGGAAATCAACCCGATGCGCATACCGGCGCTGCGCGCGGCGACCTGGGCACGTTCCAGGCCGCGGGCCATCAACCACTGGCCAAAGGCGTGGTAACTCACCTCATCGGCATGTTCGCGGGCAAAGGCCACAACGGCCGGGCTGGAGGGATCGCGGTATTCGCTTGGCCAGTCGTTCCAGTGCTGCGTGTGGCCCTGTGCGTCCCGCAGATGAGTGTGCAGGGCTTCGAAGCGGCAGTGGTTTTCCAACGCCTCGCCACCGCTCGCGCGGAAGCTGTCGAAATCCACCTGCAGGGCGTTGCCACCCTTGCTGAAGTCGTCGAACAGCTGCCGCAACAGGCGATGCCGCGATTGCGCCACGGCCGGCCAGTCGATCAGCTCCAGGCGCTCGAGCCGTTTCAATTCCTCGCCTAACCCGCAAGTCTCGATCGCTTGGCGCAACGGCCGCTCACCAAGGATCGAACCCGGCGCGGCGTGCAGCACGTTGAAGAACAGCCGGCTCGACGGTGAGTAGGGGCTGTACTGATCGATATGCGCGCCGAACATGGCGTGCACTGGACTGATTCCAAGCGCATCGGCTCCGTGAGCAGCGGCGTTGCTGACCAGCGCCTCCAGTGCCTGGGTGTCGCCCAGGCCACCATCGTCCGCGCGGCGCAGCCCGTATAACTGCACCGTCAGGCCCCAGGCGTCCGCCCCGGCGATTTCGGCGACTGTGGGGCAGGAGAGCGGGGCGATAGCCACGGTCAGCTGATACTTGTCGATGGTCAGCCGGTAGTAGCCGGGCGTGTCGATGGCTGGCAGGCGCGCCTGGTTGTCGAGCGTGCCCTGCTGAACGCCACCATCTTCTGCCTGCAACTCGAAACGACTGGTCGCCGGAAAGTAGGCGGAAAGGTCCAGTGCAGCGTGCTGATCGCAGGTCAGCAGCGGCGGCACGCCGCCGTGGTTGTTCTTGTGCGCGAGAATCTCGAGGCTGGCGTCGATATCAGCATCGGTTTCGGCCGCCAGCCCGAGGCAGGTCAGCACGTCGCGCAGTACGGCCGGCTCGACCCGTTGTTCTCGGTTGTCGGCATCGACCCAGTCGATGGAGAGCCCGGCGGCTTCCGCCAGGCGGATCAGGGATTCGTCGCTCATTTGGCTTTCTCCAGATACAGCTTGGCCATACGAGGCGGCAATTGGTCGGGCGTGGCATCCAACGTACGGCTGGCGAACAGCAGCTGCGCTGCGCTAGACGAGGCGGGCAATGGAGCGCCTTGTTCGCCTAGGTTCAGCTCAAGGCGCAGCTGACTGCCATCACCCAGCTGCCAGCGTGCAAGCACAGCGGCATTGCCCAGCACGCTGCAACCGAGGAATGCGCTACCGGGCAGGCGCGGCACGATCTCGGCATGGCGGATGCTCAGCAGCTGGCGGTACAGCGCATGCCACTCGGCGTGCCCCGGTTGCGTTTGTGCACCGAAGTCCGGCCGCGACTGCTCAAACGTGGATACGGCGTTGGGATCGGGAATGCGCTCGCGGGTGGCTTCGTCGGCGAACTCGGAAAACTCGGCGAATTCGTTGCGGCGGCCTTCACGCACTGCATCGGCCAGCTCGCCGTGATGGCTGGTGAAGAACAGGAAAGGTTGTCGCGAGCCCCATTCCTCGCCCATGAACAGCAGCGGAACCATGGGGGAAAGCAGCAGGACGGCGGTGGCAGCCCTGAGCGCGTCGGCATCGGCCAGCGTAACCAGGCGATCGCCAAAGGCGCGGTTGCCGGTCTGGTCATGGTTCTGCAGGAACAGCACGAACGAGGTCGGTGACAGGTGCGCGCTGGGCTCGCCACGGGATTCGCCACGGCGGTTGTTCTGCCCCTGGTAGACGAAGCCTTCGCCAAGAAAGCGCGACAGTTTGCTGGTCGCGTCTTGGTGATAGTCGGCGTAATAGCCCTGGCTTTCGTCGGTGAGCAGCGCATGCAGCACATTGTGGCCGTCATCGTTCCACTGCGCGGTGAAGCCCTGGGTCAGCAGGCTGGAGCGATTGTCCTCGTTCTCCAGTACCAGATGCACATGGCGACCGGGTTCCACTGTGGTGCGCACGCGCTCGGCCAGTTCGGTGAGGAAGCTGCGGTCGGGAATGGCATGCACGGCATCGAAGCGTAGCCCGTCGAAGCGGTAGTCCATCAGCCACATCAGCGCGTTGTCGATGAAGAAGTCTCGGACTTCGCGGCGGCGGAAATCGATGCCATCGCCCCAGGGCGTCTGCTGGTCGTGGCGGAAGAAGTGTTTGGCGTAGCGGCCGAGGTAATTGCCGTCCGGGCCGAAGTGGTTGTAGACCACATCGAGAAACACCATCAGGCCGAGGCCGTGGGCGGTATCGATCAGATGCTTGAGCTCTTCCGGACTGCCATAGGCCGCTTCCGGCGCGTAGGGCAGAACGCCGTCGTAACCCCAGTTGCGGTCACCGGGAAACTCGGCGATCGGCATCAGTTCGATGGCCGTCACGCCGAGTTCGGCAAGCCCGGCGAGGTGCTTTTCCATCTCGGCGAAACCGCCATACAGCCCGACATGGGTCTCGTACAGCACCGTCTCGTGCCAGGGACGACCGAGCCAGCTGCTGTTGCGCCACAGATAGTTGTCATGGGTATCGACCACCAGGCTCGGCGCATGCACGTCACCCGCCTGCGCCCGCGAGGCGGGGTCGGGTACATGCAGTTCGTCGTCGATGAGAAACCGGTAGAGCGTACCAGCCCCGTAAGGGGCATCGATGCTGTACCAGCCTTCTTCAGTGGCGGTCATCGGCAGCGTTTGTGCGCCTACAACGATCAGACTGACGTTTTGCGCATCGGGCGCCCAAAGTCGGAAGCGGGTGGTCCCGTCTTCCAGCAACTCCGGCCCGTGATGCCCAATAAGGGCACGCTGCTTCTGCATTGAACGACCTCTTCAGATTAAAAGACGAACCTCGCGGCGCTCTCCGAGCAATTGCCGGTATAGCGCGTCATAGGGCTCGATGGCATGACGCCAGAAAAAGCCGGCCCCCATCGCCCGGCAACGCATGGCGGCCAGCAGCTGAGGATGCTGATGAATCGCCAGCGCCCGCTGGACGGCCTGCCGGTAGCTGCTGACATTGGATTCGTTGAACAGGAACCCGGTAATGCCGTCATCGATGGAGTCGGCCAGCCCGCCGGTGCGACGTGCGACTGGCAACGAGGCATAGCGTTGGGCATACATCTGGCTGAGGCCGCACGGCTCGTAGCGCGACGGCATCAGCAGAAAATCGCTGCCGGCGAAAAGGCGGCGCGCATCGGTTTCGTTGAAGCCGATGTGGGCCGCGACACGGCCGGGGTACTGGGCTGCAAGCTGGCGAACCTGATGCTCGATCTGGTGATCGCCCTGGCCAAGGATGGCAAGCTGGCCGCCGCCTTCGACGATGGCATGCGCCACGTCGAGGGTCAGGTCGACACCCTTCTGGTGCACCAGGCGCGAGACCACGGCGAACAGCGGTGCATGGCAATGCTCGAGACCGAACGAGTCGCGGATATACGCGGCATTGGCCTTTTTGCCTTCCCAGTTGCGTGCGCTGAAACCCTTAACCAGATAGGGATCGCTTTCCGGCTCCCAGCTTTCGTCGATGCCGTTGAGCAGCCCACTGAGCAGTCCCTGCCGGGCTTTCATGCTGAGGAAGCCTTCCATGCCGCAGCCGAATTCCGGCGTGGTGATTTCCTCGGCGTAGGTAGCGCTCACCGTGGTCACACGGTTGGCATAGGCGATCCCGGCCTTGAGCAGGGACAGCTTGCCGTAGAACTCCATGCGCTCCGGGTCGCAGGCCTCGGCGGGGATTCCCAGCAGGCGCCGCTGCGCCATGTCGATGTTGCCCTGGTAGGCGAGGTTATGAATGGTGAAGACGCTCGGCGTGTTCAACCCGCGCCAGTGCATGTAGGCGGGCGCCAGACCGGCTGGCCAGTCGTGGGCGTGCACCAGCTCGGGCGCCCAGCGGATGCAGGCGGTACCGGCGGCGATTTCCGCAGCCGCCAGTCCGAGGCGAGCGAAACGCACCGGATTGTCCGGCCAGTCGTTGCCATCGGCGTCACCGTATGGCGAGCCTTCGCGCTCATAGAGTTCCGGGCAGATCAGCACATAGATGATCAGGCCGTCGGGCATGTCCATCCGGCCGATGCGGCAGCCGGGAATCTCGGCATAGCCGCCCAGCGAGCCGACCGTGCGGATGGCGTGACCGCTGTTGATTACCTGCGAATAGCCGGGGATCAGCACGCGCACATCGTGGCGTGCGCCCAATGCCCGGGGCAGTGCCGCCGACACGTCGGCGAGCCCGCCGGTCTTGACCAGATCGGTCAGTTCGGAGGTGACGAACAGGATCTTGCGTTTGTCATCGTAGCTACTGCGAATCTGCAGGGCAGGGCGAGTAACCAGGGGTATGGCGGGTTGCGCCTTCGGTAGTCCGACAGGCAGGGCGTTCACAGCGGCAATACTCATCACGATCTCCCCAGAGCCCCGGCGTTCCAGGTGCCGGCACCAGCTACGAGCATATTTCTCCTATGCAACGATCTGATGACCGTCACATACCATGAACACGACCAGGCTGAAATCTAGTTCGGAGCTGCCGCTTAGGCAGGTAGGGCTTCACTGGCCCTACCAGAAACCAGACCCGGTGTCGCGGTAGAAGTTCTTGAAAACCCGATCAACTACCACTGCCGGAACTCGCAACCAGCCAACTTGCTCCGAATACAGAGTCGTGAAGGCGTTGAACCTGGAATGGTCGGAGCAAAAAACATGCAAGAGATCGAACGAGTCGTTGACTTTCTGCAACGCGAGGAACTGAAGCTGACCACCGCGGAGTCCTGTACCTGCGGTTTGATGGCTTCGCTGATGGGCGATATTCCGGGTTGCGGCCAGGTGCTTGACAGCGGTTTCGTGGTCTATTCGCCCAAGGCAAAGAACCGCCTGCTCGGGGTGGACTTCGAAACCATCGAGAGATTTGGCCTGACCAGCGAGGAGGTCGCGCGTGAGATGGCCATCGGTGCGCTGAACGCCAGCGTCGCCACCCTTGCCGTGTCGAATACCGGCGTCGCGGACGATGATCAGGAAGACGAGGGCGGCACCCAGTGCTACGCCTATGCACTGATGCGGGGCGAACGACAGGTGGTGGTGAGCGAAACGGTGCAGTTCGACGGTGACCGCGTCGCGATCCGCAAACAGGCCGCGCGCCATGGTCTCACCCAGCTGCCGGTTAAATACGCCGAGTTGCTGAAGAAGCTGGAGGGACTCGAGGGCGGCTAGTCACACCGGCGGCTGGCGCTCCGGTTCGACATGCTCGGGCTGCGATGTATCGACCCGCTGCTTGTGGCCGACGCTGAGGTCTGCGCGCAGTTGCGGCAGTGAATGCGGGTATTGCCGCTGGATGAAGCTCAGCAGGCTTTCGCGAATGTGGCAGCGCAGGTCCCAGTTGCGCGACGAATCCGGCGAACTCACCAGGGCCCGCAGCTGAATGGATTTCTCGCTGCTGTCGGTGACCTGCAGAACGCAGACCCGACCATCCCACAGCTCGGGGACTTCCTTGCACAGCCGGCGCAGTTCTTCGCGCAGCGGCTCCAGTGGCAGCGAATAGTCGGCCCAGAGGAAAACCGTGCCGATCAGGCTGGAACCGCGACGGGTCCAGTTCTGAAACGGTTTCTCGATGAAGTGCTGCAACGGCACGATCAGCCGCCGGTCATCCCAGATCCGCACGACGACGTAGGTGCCGGTGATTTCCTCGATGCGACCCCATTCGTTCTCGACGATGACCACATCGTCCAGGCGGATCGGCTGGGTCATGGCGATCTGCACGCCGGCGATGAGGTTGGCCAGCACCGGCCGCGCGGCAAAGCCCACCGCCAGGCCCGCAAGGCCTGCCGAGGCAAGCAGGCTGGCACCGAACTGGCGGGCACCGGGAAAGGTCATCAGCATGGCCGCCGCGCCGATCAGCAGCACAAAGAAGGTCAGGGTGCGTAGCAGCACACGTGATTGCGTCTGTATTTGCCGGGCGCGAAGGTTGTCGACCACATCCACCGGATTGCGCAGCTGAATGAACTGCTGCAGCCCGCGCAGCGAGCGCATCACCAGCCACGTGAGGGTGGCGATTATCAGCAGCGTGGTGACATGCCGTGCCGCGTCGATGAAATGCAGATCGTTCGGCGCAGACGTCCATACGCCCTGCACCCCTACCAGTGGCAACAGTAGCCGGACGGGCTTTTCCAGTTGCTCGGACAGCTCCCGGGTAAACAGGAAGGCTCGTGCCAGGCGCAGCGTCAGGGCCGTCAGCAGCCGGCCGAAGAGACTCAGGACCAACGCCACGAACAGCGCCGCGGCTATGGTGCGCAATGCCGGCTGGCTGATGTAGTGATCCCACTGCAGGAGAAAGGCTGGAAATTCGATAGCGGGCGTTCCGGTTGGCCAGAGGTCTGGGGCAGAGACAGACAGCCGGCGGCGAAAGTTCAGGGCGCTCAGCCGGGAAGTGCGCCGGACGGGTGGGCGGAACTCCTATGGGCGGGATGTTTCACAAATTCCAGGCGGGTTGCAGAGCACGACCCGATTTTCTGACCCGATTGGAGTTGAACCATGCAGAGTGCACAGACCGGCAATGACGTCCGTACCGAACGCCTGATCGAATGGCTGCGCGATGCGCACGCGATGGAGGCGCAGGCCGAAACCATGCTGAACAAGCAGGCCAGCCGCATAGAGCACTACCCGGAACTCAAGGCGCGGATCGAACAGCACATCACCGAAACCCAGAACCAGGCCAAGCTGATCGAAGGCTGCCTGCAGCGCTACGACAAGTCCTACTCCGGCCTCAAGGACCTGGGCGGCAAGATGATGGCGATGGGGCAGGCCATGGGCGGCATGATGGTCAACGACGAGATCGTCAAGGGCGCGCAGATGGGCTACGTGTTCGAGAACCTCGAGATCGCCTCTTACAAGATCCTCATCGCCGCCGCCGAAGCGGTCGGTGACATGCAGACCAAGGAAGTGTGCGAGCGCATCCTGGTGGAGGAGGTGGCCATGGGCGACTGGCTACGAGACCACCTGGCCGAGCTGACCCAGGCCTATCTCACCCGTGCGGCCGAGCCGCATGTCGAGGCCAAGCGCTGAGCGACTAGCCCGGGCGCCCGGCTGCCGCCGGCCGGGTGCATTACCCCTCCAACTTACTAGCCATGCCGTGACCACTCGCCGTCGCGCGCCTGGTGGAAGCTAGCAATGAGACAACGCCCGCTACTGAAAACCCTGACGTTCGCTGTGCTGCATTTCGCGACAGCGTTCATCGTCGTCTATGCCCTCACCGGAAGTCTGGTGATCGGCGGGGCGGTCGCGCTGATCGAGCCGCTGTGCAACACCCTGGTGTTCTATCTGCATGAACGCGCCTGGCAACGCTTCGGCCGCCAGAAGGCCACCCACAGCCACAGCTATGGCCACGACGTATTCCTGAAATACATGGCGCGCGGCCAGACCGCCAGCAGCCGGATCGTCCGCACGCCTCGCTAAGCGAGGCTCATTCGACGTGACTGAGCTGTTTGCCTTCGGCGGGCAGCGAGCTACGCGTGACGCACATTTCAATGCGCAGTTCCTGCGCCAGACGCACCAGATTGGCGGCATCGCGGCACTGATCGTAGGAAATGCCGAGAACGGTCAGTTCTTCGTCTGGCGATTCCTGAAAGAGGCGCACGCGGAGTGAGTTGTCGGAATCGTCGCGGCATTCGCACTGGAATGGGCGAAGGTAGGTGTGCAGGATCGCTTCGATCTTGAACAGCGGAAGACGCGTATTCATAAATCCTCCCTATGTAGGAAGGTGACTTGAGCGCAGTAAAGCGATCGCTGCGCACCCCTGGTTTTCCCGACGTCATTCAACCGTAGCAGTGCTTGTCCGGTTGTAAATGCGGCGATCTGTCCACCCGGCAGATTAAGTCCGGCAACTGCTCTACATGGCAGTTTCCGGCCAGTGCCGCTTGTCGGAACCCGTCGGACGGCTCGATCTGTCCCTGCTGAACTTCATACCAGTAGGGGATGACCAAATTAAGTACGTCGTCCTTAGCGGAGAACCGAGATGAAGAAAACGATGCTCACCGCGATCCTGAGCGGCCTGGTTGCGCTACCGGCCATGGCCCAGTTTCCCGCTGGTACTCCGCGGGACGACACCGGTTCGCGCCCCAGCACCATGGGTAATCCGACGCCGCAGGAGGAAGTCGAAACCCGCCAGGACGATCAGGGACGCACCGTGACCGAAGATGGCCGGCTGGTAGCGCCGCAGCCGGGAAGCGAGGAAAAATCCACTGACCCGAACCGGCATTCGACGCCCGGCGGGGCTGACGACAGTTCCACCGACGCTGGCAAGCTCGAGTAATCGCGGAACATTGCCGGAGGTCAGCCATGGCGCTCGACGAATACCAGCGCATGCGCGATTTTGCCGCCACGCCCGAGCCGTCGGGTAAGGCGCGCGGCAGGTCACGCAAGGTCCAGAGCCTGCAGTACTGCATCCAGAAACACGACGCCACGCGGCTGCATTACGACTTTCGCCTGGAGCTGGATGGCACGCTGAAGAGCTGGGCGATCCCCAAGGGCCCCAGCCTTGACCCGAGCGTGCGCCGGCTGGCAGTGCATGTGGAGGATCACCCGCTGGAATATGCCACGTTCGAGGGCTCCATTCCGGCCGGGCATTACGGCGCGGGCGATGTGATCGTCTGGGATCGCGGCGTGTGGATACCGCAGGGTGATCCACTAGACGGCTATCGCAAGGGCAAGCTCAAGTTCAGCCTCGAGGGCGAGAAGCTCGCCGGCAGCTGGAATCTGGTGCGCACGCACATGGATGGCAAGAAGGAGCAGTGGTTCCTGATCAAGTCCCGTGACGAGGCCGCGCGCGAGGAGGGTGAGTACGACGTCGTCACCGCCGAGCCGAACAGCGTGCTCAGCGATCGCACGCTGGTCCCACGCAAACGCGGGCCGGCCAAGGCTCGCGTTGCGGAAGCGCCGGCCAAGCCTGTCAAGGCGCCGGCAAGAAAGCGAGCGTCACGCAAGAAGAGCGACGCGGTAAAGCTGGAAGGGGCCGTCCCAGCCGAATTGCCGGAGACGTTCAAGCCGCAGCTGGCGACGCTGGTGGACGCCGTGCCGAGCGGCGACTGGCGCTACGAGATCAAGTTCGACGGCTACCGAATGCTCGCCCGTATCGACGCCGGCAAGGTCGCGCTGTTTACCCGCAACGGCCATGACTGGACGGCGAAGATGCCGCAGCAGGCCGCCGCGCTTGCCGGACTCGGGCTCGAATCCGGCTGGCTCGACGGCGAAGTGGTGGTGCCGAACGAGGAGGGTGCTCCGGACTTCCAGGCATTGCAGAACGCGTTCGAAGCCGGACGCAGTGGGAGCATTCTTTATTACCTGTTCGACGTGCCCTATCTGAACGGCATGGACCTGCGCGATGTGCCGCTGGAACAGCGTCGCGCGGCGTTGCGTGAGGTGCTGGAAGGCAGCGACAGCGAATTGCTGCGTTTCTCCGAGGATTTCACCGAGCAGCCGGACAGCATTCTGGAAAGTGCCTGCCAGATGAAGCTCGAAGGCCTGATCGGCAAGCGAGCGGGCAGCTCCTATACCTCCAGGCGCAGCAGCAGCTGGGTCAAGATCAAGTGCAGCAACCGGCAGGAATTCATCATCGTCGGCTACACCGAGCCCAACGGCACGCGCACCGGGTTCGGCGCGCTGTTACTTGGGCTGCATGACGACAGCGGAAAACTACTCTATGCAGGCAAGGTCGGCACGGGCTTCAATCAGGCCACGCTGAAAAGTCTGCACAGGCAGTTGAAGAAGCTGGAAACCGACAAAAGCCCTTTGGCCAAGCCGGCACCTGCTGCCGATGTGCGCGGCGCGCAATGGCTCAAACCCGAACTGATGTGCGAGGTTGCCTACGCGGAGATGACCCGCCAAGGCGTGGTCCGCCATTCGGTATTCCATGGCCTGCGCTCGGACAAACCCGCCGACGCCATTACCCATGAACGAGCCAAGCCCGCCAGTCGTAGCAGCAAAGCCGAGCAGCGGCAGACCGACCCCATCGGCAGCGGGCGGATCAAGATATCCAGTCCCGAGCGGGTCATCGACCCTAGCAGCGGCATCACCAAGATCGAACTGGCCCGTTTCTACGCGCAGATCGCGCCCTGGGCCCTGCCGCAGCTGCGAGCGCGCCCCCTGGCCCTGGTGCGCGCCCCGGAGGGCATCGCCGGCGAGCTGTTCTTCCAGAAGCACGCCGACAAACTGGCCATCCCGCACATCACCCAACTCGACCCGGCGCTAGACCCGAAGCACGGTGCGTTACTGGTGATCGACAGCGCCGAAGCGCTGGTCGGCGCCGCGCAGATGGGCACCATCGAGCTGCACTGCTGGAACGCGGCAGCGCCCGAACTGGAGCATCCGGATCGCTTCGTGCTCGACCTCGACCCGGACCCGGCGCTGCCCTGGAAGAGCATGCTCGAAGCCACTCAGCTGACCCAGACGCTGCTGGACGAGATCGGCCTGACCTCGTTCCTCAAGACCAGCGGGGGCAAAGGCATTCACATTGTCGTGCCGCTCGATACGGTACACGGCTGGAGCGAGGTGAAGGCCTTCAGTCAGGCCATCGCCAAGTACCTGGCAAAGCTGCTGCCGTCGCATTTTTCGGCGGTCAGCGGGCCGAAGAACCGGGTCGGGCGCATCTTCATCGACTACCTGCGCAACAGCCGTGGCGCCAGTACCGTCGCCCCTTATTCGGTGCGTGCCCGCGAGGGCCTGCCGGTTTCGGTGCCGATCCACCGCGAAGAACTGGCCGACCTCAAGGGCGCCAATCTCTGGACCGTACGCAACCTGCTGGAGCGCATGCAGGAACTGGGCGACGACGATCCCTGGGCGGATATGACGCGGACCAGGCAGACCATCACCGCGCAGATGCGCGAACGTCTGGGCATGCCGGCTTAAGTCGCCGTCCGTCTAAACGCTGGTCCGTCTACACCAGTAGGGCGATAGCCGGGTGGTACCACCGGGCAAACAATCGACCCGTTCAGGGGAGCGGTAACGGTGAGGGAGGCGCCAGACAAGGCCAGCATGATGTCGGCCAACAACAATATTCAAAGGAGTGCCCCGCATGTTCGCGCATAAACCGCTTATCGCCTGTTTCCTGCTCGGCTCGTTGCCGGGCTTGGCCTTGGCACAGGCCGTAACCACCCAGAACGGAAACGATAACGAGGTCATCCTCGAGCAGCGTGGGGGCTCGAATTCGGCCTTATTGCTGCAGCAAGGGGATGCGAACTTCTCGCGAGTAGAGCAGGGCGGAGGCGAAACCTCGCTGCAGCCCACGCAGTTGGAGCTCCTCCAGCGGGGGAAGGGCAACCAGGCGACGGTGTATCAGGCAAGCGATTATAACTTCGGGCATTCGGCGGCGGTCGTACAGCTGGGAGATGAGAATGTCGCCGAAGTCGTGCAGGCCGACGGTAACGGCTCCCAAGCGACCATTCACCAGCAGGGCGCACACAACACTCATCGGGTCGAGCAGCTGTTCTATGCCAACGGGCTGGAAAGTCGCACATTCGGCACGAACAATCTCACCGAAGTCACTCAGACCGGTGCTGCGACCGCCACTACCCAGCAGATCGGCAGCGGCAACCGGATCACCATCGACCAGAACGTGTTCGCCTATGGCGGGGGAGTCACCGTTGATCAGGACGGCGCCTTCAACGAGGCCTCGGTTACCCAGGTGGGTGGCCGTTACTACACGGGCGAGGTCAACCTGACGCAGGTCGGCAGCGCTAACAGTGCGCAAGTGGTGCAATGGGCGGGGTTCAGCAACCTCACCTTTAGCCAGGATGGAATCGGTAACGAGCTGACGGCGAGGCAGGGCACGCGCACTGGAACGATTCGCGGGACCTCGGCCGGCAACGGCAACCGCGTCAACATTGACCAGAGTTTCGACGGCCCGGTGCTCGACATCGCGCAGAACGGTTCAGCCAACGAGATCGATGTGGTGCAACATGCCGCCTATGGCACGGCTTCGATCAGCCAGACCGGCGATGCCAATGTCGCTGTGCTCAATCAACTGACGGAATTCGCCGCGCCGCCGAGCGCCGCCATCATCCAGAACGGCACTGGCAACAGCACGTCGATCACCCAGCACTGAGCCGCGCTGATGCGGCCGTCAGACGGCCGCGCTACGTTCTCAATGGTCGGTTGCCGTAGCGCTCGTTATGCGCGCTACGGCCTGGGCCAGTGACAACTTCAGTGTGGTGCCATGCAGCGATCGCCGGCCATGCAGGCTCTCAGTAGTTGCGGGCGCGCTTCATGCACGCGAGGTGGCGGTCATTGACCCGGTTGGCGAACCAGGCGGTAGTCAGGTTGCGGGTGATCTTCGGGCTTTCCAGCCGGATTCCCGGCAGCACCGCCCGAGGCAACGGCTTACCCGCGCGCTTTTCGGCCAGTGCGAAGACCTTTTCATAGAGGTCGGTTTTCTCGAAACCATGGGTGTCACCGCGCTCCAGTGCGTTGCGAATCGCCGTATCGCTCATTTTCAGTTTGCCTGCCAGCGCGCGAACTGCACGCTCGGTCTGGCCGGCCTTGCTGCTGCCGTGAATGATCAGGTCGCCGTCGAGGGCCAGCTTGATGCCACTGGCGCGGCTCACGGCGGCCTGAAACGCGGCGTTGCGACTGGCGTACCAGCCGGCATTGAAGTCGGCGAAGCGGTACAGCGGTTCGCGATAGCTGGTCGGGTAGTCGAGCAGGTGGGCGATGCCGAAATACATGCCACCGCGGCGCGTGAAGACTTCGTCGCGGATCGAGCCTTCCCGTTCATAGGGGTAGGTCCATCTACGGTCTTCGGCAAAGGCGATGCTGACCTGCATCGGGCCGCCGGTCTTGACCGGGTTGAGCGTGCCGAACAGTTGCTTGCCGAGCGGCATGATGCCGAGGAAGTCATCGAAGATCGCACTCAACTGCTCTTCGGTGCGCACGGCCGCGAGACGCTGGCTATAGGTCTTGCCGTTGGGCGACTTCACGTCCAGCGCCGCATCCACCACGAACCGCGGGATGTGCAGGCGGCTGGCGCGACGGTAGATTTCCTCTCGCGCAATCTTTGCCAGGCCGGGTACGGGCGGGGTTGCCTGGAATGTCGATTCCTGCACCGTCACGGCCAGGACCGAGCAGATGTTTTCATCGTTCGGCGGGATATCCAGCGCATCGAAGGCTGTGTAGATGTCCTGAGCCCACCCCTGACGATCGGGAATGTTGGCGGGGATCAGGCGAGCGATCCTGGCCCGGACTTCTTCCGGCTTGGGCGCCGGAGTCGTCGGCTGCTGGGTTCCACAACCGGCAAGACCGAGCAACGCCGCTGCGACGATTGCTGCCAGTAAAGGGCGAGTGTTGCCAGGAACTGGTCGGGTAGCGGCAGGGCTGCACGCCGAGCGGAAGGTTGAAATCGAAATAGTCATGCGGTCCTGAATGTGATGAGCGCCTGGGGCTCGGACAGTAAAACGGCCGAAACCGTTCTGCCTCTTTCAGAACTGCGATTCAAAACCGACTGGTTCGCTCGCCGAATCCCGGCGCGCACCTGACCTGCGGCGCACAGCCTGTGCCAGTGCCGCAAGCGGCGTACGCTTAGCTGTAGCAGCTCGCGCCGGACTCAGAAATCGTGGCAATCCGGCCCCTAGCGCAGGTACGTGGTTTCGTGGGTTTCGCCCTTGGAATCCACATAGGTCATCCGGGCGGTCACGACCTCGCAGCCGCCAGCAGGCACGTCCATTGATATGACCTTGGCGATGTCCAGCTTGTCGCCATATTGATAGGCCTTGGGTTCATCGGCGGCATGCGCCAGCTGGGCACTGAGTGCCAGGCCGGCAATCCAGATCAGTTTGTTCACAGGTAACCTCCAGAGTGCCTGCGGGCCCAGGTCGCTGCGACGGGGGCGAAGGCAGGCGTTTCTTGCGTGCAGCGCCTGCCGGATGGCAGACGCCGGGAAATAAACGAGGCTGCCACGAGGAAAAGCAGCCAAAAGGTGGCAGGACGCCCGATCGAAGGAGCGCTCGATCGGCGAAGGAGCGGACTGGCTTCTAGTGTCCGTTGCCACCCGGCAATTTTAGTGAGCGACCAGGAGGGGAAAAACCGCGCCAGCGGTGAAGCACCTTTACCCGCCGCGCAACAATCGATCAGGCCCAATGGGCCGGGTCCTGCAGGATGCGGTGATAGTTGGTGAATGCGCGCGGCAGCTCCAGCGCGAGAAAGTCGACCCAGGTCTTGATCTTCGCGTCGAGAAAACGCCGGGACGGGTAGAGCGCGTGGATCTGCTTTTCCTGCAGACGATAGCGGGGCAACAGGCGCAGCAGTGCGCCGCGCTGCAAGGCCGGAGCCGCGACATAGTCGGGTAGCAGGCAGATGCCCATGCCGGCTTCTGCTGCGCTGGCCATGGCTTCAGCCACGTTGACCTTGAACGCTTCGCCAGGGCGAATCACGTCTTCGGCACCGTCTGCGATGAAGCGCCATTGATCCGCGAAGACCGGGTCCGCCAGGCGCAGACAGCGGTACTGTTGCAGGTCACGCGGTTGCTGCGGTACGCCATGCTGCTCGAGATAGCCGGGCGCCGCGCAGACAACATTGCCAACCTCGCCCAGTCTCTGGGCGATCAGCTCGGAATCCGGCAGCTCGCGGGAAAGCGTGATGATGACGTCGAGTCCAGCTTCCAGCAGATCGGGCTGGTGTTGCGAAAGGGTCAGGTCGAGGCTAACTTCGGGGTAGCGCTCACCGTATCTTCCAGCCAGCCCTGCCAGCAGCTGGATGCCCAGACCCGTCGTCGAGTGCACGCGCAGGCGCCCGCGCGGGGTCAGATGGGCCCCGCAGGCTTCCTCCTGTGCCTGGTCCAGCTGTGCCAGGATCTCGCGCGATCGTTCGAGAAAACGTACGCCGACCTCGGTCAGCGCCAACCGCCGTGTGGTGCGGTTGAGCAGGCGCGCGTGGAGGTGGTTCTCCAGCTCCGCCACCAGGCGGGAAACCTGCGCGGTGGATGTGTCGGTCAGCTTCGCCGCGGCGGTGAAGCTGCCGGCGTCGACTACCCGGACGAATACCCGCATCGCTTGCAGCATGTCCATCGAGTAAGGCCTCTGTGGGTTATTGGCCAGGCACGCCCGGCGATGGATTTTCAGCGTGCGCCGATGCGGTTTGCGTGCCTTGCCAGCCGCCGCCCAGCGCGAGGAACAGGTTCACCTGGTCTTGCGACAGTTGGGCTTGGGACGCCGCCAGGGCGGCTTCGGCCGTTGCGAGGGTGCGCTCGGCGTCGAGGCTGTCGAGATAGGCCAGTCGTCCTTCCTGGTACAACCGGCGCGTGTGGTCCGCGGCGTCTCGCGCGGCATCGCGCGCTTCGCGCAGCGCTTGGTTACGATGCAGGTCGTGAGCGTAGTGCGTGAGCAGGGTCTGGGTTTCCCGCAGTGCGTCGAGCACAACTCCGTCGAAGCGGGCGAGGGCGGCAGCGGCTCCGGCCTCGGTGGCGCGAACGCGCGCGCGATCGACCTGGGTCGGAAAATGCCAGCTGAGCGACGGGCCGAATTCCCAGCGACGGGTTACCGGATTACCGAGGTGTTCGAGCATTCCGGTGTAACCGGCCGCAGCGCCGAGACTGACCTGCGGATACATCATCGCCGTGGCGACGCCGATCTGTGCCGTAGCGGAGGCGAGTGCGCGCTCGGCCGCCCGGATGTCCGGGCGGCGCTTGAGCAGGGCGGTGCCATCACCCAACGGAATCGCCTGGCGCAGCTGCGGTGCGTGACTGCAGGCGGTAACCGTCTCGGGAAGGGCTCCGGGCGTGCGGCCGAGCAGGGCGGCGAGCTGATACAACGCGGCTGCCTTCTTCGCTTCGAATGGCGGCAACTCGGCACGCAGAGCCTCCAGCTGGGCGCGGGCGCGGGCCACATCGACTTCGCTGCCACGACCGCCCACGAACAGGCGCTTTGCGACATCCAGCTGTTGCTGCTGAATCGCCAGTGAATGCTCCGCTATCGTCCGCTCCTCGCTGGCATGACAGGCTGTCATGTAGCTGCGTACCACCCCGGCCACTGCAGTTATGCGGGCCGTGTCGAGCAGCGCCGCACTGGCGTCGGCATCGGCTCCCGCTGCTTCCGCAGCGCGATGCAGCTGACCGAACAGATCGAGCTGGTAACCCACGCTGAGGCCGGCGTCGGCGAGGTTCATCACTGGAAGTTTTTCCTCCAGGGCCAGGGCTTCGCTGGACAGCTGGCCGCGTGCAACCGAGCCGTTGCCGCCGACCACGACCTCCTGCGCGTGGTGCGCCATCTGGAAGCCTTCATAGGCGCGACGCAGGTTGTGATACGCCTGGCGCACGTCGGCATTGCCGATCAGGGCTTCACTCACCAGCTGGTCGAGCGTCGGGTCGTCATAGAGCTGCCACCAGTCGTCCGGCAGCGGCGCCTGTTCGACCCGCTCGTTGCCGGCCAGATCGAAGGGTTTCTGCGCAGCAGCCTGCAAGGCCACGGCTTGGTCTGGCACGCGGTAGTCCGGGCCCACCGCGCTGCATGCCGCGAGCAGCGCAGTCAGCGCGAACGGCAGTGCGTATGCCGCGCGACTCATTGGCTGACCGTCGCCGATGTGTCGCGCGGCCACGGCAGCACGGACAGCGTCGCGGTACGGCCGACCACCAGGCGGATGTCGCTCTGCTGGCCTTCGTCCAACACCACGCGAACCGGAATTCGCTGCGCCAGGCGCACCCAGTTGAAACTCGGGTCGATATTCGGCAGCAGCGAGTTGCCGCGCACTCGGTCGCGATCCTCGATGCCTGCGGCGATGCTCTGCACATGGCCGCGCAGATGCTGCGCTTCGCCCATGATGCGGATGTCCACCGGCTGCCCGATCTCGATGGCGTGCAGCTTGGTTTCTTCGAAGTAGCCTTCGACACGCAGTGAATCGGTGTCGACGATCGACAGTACCGGCGTACCGGTTTTTACGTAATCGCCCACGCGCATTGTCTGATCACCGAGATAGCCATCCACCGGGCTGAGCACGGTGGTGCGTTCGAGATCCAGACGCGCCACGCCGAGGGTTGCTTCAGCCGTGGCTAGGGCGGCAGCGGCGCGCTTGACCTGGGTGTCGCCAATCTCCACGGTTTCCGCAGCGATCAGGTCTTTCAGCACCCGATTGCGCTTGGCTTCGCGTTGCGCCTGGTCCAGCTGCGCGCGGCGCTCGACCACCGCGGCACGGGCTTCTTCGACGGCCAGCTCGAAGCGTGCCTGATCGATTACGAACAACACCTGGCCGCGGCTGACCTTCTGGTTGTCGCGCACGTGCAGTTCGGTCACCAGCCCGGAAACATCCGGTGCGACCTGAATGATGTCGGCGTGCACGTGGCCGTCGCGGGTCCAGGGCGCCTCCATGTAGTAATCCCACAGGTGCAGGCTGACGACGACGGCGATGACAACCGCCAGCAAGGTCAGCAGCACCGAGCCGGCGGCGGGTATCCATTTCTTCACGATTCACATCCGGGGTAGGAGATTGAACAGGGCCCCGAGCACGATGATGTACAGGGCGAGGTTAAACAGCGGCGGATGCCAGACCCAACGGTAGAAACCGGCACGCTGCAGCGCGGAGGCGAGCAGGCTCTTGACGCCGTAGGCGGCCAGCATGGCGACCAGCAGGACCGGCACATAGACGCCGTACACATCGAGGTGACCGGTCATGCGTGCGCTCCAGCGTGGGAGAGGCCGGCTTCGGGTGGCGGGCCTCCCGGTGCGGCACGCACGCTCGCCGATGCGTCGGCGAAAAGCGCCAGTCGCAAGCCGTGCACCACCTGCGCCGCCTGGTGTGCGCTGGGCGAAGCATCGCGCTGCAGATCCTGCAATGCGGCCTCGAGGGCGTCGTGTAAGGGCTCCGGTGCCGGAAGTTGGCTACGCGCGGTGGCGCACGCAAGGAAATGCGCGCGGATCATGCTCAGCACCGGCTCCAGCTTCTGCTCGATGGCGGACGCCGGCCGCAGTTCACGCAGTTCCAGCAGACGAAAACCGACGCGCAGCTCGCGCGTGGCGTCATTCAGCGCCAGGCGATCGTCATCCAGCTGAGCCAGGCGTGGCAGCACCTGGGCGATACGGTCGATGAAACTCGAGGCATCATCGGCTTCGTTGCGCCAACGTCGCAGGTCTGCCAGCGCCGCCAGGCTCAGCCAGCCGTGGCGTACCAATCGCCGCGCAGCCCAGAGCGTACCGAACGGCCGGGTCAGGCGGGCCCAGACGAAGGCGAAGAGCACGCCCAGCGCAGTGGACAGAGCGATGTCGGCAAACAGCTGAAAATCGGCGCGGTAGCTGTCCTGAAGGGTGATGTTGGAGATCGTCTGCACCGCAATCACGATCACTGTCCCGGCGTGTTGCGGTCGACCGGCGAGGGTGCCGAGCAACAGCAGCGGCACGGCGAGCAGGATGGCCAGGCTGCCGAAATCGTGCACGTTGGGCATCAACGCGAATAGGTAAATGCCAGCGGCGGTGGAGGAGATCAGCGTGGCGACCAGAAACGACTTGATGAACGGCGCCGGATTGTCCTGACTGGCGAAGAAGCAGCCTGCCACCGCGGCGATGAACACGCCGCTATAGCCGTGCTCCCAACCGGAAACGAACCACAGCATGCTCAGGCAGAATACCGACAACGCTACCGAAGCCGCGGTGAATGCCAGTAGGCCGTAGTCATAGTGGCGTGGCCCGCCGACCAGTTGCTGTACGTGATAGCGCAGCGTCGGTGCCGCCTCGGGATGGCCCTCATGAAACTGCTGGTAGAGGTCGAGGCAGTCCTGCCACAGGTCGATCAACGCGCGCAGCTGGCGCAGGCCACTGTCGATCGCCAGAGCATGCGCCGGATGGCTGTCGCCCAGCCTGGCTGCCAGCTGCAGGCTGCGTTCGCGCAAATGATCGCCGTGCCCAGCCTCGGCATCGGACTGAATCCAGCGATCCACCTCCTGCAGGTAATCCACCAGTTCCGGCAGCAAGCCCTGTAGCTCGGTTTGAAGCCGGTGTAGCGAGTCCGCGGTGGAGATCAGCTGCGGCATCAACATCGCCATGCGCGCGCGAAATTCGCGAGCATGGACGGTGGAGAGATGACTGCTATTGTCGTGGCTCAGATGGCTGATCATTGCATCCAACCCCATCACATCTACCAGCAGCCCATTCAGCGCACGTTGGTCGGCTTCGCCCAGGTGCTGGGTATTGAGCATCCGGCTGACGGCACCGCGCCCATCACGCAACAGCAGGTGCATCTTCGCCGCGAGGGTCGGGGCGATGCGGCTGGGAAACAGCACAGCGTTCACCACGCTGGCGCAGACGATACCGAGCAGAATCTCCTCGGAACGCGCCAGGGCGACATCGAAGATGGTCGATGGGTGATTGACCTCGGCGAGACTGATCAGCGGCACCGTATAGGCGGCGAGTAGATAGATGTAACTGCGTGGCGAGCGGTCCAGCAATGAGAGAAAGAGCAGGGCGCCAATCCACAGCGAGATCGTCAGGCTGAGCATCACCGGTTGCTGAGCGAACGTTGGCAGAAGCACGACCGATGCGGCTGCACCGAGCAGCGTGCCCAGCGCGCGATAGATCGCCTTTGAACGTGTCGCCCCGGACAACGGATGCGACACGACGTAAACCGAGGCCATGGCCCAGTAAGGGTTTTCCAGCGGTATCGCCAGTGCGATGTACAGCGCAAGCAGGGCGGCAATCAGCGCCTTGGCCGAAAACAGCCATTCGCGCCAGGTTGGCATATTCATAGAGTTCGTTTTTTGGGGCGTGGACCAAGGGCGGGAGAGGGCGCGGCCGTCACACTGCAACACAGATGGTTACATTTAACGTCAAAGACGTATGACAGACTGAACAACCACTAGGACGATTAGTGCATTTTTCCGCGCCGGATACCGGCACCACGGCAGGAATTCATGAGCAAACGCATTCCCAACTACGCCTTGTACGGCCAGGCTGCATTGCCCGTATGGCAGGACCTGTTGCATCTGGAATGGATCAACGAACGCGGCGACATGCATCAGCGCGAAATCAAGCCGCATCAGCATGACTCACTGTTGCAGATCGTCTATGTACGAAGTGGCGAGGGCGAAGTTTTCCTGGAGAACAGCCGAATGGGCTTCCGTGCGCCGTGCCTGATCCTGCTGCCGCAGCGCACCGTGCATGCCTTTCGCTACAGTCCCGAAACCGACGGGCCGGTCATCACGGCAGCACAGCGACCGCTGGAGTCGATGGCGCGGATTTTGTCCAGTGACCTGCTGGCCTTGATGCAACGTCCGGCAGTGGTGCCGCTGCCGTGGGATGCAGACGGCGAAGAGCCGA
Source organism: Stutzerimonas kunmingensis (assembly GCF_021432085.1). Classification (GTDB taxonomy): domain Bacteria; phylum Pseudomonadota; class Gammaproteobacteria; order Pseudomonadales; family Pseudomonadaceae; genus Stutzerimonas. The sequence continues at coordinate 2,538,329 of NZ_CP090366.1, read as the reverse complement.
TATGGCCGCTGATCCAGCTGATCCAGGCGGAAGCGCACGGTCAGGAACGCGGCAATGTCGCCGCGGGGCACGCATTGTTGCTCGCGTTACTCGTACATGTCGTCCGGCTGGAACAGCCAGTGCCGAGCGGTCGCCCAGCCAATAGCAGGCGGTCCCAGCTGCTGATTCAGTTTCGCGAGTTGGTCGACACGCATTTCAGACAGCATTGGCCGCTTGGTCTGTACGCCGAAGCGCTGGGAATCACGCCAGCCACACTGGGCCGAGCCACCCGCGAAGGTCTGGGTGAATCACCGACTGCGATCATCAACGAGCGAGTCGTTCGCGAAGCACAGCGTCAGCTGGCGTATACCACGCTCGACATCCAGCAGATCGCCCGCGACCTGGGGTTCGACGACGCGGCATACTTCAGCCGTTTCTTTCGCAAGCAGACCGGACTCAAACCCAGCGAATTTCGCTCGGCGTTTCGAAATGCGGAAACTAATCAGCCGAACAGCCAGCATGCGCAGGCAGAGGATTCACCTGAGAGCTGAAGTGCTTTGGAGATATTGATGCGAAAAGCTGGAGGTGATCTGGTGGTGGGTAACGCCTAAGGCGTAAGTCGTATTTCGCATAATTGAGGTTCGGCGTTATGTTGAGCCGGTGCGCTGGGACTATCACACGGCCAGCGCAGCCCGTAGGGCAGGCGTAACATAACGGCGGATTATGCGATGCGCCGGTACCATTTTGCTCCTCGATCAAGATCTTCCAGGAAAAGTGAATCGCCCCGGCTTTTGTGGAGGCCGTTTCGTTTAAGTCAGGCCGCCATGGCCTGACCTGCTTGTTGCTGGTAGAAGTTTGCCTCAGCTTCCGCAGGCGGGATATAGCCGATTGAACTCAGCAACCGCTGGTGGTTGTACCAGTGCACCCATTTCAAAGTCGCCATCTCAACAGCTTCGCGGCTCTTCCATGATTGACGGTAAATCAGCTCGGCCTTGTACAGCCCGTTGATTGTTTCGGCCAAGGCGTTGTCGTAGCTATCGCCCTTGCTGCCAACTGAGGGCTCAATACCGGCCTCTGCCAGTCGCTCGGTATAGCGGATCGAGACGTACTGACTGCCACGGTCGCTGTGATGGATCAGGCCGCCAGTGCGATGCGGTTGGCGGGCGTATAGGGCCTGCTCCAGGGCATCCAGCACGAAGTCGGTCTTCATGCTGGTACTGACTCGCCAGCCGACGATCCGTCGCGCAAATACGTCAATCACGAAGGCCACATACAGCCAGCCCTGCCAGGTCGACACGTACGTGAAGTCCGACACCCACAACTGGTTCGGGCGATCGGCATGGAACTGGCGCTGTACGCGATCCAGCGGGCAGAGCGACTTGTCGCCGGCCACCGTTGTCCGCACGACCTGGCCGCGCCTAATGCCCTGCAATCCAGCCCGACGCATCAACCGTTCCACCGTGCATCTGGCCGTCTCGATGCCTTCTCGCCGGAGTTGCTTCCAGACCTTCACCGCGCCATAGCACTGCATGTTGGTGTTCCACACCCGCTGGATTTCCAAGATCAACGCGTCATCGCGCCGAGCACGGCAACAGCGCAGTTCCGGGTTGCGCTGCTGCGCCGCGTGCCGGCGGTAACCGGACGGGGCGATCTGCAAGACACGGCAGATCGACTCGACCCCGAGACGGTCACGATGCTGATCGACAAATGCCCTCAGGACTTGGTGCGGCGGTCGAGCTCCGCCTGGGCAAAATACGCACTGGCCAGGCGCAGAATCTCGTTGGCTTTGCGCAACTCACGGTTCTCACGCTCCAGGGCTTTGATGCGTTCGCGCTCTTCGGTGGTCGGCCCAGGACGCTGACCGGCATCAGTCTGGTGGCGACGAATCCAGCCATGCAGGGTTTGCGCTGCACAACCAATCTTCGGGGCGATGGCCTCAATGGCCGCCCACTCGGAGGGGTAGTCGTTCAGGTGCTCCAGAACCATGCGCACAGCACGTTCACGGACTTCGGGGGAGTAGGTCGTAGTCTTTCTCATAGCCTCATCTTCTCAAGAGTTGAGGCCTCCACGAAACCCGGGGCGATTCAAAGGAACGGTACCAAAATGCTGATTAAATTCGACGTGACCAACGAGGAGGGCGACCGCCTCAAGATGCAATACGGCCAGAAGGTTGCCAGCAAGGCATTCAAAATGGCCGCTCTCGATGCCTTCGACCTGCATCACAAGAACCAGGAACTCCACGAAGTCATCGACAGCCAGCGGACCGAGATTCGCCTGCTCCGCAACATCATCGAGCAGGCCCGAGCCTCGGCTGCTCAGTTGCTCGAAAAGACCGGCCAGGGGGATTTAATCAATGGATAAGCTCGCCTGTAGCTATTGCGGCTCTGTTTGTGATGATGACGAGATTGTCAGCACTGGTGATCCTGTCGACTCTCACATTTGCACCGATTGTATTGAGACGGCAGAAGAACTCCGCTCTCTCGATTTAGCTGATGCTTTTCATCGCGCCCGCGTTCGGTGACCTCGACCTCGCCGCTTGCGGCGATTAGTCGCCTGCACTGCCTCCGGTCGTGCCGCATAGCGCCTGCGACGATACCCCCGAAGGGGCCGCAACCATCGACCCACAAAAAAGCCCCCAGCGGCCTGTATGGCCCTCTGGAGGCTTCTCGCGATCTTCGTCCCGTTGTCCCGCCACTACCTCAACCCGCGCGATCTGCCCAAATGGAGCCGCTCCTGGGCTTCTCTCTGCCGCTCTCCCAGGATCATCAGCACTGCTGACGGTTAGGTCACGAAGTTGCAGTGGTTCCGCCGCGCTTTGGCTTCACCGGCGCAGCCGGGTCCACCATCTCTAATGGTGGACTCTTGTCTCATGGTGAGACTTTTGGGGTGGTTTTCAGACTTCCAGCTCTAACGTCAGATCGCCCGAGGCGCTGACCTTCGCGCATGGCGTCGCCTTCTCCAGGATGAAGTGTGCCAATTCGCTGTCTTTGATTGGCATGCGTCCCTGCCTGACCAATAACTTATTGATTTCTATGCACTTTTGTCTAAGCGCTTCTTGCTCTGTATTCGACAGACGCAGGGTGGCAGGCATCGTCAGTTGACCCATATCAAATTCACCTCCTGAAGTGTACGTGCATGCATGTGATTTGTATTGACGTATACAAGTTCACCGGTATACATTCCGCCGCAATGTGATTTGCATGCATGCATGCATAGGCGAATGGACTTCACAAATGCTCGACAAAATCCACCTCTTCGTACCGTTTCGGGTCGACGCCATCGCTACCAGCACTGGTAAGCGCGGCAACGAGCTGTTGGTGGTCGATCTGGAAGCCCTGGGCGTTCCGCTCCGTGCTACCAGCGTCCTTTCGGACGGGAAGGGTGGTTATCAGGTCGAGGACATAAGCCACGCTCGGGAATCTCTCTCCACCGGCTTTACGCCGTTGGCGTTTAAGGTCTTTCACCAGTCGCTCGGCAAGCGCATACAGCCCGGCGTCGAGCTGAAAGCCAGCCCGGCGAAGCTGCTTCAGGGGCACAACGTCTTCGGGCCTACCTCGATCCGGAAGGGCGGGGAGGTCATGCTTAAGTGGCTTGCCGGCTCCTACCCGAAGCTCTGGGCTTTGTTGGACTGGCAGGCCGCCGAGGTCTACGGGATCGACTGCACCTATTCCGCTCGCCTGCCCGATCAGCGCACCGCGCTACAGCTCGTCCAGGCGCTTCGCATAATTGAGGTTCGGCGTTATGTTGAGCCGGTGCGCTGGGACTATCACACGGCCAGCGCAGCCCGTAGGGCAGGCGTAACATAACGGCGGATTATGCGATGCGCCGGTACCATTTTGCTCCTCGATCAAGATCTTCCAGGAAAAGGAACGGTACCAAAATGCTGATTAAATTCGACGTGACCAACGAGGAGGGCGACCGCCTCAAGATGCAATACGGCCAGAAGGTTGCCAGCAAGGCATTCAAAATGGCCGCTCTCGATGCCTTCGACCTGCATCACAAGAACCAGGAACTCCACGAAGTCATCGACAGCCAGCGGACCGAGATTCGCCTGCTCCGCAACATCATCGAGCAGGCCCGAGCCTCGGCTGCTCAGTTGCTCGAAAAGACCGGCCAGGGGGATTTAATCAATGGATAAGCTCGCCTGTAGCTATTGCGGCTCTGTTTGTGATGATGACGAGATTGTCAGCACTGGTGATCCTGTCGACTCTCACATTTGCACCGATTGTATTGAGACGGCAGAAGAACTCCGCTCTCTCGATTTAGCTGATGCTTTTCATCGCGCCCGCGTTCGGTGACCTCGACCTCGCCGCTTGCGGCGATTAGTCGCCTGCACTGCCTCCGGTCGTGCCGCATAGCGCCTGCGACGATACCCCCGAAGGGGCCGCAACCATCGACCCACAAAAAAGCCCCCAGCGGCCTGTATGGCCCTCTGGAGGCTTCTCGCGATCTTCGTCCCGTTGTCCCGCCACTACCTCAACCCGCGCCCCGATCTGCCCAAATGGAGCCGCTCCTGGGCTTCTCTCTGCCGCTCTCCCAGGATCATCAGCACTGCTGACGGTTAGGTCACGAAGTTGCAGTGGTTCCGCCGCGCTTTGGCTTCACCGGCGCAGCCGGGTCCACCATCTCTAATGGTGGACTCTTGTCTCATGGTGAGACTTTTGGGGTGGTTTTCAGACTTCCAGCTCTAACGTCAGATCGCCCGAGGCGCTGACCTTCGCGCATGGCGTCGCCTTCTCCAGGATGAAGTGTGCCAATTCGCTGTCTTTGATTGGCATGCGTCCCTGCCTGACCAATAACTTATTGATTTATATGCACTTTTGTCTAAGCGCTTCTTGCTCTGTATTCGACAGACGCAGGGTGGCAGGCATCGTCAGTTGACCCATATCAAATTCACCTCCTGAAGTGTACGTGCATGCATGTGATTTGTATTGACGTATACAAGTTCACCGGTATACATTCCGCCGCAATGTGATTTGCATGCATGCATGCATAGGCGAATGGACTTCACAAATGCTCGACAAAATCCACCTCTTCGTACCGTTTCGGGTCTCCAGAATCCCGCCCTCCAGGAGTGGGCTGAAAACCTCCTTCGTCTCGAAGCCACTGTTATGCACCGCTGGCTCGAACGCAGAAATATCCCGACGAATCTATGGGCCCTTTGCGACTACCAGGAGCGACTGGAAGAGCAGGGGAGTTGTTTTATTCAGTGGTGTTGGGAACAAGTAACCAAAGAACTGTTTGCGGCCTTTGAAGGTATCTCCATGCGAGTAATTAACGATGAAAAAGTGCTGGCCGCACTTAAAGCAAAGTTCACCAAACAGGGCGGTCGGTGGACTAAGGCCAAGATTGATAAGGCGACTGGCGCGACCATCCCGTCTGTGTTTGTGCCTGGACCTGCTAACGAGACAGTTGCTCTCAATCTGTTTCGCACATATCGGAGTATTAAAGATTACGGCTGGCAGGAAACTATGGATTCAATGTCCCGTCGAACTTTTTACGATCACGTTGGCAAAATTTGCGAATGCGGACTTTCGAAGGCTGCACTTCAGAAGTTGAAGATGGACGATCAGAAGAACAACGTTGTTCCGATCCTGCGCTTTCTGCAAGTTGACTTTAGCGCTCAACGTCCTGGTTGGTATGTTGAGCCATCGGTGGAGGCTGCATGATGTTGTCCTGGGCATATCTGCGCGGCTTTCGTGATTACCGGCCACGCCGCATTTATTGCAACCCGTATTTGCTTTGCAGTTACGACTACAACGAATACGAGCGCGGTTGGTTTCAAGCGCATAAGCGTACCGGGCTGTTTTCATGATTGCCCCAACCCTTAACGTCCTGGTCGTCACTATGTGCGGACTGTTGGCAATTCACTTTCTCGGGCGCTGGGCCCGTTCATAACCGAGGTATTTACCATGCTGGTACAAATGGGCCTGTGCAAAGGCGTCACTTCGAAAGAAAAGCAAAACGGCATCATCGAACACTACCTTGTGCTTACCGCACCTGGTCGTGACCAATTCGGCCAAGAGACTGAGCAATCTATCGGCCTGAAAGTCTCCAAGCGTCAACTCGATTCCGGCATTGAAAACGCCTACAAGAAGTACATCGGCCAGCAAGTTTCGGTCCCTGTATATGCCAAAGCCTGGAAGTCTAAAACCGGCACCGCTTACGGCATGGACCTATGGCTTTCTGATGACGGCCTGCCTGTACCAGTTCAGCGCGTACAACCGCGTCCTGCTGCTGTATCTGGCGCAAACTAATGGACACCTTTGTCTGCGACGAATGCGGCGAAGAGTTCGATGAAGATTCAGATGGATCGGAGTTCGCTGTTATTGACGATCCTGAAGGCGGCACTCTTTGCGCTTTTTGTAATTCAGAAGTAACGGAGTAACAAAACAGTGGACTGCACCGCTCAACTTACCGCCGAGTGCGTAACTACGGTGTTTTCCGCTGGCTTCTTTCTCACGGTCACATGTTGGGGCCTGGGAATAACCCTCGGCGTCGCTCTCGGCGTCATTCGCAAACTGTAGGAGTAACAACAATGGATGCAATCTTTGCAGCTGTAGACCTGGCCACCGTTGCCACCTGGGTTGGCGCTACCGGTGTTCTCATCATCGGCATTGCCATGGCCTTCAAAGGCATCGACCTGGGCAAGCGCGGCGTTCGGAAGGCCTAACGGCCTTTTCGGGGGAGGGGCTTCGGCCCCTTCATTCATTATGGAAGAAGCGCAAATAGCACTTACCGCAGCGGACTTGGCGATGCTCGCCTATTCGCTCGTATTCATCGGCGGAGTATTTGGTGGATGGGCATTCATTACTGGAGTAAATCAGCGGTTCTAACCCTCCTGGTCGTACTCTCAATCGGCCACGCCCATGCGGCAACCCGTAAATCTGTCTCCATGCCTTCGGATGGTCAAGTTATCGGCTCTGGTAACGGCTCTTCCAGGAGTGGCGACACACTCCACGTTCCCGGTGATGGCAAGACTGAATACATTCCTTCTTCATATGGTGGCGGGTCTAAGGGCACCAAGCTGCCAATTAAACCGACATATGATTACTCGATCCCACGTACTGTAAAGGGCATGACAACGAACCTCCGAGGCGGTGTCTATGGTGCCGTTCTTGGGATCGGTCTTCAGTATATGCTTGATTCTGTCGATGGATTTATAAAAGACAATCAGGTGCATGTTCCCAGCACTCAGACTGTGCCCGGCGGCTATTATTGGGGCATTACGTCATCGGATTTATCGTTCCGTGGTTTAACTCCGTATGAAAGCTGTCAGAAACTGACTAATGGCCGGATATCATCCGGGGCTATCTATACATATAAGAGCCATAAAATACTGACCACTAATCAAGCGACCTGTACCGCGACAGTAAAATCAACATCTGGTGCAGCCATGCCTGATACTACGTGGACCCTTTATAGATATGGCTCATCATGCCCCTCAGGCTCTACATATAATCCGGTATCAGGTGGTTGTGAGGCGGAAGGTTCTAGGATTGCAACTGATGCCGACTATGATCTGATGGAAGCGGCGGCGGCAGCCAAGGATTCCGAGTGGCTGAAAGAGCGTCTGCGCGAGCATTGTGAAGGTGGCCTAAACCCGCAAGCCTGTTATGAGTCCCTGCGCGACAATACGTGGCTTGAAGGGCCGTCTAGCGTTACAGAGCCGGGGCCAACCACGACCACGACATCACCCGCTGGCACTACGTCCACCACAAGTAACACCCGGTATGACATCACGTACGGCAATAATTATTACGACTATCGCAGCACCAAGACCACCATCGTCACCAAACCAGACGGAACCACGGAAACCACGACCGAAACTGAGCCGGAGACCGATCAGCCGCGTGAAGATGAAGATCAGGATATAAACTTTACTGATAGCGAGTTTCCGCCAGTCGAGCCGTTCTATCAGCAGAAGTACCCCGATGGCCTTGATGGCGTCTGGCAGAATGCTCAGGCTAAATTCGATAACAGCCAGTTTATGTCTTTCCTCCAGTCGTTCATTCCCCAGTTCTCTGGCTCGTGCCCGTCCTGGTCTATGTCATTCAACATCGCCAGTTGGGCAAGTTACGGAAACGTCCCATTCGTTAACCTCTGTTATGTCTTCGACTTCATAAAAGTCATCATGCTCGTTACTGCGCTATTCACGGCGCGTGCCATTACGTTCGGGGGTTGATATGGCTGCCATCGGTAACTTCTTCACAGCGCTGCTAGCCAAGATCGTTGGCTTCGCCAAGTGATTTTTGTCTGTCTTTACGCAGATATTTAAAGATATCTGGAACATGGCAACGGACCTCGGCTGTTGGTTCGTAGATGGCATGTTGTCCGTTGCCGCAACAGCGCTAAACGCAATAAACATCCCGTTCGATCCTCAGACGTATTACTCAATGATCCCGCCTGAGGTCGGCCAGATGTTGGGCGCAATTGGAGTTACCCAGGCCATCACCATCATTGTTGCTGCCCTGGTCATCCGATTCATCCTTCAAACTGTTCCGTTCGTTCGCTGGGGTTCCTGATGATCAACCTGATGCTTGGCCAGCCGGGTGGCGGTAAGTCACACGAAGCCGTTGTCTTTCACCTGATTCCCGCGCTCAAGCAAGGGCGCAAGGTCATCACAAACCTTGCCCTGGTGATGGAGAAGTTCCAGACGTACTTTCCTGAGTACTGCCACCTGATCGAAATCCGGGAGCCTTATACCGAGCGATATACCGACCCCAAGACCAGGTAGGAGGGTAGCCGCCTCGTTCGTCCGTTCAGCCAGGAGAGTCACTACGGTGATCCTTGGCGCCAGGAGGAAACCGGTACAGGCCCGCTCTACATCATCGACGAATGCCATCTGGCCTTGCCGGTACGCGGTACGCCTGTCGAGGTTGAAGAATGGTATTCACTGCACCGTCACGAAGGCGCTGACGTTCTGTTGATCACTCAGAGTTACGGCAAGATCAACCGAGCGATTCGCGATCTCGTCCAGGTCGTCTATCGCTGCAAGAAAGCCACTGCGTTCGGCACTAATGACCGCTACATCCGCAAGGTTCAGGACGGCCTGCGCGGCGAGGTCGTCAACACTTCGATCCGGCAGTATGAAAAAACTTACTTCGGATTCTGGAAGAGCCACACGCGATCTTCAGCCGCAGCCGCCGAGCTGGAAGCAAACGATATCGTCCCGATCTGGAAGCGCTGGCCTTTCAAGGGCGCGGCGCTTATGTTCATCATTGCCGCCTGCATGATTACCTGGAACCTCAACCGCGACACCGGCAAGCAACCACCGCCAGTCAAGCGCCCGGAGCCTGCGCCCGTCGTCCAGGTGCAGCAAGAACCCGCGGCCCCGCCTGCCGAAGTTGCCGAGCCTCGTGGCCCTGACCAGCAGATACACCCTTACCAGGGCTACCAGCTCTTCCTATCGGCAGTCATGAAGGGCGACCGTCCAGACCAGGACGGCAACCCGCGCCCCTACCTCGCCGGATACCTGACTGTCGCTCAGAACGGCCAGCCCATCCGTCAGGTCTCGTTCCGCGACCTGACAGACGCCGGCTATACGATCACCTATGAGTCACCGACCGTCATAGCGCTCGAATACAAGGGTTACGACCTGGGCTATGTCATATCCGCGCTGCCGACCGTATCGCTCGCCAGCAAGACCCCTGACAAGGCCGCAGGCGGATAACTGGGGGGAGTCCGCTTGCGGACGGGACCCGGTTTCCGCCAAGGCCGCAGGCAGGGCCATTCCTTCCGAACGAACCGCATTCGCCACTCTTGGATATTCCATGGACGACATGTCGCAATACACCGACGACGAGCTGCGCGATCTGTACAACTGGCTAACCACGCAGCACCGGCTCGTTGAAGATGAACTGGCTTGGCGCTCACGCTGTGAAGACCTGGACCAGGACAAATGAGGCGGTTCGCATAATCTATATTATGTTAAATTACGTTTGTAATAATGGCTGTGCGTTGCCATCGCCACCTTTAGGTCCATTCCCTCTCTGGTATTCGTTTAGCCACGATCAGCACGCGCTCGCTGCCGCGGGATGCTTATACTCGCCACAATTCTGCCAGGAAGTTGAACATGAGCAGCATCGAAGAACTCAACGCGCAATCGCTCAAGGGGCACTCAGGTCTCAGGCGAATCCTGAGGGCGCTGGGATACTCCATTGCAGGTATCCGTGCTGCGATCGTCGGCGAAGCTGCCTTCAGACAGCTGCTTCTACTCAACGCTGTCCTGATACCACTGGCGTTCACGCTCGACGTCAGCCGAATCGAACGCTTGTTACTAGTGATCGTGCCGTTGTTGACACTGGTGGTCGAGCTCGTCAATTCGGCGATAGAGGCAGCAATCGACCGAATCTCGCTCGAACTTCACCCGCTTTCCAAGAACGCCAAGGACATGGGCAGCGCGGCGCAACTGCTGTCGCTGGTGATGGTAGCGGTTACCTGGGTGATGATTCTCTATTGAGCCTGGCGCTGTAACTTCACGCTCATGTTCGCCCGATCTGCCCAGCCGCGCGCTGTGTCAGACAGCTCGCGGATAGGCAGTCACCGCCCTGGAACTCAGTCCTTCCTGACGTTCTGATAGAGCATCAGGCGCGATGCCTCGTGCAGTCCCCGTGTCAGGGCGACAAGTCGCTGGAATTCCTCGGGATACCGGTCGGCTACGTCGACCAGAGGCTCCGGTGATGCAATTTCGTGCAGGGTCGGCTGGCTGCCGTCGTGCTGCATCTGCAGAAGAAAGTCCTTGGTCACGCCACCAATCAGCGGGAACGTGCCTTCGCGGAGCACGAGTGGAACCACGCGCTCCCCTTCAGGAGCCGGCTGCTGGATGTCGCGTCCCATTGCACCGTTGCGAAACTCCATGCCGGCCATGCCTAGTACGGTCGGTAGCAGATCGGCCAGACCCACGGCCTCTTCGATCACTCGTGGCTCCAGCAGCTTGGGCGCATGGATCAACAACGGAACGTTATTGCTCTCGAGCCCCAGCTTCTCGTATGCCGGCAGCATGTGCGGAATCTGAGCGATGCGCGTGTTGTGGTCGCCAAACATGACGAAGATGGTGTTGTCGTACCAGCCGCCTTCCTTCGCAATCTCCATCAGGCGGCCGATGTTGAAATCCAGAAGGCGGACCGCGTTGTACTGCGCCACGCTGCGGGAACCGGCGCCCTGCACCTTTTCCAAAGGCAGATCGAGGGCTTCGAAGCCGTCGTTCTGCTTGGGTATGGTGAACGGACGATGGTTGCCCGCCGTCTGGATATAGGCAAAGAAGGGCTTGCCCTCCCCCTGCTCTCGCAGCAGCCGGTCACTTTCCTTGAACAGGTCCAGATCGGAGATACCCCACACATCCACCATCGGAGAGTTCCAGTGGCGCTCTTCATATAGCTGGATGTCGTCGATGCTCTGGCGGATCAGGGCATTCATATTGGCCCAGCCGGAATTGCCGCCAATCATGTAGTACTTGTCGTAGCCCTGCAGCGCGTTGACGAGGCTGTGTTGACGGGTGATCAGCGGATTGCGCGTCGCGGTTTCCTGCCGGGAAACGTCTGGTACGCCGGATATGCTCGCCCAAACGGTCTTCGCGGTGCCGGTCACGGGAACGTAGAAGTTCTTGAAGAACCAGCTCTGCTTGGCCAGCCGATCGATATTGGGAGTTGGATTGAGCGGATTGCCGTAGGCGCCCACCGCGGTGGTTCCCAGGGATTCGAGCATGACGAAGACGACATTCGGCCGCTTTCCGTCAATCGCATAGGGTTGAACGCCCTGCTCCCGGCTGAAATTAAGCGTTTTCGCATCAGGCTGGTCGACGCCTAGGTAACGGCTGACGACATCGTAATGGGCCTCGACCTGTTCCCGGTCATACGGCTGATTGGGGACCTTCAGCGTGTCATAGAGGAAGATCACCGGATTCAGGCCAAGGGCTGCGATCTGGTTGTCACCCGAGAAGAACGCATCGCTCCAGCGCAGCGGCACCGGGTTTTCCAGATTGATATTGTCGACGCGCCCGAGGATGGCGACGAAGACAGCCACCACCATCAGCGCACTACCCCAGATCAGTGAAAGCCGGCTGATTCGCTTTGCCGGACGATCCAGCGTGACCCGCTCGAAGCGCAGCAGCAGCCACCACACCAGAGCGGTTGCCGCCGCCCAGCCAAGGGTGATCCAGACTACTGGATAGGTTTGCCAGACCATGTCGGTGGATATCTGCGCGTCCTCCAGAAAGCGCAACACGGTGGCATTGATGCGCACCCCGAGATAGGCGTAGTGGCCAAAATCGATGATGTAGACCAGCAGCACTGCACCAAGCGCCAGTGCCAGATAGAGCCGCGCCACCCAGCGAAGGACGCGGGAGCGCGTTAGGTTCCAGACCGGCAGCCACGCCAACAGCGCGATCGGCAACATCAACAGGATCGCCAGGCGAAGGTCGAAACGCAGGCCGATTCCGAGCGTTTCGGGTACGGCATCGACCGTGCCGAGCGCGGTGGGCTCCAGCCCGGAGAAACCGACGAAGAAAATCCCGCGCAATGCTGCGAGCGCAATGAACAGAATCCCGACTGCACCGAACCAGTAATGCAGGCGCCGCGACTGAAGCCAACCCATTGTCCCAACCTCGAATCTATCGAATCGTCAAATAGCGCAGCCGAGCCATCACAGGTCGGCTGGAGTAATTTTCGTCACGCGGGCATTGGCTTGCGCACGAGTGCCTTGCAGGCATAGACGAGCAACGCCCCGCAGCTGAACAAGGCGATGAAGGGGTCTAGCAGATAGTCCCAGTAATTGGGCGACGGCTTGATCCCCAGGCTGAACGCCAAGGTGGCAAGGCCGAGCATGGAAGCGCCCAGCCAGTTCTTGAGCAGCAGCAAGCCCAGGGCAAGCACGCCCACCACTGCGATCAGCGGGCGGGGGGCGTAACCGAGTTGATAGGGGTCCAGATAGGACAGGCCCATCGTTGCCGGGTAGAGAAAAAGCGCTAGCCCCGCCATCGCGATCAATAATTGCACGCGCGCGTTCTGCGGCGGCATCGCCATCAGTCCCAAGCGCACTGCCGCGAAAAATGCCAGCGCCACCAGCGTCGTGATGGCCACGTCATCAGTGAAGCTGCGCATGTAGGCGGCCAGTGACAAACCGTCCACAGGAATGAAGCTGATCCCCAGCAGGAGCAAAAGGCGAAGCCCTTGAACCCCTCGGCCGAAGCCAAATCCAGGCGTGACGATGAAAGCGAGTAACCCGAAGGTCAGATGCGCTTGCCAGAGTTCAGGCATCAGAGCTGCTCCAGTAGCCAGGCATCATTGAAGCTGACGTGTTTGATGAATGTGTTGTTCCAGGAATAGACCAGGTGGTAGAGACCGTCGGCGCTCCTGATGAAGTAGGGATACTCGTACTCGAAATCGCAGCCATGGGTCTTGCAGACACGCTTATCCAGGTTTTTCAGAAACTCGTCCACCAGCGATAGCCGCCGCGGCCCGCTGGAAAGGCGAAACTTGTCGCCGATGATTTCCCGATATACCTCCGGGGTGAACGGATTGCCCTCCGGGTCAGGTGATTCGTCCAGGTCAATCACCGGCTTCCAGAGATCGAGGCTCGAGTCGGTCTCCATCAGGCGAAGACGGAAACGTCCGTCCTCCAGATCATTCAGGGCAACCAGCAGGCCATGGTTGGGCGTGGCCACCGCTGCGAGCGCGGAATTGGGGTTGGCCGGGTCGATCGGATAAGGCTTGCTCCAGGTTCTGCCGGCATCCGCGGTGCGGCTGGCGAGCACGCGATGATGGCTGGAGCCTGCATAGCGCAGCATGGCAACGGCGTGTTGCTCGTCCATCGGCACCACTGTTGGTTGCAGTGAATCGTTGCCTTTGCTGATTCGACTTTTACCGATCACCTCGCCGTTCGGGCTGATGTACAGATACTCGGCGAACTTGCCGAGGAACTCGTGGTAGACGGGCAGCCCTATGGTGCCGTCCTGATGGAATACCGGGGCATTGCGCACCAGTGTACTGATGTTCAAGAAGGGGGTGGTGATCAGCTGCCTGGGAGTCGACCAGGTTTTTCCCAGATCATCCGAATACATGGCGTTGATGGCGCTTCCAGCCCAGCCACCGATCGATACCGACACATAGAACAGCCACAGCCTGTTGTCGGGAGCCAGCGCAATGACCGGATTGCCGAGCTTGCGTATGTGCTTCTGGGTCGCCTTCTGGGTCGACTCGCGAGTTGCCAGGACCAGTTCGTCGCCCCACTCCGCCGCAATCGCGTCGAATCGCGCGCCGCGCACCTGAACATCCGCAGCCCCTTCGCGTGAACCGGCAAACCATACGGCCATCAGGCCACCATCCGGCAAGGAGGTCACCGAGGAGGCATGGACAAATTCGTCGAGATCGGAGGATGCGAAGCGGGTGCTGTAAAACGGTCCCTTGCTGGCGAGCGGCAGAGCATGAGAATTGGCTACAGCGAACCCAGAAACCGCTCGTTCAGGATGAAGCCACCAGGCGGTAGTGAAAATAGCTGCAAGGGCGATGACAGACAGGCAGGTGGGAAGAAATCCGAACTTTCCAGAACTCATATAAATCATGTCCGTATAAACACATGACGCGTCCTGCGCTTTGCAAGGAAACGACAAGCTCGTATGCCCCAAAAACCGTCGGGGCGTGAAAAAGAAAGTGTATTGATCGGTTGCCCTGACTTCTGATGGCCGGGAGTACCGAGCTTGTTTGAGCGGCCGCCGATCATGACCGAGCACCAGGGTCGGAGCAATCACTTGATGGAGGAAGCCGATCAGCCGCGCTTGATAAACGCTTCGCTCAGAAAAATCAGGTGCTACAGAAATCCTCGATGGCTGCAAGTGCAGGCGTCGCAATATAGTGTCACAAACACACCTGTGGCAAATTGCTGCACCCTCCTCTCCATCGCGCGGCACGCAGGCCATGGTCGACCGATAAGTCGACTACCCAGACGTACCGCTGCAGGGCCAGCGGCGTAATATGGCGCATCTCAACAGAACGGGAGTTCTCTCATGCTGCTTCGCTTACTGGCCGCTGGTACTTTTGCGGCACTCTGCTTGCCTGCCCTTGCGCAGGAGCACCACCACGACCATCAGGCTTCGACACAAGCGGCCACGAGTGAGTTGGCTGTCAGCCAGGCGTGGTCGCGGGCGATGCCGCCCAGCGCTCCGACTGGCGCGGTGTACTTCATACTGGAAAATCGTGGTCAGCAGCCACAGCGCCTGATCGGGGCGCAGACCTCACGTGCCGAAAAGACCGAGCTGCACACCCATGTGCATCAGGGCGACATGATGAAGATGCAGCAGGTCGAGGCGGTCGACGTGCCCGCGGCTGGCAAGGTGGAGTTCAAGCCGGGTGGCAATCACGTGATGCTGTTCGGGCTCAAGCAGCCGCTGGTGGCTGGGGAGAGCTTCCCCGTGACGCTGCAGTTCGAGGACGGCGGCGAGATCACCACCGAGGTGAGCATCGAGGTAGACGCCCCGGCTGCCGGCGGTGCTGCGCCAGGGCATCATCACTGAGTGATCTGGCGCGCCGCCGCAGGCGGCCGCCAGCATGCTTTCAGATCGCCGCCGGTGTGCGCATGGTGACGAACTCTTCGGCGGCCGTCGGGTGGATGCCCAGCGTGTCGTCGAACACCTGCTTGGTGGCCCCGGCCTTCAGCGCCACGCCCAGCCCCTGCATGATCTCGCCGGCATCCGGTCCCGCCATATGGCAGCCGAGCACACGGTCGGTCTCAGCATCCACCACCAGCTTCATCAGGCTGCGCTCGAGGCTATCGGTCATGGTCAGCTTCATCGGCCGGAAACGACTTTCGAAGATCGTTACCTTGTAGCCCTGCTCGCGCGCCTCCTCCTCGGTCAGCCCGACAGTTGCCATGTTCGGCAGACTGAACACCGCGGTCGGGATGGTCGTGTAATCGACCTTGCGATATTGCTCCGGCTTGAATAGCCGCCGCGCCACGGCCATGCCCTCAGCCAGTGCGACGGGTGTCAGCTGCACGCGACCGATCACGTCGCCAATCGCCAGAATCGAAGACACCGAGGTACGGTATTCATCGTCCACGGCAATGAAACCTCGGGCATCCAGCGCTACGCCGGCCTTTTCCAGCCCCAGGTTGTCCAGCATCGGACGGCGGCCTGTCGCGTAGAAGATGCAGTCCGCTTCCAGCGTGCGGCCGTCTTCCAGCGTCGCGAGCAGGCTGCCATCGGTCTGCTTGTCGATATGCACGATGTCGGCGTTGAACTGCAGATCCACGCCCTTCTTGATCATCTCGTCCTTCATGTGATCGCGGAGCGAGCCATCGAAACCGCGCAGGAACAATTCACCGCGATAGAGCAGCTTGGTATCGGCACCGCAGCCATGGAAGATCGAGGCGAACTCGACGGCGATATAGCCACCACCGACCACCAGCACACGTCGCGGCAAGGATTCGAGGTAGAAAGCTTCATTGGACGTGATAGCGTGCTCACGCCCCGGAATCGCCGGCACGTGGGGCCAGCCGCCAGTAGCGATCAGGATGTGCTCGGCCGTGTACTGCTTGCCCTCGACTTCGACGGTATGGGCATCGACTAGGCGCGCATGCGCTTGCAGCAGGGTCACGCCGCTATCCACCAGGATGCTGCGGTAGATGCCGTTCAGTCGCTGGATTTCCCGGTCCTTGTTGGCAATCAGGGTCTTCCAGTCGAAGGTCGCGCCGTCGATGGTCCAGCCGTAGCCCTGTGCCTGGCCAATGTCTTCGGCGTAATGCGCGCCGTAGACCAGTAGCTTCTTCGGCACACAACCGACGTTGACACAGGTACCGCCCAGGTAACGGCTTTCCGCAATCGCCACCTTCGCGCCGAAACCTGCAGCGAAGCGCGCCGCACGCACGCCACCGGAACCTGCACCGATGACGAATAGATCGAAGTCGTAAGCCATGTAATGTTGTCTCCTTCTGTAGCGAACAGCATAACCCAGGCTTTCGGCCTGAATCACCGAAGGAGTGCCGCATGCGCCCTACCCTCACCCACCTGGCTCTGCACGTGCCCGATCTGGACGCCTGTATCGCGTTCTATGAGCGCTTCTGCGGCATGCACGTGTTTCACGAGCGCCCCGGAAAGGGCTCACGCATCGTCTGGATGGCGGAGCCTGGAAAAGAGCGCGAGTTCATCTTCGTGATGATGCCAGGCGGCAAGGATCGATCACTGGCGATGGACGACTACAGCCATTTCGGCTTCGCGCTGGCCAGTCGAGAGGAAGTGGATGCGGTTGCCGACCTGGCACGCAGGGAAGGCTGTCTGATATGGGAGCCGCGCGACGAACCCTATCCGGTGGGCTACTACTGCGGTTTGCGCGATCCTGCGGGCAACTATGTCGAATTCAGCTACGGGCAGCCGCTTGGACCGGGTGCCGAGGATATGCCGGAGCCTTGAAGCCGCCCGGAAGTGACTGGGCCACCCTTAGGTGGCCCAAGTGCTTCAGAACGCCTTGCCGGTCAGGTAGAAGTGTTCGTAGCAGAAGTTGGTCGCCGCGATGTAGCCCTCGGCGCTACCGCAGTCGAAGCGCTGGCCCTTGAACTTGTACGCCAGCACGCAACCATCCTGAGCCTGGCGCATCAGCGCGTCGGTGATCTGAATCTCACCGCCCTTGCCCGGCTCGGTCTGCTCGATCAGATCGAAGATGTCCGGAGTCAGGATGTAGCGACCGATGATCGCCATGTTGGACGGCGCGTCTTCCGGCTTGGGCTTCTCGACCATGTGGCTGACGCGGTATATGTCGTCGCGGATCATCTCGCCGGCGATCACACCGTACTTGCTGGTCTCTTCCGGCGGCACTTCCTGAATGGCAACGATCGAGCAGCGGAACTGGTTGTAGAGCTTGACCATCTGCGCCAGGACCGGATCGCCATTGAGGTTGATGCAAAGGTCGTCAGCCAGGACCACGGCGAACGGCTCATCGCCGATCAGCGGGCGGCCGCTGAGAATCGCATGCCCCAAGCCCTTCATCTCCACCTGGCGGGTGTAGGAGAAGCTGCATTCGTCGATCAGGCGGCGAATACCGACCAGGTACTTTTCCTTGTCGGTGTTGCGGATCTGGTGCTCCAGCTCGTAGCTGATGTCGAAATGGTCTTCCAGCGAGCGCTTGCCACGCCCGGTGACGATCGCGATCTGGTTCAGCCCCGCCGCCAGTGCCTCTTCAACCCCGTATTGAATCAGGGGTTTGTTCACCACCGGCAGCATTTCCTTGGGCATGGCTTTGGTTGCAGGAAGAAAACGTGTGCCATATCCGGCAGCGGGAAAAAGGCATTTCTTGATCATGTGAGTCCTTGAAATAAAGGTTCCAGTCGATGCACTGCCATCGAGAACAGCAGCTGCCTTGCGGTGTTGCCCGGCCATGCCGGCGTAGAGCCTACGACCATCGTTTTGCAGCGGGGTTCGCAGCGACATTCACAGTCGATGCAGATTATGTGCCTGCCTCTCGGAGGCACTGGTTTCGCTGCTCCGGCGGGTCGCAACGCTAATGGCGGTCGGGGCGCTCTGTAAAGCCATCTGTCGGTGTTTTTTCACCGTGCCAGTGAGGCCGAATAACCGGACGCGCAACCGCGAATACCCATAGCCAATGATCATTACACCTTTGTCGCACCTTGCACCGAAAGAGAGCCGGTCGACCCATGACCTGAATCAGGGAAATGTGCAATTGCACTGTTGTCGGTCGCCCGAAGCACTTCTCTCGTGCCGAAAAGCAATACCATAGCGCCGCCCAATAATGGCGCATGGCTATCACCTGCGGTTGGTTTCAAGAATACGCACAGCACGCCGATATCAGCAGGTGACTGCCTGCTCAATGCTGCGCCGCAAGTATCGGCAGCGCAGCAGTGCTGCAATGGCAGCTGACCCCGCGTGGCAGTAGTACTAAGGAAAACCATGAACAACAGCTCCGCCTCCCGACAAATGTCCGTGCAGACAAAGATCAACCTGGCCCTCGTGCTGGTCCTGGTGGCGATCATGTCTGCCTCGTTGTTCTTCTCTGCCAGTACGGAGAAGCGGCTCGTGCTCCAGGTTGTGGAGCAGCAGACCAAGGATGCCGCCGACTCCTATTTCGATAGCATCAACACCATGATGCTGACCGGCACCATGGCTCAGCGAGAGGTGCTGCGGAACAAGATCCTCGCGCGCCCAGGCGTTATCGATGCGCGCATCATCCGCGGGGAAGAAGTCACCAAGGTGTTCGGCCCGGGCTATGACCATCAGGCTCCCGCCGACGCGCTGGATCGTCGCGCGCTGGGCGGTGAGGAAATCATCGAGGTCAACAAGCAGAACGGCGGCCGTGTGCTGACCGTCATAAATCCCATCCTCGCCCACGCGGACTACCGCGGCACCAACTGCCTGACCTGCCACCAGGTCGGCGAGAACACGGTAATGGGCGCAGTGCGCATCAGCTATGACCTCAAGGCGCTGGACCAGGAAGTCGACCGCAACATCATGATCAGCGGCGGGATTCAGCTGCTCCTGCTGTTCATCGGCGTGGTGGTCATGTGCCTGACCGTGCGCCACGTCATCATCCGCCGCATCACTGCCATGCGCCACACCATGAATACCATGGCCGAGGACGAAGACCTCAGCCTCAGCGTCGAGGTGGGTGCGAAGGACGAAATCGGCGCGATGGGCGATGCCTTCAACCGCATGATCGGCAAGTTCCGCCATAGCCTGGAGGCCGTCGCGGGCGTTACCCATCAGCTCAGTGATGTCTCCGAGCGGGTATCCCATGTTGCAGAGAAGACCCTGGCTGCCGTCAACGAGCAGCGCAGCGAGACCGACATGGTCGCCTCGGCGATGAACGAGATGAGCGCGACCGTGCAGGAAGTGGCACGCAATGCCAGCCAGACCGCCACGGCATCGACCGGCGCCGACAACGAATCAAAAGCCGGCGTAAAGGTCGCCACCGAGGCACTGGACGGTATCGAAGTGCTGATCGCCGAGATCGAGAAAGCCGCCCAGGTCATCCAGCGGGTCGAGAGCGACAGCGCCAGCATCGACATGGTGCTCGGCGTGATCAACGGCATCGCCGAGCAGACCAACCTGCTGGCGCTGAACGCAGCCATCGAAGCGGCACGCGCCGGCGAACAGGGCCGCGGCTTTGCGGTGGTGGCCGATGAGGTACGTACCCTGGCTTCGCGCACGCAGAAATCCACCGAAGAAATCCAGGCAATGATCGAACAGCTGCAAAGCGGCGTTCGCAATGCGGTGCAGGCCATGAGCGAAGCACAACTGCGTGCCCGGTCGGGTTCGCAATGCGTCGAGAAGGCTGCCCAGAGTCTTGCCGTGATCGCCGACGAAGTCGGCACCATCAACGAGATGAACACCCAGATCGCAACGGCTGCCGAACAGCAGAGTGCGGTTGCCGAAGAGATCAATCGCAACATCACGACCATCAGCCGTATTGCGGACACCACTTCGGCTGACGCATCCCAGACCTCGCAGATCAGCGACGAGCTGGTGCGTCTGGCAACCGAGCTGAACCGTCTGGTCGGCCAGTTCAAGCTCTGACCACTGCGATGCGGCCTTCCCGGCCGCGCCCGGTACGCATTTCGAATCGCCCAACGGTGCGGTTCGGAGTGCCGCCGGGGCGCTATTCTTGATCTGAGACAGTCGGCGCGCCGGACCGAATCGTCCATAATCCGCGCCCATGACCTGCCTGAGCCGGACACACCCGAGGGTGACACCGCGTTCCGCGCCGGACTCCGAATTCAACCTTAGGTAAAACGAACATGGACCAACTGCCGAGCTTCGACCGCGCCCTGGTCGAGAAATACGACCGTCCAGGTCCGCGCTACACCTCCTACCCCACGGCCCCCCAGTTTCACCAGGCCTTCGCCCAGGATGATTACCGTGCCGCCGCTGCACGCAGCAATCAGGCACAAACGCCCAAGCCGCTGTCGGTATACATCCACATTCCGTTCTGCAAGAGCCTTTGCTATTACTGCGCCTGCAACAAGATCATCACCCACAAGACCGAGCGCGCCGTCGAGTACCTCGAATACCTCAAGCGCGAGATCGCCATGCAGGGCGAACTGTTCGACCGTTCGCGCAAGCTCACTCAGCTGCACCTCGGCGGTGGCACACCCACCTATTTCACCAGCGAGCAGCTAGCCGACCTGATGGCGTGCCTGCATCAGGCGTTCAACATGGATGACAGCGACAACCACGAGTTCTCGCTGGAAGTGGACCCGCGCACCGTCACGCCCGAGCAGATCCACGGCCTGCGCAAGCTGGGCTTCAACCGCCTGAGCTTCGGCGTGCAGGATTTCGACGAGCAGGTGCAGATCGCCGTCAATCGCATCCAGACCGAAGAGCAGACCCGCGAGCTGGTCCAGGCCGCCCGCGACGCACAGTTCAAGTCCATCAGCGTCGACCTGATCTACGGCCTGCCGCTGCAGACGGTGGCCAGCTTCGACACCACGCTGGACAAGATCATCGACATTCGTCCGGACCGCATCGCCGCTTACAGCTATGCCCACCTGCCGGAGCTGGTACGCGCACAGAAGCTGATCCGCCCAGAGGACATGCCACCGCCAGAGCGCAAGCTCGAGCTGCTGGAACTGACCATCCAGCGCCTTACCGCCGCCGGCTACATCTATATCGGCATGGATCACTTCTCGCTGCCCGAGGACGAACTGGCCCTTGCCCGCGCCAATGGCACGCTGCAGCGCAACTTCCAGGGCTATTCGACCCACGCCGATTGCGACCTGATCGGGCTGGGCATTTCCTCCATAGGCAAGGTCGCCGACAGCTACAGCCAGAACGTCAAGGAGCTATCGCAGTATTACGCGCGCCTCAACGAGGGCATGCTGCCGGTGCAGCGCGGCTACAAGCTGAGCGACGATGACTGCCTGCGCCGTGACGTCATCGTGTCGCTGATGTGCCATAGCCGCGTCGACTACCGCCAGATCGAACAGAAGCACGGCATTGATTTTCGGGAATACTTCGCCGAGTCGCTGGCAAAGCTCGCCGAACCGGTGGCCGATGGCCTCGTCGAGCTGCACGACGATGCGCTGGTCCTCTTGCCGCAAGGGCAGCTGATGATGCGCAACGTCGCCATGGCTTTCGATGCCTATCTCGGTGGCGAGCAGCGCGGTCGTTTTTCGCGCACGGTCTGACATCGCCAACGACGTCACAGCAGGCGGCGTCTAGCCGTCTGCTGTAGCTGGTGAGACTTCCGCTGATCACCGGGCAATTGCCAAACGTCGCTCAAACTGTATAAATAGCCAGTCTTTGAGCGGGCCGCGCGCGCCCCAGCTGCAGCGGATGTGCAATGCGTCAGGCCCTGGAAAATCCCTTCTACTACCTCGAAAACTTCCGACAGGTTCTGGCCTGGGTGAGCCGTCACCACAGTGATCTGCTGGATGAGACCGAGCTGGTATTTATCGAGCGTTTCGCCCTGTTGCCGCAGCCTTCCCAGGCGCTGCTGGTGCGCATGGTGATGCGCAAGGGCATGCTGTTTCGAGCAAGCAAGCTGCGCTATCCGGAGATTGGCTGCTCGCGTCGCGCGGTAGAGCCATTGATCGATCAGGGGTGGGTCGATGCGTCTTCGGCCCTGACGCTCGAGCAGCTGTTCGCTTTGCTGACCAAAGGCGAGCTGCTGCAGGTGTTTGGGTCGTCTGCATCAGCCAGCCTGCGCAAGGCCGAGCTGCTGGATAAGCTGCGCGTCGACCACCCGATGGCCAAGCCGTTTCAGGCGTGGTGCAGCCAGATCGAAGACGCGGTATTTGCGTTATGCATCGACGAGCTCTGTGAGCGCCTGCGTTTGCTGTTCTTCGGCAACATCCATCAGGACTGGTCCGAGTTCGTTCTGGCCGACCTCGGCATCTACCGTTACGAGCAGGTCGTCTTCTCGCCCAGCTCCCGCGCCTTCAACTGCCGCACCGAGCTGGATGCCTATCTGCATCTGCATCGTTGCCGCGAGCGTTTCGATACCGGCGAGCCATTGAGCGACGTGCTGGCCGACGTTCCCGATGAGCCCTATGCCAACGCCTGGCTGGAAAGCCGCCGCGGCAAGCT
This sequence comes from Stutzerimonas kunmingensis, assembly GCF_021432085.1. Classification (GTDB taxonomy): domain Bacteria; phylum Pseudomonadota; class Gammaproteobacteria; order Pseudomonadales; family Pseudomonadaceae; genus Stutzerimonas. Next base: position 2,515,324 of record NZ_CP090366.1, on the reverse strand, counting down.
GCTGCTGAGCATCGGCCAGCAGTTCGAGCGCATTGGCGATCTGACGGAAGCCCTGCGCCTGCATGCCTCCAATAGCTATCCAGGTGCCCGCGAGCGCGCGATTCGCGTGCTCGAACGCTGTGGCCAGCCTGCAGCAGCGCTGGAGCTGCTGGATCAGGCGCGGGCTGCGCCGCAGAGTGAGCACGAACTGCAGCAACTGCAGCGAATCAAGCCGCGACTGCAGCGCAGCCTGGGTATCCCTACGCTGCGCTCACTCAACCGCAAGCCGGAGCAGCTCGACCTGGTCCTGCCCCAGGCCGGCTGTAGCGTCGAGCATGCGGTGCGCGAGCACCTGTCGACACCAGACGCGCCGGTCTACTACGTCGAGAATGCCCTGGTCGGCTCGTTGTTCGGCTTGCTTTGCTGGGATGCGATCTTCGCACCGTTGCCCGGTGCGTTCTTCCACCCTTTCCACTGGGCGCCGGCTGATCTGAATCGTGCGGATTTTCAACAACGGCGCGCCGATCTGTTTGCCGCCTGCCTGGCCTGTCTCGACAGTGACGAATACCGCGACTGTATCTGGCGCACCTTCCAGGCAAAGCTCGGCATTCATAACGCATTCGTTGCCTGGGGGCTGCTCGACGAGGAGCTGTTGACCCATGCCCTGACGTGCATTCCCGCCGCGCATCTGAAGCTGATGTTTCAGCGCATCCTCGCCGATGTCAGCGGCAATCGTACTGGCCTGCCGGACCTCATCCAGCTGTGGCCCGAAGAACGCCGCTACCGGATGATCGAGGTGAAAGGCCCGGGCGATCGCCTGCAGGACAACCAGAAGCGCTGGATCGATTACGCCCATCAGCACGGCCTGCCTATCGCGGTCTGTCACGTGCAGTGGGCTGAGGTCGTGGCGTGAGCTATCGGGTCGCGGTGCGCGCACTCTGCGAGTTCACCGCCAAGGTTGGCGATCTGGACCTGCGCTTCACGCCCTCGCCCACCGCGCTAGAGGGTATCGCCGGCCACGCCCAGGTCACCGCAAGGCGCGGCGAGGGCTACGAACGTGAAGTGGCTCTGGAGGGCCAATACGGAAAACTCATGGTGCGCGGCCGCGCCGATGGCTACGACCCGGCGCGGAATCGCCTAGAGGAAATCAAGACCTTCCGCGGTGATCTGGAACGTCAGCCGGCCAACCATCGGCAATTGCACTGGGCGCAGGCGAAGATCTACGGCTGGCTGCTGTGTCAGAAGCGCCAGCTCGACGAGGTCGAGCTGGCACTGGTCTATTTCGACGTCGCCAGCCACAAGGAAACCCTCTTCGTCGAACGCCACGGAGCACAGAGCCTGCGCCTTTTTTTCGAAACCCAGTGTCAGGCGTTTCTCGACTGGGCCGAACAGGAACTGGCCCATCGCGACGCACGAAATCAGGCGCTCACAGCGCTGGGCTTTCCTCATGCCGATTTCCGCACCGGCCAGCGGCAACTCGCCGAGGCGGTGTACAAGGCAGCCTGCACGGGCACCACACTCATGGCGCAAGCGCCGACCGGTATCGGCAAGACGCTGGGCACGCTGTTTCCGCAACTCAAGGCGTTTCCCGGCCAGCAGCTCGACAAGCTGTTCTTTCTCGCTGCCAAGACCTCCGGCCGCCGCCTGGCGCTGGATGCGCTGCAAACGCTACAGCGCAACGGCGCGGGTGAATTGCGTGTGCTCGAACTGATCGCGCGTGACAAGGCCTGCGAGCACCCGGACAAGGCCTGTCACGGCGAATCCTGCCTGTTGGCGAAGGGTTTCTATGATCGTTTGCCCGCGGCCCGAGCAGCGGCATTGCAGCACAGCATGCTCGACCAAGCGGCCCTGCGAGAGGTCGCCCTCGCCCATCAGGTCTGCCCCTATTACCTCAGCCAGGAGCTGGCGCGCTGGGCGGACGCCGTGGTCGGCGACTACAACTACTATTTCGACATCAGCGCCCTGCTCTACGGCCTGACGCTCAACAATGACTGGCGTATCAGCGTGCTGGTGGACGAAGCGCACAACCTGCTCGAACGCGCGCGCGGCATGTACAGCGCCGAGCTCGATCAGCGGGCCTTCGCCGGTCTCGGCGGCAAGGCGCCGGCGCCCTTGAAACGCCCGCTGGGTCGGGTACAGCGCTGCTGGAACGACCTGCATCGCGAGCAGCTGGCGAATTATCAGGTGCAGCCCGAGCTGCCGCTCAAGCTGCTCGGCGCGCTGCAACAGGTCGTCAGCGCCGTCACCGATTACCTTGGCGAACAGCCCGGCGGGCTGGATGCAGAGCTGCAACGGGCCTATTTCGATGCCATGCATTTCTGCCGGATCGCCGAACTGTTCGGCGAGCATTCGTTGTTCGATATCAGCCTGTTACCCGCAACTGGCCGCGGCAAGACCAAGCGTTCGATGCTGTGCCTGCGCAATGTGGTTCCAGCGCCCTTCCTCGCGCCACGGTTAGAACAGGCTCGTTCGACGGTGCTGTTCTCGGCCACGCTGAACCCGCGCCGGTTCCATGCCGATATGTTGGGCCTGCCCACGGGTAGCGCCTGGATCGAGGTCGAATCGCCATTCCAGGCCGATCAGCTGCGGGTATGCCTGGCCGAGCATGTCTCGACCCGCTATCAACACCGCCAGGCCTCGCTGGGTGCCGTGGTCGCGCTCATCGCCCAGCAATATCGCGAGCGCGCCGGCAACTACCTAGCGTTTTTCAGCAGCTTTGATTACCTGCAACAGGTGACTGCCCTGCTGCGCGAGCAGTATCCGGACGTGCCCTTCTGGGAGCAGACTCGCGGCATGCAGGAAGCGGCCCGCAGTGCATTTCTCGACCGATTCACCGAACACAGCAAGGGCGTCGGTTTTGCGGTGCTCGGCGGCGCATTCGCCGAAGGCATCGACCTGCCAGGCAACCGCTTGATTGGCGCTTTTATCGCCACCCTCGGCCTGCCACAGGTCAATCCGGTCAACGAGCAGTTCAAGGCACGCCTTGAGCAGCTATTCGGCCGCGGCCTGGGTTACGACTACACCTACCTCTACCCCGGGCTGCAGAAAGTCGTGCAGGCTGCGGGACGGGTTATTCGCACACAGAGCGATGAAGGCGTCGTGCACCTGATCGACGACCGTTTCGGCCGGTCGCAGATACGCCGCCTGCTGCCGAGCTGGTGGCAGCTTTCGCCAGTTTCCAGCGAATGAGGCCACGCAACGGCGCCGTTCGGGTTGCGTGGTGTCCGGAGGCTCGCTATAGTCCTGCGCCGCCGATTCCCCATCGGCGCACTGCTACGCAACCTCCGCCCGGATGGCGAAATTGGTATACGCAAGAGACTTAAAATCTCTCATCCGAAAGGGTATGCGGGTTCGACCCCCGCTCCGGGCACCAGTCTTCACGCGGCTTCAGCCTTCCAACATCCGTTCTGCCATTCGCGCATTGTTCATTTATGCAATTGGCGCGAGCGCTCCTGTCACGACCGCAGCGCCTGGCGAACGTCATATCTATTGAACGCAATTGACACTTGGTTGTTGGCTGACGTTCATATCGAACTTACTGGTACCACGCTGTTGCTCTTATCAATGTCTAGAAAGATAGTGTGAGTGTATTTGTGTCTGCAGATACATAAAGTGCTATGCTGTGCCCATGGAATTAATCGAGCAATTGCCATGACTGCGACTCTTCAGGCACCCGCGTTTACCAAAGATCAGTGCGCCGCCGGCCTTCGTACTGCGGTGAACATTCTCGAAAAATGGCAGGCGTCTACCGAACAGGCCTGTCGGATATTGCGTATCTCCCGCAGTACTCACGCACGGGCCAAGCTCCGCAATGCAGATTGGTCGGTCAGCCTGGACCCCGACCAGATGCAGCGCGTCAGTTTCATTCTCAACATCCACGCAGCACTGCGGCTGATCTTCGATAACCCGGAAAACACCTACGGCTTTGCGGCAATGCCCAATCACAACGAATTCTTCAACGGGCGATCGCCGCTGGAGGTAATGGCTCAGGGGGACATGATTTCCCTGTACGAGTCGTTCCGCCGTATCGACAGCCTGCGAGGCGCGCAGTGGTAGTGCCGCAGCGACTGCCGATTCGGGCCGATGCCAGGTGCCAGTCGTACCGGCTGGTGAACTCCAAGTATCCCCCCATCGATCTGTTCGATGACGTAGCCGACGCCGAGGAATTTGAAATCCTTTATCAGTTGCAGGCGCTGACAAACCCGAGATTGCACAATGAAACTGGCCGCCTCGAGCTGATTCCTCGGTCAGAAATACCATTCGGCATTCCGGGCTGCTCCTACGCTACGGCGCCGTTCACCCACGTGAATCCAGCCGGCTCTCGTTTCAGCGATGGCAGCTACGGCGTATTGTATCTGGCCGACAGCATGGAAACGGCACTGGCCGAGGTGCGGTATCACCAGGAGCACTACTGGTCGAATGTCGTAGGCTTGAACTTCGAGCGGTTCGTTTTCCGCGGGTTGTCATGTCAATTCAACGAGGCCGGGCTGCTGGATGCCACGAGCGTGTCGATGTCGGATCCGATCTACGACGCGGATGATTACTTCCAGTCCCGCCAGTTCGGTCGCCTCGCCAGGCAAGAGGGATTCCCCGGGTTGCGATATCACTCGGTACGTAGCCCAGGCCGGCACTGCTGGGCACTCATGACGCCGCGGCGCGTACTGTCCATCGTTCAGACCGCACACTACGAGATGATCTGGAACGCTGGCATCACCAGCGTCAGCGCGATCACCGAAGTCTGATGCTGGCGCGTTAGCCGTCTTCTCCTCCCTGCACCGGCCATCCGATTGCGCCGTGCTGCCAAACCGCTGTAACAATCATCGCGCATCGTCTGCTCATGGACTCCCCATGGCGCAAGGACGCTCCACCGAACTCACGACGTGAGGACGCGAACATGAGCAAGCGATCACTCGAAGAACTGGTTACCCGATCGGATATCAGTGCACTCCAGCCCATGGTGCATTGGCGCCGCGGGCGCCGTAACGGTCAGGACAAAGCCGGGCCGAACGCTGCCGCACTGATTCAGCGCGCCGCACATGATATCGGCATGCTGAGAACCGCGGTACACAGCTAAGCTCGACTCCTGTCAGGCCTCGCGAACGGGTCGCAAGGCCTGTTCCAGAGCTTTTCTGTGGCCTTGACGGCTGTCAATGGCAAAAATAGTAAGCAGCCTAACTTTCGCTCCGATGTCAACCAAGGAGCGGCACATGAAGAACCTGCATCCCCATCATCTGACCCCCTACCTGCTGAGTGCTGGCCTGTTATGCAGTCCGGCAGTTTTCGCTCAGGAAACCTTCAGCAGCTTGTTCACCGACGCGAAACCGATTCTGGATGTGCGCTATCGCTACGAGCACGTCGATCAGGACAACACACTTGAGCACGCCAACGCCCAGACGCTACGCACCCGGGTCGGCATTCAGACCGGCAAATGGTACGGCCTGTCGGCGCTGGTCGAGGCCGACAACGTAAGCCGCCTGGGTGATGCGGCCTACAACAGCACACGCAACGGCCAGACCGATTACTCCGTGGTAGCCGACCCCGACGGCAGCGAAATCAACCAGGCGCTGTTGCGCTACGACCACGCGTTCGGCAGCGCCATTGCCGGCCGTCAGCGCATCAATCTGGACAACCAGCGCTTCGTCGGTGGCGTCGGTTGGCGGCAGAACGAACAAACCTACGACGGTGTGCTGGGCCAGATGCAACCGCTCGACAAGCTGACCCTGACTTACGCCTACATCAACAACATCAACACGATCTTCGGCCCGGGCGACAACCGTTTCGACAATCGCACCAACCCGGCCAATATCGAAGGCCACAGCCATCTGTTCAACGCCCGCTACGCGCACTCACCGGAGCTGACGGCCACCGCCTACAGCTATCTGCTGGGACTGGACAACATCGCCACTGCACCCGCCGCTGCGCTCGGCACCCTGTCCAGCAAAACCACAGGTCTGCGTCTGAATGGTGGCCTCCACGGCATCAGCTATGCGCTTGAATATGCACGCCAGCAGGACTACGCCGGCAATCCTCAGGAGCTGAGCAGCGAGTACTACCTGGCCGAGCTGGGCTATGCCCTCAAGGGTGCGACTTTGAAAGCGGGCGTGGAAGTACTGGGTGGCGACTCGGGGCCGGGCAATCGCGCCTTCCAGACGCCGTTGGCCACCAAGCACGCCTTTCAGGGCTGGGCCGACACCTTCCTGCTGACGCCCGCGGACGGCGTGCAGGACGTCTATCTCGGCGGCACTCTGCCGCTCTTCGGCGGCACGCTGCAGGCCTGGTACCACGACTTCCGCGCCGAACGTGGTAGCGAGCAGTACGGGGAAGAGATCAACATCGGTTACAGCCGCGCCATCCCGCTGGTCAAGGGGCTGGTCGCAACGGTCAAGTACGCCGGCTACGACGCGGACGATTATTCGGTGGACACCGAGAAACTTTGGGCGCAGCTGCAGTACAGCTACTAAGCGATACGGCTCGGGCGTTCGCGCCCGACCTTCCTACTCAGCTATTGCGTGTGACGCGGCAGACGCAGCGAAATAATCGCGGCGAGCAGTACGAAGAGAGAAGACACCCACAGGCAAGCCTGTAACCCATAGGCCTGGAACACCCAGCCTGAGAGCAAGGTACCGATCAGCCGGCCCATGGCGTTGGACATGTAGTAGAAGCCCACGTCCAGCGAAACGCCGTCTTCCTTGGCATAGCTGACAATCAGGTAGCTATGCAGCGAGGAATTCACCGCGAACAGCGCACCGAATAGCAGCAGCCCGCCGATCAGCACCCATTGGGGCGATGCACCTGTTGTCAGGCCCACAGCGATTGCCGCCGGTAGCGCCGCCAGCAGTGCGGCCCAGATGAAGGCCGCACGTCCATCCGGTACCTTGCCGCTGCGCTTGCCGGTAATGGCCGGCGCCATCGACTGGACGATGCCGTAGCCGATGATCCAGCAGGCCAGAAAGCCGCCGACCATCCAGAAGTTCCAGCCGAAGACGGTGCTCAGGTACACCGGTAGCGCGATGACGAACCAGACATCGCGCGCCCCGAAGAGAAACAGCCGCGCGGCCGACAGCACGTTGATTGCCTGGCTTTTGGAGAGGATGTCCTTGAACTTCGGTTTGGCCTTCGCCTTGCCAAGATCCTTTTTCAACAGCACCAGGCTGCTGATCCAGATCACCGCTAGCACCGCAGCCATCGCCAGGACCGCGCCGGCGAATCCCAGCAGCGTCAGCAGTGCGCCACCGAGGAAAAATCCCACGCCCTTGAGCGCATTCTTCGAGCCGGTGAGGATGGTCACCCACTTGTACAGCGTGCCCTGCTGGCTGTCGGGTACCAGGAGCTTGATCGAGCTCTTGGCCGACATCTTGTTCAGGTCCTTGGCGATACCGGACAACGCCTGCGCACCCATCACCCAAGGCACCGTCAGCCACGCCGCAGGCACGGTGAGCATCAACAGCGCCACCACCTGCATCGCCAGGCCGAGGTTCATCGTCCGGTTCAGGCCGAGTCGAGCGCCGAGATAGCCGCCAATCAGATTGGTGACGACACCGAACACCTCGTAGAACAGAAACAGCGCCGCAATCTGCAGTGGCGTGTAACCCAGCGAATGGAAATGCAGCACCACCAGCATGCGCAGCGCGCCATCTGTGAGCGTGAACGCCCAGTAGTTACCGGTGACGATCAGGTACTGGCGCACCTCGGGGGACAGTCGGGCAAGGGCTTGCATGGTCGGTTCCGGATTGATTGAGCAGGTGCATTGCGCAACTAGATTGGCGAGCAGCGATGGCGTGGCATGCCGAGAGTCGGGGGCGTCGAGTCACGGATTTGCCGTAGGGTGGGCTTCAGTCCGCCACCCTGCCGTTTCCATAACCCGCACCGCTCTCGGCAACACGCCACTCAGCGGCATCTCACCCTGCCAGCCCCACCATGCGCGCCAGTTCCACGGTGCGGTTGGCATAGCCCCATTCGTTGTCGTACCAGGCGTAGATCTTCACCTGAGTGCCGTTGACGACCATGGTCGACAGCGCATCGATGATCGACGAGCGCGGGTCGGTGCGGTAATCGATGGAAACCAGTGGTCGTTCCTCATACCCGAGGATGCCCTTCAGCTCGCCCTCGGCCGCGGCCTTGAGCAGCCGGTTCACCTCGGCGGCATCGGTAGCGCGCTCCACTTCGAACACGCAATCGGTCAGCGAGGCATTGGCCAGTGGCACGCGCACGGCATGGCCGTTCAGCTTGCCGCGCAGCTCCGGGAAGATTTCGGCGATCGCCGTGGCCGATCCCGTGGTCGTGGGAATCAGGCTCATGCCCGAGGCGCGGGCGCGGCGCAGGTCCTTGTGCGGCTGATCAAGAATGCTCTGGGTATTGGTCAGGTCATGGATTGTGGTGATCGAACCGTGGCGGATGCCGAGCTGCTCATGGATCACCTTGACCACCGGCGCCAGGCAGTTGGTGGTGCAGGACGCTGCGGTGACGATGCGATGCTGCGCCGGATCGAACAGCCCATCGTTGACGCCCATGACGATGTTCAGTGCGCCCGGCTCCTTCACCGGCGCGCTGACCACCACGCGTTTGACGCCCTGCTCCAGGTACTGATGCAGCACCGCCACGGTCTTCATCTTGCCGCTGGCCTCGATGACCAGATCGCAGCCCGACCAGTCGGTTTCACTGATCGCCTTGTTGGCGCTGACCTTTATTCGCTGGCCGTCGATCACCAGGCAGTCGCCATCGGCGCTCGCTTCGCGCTGCCAACGTCCGTGGATGGAATCGAAGTTCAGCAGATGCGCATGGGTCGCCGCGTCGCCAGCGGGATCGTTGATCTGCACGAAGTCCAGCTCTGGCCAATCCCATGCCGCGCGCAGTGCCAGACGTCCGATGCGGCCGAAGCCGTTGATGCCAACTTTGATGCTCATGGATGACTCGCTTTTGAAAGGTGAATCAGGAAGTTCGTGGCGCAAACATGATGATCGCCATGCCTAGCATCGCCACGGCGCAGCCAAGCAGGTCCCACCAGGTCGGGCGCACGCCATCGACCAGCCACAGCCAGACCAGTGCCACGCCGACATACACGCCGCCATACGCCGCATACACGCGCCCGGCGGCGGTGGGATGCAGCGACAGCAGCCAGGCGAACAGCGCGAGGGAAAGCGCAGCCGGCAGCAGCAACCAGATACTCTTGCCCTGTTTCAGCCAGAGGTATGGCAGATAGCAGCCGACGATCTCCGCTATCGCGGTAATGACGAACAGGCCAAGCGTATTCAGCATGCGAAGCCCGTCATGCGCCGAAGCGTTCGATCCAGCCGACATGGGCCGGATGCTGGATAGCCTTGGGGCGCAGCGCCTGGACGCTGGCGACGGCAGTCGCGCGCGGCACGTCGCGGTCTATCAGGATGCGCGCTGCGATCAGTCCGGTACGACCAGAGCCACCCTTGCAGTGAATGGCGACGCGTTTGCCGGCATCCAGCAGTTCATTGATACGGTCTGCCGATCGCTCCCAGGCCTGGTCGAAGTCCGCCAGCGGCTCCTGTTCGTCAGCCACCGGCAGGTGAAACCATTCAAGGCCGCGCTCGGTGCAGAGTTGCGGCAGCTGCGTCGCCTCGTTGCGGGCCAGCTCTTTGGCGGGCATCAAGGTGATCAGCGCGTCGGCGCCGGCCGCTTGCAGGGTCGCCAGCGCCTCGTCGACGCTGCTGCCCTTGCTGCCGGGACACGGTGTGAAGATCAGCTGACCGGCGCTGCCGGGTACTTCGAGGATGTCGTAGGGATGGGACACGCGGGCGATTCCTGGAAGTCAGATGGAGCGTTGATTGACGCGACGGGACAGCGCTTCGGCTGACTCCTTGCGTTCCGAATAGCGATCGACCAGGTAGTCGGCCCTACCGCGTACCAGCAGGGTGAACTTGATCAGCTCCTCCATCACATCCACCACGCGGTCGTAGTAGGCCGAGGGCTTCATCCGGCCGGCGTCGTCGAATTCGAGAAAGGCTTTGGCCACCGAGGACTGGTTCGGGATGGTGATCATGCGCATCCAGCGGCCCAGCACGCGCATCTGGTTCAGCGCGTTGAACGACTGAGAGCCGCCACTGACCTGCATGATCGCCAACGTCTTGCCCTGTGTCGGCCGCACCGCGCCCATGGCCAGCGGCACCCAGTCGATCTGCGCCTTGAACACCGCGCTCATCGAGCCGTGACGCTCCGGCGAACACCACACCTGACCTTCCGACCACTGCATCAGCTCGCGCAGCTCCTGCACCTTCGGATGGCTGTCCGGTGCGTCGTCCGGCAGCGGCAATCCCGACGGATTGAAGATGCGCGTCTCGGCACCGAAACGCTCGAGCAGGCGCGCAGCTTCCTGTACCAGCAGGCGACTGTAGGAACGCTCCCGGTTAGAGCCATAGAGCAGCAGGATGCGTGGCCTGTGTTCTGGACCTGCCGGCAGAGCAAGCTTGTCCAGGTCAGGCATATCCAGCAGATCTGGGTCGATATTGGGCAGATCGTCGTTCATTAGGCATGTCCTGCCAGGTTCAAAGTGTGCCGATGCGCGCCGGCTCGGTTCTCAGCGTAGCGGCATCCAGGTGAGCGAGCGGTAGCGCGAGAAACGCGGTGAAACGTAGCTTGAGCCTGACCAGCGTGGCATCGAACGCCGCTTTTATTTCCTCGGGACTACCGACGCTCTCGGAAGGATCGGCAAGCCCCCAGTGCGCCTTGGTGGCTGGGCCGAACTGTACCGGGCACGCTTCGCCCGCGGCCTTGTCGCAGACGGTAATGACGAAGTCGGGATTCAGCGCCTGATGCGCGTCGCTGCTCTTGCTATACAAGCCATCAGCCGCAATGCCGGCCCGCGCCAGCGTCTCAAGCGTCAGCGGATTGATATCGCCTCGGGGTTCGCTGCCGGCGCTGAACGCGCGCATGCCGGCCGGCGCGAGATGGTTAAACAGCGCCTCGGCCAGAATGCTGCGGCAGCTGTTGGCGGTGCAGAGAAAGAGAATCTTCATGGTCGTTCTTGATTCAGGCGCATGAGCTGGCGCGTTCTGGGCGGTTGCGCATACTTTCGAGGCGCTGCACGTTATCGCCCAGCCAATTCTTGTTGGCGGCCAGGATCGGCTGCAGCATGTCGGTCACCCAGTCAGGCAGGTGCGGGTGGAGTCGGTAGTAAACCCACTGGCCCTGACGGCGGTCTTCCAGAATTCCGCATCCGCGCAGCAGCGCCAGATGCCGCGAGATCTTTGGCTGGCTTTCATCCAGCGCACAGGTCAGCTCGCAGACACACAATTCGCCTTCGCGGGCGACGAGCAACGCGATCCGCACGCGAGTCTCGTCTGCCAGGCATTTGAATACAGCGGTAGGTGTCAGGTGCTCGACCATTGATATCTTCTCAGCGCTTGTTCTTGACCAACACGAACATCTTGATCCGCTCATGTATCTCGTGAAGCGTGTGCCGGTAGGCATCCGGTTGGTCGCTGGTGGCAGGGTCTTCGAAGTTCCAGGCGATGTACTCGCCCGCATCAGGCAGTGCAAGGCATTCCAATGACGACTTATCACACAGCGTGATCACGAAATCGAACGGTTGCCCTTCCACTTCCTCCAGCGATTTGCTGTGCAAACCCACTGTCGCAACACCAAGCTGCTCGAGCGCTGCCAACGCTCGTAGATCGACCTGGGTGGGAGCGGTGCCTGCACTGAACGCCTCGAAGTGCTCCGAATCGGTATGCCGCAGCAACGCCTCGGCGAGCTGGGAGCGTGCCGAGTTGGCGACGCAGACGAACAGGACGCGTGATTTATAGGCCATGAAGCCGTCCCCCATCAGATATGCCTGGGCGAATATATTGCTTAGCGCATAAGCAAGTAAAGCTCTCTCTCTCTCGAGCTAGGCCAGCTATTTACTGCGCGCTGTCAAAGGCGAGTTTGTTGCGCCGGAACAAGAGGCGTATATTCCGTATCGCATATATTTATTCGAACGAATATCCGCCTTCACGGGAGCCGCTTGATGACAGCACCCAATGTTCTCGATGTCATCATCATTGGCGCAGGACAGTCCGCCCTGACGACTGCGTACTTTCTGCGTCGCACGTCGCTGTCCTATCTGCTGTTGGATGAACAGCCCAGTCCCGGCGGCGCATGGCTGCACGCCTGGGAGTCGCTGAGACTGTTCTCACCCGCCGCCTGGAGCTCGATTGCCGGCTGGCCGATGCCTGCTCCGGCCGAGCCGGGCAATCCAACGCGCAGCGATGTTATCGATTATTTGCGACGTTACGAAGATCGCTACCGGTTTCCCATTCAGCGATCGGTTCGAGTCGATACGATCAGCCGCCTCGACGATCTCTGGCGTGTGCAAGCAGGCGATCAGCATTGGCTGGCTCGCGCAGTCATCAGTGCGACGGGCACCTGGAGCAAGCCTTTCGTTCCGCCTTATGAAGGGCGCGAGCTTTTTCAGGGTGCGCAGATTCACTCGGCTCACTACCGTGACCCTGGTCCCTTCACAGGTAAACGGGTGATGGTGGTAGGCGGTGGAAACTCCGGCGCGCAGGTCCTCGCCGAGCTATCCAGAGTCAGCGAGACACGCTGGGTCACTCAGGAGCCACCTGCGTTTCTGCCCGACGATGTCGACGGCCGCGTGCTGTTCGAGCGCGCTACCGCGCGCTGGAAGGCGCAGCAGGAGGGACGCAGCATCGACGAGCCGGCCGGCGGCTTCGGTGACATCGTCATGGTGCCGCCGGTGCGCGAAGCTCGCGAGCGCGGCGTTCTGGTGGCCGAGCGCCCCTTCGCGCGCTTCACCGAAACGGGAGTCGAGTGGGCGGATGGGCGTCGTGAGGACCTGGACGCGGTGATCTGGTGCACAGGTTTCCGCCCGGCACTGGAGCATCTTCGTGAACTCGGCATCATCGAGGCCGATGGCAAAGTACAGGTAGAAGGAACCCGTGTCGTGAAGCAACCCAATCTCTGGCTGGTGGGCTACGGCGACTGGACCGGCATGGCATCTGCCACGCTGATCGGCGTCACCCGCACGGCGCGAAGTACCGTCGATGAGCTCGTTCAGGCACTTGCCGCAAAGGACCTGCAGCGCCCCTAGCAACCACCGATGCAATCCCGATCATCATGCGAAAAGGTGTAATTAGCGATGTCCAGTCAATGTGAAGTGGCCGGGAAGAAAGCGGCCGGCGTCCCGCTCGGATTCTTCGAGCGTTATCTGACGCTCTGGGTCTTTCTCTGCATCGTTGCCGGCACCCTCCTCGGTCTGGGACTGCCCGCTGCCGCACAAGCGGTCGGCGCGCTGGAAATCGCCCATGTGAACATTCCGGTCGGCCTGCTGATCTGGGTGATGATCATCCCGATGCTGATGAAGATCGATTTCTCGGCGCTGCGGGAGGTTTATGCACAACGGGCGAGCATGGGCATCACGCTGTTCGTCAACTGGGCGGTCAAGCCATTCACCATGGCCCTGCTCGGCTGGGTATTCATAGAGCATGTCTTCGCGCCGTGGCTCCCGGCTTCCGAGCTCGATAGCTACATGGCTGGCCTGATCCTCCTGGGCGCCGCACCCTGCACGGCGATGGTTTTCGTCTGGAGCAATCTCTGCAACGGCAACGCCAATTTCACCCTGACCCAAGTGGCGCTGAACGACGTGGTAATGGTATTTGCCTTTGCGCCAATCGTCGCCCTGCTGCTCGGCGTGTCGTCGATTCCAGTGCCCTGGGATACCCTGTTGCTCTCGGTAGTGATGTACATCGTCATTCCGCTGGCCATCGCCCAGTTCATTCGCGGCAGGCTGATGAAGCGCGGTGAGCCGGCCTTTCAGGCGGCACTGGCGAAGGTGCAGCCATTTTCCATCGTGGCGTTGCTGGCGACCCTCGTCCTGCTGTTCTCCTTCCAGGGCGAAGCGATCGTGGCCCAGCCGTTGATCATCGCCATGCTCGCGGTACCGATCCTGCTGCAAACACTATTCATCGCCGGACTGGGCTACTGGCTCAACCGTCGCTTCCTGGTTCGCCATGATGTTGCCGGCCCTTCAGCGATGATCGGTGCTTCGAACTTCTTCGAACTGGCGGTTGCCGTTGCGATCGTGCTCTATGGTTTCAATTCAGGCGCGGCCCTTGCGACCGTAGTTGGCGTATTGATCGAGGTGCCGGTCATGCTCTGGCTGGTGCGCAGCATCAACCGCAGCCGTGACTGGTACAACCGGGCGTTGCCGGCTGATTGAGCTGGAACTACTCACCTTCGCTTGACCCTGATCAGCAGGGCGGCGCGCAGGCTGACTACCATCGATGCAGACGCCTGAGAGGACCACAGACATGGACAGCCCCGCACAAGAGCAGCCTGCCTCGACCAGTGACACACCACTTTCGCTGAGAGCGCACTTGGCTAACTTCTGGCGGGGCCATCCCACCGAAGCCAAAGTGCTGCTCGGAATGTGCGCGGCGTTCCTGCTGATCTTCTTCCTGCCGATGGGCCAGCCCCGTTTCGAAAACGCGGTACTGGAAGGCCTGCGCCTGACGCAGTGGTACGCCCGTGAACATGTGATTCTCTGCCTGCTGCCAGCCTTCGTCATCGCGGGCGCAATGGCCGTCTACATCAGCCAGGGCGCCGTGATGAAGCACCTAGGCCCGGCTTCACCGAAGCCCGTGGCGTTCGGTGTGGCATCCATCGCCGGCACGCTGCTGGCGGTGTGCTCCTGCACCGTACTGCCGCTGTTTGGCGGCATCTACAGGCGTGGTGCCGGCCTGGGTGCAGCAATCGCCTTTCTCTATTCGGGGCCGGCGATCAACGTCATGGCCATCGTGGTCACCGCCAAGGTGCTTGGCGCCGAGCTCGGGATCGCTCGAGCCGTTGGTGCCATCGTGTTCGCCTTGGTAATCGGCGCCATCATGCACCTGCTCTACCGCCGCGAGGAGGCTGCACGCGCGGCCAAAAGTGCCCGCGGTTTCGCCGGCGACGACGACGGGCACCCGCTCGGCGACATCGTCGCCTTGTTCAGCTTGATGATCGGCATTCTGGTATTCGCCAACTGGGCCAGCGCGGAGAACTCGGCCTGGATGGCCGTGCATGCCTGGAAGTGGCCGATCACCGCAACCCTCGCCATCTTGCTGGCGTCATTGCTGGTGCGTCGCTGGAACTGGTCGGTACGACCGTTGCTCGTGATTGGCGCGCTGGTCGCTGCGAGCGCTCTGCTTGCGCCTCAGTGGCCGGAGCTTGCCATGGTCATAGGCATCGCGGGGTTGATGCTACAGGCCAGTCGCCAGAACGCAGCAAGCCAGGAATGGGTCGGTCAGAGCTGGGACTTCACCAAACAGATCATGCCGTTACTGCTTGGCGGGGTGCTGATCGCCGGCATGCTGCTCGGCCGCCCCGGCCACGAAGGGCTGATTCCCAGCGAGTGGGTCGTCTGGGCTGTGGGCGACAACAGCTTCACGTCCACCCTCCTCGCCTCGGTCCTTGGCGCCTTCATGTATTTTTCTACCCTGACCTAAGTACCCATCGTGGAAGGCCTGCTGGGCGCAGGAATGGGCAAGGGCCCGGCACTGGCAATCCTTCTGGCGGGGCCTGCGTTGCCGCTACCGAACATGCTGGTGATTCGTACCGTGCTCGGCACGCAGAAAACGATCGTGTACTGCTCGCTGGTAGTGGTCATGGCCACGCTCAGCGGCTATCTCTATGGCCAACTGATGTGAGGACGACAATGAAACTGACTGTTTATGGGTCAGGCTGCGCCAAGTGCCAACAGCTTTCCGCCAACGCCGAAGCTGCCGCGCGGCGACTCGGCCTGGAGTTCGAGGTCGAGAAAGTCACCGACGTAAACGCCATCATCGACGCGGGAGTCATGCGCACCCCTGCGCTCGCAGTTGATGAGGAGATTGTCGTGGAGGGCAAGGTGCCAAGCAGCGATGAGCTTGAGCAGCTGCTGGGCTGAGTGATCTCGTCGCAATGCTGCAATGCGGCACGACTGTCGAACGGAACCGTCCTGTGCAGTTCACGGCCTCATAGTTGAACTGTCAGGAGGAGCGAGAAGTGTCCGATTCGATGACGTACCTGGCCATAGCGGCCGCGGTAGCGCTGATAGCCGCGAATCTGCTTGCGATCATCAGCGTCTTCAAAAGTGAGCGAGCCGTAGGCGCAAAGGCGCTTTGGGCAATCGGTATTGCCGTCTTCCCGATACTGGGACTGCTGTTCTGGCTGCTGGTCGGCTTCCGCCGGGCGCGCTGATCAGGGCTTCAGCCCCAACAGATACAGCGCTTTGCCCAGCACCCTTACCGAATCGGCATGTTGGCCAGCCTGATGCAGCTGCTCGCCCTCAGCACGCAACTCACGAACTTGCTGCAGCGTAGCGGCATCCTTGGGCGGATTGGTTTCGAGCTGCTCATCAATCTTGGCCATGTCCATGGGACAGTGCATCGCCAGCAGCGGCGTGCTGAACAGGACGGCAAGGGTAAAAGCTGTGAGGCGTCGCATGGCTGTTCTCCTCGCGCGAAAGGCGCTCTCGAAGTATAGATAGCCTTTACGGAGTCGCTCGTTGCCAAACTAATTGGCGTATCAAGATGCTTGGCTTTTAGCCGCGCAAAAGAAAAAGCCCCAAGCAACTAGTTGCTTGGGGCTTTTCAATATGGAGGCCGATGTCGGAATCGAACCGGCGTACACGGATTTGCAATCCGCTGCATAACCACTCTGCCAACCGGCCTCAAAACGAAGGCGCCGCATTATTACTGCGGCGCGATCTTACAAACTGGAGCGGGAAACGAGACTCGAACTCGCGACCCCGACCTTGGCAAGGTCGTGCTCTACCAACTGAGCTATTCCCGCGTTGTCTTGGTGACGGGCGCCATTCTATACGATCGAATGCTGCCGTCAACCCCTTGATTAAAAAAGTTTTTATTTCTTTTCTGAGGTGCTCAGGTGCGGCCAGGCAGCCATCAGGTAATTGATCATCGACCAAAGCGTCAGCCCCGCCGCCACGATCAACAGCGCATAACCCAACCCGACCCAGATTGTTGGCTGCGGCGGATTGGCCAGCAGGATCACCAGCGCGACCATCTGTGCAGCGGTCTTCCACTTGCCCAGGTTCGACACCGCCACCTGCGCGCGAGCGCCCAGCTCGGCCATCCATTCGCGCAAGGCCGAGACGACGATCTCCCGACCAATGATGATTGCTGCCGGCAATGTCAGCCAGAGGTTCGAATGCTCTTCGACCAGTAACACCAGCGCTACAGCGACCATCAGCTTGTCGGCCACCGGATCGAGAAAGGCACCGAACGGCGTGCTTTGCTCGAGACGGCGCGCCAGGTAGCCATCGAGCCAGTCGGTCAGCGCGGCAACGGTGAATACTGCACTCGCGGCCAGGTAGCTCCAGTAGAACGGGAGATAGAACAGCAGAATGAAGATAGGTATCAGCAGCACGCGTAGAACGGTGAGCAAGTTCGGGATATTCATCGGTACCACTGATCGGCGGAATTCGGGGACAGTTTACTCACTGTGCAGGGCGGCATAAATCGACTCGGCAAGCTTTTTACTGATGCCGGGAGCCTTGGCGATCTCGTCGAGGCTGGCTCTGCACAGTTCCTGAAGACCGCCGAAATGCGTAAGCAGTTCGCGACGGCGCTTCGGTCCGATGCCAGGGACACCTTCGAGCGTCGATGTTCGCCGCGCTTTTCCGCGTCTGGCACGGTGGCCGGTAATGGCGAAACGGTGCGCCTCGTCGCGCACCTGCTGGATCAGGTGCAGCGCCGGCGAGTCTGCGGGAAGCGTGAACTCGTGAGCCGCATCGTTGAGGTAAAGGGTTTCCAGCCCCGGCTTGCGCGTCACACCCTTGGCCACGCCGAGCAGGATCAGATCCGGTACGGCCAGTTCTTCGAGCACTTCACGCGCCATGTTCAGCTGGCCCTTGCCGCCATCGACCAGCAGGATGTCCGGTAGCTTGCCCTCGCCCTCCGCTGCCTTGCGGAAACGCCGGGACAGCGCCTGGTGCATCGCCGCATAGTCATCACCCGCGGTAACACCCTCGATGTTGTAGCGTCGATAGTCCGACTTCAGCGGCCCCTCCGGCCCGAAGACCACGCAGGACGCCACCGTCGCCTCGCCGCTGGAATGGCTGATGTCGAAGCATTCCAGGCGCATCGGCGGCTCGTCGAGTTCCAGCGCTTCGGCCAGCGCGTCGAACCGAGCGGACAGATGCTGACGATTGGCCAGGCGTGCAGCCATCGCCTGTTCCGCGTTGGTCAGCGCCAGCTGCTGCCATCGCGCACGCGTGCCACGTACGCGATGGGTAATGGTCAGATCGAAGCTGCGCAGCTCGGCGATGGCACTGATCAGCGTCGGAAAGTCCTCGTGCACGGCGTTGACGATCAGCTCTCCCGGCAGATCGCGTTCGGCGGCGCCCAGGTAGTACTGCTCGAGAAACGCCTGCAGCACCTCGGCGACACTTTCCTCGATAGCCACCTGCGGGAAGAAATTCTTGCTCCCCAGCACCCGGCCGCCACGCACGGTGATCAGGTGAACGCAGGCGCCGCCCGGGCTGACCACCGCGGCGACGATATCCACGTCGCCAGTGCCGCCCTCCATGCTCTGCTGATCCTGCACGCGACGCAGGATGCCGATCTGATCGCGAATCTCGGCGGCACGCTCGAAATCGAGGTTCATCGCCGCCTTTTCCATATTGCGTGACAGCTCTTCGGCCAGCGCATTGCTACGGCCTTCGAGGAACATGACCGAATGTCGTACGTCCTCGGCGTATTCCTCCGGCTCGACCAGATTTACGCACGGCGCCTTGCAGCGCTTGATCTGGTACTGCAGGCAGGGACGTGTGCGGTTGCGGTAGTAGCTGTCTTCGCATTGGCGCACGAAGAAGGCCTTCTGCAGCAGGCTCAGGCTTTCGCGAATCGCGCCGGCGCTCGGATAGGGGCCGAAGTAGCGTCCCGGCTCCTTCTTCGCGCCCCGGTGAATACTCAGTCGTGGAAACTCACCGGCCGAGAGGAACACATAGGGATAGGACTTATCGTCCCGCAGCAGGATGTTGTAAGGCGGTCGCCATTGTTTGATCAGGGTCTGCTCGAGCAGCAGCGCCTCGGTCTCGTTGGCGGTGATGGTGGTTTCGACCTGAGCGATCTTGGCCACCAGGGCGGCGGTCTTCGGGGCCTGGCCCGTCTTGCGGAAATAGCTGGCCAGACGCTTCTTGAGATTCTTGGCCTTGCCGACGTAGAGCAGTTTGGCCTGTGCGTCGAACATGCGGTAGACGCCCGGCCGGCCGCTGCAGGCGGCCAGGAACGCCGATGGGTCGAAGGTTTCGCTCATCAGTTGACGGTGTCGACCATCCCGTGGCGAACCGCCAGCAGGGCAAGCTCGACATCACTGGTAATCGACAGTTTTTCGAAGATGCGATAACGATAGGTGTTGACTGTTTTCGGCGAGAGACAGAGCTTGTCGGAGATGCTTTGCACCTTCTGGCAGTTGGCGATCATCAATGCGATCTGGATTTCCCGCTCCGAGAGCAGATCGAATGGCGATTCGCTGAGCTGCGGCTGGAAGGATTTGAGCGCCAGTTGCTGGGCGATCTGCGGGCTGATGTAGCGCTGACCACCGAATACCATGCGAATGGCCTGCACCATTTCTTCCAGCGCCGCACCTTTGGTCAGATAACCCGCCGCGCCAGCTTGTAGGAGGCGCGTCGGGAAAGGGTCTTCTTCACATATGGTCACAGCGATGACCTTCAGATCGGGGTAGCTGCGCAGCAGCTTGCGGGTCGCCTCGAGGCCACCGATGCCCGGCATCTTGACGTCCATCAGCACCACATCAGGCTTCAGTTCCCGCGCCTTGCGGATGGCGTCTTCGCCGGAATCCGCCTGGCCTATCACCTGAAGACCGGAGATGTCCGCCAGCATGCGACTGATGCCCGTGCGAACCAGATCGTGGTCATCGACCACCAGCACCCTAATCAAGCAGACACCTCATTGACCGTACTAAAAGCTGGCTGGCTGCTCGCTTTTTCAGGAGCGAACTCTATCAAAAAAATCATCGGCCTGGCCGATCACGACGCAGGTAACTGATCGAGATCATAAGTCCATCCCCTCTGCCGACGAATTGCATGCTGAACGTCGATGAACGGCCAAAGTCACAAACCAGATGGCCATTTCCCTGGATTTCCCATGCTTACCCTGATCGCCGCACTGGTGCTTACGGCCACTCACATGCTCGCCGGTAGACTGAGCAAACTCCACCAGTTACCGCGTAGCCGCTGGCTATCCGCGGCCGGCGGCGTCGCCGTTGCCTATGTCTTCGTCCACCTGCTCCCCGAGCTGGCCGACGGGCAGAGGGTGATGGAGGATAGCGGGTTTCACCCGCTGCGCTACCTGGAACACCATGCCTATCTGCTGGCACTGGTCGGCCTGGTCTGCTTCTACGGGCTCGAACGGCTGATCAAGCAGCACCGCGACGAGCGGCCTGAAGGTGCACCTTCCCACGCGGGCGTGTTCTGGCTGCACATAGGTGCATTTGCCGGCTACAACGCACTGATCGGCCATATCCTCGCCAACCGTGATTCCGGCCAGGCGCTGGAACTGGTCTGGTACACCGTGGCCATGTCGCTGCACTTCATGGTCAACGATGTGGCCCTTCAGCATGATCACCAGGACCTTTTTGCCCGACGCGGCCGCTGGATCCTGGCGGGGGCAACCCTGATCGGCTGGGCGTTCGGCTCGATCATCGAACTCTCGGAGCTGGGTGTGTCGGCCGTAACCGCCTTCATCGCCGGCGCGATCATCCTCAACGTCCTGAAGGAGGAGCTGCCGACGGAAAGGAACAGCCGATTCGGTGCATTCCTGCTCGGGTCGCTCGGCTACTCCTTCCTCCTATTGTTGATGTAGCCGAGCCTACCGCGCCTGTGTTCCTCTCCTGGGCCTGCGCATCAAACGATAGGCGGCCGGGATGACGAACAGCGACAGCAGCGGCGCACTCAGCATGCCGCCGACCATCGGCGCCGCAATGCGGCTCATCACTTCGCTGCCGGTGCCCGCCCCCAGCAGGATCGGCAAAAGACCGGCGACAATCACTGCAACGGTCATCGCCTTCGGGCGTACCCGCTGCACCGCACCTTCGCGGATTGCTTCGCACAGCGCGGCCTCGCCGTTCAGCCCGTCGCGCTGCTGGTCTGCCCAGGCGTTCTTCAGATATAGCAGCATGATCACGCCGAACTCCGCAGCGACTCCCGCCAGTGCGATGAAGCCGACGCCGGTGGCCACCGACAGGTTGTAATCCATCAGGTAGAGAAACCAGACGCCGCCGGTCAGCGCGAACGGCAGGGTCAGCATGATCAGCACCGCCTCATCCAGCCGGCCGAAGGTCAGGTAGAGGAGGAAGAAGATGATCAGCAATGTCGCGGGCACGACCAGCTTGAGGCGCTCGTTGGCGCGCTCGAGAAACTCGAACTGGCCCGAGTAAGCCAGGCTCATGCCGGGCAGCAGGCTGACTTCGCTGCTCACCGCATCGCGCAGATCGGCGACGACCGACGCAATATCCCGGCCGCGCACGTCGACGTAAACCCAACCCGCCAGCCGCGCATTCTCGCTGCGTAGCATCGGCGGACCGTCGCTTATGCGCACTCGCGCCACACTGCCCAGGGTGATCTGGCTACCCTGCGGCGTGAGGATCGGTAGCTGCTCCAGCCGCTGGGGGGTATCGCGCCATTCACGAGGATAGCGAACGCTGATCGGATATCGCGCAAGGCCCTCAATGGTCTCACCGACGGTTTCGCCACCGATGGCGCTGGAAACGATGGATTGCACATCGGCGATGTTCAGCCCATAGCGGGCGGCGTCCCGACGATCGATATCGATATCGACGTAACGCCCGCCGACCAGGCGCTCGGCCAGCGCCGAACTGACACCCGGCACCTTCCTGGCAACGGCCTCGACCTGCTGGCTGACACGGTCGATCTCCTCCAGATTGGCGCCGGCGATCTTCACGCCGATCGGGCTCTTGATGCCGGTGGCAAGCATGTCGATGCGATTGCGGATCGGCGGGATCCAGATATTGGTCAGGCCTGGCACCTGCACAGCCCGGTCCAGCTCGTCGATCAGCTTTTCCGGCGTCATGCCGGCGCGCCACTGCTCTCGCGGTTTGAAGCGGATGGTGGTCTCGAACATCTCCAGCGGCGCCGGATCGGTCGCCGACTCGGCGCGGCCCGCCTTGCCGAACACGGTCTCGACTTCCGGAACCGTGCGGATCATACGATCAGTCTGTTGCAACAGCTGCGCGGCTTTCTGTGCTGACAGCCCCGGCAGCGCCGAAGGCATATAAAGCAGATCACCCTCGTCCATCGGTGGCAGGAACTCCCCGCCCAAGCGTGACATCGGCCACAGCGTGGTAGCCAGGATCAACACGGCTACGCCAACGGTCAATTTCGGGTGATCCAGCACCGCATCCAGCGCAGGGCGGTAGACCCGTATCAACCCGCGGTTGAGCGGATTGCGTGACTCGTCCGGCAGCTTGCCGCGAATCCAGTAGCCCATCAGCACCGGCACAAGGGTCACCGAAAGCCCCGCCGCTGCGGCCATGGCATAGGTCTTGGTAAAGGCCAGCGGGCCGAACAAACGGCCTTCCTGCGCTTCGAGGGTGAACACCGGAATGAACGACAGGGTGATGATCAGCAGGCAGAAGAACAGCGCCGGGCCGACCTCCTGCGCTGCGCTGGTCATGACCTGCCAGTGCTCTTCACCCTCCAGCTCCTTGCCAGGATTGGCGTGGCGCCAGGCCTCGGCCTTCTTGTGCGCGTTCTCGATCATCACCACCGCCGCGTCAACCATCGCACCGATGGCGATGGCAATACCGCCCAGCGACATGATGTTGGCGTTGATGCCCTGGTAACGCATCACGGCGAAGGCGATCAATATGCCGATGGGCAGCGAGACGATCGCCACCAGCGAAGAGCGCAGGTGCCAGAGGAAGATGCCGCACACCAGTACGACGACGACGAATTCCTCCAGCAGCTTGAAGCTGAGGTTCTCCACCGCGCGGTCGATCAGCTCGCTGCGGTCGTAGGTGGTGACGATTTCGACACCCTCGGGCAGGCTGCTTTTCAGCTCTTCGAGCTTGGCGTGTACGGCGGCCAGGGTTTCCCGCGCGTTCTTTCCGCTGCGCAGGATCACCACCCCGCCGACCGTTTCCCCTTCCCCGTCGAGCTCTGCGATGCCCCGACGCATTTCCGGGCCGAGCTGGATATGCGCCACATCGCCCAGCGTGACCGGCACGCCCCTGGCGCTCAGCTGCAGTGGAATCTGGCGAAAATCCTCGAGCGTCTGCAGGTAGCCGGAGGCGCGGACCATGTATTCGGTTTCGGCCAATTCGAGTACTGCGCCGCCAGTTTCCTGGTTGGCCATGCCGATGGCCTCGATGACCTGCGCCTGAGTGACGGCAAGGCTGGCCATCTTCAGTAGATCGATCACGACCTGATACTGCTTGACCATGCCGCCGATGGTCGCCACCTCGGCCACGTTGGGCAGCGTGATGAGTTCGTACTTGAGGAACCAGTCCTGCAGACTGCGTAGTTGCGCGAGATCGTGCGTGCCGCTGCGGTCGACCAGCGCGTACTGGTAGATCCAGCCCACACCGGTGGCATCCGGCCCAAGGGATGGCTTGGCACCGGCCGGCAGCCGGCTCTGCACCTGACTCAGGTACTCCAGCACCCGCGAACGCGCCCAGTAGAGATCGGTACCGTCTTCGAACAGCACATAGACGAAGCTGTCGCCGAAGAACGAATAGCCGCGCACCGTCTTTGCCCCAGGCACCGAAAGCATGGTGGTGGTCAGTGGATAGGTCACCTGGTTCTCGACGATCTGCGGCGCCTGCCCCGGATAGGGCGTGCGGATGATCACCTGCACGTCCGACAGGTCAGGCAGCGCGTCGATCGGCGTGGTACGCACTGCCCAGATGCCCACGGCAGTCATCAGCAATGTCGCCATCAGCACCAGGAACCGATTGAGGACGGACCAGCGAATCAGCGCGGCGATCATGGCTGCTTCTCCAGCGGTTGAATTCGCTCGACCAGCAGGCCTGCATCGGTTTCCCGAACGGCGAAACGGACCCGGTCTTCGACCTCGATGTCCTGCAGCAATCCCGCATCGGCCACCGCGAACACCATGGTCATGCCGGGCATGCCAAGCGTGTGGAACGGGCCGTGTGCGATCTTCACGCGGGCATCGGCGAGCGCCATGACGCGGCCCTCGGATTCATGCAGCGCCGGTGCCGGCTGAGCATGGCCATGATCATGATCGTGCTGCGTATCACTGGCCGCGGGCGGCGCGACGATGCCGCGCAAGCTGGCTTCGGAGTCCAGCAGGAACTGGCCGGATGCGACCACCTGCTGGCCCTCCTCCAGCCCGTGGAGGATGACGGTCTGGCTGCCGTTCTCCCGCCCGGTCTCGACTTCCACCGGGCGATAGCGGCCGCCGGCCTCGGCCAGCATCACCAGGCTGCGGCGCCCGGTGCGAATGACAGCCTCGCCCGGAATCAGCAGAACCGAGGCATCATCGCCACTGGCCAGGCTGGCCTGAGCCGTCAGCCCGGGCCGCAGCAGTCCGTCTGGATTGGGCAGCTGTATCCGCACACGTAGGGTGCGGCTTGCAGCATTGGCCTCCGGCAGCACCGCGCTGATCTCACCCTCGATGAGCTGGCCCGGCAGCGCCGGCAGCCGCGCGGTGGCGCGCTGGCCGACGCGGATTCCCTGGCTCTGCGCCTCTGGTACTGCCACTTCCAGCCAGACGCTGTCCAGACCATTGATCCGCGCGAGCGGCGCACCGGCCGCAAGCGTCATGCCTTCGCGAACGTCCAGTTCCTGCAGTACGCCGGCGATCGGGGTGGAAATGGTAATGGACGCGTTGACCTTGCCACTGCGCTCGAGCTGGCTGATGGTCGATTCCGGCATGCCGGCCAGACGCAGGCGCTGCCGTGCGGCCGCCAGCAGCGCCGGTTCGCCGATTCGCCGCAAAGCCAGGTATTCCTCCTGAGCAGCCGTCCACTCGGGAATCAGCAGGTCGGCCAGCGCTGCGCCCTTGTCCAGCACATCGCCTGGCGCATGTCGATAGACACGTTCGACGAACCCGCCGGCTCGCGCCTGAACCCGCGCGACATCACGCGCGTTGTATTCGAGCACACCGACCGCGTCGACCACATTCGCCAGCTGTCCGCGGCTGACGGTCGCCAGGCGAATACCAAGGTTCTGCGTGACGCCGGCATCGATACTGATGGCCGCAACGTCGCCATCCTCATTGGCGTAGCGTGGCACCAGGTCCATATCCATGAACGGCGACTTGCCGGGCTTTTCGAAACGGTGCTGCGGCACCATCGGGTCGTACCAGTACAGCACTTCGGCATCACGCTCGACGGCGGGTGCGAGCGGTTCGGATGCCTGGTCATCAGCGCTGGCCAGCCAGTAGCCGCCAGCCGCGCCGATCAGAGCCGTCACCCCAGCCAGGGTGACGCTTGCGAGAATGTTCCGGCTCATTTGGCTTCTCCGTAAGCGAGGTGCAGGCGCGCAGCCGCGATGGCTACCAGACCTTGCAGGTCGATGTGTTCAAGGCGGGTCTCGATCAGTTCGTTGCGCGCTGTCAGCACCGCTTCCAGTTCGCTGGTCCCGGCGCGATAGCCGGCCATCGCCAGCTCCACCTTTTCCTCTCCCAGCGGCAGCAGCACCTCCGCGTTGCGTTCAAGTGCGCGCTGCAAGCGATCCAGCTCGGCCAGCTCGACGTCCAGTTGCTCCACGAACTCGCGCGTCATGGCTTCGCGTTCGGCTTCAAGTTGTTCAAGCTCGGCGTAGCGGGCGGCGATCCGCGGGTTCTGCCGCGAGCGCTGGAACACCGGCAGGTCGAAACTGAATTGCAGATTGACCATGTCGCCATACTCGCGACCGCGCTTGAGGTAGCTAACCTCCCAACTCCAGTCGACCTGTTTCTCGGCGGTCGCCTCACGGATGCGTGCCTGCGCCACCTGGGTCAGCGGCGCATAGGCGGTCAGTTGCGGGTGCTGGCCGACCCGCTGCGCCAGTTGTTCAGGGGCAATGGCCCAGCGCGGCGGTTCGCCGAGCAGCGGTTGATTGCCATCGCTGCCGACCCAACGCACCAGCGCCGCGCGTGCCTGGCGGCGCTGCTGCTCCAGTTCGTCCTGGCGATCAGCCAATAGCGCTGCCTGTTGCTTCGCCGCGACGCTGTCGGTCAACTGCCCTCGCCCGCCGGCGATACGCGCCCGAATCGCTTCGGCGAGCAGGCGGTTCTCCTCGAACAACTGGTCGAACAGCCGGATCTTGCGTTCTACCGCGTGGGTGGCGATCCACGCCTGGGCAGTCGCCAGACGCACCCTGAGGGTTTCCACCTCGCGCGAGGCAGCGGCGCGCTCGACAGACGCCTGCGCCACATCGCTACGCGCCTTGCGCTTGTCGCGGTTCGGTACTTCCTGCATCAGGCCGACCATGCGCATGGTCATGCCGTCCTCATCGAGGCTCCAGCGCTCGGCGCCCTCAATGGGCAGATTCTGCAGCCCCAGCAGCAGCTTCGGGTCCGGCAGTTCGCCCGCGGCGACGGCTTCGCTACGCGCGGCTTGCAGCCTCGACGCCTCAGCACGCAGCGATGGCGCCTGCTGTTGCGCAAGGCTCAGGGCATCATCGAATGTCAGCCCGGCGGCTGCGCCGGGCAGGCCGAACGCGGCGACAACCACCACGCCTGCGAACGGCCGGTATTTCCCTATCAATCGGGAGATCATGGATTGGATTCCTCGGTTTCCTGCATGCCGCAAGGCATGCCTACAGCGCCTCAACGCATGAACGCGGGGCGAGTCAGGTCAGCGATGGAATCAGTAACGCAGAGGGCGCCAGACGTCGGCGTTGGAGCGGGCGGGAAAGAACGCTCGGTAATGAACTGCGAGTTGCGGCAGCGAGGCAGTCAGATGCGGCTGCGCGACGCCGGTCTGCAACATGCTGCCGGTTTTGCACTGGTGGCCGCTTTTACACAGTGGATTGCCATCGTGCGAATGCGTGTCCTCGCCCTGAGCTTCAGCCTGGTGTGCGAGATGCCCGGCAGTGTCCATGTCGCTTTGCATCTGGCAAGGCTCTGCCTTCAGCTCGAGCGCAGCCATGCTACTCACGGGGAGCGCGAGGCTAAGCAACAGGACGAGTAGCAGACGCAGATGGGCTTTCATGGCGAGGAGTCTAGCCGAGCCGACACCCGCTAAAACTTGATCCAGATCGTGTCAGCCCGAATTCTGCCCGCCATTGCCATTGCCATTGCCATTGCCATTGCCGGCGAGAAGATGACTGAGCACCGAACGCATCTTGCCGGGTTTGACCGGCTTGTTCAGCACAGGCACGCCGCAGCCCTGCAGTTGCTGGCGGCATTGGTCGCTGCGATCGGCGGTGATCATCACCACCGGCAGCGCCTGGTTGAAGCGTCCTCGCACCGCGAGCACGACATCCCAGCCGGTCAGCCCGTGATCCAGATGGTAATCGGCGAGGATCGCGTCCGGTGCGACTCCATCCAGCGCCGTCATTGCGCTTTGCTCGTCGGTGGCCGTCAGCACCGTGCAGCCCCATTGTTCGAGCAAGGCAGCCATGCTCAGCAGGATGCTTTCCTCATTGTCGATCACCAGCAGCCGGCGCCCTGGCAGCGGGTCGCCCAGCTGCGGCACGATCGCCGGGGCCGCAACCCGTTCGCGGGGCATCGCTTCGGCCAGCGGCACGTCGATACTGAACACCGAGCCACGCCCCGGCATCGAGCGCACCAGCACCTGATAGCCGAGCATGCTGGCGATACGGTCGACGATGGCCAATCCCAGCCCTACGCCACTGCGTTTCGCGGATCGACCGATCCCGAGCTGATTGAATTCGAGAAAAATCGCCTGCAGCTCCTCCTCCGGAATGCCCCGTCCGGTATCCCAGACCTCGATACGCAGCGCCCCGGCGCGCATGCGCGCGCCAACCAGTACCGCGCCCTGATCGGTATAGCGGCAGGCATTGCTGAGGAAATTCCGCAGGATCCGCGTCAGCAGGCGGAAATCTGTCTTGATGGCGACCCGCGGGATGTAGTGTTTCAACTGCAAGCCCGCCGCCGCAGCGACCGACTGGAATTCCGACACCAGCGGCAGCAGCACCTCGTCCAGCGAGTAGATATCGATGTCCGGTTTGATCGCGGCCTGATCGAGTTTGGAAATATCGAGCAAATCGGTCAGCAGGTCCTCGGCGCCTTCCAGGGCCTGATGGGCGCGCTCGACCAGATGCAGCTCGTTCTGCGGCAGTTGGCGTTCACGCAGGGTCGAGATCAGCAGCCGTGCGGCGTTGAGCGGCTGTAGCAGGTCGTGGCTGGCTGCGGCGAGGTACTTGTCCTTGCTCAGATTGGCGGCTTCCGCTGCATCGCGGGCCTCACGCAATTCACAGGTGCGCTCGGCGACGCGCTGCTCGAGCTCTTCGTTGAGCTGCAACAGCCGCAATTGCGCCAGCTTGCGCTCGGTCACGTCGGCGACGAAGCCTTCCACCAGACCGTCTTCGTCCGGCTTGAGCAGCAGGTTCATGATCACGTAGATGGCGCTGCCGTCCTTGCGGCGCAGGCGCGTCTCGTAGCCAAACAGGCCATGTTGCTGGCTCAGGGTATGGCGGATCTGCCGTAGCTCCTCCTCACCACCGATGAACAGGTGATGGGACAGATCGGTCAGCGCCCACAGCGCCTCTTCAGGGGTTTCGTAATTGAGCATGCGCGCCAAGGCAGGATTGGCAGCTCGAATGCCTTCATGGAGGCTGGCCTGAAAGATGCCATGCACGGCGTGCTCGAACAGCCATTTGTAGCGATTGCGCTCGCCCTCCAGCTCTTCCAGGCGTGCCACCAGTTCCGGGTAGTGACTCTTGCGTGCGGAATGGCTGCCGAACCCGAGCAGTTGCGCCAGGGCCTGATGCTGATCATCAGAGGGCTTCGGCATAGACGACCTCGACGTCCCGCTGCGTCGACGAGCGTGGATTAGTGAGGATGCAGGGATCCTGCATCGCATGTTGCGAGAGGAACGGGATATCGGAAAGGTTAACGCCGTGCAGGCTCAGCGTTTCACGGAAGCCGATCTGCTGCTTGAGATCGATCAGGTGCTGCACCAGCCGCTCGCGAACCTGGCGATGGTTCAGCCCGCGCGAATCGATGCCCAGGGTTTCGGCGACCTTGCGGTAGCGGTCCGGCGAGGCGTCGTAATTGAATGCGACGACATGTTCGACCAGCACGGCGTTGCAAACACCATGGGGCAGATCGAGATAGCCGCCGAGGCTGTGGGACATGGCATGCACCGCACCGAGGATCGCGTTGGAGAAGGCCAGCCCGGCCTGCATGCTGCCGAGCATGATCTGCTCGCGCAGCGTGATATCCGCCGGATTGGCGATCATCTGCGCAAGATTGCCGTTGATCAGTCGCATGGCTTCCAGCGCGTGCGGGTCGGTCAGCGGCCCATGGCCAGTCGACACGAATGCCTCGATCGCGTGCACCAGCGCATCAATACCGGTACAGGCGGAAAGGAACGGGTCCATGCTCAGCGTGGTTTCCGGGTCGATCAGCGAGACATCCGGCACGGCTGCCTTGCTGACGATGGAGAACTTCATCCGCTCCTGTTGGTTGGAGATGATCACGAACTGCGACACGTCAGCCGATGTGCCGGCGGTAGTCGGGATCAGGATCAGCGGTGGGCTGGGCACGCGCAGCGTATCCACCCCTTCGAATTCATAGATATGGCGCCCATGCGCCGCGACGATGCCGATCCCCTTCGCGCAGTCCATTGGGCTGCCACCGCCTACCGCGACGATCACGTTGCAGCCTTCGCTGCGATACAGCTCGGCGCCGAGCATCACCTCTTCGCAACGGGGATTGGGCGAAACGCCGGTGAACAAGCAATGTTCGATGTTCTGCCGGTCGAGACTGGCCTGCACGTCAGCCACCCAGCCTGCCTTCACGACGCCGGGGTCGGATACCACCAGCACCTTTCGCGCTCCGAAGTTGCCGGCGCAGGTCCCGACGCTGTGGCGACATCCCGCGCCGAAGATGATTTCTGGGGAGACGAACTTGCGCTGAAGGCTAATATTCGGGCTCATGACTGCGGCCTTTTTTATTTTTTGTAACAACGAGCGCAAGCCTACTGCATTGCTCAAGTAAAGCAATGCACCTAATGGCTGCCTGCCATCCGCCCGGCGGAAAACTCTACAGCAGCCCACGATAGAAGCGCAGTTCACGCTCCAGCGCATCGGCCAGATTATTGGCCTGGCGAAAGCCATGTCGCTCGTTCGGGTAGAGCCGGTACTCCACCTCGATACCTTGCCCGCGCAGCGCCGCCACCATGGTTTCGGTCTGCTCGGGTAGTACCACCGCATCCTGCGCGCCCTGCAGGAAGAGTATCGGTGCAGCGATGCGCTCGGCGTTATACAGCGGCGCGCGCTCGCGAAAGCGCTCCGGCACCCGCTGCGGATCACCTATTAGCCAGTCCAGATAATCGCCTTCGAACTTGTGCGTCACCCGACGCAACGCCAATGGATCGCTGACGCCGTACAGGCTTGCGCCGCCGCGAAACAGATCGGAGGCTACCAGCGCGCTGAGGGCGGTGTAGCCACCCGCACTGGAGCCGCGAATGAACACCCGCCGCGGATCGACCGCACCTTGTTCTACCAGCGCTCGTACTGCCTGGCAGGCGTCATCCACATCCACCACGCCCCATTGCTCGTGCAGGCATTGCCGGTAGGCGCGACCGAAACCACTGCTGCCGCGGTAGTTGACGTCCACCACGGCAAAACCGCGCTGCGTCCAGAACTGGATGCGCGGATCGAAGACGGGGTAGCACGCCGACGTCGGACCGCCATGGATGAACACCACCAGAGGTGGCGATGTTCCGGGTTCGCCCCGGCAGTTCACATTGCGCGGCGCGTAGAAAAACGCATGGGCGGTTTCGCCGGTGCCGGTTGGAAAGCGCATGGGCTGCGGATAGGAGACCTGTACCCCGGCCAACGGCATCCCACCGCCGGCGAGTATCTGCACCATGCCGCTGGCCCGCTCGATGGCCAGCACCGCAGGCGTGCGCTGCGCTGCGCCAGCGATACAGAACACATGGGTGGCGTCGGCGGCCAACTGGCGGCAGCGACTGAACGCACCGGCCAGCTGTCGCTGCCGGCCTTCGGCGACGTGTTCGAACAGCAACCCGTAACCATCGACCATATGGGTCAACAGCAGGCCGCCGTCGGTCAGCGGCAGATAGCTGCTGGTACCCAGCTGCCAGGGCGCGGGCGCGCAGTCGAAATCCCGTGCAGACTCCGGTTTCGTCTCGATCAGCGGATGCAAGGCCCAACCGCCCTCGCGCTCGGCCCAGGGTTGCCAGTAGCCCAGCCGATCACTGAGGCACATCAGCCGACCGTCTTCGGCGAAACGCGGTTGCTGCAGCGATTCGCCACCCGCCTCGCCGGCCAGGCATCGCACCGCCCCCCACCCCCCGTCCGGCTGGCGCTCGGCGTTGCACAGGCGCGTTGAGGTCCAGGGTTGCTCAGGGCGATCCCACTCGATCCAGGCGAGGCGGCGACCATCAGGACCAAGCGTGGGTGACGCGTAGAAGCCAGCCCCTTCGACGAGGAGTCTACGTGTGCCATCGGCGATGGCGATGCTCACCAGCCGATGCACCACCCCATCGCCTTCGCGCGATTCTTCCAGGGCGACGATAGCGTTCTCGTGGCGGTCGTACTGCAGATCGCCATAGCGGCAGTCGGGACGCGCAGTCAGCGCTAACGGCAGAGACTGAGAATCTTCGCTCAGCGTTTGCAGGCAGATCTGCTGGTCCGCTTCGTTGACGAAAGCAAGGCCCTGCCCGGTCAGGCAGAACGCGCCGCCGCCGTATTCATAGACGCGGCTGCGGACCGAATACCCTGCCGGCGTCAGGCAGCGCGCATGGCCGGCCCGCCAGAACCACAGGCTGCAGCGCCCTTCGGCGGGGTCGTATTCGATCCAGAACAACCCACCCTGCCCGGCCCGCAGCTCGGCGAAATCCCGGCTGGCGGCCGCGGCGGTCTCGGCGCTCCAGTCGCTGGGCCAGAAGCCATAGGGCAGCACCTCTGCGGATGGATGAAGCATGGACGAATCGTTGCGGGGCGATTTCATACCTTGAGGATGAGCTTGGAAGCCTTCTCGTTACGATGCTGCAGCTGATCGAGCCCCAGCGCGCCGCGGTCTGCCTGCTCGCGAGCCGCAAGTATCTTGCCGTGGTGCGCCGATTTGCTGCACACCGGGTCGGCGTTGGCGGCATCGCCGGTGAGCATGAAGGCCTGGCAACGGCAGCCTCCGAAGTCGCGCTCCTTCTCGTCGCAACTGCGACAGGGTTCGGGCATCCAGTCGTAGCCGCGGAACTTGTTGAAGCCGAAGGAGTGTCGCCAGATGTGCTCGATGCTGTGCTCGCGTACGTTGGGGAATTCAACAGGCAGTTGGCGCGCACTGTGACAAGGCAACGCCGTGCCGTCCGGCGTGATATCGAGAAACAGGTTGCCCCAGCCGTTCATGCAGGCCTTCGGGCGTTCTTCGTAGTAATCGGGCGTCACGAAGATCAGCTTGCACGGATGGTTTTCGGCGGCGAGCTTGTCGCGCCACTCGTTGGTGATGCGCTCGGCACGCACCAGCTGTTCCTTGCTCGGCAGCAACCCTGCACGGTTCAGCTCCGCCCAGCCGTAGAACTGGCAGGTGGCGAGTTCGACGAAATCGGCTTCGAGTTCAATGCACAGACGAATGATCTGGTCGATGTTGTCGATGTTGTGCCGATGGGTGACGAAGTTGAGCACCATCGGATAGCCATGCTTCTTCACCGCACGGGCCATTTCCAGCTTGTGGGCGAAAGCCTTCTGCGAACCGGCGAGCAGGTTGTTCACCTCCTCGTCCGCGGCCTGGAAGCTGATCTGGATATGGTCGAGGCCGGCCTCGGCGAAGCTGGCGATCTTCTCTTCAGTGAGACCGATGCCGGAGGTGATCAGGTTGGTGTAGTAGCCGAGCCCACGCGCAGCGGCGATCAGCTCGGCGAGGTCCTGACGGACCAGCGGCTCACCTCCGGAAAAGCCTAGCTGGGCGGCGCCCATCTCCCGCGCCTGGCGGAATACCTCGATCCACTCGGCGGTGGTCAGCTCATCGTGGCTGCGAGCGAAGTCCAGCGGATTGGAGCAGTACGGGCACTGCAGCGGGCAACGATAGGTCAGCTCTGCCAACAGCCAGAGCGGCGGGCCGGGCTCGTAGCCGGGTTTAGCGAAGCTCGATCCAGAACCGTTCAACGGCAACCTCCAGGAACGCGACGATATCCTCTTGAATGCCCTCGGCCTCAGGGTAGCGGGCCTGCAGATCGGCAACGATGGCGCCAACGGTTCGCGTGCCGTCCACCTCGGTCAGCACCGCCGCAGCGCTCTCGTTGAGCTTGATCATGCCTTCCGGATAGAGCAGTACGTGGCAGTTCTGTGCGGGCTCCCACTGGAAGCGGAAGCCACGGCGCAACGCTGGAATCTGGGTTAGTTGAATATCGCTCATCATCATTGTCTCGCCAGTGGGCAGGTTGCTGCCTGGCCACGTGGTCATGGTCGTCAGGCGGTCCACTCTACAGGGGCCGGATGCCTCATGGGTGGGCAGGATCTGCCCACGGAACGCGTGCCTACAGGCTGATGCCCTTGTGCCAGATACGCTCGCGGGTCACGGTGTGGTACGGCGGGCGATCCAGTTCGTAGGCCATGCTCATGGCGTCGAGCATGCTCCATAGCACGTCGAGCTTGAACTGCAGGATCTCCAGCATACGCTCCTGCGCCTCGCGGGTGCGGTAGTGCTCCAGGGTGATCCGCAGACCGTGCTCGACATCGCGTCGGGCTTCCTTCAGGCGCTTGCGGAAGTAGTCGTAGCCGGAGGCATCGATCCAAGGATAGTGCTGCGGCCAGCTATCGAGGCGCGACTGGTGGATCGTCGGGGCGAAGAGCTCGGTCAGCGAGCTGCTTGCGGCCTCCTGCCAGCTGGCGCGACGGGCGAAGTTGACGTAGGCATCCACGGCGAACCTCACACCGGGCAGCACCAGTTCCTGCGACAGCACCTGCTCGCGATCCAGACCTACGGATTCGGCGAGTCGCAACCAGGCTTCGATACCACCCTCTTCCCCCGGCGCGCCGTCGTGATCGATGATGCGCTGGATCCACTCCCGACGGGTGTCGCGATCCGGGCAGTTGGCCATGATCGCCGCATCCTTCACCGGAATGCAGACCTGATAGTAGAAACGGTTGGCGACCCAGCCCTGAATCTGCTCGCGTGTCGCCTGCCCGGCGTACATGGCCCGGTGGAACGGGTGATGGATATGGTAGTACTCGCCCTTGGCGCGCAGCGCCTGTTCGAATTCCGCGGGGCTCATGGCTGGCAGGATCATGGCAGTGTCTTTCCTTTTCTTATCGTTCCGATGTTCGTATCGCAGCACCAGGCGGCTGAAGGCCGCGATTCGGGTGCTATAGCTCGATGTTCATGCCATCGAAGGACACTTCGATTCCATGCTCGCCGAGGATTTCGCGTTCGACGGAATCTTCATTGAGGATCGGATTGGTGTTGTTGATGTGGATGAGGATCTTGCGAACCGCGGGCATGCCGTCGAGCACCTCGATCATGCCCCCCGAGCCGCTCTGCTGCAGGTGTCCCATCTCGCTGCCGAGCTTGGTGCCGACCTCGCGCACGAGCATTTCGTCATCACGCCACAGAGTGCCGTCGACCAGCAGGCAATCCGCCTGGCGCATGGTTTCCAGCAGTTCGTCGCTGACCTTGCCCAGCCCCGGCGCATAGAACAGCGTGCCACCGGTTTTGCGGTCCTCGATCAGCAGGCCGATGTTGTCACCGGGATGCGGGTCATTGCGGTGCGGCGAATATGGCGGCGCGGAGCTGCGCAACGGAATCGGCGTGATGTGCAGGTTTGGGCAACAGGGAATGGTGAAGCTGCCGGTCAGGGCGATGGGGTTCCATTTCAAGCCGCCGTTCCAGTGTTCGAGCATGTTGAACAGCGGGAACCCGGTGGTCAGATCCTGATGGACCATCTCGGTGCACCAGACCTCATGCGGGCAGCCCTCACGCAGGGTCAGCAGGCCGGTGGTGTGATCGATCTGGCTGTCCAGCAGAACGATGGCACCGATGGCGGTATCGCGTGGCGCACGGGCCGGCTGCAGCGTCGGGAACGACTCCAGCTGAGCGCGGATGTCCGGCGAGGCATTACACAGAATCCAGTCGACACCGTTATCACTGATGGCGATCGACGACTGGGTACGCGCCTTCGCATTGAGCGTGCCGGCGCGCAGGCCGGCGCAGTTGGCGCAATTGCAGTTCCACTGCGGAAAACCGCCGCCCGCAGCGGAACCAAGAATACGGATGAACATGGACAGCCCCCAAAAGCGAAGCCCCGGCCGGAGCCGGGGCTGATCGATCAACGATTTGCGAAGTACATGGTGACTTCGAAACCAATACGCATGTCGGTGAAGGCGGGTTTAGTCCACATAGGTCGGTCCTCTTTTTATGGTGCCGGAAGATTCCGACAGCTCAATTAAGCCCCCTGTTCTGCCTCGAGCAGAATGGTACTTTGGAAGGAGACAGCGCCGTGCCTTGGTAGTGCCCGACAGACGGCTGTCATTGCTGCGTTTCGTTTACCAGCTAACGCCCGGCCCTGGTGCGCTGTCAACTTGAACCCAGCGCCGACCGACCATTGGCATTACGCCAGGCCAGTTCATTGGTGATGGTCGCCATGGGTACGAACATCGTGCCGTCGAATTCGTTGAGCGGCAGTCCCTGCGCGATTCGCTGCGGCCAGTCGTTGTTCGCCAGCGCGGCCTTTCCGACCGCGACCAAGTCCATGTCTCCCTGAGTCAACAACTTTTCAGCTTGCTCGCCCGTGACGATGCCGCCGTTGCCGATAACCGGGATCGATACGCTGCCCTTTGCGATCGCAGCGAAGCTCGGCCCGTCGCCAAACGCCGGCGCAGCGACGTCCGGCTCGGTAACGTGCAGATAATCAAGGCCAGCATCAGCCAGTGCGCGGAAACGCTGCCGGGCTTCGTCCACCCCACCCTCCCATTTCAGCTGGCTGTCGCTCACCATGCTCTGCGACAGGCGCATGCCAACCACGAAGTCATTGCCAACCGCTGCCCGCACCGCAGCGATGACGGCCAGCGGCAACCGCAGTCGACCGAGGTAATCGCCTCCCCAGTGATCATCGCGCCGGTTGAACCCGGCGCTGATGAACTCGTGCAGCAGATAGCCGTTCGCGCCGTGCAGTTCGACACCGTCGAAGCCGGCCTCACGGGCATGGCGCGCGGCCTGGGCAAACCCGGCGATGGCTTCCTGAATCTCGTCCTCGCTGATCTGCGCGGGCGTCGCATAGGGTCCTTCGCCACCGTAGAAGGTCAGCTGCGACCCGCCGGGCTGCACCGCCGATGGCGCAACGTGCCGGGCATGATGGATGTTGCCCTGGGTCTGCGCGCCGCCATGCATGAGCTGGGCAACGAAAGCGGCGCCAGCGTCGTGCACGGCGTCGACTACCAGCCGCCAGCTGTCCCGGTGCGCTTCCGTAGCAAGCCCCGGCTGGTTGAAGTAACCCTGGCTGTAGGCCGTATCGGTATAGATGCCTTCGCTGATGACCATGCCGAAGCCACCCTTGGCGAACGAGGCGTAGTAGTCGCGCATCAATTCATTGGCAGCACCCTCAGCTTCGGCGCTGACGCGGGTCATCGGCGCAACGGCCGCGCGATTGCGCAGCTTCAGGTGTTTTAGCGAACAGGGTTCGAGCAGTTGCGACATGGGGTTCTCCTCATCTTCGGCACAGGGCATGTTGATGGGAGGCGTATCGGCGGCGGGGAGTTCGATGCACGCGATGGCTGGTTCGCCACCGGGCAAAAAAAACGCGGCCGGAGCCGCGTTGCGATAGGAACCTTGCGCTCGGTTCGAGGGGGATTACAGCAGAAGCGGCGCAGGTCCCTGCACATGACGTGCGTAGCAAAATAAACCGGCGCGCTGGAGCTCACACGCCGGGGCCCTCATCAGAAGAATCCGAGTGGATTGATGTCGTAGCTGATCAGCAGGTTCTTGGTCTGCTGATAGTGGTCGAGCATCATCTTGTGGGTTTCACGGCCGACGCCGGACTTCTTGTAGCCACCGAACGCCGCGTGCGCCGGGTACAGGTGGTAGCAGTTGGTCCACACGCGACCGGCCTTGATGCCACGGCCCATGCGATAGGCGCGGTTGATGTCGCGCGTCCAGACGCCGGCACCCAGGCCGAACTCGGTGTCGTTGGCGATCGCCAGAGCTTCGGCTTCGTCCTTGAAGGTCGCCACACCGACCACGGGTCCGAAGATTTCTTCCTGGAACACACGCATCTTGTTGTGACCCTTGATCAGGGTCGGCTGCACGTAGTAACCGGAGGCCAGGCCGCCTTCGAGCTTCTCGGCTGCGCCGCCGGTGAGGATCTGCGCGCCTTCCTGCTGAGCGACTTCCATGTAGGAGAGGATCTTGTCGAACTGCTGCTCGGACGCCTGGGCGCCAACCATGGTGTCGGTATCCAGCGGGTTGCCACGCTTGATCGCCTTGATCTTCTTCATCACCACTTCCATGAAGGGCTCGAAGATCGATTCCTGAATCAACGCACGCGACGGACAGGTGCAGACTTCGCCCTGGTTGAAGAAGGCCAGTACCAGACCTTCAGCGGCTTTCTCGATGAACGCAGGTTCTGCATTCATGATGTCTTCGAAGAAGATGTTCGGGCTCTTGCCACCCAGCTCCACGGTGCTCGGAATGATGTTCTCGGCGGCGCAGCGCATGATGTGCGAGCCGACCGGGGTCGAGCCGGTGAAGGCGATCTTGGCGATGCGGGTGCTGGTGGCCAGCGCCTGACCAGCTTCGCGACCGAAGCCCTGGACGATGTTCAGTACGCCCGGCGGCAGGAGGTCACCGACGACTTCGATGAATACCATGATCGACAGCGGGGTCTGCTCGGCCGGCTTGAGCACGATGCAGTTACCGGCAGCCAGGGCCGGAGCCAGTTTCCAGGCGGCCATCAGCAGCGGGAAGTTCCACGGGATGATCTGGCCGACAACACCCAGCGGCTCATGGAAGTGATAGGCCGCGGTGTGCTCGTTGATCTCGGCGGCGCTGCCTTCCTGGGCGCGGATGCAGCCAGCGAAGTAGCGGAAGTGGTCGGCAGCCAGCGGCACGTCGGCGTTCAGGGTTTCACGGACGGCCTTGCCGTTGTCCCAGGTTTCAGCGACAGCGAGCTTTTCCAGGTTGGCTTCGATGCGATCGGCGATCTTCAGCAGAATCAGCGCGCGGTCCTGCACTGAGGTCTTGCCCCAGGCATCGGCAGCAGCGTGGGCGGCGTCCAGCGCTTTCTCAACGTCTTCGGCGCCCGAACGCGGGAATTCGGCAATGACTTCACCATTTACCGGCGAGGTGTTGACGAAGTACTCGCCTTTGACCGGCGGGACGAATTCACCACCGATGTAATTGCCGTAGCGCGGCTTGAAGGATACGACGGCGCCTGCGGTACCGGGCTGGGCGTAGATCATGATGGGCCTCTCTTCTTCTGCTTGTCGGAGCCTGTGCCGGAAGGTGCACAGGACATGGACCGATCTTAGGCAGTGGGGTCTTCGCTCCGGTATGCACCCATGGCAGCGGAGGGCTCCTCATTTGGTAGTAGATGGCAAGGCGCAGAGGCAGCGTTGATGGCGGTTTGCGATTGGCTCGGGCATGGCGAAGCGGGAGAACAAAGCCGAGCAGAATAGGCCTTGAATAGCACCTTAAAAATGACGCCGAACAAGGACACTGACCCACAGCGCAAATTCTCCCGCAACGCAAGAAAAGCGCGACCAAAAGGCGGCAAAACCAACCCCAAAGTCTTATTAGTCGCCGTGGCAAAGCGCCTTAGCTTCGGGGTGCGACATTGCTTTTCCTGACACCAACCAATGAGGAGATACGCCATGCAGTGGATCAATCCGGACTTCTGCGACCTGCGTCTGGGCTTCGAAGTCACTGCGTACGTCTACGTACGCTGAGCCCCTGACCGGCGTGATCGCACATGGCTTCACGCCGGTCGAGCGAGGATGGACATGATGACAACGACAAAAATTTTGCCCGCCAGCTGTTACGAGATCCGCCCGCCCTTCCTCTTTCGTTGGGAAGACTCACAGCATGCCCACGTGCTGCTGTACCCCGAAGGCATCGTCAAGCTGAACGCCACCGGCGGCGAGATTCTGCAGCGCTGCGACGGCAAGACCAGCGTCGCCGAGCTGATCGACCAGCTGGCCCTCAGCTACAACGCATCCGACGTCGACACGATTCGAAACGGCGTCCTGAACTTCCTGGAGGTGTCCCATGGCAAGGGCTGGATCCGAGTTAAGGCTTGACGGCAGCGGCAACCCGGTCTGGCTGCTACTGGAGCTGACCTACCAATGCCCGTTGCAGTGTGTGTTCTGCAGTAATCCACGCAACTTTGCCGATTACCGTCAGGATGAGTTGAGCACCGCCGAGTGGATCGACGTGATGGCCCAGGCCCGCGCCATGGGTGCGATGCAGATCGGCTTCTCCGGCGGCGAGCCCACGCTGCGCAAGGACCTCGAAACGCTGGTCGCCGAGGCTGACCGCATGGGTTACTACACCAACCTGATCACTTCCGGCATTGGACTGACCGAGGCGCGCCTACGCGCCCTGAAGGATGCCGGACTACGCCACATCCAGCTCGGTTTCCAGTCCACCGACCGTGACGTGGCACGTCAGCTGGCCGGCGTCGATGCCCTGGAGCGCAAGCTCGGCATGGCACGCCTGATCAAGTCAATGGACTTTCCCATGGTGCTCAACGTACCGATCACCCGGCAGAACATCGCTCAGGTGCCGGACATCATCGAGTTCGCCGTCGAACTGGGAGTCGAGTACCTCGAGCTGGCGAACGTGCAGTACTACAACTGGGCGCTGCTCAACCGCGATGCGCTGATGCCGACCCATGCCGAATTGCAGAGAGCCGAAGACGAGGTGCACAAGGCGCGTGAGCGTTTTGGTGATCGACTGACCATCTTCTTCGTCATCCCTGACTATTACGAAGGTCGTCCCAAGGCCTGCATGAACGGCTGGGGCGCCATTCACGTCACCATCGCGCCAAGCGGCAACGTGCTGCCCTGCTCCCAGGCCAGCAACTTCAAAGACCTCATCTTCCCCAACGTGCGGCAGCAACGACTGGAGCAGATCTGGCACGACTCGCCGGTATTCAACCTCTACCGTGGCGACACTTGGATGCCCGAACCCTGCCGCAGCTGTGATGACAAGGAGAAGGATTTCGGCGGCTGCCGTTGTCAGGCGCTGCTGTTGACCGGCAACGGCGCCAACACCGATCCGGCCTGCAGTAAATCCCCACATCACCAGCTGATTCGCCAGGCCGTTGAACTGGCGCAGGATGCCACGCGTCCGCAAGGCACGCTGATCGCCCGACAGGCCAGTCAGGGGGTGGAACTTGAAACTGCCCCATGACTCGTTCGGCGGCACCGTCAGCGCCGGACTCGCGCTGACGCTCGGCTGCTACCTGTTACTGCGTTACTGGCTGGTGACGTGAGCATGCAGTTGCCGATCCTCGATCTGCTGGCCCGCTATGCGCACCTACTGTTCGCACTGGTCTGGGTCGGGCACAACTACGCCAACTTCATCCAGAACCCGCGCTTCGTGCCACTGCAGAACGGCATCGACACCGCTACGCTGAACAGCGATCTGGAAGCGCGGATGAAACGTGAGCACGGCATCTTCCGCTACGCCTCCGTGGTGGTCTGGGTGTCCGGCATGTTCATGCTCTGGCAACGCGGCTGGCTGGTTGAGGCGCTGCTGCTGCAGGGACCGCTGGCGGTGATCGGTCTTGGTGCCTGGATTGGCACGCTGATGCTGCTCAACCTTTGGCTGGTGCTCTGGCCGCATCAGAAGAAGCTGCTCGGCTTCGTCCCAGCGACATTGGAGGAGCGT
The DNA here is from genome assembly GCF_021432085.1 of Stutzerimonas kunmingensis. Lineage (GTDB taxonomy): Bacteria > Pseudomonadota > Gammaproteobacteria > Pseudomonadales > Pseudomonadaceae > Stutzerimonas. Next base: position 2,474,372 of record NZ_CP090366.1, on the reverse strand, counting down.
GTGCGCTGCTCGCGGATCACCTTCCTTTCGTCGCGCAGCAACACCATCCTGTCCTTTCCTCTGCTGTTCCTAATGGCGAGTGGTAGTCATGGCCTGCATCTATTCTGAGCAGTCCGGGCACTACAATTTCGCTGCCGGCCCGGCGATGCTGCCTACCGACGTGCTGGCGCAGATCCGCGAGGAAATACAGGACTGGCGTGGCAGCGGACTCTCCATACTGGAGCAGCCCTTCACCAGCAGCGCCTTCAAACAGCTGATGGCTGAAACCGATGCCGACCTGCGCGCACTACTGGAGATTCCGAGCAACTATCGCGTGCTTTTCATGCAAGGTGGCGCATCGGCGCAGTTCGGCCTGTTGCCGCTCAATCTGCTGCGCCCGGGACAAGGCGCGGACTACCTGGAAAGCGGCCACTGGGCTCGCAAGGCAATTGCCGAGGGGCGCCGTCACGCACCAGTGAACGTCATCGCCAGTGGGGCGGATCAGGACTTCACCGCCCTGCCCTCACCAGCGCACTGGCGGCTCGATCCACTCGCTGGCTACTGCCATATCACCAGCAACGAAACCGCCAATGGACTGCAACTGCAGGAGTTTCCCGCGCTCCCGGTGCCCCTGGTTGTGGACATGACGTCGGATTTCCTCACTCGCCCCGTTCCAGTCGAGCGCTTCGGAGTGATCTACGCCAGCACGCAGAAGAACCTGGGTGCAGCCGGGCTGTGCGTCGTCATCGTGCGCGACGATCTTCTGCAAGCACCGCCAGCTGGCCTCCCAGCCGCATTCAGCTATGCGGTCCAAGCCGAGCAACAGAGCCGTTTCAATACACCACCGACCTTCACCCTGTATGTCGCTGCATTGATGCTGCGCTGGATCAAGCAACGAGGCGGCGCAGAGACGATGGCAACGGCTGCTCGACAACGGAGCGCACTGCTGTACCGCTACATCGACGGCAGCGATCTCTACCACTGCCCGCAGAAAATCCAGGATCGCTCGTCGATCAATGTCTGCTTTCAACTGGCCGACGCAGGGCTGACCGAGATATTTCTTGACCAGGCCGAGCTATGCGACCTCACCCATCTGCGCGGGCATGCTGCCTTTGGCGGCGTGCGGGCCAGCCTATACAACGCGATGCCAGTGTCGGGTGTGCAACAGCTCGTGGATTTCATGGCGGACTTCGAGCAACGCCATGGATAAGCCGATGGTTTGGCAAGCGCTGCGCAATCGTATCGCCCTCAATTTCACCAGCGTCGCGTGCCGCCTGAGCGCGGTGCCGCGCCACCCGGTCAAGGTAATGGGGCTGGAATTCCCGACGCCGTTGGGTATTGCGGCGGGCTTCGACCGCCACGGTGCACTGGGACGGCGTGTCGCGTCGCTGGGATTCGGCTTCAACGAGATCGGCAGCCTGACAGCGGCTGCGCTCGCCCGGCTGCAGCCAATCCCGCCAGGCGATGCACGCCTAGGCGTGAATCTGACCCTGGACGCCAGATGCTCCACCGCCGAGACCTGCGCGTTGCTACGCGGTGCCTGGCGGCATGCTGACTATCTCGTGTTGAACCTGATCGGCCCGTCCAGCGCCCCGCTGCTTCATCAGGGCGCGCGGTTGCACAACCTGCTGACCGCGCTTCGTGAAGAACAGCATCATTTGAATCAGAAAGGTGAACGTCGGGTACCGCTGATAGCCAAGCTGCGCTGCCTGCCTGAGCAGATTCCCTTCTCGCTTGCCGGCCTGCTACTTGAGCTTGGATTCGACGGACTGCTCGCTGCCCATGACCCTGGGCCACCGGCGACGCGCGAGCGCTATCTGGCATGGCAAGACCCGCAACGACAGGCGCAAGCCTGCGAACAGATCGAGCACCTGCGTCGTTTCTGCCAAAAAGATATTGCTTTGCTTTCGGTTGGCGGCATCCAGACCGCAAGCCAGCTGCAGGCACGCATGCGTGCAGGCGCGGAACTGGTGCAAGTTCACGCGGCATTGCTACGCCAAGGGCCTTGGCTGGGGCGCAAACTGCTCCGCTGACACTCAACTGCTTCAAACGAAAACGCCCCGAACCAGTCGGGGCGTCCTCTCTGTTTGACAGACGAAACCGAGTGGTTTCGTCTGTCAGTTGGCAGTCAGAATCTTTCGATTTCCGCCTCAGCCTGCAGCTTCTGCCGAAACGCTGCGAAGTCCTGCTGGCCGACGCGAGATGCAAGGAAGCGTCGATAATTCAGCTTCTCTTCATCGGTCAGCGCCGCTTCCGGCTCATTGACGCCGTTCAGGCGTACAACCGCGTAATCGCCGTTGCTCAGCGCCACGCCGGAATAGCTCGGCTTATCCTGCTGTTCCGGACGCGGCATGCGGAATACCGCCTGCAATAGGGCTGGTGCAACGCCTTCCTGGCTGCGCGTGGCAGCCTCTACGGCCTGCCATTGGGCGTCGTCAGGCTGCTGCCCTTTACGCAGGTCCGCCAACAACTGTTCGCCCTTGGCGCGTGCCGCTTCGGCAGCCAGGCTGCGCTGAAGCTGCTGAACGATATCCTCACGCACATCCGCAAGCGGGATAGCCGCAGGCTTCAGGTGTTCCTTCACGCGCAGTGCAATGGAGGTATCGGGATCGAGCTCGATGACGCTGCTGTTGGCGCCATCCACGAGTACTTCGTCGCTGAAAGCAGCCTGGATCACCTGACGATTGGCCGTGATGCCTTCGCCACCGTCACGCCCGAAGGCTTCTGTGGTCTGCACCATCAAGCCGAGCTCCTGAGCGGGCTGGGCCAGGTCGGATGCTTCGAATGCCGAATCTTCCAGCTGCTTGCTGGTCTCGACGAAGCGCTGCTCAACCTGCTGCGCCTTGAGCTCGCGTACCAGCTGGGGCTTCAAGCTCTCGAAGGCAGGAACCTCCGGCGACTGAACACCCAGCAGCTTGATGATGTGCCAGCCGAATTCGGATTTGACCGGTGCCGAGACCTCGCCCTCATTCAAGGCATAGAGTGCATCTTCGAATGCCGGGTCATATACGCCCGGTCCGGCGAATCCAAGATCACCACCCTCGTTCGCAGAACCTGGATCCTGAGAGGCTTCCTTGGCGACTGCAGCGAAGTCGCCACCGTTCTTCACCCGGGTAGCAATTTCATCGATCTTGGCTTTGGCTTCGTCGTCGCTCAGCTCACCGCCGGTCTCGATGAGGATATGCGCAGCGCGACGCTGCTCGGCCAGATTGGCGATCTGCTTCTGATAAAGCTCTTGCAGCTCCTCGTCAGACACTTCGACCTGATCGAAGAATGACTCTTTCTTCAACTCGACATACTCGACGATGACCTGCTCAGGTGTACGGAAACGGTCAGCGTTTGCCTCGTAGTATTCCTTGATCTGTTCGTCACCGACCTCAATTGCCTCCTGCTGAGCAGGCAGGGTGAGAGTGGCGAAGTCGCGGGTCTGCATTTCGAGACGCGCGAAGTTATCAACCTGCTGATCGGTAACGAACCCGGTTCCGGAGATGCCGGCCCGCAGCTGTCCGATGAGCATTTCCTGCTCGAGCAGCTGGCGGAACTGGAGACGGGAATAGCCCATCTGCTGGATGACCTGATCGAAACGTGCAGCGCTGAAAGCGCCGTCAACCTGAAATTCGGGGGTTTGCAGAATCAGCTGGTCGAGTGCTTCGCTGGAGAAGGCGAAATTGGCGTTCTTGGCACTCTGCAACAGCAACATGCGATCAATCAGCGAACCGAGCGCGGAATCACGAAGCAGACGATCATCCAGCAACGAAGCATCGAAATCCTGGCCAAGCTGTTGTGCCAGCTGGCGCCGCTGCATGTTCATTGCCTGGTCAAGGTCGTAACGGGAAATCTCCTCGCCGTTGACCTCCGCAGCATTCTGGTTGTTGCTCGCGGCATTGAAGATAGCCTCGAAGCCAGTCAACGCCAGCAGCATTACGATGATGCCGATGATGGTTTTGGCTATCCAGCCTTGCGAATTGTCCCTGATGTTCTGAAGCATGCGACCCCCAGGAGTCTGCGGCGCGATCGGATGCGCAACGCGGGTGGAAACCGGATAAAAGAAAGGCGCATCCAGGGATGCGCCTTCTCGGAGCTTTTGGAGCGGTTGGGCTTATTCCCCCAAGCCAGATTGCAGCAGGCCAGGCCTGCTCGACAACCGCCCCGTGCCAGTGCAGCGCGAGCTGACTGGCCGGGTAGAAAGACGCTTAGTTGACAGCGTCTTTCAGAGCCTTGCCAGCTTTGAAGCCCGGGATCTTGGCAGCAGCGATGTTGATCGGCTTGCCAGTCTGCGGGTTGCGACCAGTGCGCGCAGCGCGCTCCTTGACAGCGAAAGTACCGAAACCAACCAGTACCACGGAGTCACCAGCCTTCAGGGCACCGGTGACGGATTCGATCACTGCATCCAGCGCGCGGCCAGCAACAGCTTTTGGGATATCAGCAGATGCAGCGATGGCATCGATCAGTTCCGACTTGTTCACTCTAAGTCCCCTTATTTCTGTTGAGTCGTATCTTTAATTTTCGGGTGTAAGCAAAGCGGTGCTAGATGGCTATGACACAAGAGGCCGATTAAACAAGGGCGCCTGAAGTGTGTCAACGTGGCCTTCCAGACTAATGCGTGCTGATTCGCTCCTTGGAATCAGGCTCGCGCTTGTCGTCCTTTGCAACAATCTCGGGAGCCGCATCGGGCAAGGGCTCCGGCGCGTATTGCAGCGCAATTTGCAGGACCTCGTCAATCCACTTCACCGGTTTAATCTGCAGGTCTTGCTTAATATTTTCAGGAATCTCTTTCAGATCACGCTGATTTTCTTCCGGAATGATCACCGTCTTGATCCCACCCCGATGAGCAGCCAGAAGTTTTTCCTTCAATCCGCCAATTGCAAGCACCTGCCCGCGCAATGTTATTTCGCCGGTCATTGCGACATCTGCGCGCACCGGAATTTGAGTCAGCGCGGAAACCAGTGCAGTGCACATGCCGATACCGGCGCTGGGGCCGTCTTTCGGAGTCGCACCTTCGGGCACGTGGATGTGAATGTCCTGCTTCTCGTGGAAATCAGCCGCCATGCCCAGGCTCGCGGCACGGCTGCGAACCACTGTAAGAGCCGCGGTGATCGATTCGCCCATGACCTCGCCCAGCGAGCCGGTCTTGGTCAGGCGCCCCTTTCCGGGCACCACAGCAGCCTCAATGGTCAGCAGTTCGCCGCCAACCTGGGTCCACGCCAGACCCGTCACCTGCCCTACTTGGTCCTGCTGCTCAGCAAGGCCATAGCGGAACTTGCGCACGCCCAAGAAGTGCTCCAGCGAGTCCGCATCCACCACAACGTGGAAACGCTTCTCTGCGGCATGCTCCTTCACGACCTTGCGGCATACCTTGGCCAGCTGGCGCTCCAGGCTGCGCACACCAGCCTCGCGGGTGTAGTAGCGGATGATGTCGCGAATCGCCGCCTCCTGAAACTCCAACTCGGTTTTCTTCAGGCCGTTGGCCTCGATCTGCTTGGGCGCCAGGTAACGAATGGCGATGTTGACCTTCTCGTCCTCGGTGTAGCCCGGCAGCCGGATGACCTCCATACGGTCGAGCAGCGGCGCAGGAATATTCATTGAGTTGGCGGTGCAGAGGAACATCACGTCCGAAAGATCGTAGTCCACCTCGAGGTAGTGATCGTTGAAATTGTGGTTCTGTTCGGGGTCGAGCACTTCCAGAAGAGCCGACGCCGGATCACCTCGCATGTCGCTGCCCATCTTGTCGATCTCGTCGAGCAGGAACAGGGGGTTGCGAACCCCTACCTTGGTCATCTTCTGAATCAAACGACCGGGCATGGAGCCGATGTAAGTACGGCGGTGACCTCGAATCTCGGCCTCGTCCCGTACGCCGCCCAGTGCCATGCGTACAAACTTGCGATTGGTCGAGCGTGCAATGGACTCGGCCAGCGAGGTCTTACCCACGCCCGGCGGGCCTACTAAGCACAGCACCGGCCCCTTGAGCTTCTTCACGCGCTTCTGGACGGCAAGATACTCGAGGATACGATCCTTGACCTCTTCTAGGCCGTAATGATCGGCATCCAGCACCTCTTCAGCCTTCGCCAGATCCAGACGCACCTTGCTGGCAGCCTTCCACGGCACATTTACCAGCCAATCGATATAGGTACGAACCACTGTCGCCTCGGCCGACATCGGCGACATCTGCTTGAGCTTGTTGAGTTCGGCGTTGGCCTTGGTGTAGGCGTCTTTGCTGAGGCCGGCGTTCTCGATGCGCTTCTTCAGCTCGTCGACTTCGTTGTGGCCCTCATCGATATCGCCGAGCTCCTTCTGAATGGCCTTCATCTGCTCATTCAAGTAGTACTCGCGCTGGCTGCGTTCCATCTGCTTCTTCACGCGACCGCGAATGCGCTTTTCGACCTGCAGCAGGTCGATCTCGGCATCAAGCAGCGCAAGCACGTGTTCGACGCGCGCCGGGAGGTCGGTGATTTCGAGAATCTGCTGCTTCTGCTCGATCTTCAGCGCCATATGCGCAGCCATGGTATCGACCAGACGCGCGGGCTCATCGATGCTGCTCAGCGAGGAAAGAACCTCGGCGGGAACCTTCTTGCCCAGCTGCACGTACTGTTCGAACTGGCTGAGCAGGCTGCGCGTGAATACTTCGGATTCGCGCGCGTCGACCTCAGCTTCTTCGATCAAGGAAACTTCGGCGCGGCAGTGGTCATCCACCTCGACGAAGCGCTCGATCACACCACGTTGCTCGCCCTCGACCAGTACCTTGACGGTTCCGTCTGGCAGCTTGAGAAGCTGCAGCACGGTCGCCACCGTCCCAACACGGTACAGCGCATCTTCACCTGGATCGTCATCAGCGGGGTTCTTCTGCGCCAGCAAGAGGATCTGCTTATCGCCGGCCATGGCGGATTCGAGTGCTTCGATGGATTTTTCACGGCCAACGAAAAGCGGGATCACCATGTGCGGGTAAACCACCACATCGCGCAGCGGCAAAAGGGGCAATTCGATGGTTGTCTTCATAATTCAGCTCTACGGCGGCCATTCGGCGGTAAACGGATGGGCGATGCCCTTGCAACAAAGATGAGGGCACACACCTTAAAAAACAAGGCGGCGGACCAAATGCAAAGGGGCCCGCAGGCCCCTTTGTTCGATTACGCCTCAGGCGCCGCCTTGGCTGGCGGCTCGCTGTTCTCGTAAATCATCAACGGCTGAGATGTGCCTTCGATCACGCTTTCATCGATGACAACCTTGCTGACCTCCTTCTGCGAAGGAATCTCGTACATCGTGTCGAGCAACACACCTTCAAGAATCGAACGCAGACCACGTGCGCCGGTCTTGCGCTCAAGAGCGCGCGAAGCGACTGCCTTGAGTGCATCCGGGCGGAACTCCAGATCCACGCCTTCGAGTTCGAAGAGCTTGGCGTACTGCTTGGTCAACGCATTCTTCGGCTCGGTCAGAATCTGGATCAGCGCAGCCTCATCGAGTTCATCGAGCGTCGCGATCACCGGCAGACGGCCAACGAACTCAGGAATCAGGCCGAATTTAACCAGATCATCAGGCTCCACGGCGCGCAACGCCTCGCCGATCTTCTTGCCCGGGTCCTTACTGCGAACCTCGGCATTGAAGCCGATACCACCCTGAGTTGAACGACCCTGGATGACCTTCTCCAAACCTGCAAACGCACCACCGCAGATGAACAGGATGTTGCGCGTATCCACTTGCAGGAATTCCTGCTGCGGATGCTTGCGACCACCCTGTGGCGGGACGGACGCAACGGTGCCTTCGATCAGCTTCAGCAGTGCCTGCTGCACGCCTTCACCGGATACGTCCCGAGTAATCGACGGGTTATCGGATTTGCGGGATATCTTGTCGATTTCGTCGATGTAGACGATGCCCATCTGGGCCTTCTCAACGTCGTAATCGCACTTCTGCAAAAGCTTCTGGATAATGTTCTCGACATCCTCGCCCACATAGCCCGCCTCGGTGAGGGTAGTGGCATCGGCGATGGTGAAGGGCACATTGAGCAGGCGTGCCAGCGTTTCGGCCAGCAACGTCTTACCCGAGCCGGTTGGACCGATCAGCAGAATGTTGCTCTTGCCCAGCTCGACTTCTTCTTTCTTGTCGCGTTGGTTCAAGCGCTTGTAGTGGTTGTAAACGGCCACCGCCAGGATCTTCTTGGCGCGCTCCTGACCAATGACGTACTGGTCGAGAATGCCGCTGATCTCCTTCGGCGCAGGCAGTTTGTGCGCGTTGCTCTCGGTCTGCGCTTCCTGCACCTCCTCGCGGATGATGTCGTTGCACAGGTCGACGCACTCGTCGCAGATGAAAACGGAGGGCCCGGCGATCAACTTGCGTACTTCATGCTGGCTTTTGCCGCAAAAAGAGCAATAGAGCAGTTTGCCGGAGTCCTCGCCGTTGCGGGTGTCAGTCATTCGATCGATCCAATCGGGAAGGCTTGAAACACAAGATGAAGGCAATCGTGGGCTTTTTCAAGCCCACGGAGCAGCCACATATCGCAGGCTGCAGGGATCAGACCGCCAGTTGGCGCTGGGTCAGAACCTGGTCGATCAAGCCGTACTTGACGGCGTCTTCACCGCTCATGAAGTTATCGCGGTCGGTATCGCGGGCAATCACTTCCATCGGCTGACCGGTATGGTGAGCCAGTACTTTATTCAGACGCTCGCGGATGGTCAGAATCTCACGTGCGTGGATCTCGATATCCGAAGCCTGACCCTGGAAGCCGCCCAGCGGCTGGTGGATCATCATCCGCGAATGCGGCAGGCAGTAACGCTTGCCCGCGGTGCCACCGGTCAACAACAGAGCCCCCATGGAACAGGCCTGGCCGATGCAGATGGTCGACACATCAGGCTTGATGAACTGCATGGTGTCGTAAATCGACATGCCTGCAGTCACTGAGCCGCCCGGGGAGTTGATGTACAGGTGAATGTCTTTCTCGGGATTTTCGGCCTCGAGGAACAGCATCTGCGCGACGATCAGGTTGGCCATGTAGTCTTCGACCTGGCCGACCATGAAAATCACCCGCTCCTTGAGGAGTCGGGAATAAATGTCATAGGCGCGCTCGCCGCGAGCGGACTGCTCGATCACCATCGGGACCAGGCCACCGGCGGCCTGAATGTCCGGAATTTGCATAAAAGGATTGCGGGACATGTTCCAACGATACTCCCTATGTCATGCCTCAAAAGACATAAGCCAGCACGAGGCTGGCTTATGTTTGTGCACTCGAATATATGAAGAAATCAGGCTGCTTGCGGGGCTTCCGCAGGCTTGACAGCTTCTTCGTAGGAGACCGACTTATCGGTCACTTTAGCCTGCTGCAGGACAGTATCTACAACTTGCTCTTCGAGCACAACCGAACGAACTTCGTTCAACTGCTCGGCGTTCTTGTAATACCAGGCGACGACCTGCTCCGGCTCCTGGTAGGCCGATGCCATTTCCTCGATCAGCTCGCGAACGCGGGCCTCATCAGGCTTGAGCTCCTTCTGCTTGACCACTTCGGCCACGATCAGACCCAGAACAACGCGGCGCTTGGCCTGCTCCTGGAAAAGGTCGGCCGGCAGCTGCTCGGGCTTGATGTTGCCGCCAAACTGCTGAACGGCCTGCACGCGCAGACGGTTCACTTCATTGTCGATCAGCGCCTTGGGCACCTCGATCGGGTTGCCAGCGACCAGCCCTTCCATGACCTGATTCTTCACCTTGGTCTTGATGGCCTGACGCAGCTCGCGCTCCATGTTCTTTTTCACTTCAGCACGGAAGCCTTCGACGCCACCTTCCTGCACGCCGAACTGGGCGAAGAATTCGTCATTCAGCTCGGGCAGTTGCGGAGCGGCGACGGCATTCACGGTGACGGTGAACTCGGCAGTCTTGCCGGCCAGGTCGAGGTTCTGATAGTCCTCGGGGAAGGTCGGGTTGATCAAGCGCTCTTCGCCGGCCTTGGCGCCAACGAGCGCGTCTTCGAAACCAGGAATCATGCGACCGGAGCCCAGCACCAGCTGAGTGCCCTTGGCCGAACCGCCAGCGAAGGTCTCACCGTCGATCTTGCCGACGAAATCGATGGTCAGCTGATCGGCGCTCTCGGCAGCGCGCTCGACGTTCTCGAAACGGGTGTTCTGCTTGCGCAGGATTTCCAGCATGTTGTCGACGTCGGCATCGGCGACTTCGGCCTGCAGACGCTCGATCTCGATGGCCTCGAAACCGGCCACTTCGAACTCAGGGAACACTTCGAAGGTGGCGACGTATTCCAGATCCTTGCCCTTTTCGAACACTTTCGGCTCGACGGACGGCGCGCCGGCCGGGTTCAGCTTTTCGGCAACGACGGCTTCATAGAATGTCGACTGGATCAGATCGCCCAGCGCTTCCTGACGGGCGGCTTCTTCGTAACGCTGACGGATCACGCTCATCGGCACTTTGCCGGGACGGAAACCAGGGATCTTGGCACGACTGGCGGTCTGTTGCAGACGCTTGTTGACTTCGGTCTCGATGCGCTCGACCGGCACGCCGATGGTCATGCGGCGCTCAAGAGCGGAGGTGCTTTCAACAGAAACTTGCATGGATTTTCCTCGTTGCACAGACATAAGCCGGGCGTTCCGGCCCCAGAATGGGCAAGCATTCTAGTGGCTCGACTGACATAAGTCACCCTGCCCGTCGCGCCGAGCAAAAGCCGAGCCGCGCCCGGCGAATCACTACTTACGTCAGCCCAGCCGAAAATCGAGGACATATGCTGGCCAACTATCCCTGCACCAGACGCTTCATCCAGTCGAGTAGAACGGTAGGCAGGAGCTCAGGGCGTGGTAACAGTGCATAACGGGTTGCGCCAAATATGCGCGGCAGGTAGGCGCTGGCCTGCCGGTCGATGGTCAGGCAGAACGGCGATATACCTTGCAGCACGGCTTCCAGAACCGCCTGGCGGGTGTCCTCAACTCCGTATCGCCCTTCGTAGTCATCGTTGTCGCTAGGCTTTCCATCGGACAACACCAGCAGCAGTCGACGGGCCGCCGGCTGGCACATGAGATTGGCGCTGGCGTGACGGATCGCCGCGCCGCAGCGGGTGTAATGCTCCGGCTCCAACGACGCTATGCGTAGCGCTACCTCCTGGCCATAAGCCTCCTCGAAGGTTTTGATATCGCGGACCACCACCGCTTCCCTGCCCTGCCCTGAGAATGCCTGAATCGCATAGGGCGCACCCAGGCTCTGCAGCGCGATGCTGACCAGGAACAAGGCTTCGCGCTCGACGTCTATCACGCGTCGCCCCTGGGATATCCAGCTGTCCGTCGATCCGCTGACATCGATGAGCAGCAGGATGGCCAGGTTCCGCTCCGCGCAACGCTGCCTGCGGTACAGACGATCGGTCAGCCCGCTGCCAGCCCGCAGATTCGCAACCGCATCCACATAGGCATCCAGGTCCAGCTCATCGCCATCGACCTGACCGCGCAACCAGGCCCGATGGGTGCGCAGCAATTCGAAGCGGCGGCGAATCCCCTCGAGCAATCCCTGATGGGACTCGAGCGTTTCCGCTACCCAGACTGGATTACCCGGCGGGGCCGTGCGTACCTGCACGAGGGCGTTCTGCTCGCGGTAATGCTGCCTGCGGTAGTCCCATTCGGGATAGGCGATGCCTCGCTGCAGAACCGAAACGCCGGGCGCAAGCGCGATAGCAGAGGCATCCGGAGGATCATCAGCCAGCAACACCTCTTTGGGTCGCCCTGGTGACGCCACCAAACGCGCCTGAGGAAGATCGCCGAGCATTTCACCGAACAGCTCCGCATCCGCATCGTCCCGATCGATGGGCCGCTGCAAGCCCATCGGGTCCTCAGCGTGGGGATGTGGCTCGTCCAGCTGGATCATCAGCGGTCCGCTTTCCTCCGATTCATCCTCATCGGGGCGCGCCTGGCGAATGTCGGGGCGTCGTTCGAGGCGCACGCTCTGCGGCGCTGCCTGAGTGGGGTCGAACTGACTCTGAGCGCCGGCGGAGTGTTGATGGTGCGGCGAAGGTGCCAACAGTATGCCGGTCCACCAATCAGCGAAGAGCGGCTCCTGACCGATGCGTCCTCCAGAGGCAGGTTCCAGCCCCCATTCAGCCAACAATCGAACCGCCAGCTCGCACGAGTCGTCTGGCGTAGACGAGTGCGGAACACCATCAGCTTCGCCAACCAGCAATGCACGCACGCGAGCCTCCAGGGGGCGTCGTGCCAAACCGAACGCACTCAGCGGTGGACGACGCGTGAATGCGCAGGCCCGCAATGCCCGCACCGATTCAGCAAACCCTGGCATTTCCTCCAGCAGTTCACGCTCGGCCGCTTGGACTTCAAGTAGGTGGTACAGCGCCCCGGCAAGTGGCGGGAGGCTGCGCCAGAGGCTCAGTGCACTACCGCGGCGGATGCGCATTGCCTGCTGCAAGGCCATCACTTTGTAGAGATTCGCCGCCAGTGCTCGATCAGGGATATCCAACGAGCGAGGAAGCCAGATGCTTGTGCCATCGGTTGCCGGTACTGCCGCCAATCGCTGCGGCCTGGGCGTGCGGCCGAACCAGTTGCCCAGCAAGGTCGGTCGCGCCGGCGGCTGGGCGATGCGCAGCCGATAGCTGTTGCCGAACACCGCCGACAGCAGCAGTTCCAGACGCTCCGCCACCTCGCTCAGCGATAGACTTGCCGGTGCGTCCGGCGCAAGACTGTAGCGACGCCAGAGGCGCTGGGCGAAGACCGTGGCATGCCGCGCAGCGTCGGTAAGAACCTCCTCGGCTTCGGCCATGGTCTAGATGAAGGTTCCGTCGACCAGATCGCGCATCGCTCCGACCAGGGCTTCGTCGTCCGAAAGTGGCGAGACGATTGCCGCCAGGCACGCTTCCCGAACGGGTATGCCATCGACGCAGAGTGCACCCGCGGCGATCAGCAGACGAGTACTCGGCACCTCGGCCAGGCCGCGGTCCCGCAGCGCTCGCAGCCTGCGGGCCAGCGTGACCAGGGCACGCGAAGTCGGTGCGTCGACACCACTCTCGCGCTCGACGATCTTCGCCTCCGCATCTTCGCCCGGGAAATCCAGATCCATGGCCACGAAGCGCTGGCGTGTGCTCGGTTTGAGATCCTTGAGCATGCGCTGGTAGCCCGGGTTGTAGGAGATCACCAACTGGAAGCCCGGCGCAGCCATCAGCAACTCACCGGTCTTGTCGATTGGCAGCAGGCGCCGGTGATCGGTCAAGGCATGCAAGACGACCACGGTGTCCTGGCGCGCCTCGACGACTTCATCCAGATAGCAGATGGCCCCCTCACGCACGGCGCGGGTGAGAGGGCCATCCTGCCAGACGGTACCGTCATGGCGAATAAGGAAACGCCCGATCAGGTCGCTGGCCGACAGATCATCGTGGCAAGCCACCGTGATCAGTGGCCGGTCCAGTTTCCAGGCCATATGTTCGACGAAGCGGGTCTTGCCACAGCCGGTCGGCCCTTTGAGCATGACTGCCAAGCCACGCGCATGGCAGCGCTCGAACATCGCGACTTCATTGCCGCACGGTACGTAGAACGGCTCCCCCTCACTTGCTTTCGCCAGTGGCGGGTATTCGGGCAACGTCACGTCGGGTGTACCTCCCTCTCTGCAAGCACCGGCTCCGTATCATCTAGGACGAAGCGTGGCGTGTAGCGGAAGAAGTCGTAGATGAACAGGGCAACGCCCACGGTGAACAGCGACGCGGTGGCAATGAGCATCACGAAATGGATCTGAATCTTCAGCTGTGCATCCAGATAGCCCATGCCCATGATTCGCTCCAGATAGACCTGCGCAATGCCTGCGGTGGCAAACGACAGCGTCATGCCGAACATGCCGGTGATTTGCAGCCAGAACGCCCAGTAGCCCAGCGCCGTGCCCTGCTCCCGTCGTCCGGCAGTCAGTGATGGCAAGGCATAGCTGATCATCGCCATGACGATCATTGCGTAGGCACCGTAGAACGCGGCATGGCCGTGCATCGCGGTGATTAGCGTGCCATGGGTCCATTTGTTGACGCTCGGCCAGGTATGAGCCAAGCCCAGTAGCCCGGCACCGAACAGCGAGAACAGTGCACTGCCGATCGTCCAGTGCAACGCCAGCGTATTCGGGTGCGCCAGCCCCGAGCGGCGCATGGCGCCGTAGGCATAGGCGGCCATGCCGACGAGCGCGAGCGGCTCAAGCGCGCTGAAAAACCCGCCAATCGGCAGCCAGTAAGTGGGTACGCCGACCCAGTAATAGTGGTGCGCCGTGCCGAGGATGCCGGCGAGAAACACCAGGCCGACGATCACGTACAGCCATTTCTCCATGACTTCCCGATCCGCACCGGACAAGCGGATCAGCAGGTAGGCCAGGAAGCCGCCCATGATCATCATCCAGACGCCTTCGACCCACAGATGAATCGTCCACCAGCGATAGAAAATGGAAACCGTGTAGTTCTCGTAATGCAGCAACGCCGGCAAGTACAGGAGTGCGGCACTGACAAAGCCGATCATCAACACAGCTTCGGTCGTGGTGAAACGCCCCGCTTTGCGGATCGTCATGCCGATGTTGTAGAGGAAGATCAGCATGCAGATGACGATGACGATCTTGTGCGGCAACGGCTGCTCGAGCAGCTTGTTGCCGGTGCCGTAGCGGAACAGGTAGCCGATGATCGCCGTGACGCCCATCAGCGTCCAAAGCACCAGCTGTACATAGGCCAGCTTGGTGCTATGCAGCTCGGCGCGCGACTCTTCCGGAATCATCCAGTAGGTCGCCCCCATGAAGCCGGTCAGTACCCAGACGATCAGCAGGTTGGTGTGAATCACCTTGGTCACGTCGAAAGGCAGGATATACAACAGCGGGTCCGGCCCGATGTACTTGGTTGCCGAGAGCAGGCCGAACACCAGCTGCAGGCCGAACAACACCATCGCGACCGCGAAGTACCAGTAGGCGACCGATTGGGACTGATAGCGCATCGTAGTTTCCCCTTGAAGCGAACGTGGGTCGGCTTGGCCGTCGTGTCACTTGAGCGTTTCGAGATAGGCCGTCAGCTGATCGATCTGCTCATCCGTCAGGCTGCCGTCGTAACCGGTCGGCATGAACGAGGCGCCGTCTGCCGAATACATCGCGCCGGGAACGATGTGCGCGCTGGGTGACACGATCGACTCGCGGATATATCCGCGCGCATCCTGCGCCTGCCCTTGGTAGTCGGGCGACGCGACGATAGCCGCCGCCCGAGTTGCAACACCGGCGAGCGTGGGGCCAGCCATATCAGCGCCGGGTGCGGTGGAGTGGCAGGCATTGCAGGCAGGCACTGCGCCTCGGAAAACCTGCTCACCCAGCGCGCGCTCGTCATCCCCGGAATCCACCGGCCGGGCACCAGGCGGTAAATCACTGCGCTGCTCGCCGCCTGTCTTCAGTGTGTCTGCGCCCGGCACGAAACTGCCGGTCACCAGGATCGGTCGCGGCGGCCAGCCCTGGTTGTCCACCTTGCTGACCCAGTCGAGAAAGGCGATCAGGTCACTGATTTCGTCTTCGGCCAGGTCCTGTTTCGGCATCAGACGCCGATGGATCTTCTCGTCGTAGAACTTCGAGGGATCGCGCATATAAGCCTTCAGATACGGCTCGCCGCGATGCTGGGTGATCTTCGTCAGATCGGGCGCGTAGTACGCGCCCTCGCCGAACAGCGTGTGGCAGTTGATGCAGTTGTATTTGTGCCAGACATCCATCCCGTGCTTGACCTCCGCCGTGATGGTGTCGGCATTGGTCAGCTTGGGAAACTGCCGGTGGCTATCCACCGTCAGCCCGATGAACACGAGCGTCGCCACACCGGTTGCAGCAATCGCGAAGAGCCTCGCTTGACGGTTGTTCATGGCGTGCCCTCAGACATTGATGCCTGTCCAGTGAATGAGCGTCATCGTGAATGCATAGAGCATCGCGCCGAACATCAGCGCCAGCACGACCACACTCAGGATCTTCAACGGGCCGTAGAGCTTTCGAGCCTGCATGCTTTCTCCTTCGCAGCGTTAGCTGCCGTATAAGCAAACCGCGCTCAGTGCCCGGAGTGCGGATCAATCGGTTCGGGGCTGGAGAAGATCGAGGAATCCGCGTCGCCCTTCACCGTCAGCACACCGCTCAGGCCTTTCTCGGCGCGCGACAGGGCGTGATCAACGAGGATGTATCTGCCCGGGTAATCCGCGACGAACTCGACCATTGTCGCTCCGCCGGCAGGCACGAGTGTCGTCTGCACATCCGTCAGCGGCGGGCTGGTCAGCGAAGCCTGGTCGAAGACCTTGTCGAAGATTTCACCGATGACGTGAAAGCTGGAGATCAGGTTGGGGCCACCGACTCCGAAGAAGATGCGCACGCTGTCGCCTGCGTTGACTTCCATCTTGTGAGTCTTGGTCAGCGCATCGGTCGCGCCGTTGAACATCATGTGTTGCGGCGTTTCACCCAGCAGCATGTCCAGCGAGAACTCATGCAGACCGCGCGCCCCCCTGGGGCTGGCGGTGTACAGCTCACCCTGCATTACATAGAACTCGTGATCGACCTTCGGCAGTCCACCCTCCGGCTCGACCAGAATCAGTCCGTACATGCCGTTACTGATGTGCTGAGCAACCATCGGCGTAGCGCAGTGATAGACGTATAGCCCCGGCTGCAATGCCTTGAAGGTGAAGGAGCGTGTTTGCCCCGGTGCCACCTGGGTAACCGCCGCACCGCCACCCGGGCCGGTCACGGCGTGCAGATCAATGGAATGGATGTGGGCGCTGTCAGGCTCGTTACTGAGATTAAGGGTGACGGTATCGCCCTCGCGTATCCGCACCATGGGGCCGGGCACCGTGCCGTCGAACGTCCAGAATTTGTAGGTACTCCCGTCGGCGAGGCGGCCCTCCTCCTCGGTCGTGCGAAGGTCAAGGGTGATGCTCTTCGGTTCACGGTCACCAACCGGCTCACCTACCTGCATCGGATCCTTGGACAAATCCTTGCCTTGTTCGACGACCGCCGCCGGTCCATCGCCCACAATCAGCTTGCCGACCATTCCCGCAGCCTTGTGGCCAGGCAGTGTGCAGTAGTACTCGAACGTCCCGCTTTTGGTCGCACGAAACACGATTCCGGTCGCCGCGCCTTTGCCGGAAATTTCGCTGGACGCAGCGTCGAATTCAGGTATGGCGATATCATGCACTGCGCCGTCGCCATTGATCAGATTGATCTGAACCACCGCACCTTCGGGCACCCGCAATTCGGGATTCACTTGGCCACGCGTCGGGCCTGACTCACTGACATAGACGAGTTTTCCATCTGCGATGTCGGTCCTAAGCGTAATCGTGACATCTGGGCGGTAACTTACATCGCTACTGGATTTCGCTTGCGCCCAAAGGATACTTGGTAAAACCAGCAACAAGAGCAGCAGAACTCTAGAACAATGGCGCATGCCTGACCCTCTTAACACCGAGTTGATCTCGACCATCAGTTTAGTCACGAGAAAACTATCCGTCGGAGTAAAAACTTGCGGTGCACCCTATCAATTCAAAAGAAGCTTATTAAAAGCGCAGAATAATTGATCTGGTATTAAACCCAGACAGGGAAAGAATTGATTCGAGTCAAGCTTGGCGCAGGCATGGCAGCCAGCGTATACGGCGCGGAATTAATACCAGTATTGGAATGTGCTTGAGTCTTGGCGACGAGGCTGCCGACAGGCGGTCAGAGGTCGTCCTCTACCGTCGACAAAGAGAGCAAACGGATAGATACCAGGCTACAATCGTCAGCCATTTTTTAATGGGATAACGCTTAGTCCATATCCAACCGAACGCCCTGAGATATCAAAAAATTTTCTGTAAGTGTTCAATTGCGCGGCAAGAACAATACGGACGTAACCGCTAATCTAATTTCATTGAAAATGAGCCGCTATTTATAAGCTCCGCTTCTCTCTCTTTAAGGCGAAATGAGCTCATTTTGAAGGGCGCTCCTACAGCTCTGCTATTACGGCTAACAGACGTGATTTCGCTACATTTGCGCGCCAGAGGTTTGCGCGATAACGTTATGCCACCTTTCCCGACCATTCCGATCATGACCAAGCCCCGCTCCTGTCCGGCCCTGCAGCTGGACAACCAACTCTGCTTCGCTTTGCATTCGACCTCGTTGCTGATGACCAAGGTCTACAAGCCGATGCTTCGACGGATCGGCCTAACCTATCCGCAGTACCTGGCGATGTTGGTGTTATGGGAAGGCGATGGCATCACCGTAGGTGACATCAGCGCGCGCCTGCTGACCGATCCGGGCTCGCTCACACCGCTACTGAAACGGCTTGAGGCTGAAGGCTTCATCACTCGCACTCGCCGCAGCGATGACGAACGGGTAGTGGAACTGCGCCTGACCGAGCAGGGTCGAGCATTACAGGCTGAAGCCGAATGCTTTCCGGCCAGTATCCTCAGCGCCAGCGGGCAGACCGCGGAAACGGTGGCAGCGCTAAAGACGCAAATCATCGCCCTGCGCACCGCACTGCAAAAACTCGCCTAATCCCTCCTAGCGGCCCGACGATGCTCGCTGCTGTGCCAGCGGCGGATGGCCGAAGGGCGAAAAACCTTGCGCGCAAAGTAAATCCTGACTACCTTCCTCACGGCATTTAGTTAGCGCGCAAAATAATTTCCACTACGCTAAGGAGAAAATCATGCAATCCATTCAGCCTCTCTACATAGCAACCGTTGCGGCCACCGGAGGGCGCGATGGGCGAGCCGTTTCGTCAGACGGCAACCTTGACGTCAAGTTGAGCACTCCTCGCGAGCTGGGCGGTCAGGGAGGCGACGCAACGAACCCGGAACAGCTGTTTGCGGCCGGGTATTCGGCGTGCTTCATTGGCGCCCTGAAGTTCGTCGCCGGCCAGCAGAAGCAAACGTTGCCGGCCGACACCGCGGTTACCGCCAACGTCGGTATCGGCCAGATCCCTGGCGGGTTCGGCCTCGATGTCGAGCTGCAGATCAGCCTGCCAGGCCTTGACCGGGAGCTGGCCAAAAGCCTGATCGACGCCGCACATCAGGTTTGCCCGTACTCCAATGCAACTCGCGGGAACATCGACGTCCGCCTGGTTCTGAGCTGACAGCCCTGACTGCATCGATACGTCTGGTGACCCGAAAAATGCTCTTCGGGTCATACAGTCAGGTGAGCGACCTCAGGCCCCGCCCTGATCAGAGCTGATCAGATTCGCAGAGCCACACCGAGGCGCAGCTCGCGGCCAGACTCGTCACTGCCACGCACACCTTCGTAGCCTGGGATACGCTCGAAATCTTCGTTACTGGCGTGATCCAGATACTGCTTGTCAAAGACGTTCTTCAGCGTCAGGTTCAGGACAAGACGTTCATCGGGCAAAGCCGCCCATTGGGCATAAAGGTCGTGCACGCCATACCCTGGTTTGTTCAGAGTGCCGACACCGGTGTGCAGTGAATCCACCGCCTGAACGAAACGGCCCTGCCAGCCCAAATTCAACCTGTCACCAACCCGGTAATCAGCGAAGCCAATCCACGTATCGCCTAGTGTGGTACCGAGACCGTTGTGTTCGTAAACGCTCAGGTCATCACCGTCCAGCTCGATATCGTTATGGTGGAAGCTCAGCCCAACGCTCAGCTGCTGCCAGTGATAAGCGCTTTGTAGCAGAACGCCGCGGCTTTTCAGCGTCCCGCCGTTCACATAGAGATTGGGCCGGCCGCTGGGATCGTAGATCGCATCGCGGATCCGCGTATCGTAGACCTTGCCGGACAGCTCCAAGCCGCCCTCTCGGAATTCGAATCCCAGCTCGTTGGTGCGCGCTTTTTCGGCATCGAGATCCGCCTCATTGGCAGCCGCGTCAAGCTTGAACGCATCGCGGACTTGCACGCCGCGAAGCGCTTGCGAGTGACCAGCGAGGAGCGCGAGTTGCGGAGTTACCTGGTAGCGAAGGCTCAGATTTGGGCTGAAGCCTGCGTCGGCGAAGTCCTGCCCGTCGCGATCATCAAGGCGGTATCGATCGTAACGAACACCCATGCCCAACAGCAGCCTCTCGGTCAGCCGATAACTATCCTGGACGTAGAAACCGAGCACACTACCCTCCTCCTGATCCAGATCGCGATCGCCGGCAGGGCCTAGACTGGTTTTGTCGTCTCGGTAGTCAATCCCATACGTCAGACGATGAGCACCGAATTCGCTGGTATTGCGCACATCCAACCCTGCGCTAGCGGTATCGCCGATATACAGTCCCCAGCGGCCATCCTGCTGCAGTTCTGTGGACGTGTGATAGGTAGTCACCTCAAGATCGACCAGTTCGCTTAGCGGGTTCCAGCCGTACTTCAACGTCCAGGTTTCACGCTCTGTTTCCAAAGGGAAGAGCGGATTGAAGCTGCTCGGGATCCATTGAGGTCGCTGGGTGCGTTCGCCCTCATCGGTGCGCTTCTCGTAGGACAAACGCAGCGTCTGCTCATCGGCCAGCCGGCCGACCAGCTTGGCGAAACCTAGCTGTTGACGCGCGCCCGTGCCCAGCACATCGCGCCCGTTTCCATCTTCGTAATCGTTCTGGTCTTGATAGGTCGCCACGGCCAATGCAGACCAGCTTTCGTTGAAGCGGCCGTAAAGACTCGAACTGGTTTTGTATCCTTCAGCCCTGCTGAAATAGCCACCCTTGATAAGCGCGCCTACCTGTTCGCCCTCCCGCAACAGGTCATCGGGGTCCTTGGTGACGAATCGAATCGAACCGCCCAGCGCCCCTGGCCCGGAAGTCGCGTCACCCGTTCCCGCCTGCACCTCAGCACGCTTTAGCAGTTCCGGTTCGATACCAATGCGACCGGTGTGGTGGAACGTCTGACCCGGCTGGCTGGCACCATCGATCGTGATATTGAGCAGCGTGTCCTCGAAGCCACGCAAATAGAGCTTCTGCGCGACTCCGGGACCGCCGCCAACCGAGACCTCGGGGCTGGACTCGAACACATCCTGAAGATCAGCCGCCTGAAAATGCTGAAGTTGTTCGGCCTCAACGCTGTCCTCTTGAACATGGCGCGCCGTCACTTCGACACCGCCGAGCTCAAGGGGATCGCTGGATTGAGCCTGGCAGGGCAAAGCGCTCAACAGCGCAGCGAACGATAAGGAGCCAAGTAAAGACCGCTGGCATGGACAGTGTTGCATTGGTGAACCTCGATCATTAATGCGAACGCTTCGTATTAATGATTGTCACCGGAAGGGTCGGCCTTCTGTATCACTTTTACAACTGTTACGCGGCAGAGACCTCGCGTGGCAACCGGATAGTCATGCAAAGCCCTCCTTGCTCATTATTGCGCGCAGTCAGGCAGCCGCCGATAGCGAAGACCTGGCGCTGCGCTAGAGCCAGCCCAAGACCGAATCCCGCTCGATCTGAACTCAAACGCTCAAATGGCTGGAAAATGCGCTCTAACCATTGCTCTGGCACCCCAGGCCCTTCGTCGATGACCTCAAGAAGGTACGTCTGTGGATCGCAGTTCAGATGAATGCTCACCGTGCCGTCGGGTGGCGTATGTTCAAGAGCGTTGCGTACGATGTTCTCGATCGCTTGGCCAAGTGCGCGGTGGCAACTGCCAGTTAGTTCAGCCTCTACTGGGGTTGTAAGCCGGAAACCCAGAAATTTCCGTCAGCCGATCAACATGGCTTGTCTCGCGCTTGGTCGATGAGTTCCTGCATCGCCCGCATGACTTCTTCGTGGGTGTATGTTGGCGCTGATGGAAAATTGACCCACCCTGCCGATTGAAATTTGACCCAGGGCGGATTGCTGATTTTGTTACCAGCAACTGTGGATAAGTCTACCAGCGCAGCTGCTGTTGCCCCCACTCCTTCGCTAGCCCAGTTCAGTTGTTTAAGACCTGCCACACGCAGCCATGTAGCAGGCCGTCGTCGCCATGAAATCAGAACGGCTCATCGTCCTCCGGTTCCTGGCTGCCCTTACGCTTTCGCTCCCGTGATTTGATCTTGGCCTGGGCCGCCAAGCTACTGACTGCCACATCGCCACCAACTGCGCCCGCAGAGCCCCGGTGCGGTTGGATTTACCTTACAACATTGTAATGAAGTTTTTCGAAACGGGCTCGGTAGGAGCGTGTCATAATTCAGTGTCTGCTAACAGGCTGATGAGCCGTATCGGTCAGTAGGCACCGACGACATACAACTATCGAACCCTGGAGAACGCAATGACAAACTCAATGTTCGCTTCCTGTATCCAAGCTTGTTCGAACTGCGCCCTTGTGTGCGAAACGTGCGCCTCTGCTTGCCTGCGTGAGGATGACGTAAAAATGATGGCACGCTGCATCGAGCTTGACCGCGACTGCGCGGACATTTGTAGGTTGGCCGCCATACTGATGAGTCGCGAAAGTGATTACGCTAAAGAATTTTGTGCCCTTTGCGCCAAGATCTGCCGTGCATGCGGAGAGGAATGCGCGAAACATCAAGTGGATCACTGCCAAGAGTGTGCCAAAGCGTGCATGAAGTGCGCTGAAGAATGCGAGCGCATGGCTGCGTAACATTCGCGACTTGCTGCTCTGGCAAAGCTCGTCATCTCGTTGCCAGAGCAGCTTCGCCGGAATGACCTTATATCCCAGCATGTGCAGTTGAAGCTAAGCCAGCTGACTTGCTAGCAGAAAAGGCCTAGATATCCGCTGGCCGAGCTCACCCAAACCGTAAGCGTTCATTCCACGACGTACTGGACTTACTTTACGTCCCGAAGGGGCCTTAGCAATTCCGGTGAGACCTTGTACTGTTTCGTGCCGTTCTCGGCCAGGACGATCACGCTCTTGCGGTTGATCTTGGTGACGATCCCCATAGTCAAGCCAGTTCGGCTTTCGAAGGTCACCTTCAGCCCCACGTGCAGCCGACTCAGCGCCTGCAGGTTTTCTTGATCTTGCAGTTCATCAATGCGCCGGCAGATCATTCGGTTCAGCTCCAATAGCTGATCGATGCTCATGTCTTCAATGCGCATGGAGGGTGCCCTTTGGCTGTGCGGTCTGTCGATCAGAATGGCGCGGATCGATCAGCGAGCGTAACGGATTATCGGCGAACCGGGTCTTCCAGAGCCGAGGCGTCAGGTCAGCGACCTTGCTGGCCGGGTGCTGACTGATGCGCTGCAGCACGTCCACCAGATAGGTGTACGGGTTGATGTCGTGCAGTTTGCACGTAGTGATCAGGCTCTGGATGATGCCCACGTGTTCCGCGCCGAGTTCAGTCCAGCAGAACAGCCAGTTCTTGCGTCCCATGGGAATGGGGCGCAGGGCCCGTTCCAGGTGGTTGGTGTCTGGCTGGACGTCTGGGTCTTCCAGGAAGACGGTCAGGCTGGCTTCACGGCTGAGCACGTAGTTCAGTGCTTTGGTCAATAAATCACTGGGCAGCAGACCGCCCTGTGCCAGTTGATCCCGGCACCATTGGAAGAAGTCGCTGACCACCGGCTTTGAGTGGAGCAGCCGGTACTGGCGTTTCTTTTCGCCGGTCAGTTGCTGGACGCGGATCTCTTCTTCGTTGGTGTATAGCTTGGCAATCTGCTGAAGGGCTTCGGTGGCAGTTATCGGGTGGTCCTTCTGCGCCTCAATGAAGTAACGACGACTGTGCACCCAGCACTGCGCGTGGATGATGTTCTGCTGTGCGGCGGCATAGCGGGCATAAGCAGCATAGCCGTCACTGATCAGAGTTCCGCTGAACTGTTCGTTCAGTACCTGCTCGATATGGGCTCGGCCTCGACTGTTCGAGTAAGTGAACACCACTTCATCGGCATCGCCGTATAACGGCCAGAACCAGCCGGATTTCATCTTGCCTTTTTGTGGGCCTGCCCGACCCTGGTGGCCAGCTTTAATCGGCGTCTCATCCATCGCCAACACCCGGCTGCGCAGAACATTGTCGGTCTGGGCATCCACGATCGGCCGCAGCAGATCAATAGATCGCTTGATCAGATTGGTGAGGGTGCTGCGGCTGAGGGTAATACCCGCTTGCTGGATGCGTTGGTGTTGGCGATACAGCGGTAGGTGAAACTGGAACTTGTCGACCATCAGACCCGCCAACAAGCTGACGTCGGCCAGGCTGTTGTCCAGTACGTTGGACGGGGCCGGCGTGGTCACGGGCTTGTCGCTGCCCTTGCGCCGAAATACGGGGCGTTCCACTTGCAACACCACGTAACTGGACGTCCGCTGGGCCAGCCGATAGGTCGTTTTGGTGCCAAGGATGTCGTACTGGTCGGCGTCGGGGCCGCTTAGCTCCGGCGGCAGGTGTTCAACAACTTCCACTGGCACGTCCGCTGTAAAACGCAGACCCGTATCGTTCAGGCAGTCGTCGTCCCGCTGTTTCTTTCCGGTGCCTCGCTGATAAGCCCGAACCGGGCGTTTCTCCGCATCGAGAGGCTTCTCCGGGCTAGCCGCATCATTCGATTGGAACAGGCCGCCCTGCTCCGGGAGGTCATACACCTGCTTCTCGGACTTGGGGCCGAACAGCTGCTTCTTGAACCAGTCCAACTGCCGCTGCATGACCTGTAGCTGCTCACGCAACAGGGCATTCTCCTCGGCCAGTACCGAGTAGGAAGGGGCGTTGGAATAGGACGCGGAAGCCATTGAATTCATGGCCGATATTATACCGGAACACAACCCGCTACGTGCCCCGAAAACGCTTGAACTGACGGTACTTTTGCACCTCGATACCGTCAATCAGCAACTGGAGATCAGTCAGGTTTAAGGGGCGCTGTCCCGAAGAAGACGGCCGTACCCGGAACTGCCCCTGCTCCAGTCGCTTGGCCCACAGGCAGTAGCCCGTGGGCGTGAAATACAACATCTTCATTTGGGTCTTGCGACGGTTAACGAAGACAAAATACTGCCCGCTGAGCGGATCTTGCTTGAGTTGATTGCGGACCAGAGCGCTCAGCCCCCGGAAGGATTTGCGCATATCCGTGGGCTCGGTGCACAGCCAGATCCGGGCCTGGCTATCCAGACCGATCATCTGATCTGGCTCAGCCTTAGCTCAACACCATTACCCAGGCTCAGCACGATATTCCAGCCGCTTCCGGGAGAGGCCGAGTCATCCATCAGCGATGACAGATCCAGGAAGCTGGCATAACCAGAATCCGCAGCCTCACCGACCGGCTGACTCAACAGGCGCTTGCGCCAACTACAGAAGCTGGCATAACCGAGTTTGTGCTCCTTGCAGAACTGCGTGGCCGACAGGCCGCTGTCACGCTGCTGACCGATTAGGACTTGCCACTGTTCTGCGGTGCGGTGTTTTCTCATGGGGTTGTAAGCCGGAAACCCAGAAATTTCCGTCAGCCGATCAACATGGCTTGTCTCGCGCTTGGTCGATGAGTTCCTGCATCGCCCGCATGACTTCTTCGTGGGTGTACGACTTGGCGTTGGGGTCGTCGGCCTCTCGGAGAGCTTCCTCGACCTCGCGGGTCATCCGCGCATATTCTTCCGGCCACAGCGCTTGCTCCATGCGCAGCGACGCCTGCCCAAGCAGGTGCAGCAGGCCGAACAGCCGCATGTCATTGGTGGCGACGACGTGCTCTCGAATCCGCTCCTGGATCACCTCGCAGGCCCGATGCGCCTCTGGCGTCGCCGTGCCCTCGTAGCCGGCTGGGAGTTCTGCTTCTTCAGCGATTCGCGCCCAAGCGATAGCCGGTGGACAGGTTCATTTGCTCATCCACTTGCGCAGCAGACGCTTTTTCAGGGAGGCGCGCTCTTGCGGATTGCGTCCCTTGTGGTTGGCAATGCGATCCGCCGTGGCGGCCTGGCGCTTGATGGGCCAGTAGGAGCGGCCATCCTTACCCATCGACCAGACGTTGCTGACCTGGTTTTCCAGTAGAGGCAGATGGGCGCATAGAGCTTCCGGCGACGCGCTGGCCAGCGCGGTGCGCTCGTGAGTTCGCCAGCGCTGATGCCAGAGTTTCTTGTCCTCGCGCTCGCTACGGCAGGTCGTGTGCCCAACGATGGGCGTTTTGCGGCGGCTGCGGCTCATGATGTGGTTGTCTCCAAGAACATTCAGGACAGGCTTTCTGGGTAGAGCGCCGTCAACCGGGACAGGGTTTCTTGCACTTGTTCCAGCGAGGTCATCAGATGATCAACCTGATCCTGAAGATCCACGGCGAGATCAAATAGCTCAGCCACTCGGCTGCGTGATCCCTCGTTGAACGCGGCCATTGCCAGTTGATGCAGCTTCAACAGGTCGGTGCGCAGTTGCGGAGGTGCGCCGTCTGCGCTGTCATTCAAATCGCCGCGCAGCACGTCCACGGCATCGACTGCACGCAGCAGTGCCGTGGTATCGAAATTCTCGGGAGTCAGTTCGTCCCATTCGTCGTCGGTGATGCGGGCTGCCATCAGGAGGGCTCCGATTAAGCGGTTGCGAGCGTTAGATGCCCGATCGGCTCGGCTGCTGGCCGTACCTTGATTTCGATGTCGTAGCCGAGGCGATTCAGACAATCCATCAGCTTGCGTTCGGATAGATTGGTGAAGTCGCCGCGCATCATGCCCGACACCTTCGGTTGCGGGATGCCCATGCGTTTGGCCGCCGCTTGTTGAGTCAGCCCAAGGGCGCGCATGGCCCTCCTGATCTCGACCACCAGGCCGGTCTTGATCTTGAGCTTTTCAGCGTCAGGCAGTCCAAGGTCGGCAAAGACGTTGCCCGAGCTGCGCTGAACCTCGACGCCTTCAATGATTCGTTTTTGCATTTCGTAGCTCCTGTGCCAATACCTCGGCCACCTTCAGCCGAGCGCGGATGATGTCCATGTCGGCCTTTGGCGTGGCGATTCCGCTCTTGCTCTTCTTCTGGAAGCAGTGCAGGACGAACACCGCTTCCGCAAACTTGACCGTGTATACCGCTCGATAGGTGCCGCCGGCATCGTCTTCGACGACCTCCAGCACGCCGGCACCACCGAACCCCTTGAGCACCTTTGCTGCGTCATCCTGATCGCCTATCTGCGCCAACGAGAGCGCGTAACCGAAACGGCGACGCACGTCGGACGGCAACGCCATCAAATCCTTGTGGCTGCTCGCGATCCATTCGAGCGGTTTTTCTTTGTTTGTCATGACGGAATTTTATACCTGTTCAGGTAATGATGTAAACGCGGCAACCTCAAGGAGGTGTCGTAAAACATTTGTTTTGCGACAGGCTGTCAGCCGCCGCTGTGCTACCTGTGCAACACCCCCTCAAAAATGTACGGAAAACTCTATCGCTATTCACTATTATGCGGAAACCTGTTTTTGATGGTTATCCGCCTATGTTGGTTGGCTACATGCGCGTGTCGTCGGACTCCGACCGCCAGAGCACGGACTTGCAGCGCGACGCGCTGCTCGCCGCCGGCGTCGATCCGCGTCACCTGTTTGAGGATCGTGCCTCTGGCGCGAAGGATGACCGTGCCGGCTTGGCGCGGGCGCTTGAGTTCGTTCGAGCCGGCGATGTGCTGGTGGTGTGGAAACTCGACCGGCTCGGTCGCTCGCTGTCGCACCTGCTCGCCATTGTGACTTCGCTCAAGGACAAGCGGGTGGCGTTCCGCTCGCTGACAGAGAACCTGGACACTACGACGCCCTCGGGCGAATTCCTGTTCCAGGTGTTCGGTGCGCTCGCGCAGTACGAGCGCGCCTTGATTCAGGAGCGCGTCGTCGCGGGCTTGGCCGCCGCACGCAAACGCGGCCGGATCGGCGGCCGGCCGCAGGCGATCACTGGTGAGAAGCTGGACGCCATCGTCGCCGCGCTCGATGGCGGCATGTCTAAGGCGGCGGTGTGCCGCAACTTCAATGTCAAGCGCACTACGTTGATCGAAACATTGACGCGAGCAGGTTGGCGTGGTGCGGGAAGGACGGTCGATGAGCAACAAGAATAAGCTACTCACCGTCTTTTCTGACGCAGAGCAGGAAGCCTTGTACGGCCTACCGGACTTCGACGATGCTCAGCGGCTGGAATACCTGGCGTTGACCGAATCTGAACTGGCGTTCGCCAGCAGCCGGCCTAGCCTGCAGGCCCAAGTCTATTGCGTCTTGCAGATCGGCTACTTCAAGGCCAAGCATGCTTTCTTCCGCTTCGATTGGCATGAGGTCGAGGACGATTGCGCCTTCGTGCTGAGTCGCTATTTCCACGGCGAAGCGTTCGAACGCAAGGCGATCACCAAGCATGAGCACTACAGCCAGAGGGGTCAGATCGCCGAACTGTTCGGCTACCGGTCGTGGGCGGCTAGCTTCCTGCCGCAACTGGCACAGCAGGCTGAACAGATCGTGCGGCGCGACGTAATGCCAGGATTCGTGGCCGCCGAACTGATCGTTTGGCTCAGCGAGCACAAAATCATCCGGCCCGGCCACACCACCTTACAAGAGCTGGTCAGTGAAGCCCTGTCCACCGAACGCAGGCGCTTGGGCGGCTTGCTGGCAGAAGTGTTGGACGAATCGGCCAAAGCTGCGCTGGGCCAGCTCCTGGTGCGTGACGACACCCTGTCTCAACTGGCAGCGCTCAAGCAGGACGCTAAAGATTTCGGCTGGCGTCAGATGGCAGGGGAGCGCGAGAAGCGCGCCACGCTGAAGTCCTTGCACGGGATCGCCAAGGCGCTGCTGCCCAAGCTCGGCATCTCGCAGCAGAACCTGCTGTACTACGCGAGCCTGGCGAACTTCTATACCGTCCATGACCTGCGCCACCTGAAGGCGGAGCAGACCCGGCTCTACCTGCTGTGCTATGCCTGGGTACGTTACCGGCAGCTCACCGACAACCTGGTCGACGCGATGGCCTTCCACATGAAAAAACTTGAGGACGAGAGCCGCACGGGTGCGAAACAGTCCTTTGTCGCCGAACAGCTGCGACGCCATCAGGAAACGCCGCAGGTTGGCCGCCTGCTGTCGCTGTACGTGGACGACAGCGTGGCCGATCCGACGCCGTTCGGCGAGGTGCGCCAACGCGCCTACAAAATCATGTCCAGGGAATTGCTGCAAAACACGGCGCAGCGCATGAGCGTCAAGCCACTGAACAAACTGGCGCTGCACTGGCAGGCGGTGGACGGCCTGGCCGAACGCATTCGACGCCATCTACGGCCGCTGTACGTCGCGCTCGACTTCGCCGGCACGGCCCCCGATAACCCATGGCTCGCGGCGCTGACTTGGGCCAAGAGCGTGTTCGCCAAGCAGCAGCGCCTATCACAACGGCCACTCGACGAATGTCCGGCGGCAACGCTGCCGAAACGCTTGCGTCCGTACCTGCTGATGTTCGATGCCGAAGGCACGCCGACAGGCCTGCATGCCGATCGTTACGAATTCTGGCTTTACCGTCAGGTCAGGAAACGCTTCCAGGCGGGCGAGCTCTACATTGACGACAGCTTGCAGCACCGGCATTTGTCCGACGAGTTGGTTTCGATGGACGAGAAAGCCGCCGTGCTCGCGCAGATGGACATCCCCTTCCTGCGGCAGCCGGTCAGTGCCCAGCTCGATGCACTGGCGGCCGAGTTGCGTGCGCAATGGGTGGCGTTCAATCGCGAGCTGAAACAGGGCAAGCTGACGCACCTGGAATACGACAAGGACACGCAGAGACTGACCTGGCGCAAGCCCAAGGGGGAGAACCAGAAGGCGCGCGAGCAAGCTCTCTACGAGCAACTGCCATACTGCGATGTCGCCGACGTGTTTCGCTTCGTCAACGGCCAGTGCCAGTTCCTGTCGGCGCTGACACCATTGCAGCCACGCTATGCGAAGAAGGTAGCCGACGCCGACAGTCTGATGGCGGTGATCATTGCCCAAGCCATGAACCACGGCAACCAGGTTATGGCACGTACCAGCGACATCCCGTACCACGTCCTGGAGAGTACCTACCAGCAGTACCTGCGCCAGGCGACGCTACATGTGGCCAACGATTGCATCAGCAACGCCATCGCCGCACTGCCGATCTTCCCGCATTACTCGTTCGACCTCGATTCGTTGTACGGTGCCGTTGATGGGCAGAAATTCGGCGTCGAGCGACCAACTGTGAAGGCGCGCTACTCGCGCAAATATTTCGGCCGCGGCAAGGGCGTCGTCGCCTACACGCTGCTGTGCAATCACGTGCCGTTGAACGGCTACCTGATAGGCGCACACGAGTACGAGGCTCACCACGTGTTCGACATCTGGTACCGCAACACGTCGGACATCGTGCCGAGCGCGATCACCGGCGACATGCACAGCATCAACAAGGCCAACTTCGCCATCCTGCACTGGTTCGGACTTCGTTTCGAGCCGCGCTTCACCGACCTCGACGACCAGTTGCAGGAGCTGTATTGCGCCGATGATCTGGCATTGTACGAGAAATGCCTGATCCGGCCGGCTGGCCAGATCGACCGGCAACTCATCGTCGGTGAGAAGGCGAACATCGACCGAATCGTCGCCACACTGGGCCTGAAGGAAATGACGCAGGGCACGCTGATCCGCAAGCTGTGCACCTATACGGCGCCGAACCCGACGCGGCGCGCAATCTTCGAGTTCGACAAGCTCATCCGCAGTATCTACACACTGCGCTACCTGCGCGACCCGCAACTGGAGCGTAATGTTCACCGCTCGCAGAACCGCATTGAGTCCTATCACCAGCTACGCTCGACCATCGCCCAAGTCGGTGGGAAGAAGGAATTGACCGGCCGCACCGACATCGAAATCGAGATCAGCAACCAGTGCGCCAGGCTGATCGGCAACGCGATCATCTTCTACAACTCGGCGATCCTGTCCCTGCTGCTGACGAAGTACGAGGCAGCTGGCAATGCCAAGGCGCTGGCGTTGATCACGCAGATGTCGCCAGCGGCCTGGCGGCACATCCTGCTGAACGGGCATTACACCTTCCAGACTGACGGCAAGTTCATCGACCTGGATGCGCTCGTGGCGGGACTGGAGCTGGGCTGACGGAAATTTCTGGGATTCCGGCGTACAACCCCCTACTGGAAGTTGCGTATCGATGTGGCGGTCCGGAAATTCGAAACGTGCGTCGTCGATAATGCTGTCGAGCAGATCGGTGAGATCCAGCGTCTCGTCGCGCAGCCTCGGGCGCTCGGTCTCGAGCCAGCTCAACGTCAGTGAATCCTCGACCAGCGCACGCATCGCGGTACAGTCCTGGCGGATACGCCGTAGCAGGATGGTTGGCGCTCCGCCCTGTTCAGCCAGGCTCACCGCCATCTCGATACGGGCCAGCGGCGTACGCAATTCGTGGGACATCTCGGCCAAACGCTGGCGCTGATCAATGATCAAGCCTCCGATACGCTCAGCCATCGAGTCGAACGTCTCGACCAGGCCCGCCAGCTCATCGCGCCGCGAGCCCAGCAACACTCCGGCCCGAGCTTCATAATCCCCTTCGCTGAAGCGACGGGTTGCTTGTTGGAGTCGATTCAGCGGTCGCATCAGATGGCGATACAGCAAGAGGCAGCCAATCACCAATAGGGTCAACGGCAGAACCAGCTCGAGCAACAGCCGCGCGGGGTACCAGTAATGCCCGGGTCGCATTCGCTGCGGCAGCTGAATCAGAAAATGCCGCTGCCCATCGGCGAACGGCACGTCCATGATCGGGTTGTCCTGAAAGTAGAGGTGGATCTTCCAGGACGGGTCCCGCCCGAGACTAAACTCACTGAGGAAGCGCTTGGACAACTCACTGCCGGCCAGGGCTTGCAGCTGCGGCTGGACTACCGCTGCCCAGGTTTGCTCCTGGCGCTGCACACTGCGCAGCCAGTCCCGCAGCGCCCGCTCATCGCCAGTGCGATACAGCTCTTCGGCCTGCAGTGCGTACTGACGCAGGGTGCGCTGATG
Organism: Stutzerimonas kunmingensis; assembly: GCF_021432085.1. GTDB lineage: Bacteria > Pseudomonadota > Gammaproteobacteria > Pseudomonadales > Pseudomonadaceae > Stutzerimonas. The sequence continues at coordinate 2,442,717 of NZ_CP090366.1, read as the reverse complement.
GTCGGCGTCAATGAAACTCATCTGTTCTTCGGCCTGACCACTAAGCCGTGCGATGACCCAGAACAACGCTACGCTACCCAGCGCCACGCCTAGGCAGAGTTTCCAGAACAGGCGCCGATTCATTGGAAACAGTAGCCACGACCGTGGAGCGTTTGCAGGCGGTCGGCTGCCACGCCTGTCTCGCTCAAACGTCGCCGTATCCGGCTGACGTGCATATCGAGGCTGCGGTCATAACCGCTGTACTCACGCTCCAGAACCACACGGTAGAGATAAGGCTTGCTGAGCACCTCCCCACGCTGAAGCAAGAACTGCCAAAGCAGCCGAAACTGCAAGGGCGTCAGCGCAAGGTCATACGAGCCGGCGCGTGCATGTAGACCGCATCGTTCGAGAACAAGTGAATCGACCTGAAGCGTCGATGGCGACGGTACGCGATGTTCCATGCTGCGAGTTCGCCGCAAGATCGCATCGATGCGCAGCTGTAGTTCGGTCAGGTTGAATGGTTTGGACAGATAGTCATCCGCGCCGTGGCGCAGTCCGCGAATCCGTTCTTCCTCTGCTCCGCATGCGGTGAGCATGATCACCGGTGTCTGTTGTTGCTCGCGCAGCCGGCGCAGTACAGAAAGCCCATTGATGTCCGGCAGCATCACATCCAACAGCACCAGGTCCGGTGCATTGGCCAACGCCATAGCCAGCCCGCTTTCGCCGAGCAAGCTGGAGCGCACTGCATATCCCTGCAGGCGTAACAGATCGCCGAGTTGAGCGCTGAGAACCTGATCGTCTTCTATAACCAGCACATCAGCCAGGTATCCGCCCATTGCCACTCCCTGTTGGGTGGATGCACCCACCGCTTAAAGATAACAATTCTCATCAAGTTTAAGCGAAAGCAGTGATTGGCGAGAAGGCGGAATCGGTCCCTATGGAGGAAGCCGGTATCAGGCGCGGAAAAAAAGCACCGTCATCACGGCACCGGTGATGATCACGACCGCCCGAACGAAGCTCGAAGGGAGCCGGCGACCGACGCGTGCCATGACATAGCCGCCGACAGTCGCCGCCAGCATCATCACCAGCGCTTCGCGCCACAGGATCGCACCGCCGAATGCATATACAGACACGGCGATCGCGGTCAGTACAGACGAAACCAGATTCTTGAGCCCCTGCATCGAGTTGATGTCTCGATGGCCGAGCAAGCTGAATGCAGCGAGTAGCACGATGCCCAGACCGCCATTGAAGTAGCCGCCGTATACGCTGACAACAGCCAGAGTGAAACCCTGCACCAGTGCATTCGCCTCATTTTCGGTCGAATCACGCTTGAACCTGCGCAATAACCAGGGCCCGACGGCGAACAGCAGCGTCGCGATAAGCAATAGCCAAGGCACGATCGCACGGAATACGTCATCGGGCGTGGTCAGCAGCAACCCCGCCCCTACTGCACCGCCGCCGAGGCTGATGGCAACGAGCGTCCCCATCGACAGCGTTGCTGGCGGGCGCAGGTCCTCTCGATAGCCCCAGGTACTTGCAAAATAGCCAGGTAGAAGCGCGAGCGTGCCTGAGGCATTGGCCACCACAGCAGGCACGCCGGCATAAACCAATGCCGGGAACGTGAAAAAACTACCGCCACCGGCAATGGCGTTCAGCCCGCCGCCAAGAAAAGCGGCAACCAGCAGAATTGCCCACGTCGCAATCGAATGATCCATGAAAGTTCTACTCCCTTGTGTCCGCGTTTCGAGAATCGGTTTCCAGCGTACTGGCCAGCGTTTCGAGCGCCGGAGTCAATAGCTCGCTGGCCGCTATGGCAGCCTGCTCGGGACAACCGCGGGCTATGGCGTCATAGACAGCTGCGTGTACTGCATAGGAGGGTTCCGGGAGCTGCTGCTCGCGCTCCGTTTTGGCAATGGTGTTCTGCAGACCCGCCCAGAAGAACTGATACATTTCCAGCAGCGTGGTGTTGTGGCTGGCGCGGACGATGCTCAGATGAAAATCGGCATCTCGTTCGACAAACGCTTCAAGTGAGGCGTCATCGGTCCAGGTCCCTCGCGCTCCGAGAGCGTCACGTATCGTTTGCAGGTCCTCATCCGTGCGCCGCGACGCAGCCAGACGCGCAGCTTCGACCTCCAGCGCGCGTCGGACTTCGAGCTGGTCATGCAGCGCGGCGTGATCTAGGCGCTGGAGTAATCCAGACGGGTCTCGACTGGAGAGTACGAACGTCCCCGCACCCTGGCGGACCTCCAGCACCCCGGTATGAACCAGCGCTCGCACTGCCTCTCTGACGGTATTTCTGCCAACACCTAAAGAGTTGCTGAGCTGGCTTTCGGTAGGAATTCGCATACCCGGCGTCCATTCGCCAGCATTGATCTGCGACCGCATTTGCTCGATTACCCGTTCTACAAGTGACGAGCGCGAGGTGTACTGCAGCGACATATGATCACCTTCCAATTCATCCTATGTTTCAATCATAGGATGAATTTCATCCGGTACACAATTAGAGGCTTCAATCGATCATTTCGTTGTCAGCCGCAGGTAGCTCGACTGCTGCTGTGAGCCGCGGCAGACAAGCGTGTTGCCCGGAGTGCAGCGAGCGCGCTGTGGTGGCTAGCAAACTTGCGAGCCATCCTCAGCAGAAGCCACTCTCGCGTACCTGCTAGCAAAGCTTGCTAAGCTGGCCACGTTTTATTGTCATTTGGGGGTTCCGTGTTTTCGCTCAAGCGCAAAGGTGATTTCCGCCTGCAGCTGACCCGCACGCTGAAGCAGCCTGGACGGCACAAGATCGAGCTGTATCTGTTCACCCCGCACGAGAGCAACCTGTCGGCCTGGACCCTGTCGGAAGAGCAGTTTTTCTTTACCACCCTAACGCACAGTTTCGGGCTGCTTGGCATGCCATCGAAGGACCGCATCAGCAAGGCTGACCAATCCTTCGTGCTGCTCTCACCGCACTACGAAATCATGTACGGCTCCTGGTTCTTCCAGTACCAGGCTTCAATGGAGCGCTTGCGCCAGCAGATGCTCACGTCCGAAGCTGTGGCAGAGCCCGTAGCGCGAGCCCTGCGGCTCAGCCAGAACTTCGCGCAACGCCTGCGCAAGTCCAGCCCAAAGCAGAGCAACCAACAGCGCTACTTCCGCCAGATGGACATCTATTTCTCGTGGCATGCCGAGCAATTCTTGCTGGAAAGCATGACCCTCGAGGGCTACGCGGCCCTCGACGAGGAACTCAAGCAATCAGTGGCGGAGTTCCTGCACCAGGAACACAGATACCGTAAGGAGCGCGAGTACCTGAGCGACTTCCACGGCACCCCGACACGCATATGGAACCGCATGGCGCTATATCACCGGCTGCTGGAGTACCCAGTACTGCTGCGTTCGAAGGTTACGCAGTTGGGCGCCGGCACTCACAAGCTGGTCAAGGCGGCGTCGACGATGCTGATCATGTCGCTCTTCACCTACTTCCTGTTCAATGCGCGCGACGCCAGCGAGAAACTCTCGCTCACTCTTCTGCTTGTGATAGCGCTGGTCTACGCCGTCCGTGATCTGCTGCGCGACGACATGATCACCGCCATCACCCGCAGACTACGCAAAGGCAAGCCGCGCTGGAAGATTCGCCTGTTCATGCCCTACACCCGCAAGTTGCTCGCGCAGCAACGGGTCTGGCTCGACTACCGCAAGCTGGCGGATCTACCGCCCCTGGTTCGGGAACACTCCGGCAAATGGGCCACCAACGAGGAGCGGCAGATCATCTGCTATCGCGTGCTGCTGAGTCTGGACAACGCAGCATTGGAGCACGACGAGATTCGGGAGCGGCTCACGCTGGATTGCGAACAGCTTTGCGCGATGATCCAGGCGAGCCACAACAAATTGTTTGTCCTGGCCGACGAAGATGATTCCGCCAGCGATGGCAGCAAAGGTTCAGTTCAAGCCCACCCCATCGAGAAGCAGCACGACTACAACCTGCTGCTGTTGCACACCAATCCGGGCGAGCACTTTCCATCGGCCCAGCGCTGGCGCCTGAGGCTCGGTACCAACGGCATCGTGCAATGCGAAAGCAAGAAGGCCCGCTGGCCTCAACCACCTGAGCTACAACGCCCCGCATGGCATCGATTGAGTCGTCTGTGGCGGCGAGGATGATCAGTACCATCAACCTCCGCCGTCTGCGCTGCAAGGCATCGTGCGTTGCCTCACGTGTTACAACAGCAGACACAAAAAAGCCCCTGTTACGGGGCTTTTAGAGATTTTCGATTCTTCTTGCAAAGCTTCGAAATCATGAGATGGTGCGGACGGAGAGACTCGAACTCTCACACCTTGCGGCGCCAGAACCTAAATCTGGTGTGTCTACCAATTTCACCACGTCCGCCAAGCAGGGCCTAAACGAAAACGCCAGGCAATGCCTGGCGCTTTCTGGAATATGGGGTGGACGAAGGGGATCGAACCCTCGACACCAGGAGCCACAATCCTGTGCTCTACCAACTGAGCTACGCCCACCATATTGCATTTGCTTGTGCCAGAGGCCGAAATGGCGCACCCGGCAGGACTCGAACCTGCGACCATCCGCTTAGAAGGCGGATGCTCTATCCAGCTGAGCTACGGGCGCTTTATCTGCATTCTGTTCGGAGCGCAGACTTGAAGCTCCGGCTATTGAAGAAGCAACCCTCTTCGAAAGCCATCTTACCCAGCAGCAGGCTGTGCTCGACAAGCGGGGCGAATGTTATAGAGGCTCCAAACACTCGTCAACAGCAAATTCAAAAAAATTTCAGTTAGATAAAGGAGTTACAGGTGCCGGTAGCTGCTTCGCCTTTGCCACATCGCTGCGACATGCGAGAATACGCGCCCTTTCCAAGTCCTCTCCAATGGTTAACCAAGCGTCATGACCGCAAAACTGATCGACGGTAAAACGATTGCTGCCAACATTCGCCAACAGATCTCCGGTCGTGTTGCCGAACGCCGCGCCCAAGGGCTTCGCGCTCCCGGCCTCGCCGTAATTCTGGTGGGCAGCGACCCAGCCTCCCAGGTTTACGTGGCGCACAAGCGCAAGGATTGCGAGGAGGTGGGCTTCAATTCCGTGGCCCATGACCTGCCGAGCGATACTCGCCAAGAAGATCTTCTTGCGCTGATCGATCAGCTCAACGACGACACCTCCATCGACGGCATCCTTGTGCAACTGCCGCTGCCAAAGCACCTCGATGCCTCGCAATTGCTCGAGCGCATCCGTCCGGACAAGGATGTGGACGGCTTCCATCCCTATAACGTCGGTCGTCTCGCTCAACGCATGCCGCTGCTACGCCCCTGCACGCCAAAGGGGATCATCACGCTGCTGGAGAGCACCGGTGTCGATCTGCACGGTCTGGATGCGGTCGTCGTGGGCGCATCCAACATTGTCGGTCGCCCAATGGCGCTGGAACTGCTCTTGGCTGGCTGCACCACCACCGTGACCCATCGCTTCACCCGCAACCTCGAAGAGCACGTTCGCCGAGCTGATCTGGTCGTGGTAGCGACCGGTATCACCGGCCTGGTAAAGGGTGAGTGGATCAAGCCTGGGGCGATCGTCATCGATGTGGGCATCAACCGCCAGGCCGACGGGCGCCTGCTGGGCGACGTTGAATTCGGACCAGCCAGCGAACGCGCCGCCTGGATCACTCCGGTTCCGGGTGGAGTAGGTCCGATGACCCGAGCCTGCCTGCTGGAAAATACACTGCACGCCGCCGAACATTTGCATCGATAACTACTGCGAGTAAAACAAGAACGGCACCTTTCGGTGCCGTTTTTGATTACGCCGTCCCTTTTATTCAGCAAGACGCCATGTCGTTCCGCCTTTGCCATCCTCCAGCACCACCCCCATCGCGGTGAGCTGGTCGCGGATACGATCGGATTCGGCCCAGTTCTTTTCAGCTCGAGCCGTGAGGCGCGCAGCGATCAACGCCTCGACCTCGGAGGCATCGACCTTGCCCGCCGCACCAGCTTGCAGGAAGGCTTCAGGCTCAAGCTGCAGCACGCCCAATACGCCCGCCAGCTCCTTGAGACGTGCAGCCAACGCCGCAGCTGCGGCCAGATCAGACTCACGCAGACGGTTCACCTCACGGATCATCTCGAACAGCACCGCGCAGGCTTCCGGCGAGTTGAAGTCGTCGTCCATCGCCACGCCGAAGCGCGCGATGAACTCGTCGCCACCGCCCGGCGTCGCCTCAGGCAGGCCCTTGAGGCCGTTGTAGAAGCGCTCCAGAGCGCCCTTGGCCTCGCGCAGGCTGTCTTCGGAGTAGTTGATTGGGCTGCGATAGTGGCTGGAAACCAGCAGATAGCGCACGACCTCAGGATGGTACTTTTCCAGCACTTCCCGAATGGTGAAGAAGTTGCCCAGGCTCTTGGACATCTTCTCGCCATCGACACGCACCGCGCCGGCGTGCATCCAGGCATTGGCGTACTGCTTGCCAGTGGCTGCTTCACTTTGGGCAATCTCGTTCTCATGGTGCGGGAACACCAGGTCCGGACCACCGCCATGAATGTCGAAGGTCTCGCCTAGGCAGCAGGTCGACATCACCGAGCATTCGATATGCCAGCCCGGACGACCGGCACCCCAAGGAGAATCCCAGCTCGGTTCACTTGGCTTGGCGCCCTTCCACAGCACGAAATCCAGTGGATCTTCCTTGGCCTCATCAACCTCGATGCGCGCGCCGATCTTCAGGTCCTCGATCTTGCGCCGCGACAGCTTGCCGTAACCGACGAACTTGCCGACCCGGTAATAGACATCACCATTGCCCGGCGCATAAGCGAAGCCCTTGTCGATGAGCGTCTGGATCATCGTGTGCATGCCGGCGATATGGTCAGTCGCACGCGGCTCGATATCCGGACGCAGTACGTTGAGGCGGGTCTCGTCATCGTGCATGGCGGCGATCATTCTCTCGACCAGCGCCTGGAACGGCTCGCCGTTCTCGCTGGCACGGCGGATGATCTTGTCGTCGATGTCGGTGATGTTACGCACGTAGGTCACGTCGTAGCCGCGGTGGCGCAGCCAACGGGTGACCACGTCGAACGCGACCATCACCCGTGCATGACCGATGTGGCAGAAGTCATAGACCGTCATGCCACAGACGTACATACGCACCTTGTTGCCTTCCAGCGGGCGGAACGCTTCCTTGGTCTTGGTCAGCGTGTTGTAGATCGACAGCGCCATCATTGACCCCAGGAGTCACGCAGCGTGACGGTGCGGTTGAACACGGGAGCGCCCGGCTTGCTGTCCTTCATGTCGGCGCAGAAATAGCCTTCGCGTTCAAACTGGAACCGCTCTTCAGGTTCGGCACTGGCCAGCGACGGCTCGGCACGGCACCCCTTGAGCACAACCAGCGACTCCAGATTGATGTTGTCGAGAAAGCTACCGCCCTCCTCGTCCTTTTCCGGATTGGCCGAGCGGAACAGGCGATCGTACAGACGCACCTCGCACTCGACGCTCTCGGCGGCCGGCACCCAGTGGATGACGCCCTTGACCTTGCGCCCCTCCGGATTCTTGCCGAGGGTGTTCTCGTCATAGGAACAGCGCAGCTCGACGACATTGCCCTGATCATCCTTCACGGCTTCATCGGCACGGATCACGTAGCTGCCGCGCAGGCGCACTTCACCGCCTGGAATCAAGCGTTTGAACCCAGCCGGAGGGACTTCCTCGAAGTCGCCGGCGTCGATGTAGAGTTCCCGGCTGAATGGCAGCACCCGCACGCCCATATCCTGCTTGGGATGGCGCGGCAGCTCGAGGTTCTCGACCTGGCCTTCCGGGTAGTTGGTGATCACCACCTTGAGCGGTTTCAGCACACACATCGCACGCGCTGCGTTGGCATCCAGATCCTCACGGATGGCGAATTCCAACATGCCGATGTCGACGACGCCGCCGGCGCGATTCACACCGATCATGTCGCAGAAATTGCGGATCGACGCCGGGGTGTAACCGCGACGACGAAAGCCCGAAAGCGTCGACATCCTCGGATCGTCCCAGCCGTTCACGTGCTTCTCATCGACCAGCTGCTTGAGCTTGCGCTTGCTGGTGATGGTGTAGTTCAGGTTGAGGCGGGCGAATTCGTACTGACGCGGCTGCGCCGGCACGGGCAAGTTGGCCAGGAACCACTCGTACAGCGGCCGGTGATCCTCGAATTCCAATGTACAGATCGAATGCGTGATGCCCTCGATGGCATCAGACTGACCATGGGTGAAATCGTAGCTGGGGTAGATGCACCACTTGTCGCCGGTCTGGTGATGGTGCGCATGGCGAATGCGATAGAGGATCGGATCGCGCAGGTTCATGTTGGGCGAAGCCATGTCGATCTTCGCCCGCAGCGCACGGGCGCCATCCGGGAATTCACCGGCTTTCATGCGCGCGAAGAGATCGAGGTTTTCCTCCACCAACCGCTCGCGGAACGGACTGTTCTTGCCGGGCTCGGTCAGGCTGCCGCGATACTCACGCGCTTGCTCAGGCGTCAGATCACAAACATAGGCCTTGCCCGCCTTGATCAGATGGACGGCCCACTCGTGCAGCTGATCGAAATAGTTGGAGGCATAGCGCTCCTCGCCCGCCCACTGAAAGCCCAGCCATTCGACATCACTTTTGATGGCGTCGATGTACTCCTGGTCTTCCTTGGCCGGGTTGGTGTCATCGAAGCGCAGGTTGCACTCGCCACCGAACTCCTTCGCCAGGCCGAAATTCAGGCAGATCGATTTGGCGTGGCCGATATGCAGATAGCCATTGGGCTCAGGCGGGAAGCGGGTGACGATCTTGGCGTGCTTGCCGGAGTCCAGGTCGGCCTGGACGATCGGACGGAGAAAGTTGCTAGCGGCGGGAGTCTCGGGCTTGCTCATGATGTCCTTAACGATCAGCGAGTGCGGCTCAGGGTAGGCCGACCAAATGTCGGGTAGGGACAGGCCATTACTGGCCCGTCCCCCCCTAAGAACCGTACGTGCGGCTTTCACCGCATACGGCTCAAGTTTACGAAAAGTCAGCTGATGGCTGACCGGCAACAATGTCGCGTGATCTTAACATTCCAGACCACCGTATCGCAGAGTTACCTTTTCACGCCGGCTATGCACCAGCGCATGACAGTTGGGATGAAGCAGCACGCGATTGCTCAAGGTATCCGGTCCGCCGTCCACACGCCTGATGACGTGATGGTCGTGCCAACCGGTCTCCTTGCTGATCGCATGCCCGCACAGGGCACAAACCCCCTTCTGTCTGCGAAAGATACTGAGTATTTGCCCCCGATAACGCAGCTTGTGCTGCATCCGCTGGACCCTCAACGCCTCCCACTTCAGCTCATGCGCCGCGTCGTAGGGCTGATACTCACCCGGTAAACGCTTGTGACGCACGATTGCGGTTTCCGCCAGCTTGTACAGCTGTCGGTAATGCCTTTCTCCCTTGCCATTTTTGTAGGGATACGCAAACACCCAGTTCTGCCCGCCTATGGATCGGAAGTATTTATTCCTGATCCAGTCAGCCGACTTCTTCGAGTGCCTACGCTTCGCCCACCTCCAGAGTCGCCAGAAAATCAAGCTATCCAGCTTGCTGAAGGTCTGTTTTGCCACGACCGGGGAGTGGTATTGCGCCCACCCCTTCAGTACCGGGTTCAGCTGGCCGATCAACGCATCCTGCGTCAGTGCCCCGCTGTTTTTGATGATCTCTCGCACTTTCCGATAGAACGCCGAGGCGTTCTTCTTCGAGGGTTTGATCAGCAGCTTGGCCTTCCTATACGGCGATTTCGGCACGTACTTCCTGAAATTCCACCCTAGAAAATCGAAGCCTTGATTGATGTGCGTGATCTGCGTTTTCGCCTGTGACAGTGCAACTCCTCGTACCGACAGGAATTGCTCTACCCATGACTTGACCTCGTCCTCTAGCAGCTCTTTCGAGGCTGCCGTAACGACAAAATCATCCGCATAGCGCACACACTGCACTTTGATCTTCTTAGCTTTTTTGGCTCCCAATTTCTGCACCAGATGGCGCTTCAGTTGGGTTTCCAAGCCATTCAAGGTGGCGTTTGCCAGACAGGGCGAGATAATTCCTCCCTGCGGCGTCCCGGCCTCCGTAGCCATGAGTTGTCGCCGGTCGATAACCCCGGCCTTCAACCACTTGCGCAGCACCGTCCTGTCCATCGGAACATTCCGGCACAGCCATTCATGGTTAATGTTGTCGAAGAAACCTTTGATGTCGCCTTCCAGAATCCAGACCGGCGCCGTTTGTGGCGACAGCAGGTGGAAAAGCTCGACCATTGCGTCAGCAGTCGAACGATCCGGGCGAAATCCATAGGACTTCGGATCGCTGGTGCTTTCGATTACAGGTTCCAACGCTTGCAGATACAGCGCCTGCATGGCCCGATCCAACATCGTCGGGATACCCAGTGGGCGTTTCTCTGGCTTGCCGGCCTTCGGTATCCATACCCGCCGTAGCGGCTTGGGCCGATAGCCTCGCTTTTTCGACAGACGTCCCACGGCCTGGAGCTTGGCCTGAGGCGTTCCCCAGGTTTCTCCATCGACACCCGGCGTCTTGCGACCCCGGTTCTCCGTGACTCGCCTTACAGCCAGACAGCGGCCATAGAACGAGTGGGTCAGCAGTCGTTGCAGGCGTTTAACCCTGCGCCAGTTGCCTTCCCCAGTTGCCTGCGCAATCTTTAGCTGCGTTTTCCGAACGGTTTGTTGAACCCTGGCCCAATCAAGATCGTGCCAGTTCTTCATCCCGTCGAAGGACGCAGACGCGACCGGTGCTGCTGGTTGCGTTTTCATACTGTCCTCCTGAAATCACGACATTCAGGACGGACTACTCCCCTATGGGCAGTAATCGCCCATAGGGTCGTTTGTTATCGCTGGAATCAGCGGCTATGTTTTGCGCTCGTAAACCAGATGCACGTCAGCCAGGGTTGCCCCTGCCGGTGATGTTTCAACCGGTATGCCACCCATTACAGGCAGCCCTTCGCTTTTTGCATCCTCCCATTCCCCACACCCATCAGCGCCCCTTGCGGTTTGCCTGCCTGACCGATGTTGCTGACCAGGCGAGTGGTCGGGATTGCCACGTTCCCCGAGTCGCATCTATTCCCCGTTTAGGCTTCGTCTATCCCCCGACAGTTGTGTGGTACCGCATCACAAGCTTTGACTGTGATGCCAACTGCTATGCCGTTTTTGGCTGAGGCCAATAATTGCCGTAGGCCCGTCGATAGTTACGAGGGTTCTGGCGACGATTCACATGCGTTAGCCATGCGGGTTAGGTCATTAGCTTCGTCGCGTCCGTGCAATTCGGACGCGAAGCGTTCTCCGTCACCGGATAACACCCTCTTGCGAGCGAGACATTGTTAATCGGGCTTCACACCCCAGGGTTGGCCCCTGACGCATGCCGATCTAATGAACTGGCGGGTACACGCCAGGCTCGGTACTCCCTGAACAAGCAGAGCTGAGCAATGCGATTCGGAGCTTGACGCTCCGCGCTTGGTTTAACGTCCCCCAACGTCTCACGACGGTAATAAAGGCTCGATGCCCAACGTGAGGGACGAAATCTGCCCAGAGGGCGGAATTCACCCTCTGGGTTAGACATTATTTGTAACAATCGAGCTAGGCTAGATTGCAACTTTCTGGTTTCTACACCCCATTGCGGACCCATTTTGGGTGCGAATTGATGCAGATTCATTGCCTAGCCTCGTAAAAACGCAGAGCGTCCGAAGCGTAGGATTACCAGGCTGAGCCGGGTACATTAGCTGCTGTTTTAAGCATTAACCCCTTGAAACAAAGGGTTTGGAGCCATGGTGCAGTTAACCAAACCAAGCGCGACACGTGCACACGTGTCGCACCAAAGCGCTTATCATAGCGGACCCGTCAACCCCCTGACAGAGCAATGCGCCCAAGGCGGCACTGCCATCAGCGCCTGACGGCATTCGGTACGACGACCCTTGCAGCGGCCTGTCCCGCACTTGGCCAGCCCCACGAAAACGGAATCTCATCCCCGATGATCAAACTGCACACCAACTACGGCGTCATCACCGTCAACCTGTTCGAAGACAAGGCACCGGAAACCACTGCCAACTTCAAGGAATACGTGAAGAGCGGTCACTACGACGGCACCATCTTCCACCGCGTGATCAGCAACTTCATGATCCAGGGCGGCGGTTTCGAGTCTGGCATGAAGCAGAAGCCGACTCGCGCCCCTATCAAGAACGAGGCCAACAACGGCCTGTCGAACAAGACCGGTACCCTGGCCATGGCCCGCACCATGGAGCCGCACTCTGCCTCCGCGCAGTTCTTCATCAACGTGAAGGACAACGACTTCCTCGACCACAGCGCGCCAACCGTTCAGGGCTGGGGTTACGCCGTGTTCGGCGAGGTGACCGAAGGCATGGACGTGGTCGAGAAGATCAAGGCCGTGGCGACCACCATGAAATCCGGTCACCAGGACGTTCCAGTGGAAGACGTGGTGATCGAGAAAGCGGAAATCGTCGAGTAATCGCGAGTGATTCTGCTGATCTCCGATCTGCACCTGGAAGAGAAACGCCCGGACATTACCCGGGCGTTTCTGCATTTTCTCGCCACTCGCGCGCGCCAGGCCGAAGCGCTGTACATACTCGGCGACTTTTTTGAGGTCTGGATCGGCGACGATGCCATGACACCCTTCCAGCAATCGATCGCCGACGCGTTACGCGCCCTGAGCGAACGCGGTACGCGCATTTACCTGATGCACGGCAACCGTGACTTCATGCTGGGCAAGGGCTTCTGCCGCGCGGCGGGCTGTACGCTGCTGGGCGACCCGAGTGTGGTCGAGCTCGGCGGTGAGCGCGTCCTGCTGATGCATGGCGACAGCCTGTGCACCCGCGATGAAGGCTACATGCGGCTACGGCGTTTGCTGCGCAATCCGCTCAGCCTGTTCATCCTGCGTCATCTGCCGTTGTCCACTCGCCGAAAACTCGCGCGCAAGCTGCGCAATGAAAGTCGCGCCCAGACGCGCATGAAGGCTTCGGACATCATCGATGTCACCCCGGAGCTGATCCCTCGAGTACTCGCCGAGCATGGCGTGCGGACCCTGATCCACGGCCACACCCATCGCCCCGCAACACATGAACTGGAAGTCGACGGCCGTCCGGCGCAGCGAATCGTGCTCGGCGATTGGGACCAGCAAGGCTGGGCGTTACAGGTCGACGAGAGCGGCTTTCAACAGGCCCCGTTCGATCTGAACTAAGCCGCCAGCGGCACGCCGCTGTGGAAGCGAAACTCGGCGTCCGGGCTTTCGATGAGTTCGCGCTCGCGTTCACGTACCCGAATGATCGCCGTATCGACATCGGCCGCATCGCCATATTGGTACGCCAGCTTGAGATAGTCCTGAAAGTGCCGCGCTTCCGACTTGAGCAGCCCGTGATAGAACTTGCCCAGCTCCTCATCCAGATGCGGCACCAACATGGCGAAACGCTCACAGGAGCGTGCCTCGATAAAGGCACCGATCACCAGCGTATCAGTCAGCCGGTACGGCTCATGATTGCGTACGAGTTCGCGCAGGCCGGCTGCATAGCGTGACGACCCAACGTTCCGCAGCTGGATCTCTCGTCGGCGAACGATTGCCAGCACCTGCTCGAAATGACGCAGCTCCTCACGGGCGAGGCGCGACATCTTGTTCTGCAGGTCCGGTTTGTCAACGTAGCGGAACATCAACTGGAACGCCGCACCTGCCGCCTTCTTCTCGCAGTTTCCATGATCGATGAGCATCACATCCTGATTCTGCAACGCTGCATCCACCCATGCGGCGGGTGTGGCACAACCGAGGAATTCGTTGAGATCAGGAAGCATGTCTAGCCTTGCATATTCAGGAACTTAATAAGCCGACAGTTAAATGGCACCGCCGGACACCGGACGGGCATTATTGCGAATGCCGCGCGGAGCAGCCAGCCTTGCTTGATATACATCACGGCCGGCATCGCAGGCTTGTCTATAGTTGACCAACCTGAATCTGGAAATGGAGCCGATCATGCAAGCCATTCGCTGCATCCTCGTGGTAATTGACCCGAACCAGCCGCAAGAGCTGGCACTCAAACGTGCGCGACTGATCGCAAGTGTCAGCCAGTCCCGCCTGCACCTGCTGGTGTGCGATACCAAGCACGACCACGGTGCCCACCTGACCGCACTGAGCGAACAGCTGGCTAGCGAGGGCCATCAGGTGTCCACCCAGCAGGCGTGGCACGAGAGCATCCATCAGACCATCATCAACGTGCAGCAGGCCGAAGGTTGCGGGTTGGTCGTCAAGCAGCACGTGCCGGACAACCCCCTCAAGCGCGCCCTGCTCACTCCCGAGGACTGGAAGCTGCTGCGTTATTGCCCCAGCCCGGTGCTGATGGTGAAAACTGACAAGCCATGGACAGGTGGAAACATTCTCGCCGCGGTGGACGTCGGCAACGCCGATCTGGAACACCGCACGCTGCACGCGACCATCATCAATCACGGCTACGAGATCGCCAGCCTCGCCGACGGCAAGCTGCACGTCATCAGTGCGCATCCTTCAGCGATGCTTTCCGCCGCCGACCCGGCGTTCCAACTCAAGGAAACCATCGAAGCTCGGTATAGAGATGCCTGCAAGCAGTTCCAGGAAGACTTTCAGATTCCTGACGCTCAGCTACATGTCGAGGAAGGCCCAGCCGATGCGCTGATTCCGCGCGTTTGCCACCAGCTCAAGGCAGTCGTCACAGTGATTGGCACAGTGGCAAGGACCGGATTCTCTGGCGCACTGATGGGTAACACTGCCGAGGTGGTGCTCGACACGCTGGAAAGCGATGTCCTGGTACTCAAGCCCAACGACATCATCGATCACCTCGAAGACCTGGTTCGCCACTGAGTCAGACCGCTTCGAACGAAAACGCTGGCCCGTGGGCTTCATCAGACCTTGAAGTCGATACCTTCCGCTAGAAAGCGTGGCGCGATGTAGCGCTCGTAATGAGCCTCGGAAAGCAGGAAGAACTCCTGATCGATCGCGTCGCGCAGTTCAGGCAGCGGTCGATCACGGAATTCGGGTAGCAAAGCAACGCCATAGGCTTCGAGCTGCTGAATCAGCCGCGCACCGCGCGCGATCAACTGATAGGCCCAGCAGTAGGGAGACTGCTCCACTACAAAGCGGATCTGCCGAGCCTCCAGCTGCTGGCGCAACAGCTGAGCATCGAACACTTCGAGCTTGGCCGTCATGACCTGCGCCAGGAGGATTTCCAGACGCCGCCATACCGCCCGCTTTTCCTCTTCGCCATAGGCGTTCCAGTTAACCACCTCATGATGGAATCGCTTGCACCCACGGCAGACGATATCGCCGTACACCGTCGAGCACAGACCAATGCAAGGGGTTTTGATGCGCTGTGAGGACATGACCGAAGCAGGTTGATGGCGGGCCGAGCATCTTAGACTTTTGTCCTACCAGGGTCATCTTTGTTTAAAGCGTGGGCCCCTCTTGCGCCGCCACAAGCCCAGGCCCCGCGGGCCCGAGCGAAATCTTTTCACGCAAGCTCACGACGCCTTGGCGGCGGCCGTCGCTGGCGCTCGACTTAACTTTTGGGGCCATTTCCAGTAGTATCGGCCCGCCGTTTTTGGCGCCACATTCCATACGAAGCTGTTTTCAAAGCGTCACGAGCACAGTTGAACCGGCTGCGTGCCGGATGCGCAGATTTATCTTTACCCTGCCCATCCGGCCTCGCCCGCCCGGCGTAAAACTTTGAAAACAGCTTCCGGATGCGCGTCCCGAAACACCCAAGGGACCAATGATGAGGGTAAAAACTGTGCTTGAAGCCTATCGCAAACACGTAGAAGAGCGTGCCGCCCAGGGCGTCGTGCCCCAGCCGCTGAACGCCGACCAAACCGCAGGCCTGGTTGAGCTGCTGAAGAATCCGCCAGCCGGCGAAGAAGAATTCCTCGTTGACCTGATCACTAACCGCGTCCCCGCTGGCGTCGACGAAGCCGCCTACGTCAAGGCCGGCTTCCTGTCCGCCCTGGCCAAAGGTGAAACCTCCTCGCCATTGCTGAGCAAGCAGCGCGCTGTCGAACTGCTGGGCACCATGCAGGGCGGCTACAACATCGCCACTCTGGTCGAGCTGCTGGATAACGCCGAACTGGCCGCCGTTGCCGCCGAGCAACTGAAGCACACCCTGCTGATGTTCGACGCTTTCCACGACGTGGCCGAAAAGGCCAAGGCCGGTAACGAGCATGCCAAGGCTGTGATGCAGTCCTGGGCCGAAGGCGAGTGGTTCACCAACCGCCCGGCAGTTGCCGAAAAAGTTTCCCTGTCCGTATTCAAGGTCACTGGCGAAACCAACACCGACGATCTGTCGCCTGCTCCAGACGCCTGGTCGCGCCCTGACATCCCACTGCACGCGCTGGCCATGCTGAAAATGGCCCGTGAAGGCATCAACCCGGACGTACCGGGCTCGGTCGGCCCAATCAAGCAGATGGAAGAACTGAAAGCCAAGGGCTTCCCAGTTGCTTATGTCGGCGACGTGGTCGGTACCGGCTCCTCGCGCAAGTCGGCTACCAACTCCGTGCTATGGTTCTTCGGTGACGACATCCCGAACGTGCCGAACAAGCGCGCTGGTGGCTTCTGCTTCGGCACAAAGATCGCCCCGATCTTCTACAACACCATGGAAGATGCCGGTGCCCTGCCGATCGAATTCGACTGCAGCAACCTGGCCATGGGCGACGTGATCGACGTCTACCCATACGCTGGCAAGGTTTGCAAGCACGGCACCGATGAAGTCGTCACCACTTTCGAACTGAAGACCGACGTCCTGCTGGACGAAGTCCGTGCTGGCGGTCGTATTCCGCTGATCATCGGCCGCGGCCTGACCGAGAAGGCCCGCGCCGAGCTGGGTCTGGCACCGTCCACCCTGTTCAAGAAGCCGGAAGCGCCGACTGACAGTGGCAAAGGTTTCACCCTCGCGCAGAAGATGGTCGGTCGCGCCTGCGGCTTGCCGGAAGGCAAGGGCGTTCGTCCGGGCACCTACTGCGAACCGAAGATGACCACCGTCGGCTCCCAGGACACCACTGGCCCGATGACTCGCGACGAGCTGAAGGATCTGGCTTGCCTGGGCTTCTCCGCCGATCTGGTCATGCAGTCGTTCTGCCACACAGCTGCATATCCAAAGCCGATCGACGTCAACACCCACCACACCCTGCCGGACTTCATCATGAACCGCAGCGGCGTGTCCCTGCGTCCGGGCGACGGCATCATCCACAGCTGGCTGAACCGCATGCTGCTGCCGGATACCGTTGGTACCGGTGGTGACTCGCACACCCGCTTCCCGATCGGCATCTCCTTCCCGGCCGGTTCCGGCCTGGTCGCCTTCGCCGCCGCCACTGGCGTCATGCCGCTGGACATGCCGGAATCCGTACTGGTGCGCTTCAAGGGTCAGATGCAGCCCGGCATCACCCTGCGTGACCTGGTTCATGCCATCCCCTACTACGCCATTCAGCAGGGTCTGCTGACTGTCGAGAAGAAGGGCAAGAAGAACATTTTCTCCGGTCGCATTCTCGAGATCGAAGGTCTCAACCAATTGACCGTGGAGCAGGCATTCGAGCTGTCCGACGCCTCCGCCGAGCGTTCGGCTGCCGGCTGCACCATCAAGCTGCCGGAAGACTCGATCGCCGAGTACCTGAAGTCCAACATCACCATGCTGCGCTGGATGATCAGCGAAGGTTACGGTGATGCCCGCACCCTGGAGCGCCGCGCTCAAGCGATGGAAGCGTGGGTCGCCGATCCGAAGCTGCTGGAAGCAGATAAGGACGCCGAATACGCTGCGGTGATCGAAATCGACCTGGCCGAAGTGAAAGAGCCCGTGCTCTGCGCGCCGAACGACCCGGACGATGCCCGCCTGCTGTCCACCGTTGCTGGCGAGAAGATCGACGAAGTCTTCATCGGCTCCTGCATGACCAACATCGGCCACTTCCGCGCTGCCGGCAAGCTGCTCGACAAGGTCAAGGGTGGCATTCCGACCCGTCTGTGGCTGGCTCCGCCGACCAAGATGGACGCTCATCAGCTGACCGAGGAAGGCTACTACGGCATCTACGGCAAGGCTGGCGCGCGCATGGAAATGCCGGGCTGCTCGCTGTGCATGGGTAACCAGGCTCGCGTGCAAACCGGGTCCACTGTGGTCTCTACCTCCACTCGTAACTTCCCGAATCGTCTGGGTGACGCCACTAACGTCTACCTGGCTTCGGCAGAGCTGGCGGCAGTAGCGTCCATCACCGGCAAGCTACCGACCGTCGAGGAGTACATGGAATACGCGAAGAACATCGATAGCATGGCTGCCGATATCTATCGCTACCTGTCTTTCGACCAGATCGCCGAATTCCGTGACGCTGCGGAGAAGGCCAAGATCAAGGTCGTCGAAGTCTGATGACGCCGTAAGGCAATAAAAAACCCCGCCTCGGCGGGGTTTTTTATTGCCTCCATCGCCGCTGCACCCTTCCAATCGGAGCGGCGACCAACGCCTGTACAGCAATGCGCACCGGCCGCACCAGCCATCACCATGCAGCACAGCCGCAGCAAAAACACCATCGAGAAAAGGGATTGCCACTAGATAGTCTTTTCCCACAGACAAAGAAAAGCCCGGACTAGCCGGGCTTTTCTAGACGTAGCTAACTCAGATTACTGAACCTGAGCTTCCACTTCTGCTTCAACGCGACGGTTGATCTGACGACCTTCCTCAGTGGCGTTGTCGGCAACCGGACGGGACTCACCGTAACCTGTGGAGTTCACGCGGCCACCCTCAACACCGTATTCGTTGACGAGAACGTTGCGCACTGCTTCGGCACGACGCTCGGACAGACGCTGGTTGTACTGGTCAGTACCAACGGAGTCAGTGTGACCTTCAACAGTGGTGTTGGTCTGCGGGTACTGCTGCATGAAGTCAGCGAGGTTCTTGATATCGCTGTAGCTTTCTTCACGAACGCGCGACTTGTCGAAATCGAACTTGACGTCCAGTTCGACACGGACCAGCTCAGGAGCAGGCTCTGGTTCGTTGTCGACAATCGGAGCCGGAGCCGGCTCTGGAGTCGGCTCGACTGCTGCAACCTCGCGAGCACCACCACCGAAGTTCAGACCGACACCAACACCAGCCATCCACTCAGCTTCGTCTGCATCGATGTTGTACATGCCGTCGACGCTGGCCTTGGCAAAGAAGTTCTCGGTGAAGTAGTACTTCAGACCGGTACCAACATTAGCGAAGGTGCTGCTGTCACGACCGCCACGAGTCGCCTGGCCGATGCTCTGATGAGCCACACCAGCGGAGACGTACGGACGCAGACCTACGCCTGGCGCGCCGAAGTGGTAGGCAGCATCCAGCGAAGTAAGGCTGCCCTTGATGTTCTTGTGGCTGCCATCGGCGCCGAACGGATCCTTGGAGGTCAGGTCATGGTATTCGCCGTAGGACAGGCCCAGGGAAACATCATCGGTAAGGAAGTAGCTGGCGCCAGCGCCATAAAGCTCGCCGTCACGCTGCACGTCACGCGAGCTATCGGTGAAATAGTGCTTACCGAACGCTTCCACCTCTACGGCGCCCTGTCCTTGGGCCAGCGCGCTGAGAGAAGTGGCGGCAACCATCGAACCGATAACGACGCCTAAGGTGTTTTTAAGTTTCATCCGTAAATCCCCATCTGGTGGTTAGAGTCAGAACAATCTAAGGAAACCGGCTGTCTGTATGCCCAAGCTGTTCGCAAGGTATAAGACAAGTTTCCAGGATTAAGTTTCAGTAGTATCGGAAAATTTTTCCCGCAGCTTATCGAGCGCACGCTTGTATCGCATCTTCGTTGCACTCAAACCCATATGCATGATGTCCGCGATTTCTTGAAACTCAAGTTCAGCAACAAAACGCAACACCAGTATCTCTCGATCGATCGGATTCACATGCACGAGCCACCGGTCGAGCCCAGTCTTCTCCTCGATTCTCGGCGCCTTCTCGTCGGATGCCTCTTCAAGCGGATCGAGGCTGAGTGCGTCAAGCAAACGCCGCTTGCGGCGCTCCTTGCGATATTGAGTAATGCATTCATTATAAGTGATGCTATATAGCCACGTCTTGAATTTCGATTTGCCCTCGAAGTTTTTCAGCCCATATAAAACCTTGAGCATAACTTCCTGACATACATCGTCGGCGTCCCGCTCGTTCCCCAAGTAACGCGCACATACATTGAACAGTGTGCGCTGATATCGCCGCATAAGCTCTTCATATGCACGCGTTATATGAAATAGTTCGACATGAGCATGCTGCACCAGCTCTTCGTCGGTGAGCTGGCGAGGGTCGTAGCGCGATATGGACGATGGGGTTTTAGTCAAGACGCTTCGAGCCGGCAGTCGGGGGCACGGCCACCATTAAGGAAACCGGAAAAAAGGCGACGTACTTTACCAGAATCGCAAGGCTAACGGCTGCCGACGCGTTGTTCGAGCAGTACTCTGTTAGCGACAGAGGTCAGTTCGCCGTCGTCGGTCAGTAGCAATGTCTTGACCGTTCCGATTTCCTCGATCTGTCCTTCGATATCCGCCAGGCACACGCGCTGCCCTACCTCGTAAAGCTCACGCACATAGATGCCAGCCAGTATCTGCGATACCAGCTCGCGACTGCCGAGTCCAAACGCAAGCGCAACTGCCAAGCCGACGGTGATCAGCACGATGGCGATGACATAGTTGAGGAGTTCAGTCTTGACCTCGAGCTGTCCGATCGCAACGGAGATGCTGATGATGATCACGAGCCCCTGCGCCATCCGCGCCAGGCCGTTGGCATAGTCCAGCCCGACACTCTCGGCAGCGCCACGCACCAGGCCGCTGAGCAACTGCGCCAAGAGCACGCCTGCTAGCAGAATCAGTGCCGCGCCAAAGACTTTAGGTACGTAGAGGGCCAGCATATCCAGCGTTGCCGACACTCGCTCAAGCCCCAGCGATTCAGCGGCTGAAACCAGAAAAATGAGCAGCACAAACCAGTACACGACCTTGCCGATCAGCGCGGAAACCGGAATGCGGATCCCCGCCCGCCCCAGCAGCTTGGTCAGACCGGTACCCGCCATCAGCCGGTCCAGGCCCACCTTGGCAAGCACTTTGGAAAGCAGGGTGTCGAGGAGCTTTGCGACGACGAAACCAAGCAGGACGACGACCAATGCGCCGAACAATCGGGGAATGAACGCGGCGACGGAAGCCCAAAGGGAGCTCATCGCCGACAACAGACTCTGGGTCCAGGGATCGAATTCCATGATCAATCAGCCTTATCGAACGAACAGTTAGGTGTTTCTCGGCGAGAAACCGGAGCGACATGACCTGAGCCGCTGTTGACTGCGATCATCAAGGCCTGCAGCCAGTGACCGATCAGTGCAAACAGGTCACCGGCACCAACCTGCCGGTTGGCCGTTTTCAACACACGGCCCAGACAAGCGTCGTCATCATGAACCGAGGGCTTGTTGAGCAGATCGCGCAGGGATTCTTCGAAGGGATCGCGCATGCAAACCTCGCTAAAGTATGTGGTCTAGACGGCTTACGGTTAGGTGGGAGTCACATTCACACCCAACGCAGGCGGCGCAGTATCCACCATTGCAACAGCGCAACGCCGCCGATGAGCAGGCAGGCAACGACGAACCCGTAGGAAAACTCGGCCCCGGGAATACCACCCACATTGATCCCCAGCAGCCCAGTCAGGAAGCTGAGCGGCAGAAAAAAGCCGGTAATTATAGCCAGCAGGTACATGGTGCGGTTCATCCGCTCGCTCAGCCTGCGATGCTCCGACTCCAACACCAGATTCACGCGCTCGCGGACCATCTCGAGTTCTTCCAGATAACGGATGAGCCGGTTACTCAGCTCGTTCCAGTATTCAGTGTCATCCTCGGCAAACCAGCTCGGTTGATTACGCGTCATCTGGCCGTAGAGCTCGCGCTGCGGCAGCAGGAAGCGCCGCAGGCTCGCGGCCTGCCGGCGCAAGGAAAGCATCGAAGCATGTTCCAAGGTGTATTGCTCATCTCCCTCGAGCCGCTCCTCCACGGCGTCAATGCGCTCGGCCAGCTGAGTGACCAGATCATCGACTCGCTCTGTCATCGCCTCTGCCAGATAGAGCAGCAGTTCAGAGGTCGATTTCGGCCCCCTACCTTCCGACAGCAATCGAATCACTACTTCGGTGGAGCGCAGCGGCCGAAGGCGAAGCGAAATGACCCGCTTTTGATCGGCGAATACGCGCACGGAAACCATGTCTTCCGGCTCGGCATCGGGGTTCAGATTCACCCCCCGCAAGAACAGCAAGAGCCCTTCCTGCGGCAGCGCCAAGACGCGCGGGCGCGTGTTCTCCTCAAGCAGCACATCGCAAGCGAACCCACTGAGCCCGCTTTGCCTGCGCAACCAATCCTGCGCCTGGGGCTGGCCACGATCCCAGTGCAGCCAGATGCTCTCATTGGCCGCAAGCTGCAGCTCAGGCAGATCGCTATAGCCGATCTGGCGAGCCCCGCCGCTGCCATCGAGAACAAAGGCGTGGATCAGCCCGCGCTGTTCGCTTTCGGTTTCCCGCATCTATCCGTTCCGTCGCTGGTCATGAAAAGCCCGGCATCGCCGGGCTCAGAAGTGATGGCACGCACAGCCGTTAGAGCCGGCTTTACTCCGGCATGGAAAGCGGCTCAGGCGACACGATGATGCCGTTGTTATCGGCGTATACGTATTCACCGGGACGGAACGTCACACCGCAAAACGTCACCGGAACGTTGAGATCACCGATGCCGCGCTTGTCGGTCTTCATGGGATGACTGGCCAGGGCCTGAACGCCAAGCTCGGTCTGCGCGAGAACATCGACGTCACGAACGCAACCGTAGATAACCAGACCTTCCCAACCATTGCGTGCGGCTTTCTCGGCAAGCATGTCACCCAGCAGCGCACGACGCAGCGAGCCGCCGCCGTCGACCACCAGCACCTTGCCCGCACCGTCGACGTCGACCTGGTCCTTGACCAGCGAATTGTCCTCGAAACACTTGATGGTCACGATCTCGCCACCGAAGGAATCGCGACCACCGAAGTTGCTGAACAGCGGCTCGACGACCTGCACCAGGTCCGGATAGGCATCGCACAGATCAGGCGTGACGTATTGCATGGGAAACTCCTTCTGCTTGGAAATTACGGCGACATCCAGCGTACAGCCATATAGGCGCGCATATTAGCCGCTGGACGCTCTAGGCGGAACGAAATCGCTGGAATGACGATTATCAGCGCCAACGAAAACGGGGCTGACGCCCCGTTTTTTTGTTACCGACTCAACCGTCAGATCTCGCGATCGGCCAGGAAGAACCAGGTATCGAGCACCGAGTCCGGATTCAGGGAGACGCTCTCGATGCCCTGCTCCATCAGCCACTTGGCCAGATCCGGGTGATCCGAAGGACCCTGACCACAGATACCGATGTACTTGCCGGCCTTGTTGCATGCCTGGATGGCGTTGGCCAACAGCTTTTTCACCGCCGGATTACGCTCATCGAACAGGTGGGCGATGATGCCGGAGTCGCGGTCCAGGCCGAGGGTCAGCTGGGTCATGTCGTTCGAGCCGATGGAGAAGCCATCGAAGAACTCCAGGAACTCATCTGCCAGCAGCGCATTGGACGGCAGCTCGCACATCATGATGACGCGCAGGCCATTCTCGCCGCGCTTGAGGCCGTACTTCGCCAGCAGATCGATGACCTGCGACGCTTCGCCCAGAGTGCGGACGAAAGGCACCATCAGCTCGACATTGGTCAGGCCCATCACGTCACGGACTTTCTTCATCGCGCGGCATTCGAGCTCGAAGCAGTCACGGAACGAATCGCTGATATAGCGGGACGCACCGCGGAAGCCGAGCATCGGGTTCTCTTCTTCCGGCTCGTACAGCTTGCCGCCGATGAGATTGGCGTACTCGTTCGACTTGAAGTCCGACAGGCGCACGATGACCTTCTTCGGCCAGAACGCGGCGGCCAGGGTGCTTACGCCCTCGACCAGCTTCTCGACGTAGAAGTTGACGGGATCGTCGTAGCCGGCGATGCGCTTCTCCACGCTGCTCTTCACATCTGCAGGCAGACCGTCGAAGTTCAGCAGCGCCTTTGGGTGCACGCCGATCATGCGGTTGATGATGAACTCGAGGCGGGCCAGGCCGACGCCCTCGTTCGGCAGATGCGCGAAGTCGAAGGCACGGTCAGGGTTGCCGACGTTCATCATGATCTTGAACGGCAGTTCCGGCATGGCGTCGATGGAGTTCTGACGAATGTCGAAGCCCAGCTCCCCATCGAAGATCAGACCGGTGTCGCCTTCGGCGCAGGAAACGGTCACGCGCTGACCGTCCTTCAGCAACTCGGTGGCATTACCGCAACCCACGACCGCCGGAATCCCCAGCTCGCGGGCGATGATCGCCGCGTGGCAGGTGCGCCCGCCACGGTTGGTGACGATGGCGCTGGCGCGCTTCATCACCGGTTCCCAATCCGGGTCGGTCATGTCGGAAACCAGCACATCGCCCGGCTGAACCTTGTCCATTTCGCTGACGTCGTGGATGACCTTGACCGGGCCGGCGCCGATTCGCTGACCGATGGCACGACCTTCGACCAGCACGGTGCCTTTTTCCTTCAGCAGGTAGCGCTCCATGACATTGGCGCTGCTGCGGCTCTTAACGGTTTCCGGACGTGCCTGGACGATATACAACTGGTTGTCGTCGCCATCTTTGGCCCACTCGATGTCCATCGGACGCCCGTAGTGCTTCTCGATGGTCATGGCCTGCTTGGCGAGGTTGGTCACTTCTTCGTCGGTCAGACAGAAGCGCATGCGATCGGCCTGGTCGACGTCGACCGTCTTGACCGACTTGCCGGCGCTGGCTTCGGCGCCGTACACCATCTTGATTGCCTTGCTGCCCAGGTTGCGGCGCAGGATTGCCGGGCGACCGGCTTCCAGCGTGTGCTTGTGGACATAGAATTCGTCCGGATTGACCGCGCCCTGAACGACAGTCTCACCCAGGCCGTAGGCGCCGGTGATGAACACCACACCGCGGAAGCCGGATTCGGTGTCCAAAGTGAACATGACACCTGCAGTGCCGGTTTCCGAACGCACCATGCGCTGCACGCCGGCGGACAGGGCAACCAGCTTGTGGTCAAAGCCCTGGTGCACGCGATAGGCAATCGCACGGTCGTTGAACAGGGAAGCGAACACTTCCTTGGTTGCGCGGATCACGTTGTCCACGCCGCGGATGTTGAGGAAGGTTTCCTGCTGGCCGGCGAAAGACGCATCCGGCAGGTCTTCGGCGGTGGCCGAGGAGCGTACCGCGACCGCCATGTTGTCATTGCCGCCGGACATTTCCGCGAATGCGGTGCGGATGTCGGCATCCAGTTGAGGCGGGAATTCAGCTTCCATCACCCAGCCGCGAATCTGCGCGCCAGCTTTGGCGAGGGCATTGACGTCATCCACGTCCAGCGCATCGAGAAGCGCATGGATCTGCTCGTTGAGACCGCTGAGCTCCATGAAATCACGATAGGCCTGGGCCGTAGTGGCGAAACCGCCAGGCACCGAAACACCCGCGCCTGCGAGGTTGCTGATCATCTCGCCGAGGGAGGCGTTCTTGCCCCCTACACGCTCAACGTCATGATTGCCGAGCTTATCGAGGGAAACTACGTACTCTACCAAGGTGATCTCTCCACATTAGTGTTGGAAACTCAACCGGAGCCTGGCCGCACGACTGTGGCCCGACCCTGCAAAATAAGTAACAATGCCCGCCAACCGGGCTCGGCGAAGGGCCTACTATAGCTGGGAACCGTTCTCGACTTAAGGCCCAAGGCACATGAAACGAACTGCTTTCTTCATTTCTGACGGCACAGGCATCACCGCGGAAACCCTGGGCCAGAGTCTTCTGGCACAGTTCGAGAACATTACCTTCACGAAGCTGACCCGCCCATACATAGACACCGCCGAAAAAGCGCGGGCCATGGTACAGCAAATCAATAATGCCGCGGAAAAGGACGGTGGCCGGCCGATCATCTTCGACACCCTGGTGAACCAGGAAATCCGTGACATTCTGGCCGAATCCAATGGCTTCATGATCGACATCTTCTCTTCCTTTCTTGCGCCGTTGGAACATGAGCTGATGTCACGTTCCTCCTACTCCGTTGGTAAATCCCACTCCATCAGCCACAACGCCAATTACATGGAGCGTATCGAGGCGGTTAACTTCGCCCTCGATAACGATGACGGCGCCCGCACTCGCTACTACGACAAGGCGGACCTCATCCTCGTCGGCGTTTCCCGCTGCGGCAAAACACCGACCTGCCTGTATATGGCGATGCAGTACGGCATCCGCGCTGCCAACTACCCCTTGACCGAGGACGACATGGAGCGCCTGCAGTTGCCGAGCGCCCTCAAGGAGTACAAGGACAAACTGTTCGGCTTGACCATCGACCCGGATCGCCTGGCCGCCATTCGCCACGAACGCAAACCCAACAGTCGTTATGCCAGCTTCGCTCAGTGCGAATTCGAAGTCCGCGAGGTGGAAAGCCTGTTCCGCCGCGAGAACATCAACTACATCAACTCGACCCATTTCTCCGTCGAGGAAATCTCTGCAAAGATCCTCGTGGAGAAAGGCGTCGAGCGTCGACTCAAATAAGTGCCGCTTCGCTAGACAACAAAAAGTCCGCTTGGTGCGGACTTTTTGCGTTTTTCAGCCGGAAGAATTCGATTTCCGGCAGTTGAAGCGCATCAGAAAGTGTCACCTGGCACACGTACCCAGCCTTCCATCAGTACGCGCGCGCTGCGGCTCATGATCGCTTTGGTAACCGTCCACTGACCGTCTACCTGCTTCGCCTCGGCACCGACCCGCAGCGTGCCGGACGGATGCCCGAAGCGCACGGCCTGGCGCGCGCCACCACCTGCGGCCAAATTGACCAACGTACCGGGCACTGCCGCCGCGGTGCCAATGGCCACCGCACAGGTGCCCATCATGGCGTGGTGCAGCTTGCCCATGGACAACGCCCGCACGAGCAGATCGACCTCACCTGCATCGATGTTCTTGCCGGAAGACGCCCGATAGCTTTTCGGCTGGGAAACGAACGCAACCTTCGGCGTGTGCTGACGGGTCAGCGCCTCCTCCGCGGTCTTGATCAAGCCCATTCGCAGAGCACCGGCCACACGAATCGACTCCAGACGAGCCAGGGCATCCGGATCGCCATTAATGTCCTCACGCAGTTCTGTACCCTGGTAGCCGATGTCCTCGGCATTGACGAACACAGTGGGAATGCCGGCGCTGATCATGGTCGCCTTGAGCGTACCGATGCCCGGGACCTCCAGCTCATCGATCAGATTCCCGGTGGGAAACATCGAACCGCCTTCCGCGCCGTCGTCGGACGGATCGAGGAATTCCAGCACGATCTCGGCAGCCGGAAAGGTCACGCCGTCCAGCTCGAAATCGCCGGTCTCCTGCACCTGGCCGTTGGCCACCGGCACGTGGGCGATGATGGTCTTGCCGATGTTGGCCTGCCAGATCCGCACCACACAGGTGCCGTTCTGCGGAATACGCTCGGCATCCACCAGGCCGGCATGAAGCGCGAACGCGCCGGCGCCGGTTGAAAGGTTGCCGCAGTTGCCGCTCCAGTCGACGAAGGGCTTGTCGATCGACACCTGACCATAGAGATATTCGACGTCATGATCAGGTAGAGTGCTCTTAGACAGGATGACGCATTTGCTGGTGCTGGACGTGGCGCCGCCCATGCCGTCGATGTGCGCCGAATAAGGGTCGGGACTACCGATCACGCGCAAGAACAGCTTGTCGCGCGCAGCGCCCGGCACCTGGCAGCTTTCCGGCAGGTCTTGCAACCGGAAGAACACGCCCTTGCTGGTGCCGCCACGCATGTAGGTCGCGGGAATTCTGATCTGGGTTTGATGAGCCATGAGTGAGTCCTGGCTGGAAGATGAATGGGTTGTAGGGTGGATCACGCTTGACCGATCCACCGCGCGGGCTGGTGCGGTGGATGGAAAAGCGCCATCCACCCTACGAGGACGGCCGGTCACGCCTGCCCGAGGAAGTCCTTGGCGAAACGCTGCAGCACGCCGCCGGCCTGGTAGACGCTTACTTCCGCCGCCGTATCGAGGCGGCAGGTGACCGGAGCGCGGGTTTCTTCACCGCTCTTGTGATGAATGACCAGCGTCAGATCGCAGCGCGGCGACAGCTCGCCTTCGATATCGAAGGTTTCGGTGCCATCGAGGCCAAGGGTCAGGCGCGTAGTGCCCGGTTTGAACTCGACCGGCAGCACGCCCATGCCCACCAGGTTGGTACGGTGGATACGCTCGAAGCCTTCGGCGACGATCACCTCGACACCCGCCAGGCGCACGCCCTTGGCCGCCCAGTCACGCGAGCTGCCCTGGCCGTAGTCGGCACCGGCCACGATGATCAGGTTCTGCTTGCGAGTCATGTAGGTTTCGATGGCTTCCCACATGCGCATCACCTTGCCTTCCGGCTCGACGCGCGCCAGCGAACCCTTTTGCACCTTGCCGTCGACCACCGCCATCTCGTTGACCAGCTGCGGGTTGGCGAACGTCGCCCGCTGCGCGGTCAGATGGTCGCCGCGGTGGGTTGCGTAGGAATTGAAGTCCTCTTCCGGCAGGCCCATCTTGGCCAGGTACTCACCGGCGGCCGAATCCAGCAGGATGGCGTTGGATGGCGACAGGTGATCGGTGGTGATGTTGTCCGGCAGGATCGCCAACGGACGCATGCCTTTCAGTGTGCGCTCGCCAGCCAACGCGCCTTCCCAGTACGGCGGACGACGGATGTAGGTGGACATCGGACGCCAGTCGTATAGCGGGCTCTTGGCTTCCTCGATGGTGCCCAGATCGAACATCGGGATGTAGATCTGCTTGAACTGCTCAGGCTTCACCGAGGACGCGACGATGGCGTCGATCTCCTCGTCGGACGGCCAGAGGTCCTTCAGGGTGATCGGATTGCCGTTCTTGTCGGTGCCCAGCACGTCCTGCTCGATGTCGAAACGCACGGTACCGGCGATGGCGTACGCGACCACCAGCGGCGGCGAGGCAAGGAAGGCCTGCTTGGCATACGGGTGAATACGGCCATCGAAGTTGCGGTTACCGGAGAGAACTGCAGTGGCGTACAGGTCGCGCTCGATGATTTCCTGCTGGATCACCGGGTCCAGTGCACCGGACATGCCGTTACAGGTGGTGCAGGCGTAGGCGACGATGCCGAAACCGAGTTTTTCCAGCTCGCTGAGCAGCCCAGCTTCTTCCAGGTACAGCTTGGCGACCTTGGAACCCGGCGCGAAGGACGTCTTCACCCAAGGCTTGCGCACCAGGCCCAACTCGTTGGCCTTTTTCGCCAGTAGGCCGGCGGCCACCACGTTGCGCGGGTTGGAGGTGTTGGTGCAGCTGGTGATAGCGGCAATGATCACCGCACCATCGGGCAACAGACCTTCGGCCTCTTCGGCGCGCGCTGCAGCCAGCTTGTCTTCGTCGGCGATGCCACGCTCGTGCAGCGCCGAGGTCGGCAGACGCTTGTGCGGGTTGGACGGGCCCGCCATGTTGCGCACCACGCTGGACAGATCGAATTCGAGCACGCGCTCGTATTCGGCGCCTTTCAGAGCCGTCGCCCACAGGCCCGTTTCCTTGGCGTACTGCTCGACCAGCGCAACCTGCTCCGGCTCGCGACCGGTCAGCTTGAGGTAATCGATGGTCTGCTGGTCGATGTAGAACATCGAAGCGGTGGCACCGTATTCCGGACACATGTTGGAGATGGTCGCGCGATCGCCGATGGTCAGGCTGTCGGCGCCTTCGCCGAAGAACTCGACCCAAGCTCCGACCACACGTTCCTTGCGCAGGAACTCAGTCAGCGCGAGGACGATATCCGTGGCGGTGATGCCAGGCTGACGCTTGCCGGTCAGACGTACGCCGACGATGTCAGGCAGGCGCATCATTGAAGGCAGACCGAGCATCACGGTTTCGGCCTCCAGGCCGCCAACGCCGATGGCGATCACACCCAGCGCATCGACGTGCGGGGTGTGCGAGTCGGTACCCACGCAGGTGTCCGGAAAGGCCACGCCGCCACGGGCTTGAATCACCGGTGACATCTTCTCCAGATTGATCTGGTGCATGATGCCGTTGCCGGCCGGGATCACGTCGACGTTCTTGAACGCGGTCTTGGTCCACTCGATGAAGTGGAAGCGGTCCTCGTTGCGGCGCTCCTCGACGGCACGGTTCTTCTCGAACGCATCCGGGTCGAAGCCTGCAAATTCAACCGCCAGCGAGTGATCGACGATCAGCTGGGTCGGCACCACCGGGTTGACCTTCGCCGGGTCGCCGCCCTGCTCCGCAATCGCATCGCGCAGGCCGGCGAGATCGACCAGCGCGGTCTGGCCGAGGATGTCATGGCAGACTACACGAGCCGGATACCACGGAAAATCGAGGTCGCGCTTGCGCTCGATGATCTGCTTCAGCGAATCGGTCAGCGCTTCGGGCTCACAGCGACGCACCAGCTGTTCGGCCAGGACGCGGGAGGTATAGGGCAGCTTGTCGTAGGCACCCGACTGAATGGCTTCGATCGCCTCACGGGTGTCGAAGTAGTCAAGCCCAGTACCTGGCAAAGGTTTGCGGTGTTGTGTATTCATGCCGGAAGAACTCAATTCAGTAATGTTCTGTGGGGCAAGGTGCGGGGAGCCCGACGACGAGCTCCTCCGCTCCGATCAACGCTGGGCGATCGGGACAACCTTGCGCTGCTCCGGACCGATGTACTCGGCGCTCGGCCGAATGATCCGGTTGTTGCTGCGTTGTTCGAACACATGGGACGCCCAGCCGGTGACGCGCGAGCAGACGAAGATCGGCGTGAACAGCTTGGTCGGGATGCCCATGAAGTGATAGGCGGACGCATGGTAGAAGTCGGCGTTCGGGAAGAGCTTCTTCTGCTCCCACATGGTTTCGTCAACGGCGACCGAGACCGGGTAGAGCACGGTGTCGCCCACTTCATCCGCGAGCTTTTCGGCCCAGACCTTGATCACCTCGTTGCGCGGGTCGGAAACGCTATAGATCGCGTGGCCGAAGCCCATGATCTTGTCCTTGCGCTCGAGCATGCCGAGGATCGCTTCGCGGGCTTCTTCCGGACTCTTCCATTGCTCGATCATGTCCATCGCCGCTTCGTTGGCGCCGCCATGCAGCGGACCGCGCAGCGAACCGATGGCACCAGTCACGCAGGAATAGAGGTCGGAGAGCGTCGAGGCACAGACACGGGCGGTAAAGGTCGAGGCGTTGAACTCGTGCTCGGCGTAGAGGATCAGCGAGACGTTCATCACCTTGACGTGCAGGTCGCTCGGCTTCTTGTCGTGCAGCAGCGCGAGGAAATGGCCGCCCAGGGTCTCTTCATCACTGGTGCAGTTGATGCGAACACCGTCGTGGGTGAAGCGATACCAGTAGCACATGATCGCCGGGAAGGCGGCCATCAGCCGCTCGGCCACGTCGCGCTGCTGGTCGAAGCTGAGCTCCGGCTCCAGCGTGCCAAGTACGGACGAACCGGTACGCATGACATCCATCGGGTGGGCGCTCGCCGGAATACGCTCGAGCACTTCCTTCAGTGCCTGCGGCAGGTCACGCATGGTCTTCAGGCGATTCTTGTAATCGGCCAGTTGCTGGGTGTTCGGCAGCTCACCATAGAACAGCAGGTAGGCCACTTCCTCGAAATCGCACTCGGCCGCCAGGTCGCGCACGTCGTAACCACGATAGGTCAACCCGGCACCGGTCTTGCCCACGGTACACAGGGCGGTCTGTCCGGCGATCTGTCCGCGCAGGCCCGCGCCGCTCAAAACTTTTGCTTCAGCCATTGCTATCTCCTTCTTGGATTTGTTCTGGATACTGCAAATCACGTTGAAAAATGGATCGCAAAGGCCCCATTGGCAAACCCAATGGGGCCTTCTCGTCAGCTCTTCTTCTGAGCGAACAGCGCGTCGAGGTGCTGCTCGAACGTGTGATAGTTGATGCGATCGTAGAGCTCCATGCGGGTTTGCATGGTGTCGATCACGTTCTTCTGCGTGCCGTCACGGCGCAGCGCGGTGTAGACATTTTCCGCGGCCTTGTTCATGGCACGGAACGCCGACAGCGGGTAGAGCACCAGGGAGACGTCGACGCTGGCCAGCTCTTCGGTGGTGTAAAGCGGCGTGGCACCGAACTCGGTGATGTTGGCCAGTATTGGCGCCTGCACGCGGTCGGCGAAGGTCTTGTACATCGCCAACTCGGTGATGGCCTCGGGGAAGATCATGTCGGCACCCGCTTCGATGCAGGCCGCGGCACGATCCAGAGCGGAGTTCAGACCTTCCACCGCCAGCGCATCGGTACGCGCCATGATCACGAAGCTGTCGTCGGTGCGCGCGTCCACGGCCGCCTTGATGCGGTCGACCATCTCCTGCTGCGAGACGATTTCCTTGTTTGGACGATGGCCGCAACGCTTGGCACCGACCTGGTCCTCGATGTGGATCGCCGCGGCGCCGAACTTGATCATCGACTTGACGGTACGCGCCACGTTGAACGCCGAGGAGCCGAAGCCGGTGTCGACATCCACCAGCAGCGGCAGATCGCAGACATCGGTGATGCGGCGCACGTCGGTCAGCACATCGTCGAGCCCGGTGATGCCTAGATCCGGCAGACCCAGCGAGCCGGCAGCAACGCCGCCGCCGGACAGATAGATGGCCTTGAAGCCGGCACGCTTGGCCAGCAAGGCGTGGTTGGCGTTGATCGCGCCGACGACCTGGAGCGGATGCTCGCTGGCGACGGCGTCACGGAAACGCTGACCGGCAGAAGGAAGAGTCATGCATTACCCCTTTCATGTGGTGTTTGCTCAAGAACGCCCGTGAAGTGACGTTCGACATTGCGCTTGGAAGCGGCGATATGGCGGCGCATCAGCAGCTCCGCCAGTTCGCCATCGCGTTCGGCGATGGCATCGAGAATCCGGTGGTGTTCGGCGAAGGCCTGATGCGGACGGTTCGGCGTGGTGGAGAACTGGATGCGGTACATGCGCACCAGCTGATAGAGCTCGTCGCACAGCAGCTTGGCCAGTGTGCGGTTGCCGCTGCCCTGAATGATCCGGTAATGGAAGTCGAAGTCGCCTTCCTGCTGGTAATAGCCGACACCGGCCTGAAACGCCTCATCGCGCTCGTGGGTGCTCAGTACCCGGCGCAGGTCGTCGATTTCCGCCTCAGTCATGCGTTCGGCCGCCAGGCGGCAGGCCATGCCTTCCAGGGATTCACGAATCTCGTAGAGCTCGATCAGCTCGGCATGACTGAGCGACACCACCCTCGCGCCAACATGCGGCACGCGGACCAGCAGCTTCTGCCCTTCCAGCCGGTGGATCGCCTCGCGCAACGGCCCGCGGCTTATGCCATAGGTACGCGCCAGCTCCGGCTCGGAGATCTTGCTACCCGGGGCAATCTCGCCTTTGACGATGGTAGCCTGGATCAGACGAAACACATGCTCGGCCAGCGTGCCACTGTCGAGCTGTTGCGCGGATGGGTGAAGCTCAACGGTATCCAGCATGATTGTCGACAATTCAGGTTTCGATGCGGCGAAAGTACGCCTGCATTGCCGACCAGTCAACAGCCCGCCTACGCAGATTGTCGACACCTTTACTAAAGTCGTAAAAGCGGCAACCTGATCGAGATTAGCTTGAGCCAGGGCAGAGCGCCTTGTAGCGCCGTGAAACCAGCATGCTAGAATGCCAGCCTTTCGCGCTCCCGGCGCTTGCCCGCAATGCCTGTCGCCACTCGATCTCTAGTCATCCCTTCCTTAAGACAACAGGTTCCATGAGAGTAAAAGCCCACTTCCTGCTGTTCTGTACATTACTCCTGCCCGCGATCAGCACCGCTGCCGACAATACGATTTACGGTCTGAACGAACACGTTGGAATCCCCGACTTCAATCTGGAAGTGGACGCCAAGCTCGACACCGGCGCCCAAACCGCGTCGCTCAGTGCGCGTGACATCACCCGATTCAAGCGTGAAGGCGAGTCGTGGGTGCGCTTCTACCTTGCCGTCGACAGCGCCCACGCACACCCCATCGAGCGCCCGCTGGCACGCATCAGCAAGATCAAGCGCCGGGCTGGCGACTATGATCCGGAAGAGGAAAAAACCTACACGGCGCGCCCGGTTATCGAACTCGATCTGTGCATGGGCAAGGCCAAACGCACAATCGAAGTGAACCTCACGGACCGTACCGCTTTCCAATACCCACTTTTGATCGGTTCCGACGCGCTCACCCGCTTCGGCGCCCTGGTCGACCCAAGTCGCACCTTTATTGCCGGCAAACCCGGTTGCCTCAACGAATCTGACGCTGACGAGTAATACCCATGCGCGCTCTCACTCTGCATCTGAAAGTCCTGATCTTCATCCTCGTCGCTCTGGGAATTTCGATCACCGCCTACCAGATCTTCATACTGGGCATTCCGGTTACCGAAGACGAAACCGATGACCTGTGGAATATCGACGCCAAGGTCGAGTTCCAGGCCAGCCCACGCGAGCCGGTCAAGCTGCAGATGTACGTGCCGCCACTGAATCAGGAATTCGTCAGCCTCAACGAAAGCTTCATATCCAACAACTACGGCGTCAGCATCAACCGGGCCGACGGCAACCGCCGCGTCACCTGGTCTGCGCGCCGTGCGAGCGGAAACCAGACGCTCTATTACCGCCTCGTGCTCACCAAGCGCTACAGCGGTGAGCAGACCAAGGCCACCGGGCCGATCTTCCGCGACAGTCTTCCGGTGGAAGGCGCCGAGAAGATCGCTGCCGAAGCGCTGCTTTCTCCGATTCGTCAGCATTCCGCTGATGTGGAAACCTTCATCAGCGAAGCCATCAAGCGGGTCAACAATTCCAACGATGACAACGTCAAGCTGCTACTGGGCGGCGATGCATCCATCCCGAACAAGGCACGCGTCATCGAATTGCTGCTGTCCATCGCTCACGTGCCGATGGAGCGCGTGCATACCATTCGCCTGAACGCAGACCAGCCGCAAACCCCGGAACTCTGGCTACGCAGCTTCAACGGCGACAAGTGGCTGTTCTTCAACCCCGGCACCGGCGAGCAAGGCCTGCCGAATGACCGCTTGGTCTGGTGGACCGGTGACGAGCCGCTGATCAATCTGGAAGGCGGACGCAATCCGCAGGTGACCTTCACGCTCAATAACAGCGAAATGAACGCCATCCGCCTGGCCAAGCTGACCGACGAGAACACCGACGCCGACTTCCTCGAGTACTCGCTGTATGGCCTGCCCCTGCAGACCCAGCAGACCTACCAGATCATGATCATGATCCCGATCGGCGTGCTGGTGATCCTGATCCTGCGCAACCTCGGCGGCCTGCAGACCCTCGGAACCTTCACCCCGGTACTGATTGCCCTGGCATTCCGCGAAACCCAGATCGGCTTCGGCATCATCCTGTTCACGCTGATCACGGCGCTGGGCCTGTCGCTGCGTTCGTACCTGGAACACCTGAAACTGCAGATGCTGCCGCGCCTCTCGGTGGTACTGACGTTCGTCGTGGTGCTGATCGCCGTGATCAGCCTGCTCAGTCACAAGCTCGGCCTGGAGCGCGGCCTGTCGGTCTCCCTGTTCCCGATGGTGATTCTGACCATGACCATCGAGCGCCTGTCGATCACCTGGGAAGAACGTGGCGGCGGCCATGCCTTCAAGGTGGCGGTCGGCACCCTGATCGCCGCGAGCCTGGCCTTCATGCTGATGAACATTCAGGAGCTGACCTACTTCATCTTCACCTTCCCAGCGGTGCTGCTGATCATGGTGGGCTTCATGCTGGCGATGGGTCGCTACCGCGGCTACCGCCTGACCGAGCTGTTCCGCTTCAAAGCCTTTCTGAAGGATTGAGCCATGTTCGGTCTGATCAAGACGTGGAAGGCCCTCGAGGCCAAGGGAATCATGGGCATCAACCGCCGCAACGCGGACTATGTGCTCAAGTACAACAAGCGCAACCTGTATCCGATCGTCGATGACAAGATCATCACCAAGGAGCGCGCCATCGAGGCCGGCATTCATGTGCCGGAGATGTACGGCATCATCGAAACCGAAAAGGACATCGACAAGCTCAAGGATATCGTCAAGGATCACACCGATTTCGTCGTCAAGCCGGCCCAGGGCGCCGGTGGCGACGGCATCCTGGTGATAGCCGATCGTTTTGAGGGCCGTTACAGGACCGTCTCGGGCAAGATCATGACCCATGAGGAGATCGAGCATCAGATCTCCAATATCCTCACCGGGCTGTACTCGCTGGGCGGCCATCGTGACCGCGCACTGATCGAATATCGCGTCACCCCCGACCCGATCTTCAAGAGCATCAGCTACGAAGGTGTGCCGGACATTCGCATCATCGTGCTGATGGGCTACCCGGTCATGGCGATGCTGCGCCTGCCAACCCGTCAATCCGGCGGCAAGGCCAACCTGCACCAGGGAGCCATCGGCGTCGGTGTGGATCTGGCCACCGGCATCACCCTGCGTGGTACCTGGCTGAACAACAAGATCACCAAACACCCGGACACCACCAACGCGGTGGATGGCGTGCAGTTGCCGAACTGGGACGGCTTCATGAAGCTGGCCGCCGGCTGCTACGAGCTTTGCGGGCTCGGGTATATCGGTGTCGACATGGTGCTCGATCAGGACAAGGGCCCACTCATTCTCGAGTTGAATGCGCGTCCTGGCCTGAACATCCAGATCGCCAACGACTGTGGGCTGACGCACCGGGCCCATGCAGTCGAGAACCGCCTGGCGGAACTCAAGGAGAAAGGCATCCAGGAAACGCCGGAGGAGCGGGTGAAGTTCTCCCAGGAGCTGTTCGGCCATGTCCCGCCCCACGCCTGAATGACGCAAGCCGGGTAGCCCGCGTATCCTCTCGGGCTGCCCCCTCATCGACTCGACCCATGTCCATCTGCACGCTGCATGCCCTGCCCTACCAGGCCGATCCCGCCTATTGGTTCGAGCACATCCGCCATGCCCCAAGGGCGGTGCTGCTCGATTCGGGCAGGCCGAAGGCCGAGCGTGGGCGCTTCGACATTCTCAGCGCCTGGCCACTGGCCGTGCACGAGCCACGCGACGATGAATCAGGGCGTGATTACTTCCACCGTTTGCGCCAGGCGTTGCGCGGACTTGGCTCCGCCGAGCTGCCCGAGAGCTGTGAGCTGCCGTTTGCCGGAGGCCTGATCGGCCTGTTGAGCTACGACTTCGGTGCCCGCCTCGAGACCCTGCCCCAGCGCGCCCTCGACGACAACGGTCTGCCACTGGCGCGTTTCGGCCTTTATGGCTGGGCGCTGATCAGCGATCACCAGAGGCGCACCAGTCAGTTGGTGTTTCACCCAGCAACGACTTCTTCCGAGCAGATGCGACTGATCGCGCTGTTCGATTCAGCCACCACCGTCGAAAGCGCTCCATTCAGGCTGCACAGCCGTTTCGCTGCCGATCTTTCTGTCGACACTTACCGGAACGGCATCGAGCGCATTCAGACCTACATCCAGGCCGGTGACTGCTATCAGGTCAATTTCACCCAGCGTTTTCGTGCCGGCTGCTCGGGTGACCCATGGAACGCCTATCGCGCGCTGCGAGAAGCTTGCCCAACGCCTTACGCCGGCTTCGTTGCACTGGAAGACGGCGCCATTGCCAGCCTCTCGCCGGAGCGCTTCCTGCGCCTGCAGCAGGGCCACGTGGAAACCCGCCCGATCAAAGGAACCCGTCCACGCGGTGCGGACGAGCGCAGCGACGCCGCACAAGCGCAAGCGCTGCTCGCCAGTGACAAGGATCGCGCCGAGAACCTGATGATCGTCGACCTGCTGCGC
The DNA here is from genome assembly GCF_021432085.1 of Stutzerimonas kunmingensis. Lineage (GTDB taxonomy): Bacteria > Pseudomonadota > Gammaproteobacteria > Pseudomonadales > Pseudomonadaceae > Stutzerimonas. Next base: position 2,404,955 of record NZ_CP090366.1, on the reverse strand, counting down.
AACGACCTCGGCCGCAGCTGCCGCATCGGCAGCGTGCGCGTTCCGCAGCTGTTCGCACTGGAAAGCTACCCCAACGTGCATCACCTGGTGAGCTGCGTGACCGGCGAACTGGCCGACGGCCACGACGCGTTCGATCTGCTGGCCGGCAGCTTTCCCGGCGGCTCGATCACCGGAGCGCCGAAGATCCGCGCCATGCAGATCATCGACGAGCTGGAACCGACGCGCCGCGCAATCTATTGCGGATCGTTGCTGTACGTCGATGTCAGGGGGGAAATGGACAGCTCCATCGCCATTCGCACACTGCTCATCCGCGATGGGCAAGCCAGCTGCTGGGGCGGCGGTGGCATCGTCGCCGACTCGGACTGGCAGGCGGAGTACCAGGAATCGATCGACAAGGTGAAGGTGTTGCTGCAGACACTGGAGCAGCTACCAGACTGAAGCGACCGGCCATGCACCGGTCGCTTCCTCACTCACTAGAGCGCGAGCTTGCGGTTCGATGCCTTGAGGAATTCCTGCTTCAGCTCGTCGAAGGTGTGCACTGCCGGGAACTGCGGGAACTCGGCGATGACGTTGTCCGGCGCATGGAACAGGATGCCGGCATGGGCCTCGCTGAGCATGGTGGTGTCGTTGTAGGAATCGCCCGCGGCAATGACGCGGTAGTAGAGGCTCTTCAGCGCAATGACCGACTGACGCTTGGGGTCCTTCTGACGCAGCTGATAGTCCACGACGCGATCGGTTTCGTCAGTGATCAGGCGGTGACAAAGCAGCGTCGGGAATCCCAACTGGCGCATCAGCGGCTGCGAGAACTCGTAGAAGGTGTCGGACAGGATCACCACCTGGAAGCGCTCGCGCAGCCAGTCGACGAACTCAGGGGCGCCTTCCAGTGGCTTCAGCGTCGCAATCACCTTCTGGATGTCGGCGAGCTTCAGACCGTGCTCATCGAGGATGCGCAGGCGCTGCTTCATCAACACGTCGTAGTCGGGAATGTCCCGCGTGGTCGCCCGGAGCGATTCGATTCCGGTGGCCTCGGCAAAGGCGATCCAGATTTCCGGAACCAGCACACCTTCCAGGTCGAGACAGGCTATTTCCACGGGGCCACTCCTCAATGCAGAAAATTGAAGGCGGCACTCTAACGGCAGCTCGCCACCGAAGCAACGCAAGGCTTATACCCGAAGCAGCTGATCAGAGTGTCTAAACGTTATTTAGCGGCATAAACGCCTTTTGCTACCATCCGCGGCCTCAGAGCGCTGAAGCGCCAATGCCATCTATAAGGAAGCCGCCCGATGAGCCCATCTATCGACGTCGCCGCGTTGGCCACTGCCTACGCCGAGAAATCCCCGCAAGACGTTCTAAAGCTCGCCTTCGACCTGTTCGGCGATGATCTGTGGATTTCCTTCAGTGGCGCCGAAGACGTGGTGCTGCTGGACATGGCCTGGAAGCTGAACAAGAACGTCAAGGTGTTCACCCTTGATACCGGGCGACTGCATAGCGAAACCTACCGTTTCATCGAGCAGGTACGCGATCACTACGGCATTGCCATCGAAATCATGACCCCCGATCCGGCATTGCTGCAGCCACTGGTAAATGAGAAAGGACTGTTCAGTTTCTATCGTGACGGTCACGGCGAATGCTGTGGAATTCGCAAGATCGAGCCACTGCGACGCAAACTGGCCACCGTCCGCGCCTGGGCTACCGGGCAGCGCCGCGATCAGAGCCCCGGCACACGCGGCCAGGTATCGGTGCTGGAGCTGGATACGGCCTTCTCCACAGCGGATAACGCGCTATACAAGTTCAACCCGTTGGCGCAGATGACCAGCGAGGAAGTCTGGGGCTACATCCGCATGCTGGAAATCCCCTACAACAGCCTGCACGAGCGCGGTTTCATCAGCATCGGCTGCGAGCCCTGCACCCGCCCGGTACTGCCCAATCAGCACGAGCGCGAAGGTCGCTGGTGGTGGGAGGAAGCTACTCACAAGGAATGCGGGCTGCATGCCGGCAATCTGATCGCCAAGAACTGAAACTCAGTCAGGGCTGGCAGCGAAGCAACGATAAAAGGACAGCAGGCTGGGCTCCCGGCCTGCTCGGCATGGCTCAGTAAGTCGGCAGTTCCATGCCGTCGAACAGCTCATCCAGTTCCGCCTTGTTACGGCACTGGATCGCCTTCTCCAGCATGTCCCTATCCAGGTGCGGGGCAAACTGCTGGATGAAGTCGCACATGAAGCCGCGCAAGAAGGTGCCGCGGCGGAAGCCGATCTTGGTGACACTGGATTCGAACAGCTCGCTGGCATCCAGTACAACCAGATCGGAGTCGAGCTTGGAATCCACAGCCATTCGCGCAACGATCCCGACACCCAGCCCAAGCCGCACATAAGTCTTGATCACGTCGGCATCGGCGGCGGTGAAGACCACTTTCGGCGAAAGCCCGCGGTGCCCGAACGCCTCGTCGAGCTTGGACCGGCCGGTGAACCCGAATACGTAGGTCACGATCGGATGCTCGGCGAGTGCTTCGAGCGTGAGCTTTTCGAGCTTTGCCAGCGGATGCCCCTGAGGCACGATCACACAACGGTTCCAGCGATAGCAGGGCATCATCACCAGATCACCGAACAACTCCAGTCCTTCGGTGGCAATGGCGAAGTCGACTGTGCCGTCGGCGGCCATCTCGGCGATCTGCATCGGCGTACCCTGGTGCATGTGCAGGGAAACGTCAGGGTATTGCTTGATAAAGCTGCTAATAACCTGGGGCAACGCGTAGCGCGCCTGGGTATGGGTGGTGGCGATGCTCAGGGTTCCCTTCTTTTCGTTGGAGAACTCCTGAGCGATCTGCTTGATGCTCTCGCATTTGCGCAGGATCTCGCCTGCCGTCGTGATGATGCGCTCCCCCGCTGGCGTGACACGGGTCAGATGCTTGCCGCTGCGGGCGAACACCTCGACGCCGAGCTCGTCTTCCAGCAGTCGGATCTGCTTGCTGATTCCGGGTTGCGAGGTGAACAGACTCTGCGCCGTTGCCGAAACGTTGAGGTCATGGTGCGCCACTTCCCAGATGTAACGCAGTTGTTGAAGCTTCATAGAAATCCCTCAAGGCAAAGGCACCACTGCGCCTGCCGCAACACTTATAACCTTATGAACGACGCGCCAACGGATGATAGATGTTCCGCCTGGCGTTTGCTGTGCGACCTTTGGTCTGACTCGCCGCGACTGCCGTTGAGCTTAGCAGCGCGGCGAAAACCGGGCCTGGCGTTTGCTCTCAGCCACCAGTGCGCTGCTCCAGAAAACGCAACAGGTGATACAACATCTCTGTTCTGGGCATCGAAACGCCTGTCTGCGCTGCGGCAGCAAGCGGTGCCGCATAGATCGCTTCAAGCTCCATCGGCCGGTTCTGAAAACGATCGTGATACATGCTGGGCAGGTAATCGGGCATACGCGCAGTGCCCATCAGCAGCTTTTCCGGAAAGTCCTCCGGCAGCGAACAGCCCAGCGCGTGCGCCGCCGTGCAGACCTCTTGCATGATCGCCTTGACCTGCGCGCGCGAGTGATCGCTACTGAGCAGTGACTCGGTGCCCGCGTCAAGCAACGCCGACAGCCCGTTGAACGGGACATTCCACACCAGCTTCATCCAGCGCGCCTGTGCCAGGCTGGGCATCGGCGACGAGTCCACGCCTGCCTGACGGAACATCTCGACCATCGCGTTCAGCAGCGCAAGTTGAGCCTGCTCGTCGCCGCTGGCAGGTCCCGAGTGGTAACCGAGATTCACCCCGCCCAGTGCCTGATGCTCCACCACGCCGGGCGCCGAGCGATGGGCACAGATCGCACACAAGCCACCGAGCAGATGTACGGTGTCAGGGAGGAATGGCCTGATGGCATCTTCCACCCCCAAACCGTTCTGCAGTACAACGACCTTGCAACCAGGAGCGGCTAGCTGTGCGATGATCGGCGCGAGTGCTTCGTTGCTGGTGCTTTTGGCACCGACCAGCAACCAGTCGCACGCCGGCATCTGCGCTGCATCGCGGTAGACCTGCGGCCGCTCCAACTGCAGCGCTCCATGAACGGCACTGTTCACCTGTAAGCCGCGCTCGCACACCGCGGCGTATTCGCTACGCAAAAGAAAGTGCACATCGTAGCCGGCACGCGCCAGCATCAAACCGTAAAAACCGCCGATGGCACCGGTGCCGATGATGCCGATACGTGGACTCGCTGCAGACATAAGCACTCCAGATCAGTGGACCGGCCGCGCTCGTTGGGCCAGCCGGTAAAAGGTCGAACGATAGCAGTCCGGCACGCAACGTCCCAGTGACTGGCGTGGCAGCGTGGATGGGTGCACTGGGGGCAAGCCTCAATAGGCCATCAATCTCGTTGTCGAGTGCGGCCTTTAGCGATAAGGTTCCGTTTCCCCGCTGCGCCCTCAGGCTGTGTTCCGCCGCACCGGGATCGCTGGCGGACGGCTCCCGTGATTCCTGACGAGTAACAAATGGCTGATTTACCAATCGACGACCTTAACGTTGCCTCCAACGTGACCCTCATCACGCCGGAGCAACTAAAGCGTGAAATTCCGCTGACCGCCTCGGCACTGCAGACCGTCTCCCACGGGCGCCAGGTGGTACGCGACATTCTCGACGGCAAGGATCACCGCCTGTTCATAGTGATCGGCCCTTGCTCCATTCACGATCTGAAGGCCGCCCACGAGTACGCCGAGCGTCTCAAGGTGCTGGCAGAAAAGGTGTCCGACAGCCTCTTCCTCGTTATGCGGGTGTATTTCGAGAAGCCACGCACCACCGTCGGCTGGAAAGGCCTGATCAACGATCCGTACATGGACGACTCCTTCAAGATCCAAGACGGGCTGCACATCGGTCGCAAGCTGCTTCTCGATCTCGCCGAGATGGGCCTGCCCACAGCGACCGAGGCGCTCGATCCGATTTCGCCGCAATACATGCAGGACCTGATCAGCTGGTCGGCGATTGGCGCACGCACCACCGAATCCCAGACTCACCGCGAGATGGCCTCGGGCCTGTCCTCCGCTGTCGGCTTCAAAAACGGTACCGACGGCAGCCTGACCGTGGCCATCAATGCCCTGCAATCGGTTTCCAGCCCGCACCGTTTCCTCGGTATCAACCAGTCCGGCGGCGTTTCCATCGTCACCACCAAGGGCAACAACTATGGCCACGTCGTGCTCCGCGGCGGCAACGGCAAGCCTAACTACGACTCGGTCAGCGTCGCGCTGTGCGAGCAGGAACTGAGCAAGGCCGGTATCCGCCCCAACGTCATGATCGACTGCAGCCACGCTAACTCCAACAAGGACCCAGCCCTGCAGCCGCTGGTAATGGACAACGTCGCCAATCAGATTCTGGAAGGCAACAACTCCATCGTTGGCCTGATGGTGGAAAGCCACCTTGGCTGGGGTAACCAGTCCATTCCGAAGGATCTGAGTGATCTCAAGTACGGCGTATCGATCACCGATGCCTGTATCGACTGGGAAACCACCGAGAAGGCGGTGATGAGCATGCACGACAAGCTAAAGGACGTACTGCCAAGACGGCAGCGCGACTGAAACGAAAAACGCCGGTCTCCCGGCGTTTTTTTATGGGGTCGGTTCCACCCTGTCCGAGGTCGGTCGATTGCGCTCGATGTAACGTTCGACATAGGAACACGACGGAATCACCTGGTACCCCTCGCGCTCGGCATATTCGAGCGCGTGCTGCGTCAGCACAGCAGCGATGCCTCGCCCACGCAGCGCATCCGGAACGAAGGTCCGGTACATGTCCAGCGTCTGCTTGCCCAAATCCATATAGGCCAGATAGGCACAATGACCGTCGATCACGGCCTCGAAGCGATGCCCCGCCAGGTCATGGTGAACACGCACCGTATCGCTCATTTTGACTCCTCAGCAGGATTGCCCTGTCTTCTTGTTCTCGATCACGCTGCGGTCCATGACGCAGAACTGGCAGCCGAAACATACACAGGTGTCTTTTCTACCTGTTTCGCATCCGTTCGAACAGCCTCAGCTGATCAATATTTGTGCGCGGCATTGAAGGAACTTTCGATCAAACAGAAGATCAGGCAACTATGAGTGCATGTATTCCCGGCGAACACTGGATGTTTTTTATCCAACTTTCGCAAAGGGGTGGTAAAGCAAAAGGCCATTTGAAAAAAAACCTGTGGCTCCGAGGCTCGCTCCGTTTACTTAAGCTAAGTTCTAGGTAGTATGTGCGCGCAAACTTTCCATAACGGAAGTTGCTTATGGATTTCCACCTTAAGGGGAACAAGATGAACAACGTTCTGAAATTCTCTGCTCTGGCTCTGGCCGCAGTTCTGGCTACCGGTTGCAGCAACAGCATGACCAAAGAAAGCGAAGCTCGCCTGACCGCGACCGAGGACGCCGCTGCCCGCGCCCAGGCTCGCGCTGACGAAGCGTACAGCAAGGCCGACGAAGCTCTGGCCGCCGCTCAGAAGGCTCAGCAGACCGCTGACGAAGCCAACGAGCGTGCTCTGCGTATGCTGGAACGCGCCAGCCGCAAGTAAGCTTGTAGAAATAAAAAAAGCCGACCTTTGAGGTCGGCTTTTTTTATGCACTTAGATCAGCAGTCAAAACAACTGTTCTTCCTGAGCAGCCACTTCCGTCCGTTGCTCGGCAATCTGGATCGGCAGGCCGTCCTCGCCAGCGATGATTTCGCGGACCATTTCCCAGTCAAGATGCAGCTTGCCCGCGGCATCGTCGCGCTTGAGTAGCGTATTGATCACGACCGCATGCTTATCCATCAAGGTGAGCGTTTGCTGATCACCCTCTTCCAGCGGCGCATGGGCTTCGAGATACACCTTGCCCTCACTCACGCCGAATTTGTATGGCTCGTCGACGATGCGGACCGGCGTCCCCACCTTCACCATCTTCGCCAGCTCCAGCACATTGTGGTTGAGCATGCGGAAGCAGCCATGACTGACGCGCATACCGATCCCGAACTTCTTGTTCGAGCCATGGATAAGGTAGCCGGGCAGCGAAAGCGTCATCTTGAACGGCCCCAGCGGGTTATCCGGTCCGGGTGGAACGACTGTCGGTAACGGGTCGCCATCTGCAGCGTGCTCGTCACGGATGGATTGCGGTGGGTACCAGGCGGGGTTGCTGGTCATTGCCGAAATCCGCGTATTACCAACCGGCGAGCCCCAACCCTCGCGACCGATGCCGAGGGGGAAGGTGTGCACGACGTTCTTCCCTTCCGGGAAGTAATAAAGGCGGTACTCGGCAATGTTGATCACCACGCCTTCACGCGGGCCCGGCGGCAGAATGAAACGGGTCGGCAGGACGATGTCCGTGCCCTCGCCTGGCAACCAGGGATCGACACCCGGATTGGCCGCCACCAGCTCCAGATAGCCAAGGTCATGGGTTTCACCAATGGCGGCGAAGGTGTCCTCGTACTTGGCCTTGATGACCTGAATCTGACCGACGATGTCGTCGCCTTCCGGCGGCAGCGGCAGCTCGAGCGCCGCGCTGGAGCCTGCTGAAAGCAAAGCAGCGAGTGACAAACAGGAGGCGACTGCAAACGCGCGCGAGAGCATTCAGAAAATCCTTGAGAACTTGGATGATGGAAATGGTGCGATTGTACGTGAACCGGGCGAAACGTGAGCTACCAGGCAGCGGTGGCGGACGGAAGGCCCTTGCGTCGCGCCTCCAGCAACTGCCTGCAGTTCGGACACAGCTGTCGGTCCTTCAGCGTGGCGCGCTCGAGCTCCCTCCAGCGAGGCTGCGCAGGCAGCAGACCGCCACACAGGGTACGGTCCGCATTGCCGCTCAGCTCAAGCTGGCGCAACGCCAGGTGCAGTCGATTCTCGCGGCAGGCGAACATGTCGTACTGTTCGTCCGGCACGATGATTCGATAAGCGTAAAGGGTCCTGGCTGAGCGCGACATCTGAGGCTCCAATCGAGGGCGCGACAGTAGCTGCGCGCACGCCTCAAAGCAAGGGTTCGAGCACCGGCCAGACAGTATCCAGCAGCTGGGTCTGGGCCTCTGCGGTCGGGTGAATGCCATCGGCTTGCATCATCCTAGCGACGCCACCAACACCCTCCAGCAGAAACGGCACATAAGCCACCGGTTTCTCCGCTGCCAGCGAGTCGAACGCGTCAGCGAAGGCGCGGGTGTAACGCTGCCCGAGATTGGGCGGCATGCGCATTCCAAGCAACAGGACCTCTGCCCCCGCCTCGCGGCTACGATCGATCATCTCGGCAAGATTCTGTTTCAATTGCGCTGGCGACTGTCCACGCAGACCGTCGTTGCCTCCCAGCTCGAGAATCACCACCTCGGGAGCATACTCCTCGAGCAACGGATCAAGCCGCGCGAGCCCGCCAGACGTGGTGTCGCCACTGATCGAAGCGTTCACCACACGCCACGAATCATCCGCCCCGACCAGGCGTTCCTGCAGCAGATGCACCCACCCCTGGCTGGTTTCCAGCCCGAAAGCCGCGCTGATACTATCGCCGACCACCAGTACGGTTCCGGCCAGGGCTCCCTGAGTCCAGCACAGCAGCGCCAGAGCCCCGCATTTCAGCCACTTTCGCATCGGATCCCCTCATGAGCGGCAACATTCTCGACGCCCGGAACCTTAACAAAGTGGTACCCAGCGCGGAAGGCGAGCTGAGCATCCTGGCCGACCTCTCGCTGCAGCTGGCCAAGGGCGACAGCCTCGCCATCGTCGGCACCTCCGGCTCGGGAAAGTCGACCCTGCTCGGCCTGCTCGCCGGGCTGGATCTGCCGAGCTCTGGGGAAGTGCACCTCGCGGGCCACGCGCTGGCCGCGCTCGATGAGGATCAGCGCGCACGCGTACGCGCCGAACACGTCGGCTTTGTCTTCCAGTCGTTCCAGTTGCTGGACAGCCTGAACGCGCTGGAGAACGTCATGCTGCCCCTTGAGCTGGATGGCCGTCGCGATGCCCGCGAGCGCGCCACCGAACTGCTCGGCCGCGTCGGCCTCGGCGAGCGCCTGCACCACTATCCGCGCCAGCTTTCGGGGGGCGAGCAACAGCGGGTTGCGCTGGCCCGCGCCTTCGCCGCCGAGCCCGACGTACTGTTTGCCGATGAGCCCACCGGCAACCTCGACACGCATACAGGCGCGCACATCACCGAGCTGCTTTTCGAACTCAATCGCGAGCGTGGCACCACGCTCGTGCTGGTGACCCATGACGAGCGCCTGGCCAAACGTTGCCATCGCATGATTCGCCTCGAGGGCGGTCGGCAGATCGCTGCCGAGGCGGCTGAATGATGCGCATGCCCAAGGCCCGCCTGTTCACCCTGGCCTACCGGCAGTTATTGCGTGACGCTCGCGCCGGTGAGTTGCGCGTGCTGTTCTTCGCGCTGGTCATCGCCGTGGCCGCCAGCACCGCGATCGGTTATTTCGGCGCACGCCTGAACGGCGCCATGCTGCTACGCGCCAGCGAATTCCTCGGTGCTGACCTGGTGTTGAGCGGCAGCGCGCCGGCAGCGCCAGCGCAGATCGAAGCGGGCACGGCGCAAGCCCTCGCGCATGCCCAGGTCGTCGAGTTCTCCAGCGTCATCGCGACCGATGAGGATCTGCAGCTTGCCAGCGTCAAGGCCGCCAGCAACGGTTATCCGTTGCGGGGCACCCTGCGCAGCGCTGCGCAGCCCTATCAAACCGAGCAGCCCGGCGGCGCTCCTGCACCCGGCGAAGCCTGGGCCGAGGCGCGGCTGTTTGCAGCACTTGACCTGGAGATAGGCGACAGCATCGAGGTCGGCAACAAGCCGCTGCGCCTGACCCGCGTGCTGACCTACGAGCCGGACCGGGTTGGCGACTTCTACAGCCTGACGCCTCGGGTGCTGATGCACCTGGACGACCTGGCCGCGACCGGTGTCGTGCAACCCGGCAGCCGCGTCCGTTATCGCGAGCTGTGGCGAGGTGAAAGCGCGGCATTGGCGGCCTATCAGCAATCACTGCAAAGCGATCTGCAGGCGCACCAACGCATCGAAACGGCCAACGACAGCAATCGCCAGATCGGCGGTGCCCTTGGTCGCGCCGAACGCTATCTGAATCTGGCCAGCCTTGCCGCCATCCTGCTGGCCGGGGTGGCGGTCGCGCTCTCCGCCGCCCGCTTCGCTGCGCGGCGCTTCGATGCCAGTGCACTGTTGCGCTGCCTGGGCCTGTCGCGTTACGACGCCCTTCTGCTCTACGCCCTGCAACTGGGCATGCTCGGCCTGCTGGCGAGCATCGCCGGTGCGCTGCTCGGCTGGGCCGCGCAGCACGGACTGTTCTTTTTGCTGCGCGATCTGCTCGCCCAGGAAATACCACCTGGCGGCATCTGGCCGGCCGCGGCAGGCATCGCAACCGGGCTGGTGGCCCTGGCAGGCTTTGCCCTACCGCCGCTGGCGGGGCTGGGGCGCGTGCCTCCGCTGCGCGTGCTACGCCGCGACATGCTGCCGGTACCACCTAGCGCGTGGCTGGTCTATGGGACCGCGATTTTCGCCCTCGGGCTGATCATGTGGCGGCTGAGCCTGGATCTGAAGATCACGCTGGCACTGCTCGGCGGCGGCTTGCTCGCTACGCTGCTGCTTGGCGGCCTGCTTCTTATGGGGCTCAAGGCCATGCGCCGCCTGCTTGCCGGTGCGTCGCTGAGCTGGCGCCTGGGCCTCGGCCAGTTGCTGCGCCATCCATTGGCTGCCGCCGGACAGGCCCTTGCCTTCGGCCTGATCCTGCTGGCCATGGCGCTTATCGCGCTGCTGCGAGGTGAGCTGCTCGATACCTGGCAGGACCAGCTGCCGGACAACGCACCGAATCATTTCGTACTCAACGTACTGCCGGCGGAAAAGGATGCCTTTGCCGAGCGCATCGCGGCCATCTCGGACCATGCCGCGCCGCTGTATCCGGTCGTGCCAGGACGCCTGATCGCGATCAACGGCGAGCCGGTGCGCCAGCTGGTCAGCAAGGAATCCCAGGGTGAGCGCGCGATCCGCCGCGACCTGAGCCTGACCTGGGCCGCCGAACTACCGAAGGACAATCACATCGTCGCGGGCAACTGGTGGGGCGATCACGGCGACGCGGACATTCCCGGGGTATCCGTCGAGGCGGAACTTGCGCAAAGCCTGCAATTGAAGGTCGGTGATCGACTGTCCTTCACCATCGGCGGGCTGACCCGCGAGGCCAGCGTCACCAGCCTGCGCGAGGTCAACTGGGACAGCTTCCAGCCCAACTTCTACATGATCTTCGAACCGGACACTCTCCAGGGCATGCCGGCCACCTACATGACCAGCTTCCACCTGCCGCCTGGCAAGGAACGCGAACTGGTGGAGCTGGCCCGCGCGTTTCCTTCGGTCACCCTGCTGCAGGTCGAGGCGCTGCTGGCTCAATTGCGCAGCATCCTTGCGCAGGTATCACTGGCGGTGGAATACGTACTGCTGTTCGTCCTGGCCGCCGGACTGGCGGTTCTGTTCGCCGGGCTGCAAGCGACGCTGGACGAGCGCATTCGTCAGGGCGCGTTGCTCAGGGCGCTCGGTGCAGAGCGAGGCTTGCTGCTTCGTGCGCGTCGAGCCGAGTTCGGCCTGTTGGGCGCCGCCAGCGGCCTGCTCGCCGCACTCGGCTGCGAGCTGGTCAGCGCGCTGCTCTATCACTACGCATTCGATCTGCGCTGGCAGCCGCACCCATGGCTGCTGGTACTGCCGTTGATAGGTGCTTTGCTGGTCGGTGGCGCCGGTCTGATCGGTACTCGACGCGCGCTGAATGCGAGCCCGCTGACCGTACTGCGCGAGAGTTGAAGCGCTACAATCGGCGACTTTTCAGCGAGGACGCAAATCCATGAGTCGCTATCGCCCACCGCGCCCGGCCGGCACGCCCCTGATCACCCCAGAAGGCGAAGCTCGGCTGCGTGCCGAGCTGCACGAACTCTGGCACGTCAAGCGCCCGCAGGTGACCCAATCGGTGAGCGAAGCGGCGGCGCAGGGTGATCGTTCGGAGAACGCGGAATACACCTACGGCAAGAAGATGCTGCGAGAGATCGACAGTCGCGTGCGGTTCCTGACCAAGCGTCTGGAAAAGCTCAAGGTCGTAGGCGACCGGCCCAGCGACCTGAACAAGGTGTATTTCGGCGCCTGGGTGACCCTGGAGGACCAGGATGGTGAGGAAGCGCGCTACCGAATCGTCGGTCCTGACGAACTGGACCTGCGCCAGGGCCTGATCAGCATCGATTCGCCCCTGGCGCGGGCGTTGGTGGGCAAAAGCCTGGATGCCGAAGTCCAGGTGCAAACCCCGACCGGGATGAAGCTCTGGTACGTGGTCGCTGTCGAGTATCAGTGACCGGCAGGTCAATATCGGACGTTACGGTCATCATCTTCGGTGATTATGCGGGCTTCTCAAAGCGATTGGCGGCTAAAAAGCAATATCATCACTTTCTTACCCAGGCGCCGTTTCGCTCGGTAACAATGGCCGCACGCCGCACAGATATCACCGCAATATCACCTCCCGTCGTAATTGCCCGACTAGAGCGGACGCGCCCCCGCTCGGCACTTATGGCACGAATGCTGCGCTCTTCAGCGCGCAGTACGCGCCATGCGCGGTGAACGGCAATGGACTGCCCACAGCCCGATTCACATTCGAAGAGTACGTCCATGAACAAGAACAAAACCTTGCTCGCTCTCTGTCTCGGTAGCGCCATGGCGCTTGCCGGTCAGGCTCATGCTGCTACTGGCAGCGGCTACACCGCTACGAAGTACCCGATCGTGCTCGCCCACGGCATGCTCGGCTTCGACAGTCTGCTGGGCATCGATTACTGGTACGGCATCCCCAGCGCGCTGCGCCGCGACGGTGCGCAGGTCTACGTCACCGAAGTCAGTCAGCTCAATACGTCCGAATTGCGCGGTGAGGAACTGCTTGCGCAGGTGGAGGAAATCGTCGCCATCAGCGGTAAGCCAAAGGTCAACCTGGTCGGCCACAGCCACGGCGGCCCGACCGTGCGCTATGTAGCCGGTGTCCGGCCGGACCTGATCGCCTCGGTAACCAGCGTGGGCGCACCTCACAAGGGTTCGGACGTCGCCGATCTGATCCGCAAGATCCCCGAGGGCTCCTCTGGCGAGGCGATCATCGCCGGACTGGTGAACGCCATGGGCAGCTTCATCAATTTCGTTTCCGGCAGCTCAAGCACGGCCCCGCAGGACTCTCTCGGCTCGCTGGAGTCGCTCAACAGCGAAGGCGCCGCCCGCTTCAACGCCAAATTCCCGCAAGGCATTCCCACCACCGCTTGCGGCGAGGGCGCCTACAAGGTCAATGGCGTGCGCTATTACTCCTGGAGTGGCACCAGCCCGCTGACCAACCCACTGGATATCAGCGACGCCATGATGGGTGCCGGAGCCCTGGCATTCAGCGGGCCCAACGATGGACTGGTCGGGCGCTGCAGCTCGCACCTGGGCATGGTGATCCGCGATAACTACCGGATGAACCACCTGGACGAGGTCAATCAGTTCATGGGGCTGACCAGCCTGTTCGAGACCGATCCGGTCAGTGTCTATCGCCAACACGCGAACCGCCTGAAGAACGCGGGCCTTTGACGCGCGACTCTTCGTGAACCAGGCCGGGATCGTCGATCCCGGCCGCTATCACCGAGCACCCCATGAGCAAATACATAATTCTTCTGGTGCTGGCCGTGGCGCTAAGCCTGACCATCATGCAGAGCCGATCGACACCCGGCCCGACTGCAGTGGCCGAGTCACCATCGGCCACCTCGCCCGCCACGGCTGCCCCTACACCACCCTGGCAGCCGCTGAAAGCCCGACCGGCACCGCAAGGCACGCCGCAGTTGCCGACGTCGTTCAAGGGCACCCAGGTCGATGGTCAGTTCCTTCTGGATGAAGCCGGCAACCTGCTAATCGCCGCCGAACTTCGACATCTGTTCGATTACTTTCTCGCCGCAGCCGGAGAGGAGCCGTTGAAGAACAGTATCGAACGCTTGCGCCGATACATCGTCGCCGAGCTGCCGGAGCCGGCCCAGAGCCAGGCATCAGCAGTGCTCATCCAATATCTCAACTACAAGCGACAACTGCTTGATCTGGAAGCGATTTATTCGAGAACCACTGACATTTCAGCGCTACGCCAGCGCTTGAGTGCCGTGCAGGCGTTGCGCGCACGCGCGCTGGAGCCGGCTGTTCACCAGGCGTTCTTCGCCCTGGACGAGGCCTATGATCGCTTCAGCCTGGAGCGCCTGGCCATTCAAGCCGATTCAGCACTGGACAGCGAAGCCAAGGGCCGCGCCATCGACCAGCTGCGCGCCGGATTGCCCGGCGACCTGCAAGAGCTGCTCGTGCCGCAGCTGCAAAGCGAGCTGCGAGAGCAAACTGTCGCCTTGCAGGCCCAGGGCGCCAATGCGCAGCAGATCCGCCAGCTGCGCCAGCAATTGGTGGGCAGCGAGGCTGCCGCCCGACTCGAAGCGCTGGATCGACAGCGCGCGCAGTGGCAGCAACGGGTTGCTGCCTATCGGCAGGAACGTCAGCGTATCGAAGCCACTCGCGGCCTGGACGATGTCGAGCGTCGCAGCGCTATCGAGCAACTGGAGGCCGAACAGTTTGACGAGGGCGAACGCTTGCGGCTTGTCGCTGCCTTTCAGCAGCAGGAAGTGGCGGAGCGCTGAGAGCGGTCAGTTGGCCGCGGTCTTGCGGTCGGCCTCGAGCAGATAGCGCTCGCGCTGGTAGGCCAAGTAGTACTTGTTGACGCTGTTGACGTATGCCACTACGCCCATGCCAACAGTTTCCATGGCGATACGCTCGACCTGGAAGAACCACTGATCCGGGTTCAGACCGCGCCGACGGGCTTCGGCGCGCATACTCTGCACGCGCTGCGGGCCGAGGTTGTAGGCGGCGAGAATGAACGCCATGCGCTCACGCTCGTTCAGTCGCGGGCTGGCGAAAAAGTTGCGACGGATGTTCGCCAGATACTTCGCACTGGCCTGCACGTTGTTGTCCAACTGGTGGATGTTGCTGACACCCATCGCACGAGCCGTGGCCGGCGTCACCTGCATCAACCCCGTGGCACCGCCGGCGCCCCGCGCCGCGGGGTTCAGGGTGGACTCCTTGAACGCCAGGGCGGCGAGGTTCAGCCAGTCCAGCTCGATCTGTTCGGCATAGCGCTGCAGGGTCGGACGAATCTTTTCCAGACGCTGGCGGCCCACTCGGTCGAGCGGGTACTGGACCTTGTACAGACGCCGGTAGACGCGCTCGAAGGCGGCATCCTGGTTGTCTGGCAGGTCGAAATCCTTGAGAAAGCGATCAGCACTGGCGCGCAACATACTGGCGTCGTTCCGCACGAACCAGTGCATGCTGGCCTTGTCGCCCAGGCTCAGGTGCTGCTCGATGCGCAGTTTCGGCATGACCTTGGCCCAGCGCTCGGCGATGGTCTGCTCGACCACCGTCGCCGGATAGACGCCGGCCTGCACCATCTCCAGCACATCCTCGACGGCCAACGTGGGGTCGACCCACTCGGCAACGATCGGCGCCAGCTTGCGCTCCATCAGTTGCTTGTTCAGCCGCGCGAGCGCCGGCCCTGCGGCGCTGCCAGGTGGCAACGCAAGGCTGCGCCCGGATAGCTGGTCCAGACGCTGATAGCGTGGGCCGCCCTGGCGGCCGACCAGCACCAATGACACGTCGCTGACTACCGGCCGGCTGCGGCTGATGCCTTTCATGCCCGCCAGCGGCAGTAATTCGCCGGGCGCTACCAGATCCCCCTCGCCGCGCTGCAGCGCGCCAAGCAACTGATCCTTGGCTTTGGGGATGATCTTCAGGGTAATCGGCCGCGCGGATGCAGCATTGCGATTCAGGTACTGCTCGAAGGCCCGCAGCCGCGCGTACTCGACGCCAATCGCTTCGCCTTTCACCTCACCGGAGCTGTTCCGGCTCTGATTGACCAGCACGCGCAGTACGCCACTACGGCGAATTTCGGCGAGATCACGTACCTTGTCGTTCGCTTGCCACGCCTCGGGACCCGCCACGCGCGCAGTCGCCATCGTTGGCATCAGGGCCAGCAGCAGGCAGAACATGAGTGGCAGCAATCGTGGCATCGGGATGCACCGGTGTGAAGACGCAGAGAACGCTGGTGCGGTGCTCCCTGCCCGCAAAAAGTGGCAAAGGTTCTCACAGGTTGGCTTATTCCGCCAGTTTACTCTCCAAACTGGTTTAGCTATAACTCCTATATTATTGATTTAGTTAGTTTTTAAGTTCGAGGTATTCATGCAGCTTATCGACATCGGCGTCAATCTGAGCCACCCGACATTCGCCTCCAGCGCACCTGCGGTCGTCGAGCGCGCCAGAGCGGCCGGCGTCGTGCAGATGGTGCTTACCGGCACCAGCCTCGAAGAAAGCGAAGCTGCTCTCAAGCTCTGTCGCCAACTGGACGAGTCCCGCCTGCACCTGTTCAGTACCGCGGGTGTGCATCCGCATGATGCGAGCCACTGGACGACTGACAGCGCCAGCCAGTTGCGCGGCCTTTTCGCCGAGCCCGAAGTGCGCGCAGTCGGCGAATGCGGCCTGGACTTCAATCGCGATTTTTCACCGCGACCGCTACAGGAGCGCGCGCTGGAGGAACAGTTGCAACTCGCCGTCGAACTGCAGTTGCCGGTCTTTCTGCACGAACGCGACGCCAGCGACCGGTTGCTGGCGATTCTGCGACCGTTTCGGGACCACCTCCCTGCGGCGGTGGTGCACTGTTTCACCGGTGAAAAACAGGCACTGTACGGCTATCTCGACCTGGACCTACATGTCGGCATCACCGGCTGGATATGCGACGAACGCCGCGGTACCCATCTGCATCCCCTGGTGAAGGACATCCCTACAGGTCGTCTGATGCTCGAGAGCGACGCACCTTACCTGCTGCCACGCACCCTGCGCCCGAAACCGAAGAGCGGCCAGAACGAACCGGCCTATCTGCTGGAAGTGCTGCGCGAAGTCGCGCTCCATCGCGGCGAGAGCGAAGCGTCGCTGGCGGCTCACACCACACGCTGCGCGCGCGCGTTCTTCGGCCTGCCGGACCTCGACTGAGTCACAGAAATTTCTCAAGCTCTGCCTCAGGCGGCCGTTAAATGTTAAGCCGCAGTGCAAGCAAGCGTTCCGCTACGCGCGCGCAACCTCCTATAGAAGAAGAGCAGTCATGGCCGTTTGGATTCGCGATCTGTCGCTCAAGTACAAGTTCTGGGCACTGAACATGGTGACCTTCGTCATCGCGTTGCTGCTGGTGCTTTACGCCGTACAACTGGAGCAAAGCGCCCGTAGCGCCGACGCCGTCGCTGCAGCGCAGGCGCGTGCATCACTGCTGGCGAGTTGGCCGGCCGATGCTGCGCTGCCGCAGGGTGCGGACCTGATCGCGTTCCAGGCAGATCAGCGCGCCGCGGTCGAGGGTCAGGCTATCGCCGAAAGCGGCTGGACCACCCTCGCCCACGACCGACTGTTCTCCAGCAATCCCGTGGTCGGCGCCCACCTGATCTCCGCGACGAATGGTCAGAAGCTGGCTGTACTGGCCCGCGCGCCCAGCGCTGTTCAGGTACTGAGCCAGCACTTTTTCAGCTACGCCGTGGCGGTCGCGGTGCTGATGCTCGGCCTGCTCGGCGCTTCGCAACTGCTTATCCGCTTTCTGCTCAGCCACCTCAACACGCTCAAGGACGTCATGCTGCACGTGGAGCACAGTGGCGACCTGCAGGCACGGGTTCCGCTGGACAGCCGTGACGAAGTCGGCCAGATGGCCAGCGCATTCAACGCCATGCAGGGCGGCTATCAACGCGTGGTCAGCACCGTCGCCCAGACTGCTGCGCGTCTCGACGAGGGCGCGAGCCGGCTCGCCACGAGCATGAACGACGTGCACAAGGGCATGCGCGGTCAGCAGGGTGAAACCGACCAGGCAGCCACGGCCATCAACGAAATGAGCGCCACGGTGCACCAGATCGCCGAGCATGCACGCGAAACTCGCGATCAATCACAGAACGCCGACCGCCTTGCGGGCGATGGCCACCGGGTCGTCGGCCGTGTGGAGAAGTCCATCTCCAGCCTCTCTCAGGGCGTGCAGCAGACCGGCGAGATGATCGAGCAGCTCGCCGCGGATAGCCAGAAGATCAACGGCGTCGTCAACGTGATCCACAGCATCGCCGAACAGACCAACCTGCTGGCGCTCAACGCCGCAATCGAAGCAGCCCGGGCCGGTGAACAGGGCCGCGGTTTCGCCGTGGTCGCCGATGAAGTCCGCAACCTGGCCAAGCGTGTGCAAAGTTCCACCGACGAAATCACCCAGATGATCTCCGGCCTGCAGGCGATGACTCGCGACGCCGTGGAGTTCATGCAGGAGAGTTCACTGAAAGCCGACGATTGCGTGCGCGAGGCCCATGAAGCAGCGCAGGCACTTGAAGCCATCGCCGACGCGGTAGCACAGATGCGCGAAAGCAATACGCAGATCGCCGTTGCCGCCGAGCAGCAGAGCCAGGTCGCCGAAGAGCTCAACCGCTCGGTTACCGGCATCCGCGACGTCACGGAACGCACCGTGGAGCAGACCGTAAGCTCGGCCAGCACCAGTGCCGAGCTGGCCGCGCTATCCACCGATCTGAGCCGTGCCATCGGCCAGCTCAAGCTCTAGCTCTAGCTTCCTGCCAATGCGGCGTTGCGCTCGTGCAACGTCCTCCGCGCTCGAAAAGCATGCACCGCCTCGAGCGCAGCCCCAAAACAGGGCACTCCCCTAGCGCCGCTCTTCCCCACGACGCCTGCACCGCGCGATTTTTGTGCATTGGCATCCCTCTTGCTTTGCATCCTTTGCGAAGAAAAGCTGCTGCACCTGCGAAGACAATTTGAAATAGCTGACTAGGGTTCCGACTCGTTGACGCGAGTGGCTGGTCCGAGAGTTGGCGACCTCCAGCGAGGTTACACGGCGGGATAAAAGCCCGGGAGACAGCGTGATTGCACGCAGCTCCTGCGCTATTCCCAACACTGGAGGGTTTGCCATGTGCCCGCTCGAAACGGCTTTGCCGTTCTCCGCTCTGCCTTGCGCCAGGGCGTCTGCCGCACCCGAACTTCACAGTATTCCACCTGTTGCCGCGGCCGTTGCACGGGGTATCTGCCCATGCGTCTGATCAACCGCACTCCCGGACGTAGCGGCTGGTTGGCACTGGCGATTCTGCCCTTCGCCATGCTGCTGGCGCTGTACCTGACCAGCTCGGCCCAGCGCCTGGAACTGAACCCCAACGACAAGTTGCTGCCCAGCTTCGGCCAGATGAGCGCAGCCGTCGAACGCCTCGCTTTCACCCCCGACAAACGCTCCGGCGACTATCTGTTCTGGCAGGACACCGCCTCCAGCCTCAAGCGCCTCGGCACCGGTCTTGCCATCGCGGCAGTGGCCGGCCTGTGCCTGGGTATCGTTGCCGGCACTCTGCCGCTGTTCAGCGCGCCGCTCTCGCCATTGCTCACGGTGCTGTCGATGGTGCCACCGCTGGCGATCCTGCCGATCCTGTTCATCGTCTTCGGCCTGGGCGAACTGTCCAAAGTGATGCTGATCGTCATCGGTATCACGCCGATCCTGGCTCGCGACCTTGAACACCGAGCACGAGAAATTCCCCGCGAGCTGCTGATCAAGGCGCAAACCTTGGGCGCCAACACCTGGACCCTGATCCTGCGCCTGGTCCTGCCGCAGCTGATGCCGCGCCTGCTGATCAGCCTGCGCCTGGTGCTCGGTTCGGCCTGGCTGTTCCTCATCGCCGCCGAGGCCATCGCCTCCACCGATGGCCTGGGCTACCGCATCTTTCTCGTGCGTCGCTACATGGCGATGGACGTGATCCTGCCCTATGTCGCCTGGATCACCCTACTGGCCTGGGCCATGGACTACCTGCTGCGGCGCCTGACCCAGCTGCTGTTCCCCTGGTATGAAGGAGCCAAGGCATGAGCGAGAACAACGCCAAGGCACCCGTTGCCGCACAGTCGAGCCAATGCACAACGCAACAAGGGATTCGCGCAGGCGGCGACCCCGGCTCCTTCATTCAGGTGAAGAACGTCTGGCAGCAGTACGGCGATCAGGTCGTGCTGGAGCGCCTAAACCTGAACATCGCCGAAGGCGAGTTCTGCACCCTGGTCGGTGCCTCCGGTTGCGGCAAATCCACCTTTTTGCGGCTGCTGCTCGGCCAGGAAGCGCCCAGCCGCGGCGAGATCCTGCTCGATGGCCAGCCGCTGGCAAACGAACCGGATGCCAGCCGCGGCGTGGTCTTTCAGCGCTACTCGGTATTTCCGCACCTGACCGTACTGGACAACGTCGCCCTCGGCCTGGAACTGCCGCGCGCCCCGCTACTGGGCCGTCTGCTTGGTCACCGCAAGCGCGATGCCCGCGAGCAGGCCGCGCAGATGCTGCACAAGGTCGGCCTCGGCCATGCGCTGGACAAGTACCCGGCGCAGTTGTCCGGCGGCATGCAGCAGCGCCTGGCCATCGCCCAGGCGCTGATCATGAAGCCCCGCGTGCTGCTGCTCGACGAGCCCTTCGGCGCACTCGACCCGGGCATCCGCAAGGACATGCATGAGCTGCTGCTGGAGCTGTGGCGGGAAACCCGGCTGACGGTGTTCATGGTCACCCACGACCTGTCGGAAGGCTTCACCCTCGGCAGCCGCATCCTGGTCTTCGACAAGCCCCGCATCGATCCCCACGCCCCGGGTGCCTATGGCGCGCGGGTGACCTACGACATTCCCTTGCACGAGGGCCGCCACGCGCCCGGCGCGTCCGCTGGCGTTCCGGTCGCCCTCAGCGAGAAATTCCGAACTGCCTATCAAGGAGCCTGACATGAGCGCTTCACTCGCGATCCGCCCCACGCTGTACGAGGAAACCGTTCCCGGTGGCGGCCACACCTCCTTCGTCCTCAAGCGTGGCCAGCTGCTGCGCCTGACCGATCTGGAAGGCGGCGCCAACGTCAGCTTGATGCTGCTCAACGCCCAGGAGAAGAGCGAGCGGCTGAACCTGCCCGACACCCTCAAGTGCCAGCACACCGCCAAGCTCACCGCCGGTCATTGCCTCTACTCGGACATGGGCCGCGTACTGGCTGCCATCACCGCCGACACCTGCGGCTGGCACGACAGCTTTGGCGGCGTGCTGAACGCCGATGAAGTCGCCGAGAAGTACGGCCAGGGCCGCTATCAGGAACTGCGCAACGGCTTCTTCCGCAACGGCACCGACAACCTGCTGGTGGAGATGGGCAAGTGGAACCTCAACCTGCAGGACCTGCTCATGGTGCTCAATCTGTTCAGCCGGGTGGACGTCACCGCCGACGGCGCCTTTGCCTTCCACAGCGACAATTCCAAAGCGGGCGACTACATCGAGCTATACGCGCCAATGGACACCCTGGTGATCCTCACCGCCTTGCAGCATCCGCTGGACCCCAATCCGCTGTACGCACCCAAACCGGTGCAGCTGAGCTGGCACAAGGTCCAGAGCGATGGCATCAGCGTGCTCTGCCGCACTTCGCGTCCGGAGAACGGCCGCGGCTTCCACAACACCGAGCGACTCTACATCTGAGGAGGTTGCCGACATGACCATCGTAGAAAGCAGCCTGCACCCCGAAACCGCCAGCTTCCGCCACCTGATCCCGGCCGGCGAGCCGTACCTGTTCGAAGTAAAGGCCGGACAGACCCTGCGCTTGCTGGATGTCGAGGGCAATCAAGCCATCGACACGTTGTTCTTCAGCGCGAAGAACCCGCGCGAACGCTTCGACCCGCAGCGCACCCTGCGCCGACAGAACAAGGTCCATCTCACCGCCGGCACACTGTTGTATTCCAACCTCGGCAACCCCTTGCTGACCATCGTCGCTGACACCTGCGGTCGCCACGACACCCTCGGCGGCGCCTGCGCCCAGGAGAGCAACGTGGTGCGCTACGCCCTGGACAAGCGCTACATGCACAGCTGTCGCGACAATTTTCTGCGCGCCAGCCTGCACGACGGCCGTCTGGAGAAGCGCGACATCGGCGCCAACATCAACTTTTTCATGAACGTTCCGGTGACGCCCGAGGGCGGCCTGACCTTCGAGGACGGCCTTTCCGCACCGGGCAAGTACGTGGAGCTCAAGGCCGATCAGGACGTGATCGTGCTGATCTCCAACTGCCCGCAACTGAACAACCCCTGCAACGGCTGGAACCCGACGCCCGCCGAGGTGCTGGTGTGGGACTGATGGCGCTGTTACGACGCCACCTGCTGCCGCTGCTGCAGGCGCGCGCCGGGCAGCGGCCCGAGCTGCCGACAGCGAAGCAACCCTCCCCAACCACGGACGGCCGTGGCGCAGATGAATAAAGGCGGGACGGCCCGCCAGCCCTTCGAGGGTTACTGAACATGTTCGACAAACTTCTGATCGCCAACCGCGGCGCCATTGCCTGCCGCATCCTGCGTACGCTGCGCGCCCTGGATGTGAAAGGCGTGGCCGTCTACTCCGAGGCCGACGCCGCCAGCCTGCATATCCAGCAGGCCGACGAGGCCCACAGCCTGGGCGAAGGCCCGGCAGCGCAGACCTATCTGGTGGTGGAGAAGATTCTCCGCATCGCCCGGGAAACCGGCGCGAAAGCCATTCACCCCGGCTACGGCTTTCTCTCCGAGAACGCCGCCTTTGCCGAAGCCTGTGAAGCCGCCGGCATCGCCTTTGTCGGCCCGACGCCAGAACAGCTGCGGGTGTTTGGCCTCAAGCACACCGCCCGCGCCCTGGCCAAACAACGCGGCGTACCGATGCTGGAGGGCACTGAGCTGCTCGACAGCCTTTCCGATGCCCTCGGCGCAGCCGAGCAGGTCGGCTACCCGGTGATGCTGAAAAGCACCGCCGGCGGTGGCGGTATCGGCATGCGCGTGTGCCGCTCGACGGCGGAACTCGCCGAGGCCTTCGACGCGGTCAAGCGCCTGGGGCAGAACAACTTCAGCGATTCGGGCGTATTCATCGAGAAATACATCAAGCGCGCCCGCCATCTGGAAGTGCAGGTGTTCGGCGATGGTGCCGGCGACGTCATCGCCCTCGGCGTGCGCGACTGCTCGGTGCAGCGACGCAACCAGAAGGTGCTGGAGGAAACTCCGGCACCGAACCTGCCGGCCGGCATGGCCGAGGCACTGTGCGAAGCGGCTATCACGCTGGCCAAGGCCGTCGACTACCGTAGCGCCGGCACCGTCGAGTTCGTCTACGACGCCGAGGCCCAGCGCTTCTACTTCCTCGAGGTGAACACCCGCCTGCAGGTCGAGCACGGCGTCACCGAGCAGGTCTGGGGTGTCGATCTGGTGCGCTGGATGATCAAGCTGGCCGCCGGCGACCTGCCGCCGCTGGCGGAGCTGGCCAAGACGCTGAAGCCCAGCGGGCATTCGATCCAGGCGCGCGTCTATGCCGAAGACCCCGGCCGGGATTTCCAGCCGAGCCCCGGTTTGCTCACCGCCGCGAGCTTCCCGGTAGCCGACGGCAAGGCCCTGCGCGTCGATACCTGGGTCGAGGCTGGCTGCGAGATCCCGCCGTATTTCGACCCGATGATCGCCAAGGTCATCACCTGGGCGCCGAGCCGCGAGGAGGCTCGCCAAGCGCTTGACGAGGCGCTCGGCGACACCCAGCTCTACGGCGTGGAAACCAACCGCGATTACCTGCGCCAGATCCTTGCCTTTACCCCGTTCGCCAGCGGCAACCCCTGGACCCGCTGCCTGGAGGGTCTCAGCTACAAGGCCAATACCTTCGAGATTATCAGCGCCGGCACCCAGACCACCGTACAGGACTTCCCTGGCCGCCTCGGCTACTGGGCGGTAGGCGTGCCGCCGTCCGGCCCGATGGACAGCCGCGCCCTGCGTCTGGGCAATGCCCTGCTCGGCAACGCCGAAGACGCCGCCGGGCTGGAAATCACCATGAGCGGGCCGATCCTGCGCTTCAACACCGACGCGGTGGTGGCGGTGACCGGCGCGGAAATACCGTTGAAGCTGGATGACGTGCCGCAGCCGATGAGCACTGCGCTGTTCATCCCGGCCGGCAGCACCCTGACGATCGGCACCATTGCCGGCGCCGGTGCGCGGTCGTATCTGTGCGTGCGCGGCGGTCTGCAGCTGCCGGAGTATCTGGGCAGCAAGAGCACCTTTACCCTCGGCCAGTTCGGCGGCCACGGCGGCCGCGCCCTGCGTGCCGGCGACGTGCTGCATCTGGCACCGCTGACCGACTCGTCTGCCGGCGCCACGCTGGCCGCCGAGCTGCGCAGCGCCCTGCCGGCGGTGCGCGAAATTCGCGTGATCTACGGCCCCCACGGTGCGCCGGAATACTTCACCGAAGGCTATATCGAGCGCTTCTTCGCCACCGACTGGGAAGTGCACTTCAACTCCAGCCGCACCGGCGTGCGCCTGATCGGGCCCAAGCCCGAATGGGTGCGCGAGAGCGGCGGCGAAGCCGGTTTGCATCCATCCAATATCCACGACAACCCCTACGCCATCGGCGCGGTGGACTTCACCGGCGACATGCCGGTGATCCTCGGCCCGGACGGCCCGAGCCTGGGGGGGTTTGTCTGTCCGGTGACCATTATCGAAGCCGACCTGTGGCAGCTCGGGCAGCTTAAGGCAGGGGATAAAGTGCGCTTTGTCCCGGTGGATATCGCCACAGCGCGGGAGCTGGCAAGAGCCCGGCGCGAAGAGTGCGCGCTTGTCTCCCGTCTCCCTCCGGGAGAGGGGCCGGGGCGGCCCGCGATCGGGGTGAGGGCTGTTTCAACCGACAGCAAAAGCCCCTCACCCCAGCCCTCTCCCGGAGGGAGAGTGGGCATTTACGCGCAGTCTGCGGAATATGCGCTCACCTCCCCCATCGTCCTCGACCTCGGCCAGGACGACACCCGTCTGGTCGCCCGACTCTCCGGCGACACCCATCTGCTGCTAGAAATCGGCGCGCCGGAACTGGACTTGGTGCTGCGCTTCCGCGGCCATGCGCTGATGCAGGCGTTGGAAGCCAAGGGACTCGACGGCGTCATCGACCTCACACCCGGCATCCGTTCGCTGCAGGTCCACTACCTGCCGGAAACCCTGCCGCTGGCCGTGCTGCTGGAGACCGTCGCCGGGCTGTGGGACGCAGTGTGCGCCGCGCAGGATCTCAAAGTCCCCTCGCGCATCGTCCACCTGCCGCTGTCCTGGGACGACCCGGCTTGCCAGCTGGCGATCGAGAAGTACATGACCACGGTGCGCAAGGACGCGCCCTGGTGCCCGAGCAATCTGGAGTTCATTCGTCGCATCAACGACCTGCCGAACCTCGACGAGGTGTACCGCACGGTGTTCGAGGCCAGCTATCTGGTGATGGGCCTGGGCGACGTCTACCTCGGCGCGCCGGTGGCCACCCCGCTGGACCCGCGGCATCGCCTGGTCACCACCAAGTACAACCCGGCGCGCACCTGGACCGCCGAGAACTCGGTGGGCATCGGCGGCGCCTACATGTGCGTCTACGGCATGGAAGGCCCCGGCGGTTACCAGTTCGTTGGCCGCACCCTGCAGATGTGGAACCGCTACCGCGCGCTCGAGGCGTTCGGCGGCCAGCCCTGGCTGCTGCGCTTCTTCGACCAGATCCGTTTCTACCCGGTCTCGGCCGAGGAGCTGACGCAGATTCGCCGCGTCTTCCCGCTGGGCCGCTACCCGCTGAAGATCGAGGAGACCGAGCTGTGCCTCTCCGACTACCAGGATTTCTTGGTCAAGGAAGCCGAAGGCATCGAGGCCTTCCGCAGCCAGCAGCGCGCCGCCTTCGACGCCGAGCGCCAGCGCTGGATCGAATCGGGGCTGGCGCATTTCGAGAGCGAGGAAGTAGCGGCCGATCTCGGTGAAGACACCCCGCTTGGCGCCGGTGAGCACGGCATCGAAAGCCATATCGCCGGCAATCTCTGGCAGGTGTCGGTGGCCGAGGGCGCGCGCGTGGCTGCCGGCGACGTGCTGGTGATCCTTGAGAGCATGAAGATGGAAATTCCGCTCATCGCTCCGGTCGCCGGGGTGGTGAAGGACATCCGTGTGCAACCCGGCTCCCCGGTGCGCGCCGGCCAACGGGTGGTGGTGATCGAGGAGGTTTGAGAACTGTGGTCTTTGCCGACCATTTCCCCCTCACCCTAGCCCTCTCCCTCAGGGAGAGGGGACCGGTTCGGCGCGGGCTCGCAGGTCTGCTCGCGCATTGCCATGAGCCGCGTAACGAACTCTCAGCGCCTGCGATACGAAAGCAACGCCGGACCAAAAGACCATCAGCAACACCGAATCAACCCCCTCGCCCGTTGGGAAGAGGACTGGGGAGAGGGGAAAGAGGCCCAACCAAGTTCCTCCGCCACGACATACCACAGGCTCCGGACTGACAGCACCAAAGCAACGCCAGACCACAAAGACCACCAGCAACACCGGATCAACCCCCTCGCCCCGTTGGGGAGAGGGCTGGGGTGAGGGGAAGAGACCCAACCAGATGCCTCGCCACGACACACACCAAAGGCTCCGGACTAACAGCACCAAAGCAACGCCAGATCACAAAGACCGCCAGCAACACCGGATCAACCCCTTCGCCCCGTTGGGGAGAGGACTGGGGTGAGGGGAAAGAGGCCCAACCAAGTTCCTCCGCCACGACGTACCAAAGGCTCCGGACTAACAGCACTAAAGCAACGCCGGACCACCAGACCGCCAGCAACACCGGATCAACCCCCTCGCCCCTTTGGGGAGAGGGCTAGGGTGAGGGGAAACGGCCGCCAGCCTGACCTGAATCCCGACCGCCCGAACAGACCAGGCCTGCCACAGAGGAAGCCAACCATGACGACCCATTTCGATCTTCGCCTCGACACGCTGCGCAATGCCTATGAAGCCGGCACCACGACCCCGCGCCAGCTGATCCTGGAACTACACGCCAAGGCCGCCGAACTGAACGGCGAATTCAACGCATTCATCCACCTGCTGAGCGCCGAAGAACTCGAGCCCTACCTGGCCGCACTGGAGAGCAAGACGCCCGCCGAGCTACCGCTCTACGGCATCCCCTTCGCCATCAAGGACAACATCGACCTGGCCGGCATCCCCACCACCGCTGCCTGCCCCGCCTTTGCCTATACACCGGAAACCAGCGCCACCATCGTCGAGCAGCTGATCGCCCTCGGTGCCGTGCCGCTAGGTAAGACCAACCTCGACCAATTCGCCACCGGCCTCAACGGCACCCGCTCGCCCTACGGCGAGTGCCGCAACTCGGTGCACCCGGACTACCCCTCCGGCGGCTCCAGCGCCGGCTCGTCGCTGGCCGTGGCGCTGGGGCTGGCGAGCTTCGCGCTGGGTACCGATACCGCCGGCTCTGGCCGGGTGCCGGCTGCGCTGAACAACCTGGTTGGGCTGAAGGCGAGCAAGGGGCTGATCTCCACCGCCGGGGTGGTGCCAGCCTGCCGCACGCTGGATTGCGTGACCTTCTTCACCGCCACCGCCGCCGAAGCCAGTCAGCTGCTGGCGCTCACCGCCAGGCTCGATCCGCGCGACGAGTACAGCCGCGCCAACCCGCTGTGGAACGACGGCTCGGCCTTCGGCCGGGTGAAAGCCTTCCGCTTCGGCGTGCCGAAGAACCCGGAGTTTCTCGGCTGCCAGGAAAGCCCGGCGCTGTTCGCCGCCACCATCGAAAACCTGAAAGCCATTGGCGGCGAGCCGGTGGAAGTGGACTTCGCCCCCTTCCTCGAAGCTGCACGCCTGCTCTACGAAGGCCCCTGGGTCGCCGAACGCTACAGCGTGGCGGGCGAGCTGATCGAGCAGCAACCCGACGCCGTCCTGCCGGTGATAAAGGCGGTACTGGAAAAGGCACCGGGCACCACCGCCGTGCAGCTGTTCGAAGCGCAATACCGCCTGCAGCAGCTGAAGGCCATTTGCGACCGGATCATGACCGAGGTCGATTGCGTACTGACGCCCGCGTACCCGCGCCCGGTGGCCCTCGCCGAGCTTCACGCCGAACCGGTCAAGCGCAACTCGGACTTGGGCTACTACACCAACTTCATGAACATGCTGGATTACGCCGCCGTGGCTGTACCTGCCGGCGTTATGGAGAACGAGCTGCCCTGGGGCGTGACGCTGTTTGGCCGTGTGTTCACCGACCAATACCTGCTGAGCCTGGCCGATGCACTGCAACGCCGGATCGGCTTGGCCCTGGTGGGCAGCAATGGGATCACAACACCTGCCCCGCAGAATCCGGCGCGCAACGACCGGACTGGAGTGGTGGTCTGCGGCGCGCACCTCGATGGTCTGCCGCTGAACTGGCAACTTCGCCAGCGCGGCGGTCGGCTGCTGGAGGCAACCACCAGCAGCGCGGCGTACAAGCTCTACGCCCTGGCCGGCGGCCCGCTGTTACGCCCGGGGATGGTACGCGTCACCGAGGGTGGCGTGGCTATCGCCGTGGAAGTCTGGGACATCCCCAGCAGCGAGCTGGGCTCGTTCCTGACCGGCATTCCAGCGCCGCTGGGCCTGGGCAAGGTGGAGCTGGCCGATGGGCGCTGGGAAACCGGGTTTATCTGCGACGCTTACGGCCTCGACGGCGCCGAAGACATCACCCGCTTTGGCGGCTGGAAAGCCTGGCTGGCCAGCCGCGACTGAAGCACTGCCACGCAGCTTTCTCCTCTGGTGATCACGACTGTTCGGACGGATCGTCCAGAAGCCTAACGGTACTAGTGCCCGGGTCCGGTAATGCCACGGCTGCGTCGCGCAGAGCACGTATGACACGGATACGCACCCGCGAGGCAGTCTGCATGAAGTCGGACCGCCTCGAGTCGCACCAAAAATTGAGCTGGAACGTCAGGCCATCAGCACGCAGTTCCAGCAATACAACGAGGGGTGGCGGCGTATCGATCACCCCTTCGGTTTCCAGGGCCGCCGCATTCAGCAGTGCCATCACCTGAGCCACCTCGACCTCATATCCCAGGTGGCACAACACCTTGGCACGGCGCACCGGAGCAGCTGTGTTGTTGGTCACCCGCGAGGTGAAGGTCTCGGCATTGGGCACCAGCACACGGCGACCATCGTAGGTGCGTATCTGGGTGGCACGCAGTTCGATACGTTCGACGGTGCCCTCGGTTTCGCCGATGACGATCTGATCGCCGAGTTTGAACGGCCGCAGCGTGAGGATCAGCAGGCCGCTGACGAAGTTGGAGAGAATGTCCTTCAGCGCAAAACCGAGGGCCAGACTGGTCAGGCCGAGGCCAGTCGCCAACGTGCTGGGTTCCAGTCCGAAAGCGGTGGCCGCGACGATCAGGCCCAGCAGCCAAACTGTGTAGTAGCTGACCTGCTTGATCAGGTTCTCGACCGTTCGATCCCGCACCAACCGCTCGGAAATGATCCGCGTCAGCCCCCGCACGCCGGCCGCCAGGGCCCAGAACACGCCGATCACCAGAAGCGCCGCCAGTGCCCGCGGCACGATGCTGATGGCCGCTTCCACCAGCCGGGCGAAGGCAGTATCGACGCTGGCGCGTACGTCGGTCACGAAGCGCGCTCGCTCCGACGTCCGCCGTGTGCTGGCCTGCGCCAGCGCAGTTTCGAGAACCGACGCCCACTCGCGCGCCTGCGCCTCGAGCGCCCGGCCGTTGGCTTGGGCATCCTCCTCCGTGACCTGCATCAGGATGCGCCCAGCCATGGTAATCTGGCGCGCCTCGGCGTTTTCCCCGGCCGGCGCGATGCGCGCCCTGCTGATGCCCTGCGGGGTTTCCAAGACCGTCAGCAATTGCCGCTCTATCTGCCGAGCCCGCAGGCGCGCCTCCAGCTCCTCGGTTCCGCCAAGACGAAACAGCGCGCGGCCGTCGAGCCGCACCGTCGCCAAACCATCATCCACCTGCGCGGTCGCGGGCAATGAGGCAAACACGGCGAGCAGCACCAGCAGCACGGCCATCGGCAGATTCATCAGTCGAGGCATGGAAGGAGATATTGCGGCAAGAGCGCTCCCCTGGGCCGACCGATGTGCCATCTGCGACCCAGGGTGCATACGCGGGCGTGTCAGAAGATCAGTGCAAAGAGGCCGATGACCACGATCAGGCCGATCAGAAAGATGATGCCAATGGTGCTACCTAGAAACTTCAGCATGTGATGGCTCCCGTTTTTCGTGAGTTCATAGGTTCCGACTGGCAGGCACCTCCATCGTTCAAGGTTTTCGCCGACCAGTACATCTCGCGACTGTATCCCGATCGTCATTAAGACGCGCCGCAGCACCATTCGGGAGCGCCCTTTCAGAAATTGACCTGCATCCGAGCATGCCCGCCGCTCAACGAAAAGCCTCGTGCCGCAGCGGACGCGCCGTACCACGCGGGCTTGCCGGGCTTGCACGGCATCTGGCACGCAACCTGCTCTATCCCAAGTGAACGGGATGAGTCGCCACCGGCACTCATGACGCTTGGCACAAAACACAGGAGCAGCTTCAAGGAGAACTAGGGTTCCGGCTCACAGGGAGTGGGCGCTGGTCCGAGAGTTCTCCGGTCCCAGGGACGGGACTACACGGAGGGATAAAAGCCCGGGAGACGCGATGTCATCCCGTGCCTTGTCATTCCAATGTGTAGGGAAATCACGCCATGTCCACACTGCGCTCGCTGAACAAGACCCTCCTCGCCGCCGGCCTGGCCGTCGCGACCTTGATTTCACCGTTGGCCAGCCAGGCCGCCGAGAAGCTGAAGATCGGCACCGTGGTCTGGGCCGGCTACGGCCCCTTCTACGTCGCCGACAAGCTCGACCTGTTCAAGCCCCACGGCCTGGATGTAGACCTGCAGTTCTTCAACGACCCTGCGCTGATCCCCACCGCCATGCTCAGCCGCGCGCTGGACGGCGGCATGCTCACCTACGACCAGGTAGTGGCCTCAGTCGCCAAGGGCTTGAAGCATCGCGTGGTGATGCCCATCGATTTCTCCAACGGCGGTGACGCCATTGTCGCCGATGCCTCGATTCAGTCCGTCGCCGACTTCAAGGGCAAGAAGGTTGGCTTCAATCCGCTGTCGCCGTCGGACTTCCTGCTGGCCTATGCGCTGCAACAGAACGGCATGAGCGACAAGGACATCGACGCCGTCAACATGACTCCGGAAGGCATCCCTGGCGCCATGGCCTCGGGCAACCTGCCGGTCGGCGTGACCTACGAGCCCAACGTCTCGCAGATCCTCTCCATGGGCGGCGGCGACAAGTTCAAGGTGGTCTATTCGTCCAAGGACGCACCGGGGCTGATCACCGATGTGCTGGTCTTCGACGAGGCGGTGATCGCCAAGAAGCCCGCCGCCATCAAGGCGATGATTCAGGGCTATCTCAACGGCCTGGCCTACATGCAGGCGCACCCCGAGGAGTCGGCGAAAATCATCGGCGAGGTGCTCGGCGTCAGCGCCGAGGAAGCCGTCGAGCAGATGGCCGGCGCCTACAACATCCCGCTCGCGGAGATGGGCAAGAGCTTCACCCCGGGCGACGACACCCATTCCTTCCATGGCAGCGGCGCGATCATCGCCAAGCTGCTCAAGGACAACGGGCAGATCCCGAGCATCCCCGATTTCAGCCAGACCTACGACGCCCAGTTCACCGAAGCGCTCGCCAAGTAAGCCGACGCCGGGCGGGCCGCAAGCCCGCCCGTGCTGGAGAAGACCATGAACGCCAAACCTCTGTACCGCTACGCCGATGGCCGCGTCCCAAATACCCTGGCGATCCTCTATACCGCACTCGCCTACGGCGGTGGCCTGGCCCTGCTGTTCACCCCGAATGGCTGGCTGAACGCGCTGGGCACGTTGCTGCTGGCCCACGGCATGATCATCGCCGCCTACCTGATCCACGAATTCGCCCACGGCGCCATCTTCAGCGTGCCCAAGCACAACGAATGGGCCGGCAATGTCTGCAGCTGGCTGTGCGGCAGCTGCTACGCCGAGTTCCAGGACCTGCGCAAGAAGCACATGCGCCACCACGTCGACCGCGCCGACGTGATCACCTTCGACAGCAAGGCCTTCCTCAAGACACGCCCGCTGTGGTTCCAGAAGCTGGTGCTGGAGCTGGAATGGGCTTATGTGCCGGCGGTGGAACTGATCATGCATTTCTACGTGATCGCCCTGCCCTTCATCACCGACAACGACAAGCACCGCGTCCGGCGCGGCAAGGTCGCCGCAGTGCTGGCCATTCGCACGCTGCTCTTTGCCGGGCTCGCTGCGCTCTCGCTGAAGGCCGTGCTGCTCTACGCCGTGGCCTGGATGATCATGCTCAGCGTGCTGCGTTTCGCCGATGCCTATCAGCACACCTACGAGGCCTTCGCCGTGCTGGAAGACGGTGGCAAGCTGCCGGAGGACAAGCGCCGCGACCGCAGCTACGAGCAGCAGAACACCTACAGCAACGTGGTATCGGAACGCTGGCCGGCGCTGAACCTGCTGCTGCTCAATTTCTCCTTCCACAACGCCCACCACGAGAAGCCGGTGACGCCCTGGTATCGCCTGCCCAAGCTGCACGCCGAGCTGTACGGCAGCACCTACAACCAGGTCATTCCGATGCGCAAGCTGCTCGGCAGCTTCCACCGCTACCGCGTGCGCCGCGTGCTGGACGATGACTACGGGGTGGTCAGCGAAGGGCCAGACAAGGCCGACAACTTCTACGGCGCCGTGGGCGTCTCGTTCCTGACGGCGGTGTGACATGCACAAGGCACTGGATTACCGAGGCCGCTGCGTGGTCATCACCGGTGCGGCAGGCGGCATCGGTCGTGGCCTGGCGCAGAGTTTCGCCGCCGCCGGCGCCACCCTGGAACTGCTCGACCGTGACGCCGACGCCCTCGCCCGGCTTGCCGACGAACTCGCCGGCGACACGCCGTTGCGTTGCACCGCACTGGACCTGGGCGATCGGCAGGCGGTGCAGCAGTATGCCGACGACCTCGCCTGTCGCGGCCTGAACGCTGATGTGCTGGTCAACAACGCCGGCTTCGAATACGCCACGCCACTGGATGAGTGCAGCTTCGAGGCCGATCAGCGCTGGTCGGCCCTGCTGGAGAACAACGTCGGTTCCATGCAGCGCCTGACCCGTGCGTTGCTGCCACGCCTGCGTGCCGGCGCCAGCGTGATCAACCAGGCCTCGATCTGGGGTCTGAAAGGCGTGCCGGGCTTTTCCGCCTATGTCGCCAGCAAGCATGCGGTGGTCGGCCTGACCCGTTCGCTGGCCTGGGAGCTGGGCCCGCGGCGCATCCGGGTGAACGCGGTGTGCCCCGGCTGGATCGGCACCGATGCAGCCATGCGCTCGCTGCAGGTTATGGCGGATGCCAACGGCCGCAGCGACAGCGCCGAGCTGGCGGCGATACTCGCCAACCAGGCCATTCCGGAGCTACTGACACCGACCGATCTGGGCGGCACCTTCCTCTTTCTCGGCTCGCCACTGGCCGCCGCCCTCACCGGCCAGGCGCTGTCGGTCAGCCACGGCGAGGTGATGCACTGATGGCTGCCATCTTTACTGGCCAGACCGCCCTGATCACCGGCGCGGCGACCGGTATCGGCCGCGCCACCGCACTCGCGCTGGCCGCTGAAGGCGCGCGGGTCTGGATCAACCATCGCGACCAACACCAGCTGGCGGAACGAGTGGTCGAGCACATCACCGCCAATGGTGGCGACGCCTGCGCCATCGAGGCCGATGTCAGCGATCCGGCCGGGGTCGCGGCGATGTTCGAGACCATTGAGGCGCACGGGCCGCTGGAGCTGTTGGTCAACAACGCCGGGGTGATTCTGGAAAAGCCCTTTCTCGAGACCAGCGAGGCGGACTGGGCAAGGGTGCTCGGCGTCGACCTCGCCGGCGTCTATCGCTGCTGCCGTCATGCACTGGCGCGGATGCAGCAGCGGCGCAGCGGCGCCATCGTCAATGTCGCCTCGGACCTCGGCTTTCTCGGCCGCGAACAGTACGTCGCCTACTGCACGGCCAAGGCCGGGGTGATCGGCCTGACCCGCTCGCTGGCCCGCGAATTCGCTGCATCCGCATCAACGGCGTCGCGCCCGGCCCCATCGCCACGGCGATGGTCAGCCCGGAGCATATGAGCGACGAGTGGATGGCCAAGGAGCTGGCGATCCCCATGGCTCGCCTGGGTACGCCGGAGGAAGTCGCGGCGGCCATCGTCTTCCTGCTTTCGCCGCAGGCGAGCTATTTCACCGGACAGCTGCTCGGGCCCAATGGCGGCTCCTGGATGGGCGCATGAACAGCCTTATGCCACAGGGGATGCTGATCGGCGGCGCCATCATGTGGGGCCTGGGCTGGCTGCCACTGCAGTTCTTCGCTGCCCGCGGCCTGGCCGGCATGCCGCTGGTGCTGCTGACCTATTCTCTACTCAGCCTCCTGGCGCTACCGGTGCTCTGGCAGCAGCGCCGGCAGTGGGCGAGCCAGTATCGCCAGGTCCTCACCATGGGCCTGTGCGGCGGCTGGGCCACCGCGGCACTGGTCACCGCCCTGGCCGCCGGAAACGTGGTGCGAGTGATGCTGCTGTTCTATCTGGCGCCGGTGTGGGCGATGGTCGGCGGCTGGCTGCTGCTCGGCGAACGCCTCAGCGGCACACGGCTTTTCGCTCTGGGGCTGGCAATGCTCGGCATAGGCCTGACCCTCGGCATCACTGGCGAAGCCCTGGACGCGCCAGGCGCGAATGACTGGCTGGCGCTATCCGCCGGCCTCGCCTTCAGCCTCAACAACCTCGCCACCCGCGCCGCCGACCAGGTGCCGCTGGCGAGCAAGGCGCTGGTCAGTTTCATCGGTAGCGCCATGCTCGGCGGACTGTTCTGCCTACTGTTTCGTCAGTCGATACCACCGCTGGATCTGACCCTGACCTGGCAGATCGCCCTGCTCGCCCTCGGCTGGCTGGTCAGCATGGCCGCCGTGCAGTACGGCCTCACTCATCTTGAGGCCGGCCGCGCCGCGGTGCTGGTGGTGTTCGAGCTGATCGCCGCGGTGTTGTCTTCGGCCTGGTTCGGCGACCACGCCATCGGCCCGAACGAATGGCTCGGCGCCGCCCTGATCACCACCGCCGCGCTGATCGCCGGCTGGCCCGAACGTCCCCTTCCCAATGCAACAAGGAGCAGCTGCGCATGAGCGTGCACATGGATCAACTGAGCTGGGTCGATTACGAGCGTCGCATCGGTGAAGGCCCCGTGGTCTTCCTGCCCTGCGGCGCCACCGAGCAGCATGGCCCGCACCTGCCGCTGGGCACCGACGCGCTGCTGGCCAGCGCCATCAGCGCCGACGTGGCGGCGCGGGTCGGCGGTCTGGTGGCACCGGCGCTGTCATACGGCTACAAGTCGCAACCGAAATGCGGCGGCGGCCAGCACTTCTGCGGCACCACGAGCCTAGATGGCGCGACCTTGAGCGCTCTGGTGCGCGACGCCGTGCGGGAGTTTCATCGCCACGGTGTGCGCCGCCTGGTGCTGGTGCTCGGCCATTACGAGAACCAGTGGTTCGTCGCCGAGGGCATCCAGCTGGCGCTGCGCGACCTCGGGCCGGACGCCGGGCTGGAGGTAATGCGCCTGGAGCACTGGGATTTCTGCCACGAGCAGACCCTGACCGACATCTTCCCGGAAGGCTTTCCCGGTTTCGCGCTGGAGCATGCCGCGGTGATCGAGACCTCGCTGATGCTGCATTTCCATCCGCAACTGGTCGCGCTGGAGAAGATTCCCGACGACGCCCCGGCCGACTTTCCGCCCTACGACATGTACCCCACCCGTACCGAATGGGTGCCGCCCTCTGGGGTGCTGTCCTCGGCCAGAGGCTCCAGCGCGGCGAAAGGCCAGCGGCTGGCCCACGACATCGTCGAAGGCATCGCCGCCGCGGTGTGCAAGGAGTTTGCCCTGTGAGCCTGACGACGAACCCGCTGTTCCTCGAGCATACGGCGCTGCTGGTGATCGACATGCAGCGCGACTTCTGCGCGCTGGGCGGATACGCCGACCAGGCCGGCATGGACGTCAGCCGCCTGCGCGCGCCGATCCCGGCGATCCAGGCGCTGCTGGATCGCGCCCGCGGCCGGGGCATGCTGGTGGTGCACACCCGTGAAGGCCATCGACCGGATCTTTCCGATCTACCCGACACCAAACGCCGCCGTGCCGAAGCGACTGGCGCCCCCATCGGCAGTGCTGGCCCCCTCGGCCGCCTGCTGGTGCGCGGCGAATTCGGCCACGACCTGATCGACGAACTGCAGCCGCGCGCTGGCGAGCCGGTGATCGACAAACCCGGCTACAGCGCTTTCGCCCATACCGATCTCGAACTGATCCTGCGCCGCCGCGGCATCGAGCGGCTGATCCTGACCGGCGTGACTACCGAGGTCTGCGTGTCTTCGACGCTGCGCCAGGCCATCGACCTTGGCTTCGACTGCCTGACCGTCAGCGATGCCTGCGCCTCGTCCGACCCGCAACTGCATGCAGCTGCGCTGGCGATGATCGAGGTCGAAGGTGGGCTGTTCGGCAGCGTGACCGACAGCGCCAGCCTGCTCCGGCGTCTGGAGCGTGCCGCATGACCGATGTGCTGAAGCTCTGGCCACTGCTGACCGCCACGCATCGCTATGACAAGTCGATTTCCACCCGCAATCGCGGCCAGGGCACGCTGATCGACGCGCCGATCCTCGCCTTCCTTATCGAAACCCGACAGGGTCGCGTGCTGTTCGACGTCGGCTGCGACTACGCCAAGCTCAGCGATCCGCAGCTGCGTGCGCGCTGGTTCGATCCGGTGGAGTTTCCCATGGGGCCGCCCGAGATGACCGAGGAGCAGCGTCTGCCCGCCCATCTGGACCGACACGGGCTGTCCCCCGCCGATATTGATCTCGTGTTCCTCAGTCATCTGCATTTCGATCACGCCGGTGGCCTGTGCGAACTGTGCGGCTGCGACGTGCATGTGCACGAAGCTGAACTCGCCGCCGCCCGCGCCCAGGCGGACGATGCCTATTTCGCCGATGACTTTGCCGGCGAACATCGCTGGAAGCCTCAGCGCGACGAGTACGAGCTGCTGCCCGGACTGCGCGCGATCAATACCCCTGGGCACACCGCCGGCCACATGTCGCTGCTTATCGAATTGCCGCACGGCAAGCCGGTGATTCTCGCCGGGGACGCTGCGGACCTGAGCGAGAACCTGGTCGACGAAGTCGCGCCCGGCCTCTGCTGGCAGGACCGCGAAGACCTGGCGTTGGCCAGCATCCGCAAGCTCAAGGCCACCGCTGCCGAAACCGACGCCGCAATCTGGCCGAATCACGACATGGCCTTCTGGCGCACCCTCAAACGCTTTCCGGAGTACCACGCATGAAGAGCGTTCCCGATGCCTATCTTGGCGTGTGGCGCCGGCGCCTGCTGACCACCACGGCCGGCTTGCGTGACGAAACCAGCGAGGTGTACTGGCTGCAAACCGCCAGCCTGCACGCCGACCTGCGCCTGCCGCGGCCGCAAGCGCTGCCGCCAGCCGCCTCGCTGGAAACCTGCAGCCATGCCCAGCAGCTGGCCCTGAGCGAGCAGGCTGGCTTCGCCGGCGTCACCGAGGTCAACGGCGATATCTGCCAGTGGCATCGGCTGATCGACTTCCAGCCGCCGGGCGGACCTGCGGATATCGGCTTGATGCACTTCGAGACCCCGGAGCGGCTACTGGAAGACGGGCTGGACGGCAGCTATCACGAAATCTGGCAGCGCCTGCCGGAGTCGCAGGGGCGCAACTGGGGCATCTGGCTGCGCGCGGCGGAGCAGCCAGCCCGCCAGGCCTGTCTGCTGGTAGCGGGCGACTACTTCCTGTTCGCTGCCGAGCGGCCGATTCTGCTGCCGGCCAGCACAGGATATCTGCGTGACCAACTGGCTGCCGTTAGCCCCGCGCTGCGGCCACAGTTGCTGGCCTGCGAGCTGTCCTTCGGTCGCCATCGCAACGGCGCAACACCCTGGCAGATCACCCATTCGACGCTGCCCGGCCGCGTCGGCGACGCCCTGCTGTCGAGCTACTGGAACTTCGCCGACCCCACCAGCCTGCCGACTGCTGACCTCGCCGCGCTTGGTCGTTATCCGGCGGCCGGTGGCTGGCAACGCGTTGAACTCGATGTGCCCACCGTTTCACAGGAGGTTCCCGCATGACAGCGCAGATCAGCATTTCCTCCGCTGCCACCGCCGCGCAGCGGCGACACACGGCAACACCGGCCGCAACGGCCGAACAGGTGGTGCGCAAGAGCAGTTTCTGGCGCATTCGCGGCGAGATATCCCGGCGCAGCGCCTGGCTACTCACCGGCGCCGGGCTGAGCCTGCCCTTCGTCATCTGGTGGCTGTGGGCCGCGCTCGGCCTCGCCGACCCGATGTTCATGCCCAGCCCCGGCGCGGTGCTCGAACGCATCGGCCGCTGGTGGACAAGCGAAGGGCTGCTGGGGGACATCGGCATCAGCGTCTGGCGGGTCATGGCGGGCTTCGGTGCCTCGGCACTGATTGCGCTGCCGCTGGGGCTGTACATCGGCACCTATCGGCCGGTGCAGGCCTTCCTCGAACCGCTCACCGACTTCATCCGCTATATGCCGGCGGTAGCCTTCATTCCGCTGGTGATGCTCTGGGTCGGTATTGATGAGGGCTCCAAGGTACTGATCATCTTCATCGGCACCTTCTTCCAGATGGTGCTGATGGTCGCCGAAGACGTGCGCCGCGTGCCCATGGCGCAGATCGAGGCGGCGCAGACCATGGGCGCCAACCGCGGCGAGATCGTCAAGCTGGTGATCCTGCCGTCGGCCAAACCGGCGCTGCTCGACACCCTGCGCATCACCTGCGGCTGGGCCTGGACCTACCTGGTAGTAGCCGAACTGGTTGCGGCCAACTCCGGCCTCGGCTACGCCATCCTCAAGGCGCAGCGGTACATGCACACCGACAAGATCTTCGCCGGCATCCTGCTGATCGGTCTGATCGGCCTGCTCACCGACCAGGCCTTCCGCTGGTTGCACCGCCGCGCCTTTCCCTGGATGAGGAAATGACCATGTCCGATGCCAAGATTCATGTCCGTCAGGTCGGCAAGACTTTCGTCAGCGAGCGCCGTGAGGTGCAGGCGCTGCAGTCGATCGACCTGGATATCCAGCCCAACGAGTTCGTCACCTTCGTCGGCGCCTCGGGCTGCGGCAAATCCACCCTGCTGCGAATCATCGCCGGGCTGGAAACGCTGAGCCGCGGCGAGATCCTGCTCGACGGCAAGCCCATCGATGGTCCTGGCGTCGACCGCGCCATGGTCTTCCAGCACTACAGTCTCTACCCCTGGCTGACGGTGATGCAGAACATCAAGTTCTGCCGGCAGCTCAAGGTGATCGGCGACACCGTGCGCCACGATGGAGACGTGGAGTCGGCCGCAGGCCGCGCCGACGCCCTGCTCAACCTGATGGGCCTGACGCGCTTCACCGATGCCTACCCCAGCCAACTCTCCGGCGGGATGCAGCAGCGCGTCGCCATTGCCCGCGCCCTGCTGCCCAAGCCCGCGACGCTGCTGATGGACGAGCCGTTCGGTGCGCTGGACGCGCAGACGCGTGAGGTCATGCACGACCTCATCCGCCATGTGCACAGGCTGGAAAAGAGCACCATCCTGTTCGTCACCCATGATGTCGAAGAAGCCATCTATCTGGGCAGCCGCATCGTGCTGATGGCGCCGCGCCCTGGGCGCATCGATTCCATCTACGAGGTGCCGCTGCCGGCCCAGCGCCACCAGGATATGAAGCTCGCGCCGGAATTCACCGAGCTCAAGCGCGAGATCCTCACCCGCATCCGCGAAACCTCCGGCATGCAGACCGACCTCGAGCAACTGGCCAAACTCAGCGCCGTGGCCGGCTGAAGGCTAGCGGCCAAGCAGTTCGGCCATTGCCGCGAACACCTGGCGCATGGCCGCCGCGCTGCGGCCCGGCCCACCGGCACAATGGCCCCAGTCCGATTCGAGCACCCGCAGCTCGGCACCCGGAATCAGCGCGGCCTCGTGACGGGCATCCTCGACGGTGAAATACAGATCGCTGCTGCCGGGCATGAGGATGGTCCGTGCGCGGATGCACCCCAGCGCTTCGGCCAGCGAGCCACCGCCGAAACTGCGGGCCGGGTCAGCCAATTGCCAGGTATGCAGTACGCAGAGCAGGTCGTTGGCATCCTGCTCCAGATGATCCTGCTCCCAGTAGTCGAGCAGCGCCTCCAGGCTCTCGAAGCCCAGCTCGCGCCACAGCTCGTGACGATAGAACGCCTGGGAATAGGCCCAGCCGGCATAGGCACGGCCAAAGGCACGCAGGCCGCGTTCCGGCGGCGTGGCGTAGCGATCGCCCTGCCAGGCCGCGTCGGCACACAGCGCCGCCTTCACCCCTTCGATAAACACCCGGTTGTGCGGCCAGCAGCGCGCCGTGCAGCAGAACGGCAGGATGGCGCGCATCCGCTCGGGATAGGCCATCGCCCAGAACAGCGTCTGCATGCCGCCCATAGACCAGCCACTGACCA
This sequence comes from Stutzerimonas kunmingensis, assembly GCF_021432085.1. Taxonomy (GTDB): domain Bacteria; phylum Pseudomonadota; class Gammaproteobacteria; order Pseudomonadales; family Pseudomonadaceae; genus Stutzerimonas. The sequence goes on along the minus strand of NZ_CP090366.1, from coordinate 2,364,637 downwards.
GGGCGAGCTGCCAGTCGTCACCAAACAGCCGGTCGAGCAAGGCCTTCTGTGCGTGCACATTGTCCAGCAGGCTCACCTGTGGAAAGTCGGCACCTTCCTGCCCTGGCGCCGCGTTGCTCGGCGAAGTCGACCAGCCGGCGCCGAACAGGTTGGTCAGCACCACGCAGTAATCGCCGCCTGCCAGTGGCCCCTCCGCACCAAGCAGGGGCAGGCTGCCCCAATGTGTGCCGCCGTAGTAGCTCGGAATCAGCACCAGGTTGTCTCGCGCCCGGTTCGGCGTGCCTATTACCTGATAGCAAATGCGTGCATTGCGCAATCGCTCGCCACTTTCCAGGCGTATCTCGCCCAGCGCGTGCAGTTTCTTTTCCCTTTTTATTTCAAGCATCTGCATGACTCCCACATCGGCGAAACGGGCAAGCAGTGGCACCAGACGTAGCCCGTTTCTATACACGCTGGCATGTATATTGGATGAAGGAATCGTGCCAGCGGCCCCGGCCGCCACTCATGACTCCAAGGAGCGCAAGCAGATGACCAGCTTCCCACTCTCCTCCGTCGAGGAACTGAAACAGCGGCTGCAGGACAAGGGCGTGAAGTACGCCATGGCCAGCTACGTCGACATGCACGGCGTGATCAAAGGCAAGTTCGTCCCGCTCGACCATCTGGGACAGATGCTTCGCGGTTCCGAGCTGTACACCGGCGCAGCGCTGGACGGCGTGCCGCAGCAGATCAGCGATAACGAAGTGGCGGCGATGCCTGATCCGGCCAGCGCCACCCAGTGCAGCTGGAATCGCAGCCTGGCCTGGTTCGCCAGTGACCTCTATCTGAACGGCAAGCCCTTCGAAGCCTGCTCCCGCGGCATCCTAAAGCGCCAGACCGACGCCGCCGCGCAAATGGGCTACAGCTTCAATCTGGGCATCGAGACCGAGTTTTTCCTCTACAAGGACACCCCGAACGGCGGCTTTGCCCCACTCAGCGATCGTGATACCGCGGCCAAGCCCTGCTACGACCCGCGCCTGTTGATGGACAACCTACCGGTGATCGACGAGCTGGTGGAAGCCATGAACGAGATGGGCTGGGGCGTGTACTCGTTCGACCATGAAGACGCCAACGGCCAGTTCGAAACCGACTTCAAGTACGCCGACGCGCTGACCATGGCCGACCGCTTCGTGTTCTTCCGCATGATGGCCAACGAAATCGCTCGTAAGCACGGCGCCTTTGCCACCTTCATGCCCAAGCCGTCCGCGCAACGCACCGGCAGCGGTGCGCACTACAACATGTCACTGGCGGACCTGGCCTCGGGCAAGAACCTCTTCGAAGTGGATGGCGAAGACCCTCACGGCTGCGGTGTCACCCCGCTCGCCTATCACTTCATCGCCGGCGTGCTGAAACACGCCAAGGCGATCTGCGCGGTCATCGCGCCAACGGTGAACAGCTACAAGCGGCTGATCCGCAAGGGCGCCATGTCCGGCTCGACCTGGGCGCCGGTGTTCGTCTGCTACGGCAACAACAACCGCACCAACATGCTGCGTATTCCGTCCCAAGGCGCGCGGGTCGAATGCCGCGCCGCGGATATCGGCTGCAACCCCTATCTCGGCGCCGCGATGATCCTCGCCGCCGGCCTGGAAGGCATCCGCGACAAGCTCGAACCGGGCCAGCCGCATCGCGAAAACATGTACGACTACAGCGAAAAGGATGTCGCGGACATGGGCATCGAAACCCTGCCGCGCACGCTGTCCGAAGCCATCGACGCCTTCGAGGCCGACCCGCTGTCGCGCCAGGTGTTCGGCGACGCGATGTATGAAGCCTTCGTCGAGTACAAGCGCGACGAATGGAATGCCTACCACACCCATGTTTCCGACTGGGAAATCCAGCGCTACCTGAAATTCTTCTGACTCGATGAAAAGGAGATTCACCATGCAAGCCAATACGTTCACGCGGGCACTCTGTGCCGGCGCCGTGATCTTTGCAGCCCTTTCGCCTTTTGCCGCGCAGGCCGAGGAAAAGAAAAGCTTCGATATTGCCTGGACCATCTACGCCGGCTGGATGCCATGGAAGTATGCGGATGAGTCGGGAATCATGAAGAAGTGGGCCGACAAGTACGGGATCGAAGTGAACATCACCCAGGTCAACGACTACGTCGAGTCGATCAACCAGTACAGCGCCGGCCAGTTCGACGGGGTGGTCGCCACCAGCATGGATGCGCTGTCGATTCCGGCAGCCGGCGGCATCGATACCACGGCACTGATCGTCGGTGATTATTCCAACGGCAACGACGGGATGGTGATGAAGGACAGCGCCGACCTGAAGAGCCTCAAGGATCAGCAGATCCATCTGGTCGAGCTGTCGGTTTCGCATTACCTGCTGGCCCAGGCGCTCGATAGCGTCGGCATGAGCGAGCGCGACGTACAGGTGGTCAACACCTCGGACGCCGATCTGGTCGCCGCATTCAGTACGGACGAAGTGCGCAATGTCGTGACATGGAACCCGCTGCTCGACGAAGTCGCCGCCACGCCCGGTGCGCACCGCACCTTCGACTCCAGCCAGATCCCCGGCCACATCAAGGACCTGACCATCGTCAACAGCGAAACCCTGGCCGACAACCCTGATTTCGGCAAAGCCGTGGTTGGCGCCTGGTATGAGGTGATGGCGATCCTGGAAAGCGACACCGACGAAGGCACCAAGGCGCGTGCCTCGCTGGGCCAGGCCTCCGGAACCGATCAGGCCGGGTACGAAAGCCAGCTCAAGGGCATGAAGATGTTCTGGAAGCCTGCCGACTCGCTCGCGTTCATCAACAGCGACGAAGCGTATCAGGCCATGGACAGCGTGCGCAGGTTCTCCTTCGACCACGGTCTGCTGGGCGACGGTGCGGACTCGGTAGACTTTATCGGCATCGCCATGCCTGGCGGCAAGTTGATGGGCTCGGATGCCAACGTCAAACTGCGCTTCGATACCACCTACATGCAAATGGCCGCGGACGGAAAACTCTGAATCCTCAGCCCCTGACGGGCGCCACGCGCCCGTTTCATCAGCCACGGCGCGCTGTCGCACAGCGCGGCCTGGCTGAGCCACCGCGCATCATCTGAGGCCCCACATGCGCCGGACCAAAGAAGACGCCGAACAGACCCGTCTGAAGATCATTGCCGCGGCGCTGGAATTGTTCAGCCGCAACGGTTACTCGAACACCACGCTGGCGATGATCGCCGACAGCGCCGGCTTCAGCCGCGGCCCGATCTACTGGCATTTCAAAAGCAAGGACGAGCTGTACGAAGCGGTCCTGGCCTACTCCCAGGAACCGCTGGAGCAGCTCATCGCCCGCAGCCGAAAGCTGGCCGACGAGCCGCTTGTCGCGCTCGAGCACTTCATCGACGACTGGTTTCGGCTGTTGCTGGAGGACCGCTGGTATCGCCAGTCTTTCGAGATCCTGCTGAACAAGACCGAACTCACGGCACAGATGGCCAGCACATTGAAGCGTGAACGCAAGCTGACCCGCGACATGGTCCAGCTGCTGGAGGCGCTGGTCGAGCGAAGTCAGCAGACGCCTGGCACCGGCAACTGCCAATCCCCACGATCGCTGGCGCTGCTGCTTTATTCAAGCCTGATGGGCATCACTCACACCTGGTTGCTGTCACCCAAGCTGTTTTCGCTCAGGGAGCAGACACCCTTCATGGCGAGCAATCTGTTGGCGCTGGTGACGTCGCACGCTCCATCCTCAGTGACTAGCCAAGCAAGCGAGGGCGCTTGAGCTTGCTCAGCAGCGCCGGCCGCAGCGCGGCGGCGTCCAGATCGATGGTATTGATCAGCCCGGTGATCTCGGCGCGGGAAAGCGATAGCCGGCACGGCAAACCGGTAAGCAAAAGCGACTCGCCTGCCGCTTCATCGACTAGCAGCACGCGGATGGTCGAGGGCGAATCCATCCGCGCGCTGAACAGCAGCGGTTCGAAATATTGTTGAACCAGGGCAAAAGCCTCCGGTTGCCTGAATCGCTTCATGATGACAACTCCATTTGTCAGGCGGCGGATTCTAGCAGTGGCTTTCGCATCGCTCTGGCTGGCAAGTGCCAACTGCAGCACAACGTGCGTCGACACTGTTTGAGCAAAACTTGCCCTACGGATGTTGCAGGAAGTCGCGCGGGCAGCCTACGCAATGAACGGCAGCCTGACATTCGCCGATCCTGGCAACATCCGCGCTCGTTTTCCGTACCGCAGAAACGCTGAAGGCCCCGTAATCGGGGCCTTCAGGTTTTCAGATGGCGGAAGCGCAGAGATTCGAACTCTGGGAAGGGTCTCCCCTTCGGCGGTTTTCAAGACCGCTGCCTTCAACCACTCGGCCACACTTCCGGATAAAGCGGGCGCAATAGTACCGGATAGAAATACACTGTCAAACACTGATGCTAGGCATCCAACTTGCCTCTGTTATGATCCGGGACAAATCGTCTCAGGCTTGAATTCATCCAAGGAGTGTCGCCATGCACGAACACGAATACGCGCTTAGCCACACGCAGGTCGAACAGCGTGAGGTCAGCAAGGTCCTGCGCAACACCTACGGGCTACTGGCCATGACGCTCGCGTTCAGCGGCCTGGTTGCCTATATGGCCATGCAGGCCAACGCGGCCTACCCGAACATCTTCGTGGTGCTGATCGGCTTCTATGGCCTTTTCTTCCTCACCGCCAAGCTGCGAAACTCGGCATGGGGCCTGGTTTCCACCTTCGCTCTGACCGGCTTCATGGGCTACACGCTCGGGCCGATCCTCAACATGTATCTGGGTCTGGCCAATGGCGGTGAGCTGATCAGCTCGGCGTTGTCGATGACAGCCCTGGTGTTCTTCGGACTGTCAGCCTACGTGCTAATCACCCGCAAGGACATGAGCTTCCTCAGTGGCTTCATCACCGCGGGTTTCTTCGTATTGATCGGCGCCATGCTGGCGGGCTTCTTCTTCCAGATCACCGGGCTGCAACTGGCGATCAGCGCAGGTTTCGTGCTGTTCTCTTCGGCCTGCATCCTGTTCCAGACCAGCGCCATCATCCACGGCGGCGAGCGTAACTACATCATGGCCACCATCGGCCTGTTCGTTTCGCTGTACAACCTGTTCATCAGCCTGCTGCAGCTGCTGGGCATCTTCGGTGGCGACGACTGATCCGGCATCGCATTGAACGAGCCCGCTTCGGCGGGCTTTTTCATGCCCGCAGCTGGCGTATCATGTCAGCTGTTCTGCCATGGTGCTCCGATGAAATTCGTAATCGCCCTGTTCGCTCCGCCCCATTCACCCGCTGCCCGCCGCGCGTTGCGCTTTGCCGAAGCCGTGCTCGCTGGCGGGCATGAGATCGTCCGGCTGTTCTACTATCAGGATGGCGTGCACAGTGCTTCAGCTAACGTCGTGGCGGCACAGGACGAACTGGACGTGGCGGCTGAATGGAGCCGTTTCGTCAGCGCCAACCAGCTGGACGGCGTGGTCTGCATCGCCGCCGGCCTGCGTCGCGGCGTACTGGATGCCGGCGAAGCGCAGCGCTACCAGCGTCCGGCAGCGAACCTTGCCGCTGGCTGGGAGCTGTCGGGGCTGGGCCAGTTGCATGAAGCCGCGCAGCAGGCCGATCGGTTCGTCTGCTTCGGAGGCCAATGATGGCGCGTTCCATGCTAATCATTAGCCGTCAGGCGCCCTGGGCCGGCCCCTCTGCGCGTGAGGCACTGGATATCGTGTTGGCCGGTGGCGCTTTCCAGCTGCCGCTAGGGCTGCTGTTTCTCGATGACGGCGTGTTCCAGCTTACGAAGGCGCAGCAGGCCGCATCGCTCGAGCAGAAAGACCTGACCGCGAATCTGCAGGCGCTGCCGCTGTTCGGCATCGACAGCCTGTTCGTCGCTCGCCGCAGCCTGGCCGAGCGCAACCTGGACGAATCCTCTCTGGCGCTGCCGGTCGAAATCCTCGACGACGCTGGCCTGAGCACCCTGATCAACCGCTATGACCATGTGATCACGATCTGATGGCGACTCTGCATCTGCTTTCCCATTCGCCCTTCAGCGACGGCCGCTTCAACAGCTGCCTGCCGCTACTAGGCGACACCGACGCCCTGCTGCTGGCCGGCGACGCAACCTACGCCCTGACAGCCGGAACCAAACCCGCGACCGAATTGGAGCAACTGCCAGAGCAGGTCGCGCTGTTCGCACTTGAAGAAGACGTGCAGGCCCGGGCACTCGGCATGCTGCCGACGCGCGTGCAATTGCTGGACTACGCGGGCTTCGTCGAACTGACCTGCCGTTACGAACGGATCAACAGCTGGCTATGAGCAGCCTGGTCGTGGATGGGCGCGAGATCGCGCTGGACAAGGACGGCTTTCTGGTCGATCTGAGCGACTGGAACGAAGCCGTTGCCGAAGCGCTGGCGCGCCGTGAAGAGTTGGAGCTGGAAGACGAACATCGGGAAGTGCTTCGGCTGCTGCGCGAGTTCTATGCCGAATTCCAGCTGTCGCCGGCCACACGCCCGCTGATCAAGTACACCGCACTCAAGCTGGGGCCTGAAAAGGGCAACAGCATGCACCTCAACCGCCTGTTCAAGGGCACCCCTGCCAAACTGGCCGCCAAGCTGGCCGGGCTGCCAAAACCGAGCAACTGCCTATGAGCCTCGAAACGCCTGCAGAACATCCTTTCGCCGCCTTCGTGCGTATCCTTGGCAAAGGCAAGCGTGGCGCCCGCGACCTGACACGCGAAGAAGCCCGCGAAGCCATGGGCATGCTGCTCGACGGCAAGGTGGAGGACGCTCAGCTGGGCGCCTTCCTCATGTTGTTGCGGCACAAGGAAGAAAGCCCCGACGAGCTGGCGGGCTTTACCCAGGCCGTGCGTGAGCGCGTGCAGGCACCGACTATCCCGGTCGATATCGACTGGCCGACCTATGCCGGCAAGAAGCGCCACCTGCCCTGGTATCTGCTGGCAGCCAAGTGCCTGGCAGCCAATGGCATACGCATCCTCATGCACGGTGGCGGTGCCCATACTGCTGGGCGCATCTATAGCGAACAGCAGCTTGAGCTGCTGGGCATTCGTCGATGCGAGAACTGGCAACAGGTCAGCGTGGCACTGGACCAGAGCAATCTCGCGTTCATCCCGCTGGGAGCCTGGATGCCGGTGCTGCAGCGCATGATCGACATGCGCAACCTGCTCGGCCTGCGCTCGCCAATCCACTCGCTGGCGCGCCTGCTCAACCCGCTGGGCGCACGCTGCGGCCTGCAGAGCATCTTCCACCCCGGCTATCAGGATGCCCATCGCCAGGCCAGCACCCTGCTCGGGGACCACGCCATCGTCATCAAGGGCGAAGGCGGCGAGATCGAGATGAACCCGGACAACGTCTCCCATCTCTACGGCACCACTGGCGGCACGCCGTGGGACGAGGAATGGCCGGCACTGTCCGAGCGGCGCCACGTAAAGCCCGCACAGCTCGACCCGCAGCAGCTGCTTGCCGTCTGGGCTGGCGAGCAGGAAGACGCCTACGGTGAACTCGCTGTGATCGCCACCATGGCCCTTGCCCTGCGAGGCCTTGGCGCGACGCGGGAGGCAGCTTTCGAGCAAGCGCAAAGCTACTGGCGCGCCCGCCATTCATCGATTTAAGCGATAGGATTAACCCGCCATTCGGTCACATCGATCGAACGATGCTTCCTAGACTGGCCTCCTATGCCGTAACAGGAGGGCACCATGGGATTACTGATCGATGGCCAGTGGCACGACCGCTGGTATGCAAGCCGCGATGGCAAATTCGAACGCGAACAGGCCAAGCGCCGGCACTGGGTCACGCCCGACGGCGCGCCCGGGCCTGACGGCCAGGATGGCTTCCAGGCCGAGGCCGGTCGCTATCATCTCTATGTTTCGCTTGCCTGTCCGTGGGCGCATCGCACGCTGATCTACCGCAAGCTCAAGGGGCTCGAGCCGCTGATCGACGTGTCCGTGGTCAGCTGGCTGATGGCCGAGCACGGCTGGACCTTCGACAAGTCCACCGGCTCCAGCGGCGATGCGCTGGACGAATTCGACTACCTGCATCAGCGCTACACCCGTGAGGATCCGAAGTACTCGGGCCGGGTCACCGTTCCCGTTCTTTGGGATCGCGAGCGCCAGTGCATCGTCAACAACGAGTCGGCCGATATCATCCGCATCTTCAACAGCGCTTTCGACGAGCTGACCGGCTCTACGCTGGATTTCTACCCGGAAGCGTTGCATGGCGAAATCGATGCGCTAAACGCGCGGATCTATCCGGCGATCAACAACGGGGTCTACCGAGCAGGTTTCGCCACGACCCAGGAGGCCTACGAAGAGGCCTTCGACGAGTTGTTCCGTGAGCTCGACTGGTTGGAGCGACGCCTGGGCAAGCAGCGCTACCTGACAGGGGAGTACCTGACAGAGGCCGACTGGCGTCTGTTCACCACAGCCATTCGCTTCGACGCGGTTTACCACGGCCACTTCAAGTGCAACCTGCGCCGCATCGAGGACTATCCGAACCTGTCGAACTGGCTACGCGAGCTGTACCAGTGGCCGGGAATTGCCGAAACGGTGGATTTCACACACATCAAGAACCACTACTACGCCAGCCATCGACAGATCAACGGAAATGGCATCGTGCCGAAAGGTCCGCTTCTTGGACTGGATCGACCACATGATCGCGAGCGCCTGCGAGGCAACGGCATCTGGGTGAGATCGGAGCACAGCTAGCCTGAACCCCATACCATCGCCCAGATGTCGTGCTTCTACAAAACTCCAGGCCCTGTGGGAGGCGCGCCCGCGGCGATGCGGTCACATCCGACGGCTGCCGGGGCCAGCGGATCAGTCATCCAGCTGTACCATGCTCGAGCATATGGCACATGGCAGTCTTCAGCTTCATCGGCCGCACCGGCTTGTGCATCAGCATATGGCCCAGCTCGCGGACCTGCTGCTTGAGTTCGTTGCTGTAGTTGGCGGTGATCATCAGCGCCGGTAGCGGGCTGGCGCGGCGCGCATTGACGGTGGCAACGACATCGATGCCGGTGTGGCCATTGTCCAGGTGGTAGTCGGCGATCATCAAGTCGGCCTCGGCATGGAAGTTGTCCACCTGCCTCGCCAGGTCCTCCTCGGACAGCGCCGTGATCACCTTGCAGCCCCAGCCTTCCAGCAGCGTGCGCATGCCCGCACAGATCGCCGTGTCGTTATCCAACACCCAGACCCGGGCGCCCTGCAGCCGCTGCAGCACCAGCTCCGTGGTGCTCGGCTCAGGCCGCGCCTTGGGTGCGCGCTTGGCCAAGGGTACGTCGATGGCGAAACACGAGCCGCGTCCCGGGTGCGAACTGACCCGGATACGATGGCCCAGCATGCGCGCGATCTTCTCGACGATGGCCAGGCCAAGGCCGAGACCACGATCCTGGTTGGGACGCACGCCCTCCCCGCGTTTGAATTCCTGGAAGATTTCCTCGAGCTTGTCCGAGGCGATGCCCACGCCGGTATCCCAGACTTCGATGGACAGACTCTGCCGGTGGCGACGACAACCCAGCAGTACGCGTCCTTTGGGTGTGTAGCGAATCGCGTTGGTCAGCAGATTGCGCAGGATGCGCGCGAGCAGCTGGATATCGCTGCGCACCAGCGCCGAACAGGGAATGAAGTCCAGCTGCAGCTGCTCGGCCCCGGCGATCTGGCGGAACTCCATGGCCAGGTTTTCCAACAGCTCACTGACGGCGAACGGGGCGATATCCGGCTTGATCACGCCGGCATCCAGCTTGGAAATATCGACCAGCGTACCGAGCAGGTTTTCCACGTCTTCCAGCGAGTTGCTGATGTTGCGGATCAGCCCACCGTTGGGCGCCCCCGGTTGCTCAAGCAAAGCGCTGGTGAACAGCCGCGCGGCGTTGAGCGGCTGCAGCAGGTCATGGCTGACTGCGGCAAGGAATTTGGTCTTGGACAGGTTGGCCACTTCCGCCTCGCGCTTGGCTTCGCGCAGCCGCGCCTCGACATGACTGCGCTCGTCGATCTCGCGCAGCAGCTGGTCGTTGAGACTGGTCAGCTCGGCGGTGCGCTCACGCACCCGCTGTTCGAGATTCTGATAGGCCTGGTGCAGCGCCTCGGCGGTGCGCCGGCGATCGGTGATGTCCTGGATCAGCACGAAGATACCGGCCACTTCGCCATTGGCCTGCCGGTTCGGCACATAGGAGCGCAGCATATAGCGCTGCTGGCCGGCATGGTTGCGCTCGGCCATCTCGAAGCTGACGCTCTCGCCCGACAGTGCACGATCAATGTAGGGCTCCAGTTGCCGCCAGTGCTCGCCGCTGTGGACCTCGCGCAGCGACTGGCCGAGCATGCCGTCGCTGGGCCAGCGATACCATTCCTCGTAGACCTTGTTGGTGAACTCGTAGGTGAGATCGGCCGAGACGTAGGCGATCAGCGCCGGCACATGGTCGGTGATCAGGCGAATCCAGCGCTCGCTCTCGCGCAGCGCCTCGGCATGGCGGTAGCGCTCGGTGATGTCAGTGAAGGTATTGACGAAGCCGCCGGTGGGGAGCGCATGGGTGCGAATTTCCAGCACGCGGCCATCGAACAGGCGCTGCTCCAGCTCGCGGATCGGCCGGCCGCGGGCGTCACGACTGTTGGGTGTGAGCAGGGTCAGCTCGCTGTCGGCCATGACCTCCTCGAACGGTCGATGCGCCTCGATCGGCGCCAGCCCGCAGAGCTCGAGAAAGCGTCTATTCCAAAGCTCCAGCGCACCCTCGGCGCTGACCATCGCCACGCCCTGGGACAGGTTGTCCACCGCGCGCTGCAACAGCCTCGACTTCTGCGCCAGCGCCTGCTCGCGACGCATGGTCTCGCTGACTTTCACCTCGGTGATGTCGGTGTAGAGAATCACCAGCCCGCCTTCACGGGTTGGTCGCTCGCTGACCTGCACCCAACGGCCGTTGTTCAGCCGATACACCGTGGGCTCATCGCCCTTGCCGCGGTGTTCCTCGACGATCAACCCGGTGCTTTCCGCCAGCCGGCGGACCTCGGCCAGCCGCGTGCCGGCGTTGATGCGCGCGCGCGTGCGCGTCCATAGCGACTTGAAGCGACGGTTGAACAGGACGATGCGCTGGTCGCGGTCGAACAGCACGAAGGCGTCGGAAATGCTCTCGATGGCGTCAACCAGGTGCTGGTGCGCGGTTTCCGCGCGCAGCCGCGCATCGCTGAGCAACTGGTTGCTGCCCTTGAGTTCGGCCATCGCCTGATTCAGCGCATCGGTGCGCTCGCGCACCTGCTCGGCCAGCTCCACCGAGTGCTGGAACGCCGCATAGGATGCATCCCGTCCGGCGCCACTGGATTCGACGCGCTCGATCAGTGCGGCGTTGATGCGTTTGAGCTTGAGGTTTTCGCGCTCGAGTTCGGCCTGGCGCGCCAGCAGCTCAGCGACCTGCCCGGCCTCCGGGTCGGCCAATGGCGACACCGGTGAAGGTCTGGTTGATGTGCATGCCATTGAACTGCTCTCCGTAGGTGTTGAAGCCGATCACCTGCTGGCGTCGGAGAAAAGCCGAGGTTTCTTCGCTGGTATCGTTGGCCTCGATTTCCAGGCGACGCAGGAAACAGTCGCAGCCAATCGTGAGCAGCGGCGGGCCGAGGCGCTGCTCCAGACGCTGAAACAGGGCTTCCAGGTTCGGCATCAGCGGGCCGGGTTCCATGGCGGTGAGCACGATGCCGTTCTCCACGGCGCAATAGAAGGTCAGGCTCATGTCCTCGTTGACCTTCTGGATCGAGCGCACGTAGTAGTGCTCATTGATACGCACCGCCAGCGGATGAGCCGCAAACAGACGGTGATCGAGATCGCTGACCGGTACACCGATCAGCCGTGCGTACTCCTCCGCAGCCGGCTCGGCATTCAGCTCGTAGACCCGACGGCTGTTGCTGTCGGCGCGGGTCACCACCAGTTTGTCCTCAAGCGGCAGGATGTGATGGGTGGTGAACACTTCGAAATCCAGCCAGGTATTGATCAGCACCACGATGGCCGCGCCGCTGTAGAACCGGCCGTCGTAATAGACGTAGGTGTCGCTGAGGTGGTTGTCGTCGCCGGCCGAACCACCGAAATGCGGAATGCTGCCGAAGGCTGCGCTCAGTGCAGAGAGCACCACCTCCTCGCGACTGGACAACCCATCGAGCAGGGTCAGCGCAAAGCTGTGATCCTTGATCGGCGCCAGCGAGTTGCTGCGGCAGTCGCTGCCCAGGCGCTCGACCAGCTGCTGGGCCTCGATCAGGCTGAAGCGATCCATCTCGTCGATCAGCTCGCAGGCGATGGAAAAGCTGCGATGGTCAAAGCCGACTGCCGTCACGCAACTGCGACCATAGCCCTGCGAGGTGATTTCCCCCGCCGAGGTACAACCGACCAGACGCACGCCACCGAAGTATTGGCGCAGCGCATCGCCCAGTGCCGGCAGGTCGTACTCCGCCGAACAGAAGAACAGCACAAAGCCCAGATGCGGATGCATCAGCTGGCGTGCCAGGTCCTGTGCCACCGTCTCGGGCAGCCGGGCCTCGGACATCGCGGTGCGGATAACTTCGCCTTCTTGTTCGGTCACGCACGATACCCCGCACCACCTGAATCGGATGACCTCATTCTTGGCCAGGGCATATGGTCCGAAAATGCTACTTGAGTACCGGTAAAGGCCTGCCTAGGTAGCATCGCGACGAAACAACGCAGGCGCAGGGATGCTAGTTCAGCTGAAGTGGCCACCGTGTCGGTTCCCGTCCACCAGCCATCCTCTGCACCGCGAACCAAACGGTGTCCATCCCGATCAGGCCTGGCCTCGACGCACGCTGGCCATGTTCAGTGATGCACTGATACAGAAAGGCCGGCCCCTTACGGATGCCGGCCTTTGTCGTGGTTGCGCAGAGATCATCACTGCGCACAGGGCGTGGGATACGCTCAACGTACGTCCCACTGCCGATGCAACGAATGGAGCGACCTACGGTTCGACGTCCATCCGCGCCCTGCTGATCGCCTCGCTTAGAAGCTCAGCGCCGCGCCCACTGCGAAGGTGCGGGTTTCTTCGTCCAGTGCCGGGCTGTCCTTGCCTTCGATCTCGAATTGGTTCAGTTCGGCGACCAGGGTCAGGTTGTCGTTGATGCTGTGGAACAGGGCAATACCGCGGGTCTCGTAATCGGCCTCACCGCCCAGACCGTTGCCATCATCCTTGGTCTGACCGTAGGACAGCGCAACGCGGTTCTTGCCGAAGCGGTAGGAGCCCTGCAGCAGGTAGCCGTCGCTGTCCACTTCACGCAGCAGTGCTTCGCCGGCGTTGTTGGTGAAGAACGGGTTGATACCTTCGGCCTGGAAGCCCGATGCGGTCAGCGACAGGCTGCCCATCTTGGCCTGCACGCCGTAACCCAGGCCCTTGGAATCGACCTTCTCGATGCTGCTGTCGGTGTTGTCCGAGCTTTGCTGCATACCGTTGATCCAGGTGTAGAACTGGGTGCCGCCCATCTCGAACTCGTAGGTGATCTCGGTTTCGAAGCGCGGCGCTTCCTGGTAGGCCTTGTCCAGGGTGGACGAGGTGTCGTCGGTGGTGTCTACCGGGTCCATGATGCCGGCAGCGATGCGCAGGCCGCTCATCTTCGGCGAACGGTAGGTGATCTGCGACGTCGGGAACGGATACGGGTAGCCGGTACCTATGTTGCCGAAGGAGACGCCGCCGCCATCGACCAGACCCAGGGTGTCGCTGACCTGGCCGTAACCGCTGAGCATCTCGTCGAGCAGGATGTTGGAGCGGCCGAACAGGCCGAAGTCCTTACCGAACAGCACTTCGCCCCACTGCTCATTCGCCGCAGTGGCGTAGAACTGACGAACGTCGATACCGGTTTCGGTGCCGTTGCTTTCGCTGTCGTTGATGGTCACCCAGAACGAGGAACGACCGCCCAGCTTGAGATCGCCGACCTGCTTGCCGAAGTTGAAGCCGATCCAGTTGGGCAGGAAGCCCATCTTCACCCGCGACTGCTTGCGATCGAACTGCTCGCCGGCACGCTCGACGTCGCTGTGAACGTAGAACGTGTTGAAGTAACCATCGGTGGAAAAGGTGGTGTCGTCCTGATCGTAAAGCACGATTTCGGCGACGGCCGACTGGCTTACGGTCATGGCGACGGCACTGGCCAGGACCAGTGGCAACAGGGTTGATACGGCTTTCTTGTTGTTGTGCATGGCGCTCTCCGCGGTTTTGACGACAAGCAGTCGTGACGGGAGCGATTATCGAAAGGCCATCCGAGCGCACATACGCTGCGATGGCGGCGAAAGGCTAGTACTTTCGCCCGGGGTGTCGTCTTGCATGTAAAGCATCTCATCCGACCGCCAGACGCACGAGGCTTAGGTCGTACACCCAAAGCAGCGCGCCACCATACCCCGGCACAAGCCACGGCAGCCCGCCGTAAACGGCTGGCCATCGAGTTGCATTGTCGGGGTTGAATGGACGGGTGATGTGGGACGCTGAGGTAACCGTCAGCGGCGATGCCAACGCCTGTCGGGCGCTTCAGCATTGGCGACCACATGCCAGCCGCCTTCGGCATCGCGCAGCGCCTGTAGCTGAGCACGGATAGCTCGGGCATCGAGGTTGGCCGACGCCGCAGCCACCGCCTCCGGGTGATCACCATCGAAGCCGGCCAGGTGCGCCTGCCATAACGACTCGGCGCGGCGGCGCAGGTCGCCGTCGTGGTTGCCGGTCGAGGGATCAGCTGCAGCGACTTCAACCAGAGTGCCGGCAAAGCCGTCGAGGAAGGTTTCGATATGGCCGAGGATCTCACTGGCAGATGCGCTGGGAGACTGCACCGCGAAAACGATGCCCGGGCACTCGCCGAACTGACGATAGCCACAGAACACCGCATAGCCGAGCTGCAGTTCGCTGCGCAGTCGACGGAAGAACGCGCCTTCCATCAATCGCGCCAAGCGACGCCAGTTCGCCTCGATGAAGGCTGTCCGAAGCGGTAGCGAACAGAACAGCACCAACGCGGTTTCCACGCCAGGCTGACCAAAGCGCGACCAGCAATAACGCGGTGTGCTTTCGTGGTACTGACCGGCACCGGGTCCGACCAGCCCAGGCAGCTCAGCCAGTACCCTCTGCAACGGGCGACTCAGATGCCGAGGCAGCCCCACTGCCAATGCATCCCAATGGGACTGATGCCAGGCTTGATCGAGTGCGTGCTGGTCCAGCGATGCATCACCGTCTCGTGCGGCTCCCGCGAGCAGGAGCGGCAGGCGGCGCAGCAGTTGCCGTATCAGTATCTCGTCGGCACCTGACGTCACGGACTCGTAGCGCAGGCGGTGTCCTTCATTGAAAGCAGCCGGCGACGGCGCTTTGAGGATGTCGGTCAGGTCACGAAGAATTACTGGCAACGCTTCGGCATAACCGAACAGCCTCAGGCACCAGCTGTGCCCATGGTCATCGAAATGCAGCTCGACACCGGCTTGCGCCGCAGCGATGGTATGCCTGCGTAGCGCCGCGTGCAGCGTATGCCAGAGCCCTGCCGGCGGCTGGCCCGCGGCAAACCGCCAACGCAGGTAGAGCGCGCCCTGCCCTGCAGCATCGGCGTGTTCGACCCAGCGCAGGGATGGTATCTGCAACGCCGCCACGCCCGGTTGCATGCGCTCACTGAGCCAAGGATTGCGTTCCGGCAGGTGCCATTGCCATCCAGTCCTGTCTGACGGCGGCAACTGCTCGGCGACCAGGTCCAGCTCGAACCCAGCCTTTACCGGCTCGATGCGCTCAGTCCGAGCGCAACCTTCGCCGTCCACCGTCAATACGATCGGCCTGCTCGCATGAAGCTGCGCACCCAGCATCTCAAGCGCCTGCTGCACACGACTCGTATCGATCGACGGCGTCCAGGCAGCCGGGTCAATCCAGTAGCGCAACAGGGCCAGCGGCTCCTTGCCCATGAGCCCGCGCTGACGGATCTGCGCGTACTCGCCCCAAACCTCTGACCAGGCTGCCTGCGTGCTCATGAAATGCAGCCAGTCACGCACTGCGGCAACAATCTGCGCGCGTTCCGCCATGCCGCGTTCGGTCAGCTGCACCTCGAAGACGGCCACACCCTGCCCGTCATGCCAGTACGGCACGCGCAACGAGACGGCATCACACCAGTGGGCCTCGCTTAGGGCTTGAAAAAGACTCCGGTCGGCTTGCGAGCTCAACCATGAGCCGAGCACATCCAGCGCCACGCAGGCTTCATCCGGCAGCCCATCGAGGGCGAAAGCGATATCCAGATACGGTCGCGCGCCATCGACGCTCAGACGCAAGGTGCCGCCATCATCGGCGCGCAGTGGCTGTATCGGCCTCGCGACGATCGGTGCGACCGGTAGCTGGCATTCATCGCTCTGCAGCAGTTCCAGCACCTGCTCAAGGCTGCAGGGTGCGGCGACCAGCAGTTCCATCTGCCCGGTTTGATAGAAGTGCTGGTGATAGCCCGTCAGCGCTTTCTGGAACGCTGGCGCCTCTACCGGCAGCGTTTCGCGATTGCCCGCATGAAACCCTGAAAAGGGATGCGCGCAGCTCAGTGCCGTACCGATCGCGGCGTCGCACAGGGTCTCCCGGTCCCGCCCCCGTGCCAGGAATTCGGCCTGCAACACCTCGCGTTCGCGCAACTGCGCCGCAGGATCGAGCAGCGGCCGGGCGAGCATGTCGAGCAGACGTTTGAGGGCTTCGCCGAAGGCAGCGGCAGGCACCTGGAAGAAGAAGTCGGTATGACGCTCACGGGTCGATGCGTTCAATTGCCCGGCGCAACCCTGCACGAACGGCATCAGGCTCTGGGTTGGCGCATAGGCCTGGCTACCCAGGAACAGCAGGTGCTCGAGAAAATGCGCAAGCCCTGGGTATTCGCCCGGCGCATCGTGTGCGCCAGCGTTCACGCGAACGAGGGCTGCTGCCTGGCTGCCCGCTGGGAGCTGGATAAAGCCCAGCCGCAGGCCATTGGGCAGGACGTGCCACTGCGGTATCACGGCAGGCGGAACGCTGTCTGGCGTCATGGATCGATCTCCTGTTGCCGGACAGCTGTGCGCATGACTCAGGTATCCAGCTGGCCGGCCAGGAACTGGCGCAGACGGCGCTGCATCAGCTTGCCGGAACTGCCGAGGCAGGCGATCGGCGTACCCGCCAGCGCTTCACGACCCAGTTCGGCCGCCTCCCCGGCCAAAGCCAAGGAGCAATCAAGCGCGAGGGACAGCTTGTTGAGCTGGCGCAACTGCGCCTCGCCATGGGGAACGTTGGAGAACAGCACCAGCCCCTGCGGTTTCATCTTGTCGCAGACCAGCGCGAGTTCTTCCAGCGGCTGCCCGATCGGCAACACGCTGACGGCCAGGCTGTCGCCACTGAGCATCAGGCCCGCCACGAGCAATTCCAGCTCGCGACACTGCCCCGGCATCGCGGCGAGCAGTACACGCTCGCCAGCCGGCATACGGGCCAGCTGCAGCCGCTGCAGCGCCCGGGCACGAAGGAAGGCATCGAGAAACAGCCACTCGCTGGTACCGCCAAATTCCTCCTGACGCAGCAGCAGCTCCTGCCACACCGGCAACAGGACATCCTGAAACACCACAGCCAGCGGATAGGTGGAGAAGATCTGGCCGTATAGCTGCTCCAGCCGCACCTCGTCGAAACCATTCACCGCATCACGCAGTTGCCCCTGCCACTCGTTCCACTCGCTACTGGGGGTTGCGGTCGGTTCCTCTGCCTCGCGGGTCGCTGCGCTGCGCGCCAGTATGCTGCCGACCTTGCTTACCGCCACGCCACGCTCGGTCCAGGAAAGAATGCTGCGAACCGCCTCCACGTCGGCCATCGAGTACAGGCGATGGCCGCTCTCGGTCCGGGTCGGCCGGATCAGCCCGTAGCGGCGCTCCCACGCGCGCAAGGTGACCGGGTTGACCCCGGTCAGGCGGGAAACTTCACGGATAGGGAATAGATCCTGCTGCTCGAAGGCGCTCGAGGCCAGGTTCGAAGCGCCGGAAGAATCGGTCATGTGGCGGCTCGCTGGAAAAGAATGCCGAGATTGTAACCCAGCGTTTCGCAGCATACCCTCTACAAACGTTGTACAAATGCAAGATGCGATGAAATGACGCCTGATTTGCCCCTGACGCTCTATGTCGATCGAGCCTGTCCACTGTGTGCCCGAGAAGTTCGTTGGCTGGAACGCAGCGCCGATCCGGCAAGGCTGCGGCTGGTGGATATCAGCGCTGCCGATTTCGATCCTAAAGGGCTCGACCGGGATCGGACGCAGCTCCGACGGCGTCTGCACGCCCGCAGCGCCAGCGGTGCCTGGCTGACCGGCGTGGACGCCACCTACTGGAGCTGGCGACTGGCAGGCCACGGTCGCTGGGCCGCACCGCTCGGCTGGCGTCCATTGCGGCCGCTGCTGTTGCTCGGTTACCAGCTGTTCGCAGTGCTGCGCCCGCATCTTGACTGGCTGCCGCATCCCGACGGTGCGAGTCGCTGCACAACCGGGTGCAATGTGCCGCAAAAGCCGTCGAAGACCAGCGTCGCAACCGACGATCGCCTTTAGTTGTCGGCAAGCAGAGGCATGCGCAGGCCAAACCCGGATTCCGCAGCAGCCGGGCGGCCGATCATTTCGTCATGGCTGACCGGCTGCCGCCAGTAGACCTCACGCACACCGCACGCCCTGAGCTCCCGCTTCAGGCTGCCCTGGTCGCTCCAGACATTGCGCTGGCCATCGGCGAACTGCCGGCGACGACCGCTGCGCTCGACCACCCAGGCGCTGTACCCGCAGCAGCGCAGACCATGCAGCTCGACCCGCTCTATTCGGCCGCGAAATAGCGCAATACGCAGCCCAAGCCTCGACACGCCCTGTTTCATACTCGGATACCTGTACAGATTCAGTTGGCCGCATAGCCCCGCAATCGCCCACCTGCCTGCCAAATGGCGGGCTCGCGCCAAGGAGTTCTTATGCAGCAGAATATTCCTGTACATTTACCTGTACAAGAAGCAATATCCGTATAGCTTTATCGCATCTCTCATCGATGCAACAGCATTCCCCTCCACGCAACAGCGCCCGGCGCACAAAAGGAACCGTCATGAACGATCTGCCTGGTCATTACCGCGAAATACTCTCCGGGGTGGGTGAAAACCCGGAGCGTGAAGGTCTGCGCGACACGCCGCAACGCGCGGCGAAGGCGATGCAATACCTGTGCGGCGGTTACAACCGCAGCCTGGAAGAGATCGTCAACGGCGCGCTGTTCGCCTCGGACAACGACGAGATGGTCATCGTCAAGGACATCGAGCTGTACTCCCTGTGCGAGCACCACATGCTGCCCTTCATCGGCAAGGCTCATGTGGCGTACATCCCCACCGGGCGCGTGCTGGGCCTGTCGAAGATTGCGCGAATCGTCGACATGTTCGCCCGCCGCCTGCAGATCCAGGAAAACCTGACCCGCCAGATCGCCGAAGCCATTCAGGAAGTCACCGGCGCCGCTGGTGTTGCGGTGGTCATCGAAGCCAAGCACATGTGCATGATGATGCGGGGCGTGGAAAAGCAGAACTCGGTGATGAACACCTCGGTGATGCTCGGCGCCTTCCGCAGCTCCTGCAACACACGGATGGAATTTCTACAGTTGATCGGGAGGGGCCAGTAATGCCGCGCCTGGAACCTGGCATGGCGCGCATCCGGGTGAAGGATCTGCGCCTGCGCACCTACATCGGCATCAACGAGGACGAGATACTCAATCGCCAGGATGTGCTGATCAATCTGAACATCCTCTACCCGGCGGTCGAGGCGGTGCGCGACAACGACATCGAGCAGGCGCTCAACTACCGCACCATCACCAAGGCGATCATTCGGCATGTCGAGCAGAGCCGCTTCGCCCTGCTCGAGCGCATGACCCAGGAAATCCTCGACCTGGTGATGGCACATCCCGCGGTGAGCTACGCCGAGGTGGAAGTCGACAAGCCTCACGCGCTGCGCTTTGCCGACTCTGTCTCGATCACCCTCGCCGGCAGTCGCTGAGCACGATGTCGTGAATATCCGCCGCGTCGTGCTCGCCAGCCTGCTTTCGCTGATCCCACTGATCGCAGCAGCGAGCTGGCGCGAAGCCGTGCCACAGGCGCGACTGATTGGCGAAGGCCAGTTGCGCTTCTTCGGCTTGCGCATCTATGACGCGCGCCTGTGGAGCGAAACCGCGCCGCTGCAAACCCGTACGGCGTTCGCGCTGGAACTGACCTATCACCGCTCCATCAGCCGCGACGACCTGGTGCGCACCAGCCTGGAAGAGATTCAGCGACTCTCCGGCGAGCCGCTCGATGCCGAACAACTGCGCCGCTGGCGCGCAGACATGCAGCAGGCCTTCGTCGATGTAGAGGCGGGTGACCGAATCACTGGCGTCTTCTTGCCCGGGCGCGGTTGCCGCTTCTACGTGAATGATCGCCTGCAGCATGAGGTCGCCGACGCTGCGTTCGCCGACGCCTTCTTCGCCATCTGGCTCGACCCACGCAGCCGCGACCAGAAATTGCGGCGCAACCTGCTGGGCCAGCGATGAAAAGCCCGGCGCTGGCAGCCTACGGAATGCTCGGCCTGCCGCTGGCGATGGCCATGCTGCCGATCTATGTGCTGGTGCCGAATTTCTATGCGGCCGATCTCGGCCTCGGCCTGACGCTGACCGGCGCCGTGCTGTTCCTCGCCCGTCTGGCGGATACCGTGCAAGACCCCTGGCTTGGCCGCCTTATCGATCGCCGCTCACCACGTGGCTGGACGATTCTGCTCGGCGGCGCGGCCGTGTTGCTGAGCCTGGCGATGGCGGCACTGCTGATCCCACCCGGCAACTTAGGCAGTTTCGGCTTAGCCGCGTGGCTCGGCGCGTTGCTGGCGCTCACCTATACCTTGCACAGCCTGATCAACATCACCTATCTGGCCTGGGGCGCGCGCCTCTCCGACCAGCCGGATACCCGCACCCGAGTCGCCGCCTGGCGCGAAGGTGCCGGCCTGTTCGGCGTGGTGCTCGCCAGCGTGCTGCCTACCGTGCTGGCGACCCGATACGGCATGGCGACGGCGCTGGCAACCTTTGCTGCCACCTTCGCCGTGCTGCTGTTAGCCGGCACGGCGACCTTGTTATGCGGCGCCCCACGCCCCCACCGCACCGTGCGTAGCGAAACCAGCAGCTGGCGACTGCCGCTGCGCAACCCTGCGTTCCGGCGCCTGGCGGGCGTCTACTTCATCAATGCCGTGGCGGTGGCGATTCCGGCCACCCTGGCGCTGTTCTTCATCGCCGACCGCCTGCAACTGGCACGACTGACCGGCCTGTTTCTGGCGCTTTACTTCATCAGCGGCGCATTGGGTCTGCCGCTCTGGACCCGTCTGGCCGATCGCATCGGCAAACGACGCAGCTGGCGGATCGGCATGCTCACCGCCAGCGCCGCCTTTATCTGGGCGGTGCTGCTGGAGCCGGGCTCGGCCTGGGCCTATGCCGGCGTCTGCATGATGTCCGGCCTTGCCCTCGGAGCCGATCTGGCCCTGCCACCAGCGCTGCTGGCCGACATCATCCCAGTCGAGGAGCGTGATTCCACTGCCGCCTACTTCGGCTTGTGGAGCTTTCTCGCCAAGCTGGCGCTGGCACTCGCCGGTCTGGCTTTGCCATTGCTGGCGTTGAGCGACTACCAACCGGGCACCGCGGCCGGCTGGAACCTTGCGCTGGTCTACGCCGGCCTGCCCTGCCTGCTGAAGCTACTGGCGGCGCGGCTGCTCACTTCCCTGCCCTGCGGAGAAACGAAACCATGAAAAAGGTACTGATTCTGGCTTGCTGCCTGCTGCTGCTCAGCTGCACCGCCGTCGATGTCGAGCATTACCGAGACGAGGAGCCGCAGCTGGATCTGCGCAAGTATTTCGTCGGCACAGTGGATGCCTGGGGCATGTTCCAGAAGCGCTCCGGCGAGGTCGTCAAGCGCTTTCATGTCGAGATCGAAGGCAGCCTCGATGGCGACAAGCTGATCCTCGACGAACACTTCCGCTACAGCGACGGCACTACCCAGCAACGCGTCTGGACGCTGACCGAGGAACGCCCGGGGCACTGGCGCGGCACGGCTGCAGACGTGGTCGGCGAGGCCGTTGGCGAAGTGGCCGGCAATGCCCTGCGCTGGCGCTACGTGCTCAGCCTGCCGGTGGATGACAAGGTTTACGACGTACACCTGGACGACTGGATGTACCTGATCGACGAGAACACCCTGGCCAACCGTTCGTTCATGAGCAAGTTCGGCGTCGAGGTGGGACAGGTCATCCTGTTCTTCCGCAAACGCAACGAATGAGCTGATGGCACTTGCAAGGCACCGAGCGGGCCAAGTTGTTCTAGAATGCGCGGCATGCCCCTTCAGGATGTCGTGACATGATCAATGCCAAGCTGTTGCAACTGGTTATCGAAGCCTCCAACGACGGGATCGTGGTCGCCGAACAGGAAGGTGATGACAACATCCTGATCTACGCCAACCCGGCGTTCGAGCGCCTGACCGGTTACCCGGTGGACGACATCCTCTACCGCGACTGCCGCTTCCTGCAGGGCGAGGACCGCGACCAGCCGGCCCTGCAGGCCATCCGCGAGGCGGTGAAGAACAACCAGCCGTGCCGCCAGATCATCCGCAACTACCGTAAGGACGGCACGCCGTTCTGGAACGAGCTTTCCATCACGCCGGTGTTCAACGAGGCCGATCAGCTGACCTACTTCATTGGCATCCAGAAGAACGTCACCGCCGAGGTCGACGCCCTGCAACGCGTCGAAGCGCTGGAAGCCGAGATTCGCGAACTGAAGGCGAAGCTCGCGCAGAACTGAGCACGCCGCCCGGCCCGCGACCGCCGAGCCGTTGGCTCAACGATGCGGCAGCGCTGCGCCCTCAAGTACCCCGGGCAACCCTACCTAAGTGCCGTTACTCGGTAGCGGTGGATATGGGATACTGGCAAATCGCCATTTCACCATCCTGCAGTGGGCGGTTGCGCCCTAGGATTTTGTCTTGACCATCAATGCCGTCGTACAGAACGCGGTCATGCTGCTCGCGTTGTGCTGGCTGCTGGCCTTTACCGCCCGCAGCTGGAACCGGAGCGGTCAGCTCTCTGCTCAATTGCTCGCCGGACTCTGGTTCGGCAGCGCCTGCATCATCGGCATGCTGATCACCAGCGTCGGCCACACCGGAATCATCCTCGATGCGCGCACTGTGGTGCTGAGCATGGCCGGGTTGTTCGGCGGACCGCTGGTGGCCACGATCGCCGGCACCCTGGCTGGCGGCTACCGCCTCTGGCTGGGCGGGCCCGGTGTGGTACCGGGGCTGGCGAACGTGGTGTTGCCGATCGCTCTGGGGCTCGCCTACGGCTGTGCATATCGAAAGCGTCTGCTCGGCATTGGCTTCTGGCAATTGCTCGCTTTCGGTTTGCTGCTGCACCTTGCCGCACTGGCGCTGATCGCACTGATGCTGCCCAACGGGCTCGGCGCCGCCGCCGTACGGGAAGCTGCCTTGCCAGCGCTGTTGGCGCTGCCCATCGCCACCGCGACCCTCGGCGTCCTGCTCAAGGATCTGCTGGAGCGCGACAAGACCGAGCAGGCCCTGCGCTTCAGCGAAGCTAGGCTGCGCGCCATCACCCAGGCCATGCCCGATCTGCTCATGGTGCTCGACGAGGATGGCCGCTACCTGGAAATCCTCTGCGCCGAACGGAGCCTGCTGTATGACGATCCGGGCAAGCTGCTCGGTCGCCGCCTGCACGACGTTATGCCCGAAGAGGAAGAACGTCGCTTCCTCGACTTCATCCAGCTGACGCTGAGCAGCGATGTGCCGCAGCTGATCGAATACTGCCTGCCGACTCAGGGTGGCCTCAAGGTGTTCGAAGGCCGCGCGCTGCCGCTGGAGCAGCCGGAAGGACAGAAGCGTGCGGTGGTCTGGCTGAGCCGCGATATCACGGAACGGGTGAACACCGAGCTGGAGCGCAGGATCGCCGCCATCGCCTTCGAATCGCAGCAGGGCATGCTGATTACCGACGCGCAGAACCGCATCCTGCGGGTCAACCGGGCTTTCACCCGCATCAGCGGCTACAGCCCCGCCGAAGCCATCGGTCAGACCACCGCTCTGCTCGCGTCCGGCAAGCACGGCCCGGAGTTCTATCGCAGCATGTGGTCGAGCATTGAAACCACCGGCGTATGGGAAGGCGAAATCTGGAACCGGCGCAAGAGTGGCGAGATCTTTCCCGAATGGCTGACCGTCAGCGCGGTGCGCAACGCGCTCGGAGAGGTGACTCACTATGTCGCCGCCTTTACCGACATCACCGATCGCAAGGCGGCCGAAGAGCGAATTCATAATCTGGCGTTCTACGATCCGCTGACCGGTCTGCCCAACCGCCGACTGCTGCTCGACCGCCTGCACCAGGCCATGGCCGCCAGCCGCCGCGGCAATCAGCTGGGCGCGCTGATGTTCATCGACCTGGACAACTTCAAGAACATCAACGACCTGCACGGGCACCAGACCGGCGACCAGGTGCTGCGCATCGCCGCCGAACGTCTGCACGCCGAGGTGCGCGCCAGCGACACGGTGGCGCGCCTGGGTGGCGACGAGTTCGTGGTGATGCTGGAGAACCTCGGCGATGACCCGCTACGCGCGGCGGGCCAGGCCGAGCACATCGGCATGAAGCTGCTGAACTCGCTGGATCGGCCGTATCGCCTGGCCGATCTCGCGCTGTACAGCAGCGCCAGTATCGGCGTGGTGCTGTTCGGTGCCGAAGCCAGCAGCAGCGACGAGCTGATGAAGCGCGCCGACATGTCGATGTACGAAGCGAAGATTTCCGGCAAGAACGCCCTGCGCTTCTTCGACCCGCGCATGCAGCTGGCCGTGCAGGAACGGTTGCGTCTGGAGGAAGAGATTCGCCTGGGCTTGAAGAACGGCGAATTCATACTCAATTTCCAGCCGCAGCTGGAGCAGACCGAAGGCATCATTGGCGCCGAGGCGCTGGTGCGCTGGCAGCACCCGCTGCGCGGTCTGCTCACTCCGGCGGCATTCATCGCGCAGGCCGAACACGCCGCTCTGATCCACACCCTCGATCAACAGGTGCTGGCCCAGGCCTGCGCACAACTGGCGCGCTGGGCCGAAACGCCGGAATTCGCCCACCTCAGTCTCTCGGTCAACCTCAGTGCACACCTGCTGTACCAGGACAATTTCGTCGAGGGGGTGCTCGAGCTGCTGGAAAGGAGCGGTGCCGATCCGGCCCGGCTGAAGCTGGAGCTGACCGAAACGCTGCTGCTGGACAACATGCCCGAAGCGATCGCCCGCATGACGCGGCTCAAGCAGCACGGCATCCGTTTCGCCATCGACGACTTCGGTACCGGATATTCCTCGATGAGCTATCTCCAGCAGCTGCCGCTGGATCAGCTGAAGATCGATCAGACCTTCATTCGCCGCCTGCCGGACGACAGCAGCAGCCTGACCATCGTCCGGGCCATCTGCGCACTGGCGACCGGCCTGGGCCTGGAGGTCATCGCTGAAGGTGTCGAAAGCGAGCCACAACGGGGGATGCTGCTCGCCAATGGCTGCCATCGCTATCAGGGTTATCTGTTCGGCAGACCGCTATCGGCAGATGCCTTCGAGGAGCTGGTTCGAGCCACCGAGGCGGACGACGGCGTGACAGCCTGACGTGGGACGCATCGCCGCGCGATGCGTCCCCGAGCCTGCGGTCAGAGTGCCAGAGGCGCGCGCCCGCAGAGTGTCACCAGCGCCTTTACCCAATCCTCGTGGGTATTCAGACAGGGCACCAGCACCAGTTCCTCGCCACCTGCCTCGATGAACTGTTCACGACCGCGATCGCCGATCTCCTCGAGGGTTTCGATGCAGTCGGCGACGAAGGCCGGGCACATCACCAGCAGCTTCTTCACGCCCTGCTGCGCCAGCTCGTCGAGACGCGTCTCGGTGTAGGGCTCGATCCACTTGGCGCGGCCGAGGCGCGACTGGAAAGACACCGACCACTGATCGTCACGCAACCCGGCCTGCGCCGCGAAGCCGGCGGCGGTGCGCATGCACTGCGCGCGGTAGCAGCTGGCGAGTACCTCGCCCTCGGCACGCTGGCAGCAATCATCGCCCTTAAGGCAGTGCGCGCCGGTTGGATCGGTCTTGTGCAGGTGACGCTCGGGCAGCCCGTGGAAACTCAGCAGCAGATGATCGAAATCCTGTTGCAGATGCGGCCTGGCACTGGCGACCAGCGCGTCGAGGTACTCCGGCTGGTCGTAGAACGGCTGCAGGATCGACAACTGCAGAGACAGTCCGCGCTCGCGGATGACCCGGCGCGCTTCCTGAATGACCGTCGTCGTGGTGCTGTCGGCGAACTGCGGATAAAGCGGCGCCAGGGTAACCTGGGTGATGCCCTGCCCGGCCAAACGCGTCAGCGTGGTCTCAATGGAGGGCTCGCCGTAGCGCATCGCCAGCTCCACCGGACCCTGCGTCCAGTGCGGACGTACCGCCTCGTGCAGACGGCGGCTCAGCACCACCAGCGGCGAACCTTCCGGCCACCAGATCGAGGCGTACGCATGCGCCGATTGCTCGGGGCGCTTGATCAGGATCAGCGAGACCAGCAGGCGCCGCAACGGCCACGGCAGATCGATAACGTACGGATCCATCAGAAACTGGTTGAGGTAGCGGCGTACATCAGCGACTTCCGTGGAGGCCGGCGAACCCAGATTGACCAACAACAACGCCTGCTCTGTCATGCAACTTTCCTGACTACTGTTTTTTAGGTTGCGCCGTACCCCAAGCGGGGGGCGCGCTATTTTCACACAGGGCGCCACCTTCAGGGAGGCGTCAATAGGTCGGCCAGGGCTGAATCCAGATCGTTGAAACGGAAGCGAAAACCTTCCGCCTCGGCCCTCTGCGGCAACGCATGTTGCCCCCCGAGCAGCAATCCGGCCAACTCGCCGAGCAGGGGCTTGAGCACCGCTGCCGGGACTGGCAATACCGTCGGGCGATGCAGGCAGCGGCCAAGGCTGCGCGTGAACTCGACGTTGCGCACCGGGGCCGGCGCACAGGCATTGTAAGGCCCGCTTGCCGCCGGCTGGCGCAGAAGAAAATCAATCAGGGCGATTTGGTCTTCGATATGAATCCACGGCATCCATTGCCGACCATCGCCGATGCGCCCACCCAGGCCTAGCCTGAATGGCGGCAGCAAGCGCTGGAGAAAGCCGCCGTCACGCGCCAGCACCAGCCCGGTACGCACCAGCACCACGCGCATGCCCAGCACCGTCGCCTCCATCGCGCGCTCTTCCCAGGCATTGCACAGCTGGCTGGCGAAATCGGAGGAGACCGGCTGATCGGCTTCGGTCAGGCGGTGCTCCCCACCATCGCCGTACCACCCCACGGCGGAACCGGAGATCAGCAGCGCCGGCTTCTGCTCGTGCCGGCCCAGCCACTCGACCAGCTGTTCGGTGAGCTTGACCCGACTGTCCCATAGCAACGCCTTGCGCGACTTGGTCCATGGCCGATCGGCGATGGGGGCGCCGGCCAGATTGACCACCGCGTCCAGCTCCACGGCATCCAGTTGCTGCAAACTGCCCACGCCCTGCACCTCGGCACCACACAGCATGGCAACGCGTTGCGGCGTGCGGCTCCACACCCACAGCCGATGGCCGTCCGCCAGCCAGCGCCGGCACAGCGCGCGTCCTATCAGCCCGGTACCGCCCGTCAACAAGATGTTCATGGTGAGCTCCTGGCGCGCAGCCATTGCGCGGGTTTGACGACCTGCTTGAAAGCATACACCTATACACGGGCATATGAACCGTACAGCATTTTCACGCCACCGCTTCGGTTGAGGCACTGGCACACATTAAAACTCTGTGGGTCGCTCAGCCACCAAAGCATCCCCTCTGAACGCAGCGACATCTGTCCAAGGCCATTCGCTGACGACATTTGTACAGGATTATGCACTTACTTGTACATCATGTATTGACTTGTACAACACCGCGATTATGATGGCCACAAGTTGTACAGAAACCCAACTTGTACAAGACGAGGTCGCCATCATGCACACCAAGCTCCCCACGCCCAAGATCGGAATCAGCGCCTGCCTGCTTGGTAATCCGGTGCGTTTCAACGGTGGCCACAAGGAATCGCGCCTGTGCAGCGAGACCCTGGCGCAGCACTTCGAGTTCGTGCCGGTGTGCCCGGAGGTTGCCATCGGCCTTGGCACACCTCGCGAGCCGATCCGCCTGGTCGGCGACACCGACGCACCAAAGGCTGTCGGCACCGTACGTCCCGAGCTGGATGTCACCGAAGCCCTCGCCGCCTACGGTCGGCAGATCGCCGAGCAGTTGCACGACATCAACGGCTACATCCTTATGCAGAAATCGCCGTCCTGCGGCATGGCGCGGGTCAAGGTCTATGCCGCCAACGGCCACACCCAGCCCGGAGGTGGTAGTGGTGTGTTCGCCCAGGCGCTGATGC
The DNA here is from genome assembly GCF_021432085.1 of Stutzerimonas kunmingensis. Classification (GTDB taxonomy): domain Bacteria; phylum Pseudomonadota; class Gammaproteobacteria; order Pseudomonadales; family Pseudomonadaceae; genus Stutzerimonas. The sequence continues at coordinate 2,336,261 of NZ_CP090366.1, read as the reverse complement.
AGGCCTGTCCGGATCTGCCTGTCGAAGAGGACGGGCGCCTGAACGATGCCGTACTGCGCGAAAACTTCCTCACCCGCGTCTATGCCCATGCCGACTGGCAGCGCCTGCGTCAGGCCGGCCTCAGCCGCCGGGCCATCGTCGATTTCCACTCGCGCTACAAGTACCAGCTGATGGCGAGCAACCCGCTGCAGTACAAGGTGCTCGGCCGGCTGGTCGCGCAACTGGCCGAACACTCGCTGGAGGAGTTCGCACCGCAGTACTTCAGCCAGTTGATGCAGGCGCTGAAGAAGCCGGCCACCCGCGGTACGCACTGCAACGTGCTGCTGCATCTGAGCGGTTACCTCAAGGACGCGCTTGGCGCGGAGGACCGCCGCGAGATGCGCCACCTCATCGATCAGTACCGCGCCGGCGTCATTCCGCTGGTGGTGCCGCTGACCCTGCTCAAGCACCACTTCCGTCGGCATCCCGATCATTACGTCGCACGCCAGGCCTACATGCAGCCGCATCCCGAAACCCTCAGCCTGCGCAACGGAATCTGAACATGAATGAATCAACGGACCTGACGCAGCTGACGGCCGACGGCCTGCTGCCGATCCGCGAAGTGGCGCGCATCACCGGCGTCAACGCTGTGACCCTGCGTGCCTGGGAGCGCCGTTACGGGCTGATCGTCCCGCTGCGCACGCCCAAGGGTCATCGGCTGTACGAAGAAGCACATATCCAGCGCATCCGCGACATCCTCACCTGGCTCAATCGCGGCGTTTCGGTCAGCCAGATCAAGCCGCTGCTGGACACCACCACGCCGCAGGAGCTGCCCAGGCAGAACCAGTGGTCGGAGCTGCTCGAAGAGCTGCTGCAGGCCATCGACCGCCTCAGCGAACGACGCCTGGACGATGCCTTCAACCGGGCCATGGCGCTGTATCCGCCGCGCACGCTCTGTCAGCACCTGCTGCATCCGCTGCTCGAGGCACTCGAACAGCGCTGGCAGGGCCAGTACGGTGCAGCGGTGGAGCGGGCGCTGGTTCATTCCTGGCTGCGCAGCAAACTGGCGACCCGCATCTATTTCAACAACCGGCAGCAGGTCGGGCGTCCGCTGTTGCTCGCCAATCTGGATAACGAGTCCTTCGCACCCGGTCTGTGGTTGACCGCCTGGCTCGTCTCCAGCACCGACTGCCCAGTTGAAGTCGTCGAGTGGCCGGTACCGCTAAACGAGCTGAACCTGGCGATGGAGCGCATCCTGCCGCGCGCCCTGTTGCTCTATGCGAGCAACAGCCTGCCGGGCAACTGCCTGCAACGCGACCTGCCGCGTCTGATCGAGCAAAGCGTCGCGCCGCTCTGTGTGGCCGGGCCGGCCGTTCATATCCATGCACCCGAGCTGCACCGACATCGCGGGCTGATGCTCGCTGAGGGTCCCCTCGGCGCCCTGCAGCAGCTGCATGGCGCCGGCCTGCTGCCCGGTAGCGAAGGGAGTGCGTCATGACCCAGCTGCTCTGGCTGCGCAGCGATCTGCGCACAAGCGACAACACCGCCCTCGCGGCTGCGATGGCTTGCGGCCCAACCGTGGCGCTGTATCTGGTCACCCCGGGGCAATGGCTCGCCCACGACGATGCCCCCTGCAAAGTCGACTTCTGGCTGCGTAACCTCGCCGAGCTGTCGACGCGGCTGGGCGCGCTCAACGTCCCGCTGCTGATTCGCGAGGTCGATGATTGGCAGGCGGTACCCGACGCACTGCTGAAGGTCTGCCGCGAACAGGGCGTGCAGCGGCTGCATTACAACGACGAGTACGGGGTAAACGAGCAGCGCCGCGATCAGGCAGTTTCCACGCACCTGGAAGCGGCCGGCATCAGTGTGCGCGGCTATCTCGACCAGCTGCTGTTCACTCCGGGCAGCGTGCAGACGCAGTCGGGCAGCTACTTCAAGGTGTTCAGCCAGTTCCGCAAGGCCTGCCTCACCCACCTGAGCGTATCGCTGCCAGCCTGCGAGCCGGTGCCTGCGACCCAGGCGCCGCAGGGTATCACCAGTGACCCGATACCCACGACGGTCACCGGTTTTCCGCGACCCACGGACTATCTGCGCGCGCTCTGGCCAGCCGGCGAAGCCTTCGCCCAGCGGCGCCTGGCAGCGTTCGTCGAGGACGACCTGAACGAATACCACCAGCGCCGCGACCTGCCCGCCGAGCCCGGCACCAGCCAGCTGTCGGCCTACCTCGCCGCTGGCGTCATTTCCATCCGCCAGTGCCTGCACGCGGCGCTTGGCTACAACCAGGGCGAGCTGGACAGCGGCAGCACCGGCGTCACCACCTGGATCAACGAACTGCTCTGGCGCGAGTTCTACAAGCACATCCTGGTCGGCTATCCGCGGGTGTCCATGTACCGCGCCTTCCGCCCGGAAACCGAGGCACTGCCCTGGCGGCGCGCGCCGTACGAGCTGGAAGCATGGCAGCAGGGCCGCACCGGCTTTCCGATCATCGATGCGGCCATGCGCCAGATGCAGGAAACCGGCTGGATGCACAACCGCCTGCGCATGGTCGTCGCCATGTTCCTCAGCAAGAACCTGCTGATCGACTGGCGTGAGGGCGAGCGCTGGTTCATGCGTCACCTGATCGACGGCGACCTGGCAGCCAACAATGGCGGCTGGCAATGGAGCGCGTCCACCGGCACGGATTCGGTGCCCTACTTCCGCCTGTTCAATCCGATCAGCCAGTCGCAACGCTTCGACCCGGACGGGCAGTTCCTGCGCCGCTGGCTTCCCGAGCTGCAGCACCTGAGCAGGCGCGACGTGCATAACCCGTCGGCGCACCGCAGCCTGTTCGGCGTAACCGAGTACCCCGCCCCCATCGTCGACCTCGGCGCCAGCCGGGCGCGGGCGCTGGATGCCTTCCGCAACCTGCCGGATGCGCAAGCATGAGCGGCTTCCTGCAGTCCTTCGCCTGCGAGTTCGCCCGCCTCGACGCGAGCAATCTCGACCGCCTGCGCGACCTCTACAGCGCCGACGTGCACTTCACCGACCCGCTGCATGAGGTCTGCGGGCTCGTCGAGCTAGAACGCTATTTCAGCGAGCTGTATGCCAACGTCGAGCATCTGCATTTCGAGTTCATCAGCCACGATGAGATATGCGACGGCCAGGGCTATCTGCGCTGGATCATGAGTTACCGACATCCGCGGCTGAACGGCGGCAAGCTGATCAGCCTCGAAGGCTGCTCGCTGCTGCGCTGGAACGGCGCCGGCAAGGTCGTCCGTCACCGCGACTACTTCGATGCCGGCGCCCTGCTCTATCAGCATGTGCCCCTGCTCGGCGCGGCCATTCGCTGGCTGCAGCGGAGGCTCGCGTGAACCTCTCGCGACGTATCTGGCTGACCGGCGCCAGCAGTGGCATCGGCCTGGAACTGGCGCGTCAGCTGCTCGCCGACGGGCACTGCCTGGCGCTGTCGGCACGCCGCGCCGAGCCGCTGCAGGCCTTTGCCCGGCGCTACCCGGGGCGTGTGCTGGTGTTGCCCGGCGATCTCACCGACAGCGAACAGGTGCGCGACATCGGCGCCGCCATCCAGACGCAATGGGGCGCGCTGGACAGCGTGATCCTCAACGCCGGCACCTGCGAATACATCCACGCCGGCCGATTCGACGCGGCGCTGCTGGAGCGCGTGATGGGCGCCAACGTGCTCGCCGTCGGCTACTGCATCGAGGCGGCACTGCCACTGCTGCGCCAAGGGGTGCGCCCGCATCTGGTCGGTGTCGGCAGCTCGGTGACCTGGCTGCCGTTGCCGCGTGCCGGAGCCTACGGCGCATCCAAGGCGGCGCTGCGCTACCTGCTCGAATCGCTGCGTCTGGATCTGGCCAACGAAGGCATCGACGTCACCCTCGTCAGCCCGGGGTTCGTCGACACACCGCTGACCCGTCGCAACGACTTTCCCATGCCCATGAGCTGGCCGGCGGACAAGGCCGCACGGCAGATCGCCCGACGGCTGGAACGCCGCCCGCTGCACATCGCGTTTCCGGCGCCGTTCATCTCTGTGCTGCGCCTGCTCTCACTGCTGCCCGCACGCCTGCAATTCGCCCTCGGCCGGCGACTGGCGCGTACGCCTCTCAAGGAAGGATAACCATGAAAATCGCCATCATCGGCAGCGGTATTGCCGGACTTACCTGTGCGCATCTGCTGTCCCGTCAGCACCAGGTCGCAGTGTTCGAATCGGCCAGCTGGATCGGCGGCCACACCCATACCGTGGACTTCCGTCTGCACGGCCGGGACTACGCGGTGGACACCGGCTTCATCGTCTTCAATGACTGGACCTACCCCAACTTCATCAAGTTGCTGGACAAGCTCGGAGTGCGCTACAAGCCGACCGAAATGAGCTTTTCGGTGAGCGATCCGCTCAGCGACCTGGAATACAACGGCCACGATCTCAACACGTTGTTCGCCCAGCGCAGCAACCTGTTCTCGCTGCCCTTCTGGCGCATGATTCGCGACATCCTGCGCTTCAACCGCGAAGCACTGGACGACTACAAGCACGGCCGCCTCGGTGCCCACGTCACCCTGGGTACCTATCTCGAGCTGGGCCGCTACAGCCAGCGCTTCATCGATCACTACATCGTGCCGATGGGGGCGGCGATCTGGTCGATGTCGCTGGCCGACATGCTGGAATTCCCGGTGGAATTCTTCATCCGCTTCTTCAAGAACCACGGGCTGCTGTCGGTGAGCGATCGCCCGCAGTGGTATGTCGTCGAAGGCGGCTCCAGCGCCTATGTATCGCCACTGACGCGGGGTTTCAGCCAGCACATCCGTCTCAACTGCCCGGTGTTCGAGGTGCTGCGCGATGAGCACGGCGTAACGATCCAGAGCCCGGCCGGTGCCGAGCGTTTCGACAAGGTGATCTTCGCCTGTCACAGCGACCAGGCGCTGAGCCTGCTGGCCGAACCGAGCCGGGTCGAACGAGAGATCCTCGGAGCCATCGGCTACGCCGCAAACGACGTGGTGCTGCACACCGATACGCGCCTGCTGCCCAAGCGGCGCCGCGCCTGGGCCAGCTGGAACTACCGCCTCGGCGGGCCGAGCGCGCAGCAGGCCGCGGTGACCTACAACATGAACATCCTGCAGGGCATCGAGTCGCCGGAAACCTTCTGCGTCAGCCTCAACCAGAGCGAAGCGATCGATCCGGACCTGATCCTCGCGCGCTTCTCCTACGCCCACCCGCAATACAGCCTGGCCGGCATCGTCGCGCAGACCCGTGCCGACGAACTCCTCGGCGCCCGGCACAGCTACTTTTGTGGTGCCTACTGGGGCAATGGCTTCCACGAGGACGGTGTGGTCAGCGCGTTGCGCGTCGCCGCCGCCTTCGGAGAGTCGCTGTGAGCAGCGCCATCGTGCACAGCGCGCTGTACAGCGGCTGGGTGCAGCATCGGCGCTTCGCGCCGCGGGCCCATGCGTTCAGCTATCGCATGGGGTTGCTGTACCTCGACCTGGCCGAACAGGACGCCGTGCTCGGGCTTTCGCCCCTGAGTGGGCGTGCCCGCTTCGCCGCATTTTCCTTCCGCGAGCGCGACTACCTGCCGCAATACACCAGCCAGGGCATCGCGCTGGCCGACGCGGTCCGCCAGCGGGTCAGCGAAGCCCTCGGGCGGCCGGTCACCGGTGCCGTGCGCCTGCTGACCCAGCCGCGCAGCTGGGGGCTGTGCTTCAACCCGGTCAGCTTCTTCTATTGCTTCGACGAACAGGAACAGCTGACCGCGGTGCTCTGCGAAGTCAGCAACACGCCCTGGCGCGAGCGTTATCACTACGTGCTGCCGGCATCAGGCAATCGCAACCTGCGCTGCACGGTGGCGAAGACCTTCCACGTCTCGCCGTTCCTGCCCGGCGAGCTGGAATACCGCATGCGCTTCAACCCGCCGGGACGACGCATCGGCGTGCACATGGAGGATTGGCAGGGCGAGCAGAAGCTGTTCGACGCCACCCTCGGTCTGCAACGCCAGGCGCTGACTTGCGGCGCGGTGCACCGCTACCTGCTCGGCTTCCCCTGGATGACCGCCAAGACCCTGCTCGCCATCTACTGGCAGGCGCTGCGCCTGCTGCTCAAGCGCACACCGATCTTCACCCATCAGCCCGCTACCACGGCGTACGGGCTGGCCGTCACGCAACCCACCGGAGCCCGCCATGAAGAGCCCTAGCCTGACCGTCAAAGCCCGTCCGCTGGCGGGCATGGGACTGGCCAGCAGCCTGCTGCGCCGTACCGTGCTGAATCAGCTCGAACACCTGCGCCACGGGTTGCTGAGACTGCAACACGGCGATGTCTGCCAGCAGTTCGGCGATCTGGCGAGCCCGCTCAAGGCAGAAATTCATATAACCGACAGTGCCGCCTGGGGCCTGATCGCCGCGCGCGGCTCGATCGGCGCCGGCGAAGCCTACATTCACGGCTACTGGCACAGCCCGGACCTGACCGCGGTGATCCGCCTGTTCGTCGCCAACATGGACGTGCTCGACAACATCGAGCGGGGCAGCCTGGCGCTGTTCGGCCAGCCGGTGATCAAGGCGTTGCACTGGTTCAACCGCAACACCCGCAGCGGCTCACAGCGCAACATCGCCGCCCATTACGACCTCGGCAACGAGCTCTTCGAGCAGTTTCTCGACCCGACCATGATGTACTCGGCGGCAATGTTCACCAGCCCCGAACAGGATCTGGAACAGGCCCAGCTGCACAAGCTCGAACGCATCTGCGAAAAGCTCGACCTGCAGCCCGAGGACCATCTGCTGGAGATCGGCACCGGTTGGGGCAGCATGGCGCTCTATGCCGCGATCCACCGTGGCTGCCGGGTGACCACCACCACGCTGTCGCGCGAACAGTTCGCCTACACCCAGCGGCGCATCGAAGAACAGGGCCTGCAGGACCGCATCACCCTGCTGCTCAAGGACTATCGCGATCTCGACGGTCAGTTCGACAAGCTGGTGTCCATCGAAATGATCGAAGCGGTCGGCCACGACTTCCTGCCGACTTACTTCCGGCAGTGCTCGCGACTGCTCAAGGACGACGGGCTGATGCTGCTGCAAGCCATCACCATTCGCGACCAGCGCTACGAACAGGCGCGCCGCAGCGTCGACTTCATCCAGCGCTACATCTTCCCCGGCGGTGCCCTGCCCTCCATGCAGCGCATGCTCAATGTCGTAACCAGCGACTCGGACATGAACCTGCTGCACATGGAGGACTTCGGCGAACACTACGCGCGCACCCTGCGCCTGTGGCACGAGAACTTCCGCCGCGCCCGCGGCGAGCTGGAGCGCCACGGTTACGACGACTATTTCTACCGGCTCTGGGAGTTCTACCTGTGCTACTGCGAGGGCGGCTTCATCGAGCGCGCCATCGGCACCGCACAGCTGCTGCTGGCCAAACCGGGCGCTCGTCGGAAACCGCTCTACGACGGGTCAAGCGCGACATGAGGCGCCCGATAACAGTTGTGCGGATCTTTACCCGGAGTCATCCATGAACAGCGAAAGCATCACGCTGCAAGCGCACTACCTCAAGGCCGATCGCATCATGCTCGGCGTGGTCTGGTTTCTGGTCGCCTATTCATTCGGCGTGGCGGCCTTTCAGGGCACCTGGGCGCAGGCACTGATCATCGGCGGGCTGAGCGGCGTCGCGGTAACTGCGCTGTACATGCTGATCCCGGGCCAACGACTGCTGCGCTGCACGATCGGCGCAGCCTTCATGGTGTTCGCTGCGCTACACATCAACCAGGCCCACGGCATGCTGGAGATGCACTTCGGCATCTTCGCCCTGCTGGCCTTTCTGGTCTATTACCGCGACTGGCTGCCCATCGTGGTCGCCGCGGCGACCATCGCCGTGCACCACCTGGGCTTCTTCGCTCTGCAGCAGCAGGGTGCGGGCGTGTTCCTGATGCCCGACGGCAACTGGCCAACGGTGTTCCTACACGCGTTCTACGTGGTGCTGGAAAGCGCGATCCTGATCTACCTGGCCATCCGTGCTGCCGCCGAGGCCCGCGAAGGCGAAGCGCTGCTCGGCGCTGCCGCCGCCATCACCGCGCGTCCCGAACGCATCGATCTGAGCTACCGCAGCCAGGTCAGCGGGCCGGTCACCCAGCGCTTCAATCAACTGCTCGACCAACTGGGCGATCTGGTCGGCGCCGTGGTACGCGACACCGCGGGGCTGGGCGGCACCGCCGCCAACCTCAGCGAGGCAACCCGCCAGCTGCGTGACGGTGCCAGCCGCCAACTGGACGAGACTGCCTACATGGTCGAAGCCATGCAGCAGATGACCGTAGCCATCGATGACGTCGCCGGCCATGCCGATCGCGCGGCGCAGGCTGCCCAGGGTGCCAGCCAGAAGGCCGGCCAGGGCCGCAGCGCGGTCAGCGGCGTGCGCAGCGAGATCGGCACCCTTGCCGAACACATCGAAGGCACCGACCGCGTGGTTCAGGACCTGGCCGCGCAATCGGAGCAGATCGACCGCGTGCTGGAGGTGATCCGTACCATCGCCGAACAGACCAACCTGCTCGCCCTCAATGCCGCCATCGAGGCCGCACGAGCAGGGGAACAGGGTCGCGGGTTCGCCGTGGTCGCCGACGAGGTGCGCAATCTGGCGCAGAAGACCGCAGCTTCCACCACCGAGATCCAGGGCATCATCAGCCGCCTGCAGCAAGGCAGTCGCAAGGCCACCGAAGCGATGCAGAACAGCCGCGACAGCGTGGCCCGTTGCGTGAGCAGCAGCCAGGACACCACCGCCCTGCTGGACGCCATCGCCAGCGAGATCGAGGGCATCAGCCAGATGAACGAAATGATTGCCGCCGCGACCCACGAACAGACCGCGGTCTCAGCCGATATGGGGCGTCATCTGCAGAGCGTGCAGCAGGTCGCCGAGCGTAACGCCGGGGACGCCAGCGAGCTGGATAACGATGGTCGTCAGCTGCACGAGCTGGCCGGTCGCCTCGGTAGCCTCAGCGGCCGCTTCACCGTGCTGTGAAGCGGCGGCGCCAGTCAGCGCCGCCGGCGCCCGGCCGAATGACCAATCGCCATTGCGTTTGGCTGTTCGAAGGCCGCACACACCGCCGGCACCAGTAGCCGAGCGTGGAGCGGGATTTCCAGCCCGCTGTCGTCCAGCACGATCACCCCGTCGGCATGCAGCTGCTGCAGCGCGGGCCAATGCCGCGCGTAGCGCTGCCGCACATCCACGCCGCAGCGCTGGCTGAGCGCGTCGAAATCCAGCGCGAAGGTGCAGCGCAGGTGTTCGAGCAGCAACTGGTGCAGCGGATCGACATGGCTGGCGTGCAGACCGCAAATGCTCGGTAGCTGGTCCTGGTCGAGCGCCTGCTGATAGGCCTGCGCGGTGCTGGCGTTCTGACAATAAAGGCCATCGACCCGGCTTATCGCGCCCACCCCGAACCCCAGGTGATCGCATTCGCCGTGCAGGGTGTAGCCATGGATATCGTGGTGCAGCGCACCGATCTCCTGAGCCATCGCCAGATCGTCGTGAGGCAGGACGAACTTGCCCAGCCCGATGTAGCGGTAGCCGGCGGCGCTGAGCTGCTCGACACCATGGCGGTACATCGCCAGCGTATCGGCCACCGAAGCCAGGCCGAGGCGCGCGGGATTGGAAGCGACCAGAGGCGCATCGCGGTAATCGAACATCGTCACCTGATCGGGCGCCAGCTCGATGATCGACGCCAACTTGCGCGCGAAGCTGGCCGGCGTCTGCCAGGACCTGCCGTAGCCAAGATCAAGATTCACCGAGCGGTAATGCAACGCATGGGCGGCTTCGATCACCGCGCGGATGCGCGCCGAGCTGCGGAAATACTCGACCGTGCTGCCGTCGTCGGCGCGCAGATCGGGCACCGCGACGCTGAGCTGGTTGAAGCCGAGCTCGTGCAGCGCGCCAATCAGCGGCCAGTCGACATGAGCCAGCTCGACTTCAGCGAGAAAGCTGCCGGCACGGGAATCGACGAAACTGAAACGGCTTCTGAGCAGCGTCATCAGTTCTCGTAACGCGGCGATGCCCAGCGTGCCGGTGCTCAGCCGCAATTGCTCGACCTGCTGCAGCGGCCCGGCATGGCAACCGAGCTGTTCGATCTCGCGGTGCAGCCGCAGCTGATAGGCCGCGGCCTCGCCAGGCTGCAGCTCGACGCCACCGGGCTGGTGGATGGATATCGACAGCGGGCGGCCGGCGCGACGCCCCTCGCGCAACGCACGCAGCAGATCCAGCGGGGCGATCCGGTCGCTGAAATCGGCCGCAGCCGGATAGGTGCAGTGCCTCTGCCCGATCTGTCCGTAGCGTTGTACCAGCGCGTCGTCCCAGGTCACTGAGCCAAGCATGAGAGCCTCCCGGCTGCGAATATCGCGTCTGTTGCTTTACGCGGCATCATCCGCGAGCCGCTGCGGGCGACGTTGACGTCCGTCAAGTAGGTGACAGATGGCCACGGCGAGCAGCCGGACGGTCAGAACTCCGACGCGAAACACAATGTGCTGCTTGAACAACAGCCCCTCGCGAACGCCGCTCGACCAGCCGACGTTTTGAAAAAGCCCGCAGCACGATGGTATTGATAGTGCGCCATCCATGCACCCCGGAGCCCGAACGTGATGCCAGCGTCCCTGATTTCCGCCCTGCGCTCGGCGCGCCATGTCGTCGTGTTCACCGGTGCCGGCGTTTCCGCCGAGAGCGGCATCCCGACCTTCCGCGACGCGCTGACCGGTTTATGGGAGCGTTTCGATCCGGGCGAGCTGGCCACACCCGAAGCGTTTCGCCGCGATCCGGCGCTGGTCTGGGGCTGGTATGAATGGCGGCGCATGCGCGTCCGCCAGTCCCAGCCTAATCCTGCTCATCTGGCCATCGCCGACCTCGCGCGCCATGTACCGCAACTGACGCTGATCACGCAGAACGTCGACGACCTGCACGAGCGTGCTGGCAGCGAGGATGTCATTCACCTGCACGGCAGCCTGCACCGACCGCGCTGTTTCGCCTGCGCCCGCGAGCCAGCCGAGCCACTGCCGGCTGCCGACGAGCCCGAAGGTGGCAGGCGCCTCGAACCGCCCCGTTGCAGCCACTGCGGCGGGCGGCTGCGCCCTGGCGTCGTCTGGTTCGGGGAAAGTCTGCCCGTCGCTGCACTCAGTGCCGCGTTCCAGGCGGCTGGCGAATGCGACCTGCTACTGTCGGTCGGTACCTCCGGCGTGGTCTACCCAGCAGCCGAAGTGCCTCACCGAGCGCGCGACGCCGGTGCCGCCGTGGTGCACATCAACCCACAAGGCGAGGCGCCCGGCAGCAACCGCGAACACCTGCTTGCGCTGCCCGCCGGCAAGGCACTGCCCGAACTGCTCCATGAAGCATTTGGCGCCTGATGCAGAAACAATCTGCGCCCGGCCTCGGGTCCTGGTCGCCCCAAAGCGGGGATCGCGCCCGCACCGGCGCACTGTTCTGGTTCAAGCCTGCCCCGCCCAGGTCGCAGTGACGGAGGCTGATCGCTCAGCATCCGAGCGACCCGCACCGCGCAACACCGCGCAGTCGCGCGCCTGGCAGCCGCAAATCCATGCTGCCGGACAAGCTGGCATACAACCTGCAACCACCCTGACAACACCTGCCGCCTCGCGGCAGGACGTCCCAGACGGTCAGCGGCGACCGTCAAGCCAAGCGGCGCGGGACCGGGTGTAGCAGGCAACGAGGCCTGACCGACCACCCCACACACCACTAATTACCAGGCAAAGGCGCCTGGAGCTGATATCAGCTCCAGGCGCCTTTTTGCGTTTTGCCGGCCCAGTGCCGCAGCAGCTCGACTGAGGAAAGGCCATGAGTTCTACCGTCACTCCGCTCACGCTCGAAAAACTGGTCATCGTCGGCAACGGCATGGTCGGTCACCACTGCATCGAACAGCTGATCGAGCGCGGCGCCCTCACCCGCTACGAGCTGCATGTGTTCGGCGAGGAGCGCCAGCGCGCCTATGACCGCGTGCACCTGTCCGAATACTTCGGCGGTCGCGATGCCGAGTCGCTGGCCATGTGCGAGGCCGACTACTACAGCAGCCACGGCGTCTACACCCATCTGGGCGTACAGGTGCTGGGTATCGACCGCGAACGTAAGGAGGTCGTTACCAGTTCCGGTCGCCAGCCCTACGACCAACTGATTCTTGCCACCGGCTCCTACCCCTTCGTGCCACCGATCAGCGGTGCCGAAGGCAGCGCGCGACTGGTCTACCGCACCCTCGACGACCTTGATGCGATTCGTGCGGCCGCCAGCGGCGCCAAGCGCGGTGTGGTGGTTGGTGGCGGTCTGCTCGGCCTGGAAGCGGCCAACGCGCTGAAGTCGCTCGGCCTGGAAGCCCATGTCGTCGAATTCGCCCCGCGCCTCATGCCGGTGCAACTGGACGGCGAAGGCGGCGCGGCATTGAAGGCGCGCATCGAGGCGCTGGGCGTCGGCGTGCACCTGTCGCGCGCCACTCAGGAGATCGTCGCCGGCGAGGACTACGCCTGGCGGATGAACTTCACCGACGGCGAATTCCTCGAAACCGACCTGATCGTGTTTTCCGCCGGCATCCGCCCGCAGGACGCCCTCGGCCATGTCGCGGAGCTGGAGATCGCTCCACGCGGCGGCATCGTGATCGACAGCGAATGCCGCACCTCGGATCCGGCGATCTTCGCCATCGGCGAGTGCGCCAGCTGGAACGGCAGCGTGTTCGGCCTGGTTGCACCGGGCTACAGCATGGCGCGCAGTGTCGCCGCGCAGCTGGCCGAGGAACCCCACGAGCCCTTCTACGGCGCCGACATGTCGACCAAGCTCAAGCTGCTCGGCGTCGACGTCGGCTCCATCGGCGATGCCCACGGCGCCACACCCGGCTCGCGCAGTTACCGTTTCATCGACGAGGCCAGTGCCAGCTACCGTCGACTGGTGGTATCCGCCGATGGCAAGACCGTGCTCGGCGCGGTGCTGGTCGGTGACAACAGCTACTACGACACCCTGCTGCAGTACGCGCAGAACGGCATCAAGCTGCCGGCCGATCCGTCCGCGCTGATCCTGCCGCAGACCGAGGGCGCTCCGACGCTTGGCCCGGACGCCCTGCCGGCCAGCGCGACCATCTGCTCCTGTCACAACGTCAGCAAGGGCGCGGTGTGCTGCCAGGTCGACGCCGGCGTCACCGATCTCGGCGAACTCAAGGCCGCGACCAAGGCGGCCACCGGCTGCGGCGGCTGCAGCGCCCTGCTCAAACTGGTGTTCGACGCCGAGCTGGCCGCGCGCGGCGTGGCGGTGGACAAGAGCCTCTGCGAGCACTTCGCCTATACCCGCCAGGAGCTCTACGGCATCGTCCGCGTCGAGGGCATCCAGAGCTTCGCCGAACTGCTGGCCAAGCACGGCCGTGGCCATGTTGGCTGCGACATCTGCAAGCCGACGGTGGGTTCGATCCTCGCCTCCTGCTGGAACCAGCCGATCACCGATCCGGGGCTGATTCCGCTGCAGGACACCAACGACACCTTCATGGCCAACATGCAGAAGAACGGCACCTACTCGGTGGTGCCGCGCATCCCGGGTGGTGAGATCACCCCCGAGGGGCTGATCGCCATCGGCCAGGTGGCGAAGAAATACGACCTCTACACCAAGATCACCGGCGGCCAGCGCATCGACCTGTTCGGCGCCCAGCTGCACGAGCTGCCGGACATCTGGGGCGAGCTGATCGCCGCCGGCTTCGAAACCGGTCACGCCTACGGCAAGAGCCTGCGCACGGTCAAATCCTGCGTCGGCAGCACCTGGTGCCGTTACGGCGTGCAGGACAGCGTCGGCATGGCGCTGCGCCTGGAGGACCGCTACAAGGGCCTGCGTGCACCGCACAAGATCAAGTTCGCCGTATCCGGTTGTACCCGCGAATGCGCCGAGGCGCAGAGCAAGGACATCGGCGTGATCGCCACCGACAAGGGCTGGAACCTCTACATCTGCGGCAACGGCGGCATGCGCCCGAGGCACGCCGAGCTGTTCGCCACCGACCTCGACGACGAGGCGCTGATCCGCACCATCGACCGCGTACTGATGTTCTACGTGCGTACCGCGGACAAGCTGCAGCGCACCTCGGTCTGGCGCGAGAGCCTGGAAGGCGGCCTCGATTACCTCAAGGCCGTGATCCTCGACGACAGCCTGGGGCTGGCCGCCGAGCTGGAAAGCCAGATGCAGCACGTGGTCGACAGCTACCAGTGCGAATGGGCCAACGCCATCAGCGACCCGGAAAAGCTCAAGCGCTTCCGCACCTTCGTCAACGACGGCCGCGCCGACCCCGACATCCACTTCGTCAAGGAGCGCGGCCAGCGTCGGCCGGTACGCGCCAGCGAACTTCACCTCATCCCACTTACCCAGGAGGTGCTCTGATGAGCCAGTCCAACGTCGTTCGTCTCGACTCCCTTTCCGCAGCCCCGGCGGCCTGGCAGGCACTGTGCAGCCGCGCCGATCTGGTCGCCAATTCCGGTGTAGTGGCCTGGCACGAAGGCGCCCAGGTGGCACTGTTCCACCTGCCTGACAACGCCGAAGGCGAGCAGCTGTTCGCCATCGACAACCGCGACCCCAAGTCTGGCGCCAACGTGATCGGCCGCGGCATCGTCGGCAACTTCAAGGGTGAGCTGGTGATCGCTTCGCCACTGTACAAGCAGCATTTCCGCCTGCAGGACGGCAGCTGCATGGAATACCCCGAACAAAGCCTGCGCGTCTGGCCGGTGCGTCTGGAGGGAGACGTGGTGCAAATCGCCGTCGGCTGATTGCCAACGTTTACTCGCGCGGCTCCCCGCTCCCAAACCGGGCCGATCCGTGGGAGCGGTCTCGGCCGCGAACCTGACCTCGATTCCCCAGCAATTCACATCGCTCAGCCAGCGCCCCGCGACCGCCGCCGGGGCCTGGCCTCTTACTGCCATTCAGAGAGACCGACATGTCCTACATCATCCCCTCCGAGTTCGTCACCAAGATGGTGGACGCCGGCGAATCGAAGATCTTCATGTCCACCCGCGACACACTGATCCGAGCCTTCATGGCTGGCGCCATCCTCTCTCTCGCCGCGGTGTTCGCCGTGGCCGTGACTGTGCAGACCGGCTCGCCGCTGGTCGGCGCGATGCTGTTTCCGGTCGGCTTCATCATGCTTTACCTGATGGGCTTCGACCTGCTCACCGGGGTATTCATGCTCACCCCGCTGGCCCTGCTCGACCGTCGTCCTGGTGTGACCGTGAATGGCATCCTGCGCAACTGGGGCTGGGTGTTTCTCGGCAACTTCGCCGGTGCGCTGGTGGTCGCCTTCATGATGGCCTTCGTCTTCACCATGGGTTTCTCCACCGAGCCGGGACCGATCGGCGAGAAGATCTCGCACATCGGCGAGGACCGCACACTGGGCTACGCGGAGTTCGGCGCGGCGGGCTGGGCGACCATCTTCCTGCGCGGCATGCTGTGCAACTGGATGGTCTCGATGGGTGTCGTCGGCGCGATGATCTCCACCTCGGTCAGCGGCAAGGTGATCGCCATGTGGATGCCGATCATGCTGTTCTTCTTCATGGGCTTCGAGCATTCGGTGGTGAACATGTTTCTCTTCCCCTCGGCGATGATCATGGGCGGCGACTTCTCGGTGATGGATTACATGCTGTGGAACGAGATCCCCACCGCTTTGGGCAACCTGGTCGGCGGCCTGGCCTTCACCGGCCTGACGCTCTACACCACCCATGTGCGCACCGCACCCAAGCGCACCGTCTACTGACCCTGGAGTGAACGAAGGCCCCGGCTCGCATGCGCGCCGGGGCTTTTGCGCAGATAAACATGCCCAGCCAACTCGCCATTTCCCTCGGCCAGCATTCGGACCGCGGACGCAAACCGGCCAACCAGGACTTTCACGGCGCCTGCGTGCCGGCTGACGCCCAGCTCGCCAGCAAGGGCATCGCCATTGCACTGGCCGATGGCATCAGCAGCAGCGAGGTCAGCCATATCGCCAGCGAAACCGCGGTGGCGAGCTTTCTTTCCGACTACTTCTGCACCTCCGACGCCTGGTCGGTGAAGCAGTCGGCGCAGCGGGTGCTGGTGGCGATCAATTCCTGGCTGCATGCGCAGACCCGCCAAAGCCCGCACCGCTATGACCGCGACCGCGGCTATGTCTGCACCTTCAGCGCGCTGGTGCTCAAGTCCGCTAGCGCGCACTTGTTCCACGTCGGCGATGCGCGCATCTATCGACTGCGCGACGGCGGCCTCGAACAGCTGACCGAAGATCACCGCGTGCGCGTGTCGGCGGATACCAGCTACCTCGGCCGCGCGCTGGGCATCGACCGGCACCTGGAGATCGACTACCGCACCCTGCCGCTGGCGGTCGGCGATCTGTTCCTGCTCGCCACCGATGGCGTCTACGAGCACATCGGCGCGCGGGATGCGGCGCAGCTCGTCGCCGAGCATGGCGACGACCTCGACCTGGCGGCGCGCCGGATCGTCGAGCGGGCATTGGCCAACGGCAGCGACGACAACCTCACCGCACAACTGGTGCGCATCGACAGCCTGCCGGAGCAGGCCGTCGACGACGTGCAGCGGCAACTCGGCGAACTGTCGCTGCCGCCACTGCTGGAGCCGCGCATGCAGTTCGACGGCTATCGCATCGTTCGCGAGCTGCACATCAGCAGCCGCAGCCATGTGCACCTGGCCGTCGACGAAGCCAGCGGCGCCAAAGTGGTGCTGAAGACGCCGTCGATGGATCTGCGGGGCGACGCGGCCTATCTGGAGCGCTTCCTGCTGGAAGAGTGGATCGCCCGGCGCCTGGACAATCCTCATGTGGTCAAGGCCTGCCCGCCACCGCGGCAGCGCCGCTACCTGTACACGGTGAGCGAATTCATCGATGGCCAGACGCTGGCGCAGTGGATGCTCGACCATCCACAGCCGGACCTGGAAACCGTGCGCGGCATCGTCGAGCAGATCGCCCGCGGCCTGCGCGCCTTCCACCGCCTGGAAATGCTGCACCAGGACCTGCGCCCGCAGAACCTGATGATCGATGCCACCGGCACCCTGAAGATCATCGATTTCGGCTCGACCCGCGTCGCCGGGCTCGCCGAACGCAACGCACCGGGCACGCAGGACAACCTGCTCGGCACCGCCGCCTATACCGCCCCGGAATACTTCCTCGGCGAGGCCGGCACGCCGCGTTCGGATCAGTATTCGCTGGCGGTGATTGCCTATCAGCTGCTCAGCGGTCGCTTGCCCTACGGCGCCGACGTCGCCAGGGCACGCACCACCGCAGCGCAGAAACGCCTGTGCTATCAGCCGCTGCGCCATGCGCAGCGCGATATCCCCGCGTGGATCGACGAAGTGCTGGGCAAGGCGCTGCATCCCGATCCGGCGCGGCGCTATGCCGAGCTGTCGGAGTTCGTCTTCGAGCTGCGCCAGCCCAACCCGGCGTTTCTCAACCGGGCCCGCCCGCCGCTGCTGGAACGCAATCCGCTGCTGTTCTGGAAGGGCCTGTCGCTGCTGCTGGCCGGTACAGTAGTTGCGCTGCTGTTGCGCTAGCTGCGCTGGCGCAACAGTGCCGTGGCACCCTGAGGCTTGCGCGTGTACCAGAACACCCGGCTGACGCCGCGGGTGATCGCCACATAGCCCAGGCGCAGGCTTTCATCGGCCATGGCCTGGTCATAGCTGTTGCGGAAGAAACCCGAGTAGGCATACAGCGCATTGCGCAGCGGGTGCGGCTGCACCGGGGCGCAGTCATCGATGATGATCGCCACCTCGGCCTGCAGTCCCTTGGCGCGGTGGATGGTGTAAGCCTTGACCGGCAGCTTGCGGTCCAGCTGCGCCTGAATGGTCCGCAGCGGCTCGTTGCGCCGGCTGAGCAGCAGCACCGCGGTGCGTTCGCGGCTTTGCCGTTCGGCCACATGGGCGCACTGCGCAGTGATCGCCTCGATCAGCTTCGGCAGGCCCTTGTTCAGCTCGAAACCGGTGACCAGCTTTACCCCGTGGTCGCCGGGCTGCGTCGGCTTGCATGGCCGGCTGGTCTTGATCTGCTTGAACTGCACGCCGGCCAGCACCGCCTCGCCATCACGAATCACCGGCTCGATGGAGCGGTAGTTGGTCTCCAGCAGCAGCGTCTCGCTGCCCTTGGCGCCACGCCGCGGGAAGTACTTGTCGAAGTCCATGAACAACTCCGGCGAACTGCCGCGCCAGCCGAAGATCGACTGCCAGTCGTCACCAATGGCCATCAGACTCGGGCCGACCTTCTGTCGCGCCAGCTGGCGATGCAGCGCTTGCAGCCACTGGACGATCTGCGGGGAAATGTCCTGAAATTCGTCGATCAGCAGGTGCTCGAACGGGGCAAGGCTGGCCTGTGGCATATCCGAGCCTGAGCCCAGGCGCTCGGTGAGTTGTTGAAAGGCCTCGTTGAAGGTCATCAGCCCCTGCTCTCGCAACGCCGCTCTGAAGTAGCCATGAAAGCTCACCAGCGCCTCGATGAAATCCTTTTCACGCGCCGCGCACTGCAATCTGGCCGCTTGCAACTGGTCGATGCGAATGCCGATGCTCTCGATAAACCCAGCCTGGGCGTAGAAGGCCTCGTACAGCGGCAGTGGCGTGAACTCGCCGGCCAGGGTGAAGGCATCCCCTGGCGCTTTCGGGGCAGCGCGCTTGCCCTGCTCGCTCTCGGTTGGCGGCGCAGGCAAGTCGAGCAGCCGATGCACCCGTTCGCGGAATGTCGCCTGCTCGGCGTAGCACTGCTGATAGGCCTGCTTGAGCAGGCGAACTTGCGCCGGACGCAGGCGTGCGGTGGCCAGCGGGTTGTCCGGCTCGTCCGCCGCGGCGGCCTTGTCGTCCAGCTGCTCGAACCACACCGGCCGGGCCAGCACCTCACGCGCCAGCTGCGCCATGGCCGAATGGAAGGTGCGCACGCACTGGCGCGCCTGCTGCGCATCGAACGGCACCTGCCAGAAGCCAAGCACCCGCACCAGCTGTTCGCGCAGCTGCGCGCAGGAGGCATTGGTAAAGGAAATGACTGTCAGCCGCCCAGGCTCGACGCCCATGTGGCAGAGCATGAACACCACCCGCAGCAACAAGGTGGTGGATTTGCCGGAGCCGGCGCCGGCGAAGATTCGCGTCACCGGGCTGCGGCTGAGGATCATCGCCCATTGCTCCTGCGACGGTGCGCTCACGATCCCGGCAGCTACCGCCTGCTCGACGCGGTCACGCATCGCCTGGACCTGCGCATCCTCAATCTTCAGTTGCGCAGCCGCATAGATGCCCTGAGCGGCGGCCTTGCGCGGCTTGGCGGTGGCATGCGGCGGCCCTTCCGACTTGCTCTTTGACTTGGTGGCAGGTTTGCCCCTGCGTTTGCTGGCCGTGGCCTTGTTCGCCTTGCCGGGCGCACCGCCCCAGCGACGAAACAACAGCTCGTCCTCATCACGCAGATGGGCCGAGGTACGTGGAAAACAGCGCTGCAGCACCCCGGCGACCAGAGCCCTGTAACGCTTGACGGCAGAAAACATCGGAAATCACCGTGGGCATTGCATATCGTTGATATGGTACGGGTTTTTCCCTGTACGCTGGCCGCTGCAAGGACGAACAGCAGCGAATGGTGCCAGCAATCGCCTGCCTCGCCGGCACGACTTCCCGGGCAATCGGCTGTCTGAGCTGAACCAGCTCTCGCCTGTACAGCCCTGCCCTGTCTTCACACCGGATACGGATCGCTACTGATGGACCCAGCAGCAAACCTCGCGCCTGACGACTCGAGCCTCGCATTTCTCCCCGCCGGCGGCGCGCTCGGCGCACTGATTCGCCGCTTCGACTGGTCGCAGACGGCGCTGGGACCGCTGGCGGAATGGCCGTCGAGCCTGAAGACCGTCACGGCCATGCTGCTGCTTTCGCCGACGCCCATCGCGCTGCTCTGGGGCGAGCGCGGCGTCATGATCTACAACGACGCCTATTCAGAGCTCGCCGGCAGCCGACATCCGCAGTTGCTCGGTTCTGAAGTACGCGAGGGCTGGCCGGAAGTCGCCGAGTTCAACGACAACGTGATGAAGGTCGTCCTGGCTGGCGGCGCGCTGTCGTACAAGGACCAGGAACTGCTGCTGTACCGCAGCGGCCGCCCCGAGCGCGCCTGGATGAATCTGGACTATTCGCCGGTGTTCGATGATCAGGCCCGGCCGGCCGGCGTGATCGCTCTCGTGGTGGAAACCACCGAGCGGGTAATGGCCGAGCGTGAGCTGCAGCGCCAGCAGGCACGCCTGCAACAGATGTTCGAACAGGCACCGGGGCTGACGGCGATGCTGCGCGGCCCGGAACATGTCTTCGAGATGACCAACCCGGCCTATCTGCGGGTAGTGGGTGAACGCGATGTCATCGGCAGGCCGGTACGCGAAGCGCTGCCGGAGGTCGAGCGGCAGGGCTTTATCGACATTCTCGACCAGGTCTATCGCAGCGGCACGGCCTTTGTCGGCTCCGGTATCCGCGTTGGCCTGCAGCGCATCCAGGGAGAGGCGGAGGAAGAGCGCCTGCTGGATTTCGTCTTCCAGCCGGTGACCGATGCGAATGGCGATGTCTGCGGCATTTTCGTCGAGGGTCATGACGTCACCGAGCGCGCCGAGGCCGAACAGGCCCTGCGCGAAAACGAACAACGCTTGCGTTTCCTCGACGCTCTGGCCAAGGAAACCGCCCGCAGCGTCGACGCAGACGCCATCCTGAATATCACCACACGCATGCTCGGCGAGCATCTGGGCCTGTCCAGCTGCGCCTACGCCGACATGGAGCCCGACCAGGACAGCTTCACCATCCGCGGCGACTGGTCGGCGCCGGGCTGCATGAGCATCGTCGGCCACTACCGGCTCGCCGCATTCGGCGGCCTCGCGGTCCAGAAGCTGCGCGCTGGCGAAGCCTTCATCGTCGACGATCACCTCGCCCGCCTGCCCGCCGCCGACGCGGCGACCTTCCAGCAACTGGATATCGCCGCCACCATCTGCCTGCCGCTGGTCAAGGAGGGCCGACTGACCGCACTGATGGCCATTCATGACCGCGTGCCTAGAGTATGGAGCGCCTGCGAGCTCGCCCTGCTCAGAGAAGTCACCGATCGCTCCTGGGCGCACATCGAGCGTGTGCGCTCTGCTGCGGCAGTCAGGCAACGCGAGCAGTGCTTTCTGGAACAGCTGGAAGCCAAGGTCGCCGAGCGCACCGCGGCGTTGGCCCGCAGCGAGGCGAACATTCGTGCGGTGCTGGAAACCTCGCACCTGTACATGGCGATGCTCGCGCCGGACGGCGCGATTCTCTATGTGAACGCCACGGCGCTGGCGGGCATCGGCGCCCGCTTCAACGAACTGGCCTACCTGCCATTCTGGGAATCGCCCTGGTTCGCCGCGACACCCGGCATGCCAGAGAGGGTCCGCGAGATGACGCGGCGGGTGGCGGCCGGTGCCACCGAGCGCGAGACCATGACCCTGAACATGCCGCAGGGCGTGCGCGTCTTCGATTTCTCCGTGCGCCCGGTCACGGGCGAGGACGGCAGTATCTTCGCCCTGGTACCCGAGGCGCTGGACATCAGCGAACGGGTGAATGCCGAACAGGCACTGCAGCAGCTGCACAAGATGGAGGCGCTGGGCAACCTCACCGGCGGTATCGCCCACGACTTCAACAATCTGCTGATGGCCGTGCTCGGCAGCCTCGACCTGCTGCGTCGGCGCATGCCCGCCGAGCCCGCGCTGCTGCGCCTGGTCGACAATGCCAGGGCCGGTGCCGAGCGCGGCGCTTCGCTCACCGCGCGCATGCTCACCTTCGCCCGCAAACAGGAACTGCACAAGACGCCGATCGACCTGGCGCAACTGATCGCAGGCATGAAGGAACTGCTGCTCAGCTCACTCGGCCCGACCATCCAGCTGGAAGTGGATCTGCCGCAGCGACTGGCGCGGGTCAAGACCGATCCCAACCAGCTGGAAACCGCCCTGCTCAACCTCGCCGCCAACGCGCGCGACGCCATGGGCGGCGAGGGCCGTATCCTCATCGTCGCCGAACAGGTGACGCTGTCCAGCGAGCAGCATGGCCTCGCCGCCGGGCGCTACGTTCGCCTGAATGTCAGCGACAGCGGCACCGGCATGGATGAAACGACGCTCAAGCGCGCGGTCGAACCGTTCTTCACCACCAAGGGCATCGGCAAGGGCACCGGTCTCGGCCTGTCGATGGTGCATGGCCTGGCCGAGCAATCCGGCGGGCGGCTGGTGCTGCGCAGCAGCCCGGGCGCCGGCACCACCGCGCAAATCTGGCTGCCAGCACTGGAGGACGAGCCAGCCGCGGAACCGACTCACAGCCCGTTACCGCATGACCTCCCGCGCAGAACCACGCGTCCGCTGTCCGTGCTGGCCGTGGATGATGACGAACTGGTGCTGTTCGGCACCGCCGGCATGCTCGAAGCCGCCGGCCACCACGTCTTGACGGCGCGTTCCGCTGCGCAGGCGCTGGAGCTGCTGCAGGTGGCGCAGATCGACATGCTCGTCACCGACCACGCCATGCCGCTGATGAGCGGCGCGCAACTGGCTGCCGAGGTACGGGCAAGCCGGCCGGAGCTGCCGATCCTGCTGGTGTCCGGTTATGCCGAACTGCCATCGGCCACCCCGGCCCTGCCGCTGCAGCGACTGGCCAAGCCCTTCACCCAGGACCAGCTGCTAGATGCCGTCGAGCAGCTGCGCGCCGACGTCTGCTGAGCAACATCGGCGCAGCGGGGCCCATGACCGTGTGGGGCATCACTACTGGATGCCTGATTCGATGGCCGCGCACCTGGTAATACGACGAATAACCTGCGAGCCATTCTCGAAGGACCGTTAGTCGCCGATTTCTTAACTAATCGGTCAACTAGCCGATAGCGCACCATCGCCATGCCCTCCGTTGGGCCGGCTGTCTCAAGGTTCAGGATCCATGCTCTCTTTGCGTACCATCAAAGCTCGCTACACGGCCGCTTTCATCGGCTTCGTTCTCCTGGTCATGTTGCTCACGATGCTGGGGATCAAGCGCTTCGTCACGCCACAGCTCATAGAGGCAGGCGAAACCATCGTCATGTCGCAGGTCACCGAGATTGGCGAGCACATCGCAATGGACCTGGCGCGAGTCGAAGCGCAAGCACGCAGCATCACCCAGACGGTGCCGATGCTTGACAGTGACGAGATCGACCGGGTCCTACCCGGTCTCGTCGACCAGTACGGTGACGTCAAGGTCTTCGGTGGCGGCATCTGGCCGCTCCCCGACGTCCGTACGCCAGGCCGCGCCAAGCACAGCACGTTTTATCACCGGGACGCATCCGGCAAACTGATCGTCAATACCCACTGGAATTCGGCCGAATCGCGTAACTATTTCGAGGAGCCTTGGCACCGAGGCGGCATGCAGGCACCGCGCGGCAAATGTGTGTGGGCAGCGGCCTACAAGGATGACGCCAGTGCTGAGCCGCGTACCAATTGCGCGATGACTATCTATAAGGACGGCTCTCCCTGGGGCGTGTCGACGATCGACCTGACCCTCGGCTTCTTCAACCGCCTGGTTGCCGAAAAGCAAGACGAGATCGAAGGCGAGGTCATGATCGTCGAGGCCGACGGCAAGATCCTCAGCAACCAGCCGCAACTTGGCTCGGACATGGTGCTACGCAACGTTTCCGAGATGTCCGTACAGTCGCCCTTCATCGCGACCGTACAGAAGGCGCTCGCCAGCCCGTCGCAAGCGTTGCGACGGGAGGTATTCACGAGCAAGTCCGGCGAAGAATTCAGCTTCTTCATGACGCCTGTCGAAGGTACCCCCTGGTTCCTCGCCGCCGCCCTGCCGACCGCCAAGCTTGAGGCACGAAGCGATGCGATGCTCAGGACGCTTGCATCCCTGCAGATCCCGATGGTGCTCATCCTGCTCGCGCTCATGCTTGTCGCGATCAATCAGCTGATGAAACGACTTGCCGTTCTGAAGACAAACATCGATTCCCTATCCGCAGGCGACGCAGACCTGACCAGGCGTATCGCTATCAAGGGCGAGGACGAAGTCGATCAGGTCGGACGCTCAGTCAATGGATTCATCGGCTACCTGCAGAAAATGATGATCGACGTGAGTGACGCCACCACCCAGATCCAGTCCGAGATCGCGCAGCTCAAGCACCTGTCCCGTATCACCAATGACGCGCTGGCCCGGCACGCCTCGGAAACCGACCAGGCCGTTACCGCGATCAACGAAATGAGCTCGACTGCCGAATCGGTTGCGCACAGTGCCAGCGATACGGCGACGTTCACCCAGACGGCCAACCACAATGCGGTCTCCTCCCGCCTAGTCGTCGAGGATGCCTCGAGCAGCGTGCGCTCCCTGGTCAGCGAAGTGGAAAGCGCGACGGCGAAAGTCCAGGCGATGCAGGCCGATGCCCAGCGCATCAACGATGTACTGGGCGTCATTGGTGACATCGCCGGGCAGACCAACCTGCTTGCGCTGAATGCGGCGATCGAGGCGGCCCGAGCCGGCGAACAGGGCCGTGGCTTCGCGGTCGTCGCTGACGAGGTCCGCGCACTTGCGGCACGGACGCAGCAGAGCACCTCCGAAATCAATGAAACCTTGCAACGCCTGAAGGATGCGGTCGGCTCTGCCGTTCAGGCGATGGAACAAACCAAGGCCAGCTGCCAGGCGACAGCCGACAAAACGGCTCAGGTCACCGTTGGACTTGATGAAATGACCAACTCGGTCGTTCACATCAATGATCTCAGCACCCAGATCGCCACCGCGGCGGAAGAACAGAGCGCCGTAGCCGAGGAGATCAACCGGAACATGGTCGCCGTGCGGCATGTGGTTGACGAACTGGTCGAAAGCGGCGCGAGCGTCGATAGGAGTACCGAGTCGCTCCTGGACACGAATGGACGCCTCACGGCCGTCGTAAGCCGATTCAAGGTCCGCTGATACAGCCTGGACGAGAGAGGCGCTTAGCGGGCCTCTCTTCGCCCATTACAACAGGTATGCATTACGAACTCGTATCGAGCGATACTGCTTGGATGCCAACCGTCGTAATCCGCCCTTGCAGTTGCTCACGGACGATCAACAGCGCTGAACCAGCCATGAGTTCAGCCCCTTGACCGGCATTGCTGTCGAGGGCCCGTTTGATCAACTGATCCAGAGTCTGGCCCTTGTCTGTTGCCAGGTCGATACCATAGGAATCCCACACATCCTCGACCTTGGTGCTGCCCTTGAGCCGGAGTTCAAGGTTGGGCAGGTCGGTCCTCGATGCTTCAATTGCCTGAGAAAAAACACAGTCGACGAAAGGCTGATTGATTGGCTTGAGCACGACAAACAGATGATCACCGGCCTCAAGTCGCGTCGATCCTCGAGGCGGTATGACGGCCGACCCTCGCGTGATCATCGCCACGACTACGCCTTCGGGCAACGCCATCTGCGAGAGCAAACGGCCGGCGGCTCTCGCATCGTTACCAAGCGTGTATTCGACGATTTCCGCGTCGACATCGTGGAGTGACGAGATTTCGAGAGTCGCGGCGGGCGCCGCCGGTGGCTTCTCCGTCAGCCCCAGCTTGCGCGCGACGAGCGGGAGCGTAGAACCCTGCACTGTCGCCGATAGCAGAACCACGAAGAACACAACATTGAAGATCAGGGGCGCATTAGGCAGTCCGAAAAGCAACGGGAAGATTGCCAGGATGATCGGCACCGAACCACGTAGGCCTACCCAGGAAACGAGTGCCGTCTCCCTGAGATTGAATCCAAAAAGCGCAAGCATTGGTGCGACGGCCAACGGCCTGGCCAGCAACACCAGGACCAGTGCAATCACCAACCCCTCGACCCAGACATCGAGCAGCGAAACCGGATCGACGAGCAGGCCGAGGACCACGAACATCGTGATCTGGCTAAGCCATGCCAGGCCATCCATGAACAGGAAGGTGCTGCGCTGGAAAACGAACTTCTGGTTTCCGATCATCACGCCAGCGACGAAGATCGCCAGAAATCCACTGCCGCCCAGATTTGCGGATATGCCATAGGCTAGCAACCCGCCGGCTGCGACGAGCACGGGATACAGACCAGTCGCAATGAGCTTTATCCTGCTCAGTAGCCTGAGCACCGACCATCCGACCCCAAGCCCGACCAGTGCGCCTACCCCCATCTGCATCAAAAACATCTGAAGCAGACCCCAGCCAAGCGGCATGCCGTTGACCAGCACCTCCAATAAGCCCACCGTCAGAAAGATGGCCATGGGGTCGTTGGAAGCGCTTTCGATCTCCAGCACCGACTTGAGCCGCTGGTTAATGTGAATTCCGGCATTTCGCAGTAGCGAAAATACGGCTGCAGCATCGGTCGATCCGATAATCGCGCCCAGCAGCATCCCTTCGAGAATTGGAAGCTCAAGCATCCAGGCAGCTGCTAGCCCAGCAATAGCAGCCGTTGCGAGCACCCCAACGGTTGCCAATAACGAAGCTGGCTTCCAGACCTTCCTTATGGACGAAACGGGCGTTTGCAGACCGCCGTCAAACAGGATAAGTGCCAAAGCCAGAGTACCGAGCGCATGAGCGGAAACAGCATTATCGAAAACAATTCCGCCAATGCCGTTGTCCCCCGCCAGCATGCCGGTGATCAGAAACAACACCAACACGGGCAGCCCCAGACGCGCCGACAATTTGCTGGAAAGCACGCCGAAGAGAATTAGTACCGCTGCCACCAGCAGTAACTTGTCAATTGCAAACACCGAGGGTCCTTATTTATCAATGCGCCGCTGTAGCCAAGCAGCACGAAAGTAGTCCAGCGCAGCGCCGGCAAAAATTTTTGAAATGGAAAAAGCAACGTCCAGTTTGTGCGATGTTCAATGCCGGACGGTCGAATCAATTTTATGCGAGATGTTGCGAGCATTTCTGCAGTTACGCCAGATGGTCACCGTAGAGGTTCGACAATTGATCGCAGAGCAAGTCGTTTTATTGATTGCCACAGGCTTCGGGCTGGGATCATTGCCCTGGATGCCCGGAACGTTCGGATCACTGCTTGGCATACCACTGGCGTGGTGGCTCTGGGGGCGGCCGCAGGCAAAGCAACTGCTGTTCATCTCTGCGCTGCTGGTGGTCGGCGTTCCGCTGTGTCACTGGGCCTCGCGTTTGCTTGGAGGCGGTGATGCCGCTCAGATCGTTGCCGACGAGTATCTCGCTTTTCCACTCGTATTTTTGGGGCTGGCCACAGCCCATCGATGGTGGTTACTCGGTGCCGGATTCGCACTATATAGGCTTTTCGATATCACCAAGCCGCCGCCCATAGGATTCGTCGAAACGATTGGTGGAGGCTTGGGTATCGCATTGGATGACGTGCTGGCCGCGCTGTTAGCTTGGCTCGCATTGCGTGGGGCCCGAACGCTTTGGTTGCGCGTGTAGCGCCGGTCGATCACCACGAGGCGGCGCAGCTAAGGCCCGCCAGGCAGTACGACCTGGCAGGAGCTCGGCGCAGCAGAAACGATGATGCGCCGGAAGCGCCAACGGTAGCTACCGCCCGTTGTGCCTGCCCTGATTCAGGATGCGGGGCGCCGCCTAGCCTGGCCCCCTACTCGCGGCGTGATCGTCAGCTGCCGATCACGCCACCATCGTCCTTGGTGATCAGCACGGTGGACGAGCGCGGACGTGATTGGCCGTCGCTGGCCGGAAAGCTCAGCCCCGGGTGCTGCACGTTGATCCACATGGCGCGGTAGTCCGGGCTCCAGGTGATACCGGTGATCTCGCAACCCCGTGGCCCGACCAGGAAACGCCGCACCTCGCGCGTTTTCGGATCGGCGCATAGCAGCTGATTGGTGCCCATGGCCTGCATCGCCGATTCGTCATCGTCGAAATCGGTTTCGATCCACAAACGCCCGTCACGATCGAAGGCCAGCCCGTCCGGCGAGGAAAAGCAGTCGCCGTCGATCGTGCCGATCAGGTTGGAGGCAACCGACTGGCCCTGGGCATCTCGCGCACCACGGCGCTCGCCGGCGAGCAGGAAGACTTCCCACTGGAAACGCGTCGCCGCCGGGTCGCCACCCTCTTCCTGCCAGCGCAGGATCTGCCCGTGCAGGTTGTTCGGTCGCGGATTGGCCTTGTCCAGCGGCTGCTTGGTGCCGCGCCCGTCATTGTTGGTCAGGGTGACGTAGACCTCGCGGGTATCGGGATGCACTGCGACCCACTCCGGCCGATCCATCGGCGTCGCGCCGGCGCGGTCGGCGGCGGCGCGGGCGTTGAGCAGCACCTCGGCCTGGCTGGGGAAGCCGTTTTCCGCGGTCAGGCCATGCTCGCCGTGCACCAGCGCCAGCCACTGGCCACTGCCGTCGGCATCGAAACGCGCGACATACAAGGTGCCCTCATCCAGCAAGCGGCGGTTGGCGGCGTCCGCACCGGGCACGAAACGGCCGCTGGGAACGAACTTGTAGACGTACTCGCCCTTGGTGTCGTCGCCCGAGTAGAACGCCATGCGCCCGTCCTCGCCCAGCGACAGCACCGAGCACTCGCGGCAGTAGCGGCCGAAGGCGGTGCGCTTGACCGGCGCGCTCTGCGGGTCGAACGGATCGACCTCCACCACCCAGCCGAACCGGTGCGGCTCGTTGACGAAGCCGCCATGGGGTTGGCCTGCCTGCGGCGTGGCATCGAAACGCGGATCGACCGTGCCCCAGCCGTAGAGCTTGCTCATGCCGCTGCCGGCGATGCCGTAGCGGTTGTGCGAGACGCGCGCGGCAAGGTCGTCGGCGTCGTGGTTGACGAAGTAGTTGTGCCAGTTCTCCTCGCAGACCAGATAGGTGCCCCAGGGCGTGAAGCCGCTGGAGCAGTTGTTCAGCGTGCCGAGCACCGTGTTTCCTTCCGGGTCGTCCATGGTCTGCATCGCTGCATGGCCGGCCAGCGGCCCGGCAATGGCCATCGGCGTCATGCCGGAAATGCGGCGGTTGTAGGGTGAATCAATCACCCGCTGCCATTCACCCTGCGCATCCTTGCGCACCTCGATGACACTCAGGCCATGGGCCGCCTGCTCCTTGCGCACCTGTTCCAGCGGGCGGCGGCCATCGACCACGGCGATGCCTTTTGGATGCAACGTCGGGTTGACGTACTCGTGGTTGATGGCCAGCAGGCCGCGGCTGTCGGGCGCGTCGGGGAACGGGAAGAAATGCATGCCGTCGTGGTTGTCGCCGGCCTGCCTGAGCTGGGCTTGCCAATCGTCGCTGGCATCCGACTGCCACTCGGGTGCGTCGGCATGCACCGGATCGCCCCAGGAGAAGAACACCCGGGCGCTGTAGCCCGGCGCCACCTCGACACGGTCGAAATGCGGGTCGAGCTGGGTCGGGATACCTTCGAAGCCGAGCAGCGAATCGCCCCGGGTCGCGGCTCGCGCGCCGGCCATCCCGCCGCCGAGAAAGGCGATGCCGGCCAGGCCGAGCCCACCCTTGAGCAGCCCGCGCCGGCGGTGATCGATCGCCTGCTGCAGCGGCACGTTGCCGCTCGCATTGACCGGTTGGTCGTCATGAGCGCCCACGCTCGCGTGAAAATCGGTGAAATCCTGTTTCATCGAAAACGGTTCCTGAGTCGTAACGGCATCATTCGATGCGGTAATGGAAGGTGTTCTTTACGTCGGGCACGGCAACCGCGCGGCCTTCGACGATGCGCGGCTGGTAGCGAAAGCTCTTGGCGGCGGTGAGTGATGGGCGGATGAACAGCGGATGGCAGTCGCCGACCACTTCGGGCGAGCGCACGTGACCCTGCACATCGACCGTGTAGCTGACCGTGCAGGAACCCTGAAGCCCGGAGTCCAGCGCCCGTTGCGGATAGACCGGCGGCTTCTTGGCAATCGGCAGGTATTGCCGGCTGGCCGCTTCGGCCGCAGCAGCCTGTCGTGCGCGCTCAGCCGCTTCGGCGCGTGCCGTTGCCTCGGCTTCGCGCGCCGCCTGCAACCGTGCCTCTTCCTGAACCATCCGTTCCCGCTCCTGTGCCTGTTCCTGGCGGCGTTGCTCGTCGCGCTGACGCTGCTGTTCGCGCTGGCGTTCCAACTGCTCGCGCTGCTGCTGCAGCTGCTCGGCCCTGCGCTCCCCTTCGGCGCGCTTGAAGGCCAGCTCGGCCTGCTCGAGGCGCTGCTGCTGGGCGTGGGTATCGACCTGCGGCTCGCGCGGCGGCGGTTCGACCACGGGCTCGACTGGCGGTTCGACCGGCGCTGCGCTCTCGGTTGGCGCCGGCGGCGGCAGGCTGATCAACTGGGTCTGCATCACCTGGGTGGCGACCGGCATTTCCAGCGCTGGCGACCAGCTGCCGAGCAACAGCGCAAACAGTCCGGCGTGCATCCCGAGGGTCAGCAATGCAGCCCCGACCGGACCGATCCACTGTCGCGGGACAACTTCGCTGCCATGCGCGGCGGGCGTGCTGAAGGTCATCATCACGGCTGCCCGACTCCGGCCGGCGCCTCGGTGATCAGCCCCAGGTTGACCACCCCGCCGCGCTGCAGCTCGGCGATACCAGCGACCACGCGACCGTAGTCCGCCGCCTCGTCGGCACGGACATAGACCTGGGTGTCGCCGCGCTCGGCGATGATCGCGCCGACCTTGGCCTGCAGCTCGGCAAGGTCGACGGCGCTGTCGGTCTGGTTGTCGATGTCCAGCTCGCTGCCCAGGTTCCAGTAGAAGCCGCCATCGGCCTTTACCGAGAGCGTGAGGATCTGCCGCTCGTTCTCCACCGGCAGCGCTTCGGCTGCGACCTTGGGCAGCTCGATCTTGACGCCCTGCACCAGCATCGGCGCGGTGACCATGAAGATCACCAGCAGCA
This sequence comes from Stutzerimonas kunmingensis, assembly GCF_021432085.1. Classification (GTDB taxonomy): domain Bacteria; phylum Pseudomonadota; class Gammaproteobacteria; order Pseudomonadales; family Pseudomonadaceae; genus Stutzerimonas. The sequence goes on along the minus strand of NZ_CP090366.1, from coordinate 2,305,574 downwards.
CCAGCATCACGTCGATGTAGGGCACCACGTTCATTTCCGCCTTGGGCCCGTGTTTGTGCTGTGGTTTGACCAGCATGAAGGCGTCCTCCTCAGGCGGCTGCGGCGACGTTGGGTGAAGCGGCGTGCAGGCGCCGATGCAGGCGCGCCTGTAGCTCGTTACCGAATGCGTAGTAACGGCCGACCAGCGTCTGCCCACGGGCAGCGAAGCGGTTGTAGGCCATCACCGCGGGAATCGCCGCGAACAGGCCAATGGCCGTGGCGATCAGCGCTTCGGCGATGCCCGGCGCGACGGTCGAGAGCGTCGCCTGTTGCACCTGCGACAGGCCGAGGAAGGAGTTCATGATTCCCCACACGGTACCGAACAGGCCGATATAGGGGCTCACCGAACCCACGGTCGCGAGAAACTGCAGCCCCTTTTCCAGACGCTCCTCCTGCTCGGCGACGGCCACGTAGAGGCTGCGCTCGACACCCTGCGCCACCACATCCGGCGCGATCCCCGGCTGGCGTTGCAGCTGGGCGAACTCACCGTAACCGGCGAGGAAGATGCGCTGCAGCGCGGCCTCGTCCGGCAACGGCTGCGCCTGGCCTTCGCGATAGAGCTGGGCAAGATCGCCGCCCTGCCGGAAGCGCTGCAGAAAGCCGCGCTGCAGGCGTTCGGCGCTGCGCAACGCCACGCTGCGACGGATGATCAGGTACCAGCTCGAAACCGAGGCCAGGACCAGAATCATCATCACCGCCTGGACCACCAGGCTGGCTTCGCTGATCAGGCCCCAGATGGACATGTGCTCGAGAGTCGTTTGCATGAATCGTTTCCTTCTGCCCCGACTGGGGCAGCTGCTATTGGATTGCGGGTCGGTTAGCGGGCGATGACGTCAATCCAGCCCCAGCGCATCGGCGATCGCCGACCAGGGCAGGTACTTGTAGTTCTGCGTCCCCTCGGGCATGCGCTTGCGGCCGTCCTGCACCACCAGCATTCCGCGGTTCCAGATGCCGCCGAGGTTGGCCGAGGTGACTTCCAGCCCATCGGTCTCGGACGCTCCGTCGATGCCGCGCTCGGCGTTCAGGCCGATGCGGAAGGCGCCGCGCATGCCATAGGGCGCCTGGGCATCGAGCACCACGTAGCTGTCGTTGCCCTGGCTGGAAATCACCAGGTAGTCACCGCGCTCGCCGTGGTAGATGGCCAGACCTTCGATGTCGTCGTAGACCGGCCCGCCGACATCGATGACCTGCTCCGGCACCGCTGGCACATCGGCGCGGGCATCGACCACCCACACCGCGACGTCTTCCTCACCGACGAACAGCCGCTCGCTGCGGTCGTCGGCCACGCAGCCCTCGGGCTGACTGTCCAGCTTGAAGCGCCGCACCAGTTCACCCTGCAGCTGGCCGGACTGGCCATCGAGGCGGTACTGGACGAAGGTGCCGTCCTTGTCGTTGGCGATCGCGTAGGTGACACCTTGGCGATTCTGGAACATGCACAGGCCGTAGATATCGCTCAGCGGCGTGGCGATCTGGCCGATATCGCGGAGCACCCCGCTCGCGCGGTCGATGGCGAACAGGTGCAGGCTGTTGTGATCACGGTTGCTGGCCACGGCCAGGTCCACGCGCATGCTGCCGAGGCGCAAGCCGCTGCGCACATCGACGTTGTTCAGCCGGCCGACGGTCAGGCTTTGCAGCTGGCGACCCTCCAGGTCGTACACCACCAGGCCGCCTTTCTTGTCGGTACCGAGCACGCGACTCTGCGCAGGATCGCGCGGATGGACCCAGATCGCCGGGTCATCGGCGGCGTCACCCAGACTGGGCACCGGGCCGGTCTCCACCGCTGCCGCCAAACTGACGATGGGTTCGGGATGCTGCAGTGCCTGCGGCTGCCACGCCAACTGGGCGCGATGCAGGCCCTGCTCGTCCGCCAGCAGCAGTTCGACTCCTTCGGAGGTGCGACGCGCGCTGATGCGCTCCGGTTCGTCGAAACCGTCCAGTGCGATGACCTCATCGGCTTGCCAGCCGGCTTCGTTCTGCCGGTACAGATGCAGCACCGAGGCTTCGGGATCGAGCGCCAGCAGTCCGCCCGGCACCAGCGTCATGCCCGCTGCGGCATGGGCCAGGCTGCCGAAAGGCTGGCGCAAATCGACCGGCTCGCGCTGCAACGGCGCCTCGGCGTCGGCCGGGTAACGCCAGAAGCCGACGGACTCCTCGTTGACATAGAGCTGCCCACTGGCATCGTCCGTCTGGCAGAAGGCGCTTTGCGGCGGCAGGCTGAGCCCGCGCACCCGCCGCGCCTCATCGAGCAGGCGGCCCTGACTGCCGACCAGCCATTGCTCGCCGACGCCCTCCTCACCGAGCAGAAACACGAAGTCGTTGCGCGCGCTGTCGCGGTACAGGCACAGCCCCTCGATGGCGAATGCGGTGCGCGGCAGGTACAGCGGCTGGCTCCAGGCACGCGCGGCGTTCAGGCCGATCAGCATCGCCTGCTGGCGCTTGCGCTCGACCGTGGCGAGCAGCAGGCCCTGGCGGTCGACGCGATGGTCCAGTCCTTCGAAGCGCCCGGCGTGGCGCGCCAGGCTGTTACCGGCGGCGTCCAGCAGCTGCAGGCCCTGGTCATCGACCTGCACACGGTCGGCACCGGCCCAAGGGGTGTCGCCGCTTACCAGCTGGGCGTACTCGAGGCCGGCCAGCAGCGGTTTGCTGATGTTCAGCTGGGCCGACTTCGCCGGTGTATCTGGTTGCGTGGACTGGCAGGCCGCCAATGCGATGCACAGGCCGAGCAGCATGGTTTTGGGTAATGCGTTCATGGTGTATCCATTCAGGCTGCCGCCTGCCGGCGCCCGACCGAAAAGGGGAACGGCGGGCACCGGAGCGGCATGGGGTCAGAAGTGGGTGAGGGTCAGGCCGAGCTTGTAGGTCGGGCCGTACTCTTCGTACTGGGCGTTGTAGGCGCGGCGGCCGCTGTAGACGTAGTAGGACTCGTCCGTCAGGTTCAGCGCCTCGAAGGTCAGCTGCAGGCTCGGCGTGATGAAGTAGCCCGCCTTGAAATCGACGAACAGCTGATCGTCGACGTACAGGTCGTGCGCCTCGTCGTCGATGCCGGCCACCTCGTAGAGGTAGTCCGACTTGTAGTTCGCAGCCAGGCGCAGGTTGAGCCGGTCGTTTTCCCAGCCGAGTATCAGGTTGCCGACCGTGTCGGAGTGGTTCGGCAGGTCGATGCTGCGCTGCATGCCCTGCCCTTCGATATCCGCGTCGGACTGGCTGAAGGTGGCGTTGGCGCCCAGCAACAGGCCGTTCCACGGCGCCGGCAGCCAGTCGAGCTTCTGCGAGTAGGCCAGCTCCAGGCCGTAGAGCTTCGCGCTGCTGCCGTTCTGGAAACTGAGCGCTTCGTCGAACGCGGCCCACTGACCGGTGCCGGCCAGATCGGTGTTGTAGATAAAGTTATCGATGTCCTTGTAGAACAGGTACGCCGACACCACGCCGGCGCGGCCCATGTAGTGCTCGATGCCGAGGTCGTAGTTGATCGATTCCAGCGGCTTGAGATCGGGGTTGCCGAACTCGGCGTCGTTGCCTTCGATGACGAAACCGGGCGCCAGTTGGCCGAAGGTCGGGCGCACCACGCTGTTGGTCCAGGCGGCACGGATCATGGTGTCGTCGGTCAGTTGGTAGCGCAGGTGCAGCCCCGGCAACCAGTGGTCATAACGACTGCTGCTGGAGATCGACTCGAACTGGTCATCGCGCAGGCCGGTGCCCTTGGCGCGAAAGCGCGTGCCCTCGTAGCGCAGGCCGGCGATGACGCGCCAGCGGTCGATATCCACGGTGTTCATCAGGTAGGCGGCGTTGATGTCCTCGTGCATGTCGAAGTCATTGATGCGCGACTCCTCCTCGTCGTAGAACTCGCTGGCATCCAGACCGCCAATCGCGCCCTCGATGGCCGAGGCACTGATGCCCGGGCCGAAGCGGCCGAGCGCATAGTCGACGTTGCCGGCCTGGAAGTCGGCCAGGGTCAGATCGTCGAAATCGTCGTACTTCCAGACTTCGTTATCGTTGTCCTTGTGCCGGCGGCTGAGCTTGCCGCCGAACTTGGCCTGCGCGGCGTAACCCTGGATGTCGTACTCACGCGCCAGGTCCAGGCGGATGTTTTTCTCGCGGTCGCGGGTGTCGCTTTTCTCCCACTCCACTTCATCCAGCTCGAAGGACGCCGGGTCGTAGTAGGACGAATCGATCGTCAGGCGCGGCTTGCGGCTACTGGAAAAGCCGGCATCGGCGAAATTACCCTCGAAGGTCGCGCTGGCGATACCGCCCGGATTGCGCTCGCGCGACTGGCTGTAACCGGCCTGCCCGCTCAGGGTCCACAGGCCCATCATGCGTTCACCGCCGAACACGTAGGACTGCACGGTCTGGGTGTCCTCGCGGGACTTCAGCTCGCGCCAGCCCTCGGCGTCACCGGTCTCGCCCGGCAGCTGCGAATCCTCGAAGGCGACACCGGCGGCGTTACGCGTTTCGGTGTCCTTGAAGCGGCTGTACAGCGTGCGCAGGTAGTAGCTGCTGACATCGTCCGGCTTGTAGTCGAAGTTCAGCCCGAAGCCGGTGCGCTCGCGGGTGATCTCGTAGTCGCGCTGCTCGAGTTCCTCCAGCCGCGCGCCGTCGTCGGCGAAGTCCCACTTGCCGCCGGTCTCGACGTTGTCCGAGCCGAAGTCGCGCTCCTGCCAGCTGACGGCCGCGGCGACACCGAAATTGTCGACGCCATCGCCCAGGCTGAAGCGGTCGCTGATGGCGCCGGAGAATTTCGGGCTGGTCTTGTCGACGTTGTCGTCATAGCTGCCCTCGCCGCTGAGGCTGTAGAACAGCCCGTCATGGTCGAAGGCCGACAGGCTCTGTACCTCGATGGTGCCGCCCAGGGAGTTGGCATCCATGTCCGGCGTCAGCGTCTTGACCACCGACAGCGACTGCACCAGCTCCGATGGCAGCACGTCGAGCGCCACGGCACGGCGATCGCTCTCCGGCGATGGGACCAGGGTGCCGTTGATGGTGACGCTGTTCAGATCCGGCGCGATGCCACGCACGCTGACGAAACGCCCTTCGCCCTGGTCGCGCTCGACCGAGATGCCCGGAATGCGCTGCAGCGCCTCGGCGGCGTTGTCGTCCGGCAGCTGGCCGATGCCGTCTGCATGCACCACGCTCTTCACGCTGTCGGAATTGCGCTGGTCCTTCAGTGCTTCGTCGATGCTGACCGCCTGGCCGATGACTTCGACGTGCTCCATGACAAGCGGCTCCTCGGCCCACGCCGAACCGGCGCTGACGGCCAGGGCCAGCAGGCTGATGCGGAATCCTGCATGGCGGATGCCGCTGCGGTATGTGCTCATGAACAATCCCCCGAACGGTGTTTACCGGGTCCATCCCGGAACTGCAGCGGACGGTAGGTGGGGGATATGGCGGTTCTGTGACAGGGGATTTGGGGAGGGGTTGGAAAGGTGGGTTTTGGGGGATTTTGGAGGTGGGGTTGAGCTGATATGACCTGTTTTTTTCGTGCGGGCTGCGTGCCAGAGCCGCATTTCGAAGGGGGCGACGGTTTCTGTTTCGCCCTGCTGGGCGAGTCACTTTTTCCAGACGCGGAAAAAGTAACCAAAAACGCTTTGCCCCTGCATACGGCCCCGCGCTACGCGCGGGGTCCGTTCGCTACATCGCTGCTCCAGGGGTCGGCTTACAAGGGCCATCCATGGCCCTTTAAGCCTTTCGCCGCATCCATGCGGCTCACCCCCTTGCACAGCAATTCCACTCACCCTCCTGAAGGGGCGACAGGTGTCGCCTGATGATCACTGCAAGTAAAAGCCGGGGGGAGACGCTCCTTGCAATCCGGTCCAAGCTCCTGCGAGGAGAGCCTGCTCCAATCATGGCGCTGGAAAGCCGAAGCTTGACCTCCAGCACCGGAGCGTGGGATCCAACAAACCAGTTGATACCGCGCCGCTTCGGGTCATTGCACTGACTAACGAGCAACGCCAATCGCCCTTTTCAGGAGGCCGAGTGCAATCGTTGCGTAGGGGAGTGAGCGGCATGGATGCCGCGAAAGGCGTAAAGGGCCATGGATGGCCCTTGTACGCCGGCCCCCGGAGCGGCGATGGAACGAGGGCAGTCGAGCGCAGCGAGACCCGGATGGTGGGGCAAGACCTTTTGGTTCCTTTTGGGGCGACTGCCAAAAGGGACTCGCCCAGCAGGGCGAAACCTGAATCGCCAGGCAACTCGGCAATCGGCATCGACTCGATGCCAGCAAGCCCCTCGTCCAGAACTGATCCAAATCCAGCAGGGCAAACCACATCCCTAATCTCACCCAGCCCGCCGCGTCAGGATAGTTGTCGTGTGAGTTGATTCGATGAGTCTTGGTCGGTGGGCGGAAGTGAGAGCCGTGTGGCGCGTTATTCGATAGAGCATCGGGAGTGGGTGGTGCGGCAGATGATGCCGCCCTTGAACCGGACGGTGCCGGAGCTGGTGGAAGCGACAGGCATTACTGATGCCACCCTGTATGCTTGGCGCAAACAGGCCAGAGCAGCGGGAGCAGTGGTGCCGGGAGATGGACAGCAGGCCGACCAGTGGTCGAGCCAGGACAAGTTTCGGGTGGTGCTGGAAAGCGCCAGCCTCAATGCGGCTGAGCTGGCGGAGTACTGCCGGCGCAAAGGCCTGTATGTCGAGCAGATCAACGCCTGGCGCGAAGCCTGCGAGCAGGCCAACAGCCTGGCTCAGCCGATCAAGACCCGGCGCGAACGCGAAGAGGAAAAGGCCGCGAAGAAGCGCATCAAGCAGCTGGAGCGTGAACTGCGGCGCAAGGATGCGGCGCTGGCAGAAACCGCGGCTCTGCTGGTGTTGCGAAAAAAAGCCGAGGCGCTCTGGGGGAAGGACGAGGACGAATGATCAGCGCCCCGGATCGCCGTGAAACGCTGCAGTTGATCGAGGACGCCGTGGCGGCGGGAGCGCGGCGGGCGCAGGCCTGCGCCGAACTGGGCCTGTCGCTGCGCAGCCTGCAGCGCTGGCAGCACTGCCCGGAGGATCGGCGTCCTTCGGCACAGCGAGCTGAGCCGGCCAACAAGCTGACCCCGCAAGAGCGCCGCCGCGTGCTGGAGGTCGCCAACCAGCCCGAGTTTGCCAGCCTGCCGCCGCAGCAGATCGTGGCGCGGCTGGCCGATCAGGGCACCTGGCTGGCCTCGGAGTCGACCTTTTACCGGTTGCTGAAGGACGCCGAACAGCAGCATCCGCGCGGCCGTAGCCGCCCACCGGTGAAACGAGCGCTGACGACCCATGTGGCCGACGGCCCGAACCAGCTGTGGTGCTGGGACATCACCTGGCTGCCGACCACGGTCAAGGGCCGTTACTTCTACTGGTACATGATCAAGGACGTCTACAGCCGGAAGCTGGTGGCCAACGAGGTGCATGAAAGTGAAAGCGCCGAGCAGGCCGCCCAGCTGCTACGCCAGGCCTGCCTACGTGAACAGCGGGCAGGCCAGCCGCTGGTACTGCACTCGGACAACGGCAGCGCGATGAAGGGCTCGACCATGCTGGCGGCCATGCAGAACCTGGGTGTGATGCCCTCGTTCAGCCGCCCGCGGGTGAGCAATGACAACGCCTATGCCGAGGCCTTGTTCCGCACGGCGAAGTACTGCCCGCTGTGGCCGGAGCGGCCCTTCGACACGCTGGAGCAGGCCAGGAACTGGGTGAACAGCTTCGTGGCCTGGTACAACCATGAACATCGCCACAGCGCCCTGAAGTTCGTGACCCCGGCGCAGCGACATACTGGCCAGGCGGAAGAGTTGCTGCGCAAGCGTATCGAGCTGTACGAGGCGGCGCGTGCACGGCACCCGGAGCGCTGGAGCGGCAACATCAGGAACTGGGTGCTGGCACCAATCGTGTGCCTGAACCCGGAGCGGGAAGCGGTACTGCAGCAAACATCAAAGGCAGCGTGACACGCTCACGCGACAACTACCTTGAAAATCGCCGCCAGCAAATCAACCAAACCAAAAAATCCCTGAGCCAATTCAACCCCCACCCCATTCATCCAACCGTCACATCCATCTGTTTCCGTGCCCTCACGCACTGGCGCGATCCCTCGCCACGGAGACCCGATGAAATCCCTCCTCAAACTCCACACCCTCACCCTCCTCGGCCTCGCCCTGGCCGCCAACGTCGGTCTGCAGCTGCTCCTCGCCGTCGGCCAGCTCAAATCCTGGGGCGAGATCGACTGGATGGACGTGGTCGGTGAAGGCGGTTGCGCCGCCCTCGCCCTCGCTTGGCTGATCATGCTGCTGCACAGCCGCCCGGCCGGTCGGGTGACGCGGCTGCTGGCGCTGGGGCTGGCCTGTATCTGTTTTTCCTGGTGGATGGACCTGCTCGACGAGTTCATCCAGATCCCCGCCAACATCGCCTGGGACAACTGGCTGGAAACCGCGCCCATGCCGGTCGGCCTGATCCTGCTGACGTTCGGCATCTACCACCTGAACCAGGAACAGCGCGCCATCAACGCGCAGATGCACAAGCGCGAACGGCTTTTCCGCGAGCATCGCCTGTTCGACAACCTGACCCCGCTCGGCACCGCCGAGTACCTGCGTCGGCAACTGGACTCGGCCCTACGCCAGGCCGCCGACGAGCAAAGGCCGCTGTCGCTGCTGGCGGTGGACCTCGACGAGTTCAGCCGGGTCAACCAGCGCTACGGCCAGGAAGAAGGCGATCTCGTGTTGCAGGCCGTGGCGCAGTTGCTGGTGCTCAACCTGCGCCATCAGGACCTGCTCTGCCGCCTCGCCGGGGATCGCTTCGTCGTGCTGCTGCCCGATACCGCCGAGCAACAGGCGCGGCAGCTCGCCGAGGAGTTGCAGACCGCCGTCGCCAGCCTCGCGCACAAGACGCGCCAGCACGGCGAACGCCTGCATCTGCGCGCCAGTACCGCAGTGGTAATGGCCTTCGACGACGATGCCGAGCAGTTGCTCAAACGCCTCAACCTCGGTTTGGCCAAGGCCAAGCAGTCCCTGCCACGCTGCGCCTGAGGCGACCATGGAAAGCCCGTTACGCTGGTACGAATGGGACACCCGCTTCATCGCTGCGCACCACCAGCCGGCGGTGTTGCTCGACCTGGCGCTCTCGCGCGGTATCGACAGCCATGCGCTGCTGCGCGGCAGCGGGCTGTTCTACGAGGACGTCGCCAGCGGCCGCGCCCGTGTCAGCCCGGAGCAGCTGCTGACGCTCATCGGCAACACCGAACGCTTGTTGGGTGCTGCGGACAGCAGCTTTCTGTTCGGCCAGCGCTTGCTGCCCGGGCACTACGGCGATGTCAGCCTTGCCTTGGCCAACGCCGGCAACCTCGAACAGACGCTGGAGCGGCTTAGCCAGTTCCGCGCCCTGCTCTGCCCGCTGCTGGCGCCAAGGCTGCTGCTGGACGAGCAGCAGCTGCACATCTATTGGCTGGACAACGGCAGCGCCGGCCGCCACCAACGGTTTCTCATCGAAGCGCACCTGACCGCCATCGTCGCGCTGTGCAAGCGCGGCAGCGGCCTGCGCCTGCCCTGGCGCTTTCAGTTTGCCTATCCGCAGCCGCGGCACATCGAGCAGTACTGGGTGCACCTGGGTGACGCGCTGCAGTTCGACCGCCACCTGACCCTGCTCAGCCTGCCCCGCGAATATCTGCATCAGTCTTGGCCGGATGCCTCGGCGACCGTAGGCCAGGTCGCGCAGCAGGCCAGCCAGCAGCAGATCGATGCGCTGGAAGGTCCCTGCGCCTTTCTCGATGCGTTCTACCAATACCTGCATGACCACATCCGCGAGCCGCTGAACCTGGAGCGCGTCGCCGTCGCGTTCGCCATGAGCCCGGCGACGCTCAAGCGCAAGCTGGCCAAGCACGGTACGCATTTCCAGGAGCAACTCGATCTGGTGCGCACGCACGTTGCGCTCTACCTCTATCAGGCCCGCGGCCTAGGCAACGAGGCCGTGGCGCGGCATCTCGGCTTCAACGACACCACCAACTTCCGTCGCGCCTTCAAGCGCTGGACCGGGGTGGTGCCCAGCGGGCTGCAGCCGCTGTTCGACGCCCCCTGACGGCGTGCTAAGGTGCCGTCCGCATTACCTTCGAGGCGAGCGGGCATGGATATCAAGCAGCTGAAGTTTCTCGTGGCGCTGGATGAAACACGTCATTTCGGTCAGGCGGCGGCGCGCTGCCATGTCACCCAGCCGACGCTGTCGATGCGCCTGCGCGGCCTGGAAGACGAACTCGGCCTGCAACTGGTAATCCGCAGCCAGCGCTTCGAAGGCTTCACCCCCGAAGGCGAACGCATCCTGGCCTGGGCGCGCAGCCTGCTCGCCGCACAGGACGGCCTGCTGGCCGAAGCCGCCTCTTGCCGTGGCCAGCTGGTCGGCACCTTGCGCCTGGGCGTGGTGCCGCTGGCCGGTTTCGACCCGATGCAATTGGTGCAGGCCTTCGGCGAGCGCCACCCGAATCTGCGCTTCGAGTTGTTCGCGTTGAGCAGCGATCAGATTCTCGAACGGCTCAATCGCAATCTGCTGGACCTGGGCCTGTCCTATCTGGAACGGCTGGATGACGCGCACTTCACCAGCCTGCCGCTCGGCGAAACCCGCATGGGGCTGTTGCATGACGAGCGCCATTTTCGCTTCGACGCGCCATCGCTGCGCTGGGAAGCGCTCGCCGATCTTCCGCTAGGTCTTTTGACCGGCGGCATGCACTTTCGCCAGTCCATCGACCACGCACTGCGTAGCCGTGGCCTGAGCCTGGCACCGCGGCTGCAGACGGATGCCGTGCATCATCTGCTGCAGGCCGTAGGCGCCGGACTATGTTGCGCAATCATGCCGCTGGATAGCGGCCTCGAAGCACTGGACAGCCGACTGACCCTGACGCCCATCGACAACGCCAGTACCCTCGCGCCGCTTGGGCTGATCCTGCGTCGCGGCTCACCGCGATCCGCGCTGGGCGAAGCCTGTTTCAACGAAGCGCGCGAGCTGTTGCAGCGGCAAAGTCCTGCCATCTCCTGACGGGCGATTGATACGCTCGATCACCCTATCGAACATAGCGATTGGACGATCCATCCCTGCGCTCCTAGGCTCCCTGCGTCGACCTGTCGCAGGCCATCGCCATGCAATACGCCACCCTCAACGCCCCAAGCGCCAATGCTCCGGATCTCGGCGCGGCCCCCTTGGCTGACGAATGCGCCCTGGCCATCAGCTACAACGGCCTCAATCAGGCCGTGATGATGGTGACACCGCTGGATCTGGAAGACTTCGTTATCGGCTTCAGCCTGAGCGCCGGCTTGATCGAGCGCATCGATGATCTACGCGACCTGCGTTTGCGGGGCGATGGCAGCGCGCAGCATGCCGAAGTGCAGGTGAGCCCGCGGGCGTTCTGGCACATCAAGCAGCAACGGCGGCAGTTGGCCGGCCACAGCGGTTGCGGTCTGTGCGGTGTGCAGGCGCTGGAGCAGGCATTGCCGCAGCTCGCACCACTTTCGCCAATCGATCTGCCGCCCGAAGGGCATTTCCACGATCTGCGCCAGCGCATCGCCAACGCCCAGCTGCTGGCCCGCGACAGCGGCGCACTGCACGCGGCGCTGTATATCGACGGCAACGGAGAGATCGCCCTGTGCCGCGAGGACATCGGCCGGCACAACGCCCTGGACAAGCTGATCGGTGCGCTGACGCTGCAGCGCCGTACCCCGAGCGAAGGCTTCGTCGTGGTCACCAGCCGCTGCAGCCTGGAGCTGATCCACAAGGCCGTGCGCGCCGGCATCGGCACGCTGGTCAGTCTGTCCGCGCCGACCCACCTGACCGTGGAGTGGGCGCGTCAGCATCACCTCAACCTCATTCACTTGCCCCACCACAGCGCGCCGCGGGTCTACAGCCCGGCGCCCGCGCTGCCCGAACAGAACGGATGCCACCCATGAGCCGCACGTCCCGCTTCCATCCCGCCACCCGTTTCCAGCCCTACGCCGGCCCGGCAGGCGGCTGGGGCGCGCTGCGCAGCGTGGCCAGCGCCTGGCTCGGCAGCGGCAACGCGCTGAAGAACATCCGCGCCATGCTGCGCACCAACCAGAACGGCGGCTTCGATTGCCCCGGCTGCGCCTGGGGTGATTCGCCGGAGGCCGGTGCGGTGAAGTTCTGCGAGAACGGCGCCAAGGCAGTGAACTGGGAAGCGACTCGGCGCCGCGTGGACGCGGCCTTTTTCGTCCGCCACAGCGTCAGTCAGTTACGCGAGCAGAGCGACTACTGGCTCGAGTACCAGGGGCGCCTGAGCGAACCGGTTCGTTACGATGCTGCCAGCGACCGCTACCTGCCGATCAGCTGGGACGATGCCTTTGCGCTGATCGCCCGACACTTGAACGGCCTGGACAGCCCGCACCAGGCAGCCTTCTACACGTCCGGTCGGGCCAGCAACGAAGCGGCCTATCTCTACCAGCTGTTCGGTCGCAGCTTCGGCACCAACAATTTTCCCGACTGCTCGAACATGTGCCACGAGGCCAGCGGCGTCGCCCTGACCGAATCCATCGGCGTCGGCAAGGGCACGGTGACGCTGGAAGATTTCGATCACGCCGATGCGATCTTCGTTCTCGGCCAGAACCCCGGCACCAACCATCCGCGCATGCTCGAACCATTGCGTCAGGCTGTGGAGCGCGGCGCTCAGGTGGTCTGCTTCAATCCATTGCGCGAGCGCGGGCTGGAACGCTTCCAGCACCCGCAGAAGCCCATCGAGATGCTCGCCAACCAAGACGCGCCAACTCACAGCGCCTACCTGCGACCCAATCTCGGTGGCGATCTCGCGGTGCTGCGCGGCATCGCCAAGTACCTGCTGCAATGGGAGCAGGAAGCGCAGGCCAGCGGCGCGCCGGCAGTGTTCGATCACGCGTTTTTGGCTGAGCACAGCCACGGGCTGGACGCCTATCTGGCCGAGGTCGAAGCCACGCCCTGGGCGCTGATCGAGCAGCAGTCGGGGCTCGACCGCGAAACCATTCGCCACGCGGCCGCGATCTACCGCAACGCCGAAAAGGCCATCGTCTGCTGGGCGATGGGCATCACCCAGCACCGTCACTCGGTGGCGACCATCCAGGAAATCGCCAACCTGCTGCTGTTGCGCGGCAACCTCGGCAAGCCCGGCGCTGGCGCCTGCCCGGTGCGCGGCCACAGCAACGTACAGGGCGACCGCACCATGGGCATCAACGAGCGGCCGCCGCTCGCGCTGCTCAATGCACTGCAGCGCCAGTTCGACCTGCCGATGCCGCGCCAGCCCGGCTACAACACCGTGGAATGCATCCAGGCCATGCTCGCCGGGCAGGTCAAGGTGTTCATCGGTCTGGGCGGCAACTTCGCCCAGGCCACGCCGGACACCCCGCGCACCCAGCAGGCGCTGCGCAACTGCGCGCTGACCGTACAGATCAGCACCAAGCTCAACCGCAGCCACCTGACCATGGGCCGCGACGCGCTTATCCTGCCGTGCCTCGGCCGCACCGACATCGACCGCCAGGCCTGCGGCCCGCAGGCGGTCACCGTGGAAGACTCGTTCAGCATGATCCACGCCTCCCGGGGCCAGCTCGAGCCCGCGTCCGCCGAGATGCGCTCGGAGCCGGCCATCGTCGCCGGCATCGCCGCCGCCACACTGGGCAAACGCCCGGTGGACTGGCTCTGGCTGGTGGAGGACTACGCCCGTATCCGTGAGCTGATCGCGGCCACCATTCCCGGTTTCACCGGCTTCGACCACCGCCTGCATCGCCCTGGAGGCTTCTACCTGGGCAATGCCGCTGCCCGGCGCGAATGGAATACCGCCAGCGGTCGCGCCGAGTTCAAGGCTCTCTCGTTGCCCGCCGATCTGCTGCCCGAGCAAGCCCGCCATGACGGCATGGAGGCCGACCTGATCCTGCAAACGCTGCGCTCCCACGATCAGTACAACACCACGCTCTATGGCCTGGATGATCGCTATCGTGGGGTGAAAGGCATGCGCGATGTGGTGTTCGTCAATCCCGCCGACATCCAGCGACTGGGCCTGGAAGCCGGCCAGCAAGTCGATCTTATTTCGCTGTGGGACGACGGTATCGAGCGCCGCGTGCGCGGTTTCACCCTCCTCGCCTACGACACCCCGCTCGGCCAGGCCGCCGCCTACTACCCGGAAACCAATCCGCTGGTACCGCTGGAAAGCTTCGGCGACCGCAGCCACACGCCAACTTCGAAATTCATCGCGATTCGCGTGCTGCCGAACACGCAAAAGACCGAGCAGCCGCTGATCGCCAGCGGGCAATGACGCTCATTCGAAGCGGCTGGAGTCGTCGCGATCGTGCTGGTAGCGCCGGTTAAGCGGAAACGGCGGCAGCCAGCCTTCGCGACGCACGGTCCAGCATTCGTAGGTCGGCGTCAGTTGGTCGGGTGCATCCAGGGCGCCGAGATGCACCTCGATTTCATCGGCGAGGCGGGAAAAAACAGACGAGCCACAGCGCGGGCAGAAATGCCGTCCGGCATATTCGGCCGTCTCGCCCTCGACGGTTACCGCATCCTGCGGGAACACCGCAGCTGCGTAGAACAAAGCACCATGATGCTTGCGGCAGTCCAGGCAGTGGCAGATCCCGACCCGATAGGGCTGCCCCGCCGTCACGATTCGCAGGTTGCCGCACAGGCAGCCACCGGTTAATGAGTTCACCTTGCGTCTCCTCCGTCAGTGCTGAAGGCCCGCACCCAAGGTTCAGGTCGCAGACTCTATCGCCCTGAAGCGTAGTCGCCTCTCACGGGCCGCACTAATGACGAACGTAGCCCCTGCTTTAAGGCTGCACACCCGATGGCAGCTAGCCTTTCATCATCTCGAGCACCCGGGCAGCGAGGACATCTATCGCGAAAGGCTTGGTCAGCACCTGCATGCCAGCGCCGAGCGAGCTGTTGCCCAACGCGGCGCTCTCGGCATAACCAGTGATGAACAGCGTCTTCAGACCGGGGCGCACCTGGCGACCGGCATCGGCCATCTGCCGGCCGTTCATCCCACCGGGCAAGCCGACATCGGTGATCAGCAGGTCGATGCTCACATCCGACTGCAGCAGCTTCAGCCCGGCCACGCTGTCCGATGCTTCGATCAGTGTGTAGCCGAGGTCGCCCAGCACATCCATCAGCAGCAGGCGCACGGTCGGCTCGTCGTCGACGATCAGAATCGTGCCGCAGGCGCCCGCAAGCGCTGTCGCGGGGTTGCTTTGCGCCAACGTGCCGGTCCCGGCATTGCCGTGGTAGCGCGGCAGGTAGATGCACATCGAGGTTCCGCGACCGACCTCGGAATCGATGCGCACCTGCCCGCCGGACTGTTTGGCAAATCCGTAGATCATCGAAAGCCCCAGCCCGGTGCCTTCGCCAATCGGTTTGGTGGTGAAGAACGGGTCGAACGCTTTTGCAATCACGCTGGGCGTCATGCCGGTCCCTGTGTCGGTGACGGACAGCGACAGATACTCGCCGGCGGGCAGGTCATAGGCCTGCGCCATCTCCGGACTGAGCACGCGGTTGGCGGTCTCGATGGTGATCCGACCGCCGTCGGGCATCGCGTCGCGCGAGTTGATGCAGAGATTGAGGATCGCGTTCTCCAGCTGACTGGCATCGACCGACGCCGCCCAGAGGTCGGGCGCACTGATGGTTTCGAGGAGGATGCTCGGCCCCACCGTGCGCTGGATCAGCTCGGTCATGCCCTCCATCAGCATGTTGACGTCAACCGGCCGCGGATCGAGAGTCTGCCGGCGGGAAAAGGCGAGCAGCCGATGAGTCAGCGCCGCGGCACGCCTGGCGGCGCCCTGCGCGGCCGACATGTACTTATCGATGTCGTCCAGCCGCCCCTGGGAAATCCGCAGATTCATCAATTCCAGCGCACCGCTGATACCGGCCAGCAGGTTGTTGAAGTCATGGGCAAGACCGCCAGTCAGCTGGCCGACCGCTTCCATCTTCTGCGACTGACGCAACTTCTCCTCGGCCTGGATCAGCTCCGCCGTCCGCTCGGCCACACGCTGTTCCAGCGTGTCGTTGAGTGCGCGCAGCGCAGCGGTGGCGCGATCCCGCTCCGCCTCGATGGAGCGCCGGTCCTCGACGTCGATCAAGACGCCGGGAAAGCTCAACGGCGTTCCGTCCTCGGCATGATCGACGCGCCCGTTGGCCTCAAGCCAGTAGAACCTTCCATCAGCGCGGCGCACACGGTACTGGTGCGCATAGGCACCACCGCGGGCGATGACCTCTTCGATCGCTACGATCAGTCCGTCCCGGTCCTCAGGGTGCACCGTTGCTATGATCTGCTCGAGGCTAAGCCCGTCACGAGCAAGGGTGGGATCGAGGCCAAAGGCGTTCGCAAACCCCTCATCCACGGTGAAGCGGTCGGTTGGCAGATGCCAGTTCCAGGTACCGATGATCGCGCCCGCCTCGAGCGCCAGCTGGACGCGCTGAATATTCTCCCGCGCAAGAGCTTCGCTGATGCGCAGGCGTTCTTCGGCGTTTCTGCGCTCGGTGACGTCGTTGAAGAGAATGGCGATTCGCCGCTCGGCGGGATCGCCGACGCGGACGGCGCGAACATCGAACCAGCGTTCGAACGCTTCGGCATAGTTCTCGAAATTGGCAGGCTCACCGGTCTTGGCGACATGGCCATAGGCTTCGAACCAGAACTGCTCCAGGTCCGGCGCGAACTCGGTGACCCATTTGCCGCGCAAGTCTACGCCGGCCTGGCGCTCGAAGGCAGGATTGGCCTCGAGGAAGCAGTAATCCACGGGATTGTCGTCGGCGTCGAACTTGACCTGAACGATGGCGAATGCCGCCTCGATGGTCTCCAGAATGGTGCTGAAGCGTTCCTCACTCTGGCGCAAGGCCGCCTCGGCAGCGCGCATGCGCGTCAGGTCGAGCATCGCGCCAATCATCCGCACGGCCTGGCCGTGAACGTCACGAATCACATGACCGCGGTCGAGGATATCTGCATAGGAGCCATCCAGACGGCGAAAGCGATACTCGTCGGTCCAGGTCACCTCGCTGCCATCGATGACCGCGTGGATCGACCGGTGAATACGTGCACGGTCATCCGGATGGATATGCGCCAGCCACCAGTCACCGGAGCTGTCGACGTTTGCCAGCGGATGGCCGTACGCATGTTCCAGCGCATCGTTCCACAGCACGTGATTGCTGATCAGATCCCAGTCCCAGACCGCATCGTTGGTCGCCTTCGCGGCCAGCCGATAACGCACCTGGGTGTCTTCCATGGCGAGGCCCGCAAGGTGCTCGCTGGTGCGGTCACGCAGGATTTTCATGAAGCCGAGGTGTGCACCGTTTTCGTCATGGATCGGCGAGAGTTCGCCCGCAGCCCAGAACTGCTGACCGTCCTTGCGCAAGTGCCATCGCTCGTCCAGAGCGCGGCCCTCACGTAGCGCGCTCTGCATCTCTTCGCCGAGCCAGTCACAGGCACGATCGGCCGGCGTGAAGAAGCGCTCCGCGCTCTGCCCACGCATCTCGTCTGCGGTCCAGCCCATCACCTGCTCGGCGCCGGCATTCCAGTCTGTGATGATGCCTGCGGTGTCGGTCAGGATGATGGCGAAGTCGATCGCACTCTCGAATATCGCGCGCTGACGCGCCTCGCTGCCAGCCAGTGCCAGGAGGCTGGCATGCAGCGTTTCAGGGAGATCTTTCGAGACGCCCGACTGTACGGTTGTCGGGTGCTGACGATGCTGCTCGCGGGCGGGCTGGGTATCAAGGGGAACTTGGGACAAGGCTGGGTCTGGATCGATTCCAGCCAGGCCCAGAACCGCGCGCAAGCGCGCCACCTCAGCCACCAGCTCCTCTCGGGTCAGATTTTCCAGAGCTATTTCCACTATGCATCGTGATGAATGGGCGGCGGTAATCCCGCAGCGTGCTGCAGGTCATAAAAGCAGAAACCGCCGGGCTTTGCACCCGCAGGTGTCAAGTGGTGGCCAAAGAACAAACGGTCTGGCTTGCCTGATTCTGGCGCCCCAGGCGCATGGGATTTCGACGCATCCTGGCGCTATAGGGACGGTTACCACACGCGAGGCAGCCGCCACTTGGCACTGAATCGATTTGATACAAAGCGGTCCAAAATGCGGGCTCTGTTACGGATTGCCTTCCAGCTATGCTCGCGCACCCGCCAGACGCGGGATCGTCATCACTCACGCTAGAGATCCATATGGAATCGCTTATCCAGCTCTTCTCCGAACCCACCACCTGGGTTGCCCTGGCAACCTTGATCGCCATGGAGGTGGTGCTCGGCATCGACAACCTGATCTTCATTTCGATTCTGACGAACAAGCTACCGGAGCATCAGCGTGAGCGCGCGAGGCGCATCGGCATCAGCCTGGCGCTGGTCCTGAGACTGGGCCTGCTCGGCACGGTGGCCTGGATCGTTCAGCTCACCGAGCCGGTCATCGAACTGTTCGGCAATGCGTTTTCCTGGAAGGACATGATTCTGATCGCCGGCGGCCTGTTCCTGCTCTGGAAGGCCACCAAGGAGATTCACCACAGTGTCGACCCGACACCGGGCGGCGACATGTTCGAAGGCAAGCAGCTCGACAATGCCGTCACGATGGGCTTCAGCGCCGCGATTGCGCAGATATTGCTGCTCGACCTGGTGTTCTCGGTGGACAGCATCATCACTGCGGTGGGTATGACCGATCATGTCGCGATCATGGTCATTGCCGTGGTCGTCGCGGTGACCGTGATGCTCCTGGCGGCGAACCCGCTGGCCAAATTCATCAACGAGAACCCGACCGTCGTGATGCTCGCGCTCGGCTTCCTGCTGATGATCGGCATGACCCTCATCGCGGAAGGCTTCGGCGCCCACGTACCAAAGGGCTACGTGTATGCCGCCATGGCGTTCTCCGCCGGGGTCGAGATGCTGAACATGATGGCCCGGCGCGCACGGCAGAAGCAGCTCGGTCTCGCTCAAGAGCAATCGAAATAAACTGACGGTGGGCCTGCATCAGCGAACAGGGGTCACGCTGGAGCAGGCCCGCCGCACCGAAGCTCTCACAGCCATGCCGGCATAGAGACCGGCTCGGTCTCGCACCGCCCCACCCCGCGGTTTTAGCCGCTTGCGGCTGGCATCGACTGCAGTTGCCCAGCTCGCCGCCCCTCATCGCCAGCATTGTCAGCCCGAAAAAAACCGCCTGAACTTTCGCCGGGGAGGACGGTCAGTCAGCTGATGCACCCGCGGAGCATCTTCATTTTCGTGCCGTTTGCACGTCAGGCTCCGATCTGTGGCTGCCACCGCGTCCGGCCACTAAAAGCGGTGCTTTTCTCTGCGGCTGGCCCAGAGTCTCGCGTGCCAGATGCAGTCGACCTCACCACCCCACGCTTGGGTCCTATTCTTCCAATAACGCGAACTTTTCATGTCCATATCTCTTCATCTTTTTGCCTTGCTCTCCCGGTTTAGCTTTTCCCATCCGCGACAAATCATCGGCGCCAGTCTGTTCGGTGCCCTGCTCATTGCAGGGCCTGTGGATGCCCAGGAATCGCCCGATAACGCGCGCTGGGTCAGCGACAGCCTGAACACCTACGTACGCAGCGGCCCCACGGATGGCTATCGCATCGTCGGCACGCTTACCTCGGGGCAGAAGGTCGAGCTGATCAGCACCCAGGGCGACTACAGTCAGGTCCGCTCGGAGTCCGGCAGCAACGTCTGGATACCCAGCAAGGAACTGCAGGACGTTCCCGGCCAGGCCGAGCGCCTGCCGCAGCTTGAACAGCAAGTCGCCGAACTGAGCGAGGAACTCAAGACCATCGACGATAGTTGGAAGGTGCGCGTGCAAGGCATGCAGGAAACCCTGGACTCGCGCAAAGCTCTGATCGACGAACTCGACGCCCGCCGCATCGCCCTCGAGGCGGAGCTGACCGAAGCACAGTCGGAACTGCGTACGACCCAGGCGCGGCTCGGCGACGAGAACAAGCAGGTGCTCATGCAGTACATGGTCTATGGCGGCAGCATCGCCGGTGCTGGGCTGCTGGTGGGCCTGATCCTGCCAATGCTCACCCGCGGCCGTAAGCGTAACGATCGTTGGTTCTGACTCGATCAGCCGATGAGGGCTGCCGCTGTGTAGTAGAGCGCTGCACCGAACAGCATGCTGCCAACCAGACCGACTCGGCCGCTGGTGGCGAGCAGAGCGACACCCAATAGTGACGTCGCAGCAGCAGCCGGTGCAGCGCTGATTTCGCTGTATGCGACGTAGACTGCGAGATTGATGAACACCGCGGTCGGCAGGATCTGCCCGACGATGCGTAGACCGCCCGCGCCGAGCGGCATGCTGACGAATACTGGCACGACTCTGACCAACAAGCTGGTGATCAGCAGCGCGGCGGTGGCAATCAGGACCGCCTCGTTCATGTTCGGACTCCGTTCAATAGCAAGGCTACGAGCAATACGCCGGGAATCCAGAAGTACACAGGACCAAGCGTCAGGATCAGGCCGAGGGAAGCTGCGGCACAAAGACAGATCAGAACTGCCCCGGCGACCTGATGGCGCCGAATGTGCGCTCGCCGTGCCTTCAGCTGCGACAAGGCGAGGTAAAACAACACAGCGCTCGCCGGAAATCCGAGGTTGAAATCCTTGCTGAGCCAATCTTCAGGCAGGACCCCACCGATCACAGCGCCAAAGGCTCCTGCCAGTACCCAGGTTAGAAATATCGCGCTGCGTATCTGCAGCATCCGGTCGATCGGCTCGTCGTCCCGTTCACAGGCATAGGCTTCGTCGCCTAGCATGTGCGCACTGCAGGCGCGCGCGAATGCAGATCGAGGCATCCGTCGTATAGTCGAGATCGCCATCGGCAGGTAACGACAATTGATCGATGCAGCTACAAGCAGCAGCGTAAAGAACCCCGTGCCACTTTCGGACAGCGGCAATGCTGCAAACTGCCCGCTGCCAGTGAAACCTAGCAAGCCGAGCAGCAAAACATCCAGTACCGACCAGCCGGACCGTGCGGCAAGCACGCCGAACAGCATGGCAACCGGCATGACCGACAATGCCGCCGGAAGGGCCTGTTTCAAAGCGCTGCCGGTTACGAGCGGCGCCGCCGGGTCCGCGCTCTCTACTATTTCTGACAATTACTCCACTCCGAGCTGCGCGATGACATGCCCTGCGAAGTGTGAGTAGTGCCGCCGAAGGATTCTTGTACGATCGTGCAACCGCGCGCTGACTTCAGCTCAGCCGCATCAGCCGTGCCCAGTGTGCAGGGGTAAGTCCATAGGCTTGTTTGAAGTGGCGACTCATGTGGCTCTGGTCGTTAAACCCCGAAACGAGTGCGGCGTCGGCCACTGATATCCCGTTCGAAAGCAACCGCCGAACATGATCTAGGCGACGTAACGTCAGGTAACGGTATGGGCTGGTGCCATACAGGGCGCGAAAATCGCGCGACAGGTTCCAGCGATCCCGGCCGGAAACCCGCTCGAGTTCGTCAAGGCTGAGAGCTCCATCCAGATGATGGTGCATGTACTCCCGAGCCAGTTCGGCGGCGCGGAAGTCGGCTCGTCGTCGATTGACTCTTTTCCCGGCTACGACGGACATGACCTGGGCCAGGTCAAACAGCGCATCCTGCTGCTCCAACTCTTCTATCGGGTTGTCCAGGCAAGACAGCAGCGCCCAGACGACACGCCGCAAGCGTGGATCACGGGATATCCCGTCATTGATGAAAGGCAATGGCTGCCCACCGAGCGGCCCCTGCAGCATCGCAGGCTGGATATAGATTATCCGGTACCGAAAACCCGCCTCGCTCCCCGCCTCGCCGTCGTGCAGTTCGTCGGGATACACCACGAAGGTATTTCCAGGGAGACTGTAGCGGGCGCTCTTGCGGTAGTTGAAACGGTGCACGCCGGCGAGCGTACAGCCGATCGCATAAGTGTCATGCCTGTGGGGAGCGTAACCGTAGCCACTGAAGTAGGCCTCAAGCCGCTCAAGGGGGCCAGGCTCGTCAGGGCGCCGTATCCAATCGTTATTGCCCTTCATTACTACTCCCAAGCCCCGAACGATGCACGTCTCACAGTAGCGGTCCACAGCTACGACGAGCAACTCACCAAGCGCCCCACCGCCTCCGCTTCAAGGCTCGTGCTTGAGCCGCTCCGTTCGTCAAACCGCCATCGCTTAAGCCGTGTGGGAGAACTATGCTTGCCGTAGAGCACTGCTAGGAAGCCAGGCACACATGGGCGCAGTATGGCGGTCCGACAAGACATCCCAGGATGGGCGTAACAAGCGCGCCCCTTCCCCCAAATCATCCCGCACATCAGCTAAAGGCCGTCGCAAGACGGCACGCCGATTGGCGCTGCTCGTCGGTATTTCGCTGCTGGCAGGCGGTGGCTATCTCGGTTGGCAGGAGCTGGACAGCGCCCGGTGGCAATCGCATTGGTTAAGCCGCTATGCGGCCGATCTGGATTACGTGGTCAAACCGGGGCCGAGCCCACGCATTCAGTTCCCAGAAGACGGCCCGTTCGACCGCCGCCTGGGCTACATCGATCTGCCGCGCTTCATTCAACAGCTGTCACAGCGCAATTTCAGAATCGAGGAGCAGGCACGCTTCTCGCGGGCACTGCTGGATTACACCAACCACGGCTTCTTTCCGCCCTACCCCGAGGACTCCCAGGCCGGGTTGACCATCAACGACTGCCGCGGCGTGCCGATCTACACCAACAGCTATCCACGCCAGTATTACGAGCGCTTCGAGGACATCCCGCCGCTGGTGGTGATGAGCCTGCTGTTCATCGAGGACCGTGGCCTGCTGGACGCCAGCCGCCCCCACGCCAACCCGGCGGTGGACTGGCCGCGCTTCACCAAGGCGGCGATCAGCCAGCTGGAAAAGCGCCTTGGCCTCAGCGGCCAGGCCGCCGGCGGCAGCACCCTGGCCACCCAGGTCGAGAAGTATCGGCATTCGCCCGAAGGCCGCACCGGCGATCCGCAGGAAAAGATCCGGCAGATGATCTCCGCCAGCGTGCGTACCTATCGCGAGGGCCCGCAAACCCTGGCCACCCGTCAGCGCATCGTGCGCGACTACCTAAACAGCGTGCCGCTCTCCGCGGCGCCCGGACACGGTGAAGTGCATGGCATCGCCGATGGTTTGCGACTATGGTTCGGCGCCGACTTCCGTGAAGTCAATCGCCTGCTCGATCCACGCAGCGCCGACGAGGTCGATGCGCAGGCGCGCGGTCTGGCGCTGCGTCAGGTGCTGTCGCTGCTGATTGCACAGCGGCGTCCGTCGTACTACCTGGGTGCCGGCCGCGAGGAAATGGCAACGCTGACCGACAGTCATATCCGCCTGCTGGCCAACGGCGGCATCATCGATGCCGGCCTGCGCGACGCCGCGCTGGGCCAGCGCGTCCTTGGACAAAGCCCGAGTCGCGACTCGGCGATCCGGCAGGTGGACGCCACCAAAGGCATCACCGTCGCGCGCATGCGCCTGGCCGGGCTGCTCGGCTTGCCGCTGTACGACCTGGATCGCCTGGATCTCACCGCCAGCACGCCGCTGCAGGGTGATCTGCAGGCACAGATCAGCGAGTACCTGGTGCGCCTGGCCGATCCCGCTTTCGCCGAAACGGTCGGGCTGTTCGGTGATCGCATGCTGTCCCCGGAGAAGACCGCCGCCGTGCGTTACAGCTTCACGCTGTTCGAGCGCGGCGAGGAAGGCTTCCAGGTGCGGGTGCAGACCGACAACACCAACCAGCCGTTCGACATCAACGAGGGCAGCAAGCTGGAGCTGGGCTCGACCGCCAAGCTGCGCGTGCTGACCACCTATCTTGAGGTTATCGCCGAGCTGCACCAGCGCTACTCGGGCCTCACCCCGGGCGAGCTGCGCAAGATCGACACCAAGGCCAATCTAAGCCGCTGGGCCATCGATTACCTGGCCACGCACAGCGACCGCAGCCTGGAGCGCATGCTCGACGCCGCGCTGGATCGGCGCTACTCGGCCAGCCCCGCCGAACGCTTCTTCACCGGCGCCGGCATGCACCGCTTCGGCAACTTCCGCCGTGAAGACGACGGACGCATCCCCACCGTACGCGAATCGCTGCGCGAATCGATCAATCTGCCCTTCGTACGGCTGATGCGTGATCTGGTGAGTTACAGCACCTACGAAACCATCAATAGTGCCGAACTGCTGGGTGACGACAAGGACCCGCGCCGCCAGGAATACCTGACCCGCTTCGCCGATCGCGAGGGCTCGGTGTTCCTGCAACGTTTCTGGAAGAAGTACCGCAACAAGAGCGCCGAGCAGCGCATCGAGACCTTCCTGCAGGGCATGCGGCCGACACCCGTGCGCCTGGCGGCCGTGCATCGCTACCTGATGCCGGATGCCGAGCGGCCGGTATTCGACAGCTTTCTCAAGCAGCATCTGCCGGACTCCGATCTCAACGACAAGAAGCTGGATGCGCTCTACACCCGCTATGGCCCGGGCGCCTACAGCCTGCCCGATCAGGCCTACATCGCCCGCACGCACCCGCTGGACCTCTGGCTGCTGGGCTACCTGATCGCCCACCCGCAGGCGACGCTCTCCGAAGTGGTTGCCGACAGCCGCGCGCAGCGCCAGGAAGTCTACGGCTGGCTGTTCCGCAGCCGGCACAAGAGCGCGCGCGACAGCCGGATTCGCATCATGCTGGAGGTCGAGGCCTTCACCGACATTCATCGCCGCTGGCAGCGGCTGGGCTATCCGTTCGACAACCTGGTGCCGTCACTGGCGACCGCGCTGGGCAGCTCGGGTGATCGGCCGGCTGCGCTGGCCGATC
The DNA here is from genome assembly GCF_021432085.1 of Stutzerimonas kunmingensis. Classification (GTDB taxonomy): domain Bacteria; phylum Pseudomonadota; class Gammaproteobacteria; order Pseudomonadales; family Pseudomonadaceae; genus Stutzerimonas. The sequence continues at coordinate 2,280,863 of NZ_CP090366.1, read as the reverse complement.
TGATGGGCATCATCCTCAACGATGGTGTCCGCCTGCCCAGCGTGCGCATCGACAACCTGCACTTCGCCCAGGGCACGCCCTATGAAACCCGCATGGGCCTTGCCACCGGGACCGGCAAGCGGGTGATGCCGGTCGAAGTGGCCCGCGCGCTACAGGATGCACTGGCCAATGTGGTCGAAGGCGGTACCGCACGGCGCCTGCAAGGCAGTTTCGTGCAGCAGGACGGAAGCGCTTTGCGAATGGGCGGCAAGACCGGCACCGGTGACAACCGCATCCAGAGCGTCGGCGCTGGCGGCCGGCTGATCAGCTCGCTGGCGCTGAACCGCACAGCCACCTTCGTCTTCTATCTCGGGCCCAACCACTTCGGCACGCTGACAGCCTATGTGCCAGGGCGCGCCGCCGACAGCTTCCGCTTTACCTCGGCGCTGCCCGTGCAAACGCTCAAGGGCATGGCGCCCATCCTGCAACCCTACCTGCAAGGTCATAACACGCTGTGCCGACCGGATGACCTCCCGGCACTGACCAGCGGCATGCTTTCGGCCGAGAACTGATCCCCAAACGCCCGCACCGGCGTTCCTTCCCGGCGCCGGTTTCGGCGCGTGCACCGGCGACAACTGGACGTAATCCGAATTCGTTTGCGACGCTTCGCCTGTTTGCCTGTCGAATACCCCGGTCCTGGAACCAATCTGGAGTGCACACCTGATTGCCGAACTGATCGGCCGCAACGGGAAACGTCATGATCGAAGGGATATTGCTGCTCACCACGGGACTCTTTGTGCTCGTCACACTCCTGCCGCTGTGGCGGCATCGCGCCTGGTGGGTGCGCGTATGGGAGTTTCCGCGCCTGCAACTCGGCGCGCTGCTGGTCGCCCTGCTCGTCGCTCAAGGCATGCTGCTCGACTACAGCCAGCCGTGGCATTACCTGATCTCTGCCTTGGCCGGCGCCTGCCTGGTATACCAGCTCGCATGGGTCGTGCCCTACACACGCCCCTGGCGCAACGAGGTGCGCAGGGCGGAGACAGATGCTGCAGGGCCGCGCATCCGGGTGATGTCATCCAATGTGCTGGGGCCGAATCGGCAGTCCGATCGGCTGCTGGCGCTGGTTCGCGAGTACCGCCCCGACGTGCTGGTGACCCTCGAATCGGACCAATGGTGGGAAACGCAGCTCGAGCAACTCGCCGAGCAATACCCGCACAGCATCCGCTGCCCACTGGACAACCTCTACGGCATGCATGTCTTTTCACGTCTGCCGCTGGAAGAGCCGGAGCTGTGCTTTCTGGTGGAGGACGACGTGCCCTCCATGCATGCCCGGGTGCGTGTCAGCGACGAGCTCGCGGTGCGCATGCACTTTCTGCATCCGGCACCGCCCAGCCCGACCGAGAACGAGGAATCCACCGAGCGCGACGCAGAGCTATTGGTGGTCGCCAGGAGCATCCAGGACAGCGATGACCCGATCATCGTCAGCGGTGACCTCAATGATGTCGCCTGGTCGCCCACCACGCGCCTGTTCCGCAAGATCAGCGGACTGCTCGATCCACGGGTCGGCCGCGGCATGTACAACACCTTCCATGCCCATCACTGGTTTCTGCGCTGGCCGCTTGATCACTTCTTCCACAGCGCGCATTTCCGCTTCATCCGCCTGCTGCGGCTGCCTGATATCGGCTCCGACCATTTCCCGGTGTTCATCGAGTTGCAGTACGACCCCAAGCACACTGAAGAGCAGCATGGCCTTGAAGCCGATCGCGACGACGAGCAGCAGGTCGAGGAAACCATCGACAAGGAGCCCGTCACCCCGGGCGAGGTACCGCAACCTGCAGCCGGCCCGCGACGCTGAGCCGCTGGCCATCAGCCGCGGCGATAGGCCTATGCTGGAAAATACCGTGCGCCCAGTTCAGACGAGAGAGCCCGCATGACGCCTGCATCCGAACGCCCCGCCATCACCCCGGAAACCCTGCGCCAGCTCGCCTTTGATCAGTCCATCCGCTGGACCAGCCAGAACGATGACCTGTGGCAGCTGATCGATAACGACCTGTGGCAGCTCACGCGCAATCCCAGCCTGGTGCTCAGCACGGTGCCGCTGCAGAAGCTGGAAGCACTGCTGCAGCGCGCTGAATGCCATCGTCTGGTGGAGGGCATCGTCGAAGCTCAGCAGGCACGCCTGGAGCGGGCGACCTGGTTCGCCAGTCAAAGTCACGGTGACCAGAGTTACAGCGAACAACTCGCGCGAGTCGCCTACTTCTCCATGGAGTACATGCTCAGCGAGGCGCTGCCGATCTACTCCGGCGGGCTCGGCAATGTCGCCGGTGACCAGCTCAAGGCCGCCAACGACCTCGGCGTACCGATAACCGCAGTAGGCATGCTCTGGCAGCACGGCTATTTTCGCCAGAGCATCGGCCCGGATGGTCGCCAGCAGGCGCTCTACCCGGTCAATGACACCCGGCAGATGCCCATCGAACCGCTGCTCGACGCCAGCGGAACAGCATTGCGTTTTGCGATCCAGCTGCCCGGCGTGCAGATCTGGCTGCGCGGCTGGCAGGCCAGGGTCGGCCGCCACCGCCTGCTATTGCTGGACACCAACGACCCTGCCAACCCGCCCATCGCACGACTGATCACCAGCGAACTCTACGGTGGCGACAACGAAATGCGTCTGCGCCAGGAGCTGGTGCTGGGCATCGGCGGCTGGCGGCTGCTCGAAGCCGCCGGGCTGCAGGCCGATGTGCTTCACCTGAACGACGGCCACGCAGCATTCGCCGTACTGGAACGCGCCCGCAGTTACATGGCCAGGGAGCGCGTGTCCTTCGAAGTGGCGCTCCACGCAACCCGCGCGGGCAATCTGTTCACGACCCATACGCCCGTCGAAGCCGGCTTCGACCGCTTTCCGCCGGAGCTGCTGAGCAAATACCTGGAGCGCTATGCCGAGTACGAACTGGGCATCCCGCTGCAGGCGCTGCTGGCCATGGGACGCAAGCATGTGCACGACCCACACGAGCCATTTAACATGGCCTACCTGGCAACGCGCGGGGCCGGGGCGGTCAACGCCGTCAGCCAGCTGCATGGCCGCACCAGTCGCTACATCTTCCGCGAGCTTTATCCGCGCTGGCCGCTCGAGTCGGTGCCGATCGGTCATGTCACCAATGGCATCCATCTGCCGACCTGGGTATCGCCGGACGCCGAAGCCCACTGGTATGAGCTGCATGGCGATGAGATTCCCTGGCGCGGCACCGACCAGGCCTCAGTGGACGATCTTCTGGCCCAGGTCGATGACCGCTGGCTGTGGCAGATCCGCCAGCATGCTCGTGGCGAACTGCTCAGCTTCGTACGCAGCCACCTGGCCCGCAGCCTCGCGGTGCACGGCGCCTCGCCTGCGGAGATCGAATTCGCCGGCTCGCGCCTGCATCCGCAACGGCTGACGCTGGGCTTTGCCCGGCGCTTCGCCGCCTACAAACGCCCCAACCTGCTGCTGCAGGACCCGGAACGGCTGGCGCGCCTCCTCACCCATCGCGATTACCCGGTGCAGCTGCTGGTTGCCGGCAAGGCGCACCCCGCCGATCGCGCAGGCCAGGCGCTGCTCAGCGAATGGCAGCGGCTCGCCGCGCGCCCCGATATTGCCGGCCACGTGGTTTTTCTCGAGGACTATGACATGCGTATCGCCCGGCACATGGTGCAGGGCGTGGATGTCTGGCTGAATACCCCGCGTCGCCCGTGGGAAGCCAGTGGCACCAGCGGCATGAAGGTCCTGGCCAACGGTGGGCTGAATCTTTCGCAGCTCGACGGCTGGTGGGCCGAAGCCTATGCCGCCGACCTCGGCTGGGCCGTCGGCGACGGCTTGGAGCACGAACCCGAACACGATGCCGCGGACGCCGAACAGCTGTATCGGCTACTCGAAGAGCAAGTCGTGCCCTGCTTCTACCAGCGCGACCAGCAGGACATCCCCACCGCCTGGGTGAAACGCATGCGCCGCAGCATGAGTGCTCTGGTGGAACGCTTTTCCGCCGACCGGACGGTGCGTGAATACACCGAGCGCTATTACCTGCCGCTGTCCGGCAACTACCGACAGCGCTGCGCGGATGGTTCTGCGTTGGCCAGCGAGATGTCGCGCCGAATCACCAGTTTGCGCAGTTACTGGCACGAACTGGCCTTCGAACAGCTTGAGTGGCGGCGCGAGGGCGATGCCCAGCACATCGAGGCTCGCCTGCACCTCGGCCGAATCGAACCGGAGCAGATAGCCGTGCAGCTGTTCGCCGAATCGCAGGGAGCGGAGCCGGCCAGCGTCCACACGTTGGTACTCCAGCGCCACGAAGGCTCATACGCCAGCTTCCGGACCGAGCTGAGCACCCAGCGCCCTGAGGCCGACTACACGGCACGGGTCGTCCCCAGCCCCGCGCTGGGCCTGGCGGTGCCGTTGGAGCTGCCGCTCATTCTCTGGCAGCGATGAACAGCCGGAACGCTACCCGCACGCCGCAGTCATCTATAAACCACCTGCATAGAGGATGCCGCGTCATGATCAAGCAAATGTTCGACAAATCCGCCCCACAGAACGTCCACGGCTGGGAGCGCGCCGCCTCGCTGGCCGGCGGCCTGGTGTTGATGGGCAAAGGGCTGCGTCGTGGCGGAATTTTCGGTCTGGCCGAGCTGGCAATGGGCGGCATGGCCCTGGCCCGCGGCATCAGCGGCCGTTGCGAGGGCAAGCGCCTGTTGACCGAGATGGAAGCGAAGCCGGCACTGCCAAGCCAGCGCTACAGCCATATGCCGATGGATTCCGAAGTGCATAGTTCGGACTTCACCGATACCAGCGTACAAATGCCGGACTCCACCCCCATGGGCAACGAAAGCCGCACCACGCCGCGCGTCTGATCGACCGGGCAGCGCCTCGATGATGTGCCGCCTGCGCATAACTGCCATACACGGCTGAAGCGTAAAGCTCCCGGCACTCTCGCGGCGCCGCCCTGGTTCTCTGGACAGCTCGGCCAGCGATAACTACTGGCCCAGCAGTCGGCCCTGGTTCTGCTGCGCCATTTCCTTCAGGTAGTCCCAGGTCGTGCGCATGCGCGCCAGGTCCTTGAACTCGATCGGCATCAGCATCCAGAAGGTGCGGGTAAAGCTGACCTCCTCCGGCAGCAGCAGTCGCAACCGAGGATCGGCGTCGGCGGAAAACGCCGGCAGGATCGCGATCCCAGCCCCCATCGCCACTGCTTCCTGCTGCGCCAGCAGGCTGGTGCTGCGCAGGCCGATGGAGCGGGCGTCGGCGATGCCATCGAGAAACAGCAGCTCCTTGCTGAACAGCAGGTCATCCACGTAGCTGACGAAGCGGTGCGCGGCCAGATCCTCTCGGCTGCGGATCGGCGGGTGTTCGTCGAGATACGCCGGCGACGCATACAGCCGCAGCACGTAGTCGGTGAGCCGGGTGATGATGAACGGTCCACGCTCCGGGCGTTCCAGGGTGATGACGATATCCGCCTCATGACGCGACAGTCGCACCGCGCGCGGCAACGCCAGCAGGTCGATGTTCAGGTGCGGATAGCGCCGACTGAGCCCGGTGAGCTGGCCGGCGAGCATCACCGTGCCGTAACCCTCGGTGGCGCCGATGCGCACCTGCCCGGACAGGCCGTCGGCCATGCTCGGCAGCGAATGTTCGATGGCCACGCTGGCGCTTTCCATGGCCTCGACCCGCGGCAACAGATTGCGCCCGGCTTCGGTGAGCTTGTAACCACCCGGCTCGCGCAGGAAGAGCTGCAGGCCCATGCTTTTTTCCAGCGCCTGCAAACGACGGGACACGGTGGTGTGGTCGACAGCGAGCCGGCGCGCCGCGGTCGTCAGCCGCCCCGCTCGGGCGACCTCGAGGAAATAGCGCAGATTGTCCCAGTCCATGGTTGAAGCCTCCATCAGCTCCTGTGCATTTATGCAGAGCGACTCTGCAGTCGATCGCATTGTAATGTGGTTTTTTGCATTGCTACATTCAGTGCAACTGATCGCAGCCGTCCGCGAGCCATGACAACAACAGTGCCTTTTCAGGCGGAGAGCCTTATGACAACGTCCAGCTCCATTCCTACCGTTAAATTGCTGATCGACGGTGAATTTATCGAATCGACGACCCAGGACTGGCGCGATGTCGTCAACCCGGCGACCCAGGAAGTCCTGGCGCGCGTGCCTTTTGCGACTGCCGAGGAAATCGACCGTGCCGTCGCCAGCGGCCAGAAAGCCTTCAAGACCTGGCGCAAGACACCGATCGGTGCGCGTGCGCGCATCTTCCTCAAGTACCAGCAACTGATTCGTGAAAACATGAAGGAGCTGGCGGCGATCCTCACCGCCGAACAGGGCAAGACCCTGGCCGATGCCGAGGGCGATGTGTTCCGCGGCCTGGAAGTGGTCGAGCACGCCGCCGGTATCGGCAACCTGCAGCTCGGCGAGCTGGCGAACAACGTCGCCGCCGGCGTCGATACCTATACCCTGCTGCAGCCGCTGGGCGTCTGCGCCGGCATCACGCCGTTCAACTTCCCAGCGATGATCCCGCTGTGGATGTTCCCGATGGCCATCGCCACCGGTAACACCTTTGTCCTCAAGCCGTCCGAGCAGGACCCGATGGTCACCATGCGCCTGTGCGAACTGGCGCTGGAAGCCGGCGTGCCACCGGGCGTGCTCAACGTGGTGCATGGCGGTGCGGACGCGGTAAATGCGATCTGCGACCACCCGGATATCAAGGCGGTATCCTTCGTTGGCTCGACCAGGGTCGGCACCCACGTCTACAACCGCGCCAGCCAGGCCGGCAAGCGCGTGCAGTGCATGATGGGCGCGAAGAACCACGCCATCGTGCTGCCCGATGCGCACAAGGAGCAGACCCTCAACAACCTCGCCGGTGCTGCCTTCGGTGCGGCCGGCCAGCGCTGCATGGCGCTGTCGGTGGTGGTGCTGGTGGGCGAAGCGCAGGCCTGGATTCCCGATCTGGTCGCCAAGGCGCAGACACTCAAGGTCAACGCCGGTGTCGAGGCCGGCACCGACGTCGGTCCGCTGGTTTCCTGCGCGGCGCTGGATCGCGTCAGCGGGCTGATCGAACGCGGCGTACGCGAAGGCGCCAAGCTGGAGCTGGACGGCCGCAACCCGAGCGTCAGCGGCTACGAAAAGGGCAACTTCGTCGGCCCGACGATCTTCTCCGGCGTTACCCGCGAGATGAGCATCTATCAGGAAGAAATCTTCGGCCCGGTCCTCTGCGTCATGGCGGCAGCGACCATGGACGAAGCCATCACGCTGATCAACGCCAACCCGAACGGCAACGGCACCGCCATCTTCACCCGCTCTGGCGCGGCCGCGCGGCACTTCCAGGAAGAGATCGATGTGGGTCAGGTGGGCATCAACGTACCGATCCCGGTGCCGGTACCGATGTTCTCCTTCACCGGCTCACGCGCTTCCAAGCTCGGCGACCTCGGCCCGTACGGCAAGCAGGTGGTGCAGTTCTACACCCAGACCAAGACCATCACCGAACGCTGGTTCGATGAGAACGAGGTCGGCGGCCCGGTCAACACCACCATCAATCTTAAGTGAAATCACTCACCAAGCCGGCGCGCGCGCCGGCCCAAAGGATGCTGAAATGACATTCGAAACCCTGCTCGTAGAAATCAAAGAACGCGTTGCTCTGATCACCCTTAACCGGCCGCAGGCGCTCAACGCGCTCAACGCCCAACTGATCAGCGAGCTGAACCAGGCGCTGGGCCAGCTCGAGGCCAATCCACAGATCGGCTGCATCGTCCTGACCGGCTCGCCCAAGGCCTTTGCCGCCGGCGCCGACATCAAGGAAATGGCCGAGCTGTCCTACCCGCAGGTCTATCTCGACGATCTTTTCGCCGAAGCCGATCGTATCGCCACCCGCCGCAAGCCGCTGATTGCCGCTGTCGCCGGTTACGCCCTGGGCGGCGGCTGCGAACTGGCGTTGCTCTGCGACATGATCTTTGCCGGCGACAACGCGCGTTTTGGCCAACCGGAAGTCAACCTCGGTGTGCTGCCGGGCATCGGCGGCACCCAGCGTCTGACCCGTGCAGTGGGCAAAGCCAAGGCCATGGACATGTGCCTGACTGGCCGCCAGATGGACGCTGCCGAAGCCGAGCGCGCCGGCCTCGTCGCCCGTGTGTTCCCAGCCGAAAGCCTGCTGAAGGAAACCCTCAAGGCCGCCCGCGTGATCGCCGAGAAATCCCTGCCGGCCACCATGATGATCAAGGAAAGCGTCAATCGCGCCTTCGAAACCACGCTGGCCGAAGGCATCCGCTTCGAGCGTCGTGTGTTCCACGCGGTGTTCGCCACTGCCGACCAGAAGGAAGGCATGGCCGCGTTCAGCGAGAAGCGCAAGCCTGAGTTCACCAATCGCTAAGCCGCATCTGGCCATAACAAGAAGAGGAAACACGCCATGCATATCGGATTCATTGGTCTCGGCAACATGGGCGCGCCCATGGCCCACAACCTGCTCAAGGCAGGCCACCAACTCAGCGTCTTCGACCTCAACGCCGCGGCCGTCGAAAACCTGGTCGGCGCCGGTGCGCTGCCGGTCGACTCTCCGACCGCCATCGCCCAGGGCAACGCCGAGCTGATCATCACCATGCTGCCGGCCGCAGCCCATGTGAAGAGCGTGTACTTGGGCGCGAACGGCTTGATCGCCAGCAGCCGTGCCGGTGTGATGCTGATCGACTGTTCGACCATCGATCCGCACAGCGCCCGCGAAGTGGCCAAGGCCGCCGCCGAGCATGGCAACCCGATGCTCGACGCACCGGTCTCCGGCGGCACCGGCGGTGCAGCAGCCGGCACCCTGACCTTCATGGTCGGTGGCAGCGACGCGGACTTCGACCGTGCGCAGCCGATCCTCGCGGCCATGGGCAAGAACATCGTGCACTGCGGTGCAGCCGGCAACGGCCAGGTGGCCAAGGTCGCCAACAACATGCTGCTGGGCATTTCCATGATCGGCGTCGCCGAGGCGATGGCGCTGGGCGTCGCGCTGGGCATGGATGCCAAGACCCTGGCCGGCGTGATCAACACCTCCAGCGGCCGCTGCTGGAGCTCGGATACCTACAACCCCTTCCCCGGCGTGCTGGACAACGTTCCGTCCTCACGCGGCTACAGCGGCGGCTTCGGCAGCGATCTGATGCTCAAGGACCTCGGCCTGGCCACCGAGGCCGCCAAGCAGGTGCGCCAGCCGGTAATCCTCGGCGCCCTCGCCCAGCAGCTCTACCAGAGCTTCAGCGCCCAGGGTCATGGCGGCTTGGACTTCTCGGCGATCATCAATCAGTACCGCAAGGACACCTGACCATGAGTGCAACCGAACGCCCCGTGCTGGCCGCCGTACGCAACCACGTCGGCCACCTCACCCTCAACCGCCCGGCCGGGCTGAATGCGGTGACCCTGGAAATGGTCCGCCTGCTGCACCAGCAGCTCAGCGCCTGGGCTGCCGATCCGCAGATTCATGCCGTAGTACTGCGCGCCAATGGCGAAAAAGCCTTCTGCGCCGGCGGTGACATCCGTTCGCTGTACGACAGCTTCCAGCGCGGCGACACCGAGCACGAAACCTTCTTCGAGGAGGAATACGCCCTCGATCAGTACATCCATGCCTACCCGAAACCACTGCTGGCGCTGATGGACGGTTTCGTCCTCGGCGGCGGCATGGGCCTGGTCCAGGGCGCGTCGCTGCGGGTGGTCACCGAGCGCGTGCGCATGGGCATGCCGGAAGTCGGCATCGGCTATTTCCCGGATGTGGGCGGCAGCTATTTCCTCTCGCGCCTGCCGGGTGAGCTTGGCACCTACATGGGCGTCACCGGCCTGCAGATCCGCGCCGCCGATGCGCTGCACGTGGGCCTGGCGGACTGGTGCGTCAGCCACGACCAGATTGCCGAGCTGGATCGCTGCCTGGACCGCATGAGCTGGTCGGTCCATCCCCAGGAGGCGCTGCGCACCCTGGTGGCGACACTAGGCACCAACAGGCTGCCCGGTTCCGAACTCAAAGCGCTGCACCAGGCCATCGACGAGCATTTCGCCAAGCAGGACGTGGCATCGGTTCGTGCCTCGCTGGCAGCCGAGAACCGTCCCGAATTCAGCGACTGGGCCGCCGAGACCCTCAAGGTGCTCGACAGCCGCTCACCCCTGGCGATGTGCGTCACCCTGGAGATGCTGCGGCGCGGCCGCAATTTGCCGCTGGCCGACTGCTTCGCCCTGGAGCTGCATCTGGACCGTCAATGGTTCGCCAAGGGCGACATCATGGAAGGCGTGCGCGCGCTGATCATCGACAAGGACAAGTCCCCACGCTGGAATCCGCCGACGCTGGCAGAGGTCACGCCGGAGCGCGTCCAGGCGTTCTTCGACGGCTTCAAGGCCACCACCGGCAAGACACGCCGCAGCGCCACGGCCTGAACCTCTTTGCAGCACAACAACAAGAAGAGACCGCGCAATGCATGACCTCGAACTCAGCGAAGACCAACGCATGATCCGCGACATGGCGCGCGACTTCGCCCGCCGCGAAATCGCACCCCATGCACAGGCCTGGGAAAAGGCCGGCTGGATCGACGACGCCCTGGTCGCCCAGATGGGCGAGCTTGGCCTGCTCGGCATGGTAGTCCCGGAAGAATGGAGCGGCAGCTATATCGACTACGTCGCCTACGCCCTGGCCGTGGAGGAAATCTCCGTCGGCGATGGCGCCACCGGCGCGCTGATGAGCATCCACAACTCGGTGGGTTGCGGCCCGGTGCTGAACTACGGCTCGCAGGCGCAGAAGGACGAGTGGCTGGCGGAACTGGCCAGCGGTCGCGCCATCGGCTGCTTCGCCCTCACCGAACCGCAGGCCGGCTCCGAGGCGCACAACCTGCGCACCCGCGCAGAGCTGGTGGACGGCCAGTGGGTACTCAACGGCAGCAAGCAGTTCTGCAGCAATGCCAAGCGGGCGAAGTTGGCCATCGTTTTCGCGGTGACCGATCCGGACCTCGGCAAGAAGGGACTTTCCGCGTTTCTGGTGCCCACCGACACGCCCGGCTTCGCGGTGGAGCGCAGCGAACACAAGATGGGTATCCGCGCTTCGGACACCTGCGCGGTCTCGCTCAGCGACTGCCGAATCCCGGAGACCAATCTGCTTGGCGAGCGCGGCAAGGGCCTGGCGATTGCGCTGTCGAACCTCGAAGGCGGACGCATCGGCATCGGCGCGCAGGCCGTGGGCATCGCCCGCGCGGCCTTCGAAGCGGCCCTGCTCTACGCCCGCGAGCGCGTGCAGTTCGGCAAGCCGATCGCCGAGCACCAGAGCATCGCCAACATGCTCGCCGACATGCAGACCCAGCTGAATGCGGCGCGTCTGCTGATCCTGCATGCCGCAAGGCTGAAGAGCGCCGGTCTGCCGTGCCTGTCAGAAGCCTCCCAGGCCAAGCTGTTCGCCTCGGAAATGGCGGAGAAGGTCTGTTCGCAGGCGGTGCAGATCCACGGTGGCTACGGCTATCTTGAGGATTATCCGGTCGAGCGCTATTACCGCGATGCCCGTATTACGCAGATCTACGAGGGCTCGAGCGAGATCCAGCGCCTGCTGATCGCGCGGGAGCTGGCGAACTACCCGCTGTAAACGCCACTGCGTGCTGGACGAATGCCGTGCTGCAATCTGACAGCTCGGCATTCGTCACGTTGGCGCCTTCACCCGTACGGCAAAGCCAGCCTGGCTGTATCGAAGCCCACTCAATTACACAATCAATGCCCACAACGCCTGACAGCGCGGCCGCTGTCTTGCGGCCCAAATAAAAAGGGGAGCCGCTAGGCTCCCCTTCAGGTCGTGTTGCTTTGTTCTTCTTCTGCTGACGGGCTTGTTGTTTTTGTTGGCAGCCCGGTCGGACATCGTCCGAGTAGCAGTCCCATAAGGGACATAAAGAACAAACGGATTATTTTGGTCGCTGATGTTGCCACTACCCTCGCGGGCTCAACCGGTTCTGGAGCTGCCTCAAGGCAGTTTTATTGTTCTCGGTCCGGTCGACAGGAAACCTGTCGGGCAATTCCTCTCCAAAAGAATCAGTTTGCTACGTCTCCCACCTGCTTGTTTTTATTGTGTCGGAGTCGCTACGTGTTGTTTTTGTTATTGGATGTGCTTTCTTGTTCTTGTTATGCCAATAACAAAGCATTCGTCATGCCAGTTTTGATAATTCCATATTTTTCAATAGGTTACGATTTGGACATGCACAGAGAGCACAGAATCCGCGCCTGATTCGTTACCGCCCACCTCAGTGACCGTTACGCTGTACGAAAGGAGTAACACCTTTGGGTAACCGCCTCTGTGCGCGGCGACGTGCAAGGGCGCGATAGTGATACAGCCGATTCGCGGCTGCATAACGCAGGACACCCCGGCAGTGGTTCACTGTCAGGGTGTCTATCGCTCGATGGGCATAAAAAGGTTCTTCGGCTGGTTAGCGCCTGTGTCGTATCAGGCGTCTGCTGTCTGCACAGCAGTTTCCTTGCGTCTCGCTAGGTAATCGCAGGCCATGATGGCGAGCAAAGGGACGACACCTACACTGAGGGCAGCGTGCCAGGATCCGACGAGGGCCACGAACAGCATCCCCACGACAACGATCGCAGCGACGCAGTGGGCCAGGAAACGGCACAGTTCAAGTGCAACTACTTGTTGTTCGGCATCATTAATCATGACGTTGTACTCCCCGTTTTTGTTGTAATAAGCAGCCTCCGTTTTCATAGTAGTCAGCTGGTGCCAACTCGCAAACCAAAACCGACGTGCGGCACGTCTAGGCCGCGCTTTACGGGCGCTGCACACTACTTTGGTCGACCCCCGAATGATTACTTTGAACAGTGTTGCGATATAAGCGTTATATATTCAGGAATCATTTTCCTGACTGCTTGCCCAATAATGGACGCGCTTTTTTTCGCAGCATGAAAGTCGTCGACTTCGATACTCGCGCGCAAGCCTGCGTACGTCGTAACAGTGCTTAACGTCAGCTGTGCAACTCAGTCCCACCCCTCTTCCGCACTGCAACGTAACGTCCGCCTCGCCTTGCCGGGCGTGCGGGAAAAACGCGGCGCCGGTGCTGCCTGCAGCTCACCATCAAGGTCCTGGTAAACGCCACGCTGGCGCAGATGCGGGTGCTGCGCCGCTTCTTCCAGTTCAAGCACGGGCGCGAAGCAGGCGTCGCTGCCCTCGAGCAAGGCGCACCATTCGGCTCGCGTGCGGGTCGCGAACAGCTGCTCCAGCAGCTCGCTCTGCGCAGGCCATTCGGCCGGATCGGCGCAACCCGCCCAGAGCGCTTCCGGCGCGTCTAATCGCTCCAGCAACTCGTGCCAGAACTGTGGCTCCAGCGGCCCGATTGCAATCTCGCGACCATCGGCGCAGCAATAGCAACGGTAGTTCGGCGCAGCGCCAGCCAGCGGATTGCGTTCGCGTTGCATGTCGATCCGCCCGCTCGGCAGCAGGCCGGCGAAGAAGGTCATCAACGACGACACGCCATCGACGATCGCCGCATCGATCACCTGCCCCTGCCCCGAACGTTCGCGCTCCCACAGCGCGGCGAGGATGCCGACGGCGAGATAGAGCGAGCCGCCGCCGAAATCACCGACCAGGTTCAACGGCGGAATCGCCGTCCCGCTCTCGCCGCGGATTGCCGCCAGCGCGCCGGTCAAGGCGATGTAGTTTATGTCGTGCCCGGCAGCCCTGGCCAACGGCCCAGTCTGCCCCCAACCGGTCATGCGTCCGTAGATCAGCCGCGGATTGCGCGCCAGCAGTTCGTCCGGGCCCAGCCCCAGCCGTTCCATCACCCCGGGGCGGAAGCCTTCGATCAGCACGTCGGCGTCCACGGCCAGCGTCAGACAGCGCTCTCGCCCAGCCACACTGCGGATGTCGAGGGTCAGCGTCTTGCGCCCGCGATCGACCACCGGGTTCGGCCAGCCATTGCCGCCTTCGCGCTCGATGCGCAGCACCTCGGCGCCCATGTCGGCCAGCAGCATGGCGCAATGCGGGCCGGGGCCGATGCCGGCGAACTCCAGCACGCGCAGGCCGCACAGCGGTCCGCTACGGGTGGCGTCGTGTTCGTTCATGGGTCGATCTCCTTGATGCACACGCACGCAGACGCGCCCCGCACCGAAGCACGGAGCGCGTATGGGTAACAGGCGTTACTGGTTCACGGCGCTGGGCTGGTTCTCGACCAGATGGTTGCGATAGCGCTCGCGCAGCACCTTCTTGTCGATCTTGCCGGTGGCGGTCAATGGCACCGCGTCGAAGATCACCGCGTCCGGCATCCACCACTTGACGATGTTCGGCTCCAGATGGGCGAGGATCGTCTCGACCGTAACCTCAGCATCGACATGCGGCTCGATCACCAGTACCGGGCGCTCCTCCCATTTGGGGTGGAATACGCCGACCACGGCTGCCACCTTCACCCCGGGACAGGCCGCCGCGACGTTCTCGATATCGATGGAGCTGACCCATTCGCCGCCGGACTTGATCACGTCCTTGCTGCGGTCGGTGATGCGCATGAAGCCATCGGCATCCAGCGTGGCGATGTCACCGGTATCGAACCAGCCATCCTCATCCAGCGCGCTTTTTTCGCTGCGGTAGTAGCGCTCGACCGTCCAGGGGCCGCGCACCTTGAGGCTGCCAGAACTGACGCCATCGCATGGCAGCTCGCGCCCTTCCTCATCGACGATCTTCAGCTCGATACCGAATTGCAGGCGGCCCTGACGGGTCCAGATGGTGTCGTTGGTCGCTTGCTGACCACGTTCGGCCAGTTTCGGCGTCGGCGTGGCCACAACACCCAGCGGGCTGGTCTCGGTCATCCCCCAGAGCTGGCAGACCGCGACGCCGTACTTGGTCTGGAAGGTTTCGGCCATCGCCCGCGGCACGGCGGAACCGCCGATCACCAGCCGCGCCAGACTGCCGGAATCCTCACCGCTACGTTCCAGATGGGCGAGGTACATGGTCCAGATGGTCGGCACGCCGCCGGACAGGGTCACGCCCTCGGTCTTGATCAGTTCCTGCAGGCTCGCGCCGTCCATCTTGTCGCACGGCAGCACGAACTTGCAGCCATTGATCGCCGCGGCAAATGGGATGCCCCAGGCGGTGCCGTGATAGAGCGACGAGCACGGCATGATGCAATCGAAGGCGGACAGGCCGAACGCGCCGGACAGGCCGGCGGCCATCGCATGCAGCACCACCGAGCGGTGGCTGTAGAGCACACCCTTGGGGTCGCCAGTGGTGCCGGAGGTGTAACAGAGCACCGCGCCGGCGTTCTCGTCGAACTGCGGCCAGTCCAGCGGCTGCTCGTCGGCGATCAGCTGCTCGTAGCCCAGGACATCCTCTAGGCCAGAACTCGGTTGCGCAGCCAGTTCAATGAAATGGCGGATGTTGCCCAGACGTGGCCGCAGCCGGGCGACGCACTCGGCAAAGCTGCTGTCGAATAGCAGCACCTGACTGCCGGCGTGGTTGATGGTGTAGACGATCTGTTCGTCCGACAGCCGCGGGTTGGCCGTGTGCAGCACGGCGCCGATGCCGGGCACGGCGAAGAACAGCTCGTAGTGACGGTGAGTATTCCAGGCCAGCGACGACACGCAATCGCCGGGGCCGATGCCGAGCTTGCCCAGCATGCTGGCGGCCTGCGCCGAACGGGCGGCGAGCCCGGCATAGTCATAACGCCAGAGGGGTTCGTCGACCAGCCGCGAGACGATTTCGCGATCACCGTGAGCACGGGCGGCGTGGGTGACGATGCTGCTGATCAACAGGGGGGCGTTCTGCATCAATCCTGGTTGCATGTTTCCTACCTCTATCTTGTTTTTATTGTGCAAGTGCCGGTCGAGGAAACGGCGTTCTACCGGCACCACTGAAATCACGTATCGATGCGCCGCAGGGCACGCAGGCGCACCTGGTTTCGGTCAAGCCGGCCCTCCAAGGTTGCGCGCGATGACCAGGCGCTGGATGTCGCTGGTGCCTTCGTAGATTTGGCAGACCCGCACATCGCGGTAGATACGCTCCACCGGGAAGTCGGACAGGTAGCCGTAGCCACCCAGGGTCTGAATCGCGGCGGAACAGACCTTCTCCGCCATCTCCGAGGCGAACAGCTTGGCCATCGACGCCTCCACCAATGCCGGCCGCCCGGCTTCGCGCAGCGCGGCGGCGTGATGCACCATCTGCCGTGCCACGGCGATCTGGGTGGCCATGTCGGCCAGGCGAAAGGCCACGGCCTGATGCTCGATGATCGGCTTGCCGAAGGTTTCGCGGTCGCGGGCGTAATCACGCGCTGCTTCGAACGCCGCGCGCGCCATGCCCACTGCCTGGGCGGCGATGCCGATGCGTCCGCCTTCGAGATTGGCCAGGGCAATGCGATAGCCCTCGCCCTCCTCGCCCAGCCGGTTGGCCACCGGCACGCGCAGGTCCTCGAACGCGATCTGGCAGGTATCCGACGCGTGCTGACCGAGCTTGTCCTCGACCCGTACCACCTGATAGCCCGGGCTGTCGGTGGGTACGATGAAGGCACTGATACCGCGCTTGCCGGCGTCCGGGTCGGTCACCGCAAAGACGATCACCGTGCCGGCATGCTTGCCCGACGTGATGAACTGCTTGGCACCATTGAGCACGTAATGATCGCCGTCACGCCGGGCACGAGTACGCAGGCTGCTGGCGTCGGAACCGGCCTGTGGTTCGGTGAGGGCGAAGGCGCCGATCTGCTCGCCGCGTGCTAGCGGACCGAGGAAGTCGCGCTTTTGCTGGTCGTTGCCGAAACGCAGGATCGGCACGCAGCCTACCGAGTTGTGCACGCTCATGATGGTCGAGCAGGCGCCGTCGCCGGCGGCGATCTCTTCCAATGCCATGGCATAGGCCAGGTAGCCGGTGTCGCTGCCACCCCACTGCTCTGGCACCAGCATGCCGAAGAAGCCGAGCGCGGCCATCTCGGCAATCGCCTCGGCGGGATAGCGATGCTCGCGACTCCACTGTTCGGCGAAAGGCTTCAGCCGTTCCTGAGCGAACTGGCGAGCCATCTCGGCGATCGCGTTTTGATCTTCATTGGGCAGCATGGATGCCTCCTCAGATCAGTTCGACGGCCATGGCGGTGGCTTCGCCGCCGCCGATGCAGATCGCCGCCACGCCACGGCGCAGACCACGTGCACGAAGGGCCGAAAGCAGCGTCACCAGGATCCGCGCGCCCGAGGCACCGATGGGATGGCCGAGCGCGCAGGCACCGCCGTTGACGTTGACCTTGGCGTGGTCCAAGCCCAACTCGCGCATGCTGGCCATGGCGACCACCGCGAAGGCTTCGTTGATCTCGAACAGATCAACGTCTTCGGTGGACCAACCGGTGCGCTCCATCAGCTTGCGGATCGCGCCAATCGGCGCTGTGGTGAACAGATTCGGTGCATCAGCGTAGGCCGCGTGGCCGTGGATCACCGCCTGTGGCTGCAGGCCCCAGCGCTCGGCTTCGGAGCGGCGCATGAGCAGCAGCGCGGCGGCACCATCGGAAATCGAGCTGGAGTTGGCCGCAGTCACCGTGCCGCCCTCGCGGAACGCCGGCTTCAGACTGGGAATCTTTTCCGGCATCGCCTTGGGTGGCTGCTCGTCGTCGCGAATATGCCGCTGCTGTTTGCCCTGGGTGACCTCCAGCGCAACGATCTCTTCGGCAAAACGCCCCTCGCTGATTGCCACCTGAGCGCGGCGCAGGGACTCGAGCGCGTAAGCGTCCTGGGCTTCACGGCTGAAGCCGAACGCGTCGGCGCATTCTTCGGCAAAAGTGCCCATCAGCCGGCCTTTGTCGAACGAGTCTTCCAGACCGTCGAGAAACATATGGTCGAGCACCCGCCCATGGCCCATGCGATAGCCGCCACGGGCTCGGTCGAGCAGGTAAGGCGCGTTGGACATGCTTTCCATCCCGCCGGTGACGACGATATCGGCACTCCCGGCAAGCAGCTGGTCGTGGGCCATGATCACCGTCTGCATGCCCGAGCCGCACATCTTGTTGACCGTGGTGCAGGTGGTGGCGCGGGTCAGCCCGGCGCTCAACGCCGCCTGACGTGTCGGTGCCTGGCCCTGGCCGG
The DNA here is from genome assembly GCF_021432085.1 of Stutzerimonas kunmingensis. Lineage (GTDB taxonomy): Bacteria > Pseudomonadota > Gammaproteobacteria > Pseudomonadales > Pseudomonadaceae > Stutzerimonas. The sequence continues at coordinate 2,262,845 of NZ_CP090366.1, read as the reverse complement.
CAGGCAGCACGCAGCCCATCAGCACATCCTGCACGTTCTCGGCCGGCAGGCCGCTGCGTTCCACCGCCGCGCGGATGGCGGCAGCACCGAGCTGCCAGGCGGTCATCCCCTGCAGGTCGCCCTGAAAACCGCCCATGGGCGTGCGCGCACTGCTGACGATTACGATCGGATCATCTTTCATCTCTGCTTCCTTCACTTGGCGGCCATGCGCAAGGCGCCGTCGAGACGGATCACCTCGCCATTGAGCATGCTGTTCTCGAAGATGTGCCGCACCAGCGCGGCGTATTCGGCCGGGTGGCCCAGGCGTGGCGGAAACGGCACGCCGGCGGCCAGCGAGTCGCGGATTTCCTGGGTCATCCCGGCCATCATCGGCGTCTCGAACACGCCGGGGGCGATGGTCATCACGCGGATGCCGAAGCGCGCCAATTCGCGGGCGGCAGGCAGGGTCATGCTGACCACCCCGCCCTTGGACGCGGCATAGGCCGTCTGGCCGATCTGGCCGTCGAAGGCAGCGATCGATGCGGTATTGATGATCGCGCCGCGCTCGCCACCTTCGTCAGGCGCGTTCTCGGCCATCGCCTCGGCGGCCAGCCGCAGCATGTTGAAGCTACCGATCAGGTTGATGCCGACGATGCGGCTGAAGCCGTCCAGACTGTGCGGGCCGTTGCGGCCGAGGACTTTTTCGCCGCCGGCGACGCCGGCGCAGTTGACCAGCCCGTGCAACGCGCCGAAATGTTCGCGGGCGGCGGCGACGGCATGGCGCGCGGCCTGTTCATCACGAATGTCGGCGGCGACGCCGAGGGCGCTAGGCCCGAGCGCCTGTGCCGTGGCGTTGGCCGCGGCTTCGTCCAGATCGGCGAGCACGACCTTGCCGCCCGCCTCGACCAGCGCCTGCGCCGCCGCAGCGCCAAGGCCGGAGGCGCCGCCAGTAATGAGGAATACCTTGTCGCGAATCTGCATGGCTGTCTCCCGTGCTTGTTGTTATTCGGTGCGAAGCCGGGGTTATCTTTGGACAGCGACACGGGTGCGGCAATGGTCGATGTTCTCAACCTGCCTGACCGTTTTGGCCAATGGCAAAAGGCAATCTTCCCGCTATCGCTAAAGGCGTGAGGACAGCTGGAGGCCTCAGGCCCAACAACGCGCTATCAGGCGCGCGCCGGCGCCAGAATCAGGTTGCGGTAGTGCCCGGGATTGATACCTGTCCACTTGCGGAACGCCTTGTAGAACGAACTGACATCGGCAAACCCCAGCCGCTCGGCGATTTCGCCATAGCTGATGGCGGCGTCGGCCAGCCATTCGGTGGCCATTTCCTGGCGCAAGCCGTCCTTGATGGCCTGATAAGGCTGCCCCGCCTCCGCCAGCCGGCGACGCAGGGTCGAGGCCGAGATGCACAGGGTCTGTGCCAGCGTCTCGCTGTCTGGCCAGCGTTCGGCAGGCAGGCTGCGCAGGTGCTGTTTGATGCGACTGGCCAGGCTGGAGTGGTCGCGATAACGCACCAGGATGTTGGCTGGCGCTTCGGCGAGAAAGGCCTGCAATTCTGCTTCGCTACGACGGATCGGCAGATCGAGCACTTCGGCAGCGAAAATAATCCGCGTCGACGGCCGGCCGAAACGCAGGTTGTCGGAGAACATCACCCGGTAATCATCCGTGTAGTCCGGTTCGGCACAACGCAACTCGACCGCCAGCAGCGGGATACGCCGCCCCACCAGCCAGCAGGCCAGGCCGTGCAGGAGCATCCAGAAGGTGAAGTAGCAAAAGGCTCGCGCCGGCTCGGGGTTGCGTTCGCGCAGCAACACTTCAGCCAGGCTCTGGCTGCGGATCAGCTTGCCACGCAGGTCCTCCAGGCCCAGCCCGAGAAAGCTCAGTGCGTGAACCAGCGCCTTCTCCAGTGTCGGCTGCTGGATGCAGCTGCGGCTGAGAAAGACGAAGCTGCCCCAGCGCAGCCGGCGCGGGTCCATGCCGAAGAATTCGTCATCGAAGCGCCGCGCCAGTCGCAGCCAGAGTTGCGAGTAGTCACGCACGTCCATGCGGCCGTCGGGATCTTGCAGGCAGGCGGGGTCGAGACCGATCTCATCCAGCAGCTGCCCGGTGGATAGCCCGGGCTGCACGAAACCCAGCAGCGCCTCGGCTACCAGGCGGACGCTGATGCTGTCCCGGCGGGCTATCGCCGAGACGGCTGCCTCGTCTGCTGTCGTTTGCGCCTCGCTGGTCATGCGGCTCGGTTTCCTGCCCTGTAGTCGTTGGCCGCCATGATCGGCCAGGCACGGTCGCGCTGTCAGCCCTTGCGTCACATCCAGCCCAGGGTCAACCCCATCACCATGAGGTAGCGCGCGGTCTTCGCCAACGTGACGATCAGCAGAAAGCTCCATAGCGGCTCACGCATCACGCCGGCGACCAGGGTCAGCGGATCACCAATGATCGGCACCCAGCTGAGCAGCAAGGTCCAGCGACCGTAGCGATGGTAGCTGTGCTGCGCCTTCGTCAGTTGCCGCTCGTTGACCGGAAACCAGCGCTTGTGGCGAAAATGCTCGACGTAACGCCCGAGCAGCCAGTTCACAACCGAGCCCAGCACATTGCCGAGGCTGGCCACGGCGACCAGGGCCCAGACCGTGTAGCGTTCGGAAAGAAGGAGGCCGGCGAGCACCGCCTCGGACTGCATCGGTAGCAGCGTGGCGGCACCGAACGCCGCGAGAAAAAGGCCGAGATAGCCGGAGAGCGACACCATCAATATGCAACCGTAACCATGCTGACTGACGGCGCGCAGTATGCGGGAAAGCGCATCGCTTGGGCGGTGACTGCGGCTGGGATGATGCTTGAGTAAGAACCTCCAAGCCCGCGGCGATTCACTCGCGACAGACTAGCCGGCGTCACTGTGTCACCTTGCAACAGGGCAACAGGGCAACAGGGCAAATTTACATGCGGCACCGGTGTTGCCGAGATCGGACATTGCCATGGACGGCAGGACGGGCCGCACTGACATCACATCTCGTGAATACGGCTCACCTGACGAGCAAGACGCATGGTCTCGTGCTCTTCCATGCGTAGAAGGTCCTCGGCGAGATTGCGTGCACCATCAATTTCGGCGCGACGCGCCAAGGAGCGGTAGAGATCGATCACCTGGTTATGAATGGTGAAGATATCCAGGGAAATCTCCTCCACCGTCATGGTGTCGTAAGCCTTACAGGCCTGATTGCGCAACACGGGATTGCGTGTCAGATAGTCGTAGATCCAGGTATGCAATGCCTTCGGGTCGGCATGCTTCTCGATCTTGTCGACCGTTTCCGCCAGTGCTCTCTCGTGGTCGGCAATGTAGACCAGCAGCCATTTGGCTCGGGTCTCTTCGTGCTTGTCGGAACAGCGAGCCATGCAACGAGCCAGCATGGCATGGGTGTCGCGTGTCCAGTCGATCAGGTCTTCGAATCGCTCGATCTTCATCGCCAAAATCTCCGCTGGTAGGACGGCAAACAGCACGGCACAGGCCTGTCTCACCGGTGCCTGATTCTGTCCGCTTGCCAGGTCCGGTTACATGACGCTGATTAAGAGATTAGTCCACCCTGCTGTGCCAAGGCCGCTCACACCGCGCAACCTTGCTACAGATCATTGCCGGCCGGAAAAGGACGGTCGAGGATGGGCGTGGATTCGCAAACCATGTGCCATCGCCCCGCCGGCGGCTGGGCCAGCATCTGGGAAGCACGCTCATGTACCACGTCGTGTTGCGCGGGGCTCTGTTGATGCTTCTGGGGATACTGGCCAGCGCTCATGCCTTCGCTAACGCAACGGTGCTTAAGGTATTCGTGCGTGACGGCTGCCCGCACTGCAGCGCAGCCAAGGCCCATCTCGCGGAGCTCTCCACGCAGCATTCGGAGCTGGAGATTCGCCTGCGGGAAGTCGATCGCGATCCTGCCGCTCGCGCCGATCTGCTGCGCCTGTCCCGTGGCGCCGGCGTCTGGCCGCCGGCAGTGCTGACGTTCGTCATTGCTGATCAGATGTACTACCTGTTTCGCCGTGCTCGCGCTGAGCAGCCGCAAGCTCACAAAACGACCTGGCGGCACGCTGAAGCTCATCAGCGGTGCGGTGATGCTCCCGCGGGGCGTCGTCATGCTGCTACAGCCGCAATGGCTGCAGTAGCAGATTGCCAGGGGTGATCTATGCTGGACCCTAGCGCCGCTGCCATGCAGCAAGTGAGAGCATTCCGCCAGCGCACCATCGCCCTGCTACTAGCGCCGCTCCTGCTTGCTGGCGGCCTGGCGCAAGCATCCACCGCCAATCACGCTCGTTTCGATGCCCTGCTGGGTCCTTTCGCCAGTGGCGAAGAAGTAACGCGGGCCTGTCTGAGCTGCCACGGCAAGGCAGCCAAGCAGATCATGGCCACGCGGCACTGGACCTGGGACTACATAAACCCGGATACCGGTCAGCGTCTGGGCAAGAAGACCATGCTCAACGGCTTCTGCATCGGCGACCGTTCCAACGAGGCGTTCTGCCAGTCTTGCCACATCGGCTATGGTTGGAAGGATGCCAGCTTCGACTTTACCGACGAAACCAAGGTCGACTGCCTTTCCTGCCATAACACCGGCAACTACCTCAAGCTTGCGGGCCTCGCTGGGCATCCGCCGCTGGTGCGCAGCGAAACCGCACCCGGCTCAGGCAAATTCATCGAACCGGTCGACCTGGCCGCCGTGGCACGCCATGTTGGCGCAACCACGCGCCGGACCTGCGGGACCTGCCATTACTACGGCGGCGGTGGCGACGGCGTGAAACACGGCGATCTCGATTCGTCGCTCAATGCGCCGTCGCGTGAGCTGGACGTGCACATGGCCGCGGAGGGTCTCGATTTCACCTGTGCGACGGGCCACGTTGCCGAGGAGCACCGGATCGCCGGCAGTCGCATCAACGTTACTGCCAGCGACCCGCACGGCGCAGTCACTCGAGGTGAGCGCAGCGAGCGCAACCGTTCGACCTGTCAGTCCTGCCATGGTGACAAGCCGCACCTGGGAAACCTGCTGCACACCGGGCGCCTTAATGACCACACCAGCGTGCTTGCCTGCCAGAGCTGTCATATCCCGGCCTTCGCCCGCGGCGGCGTGCCTACCAAAATGGCCTGGGACTGGTCCAGCGCCGGAAGAATGGACGCCAACGGCAAGCCATTCCAGACGCGCAACGAGCGCGGTCAGGTTCTTTACGACAGCAGAAAGGGCAGTTTCGTACTCGGCGAGGATGTAGTGCCCGACTATGTCTGGTTCGACGGTCGGGTTAGCTATGTGCAACCCGATACTGTAATAGACCCAAGCACCCGGGTACCGATCAATAGCTTTCACGGCACACCGGGGGCCACTGATGCACGCATCTGGCCGGTCAAAACCTTTCACGGGCGCCAGCCTTTCGATACCGAACTCCTGACATTGCTGGTGCCGCATACCGCGATCCCGAACGATACGGCGTTCTGGTACAACTTCGACTGGGCCAAGGCCCTGCAGGCTGGAGCTGACGCTTCTGGCGCGCCCTACAGTGGCAAGTTCGACTTCGTCGACACGTCGATGCTGTGGCCGATCACCCATATGGTCGCACCGAAGGAAGAGGCGCTCGATTGCGCACAGTGCCATGCCCGGCAAAGCCAGCTCGGCACTGTTCCCGGCATCTGGCTGACTGGCAAACACCACAGCCCCCTGCTCGACCGGATCGGCTTTGGGCTGGCTGGCCTCGCCCTGCTGGGCGTCCTCATCCATGCCGCCTTGCGCGTACTCTCGCGCCGCCGCAGAAGGAGTCACTGACATGGGCGAGCGTCTCTACCTGTTTACCCGTTTCGAGCGCTTCTGGCACTGGTCACAAGCCACACTGATCATCACGCTGTTGTTCAGCGGCTTCGCGGTTCATGGCAGCCACGCGTTATTGGAGTTTCGCACTGCGGTTGGAATCCATGAGGTATCAGCCTGGCTGCTGATGCTGTTGTGGGTATTCGGTATCTTCTGGCATTTCACCACCGGCCAGTGGCGCCAGTACATTCCCACGCTGAACAACATCGACCGGATGCTGCGCTACTACGTCCACGGGATTTTCATGGGCGCCCCCCATCCGTACAAGATCACGGTGGAGCGCAAGCACAACCCGTTGCAGCGCCTGTCGTACCTGTTCGTCAAAGTGATGATCGGCCCGCTGCTGTGGCTGACCGGGCTGCTCTATCTCTTCTGGGAGCAGGTACAGGAGCTACTCTCGCCCTGGTTCGGCTTGCAACAGGTCGCACTGCTGCACACGGCGGGCGCGTTCATGATGCTGATCTTCCTGATAGCGCATGTATACCTGGCCACAACCGGGCGGACGCCCCTGGAACACATCAGAGCCATGCTGAGCGGCTGGGAAGAGAAGCACTGAATGATCAATGAGTGGATAAATACCCCCGCCGGTATAAGATGACCCGAACATCTACGTCCTTTCATGTCGGAGCTCCGGATGAAATCCTCATTGATCGCCCTTTCCCTCAGCATGCTGGCTTTCGCGGCCCAGGCAGTAGAACTCGAAGTCACCCCGCAAGACGCCTACGCCCGCGCCCAACAGGAGGGTGCAAAGGTCCTCTTCATCGACGTCCGCGACCCGGTGGAGATCATGTTCGTCGGCTTCACCGATGCCGTGGACACCAACATTCCGTATCTGCTCGTCGAGCGGAACGCCTGGAATGACGAGCGCGGTGCGTTCCAGACCAACCGTAATCCGAAGTTCCTCGAGCAGATCCAGACCGAACTGGACAAGCGTGGGCTGGGCGCCGACACCGAAATCATCACCATGTGCCGCTCGGGCAGCGAGCGTGGCAAACCCAGTGCGGATTTCCTGCGTGAGAACGGTTTTCCCAATGCGCGGTATGTCGTCGATGGATTTCAGGGCGCGGCGATAAAGGAAGGACCGCAGGCAGGTTTTCGCCTACAGAACGGCTGGCAGAACGCCGGCCTGCCGTGGAGCCCGAAGATGAATCCGGAAAAGATCTACCGCACCGATCGCAAGTAAAACCCTCGCGTAGCGCGGCACCTCGGCGATGAACATCGGTAACGCACACCGCCGATCGGCCATCAGCCAAAAACGGTCACCGTTTGCCGGCTCAGCGCGACCAATTCTCCGGTTGGTGTCCACAACGCCGCGGCGCAGTGGCCGTAGCCGTCACGGGCATGCTCGATAACTGCGCGGTACATGCACCAGTCGTGGCTGTCGAGTTCAGGCAACGGCTGGATGAATTCGATGGTCCAAGTCAGTGAACTGCCGGGCGCGAAGCTCTTCAGATGCGGCAACACGGCAGGCGGCCAGGCATCGACCAGCGCCAGCAGGTGCGCTTCAGTCATCGGTTCGCGGGGTACATCACCACGCTGGCGCACCCAGCCGCCCATTTCGCGGGACGCGTTGCCGGAAAATGGCAGCCCGCCGATGCCCCAGCGCATGGCCAGGTAGCGGGTAAATTCCGGCGTTACGCCTGCTACGTAAGGCAGTTCCTGGCAGGCTTCGACCGGTGGCATGGCTGGCGCCGGCTCTGCCGCGACATCCACGACGGAACTGCGCGCTGCGCCGAAGCTGCCCTGGACTATGGTGACCACCTGCCCGTCCTGCATCACGCGGCCTAGCATCTGGCTCACGGCCTTGCCTTCTCGCAGTACCTCGGCCTCGAAGCTCGCCGGCGTGTCCAGCGCCAGCGGCCCGACGAAGGTGATCGCCAGCGAACGCAGCGGTCTGCCGTCGGGCACCTTGGCGCGCATGCTTTCGAAGACTAGCGCGGCGACCAGACCGCCGAAACCGGCACGCCCCTGTCCCCAGCTGGCCGGTACCACCACACTGCCGGGGTTGTCACGCACCGCCTGCAACAGCTCGCAAAGCTCCATATCCACCTCGTTATCGTTCGTTATGCGAGCGATGTTAAAGGGGCGCCGGTGAGGGTGCGAGCCTGCCTGGCAGAAGCGGCCGCATGAAATGCCGAATCATCCATGCCGGCAATGGACGTCAGCCACGTTGTGCCGGCGCAGCGGGACGCCAGGGCAGCGCCCGACGCAGCTGGCTCAAGGCGCGTGACAGGTCGTCAGTCGCATCAGTTTGCTGGGCGTAGCGCTGCGCCTCGTAGAGGCTGACGAACGCAAGAATGGCCGGCGCCTGTTCGGGCAGCATCGCTGCGGCGCGCTGGGCGAAACTACGGGCGCCCTCGCCTTTGTGGCGGCGCGCGCCATGACGTGCCAGAAGTCGTTCGAAGCGCCGGAACAGGCGCTGCTGAGCGTCCGTTTCGCGCCGCCAGGGCTTGAACAGCAGCAGCGCGAGCACGCCGGTCAGCACACCCAGCAGCGCCACCAGGCCAAGACCGAGCGTCTGGCCGTCCAGCTTGCCGAACCAGCGTTGCAGCATCTGCGACTGCTGCTCGTCCTGATAGTTGAGTACCCAGCGCTGCCAACCGTAATTGAGGCTGTCCCAGCGCAGGCGCAGCGCGTTCATCCAGCCGATATCACGGTAGCGCAGCAGTGACATCGGTTCGTCGGCGAGAAAGCTCTGCTCACGGGCCAGCGCCTGCTCCAGGCCCTGCTCCACCCGCTCGGGCGCAACCTGGAAGGTCGGGTCGACACTGACCCAACCACGCTCCGCGACCCAGTACTCGACCCAGGCGTGGGCGTCGAACTGGTGAACGGAAAGGTAGTTGCCCGCCGGGTTGACCTCACCGCCCTGATAGCCCGCCACCACCCGGGCCGGAATGCCCGCTGCGCGCAGCACGAACGTCATGGCCCCGGCGTAGTGTGCGCAGAATCCGCTGCGCGTCTCGAACAGGAAATCATCGACGATATCGCTCCCCACCGGCGGCGGCTCCAGGGTGTAGTGATAGGGCTGGCGGTTGAAGTGCTTCAACAGCGCATCCACCATCGCCTGCGGCTCTTGCGCAGAGCGCCGTAGCTCGGTCGCCCAGGCGCGAGTACGTGGATTGCCCTGTTCCGGCAGCTGCAATGCGCGCCCGAGGCTCGCCGGTGCGCTGGTCGCTTCGCGACGCGCGTCCAGCCATGAAGTCGCCTGATACATCAGCGGCTTGTTCACCGGCTGGCGGCGCTGGAGATGAAAATCCGCCATAAGCTGCGCCTCGGCGGACGCAACCTGCGGCACATCCAGCGCGAACAGCCAGGGCTGGCCGCTGGGCTGCATGACGATGCTGTAGCTGAGCGGCTCACCAGCCGCCTGCCACTCCGGCGCCTGGGGAAGCTGCGAAGCGTAGGACTGCGACCAGCGACGACCGTCGAAGCGTTCGAAGGTCACCGCGCGCCAGTAGAGCTGGCCGCGGGGCGGAATGTCGCCGTCGAAGGTGACGCGAAAGGCCAGCTCCGCCGAACGGCCAAGACGGGCGATATCGCCGGGCGCCATGTGATCGGCCAAGCCGGTTGTGCCGCGGTCGCCGGCCTGCGGCAACGACCACAGTGGCGGCAGGCGGGGGAAGAACAGAAACAGCACCAGCATCAGCGGAATCGCCTGCAACAGCAGCGAACCGGCCAGGCGTACCGTCGGCCATGGTCGGGTGACCAGGCTACTCTGCTGCAGCCCGATCATCGCGGCCAGCAATGCGGTGACGGGCAGCAGGCTATACAGTCCGGCGACCAGGCTGTCCTCGAACAGGTAGCTGGTCACTACTGCGAAGAAACCGAGGAAGATCAGTACAAGCGCATCGCGACGGGTGCTCATCTCCACGAGCTTGAGAATGAACGCAGCGATCAGCAGCACTACGCCGGCTTCCAGGCCGACCAGGCTGCCGCGCGAGAAATACACGCCGAAGCCGGCGCCAATCATCAGCAGCGCCTTGAGCCAGCTGCGCGGATAACGCGCACGCATGCGAAATATCTGGATCCGCCAGCTGGCGCAGCCCAACCACAGGCCGATGATCCATAGCGGCAGATGAGTGAGGTGCGGCAGGATCACCAGCACCTGCGCCACCAGCAGCCAGATCAGGCTGTTGCGCGGAATTCCCGGCTTCGCGCTCACTTCACGCCCTCCTCGCTCAGGCCATGCAGCGCCAGTGCACGCAGGCAGGCATCCCGATGAGCCTGCCCGCCATCGGGTCCGACCAGCTCACCCGGCAGGCGCAGTGCGAACGGCTGCTGCTTGTCGCTGAGGTCGACGACCCAGTGGCAGAGCCTCGACAGGCGCTGCTCGGTGTCGCCGTCCAGGGCATCGAAGTCCAGCAGCGGATCGTTACCGAGCAGGCTGGCGAAATCCTTCACCAGCAGGCCCTGGCCACGGGAATAGGCCTTCCAGTGCAGGCGTCGGCGCGGATCGCCCGGCTGCCAGGCCCGTAGCCCCTGATAGTCGTCGACCCCGGCGCCGTGCGTCAGCGTGCCCTCATCCTCGGCTTCCTGCGCCTTGCCGCCGGGCGGGCGCTCGGCAATCGATGGCTGCGGGTAGACCAGCGCCGCCAGCTCCAGATCGATCCAGCTCCAGGCCACCAGCAGGCCCAGCGGAAAACGGCTCTCGACCCGCACACGCCCCGGTCGCAGCCAGCCGCGGCGTTGCGTCGGCAGGCTCAATTCGACTTCGACGGCGCCGCCCGCCGGCACATCGACCAGGCGCAAGCCGCTGGCCGGCCAGCCGAGCGCCACCGCCTGATAGGCGCGACCGGGACTTTCCAGACGCACCCGCAACAGCGCCTGCTCACCGACGAATGCAGCGGTGGTTCCGCCCGCCTGCAGGACCAGGCCGGCAAGATTGCGCCAGGTATGCAGGATGGTGACGAGATACAACGACCCGAGCAGAAAGGTCAGGCCGTAGGCCAGGCTGTTCTGGTAGTTGATCGCGGTCAGCAGCATCAGCAGCAGCGCCACCAGGAACGCCAGCCCGACCGCGGTGGGCATGATGAAGATGCGCCGCTGGTTCAGGCGCACGCTGGAAGCGGGCGGGATGCGCCGCAGCAGCCAGCGGTCACGAAAGCGCGGCAACAGCCTCACGACAGTTGCCCGCCGTCATGCCCGGATGTCGCTGTCACAGGGCAGGCACTTCGCGCAGCAACCATTGCACCAACGCACCGCCGCCATGACCGGTGGCGTCCGCGCGCTCGCGCAGGCGATGACCGACCACGGTCGGCAACACCGCCTGCACGTCCTCCGGAATCACGTAGTCGCGCCCATCGAGAAATGCCCAGGCACGTGCAGCCGCAAGCAGGGCCAGGCTGCCCCGCGGCGACAGTCCCCAGGCGAATTGCGGCTGCGTGCGGGTGGCCTCCACCAGTCGCAGCACGTAATCGACCAGCGCATCGCTGACCCGCACGTTGCCCACCGCGTCCTGAATGGCACGTAGTTCGTCGTGTTCCAGCAGCGGTTCGAGGCGGGTCAGCAGATCGCGTCGCGACTCGCCCAGCAGCAGCGCCTTTTCCGCTGCCTTGGCCGGATAGCCCAGGGAAACGCGCATGAGAAAGCGGTCAAGCTGCGATTCCGGCAATGCAAAGGTGCCACCTGAACTGACCGGGTTCTGTGTGGCGATGACGAAGAATGGGTCAGGTAACGGGCGCGTCGCCCCCTCGATGGTGACCTGCCCCTCCTCCATGGCTTCAAGCAGCGCGCTCTGGCTCTTCGGCGTGGCGCGGTTGATCTCGTCGGCCAGCACCAGCTCGGCGAAGATCGGACCCGGGTGGAAGACGAACTGTCCGCTGTCCTTGTCGAACACCGAGGTGCCGAGAATGTCACCGGGCAGCAGATCGGAGGTGAACTGGATGCGCTGGAACTCCAATCCCAGCACCTTGGCCAGGGTATGGCTCAGGGTGGTCTTGCCCATGCCCGGCATGTCTTCGACCAGCAGATGACCTCGGGCCAAGAGACAGGCAAGGGCCAGTCGAACCTGGGCTTCCTTGCCGAGCAATACTTCGTTGACTGCTCGCAGGCAGGCGTCCAATCGGGTGCGCATAGACTCTCCTTCGTTCGTCGCACTGATGCTACTGGTCAGCTGCGGCCAGGCAAAGCGAAGGAAATGCCCGGTGACGAGTTTGTGATCCTGGCACCGTTGCAGCGCTCACGCCGCTGCGCCTGTTTCCAGACGATGGAAAGCAGCTGCAGACATTGCTTGTGAGATGACGGCCGCGGGAAAGCGGTAAGCGAGCCGGAAGGCTCGAAGGCAATTGCCGGCCCGTGCGCTAGCGAACGGACCGGCAACTGAAGGCGCCGGCTCAGCGACCGGCGCGGGATTCGCGAAGGTAGAAGCGCGCCTTCTGCGCTTTCTGCGTGCAACCGCGGAAGGCTTCGAACTGCTGCTGCGTCTTGGCGCCGGTCAGCAAGGCCATGGCCTTGGAGTAGCTGACCGTACCGGCGAAGCCTTCGGCTTCCGCCAGGCTCTGCTCCTTCCACGCCGCATTCAGCTCCGCGGCGCAGCTGTCACGGTATGCCGTCTTGCCAGCACAACCGGCCAGCAACAGAACCAGCAAAGGCAAAGATAGCCAGGTTTTCATCGCATGATCCCTCGTATGCCATTCAGGAGTTAAGGCGCAGCTCGCGCCTGACGGTGCCGCAAATACTCGACCACGGACGGCTGGTCGCCAGCGAACTCGATACGCTCGGCCTTGCTCTCGCGCTGATAGGCGTACATGGGGTCGTAATACTCACCCAGCAGCGTCTCAATCCAGGCGCGATGCAGGTCGACAGAGCCACTACGCGCCTGTTCCGCCAGCGCTTGATCCATCAGCAATGCCAGGCGCTGGTAACGCTCGCCGCCGAGTCGCTTGCTGATATTGACCAGACTTTGCTGCAGACGCTCGGCGAATGCAGCGAAACCGTTCTCGCCCTGCTCGGCGATGAATTCAGCGCACAGGTCGATCACGTAGTCCTTGAGAATCCGCTCGACGCGCCCTTCCAGGCTGTCCTCCAGCCAGACCAGCGGAAATTCCTGCATGCCGTTGAACAGCGGCAATGGAATCGAGCAACGCCCGACCAGACGCGCCTCATCCTCGACAACGAACGTCTGGATGCCCGCTGCACGCATCTTCAGCAGCCGGATCGCCAGGGCGTTCTCGAAATCGATCTGCGCCGGTTGTGGTGTCGCGCGCTTGCCGAAGCTGGAGCCCCGGTGATTGGCCAGGCCTTCCAGGTCCAGGCTGTTATCCAGCTGCGCCAGCACTTCGGTCTTGCCGGTACCGGTCATCCCGCCCACCAGCACGAAACCGCACTGCTCGACAGCCTGATCAATGGTGTCCAGCAAGAAATGGCGCATCGCCTTGTAGCCGCCGACGACCCGCGGGTACTCGATGCCCATCTCATCCTTCAGCCATTGCTGGACGATCTTCGAACGCAAACCACCACGGAAGCAGTACAGGTAGCCGTTCGGATGAGCCCGGGCGAAATCGGCCCAGGCCTGAAGCCGCTCCGCCTTGGTCTTGCCGGACACCAGCTGATGGCCCAGCTCGATGGCGGCTTTCTGGCCGTGCTGCTTGTAGCAGGTGCCGACCTTCTGCCGCTCGATGTCGCTCATCAGCGGCAGGTTGACCACGCCGGGAAACGCGCCCTTGTCGAATTCCACCGGCGCACGGGCATCCATCATCGGGGTGTCGTTGAGGAACAGCGCGCGAAAATCTTCGGTATCGCTGCGCATCAACGCACCTCTACCGCATGGCTGCGCGCGTCCACCAGCTGGCCGATCGGCTCCAGGGCGAGGCCGAGCTCGGCGCAAACGGCGAGGAATTCAGCTTCGCCTTCCGGCGCCACCGCGACCAGCAAGCCACCACTGGTTTGGGGGTCACAGAGCAGCTGCTTGTGGCGTTCGTCGAGCGTGCCGATGCGCTCACCGTAGCTGTCGAAATTGCGCAGGGTCCCGCCGGGCACGCATCCCTGCTCCAGGTAGTACTCGATGCCCGGTAGCCGCGGTACGCGGTCGTAGTCGATCTCGGCAGTCAGGCCGCTGCCGTCGGCCATTTCCACCAGATGGCCGAGCAGGCCGAAGCCGGTGACGTCGGTCATGGCACGAACCCCCTCGAGCTTGCCGAAACGGCTACCGGCAGTGTTCAGGGTGCACATCCAGTCGCGGGCCAGCCCGACGTCCTCGGCGCGCAGCTTGGCCTTTTTCTCGGCGGTGGTGAGGATGCCGATGCCCAGCGGCTTGGTCAGGTACAGCGTGCAGCCGGCGGTAGCGGTGTCATTGCGCTTCATCTGGTGCTTGTTCACAAGGCCGGTGACGGCCAGGCCGAAGATCGGCTCGGGCGCATCGATCGAATGGCCGCCGGCGAGGGGAATGCCTGCGGCATCGCAGACGGCGCGGCCACCGGCGATCACTTCGCGGGCGACTTCCGGCGGCAGCACGTTGACCGGCCAGCCAAGGATGGCGATGGCCATCAGCGGATCGCCACCCATGGCGTAGATGTCGCTGATGGCATTGGTCGCAGCAATGCGACCGAAATCGAACGGATCGTCGACGATGGGCATGAAGAAGTCTGTGGTCGACACCACGCCGCGCTCTTCATCGATGCCGTACACCGCGGCATCATCACGCGAGGCATTACCGACCCACAGACGCGGGTCGAGGTTCTGCGCTCCGCTGCCGGCAAGAATCACGTCCAGCACCTTGGGCGATATCTTGCAGCCGCAGCCGGCGCCATGACTGTACTGGGTGAGGCGGATCGGTTCGCTCATCAGGCTCTCTCGTGACACGTGCACAAACGGGCGGCGATTGTAGCAAAGGCCGCTGTAGATTCGCCGGTTGCCGCCGGATTCGGGCATGCAACGACAGGCTCGAGCGTGACGAGGTCCGATCAGCCCTTGCAGGCTTGCCGGCCAGGCACGAAGCTATCGCGAGTGCCACAGGGAGAAACGCATGAGTAAGAGAGTTGCACTGGTATTGGGATCAGGTGGCGCACGGGGCTATGCGCATATCGGCGTGATCGAGGAGCTGGAGGCACGAGGCTATGAGATCGCCTGCATTGCAGGCTGTTCAATGGGCGCGGTCGTCGGCGGCATCTATGCAGCCGGCAAGCTCGACGAGTACCGCAGCTGGATCGAAAGCCTCGATTATCTGGATCTGCTGCGCCTGGTCGACCCAAGCTTCAGTCTCGGCGCGATCCGCGGCGAAAAGGTGTTCGGCCGCATCCGCGACATGGTCGGCAAGACCCGCATCGAGGATCTGCCGATTCCGTTCACAGCGGTCGCCACCGACCTGACCAATCAGCAGGAGATCTGGTTTCAGGAAGGCAGCCTGGAACTGGCGATGCGCGCCTCCGCGGCCATCCCGAGCCTGTTCACGCCGGTCATGCAGGGCAATCGCATGCTGGTCGACGGCGGCCTGCTCAATCCCCTACCGATCGTCCCGGTGGTGTCGGCGCATTGCGACATGATCATCGCGGTCAACCTCAACGCCAACAATCACAAGCAATACCCGCTACCGGAGATCGAGCGCCCCGGCCGCTTCGACTCGCTCATGACCTCGATCAGCTCGCACATCCCGTTCTGGCGCAAGGACGAAGCCGAGCTGACCGAACAGATCGAGGATATCCGCGCAGGCGAATTGACTCGCGGTGATCAGCCACCGGCCGCACCGACCAGCCGCAGCGCGCCTCGATCGGCGGAAGGCTCGACGGTAATCGATGTGACTGGCCCGGCGTCGCTGCTGGAGCTGATCAACCAGAGCTTCGATGTCATGCAGTCTTCGCTGGCGCAGTACAAGATCGCCGGCTATCCGCCGAATGTGCTGGTCAATATTCCGAAGCGGGCCTGCCGCTTCTACGAGTTCTACAAGGCGCCGGAGCTCATAGCGCTGGGCCGCATCGTCGCCCACGACGCCCTCGTGCGCTACGAAGAGGAGCAGTGACCGGCAGACGCCACCTCACCGCCCGGCAGGTTCCCGCCGCTCGTTCGCGAGCTGCGTCGATTCGTGCGGTGGCATCTGCGGCACCTCCTTGATCAGCCAGTCACCCAGCAGGCTATAGGCGACCGCGAGCAGGGTCGGGCCGAGGAACAGCCCCATGAAACCGAACGCGAGAATGCCGCCGAACACACCGAGCAGCACCACCACCAGCGGCAGATTGCCCCCTCGGCTGATCAGATAGGGTTTGAGCACGTTGTCCACGCCGCTGATGATGAACATCCCCCAGATGCCGAGGAAGATCGCCATACCGTAATCGCCCTGCCAGGCCAGCCAGGCAACGGCTGGGCCCCAGATCAGCGGCGGCACCATGATGAAGCTACAGGCGAAGGTCAGCAGCCCGAGCACCAGCGCCCCCGGCACCCCGGCGATGAGAAAACCGATGTAGGCCAGAATCGCCTGAGCCGCGGCAGTGCCTATCACCCCGTTGACCACTCGCTGCACCGTCCCCGCAACGAGTTCCAGATAATGATCCGCACGGTCACCGATCAGCCTGTGCAACAGGCTATGGACGAATGCCGACAAGCGTGGCCCATCGCGATAGAAAAAGAACACCAGCACCAGGCTCAGCGCCAGTTCGAGCATCCCGCCGCCGATGCGCGCGCTGCGCACTAGCAGCCAGTTGGCGACCTGGCCGATGTAGGGCCGAATGCTGGCGATCAGCGCCGTGCCCTGCTCGTCCACGGTGCTCCAGAAATTCAGCAGTGCATCGCCTATCAGCGGCACCTCACCCAGCCAGGCCGGCGCCGGCGGCAGTCCCTCGACCTGCAGATCGTGCAGCAATGCGTTGGCATCGCGGATCTGGTCGGCGATGTTGAAGCCCAGCCAAACCAGCGGCACCGCCACCAGAACCATCCAGCTGAACGTGAGCAGACCGGCGGCGAGCGTGGCATTGCCATTCAGCCAACGGGTCAGCACGCGCATGACCGGCCAGCTGGCGAATGCCAGAACGGCAGCCCAGAACAACGCGGAAGCAAAGGGCGCCAGTACCCAGAGACAGGCGGCCAGCAGCCCGAGGAGCAGAATCTGCACCAGCAGGCGATCATTGTTGAGCATGTGAAATTACTCTACTGAAAAGAGCCGGCGCGTTCTGTCAGCGTGACGCGTCAGCGAAGACGGCTATTGCAGCCGTTACGCAGGATCAGCGCAATAGTCTGATGAGCAAACCGGGTTGCTCCGACTCATCCACTTCCAGGCGGCCGCCACGAATGCGTTCGGCGACCAGCGCTTCACGCCAGGCGGCTGCGCTACGCCCGGCCAGGCTCACCCGCGTTGTGCTGTCCAGGCGCATGACGTTGGCCAGCAGCGCACCCCACTCGGCCGTCGGCTCATCGGCCAGATCCGGTAGACGCAGTTCGCCGGTGCTGCGCAGCTGTCGTTGTAATGTCGCCGCAGTCGGCAGTACACCCGTCAAAGGCCGGTCGGAGAGAAGTTGTTCGACATGCAGGTAAGGCCTACCGTTGCCACGGGTAATCCCGTACAGCGCGATCAGTTCGCCCTCACCGCCGGGCATGCGCGCCAATAGATAGGCCTGCTGCGCCTCGGGACCGTAGAGCATCGACTTGTCGAAGATTGCGTTGGCCCACAGACTGCTGGAACCACACTCACGCCCTTCGCACCAGAAGAGCAACTCGGCGCCCCGTTGCAACAGCGTGCCGCGAGCCTCGGTAAAGGCTTCAATACCCGTGTGCGTGGCTGGCAATTGATAGGTGATCGCGGTCAGCTCGCCAGAGACGACCACCTGGGAGGCCATCCGCAGGTTGCCACTGATGCGACGTATCGAGTCCTGCGGATACACCCGCTCCTGAACCTGGGTTTGCCGGTAATCGACGATCTGCGCCTGGGCAAAACGAGGCAGGCGCTCCAGATCGGCACTCCCGGTAACGTCAGCCGCCAGCACAGCGGCGGAGAAAAACGCCGCCGCTGCTATCCATGCACTTCGCATAACTCTCCTCAACGGGACACCTTCGACTGCTTGCCGAAGCTCAACCGGCGTATCGCGTCGCATGGACCCGATAGGCTCAGAACGTCAGCAGGCCGGTGCTCGCAGGGAAACGTGGCACTGTAGCGATTGATCATTGCGCTGGCTCTGCTGGAACATTGCTTCCCAGCCTCGCCAGTTGGCAAAAGCAAGTCAAGCAAGGGTTTGCGAGAGAGTATTGCGAGCCCGCCGGATACGTCAGTCGTGTAAGAAGCTGTTGAATACCCTGGCGACCGCCTCAGCGCCAATGTCATCGTCCAGATGCAAATGATGCCCACCCGCCAGGCGGCGGATATCGAACGGGAAGCTTTCGACAAGCTCGAGCAGCTCAGGCTGCATCATCAACCCCTGCTCGGCCAGCACCAGGCTGGTCGGGCAAGCGACCCGACTGACGAAGGCCAACGCATGGGCGCGGGTCAGCCGCATTGCCGAGGGAAGCATCAGGCGTGGATCGGTGCGCCAGGTGTAGCCGCCGGGCACAGGCATCAACCCTCGCTGTGCGAGCATCTCGGCCGCCTCGCGACTGACCGCGCCGACGCCTTTCATCCGCGCCTGCACAGCCTGGTCGAAACTCGCGTAGACCGGCTTGCGCTTGTCGTTCACCGCGAGCAGCGCCTCGAGGGCGGAACCAAGCTTCTGCGGCGCGCTATCCGCCTCGCCGGTGTAGGGAATCACGCCATCGATCAATGCGAGCCGCTCGACGCGCTCGGGTAGCGCACCGGCGAGCAGCACGGAAACGATCGCGCCCATGGAGTGCCCGAGCAATGAAAAGCGCTGCCAGCCAAACTGCTCGGCGACCTGCAGCACGTCATGGGCATAGTCCCAGATGTTGTATCCGGCCCCGATCGGACGATGATCGGAATGGCCGTGACCAGGCAGATCCAGCGCCACGATGCGCAGCCCTTGCAGCCTGGGCGCCAGACGGCTGAAGGTTGCCGCGTTATCCAGCCAGCCATGCAACGCAATCACCGGCTTGCCATCGTCAGGCCCGTAAAGATGCGCCGCCACCTCAAGATGCGGCAGGCTCAGCCGGACTTCTTCGAACAGCACGCTCATGCAGCCCCCTTGGAAAGCTCGGTATAGCTGCCCCAGCGACCAAGCAGTTCACGCAGCTTTTCTGCGGTCTGCTGCGGCTGTTCGAACGGAAACATGTGGCCTCCTGGCAAGCTGTGCGCTTCGCCACGCGACATCAGCCGCAGCAGATAACCATGATGCGGCAGCACGACACGACTATCGCGCCCGCGAATCATCGCCAGCGGAATCTTCAAGGCCGGCGGCCAACCGGGAGTGAGATGAGGCACGCTGCGATAGATGCTGATTTCGGTCCGCGGATCGAAACGCAGGCGCACCCCCTGCCCCACAGGCTCCAGACCATGCTCGAGATAGGCTTCGAGGCATTCCGGATCAAAGCTGCTGAACAGGACTTTGCCGGCGAAATAGGCGCGTGCCTCTTCGACACTGGCGAACTGTTCGCGCCGTCCCAGCGTACGGCCAGCCGGCGTCAGCCGGTCGATGAAACCGAGGCGCTTGGCCGCCCAGATCACCGTCTGGTCGAACCAGGTCGGTATCGGCGAATCCAGCATGACGACCCCGTGGTACAGGTCCGGGCGCAGCAGCGCGGCGCGGTAATGCAGCATGCCACCGAACGAATGCCCTACCCCCCACACCGGCTCGTGCAATCGATCGAGCTGCTCGAACAACTCGTCGAGCAGGTTGTTCCAGTTATCGTCGACCGGAAAGCGCGGGTCGTGCCCATGGCGGTCCATGTGCGTGACCCGGTATTCCGGCGCCAGGGCGTCGAACAGCTTGCGATAGGTGGCCGAGGGAAAGCCATTGGCGTGGGCGAAGAAGATGCGTTGCGACATGGAAGGCGTTGCCGGACAGACTGAAGCCTCATTGTCTGGCAGGCCTCGGCAGGCAGCAATCGCCATAGCCCTGCCGAATGAAGGGCATTCAGGCCAATCAGCAGGCCGCAATGCTCCAGGTTTGCTGTCAGCCCGCGGGAGCGCCTTTTTCCAGGGGCACGATCGCGACGGTCAAACGTGAAATGCAGCTTGGCTTGCCGTCCTCGCCGCTGAGACGAATATCCCAGACATGGGTCGAGCGTCCCAGGTGCACCGGCCGGCATACGCCGGTCACGCGCCCGCTGCGCAAACCGCGCAGATGGTTGGCGTTCACTTCGAGGCCAACGCAATAGAACTTGCTGCTGTCGATGCAGTGATAGCTGGCCATCGAACCGAGGGTTTCAGCCAGCACTACAGAGGCACCGCCATGTAGCAGGCCGTAAGGCTGGTGGGTGCGTGCATCGACCGGCATGCTGGCGGTGATGGACGAGTCATCGAAGGTCTCGAAGCGGATGTCCAGCAATTCGGTGATGGTGTTCTTGCGGGTACTGTGAAGCTCTTCCAGGTTTGGCTGACGGTGCCAGATACTCAAGGCGCATACTCCTGACGTCTATTGTTGTTCTTTGCTTGATGTGCCGCCGTGAGCAAAACAGCCTGGCGGACCGGTCAACCCTAACTAACGTGACGCAAGGACACCAGCCGCATCAGCCCTCCGGCTATTGCCTCACCCTCCAGCTCCGCCAGGGACGCGGTCGCCATCGGCACAGGCTCCGCATAGTTGCCGTTCATCAGCCAGCCGGCAAGATTGCCGACGAAGGGCTGGTGGGTGACCAGTAGCAGATCGCTTTCGCCGCGCAGATCGAGCTGGCGCAATGCTTCGCCAAGATCCGCCTCCGGCGTCAGCCAGTCCACGGTTTCACATTGACCGCCGAAGCTCAGCGCCTTGCGCACCTCGTCCGCAGTCTGCTGTGCACGATGAAACGGACTGACCAGGATCGTTTGCAGCGGCTTGCCGCGAAGAAAAGTGGCGCTGCGCCGCACGTCGCGGCGCCCTCCCTCGGTCAGGTTGCGCTCCGCATCGGTGCGCGCACGGGGTTCGGCTTCGCCGTGTCGTAGCAGCCACAGCTTCATGCCGTCGGACCCTGCTGGGAGTCCTTCGGCTCGTGCGGCGCAACGGGCGGAGCCGGGGTGGTCAGCTCGACATCCGCCGGGCGCGGGGTCGGCCAGTCCGAAAGCGGCCAGGGCTTGCGTTCGGTATTGAAGGTGGCGAAACGGCCAATCTGGGCGATGTACTGGCTGAGGCTGTCGCCAAAGCCCTGCAGGCTGGAGTCCGGGTAGCCCTTGACCAGGCGCATTACCAGCTGCAGCACCACGACCACCAGCAGGGCCAGTTCGGCCAATTGCCAGACGAAGAAGAAGATCAGCATCCAGACGGCTCGCAGGATCAGCGATTCCCGGTCCGTTGCCTGGTTCGATTGACTCATGGAATGTCCCCTACGCTCGGCTCAGAAACCGTCGGTTGAAATGAAGTCCACATCGGTCTTGGGCTCGCCACGCATCAGCACACCGATGATCTGATCGAGCGTACGCCCCTCGAACAGGATGGCATGCAGACCCGCGACCAGCGGCATATACACCTGCAGCTCCTCGGCCTTGCACTTGAGCACCTTGATAGTGTTGACGCCTTCCGCGACCTCGCCCAGCCGGGAAACCGCCTCATCAAGGCTGAGGCCTTCACCGAGCGCAAAGCCCACCTGGAAATTGCGGCTTTTCTGCGATGTACAGGTGACGATCAGGTCGCCGACGCCGGCCAGGCCGAGAAAGGTCATGGGATTGGCGCCCAGCTTCACGGCGAAACGAGTCATTTCCGCAAGAGCGCGGGTGATAAGCATGCTACGGGTGTTCTCACCCATGCCCAGCGCTGCGGCCATACCCGCCATGATCGCGTAAACATTCTTTAGCGCCCCACCCAGCTCGACGCCGAAGCGATCCGAGCTTGCGTAGACGCGGAAGGTGCGGCCGTGCAGCACCTGCTGGACGCTGCGGCAGAGCGCCTCGTCCTGACTTGCCACGACCGTTGCGGTCAGCGCGTGCTCGGCCACCTCACGCGCCAGGTTCGGTCCGGACAACACGCCGATGCGCGCCTGCGGCGCGATCTGCTCGAGAATCTGGCTCATCAGCATGAAGCCGTCAGCCTCGATGCCCTTGGTGGTACTGACCAGCATCTTGCCGCCGAGCTGCGCCGCGAACGGCTGCAGTGCCTGGCGCAGCGCGCTGGACGGCAGCGCAACGAAGATCAGCTCGCAGGCATCGAGGGTCGACGACAGATCGGTGGTCGGCTCGACCTGCGTAAGGATCTCGACGCCCTTTAGATAGCGCGGGTTCTGTCGCAGCGTCCGGATACTTTCGGCCTGCTCCGCATCGCGCATCCAGAGCAGGACGTGGTGACCATTCTCGGCCAGCAGATTGGCGATCGCGGTACCGAAACTGCCGCCGCCGAGTACCGCGATGGGTTGCTGTCGTGTCATGTGGAATCCGTTGTTGGCCATCCGAAATGGCAGTGCCGGGCATTATACGTTTCATCTTCACAGCGGCCAGCGCAACTACGGGGCCCAGTGAAATCATTTGGTTACAGTCGTCACGAAGGCTAGCCCAGAGCCTCCCGGGGGCCTTTGGATCGGTATTCGTTCACGCCATGCAACCGTCACTGCAACGATTGTCTATAGAGGACACGCTGTCGCAAGGTCCTCGTTCGCCGTTAAGGAGTGTTAAAGTAGCCGCCCAATTCTGTCTTTGCGCATTCAGCCGCAGGTACGGGTTGAATGGCGTCGCTGTTGGCGGGCTGTGACTTTAGCCACAACGCGGCAGTCTATGACTAGTCTTGATGATCAGGCCTCGAACTCTGGCCCGGTATGTAAGCAGCAAAGCCCTTCGCAAGGGGCCCATTGAGGAATACGCATGACCAAACAACACGCCTTTACTCGGGAAGACCTGCTTCGTTGCAGCCGCGGCGAACTCTTCGGTCCCGGTAATGCGCAACTGCCCGCGCCGAACATGCTGATGGTCGATCGTATCGTTCACATCAGTGAAGTCGGCGGCAAGTATGGCAAGGGCGAACTGGTCGCCGAACTGGACATCAACCCTGATCTCTGGTTCTTCGCTTGCCATTTCGAAGGCGATCCGGTCATGCCCGGCTGCCTGGGCCTGGATGCCATGTGGCAGCTGGTCGGCTTCTACCTCGGCTGGCAGGGCAACCCCGGCCGTGGCCGTGCCCTCGGCTCCGGCGAAGTGAAGTTCTTCGGTCAGGTTCTGCCGACCGCCAAGAAAGTCACCTACAACATTCACATCAAGCGCACCATCAACCGCTCGCTGATTCTCGGCATTGCCGATGGCACCGTCAGCGTTGATGGCCGCGAGATCTACAGTGCCGAAGGCTTGCGCGTCGGCCTGTTCACCTCTACCGACAGCTTTTGAAGGACATCCGCATGCGTCGCGTCGTGATCACTGGCCTGGGTATCGTTTCTTGCCTGGGCAATGACAAAGAGACCGTCTCCGGCAACCTGCGCGCCGGCCGCCCCGGCATTCGCTTCAACCAGTCCTACGCGGACATGGGGTTGCGCAGCCAGGTTTCCGGTTCCGTCAATCTGAACCTCGAAGAACTGATCGACCGCAAGGTCCTGCGCTTCATGGGTGACGCTGCCGCCTACGCCTATCTGGCAATGGAGCAGGCCGTGAAAGACGCCGGCTTCACCCTCGATGACATCTCCAACCCGCGCATCGGCCTGGTGGCCGGCTCCGGTGGTGCTTCGACCATCAACCAGATGGAAGCCATCGACATCCTGCGTGACAAGGGCGTCAAGCGCATCGGCCCATATCGTGTTCCGCGCACCATGAGCAGCACGGTATCCGCCTGCCTGGCCACGCCGTTCCGTATCAAGGGCATCAACTACTCCATCGCTTCGGCCTGCGCCACCAGCGCGCATTGCATCGGCCACGCCATGGAACAGATCCAGATGGGCAAGCAGGATGTGGTCTTCGCCGGTGGTGGTGAAGAAGAGCATTACAGCCAGAGCTGCCTGTTCGACGCCATGGGCGCGCTGTCCAGCCAGTACAACGATACGCCGGAGAAAGCCTCCCGCGCCTATGATGCCAAGCGTGACGGTTTCGTCATTGCCGGCGGTGGCGGCATGGTGGTGGTCGAAGAGTTGGAGCACGCACTCAAGCGCGGCGCCAAGATCTACGCGGAAATCGTCGGCTACGGCGCTACTTCCGACGGCTACGACATGGTTGCGCCGAGTGGCGAAGGCGCCCTGCGCTGCATGCAGCAGGCAATGTCGACCGTTGATACCACGATCGACTACCTCAACACCCACGGCACCTCCACGCCGGTCGGTGACGTTGCCGAGATCAAGGCCGTGCGCAACATGTTCGGCGACAAGATCCCGACCATCAGCTCGACCAAGAGCCTGTCCGGTCACTCGCTGGGCGCTGCAGGCGTTCATGAAGCGATCTACTCGATGCTGATGATGGAAGGCAACTTCATCGCGGGCTCCGCCAACATCGACGAGCTGGATCCGGAAGTCGCCGACATGCCGATTCTTCGCGAAACCCGCGAGAACGTGCAGCTCGACACCGTGATGAGCAACAGCTTCGGCTTCGGTGGCACCAACGCTACGCTGGTGCTGCGCCGTTACAAAGGCTGAATCTGACTAGCGACAAACAAGAACGGCGCCCTAGGGCGCCGTTTTTTGTTTCCACCTAATGCCGTCACACCCGGCGCTCGGCGCCCCCATCGATATCGCCATGGGCAATACATGAAGCGGCGGTGAACAACACATCGGTAGAGGAGTTGAGCGCGGTTTCCGCCGAGTCCTGGACGACCCCGATGATGAAGCCGACAGCCACCACCTGCATCGCTAGGTCATTGGAGATGCCAAACAGGCTGCACGCCAGCGGAATGAGCAGCAGCGAACCACCGGCGACACCCGACGCACCGCAGGCACATACCGCAGCCAGAAGGCTGAGCAGCACCGCCGTGGCGATATCCACCTCGATACCCAGAGTGTTGACCGCCGCCAGGGTGAGCACCGTGATGGTGATCGCCGCGCCGCCCATGTTGATCGTCGCCCCGAGCGGAATGGATACCGAATAGGTGTCCTTGTGCAGCCCGAGCCGCTGGCAGAGCTGCATGTTCACCGGAATGTTCGCGGCAGAACTGCGCGTGAAGAACGCCGTGATACCGCTTTCTCGCAGGCAGGCGAATACCAGCGGATACGGGTTGCGACGGATCTGCCAGAACACGATCAGCGGATTCATCACCAACGCCATGAACAGCATCGCGCCGACCAGCACCAGCAACAACCGCATGTAGCCCAGCAGCACGTCGAAGCCCGATTCGGCCAACGTGCCGGCTACCAGCCCGAATACCCCCAGCGGGGCGAAGCGGATGACCACCTTGACGATCAAGGTGACGCCATCGGAAAGGTCACTGATCAGATGCCGGGTGCTTTCTTGTGCATGACGGAAGGCGAAGCCAAGTCCGATGGCCCAGGCCAGGATGCCGATGAAGTTGCCGTCGAGCAACGCCTGCACCGGGTTAGCCGTGATATTGAACAGCAGCGTCTGCAATACGGCCCCCACGCCCGACGGCGGCGTTACATCCGCAGCACCGCTGACCAGCGTGAGCGTGGTTGGAAATATGAAGCTCGCCAGCACGGCAACGGCCGCCGCACTCAGCGTGCCGAGCGCGTACAACAAGATGATGGGGCGGATATGGGTAGGCTGGCCGCGCTTGTGGTTGGCCAGTGAAGAGGTCACCAACACGAACACCAGAATCGGTGCTACCGCTTTGAGCGCCTGCACGAACAGATCACCGAGAAGAGCTACGGATTTTGCTGCGCCAGGC
This sequence comes from Stutzerimonas kunmingensis, assembly GCF_021432085.1. GTDB lineage: Bacteria > Pseudomonadota > Gammaproteobacteria > Pseudomonadales > Pseudomonadaceae > Stutzerimonas. The sequence continues at coordinate 2,237,299 of NZ_CP090366.1, read as the reverse complement.
AGCAGTAGCGCAAGCAAGGCGCCAGCCACCAGGCCCGCGACGATCTGGGCAACGAGGCTGGTACGACTGATGAAGCGAATGAATCGAGGCATATCGGACATGGGCGCATCTCGCAGCTCGGCAGGTACGGCCCGAAACAGCCCGTGCCTGCCATGGAAAAACGCCGGATGGTACGCCGCTCTCCCGCCCATGCCCAGCGTTGTGCTGTCACGGGGGCACAGGAGGCTGCTGAAGCGCCTACAGACGGCGGGAAGGCGCTATTGCGGCTAGCGCATGTCACACCTGAAAGCGCGCTACCAGACCGTTCAGGTCGATGGCCAGGCGCGCCAGTTCCTGACTGGCCGCGCTCGTCTGATTGGCACCTGCCGAGGACTGCAGCGACAGGTCACGGATATTAACCAGATTCCGATCCACTTCCCGCGCGACCTGAGCCTGTTCTTCTGAGGCGCTGGCAATCACCAGGTTGCGCTCGCTGATCTGGCTGATCGCCGAGGTGATGCCATCAAGAGCTTCGCCGGCCGCCCGAGCCATTTCCAACGTGGTACGGGCACGCTCGTTGCTCGATTGCATCGCGTGCACGGCCTTGTCCGTGCCCTGATGCACGCTGCCAATCATCTGCTCGATCTCACCGGTGGACTGCTGGGTACGATGCGCCAAGGCACGTACCTCGTCGGCCACCACCGCAAAGCCGCGCCCAGCGTCGCCAGCCCGAGCCGCCTCGATCGCGGCGTTCAGTGCGAGCAGATTGGTCTGTTCGGCAATCGAGCGGATCACTTCCAGCACCTTGCTGATGTCCCGCACCTGACCAGCCAGATGCTCGACTTCTCCGGCGGTGTTGGTCACGTCGCTCGCCAGCAGATTGATCGACTCGACTGTCTGCAGCACCTGCTTGCGCCCGCGCTGTGCGGTGTCGTTGGAGTCCTGGGAGGCCTCGGAGGTAGCCACCGCATTGCGCGCCACTTCGTCTACGGCTGCGGTCATCTCATTCACGGCGGCAGCCGCTTGTTCGATCTCGTGGTTCTGCTGGTGCAGGCCGCGGGTGGAGTCTTCGGTGACCGCGTTGAGCTCCTCGGCTGCCGAGGCAAGCTGATTGGACGAGTCGGCGATGCCCTGAATGGTCGAGCGCAGATTGGCCTGCATGGCTTTCAGTGATGTCAGCAGGCGGGCCGGCTCGTCCTTGCCCTCGACCACAAAATCGCCGGTCAGATCACCACCAGCGATACGCTCGGCTACCGAAACAGCAGTTCCCAGCGGGCCCACGACGCTGCGGGTGAACACCCAGGCCAGCGTAACGGTGATAGCGGCAGCGAACACCAGCGTCGCTACCACCCAGCTGAACGCCGTGTCGTATTGTGCGGACGCGCGATCCGCCGCCCCGCCGGCTTCCTCGCTGTTGATGGTCAGGAGCTGGTTCAGTGACGCAGTCACGTTATCCGCGTGCCCGTTGATTTCACCGTTGATTATCGTCACGGCCTGGGCGCGCTCACCGCGGACCACATGCTCGACGACACGCTGCTGAAGCAGCAGGTACTGTTCGAAGCTCTGCTTGAAGCGTTCATACGCAGCACGCTCGTCAGCCGTAGTTACTCGCTTGGCGTAATCGGCATCACGTTGCGCCACTTCGCTGCGCAGCTGAGTCAAGCGCTGGGCAGTTTCCTGCACCATCTGCGACTCTTCAGCCAGAGCCAGGCGCAGGGTATTGGCTCGAATGCGCATTACTGTGACGTTGAGTTCACTAAGCGCCATGATGCTGGGTAGCCAGTTCTCATCGACCTCCTTGCTCTCGTTGCGCATGTTGGTCATCTGGTTCAGTGCGAACAGACCGAGGAAGAGGACGAGCAGGCCAATCAGGCCGAAGCCCAGTGTTGAGCGTTTACCAATAGTGAGCGAGCGAATCGACATGGGACTACCTTCTCCATGAAAAACGGAACAGCCACAAACCGTGACTTGTTCCGTTATCGGAAGGCCTGGCCAATCACTTGAACTTTGGCGCCAGCTTTTTGCCTCTCGCACCCCTCACACCGACTAACGGTTCGAATGGCCAGCAGAACCGGACAGGATGGCCATCACCGCACGTGGAATGCCTGCTCGGCCAACTTGCGGTCTCCCTGGAATACCATCAGATGCCATCGGCCAGCCACAATCTCATGGGGCTCGGTGAATTCGAACGCCATCACGTCCGTTTCGGCGCCCGACACCAGCGCTTGCACGACCTCGAACTTGTCATGCCGCTTGCCATCGGGTGTCACCACACCTGGCGTAAGGTATAGCAAGGTCAGCGGCGTATCGGCTTTGTGCTTACCAGCGAGGCGATAGCGCAGGCCGAACTTGCTTCCGAGCCGCGCCGGCACCTCAGTCGTCTGGCGAATGGGCTGGTCACGACGAGTCAGCACGCGCTCGCCTGGCTCGAAATCCTCTTTGACGGTTTCGAACACGCCGTACTCCACGGCACCCACGACCTCGACCTGCGCCAGCGCTGCGGGCGAACTCACACTCAGTACCATGGCGACGAGCGCCCAACGAGTGAACGACATGGAACCTGCTCCTTCCTGTTTGCGAAGCAGGCAGGTTATGACGCCCCGATTACAGTCTCATGACGCTCAACGTAGCTCAGCCTGACGCTTGCGGGGGAGCAGCGCGAGAAAGTTATCTCGCGCCACGCCTTGCGCTACGGAGGCTGGAAGTGCATCGAGGAAGGGAGCGAAGGCGTGCATGCCGGTCGCCAGGTTATCGAAATGGCCGACCACGTCTGAGCCGATCACGAAGCGCTTGGGATGCCGCTTCACCAGCGCGACCCACTTCGGGTCGGGACGCTTATCTTCGTCCAGCAGATAAGGCTGCAACATGGTCCAGGAAAGGTCGATGTACAGATTCGGATAGTCATCGAGCAGGCGGCTGACCGTATCGTGCAGGAATTCAAGCTTTTCCTGGTGTCGGTGCAGCTCCATGCTGGTTCCGGCATGAGCCCAGATAAAGCGCGTATGCGGATGATTGCGCAGCGGCTCCTCCAGCTCGACCAGGTAGAGCGGATTGCGCTCTCGCTTGGAGGTGATGTTGGAATGCAGCATCACCGGCAGATCGAACTCCGCCGCCAGGTGATAGACCCTGGCCAGCGCCTCGTTGTTGGCCCGCGGGGTGTCGCCCTCGGTCAACGCGGTCACGTCATCGTGTCGGGTGAATACCTCCCCCAGACCCTGCCAGAGACCCGGGTTCAGCTCCAGCATGCGGCGGATATGCGCGTCGGCGTTCTTGTCGTTAGGGTTGAAACCGGAAAGAAACGGATGGAAACGCTTGCGCTGCTCTTCATCGAGATCCTCCAGCGCCGCGGCAACCAGCACGTCGGTCGCGCTGTACCAGTAAACCGGCGCATCGTCACCGGCGTAGTAGCGAGGCCGCTTGGGCTCGTTCTCGTGCCATTTCTTCGCCACCGGAATGCCGCTGATCATCACGTGATCGATGCTGCCCGCGTCCATCGCTGCAAGCAGCTTTTGCATGCCATCGGTTTCCTGGAAAAAATCCACATAGTGCAGATGCGCATCGCTGTAACGATAGTCACGCCCTTCCCCTACCGCGACGGACGACAACGTAACGAGGGCTACAACGGAAAATATTCTGAAAAGGTACAAAGCTCGGTCCTCCTGACAGCCAGCGAGTAGACCGCCAGGAGGGCTACCCGTTCAGCTTCGCCATGCTGCGGGACACAACCAGGGGCTCAGCCTAGATATACCCCCCACGGTATTTGACTGAAATCAACGACCATCCATCGCCATCACACTAGTCTCATGACCACCACAACCGCGCAGCCGCTACCTCACTGCGCGCTGCTTTTCTTCCGCTTCACAAAAGGACCCATCGCATGGCAATGAAAACCATCAGCGCGCACGGAACATTGAATGCCGGAATGGCAATCGAGGTGCAATGCGGTAACCACCGCCTGATCATGGACCAGCCAAAGAGCGCGGCGGGCCAAGACCTCGGCCCGACGCCGCTGGAAGCCATTCTGGCGGCAGTGGCCGGATGTTTCGGCACCATCGGCCGCTTCATCGCTCACCAGCAGAAGATCGAACTGCGCGGCATGCGCTTCGAGATCGAAGCCGATTACGATCCCGCCGGACTGCTCGGACGCGATCCTGCTGTACGGCCGGGCTTTCAGGAGTTACGCATCAAGGTGGACATCGACGCGGATCTGGATCGGGCCGGCAAGCAGGCATTGCTGGAGCAGATCGAGCAGCGTTGCCCGGTAGCCGACAATCTCACCCACGGCACTCGTCTGGTCAGCGTCCTGCTCTGAAGCAACCCGAAACGAAAACGGCCCGTCACTTGACGGGCCGTTCGTACATCGCAGCCAGGGATCAGGCCGATAGTTCGACCAGCAGTTTGTTCAAACGCTGCACGTAAGCAGTGGGATCCTTCAGGCTATCCCCCGCCGCCAGCGCAGCCTGGTCGAACAGGATGTGCGACAGATCCGCGAAGCGATCCTCGTCCGGCTCGGCATCGAGCTTTTCGATCAGCGGATGCTGCGGGTTGATCTCGAAGATCGGCTTGGACTCTGGCACCTTCTGCCCGCTTGCCTCGAGAATCTGCCGCATCTGCAGGCCCAGGTCCTGCTCGCCAATGGCGAGAATCGCCGGCGAGTCGGTCAGACGATGGGAGACGCGCACCTCGGCGACTTCATCACCCAGCGCGCCCTTCAGGCGCTCGATCAGCCCTTCCTTGGTCTTGGCGATTTCTTCCTGAGCCTTCTTGTCCTCTTCGGAATCCAGCTTGCCCAGATCCAGGTCGCCGCGCACAACATCGGCGAACTGCTTGCCGTCGAACTCGGTCAGGTAGCTCATCAGCCATTCGTCGATACGATCAGTGAGCAGCAGTACCTCGACGCCTTTCTTGCGGAAGACTTCCAGGTGCGGGCTGTTCTTGACCTGCGCGTAGCTTTCGCCAGTCAGGTAGTAAACCTTGTCCTGACCTTCCTTCATGCGCGACAGGTAATCGGTCAGCGAAACCGACTGCTCGCCCGACGCGTCGCTGGTGGAAGCGAAACGCAGCAGGCTGGCAATTTTCTCCTTGTTGGCAAAATCTTCCGCCGGACCTTCCTTGAGTACCTGGCCGAACTGCGACCAGAACTTCTTGTAGTCCTCGGGCTTGTCCTTGGCCAGCTTCTCCAACATGTCCAGCACGCGCTTGGTCAGCGCCGACTTCATCGAATCGATGACCGGATCCTTCTGCAGGATTTCGCGGGACACATTGAGCGACAGGTCGTTGGAATCGACCACGCCCTTGACGAAGCGCAGGTACAGCGGCAGGAACTCGTCCGCCTGATCCATGATGAAGACGCGCTGGACGTAAAGCTTCAGGCCCTTCGGCGCCTCGCGGTGATACAGATCGAATGGCGCACGGCCGGGCACATAGAGCAGCGAGGTGTACTCGAGTTTGCCCTCGACCTTGTTGTGGCTCCAGGACAGAGGGTTGTCGAAGTCGTGAGCGACGTGCTTGTAGAACTCCTGATACTCCTCGTCCTTCACCTCGGTGCGCGGACGGGTCCAGAGGGCGCTGGCGCGGTTGACCGTCTCCCACTCCTGCTCGGCCGGCTTGTCCTTCTCCTCGCCGTGGAACTCTTTAGGCAACTCGATCGGCAGCGCGATGTGATCGGAGTACTTCTTGACGATGTTGCGCAGGCGCCAGCCATCGGCAAACTCTTCTTCGCCCTTCTTCAGGTGCAGGACGATGCGGGTGCCGCGTTCGGCCTTTTCGACGGTGGCGACTTCGAATTCGCCCTCGCCCTTCGACGACCAATGCACCCCTTCGCTGGCCGGGGTACCGGCGCGGCGGCTGTAGACGTCGACCTTGTCGGCGACGATGAACGCCGAATAGAAGCCCACACCGAACTGACCGATCAGGTGCGAATCCTTCTTCTGGTCGCCAGAGAGATTTTTCAGGAAGTCGGCAGTACCAGACTTGGCGATGGTACCCAGATGCGCGATCACGTCATCGCGGTTCATGCCGATGCCGTTGTCTTCCAGGGTGACGGTATTGGCATCCTTGTCAAAGCTGAGGCGAATCTTCAGATCAGCGCCACCCTCAAGCAGCTCCGGCTTGGCCAGCGCTTCGAAGCGCAGCTTGTCGGCGGCATCGGAGGCGTTGGAAATCAGCTCGCGAAGGAAGATTTCCTTGTTGGAATACAGCGAATGGATCATCAGATGAAGCAGCTGCTTCACTTCGGTCTGGAAGCCCAGGGTTTCTTTTTGAGTCTCCACACTCATCGTCTACAAACTCCACATCAGCGTAATGGCACGGACCGCGGTTGCGGCGATGTCTGGCAGATGGGGGCGTGGCGATGATTTTCAAGGGCAGCCGACGCGTCGCAACGCCGGCCAGTCAGTCAAGGGTCAACGAGTTCGAGCAGCACGATCTCCCCGGGAGCCAGGTTATAGGTCGCTTCGCCTGGGCCGCTGATGACCCGCCTGATGATCAGATTGCCCTCGCTATCCAGACCAGCGAAGCGCCCTTCTGCAACACCGCCGCGCTCGGTGTGCGCGCGCATCAACAGGTGCTGATAGCGGTCAGGCGTGCGCAGGACCTGCTCCATCGAGAAGCGCAGTCGCCGATCCAGACTGCTTTGCGGCACCGTCGCAGCAACGGGCTCAGCCGCCTTGATCGTCGTTACAGGTGTCTCCACCGCAGGTTCGGTCAGGGGCGGATAGTCATCGCCCCTGACGTGCCAGCCCTGCTCGTTCTTTGCCAGGGGCAGCGTGAACGCCTGCATCTCGCCATTCACCTGAGCCTGGACCTCAACCTCTAACTCTTCGGCCGGCAACGTGACGACGGGCGTCGATTGCAAAGCGACGTCCCGGCTCGCGTGACGACGCTGCAGGTAGTCCTCGATCACGAAGGCCAGGGTGTCCCGCGAATCATGGCGGCGGTCGACCTGACCATTCAGGTAGCGCAGGCGATCGGTGTACAGCTCGATGACGCCAGTGATGCTGGTGTCGAACTGTGGCGGCAGCACGAGATGGAAATCGCCACGCAGCTTGTTCGGCGCCACCGGCTGCAGATCAAGATGCAACGTGTAACCGCGATCGAGGCGTCGCGTCTCCGGCAGCTCCTGATCGGGGTTCAGCCAGGCGATTTCGACCTCAGGCAATGCGCCGATGTCGTCGGGCAGAACGTCGATGCGCAACGCACCCTCGATCGGTTCGCGCAAGCGAATCGTTACCTCCTGGCGAGCGAAGAAGCCCTTCCCCTCACGCAGATTCAGTACGCCATTTATGAGCTCACCCTGTTGCGGCGCGAATCGACGTCCGTTCAATTCCCCGCGCACCCCCATGGCAAGATCCGGCTCGACCTGAGTTGGCAGCCAACGCAGACTGAAAATCGCATCCAGCCGCTCGGCATCGCGACTGGCCAGCAGCGACAGCCCCACGATCAGCGGAATGAAACCCAGGCAGGACAGGATCAGCGCCTTGCGCGCAACGCGCCAGTGACTGAATACAAACGCCAACGTCAATGGAGGCAGCAGGCTGCCCAGGCCCCAGAGCAAGCTCGTCGAGAATGCCAGGCTGATGAGCCAGACGGCGCCAGCAAGAATCAGCAGCAAGCCGCCGAGGATCAGAAGTGCTTCCATTCGAGTTCCTTCACGCAATCGCACAAGGTGACGCCGCACACCGCAACGCCACCCTGACGAATGCGTCAGGGCTCGTCGATCTTGAAATGGCAGCGGGCGGTGGCGATGGGCTCGGCCTGATGGGTCTGCCAGGCGGTGATCGCGACGTTGGCGACCCTGCGACCCTGGCGCCAGACCTGGCAGGCGGCAAAGGTGTCACGATAGTGACCGGCGCGTAGATAATCTATCGAGAAGTCGATGATTTTGGGCAAATGTGGCGCGCCCATGAACATCAGCAGATGCAGCATCGCCGCGTGCTCCATGAAGCCTGCGATGACCCCGCCGTGAATGGCCGGTAGCGGATTGCCGATGTTGTCCTCGTTCTGCGGCAGACGAAAAACCATTTCGTCACCGAGCCGCAGGCACTCAATGCCGATCAGCTTGGCGTACGGCACCAGTTTGATCAGCGCGTCGTAATCGTTGTTGGCGTGTGCATGCTGGACCAGCTCGTTGAGGTTAAAATCGCTCATGCGCCGCCCTCCTTGCCCATGGCTGCCGGTGCAGCCTTGCCCATGCGCATGAAGGTGCCTACCACATGAGCGATCGGTTCGTTGATGTCGCGCTGATAGGCGACGCCACGAGTAAAGATGACCGTTGGGGTGACGCGGTAGCACTCGGCGAACCCGAAGATATCGTGTCCGGCCTCGGCGGGATGCATGTAGTCGATTCGCAGATCGAGCGTCGGGCAAACTTCCAGCTCCGGCAGGGCGCAGGCCGTGGAAATGCCGCAGGTGGTGTCCATCAGCGTGGTGATCGCGCCGCCATGGACTCCGCCGGTTTCCGGGTTCCCGATGATCTTCTCGCTGTATGGAAGGCGCAGGGTAAGGCCGCGGCTGTCGGCATGCTCGACTGTAAGACCCAGCACCTGACAGTGTCGCAGAAAGGACAAGAAGCGCTGGGTGCGCTCGAGTATCTGGCTATCGCTCATTCGAATTCTCGGGGGGATGGCTCAAGGCGCGCATGATACCGCCTTGCCATGCACGCGCCCTATTCCTTGGGCATTTCGGCCGGGGAAGTTGGCGTGAATACCATCACCCCGAGCACGTCCGAGTGGAATTCGCGGCGGTAGAGGATCAGGACCACGCCTGTGGTGACCAACATGAAGAACCAGGGGTGAACGAACCAGGCCAAGGTGGCCATGCCGAAGTAATAGGCGCGCAAGCCGAAGTTGAACTGGTTGGCCGCCATGGACAGGACCCGCGCCGCACGCTCGGCGAAAGCCCTGCGCTCCTGATCACTGACGTTGCGCTCGCCCACCATCGGCGCCGAAGCAACCAGTACCGCGGCGAAGTTGTACTGGCGCATGCACCAGCTGAAGGTGAAGAACGCATAGACGAAGACGACCGCCAGACACAGCAGCTTGACTTCCGAAAGACCGCGGCTGACCGGTTGCGCAAATGGCAGGTCGGCCAATAGAGAAACCGCTCGATCGGATGCACCCAACGCGGTCAGGATGCCTGCAAGGATGATCAGCGTGCTGGATGCAAAGAACGATGCGTTGCGCTCCAGATTGCCGATCACGTTGGCATCGGCGATACGGTTGTCACGCAACAGCAGGCGCTGCATCCAGTCCTGCCGATAGAGGTGCAACACACTCGCCAGACAAGCCGTATCCCGGCCGCGCCAGCTCGCGTAGCGGGTGTATCCAGCCCAACAGACGATGAACCAGAGCACGGCGATCAGATGCGGCAGGGTTGAATCGGATAACGTCATGGCGCGCCCTCGGAGACATCACGCGATTATAGCCAGCACCGCGTCGCCGAAGCTTGCGCCTAATGTCAGCGCTACCCCGCGACCGATCTATCGTCAGCCACGGCGCAGCGCGAGAACAAGTCAGGCGTGATGCTGCGCCTGATCGGCGCGACTGAGCAGGCGATCAGTGACGACTGCAAACACCAGCATCACCAGAACCGGAACCAGCCAGCCCATGCTCTGATCGGCCAATGGCAACTGCGTGAACAGCACCGGAACCCAATCGATGAAGCCCGCGGCGGCAAGTCCATCGACAACGCCGAAGATCAGCGTCACCGCCATGACTGGCACGAACACCCGCGAGGGAGAAACCCAGAAGCGATCCAGCAAGCTCAGAGCAACCAGGACGATGGCCAGCGGGTAAAGGCCCACCAAGACCGGCACCGACACACTGATCAATTGCGTCAGACCCTGGTTGGCCACCAGCAGGCTGAACAGAGCGAAAACGACCGCCACTGTGCGATAGGAAACCGGCAGCAATGCGCTGAAGAACTCGCCACAGGCCGTGGTCAGGCCGACCGCCGTGGTCAGGCAGGCCAGCGTGATGACTACTGCGAGCAGCAGGCTGCCCGGCGTCCCGAACGTGTGTTGCACGTAGGTCGTCAGAATCTGCACGCCGTTCTCCGCACCGGCGGCGATGCCCTGGCTGGTAGCACCGAGATAGAACAGAGCGAGATAGACCAACGACAGCCCGACCGCAGCAATCACGCCGGCAATCATCGAGTAACGGGTAACCAGCGCGGGCTCGGTGACACCGCGGTCGCGAATGGCGGTGGCGATCACGATGCCGAAAACCAAAGCGCCGAGGGTATCCATGGTCAGATAGCCTTCGAGAAAACCCTTGATCAGCGGCGACGCACGGTAACTCTCACTCGCAGCACCGACCTCTCCCGCCGGGGCGAAAATCGCCGCGCCACCGAGCACCAGCAGTGCCGCCAGCAGCACCGGCGTAATGAACTTGCCGATACGGTTGACCAGCTGACCGGGGTTCAGCACCAGGAACAGCATGGCCGCGAAGAACACCAGCGTGTAGATGAACAGCGGCATGCCGGCGTTACCGCTGAATGGCGCAATGCCCATCTCGAACGAAACGACGGCGGTGCGCGGAGTCGCGAACAGCGGACCGATCGCCAGGTAGACGGCCACCGCCAGCACCGTACCAGCGACCTTGCCGAGCGGTGCGGTCAAACGGTCCATGCCCCCACCCACTCGCGCCAGCGCGACGACGGTCAGCAGCGGCAACCCGACACCTGTCAGCAAGAAGCCCAGCGCCGCCTGCCAGATAAACTCGCCCGACGCCATACCGGCGCTGGGCGGGAAGATGATGTTGCCGGCGCCAAGGAACAACGCAAATGTCATGAAGCCAAGAGCCAGCAGGTCAAAACCTTTCAAACGATTCATGCGGAAAAAACTACCAAATGGATGACGGCATAAATGAACGCGACGCACATGCCACGAGCGCGACGGGTCAGCGGTTCATATTGGCCTGAATGATGGGATTACGGGTTTCCTTCAGGGATAAGGGGAAACGTCATTCAGCCGGTTGGGCCGAATCCTTCGTTGCACGCTGTCGCTCTTGTGGACCGAACAAGCGTATGAATGAGCGGCAATGATGCCACGATGCGGCGATGGATGCTGACCGGAGCGTCAGCATTGGCCGCGAAAAAACGTCGCGCCGCAGGGTTGAAGCGCTCAACGCGTGATAGATGAAGCGCGGGACCAAGCAGCGATTGAAGCTGCAACATTACCAACCCCAAAGCTGAAAGCCCCGAGGCAGAACCGTCAGGTCTGCCTCGGGGCATGCGAAGACTGAGCAGCTCGAACGCCCGGCTGCAGCCGGGCGGGCGTTACATCAGGCCTTCATTTCCCAGCCAGTCACTTCCGCCAGCGCCTTGCCGATATCGGCAAGCGAGCGAACGGTCTTCACGCCGGCGTCCTGCAGGGCTGCGAATTTCTCTTCCGCCGTTCCCTTGCCGCCGGAAATGATCGCGCCGGCGTGCCCCATCCGCTTGCCAGCCGGAGCCGTGACACCCGCGATGTAGGAAACGACTGGCTTGGTCACGTTGGCCTTGATGAAGGCCGCCGCTTCTTCCTCGGCCGAACCGCCGATCTCGCCGATCATGACGATGGCCTCGGTCTGCGGATCATCCTGGAACAGCTTGAGGATATCGATGAAGGTCGAGCCCGGAATAGGGTCACCACCGATACCAACACAGGTCGACTGGCCGAAACCGGCGTCGGTGGTCTGCTTCACGGCTTCGTAGGTCAGCGTGCCGGAGCGCGAGACGATACCGACCTTGCCGGGCATATGGATGTGCCCCGGCTGGATGCCAATCTTGCACTCACCGGGCGTGATCACGCCGGGGCAATTCGGCCCGATCAGGCGCACACCGAGCTCGTCGCACTTGATCTTAACCTCGAGCATATCCAGTGTCGGAATGCCTTCGGTGATGCAGACGATGAGCTTGATCCCACCGAAAGCCGCTTCGAGAATCGAGTCCTTGCAGAACGGCGCCGGCACGTAGATCACCGAGGCGTCAGCACCGGTGGTCTCGACGGCCTCCCGAACGGTGTTGAATACCGGCAGACCGAGGTGCATGGTGCCGCCCTTGCCCGGCGTGACGCCGCCGACCATCTTCGTGCCGTAGGCAATGGCCTGCTCGGAGTGGAAGGTACCTTGCGAGCCGGTGAAGCCCTGGCAAATGACCTTGGTGTCCTTGTTGATCAATACGCTCATTACTTGCCCTCCGCGGCTTTGACAACCTGAATGGCCGCATCGGTCAGGCTGCTCGCACCGATGATGTTCAGACCGCTTTCACTCAGCATCTTGGCCCCCAAGTCGGCGTTGTTGCCTTCCAGGCGAACCACCACCGGTACCTTGACGCCCACTTCGCGAACGGCACCGATAATGCCTTCGGCGATCATGTCGCATCGCACGATGCCGCCGAAGATGTTCACCAGAACGGCCGCGACATTGCTATCGGAGAGAATGATCTTGAACGCTTCGGTCACGCGTTCCTCGGTGGCACCACCGCCCACGTCGAGGAAGTTCGCCGGCGCACCGCCATGCAGGTTGACGATATCCATGGTGCCCATGGCCAGGCCCGCACCATTGACCATGCAACCGATGTTGCCGTCGAGCGCTACGTAATTGAGCTCCCACTTGGCCGCGTGGGCCTCGCGCGGATCGTCCTGAGACGGATCGGCCATGTCGCGCAGTTTGGGTTGACGATAGATGGCGTTGCTGTCGATGTTGATCTTGGCGTCCAGGCAATGCAGGTTGCCGTCCTTCTTGATCACCAGCGGGTTCACTTCGAGCAGGGCCAGGTCATAGTCCTGGAACAGCTGGGCAAGGCCGACGAAGATATGGACGAACTGCTTGACCTGATCGCCCTTCAGACCCAGCTGGAATGCCAGCTCGCGCGCCTGGAACGGCTGTGCACCGACCAGCGGGTCGATGGTGGCCTTGAGGATTTTCTCAGGCGTGTCGTGAGCGACTTTTTCGATATCCACGCCACCTTCGGTGGAGGCCATGAACACGACCCGGCGACTCGCGCGATCAACCACGGCGCCCAGATAGAGCTCCTTGTCGATATCGGTACAAGCCTCGACAAGGATCTTGCTGACTGGCTGACCATTGGCGTCGGTCTGATAGGTCACCAGACGCTTGTCAAGCCACTGCTGGGCAAACGCCCGTGCTTCATCCTTGCTGCGAACCAGCTTTACGCCACCTGCCTTGCCACGTCCACCGGCATGCACCTGGGCTTTGACCACCCATTGCGTTCCGCCGATCTTGTCGCAGGCTTCCGCTGCTTCCTTCGGGCTATCGACTGCGTAACCCTTGGACACGGGCAGACCGTATTCAGCGAACAGTTGTTTACCTTGGTACTCGTGAAGATTCATGCTTTCTACCGTCTGGTTTGGTATTGGCGCATTTACGGCACGACGAGCCGCCGTGCCCCCTCACAAGTCGCTGAAAACTATCTGCGAATTCACGATACCTCTCAGCGACCTGCAATCCTTTTCGAATCTGCAGTTTGCAAAAGGCCCGGCGTATCCACAGATACGTCGGGCCCGGGTACAGCACGAAACCGATTAGCGCTTCTTGCGATTGGCGATGTGGATGGCGTGGCCATTCACAGCCAGGGCCGCTTCATGCAGCGCTTCGGACATCGTCGGGTGCGAGAACACCATCATGCCCAGGTCTTCGGCACTGGTGCCGAATTCCATGCCGATTGCGCCTTGCTGAACCAGCTCGGCAGCGCTTGGGCCCATGACATGAACGCCCAGCACACGGTCGGTCTTGGCATCGGCGATGACCTTGACCAGGCCAGCGGTGTCGTTGGCAGCCATGGCACGTCCGCTGGCAGCGAACGGGAAGGTACCGACGTTGACTTCAACGCCTTCAGCCTTGAGCGCCTGCTCGGACTTGCCGACCCATGCGATTTCCGGGTGAGTGTAGATGACCGACGGAATCAGGTCATAGTTCATCTGGGTCTTGTGACCAGCGATACGCTCGGCAACCATCACGCCCTCTTCCGAGGCCTTGTGGGCCAGCATGGCGCCGCGAACAACATCACCGATGGCGTAGACGCCAGGGACGCTGGTCGCGCAGTAGTCGTCAACGAAGATGAAACCGCGCTCATCCATATCGACACCAGCATCGGCAGCCAGCAGCTCGGAGGTGACCGGACGACGGCCAACTGCGACGATCAGCTTGTCGAAGGTCATCTGCTGCTCGCCTTCGGCGCTGGTGAAGTTGACGGTCACTTGATCGCCCTTCACTTCCGAACCGGTCAGACGAGCGCCCAGCAGAATCTTCAGACCCTGCTTGGAGAGGACTTTGAACGCTTCCTTGGAGATCTGCTCATCGGCAGCCGGCAGGAACTTTTCCATGGCTTCGATAACGGTCACTTCCGCGCCGAGGCGCGCCCAGACCGAACCCAGCTCGAGGCCGATCACGCCGGCACCGATGACGCCGAGCTTGCCCGGAACGCTCTGAAAGTCCAGTGCGCCGGTGGAGTCGACGATGACGTTCTGATCGACCGGCGCCGGCGGAATGTTTACCGGAGTCGAGCCGGAGGCAAGGATGACGTTCTCGGCAGCCAAGGTCTGCACGTTGCCGTCCAGGCCGGTCACTTCAACCTGCTTGCCGGCCAGCAGCTTGCCGTGGCCTTCGAATACGGTCACACCGTTGGCCTTCAGCAGAGCCGAAACCCCACCGGTAAGGTTCTTAACGATCTGGTCCTTGCGCGCGACCATGGTCGGAACGTCAATGGCCACTTCGCCAGTGCTGATGCCATGAACCTTGAAGCTCTCGTGGGCTTCATGAAACTTGTAGGAGCTGTCCAGCAGCGCCTTGGAAGGAATGCAACCTACGTTCAGGCACGTGCCGCCCAGAGCGGTCTTACCATCCTTGCCCTGGTATTTTTCGATACATGCGGTCTTCAGACCCAGCTGGGCTGCACGAATGGCGGCCACATAGCCGCCAGGGCCGGCACCGATGACGACGACGTCGAATTTCTGGCTCATTACGAATCCTCTTAAAAGCAGCTAAAAGCCAAAAGCTGCAGGCAGCAGGGACGGCTTTCGCCTGACCTACCAGCTGCAGCCCGTGACGTTTCTATCAGATATCCAGCAGCAGACGGGCCGGGTCTTCCAGCAGGTCCTTCATGGTAACCAGGAAGGTCACAGCTTCCTTGCCGTCGATCAAGCGATGGTCATAGGACAGCGCCAGGTACATCATCGGCAGGATGACCACTTGACCGTTAACAGCCATCGGGCGTTCCTGGATCTTGTGCATACCGAGGATGGCGGTCTGAGGCGGGTTGACGATCGGCGTCGACAGCAGCGAACCAAACACACCACCATTGGAGATGGTGAAGGTGCCGCCAGTCATCTCTTCGATGGTCAGCTTGCCGGCCTTGGCCTTCTTGCCGAAGTTGTTGATGCCGCCTTCGATCTCGGCCAGGCTCATGTGCTCGGCGTTGCGCAGGACCGGAACCACCAGGCCGCGGTCGCTGGAAACGGCGACGCCGATATCCTGATAACCGTGGTAGACGATGTCATTGCCATCGATGGAAGCATTGACGCCCGGCTGGCGCTTGAGTGCTTCGACCGCGGCCTTGACGAAGAAGGACATGAAGCCCAGGCGCACGCCGTTGTGAGTCTTCTCGAACAGGTCCTTGTACTTGGAACGCAGCTCCATGATCGGCTTCATGTTGACTTCGTTGAACGTAGTCAGCATCGCCATGGAGGATTGCGCTTCGACCAGACGCTCGGCGACCTTCGCACGCAGGCGGGTCATCGGCACGCGCTTCTCGACACGATCGCCCTCGGCGAAGATCGGAGCGGATGCAGCCGGAGCAGCCGGCTTGGCAGCAGCAGCCGGAGCGGATTTCTTGGCTTCAACGGCGGCAACCACGTCTTCCTTGGTCACGCGACCATCTTTACCAGTACCGGCGATGCTGTTCGGATCGATGCCGTTCTCTTCGGCCATCTTGCGCGCAGCAGGAGCCAGGATTGGCTCTTCACCTGCGGTTGCGGCAGCAGCCGGAGCAGCAGTTTGAGCCGGGGCAGCAGCCGGCGCAGGTGCAGCGGCGGCAGTAGCACCAGCCTCCAGCTTGCCGAGCAGCTCGCCGCTCAGCACGGTGTCGCCTTCGTTCTTGACGATCTCGGTCAGCACGCCGTCAGCTTCGGCGAGCACTTCCATCACCACCTTGTCGGTTTCGATGTCGACGATCAGCTCATCACGCTTGACCGCGTCGCCCGGCTGCTTGTGCCAGGTGGCAACGGTGCCGTCGGCAACCGATTCCGGGAATGTAGGGGCTTTGATCTCGATAGCCATTATTCAGGGGTCCTATTGATTCGGTTTCTACATCGAGGCCGCGATATCGCGGCCCCTTGCACGAAATGGTTAAACGGTGAAGGCGTCCTGCAGCAGTTTTTCCTGCTGTTCGGCATGCATGGAGGCGTAACCGACCGCCGGCGCCGCTGAAGCATCACGACCCGCGTACTGAAGGAACAGTTCCTTCTTGTGTGCGGTGGCCACACGGCGCATGTGATGCTGGCTGCAGTACCAGGCACCCTGGTTCATCGGCTCTTCCTGGCACCAGACGATGTGCTTGAGATTCTGGTAAGGCGCGAGCGCTTCGGCCAGATCCTCTTCCGGGAACGGATACAGCTGCTCGATACGTACGATGGCGATATCTTCGCGGCCTTCGGCACGACGCTTGTCCAGCAGGTCATAGTAGACCTTGCCGCTACACATGATTACACGCTCGACCTTCGCCGGATCGATCGCGTCGACTTCCGGGATAACGGTCTGGAAGGAACCCTGGGTGAGCTCTTCCAGAGTCGAGGTCGCAAGCTTATGACGCAGCAGCGACTTGGGTGTCAGCGCAACCAGCGGCTTGCGCAGCGGGCGAATCGCCTGGCGACGCAGCATGTGGTAGACCTGCGCCGGAGTCGTCGGCACGCAAACCTGGATATTGTGCTCGGCGCACAGCTGCAGGTAACGCTCCAGACGAGCGGACGAGTGCTCCGGGCCCTGCCCCTCATAGCCATGTGGTAACAGCATGGTCAGGCCACACAGGCGACCCCACTTGTGCTCACCGCTGGTGATGAACTGGTCGATCACTACCTGGGCGCCATTGGCGAAGTCGCCGAACTGCGCTTCCCACACGACAAGCGCGTTGGGCATGGTGGTGGCGTAACCGTATTCGAAAGCCAGAACCGCTTCCTCGGAGAGGAACGAGTCGTACAGATCGAAACGCGGCTGACCTTCATAGAGGTGCTGCAGCGGAATGTAGGTACTGCCGTCCTTCTGGTTATGCAGCGCAGCATGGCGGTGCGAGAAGGTGCCGCGGCCGACGTCCTGACCGGAGATACGTACCGGGTGGCCTTCGAACAGCAGCGTGGCGTACGCCATGACTTCCGCGTAGCCCCAGTTGATGGTGAGCGCGCCCGCACCCATCTTCTGGCGATCTTCGAGAATCTTCGAGACCTGACGCTGCACCACGAAGCCTTCCGGCGTCTGCAGCAGCTTGTTGGACAGATCCTGCAAGGTCTTCAGATCGAAGCTGGTGTCATGACGGGCAGTCCAGGCATGACCCAGATACGGACGCCAGTCAACGAAGAGTTCTTTATTCGGCTCTTTGACCAGGCTCTTGACTACGTGCAGCCCATTGTCGAGCGCCGTACGGTACTCGTCGATCTTGGCCTGAACACGCTCGTCGTCCAGCACCTTGGACTGGATCAGCGAATCGGCGTACAGCTCACGAGTGGTGCGCTGCTTGGCGATCTTCTGATACATCAATGGCTGAGTGCCGCTCGGCTCGTCCGCTTCGTTGTGACCACGACGGCGGTAGCAGATCAGGTCGATGACGATGTCGCGCTTGAACTGCATCCGGTAGTCGACAGCGAGCTGAGTGACGAACAGCACCGCCTCGGGATCGTCTGCGTTCACATGGAAGATCGGCGCCTGGATCATCTTCGCCACATCGGTTGCGTACTCGGTGGAACGAGCATCTTCCTGCTTGTTGGTGGTGAAGCCGACCTGGTTGTTGACCACGATGCGAATGGTGCCACCGGTGCGATAAGCACGGGTCTGCGACATCTGGAAGGTTTCCATCACCACGCCCTGACCGGCGACAGCAGCATCGCCGTGGATGGTTACCGGAAGCACCTTGTCGCCGACCGGATCACAACGGCGATCCTGACGAGCCCGCACCGAACCCTCGACCACCGGGGAAACGATTTCGAGGTGGGACGGGTTGAACGCCATGGCCAGGTGAATTTCGCCACCCGGGGTCATCACATTGGAGGAGAAGCCTTGGTGATATTTCACGTCACCTGAGCTCAGACCCTCGACCTTCTTGCCTTCGAACTCGTCGAAAAGGTCGCGCGGATTCTTGCCAAAGGTGTTGACCAGCACGTTCAGGCGGCCACGGTGGGCCATGCCGATTACGATTTCCTTAGTGCCATAAGAGCCAGAACGCTGGATGATCTCGTCAAGCAGCGGAATCAGGCTCTCGCCACCTTCGAGACCAAAACGCTTGGTGCCCGGATACTTGGTACCCAGGTACTTTTCCAGGCCTTCGGCGGCAGTCAGGCGCTCGAGCAGATGGCTCTTGATCTCCGGCGAGAAGTCCGGGCGGCCACGCACGCTTTCCAGGCGCTGAACGAACCAGCTGCGCTGCTCGGAATCGACGATGTGCATGTACTCGGCGCCGATGGTGCGGCAATAGGTTTCTTGCAACGCCTGCAGGATTTCGCGCAGAGTGGCCTGGCCGTTGACCATGGCCAGGTCAGCGGTGCGGAACACGGTGTCGAGGTCGGCGTCGGTCAGGCCGTAGTTGTTGATCGCCAGATCGGCAGGAACGGTGCGCTGTTGCAGGCCAAGCGGATCGAGCTGTGCTGCCTGATGGCCGCGCACTCGGTAGGCCTGAATCAGGCGCAGGACTTCGATCTGCTTCTTTTCATGCTCACTGCTGACGCTGCCCGCGGACACAGGCTGAGCACGACGCTGGTTCTTGCCCAGCAGGACGAAGTGGTCGCGAATCGTCGAGTGCGATACATCGGCTGAAGCGCTGCCACCGGAGGGCAACTTCTGGAAGTAAGTGCGCCACTCTTCGGGCACAGCGTTGGGATCGTGCAGGTAGAGCTCATAAAGCTCTTCCACATAGGCAGCGTTACCACCGGATAGGTGGGCACTGTCCCACATGCGCTGCATTACGCTTTCTTGCATGTCTGGTCACCTTCGATAAGGAGACACCACCAGCGTGGAAACCGCAGCATGACTTCCCAAGTTCTGAAGCAGCGACTCAGGTAAAGCCACTACGGACCGCGCAGATAGTTCCCGGGCACAAGCCGGGTGCTCCTGCTGGTCATCAAATTTTCAGAGTGGAATCCCGGCTTTGTGAGCTGGGATTCCTACTAAAACTACGGCGCCGAGCTTCAACTTCGGCGCCGCAGGTGTAACGGGTAACGCAATCCGGCCATTCCAGGCTAGCGCATAACCTTTCGCGACCGGGGTGTCATCAGGTGCCGCTCTGCAGCAGCATGTTGCGTATGTGACCGATTGCCTTGGTAGGGTTCAATCCCTTCGGACAAACGTCAACGCAGTTCATGATACCGCGGCAGCGGAACACGCTGAACGGATCGTCCAAACCTGCCAGACGGTTCTCGGTTTCGGTGTCGCGGCTGTCGGCCAGGAAGCGATAAGCCTGCAGCGACGCGGCCGGACCGAGGAACTTGTCCGGGTTCCACCAGAAGGACGGGCAGCTGGTCGAGCAGCAAGCGCACAGGATGCACTCGTACAGACCGTCCAGCTTCTCGCGATCTTCCGGACTTTGCAGACGTTCGATAGCCGGTGGCGGCGTATCGTTCATCAGATACGGACGCACTTTCTCGTACTGCTTGTAGAAGATGCTCATATCGACGGCCAAGTCACGAATAACTGGCAGACCCGGCAGCGGACGTACGACCAGCTTGTTGTTCTTGACCACGGCGGACAGCGGCGTGATGCAAGCCAGACCGTTCTTACCGTTGATGTTCATCCCATCGGAGCCACACACGCCTTCGCGGCAGGAGCGACGATAGGAGAAACCCTGATCCTGTTCCTTGATCAGAGCCAAGACGTCCAGAACCATCAGATCTTTACCATCGGTATTGACCTGAAAATCCTGCATGAACGGCTTTTCGTCCTGATCGGGGTTGTAGCGATAAACACTCACTTGCAACATATCGTCGACCTCAATAAGTCCGAACCTTGGGCTCGAATGCCGGAACGGTCTTCGGAGCGAAGTTCACGGCACGCTTGGCAACGCGCTTGTCACCCGGGAAGTACAGGGTGTGGCACAGCCAATTCTCGTCATCACGCTCTTCGAAATCTTCGCGAGCATGCGCGCCACGGGATTCCTTGCGGTTCTCCGCGGCAATAGCAGTAGCCTCGGCAACTTCCAGCAGGTTCTGCAGCTCGAGCGCTTCGATGCGCGCGGTGTTGAACGCCTGGCTCTTGTCCGAGATCTTGACATTGGCGATACGCTGGCGCAGGTCCACCAGCTGAGCGATACCCTTCTGCATGTACTCGCCGGTACGGAATACACCGAAGTAGTTCTGCATGCAGTTCTGCAGTTCTTTGCGCAGCGGGGCGACGTCTTCACCAGTGGTGCGCTCGTTGAGACCGGCAAGACGGCTCAGGGCGACGTCCAGATCGGTTTCGCTGGCACCGCGATGTTCGATACCCTCCTTCAGCGCTTTCTCCAGGTGCAGACCTGCGGCGCGACCGAACACAACCAGATCCAGCAGCGAGTTGCCGCCCAGGCGGTTAGCGCCATGCACCGATACACAAGCCACTTCGCCT
Organism: Stutzerimonas kunmingensis; assembly: GCF_021432085.1. GTDB lineage: Bacteria > Pseudomonadota > Gammaproteobacteria > Pseudomonadales > Pseudomonadaceae > Stutzerimonas. Next base: position 2,216,525 of record NZ_CP090366.1, on the reverse strand, counting down.
ACCGCGAACAGGCCGTCGATGATGGTGTCATTACCATTGGCGTCTTGAGTGATGGCCTGACCATGAATATTAGTGGCGATACCACCCATCATGTAGTGACAGGTCGGCACGACCGGTACCGGTGCGGTCACCGGATCGACATGCGCGAAGGTCTTCGACAGTTCACAGATGCCCGGCAGGCGGCTGTGCAGCACTTCTTCACCGAGGTGATCCAGTTTCAGCATCACGTGGTCGCCATCCGGACCACAGCCGTTACCAGCCAGGATTTCCTTGACCATCGAGCGCGCAACGACGTCACGACCAGCCAGGTCCTTCGCGTTAGGAGCATAACGCTCCATGAAACGCTCGCCGTGCTTGTTGATCAGGTAGCCACCTTCACCACGGCAACCTTCGGTTACCAGCACGCCGGCACCGGCGATACCGGTCGGGTGGAACTGCCACATCTCGATGTCTTGTACCGGTACGCCTGCACGCAGCGCCATGCCCACGCCGTCGCCGGTGTTGATCAGCGCGTTGGTGGTCGATGCATAGATGCGACCAGCACCACCAGTTGCAAGAACAGTGGCCTTCGAGCGGATGTAAACGGTTTCGCCGGTCTCGATGCAGATGGCGATAACACCAACGACCGCACCATCCTGGTTCTTCACCAGATCGACCGCGTACCATTCATTGAGGAATACGGTGTCGTTCTTCAGATTGCCCTGATAGAGGGTATGCAGCAGCGCATGACCAGTACGGTCGGCAGCAGCGCAGGTACGAGCAGCCTGCCCGCCCTTGCCGAAATCCTTGGACTGACCACCGAACGGACGCTGGTAGATGCGGCCCTGCTCGGTGCGGGAGAATGGCAGGCCCATGTGCTCGAGCTCGAACACGGCTTCCGGGCCGACAGAACACATGTACTCGATCGCATCCTGGTCACCGATGTAGTCGGAGCCCTTGACGGTATCGTACATGTGCCAGCGCCAGTCATCGTTCGGGTCGGCCGAAGCAATGGCGCAGGTGATGCCGCCCTGAGCGGAAACGGTGTGCGAACGAGTCGGGAAAACCTTGGTGACCACAGCGGTCTTGTGACCAGACTGGGACAGCTGCAGCGCCGCGCGCATACCGGCGCCACCGCCACCGACGATGATGGCGTCAAAAGAAAGCGTACGAATGTTAGCCATGAATCAGATACCCCAAAGAATCTGCACGCCCCAGACGAAGAAGGTGAACATGGCAATGCCACACACCGCCTGGAACAGGAAACGAACGCCGGTAGCCCACTTACCGATCGCCATGTTGGTCAGGTAGTCAGTGGAGATCGTCCACATGCCTACCCACGCGTGCACACTCAGGGCGACCAGAGCCAGCAGGCTGAAGATGCGCATCCAGTTGGCCGAGAACAGCGCGTGCCACTGGGTGTACTCCAGTCCCGGGTTCGCAATCAGGTACCCAAGCAGGAACAGAAAATAAGCCGCAAGAACCACTGCAGAAACGCGCTGCGCCATCCAGTCGTACAGACCCGAGCGCGAAAAGTTGGTGACATTGGTTACCATATCCACACTCCCGCCAGAACGATCAGCACCGCCGATACGGCGATTACGATTTTCGAGCCCAGCTTGCCGCCTTCCAGCGTCTCACCATGGCCAGAATCCATGATCAGGTGACGAACACCCGCCACAAGGTGGTACAGCAGTGCGGACAGCAACGCCCAGCTCACCAGCTTTGCCAGAGGGCTACCCAGGTACACACGGACCTCCTCGAAGCCTTCCGGAGAAGACAGCGAGGTATCGAGCGCGAGCAGCAGCAAGGCGATACCGACGAACAGGATGACACCGGATACACGGTGGAGAATCGACGTGTAAGCAGTGATGGGGAGTTTTATTGTCCTAAGATCTAGGTTTACAGGTCGTTGGCTTTTCACGGCTTTTTTTCACACTTGAGAGCCCCAGAGCGCAGGGCAAAGTTGTTGGGAAGAGTACGCAGCAGTACCCGCTACCCACGAGTGACAACCTACAGAATACTGCCTGTAAGGCCCCTGCCGGTCGGTGTCCGAGTATAAACAGTTAGGTCACTAATGACAATGTGGTGAAGTGCCACTAAAGGCTGATAGCAGCCCCTATATAAATGCCGTAAACAGTGCATCCAAGCTGCACGCATCCCCCTGCAGAGCCCTCTACGGCATGGGTTCACGCAAATTGACTTTGCGATTTATCACTCTATAGTGATGCGGGCCCTGCGTGGGGGGCCATGATGATTCCAAGCACAAAACAGGAGGCCATACATGGCTGACAAGAAAGCGCAGTTGATCATCGAGGGCGCTGCCCCCGTCGAACTGCCCGTTTTAACCGGTACCGTAGGGCCTGATGTAATAGACGTACGAAGCCTGACCTCCACGGGTCACTTCACCTTCGATCCCGGCTTCATGTCGACCGCCTCTTGCGAGTCCAAGATCACCTACATCGACGGCGACAAGGGCATCCTGCTGCACCGCGGCTACCCGATCGAACAGCTGGCAGAGAAATCCGACTACCTGGAAACCTGCTACCTGCTGCTGAACGGGGAACTGCCGACCGCCGAACAGAAGGCACAGTTCGTCAGCACCGTGAAGAACCACACCATGGTTCACGAGCAGCTGAAATCCTTCCTTAATGGCTTCCGCCGTGACGCTCATCCCATGGCCATCATGTGCGGCGTTGTCGGCGCGCTCTCGGCCTTCTACCACGACTCTCTGGACATCAACGACCCGCACCATCGCGAGATTTCCGCGGTGCGCCTGGTCGCGAAGATGCCGACCATTGCTGCGATGGTCTACAAGTACTCGATCGGTCAGCCGCTGATGTATCCGCGCAACGATCTGAGCTACTCGGAAAACTTCCTGCACATGATGTTCAACACCCCGTGCGAGATCAAACCGATCAGCCCGGTGCTGGCCAAGGCAATGGATCGCATCTTCATCCTGCACGCCGACCATGAGCAGAACGCCTCGACCTCCACCGTACGCCTCGCCGGCTCCACCGGTGCCAACCCATTCGCCTGTATCGCCGCCGGTATCGCCGCCCTGTGGGGACCGGCACACGGTGGCGCGAACGAAGCCGTACTCACCATGCTGGACGAAATCGGCGACGTGTCGAACGTCGAGAAATTCCTGGCCAAGGCCAAGGACAAGAACGACCCGTTCAAGCTGATGGGCTTCGGCCATCGCGTTTACAAGAACTTCGATCCGCGCGCCAAGGTCATGAAGCAGACCTGCGACGAGGTTCTGGGCGAGCTGGGCATCAATGACCCGCAGCTGGATCTGGCCATGAAGCTGGAAGAGATTGCCCTCAACGATCCTTACTTCGCTGAGCGCAACCTGTACCCGAACGTGGACTTCTACTCGGGCATCATCCTCAAGGCCATCGGCATTCCGACCAGCATGTTCACCGTCATCTTCGCCCTGGCGCGCACTGTCGGCTGGATCTCTCACTGGAAAGAAATGATCGCCTCCGGCCAGAAGATCGGCCGCCCGCGTCAGCTGTACACCGGCCACACCAAGCGCGACCTGCCGCGTTAAGCGACAACCAGCGCAAAAAAAGGCTGCCCTTGGGCAGCCTTTTTTATTCCCCCTGGGCCGACTGAATATTTATCCCTTCCATTCGATTCACTAAAGGTCGACACAGGTGAGCGATGGCCATCGAGCGCAATCAGCGATCTTCCGGCCTGACGTCATTGATCAGCTCTCAGCAGACATACCGGCGGAGCCAGCAACTCATAGCCCGACGAGCAGTTGAATACGCAATCTTGGACTTAACAAGCGCAGACTTGCCTACGCAGTCGCTTGCTCCAGCCAACCCAACAATCGAATCGCATCCTCCCTAGTTTCACCACAGCAAACAGGGTCCGCCGAAAAAGCCGAGCAGACAACCGGCCGCCGCGGATCGCCGAACAGCAAACAGAGAAAGTCAGCGCTTAATTGAATACAGCGCTCCCCCGCACGCTTGCCATGAGGCATGCCAGGTATCGAGGAGCTAATTGAGGGGGCGATACAGCAGGCACCGCAACCGGGGCGACAATCCATAAAACTGCCACTCAGTGAAAAAACGCGCGCGATGATAATCCGACAGAAGTGTGCGCACCAGATGGCCATTGCACGCAGCACCGCCTGGAAATACGCTAGCGCGTCAGTATTTCGAGCCCCACCCCATCATGCCTGTCTGGTTGCAAACCGCCGCCCTACTCTGCTGCTCCAACCTCTTCATGACCTTCGCCTGGTACGGCCACCTGAAGAGCCTGAACGGCAAACCCTGGCTTATCGCCGCATTGATCAGCTGGGGCATCGCATTCTTCGAATACATGCTGATGGTGCCAGCAAACCGCATCGGCTATACCGAGCTGTCGATCGGCCAACTGAAGATCATGCAGGAGGTAATCACCCTGATGGTGTTCGTTCCGTTCAGCGTGCTGTACATGCAGCAGCCATTGAAGCTCGATTATCTATGGGCAGGGCTTTGCATGGTCGGAGCGGTCTACTTCATTTTTCGCAGCTAGCACTTCTGCCAGGTGACGCCAGGCCTGGCGCTTGGGCATACTGGCGACCCTTTTCCCGACCCTGCAAAGGAATCCAAATGTTCAAGGTCAATGAGTACTTCGATGGCACCGTCAAATCCATCGCCTTCGACATGACTGAAGGCCCGGCCACGATCGGCGTCATGGCGCCAGGTGAATACGAATTCGGCACTGCGCAACTGGAAGTCATGCACGTAGTTGCTGGCAGCCTGGACGTGAAACTGCCGGGTAGCGACGCCTGGGAAACCTTTGCCAGCGGCAGCCAGTTCACCGTACCGGCGAACAGCAAATTTCAGCTGAAGGTCAAGGTAGACACCGCGTATCTGTGCGAGTACCGCTGAGACGCAGCGAGCACTCCCTGAGACGGTGGGTTCGCGGTGGATGAGCGAAGCGTCATCCACCCTACTCCACGCACCCTCGGTACCGCCCAGCTCTTCGCCGCGCGAGAATCCAGCGTGACGGGCGTCTAGCCTAACGACCCGTAAGCGCGGCTGACCTGCTTGGCCTGATTCAGCCTGGTCAGCTCCGCGGCCAGCCGCTCACGCTCAGCGCGCCCCGCCCGCTGAAGCTCATCATACAGAGCCGCCACTGCGTCGATTTCCGCACGCAGCCCGGCATCAGCTGCATCTTCGTCGCACAATGATGCCACCAGCGCGCTGCACTCATGATCCAGCGAGCTGACCGCATCCCACTCCCCTGCGCTCAGTGCGCCGCGGAGCTTTTGCGCCAACGCGGCGAAGGCTTGCTTCTTCAACGACATCTTTTCCCCGAAAACGCGGTAAGCCAGCAAGCCAGCTTCAGGTGAATCAGCCCCTAGGCGCGATCTGATCCCAAGCCAGCTTTATCTCACCCAGAAGCTTGCCCACCTCGTTCAGTTTGTCGACATCATTATGCCGGCTCGCTTCGAACAGGCGCATCGTCATGTATTCATACAGACGATCAAGGTTGGCCGCCAGCTCGCCGCCAACATCCTGATCCAGCGCATCACGCAGCCCACCGATGATATTGATGGCCTTGCCGATCAGCACACCCTTCTCAGCGAAAGCCTCACGCTCCATCGCACCTTTGGCCTGAGCGATACGATCCAAACCACCTTGCATCAGCATCTGAATCAGGCGATGCGGGTCGGCCTCGGTAACCTGGGCTTTTACGCCAACCTGCTGGTATTGCCGCATTGCTGCCATAGCATTCATTTGGATGAGCCCCTTGCCACATCGATCTCACATACCTGTTTATCGGTCATCTGGCGCAGGACTTGAGTTTGTTTTGCAAACAAAAAACCGCCTACCGGCGGTTCTTGTATAAGCAGTCTGGCCTACTTTTTCGAATTGCTTCCTGCCCAAGGCAGGTTCTCCAGCGACGCGAGAAGGCTCGAAGACGTATTAGACAACTGCCCCACCAACAGATCCATTGCATTGAACTGCTTGTACAGTCGCTCCTGAAGCGAGGTGATACGGCGGGTGAGCGCCTCTTTCTGATCATCTATCTTAGTGATCGTCTCGGTCATTGCCTTGTTGCGCTGCTCGAGTATTCCACCGGTCTCGGTGTATGGCTTCAGCTTCGCATCAAGCCTGGAAGCCAACCCCTTGTCACCTGTGAACAGGCCCGACAATTCGCCGAAATTACCGGCCATCGCCTTGTCCAGCTTGGCGCTGTCAATGGCGAGCGTGCCATCCTTCTGTGTGGTGATACCAATATCGGTCAGCGCACGCAGTGCACCATCACCCTGCACGTTAACCAGCTCGTTGCGAATCGTGTTGAGCAAGGTGCGCGCCGTGGCATCGCCCACCAATGCGCCTGTTACGGGCGCCTTACCCTCACCCACCGATGTAACCTTGGTCTGCGCATTGATCACGCCGATCAGCTTGTTGTAGCTGTCGACAAAGGTCTGGATCTGGTTTTTAACCCCCGCCTTGTCTTCCGCCACCGCGATAGTCAGCGGTTCGTTTGCAACGGTTTTGGCCTTAAGGTCGAGCGTGACGCCCTCAATGGCACCATCGACTTTGTTGGTCTCGCTGATTACCTTCAAACCGTCGACATACAATTCAGCACTCTGTGCCGAGGTCAACACGCGAGCATCTTTGCCGGTGCCTGAGGTACCGTCGAAGTTCAATGCGGAAAGACCGATGAGCCCAGGTTCGTCTGCCCCGGTTGCAGTGACGGTAATATCGCGCCCTGCGCCCGTCTTGCTGCTACTCAGCACCAGTCGAGAACCATACTCGTCCGTGACAATGGTGGCGCTAACACCCATGTCTTTCCCGGCCGTGTTGATTGCATCACGCACACCGGCGAGCGTGTTGGTGTTTTCGTCAATCGTGACAGAAAAGGATTCCTTGGTGTTCGGCGCGGGCGGGATGCCTGGCACGCCAAGCGAGACCTCGAACGTTCCACTGGTAAAACGCGCCGGGGCTTCGGCCGTATTGGGAATCGCTGCCAATGCAACCTTGCTGCTGCTCGCCAGTGATTTGACTTCCAGTTGATAGCTGCCAGCTCCCGCGGCGGTTGACGCCGTAACGCCGACGAGGTCCGACTTGCTGGAAGTAGCCGAGCGCGCTTGGAACAGCTCTGGCTTGTTCAACGCACCCAGTGCAGTTTGGAAATCACTGATTGCACCCTTTAGCGCACCAACCGCCGTGATCTGCGTAGTGGTCTTCTTTTCGAGGGTTGCAAGCTGGGTTTCCTTCGGAGCACGTTCAGCGGCAACCATACTCGCAACGATGCTATCGATGTCGATGCCGGAACCGATGCCTGATACGCTTGCCATAGCTTCACCTCGTCAAATAAACCACACGACCGTATTGGATCGAAAACCAAACAAGAAACGTGCCGCTAGGCCTTAGCCTCGAATAACAGGCTGCGCATTTCATCCAGTCGCTCGGCCAGGCGCAGGATATCCTCGGAAGGGATCTGCCGCACCACCTTGCCCGAATCACCATCGAGTACCTGCACCACCACTTCGCCGGTGGAGTCATCCACGCTGAAGTTGAGGTTGCGCTGCAACGTTTGCATTTGCGTACGAATGCGCTCTACCGCCTCACCAACATCCAGTTTCTGTTCAGCCTTGCCGGCTTCATTCTCTGCGCCCAACGACGAAAGCCCAGCCTCCGAACGGGAGCTGGGCATCGCAGTGTTGCCAGAGGATGACGCAAGGGAATTCAACGCAATTCTTGCGACGTCCATGGTTCACCTCAATAAATGGTTGGGGCAGCAACGCCACCCCTTCCACTACGCTCGGCTTACTGGAGCAGGCTGAGTACGGCCTGCGGCAGCTGCTTGGCCTGGGCCAGGATCGCGGTGCCGGCCTGTTGCAGAATCTGGTTCTTGCTCAGGTTAGCGGTTTCAGCTGCGAAGTCGGTATCCTGGATACGGCCACGGGCGGCAGAGACGTTTTCGCCGATGTTCTGCAGGTTAGCAATAGTATTGTCGAAACGATTTTGAACAGCACCAAGGGTTGCACGCTGGCTATCAACCTGAACAAGCGCTGCGTCGATAATATCGACAGCTGCTTGCGCGCCACCCGCTGAAGATATATCGATATCCGCTACAGAAATGAATTTCGACTCTGCGCCAACAGTCACGGCGCCACCACCAATTCCCCCAGCACCACTGACAGTCATAGCGCCATAATCTGCATCTAAAACAGCTCTATCAAAATCAAGAGTACCAGTAACCACCTGACTAACCGCATCGCCAGCAACACCTACGGCCGCAACAACCTGCTCAGAGGAACCAACTACACCTCCGAGTTTGTCCACGGCAGTCAGATTAATAGTAGCGCCATCCGTAGCGGCTCCAGTTACCTGCGCTGAAACATTTATATTTTCACCAGTGACACTTTTGAATATAACTGCCTCTTGGCCTGTAGCACCGTTATATTCTACTGTAATGCCTTTGTCCGCCAAAGCATTCTTAGTCGCATCGTTTAGAGCAGTGTTTAACGCGGCAGACGATAGGGCGTTCGTCGTGCCAAGAGTATAGTTTATCTCAACACCTTGAACGTTCAGCTTTACCGTATCGCCAGCTGTCGTGTTTGCGTCAGCAGTTACCTTCAGCCCGGTGTAACCAGTCACTCCACTTACACCGTTTACACTATTATATTGGCCGGCCAACTGAGCTGCAGACATACCATCGCTCAAGGCCACATCTTTCTTACTGCTACCAACCTGAACAGAAAGAGCATCAGTAGCGCCTTTCTGATATCCGGCGTCACTCAGCCCACCGAAACCCGTCAGAGCCGCCGCAGTCAATTGTTTACCATTCAAACCAATATCGTTTGCCTTAACAGACGTCAGCCCTACATCGATAGTCTCGTTCGAGTTCGCTCCGACCTGGAACGAAGTGTTACCGAAGCTTCCATCCAGCAACTTGCGCCCGCCAAACGAGGTAGTTTCAGCGATTCGAGTTAACTCGCTCTGTAGATCAGAAACTTCTTTCTGCAATGCCTTACGATCGGCGGTGTCATTAGAACCGTTAGCCGACTGCAGAGCCAAGTCACGCATGCGCTGCAGGATGTTGGTTGACTGTTGCATCGCTCCTTCTGCGGTCTGAGCGAGGGAGATACCATCATTCGCATTTCGCACCGCAACACCGAGGCCGTTAATCTGACTGGTCAGGCGATTGGAAATCTGCAGACCGGCAGCGTCATCTTTGGCGCTGTTGATGCGGCTACCAGTGGACAGACGCTGCATGGAAGTTTGCAGCGCATTGGAAGAATTGCTGAGGTTACGCTGCGTATTCAGCGAAGCAATGTTGGTATTGACAGTAAGAGCCATGATGAGCCTCCAAGGGCGCTGGTTACTTTGGTTTGCCTGAGCTTGCGACTCCGGGTCCGGCTTTGCCCAGGCACCCATCGAGTTCGCATTCGATTAGCTTATCGGCGCCGTTTCGGTGAGCTTTAGGAGGCGGTTGAAAATAATTTGCCCGCCCCGGAAACAACCTGTACGACGCCAGCGTGCTCACGAAACAAGCGAGCCTGCCTGCACAGGTTTTCGGGCGAGGGGTGGGAAACTTTAGCCAGGTCCCACCAAGCAGTGGAAGGACCGCGGTTTAAGGTAGGGTTGCAGGGGCTTTTCGCGGGCATGGCCCGCTCCCACAGAAGGTTAGGCGTAGCTGGCTGATGCGGCGGCGATACCAGGCGCCGCCGATGTACCAAATGACGGCCATCTATTTGCGATCAGGCGCCTTCCAGCTGCGACAGCTGCTTTAGAAACGTCTCCTCATCCAGCACCGTCAACCCCAGCTCGTTGGCCTTGGTCAGCTTCGAGCCGGCACCCGGCCCTGCCACCACGCAGCTCGTCTTGGCGGATACAGAACCGGCGACCTTGGCGCCGAGGGCTTCGAGGCGGGCTTTGCCTTCGTCGCGGCTCATCGATTCGAGGCTGCCGGTCAGGACCCAGGTCTGGCCGGCGAGGGGCAGCCCTGCGGCTTGCTTGCGCTCGCTTTGCCAGTGCATGCCGAATTCACGCAGTTGCGCTTCGATCTGCCGGGCGCGGTGGGCGTTTTCGGGGTTGTCGAAATAGTCGCGCAATGAACGGGCGGCTTTTTCGGTGAGGCGTTCGACCTGGCGCAGGTCGAGCCAGTCGGCGGTGATGATGGCGTCCAGGCTGCCGAAGCGATCGGCCAGGCGCTGCGCGCCGGTGCTGGCGATAAAGGGGATGTTCAGTTTGTCGATCAGGCCAGCCAGGGTGGCGCAGGCGGCGAATTCGGGATGCAGCTCGCCCTCCTCCTGCAGTTCCACGCCGCGTTCGCGCAGTTGAGCGATGACCGTGCGGTTGTGCTCGTCTTCGAAGAAGCTGTGGATTTCGTGGGCCACCTCAAGGCCGATTTCCGGCAGGTAGACCAGCACATCCGGCAGCGCCCTACCAATGCGCTCCAGGGAGCCCAACGCACGGGCCAGCAACTTGGCGGTTTCTTCACCGACATCGGGAATGCCTAGCGCATATATAAAGCGGGCCAGCGTCGGTTTGCGGCTGGCATCGATGGCGTTGAGCAGGTTGCGGGTGGAAATTTCGGCGAAACCTTCCAGCTCGATGACCTGCTCATGGGTCAGGCAGTAAAGATCCGCCGGGGAATTGACCAGCCCCCTGTCCACCAGCTGCTCGACAATCTTGTCGCCCAGGCCATCGATGTCCATGGCGCGGCGCGATACGAAGTGGATGATCGCCTGCTTGAGCTGCGCCTGACAGGCCAGACGACCGACGCAACGGTAGATCGAGCCTTCGCTCACCGACTCACGCCCCTTGCTGCGCTTGATCAGCTGGGTGCGCTCCACGGCAGAACCGCACACCGGGCACTGCTCCGGCACATGCACGGCGCGCGCGTCGGCCGGGCGGCGTTCGGCAATTACGCCGAGGATCTGGGGAATCACGTCGCCTGCACGTCGCACGATCACCGTATCGCCGATCATCACGCCAAGGCGCGCCACTTCGTCCATGTTGTGCAGCGTCGCGTTGGAAACCGTAACGCCCGCCACCTGCACCGGCTTCAACCGGGCGACCGGGGTGATCGCGCCGGTACGGCCGACCTGGAACTCCACATCGAGCAGCTCGGTGATTTCCTCCCGCGCGGGAAACTTGTGGGCGATGGCCCAGCGCGGCTCCCGCGCACGGAAGCCCAGTTCACGCTGCTGCGCGACCGCGTTGACCTTGAACACCACACCGTCAATCTCATACGGCAGCGCGTCGCGCTTTTCACCGATGGCGTCGTAGTAAGCCCGGCATTCGGCCACGCCCCTGGCCAGTTTCAGCTCACGACTGATGGGCAGGCCCCAGCTTTTCAGCGCTTCGAGAATCCCGATGTGCGTGCCCGGCAGCTCGCCGTCGCTACGTCCGACACCATATGCACACAGCTCAAGCGGACGACTTGCGGTGATCTTCGAATCCAGCTGGCGCAGGCTTCCAGCAGCGGCGTTGCGGGGATTGGCGAAGGGTTTGCCGCCGCTTTCCAGCTGCCGCGCATTCAGCGCTTCGAACCCCGCCTTGGGCATGTAGATTTCGCCGCGCACCTCAAGTACCGCAGGCCAACCACTGCCATGCAGCTTGAGCGGGATGTTGCGCACGGTACGCACATTGGCGCTGATGTCCTCACCCGTGCTGCCATCGCCCCGGGTGGCGCCACGCACCAGATGACCGTTCTCATAAAGCAGGCTGACCGCCAGACCATCCAGTTTGGGTTCGCAGCTGTACTCGACCACAGCGTCATCGCCGAACAGGTCACCTGCCGGCAGATCCAGCCCTTTGCGCACGCGGCGGTCGAAGTCGAGCAGATCCTGCTCCTGGAAGGCAGTTCCAAGGCTCAGCATCGGCACTTCGTGGCGCACCTGACCGAACGCCGCCAGTGCCGCTCCGCCGACCCGCTGGGTTGGCGACTCGGGTGTCACCAGCTCCGGGTGATCCGCCTCGAGCGCCTTGAGTTCATTGAACAGACGGTCGTACTCGGCATCGGGAACACTGGGTTCGTCGAGCACGTAGTAGCGGTAGTTGTGGGCGTCAATTTCGCTGCGCAGTTCGGCGATGCGCTCGGCGGCGGTTTGGGCGGAAGGCATAAGGACGGAGCCGTGACTGGGGCTGTGCTGGTTCAGACCGCATCAGCGCGCCTTGGTTGATATGGAAGGCGTCGGATTCTAGCCGAATGCGAGTCCGAAGGCAGTCTGCGGGTTCTGTTGGCTGGGGTCGGACTGGGCAGGCAGCGTTGCGTGACGATGCGCTGAAGCGAAGTGCCGGTGGGCTGAAGCCCACCCTACGACAGTCTGCAGAGCGAGGCGGCAGGCCAGTGAAAGCGAGCCTGCCCAATCAAACGCAGCACCGGGCGCGAGGCCCGGCGCGGTGAATTATCAGCGTTGCTTGATGGTCATCTGTCGGCGTTCGAACTCGACTATGCGCTGGCGGTAGTGTTCGATGGTCTGGGCGGTCAGCACGCTGCGCTGGTCGTCCTTCAGCTCGCCGTTGAGCTCCTGGGACAGCTTGCGCGCCGCGGCGACCATGACATCGAAGGCCTGCTTGGGATGACGCGGCCCCGGCAATCCGAGGAAGAAGCTCACGGCCGGCGTGGTGAAGTGATCGATATCGTCCAGATCGAAGGTGCCGGGCTTGACCGCATTGGCCATGGAGAACAGCACCTCACCATTGCCGGCCATGCTTTCGTGGCGGTGGAAGATGTCCATCTCACCGAAGCGCAGACCGCTTTCCAGGATATTCTGCAGCAATGCCGGGCCACGGAAGCCGTGCGGATCGCGGCAGATGACGTTGATGACCAGCACTTCTTCCACCGGTGCCTGCTCTTTCGCCGGCTGCGCCTCGGCATCGTCCGCGTCGCCGACGACCGGATCCAGCAGGGTCGGCACCGGCTCGTCAGTGCTCAGTTGCAGATCGCCCTGGTAAGGCTCGCTATGCCGGCGCTTCTTGCCCGCGTCGCGACCAGACTGGCGGGCGCTCACCGGCGGCATGTCGGCTTCGTCCAGCGAAGGCTCATGCTCACGATCCACCACGCGAGCCGGCCCTAACAGCTCGGTGGAATCATCGACATCGGGAAGGTTGGAAAGGCTGCGGTCCAGCTTGAATTTCAGCTTGCCTTTGCCACCGCGCATGCGACGCCAGCCGTCGAACAAAATGCCGGCAATGACGATGATGCCGATGACGATCAGCCACTCGCGCAGACCGATATCCATTAATGCATTAACCTCTGAATTCGATGATAAAGACGCAACAAGCGGTCACCTGGGACTGCTCTCAGCGCATCGTAAAAATTGTGCCCTAAGCTAGCACGACGAACGGTAGATTTGCACCGTGCGGTAGTTCTCTTTTTATGGGCTCTTCAGTATCAAAAACGCTCAAATGCGCGGCTTAATCCTCATGCTTCGGCCAGTGCCACAGCCTGTTCGACATCGACTGCCACCAACCGTGAACAACCCGGTTCATGCATCGTCACACCCATGAGCTGATCGGCCATTTCCATGGCGATCTTGTTGTGGGTGATATAGATGAACTGCACTTTCTCCGACATTTCCTTGACCAGTCGCGCATAACGGCCGACGTTGGCGTCGTCCAGTGGCGCATCGACTTCATCCAGCATGCAGAACGGCGCCGGGTTTAGCTGGAAGATCGCAAACACCAGCGCCAGCGCAGTCAATGCCTTTTCGCCGCCGGAAAGCAGGTGAATGGTGCTGTTCTTCTTTCCGGGCGGACGCGCCATGATCGCCACCCCGGTATCGAGTAAATCTTCTCCGGTAAGTTCCAGATAAGCATTGCCGCCGCCGAACACTTTCGGAAAGAGCGCCTGCAGGCCACTGTTGATCTGGTCGAAGGTTTCCTTGAAGCGGTTGCGGGTTTCACGGTCGATCTTGCGGATGACGTTTTCCAGCGTGTCCAGCGCTTCGACGAGGTCGTCGTTCTGCGCATCGAGATAGCGCTTGCGTTCGGACTGCTGCTGATATTCGTCGATCGCCGCCAGGTTGATCGGCCCCAGACGCTGGATACGCTGAGCCAAGCGCTCCAACTCAGCTTCCCAGGCCTGTTCACTGGCGTCGCCGGCTAGCGTGGCGAGCACGCCGTGCAGGTCGTAGCCGTCCTCGTGCAGCTGATCCTGCAGCGCCTTGCGCCGGACGCTCAGTTCTTGCCAACCCAGGCGCTGTTGCTCCAGTTGCCCCCGCAGCAACTGCGCCTGTTGTTCGGCCTGGGTACGGCGTTTCTCGGCATCGCGCAGTTCGCGATCGGCGTCTTCCAGCGCCAGACGCGCATGCTTGAGCTCGTCCTCGACGCCCATGCGCCGCTCCAGCAGCTCTTCGAGCTTCATGCGCAGCTCTTCCAGCGGTGCCTCACCCTCCTCCAGGTTCAGCGTCAGCTGCTCGCGGCGCTCGACGGCGCGTTCGAACTGCTGTTCCAACCGCTCCAGAGCCTGGTGAGTCGACTCGTGCTGCGCCCTGAGCGAACCGACCCGCAACGCCAGCTGATGGGCATGATCCTTATGCTGCCGCGCCTCCTGGCGAATACGATCGAGCCGCTCACGGATGCCGTCGCGGCTGGCCAGCAGCGTCTCGCGCTGCTCGGTATCCTGCGCCATCGCTTCCAGCGCTTCCTGCAGCTGCAGGCGCGCTTCGCCCAGCTGTTCGGTCTCGATTTCGCGCTGTTCCTGCTGCTCGGCCAGCTCCTCGTCCAGCCGACGACGGCGCAGCGCCAGCTGTTCCAGGCGTGCCTGGCCGGCCGACAGCTTGGCCTTGAGGTCGCCATGCTTGCGTGCTTCTTCCTGTTGCTGACGACGCTGCTGTTCGCGCTCGCCTTCCATACGGGACTGCTCGCCACCCAGCACGGCGATGCGGTCCTCCATCGTCGCCAGGCTCGCTTCGCGCTCGTCACGCTCGGCCAGCAAGCGCTGCAGCTCCTGACCGCGCGCCAGTACGCCGGACTCCGCCTCGCTCGCGCGACGCACACGCAGAAAATGCCGGCCGACCCAATAGCCATCGCGGCTGACCAAACTCTCTCCCTCGGCCAGCGACGCGCGCGCGGCCAGTGCCTGCTCCAGCGATTCGACCGGCCGCACGCGGCTCAGCCAAGGCGAAAGATCCTGCGCCGACTCGACCCGTTCCAGCAGACTGCCAGGGCAGCGGACGCCGCCACGCGACGCGTTGGCCAGATTTAGCTCGCCGTGCTGGAAGCCCGCAAGCTCGACCTCGGCGAAATCATCCAGCAGCACCGCCTGCAGATCCGCGCCCAGCACGGTTTCCACCGCCAGTTCCCAGCCCGGCTCGACCCGCAGCCCTTCGGCGAGGCGCGGGCGCTTTTCCAACCCTTGCTCACGCAGCCACTCGCCGACGCCTTTGCCGGGATCCTTCGCCGCCTGCTGCAGCGCCTCCAGCGAGGCGATGCGGCCATTCAGACGCTGCAGATCACCCTGCGCCTGCTGCTGCGTCTGGGTCGCCTGCTGCAACGCTTCACGCAATTGCTCTAGGCGTTCATTGAGCGCATCGCCGGCCGCGGCGAGCGCTTCGAGATCGAGTTCACTGGCGGCAAGCTGCTCGCCCAGCTCGAGAATCGCCACATCTTCAGGATCGGTAGCCAGCAGCGCACGTTCGTCATCCAGCCGACGCTGACGTTCGGCCAACCGTTCCAGACTCTGCTCCAGCTGCTGGATGCGCGACTGCTGGACCTCAGCCACGCGGCGTGGCTCAGCGCTGAGCTGATTGAAGCGTTCCCATTGTTCCTGCCAGCTCTGCATGGCCGACTCCGCCTCTTCCAGCTGGACGGCAGATTCCTCCGCGGCGGCGCCGGAGAGTTCCTGCTCAGGCTCGAGCATCGCCAATTCCTCGCCGAGCGTGGCCAGCAGCGTGCGGTCGTGACCGAGGTGTGATTCGGTCTCCAGACGCGCCTGCTCCGCCTCGCGCAGATCGTCCTGCAACTGACGCAGGCGCTGCTGGCCGTGCTGGATGCTTTGCTCGACCCGGGCGATATCGCCGCCAACCGAATAGAAGCGACCCTGCACCTGGTTGAAGCGCTCGGACAGCTCGTGGTGGCCGTCACGCAGGCGTTCGATGCTCGCATCGGCGTTGCGCTGCTCGGCGACCAGCGCTTCGAAGGCGACTTCCTGATCGCCGATGACCTGCTCGCGCTGGCCGACCTGCTCGTTCAAGGCCTGCCAGCGCAGTGCCGACAGCTGCGCCTTGAGCTGACGCTCTTCGGCCTTGTATTCCTGATATTTCTCCGCCGACTGCGCCTGACGGTGCAGACGTTCGAGCTGGCGTTCCAGCTCTTCGCGCAGGTCGGTCAGGCGAGCCAGGTTCTCGTGCGTCCGACGAATACGGTTCTCGGTTTCGCGCCGGCGCTCCTTGTACTTGGAGATGCCGGCCGCTTCCTCGATGAAGTTGCGCAGGTCCTCGGGCTTGGCCTCGATCAGTTTGGAGATCATGCCCTGCTCGATGATCGAGTAACTACGCGGCCCGAGCCCGGTGCCGAGGAAGATATCGGTAATATCGCGGCGCCGGCACTTCACGCCGTTGAGAAAGTAGGTGTTCTGCGAGTCGCGGGTGACGCGGCGGCGGATGGAAATTTCGGCGAAGGCTGCATACTCACCGGTCAGCGTGCCGTCGGAGTTATCGAAGATCAGCTCGATGCTCGCCTGGGTTACCGGCTTGCGCGTGTTCGAGCCATTGAAGATGACGTCCGTCATCGACTCGCCACGCAGGTTCTTAGCCGAGCTTTCGCCCATTACCCAGCGCACGGCGTCGATGATGTTGGATTTGCCGCAGCCGTTCGGCCCGACCACCGCCGCCATGTTGCTCGGAAAGCTGACAGTGGTGGGATCGACGAAGGATTTGAAGCCGGCGAGTTTGATGCTTTTCAGTCGCATGCGGCCTATCCGTGGCAGTCAGCGTGGGAACGAACAAGCGGGGTCGCCGTGAACATCGGAAATCCTGGCATCGAATGGGTACTGGCAAGAAGCCAGGGAGTTTATCACGCAGCCTGGCTCCGCTCGCAGCGTGGCGGCGCACAGAACGGTGTGGCAGGTGAAGGCATCGGAACTGCAAGCGGCGCTCGGGCTGGAAAGACGATTCGTCAGCCGCCCGTCATGCTCATGAAGCGCACCACCTGAACCTGCTCATCAGTGCGGAAGTGATGTTTCTCCGGCTTGAGTTGCAGTGCGTCTACCAGCGCATTGCGCAGGCGCTCGCCATCGCCCGGATGCCGGCGCATCAGGCTTTTCAGATCCAGCGCACCCTCATGGCCGAGGCATAGCACCAGCTTGCCTTCGGCAGTCACGCGGACGCGGTTGCAACTGCCGCAGAAGTTGTTGCTGTGGGGCGAAATGAAGCCGACCTGTGTTTCGCTGCCCGCTACCTGCCAGTAACGCGACGGGCCGCCGGTAGCGTGACTGCTGCGCACCAGGGTGTGCCGCGCCTCGATCCGTTCGCGCACTTCGTCGCTCGAGCAGAAGGTGATCTGGCGCTGATGACTGGACACGCTGCCCAGCGGCATCTCCTCGATGAAGCTGATATCGAGGCCGCGCTCGATGGCGAACTCCACCAGATCGAGAATCTCGTCGTCGTTGCGCCCCTTCTGCACCACGCTGTTGAGCTTGATCCGCTTGAAGCCAACAGCGCGTGCCGCCTCGATGCCTGCCAGCACCTGATCGAGGCGGTCACGGCGGGTCAGTTCGGCGAAGCGGTCGCGCTTGAGCGAGTCGAGGCTGATGTTCAGGCGCTTCACCCCAGCATCACGCAGCGCCGGCGCCAGACTTGGCAGCTGTGAACCGTTGGTGGTGATGGCCAGGTCTTCGAGCTCGCTGCGCGCGCCCAGTTGCGCCAGCAGGCCGGTCAGACCCTTGCGCACCAACGGCTCACCGCCGGTCACGCGAATGCGTTTGACACCGAGACTGATGAAGGCATCGGCCACGGCATAGAGCTCTTCGAGGGTAAGTATCTGCGCGCGGGGAGCGAAGACCATGTCTTCGCTCATGCAGTAGGTGCAGCGAAAATCGCAGCGATCGGTTACCGATAACCTCAGGTAGGTGATGCGCCGGCCGAACGGGTCGACCAACTGGGAATCGGGCATGGAACTCTCCAACTGCTGGCTGCGCCTGTATTCAGACTATGCGCTAAGCGCGAATCAGGCAAAGCGACGTTACCAACGGCGAGCGACCTGCGCCACTGCCGGGCATGCAGCCTCATGGTCGCAATGCTTTAATGAGCCGCTTTGGCAGGCGACCGCTCGACCTGCAACCCATGCGAGAGACCACGGCGAATGGATAACGACTCCCTGAAAGCGATGGGCTGGCGAGAGCGCCTATACACCATCATTTTTTTCACCAATACCCCGGCGGGCAAACGTTTCGACACCTGGCTGCTGGTGGTCATCTTCGCCAGCCTGATCGTGGTGATGTTCGACAGCGTCGCCGCCTTCAACGAGCGCCACGGCGAGCTGCTGACCGCTCTGGAGTGGGGGTTTACCGCGATATTTGCCCTGGAATACCTGGTGCGCATCTACACGCATCCCGAGCCACGCAAATACATCTTCAGCTTCTACGGTGCGGTGGACCTGCTCTCGGTGTTGCCGGCTTTCATCGCCCTGCTGTTACCCGATGCGCAGTACCTGCTGGTTGTACGCATCGTCCGCATGCTGCGAATTTTCCGTGTACTCAAGCTCACGCCCTACCTGAGCCAGGCGAACTTCCTGCTGGTGGCGCTGCAGGGCAGCCGGCAGAAGATCATCGTCTTCCTGCTCAGCGTCACCACGCTGATCATCGTTTACGGCACGCTGATGTACGTCATCGAAGGCCCGTCCAATGGCTTCACCAGCATCCCGATGAGCATCTACTGGGCGGTGGTCACGCTGACCACGGTCGGCTTCGGCGACATCGTCCCGCATACCCCGCTGGGCAAGGCGCTGGCGACGGTGGTGATGATCACCGGTTATTCGATCATCGCCGTGCCGACCGGCATCTTCACCGCTGAACTGGCCAACGCCATGCGCCAGGACAGCCTGCGCCACAGCTGCCCGACCTGCGACAAGCTCACCCACGAGCCCAATGCGGCCTTCTGCAGCCGCTGCGGCAGCCAGCTGTTCGAGCGGCGCGAAGGCGAGGCACGCGACTGAGGCGAGCCAACCATCGCGCGGGCTGGGTTGCCGCCCCACTGCATCACCAACGGCATGACGAACTGCCCTTAAGCAGGGCTGTCACATCCTCTGACTCGCGTCAGGCAGGATGGAGACCGGCATGCCCTTGCTCAAACTGCTGCACTTCGCTGCCCTGCTCTGCTGGTGCGGCTCGCTGCTTTATCTTCCGGCGCTTATCGCGGCGGGTACCAAGCGTAGCGATCAGCTCTTCTACCGTGACCATGCACACCTCACCCGCATGGTCTTTACCCTCATCAGCACCCCGGCTGCGCTGCTGGCGATCGGCTCCGGCACGGCGCTGTTCCTGCGCGACGGAACGCTGGCAGGCTGGCTGATCATGAAGCTCACGGTAGTGACGGCGATGGCGCTCTGTCATGCGCTGTGCGGCGTTCTAGTCCTGCGCATCGAACGCGAGCCGGAGCGTGGCGTCACATACCAGTGCATCACCCTGGGCGTGATGGTGCCCGTGCTGATCGCCCTGACTCTGTGGCTGGTGCTGGCCAAGCCCTTCTGACCTCAAGGAACGACCGCCTCGCATGACCGACTCTCCGGCCCGATTCGTATACCCTCAGCGCCATTGCGCGGCGCAGCCTGGCAGGTCGCCAGGAGACGACTCGATCCGTTGCGACTCGCGCTTACGGCCCATCACCTTCAATGTCCACACCAACCGCGTGCTCGTAGACCAGGCGCCCGCCGAGAAAGGCCGCCAGCGAGATCAGCACGGCGGTCAGCAGCGACAGGTAGAGACCCCACATGGCGTCGCCGTCACCGCGATCCATGCCCTGGTAGCGCAACAGCCAGTTCAGCGAGGCCAGGGAAAGCATCATCACCGCCAGGATCGCATGGCACCACGCGGTCACCTTGCGGCGAATCTGCTGCACGGTGACCAGATCAATCACGCCGGCGACACTGGCGAACCAGCCGCCGATGGCACCCACACCGGAAAGCCAGAGGCCAGCGCGCCACCAGAATTCGTCAAGCGTCCACAGGTAGGCGAGATCCGCCGGCACCAGGCCGATCAACGCCGCGACGGGGAAGTGAATCATCATCGGGTGCAGCGGATGGCCGGCAATGGCGGCGTTGCTGTTGATCGACTCGCGTTCTGTGGCCATCCGGCCCTCCCAGGCACTGAAGTGAAACGGGCCGCCCGGTGGTCGAGACGAGGCGGCAACCCTTTCAAATGGACCACGCTGGCGCTGGCAGTTCCTTTACTCGCGGCCTGCGACGGTCCGCAATCGGCGCTTTCACCTGCCGGCCCGATGGCCCGCGACGTGGCGAACGTCTGGTGGGCGATGTTCGGCTTTTCCGTGGTGGTGCTGCTGGTAGTGAGCGCGCTGTGGATCTACGCGATGCTGCGCCGCCCGCGAACGCACACCGCCGAAGAAGCCAAACGGATCAATCGTCGCTGGATCATCGGCGGCGGCCTGATCCTGCCCACCGTCACCATCATCGCCCTGCTGGCGTTCGGCATTCCCACCGGGCGCGGCATGCTGCCATTGCCGGTCGAAGGCGAGCAACCGCTGCGCATCCAGGTCATCGGCCACCAATGGTGGTGGGAGGTGCGCTACCCGGAAAGCGGCGTGGTGACAGCCAACCAGTTCATCCTGCCGGTCGATCGCCCGGTGGACGTCGAGGTCACCAGCGCGGACGTGATCCACTCGTTCTGGGTGCCACGCCTGGGTGGCAAGCTGGACATGGTTCCCGGCCGGACCAACACCCTGCGCGTGCAGGCCTCGCAGAGCGGAATTTTCCGCGGGCAATGCTCGGAGTTCTGCGGCAGTCAGCATGCGCACATGATTCTGCACGTAGAGGCGCTGGAAGCTGACGCTTTTGCCAGCTGGATCGAGGCCCGCCGTGAGCTGCAGCACCAGCCACCCAGCGGCGATGCCGGTCGCGTCTTCGCTGAGCGCTGCGGGCAATGCCACCGCGTCACGGGCGTCAGCGAGGGCAATCGCGCACCGGACCTGAGCGATCTCGCCACCCGTCCGACCCTCGGCGCCGGCGTGATCGCCAACGATGCGGACGGCCTGCGCCGCTGGCTGAGCGATCACCAGAGCCTCAAGCACGGCAACGCCATGCCGCGGCACGACGACATTCCCGAAGAAACCCTCGGCCAGCTTGCCGACTGGCTGGAGACACTCGCTCCATGACACCGACCCCGAAGAGCGGCGCGCCCGCTACCGATCTCGACCAGTTGCAGGACCAGTTCAACGAGGTCTGGGGCAACCCCCGTGGTTGGCGTGCGCTGACCATCGTCAACCACACCAGCATCGGTCTGCGCTTTCTGGTCACCGGAGCCTTCTTCTTCCTCGTCGGCGGCCTGCTGGCGATGCTGATCCGCACCCAGCTCGCCCTCCCCGGCTACGAGCTGATGGAGCCGGACGTCTACAACCAGGTCTTCACCATGCACGGCACGGTGATGATGTTCCTCTTCGCGGTGCCGATGATGGAGGGGTTGGCGGTCTACCTGATCCCGAAGATGATCGGTGCCCGCGACCTGGTTTTCCCGCGCCTTTCCGCCCTGGGCTACTACTGCTACCTGTTCGGCGGGCTGATCCTGCTGTCGAGCATCTTTCTCGACGTCGCGCCCAAGGCCGGCTGGTTCATGTACACGCCGCTGTCCAGCTCGGCACATACCCCTGGGGTGAACTCGGATTTCTGGCTGCTGGGCATCACCTTCGTCGAGATTTCCGCGGTATCCGCCGGTGTCGAACTGGTGGTATCGATCCTGCGCACCCGCACCAACGGCATGGCGCTGCACAAGATGCCGCTGTACGCCTGGTACATCCTGGTGATGGCGATGATGATCGTGGTCGGCTTTCCGCCGCTGATCCTCGGCTCCATCCTGCTGGAACTGGAACGCGCGGCCGGCATGCCGTTCTTCGATGTCGCCCGCGGTGGCGATCCGGTGCTCTGGCAGCACCTGTTCTGGCTGTTCGGTCACCCGGAGGTGTACATCATCTTCCTGCCCGGCGCCGGCATCGTCTCCACGCTGATTCCAGTGTTCTGCCAGCGCCCGCTGGTGGGCTACCGCTGGGTCGTGCTGGGCGTACTGACCACCGGCTTCATCAGCTTCGGACTATGGGTACACCACATGTTCACGGTGGGCATCCCGCAGCTGGCCACGGCGTTCTTCTCGGCCGCGAGCATGCTGGTGGCAATCCCCACCGGCGTGCAGATTTTCGCCTGGCTGGCGACGCTCTGGCTCGGCAAGCCGGTGTACAGAGTGCCAATGCTCTGGCTGGTGGGCTTTCTGATCGTCTTCGTCGCCGGCGGCCTGACCGGGGTAATGCTGGCGCTGGTGCCGTTCGACTGGCAGGTACACGACACCCATTTCGTCGTCGCGCACATGCACTACGTACTGGTGGGCGGCATGTTGTTCCCGCTGATGGCCGGTCTGTACTACTGGCTGCCGCACTTCTCCGGGCGCATGCCCTCGGAAAAGCTCGGCCGCTGGGGCTTCTGGCTGTTCTTCATCGGCTTCAACGTGACCTTCATGATCATGCACTGGACGGGCCTGATCGGCATGCCACGGCGCGTCTACACCTATGACACCGGCCTCGGCTGGGACATGCCCAACCTGGTGTCGTCGATCGGCAGCTTCATCATGGCCGTGGGTGTCGCCACCATCCTGCTGGACATCATCCTGCATTTCCGCTTCGGCATCCCGGCACCGAAGAATCCCTGGAAAGCCGATACCCTCGAGTGGGCCACCAGCCTGCCGCCCAGCGCGTACAACTTCGTCAGCCTGCCCGATGTGACGGACCGTCATCCGCTGTGGAAAGACCCGGACCTGCCCGACAGCATCGCCCGCGGCGAACATGCGCTGACGGTGATCGACCACGGTCGACGGGAGACCTGGGGCAGTGATCCGCTGACGGGCAAGGTCCGCGAGATCATTCATTTGCCTGGCAACAGCTGGCTGCCGTTCATTGCCTCGGTGTTCCTTGCAGTGCTCTGCCTGAGCCTGCTGAACAAGGCCTACATCCTCGCCATCATCGCCACCGTGGCAACGCTGATCGTGCTGCTGCGCTGGTCTTGGGAAAACGGCGCCCATCCTGCTGCCGCGCCGGACGCCCATACCCAACCGGGCGAGCCACCGCTGCACTCGCGTACGTTCGACGGCCCGGGCCTGTGGGGCATGGGCGTGACGCTGCTGGCCAATGGCGCGCTGTACCTTTCGCTGCTGTTCGGCTGGTTCTACCTGTGGACCGTGTCGCCGCAATGGCAGGTGCCGGACAGCGACCTGAACGGTTGGCTGATGCTGGCCAGCACCGTGTTACTGACTGCCGGCACGCTCTGGCTGCACCAGCTGATCAAGCGTCTGCGCGCCGGTATGCATCACGGGCTGATGGGGCAACTTGCCGTGTTGGCGATCGTCGCCTTCGTTCAATCGGCGCTGCTGCTCTGGCTGATGCTGTCGGCCGGCCTGGCGCCGACCGAAACCGCCCACGATGCGGTGATCTTCGTGATGCTGGCGTACAACCTGATTCACTGCACGCTGGCAGCCGTGCTGACCGGACTGCAGGCGTGGCGGGTAGCCCTCGGTTATGTGGGCGACAAAGCGCCATACGAGCCCATCGTGGTCGAACAGCTCTGGTACTACAACCTGGGTGTGCTGTGGGTCAGCTATGCGGCGATCGTGTTGTTCCCGGCGACCTGGGGAGGTGCCTGATGGCCTATGCACGCACGTCGCCCTTTCACCCGGTGCAGATCCCGATCGGCCTGATCATCTGGAGCCTGTGGTTTGTCGCGATGTACGGTGGCCAGGCGGTGATCTGCAAGGTAAGCCCACCGGACCCCGCGGACGGGGTGTGGAACTGGCTGAACGGCAGCCTCGGCGTGCTGACCCTGCTTACCCTTGCACTACTGTTCTGGCTGGCGCGTTACTTCTGGCGCCTGTCGCGACCACCGCATGAGCTGAACGAGCGGCAGCAGTTCGTCACCAAGCTGGCTGCCGGTATTCACTTCATTGCCGCGCTGGCCACCCTGTTCGTCGGCATTCCGCTGCTGCAGATTCCGCCATGCCTGTAATCCGGCCGCCGATGCACTGGGCAGCCGCTGCAGCCTTGACCGCCATCTTCCTGCCGGTATCGGCGCAGGCCCATGGCCTTTTCGATGCCCACCTGCTGGACCGCGCGCCATTGCTGCTCACGGCGGTGCTGGTCGCGGCCGCCTGGCTGCTCTATGTGCTGGGCGCCCGCAAGGTACCGCCGCGGCGGAGCGAGGCCCTCTGCTTTCACAGCGCCATGCTGCTGGCGGTGTTCTCGGTTTTCGGCCCCATCGACGACTGGGCGGAAAGCAGCACCAGCTGGCACATGACCCAGCACATGCTGTTCATCATCGTGATCGCGCCGCTGTGGGCGCTGGCCCGGCCGCTGCCGCAATGGCGCGGCGTCACCGGCCGCTTTGCCCAGCCGCTGTGGACCGGCATTCTGCGCGCCGGCCGCTACCCCACGCTGCTGGCGCTGCTGCATGGTGCGATCATCTGGATCTGGCACACGCCGAAGCTCTATGTGCTGGCGCTGGACAACCTCTGGTGGCACGCCTTCGAACATGCGTGCTTTCTGTTCACCGGCTGGCTGTTCTGGTGGTCGGTGCTGCGCGCCAATCCGAAGCAGGTGCCCCAGGCGTTGATGGCCGTGTTGCTTACGCTGATGCACACCGGCCTGTTGGGCGCCCTGCTCACCTTCGGCACCGTCTCGTTCTATGGCGAAGGTCGCTCGGTGGACGACCAGCAACTCGCCGGCCTGATCATGTGGGTACCCGGTGGGCTTATCTATCTGATCGGTGGCGGCTGGATCGCCTGGCGCTGGCTGACCCGCATGTGGCGGCGCCAGCAAACGGGTGCTGCCCGGGAGGAGCTGGGCTGAGGCTGCGAACGAGCCTGCAGCCGCGTCGCTCACTCACTCTTCTTGCGAATCCAGTAGAGGTAGGTGCCAGCCGCTTCCTGCTGCTCGACCAGGTCATGGCCAAGAAAGATGCAGAACTTCGGAATATCTCGCTGGGTCGAGGGATCGGTCGCGATCACCTTGAGCAGCGCACCACCGGCCAGATCGCGCACCTTGTTGTGCAGCATCATCACCGGCTCGGGGCAGTTCAGGCCGCTGGCATCGAGCACGGCATCGACGGACATTTCAGCTGATTGGGTCATCTTGGGCTCCGGAAAACTGGCGTGCATTGTTACGCATGCGCGCAGGCGGGTCATCCGCTGGCTGATCAGAGACGCCGCAGGTGGCAGGTCACCTCTTCGCGGTCGTGGTACAGCTGCTTGCAGCCGATGCTGGCCTTGACGCCGCGCGCGGCCAGGCCATCGGCGATGCGCTCCAGCAGCCGCTTGACCTCGGCATAGCGCTGCTTCATCGGCAGCTTGAGGTTCACCACCGCCTCGCGGCACAGGCCCTCGCCGATCCAGGTTTCCAGCAGCGCAGCATTGCGCGCCGGCTTCTCGACGATGTCGCAGACCATCCAGTCCACCGGCCTTTTCGGGCGGAAGGTAAAGCCGTCGGCGCGAAAATGTTCCACCAGCCCGGAATCCATCAGGTCGGCGTTCATCGGCCCGTTGTCCACCGCGCTGACCTTGATATGCCGGTTGACCAGCTGCCAGGTCCAGCCGCCCGGCGCCGCGCCGAGATCGACGCCGGTCATGCCCGCCGCCAGCCGCGTATCCCACTGCTCACGCGGGATGAAATGGTGCCAGGCCTCCTCCAGCTTGAGCGTCGAGCGGCTGGGTGCCTGGCGCGGAAACTTCAGGCGCGGGATGCCCATCGGCCACAGCGCGCTGTTGTTCGCCTCGGCGATGCCGACGAATACTTCGCGACCGCTCTTGAAGGTCAACAACAGTCGCGGGCCGTTGCCATGCTCGTCGAGGCGGCCGGCCTTGATCAGCGCCTTGCGCAGTGGCGCCTCGAACTTGCGGCAGAAGTTGGAAAGTTCCTTGCCATCGTTGGTGTCCAGCACTTCCAGCCACAAGCCACTGCAGACTGGATAAGCCGCCAGGTACTCCAGCAATACGCTGATACGATCCGTTTCAGGAAGTTGCAGGTACTCGCCGCGCGCCCATTGCCGCGGAAAGATCAGTTCGGCGAAACGCAGCTTTCGCATCAGCCGCTCGGCGCCGCCGCTTTCGCTGCAGATGAATTCCGCACAGGCACTCTCGGGCCGCGCCTTGGCGTAGCCGGCCACTTCCAGGACGGCGGCGTGCTCGCTGATTTCCGCGCATACCTCGCCCTCGAAACCGGGGCGGCAATGCAGCAGCAATGTGTTCATGTTCGAATCCTGTCAGCGGTCGGGCCAGCGCCAAAGCCGCGCATCATAGCCGACCACGGGAACCCTCGCCTGCATGACCCGGTCCAGTGCAGTAGCGAAGCCCCATGGGTTTCACCGCTCGTTCATCAGCCAGCCCTTACCGTGTGGGCACAAGGAGATGAGGAATGCCTTCCCTGGATAGCCTGAATTGCCGCCGCAGCCTCGAAGTTGCCGGCAAGACCTACCACTACTACAGCCTGCCCGACGCAGCCGCCCAACTCGGCGATATCAGCCGCCTGCCCACGTCACTGAAGGTGCTGCTGGAGAATCTGCTGCGCTGGGAAGACAACCAGACGGTGCGCGCCGACGACCTGAAATCCCTGGTGCGCTGGCTGGACACGCGCAGCTCCACGATGGAGATCCAGTACCGCCCTGCCCGCGTACTGATGCAGGACTTCACCGGCGTCCCGGCAGTCGTCGATCTTGCAGCCATGCGCGACGCCGTGGCCAAGGCCGGCGGCGATCCGCAGAAGATCAATCCGCTGTCGCCGGTGGACCTGGTCATCGACCACTCGGTGATGGTCGACCGTTTCGGCAACGATCAGGCATTCGAGCAGAACGTCGCGATCGAGATGCAGCGCAACGGCGAGCGCTACGAGTTCCTGCGCTGGGGCCAGCAGGCATTCGACAACTTCGCCGTGGTGCCACCGGGCACCGGCATCTGCCACCAGGTGAATCTGGAATACCTCGGCCAGGTGGTCTGGACCCGTGAAGAGAACGGCGAAACCTATGCCTATCCGGACACCCTGGTCGGCACCGACTCGCACACCACCATGATCAATGGCCTCGGTGTGCTTGGCTGGGGCGTTGGTGGTATCGAGGCCGAGGCGGCAATGCTCGGCCAGCCGGTGTCGATGCTGATCCCTGAAGTGATCGGCTTCCGCCTGACCGGCAAGCTCAACGAGGGTGTCACCGCCACCGACCTGGTGCTGACCGTAACGCAGATGCTGCGCAAGCACGGCGTGGTCGGAAAGTTCGTCGAGTTCTTCGGCCCCGGCCTGGATCACCTGCCGCTGGCCGACCGCGCCACCATCGGCAACATGGCCCCGGAATATGGCGCCACGTGCGGCTTCTTCCCGGTCGACCAGGTGACCATCGATTACCTGCGCCTGACAGGCCGCAATGAAGAGCGCATCGCGCTGGTCGAGGCCTACAGCAAGGCGCAGGGCATGTGGCGCGACACCAACTCGCCCGACCCGGAGTTCACCGCCACGCTGGAACTCGATCTCAGTCAGGTACGCCCCTCCGTGGCCGGACCGAAACGTCCGCAGGACCGTGTGACCCTCGGCGATATCGGCGCGAACTTCGATCTGCTGCTGGAGACCAGCGGGCGCCAGCAACAGGCTGATACCGATTTTGCGGTCGCTGGTGAACAGTTCCAGCTCAAGCACGGCGCGGTGGTGATCGCTGCCATCACCTCCTGCACCAATACCTCGAACCCGAACGTGCTGATGGCCGCCGGCCTGGTCGCCAAGAAGGCCATCGAGCGCGGCCT
The DNA here is from genome assembly GCF_021432085.1 of Stutzerimonas kunmingensis. Classification (GTDB taxonomy): domain Bacteria; phylum Pseudomonadota; class Gammaproteobacteria; order Pseudomonadales; family Pseudomonadaceae; genus Stutzerimonas. Next base: position 2,188,595 of record NZ_CP090366.1, on the reverse strand, counting down.
GCAACGCCAACCCTGGGTCAAAACCTCTCTGGCGCCGGGCTCGAAGGTGGTGACCGACTACCTCGAGCGCGCCGGCCTGACCCGCTATCTCGACGAACTCGGCTTCAACCTGGTGGGCTACGGCTGCACCACCTGCATCGGCAACTCCGGGCCGCTGCCGGATGCCATCGGCCAGGCGATCACAGATAACGATCTAATCGTTTCTTCCGTACTGTCCGGCAACCGTAACTTCGAAGGGCGCGTACATCCGTTGGTCAAGGCCAACTGGCTGGCCTCACCGCCGCTGGTGGTCGCCTTTGCACTGGCCGGCACCACACGCATCGACATGGACCGCGAACCGCTGGGCTATGACGCGCAGAACCAGCCGGTGTACCTGAAGGACATCTGGCCGAGCAGTGCCGAGATCGCCGAAGCGGTGGCGAGCATCGATGGCGAAATGTTCCGCAGCCGTTACGCCGACGTGTTCAGCGGTGACGAGCACTGGCAGAAGATTCCAGTCAGCGCCGGAGATACCTACGCGTGGGACGCTGGCTCCAGCTATGTGCAGAACCCGCCCTACTTCGAGGATATCGGCCAGCCACCGACTCCACCGACGGACGTAGAGAACGCTCGCGTGCTGGCCTTGTTCGGCGACTCGATCACCACCGACCACATTTCCCCTGCTGGCAATATCAAGGCCAGCTCACCGGCTGGCACCTATTTGCAGTCGCTAGGCGTGGCGCCGGAAGACTTCAACTCCTATGGCTCCCGCCGCGGCAACCACGAGGTGATGATGCGCGGCACCTTCGCCAATATCCGCATCAAGAACGAGATGCTTGGCGGGGAGGAAGGCGGCAACACACTCCATCAGCCGAGTGGCGAGAAGCTTTCGATCTATGATGCAGCCATGCGTTACCAGGCCGAAGGCGTCCCACTGGTAGTGGTCGCCGGCAAGGAGTATGGCACTGGCTCCAGCCGCGACTGGGCGGCCAAGGGCACCAATCTGCTGGGTGTCAAGGCGGTCATCGCAGAGAGCTTCGAGCGTATCCATCGCTCCAACCTGATCGGTATGGGCGTGCTGGCGTTGCAGTTCGTCGATGATCAGACGCGCCAGTCGCTGGGCCTGAACGGTACGGAGAAGTTGTCGATCCGCGGTCTAGGCGCCGATATCGCGCCGCGCCAGATGCTGACCGTGGATGTGGAGCGCGCCGATGGTTCGCGTGACTCGTTCCAGGTGCTGAGCCGCATCGATACGCTCAACGAGGTGCAGTACTTCAAGGCTGGCGGGATTCTGCACTACGTGCTGCGCCAGCTGATCGGGAGCTGATCGAAACCGGAAACGCCGATGCGATTCCTTTCGCATCGGCGTCCGCCGGTCCTTCGGCGATTGGTTTCCAGCTGCCCTGACGTCCCTGCCCGCTGCCCGGCTCCCTGAGTTCGCTTCGCATCGCGAAGCACCGGACACGCACCGACAATGCCCAAAACCCGTTACAGAACCATTAAGCCATGGCTGCCGCTGGTCGCCTGTGCGCAGGAGAAGCTGATCCACGGATCAGCTTTCGCTCAAGAACGCCCCTCTCCGGCCGACCAACTGGTCAGCCTGACCCATTAGAAAAACATAAGGTCGGGTGCGACACCCTACGATTCCTCTGCCAGGCGTGATAGTCGATGCGTAACAATCAACCCGTAACTCAGCGCGAATACGCGTTTCCTGACCAGCAACGCCTCATCTCGACCACCGACCTCAAAGGCCAGATCACCTACTGCAACGACATATTTGCCGAGGTCAGCGGCTTCGCACGTGACGAACTGATTCGCGCGCCGCATAACCTGGTGCGCCATCCGGATGTGCCGCCGGCCGTGTTCGACCACATGTGGACGACCCTCAAGCAGGGCAAGCCGTGGATGGGCATCGTCAAGAACCGGCGCAAGACCGGCGACCATTATTGGGTCAACGCCTACGTCACGCCCATTTTCGATCAGCAGCGCCAGGTAACAGGCTATGAGTCGGTGCGTACCAAACCGACCCGCGAACAGGTTCAGCGAGCCGAAGCCCTGTATGCGCGCATCAATTCCGGCAAGTCCGGCGTGCCCCGCCGCAACACCTGGCTGCCCGTATTGAGCAAATGGCTACCATTTCTGGTCATCAGCCAGATCGGGTTTCTGGTCGGGGCCAGCTTCGATCATGCATTGGGGTTCATCGCCGCCGCGCTGCTGGCCGTACCGTTCGGCCTGGTCGCGCTGCACTGGCAGCAACGTGGCATAAAGCGCCTGTTGCAGCTGGCGAGCGAGAGCACCAGTGACCCACTCATCGCGCGTATGTATACCGACAGCAGCGGCGTCGAAGCCCAGCTGGAAATGGCGATGCTCAGTCAGCATGCGCACCTGAAGACCTGCCTCACGCGCTTGCAGGACATGGCCGTGCAGTTGCAGGGCCAAGCCAAACAGGCCGACTCGCTGGCACAGAACTGCGCCAATGGCCTGATGCAGCAGCATCAGGAAACCGAGCAGGTCGCAACGGCGATCAACGAGATGGCCGCGACGACGCAGGAGGTCGCCGGCAACGTAGCGCTGGCCGCCGACGCGACCCGAGAGGCCAGCCGCCTCACCGATCAGGGCCGTGCGGTCACTGCCGAGACACGCAAGGCCATTCAGCAGCTATCCGAGTCCGTCGCCAAGACGGGCGAGGCGGTCAACCAACTGGCCAACGACAGCGAGGCGATCGGCAGCGTGGTCGATGTGATCAAGAGCATCGCCGACCAGACCAACCTGCTGGCACTCAACGCCGCGATCGAGGCTGCGCGTGCCGGTGAAAGTGGTCGCGGCTTCGCGGTAGTCGCCGACGAAGTCCGCCAGCTTGCCCAACGAACGGCCAGTGCCACGGGTGAGATCCACCAACTGATCGAGAAGCTTCAGTCGCAGGCGCGCCACGCCGTGCAGACCACCGAGGATGGCCGAGTGCATGCGACGCGCGGCGTCGATCAGGTGATCCAGGCCGATCAGGCCCTCAGCGGGATCAATGAGGCGATGGGCAATATCATCGACATGACCACGCAGATCGCGTCCGCGACGGAGCAGCAGAGCGCGGTGGCCGACGAGATCAGCAACAACGTCAGCACCATCGCCCAGCTGGCCGAACAGACTACCGGTGACGCGCGCAGCTCTGCGCTGCTCAGCGAGGACCTCGCCGCCACGGCGCAAGGGCAGTACGCCCTAGTCGAGCGCTTCAACCGCTAGGAAAAGCCGCAGCCGGCATCGCTCGATCCGGCTGCAGGCAGCGCTCAGTGCGAGATCACGCCCTGGAGAAACGCGGCAATCGCATCGGCAGCGCTGTCGAGGTGCTGGTCGTGGCTCAGGCCCGAGCGTTTCAGCGGTTTGAGATCGTGATCGGCGGCGGCCAGCCAGTGCAGCGCAATCGCCGGGGATAGCGCGTACTGTGCCACCGTTTCATGATCACCCAAGGCGTCGCGCTCACCTTGGACAACCAGGGTCGGTGTCTGCAGCGTGGCGAGATGCGCCACCCGAGGCTTTTCCGGCTTGCCGGCGGCATAGAACGGATAACCCAGGCAGACCAACGCGTCCGCGCCCAACTCATCGGCCAGCAAACTGGCCATTCGCCCCCCCATCGACTTGCCACCGATGGCCAGCGGTCCTGTGGCCTGCTGTCGCACCAGGGCATGGACTTCACGCCATTGGGCCAACAATTGAGCCTGTGGACTGGGCGGCCGCTTGCCTGCTCCGGCACGTCGCGTTGCCATGTAGGCAAACTCGAATCGGCAAACCGCTATCCCGCGCGCAGCAAGGCGCACAGCCATTTGTTCCATGAACGGGCTGTCCATCGGTGCGCCTGCACCATGCGCCAGGATCAGGCTCACCCAGGCGCCGCCAGACGGCTGGTTCCACCTGACGAGATGCCCTTTGTCACTTTGTGTGTATTGATCCGTGTCAATACCGGCAGATTGCCCTTTCCCCATCCTTGCCCCGCTTTCTATTAGAAAGAAAAAAACTGCTCATTACCCGTGGATGGAAGCCCATACATGAACACAGCAACCAGTACCGCCTACAGTTACAAGGTGGTCCGCCAATTCGCCATCATGACGGTGGTGTGGGGAATCGTCGGGATGGGGCTCGGCGTTTTCATCGCAGCACAATTGGCCTGGCCATTTCTGAACCTTGACCTCCCCTGGACCAGTTTCGGTCGTCTACGTCCATTGCACACCAACGCGGTGATCTTCGCCTTCGGCGGCTGTGCTCTGTTCGCAACGTCCTACTACTCGGTACAGCGTACCTGTCAGACCACACTGTTCGCGCCGAAGTTGGCCGCGTTCACCTTCTGGGGCTGGCAGCTGGTCATCCTGCTCGCCGCGATCTCCCTGCCGCTGGGCTTCACCAGCTCCAAGGAATACGCGGAACTGGAGTGGCCGATCGACATCCTGATCACCATCGTCTGGGTGGCCTACGCGATCGTCTTCTTCGGTACGCTGGCGACGCGCAAGGTCAAGCATATCTATGTCGGTAACTGGTTCTTCGGCGCCTTCATCCTGACCGTGGCAATCCTGCACATCGTCAACAATCTGGAAATCCCGGTCAGCGCGATGAAATCCTACTCGCTGTATGCCGGTGCGACCGATGCGATGGTGCAGTGGTGGTACGGCCACAACGCCGTGGGTTTCTTCCTCACCGCCGGCTTCCTCGGGATCATGTACTACTTCGTGCCGAAGCAGGCCGAGCGTCCGGTGTATTCCTATCGCCTGTCGATCGTCCACTTCTGGGCGCTGATCACCGTCTACATCTGGGCCGGCCCGCACCACCTGCACTACACCGCCCTGCCGGATTGGGCACAGAGCCTGGGCATGGTGATGTCGCTGATTCTGCTGGCTCCGAGCTGGGGCGGCATGATCAACGGCATGATGACTCTCTCGGGTGCCTGGCACAAACTGCGTAGCGACCCGATCCTGCGTTTCCTGGTAGTTTCGCTGGCGTTCTACGGCATGTCGACCTTCGAAGGCCCGATGATGGCGATCAAGACCGTCAACGCCCTCTCCCACTACACCGACTGGACCATCGGCCACGTACACGCCGGCGCCCTCGGCTGGGTGGCCATGGTGTCCATCGGCGCGCTGTATCACCTGATCCCGAAGGTCTTCGGCCGCGCTCAGATGCACAGCATCGGGCTGATCAACACCCACTTCTGGCTGGCCACCATCGGCACCGTGCTCTACATCGCCTCGATGTGGGTCAACGGTATCGCCCAAGGTCTGATGTGGCGCGCGATCAACGACGACGGCACGCTGACCTACTCCTTCGTCGAAGCACTGGAAGCCAGCCACCCCGGTTTCGTGGTGCGGATGATCGGTGGTGCGATCTTCTTCGCCGGCATGCTGGTGATGGCCTACAACACCTGGCGCACCGTGCAGGCTGCCAAGCCCGCCGAGTACGACGCTGCCGCGCAGATCGCCTGAGGAGCCTAGGTAAATGAAATCGCACGAGAAACTAGAAAAGAACGTCGGTCTGTTGACCCTGTTCATGATCCTGGCGGTGAGCATCGGCGGCCTGACCCAGATCGTCCCGCTGTTCTTCCAGGACGCAGTCAACGAGCCGGTCGAAGGCATGAAGCCATACACCGCGCTGCAACTGGAAGGCCGCGATCTGTATATCCGTGAAGGCTGCGTCGGCTGCCATTCGCAGATGATCCGTCCGTTCCGCGCTGAAACCGAGCGTTACGGCCACTACTCGGTCGCCGGCGAAAGCGTCTACGACCATCCGTTCCTCTGGGGTTCCAAGCGTACCGGTCCGGACCTGGCCCGTGTCGGTGGCCGCTACTCCGATGACTGGCACCGCGCGCACCTGTACAACCCGCGCAACGTAGTGCCCGAGTCGAAGATGCCGTCCTACCCGTGGCTGGTCGAGAACACCCTCGACGGCAAGGACACCGCCAAGAAGATGTCGGCACTGCGCACCCTCGGTGTGCCGTACACCGAAGAGGACATCGCTGGCGCTCGCGACTCCGTCAATGGCAAGACCGAGATGGACGCCATGGTGGCCTATCTTCAGGTGCTCGGCACGGCTCTGACCAACAAGCGCTAATCGCACAGCCAAGAAAAATGACGGCTGGCTTCGCAGCCGTCAGGGACTTCAATCGCGGACAGCCAGAGTTGCTCGGGCTGTCCAGGAGTAGCACATGAGCACTTTCTGGAGTGGATACATCGCCCTGCTGACGCTGGGCACCATCGTCGCTCTGTTCTGGCTGATCTTCGCCACCCGCAAGGGCGAGTCGGCCGGCACCACGGATCAAACGATGGGTCATGCCTTCGACGGCATCGAGGAATACGACAACCCGCTGCCGCGCTGGTGGTTCCTGCTGTTCATCGGCACGCTGGTGTTCGGCATCCTTTACCTGGTGCTCTACCCGGGCCTGGGTAACTGGAAAGGCGTTCTGCCAGGCTACGAGGGTGGCTGGACCCAGGAGAAGCAATGGGAGCGCGAGGTCGCTCAAGCTGACGAGAAATACGGTCCGATCTTCGCCAAGTATGCGGCCATGTCGGTGGAAGAAGTCGCCCAGGATGAGCAAGCCGTGAAGATGGGTGCTCGCCTGTTCGCCAACTACTGCGCCATCTGCCATGGTTCCGATGCCAAGGGTTCCCTGGGCTTCCCGAATCTGGCCGACAGCGAATGGCGCTGGGGTGGTGATGCAGCCTCGATCAAGACCACCATTCTGAACGGCCGTATCGCGGCGATGCCGGCCTGGGGTCAGGCCATCGGCGAAGAAGGCGTGAAGAACGTTGCAGCCTTCGTCCGCAAGGAACTCGCTGGCCTGCCGCTGCCGGAAGGCACCGATGCTGATCTGGGCAAAGGCAAGGAGGTCTACGCACAGACCTGCGCCGTTTGCCACGGCCAGGGCGGCGAAGGTATGGCGGCACTGGGTGCGCCGAATCTTCAGCATGCTTCCGGCTGGATCTACGGCTCGAGCCTCGGCCAACTGCAGCAGACCATCCGCCACGGCCGCAACGGCCAGATGCCTGCCCAGCAGCAGTACCTGGGCGACGACAAGGTTCACCTGCTCGCCGCCTACGTTTACAGCTTGTCGCAGAAACCTGAACAACTCGCCAAGCAGTAACTCGTAAAAGGGCGGTACACTCGTACCGCCCTTCCCGCCTTGTCCTCAGGCAACTCCTGTCGCGCTGCGACCATCTGTCGCATCATCAGCCGACCGAAGACCTTCCCCGCCCGCTTACGCACTTCTAAGCTTTGCTTCCGACTCGCCGCACCACCTAGAACCATAAGGCGAAACTCGGTATTTCTCGCGCACCGGCCTGGTGCGAAAAATCCCTGCGCAGCGCATGGAAAACGCTTTAAACCAGGGTTTTGGCCAGCCAAGAGAGCCCGGGCGTCGTTTGCATTGCCCCCATGCTTTCTCCATACTTGCCGCCGTTTTTGCCTTCGAAAATGCCATTAGCGTGGAAGCCTTGCATGAGCACAGCAATAAGTGAGACTGCTTATAACTATAAGGTGGTTCGCCAATTCGCCATCATGACGGTGGTATGGGGAATCATCGGGATGGGCCTGGGTGTTTTGATCGCCGCGCAGTTGGTGTGGCCCTCGCTCAACTTCGACCTGCCGTGGACGAGCTTCGGCCGTCTACGACCATTGCACACAAACGCGGTGATCTTCGCATTCGGTGGTTGCGCACTGTTTGCCACGTCCTATTACGTGGTTCAGCGCACTTGCCAGGCGCGTCTGTTCTCCGACGGACTCGCGGCCTTCACCTTCTGGGGTTGGCAGGCTGTGATCGTGCTTGCAGTCATCACGCTTCCACAGGGCTTCACCAGCTCCAAGGAATACGCGGAACTGGAGTGGCCGATCGACATCCTGATCACGCTGGTGTGGGTGTCGTACATCGGCGTGTTCTTCGGCACGATCATGAAGCGCAAGGCCAAGCACATCTATGTGGGCAACTGGTTCTTCGGCGCGTTCATCCTGGTTACGGCGATGCTGCACATCGTCAACAACCTGGAAATCCCGGTGTCCTGGTTCAAGTCCTACTCGATCTATTCGGGTGCGACCGACGCGATGGTGCAATGGTGGTACGGCCACAACGCCGTGGGCTTCTTCCTGACCACCGGCTTCCTGGGCATGATGTATTACTTCGTGCCGAAGCAGGCCGAGCGCCCGGTGTATTCCTATCGCCTGTCGATCGTTCACTTCTGGGCGCTGATCACCCTTTATATCTGGGCCGGTCCGCACCACCTGCACTACACCGCGCTGCCGGACTGGGCACAAAGCCTGGGCATGGTGATGTCGATCATCCTGCTGGCTCCGAGCTGGGGCGGCATGATCAACGGCATGATGACCCTCTCGGGCGCCTGGCATAAGCTGCGCACCGATCCGATCCTGCGCTTCCTGGTGGTATCGCTGGCGTTCTACGGCATGTCGACCTTCGAAGGTCCGATGATGGCCATCAAGACCGTCAACGCCCTCTCGCACTACACCGACTGGACCATCGGCCACGTTCACGCCGGCGCCCTCGGCTGGGTTGCGATGATCACCATCGGCTCCATGTACCACCTGATCCCGAAAGTGTTCGGTCGCGAGCAGATGCACAGCATCGGCCTGATCAATGCGCACTTCTGGCTGGCCACCATCGGCACCGTGCTCTACATCGCCTCGATGTGGGTCAACGGCATCACCCAGGGTCTGATGTGGCGCGCAATCAACGAAGACGGCACGCTGACCTACTCCTTCGTCGAGGCACTGGAAGCCAGCCACCCCGGCTTCATCGTCCGTGCCTTGGGCGGTGCCTTCTTCCTCGCCGGCATGCTGCTGATGGCCTACAACACCTGGCGCACTGTGCGTGCCGCCAAAGCAGCTCAGTACGACGCTGCTGCGCAGATCGCTTGAGGAACGGATAGATGAAGAATCACGAAGTACTCGAAAAGAACATTGGTCTGCTGACCCTGTTCATGATCCTGGCGGTGAGCATCGGTGGTCTGACCCAGATCGTCCCGCTGTTCTTCCAGGACGCCGTCAACGAGCCGGTCGAAGGCATGAAGCCCTACACCGCGCTGCAGCTGGAAGGCCGCGACCTGTACATCCGCGAAGGCTGCGTCGGCTGCCACTCGCAGATGGTGCGTCCGTTCCGCGCTGAAACCGAGCGTTACGGCCACTACTCGGTCGCCGGCGAAAGCGTCTATGACCATCCGTTCCTGTGGGGCTCCAAGCGTACCGGTCCGGACCTGGCCCGTGTCGGTGGCCGCTACTCCGATGACTGGCACCGCGCGCACCTGTACAACCCGCGCAACGTAGTGCCCGAGTCGAAGATGCCGTCCTACCCGTGGCTGGTCGAGAACACCCTCGACGGCAAGGACACCGCCAAGAAGATGTCGGCACTGCGCACTCTCGGCGTGCCGTACACCGAAGAAGACATCGCCGGCGCCAAGGATGCCGTCCGTGGCAAGACCGAAATGGACGCCATGGTGGCTTACCTGCAAGTACTCGGCACTGCACTCACCAACAAACGGTAACGCATGATGGAAATCGGGACTCTTCGCGGCTTGGGCACAATTCTGGTATTCGTCGCCTTTATCGGCGTGGTGCTCTGGGCTTACAGCAGCAAACGCAAGAATAGCTTCGACGAAGCCGCCAACCTGCCCTTCGCGGACGACGAGACCGACGCCAAGAAGCGTGATGAAGAAGCTTCCAGGAGTAAGAAATAAATGACCTCGTTTTGGAGTTGGTACGTCACCCTGCTGAGCCTCGGCACCATTGCCGCGCTGGTCTGGCTGCTACTGGCAACTCGCAAGGGCCAACGCCCTGACAGCACTGAAGAAACCGTTGGCCATTCCTATGACGGTATTGAGGAATACGATAACCCGCTGCCGCGCTGGTGGTTCATGCTGTTCGTCGGCACCGTCATCTTCGCCCTCGGCTACCTGGTGCTGTACCCCGGCCTGGGCAACTGGAAAGGCATCCTGCCGGGCTATGAAGGTGGCTGGACTCAGGTCAAGGAATGGCAGCGCGAGATGGACAAGGCGGACGAGCAGTACGGTCCGCTTTTCGCCAAGTACGCCGCCATGCCTGTAGAGGAAGTCGCCAAGGATGCTCAGGCGTTGAAGATGGGCGGTCGCCTGTTCGCCTCCAACTGCTCGGTCTGCCACGGCTCCGATGCCAAGGGCGCCTACGGCTTCCCGAACCTGACCGACAATGATTGGCTGTGGGGCGGCGAGCCGGAAACCATCAAGACCACAATCCTGCACGGCCGCCAGGCGGCGATGCCGGCCTGGCGGGACGTGATCGGCGAAGAAGGCATCCGCAACGTTGCCGGCTATGTGCGCAGCCTGTCCGGTCGTGATACCCCAGAGGGTATCAGCGTCGACATTGAGCAGGGTCAAAAAATCTTCGCGACCAACTGTGTAGTCTGCCATGGACCGGAAGCCAAGGGCGTTGCAGCCATGGGCGCGCCGAACCTGACCGACAATGTCTGGCTGTATGGTTCGAGCTTCGCTCAGATCCAGCAGACCCTTCGCTACGGTCGCAATGGCCGCATGCCGGCCCAGGAAGCAATCCTTGGCAACGACAAGGTGCACTTGCTGGCGGCTTACGTTTACAGCCTGTCGCAGCAGCCGGAGCAGTGATACAGAGGGTCGGGGTGACGACCTGTCGCACCCGACCCCGACACTCCGGGCGTACCATTCGCAGCTGGACAGAAAAATGATCCCGGTTGGCACGTATCGGCCGGGACACCCACCTTCCGCCGTGGTACGTACTCGATGACTGAGCAGATCCCCGTTCGTGATGTAACCCCCCCGTCCAAGGCAGGAGCGTCGGCAGACCTCTACGCCGCGCGTGAAAAAATCTACACCCGAGCCTTCTCCGGCCTGTTTCGCAATGTCCGCCGCGTCGGCGGAGCGGTTCTCTTCATCCTTTATTTCGGCACCGCGTGGATCAACTGGAACGGCCGACAGGCTGTCTGGTGGGATCTTCCGGAGCGCAAATTCCACGTCTTCGGGGCAACCTTCTGGCCTCAGGACTTCATGCTGTTGTCATGGCTGCTGATCATCTGTGCCTTCGGCCTGTTCTTCATCACCGTGTTCGCCGGACGCGTCTGGTGTGGCTATACCTGCCCGCAGAGCGTGTTCACCTGGGTTTTCATGTGGGCCGAGAAGGTCACCGAGGGTGACCGCAACCAGCGCATGAAGCTGGACAAGGCGCCCATGAGCGGCAACAAGTTCATCCGCAAGCTGGGCAAGCACGGCATCTGGCTCGCCGTGTCGTTCGCGACGGGAGTCACCTTCGTCGGGTACTTCACCCCCATCCGCGAACTGGTACCTGACCTGCTCACCCTGCAGGTTGGCGGCTGGGCCCTGTTCTGGGTGGCCTTCTTCACGCTCGCCACCTACGGCAATGCCGGCTATCTGCGTGAGCAGGTGTGCATCTACATGTGTCCCTACGCGCGCTTCCAGAGCGTGATGTTCGACAAAGACACCCTTATCGTTTCCTACGACCCGCGGCGCGGCGAGAAGCGTGGACCGCGCAAGAAAGACGCCGACTACAAGGCCATGGGCCTCGGCGACTGCATCGACTGCACCATGTGCGTACAGGTCTGCCCGACCGGGATCGACATCCGCGACGGCCTGCAGATCGAATGCATCGGCTGCGCGGCCTGTATCGACGCCTGCGACGCCATCATGGACAAGATGAACTACCCGCGCGGGCTGATCAGCTACACCACCGAACACAACCTGTCCGGGCAGAAGACTCATCTGCTGCGCCCGCGCCTGATCGGTTACGCCGTCGCGCTCCTGGCCATGATGGGGCTGTTCTCCTACGCCGTGTATGATCGCCCGCTGGTAAAACTCGACGTGCTCAAGGATCGCGTGCTCTACCGCGAGAACGAGCAGGGCAATATCGAGAACGTCTACACCCTCAAGGTGATGAACAAGGCTCAGCAAGAACAGACCTTCGTGATCGAAGCGACCGGCCTCGACGGTCTGGTCTACGAAGGCCGTAGCGAGATCCGCGCCGAGGGCGGCGAGCTCGTCACGATCCCGGTCGAGTTGTCCATCGCCGCCGAGAAGCTGCCCTCGAGCACTAATGAAATCGTCTTCCACATTCGCTCGGTAGACGACGACTCGATAAACGACGATGCAGACAGCCGTTTCATCGGCCCGAGCATCCGCTAAGTAAGGTAATGCATGCGCTCTGATAACGAACAAACGCGTTGGTACACCCAGTTCTGGGCCTGGTTTGTCATCGCCATCCTGCTGAGCTCTGTGGTGCTGGGTCTGTCCCTGCTGACGTTGGCGATCAAGAATGCCGACACCCTGGTCGCGGACAACTATTACGACGCCGGCAAGGGCATCAACCAGTCGCTGGAGCGCGAGAAACTGGCAGAGCGCCTGGAGATGCAGGCACGCATCGCCCTCAATGATGAACGCGGCCTGGCCGAAGTGCAGCTGAGCGGCGCAAGCCGCCCGCAACAACTGGTGCTTAACCTGATCTCTCCGACCCAACCCGAGCGCGACCGTCGCATCATCCTGCAGCCGCAGGGTGAAGGCATCTATCAGGGCCAGATGCAGGAATCGATCAGTGGCCGCCGCTTCATCGAGCTACTCGGTCGCGAAGGTGATCAGGACTGGCGCCTGTACGGGGAAAAAACCATCGAAACCGGCCGCGCCCTCGAACTGAAGCCTTGAGCCGCTGATGGCAAAGCCTCTCCCCTGCTACCACTGCGGCCTGCCGGTGCCAGCCGGCAGTCCGTTCCAGGCCCGCGTGCTGGGTGAGACGCGGGCCTTGTGCTGCCCAGGCTGCCAGGCCGTCGCTGAAGCCATCGTCAAGGGTGGGCTGGAGAGCTACTACCAGCACCGCAGCGACACCGCCATCAACCCGCAGACTCTCCCTCAGGAACTGAGCGAAGAGATGGCGCTGTACGACCGCGAGGACGTCCAACAGCCGTTCGTACAGCACCAGGGCGATCTGGCAAGCACTTCGCTGATGATCGAAGGGATCAGCTGCGCCGCCTGCGGCTGGCTGATCGAACGCCACTTGCGCAACCTGCACGGCGTGGCCGAGGCCAGCCTCAACCTGTCCAATCATCGCCTGAACGTACGCTGGAGCAACGCACAGCTGCCGCTCAGCGAGCTGCTCGGCGAGCTGCGACGGATCGGCTACGCAGCACACCCCTACCAGGCCGACCAGGCTGCCGAGCGCCTGGCCAGCGAGAACCGCCGTTCGCTGCGCCAGCTGGGCGTAGCCGGGCTGCTGTGGATGCAGGTAATGATGGCCACCATGGCCACCTGGCCCGAGTTCAACCTGGACCTGTCGGAGAGCTTCTTCGTCACCCTTCGCTGGACCGCCCTGCTGCTCACCACGCCGATCGTCTTCTACTGCTGCACCGACTTCTTCAAAGGAGCACTGCGCGATTTGCGCACCCGCCACCTGACCATGGACGTGTCGGTGTCGCTGGCGATCGGCGGTGCGTACGTCGCCGGCATCTGGTCCACCATCACCGGCCAGGGTGAACTCTATTTCGACGCGGTGGGCATGTTTGCCCTTTTCCTGCTGGCCGGGCGCTACCTGGAGCGGCGCGCGCGCGAACGCACCGCAGCCGCCACCGCACAACTGGTCAATTTGCTGCCTGCGTCCTGCCTGAGACTCGACGCAGACGGTCACAGCAATCGCATCCTGCTCAGCGAGCTGCAGCTCGGCGACCGCGTACTGGTGCAACCCGGTGCGTTGATTCCGGCAGACGGCCTCATCATCAGCGGTCAGTCCAGCGTCGATGAATCGGTACTGACCGGTGAGTACCTGCCCCTGCCCCGCGGCGTGGACGATGCAGTAACCGCTGGCACGCTGAACGTCGAAGGCCCGCTGACCGTGGAAGTCCAGGCCTTGGGCGACGACACCCGTTTATCCGCCATTGTCCGCCTGCTGGAGCGTGCTCAGGCAGACAAACCGAAGCTTGCCGAGCTGGCCGACCGCGTCGCGCAGTGGTTTCTGCTGGTGGTGCTGCTCGTTGCGACCGTCGTCGGGGTGGTCTGGTGGCAGATCGATCCGCAACGCGCGTTCTGGATCGTTCTTGCATTGCTCGTCGCGACCTGCCCATGCGCGCTGTCGCTGGCGACACCCACAGCACTTACCACGGCCACCGGTACGCTGCACAAGCTCGGTCTGCTGCTGACCCGCGGGCATGTGCTCGAAGGCCTGAATCATATCGATACCGTGGTGTTCGACAAGACCGGTACCCTGACCGAGGGCCGCCTGACACTTAGCGCCGTGCACCCGCTCGGAGCTTTGAATGCCGATGCCTGCCTGGCGCTGGCCGCAGCCCTGGAGAACCGCTCCGAACACCCGATTGCCCGCGCCTTCGGACGTGCGCCGCTGGCGGCGGAATCGGTCGAAACGGTGCCGGGCCTGGGCCTGCAAGGCAACGTTGAAGGTCGCAACCTGCGGATCGGTCAGCCCAGCTTCGTCGCCGAAGGCTTCGCCCAACCGGCACCCGCTATTCCCGGCGACCAGGGGCAATGGCTGTTGTTGGGCGACGATCAAGGCCCGCTGGCCTGGCTGGTATTGGACGATCGGCTTCGCGACGATGCCCCGGCACTCCTCGAGGCCTGCCGCGCCCGTGGCTGGCAGACGCTACTGCTATCCGGTGACAGCTCACCGATGGTCGGCCAGATTGCCAGGGAACTGGGCATCGATGAGGCCGAAGGCGGCATGACCCCTGCCGCCAAGCTCTCCCGATTGCAGGCATTGCAGGCCGCCGGACACCGGGTGCTAATGCTCGGCGACGGCGTCAACGACGTCCCGGTGCTTGCCGCAGCGGATATCAGCGTCGCTATGGGCTCGGCGACCGACCTGGCCAAGACCAGTGCTGATGCGGTGCTGCTATCCAACCGCCTAGGCAGCTTGGCGCAGGCATTCGACGTCGCACGCCGCAGCCGCCGCATCATCATCGAGAATCTGGCCTGGGCAAGCCTGTACAATGGCCTGATTCTGCCCTTCGCCGCCTTTGGCTGGGTCACCCCACTATGGGCCGCGCTGGGGATGTCGCTCAGCTCGCTGCTGGTGGTTTTGAACGCCTTGCGGCTGACACGTCAGCCGGCAAGTCACGGCTGAATCTGCTGCAACGCACGTCATTGGCGCAGCGGCGCACTTTTACGCAGCTGAAGACTTCGCTTCGGATCCTGGAGGTCCTAATGGCCGCTCTGTACATCCTCATCCCTGTTGCCGTGGTCCTGGTGGCCGTCGCAATCTGGGTGTTCTTCTGGGCGGTGGACAGCGGGCAGTTCGACGATCTCGACGGACCGGCGCACAGCATCCTGTTCGACGACGACGAGCCGCAGAAGCCTTCCGCAGTCGATGCAGCGGAATCCTCGGAAGATCAGCCGGAGCAACGCAAAGGTGACTGACCTGCTGCCCCTGCTGCTGTCAGCACTGGTCTTGGGACTACTGGGTGGCGGCCATTGCCTCGGCATGTGCGGCGGCCTGATGGGTGCACTGACCATGGCCATTCCACCGGATCAGCGCGGCAGGCGCCTGCGCCTCCTGGTCGCCTACAACCTCGGACGCGTATCAAGCTATGCCGTTGCCGGATTCCTGATCGGCCTGGCGGGCTTGGCCGTTGCCAACAGTCCAGCGGCCATGGCGTTACGAGTCGTCGCCGCACTTCTGCTGATCACCATGGGCCTGTACCTCGCCGGCTGGTGGAGCGGGCTGACACGCATCGAGTCGCTAGGGCGCGGACTCTGGCGTCATATCCAGCCTATCGCTAGCAAATTCATGCCGGTAACGAGCATTCCACGCGCCCTGATACTGGGGGCGCTGTGGGGCTGGCTACCGTGCGGCCTGGTCTACAGCACCCTGTTGTGGTCAGCCAGCCAGGGCGATGCACTGGATAGCGCTTTGCTGATGCTGGCGTTCGGCATCGGCACCTGGCCGGTGTTGCTTGCCACCGGCCTTGCTGCCGAGCGATTGACAGCGTTGCTGCGCAAGCGTGGCGTGCGCGTCGTCGGCGGGGTAATGGTGATTCTGTTCGGTATCTGGACGCTGCCAGGCCCTCATCAGCAGTGGCTGATGGGGCATGGCTCAGCGCCATCTCACGAGACACACGCGCACTAGCGGAAGGCTTGCGAGCGCTCAGGGCTCCTTGGGCAACTGGCGCTTGTGAGCAGTCTTGTCGTAGGTATCGATGATGATCCGGGCCGCCTCGTCCGGTACCGGCTTACCCTGGAGAAAATCATCGATGTTGCGGTAGCTGACACCATGAGCGGCCTCATCGGGCTTGCCAGGTGACAGCTCTTCGAGATCCGCGGTTGGCACCTTGTGCACCAACTGATCGGGAGCGCCCAATGCCGCGGCTATCTGCCGAACCTGATCCTTCACCAGACCCGCCAGCGGCGTCAGGTCGCACGCGCCATCACCGAACTTGGTGAAGAAGCCCATCACCGCCTCTGCCGCATGGTCGGTACCGATGACCAGGCCCTGGCGCGCGTTGGCGATCGTGTACTGAGCAACCATGCGCATCCGCGCCTTGGTATTGCCCAGCACGAAATCACGCTGCGCCGGGCTCAAAGGATCAAGCGCCTGCGTGGCGGCAGCCAGGCCCAGCACCGCGGTGCCGATGTTCACGGTGTGGCACTCGTCGGGCTTGATCGCATCCACCGCCAGCTGCGCTTCATGCTCGTCATGCTGCACCTGATAAGGCAGGCGCACGGCGATGAAGCTATAGTCGTCGCCTTCCCCTGCTTCGCGCATGCCGGCGACCGCCCGCTGGGCCAGCAGACCCGCCGTGGTCGAATCGACGCCACCACTGATCCCGAGCACCAAGGTCTTCAGGCCCGACTCGCGCAAGCAGGTCTGGATGAAGCTCACCCGACGATCAATCTCGGCCTGTACCGACTCCGGCCCGGTAAATGGTGCGCAGACGTTGAGCGCGGTTGCGATTTCCTGCTGGCGGCTGTGCATGAATCTCTCCTCTGGCGATATGAAGGCGCTGCTGAAGCATAAGACGCTGACGTGATCATCTGACCGCCAATCAGCGCGATCCTTCCGGATGTCGGCGCCGATCTGGCCCAGCGCGCTAGGGTCGGATCAAGTTTGATACAGGTCAAGTCCGCCGCAATGCCCTGCCCCTAGAATCCAGCGACCGCCGTCATGACCGGGAACGCCACATGCTCGACTCCATTCGCTGGGATTCCGACCTGATCCGTCGCTACGATCAGGCCGGCCCGCGCTATACGTCGTACCCGACCGCGGCCCAGTTCAATGAAAAGGTCGGCTCGTTCGACCTGCTGCACGCATTGCGCGGCAGCCGCCAGGCGTCACGCCCGCTGTCGCTGTACGTCCATCTGCCATTCTGCGCCAACGCCTGCTACTACTGCGGCCGCAACAAGGTGGTGACCAACGACCGGACACGCGCACAGCCCTATCTGGAACGCCTCGAGAAAGAAATCGAGCTGATCACCTGCCATCTGGGCAAGGACCAGGTGGTCGAGCAGCTGCACTTTGGCGGCGGCACACCTACCTTTCTCAGCCATGATCAACTGCGTCGGCTGATGAGCCATCTGCGCCAGCACTTCAACCTGCAGGACGATGATCATGGCGACTTCAGTATCGAGATCGACCCCCGGGAAGCGGATTGGCCAACCATCGGCCTGCTCCGCGAACTAGGTTTCAACCGCATCAGCATCGGCGTGCAGGATCTGGACCCGGACGTTCAGCGCGCCATCAATCGCATGCAGACCCTGGAACAAACACGCACCATCATCGAGGCGGCCCGCACGCTGCAGTACCACTCGCTGAGCATCGATCTGATATACGGCCTGCCGCTGCAGACGCCAGCACGCTTCGCCAGAACCGTTGAGGCGATCATTGACCTGCAGCCGGACCGGCTCTCGCTGTTCAACTATGCTCATCTGCCTGAGCAATACGCGCCGCAGCGCCGTATCAACGCCAACGACCTGCCGGCCCCCGCCGAAAAGCTGGCCATGCTGGAGCAGAGCATTCATTTGCTCACCGACGCGGGATACCGCTACATAGGCGTGGACCACTTCGCCCTGCCGGACGATGAACTGGCCATGGCGCAAGAAGATGGCAGCCTGCAGCGCAACTTCCAGGGCTACACCACCCATTGCCATTGCGATCTGGTGGGTCTCGG
This sequence comes from Stutzerimonas kunmingensis, assembly GCF_021432085.1. Taxonomy (GTDB): domain Bacteria; phylum Pseudomonadota; class Gammaproteobacteria; order Pseudomonadales; family Pseudomonadaceae; genus Stutzerimonas. Next base: position 2,170,462 of record NZ_CP090366.1, on the reverse strand, counting down.
CGTTTCGGCCATCAGCCAGATCGGTGATCTCTACTGCCAGAACACCAGCGACATCGAACAATACCAATATCAGCTGGATCAGCATCAGCTAGCCACCGCCAGAGGCTTACGCTGCAAACAGGACGACCATATCCGCCGCACCGTCATCCAGTCTCTAATCTGCGATTTCGAGCTGAGCTTCACGAAAATCGAGAGCGAGCATGACATCGAGTTCAGACAGTACTTCGCCGAAGCCTGGCCGATGCTCGAGCAGATGGCCGCTGATGGGATGATCGAGATCACCGAGAGCCATCTGCTGATTCAGCCTGCTGGCCGGCTACTGGTTCGCTCGATATGCATGCTCTTCGACCACTATCTCCCCGAGCAGGTCAGACAGGCCAGCCGCGCCTGATCTAGAGCGCCTCAGACTATCGTCCCAATCATTGCCTGCGACCCTTGAGCCGATTGGCCATCGCCGACGTCCTGAGTTAACCTTGCGCGCTATAACTAGGTTTCCAGGAAGCCCTCTATGTCCGAATCGATCAAGGTCCGTGCGCAGCGGCAAGCTCATTGCAAGGATTGCAGCCTGTCCGGGCTGTGCCTGCCCCTGTCGCTGAACATGCAGGACATGGACGCTTTGGACGACATCGTCAAACGCGGCCGCCCCCTGAAGAAAGGCGAAACCTTGTTCCGCCAGGGCGACGTGTTCAGTTCCGTATTCGCCGTACGCTCCGGGGCGTTGCGGACGTTCAGCGTTACCGATGGCGGCGAGGAGCAGATCACCGGATTCCACCTGCCCAGCGAGCTGGTCGGTCTTTCCGGCATGGATACCGAAAGCTATCCAGTCACCGCGCAGGCATTGGAAACCACCTCGGTTTGCGAAATTCCCTTCGAACGACTCGACGAACTGAGCGTCCTGCTGCCGCAGCTGCGTCGCCAACTCATGCGCATCATGAGCCGCGAAATCCGCGATGATCAGCAGATGATGTTGTTGCTGTCGAAAAAGACCGCCGATGAGCGCATCGCGACCTTCCTCATCAACCTTTCTGCACGCTTCAGCGCACGCGGCTTCTCGGCCAATCAGTTCCGCCTGCCGATGTCGCGCAACGAGATCGGCAATTACCTGGGCCTGGCGGTCGAGACCGTTTCCCGTGTATTCACCCGTTTTCAGCAGAGTGGCTTACTCGAGGCCGAGGGCAAGGAAGTACGCATTCTGGATTCCATCGGACTGTGCGCCCTAGCCGGCGGCGCAATGGATGTCTGAGTCAGCGCGTTTGGAGTAGCAGATCCGATGATCTTCGACGAGTTCAGCATCAAGACCCTGATCCGCCCGGTGCAGGACTTTCCCCGCCCGGGTGTGGTGTTTCGCGACATCACCCCGCTATTCCAGTCGCCAAAGGCGCTACGCATGGTGGCTGACAGCTTCATTCAGCGCTATGTGGAGGCCGACTTCACACATATCGGCGCGCTTGATGCACGAGGGTTCCTGGTCGGCTCGATTCTCGCCTATGAGCTGAACAAACCTCTGGTGCTGTTTCGCAAGCAGGGCAAGCTGCCGGCCGACGTGCTGTCGCAGGCCTACAGCACCGAATATGGCGAAGCGCATCTGGAGATTCACGCCGACAGCCTTTGCGAGGGCGATTCGGTGCTGTTGTTCGATGACCTGATTGCGACCGGCGGCACGCTGCTAGCCGCCGCACAGCTTGTGCGACGCATGCGCGCGAGCATTCATGAGGCGGCTGCCATCATCGATTTACCCGAACTGGGCGGATCGCAGAAACTTCAGGACATTGGCATTCCCACGTTCACTCTGACCGCCTTCGCCCTAAGCGACCGCTGACGGCGAATTCTCCGCGCCGCTGCTAGGTAAAGGATCTGCCCGTGTTAATGACGTTAAGGCGCAGCCTACTTATCCTAGTTCTGGCCTGTACTCCTCCCGGGTTCGCACTCGATCGCGATGCACTGCTGGACCAGGCGAATATCCTGCTGCTGCCGCGTGAACGACCCATTCCCCAGTTCGAGCTGATCGACCAGGACGGCCAGCCTTTCAGTACTTCGTCGCTGCAGGGGCGCTGGCACATCCTGTTCTTCGGCTTTACCGCCTGCCCCGACATCTGCCCGACCACGCTGAGCGACATGCGTCGGCTGCTCAGCCAGCTACCGCCCGAGACTCGCGAGCAGTTGCAGGTGGTATTGGTCAGCGCCGATCCCGCGCGCGACACGCCGGAACAACTCAAGGCCTACCTGAGCTACTACCGCGCCGGCTTCAGCGGCTTGACCGGCAACATGGAGCAACTGCTAAGGCTATCCAGGGCACTGGGTCTCCCTTTCGTTCCGGCGCGCGAAACAGAAGGCGACTACAGTGTCAGTCATAGCGGAAATCTGGCCTTGGTCGCACCGGATGGCAGCCTGCGCGGGCATGTTCGTGCGCCGCTGAAACTGGAGGGCTTGCAGCGGATGCTGCCGCAGATACTCGAGAACGAACGCTGAAACTGGCCATCGAAGCCGAATTACCGAATCAGTGGCAGTCCAGGGTGTCGGCCAGCACGTATGCCTGAAATGCCACCTCATCGACCCATTGCTGAGTCAGCCCCGCCAACCGCCCTTCTGCCGACCATTGCGCCAAGAGTGCGTTGATCTGCTGCTGCAGGTTAGCGTCATCGGCGACCGTCAGGCTTAGCTGCCAGCCGGCATCGAAAAGCGACGGTAACAGGTGCTTGTAACGCCGCCACTCGGGCAAGGTGGCGATCTCCGTCAGCAGCACATCATCTTCGACAACCGCAGCGCACTCACCAAGCTTGAGTCCGATCAGCGCATGCGCCGCGCTCGGATATTCCCGAGGCGCCGCCGCGAAGCGCTCGCTCAGCAACGCTCCATATGGACTCGCGCGATTGACGCAAACCGTCTGCCCCTGAAGATCGGACCAGGCAAGCAACTCACCTTCCGTCGCGCTTAGCGCGGCAGGCACAGCATGATAGTAAGTGGCCGGGCCGACCCGATCGCCTGCGACCAGGCGCACTTCAGCGTCATCTGCGCTGACCACGGAAAACCCGGAACGCCCAAGCGCTTCGGCCAATTGCTCGATCAGCGCCGACTCGAAACTCTCCGTTTCGCTGCTGGACAGCACCCTGCGTTCGGGCAGTTGCACCCGCAACGACTCGGCCATCGCAGCGACCGGCATCAACAGGACGAGCCATATGGCAATGCGCGAGGGAACAGACATGCAATGGCCTCAGACGTACTGATAGCGAAGCATCCGCTGCTTGAACTTCTCCAGTACAACCTGATCGATCAGCGTGGCGAGAATGGCGATGACCAGAATGTTCATCATCACGCCAACCATGTCAGCAATCTCGCCCGAGTACGCGAGCGAACGCCCGAGCCCCTGGCCGAAACCGATCAGCATTTCGGCGGAGATCAGTGCACGCCAGGCGTTACCGAAGGCCAGCTGCGCGCCGGTGATCAGCTCTGGCATCACGGCGGGCAGATAAACGCGGCGCAGCAGCTGCCAGCGCGAGGCACCCATGACCCGCGCCGCGGCGACGTGCACCGGCAGCACGCTCTCGGTGGCATTCATCACCGACAGCGCCATCGGGAAGAAAGCGGCCAGGGCGACCACCACGATGATCGGCAGATTGCCGAAACCCATCACGATCAGAAACAACGGCACCCAGGCGATCGACGGAATCGACTGCAGAATGACGATGGCCGAGCGCAGGATCTCGCGGAAGAAGAACAGCACCCCACCCACCAGGCCAAAACCGATCCCGAACAACAGCGCAAAACTGTAGCCGCTGCCGAGGCGACTCATACTGCCGTAAAGCCCTTCGCGGAACTCTGGCTCCTGGATAGTGCTGAACAGACGCTCGAAGACGGTCGGGATACCTGGCATCAGAAAGGCCGGCAAACTCCATGCTGCGGCCTGCCAGATCAGAAGAATGAACAGGATGGCCAGAACGACCGCAAGGTACTTCTTTGGGCCTGTAAGACGGCGAGCCTGACTCATGGATGCGCTACCTCCGTCTTGATACCCAGCAGACTGAGAATTTCCTTACGCTCGGCAGCGAAGTCGGACAGGTCGTGGCTCTTCTCGCAATGGGTGAAGTTGAAGGTTTTCAGCACGCGAGTCGGCCGCGCGCTGAACACCAGAACGTGATCGGCCAGGTAAAGGGCCTCATCGACATCATGGGTGACCAACAGCACCGTCGGCTGATGCTCCTCGATCAGTTCACGCAACACGTCCTGCAATGCCATTCGGGTCAGGGCATCGAGGGCGCCAAACGGTTCGTCGAGCAACAGCACCTCGGGTTTGGCGATGAATGCACGGGCAAGGGCCGTGCGTTGGCGCATGCCGCCGGAGACCTGGTGCGGGTAGTAATGCTCGAATCCATTGAGGCCGACACGCTCGAGCCAGGCCTGCGCCTGTTCGAATGCGCTGGCCTTGGCCACGCCCTGCAGTTCCAGCGCCATGGCAACGTTGCCCTGCAGGCTGAGCCAGGGATAGAGGGCATGCTCCTGGAACACCAGCGTACGTCGAGGGCTCGGCTCGGTGATCGGTTTTTCGTCAGCAAGCACGCGGCCCGCGCTGGGCTTCTCCAGCCCGGCAACCAGATGCAGCAGGGTCGACTTGCCGCAACCCGAAGGTCCAACCAGAGCCACCAGTTCACCCTGGGCGAACTCACCGCTGAAGCCCTTGATGACTTCGAGCTGCCCGAAGCGCTTGTCTACTTCTTCAAACCTGAGTTGCATAAAAATCCGCAAATCCAGAAACGAAATTGCCCGGCAATGCGGGCGATGCAAACGGCCCGGCACAAAGGCCGGACCCGTGTAGTTTCAAACCAGAGTCAAGCAATCAGAGTTCGCGAGCTTCCTGCCAGGACAGATCGACGATGGCACTGGTGTCGAACGGCTTGCCATCGCGGGTCTTCAGCGAACCGAGCTCCTGCAGAATGTCCGCCAGCTCCTGGATGCGCGCCAGATCGTCCTTGCCAAGCTTGGCGCTGAAGGTCTGGGTTCCGATCGCCTCCTCAATGACAACCTCGCGAGCGAGCTCACCACGCTTGAGCGTCTTCAGCGTCGGCTCGGCGATGAAGTAGTCAGCGATCAGCTTGGCTGCCTCGGCAGGCTGCTTGTCGAGCATTTCGATGGCATCGCGCTGGGCGTCCAGCGACTTCCAGACGGCATCCTTGCGCTTGGCCAGGGTATCGCCGGAGGTGATCACCACCATGCACGGGAATGGCCACACTTCACCGATCTCGTAGACCTGCTGAACCGGGGCAACCAGCTGCGCGATGCGATCATACGGCTCGAACAGGAACGCCGCATCGACACGCCCGGACACCAGCGACTGCACCGCAACGGCCGGGCTGACACCCATGATGTTGACGTCGCTCGGCTTGAGTTCGGCATTCTTCAAGGTCACGCCACGCAGCACTGCATCGGCGGTGCTCCCCTCTTTCTGCGAAGCGAGGATCTTGCCCTTCAGGTCGGCAACCTTCTCGATACCCGAACCCTCAAGCGCCACGATGGAGTGGTAGCCCTGCTGAGCGCCACCGACCACCTTGAGGTCAGCACCTTTGGAGGCCCAGGCCACCGCATTGGTAAAGCCGAGGACGCCGGTATCCAACTGCCCGCCGACGATCGCCTTGATCAGGTCGGTACCGGAACTGAACTCGATCAGCTCGACGTCAAGGCCATGCTTCTTATACAGACCGGCCTCGTGTGCAACCATGGCCTGGGCATCGTCCATCACACGGATGTAGCCAACCTTGAACTTCTCCTGCGCCTGAGCAAACGTGCTCAGCAGCAGCAGAGCTGGAACCAGCCAATGCTTTGCTTTCATTTCGACCTCGATTCGGATAGCCAGTACATATAACCAGAACGAAGCACTATATTCGTTTTAGTTATCTAACGTTGATGGCTTAGAACTTTACCTGAATCACCCAGAAAACTGCACTACCGAGGTGGCATATCGTCAGTACTTCGGGTTATAGGCGGATTGTCTTGCGCCCGGCCAGTGCGTGGGCCAGGGTTCCGCCGTCGACCAGGTCCAGCTCGCCGCCCAGTGGAACGCCGTGAGCGATTCGGCTGATGGTCAGCCCCTTTGGAATAAGCATCTGCGCGATGTAATGCGCCGTTGCCTCGCCTTCCACCGTCGGGTTTGTCGCGAGAATGACTTCAGTGAACGCACCGTCTGCAACACGCGCCAGAAGCTCGGGAATGCCGATCGCTTCAGGACCCAAACCATCGAGCGGCGACAGATGCCCCTTGAGCACGAAGTAGCGCCCGCGAAAGCCCGTCTGCTCGACGGCGAAAACGTCCACCGGGCTCTGCACCACGCAGAGCAGCGAATCGTCGCGTCGCGGGTCGGCGCATTGCGGGCACAGGTCGTCTTCGGTAAGGGTACGACACTGCCGGCAGTAGCCGACCCCTTCCATCGCTTTGCTCAGCGCTTGCGCCAGGCGTAAGCCGCCGCTGCGATCTCGCTCCAGTAGCTGCAACGCCATGCGCTGTGCAGTTTTCTGGCCCACGCCGGGAAGAATGCGCAGGGCGTCGATGAGTTGGCGGATCAGGGGACTGAAGCTCATAAATTAAGCGTCGCTATGCAAAGGGGCAGCACAGTGCCAGGGATTCAGGCGGCTTGCAGGACCAGAGGCAAGAAAGCGGGACATCGGAGTCTACTGCGCGTAAATGACGATGCCCCGCCCTTCGAGAAGCGCGCCCATGCGCGCCGATTGGCCGTTCGAGTTAGAAAGGCATCTTGAAGCCTGGCGGAAGCTGCATGCCGGCGGTCATGCCGGCCATCTTGTCCTGGCTGTTCTGCTCGATCTTGCGTACCGCGTCATTGACGGCGGCAGCGATCAGGTCTTCCAGGATTTCCTTGTCTTCCTGCATCAGGCTGTCGTCGAGGCTGACGCGCTTGACGTCATGGCGACCGTTCATCACCACGCTGACCAGCCCGGCGCCAGACTGGCCCGTCACCTCGGCGTTCGCCAGTTCCTCCTGCATCTTCTGCATTTTTTCCTGCATCTGCTGCGCCTGCTTCATCAGGCCGGCCATGCCACCTTTCATCATGGGAATCACCTCAATTAATCAGGTTTCGGAGTGTTCTACGGGTTCGATGGTGCCTTCGCGGATCACAGCGGCGAACTGCTGCATGAGCTGCCGGACCAGGGGATCTGCGTGAATCGACTGTTCCGCGGCACGCTGTCGTTCGGCACGGCGACGCTGGGCGGCCTGCGCAGGAGTTTCCTGCTCCGGCTTCTGCAGCACGATCTCGAGCTGTAGCGTACGCCCGTGGTATTGATTCAGGGCGTCGTTGAGTCGCCGCTGTTGCGTGGGGTTGAATAGTGCGCTCTGCGCAGGATCGAGATGCATCAGCCAACGGTCGCCTTCCACGGCGATCAACGTACAGTTGGCGGCAATGCTGCCGGTAAGACCGGACAAGCCGAGCTTGAGATACAGCTCCAGCCACTCGGCAGCCAGCCCGGTCGCAGGCTCTACCGCAGGCAGAGGCTCGACGGGCTCCGGCTCATCCCTTGAGTGTTCCAGTTCGTCCAGATAGGCCTCGGCCTGGTTCTCGACCTCGAAGTAGTCCTCGTCCGTCAGCGGCGGTTCGTCATCATCCGGCTCTTCGACCTGTACCACGGACGCCACGTGATCGGCAGCCCCGTCCACCGGCACAGGTTCGGGTAAAACAGCATCAGCCTCGACCGCGACGGGCGGTACGTCAGGCGGCTCATTCCAAGGCACATCGATGACAGGCGCGGCCTGCGGCGCTTCCACCACATGAGTGGCGACCGGGGTCACTGCCGAGGGCGTGGAAGCCGGCACGTTCACTGGCATGGTAACGGCCGGCGCAACGGGAGCGGGCTCTGGCGCAGCTGCTACGGCAATCGCAGCGGATGGAGCGGACGACACGCCAGCGGGAGCGGAATCGGCCACCGCTGCGGGCTTGGAATCAGCTGTGGCCGGGCTGATTCCCAGTGCCTTTAGCGGTGTTCGCGGCGCGCCATCACTGCCTGCAGGACGAAATGCCAGCATGCGCAGCAGCACCATTTCGAAACCGCTGCGAGGATCAGGCGCAAGCGGCAGATCGCGCCGGCCGATCAATCCCATCTGATAGTAGAACTGCACATCTTCGGCAGGTAGCGCCTGAGCCAACGCCAGCACGCGATCACGATCGCCCTGGCCATTGTCTACCGCCTCAGGCAGCGCCTGGGCGATGGCAACGCGGTGCAGCACATTGAGGATTTCGGCCAGCACGCCAGCCCAGTCCGGCCCCTGCTCCGCCAAGTGGCGAACGGACTCGAGCAACGCTCTGGCATCGCCTTCAAGCAATGCCTGCAGCACACCATAGACCTGACCATGATCGAGGGTGCCGAGCATGGCGCGGACATCGGCGGCCAGCACCTTGCCTTCACCGAAGGCGATCGCCTGATCGGTCAGGCTCATCGCATCGCGCATCGAGCCATCGGCGGCACGCCCCAGCAGCCACAACGCATCGTCTTCGAAAGGAACGTTCTCGACGCCCAGCACATGAGTGAGGTGCTCGACCACCCGCTCGGGCGGCATGTTCTTCAGGGAGAACTGCAGGCAGCGCGAGAGGATGGTGACCGGCAGCTTTTGCGGATCGGTGGTCGCCAGCAGGAACTTGACGTGGGGCGGCGGCTCCTCGAGGGTCTTGAGCAGCGCATTGAATGAGTGCGACGAGAGCATGTGCACTTCGTCGATCAGGTAAACCTTGTAGCGCCCGCGGCTCGGCGCGTACTGCACGTTGTCCAGCAGCTCGCGGGTGTCTTCGACCTTGGTACGGCTCGCGGCGTCCACCTCGATCAGATCGACGAAGCGCCCCTCGTCGATTTCCCGGCATACCGAACACACACCGCAGGGCGTCGAGCTGACCCCGGTTTCACAGTTCAGGCACTTGGCGATGATCCGCGCAATGGTCGTCTTGCCCACGCCTCGCGTGCCGGTGAACAGGTAAGCGTGGTGCAGGCGCTGGTTGTCGAGCGCGTTGATCAGGGCCTTGAGCACATGCGTCTGGCCGACCATTTCGCGGAACGAGCGCGGACGCCATTTTCGTGCAAGAACCTGATAACTCATAACACCATCGCGGGGGACAAGGCAGAGGACGGGTAATGCTAGCGGAGCAGGATGGAAATTGCATCCGGGCTGCACTCGAACCGCCGGCTAGCCCAGCAATCGCGCACCAAGCGCCTCGACTATCGTAGCCAGCGCCGGGTTGTGCCCGCCGATCCGCACCTTGAGGCCATCGATCTCGCGCCTCGGCGGATACTGTTTGCGCAGCAGATCGAACCCGGCCCGACGCTGCGCCTCATCGCCAAGCAGGCTGCGGCGGAAGTCGGCATCGTCGCGACGCGGATCGTAGACGGCCCGGCACAGTGTGGCCAGCATCTCGGCGGGCTCTGCGGAGGATGCAAACGCCAGCTCGGTGAGTGCCGGGCCGGGCATCAGCTGCGCCAGTTCGATAGCCGGCTCGACACCACGCGCAGCGCAAAGCGCCGCGTATATCTGCGCCGTACCGCGCAGCTTGCCGTCCAGGCTGTACCCGGCGATGTGCGGCGTAGCGATACGGCACAAGCCGGCCAGTGCGACGTCGACCTGAGGCTCGCCTTCCCAGACATCCAGCACGGCTTCCAGGTCCGGCCGCTGCAATAGCAGGTCGCGCAGCGCGGCATTGTCCACCACAGCACCCCGACTGGCATTGATCAGCCAGGTACCGGGGCGCAACCTCGACAGTCGCGCCTGATCGAACAGGTGAAAGGTCGGCCAGTCGCCCCCCAGGGTCAGCGGCGTGTGCAGGCTGATGACATCGCACTCCGCGAGGATCTCATCCAGCGAGACGAAATCGCCTGCCTCGCGGACCTGCCGCGGTGGATCGCAGACGCGCACGTCCCAGCCAAGCCCGCGCAGCACTTCGAGCAGCCGCCCGCCCACCTCACCGGCACCGACCACGCCGAAACGCCGCCTGGCCAGCGCTTCACCGCGCACCTCCGACAGCGCGAGCAAGCTGCCCAGCACATAGTCGACCACGCCCCGCGCGTTGCACCCCGGTGCGCTGGCCCACTCGATGCCGGCCTGCTCGAAATAATCCAGATCCAGATGATCGGTGCCTATCGTGCAGGTCCCGACGAATCGCACTGCGCTGCCTTCCAGCATCTCGCGGTCGACCCGAGTCACCGAGCGCACCAGCAGCACGTCGACATTCTCCAGTGCAGCTCGATTGATGCTGCGGCCGGGCATGCGGCGAATCTCGCCGAAACCGGCAAAGAACTCATCGACCAGCGGAATGTTTTCATCGGCAAGGATATGCATTGCACGGCTCCGGTGAGGGGGAGCACATTCTAGACGGCTTGCCACTGCTTTGCCGCCTTCCTGAGCGTAGCCACGCGGCGTAGACTAGCGCGCTTCTTGTATACAACCGGAACGCCCAGTAATGCCCACTGAGCTCAGACTCAGACGGGTCCGCCTCGAATTGCGCACCCTCTTTGCCCTTGCCCTACCCATGATGATCGCCCAGCTGGCCAGCACGGCGATGGGTTTCGTCGATACCGTTATGGCCGGACGCGTAAGCCCGCAGGACCTGGCCGCCGTCGCGCTAGGCAATTCGATCTGGGTGCCGGTCTATCTGCTCGTCTGCGGAATCACCCTGGCGACCACGCCGAACGTCGCGCAGCGCTTCGGCGCAGGACGGCATGGCGAAATCGGCCCGCTGGTTCGCCAGGCGTTGTGGATGGGCGGCGGCATCGGTGTGCTCAGTGCATCATTGATGTGGAACGCGGAGCCCGTCCTGCATCTGATGCGTGTCGAACCGGCCCTGGTCGAGCCGACCATGGACTACCTGCGCGCTGTCGCCTGCGGATTTCCCGCTGTCGCTCTGTATCAAGTGCTGCGCTGTTTCAGCGACGGGCTGGGCCATCCGCGGCCAAGCATGGTGATCGGTATCCTCGGACTGCTGCTGAACATTCCGCTGAACTATGTGTTCATCTACGGCAAGTTCGGCGTGCCGGCGATGGGCGGCGTCGGTTGCGGCGTTTCCACGGCATTGGTGATGCTGTTCATGTTGGTGGCGATGAGCCTCTGGGTTAAGCGCGCACCGGCCTATCAGGCCAGTCAGCTGTTTTCCCACTTCGAATGGCCACGCTGGCCGATGCTGCGTCATCTGCTTTCGGTCGGCGTACCAGTCGGGGTCGCGGTGTTTGCCGAGGCCAGCATCTTCTCGGTGATCGCCCTACTGATCGGCGCCCTCGGGGCAACGGTCGTCGCCGGTCACCAGATCGCACTGAACTTCACGTCGCTGATCTTCATGATTCCACTGTCGCTGGGTATGGCGGTGACCGTGCGTATTGGTCAGGAGCTGGGCCGCAACGCTCCACGCGACGCTCGCTTTGTCGCCGGCGTCGGGATCGGCGCCGCCCTGGTATATGCCTGCTTTTCCGCCAGCGCCATGCTGCTGTTCAGCGAGCAGATCGCGCGAATCTATACCCCGGATCCGGCCGTGGTCGCCGTCGCTGCCAGCCTGTTCCTCTACGCCGCGCTGTTCCAGTTCTCCGATGTGGTTCAGGTCACGGCTGCTGGCGCGTTGCGCGGCTATCAGGACACCCGCATGACGATGGTCTACACCCTCTTCGCCTACTGGGGGATCGGTTTGCCGTTGGGCTATCTGCTCGGCCTGACCGAGCACCTCGGCGCCGCCAGTGGGCCTGCCGGCCTATGGCAAGGCCTGATCGCCGGCCTGAGCTGCGCAGCTCTATTGCTCAGCGTGCGCCTGGCCCGCAGCGCCCGACGCGAGATTCGTCGGCACACTGCGCTTCGCAGGGCGGCCGTCTGACAAAGGTCGGGATGGGGCGGTGCGGATCATAGGCTGCGGTCGATTCGGCCGTCGGAGCGCGCCAGGTAACCCGTGCCACACTCCCAAAGCAGTGCAGCGCGGTCCTCGGTACCAAGTGCGTCGAGTCCACCACGCAGCGCATAGGCGGTGAAGCCGAGCTGCGTCAGTAGGAACACCGCGTTGGCGCTGCGCTTGCCGCTTTCGCAATAGCAAAGGTAGGGCCGCTGCGGGTCCAGCAGACGGGTTTTCAAACGCAGCAGGTGCAGCGGCATGTGCAGCGCCTGCATGGCATGGCCCTGCTCGTAATCATCAAGCAGACGCACATCCAGCCACTGCGCACCGCACGCCAGCAGATCCGCCACGCCATCCAGATCGACTTCGCCAACCACCGGTGCCTTGAGCAGCTCGAGAAAGTCCGCCCGCGCCAGGCGGAGCACCCGACCATCCTCGACCATCGCGACACTGGCATTGCGGGGTCGCTCTTCGAGTAGCGCCTCTTCGCCGAAACAGGCTCCGGGTTCCAGCTCGGCCAACAGCTGCTCGCTGCTGCCGGCGGCCTTCAGGACCTGCGCGCAGCCGCTCTTGAGGAAATAGCAGCAGTCCCCGGCTTCCCCTTCACGTAGCAGGGTTTGCCCGGCGGATACTTCGATCTCCACGAGGCGGCTGAGCATGCTGCGAATATTTGCCGGTGGAACCTGGGCGAACAGCGGATTCTCCAGCAGGCGCTCCAGCCACTCCCCGTCCTCGCCCTCCATCGACAGCTGCAGCAGCACATCTTGCAGGGCTTGGCGCCAGGAAAGCAGCCGCTCCAACTCCGCGCTGTCCACCGTCAGCAGCTGGCAGTCATCCAGCGCCCTTGCCTCCTGCAGGCAACCCGCAGCAAGGCTGTGTAGAGCAGCCGATGTGCCCGCCACCAGCCGCGTTGGCTGCCCGTCGTGATCGGTCAACAGCAGGCTGCCCGACATCAGGTAATGACGTTTCGAACTCAGCTCATCAACAAGGTCGAGCAACTGCCCAGGCGCAAGCGCGAGGGGCACTATGCGCACGCGAAGCTCCCACAACTGGCGTGGCGACAAGCCATTGAGCGGGACCAGATTACGCAGCTGATCGGGGTGCAGCGGTTTGTTCATCCGAGAAAATCCAAACGTCTATCCGTCAATCAGCTTCTGCAGCTGGGCCTGAGCAGCACGGCGCCCTTGCAGTCCACCGGTATGGACGAATATCAGCCGCGTGCCGGCGGGAAAATAACCGCGCTCGACATAAAGGCGCAATGCCATCATGGTCTTTGCAGTGTATATCGGATCGAGCGGCACGCCACCCTGGCGCTCGGTATCGAGAATGAACTGCGCCAACTCCCTGTCGAAGCGACCAAATCCGCCACGACTGGCGTCCAGCAGTTCATAGCCGCTGGACGCCTCGCCGGCTTGCGCGAGCAAGTTGGCCACGCCGGCATCGACGGCGTGGGAAGGCGGCCCTGCCAGCGCGCCGAACACCCGATGCCTACCTGCCTCGCCGATGACCAGACCTGCCAGCGTCGTCCCAGTGCCGGCGGCCAGCCAGAGCGCGTCGTAGTCCTTCCAGCCGAGCGACGCGAGCGCGGACTCCACTCTCGGAACGAGTCCGGCGCACCCCAGGGCGCCGGGCAAACCGCCGCCACCTTCAGGGATGCAGTAGAAACCTGGATATCGCGCTCGCCATGGCGTCCAGAAGGTAGGCAGATTGCGCTCCCGGTACTCTGCGTAGCCGAGCCAATGCAGCTGCATGCCCCAGGCACGTAGATCGGCGACCGTTGGCGTTACCTGCTCATGGCCGCGCAGCAGGCCGACAGTAGGCAGGCCGAGTCGGCGGCCGGCTGCAGCCAGCGCATGCAGATGATTGGAGTGCGGGCCGCCGAGACTGATCAGCCCCGGCGCAGCGACAGAACGCGCTGCATCGAGATGCCTTACCAATTTGAACCACTTGTTGCCGGACAGCTCGGGATCCAGCAGATCGAGCCGCAGCACCGCAACCTCGACCCCGCTGCGCGCGAGCCAGTCCAATGACAGCGGCTGCAGGATCAGCGGAGTATCGAAGCCGAGATCGGATTGAAGCGAGGACAAACCGCTCAGCTGCCTGTGCGCTGCCGGTCTTCCTTGCGGTGCCGGGCGCAGCAGTTGGATTCGCCGATCACGAAGCGACTCGGCGCATCGATCTTGTCCAGGGGCATCGCGCAACGCTCACCGCTGGAAAGCGCCGCGACGCAGGCCGGCTTCTGATAATGCTCCAGCCACTGTCGGTACTGCTCCTCGGAGACAAAGCACTTGGCAGCCGCATAAGCCAGAGGATTGGCGCGGTAGCGGGCCAGGTCCTGCAATGCGATCGTCAGATGCCCTGCACCCGGGTGGTAGGCCATGAACACGACCCCTTGTCGAGACAGTTCCTCCAGCACCCGGTCACCGCTGTGGCGCAGCGTTTCGCACTCGGTCTTGAGCCGCTGGATTTCCTCTTCCAGCTGTGCATCCAGTTCGTTGCGGTAGGCCAGCTCGACATCGCGGATCGCCACCTGCTCCTTGTACTCCGCAATCGCCGCCGCGATACGGGCCTGGGCTTCATGCTCGAACTGCTCCCGGGCGGCGCCGATCTCAACCCGGCCGCTGACCTCCAGCGTACGCAGCTGCTTGCTCATTTCCTCACGCGCTTTCTGGAAACTCTCGCCCTGGGCGGTCATCTGCGCATGCAGGCTGGCGTTCAGCTCGGTCTGCTGTTGCAGTTGCTGCTGCAGCGTGCGGATCTCCTCCTGCAGTGCCTTGCGTTCCTTCTCCGCGGCAGCCGTGAGCTTGAGCGCGTCTTCTTCGCGCAGACGCTCGAGGTTGGTAATGCGTTGGCGCTGTTGCTTGATCAGCAGCGCAGCCTTCTGCCGCTGTTCACGCTCATGGCTTTCGGAACGTTTCGCAGCTGCGTCCTTGCCGGCCTCGGCTGCATACCAGGTGTCTTCGGCGACCATCTGCAGACGTTCCGCAGGTACGGCCTGAGGCGTCTCCTCTTCGACCAGCAGGCCGAGCTGGTTGCGCTTGATGGTCTCGCGCAACACAACCAGATCATTGCGTTCGGGACCGACCTTGGGATCCCACATGTGCATCTGGTGCCAGGAGACCGGGCACTGGCTGCGGCAGGCCAGGCGAATCGGTCCGGCCCCCATGTCCGGACCACGCCCGGTACGCTCGGCCAACTGACGCAGGGGAATGTTCCAACCGGCGTCGGCAGAGCCGTCATCATTGAAGTCGAGACAGAAAAACACCGCGGCGCGCACCTGCAGCCGCGGATTGATCATTACGTAGACAGCATGCATCTGGCGGTCTGCGAACTCCGGTAGCGCGACCACCCCATCCAGCACCGCTTCGAATTCGGGATACAGCATTTCCTTGCAGATGGAGCCCTCATTGAAGAACAGGACGGCTTCGACCATCTGCGGTTTGTTCTGCATGCTCGATTTCCTTTATCGCCCGCAACTGCGAGCCAGCGATTAGCGAAACGAGCGGCCATCCGATGCCGTCGTCCCGTTGGTGCCGCAAGTTTAGGGGAAATGTTCGCGCAGGCAATGTGACTCGGTTGGCAGGGAGTCGCCGCATCGGACGCCGTTCGACCAGGCGCCCAGCGGATTTGCGATGAGCTTAGCTAAATCACTTGCCGCGGTAGGCAGCGAGACGTCGCTTCATCTCGTCGCCCAGGGCCTGCAAGCCACTCATGGGCCGGATCATGACCTCGAACTCGACAATCTTCCCTTCGTCATCGAAGCGGATCATATCGATGCCCTTGAGCTCACGGTCACCCACCCGGGCGCTGAACTCGAGCACTACATCCGCACCCTGGGCGCTGGCCAGCTCACGGTGGTAGCGAAAGTCCTCGAAAACCTGCAGCACGGTGTTGAGGATCAGGTTCACCGTCGCTGCCCCCTCATACGGCGTGTGAGCCATCGGCGAGCGAAACACCGCCTGCGGATGCAGCAGCTCCGGCAGCCGGCTCAGGTCTCGCTCAGCGACCATTCGGTGCCAGGCCTGCAGGCTATTGGCAGCCCCCGGTTGCAGCGCGATTGCAGTTTCCATGCGTGATCCTCTTTGCGGATGTGTCGACGGCCTAGAGCGCCGCAGCCAGACGACAGCCCTGATTGATCGCGCGCTTGGCGTCCAGTTCGGCGGCGACGTCGGCGCCACCAATCAGGTGCACCCGCGCGCCGGCGGCTTCAAGGCCTTCCTGCAGCTCACGCAACGGCTCCTGCCCGACGCAGAGAATCACCGTATCCACCGGCAGTACCTGCGGCTCGCCTTCGCCCACGCGGATGTGCAGTCCGGCGTCATCGATCTGCAAGTACTCGACCGAATTGAGCATCTGCACGTGCTTGTTCTTCAGTCCGGTACGGTGGATCCAGCCAGTGGTCTTGCCCAGCCCGTTACCCACCTTGGACTTCTTGCGCTGCAGCAGATAGACCTGACGCTTGGGCGCATGCGGAGCCGGCTGGATGCCGGCGATACCGCCGCGCACCGATAGCCCGAGATCGATCCCCCACTCCTTCCAGAAGGCTTCACGATCCAGGCTGGTGGATTCGCCGTCGTGGGTGATGTATTCCGACACGTCGAAGCCGATGCCACCTGCGCCGATCACCGCAACGCGCTGGCCGACCGGCTTGCGCTCCAGAATCGCATCCAGGTAGCCAATCACCTTCGGATGGTCGACCCCGGGAATTGCCGGCACTCGCGGCGCGATCCCGGTCGCCAGGATGATCTCGTCGAAGCCACCGGCCAGCAGCGCTTCCACCGTCGCGCGGGTGTTCAGACGAACCTCGACTCCGGTTTCTTCGAGGCGGTTCTTGAAGTAGCGCAGGGTTTCGTAGAACTCCTCCTTGCCCGGCACCCGCTTGGCAACATTGAATTGCCCGCCGATTTCGGCGGACGAATCGAACAGCGTCACCTCATGACCGCGCTCGGCTGCGATGGTCGCGGCGGCGAGCCCCGCAGGCCCGGCACCGACGACGGCGATCTTCTTCACCGCGGTAGTGGGGATGTAGTTCAGCTCGGTTTCGTAGCAGGCACGCGGATTGACCAGGCAGGTCGTCAGCTTGCCGCTGAAGGTGTGATCCAGACAGGCCTGATTGCAACCGATGCAGGTATTGATGCGCTCGCTGTGACCGGCGGCGGCCTTGTTGACGAATTCCGGATCGGCGAGGAACGGCCGCGCCATGGAGACCATGTCCGCATCGCCCTCGGCCAGCACCTGCTCGGCGACCTCCGGGGTATTGATCCGGTTGGTGGTGATCAGCGGAATGCTTACCTCGCCACGCAGCTTCGCGGTCACCTTGGTGAACGCGGCGCGTGGCACCTTGGTGGCGATGGTCGGAATCCTCGCCTCGTGCCAACCGATGCCGGTATTGATCAGCGTGGCGCCCGCCTGCTCGATGGCCTTGGCCAGCTGCACCACCTCTTCCCAGACACTGCCGCCTTCGATGAGGTCGAGCATCGACAGGCGATAGATGATGATGAAGTCGCTGCCCACCGCTTCGCGCACGCGGCGCACGATCTCCACCGGCAGGCGCATGCGGTTCTCGTAGCTGCCACCCCAGCGATCGGTGCGGTGGTTGGTGTGCGCCACCAGGAACTGATTGATGAAGTAGCCTTCCGAACCCATGATCTCGACGCCGTCATAACCGGCTTGCTGGGCCAGGCTCGCGCAGTTGACGAAGTCGCGGATCTGCTTCTCGATGCCCTCCTCGTCCAGTTCGCGCGGGGTGAACGGATTGATCGGCGCCTGGATAGCGCTCGGCGCCACCAGCTGGGGGCTGTAGGCGTAACGCCCGGCATGCAGGATCTGCATGCAGATCTTGCCGCCAGCTTCGTGAACCGCCTGGGTAACGATCTTGTGCTCTTCGGCCTCCTCCGGCGTGGACAACTTGGCCGCCCCGGCGCGTACCGAGCCTTCCTCATTGGGGCCGACGCCACCGGTGACGATCAGGCCGACGCCACCGCGAGCGCGCTCGGCGAAGAATGCCGCCATCCGCTCGAAGCCGTTGGGCATTTCCTCCAGGCCCGTGTGCATGGATCCCATCAGGGTACGGTTGCGCAAGGTGGTAAAGCCCAGATCGAGCGGAGCCAGCAGTTTCGGGAAAGCGGTCATCGAAGCATCCTCATCATGACGAGTGCCGAGCCTCATGGGGCTACGGTCGGTATGCAGCGACGATAAACAGCGAAGGTGCTGCACTCAATGATCCAAAGTGACAACTTTTTGATCCTTTTGCGCAAAAAGCTTGGCAACAGGCGCCGCGTTACCTACGCTGACGCAACCCCTCACTGCCCTGCCTCACATGCGCACCTCAATCAATATCGTGCTGTTGCTCGTCCTCGGGGCAGCCTCATTTGCCGTCTACCTCGACTGGACGCAAGACCGTCGTAGCGGCCCACTGCTGTCCGATCTGCGTACGCTACCCATCGAGGACCACGGGCAGGCCGGAAGCGCAGGCAACCTGCTGGGCATCGAGACGCGGCTGCAGCCAGCCGACTACCAGAGCCGCGAGCGGCTGCAACTCAAGTTTCGCACCTACCTCAAGCAGGCGGCCGAAGCCGGCATGCTCAGCGAGCGAACCGTCGTGGTGCTCCCCGAACACGTTGGCACTGGCCTGTTCGCCCTGGGCGAGAAGCCGGAAGTGCAGCAGGCCCGTACCCTGCGCGATGCGATGCAGTGGATGGCGCTCAGCAATCCCGGCAGCTATCTGCGCGCACTGCCGGATAATCAGGGCGACGATCGGCGTACCGGTGCGGTGTTGCGACTCAAGGCCCGACAGATGGCAGAGGAATACCAGAACGTCTTCGGCGGCCTCGCCAGAGAGTTCGGCGTTACCTTGGTGGCTGGCTCGATCGTGCTGCCGGAGCCCTATCTGGAGAACGATCAGCTGATGATCGGCGATGGCCCGCTGCGCCAGGTAAGCCTGACCTTTGACGGTCGCGGCAAGCCTCTCGGAACGCTGCAGTACAAGCAGGCGTTGAGCCGTTACGAACGCCGTTACAGCGTTGCCCCCATCCCCGAGCGTCGACGGCTGATTGAAACACCTGCGGGCTCGCTGGCAGTGCTGCTGGGCTGCGATGCCTACCTCGAGCAACCGCCTGCCGAAGCGAAACTGCTGGCTGTACCCGGCGCGCTGGCAGATCCGCAGGCGAGCTGTGGCAGTACACATTCCGACGCGCTCAGCGCAAGACCGCACATGGCCGTGCATACCCTCGTCTTGCCCTGGAATCTACTCGGCTCGCCGCGCCGCCCGGCGCCCCCGGGCCACGGCGTCCCGGTCCAGGTACGCAATCAATGGCTCGGCAGCACCCCATGAATGCGCAACGGGTGCGCCTGGGCGATCTGTCGGTCGGCTTTCTGCACAGCCTTAACGATGCGTTGCAGCTGTACGGCCATGACCCTCAGCCGCTTTTGCTGGCCTACGGACTGGATGGCGAGCGGCTCGCTGAGCCGCATGCCCGCCTCTCGATCCCCCGTTACATGCGGCTCGGGCATGCGGCAATCCAGCTGGCTGGCGATCCCGCTCTGGGCCTGGAGATGGGCCGCCTGCGCAAGCCCGGGCACCTCGGCCTCGCTGGGCTGACCGCCGCTCAGGCGCCCACCGTGCGCGAAGCGGCACGGGCGCTGATCCGTTACGAGGCGCTGTACGCATCCAACTACCGCGGCAGTTCGAGTTTTCACGAAGATGCGTCAGGCGCCTGGCTGCGCTTTTATTCCATCAGCCCTTACAACGCCTACAACCGCTTCGTCGTCGATACCGTGCTCGCCAGCTGGATCTCGCAGCTCAGCCGCTTGAGCGGTCAGCCGCTGGTGCCGATGGCGATCCACATTGAGTTCGAAGCCCCTGACTACGCCTCGCGCTACGACGAGCAGTTCGGCCGGCCGGTAATCTTCGGCGCCGAAGCGAATCAGTTGCAGCTGGATCAGCGCAGCCTGGCGTTGCGCAACCCGGATCATTGCCCCGGCACCTGGCGGCATCTGCTGGAGCTGTGTGAAGCAGAACTGGAACGGCGCACCCGCACCCGCAGTCTGCGCGAGCGGGTCGCACAGATTCTCGGACCGATGCTCAAGGGTCAGGAGCCGGACCTGCAACAGATCGCTGCACGTCTGCAAATGCCGGCCTGGACACTGCGCCGCAAGCTGGCCGAAGAAGACAGCAGCTATCGCGCGATCCTCAACGACACCCGCCGCGACCTGGCCATGGCCTACATTCGCGACACCGAATCCGCTTTCGGCGAGATCGCCTGGCTGCTTGGTTTTTCCTCAGCCGAAGCGTTTCAGCGTGCCTTCAAGCGCTGGAGCGGGCAGACGCCGGGAGACTATCGCCGGGCGCAGCGGCGCGGCGCGTAAACGGCGCATATGCGAGCGGCGCTCAGAGTTCGACCGCATCCTCGGCACAGTCCGGGTGATCCTGCTCAGCGGCGTGCCATTCCAGTAGTTCGTCCTGGTAGTCGTCCATCGCTAGATTCCTCAATTGTCTGCGGTTGCCCAAGGCCTGATGCCTGTCTGTGCATCAAGGTTCATGCCAGCAGGCTACAACCGGCAAATGAAGGAATCGTGACGTGCTTCGAGTCCCGCCCGCGGCCAGATCACGGGGCATGCGCGAGCGGCACGCCCCAAAGCGGGGCGCGCCTTCAGGGTGAAGACAGGCCCGCCGCATTCATGGCCAGACGCAGCAGCCAGGCAACGATGCCGAGCGCCAGCACGCTTCCACTCCAGATCAGCACCAGCCAGCTCATGCGCTGCCAGAGCGGCCGCTGCTCAGGCTGTGCAGGCGGCTTGTTATCCAGATCAGCCATCAGTGATACCCATCCTCGGCACTGACCTTGCCGCGGAACACGTAGTAGCTCCAGGCCGTGTACATCAGGATCAGCGGCAGAATGAGCAGTGCTCCGACCAGGGTGAAGCCCTGACTCTGAGGCGGTGCGGCCGCCTCCCAAATGCTCACCGACGGCGGAATGATGTTTGGCCAGAGGCTGATGCCCAGACCGCTATAGCCGAGGAAGATCAGCGCCAGCGTCAGCAGGAATGGCGTGTAGTTGGCGTAGCGCTGAATCGAGCGCAGCAGTCCGAACGCGCAGAGCAGCACCAGCACCGGAACCGGCATGAAATACAGCAGGTTGGGCATGCTGAACCAGCGCTCGGCGATATCCGGATGGGTCAGCGGCGTCCACAGGCTGACGATGCCGGTAACCACCAGCACCGCCCACACCAGCGGAATGCCGATGTCGTGCATGCGCCGTTGCAGGTCGCCGGCGGTGCGCATCATCAGCCAGGTACAGCCGAGCAGCGCATAGGCAACGATCAGCGCCAGGCCACAGAACAACGAGAAGGGGGTCAGCCAGTCCAGCGCACCGCCTGCGTAGGCCCTGCCCTCTACCGGCAACCCGCTGATGAACGCGCCGAGCACCACGCCCTGAAAAAACGTCGCCACCAACGATCCGCCGATGAACGCCTTATCCCAGACGTGCTGCCGCTCACGAACGACCTTGAAGCGGAACTCGAACGCCACGCCGCGGAAGATCAGCCCCATCAGCATGAAGATGATCGGCAGATACAGCGCGGACAGCACCACCGAATAGGCCAGCGGAAACGCGGCGAACAGCCCGGCACCGCCGAGTACCAGCCAGGTCTCGTTGCCGTCCCAGATCGGCGCGACGGTGTTCATCATAACGTCGCGCTCCGAGGCGTCCTGCACGAAGGGAAAGAGGATGCCGACGCCGAGATCGAAACCGTCCATCACCACGTACATCATGATGCCGAAGATGATGATCACCGCCCAGATCAGTGAAAGATCGATACCCATGGCTCAGTTCCTCTCGCCCAGTTGATCGCTTTGTCCCTCGGGAAGGGCTTCGTCCGCCGCGGAGATCGGTCGCATCGGCGTGCGCGCCTCGCCGGGCCCACCGGTACCTTTCTCGCGCCCTTCGCTGATCACCGGGCCCTTGCGCACCAGGCGCAGGACGTACACCATGCCCACCCCGAACACGGCGAAGTAGACGACCACGAACATCGCCAGAGTGAGCCCCAGCTGGCCGGCACCGTGATTGGATACGGCATCGGCGGTGCGCATCAGGCCATATATCACCCAGGGCTGACGCCCGATCTCGGTGGTGTACCAGCCAGCCAAGATGGCGATCAGCCCGGAAGGCCCCATCAGCAACACCAGCCGCAGGAACGCGCGTGAGCTGTACATCCGGTCGCCCCGCCGCAACAGCAGACTCCAGATACCGGTGACGATCATAAGCAGGCCGAGCGCGACCATGATGCGAAACGTCCAGAACACGATCGTCGAGTTCGGCCGGTCCTCGGGCGGGAAGTCCTTCAGCGCCGGAATCGGTTCGGTCAGGCTGTGATTGAGGATCAGGCTGGCGAGATAGGGAATCTCGATCTTGTAGCGCGTTTCCTCGGCCTCCATGTCCGGCCAGCCGAACAGCAACAGCGGCGTCGGCCCGCCTTCGGAGTTGTCCCAGTGCCCTTCCATCGCGGCGATCTTCGCCGGCTGATATTCGAGGGTGTTCAGCCCATGAAAATCACCGATCACCGCCTGCACCGGTGCCACCAGGAGGGCCATCCACATGGCCATCGAGAGCATCTTGCGGATCGCCGGGTTGTCCTTGCCGCGCAACAGCTGCCAGGCCGCCGACGCGCCGACGAAGAACGCCGTGGCGAGGAACGCGGCGACCGCCATGTGCGCCAGTCGATAAGGGAACGACGGGTTGAAGATGATCGCCAGCCAGTCCACCGGCACCACGATGCCGTCGATGATCTCGTGCCCCTGCGGCGTGTGCATCCAGCTGTTGGACGCCAGAATCCAGAAGGTTGAGATCAGCGTGCCCACGGCCACCATGAGCGTGGAAAAGAAATGCAGGCGTTCGCCGACCCGATTCCAGCCGAACAGCATGACCCCGAGGAAACCCGCCTCCAGGAAGAACGCGGTCAGCACCTCATAGGCCAGCAGCGGCCCGGTGACACTGCCGGCGAACTCGGAGTAGGCACTCCAGTTGGTGCCAAACTGGTACGCCATGACGATTCCCGACACCACACCCATGCCGAAATTGACCGCGAATATCTTCAGCCAGAAGTGATAGAGGTCGCGATAGACCTCCTGCCGGGTCTTCAGCCAGAGCCCCTCGAGCACGGCGAGAAAGCTGGCGAGCCCGATGGTGATCGCCGGGAAGATGATGTGAAAGGTGATGGTGAAAGCGAACTGGACGCGCGCCAGCTCTAGTGCTTCCAATCCGAACATGGGCAACAACTCCTCGTCAAATGAGCGCCCGCGTCGTCTATGACGGTAAAAACGGGGTCCAGCACAAGTGACAGCAGAACGCGCCAAGGGTGCGCCGCGTATGCCGCGCCATCTCGTCGCGCCCTCTGGATCGGCGGTCGATCCATCGCGCTCCAGCGGTCTATGCTGGTCGTAGCCGCGTCAGCCTTGGAGTACCGCCGGTGCCGATTCACACCTTCATCCCGCCATATATTCTCGACCGCATCATCGACCGCGGCTCGCCCTACCAGCGCGGCTGCGCTCAACAGACGTTGCACCACGTGCAGAGCCTGCTGCCCAACCCCGGCCCGCCACGACCCACAGCCATCGCCGAGCTTGGCGAGCTGCGCACGCCCGGCCACGCACAACGACGAATCCATGACGCCGAGCAGCAGATGCAGCTGCCGGGCACCCTGCGACGTCGCGAAGGTCAGCCGGCCTCCGGCGACGCCGCGGTGGACGAAGCCTACGACGCGCTCGGCGCGACCTACACATTCTTCTGGCAGGTTTTCCAGCGCGACTCGATCGATGACCTGGGGATGCCGTTGATCGGCACCGTGCACTACGGCCAGGGCTACGAGAACGCCTTCTGGAACGGCGAGCAGATGGTGTTCGGCGATGGCGACGGTGAGCTGTTCCAGCGCTTCACCCGCTCGCTGGACGTGGTCGCCCACGAACTGACCCACGGCCTGATCGAGAGCGAAGCCGGGCTGGTCTATTTCAACCAGCCAGGAGCGCTCAACGAATCAGTGTCGGACGTGTTCGGCGGGCTGACCAAACAGCATGCGCTCGGCCAGACCGCGGCGGAGGCCGACTGGCTGGTCGGCGCCGAGCTGCTGACCGACAAGGTCAACGGCGTCGCCCTGCGTTCCATGGCCAACCCGGGCAGCGCCTACGACGATCCGCTGCTCGGCCGCGACCCGCAGCCTGCGCACATGCGCGACTTCATCGAGACCCGCGACGACAACGGTGGCGTACACCTCAACTCCGGCATTCCCAACCGCGCCTTCTACCTCGCGGCCATGGCGCTGGGTGGTTACGCCTGGGAGCAGGCCGGACGAATCTGGTACGCCACCATCTGTGATCCACAACTGCCCAATGATGCGGACTTCGCAACCTTCGCCGGTGTGACGCTGAACCACGCGGCGCAGCTGTTCGGTCGCCAGTCGCCTCAGGTTCAGGCGCTGTATGAAGCCTGGACGTCAGTGGGCGTAGCCCTGCGCTGAGGAGGCAGGATGAAGATGCCAGTACTGGGACCGGAAACATCGTTGCGCGTATCGCGCCAGGGCGGTTTCGTCGCGGCGCCAGGCCTGGCGCGACCCCGTCAGATCGAATTCGCCGACTACGATGCCGAACAGCGCCGCGGCCTCTGCTCGGTGGTCGAACGCTGCCTGCCGGTCGCCAGCAAGAACGTCGGTGCCGGCGATCAGCGCTTCTTCCGGGTCGAACTGCACTACCGACGCGAGGACACCGACGCCGAACTGATCCTGCAGATCGCCGAGGACCGAGCGCCACAGGAACTGATGCAGCTCTGGCAGAACGGCGCCATCCCCGGCGACAGCTAGAAGCGGATCACGCCGCCGTCCGCAAGCAATGCGGTGATCTGCGCCGCCGGCAGCGGGCGTGAGAGCAGGTAGCCCTGGAACTCGTCGCAACCGTTGCGACGCAGGAAATCGAACTGCGCGGCGTTCTCGACCCCTTCGGCCACCACCGTCTTGTGCAGTCTCTTGCCCAGCGAAATGGCGGCACGGGCGATCATCGCCACCTCCTCCTCCTGTTCGAGCCCGGTGACCAGCGATCGATCGATCTTGATGATGTCTAGCGGAAAACGCCGCAGATAGCTGAGCGCCGAGTAGCCGGTACCGAAATCGTCCATCGCCAAGCGAAAGCCCCGCGCCTTGAACTCGGCCAGGATGGAAACCGCGCGGGTGCCGTCTCCGAGGAATACCGTTTCGGTGATTTCTAGTTCCACTTGGGTCGGCGGCAGCCCTATTTCGTCGAGCACCACGAGGATGCGTTCGACCACATCGTCGCCAAGAAACAGCAGCGGCGACAGGTTCACCGCAATCAGCAGCGGCGTGGCACGCCCCTCGTTCCACTGCCGAGCATCGGTGAAGGCGCGGCGCAGGATGGCCAGGGTCAGCGGCATGATCAGCTCGCTCTCTTCGGCCACCGGGATGAAACGATCCGGCCCTATCACCCCCAGCTCCGCGTGGGTCCAACGCGCCAGCGCCTCGACACCGACAATCCGCCGCGTCGCATCGACCTTCGGCTGGTAGTGCACCGACAACTCGTTGCGCTCCAGCGCCACGCGCATGGCGGCCTCGAGATTCAGACGCTCATCGGCGATCCGGTTGAGATCGTGGGTGAAGAACTGGAAATTGTTGCGCCCACGCTTCTTCGCCGCGTACATGGCGATATCGGCGTGTTTGAGCAAGCTTTGCGCATCCTCGCCGTCGTCGGGGAACATCGCCACACCCAGGCTGGCGCCGACCTGAAACTCGCGACCGGCGAGCATGACCGGCCGGCGGATTTCGTTCAGCACACGCTCCAATAGCGAGATCACTGTGCTGATGCGGTAGTGATCACTGAGCACCAGCACGAATTCATCCCCACCGACCCGCGCCACGGTGTCGGAGCTGCGCAGGCTACCGGCCAGCCGCGCCGCAATACTCTTGAGCAGCTCGTCACCAGCGACATGCCCGAGGCCGTCGTTGATGAACTTGAAGTTGTCCAGGTCGATGAATACCAGCGTCAGGTAGTAGCCCAGGCGAGCCGCACGGGCCAGGCCCTGCTCGATGCGGTCGTTGAGCAGGATGCGATTGGGCAGGCCGGTCAGCAGATCATGGTTGGCCTGACGTTCGAGCTGCTGCTGATAATGCTTGCGCTCGGAGATGTCCTGCACGGTGCCTTCGTAGCAGATGAACTCGCCGCTGGCGCCTCGCACCACGTGCGCGTTCTCGGATATCCAGATGCGTGTGCCGTCGCGCCGATAGACCTCGGACTCGAAGTTGAGCACCTCGCCCTGCTGCTCCATCAGCTGGCAGAACACTTCGCGACGCCCACCCTCGACGTACAGGCGACGCTCTATGTCAGCGAGATCGGCCACCAGCTCGGACGCACTGTCGTATCCGTAAATGCGCGCCAACGCAGGATTGGCGGCCAGATAGCGGCCATCGCGGGTGGACTGGAAAATGCCCTCCGAAGCGTTCTCGAAGATGCTGCGATAACGCAGTTCGGCCTGTTCCAGCGCTTCGAGCACGGCCTTCTGGGCGGTGATGTCCTCAATGAAGCCCTCCACCACGATCTCGCCCTGCTCATCGGGCACCGCGACGCCGCGCTCGATGACCCATTTGAGGTTCCCCGCGGCGGTGCGGATCCGGTAATGCACGGTGAATCGCCCCCTTCCGGCGACAGCATTATCGATGCAGCGGCGGACGCGAAGCCGGTCATCCGGATGGGTGATCCGGTCCCATGAGATGCCGTTGTCGTCGACCAGATCCGCAGCACTGTAGCCGCACAAGCCTTGCGAGCCCTGACTGACGAAGATCATCGTCCAAGGCGCGTCGTTGCGGCAGCGGTAGGCCATGCCTTCGAGGTTGTTGACCAGCGTGTCGAGCACACGCGAGCGGTCCAGCACCTCACAGGTGAGCAGACTGCTCCGGCGGTTGGTTCTGGCAGAAAGTTCTTGGGTCATTGATCTGGGCTTGAAGTGTTGATCCTGCATGACCCGGAGCCGCGACAATGCTGAGGCTGTCGCCCGGAGGTCTGCAGGAAAGGCAGAAAACCGATGCGCAGCAAGAAACGCTCCATGGATGGCACATGGCCACTGATCGAGCCCTCGTCCTTCCTCCAGCCCGGAACCGCGCACCATATTGTGACGAACCGGTCACAGCCGAGCCCCTTTTCAGGGCACCGGATCGCCTCATCCTGTTCTGCCATGGTGCCTGCTATCCAAGCGCGGCTCGGCACGCATCGGATCAGCACTGGACGTCGCCGCTTCTGGAACGCTCAGGGCTACCCTCCTTCGCCGGCTCGCTGCGCTGCAGTGCTGCTGGCAAAAGAAGCGCAGTCACGCCAGCGGCCAGCGCCGCAAGCAACACGACCGGGCCGGCGGCGTTCCAACCGAAAGCCGCGGTCACGCCGCCGACCACTACCGGGCCCAGCAGTTGTCCCAGGTTGCTGCCCTGCATCATCAGGCCGACCGCAATTGGAACGAGGAAGGTCTCCCGCGCAGCCAACGGTGCGGATGCCAGCAGCGTGGCCGGAATCAACCCACCCACGGCTGAAAACAGCAGGCACAGCAGGAAGGTCGCCTGCGGTTCGAACCAGCCCAGGAATATGCCTATCCCGGACGCACCCATAACGCCGCTGGCAAACAGGATCAGCGAACCACGCCCGGCGCCGCGCGTGAGCAGATAGCCAGCAGCAAGGTTGCCGCTGACATTGACCACACTGGCCAGTGCGCTCAACAGCCCCGCACTTCGATATGAGATATCCATACGCTCCATCAGCAGAACCGGCAGAAAGCTGAACAGGGCGAAGAACATCAGGCTGTACAGCGCGAAACCAACCGCCAGCAAAACGCTGGCTCGGGAAAACAGCACGCGCCGAATATTTCCCAGTAGCCGTCCGGGCATGCCAGACGAAACGCCAGCGGGTATACAGCAGCCCACCGCCACCGCGGCGATTACCGCCACCGCCGAACCCGTCCACCACAACCCCTGCCATGTCTGGAACAGCGGCCCGGCGACCATGGCCAGCGCCATACCGCTCGGCATGAAGCAACTCCACAGCGAGAAGGCGCTGTCCCGCGCAGCGCCGGTCGTCAACCGTTCCAGAATCGCCGGCCCGGCGACGATGATGAGCAGGAATCCGAGTCCTTCCAGCAGCCGGGAAATCAGCAGCAGCGCGAATGACGGCGCGGCGGCGCCCGCGACGCCGGCAACCGCGGTTACCCCGAGCCCCAACAGCAGGGCCCGCCGATCTCCGACTGCCGCCACCACCGCACCGGCCGCCGCTCCCCCGAGCAAGCCGAGCACCGCGAATATGCCGGTCAGCCAGCCGGCTCCGGCGAGATCGACCCCAAGGTCCGCCTGTAGCAACGGTGTGGCAATGGCAGCCTTACCCAAGTGCAGAGCCGCCACGACTCCGCAGCCGAGCACGACCCAGACGACCAGCCTCGCGCGGAGCTGCCGGGCGGCATTCATTCAGGCACCCCGACCGGATTGGCGGCGAGTGCGGCGGCCACGCGAGCGACGTGCCAGCCCTGGTAACGGGCGCCCTGCAGTTCATTTTCGCTCGGCTGGCGGTCACCGCCGCTGCCGTCATCGGCCAGTGTCGAGGCGCCATAGGGCGTGCCACCGGTTATGGCATCCATCCGCAGCTGCCCCTTGAAGCTGTACGGCAGCCCGACCACAACCATCCCCAGATGAAGCAGTACGGTGTGCGTCGCCAGAATCGTGCTCTCCTGGCCCCCGTGCTGGCTGCCGGTCGAGGTGAACACGCTGCCCACCTTGCCGACCAGCCGGTCCTCGGCCCATAGCCCGCCACATCGATCGAGGAAGTTCTTCATCTGCGCGGCCATGTTGCCGAAACGCGTCGGCGTGCCGATCACGATGGCGTCGTAGTTCGGCAGTTCCGCCACGGTCGCCGTATCCGCGGGCTGGACCATCTTGTACCCCGCGTTCCGCGCGACCTCTTGCGGAATGAGTTCGGGCACCCGTTTGACGTCTGCCAACGCGCCCGCTTCGCGTGCGCCCTCGGCGACGGCATGGGCAAGTGCTTCGACATGCCCATAGGATGAGTAATAGAGCACCAGTACGTTCGTCATTGCTGCAGTCCTCCGATGGCATTGACTGGAGCCAGGCTAATGACTAAAAACGCTCTCGCAGAGTGATTAAATTTCGATCAACTCGATCTATGGAGCAGATCATGCTCGATGGCATGACACTGGATCAGATTCGTACGTTTGTAACTGTGGCCGACAGCGGCAGCTTTCGATCCGGCGCGGCACGGCTGCTACGCGTGCAATCGGCCATCAGCCATGCCATCGCGAACCTGGAGACAGAGCTGGGCCTGCAGCTGTTCGATCGCAGCGGCTACCGCCCCGTCCTCACTCAGGAAGGTCAGGCACTGCTGGCCCACGCACGCGACATCCTGCTGCGCGCCGATGCCATGCGTGCTCGGGCGCGGGCGCTGGGTGCGGGTGTCGAGCTGGAACTGACCCTGGTGGTGGATACGCTGTTTCCGATCGAATCGGTGGCGCTCGCCATTACCCGGGCCAGCGTCGAATTTCCTTCCACCAGCTTTCGCCTGGAGTCACAGGCCCTGGGCGGCCCCATCGCAGCACTGGATGAGAGTCGCTGCACGCTCGCGATCATCGTCGGCGAGGATTTTCGCAATCCCCGGCTGGCGCTGGAGGCGATTGGCTCGATTGCGCAGATTGCCGTCGTACGCAGCGATCATCCGCTGGCCGAACTCGGCAGCCGTGCGCCACTCGGCGTGCCGGATCTCGCCGGCCATCTGCAGATCGTACTTGCCGATCCCACGCCACTCTCCGAGGGCCGCTCATTCGGCGTTCTGTCGCCCTTCACCTGTCGGGTGAATACCCAGGAAGCGAAGGTCGCACTGATTCGCGCCGGACTCGGCTGGGGACGGCTCCCGGCATGGCTGATTGAGGAGGATCTGGCTTCAGGGCGACTGGCGCGCGTCGCCATTCCCGACCTTGGCAGGAACAGCGAGGTGCAATCCGAAGCCTACCTGGCGCACCGGCTGGATGAGCCACTCGGGCCTGTGGCACAGGCGTTCCGCCGCGCCTTGCTCGAGCAAGCCAGCATCTAGCCTCACGACAGTGCTCGTCCAACCTTATCCAAATGAGCAGCGCTCAGTAGCCGCTGCCCGTGTATTGCCGAGGCCACCTCGCGAGCGGGCACATCGTCGGCAGCTACAGGGCGTCGGTTACGGCCGCGCGTATATCATCGGCCAGCTGGCGTACCCGCGCTTCGCTGGTGTCCCACGAGCACATGAAGCGCGCACCGCCGACGCCGATGAAGGTGTAGAACATCCAGCCGCGGTTCTTGAGCGTCTCCAGTGCCGATGGCGGCAGGCTGACGAAGACGCCATTGGCCTGCACCGGAAACATCAACTCGACGCCAGGCAACGGTTGAATCAACTCGGCCAGCAGCTGGGCACAACAGTTGGCGTGTTCGGCGTATCTCAGCCACGCGCCGTTTTCCAGAAGCCCGACCCACGGTGCCGACAGAAATCGCATCTTGGAGGCAAGCTGGCCAGCCTGCTTGCAGCGGTACTCGAAATCGGTGGCCAGTTCGCGATTGAAGAACAGGATGGCCTCGCCGACCGCCATACCGTTCTTGGTGCCACCGAAACAGAGCACATCGACGCCGGCTTTCCAGCTCAGTTCGGCGGGCGACATGCCCAGGTGAGCGCAGGCATTGGCGAAGCGCGCGCCGTCCATGTGCAGGTGCAGCCCGAGGTCCTTGCAGGTGTCGCTGATGGCACGCAGCTCGGCGGGCTGGTAGACGGTACCGACTTCCGTGGCCTGGGTCAGGCTGACCACGCGTGGCTTGGGGTAATGGATGTCCTTGCGCTTCAGCGCGATCTCGCGAATGGCAGCAGGCGTCAGCTTGCCCTGCTCGGTCCTGCCGAGCAGCAGCTTGGAGCCGTTGGAGAAGAACTCCGGCGCGCCGCATTCGTCCGTCTCGACGTGGGCGATGTCGGCGCAGATCACGCTGTGGTAGCTCTGGCAAAGGGACGACAACGCCAGGGAATTGGCCGCTGTACCGTTGAAGGCGAAGAACACCTCGCAGTCGGTCTCGAACAGTGCGCGGAAGTGATCAGCCGCGCGGGCTGTCCATTGGTCGTCGCCGTACGCCCTGTCGTGGCCTTGGTTCGCCCTCGCCATGGCTTCCCAGGCTTCAGGGCAGATGCCGGAATAGTTGTCGCTGGCAAATTGCTGCTTGTCGGTCGTCATCAAATCCTCGTTATGGCATTGCCGGGCGGTTGGTGGCTGCACGTTACGTTGTAGAAGCCCGGACACGCGAGCGCAAACGGTACGTCAGACGGGCAGGTGCGGGCGATGCCCTCTCCGCCAGTCATCACATCCGCCCTCTTCAGTCTTCACGCAACGTCGTAGCGCAGCGAGGTGCCCAGCGCGGATATCACGGCGGCGCATAGTCACGGTCGCCCGCAGGGAAATTCAGTAGCGCTGTGGCACCCTGCAGCGCATGTTCTGAAAACCACGGCACGCCCTATCCGATCTAGTCTTGACGACGCACTGCGGCGAATCGAAAAGTGTCGTACCCCACCCATCTCACCAACCAGGAGGGTTCATGGTCCATCCCAGTGTGTCGCAAAAACGTGCCGCTTTTCGTGCGCTGCACCAAGCGGGCTGCTTCGTCCTGCCCAACCCCTGAGATGCCGGCAGTGCGAGCGTCCTCGCAGGCCTCGGTTTCAAGGCGCTGGCGACGACCAGCTCCGGCTACGCCTGGTCGTGCGCCCGCGCCGACGGACAGATGCCGCGGGACGAGGTCCTGGCCCATATGCGCTATATGGTCCAAGCCACCCATCTGCCGGTGAACGCCGATTTCGAGAGTGGCTACGCCGATACGCCCGAAGGCGTGGCCGAAAGCGTGCACATGGCGGTCGGAACCGGCGTCGCGGGTATTTCCATCGAGGACTCCACAGGTGACCCACGCGAGCCGTTGCGCGAGCTTGCCGAGGCCACCGAACGGATGTGCGCGGCGCGTGAGGCGATCGACGCTACCGGAGGTGAAACCTTGCTGATCGGCCGCGCCGAGAACTTCTTCGTCGATCGGCCTGATCTCGACGATACCCTTGCACGCCTGAAAGCCTATGCCGATGCAGGCGCCGACTGCCTGTATGCACCAGGCCTGAGAACCCGCGAGCAGATCAGCGCCGTCATCGAGGCAGTCTCGCCAAAGCCGGTCAATGTACTGATTGGCTGGAACAGCGACCTGACCGTGCAGGACCTCGCCGACTTAGGCGTCAGACGCATCAGCGTCGGCGGCGCCTTGGCCAGAGCGGCGTGGGGCGGTTTTCTGCAGGCGGCACGGTCCATCGCCGAGCATGGACGATTCGATGGTTTTGCCAACGCGGCCTCTGGAGCGGAGCTCGACGCGCTGTTTGGCAAATGCGAGAGGCCGTAGGATTCCGCCGAAACGGGTCGCCCATGGGGATTGGATAGTGCAGGGTTCACCAATCACATCGCCATTCGACAGGCACAAAAAAAGCTGCCCTTGGGCAGCTTCTCTTGTCTCATCACTTCTAAAGGAAGTGGAGGGATATGGCGCAGCGGACGGGACTCGAACCCGCGACCCCCGGCGTGACAGGCCGGTATTCTAACCGACTGAACTACCGCTGCGCGTCGGCCGGACTTTCGTCCGAAATCTCACAAAGGTTGGTGGCTGATGACGGGATCGAACCGCCGACCCCCTGCGTGTGATGCAGGTGCTCTCCCAGCTGAGCTAATCAGCCGATCGCCTTGCGAGGCGCGCAATTTACTCAGCCCCCTACGCTAAGTCAACAATAACATTGAATTTTTTTTATGGAACCGTGGTCAACAGGAGCTGCCGCGTCACTTTGTAACCTTGGTCCTGCACCATCGATTCGCCAAGAGCACCTGTAAATTCGCTGCGGCGTCCGCGAAAGTGTTCTAAAAGTGCTGTATCGCCTGACAGAGGCAACCCGCGTACTAGGGAACCGAACAACAAAAGCGCCACGGAGTATTTCGCTTGCCACTGCCGGGAAAACTGGACAACTACCGCCGCTACGTCCCACTCATCATCAGTACCGTGCTGCTCTGCGTGTTCGCGCTCTACCTCGCGATGCAGATTGAGCAATGGATGAACCTGTCTCGCGCACCTACCCCCACCGACGTCTATGAACAACAAGCCGGCAATCTGGGGCAGCCCGATATGCAGCGGCTGGAAATACTGTTCGGCTCGGCGGCCCCTTCTGACTCCTACGCGCCCACCGCGGCTGCCAGCGGTTTTACCCTGCGCGGCAGCTTCGTGCACATGGATCCGCAGCGCTCCAGCGCCATTGTTCAAGTCGACGGGCAGCCGCCACGGCTCTACTGGCAGGGCGAAGAGCTAGCCAGTGGCGTCAGTCTGCATCAGGTCTACCCTGATCGCGTGGAGCTGGCGCGCAACGGCGCCGTCGAAGTGCTGCATTTTCCTCAGGTACGCTCGCCTAGCTACATTCCCGAGGAGATGACCGAAGCGCCCTATCAGGATCAACCACCCTATGCCGAGCCACCGGACGAGGAGACGCAGCTGATGCAGCAGCAGATGGACGCCTTGCGTCAGCAGCTGGAAGAAGCCGTCAACCAACCCGATGCCGCCCCCGCCAACGATCAGCCCACGGAAGACAATTGACCGATGCCGAAGCCTTTTTCGCGCCCGTTGCTTGCCCTGCTCGCCACCGGCCTGCTGGCCGCTCCTCTGCCTTTGCTTGCCGTCGAACCCGGTATCGAGCCAAGCCCCAATCAACAGGACGGCTGGACCATCAATCTCAAGGACGCGGATATCCGCGCCTTCATCGATCAGATCAGCCAGCTCAGCGGACAGACGTTCATCGTCGATCCGCGAGTGAAGGGGCAAGTCAGCGTGGTATCCAATGCCACACTGTCGCTGAGCGAGGTGTATCAGCTGTTCCTCTCGGTCATGGCGACGCACGGGTTCAGCGTGCTGACCCAGGGCGATGTCGCCCGAGTAGTTCCGAATGCAGAGGCCAAGGCCGAAGCGGGCAGCGGGCCTACCGGCGGCGACCAATTGGAAACACGGGTGATCCAGGTGCAGCACACTTCCGCAGCCGAACTGATACCCCTGATCCGCCCGCTTGTCCCGCAGTTCGGCCATCTTGCTGCGGTGTCGTCGGCCAATGCACTGATCATCAGTGATCGCAGCGCCAATATCGCGCGCATTGAGGACCTGGTGCGCCAGCTCGATCGTGCTGAGAGCAACGATTACGCCGTGCTCAATCTGCAGCACGGCTGGGCGATGGATATCGCTGAAGTGCTGCGCAACTCGCTGATGCGCGGTGATGCGAAAACCACCTCCGGCGTGCAGATCATCGCCGATTCACGCACCAACCGATTGATCTTCATTGGCCCCAGCGAGGCCCGAGGCAAGCTGGCGGCACTGGCCCAATCGCTCGACACGCCAACCACGCGTTCGGCCAACACGCGCGTTATCCGTTTGCGCCACAACGATGCGAAATCCCTGGCCGAGACCCTGGGTGATATTTCCGAAGGTCTGAAAAACCCCGAAAGCGGCGAATCCGCCACCACTGCCCGGCCGCAAAACATCCTCATCCGCGCCGACGAAAGCCTGAACGCACTGGTCCTTCTCGCTGATCCAGAGCTGATCGGCACTCTGGAAAGCATCGTTCGCCAGCTGGATGTTCCCCGTGCGCAGGTCATGGTCGAAGCGGCTATCGTCGAGGTTTCCGGCGACATCACCGACGCCCTCGGCGTGCAATGGGCGGTCGACGCGCGCGGAGGCACTGGTGGAGCCGGTGGCGTCAGCTTTGGCAACACCGGTATCTCGGTCGGCAGCGTGCTCAATGCCATCAACGAGAACGAGATCCCGGAGAACCTGCCCGACGGCGCGATCATCGGCGTTGGAACTCGCAGTTTCGGCGCGCTGATTACCGCACTGTCGTCCAACAGCAAGAGCAATCTGCTGTCGACGCCGAGCCTGCTGACGCTGGATAACCAGGAAGCCGAGATTCTTGTCGGCCAGAACGTCCCGTTCCAGACGGGCTCCTACACCACCGATGCGGCGGGCGCGAACAACCCCTTCACCACCATCGAGCGCCAGGACATCGGGGTGACCCTCAAGGTGACTCCGCACATCAACGAAGGCGCCACGCTACGCCTGCAGATCGAGCAGGAGATCTCCTCGATCGCGCCCAGCGCCAGCCTGACGGCCCAGGCGGTGGACCTGGTGACCAACAAGCGCGCCATCAAAAGCACCATCCTTGCCGAAGATGGCCAGGTCATCGTGCTTGGCGGCCTGATTCAGGACGACGTCACCCGCACCAACGCCAAGGTGCCGCTACTCGGAGACATTCCGTTTCTGGGTGCTCTGTTCCGCTCGACTCAGGAAACCCACGTCAAACGCAACCTGATGGTGTTCCTGCGACCTACGGTCATTCGCGACCGTGCCGGCCTGGCGGCTCTTTCCGGGAAGAAATACAGCGATATTCGGGTCATCGAAACGGATTCGGCCAGCCCGAGCATCCTGCCGGCGAATCCCGCGCAGCTGTTCGACGGACGGGGCGAGCCCGCACCGGCTATCGATCTGCGTCAGTGAAAAAAGGACACAAGCGTTCGTGCCCGACCTGCTTGCGCAGGCCGGGCACGGCATCCTGATGAGTTGATCTAGAGCGCTGCGAGACCGCGAGCCAGATCGGCCTTGAGGTCAGCGACATCTTCCAGCCCCACCGCTACCCGAATCAGGCTGTCCGAAATGCCTGCGGTCGCGCGATCCTCGGCGGACAGCCGACCATGTGTGGTCGAGCCTGGATGGGTAATGGTGGTCTTGCTATCGCCCAAATTGGCCGTAATCGAGATCAGTCGAGTCGCATCGATGAAGCGCCAGGCGGCCTCCTTGCCTCCAGCAACCTCGAAGCTCACCACCGCACCGAACCCCTTCTGCTGACGCTTGGCCAGCTCGTGCTGTGGATGGCTGGACAAACCCGCATAGTAGACGCGCTGGATACCGGGCTGCTGCTCGAGCCATTCGGCAAGCTCCTGAGCGCTGGCGCAGTGCGCCTGCATGCGCAGCCGCAACGTTTCCAGTCCCTTTAGGAAGACCCAGGCATTGAACGGACTGAGCGTCGGGCCGGCGGTACGCAAAAATCCGACCAGTTCCTTCATCTGCTCGCTGCGACCTGCAATCACACCGCCCAGGCAACGGCCCTGGCCATCGATGTACTTGGTCGCGGAATGAATGACGATATCGGCACCCAGTGCCAGCGGCTGCTGCAATACCGGTGTGCAGAAGCAGTTGTCGACGGCCAACATCGCGCCCTTGGCGTGGCAAAGCTGCGCCAGCGCGGCGATGTCCACCAACTCTGCCAAGGGATTGGATGGCGATTCGACGAACACCAGCTTGGTGTTCTCCTTGAACGCGGACTCCCAGGCGGCAAAATCGGTGAGCGGCACATAGTCGACCTGCACACCGAAACGCTTGAAGTACTTCTCGAACAAGGAAACGGTGGCGCCGAATACGCTGCGCGAGACCAGCACGTGATCGCCTGCCGAGCACAGGCTCATCACGGTGGCGAGGATGGCCGCCATGCCGGATGCCGTGGCGACCGCCTGCTCTGCGCCCTCGAGCGCCGCCATACGTTCTTCGAACGCACGGACGGTGGGATTGGTGTAACGCGAATAGACATTGCCCGGCACGTCACCGGCGAAGCGCGCCGCAGCATCGGCGGCACTGCGAAACACGTAACTGGAAGTGAAGAACAGCGGCTCACCGTGTTCGGCTTCCGGTGTGCGCCGTTGTCCGGCGCGTACCGCAAGCGTATCGAGCCCGACGCCTTGAAGATCACTGTCCAGCCGTCCGGCATCCCATTCAGTCGTCATAGCTCTTACCTCGGCCGCGGGCAGCCGAAGCTGCCACGCCGGCATGAATCAGTTGTTGTAGAGATCGATGATGGCGCTGACCGCGTTCGTCTTGACCTTGCTCAGATCATTGCGCGCCTGCTCGATCTTGTGCAGATAGGCTTCGTCGATATCACCGGTGATGTAATTGCCGTCGAAAACTGCACAGTCAAAGTTGTCGATCTTGACTTTGCCGCCACCAACGGCGTCGACGAGGTCTTCCAGATCCTGGTAGATCAGCCAATCGGCACCGATCAGCTCGGCGACCTCTTCGGTGGTGCGGTTGTGCGCGATCAGCTCGTGGGCACTGGGCATGTCGATGCCGTACACATTCGGATAACGCACTGCCGGCGCAGCGGAACAGAAGTAGACGTTCTTCGCCCCTGCCTCGCGCGCCATCTGAATGATCTGCTTGCAGGTGGTGCCGCGCACGATGGAATCATCCACCAGCATCACGTTCTTGCCACGGAACTCGAGGTCGATGGCATTGAGCTTCTGCCGTACCGATTTCTTCCGCGCGGCCTGGCCGGGCATGATGAAAGTACGACCGATGTAGCGGTTCTTGACGAAGCCTTCGCGGAACTTCACACCGAGGCGATTGGCCAGCTCCAGCGCAGCGGTACGGCTGGTGTCGGGAATCGGGATGACCACGTCGATATCGTGCTCTGGACGCTCGCGCAGGATCTTGTCCGCCAGCTTCTCACCCATGCGCAGCCGAGCCTTGTAAACCGAGACACCATCCATCAGGGAGTCGGAACGCGCCAGGTAAACGTACTCGAAGATGCAGGGTGCGAGTTTCGGCGCATCCGCGCACTGGCGCGTGAAGAGCTTGCCGTCAGCCGTGATGTAAACCGCTTCGCCCGGCGCCAGGTCACGAATCAGGGTAAAGCCGAGCACGTCGAGCGATACGCTTTCGGAGGCGATCATGTACTCGACGCCTTCGTCGGTATGGCGCTGGCCGAACACGATCGGGCGAATAGCATTGGGGTCGCGGAAGCCGACGATGCCGTAACCGGTGACCATCGCCACTACCGCGTAGCCACCGCGGCAGCGCTCGTGAACCTTGCTCACTGCGGCGAAGACGTCCTCCTCGGTCGGCTGCAGCTTGCCGCGCACGGCAAGTTCGTGAGCGAACACGTTGAGCAGCACTTCCGAGTCGGAGCTGGTATTCACATGGCGCAGATCCGACTCGTAGATCTCCTTGGTCAGCTGATCGACATTGGTCAGGTTGCCGTTGTGCGCCAGGGTAATGCCGTAAGGCGAGTTGACGTAGAACGGCTGTGCCTCGGCGGAACTGGAGCTCCCCGCGGTGGGGTAACGGATGTGGCCGATCCCCATGTTGCCGACCAGGCGCTGCATATGGCGCTGCTGAAAGACGTCGCGTACTAGGCCGTTATCCTTGCGCAGAAACAGCCGGCCGTCATGGCTCGTGACGATACCGGCTGCATCCTGGCCGCGGTGCTGCAGTACGGTAAGCGCGTCATACAGCGCCTGATTGACGTTCGACTTACCGACGATGCCGACAATGCCACACATGCAAGGAACCTCTCAGTTATTACAGGCAGACCGGATACGACGGCAGGCCGAGCATCCGTAGAAAAAGGGACTCAACCGGGCGGGTTGAGTGATCCGGCGAACCACTGGCCGCTGAACCCTAGAATGAGGTTCTTCGACCAGTCGGCGATCAGGAGAAAGTGCGGCAACAACGTCGACTCGCGCCACCAGAGGTCCTGCTCGACCGGAGCCAGGCTCAGCAACCCTGCAAGCACCACCACCAATAGACCACCCCGTGCCGCACCAAACACCATGCCGAGAAAGCGATCGGTGCCGGACAACCCCGTCACTCTGATCAGCTCGCCAATCAGAAAATTAACCAGTGCTCCTACCAGCAAGGTAGCCACGAACAGCAACGCGCAGGCTGCGATGACTTGCGCCGACGGCGTGCTGATGTATTCCGCGAGATGGTGGGACAACGCACCACCGAACATCCATGCGACCACACCGGCAACGATCCAGGTAACCAGCGAAAGCGCTTCCTTCACGAAACCACGCTTCAAGCTGATCAGGCTCGATACTGCAATGACGGCGATGATGGCCCAATCGACCCAGGTGAATGCCACGATGTCTTCTGCAATGGGGAAAAGGCGGCGCATTTTAGCAGAGCAGGAGCGCCAGGAATACGCGCTG
This sequence comes from Stutzerimonas kunmingensis, assembly GCF_021432085.1. Taxonomy (GTDB): domain Bacteria; phylum Pseudomonadota; class Gammaproteobacteria; order Pseudomonadales; family Pseudomonadaceae; genus Stutzerimonas. The sequence continues at coordinate 2,131,489 of NZ_CP090366.1, read as the reverse complement.
ACTACCCGACGGCAACTCCGCACCCGGGGCCTGTCGTCAGTACCCCGGCCAGCGCTTCAACGATTCAGCTTCCTTCCGGCTTGAAACGAACGACGAAGCCATCGAGTTTCTGCTGGCGCTGCAACACATCGCGAAGCCGATTCGCTTCGCTGCGCTCCACCAGCGGTCCGACGAAGACGCGATTCATACCATCCGCAGTGCGGATGTAGGCGTTGTAGCCCTGCGAACGCAAGGTCTGCTGCAGGCTTTCGGCGCTGGCGCGATTGGACAGGCTGGCGAGTTGGATCGACCAGCTGACCGGCAGGTTGTCGTTATCGAGCCGTGGCTCGACTTTCGCCGCCTGCGGTTGTTCCACTGGCGGCTGCGCAACTGGCGCAGGCTCGCTCGGAGCGACCGGCACGATCGGCTCCGAAGCCTGCTCACCGACGGGTGATGCCGCTTCTGCTTCGGCACCTTCCTCGATGATCTCGAAACCTTCAGGCTCCGACGCCGGCTCTGGCACTTCGACCTCCTGCATCTCGATTTCAGCCGGTGCCGGTGCAGCAGGGATGGTGGGCGCATCGACGGTGACGTGGCGCAGATCGTCCTCACGATTGAACAGCATCGGCACGAATATAACCGCCAGCGCAATCAACACGAGAGCGCCAACCATACGCTGCAGCAATCCCTTATCCAGCATCGCCATTCAACTCTCCCCCGCCCGTTGTTCCAGCCAGTCAAGCGCCGCCGCCACGCAGTAGAACGATCCGAAAACCACTACTTCATCATCGGCTTCGGCCTTCGCGCATTGAGCATCGAGCGCCTGCTCGAAGCTGGCATACTGGCTGACCGACGCGCCCCGCTCAAGCAGCGCTGCAGCCAATTGTGTAGCTGATTGCGTTCGCGGCGTAGGCAGTGGAGCGACGGCCCAATCAGCGATGCACGAGGACATGGCTTCGAGCACACCGTTGAGATCCTTATCCGCCAGCAGACCAAAAACAGCCAAGCGACGACCATCTACTGGCCGCTGCTCAAGGCGTTGCGCGAGGTAGCTTGCAGCATGAGGATTGTGTCCAACGTCCAGCAGCAGCGCGATCTCGCGGCCGCGCCAGCTGATCTGCCGACTATCGAGGCGCCCTACAACGCGTGTCCGCTGAAGCGCCGCGGACAACGCCGCCGGCTCCCATGGCAAGGCAAGCGTGGCATAGGCTTGCAGGGCAAGAGCAGCGTTCTCCATCGGCAATGACAGCAGCGGCAGGTCATGCAGCTCCAACGGCTCGCCGCCAGGCCCGGCGCCCCGCCAATGCCAGGAGTGGGGCTCAAGCGCCAGGTCGAAATCTCTTCCGCGCAGAAACAGCGGTGATTTCAGGGACTCTGCGTGCTCAAGCAATGGCCCCGGAACATCCAGATCGCCACAAAGCGCGGGGACTCCGTCGCGCATGATCCCGGCCTTTTCATACGCAACGCTGTCGCGGGTATCACCCAGCCAATCTGCATGATCGAGTCCGATATTGGTGATCACCGCCAGATCGGCGTCAATGACGTTGACGGCATCGAGACGACCACCAAGACCGACTTCCAGTACCACGGCGTCGAGCCCGCTCTGCTCGAACAGCCAGAAGGCTGCAAGCGTGCCCATTTCGAAATAGGTCAGCGAAACCTCGCCTCGCGCCGCCTCCACTGCGGAAAAGGCCTGGCAAAGCTGGTCATTGCTGGCCTGGTGCCCGTCGAACTGAACGCGCTCGTTGTAACGCAGAAGATGCGGCGAGCTGTAGCTACCGACCTTGTATCCCCGGCTGCTCAACAGAGCAGCGATGAACGCGCAGGTAGAGCCTTTGCCATTCGTACCCGTGACGGTAATCACCAGCGGAGCCGGCCGTGTCAGGCCAAGCCGTCCCACCACCGCTCGGACCCTGTCCAGGCCCATGTCTATGGCAGTGGGATGCAGCTGCTCGAGATAGGCGAGCCAGTCGGCCAGACTCCGACCGGTCATGCAGTAGCCGTTACCTGGGCGGGTTCCACAGGGCTTGGCAATTTCTGCATCTGGGCCAGCAAGCGCGACAAGCGAGTACGCAGTTCGGAGCGATGAATGATCAGATCGATAGCACCATGGTCCAGCAGGAACTCGCTGCGCTGGAAGCCTTCCGGCAGTTTTTCTCGTACGGTCTGCTCAATCACTCGCGGGCCGGCGAAGCCGATCAATGCCTTGGGCTCGGCGACGATCACATCACCAAGCATCGCCAGACTCGCAGACACACCACCGTAGACCGGATCGGTCAGTACGGAGATAAACGGCAGGCCCTCTTCACGCATGCGGGCCAGCACGGCGGAAGTCTTTGCCATCTGCATCAGGGAGATCAGAGCTTCCTGCATCCGGGCACCGCCTGACGCGGAGAAGCACACCAGCGGGCAACGCTTTTCAAGAGCAACATTGGCGGCCCGCACGAAACGCTCGCCAACGATTGCTCCCATGGAGCCACCCATGAACGAGAATTCGAATGCACAAGCCACGACCGGGATGTTGACGACCTTTCCGCTCATTGCTATCAGCGCATCTTTCTCGCCGGTCTGCTTCTGTGCTGCAGAGAGGCGATCCTTGTACTTCTTGCTATCACGGAACTTCAGGCGGTCGACCGGCTCCAGCTCGGCAGCGATCTCTTCGCGGCCCTCGGCATCGAGGAAGATATCGAGCCGGCTACGGGCATCGATGCGCATGTGATGCTGGCACTTGGGGCAAACATCGAGCGTCTTTTCCAGCTCAGGGCGGTATAGAACCGCCTCGCAAGAGGGGCACTTGTGCCAAAGGCCTTCGGGGACCGAGCTCTTTTGCGTCTCCGACCGCATGATCGAAGGGATCAGTTTGTCTACCAGCCAGTTGCTCATGCTCTTGTTCTCCAAAGCTTCAGTCCCGAGCGCACTCGCGCTGCAGGCAGATTCATTGTTGCGACCACGCGTATCAGGCGCTCTTGGTCGCGTGAGCGATGCGCCTATCGGCGCAGCCGCGAAACTCCGACTCCTTCAGGCAAGGAATCACGCTACTGTCTCACCAGCGACTCGTTACTGGACGGCAAAGGCTGCCCAGGCGTCACATAGCCGATCGAACCTGACCGACAAAGGCCATCACCTTGGAAGCATCCTTGACGCCCTTGCTCGCCTCCACCCCGCCGCTGACATCCACTGCGTACGGACGAACCTGGGCAATGGCTTGCTGAACGTTCTCGGCGGTCAGTCCACCTGCCAGAATCAGCGGCTTGGCCAGCGCCGCCGGGATCAGCGACCAATCGAAGCGTTCGCCCGTCCCACCCGGCACCCCTGCCACGAAAGTATCCAGAAGGATGCCGCTGGCATTTGCATAACGCGCGACCTCAGCCTCGATATCCTCGCCGTTCCCTACCCGTAGCGCCTTGAACCAAGGCCGATGAAACCCCTCGCACTGCGCCGGTGCTTCATCGCCGTGAAACTGCAGCATGTCCAACGGAACGGCGTCGAGTATCTCGTTGATCTCGCAGCGGCTGGCGTTGACGAACAGGCCTACCGTCGTGACGAACGGTGGCAATGCCGCGACGATCTCACGTGCCTGCCGCACATCGACGGCACGCGGACTCTTGGCATAGAAAACCAGGCCGATGGCATCGGCGCCCGCCTTGGCTGCTGTCAAGGCGTCGTCGACGCGAGTGATCCCGCATATTTTGCTGCGAACGACTGACAACGGATGCTACCTGCCAAAAAGGAAACCGGATGGTAACAAAAGACCTGCCACCTGCAAGCGAATAGGCAAAACGGCTCCCGCCTAATTCATTAGCGCCGCACGTCCGGCAAACCCGACAGGAAGTGCGGACCGAGATAGCGCTTCGGCAGCTCGAACTCTTCGGGATAATCGACCTCGATGAGATAGAGCCCGTACGGGTGCGCTGTCACTCCGCCCGTTCGGCGCACACGAGACTCCAGCACTTGCGCAGCCCATTCCACTGGCCGCTCACCCGCACCAATGGTCATCAGAACGCCAGCGAAGTTGCGCACCATATGATGCAGAAAGGCATTGGCCCGAACATCTATGACGATCAGCCGGCCATGCTCCAGCAGCTCCAGGTGATGAATGGTTTTGATCGGCGACTTGGCCTGACACTGCCTGGCCCGGAAGGCACTGAAATCATGTGTTCCCACGAACGCCGTGGCAGCGGCACGCATACGCTCGATATCGAGTGGGCGATGGTTCCAGGTAACCTCTTCGGCCATGTGCGCCGGCCGTATCTGATCGTTGTAGATCACATAGCGATAACGACGAGCCATCGCGCTGAAGCGCGCATCGAAATGACGCGGCATCTCCTTCGCCCAGGTGACGCTGATGTCGGAAGGGAGGTTCATGTTCGCGCCCATCACCCATGCGTGCATGGTTCGCGAGACCGGCGTGTCGAAGTGCACGACCTGCCCGCTGGCATGGACCAACGCGTCTGTGCGACCTGCACAGCTCAGCGTGACGGAGTGACCACCCGCCACTTTGGTCAACGCGGTTTCGAGTGATTCCTGAATGGATGGCACACCGGCGCGCTGACGCTGAAATCCGCGATAGCGCGATCCCTTGTATTCGACGCCAAGCGCGATCCTGGAAACGCCGACGGCAGCCATTTCGGCTGCCGTTTGGGGTACTGCTTGGGTCATGATCAGGCTAGTTTGGCGAGCATCTCTCGCGCCTCTTGCTGCTGGACATCGCTACCCTCGGAAATCACTTCATCCAGGATGTCGCGTGCACCTTCAGCGTCGCCCATGTCGATATAGGCTCTGGCGAGATCCAGCTTGGTGGTAGTTTCGTCGGTGTCGGAGAAGAAATCGAAGTCGTCCTCCCCACCGCCGTCGGCGTCAGTCGTAGCCAAGTTGTCAGCATGAGCAGTGGCCGGCTCCTCCAGCTCCTTGGACAGATCATCCAGATCAGCCTCCACTTCGTTCAGCTTGTCGGCAAAGGTTTCCGGTTGCGCCTCAAACTCGGGCTCATCCAGCGAAATATCGAACCCTTCGGGCAAATCGTCGCTCGGATTCGCTACAGGCTCCGACAGTTCGAAATCGAGATCATCACTTTCAAACGCAGCAGGACCTTCAACCGGCTCCTCGTCGAGATTGAGCGAAAACTCTGTGGGGGCTTGCTCCGTTCCTTTGTCGCTGTCCAGATCGAACGAGAAATCGGAAAGATCGTCCTGCTCGGCCTCTTGCGCAGACTTATCTTCTGCGAGATCGAAGGAGAAATCGCTGGCTGCAGGCGAGGCCTCACGCTCGGTAACCGGCTCATCCAGCGTCAGGTCGTCGAAGTCCAAAGAGTTGTCCACAGGTGCAGCCGGACGCTCCTCGTTCAGATCGATGTCCAGGTCATCCAGGCTGAGGTCGAATGCATCGTCCAGATCCTGCCCTGCCGCCGGCGCGGCCGGCTCGTCGAGCTGCAGATCATCAAGGTCGAGGCTGTCCATGTCCACATGAGTGGCGGCGACAGCTGCCGAGCCTCCGATCGCCGCGGCCATGGCGGGATACTTGTACTTCAGCTGTTCGACTTCGGTGGTAGCGCCGCCGATTTCACGTAGCTCAGCTTCTTCACGGGCGAAGCCATCGCGATTGCCAAGCTCCGCATACACTTCCATCAGCTTCAGCCGCAGATCGCTCCGCTGAGGCTCGTCATTAAGGGCGTTTTGTAGCAGTTCTGCAGCCTGATTGAAGCGGCCGTAAGCGATGTAGATGTCCGCCTCGGCCAATGCATCACCTGTAGTGGAAGTCAGCTCATCCGACGCAGCCGGAGCGTCGGCATGGAAGGAAGTCGGTTCAAGTTGATGCTCCTGCCCCAGATCGACGTACGCGGGCGATTCCACTCGCAGATCGTCGACCGTGTCATCCGCCATCAGACTTTCCTGCAGCTCCGCCTCTTTCATCGCATTGCGGCGCGAAAGAGCCATCAGACCCAGCAGTAACAGCAACAGGGCACTACCGCCGACGACACCGAGCAGCAAGGTATTGGACAGCAGATCGTCAATCAGGCTCTTGGGCTCAGGCTCAACAACAGGTGCGACCGGTTTCGCTGGGCTGGCTGGCTTTGCAGCAGGCTTGGACGCCGCAGACTGCTCGGCCGGTGCCGGAGCTACGACTGGAGCAGGTTCCTGCCGGGTATCAACAGCAGAATCAGCCTGGGTGTCACCGTCAGCGCGGGCCGGCTCTTGCGTGCTACCTTCAGTTGCCTGGGGCTCTGTTTTTGCGGCAGCAGGCGGGCTGGCGTTGGCGTCCAGCGCCGGGGCCTGGCCTTCGGCACCGACCTGGGCCTGCAGCTTGGCAAGCTGGTCATCCTTGAGCTGCATAAGCCGTTGCAGCTTTTCCAGCTGCCCCTGTAGATCATTCAGACGATCCTTGAGGTCGTCGTTCTCACGACGGCTGGAGTCCAGACTCTCCTGGGTCACCGCCAGCTTGTCACGCAAGGCCTGGCCGCCTTCGGCAGACCCGGTGTCGGAGCCGGCAGTTTCCTTGCCCGCATCGGCCGCCACCAGGCGGAGGCTGTCACGAGACTCGCTACGCGACGGTGCTGCTCCAGCTTCAGTACGACGGGTCGCGTCCAGTTGGCGAGCGCCTGCAACCGCGCCACCACTACCCTGTCGCCATGCCGCGTTCTGCTCCGCGACCTGAGCGATCGCTTCGGCCTGAGAGCGAGTCGATATCTGCTCGGCATCCGGCAGACGAAGTACCTGCCCGCTCTTCATCCGGTTGATATTGCCGCCAATGAAAGCATCAGGATTGAGATCCTGAATAGCCAGCATCGCCTGATGAACCGTTCCATTGCGACGATTGCGCTCCGCGATCTCCCAGAGAGTGTCGCGCGCAGAAGTCTTGTACTCGCTACCGCCGCTCTGCGGCGCGCTTACCGGCTGAACTGCGGTCGAGCGCGTTGTAGACGGACGAGCTGGCGCAGAGCGTACTGGCTCTACTGTTCGGGACGGAGCGGAAATGGGCAACTGCGGTGCTGCGGCCGCTGCAGTTTCCGGTGAATAGAGTGGCGGATCGAGCAGCAGGGTGTACTCACGGAGCAGGCGCCCACTGGGCCAGAGCACCTCTACGAGAAAATTGAGATAGGGTTCGCGTACCGGCTTGCTGGACGAAACCTGAATGACGCTCTTTCCGTTCGGACGCAGTACTGGAGTGAATTTCAGGTCCGTCAGAAAGTACTGGCGATCAATACCGGCGCGATTGAATTCTTCGAGCGAGGCCAATACCGGGATCACCTCCCCAGGCGCCAGGCTGTTTGCATCCAGCAGCTCGATTTCCGCGATCAGCGGTTGATTCAATGACGACTGAAGCGTGACCTCTCCCAACCCAAGCGCGTGGGCCATTTCTGTAGTCAGCGCGGTAGCAGCCGCGATTGCCAGCACCAGATTGCGAACCCGAACCATTATTTAATCCCTTGTTTATCTTTTTCTCGAACTACGAGAGGGTCTTATGTCACTGCCCGCGCCACCTGGCGGTGGCTCCCCATCAGCGATAAGCCGTTCAGCGCATCGGCTAGAAATATTCTTTGAATTACCAGTAAGTATCTTTTACAGATAGTCTTTTATCAACAACTCACCAGACTGCACAGCGTTTAGTGCCGCGCCTTTTCGCACGTTATCAGACACAATCCACAAATTGACTTCCCGTGGATCACAGATGCCTCTGCGAAGTCTTCCAACATAGATCGACTCCTGCCCGACTGCGTCACCAACCGCTGTCGGATAGTCATCCGACTCCACCAGCTCAACCCCTGGCGCCGCGTCGAGAGCCGCAGACAGCGCTGGCATATCGGCCTCGACGCCACCCTGCAACGAGACGATGAGGCTCTCTCCGAAGAACACCGGAGCTTGAACGAACGTAACAGAGACGGCGAGTTCAGGCATATCCAGGAGCTGACGAAGCTCTTCAACCAGACGCCGTTCCTGCGCTCCATATCCTTGCGCGTCGACCGCCTCGGCTTGTGCGAGCATATTGAAAGCCATCTGCCGGCCGAATATTCGGGGCTCCAAAGGGCGCGCATTGAGCAATTCGGATGTCTGCCGGGCAAGCTCCTTCACGCCCGCCGCACCACGACTTGATACCGGCAAACAGGCCGTAACAGTCACGCGATGCAAATCCAGCTGTTGCTGGATCGGCTTCAATGCGATGGCCAGAGCGACCGCTTCAGGCAGTGGACTGGCAATGGCGCGCTGATCGGGCAACGAATCGAGCAGCCCGCCGTTAACCTCTGGCACCACGCAAAGCTGCTGCTTGACGGGAATCGAGCCTGACAGATCGACGATTCGGCAGCCTGCCGCTACTGCCTTGACGTGACACTCGCTCACCAATTCCGAAGCACCGACCAGAAACACCAGCTGCGCCCGATTGAAGTCGAAGCGATCCGCCTCGCCAACACGCAGATTCCGCCCCTTGAATGGCACCGTGTGCCCGACATCCTCGCTATCACCCAACAGATACAGCTCGGCAACCGGAAACGTCCGCTCCTCAAGCACCTCGACCAGTGCTTCGCCTACCAGGCTGACCGCACCTACGACCGCAACACCGACACCTGTGGGCATCGTCACCTCCACGCACTAAGGACCGGCACTGTAGCGAAATGGCAGACCACTGCAACCAGTGCCGCCGAGCGGCACATCGCATAAACGAAAACGCCGCGAACAAGTCGCGGCGTCTGGCACTTCATCGAGAGCGCATCAACGCTCCAGCAGGATACGCAACATGCGCCGCAGCGGCTCCGCGGCGCCCCACAGCAGCTGGTCGCCCACGGTGAACGCGCCCAGGTAGTGCGAGCCCATGTTGAGCTTGCGCAGACGGCCGACCGGCACGCTTAGCGTTCCGGTGACTGCGGCCGGACTCAGCTCCTGCATGCTGGCATCACGATGATTCGGCACCAGCTTGACCCAGGGATTGTGCTGGCTGATCAGCCCTTCGATATCGGAGATCGGCACATCCTTGTTCAGCTTGATGGTCAGCGCCTGGCTGTGGCAACGCATGGCACCCACGCGCACGCAGATGCCGTCAACCGGGATCGGACTCTTGAATCGACCAAGGATCTTGTTGGTCTCAGCCTGCGCCTTCCACTCTTCGCGGCTCTGCCCATTCGGCAACTCCTTGTCGATGTAAGGAATCAGGCTGCCGGCCAGCGGCACGCCGAAATTGTCGACCGGGAATGCTTCGCTACGCTGGGTTTCAGCCACCTTACGGTCGATATCCAGGATCGCGCTGGCGGGATTGGCCAGATCATCGGCCACGGCCGCATTGATTGCACCCATCTGCTTGATCAGTTCGCGCATGTTCTGCGCGCCGGCGCCGGAGGCTGCCTGATAGGTCATCGCGCTCATCCACTCGACCAGACCGGCTTCGAACAGACCGCCAAGGCCCATCAGCGCCAGGCTGACGGTGCAGTTGCCGCCGATGTAGTTCTTGGTGCCGGCATCCAGTTGCTGGTCGATCACGCGACGGTTCACCGGATCGAGCACGATCACCGCATCGTCCTGCATACGCAGCGAGGACGCCGCGTCGATCCAGTAGCCCTGCCAGCCCGCTTCACGCAGCTTAGGGAAGACTTCATTGGTGTAGTCGCCGCCCTGACAGGTCAGGATCACATCGAGGCCTTTCAGCTCGTCGATGCTGTAGGCGTCCTTCAGCGCAGCGGTTTCCTTGCCAATATCGGGGCCCTGGCCGCCGACATTGGAAGTGGTGAAGAACACGGGCTCGATCAGGTCGAAATCCCGCTCTTCCAGCATCCGCTGCATGAGCACGGAACCGACCATACCGCGCCAACCGATCAGACCTACACGTTTCATCGCAACTACACCTATAGAAAAAGTGGCCCGCGCAGATTAAGGCGGGCCAGAAGATTACAACTTCGCGAGGGCCGCGACTACTGCATCGCCCATCACCTGAGTACCGACCTTGGTACAACCTTCCGACCAGATATCACCGGTACGCAGGCCCTGATCGAGCACATCACTCACCGCCTGCTCGATGGCATCGGCTGCCGCTACCTGATTGAAGCTGTAACGCAGCATCATCGAAACGGACAGGATGGTCGCCAACGGATTGGCGATGCCCTGGCCAGCGATATCCGGCGCTGAACCGTGGCACGGCTCGTACATGCCCTTGTTGCCCGCATCCAGCGAGGCGGACGGCAGCATGCCAATGGAACCGGTCAGCATCGATGCCTCGTCGGAGAGGATGTCGCCAAACATGTTGTCGGTGACGATCACGTCGAACTGCTTCGGTGCACGCACCAGCTGCATTGCCGCGTTGTCGACGTACATGTGGCTCAGCTCGATCTCGGGATAGTCCTTGGCCACTTCCTCGACCACAGCACGCCACAGCTGGCTGGACGCCAGCACGTTGGCCTTGTCCACCGAACAGAGCTTCTTGTTGCGCACCATCGCCATGTCGAAGCCGACCTTGGCGATGCGACGGATTTCGCTTTCACTGTACGGCAGCGTGTCGTACGCCATGCGCTCACCGTTCTCCAGCACCTTGCTTTCGCGCGGCTTGCCGAAATAAATGCCGCCGGTCAACTCGCGAACGATGAGGATATCCAGACCGGCCACGATCTCAGGCTTCAGCGACGAGGCATCGGCCAGTTGCGGGTAGAGCAGTGCCGGACGCAGGTTACCGAACAGCCCCAGCTCGGAGCGAATCTTCAGCAGACCGCGCTCGGGACGAATGGCCGGATCGATCTTGTCCCACTTCGGGCCTCCCACCGCGCCAAGCAGAATGGCATCGGCGGCACGTGCACGCGCAAGGGTTTCGTCGGCCAGCGGCACGCCATATTTGTCGACCGCTGCGCCACCCAACTCGTCATAGCTCAGCTCGAAGTCCAGCTGGAACTTGTCATTGGCCAGCTGCAGAACCTTGACCGCCTCGGCCATGATCTCCGGGCCGATACCATCACCGGGCAAAACCAGAATCTGTTTGCTCATCACATTCCTCGATTTTCACTTGGGTGGACGCCGTTGTGTTCATCCACCGAAACCCTGCAAGTGGATGGATGACGCATCATCCACCCTGCCCTTATCTCACTTGATGGCGCCGAACAGCCATGGCTGGCTCCGCTGGTGACGGGTCTCGAACGCCTTGATCGCGTCCGCGTCTTGCAGCGTCAGGCCGATATCGTCGAGGCCGTTGAGCAGGCAGTGCTTGCGGAAGGCATCGACTTCAAAGTCGTACTGCTTGCCGTCCGGGCGTGTCACGACCTGCGCAGCGAGGTCCACGGTCAGCTGGTAGCCTTCGTTGGCTTCGGCCTGTGCGAACAGCTCATCGACTTCCTCTTCCTTCAGCACGATCGGCAGCAGGCCGTTCTTGAAGCTGTTGTTGTAGAAAATGTCGGCAAAGCTCGGCGCGATGATCGTACGGAAACCGTACTCCTCCAGAGCCCACGGCGCGTGCTCGCGAGAGGAGCCGCAGCCGAAGTTCTCGCGCGCCAGCAGCACGCTGGCGCCTTGGTAGCGCGGGAAGTTCAGCACGAAGTCCTTGTTCACCGGACGCTGCGAGCAATCCTGATTCGGCTGGCCGACGTCCAGGTAGCGCCACTCATCGAACAGATTAGGGCCAAAGCCGGTGCGCTTGATGGACTTGAGAAACTGCTTCGGGATGATCTGATCGGTATCGACGTTGGCACGATCCAGCGGACAGACCAGGCCGGTGTGTTGGGTAAAGGCTTTCATCCGTTATCTCCTCAGGCCTGGACCAGTTCGCGTACATCAATGAAATGGCCGGTTACCGCCGCAGCGGCCGCCATAGCCGGGCTTACCAGGTGTGTGCGTCCACCGGCGCCCTGACGCCCCTCGAAGTTGCGGTTGGAAGTCGAGGCGCAATGCTCGCCGCTGCCCAGCTTGTCGGGGTTCATCGCCAGGCACATGGAGCAACCCGGCTCGCGCCACTCGAAGCCAGCCTCGACGAAGATCTTGTCCAACCCTTCAGCCTCGGCCTGCTGCTTCACCAGGCCGGAGCCCGGCACAACCATCGCCTGCTTGACGTTCGCCGCCACCTTGCGTCCCTTGGCGACCTCAGCTGCGGCACGCAGATCCTCGATCCGCGAGTTGGTGCAGGAACCAATGAACACGCGGTCCAGCTTGATATCGGTGATCGGCTGGTTGGCCGCCAGGCCCATGTACTTCAGCGCACGAACGATGGAATCGCGCTTGACCGGGTCGGCTTCGGCTGCGGGGTCCGGCACGCTCTGATCGACAGCCAGCACCATTTCCGGCGAAGTGCCCCAGCTGACCTGCGGCTTGATGTCCTCGGCCTTGAGTTCGACGACGGTGTCGAACACCGCGTCGTCATCAGAGACCAGACCTTTCCACAGCTCGACCGCCTTGTCCCAGTCGTCGCCCTTCGGCGCGAACGGACGACCTTCGACGTAAGCGATGGTCTTTTCATCCACCGCCACCATGCCTACGCGGGCACCGGCTTCGATGGACATGTTGCAGATGGTCATGCGCCCTTCCATGGACAGATCGCGAATCGCGCTGCCGGCGAACTCCAGGGCATGGCCGTTACCGCCAGCGGTGCCGATCTTGCCGATCACCGCCAGCACGATGTCCTTCGCGGTGACGCCGAAAGGCAGCTTGCCTTCGACGCGCACCTGCATGTTCTTCATCTTCTTGGCGACCAGGCACTGGGTGGCGAGCACATGCTCAACCTCGGAGGTGCCGATGCCGTGGGCCAGCGCGCCGAAGGCGCCGTGGGTGGAGGTATGCGAGTCACCGCAAACCACGGTCATGCCGGGCAGTGTCGCGCCCTGCTCCGGGCCGATGACGTGGACGATGCCCTGACGCACGTCGTTCATCTTGAATTCGAGGATGCCGAAATCGTCGCAGTTCTCGTCCAGCGTCTGCACCTGGATGCGCGAGACCTCGTCAGCGATGGCTTCCAGGCCGCCCTGACGCTCGCCCTTGGTGGTCGGAACGTTGTGGTCCGGCGTGGCGATATTGGCGTCGATGCGCCATGGCTTGCGGTTGGCCAGACGCAGACCTTCGAACGCTTGTGGAGAAGTCACTTCATGCAGGATGTGGCGGTCGATGTAGATCAGCGACGAACCATCGTCGCGACGTTTCACCTCGTGCATTTCCCAGAGCTTGTCGTAGAGCGTCTTGCCGGCCATCGGACTTTTCCTCATCTGCTTTCTATGCGGGGCGAATAGCCCTTGCGCTTATGGGGACGATGCTAGGGACTTGCATTCAATTACTCAAATTCATATTTTTCATCCCAAGCATTCCCTGCAGGAATCCGAATCATCACCGGATAGAGATCGTTCATGGACCTGGCCAACCTCAATGCCTTTATCGCCATCGCGGAAACGGGCAGCTTTTCCTTGGCTGGCGAGCGCCTGCATCTGACCCAGCCTGCAGTCAGCAAACGCATTGCCGCGTTGGAATCACAGCTGGACGTGCGCCTGTTCGACCGGCTTGGCCGCGAGATTGGCCTCACCGAGGCAGGAAGAGCCCTGCTCCCCCGCGCCTATCAGATTCTGAATGTACTGGACGACACCCGCCGCGCCTTGACCAACCTCAACGGCGACATTGGCGGCCGGCTGAGCCTGGCAACCAGCCATCACATCGGCCTGCACCGCCTGCCGCCCTTGCTGCGCGCGTTCACCCGCGCTTATCCGCAGGTCAGCCTGGATATTCGTTTTCTCGACTCGGAAGTCGCCTACGACGAAGTGCTGCATGGCCGCGCCGAACTGGCGGTCATCACCCTGGCGCCGCAGACTGCCGAGCCGGTCCGGGCAATGAAGGTATGGGACGACCCGCTGGATTTCGTTGTCGCGCCCGAGCACCCGCTGGCGGGCAAGGCGGATATTCGTCTGGCCGACGTTGCCGGCCATCCTGCCGTCTTTCCCGGCGGCAACACCTTCACTCACCACATCGCCCAGCGACTGTTCGAGCGTGAGGGCCTGACGCCCAATATCACCATGAGCACCAACTATATGGAGACCATCAAGATGATGGTCTCCATCGGGATTGCCTGGAGCGTGTTACCGCGCAGCATGCTCGACGAACAGGTAGTCAGCCTGCCTCTGCCAGGCATTCAGCTGACCCGGCAACTCGGCTACATCTTGCACCGGGAGCGCACCCTGTCCAATGCGGCCAGGGCGTTCATGACACTGCTGGATGCTGAACGCGGTGACTGACCAGACGAGACAACTACGAGAAAGGGCGCCCTATGGCGCCCTTCTCTTCTTTGCAGATCAACCCTCCAGCGCGGGCCGCTGATCGGCATTGATCGGGATGCGCTTGGGCTTGGCCTCTTCCGGCACCACGCGCACCAGGTCGATGTTGAGCAGGCCACTGTTCAGCGCAGCACCTTTCACCTCGATGTGGTCGGCTAGCCGGAACGACAACTTGAACGCCCGCTGAGCGATTCCCTGATGCAGATAGGTGACATTCTCGGTCTCGCTTTCGCGCCGCCCGCCGCTAATGGTCAGCACGCTGCGCTCGACCTGCAGATCGAGGTCGGACTCCTCGAAGCCGGCGGCTGCGACCACGATTCGATACTGGTCGTCACCGTGTTTCTCGATGTTATAGGGTGGATACGAGCTGCCGGTGTCGTTACGCAGGGCGGACTCGAACAAGTCATTGAAACGATCAAAGCCCACGGATTGCCGGAACAGAGGGGCCATGGGGAACGAACTCATGATAAACCTCCTGAAATCAGCGAGTTGAAACAGGCGGGACCCGCCTTCGGCATCCCGCTGATCTCTAGATAGGAACCGTTCTGCAGATTTCAAGGCACAGAAAATGAGCCTGCCGACGAGAGGTACTGCCATGTCCAGAGTCATGCTGATCACAGGTGCCAGCCGCGGTATCGGCGCCGCCACCGCCCGGCTGGCGGCCTACCAGGGCTACGCACTGTGCCTCAACTTTCACCAACGCGAAGACGCGGTGAAACAGGTGCTCGAACAGGTCCGCGCTGCGGGCGTATCGGCAATGACCGTCAAGGCCGATGTCGCCGACGAGAGCCAGGTACTGCAGATGTTCGACATGATCGATCGCGAGTTCGGCCGCCTCGATGTGCTGGTCAACAACGCCGGCATGCTCGAACAGCAGATGCGCCTGGAGCAGATGGACGCCGCCCGCTGGACGCGCGTGCTCGGTGCCAATGTCATCGGCAGCTTTCTATGCGCGCGCGAGGCGATCAAGCGCATGTCCACTCAGCGTGGCGGCCAGGGAGGTTCGATCATCAATCTGTCCTCGATCGCCGCGCAGCTTGGTGCGCCTGGGGAGTACATCGACTATGCCGCGGCCAAGGGCGCCATCGACAGCATGACGGTCGGGCTGGCCAGGGAAGTGGCCGGCGAAGGCATGCGGGTGAATGCGGTACGACCCGGCGTGATCGATACCGAGATTCACGCCAGCGGCGGCGAGCCGGATCGCATCGAGCGGGTCAAGGCAAGCGTGCCCATGGGGCGCGGCGGGCAAGCCGAGGAAGTTGCCGAGGCCATACTCTGGCTCGCCAGTGAGCGCGCCAGCTATACCACCGGCGCGTTGCTGGACGTCAGCGGCGGACGCTGATCGGTCTAACCCAGCGCCGCCACCGGAATACCCATGGTATTGACACCGAGCATCGTGTCTATCCGCGCGCAGTCGTTTTCCCGACGCAGCGCAGCGAAAAGCGCCACCGCCTCGGGGTAGTTGCGCGTAAGCAAAGCCAGCCACTGCTTCAGTCTGCCGGGCGCATAGCGTGGCGCGATCTTGCCCCGCGCCTGCTGCCAGAAGTCCACCAACGTGGGCTGGAACTCTGCCCAGCTCATCTCGGCGATGCTTTGCCCCTGTTCGGCGGCGGCGATCTGCCGTGCCAGGTCTGGCCGCGAAACAAGCCCGCGACCCAGCATGATGTTTTCCGCCCCGCTGACTTCTCGACAGCGACGCCAGTCTTCCAGCGACCAGATATCGCCGTTGGCGTATACCGGCACCACGACGACTTCCTGCACGCGAGCCACCCATTCCCAATGCGCCGGCGGCTTGTAGCCTTCGACCTTCGTTCGCGCATGCACCACCAACTGACCTGCCCCGCCGTCCACCAGCGCCCGAGCGCAATCGAGTGCACCGTCCGGGCTGTCGAAACCCAGGCGCATCTTGGCGGTGACCGGGATGTGCGCCGGCACAGTTCGCCGTACCTCACAGAGGATGGCGTGCAGCAAATCAGGCTCCTTGAGCAGGATGGCCCCGCCGCGGGACTTGTTAACCGTCTTGGCCGGGCAACCGAAATTCAGATCGATGGCGGGTGCGCCCAGGGAGCAGGCATAGGCGGCGTTATCAGCCAGGCAGGCGGGATCTGAGCCCAGCAACTGAACGCGCACAGGGGTTCCCGCGCGAGTAACGGCGCCATCCCGTAGTTCGGGTGCGAGTTTGCGAAAGCTGCTTTGCGGCAGCAGGCGATCAGACACCCGGATAAACTCGGTGACGCACCAGTCGACACCACCCATCCGAGTCAGAACGTCGCGAAGGATTTCGTCGACCAGCCCCTCCATGGGCGCCAAAGCGATCTGCATACCAGGCCAATAGATGTTGAAAGGTTGGGCATTGTACGGATGCCTGACCGCTTTATGAATGTTGCGTGGCCGGTAGCAGGCTATTCTTCGATGGTCCCGCCAATGGTGTCGGTTCCCGTGGTGGCTCCCATGCCGCCTGTGGTTCCGGTATTACCCGTTCCCATAGTGCCCAGGTCACTGCCCTGCTGCGCCTTATGGTCCCGACCGTCATGGCCTTCAAACTTTTCCCTGTGCTGGTCGGAACGCTCGCTCGATTCAACTGAGCTTTCGTTTGCAGCTCCCGGACGACGAGTGTCATCGGCGTTCTCCGCCGAACCGGCATACGCCCCGACAGAACCCGCCAGAAGCAATACTGTTACCACTGTGAGTGCCCAATTCATGGCTACCTCCTATCAATGAACGACTGCGTTAGTCACTACGCCTTTCCAATTTGGGACGGCGACGGTGCTCCATGTCGGTCTCATTGCCACCATGGCCGGGTTCGGCCGTGTCGTCGTACTGCTCCGCCGCTGGCTTCTTGGAGGATGCGTCACCTGCCTCAGACTGACTCTGGTCATCCTCCAGATAGTCGATACCGCCGCCAATGCCCATCGAGCCATTGCCGGCGGCGCCGCGATCCGCCGCGCCCGTGTTCTGAGCCAACGGGATATCAGCGAACGGTCGCTCCAGATCCTGCGCGCTGACTGTTGAAGCAAGCGCTGCAACCAGCACACCAAGCTGAATACGCATGTCCGACACCTCCGCATCATCCACTTGATACTTGGGCAGCGGCGATTCCAAGGAGTGCGCCGGCGAGCGACCGATGGCATGCCGGAACCGCTTTCAGCGAGCGGGGTCACAACCACAAGGACGAATATTGGATTCAAAGAGGAAGCTCCAGATGGAACCTGCGCTGATACTCCTGATGATGATCCTGGGTTGGCTGTCGGTAGCGCTCTCCATGCTCTGGGGCATGATGAGGATCGCTCGTCGCCATCACCCGCCGCAGGCTCGCCCGGCAATCAAACAGTGTCTACCACACCAGACAGCAGCTCCCGGCACCCTGCCCTCATGGCACGCCTGATCGGTATTCCCATCTGATTTCAAATAAACCCGTGACAGCCGCGTTTAAAGCTGTAGAATGCGCGTCGCGGGATGGAGCAGTCTGGTAGCTCGTCGGGCTCATAACCCGAAGGTCGTCGGTTCAAATCCGGCTCCCGCAACCAATTTAAAAGGCCACTCAGATGAGTGGCCTTTTTTTGTGCGCGCAAAACTCTGAGACGCTCGTGTTGGCAGCAGACCTCGCATGAATCGCTAACCTTTTGAATAAAATACGCTTTTTTCCTTCCTTTTGATTGACAACGGGTAATCGGGCTGTAGAATGCGCCCTACAGACGCGGGATGGAGCAGTCTGGTAGCTCGTCGGGCTCATAACCCGAAGGTCGTCGGTTCAAATCCGGCTCCCGCAACCAAATCACGAAAAGGCCACTCAGACGAGTGGCCTTTTTCGTTTGCGCGTCTTTTTTGTCAGACCAGCGCCCCTCTCCGGCCAGTAAGCCGCGTCTTGTAACAACAGGTCCGTAGAATTAACTCTTTATCGGAATAGTTGCTCAGCATAGTCGGAATAATATTCCCTTTGTTTATGCATACGTCATTTATGGCCAGCAAAGGAGCAGATGGTTTATTCAGCTTAGAGCTAATTACCGCATTCGCTATAACCATTGATGATAGCTCTAGGCCAGCCTGCGTCAAAAACAAAACTCCTTTCAACTCAATTAGTTGGCTCTTCTAAACACCTCGCGACGTCCATCTGCAACTTTTTTTTGGCTCCCTAGCTTGACTTGGTTCACGTTATGACGGATATCTAGTTGCAACAGGGAGCAATACGTTGCAGAGCGGTTTAAGACCAACTGGACAGGTCAAGTTTTGCGGCGCAAGAGTTAAACCCCCTGCCTGATTAGTATCGCTTTTAATAAAGCGATGCGGGCTCGTTCGCCATAAGCATTGAGAGAGCCGGGGCTCGCAGAGTGCCCGGAGTGCGGTAGCCATGCCCGATTCTCTCAAGGTCACACGCGGACGTTGGCCGATCGCAGATGACGGGGAATACGTACAAGTTATTCAAATCGACATGTAAATAAGTCGATGGCGGTAGCTTTGTCTAAATAAAAGAATATTTAGATCAGCATTAACTTTCGTCACAGGCTAAAAGCCTACTGCCCAGGCATTACGCCGAAATTCTTTATTCCCACCCAGGACGCCGATCAGCAGCGGCGCGGCAATAGCTGCGGTTCGACAAACCGTTTCGCCTCGCCTTTGCGCAGGGAGAACTACAGTGTCAACAATCTTTTATGGAACGGAAGATCAGGACAAGGCATTGATTGCGCGGGATATCAATCAGAATGGCTACGCCTGCATACCCGGCTACTTGAACAATCTGCAACTAACTCAACTGCGCGAGCAAGTTTACGAGCAGGCTCGACAGCATCACGGGGAATATTTCGCTCATCACGACGGTGAACAGGTTGCGGGCTCGCTGCTTGCCACGTTGAGCAGCGCGCCAGAGTTCCAGTCGCTGCTGGACGACGTGTATCAGCTCGGCGCTGGCAAGGCGGCGCCAAGCAAGCGCATCTACCTGGTGATGCGATGCGTGCAGGGGCAGACAGGACGCAAGGAGTCGAACTGCTTCCACTACGACGCTTCTCTGGTAACGGCATTGCTACCTGTGGAAATCCCGCAGGAAGGCGACCAGCGCGGCGATCTGCTGCTTTTTCCAAACCTGCGCAGGCTCCGCAAGTACGTGCTGGTGAATGTGCTGGAGAAGGCGCTGCTGCAAAACAAGCTGAGTCGCCGAGTGATCACCCGCGCCATAGGCGTCGGCCTGCTCAAGCCACAGCGCCTGCAACTGGTGCCGGGCAATCTCTACCTGTTCTGGGGTTATCGATCGCTGCACGCCAACGAACCCTGCGATCCGGCGCAGCTGCGCGCCACCGCCATCTTCCATTACGGCGATCCCCACGCCGGCAGCCTGATGACCCGAATGATCCTCAGGCACAACCAACGCAGGGCGCGTCGGGCCAGCGCAATAGGCGCACAGCAAGCGGTGTGACGCCCACCCGCATTTACCCGGCGAGAATCCCCGGATGCCATCCAGGGTGGCTGAGCTTCGATAAGGAAATCATCATGATCAACGTGACCAAGTCATACCTGGGCAGCAAGAACAAGTTCAAGGCTTACATAGACAGGATCTACAACACCGGCTGGCTCACCAACAACGGACCATTGGTAACCGCACTGGAGCAACGACTCAAGGACTACCTCGGGGTGAGGAACATCATCCTCACCAACAATGGCACCATCGCACTGCAGGTCGCGTATCGTGCGCTGGGGCTGACGGGCAGCGCCATCACCACGCCCTTCAGCTTCGTTGCCACCACCAGCTCGCTGCAGTGGGAAGGCATCAAGCCGCTCTTCGTCGACATCGACCCCGCAACCTGGAATCTGGACCCGGAGCAGATCGAGCGAAATATCCAGCCCGACACCTCCGCCATCGTCGCCACGCATGTGTTCGGCAACCCCTGCGATGTGGAACGCATCGAGCAGATCGCGCGCAAGAACAACCTGAAAGTCATCTACGACGGCGCCCATGCGTTTGGCGTTCGTCACAAGGGTCGCTCGGTCTACGACTGGGGCGATATCAGCACGCTGAGTTTCCATGCAACCAAGCTGTTCCACACCATCGAGGGCGGCGCCATCGTCACCAACGATGACGCCCTGGCCGAACGCATACGCCTGCTCTGCAACTTCGGCATCGTCGATACCGACCAGATCGAAGGCATCGGCATCAACGCCAAGCTCAACGAGTTCTCCGCCGCGATGGGCATGTGCGTGCTCGACGATATCGAGCTGATATTCGAGTGCCGGGCAGAGATCGGCCATCGCTACGAGCGCCGCCTTGGCGAACACTTCGATCTGCAACGGGCGCAGCCGGAATCCCAGTGCAACTACAGCTACTTTCCCGTTGCCCTCGCCGACGAAAGCCAGCTCCTGCGCTGCCGCTCGCAACTGAACGAGAACGGCATCAACCCCCGCCGCTACTTCTACCCGTCGCTGGACACGCTCGATCATCTGCAGCCGCAAGTGCCGCAGCCACGCTCGCGGGCCCTGAGCCGCAAGGTGCTGTGCCTGCCGATCTACCCCGGGCTGCCGCGCAAGGTGCAGGAAAAGGTCATGCAGACGCTGATCCAGGAAGCGATCCACAGCGAACAGTCGAACCGGTCCCTGTTCCAGCCCTTTGCCGATGCGTTCGGGCTGTTCAGCGGCGTGGAGCGCCTGCCAGGTTCGGATTACCCGCGCATGCCCCTGACCACTGGAGGCCAGCAGTAACTCATGTCAGATCCCAAGCGGTTATCGGTGATCCGCAACACCAGCCTGAACTACCTCGGCCAGGCCTACGCCCTGCTGATCGGCATTCTGATCCTGCCGTTCTATCTGAAGCATCTGGGCGCCGAAGCCTACGGGCTGATTGGCTTCTTCGCGGTACTTCAGGCCTGGCTGCAGCTGCTCGATGCCGGGATGTCGCCGGCACTGGTGCGGCAGGTGGCACACTACCGCGGCCAGGGCGATCTCAGCACCGCGGCTGGGCCTGCAGGGCGGCTGCTGCGTTCGTTCGAGCTGCTGCTGCTGCCGATCGCCCTGGCGACCTGCGTGGCGATCTACCTGGGCAGCGGCTGGATCGCCGGGGCCTGGCTGCAGGCGCGGGAACTGAGCACCGGCACCATCATGCAGTGCATCAGCCTCATGGGCCTGATGGTCGCGCTGAGGCTCTACGCGACGCTGTACAAGAGCGGGCTGCAGGGCGTCGAACTGCACGGCTGGCTGAACGCAACGAACACCCTGATCGCCACCTTGCGCTACCTCGGCGGCCTGTTTCTGGTCGCCTATGTCTCGCAGGAACCGCTGGACTTCTTCCTGTTTCAAACCGCCGTGGCGCTGGTGGAAACGCTTGCCTTCGCCAGCAAGGCCTACATACAGCTGTCCAGCCCGAGGCTGCTCAGTGGCATCGACTGGCGCGTGGTGCGGCCGGTGCTGCCCTTCGCCGGCGGCATGTTCTTCACCTCGCTGCTGTGGATCGTGCTGACCCAGCTGGACAAGGTGCTGCTTTCTAAGGTGCTGCTGCTCAAGGAGTACGGCTACTTCTCGCTGGTGGCGCTGATCACCACCGGCATCATGACCCTGACCAACCCCCTGGTGCAGACGCTGTTGCCGCGCATGACCATGCTCGTGGCCGAGGGCCGGATCGCCGAAATGGAGCGGCTGTACCTGAACGCCACCCGCTTCGTCTGCAGCGTGCTGTTTCCGATGGCCGCGGTGATCGCCTGGCACGGGCATGCCCTGATCCTCGCCTGGACCGGCGACGCGGGCGCGGCGCAGTGGAGCGAGCGCATGCTGTTCTGGTATGTGCCGGGCAGCGCGCTGATGGCGGTCGGTGCCTTTCAGTTCTACCTGCAGTACGCCTATGGCCGGCTGCGCCTGCATATCTGGTACAGCGTGGTCTCCACCGCCATCAGCGTGCCGATCGTGATCTACGCAGCGCTCACCCACGGCGCCTATGGCGCGGCGCTTGCCTGGTTCTTCCTGCGCCTGGCGACCTTCGTGATCTGGCCTCCGGTGGTGCATCGGCGTTTCTCGCCCGGCCTGCAGGGCATCTGGACGCGTGACATCTTGCGAATCACCGCCGCGACCCTGATCGGCGTGGCGCTGGGCGAGCCGCTGTTCCTGCTGATCGCCAGCGACAACCGCTTCGACATGCTGATGGCGCTGGCCGTAAGCGGATTCATTTGCCTGGCGCTGGTCGCGGCCACCTCGAAATCACTGCGACTCAAGCTTCACCTACTCATCACCAAACGAGCGTCCAAAAATGGAATTGAAGAGCGAGCAAGCCTTGATTGAACGCTGGGGCGGCAAGACCGAGCCGCTGCTGAGCGTCGTCTGCCTGGCCTACAACCACGCATCCTTTATCAGGAAGGCGCTGGAGAGCTTCCTCCAGCAGGAAACGGATTTCCCTTTCGAGGTGATCGTCCACGACGACGCCTCGACCGACACCACCGCCGCGATCATCGCCGACTACGCGGCGCGCTACCCCCGCATCATCAAGCCGATCTATCAGACGCAGAACCAGTTCAGCCTCGGCGAGCCGTTCAGCACGCGCCTGTTCGCCCGCGCCGGGGGCAAGTACATCGCCTACTGCGAAGGCGACGACTACTGGACCGACCCGACCAAACTGCAGCAGCAGGTGGACTTCCTCGAGCAGCATCGTGACTACGTGATCACCTATCACGATGCCTTCATGTTCAACAGCAAGGGCATCATCCAGAGCCCGCAACTGACCGGAAAGCTGCGCAAGGACGCCACCGCGCAGGAGCTGATGCAGGGTCGCCCGCTCTCGACGCTCACCGTGTGCTTTCGCAATCTGGTGCAGGAGCTGCCGCCGGAACTGCTAGGCGTAAAAGTGCTGGATATCTGCTGGTGGTCGCTGCTCGGCGCCTACGGCAAAGGCAAGTTCCTGGAAACTATCAGCCCGGCCGCCTACCGCGTGCACGAGGGCGGCATCTTCTCCATGCAGCCGAGCCGGCAACGCATCCAGATGGCCATGCACGCCCACTACTCGCTGGCGCGCTACTACAGCCGCATCGGCAACAACGCGCTCTACGAGTACTTCCTGATCCAGGTGTTCGGCGAGTGCCTCTCGCTGATCTCGCCGTTCAGCAAGATCCAGGCGCTCTCGACCATCGCCCAGAACATCAGCCTCAACCTGCTGCGTCGGTTGAGCCCACGGCTGGCCAGGAGCTGACCGCCTACCCCGCTTCTTTGCACATAGCACCATGAGGAAGGATTCCCAATGACTGCCTTGACCCGCTCTTCGCTGGAATATGACGCGGACAACCGCATCGACCTTGCCGGGATAATGCGCACCGCCTATGACCACAAGGCGCTGATCATCACCATCACCGGCTTCTTCGCTGCGCTGGGCGTGCTCTACGCCCTGATCGCCACGCCGATCTACCAGGCGACGGCGATGATCCAGATCGAACCGAAAAAAGCCGCCATCACCGGCGTACCGGAAGTATCGGCCCGGCCGGATTCGGTGTCCCAGGCGGTTACCGAGATCTCCCTGCTGAAATCCCGCGCGGTGCTCGGCAAGGCTGTCGAGGAGCTCAAGCTCTACATCGTCGCCCAGCCCCGTCATTTCCCGGTGTTCGGCGCCTTCATGGCGCGCCGGCACGACCCGGCGACCGATGGCGCGCTGGCCGCCCCGCTGTTCGGCCTGAGCAGCTACGCCTGGGGCGGGGAAAAGCTCGAAGTGTTCCAGCTCGATGTGCCCGAAGCCTATCTGGGCGTGGAGCTGACACTGGTCGCCGGCACCGCCGGGGCCTACACCCTGCATGACGACGAGCACGAGCCGATCCTGCGTGGCCAGGTCAATCAGGCGGTGGAGAACCAGGGTTTCAAGGTGCAGATCGCCCAGCTGGACGCGCGTCCGGGCACCGAGTTCGCGCTGGTCCGCAACCGTCCGCAGACCACCGCGCTGGACTACCAGAATCGCCTGAAGGTCGGTGAGGCCGGCAAGGATTCGGGGATCATCTACATGTCACTGGAAGACCCGGACCCGCAACTGGCCAATCAGGTGCTGGACGAGATCAGTCGGCTGTACGTCAGCCAGAACATCCAGCGAAGCTCGGCGGAAGCAGCCCAGCGTCTGGACTTTTTGCGCTCGCAGCTGCCGCAGGTGCGCAAGGAACTGGAAAAGGCCGAGGCGGCGCTGAATGCCTACCAGACCAGCTCCAAGTCGGTGGATATCAGCATCGAAACCAAGGGCGTGCTCGACCAGATCGTCGCGCTGGAAACGCAGATTTCCGAGCTGTCTCTCAAACGCGTGGAGTACGACCGCCTCTATACCCGCGAGCACCCGACCTATCGCACGCTCATCACCCAGATGAACGAGCTGCAGGCGCAGAAAGCCCAGCTGCTGAAGAAGGTCGACGCCCTCCCCATGACGCAGCAGGAGTTGCTGCGCCTCCAACGTGACTTGGAAGTCACGACCCAGACCTACACGCTGCTGATGAACCAGGCACAGGAGCAAGACATCCTGCGCGCCGGCACCATCGGCAACGTGCGCATCATCGACAACGCCTACTCGATGATCGAGAAGCCGTCGAAACCGGTCAAACCGCTGGTGGTGGCCATCGCGATCTTCGTCGGCCTGCTCGTCTCGGCGGCAGTCATCCTGCTGCGCCAGGCCTTCTACCGCGGTGTGGAAAGCCCGGACGTGATCGAGAAGCTTGGCGTACCGGTCTATGCCGGCCTGCCCTACAGCGCCTCTCAGGATCAGCTCAATCGCAGCCGCAAGAGCCGCGACGGCAAGACCCGACTGCTCAGCCTCACCGAGCCGACCGATCTGGCCGTTGAATCGCTGCGCAGCCTGCGTACCAGCCTCAAGTTCGCCATGCTCGAGGCGCGCAACAAGGTGCTGATGATCACCAGCCCGACGCCGTCGGTGGGCAAGTCGTTCGTCTCCAGCAACCTCGCCGCGGTCATCGCGCAGACCGGCCAGCGCGTGCTGCTGATCGATGCCGACATGCGCCGCGGCTACCTGCACACGCTGTTTGGCATGGCGCCGCGTCACGGGCTGTCGGATGCGCTGGCCAGCGGCCTGAGCCTGGCCGAGATCAGCAACCGCACCGAGCAGAAGAACCTGCACTTCATCTCCGCCGGGTTCTCCGCGCCGAATCCGTCCGAGCTGCTGATGCACGACAACTTCTCCCGCCTGCTGCGCGAAGCGGAAAAGCTCTACGACTTCATCATCATCGACACGCCGCCGGTGCTGGCCGTCACCGATGCGGTATTGGTCGCCCAGCAGTCGGGGACCAACCTGCTGGTGGCCCGCTTCGGCCTCAGCACCAGCTCGCAGATCGACGCCTCCAAGCGGCGGCTGGCGCAGAACGGCGTGCTGCTCAAGGGCGTGATCCTCAATGCCGTTAAGCGCAAGGCCTCGACCTCGCCGTACGACAGCGGCGCCTACGGCTATTACACCTACACCCAGCAAGCCTGATCGCCAGACAAGGAGGTGCACCATGCTCAGAACCGTCTCGATGATGCAGCCCTACCTATTTCCGTACCTGGGCTACTTTCAGTTGATCGCGCTCAGCGATGTGTTCGTGCTGGGCGACGACCTGCAATTCGTCAGGGGCTCATGGATGAACCGCAACCGGATCCTCGTCAACGGCCAGCCCAAGCTGATCAGCTTTCCGCTGAAGAAGGGCCATCAGACCGAGCGCATCAACGAGCGCTGGCTCTGCGACGACTTCGACAAGGAAGCCGCGGCCCTGATGCTGACCCTCGAGCGCTGCTACGCCAAGGCACCCCAGCGCGACGCGGTGCTGCCGCTGATTCGCGGCATCCTGCAGTGCCCGGAACGCAATCTGGCGCTGTTCACCGAAAACTCCCTGCGCTGCCTCTGCGCCTACCTGGGCATCCGCACGCCGATCTATCGCGGCTCCAGCCTCGGCTTGCCGGCGAAGATGGACATGCAGGACCGGGTCATCCAGATCACCCATCGCATGGATGGCGAGCTCTACCTCAATCCCATCGGCGGCATGGAGCTGTACTGCCCGGCCCGCTTCCGCGCCGGCGGCCTGCTGCTGCGCTTCCTGCGCATGGATGAGGTGGGCTACCCGCAGCTCAGGCATCCGTTCGTTCCGTCGCTGTCGATCATCGACGTGCTGATGTTCAACAGCCGCGAAGAGGTCAAGGAACTGCTGCAGCGCTTCAGCGTGGTCGAGGGACAGGAAAAAAGGGCAACGCTGACGCTGGCGTGAAGACATTTCGCCTGCCATCGGATTGGGGCAGGCCAAACAGGGAAGGAAATCCCATGACATCGAGCAATACCGCGCGCTGGTATCTGATACAGACCAAGCCGCGTCAGGAAGCCCGCGCCGAGGAACACCTGCTGCGTCAGCACTTCGAGTGCTACCGGCCAATCAAGGCGCCCGCGCGCGGCGCCCAGGGCGGCAAGTCCGGCGAGGCGCTGTTTCCCGGCTACCTGTTCATCCGCCTCGACTGCATCCACGACAACTGGTACCCGATTCGATCCACCCGCGGCGTCAGCCGCGTGGTGACCTTCGGCGGCCAGCCCACACCGGTGCGCGACGAACTCATCGAACAGCTGCGCCAACGTCTTGCCCAGCCGCAGAGCTCCGCCGCCGCGCCCTTCGCGCCCGGCGAAAGGGTCCAGGTCAGCGGCGGCAGCTTCAGCGATATCGAAGCGATCTTCGTCAGCAGCGATGGCGAGGAGCGCTCGGTCATCCTGCTCAACCTGTTGCAGCGTGAACAGAAGGTCCGGGTGCCCACCCGCTATCTCCAGTGCCACCCCTGACCCAGGTGCGAGCAGCCTGACAGGTTCAATCAGCGAGCCAACCGATGAAGATCCTATTCCTCAATGCGTTCTACACCCCGCATGTCGGCGGCGGCGCAGAAGTCATCCTCCGGCACCTGGCCGAAGGGTTGCAGCGGCGTGGTTGTGAGGTGGCAGTGCTGGCGACCGGCCCGGATGCCGGGCTGAACATGCAGATTCAGGACGGTGTGCGGGTCTATCGCGCCAACCTGGCGAACAGCTACTGGCATTACACCCAGCAGCGCCCGAGTCGCGTCGCCCGCCTCGGCTGGCACTACCGCGACCGCTACAACCGCGACATGCGCTGCCACGTGCGCGATGTGATCGCGCGGGAGCAGCCGGATATCGTGGTCTGCAACAACCTCACCGGCTGGTCGATTTCCGCCTGGGACGAAATCACCGCCGCCGGCCTGCCGATCGTCCAGGTACTGCACGACCTGTACCTGCTCTGCCCGAAGGACACCATGTTCAACCACGGCAAGAGCTGCCAGCGCCAGTGCGGTATGTGTTCGGTGTTCCGTCTCCGCCACGCCGGCGCCTCGGCGCAAGTGGCCACGGCGATCGGTGTCAGCCGCTTCGTGCTCGAGCGCATCACCGCACAGGGCTATTTCAGTGGCGCGCGCCAGCATGTGGTGCACAACTGCACGCCGGCCAACCCCGGTCAGGGCAGCAAGCCCAGGCAGCGCAGTAACCATCCACTGCGCTTCGGCTATATCGGCACGCTGTCGGAGAACAAGGGCGTCGGCTGGCTGATCGAGCAGTTCCAGCGGCTGGACATCGATGCGCGGCTGGATATCGCCGGGCGCGGCAAGCTGGACTACGAAGCCCGGCTGAAGGCCATGGCCGATCCGAAAAAGGTCAGCTTTCTCGGCTACTGCGACAGCGACGAGTTCATGCAGAGCATCGACGTGCTGGTGGTGCCGTCGCTGTGGGGCGAGCCGTTCGGCCTGGTGGCCGTCGAAGGCTGCGCCAACAACCTGCCGGTGATCGCCAGCAACATGGGCGGGCTGCCGGAGATCATCCGCGACGAATGCAACGGCCTGCTCTGCTCGCCCGATGATCCCGACTCACTCGGCATCGCCATGCTCTGGCTCTACATCGACGGCGCACTGCGGCAGCGGCTCGCCAGCCAGGCACGGGCCAGCGTGCTGCCGCTGCTGGATATGGAACGCATGCTGGATCAGTACCAGACCATCCTGCGCGAAACACTTCAGGGAACGAGAATCCACCATGAACCAGAGCCTGCTGATTACCCCGCGGCGACGCGAATCGAATCCGTTGGCCTTCGACAAGCCGACATTGTTGACGCTTGTCGTCGCCTCGCTGCTGCTGACTGAAACCTTTTCCGGCGCACTGCGCTACTACTTCGACATGGCCGGGATTTCCTGGCTGCTGTACCTGCCCAAGATTGCCTGCCTGATCGCGCTGGGCCTGGAGCTGCTGCGCTACCGCGGCTGGCCGGCGTTCTGGCTGGTGCTGCTGGGGCTTGTCACTTCCGCCCAGCTGGCACTGATGCATGGCGCGGAGCTGGCCAACATCGGTTTCAGCCTGTTCATCTACATTCCGCTGCTGTTCGGTCTGATCTGCGGCCGCCATCTGGAGTTGCGGCTCGGGCTGCTGCGCCGAATCATCGGCTTCTGCCTGATCGCCTGCTTCGTCGGCATCGCGCTGGACATGCTCACCAGCGTGCCGTGGAAGGGCTACAGCTACATGGTCGGCGAGGTGGAACTAAGCGCCAACCGCTCGTGGGCGTTCGACGACATCGACCGCATCGGCGGCTTCGCCCGCATGTCCACCGCGCTGTCGGTGATGATCGCGATCTACAGCCTGTTCATCGCCGCATTCATCCAGCCGCGCGTGCTACGCCTGATGCTCTACATTGCAGCGCTGATCGGCATCGTGCTGACCACCAACAAATCCACCGCGGCGGCCTACGTGCTGACCCTGCTGATGCTGATCGTCACGGCCTACCGCTTCGCCAGCGCCACGGCCTTTCTGATCGCGGTGCTGGTCGGCCTGATGCTGCCGATGTTTAGCCTGGTGCTCAGCCTGGACCCCAACGCCGCGAACAACGGCTCGCTGCTGGCCTCATTCGCCGACCGTCTGATCAACAGCTGGCCGAACTTCATCGGGGTCATCACCCGCGAGGGATGGGGCTGGTGGGGCGCGGGATTCGGTGCGGTGGGCAGCGCAGGACAGGTCTATCCCGTACCGGGCCTCGAGCTGCTGAGCGTCGCCGACAATACCGCGCTGTACCTGTGGGGCATGCTCGGCGTGTTCGGTGTGCTCCTCTACCTGCTGACCTTTCCGCTCATGCTGCGCCTGCATGAACGGGGCCTGCGACTGCGCAGCGCGTTGCTGCCGATCGTTTTCTGCATCTGCCTGGTGGCCTGGGCCACGGATGTACTGGAGGTGTCCATCGCCACTCTGTTCCTGGGCCTGGCGATCTCCCACGTGCTGACCCCGGCCCGCGCCCCGAGCAACAACCTGGCGGCGCAACGGCTGCCCGAGTTGCAGCACCTGACCTGAGACCTACCTTCACGGATGATCCACATGACGAAGCGCTCTACCCCGCTCAACATCCTGCTGCTGGGCGGCTTGCTTGGCCTTGCTCCGTTTACACCGGCCCAGACCACCGAGGAGCCTTTCGTGGTCGGCGTCTGTGCCCATGAACTGCACAAGGGCGACCCCAGCGGCCGCGCCTACGCGATGATGCGCGATGCCGGCATCACCTCCGTGCGCACCGACGCTCACTGGGCCTACGTCGAGCGCCGCCCTGGGCAATTGAAGATCGAGCCATCCTGGCACCGTTACCTGAAGGCAACAGCCGCTCACGGGCTAAGCACCCAGTTCATCCTCGGCTACGGCAACTCGCACTACGGCGGTGGTGAAAAGCCCCGCAGCGAGCCGGTAAGGGCGGCATTCAATCGCTATGTCGAGTTCATCACCGAAGAACTGAAAGGCAAGGTCGCCTATTACGAGATCTGGAACGAATGGGACGTCGAGGACCCGCGCGACCCCGAGTTCACCCAGGATTACGCGAGGCTGATCGCCGATGCGTCCGGGATCATCCGGCAGCGCGCGCCGAACGCCAAGGTGCTCGCCGGCGCCGTGACCAGCCAGGGTATCGACTCCGGTTTCGCCCTGCGTCTGCTGGAGAACGGCCTGATGCAATCGGTCGACGGCCTGTCGTTGCACCCCTACGTGCACTGCCGCGGCTGGCGACGCAACACGCCGGAAGCCTGGATCGAATGGATGAGCGAGGTCGACAAGGACCTGACCCGCGCCGCCGGACGCCCGGTACCGCTCTACCTGACGGAGATGGCCTGGCCTGCCCATCAGGGCGCATGCGGCATCGATGAAAGCCTGCAGGCGGCCTACCTCGCCCGCGCCTTCTTCCTGGCCAAGACACTGCCGAGCATCAAGGGCATGTGGTGGTACGACTTCCGCAACGATGGCACCGACAAGACCGAACGCGAACACAACTTCGGCCTGGTACGGCAGGACTTCACCCTCAAGCCGGCCTATTCGGTGCTCGCCTCCATCAGCCAGATCGTCAGCCAGTACAGCTTCCTCAGCCGCGAAGAGAAAACCCCGGGTGACGTGGTGATGCTGCGATTCGCCCGCGGAGACGATGAACTGATGGTCGCCTGGAGCACCGGCAAGCCGCGGACCGTGAAGCTGCAGAACACCGAAGGCCAGGCGGGTCAGGTGGCGCTGATCAATACCGCCCAGCCCCAGCACGGCCGTGTGGTGACCAGTACCGAGTGGAAGTGTCCGGGCAAAGGCCAGGCCTGCAGCACCGAGGTGGAGCTCGATGGATTCCCGAAAATCATCAGCCTGCGCGCGGTGCAGAACGACGGTTGACCCCTGTCGCAACATGCACTGACCGCACGACCGGCCACCCAGGCGAAACGCAACCGGACCAGCACGCGCGGGCCAACCCACATTGACCGCCAAGCACGACGCATCGCTTCGCCAGCCGCCACCTGGCAGCGCACACCTTCCCCGCAAGGAGAGCCCTACATGATCGCCATCAACGCCCGTTTCCTGACTCAGGAAACCCGCGGTGTGCAACGTTTTGCCGAACAGGTCTGCCTGGAACTTGCCGCCATGCGCAAGGACCTGACATTCGTCGCACCGGACGATATCCGCATGCACGCCAGCGCCGAGCGCCTGCAGGTGCGGCGCATCGGCCGCAACCACGGGCATCTGTGGGAACAGCTGGACCTGCCTCTCTGGCTGGCGCGCCATGGCTATCCGCCCCTGGTGTCACTGTGCAACACGGCACCGCTGATCTACCGCAACCAGATCGCCACCCATCACGACATCACCTATGTGCGCCATCCGGAAAGCTATTCGCGCACCTTCCGCAGCGTCTACAAGGGCATCACGCCGCTGCTGCTCAAGCGCATCAAGGCACTGATCACCGTCAGCGACTTCTCACGCAAGGAAATCGCCCGCTACTACGGCTACCCGAGCGAGAAGATCTGCGTCGTCCCCAATGCGGTGGCGGCCAAGTTCCATCCGCCGAGTGGCGCGGATCGCAGCGGCAATGCCAGGCCATACGTACTGGCGGTGTCCTCCCCGAACGCGCACAAGAACTTCGCGCGGATGGTCGCGGCCTTCCTCAGCCTGGAAGGCTTCGATGACGTGGAGCTGCATATAGTCGGCGACTCGCACTCGGTGTTCTCCGGCTCCACCTCCAGCATGGATGGCAATCCGCGCGTACGCATTCTCGGCCGGCTGAACGACGATCAGCTGGTGCGCGAATACCAGGGCGCCACCGCCTTCGTGTTCCCTTCGCTCTACGAAGGCTTCGGCATTCCGCCGCTGGAGGCCCAGGCCTGCGGGTGTCCGGTGATCGCCGCGCGGGCCGCATCGATACCGGAAGTGCTCGGCGAGAGCGTGCTCTATTTCGAGCCCCTGAACATCGAGGACATTGCCCGCTGCATGCGCCACGTGCTGCAGGACGCGCGACTGCGCGACGACCTGCGCACCCTCGGCCTGGCCAACGTCGAGCGCTACTCCTGGAAGCGCTCGGCGCAGACCGTGTCGCAGCTGATCGACAAGGCACTAATGGGCAAACCCAGCCCGCCGTCCTTTATCGCCTGGTCATCGGACCGCCCCTGATGCCCGACGAATGCAGTCCCGACACTCAACTCCATCAACCAAGCGAGGCAGACCATGGAACGGTTGGCGCATATCGACGCGCTACGCGGCAGCGCAGCCCTACTCCTGATTTTCCAGACCCTGCTGTTGCCACTGTCAGACGGCTGGGCACTGCAGCACGCCCTGGACCCCGGACTGCTGGCGGTGCTCTGGTTCCTGCTGTGCTGCGGTTTCATCGTGCCGGCCAGCCTGCATACCAGCGTCGACGGCGGGCGAGGCTTCGTCGTCCGCCGCCTGCTGCGCCTGCTGCCGGTCTACCTGCTGGCGGTGCTGCTGACCGCCATTCTGTTGCCGACGGCACCGGCCTGGCTGCCGGGTGTGGCCGCGCCAGGCGGCGCCATGGCGTTCGAGGTCATCGGCGCTTACGGAGCGCTGCTGCCAATCCTGCTGTTCTACGGATTGTGCCTGCTGCTGCAGGTGCTCGGCCTGTTGCACAGCGTCAGTCTGCGGACCAGCTGCGCGCTCGTGCTGCTGGCGGTGGCGCTGCTGCTCGCCCTGGCGCGGCAGCTGCTGGGCACAGAGCTACCGGTCACGCTGCCGCTGGCGCTATCACTGATGTTTTTCGCGTCACTCAGGTACGAGGCCAAGCATGAAAGCAGCAGCTACGCCCGCAGACGAGCCCGCGAATATGCGCGCTACACGCTGCGAATCTACCTGCTGGTGCTGCCGATCATCTTCCTCGCCGGCTGGTCTGCGGACGCAACCGCCTGGCCCCGGAACCTGCTCACCTATGCCCTGGCCATCGTGACCTTCCTGCTGGTCACCAGCCAACTACCGCTACGGGCACCGCCGCTCGTCTGGCTTGGAAGCCTCAGCTACTCGCTCTATCTGTTGCTGCCAGCGATGCAGCGCCTGAGCGAACTGCTGCCCCAGGCGCTCGGCCTGACCGGCCCGACCGCCAGCCTGGCTGGCGCTGTGTTCGGCCTGCTGCTGGCCCTCGGCAGCGCCCAGCTCTGCCGTCAGTTTCTGGATCTGCCGCTGGCTCACGCCGGCAGGCGCCTGACCAGACAGGGCGACCTGATGCCACTGGCACGCCTGCACAGCCGCTGAGGCTCACCGCCTCGCTGCTCACTCTTTCTCGATCAAGGATGTCATGCCATGAAAGTTGCCATCGTTCACGACTGGCTGGTGACGTATGCCGGCGCCGAGCGCGTGCTCGCCGGGCTGTGCGCCGTCTGGCCGGACGCCGATCTGTTCGCCGTCATCGATTTTCTCTCCGACGCCGACCGTGCCCACCTCGGCGGCAAGCGCGCCACCACCACCTTCATCCAGCAACTGCCGAAGGCGCGCACCCATTACCAGAAGTACCTGCCGCTGATGCCGCTGGCCATCGAGCAGCTCGACATGTCCTCGTATGACCTGATCATTTCCAGCAGCCACGCAGTGGCCAAGGGCGTGCTGACCGGGCCCAACCAGCTGCACATCAGCTACGTGCATTCGCCCATCCGCTACGCCTGGGACCTGCAGCACCAGTACCTGCACGAAGCGAGCCTGGAGCGCGGCATCAAGGCCAAGCTGGCGCGCATGCTGCTGCACTACATGCGCATGTGGGACCAGCGCACCGCCAGCGGCGTCGACGAGTTCATCGCCAATTCGCACTTCATCGGCCGGCGCATCAACAAGAGCTACCGGCGCCAGTCCACGGTGATCTACCCGCCGGTCGACACCCGCCAGTTCACCCTGCACGAGGCCAAGGAAGACTTCTATCTCACCGCTTCGCGGATGGTGCCCTACAAGAAGATGCCGATGATCATCGAGGCGTTCGCGGCCATGCCGGACAAGCGCCTGATCGTCATCGGCACCGGCCCGGAAATGGACAAGGCCCGTGAAGCGGCCGGGCCCAACGTCACCCTGCTCGGCTACCAGAGTTTCGAGGTGCTGCTGCAACACATGCAGCGCGCCAAGGCGTTCGTCTTCGCCGCCGAAGAAGATTTCGGCATCGCGCCGATCGAGGCGCAGGCCTGTGGCACGCCGGTAGTCGCCTACGGGCGCGGCGGCGTACTGGAAACCGTACGCGGGCTCGAACATGCCGAACCCACGGGCGTGTTCTACCCGGAGCAGACCACCGCCTCGCTCATCGCCGCCATCGGCGAGTTCGAGGCCCAGTGCTCGCGCATCACCCCGGAAAACTGCCGACGCAATGCCGAGCGCTTCTCCAGCGAACGCTTCCAGCAGGAAATCCGCGCTTTCGTCGACGCGCGTCTGCGCGAAGCCAGCGCCTTCGACCTTCAGCAGAGCTCCGCGCCCTTGCCGGCCCCCAGCACGCCGCTCTACCCGGCAGCCGTGGTGCCGATCAAGCACGCCTGAGCGTAGTCCCCATCAACCCCATTCACTTACGAGGTTTCAAGGATGAACACAGTAAAAAAGTGGATGAGAGTGACCCGAGCGCTCGGGTTCGCTCTCGTTGTAGTGGTCGAGCCAGCCAGCGCTGCGGTGAACGCCGACACGCTGATCACCGAACCGACCAACCCGTCCGGCCAGTTGCCGGCCTGCAGCAGCGCCGGCAGCGCGAGCGTCATCGCCTACAGCGACTCGTCAACCGACGCAACGCCACGCTGTGGCTCCAATGGCGGCGGGCAGCAGGAAAGCCCATCCGGTCATCAACCGTATCGATTCGCGGAACCGGCGTCCGGTTCGTTCTGGAGTCCGCCGGCAGACAGCAGGCGCTATTCATTCTGATCCGGCGTCGCAGCACCGGGTTATGCAGGAGCACAGGCATGAGCACAGAAGAAACATCCAGAACGTCGCTGATTCTGGCCGATGGCTATTCCTACACCGAACTCATTCCCGCGCCCGACGCGCCTGACGGACCGTCGGGCAATGGATTCATCCGCATCTTCCACGCCTTCTTCAGCCCCAACGAAGAAGGCACGACAGCCGACGTGCAGCAGGCCGACTGCCTGTCGTTGGCCACGCCTGAACAGAGCTGAGGAGATATTCCGTGCAGAACACCGCGCGCGTCGAACCCTGCAAGCAGAGTGCACAGGCAGCCGCCGCCAGCGCCGGCGAGATGCCGGTGCGACGGCAAACCACCATCGTCACGGTGACCTACGGCGACCGCCTGGTTTACCTGCGCCGACTGATCGAGCAGGCCTTCGCCTTCGAACAGATCACCCGCGTACTGGTGGTCAGCAATGCCTCGACCGCACCACTCGAACAGCTCACCAGCCGCTGGCCAGGGCAGGTGCGCATCATCCCACTGGCGCAGAACACCGGCTCGGCCAACGGCTATGCCGTGGGGCTGGAAGCGGCGCTGGCCGAAGGCGCGCAGTACATCTGGATGATGGATGACGACAACGGCCCCACCGCGGCCGCGGTGCGTCTGCTGCATGAAGAACTGGCGCGAATGGCGGACGAGGTAGGGCTGCATCGTGCCGCCGTGCTGGGCTTTCGCCCCAGTCAGCAGGAAGACATCGCCCGCGGCGTACCGAGCCGTTTCGCCATCCAGCCACGTTCCAGCTACTTCGGCTTTCACGTCGCGCAGCTGCCGTACAAGGTCTGGCGCCGCCTGCCCTGGGGCCGGCCAAAAGGCACGCCGCCGCGGGCCATCGACCTGCCGTTCGCCCCCTATGGCGGCATGCTCGCCCATCGCAGCCTGTACCAGGCGATCGGGGTGCCCTTGCGCGAGCTGGTGCTCTACGCCGACGACACCGAGTACACCCGTCGCATTACCGCCAAAGGTGGCCGTCTGCGTCTGGTGACCGATGCGCTGATCGACGAGCTTGAGCTGTCCTGGAACATCAAGGCGCACACCCGCAACATCTACGAAGCCTTCCTGCTCGGTGATTCCGATTTCCGCGCCTACTACACCGCCCGCAACCAAGCCTGGTTCGACACCTACGTCTGGGCCGCCTCACCCTGGCTCTATCGGTTGAACCGAAGCATCTTCCTCGGCCTGCTGCGGCACGTGGCCCGGCGACAGCAGGTTCCGGAACGGCTGCAACTGATCGAGCAGGCCATCCGTGACGGCGAGAACCGTTCGCTGGGGATGCATCAGACCTTTCCGTTGCGCTGAACCCATTCCAAGGAGGAGCCGATGCACGCGCCAACCACCGCGCCAAGAGACAACAACTTCGATTTCCTGCGCTTCTTTGCCGCCTCGATGGTCGTGTTCGGCCATAGCTACGGCCTATCCGGTCAGGCGGACCGGGAACCTCTGCGCCTGTTCAGCGGCAGCTACGACTCGGCGGATATCGCCGTACACGTGTTCTTCGTGATGAGCGGTTTCCTCATTGCGGCGTCCTGGCTGAACAGCCGCAGCGTGCTGGATTTTGCCGCCAAGCGAGCCCTGCGCATCATGCCGGCACTGATCGTCTCGGTGCTGTTCGTGGTCCTGCTGATCGGCCCGCTGGCCACCGAGCTGCCGCTTGGCGATTACTTCACCGCCCCCGGCACGCTCGCCTACCTGGCCAACGCCGCGCTGATCACCGAGTTCCGCCTGCCCGGCGTATTCGAGGCCAACCCGTTTCCCCACAGCGTCAACGGTTCGCTCTGGACACTGCCTTACGAAGTGCTGATGTACGTCACCGTGCTGACGCTCGGAATCGTCAAGGTATTCGGCCGCAGCAGCGCGCTGATCGGCCTGATTCTGATGGTGGGCGTGCACTTCCACCTGATGCCGATCTACGAGATGCAGAGCGACCTGCTGCGCAAGGCCACTCGCCTGGGGATGTTCTTCTATGCCGGCGTGCTGCTCTATCTGTACCGGCACCTCGTTCGCTGGAACTGGAAAATCGCCGCGCTGCTGGTTGCTGCCAACCTGGTGAGTGCCCGCACCGATCACTGGGAGCTGGTGCACGTGCTGACCCTGCCCTATCTGACGCTCTACCTCGCCCAACTGCGCATTCCGAGGCTGTCCGGCTTCGGCAAGGCCGGCGACTTCTCCTACGGCCTGTACATCTTCAGCTTCCCGGTCCAGCAGCTACTGATGCACTGGACCGACGGCCAGCTGCCACTGATTCCCTTCATGCTCCTTGGCTTCGCTGCCAGCCTGGCGCTCGCGGTGCTGTCCTGGCACCTCGTCGAATCGCCAGCGCTTCGGCTCAAGCGCTACCTGCCGCGCCAGAGCCCCTCAACGGCGCCGGTAGTTGCGACATCCAATCGCTGATCGCTAGAAATCCTCTACGGGACTGGCGAGCGCGTCCTTGAGCTTTCTTGCCTCCAGTTTAGGAAACGAAAAACGGACGGCAAGTATCGAGTCAGCGCCGTCATCCATTATCACCAGCTCAGCGACACGCGTATTGTCCTTGGCGGCAGCTACGGCTGTCGTGACATTAGGATGCTTCTTGGCGCGATCCAGGCCTTCGATGAAGGTGTAGGTTAGGTTTCCTGCGTTAGCCGCCACGCTTTCGTAACTGGACAACTTTGCTGCGAAATCCTGCCGGCTGCTACGGCGGTCCAGATCAAGAAGATCAAGCTGCGAACTGGCATCAGCCAGTGAGACAAGCGCAAAGGTCTTAGCCAGCGCAGCGACCGCCTGTACATAGGCCTGCTGCTCAAAAGCTGACAACAGACTGACCATATAAAGCTTGTCGCCGGAGAACAGTAAAGCGGCAGTAAAAGCGTGCCCCACGAATTTGACGTCATCTATGCACAGTGCGGTGGCGCCAATTTCTACAGAACAATCGTAATAGCCAGCTTGATTGCTGTATTTGCTGAACGGCGCGCCATACACATGCTCCTTGAACAGCGCATCATCGGCCAAAGCGCTCGTGCACAACGCCATGGCAGCGGTCATCGCCAGGCCTTTCGATAGCAACGTTTTCATGAAGTCCATTTCCCCGGTTGAATAAAGGCGGCAATGATAGGCTTTTGATACCTCGCGCAACACGATTCGCAGTACGACCGCCGCATGCGACCAATGGTTCGAGGTTTAGCCCA
This sequence comes from Stutzerimonas kunmingensis, assembly GCF_021432085.1. Taxonomy (GTDB): domain Bacteria; phylum Pseudomonadota; class Gammaproteobacteria; order Pseudomonadales; family Pseudomonadaceae; genus Stutzerimonas. Next base: position 2,093,504 of record NZ_CP090366.1, on the reverse strand, counting down.
GCCAGACCGCCACGCTCCCGGCCAAGGCAATGGAACGGTGAACCGCTGAACGGTCGAGCGCTGCCGCTTTCAGTCTGGCTAAAAAATGCTCAGCTCTATATACTCGCGCGCCTTTTTAATGCGTGGTTTTCGAGGTTCAAAGTCGATGAGCAAAACGCCAACAGTCGGGTTCGTCAGCCTGGGGTGCCCAAAGGCAACCGTCGACTCCGAACGCATCCTCACCCAGCTGCGCATGGAGGGTTACCAGATCGTGCCGTCCTACGAGGATGCCGATGTGGTGGTGGTCAATACCTGCGGCTTCATCGACAGTGCCAAGGCCGAATCGCTGGACGCCATTGGCGAGGCGATCGCCGAGAACGGCAAGGTGATCGTCACCGGCTGCATGGGCGTGGACGAGAACAACATCCGTGGCGTGCACCCCAGCGTGCTGGCGGTTACCGGCCCGCAGCAGTACGAGCAGGTGGTCAATGCGGTGCACGAAGTGGTGCCGCCGAGCATCGAGCACGATCCCTTCGTCGATTTGGTGCCGCCACAGGGCATCAAGCTCACCCCGCGTCACTACGCCTATCTGAAGATTTCCGAAGGCTGCAACCATACCTGCAGCTTCTGCATCATCCCCTCCATGCGCGGCAAGCTGGTCAGCCGCCCGGTGGGCGATGTGCTCAGCGAGGCCGAGCGCCTGGTCAAGGCCGGCGTCAAGGAAGTTCTGGTGATCAGCCAGGACACCAGCGCCTATGGCGTCGACCTTAAGTACAAGCTGGATTTCTGGAACGGCCAACCGGTCAAGACGCGCATGCTCGAGCTGTGCGAGGAGCTGGGCAAGATGGGCGTCTGGGTGCGCCTGCACTACGTCTACCCCTACCCCAACGTCGACGACGTGATCCCGCTGATGGCCGCCGGCAAGATCCTGCCGTACCTGGACATCCCCTTCCAGCACGCCAGCCCGAAGGTACTCAAGGCCATGAAGCGTCCGGCCTTCGAGGACAAGACCCTGGCGCGCATCAAGCAGTGGCGCGAGATCTGCGCCGAGCTGACCATCCGCTCGACCTTTATTGTCGGCTTCCCCGGCGAGACCGAGGAAGACTTCCAGTACCTGCTCGACTGGCTGACCGAAGCCCAGCTCGACCGCGTCGGCTGCTTCCAGTATTCGCCGGTCGAAGGCGCACCGGCCGAGACCATGGACCTGGAACCGGTACCGGACGAGATCAAGCAGGACCGTTGGGACCGCTTCATGGCGCACCAGCAGGCCATCAGCGCCGCGCGCCTGCAGCTGAAGGTCGGCAAGGAGCTGGACGTGTTGATCGACGAAGTGGACGACGACGGTGCCATCGGCCGCTCCTGGGCCGACGCCCCGGAGATCGACGGCATGGTCTACGTCGACAGCGAACAGCCTCTGCAGCCGGGCGACAAGGTCCGCGTGCGTGTCACCAACGCCGACGAGTACGACCTCTGGGCCGAAGTGATCTGAGCTGATCGGTTAAACAAAACGCCCCGCTTCTGCGGGGCGTTTTCATTTCTGCGCTACGAGCCCTGGGCAGCCCGGTGGAGGGAAACGGCGAAGCCTTTCCCACCGACTGATTGCGGGCTCATCAACGCTGCGGCGGTTGCCGCACCGGCGCATTGCCGGCCACGTAGTACTTCGCCGTGCTGCGCGGCAGCGGCTCATGACCGCGAATCCGATCGGCGATCTTCTCGGCGATCATGATGGTGGTCGCGTTGAGGTTGCCGGTGATGATCTGCGGCATGATCGAGGCATCCACCACGCGCAACCCTTCCAGCCCATGCACCCGGCCCTGGCCGTCGACCACGGCCATGCCGTCGCTGCCCATCTTGCAGGAGCAGGACGGGTGATAGGCTGTCTCGGCGTGCTCGCGGACGAAGGCGTCCAGCTCGGCATCGCTCTGCGCATCGATACCCGGGCTCAGCTCGCGACCGCGGTAAGGGTCGAGCGCCGGCTGGGCGATGATCCCGCGGGTGATGCGGATGGCATCGCGGAACTCGCGCCAGTCCTGCTCGTGGGCCATGTAGTTGAACAGGATGCTCGGGTCCTCGGCCGGGTCGGTCGAGCGGATCTCGATACGCCCGCGGCTGGGCGAGCGCATCGAGCCGACGTGGGCCTGGAAACTGTGACCGTCATGGGCGTTGCTGCCGTTGTAGCTGACCGCCACCGGCAGGAAGTGGAACTGGATGTTCGGCCATTCGAACTCTTCACTGCTGCGGATGAAGCCGCCGGCCTCGAACTGGTTGCTGGCGCCGATGCCGCTGCCGAGGAACAGCCATTCGGCGCCGATGGCCGGCTGGTTCCACCATTTCAGCGCCGGATACAGCGAAACCGGCTTCAGGCACTCGAACTGCAAGTACATCTCCAGATGGTCCTGCAAGTTCTGGCCAACGCCGGGCAGCTCGTGGACAAGTTTCACGCCGACCCGGCGCAGCAGCTCGCCCGGCCCGACGCCCGAGCGCTGCAGGATCTGCGGCGAGGCGATCGCCCCGCCGCACAGCAGCACCTCGTGACGCGCACGCACGATGTACGGGTCCTTGCGATCGCGCAGGTAGCGCACGCCCACCGCGCGCTTGCCTTCGAAAAGGACCCGATCGGTCACCGCGTGCGTTTCGATGGTCAGGTTCGGCCGCTCCCTGGCCTGATCCAGATAGCCGCGCGCCGTGCTGGCGCGCCGGCCCTGGGGCGTCACGGTACGGTCCATCGGGCCGAAGCCTTCCTGCTGATAGCCGTTGAGGTCGTCGGTACGCGGGTAGCCGGCCTGCACACCGGCTTCGACCATGGCGTGGAACAGCTCATTGTTGTCGGCCTTCGGCGTGGTCACGCTGACCGGGCCGACAGCGCCATGGTAGTCGTTGGGGCCGATGTCGCGCGATTCGGCCTTGCGGAAATACGGCAGGCAGTCGAGGTAGGTCCAGTCTTCTAGTCCCGGTGCCTTGGCCCAGTTGTCGTAGTCCAGCGCGTTGCCGCGGATGTAGCACATGCCGTTGATCAGCGATGAGCCACCCAGGCCCTTGCCGCGACCGCAGTCCATGCGACGGTTGTTCATGTGCGGCTCGGGGTCGGTCTTGTAGGCCCAGTTGTAGCGCGTGCCCTGCAGCGGATAGGCCAGCGCGGCGGGCATCTGGGTCCGGAAGTCCAGCCGGTAGTCCGGGCCGCCGGCTTCCAGCAGCAGCACGCTGACGTCGGCATCCTCGGTCAGGCGCGCGGCGAGCACGTTACCCGCCGAGCCGGCGCCGATGATGATGTAGTCATATTCCATGGTTCAAACCTCCTTCAGAACACCGAGGCGAACTCGCCCAGCTCTACCTGTACCGATTTGACCCGCGTGTAGTGCGCCAGCGAGGCGATGCCGTTTTCGCGGCCGATGCCGGACTGCTTGTAGCCACCGACCGGCATCTGCGCCGGCGATTCGCCCCAGGTATTGATCCAGCAGATGCCGGCCTCGAGGCGATGGATGATGCGGTGCGCCCGCGCCAGATCGCTGGTGACCACGCCGGCGGCGAGGCCGTACTCGGTGTCGTTGGCGCGGCGGATGACTTCGTCCTCATCCTGATACTCAAGCAGGCTCAGCACCGGGCCGAAGATCTCTTCGCGCACGATGCTCATGTCGTCGCTGCAGTCGCTGAAGACGGTGGGTGCGACGAAGGCGCCCCTGGTGTACTCGCCCTCGGTCACCCGCTCTCCGCCACAGAGCAGCCGCGCGCCGGCGGCCTTGCCCTGAGCGATGTAGTCGAGCACCTTGTTCATGTGCGCGAAGCTGACCAGTGGGCCGAAGTTGGTCTCATCCTGCTGCGGATCACCCAGGCGAATGCGCTGCACGCGCTCCAGCAGCTTGGCCTCGAAGGCCGCTTTCAGGCCCGCGGGGACGAACACCCGGGTGCCGTTGGTGCACACCTGGCCGGAGCTGAAGAAGTTCGCCATGACCGCGATATCGGCCGCGCGGTCCAGATCGGCGTCCTCGCAGACGATCAGCGGCGACTTGCCGCCCAGTTCCATGGTCACGTCCTTCAGCGAAGAGCCTGCCGCGCTGGCCATGACCTTCTTGCCGGTCGCCACACCGCCGGTGAAGGACACCTTGGCGATGCGCGGGTGCTCGGTGATCAGCGCCCCGACGCCGGCGCCACTGCCAGTCAGCACGTTGAACACGCCATCGGGCAGCCCAGCCTCGCTGAAGATCTCCGCCAGTTTCAGCGCGCTCAGGGGCGTGACCTCACTGGGCTTGAAGATCATCGCGTTGCCCGCGGCCAGCGCCGGAGCGGCCTTCCACAGGGCGATCTGGATCGGATAGTTCCAGGCACCGATGCCGGCCACCACGCCCAGCGGTTCGCGCCGGGTGTAGACGAAGCTGCTGTCGCGCAGCGGAATCTGCTCGCCCTCGATGGCCGGAGCCAGGCCCGCGTAGTACTCCAGCACGTCGGCACCGGTGACGATGTCAACGCTGCGGGTCTCGCTCAGCGGCTTGCCGGTGTCCAGGGTTTCCAGCAGGGCCAACTCGTCGTTGCGCTCGCGCAAGAGATCGACCGCGCGCCGCATGATGCGCGCACGCTCGATGCCGGTCAGTGCTGCCCAGACGCGCTGGCCCTGCTCGGCGCTTTCAACCGCACGTTCCAGATCGGCCGCACCGGCCTCGGGCACTTCGGCCAGGACTTCGCCGTTGGCCGGGTTGATGCTCTCGAAGGTCTGGTTGCTGCTGGCGTCGACGTAGCCGCCATGGATATAGAGTTGCTGCCGTGGGAAACGGGCCATGTTCTACCTCTTCGTACTGGTCGTGGCGGCAGCGGATCGACACTACCGCGACATGAATGGAACGCCTCGGGGATCGCCCGAGGCGTGCAGGGTCAAGGTGTCGGCGTTGCGCCCGGGTTGGGCATGCCGCTTTCACCACCACCGTTCTCGCGCTGCAGATGCAGGAAGTGCATGTGGTGCTCGTAGTGGTCGAGGATGTCCTCGATCAGCTGGCGCCGGGAGTAGCCCATCAGGTCGTAACCCAGGCTGCCCTGACGCAGATGCACCTCGAGCCGGTAGTAGTCGGCGTTGCCGCTCTGCGTGCGCAGGGCAAAGGATGGCATGGTGCCGCGCACCGGCCAGATCTGGTAAGTGAAGTCCTGCTCGCTGCCCAGATTGACGTGCAGCGCCAGGTGCTCGTTGCCTGGCTCGCCTTCGACGATATCCACCGGCACGCCCTTCTCGCCCAGCGCCTTCTGGATCTCTTCCATCGCCGGCTTGCAGACATCCTTCAGGTAACGACGGATCTGCGAACGGCTGGGGAAGCTCATCGCCCGCGACAGCCGCTGACTCCAGTTCATCTGCGTGTGTTCCAGCGTAGCGCGCCCGGACAGATAGCCGGACAGGCTCTTCTGGTAGCTGTCGGCCATGACGCCCTCGACGTGCAATGCCTTGAACAGCCCGTACATCATGAACAGCAGGACGATGGAGAACGGCAGCCCCATGATCACCACGGTGCCCTGCAGCGCGGTCAGGCCGCCGGCAATCAGCAGCGCCAGGGTGAGCACGCCGATGATCGCCGCCCAGAGGATGCGCATCCACACCGGCGCATCGCTGTTCACATCCTTGAGGATGGAGGTGAAGTTCGACAGCACCAGCGAGCCGGAGTCGCCTGAGGTAACGAAGAACACAATGGCGAGGATGGTCACCACGATGGTGGTGAGACCGGCCCAGGGCAGGCTCTGCAGGAACAGATAGATCGACGAGCCAGGGTTGCTCACCGCCTGCTGACCGAATTCGAGGGCACCGCCCATGACCATCTCGATGGCGCTGTTACCCATGATCGACATCCAGGCCATCATGAAAGCCAGCGGTAGCAGCAACGTGCCGATGACGAACTCGCGGATGGTACGCCCCCGGGAAATGCGAGCCAGGAACAGGCCCACGAACGGTCCCCAGGCAATCCACCAGGCCCAGAAGAACACCGTCCAGGCGTTCAGCCAGTCGGTCGGCCGGCGGTAGGCGTAGGTGTCCAGCGACAGGCTGATGAAGTTGGAGAAGTAGTCGCCAACGTTCATCACCAGCGCGTTGAGCAGGAACACCGTATCGCCGACCACCAGCACGAACAGCAGCAGCAATACCGCCAGCAGCATGTTGAATTCGGAAAGCCGGCGAATCCCGCGCTCGACCCCGGTCGCCGCCGAGATCGCCGAGAACACCACGATCAGCACCACCAGCACGGCCTGGGTGAAGGTGCCTTCCGGTACGCCGAAGATGTAGTTGAGGCCGAAGTTCAGCTGGATGATGCCGATGCCGAGACTGGTGGCTATGCCGAACACCGTGCCGAGCACCGCGGCGGTATCGACGGTATGCCCGATGGGGCCGTGGATGCGCTTGCCGAAGATCGGATACAGCGCCGAGCGGATCGACAGCGGCAAGCCTTGGCGGAAGCTGAAATACGCCAGCGACATGCCGACCAGGGTATAGACGCCCCAGCCCGAAAGCCCCCAGTGCAGAAAGGTCAGCTCCATGGCGTGGCGTGCGGCCTGGGTAGTGCCGCCCTCGCCTACCGGCGGCTCGAGAAATTGGGTGATGGGTTCGGCGATACAGAAAAAGAGCAGGTCGATGCCGATCCCGGCGGAAAACAGCATCGCCGCCCAGGTGACCACGTTGAATTCGGGTTTGGAATGATCCGGCCCGAGGCGGATCTTGCCGTAGCGGCTGGTGGCGACGATCACCACGAAGAGCAGGTAGACCAGCACGGCGAGAAAGTAGAACCAGCCGAAGCTGTCGGATATCCAGCCAAGCACCGTATTGATGACCGCTTGGGAGCGATCAGTGAAGAACATCGTCCATATGGCAAACGCCACGATGGCGATTGCGGAACCGTAGAACACTACGGGATTGATCCGGTCAGCCGGCGCTTCGGAATCATTGGGCGAGAGCTCAGCCTCGTTCATCAGTTCGATCTCCTGAACTTGTTCTGGCTTTACGACATCGCAGTGCGACGTATTGCGGCAGGTGGCGGGCAAATCTTTCGAAATTGCTGCGCACCAAGGGCGGGATGGGCATGCATAGCGGCCGTACTGATGACAGCCATGCCCGTCGGCAAGCTGCTGCCGACAAAAATGAAAGTTGAATCATGCTCCCATAATGGCGAAGTCGGCGTGCATCCTACACGATAAGTGTCAATTTCGCGAATCACGGCGAAATCGGCACCATCCCAAGCGCCTTGATCCGCGCCTTCGGTCAATGCGAATCGCCTCGCCACGAGCGGCGCAGCGCTCCGCCCCCGCTCGGCGTTTTCAGCGATTGTGCGCTGACTTATGATCGGCCCCGCGTAGCAGCATCCTTCTTCCCATTCCACCTGCAGAGATGAGTTCATGTCGTCCGATCCTCGCTTCACCGCCATGCCCGACGCCAACGGATATTTCGGCCCCTATGGCGGCCAGCTGGTCCCACCGCACCTCAAGCAAGCGATGGACGACATCAACCTTGCCTACGAGGAAATTCGCCAGCGCGATGACTTCCAGCAGGAACTGGCCGCACTGTTCGCCGACTACGTAGGTCGGCCAAGCCCGATCTTCCATGCGCGGCGGCTGTCCGAGCAGCTCGGCGGCGCGCAGATCTATCTGAAGCGCGAAGATCTCAACCACACCGGCGCGCACAAGATCAATCACTGCCTGGGCGAGGCGCTGTTGGCCAAATTCATGGGCAAGAAGAAGGTGATCGCGGAGACTGGCGCCGGCCAGCACGGGGTTGCCCTGGCTACTGCCTGCGCGCTGGTCGGCATTCCCTGCGAGATCCACATGGGACAGGTGGACATCGAGAAGGAACACCCGAACGTCACCAAGATGAAGATCCTCGGCTGCAAGCTGGTAGCGGTCACCCGCGGCGCCGCGACGCTCAAGGAAGCGGTGGATAGCGCCTTCGAGGAATACCTGAAGGACCCGCACAACTACATCTACGCCATCGGCTCGGTGGTCGGCCCGCACCCGTTCCCGAAGATGGTTCGCGACTTCCAGTCGATCATCGGCACCGAGGCCCGTGAGCAGTTCCTCGCCAAACATGGCCGCCTGCCCGACCACGTGGTTGCCTGCGTCGGTGGCGGCTCCAATGCCATGGGCATGTTCACCGCCTTTCTCGAAGATGCTGCGGTCGAGCTGGTGGGTATCGAGCCGGCCGGCGAAAGCCTGGACAAGCCCGGTCGCCATTCGGCCACGCTGTCCAAGGGCAAACCCGGCGAACTGCACGGCATGGCCTGCTACGTGCTGGAGGATGCAGACGGCAACCCATCGGCAGTGCACTCCATCGCCTCCGGCCTGGACTACCCGGGGGTCGGTCCGCAGCACAGCTACCTGAAGGACATCGGCCGGGTGAACTACCAGACCGCGACCGATCAGGAATGCCTGGATGCCTTCATGACTCTGTCGTGCGTGGAAGGCATCATTCCCGCCCTGGAAAGCGCCCACGCGGTGGCCTGGGCGATTCGCACCGCGCCGACGCTGAGCAAGGACAGCCATATCCTCGTCAATCTATCTGGCCGCGGCGACAAGGATGCTGATTACGTCGCCAATCTGCTCGGCCTGTAACACGTCAACGGCGGGCCGGCGATGCATGTGCGTGTCGGCCTGCTGGAAGCGCAACGGGCGGCCATAGCGGGTAAGATGCGCAGCCGCCCGACTGCTTCCCAGGCCAGCCTTCATGGATCACAGCGTCTCGCCGATCGGCTACGTCCGCTCCTGCTTCAAGGAGAAGTTCGCCATCCCCCGCCAGCCCAGCCTGGCGCCAGCCGCACGTGGCGTGCTGGAACTGCTGCCGCCGTTCGACAGTGGTGATGCGGTAGCCGGGCTCGAGCAGGTCAGCCACGTGTGGCTGCTGTTTCTCTTCCATCAGGCGCTGGAAAGCAAACCCCGCCTCAAGGTTCGCCCGCCACGTCTGGGCGGCAATCGCATGGTTGGCGTGTTCGCCACGCGAGCAACGCACAGACCCAATGGCATCGGTCAGTCGGTGGTCAGGCTGGATAAGGTCGAGCCGGGACGACTGTTCATTTCCGGCATCGACCTGCTGGACGGCACCCCGGTGCTGGACATCAAACCCTACGTGCCCTACGCCGATGCGCTACCTGACGCACGCAACGACATGGCCGCCGATGCGCCAGAGTTGATTGAGGTGCAATGGTCGGAATCGGGATTGCTGCAAGCCCGCCGCGAAGCACTGCGCCTGGGCGAGCCTCTGGTCGAACTCATCGAACAGTGCCTGGCGCAGGACCCGCGCCCGGCCTATCAGAAGCCGGAGCCCGAACGGCGTTACGGCGCGCAGTTATGGGATGTGGACGTACGCTGGCACTACCCGACGCCAGGCGTGATCCGCGTTCTGGAAGTCGCGCCAGCAGCGCCGCAACCGGCCTGATGCCGGTGCGGCGCTCCCGTCATTTACCAGCAGGTGTCAGCAACAGGCGCTGCGTGCCGTAGACCTTGTCGAGATTCTCCGTCTTGAACGGGAAACTCATGTAGTTCGCCTTCATCCACGCGTCGATGCCATCGGCGTAGTGAGGGCTGGCCGGATTGCCCGACTGGCCTGAACTGTTGAGGCCGATCATCGGCTCGTCGCGGCCAAAGTCGACGAGAATGCGCATCGCCGGGATCAGCCAGGTATCGAAGTCCGTTCCCAGATGATAGGCCGAGGCATTCAGCGTGCTGTGGTCGCCGCCCATGGCAAAGGGGCCGCGATCCAGGTAGCTGCCGATGGCGTTGATCTTGCTCCGCTGGCTGGCCGGCATATGCGGCGCCAACTGCGTCGCGCCGGAGGTCCAGCTGGCAGTGTGCAGCTTGCCCCATTGCCAGGCGCTGCGCCCGTTGCCCAGACGGCCTTCCAGCAAGGTCACTGCTGCGGCCAGGCTGCGCGCGAGGATTGCCGGCTTGTCTTCGGCATGCGCGGTGCGCTGGTCATTCCAGAACGGGCTGTCCTCGCGCCCGAGCAGATGGTCGGCCTGGGCCGAATAGGAGGTGTTGGCCGTCTGCACCAGCGCTCGCCACGCCTGCGTATCTTCCGGCCCCAGCTCGTCGAGGAACGTCTGCCGCGCGCTTTCGTGCAGGAAAGCGCCATACAGCGCAGCATCGGCCGAATTCGCAGCGAGCTTGCCGTTGAACGCCATCAGTCGATCCAGCGCTTCTCGCGCCTTGCTGCGTTCGGCGGCCGGCAGTGCATCGATCGCCTTGCGCAATGGCTCGGCCATGCCCGGCGCCTCGAACATTGTCCTGAGCTTGGCGGCGAACGGCGTGACCTGGTCGTACTGCATCGCGATAGTACTGCGGGTGTCATGCTTGCCCCGCCCCGCCAGTTCCGCCAGGCGCTCATAGCGCTCGGGACCATACCAGGAGCTGGAAAGCTGCATCCCGTAACCGCGCGGTACACTGCGATGGTTGGCGGTGCCGAGCCAGCCCTGGATCGGATCCTGGTCGTAGGGATGCAGCATCGGATCAGCAAAGCCGTCCCATTCATAACGATTGTCCCAACCCGGCGACGGCACCAGCCCCAATCCCTCGCGACGATTTGGGAAGCGTCCGGTGACCTGCCAGCCGATTCCCTGCTGGTCAGCAAACACCAGATTCAGCGCCGTCGCACGAATTTCGCGGGTCGCCTCGAAGGCCTGATCCACCGATTGCGCGCGGGACAGATCGAAGAAGGCATCCAGGGTGCGATCGGCCTCCAGCTGCGTGGTTTTCAGCGCAAGGCCGTAACCACTGCGGAGCTGTAGCGGTTGCAAGGGGTGCTTGCGCTCGCCGAGCGTCGTGTTCAGCAGAGGCCCATTACGGGTTTCGTAGATGGTCTCGCGAATCGGCCGCTCGCCTTTGACGAAGTAGGTTTCGTGCCGCTCGCGGGCCTGCAGCCACTTGCCATCGGCCAGGTACATCAGCCGCGAGCCTTCGCGGCGCACCTGCTCGAGATAGAGGTCCTGATTGTCGCCCATCACCATGGTCATGCCCCAGCCGAGCTTGCCGTTGAAACCGGCGACCATTGCGGGCACCCCGGCGATGGTGACACCCGCGGCAAGGAACTTCGGTGCGCGGACCTGCATGAAATTCCAGTACGAAGGCATCGACAGCGGCAGGTGCGTGTCGTTGGCCAGAATCGGTTTGCCGCTACGGGTGTTGCTGCCGGCAATGGCCCAGTTGTTCGACGCAGCCATCCCAGTCGGGGTCAACGATGCCAAGTTTTGCGCCGCCTGCTCGATCGCCGCCAGCTCTGGTACCGATCCACCCAGTGCGAGTCCCTTGAGCTTGTCGGCTTCGGCGAACGGCAATGCTTCGTCCGGATAGATCGGCAGCAACCAGGCGAGCTTGTCGCTACCCACCTTCTGCGCCAGCAGCAGCGCCGCCACTTCTTCCTGCAGATTCTGCGAAAGCCCGAAGTTGAGCAAACAGAACACCAGCACCGAGTCCTCGGGCTTCCAGTACTCAGGCTTGTAGCCGGACTCGGCAAGGTCCATCGGCAGCTTGTCCTGATGGCGATACAGGTAGGCGTTCACGCCGCGGGCGTAGACCTCGAAGAACTTCTTCATCCGCGGCGAGGACTCGCGATAGAGCAGCTCGGCGCTCTGGCGCAGATTCACCGCGCGCATGAAGCGGTCGGTCTCCAACACGCCGGGGCCGACCATCTCCGCCAACCTCCCTTGAGCCATCAGCCGTAGGCTGACCATCTGGCTCAGACGATCGGTGGCGTGGACGTAACCCATGGCGAACAGCGCATCGTGGAACGACGAGGTTTCGATCAGCGGCATGCCCAGCGAATTGCGCCGGATGCTCGCGCTGCCTGCCAGGCCGGTCAGCGGCTGAATGCCCTGCGACGGCGGCAGGCTGGCGCTGTAGCGATTATCGAGATAGGCCTGACAACCGCCAAGGCCGGCCAGGCCGAGCGCGGCCCCCAGCGTCAAGCGAACCAGGGCGAACGGCAGACGCAGAGACATCAAAGACTCCTGAGCGAGCTTGGCAAGGGATGGTACTGACAGATTAGAGGGCGCGCGGCGAAGAAGATCGGTCGATCAGGCCGCGTCGCGGGATTTTGGCAGAGCTTCGTCGAGCAGCCAACGGGCCGAACGTCGAGCCTCGGCCTTGTGCTGCAGCTCGAGGGCACTGAACTGCGCTTCATGTCGGCGCCGCTCCTGCTTGTCCAGAGCCTTCCAGGCCGCATGGGTCGGCACTTGCTCGGTGGCCTCGAACAGCTGCTGGAAGACCTGACAACGAGGATGCTGCCCCAGCGCCACATCATAGTTGTCGAGCAGCACCTTGATGCGGATTGCCCCTTCGATGAGCGGGACTTGCTCCTCCAGCAGGCAGCTGGCGAGGATTCGCAGATCCTCCGCCAGCGCGGTCTGCTGCTGCGTCCGCGCCTCTGCCTGCAACCGCTCGTTGCGCCAGACACGGCGCCAGAGATACAGCGCATAGCCACCCAGCGCAGCAATCAGCAGCGCGGCGATGACGAACAGACCGATGGCCAGGGTCATGACAGGCTCAGGCGCCGTGGCATTTCTTGTACTTCTGCTGGCTGCCACAAGGGCACGGGTCATTGCGACCGACGTCCTTCAGCGGGTTACGCACAGGTTCGTGGCTGTGATTGCAATGCGGGCCATGAACGTGGTGATGGTCATGGTCGTGATCGTGGTTGCAGTCGGGACCATGTACGTGGGGTTCTTGACTCATCTGGGTACTACTCCGGAATAAAGTTGCCCGGGATTATCTCGCCATTGTTGGAAATGTGCACGCGCCGGCCCATCATCAGCCCGGTCTTGAGCTCACCGGCCAGGCGGTAGGCGATCGGACGGTCGGGTTTCTCCAGCAGGCGCACGATGTACTTCATATGACGCCAGAGGTTGGTGTGCACCGGCACTTCGTAGTACTCGAAGCTGTTGGCGGGCACCGTCAGCCAGCCACTGGACTCGCCACTGGCCAGCTCCACATCGTTGAGATGGACTTTGTAGATCAGCCCTCGCACCGGCAGGCTGTGATCGTTGGGGTTGTCGATACGAAAGCGCAGCATGAATTGCTGTTCCAGCAGCCGCGCCTTGATGATATCGACCTTGGTGAGCTCGACCGTAGGGTCCTTGAAATCACCCGAAAACCAGGTCGAGCATCCGGCCATGCCGCCAAGCAGGCAGAGCAACACGACGGTTCTAAGAATTCTTATTGTGCGTGCCTGGCAAAACATTCCGGTACTCCAAAGGACGGCCAAGTGTAGCAAGCAGCATGCTTGCCGCAACGGGGGCCACCGCAAAAATACCAGTCTCAGGCCGCAATATGACAACGACGTTTCAGACAAAGCGCTCCCGCATTACAGTGCGCCGCGGATCACTCACGTCGCTAGCACGTTTGCGAGGACCAGTCGCGCCTTGCCTATGCCGGCAGCCAGTGCCGCCTCGATCTCGGTCATGGTGATCACCCCGCTCGCCTTGCCGGCCGCCGGATTGACCACCAGCGCCAGGCAGGCATAAGGCAGGTCGAGTTCGCGCGCCAGCGCAGCCTCGGGCATTCCGGTCATACCGACGATGTCGCAACCGTCGCGTTCCATACGGGTAATCTCCGCTACTGTTTCCAGCCGCGGCCCCTGCGTGCAGCCATACACACCGTGACTGCTGAACGCATAGCCCTCGGCTGCGAGTGCGCCGATCAGGCGCTCGCGCAGCGCTTCGTCATAGGGATAGCTGAAATCGATGTGGGTCACATGATCTATATCGCCTTCGAAGAAGGTGTGTTCGCGACCGTAGGTGTAATCGACAATCTGATGGGGTACGCAAAAATGTCCGGAGCGCATGGCCGAATGGATGCCACCGACCGCATTGATTGCAAGAATCGCCTCCGCCCCGGCCTGCCTCAGCGCCCATAAGTTGGCTCGGTAATTCACCTGATGTGGCGGAATGCGGTGCGGATGGCCATGCCGTGCAAGGAACAGCACCTCTCGGCCGCTGTATTCGCCACGCAGGATCTCACCGGACGGGCGCCCGTAGGGCGTATCGATGAGCTGCGCGCGCTGCATCTTGAAGCCGCTCAACTGAGTCAGGCCGGTGCCGCCGATGATGGCATGGACAGTCATGGGTATTCCTTGAAAGAAAAAGGGTCAGTCAATCAGGTCGGCGGCCTTGAGCGCGCCAATCGCGTCAAGCCAACGCGGATTCTGCTTGTACTCAGCAGCGAACTCCCGGCGAGCGCGCATACGCGAAAGCGCAGGCGGCGCCGTGACGCTGAGGCGCTGCAGCGCAGCCAACGCGAGTTCAGCCGCCGCCCGATCATTGCACACCAGCCCCATGTCACAGCCGGCAACCAGCGCTGCCTGGATGCGATCGGCCGCATCGCCGGCGACGTGCGCGCCCGCCATCGACAGATCGTCACTGAAGATCACGCCCTTGAAGCCGAGCTCGTTACGCAGGATGTCCTGCAGCCAGCGCCGCGAAAAACCTGCGGGCTGGTCATCGACCTGAGGATAGATCACGTGCGCCGGCATGATCGCATCGAGCGTGCCGCTCAGCGCCTTGAAGGGAATCAGATCACAGCGGCGCAACTCTTCAAGACTTCGTTCGTCGACCGGGATTGCGACATGGGAGTCCGCCTCGGCCCAGCCATGACCGGGAAAGTGCTTGCCGGTTGCGGCCATACCCGCCGCGTGCATGCCACGGATGAACGCGTCGATCAGCACTACGGCGGCCTGCGGATCGCCTTCGAATGCACGCGTTCCCACCACGGCACTGCGCTGGTGGTCAAGATCGAGAACCGGTGCGAAGCTGAAATCCAGGCCCGCAGCGAGTACCTCGGTCGCCATCACCCAACCGCAGGCTTCCGCCAGCCGCGGCGCGTCGGAGCAGCGCGCAAGTTCGCGCATCGGCGGAAGCCGTACGAAACCCTGGCGCAGCCGCTGAACGCGGCCACCCTCCTGGTCCACCGCCAACAGCAGGTCTGGCCGCACGGCTCGAATCGATCGACACAGCTCGTCGACCTGGCGCGAGTGCTCGATGTTTCGGGCAAACAGAATAAGCCCACCGACCTCGGGCTGGCGAAGCAGCTGGCGATCTTCGGCAGTCAACCAGGTACCAGCAATGTCCAGCATCAGTGAACCGTGCATATGCAAAGGAATCCTTATTCGAGTTCAGCGGCAGCCCAATCGGGACAGGGCGCCTCGTCGATGCGCACCGCACAGTGAGGCGGCACCAATGGGAAGAGTTGCAGCAGGTCGGAATTGCGCATGCGAATGCAACCATGGGAAAGAGGTACGCCCATCGGCTCACAATCGGGGGTGCCGTGAATGTAGATGTAACGGCGGAAGGTATCGACCTGCCCCTGGCGATTGACTCCAGGCTCGCACCCGCTGAGCCAGAGAATCCGGGTCAGGATCCAGTCACGACCGGGAGAAATTCCGTGAAGCTCAGGGGACCATACCTCCCCTGTCCAGCGCCGCCCACGCAACACCGCACCTTGAGGCAAACCGTCACCGAGGCGCGCACGCACCTGATGCAGACCGCGCGGCGTGCAACCGGAACCGTTCAGCTCGCCCGCACCATTGCGTGCCGTAGAGACAGAAAAGCGCAGACGCAACTGGCCCTCGGCGAAGCCGTAGAGCTGCTGATCGGCGATGGAAATATGCAGAAAATCGAGAAATGCCATGGGCGGCTAGCTTAGCCGATCACCCGGCAGGCTTGTAGCTCAAGCCTTCGCCGGAATGGCCACTGCGTTGCGCCGTGCGATCGGTTGCGCGGCCGCCAGCGTGTTGTCATCAATGCCACTGTCGGCGCGCATGCCGGCCGCGAGAAACGGCACCATCATACGCATGACCTGCTCGATCGAGGTTCTGACGCCAAAATCGTTCTCGGAAATAGCGCGCAGTGCCTTGATACCCGACATGCTGAATGCGGCCGCACCAAGCATGAAGTGCACACGCCAGAACAGTTCGATGGGCGGAATGGCCGGCGCCGCATCATGCACCTTGAGCATGTAGCGACGGAACACCTTGCCGTACATATCTTCCAGATAGCGGCGCAGGTGGCCCTGGCTCTGACTGAAAGACAAGCCCAGCAGGCGCATGAAGATGGACAGATCATCGCCGCTGCGCGGTTTGACCGCCAAGGCCTGCTCGACGAGGATTTCCAGCAGTTCCTCGAGCGTGTCCTTCTTGTCGGTCAATGCCTCGCGTCGATCCAGTTCACGCTCGAGACTGGCACAGAATGGCCCGAGAAAACGCGAGAACACCGCCTGGATCAGCGCCTTCTTCGAACCGAAATGATAGTTCACTGCCGCGAGGTTGACCCCAGCCTTGCTGGTGATCAGGCGAAGCGAGGTTTCGGCGAAGCCTTTTTCCGCGAACAGCTGTTCCGCTGCATCAAGAATGCGCTCAACTGTTTCCGACTGCGCCATGCCCCCTCCGAAAGACAAACAACTGTTTGAAACTTACGTTTCACCGACCGGCAAGTCAACCACGAAACGCCTTGTGGCACTAGCGTCATTGTCGCAGACAGACCACGGAGCACGCCGGATGTGCTTTCTAAACCATCATAATCATTCGTTGCCAAGGCCGGATCACTGTATATAATCCCAGTCACTGTATAAAAGAACAGAGACCGACATGATCAAGCTGACGCCTCGCCAGACGGAAATCCTCGCGTTCATCAAGCGCTGCCTGGAAGACAATGGGTATCCACCCACTCGCGCAGAGATCGCTCAGGAACTCGGCTTCAAGTCACCCAACGCTGCCGAAGAACATCTCAAGGCACTTGCCCGCAAAGGCGCTATCGAGATGACGCCTGGGGCGTCTCGCGGGATACGTATTCCGGACTTCGAACCCGCCGCATCCGAAAACGGCCTGCCGATCATCGGCCGCGTTGCAGCTGGCGCGCCGATTCTGGCGCAGCAACATGTCGAGGAATCCTGCCAGATCAGCCCAGGCTTTTTCCATCCGCGTGCCGATTATCTGCTACGCGTGCACGGCATGAGCATGAAGGATGTCGGCATCTTCGACGGCGACCTGCTCGCCGTGCACACCACCCGCGAAGCGCGCAACGGCCAGATCGTAGTCGCTCGCATTGGCGACGAAGTCACGGTGAAACGCTTCAAGCGTGACGGCAAGAAGATTTGGCTGTTGGCGGAGAACCCCGAGTTCGCGCCCATCGAGGTGGACCTCGAACAGCAGGAACTGGTGATAGAAGGCTTGAGTGTCGGCGTCATACGCCGCTAAGGAGAAGGTTCATGCAGTACCAGACCAGCACTTCCCGGCCCCAACTTTCGTTGTTCGACGGCGTCATAGCGCAAAGCCTGGCGCCGTTCGGCAGTCTCAAACCACGCACCAAGCCCGAGCAGGAAAAGGAACACCTGAGCGAGTTGAGCCTGAGCGGCAGCAGCGAACACTGCCACCTGTTGCTCGCTCCAGTCCTGCGTGAACTCGGTGATGCGACAGACAGTCGGTGGCTGACGCTGATCGCACCGCCCGCTTTCCTCTCGCAGAACTGGCTGCGTAAATGCGGCCTGAATCGCGAACGGATCATCCTGCTGCAACCACGCGACGCGGAAGGTGCGCTGGAGCTCGCCTGCAAGGCCTTGGCCTCAGGCTGCAGCCATACCGTGGTCAGCTGGTTTGATCAGCTCAATGGTGCGACCCGCAGCAAGCTCCGTGCTGCAGCGAGCTTGGGCGATGCGCAGAGCTTGAATATTCGCCTGGGATGCTGAGCGACAGAGCACAAGGAAGTGCCGTTACATCGCTTATGGGGTCCTGACGGTACTGCGTACGAGTTCCAGCACGCTCAGTGCAGAACACGCGGCTCGTCATCGTCACGCTCGAAATCACCTTCCGACATACGGCCAGCCATCTGAACGCCGATGTTGAACATCGCCTTGGCGATCTCGACGTGTTGCCCCTGCAGGAACGCCTTGGCATCGCTGGAGAAATCCAACGTGACCAGCACCTCTTCGTCCTCGGCACGACGAAGCACGATGCGCCCGTCCGGTAGCTCGACGATTTCCAGAAAAGATGTAGGCATGGATCAGCTCCGCGTGAAAGGCCGCCATTGTAACAGCCGACCAGTCTCTGGGCAGCCTTTGCTGAGTCGCAGAGCACCGATGCAGCCCATCGACGCATGCACTGCGGCGCAATCAAACCATCCACCTCCAGAAAACGGTACGCACATGAGGCAGTGCCACGTAGCATGCGCTGAAAAAAGCGCGTGCACGCCGTGCCTCGCAATAAGGACTTGCGCATGACCACTCGCATACTTCTGCTTACCGCTCTGGCCATGCTGGCCTTCGCTGGCAATTCCATACTTTGCCGTATCGCCTTACGGGACACCGCCATCGACCCTGCCAGTTTTACCGGTCTACGGATCCTTGCCGGAGCACTCACGCTCTGGCTTCTGTTACAGATCGGTAAGACCAGACAATCAGCAGGTGGCGACTGGTTGAGCGCCCTGGCACTGTTCGTCTACGCGGCCAGCTTTTCCTATGCCTATATCAACCTGGATGCCGGAGCGGGCGCTCTGCTGCTATTCGGCGCAGTGCAGTTGAGCATGCTTGCGTGGGGCTTGCTGCGCGGCGAGCGCTTCAGCGGCGGGCAGATTGGCGGTTTGCTGCTGGCGTTGAGTGGGTTGCTGATCCTGCTGCTGCCGGGAAGCCGTGCACCCGAATTGGATGGCGCACTGCTCATGCTGCTGTCCGGTGTTGCCTGGGGCATCTATTCGCTGCGCGGACGGGGCGCGAGCAATCCTCTGGCAGCAACTGCGGGCAATTTCATCAAGGCCGTGCCATTCGCTGCAGTGCTTTGTCTGGTGATGCTTGGCCAGCAGCAATGGGATGCGCCAGGAATCATGTACGCCCTGCTCTCCGGGGCGCTGACATCTGGCGTCGGCTATGCCATCTGGTACGCAGCGCTGCCCGGTCTTGTGGCAATACAGGCGGCGAGCGTGCAGCTCAGCGTTCCGCTACTCACCGCCATTGCCGGGGCTGTGCTGCTGAATGAAGCGCTAACGGCAACGCTGATTATCTCAGGCGCCGCGATTCTCGGCGGCATCGCCATGGTCCTGAGCATCAGGCACCGCAGCTGATACCGCGGCACCCGCTGTCACCACTCGGTGAGCGACTCACGAAAACGCAACGCCAGGCCTTTGAGGTTCTGTCGCCAGGCTTCCAGCTCGACACGCGACAGCGGCGGCACTTCATCCTCGACACTGACTGCCTCGATCAGCGGCTGCCGCGGATCGGTCTTGGCCTTGGCAGGAGCGCGTGGCGGCTGGAAGAGCTGCTTGTAGGCAGCAAGCAACTGTCCGAGCCAGGTGCTTGGCTGCTCCGACAACTCCAGCAATTCGGCGAGTTCCGGGCTCGGCGCAGCATCGAGCACGCTACGGGTTAGAAACGCCTCGACCATCGGCGCATCCGCACCGGGCGATCGGTAGTAACCAGCGATTTCATGGCACAGCCCAAGCAAGGCACCGTAAAGGTGGAACAGGCAAGCCTCGCGCTCAGCCTGAATCATGCCTTGAGAATTCATCGAGGCAGACTCTTCGGCCTTGCGCCAGCTTTCCAGTGACAAGCCGGCGAAGAAGATCTTCTGATTGGTGCGCGTGTAGAGCTCGTGAGCCATGGCATGCCCTCCGAAAGAAGATGAACAGAGAATGGACCTTCACAGGTTGCCGCACCAGATCGGCTGACGAAGCGTCAGCCGATCTGAAGAACGCGCGCCTTCCGGCCGACCCGCTGAGTGGTCGACCGCAGCGAAATCAGCGCTTGTCTTCGACCTTCCACTTGCCGCCGTCGTAGAACGCCTTCCAGCCGGTCGGCTTGCCGTCCACTTCGGTCTGCACATACTGCTCCTTGGTCTTGCGGCTGAAGCGGATGACCGCAAAGCGGCCTTCCGGATCTTTCTGCGGCGCATCGAGCAGGAAGTGGTACTTGGGATCGATCTCGTCCTTGTGCGGAATCAGCTCACGCACCAGGGGCGCGCGGGTTTCGCGATTCTTCGGGAACTGACTGGCAGCAAGGAACAGCCCGGAAGCGCCGTCACGCAGCACGTAGGTGTCATCGACCTTTTCGCACTTGAGCTCGGGCATCTTCACCGCATCCATCTTCGGCGGCGCGGCCTCACCGTTCTTCAGCAGCTTGCGGGTGTTCTTGCACTCGGCATTGGTGCAACCGAAAAACTTGCCGAAACGGCCGGTCTTGAGCTGCATCTCGCTGCCGCACTTGTCGCATTCCAGGCTGGGACCTTCATAGCCCTTGATGCGGTACTGGCCCTTCTCGATCTCGTAACCGGAGCAATCCGGGTTGTTGCCGCAGATATGCAGCTTCTGCGTCTCGTCGAGCAGATAGGCATCCATCGCGGTGCTGCAGATCGGACAGCGGTGCTTGCCAAGCAGCACGCGGGATTCGGACTCGCCCTCGTCATCGGCCGCAATCTCGTCACCTGGGATCAGGTTGACCGTCGACTTGCAGCGCTCCTTCGGCGGCAGGCTGTAGCCGGAGCAGCCAAGGAACACGCCGGTGGAAGCGGTACGGATCATCATCGGCCGACCGCAGACCTTGCAGGGGATATCGGTCAGGGTCGGCTGGTTGGCACGCATGCCGTTCTCGCTGGCTTCGGCAACCTCGAGCTTCTTGCGGAAGTCACCGTAGAACTCGTCCAGCACGTGCTTCCAGTCGCGCTCGCCCTGGGCTACGTCGTCGAGATGCTCTTCCATGCCGGCAGTGAAGCCGTAATCCATCAGATTGTTGAAGCTCTCGGACAGACGCTCAGTGACGATGTCACCCATCTTCTCCGAATAGAAACGGCGGTTGTGCAGCGAGACGTAGCCGCGGTCCTGGATCGTCGAAATGATCGCGGCGTAGGTGGACGGCCGGCCGATACCGCGCTTCTCCATCTCCTTGACCAGGCTGGCTTCGGAGTAGCGCGCCGGCGGCTTGGTGAAGTGCTGGCTCGGGTCGAGCTTGAGCAGCTTCATGTCGTCGCCCTTGTTCATCTCTGGCAAGACGTCATCCTCACCGGCCTTGCTCTGCTGCGGCATGACCTTGGTGTAGCCGTCGAACTTCAGGATGCGGCCCTTGGCGCGCAACTCGAAATTGCCGGCAGCGACGGTCACGCTGGTGGACAGGTACTGTGCCGGTGGCATCTGGCAGGCAACGAACTGGCGCCAGATCAGCTCATAGAGGCGCTCGGCATCACGCTCCATGCCTGACAGCTGGGTCGGCCGCATGTTGACGTCGGACGGACGAATCGCCTCGTGCGCCTCCTGGGCGCCCTCCTTGCTCGAATAGACGTTCGGCTTCTCCGGCAAGTACTTGTCACCGAACTCGCTTTCGATGAAACCGCGCACCATGCCGACCGCATCAGCGGAGAGGTTGGTCGAGTCGGTACGCATGTAGGTGATGTAACCGGCTTCGTACAGGCGCTGAGCCATCATCATGGTCTTCTTCACGCCGAAGCCGAGGCGATTGCTCGCCGCCTGCTGCAGGGTCGAAGTGATGAAGGGGGCCGAGGGCTTGCTGCTGGTCGGTTTGTCTTCGCGTTTGCTGACGCTGTACTGCGCGCCCTTGAGCTTATCCAGTGCAGCAGTGGCTTGCGCTTCGTTGAGCGGCTTGAAGGCTTCGCCGTTTTCACGCGCGACCTCAAAGCGCACCTTGGCCTGCTGAGCATTCGCCAGGTCCGCGTGTACTTCCCAGTATTCTTCCGGAACGAAAGCACGGATCTCGCGTTCGCGCTCGACAACCAGCTTCACCGCCACCGACTGCACGCGACCGGCAGACAGACCGCGGGCGATCTTCGCCCACAGCAGCGGCGACACCATGTAGCCGACCACACGATCAAGGAAACGACGCGCCTGCTGCGCGTTGACCCGGTTCAGATCGAGCTCACCAGGCTTGGAGAACGCCTCCTGAATCGCCTTCTTGGTGATCTCGTTGAACACCACGCGCTTGTAGCGGCTGTCATCGCCGCCAATCGATTCGCGCAGGTGCCAGGCGATGGCCTCCCCCTCTCTATCCAAGTCGGTCGCGAGATAGATGGTGTCGGCTTCCTTGGCCAGACGACGCAGTTCCTCGATGACCTTCTCCTTGCCCGGCAGGATCTCGTACTTGGCCTTCCAGCCGTGCTCCGGGTCGACGCCCATACGCGTGACGAGCTGGCGCTTGGCCTTCTCCTTCGGCGACAACGCTGGCGCCTCGGCGGCCGCGGCCTTGCCGCGCTTGACCGGCTCCTTGTTGGCAGAACCGCTGGTGGGAAGGTCGCGGATATGGCCGATACTCGACTTCACCACGTACTGGTTACCCAAATACTTGTTGATTGTCTTGGCCTTGGCCGGTGATTCCACGATGACCAGCGATTTACCCATGGAGAGGAGAGTTCCTGAATCTAGAGGTGAACAGAGGCGGCGCCTCCGACAGTTTGAATACCCGTACCGGCGCTAATCGGCAAGGCATCGGCGTACGTTAGTGCGCGTTTTGCGAACGGGCCGACCTGGCAGGACAATTTGTGCTGCTCGGCTCCGTCTGGTGCGAATCAGAGCAGCGGTTCGATGCCATAAACCAGACGTCGAGGTTTTCGCTCTGCCTAAAAAGCACCGCTATATATAGTGGCGATGGACGTGAGGTCAAGGGCGAGCCTGATGGCCGCATGCCAGCTCAGCCTTCAAAAACACTCTTTTCCGCTTCGATCAATGCGAAACGCGGGACCGTTTCGCCATTGACTTCGACGCTCTCGCTGAACATCGACAACGGGCGCACCCAAAGTCCGCGTTCCCCATACAGCG
The DNA here is from genome assembly GCF_021432085.1 of Stutzerimonas kunmingensis. Classification (GTDB taxonomy): domain Bacteria; phylum Pseudomonadota; class Gammaproteobacteria; order Pseudomonadales; family Pseudomonadaceae; genus Stutzerimonas. The sequence goes on along the minus strand of NZ_CP090366.1, from coordinate 2,070,792 downwards.
CCTGGTAGAACACCACAAACTCCTCGGTCTCGGAGTGCCGCGCAACGGCGAACACGCGATACTCCGGCCCCTTGTAATGGCGATAACGCCCCGGCTGCAACTGCATGCCTACCTCCACACAAATACAAAAAAGAAAAACCGGGGCACCAGGCCCCGGCTTCCATGCACCGGCTGACAATCATATTCCCGCTCAGTAGCGAGATTGGCTGTCAGCCTAGCGCAGTCATTTGCATCTGTCTGTTAGACGCGTTCGAAGACCGTACTGATCCCCTGGCCTAGACCGATACACATGGTGGCGATACCGATCGTACCGTTGTTCTGCTTCATCACGTTCAGCAGGGTGCCGGAGATACGCGCACCGGAGCAGCCGAACGGGTGACCCAGGGCGATGGCGCCGCCATGCAGGTTGACCTTCTCTTCCATCTTGTCGAGCAGCTTGAGGTCCTTGAGCACCGGCAGAGCCTGTGCAGCGAAGGCTTCGTTCAGCTCGACGTGGCTGATGTCGTCCATGGTCAGACCGGCGCGCTTGAGCACCTTCTGGGTGGACGGAACCGGGCCGTAACCCATGATTGCCGGATCGACACCAGCCAGTGCCATGGCGCGAACCACGGCCAACGGCTGGATGCCGAGATCCTTGGCGCGCTGGGCGGACATGACGATCATGCAGGACGCGCCGTCGGTGATCTGCGAGGAAGTACCTGCAGTCACGGTGCCGCCCTTCGGGTTGAACGCAGGCTTCAGCGCAGCCAGGCTTTCCAGGGTGGTGTCCGGACGGATGGTTTCGTCGTAATCGAAGACCTTGAGGAAGCCGTCCTCGTCATAGCCTTCCATCGGGATGATTTCATCCTTGAAGTTGCCTTCCAGCGTGGCCTTGTGCGCCAGGCGGTGCGAACGCTCACCAAAGGCGTCCTGCTGCTCGCGGGTGATGCCGTGCATCTTGCCCAGCATTTCGGCAGTCAGGCCCATCATGCCGGACGCTTTCGCGGCGTACAGCGACAGCTGCGGGTTCGGGTCGACACCGTGCATCATGCTGACGTGGCCCATGTGCTCCACACCACCGATGACGAACACGTCACCGTTGTTGGTCTGGATGGCCTGCACGGCAGTGTGCAGGGCGCTCATGGACGAACCGCACAGACGGCTCACGGTCTGGCCGGCGCTGGTGTGCGGGATACGCGTCATCAGCGAAGCCATGCGGGCGATGTTCCAGCCCTGCTCGAGGGTCTGGTTCACGCAGCCCCAGATCACGTCCTCGACTTCGGCCGGGTCGATCTTCGGGTTGCGCGCCAGCACGCCGTCGATCAGGTGTGCGGACATGGTTTCAGCGCGGGTATTACGGTGCATGCCGCCCTTGGAGCGCCCCATCGGGGTGCGACCGAAGTCGACGATGACTGCATCTCTTGGATTCAGGCTCATGAATTCTCTCTCCCTCGATTAACCGTAGAAGCGCTGGCCGTTGGCAGCCATCTCACGCAGCTTCGCGGTCGGGTGGTACAGCGGGCCCAGGTCGGCGTACTTGTCGGCCATCGCGACGAACTCGGCGACGCCGATCGAATCGATGTAGCGCAGCGCACCACCACGGAAGGGTGGGAAGCCAATGCCATAGATCAGGCCCATGTCAGCTTCGGCAGCGGTCTCGACGATGCCGTCTTCCAGGCAGCGCACGGTTTCCAGGCACAGAGGGATCATCATGTAGTTGATGATGTCCTCGTCGGACAGCTCGCGAGTCTCGGCAACGATCGGCTTGAGCAGCTCGTAGGCCTGGGCATCGACGACCTTCTTCGGCTTGCCCTTCTTGTCCATCTCGTAGGCGTAGAAGCCCTTGCCGTTCTTCTGGCCGAGACGGTTGGCCTCGTACATGACGTCGACAGCCGTGCGGGTGTCGTCCTTCATGCGATCCGGGAAGCCTTCAGCCATCACGTCACGGCCGTGGTGGCCGGTGTCCATGCCGACGACATCCATCAGATAAGCCGGACCCATGGGCCAGCCGAACTTCTCCATCACCTTATCAGCGCGAACGAAGTCGACACCGTGGGCGATGGCGCGGGCGAAGCCGCCGAAGTACGGGAACAGCACGCGGTTGACCAGGAAGCCCGGGCAATCGTTGACCACGACCGGACTCTTGCCCATCTTCTTGGCGTAGGCGACGGTGGTAGCAATAGCCACTTCGCTGGTCTTCTCGCCACGGATCACTTCCACCAGCGGCATCATGTGTACCGGGTTGAAGAAGTGCATGCCGCAGAAGTTTTCCGGACGCTTGAGCGCCTGGGCCAGGTAATTGATGGAGATCGTCGAGGTGTTGGAGGCGATGATCGCGTCTTCGCGAACGTGCCCTTCCACCTCGGCCAGCACGGCGTGCTTGACCTTCGGGTTCTCGACCACGGCTTCGACGACGATGTCGACGTTGCCGAAATCGCCGTAGGACATGGTCGGGCGGATCGCGTTGAGCGCCTGAGCCATCTTGTCAGCGGTCAGACGACCTTTTTCAACACGCTTGCCGAGCAGCTTGGAGGCCTCGTCCAGACCCATCTGGATACCCTCTTCACGGATATCCTTCATCAGGATCGGCGTGCCCTTGACGGCCGACTGGTAGGCGATGCCGCCACCCATGATGCCAGCGCCGAGTACGGCAGCCAGTTTCACGTCACGCGCCTGCTTGTCGTAGGCCTTGGCTTTCTTCTTCAGCTCCTGATCGCTGAGGAACAGGCCGACCAGGCTCTGTGCAACCGAGGTCTTGGCCAGTTTGACGAAGCCGGCGGCCTCGACTTCGATGGCCTTGTCACGGGTGAAGTTGGCGGCTTTCTGGATGGTCTTGATGGCTTCGACCGGGGCCGGATAGTTCGGGCCGGCCTGGCCAGCAACGAAGGCCTTGCTGGTTTCGAAAGCCATCATCTGCTCGATGGCGTTGAGCTTGAGCTTGTCCAGCTTCGGCTGACGCTTGGCCTTGTAGTCCAGCTCGCCGGAAATGGCGCGCTTGACCAGATCCAGTGCAGCGGCCTGCAGCTTCTCCGGAGCGACCACGGCATCGACTGCATGAACCTTGAGCGCGTCTTCGGCGCGGTTTTCCTTGCCGGATGCGATCCACTCGACGGCGTTATCCACACCGATCAGGCGCGGCAGGCGCACGGTGCCACCGAAGCCCGGGTAGATGCCCAGCTTCACTTCCGGCAGACCGACCTTGGCGGCGGTGGACATGACGCGATAGTCGGCGGCCATGCACATTTCGAAACCGCCACCCAGGGCGATGCCGTTGATGGCGGCCACGGTGGGTACGCCCAGGTCTTCGAAATCACTGAAGATCTTGTTCGCTTCGAGGTTGCCGGCGACCAGTTCCTCGTCAGCCATCTTGAAGTTGTCGACGAATTCGGTGATGTCGGCGCCGACGATGAATACGTCCTTGCCGCTAGTAACGATGACGCCTTTCACCGACGCGTCAGCCTTGATGGCATCGACGGCCTGGCGCAGATCGTTGAGAGTGAGGCGATTGAACTTGTTGACGGACTCACCCTTGAGGTCGAAATTCAATTCGACGATGCCGCTCTCAAGAGCCTTAACCGTGATGGCTTTACCTTCGTAAATCATCAACTGATCTCCAGGTATGGAAGCTGAACGTTACGTGTCTCACGTCTTCGGCCCTACTCGGCCGCGCCTTGCGGCGAACGACACCCACCGACACGATAATCCGGGTGACCGGCATCTGCTCTGGCAAACGCTCGATTCATACGCCCGTTTGATTTGGGTCGGCACACCTTCGGGGAAAAGCTCAGCATTGTCAATCAGCTGGTTTGCCTAACCGAAAGCCACCTGCAAGCGGACATTTCGCGACCGTCGGGTCATTATCGACTGCAGCCATCGTGCTGCATTCACTGCCTCGATGATCGCAAGCTCGGGCTGGCCGACTGGCTGAAACCGCACCGTACCCACCGAGTCAATCGTAGACCTAGCCGAGCAGTTACACTGGCGCATCTCGCTCTTTGCCATCACCGGCCTACCGGCCGCGAACCAAATCCGGAGTTACTACATGTCCCACGCCCCCATCGCCCGCGCCGACACCGGTACCGATCCCTACCGCTGGCTGGAGAATCGCGATGCCGAAGACGTGCTGGCATACCTCAAGGCGGAGAATGCCTATCTCGAAGAACAGCTCGCCGACCAGGCCGAACTGCGCGAGACGCTGTTCCAGGAAATCAAGGGCCGCATCCGCGAAACCGACCTCTCCCTGCCGTCGCCCTGGGGGCCATGGCTGTACTACCAGCGCACCACGGCTGGCGACGAATACCCGCGGCACTATCGCTGCCCGCGCCCGGTCGATGGCTCGCTCACAGTTGACGAGAACACCGAACAGCTGCTGCTCGACCCCAACGAGCTGGCCGGCGGCGGCTTCCTTTCGCTGGGTGCCTTCAGCGTCAGCCAGGACCACAGCAAACTGGCCTACAGCCTCGACCGCGAAGGCGACGAGATCTACCGGCTGTTCGTCAAGGACCTCGCCAGCGGCGACGTGACCGCCCTGCCCTTCGACGATTGCGACGGCAGCATGACCTGGGCCAACGACAGCCAGACGCTGTTCTACGGTGAACTGGACGACACCCACCGTCCGCACAAGGTCTACCGCCATCGCCTCGGAGAAACCGGCAGCAACGAGGTTTATCACGACCCGGACGGGCGCTTCTTCGTGCATTGCTACCGCGCCAGCTCCGAGCGCCAGCTGGTCATCCTTTCCCACAGCAAGACCACCAGCGAAGCCTGGGTGCTGTCGGCGGACGAGCCGGAAGGTCAATGGACGTGCCTGGCACCACGCCAGGAAGACCACGAGTACTTTCCCGATCATGGCCTTCACCAAGGTCAGTGGAGCTGGCTGATCCGCAGCAATCAGGCTGGCATCAACTTCGCCCTCTATCTCGCCAGCGAGGCGCAGCCCGAGCGGGAGCATTGGCAGGAACTGGTCCCGCATGACGACGCGGTGATGCTCGAGGATGTCAGCCTGAACGCCGAGGCGATCACCCTGACCCTGCGCGAAAGCGGCCTACCAGTGATCGAGGTGCGGCCGCAGGGCGTGCAGCCCTATCGCCTGCAGCTGCCCGATGCGGCCTACAGCCTGCACGTACAGAATTCGCTGGAGTTCACTAGCACGGTGATCCGCCTGCGCTATGAAGCGCTCAACCGACCGGCACAAGTCCGTCAGCTGACGCTGGCCGACGGCACGCAGGAAGTGCTCAAGGAAACCCCGGTGGAAGGCCCCTTCGATGCGGACGCCTATGAAAGTCGACGCATCTGGGCGACCGCCCAGGACGGCACGCAGATTCCCATCAGCCTGGTCGGCCGGCGTGACAGCTTCGGCAAGCCGGCTCCGCTCTATCTCTATGGCTACGGTGCCTATGGGCACAGCCTCGACCCGTGGTTCTCCCATGCGCGCCTGTCGCTGCTCGACCGCGGTTTCGTCTTCGCCATCGCGCATGTGCGTGGCGGTGGTGATCTCGGCGAAGCCTGGTATCGCGCCGGCAAGCTGGAACACAAGCCGAACACCTTCCGCGACTTCATCGCCTGCGCCGAGCAGCTGCTGGCCGACGGCTACACCACCTCGCCGCGCCTGGCCATCAGCGGCGGCAGCGCCGGCGGCCTGCTGATCGGCGCGGTGCTGAACATGCGCCCGGAGCTGTTCGGCGCAGCCGTCGCCGAGGTGCCCTTCGTCGATGTGCTGAACACCATGCTCAACGCCGACCTGCCGCTGACCGTGACCGAGTACGACGAATGGGGCGATCCGAATCAGCCGGAGGTGCACGAGCGGATCAAGGCCTACGCGCCCTATGAAAACATCCGCTCCCAGGCCTACCCCGCGCTGCTCGCAGTGGCCGGCTACAACGACAGCCGCGTGCAGTACTGGGAAGCCGCCAAGTGGGTCGCCAAGCTGCGCGCCACCCGCACCGACGACAACCTGCTGCTGCTCAAGACCGAATTCGGTGCCGGGCACGGCGGCATGAGTGGGCGCTACCAGGCGCTCAAGGACGTGGCGCTGGAGTACGCCTTCGTGCTCAAGGTATTCGGCATGGCGGCTTAGCACGCTCTCGCGCGGCCTGTCGGGTTGCGCTAGACATTCAGCCTCGGGGCCAGCCGTGAAGCACGGCTACCCCGCGCCAATGTTGGCCGCGAAGTTCGTCCGTCGCATTTTCACGATTCGCGGTCAGGACCGCTCCCGCGCATTGGCGCGCCCTGGCTCCCTCCTCCCTGCGTCCGTTTGGCTTCCCACAACAGCCACTTCACCGGCGTTTCCGCCAGATGCCGACCTGCGGCACCGAACAGCCTGCGCTGGCGAGAGTCATTCATTGAGAATGCCCTCGTCGGAGCCACCCATGAACAACAAGTCCTCGAACCACCAGAATCAGAACGTCCACGGCTGGGAGCGCGCCATGTCCCTGGCCGGCGGGCTGTATTTCCTTGCCAAGGGCCTCAGCCGCGGCGGCCTGGGCGGACTGCTGCAGCTGGGTATCGGCGGCCTGGCACTATCCCGTGGCGTAACCGGGCACTGCGAGGCCAAGCGCGTGTTCAATGAAATCAACGAACAGGCCGGCATGGCCGAAGGCCGCTCGCACCACATGCCGTTCGAACGCTCGGAAAAGGATCGCCAGCAATTGCAGGCCAACGCCGCGGCAGCCACCAACGGCACTACCGTAACCGGCAATGACAGCCTGAAAAGCCCGCCTGCCGGCGTCTGATCCTCGCCCATACAAGCGGGGAACATCGAGCCCGGCGAGTCGTGGCATAGCCTCCGGGCACAGGCTCATGGGTAGAGGCGACCGGCTGCGTAACTGCGCTCCGGTCGCCCTCGCCTTCAGCGCTTCCTCACCGCCTCATGAGCTTCGATCAGCTGATCGACCACGCCAGGATCGGCCAGGGTCGAGGTATCGCCCAGCGCGTCGTAGTCGTCCGTTGCGATCTTGCGCAGCAGCCGGCGCATGATCTTGCCGGAACGCGTCTTCGGCAGCCCAGGGGCCCATTGGATCACATCCGGTACGGCGATCGGCCCGATCTCCTTGCGCACCCATTGCTGCAGCTCCTGACGCAGCGCATCCGTGGGCTGCACGCCGCTGACCAAGGTCACATACACGTAGATCGCCTGCCCCTTCAGCGCATGCGGAACGCCCACCGCTGCCGCTTCGGCCACCTTGGCATGGGCGACCATGGCGCTTTCTATCTCCGCGGTGCCCATGCGGTGCCCGGACACGTTGAGCACATCATCCACCCTTCCGGTGATCCAGTAATAGCCATCCTCGTCGCGACGCGCGCCATCGCCGGTGAAGTACATGCCGCGAAAGGTCTTGAAGTAGGTGTCGACGAAGCGGTCGTGGTCCTTGTAGATGGTGCGCATCTGCCCCGGCCAGGAGTCGAGGATCACCAGATTGCCCTCGGCAGGGCCTTCGAGCAGGTTGCCGAGGTTGTCCACCAACCCCGGCACCACACCGAACAGCGGGCGCGTGGCGGAGCCTGGCTTGAGCGCGGTCGCCCCCGGCAGCGGGCTGATCAGGATGCCGCCGGTCTCGGTCTGCCACCAGGTATCGACGATGGGGCAGCGCGATTGGCCGACAGTTTCGTAATACCAGTGCCACGCCTCGGGATTGATCGGTTCGCCCACCGTGCCGAGCAGACGCAGGCTGGAGCCATCGGCCCCCTCCACCGCCGCGGCCCCCTCGGCCATCATGGCGCGGATCGCCGTGGGCGCCGTGTAAAGGATGTTCACCTTGTGCTTGTCGATGATCCGGGCGATGCGGGTAACGTCTGGATGATTTGGCACGCCTTCGTACATCAGCGTCGTCGCGCCGTTGGCCAGCGGACCATAGATCAGGTAGCTGTGCCCGGTGATCCAGCCGATATCGGCCGTGCACCAATAGACCTCCCCGGGGCGGTAGTCGAACACCCGCTCATGGGTCAGTGCGGCATAGAGCAGATAGCCGCCGCAGGTATGCAGAACGCCCTTCGGCTTGCCCGTGGAGCCGGAGGTATAAAGAATGAACAGCGACTCCTCGGCACCCATTTCCTTCGGTGCGCAGACCTCGCCGGCCACGCGCATCAGGTCGTCGTAGCAGATGTCGCGATGCGAGTGCCAGCGGATGCCCGCACCCGTGCGGCGCACGACGATGATCTTCTTCACACAGCTGGTCTGGGGATTGGTCAGCGCCTCGTCGACATTCTCCTTGAGCGGCACGGGTTTGCCGCCGCGAATGCCTTCGTCGGCGGTGATCACGATTTTCGACTGGCCATCGATGATGCGCCCGGCCAGTGCTTCCGGGGAGAAGCCACCGAACACCACCGAGTGGATAGCGCCGATGCGCGCACAGGCCAGCATCGCCACCGCGGCCTCGGGAATCATCGGCATGTAGATGGTCACCACGTCGCCGCGATGCACATCCTGGCCGCGCAGCGCATTGGCGAACCTGCTGACTTCCTGATGCAGCTCGCGGTAGGTGATCTCGCGGTGTTCGGAAGGATCATCGCCCTCCCAGATGATTGCCAGCTGATCGCCGCGCTCGGCCAGGTGCCGATCCAGGCAGTTGGCCGAGACGTTGAGCGTGCCATCGGCGAACCATTTGATATCCACATGGTGATCGTCGAAGGAGGTGCGCTTGACCTCGGTGAAAGGCCGGATCCAGTCCAGCCGCGCCGCCTGTTCACGCCAGAAGCCCTCGGGATTGATCACCGACTGTTGGTACATGGCCTTGTAGCTGGCTTCGTTGGTCAGTGACTGAGCGGCCACCTCGGGCCGAACCGGATATACGGACGCAGCGCTCATGGCAGTTCCTCGTCTGTCTTGTTGGTATGCAGAACCCTGTCCAGCAGGCGAACCCAATGACCAACCCAGCGCCTGGCAGACGGTGCACTCCAGCCAAGCACGCCACCCATGGCGTATCGGCTTTGCTCAAGCATAGACCGCGCCTCACCGCATGGCGTGTGCACTGCCGCCATTTGCCAGAGCTTTCGCGTAGCTGAATGCTACGGCCCCGACACCCGCGGACGCGTTTTGCGGGCAAAAAAAAGCGGCCTCAGGGGCCGCTCGGTCAACCATCCGGTTGCAATACACACTTGTCCGATCACGCAGATAGACGCCGCCATTCTGTGCAGCCAGCACGGCTGCCGAAACTGCACATTGGTCTAACAGACCATTGGCGGGCTTGCCTCAGGGCGCAGAGTTAGCTGCGCGCGCGGCCTCGATCAGGTCCTTGCCGATATCGGCTTCGAACTTCTTCCACGCCGGCTGCACCGCGTCGCGCCACTTGTCGCGTTGCTCGTCGGTCAGTACCAGGATCTCGCTCTTGCCCGAGTCGATGACGCCCTGCTTGGCCTTCTCGTTCAGCGCCTCGGCCTGGCGGTTCACCTCCACGGTGACCTCGTCGATGATCGCTTCCAGCTCGCCGCGCACCTCTGCCGGCAGGCCGCTCCAGAACCTGGTGTTGGTGATCAGCAGGTAGTTGCCGATGCCGTGACCGGACTCGGTGATGTACTTCTGCACCTCGTGGTACTTCTGGCTGTAGATGTTCGACCAGGGATTGTCCTGGGCATTGACCACGCCGGTCTGCAGCCCTTGATAGATTTCGGCGAAGGCCATCTTGCGCGGTACTGCCCGCAGGGCGGTGTACTGGGCGGCCTGCAGGTCCGAGGGCTGCACGCGGAATTTCAGTCCGCGGGCGTCGGCCGGCTCGCGCAGCGGCTTGTTGGCAGTGAAGTGGCGCATGCCGTTGAGCCAGTAGGCCAGGCCGGTGATGCCCTTGTCCTCCATCGACTTGAGCATGGCGCGGCCCTTGTCCGACTGCTGGAAGCGCTGCGCCGCAGCCATATCGTCGAACAGGAACATCAGGTCGAACAGCTGCAGTTGCTTGGTGTATTGCTCGAGCTTCGACGGTGCCGGCGCCAGCAGCTGTACCTCATTCATCAGCAGCGCTTCCATCTCCTTGCCGTCGCCATACAGCGAGGAGTTGGCGAACACCTGCACTTCTACCTGGCCGGGCAGGCGCTCTTCCACGAGCTTCTTGAACATCAGCGCGCCCTGGCCCTTCGGCGTGCTGTCGGCGGTGATATGGGAGAACTTGATCAGGATCGGATCGGCCTGGGCGCCGAGAGCGGTAAACAGCGCCGAAGCGGCGAGCAGACGGGTAATGCCACGGGTGAGTCGTGCCATGGGGAGCTCCGTTTTGTAGTTGTTTGAGCCATGCAGCTGGTCCGACTCTACCCCGCTGCCCCCCGCGGACTGAATTGCTATTTGGCCAAGCGCGACTTCGTGATTGGCGAAGGCAGCAGCGTTATCACACGTCCCGGCGCGCTTCTTCAGACATTGCCTTCGCGAGCGGTGAGGTGTTCGAGCATCTGCCTCGCAGTCGCCGACAGGCTTTCCAGATTGCGCACGCCGAGCTTCAGCTCGCGTCGCGCCCAGGCGTCGCTCAGCGGCACGATGGCCACGTCCAGCGCCGGCAGGTAGTTGCGCACCACCTGCTCGGGCAGCACGCCGATGCCCATGCCGGTATGGATCATCCGGCAGATCGCCTCGAAACTGCGTACCTGGATGCGCAGGCGCAGCGGCGTACCCATCTGTTGCGCCGACTGCTGCAGCAGGGCATGCAGCGAGGCGTCTTGCTGCAGGCCGATGAAATCGAAGCCGGCGGCATCGCGCAGGGCAATTTCTGCACGCCCGGCCAGCGGATGCTCTCGGGGCGTCACCAGCACCAGCCGATCCTCGCGGTAGGGAAACACCTGCAGGTCCCCGGCCGGCATGTGCCCGGCGAAGATGCCGATATCGGTCAGCCCCTCGCGCAGGGCGCGCAGGGTGTCACTGCTGACGCGCTCCTCCAGGTCGATCTTCACTTCCGGGTGCTGACGGGTGAAGGTACTCAGGTCCTCGGGCAGAAATTCGATCACCGCCGAGGTATTGGCGTGGATGCGCACATGGCCCTTCACGCCCTGGCTGAACTCGCTGAGGTCAGCGTCCAGCTGCTGCAGGTTGTCCAGCAGGTTGCGCGCGTGGTGCAGCAGCGCGTGGCCGGCCGGCGTCAGCTCAACGCCCTTGGGCTGGCGATAGAGCAGGCTGACGCAGAGCTGCCCTTCCAGATCGCTGACGCGCTTGCTCACCGCCGCCAGCGCCAGATGCTCGCGCTCGGCAGCGCGGGTCAGGCTGCGGGTCTCGGCGATGGCGACGAACAGCCGAAGGGTGACGAAATCGATGCGGCGCATATTGGATTCCCGTATTCGCGGTAGACGAAGCATGCGCCGCTCAGCCCGAGTTTTTCAAAGCTCCTTTCGTCTTAGCCTTCGTGAAGCGCGAAACCTAACTTGGCAAACGGCCAATTGTCCGCTGCCGATGCGTCGGTCATGCTCGGCACCATGAATCAACCGGCACAGGTGTCGTGATGAGCGAACAGACAGACAAGAACCTGCCGCTGCAGGGCCTCAAGGTGATCGAGATGGGCCAACTAATCGCCGGCCCTTTCGCCAGCAAGCTGCTCGGCGAATTCGGCGCCGATGTGATCAAGATCGAGCCGCCCAAGGTCGGCGACCCGTTGCGCAAGTGGCGCAAGCTCAAGGACGGCACCTCGCTCTGGTGGCATGTGCAGTCGCGCAACAAGCGCTCGGTGACGCTGGATCTCAAGGCCGCGGAAGGCCAGGCAATCGTCCGCCAGCTGGTGGCCGAAGCCGACATCCTGGTGGAGAACTTCCGCCCCGGCACGCTGGAAGAATGGGGCCTGGGCTGGGATGAGCTGTCGAAGCTGAACCCTCGGCTGATCATGCTGCGCATTTCCGGCTACGGCCAGACCGGTCCCTATCGCGACCTGCCGGGCTTCGGCGTGATCGGCGAAGCCATGGGTGGCCTGCGCCACCTCTCCGGCTATCCGGGCCAGCCGCCGGTGCGGGTTGGCGTCAGCATCGGCGATTCGCTGTCCTCGTTGTATGGCGTGATCGGTGTATTACTCGCCCTGCAGGAGCGCAACCGTAGCGGCCTGGGTCAGGAAATCGACGTGGCGCTGTACGAGTCGGTGTTCGCCATGATGGAAAGCCTCGTGCCCGAATACGACGCCTTCGGCTATGTCCGCGAGCCAGCCGGCAGCGCCCTGCCCGGCATCACCCCGTCCAACTCCTACCTGTGCAATGACGGCGCCTACGTGCTGATCGCCGGCAATGGCGACAGCATCTACAAGCGCCTGATGACCCTGATGGGCCGCCAAGACCTCGCCGATGACCCGCGCTTCGCCCACAACGACGGCCGCGCCCAGCACGCCGAGCTGATCGATGCCGCCATCGGCGAATGGACCATCCAGCACAGCCGCGACGAGGTGATCGAAGCACTCAAGGGCGCCCGCGTGCCGGCCGGCTATCCCTACACCGCCGCCGATATCGTGAAGGACCCGCACTACCTGGCGCGGCAGATGATCGAGCAAGTGCAGACCTTTGCCGGCCCGCTCAAGGTGCCGGGCGTGCTGCCCAAGCTGTCGCGCACGCCAGGGCGCATCGGCGAAGGCGGCCCGCAGCTGGGCGAACACACCGACGACGTGCTGGCCGGCCTTGGCCTCACCGATGAACAACGCCAGGGCCTGCGCGAGCGCGGGATCATCTGACACTGCCCGTAGGGTGGATGACGCTTTTTTTCATCCACCGCGACATTCCCGAAACGGTGGATGGGTGGAGCGCATCCACCCTACGACTACAGCTCTACGTAGGGTGGACAACGCGAAGCTTGTCCACCAGCCAGCAAGCCACAACGGTGGATGGGTAAAGCGTCATCCACCCTACGCCCCAGGATTCACTGATGAACAAACGCCTGTATATCCAGGAAGTCGCCACCCGCGACGGCTTCCAGATCGAAGCGGACTTCGTGCCGACCGAAGCCAAGATCGCCCTGATCGACCGCCTCTCGCAAACCGGGCTGGCGAAGATCGAGGTCACCTCCTTCACCTCGCCCAAGGCCATTCCCAACCTGCGCGACGCCGAGGACGTGATGCGCGGCATCCGTCGCGTGGAGGGCGTCGAGTACACCGTGCTGGTGCCCAACGTGAAGGGCTGCGAGCGCGCCCTGGCCTGCGAAGTGGACGAGATCAACCTGGTAATGTCGGCCAGCGACACCCACGGCCTGGCCAACCTGCGCATGACGCCCGAACAGTCGCTGGTGCAGTTCCGCGAAATCATCGAAGTCACTCGCGGCAGTGGCGTGTTCATCAACGCCTCGCTATCGACCACCTTCGGCTGCCCCTTCGAGGGCGACCTGCCCGAGCGGCGCATCTATGAGCTGGTGCAGCGCCTGCTGGAGATCGGCGTGCAGGGCATCACCCTCTGCGACACCACCGGCATGGCCGACCCGGCGCAGGTCGAGCGTATCTGCCGCGAAGCGCTGAACAGCTGGCCACAGGCAGTATTCACCGCACACTTCCACAATACCCGCGGCATGGGCCTGGCCAACGCGCTGGCAGCGCTCAACGCCGGCATCGACCGCTTCGATGCCTCGCTCGGCGGACTCGGCGGCTGCCCCTACGCGCCAGGCGCCAGCGGCAATATCTGCACCGAAGATCTCGTGCATATGTTCCAGCGCATGGGCCTAGACACCGGCGTCGATCTCGACCGCCTGCTGCAATGCGCCGCTGACCTGCCGCAACTGGTTGGCCACGACGTGCCGGGCGCGGTACTCAAGGCCGGCAAGGCAGATCGCCGTTATCCGAAGCCGAAGTGGATGGAGGAAGCTGGCCTTTGACCGCGTGCGGAGCTCTACGGGATGGTGGCGCCGTGAGCGGCGGTTCAGCGGCAACAGGCACAACGCAAAGCCCGCCCTACGGCGGGAATGAGCAATGAGGTGGACCAGTGCTTGTGGTGAGAGGCGAGACTGCCGGAACAAACGCATCCTGCTGCGGAACGCTTGGTTAAGGGGCGGGCTTTAGCCGGTGCCAGTGAGCGAAGCGAACGATTTGAAGCATTTGTTAGAAAGCGCCTGCCTCATGAGTAATGGATAACCCAAGATCCCGAGCAGCCTGCTGGGACCACCGCCGTGAAAAGTGCTTTACAGCAATGGTCTGCACCGTCGGATACCTAGTGCGGATATATTCAACTGCATCGTTACCGTGCGCCACAACTAGCCTCGGCTTGAGCGCTTCAACCAAGAAATCGAATGCTCGCGAGTGCCTCATGCTACCAGCAAGATCCTTCGCGTCTTCCGTGGCCGATGCGTAGATGTTCGTCTCGAGAATATGGGTATCGCCCGCTGAGGATATGACCCACTCAAGGACTCGACGAGTATTGCTGATGGGGTTCCTACGGGTTTTGCCAGGTTTAAGCGGGCGTTTCGCTCGCTCGGCGAGATAGCTCTCAAACCAGGCACGCTTGTTGAAGCCGGCCTCGCAATCCCAGAACTCCCAAAAGTCTCTCTCACTAGCAGACGCCGGGTTCAGCCCGACGATGAAAACTCGACAATCAAGGGGCGAGCCATCGCAGACGAAAGGCCGCTGATCGGTTGGTCGACCGATGATAGTTTCGAGCCGTTGCTGGAACTCCGTGAGGTTTGGCATGGCGACCACTCCCTTTGCGCTACATATGCAAGTAATTCCGCCTCAACGGCCAAGAAATAATTCCAATGTTTTGGTGTTGTGGGCATTGAGACACCTAACGCCTAAATTTAAGCCGAACTGTGTAATGGAGCCAAACATAGGGCAAGATTTTTCTGCCCTATGTTGGTGGAAGGAAGCGGTTTCGGCTTGAACGCATTGTTAGGCCTTATCTCGGGCTTTCAATCGTTCAGCTATCTGTGCCCAAGACTCGCGTGCACCACGAAAGTTACAGCCGGGTGGAGCAACGGATTTGACCGCTAGAAAATTGAAGAACCCAAGTGCGACAAGTCGATTACGGGCCTTGTTACCCAGAGCTACAACGAGAGCATCTGGGACTAGCTCTAGCTGTTTCAGTAGATAGCGCTTGCCACATTCCTTTGCCACCTGACCTCTCACGTGCCCGCCTTCCTTAGCCGCAGAACACAGCACTGACTCAGTCATCCAGACCTTCCGGAGCTGCTCTTCGAGGGACAATTCTGGCCAGCACGAATCTAGAATGAAGGTTACGTTGCGATGAAAGAGATCTGTACCTGCAGCGAAAGAACGGTTCGCGAAATCGTAAGCTGATGCGAGGCCTTCGTGCGTTTCTCCAGGCTGAGGATCGCCTGGCTCCGCATACACCAATACGAGCTCAATCTCGGCAATAGTTCCAGTTGCACCGCGAAATCCTCGTGGTACATGGCCAGTCTTGGGGTCCCACCGCATATCAAAGCACGTATCAGAAAAGCCCGGGCATGGAGCATATGCCGGCTCCAATATTTTCTTGAGCTGCGAGTTGAGAGATATTTTCGACATGAGGCCTAACTATATTTAGATACCAAGTGATATATAAGACGCTGAACGGGATCGGTGCCTAACATTTCGCTCGCTTTTCCCTCCGAGCTTCTAGCTCGCGCTTCTCAGGGATGCCGGGTGTTTATACACCAGCTCCGGGAGGCATGTAATTGATGTGATCAAACCTTGCCTCGCCTGCGACCTTCCGCACACGCTCCACCATTGCCGCGTCGATGAGTTGTCGAGATCGCCGAACGTCTACCAGGCAAACGAAAGCTGGCCAGCACAAGCGGCAGGCCTAGCAGAGCCCTAGAAAAACCAACCACTGCAGGCCAGAGAAACGGTTAGGTCTCGCCGCCCGCAGCATCTAGCAACGGCTCAATCCCCCTGACAGAACTGCAGAATCGCCTCGGCTACTGCCTGTGGCGCTTCGCGCTGGGGGAAGTGGCCGACGCCTGGCAGCAACTGACGGTGGTATGGGCCGCTGAATAAGGCCTTACGCCCGGCCGAGGTTTCCGGTGCGTTGGAGGTATCGGCCTCGCCGTGCAGCACCAGCGTCGGCACGGCGAGCACCGGGGCCGGTTGCAGCAGCGCCTCGTCCGATGCATAGGCAGGATCGCCGTCGACGAAGCCCCAGCGGTGGCGATAGGAATGCAGGACCACGGCGGCCCAGTCCGGGTTGTCGAACGCCTTCAGCGCCTGGATGAAATCCGCCTCGGCGTACCAGCCGGCCGGTGACCAGGTATCCCACAGCAGCCGCGTGAAGGCCGCGCGATCCTCGACTACCGTCTGCTCGCCGCGCGGGGTGGCCATGTACCAGTGGTACCAGTAGTTGCGCGCCTGGCTGAGCGAGATGTGCTGGTTCGGGTCATTGGTGCCGTAGCCCACCGCGAGCATTACCAGTCGTGCGGCGGCGTGATGGCGCAGCCCGCAGGCATTGGCCACCGCCCGCGCGCCCCAGTCATGGCCGACCAGCACCGGCTGGTCGAGGCGCAATGCGTCGATGAAATCCAGCAGGTCGCGCCCCAGCGCGGCGAGCTGACCGCTGCGTGGGGTCAGCGCATCGCGAAAGCGTGTCTGGCCGAAGCCGCGCAGCGTCGGGCAGAGCACCCGGTAGCCCGCTGCGGCCAGGCGCTCGGCCACGGGCTCCCAGCCTTCGGGGCAATCCGGCCAGCCGTGCACGAGCACGGCCACCTGCTGGCCGCGGGGGTTCCATTCGAGATAAGCGATATCCAGCACGGGTGTGCTGACCGTGGCGTAACGACTCATGCCGGCGTCTCCTCGCGCGCTCTGGTCGGTCAGCATAAGCCTGGTTTCAGGCATAAAAGAACGGGCCGGTCACATCGGACAGGCCCGTTCGTTCTCCACCGCTTGGTGCCTTTGGAGGCTCAGGAGCGGTTGGCCGCCTGCGCCGCTTCGATCAGCTCGGCACCGATATCACCCTCGAACTTCTTCCACACCGGCTGCATCGCCTCGCGCCATTTGGCGCGCTGCTCGGGGGACAATTCGATGATTTCGGTCTTGCCGGAGGCGGCGATGGCCTGGCGCGCCTGCTGGTTGAGGTCGTCGGCCTGACGGTTCACCTCGGCGGTGACCTCTTCCATGATCGTTTCCAGCTCGCCGCGCACGTCTTCCGGCAGACCGTTCCAGAACTGGGTGTTGGTGATCACCATGTAGTCGATCAGGCCGTGGTCGGAGGCGGTCATGTAGGGCTGTACCTCGTGCACTTTCTGGCTCTCGTAGTTCGACCAGGTGTTCTCGGTGCCGTTGACCACGCCGGTCTGCAGGCCCTGATAGACCTCGGCGAAGCTCATCTTGCGCGGGTTGGCGCGCACCGCCTTGAACTGCTCGTCGAGCACCGCGGAAGCCTGTACGCGGAACTTCAGGCCGCGCGCGTCCTTGGGTTCGCGCAGCGGCTTGTTGGCCGAGAGCTGCTTGGTGCCGTTGTGCCAATAGGCCAGGCCGGTGATGTTCTTGTCCTCCATCGCGGTCAGCAGTGCCCGGCCCTGCGGGCTGCTCTGGAAGCGGTCGGCAGCGGCCAGGTCGTCGAACAGGAACGGCAGATCGAATATCTGGATGGCCTTGGCGTAATGCTCGAACTTGGCCAGCGAAGGCGCCAGCATGTGCACATCACCCAGCAGCAGGGCCTCCATTTCCTTGCCGTCGCCGAACAGCGAGGAGTTCGGGTAGACCTCGACCTTCACCTTGCCGGGCAGGCGTTCCTCGGCGAGTTTCTTGAACAGCAGGGCGCCCTGCCCCTTCGGCGTGTTGTCCGCCACTACATGGGCGAACTTGATGGTCACGGGATCGGCATGCACCAGCCCGGCGACGGTGAAAGAAAGCGCGCAGGCGAGTGCCTTGAGCTTGTTACTCAGCATGGAAGTACCCTCTTGTTTTTGTCGGTTGGTACGTTTCGCAGGCAAGCGTTGCGGTCAGGGCACCGCTTGCCCGGCACGTTGCAGCAGGCGGCGGGCACGGCCGATGACGGGGGCGTCGACCATCTGTCCGTCCACCACGAATACCCCATCGCCGGAAGCTCCGGCGGCGAGGATGCGTTGTGCCCAGTCCAGTTCCGCGGCACTGGGCATCAGGGTTTCGTGCACCACGGCCACCTGGCTCGGGTGGATGCACAGCAGGCCGCCAAAGCCCATGTCTCGCGCATCGGCAGCGGCACGGGCGAGGCCTTCGAGGTTCTTGATGTCGGGGAAGACGCTGTCCAGCGGTGCTGCCAGCCCGGCCAATCGCGACTGCAGCAGCAGCGCATAGCGTGCCTGGTCAAGCATGCGCTCGGCGCCGGCGGTGCCGTTGGCCAGGCCGAGATCGAGGCCCAGGTCCAGCGCGCCGAAGGACAGCCGCTCGACACCCTGGCCGCCGGCAATTTCCGCCAGATTGGCCAGCCCGCGGGCACTTTCGACGATTGGCCAGACCGGCTTGCCGCAGCTGGCCGCCAGCGCAACCTGCACCGCGCTTTCGACCTTCGGCAGCAGCACGCCGGTGACACCGGCATGACGGGCACAGAGCGCCAGGTCCGCGGCCTGCTCGGCATGGGTTGGCGCGTTGATGCGCACCAGCAGGCGCGCCGCCGGGTTGGCAGCGAGGAAGGCATCGAGGTTGCCCCTCGCCTCTGCCTTAAGGTTCTCCGCGACCGCATCCTCGAGGTCGACGATGACCGCGTCGGCGCCGCTCGCCAGCGCCTTGGGAATGCGCTCCGGACGGGTCGCCGGGACGAACAGCGCGCTACGGATGATCGATGAGTTCATGGGCTGGCTCCTGGGTGCGTTCATACCGCGCCCTGCTCATGCAAGCGCTGAATGTCGCCGGGGGCGTAGCCCAGCTCGGCCAGCAGGCTGTCGGTGTGCTGGCCCAAGGCGGGGATCGGATCCATGCGCGGGGCGAAGGCACTGTTGCGCCCCGGCGGCAGCAGCGCAGGCAGGCGACCGGCCGGGCTGTCCACCTCGCTCCAGCGCCGGCGGGCCTCCAGCTGCGGATGCGCCCAGACACCGGCCATGTCGTTGACATGCGCATTGGCGATGGGCGCAGCATCCAGCCGGGCGATCACCTCTTCGGCGCTCAGGTGGCTGAACGCCTCGACGATAAGTGCACGCAATTCGGTGCGATGCTCCGAACGCCGGGCGTTGCTCGAGAAGCGCTCGTCCTGCGCCAGTTCCGGCTGCAGCAGCACCTTGTCGCAGAACGCCAGCCACTCACGCTCGTTCTGCAGGCCGAGCATCACCGTGCCGCCGTCCCCGGTGGGGAACGGGCCGTAGGGGTAGATAGTGGCGTGGGCGGCGCCAGCACGCGGCGGCGGCGTCGCGCCCTTGTAGGCGTAATACAACGGATAGCCCATCCACTCCACCAGGCTTTCGAGCATGGAAACGTCGACGCGGCTGCCCTCGCCGGTCTTGTCGCGCAGCATCAGCGCCGAGAGCACGCCGGTGTAGGCGTACATGCCCGCGGCGATGTCGGCGATGGAGCAGCCGGCCTTGGCCATCTCGGTCTCACCTGGCCCGCCGGTGACGGAGAGAAAGCCGCCCTCGCTCTGGATCAGCAGGTCATAGGCCTTCTTCTGCTCGTAGGGGCCGCCCTCGCCGTAGCCGGAAATGTCGCAGACGATCAGCCGCGGAAAGCGCTCGTGCAGCGCCTCGAAGGACAACCCCATGCGCGCGGCGGCGCCCGGTGCCAGGTTCTGCACCAGCACGTCGGCCTTGGCCAAGAGCTGGTCGAGCACCTGGGCAGCGGCGTCCTGCTTCACGTCCAGGCTCAGGCTTTCCTTCGAGCGGTTGGTCCAGACGAAATGCGAGGCCAGCCCATCGACCCGCTCGTCGTAGCCGCGGGCGAAGTCGCCGGCACCGGGCCGCTCGATCTTGATCACCCGTGCGCCGAGGTCGGCCAGCTGGCGCGTGCAGAACGGCGCGGCGATGGCGTGCTCGAGGCTGACCACGGTGATGCCATCGAGTGGGCGGGGTTTGACTTGGGTGTCGTTCATGTTCGGTTCCTGCAAATTCGGCGTAGGGTGGAAAACGGCGAAGCCTTTTCCACGCGTCTGTTCAAGCCCCTGGGCACTCTGGCGCCCCTTTGGTGGATGAGGCTTCGCCGTCATCCACCCTACGGACCGTGCGCGCTTTTCGTAGGGTGGGCTTCAGCCCACCGGGGCAGCGTTCTGTGGTGGGCTGAAGCCCACCCTACGGTCACCTCAACATGTCTAAATTCCCGCTCTCGCGCAGGCGCCAGACCGTATCGATCAGCGCGCCCGCCTCGTCATCGCTGCGCGCCGCGGAGAACTGCACCAGGCGGCGGAACTTGTCCTCCAGCTCGGCGCGGCTCAGCGTGTTACCCGGGTCGCCCTTCGGCTCGTCGATGGCGCCGTGCAGCGTGCGGCCATCGGCGGTGGTCACTTCGACGCGACCGAGCCAGCGTGCCGGGTAGGCGCCGTCCACCTCGGGATCGAGCGTCATCGAGACCTTCTCGCGGAACTCGCCGACGCGCGGGTCGCTGAGCGCATGGCTGTGGAATTCGGTCAGGCCGGCCTTGCCGTACAGAGCGATCAGCCCCAGCACGGTGCCCATTGAGAACTTGGCTTGATGCACCGTCTGCGGCACCGTCACGCGGCCGAGCACGTCAATCGCGCCCTGGTGCACGCGGGTGGTGACCGAGGCGATGTCATCGGCCCCGAGCCCTTCGTGCTGCATCAGCGCCAGCAGCGCATCGGCGGCCGGATGGGTATGCCGGCAGGAGGCGTGAAACTTGAAGGAGGTTTCCGCCAGCGCCCAGCGACTGCCGAGCCGGTCGGACAGCGCACCCGGATTGGCATCGCTGGACATTCCGGCGGCCATGCCCTGCTCGCCTTCGAGGATGTTCTGTGCGCCGGTCAGGCCATCGGCTGTCAGATACGCGGCGAGCAGGCCATCGGCGGCGGCCTTGGCCGTGTGCAGCTGCTTGGAGTCCGCCGCGTCACGAAGAAACTCCCACAGCCCCGCGGCCTGGGTGCCGGCGCTGCCGAGCAGATGGGTGAACTGCTGCTGGTCGAAATCCATCAGCTTGCCGACGGCCACCGCCGCGGCCAGGGTGCCGACCGTCGCGGTGGTGTGGAAGATGCGGTAATGCGAGCGGCCGAGGAATTCGCCGATGCGGATACCCGCCTCGTAGCCGGCGACCGAGGCCACCAGAAGCTCGCGACCGGACTTGCCCAGATCCTGCGCCGCCGCCAGCGCGGCTGGAAACACCACCGTGGCCGGGTGCAGCACGGAGCTGTTGTGCAGGTCGTCCTGCTCCACCAGATGCGAGCTGGCGGCGTTCACCAGCGCGGCGAAATAGGCCGAGCTGCTCTGGCCGCTGACCAGAATGCGCGCCGGTCCTTCGGCCGGGCCCATCTTCTGCGCGTAACGCTCGAACAGCGGAATCGGATGCGAGCCGGCGCTGGCCAGGGCCGAGCCGAGCCAGTCGAGAAACAGATCCTCGGTGCGGGCCAGCACCGGCTCGGGGATCTGCTCGTAGGTGAGCCCGGCAAGGAATTCGGTCAGGGCACGGGTGTGCTGGCTCATGCGTTGGGCTCCAGCGGATGCTCTAACGGATTGGACAGTTCGATGAGGTTGTGGTCGGGGTCGCGCAGGTACACCGAGCGGATCGGTCCGGTCGCGCCGGTGCGCTGCACCGGTCCTTCGACGATGGCGGCGCCCTGCGCTTCTAGGTGCGCAATGACTCGATCCAATGGTGTGGCGACGATAAAGCAGAGGTCCGCCGAACCCGGCGTCGGCCGCTCGGCCTTGGGCTCGAATTCGCGCCCGACTTGGTGCAGGTTGATCTTCTGGTTGCCGAAGGTCAGCGCCTTGCGCCCTTCGCCGAAGGTCACCGCCTGCATGCCGAGCACGCGGGTGTAGAAGTCGATCGTTGCCTCGAGGTCAGCGACGGTCAGCACCAGGTGGTCGAGATGGCTGATATTCATGACGCACTTCCCTTTTTCGTAGGGATGGAAATCGCGAAGCATTTCCACCACCCGTGTCGCCTGTTCGATATGCGTGGAAAAGGCTTCGCCGTTTCCATCCTACGTCTGGCTCCGTTAGAACGAACGCGGCAGCTCGAGCAAGTGCTCGGCCACGTACGACAGGATCAGGTTGGTGGAGATCGGCGCTACCTGATACAGCCGCGTCTCGCGGAACTTGCGTTCGACGTCGTATTCGTTGGCGAAGCCGAAGCCGCCGTGGGTCTGCAGGCAGGCATTGGCCGCCTCCCAGCTGGCCTTCGCTGCCAGGTACTTGGCCATGTTGGCGGCCGCCCCGGCATTGCGACCGGCGTCGTATTCCTCGCAGGCGCGCCAGCGCATCAGGTCGGCGGCCTCGATCTCGATATGCGCTTCGGCGATGGGAAACTGCACGCCCTGGTTCTGCCCGATGGGCCGGCCGAATACCACGCGATCGCGGGCGTACTGCGCGGACTTCTCGACAAACCAGCGGCCATCGCCGATGCACTCGGCGGCGATCAGCGTGCGCTCGGCATTCAGGCCGTCAAGGATGTAGCGAAAGCCCTTGCCCTCCTCGCCAATCAGGCTGCTGGCGGGAATCTCCAGGTTGTCGAAGAACAGCTCGTTGGTCTCGTGGTTGACCATGTTGGCGATCGGCTGCACGGTCAGGCCGTTGCCGATGGCCTCGCGCAGGTCGACGAGAAAGATCGACATGCCCTCGGACTTGCGCTGCACCTCGGCCAGCGGCGTGGTGCGTGCCAGCAGAATCATCAGGTCGGAATGCTGGATGCGCGAGATCCACACCTTTTGCCCGTTGATGACGTACTTGTCGCCCTGGCGCACGGCGGTGGTCTTGATCTTGGTGGTGTCGGTTCCGGTGGTCGGCTCGGTGACGCCCATGGACTGCAGGCGCAGCTCGCCGCTCGCCAGCTTCGGCAGGTAGTAGCGTTTCTGCTCCTCGCTGCCGTTTCTGAGCAGCGTGAACATGTTGTACATCTGCCCATGAATGGTCCCGGAGTTGCCGCCGCAACGGTTGACCTCCTCGAGAATCACCGAAGCCTCGGCCAGACCCAGGCCGGAGCCGCCGTATTCTTCCGGAATCATCGCCGAGAGCCAGCCGGCCTCGGTCATGGCGGTGACGAAGGCTTCCGGGAAGCCCTTTTCCTCATCGATCCTGCGCCAGTATTCGGCGGGAAATTCGGCACAGAGGGCACGCACGCCTTCACGGATGAAATTGAGTTCTTCGGTCTTGTTCGGGTTCATCTCAGTTCCTCAGAAAACGGGCGATGTCGAGTGGCTTGCCTCTCCCCCTCACCCCAGCCCTCTCCCTCCGGGAGAGGGGGCTGCATTCGCGTATGGCTGGACTGCCTGGTAGCGCACTCAGCTTGAGGCTCACCAGACTTTCTTCCGCGGGACGACTATCACCTGCGCCCCTGACCACCCCGCAGATGCAGTCCCCTCGCCCCCTCGGGGAGAGGGTTAGGGTGAGGGGGCGGAGTCCCGCCATACACCTCAGTCGAATTCCACTTCGGCCTTCTGTGCCAAGCCGTTGTGATCGCCGGCCCAGAGTTCGGCCTTGCCCGGCGCCACGATGCGACCGCCGACCTCGAACGGCTGCGGCGCGATCAGCGGGCGCAGGCCGCGGTAGGCGAAGCGGCGCAGGCGGGCGTCGGGATTGGCGCGGCAAAAGGCGCGCAGGTTCAGCGTGGCGATCAGCGGGCCGTGAACGACCAGACCGGCATAGCCCTCGGCCTCGGTGACGTAGGGCCAGTCGTAATGGATGCGATGGCCGTTGAAGGTGACCGCCGAATAGCGGAACAGCAGCGTCGGTGTCGGCGTTACCGCCTCGCGCCAGCCACCGGCGACCATGGGTTCGCCATTGCTGGTCTTCGGCGGGCTCGGCTCGCGGTAGACGATGTCCTGCTCCTCGCGGATGGCCAGGCGGCCGTCCTGCAGGTAGTCGTGTTGCACGGTGACGAACAGCAACGCACCGGTGCGGCCATGCTTCTCCTCGATGTGCTTGATGGTCGATACCCGCCGGGCCTCGCCACCCGCTTCCAGCGGGCGGAAGAATTCGACGCGGCCACCGGCCCACATGCGGTTGCGGTTGTCCGCCGGCGGGAGGAAGCCACCGCGCGCCGGGTGGCCGTCCTCGCCCAGCCCGTTTTCGGCAATCGGGTCCTGGAAGAAGCACCATTGCCACAAAGGCGGCAGCGCTTCGCCATGGGCGGGAGTGCTTTCACCGAAGGTCGCGGCAATGCGCATCAGCAGGTTGCGGCTGAGCTGGTCGTGGACTTCTTCGCTGCGGCCAATCCAGGCAGAGGTATCGGTCATCGTCGGGTTCCGCTGTTGTCTTGTTTTGCCGCAGGATGCTACGAAGGCGGCGTTCCGAGAATTTGTATTTACCGACACCAGCGTTCGGCTAAGCTGAACGCCGTTCCAAGTACCGGTATCAAGCATGCATTTCGATCTGGCCGACCTGCGTCTGTTCATTCATATCGCCGAATCCCCCAGCCTGACCCAGGGCGCGCGTCGTGCCCATCTGTCGCCGGCAGCAGCCAGCGCGCGCATCAAAGCACTGGAAAGCCAGCTCGACAGCCGCCTGCTCTACCGCGACAGCCGCGGTGTCGAGCTGACGCCGGCCGGCCACAAGCTGCTGCAGCACGCACGGCTGATCATGCGCCAGGTCGATTATCTGAAAAGTGAGTTCACCGAGTACGGCACCGATTCGGCCGGTCACATCCGCATTTTCGCCAACACCACCGCGGTTACCGAATTCCTACCGGAGGTGCTGGCCGGTTTTCTCGCCGAGCGCCCCGGCGTCACGGTGGACCTGCAGGAAAGGCTGAGCCGCGACATCGTCCGTGGCGTGCTCGACGGCAGTACCGACATGGGCATCATCGCCGGGCCGGTACGCGCCGAGGGACTGCAGGTGCTGCACTTCAGCACCGACCGCCTGCTGCTCGCCGTGCCGATCGGCCATCCGCTGGCGGGCGAGCGACAGGTCACGCTGCGCCAGACGCTGGCCTGCCAGCACATCGGCCTGCATGAGGGCAGCACGCTGCTGACCTTTTTGCGCGATCAGGTGGAAAAACTCGGTGGTCAGCTATCGCTGCGCATCCAGGTCTCCAGCTTCGAAGCGGTGTGCCGGATGATCGAGGCCGGTGTGGGCATCGGCATCATTCCCGAATCCGCGGCAAGGCGGCACAGCCGCACCATGCAGCTTGCGCTGGTGGCACTGGACGAGCCCTGGGCGGTACGCGAGCGCAGCATTCTGGTGCGCGAACTGGACGCGCTGCCCGGTAGCGTTCGTGCACTAATCGCAACCCTGGTGCCCGCCCAGCCCTGAAATCCCGGCGGCGCTCGAACAATTGTTCGCCTGTACTGCCGAAAGCGGTACGCACCGCAAACCGGACGCCCCGCATGGCCTCGAACAACCGGCTGTTTCGCCTCTACCAGCGCATCGTCAGCAGCATCGCCTTCTACCCCGCGCTGATCACCCTCGGCCTGGTGCTGCTCTGCGCCATCAGCATCTGGCTGGAGATGACCTACCTGCAGGTCTACAAGGAGGACATCAAACTTGGCCTGGTCAACAACGCCGAAAATGCCCGCCTAATCCTCGGCACCCTGGTTGGCGGCATCGTCTCGCTGATGGTGTTCAGTTTCAGCATGGTGATGGTAGTGCTCAACGCGGCGTCCTCGACACTCTCGCCGCGCGTCATCCCGAGCCTGATCAGCAGCCGCAACCACCAGTTCATACTCGGAATCTACCTGGGCACCATCATCGACTCGCTGCTGCTGATCCTGACTATTCAGGAAGGCGACGACATCAACATCCCGAGCCTCGGCATCTTTCTCGCGCTGGGGCTGGGGATCGTCAGCCTGTGCCTGTTCATTACTTTCATACGCGGTATCTCGCAATCGATTCAGGTCGATTACATCCTCAACAGCCTGTTCAAGAAGACCCTGAAGGAACTGCAGGTGCAGCAAGGCAAGTTCGGTCAGTTCAGCGAACGCCAACAGTGGCCGGATGATCAGGGCTGGCCGGTTACCCGCTCGACCCGTGCTGGCTACTTCAAGGCCTTCAACAGTGAGGCGGCCAAGGCGCTGCTGAAGAAGCACGGCCTGCGCATGACCATTGAGGTGCACAACGGCTTTTTCGTGATGCCTGGTCACCCACTGTTCAGGCTTAGCCGCCAGGTCGATGGAGAAGTGACCGAGACGCTACTCGATGCCTTCGACTTCTATGTCGAGGAGTACGCGAATCAGCATTATTTCTTTGGTTTCAAGCAGATATCCGAGATCGCCAGCAAGGCACTAAGCCCAGGCATCAATGACCCGGGCACGGCGATCAAGGCGATCGACATGCTTGGTGTGCTGTTCGCCGAGCGCCTGAAGCTGCCGGATTTCGACGTTGCCAGCGAGCCCGACGAACCGCCGCGGCTGTACATTCGCGAGCTGGAGCTGCAACAGATGCTCCTGGCCGTACTGGGGCCGCCACGGCACTATGGCGGCGGCGATACCCAGGTCGTGCTCAGCCTGTTGCAGTGCTTCAAGAACCTCTTGTTCTGCGATCCTGAGCCCGAAACCGAAGCCGTTCTGCTGGCGCATGCGCAGGCAGTGCTCGACAAGGCGAAGGAAAGCATCGACCTGCGGCCGGACCGCGAGGCAATAGACGCTGCCGTGCAGCAGCTCAACGAGGCCATCTGTCGTACGTCAGCTAACTGGAGAATATAAGTCACTGGATAATCAATGACTTATGCATCTAGCATGAGATTTTCTGTGGCCGAAAACGTCAGCTATCGCGAGATTTTCATTGCGAAAATCATCTAAGTGGAGAATTTCCTGAAAGCCGTGTTGGCGGCGGCCACGCAGAGTCTGCCGGATGGACTTTCACTGAGCGAGAGTGGCCGCGCATTGACAATTTGTCAATACTGGCCAAATGAGGGATGTAGGCCGTTAGCCTTGATGTTAAGGGGCTCTAGAAGGATGGGATTGGCTCAGTCGAGCCAGGATGTGATGCCCTGCGGGCTGCAATGACTTCAGCGGCTTGTGAAGCGATTCAGCCAGGAATCTAGCTCTTCGGTACGGCTGTAAAGAACACCCTCAATTGCGGCCTCGAAAGAGGATTCAGCGAGGCTTGCCAATGGCCGACGAGCAGGAATCCCTGATATCTTCGACCACCGTTTTATTGAGATATGGCTGCTGAGCAGTCGACTGATCTCGCCACCCTGGAAACAAAGTTCACGTTTCCAGCCCAGTGGCTTGATCAGCCCGAGGGAGCAAGCCGTAGTGATTTCTTGCTTGTTCATCCCTGTGATGGCGATGGTTTCCAGTAGCGTGCATTGAGCAGTCTCCAGCGAAGCGAGATGCTTCGCCATCCAGGCCAACAGACCGTCAACTCCCACAAAGGCACCATCAAGCAAAGCTTTCCGATCTGACTTGGGACGGAATGGAATTTCTTTTAACAGGATGCCGGCCAGTACATGCCCCATATGGCCGCCATGCGCTGATGCGATTCGCGCAGCATGCACCATATCGATGACCTGGCCAGAAGCGACTGTCTCCAGCTGCTTAACCTGCTTGGCCAATGTAACTAGGTCAAAACGGGTATCCCGAATAGACCTTTGGCCGCTGAGTCCCCGGAGGGCAGATGACTCAAGTAAAGGCAGGATCTCGGTTGGCTGACACCCCAGGACTTGTGACAGCAACCGATGATCAACTAGCGCCAATGATGTTGCGTTCTCCGCTGCTGGCTCCTTGACCGACTGCCGCCCCGCAAGCCAATTCAAATCCCGAAGAGGCCAGGGCAGCGCCAGTTTTTCCACCAGCGAATAAATCGGCAGGTAAACGGCGAATGCGCCAATTACAGCTGTGGGCGATCTATGTACTCGACAAGTTTCGGCCCATGACTGCATCGCCGTTGACTCATTGAGCAGGGTGTATGCCTGATCCAGAAGCTGAGGCCAAGGCGCGATTTCAGTGGGCGGCCTCTCACGAGCAGACAGATCACTGTTCAACGGTACAAGGATGCATTGAAGGGCTAGTAGCAGATCCCGAATGACATGGTTGAGCCCATTCGAGTCGGATAAACGTGAACGAAGGTCTGAAGCATACGCCGGCAGCTGTACTGGCCTAGTAGAGTCTTTGAGGTCAGCCTTGCACGAAGGGCAACGGCATTCAAACAGCTCTTCTGACCACTCAAACTGGTCATTGCAGTGCGGGCAGGCATGAATCAACTCATGACGATGCTCATAGCAATGAGTGAATGGCAACTGACCAAAATATGCTGGGATCCGTTTTTTCTCCCGAAGGCAGGCCGTACAGATTCGGGGAACTCGAAGCTCAAGGTTTCGGTAAATTCGCGCGGAGTCATGTGCTGTAACTTTGGCGAGAATCTCATCTCGAACGACATAGCCACTCAGCTCTGCCGGACTCAGGCCTAACCATCCTGCCAACGCAGCCTGGGTATCAGGCGATTGATGGTTTTGTGCTTTGCTGCCACCAATTCTCAGGGTAGAAAACAGCTCCTTTACAGAGCTGCGCCCATTAGCCACAGCCAAGCGCAGTAGATAAGCGGAAAAATGCTCACCGGGTTCGGGGCGAAGGCGTACCGGCAGAAGTCGCAGCTCAGACATTTGCCCGCAACGCCAGGGCCCGTTCGACTTGAGGCAGGGACATCTTGAAAGGATTTTCTATTAAATCTGCGCAACTGCTGACGTCGAATGCCTCCGACAAATGAGTCATGCAGATCTGCTGATTCCCGTCAGTGCTTTCGAGAGCATGCTCAAGCACGTTGGCAATGAAACCATGGAGCCCGTTACTGGCGAGATAGAACCGCTTCAGCATCTCGTCACTGCTCAGGTTGATGCAAGGAACGCCAATGGTTTTCTGATATACAGCCATGAGGTTTTTCCAAGCATTTGATCCTAGAGCAGGGGGCTTAAGCTGGACAGAAGCGTTAAATCTACGAATCAGCTGATCTTCACTGTGCTTACCTTTGACGGTGTCATTCAAAATTCGATTGCCATGGGGAAGTCCGGCCAGGACAAAAGGAATTAGGCTTCGATCCATGATGCTTTTGATCATGTCAGCGGCTTCTTGCGTTCGCCGGTGGGTGTGCTCGGGGAGCACATGTTGAATTTCATCAATGATGATTAGCTGGACACCCAGTGATTTTGTCAGGCCGTAAAGGCGATTCAATAGTGACCTGGCCGTACCTTTCTGAGGCTCGGGATCGCCGCAAGCCTCAAGCAATCCACTGAGAATGTCATTTACAGTGACCCGCGACGGCAGTGAAATGTAGAGGATTGGACGCAGTGTTCTGTCTTCAAGCTCAGCATCTGGAAACGCCTTACGATATAAGTGAAGCAAAGTCGATTTACCAGCTCCGCTGGCGCCAAGCAGCATCATGCTTTTGGGCTTCAGGCCGGTAGTTTTATGGCACCGATTAATCGCTTGATACGCCAGGTCGAACTGCTGGTTTCGAATCGTTAGCTGCAAGAATGCTTCCGTGTGCAGCTTTCGGCGTGGGGCATTACTCGATGGTGATTGCATAGTCGTCATCCTCGTCAAAAATGGTTGAAACAGTACAAATGTTGTCTTTTGAGTATTCTTTGACGGGCGACTTCAGCAGTATTTCAAGATCGATAGGTGTCCCCGCTGAGTTAAGCGGTATGTCTGGCCCCTTACGGCGTGGCTTTTCAGGATCGCTATAGCCTTCATTGATGCCATCATCCCATATGGGCGATTCATCCTTCGTCGTGCGATAAACTCGCCCCACGCGAAGCTCTGAGAATGAAAGTCCCGAGGTCTTGCTCCCTAAGATATTTGGAACCTCCAGAAGTCGGTTTGTAAAAGGGTCTACAACGCTAATGGCACTGGCATCAAGCGGGTCGCGGTATGCAGTCACCTTGACTTCATCTTTTTTATGAGGCTTTTGGTTTCTTTGTAAGCGATGGTAAATTGCTTGAAGCTCGTCACTGTTGAAAACCTGATAGTCACAGGTAATTCCCTTCACATGAGCTAGGTTATGCTCTTCACGTAGCCCGCGCAGCAAGTTGTCATGTCCAATTTCATCGACCATTACTGGCGGGTATTTTCTGGCACTTTCACGCCAAACCTCGGCAGGGGTTCGGCCATTCAATCCAGAATGTGGCTGGTTGTGGTACTTGATAATGAACTCACTAAACAATTTCCTGAATTCAGAAAAAGTGTGTTTTGCAGAGGACTTTATGCTGGTGTCAGACTTGTATCTGTGATCAGGCTTCCCCAAATAGCCCTTGAGTCCCTGAAATAGACCTGTACGGGTCGTGCCAATGAATCGCTCCACGATGGGTTTGCCCCAACCCATTTTGGTACCGGTGCAATCCACTTCGACCCGCAAGTTATCAAAAAAACGCATGGTGTCAGCAGAGATGTATGCAACACCTTGGTCTATGACGACCCGCGCCGGTATTCCGCAAAATGGATATAGAGGGTCATTCTTTTGTGAAATAGCATAGCGAAGCGTATGAATTACACAGGCGGATGACTCTCGCGGCCTTCCGACATGAATGGCGTAACCTAATACGACACGCGAATAGGCATCAACAACAAAATAGATGCTAGGCTTACCTATGAATTTTCCAAATATATTTTTCAATCCAACATTAAAATGCGCCGTATCAAGTTCTACACGTTGAAGTATTCTATCGATTTCAATTTTTGAATTTGTAGACCTGGCCTCATGCCGGGCTTCACTTTTCCCGTACCGACACTCAATTACGCCGATGCGCTCAAGCCCGCGAATTCTTCGCTCAAAGGTTGAGAGAGATGGACAGGGCGCAATGTACCCTCTAGCAGCGTACTTTGCAGAAAATATCAAATATACGCCATACATCGACGGCTTTTCTTCGGTGAGATATTCCTTTTTTATGACCCCATCCATTAGTTCGAACACTTCATCAGAGATGGAAGGGTTTCGAATCCTCTTTCCACCAAAAAGAACCTCAGCCATGTTCTCGTTAGCGGCAATCCATTTCTTATACAGCTTATGCAACTGGGAAATGCTCGGCGGATTACTGTCCGAGATAATATATGAAATGCGTGCTGTAACGAGCTCCCGAACACCTTTTGCGCAGGGCTTTGGCTCAAGCTTCAGCGCACTGCAATAAGCAGTCATGCGTGCAATTTCTTCATCCTGCTCTGTGCTGGTCTTTATGTGGCACGGATTGTAAGAAGGAGTCCTGAACAAATGAAGCTTCCCATCTGATCGTGCACGCTCCAGATCTTCTGGAGTGAAGCTCTCTACCTTTCCATCTTTAAATTTTATTACGGCAAGATCGCCATCAAAGAGACGAAGATTGCCGGTTCGCCCCTCATAAGAAAGCAAACAATCCACATATAGATTTTGCATAGCTACACCTTGATAAGTGCTGTTTGCTCGGTCAGGCGCAGAGCAAAGTCGAACCGAAATTCGCCATGAGCCAAAAGTGCAAATGGTGTTGTATCAGGCAATTCCAGGCGCTTTAGGTATTCTTTTAGCTCCGAGAAACTAATGTCTTGTGGCATTCCTTTCTTTATTTTTGACACTTCAGGCTGGCTGATAAAGACTCTCTTGTAAGGATAAAGCATATTCATATTGAAAATTGAATCGCCCAACCGGATGTCTTCATCTGTGACAATCTCTAGACCTGCACCACAAGCATCATTTATGTGTCGACGAATCCATGCCATTTTTTCTTGCAGGGCATCGTCGACGCGTTTAGCCATTTTAATCTCGCGGAACTGATAGCCACGGTCATCACTAAACTTGGCGAGTTGGTCTGGAGTGTATCTCGCAGGTTTTCCGTTAATTGCGGTATAGGCAAATGAAACGGGTTGCGCCTTGTAGGACTCAACCGCCTCATCAAACTCTAGGGTCAGTAGGGCATCCCTCTCCAGCAAGCTTTCACACCAGAACCTGGCCTGGTTCTTCACCGAGTAGAAATGCCGGATCGGCTTAGACCAGACACCCTTAGGTTTTTGCTTTGGTTTCAACTGCGCCACCACATGAATCAACGCGATGATGCTAATGCTATGGAATCTCGGATGCCTGTCAAGAGGAAAAATAGCATCATCGTGTTGATGTTGTTATGCCTGGCAGCTAGGATGAGTGATACGCACAAGAAGGAAGCGAGATGGTGACCCTCTCAGAAATCGCTGAAATCCGCGCAGGGCATGCGTTCCGCGGCGCTATCACGCCTGACTTTGAAGCGCACAGCCGGGTGATCCAGATCCGCGATGCTGATCAACAGAGTGGGGTGGATTGGGCAGGTTTGGAGCGCTGTACCATCACCGCTCGCAAAGAGCCGGACTGGTTACAAGCTGGAGACATCCTTTTCCAAGCACGTGGGCGCAAGAATTTCGCTGTGTGTCTGACTGAGGTGCCTTTCAGCAAGGTTGTCTGCACGCAACACTTCTTCGTTATCCGTGTACGTGACGAGCGGTTCAGTCCTGCTTTCATCGCATGGCAACTGAACCAGGTATGTGCTCAGCGTCACTTCGACCTGAACACACCAAACGTCAACACCCGGCACATCACGTTGCCGACCCTGAGTGCAACCCCTGTCGTGTTCGCTGAACGAGCAGTGCAGCAAGAGCTTCATCACCTGGTCACGCTCGCTAGAAGAGAGCAGCTTCTGTTCGAGTCTCTAATGAAAACCAGGCAGCAACAAATGGCGGCGGTCGCCAGTCAAGTCCTCGGGAAGGGAACGGTATGAGCAGGGTAGATCTCCTGGAGTCAATCACGGCCAGTCCGGACTACAGGACGCTTACAACGCACCTATTCCTTCTGATCTTGTGGAGTCCGAATGACCACGACTCGTCTGATGAGGAAGTGCCGGAATCCTTTGAAGAAGAATTCTTTTACCGTGCTGCTTGGCTAGTCGGCGAGACCTCGCCTTTGCTTGCCAATGCACTCCGCAAAAAGCTTGATATCTACAAGCTGGAGGCAGGCTCGCTAGCCGCTCACCATGAGTATTTCCGTGCGATTGCACACGGATTAGCTAAGGATGACTCGGTAAGACCAATGCTGCTGGAGATGCTCCTTCAATCGCTTGAAGCTGATGGCTCTTATGAAGGGACAAGGCCTTGCCCTGAGGAGCTAATCCAAGTGATCGCTGGCATAAGCCAGCAGTCTGGTGGGCGCTCTTACTACGACCCCCTCAGCGCGAATGGACGACTGCTTGCCGAACTCGTTTCCAACTCAAGCTCATCAGCTTGGGGGCTGGGCCAATCCTCTGCTGACGAAGATATCCTGCATGGGCTGCTACGCGCTTTCTTCCAGCACGATTCTCTGACATTCGAAAAGGCAGATGCCCTGAAGTCACCACCCAATGACGGAGTGGGGCTTCAATCTTTTGATGTGGTGGTTTCAGACCTGTCAGAAAGTGCTGACGTCTGGGCTACAGAGCTCGGTGCCGGAGATCCATTCGGGCGATTCAAATACGGTATTGCCCCGAAAGGGAAAGGGGAGTGGCCGCTCATACAGCACATGCTTGCGTGCATGCGGAAAGACCAAGGGGTGGCAATCGCTGTAGTGGATCTAGCGGCCCTGCTAAGGGCGGGCAAGGAAGCTGAAATCAGACGAGCGATCATGCAGAACAATTTGCTCGACGCTGTAGTCTATCTTCCGGCAAAGCTTTATCGCAGTGATGCGCGCTCGCTTGCGATTTTGGTCTTCAAGTCTTCGCGTCAAAGCAGTTCGGTGCTGCTCATAGATGCGAGCAAGCAGTACACATCTGAAAAGAGCCTCAACACGCTCACGGCTGAGGGTATTCAGCAGATTCAGAAACATTATTCCCGTCGTGAACCTGTTGAAGGTAATGCTGTTCTTCTGTCCATAGCTGATCTTGAAGCCACTGGCTTCGCGCTGAACCCAGGGCGATATTTCTCCGCCCGTGCTGATGAAGGACAGCATGATCTCGACGCCCTTAGCCGTGAGCATGAGTACCTCAAGCTTGAGCTTTGGCAGGTGGGGGGACAGATTGACGAATTGCTCAGTAGGCTAGCTGAGAAGGTCGCCCCATGAAAAACCAGCGCAAGATGGCCTTGCTGGCCGCTGCGATGATTGAAGACTATCCGGACGTGGTCTCTGGTTACGTCGTTGACGCACGGATCGAGTCCCTCCATCTGATGGGCAATGTGTTCAAGGCATTCGGCTATCGGAATGGCGAATCTCTGGTCAGCACAGAAATTATGCAGATCATGCTCTTTTCGCCAGATCGTTGGATGCTCAAAACTCGTGATGATGAGTTCTTCGTCATCGCATCCTTTGCACGCGGTGGTCGTCAGTCTATAGAAAACCTTGCTGAAAAATTTGAGGCAGCTCGGCTATCCCATTCGTTATGGCATGTTCATTAAGTGAAACGACTATGAGCGAGCTCGATTCATTGTCGAACCTGTTCAACGGGGACGGAGAGGTCATGACAGGTTCCCCAATGACCGACGAGCAGGCGCTCAATTTCATGCGCGACCTACGCCTGAACACCGAGTACTGCTTGGTCAGAGATTGGGTCTGGATTGACCTCATTGTCACGCCACTTCAGTTGGCAGAGCTTGAGAAAACAAGTCGAAAACCTGTGATCATCTTTGCGCATAAGGTCATCTACGACTCACAAAGGCGCTGGGACGTAGGCGACCTTGTGCGAACATCGCCGCTGCAAGAGTTCCGTGACGGCTGCCTGTTCCAGACGCTCAACTCAGTTTATGTGCTGCTCGGGGACGGTCAGAAAAAGCAGGCCGCACTGGAGACGGTTGGGCGAATAGTGTTCTGAATACCAGCCAACAGTCTCCAATCCAGGTAACGCCTGATAGCCTCAGGATACGTCGTGATTTTATTAACAAATTTGTTAATGCTTTCCTTACCAGTAACCTGCTTCGATTGATGCCTGGTCGGCTTTTTCAAGCCACGGTGGCCGCAGCTCGACGCTTGTAGCGAACCAGTGGATGGTTGTTGATCCGCTTCATCTCGAACAAGTCGATGGCAGCGAACAGATCTACCAGCCGTGGATATCCATAGTTGCGTGAGTCAAAGACAGATAACTCTCAGCTAGTGGGCCTCACAGGCTGTAGCCGCGACCCGGTGAGTCACGGCTACAGCCTTGAGCAATCAGTTCCCGCCGCTGGACGAGCGGCGGGTTGCCGGAGACTGCGTGGCAGTCGGCTTCTTCTTCGCGGCGTCGCACTGCTCTTTCAGCTTCTTCACTTCGGGATAAGCCACATCGCTGATGTACCGCTTGGTATCAGCCAATTGCTCGCATGTCTTCGGCATCGCTTTCTCGTCGTCATCATGCCCACCGGGATGGGCCATCACGAACGGCGAAGCGAGCAACGTGCGAGCCAGGGCGGCAATCAAAAATGGACGAATCTTCATTTCACTATCTCCTGGGGTGAGGCCCTGCATACAAGGCAGGGCGGGAAACTTCGGCCGCCCGTTACGCGCACGGCGCAGCAAGACGGCGGGAGTGCATAGGACGGCAAGCGCGACCCGGAGATGCACCAGACCAAGAAGGGCAACCAGTACTACTTCGGCAGTGCGACCTGAAAGTCGCATGGGTTTCTGTTCCGCAGGTTAACGCCCGACGGAACCGACTGTTCCACCACTCGTTCCCTACCCAGACAGGCGTGGCCGGCAACAGCCGGGTCTGAAGCTCTGGGGACAATGTAACCGCCGATATTTCGGTAGGTCGAACCGCGAGGCCAGACTGAATCTGCCAGCATCAAGGCGGAGAGGTGCTAGGGATGAACGGGTACGGCTAACACAAGTGAATCTCATATAAACGTCGTCATAGTAGCCAAGCCAAAGATGCTGACAGGCTTGAACCAAAAGGTGCGCGGCCAGGCAGGGGCTCTTACCGATAGCCCCTCGTGGATGTGGTGCCGCCGGCGAAATCGAGGAGCCCGACCCGTTCGGAAATCCATGCGGAACAGGGTAAGCCCGTAGCGTTGCCGATTTCGGCAGGTGAGCTGTAAAGCAAGCTGTTGATGCTGCGGGTAAAGGAATGTGGAAAAAGCGAAGGTCACCCTGTAATGGGGTGAATACAGATTGAAACATCATCTGGCGCGAAAGCGAGCAGACTTCCACACGGTCTTCCATGGCGAGAAAACCTGATCAATCGTTGTACGGAGGAAAGCAGATGGCAGTGTTCGCACCCAATGCGCAAGCAACGGCGAGCATTGGTGCGCCTTCGAACTTCATATCGGCCTGGCCCCAACACTGGAACCAGATCGAGTCGCAAGTGAAACGACTCCAGGTACGTATCGCCAAGGCAACACGAGAAGGCAGGTGGGGCAAGGTGCAAGCCTTGCAACGACTGCTGACTCGCTCGTTCAGCGGCAAACTGTTGGCCGTGAAACGAGTGACGGAAAACAGAGGCAAGAGAACACCGGGCGTTGATG
This sequence comes from Stutzerimonas kunmingensis, assembly GCF_021432085.1. Taxonomy (GTDB): domain Bacteria; phylum Pseudomonadota; class Gammaproteobacteria; order Pseudomonadales; family Pseudomonadaceae; genus Stutzerimonas. The sequence continues at coordinate 2,034,576 of NZ_CP090366.1, read as the reverse complement.
GCAAGATCTGGTCGACTCCGGTGGCTAAATCGACGGGAGCACAAGCGTTACAGCATCGGGGCTATCGGCCTCAACCGCTGAGACGCATCTACATACCCAAAAGCAATGGCAAGAAGCGTCCGCTGGGAATTCCAACGATGCGGGATCGTGCGATGCAGGCGCTGTGGAAACTGGCACTTGAGCCGGTTGCCGAAACGCGTGCAGACCCCAACTCCTATGGATTTCGGCCGCAGCGATCCACTGCCGATGCAATCGCACATTGCTTCAATGCACTGGCGAAACGTGGTTCGGCGCATTGGGTACTGGAAGCTGACATTCGAGGCTGTTTCGACAATATCAGTCACGATTGGCTGCTCACCAACGTGCCCATGGATAAGGTGGTTCTGCGCAAATGGCTTCGAGCGGGGTATGTCGATCAGGGAGCCTTGTTCGCAACGGAGGCAGGAACCCCGCAAGGGGGAATCATCTCTCCGGTACTTGCGAATTGGACGCTGGATGGCCTGGAAGATGTCGTCCATGCAAGCGTGGCTTCGACAGCGCGCAAGCGTAAGCCATTCAAGATACACGTCGTACGATATGCCGATGACTTCATCATCACAGGGGCCACGAAAGCTGTTTTGCAACATCAGGTTCGTCCTGCAATTGAGGCGTTCCTGAAAGAGCGAGGCTTGGAACTCTCTGATGAAAAGACTCAGATAACGCATATCTCGCAAGGCTTCGATTTTCTGGGCCAGAACGTACGCAAGTACGCCGGCAAGCTACTCATCACTCCGGCTCGCAAGAGTGTGAAGGCATTGCTGGATAAGGTGCGGGAAATCGCGAACGCAAACAAGACGGCGACTCAAGCTAACTTGATCTTGACCCTGAACCCGGTGATCCGAGGATGGGCCATGTATCATCGCCATGTTGTCGCCGCCAAGCGTTTCGCATGGATCGACCATCAGATTTGGCAAGTGTTATGGCGCTGGGCAGTTCGCCGGCACGCCATGAAAAGTGCCCATTGGGTAAAACAACGCTACTTTCGTGTCGTGGGTCAACGGCACTGGGTTTTCGCCACCCAGGAGAAAGCGCGCGGCATGAGTCAACCCGCTTGGCTGTATGCCGCCGCCAGTGTTTCGATCGTGCGGCATATCAAAATATGCAGTGCAGCGAACCCGTTCGATCCGGCATGGACGTTTTACCTTGAGCGCCGAAGAGCGCATCGTCAGGTTACCCAGTCTCACTCAGGCTGCTGGAAGGCTTGAGCCGTATGAGGGGTGACTCTCAAGTACGGTTCTTAGGGGAGGCAGGAGTGGTAACACTCCTGCTTTACCCGACTGAAGGCGCACATCGGCGTGGATGATGAGTCGGGGCTGGTACACAGCGTGGTAGGCACGGCAGCCAACGTGGCGGATATCACCCAGGTCGACAAACTGCTGCACGGTGACGAGAACGTCGTCTGCGCGGATGCCGGCTACACCGGCGTCGAAAAGCGCCCCGAACATGCTGGCCACGAAGTGATCTGGCAGGTCGCAGCACGCCGCAGCACCTACAAGAAGCTCGATAAGCGCAGTGCCCTGTACAAAGCCAAGCGCAAGATCGAGAAGGCCAAGGCACAAGTGCGAGCGAAGGTCGAGCATCCGTTTCGAGTGATCAAGCGCCAGTTCGGTTACGTGAAGGTGCGCTTCCGTGGCCTGGCCAAGAACACCGCTCAGCTGGTGACGCTGTTCGCGCTGTCGAACCTATGGATGGCGCGCCGACATTTGCTGACTACCGCAGGAGAGGTGCGCCTGTAATGCGGAAAATGGCTGCTGCGAGGTGCTCGCGGCGGCCAAAAACGGAGAACTGAGCGGGTTACCTGGTCGATTTTGATCGACGGCCCGCTTTCAAAAGCAGCGAGGGCTGAAGTCGACCGGAAATACAGGGCTACTTCAGACCTTCCTTAGGACTCGGCAATACTCCAGACAGTCTTTCGTGCATGAATCTCATACCTTGAATAAACTCCGCAAATCGTTTGATCGAGAGCGGCAATTGATTTTCAATCGCCGCAATCCTGCGATCAGGTGGTAAGAATCAGCGTTCTCACGCTGGCGTGGTGTCCTGGCGGTCGGCACGCCGATGAATCAGGCGATACAAGGCCGGCAGTACCAGTAGCGTCAGCAGCGTCGAGGAAACAATGCCGCCGATGACGACAGTTGCGAGCGGTCGCTGCACTTCCGCGCCGGTGCCGACATTGATTGCCATCGGTACAAAGCCAAGGCTTGCAACCAGCGCGGTCATCAGCACCGGGCGTAGCCGCGTCATCGCGCCATTCACAATGGCATCCTGAATCGGCGCTCCGTCGTGGTGCAGCTTGCGGATGAAGCTCACCATCACCAGGCCGTTGAGCACCGCCACACCGGATAGGGCAATGAAGCCGACCCCTGCTGAGATCGAAAGCGGAATGTCGCGCAGCCACAATGCAGCCACGCCGCCGGTCAGCGCCAAAGGCACACCACTAAAGACGATGGCGGCGTCCCGGCCTGAACCAAAGGCCATAAACAGAAGGCCGAAGATCAGAACCAACACGGCGGGCACGACGACGGACAGGCGCTGGCTTGCCGAAATGAGCTGCTCGAACGTCCCCCCGTAGCTGACCCAATAGCCCTCTGGCAGCGTGATTTCGCGGCTTACCCGCTCTCGTAGTTCTTCCACGAACGACCCCAAATCGCGCCCGCGGACGTTGCTGGTGATGACGATCCGGCGCTTGCCGTTCTCACGGCTGATCTGATTGGGGCCGGGCGCCACTTCGATGGATGCAAGCTGGCTGAGCGGCACGTAAGCAGCTTGGCCCAGCCCGGCAGCCATGCCGGTCGAAACCGGAATGGTCAGTGTCGCCAGTGCCTTCGGATCTTGGCGTTGCGCTTCGGGTAGCCGAACCACGATGTCGAACCGGCGATCTCCCTCAAATACCTGGCCGGCGACAGCGCCGCCAAGGGCGATTGCCACCGTCTGCTGTATGTCGTCGATCGCCAAGCCGTGTCGGGACAGCGCATCCACGTTCGGCGTGATCGTCATCATCGGCAGGCCCGTGATCTGTTCGAGCGCCACGTCAGCAGACCCCTCGATGCTCTCGGCCACAGCTTCAATCTCCGAGCCTAGTCGGGCAAGTTGCTCCATATCATCGCCATACACCTTGATCGCCACCTCGGCACGGACACCTGCGATCAACTCATTCATGCGCATCTGCACGGGTTGAGTGAACTCGTAGTTGTTGCCGGGAATGGCGTTCACCGCCTTCTCCAGTTCCGCAAGCAGGACGCCTCTCGGCTTGCGAGGATCGGGCCATTCGCTGCGATCCTTGAGCATGATGAAAGTGTCGGCCACAGAAGGCGGCATGGGATCGGTCGCAACTTCGGCAGTGCCGATCTTGGCGACGACTTCCTCCACCTCTGGAAACTCCTTGATCCGCGCTTCCAATTGGCGCTGCATACCAATCGCCTGGGTCAGACTCGTTCCGGGAATGCGCATCGCGTGCAAGGCGATGTCACCCTCATCCAGATTGGGGATGAACTCGGTGCCCAAGCGTGTCGCAAGCAAACCGGACAGCACCACCAGCACTGCCGCCGCCGCGGCAACCACGACTCTCAGCTTGATTGCCTTCTGGAGAAGTGGCGCATAGAAGCGGCTGATGCCGCGCATCACCTTGGTTTCTTTTTCGGAAACTTTGCCGGTGACAAACAGTGCGACAGCCGCAGGCACAAAGGTCAACGACAACACCATCGCACCAGTCAATGCGATCACGACGGTGAGGGCCATCGGGTGAAACATCTTTCCTTCCACGCCCGACAACGCGAAGATCGGAAGGTAAACAGCCGTGATGATGAACAACCCGAACAGGGCGGGCTTGATGACCTCTGCGCTGGCGCTGGAAACCAGCGAGAAACGCTCATCACGGGTCAGCAGGCGACCGAGCTGATGCTGTCGCTCACTGAACCTGCGCAAGCAGTTTTCCACGATGATGACCGCGCCATCGACGATCAGGCCGAAATCCAGCGCGCCCAGGCTCATCAGGTTGGCCGAGATGCGGTTCTGCACCATGCCGGTAATCGTCAGCAGCATGGCGATCGGGATCACCGCCGCGGTTATCAGTGCCGCGCGCATGTTGCCCAGCAGGAGGAACAGCACTGCTATCACCAGCAGCGCGCCTTCCAGAAGATTCTTCTGCACCGTTGCAATGGTGCGATCAACGAGCTGAGTGCGGTCGTAAACGGCGTGCGCGCGGACTCCTTCTGGTAGTGTCGCGTCGATTTCAGCGAGCTTTTCTACTGTGCGCTGCGCAACCGCCCGGCTGTTCTCGCCAATCAACATGAAAGCCGTGCCCAACACGACCTCTTTGCCGTCCTTGGTGGCTGCGCCGGTTCGCAGTTCGCTACCCTCCAGCACCTCCGCCACATCGCTTATTCGCAGCGGCAGCCCATCGCGCGTTGCCACGACGATTTTTCGCAGCCGCTCGATGTCGCCAATCTGGCCGGGGATGCGGATCAGGTACTGCTCGCCATGACGTTCGATGTAGCCGGCGCCGACGTTGGCGTTGTTCCGCGCGACGGCGTTCAGCACGTCATTCATCGTCAACTCGTAGGCCAGCAATTTGACCGGATCGGGCGTGATGTGGAACTGACGCACGTAGCCGCCGATGGTGTTGACCTCGGTGACGCCTTTCAGATTGCGAAGCTGCGGACGTACCGACCAATCCTGCAAGGTGCGCAGCGTGGTGGGTGTCCATATTTCCTCGTAGCCCTTTTCGGGTTCCAAGGTGTACATGAATATCTCGCCCAGGCCGGTTGCCACTGGCCCGAGCGAGGGATTCAGGCCCGCCGGAAGTTGCGAAGATGCCTGCTGCAAGCGTTCGGCGACCTGCTGACGGGCGAAGTAAATGTCAGTGCCGTCCTCGAAGACCGCAGTGACCTGCGACAGACCGTAGCGGGAAATCGAGCGGGTGTAGTCCAGCCGGGCAAGGCCGGCCAGCGCCGTTTCAACCGGGAAAGTGACGCGCTGCTCGGCCTCCATTGGCGAGTAGCCTGGCGCCTCAGTATTGATCTGCACTTGGACATTGGTAATGTCCGGTATCGCGTCGATCGGCAAGCGGCTGTAGTTCCAGATACCCAGCCCGGACAGGGCGAGCACCAATAGAAGCACGAGCCAGCGATGCGCGATGGACGCGCGAATGATGCGTTCGAGCATATCTGCGTCCTCAGTGATCGTGGCTTGCGCCAGACTTTTCGATGTCTTGGCGTATCAGGAAACTTTGCTCGGCCACGTAGTTAGTGCCGGGCTTGAGTCCGCCAGTCACTTCAACGTACTCACCATCACGATCGCCGAGTTCGAGCATTCGGACTTCGTATGTGTCGCCGACCTGCGCGAACACCACGGTGAAATCGCGGAATCGCTGCAACCCCGACTCCCTCACCGCCAGCGGTACGTTGCGCGTACCTACTGTGACCTCTGCCGCCACGGTCATTCCGGGGCGCCAGCGTCCCTCCGGGTTCGGGATGCTGACGCGGGCAATGAGGCTCTGGCCGCTACCAGCTACCGGCAACAGTCGCTGAATCTTGCCGCTGGCTTCGGTCTTTCCCGTCGCTGACCGGATTCGCACTGGCTGTCCTGGCTGTAGGGCTTCGGCATCAGTGCCAATGGCACGCAAGTCGATCCATACGTTGGACGGGTCAGCCAGCTCGAACAGCGCACCTGCCTCGGCCACGTCACCCACGTTCGTATTGCGCGTGAGCACCACGCCATCGAACGGCGCGACAATTGGATAGGTGCGCATACTGTCGTTGCCCTCAACGACGGCCAGCGTCTGGCCACGGCGGACTCGTTCGCCCTGTTGCACGTTCACCGATCGCACGATGCCGGGAAAGCGTGCGCGAACCGCCGCGTGTCTATCGGCATCCAGAACAACGGTTCCCATCAACCGCACAACATCTCGGATGACTGCTGGCCCGGCCGATGCAGTCTTGATACCGGCATCCTTGGCGATGCCGGCCGGAATGGTTACGCGACCCTCATAGGACTCGTAAGACCAAGTGGACTTCTTTCCGGCATGTTCGGCGGACACGGCGACATCGAACGAATGCGGTTCGGTCACTTCGCCGCTGCCGACTAGATAGTTGCCCTCTGGCGTGAACGTGAATTGGTTGACCTCGCCATCCAAACGGGAGAGTTTGATGGTCGCAACGACATCGGTGGCAGCGACTGGCTTTCCATCGCGATAGGCGTAGAGCCTGTAATGCGGAGGTGCGTTGGTTTCGTAGATGGTGACTTCTAGGGCGAAGTCTCCATCACGCAGTAGCCGGCCATTGTTCGGCCCACGCTCATAACTTCCACTGGCTTGGACACTGGCCTCCTCTTTGGATTTGTCGCCGCCGGGGCCGCAAGCGGTGGCAAGCACGCAAAGGAGCAACAGGGAGAGAATGCGAATCATGGTGCGGTGTCCTCGACGGTGGCGGTGAGGCGTTCCACCTCGACCAGCAAAAGGTGATAGCGGGTGGCGGCTTCGACAGTTCGCGCACGCAAATCGAACAGTGTCCGCTGCGCTTGAGCCAGTGACAGATAAGAGAAGCGGCCTTGTTCAAAGCCGCGCCGAGTCGTCGCTAAGGCACTTTCAGCCATAGGCAGCATTCGTGTGCGTAGCGATTCGGCTTCGTGCCGCGCGTGCGTGAGTTCCTGATATTTGTCGAACAGCGTCTGGTGGCGCTCGAAGCGTTCGGCATCACGCCGCGCTTCCAGCGCAGCAAGCTCCGCATTTGCTTGAGACACCGCGTATCCAGAGCGCGTTGGACTACCCAACGGCACCGAGATCGACATCACCACGCCGTGATCCTTGAAGGCTTCCAGGCGTCGCACGCCCAAGCTGACGTCGATGTTTGGTTTGGCCTCAGCCTCGGCGAGCCGGCGCCGGGCGCCAATGGTGTCGGCCCGCAATCGCGAGGCCCACAGTTCTGGCGTCGAAGGCAAGCGTGCAGCCAGCGTCTCGAACGGCGCCACAGTCGGCAAGGCTTGCAGGTCACCGACGACCTCACCGAAGTCGGGTGCCAGCGCGCCCCAACTCGCTGCTAAAGTCATCTTTGCGCTAGCCAGCTCGTGTGCAGCACTTTCGCGATTGAGTTGCGCCTCAGCGAGCGCAATCTCCGCGGCCTGCAAATCCGACTCGGGATTTCGAGCGGCCTGCACCCACGCTGCAACCTCCTGGCGGGTGCGCTCCGCTTGCTGGATACGTTCCTCGGCATACGCCAGCCGCTGCTGTCTGGCGAGCACCTCGATGAAGCGAGTTGTAGTCAGGCTGGCCAAGTCGATCCGCACTTTGGTGGCCTGATGCTCTTGCTCCCTCATCTCGGCCCGGCCCAACGTCTGACGGGCCTCGCGCTTGCCGCCGAGTTCTATGACCCGGCCAATGCGCAATGTCGTTTCCGCCGAGCGAACACCTCGTAGGTTGCCGTTACCGGCCACGTTCTCTACCTCGCCGCCAATGGTGTAAGGCGGTGGCAACGCCTCGCGCTGCGTGCGGGCTTGCACGGCTTGGAGTTGAGCCGTTTCAGCGGCAATGGATGGGTGAGCGGCCAATGCGCGGGTGACTGCATCCTCCAATCGCAAGGTTTCGGCGGCCACGGCTGCGGACGTGCCGCAGGCTCCGACGAACACCAAGGCCACTACGCGGATCAAATTCATGGAAATCCTCATGACGACAAAAGTTGGCGAGCAAATGATTCCGCGTGACGACATCCCGCGCACGCCGGAGCGAAATCACCATAAAACCGAGCATCAATCGGTTTTTCGGACAAAAAAACACAGCACACAGGCATATGGTTACCTCGTCATCACGGCGATGAGAGATTCGGTTACAGAATGCAGCCAGCCTGTAGAGAGGCTGCAAAACACCAGAACAAGACTGCCTAGCACCGGCCCCAAGTATGAGACAGACGAGAGCTTGGGCGACAGCAACGCCTCGACGCGCTCAGGGACAAAATCGGAAAAGAACGCCATCGTCAATGGCACCTGTTCCTTGGCGTGTTGCCGAAATATCTTCTCCACTACAACGATGGTTTCGGCCACGGCGACAGGACATCCCACTTCGGTTGCAGCGGCAAAATCACAACGCTGTTCCAATGCGAGTTCCAGATCACGCAACAACCGGCGGCGAGTACCTGGCAACTGGATGCTCGACAATACGACGGCGATCAAACGATGCAGAACATCGCGATTGGCGATGTGAGCCTGTTCGTGCGCCAACACCACGCGCAACTGCGTCGGATCAAGTCGCCGCATCAACGAGGTCGAAAGCAGGATGTGACCTTGCCCGACGCCACAGGCCAGCGCCATAGGTTGATCGACATCAAGCACGCGAAGTTTGTCTGGATGCCCCGGACGCCAGCTCAGGCGCACCATCGAGGCAAGGGTTCGCCGAGCACGCCAAAGACCCACTGCGGCCCGTGAAGCCAGCCAAGCCGCGTATCCTGCCAACAATGCCAATGCTCCCCATAGCCAAGCACTTTGCCCATTGCCGCTCGGGTGCCAAACGCACAGGTGCAAGAGCGTTTCAGCGTGTGCAGAGCAGGCAGCGGCAAATCGGGCCGAATCATCAAACATCGACGGCATGGCAATGGTCATGGCCGCGTAGGCAATACCCGCCGAGGCAGGTGTTACCAGCGTCCACCACGATACCCTTGCTCGCTGGGAAGGCGTCTTTCCCGACAGCGCACGGCGCAATGGGCGCTCGCAGGCTCCAATCAGCAAGGTCAGCGTTACCGCCAGTACGAAACCGGATAGCAATGCAAATTGAAGCAGTGGCCCATAACTCGTCATCACGTCTGATCCAATTCAGCGCGACGATGGGCAATCAACTCCTCCAGCCTCTTGAGCTGGTCGTCATCCGCCCTTGCAGCAAGATCGACAAAGGCGCTCAGCAACGCATCCGGCTGCGGGCCTGCGACGCGACGCACCGTGGATTCCACCAACTTCTGGATCAATTCGCGGCGGGAAACTCGTGCTGAATATTCATAGGCATGGCTGATCTTTTCTCGCCGGAGCATGGCCTTGCGAAAAAGACGTTCCAGCGTAGATTGCACGGTGTTCGGAGAAATCGAGCGAGCCTGCCCAATGCGGGCATACACCGCCTTGGTGTCGGACGGGCCGAAGCGCCAGATGTCTTCGAGCACGGCGATCTCCAGATCGCCCAGTGTTGGTACGCTGTGATTGGTCAAGGTTGTCAACTCCGAGCTTTGACTCGAACCTAGAAGTATCCCTTACAAAAAACCGACCGTCAATCGGTTTATCATGGCTCGCTGGCGCCACACTCTGCTAGTGTGAACAGTTAACCGACGGCAGGCCCACGCTGCCGCCCGATCTCCCAAGACACCCCGCCACCGCGCACCGTAGCGGCAAGCTGCTGTCCTAGCCGCTGCTCGATCACTGGTTTCCACGGCACCAGGCTGAACCCCTTGCCGCCATCGAGCATGGCGTAGCGCCCACTGGCGAGCATGACGGAGCGCCTGTAGATGCCCGCCACGCGCTGCCCGTCAGTCACGGGCCGATGCTCCAGGCCAGTTTCGGCGGCAATGTCCTTGGCGGCCTGCGCCAGCTCCCGGTTGCGCAGCGTGCCCAGCAGGTTGCGCGCCAGAATCACGCGCTGCCCGCGCCGCTCGGCCAGCCCCTGTTCGGCCAGGAAGTCGGCGCGCTGCTGCATCGCCTGTTTGGCCTCACTACCAAAGCCCAGGTCGCCCAGGCCCGACCCGCCACCGATCAACTGCTGGTCGAGCCAAGTGGCGCCGATCACGCGGGCCTGCCGCTCGATGGGCAGGTGCGATTTCAGTTCCACCGCCACGCCGCCCAGGCGCTGCGCGTCATAGCGGCGGCCCTGTTCGGCCAGGTCGTCCGGCACCTTCCATAGTCCCTCGGCCACGCGCTCCACGATGCCGGCGCGGCGCAGGGCTTCCAGCCGGCGGACGTGGGCCGCGACGACTTCCTGCGGATCGCGGCCCGGCACGGCCTGACCCTGCGCGACGGCCAGGTGGTGGTCAGTGCGGTACAGGCCATCGCTCGCCAGCGCGGCGATGTTCTTGTCGGCCGCGCGCACGTCGGCCGACCCCTTCACCTCCACCACGGCGCCAGTCGGGTAGTTCGCCAGCTCGTCGCGGGCATTGAGCGCGACGTAGTGGGCCTTGCCGTCCACGCCGTCGATGACCAGATAGCCCCGGTCGCGCAGCTCGTCGGCCAGTCCCTTCGCGGCCACTCGGCCGAGGATGGTTCGGCCGTCGTCGCCCGGCTCGAACACCGCCAGTTCGCGCGGCTCGCCGCGCATCGCCCGCTGCATGGTGCGGATGATGTCGCCACGTTCGCCCAGGGCGCGCAGGGTCTTTTCCGCGTCGGCATGGACGGCCCAGGTGCCCGGCTGCATCTCGTCGGCCAGGCCCAGGCGCTGCAAGCGTTGCAGCCGGCCGATCAGCAGCAGGCGCTGGCGTTGCAGCCGAGGTTCGTTGAAGCGTTCGATCTGCACCCGGCCATCCTCGCCGGCCTCGCGCTGCAACGTGCGGTCGAGGCTCGTCCACCGCTCTTGCTCCACCTCGCGCTGCAAGGTCTGCTGGATCTCCAGCTCGCTGCGCGGCCCCAGCCATTCGGTCGCCAGTTCTGCGGCGCGATGGCGGAAGCCATCGGCGATGTAGTCGCCCGCGATGATGAGGTCTTTGCCGGTGTCGTCGCGTCCGCGCACGACGATGTGCGTGTGCGGGTTGTCGGTGTTCCAGTGGTTGACGGCTACCCAATCGAGGCCCGTGCCCAGGTCGGCTTCCATGCGGCCCATCAGGTGCCGCGTGTAGGTGCGTAGGTCTTCCAGCTCGGCCCCATCCTCGGGCGAGAGGATGAAGCGGAAATGGTGCCGGTCGTCAGCGCAGCGTTCCTTGAAGGCGTCGAGGTCGGCGGCATCGGTTTGCGGCCCGTAGGCTTGGCCCGGCTCGCCATCGCGGCCCACACCGTCGCGCTCGATGTAGCGTAGATGCTTGGCGAGCGACTGCGGGCTGGCTTGGCGCTGGTTGACCAGCAGCGTCTTGATGGTCACGCGCCGCGACATGGGCGTCAGCTTGGCGCCGGCGAAGCGCGCCGCTGTGTGGCCGCGCCCGAGGCGCGAGCCGGGCCGCTGGCCGGTGCCCCTCCCGGTGCCGGTGCCGGTGGCAGTGCCAGGACGGCGCACAGCGGACTTGCCGCTGCTGGCCTTGCCCGCCTGCTTGAGCACCTTGGAGACGAAGCTCTGGTCGCGGTTCTTTGGGGCGCCGGGGCGGATGCGGAAATCGTCGTCGCGGCGGTCGGTCATGGCTGTGCTCCCTGCAAGCTCTGGCATGTCTGGTCGTGCGAAGCACGCGGACAAGCCTGCATTGGCGCGAGCCTCGCGCCCCACGCGGCACGGCGGCGAAGCCGCTGCGTGCCGCGCCACCCGCACGTGCAGACTGGCTTTGCGGGCCGACAGGTGCCGCACCCTTTTGTCTTGCCTTCCGCCTTTGCCCCTCGCTGTCGCTCGGAGCAGCGGCGGCCCGGCGGCGCTGCTGCGCGAGCAGCCAGCGCGCCGGCGAACGCGGACACGGCCGCAGGCCGGGCGCGTTCGAGGCAAGACGCCTGCACGTTGGACGGCTGCGCCGAAGGCAGCGCGAAGTGCGGTGCCCAATGCGCAGGATTGGCACCCGCACTGCACGCGCGACGACACGGCGACGACCAGCAGGACGACACGCCCGATGGCACGATGAGATGCACGGCAACGTGCAGCGAATCGACGGCCATCATGGGCGGGATTCCAGCCAGACCGGATGCGCGACGCCGATCACGGCGGATGCGCTGACCGGCCCGAAATACCGGCTGTCGAACGACGCCGGATTGGTGACACTGAGCAGGAACAGCTCGCCAGGCCGAAGGCGGCGGCACTGCTGCCAGGATGGCAGCGGGCGGCCCCAGCGGTCGGCAGGCAGCACGGCGGCCGAAGGCACGCCGTTGATGCGGACGCTGCCGTCAGCGATGCACACCTCTTGCGGCGCCACCGCACCTAGCCGTCCTGCGTGCTGGGCTTGTTGCGCTTCTTGGAGTAGTCCTCCATGAACTTCTTGCACAACTCGGCCATCGTGGGCGCCTTGCGCGCCTCGGCCTTGGCGCCGCCGGGGTCGCCGCCCCGGCGAACCTCGGCCAGCCAGTCCTGTGCCTTGACTCGTGCCTGTTCGACGGTCAGCTCCCCGTACAGCCCCAGCGAGGGCTTGCGGGGCTGGCCGGAGTTCGTGCGGTACTGGAGCATGAACACCCGGCGGCCGGTCGGGGTAATCTTGCACAGGAAGCCAGGCACCACGGTATCCCGCAGTTCAACATCCTTGGCTTGGGGCTGGGCCGCCTCCACGGCGGTTTTGGTGAGCTTGATCTTTGCCATGATGACTCCTTGGAACGACCCGGATTCCAAGAGCCAGATAGGAGCGGCGCGAGGGAAAACCGGGTCAAGTTTCAGAAAGCACCGGCATATGATGGACGCGCGTAAGCTATTGATAAACCTGCTGTATCGAGCTACGGCGCAGTCCAGCGAACTACCGGGCTGGAGTCATCGTGAAACAAAAAAGCCGGCGCAATGTCTGGAATACATCCTTGTGCATGAGCTGACACATCTGTTGGAGCACCATCACAACGTGCGATTTACCGGGTTGCTTAACCAGCACTTGCCGCAATGGCGGACGCTGCGTGAGGAACTTAACGGATCGGTGCTGGCTGAGTTCTAGGCTGCTCGCTGCATCGCATGATCCCATTCATAACGTCAATTTCAGCCAATCAGATCGCCATGTCCCACCAGTGAGCAGCAGTGCAGGTTAGGAGAAAAAATGCGCGACTCGCTGATTGGCATACCAGCGCCCAATCGTAGGCATCTGATCCAGAAGGGTTTTTTGAATTCTCATCCTTGACGGAATTCTCCAGTTAGCTGACGTACGACACATCAGCCACAACGCTCCGCTGGAAAATCCGATGTGCGCGGAATCCTGAACGGGAAAAACTGCCCAAGCAACCGGCGGCAGAGCCCAGCCGAGCACATCGTCCGCACATAATGTTTCACGGTGGCCAGCGAACAAGCAGGTTGCCATCACCGTATTAGTTGCCTAGGGTTGTTCGACATGAAGTCCTTGATTGCCCCCATCAGTTCGTTGCTGGGCGGAGTAGCTTTGCTGCTGCTCGGCCACGGACTGCTCAACACACTCCTGACTCTGCGCGGCGTTGCCGAAGGCTACTCCACCGGCATGATCGGTCTGCTGATGTCCGGCTATTTCGCCGGCTTCCTGATCGGCACCTGGCTGGCGCCCTCGCTGATCCGCCGCATCGGCCACATCCGCACCTTCGCCTTCTATGCCGCGCTGGCGGCGGTCGCCGTACTGGTGCACGTGCTGATCGTCAACCCGTGGGTGTGGCTGGTGCTGCGGGTGCTTTACGGGGTGTCGCTGGTCACGCTGTACATGGTCATCGAAAGCTGGCTGAACGCGCAGGTCAGCGGCGAGAAGCGCGGCCAGGTGTTCGCGCTGTACATGGCGGTCAACCTCGGCGCGCTGGCGGCTGCCCAACAGCTGTTGAGCCTCGACACACCGATGAATTTCACGCTGTTCGCGCTGGCCGCCATTCTCATCAGCAGCGCGCTGATGCCGATCACCCTGACCCGCCAGGCGCAACCCGCGCTGCCGGACATGCCAGCCACCGACTTGCTGCAACTGGCGCGCATCGCCCCGCTGCCGTTGATGGCGGCCGGTATTTCCGGGCTCACGCTGGGCGGTTTCTGGGGTCTGGCGCCGGTATATGCGAGCCAGGTCGGTTTCGATGCCGCCGGTGTCGGCCTGCTGATGAGCATCACGATTCTCGGCGGCGCGGTGCTGCAATGGCCAATCGGGCTGTTCTCGGACAAGCATGACCGGCGCGTCGTGCTGCTCTGGGTGGTGGCGATCGCCGCGGTCCTGGCGCTGGTGATCACACCGATCCTGTCCGGCTCGCTGCTGCTGGGGCTGATGTTTCTCTGGGGCGGGCTGGCATTTTCGATCTATTCGATCGCCGTTGCGCAGATGGTCGATCAGTTGCACCCGGACGAAATTCTTTCGGGTTCCAGCGGCCTGTTGCTGGCCAACGGCTTCGGTGCGGCGTTCGGCCCGGTGGTCGCCGGTGGTCTGATGCACCTGTTCGGCCACATCGCCCTGCCACTGTTCTTCGCCGTGTCGCTCGGCATCCTCGCGATCTACTCGTTCTGGCGCCCGCGTCGCGTAGTGGATCTGGTCACCGAGCCGCACGGTCATTTCACACCCATGCTGCGTACCAGCCATACCGTGCTGGAGCTGATGCCCGACACCCCGGAAGTCGAAGCTGATGCTGCGCCAGCCAACGAGGCGGAAATGGTCGACGAGCATTCGGTCGCGCAGGACGAGCCGATGCCACCACGGACCGGCACCCTGTAGCCGGCTGCTCCGCGGGCGGCGTGGCGACACACGCCGATCAGAAGTCGACCTTGCCTCGCCCCGCCTTGATCGCGCCGCGCTTGGTCTTGCCTTCAAGCCGGCGCTTCTTCGAGCCGAGCGTCGGCTTGGTCGGGCGGCGCGCCTTCTCCACCTTGGCCACGCTGCGAATCAGTTCAGCCAGTCGCTCCAGCGCATCGAGGCGGTTGTGCTCCTGGGTTCGATACCGCTGCGCCTTGATGACGACCACGCCTTCGCTGGTGATCCGGCTATCGCGCAGGGCCAGCAGCCGCTCCTTGTAGAACGGCGGCAATGACGACGCCTGGATGTCGAAGCGCAAGTGCAACGCGCTGGAAACCTTGTTGACGTTCTGCCCGCCCGCACCCTGGGCGCGGATGGCAGTCAGTTCGATCTCGGCATCCGGCAACTGCACGGCATTGGAAATTTCCAGCATGAAAGCTCGCGGCGGACGATGGGTGTCGGTGATTGTCCTATGACCTGCGCGCCACTGACACACTTTTTAGAACATTGGCCGTCAGCTGCCGGCAGCCGTTCGGCTAAGGTAAACGCCCGCCCCAACGGATCTGAACATGGACTCGATCACCCAGGCTCTACTCGGTGCCAGTGTACAAGGCGCGATGCTCGGTCGCTGGCAGGGTCGCAAGGCGCTCGTTTACGGCGCCATGCTCGGGACCCTACCAGACCTCGATGTGGTCATCGACTACGGCGATGCGGTCGCCAACATGACCTATCACCGCGGCTTCAGCCATTCGTTGTTCGTGCTGAGTCTGCTCGCCGTTCTGCTGACCTGGCTGATCAGGCGATTCCGCCCAGACGAGCGATACACCGGTACACGACTGTTCTTCGGCATCTGGCTGGTGCTGATCACTCACGTCCTGCTGGACGCCTTCACCAGCTATGGCACGCAGCTGCTCTGGCCACTGATCACGCCGCCTATCGCCTGGTCCAGCGTATTCATCATCGATCCTCTCTACAGCGTGCCACTGCTCATTGCGGTGCTGGCGGGTCTGCTGTTTGGCCTGCGCGGACGCAGAGCCAGATGGCCCGCCTACGCCCTGGCCATTTCCACCTGTTATCTGGGGTTCACGCTGGCCGGCAAACAGATGGCCGAGCACCGCGTGCAGGCGACCATGGCTAGCCAGGGGATCCAGGCGGAGCAGATGTTCAGCACACCAACACCCTTCAACAGCCTGCTGTGGCGGGTGATTCTGGTAGATGGCGAGCACTATTACGAAACGCTGGTCAGCTGGTGGGATGCTGCACCACCCAGCCTCGTGCGGCTTCCACGCAACGCGCAGCTGGCCTCGGAGCTCAATGGCTCAGATCAGCACGAACGCTTGAACTGGTTTACCGGAAACGTGCTGCGCTATGACGTGGATGGCGATCAGCTGCTGGTGACCGATCTGCGCCTGGGCATGACCGGTTTTCATCCATTCCGCTTTCCGCTGGCAGAGCGCTCTGCCGAAGGCTGGCAGCTAATTGCGCAACCCGAACGACTGCCCGCCAACCGGGGCGACATGAGCCGCCTGGTCAGCCTGTGGCAGCGCATCTGGCAGCAGGAGCCAGCGCTACCTCTGGCCGCCTGGGCAGCTGAACTGAACGGCGGTCGCTGAAGAAAGCGGCTCAAGGAGCTTGAGCCGCATACCCCCTACGCGGGTCAGGTGCGGAACTGACGAACCAGTTCCTGCAATTCCAGTCCCAGGCGTGCCAGCTCGGCGCTGGCACTGGCGGTGTGCTCGGTGGCACTGGCGCTCTGGTCACCGATATCCCGCACGCGGGTCACGCTCTCGGAAATGTTCTCGGCCACGGCGCTCTGCTGCTCGGCAGCTGCCGCGATCTGCTGGTTCATCTGCTCGATGGTCGACACCGACTCCGTGATGCGCCCAAGCGCGACGCCGGCTTCGTTGGCCAGATCTACGGTCCGTTGAGTCAGGTCACGGCTGCTCTGCATCTGCTCCACCGCCTGTTGCGCAACCCGCTGCAGGTTGGCGATAAGCCCCTCGATTTCCTCGGTGGAATCATGGGTACGCCGCGCCAGGGCACGAACCTCGTCAGCCACCACGGCGAAGCCGCGGCCCTGCTCGCCGGCACGAGCCGCTTCGATGGCCGCATTGAGTGCCAACAGATTGGTTTGCTCGGCAACCGCTCGAATCACCTCGAGCACGCTGCCGATGCGTCCACTTTCGGCGTGCAACGCTTCGATCGCATGCGCCGACTGATTCACCTCGCCGGCCAGGTTGCCGATCTGTCCTACGGCATCCTGCACCACCAGATCGCCCTGCCGCGCCTGCTGATCCGCCTGGCGCGCGGCAATGGAAGC
The DNA here is from genome assembly GCF_021432085.1 of Stutzerimonas kunmingensis. GTDB lineage: Bacteria > Pseudomonadota > Gammaproteobacteria > Pseudomonadales > Pseudomonadaceae > Stutzerimonas. The sequence goes on along the minus strand of NZ_CP090366.1, from coordinate 2,017,782 downwards.
CTGCTCGGCATTGCGTGCAACCTCCTGCACCGTCGCAGCCATCTCGTGCATCGCGGTGGCCACCTGCTCGGTCTCGACGCGCTGAGTCTGTACGCCGGCGCTGGTTTGCGCGGTCACCGCCGAAAGCTGATCGGCGGCTGCGGCGATCTGGCTGACGCTGCCACCGATACGACCGATCAGGTTGCGCAGGCTTTCGGTCATGTCGTGCATGGCGTTCTGCAGTTGCCCGACCTCGTCACGACGCGAGCTTGCCGCGGAGTACGTCAGATCACCGCTGGCGACCCGCTGTGCCTGCTGGACGGTGCTGCGAAGCGGGCCGACGATCATTCGCGAGATCACCGTGGCGGCCAGCAGGCCGACGAGAATGGCCAGCGCGCCAATCACGCCGAGCAACATGTAGCTGCTGCCTTTCTGTTGCTGCATGGCGCTGCTGGCATTGGCCAAGGCCTCGTCGGCAGCAGCGATCACGACTTCGGACTGCTGGGCCATTGACTGTTCGAGCGCGAGGCGTTCGCTACGATTCTGACGGAACTCGTCGAACGCCAGCCTGTACTGGTCCAGCTCGGCCAAGGCCTTGTCCATGGAAGCCTTCTGGTCATCGTTCAGCCAGATCTTGAGATTGCTGCCGATGGTGGTCACGTTCCCGTGCAAGTCGCTCCAGCTGGTGGCTGCTTCATCCGAGCTGTTGGCAACGTAGACATTCTCCAGGGTACGCATGTCCAGGATCTGCTTGGTCAGGCCCGAAGTCGCCTCGGCGACGGTCAGCGGATCGCTTCCCTTGAGCCGATCTCCCTCCAGTCGCAGCACCCGTACCGCATCGTACATGTCCAGCTCGATGAACTCGAACTCCTCGCGACTGACCTGAGCGGCCTCCTGCATCCGCGTACGTAGCGCCCCGCCGCGCTCGATCAGCTGCATGTAACGGTCGAACTTTTGCGCGTATTCATCCGCAGCCTGGCTGATCCGCGTCAGATAGGCCCGCTCGGCGGCATCGGAGCTGGTGGTCAGGCCGGCGAGCTTCTGATTCAGTTGCTGCAGCGAGCCGTGCAGCGCTTCGGCTGAAGACGACTGACGGGTCAGCGCGTAGTCCCGCTCGGCACCACGCGCCGCCAGAATGGAGGCGTTGACGCTGGAAAGCTGCTCGATCTGCCGGGCCCGGCCAAGGATTTCATCGACGGCAACGAACCCGGTACCGGCCACTCCAAGCGTGAGCAGCAGTACCAGGCCGAAACCACCGATGAGCTTTTTGCCGACCGAGAGATTAGTGAGTGAATTCAGCACTGGTTCCATCAGAGAAGTTCCACAAAAGAGGCACGAACGGGAAGTCGGCAGAGATTACTAATAGTTGAGCGTGGCGGCTGGATATTTTTGGCGCCTTAAGACTGACGGTAAGTGCTAACGACCTTCGCCTGTCGCGGCCGGCGCCAGGACGCCCACCTATGGGTGCGGATCAGCTGCGGCTTTCGGCCAAGTCCCAACGGCGAACTCGGTGACCCGCTGCGGGTGAATGACGTGCCTGCGCAGCTAGTGCTGCAGGTGCCCATAGAGCCGAGCGTAAAGCCCACCCTCGGCGATGAGCTGCTGGTGGCCGCCGTCTTCGGCGATGCGGCCACCGTCGAAGACCAGTACGCGATCCGCCTGTTTCACCGCCGACAGGCGATGGGCAATGATCAGCGTCGTACGCCCCTGAAGGAAACGATTGAGGCCTTGGTGCAGGGCATACTCCGTCGCCGCATCCAGCGCAGAGGTGGCTTCATCGAGAATCACGACCTTTGGCTCGGCCAGGATCATGCGTGCTACGGCCAGGCGCTGCCGCTGACCGCCGGACAGACGCACACCGGAACGGCCGACGATGCTGTCCAGACCGTTCGGTAATTGACGAATGGTATCGGCCAGCTGAGCGATCTCCAGCGCCCGCCAGCAGGCGTCGTCATCTCGCTCGCGGCCCATCATCAGGTTGGCTCGCACGCTGTCGTTGAACAGTGCGGGATGCTGCAGCACTACTGCAACGTTGTCGCGCACGGTGCCCAGCCCGATCTCTTCAAGCGCCACGCCGCCGAACTGGATCCGCCCGGCCTGCGCCTGATACAGCCCCAGCAGCAGCTGCACCAGGGTGCTCTTGCCTCCTCTGCTGGCTCCGACGATTGCGACCTTCTCGCCCGGCGCGATGCTGAGATCAAGCCCTTCCAGAATCGGTTCATCCTGATAGGCAAAGCGCAGACCTCGTACATCGATCGCCACCGTCGTCTGGCCGGCGAAAGGATCGCGTCCTCCGGCGTACTGCGGCTCGTCCGCCCGCGCCAGCAGCTGGTTGATGCGGCCCAGCGCACCGCCAGCTGCGTAGAAGGCGTACTGCAGGCTCAACAGTTGCTCCACCGGACCGATCATGAACCAGAGGTAGCTGAAGACCGCCAGCATCTGGCCGATCGACAGATCGGAAAACAGCACAGTGAGCATTGCCGCGGCGCGAAACACGTCAATACCGAACTGGAACAGCAGGCCACTGGCACGGTTGGACGCGTCGGTCTTCCACTGCGAAGCAACCGCGTAGTCGCGTACCTCCCGCGCGCGCAAACCCAGGCGACCGAGGAAGAATCCCTGCCGGTTGCCGGCGCGCACTTCCTGGATGGCGTCGAGGGTTTCCGTGAGTGCCTGGGTGAAGCGCGACGTGCTGTCGTTCTCCAGCTTCTTCAGGTGCTTCACGCGCTTGCCCAGCTGCACCGTGGCGTAGATCACCAGCGGATTGAACAGGAGAATCAACAACGCCAACTGCCAGTGCATCCACACCAGAATGGCCGCCGTGCCGAAAATCGACAGCACGGCCACCAGCAGACGGCTGAGCGTATCGCCGATGAACTTGTCGATGGTCTCCAGATCGGTGACCAGGTGCGCCGCCACCGTGCCGCCGCCGAGGCTTTCGTATTCCGCCAGGGCAATGCGCTTGAGCCGCTCGATCAGCCGCACGCGAATGCGATAAACGATGTCCTTCGAAAGCCGAGCGAACAGGCGCGCCTGCAGCACGTTGAACACCAGCGCAGAAGACCGCAATACCAGGGTCACGCCGAGCATGAGCCCGATATAGCCAACAGCGGTTTCCCAGCTGGCAGGCAGAAAGCGATCCATGATCTGCAGCGCCGAGTCGCCCGCTCCGAGCAGCACCTCGTCGACCAACAGCGGCAGCAGCAACGGAATCGGCACACTGCAGAGCGTCGCCAGCACGGCAACCAGATTCGCCAGGATCAGCGCTTTGCGATGGTGCAATGCGAGCCGGCGTATCTCTGCCCAGCTGAGTTGGTCAGGCATGGGCGTTACGCTCCAGCCAGCGTTCCAGTAGCGGGCTTAGTGCAGACAGCGGTTGATAACCGTTGGTGACCAGCGCCAGTTGCCCTTCGTGCTCGGCCAGCAGTGTGGGGAAGCCGGCAATGCCGAGGTTCTCGACCCAGGTAAAGTCAGACACGGTGGCTGCCTTGGTGGCCGGGTCGTCATAACGCTCGGCGAACTGACTCCGCGAAAGACCTGCGGTCTCGGCCAGGTCCACCAGCACCGCTGGCAGGGTCACATCGAACCCGTGCTGGTAGAACGCCTGCTGAATCGCCAATGACAGCGACCAGACGCGAGATTCATCGAGGCTGCGAGCAGCGACAAGCGCACGGCAAGCGCGCTCTGTGTCGTAGATCAACGCGTCAGGCAAGCCCTTATCCAGATTGAACGACTGACCTGTCGCCGAGTGCACGGCCTGCCAGTAGGACAGCGTGCGCTGCCGCCCTGCCTGATCCATAACGCCCTGCTCGCGACGCAGCCCGCCCACCCTCAGCCCTAGCGATACGCCCTGAGCCGCGGCTTGCTCGGCCAGCGCCGTCACTACCGGCGCGAATCCCCAGCACCAGGAGCACATTGGGTCCATCACATAGATCAGTCGGGCCACTTCGATACTCCAATGGCAGGCTGGCGCAGCAGCCAGTTGGCTCAGCGGTCTAGTTTTCGCGGGTCGCGGCCGATGGGATGCGGCTGATTGCGCTGACGCGCCAGCTCAATCTGTTTCTGCCGTTCGCGAGCGCCGGCGCGCGTCTTCTCACTTAACGTATCCCAGCAATGCGGACAGCTGATACCCGCAGCGTAGTGCTCCGATTGACGATCTTCCACGGATAGCGGTGCGCGGCAGGCATGGCACAGATCGAACTCACCGACGCTGAGGTCATGCCGCACGGTCACGCGGTTATCGAACACGAAGCAGTCGCCTTGCCATCGACTTTGCGTCTCCGGCACCTCCTCCAGATACTTGAGGATGCCGCCCTTGAGGTGATAAACCTCCTCAAAGCCCTCACCAAGCATATAGCTCGACGCCTTCTCGCAGCGAATGCCGCCGGTGCAGAACATTGCGACCTTCTTGTGCTTTGCCGGGTCGTAGTGAGCCTTGATGTAGTCAGGAAAGTCTCGGAACGATTTGGTCTTCGGGTCGACCGCACCTTCGAACGTACCGATTGCCACTTCGTAGTCGTTACGGGTGTCGATCAGCAACACTTCCGGATCGGCGATCAGCGCGTTCCAGTCTTGCGGCTCGACATAGGTTCCAACCTGCCGATTCGGATCGACACCCTCAACGCCGAGCGTGACGATCTCCTTCTTCAGCTTGACCTTGGTGCGATAGAACGGCTGCTCGTCGCAGTACGATTCCTTGTGGTCGATGTCGGTAAGGCGGTCATCGAGCCGAAACCATTCAAGCAGCGCATTGATGGCCTCGCGGGTACCGGAGACCGTGCCGTTGATACCCTCCTCGGCCAACAACAAGGTGCCCTTGATGCCATTGTGCGTGAGGGTTTCGAGCAGGGGTTCGCGCAGCGCAACGTAATCAGGCAGCGATACGAACTTGTACAGCGCTGCCACAACGATTTTTCGTGTCATGGGTACTTCCGCCAGTGGTCACCCGCGTAAAGGGTGGACCGGATACAAACGAAAGCGCCGGCGTGGGCCGGCGCGGGGAGGAAGTCTAACAAAGAACGGCAAGAATGGTCCCGTGCGAGACGGCACGCTATTTATGCCCACCAGCACAAACCGGTGATGCCGGGGCCGTGCCTTGTTGCGCCCACTCCTCAGGCGTATAGGTATGCAGCGCAAGGGCATGGATCTGTTGCATCAGAGCCCCCATCGCGGCATAAGCCTTTTGGTGACGCTTGACCGAATTCAGTCCGGTGAACTGCTCGCTGACGATCACGGCTTTGTAATGTGTTTCCTGCCCGCGACTGTGTGTGTGGCTTTCATCGAGCACTTCAAGGTGCTCGGGCTGCAAGGCTTGCAGGGCGTCTTGGATCAAATCGAGCTTGCGCATGGCAGGGTCTCTTAAGGCTTCTGTTTCTCGAGTTCGGCCGTCATCTCGGACAGCAGGTTATTCACTTCCGGCACCGCGCTTTCCAACTTGACCTGGGTAAGCTGAGCCGAGCGAGCATTGAGCTCCGGCAGCTTGCTGAGCATCTTCTTGCCGAGTGGCGACTCATAAAAATCGATCAGCTGATTCAGTTCCGTTTCGGAGAACTGGCTGGTGTACAAAGCGACCAGATCCGGCTTCAGCTTGTCCCACCCTATAGCCTTGTCCAAAGCAGTATTGGCCTGAGCCTGATAGCGCTCGAGCAGCGCCTTCTTGGTATCTGGCGCCTGCGCTTCGGCAAAACGCTGCGCAAACATCTGCTGCACTTGGGCATAAACAGGTACGGCGAGCCGGTCAGCATTGGCAAGCTGCAGAAAACGTTCTGCACTTCCCGCATGGCTCGCACTATCGGCAAAAGCCGATGAACTGATACAGATGAACAGCGCTGCAGCGCGCAGGGTCTGGACACGAAAAGTCGACATTGGAAATCCTTGGGCTGGCTATAGGTAGCCCTCAATGGACACATTCTGCGCTCGGAGTTCCAATGCCTCAAGCGGCCGAAGGCAAAGCTACGGAACTGCCGATGCCGCAGGGCAGCCTAACCAGCAATATTGAGCAGGAGCATGGCATGACGCGTATAGAGACCGACAGTCTGGGGCAAGTCGAAGTACCGGAACAGGCTTACTGGGGCGCACAGACGCAGCGATCGCTGAGCAACTTCGCGATTGGTAGCGAGCGAATGCCGATCCAGGTGCTGCATGCGTTAGCGCTGATCAAGAAAGCTGCAGCGCGTGTAAACAATCGAATTGGTGATCTGCCGCCCGACATCGCGCGCCTGATCGAGCAAGCCGCGGATGAGGTTCTGCATGGTCAGCACGACGGCCAGTTTCCGCTGGTCGTCTGGCAAACCGGCAGCGGCACGCAGAGCAATATGAACGTCAACGAGGTGATCGCGGGTCGCGCCAACGAGCTGGCCGGCGGCAACCGAGGCGGCAAGGCGCCAGTCCATCCGAACGATCACGTTAATCGCGCGCAGAGCTCCAACGACTGCTTCCCGACAGCAATGCACATTGCGGCCGCCAAAGCCGTGCACAGCCAACTGCTGCCTGCCATTGCAGAACTGTCCGGTGGACTGGCAGAGCTTGCAGTGCGACACAATAAGCTGATCAAGACCGGACGCACCCATCTGATGGATGCAACTCCGATTACCTTCGGCCAGGAGATGTCGGCGTTTGTCGCGCAGCTCGATATCGCCGAACGCACGATCCGTCAGTGCCTGCCGGCTGTTTATGAACTGGCGCAGGGGGGTACTGCGGTAGGCACCGGCTTGAACTCGCCGCACGGCTTCGCCGAAGCCATCGCAGCGGAGCTGGCCGCTCTCTCGGGCCTCCCCTTCGTCTCTGCCCCAAACAAGTTCGCCGCGCTGGCCGGACATGAGCCGCTGGTCGCGATGTCCGGTGCGCTGAAGACGCTGGCCGTCGCGTTGATGAAGTTGGCCAATGATCTTCGTCTGCTCGGCTCCGGTCCGCGCGGGGGATTCGCTGAGGTGCGATTGCCAGCCAACGAACCAGGTAGTTCGATCATGCCCGGCAAGGTCAATCCAACCCAATGCGAAGCCTTATCAATGCTCGCTTGCCAGGTCATGGGCAATGACACGACGATCAGCTTTGCAGCGAGTCAGGGACATCTGCAATTGAACGTATTCAAGCCGGTGATCATTCATAACCTGCTTCAATCGGTCCAACTGCTGTCCGACGGATGCCGCAACTTCAACGCTCATTGCATTTCCGGATTAGAGCCGGACCCGGCGCGTATGGCCGAGCATCTGGAACGCGGGCTTATGCTGGTAACCGCACTGAATCCTCATATCGGCTATGACCGGGCAGCTGAAATCGCCAAGAAGGCCTATGCGCAAGGCACCACATTGCGCGAAGCAGCCATGGAGCTTGGTTACCTTACCAGCGAGGAGTTCGATCAATGGGTTCGTCCAGAGACGATGCTTGAAGCCGGACAAAGGGAATAACGGTGTAGCGGAAGCGTCTGTCTGCTGTGTGCTCTCACACGCCTGCCGCGAACCTTAGGTCGCGCGCTGTGCCGGCTGGGGCTGCCTAAGACCAGCCGGAGCAATGTATCTAGACGACAGCTGCGGGCGGCTCCAGCTCAAGCATTAGCTAGTGCCGGCCAAGACCCAACGGCTGGCTCTGCTCCAGCACTTCGGGGCTGTTAGGACTGACACTACGTGGTTGTCGGGGGCAGGCTTCTGTTTTAACACCAGCCTAAAGCTGCACTATCGGCAATTCCAGCACCGCGTTAGCGCCTTGTGCTTTTCTCTGCCCCAAAAGCAAACCCCCGACCAGCTTACGCGGGTCGGGGGTTTGGGAAAGGAGCTTGACGATGACCTACTCTCACATGGGGAGACCCCACACTACCATCGGCGATGCGTCGTTTCACTACTGAGTTCGGGAAGGGATCAGGTGGTTCCAACGCTCTATGGTCGTCAAGCAATTCAGTTGCTGCCTCGGGGTTTAGCCGCTGCAGCCAATCGGGTATGTGATGAATTGGTATTGCGTGTTCGTGCAGATTTTCGGTCTGTTTGTCGACTTTCCGTCTAACAGCCAAATTGTTTGGGTGTTATATGGTCAAGCCTCACGGGCAATTAGTATTGGTTAGCTCAACGCCTCACAGCGCTTACACACCCAACCTATCAACGTCGTAGTCTTCGACGGCCCTTCAGGGAGCTCAAGGCTCCAGTGAGATCTCATCTTGAGGCAAGTTTCCCGCTTAGATGCTTTCAGCGGTTATCTCTTCCGAACGTAGCTACCCGGCAATGCCACTGGCGTGACAACCGGAACACCAGAGGTTCGTCCACTCCGGTCCTCTCGTACTAGGAGCAGCCCCTCTCAAATCTCAAACGTCCACGGCAGATAGGGACCGAACTGTCTCACGACGTTCTAAACCCAGCTCGCGTACCACTTTAAATGGCGAACAGCCATACCCTTGGGACCGGCTTCAGCCCCAGGATGTGATGAGCCGACATCGAGGTGCCAAACACCGCCGTCGATATGAACTCTTGGGCGGTATCAGCCTGTTATCCCCGGAGTACCTTTTATCCGTTGAGCGATGGCCCTTCCATACAGAACCACCGGATCACTAAGACCTACTTTCGTACCTGCTCGACGTGTCTGTCTCGCAGTCAAGCGCGCTTTTGCCTTTATACTCTACGACCGATTTCCGACCGGTCTGAGCGCACCTTCGTACTCCTCCGTTACTCTTTAGGAGGAGACCGCCCCAGTCAAACTACCCACCATACACTGTCCTCGATCCGGATAACGGACCAGAGTTAGAACCTCAAAGTTGCCAGGGTGGTATTTCAAGGTTGGCTCCACGCGAACTGGCGTCCACGCTTCAAAGCCTCCCACCTATCCTACACAAGCAAATTCAAAGTCCAGTGCAAAGCTATAGTAAAGGTTCACGGGGTCTTTCCGTCTAGCCGCGGATACACTGCATCTTCACAGCGATTTCAATTTCACTGAGTCTCGGGTGGAGACAGCGCCGCCATCGTTACGCCATTCGTGCAGGTCGGAACTTACCCGACAAGGAATTTCGCTACCTTAGGACCGTTATAGTTACGGCCGCCGTTTACCGGGGCTTCGATCAAGAGCTTCGCTTGCGCTAACCCCATCAATTAACCTTCCGGCACCGGGCAGGCGTCACACCCTATACGTCCACTTTCGTGTTTGCAGAGTGCTGTGTTTTTAATAAACAGTCGCAGCGGCCTGGTATCTTCGACCGGCATGGGCTTACGTAGTAAATACTTCACCCTCACCGGCGCACCTTCTCCCGAAGTTACGGTGCCATTTTGCCTAGTTCCTTCACCCGAGTTCTCTCAAGCGCCTTGGTATTCTCTACCCAACCACCTGTGTCGGTTTGGGGTACGGTTCCTAGTTACCTGAAGCTTAGAGGCTTTTCCTGGAAGCATGGCATCAACCACTTCGCTTTCTAAAAGAAAGCTCGTCATCAGCTCTCGGCATTAAGATCCCGGATTTACCTAAGATCTCTGCCTACCACCTTAAACAAGGACAACCAACGCCTTGCTGGCCTAGCCTTCTCCGTCCCCCCATCGCAGTAACTAGAAGTACGGGAATATTAACCCGTTTCCCATCGACTACGCTCTTCAGCCTCGCCTTAGGGACCGACTCACCCTGCGTCGATTAACGTTGCGCAGGAACCCTTGGTCTTTCGGCGTGCGAGTTTTTCACTCGCATTGTCGTTACTCATGTCAGCATTCGCACTTCTGATACCTCCAGCCAGCTTCTCAACTGACCTTCACAGGCTTACAGAACGCTCCTCTACCGCTCAACTTACGTTGAACCCGTAGCTTCGGTACCTGGTTTGAGCCCCGTTACATCTTCCGCGCAGGCCGACTCGACTAGTGAGCTATTACGCTTTCTTTAAAGGGTGGCTGCTTCTAAGCCAACCTCCTAGCTGTCTAAGCCTTCCCACATCGTTTCCCACTTAACCAGGATTTTGGGACCTTAGCTGACGGTCTGGGTTGTTTCCCTTTTCACGACGGACGTTAGCACCCGCCGTGTGTCTCCCGTGCTGACACTTGCTGGTATTCGGAGTTTGCATCGGTTTGGTAAGTCGGGATGACCCCCTAGCCGAAACAGTGCTCTACCCCCAGCAGTGATACACGAGGCGCTACCTAAATAGCTTTCGAGGAGAACCAGCTATCTCCGAGCTTGATTAGCCTTTCACTCCGATCCACAGGTCATCCGCTAACTTTTCAACGGTAGTCGGTTCGGTCCTCCAGTCAGTGTTACCTAACCTTCAACCTGCCCATGGATAGATCGCCCGGTTTCGGGTCTATTCCCAGCGACTAGACGCCCTATTAAGACTCGCTTTCGCTACGCCTCCCCTATTCGGTTAAGCTCGCCACTGAAAATAAGTCGCTGACCCATTATACAAAAGGTACGCAGTCACCTAACAAAGTAGGCTCCCACTGCTTGTACGCATACGGTTTCAGGTTCTATTTCACTCCCCTCTCCGGGGTTCTTTTCGCCTTTCCCTCACGGTACTGGTTCACTATCGGTCAGTCAGTAGTATTTAGCCTTGGAGGATGGTCCCCCCATATTCAGACAAAGTTTCTCGTGCTCCGTCCTACTCGATTTCACTTCTAAGACCTTTTCGCGTACAGGGCTATCACCCACTATGGCCGCACTTTCCAGAGCGTTCCGCTAAAATCAAAGAAGCTTAAGGGCTAATCCCCGTTCGCTCGCCACTACTAAGGGAATCTCGGTTGATTTCTTTTCCTCAGGGTACTTAGATGTTTCAGTTCCCCTGGTTCGCCTCACACACCTATGTATTCAGTGTGTGATAACCATCTTATGATGGCTGGGTTCCCCCATTCAGACATCTCCGGATCAAAGTCTGTTTGCCGACTCCCCGAAGCTTTTCGCAGGCTACCACGTCTTTCATCGCCTCTGACTGCCAAGGCATCCACCGTATGCGCTTCTTCACTTGACCATATAACCCCAAGCAATCTGGTTACTGTCTATAACGTGAAGACGACATTCGCCGAAAATTTGCATAGAGAACACGCAAATTTTACCTTGACTTGAATAATCACCAGTGAAAGTGACCACTCAAATCTACTTCTATCACATACCCAAATTTTTAAAGAACAGTTCTGGCGCAAAGACCAGAAATCAATACCCTCACACATCACAGGATGCGCAAGCAGCACTCATTTCTGAGCTTTCAGCGATTTTCGAGTTAATGGTGGAGCCAAGCGGGATCGAACCGCTGACCTCCTGCGTGCAAAGCAGGCGCTCTCCCAGCTGAGCTATGGCCCCATCTACAGATCGGCCACATCCCATGACAATTGGTGGGTCTGGGCAGATTCGAACTGCCGACCTCACCCTTATCAGGGGTGCGCTCTAACCAACTGAGCTACAGACCCAATCGTCTCTCTCGGGTCGAAACCCAATCGCTTTTCGCTAGTGAATCAAGCAATTCGTGTGGGAGCTTATGAAGAAGCTGAAGTCTTCGATTAAGGAGGTGATCCAGCCGCAGGTTCCCCTACGGCTACCTTGTTACGACTTCACCCCAGTCATGAATCACTCCGTGGTAACCGTCCCCCCGAAGGTTAGACTAGCTACTTCTGGAGCAACCCACTCCCATGGTGTGACGGGCGGTGTGTACAAGGCCCGGGAACGTATTCACCGTGACATTCTGATTCACGATTACTAGCGATTCCGACTTCACGCAGTCGAGTTGCAGACTGCGATCCGGACTACGATCGGTTTTATGGGATTAGCTCCACCTCGCGGCTTGGCAACCCTTTGTACCGACCATTGTAGCACGTGTGTAGCCCAGGCCGTAAGGGCCATGATGACTTGACGTCATCCCCACCTTCCTCCGGTTTGTCACCGGCAGTCTCCTTAGAGTGCCCACCTTAACGTGCTGGTAACTAAGGACAAGGGTTGCGCTCGTTACGGGACTTAACCCAACATCTCACGACACGAGCTGACGACAGCCATGCAGCACCTGTGTCAGAGTTCCCGAAGGCACCAATCCATCTCTGGAAAGTTCTCTGCATGTCAAGGCCTGGTAAGGTTCTTCGCGTTGCTTCGAATTAAACCACATGCTCCACCGCTTGTGCGGGCCCCCGTCAATTCATTTGAGTTTTAACCTTGCGGCCGTACTCCCCAGGCGGTCGACTTAATGCGTTAGCTGCGCCACTAAGATCTCAAGGATCCCAACGGCTAGTCGACATCGTTTACGGCGTGGACTACCAGGGTATCTAATCCTGTTTGCTCCCCACGCTTTCGCACCTCAGTGTCAGTATTAGCCCAGGTGGTCGCCTTCGCCACTGGTGTTCCTTCCTATATCTACGCATTTCACCGCTACACAGGAAATTCCACCACCCTCTGCCATACTCTAGCTTGCCAGTTTTGGATGCAGTTCCCAGGTTGAGCCCGGGGCTTTCACATTCAACTTAACAAACCACCTACGCGCGCTTTACGCCCAGTAATTCCGATTAACGCTTGCACCCTTCGTATTACCGCGGCTGCTGGCACGAAGTTAGCCGGTGCTTATTCTGTCGGTAACGTCAAAACACTAACGTATTAGGTTAATGCCCTTCCTCCCAACTTAAAGTGCTTTACAATCCGAAGACCTTCTTCACACACGCGGCATGGCTGGATCAGGCTTTCGCCCATTGTCCAATATTCCCCACTGCTGCCTCCCGTAGGAGTCTGGACCGTGTCTCAGTTCCAGTGTGACTGATCATCCTCTCAGACCAGTTACGGATCGTCGCCTTGGTGAGCCGTTACCTCACCAACTAGCTAATCCGACCTAGGCTCATCTGATAGCGCAAGGCCCGAAGGTCCCCTGCTTTCTCCCGTAGGACGTATGCGGTATTAGCGTTCCTTTCGAAACGTTGTCCCCCACTATCAGGCAGATTCCTAGGCATTACTCACCCGTCCGCCGCTGAATCAGAGAGCAAGCTCTCTTCATCCGCTCGACTTGCATGTGTTAGGCCTGCCGCCAGCGTTCAATCTGAGCCATGATCAAACTCTTCAGTTCAATACTGCTTGGGTTTTGAGAAAACCCTAAACTTGGCTCAGCAATCGCAAATCTCTTTACAAGTAAAGAGTAACTCTCGAATAAACGAGTGTTGCTTTGTGATGCTGATAATCTATCTGACCATCAGTCTTACATTCACAAGCACCCACACGAATTGCTTGATTCAGTTGTTAAAGAGCGTTTCGATCAAGCCTTTCGTCTCAACCGAGGCCGCGCATTCTACAGCAGCCTTGTTACCTGTCAAGCTGTTTTTGAAGAAGTTTTTCTTTCTTCTCAACCGCTTGCGCTTCAGATCAACCTGCGTCTCTCGTCAGCGGGAGGCGAATCATACAGCGTTCAAAACCGCTGTCAACCACCTCTTTCAACCGCTTCCGATCAACCCGACCGAAGCCGCTAACAGGATTCAACCACCACCCTGCCAGCCCGGCGCATTCTATCTGAATCCGCCATCCGTGCAACCCTTTTATTTCGCTAACCTTTTGATTTACAAGAGGTTTTGCTTAAGGACTGCGCCGGAAGTGGTGCGCATTATAGGAGCCTGAAAATCAACGTCAACCGTTTATTTCCACTTAGGCCAGATTTGGCTGGCTGCCCCTCCTATGTTTGCCACGGTGGCGATCTGCTATTCAGAACAGCGCCAATGTATAGCTGAGGATTAACCGGTTCTCATCAATGTCACTGCGGTAGTTAGAGCGTGCTGCAACATTGCGGATACGAATGCCGACGTTCCTCAACGGACCGCTTTGAATCGGATTCTGTTGAAAAAGTAGGTTTAGCGGCGGCCTGCCGATCAGGTGTGCCTGCTGTCGAAGTGACTGCAAGCCACTTCAGGTTGCCTTTCGGCGTTTCGCTGAGCGTCCTTGCTCAGGCCTGAGGGTTAATTTGAAGGTTTCTGCTCTCAGCAGGCGTACCTATCCCGTGAGCGGTGGCCCTTGAGGCAAAAGCTTGGCCATGCGTCGCAGGTTCTGCACCGCCGCCGCCAAAGTGAATTCGTCAGTGGCACCTGTCAGGCCGCGCAGTCGTAAACGATCGAGTTTCATGATCCGTTTGAGGTGGGCGAACAGCATCTCCACCTTCTTTCGTTCGCAGCGAGAGACGAGGTATTCCGGTGTCTTGGCGATGCGCCTGGCCACATCGCGGGCAGCCTCATGGATACTGCGGACGATCTTCCGATTCGGCGTGTTGGGGCAGCATTTCGCTTTCAGCGGACAGGTAGTGCAGTCGGTTTGGCTGGAGCGATAAATGATGGTGTTGGCCTTGGTCACCCGCGATCTTTTCTGGGTGAAGGCGCGCCACTCACTGCGTAGTGGTTTGCCGGCTGGGCAGCGGTATTCATTGGCCTCCTGGTTCCAGTGGAAGTCGTTACTGGAGAGGCTGTCGTCCTTGCGCTCAGTCTTGTCCCACACCGGCACATGCGGCTCGATGTCCTTTTCTTCGACCATCCAGGCCAGCATCGGGGCGGTGCCATAAGCGGTATCGCCGATAAGGCGTTCCGGTGTGAGATCGAACTGAGCTTTGACACGCTCGACCATCGTCCTAGTCGAATCGACTTCGGCGGTACGGTGCGCCGGGGTAGCTTCCACGTCCATGATCACACCGTGCTCAGTGTCGATCAGGTAATTCGTGGAGTAGGCAAAAAAGGCCGGCCCACCTGGCGCTGCTGTCCAACGGGACTGAGGATCTGTGAGCGAAATTTTCTTGGGAAGAGCCTCAGCCAGCGCCTCTTCATCAAGGGCTTCGAGGTACTCGCGCACTGCGCGGCTGCTGAGCTTTGGATCGTTCCAATCGACCTCATCTCCCGCTACCCCACGTTGCCGGCTGGCATCCGCCTTGATGATGCTAGCGTCGACGGCAAAACCTTCGCCCTTGACTAGGCCGGCTGCCATGCAACGCCGCAGCACCTCATTGAACAACCAGCGGAACAGATCGCTGTCACGAAAACGCCCATGGCGATTCTTCGAGAAGGTCGAGTGATTGGGGACTTCGTCTTCCAGACCCAGCCGGCAGAACCAGCGATAGGCCAGGTTCAGGTGCACCTCTTCGCACAATCGCCGCTCGGAACGAATGCCATAGCAGTAGCCGACGACCAGCATGCGCACCATCAATTCCGGGTCAATCGAGGGGCGTCCGATGGGACTATAGAAGTCCGCCAGGTAGGCGCGCAGATCACTAAGATCCAGGCACTGGTCGATGCTGCGCAGGAGGTGTTGAGCCGGGACGTGATCTTCTAGGTTGAACGAGTAGAACAGGCGCTGCTGTCCTCCCGGTAACTGCCCCATCATGCTGTTCGCCCCCACGCTCGCTGACAGAGCAATTTTGCCAACGGCATGGAGAGGCCGCTACTTTTTCAACAGAATCAATCGTATAGCTGACGTCCAGGTCGCGTTCATGAGCGGTACCCTCGAAGCCCCGATCCGTATCGACGTTATCGCTCGAGATATAACGCACCGTTGCAACCAGGCCCTGAACGCCGACCGCGGCGAAATCGTAGTCGTACCGCGCCTGCCAGGAACGCTCATCCTTTTCGGCGAATTCGTAGGTTGGCACCTCGTTGCCGAGCGGCGTTACGTTGGCGAAGACCCGAGGAAAAGCGCTGTCCCCGAACATTGCCTGGGAGCCGACATAGAATGTGTGGCCGCCGTGCCTGGCAGATAGCAGCGAATAGAACGCCCGATTATCAATCTCTCCCGCAAGCTTGCTGCCATCTGCCTGCGAGTCATAGACGCCCAGGTTGGCGCCAAGCGTCCAGCTGCCCAGTGGCTCGCTGTGCTTCAGACCGAGGAAGCGCTGGTTATATATGTCTTCAAGCTGAGCGTACCAGGCACTCAGCGACGTCCGCTTGGCGTTAAAGGCATAATCGCCGCCAGCATAGTTGAATGCATCGCTGAACTCCGCTTGCGGCGTGCGGCCCAACATCGCACGCATCCGGTCATCACCCGCTTCATTGCGAAGGCTGGTCGAGCGCAGGTGTCCACCCTGCAAGGTAAGGCCGGTGATCTCGTTGGAAACGAAACTGACGCCCTGATAAGTAGGCGGTAGCAGGCGGATGTCGCTGAAGGCCAACACCGGGAGATTTGGCTGTAGCTCGCCGATCCGCAATTCGGTGCTCGAGACTCGCACTTTCAGCGCAGCACCCAGGCGGCTGTAATCATCCGCTCCCCGGCCATCATCGGCCACCGGCAAGAGCCCCGCCCCCGCCCGATCAGGACTGCTGTCGAGCTTTACTCCCAGCATCCCGATTGCATCGACGCCTACCCCAACCGTGCCCTGCGTATAGCCGGACTTGAAGTTGAAAATGAATCCCTGCCCCCACTCCTCCGCCTTCGACTGCTGATTTGGCCCCTCGATATCCGAGAAGTCGCGGCTGAAGTAGTAGTTGCGTGCCTGTAGCGTGGCAGTCGCATCCTCGATGAACCCACCGGCCTCGGCATGCACGTACGGCACGGCGGAAGCGGCAGCAATGGTCAGAGCAAGTCTCGAGATTGATCGTTTCTGCATGACATTCGTCTCTTGTTGTTGTTTTCTGGGGGCACGCAGCCACCTCTCCGGCGTGGTGCCGGGGAGGACTACGTGTTGGGTGACTAGGTTGTCGCGCCGAGAAAATCGAGGTCAGCGGGCCGGCTGTCGCTCCTCCGCGTGATTTGCCGCTACGGGGCGAAGCTTCAAGAAGAGATGGGCAGCAATGCCGAAGATCAGCCCCCAGAACGCCGCGGACAGGTCGAGGAACGACATACCGGATGCCGTCACCAGAAAGGTGATCAAGGCAGCCTCACGGTCTGCGGGCATTGCCATCGCGGCACTCAGCGCGCCGCCAATTGCGGCCAGTAGTGCCAGACCGGCCAGGGCTGCGATCAGAGCCGGGGGAAACGCGGTGAAGATGGAGACCAGCGTCGCGCCGAATACCCCGAGCAGCAGATAGAAGACACCGCCCGATACGCCCGCAACGTAACGCTTCGCCGGATTCTCGTGAGCTTCCCGGCCCGTGCAGATCGCCGCCGTGATTGCAGCAAGGTTCAGCCCGTGGCAACCGAACGGCGCCAGCAGCAACGAACCCAATGCGCTGCTGCTGATCAACGGGCTGGCCGGCGTGCTGTAGCCGTCGTTGCGCAGAACAGCCATGCCCGGAACGAATTGCCCGGTCAGCGCCACCATCACCAGCGGAAAGGCGATATTCAGCATCACCTGCCAACTGAACTCGGGGGCGATCCAAGTCGGCGTCGCCAAGCCGATCACCAGGGCCTCGCTTTGCAATTCGCCAGAGGCGACGGTGATCGTTACGCCGACAACCAGCACCGCGAGCACCGCGTAGCGAGGCAAGGCACGCTTGAACGCCAGATAGGTGGCGAACATCGCCAACACCAGCCAGGGCTGTTCCTTTATGGAGATGAACAGGCCAGTCCCGAAGCGGAACAGGATCCCCGCGAGCATGCCTGCGGCAATCGCGGCCGGCAGGCGGTTGATGATGCGGTCGAATGCACCTGATAGGCCCACCAACAACACCACCACGCTGGTGACGACATAGGCACCGACAGCCTCATTCAGCGTGATGTCGGGCAGCATGGTGACCAGCAGCGCCGAGCCCGGCGCGGACCAGGCAATGATGATCGGCACTTTGTAGCGCAGGCTTAGCAGAATGCCGAGCACGCCGCTGCCGATGGAGATCGTCCAGACCCATGACGACAGTACGTCTTGGGGCAACCCACCCGCCTTGGCTGCCTGGAAGATGATCACCAGGGGGCCGGCGTACGAAATCACCGTCGCGATGAACCCCGCGACCACGGCAGAAAGCGAACAGTCTCTGAGTAGCGTCTTCATGAAGCCTCGCAAGTCAGGCCTGGCTATCCGTGACAGTGTCCGGACGGCTCTTGTTGTAGGTGTATCGTTTCAGTGGCTCGACAACGCAGCGGGACACGCCGCACCGCATTAATTGTTGGCGCGGCAGAGCCATCCGTGGCTGGCGCCGACATGCCTGCCTTACGCCTCCTGCAAAGCCCGCGGACGCGAGCTGCGCTGTTCGGCCTTCGGCGCGGGCGCTTTCTGCAGCTGGAAGTCGAAGTCGACCTCGGCGAAGCGGCCTTGCACACCGCGGCTGCGTGCGGCTTCGGCGTCATCAATGAAGTGAATGTCACCGACCAGCCCGTCGCGAGTTGCGTAAGCAAAGTCGTCCCACAAGTACTTGTCGCCGGCCAAGTTGATCTGGGTAGTCAGATGGCGATAGCCCGGCGCGGAGATGAAGAAATGGATGTGCGCCGGACGCTGGCCGTGGCGGCCGAGGGTGTCGAGCACCTCCTGGGTCGGACCGTCGGGCGAGCAGCCATAGCCAGAAGGCACGATGCTGCGCGCGCGGTAACAGCCGTTCTCGTCGGTGACGATGCGCCGACGCAGGTTGTAGTCGGACTGGCTCTTGTCGAAGTAGGAATAGTTGCCCTTGGTGTTTGCGTGCCACAGGTCGACTACCGCACCGGCAAGTGGCTTGCCGTCCGGGCCGGTGACGCGACCCTGCAGGAACATCGTCGTGGCAACATCATCCTCGCTGCCGTCGTCCATGCGTGTCACGCCCTGAGCGATCGGCGCGCCGGCCACATACAGCGGGCCTTCGATGGTGCGCGGCGTGCCGCCAGTCAGGCCATGCTGTTCGTCCTTGGCATCCTCCAGCAAATCGAGAAAATGCTCCAGACCGAGACCAGCGACCAGCAGCCCTGCCTCGTGGCGGCCGCCCAGACGATTCAGGTAGTCCACCGCTTTCCAGAACTCATCCTGGGTGATTTCCAGATCCTCGATGATCTTCGCGGTATCGATCAGGATGCGGTTGACCACCGTCTTCATGCGGCGGCTGCCTTCGTCATTGTTGAAGCCGCTGGCTTCCTTGAAGAACTTCTGGATTTCCGGGGAATGGGAGATTTTCACAGTCATGGCTCAGGCCTCGTCTTGTAGTTGTGGTGACGCGGGTTGATTGGCCGGCGCACACCGGCCTTTTTCAGGTTCGATCAGCTATCGTCTTCACGAATCGAGGACGGATGCCGGCACAGCGGATTGACCTCGATCTCCATGTAGGGGAACAGCGGCAGCTGCATCAGGGTGTCGTGCAGTTCCTGAACGCTGGCCACATCGAACACGCTGTAGTTGGCGTACTGGCCGGCGATGCGCCAGAGGTGCCGCCACTTGCCTTCACGCATCAGGCCCTGGGCCAGTTCCTTCTCGTCAGCCTTCAGCTTGAACGCCTTGCCGGGGTCCATATCGACGGGCAGTTTTACGATCATCTTTACGTGGAACAGCATCAGTTCAGCCTCCGGTTACGTGCGACTGAAGAACGCCAGGCGCTCTTCGTCGAGGGTCAGGCCAAGGCCCGGCGTGCGCGGCACTTCCAGATGGAAGTCGCGGTAGACCGGCGGCTCGGCGACGATTTCTTCGGTGAGCAGCAGCGGGCCGAACAGCTCGGTGCCCCAGGTCAACTTATTGAGGGTGACGAAGGCATGCGCCGAGGCCAGGGTGCCGATGGCGCCTTCGAGCATGGTGCCGCCATACAGCGCAATACCGGCTGCCTCGGCGATCTGCGCGGTGCGCAATACGGCACGCGGGCCGCCGTTCTTGGCGATCTTCAGGGCGAAGATGCTTGCGGCGCCGTCGGCGGCCAGGCTGAAGGCATCTTCGACGCTCTCGATGGATTCGTCGGCCATGATCGGTGCCGGGCTGCGCTGATTCAGGCGAATCTGCCCGCCGCGGTTGATCCGCGAGATCGGCTGTTCGATCAGGTCGATACCGTTGTCGCCGAGGATGCGGCAGGCACGCAGCGCCACCGACTCGTCCCATGCCTGATTGACATCGACGCGCACACTGGCGCGCTCGCCAAGGGCCTGCTTGATGGCGATGACGTGCTTGAGATCGACGTTCACTTCGCCCGCGCCGATCTTCAGCTTGAAGATGCGGTGGCGGCGGATATCGAGCATGCGCTCGGCTTCCTCGATGTCTTTTGTGGTGTCGCCGCTGGCGAGCGTCCAGGCCACTTCCAGGCTGTCGCGCACTCTGCCACCAAGCAGCTCGCTGACCGGCAGCCCGAGACGCTTGCCCTGAGCGTCCAGCAAAGCGGTTTCCAGGCCGGATTTAGCGAAGGTGTTGCCCTTGGCCGCCATGTCCAGACGCAGCATGGCCGCATTGATATTGGCCGCATCCTGCCTCACCAGCAGCGGGCCGAGGTGACTGTCGATGTTCTGCTTGATGCTTTCCGGGCTCTCGTTGCCGTAGGCCAGACCACCGATGGTGGTGGACTCACCGATACCTTCGATGCCGTCGCTGCACTGCACACGGATGATCACCAGCGTCTGTTGTTGCATGGTGTGCATCGCCAGCTTGTGCGGGCGGATGGTCGGCAGGTCGACGACGATTGCCTGGATGCTTTCGATCAGGATGGGGCTCATATCGATTTCCGATTTACCAATGTCAGGGTTCACGCCTTGGCCGCCGACAGCACGACTGGTGCGGCTTCCGGGCTGCGCTTGCTGGAGATGGCGAAGGCGGTCATGGCCAGTGCGGCGACGACGCCCGGCACGGCGAAGGCCATGAAGTTGAGTTGCAGCGGCAGGTTGATGCCCAGCAGCGCACCACCCAGCAGCGGGCCGACGATGGCGCCGTTGCGGCCGATGCCCGAGGCCCAGCCAAGCCCGGTGGAGCGAATCGACAGGCCATAGAACTGTGCAGCGGTCGCGTACAGCAGGATCTGCGTGCCGATCACCGTGGCGCCGGCGATGAAGATCAGGGTGTACAGCACCGGCATCGGGGTCTTGAAGCCCAGCAGGCTGATCGAGGCCACCGACACGGCGAAGAACACCACCACTACCTTGGACAGGTTGTAGCGATCGCCCAGCCAGCCGCCGAGAATCGCGCCAGCCATCCCCCCGAAATTCAGCGCCAGCAGGAACGACAGGCTGGAGCCCAGGCTGTAACCGGCGTTGGCCATCAGTTTCGGCAGCCAGGAGCCCAGCGCGTAAACCATCAGCAGGCAGCAGAAGAACGCCAGCCACAGGGAGAAGGTGCGCACGCCACGGCCGTCGCGAAACAGCTCCAGCACCGAAGCGCTCTTGCCCTTCACATCAGTCATCACCAGTTCATCGGCCGCGGTCAGTTGGCGGCTCGGGTCGACCTTGTTCAGCAACGCCCGGGCCTGCTCAGCGCGGCCCTGGCGGACCAGGAAGCCAACCGACTCCGGCAGATACCAGAGGATCACCGGCAACAACAGCAGCGGGACCGCGGCGGCGAAGAACATCGCTTCCCAGCCGAAGCGCGGCAGCATGTAGATTCCGAGGCCGGCCGAAAGCATGCCGCCCAGCGAGTAGCCGCTGAACATGACCGCCACCAGCGTGCTACGCAGTTTCTTCGGCGCGTATTCATTCATCAGCGCCACCACATTGGGCATCAACCCGCCGCAGCCGAGGCCGGCGAGAAAGCGGAAGATGCCGAACTCGGTCGGTGTGCTGGCGAAGCCATTGAGCACGGTGGCGCCGCTGAACAGTACGAAGCAGATAGCAATGCCTTTCTTGCGACCGATGCGGTCAGCCAGGGTGCCGAAGACCAACGCGCCGAACATCATCCCGAACAGCGCGTAACTACCCAGGGCACCAGCTTCCAGCGGGGTCAGCCCCCATTCCTTCATGATCACCGGCAGCACTACGCCATAGATGAACAGGTCGTAGCCGTCGAAGATCAGCAGCAGTGCGCAGAGGCACACGACGAGCCAATGGAAACGGCTGAAGCGCGCGTTATCGATGATTTCGTGTACATCTACTTTTCGCATGGCAAGACTCTCTGTTGTTTTTGTTAGTCGCGGTCGGCCGCAGCGGTGAATCACCGCGCTGCCGAGGTGCCTTGGCGTTGTCCGGTCAGGCCGGTCTATGTGATTCAGCCGAGATCGCCACCACCCACCGGCAGGGTCACGCCGGTGATGTAGGACGCGTCGTCCGATGCCAGGAAAAGGATCGCGCCGGTCTGCTCGTCGATCGTCCCATAGCGCTTCATCAGCGATGAATCGACGGTCTGATCGACGATCTGCTGGTACCAGAGCTTTTCCTGCTCAGTCTGCTCGGCACTGTTGCGCGGAATGCGCCGCGGCGGCGCCTCGGTGCCGCCCGGCGCGGTGGCGTTGACGCGAATGCCGCGCTCGGCGTTCTCGAAGGCCAGGCACGCAGTCAGCGCATTCACCCCGCCCTTGGCCGCGCCATAGGGCACGCGATTCAGGCTGCGCGTGGCAATCGAAGAGACGTTGACGATGGCGCCCGCGCCCTGCTCCAGCATGTGCGGCAGCGCGGCGTGACAACACCACAGCGTGGGGAACAGCGAGCGGCGCACTTCGGCCTCGATCTCGTGTTCCTGGTAATGCTCGAAGGGCTTGGCCCAGATGGTGCCGCCGACGTTGTTGACCAAGATATCGAGGCGGCCGAAGCGCGCCTTCGCCGCGTCCATGACGCGATGGCAGTCGGCAAATTGCTCGAGATCGGCGGTGAGCGTCAGCACCTCGACGCCCGTCGCCCCCAGCTCATCGGCCAGTTCGTGAACCAGTTCGGAACGGTCGACCAGAATCAGCCGTCCACCCTCTTCGCCCATGCGCTCGGCCACACGCCGGCCGATGCCCTGGGCCGCGCCGGTGATGACGGCGACCTTGTTCTGAAAACGTGTGTTCATCTACCCAACCTCTGGAATGGCGAGGAATTCGGTGGGCAATGCGGCGCAGTTGCCCACCCTACGGTTGGCTGTCAGGCGCTGGCGGCAAACTTCTCGTAGTAGAAATTCGCAGGCTCCAGCCCTTGCTCACGAATGAAGCCGCTGACCGCCTCGACCATCGGAGGCGGGCCGCAGAGGTAGATGTCCACTTCACCATCGTTGAGGTGCCTGGGGTCGATGTGCTGGGTCACGTAGCCCTTCTGCGGATAGGCGCTGTCCGGGTTGGCGACGCAGGCGCTGTAAGTGAAGTTGGGGATGCGCGCGGCGAAGGCCTCGAGCTTCTCCATCTCCACCAGGTCGTGGTCGTGGGTGACGCCGTAGATCAGGTGCAGCGGATGCTCGCTACCCTGCTCGGCGATCTTCTCCAGCATTGCGGTGAACGGCGCGAGACCGGTGCCGCCGGCCAGCAATAACAATGGCCGCTTGATCTCGCGCAGATAGAAGGCGCCGAGCGGCCCGGCGAGATTGACGCTGTCGCCAGCCTTGGCAAGGTTGGTCAGGAAGCTGCTCATCAGCCCGCCCGGCACGTTGCGGATCAGGAAGCTGACTTCGCCATCCTTTTGCAGCGAGCTGAAGGAATAGGCGCGGGTCTGATCGCTGCCAGGCACCTGCAGATTGACGTACTGCCCGGGCAGGAACGCCAGCTGGTTCAGCGATTCGCCCTTGATCGACAGCGCAATGGTGCTCTCGGAGAGCTGGCGCACATTGCTGATCGCAGCCTGGTAGTTGGCCTGCTGGGTCTTGCAGATGTCAGAAGCGGCCGGCACGCGAATCACGCAGTCGCTTTCGGCGCGCATCTGACAGGTCAGCACGTAACCCTGCTCGGCTTCGGCTTCGCTCAGCGCGTCCTCGATGTATTCCTCGCCGAGGTCGTAGCGACCGCTTTCGGCGAAGCACTTGCAGGCTCCGCAGGCACCGTCCCGGCAATCCAGCGGGACGTTGATCCCTTGGCGGTAGGCGGCATCGGCGACGGTTTCGCCTAAGTTGGCGTCGATGAAACGGGTGACGCCGTCTTCGAAGTTCAATGCGATCTTGTGAGTCATGGCGGCGCCCTCAGAGGTGGTACACGTCGATCATCTGGCGGATGTAGTCGTTCTTCAGCACGACTTTCTTGGCCCTGATCAGCGGGTTCTCGCCGCGCGTATCAAGGGTGTAGAAGCTGGTGCCGTAGAAGTGGTCGACCGTCTTGTAGCGAAAGCTCATCGTGTGCCAGTTGAAGCGCAGCTTGCAGACGCCGTCGGCCTGCTCGAGCAACTCGAGGTTGCTGATGTTGTGGCTCGTCCGGGTGTCCGGAATGGTTGCGCTGGAGCGCTCGGTGCGGATGCGGAACACCCGGTCTTCGAGGCCGCTGCGGTTGCCGTACCAGATCAGCGAAATTTCGCTCATCGGGTCCTGGGTCAGCTGGTCGCGGTCATCCCAGGCCGGCATCCAGAAGGTGGCGTCCGGCGCATAGAGTTCGAGCCAGGCGTCCCAGTCCTTGTCATCCAGATAGCGCGCTTCGCGATAGAGGAAGTCGCGCGCAGTTTCGTAGGAGAGAGTCATCACGCGCCCTCCACGTGGATCAGCTGGTCCTGCTCTTGCTGCACCGCCTTGATCATCTGTTGCTGCCAGTAGTGGTGCTGCAGCACGAACAGGCCTTCATCCTCGGTGCGCACGCCGCTCATCAGCGGATGCAGGTCGATCTCCTGCGCGCCTTCGTCGGCGCCATCGATCCAGTGCTTGGCACCGCGGGACATGTCGTTCCATTCCATCGCCCGGCCGGCAAAGCCCTGCTGACAGGCGCGGAACTCTTCGAGGTCATCCGGCGTGGCCATGCCGCTGACGTTGAAGAAGTCTTCGTACTGTCGGATGCGGCGGGCGCGGGCTTCGGCGCTCTCGCCCTTGGGTGCGATGCAGTAGATGGTGACTTCGGTCCTGTCGACGGAGATCGGCTTGGCGATGCGCAGCTGCGAGCCGAACTGGTCCATCAGATACAGGTTCGGGTAGAGGCAGAGGTTGCGCGAGTTTTCGATCATCCAGTCGGTGCGAGCCTGGCCGACCTCGGCGATCATCTCGTCACGGCGCGCATAAAGCGGGCGGTCTTCCGGGTTGTCCCAGCGGGTCCAGAGCAGCAGGTGGCCGTTCTCAAACGAGTAAAAGCCACCGCCCTTCTTGCCCCAGCCGCCGGCGCTCATGGCGCGGATGTCGTCACCGGCCTCTTTCAGCTTTCTCTGCTGCTGGGTGGCGGCGTAGTTCCAGTGTACGGCGGTGACGTGGTAGCCGTCGGCGCCGTTTTCGGCCTGCAGCTTCCAGTTGCCTTCATAGACATAGGTGGACGAGCCGCGTAGCACTTCGATGCCGTCCGGCGACTGGTCGACGACCATATCGATGATCTTCTTCGATTCGCCGAGGAAGTCTTCCAGCGGCGCGACGTCTTCACGCAAGCTGCCGAACAGGAAGCCGCGGTAGGACTCGAAACGGGCGATCTTCTTCAGGTCGTGGGATCCGTCGCAGTTGAAGCTGTCGGGGTAGCCGGCTTCTTTCGGGTCCTTGACCTTCAGTAGCTTGCCGGAGTTGTTGAAGGTCCAGCCATGAAACGGGCAGGTGTAGGTCGCCTTGTTGCCGCTCTTGAAGCGGCACAGCATGGCACCGCGATGACTGCAGGCATTGATGAAGGCGTTGAGCTCGCCATCCTTGTTGCGGGCGATGAAGATCGGCTGACGCCCCATCTGGGTGGTGTAGTAGTCGTTCTTCTCGGGAATCTGGCTCTCGTGAGCGAGGTACAGCCAGTTGCCCTCGAAGATGTGTTTCATCTCCAGATCGAACAACCGAGGGTCGGTGAACATCTCGCGCTTGCAGCGAAAGACGCCCTTCTCTTTATCTTCTTCTAGCAGCGAATCAAGGTAGTCGAATCCCAGGGACATGGCCGGGGCCTCCATTGTTATTGTGTCTACGTGATGAAGGCTACGGCGCGGGGAGAGGGATCAATATCCGTTTCCTGCAGGACCTTTATCCGTTTTCTGCAAAGCGAAAGCGGACAGATTGACGCAGGCACGCAGGAACCCGCCCGCGCATCACACGGGGTGACGAGCAGCGAATGCGCACAGGCAGGGAAGGAAAAAAGAGCCGCTTCCGTCGGACCGGCAGCGACTCAAGGGGACTCAGTGATGGCGGCGCAACGTATCCGAAGGTAGCTCACCGAAGGTGCTCTTGTAGCTTTCCGAGAAACGCCCCAGGTGCATGAAGCCGTAGTCCATGGCGATTTCGGTGATGTTGCGCACCTTGGCCGAAGGATCGCTTAGCCGGCCATGGATCTGCTCTAGCTTGCGCTGGCGGATATAGGACTTCGGCGTGGTGCCGACCTTGCGCTCGAACAACAGATAGAGCGAGCGCAGGCTCATGTTGGCCAGCTCGGCCAGCTGTTCGACAGAAATGTCACGCTTCAGATGCTCATCTATATAGTCGGCAATCCGCCCGAAGGACGGGCAACTGTCGCCAAACGGATCGCGGCGGATGTTGCTGGCCAGGCTGCAGAGCAGCTTGCTGGCGATGATGCGGCTGTACTGTTCCTGAATCTGCGGAATGCTCTGCTCAGAGCCCGCCTCTTGGCAGATCAATCCAAGCAGGCTGCCAAACCCATCGAGTTCGCTGAGCGCGTGTCGGTTGCTGCCGAAGCGAATCCCCTCCGCCGGAGCCTGCCACTGGTTCTCGCTACAGGCCTTCTCCAGAAAGGAAGCCGGCAGCTTGACGATGAGCTTCTCGCAGTCATCCGAATAGGTCAGGTCGACCGGATCGTCCGGATTGATCAGCAGCAGCTCGCCGGGGGTGAAATAGTGCTCCTGGCCCCGACCGCGCCACAGGCAATGGCCGCGCTGCAGCAGCTGCAGGTGGTAGATGGTCTCGAGCGCCGGCGAAGTGACGTGAACGCTGCCGCCATAACTGATCTGGCACAGGTCAAGCTTGCCGAACTTGCAATGACTGAGGCTGGCTTGCGGACTGTCGGTGCGCGGCAGCTGGATGCAGTGCGCCCCCACGTGCTGATTGACGTAGTCCGAAACGGCATGCGGATCAGCATGCTCGAAGATCCTGCTTTTCTCGTTCAGCAGTCGTTCCATCACCAGGCACTCGCATTGTTCTTATAGTCGGCCGGTCCATCGTCAACGACGCCGGCGGCGATTCCTGCCACGCACATGCATGCTCAGGCTTGATCTTCGTCAAGACTATCGCTTCGTTCGAGCATAGGAGATTCGACCAACGAACGACACCCCGTCGTTCGGTGACCGCACGGTTTTTGGCGGACCGCAAGACGGGCACTCGGAAAAGGCAGCCGCCGCTGATCCCGACCGGACGACAGGCTTGCAAGCCGGGCTGGCCCATGGGCAGCATCCTGTATAATGCCGCCCCCATTTACCGCTCGTGTGCGCCTGCACCGACTCTCCAAGTTATCCGGCCCGATAGTGCAAAGTCCTCATTCGAATCAGTCTGTTGCAAGTAGAAAGTTCTCCGTCGCACCCATGATGGATTGGACTGATAGGCACTGTAGGTACTTCCTGCGCCAGCTTTCGCAACACGCGTTGCTCTACACCGAGATGGTCACCACCGGCGCGCTGCTGCATGGCGATGCGCAGCGGTTTCTGCGGTATGACGAAACTGAGCACCCACTGGCACTGCAGCTGGGAGGCAGTGTGCCGGCGGAGCTGGCCGAGTGCGCCAAGCTCGCCGAAGCCGCGGGTTATGACGAGGTTAACCTCAACGTCGGCTGCCCCAGCGATCGGGTGCAGAACAACATGATCGGCGCCTGCCTGATGGGCCACCCGCCACTGGTGGCCGATTGCGTAAAGGCAATGCGCGATGCAGTGGATATCGAGGTCACCGTCAAGCATCGCATCGGTATCAATGGACGCGACAGCTATGCCGAGCTGTGCGATTTCGTCGGTCAGGTACGCGACGCTGGATGCCGCAGTTTCACCGTGCACGCGCGCATAGCCATCCTCGAAGGGCTGTCACCGAAGCAGAACCGTGAGGTGCCGCCATTGCGTTACGACATCGCCGTGCAGCTGAAGAAGGACTTCCCGGACCTCGAGATCATCCTGAACGGCGGCATCAAGACGCTGGACGAGTGTCGCGCGCACCTGCAAACCTTCGATGGCGTCATGCTAGGGCGCGAGGCCTACCACAACCCCTATCTGCTGGCCCGCGTCGACCGGGAGCTGTTCGGTAGCGAGGCGCCGGTGATCAGCCGGGCACAGGCACTGCGCGACATGCGGCCTTATATCGAGCAGCACCTGAGCGACGGTGGCGCTATGCATCACATCACCCGTCATGTACTCGGTCTGGG
This sequence comes from Stutzerimonas kunmingensis, assembly GCF_021432085.1. Taxonomy (GTDB): domain Bacteria; phylum Pseudomonadota; class Gammaproteobacteria; order Pseudomonadales; family Pseudomonadaceae; genus Stutzerimonas. Next base: position 1,989,802 of record NZ_CP090366.1, on the reverse strand, counting down.
TCAGGGCTTTCCCGGCGCGCGGCGCTTCCGCCAGTTGCTTTCGGTGGACATCCACAAGACGAGCGACCCCCTTGCGCTGCTCGATCAGGCGGTGGCGCTGCTCGAAGGGCACTGAAGGCTCCGCACGCAAGGAACGCAACCCCGGCATTTCGATCAAAGGCCAGGCGCATCCGGATCCACTCGCTCGTTGAGCGGGCTGACTGGCTCGGGTAAGGTCATGCCACTCACAGGACGGAGCCCCTCTTACATGACTTCCAAGCTGGAACAACTCAAGCAGTTCACCACTGTCGTCGCCGATACTGGCGACATCGACGCCATTGCTCGCCTGAAACCGGTGGACGCCACCACCAATCCTTCACTGCTGCTCAAGGCAGCGGCCATGCCGCGTTATGCCGATGACCTGGCGAACGCGATGAAGCAGTGCCACGGCGACATCGGTCTGGCGTGCGACCTGTTCGCCGTCGCGGTAGGCAAGCAGATTCTGGAACTGATCCCCGGGCGCATCTCCACCGAGGTCGACGCGCGATTGTCGTTCGACACTCAAGCCATGGTCCAGCGCGGTGAGCGCCTGATCGGCCTTTACGAGCAGGCTGGCATCAGCCGCGAGCGCGTTCTGATCAAGATCGCTTCGACCTGGGAAGGCATCCGCGCAGCCGAACAGCTGGAGAAAGCCGGCATCCAGACCAACCTTACCCTGCTGTTCTCCTTCACCCAGGCCGTGGCATGCGCCGAGGCCGGCGTCTTCCTGATCTCGCCATTCGTTGGCCGCATCTATGACTGGTACAAGAAGCACGAAGGTCGTGATTACCAAGGCGCGGAAGATCCGGGCGTGCAGTCGGTCAGCCGCATCTACGACTACTACAAGGCTCACGGATACAAGACGGTAGTGATGGGCGCGAGCTTCCGCAATGTCGGACAGATCGAGGCACTGGCCGGTTGCGACCGGCTGACCATCAGCCCGGAACTGCTCGGCGACCTGGCCGCAGCCAGCGGCGCGCTGGAACGCAAACTGCAGCCCGGCCGCGAGTCAGAAGCACGTATCAGTCTGGATGAAAAGAGCTTCCGCTGGGGCCTGAACGAGGATGCGATGGCGACCGAAAAGCTTGCCGAAGGCATCCGTCAGTTCGCGCGGGACCAGGAGAAACTCGAAGCCCTGCTGGCCAAGCTGGCCTGATCAGGACCGCTCCAATGCGGTGACGAGGTCATGGAAGGCCTCGCGGTTGGATTCGTTGAGGCTCATCAGGATGCGGTGAGCCTCGAGCACCTTGGCCTTCACCACCTCTTCGGACTGATCCTGCGATGGCAGATCGGCCAGGCATTCCGGGCAAGGCAACGGCGTATCGACGATATTGAACACCTGATCAAAGCCCATAGACTGCAACAGCCGGGTGATGTCCGGGTGGGTGGTAACCAGCGTCGGCAACATACCCACCTTCTGCCGCGACAGTATCGACAGCTTGGCCAAGAGGCCCAAGGTGGTGCTGTCAATGCTTCGGCTTTCGGTCAGATCAATGACAATCGAAGAAAAATTGCGCGACGAGAAGATCTTCTCGATCGTTGCATCCAGCGCCGAACAGAGCGTCAAACGGATTTCACCTATGAACTTCAGAACAAAGGTGCCATCCATCTCGGCGAACTGGATTCTACCAGTACTCATGCAAGGTTCCTGCTCAACACCAGCAAGGCGATATCGTCGGGCATGTCAGCCAGCTCGGCCAACCCGAAGACTCGACGTAATCCATCCAGCGTGCCACCGGCATCGGTAATCAGACCGGGCAGCGCGGACTCTTTTTCTTTGAGTGTGTCGCCGGGCAAAAGGTCCAAAATGCCGTCGGAGAGCAAGGTCAAGCTGAAGGTCTCGGGCAGCTTCAGCTCGAAATTCTGATAGGTCGCCTCGACGAACAACCCGACCGGCAACCCGCGCCCTTCGAGGTAGTGCGCGCCCTCTCCCGTGTACAGCACCGGCATAGGCAGATGACCGCCAATGCTGTAGTGCAGCACGTCATGCTCCTGATCGATAACGCCGCCCAGCATGGTCACGTGCTTGCCCAGCTTGCAATTGATCAGCCCGCGGTTGATGTGATCTAGCACTTCCGACGGCTTGAACTCGCGCAGCGTGCCGCCACGGCGCGACTCGTACAGCAGGCGGGTCGTCATGAACTTGAGCAGCACGGTCACGAACGCCGAGGAGGCACCATGGCCGGAAACATCGGCCAAGTAGAAACCGATGCGCCGCTCATCCACGCGAAAATAGTCGACGAAGTCACCGGACAGGTACAGCGATGGGATGATCTGGTGGGCGAAGTCGAAGCCATCGACGCTCCAGGGCGTCACCGGCAGCATGTTCATCTGCACTTGGCGACCGGCGTCCTGGTCTTCCTGCAACAGGTGCAGGCTGGCTTGCAAATCACGATTGGCCGTCTCGAGCTGTTCACGATAGCGGCGATTTTCCAGCCGCAGACGAGAACGGTCCAGCGCCCGGCGTACCGAATGCTCAAGCATCGCCAGGTCTTCGAGCGGCTTGATCAGGTAGTCGGCAGCACCCAAGCGCAGGGCCTCCACCGCGTCGCTCATCACGCCGGCACCGGAAACCACGATCACTGGGAGGTCGAGCTGGCGCTCACTGATCTGACGGATCAGCTCAAGGCCATCCATCTGCGGCATGCGCAGATCGCAGATCACCAGATCGGGCTGCTCCGACTCGAAGAGCTCCATGCCCTGCGGGCCATTGCCGGCCTGCAAGACACGAAAACCACTGTCATCCAGATAGGCAGCCAGACTGGCTCGAACCACATCGTCGTCATCTATGATCAGCAGCGTCGCGCTTGGTTTATGCATGTTCCTACCAGGCGGGGTCGCCAGGATGATTGGCGAAAACATTGGCCCCGCATGACGCCGGGCTTGGGTTCGTTTCAAGGCGCAGACGGTACTCCCATACGATCGGGGTTTCAAGCCGACCGGCTGGCGCCTTTACAGGTCGAATTGAGGGGAGCTATAAGAATGCCGCGAGCCATATATAAAAGGTTGAAACCATGAGCCAGAAAGACCGCGATTACAGTGAAAAACGCGATTTCATCCGAATGCAGATCGAAACCACCGTTGCGCTGGAACATGGCGATACAAAACTGAGCGGCACCTGTATCGACCTCTCCAGTACCGGCATGCAGGTTCTGGCCAGCGCCCAACTACGCATGGGCGACAAGGTCCGCGTACTCATTCCATCCGAGCACAGCGAACTGAAAGGACTGGACGCGCAGACAGAAGTCGTACGCGTCAGCCAGCTCGACGATGGCCGGCAGAGCCTGGGTCTGGCAATCCTTTCGATGTCCTGACCCTGCTCCAGCGATGGCCGCAGCAAATGCGGCCAGGCTTCAGAAGTCGTCTTCGACTTCCCCGTCCTTGACCCTGAATTCGCGATTCTGAAGGTAGGCGTTGCGTACGAAGATGTAGCGATCACCCTGAATCATCTTCTCGGCTGACAGCAGTCCTGCGCGCGTATCGACCAGGTCCACACCCCGCGTCACGTTGCGGGTCGGCACATGATCCATGTGCGGATACGGTTCGAGGAAGGAATCCGGCACCCGGCCGACGGCATCACGCACCGTGCTTGGCCCAAGCAGCGGCAGCACGACATATGGCCCACTTCCCAGCCCCCAGGCACCCAGCGTCTGGCCGAAGTCCTCATCGTTCTTGTGCAGCCCCATACTGGTGGCAACGTCGAAGAAACCGAGCACGCCGAATGTGGTATTGAACAGGATACGACTGGTGTCGATGCCGGCATCGCGGACCTTGCCCTGCAGCAGGTCGTTGGTCAGCACCAGCACATCACCGAGATTACTGAACACATTGCCGATTCCGTCCTCGAGGAAGCTCGGCGTCACTTTCTGGTAGCCCTGGGCCAAGGGCTTGAGGGTGTAGGTGTCAGCGGTGTCATTGAAACGAAACACCGCGCGGTTGACGCCTTCCCACGGATCTTCTTCGGCCGCTAACGCTGGCGCTGCGCCAAGCGTGGCGATCGTAGCGACGAAACCGGCCTTGAGCACGGCGATCCAGGCCGTAGCGATCTTGGGCATCACTTTTCTCTCCCTTAGGTATTTGGTGCATGCGGCGCACCGACGCAGACCGCGCAGTATAGAGTGAACATCCTGTTTTCGGCAGTCAGCCGGATATTCGGCTTTCGTGGCACAGGCCGGCGCTTGCGCCAGCGCCGGTAAAGGCACAGACAAGGCCTGGCCGCTGGTTTAACCTTCAGCTATCGACGTTCATTACACGCCGCCCGTAAACCCATGAGAGGGAAGCAAAATGCCGGAACATGATCTGCAGTCGCAGCTCGAAGAACTGCGTTATCAACTGGCCCAGGACACGCCGCTGACCGATGAGGAGCGGGCTTCGCTGCAAGCGATCGCCCAGGACATCGAAGTTCGCCTGGCGACGCAGGGCAGCACCGACCACAACGACTCGCTGGTGGATGGCGTCAACCTGGCCGTCGAGCGCTTCGAGGTCAGCCACCCAAGCATGGCCATGACGCTGCGCAACATCATGCAGACCCTGGCCAACATGGGCATCTGAAGCAGGTCACGGGTCGCGCTGCGACCCTGACTCGCTGCGTTACTGGCGCACCAGACGGCGATTGTCCACGACCATCGCCTCGGTACTGCGGTACGGATTGATGTCCAGCCCGCCACGGCGCACGTAACGCGCGTAGACGGTCAGCTTCTCCGGCTGCAGCAAACGCTGCAGATCGAGAAAGATGCGCTCCACGCATTGCTCGTGAAAGTCGGCATGCTGACGGAAGCTCACCAGATAGGCCAACAGGCTCTCCGCCTGCAACGCCGCGCCGCGGTACTCGACGACTACGCTGCCCCAGTCCGGCTGACCGGTCACCGGACAGTTGGACTTGAGCAAGTGGCTGTGCAGCGACTCCTCGACCATATGCCCGGCATCACAGGCCAACAGTCCCGGTTGAGGATGGTCGTAATGCTCGATGGTCACGTCCAGATCGTCGACGCAGCGCCCCGGCAGCGTCGCAACACCCTCGGCCGCCACCTCATCCAGCGTGCGCAGGCGCACCTTCACCGGCTTGCCGGCTGCCGCAGAAAGATCGCTGCTCATCACCTCGGCCAGCGCTTCCCGCGACTCGAACACCGACTGGTTCAGCGAGTTCAGATAAAGCTTGAACGACTTGGATTCGATGATGCTCGGCGAGTCCGCCGGAATCTCGAATTCACCGATCGCCACCACCGGCTTGCCGGAAGGCAGCAACCATGACAGTTCGTAGCAATTCCACAGATCCACGCCCTGGTAGGGCAGCGTCTCGGCGGTGAGACCAAGCTCGGCCCACTTCGGCGCGCGCGGAATCGGAAACAGTAGGTGCGGGCTGTAGGTGGCGACGTAGTCACTGGACTTGCCCAGCGGGGAATGTTCGGCGGGATGCTGCATGGGGAATGGACCTGAACGAGAAACGCCGCGAAGTTTAGCGCTTCGCGGCGTTCTTTTCAGCGGCATCGACGTAGCCGTCGAACGGTCGGCGGTCTATTGACGCATCCCGCGTCCACTCTTGAGCAGCCCGACGGAGACCAGATAGAGCGCCGCCACCGCCACCAGCATGAAGCTGATCGCCACACCGATGCGGATATCGGATACGCCGAGGATGCCGTAACGGAAAGCGTTGACCATGTGCAGAACCGGGTTGGCCAGCGACAGCGTCTGCCAGAACGGCGACAGCAGGTTGATCGAATAGAACACCCCACCGAGGTAGGTCAACGGCGTCAGCACGAAGGTCGGGATGATCGAGATATCATCGAAATTGCGCGCGAACACCGCGTTGATGAAGCCGCCCAGGGCGAAGATGCTCGCCGTCAGGGTGATCACCAGAACGGTCACGCCCAGGTGGTGCACCTGCAGATCGGTGAAGAACATCGACAGCAGCGTGACGATTACCGCAACCGCCAGCCCTCGGGTGATGCCACCCAGGGCAAAACCAATGACGATCACATGCGGCGATACCGGCGAGACCAGCAGCTCCTCGATGGAGCGCTGGAACTTGGTGCTGAAGAAGCTCGACACCACGTTGCTGTAGGAGTTGGTGATCACCGACATCATGATCAGGCCTGGGACGATGTAGTCCATGTAGCTGAAGCCGCCCATGTCCCCAATCCGCGCACCGATCAGGCTGCCGAAGATGACGAAGTACAGCACCATGGTGATCGCTGGGGGCAGCAGCGTCTGCGGCCAGATGCGGGTGTAGCGACGGATCTCGCGCTGGACGATGGTCTGCAGCGCGACCAGGTTGGGACGCAGTTCGCCGCTCATGACTTCACCTTCAGGTTGTTCTCCACCAGCGACACGAACAGCTCCTCCAGTCGGTTGGTCTTGTTGCGCAGACTCAGCACCTCGATGCCCTGAGCGCTGAGCAGACGGAACAATTCGGTCACGCCCTGACTCTTCTCCACCTGCACCTCGAGGGTGTGATGATCGATCAACTGCGCCGGATAGCTGCCCAGCTCCGGCGCGACCAGTTGCGACTCCTTGAGGTCCAGCAGAAAGGTTTCCACGTGCAGCTGCGAGAGCAGCTCGCGCATGCTGGTGTTCTTGACGATCTGGCCATGGTCGATGATGCCGATGTTGCGGCACAGCTGTTCGGCCTCCTCCAGATAGTGGGTGGTGAGGATGATGGTGATGCCTTCACGATTGAGCTCGGTGAGGAACGACCACATCGAGCGGCGCAGCTCGATATCCACACCCGCGGTGGGCTCGTCGAGAATCAACAGCCGCGGCTGATGAATCAGCGCCCGGGCGATCATCAGGCGGCGTTTCATGCCGCCGGAGAGCATCCGCGAGGAAACATCACGCTTGTCCCACAATCCCAGCTGGTTGAGATAGCGCTCCGCGCGCTCCTTGGCAATCTTCGCCGGGATGCCGTAGTAGCCGGCCTGGGTGACCAGGATGTCGAAGGCTTTCTCGAACTGGTTGAAGTTGAATTCCTGCGGCACCACGCCCAGGCAGCGCTTGAGCCCGGACGGGTCGCGATCCAGATCGTGACCGAACACGTTGACCGTGCCGCCGCTCTTGTTCACCAGGGTGGAGAGGATGCCGATGGTGGTGGACTTGCCGGCGCCATTGGGCCCGAGCAAGGCGAAGAAGTCGCCTTCGGCCACGTCCAGATCGATACCCTTGAGGGCCTGGAAGCCGTTGCCGTAGGTCTTGGTCAACTGCCGGATGGATAGAGCAGTACTCATAAGAAGGTGCACACAACGCGAAGGGAGTGAAGCTAGATAAGGGCACAAGTGACCGATTGCAACCGCCCATTTCCGGAGCGAGCGCCTCAGTGCTACGTGTCGGACTGCTCCAATGGCACAACGATCAATGCAGCACGCTGTCCTTCGGCAACATCGGCCATAGGGAAAAGAATGCACGCGTCCGGTTCATCGACCACCCAGCGCATGCCGTCGTCCTCGGCAAGCAGGCTGCCAAGCGGCAATGGCGCAAAGTTCTCGATGTCAGCGGGTAGACACAGCCGAAACCGCGAGCTGCGCTTGATGATCTCTCGAGAAATACTCAGCAGCTGCGGTTGCGCCTCTGCACCCGCAGACAACTCGCGCCCCTCGATCATTGCGATCAGCTCCTGCTCGAACTGCAGCACTGCCGGCGGCAGGGCCTCGTCCTTGCCTTCGGCAAGCTCCAAGGTAAACGCCTCGGCGCCATGAAGCGTGGCGGTCATGGCACTGAAGGTAGAGCTGGGCTGGCGCTGCAACAGCACTCCGTCGATTGCCAGAGCATGCAGTCGGGCCAACGCATTGGGTTGTGCGCCCCCTCCCTCGCGCCAAGGGCAGATCGCAAACTGGGCGAGACGCGACGGGCGCATCGCTGAGTGCAGGTCATAGTGCCGGCGCTGGCGTCCGGACACGCTGAAGAAGCCTCCGACCAATGCCTCAAGCTCTGACGCACGAATGGCTTCGCCGCCCCATACATCAGCATGGGCACCGAGAAAGAGACGGTTAAGGTCATGTTCGATGTACCGAACCATGCGACGCATCGCTGCAGGATTGGCGAACAGCAGCAACAGTCGCGCACGGGGCCGCACATTGCCCCGTGCGAGCGCACGGATCAGGCGATCCAGGACATGTATGGGGATGAGTTCATTGCCGTGTATGCCGGCCGACAGGACCAGGTCGACGCCTTGATCCTGGCCGCTCGGCGGCGATACCAGCAACGCGCCCTCGGCCAGCCAGTGCAGCTTCACCCCGCGAGGGGTGAGCTGGACTTTCTCGCAGGGCTCGCGCCCGGCGAGGGTCAGTTCCAGCAGCTTGCCGATAGCGAGCATGCCGGTCTGCCGTCAGTGATTGCAGTCAGGGCCGTGGACGTGCTCGTCGTCATCGGCCTCGACCGGCTCCATTTCCAGCTGCAGGCTGACCAGGTTGGTCGCCAACGGGCGCAGCACCAGATTGGCGTACTCGGTGTCGCCGTCCTCGACGTCCACACCAATCATCAGCTGACCGTTGCCGACCTGCTGAATCCAGACCTCGCGGCCCTGCCAAATCACGGCAAAACGGGTGCAGGACGTTTCCAGTTGGGTTCCGTCGACATCTTCCAGAACCAGTTGCAGGCTATCGCTCATTGAATTGCTCTCGCTAGTAGAACGCGCGGCGCCCGCGGCGCTGCGCATGGGGAATGGTCAGGCCTGGGTCAGCGTCGCGACGGCGCGCTCGAGGCGATCCAGCCCTTCGTCGATATCAGCTTCGTCGATGACCAGGCTCGGCGCCAGGCGCACCACGTCGGGGCCGGCCTGCAGCACCATGAGAGCTTGCTTCTCCGCGGCGGCGCAGAAGGCACCGGCCTTGCCCTTCCAGGCCTCGCTCAACACACAGCCGATCAGCAGGCCACGGCCACGCACCAGGCTGAACACGCCATAGCGCTCACCGATCTGCATCAGGCGCGCCTTGAAACGCTCGTGTCGCGCCTTGACGCCTTCGAGCACCTCCGGCGTATTGACGATATCCAGCACCGTCTCGGCAACTGCGCAGGCCAGCGGATTGCCGCCATAAGTGGTGCCGTGGGTGCCGACGCTCAGGTGCGCGGCGATCTCGTTGGTGGTCAGCATCGTCCCGATCGGGAAGCCGCCGCCCAGGCTCTTGGCGTTGGTCAGGATGTCCGGCGTGACGCCGTAGTGCATGTAGGCGAACAGCTCACCGGTACGGCCGAGGCCGGTCTGCACCTCATCGAAGATGAGCAGCGCGTTGTGCTCGTTGCACAGCTGGCGAGCGCCTTCCAGATAGGCCTGGTCGCCCGGCAGGATGCCGCTCTCGCCCTGGATCGGCTCGAGCACCACCGCGCAGGTCTTGTCGGAGATCGCCGCTTTCAGGGCGTCGAGATCGTTGAAGGGAACATGGGTAATCCCTTCGATCTTTGGCCCGAAGCCGTCGGAGTACTTCGACTGCCCGCCCACCGTGACGGTGAACAGGGTGCGGCCGTGGAAGCTGTTGAGCGCCGAGATAATCTCGAATTTCTGCGGCCCGTAGACGTCATGGGCGTAACGACGGGCCAGCTTGAACGCCGCCTCGTTGGCTTCCGCGCCGGAATTGCAGAAGAACGCGCGGTCGGCGAAGGTCGCTGCCGTCAGCTTCTTCGCCAGGCGCAGCGCCGGCTCGTTGGTATAGATGTTGGAAATGTGCCAGAGCTTGCCAGCCTGCTCGGTAAGCGCCGCGACCATCGCCGGATGCGCATGGCCCAGTGCGTTGACCGCGATGCCGCCAGCGAAGTCCACCAGTTCTCGCCCGCTCTGATCCCATACTCGCGAACCCAGGCCACGTACCGGTACGAAGGCTGCGGGGGCGAAGGTGGGAACAATGACCTGGTCGAAATCGGAGCGTTCTACCGGGGTGTGCGGGGCGGACATCGGGGCTCTCCTGCGAGGCGACACGGAATGAGAAATGAAAACGCCCCGCCATCGGCGGGGCGTCACTCGCGCAGTGTAAACGCAGGGCCGGCCCTCGTGCGCACTCGAGAAGAAATTCTCTTGCGCTCCGCGCGCTCTTTCAGCCGAAGTGCTGCTGGTCCAGCGCGATCGCTTGGTCCAGGGTTTCCAGCAGGGCCTTGCGCACTTTGAGCTTGGTGTTCTTGTGCGCCACCATGTTGATCTTCTTCAGCTGCTCGGCCGCGGCTTTGGCGACTGCCAGCAGCTCACCGGTCGGCACCACCTTGTCGAGAAAACCGGCATCCACCGCGCCAATCGGATCGAACATCTCGCCGTTGATCACCGAGCGATGGAAGGCTGACTTGCGCAAACGGTCACGCGCCAACTCGATGCCTGCATGGTGCATGGTCATGCCGATCTGCACCTCATTGAGGCCGAGATGGAATGGCCCTTCGACACCAATGCGGTAATCGGCGGACAACAGCAGGAAGGCGCCCTTGGCGATCGCATGCCCTGGGCACGCCACGATGATCGGGAACGGGTGCGCCAGCATCCGGCGGGAGAAGGTCGAACCGGTAGCGACCAGCGTCATGGCGTTCTGCGGGCTCGACGTCATGACCTTCAGATCGTAGCCGCCGGACAGGATGCCCGGCTGCCCGGTGAGAATCACGACGGCACGGTCCTGCTCGGCGCGATCCAGCGCGGCGTTGAGCGCCTCGAACACGGCAGGCGAAAGGGCGTTGACCTTGCCATTGCACAGCGTCAGCGTGGCAACGCCGTCTTCGAATTGGTAGGAGACCAGCTCACTCATGACGAGATTCCTTGTTTTTAAAGTGGGCAGACGTTACCCAGCGCTCAGGCTCAGGTAAAGCGCGATGACCGACCGACCGGTCACGCCAGAGGCGTCAAAGCCGCACCGAAACGTATCTGTACAGAAGGATCAGCTCGATTCGAAGTCGGCCAGTGTCTCGGGGTGCAGAATGGCCTGCAGCTCAGGGTCGGCGAGATGCAGCCCGAAAGAGCCATCCGGCAGACCGACGGATATCCGGTAAGGCGCGCCCTCCTCGTCCACGGTGATCTGCGCCAGATCCAGATAACGCGGCGTGCAGCGCTGCTTGGCGGCATCGCGCAGCACCACCACACGGGGGCGGAGTTGGTATTGCCGATGTTTTTCCACTACCACGGCGACCTCCCCGGTATGCAACTCGACGAGCGTACCCACCGGGAACGCCCCCAGCCAGCGGATGAATTCGCGCACCAGATCCTCGTCGAACTGCCTGCCGCTGGCACTGCGCAGGATCTCGAAAGCCGATTGCACCGGGCGCGCGCAATCGTAGGCCCTGTGGCTGGTAATGGCGTCGAAGGCGTCGACAATGGTGATGATGCGCGTCATGTAGGAAATCTGCGCGGGGCCCGAACCCAGCGGATATCCAGTGCCATCGAGCCGCTCGTGATGGCCGTATGCGGCGTGCAGTGCAGCCTCCGGAATGCCGGGTTGCGCCCGCAGCGCTTCCAGACCGAAGACCGGATGCCGCTTGATCACCTCGAACTCCTCGGCGGTGAGTTTCCCGGGTTTGTTGAGAATTTCCGGATCGATGCGCATCTTGCCGACGTCGTGCAGCAATCCCGCCATACCCAACAGCTGCAGCTTGTCGTCCTGCAGGCCGAGATGATTGCCGAACCCCATCGCCATGATCGACACCGACAGGCAGTGCAGGCTTGTGTAGAGGTCCTTGTTCTTCAACCGGATCAGCCAGAGCATGGCGCTTTCATTGCGCAACATGCTGGCCAGATTGCGCTTCACCGCACTATGGCAAGCGCGGGTGTCGATCACCCGTCCATGCTGCACATCGGCCAGTACCTGATCAATCAGGCGAGAGCCATCCAGATAGGCAGCGCGGGCCTCCTCCACTTCGGTCGACAATGCCTGCTGCGGGCGCTGTATCGGCTTGCGCACACGCGGCCCGACGACCGGAACCGGCGCGTCGTGCTGCAGGCGAACCCGGCGCGTGTCGTCGACATAGACATACTCGCAACAGTTGCGCAGCGCGCGTACCTCACCGGGCGTCAGCAGCGGAAAACCCTGAAACGCAAAGTTCGTTTCATTCCACGGCCGATCCAGCTCGCAGACATACATACCCAATTCCAGACGGGCGACAGCAACCCGACGCCGGGTCGGCACCAGCAAGGTATCGATATGCTTGCCTGACTTGCTTGTCAGTTTCATGAACCAGGTGAGCTCCGCTCGGCTTCTTATTCAAAATAACCCAGGCATCGGCCAAGGCTGCAATCAGGAGTCTAGCGGAACGTGCAGCTTGTCACCTGAGTGCGACGAATTTGTTAAGCACATGAATAAGCTAAAAAAGTTTTTGCCAAAGGCAGTGCGTTCGATTACATTAGCGCGCCTCGACGGACATGAACCTCCGTCGATCCGGTGAGGTGTCCGAGCGGTTGAAGGAGCACGCCTGGAAAGTGTGTATACGAGAAATCGTATCAAGGGTTCGAATCCCTTCCTCACCGCCATATTCGATTCAAGCAAAACCCCTGACTTCCCCGAAGTCAGGGGTTTTTGCGTTCTAGAGCCCCGATCCGAGGGCACCATACGTCCGTCAGCGATTGTCGTGCCGTCTGCCCTGCAGCAGATTGCTCGCAGTCCTTTTCATAATGCAATCACTTCCATGGCCGATCCCTACCACCTGCAGCGCTTCGTCGACGCGCAACAACTCCAGTATCCGCAGGCGCTGGCAGAACTGCGCAGCGGGCGCAAACGTACGCACTGGATGTGGTTCATCTTTCCGCAGCTGCAGGGGCTTGGCCGCAGCGCCATGGCACAGCGCTACGCGATTTCGAGCCGAGCCGAGGCTGAAGCCTATCTGCAGCATCCGCTGCTGGGGCCACGTCTGCTGGCCTGTACCGAGGCGATGCTAGGGCATCACCGCAACTGCGCACAGCAGATTCTGGGAAGCCCAGACGACCTGAAGTTTCACTCCTGCATGACCCTCTTCGCCCATGTAGCGCCAGACTCCGCCCAGTTCGAGCAGGCGCTGCAAGCCTTCTTTGACGGTCAGCCCGATCCGGCCACCCTGAGACTTCTGAGCAGCGGCGACACCACCAGCTGAACGCCGGCCGACTCAACGCTGGCCGGCTGCGCCACCCGTTGCGCCGCCGCTGGCCGCACCGCCGCTGCTGGCCCCGCCTGCACCGTTACCGCTACCTGTTCCGATTCCACCCGGCGGTGTGACGCCGCCCTGATTGGCGTTTCCATTGGCACCACCCGGAGCGGTCTGCGGCTGGGTGGTGCCCGGAGCAGGATTCGCGCCCACGCCACCGTTCGGCTGGCGAACATTGTTCTGCGGACTCGGCAAACCGGTCGCGGTCGGCGGGTTCGTGGCACCCGGAACGTTGGGGCGGGGATTGTACGCATCACTCTGCACGCCCCCTCGGTTGATACCAGGCGTCTGCTCCCGAGTGGTGCCCGGCTCACGGATACGGTTGATATCGCGACCGATCTGCTGGCGATTTTCTTCCAAATCGGCACCCATCTGGTCACGCTCCTGCTGCAGCGTCATGTCCTCCTGCTGCGCCAATGCAGCGCTGGAAATGGCGGCGAGTAACAGTACTAGCGGAAACTTCGGCTTGTTCATTGTCTGTCCTCCGATGCGGTGTAAAACGGAAGACAACCAAAAGAAGCGACCAGCTCCATCGCTGGAAGCGTTCGCTGGTGCGGAAATTGCTTTCTCTTGAGTCTGGGCGAATGTCCGGCACGTCTCGTTTATCGGCGTCGGATTCTGGAAATCGCGGTCACGTACCGTCTCCGCCCCTTCGGCAAGGCGATAATCGCTACACACAAGAATAAAAGGCCATGTCATGCTCAAGCAGAAGAAATTTCGGCAGGCGACCCTGATCGTCATTGCCACGGCAGTGATTCTCATCCTGCCCAACCTGACCCGTATATTCAGCTGAGCGCGCCACCGGCGCGCTGCGAGGAGTTCCCATGCGCGCCCCGATTCTTTCCCTACTGCTGGCTCTGAGCCTGCACGCATCGGCTGGCGAGATCGATCAGCCCACCGCCCTGCAGATGCTGCAGCGAGCCGACGCCGTACTGATCGATGTAAGGACTGCTGACGAGTTCGCCGAAGGAGCGCTGCCCGGCGCGGTCCGCATCGAGACTCCGGATATCGCCGAGCGGATCGGAACACTGGCCCCGGAAAAGGACACACCGGTCGTGCTCTACTGCCGCAGCGGCCGCCGTGCCTCCGAAGCGCAGGACGTGCTCGAGAAGCTCGGTTACACACAGGTCATCAACGCGGGCGGCTACGACGAGCTCGCCACTGTGTTACCAAGCGACTGATCGCACCGAGGCGGCCATCAAGTCCGCCAGCACCACCCATACCGCCGCCGACATAGGGAACTTATGAGCAGCGAGGGCCACTGAAAAACGTGGCCTTCGCTGCATCATGCGCACCCTTATCGGAGGATATGGATGAACTGGGACGCCCTGCTCAACGAGACACTCTGGATCAACCTGGCGATCGTGCTGGGGATCACCATCGTCAGCTACCTGGTTCTGCGCACCATCCTCGGGATCGTCACCAGGCGCCTCAACAAACTCGCCACCGGGTCCAAGACCAAGTTCATCGGCATCGCCGCCGAACTGCTTTCACGCACCAGCAATCTGCTGATCCTGGCGTTCTCGCTACTGATCGCACTGAAGACGGTCGAACTGTCGCCCCGCTGGGAATCGACAATGTCCCACGGCTGGTTCATCGCCCTCGCGTTCCAGTTCGCGCTGTGGATGGACACCGGCGCGCGCCTGTGGATGGAGAGCCTGACCCGCGACGGCAAGGCCCGCAATCCGGTCACCACCACGATCATCGGCATCATGATCCGTATCGTGGTCTGGACCATGATGCTGCTATCGATCCTCGCCAACCTGGGTGTCGACATCACCGCCATGATCGCCAGCCTCGGAGTTGGCGGTATCGCCATCGCCCTGGCAGTACAGACGCTGCTCAGCGACATCTTCGCCTCGCTGTCCATCGGCGTGGACAAGCCGTTCGAGATCGGTGACTTCGTGGTATTCGGCGAGGTGGCCGGCAACATCGAGCACATCGGCCTGAAAACCACGCGCATTCGCGCCCTCAGCGGCGAACAGGTGGTCGTATCCAACGCCGACCTGTTGCGGCAGATCGTGCACAACTACAAGCGCATGAACACGCGGCGGATCGTCTTCAAGTTCGGCATCACCTACGACACGCCAACCGAAAAGGTGAAAGAGGTGGCAGAACTGGTGAAGCGCATCATCGAAGGCATCGAAGTGGCGAAGTTCGACCGCGCGCATTTCCTCGGCTTCGACGACAGCCAGCTGACCTTCGAGGTCGTCTACATCATGCAGGTCTCGGACTACAACAAGTACATGGACACTCAGCAGGAGATCAACCTCGCCCTGCTGCAGGGCATTCGCGACATGGACGTGCAGTTCGCCTTCCCCACCCGCAGCATCGAATTCATCGGTGGGCGATTGCCGGAAATCAATGTTGCCGGCGTGCCGCAGGAAAAGACGGCAGCCAACCAGAACGCCGACGATGCCGACACGCAAATGCTCGGCACCCGGCCGAGCTGAACCATCCCCCGTCGCCGCCCGTTGGCCGGCGGCGACACCTCGTCCCTTCGCTGCTGCGGCGCAAGCGCCTATGCTGAAGACGGAAGCTGTTCGAATCTGAAAGGATAAGACTCATGACGCTGCTCTGGTTGCTGGTTCTACTGCTCGGCATTGCCGTAATCGCCCACCTGCGCCTGTCGCCGGTGCCGGCACTGGTGATCGTCGCCACCTACTTGGTCTTCATGACCGCTGCCGACACCTCCGGGGTGGTGGTACTCCTGCTCTGGCTCGCCTTGATCGCCATTGCGGTGCCTCTATTGGTCGCAGACGTGCGCCGCAAGTACTTCAGCGGGCCGATGTTCGACTGGTTCAAGAAGGTGCTACCGCCGATTTCCGCCACCGAGCGCGACGCCATCGACGCCGGCACCGTCTGGTGGGACGGCGAGCTGTTCAGCGGCCGGCCGGACTGGGACACCCTGCTCGGCTATCCGAAGGCGCGCCTCACGGATGAAGAGCAGGCCTTCCTCGACGGCCCTACCGAAACCCTCTGCGCCCTGGTCAGCGAATGGGATATCGCCCAGCGCATGGACCTGCCGCCCGCCGCCTGGGACTACATCAAGGCCGAAGGCTTCTTCGCCCTGATCATCCCCAAGGAATACGGCGGCAAGGGCTTCTCCGCCTACGCCCACTCGCAGATCGTGATGAAACTCGCCACCCGCAGCGGTGACCTGGCCAGCACCGTGATGGTGCCCAACTCTCTCGGTCCGGCCGAGCTGCTGATGCACTACGGCACCGATGAGCAGCGCAACCACTACCTGCCGCGCCTGGCCAATGGCACCGACATTCCCTGCTTTGCCCTCACCGGCCCATATGCAGGCTCCGACGCCGGCGCCATGAACGACAGCGGCGTGATCTGCCGCGGCCAGTGGCAGGGCGAAGAAGTGCTCGGCCTGCGGCTGAACTGGGAGAAGCGCTACATCACCCTCGGCCCGGTGGCGACCCTGCTCGGCGTAGCTTTCAAGACCTACGATCCGGATCACTTGCTGGGCGATGAGGAAGAACTCGGCATCAGCCTGGCGCTGATCCCCACCGACACTCCCGGCGTGGACATCGGCCGTCGCCACCTGCCGCTGGGTGCGGCCTTCATGAACGGGCCGAACTGGGGCAAGGATGTCTTCGTGCCGCTGGCTGCTATCATCGGCGGCCGCGACATGATCGGCAAAGGCTGGATGATGCTGATGAACTGCCTGTCGGTCGGCCGCTCGATCTCCCTGCCGGCGACCGGCACCAGCGCCGCCAAAGTCTGCAGCTATGTAAGCGGTCGCTATGCGCAAGTCCGCGAGCAGTTCAACGTGCCGTTGGCCGCCTTCGAAGGCATTCAGGAGCCGTTGGCGCGCATCGGCGGCAACGCCTGGCTGATGGACGCGGCGCGAATTCTCACCGCCAACGCCGTCGACCTGGGCGAAAAGCCCTCGGTGCTCTCGGCGATTCTGAAGTACCACCTCACCGAACGCGGCCGAGCCTGCATCACCGACGCCATGGATATCCACGGCGGCAAGGGCATCATCCTCGGCCCGAACAATTACCTCGGACGCCTATGGCTGTCGGCGCCGATCTCCATCACCGTGGAAGGTGCCAACATCCTCTCGCGCAACCTGATGATCTTCGGCCAGGGCGCAATCCGCTGCCATCCGTTCGTCCTGCGCGAAATGGAGCTGGTCCACGAGCCGGATCGTGAAGCCGCTGTTGTGAAATTCGATGACCTGTTGATGCAACACATCGGCTTCGCCGTCAGCAACACGGCCAGCACCCTGCTGCTGGGTCTGAGCTTCGGTCTGATGGGGCGTGTGCCGGGGACGAGCGTCACGCAACCCTACTTCCGCGCGCTCAATCGCATCGCCGCGGCATTCGCGATGCTGGCCGATCTGTCGATGATGCTGCTCGGCGGCGAGCTCAAGCGTCGCGAGCGGCTGTCGGCGCGGCTGGGCGACGTGCTCAGCCATCTCTACCTCGCCTCCGCAGCACTCAAGCAGTTCCATGACCTCGGCCATCCGACTGAACAGGAGCCGCTGCTGCGCTGGGCGCTGGAGGACTGCCTGGAGAAGGCCGAATCCGCCCTGCAGGACGTGCTGGCCAACTTCCCCAACCGCATTCTCGGGCACCTGCTGCATGCTCTGGTGTTCCCCTTCGGTGCGCGTCACAAGGGGCCGTCCGACGTCCTAGACGCCGAGGTCGCCGCCCTCCTCGGCCGCCCGGAAGGCGATCCGGCTTTGGAGCGCATCCTCGATGGCATGTACCGCCCGCAGAATCCCGAGCAGCCGCTCGGCGCGCTGAAGCACGCCTTCGAGATCCTCGCCACCAGCCAGGACGCAGCGAAGAAGCTGGCCAAGGCGCTCAAGTCAGGCGCGGTTATGCCGGCCGCTGGCGAAAATTCGATCGATGCCGCGCTGGCTGCCGGCGTCATAGATGCCGTGGAGGCCGAGCAGCTGCAGATGGCAGAACTCGCACGGCGCAAAGTCATCGACGTGGACGACTTCGCCAAGGAGAACCTGCAGTTGCAGGAAGGACGAATCCGCTGATTTCCGACCAGCCCTGCAGCCCGTTCATTGAACGGGCCTGCCACTGCCATAGCCTGGCGAGCGAACTCCAAACGCCTCGTCGGGCTCCAACCCTGCAAGCCCATCGAACTGCCAGTCGTCATGGATCTTGTCGTTGCTCGTCCCGAAGGCCTCTACTGCCCACCCGGTGATTTCTACATCGATCCCTGGCGTCCGGTCGATCGCGCCGTCATTACCCACGCTCACGGCGACCACGCGCGCTGGGGCATGGGCCATTACCTGGCTTCAAGCGACAGCGAAGGCATTCTGCGTTCACGCATCGCCGCCGATATGCCGCTGCAAACGCTGGCTTATGGGGAATCCATCGAACATCACGGCGTAAAGCTCAGCTTCCACCCGGCCGGCCATGTGCTCGGCTCGGCTCAGGTGCGACTGGAATACAAGGGCGAGGTCTGGGTGGCCTCAGGCGACTACAAGGTCGAGCCGGACGGCACCTGCGCCCCGTTCGAGCCGGTGCGCTGCCACACCTTCATTACCGAATCGACCTTCGGTTTGCCGGTCTACAAATGGCCGTCCCAGGCCGAGGTATTCCGCGACATCAATGACTGGTGGCGCGCCAACGCCGCGGCCGGGCGAGCCTCGGTGCTGTTCTGCTATGCCTTCGGCAAGGCGCAGCGCATCCTTCACGGATTGGATGAGAACATCGGCACCATCGTCGTCCATGGCGCTGTGGAGCCACTGAACAAGGTCTATCGCGAAGGCGGTGTCTATCTTCCACCGACCATTTATGCCGGCGACCTGAAAAAGGGCGACCCTCGGCTGAAGCAGGCCATCATCGTCGCGCCGCCGTCAGCTGGCGGGAGCACCTGGATGCGCCGTTTCGGTGACTATGCCGACGCCTTCGCCAGCGGCTGGATGATGTTGCGCGGCACCCGTCGTCGACGCGGGGTCGACCGCGGCTTCGTGCTCTCCGATCACGCCGACTGGCCGGGCCTGCTCTGGGCCATCGAGCAGACCGGCGCCGAGCGGGTGATGGTCACCCACGGTTCCGTTCCGATCCTGGTCCGTTATCTGCGTGAGATGCGCGGGCTCGATGCGCAGGCCTTCGAGACCGAATATGGCGAAGAAGACGACGCGAACACCCAGGAGGCCGAATGACTCGGCGGATCACCACCCGCCTTGTAGGAGCGAGCTTGCGCGCAAACCGGCCGCACCACACCGGTACGGAGGCGCCGCATGAAAGCGCTCGCCACGCTCTATAGCCGCCTCGACGCGACCACCTCGAGTAACGCCAAGCTTGCAGCGATGCGCGATTACTTCCGCGACGCCGATCCGGCCGACGCCGCTTGGGCCGTCTACTTCCTCGCCGGCGGTAGACCGCGCCAGCTGGTGCCGACCAAGGTATTGCGCGAAACCGCCATGAAAGTTTCTGCGCTACCGGAATGGCTGTTCGAGGAAAGCTATCAGGCCGTAGGTGATATGGCCGAGACCATCTCGCTGCTGATGCCCGAGGCCGAGCACAGCTCCGAGGACGGACTGGCCGTATGGATGCAGGACAAGCTGCTGCCCTTGCGCGGCCTGCCGCCGGAAGAATTGGCTGAGCGATTGCCCGCACTCTGGGCGCAGCTGGACCGGCTCAGCCTGATGGTCTGCATCAAGCTGATCACTGGCGCCTTTCGTGTGGGCGTGTCGAAATTGCTGGTCACTCGTGCGCTGGCCTCGCTGGTCGATCTCGATCCTAAACGGGTCGCGCAGCGGCTGGTTGGCTATACCGACCTGTCGCACCGTCCCAGCGCCGAAGGCTACCTCGCGCTGATTGGCGACGAGTCCGAACACGAACATGCGCAGCGCGGCGGCCAGCCCTACCCCTTCTTTCTCGCCCATCCGCTGCAGGCCCCGGTCGAGGAGTTCGACACCCTGCTCAGCGCGCCGGAGAACTGGTTCGTCGAATGGAAGTGGGACGGCATCCGCGCCCAGCTGGTCAAGCGCGACGGGCAG
The DNA here is from genome assembly GCF_021432085.1 of Stutzerimonas kunmingensis. GTDB lineage: Bacteria > Pseudomonadota > Gammaproteobacteria > Pseudomonadales > Pseudomonadaceae > Stutzerimonas. Next base: position 1,969,731 of record NZ_CP090366.1, on the reverse strand, counting down.
ATCTGGGTGTGGTCGCGGGGCGAAGAGCTGGTCAGCGAGCGCTTCCCGGAACTCTGCGAGCTGGCCAGCGAACTGCCGGACGGTACTGTGATCGACGGCGAGATCCTGGTCTGGAAGCACGCCCCCGGCGAGCCTACGACCAATCTTTTCGAACATTCCGATAGCGATGATTCAGAGACAGCCGAACGCTTCGGCGTGCAATCCTTCTCGCTGCTGCAGCAGCGTATCGGCCGCAAGAATCTCACGGCGAAAGTGCTGGCTGACGCCCCCGTCGCGGTGCTCGCCTACGACCTGCTGGAATGGCAGGGCGACGACTGGCGGCAGCGCGAGCACCGCGAACGCCGCCAGCAGCTCGAGGCGGTCGTGCGCCAATGCCCCAGCCCGCGGCTGATGCTTTCGCCACTGGTGAGCGGAGCGGATTGGCAGGACTTGGCCCGCCAGCGCGAAGCCTCCCGCGCGCTGGGCGTGGAAGGCATGATGATCAAGGCGCGCGCCGCCCAGTACGGCGTCGGTCGGACCAAGGACGTCGGCGTCTGGTGGAAATGGAAGATCGACCCCTACTCCGTCGATGCCGTGCTGATCTATGCCCAGCGCGGCCATGGCCGCCGCGCCAGCCTCTACACCGACTACACCTTTGCCGTCTGGGACGGTGAACCGGGCGACCCCGAGCGCAAACTGGTTCCCTTCGCCAAGGCCTACTCCGGGCTGACCGACGAAGAGATGCGCAAGGTCGACGCCATCGTGCGCAAGACAACCGTGGAGAAGTTCGGCCCCGTGCGCAGCGTGACGCCGACGCTGGTGTTCGAGCTGGGCTTCGAAGGCATCGCCGCCAGCAGCCGGCACAAAAGCGGCATCGCCGTGCGCTTCCCCCGCATGCTGCGCTGGCGCCTCGACAAGCCGGTGGATGAGGCCGATACCCTGACCACCCTGCGGGAATTGCTGGGATGAAACCAAGTCACCCGGCACCCGCTCAGCCCTCACCCCAACCCTCTCCCAGAGGGAGAGGGAGCAAGAGCGGAGCAGTGCCAGGCGAGAATGCTGAGCAACCGCGCGATCACCCCCCTCTCCCTCCGGGAGAGGGGCCGGGGGTGAGGGAAGCGTTACGCGACCCCGACGTGCGCCAGCCCGCACCCCGACCCTCTCCGAGAGGGAGCAAGACCGGAGCCATGCCAGACGAAGATGCCGAGCAGCCACACGATCACTCCCCTCTCCTTCCGGGAGAGGGGGTGAAGGACGGGGCTGAGAGCCTCGCTGCGGGCTGGTTTTCCAGCCGTGTCTGGCAACCCTTCCCGTTCCAGCAGGAGGTGTGGCAAGCGATAGGCCATGGCGAATCGGGGCTGCTGCACGCCACCACCGGCTCCGGCAAGACCTACGCTGTCTGGCTCGGAGCCCTGAATCGCTTTGCGACCAAGGCACCCTCTTCCACCGCGACGGACAAGCCAGCGCCTTTGACGGTGCTCTGGATCACCCCGATGCGCGCATTGGCGGCCGATACCGCGCGGGCTCTGCAAGCACCGCTGGATGATCTCGGCATCAACTGGAGCATCGGCCTGCGCACCGGTGATACCAGCAGTTCCGAGCGTGCGCGCCAGGGCCGAAGGCTACCCAGCGCGCTGGTCACCACACCGGAAAGCCTGACCCTGCTGCTGACCCGCGCCGATGCGCGCCAGGCCTTCTCGGGCCTGCGCATGCTGGTGGTGGACGAGTGGCATGAGCTGCTGGGCAATAAGCGGGGCGTGCAGCTGCAACTGGCGCTGGCGCGGCTTCGTCAGTGGATGCCGGAGCTCATCGTGTGGGGGCTGTCGGCGACCCTCGGCAACCAGCCCCATGCGCTGGAGGTGTTGTTGCATCCGGGGCGCGGCAAGCTGGTGCAAGGTCGGGTCGACAAGGATCTGCGTGTTGATACCTTGCTGCCGCCGAGCATTGAACGCTTCCCCTGGGCCGGCCATCTCGGGCTACGCATGCTGCCGCAAGTGGTCGAGCAGATCGACTCGGCGGCCACAACGCTGGTCTTTACCAATACCCGCTCGCAGTCGGAGATCTGGTACCAGGCGATCCTCGGCGCGCGGCCGGACTGGGCCGGGCTGATCGCGTTGCACCACGGCTCGCTCGCTCGCGAGGTGCGCGACTGGGTGGAGCTGGGCCTCAAACAAGGTGCGCTGAAAGCGGTGGTCTGCACCTCGAGCCTGGATCTCGGTGTCGATTTTTTACCCGTTGAGCGGGTCCTGCAGATCGGTTCGCCCAAGGGCGTGGCGCGGCTGATGCAACGGGCCGGTCGCTCCGGGCATGCGCCGGGTCGGACTTCCCGCGTCACGCTGGTGCCTACACACAGCGTCGAAGTAGTGGAAGCCGCCGCCGCCCAGATCGCGATCGCCGAACGCCGCATCGAAGCCCGCAGCGCGTCCCATCGACCACTGGACGTACTGGTGCAGCACCTGGTGAGCATGGCGCTGGGCGGTGGGTTTCGTCCGGAAGAATTGTTCGACGAGGTTAGGCAAGCCTGGTCGTACCGCGATCTCACTGACGATCACTGGCAATGGGCGCTGGCCTTCGTGCGGCACGGCGGACATTCCCTGACCGCCTACCCGGATTACCAGCGTGTCGAGCCGGACGACACCGGGCTGTGGAAAGTACCGAGCCGCCGTGTGGCGCTGCGCCATCGCATGAGCATCGGCACCATCGTCAGCGATGCCAGCCTGACGGTGAAGTTCTGGGCCAAGGGCGGCAGTGGCCGTTCGCTGGGCACCATCGAGGAAGGGTTCATCGCGCGCTTGCGCCCGGGCGACAACTTCCTCTTCGGCGGCCGTTTGCTGGAGCTGGTACGGGTCGAAAACATGACCGCCTACGTCAGCCGCGCCACGGGAAAGAAGGCCGCCGTGCCCCGCTGGAACGGCGGCCGCATGCCGCTATCGAGCGAACTGGCCGATGCGGTTGTGGAACAACTCGGCGCCGCCTCGCGTGGCCGTTTCGAAAGCGACGAGATGCGCCTGGTCGAGCCCCTGCTCCGTGTACAGATGGACTGGTCCGCGCTGCCCACCGAGACCACGCTGCTGGCCGAGGTGATGAAGTCCCGCGAGGGCTGGCACCTGTTCCTCTACCCTTTTGCCGGCCGCCACGTACATCTGGGCCTCGCAAGCCTGCTGGCCTGGCGCATGGGCCAGCAGCAGCCGCTGACCTTTTCGATTGCGGTCAACGACTACGGTTTCGAACTGCTTTCTGCGACCGAGGTGGACTGGCTGAAATGGCTGACGCCCGAACTATTCAGCCAGAACAATCTGCTGCAGGACGTGCTCGCTAGCCTCAACGCTGGCGAACTGGCGCGCCGGCGCTTCCGGGAGATCGCGCGCATCGCGGGGCTAGTTTTCTCCGGCTACCCCGGCGCGCAGAAGAGCGCGCGCCAGCTGCAGGCATCCAGCGGCCTGTTCTTCGACGTGTTCCGTCAATACGACCCGGCCAACCTTTTACTGACCCAGGCCGAGGAAGAAGTGCTGCGGCAGGAGCTGGAGGTCGAGCGGCTGGAGCAGACCATGAACAGGCTGCAAGGGCGCCAACTGGACATCCATCAGGTCAAACGCACCACGCCGTTGGCGTTTCCGTTGATGGTCGAACGCTTTCGCGAAAGCATGAGTTCGGAAAAACTCGCCGACCGCATCCGCCGCATGGTCGCCGAGCTGGACAAGGCGGCTGGTCCCGGCGGCTATCAGTCGGAAGCGAATGCCAGCATCATGGTCGAACGTGAAACCGCGCCCAAGCGCAAACCGCGGCAGACCAAGGACGGCACGCCACGGCTCAGGAAGCCGAAACGCGCCCCATGACGCTAGCCTCAGCACGCCCATGTCTCGCATGAATCCTTACCAGCCCATCGAACTGGCCGGCAGTACGCTCTGGCTGCTTGCGGAAAAGGCCGTCTACTGGCCTGAGCAGCAGGCGTTGCTGATAGCAGATATACATTTCGGCAAGGCCGCAGCCTACCGGCGCCTGGGCCAGCCCGTGCCCCACGGCACCACCGACGCCAACCTGCGCCAGCTGGACGATCTGCTGGGGCGGTACGCCTGCCGCCAGCTGATCTTTCTCGGTGATTTCCTGCATGCGCCGGAGTCCCGTGCACCATCCACGCTGGCCCGTCTGGCCGAATGGCGTGCGCAACATGCGCAATTGGAAATTACGCTGGTGCGTGGCAACCACGACCGCCGTGCCGGCGACCCACCGCGCGAGTTAGACATAAGCGTAGTCAGCGAGCCGTTGCTGCTCGGCCCCTATGCCCTGCAGCATGAGCCGGACCCGCATCCGACCCATCACGTACTCGCTGGCCACGTACATCCAGCCTTTCAGCTACATGGCCGCGGCCGCCAGCGCCTGCGCCTGCCGTGCTTTTGCATCGGAGCGCGGCTCAGCCTGCTGCCGGCCTTCGGCAACTTCACCGGAACGATGACGGTGGCAGCCGAAGACAACTGGCAGATTTATGTGATCGGGGATGGAGAGGTCTGGCCGCTGAGACGCCCTGCGCCGGTCAGGCCTGGGATATGCCCGTGATGGTGATGCCATAACGCTCGGCCAGGCGTGTGGCCGGGGTGTCCTCCAGATCGGGCTCGTGCTCGTGCTCGATCTCCTGATCCGGATACAGCTCTTCTGCCTTGCGACTCACCAGTTCCACAGCCTCATCGATATCCGGCTGGTGCGCCGAGTCGATCTTCAGTGTCGCGGTGTTGCCGTCTTTGTTGTACGCAATGATCCAAGTCGTCATGAAAGTGCCCCTCGCCTTAAAGCAACCCGTCGTGCGTAATAACGCGCAATTTGGTTTTTGTAAGTTCTTAGACCCATCCGGCGTCGGCAGTTCGGTCCCTCACTTAAACGGTAGCAGCTTTGTCGCGAGTGGAAGGTATCTCTTGGACTCGCGGCGGCTGGCTTGGCGATAGCAAGGGGGCGGCCGATGCGCAGGAAAGCGCGCGCAGAGCAGAGCCCGATGATGTGCTCAGCAGGCCGGCTCCTTGGATTCAATGAGCTGAAAAAACCGGGAACGGAGCGGCCTCCGGGGAGGAAGCCGCGTCAGACCCTCTCGCCAATGGTCAGGCGACAGGTGCGGGTGGCGGCTGGTCGGGCACGGTGGGCTCGCCGGGCTCGGACGGCTGGGTGGGAACGCCTGGCTCCTCCGGATCACCCGGAATGCCGGCGGCGTGCCAGCCATCGGTTTCGGCGGCGTGGAAATAGCGATTCGATCGAGCGTCCATAACGTCCTCCACTGCATTAACCCGCAGCTGCGGGCTGGTCTGTAGTAGAGGTCGGGGCAGGCGCTTTCTATCCAACCTTCCGTCGGGCGGCCGACCTGCCCCAGCGGATTACCACATCAGGTCGTCCGGCACCTGATAGGCGGCGTAGGGATCGTCGGCATCCGGCTCTTCGGTGCGGATGTTGAGCTGCACCACCCGCTGCGGGTCGCGCTCCTGAATCTTAAGCGCCGCTTCACGCGGGATCACTTCGTAGCCGCCGCCATGACGAACGATGGCCAGCGAGCCGCTGGCCAGCTTTTCACGCATCAGCTTGTTCACCGACAGCCGCTTGACCTTCTTGTCGTCGACGAAGTTGTAGTAATCCTCGGTGGTCAGCTTCGGCAGACGGCTGGTCTCGATCAACTGCTTGATCTGCGCTGTACGGGCCTTCTGTTCGGCCTTTTGCTGCTGCTGACGGTTGAGCTCCTGATCGCGGGCAATCTTTTCCGCCTGCGCCTTCAGTGCCGCTTCGCGCTGCGAATCGTCCTTCTCGACCTGGCCTTTCTTCTCCAGGCGCTGCTGCTTCTGCTTCTGCTTGACGGCCTGCTTGGCCTGCTTTTCGTTGACCAGCCCGGCTTTGAGCAGCTGATCACGGAGGGAAAGACTCATGTTTCGGCTCGTCTCGTCGTGAATTCAAGTGGGACGCGGGTGGACGCTTCGGCCGCCCACCGAGCGGCATTGTGGTGGATGTGAAAAGCCACATCCACCCGGAAAGTGCAGTTAGCCGCAGGACGGCGATCGTTCGGCCTTCTTCGCCTCGCCCCAGAGCGCGTCAAGCTCTTCGAGATCGCAGTTCTCGATTGGCCTCCCCGCCTCACGCAAGGCCTGCTCGATGAAGCGAAAACGCCGCTCGAACTTGCCATTCGCGGCACGCAAGGCGTTCTCCGGATCGACCTTGAGATGGCGCGCCAGGTTGACCACGACGAACAGCAGATCGCCAAGCTCTTCGGCAATGGCCTGCGGATCGTTCTCGCTCATTGCCTCCAGCACTTCGCCGAGTTCCTCGCGCACCTTGTCCACCACCGGCAGCGCCTCGGGCCAGTCGAAGCCGACCTGCGCCGCGCGCTTCTGCAGTTTCGCGGCCCGGCTGAGCGCCGGCAGCGCGCTGGGCACGTCATCGAGCAGGGACAATTGTTCAGGTGCGGCCGCTTTCTCGGCACGCTCTTCGGCCTTGATCTCTTCCCAGCGCTGCTTGATGGCCATCTCGTCGAGGCGCGGCAGCTCCGGCGAGCCGTACAGATCGCCATCGGGGAACACGTGGGGGTGGCGACGGATCAGCTTGCGGGTGATGGCATCGACCACCGTGGCGAACTCGAAACGCCCTTCCTCCCGGGCCATCTGGCTGTAGTAGACGACCTGAAACAGCAGGTCACCCAACTCGCCGGGCAGATGATCGAAGTCGCCGCTTTCGATGGCATCGGCCACTTCGTAGGCCTCTTCCAGCGTATGCGGCACGATGCTCGCGTAGTTCTGCTGCAGGTCCCACGGACATCCATGCTGTGGATCACGCAGCCGGGCCATCAGGTGCAGGAGATCGTTGAGTTGGTACATAGGATTCCTCAGCGAATCGAGGGCTGGTGAGGGACGCTGATGACATCACGGTGGATGTAAAAAGCGACATCCACCCTACGGTTCGGTCACGGGCCAAACGCCCAAAAAAACCCGTATTGCATCGTAGGGTGGATGACGCTTCACCCATCCACCATGGCGCGGTTGGCGCCGCCTCTGCGCTGCGCCTTACGTCGCTCTTTGGCGCTTGGCTTCGATGATGTTCGGCAGCTGCGAAATACGGCTGAGCAGGCGACCCAGAGCATTCAGCCCCGGAATCTCGATAGTCAGCGTCATCTGCGCTGTGCTGTCTTCCTTGTTCGAACGAGTGTTCATCGACAGCACGTTGATGCGCTCGTTGAGCAGCATCTGCGAGATGTCGCGCAGCAGGCCGGCGCGGTCGTAGGCACGGATCATGATTTCCACCGGATAGGTCTTCTCCGGTACCGGCCCCCAGCTGACCTGGATAATCCGCTCCGGCTCGCGCCCGGCCAGTTGCAGCACCGACGGGCAGTCCTGACGGTGGATGCTGACACCGCGGCCCTGGGTGATGTAACCGACGATGGGGTCGCCCGGCAGCGGCTGGCAGCAGCCGGCCATCTGCGTCAGCAGGTTGCCGACGCCCTGGATCTGCACGTCAGCGCGCTTGCCCGGCTTGTACGGTGCCGAACGCCGCGGAATCAGCTCCAGCTGGTCGTAACCGCGCTCCGGCTCGACCAGCTGTTGCGCCATGTTGACCAGGTGCGCCAGGCGCAGGTCGCCAGCACCCAGCGCGGCAAACATGTCTTCGGCGTTCTTCAGGTTGGCTTTTTCGGCCAGCTTGTCGAAGTCCACCGGCGGCAGATCCAGACGTCCCAGTTCGCGCTCCAGCAGCGCCTTGCCGGCGGCGACGTTCTGATCACGGGCCTGCAGTTTGAACCAGTGGACGATCTTCGCCCGCGAGCGCGAGGTGGTGATGTAGCCCAGGTTGGGGTTCAGCCAGTCGCGGCTCGGCGAGCCGTGCTTGCTGGTGATGATCTCCACCTGCTCGCCGGTCTGCAGGCTGTAGTTGAGCGGCACGATGCGACCGTTGACCTTGGCGCCGCGGCAGTTGTGGCCGATCTCGGTATGCACTCGATAGGCGAAGTCCAGCGGTGTGGCGCCCTTGGGCAGGTCGATGGCATGGCCGTCGGGGGTGAACACGTAGACCCGATCCGGCTCGATATCCACCCGCAGCTGGTCGGCCAGGCCACCGATGTCGCCGAGCTCTTCGTGCCATTCGAGCACCTGACGCAACCAGGCGATCTTCTCCTCGTAATGGTCGGAGCCGGAATTGACATCGGTGCCCTTGTAGCGCCAGTGCGCGCAGACGCCCAGCTCGGCCTCTTCGTGCATGGCGTGGGTGCGAATCTGCACCTCCAGCACCTTGCCCTCCGGGCCGATCACCGCGGTGTGCAGCGAGCGATAGCCGTTCTCCTTGGGGTTGGCGATATAGTCGTCGAACTCCTTCGGAATGTGCCGCCACAGCGTATGCACGATCCCCAGCGCGGTGTAGCAATCGCGGACTTCCGGCACCAGCACGCGAACGGCGCGAACGTCGTAGATCTGGCTGAACTGCAGGCCCTTCTTCTGCATCTTTCGCCAGATGGAATAGATGTGCTTGGCACGCCCGTCGATGTCGGGCTGGATGCCGGTCGCAGTCAGTTCGTCCCTGAGTTGCTGCACGACGTTCTGGATGTACTGTTCGCGATCGAGGCGACGCTCGTGCAAGAGCTGGGCGATCTGCTTGTACTGCTCGGGCTCGAGGTAGCGGAAGGACAGGTCCTCCAGCTCCCACTTGATATGGCCGATGCCCAGGCGATGGGCCAGCGGCGCGTAGATATCGAAGACTTCGCGGGCAACCCGTTGACGCTTCTCGTCGTCGGCCAGCTTCACCGCGCGAATGGCACAGGTGCGTTCGGCCAGCTTGATCAGCGCGACGCGCACGTCATCGACCATGGCCACCAGCATCTTGCGCAGGTTTTCCACCTGCGCCTGGGAGCCGAGCACGAGCGATTCGCGTGGGTTGAGACTGGCGCTGATCGCCGCCATGCGAAGCACGCCTTCGACCAGCTTGGCCACCACCGGGCCAAAACGCTGGTTCACATCGGCCAGCTGGATCTTGCCTTCACGCACGCCACGGTAGATAACGGCGGCGACCAGGCTGTCCTGGTCCAGCTTGAGGTCGGCGAGTATCTCGGCGATCTCGAGGCCGATCTGGTAGCTGGAGGTGCCTTCACTCCAGAGGTTCTGCGCCGCATTGGCCTGCTGTTCCGCCTCGCGGGCAAACTCGCAGGCCTCCTTAAGAGCCGCGCGGTCGAGTGCCGGGTCCATCCCCAGCACATGATCGAGCCAGCCATCCAGGTTGATACTACCGTCCGTATTGATCGGCTGAAGCGCTCTGACCTGTACCATCTAAACCTTCCCTTCTGCGCAGCTAATGCGCCATGAACGCCGGCATTCTGCGTGCCGGTCGGTTGAACCACAGGCAATTCGCCTGTCAAGAATGCAGCGTCGAGCGCTAACCCCGCTCGAACAACGCCATGGCCTCGACGTGGGCGGTCTGCGGGAACATGTCCAGCACACCCGCACGCTTCAGGCGATATCCCTGGCTGGCCAGCTCGCGCGCATCGCGCGCCAGGGTGGCCGGATTGCATGAAACATAGACCACGCGCCGCGCCTTCAGCTTCGACATTTGTCGAACGATTTCCAGCGCGCCGTCGCGCGGCGGATCGAGCAGCACCGCGGCAAAATCATTGCGCGCCCAGGGTGCGTCAGCCAGCGGCTTCGACAAGTCGGCCCGATAAAAGTGCGCGTGCGCCAGAGCATTGCGACGGGCATTTTCCTGCGCCCGCGTAACCATCGTCTCTACACCCTCGACACCCACTACTTGAGCGCCCGAGCGCGCCAGCGGCAGGCTGAAATTGCCTAGCCCGCAGAACAGATCAAGCACTGTCTCATCCTGGCCGGCGTCCAGCCATTCCAGAGCCTGAGCGACCATCGCATCATTGACCGGCGCGTTGACCTGGACGAAATCGCCCGGACGCCAGGCCAGCTCCAGATCCCAGGCATCCAGTCGGTAACCCAGCGTCGCCGCGGGATCATCCGATTCAGGCTCACCTTCGCCCTGCCACCAGAGCTGCGCTCCATTGACGGTGGCGAAGCTGCGCAAACGTGCCACGTCTGTTTCCGACAAGGCTGCGGTGTGGCGGATCAGCACCGCCTCGGCCGTACCACTGAAGAGTTCGACGTGGCCGATAGCCTGCGGCTTGCTCAGATCGCGCAATGCAGCCAGCAATGCCGGCAGCAGCGTCTGCAAGGGCTGTACCAGAACCGAGCATTCACTGATGGAGACGATTTCCTGGCTGGCGCTGGCGCGGAAACCGATGTCCAGCTGCTTGCGCTTGACGTCCCAGCGCACCGCCAACCGAGCGCGACGGCGATAGCCGAAAGCCGGTCCCACCAGCGGCTCGGCCCAGACCTCCGGCTGCAAATCGGCCACCCGCGCGAACTGCTCGGCGAGCGTGTGCTGTTTCAGCGCAAGCTGATCGGCGACGGGCACATGCTGCAGGTTGCAGCCGCCACATCGGCGAGCATGCGGACAGGGTTCGGCCCGACGCTGCGCACTGGCCTGGATCACGCGCTCGCAGCGCGCTTCGACGATTTGACTGCGCCCAGCCAGCACGCGCGCCTCGACCTCTTCGCCAGCCAGCGCGCCTTCGACGAACCAGGTGCGCCCCTCGATGAAGGCAATGCCGCGCCCATCATTGGCCAGTCGCTCGATAATCAGGCGCTGCTTCTTGCCGACCGGCACCTGGGGCTTGCGCTCGCCGCCGCTAGGTTGAAAGCGCAGAGCGCCGCTACGTTTGGCCATCAGCTGAAACCTGCGCTGTTGTGTTCGTTGAAAATGTCATGGGCGACGCAATGCGGCGCGTGGGAGCGCACCGCTGATGCGCGAGTCAATTGGGCGCGTCATACACACCGGTCGACAGATAGCGGTCGCCGCGGTCGCAGATGATCGCCACGATCACCGCGTTCTCGACCTCCTGCGACAGACGCAACGCCGCGGCAACGGCGCCACCGGAGGACACGCCACAGAAGATGCCTTCTTCGCGGGCCAGACGGCGCATGACCTGCTCGGCCTCGGCCTGGGACATGTCGACGACGCGGTCGACGCGCTCGGCCTGATAGATCTTCGGCAGGTATTCCTGCGGCCAGCGGCGGATGCCGGGGATAGCCGCCCCCTCCATCGGCTGCAGCCCGACGATCTGCACCGCGGCGTTCTGCTCCTTGAGGTAGCGCGAGACGCCCATGATGGTTCCGGTGGTACCCATGGAGCTGATGAAATGGGTGATGCTGCCGTGAGTCTGCCGCCAGAGCTCCGGCCCCGTGCTGTTGTAGTGCGCTTCCGGGTTGTCGCCATTGGCGAACTGATCGAGCACCTTGCCGCGACCTTCAGCCTGCATCTTCAACGCCAGGTCGCGGGCACCTTCCATGCCCTCTTCCTTGCTGACCAGGATCAGCTCGGCGCCATAGGCGGTCATCGCCGCCTTGCGCTCGGCGGTGGAGTTGTCCGGCATGATCAGGACCATCCGGTAGCCTTTGATCGCCGCCGCCATGGCCAGGGCGATCCCAGTATTGCCGGAGGTCGCCTCAATCAGGGTATCGCCGGGCTGGATGTCGCCGCGCATCTCGGCACGGATGATCATCGACAGCGCCGGGCGGTCCTTGACCGAACCGGCCGGATTGTTGCCCTCGAGCTTGACCAGAATGGTGTTACTGGTCTTACCCGGCATCCGCTGCAGGCGAACCAGCGGGGTGTTGCCGATGCAATCGGCAATGGTCGGATAGTGTGTAGTCATGGCGTCGCACGGCAGCGGAAAAGGTTGCCATGATACCGGCAACGCTCGACGACGGGCAGACCGTCTCTGCCTGTCCGGCACGACATCGGCTCACCCGCCGACCCTCCCGATCAGACTATGGCCGCGCGAGGATCTTCGGCGCCGCTTCGATGATCTGCCGCGAAAGGTGCTCCATACGCGGTGATTGCACCTTCCAGGTGTGCCAGTAGAGGGCAATTTCCAGCGGTTCGTCGGCCGCCAGATCGACCACCTCGCCAGTCTGCAGCGCATCATGCAGCAACAGTTCCGGCACCATCCCGTACCCCAGCCCGAAGCGAATCGCGCTGAAATGCGGTTCGGCACCGGGGACGAAATGGCAGGGATAGGCGCCGTCCGGCAGCCCGAAGCGGCGCAGCAGGAACGACGACTGCAGGGTGTCCTTGCGCGTGTAGGCGACCACCGGCGCCTTGCGCGCGGCGTTGCGGGTCAGCCCGTTGGCAAAATGCTTCTGCCGGAACTCGCTGGATGCCACCAGTCGGTAGCGCATGCTGCCCAGCGGGCTGGCCGTGCAGCCACGCATCGGCTTGGGCTCAGTGCTGATGCAACCGATCGCCAGACCCGTCTCCAGCAGACTGTAGGTGTGATCCTGGTCCTCGACGGTGAGATCGAGCAAGACCCGCTCGCGAATCAGCACCTCGGCCAGCGCCGGAAAGAACCAGGTGCCCAGGCTGTCGGCATTGAGCGCCGCGACCACGACCAGTGGCGCATCGCTGCGCTCGGCGAGGTCCGCCAGCAGATCGGCCTCGAGCAGCGTGGCGCGTTTGAGGTACTGCAGCAGGCGCTGCCCGGTTTCGGTGGGTCGGCAGGGTCGACTGCGCACAACCAAGGCGCTGCCCAGCGCACTCTCCAGTGCGCGCACCCGCTGTGAAATCGCCGGTGGCGTCAGGTGCAGGCGCTGCGCAGCCTGTTCGAAGCTGCCAGTACGGATCACCGTGCGAAACGCTTCGGTCTGCTTCGGATCGAGATTCATGCGACCTGCCGATTAAGAAAATGTTTGGATGGCCTAAAAATACTTAGCCACGACAAATTTAACCATCATTGCTCCATAATCGCGCATCCCTCGCTGCAGCGCCCCACTGGCGTGCAGCCCAGCCCGTCCGGAGTATCGTCGTGGAACTGCTGCATACCATCTACCTGATCGCCATCACGGCCGAAGCGATGTCCGGCGCCATCATGGGCATGCGCCGCGGCATGGACCTGTTCGGCATCTGCCTTCTCGGCACCGTGACGGCGCTGGGTGGCGGCACCGCGCGGGACGTGCTGCTCGGTCATTATCCGGTCGGCTGGATCGCTCACCCGGAGTATCTGACCTTCACCATCGGCGCGGCGATCGTCACCGGCTTCATCGCCCGCTACCTGCATCACCTGCGCATGGTCTTCCTGCTGGTGGATGGCCTCGGCCTGGTAGCGTTCACCGTGATCGGTTGCGATGTGGCGATGGGCATGGGCGCGCACCCGTCCATCGTCGTACTGGCTGGCGTGATCACCGGCATCTTCGGCGGGCTGATGCGCGACGTGTTGTGCAACCAGGTGCCGATGGTCCTGCAGCGCGAGCTGTACGCCACCGTCGCGCTGTTCACCGGTGTCTTCTACGTCGGCATGCTGTGGCTGGAGATCAATACCACGCTGGCCACTCTGGCAGCATTGGGCAGCGGCTTCCTGTTCCGCGTCCTGGCGATGACCTTCCACTGGAAACTGCCGGACTTCAACGGCAAGGAAATCCGCGGCCTCGACTGAGGCTGCGACGCCACGGCTAGACCTGGCGTGCAGATTCCACCGAGCCGAGTCGCTACACTAGCGCGCTGCAATCAGGATCGGTGGACGGACTGTGCTGAAAGACCTAGGAATTCGTGGCCGCGTGCTGATGCTGACGCTGCTGCCCAGCACCTTGCTGGCGGTGGTGCTCGGTGGCTACTTCACCTGGATGCAGCTGTCCGAGATGCGCCACCAGCTCGACGAGCGCGGCCAGCTCATCGCCGAGCAGCTGGCGCCACTGGCCGCGCCGGCCATGAATCTGGGCTACGACAAACGCCTGCAGCGCATCCTGACCCAGGTGCTGGATCAGGCCGACGTCCGCGCCGTGACCATTCTCGATCCCGAACGCGTTCAACGCGTACACGCCGGCCCGCGAATGCTGACCCCGCCACCGCCGGGCGATCCGGAGAGCCTGACCCGCGTCAGCAGCATGGACCACACGCGCATCCTCATGCCGGTGCTCAGCCGACACCTCAACCTCGCCGACGAAACCCGCGGGCCGGACGAAAAGCTGATCGGCTGGCTGGAGCTGGAGCTGTCGCACCACAACACCCTGCTGCGTGGCTATCGCAGCCTGCTGACCAGCCTGTTTCTGGTGAGTGCCGGCCTGATCATCACCGCCCTGCTGGCTCTGCGCATGAGCCGTGCCATCAGCCTGCCGCTGCAGCGTGTCAAAGGCGCCGTCGCGCAGCTCAAGGACGGCCACCTGGAAACCCGCCTGCCACCATTGGGCAGCCATGAAATGGACGAGCTCGCGTCCGGCATCAACCGCATGGCCGAAGCACTGCTCAGCGCCCGTGAAGAACTGCAGCAGAGCATCGACCAGGCCACCGAGGATGTGCAGCAGAACCTGGAAACCATCGAGATCCAGAACATCGAACTGGATCTGGCACGCAAGGAGGCCCTGGAGGCCAGCCGGATCAAATCCGAATTCCTCGCCAACATGAGCCACGAGATCCGCACGCCACTGAACGGCATCCTCGGCTTCACCCAGCTGCTGCAGAAAAGCGACCTCACTCCGCGCCAGCAGGATTATCTGGGCACCATCGAGCAGTCCGCCGACAGCCTGCTCGGAATCATCAACGAGATTCTCGACTTCTCCAAGATCGAGGCCGGCAAGCTGGTGCTCGACAGTGTCCCGTTCAACCTCCGTGATCTGATCGAGGACACACTGACCATCCTCGCGCCGGCTGCACACACCAAGCATCTGGAGCTGGTCAGCCTGGTCTATCGCGACACGCCGCTGTCGCTGCTGGGCGATCCGCTGCGCCTCAAACAGGTGCTGACCAATCTGATCAGCAACGCCATCAAGTTCACCAACGAAGGCACCATCGCCGTCCGCGCCATGGTCGAGGACGACAATACCGATCGCGCCCAGCTGCGCATCAGCGTGCAGGACACCGGCATCGGCCTGACCGATCAGGACCTGCGCGCGCTGTTCCAGGCCTTCAGTCAGGCGGACAACTCCATGTCGCGCCAGCCAGGCGGTACCGGCCTTGGACTGGTCATTTCCAAACGACTGATCGAGCAGATGGGCGGCGAGATCGGTGTCGACAGCATCCCCGACGAAGGCTCCGAGTTCTGGATCAGCCTCAGCCTGCCGAAGGCACGGGACGACATCGAAGACCTGCCGCACCCGGCCTTGCAGGGCCGGCGGATCGCATTGCTGGAGCAGCACCCACTGGCCCGCCAGGCATTGCAGCATCAGCTGGAAAGCCTCGGCCTCGAAGTGCATACCTTCGATACCCTCGACCAGATGCAGGAAACCATCAGCGCTCAGCGCCAGGGCAGCCAGCTGATCGACCTCGCCGTGCTCGGCGTCACCGGCCGCGAAATCGAGCCGGACGCGCTCAGCCGGCGCCTGATGGAAATCGAGGCGCTCGGCTGCAAATGCGTGGTGCTGTGCCCGACCACCGAGCAGGGCCACTACCACGACGCCCTCCCGGAAGCCCACAGCTATACCCAGCTGCAGGGCAAACCCGCCTGCACGCGCAAGCTGCAACGCGTACTGGTGGCGCTGGTACGCCCCAACCAAAGCTACCCGGAACCCACCGCAGCGGCGCCCGACCGGCCGGCGCGTGTGCTTTGCGTGGATGACAATCCGGCCAACCTGCTGCTGGTAAAAACGCTGCTCGGCGATATGGGCGCCGAAGTCGTTGCGGTGGATAACGGCCACGCCGCGCTGGAAGCGGTCAAGCAGCATGCGTTCGACCTGATCCTTATGGACGTGCAAATGCCCGGCATGGACGGCCGACAGGCCACCGAAGCCATTCGCCACTGGGAGCACACCAACAACAGCGCGCCGTTACCGATCATCGCGCTCACGGCTCATGCACTGGCGAACGAGAAACGCTCGCTGCTGCAGAGCGGCATGGACGACTACCTGACCAAGCCGATCAGCGACCGGCAGCTCGCCCAGGTGGTGCTGAAGTGGACCGGCCTGGCCCTACGCAGCCAGCCGCAACGTGCAGCGGAGCCGCCGCAGCAGGCTGAACCGAGCCTGAAAGTGCTGGATGAGGAAGAAGGCCTGCGCCTGGCGGCAGGCAAGGCCGATCTCGCCGATGACATGCTCGGCATGCTGCTGCAGTCACTGGAAGGCGACCGCCGAACCATTCGCGAAGCCCGCCAGGCAGGAGATCGCCAGGCGTTGATCGAGCGCGTACACCGCCTGCATGGCGCCACCCGTTATTGCGGCGTGCCGCAGTTGCGCAACGCCTGTCAGCAGAGCGAGACCCTGCTCAAGCAGAACCATCCGGACAGCGAGGCCGCGCTCGACGAGCTGGACGCCGCCATCAGCCGCCTGGAGCAGGAAATCCAGGTCGACAGCTGATCGACCGTGCCGGGTGCTTCATCTGCGCCCGGCGACGCCCATCGCGTTGCACCGTCCTTTCAGGAACCACCATGAACGACCACCCCGCTTCCGACGCCTTCCAGCATGCCGAACTCGACTGGGACGAGAACGGCCTGCCGCAGTCCCGCCAGTACGGCGACGTGTACTTCTCCCGCGCCAGCGGCATGGCCGAGACCGAACATGTGTTCCTCACGCAGAACGATCTGCCCCGGCGCTTCGCCGCGCTACAGGACAACCAGCGCCTGGTGATTGGTGAGACCGGCTTCGGTACCGGGCTGAACTTTCTTTGTGCGTGGCATCTGTTCGAGCGCGTAGCCCACCCGCAGGCGCGGCTGCACTTCATCAGCGTCGAAAAACACCCGCTGACCCGCGAGGACTTGCAACGCGCACTGGCGCTGTGGCCGGAGCTGCAAGCGCAGTCCGGGCAACTGCTGCAACAGTACGTGGCGCTGAATCCGGGCTATCAGCGTTTCGTCTTCGCTGGCGGCCGCGTTGTGCTGACCCTGCTGATCGGCGACGTGCTCGAATGCCTGTCGAGCCTGGATGCGCAGGTCGATGCCTGGTTCCTCGACGGCTTTGCCCCGGCGAAGAATCCGCAGATGTGGCAACCGATGCTGTTCGCCGAGCTGGCCAGGCTTTCCGCGCCCGACGCAACGCTGGGCACGTTCACCAGCGCCGGCTTTGTGCGGCGCGGCCTGATCGAGGCCGGCTTCGACATGCAGCGGGTGCCCGGCTACGGCCACAAACGCGAGATTCTGCGCGGGCGCCTGCGAGCCGCCAACGTCAGCATTTCGGACAAGCCCTGGTTCGCTCGCCCGGGCTATACGACGGCCGAACGCCACGCGGTAATCGTCGGCGCCGGCCTGGCCGGCTGCGCGACGGCTGCATCGCTGGCCGCCCGCGGCTGGAAGGTGACGGTCCTCGAGCGCCACGCCGCGGCGGCACAGGAAGGCTCGGGCAACCCGCAAGGCGTGCTCTACCTCAAGCTTTCTGCCCACGGCACCGCACTGTCGCGGCTGGTGGTCAGCGGCTTCAGCTACACGCGCCGGTTGCTGAGCAATCTGCAAGCAGGCCAGGACTGGCAGGCGTGCGGCGTACTGCAACTGATCTACGACGAAAAGGAGCGCGAACGCCAGGCCGAGCTGGCGGCAGCCTTCCCAGCCTCGCTGGTCCATCCGCTGTCGCGCGAAGCCGCTGAGGCGCTGGCCGGAGTGGCCCTGGCCGAGGGCGGATTGTTCTACCCCGAAGCCGGCTGGGCCAACCCACCGGCGCTATGCCAATGGCTGCTGCGGCGACCGGGAATCGAGCTGCACAGGCATCATGAAGCGCTCGAATTGCGCCGCAACGGGCAATCCTGGCAGGTGCTGGGCGGCCAAGCATTGTTGGCCGAAGCGCCCGTGGTGATCCTGACCGGCGCGGCGGACGCCGCGCGTTTCAGCCAGAGCGCCTGGCTGCCGCTCAAGCGTATTCGCGGGCAGATTTCCTGCCTGCCGGCGAACACCCAGAGCGGCCAGCTGCGCACCGTGCTGTGCGCCAAGGGCTACGTCGCGCCACCCCGAGATGGCACGCACACGCTGGGTGCCAGCTTCAACTTCCAGCAGACCGACGATACCCCCAGCGTCGCCGAACACCAGGCGAATCTGGAAATGCTCGAGCAGATTTCAGCGGACCTGTACCAGCGTCTGCAGGCGGACCCGCAACGTACCGAGGAGCTGGACGGGCGCGTGGCATTTCGCTGTACCAGCCCGGACTATCTGCCGCTGATAGGGCCCCTGGCCGAGCCCGAGGCCTTCGCCGAAACCTATGCGGCGTTGGGCAAGAACGCCCGTCAGTCGCTGCACGCGCCCTGCCCGTGGCTCGGCGGGCTGTACGTCAATACTGCACATGGCTCGCGCGGAATGATCAGCGCCCCGCTGTCCGGCGAGCTGCTGGCCGCCTGGCTGGACGACGAACCGTTGCCGCTGCCTCGGGACGTCGCCGAAGCCTGCCACCCCAATCGTTTCCTGCTACGCAAGCTGATTCGCGGCACCTGAGACGCTCCGATGCCCGAGCCGCTGCCTACCGCAGGCTGCGACTTGCATCGTGCGTCGCCCGCACGGATACTCCCCCCACTATATTTCACATCCTGGGAGGCATCATGAAATCACTGTCTTTGCTGACGCTCGGCTGGTTTGCATTGCAGGCCCACGCCGCGCCTGACGTCGATACCGAGCAGCTGCGCGGCGAGGCTGCCAGCCTGATTCCACCGTTCCAGCAGCAGTTGCTTGGCACGGTCAAGCAGGCGATGGCAGACGGTGGCCCGGCGGAAGCCGTCAAGGCATGCCGTCTTCTCGCGCCGGGAATCGCCAGCCAGCATAGCCAGGCGCCCTGGAAGGTAGGCCGCACCGCGCTGAAGCTGCGCAATCCGGACAACGCGCCAGACACCTGGGAGCGCTCGGTGCTGGAGCAGTTCGCCAAGCGCTCGGCTGCAGGTGAACCGATCGAACAGCTCAAGCATGGTGAGATAGTGGCAGGCGAGTACCGCTACATGCAGGCGATCGGCACCGCTGAGGCCTGCCTGGGTTGTCACGGCGAAAAGATCAAGCCGGAGCTGGTGGAGCTGATCGACCGGCACTACCCGCAGGATCAGGCCCGCGGGTTTCGCGAGGGCGATCTGCGCGGCGCCTTCACCCTCAGCCGTGCCCTGCCACGCCGATAGGCCTTACACTCCGTCGGCGGGTGCGTGGCACCACTGCGACCCGCCGTTCATCCAAGGAACGCTCGCCAGCGCGAGCGTACCAACGATGGACGATGGAACGCTGACGACGGAGCACGCATGCAAACCGATACGGTCCCTACCATTCCCCTGGCATCCGGCAGCTTTGCCTGATGGACGTTCTACTGCTGGAAGCACTGGGCATCGGCCTCATTCTCGGCCTCTTGCTTGGCCTCACCGGCGCCGGTGGCTCGTTGGTCGCCCTGCCCCTGCTACTCAGCCTGCACCTGCCATTGCGCGATGCCATCGGCGTCAGCCTCGGTGCGGTGGCCATGTCCGCACTCATCGGCGCGATTCCGCGGGCGCGGCTCGGCCAGGTCGCCTGGCGCCCGGTCATGCTGCTGGCTGTCTGCGGCTTGCCGGGCAACGCTGCCGGTCAATGGCTCGGGCAGTTCATACCGGAGCGCGCACTGATCATCGGTTTCTGCCTGTTGGTGCTGTGGTCCGCCTGGCGCATGTGGCGCGGCGCCAACCTGCCGGCCAAGGAGAACGTCGAGGATCGACAGCTGGCGCTGCTGGGCATCGGCGTTGGCGTTGGACTGCTCTCCGGGCTGATGGGTGTCGGCGGCGGCTTTCTCATCGTCCCGGCGCTGCTCTGGTTTACTTCGCTATCGCTGCTCAGCGCCATGGCCACATCGATGGCGGTGATCGCCGTCGTCAGCGGCGGTGGCTTCCTGCTCTACCTTACCGATGCCGAGCCACCACTACCGCTGCTCGGCGGCCTGGCGCTGGGCGGTGCCTTCGGCGTGCTGGCCGGCAACCGCTTGGCGCAATACCTCAACAGCAGTCTGCTGCAGCGCCTGTTCGCGCTCATGTTGGTCACCGTCAGCCTGTCGCTGGGGATTCAAAAGCTGGTGCTGGGTCACTGACGATCAGGGTCGTCCCAGAACGGCCGGTTCACTTCCCATTCGATGTCGGCACGGCTGCGGCCGATGTCCTTGAGCATGTCGTCACCGAGCGCGGCCAGCTGGCGCCGTTGGCGTGCCAGTTCGCTCCAGCGCTGCAGCTTGTGCCAGGCCTGCAGCAGCAATCCCGGCGCGGGTGCCCGAAGTGCCTTCGGCAGGTGGAAAGATTGCAAAGCGACTTTGTGCATGTTCATCACGACGCCCTCCAGTTGGGTTGGCGTCAGTCTCGCGCCCGGATTAAGATCAATCCAACGAATGTTCCTGATGCCTTGCATCTCGAGGATTGATGAATAGCCAACTACCCGAATATCGACACCGAGCTGCTGCGCAGCTTCGTGGCCATCGCTGACCACGGCGGTTTCACCCGTGCCGCAGCCGCGGTGAACCGCACCCAGTCGGCGGTGAGCATGCAGATGAAACGCCTGGAAGAGGATGTGTTGCAGCGTCCGCTATTCGAGCGCAACGGTCGGCAGGTCAGGTTTACTGCCGAGGGCCAGATACTGCTGGGCTACGCGCGGCGCATTCTCAAACTGCACGGCGAAGTCATGACCACCCTGCGCCAGCCACACATGGTCGGCGCGGTACGCATCGGCACGCCGGACGACTATGTCATGCGCTTTCTACCCGGCATTCTTTCGCGCTTCGCCCAGGCGTATCCGCTGGTGCAAGTCGAGGTGCATTGCGAGCCATCGACCCAGTTGTTGCAGCGACGGGATCTGGACCTGAGCATCGTCACCCGCGAACCGGGCACCGAGATTGGCCAGTTGTTGCGCCAGGAGCACGTGGTCTGGGCCGCCGCCCCGGGCTTCGACCTGCATGAGCATCGCCCCCTGCCGCTGGCAACGTTCAATACCGATTGTTTCTGTCGCGCCTGGGTATGCAATGCGCTGGATGCGCGGGAAATCGAGTACCGGATCGCCTATAGCAGCCCGAGCCTGTCGGCGATCATGGCGATCGTGGGGGCAGGATTGGCGCTGACCGCGCAGCTGCAGAGCCTGATTCCTGCCGATCTGCAGATACTCGGTGAAAAGGAGGGCCTGCCGCGCCTGCCTCAAACCAGCATCGTGCTGCTGCGCAACCCGCAGCAGCAGTCACCGGTCAGCGAAACGCTCGCCGGCTACATCGCCGATGGCTTTCGCCTGTAACGACAACGCCGGTCATGGGCGACCGGCCGCCATCTCGTCGAACACTTCCGGCACTAGCGCCGCATCGCCCTTTTCCGCCAAGTGCTGGCGCTGCGTCTCCTGTGGATCGTCGAGAATCGCCAGCAAACGCGAGCCGCGCTCGGTAAGGACGAAATTCTCGCCATTGCCGCCCTCCTCCTCGGGCCGCGAAACAATGAAGCCACCTTCGAATAGCAAGCTTTCGTAGTCGGCCGCCTCGGCACGCAGGCTGTCAAGATTCGGCATCGGCTGACCTTCACTTTCCATCTGCGTCGCATGTTCTTCGGCGTAGTGGCGTGGCTTGAAACTGTCATTGGCGCCGCGTTGAACTTCATGCAACAGACGCTGGATAAGGCCCCAGTTATAGCTCATGGTCGTTCTCCCTCAGCAGATGTCCGCCTCGCGAATGAGGCGCCTACTGATTGGGACCTTTCACCACGTCGACCGGTTCGTTGTCTGAACTAAAGCGGCTGCGCTGCGATCCACCGTTCAGACCGATTGAACGAGGAGCGAGCCATGAAATTGCTGATGATTGCCCTGACCGCCGCCGCACTGGCCAGCCCGACCGTGCACGCCGCGTGCACCCCGGACGAAGTGAATGCCAAGGCCGAACAGCTGGCCGAACGCGTCAATCAGCTCACCAAGAGCAATCCGGAGCGCGCCAAGGAAATCAATGAGGAGATTCGCCAGATGGAAGCCAAGCGCACCGCCGACCAGTTGGGCGACGAGTGCGAGGCCTATGACAAGCGTCTGAAGCAGATCGAGGAAGCGGAACGCGAGGCCGACATCCCACCGGCCGACGCGCAGCGCTGAGGCTGAAGGCCGACGGTTACTCGGCCGTCGGCTTCTTGCGCTTGAGCGGCGCCATGCCATCCTGGCTCACCACCGGCGACGGTGACTCGCGCTTGGCGCCATTCGGGCGCTTGCCGGCAGGTTTGGATTTCTTCTCGGTGCCTTTCTTCTTTTCGATCTTTTTCTTCTTGGTGCCAGCTGCCTTGCCCGATGCTTTAAGGTTCTTCGGGCCCATGTAGCTGCCTTTCAGCCCCTTGATCACCCGCCGCTCGAAACGCTGCTTGAGATAACGCTCGATGCTCGACATCAGGTTCCAGTCGTTGTGGCAGATCAGCGAGATCGCCAGCCCTTCGCCACCGGCGCGCCCCGTACGACCGATACGGTGCACGTACTCGTCGCCCGAGCGCGGCATGTCGAAGTTGATCACCAGATCCAGCCCTTCGATATCCAGCCCGCGCGCCGCCACGTCGGTCGCGACCAGCACCTTGACGCCGCCTTCCTTGACCCGGTCGATCGCCAGCTTGCGGTCTTTCTGGTCCTTGTCGCCATGCAGCACGAACGCCTTCACGCCCTCGGCAACGAGCCGGCCGTAGAGGCGGTCGGCCTGTACGCGGGTGTTGGTGAAGATCACTGCCTTCTTGTACGTCTCGTTGGCGAGCAGCCAGTGCACCAACTTTTCCTTATGTTCGGTGTTTTCGGCAGTGATGATCTGCTGGCGCGTGCCTTCGTTGAGTTCGCTAACGCGGTTGAGCTGCAGGTGCAGCGGATCGCGCAGCACGCTGGCGGTCATCTCGCGCAGCGCGGCGCCGCCACTGGTCGCGGAAAACAGCAGCGTCTGCTGGCGTTTGGCGCACTCGCCGACCAGACGCTGCACGTCCTCGGCAAAGCCCATGTCGAGCATGCGGTCGGCTTCGTCGAGGATCAGCATCTCGACATCCTTGAGGACCAGCGTGCCGGCATTCAGGTGCTCGATCATGCGCCCAGGCGTGCCGATGAGAATGTCCGGCACCTTGCGCATGACTGCGGCCTGGACCTTGAAGTCCTCGCCACCGGTAATCATCGCCGACTTGATGAAGGTGAATTGCGAGAAACGCTCGACCTCCTTCAGCGTCTGCTGCGCCAGCTCTCGGGTCGGCAACAGAATCAGCGCCCGAACATCGGTGCGCACCACGGCATCGCCAATCAGCCGATTGAGCATCGGCAGTACGAAGGCGGCGGTCTTGCCGCTGCCAGTCTGTGCCGTCACCCGCAGGTCACGCCCTTCCAGCGCCGGCGGAATGGCCGCCACCTGCACTGGAGTCGGCTCGACGAATTTGAGTTCGGCGACGGCCTTTAGCAGGCGTTCGTGCAGGGCGAATTGGTCAAACAAGGGAGCTACCTCGGAGGTCGAAAAAAACAATGGCATAGGGTAACTCGTCTGCAGGGCAAAGGCGCGTTCTGTAACGGTCGCCATGTTTTCCCAGGCAAACACAGGCTAAGCTGAGGAGATCGAAGCGGCTTAATACTCAAGAGGTTCGCATGATGTCCAAAAAGCGAGTGGTATTGCTGACTGGCGCACTTTCACTGGCGTTATACGCCGCTGCCGGCGCCGCGCAGCCGAACAGTGATCACCCTGGCAAGGGCAAGCCCGACCGCGCACAACAGCATCAGCCTTCGGCACAGCAGCCGCATCGCTACCAGGGTCCGTCGGTGGACATTGGTTCGGTCCGCATCACCCTGCGTAGTCATCGCGATCTGCTAGCGCCGGTCTCGTCTCTGCCACCGGGCATCCAGAAGAATCTGGCGCGCGGCAAGCCGCTACCGCCGGGCATCGCCAAGAACATGGACAGCCGCCTGCTGGGACGCCTGCCGCGCTACGAAGGCTACGAGTGGAAACAGATCGGCCGCGACGTGGTTCTGGTCGCCATCGCCACCGGCATCGTTTACGAAATACTCGAGAACATACTGGATTGATCGGTTCGCGTTCAGGCAGCCCGCGCGATGAGGGCAGCCTAGCGTCCTACTCTGGCTGGCAGGTCAACTTGATGCGCAGGCGAATCACGTCGCGCTTGAACTTGGACGTCAGTGCCTTGCGCTCACCTGGTTGCAACTCCGTGCGTCGCGTGCGCGGCGCTTCCGGGCCGTTCTGGAACACGGCGGTACACACTGCAGCCGTGCCCCCATAGTTGAGCAGCAGTAGCCCGGCGAGGTCACGATCAATGGTCTGCGGGGTGACGGTGATCTCCGCGCCGTTGAGCTGCTGCTCGACGTCTACCGGATAAGTGACCGCATTGGCCGTGAGTGGCAGCAAGGCGACGAGTAGGTAACCGATTGTTTTCATTTTGACTGGGCTCCTCTACAGAGTGGCCAGCCTAACAGACCTTGCTAAAGGAACCGAAGGAATGAAAGTGCCCCGTGTGACCCTCGATCAGTGGCGCACCCTGCAGGCGGTCATCGATCACGGCGGCTTCGCCCAGGCGGCCGAAGCGCTGCATCGGTCGCAGTCTTCGGTCAGCTACACCGTGGCACGCATGCAGGAACAACTGGGCGTGCCGCTATTGCGCATAGACGGGCGCAAGGCAGTGCTGACCGAGGCAGGAGAAGTGCTGCTGCGCCGGTCGCGACAGCTGGTCACACAGGCCAGTCAGCTGGAAGAACTGGCGCACCACATGGAACAAGGCTGGGAAGCCGAGGTGCGCCTGGTTGTCGATGCCGCCTACCCCAGCGCCAAGCTGATCCAGGCGCTCACCGAATTCATGCCAAAGAGCCGCGGCTGCCGGGTGCGCCTGCGCGAGGAAGTGCTCTCCGGGGTCGAGGAAGTGCTCAAGGACGGCACCGCGGACCTCGCCATCAGCGGCCTGGACATCACCGGCTATCTGGGCAGCGAGCTCAGTACCGTGGAGTTCGTCGCCGTGGCACACGCCAACCATGCCCTTCACCAGCTCGGACGCAAGCTCAGCGTGCAGGACCTGCAGAGCCAGATGCAGATTGTGGTGCGTGATACGGGCCTGCGCCAACCTCGTGATGCCGGATGGCTGGGTGCCGAACAGCGCTGGACGGTGGGCAGCCTGGCGACTTCCGTGGCCTTCGTCAGCAGCGGTCTGGGCTTCGCCTGGCTGCCCCGGCATCTGATCGGGCGCGAACTGGCCGAGGGCATACTCAAGCCGCTGCCACTGGTCCAAGGCAGTATTCGCCGGCCACTGTTCTATCTCTACACTAACCACGACAGACCGCTCGGGCCGGCTACCCGGATTCTCATCGAGCTGATCAAGACGTACGATGCTGGCCAGGCCACTCCACTGGCCGGCTGACAGCTTCCCCAACATCAGGAAAGACATCATGTTGAAACGCATCGCCCTCGCCGCCTGTACCGTTCTGCTGGCCGGCAACCTGTTCGCCGCGGAAAACCCTCGCGTACTGCTGACCACCAGCATGGGCGAGATCGAGCTGGAGCTCGAAGCGGAAAAGGCACCGATCAGCGTCGAGAACTTCCTCGGCTACGTCGACAGCGGCTTTTATGACGGCACCGTGTTCCACCGCGTCATTCCAGGTTTCATGGTCCAGGGCGGCGGCTTCGGCGAAGGCCTGAACCAGAAGCCGACCAAGGCCCCGATCAAGAACGAGGCGGACAATGGGCTGCACAACGTGCGCGGCACCGTCGCAATGGCCCGGACCCAGAACGTGAATTCGGCTACCAGCCAGTTCTTCATCAACCATCGCGACAACGATTTCCTCGATCACGGTGGCCGCGACTTTGGCTACGCGGTGTTCGCCAAGGTCGTACGCGGCATGGAGGTGGTCGACCAGATCGCCCAGGTGCCCACCGGCAACCGCGCCATGATGCAGAACGTGCCGCTGACCCCGGTGAAGATCATCACCGCGAAGAAACTCTGATCCCCGAGGGGCCGGTTCACCGGCCCTTTTCATTTCTGCCGGCACATACCCGGCTGCCGCCAGCGTGCGAAACCCTCAACCGACAGGAGATCGCGACATGACCGAACCACAAAGCCCACTGAACACCCCGGAAGGCGAAGCCCAGCTGCTGCAGGACCTGCTCAGCGCGGAGCGCGCCGGGGCCAAGGTGGCCGGCGACTCGTTGCAACAACCCTGCACACCGGAGCAACGGCAACTGCTCGAGCAGGTCCGCCAGGGCGAAATCGAAAGCTGCAAGTTGCTGCTCAACTGCCTGCAACATCTGGGGCTGGAACCCAACAAGGAAACCGGCGCCTTCTACGGCAAGGCGATGGCTATCGAATCGCTGGACGAGCGTCTGCCCTTCATCGACAGGGGTCAGCAGTGGGTGATCCGCAAACTGCGCGAGTAC
Organism: Stutzerimonas kunmingensis; assembly: GCF_021432085.1. Classification (GTDB taxonomy): domain Bacteria; phylum Pseudomonadota; class Gammaproteobacteria; order Pseudomonadales; family Pseudomonadaceae; genus Stutzerimonas. Next base: position 1,943,473 of record NZ_CP090366.1, on the reverse strand, counting down.
CTGCCGGGATGCCAGGACCCGCTGCTGCGTAGCGAACTGCAACGCATGCTGCTGATCCACGAGGAGAACAGCGCCGCCTCCCACGCCTGAGACAAACGACTAGCTGCCGGCCTGCCGGTACGGCAGCGCCTGGCGCGCCGCCTCGGCGTACGCCAGCACCCCCGCACGTTCCTGCTGGAGGAAATCCGCTACCGCGGCGCGCAAACCGGGGTGCTGCAGATAGTGCCAGGAGCGCGTGATCACCGGCTCGAAGCCACGAATGAGCTTGTGCTCACCCTGCGTCCCGGCATCGAACCGCTCCAGGCCGCCCGCGATGGCCTGATCGATACCCTGGTAGAAGCACGTCTCGAAGTGCAGCCGGTCAAACTCCGCCAGACAGCCCCAGTAACGACCGTACAGGCCAGACGCACTGCGCAGGCTGAAGGCCATCGCCACCGGCCTCGAACCCTGTAATGCCAGCACCACGCGAATCGCCTGCGGCATGCGCTCGGCCAACAGGCTGAAGAATTGCCGAGTCAGATAGGGCGTCTGACCGCGGACCTGATAGGTGTTGGCGTAGCAGGCATAGACGAAATCCCATTCCGCCTCGCTGAGTTCGTGCCCATCGCGCCACTCGAAGCTGATGCCCTGCCCCGCCACCTGTTCGCGTTCCTTGCGCAACTGTTTGCGCTTGCGCGAGGTCAGTGCATCGAGAAAGTCCTGAAAATCCCGGTAACCACGGTTGTGCCAATGAAACTGGCAGCCGATGCGCTCCAGCCAGCCATCCCGCCCCGCCAGCAGCTGATCGGCCCGCGGCTCGCTGAAATTCACGTGAAGCCCCGACAGTTCCTGCCTTTCAAGCCCAGCGGTGAGTACATCGAGCAGCTCACCGGCAGCCTGTACGTCGCCCAGCAGGCGACTGCCGGTGACCGGGGTGAAAGGCACCGCGCAAAGCAGCTTGGGGTAGTAGGCGATGCCGGCCCGCTGGCAGGCATCCGCCCACGCCCAATCGAACACGTACTCACCGTACGAATGAAACTTGCGATACAGCGGCAAGGCTGCCTGCAACGCGCCCTGCGGGTCGCGCAGCAGGAGATGGGCAGGTTGCCAGCCGCTACGCCCCCCCACGCTGCCGCTGTCTTCCAGCGCGTAGAGGAAGGCGTGACGAAGGAAGGGCTGATCATCGCTCAGCAGCGCGTCCCATTCGGCGGGGGGCAGTTCGGCGAGGCGGTACAGGGTCTGGATAGGCATGCGCGCAGTCTGGCCTGTCCCGCAGGCGAAAAAAAGCCCCGCCAGGGCGGGGCTCAATGGAGCATCACGGATGAGGTGATGTTTTAGAACACGTACTGGGCGCGCAGGCTGATGGCGTCGCCGTCGTCGTCGCCATTGGCGTTTACCACGTCGTCCACGCTGGTCTTCAGGTAGTTAGCCGAGAGCTTCACCGACTCGTTGGCGTACCAGTTGAGACCGATGGTGTGGGTCTTCGCACCAGCTTCTGCGCTGTCCAGCGCACCGACATAACCGCTCGGTGCAACACCGGTTTCATCGACGGTGATATCGTCGAAGCGGTAGAACACTTCCCAAGCACCGATCTGCTTGTTCTCCGGCTTGATCTTGTCGAACTTGCCGCCATCAAGCTTGTAGGAACGCGACTCGCCGGTCAGGGTGTAGGCCAGCTGGACGTTGTAGCCGGTGGCTTCGAGGTCTTCGAAACCTTCCATGGCGTCGACGGTGCGGGTCAGGTATTCGCCCTGAACCGAGAACGGGCCGATCATGTAAGCCGCTTCCAGACCCCAGGCCTGATCGCTGCCGTCGGTGCGAGTGCCGCCGAAGGTGGCGCGGTTGCCGTTGGCACTGTCTTCGGTGGTGCCACGCACGGACAGGCGCGGACGGATGCGTTCCAGGTAACCTTCTTCCACGTCACGCTGACCGAAGCTCGCGCCCAAGTGCAGCACCTGGTCCTTCTCGACGATCGGGGCGATCACGCCACGCAGCACGAAGCTGGTGTTGTTGGCGCCATCTTCGTCCTCGAGCATGTCGACGCCGTCGCCACCATCCTGACGATAGGCACCGGCCTCGCCGTGGAACATGCCGACAGTGGTACGCACGCGGATGCCTTCGCCGTCTTCGTGGTCGTTCAGCCAGGGCGCCAGGTCATAGATCGCCGAGCGCTCGATGGCGGTGATCCACTTGGAGCTGACCGCTTCTTCCAGGCCAAAGGTCGGTTTGATACGGCCAATCGAAACCTGGACCGGCTTCCAGCCGTTGTAGTGGATGGCCAGTTCGTTCCAGTTGCTGGAATCGTTGGTGAAGTTCCGGTAGAAGGTGTAGCCCCAATCGGTGAAGGCAACACCGGAAATCTCCAGACGCGCACGACGGAAATAGGTCTCGTCTGCGCGCTCGCCGTTCTGGGTGTAGAAACCATCGAAGCTGTCGGCATCAGCCTGCAGGCGGCCATTGATCTTGAACGAGAACTCCTTGTCGGTGGTTCCGACCTCCAGGCCGCCCTTGGTCTTGATAACGAGATCGGCGCCGTCGGTGGTGACGGTACCGGCGAAAGCCTGGGCGGAAACGGCCAGAGCCAGGGCGCTGGCAGCGAAACCGGCGAAGTGCTTACGGATCATCAAAATTCCCCTTTATGTTTAGCGTCGGAAACACACGAGATGGGCTCTTTGTGTTGGGGGCAATCTTGGCGACGGCGTATGTCAGCCAAATGACTGATATGTAAAGCTTTTGTGACAGCGGAACTTTCCGGGGAGCCGCATCGCAGAGCGGCTGCGGCACGTTTTCATCAGCTGCGGGCGTTGCGCTCGCTAGGCCGCCGGGCTCCGGCGACCAGTTTGTCGACCGCCTTCGCGGCGGCGACCATGCCGAAGGTGGCGGTGACCATGGTCACCGCGCCGAAGCCACCGGCGCAGTCGAGCTTGACGCCCTCGCCGACGAAGCTCTTGCTCTGGCACACGCCGCCATCAGGCTTCGGGTAGCGCAGCTGTTCGGTGGAGAACACGCAGGGCACGCTGTAGGTGCGCCCCGGCGTGCGCGAGAAGTTGTATTCGCGACGCAGCAGCGAACGCACCTTTGCCGCCAGCGGATCGTTGAAGGTCTTGTTCAGATCAGTGACCTGGATCTGTGTCGGATCGACCTGCCCGCCGGCGCCGCCGGTGGTGATGATCTGGATCTTGCGGCGCTTGCACCAGGCGATCAGCGCCGCCTTGGCCGGCACGCTGTCGATGCAGTCGATGACGCAGTCCATGTCTTCGGTGATGTACTCGGCCATGGTTTCGCGGGTGACGAAATCCGCCACTGCATGAACCTGGCAGGCCGGGTTGATGGCGCGAATACGTGCGGCCATCTCGTCGACCTTGGCTTTGCCCACTGCGCCATCGAGGGCGTGAATCTGCCGGTTGGTATTGGTGATGCACACATCGTCCAGGTCGAACAGGCTGATCTCGCCTACCCCGCTGCGCGCCAGCGCCTCGGCCGCCCACGAGCCGACGCCACCGATGCCGACCACCGCCACATGCGCAGCCGTCAGCCGCTCGAGGCCGACGCGGCCATACAGGCGGGCAATACCGCCGAAACGCTGATCATCGATAGACATGCCGACTCCCCGGAGAAAAACCTGGCGATTATAAGACCTCACCGCGTGCCGACCACTGCATCCGGCCGTCACCGCCACCCCGGCTTTGCTTTAATATGGCGCCCTTTCCCCCGCCGTACCGGAGCCGTGATGACCGCCCCCGCCCTCTCCCCGACCCTCGCACTGGCCTGCGAGCTAATCAACCGCCCCTCCGTGACGCCGCTGGACGAAGGCTGCCAGCAGCTGATGAGCCAGCGCCTGGCGGCTTGCGGCTTCGCCATCGAGCCGATGCACATCGAGGACGTGGAGAACTTCTGGGCCATTCGCGGCAACGAAGGCCCGGTGCTGTGCTTCGCCGGCCATACCGACGTGGTCCCCACCGGCCCGCTGCAGGCTTGGCAGAACCCGCCGTTCAGTGCGCGCATCGACGAGCAGGGCATGCTCCACGGCCGCGGCGCGGCAGACATGAAAGGCAGCCTGGCCGCCATGGTCGTGGCAGTGGAACGCTTCACCGCCGACCATCCGGACCACAAGGGACAGATCGCCTTCCTGATCACCAGCGATGAAGAAGGCCCGGCGCACCATGGCACCAAGGCGGTGGTCGAGCGCCTGCGCGAGCGCGGCCAGCGCCTGGACTGGTGCATCGTCGGCGAACCCTCGAGCACCAGCCTGGTGGGCGACGTGGTGAAGAACGGCCGCCGCGGCTCGCTGGGCGGCACGCTCACCGTGCGCGGCCAGCAGGGCCATGTGGCCTATCCGCATCTGGCGCGCAACCCTATTCATCTAGCCGCGCCGGCACTGGCCGAACTGGCCGCCGAACACTGGGACGATGGCAATGCGTTCTTCCCGCCGACCAGCTTCCAGATCTCCAACCTGAATGCCGGCACCGGCGCCACCAATGTCATTCCCGGCACGCTGGAAGCGGTGTTCAACTTCCGCTTCTCCACCGAATCCACCGTCGAGCAACTCAAGCAGCGCACCGCCGCGATTCTCGACAAGCACGGTCTGGACTGGAACGTGGACTGGGCACTGTCCGGCCTGCCGTTCCTCACCGAACCGGGCGCGCTGCTCGACGGCGTGGCCAAGGCAATCCGCAGCGTCACCGGCCGAGAGACCACGCCGTCCACCAGCGGCGGCACCTCGGACGGGCGCTTTATCGCCGCCCTCGGCACCCAGGTGGTCGAGCTCGGCCCGGTCAACGCGACCATCCACCAGGTCGACGAACACATCCTGGCCAGCGATCTCGACCTGCTGACCGAGATCTACTACCAGACCCTGGTGAACCTGCTCGCATGCTGATCTGCCCGATCTGCCAGGCGCCGCTGAGCGCGCTCGACAACGGCGTGGTCTGCGCGGCCAACCACCGTTTCGACCGCGCGCGTCAGGGTTACCTGAACCTGCTTCCGGTGCAGCACAAGAACAGCCGCGATCCGGGCGACAACCAGGCCATGGTCGAAGCACGGCGACGCTTTCTCGACGGCGGCCACTATGCGCCGCTGGCCCGACGCCTCGCCGAGCTGGCCGCCGAACGCGCGCCGCAGCGCTGGCTGGACATCGGCTGTGGCGAGGGCTACTACACCGCCCAGCTGGCCGAGGCATTACCGGACGCCGAAGGCTATGCACTGGACATCTCCCGCGAAGCGGTCAAGCGCGCCTGCAAACGCGCGCCGCAACTGGAATGGCTGGTGGCGAGCATGGCCCGCGTGCCGCTGGCCGATGCCAGCTACGACCTGCTCGCCAGCGTGTTCAGCCCGCTGGACTGGCAGGAGGCGCGACGCCTGCTCGCACCCGGCGGCGGACTGCTGCGCATGGGACCGACCCGCGAGCACCTATGGGAGCTACGCGCCCGGCTCTACGACGAGGTACGCGACTACGATGACGAGAAGCACCTGTCGCTGATTCCCGAAGGCATGCGCCTGGCCCACAGCGAAACCCTCAGCTACGAGCTGCAGCTGGACAACGCCCAGGCCCGTGCCGACCTGCTGGCGATGACCCCGCACGGCTGGCGCGCCAGCGCCGAGCGCCGCGCCGCCGTGATCGACAGTCACCTCAGCGTGCGGGTTGCGATACGCTACGACTGGATCGAACGCACACCCTAGCGTCCGTATATTTGCCTACGACCAAAACCTCGCACCACCACATAAGGCAGTCGCCCATGCGTCAACCCGATATCGAGATCTACCTCAGGGATGCCAGTCAGGAGGCCGTCGGCGAGTGGCTGGCCCAAGCCATTGGCTCATGTTCCGCCTGGCAACAGAAAGGCCAGACCTTCAAGTGCAGCGCCGCCGGCATTCCGGTGACCTGGCTGCCGAAGGCGGTGGGCAAATGGCATTGTCTGCTGCTGGAAAGCGATGCCACCCCCTGGGACGATGACCTCGCCTGCGCCCGCGCGGCGCATCAGGCTTTGGGTGTGGAAATCCGCTGCGCGCCAGGCGGCTGGCAGGAAGAGGAAGCCGTTGAAGAGGCCGACCGCTGGATCCGCATCAGCGATGACGGTGAAGAGGAAATCGTCTGGCGGACGGGCTGAACGGCATCGGCCGTATCGCTCATCCGTGGTGGACCGAAACCACCGAATAGCAAAACAAAGCCCGTCACTTGGACGGGCTTTGTCATTGCGCAACCGAAGTTACACGCCGGCGACGTCTTCGGCCTGCAGGCCCTTCTGGCCCTGGGTTACCGAAAACTCCACCTGCTGCCCTTCGGCCAGCGAGCGGTGGCCGTCGCCACGGATCGCGCGGTAATGCACGAACACGTCGGCGCCATTACCCCGCTGAATGAATCCATAGCCTTTTGCATCGTTGAACCACTTGACGGTTCCGGTCTCGCGCTCAGCCATTACCACTTCTCCAACTCGCTTTTTGTTATTCCTCAGAAGAGGGGTCGACGGTCAGGCCTTCGTGCATTCGGCTCCGGCGCAAATGCGACTCGAACGCGACCGTTGCCGGAGTATAAAACAACGATTTTCGCTGTCAGCCTCTTTTTTCCGCTGCGGATTTGACACCCTCGCCCGCCCCGGCCAATGCCGGAACGGGTGCTCTGTTCAGGCGCTCCGGCGGCGTCGCCATAGCCACAAGGCGAGCACGCCCAGGGTCAGAAGCAAGGGCACCAGCGCGATGTTGGCGAACTTCAGCGTACGCCCCAGCGCTTCGATGTCGGCATTGAGCTGGTAGCGCACCTCACGCAACTCCTTGCGGATACGCGCCTTCTCCTGCTGGAACTGACGCAACGCCTGCTCCTGCTCAGCCGTCAGCTCCAGCGCCTGCTCCGGGTCCGGACTCTGCAGCTCGGCCAGTTGCTGCTCGGTATCAGCCAGGCGCTGCTGCAGCACTTCTTCCTTCTCGCGGAAACGATCTTCGGCCTCGCGCTGCAAGGTTTCTACCATCACGAACGGACGGGTGAAGCGACCACGCGAACGCACGCTGATCAGCGCATCGGTGCCGGAAAGGTTGTCCAGCGCATTGATCACGAACGCGCCATTGTCCGCCCACGGCTGCGGAACGCGCTGGCCGAAGAAGTCCTGCACCTGCACCCACATGCGGTCACTCAGCAGATCGGTATCGGCGACGGCGATCACGTTGATGTTCTGGCTTTCCTTGATGCCCTCTTCACGGCCTTCGATGCCGTCCGGAAAGGCAGTTTTCGCCGGCCCCTGGATGCGCGCCGCCAGGGTGTAGCGCTCGCCGGTCGGCTCGAGACCAAGCAGCAGGGTTTCCGGGTTGTCCAGCGTGGCGAAGCGCTCGGCCTCCACCGGCATGGCGTAGTCGGAACTGCCGAACAGCGGCGTGAAGCGCGTCGTCGCGTCCTCCAGCGGCTCCAGAATGCCGGCGCTGGCGATGGTGATGTTTTCCAGCGCGGCGGTGGTCACGTCATCCTGATCCAGCGCGTTGCGCGGCAGGCTCAACCAGCCTGCGTGGCGCACCGGACGGCGCTCCGCACCGACGCCAACCGACATCGCGTAGGCTGCATCGACCAGCGCCTGTTGCGGCACCATGCGCACGCCCCAGGCCTTGAACAGTGGCTCGAGGTCGGACGCACGCTCCTCGCCGAATTCTCCTGGACCGATGCCCATGCCCGGATCGGCCTCGCTGTGCGGATCGACGAATACCAGCAGCTTGCCGCCACGCAGGACGAACTGGTCGATGGCGTACAGCGTCTGCTCGGGCAGATCCTTCGGGTGAATCAGCAGCAACACCGAGACGTTGGTCGGGATCATGTCCACATCGCGGCGCAGGCTTTCGATATGGAACAGCTGGCGGACTTCCTCCAGCACCATCCACGGCGGCGTCGCCTGCTGAGTCCGCATGTCGAAACCGCCGGTCAGCTGCAACCCTGACAGCACGCCGACCACCGGCAGCTCGCCACTAGCCAGGCCCTGCACCAGGCGGCTGATCTCGTACTCGAGAAACTCTTCCTGATCCAGCGGGAAGAACGGAATGATCTGCGTGCTGCCCTCGGCATTGGTGCCGGCGAGGCCGAAGTAGATCTTGTCACCGCCCTGGTTGAGCGGCACCGCCTGCAGGCCGAACTCGGCGGCACGGTCCTCCTCTTCGGAGAACGGCTGCGGGTCGATCACATGCAGCTTGAGCTTGCCAGCGGAGGCCCGCTCGTAGGCCTTGAGCATCTCCTCGACGCGACGTGCGTAGTTGCGCAGCGCCACCAGCTCCTTGGAGGTCTCGTCCGAGTAGAAGAAGTGCAGTTCGATCGGTTCCTTCAGGCCGTCAAGAATGCGCTCGGTGCCCTCGGAAATGGTGTAGAGCTTCTGCTCGGTCAGGTCGAGCCGCGCATTGGTGAACAGCATGCCGGACACGCCGTTGAACAGCAGAAATGCCAGTGCGATCAGCAGCAGCCCGGCACCGGAATAGATGATTCGTTTCATGTCTGTTCCCTCAGGCGGCTTTCTTCAGATCGACGACCACGGCAGTGGCAGCCAGCCAGGCGACGATCAGCGTGACGAAATACAGCAGGTCACGCAGGTCGATCACACCCTTGCTGATGGAATCGAAACGGATCAGGAAGCTCAGCGAAGCCACCGCATCGATCAGCCACTGCGGCGCCCAGGCGAAGGCATCCAGCACCATCGGCAGGCCACTCACGATGAACAGGAAACACACCGCCACCGCGAGGATGAAGGCGATCACCTGGTTCTTCGCCAGCGCCGACATGCACGAGCCGATCGCCAGAAACGCACCCGCCAGCAGCCAGCTGCCGAGATAACCGGCGACGATCACACCGTTGTCGGGCTCGCCCAGGTAATTGACGGTGATGACCATCGGGAAGGTCAGCAGCAACGCGATGCCGGCGAATACCCAGGCGGCGAGGAACTTGCCGGTAACCGCCTCGAAACGCGTAATCGGCAGCGTCATCAAGAGCTCGATCGAGCCGGACTTGCGCTCCTCCGCCCACAGGCGCATGGCGATCGCCGGCACCAGGAACAGGTACAGCCAGGTATGGAAGCTGAAGAACGGCGTGAGGTCGGCCTGGCCGCGCTCGTAGAAACCGCCCAGGTAGAACGTGAACACCCCGGAGAGCACCAGGAAGATCACGATGAACACGTAGGCCAGCGGCGTGGCGAAATAGCTGCCCAGCTCGCGCTTGAAGATAACCGGCAACTGGGTCATAGCGACTCCCCGCGAGTCAGGTTACGGAACACCTCATCCAACCGGCCGCGTTCCACGTCCAGCTCCTTCACCACCCAGCCATGCTGGGCGATCAGAGCACTGACCTGGGGGAAAATCACCTGCCCGGGCTGCGCCAGCAACGTCAGGCTATGCTCGGGCTCGTTGAATTCGACACCGGCCACGCCGGGCAACGCGGCCAGGGCAACGTCGTCCAGCGGACCGTCGCTGACCAGCGTGACGGCCTGGTGATATTTCGACCGGCTCTCCAGCTCCAGCGGCGTGCTGTCGGCCACCAGTCGGCCCTGGGCGATGACCACCGCGCGGGTGCAGACCGCACTGACCTCTTCGAGGATATGCGTAGAGATGATGACAATCTTGTCCTGCGCCAGCCCCTGGATCAGCTGACGTACCTGGTGTTTCTGGTTCGGATCGAGGCCATCGGTGGGCTCGTCGAGGATCAGCACCTGCGGATCGTGCAGGATCGCCTGGGCCAGGCCGACGCGACGCTTGAAGCCCTTGGACAGCGTCTCGATGGTCTGCCCCAGCACGTTCTCCAGCTCCACCTGGGCGACCGCGGCTTCGACCCGCTGGCGCTTGTCCGTCCCACGGAAGCCGCGGACTTCAGCGATGAACTCGAGAAAACCGCGCACCGTCATGTCGCCGTAGCAGGGCGCGCCTTCGGGCAGATAACCGATCTGCCGCTGGGCCTGCAGGGTCTGGGTGCGAATGTCGTGGCCGAGGATGCTCGCCGTGCCCGACGTCGGCGCGAGAAAGCCGGTCAGCATCTTCATAGTGGTGGACTTGCCGGCACCATTCGGGCCGAGAAATCCCAGCACCTCGCCGCGCTGGACCTGGAATGACAGGTCGTCGACCGCGGTGTGCTGGGCGAAACGCTTGGTCAGGTTGCTTATTTCGATCATGGACTCTCACCAGTGCATCAAAGGCCCTGGCGTGCCGCCGCGCGACCCGAGCCAGGTCCTGCAAAAATGCCGGCGGCACTATAAGAACAGCAACCCGACGAATGCAACCAGTCCCTCGACTGAGAGGACTACGCTGTTCATCACCGCTCTGCGCGCAATTCGCTATAAGGCCATGCCGCACGGATCGTAGACGCCCAGAATGCCGGCAGAGATTGAGAGACTTCCAGGCAGGCATGCCGCGACACGCCGATCCATTAGCAAGGACAAACCATGAAACTACGCAGGTCCAGAGAGCTAGCGAAAGTACATCTCTGCTGTTTGTTTGGCGCCATGGCGTGCTCAGCGTACGCCAGTGAGCCTGCGGAGTTTCCAGACGCACAAACCAGCGATCCAGCGACAATGGGATGGATGGTTGGCTCGCCGCCACCGGCTGATCGAATCCTGCGCTTCGAGGATGGCAGTTATTTTCGCTTCCCACAGATGCGCTGGAGCGTCGCCAACTTTCGACAGCTGATGCCTACCGTCAATGTCTCACGCGGCCTAGGTGAGTCTTCACTACTCGAGCACCAGCCAAGCAACGAGATCGATGCGCTGACATTCGTCCCTCTTGGTGGGGGCGAGCCAATGACCTGGCAGCAATCGCTGCAAGCCAATTACACCGACGGCATCATCATCCTTCACCGAGGGAAATTGGTGTACGAGCGCTATTTCGGCGTATTGAAGCCGCAAGGACAGCATGCTGCCATGTCGATTACGAAAACCTTCACCGGTACATTGGCGGCGCTTCTTGTGGCCGAAGAAAAGCTGGATCCCGAACGTCTGGTCGCTGATTACGTTCCCGAGCTGGCAGCGTCGGGTTTTGGCGATGCCAGCGTACGTCAGCTGATGGATATGACCACCGGCATTCACTTCAGCGAGGATTATGCGGACCCCAAGGCCGAAGTATGGGCGCACGCCGCCGCCGGCAATCCGCTGCCGAAACCCGCTGATTACCAGGGGCCACGGACCTATTACGAGTTTCTGCAAACGGTCAAACCGCAAGGTCGCCATGGCGAGGCCTTCAATTACCGCACCGCAAATTCCGACGCTCTCGGCTGGGTAATTGCGCGAGTGAGCGGCCAGAACGTCGCACAGCTGTTGTCGGAGCGCATCTGGAGTCGATTGGGCGCGGAACAGGATGCCTACATGTCGGTAGACTCCATCGGTACGCCGTTTGCCGGTGGCGGCCTGAATGCCAGCCTGCGCGACCTTGTGCGCTTTGGCGAAATGATGCGTAACGAAGGTCGATACAACGGCACTCAGATCCTGCCACCGGAAGTCGTGGCAGATATCCGTGGTGGAGCAAATCGAGACGACTTTGCGAAAGCCGGTTATCGACTGCTACCCGGCTGGAGCTACCGCAACATGTGGTGGGTCAGCCATAACGAGCATGGCGCTTTCATGGCCCGCGGGGTCCACGGACAAGCGCTTTATGTAGATCCGCTGGCGGAGATGGTGATCGCACGGTTCGCCAGCCATCCAGTGGCGAGCAACGCGGCAAATGACCCTACTTCCTTGCCCGCCTATGAAGCGGTCGCCAGGCATCTGCTGAACGCCGCCGATAGCGTGCGGAAGGTGCGAACACCCCTGGATTGAACGGCCTGTGATGACAGTTCTGAGCGACCTCCAGACAAAGCGCCTGCTTCTGCGGCAATGGAAGCCAGCCGATCGCGCACCGTTCGCCACGATGAATGCGGACCCCAGGGTCATGCGGCACTTCCCCGCCCTGCTCAGCCGGGCCGAGAGCGATGCAATGGCTGACCGCTGTCAGGCACTGATCGAAGAGCGCGGCTGGGGATTCTGGGCCGTCGAGCTGAAAGCCAGCGGCGCATTCATCGGCTTCGTCGGTCTGCATACGCCGTCGGCAACCTTGCCGTTCTCGCCGTGTGTGGAAATAGGTTGGCGCCTGGCGGCTGATTACTGGGGCCAGGGATTGGCCAGCGAGGCGGCGTGCGCCGCGCTAAAGACAGGGTTCGGCACGCTCGATCTTTCCGAAATCCTGTCCTTCACCGCTATCGAGAACCGGCGCTCACGTGCGCTGATGGAGCGCCTTGGCATGCGTGAAACGGAGGAGTTCGAGCATCCAGGAGTTCCCGTCGGCCATCCGCTTCGCCGGCACTGCCTGTATCGACTGGATCGCGAACGCTTTGCGGCGCAGTTGGCTGCAGCTGAATGACCGTTCATTCACGATTGGCTGGACTTCGCTGGAAACCCTGTTAGAACGGCACGCGCATAGCCGGACCCTCACCCCCTCCCTACGGATATTCTTCAATGCCTCAGCTGTTCCTCGCGCTTCTGTTCCTCGGCTTTTCCGGCTTCGCTCATGCGGAAGATGCCGATATTGCCCGGCTGTTCGACGAGGCTGGCGTGGACGGAACACTGGTGATCGAATCGGCTGGAACCGGCCAGCGCTACGTTCACAACGAAGCCCGCGCGAAGCAGCCGTTCACCGCCGCATCCACATTCAAGGTGCTGAACACGCTGATCGCGCTGGAGGAAGGCGCCATCGCCGGCGCCGACGAGATCATCCCGTGGGACAACACCCGTTACGAGATCGAGGCCTGGAACCAAGACCAGACGCTGAAGAGCGCCTTCCAGGTCAGTTGCGTCTGGTGCTATCAGTGGCTGGCGCGGCGGGTGGGTGCGGCTGACTATCCGCCACACATCCGCCAGGCGCATTACGGTCAGCTGCGCGAGCCCTTCAACGGTACCGAGTTCTGGCTGGATGGCTCGCTGACCATCAGCGCCGAGCAACAGATCGAGCTGCTCAAACGCGTGACCGCGCGCAGCCTGCCGTACCGCACCAGCAGTTACGACACATTGAAGACAGTGATGCTCACCGAAGCCGCCAAGGACTATCGTCTTTACGCCAAGACCGGCTGGGCCGCCCGCAGCACGCCCGGCACCGGCTGGTACATCGGCTACGTGGAGACTGGTGAGAATACCTGGCTGTTCGCCTTGAACCTGGACACCCGAACCGTCAGGGACCTGCCGTTGCGTCAGCAGATCGCCCTGAACGCATTGCGAGCCAAAGGCATTCTGCCGGCGGACTGAAGCAACTCAGCAGCAACCCGGGTGGCGCGCCTAGGCGCGCATCCTGAACAACCTCCTGGGAAATCCGCCATGCGCAACGATGAAATCAAGGCCATCTTCGACCAGCAGGCAACCAGCTACGACGAGCGCTGGGCGAGAACCGCGCCGATTCGCGAGGCTCTGCATTTCCTTCTGGAAGCCGTGTTTGCGGACCTCCCAGCCGATGCCCGGATTCTGTGCGTCGGTGCCGGCACCGGCGAGGAAATCGCATACCTGGCGAGGCGCTTCCCGCGCTGGAGCTTCACCGCCGTCGAGCCCTCCGGTGCAATGCTCGAGGTGTGCCGCAACAAGGCGATCGAGGGCGGCTACGCCGAACGCTGCCAGTTCCATGAGGGCTATCTGCAATCGCTGCCCGAGCAGGACGCCTTCGATGCCGCGACGTGCTTTCTCGTGTCGCAATTCATTCTGGAGCCAGGGGCCCGTGCGGAGTTTTTCCGTGCCATCGCTAGCCCGCATTTCTCACAGGAAGAGATGCACCGGGCCGTCGGATGCGCGAAAATTGTTGTGCAAAGAACGATTTAGCGCGACAACGGAGAGCGGCCCGATGCAGACACAGTGTAATCCGAAGCAGTACACGTTTTCAGGGGTGGGGCGGCGCGCGGTGGTAGCCGGATTTGATGGCGGTCGGGTGAGTTCGGATGGCGGCGCGTTGCTGCTCAAACAAACCGATGAAGCGGTGGGGTTGTTCGATCGCCTGGCCGGCTGTTTCCAGGACGATCGGATGCCCGAGGCGGTGGAGTTTCCGCTGCGCACGCTGGTGGCGCAGCGGGTGATGGGCATCGCGCTGGGCTACGAGGATCTCAACGATCACGAGCAACTGCGCCACGACCCGCTGCTGGGCGCGGTGATCGGCAAGCTGCAGTCCGGACGTGCGCGCTGTGCGCCCTTGGCCGGCAAGAGCACGCTCAACCGGCTGGAGCGCTTCCAGGCGCAGGGCAGTTCGCGCTATCACAAGATCCGGCCGCAGGCCGGCATGATCGAGGATCTGTTCGTCGATCTGTTTCTGGACGCCCACCGCAGGCCGCCAGAGGAGATCATCCTGGATCTGGATGCCACCGACGATCCGCTGCATGGGCAGCAGGAGGGCCGGTTCTTTCACGGCTACTACGGGGGTTACTGTTACCTGCCGCTGTACATCTTCTGCGGCCGTCACCTGCTGTGCGCCAAGTTGCGCCCGGCCAACGTCGATGGCGCCGCCGGGGCGCTGGAAGAGGTGCAACGCATCGTCAAGCAGATTCGCGCCCGCTGGCCAGACACGCGCATCGTGCTGCGCGCCGACTCGGGGTTCTGCCGGGATGACCTGATGACTTGGTGCGAAGCACAGTCGGTCGATTATGTCTTCGGACTGGCGCGCAACGCGCGCCTGACCCGGGCCATCGGCCCGAGCCTGCGGCAGGCCCAGGCGCAGTGCGAAGCGACGGGAGTCCCGGCACGGGTGTTCCAGGAACTGCACTACCGCACGAGGAAAAGCTGGAGCGCCGAGCGCCGGGTGGTGGCCAAGGCCGAGGCCTTGCCGGGCAAGACCAACCCACGCTTCGTGGTGACCACGCTTGCGGTCGGGGACTGGCCGGACAAGGCGCTGTATGAGGATCTCTACTGCGCGCGCGGCGAGATGGAGAACCGCATCAAGGAGTGTCAGCTCGACCTGTTCGCCGACCGCACCTCCACCGCGACGCTGCGCAGCAACCAGCTGCGGCTGTGGCTGTCCTCGTTCGCCTACGTGCTGCTCGAAAGCCTGCGCAGGCTGGCGCTGTCGGGGACCGAACTGGCCCAGGCCACGGCCGGTAGCATCCGCCTGAAGCTGCTCAAGATCGGCGCGGTCATCACCGTGAGCGTGCGCCGGGTCAAAGTGGCCATGAGTTCGGCCTTCCCGCAGCAGGAGGTGTTCGATCACGCCTTCGATGTCTTGAGCGCCGCGGCGCGCTGACAGCCGCACACCCACCGTCCCCCTCCACATCACACCCCGTCCACCCTGCCGCAAGCGCCTTGTTCAAGCGCGCTCGCAGGCGCTTGCCCGAAATCAGCGCTGTCGGCAGCCTGCGCCACCTGCGACGACCTGCGTCCGTCAAAACGGCCCAATGCGCAGGGCTGTGAGAAATGCGGGCTAGCCGGCTTCGCCCGGGCGCACGCCTGGCCAGCTCCGACCTGGCATCGGATACCGCCTCAGCCGAATACACGGCCCTGCTCGAAACCTGGATGAACATGATGACCGCGGCTGGCATCCCGGCCGCCGGTGTGGAGCAGACGCGCGCAGCCTACTCCCGCGATGTGGCGGTGCTGCCTCGCGAGCGGGTCGCAGCCATCATCGAATCCGGCGGCTTTACCGACCCCGTCCTGTTCTACCAGGCCGGGCTGATTCACGCCTGGTACTCGACGCGGTCAACGGTCGATGCGCAATAACGCCGCGGCATGGCGGCTGTATCCGACCGGCCGAGCATGAAGCGATCCGTGTTGTGTTCGTTTCTTCTCGCCACGTTGGCCGGTGCGGCGATCTGGAGCCTGTCGCCGCTGCTGACGGGCCATGTCGAGCCCTGGGATGCCGGCGGCCTGTATCACCCCGTAACGCTGGCCCTGGGCGGCGGATTGTGTGGCTCCGTTTCGCCGAAACCATTGTGGCCGCTCTACGCAGGCTGTGTGGCCGGGCAGGTTCTGTATCTGCTCGGCTGGTTGCCGACAGGGCCATTGCTCCCCGTCGGGCTGGTGTTCGTGCTGCTGTGCTCCCTGGTCTTTCTCGCCGGAGCCTATGTCGGCTCCCGAGCCCGAACCAGATGGCAGGCTCGAAAGCAGCAGCCACCCCGTGGCGGCGCCTGATGGCGCCGCCGCGAGCTCTAGGCTGAGAGCTTCTGGCTGAAATTATCGGCGGGCTTGCCGATATCGAGCCGGTCCACGTTCATCACCTTGTCCCAGGCTTTGACGAAGTCCTGCACGAACTTCTCGTTGCCGTCGGCCATGCCATATACCTCGGCCTGGGCACGCAGTTCCGATTGCGCGCCGAAGATGAGGTCCACGCGAGTGGCGGTCCAGGTGGGCTGGCGGGTCTTGCGGTCGAGGCCCTGAAAGCGGTTCTTGTGCTCAGTCGCGACCCACTCGTTCTGCATGCTCAGCAGGTTGACGAAGAAGTCGTTCGAAAGCGTGCCCACACGCTTGGTGAAGACGCCCTCTTGACCGCCGTCTGAATTGGTGCCGAGCACACGCATGCCGCCGACCAGCACGGTCATTTCCGGCGCGCTCAGCCATAGCAGGTGGGCCTTATCGACCAGCGCTTCCTCGGGCGCCATGAAGTGGGACTCGTGGTAGTAGTTGCGGAAGCCATCGGCGACCGGCCGCAGCGCTTCGAACGAGGGCCCATCGGTCCACTCTTCGAGCGCATCCATCCGCCCTGGCGTGAAGGGCACGGTGACGGCCACGCCGCCGTCCTGTGCCGCTTTCTCGATGGCGGCACAGCCGGCGAGCACGATCAGGTCCGCCATGGAGACCTTTTTGCCCCCGCTGGCCGAGGCGTTGAACGCGTTCTGGATCTCGCCGATTTTCTGCAGCACGCGATCCAGCAGGGCCGGGTTGTTGATCTCCCAATCCTTCTGCGGCGCGAAGCGGATACGAGCACCGTTGGCGCCTCCGCGCTTGTCCGATCCGCGATAGGTGGCGGCCGAAGCCCAGGCTACCGACACCAGCTCGGACACGGAAAAGCCCATACCGAGCAGCTGCTGCTTCAGCGCGGCGATGTCCGCCTCGTCGATCACCGGGTGATCGCGCTCTGGAATCGGGTCCTGCCAGATCAGCTTTTCCTGCGGCACCAGTGGCCCGAGGTAGCGGCCGATGGGACCCATGTCGCGGTGCGTCAGCTTGAACCACGCCTTGGCAAAGGCATCGGCGAACTCGTCCGGGTTCTCCAGGAAGTGACGGGAGATCTTTTCGTAGATCGGATCGAAACGCAGCGCCAGGTCCGAGGTAAGCATGGTTGGCTTGCGCTTCTTGTTCGGGTCGAAGGGATCGGGAATGATTTCCCCCGCGTCCTTTGCGACCCACTGATGCGCACCGGCCGGGCTCTTGGTCAGCTCCCATTCGAAGTTGAACAGGTTCTCGAAGAAGTAGTTGGACCACTGCGTCGGGGTCTGACTCCAGATGACTTCCAGGCCCGAGGTAATGGCGTCTGCACCCGCACCGGTCTGGAATCTGCTGCGCCAACCCAAGCCCTGGTCTTCGATAACGGCGCCTTCCGGATCCGGCCCTAACAGCGAGGGGTCGCCAGCGCCGTGGGTTTTGCCAAAGGTGTGGCCGCCAGCGATCAGCGCCACGGTTTCATAGTCGTTCATCGCCATGCGGGCGAAGGTTTCGCGGATATCGATGGCCGAGGCTTTGGGGTCGGGATTGCCGTTGGGGCCTTCCGGGTTCACGTAGATCAACCCCATCTGCACGGCGCCCAGCCCCGGATGCAGCTGCCGCTCGCCGCTGTAACGCTCATCACCCAGCCAGGTGCCTTCGGGGCCCCAGAAGAGTTCTTCCGGCTCCCAGGTGTCAGCACGGCCGCCGGCGAAACCAAAGGTCTTGAAACCCATGGATTCCAGCGCCACGTTGCCCGTGAGCACGTAGAGGTCGGCCCACGACAGTTTGCGCCCGTATTTCTGCTTGATCGGCCAGAGCAGGCGCCGCGCCTTGTCCAGCGAGGCGTTGTCCGGCCAGCTGTTGAGCGGTGCGAAACGCTGCTGACCACCACCGGCGCCACCGCGGCCATCGGTGATCCGATAGGTCCCGGCGCTGTGCCAGGCCAGACGAATGAACAGCCCGCCGTAATGGCCGAAATCCGCCGGCCACCAGTCCTGGGAATCGGTCATCACCTGGTGAAGATCGGCAATCACAGCGTCGAGATCGAGGGAGTTGAATTCCGCGGCGTAGTCGAAATCGCCACCGTATGGATTGGAACGCGGTGAGTGCTGGTTGAGCGATGTGAGGCTCAGCGCTTCAGGCCACCAGTCCCGGTTACTCGGGCGTTTGCGGGGCGCACCAGCGCCATGACCGAATGGGCAACCACCACCCGTCTTTTCGCCAGTCTCTTCGTTCATGTTCTGCTCCTCACGGTTGTCGATGACGCGATCAGGCGCCGCTTGAAACAACCTAGCACCGAGCTCATGAACGAACAAAAGGCCAGAACGGCGTTTTCAAGGCTGCAGGAACGAGGCTGAAAGCGGCGCCAGCGCAGCAACCAAGCGGCTTCCAGCTACCCGGACTGCGGCTGAAATGGCGCGTATGGAATTTCCCTATCGGCACGATAGGCGCAGCCTCAAACAGCGCATCCTATCGCCCCATTTACGCCTCACACTCCAGTGTCCGCGTTAGGTCTGCGCAGAGAATCCGGGCGTCGGTAGCCCTGCAATCGCTGGCGGTTCGCCGGCAGAGAGTTTTGCCCGCCCTCGCCGCTTGCGGCACACTTGCCGCCTTCGAGGGCATTGCCCCTTCCATAGCCGAATCTGCCGTATGACTCGCTCCCCCCTTCGCCGTCTGATCTTCTCCGTATTGCGCCGCGTGCTGTACTTCTGGGTGCGCTCGGAGACCATCAACCAGTCTGCCTTCACCCTCAAGCTGGACCGCAGCAAGCCGGTGTTCTACGTGCTGCAGCAACCCTCGCTGAGTGATCTCGCGGTGCTGGACGTCGAGTGCAGCAAGGCCGGGCTACCACGCCCGGTGGCCGATGTGGCGGTGGGCGACCACGTCGAGCCGGCCGCGTTCTTCTTTCTCAATCCGGCAACGAGCTGGTTTGGCCGACGCACGCGTCTGGTGGCGCCGCCAACGCTGGTCCGGCTGGTCGGCGCACTGGAGCACAACGCGGTGGAAAACGCGCAGATCATCCCGGTCAGCGTGTTCTGGGGGCAGTCGCCGAATCGCGAGACCAGCGCCTGGAAGCTGCTGTTCGCCGACAGCTGGGCGGTCACCGGGCGCCTGCGCAAACTGCTCAGCATCCTGGTGCTGGGACGCAAGACCCGCGTGCAGTTCTCCGCACCAATTCAGCTCAACGAGCTGATCGCCCTGAACAAAGGCCAAGAACGCACGCTGCGCATGGTCCACCGCATGCTGAGGGTGCATTTCCGCAACCAGAAGACCGCCGTGATCGGCCCTGACCTATCGCACCGGCGCAATCTGGTCAAGGGCCTGGTGCACGCACCGCAGGTCCGGCAGGCGATTCGCGACGAGGCCGAGCGCGAGAACATTTCCATCGAGCGGGCCGAAGCCAGGGCGCTGCGCTACGGCAACGAGGTGGCCTCGGACTATGCCTACACCGCCGTGCGCTTCCTCGAAGTGGTGCTGTCCTGGTTCTGGAACAAGATCTACGACGGCATTCGCGTCAACCATATCGAGCCACTGCAGGAAGCCGTGCGCGGCTACGAGGTGATCTACGTTCCCTGCCATCGCAGCCATATCGACTACCTGCTGCTGTCCTATCTGCTGTTCCGCAACGGCCTGACGCCGCCGCACATCGCCGCCGGCATCAACCTCAACATGCCGGTGATCGGCAGCCTGCTGCGCCGCGGTGGCGCCTTCTTCATGCGCCGCTCGTTCAAGGGCAACCCGCTGTACACCTCGGTGTTCAACGAATACCTGCACAACCTGTTCACCCGCGGCTTCCCCGTCGAGTATTTCGTCGAGGGCGGCCGTTCGCGCACCGGCCGCATGCTGCAACCCAAGACCGGCATGCTGGCCCTGACCCTGCGCAGCTACGTGCGCTCGTCACGCCTGCCGATCCTGTTCGTGCCGGTCTACATCGGCTACGAGCGCGTGCTGGAAGGCCGCACCTACCTGGGTGAACTGCGCGGCGCGGCGAAGAAGAAGGAATCGATCTTCGATATCTTCAAGGTCATCGGTGCGCTCAAGCAGCGCTTCGGCCAGGTCTGGGTCAACTTCGGCGAACCGCTCAAGCTCAACGAATTCCTCGACCAGGAGCAGCCTGGCTGGCGCCAACAGACCTACGCGCCGGATTACCGTCCCGAATGGCTGAACGACGCCACCAATCGCCTGGCCGAGCGCATCGCCCAGCGCCTGAACGAGGCGGCGGCGGTCAACCCGGTCAACCTGGTGGCGCTGGCGATGCTCTCCACCAGCCGCCAGGCCCTGGACCAGCAGTCCCTGGCGCGGATTCTCGATCTCTATCAGGCGCTGTTGCGTGCGGTGCCCTACTCGCCGCACACCACGCTGCCGGAAGGCGACGGCAACGCGCTGATCGCGTACGTGAAGAGCCTCGACCTGCTCGCCGAACAGAAGGACGCGCTGGGCAACATCCTCTATCTGGACGAGCAGAACGCCGTCCTGATGACCTACTACCGCAACAACGTGATGCACATCTTCGCGTTGCCGGCACTGCTGGCGAGCTTCTTCCAGAGCAGCTCGCGCATCAGCCGCGAGCAGATCCAGCGCTTCACCGAGGCGCTGTACCCGTACCTGCGTGCCGAGCTGTTCATGCGCTGGGAAGTCGAGGAGCTGGAAGCCGTGGTCGACCAGTGGCTGGCGGCCTTCGTCGAGCGCGGCCTGCTCAAGGTGGACGGCAACCACTACGTGCGCCCGGCCCCGAGCTCGCGGCAGTTCGTCCTGCTCACCCTTCTCGCTCGCGTCGTGGTGCAGACCCTGCAGCGCTTCTACATGGCCACCTCGCTGCTGCTCAACAGTGGCCAGCACAGCCTGAGCGCCGAGGAGCTGGAAAACCTCTGCACGGTCATGGCCCAGCGCCTGTCGATCCTGCATGGGCTCAACGCGCCGGAGTTCTTCGACAAGGCGCTGTTCCGCCATTTCATCCAGAGCATGCAGGAACAGGGCGTGGTCAGCCCGGATGAAAACGGCCGGCTCGGCTATCACGAAAAGCTCGCGGAACTGGCCGAGGGCGCGGCCAAGCGCGTGCTACCAGCTGAGATTCGCCTGTCGATCCGTCAGGTGGCGCTGGAGCGTCATCACGACGATTCCGATTCGACGCCTCCCGAGGCCGCCTGACGCGGTCAGTCCCGCTGCCAGGCCATCGCCAGTTCGGGATGGCCGGTGTGCGGGTCCAGCTGTTCGCTGATCACGGCAAAGCCATGTCGGCGATAGAAGGCGACGCTGGCGGCATTGGCGCTGTAGACCGTCAGCTCGAGCCGCTCACGCACGGTCTTGGCCTGCTCGATCAGCGCCGAGCCGATACCGCCGCCCTGGGCGCTCGGCGCCACGAAGATCGCCGCCAGCACGTCCCCGACCAGCGCGACGAACCCAGCACCTCGCCTTCACGCTCATCGACCCAGATCTGCGCCGCCGGCAGATAGATATCGCGCATGTCATCCAGCTTCGACGCCCAGAACGCCGGCGCAATGAAGTCATGGGCGCGGATCGATGCAGCCAGCCAGATCGCCAGCACCGGCTCCAGGTCATCGGGGCGAAAGGGACGGATCATGCGAGTCGGCTCCATAACGACGGGGCCGCAACCTTAGCGCATCAGTAACAACCTGTCCCCCGCCTGCCTGACCCATACTGCTGGTAAACGCCTGCGCCTTGCCCGGCATTGCTTTAGCATCGGCGCCAGACCATACGGCAGTTAGTAGCCCGCTGCTTCCGCACCATTCAATGAACATGAGGTTAACGCCATGTTGCGCATCACTACTCTCGTTGCAGGCCTGGCACTTTCCGCCAGCGCTTTCGCCCTTTCACTTTCCGACCTGACCCAGAGCGACGCCAGCGCCGGCCTCAAGGATGCCTTGAGCCAGGGCGCCAAGGTCGCCGTGCAGCAGCTCGGTCGCCCTGGCGGTTTCAGCAGCGATCCGGACGTGCGTATCGAGCTGCCGGGCAACATCGGCAAGGCCTCGCGGATGCTGAAGATGCTCGGCATGGGTGCGCAGGTCGAGCAGCTGGAGAACAGCATGAACCTGGCCGCCGAGAAGGCGGTGCCGGAAGCCCAGCAACTACTGCTCGATGCCGTGCGCAAGATGACCGTGCAGGACGCCAAGGCCATTCTCGCCGGTGGCGATGACTCGGCCACCCAGTACCTCAACCAGTCCAGCCGCGAGCAGATTCGCGCGAAATTCCTGCCCATCGTCAAACAGGCCACCGACCAGGTCGGCCTGGCGCAGCAATACAACGCCGTCGCCGCCAAGGTGCCGGCTGGCATGAACGGCAGTTACGCGAATATCGAAAGCTATGTCACCGAACAGGCGCTCGATGGCCTGTTCACCGTGATCGCCGAGCAGGAAGCGAGCATTCGCAAGAACCCCGCCGCCGCGGCCACCAGCCTGGCGAAAAAGGTGTTCGGACTGCTTTGAGAGATTGGGTCGAGCTGCGCTGGCTTCAGCCAGCCGCTGCTCGGTCCGCCCTGCGCCGCGGCCAGACCAGACTGAAACGCGCGCCGCCCAGGTCGCTGTGCCCCAGCTGCGAGCGACCGCCGTGCCAGTAGATGATCCGCCGCACGATGGACAAGCCCAGCCCGTGCCCGCCCGAGGCGCGGGTACGGCTGTCGTCCAGGCGCAGGAACGGGGTGAAGACCTTTTCCCAATCCGCTTCCGGCACGCCGGGGCCATCGTCGTCCACCTCCAGCCGCACCGTTTGCCCATCGATGGCGAAGCTGACCTGCACCCGACTCTCGGCATGGCGCATGGCATTGGTGATCAGGTTGCTCAGGGCGCGGCGCAGGTATTGCGGCTCCGCCTCGGCCCAGCAGCTGCCATCGGCTGCCGTTGTGCATTCTCCGCGGCTGACGCTGACATCGGCGCGGAGCGGCGCCAGCTCACCGATCACCTGATCGACCAGCCCACCCAGGTCGACCTGCAGGAAATGCAGGGTCGGCGAGCCGCGCTCCAACCGCGAATACACCAGCATTTCGTCGACCAGCGCATCGAGGTCGTCGATGTCGCCGTCCATGCCTTCCAGGTACTTGCGCCGGGCCTCGTCGGTCTGCGCCTCGGCGCTCATTTCCAGGCCGAAACGCAGGCGCGCGACCGGCGTGCGCAGTTCATGGGCCACCGCGCTGACCATCTCCCGCTGCACCGCCAGCAAACGCTGCAGATGCCTGGCCATACCGTTGAACGCCGCCGCCAGGCGCCCGACCGAATCGGTACCGACATCCGGCACGCGGGTTTCCAGATTGCCCGCGGCGATACGGGTCGCCGCACCTTCCAGCACGCTCAGGCGCTGCTCCAGCTGGCGCACCAGCAGATACACGGTGAGACCGATCAGCGACAGACCAAGCAGGCCGATCAAGATCAGCAACTGCGGCGGATAGGGATTCATCTGGTACAGCGGACCGAGCTGCATGATCCAGCCGGTGCCGGCGATAGCCGCGAACACCCGCACGGCATCACCGCCGCGAGCGAGCGCCATCACCGTGTCGCCCTCGTCCAGCCGCCGACGCTGGTCGTCATCGAGGTTGGCGCTGTCACGCGTCAGCAATTCCAGATCGAAGCCGAAACCACGCGCCTGCTTCAGCTCTGCGAGACGTCGCGGCTGCTCGGCTTCGGGATAGCGGATCAGCTCGTCGATCAGCAGATAAATGGTGGCGCGCGCCAGCTGTTCGCTGAGCTGCTCGACTTCACCGGTAAGCACCAGCCGATCCCGTGCACTGACCAGGCTGAACACCGTGGTGCTCTGCGGTCGGATCTGCTCGACCAGCACCTGCCCACGCAGCAGGCGCGCCTCCAGGCGATTTTCCAGGCGAACGTCATCCAGCGTGCGCACCCGCAGCGGAATGCCCAGCAGCCGCCCCCAGAGGTTCGCAGCCTGGCGCCGTTCGATCGGCGTCATGCTGCTCATGTTGTGCGCCATCAGGCGGAAGGTGCCGCTGGCCAGGCGCTCGCGGTGATCATCCGCGCGGTGCTGGTTGAGCAGGTGCAGGCCGCCGGTGCCGAGCAGCGCCACCAGCACCAGCACCCCCAGCATGCCGCCATAGATGCGCAGGAAGATCGAGTTCATGGGCGGCGGCGCTACACCATCGCCACGGCAGCTTCGGAAACGAACAGATAGCCCTTGCCGCGCACCGTCTTGATCAGCCGTGGGTGATCGGGGTCGTCACCGATCTTGGGGCGAATACGCGAGATACGCACATCGATGGAGCGGTCTTGGCCGTCGTATTCGATGCCGCGCAGCTCGGCGAAGATTTCTTCACGGGAAAGAATGCGTCCGGGATTGGAGGTCAGCAGCCAGAGCAGGTCGAACTCGGCGCCGGTCAGTTCGATCTGCTGTTCACGCAGCCAGGCTTCGCGCAACGCGCTGTCGATCACCAACGGGCCGAACTGCAGGCGCTTGGCATTGGTCGGTGCTTCTGGCGGCTGACGACGCAGCAAGGCGCGGATGCGCGCCAGCAAAAGACGCGGACGCACCGGCTTGCAGACATAGTCGTCGGCGCCGGTTTCCAGTCCCAACACCTGATCCAGATCGTCGGCCCGCGCGGTGAGCATCAGAATCGGGCCATCGTAGCGGTCACGCACCCGCCGGCAGATCGACAGGCCATCCTCGCCGGGCAGCATCAGATCGAGCACCACCAGATCCGGGCGCTCCTCGATGATGCGCTCGGCGGCGCAGGCGCCATCCGATTCGATCGACACCTCGAAGCCGCCACTGCTCTGCAGGTATTCCTGCGTCAGCTCGGCCAACCGTCGATCGTCCTCGACGATGAGAATCCGCCACGTCTCTTGCTCCATCCCCGCCCCCTGTCAGACCGTCAGGCCACAAACGAACAGCGCGCATTGTACCCAACGCCCGGCCCGGCACGATGCACAAAAAGCGGGCAGCGGCAAACACAACATGTTGTGTCATTGACCATCATCAAAATATGCCCGGCGGCGCGTATTTCGTCGGCATTCGGGCGAGCGCCGCAGCCACGCGGCCTGCGGCCGGACGCCGCGCTTTCACCCACAATCCGCACACACGTTATCCACAGGTTATCCCAGACGGCTGCCTTGCATTGGCCCGGAGCCAGCATTATCTTGTCGCTCCTGCGCGCCCTGCCCCCTAGATATTGGGCCTGCGCACCGCAACTGACACAATCGAGACATTTTCGAGAGCTGGACTATCGCCCTGCCTCCCATTGCTCTGCAACACCGTCGGCAGCCTCAGGTCAAGCATTAATGCAAGCCTTCGACAGTCGTCTCCCTGACTTCAAGCGCGGAACTAGCAGCTGTGCTCGGAGCCAAGACAAAACACAACATATTGTGTTGACAGTTTTCCCAGCCTGACTATCCTTCCGGCAACGACTTAGCTCGTCAGCGGCCTAGTCAGGACTATTCCTTGCGATACCACCATGCACCGCGATACGCGGCATGGCTGATGCAGTAACGACGCCCGGGCTCAACGAAGCCCGTGCAGACAGAACCAGAACCGCGACTAAAAGAGAGA
The DNA here is from genome assembly GCF_021432085.1 of Stutzerimonas kunmingensis. GTDB lineage: Bacteria > Pseudomonadota > Gammaproteobacteria > Pseudomonadales > Pseudomonadaceae > Stutzerimonas. The sequence continues at coordinate 1,917,914 of NZ_CP090366.1, read as the reverse complement.
ATCCGGAGCCCCCATGCAAAACCAATCCACTCGCGAGAACCCGCTATCAGCCGATGCACCGGATCTGGCGGCTACCGCCCCGGGCCAGCTGCGCGTGATCAAGCGCAACGGTACCGTCGTCCCCTACACCGACGACAAGATCACCGTCGCCATCACCAAGGCCTTTCTCGCAGTGGAAGGCGGTAACGCTGCCGCTTCCTCGCGCATCCACGACACCGTCGCGCGCCTGACCGAGCAGGTCACCGCCACCTTCCGCCGTCGCATGCCCTCCGGTGGCACCATCCATATCGAGGAAATCCAGGACCAGGTCGAACTGGCCCTGATGCGTGCCGGCGAGCAGAAGGTCGCGCGTGACTACGTGATCTACCGCGAAGCCCAGGCCGTCAAGCGCAAGAGTGCCAGCGGCAGCAGCGACATCGCCCAGCCGCACCCGAGCATCCGCGTCACCCGCGCCGACGGCAGCCAGCAGCCGCTGGACATGGGCCGCCTGCAGACCATCATCACCGAAGCCTGCGAAGGCCTGGCCGAAGTCGATGGCGCGCTGATCGAGCGCGAGACCCTGAAGAACCTGTACGACGGCGTGGCCGAGAAGGACGTCAACACCGCCCTGGTGATGACTGCCCGTACCCTGGTCGAGCGCGAGCCGAACTACAGCCAGGTCACCGCGCGTCTGCTGATGGACACCCTGCGTGCCGAAGCCCTGGGCTTCCTCGACGTTGCCGAAGCCGCCACCCATCACGAGATGGCCGACCTGTACGCCAAGGCCCTGCCGGCCTACATCGAGAAAGGCGTCGAGTTCGAACTGCTCGATTCCAAGCTCAAGAGCTACGACCTGGCCAAGCTGGGCGCCGCGCTCAACCACGAGCGCGACCAGCAGTTCACCTACCTCGGCCTGCAGACCCTGTACGACCGCTACTTCATCCACAAGGACAACGTCCGCTTCGAGCTGCCGCAGATCTTCTTCATGCGCGTCGCCATGGGCCTGGCCATTGAGGAAGAGCAGAAAGAAGCCCGCGCCATTGAGTTCTACAACCTGTTGTCGTCCTTCGACTACATGGCCTCGACGCCGACCCTGTTCAACGCCGGCACCCTGCGTCCGCAGCTGTCCTCGTGCTACCTGACCACCGTGCCGGACGACCTGGGCGGCATCTACGATGCCATCCGCGATAACGCCCTGCTCTCCAAGTTCGCCGGCGGCCTGGGCAACGACTGGACCCCGGTGCGCGCACTGGGCGCCTACATCAAGGGCACCAACGGCAAATCCCAGGGCGTCGTGCCCTTCCTGAAAGTGGTCAACGACACCGCCGTCGCGGTCAACCAGGGCGGCAAGCGCAAGGGCGCGGTCTGCGCGTACCTGGAAACCTGGCACCTGGACATCGAGGAATTCCTCGAGCTGCGCAAGAACACCGGTGACGACCGTCGCCGTACGCACGACATGAACACCGCCAACTGGATTCCGGACCTGTTCATGAAGCGCGTCTTCGACGACGGCCCCTGGACCCTGTTCTCCCCGTCCGACGTCCCCGACCTGCACGACCTCACCGGCCGCGCCTTCGAGGAGCGTTACGAGTACTACGAGGAGCTGACCAAGTACGGCAAGATCAAGCTGTTCAAGACCCTGCCGGCCAAGGACCTGTGGCGCAAGATGCTCTCGATGCTGTTCGAGACCGGCCACCCGTGGCTGACCTTCAAGGACCCGTGCAACCTGCGCAGCCCGCAGCAGCACGTCGGCGTGGTGCACAGCTCCAACCTCTGCACCGAGATCACCCTGAATACCAACAAGGACGAGATCGCCGTCTGCAACCTGGGCTCGATCAACCTGGTCAACCACATCAAGGACGGCAAGCTCGACGCCGCTAAGCTGGAGCGCACCGTGCGCACCGCTGTGCGCATGCTCGATAACGTCATCGACATCAACTACTACAGCGTGCCGCAGGCGCAGAACGCCAACTTCAAGCACCGCCCGGTGGGCCTGGGCATCATGGGCTTCCAGGACGCGCTGTACCTGCAGCACATCGCCTACGGTTCCGACGCCGCCATCGACTTTGCCGACAAGTCCATGGAAGCCATCAGCTACTTCGCCATCCAGGCTTCCTGTGACCTGGCCGACGAGCGTGGCGCCTACTCCAGCTTCCAGGGCTCGCTGTGGTCCCAGGGCATCCTGCCGCTGGACTCCCAGCAGATCCTCATCGAGGCCCGTGGCCAGAAGTACATCGACGTCGACCTGACCGAATCCCTGGACTGGGCGCCGATCCGCGAGCGCGTCAAGAAAGGCATCCGCAACTCCAACATCATGGCCATCGCGCCGACCGCGACCATCTCCAACATCGTTGGCGTGTCGCAGTCCATCGAGCCGACGTACCAGAACCTGTACGTCAAATCGAACCTGTCCGGCGAGTTCACCGTGATCAACCCGTACCTGGTCCACGACCTCAAGGCCCGCGGCCTGTGGGACCCGGTCATGGTCAACGACCTCAAGTACTACGACGGCTCCGTACAGCAGATCGAGCGCATCCCGCAGGATCTGAAAGACATGTACGCCACCGCCTTCGAAGTCGAGACCAAGTGGATCGTCGACGCCGCTAGCCGCCGCCAGAAGTGGATCGACCAGGCGCAGTCGCTGAACCTGTACATCGCCGGCGCCTCGGGCAAGAAGCTCGACGTGACCTACCGCATGGCCTGGTACCGTGGCCTGAAAACCACCTACTACCTCCGTGCCCTGGCCGCGACCAGCACCGAGAAGTCCACCATCAACACCGGCAAGCTGAACGCCGTGTCCAGTGGTGGCAGCGAGGCGGCGAACTCCGCCAGCGCCGCTCCGGCTGCCGAGCCGCAGCCGGCTCCGGTGCCGCTGGCGTGTTCCATCGATAACCCCGATTGCGAAGCCTGCCAGTAACAGAAGTCGCGCGTAGCTGAGCGGCGTCTGCGGCGTTGGCCGCCAAACCGGACCCCATCACGTACAGCTGTACGCTCAGGGGTTCCGGCTCGGCAGCCGCCTAGCAGCCACTCGCACAGCCCCACGCTCGCACCATTGTTGCGACAAGGAAACAGAACGGCCCGCTCCTGCTCGCCAGGAGCCCTAAGCCAACGCAGTGGCTACCGATCGAACAAGCCCGACGCCAACACCAAACCAGTCCCCTCGCCCCTCCGGGGAGAGGGTCAGGGTGAGGGGCAGCCCCACCAGACGATACAAAAGGCCGGACCTACCTCGGCCCAAACCAAATACCCGCTTTTGCGTGCAAACCAAAAGCACCCAAACACATCCGACCGGCCAAGCCCCGGTCCCCGATCAGGAGCTATCGCACATGCTGAGCTGGGACGAATTCAACGAAGAAGACACCACCACCGCCGCGCCGGCCCCCGCTGCCGCGCAGCCGGCAAGCCAGACCGCCGCCAAGCTGGACAACGACGCCGCCGGTTCCGTAGAAGAAGCCCGCGCCGTTGCCGCCAGTGACTCCGACGCCATCGCCCGCGCCAAGCGCGCGCTGGACGACCTGGACATCCAGGAAGGCCTCAACGAACTGGAAGGCGAATCGGCCCGCGTGCGCGTCGACGAGAAGCGCATGATCAACGCCCGCGCCGACCTCAACCAGCTCGTACCCTTCAAGTACGACTGGGCCTGGCAGAAGTATCTGGATGGTTGCGCCAACCACTGGATGCCGCAGGAAGTGAACATGAACGCCGACATTGCCCTGTGGAAGAGCAAGGACGGCCTCAGCGAAGACGAGCGCCGCATCGTCAAGCGCAACCTCGGCTTCTTCTCCACCGCCGACAGCCTGGTCGCCAACAACCTCGTGCTGGCCACCTACCGCCTGATCACCAACCCCGAATGCCGCCAGTACATCCTGCGCCAGGCCTTCGAAGAGGCGATCCACACCCACGCCTACCAGTACTGCATCGAATCGCTGGGCATGGATGAAGGCGAGATCTTCAACATGTACCACGAGATCCCGAGCGTCGCGAAAAAGGCCAGCTGGGGCCTCAAGTACACCCGTTCCATTTCCGACCCGACCTTCCAGACCGGCACCCCGGAGACTGACAAGCAATTCCTGCGCAACCTCATCGCCTACTACTGCGTACTCGAAGGCATCTTCTTCTACTGCGGCTTCACCCAGATCCTCTCCATGGGCCGCCGCAACAAGATGACCGGCACCGCCGAGCAGTTCCAGTACATCCTGCGTGACGAGTCCATGCACCTGAACTTCGGCATCGACATGATCAACCAGATCAAGATCGAGAACCCGCACCTGTGGGACGCCGACATGAAGGACGAAGCAACCCAGATGATCCTCCAGGGCACCCAACTGGAAATCGAATACGCCCGCGACACAATGCCCCGTGGCGTGCTCGGCATGAACGCCGCGATGATGGAGGACTACCTCAAGTTCATCGCCAACCGTCGCCTGACGCAGATTGGGTTGAAGGAAGAGTATCCGGGCACTACCAACCCGTTCCCGTGGATGAGCGAGATCATGGATCTGAAGAAGGAGAAGAACTTCTTTGAGACGCGGGTGATTGAGTATCAGACTGGTGGGGCGTTGAGCTGGGATTGATCTCGCACCTCCTGACGCTCACAGCCGATCGGCTGTGAGCACTGGCGGGTTCAACAACCACGACTCCGCCAACCCCAAACAGCCAAATAGGATTTGCTGTGAAACCAACAGAGCTAATAACAAACCTAGCTTGGTATATAGTCATTACCTTCATCATTGGGCAAGCCCCAGTCGCCTACACAATAACTGCTTCGATACTCACTGAAGCAGAACTCGCACCAATCATTACACAGCTATTGAATTCTGGTGCATTCCTGACTTTCTCTATAGCCATCCTTGCTAGCAGCTGCTTCCACTTCATACACGAGTACAACGGAAGCAATAAAATCGACCTTAGAAAATCAAAGTCCGTCATGCTATTAATCGCATTAGGGCTGATTGCAATATCCGCCACACTCATAAAATTTGTAACCGCCCCACTCGACCAAGTTTCTGAAACCGCCAAAACATGGCATTGGTGGGTTTACTCAATTTCGACTTTGTTTGCGCTGGCGCTTTGGGTATTTTTCGAAATATTCCCACCCCAACGCTCCACAATCCGAGACGAAATCGACGAGAAGAGTCAGAAAAATCTAGATAAAGCCAAGTCACTAGCTGCAACGCCAGAAGGGATTGATCTATGAGCGAAAAAATGGAGTATCCGTACATAGAGCTAGAGCAACCTGGCGGGACTTTTTATGTCACTACAATGCTAGCTTCGGAGCTCGTAGATCGCGTCGAAATCAAAAGGCGTGGCTCCACCCCTGACGGTATACAAAGAAATCCAGATACAAAACGAATCAGCGAGATAAAGAAATATGCACTGCGGGAAGATGCCGTATTCCCGACACCAATAATTATTTCCTGCGACGGCGAAATAATTAATACAGACACAAAAACCGTATCCTTCACAAAACATGGATCTCTCGGCCATATTCTCGACGGGCAGCATCGAGTATTGGGCCTACAACAACTAACGAAAGAGCAGCAGGCAAAATTCAAACTCTTAGTGATATTCGTAACTGGAACGGACGTATACAGTGACGCAACTATATTCCTGACCATAAACAGCAATCAGAAACCCGTACCAAAGTCACTAATATACGACCTATTCGGAATAAGTGAAGAGCGCACAGAGATAAAGGCATGCCACGAAATAGCAAAATCCCTTAACTCTGAAAAAGACTCGCCACTTCACAATAAAATAAAAATGCTTGGCATAAAAACCTCACCAACCGAAACTATAAGCCAATCTGCCTTTATTGATTCATTGAAGCCGCTAGTGAGCTCTAAAGGCTGCTTCAGGGCATATTACGAAAATGAGCGCGACGACATAATATTAAGGATCCTACTAAACTGCTTTAGCGCACTAGCAAAAACCTTCCCGACCGAATGGAACAGCAACAACCATCTACTTGCAAAAACTGTAGGTTTTGGTGGATTAATGAAAGCCATGCCACAAATGTTTACAGCGGGTGCTGAGCAAGGATCCTTGACTGAGGAATTCTTCCGGGAAATTTTTGAAAGACTTAGAGAGAATCTTGAGAGCCGTTACCTGACACTAACCAAAAAAGACTTCCAAACAAGCAATGATGCAATGATAAAATTCAGCCAACTAATCATTGAATCTATCTGAATATATGTAAAGCGAATAGCCTGAAAGTAACGCGTGGAAAAGGCTTCGCCGTTTTCCACCCTACCTCCGGCAACGTCGATGCGTCGGCCGTGTGGGCGGGTGAGATGGCGTAGGGTGGATAACGCTTTTCTTATCCACCGATACGGACCTCCCGCCAACACAACGCTCAAGGATGAGCCGCCATCTCCCGTTACCGCCGCGCCCAAGTGCCGGGCGCCACGTATTTCTTTACGGTCAATCTGCTCAATCGTCGCAGCGACTTGCTTGTCCGCCATATCGACCTGCTCCGCGAGACAGTGCGAGCCACACGTTCACGCCCCCCTTTCACTTGCAGAGCGATCCCTTCCACAGCCTCCAGAAATCTGCACTATCGCCGATACGATTTGGCATAGCACGACGTGGCGCCCTCTGTGCCAATCAAAAACCGCTTATCGCGACTTGCAGACTCAACGATACATACGGCATCAACAGCGCATACAAACCAGACTCAAGGACAACGATGTTCACCGAAATAAAAATCGAGCTCAGCAAGTTTGACTGGAGCGGCGTATCCGGCCTGTCCGACGTGGTAATGGTGCTGCTCACATTGGTTCTACTTGCAGGGTTGAGGCAGGGCGCAAAGAACATTCGCGAGTCGTCGATATCACGGGACGCTGACATTCTCCGCTGGGCCATGTCGGAAATGGACACCCTCAAACCGCAGATAAGGCTACTCACCGACGCACACAAGCGGCATAGCTACTGCGGGCTGCCGCACGACCCAGAGACAAACCCGAACGGCTGGACCAGCCAGGAGCTCGATGCAGCCCAGGTCGTTGGGGTCAATCTGCAACGCATCGGCTACATGGCGCTTCACAACTTGGTTTCCCGAAACCACTTCATGAATATCTGGGGCCCGATGTATCTCGCCTGCTGGTATGCGTTGGAGCCGTGGGTCAAACACAAACGCAAGGCCCTAAACGAGCCAGTCGAAATCAAGGATGGTGCGTATAGCAGGATCTACTTCGAGCAGTATGCGCACTACTGCGAGGCCCATCTTCCGCGCCGCCTGGTTGATAACGAACGTCAGCGTTTCGGTCTTCAACCATTGCAGGAGAGCAAGCTAACCTTCCGGCAACGGTTTCTGGAGAGAATGGGCAAAAACGAAGTGCTGGATGTACGGCGCGATAGATGACACGTCAGCGAGCTAGCGAGGTAGCCTGGAAGAAACGCGTAGAAAAGGCTACGCCGTTTTCCACCCTATCTCCGGCAACGTCGATGCGTCGGCGGTGTGGGCGGTCGAGATGTCGTAGGGTGGATAACGCTTTGCTTATCCACCGATACGAACCTCCCGTCAACACAACGCTCAAGGATGAGCCGCCATGTCCCGCTACCGCCGCGCCCATGTGCCGGGCGCCACGTATTTCTTCACCGTCAATCTGCTCAACCGGCGCAGCGACCTGCTGGTCCGCCACGTCGACCTGCTCCGCGAGACGGTGCGAGCCACACGCTCACGCCATCCCTTCCACATCGACGCCTGGGTCGTTCTGCCCGACCACATGCATTGCGTCTGGACGCTCCCGGATGGCAACGCCGATTTCGCCCTGCGCTGGAAAGTCATCAAGTTCGCTTTCGCCCGACGCCTGCCAAAGACCGAGATACTAACGGCAACTCAGCGCTCCCGCGGCGAGCGTGGAATCTGGCAACGGCGCTATTGGGAACACCTGATTCAGGATGAACTGGATTACCGGCACCACGTGGACTACGTGCATCGAAATCCGTTGAAGCACGGTTTGGTGGAGCGTGTCGTCGACTGGCCCTATTCGAGCTTTCATCGGGCGGTCGGAGCTGGGGTCTATCCGGTTGATTGGTGCGGTGGCGAGGCGGAGGGATTCGCGGGAGATGCGGACTAGCGCGTGGATAAGCATCGCCATTCCACGCTACTCCCCGCAATGCCGATGTGTTGGCGAAATCAGGAATGCGCTTGATGTAAGGTGACCACCTTTTGCTGGGCATGACCGGCAGCTCTCACCAATCTAGTAGAAACGTAAACGGAGCCAGACAGCCATGGCAGGCTATATCAATCTGTTCTTCATCACCGCAATCGCAGCCGTCACTTTTGGTTCAGCTATTTATTTCTTTGGAAAGCTGCTTGGGAGCCGGATGGCTTTACAAGACCTAGAGCAATGGGCCAAGCCACACCGAACCTTAACAAGCACGGAAAAACTGCGACTCATGGCAGATTATAATGCCTTGAGCAAAATAGATAAGAAAACCGGCTCGCTATTAATACCGAAAAATGACAACGTTTATCTTCTAGAGGGAAAGATTGGTGGATTCGGACTGGAAACGACAGCAGCGAAACTACAGAAAATAACGATCGACAACGTTGCCGTTGAATTCCCGACTGGACTTTCTGAATACCTACAGCCAGGAATCAACGTGGCCGAGGTAGCTATTTCTACATCCCATGCCATCGTGCTCTCTCTGAATAGCGTATTCCTCGATCCACCCCAATCGAAGCATGTGGCACCCGAACTGGTAGCTGCGTTGCAAAGATTACAATTATCGAGAAGCAAAGTGTCCTGAAACGCCGCCCTCTCTCCGAGAGGCTGCGAACAGGACGCATAGGTAATGACGGCCGCACGATTCTCTTTTCTTCCGCAAGAAGCGCGAACACAAACCAGCTCAATTTTTCTAAATACCAACTTGCGTATAATTCCCGTGTGAAAAAGAGGACTATCATTGCACCAACACTAGGAGCGCCATGAATATGGATATAAGGCGTTTCGAAAAAGCTCGTATTTCATAGTCGTGCCTATCTAACGAAAGCGCTGGTTCGTTTTGCTTACACTGCTGTTCTGCCTCTCAGGCACGATTGTTATTGCGCTGACTGGAGATGTTTACGCCACAAAGGACGTTACCGTTTATAGATTCAAGGACGGCGCCCTTCTCCATCTAGTCTTTATGGCCATTCTTTGACCGCAGGCCTTTTTCTGGCAGCTAAGCGCTGGTCAATGCCCACTGTTACAACGCACGTTAATCCATGGCTTCATTAACTTGATTGGTATGTAGTGAGGTTGCGGGCTCGGCATTGCCGATATCAGCCCGTACCTCACACAACCCACCCGGCACCCTCATCACCCACTCCCTCACTGCCCGAACCGTCGGATCATCCCGACGGCTCTCCGGGTATACGAGGTGAAACGGCTTGCCCTCCATCTCCGGCCCGAATGGCTGCACCAGCCGCCCTTCCCTCAATTCATCCTCGATTAACTGCCGACTCATCAGCGCCACACCCTGCGCGCCGATGGCGGCGGAGATTGCGTGGGTCTCGTCGGAGAAAACCAGCCCGGCGCTCACATCCAGCCCCGGCACGTTGGCGAGCTTCTGCCATGACGCCCAATGAATCGGGGCGGACAAGGCGGCTTGCGCACGGAAGTGGATCAGCGGGTGTTTGGGCAGCTCGGCAATATCCCGCAAGCCGAGGTGCGGGCTGCAGACCGGGACGAAGGTGTTATCGAACAGCTTCTCCGCCACCAGCCCGGGCCAGCGGCCGTCACCGTAACGGATGGCGATGTCCGCCGTGACGCCATCCAGCGCGACTGGCTCATGGGAGGTATGGAAGCGCAGATCGATATCCGGATGGGAATCGCGCAGCAGGCAGACCCAGGGCACCAGCCAGCGCACCGCGATGGCCGGTGTGGTGCTGAGGGTGATCGCCTGGCGGCAGGGCTTCGCGCTCAGGCGTTCGACCGCCCCGCTGATGCTGTCGAATGCGGCTTCCAGCGTCTGTTGCAGCTCGCGCCCCTGGTCGGTCAGTTCCAGCTTCCGCGGTTTGCGCAGGAACAGCGCCACGCCGAGGGATTCCTCAAGCGAACGAATCTGGTGGCTAACCGCCGTAGCGGTGACATTCAGCTCCTCGGCGGCCTGCTTGGCGCTCTCGTGGCGGGCGGCGGCTTCGAAGGCCCGCAGCGCAGAAAGCGAAGGTAACCGGCGGTGCGCCATGGCTGAGTTTCTCTCATCTGTAGTTGGAAGAAATGGTCGTTTGTCGCCAGTACAGCCTAGCCATAGGCTGGATTTACCGCGAACGACAGATGAATTCAATCACAGAGGAGAATCGCCATGACGCACCTTCTGCACCTCGATGCCAGCGCCCGCCCCGGCCTTGCCGGCAAGGACGAGCACGGTTCCCACAGCCGTAACCTCACTCACCGCTTCGTCAGCCAGTGGGCGGCCCGCCGCGCGCAGGACGGCATCGTCTATCGCGATATAGGCCAGAACCCGCCTTCGTTTATCAACCATGACTGGATTGCCTCCAGCTTCACGCCGGAAGAGCGCCGCGAGCCGTGGATGCGGGATACGCTGGCGGAGAGCGACCAGCTGGTCGATGAGCTGATCGCCGCCGATGTATTGGTCATCGGTACGCCGCTCTACAACTTCGGCATGCCCGCGGCGTTGAAAGCCTGGATCGACCAGATCGTGCGCCCAGGCCGGACGGTCGAGGTCGACGAAAGCAAACTGCCCGATCCGTACGTGCCGCTGCTGGCGGACCGGCCACGGCATGCGGTCATCCTCAGTGCCCGCGGCGGCATCGGCTTTGGCCCTGGCGGGGAAATGGCGCACATGAATCATCTTGAGCCGAACCTGGTGACGGCACTCAATTTCATCGGGATCACCCGCATCCATCAGATCGCGATTGAAGGTCAGGAAACCGGTGGCGAGGTACTGGCGGCCTCGGTGGCCGAGGCGCTGCGCCAGGTCGATGCCTTGGTCACGGAGCTGCAGTCGACACTCGATGCGCCCCTACGCCATGCGCGGGCAAGGCAGGTGGAGCTCAATCAGGTGTAAGGCGGGCAACGCGTGGAAACGGCCTCGCTTTCCACGCTACGCTCCATGGGCATGGCACCCAGTCGAAACAGCGGAGCAGGCATGGCGAGCGACAAAGATTTCGTGCTGTATGTGGCGGAGCAGATCGGCCTGGGGAGCAGGCTGACGTACAGGAAGATGTTCGGCGAGTACGCCCTTTATCTGGACGAAAAGGTCGTCGCGTTCGTCTGCGACAACAGCCTGTTCATCAAGCCTTCGGCGGCCGCCGAGACCCTCGCCCCAGACTTGCCGCAAGCGCCGCCCTACCCCGGCGCGAAGAACTATCCGGTGGCGGACGAGCTGCTAGACGATGCCGACGAACTCCGCCGCCTGGTGATCGAAACGGCTCGCCTCATGCCGGTACCAACGCCACGCAAACCGAGGAAGAGAAAGCCAGACGCAGCCGCGACGTAGAGGCAGGCACGATCTCTCGTTGCACCGATCACCATGCCGCTTACCCTCGCCTGCCGCACACCGCCCGGTACAATGCCGCCTTTTTTCCGTACCGCCCGGAGCGCCGCCATGTTCACCCTCACCCACCTCGACACCCCGCCGCCGGAATCGCTGAAAAGCCAGGTGCTGCAGATGGTGGTGGATTATCTCGGCGACATCAGCCCGGTCTCGCTGCAGCCCAGCAACCCGCTGTATCAGCTGTATCAGTACGTGGTGGGTTTCGAGGTGCATCGCTACCTGGACAGCATGGACGGCGTGCAGGCGGGCAAGCCGGAGCTGATCATGGCGTTGGATGCTGAGGACCCGGCGGTCCTGCTCGGCTTCGCGCTGTACCTGCCCTTTGTGGACGATCCCGAAGCCTGCGCGCTGGTCTATCTGGCGGTGGACGCCGGCCATCGTCGCCAGGGCATTGGCCGGGCAATGGTCGAAGCGATGGTGACGCGCTATCCCCATGCCGAGGTGGCGTGCGTTGCAGGCAAGGTGCCGTATTTCAGCGCACTGGGCTTTCAGCCGCTGGTGGCGCGCGGCCCGCAGGTGGTGATGAATACCCGTAACGGGGCTTCGAACGGTGCGGTGGCGGTGCAGGATCTGGAGCCGATCTTCCAGTCCAAGGAAGTCCGGCAGATCTACAGCTACCTGGTGCAGCAGAATGGCCGCAAGGCGATGAGCGAGGCGGAGAAACAGCGCGACCGGCTGCTCGATCAGCTGGCCCAGCAGGCACGGCATCTGGTCGAGGCAGCCTCTGCCGCCAAACGCTTGCACTAGCCGATATCAGTTCCAGAACAGGCGGGATTGGCCGCGTTCTCCCAGCACCGCACCGCCGTGCGTAGTCGTTAGCGTGATTGTCATCACTAAAACCGCTTACAACGAGCCCGTCGGAGATGTTTAGGGTTACCGGCCGCGCGATGGCAATTTAATATCGCCGCGCAATTCGCCTTAACACTCAGGAACGAGTATTCATGTTCAAGCATTTCATGATGAGCGCCGCGGCGCTGAGCTTCGCCATTCTGACCGGCTGTGCTTCGGTCCCGATGGAGTCACCCGAAAAGGACCAGGCATACAAGACGTTCCCGGCACCGCCGCAGGATCAGGCCGGGCTGTACATCTTCCGCGACTCCATGCTCGGAGCCGCCCTGAAGAAATCGGTGAAGATCGACGGTGAAGTCATTGGCGAAACCGCCGCCAACACCTATTTCTACCGCCTCGTTACGCCTGGCAAGCACACCCTGGCAACCGAGTCCGAATTCAGCGACAACCTCATCGAACTGGACGCCATCGCCGGCAAGAACCATTACGTGCGTCAGTCGATCAAGATAGGTGTGTTCGTCGGCGGTGCGAAGCTGACCGAGGTCTCGGAAAGCGAAGGCCAGAAAGCCGTAGCGAAAACCGAACTGGCCCGCTAACGCTGCAAGCAAGACCGTCCAACAGAAGCCCCGCACCTGCGGGGTTTTTTCTGTCCCCTGCCCTATCCGCGCATCCGCTCAGGCCTTCACGCAGACGAATAGCGCGTTCCCTGAAAGCTCGTCCCAGGGCACGATCTTCTCGTAGTCATGCTCGAGCACATGCACTTCGAAGTATGGCGCCAGCAGCTCGCTCAGCTCGGCAAAGCTCACCGCCACCATCCTGTGTTCGTCGTGCCAGACCTGGCTTTCATTGCTGATGGTCTTTTCGATTCGCAGCTTCAGCAACTGCTGCTCCCCTTCACCCGGGTAATGCCAACCGGAGCTGAAGGTGAACAGGCCGTCCGCATGCCTGGCCGTGTGCGAGACGAATGACGCGTTGTCGATCCGACGCTTGTCCACGGCGTTGAAGCAGAACAGCCCGCCCGGGGCCAACGCGGCATGCACGCTGACGATACAGGCTTCGAGCCTGGTCAGCGCGGCGCTGTAATGAATGGAGTAAAGAAAGCAGGTGATCAGATCGGCCGGTTGCTCGACCGCAAAGCCACACATGTCCTGCAGGGAAAATCGCGCTTCCGGACAGCGCGCGGCGGCTCTGTCCAGCATCGGCTGGTTGATGTCGAGCCCGCCGCTGGTATAGCCGGCATCGATGAAATGGCGGATGTGCGGGCCCGTGCCGCAGGCGAGGTCCAGATGCCTCGTGCCGCCGTTGCCGAACAGCTGCTGCAATCGCTGGACACAGTGGCTTTGCGCGCGGTAATCGATGTCCGCGCACATGAGGTCGTAATAACCCGACAAGTCGGTATAGAGGGCGTCGCCGGGCATGATGACCTGAAGTGCGGGGGTCGATGGGGCGCGCATATTATCCCGGTCGGCTGCGATTCGCCCGGCATTTGCGCTTGAGCCGACGCGTCCATACAGGTTGCTCAGCTTTACGGGCCAAAAGCTCACCGCCTTTTTGAGCGGGCTGGGCTCGGCCCGACCGCGCTCAGCCAGGGGCGACCGGCCCCGCGAGCCTGTCCAGGCACAGCTGTTCCATGCAGTTGGCCCAATCGATCATTCGATCCGCTTCGAGCTGCACCAGCATGGCGTAGCGGCGGCCGCCCCAGACCGAAAGATGCAGTGCTTCCAGCGTCGCAGCGGTCGGGCGTACCGGCAGATCGGTCGCCGCATCAATGACCCGATGCCAGGCGCCCAACAGATCCTCGTAGACCCGACGCTGATGCTTGGGCTCGGCCACCAGCGTTTCCAGTTCGAGCATGTCCGGGTGAAACCAGGGCAGCCGTGACTCGACCCCGGCAAGGGTGCGTACCAGTCGCCGGATGCGCTCGGGCCAGGCAACCGCAGTTGGCGCTACCGCTTGCGCGTCGATGGCCTCCAGCAGCTGCTCGACGCAATAGCGCACGTAGCCCGAGTGCAGGGCGTGCTTGTTGGGGAAGTAGTCGTACAGGGTGCCGATGGCCACGCCGGCTTCCAGGGCAACCGCGCGGGTCGTTAATCGAGCCCAGCCGTCGCGCTGCCATATCCGAACATAGGTGTCGAAAATCGCCTGAACGGTGGCCTTGGCGCGCTGCTGAGTCGGCCGTTTGAGCGGCTTGGCGCTCGGCAATCGTGTGCTCATGAAATCCGAACCCGGCGGTGAAACGAAAGGGATAGAGTCGAAGCCGTCCATTTACGAACCCAAGGTGCCATCGATGAGCGTCATCCGCCAGTTGCAGAACAACAAGAAAGACATGCAGCAGACCCGCATTCAGACCCGACCGATGCCGGAGCTGAAAGCCGGCGAAGCCCTGCTGCGTATCAGCCGGCTGGCACTGACCACGAACAATGTCACCTACGCCGCGTTCGGCGAGACACCTCACCTGCGCTATTGGGACTTCTACCCCACCGGCGATAGCGAATGGTTCCACATGCCGGCGTGGGGCTTCGCCGAAGTCGTGGACAGCACCGTCGATGACCTGGCGAAGGGCGAACGCTTCTATGGCTTCTGGCCGATCGCCAGCCATGTCGTGATGCAGCCGGTACGGGTTTCCGAGCGCGGCTTCTACGACGGCGCCGAACACCGACTCGAACTCACATCGGCCTACAACCAGTACCAGCGCATCAGCAGCGACGCCGCCTATCGCGCAGAGAGCGAAAACTACCAGATGCTGTTGCGCCCGCTGTTCATCACCTCGTTCATGCTGGCCGATTTCCTCGACGACAACGCATTCTTCGGAGCGCGCCAGATCCTGATGTCGAGCGCCTCGAGCAAGACCGCGTACGGTACGGCGTTCTGCCTGCAGGACAACCCGGCCGTGCAGCTGATCGGGCTTACTTCCGCGGGCAACACGGACTTCGTAAAAGGGCTGGGTTGCTACCGACAGGCCTTGGACTACAACCAGCTGGCTTCGCTGGACCCGAGCGTGCCCACGCTCTACGTCGACTTCTCCGGTAGCGCTGATCTACGCCGGCAGATCCACAGCCATTTCAAGGATGCGCTGGTGTACGACTGCTTCGCCGGGTCAGCCCAGAACCACGAATACAGAAAGACCGACGCAACGCTGGCCGGTCCGCAGCCACAGCCCTACTTCGCGCCCTATCAGATCAAGAAACGCAACGCCGACTGGGGCCCTGCCGAGGTCACCCGCCGCTTCAACGAGGCGCAGCTGGCCTTTATCGCTCAGGTTAGCGATGCGCAGCAGCCCTGGATGCAGGTGAACGAGCACGCCGGCCTCGAAGCGGCACAGGCGCTGGCCGAATCCCTGATCAAAGGCGACATCAATCCGCTGGAGGGCCACGCCGTGGTGCTCGACTGACCAGGTAATCGGATAACCACAGCGAGCGCGACCGGTAGAAGCGACTGGCGTATATCGAGGCAGTCGCTAGCCTGACTATCGGGCTTTCTTTGCGGGGAACGATCATGACTGGCGACGAGATCGCTGATTGCTACCGGGGCTACATCGCCAGTTTGAACGGCAGGCGCTGGGCGGAGCTGGAGCGCTTCGTCGATGACGAGGTGCACTACAACGGCCAGTTCGTCGGGCTGGACGGCTATCGCCAGATGCTCGACGGCGACGTTCGGGCGATCCCCGATCTGCAGTTCAATATCGGGCTGCTCATCGTCGAGCCGCCCCATGTGGCGGCACAGCTGCGGTTCGATTGCACGCCCACAGGCGAACTGTTTGGCTTTGCTGTGAATGGCAAGAGAGTGGTCTTTACCGAAAACGTCTTCTACGAGTTCCTCGAGGGAAAGATCCGCAACGTGTGGTCGGTGATCGACAAGAAGGTAGTTGCCGATCAGCTCTGAGGGCGATGGCGGCTCACATCACATGTGGGGCGAAGACAAACGCGTGGTAATCGCACCCTTTCATGTTCTCGCTTCGGCACGCACCGCGTCGGCTCAACGGCTTTCGCTGGCGCGACACGGAAGTCGCTCAAGCGCCCGCACTCTTCGCCGATATCGGAAGCACAACTAGATCGATTGGATGCCCTGCATGTTTAACAACCGCTTGAAAAAGGATTTGGAAGCCAAGGATGCCGAGCTGGCAATCCTGCGCCAGCTCATGGGCAAGATGAACGGTGACATGCTGTCGGTCACGCTGGATACCGACTTCAAGATCTGCGCGTTCAATGATCGATTCGCCCGTACCTTGGGTTACTCGCACGGGCATCTCCAGGGCCGGCCCCTGGCCGAGATCGTTCCGCCCTACGTGAAGAACCTGCCCTGCTTTCACAACTTTCGCGCCGCGGTGGCCAAGCTCGAGCCGGTCAGCGACGACTATCGCTACCTGCGCGCCGACGGCAGCCTCGCCTGGTTGAAGATCCATTGGTATCCGATCGCAACGGCCGACGGGAAGCTTTCGCATATTCAGGGCTTCGGCAGCGACATCAGCGAGGCCGTATACCGGGCGAAGGAGAACGAGGCATTCATCAGCGCCCTGCTGCGCTCGACCGCGGTGATCCAGTTCAACCTGGACGGAACGGTGGTCACGGCCAATGAGCAGTTTCTCCAGACCATGGGCTATCCGCTCGCGGAGCTCAAAGGCAAACATCACAGTCTGTTCTGCGCGCCGGAAGATGCCGCTTCGGCGGATTACAAGGCGTTCTGGCAGAAACTGAACCGCGGCGAGTACGTCGCCGATCGCTTCAAGCGTGTCGACCGCCATGGCCGCGAGGTTTGGCTGGAAGCGACCTACAACCCGGTGCACGACACCGAAGGCAACCTCTACAAGGTGGTCAAGTTCGCCAACGTGGTGACCGATCAGGTCATGCGTGAGGCAGAAGTGCGACAAGCCGCGGGCGTCGCCTACGACATCTCGCTGCAGACCGACGTCAGTGCCGAGCGCGGCGCCAGTGTGGTGAAGGACACCCTGGTGACGATGCAGAAGATCACCGACCAGGTGCAGTCCGCCACCGATGGCATCGAGGCGCTCGGCAAGCAGTCGCTGCTGATCAGCTCCATCGTCCAGACCATTGGCGGCATCGCCGCACAGACCAACCTGCTGGCGTTGAACGCGGCCATCGAGGCGGCCAGGGCTGGCGACCAGGGTCGCGGCTTCGCGGTGGTTGCCGACGAGGTCCGGCAACTGGCCGCGCGCACGAGCACCGCTACCGACGAGATCGTCAATGTGGTGCAACAGAACCAGGCGCTGGCCGACGAGGCCGTGCGCAACATGTTCGCCAGCCGCGAACAGGCGGTGCAGGGCCTGGGGCTGGCCAACCAGGCCGGTGCGGTGATCGTCGAGATTCAGGACGCCGCCAAGCAGGTGGTCAGCGCGGTCGAACGGTTCGCCAAGGAACTCTGACGACCTAACGACAAAGCACGCCCCTGCCCCTGGAGCTGTTACGGCTGTTCTACGTGCGCGGCAAAGCCGACCTGTCCTGGCGCTACGTCGGCTTTGAGCGTGAGCGCCGGTATGTCGTAGTCGCCGCCGTTCTGTTTGCGATAGGCGATAGGTTTTGTGCACCAGAGGTCGTCCAGGCGCTCACCCAGCTCGTTGCGAAGCGTGTCGAATCGGGCCGGGTCGATACGGCTGGTGCGGTGCACCACAAACGGTGGCAGCACATCGAAGCCTGGGTAATGCAGGATCCCGTGATGAATAGGGAACAGCAGGTCTTCGATGGGCCCGTTGATCCCCCGCGGGCTGTAGTGTGAATCCCAGCCGCCGGTAGTCACGATCAGCATGGCCCGTTTGCCCGCCATCGAACCCTCGCCGTAGCGGTCGCCCCAACGCGCATCCGAGTGCTCACCGACGCCATAAGCGAAACCGTAGGCATATACCCGGTCGACCCAGCCCTTGAGGATCGCCGGCATCGAGAACCACCAGAGCGGGAATTGCAGGATCAGCGCATCTGCCCAGCGCAGCTTGTCCTGCTCGGTCGCGATGTCAGGACTCTGCCGACCACTGGCGAACGCGCGCCGGGAATCCTCGGAAGCATCGAAACGCGCTTCGGGATCGCGATCCAGGCTGTCGCTGGAATTGATCGCGGCTTTCCAGCCCACGGCATACAGGTCGGAAACCTGAACGCTGTGTCCGGCCGCCTGCAGGCGCTGGACGGCGAAGTTCTTCAATGCGCCATTCAGCGAGCGCGGTTCGGGATGGGCATAAACAAGCAGAACATTCATGGGAAACCTCCATAACGGGACGGATGCAGAATGTGGCTTGCCCAGGTATGTTTGAAATGAATAAGCTGTATTCTAGGTATTGCCATGAATAATCTCAGACGCCTCGACCTGAATCTGCTGGTGACCCTGGACGTGTTGCTGGCCGAGCACAATGTCACCCGCGCCGCAGAGCGCCTGAATTTTTCCCAACCCTCGGTGAGCGTGCACCTGGCCAAGCTGCGGGACATTTTCGACGACCCTCTGCTGATACCTAGGCCACGAGGCATGCGCCCGACTGCACGCGCAGAAGAACTGCGCGAGCCCTTGCGCCTGGCACTGGAAGCGCTGGAGCAAGCCGTCGCGCCAGCCAGCCCGTTCGACCCTGGCGCCGCGCAGAACGTCTGGCGCATCGCAGCCAGCGACTATGGCGAGTCGGCCATTGTGCTGCCGGCTCTGGCAGGGCTACGTTCCGCCGCACCGGGCACACGCATCGCCGTAGTCGAGATGCAGCCTTCGCGCATCGCCCGCCAGGCAGAACAGGGTGATATCGATCTTGCCTTGCACACCGTTGACGGATCGCCATCCAACCTGCGCCGCCGCGTTCTGTTCACTGAGCGTTACGTGCTGGCCGGCCGTGCCGGACATCCGCGTCTGCGGCGACGGCCGACGCTCAAGCAGTTCTGCGCGCTGGATCAGGTGATCGTCTCGCCGGATGGCGGCGGCTTTCACGGTGCCACCGACGATGCCCTGGCCACGCATGGCCTGCAACGGCGCGTGGTGCTGTCGGTGCCGCATTTCCTGTTCCTGCGCTCGGTGCTGGAAAGCACCGACCTGGTGGCCATGCTGCCCGAACGGCTGGTTCAGGGTGTTGCACTGCAGGTCGTCGAAGCGCCGCTGGAGATTCCAGGCTACGAAATGGCCATGCTCTGGCATGAACGCGCCCATCGCGACCCGGCCCATCAATGGCTGCGGGAGCAGATCGTCAACGCGATCTAGCCCCGCCTGCGCGACGTGCTTCTGGGCTGCAGCTGATCCAGCGCGCCGGAGTTCTGCCTTGCCCAGTCGTAGATCAGTTCGATGGGTTCAACCATCAGCTGGCCCAGCGGCGAGAGCGCATAGCTCACCGCCGGCGGCACCGAATCGAGCGTGTGGCGCTCGATCAGGCCGCTTTGCTCCAGTTCACGAAGCGTCTGGATCAGCATTTTCTTCGAGATGCCGGGCAGACTCCGATGCAACGCGCCGCTGCGTGCGGTGCCATCGTGCCGGGCATGCAGCGTGTGCAGAATCATGCTGGTCCACTTGGTGGCGAAGAGTTCGAGCACGCGTCTCGGCGCGCAGTCTTCACGCCATTGTTCTTCGTCTGAGCCCGGTTGCATGGGGGATGGTCACCATTTGGTGCCGACTTGGATCGGCATTTTCGAGTGGGTAAGGTGCAGGCCTGTTTTGCTTTGTGGGGGTCTGGACATGACAAATCAAGCACTGGTGGTCGGCGCGAGCGGCATTGTCGGCAGCGCGCTGTCGCGCCTGCTGGCCGATGAAGGCTGGAACGTCGCCGGGTTGGCTCGTCGACCGAATACCGAGACGGGCGTCACGCCGATCAGCGCCGACCTGCTGGACCCCAAGGCGCTCGCCTCGGCGCTGGCCGGCGTTTCGCCCACTCACGTCTTCCTCACCACCTGGGCGCGCCAGGCCAGCGAGGCGGAGAATATCCGCGTCAATGCGCAGATGGTACGCAACCTGCTCGAAGCCGTCCGGCCGGCTGGTACGCTGCGCCACGTGGCGCTGGTCACCGGGCTCAAGCATTACCTTGGCCCGTTTGAGGCCTACGGCAAGGGCGCGCTGCCGCAGACGCCGTTCCGCGAGGAACAGGGGCGGCTGGATGTCGAGAATTTCTATTACGCCCAGGAAGATGAGGTGTTCGCCGCCGCTGAGCGGGACGGCTTCAGCTGGAGCGTGCATCGGCCGCACACCATCACCGGCATCGCCGTCGGCAATGCGATGAACATGGCCACCACGCTGGCCGTGTACGCCTCCATCTGCCGCCACACGGGGCGGCCTTTCCGCTTTCCGGGCTCGGACGTGCAGTGGAACAGCCTGACCGACATGACCGACGCCGGCCAGCTCGCCAGGCACCTGCGCTGGGCCGCCAGCACGCGGGCAGCCGCCAACCAGGCCTTCAATGTCGTCAATGGCGATGTGTTCCGCTGGAAATGGATGTGGTCGCGCATTGCCGAGTGGTTCGGCATCGACGCTGCGCCGTTCGATGGCCCGGCCCCGCTGGAGCAGCAGATGGCGGGCGACGCGGACATCTGGAACGACATGACCAAGCAGTTCGGTCTCGCCGAGGCGGACATCGGCAAGCTCGTCTCGCCGTGGCACACCGATGCCGATCTCGGCCGCCCGATCGAGGTGGTGACGGACATGTCGAAGAGTCGCAAGCTCGGTTTTCTGAATTATCAGGCCAGCGACGAGGCGTTCTTCGAGGTGTTCGCCAGGCTGCGGGCGAGCAAGCTGATTCCCTGAGCAGGCCATCCGAGCCGTCATCGGACTGGACACTCCCGTATACTTGCGCGTTTTCCGCGCGAGTCCCCTTCCGTGAGCAACAAACGCTATGCCTGCATCGGCCTGAGCAACCCGAAATCGCCTTCCAACGTGGGGGCGATCATGCGTGCCGCAGGCTGCTATGGCGCCGCTTCGGTGTTCTACACCGGCACCCGCTACGACCGCGCCAAGGACTTCGTCACCGACACCAAGAAGGTCCACCAGGACATTCCGCTGATCAACATCGACGACCTGCGCAAGATTCTCCCGCTCGGCTGCGTGCCGGTTGCGGTGGAGCTGGTCGAAGGCGCCCGCTCGCTCCCCGAGTACACGCACCCGGACCGCGCGCTGTACATCTTCGGTGCCGAGGACGGCTCGCTGAGCAAGGAAATCCGCGACTGGTGCGAGGACGTGGTGTACATCCCCACCAAAGGCTGCATGAACCTCGCGGCGA
The DNA here is from genome assembly GCF_021432085.1 of Stutzerimonas kunmingensis. Classification (GTDB taxonomy): domain Bacteria; phylum Pseudomonadota; class Gammaproteobacteria; order Pseudomonadales; family Pseudomonadaceae; genus Stutzerimonas. Next base: position 1,896,463 of record NZ_CP090366.1, on the reverse strand, counting down.
CGGTGAACGTGGTGCTCTACGACCGCCTGGCCAAGGGCAACAACACCCGCTCAGGGCCGCAGTTCTGATCGAACGATGGATGCGCTACACCCCGCACGTGGACAACGCTTCGCTTGTTCGCTGAAGATGGCGGCGATCGACTCCAAGCGTCGCCGGCCACGTTCGAGTCCGGCGACTTCCGCATCCTCGACTTCAAGAGCACAGCATGAAAGCACTTCCGATTCTGGGCGCTGCCCTCGCACTCTTGGTCCCCTCGGCCTATGCCGAGGAACTGCAGGTCACCCTCGACGGCCTGCAACACGACAAGGGCCAGGTGGCCGTAGCGGTATATTCCAGCGCGAAAACCTTCCGCAAGGACGACCAGGCATTCGCCGCGCAGAAGACCAAGGCCGAGCAGGGAGCGGTGACCCTGGTGTTCAAGGACGTGCCGCCCGGACGCTACGCGGTGCTGGCCTACCATGACGAGAACGGCAACGGCGAGCTGGACCGCCGCTTCGGCATGATCCCAACGGAAGGCTACGGGCTGTCGAACAACCCCAAGGTGATGGGCCCGCCGTCCTTCGAGGACAGCGCATTCGAGGTGCCCGCCGGCGAACCGACCCGGGTCACGCTGGAGATGCGTTACTAACGAAACAACCCGGGAAACCGCGTGGAAAAGGCTTCGCCGTTTGCACCCTAGCGACGCCGCATCCAAGTCCGCGGCTGAACTCAGCGGCAGTTGCCGGCACAGCCGCCGCGGGCACATGCCGGCGCTTCCGGATTCTTCAATACGCGGCTGTTGACCACCCCGGCAGCCGTCATCAGTTTGGTCACCGGCGCGTTGTCCGGAATGTTCGAATCTTCGGCCAGCGCGCCGGCTGCGCGCAGTTCGCCCCAGGTTTTCGGCCGTAGCGCCATGGCATGGCGAACTTCATAAACCTGGCCATTGGCTTCGCAACGGTAGTCGTAGGTTGGCATGGTATTCCTCTCGCGATAATTCGGTGCCGGCAGCCCGTGCTGACAGCCGCGGGCTGTCTGCTGCACACGGCCGCACTCGTAAAGCACTGTGCTTTTCAGCAGCGTCGTGAGCGGCTACGGAAACCGCCGGCACGTACTGGCTATGCCGATTTCATCATCACCAGCGCGAAACCCACCACGATGCCAGCCAGGGCAATCAGCCAGCCGATGCGATGGGCGCGGTTCTTCTGGGCTTGGCGGACGGGGTCTACGGGCTTTTTCTTTCTCACGATTCACCTGGCTCTGGAAAACACGCTGCTGCCGCTTGGCGCTCACGCCTCTCGGCGCAGCGCGCCTTTTTAGGCCGGGCGGGTCGAATTGTCCAGTGGATGAACATTCACGCGAGGTCACGCCTGGCCGGCGTCTAGCCGAGCGGGCTCTGATCGGCTTCCGGTTGGTCGTTCGAATCGGTGCCTGAATCGTTTTCGCCCGAGTCCGGCACATCGCCGTACTCGTCGTAGTCCGGCGGGGTCAGGCCATCCTTGAGTGGGTCGTCTGGATCGATCATGGCAGCTGTCCTCTGGCAACAATGAGCTTTGACATTGCCTTGGAACCCGAGGGCAGACCGTGCGTTTCGTCAGCGCCGTACAACTCGATGTGCGGTGCGCACGCGGGCCGAGACGCGCGGCGAATCTAGGGCCGCCGCGCTCCGGTCAGGGTCTCGATGATGCGGCACTCGCGGACCGAGGACTCGCTGCAACCCGCCAGGCGCTGCAGCTCCGCTTCGAGCCGCTGCAGGTCGGCGATGCGCTGGCGCACTTCGACCAGGTGCGTCTGCACCAGGCGATCGACATCGGTGCAGGCATGCTCCGGCTGGTCGGCCAGCTCGACCATGGTGCGGATCTCGTCGAGGGAAAAGCCCAGCTCCCGCCCACGCTTGATGAAACGCAGCCGCGCGGCGTCCTGCTCGCTGAAGGTGCGATAGCCGGATTCGGTGCGCGAAGGTGCCGCAAGCAGCCCGATGCGCTCGTAATAGCGGATGGTTTCCACGTTCACGGCCGTGGCCTTGCTGAGTTTGCCGATGGTGAGTGGCATCGCTTGACCCTGTAGTTGCTACAGGGTTTAGCGTAGCGCCATCGACAACTGGAGGCGATGTCATGGCGGGAAATTGTTGCAGCGGCGGCTGCGCCACCACGGCGGCACGCGGACGCTATCGGCGCATTCTCTGGATTGCGCTGCTGATCAATCTGGCAATGTTCGGTGTGGAAATCGGCGCGGGCGTGCGTTCCGAATCGGTATCGTTGCTGGCCGACTCGCTGGATTTCTTCGGCGATGCGGCGAACTACGGTGTCAGCCTGTTCGTGCTGGGCCTGGGCGTGGTGATGCGGGCGCGGGCGTCGCTGGCCAAGGCGCTGACGATGGGCCTGTTCGGCGCGTTCATCCTGGTGGTCGCGATTGGCAACTTCATTGACGGCAGTGTCCCGCATGCGCCGACCATGGGCGTCGTCGGCGTGATCGCGCTGCTGGCCAATATCGCGGTGGCCGCCATGCTCTATGCCTACCGTGAAGGCGACAGCAATATGCGCAGCGTCTGGCTATGCAGCCGCAACGATGCGCTCGGCAACCTCGCGGTGATGCTGGCCGCACTGGGGGTTTTCGGCACGGGTGCCGGCTGGCCCGACCTGATCGTGGCGACGATCATGGCGTTGCTCTCCATCAGCGCGGCGGTGCAGATCACCCGCCAGGCCCTGCAGGAGTTGCGATCCGAAAGGCTGACGGTCAGCGATGCGGAGCACCGCGCGTAATCCCGGGGTGCACGCGCAGCTATGCCCCGCTGCGCGAGCGAGCGCGCTCGGCGAGAAACGTCACCGGGGCGCTTCCGTCGGCATTCAGCTGAAGGATCTCGCGCGGCCTGCCCTGCTCGTCGAGCAGCAGCAGGCCGATACCCGAGCCGTTCCATAGCCGTTCGCCGGCGTTGCTGCGGTCAGGCACGCGCGGCACAACTTCCAGCCGGCGGCGCTTGGTCAGCCAGTTCAGTGGCGACCAGGGCGCGTAGAGCCAGCGGTTGAGGCGATCGAACCAGTCCAGCAGGCGCCGCGGAAATTCGTTCTTCACGCCGCTGCTGGTGATCTGCCACAGCTGAGGTGCGGTATCGCGACCGCGAATGTGCACTTCGTAGACGAAGGAATAGTGCACGTCCCCGGACAGCACCACGTAGTTACCCGGCGTTCGCGTGTGGCGAAAGATATTCATCATCACGTGGGCGGCGCCGCGATGGGCCATCCAGTTCTCCGCATCGACCAGCAACGGCTGGCCGGCCCAGCTGAACACGCGCTGCACCGCCTCGATCAGCTTGACGCCGAACATCGGTGCCGGCGAGACGATCAGTACCGATGGTTTGTCGAGAATGTTCTGCTGGAATTCGCTCAGCGCCTCCCAGTCCATCAGACCGGACGGTCGACTGAGGTTGCGCTCGCTGCGCCAGCGCCGGGTGCGGGTGTCCAGCACCACCAGCGGCGGATCGGTAGGCAGCTCGTAGCCCCAGCCGTCAAGCCTGAACAGCGTATCGATCAGCAGATCCTGCGCCGCGCAATCCAGCCAGCCATCGCTCGCCGTCGCCAGCAGCTCACGCACCGGCAGCAGCAACTCGGCGAAACGCGTCGGATCGTTGCCCCAGGCCTGACACAGCAGATAGCCGAGCAGCGCGTTGCCGATGATGCGCCGCGACAGCGGATGGCCGTAGGCGGTCTCTTCCCAGCGCGCGGAGAGATTCCAGTCATCGGTGATGTCGTGGTCATCGAAGATCATCAGCGACGGCATATGAGCCAGGGCGCGGGCCACCTTCGGCAGTCCCGCGATAAAACCTTGCAGGCAGGCCTCTTCACTCCGGTAACGCTCGGCCTCGGCTGGCTCCAGCGCGGGCATCTGCGGGGCGATCAGCGACCAGGGCGTCGGCGACCAGACGAGCAGGTACATCGCCATGACCTCGCCCAGGCTGATCAGATGGTTCTGCCCGTTGGCGGTGGTGAACACCGGCTTTTCCACGCCACCGAAGAAGCGCTCGCGCAACGCCTCGTTGGACTTGAATGCGGGCAACAGCTGCTCGCGACGGTAATAGCTGGCCGGATGGGTCATCAGCTCATCGCTATTGTTCACCACCGCGCCTTCGAGCTGTTCGCCATAAAGCCCCAGCCGGCGCACCAATGCGTGGATCGCCACCAGCATCGGCCCCGCGACATCGTCGGCATAGACCTGGTCGCCCGTCATCAACAGCACGGCCGGGCGCTCGGCCGGACTGTCCAGCGCGTCACTCAGCAGTTCGTCGACACACAGCAGACCATCTGTCGCGGCGTGGTGCGGCTTGCGGCAGGAACCATGCAGCACGCGATCGAGCCGCGACTTGATGACGAAGCTCGGCCGCGTCGCGCCGTCGTAGAGCAGATGCGGCGCCCAGCCGGCGATGCCCTGCTCCCCTGCACCATCGTGGATGCGCAGGTCGTATTCGATCAGGCAATCGGTTGGCAGCGGTGCGTCCGGCACGAACTCGATTAGATGCAATACCGCGTGCTTGCCGATCGGCAGGCGCTGGCAGCTCAGCTCATCGAGCGACACAGATTTTTGCAGTCCGCCCGCCGGGCTTTCGAGAATCAGCGACAGCTCGAGCGGCCGTGAGCCGACCAGCCAGAACGTCACAAGGCCAGGCTCGAGACGCCGCAATAGCGGGCCCGCCAGCACGGCGGGCAGTTGCTCGGGGGTAGGGATATCGGTCAAGGGCAACCCTGGTGATGGGAACAGGTTCGTCTGACAGCGCGCTCGGCCGGATCGCTCAACAGTCGAGCCGAAAGCGGCTTGGCGGTGGTCGCTGAACGACTGCTCAAGGCGCGCCGAACATCGCCGTCCAGTAGATGGCCGCGTCGCTCTGCGGATCGACCGCGTAGGCCGCGCCAAGCTCGCTGAACTGCGGATTCATCAGATTGGCGCAATGACCGGGGCTGGCCAGCCAGCCGTCCAGCACCTTGCGGGCAGTCGGCAGCGCCGCGGCAATGTTCTCGCCAACCTGCCTGCCGGCGTAACCCGCCAGCTCGGCGCGGTCGCCGGGGGTGCGGCCATCTTCGCTCAGATGGCTGAAGAAGTTGCCGTTGGCCATGGCCCGGCTGTGGGCTTCGGCGGTGCTGCCCAGCGTCTCGTTCCAGCTGAGCGGCCCGGCCGCAGCGAAGTCCTGCTTGCCGCAACGGCGGGCGGTGGCACGGGCGGCGTTGATCTGCTCCAGCAGCTTCTGCCCTTCGGCCTGCCAGTCACCCAACCGACCATCGAGCAACGGCCGCGCCACCACAATGCGCCAGTCGCGGTCGTTGCGGCTCACACCGATATCGGCGAACTGCGGGTCGAGGATCACCCGACAGAAGCTCTCGCGCAGCGCCTGCATCGCGGCCTGGGCATCCCGCGGCCCGGACAGCGTGATCGCCTGCACGGTCACCATCGGATAGCCCGCGCGGGACAGCGCCTGCTGCAAATCACCCGCACTATCGACCGGCAGATTCAGGCGCGAGTCGGCGGTAAGCGGCGGCAGCTCTTCGCTTGCCTTGTCGCCACAGCGCTGCACTTCACCACGGTAGGCATTGATCGCCTCGACCAGGCGGGCCTCCTCGGCCACAGCAGCGCCAGCAACGCACAAGGTTGCGATCAGCAGAACGGATGACAGAACACGCATGACAGTTCTCCAGCTAAATCCCTGACGGAACGAGGCGCACCCGGCGCAGAAATGAAGCGCCATGGTGCGCGACGCTGCCACACTTGTCATCAGCGGGGGCAGGCACAACGCCACTGGCTGTGCGCATTGCATCGGCTTGGCTATGATCGAGAGCCATGAATAGCCTGCCGCCGCTTCGCCCATCCTGCCCGCCCGGCACCTGCACCTGCCGGCGTGACGAGCTGCTGGAAACGCCCGGCGCCGACGTGCGCATCCTCATGCTGACCCGCCACGAGGAACGCCGCCTGCTCGAGCGCCTGGAGAACGTGCAGAGCCTGGACGATCTCGAGCGCGTGCAGCAACGCATGCTCGACCAGCTCGGCATCCGCATGACCGTCGCCCCCGGCCACAACGAGGTGCGCAGCATGCGCGGCATCGCCATCGAATTCGCCGAACAGCCCGGCCTCTGCCGCAAGACCCGCCCTGCCATCGCCGCCGCCGTACGCCGCGGGCTGGAGAAACAGCCGGAAATCGCCTGGCGCCTGCTCGATGCGCACGACCTGCTGGGTGGTCTCTGACAGGGGCAACACCAGCCTCGCCCGAACCGGTCTCGCCCCCTTGATTCGCCAGAGCCGGCATGCCGATCGCGCCTGAGGGCCAGGCGGCGAAGCACCGACAATAAAAGTGCCTATGCTGTATCGTGGAGCAATTGCTGCGACAGCATTCTTCCTGCAAACGGAGTGGCCGAAGGGCCCTCCGCTTTCATGGCTCGCCGATTCTTGAAGCCTCTGCCATACCGCCACGCGGTCTGGTGCATGCACGAGGCCGTACGGCGATTTGGCAGAAACCGGCAATCGGTTTCCCGTTGTTCCGAAAGCTTGCCGCCGTGGTTCCTCCCGACAGGAGCCGGCGCACTAACGCCTGTTCCCCTATCTCCGCTAGTCGGACAGGCGCTCATGACCTCAGTTTTCCGTCACATCCTCGGGCGCCATCAGCGTTCGCCCGTCTGGAGCGATCTCGCTCCCGTTCGCGACGAGTTGTTCGGCCCGGAGCGGCTCGAGCATCACGCCCGGAGCCTGGCCGCCGCCCAGCCGGTCACCGCTCGCCCTCGGGCGGTGCTGCCCTTGCACGCGCGCTTGAACGACAACGCGACGGTGCTGCTGGCGGCTTACCGCGCCAGCGCCGCCGAGCTGGAAAGTGGTCGCAGCGTGGTACCCGCCGCAGAGTGGCTGCTGGACAACTACCACCTGGTCGAGGCGCAGATCCGCGAGATTCGCGACGACCTGCCGCCAGGCTACTACCGCCAACTGCCCAAGCTGGCTGACGGGCCTTTCGTGGGCTATCCCCGCATCTTCGGCCTGGCCTGGGCGTTCGTGACCCATACCGACAGTCATTTCGATCCCGAGACCCTGCGCCGTTTCATCAATGCCTACCAGCAGGTCCAGCCGCTGACGATCGGCGAGCTGTGGGCTGTGGCCATTACCCTGCGCATCGTCCTGATCGAGAACCTGCGTCGTCTGAGCGATCAGATCACCGATGGCCGGGCAACCCGAATGGCCGCCGACGAGATGGCCAACCGGCTGCTCTCGGCCAGCTCGCCGGAAAAGGCGCTGGACGATGAAATTGCCGCGCGTGGCACGGAGCCGTTGTCCGAGGTCTTCGCCGCGGAACTGGCCAAGCGCTTGCGCGACCAGGACCCGCGCACCACGCCGTCACTGGGCTGGCTGGAAGAACAGCTGGGCCGCCAGGACACCTCCATCGAACAGGTGGTACAGCAGTCGCAGCAGCGTCAGGGCGCCTCCAACGTCAGCGTGCGTAACGTCATCACCAGCATGCGGTTGATCTCCGATATCGACTGGACCGAGCTGTTCGAAGACGTCAGCCTGGTGGATGAGCGACTGCGCGGCGGCAGTGCCTTTGCCGCCATGGACTTCCCGACACGCAACCTCTATCGCAGTGCCATCGAGCAACTGGCACGCGGTTCCAGCGCCAGCGAACTGGAGATAGCCGGCGCCGCGCTGGACGCCGCCAACGCCGCACCTAGCCGAGACATCGCCGACGACGAGCGCGTGGCCGACCCCGGCTACCACCTGATTGGCGAAGGCCGTCTCGGTCTCGAACGCAGCCTCGGCTTCCGCCCACCACTGGGGCTGCGCCTGAGGCGTTTTCACGTGCAGCTGGGCATCGTCGGCTATGTTGGCGCCATCCTCCTGGTTACCACCCTGCTGCTGTCCCTCGGACTGCAGGCCATGGGCGGTGCTGGCGTGGGCGCGGGCTGGCTCGCGCTGCTGGCTCTGGTCGCCTTTCTGCCGATCACGGACCTGGCCTCGGCGCTGGTCAACCGCGTGGTCACCTGGCGTTTCGGTGCCAGCACGCTGCCGGGCCTGGACCTCACCGCCGGTGTGCCGCAGTCGATGCGCACCCTGGTCGCGGTGCCGACGCTGCTGACCAATGAAGCGGACCTGCTGGAACAGATCGAGCGAATCGAAGTGCATCACCTGGCCGGCGCCGGGGGCGACCTCACCTTCGCCCTGCTCACCGATGGCCTGGACGCCGACCAGGAAACTCTCGACAGCGACGCCCGGCTGCTGGAGGTCGCGGTCGATGCCATCGCGCGACTCAACCAGCGCTACGGCCCGGCGCCCGGCGGCAGCCGTTTCCTGATTCTGCATCGGCGCCGGCAGTACAACCCCAGCGAAGGCTGTTGGATGGGCTGGGAGCGCAAGCGCGGCAAACTGCATGAGCTGAACCAGCTGTTGCGTGGCGCGACCGATACCAGTTACATGCCCCTGGCCGGCTGTACGCAGCGGATTCCCGCGGATGTGCGTTACGTGATCACCCTGGACGCGGACACGCGCCTGCCGCGTGATGCCGCCATGCGCCTGATCGGCAAGATGGCGCACCCGCTGAATCGGCCGCGATTCAGCGTACCCGAACAGCGGGTGATCAATGGCTACGCGATTCTTCAGCCGCGTGTCACGCCGTCGCTGCCCGTGGGCCGCGAAGGCTCCTTCTATCAACGGGTATTCTCCAGCCCCGGCGGCATGGACCCCTATGCCGCCGCCGTATCCGACGTCTATCAGGATCTGTTTGGCGAAGGCTCCTACACCGGCAAAGGCATCTACGACATTGACGCCTTCGAGGCAGCGCTGGCCGGACGAGTGCCGGAAAACAGCATGCTCAGCCACGATCTGTTCGAGGGTGTGTTTGCCCGCGCGGGACTGGCGACCGACGTCGAGGTGGTGGAAGAGTTTCCCTCGCGCTACGACGTATCGGGCAAGCGCCAGCACCGCTGGACGCGCGGCGACTGGCAGCTGCTGCCGTGGATCTTCGGCGCGCGCCGCGGCCCCCAGGCATTGCCCATAATCGGGCGCTTCAAGATGCTCGACAACCTGCGCCGCTCGCTGCTGGCACCGCTGAGTCTGCTGGCACTGGCCCTGTGCTGGATGCTGTCGCTGCCGGCGGCCCTGATCGGCACCTTGCTGGTGCTCGGAGCGCTGGCGATTCCCGGTTTCCTGCCACTGTGCTTCACGCTGCTGCCGTCTCGCAGTGGCGTCAGTGCGCAAAGCCATCTGCACCGGCTGCTCGGCGACCTGCGCATGGCCGCCTCGCAAACCCTGTTGAACCTGGCGTTTCTGCCGGACCAGGCCTGGCGCATGAGCGATGCCATCATCCGCACCCTCTCACGGCTCTATGCGACTCGCAGCCACCTGCTGGAATGGACCACCGCCGCACAATCGGCCATCAGCCCGCGGCTGAAACTGAGCGGCTTCTACCGTGGCATGGCCGGCGGTACAGTGCTGGGTGTCGGCGTCGCACTGCTGGCGCTGCTGGTCGCGCCGCGGTCATGGCCACTGGTGCTGCCGTTCGCCCTGCTCTGGCTGGGTGCTCCGGCGCTGGCCCTGTGGGCCAGTCGCTCACCTCGCGTCGCTCCCAGTCAGAAACTGGCTGAAGCGGATGCTCAGGAGCTGCGCCTGATTGCACGGCGCACCTGGCGCTTCTTCGAAACCTTCGTCACCCCCGCCGACAACATGCTGCCGCCGGACAATTTTCAGGAAGACCCAAAGCCTGTAGTCGCGCGCCGAACCTCGCCCACCAACATGGGCCTGTATCTGCTTTCGACCGTCACCGCACGTGATTTCGGCTGGGCCGGCACGCTGCAGACACTCGAGCGAATGGAGACGACGCTGGACAGCATGAGCCGGCTGCAGCGACACCGCGGACACTTCTTCAACTGGTACGCCACCGAGGACATGCGCGCGCTGGAACCAGCCTATGTATCGGCCGTGGACAGCGGCAATCTCGCCGGCCACCTGATCGCCCTCGCCAATGCCTGCGAAGAATGGCTCGACCAGCCCCAGGTGCCGCATGCCCGCCAGGGCCTGCACGACAACCTGATACTGGCGCGTCAGGCCATCGCCGCGCTGCCGGCAGCCAATGGCGAGCGCGGCCAGCCGTTGCTCGGCGTGCTCGATGAGATCGCCACGCAAATAGGCGACGCGCAAGCGCTCGACACCCGTTCGGCAACGCTCCGGCAATTGGCCGAGAAGGCCGTTCGCGTCACGCAGGAAATCAGCCCATCCGCCACGGATGACGAAGATGCGCAGGCGCTTCACTTCTGGATCAACGCCCTGTGCCAGACGCTGGCCGAACACGCGCGGGATCGCCAGCTATCCGCCGAGTCGCTGGCAGCGATGCAGGCGCGCCTGCGCGGCGTGGCTGCCAGCGCACGGGAGATGGCGCTGGATATGGACTTCGCCTTTCTGCTCGACCCCGAGCGCAAGCTGCTGTCGATCGGTTACGGCCTGGCCGACAACAGCCTGGACCCCAGCTGCTACGACCTGCTGGCCTCCGAAGCCCGCCTGGCCAGCCTGTTCGCCATTGCCAAGGGCGATGTCACCACGCGGCACTGGTTCCGCCTGGGCCGCACGGCGACACCGCTGGGTAATGCATCCGCGCTGATTTCCTGGTCGGGCTCGATGTTCGAATACCTGATGCCGTCACTGGTCATGCGCGCCCCGGCGGGCAGCCTGCTGGAGCAGACCAATCGTCTGGTCGTGCAGCGCCAGCAGGAATATGGCAACGACCACCACGCGCCCTGGGGCGTTTCGGAATCGGCCTATAACGCCCGCGACATGGAGTTTACCTACCAGTACTCCAACTTCGGCGTGCCGGGCCTGGGCCTCAAGCGAGGGCTGGCGGAAAACCTGGTGATCGCGCCCTATGCCACCGGGCTCGCGACCATGGTCGACGCGACTGGCGCCCAGGCGAACTTCCGGCGCGTGACGGAGATGGGTGCGCTCGGGCGCTACGGCTTCTTCGAAGCGCTGGACTTCACCCCGACACGCCTGCCGGATGGCCAGGCGTTTGTCATCGTGCGCAATTACATGGCGCACCATCAGGGCATGACCATCGTCGCCATCGCCAATACCTTGCAAGACGGCCAGATGCGCGCACGCTTCCATCGCGAGCCGATGATCCAGGCCTGTGAACTGCTGCTGCAGGAACGCATGCCGCGTGATGTCGCCATCGCCCACCCGCGTGCCGAAGAAGTGAAGATCCGCGCCGTCGAGGGCGGCGGTGATCCGCAATCACTGCGCCGCCTGAAAGGCTCAGCCGCAAGCGGCGCGCCGGTTACCCATCTGCTCAGCAACGGCCGCTACGCCGTGATGCTCACCGCAGCCGGTGCCGGCTACAGCCGCTGGCGCGACCTCGCGATCACGCGCTGGCGCGAGGACGTCAGCCGGGACGACTACGGCTCCTTCGTCTTCCTGCGCGATACCGAAGACGGCAGGGTCTGGCCCGCAGGCGGACAGCCGCTGGGCAGCGATGCGCTCAGTCACGAGGTGATATTCGGAGAGGATCATGCCGAGTTCATTCGTCACGATCTGGACCTGACCACCACGATGGACGTGCTGGTATCCGGAGAGGACGACAGTGAAGTGCGCCGCGTCTCGCTCGCCAACAGCGGTCGCGAAGCGCGGGACATCGAACTGACGTCCTACAGTGAAGTGGTGCTGACCACGCCGGCCACCGACAATGCGCATCAGGCATTCGCCAAACTGTTCGTGGTGACCGACTACCTGCCCGAATTCGGCGCGTTGACCGCCACCCGCCGCCTGCGTAGCGAGGGCGAGCAGCCGATCTGGGCCGCGCACTTCGCCGTGGTGGAAGGCGAAATCCTGTCCGACCCGCAGTATGAGACTGATCGCGCCCGCTTCATCGGCCAGCGACCGAGCGTAGCCGCTGCCGCGGTGGTCGCCGAAGGCCAGCCGCTGTCGAACAGCGTCGGCACGGTGCTCGACCCGATCTTCTCGCTCAAGTACCGGATCAGGGTGGCGCCGGGCAAGGTCGCCCGCGTAGCGTTCTGGACCCTGGTCGCCGACTCGCGTGACGAGCTGCTGAGCCTGATCGAGAAGCACCACGACCGCAGCGCCTACGACCGCGTCAAGACCCTGGCCTGGACTCAGGCCCAGGTGCAGCTGCGCCATCTCGACATCAAACCGGCCGAAGCCGCCGACTTCCAGCGACTGGCGGCGCCCATTCTCTATGCCGATCCGAAATTCCGCGCGCCGTCGGCCGCGATCATCCAGGGTGCCGGCGCCCAATCCGGCCTGTGGCCGCACGCGATTTCGGGCGATCTGCCGATCGTGCTGCTGCGCATCGACGATATCCAGGACATCGCCCAGGTCCGCCAGTTACTCCGTGCCCATGAGTACTGGCGGATGAAGCGCCTGGCGGTGGACCTGGTGATTCTCAACGAGCACGCCAGTTCCTATCTGCAGGATCTGCAGATCGCCATCGAAACCGCGGTGCGCAGCAGCCAGTCGCGTCCGCGCTTCGGCGCCGAGCTTGCCCAGGGATCGGTGTACATGCTGCGCGCCGACCTGTTGAGCGGCGAGGCACGCGCCCTGCTGCGCAGCGTCGCTCGCGTAGCACTGATAGCCCGCCGCGGGCCGATCGACAAGCAGCTGGCCAACACATTGCTCCTGGGCGACGCCGTGGCAGCGCATTTCGCTACCCCGCCCTCGCGGCCAGTCGTTGCGACACCGGGCCCTACCGGCAGCGAACTGGCGCAAGGGCTGGAGTTCTTCAACGGCCTCGGCGGTTTCGACAAGGACGGCCGCGAATACGTGACACTGCTGGAGTCGGGCAGCACGACACCAGCGCCCTGGATCAACGTGATCGCCAACCCGCGCTTTGGCTTTCAGGTTTCGGCGCAGGGCAGCGGCTATACCTGGGCGGAAAACAGCCGGGAAAATCAGCTCACGCCCTGGTCCAACGACCCGGTCACCGATCCCTGCGGCGAAGCCTTCTATGTACGCGACGAACGCAGCGGCGCGCTGTTCAGCCCAACCGCCCAGCCGATCCGCGATGACGGCCTCTATGTGGCGCGGCACGGCCACGGCTACAGCCGCTTCGAGCACCAGGCCGAAGGCATTGCGCTGGATCTGCTGCAATACGTCGCCCTTGGCGACCCGATCAAGATTTCCCGACTGACGCTGCGCAACCTGTCATCCGAGCCTCGCCGACTGTCGGTCACCAGTTATAGCGAATGGGTGCTCGGCACCGCCCGCGGCGCCTCCGGGCCTTTCATCGTCACCCAGCGCGACGCCAGCAGCGGCCTGTTGCTGGCGCACAACCCGTGGAGCAGCGCCTTTCCCGGGCGTATTTCATTCGCCGATCTGGGTGGACGACAAACGGCCTGGACGGCTGATCGCAGTGAATTCCTTGGCCGCAACAGCGGCCCCGCCACGCCGGCGGCGCTGCTTACTGGCAAACCGTTATCCGCCAGCGTCGGCGCAGGCATGGACCCTTGCGCGGCATTGCAGTGCGGGGTCCAGCTCGCCCCTGGGGAGAGCGTCGAGATCGTCGCCTTCCTTGGCCAGTGCGCGTCGGCTGATGAGGCGCGTGCGCTGGTCGAGCGTTATCGCCAGGCCGATCTCGACGCAGTGCTGCGTGAAGTCACGGACCACTGGCACCGCGCCCTTGGCTCGGTACAGGTGAAAACACCGGACCGGGCGATGGACATCATGCTCAACGGCTGGCTGCTGTATCAGACTCTCGCCTGCCGCATCTGGGCGCGCTCGGCTTTCTATCAGGCCAGCGGCGCCTATGGCTTTCGCGATCAGTTGCAGGACGGCATGGCACTGACGTTTTCGCAGCCAGAGGCCACCCGCAGCCACATCCTGCGCGCAGCCAGTCGCCAGTTCCCCGAAGGCGACGTGCAGCACTGGTGGCTGCCGCACTCCGGTCAGGGTGTGCGCACGCGCATTTCCGACGACCGTGTCTGGCTCGCATTCGCCACGGCAACCTATGTTCAGGTTTCCGGCGACGCAGCGATTCTCGAAGAGCCGGTGAGCTTTCTCGAAGGGCCGTTGCTCAAGCCCGGCGAGCACGATGCCTTCTTCCAGCCGATGATCGCGGACGAGGCTGCCTCACTGTTCGAACACTGCGCTCGCGGACTCGATCAGTGCTTGGAGCTGACCGGCGAACTCGGCCTGCCGCTGATCGGAGGTGGCGACTGGAACGACGGCATGAACCGCGTCGGAGAACACGGCAAGGGCGAGAGCGTCTGGCTCGGCTGGCTGTTGCTGCGCACCATCGAACTCTTTGCGCCGCTGGCCGAACGACGAGGCAGCGTGGCTGACGCCCAGCGCGCCGAGCGTTGGCGCGAACACGCGTTGGCGCTCGCCGACTCGCTTGAAGAAAAGGCCTGGGATGGCGAATGGTATCGCCGCGCGACCTTCGACGACGGCACCTGGCTTGGTTCGAAAGACAGCGACGAGTGCCGCATCGACTCCATTGCTCAGTCCTGGGCGGTGTTGTCCGGCGCAGCGGACCCCGCCCGCGCGAAACAGGCCATGGCTTCCGTGCAGCACCACCTGATCCGCGAGCATGACGGTCTGGCCCTGCTGTTCACCCCGCCATTCGACAAGACGCCGAAGGAGCCCGGCTACATCAAGGGATATCCGGCGGGCCTACGCGAGAACGGCGGTCAATACAGCCACGCTGCGATGTGGGCCATGCTCGCCTTTGCCAAGCTCGGTGATGGCGATGCAGCGTGTGGGATGTTCAAGCTGCTGAACCCGATCAATCACGCGCTGACACCGAAAGAAAGCCAGCGCTACAAGGTCGAACCCTACGTGGTCGCGGCGGACGTCTACGGCGTGGCACCGCACAACGGCCGCGGCGGCTGGACCTGGTACACCGGCGCTGCCGGCTGGATGTATCGCGCCGGCGTCGAAGGCATCCTCGGCATCCGCCGCGAAGGTGAATGGCTGATCGTCGATCCGTGCATCAGCAGTCACTGGCCGGCGTTCGAAGCCACCATCACCCTGGGCGAAACGCGCTACGCCATCCGCGTGGAAAACCCAGGCCAGGCCAACCGCGGCATCCAGCACGCGCGGCTGGATGAAGGCCCGCTCGATTGCATGAACGGATACGTACGACTTGCGCTGGATGGAGGGCAACATCAGGTCGTATTGACGCTGTAGAACCAGCCCGGTAGCCGTCCGGGGCTCGTTGCGCTGCTGCCGGGCGGTCAAAGACTGCCATGGCACCAGCGCAAGCCTGCGCAACACCAAGCTGGCGCGCGGATCCGAGCCGTCGGGGTGGGGTAAACCTCACCTCGACACCCTTCCGGCTAACCGGCCATCACGCCCCAACTCGCCCGGCGGCCAGTCCCAAACCGGCCGCAAGCCATTACAATGCGCGACTTTCGATTCAAATCCGGTCCGCGCCATGTCCCTGCCCAAGCACCATCTCGAACTGCTCGCTCCCGCCCGGGATGCCAGCATTGCCCGTGAAGCCATCCTGCATGGCGCCGATGCGGTGTATATCGGCGGCCCGAGCTTCGGTGCGCGGCACAACGCCGAGAACAGTGTGGCGGACATTGCCGAGCTGGTGAAATTCGCCCACCTGTTTCATGCGCGGGTGTTCGTCACCATCAACACCATCCTGCACGACGACGAGCTGGAAACCGCGCGCACGCTGATCCACCAGCTGTACGAGATCGGCGTCGATGCGTTGATCGTGCAGGACATGGGCATCATGGAGCTGGACATTCCGCCCATCGAGATCCACGCCAGCACCCAGACCGACATCCGCACGCTGGAACGGGCCAAGTTCCTCGACAAGGCTGGTTTCTCGCAGCTGGTTCTCGCCCGCGAGCTGAACCTGCAGGAAATCCGCGCGATCTACGACGAAGTGGATTCGACCCTTGAGTTCTTCATCCACGGCGCGCTCTGCGTCGCCTTTTCCGGCCAGTGCAATATCAGCCACGCGCAGACCGGGCGCAGCGCCAACCGCGGCGACTGCTCCCAGGCCTGCCGCCTGCCCTACACGCTGAAGGACGATCAGGGCCGCGTGGTGGCCTTCGAAAAGCATCTGCTGTCGATGAAGGACAACAACCAGAGCGCCAACCTTAGCGCCCTGGTCGACGCCGGTGTGCGTTCGTTCAAGATCGAGGGGCGCTACAAGGATGTGAGCTACGTGAAGAACATCACCGCTTACTACCGCCAGCGCCTGGACGGCATCCTCGCCGAACGCCCTGACCTGGCCCGCGCCTCCAGCGGCCGCACCGATCACTTCTTCGTGCCGGACCCGGACAAGACCTTCCACCGCGGCAGCACCGACTACTTCGTTACCGACCGCAAGATCGACATCGGCGCCTTCGATTCGCCGACCTTCACCGGCCTCGCCGTCGGCGAAGTACTCAAGGTCGGCAAGCATGATCTGACCGTGCAGACCCGCGAGCCACTGTCCAACGGTGACGGCCTCAACGTGCTGATCAAGCGCGAGGTGGTGGGTTTCCGCGCCAGCGTGGTCGAGCCGCTGAAGCAGTTCGAGGAAGATGGTCAGTCGCGCTACGAGTACCGCGTCGAACCCAACGAAATGCCCGCCGCCATGCGTCAGGTGCGCCCGAACCATCCGCTCAATCGCAACCTGGACCACAACTGGCAGAACGCGCTGCTCAAAACCTCCGCCGAGCGCCGCATCGGCGTACGTTGGCTGGCAAAATTGCGCGCCGATGAGCTGGAGCTGCACGTCACCAGCGAGGAAGGCGCCTATGCCAGCGTGTCGCTGGCCGGCCCGTTCGGCGAAGCGAAGAAGCCCGAGCAGGTGCCCGGCCAGATCGCCGATCTGCTGAGCCAGCTGGGCACCACCATCTACCACGCCGAAGAAGTCGAAGTGGATGCACCGCAGGCCTTCTTCATCCCCAACTCGCAACTCAAGGCGCTGCGCCGCGAAGCCATCGAGGCGCTGGGCGAAGCGCGCGAAGCCATCCGTCCGCGCGGCGGGCGCAAGCCGGTCAGCGTGCCGCCGCCGGTCTACCCGGAGTCGCACCTGTCGTTCCTCGCCAACGTCTACAACGAGAAGGCCCGCGCCTTCTATCACCGCTACGGTGTGCAGCTGATCGATGCGGCCTACGAGGCCCACGAGGAAACCGGCGAGGTGCCGGTGATGATCACCAAGCACTGCCTGCGCTTCTCCTTCAACCTCTGCCCGAAGCAGGCCAAGGGCGTAACCGGTGTGCGCACCAAGGTCGCCCCGATGCAGCTGGTGCATGGCGATGAAGTGCTGACCCTGACCTTCGACTGCAAGCCCTGCGAGATGCACGTGGTCGGCAAGATGAAGGGCCACATCCTCGACCTGCCGCTGCCGGGCAGCGGCAGCAGCGTGGTCGGGCACATCACGCCGGACGATCTGATGAAGACCATCCGCAACAAGCCGCACGCCTGACGTCCATACATCCGGGGAGGCGCTGCCGTGACTGTACTTGCGACATGGGCAGAGATCCGCTCGCTCTATCGACAATGCCAACCCGGCGTGTTCACGGCGAGCTTCACGCATGGCGGGCTGCGCATGGTCTGGCCTTCCTGGGCGCTGACGATCGCTGTCGGCATATTGCTGGTTGGGACCTTGCTCAATAGCCAGTCACCTTTGCAGGGGTTGGCTGCCATGGCCGGCGCACTGCTTGCTCTGTTTGGCATGCTGCTGGCCCGGGAGCGCTATTGCGCGTGGTACTACCGGGATATCTATGCCCGTGAAACGCTGAACCGCTACGGTTTTCTACGCCGCGAAGAACTGCTGCGCTACGCACTGTTCCGAAATACCCTTGTAGAGCGCGGGTTCAACGCGGCGAGCATTCAGGAGTTGGCGCGCATCGCCGAGATCGCCGGCCCACCACCTCAGGAACGCTGGGTCTCCCAGAATCTCGTCATCGTCATGCTGGTATCGGCGATCGTCAGTCTGTCGACGGACGTCATCAAGCTGACCGATACCTGGATCGCCGGAAAAGGCATCGTATTCGTGCTGGCGTTAGCCACGGTTACATATGTGGTTCTAGCCCTGTTGGATGGCATCCGCAGCAACCAGCATCGTGACCGGGTAATCGGCCGCTGCCTGGAGCGTGCGGCATTGGATATCGCACGCACCCAGGCCGCCCACAGCACACCACAGGCATCTTTCGAAAGCACCGCTACGGATGAATAGCCACAGCTTTCCAAGCTAACTCTGCGAAAGCCTGCTGATCCCACCGCAACAACCAAGCCCGGCAGCGGATCACACGTAGCCCAGCTACACCGCCGTGCCGCTGGCAGGCCTGGCTAAGCGATAGGTCGCAAGGCTGCAAAGCAACAGGCCGGCGACCGCGAGCAAGCCGGCAGCCACGCCGATCTCACGCAACCCCAGATGGCTGACAACGAGGCTGCCGAGCAAGGCGCCGCCGCCGATTCCGACGTTGTAGATGCCGGAGAACATGGCCATGGCAACGTCGGTCGCGTCCGAAGCCAGGTTCAGTACCTTCGATTGCACGGCCAGGCCAAAGCACATCCCGGCGATACCCCAGATCACCACCACCGCACCGAGCAGCGAACTCTCGCGCGAGGCCGGCAGCAACAGCAGCAGACAGATCGCCATGACCGCGATCGCCGCGATCAGAAAGCCCCTCGGATAGCGCGCGCTGTATCGGCTGAACAGCAACGAACCGAGCAGACCGGCACCGCCGAAGAGCAACAGCAGGACGGTGGTCATGTCGCCGCTCAGGTGCGCGACGGTTTGCGCAAAGGGCTCGATGTAGGTGTAGGCGGTGAACTGCGCGGTGATGACCAACGCGGTCAGCGCATAGGCGGTCAACAGCGCAGGGCGCTTGAACAGCATCGGCAGGCTGCGCAATGAACCGGAATTCTGGCTCGGCAGCGATGGCAGCGTCCGCGCCAGGACAACCAGCACCAGCGCGGCAATCACACCGATGGCCAGGAAGGTGGTGCGCCAGTCCAGCGCAGCGCCCACCACGCGCCCCAGCGGAATGCCCAGCACCATCGCCAGCGCACTGCCGGTCGCCAGCAGACCCAGGGCTTGCGCCTGCTTGCCTGCGGGCGCCACACGTACTGCCAACGATGCGGTAATCGACCAGAACACTGCGTGTGCCAAAGCGATGCCGATCCGACTGAGCATCAGCATGCCGTAGCTAGACGCCACGCTCGAAACCAGATGGCTGCCGATGAACACCACAAAGACCAGTATGAGCAGCGTGCGGCGCTCGAAATTGCGCGTCAGCAGCATCATCGGCAGCGACACCAGCGCAACCACCCAGGCGTAAATGGTCAGCATCAGCCCGACCTGGGATGGCGGCATGTCGAACGAGCGGCCAATGTCGCTGAGCAGTGCCACAGGGACGAACTCGGTGGTGTTGAAGATGAAGGCGGCCAGCGCCAGTGCGATAACGCTAAGCCAGCTCCCGGCCGGGGAGCTTTGCGATTCGTTCATGGAGAAGTGGGTCTGGTATCGATTCACTCGACGCAAAGCGCGACGAATGAGGGTGTAAGGGCGACGGTTCCTGCCCGAATACCATGACGCACGCGGCCCGCACGCGCGAAGCGAGCAGGAAGGCAGCGGGAGCGGATGGAGTGAGGGACGGGACAGTCGAAGCGGCGCGGATTCTACGCCCGCCATCCGCTGATGTCAGGTCGCAAACGTGCGCCACGACGAGCGGCCGCAAAGGCGTCGCTGCTGCCGGTGGTTCGTCACGGCGCTCTGCCGCTGCCTGACTTCCGTTCGGCATCCTGGCGAAACTTTCCAGGCGAGCGCCAGCCGTACCTACAGAACCCATTTCAGGACTGGAGTACGTATGGCTTACCCGAAGATTCCCGCTCAGCAGCAGGACCGTCTGCCCGGTCGCGAAACCGAAATGCACCCGCAGGCCGAGTTCATCCGCGACAGCTACAAGGGCAGTGGCAAGCTGGCCGGAAAGGTCGCGCTGATCAGTGGCGGCGACAGCGGCATCGGTCGCGCGGCAGCGGTGCACTTCGCCCGTGAAGGTGCGGACGTCGCGATCATGTATCTCGACGAACACGAGGACGCCGAAAACGCCAAGCGGATGGTGGAGGCCGAAGGCCAGCGCTGCCTGTTGATCGCTGGCGACATCCGCGACAGCCGCCACTGCAACGATGCCGTCGAACAAACCGTGAAGGCCTTCGGCCGGCTGGACGTGCTGGTCAACAATGCCGGCCGCCAGGAGGTGCAGATCCGCCTCGAGGACATCACCGACGAGCAGTGGGAGAAGACCTTCGCCACCAACATCCACGGCTACTTCTATCTCACCCGTGCCGCCCTGCCCCATCTGCAGGCCGGCGCCTCGATCATCAACACCACCTCGATCAACTCCTTTATCGGTCACCCGCTGCTGGTCGACTACACCTCGACCAAGGGCGCGATCGACGGGTTCACCCGCGCGCTGTCACAGCAGTTGATCGAGCGCGAGATCCGCGTCAACCAGATCGCGCCAGGCCCGATCTGGACGCCGCTGCAGCCACCGTCGCTCGGCAAGCACGACCCGCAGATGCTCGAAGACTTCGGCAGCCAGATGCCCATGGGCCGCTGCGGCCAGCCTTCCGAACTGGGTCCGGCTTATGTCTATCTGGCCTGCGAGGACTCGTCCTATGTCAGTGGCCAGACCATTCATATCAATGGCGGCAAGGTGGTTAACAGCTAGCCGGCGGTGGAAAGCCCGGGCCGGCGCGGCTCCAGGCGAAGCATCGGATAATGAGTCCGCACGGAACCATCGTGCGGCTCGCCGCGCCCAACGATCAGTACCCATGCGTTGACCGCTATCGGTCCAGACGCCCGCCACCGCAGCCTCGCTGCATATGAAAGGTGAAGTCATGACCCAGATTCTAATTGCCGCTTTCGACCGCTATGCCGAAGCAGAGAAAGTGAAAGCCGAACTCGTGAGCGAGGGAGTGTCCAGCGACGACATCCAGATATCGGCATCCTTCAACAGCGACACCGTCGACAGCAGCCGTGTGGAAGTGGTCGGCGAAGAGCCGGGTGAAGACGCAACAGTGGCCGACAAGATCGGCAGTTTCTTTCACAAGGTCTTCGGCGACGGATCGAGCCAGCATGCCGGTCGTTACCCCGAAGCGGCCCGCCGCGGATCGACCATCGTCACCGTAACGCTGGAGGACGACGTCACCGTAACGCTGGAGGACGACAGCCGGGTTTCCGCAGTCGAGCGTGTCATGGAGCGCAACGGCGCCATCGATATCGACGAGCGCAGCGCCAAATGGGGCGACGACGATGCCACCCCGGTGACCGCCAGCACCGAGACGCTGACCACCGGCTACCCGGACGCCACCTCGATCAGCGTCGACGAGCGCGAACTGGACGGCAGCTCGACACCGGATCGCGGTGCGGATCTCGGCTCGATTCCCGGCCGCGCGGAAAACGAAAAGGCTGCCCGACGCGACAACACCGCGGGTCGCGTACGCATCATCCCGCGCTAGGGCGACCAGGCGGTTTCGTCTGCCAGCAGCGCCTGCAGTGCCAGCGCATTGCTCACCGCAGCGCCGCTGGCGGTATTGTCGAAAATGCACCAGCACGGCACGCCGGACCGAGCAGAAGTCCGCAACTCACCAGCCAGCCGCTCCAGCCATTCGGCCGAGTACGCAGAATGGTAGATGCGTGGCGAACCGTGCAGTCGGTAGTAGCGCATGCCCGACCAGCCGCCCGCCTGCTCTGCTCCTGCAATTGGCGAAGGATCTGCCGCCACCCGTGCGATACGCCAACGCTCGAGCAGCTCACCGGCGTCCAGCCAGCTCGCATGCCGCGGTTCGAGTACCAGTGCACCGTCGTAGCGTGCGCGCATGGCAGCGAAGAAGTCCTCCGCCGTTGAAGGATCGAAGGTCAGCGATGGCGGCAATTGCAGCAACAGGCAGCCGAGCTTTTCAGCCAGCTCGGTCGATTCGCCGAGAAAGCGCTCGAGCGCCTCGTCACACTCGCGCAAGCGCAGCTCATGGCTGATCTGCCTGGGCATCTTCACGCAAAAGCGGAAGTTCTCCGGCACGCTCGCCGCCCACTTGCGATAGGTGGCCGGGCGATGCGGTCGGTAGAACGAGCTGTTGATCTCGACCACCGATAGCTCTCCGCTGTAGCGCTGCAGGTGCGTGCCTTGCTCAGCGAATGCCGGCCACGCCTCGCGCGGCAGGCTCCAGCCGGCACAGCCGATACCAATCATCTTGCGCACTTCCATCCCCAACACTCCTGCCCATCGTTCCGGCCCGATTACCGCGGTGTGCTTTAAACTTGCGCCAACCTGCCCAACGAAACCCGGTTGACTCATGAAGCATCGCGCCGTCACACCTTTTCAGATATTCATCCTGTTGCTATCGGTCTACGTGATCGGTGCACTGGTGGCCGATCTGGTGTTCGACCTACCCGACGACGTATCGACTCTGCTCGGGTATCTGGACAACATCGTGTGCTTCTTTTTCTTCATCGATTTCTGGATGCGCCTGCAGGAAGCCGACGACAAGCTGCGCTTCATGCGCTGGGGCTGGATCGACCTGCTGGCCAGCGTGCCTGCCGGCGGGTTGCAGGCGGCCAAGCTGTTTCGGGCCTTCCAGATTCTGCGGGTGCTGCGGGCGATCAAGTCGTTGCGGCTGATCTGGCGCATCCTGTTCCGCAACCGCGCCGAAGGCATCGTCGCCTCCGCCGCCACGGCAACCATGCTGCTGGTAGCGTTTGGCGCGCTGACCATGCTGCTGGTGGAAGCGCCGAACCCAGAAAGCTCGATCAATACGCCGGAAGAGGCACTGTGGTGGGCGTTCGTCACCGTGACCACGGTCGGCTACGGCGACTTCTATCCGGTCACCACTCTGGGCCGTATCGTCGCAGTGATGCTGATGGTGTCCGGAGTCGGTCTGTTCGGCAGCTTCGCGGCCTACATCGGTTCGCTGTTCGTCGCCGACCGCAACGAGGAAGACAACCGCGACCAGCTGGCCGACCGCGAAACCCTGCAGCGACTACTGGTACAGGTGGAATGTCTGACTGAAGAAGTGCGCAGCCTGAAGCTGCAGCTGGGGGACGATCGCCGTGACGATGGCGATGCGGCAGAGCGAGGGGTTTGATTGCGGAGCCCCTGCGTCAACAGACGCAAGGGCTGCCGGCTGCGATCAGTTGGCGAAGTACGCCTGAGCGCGAGCCACTTCCGCTGGTGTCGGCTTGTACACGGTCCACTGATCGCCAACGTTCTTCTTGTAGCGGACCTCGTTCTTCTCTACGTCGAACTCGTAGAACGGGTACACCTCGCGCAGGTTGTAGAACGCGGCGGGTGCGAAGAAAAGGATGTCGGCGACCAGATAGCCGCTGTTGAATTTCAACGGGATCAGACCATACATAGGCTCCATCCCCGGCTTCTCGGCGCGGAAGCGGTACTGGCCGAAGCTGGTGGCCTTGTAGGTCTTGCTGACGGGGTTCTTCAGCACTAGCGGCGCGTCCTGGTTGATCTTGATTGCCAGGTCCGGATCGGTGGAGCGCAGCGAAGTGGTGGCGGTGCAGGCCGAAAGCAGTGTGGCAGCAACGGCTACGGCAAGAATGTGTTTGGCGTTCATCTGTAATTTCCTGTTGTCCATCAAAAATCGATAGCTCTCATCCAGCCGGCTCGACCGGGCTGTTTGCCATCCATTGCGGCGCGCACTATAGGACATCGATGAATAATGGCCAACCGCCACCCTTACGGACAATTTGCTTTCTTGATTGCAGTCAGGCGCAAGAGAAAAGCCGGCGCTGGCCTCTATAATCCCCGGCCGGCCATGCGCGCCGCCGAGCAAACGAGCGCAACGCGAGTCGTACAAAGAAGACTGATCAGCAAAGGTGTCGATCATGGCCAAGACCGGGGGCAAGCAGTTCAAATCCATCAGGCTCGAACGTCTGGCGCGCTTCCTCGACTGGGCAACGGCGCGATATCCGGAATTCACCGCGAAGAAGCATCACCAGGAAAAGTGGTTCACCCCGTACGTCGGCTACCCCATCGTCGGCTTGGCTCGCGCGGCCAAGGCATTCTGGCTGGGGCTGCATGGGCAGGCGGTGGAAGAACTACTGGCCGCGCCTGCTGCAGACGAGTTGCTCGATCGGGTCGTCAGCCGTGATCTCGGCGAGATCCACTGCAGCGTGGATGTGTTCGGCAGCGAGAAGACCTTCAGCCTGGGCTCGCCGGTCCATCTGCTGGAGCCGGACTGGGCGCTGCGTCTGGACGATAGCGCGCGGCGCGACGATTTCGCCGACAACCTGAAACAGGCCGTACAGCGTTATGTGCGCAATCGGCTACAGGTGCTCGAACGGCCCTTCGCCGAAATGGACGAGGACGAGCGGCAGCGGTGCCTGGCACGCATCCGCCCGGAACTGCCACGGGTTGATGAATTTCTGCCGCATGCCATCGCCACCCTCAACGAGATTCGCCATGAGCTGCGCTACGTGGTGGCCTTGCAGCGCGGCAATCTCACCCTCGAATTGCAGCGGCGGGTTCCTTCCGGCCAGGATCATCTGCTCAGCGTGGCGGAAGTCGAGGCGTGGAAGCGCCAGGATCGCGACGAGCTGCAGGCCACCTTCGAGCGCATGCTCGAGCTCGCCCGCGATTTCGATCTGCAACTGCTCGGGCACAAGCGTCTTACCGAGCTCATCGCCCTGGAACCCGGCCGCATGCGCAAGGCGATTCGCGCCGCCCGCCGCGAGCACGAGGAAAAAATGGCGTTTGCCGTGCTGCTGGAGAACAACCCGCGCTTCGTCCACTACCACAAGCTCTACCCGGCCCGGCGCCTGACGCGACGCTGGACCGCCCTGCTCGGCCCGACCAACAGCGGCAAGACGCACCGTTCCATCGAGGCGATGGCTGCGGCCGAGCACGGCATCTACCTGTCGCCGCTGCGCCTGATGGCGCTGGAAAACCAGGAGCGCATTGAGACGATGGGCGTGCGCTGCTCACTTGTAACCGGCGAGGAAGAAATCATCCGCGAAGGCGCCACACACTTCTGCTGCACCGTGGAGGAGTTCGCGCGTTTCCGCCATCAGCATTGGGATGTGGTGGTGGTCGACGAGGTACAGATGATGGCCGACTCGCAACGTGGCTGGGCCTGGGTCGATGCACTGGTCAGCGCCCATACGCCGCAACTGATGATGACCGGGCCAGCGCTGATCGAACCCTCCTTGCGCACGCTTTGCGATCTGTGCGAGGACAAGCTGGTGGTGCAACGCACCAAGCGCCTGTCCCCGGTTGAAGTCGCCCGCCACGCCACGACGCTGGAACGGCTGGAACCCGGCTCGCTGCTGGTGGCGTTCAGCCGCAAGCTGGTGCTGGAGCTCAAGGGCATGCTCGAAAGCGCCGGCAAAAGCGTCTCGGTGGTCTACGGTGCGCTCTCGCCCGAGGTCCGACGCGAGCAGGCCCGGCGCTTCCGCGAGGGCGAGGCGGACATCATGGTCGCTACCGATGCGGTCGGCATGGGCCTCAACTTGCCGGCGCACACGCTGTGTTTCTATACCGATGAGAAATTCGACGGCATCCAGAATCGCCAGCTCAAGGTGCAGGAGGTCAAGCAGATCGGCGGCCGCGCCGGGCGCTTCGGTCACCACGACAGCGGCGAGATCACTGCGCTGGACCCGCAGACGCTCAAGTCCATCCGCCGCCTGTTCAACAGCCCGGATGCGCCGGTGGACCTGAGCCAGTTCCAGGTGCGCCCGTCCATCGATCACCTCTCGGCAATTTCCGAACTGATGGGCGAACCGAGCCTGCTGCGGTCCTGGCTGACCTTCAACCGCAACATAAACTACGGCGAGGCATTTATCTCGGTACTGCCGGACGAACTGGCCGAATGGATCGAGCTGATAGACGACCCGAAGATTCCGCTCTGGCTGCGCTGGACGTTCGCCTGCACGCCGATCCGCGGCGGCTTCGACAGCCCGGCCAGCCAGCATGCCCAGCGCTGGATCAAGCGAGTCGCCGAAGGCCACGCCATCCCGATGCCCAAGCTGCTGCTCGGCAGCGACCTGTCCAGCCTGGAAAGTACCCTGCATGTGGTGGAAACCTACCTGCATCTGGCCCGCAGCCTGCCCGAGCATTTTCCCGAGCACGACGACGGTGAAGACGCGCGCAAGCTGCTCAACGACGCCATCACCCGCGAACTGTCACGCCAGCGCAAACCGCGGGCTGCACGACGCGGCGGCGGCCGCAAGGCCGGGCGACGACGTTGAGAATATCCACCAATCGCGATCCAGCCAGGCCGGCCGCTCTATAATCGCCGCTTTGCTGCCGAGCGCGAGCCTGCCATGCCGATCAAGTACGCCCGTCGTCTGACCGATCGCCGACGGTCCGCCCATAGCAATCGTCAGCTCGGCCTGTGCCTCGCGTTTGTCGCGGGTGCCGCCAATGCCGGCGGGTTCATCGCCGTCCAGCAGTACACCTCGCACATGACCGGTATCGTTTCGGCAATGGCCGACAACCTGGCCCTCGGTGCCACCGATCTGGCGCTGGCAGGCTTCGGTGCATTGCTCTCGTTCGTTCTTGGTGCCATGTGCTCGACGCTGATGATCAACTTCTCGCGACGTCGCCGTCTGCATAGCCAGTACGCGCTACCGCTGGCGCTGGAAGCCGCGCTGTTGCTGCTGTTCGGTATCCTCGGCGCGCGGCTGATGACGGTTCCGGGTTTCTTCGTGCCGCTGACCGTGGTGCTGCTGTGCTTCATCATGGGCCTGCAGAACGCGATCATCACCAAGCTCTCCAATGCCGAAGTGCGCACCACCCATATCACTGGCATGGTGACCGACATCGGCATCGAGCTGGGCAGGCTGATCTACTTCAACCGCAATCGTCATGACGACATGCCACCGGTTCGGGCCAACCGACAGCGCCTGCGTATCAACCTGCTGATGGTGATGAGCTTCTTCGTCGGCGGATTGAGCGGCGCAGCCGGCTTCAAGCATTTCGGCTTCATCGCCACGGTCCCGCTGGCCGCCTTGCTGCTGGCACTGGCTCTGGTGCCGATGGCTGACGATCTGCTGCTCGGCTGGCGCCTCTGGCGGCGTCGGCGCTAAGACACCGACGGTTTCCAACGCCCTCCCGGTTGGCAAGGCTTCATCGGTCACGGCGATGACTCGGACCGCGGCGACAGCAAGCACCATCATTTGTTCCCGCAGCGCGCCCGTAAAATGTTCGAATTTTTACTTTGACAGCTGCATTCTTTGCCTCTAAGTTTTCGTTTCCGAACAATTCCGAACCAACGCAGTGCTCGGAATAAAACAAAAACAAACGAACGAGGCTCCGCGCATGAGTACGCCCATCGTCCCTACGCTCAAGGGACAATGCATCGCCGAATTTCTCGGCACTGCCCTTCTTATCTTCTTCGGTACTGGCTGCGTCGCAGCGCTCAAGCTCGGCGGTGCCGACCTGGGGTTGTGGGAAATCAGCATCATCTGGGGCATCGGCGTTTCGATGGCGGTGTACCTTGCCGCCGGCGTCTCCGGTGCCCACCTGAACCCGGCCGTGACCATCGCATTGTGGCTGTTCGGCACATTCGAGCGGCACCGCGTTCCGGCCTACATCCTGGCGCAGGTGGCCGGCGCCTTCTGTTCTGCGGCGCTGGTCTACGGGCTGTACAGCAGTCTGTTTTTCGATTTCGAACAGGCCCAGCAAATGGTTCGCGGCAGTGTCGAGAGCCTCGAACTCGCATCGATCTTCTCGACCTACCCCCACGCCTCCTTGTCGTTCGGCCAGGCGTTTCTGGTGGAGGTCGTCATCACCGCCATTCTGCTGGCGATGATCATGGCCATCACCGACGACGGCAACGGCCTGCCCAGCGGCCCGCTCGCACCTTTGCTGATCGGCCTGCTGATCGCCGTGATCGGCGGTGCAATGGGACCGCTGACCGGCTTCGCGATGAATCCCGCACGGGATTTCGGGCCTAAACTGATGACCTTCTTTGCCGGCTGGGGTGATGTGGCCTTCACTGGCGGGCGAGACATTCCGTATTTCCTGGTCCCGATCTTCGCCCCGATTCTCGGCGCCTGCCTCGGCGCTGCAGGGTACAAGGCACTCATCTGCCGGCACTTGCCGGGCGTTGGATCGGCCGCCTGCGATGCACCAAAACCCAAGGAAAAGGCCTCTGCCGAAATGGGCTCCGCCCAGCCCGATATCAGCAAAGTTCGCTAAGGAAACGACGCCATGAGCAATCAGAACAAGCAATTCATCGTCGCCCTCGACCAGGGCACTACCAGCTCCCGCGCTATCGTGCTGGACCGCAACGCCAACGTGGTGACCATCGCTCAGCGCGAATTCGCACAGATCTACCCGCAACCGAGCTGGGTCGAGCACGACCCCATGGAAATCTGGGCGACCCAGAGCGGTGTGTTCGTCGAAGCCCTGGCCCAGGCCGGCATCACCAACGAGCAGGTGGCGGCCATCGGTATCACCAACCAGCGCGAGACCGCCATCGTCTGGGACAAGATCACCGGCCGGCCGATCTACAACGCCATCGTCTGGCAGAGCCGCCAGAGCACGCCGATCTGCGACCAGCTCAAGCGCGACGGCATGGAAGATCACATCCGCAAGACTACGGGCCTGGTGATCGACCCCTACTTCTCCGGTACCAAGATCAAGTGGATTCTCGACCACGTCGAGGGCAGCCGTGAGCGCGCCCGCCGCGGCGAACTGCTGTTCGGCACCGTCGATTGCTGGCTGATCTGGAAGATGACCCAGGGCAAGGCCCACGTCACCGACTACACCAACGCCTCACGGACCATGCTGTTCGACATCCACAAGCTGGACTGGGACCCAGTGATGCTGGAAACCCTGGATATCCCACGCGAGATGCTGCCGGATGTGCGCTCGTCCTCCGAGGTTTATGGTCACGCCTACCTTGGCTCGGGCCAGAGCACCGGCATCCCCATCGCCGGTATCGCCGGGGACCAGCAAGCCGCTCTGTTCGGCCAGATGTGCGTCGAGCCAGGCCAGGCGAAGAACACCTACGGCACCGGCTGTTTCCTGCTGATGAACACCGGCACCAAGGCGGTGCAATCCGAACATGGCCTGCTGACGACCATCGCCTGCGGACCGCGTGGCGAAGTGAACTACGCGCTGGAAGGCGCCATCTTCAATGGCGGCTCGACCGTGCAGTGGTTGCGCGACGAGCTCAAGGTGCTCAACGAGTCGCTGGATTCGGAATACTTCGCCACCAAAGTGCCGGACAGCAACGGCATTTACCTGGTGCCGGCGTTCACCGGCCTTGGCGCGCCCTATTGGGACCCGCGTGCCCGTGGCGCACTGTTCGGCCTGACCCGCGGGGTCAAGGTCGACCACCTGATCCGAGCAGCATTGGAATCCATCGCCTACCAGACTCGCGACGTGCTCGATGCCATGCAGCAGGACGCCGGCGAGCGCCTGCGCGCCCTGCGCGTGGACGGCGGCGCGGTAGCCAACAACTTCCTCATGCAGTTCCAGGCCGATATGCTCGGTACTCAGGTTGAACGCCCGCAGATGAAGGAAACCACGGCGCTCGGCGCGGCCTACCTGGCCGGACTGGCGACCGGTTTCTGGAGCGACCTCGACGAGTTGCGCAGCAAGAGCAGCATCGAGCGGGTGTTCGAACCGGCGTGCGGAAGTGAACAGCGCGAAGCGCTCTATCGCGGCTGGCAGAAGGCGGTCGACCGTACGCGCAACTGGGCCGAAGACTGACCTGACGAACAACAGGCCTGCCTCTGGAGGTTTTGGAGGCAGGCCTGGCATGTGCGAATTCGAACAGGCAGCGCTTTAATCGAACGCCAGACTACGGCATGCTTCCCGCACAACAGCGAACAAGGAAGCCTCATGAGCCTGGCGCCCCGACAGCAGAACATTCTGGAACTCGTGCGCGAGCGCGGCTATGTGAGCATCGACGAGCTGGCACGGCATTTCGCCGTCACGCCGCAAACCATCCGCCGCGACATCAACCAGCTCGGCGACGCCGGCCTGCTGCGGCGCTACCACGGCGGCGCGGCCTACGATTCCAGCGTGCAGAACACCGCCTACAGCCAGCGCGCGCACCAGATGCGCGACGAGAAACTGCGTATCGCCGCCGCCATGGCCGCGCGCATCCCCGACCAGGCTTCGCTGTTCATCAATATCGGCACCACCACCGAGGCGATCGCCCGCGCCCTGCTCAACCACCGTGACCTGAAGATCATCACCAATGATCTGCACGTGGCGAGCATTCTCAGCACCAAGGAAGACTTCGATGTGCTGATCGCCGGCGGCAACGTGCGCAGCGACGGCGGCGTGGTGGGCCAGGCCACCGCCGATTTCATCAGCCAGTTCAAGGTCGATTTCGCCCTGATCGGCATCAGCGGTATCGACGAGGACGGCACCCTGCTCGACTTCGATTATCAGGAAGTGCGCGTCTCCCAGGCGATCATCCATAACGCGCGCAAGGTCTTCCTCGCCGCGGACTCCAGCAAATTCGGCCGCAGCGCCATGACGCGCCTGGGCTCGCTGGAACAGATCGACTGCCTGTTCACCGACTCGGCACCGTCGGAGGTGTTCGCCGAGCTGCTGGCCCGCCACAAAGTGCAGCTGGAAATCGCCGAGTAGTTGGGCGGCAGTTCGTTTCGCAGACAACTCCGCTCCGATAGTTAAGACAGAACGCTCGTAACGAATTCGATCCCTTGCGGGCAGGCGAACTCTGACGGCGGCCGGGACGACACCAGCACAACAGTCGAAACAGCGGCAATCAATCAGAAACCCAGCGTTCGAATATTTTCTTTTTTATCTATTTTCGAACATTTTTTCTTTCGCACGGATTCTTTTGCGAATAGCATGTTCAAAACCGAACATGACCTTTCGTTTTCGAGGAGAAGCCCGTGCCCCATTCCGCCCAGCCCGTCTCCGAGCTCTATGACGTCGCCGTGATCGGCGGCGGTATCAATGGCGTCGGTATCGCTGCCGATGCAGCTGGTCGCGGGCTGTCGGTGTTCCTTTGCGAACGCGACGATCTGGCCAGCCATACGTCGTCGGCCAGCAGCAAGCTCATTCACGGAGGCCTGCGCTATCTGGAGCACTACGAATTCCGCCTCGTCCGCGAGGCGCTGGCCGAGCGTGAAGTGCTGCTGGCCAAGGCGCCGCATATCGTCAAGCCGATGCGCTTCGTGCTGCCCCACCGCCCTCACCTGCGCCCGGCGTGGATGATCCGCGCCGGCCTGTTCCTCTACGACAACCTGGGCATGCGCAAGAAGCTGCCGGCATCGCGGGGTTTGCGTTTCGGAAGTGATAGCCCGCTCAAGCCGGCGATCACCCGCGGCTTCGAATACTCCGACTGCTGGGTCGACGACGCGCGGCTGGTGGTGCTCAACGCCATGGCGGCGCGGGAGAAAGGCGCGCATATCCATACCCGCACCCAGTGCCTGAGTGCCAAACGTGCTGGCGGCATCTGGCATGTCGAGCTGCAGCGCGAGGACGGCAGCCGCTTCTCACTAAAGGCCAAGGCACTGGTCAATGCGGCCGGTCCCTGGGTCGCACAGTTCATCGACGAAAACCTGCAGCAGCGCTCACCCTATGGCATACGCCTGATTCAGGGCAGCCACATCATCGTGCCCAAGCTGTATGAAGGTGAGCAGGCCTACATCATGCAGAACGAGGATCGGCGCATCGTTTTCGCCATCCCCTATCTGGACCGTTACACCATGATCGGCACCACTGATCGCGAGTACCGTGGCGACCCGGCCAAGGTGAGCATCAGCGAGGAAGAGGTCGCCTACGTATTGGGAGTGGCCAACACGCACTTTCGCGAGCAACTCGAGCCCCGCGACATCGTGCATACCTTCGCCGGCGTCCGGCCGCTATGCGACGACGAATCGGATAACCCGTCCGCGGTTACCCGAGACTACACCCTGTCGCTGGCGGCGGACGAAAAACAGGCACCGCTGCTTTCGGTGTTCGGCGGCAAGCTGACCACCTACCGCAAGCTCGCCGAGTCGGCGATGGCGCAGCTCAAGCCGTTCTTCCCGGCTATGGGTGAAAGCTGGACGGCGCTGGCGGCACTGCCTGGCGGTGAAGGCATGAGCACGGCCGATGCACTCACCGAAGAGCTGGTGGCCAAGGTACAGGGGCTGAAACTGCCGCTGGCCAAGCGCTGGGCAACCCTCTACGGCAATCGGGTATGGCGCATGCTGGGCGAAGCGCGCTCGCTCGATGCACTGGGCGAAGACCTCGGCCAGCAGCTGTATGCGCAGGAAGTCGACTACCTGCGGCGCGAAGAGTGGGCAACCCAGGTGGATGACATCCTCTGGCGGCGTACCAAACTCGGGCTGGCCTTCAGCGAGCCGGAAAAGGCTCGCCTGCAGCGTTACCTGACAGAGCGCCCGGTCAAAGAAACCACGCGCAGCAGCGACGCAGCCTGAGGCAGCCGCTCAGCCCTGCGCCGCGAGCTGCTGATTGATACGGGCGACGCTGGCGGCGATGCGTTGCTCGACATCCTGCATCTGCTCGTTCTGTTGCAGCAGCGGCACGCAGAGATTCAGTGCGGTGAGCACCAGCAGCTTGTCGCCCGTGGCGTTGGGAAACTGCCGCTGGCTGTCGGCCAGATGCTGCTGCAGCAAGGCCGCCGCCTCCTGCAGCAGAGCATCCTGGCTGGGCGGCGCGCGGAACGAGTATTCGCGGCCGAATACCCTGAGCACCTGAACGCCATCCGCCGTCATGCGGCGCTACTGCCAGCTGCACGCTCCACCAGCGCCTGCAGCCGCGCCAGGGTAGCGCCCTGCCTGTCTTCCTGCTCCAGCGCAGCCAGTTGCAGATTGTCGTTTTCCTCACGTGCCTGCTGCAGCTGCTGCTCGAGCAAGACACAGTGCTCGCTCAGGCTCTGGTTGCGCTGCAGCAGATCGTTGATGACGTTTTCAAGTTGCGCAAGGGTGGTATCAAGCATGGAGCGTTTTCCGGGTCCGATGAAAAAGCGCGCGAGAGTACCCGAAAAGAAGGTCACCGGGGGCCTTCATTAAGCCTTCAATGCCACGCGGTCCGGTCGCCAATGCCACCGGTTTGCGGTAGCCTCGGCAGCCTATTTGAAGAGGAGAGTCCCCATGGCACGCGCTACCGCCCGCCACATCCTGGTTTCCACCGAAGCCAAGTGCAACGAACTGAAAGCCGCTATCGAAGGCGGTGCCGACTTCGCCGAGGTCGCCAAGGAAAACTCCAGCTGCCCTTCCAGCCGTCAGGGCGGCGACCTGGGTTCATTCGGCCCGGGTCAGATGGTCAAGGAATTCGACACCGTCGTATTCAGCGCCCCGCTCAATCAGGTGCAAGGCCCGGTGAAGACCCAGTTCGGCTATCACCTGCTGGAAGTGACCAGCCGTCAGGACTGATTACCCCCAGTCCCCGCCCCTCATGGGCGGGGATGCCCTAGCGCCGGACAGGCGCCCTCCGCCAGCATTGCCCTCCCGCGATTCACGCCGACCTGATCACGCCTCGAGACGGAAACGCCCGGTCAGCGCCTTGAGGCCTTTCATGCTCTGCATGATGGTATTGCCTGACGTCGCCGTGTCCTGAGTGACACCAGCGGCCTGGTCAGCAACCTGGGCGATGCGTGTCAGCGACTGGTTCATGTCCTCGGCCACCTGTGACTGCTCCTCGGCCGCCGTGGCGATCTGATTGGTCATGCCGCGAATGGTCTGCACCGCACCGACGATCTGCCCCAGCGCATGCTGCGCCGCTTCAATCTGGGTGAGCGTCACCGAGCTGCTCTGACGCGACGCATCCATGGCCGTACCCGCGCGGGTGGCCTGGCTCTGCAAGCGCTCGACCAGCACGCTTACCTCCTTGGCCGAGCTCTGCGTGCGGCTGGCCAGGCTGCGGACTTCGTCGGCAACAACCGCGAAACCGCGGCCCTGCTCGCCAGCACGCGCCGCCTCGATGGCCGCATTCAGCGCCAGCAGGTTGGTCTGCTCGGCAATCCCGCTGATCACGTTCAGCACCTTGCCGATCTCGTGACTGTCCTGCACCAGCTGCTGCATCACATCGGACAGGCTGTCGACATGACCGCTCAAGGTGCGGATGGCGCCGACCGACTCATTCATCACCGCGCTGCCAGAGTTGGTCTCCTGCTCAGCGACATCTGCGGCATTGGCGGCCTCGACCGTGCTGCGCGCGACTTCCTGGGAGGTGGCGAGCATTTCGTTCATGGCGGTAGCGACCTGATCGATCTCGGCTTGCTGCCCCTCGACGTTGCGGGCGCTGTCCCCGGCCAGATTCGCCATGCGCACGCATTGGCCATCGGCTTCGTCAGCGGCCAGACGCACACCGCGGATCATCTCTCCAACCTGCCCCAGCAGGCGGTTGTACGCCAGGGTGATCATGCCCATCTCGTCATCGGCGTGCCGCACCTGCAGCGGCGCGGAAAAGTCGCCCTGGCTGACCCTCTCCAGACGCCCCCGCAGCTCGTCGATCTGCAGCATCAGCCAGTTCATTCCAGCGATCCGTCCCAGCACGACCATCAGCAGGATGCACAGGGTCGAACCCAGGGCGACCCAGAGCTGCTGCGACGCGCTGCGGTTGGCTTCAGCGGAAATCAGCAGCACCACTTCGTTGGAAGCGGCAAGGATGTCGTTTGAGTCGGTGGCAATGGCGTTCACGTCAGCGCTCTGACCTGCGGCCAGTGCCTGTACGGCGGGCCGATAACGCTGCCAGATCTGATCGACGCGCTGCAGGTGCGGTTGTGCACTGGTCAGCTCCACCGGTGCGATGCCCTGGGCGCGGTCGCCGTTGAGCAGCAGCCGATGCGACTGCTCGAAGCGTTGGATGGTCTTGTCGACGGCGGTCTTGTCACCGACGCCCTGCGCCGCCAGCAGCGCTTCCTTCATCATCTTCTGGCTGAGCATGCGCTGGGCTCCGGCCATGTCGATCTGGCTGGCGTCCTTGGCGGACATGAACAGCACAGCGGCGGTCAGGGCCGCACACAGGAAGATCAGGCTGTAGGAGAAGAAGAACTGATGGTTGATGGTGCGCAGACCCAGTCCGCGCAAAAGGGACTGAATGACGTTCGCCAAGGTGCTGGTCATGGGGGTATCCACTACAGGGAGAGAAAGCGATGCCAGCGTCGAATGGCGTCGCAGCTAACACTGTTCTCGGCGGCGCCAGGGGCAACTTGATACCGTTTATCAACTATCTGCAAGCCTCGCCATTGCTGGCTTTGCGCGCCTTTTTTGGCGCTCACGCAACGCAGCCCCACGCACTGACGCAGATCAACGAAACGGCACTTGCGCACCTGTTTTTTTGGCTCGGTCACGACGCAACGTCTATGGTCAGGTAACGCGGGGCAACTCGCATAAAACACCGAACAAACGAGGGTCTGCGCATGTTTCACGTATCGCGCCGAGGCGAAAACCGCATCGATATCGACTTCTCCGGCAAATTGGACAGTCAGGCCATGCGCGCTGCGCTGGATGACCTGCTGTTCAAATCCGAAGGCATCAGCCATGGCCGCATGCTCTATCGCATCGGCGACTTCGACCTGCCTACGCTCGGCGCCGTCGGCGTGGAGCTGTCACGGCTTCCGCACCTGTTCCGCTTCATACGCCGTTTCGACCGCTGCGCGGTGGTCGCCGGCAAGGAATGGCTGCGCAAGGCCAGTGAGGTGGAAGGCGCGCTGATCCCCGGGCTGACCATCAAGGCCTTCGACCTGCACCAGGAAGCCGAAGCCAGCGCCTGGCTGGAGCACGGCTGAGGGGCCACGCCAGGCCGACAATTACCCGACCTGCGGGAGCGAATGGTCTGTCCTGGGTTGCTGTCGAATATGGACATCAACAGTCAGGAGAACGGACATGGGACTTTTCGATACGATCAAGGCCAAGCTCGGCCTGGGTGATGCTTCCAACGAGGCGCAACACAAGGCTGATGCACCACCAGCCGACGCTACCCGCTCGAGCGCCGAGGGCATCACGCTGGGAGAAAGGCCCACCGCCACCGACAACGCGACTATCGCGCCGCACCAGGACTTGAATCAGTCATCAGCCACGGCGAGTGGCGTGGATGTGGTGGCACAACTGGAAGCCAAGGCGGCGGCGCACCCGGAAGCGCTGAACTGGCGCACCTCGATCGTCGATCTGCTGAAGTTGCTCGGGCTGGACAGCAGCCTGGAAGCACGCCGGGAGCTTGCTACGGAACTAGGCTGCCCGCCGGCAGAGATGGCGGACTCGGCGCAGATGAACATGTGGCTGCACCGGGCGGTGATGAAGAAGCTTGCCGAAAATGGCGGCAGGATTCCGCCGGAATTGCTGCACTAGATGTGTGAAGGGCCTTCCGAGGAAGGCCCTTGCTTACGGCTTATGAATTGCGGACCTGCTCGTCCGCGAGGAAGTCTTCCTCCAAGAGCGCGTCACGCTCGGCCACCGCGCCATCGATCATCTGCGGCTGGGCTCCGGAGCGCTTGCTACGCAACTTGCCGAACTGGTGAGCGAGCGCATTGTTCAGCTTGTCCACCGCGCCGTCGATCGCCAACTCCAGCGATTCGGCCTTGTGGGTGACGGAGATCGGCTGCAGCCCCTTCGGCCGCGCTTCGATCTGGCAGCGCTTGTCATGGGCGCCGGCCTTGTCACCGTTTTCGTCGTTGAGGTGCACGACGACGCGCGTCAGCTCGTCGTCGAACCGGTCCAGCCTGCTTGCGACACTGGCACTGACCCAATCAGCCAGACGGGCACTGCCTTCGATGTGGTTATCGCTGTGAACCTGGATTTGCATAAGTCGTCCTTACTTCCGCTTATGAGCACCACCGTTTCCGGTGGCTTGGTGATAGCTATGCCACCGTTTCACTTATTAAGCAACGGGCAAAATGCCGCCGACGCAGTCCTGCCCGTCAGCACTTTTCGCTTTGCTATCCGAAACTTAGCCGGTTCGCCGGCGTTCCTGCCGCAAACGGTACAGATTCGTGCGCTGGCAACTGCGAAGCGAATTGTGTGTGCAGGAACGAAGAACCGCACGCTCACTCGGCGCGCTCAAGGCATGCGTCGGACGATGGACATCCGACGCATGAAAAGACGCTTCGAGCAGTGCTAGGCGGCCTTCTGGAACAGCTCGCGGCCGTGATCGAGATGCTGATCGACCAGCCACTTGCCATGGGCGATGGACAGTCGCTGGGCCTTTTCCAGCTCGTCCATGAACGCATGCTCGAGCGGTAGCGGCATACGGCGAGTCACGTGCCCGGCGGGATCGGTAATCCGGCAACCGCCAGCCCAGGGTGTCGGAGTGCCGGGATATTCCATCACCTCGGCGGTGATGAGGTGGTCGCGGTGGGTGCATTGCATCATGGTCATGATCGTTACCTCGCTTCTATGCGGGCAGCCATCAGATCACGCAGGTTGGCTCAGGCTGATGGGCCGCCGATTGTTTCCCCCCTGATGAACAGGGCCGTTTCGCCGGCCCCAGCGCGTCAGAACGGTATAGCACAGGCTGCCCGACTCGGGCCTGGCAGTACACGGTCGACTGACGAACGCGCAACGCCTCAGCCATCCAGCGAAGGGCCGATCAGCTCGGCCAGCTGTCGATACACGCCGGGCGCCGCCACCAGATAGGGGTTA
The DNA here is from genome assembly GCF_021432085.1 of Stutzerimonas kunmingensis. Taxonomy (GTDB): domain Bacteria; phylum Pseudomonadota; class Gammaproteobacteria; order Pseudomonadales; family Pseudomonadaceae; genus Stutzerimonas. The sequence continues at coordinate 1,858,977 of NZ_CP090366.1, read as the reverse complement.
CCCCTGAGCAGCCCATCGTTGCGGAAGAAATCGTTGCGCAGCCCGCCCGCCTCGGCCACCAGCACCAGCCCGGCCAGGCAATCCCAGCTCTTGAGTTCGGTCTCGTAGTAACCGATCAATCGCCCTGCGGCGACGTAAGCCGTCATCAGCGCGCCGGAGCCATTGCGGATGAACATGCCGCCTTCGGCCAGCAGCTTTTCCAGAAACGGAATGAAATGCTCCTTGCCGCGCGGATGAAAGGTGCCCGCGCCGGTCAGGCCATCACGCACATGGCTGGCGGCGCTGGCCGTGATGGGTGTCTCGTTGACATAGGCGCCGCGGCCGAGACAGCCATGGAAGAGTTCGTCATGGTTGGGGTCGGCGATCGCGCCGATGTGGGGTTCCCCGTCGATCAGCAGCCCGATGGAAACGCACCAGTTGTGCAGACCGTTGACGAAACAGGCAGTGCCGTCGATGGGATCGATCACCCACACACAGCGGGCCTTGAGGTCGGCCGAGCCGCTTTCCTCGCCGAGAAAGCCGTCCTGCGGGAAGCGCTCGGCCAGGCGTGCGCGAATGAAGTCTTCGATGTTTTTGTCGGCGATGCTGACCACATCCTGCCGGTCGTTGCCCTTGTGCTCGACATCCAGCGTCTCGCGTTGCCGATAGAAATCCATGCCGAGCTGCGCGGCTTCCAGCGCGAGGCTCTTGGCACAGGCGTAGCGGGCATCGATATCGAGGTCTTGCTGGGTCGACTCGCTCATGATCGGTTCCTGAAACAAAAGCGGCATTCTAGTGGACTGTTTGGTGAGTTGGTTGAGGCAAGTTCGGATGATCAGGGCTCCCTGCGACGAGTCATAGCGGGGCTATGGCAAGGAGCAGCAACGCTGTATCGGGGCCATGGGCGCCGAAATTGACCAACTGAACTTGCCAAACAGGCCACTCGACATGCACCTGTTGCAGCACGAGCGATGCCGGGAATCGACTGGGCAAGACGATGAATGACATGGGTCCACCCAGGGCGCCCAAAAGCCCAATTTCCCCACGCCACTCGCCTTCAATACGGACGCGACGAATCGATACACGTGCGGTCCTAATCTGCGAGCCACGGCTCATCATTCACGCAGACAGGAGATCCCCATGGGCTTGTTCAACTCGATACTGGAAAAGATCGGCCTCGGCCAGGCACATGCCGCACCCGACAGCACAGCGCCCACCACACCACCTGAGGCCTCCACAGGCGGTGCCGGCGCCCCCACGGGCCCTGCAGTGGACCAGGTGGACGTCGCGGCCAAGCTCGACGGCATGGCGCAGAATCACCCGGAGAAACTCAACTGGCGCACGTCCATCGTCGACCTGCTGAAGTTGCTCAGCCTGGACAGCAGCCTCACCGCGCGCAAGGAACTGGCTACCGAGCTGGGTTGCCCGGCTGACAAGATGGGGGATTCGGCGCAGATGAACATATGGTTGCACAAGGCGGTGCTGAACAAACTGGCCGAGAATGGCGGCAACGTACCAGCCGATCTGCTGGACTGATCTGCCTCGAGGGGCGACAGGCGAGCTGCAGCGATTGCGGCAGCTCGCGCTGGTGATCAATGCTCGTGCATGCGCACATTCAGCTCGTCGACAATCGGCGCCCACTCCGCATCCTCGATCCACTCATCGCGCAGCAACGCGCGCTGCGACTCGTTCCAGACCGGCGCATCGGCCAGCCGAACGTCTTCCGGCAGGTGCCCATGCTTGCCGATGAATGCATCGATACTCGCCGGGTCTGACGCCAGCCCCAGCTGCTCGAACAGAGTACCGAGGTCTTTGTTGGGTAGTTCCATGATGTTCTCCTTAGGCTCGTCAACAGGCTGAAAGGCGCGTCGCGCGTTCCGCTACTTGCCTATTCAGAGACTCTGCGGCTGACTACAGTTCCGCCTGGACCGATGAGGAATGACTGCATGGACATCCTGCTCTGCGGCAGCTTCGACGATAACGAGCGCGACGCCTGGCTCGCAGAGCTGCAGCGCGCCTTGCCGCAAGCCCGCTGGCACCTGTCCGCGACGGCGGAGAACGCGGGACTGATCACCGCGGCGGTGGTCGCGAACCCACCCGCGGGATTGCTGCAAGGCTTGCCAAACCTGCGGCTGATCCAGTCGCTCTGGGCCGGCGTGGACCGCCTGCTCAGCGACCCGAGCCTGCCGGACGTGCCGGTGGCACGCATGGTCGACCCGACCATGAGCGCGGCCATGGCCGAAACCGCGTTGTGGGCGACGCTCTCGCTGCATCGGGGTTTCTACGATTACGCCCGGCAGCAGCACGCCTGCGATTGGCGGCAACTGCCGCAGCGGCGGGCTGACGAAATCCAGGTGACGCTGCTGGGCATGGGCCAGATGGGCCGGACATGTGCCCAGCGCTTGGTCACCCAGGGCTACCGCGTGACCGGCTGGAAGCTTCGCAGCGGCGCTGCCGAGGGCGTCGCGCTGGAGCACGGCATGGATGCCCTCTGGCCGCTGCTGGCATGCAGCGACATCGTCATCAACCTGCTGCCACTGACGCCACAGACTGGCGATCTGCTGGACCGGCGTTTCTTCGAAGCTCTGCGCCCCGGCGCCGGGCTGGTCAACCTCGCACGGGGCGGGCACCTGGTCGAGGCTGATCTGCTGCAGGCGCTCGAATGTGGCCAGGTCGGCCATGCGGTGCTCGACGTGTTTCGCAGCGAGCCGCTGCCGGCAGAGCATCCGTTCTGGAAGCATCCACAGGTGACCGTGCTGCCCCACATCGCAGCCGCAACGGACATGCGCAGCGCGGCCCGGATCGTCGCCGTTAACCTGCAAGCGCTGCGTGACGGCGAGCCGCTGCATGATCTGGTGGAGCGCAGCCGCGGCTACTGAGCGCGACTGCGACAACCGGACATAAGCAAGCGGCTCAATCCTGGCTGAGCGCGCCGATCCGGTGGATGGAAAGATCCGCGCCGTTGAACTCTTCCTCCTGGCTCAGGCGAATACCGGTGGTCAGCTTGAGCAGGCCGTAGACGCCGAAGCCGCCGAGCAGCGCCACCAGCATGCCCATGCCGCTGCCGATCACCTGACTGATCAGGCTCACGCCGCCCAGACCGCCCAGCGCGGACTGGCCGAAGATGCCGCAGGCCACCCCGCCCCAGATCCCGCACAGGCCGTGCAGTGGCCAGACACCCAGCACATCATCGATCTTCCAGCGATTCTGCGTAGCAGTGAACGTCCAGACGAACAGTGCGCCGGCGATCACACCAGTAGCCAGTGCGCCGACCGGATGCATCAGATCGGAGCCGGCACAGACCGCCACCAGGCCAGCCAGCGGGCCGTTGTGCAGGAAGCCCGGGTCGTTGCGCCCGGCGAGCCATGCCGCTGCAGTGCCCCCAACCATCGCCATCAACGAATTCACCGCAACCAGCCCGCTGATACCCTCGATGGTCTGCGCGCTCATGACGTTGAAGCCGAACCAGCCGACGATGAGAATCCACGATCCCAAAGCGAGGAAAGGAATGTTCGACGGCGCGAAGGCCACCAGCCTGCCATCCCGGTAGCGACCGTTGCGCCGCCCCAGCAGCACTACCGCGCCGAACGCCAGCCAGCCGCCCATGGCGTGCACCACCACGGAGCCGGCGAAGTCATGGAAGGATGCACCGAACTGGTGCTCGAGCCAGCCCTGGAAGCCGAAATTGCCGTTCCAGATAAGGCCCTCGAAGAACGGATAGACGAACGCGACGATCAGCAGTGTGGCGCACAGCTGCGGGCCGAACCGCGCGCGCTCGGCGATACCGCCGGAGATGATCGCCGGAATGGCCGCGGCGAAGGTCAGCAGGAAGAAGAACTTCACCAGCGCGTAGCCGTGGTCCACCACCAGCTGGCCGGCCGGCTGCATGAAGGTCACGCCATAGGCGACCCAGTAGCCGATGAAGAAATACGCCAGGGTCGACACTGCGAAGTCGGTGATGATCTTCGATAACGCGTTGACCTGATTCTTCAGACGTACCGTACCGACTTCGAGAAAGGCGAAGCCGGCGTGCATGGCCAGCACCATCACCGCGCCCATCAGGATGAACAGGGTATTCGAACCGTGGACCAGGGTTTCCACGGCGCTGTTGAGGTTTTCCATGGGTCACTACAGCCTCAGCGGATAAATCGCACCAAAACGGTTACCTCCGCCAGACGCATGCACCGAGATGCATCAACGCGTCATGTCGGGCCACCGTCACCTGCAGCCGGAGCTTGCTTGCAGCGAGACGCTGAAGCGCCATGAAACCTTTGATATCAACAGGTTAAGGAAACTACCGGAAATCCGTCATGCGCCATTGCGGGGCCCGCACGACGACTGCTGCACCAAGCAAAAGCAAGGCGCGTACCAAGCACAGCGGCAGTTCTGGTGCAGCGCACCCTCAGAGGGCGGAAAGGGCCCGATACTCGTCCTGAGCCAGTTGGTCGGTCATGCCGCTGATGTAGTCCTGCAGCATCCGGTTGCGGTAGTAGAACTCCCACAGAGGCCAATCCGCCGATTGCTCAGCATGCTCCTTGAGCGCTTCGTGGTAGGCCTTGATCAGCTGGTTGGGCAGGCGTCGAGCCAGCATCTGCAGGTGAGGTTCGCTGCGGCAGGTGCCGAGGCTGAGTGCATCGAACACGGTGGCCGGCACGCGCAGCAGCGGCGCATAGAAGTCGAGCAGGCCCTGGAGAATGCGATAGCCCTGCAGTTGCAACGTTTCCACCTCGCGGTGGCAGAACACGTGCTCCATCGCGACATCCTTGAAGGTCTGCACGATGGCGTTGGGCAGGCTGTCGTCCTCCAGCAACGCGCGATCCAGGGTGCCGTGATAAACCGCGTCGATGTTGTCGATGAACTGCCGCGCAGCGTGCTGCACCAGCGGGTGGATCATGTTCACCCGCAGCCAGATGAAGAACTCGCCGGCCTTGTTGATCGGCTCCTTCTGTGCGCGTTCCAGCGCATAGTTGACCATGCCCCGGAAACTGCGCTCCGGACCCGGCACCGGGGCATCGACCGAACCATGCAGCGCGAACTTGGCGAGCAGCAGCTGCGCCAGCTGTTCGATGCTGAAGATGCCCTTCTCCACCGAATCCTCGATGTCGGCAAGGCAATAGGCGATGTCGTCGGCGGCCTCCATCACGTAGGCCAGCGGGTGACGCGTGCACGGCTGCAGATCGAGCGCCGCCTGCAGCGCACGCACGAAGGGTTCCTCGGACAGATAGAAGCCGGGCTTCTTCAGCAGGTAGGCGCCTGGGGTGCCCTTCGCGGGCTTGGCCTGATAGGCCGGACGGACGTACTTGAGCAGTCCGGCGGTCTGCGTATAGGTCAGGTTGAGGCGTTGCAGCGAGACCACCAGGCGAACCGCCTGGGCATTGCCTTCGAAGTGCTTGAGATCGACCAGCATCCGTTTGCGCAGCTCGGCATCGCCCTGCCCCGGCGTCACGGCGGCCGTGAACAGCGCGTCGAGATTGCGCTCGAACCACTCGCCGATGGCGTACTCGCCGAAATGGCCGAACGGCGGATTGCCGATATCGTGCATCAGGCAGGTCATCTCGACCAGGCTCTGCAACGCCGGCTCGAGTCCGTCCAGGCCGAACTCCGCGGCGCGGTGGCCGAGCTGCTTGTACAGGGTGCGAACGATGAAGCGGCCGGTCTGCTGCACTTCCAGCGAATGGGTGAGGCGGCTGCGCACCGCGGCATTGCGCTCCAGCGGAAACACCTGCGTCTTCTGCTGCAGGCGGCGCACCGCGGCCGAGTTGATGATGCGCCCGCGATCGCTCTCCAGCTGGTCCAGCACGGCGTCGAGGCTGCCATCGCTGGCCCGCAGGCCCGCTTCGGCCTTGCCATAGGGGCGCTGGCGGGAGATTTTGTGCTTGAAGTTCATGGACACCGGCATGCATCGTTCTCGCGGCGCAAAAAGAATAGCCATCGAGCCTAACGCGAGCGTTCCGGGTTTACCATCGCTGCCCCTTTCATCGCCGAGTACGGCGACGGAGACGATTCGTGAGTCGAGCAGATTTTCATCAGAACAATGCCGAGCGCGCCCGCGCCGAAGCCCAACGCCTGCTGGACCAGCAAGCGGCCCTCGGCTCGCGCTGGCTGGCCTGGGTTGCCACCGAGCTGTATCAGCTCAGCCCACCGGAATACACCGCCATGGTCCGCCGCGAACTGGAGCAGCTCAACCGAGCACAGCAGCCGTGACCCAGCAGGCGCCACGCACCGCGCTCGGAGCCTGGACCGTCGACGGCCCATTGCTGTGCCGTCAGTTTTCGCCGCTGCCGGATAGTCGCAGAGCCACCGCCATGGACAAGCAAGCCAGCGACGGCCCGCTGTGGCTGGGCCTGGATGGCCTGCAGGGTGATCGGATCGCCGATCGGCGTTTTCATGGCGGGCCGGATCGCAGCCTCTGCCACTACCCGACCCAGCATTATCAGTATTGGTCGCAGCGCTTCCCGCCGCTGCGCGCGCGGCTTGGTCGCGGCGCCTTCGGTGAGAACCTAGGTAGCCAGGCGCTGGACGAAGAGCAGGTATGCATCGGCGATCTTCTTCGCTGGGGCACCGCGCTGATCGAGATCAGCCAGCCGCGCTCGCCCTGCATCAGGCTGGACAACCGTCACGGTGTGCGTGGCCTGGCACGGGAGCTGTCGGCGAGCGGCCGCACCGGCTGGCTCTACCGGACCATCGAGCCAGGCACCGTGCGTCCTGGCGACACGTTGCAGTTGCTCGAGCGCCCGCACCCACAGATCAACGTCGCGCACCTGTGGCGCTGCTTTCTCGATCAGAACCTGACTGAAGACAGCCTGCAGCAACTGGCGAAGCTGTCGCGTCTGGCCATGCATTATCGGGCGATCTTCCGCCAGCGTTACGACGCCATTCGCGCCCAGCGCGACCAGCACAGCCTGTTCGACTGATAACTAGGGGTTGTTCCCGTTTCGTGCGCGGCAGCGGCAAATGGCGCCATGTGGCGTTGCGGGACTTGGCAAGGGAACTACCATTACCTGCTTCCCGCGCCTGCGGAACGCCGCCCGGCCATTGCGCTATTTGGCGCAGCAACGCGGCTTGCGACGAAACGGGAACAGACCCTAAGCAAAGCAGTACGTGCAATGCAGCCCAGCAGTGCCATACTGCAGCGGTCATGGAAGACACAGGCCGGAAACAGGCTTCGCTCCAGCAGCGACAGTCAGGCCTTCGCACATCAGGACATGTCCAGCCAGCAATCAGAGGTGAACACCATGAGCAAGGGAATGGACGCAAAGAAGAACGGCAAGAAAAAGCCGATGAAAACGGCGCAAGAAAAACGGATGGCCAAGCGCGACAAGAAGAGTGGCTCGGGCACTACGCTGCTCGGCGCCCACGCCGCCACCCATTGAGCCTTATCGCTGCGACGCCCGGTCTGATGCCGGGCGTTTCAGACCCTGGCCAGACGCAACCGACCGAACAACCAGCTACCGCAAACATTCACCCCCAGGCCGAGCATCACCAGCAACGCCCCACCCAATTGCAGCGTCCCCAGCCGCTCGCCCAGCAACACGCTGGCTGACGTCAGCCCGACCACCGGCACCAGCAGCGAGAACGGGGCCACCTGGCTCGCCGGGTAACGCGACAGCAAGCGACTCCACAGGCCATAGCCGAGAATCGTCGCGCCGAATGCCAGATAGGCCAGCACCAGAATCGTCTGCCAACCAATGCCGCGCAGCGCCGCCTCGATCACCGCCGGCCCCTCGAGCCATAGCGACAGCGCCAGGAATGGCAGCGGCGGCACCAGACTGCCCCATACCACCAGCCCGACCAGGTTCACCTTGCCGACCTTGCGCGTGACAATGTTGCCCAGCGCCCACATCGACGCCGCGCAGATGGTCAGCACGAAACCGCCCAGGGTCATGCCCAGGCCGGTCTGCGCGCCGATCATCGCCAGACCGCAGGCCGCGATGACCAGTCCCAGCAAGTTGGCTACGCGCAATCGCTCGCTGAGAAACAGCGCTGCGAAGAACAGCGTGAAGAACGCTTGCGACTGCAGCACCAACGAGGCCAGTCCGGCCGGCATGCCATGTTTCATCGCGGTGAACAGAAAGGCGAACTGCCCGAGCGAGATGGTCAGCCCATAGGCCAGCATCCAGCGCAACGGCACCTGCGGACGCTTGATGAAGAACACCGCCGGCACGGCCGCCAGCATGAAACGCAACGCACCCAGCAGCATCGGCGGCACGTCGTGCAGGCCGACCATGATCACCACGAAGTTCATGCCCCAGACGACGATGACGACCAGCGCGAGCAGCAGATCCCGAGGCGACATGGCGACGCACCCTGTTGCGTAAAAGATGCATTAAAGATGCCGCTTCGGGTGAGCGCTCCATACAGTGATCGCCAAAATGAGCGGCACAGTGCGGAGCAACCGCCCATCGCCCTGGCACGGGCAGCACCGCCACCGGCGACGCAAGGCCGGAATACGCTATAGAATCCGCGCCTGACTTCATCACTTCAGACGGGGACGAGCATGGGCGCACAGTGGAAAGCGAAGCATAAGGAAGCGGCGGCGAACGCCAAGGGCAGGATCTTCGGAAAGCTGTCGAAGGAAATCATGATCGCAGCCCGCAGCGGTGCCGACCCCGACATGAATCCGCGCCTGCGCCTGGTCGTCGAACAGGCGAAGAAGGCCTCGATGCCCAAGGACACCCTGGAGCGCGCCATCAAGAAAGGCGCAGGCCTCAACGGTGAGGTGGTCCACTACGAACGCACACTCTACGAAGGCTTCGCGCCGCATCAGGTGCCACTGATCGTCGAGTGCCTGACCGACAACGTCAACCGCACCGTTGCCGAAATCCGCGTGCTGTTCCGCAAAGGCCAGTTGGGCTCCTCCGGCTCGGTGAGCTGGGACTTCGACCACGTCGGCATGATCGAAGTCGCGCCTGAAGGCGACGCCGATGCCGAAATGGCCGCGATCGAGGCCGGTGCGCAGGATTTCGAAGCAGCCGACGAAGGCAGCACGCTGTTCATCACCGAACCCACCGATCTCGACGCCGTGTGCAAGGCGCTGCCGGAATTCGGCTTTACCGTGCAGTCCGCGCAACTGGGCTATCGTCCGAAGAATCCGGTCAGCCTGTCCGGTGCCGAACTGGAAGAAGTCGAAGCCTTCCTCGAGGCCATCGACGCCCACGATGACGTGCAGAACGTCTACGTCGGCTTGGCGGGCTGACAGCCATCGACTTTACTTGGGGCTGTTCCCGCACGTGGCGATGCCGACGCGGGGGTGGGCCCTGACGAACAACGAACCCGGCGAGCATTCACCATGAGCAGCAGCAAACCGACCACGCCCTACAGTCAGCGCGAACAAGGCTATCGGGAAAAAGCACTGAAGATGTATCCCTGGGTCTGCGGTCGTTGCGCGCGGGAATTTTCCGGCAAGCGCCTGAGCGAGTTGACGGTCCACCACAAGGACCACAACCACGACAACAACCCCGAGGATGGCTCGAACTGGGAGCTGCTCTGCCTGTACTGCCACGACAACGAGCATTCCCGCTACACCGACAACCAGTACCAAGCCGAAGCCAGGCCGGGCAGCGACCTGGGCCCGAAGGAAACCTTCAAGGCCTTCGCCAACCTGGCCGATCTGCTCAAGGGCAAGCAGGACTGATCGGCCAGACCGGCATTCAGCTCACTTGACCAAGAGCACCGGGACCGATACCTCATGGATCACCCGGTTCGCCACCGAGCCCATCAGCATCCCGGTGAAGCTGCCCAGACCACGGGTGCCCATCACCACCGTGTCGCAGCCCAGCCGCTTGACCGCGTCGTTGACCTGCTCGGCAACATTGCCCAGCAGCGCATGGGTTTCGCAGCTCAGGCCGCCGGCCTGCAACACGGCTGCCGCTTCGTCGAGCACGGAGCGCGCCTTGGCCATCAGGCCGTTGTTGAGTTCATCGATCATCGCCGACGTCACGTATTCGCCGTAGATGATCGGTTCGTGCTGAACGTTGACCACATGCACCTGTAGCGCGATCCCGGTATCCCGCGCCAGATCGACGACATACTGCAGGGCGCGCTTGGCGTTGTCCGAACCATCGTATGCAACCAGAAGCCTGCGCATTTCCTGTCTCCGCTGTTGTGTGGACCTTCAGCTTAGACCAGCTGCCTGCGCGTTGCGGGCGCTGCTCGCACTTGTTTTGATCTGGCACAAGCGCGCATCATCTCGCGCCCTTTCAACGAGCCAGAGACGAGTCTGATGAACCCCAATCAAGGTCTCGCGTTCGGCGTCGGCGACGCCTCGTTCCGGGCAGCCGGCGGCGAACCGGGCCTGCAACAGCTGGTCGCGGACTTCTACCAGGTGATGGACCTGGCGCCAGAAGCCGCGGGCGTTCGTGCAATGTATCCGGCAGACGTGAGCGACGCCCGGGACCGGCTGGCGAGCTTTCTGAGCGGCTGGCTGGGTGGCCCGAAGCGATACGCAGAGAAGTATGGCGGCATCAGCATTCCGCAGTTCCATACCCGCTGGCAGGTCGGCGAAGCCGAACGCGATGCCTGGCTGTTCTGCATGCAACAGGCCATCGCCCGTCAGCCATTCACGCCGGAATTCGCCGAGTACCTGCTACGGCAGCTGCGCGTCCCCGCCGAGCGCATCCGTCAGGTGCAGGCAGTCTGCCCGATGCGTCCGGGCCGGAGCTGAAGCGCCCTCCCCGCCAGAGTCTGCAATGTCATTCCTTTAAGACGTGGCGCTGCAACGTCCATAGGCGCGCCTGATCGATTAATCCGCTGGGCAGGAGAACCGAGCCACTCACCTTGCGTCATACAGACAAGGGCGGCCGTCGTGGCGGCAGCGTTCATCCGTCGAAACCGAGCTGGCTCGTTCCATGAAAATCCGCTTCGCGTCCATCAACCCGCAGAAGATCCTCGAGGTTTGCGAGATTCTCCAGCCCAGCGGAATCGAGGTGAAGCCCTTCCCCATCCGTATCGAGGAGCTGCGTACCGAGGACCTGCACCAGCTGGTCAGCGACAAGCTGCTGGTCGCCTTCAAGATGATCGGTAAACCGGTCTTCGTCGAACACACCGGGCTTTTCATCAACAGCCTCAACGGCTTTCCCGGCGGGCTGACGCAGATCTTCTGGGACCGACTGCAGGCCGAGCGATTCTCGGAGCTGATCGGGCGGCTGGACGATCCGGCCGCCGAGGCGCGGACCCTGATCGGCTATTGCGACGGTCGCAAACGGCATTTCTTCGAAGGCGTGGTCGCCGGGCGCATCGCACCGTCGCCAGCCGGGCATGGCGGCTTCGAATGGGACGACGTATTCATTCCCGAAGGCCAGACCCAGACGTTCGCGCAGCTGGGCACGCAAAAGAACGGCCTTTCCATGCGCCGGCGCGCACTCGACGCCTTCGTCGCCTATCTGCGGGAGTCCTGAGCAACCATGGACCAGCTCCGCGAAGCGTACCGGAACAATCGCCTGATCCTTTTTGTCGGTTCCGGCGTATCCGCCAACATTGGCTTGCCGCCGTGGAAGGAGCTGATCGACGAGATCGCCGTGCAGCTCGACTACGACCCGGAGGTGTTCAACACCTACGGCAATTTCCTCGCCCTGGCCGAGTACTACCGGATCAAGAAAGGCAGCATCGGCCCGCTGCGCAGCTGGATGGACCGCGAGTGGCATCGCAACATCGAAATACGTGACTCGGAAATTCATCGGCTGATCGTTCGTGGCCGTTTTCCGGCGATCTATACCACCAACTATGACCGTTGGCTGGAGTACGCCCATGACGCCCATGCGGTGGACTACATCAAGATCGCCAACGCCAGTGACCTTACCAAGGCCCGTGATGGCATCAGGCAGATCGTCAAGTTCCACGGTGACTTCGATGATGACGCCTCGATCGTGCTTGACGAGACCAGCTACTACCAGCGCCTGCAGTTCGAAACGCCGCTGGATATCAAGTTACGCGCCGACACATTGAGCAAGGCCGTTCTGTTTATCGGATACAGTCTTTCCGATACTAATATACGTCTGCTATTTCACAAGCTGTCGAAGATATGGAACGAACACGAGACGCTCGGTGTCCGGCCCATTTCATATGTGTTCTCACACAAGCCGAACCCGGTTCAGGAAGAAGTGTTGAGACAATGGGGCATTCGCATGATTGCATCGGAAGACGATGAACCCGGCGTTGCGCTGAAGAACTTCCTGCAGCAACTGGTTGAAACCTGAGAGTCTTTTTCCAAAAACAAGCGAAGCGGCATTAAAACAAGCGAAACGGCACTTTTACGAAGACACAGGCAATTTAGCATGCGCGATGTCGGGCGACATCGCGCATGTCCTGATCAGTAGTTGAAGCCAACACCGATGCTGTAGAGGAACACTCCGTCATCATATCGATCCTGTGCATCGCTGCCGCTCTTGAACAGGAACTGATATTCCGCCATCGCGGTAATGAACGTCTTGTCCTGAACCCAGTACTTGAAGCCGACTTCCGGCCCCGCCATGAACGTCTCGTCTACCCGGTCACCGTAGACACCACCAATGCTCGCACCGATGAAAGGCCGTGCCTTGCCGGTGCCGAAGTGATAGTCATAGAAGACGCGAGTCGAGCCATCGAACTTGACACTTTCTCCCTCGGTATCACGCGCATTGACAGTCTGCCGGACACCCCAGAGAGAAGATTCGCTTAAATACTGACCCCAACTTCCCTGTACGGAAAAAACAGTATCGTCAAAGTCCTTGTCGCTGCTTCCTGCACCACCCAATGTGATTTCCTTGTCACCGGTCATGGGAGCCGCACCGGCAACAGCCGGAAGCATGGCGGCAACCATTAAGGAAGTTTTGAAAAGTCGATTCATGACGGCACCTCTGCTTTTGTGCTTGTTATGAAATACGCAATAGCAATGCGTATTCCTGAGACAAGCATGTAAACCCTGAGACTGCTCAAAGGAATCGACGAATGACCGGATTTTCATGCAAAACAATAGAAAAAAGCGTCAATTCGATGATTTTTATAAAATTAGCCTAGAACGCGATACTGTTATGCCAGCACGATGACCTTCAAATAGATATTAGAAAGGCAATTATAGAATCGTTGCGTGATATACATATAAACCCGTCCATTAAATCAGCCAGCCACATCCGCACTCTTCTCGTGAAGCTCAAGCGCATCATCTTCCCGTTCATCATCGAAATAACGGCTGAACGCGAGATACATCCACACGGGTGTCAAGGCCAACCCAACGGCGATACATATCCACGCCAGCACAGAACTTCCTTCCGGCTGTGGGAACAGCAACCGCCCCACGCCGATCAATAACGTGAAGACCGATAGCGCCGTAACGCCTACCGCAAACAGGCGTACACCGAGGGCCTTGAGCGACTCCCGGCGTGAGACGCCACAACGCACGGCGGTCTGTCCCCAGAAGCCGAACGGCCGCACCCTGCGATAGAAGCGATCCAGCGTCTCCTTGTCCGTGGGCGGGGTGATGTAGCTGACCAGAATCGCGGCGCTGCAGGTAACCACGGACATGATGCCCAGACGTATCCACTCACGCTCCGGATCGGTGCCCAGGTAGTAGAGCAGCAAGGGCGCGGTGATCAGCGATGCGATCATTGCCGTCAGCTCGGAGTACAGATTGATCCTCTCCCAGAGCCAGCGCAGTACCAGAACCGAACCCATTCCGGCACCGAACAGTAAGGAGATGAACCAGGCCATCTGGATCGAACCGAGGTTGGCCATGATGACCATCGCGATCAGCAGGATCAGCACGTTGGAAAGACGAGCGACCAGAACCAGCTCTTTGTCCTTGGGCTTGCGCTTGAGCAGCTTCGGCGCGACGACCCCACCATAGACATCATTGCTCCAGTACGAAGCGCCCCAATTGAGGTGCGTATCCACGGTCGACGCCAGGGCCGCCAGTAGGCCCACCAGCATCAACCCGCGGAAACCCGGCGGTAGCAATTCTTCGATACCGGTGACGAACAGCGCCTCGCGCGCAGCGGTGAAGCCTTCACCACTCATCTCTTCTGGACTGAACGGGTACAGCACCAGCAGACCGATCGCGATCGCCAACCAGAACAGGCTGCGCAGGAATATCTGCAGCCAGGTGAATACCAAACCGGCAATACGCGCCTCACGATCTGTCGGGCAAGCCATGCTGCGCTGCGCCAGGTATCCGGTACCGTCGGAATTCATCTGGAACAGCCACTGCAAACCGACGATCACCAGGAATGGCGTCAGCGCCTCGCCGGCATTGCTCGGCGGCGAGAACGAAAGCATCTTGGCCGCCTGCTCACTGCCATACAGCTCGACGATCCGATCGGTCAGGCCGCCCAGTCCACCGGCTGCGTCCACCACGAACCAGGCATATACCAACGTACCCAGCATCGCCACGCTGAACTGCATGACATCGGTCTGCACCACCGCACGCAGGCCTCCGGTGATCGAGTACATCGCCGTGAAGGTAAGTATCAACAGGATCGAAATGAGATTGTTGGTGCTGGTCGTCAGCTGATCGAGCCCACTAATGCTCTCACCAAGCCGTATGCCGCTGGCTTCCACTGCGCCCATGATCACCGCGTAGACGCCGCCCGGCAGCCACTCGTGCCATGGCAGAAACACCTCGGCAATGCGAATGGCCGCGACCAGTACCATCGCCAGCACCACACAGTTGATAACGGTGCCGTAATAAATCGCCTTGAACAGCCGCAACGGCACCACTGCGGGACCGCTGTAGCGCACACGAGTGAGTTCGGCGTCGGTGAGCACCCCGGCACGGCGCCAGCCGGAGGCGAATACCCATGCCAGCAGCAGGAATGCCAACCCATAGATCCACAGCCGCCACAATGCGAAGACCCCGGCAGTCGCGACCAGACCGCTGACCAGCAACGGCGTATCGGCCGCGAACTGCGTGGCGGACATCGACACGCCTGCACGCCAGCCCTTGATGGTTCGTCCGGCAAGAAAGTATTCGTGAAGGCTCTGCGAGGCTTTGGAGCGGGCGCGCATCCCTGCCGAAAGGCCGTAGAAAACGAATGCGAGCACAATCAGTAGATCCAACATGTTGTTATTCCTGTCGTTGGAAACGCTAAGGGTGAGAGCGCCAAGACGACGGAAAAGATGCAGCGAACGGATGAACGGCAGCGGTCGGATACAGGGCGTATGGTGATCGCCGCTCAGGCGCTAGACTAGTGCCCTCGAAGAATCCACGGTCGGTCATGCCCACTCTCGACTATTCGCCGCTCCCCAAGGCTCTGCAGCCGCTGCTGGTCAGGTTCTATCGAGCCCACAACAGCCGTAACCGCATACGTCCCGAGGCCACATGCTGGGTGGCCCGGCGCGGCGCTATCCTGGGTGGGCTCTGCCTGACGCCAGTAGCGGATGGGCATTTTCTGACCGGCTTGTTGGTGACCCCTTCGCAGCGAAGCCGCGGCATCGGCGCGCAGCTTGTACGCGAAGCGCTGATGTCGAACAGCGGACCGGTCTGGCTGTTCTGTAAACCGGAACTTCTGGATTTCTATACGCGACTTGGCTTCGTCATGACGGACCTGCTGCCTGACACCCTGGCCGACCGACTGGCCCGCTACCGACGGACCAAGGCACTGATTGCCCTGCTTAATGACCGAAGGATGATGCCAATGCCAGCTGCAACCCTGAACATCGCCATCGCCTGTCTGATCGACGAACGCGGACGCCTCCTGGTCGTGCGCAAACGCAGCACCCGCTTCTTCATGCTCCCTGGGGGCAAGGCAGAACCGGGCGAAACACCTCTGCAAACCGTCAAGCGGGAGCTTCATGAAGAACTCGACCTGAGGCTCGAGGATGATGATCTCGAGTCGTTCGGGCATTTCCGCGCACCGGCTGCCAACGAGCCGGACCATCAGGTGGAGGCGGATGTGTTCATCGGACGCCTGCCCCACGCAGTGAAGGTGCAGGCCGAACTGGAAGAACTGGGTTGGCTGGAGATCGCGCCATGCGCGAGGGAGGATGTGGCGCCGCTGTTGCGCAGGCATATCATGCCTGCGCTATTGATGCGTACGGAGGGGAAGGAACAAGCCGTCTGAGCGCGCCCTCCGGTTAATCAGGGCGAGATCGGATCGCTGGCTGGAAAGGTTTCTTCGATAGCCTCATCGAGCTGATCTTCGTCAGCCTCATCCGGCCGACGGGTCACGTCGTCCTGCTCTTTGGTGGGCTGGTCGTTGTGCTGGTCGCCGTTCATGTGGTTCTCCGCTGATGGACTGTTCCCATTAGGCCGTGCCCCGGCCACTCGGTTCAGCGGGAGTTTCTCGCAGGCAAAAAAAAGGGGCGGGTTTGACCCCGCCCGCCTCCTTCCTTGTTCCCTGTATCCCTTCTCATCTTCCTGGATGACACCGCTTCCTGCGGCGGTCCTTGACCTTCATCCTGAAGGCCGCGCTAATCCCTGAGCACGGGTGCGATATTAATGATCGGCGTGACGACAACAAGCTGTGGCATCCAGCCGCAGCACTGCCTGGCCCATCCAGAGCATCTAATAATTTCTATAACAATCAGTAAGTTGCGTAGTGATCCGGGCATAAATCGCCGGTCGCCGTAGCTGTTTCGTGGGCTTTGCTTACAACGCTTGTAAGCAAATGCGTACACAGGGAGAGGACAACCAGGAAAACCGACCGCGGCGGATTAAGCCAAGGGATCGACCCAAGGCCGCGTGTGCAAGGGGTCAGGAAAAGTGCAGCAGCGGCGGGATTGTCGTCGGGCCCGGCAACCAGACCCGACGACATTGATGTCACTGGAACAGCGCGTCGCTCGACAAGCCGTTACGCTCGAGAATCTCGCGCAGACGGCGCAGCGCCTCCACCTGAATCTGGCGAACACGCTCGCGGGTCAGGCCGATCTCCTGCCCCACCTCCTCCAGCGTCGAGGCTTCATGGCCGCGCAGGCCAAAACGACGGATAACCACCTCCCGCTGCTTTTCGGACAGATCAGACAGCCATTGGTCGATGCTGTTGGACAGATCGTCATCCAGCAGGAGCTCGCAAGGATCGGTCGGGCGATCGTCGGTCAGTGTATCGAGCAGCGTCTTGTCCGTGTCCGGGCCAAGCGACACGTCCACCGAAGTGACGCGTTCGTTGAGCCCGAGCATGCGCTTGACCTCACCGACCGGCTTCTCCAGCAGGTTGGCGATCTCTTCAGGGCTGGGTTCGTGGTCGAGCTTCTGGGTCAGCTCGCGAGCGGCCCGGAGGTAGACGTTCAATTCCTTGACCACATGAATCGGCAGGCGAATCGTGCGGGTCTGATTCATGATCGCCCGTTCGATGGTCTGTCGAATCCACCAGGTGGCATAGGTGGAAAAGCGGAAGCCGCGCTCGGGGTCGAATTTCTCCACCGCGCGAATCAGACCGAGATTGCCCTCCTCGACCAGATCGAGCAGGGAAAGACCGCGATTGACGTAGCGTCGGGCGATCTTCACCACCAGGCGAAGGTTGCTTTCGATCATGCGCTTGCGCCCCGCCGGATCGCCTTTCTGCGCCAAACGCGCGAAATGCACTTCTTCTTCGGGGGTCAGGAGGGGGGAGAAACCGATTTCGTTGAGATACAACTGGGTTGCATCTAGCGCCCGGTTGTAGTCGATGAACTTGTGCTGTTTGCTGGATGTGGCCTTGGGTCTGCCTGCACTGGCAGCCTTGGTCACTTTGTCTTTCTGGTCGAAGTGGATCGGCGTTTCCATGAGCAGAACCGCATCGTCGACGTCAAACTCCAGCGCGTGGTCTTTAAGTGCCATTTTATTCTTGTCCTGTTCCGAGTTCGACAACAGGCCCAAGCGGCGCGGGTCCCTGGCTACGCTCAAGCCCAACCTAGTGCTGGAACAGGCAAGTGACAGGTCAACGTCTTGGCAGGTATTGCAGCGGGTCTACGGGTTTGCCCTGGCGACGAATCTCGAAATGCAGCTTCACCCGGTCGGTTCCCGTCGATCCCATCTCGGCGATACTTTGCCCAGCCTTGACTTGTTGACCCTCCCGCACCAGCAGCCTGCGGTTGTGTCCGTAGGCGCTTACATAGGTATCGCTGTGCTTGATGATCACAAGTTCGCCGTAACCCCGTAATCCACTGCCGGCGTACACAACAGTCCCATCAGAAGCAGCCAGGACAGGCTGTCCCAAATCCCCAGCGATATCAATTCCTTTATTCAAACTACCGTTTGAGGAAAAACGACCGATGATCGTGCCGTTCGCTGGCCATGCCCAACCGCTTGCAGAGCGGGTCACAGGTGTGACCGGAGTGCGCGCCGGCTGGCTAACCGCAGGCTTAGGCTGTGTGGTGATCGCCGGCTGGCGCGGCACCGGATTGGCGACCACGACCGGGGTGGATGGGGCGGGACTGGAAGAAGGCTTGGGCACCGGCTGCGGTGTAGCAGCCGCCGTTCGGGTGGCGCCGCCGCTGAAGCGAATCCGCTGACCGGGATAGATGACATGCGGCGGCTGAATGCCGTTTACGCGGGCCAGATCGCGCCAGTCCCAGCCGAAGCGGAAAGCGATGGACCACAACGTGTCGCCGCGGCGCACGATGTACTGCCCGCTGGTGACACGATCACGCTGGTTGCGATCGACGACCTGCACACCACCGCCCGGAGGCGAGGATGCGCAACCGACCAGCGTGCCGGCGATCACCAGCACGCCGACCATCGAGCGGACCAAAGGGTCGCGAATCCACCGCCGTACTGCTGTGAGCCTCAATGCCCGCTCCCTTTCATAGACACGTGCGTCAAACGCCTTCCGTCATCGGCTGGCGTCGCCCGGCGAACCACTCGAGACCCAGCACCAGGACGATGCCGCCCACGGCCAGCAGTATGGCCAGCAGCAACTGCGGGTCCTGGCCAGTCAAGTCGCCATAGGCGCCGGGCAGCAGATTCTGCTGCAGGACCGGAACGTTCTCGCCGCTGGAGTTGGTACGCCAGGTCAGCGTTTCCTTCCACGGCCAGACCTTGTTCAGCGAGCCGAGCATCAATCCGGTCAGAAACGCCAGGGTCAGGTCGCGCCAGCGCTTGAGCAGCCAGCTGAGGAACTTGGCAAAGCTGAGCAGACCCACCAGGCAACCGGCAGCGAAGATCGCCATCACGCCGATATCGAAGTTCTTTACCGCACCCAGCACCACCGGATACAGCCCCAGCAAGACGAGGATGAAGCTGCCGGAGATCCCCGGAAGGATCATGGCGCAGATGGCGATGGCACCGGCGAAGAACAGGCTCAGGCCGTCACTGCCCCATTGCACCGGGGCCGCCACCGTTATCCAGTAGGCGAAACCGATACCCAGGCAGAAACTCACCAGCCGCGACAGGTTGCGCCGCTGGATCTCCTTGCCCACCAGATGCACGGAAACCAGGATCAGGCCGAAGAAGAAGGACCAGACGGGAATCGGATGCTCTTCCAGCAGGAAGGTAATCAGCCTGGCCAGGCTGAGGATGCTGGTCAGGATGCCGGCAAACAGCACCACCAGAAAACTGCCGTTGGCGGTCTTCCACGCCTCGGCGACGCGCCCCCGCAGCAACGGGCGGATGGCATAGGGCACCGCACTGATCGAACGCAGCAGCTCGTCGTAGATGCCGGTGATGAAAGCCACCGTACCGCCCGAGACACCGGGCACCACATCCGCTGCGCCCATGGCCATGCCCTTGGCGTACAACAATAAAGCGTCTTTCATGCTTTCTTCCGCTGAATGATCAAATCACGGGGCCATTGAGCAGCGGCACGAAACGTACGGTATCCAGAAGATGACGCGAAAAGCCGTTCTCCTCTCGAATGATCAGCATGAGTTGCTGGACCTCGCCGGCCCCTACCGGGATCACCAGACGCCCACCGGGCGCCAACTGATCGAGCAGGGCCTGCGGCACATCGGCTGCCGCTGCGGTGACGATGATCCCGTTGTAAGGCGCCAATGCTGGCCAGCCTTCCCAACCATCGCCCCAGCGAAAGACCACATTGCGCAGCTTGAGTTCGGCGAGGCGCTCCTTGGCTCGGTCCTGCAGCGCCTGAATGCGCTCGACCGAGAAGACCCGCTCGACCAGCTGCGCCAGCACGGCGGTCTGGTAGCCGGAGCCGGTCCCGATTTCGAGAACCTTGTCCAGCGGCCCGTCGGCCAGCAGCAGCTCGCTCATGCGTGCAACCATGAACGGCTGGGAAATGGTCTGGTTGTGTCCGATCGGCAGCGCCGTATCTTCATAGGCACGGTGCGCCAGGGCTTCGTCTACGAACAGATGGCGTGGCGTGCGGCGGATGACTTCGAGCACCTGGGCGCTGGAAAGACCTTCCTCGTACAGGCGCTGGATGAGGCGATCACGGGTGCGTTGGGAGGTCATTCCCGACCCATGCAGCAGGCTGTCTTGTTCGCGATGTCTCACAGCACGTTCTCCAGCCAGCTCTCGAGACCGTTGAAGGCCTCATGAAAAGTTCGATCCAGCTGCAGCGGGGTAATCGATACGTAACCCTGCATCACCGCATGAAAATCGGTACCCGGTCCGCCATCCTCGACGTCCCCGGCCACGGATATCCAATAGCCCTCCTTGCCGCGAGGGTTGGCCTGCTTGACCGGTGGCTTGGCACGGCTGCGATGCCCCAGACGAGTGAGCTGGATACCACGAATGTGATCAAGCGGCAGGTTCGGCACGTTGACGCTGAGCACCGTGCGCGGCGGCACTTCGAGCTGGTCGTGCTTCTCCACCAGCAGGCGCGCGATATGCGCAGCGGTCGGCAGGTTTTCCGTCGAGCGAGAGACCAGCGAGAAGGCAAAGGCCGGGCGGCCGGTGAAGCGGCCTTCGATAGCCGCGGCAACCGTGCCGGAATAGAGCACATCGTCGCCCAGATTGGCGCCGAGGTTGATGCCCGAAACCACCATGTCCGGTGTTTCTTCGAGCAGCCCGTTCAGGCCCAGATGCACGCAATCGGTGGGCGAGCCGTTCAGCCCGATGAAGCCGTTCGGCATGCTGACAGGATGAAGCGGGCGGTCCAGGGTAAGGGCGCTGCTGGCGCCGCTCATGTCCTGGATCGGGGCTACCACCTTGCACTCGGCATAGTCGGCCAGCGCGTCATAAAGCACGGCGAGCCCGGGCGCATACACCCCGTCGTCGTTGGCGATCAGAATACGCATCAGATGTCCGTCTGCCCTGCCAGGCTGACCAGCTCACGCACCACGGCGGTGGCGAAGCATCCGGTCGGCAGGACGAATTCCAGTTGCAGAATGTCAGGCTCGGGATAATGCCACGACAAACCGCCGATGGGGAGGCGAAGAATGCGCCGTTCGTGCTTCATTCCTGCCTGCGCCAACCAATTGACGACCGCGGGTTCAGTTTCGGCGACGGCGTTTTCCAGTGCCTGAATTTCGTCACCTGCTGGAGAGCCTTCCATGCCCCATAAAGGGCCGGTCGGATGCAGATCCAGAATCGTCAGGCGCGGGTCGTCGCACTCGTCCGGCCCGGCCGGGAAAAAGCTGCGACTGTCGGTGAATGCCAGGAGATCGCCTACTCGTGCCTGATCCCAGCTGCCATCCCCAACCCGTTCGGCGAGCACACGGTTGAACAGGTAACTGCGGCCAGCCGAAAGCAGCCGCGAACGCATGTTGCGCTGCTCCGGAAGCTCACCTTTCGCCGCGAAGTGCCGTGCACCGTGCAGGTTGCTGCCCTCATAGCCGAAACGCTGCAGGCCGAAGTAATTCGGCACGCCGGAGGCCTTGATCCGCTCCAGCCGCTCATCCAGCGCGGCATGTTCACCGCGCAGCTCCGTCAAGCGTAGGCGGAAGCCATTGGCCGAGTGCGCGCCGCGCTGCAGCTTACGCTGATGCCGGGTGCGCTTGAGGATCGCCAGGCCGTCGCTCTCGGCAGCGGCAAGATCCGGATCACTCTTGCCCGGCAGATGCAGGCTGAACCACTGGCGAGTCAATGCCTGGCGGTCCTTGAGCCCGGCGTAGCTGATCATCTTCAGCGGCACGCCAGCAGCGCGGGCGATGCGTTTGGCGGCTTCCTCGGTGTTCAGATTGCGCTTTTCCACCCATAACCAGAGGTGCTCGCCTTCGCCGGACAGCGGGATATCGAGCACTTCATCGACCTGAAAATCCTCGGCAATCGCTTTCAGCACGGCACTGCCACAGGGCTCGCCATGGGCGCGCGGCCCGAGCAGCTGATCTTCGGTCATGCGCGGACCAGCAAGGCAACCGCGTGAACGGCGATCCCCTCCTCACGCCCGGTGAAACCCAGCTTCTCGGTCGTGGTGGCCTTGACGTTGACCTGGTCCAGCTCGACCTGCAGGTCAGCCGCGATCAACGCGCGCATGCTGTCGATGTGCGGGGCCATCTTCGGCGCCTGGGCGATGATGGTGGCGTCGACATTGCCGACGACGTATCCCTTGGCCTGGACCTGGACGAGCACATGGCGCAGCAAAGCGCGGCTGTCGGCGCCCTTGAATTGCGGGTCGGTGTCCGGGAAGTGCTTGCCGATATCGCCCAGCGCAGCGGCACCGAGCAACGCGTCACTCAAGGCATGCAGCAGCACGTCACCGTCGGAATGAGCCAACAGCCCAAACCTGTGTGGAATCCGCACGCCGCCAAGCGTGATGTGATCGCCCTCGCCGAAGCGGTGCACGTCGTAACCGTGGCCGATACGCATAGATGCAAAACCCTGAAAATCTCGAGGCGGCGATTCTACAGGAGCCGGGTGCTGCTTGAGTGTCCGCGGCACCTCCCGATCATCGACACAGCCAATAACCACCATCAGTCGAATCGATCTCATATCGGAAAACAACGATATATAGTTCGCCTCATTCCGATATACAGCCCAGAGCCATCCCATGCCGGACGACTTCGACGACATCATCAAGGCCCTCGCCCACCCGCTGCGTCGCGACATCCTGCGCTGGTTGAAGGAGCCGCAGCGGTATTTCTCCGAGCAGCACCATTCGCTGGAAAACGGCGTCTGTGCCGGGCAGATCGACCAGCGTGCCGGCCTGTCGCAGTCAACCGTATCGGCCCATCTGGCGACCCTGCAGAAAGCCGGGCTGATCACCAGCCAAAAGGTCGGCCAGTGGCACTTCTTCAAGCGCAACGACGCGATCATCGAGTCGTTCGTCGAGCGCATCGGCCAGGAACTCTGAGTCCCTTTTCGCACCACCAGTAAAGGAGCGGTATTGCTATGCCCACACTTTTCGACCCGATCAAGATCGGCGATCTGGAACTGAACAACCGCGTCATCATGGCTCCCCTGACCCGCTGCCGCGCCGAGCCCGGCCGCGTTCCCGGCGACCTGATTGCCGAGTACTACGCCCAGCGCGCCGACGCCGGCCTGATCATCAGCGAAGCCACCTCGGTGACCCCGATGGGCGTCGGCTACCCGGACACCCCCGGCATCTGGTCCGCCGAGCAGATTCAGGGCTGGAAGAAGGTCACCGATGCAGTGCACGCCAAAGGCGGCAAGATCGTCCTGCAGCTCTGGCACGTCGGCCGTATCTCCGACCCGATCTACCTCGACGGCCAGCTACCGGTCGCACCCAGCGCCATCAAACCAGCCGGCCATGTCAGCCTGGTGCGACCAATGAAGGATTACGAGACGCCTCGTGCGCTGGAAACCGCTGAGATTCCGGGCATCGTCGAGGCCTACCGCAAGGGTGCGGAGAACGCTAAGGAAGCTGGTTTCGATGGGGTCGAGATTCATGGCGCGAACGGCTATCTGCTCGACCAGTTCCTGCAGGACAGCACCAACCAGCGCAGCGACGCCTACGGTGGCTCGCTGGAAAACCGCGCCCGGCTGATGCTGGAAGTGACCGATGCCGCCATCTCCGTGTGGGGCGCAGGGCGTGTTGGCGTACACCTTGCGCCGCGTGCCGACTCCCATGACATGGGCGATTCCAACCGCGCCGAGACCTTTGGCTACGTTGCCGGTGAACTGGGCAAGCGCGGTATAGCCTTCATCTGCACTCGCGAAAAAGCCGGTGAAGACAGCCTCGGCCCACAGCTGAAGAAGATATTCGGTGGCATCTATATCGCCAACGAACGCTTCACCAAGGAACAGGCCAACGCCTGGCTGACTGAGGGCAAGGCCGATGCCGTGGCCTTCGGCATTCCGTACATCGCCAACCCGGATCTGGTCGAGCGCCTGCGTCAGGACGCACCGCTGAACGAGCCGAAACCCGAGCTGTTCTACGCCCAGGGCCCGGCTGGCTATACCGATTATCCGTCGCTCTAAGCTCCTGGCGATGGAAAGGCCCGACCGGCATGTCCGGACGGGCCTTTTTTATTTTTGCCGCGCTTCCACCTGACGTGTCGACCAGCGCGGCGAGCCGAGCCGGACGTGAGGATGAGGCTTCACGGTCATCCACCCTGCGCCTTCAGCGCCTCGGCATGATGGCGCAGGTGATCATCGATGAAGCTGGCGATGAAGTAGTAGCTGTGGTCATAGCCCGGCTGGATGCGCAGCGTCAGCGGGTGCCCGACAGCGTCCGCAGCGGCACGCAGCGCCTGCGGTTTGAGCTGACCCTCCATGAAGTCATCGCGATCGCCCTGATCGACCAGCATCGGCAGCTTCTCGCCGGCATCGGCAATCAGCGCGCAGGCATCCCACTCGCGCCAGCGCGAACGGTCGGCGCCCAGGTAGCGGCTGAACGCCTTCTCGCCCCACGGGCAGTTGAGCGGATTGCTGATGGGTGCGAAAGCCGAAAGCGACTGGTAGCGACCGGGATTCTTCAGCGCGCAGACCAGCGCGCCGTGGCCACCCATCGAATGCCCGCTGATGCCCCGGCGGTCGGAGACAGGGAAGTTCGCCTCGACCAGTGCCGGCAGCTCGTCGACCACGTAGTCGTACATCCGGTAATGCTGAGCCCAGGGTTCCTGGGTGGCGTTGAGGTAGAAGCCAGCGCCAAGGCCGAAGTCCCAGGCGCCATCGGGATCGTCCGGCACGCCGGCGCCGCGTGGGCTGGTATCCGGCGCGACAATGATCAGGCCGAGCTCGGCAGCCAGCCGCAACGCCCCGGCCTTCTGCATGAAGTTCTCATCGGTGCAGGTCAGCCCCGACAGCCAGTACAGCACCGGCAGCTTTTCGCCCTGCTCCGCCTGCGGCGGCAGATACACGGCGAATACCATGTCGCAGTTGAGGCTGGCGGAGCGATGCTTGTAGCGCTTGTGCCAGCCACCAAAGCTCTTGTTGCTGGAAACGATTTCAAGGGTCATGAACAGGCCTCGCGAAGGTGGAAACCGCGCGGGCTTCCACCGGTCGAGGTGGACAAGCCGTCTGGCGACGGCGTTATCCACCCTGGGGATCAGAAGTGAATGACGGTCCGGATGCTCTTGCCTTCGTGCATCAGGTCGAACGCTTCGTTGATCTGGTCCAGGGGCATGTTGTGGGTAATGAAGGTGTCCAGCGGAATCTCGCCGCTCTGCGCCTTCTCCACGTAGCTAGGCAGCTCGGTACGACCCTTCACGCCGCCGAACGCCGAACCGCGCCAGACGCGTCCCGTGACCAGCTGGAACGGACGGGTACTGATCTCCTGCCCCGCACCAGCGACGCCGATGATGGTCGATTCGCCCCAGCCCTTGTGGCAGCACTCGAGCGCCGCGCGCATCAATTGCACATTACCGACGCATTCGAAGGAATAGTCGACGCCGCCGTCGGTCATCTCGACGATCACGTCCTGGATCGGCTTGTCGTGGTCCTTCGGATTAACGAAATCGGTGGCGCCCAGTTCTTCGGCAATGGCGAACTTGCCCGGATTGATGTCGATGGCAATGATCCGGCTGGCCTTGGCCATCTTCGCACCGATGATCGCTGCCAGGCCGATACCGCCCAGGCCGAATATCGCCACGGTCGCCCCCTCTTCCACCTTCGCGGTGTTGAGCACGGCACCGATACCGGTGGTGACGCCGCAACCGAGCAGGCAGACCTTTTCCAGCGGGGCCTCTTTCGGGATCTTCGCCACCGAGACTTCCGGCAGCACGGTGTACTCGGAGAAGGTCGAGCAGCCCATGTAGTGGTAAATCGGCTCGCCCTGATAGCTGAAGCGGGTGGTGCCGTCGGGCATCAGGCCCTTGCCCTGAGTGGCGCGAACCGAGCTGCAGAGGTTGGTCTTGCCCGACTTGCAGAACTTGCACTGCCGGCATTCGGCGGTATAGAGCGGAATCACGTGATCGCCGACGGCAACCGAGGTGACGCCCTCACCCACCGCCTCGACGATGCCGCCGCCCTCGTGACCGAGGATGCACGGAAACACGCCTTCCGAATCCTCGCCCGAGAGCGTGTAAGCATCGGTGTGGCACACACCGGTGGCGACGATGCGGATCAGGACTTCGCCAGCCTTGGGTGGGGCTACGTCCACTTCCACGATCTGCAGAGGCTGGTTGGGGCCGAAGGCAACGGCGGCGCGCGACTTGATGGTCATGGACATCACTCTCGATGTGATTGGAAAGCAGAGAGTGTAATTCATGGCCAAACGGGGATTAACGATGGCCTCGGGAAAACATTATTGCTGTTGAGGGACAATCGGCGCTCATCACGTTAGGATCTTTGCAACCCGCTTGCTGGAATCTGACACCGGAGAACCCATGAGCCGCTGGGAAGGCCTTGACGAATTCGTGGCTGTCGCCGAATGCGGCAGCTTCATGCGCGCCGCTGAGCGGCTGCGGGTTTCATCCTCGCATGTCAGCCGACAGGTCGCGCGCCTTGAAGAACGCCTGCAAGCGCGTTTGCTCTATCGCACCACCCGCCGCGTCTCGCTGACCGAGGCCGGGCATACCTTCTTCACCCGCTGCCAGCGCTTGATCGAGGAACGTGACGAAGCCTTTCTGGCCATCAGCGATCTGCACAGCGCACCGACCGGGCTGTTACGCATGACCGCTGCGGTGGCCTATGGCGAGCGCTTCATCGTGCCGCTGGTGAACGAATTCATGGCCCAGCATCCGCAACTGCGCGTCGATATCGAGCTGTCCAACCGCACCCTCGATCTGGTTCAGGAGGGCTACGACCTGGCCATCCGCCTCGGCAAACTCGGCGAGTCGCGCCTGGTTGCCACCCGCATCGCGCCGCGAGCAATGTACCTGTGCGCTGCACCGAGCTACCTCGAACGCTACGGACGGCCACACACCCTGTCGGAGCTGGCGCGACACAACTGCCTGATCGGCACGAGCGACATCTGGTCGCTTCAGATCGAGGGCCGCGAGCAGCACTTCAAGCCCAGCGGCAACTGGCGCTGCAACAGTGGCGAGGCGGTGCTGGATGCAGCCCTGCGTGGCTTTGGCCTGTGCCAGCTGCCGGACTACTACGTGCAAGGGCCGCTGCGTCGCGGCGAGCTGGTTTCGCTACTGGAAAGCAATCAGCCGCCAGATACCGCCGTGTGGGCGGTTTACCCGCAACGGCGCTACCCGCTACCGAAAGTTCGGCTCTTGGTCGAGGCCCTCAAGACCGGTCTTGCCAAGCGTTCGGAGTACGCCAGGACCGGCGACCGGAACGGGCACTGAACCGCGCGTCAGACGCCTCTAATGACGCGGAACCCGCCTTAATCCCCCACGTCGTACCCTGTGTAGCTGCTGCTCTTCGAGCCGCCCGCGCTGGATGAGCGCAGCGCTGCAATCAGGAGGAAACCATGCAGGTTCTGGTGAACAGTAACCACAGCATCAGCGTCACCGCCGATCTGGAAGAACGAGTGAAGGCCACGGTCGAGACCGAACTGGAGCGCTTCGATGATCACCTGACCCGAGTCGAGGTCCATCTCAACGACGAAAACAGCAGCAAGAGCGGTCCCCATGACAAGCGCTGCCAGATGGAGGCGAGGGTCAAGGGTCACGACCCCATCTCGGCCACCCACAAGGCCGAAACGCTGGACCTGGCAATCAACGGCGCCGCGGAGAAGCTGAACCACGCACTGAGCCACGTTCTGGACAAGATCAACCGCCACTGACTGGCCCTCGATGGCCAATGAGCGCGCCATCGACACTTCTGCGAGGGACCGAACCACCGCTACTGGAGGCCACGCATGAACCGACTGCTCGACCGCGAAACCCTGACCAAACTGCTGTCAAAACGAGACGGGCCCTGCCTGTCCGTGTACCAACCCACTCATCGCAGCTTTCCCGAGCGTCAGCAGGACCCGATCCGCTTCAAGCACCTGGTCAAGCAGCTGGAAGAATCACTCAAGCAGCAAGGCCATGGCGACAAGGCACACACCCTGCTCGAGCCGTTCTACGCCCTGATCGACAACAGTGACTTCTGGAACCACAGCCTCGACGGCCTGGCCGCTTTTGCCGCCAAGGACTACTTCCAGGTCTATCGACTGCAACGCAGCGTGCCGGAAATGGCCGTGGCCAACGCGCGCATGCACCTCAAACCGCTGGTACGCATTGCACAGTCAGCCGACCGCTTTCAGATCCTCTGCCTCTCGCGCGACTCGGTACGCTTGTTCGAGGGCAACCGTGATGCCCTCGACGAGGTGAAGCTGCACGACGGTGTGCCCCGGACACTCGCCGACGCCCTGGGCAGCGACCTCACCGAGAAGGGTCAAAGTGGGTTTCCCCAGGGTTATGGCCGCTCCAGCGAACGCGGCGACCCGATGCAGGTGGAGGCTGGCGGCAGCGGCAAGCAGGCGGAGATCGACCGGGACCGTGATCGCTACTTTCGCGAAGTCGATCGCGCTATCACCGAACATCACTCGCGCCCATCCGGCCTGCCGCTGATCCTCGCCGCTCTGCCCGAGCAGCAGTCGCACTTCCGACGCCTCAGCCACAATGACTGCCTGCTGCCGGAGGGCATCGAGACCGGCCAGAACGCATTGAGCGTCAATGAGCTACGTGAGAAAAGCTGGATGGTGATGCAGCCGCGCTATCTCAAGCGCCTGGAAGACTTGCTCAACCAGTTCGGCGCATCCCATGGCCAGGGGCTGGCATCCGACCACCTCGAGGATATCGGTCAGGCCACCCGCCAAGGCCGGGTCGCCACCTTGCTGGTGGAGGCCGAGCGGCAGATTCCCGGCCATGTCGACAAAACTGACGGAACGGCAACGCCGACCAGCGAAGATGACGTCAACACACCCGACCTGCTGGATGAGCTGACCATCTGGACACTCGAGCAAGGTGGAGACGTGGTTGTGGTACCGACCGAACGGATGCCGACCGGCACCGGCGCTGCGGCGATCTATCGTTTCTGATGTAAATGGCGGGCAGGCAACCCCTGCCGTTCTCAAGACTCGCGGTCTGTCTTCCAGCGCTGCGCCAGCCACTCCAGATCTTCGGGCCGGGTGACCTTCAGGTTGTCCGCCCGCCCTTCTATCACCCTAGGCGAGTGACCTGCCCACTCCAGTGCCGACGCCTCGTCGGTAACCTGCATACGGGACGCGAGTGCAGCTTCGAGCGCGTCGCACAACATGCCCAGGCGGAACATCTGCGGAGTGAAAGCCTGCCAGATGACGCTGCGGTCCACCGTCTCCACCACACGCCCATCCGGACCTACGCGCTTGAGGGTGTCCCGCGCCGGAACAGCCAGCAGACCACCGACCGGATCATCGGCCAACTCGGCCAGCAACCTGTCCAGATCCTCACGCGCAAGATTGGGACGGGCCGCGTCGTGCACCAGCACCCAGTCATGCTCATTCGCGCCCAGTTCATCGAGGCGCTGCAGCCCACTGAGTACCGAATCGCAACGTTCACGACCGCCCGGCGCAAGCTGCACGCGAGTATCGCGAGCGCAGGGCAGCGCCGGCCAGTAGGGATCGTCAGGCGCAATGCAAACCACCAAACCAGCAAGTGCCGGGTGGTTCAGAAAACAATCGAGGGTGTGTTCGATAATGCTGCGCTCACCCAGCAACAGATACTGCTTGGGACGATCTGCGCGCATACGACTGCCGACACCGGCAGCCGGGATGACGACCCAGAAGGCAGGCTGATCGCGCGGACTCATTCGATCAGCTGATAGAGGGTTTCGCCCTCTTTGACCATGCCGAGTTCCTGGCGGGCCCGCTCTTCGACGGTCTCCATGCCCTGCTTGAGCTCCAGAACCTCCGCCTCGAGGATTCGATTGCGCTCCAGGAGACGCTCGTTCTCACCCTGCTGTTCGGCGATCTGCTTGTTCAGGCCATTGACCTGAGCCAGGCTGCCCTCGCCCACCCAGAGACGGTACTGCAGACCACCCAGCAGCAGTATCAGTACGACGAACAACCAGTAGGGGCGGCGCATAGAAGGCATGAAACGACTTCAGCTGAAATTCGGGTATTGGCAAACAGCGACGGCTCTGGAGGCACGAAGAGTTTGCACGCGGGCACGGAGCGATTGAAACAAAAAAGGGCGACTTGCGCCGCCCTTTTTTAAGTACCGCGGATCAGCCGCGGAATTCGGCGCGACCCTTGTACGGTGCCTTGCCGGCCAGCTGCTCTTCGATACGCAGCAGCTGGTTGTACTTGGACACGCGGTCCGAACGGCACAGCGAACCGGTTTTGATCTGACCAGCGGCAGTACCCACGGCCAGGTCGGCGATGGTGCTGTCCTCGGTCTCACCGGAGCGGTGCGAGATCACCGCGGTATAGCCGGCGGCCTTGGCCATCTGGATGGCTTCCAGCGTTTCGGTCAGCGAGCCGATCTGGTTGAACTTGATCAGGATCGAGTTACCGATCTTCTCGTCGATGCCGCGCTTGAGGATCTTGGTGTTGGTCACGAACAGGTCGTCACCGACCAGTTGCACCTTGTCGCCAATCTTGTCGGTCAGCACCTTCCAACCGGCCCAATCGGATTCGTCCATGCCATCTTCGATGGAGATGATCGGATAGCGCTGGCTGAGGCCGGCCAGGTAGTCGGCGAATCCGGCGGCGTCGAACACTTTGCCTTCGCCGGCCAGGTCGTACTTGCCGTCCTTGAAGAACTCGGAGGAAGCGCAGTCCAGAGCCAGTGTGACGTCGTCACCCAGCGTGTAGCCGGCGTTGGCGACGGCTTCGGCGATTGCGGCCAGGGCGTCTTCGTTGGACGCCAGGTTCGGCGCGAAGCCCCCCTCGTCACCCACGGAGGTGCTCAGGTCACGGGCCTTCAGCACAGCCTTCAGGTGGTGGAAGATCTCGGCGCCCATGCGCAGCGCGTCGGCGAAGGTCTTGGCGCCGACCGGCTGGACCATGAATTCCTGGATGTCGACGTTGTTGTCGGCATGCTCGCCGCCGTTGATGATGTTCATCATCGGTACCGGCATGGAGTAGACGCCCGGGGTGCCGTTCAGATCGGCAATGTGCGCGTACAGCGGCACGCCCTTGGCCTGAGCAGCAGCCTTGGCGGCAGCCAGCGACACGGCAAGGATGGCGTTGGCCCCCAGCTTGCCTTTGTTCTCGGTACCGTCGAGCTCGATCATCGCCTGGTCCAGCGCTTTCTGATCGAGCGGGTCCTTGCCCAACAGCAGGTCACGGATCGGGCCATTTACGTTGGCTACGGCAGTCAGTACGCCCTTGCCCAGGTAACGACTCTTGTCGCCATCACGCAGTTCCAAAGCCTCGCGGGAACCGGTGGATGCACCAGACGGCGCGCAGGCGCTGCCGATGATGCCGTTGTCCAGGATCACGTCGGCTTCCACTGTGGGGTTGCCACGGGAATCGAGAACTTCACGCCCCTTGATGTCGACGATCTTTGCCATTGTTGTTAACACTCCGTAGATAGCTGCAAGGCTTCAAGCAGTTTCGATTGGCGGGAAATTCTTGACGAGATCATCCAGCTGCTTGAGCTGGGTAAGGAAAGGCTCGAGCTTGTTCAGGCGCAGCGCGCACGGGCCGTCGCATTTGGCATTGTCCGGATCCGGATGCGCTTCGAGGAACAGCCCAGCCAGGCCCTGGGACAGGCCGGCCTTCGCCAGATCGGTGACCTGGGCACGACGACCACCCGCCGAATCGGCGCGACCGCCCGGCATCTGCAGGGCGTGGGTGACATCGAAGAACACCGGGTACTCGAACTGCTTCATGATGCCGAAGCCGAGCATGTCGACGACCAGGTTGTTGTAGCCGAAGGAGGAGCCGCGCTCGCAGAGGATCAGCTGATCGTTGCCGGCTTCCTCGCATTTGCGCAGGATGTGCTTCATCTCCTGCGGCGCGAGGAACTGCGCCTTCTTGATGTTGATCACCGCGCCGGTCTTGGCCATCGCCACCACCAGATCGGTCTGCCGGGAGAGGAAAGCCGGCAGCTGGATGATGTCACAGACGTCCGCGACGGGCTGCGCCTGCCAGGGCTCGTGCACATCGGTGATGACAGGCACGCCGAAGGTCTTCTTAACTTCCTCGAAGATCTTCATTCCTTCTTCCAGGCCCGGGCCGCGGAACGAGGTGATCGAGGAGCGATTGGCCTTGTCGAAGCTGGCCTTGAACACGTAGGGGATGCCGAGCTTCTCGGTCACCCGCACGTACTCTTCGCAGGCCTGCATGGCCAGGTCGCGGGATTCCAGCACGTTGATGCCGCCGAACAGCACGAACGGCTTGTCGTTGGCGATCTCGATGTTACCTACGCGGATGGTCTTCTGGCTCATGCCTTCTTCGCCTTGTATTCCAGCGCTGCCTTGACGAAACCGCTGAACAGCGGATGGCCGTCACGCGGCGTGGAGGTGAATTCAGGGTGGAACTGGCAAGCAACGAACCAGGGATGATCCGGAGCCTCGACCACTTCCACCAGCGCGCCGTCGCCGGAACGCCCGGTAATCTTCAGGCCCGCTGCCTGCAATTGCGGCAGCAGGTTGTTGTTCACTTCGTAACGATGGCGATGGCGCTCGACGATGCGCTCCTGGCCGTAGCACTCGAATACGTTGGAGCCGGCTTCGAGGCCGCACTCCTGCGCGCCAAGGCGCATGGTGCCACCCAGATCAGAGTTATCGCTGCGGGTTTCAACCGCGCCACTGGCGTCTTCCCATTCGGTGATCAGACCAACCACCGGGTGACCACTGTCCTTGTCGAACTCGGTGGAGTTGGCATCGGACCAGCCCAGCACGTCACGAGCGAACTCGATGACCGCGACCTGCATACCCAGGCAGATGCCCAGATACGGGATCTTGTTCTCACGGGCATAACGTACCGTAGCGATCTTGCCCTCGACGCCGCGCAGGCCGAAACCGCCCGGCACGAGAATGGCGTCGACACCTTCCAGCAGGCTGGTGCCCTGATTCTCGATGTCTTCGGAGTCGATATAACGCAGGTTCACTTTGGTACGGCTCTGGATGCCAGCGTGGCTCATCGCCTCGATCAGAGATTTGTAGGCGTCCAGAAGTTCCATGTACTTACCGACCATGGCGATGGTGACTTCCTTCTCCGGGTGCAGCTTGGCATCGACGACACGATCCCATTCGGAGAGATCGGCACCACGACACTCCAGGCCAAAGCGCTCGACCACGTAGTCATCGAGGCCCTGGGCATGCAGGATGCCTGGAATCTTGTAGATCGTATCGGCGTCCGGAAGGCTGATCACCGCGCGCTCTTCTACGTTGGTGAACAGCGCAATCTTACGCCGCGAGGAAACGTCGATGGCACGATCGGAGCGGCAGACCAGTACGTCAGGCTGCAGGCCGATGGAGCGCAGCTCCTTCACCGAATGCTGCGTGGGCTTGGTCTTGGTTTCGCCGGCAGTGGCGATGTAGGGCACCAGCGTCAGGTGCATCAGCATGGCGCGCTTGGCGCCCACTTCGACGCGCAACTGGCGAATCGCCTCAAGGAACGGCTGCGACTCGATGTCCCCGACGGTGCCGCCGACTTCAACCAGGGCAACGTCGGCATCGCCGGCGCCCTTGATGATGCGACGCTTGATCTCGTCGGTGATGTGCGGAATGACCTGAATGGTCGCACCCAGGTAATCACCCCGGCGCTCTCGGCGCAGCACGTCTTCGTATACGCGACCGGTGGTGAAGTTGTTGTTCTGGGTCATGCGGGTGCGGATGAACCGCTCGTAGTGCCCCAGATCGAGATCGGTCTCGGCGCCGTCGTGGGTGACGAACACCTCGCCGTGCTGGAACGGGCTCATGGTGCCCGGATCGACGTTGATGTAAGGGTCAAGCTTGAGCATCGTGACCTTCAGGCCCCGCGCCTCCAGGATGGCCGCCAATGAAGCCGAGGCGATGCCTTTCCCCAATGAAGAAACAACACCACCCGTGACGAAGATGTAGCGCGTCATGAAAAACCCTAGAAGTCTGCGTTAAGCGGCCGGCGCCGCCGGGGGAAAGCGAAGATGCCATTGCTCGCGAGCGGCAATAGCGCAACTGCCACGGATTCGAAGAAACCGCAGAAGCTGTATTGAGACGGGAGCGTAGTCTACCGGAAAGGCCTTATCAGCTCAAACCACTTAGAAGTCCGGCACGCACCAATACAGGGCGAACCGCCCGTTAGCCAGGAGTGGCAGATTGGCTACGCCGATCAGTTCATCATTGCAGTAAAGCAATGGCAGACGACTGCGCGCAAAATGGGGAACGCCAGCCTCGTTAAGCAGACGTTTCAGGTCGCGCCGGCCGCGGCCAGGCACGAGAAGCGCCTCGCCACCGTGCCGATAGCGGACCTGGAGTTTACCGGCAGGTGGCTCACCCTCCCCTCGAAGCATGCCATTGCCTGGGAGATCCAGGGCTGTGGACGGATCCGACCAGTCGATCGGCTCGACAACCGGCTCAAGCCAGCTATCGGGCAGCCACCAGACCCGCTCGCCAGTGCGCTGCAGCTCGCCCCCTGCCAAGCACCATCGCGGCGTGGCATCCGGCCGGGCATTCAGCAGCGACGCCCAGCCGGCCCAGTGATCCTCATCCGGCGCCAGCGTGAAGCTCGCCAGCCAATGACGTAGCGCGTTGCGCTGACGCACCGGCGTCAATGCTCGCAACGGCGGTAGCGCAAGGCTCGGCAGGCGCAGCCACTCAAAAGCGCTGGCCATGTTCGCAATGAGCAGATCCTGTTGCGCCAGCTCGTCCAGCAGTTGCTGCGCTTCAGTCATATGAGCCGCTGCTCGAGCCATACTCGAAGCCGCCTGCGGCCAGCGCCGCTTTAAAAGCGGCATGACCTCGCGGCGCAGAAAATTGCGCGAATAGTTGTGATCCTGATTGCTCGGATCCTCGACCCAGCGTAATGCGTTGCGCCGGGCGTACGCCTCGAGTTCGATGCGCGATACGCCGAGAAGCGGTCTCACCAGTCTGCCCAGACCTAGCGACCGCTCCACCGGCATCGCTGCCAGACCGCGCACGCCAGCCCCACGAAGCAGACGAAACAGCACAGTTTCGGCCTGATCGTCACGGTGTTGACCTGTCAGGAGCAGCTCGCCCTCCCTCAGGCATTCGGAGAACGCTTCATAGCGAGCCTCGCGCGCCGCACGCTCCAGGCTTGCGCCAGGCACGACCTTCACGCGGACCATTTGCAAAGGAACTCCTAAACCGTCGCAGATCGCCTGGCAATGCGCCGGCCAGCCCTCACCAGCGGCTTGCAGGCCATGATGCACATGGATCGCGCGAATCGCAGGCAACTCATGCTGTCCAGCGAGCCGTACCAGCAAATGCAACAGGACGGTCGAATCAAGACCACCAGACAACGCGACCCACCACGTCGGTGAACCACGCCAAGGTGCGAGAGCTGAAAGCAGGAGGGAGTCGAGGGACATACGAGCGCTTCGATGACCGGCGTTGACGGCAAGCATAAAGCCCGGCGGCAGAAGCAGCGATAGGACGTTGGGGGCGATCAACCCAGTGGCTTTCGCGTCTCGATTTCGAACGGTGAAATCGAGACGCGGATCAGGCGTGACGGATCAGGCGATACCGTAGCTCATCAGGCGCTCATAGCGGCGCGCGAGCAGCGCATCGGTATCCAGCGACTTGAGCATATGCAGCTGGCTGTTCAGCTGCTCACGCATGGCCGCAGCCATGACGGCAGGATTGCGGTGGGCGCCGCCCAGAGGCTCCGGGATCACCTTGTCGACGATGCCCAGGTCCTTGAGACGCTCAGCCGTCACACCCATGGCCTCGGCCGCTTCAGGTGCCTTCTCGGCGGTGCGCCAGAGAATCGAGGCGCAGCCTTCCGGCGAAATCACCGCGTAGGTGGAATACTGCAGCATGTTCAGCTGGTCGCAGACGCCAATAGCCAGGGCTCCGCCAGAACCGCCCTCACCGATCACGGTGGCAATGATCGGCGTCTTCAGACGTGCCATGACGCGCAGGTTCCAGGCAATGGCCTCGCTCTGGTTGCGCTCTTCGGCATCGATACCCGGATAGGCGCCCGGGGTGTCGATGAAGGTCAGGATCGGCATCTTGAAGCGCTCGGCCATCTCCATCAGACGGCACGCCTTTCGGTAACCCTCGGGGCGCGGCATGCCGAAGTTACGGCGTACCTTCTCGCGCACCTCACGGCCCTTCTGATGACCGATGATCATCACCGGCTGTCCGTCCAGACGCGCAGTACCGCCCACGATAGCGGCGTCATCGGAGAAGTGGCGATCACCGTGCAGCTCTTCGAACTCGCTGAACAGGTGATTGATGTAGTCGAGGGTGTAGGGGCGCTGCGGGTGGCGAGCCAGGCGGGCGATCTGCCAGCTGGTCAGATTGCCGAAGATGCTTTCGGTGAGCGATTCGCTCTTGTCCTGCAGGCGGGCAATCTCATCGCCGATGTTCAGCGAGTTGTCGTTACCAACCAGGCGCAATTCTTCGATCTTGGCTTGCAGGTCGGCGATCGGCTGTTCGAAATCCAGGAAATTCGGGTTCATAGGCATCCGTCATGCGTCGACGGCCAGGCGGCCGGGAGGCTGTTCCGTTTTTTGCGCCTTACCTTACGGGACGGGCGCATTCAGGTCGAACAAAAATTGTTCTGAACCATGACCCGGTCATCACCGGGCCGTTCGGGCCTGACCCGGAAAGCGCCATCGGCGACGTTCCGGGCCTCGGCCCTCTATCGGTATTGCAGGAAGACGTTGTCGCGCCCGAACTGGTCACGCAATGCCTGAATCAAGTTGTCGGCCGGGTCGATCCGCCAGGCTTCACCGAACTGCAGCAGGGCACGCGCGTCACGACCGGTGTATTCCAGCGTAATCGGGCAGGCCCCGCGATGACGGCCACAAACCTCGGCCAGCCAACGCATGCGCTCACCCTTGAGCGCCTCACCAGCGACCTTGACCCGTAGACTTTCGGCAAGCCCGGTGCGCGCCTCTTCCAGGCTCATAACCTGCTTGGCGCGCAGCCGCAGGCCACCGGAAAAATCATCGTTGCTTACCTCGCCCTCCACCACGACCAGCGCATCGGTTTGCAACAACGCCTGAGCAGTATTGAAAGCCTCGGCGAACAGTGACGCCTCGATGCGCCCCGAGCGGTCATCCAGGGTGATGAAACCCATCTTGTCGCCCTTCTTGTTCTTCATTACCCGCAGATTGACGATCAGGCCGGCAATGGTCTGCTCGCCACGCGCCGGACGTAGATCGACGATGCGCTGGCGTGCGAAGCGCCGCACCTCGCCCTCGTATTCATCGATCGGGTGACCAGTGAGATAGAGGCCGAGGGTGTCCTTTTCACCTTTCAGACGCTCCTTCAGAGACAGCTCACGCGCCTTGCGGTGGTTGGCGTAAACGTCAGCTTCGGGCTCGGCGAACAAGCCGCCAAACAGGTCCATGTGGCCGCTCTCAGCGCTGCGCGCCGTCTGCTCCGCGGCCTGCACCGCTTCTTCCATCGCCGCCAGCAAAACCGCCCGATTGCGGTCGATGTTGGCCTGATAGGCCTTGACCTCTTCGAAGAAATACGGACCTAGACGATCCAGCGCACCGGAGCGAATCAGCGCCTCAAGGGTACGCTTGTTGATCCGTTTCAGGTCGATACGCGCGCAGAAATCGAACAGATCCTTGAACGGCCCGCCTTCTGCTCGGCATTCGGCGATGGCCTCTACGGGCCCCTCACCGACGCCCTTGACCGCACCAAGGCCGTAGACGATACGACCGTCATCGTTCACGGTGAACTTGAATTCGGAAACATTCACATCCGGCGGATCGATGCGCAGCTTCATGCTGCGGCATTCCTCGATGAGGATCACCACCTTGTCGGTATTGTGCATATCCGCCGAGAGCACGGCAGCCATGAACGGCGACGGGTAGTGCGCCTTGAGCCAGGCCGTCTGGTAGGAAACCAGACCGTAGGCCGCCGAGTGCGACTTGTTGAAACCGTAACCGGCGAACTTCTCTACCAGGTCGAAGATGTTGCCTGAGAGTTCTTTGTCGATGCCATTGTTGGAACAGCCTTCGATGAAACCACCGCGCTGCTTGGCCATCTCCTCGGGCTTCTTCTTGCCCATGGCGCGGCGCAGCATGTCCGCACCACCCAGCGTATAGCCGGCCATGACCTGCGCGATCTGCATCACCTGTTCCTGGTACAGGATGATGCCGTAGGTGGGCTTGAGCACTGGCTCCAGCCCAGCGTACTGGTAGTCCGGGTGTGGATAGGAGACTTCGGCACGCCCGTGCTTGCGGTTGATGAAGTCGTCCACCATGCCCGATTGCAACGGACCGGGACGGAACAGCGCCACCAGTGCGATCAGGTCTTCCAGGCAGTCGGGCTTGAGCTTTTTGATCAGCTCCTTCATACCGCGGGATTCGAGCTGGAATACCGCGGTGGTCTCGGCCTTCTGCAGCAACTGGTAGGTTGGCTTGTCATCCAGCGGGATGAAGTCGATGTTGATCGGCTCCAGGCCCTTCTTGGCCTGTTCGCGGTTGATGGTTTCCAACGCCCACTTGATGATGGTCAGCGTCCGCAGGCCGAGGAAGTCGAACTTCACCAGACCGGCCTGCTCGACGTCGTCCTTGTCGAACTGGGTCACCAGGCCGCCACCCTCCTCGTCGCAAGCGATCGGCGCGAAGTCGGTGAGCTTGGTTGGCGCGATCACCACACCACCGGCGTGCTTACCGGTACCGCGAGTAATGCCTTCGAGCTTGAGCGCCATCTCCCAGATTTCCCGGGCGTCCTCGTCAACGGCGAGGAAGTCGCGCAGCGGCTCCTCCATTTCGTGGGCCTTTTCCAGCGTCATGCCGACTTCGAAGGGAATCATCTTCGACAACCGATCAGCCAGGCCGTAGGACTTGCCCTGCACCCGCGCCACGTCGCGCACCACGGCCTTGGCCGCCATGGTGCCGAAGGTGATGATCTGGCTGACCGCATTACGGCCATATGCCTCGGCCACGTAATCGATGACCCGGTCGCGACCATCCATGCAAAAGTCGACGTCGAAGTCGGGCATGGAAATACGTTCGGGGTTGAGGAAGCGCTCGAACAGCAGGTCATAGGCCAGCGGATCGAGGTCGGTGATCTTCAGCACGTAGGCGACCAGTGAGCCGGCACCCGAGCCACGACCAGGGCCGACCGGTACACCGTTGTTCTTCGCCCACTTGATGAAGTCCATAACGATCAGGAAGTAACCGGGGAAGCCCATCTGGATGATGGTGCCCAGCTCGAACTCAAGGCGATCGATGTAGACCTGCTTCTTCGCCTCGTAGTCAGGAGTGTCCTTGGGTAGCAGCACCTCGAGACGTTCTTCCAGTCCTTCAAACGACACCTGACGCAGGTAGTCGTCGATGGTCATGCCCTCGGGCACGGGGAAGTTCGGCAGGAAGTAGGTGCCCAACTGCACTTCGATGTTGCAGCGCTTGGCGATCTCGACGGTGTTTTCCAGCGCCTCGGGGAGGTCGCTGAACAGCTCGGCCATCTCTGCCGGAGTCTTCAGATACTGCTGATCAGAGTAGGTACGCGGCCGCCGCGGATCGTCCAGAGTTCGGCCTTCACCGATGCATACGCGGGTCTCGTGGGCCTCGAAGTCTTCCTGCTTGAGGAAACGCACGTCGTTCGTCGCGACCAGCGGCGTACCGCTGCGCTCGGCGAGCGCGACTGCAGCGTGCAGATACTCTTCGTCATTGACTCGGCTGGTGCGCTGAACTTCCAGGTAGAAGCGATCGGCAAACACATCGCGCCATTCAGCCAGACGCGATTCGGCCAGTGGTTCGTCGCCATTGAGCAGCGCCTGGCCGACCTCTCCCTCCCTGGCGCCAGACAAGGCGATCACACCTTCGGAGGCCTGCTTGACCCAGTCGCGCTCGATGATCACCAGATCGTTGCGCTGGCCTTCGGTCCAGCCGCGAGAGATCAGCTCGGTGAGATTGCGATACCCCTTGGGATTCATCGCCAGCAAGGTCAAGCGGCTGAGAGGACCGTCCTCGTCACAACCAGCCATCCAGATATCGGCACCGCAGATCGGCTTTATGCCGGCGCCCTGCGCGGCTTTATAGAACTTAACCAGCGAGCACATATTGCTCATGTCGGTCACCGCCACTGCCGGCATGCCGCCTGCCGCGACCGCCTTGATCAGCGGCTTGACCCGAACCAGCCCATCGACCAGCGAGTACTCGGTATGCAGACGTAGATGGACGAAGGAAACAGGCATGAACAGACCTTGAGCTGGCAGAACGACAAGCGCGGAATTGTACCGGAAAGCACGGACGGGCTGGCGACCGCGCTAACGGTAGCCGACACGATAAAAGGGTGTTCGGCGGCCCAGGATCTCATGAAGCACCTGGCTGGCCCGCGTACAGTTACCCGCTAGACCAGCAGCACGCTGGCCGGGATGTCGGTCTCGACAACTGCCTGCTCAAGCAGCGTACGCACGGGGGCGAAAGAGCGCCGATGAATGGGCGTAGGTCCTAGCCGACGAAGCGCTTCCAGATGGCTTGGAGTCGGATAACCCTTGTGCCCGGCCAGCCCATAACCCGGATAGCAGAGATCCAGGGCCTGCATTTCGCGGTCACGACTGACCTTGGCCAGGATGGATGCCGCAGCGATAGCCGGCACCTGACCGTCGCCCTGGATCACCGGTGCGCTGGGCACGTTCAGCTGAGGGCACCGATTGCCATCGATGAGTGCCAGCCGCGGCGTGACACTCAGTCCATCAACCGCACGCTGCATGGCGAGCATCGTGGCGTGAAGGATATTCAGCTGATCGATCTCTTCGACCTCGGCTCGGGCAATGCACCACGCCACCGCCTTTGCGCAGATCTCGTCGAACAACGCTTCACGACGGGCTTCGCTCAGCTTTTTCGAGTCGTTGAGGCCTTCGATCGGACGCGCCGGATCGAGGATCACTGCGGCGGTCACTACAGGACCACACAGCGGCCCGCGCCCGACCTCGTCGACGCCGGCAACCAGCTCTTCGACCAGATTGAAATCGAGTCCGAACTGCATCAACGAACTCCAACCAGGCGCAACACGGCATCGGCGGCCTGACTCGACGCATCGCAACGCAGGGTGCGATGAATACTGTCGAAGCCTTCGGTCTGCACGTCACCATCGTCCAGCAGTGGCGACAGAGACTGCGCAAGCGCTTCGGGGGTAGCGGCGTCCTGCAGCAACTCGGGAACCAGCAGACGCTGGGCCAGCAGGTTGGGAAGCGCAACATAGGGGCTCTTCACCAGCCGCCGAAGGATGCGGTAAGTCATTGGCGCTACGCTGTAGGCCACCACCATAGGACGTTTGAACAACAGCGCCTCAAGCGTTGCCGTACCGGAAGCAATCAACACGGCGTTGCAGGCGGCCAATGCCTCATGGGACCGGCCATCGAGCAGGGTCAGCGGCAAATCACGCGTAACCAGCATCTGCTCAAGCTGCAGCCGCCGCTCGGGGCTGGCGCAAGGCATGACAAAACGAATCCCGGGACGCATGGCACGCAACCGCTCGGCAGCGGAAAGGAACAGATCCCCCAGTCGAGCGACTTCGCCGCCCCTGCTACCGGGCATCAGCGCGACGATAAGGCCATCCGCTGGCAATCCGAGCGCTTGCCGTGCCGCGGCACGATCGGCGCAAAGCGGAATGGCATCAGCCAGGGGATGACCGACGAAGCGAACAGGTACCTGGTGCTCGTCGTAGAACCTGGCCTCGAATGGAAACAGCGTGAGCATCAGATCGCAGGCGTCACGGATCTTCAGTACCCGCTTCTGACGCCAGGCCCAGACCGACGGACTGACGTAGTGCACGGTCTTGATTCCGGCCCGGCGCAGCTTGAGCTCAAGCCCGAGATTGAAGTCCGGCGCGTCGATGCCGATGAATACATCCGGCCGCTGCTGGATCAGCGTGTCCACCAGGCGTTTGCGGCGGGCCAGCAGCTCCGGCAAACGACCGAGCACTTCGACCAGGCCCATCACTGCCAGACGCTCAAGCGGAAAGTACGACTGCAACCCTTCGGCCTGCATACGCGAGCCGCCGACCCCGATGAATTCGACATTCGCGTGCTGAGCCTTCAGCGCCTGCATCAGGCCCGCACCAAGGATGTCACCGGAGGACTCCCCGGCTACCAAGGCAACCCTGAGCGGCCGGTTCATCTCAGCGGGTGATGCCACGAGTTGAAGCCTGGATCGAGTCGCGGAAGATCGCAACCTCGGGGAATGCCGCTGCACTTTCGGCCAGCTCGGTGAGTGCAGCCTCCACGGTCAACCCCTTGCGGTAGACGACCTTGTAAGCGTTGCGCAGGGCGTGAACGGCTTCGGCGCTGAAGCCACGACGACGCATGCCCTCGAAGTTCATGCTGCGCGCCTCCGCCGGATTGCCGAACACGGTGACAAATGCCGGTACATCCTTGCCGATCGCCGTGCCCATGCCGGAAAAACTATGGGCGCCGATATGGCAGAACTGATGTACCAGGGTGTAACCGGAGAGAATGGCCCAGTCGCCCACATGGACGTGACCGGCCAGCGCGGTGTTGTTGACCAGAATGCAATGATTGGCGATCACGCTGTCGTGGCCGATGTGAGCATAAGCCATGATCAGGTTGTGATCACCGAGGGTGGTTTCGGAGCGATCCTGCACGGTGCCGCGATGGATGGTGACACCCTCGCGAATCACGTTGTGATCGCCAATCACCAGGCGCGTCGGCTCACCCTTGTACTTCAGATCCGGCGTATCTTCGCCAACCGAGGAGAACTGATAGATGCGATTGTGCCGACCGATACGGGTCGGCCCTTTGATGACCACATGCGACGCGATCACCGTACCCTCGCCAATTTCGACGTCCGGACCAATGATCGACCATGGGCCGACCTGGACGTCATCCGCCAAGCGAGCCGCAGGGTCGATGATGGCGCGAGGGTCGATCAAACTCATATCTTCTGTTCCGCGCAGATGATTTCTGCCGAGCAGACCGGCTTGCCCTCAACGCTCGCACGACAATCGAACTTCCAGATA
The DNA here is from genome assembly GCF_021432085.1 of Stutzerimonas kunmingensis. Classification (GTDB taxonomy): domain Bacteria; phylum Pseudomonadota; class Gammaproteobacteria; order Pseudomonadales; family Pseudomonadaceae; genus Stutzerimonas. Next base: position 1,815,884 of record NZ_CP090366.1, on the reverse strand, counting down.
CCGCGTTTGGCGCTGATGAAGGAAGCTTCCAGCACCAACTGATCGCCCGGAACCACCGGCTGACGGAAGCGCAGCTTGTCAGAGCCGACGAAATAGTAAAGCGTGCCATCGGCTGGCTTGACGCCCATCATCTTGAAACCAAGCAGACCGGCCGCCTGCGCCATGGCTTCGATGATCAGCACGCCTGGCATGATCGGATGCTGTGGAAAATGCCCATTGAAGAACGGCTCGTTGATGGTCACGTTCTTGTAGGCACGAACGCGCTTGGCCTCGACGTCCATCTCCGTCACACGGTCCACCAGCAGGAACGGGTAGCGGTGAGGCAAATATTCGCGAATCTCGTTGATATCCATCATGTCAGGAAAGAGCCTGTAAAAAAGTATAGGGCCGCCTGCGCTGAAAGCCCGCGCGAGCACTGACAGGCATTAACCCCGAAAAAAACCGGATCAGACGGTAAGCTCAGGCATCAGAAGCCGGATTCTGACCCTGAGTCACGGTAGCCAGGCTTTTCTCCAGCTGTTGCAGCCGGCGAGCCATGTCATCCAACTGACGAATACGCGCCGCACTCTTTCTCCAATCGGCAGCATTCTGCATCGCCGTGCCCGAGGAGTAGCTTCCGGGTTCCGTGATCGAGCGCGTGACCATCGTCATACCCGTCACGAACACGTTGTCGCACACTTCGATGTGCCCAACCATGCCGACGCCACCGGCGATCATGCAATTGCGTCCGATCTTGGTGCTACCGGAGATGCCGGCACAGCCAGCCATCGCCGTGTTGTCACCGATCTGCACGTTGTGCGCGATCATGATCTGATTATCTAGCTTCACGCCGTTGCCAATCAGCGTATCGGAAAGGGCGCCGCGGTCGATGGTGGTATTCGAGCCAATCTCCACATCATCCCCGATACGCACACCGCCGATTTGAGCGATCTTCTGCCAGGCACCTTTTTCCTTGGCGAAGCCGAACCCCTCACCACCGATCACGGCACCGGACTGGATCACCACGCGCTTACCGATCTGCACGTCGTGATAAAGCGTGACTCGCGGTGCGAGTCGCCCGCCAGCGCCGATTCGGCTACGGGCGCCGACGAATGACTGGGCACCGATCACCACATCCGCCTCGATGGCTGCGCCGGACTCGATCACCACATAGGGACCAATGCTGGCCGACGAATCTACATAAGCATCGGCAGCGAGCACCGCCGTCGGGTGAATGCCGCTATTCGCTACCGGTCGAGTCTCGAACAGGTGCGACGCGCGCGCATAAGCCAGATAGGGGTCGCTAACGATAATTGCCGCACCTTCGTAGCCTTCAGCATCAGCGGGAGCCAACAACACCGCGGCGGCCTGGGTGGTCGACAGGTACTTGCGATACTGAGCATTGGCAAGGAAGCTCAAATGCGCCGGGCCTGCCTCCTGCAGGGTAGCGAGCCCGCTAATAGTCTGGTCAGCATCGCCGCGCAGGGTGCCACCCAGTTCCTCGGCCAGCTGGCCGAGTGTATAGACTGCGCCTGCCATATCAGCGCAGCTGATTCATGCGCTCGATGACCTGGCGGGTGATATCGAACTGCGGTTTGACATCCACCACGGCACCACGCTCGAACACCAGGTCGTAGTTGCCCTTCTTGATGACTTCTTCGACAGCCTGATCAAGCTTCGGCTTGAGTTGCTTGAGCATGTCCCGATCCGCCACAGCCTTTGCCTCGTTCAATTCCTTGGACTGGAACTGGAAGTCACGGGCCTTTTGCTTGAATTCGAGTTCCAGACGTTCACGCTCGGCCTGCTGCATCTTGTCGCCGTCCTTGACCAGGCGATCCTGAATACGCTTGGCGTCGCTTTCGAGTGTTTTCAGCTTGCTCAGTTGGGGGCCAAACTTCTTCTCCGCGTCGACCGCGTAACGTTTGGCCGCATCCGACTCAAGCAGCGCCATCTGATAGTTCATGACGGCGATCTTCATTTCGGCAAATGCTGGGGTCGCTACCAGCGCGGCAACGACGAGAAACAGTTGAGTCAACTTACGCACGGTAAACACCACTCCTGAAAGAAAGCACTGAGGCATCACGCCGCAATGTTAGAACGTTTGTCCCAGCGAGAACTGGAATACCTGAGTATCGGCCTCGTCCGGCTTGACCACCGGCATAGCCAGACTAAAGCTCAGCGGGCCCATTGCGGTAATCCAGGTCAGACCTACACCCACCGAGCTGGCCATATCGCCGAAGTCGATATCGCTGCAATTACTCGACTCTGTTGGGCAATTGGTGTTGTACACATTACCTACGTCCCAGAACACCGAGGTACGCAGCGAGCGCTGATCCTTGACGAACGGCATGGGGAACAGCACTTCCAAGCCCCCCTGGATGAGTACGTTACCACCGAACGGCAGAGGATCCTGATCCGGGTCGGCGATGGTGCCTGGGCGCGACCCGTCACTCGGCGTGCTACGAGGGCCGAGGCTGCTATCCTCGAAGCCGCGTACCGAATTGAAGCCACCGGCATAGTAATGCTCGTAGAACGGCAGGCTCGAGGTCGAGCCATAGGCGTCCCCGTAACCCAGGCGCGTATGCATGCGCAGGGTGTAATCCTTGCTCATCGGTACGAACAGCTGGCCGTTGTAGTCGAGTTTGTAGAAAGACAGGTCGCTGCCCGGAATAGTACTTTCGAATACCAGGCTCTGCGAATGGCCGCGAGTTGCGAGCACGCCGCGATTGAGGGTCGACTCGGACCAACCTGCAGATGCCTTGAAGTTGAGGAAGCTGTCGCCCTCCTCCTCCATGAAGTCGAAGATCTCGTCCACGGTATAACGGCCAGTATCAAGATCATCCTGCTGCACAGTCAGGCCGAATGACAGTCGAGACGTCTCGCTGATCGGGTAGCCGATGTTGATGCCGCCACCAAGGCTATCCACCGAATAACTGGAAACGTCGTAATCGAGCTCGTCGTAATCGGTGGTGCGATAGAAGGCGTTATACCCCAGGCTGACACCGTCTTCGGTCCAGTAGGGGTCGACGAAACCGAAGTTGTAACGCGTCTGGTATTCGCTGCGAGTCAAGCCCAGGGAGACCCGGTTACCGGTACCGAGGAAGTTGTTCTGGCTGATGGAGCCACCCAGAATCAGGCCTGCGTTTTGCGCAAAACCGATGCTGGCCATGATCGAACCGGACGGTTGCTCCTCGACGCTGTAGTTGACGTCGATCTGATCATCCGTACCTGGAACCTGTGGCGTTTCTACGTTCACTTCCTTGAAGAAGCCCAGGCGCTCGAGACGAGTCTTGGATTGGTCGATCAAATAGGTCGACGCCCACCCACCTTCCATCTGGCGCATCTCGCGACGCAGCACTTCATCTTCGGTCTTGGTATTCCCGCGGAAATTGACGCGATTGACGTACGCACGCTTACCCGGATCGACGACGAACGTGATCGACACCGTATTGTCTTCGTCGTGAGCTTCAGGAACACCGTTGACGTTGGCAAAGGTATAGCCTTCGTTACCCAAGCGCCGTGTAATCAGCTCGGAGGTCGTAGTCATCACCTTGCGCGAGAACACCTGACCTTCTTTTGCCAGCAACAGCGCCTCGATCTCTTCCTGCGGAACCTTGAGATCACCGCTCAGCTTAACGTCGCGCACGGTATAGCGCTCGCCTTCGTCGATGTTCACGGTGACATAGACGTGCTTCTTGTCTGGCGTGATGGATACCTGGGTCGAGGTGATATCCATGTTGATGTAACCGCGATCCAGGTAATACGAGCGCAGGCGTTCCAGGTCACCGGAGAGCTTTTCACGCGCGTACTTGTCGTCGTTGCGGAAGAACGACAGCCAGTTCGTGGTCTTCAGCTCGAACAGATCCACCAGATCTTCGTCCGCGAAGACAGAATTGCCCACGATATTGACGTGCTTGATCGCCGCCACCGAGCCTTCGTTGATCTTGATCTTCAACGCCACCCGATTACGCGGCTGCGAAATGACCTCGGTTTCGATGGTCGCCGAATAGCGCCCCTGGGCAACGTACTGGCGCTGCAGTTCATTACGTACACCCTCGAGCGTGGCCTGCTGAAAGATTTCCCCTTCGGCCAGACCGGACTGCTGCAAACCTGACAGCAGATCTTCGGTCTTGATCGCCTTGTTGCCTTCGATCTCGATGCCGGAAATAGATGGTCGCTCGACTACGCTGATGACCAGCACATCGCCATCCCGCCCCAGCTGAATATCCTGAAAGAAACCGGTTCGGAAGAGCGCACGAGTGGCATCGACGAGGCGATTGTCATCGGCGGGCTCACCCACGTTCAAAGGCAGAGCGCCGAATACGCTGCCGGCGGAAACCCGCTGCAGGCCATTGACCCGGATATCGGAAATAGTGAAGGACTCAGCGTGAACTTCGGCGATCATCAATGCGGAGATAACCGCAGGTAGCAGCAGACGTTTCATGAAGTCCTTTCTTATTCAAACCTGATAAATGAACCGGCGATTCGGCATGGCGACACTACGGATTCGGCATTACAGACGGCCAAGGTCATTGACCAGTGCAAGCAGCATCACCCCAACCACCAGGCTGATGCCGATCTGTACTCCCCATCCCTGTACCCGCTCCGACAGAGGACGTCCGCGGACCCACTCGACGAGATAGAAGAGCAGATGGCCGCCATCGAGCACCGGGATAGGCAATAGATTGAGAACCCCCAGACTAATGCTCAGATAGGCGAGGAAATTGAGGAAATCCCCTAGCCCCGACTGGGCAGAAGCGCCCGCCACTTTAGCAATGGTTATCGGGCCGCTCAAGTTTTTTACCGAGAGCTCCCCGAAGAGCATTTTCTTCAGCGAATCGAGGGTCAGCAGGCTCATGGTCCAGGTGCGCCTTACGCCTTCGACCACCGCTTCAAGAGGACCGAAGCTGACTTCGCGCAGCATTTCCGCTGGCCATTCACCACCTTCGACACCCGCCCCCAGATAACCGCGGCGCGCATCGCCTTCGCCACGCGCGGCCAGCATCAACGACACATCGAGTCGCTCACCGGCGCGCTCCACCTGCAGGGATACCGGCTCACCGGGCAGTACCTTGACTGCGTCGATCACCTGCTGCCAATCGTCCAGTGGCTGCTGATCGATACTCAACAGGCGGTCGCCAAGACGAATACCTGCGGCCTGCGCCGGGCCTTCAGGGTCCAACTGAGCGACCACTGGGACAATCTGAGGGCGCCAGGGTCTGATTCCGAGCGAGGTGATCGGGTCCGGCTCCTCCACGCCTTTCAGCCAATTTTGCAGCGGGATCTGCAAGTGCTGCTCGCCAGAACCGCCAAGCTCTCGCACCGTCATATCGAGCTGACCGCTCTCGCCCAGGCGCCGCACCAACTGTAGATTGACGTCGGACCAGCCACTGACTGGCTTGCCATTGACCGCAACGATCTCCTGATCGACCGCCATCCCCGCCTGAGCAGCGAGACTGCCTGGCGCGACAGCACCGACAACAGGCCGCACCTGTTCGCTGCCAAGCATCGCCAGCAGCCAGAAGAACACCATAGCTAACAGGAAATTGGCCAACGGCCCGGCGGATACGATAGCGAAGCGCTGGCGGACGCTCTTGCGATTGAATGCACTGTCGAGCAAAGCGGGAGGCACGTCGCCCTCACGTTCGTCGAGCATCTTGACGTAACCGCCAAGCGGTATCGCAGCGATGACGAACTCGGTGCCCTGCCGGTCATGCCAGCGAAGCAGCGGACTACCGAAGCCAACGGAGAATCGCAGCACCTTCACGCCACAGCGACGGGCAACCCAGAAATGACCGAATTCGTGAAAGGTCACCAGCACCCCGAGCGCAACGAGGGTGCCGATGATCATGTAGAGCGCGCCCATATTTTCCTCCGGGAGTGGGTCTGTTGACGTTTCGCTGCAAGCCGCGAGGCCGGCAGACCCTATCGCCCGCGGCAGCTCAACCAGTGGTCGGCAGTTTTACGAGCCTGGTTGTCAGCTGCCAGTACATCTTCAAGGCAGACAGTCGGAACCGATGCCTCTCGATTCAACACGTCGTCGATGATACTCGCGATCTCGGTGAAGCGGATGCGTCGATTGAGAAAGGCGTCAACCGCCACTTCGTTCGCGGCATTAAGCATCGCCGGCGCCGTACCACCGGTCTCCGCGGCCAGGCGAGCAAGCCGCAGACAAGGGAAACGCAGGTTGTCCGGCGCCTGGAAATCCAGTCGCCCAACCTGCAACAGAGACAGCGCCGACACACCGGAATCGATTCGCTCCGGCCATGCCAGCGCATGCGCAATCGGCGTACGCATGTCGGGATTGCCGAGTTGCGCGAGCACCGAACCATCCACGTAGTCCACCATAGAGTGGATAACGCTTTGCGGGTGAATCACCACCTCGACCTGATCTGGTCGCGCGTTGAACAACCAACAGGCCTCGATCAGCTCAAGCCCCTTGTTCATCATGCTGGCCGAATCCACGGAAATCTTGCGCCCCATCGACCAGTTGGGATGAGCACAGGCCTGCTCCGGGGATACATCCGCCAGATGCTGCGGCGCAATATCTCGAAACGGCCCGCCAGAAGCGGTGAGCAATATCCGCCGCACACCGACAGCACCAAGCCCGCGGGCATAATCCGATGGCAAGCATTGAAAAATCGCGTTGTGTTCGCTATCGATCGGCAGCAACACCGCATCGCTATCGTGCAGTGCCTGCATGAACAACGCGCCGGACATTACCAGCGCTTCCTTGTTCGCCAGCAACACTCGCTTGCCTGCCTGCACGGCGGCGAGAGTCGGCTTCAGCCCAGCGGCACCGACGATTGCAGCCATCACGACATCGACCTCGGGATGGCCCGCCACCTCGCTCAGACCGCCCTCGCCGCTCAGCACTCGAGTGGCAACGCCATCGGACTGCAACTGCCCCTGCAGCACGCCGGCTTGCGCTTCATCACCGACCACTGCGTAGCTCGGACGATGCTTGAGGCAGAGCGAACGCAGGTCGGCGAGCCGGCTGAAGCCGGTCAGCGCAAATACGCTATAGCGATCGGGATGACGAGCGATGACATCCAATGTGCTAAGTCCGATCGAACCGGTCGCCCCCAGCACGGTTATCTGTAGAGGTCGCGTCACAGCACGCCCCAGCCAGCAAGCCAAAGAAGCACCGCAAAGATCGGAATGGCCGCGGTAAGACTGTCTATGCGATCCATTACACCGCCGTGCCCGGGCAGCAGCTGACTGCTGTCCTTGATGCCCGAGCTACGCTTGAACATGCTCTCGGTGAGGTCACCGATCACCGAGATCAACACCACCACCGCCGCACCCAGCAGCGCTAGCACCAGCTCTCGCACCGACCAGCCGCGGTAAATGCCAACCGCCAGCGTGATCAGCAGACTGGTCAACAGGCCACCTATCAGCCCCTCCCAGCTCTTGCCAGGACTGACCTGCGGTGCAAGCTTGCGCTTGCCGAACGTCTTGCCGGAGAAATACGCCCCGATATCCGCAGCCCAGACCAGAATCATCACGGCAAGGATCAACCAGTTACCCAATGGCCATTGCTTGAGCACGACCAGCGCCTGCCACGACGGAAGCAGAATCGCCAGACCGATCACCAGACTGCCAGCGGAGCCACCCCAGAGACGACTGCTCTGCGGATAGGTCAACACCAGATAGGTTGCTGCCAGCCACCAGAGCACGGCGAGCGCCAACAGCCAGGGGGCCAGTGCCGGAAGTTGATACAGCACGGCAAGCAGCACCACGACCAGCGCCGCATAAGTGATTCTCACCGGCTGGCCCGCGAATCCAGCCAATCGGGCCCATTCCCAGGCACCTAGCGCAACGACCAGCCCAATGAAGATGGCGAAAGCGAGCCCATGAAGGAGAAAGAACCCAATGATCGCGACGGGCAGAAGGATGGCGGCGGTGATGATGCGCTGCTTCAGCATTCGGCCTTGACCTCGCTTTCGACCTGTTCGCCCGTTTTGCCAAATCGCCGCTGTCGAGTGGCGAAATCGGCGAGCGCCTTGCGCATGGCAACGTGCTTGAAGTCGGGCCAATAAAGATCGGAAAAATACAGTTCCGCATAGGCGAGCTGCCAAAGCAGGAAATTGCTGATGCGCCGCTCACCGCCGGTGCGAATGCACAGATCGGGCAACGGCATGTCGCCGGTCGCCAGATAGCTCTGAAACAGAGCAGGCGTAATTTCCGCCGGATTCAGACGCCCGGACTGCGCCTCGGCAGCCAAGTGCTGAGCCGCCTGAAGAATGTCCCACTGCCCACCGTAATTGGCGGCAACCTGGAGGACGAAACGATGATTGGCGGAAGTCATCTCTTCCACCTCCAGCATCGCGGCCTGCAATTCGGGATGGAAACGGGCACGATCCCCGATGATGCGCAGGCGAATGCCGTTCTCATCGAGCTTGCGCGCCTCACGCCGCAACGCCGACAGGAACAGTTCCATCAGCGCACCGACTTCATCTGCCGGGCGCTGCCAGTTCTCGCTGGAGAACGCAAACAGTGTCAGCACCTCGACGCCGGAATCGGCGCAGACCTCAATCACGGCGCGAACCGCGTCGACACCGGCTTTATGCCCGGCCACACCGGGCAGCAAACGCCTCTTCGCCCAGCGATTGTTGCCATCCATGATGATCGCCACGTGACGGGGTACATTCCGCCCGGCGATCTGCCTGACCTTTTCCATGAACAACTCTACTTGCGCTAAAACACGCTGCGAACCAAAAGAAAAAGCTGCAAGCAACAGCTCTGGGGCATCTGCACTGTCGCATCACGAACCGGTCCCCCGATTCAGGACACGACAGCAGCGATTCGATGCCGGCCTTATACGGCCATCAGGTCGCCTTCTTTGGCTTCTAGGGCCTTGTCGATCTCGGCAACGTACTTGTCGGTTAGCTTCTGGACGTCATCCTGGCCACGACGTTCCTCGTCCTCACTGATTTCCTTTTCCTTGACCAGGTCCTTCAGCTGCGCGATCGCATCACGGCGGATGTTGCGCACTGCGACTCGGGCGTTCTCGGCCTCTGCGCGGGCCTGCTTGGTGTAGCCCTTACGGGTCTCCTCGGTCAGCGCGGGCATCGGCACACGAATCGTGGTGCCAGCGGTGGCCGGATTCAGACCCAGGTCCGAGGTCATGATCGCCTTCTCTACCGCCTGGATCATGCTCTTGTCGAACACTGTCAATGCCAGAGTGCGGGAGTCTTCGGCAATTACGTTGGCAACCTGACGCAGCGGAGTGTCGGAACCGTAATAGGAGACCATAACGCTATCGAGAATACTGGGATGTGCACGGCCGGTACGGATCTTGGCGAATGCATGGTCCAGCGATTCCAGGGTTTTCTTCATGCGCTCCTGCGCGTCTTGCTTGATCTCGTTGATCATTCTTTCGATTCCTCGATCAGGGTTCCTTCAGCGCCACCTAGCACGATGTTGAGCAGGGCGCCGGGCTTGTTCATGTTGAAGACCCGCAGCGGCATATTGTGGTCACGGCACAGACAGATGGCTGTCAGATCCATCACGCCAAGCTTGCGATCCAGCACTTCGTCGTACGTGAGCTCGGCAAATTTCTCCGCATTCGGATCCTTGAACGGATCTGCGGTGTAAACACCATCGACCTTGGTGGCCTTGAGCACGACATCCGCCTGGATCTCGATCGCACGCAGACAGGCGGCCGAGTCGGTGGTGAAGAATGGGTTGCCGGTACCGGCGGAGAAAATAACCACCTCGCCGGTCTTCAAATGACGCATCGCCTTGCGACGGTCATAGTGATCAGTCACGCCGACCATGGAAATGGCAGACATGACCAGCGCCGGGATGTTCGAACGCTCAAGCGCGTCGCGCATGGCCAGCGCGTTCATCACAGTGGCCAGCATACCCATATGGTCGCCGGTGACGCGATCCATACCGGCCGCCGAGAGCGCAGCACCACGAAAGAGGTTGCCACCACCGATGACCAGTCCGACCTCGACGCCGATGCCCACCAACTGGCCGACTTCCAGAGCCATACGGTCAAGGACCTTGGGATCTATGCCAAAGTCTTCGGAGCCCATCAGGGCCTCGCCGCTCAATTTGAGCAGAATGCGTTTATAGCGAGGATTGCGTGCACTCATCTGCTGAGCCATTGGCGTGTTATCTCCTGCGGCGTGCTGTGATCAAGTCTGAATGACTCAGACCAAAAAATATCTGCGCTTTGACAGCTCAACCCGGGGTTGGTGCCAGGCGATGACTATATCGTGACAAAAAAAACAATTCCGCTGCCCAATTCGACAAAGAGGCCGCGCGCGTGAGCGGGCAGCCTCTTTGCCAGAACCACCGAAGCGGCCTTATTTCTTGGTCGCAGCGACCTGAGCAGCAACTTCGGCAGCAAAATCGACTTCGGCCTTCTCGATGCCCTCGCCTACTTCGTAGCGAACAAAGGATACGATTTCGGCACCAGCTTTCTTGGCCAGCTCACCAACCTTGATTTCCGGGTTCTTGACGAACGCCTGCTCAACCAGGCTGGCTTCGGCCAGGAACTTGTTGATACGGCCCTTGACCATGTTCTCGACGATGTTTTCCGGCTTGCCGGCGATCTTGTCGGCATTGAGCTGCAGGAAGATTTCCTTTTCTTTGGCAACCAGCTCTTCGGAAACATCAGCCGGGCTCAGAACCGCAGGATTGCTGGCAGCCACGTGCATGGCGATATCCTTGGCCAGCTCGGCATCGCCACCCTTCAGGGTGACCAGCACACCGATGCGGTGACCGTGCAGATAGGCACCAACCACCTCACCTTCCACTGCGGTCAGGCGACGGATGTTGACGTTCTCGCCGCACTTGGCGACCAGCGCTTCGCGCGCGGATTCACGAGAAGCGATCAGCGGGGCCACATCGGTCAGCTTCTGCTCGAAGGCCTCGTCCAGGCTTTCCTTGACGAACGCCTTGAAGTCATCCTGCAGAGCCAGGAAGTCAGTCTGCGAGTTGACTTCGATGATCAGACCACGGCCACCCTCGACGCGAACGGCGATCGAGCCCTCGGCAGCGATGTTGCCCGACTTCTTGGCGGCCTTGATGGCGCCCGAGGCACGCATGTCGTCAATCGCCTTTTCGATGTCACCACCAGCGGCGACCAGAGCCTTCTTGCACTCCATCATGCCCTGACCGGTACGCTCGCGCAGTTCTTTGACCAAGGCTGCAGTGATTTCTGCCATGTTGGGAATCCTCTCGATTTGGTTTCTAAACCACTCACCCAATACACGGGTGATCAATTCGCAAGAGACAAAAAGGGGGCCTAGCCCCCTTTTTGTTCATCGGGTGTCACGCTGCAGTGCGCCGCACTCAGCCCTGAGCCGCTTCGGAAGCAACTTCCTCAACGAACTCGTCAGCGCCACCGGCACCGTTCTGGCGACCGCGCAGGACAGCGTCAGCCATGGAGCCGAGGTAGAGTTGCACGGCACGGATGGCGTCATCATTACCGGGAATGATGTAGTCAACGCCTTCCGGGCTGCTGTTGGTATCGACGATGCCGATGACCGGGATACCCAGCTTGTTGGCTTCGGAGATAGCGATGCGCTCGTGATCGACGTCGACGACGAACATGGCGTCCGGCAGGCCGCCCATATCCTTGATACCACCCAGGCTGCGCTCGAGCTTCTCGAGATCACGGGTACGCATCAGAGCTTCTTTCTTGGTCAGCTTCTCGAAAGTACCGTCCTGGGACTGCCCTTCCAGCTCACGCAGACGCTTGATGGAGGCGCGGATGGTCTTGTAGTTGGTCAGCATGCCACCCAACCAGCGATGATCGACATACGGCGAGCCACAACGAGCAGCTTCTTCGCGAACGATCTTGCCGGCGGAACGCTTGGTGCCAACGAACAGAATCTTGTTCTTGCCTGCAGCCAGCTTCTCAACGAAACGCAGTGCGTCGTTGAACATCGGCAGGGTTTTTTCCAGGTTGATGATATGGATCTTGTTGCGCGCGCCGAAAATGTATTTATCCATTTTCGGATTCCAGTAACGGGTCTGGTGGCCGAAGTGCACACCGGCCTTCAGCATATCGCGCATAGTGACTTGAGACATGATCAGTCCTCGAATAAGTCGGGTTAGGCCTCCACGCGTCCCGATATCCAACTCTTGCGAGCACCCAGGATACCGTGTCGACACGTGTGTGGGGTTAGGCTCGACGGGGTCTACCCCGCTGAGCGGCGCGTTTTATAGCACAACGACCATCGAGAGGCTACTGCTTTGAACTCTCTACAACAGGCTCAGCGGTGCAGTCAGCCCTGACCTGCAGGCCGCAAGCGCTTTGGTTTATCATCGCGACTTTCCGTTATTGCCTTCGCCTGCGGGCATACAAGAGGTTTGCATGACTGTCACCATCAAGACGCCCGAAGATATCGAGAAGATGCGCATTGCCGGGCGCCTCGCCGCCGAAGTTCTCGAGATGATCGGCGAGCACGTCAAGCCAGGCGTCACCACCGAGGAACTCGACCGCCTTTGCCACGAGCATATCGTCAACGTTCAGCAGGCCATTCCCGCTCCGCTGAACTACAAGGGCTTTCCCAAATCGATCTGCACCTCGATCAACCACGTTGTCTGCCACGGCATCCCGAACGACAAGCCGCTGAAAGACGGCGACATCCTCAACATCGATATCACGGTGATCAAGGACGGCTATCACGGCGACACCAGCAAGATGTTCATGGTCGGCAAGGTGCCCGAGTGGGCCGATCGCCTCTGCCAGGTCACTCAGGAATGCCTCTATAAAGGCATCGAGCTGGTTCGCCCTGGCGCGCGACTCGGGGACATCGGTGAAGTCATCCAGAAACATGCCGAGAAGAATGGGTTCTCCGTGGTCCGCGAATACTGTGGCCACGGCATCGGCAAGGTCTTCCATGAGGAGCCGCAGGTTCTGCATTACGGCCGTGCCGGCACCGGCATGGAGCTCAAGGAAGGCATGACCTTCACCATCGAGCCGATGATCAACCAGGGTCGCTCGGAAACCCGCCTGCTTGGCGATGGCTGGACCGCGATCACCAAGGATCGCAAGCTGTCGGCGCAATGGGAACACACCATCCTGGTGACCGCCGACGGCTACGAGATCTTCACTCTGCGCAGCGACGACACCATCGCTCGCACCTCTGCCTGAGATTTCACAGCCGCAGCCCCCACGGGAGGACGTTCGCATGCCCCAGGTTGACCCGGAGCTGTTTGACCGCAGCCAGTTTCAGGCGGAGCTGGCTCTGAAGGCCAGCCCCATCGCTGCGTACAAGAAGGCCATACGCCAGGCGCGGCAGGTACTGGACGAGCGGTTCAAGGCAGGCCGGGACATCCGTCGCCTGATTCAGGATCGCGCCTGGTTCGTCGATCAGATTCTGCGCTCGGCCTGGGATCGCTTCGACTGGAACAATGGCGCAGATATCGCGCTCGTCGCCGTGGGTGGCTACGGCCGAGGTGAACTGCACCCCTACTCCGATATCGACCTGCTCATTCTGCTCGACGCCAACGACCAGGAAATCTTTCGCGACTCGATCGAGGGCTTTCTGACCCTGCTCTGGGATATCGGCCTGGAAGTCGGGCAGGCCGTGCGCTCCGTTGCCGAATGCGCCGACGAAGCGCGCGCCGATCTCACGGTCATCACCAACCTCATGGAAAGCCGGACAATCGCCGGCCCGGAGCGCCTGCGCCAGGCGATGCTGCGGGTCACCAGTACCCAACAGATGTGGCCTAGCAAGGAATTCTTCCTCGCCAAGCGCAACGAGCAGCGCGCACGACATGCCAAGTACAACAACACCGAGTACAACCTGGAGCCCAATGTAAAAGGCTCTCCCGGCGGCCTGCGCGACATCCAGACCATCCTCTGGATCGCCCGTCGCGAGTTCGGCACGCTCAATCTGCAGGCGATGGTCGATCAGGGCTTTCTTACCGAGGGTGAACACAGCCTGCTGACCGCCGCCCAGGAGTTTCTCTGGAAGGTGCGCTACGGCCTGCACATGCTTGCCGGTCGCGCCGAGGATCGCCTGCTGTTTGACCATCAGCGCAGTTTGGCCGCGCTGCTGGGCTATGAAGACAATGATGCCAAGCTGGCCATCGAACGCTTTATGCAGAAGTACTACCGGATCGTAATGAGCATTGCCGAACTCAGCGATCTTGTCGGTCAGCACTTCGCCGAAGTGATTCTCTGGGAAGGCGAGTCAGGCCCGATCGTGCCACTAAACAGCCGATTTCAAGTACGCGACGGCTACCTTGAGGTGAGCAGCGCAGCTATCTTCAAACGCACCCCTTTCGCGATCCTGGAAACCTTCGTGCTGCTCGCCCAGCACCCCGACATCCAGGGCGTTCGCTCGGACACCATTCGACTGCTCCGCGATCACCGCTACCTGATTGATGACATCTTTCGCCAGGATCTGCGCAACACCAGCCTGTTCATCGAGCTGTTCAAGTGCAAGGAAGGTATTCACCGCAACCTTCGCCGAATGAACCGCTACGGCATCCTGGGCCGCTATCTGCCGGAGTTCGGCCACATCGTCGGGCAGATGCAGCACGACCTGTTCCACATTTACACCGTCGACGCGCACACGCTCAATGTCATCAAGTACCTGCGCAAGCTGACCAAGCCGGGCGTCGCCGAGAAGTATCCGCTGGCCAGCAAGCTGGTCGAAAGGCTGCCCAAACCAGAGCTGATCTACATTGCCGGGCTCTATCACGACATTGCCAAGGGCCGTGGCGGCGACCATTCGGAGCTCGGCGCGGTGGATGCCGAGCAATTCTGCAGTCGTCACAAGCTGCCGGCGTGGGATACCCGACTGGTGGTCTGGCTGGTGGAAAACCATCTGGTCATGTCCACCACTGCGCAGCGCAAGGATCTGTCCGACCCTCAGGTGATCAATGATTTCGCCCAACTGGTCGGCGACGAGACGCACCTGGACTATCTCTACGTCCTGACCGTGGCCGACATCAACGCCACCAACCCGACCCTGTGGAATTCCTGGCGTGCGAGCCTGCTGCGTCAGCTCTATACCGAAACCAAGCGAGCCCTGAAACGCGGGCTGGAAAACCCGCTGGGGCGCGAAGAGCAGATTCGCCAGACCCAACGTGCCGCGCTGGATGACTTGGTCCGCCAAGGTACCGATCCGGACGATGCTGAGCAGCTCTGGGCGCAGCTGGGGGACGACTATTTCCTCCGGCATACAGCCACCGATGTGGCCTGGCATACCGACGCGATCATCGAGCACCCTGCCAACGGTGGGCCGCTGGTGCTGATCAAGGAAACCACGCAGCGGGAGTTCGAGGGAGGCACGCAGATATTCATCTACGCGCCAGACCAACACGACTTCTTCGCCGTGACCGTGGCGGCCATGGATCAGTTGAACCTGAACATTCATGACGCGCGCATCCTGACGTCGAGCAGCCAGTTCACGCTGGACACCTACATCGTGCTGGACGCCGACGGCAGCCCGATCGGCAATAATCCGAAGCGGATCGATGAGATTCGCAGCGGCCTGATCGCCGCCCTGCGCAACCCTGACGACTACCTGACCATCATCCAGCGCCGTGTCCCACGGCAACTCAAGCACTTCGCCTTTCCGCCGCAGGTCACCATCCACAACGACACACAGCGGCCGCAGACCATTCTGGAAATCATTGCACCGGACCGGCCCGGCCTGTTGGCGCGGGTGGGCCAGCTGTTCCTCGATTTCGATCTATCGGTGCAGAACGCCAAGATTGCGACCTTGGGCGAACGCGTAGAGGACGTATTCTTCGTCACCGACGCAGACAACCAGCCGCTGTCCGACCCGCAGTTCTGTCTGCGTCTGCAGCAGGCGCTCGTCAAGGAGCTGCAGCAGGAAAACGAACAGCAACCCTCACCGAGCAGCATCCTGATCTGAGATGACCTCGCCTGCTCACCTACCTGGCGCTGCAAGACAGGTAGGTGGCAGGCTCAATCCCAGGGCTGACCCCGCGTTTGTTCGACAGCTGGCAGCTTCTGCTGCATTGCAGCCTTGGCCAGCATGTGCGCACTGACCGGCGCAGTGAGGAAGAGAAACAGCGTGATCAGCAGCTCGTGCAGGCTCAAGCCATCGTTCTGGCTGCTGAAGAAGATCATCGACGCGATCACGATACCGCCAACACCCAGCGTCGTCGCCTTGGTCGGGCCATGCAGACGCGTGTAGAAATCCGGCAGCCGGTAGAGGCCGATCGCACCGATCAGCGCGAACAGACTGCCGATAATAAGGAACACGCTTACCAGCACTTCGATCCAGAATGGCATGTCGTTTCCCTCAATCAATGATGTCGCCGTGCAGCAGGTGCTTACCGACTGCGACGGTACTGACGAAACCCATCACGGCAATAAGCAGTGCAGCCTCGAAGAACAGGTCGGAGGCGAGCCAGATGCCGAACAGCACGATAAGCGCGAGCGCGTTGATGTACAGCGTATCGAGCGCGAGCACTCGGTCGGGCATGTCCGGCCCCTGGACCAGACGAACGACATTCAACACCGCCGCCAGCCCCAAAACGGCCATACAGAACGGAATCACGTAGGCGAGCATTCGAAGATCTCCAGCAGTGGCGCTTCATAGTTACGCTTGACGTCAGCGATCAGCGCATCGACATCAGGCACGTCCAGCGCATGCACCATCAGCATCTGGCGATCCTCACTCAGACAGGCTGACACCGTCCCAGGCGTCAGCGAGATGATGCTGGTCAGGGTGGACAGGACGAACTCGTTCTCGATGGCCATGGGCACCTCGATGAACGCAGGACGCAGGTTCTTCTTCGGTCCCAGCACCAGCTTGGCAACGTGCACATTGGCCACGACGATGTCAAAGAGCACCTTGAGCGAGAACACGCACAGCTGCAGCGGCTTGCGTATGCGCGGCACCTCGACGAGAAACCCCCGAACCAGAAGTGGAATCGCCCAACCAAGAAACAGACCGAGCAAGAACTGCCCGAAGCTCAGCGTGTTATTGAGCAGCAGCCAGAGAATGGCCAGCATCAAGGTCAGGGCGGGATTAGGTAACCAGCGCGCTTTCATGCCGCACCTCCCTGAAGGATCTGCAGATAAGGCGCAACATCCAACAGCTGCGCAGCAGTTGCCTGCACGAACGCCTGCAGCGGGCCGGCGGCGACAACCAACATCACACTACCAAGCAGCAAGCCGACCGTCGCCAGAACCCGAATGGCATCGGCAGGCTGCCCCACCGCCTCGGCACTGGGACGCCAGAACACCAGGCTGCCGGCTCGGCTCAGTGAAATCAGCATGCCCAACCCCCCGACCAACACCACGGCCCACAGCGCGATAGCGTCTGCGCCAAGCTCGATGGCGCGCAGCAGCATCACCTTGCCGAGAAAGCCGGAGAACGGAGGCAAACCGGCCACGGAGATGGCGCCCATGAAGAACAGCGTGCCAAGCAGCAGCGGCTGACGCAGCGCAGGCGCCGAAATCAGATCGGTCCCCAGGTCTCCGCGCTGACGAGCTATCAGATCGGCGAGCAGGAACAAGCCGCCCGCAACCAGCGTGCTGTGGACCAAGTAATAAAGTGCCGCAGCAATCCCTGCCTCGCTGCCGAGCGCAATACCCGCCAGAAGCGTGCCCACCGACACGACCACCAGATAGGCCAGCAGCACCTGCAGGCTGCGAGCGGCCAATGCGCCTATCACAGCCGCACCGAGCGTCAGCAGAGCTAGCGGCCAGAGCCAGACATCGACCATGCCGCTCAACTCGCCCGCTTCGCTGCCGAAGACAAGGGTGAACACACGAATGATCGCGTACAGACCGACCTTGGTCATGATCGCGAATAGCGCAGCGACCGGCGCGGTGGCTGATGCATAAGCCCGCGGCAACCAGAAGTACAGCGGCAGGATTGCGCCCTTGAGCGCGAACACCACCAGCAGCAGATACCCGGCGGCCGCCAGCAGCGGCGCATCGGCCGGATCGGCCGCGCTCACACGGGCAGCCATGTCGACCATGTTCAGGGTGCCCAGCAGCCCGTAGAGCATGCTCACGCCGATCAGAAACAGCGAGGAGCCGAGCAGATTCAGCACTACATAGTGCATGCCCGAGCGCACCCTGCGCTGACCATGGCCGTGCAGCAGCAAGGCATAAGAGGAGATCAACAGGATCTCGAAGAACACGAACAGGTTGAACAGGTCGCCGGTCAGGAAGGCACCATTGATGCCGAGCAGCTGGAACTGATAGAGGGCGTGAAAGTTCGGCCCGCGCTCATCATCACCACGGCAGGCATAAAGCGCTGCGAAACCAGCCAGCACCGCCGTCACCAGCAGCATCAGTGCGCTCAACCGGTCCAGCATGAGAATGATGCCGAATGGCGGCTGCCAGCTACCTAGCGCATAGATCCGCAGCTGGCCATCATCGGCAAGCAGTACCAGCCAGATCGCAATCGGAACCAGGGTCCAGGTTGCCGCCAGTGAAAGCAGGCGCTTAGTCGACTTGTTCGCGCGATGAGCGAACAGCAACAGCGCCCCCATGAACAACGGCAGCAGCAGCGGGAGGATCAACGCGTGATTCATTTGCGCGGCTCCTCACCGTCGACGTGATCGGTACGCAGCTCTCCGATGCTGCGCAACGCCAGCACCACCACGAAGGCGGTCATGGCGAAGCCAATGACAATGGCCGTAAGCACCAGCGCCTGCGGCAGCGGATCGCCATACTCCGCGCTCTTGCCTATCACCGCCGGAACGCCGGTCGCCAGCCGGCCCATGGAAAAGATGAACAGGTTGACCGCATAGGAGATCAGCGTCAGCCCCATCACCACCGGAAAGATCCGGGCACGCAGGAGCAGATAGACGCCACTGGCCGTCATGATTCCCAGCGTGATTGCGAACAGCGCTTCCACTACAGCACCTCCCTGTTGGAATCGTCCTGGCTGACCTGGCCGATGTTGGAAAGAATCAGCAATGTCGCGCCGACAACCACCAGATAAACCCCCAGATCGAAGAGCATTGCAGTCGCCAGCTCGAACTCTCCGACGAGAGGCAGATGGAAATACCCGAATGACGACGTCAGGAACGCGTAGCCAAACGCCCAGCTGCCCAGCCCCGTCAGCCCCGCAATAAGCAGGCCTGCGCCGCAGAGTGCGTGATAGCTGATCGGTTGCCGCGCCTGTGCCCAGCTCACGCCATGCGCGATGTATTGAAGAATCAGTGCCACCGCGGTGATGAGACCGGCAATGAATCCGCCACCCGGCAGGTTGTGCCCGCGCAGGAAGATGAAGGCGGAAATCAGCAGCGCCATCGGTAGCAGCGCGCGGGCAAGTGCATCCAGAACCATGGGGTGCCGGTCGACCGACCAGGGTCGCCCGCCGTAGTCGCGAACCGGGTGCGGCAGGCGGAGGCCTTTGAGTAGCGCATAGATGCCTACGCCGGCGATCGCCAGCACTGCGATCTCGCCCAGGGTATCGAACCCACGGAAGTCCACCAAGATCACATTCACGACGTTCTTGCCACCGCCGCCGGAAACACTGTTCTCGAGGAAGTACGACGCGATGCTGTCGTAGGGCCGGGTCAGCACGGTGTAGGCAAGCAGCGCGACCATGGTGCCGCTGCCGCCCGCGAGAACGAAATCGCGGAAGGCACGCAGACTGCTCGACTCGGCCGGCGTACGGTCGGGCATGAAGAACAGCGCGAGAATCAGCAGGATGATAGTCACCACCTCTACCGAAAGCTGGGTCAGCGCCAGATCTGGAGCGGAATAACGGGCAAACCCAAGCGCGACCATGAGACCAACGACACTGAGTACGATCAGCGCGGTCAGACGGCGGCGATGGAAAAGCACGGTCAGCAGCGAAGTCAGCGCCAGAATCGCCATACCCAGCACGGTGATTCCATCAAGCGGCGTCAGCGCGACCGGCCCATGCAGCGTTTCCAACGGGGTCAACGCAAAAACCACGAGCACCAGCGTACTGAGCAGCATGAGGGCGATGTAGCGTTGCAGCGAGCCGTTTTCCAGCAGGCAGGTGACGTGACGTGCAGCGAGGGTCAGTCCGCCCATCACCCGTTCGAACACCTCCAGCGAATCGACCGTCGGCAACCCTTCGTACCAGCGGAACGCCCATTTGCGCAGCGAGTAGATCAGTATCCCGCCAATCAGCGCAGCAAAGCTCATGGCCAGCGGCAAGTTGAAGCCGTGCCAGATCGACAGGCTGTATTCAGGCACGTTGCCATTCAGCGTTCCCGACACCGCCGCCGCCAACAATGGGCCCACGGTGAAAGCCGGCAGCATCCCCACCAGCAGGCAGAGCAACACGAGGATTTCCACCGGAATCTTCATGTAGCGGGCAGGTTCGTGAGGCGGGTACTTCGGCAGATTGATCGGCTCGCCGTTGAAGAACACGTCGTGAACGAAACGCAGCGAATAGGCGACCGAGAACGCACCGGCCAGCGTCGCTGCCGCGGGAATCGTCCAATAGAAGCTACCGAGCAGGTGCTGATCGAGCGTCTCGGCGAAGAACATTTCCTTGCTCAGGAAACCATTGAGCAATGGGACACCGGCCATTGCCAGCGACGCCACCATCGCGAGTGCCGCGGTGTGTGGCATGTACTTCCACATGCCATTGATGCGGCGCATGTCGCGAGTGCCGGTCTCGTGATCGATGATCCCGGCGGCCATGAACAATGAGGCCTTGAAGGTCGCGTGGTTGATGATGTGAAAGATCGCCGCGACCGCTGCAAGACGCGAGTCCAGGCCAAAGAGCAAGGTAATCAGGCCCAGGTGGCTGATGGTGGAATAGGCCAGCAGGCCTTTCAGGTCGTGCTGGAACAGCGCCATCACCGCACCCAGCAGCAATGTCGCCAGCCCGGTGACGCTGACCATGTAGAACCACCACTCCGACTCGGCCAGCGCCGGATACAGCCGAGCGAGCAGGAAGACACCGGCCTTGACCATCGTCGCGGAATGCAGGAAGGCCGATACCGGCGTGGGCGCTGCCATTGCCTGTGGCAACCAGAAGTGAAAAGGGAACTGCGCGGACTTGGTGAACACACCGAGCAACACGAGAATCAAGGTCAGCGGGTACAGGGCATTGGCGCGGATCAGATCGCCCGAAGCGAGCACGGTTGTCAGCTCGAAACTGCCGACGATATGGCCAATCAGCAGAATACCGGCGAGCAAGGCGAGGCCGCCGCCTCCGGTGATGGCGAGCGCCATGCGCGCGCCTTGGCGGGCATCGGCGCGGTGATTCCAGTAACCAATGAGCAGGAACGACGAAAGGCTCGTCAGCTCCCAGAACATAAGCATCAGCAGCAGATTCTCGGACAGCACCACGCCGAGCATGGCACCCATGAACAGCAAGAAGAAGCCGAAGAATCGCCCCATCGGGTCCTTCTTCGACAGGTAATAGCGAGCGTAAAGAATGACCAGAATACCGATGCCGAGAATCAGCAGGGCGAAGAGGAAGCCCAATCCATCAAGGCGCAGGCTCAGGTTGAGTCCGAGCTGCGGCAACCACTCGTAATGGATGATTTCGGTTTGGCCGGCAAATACGTCGGCCCGTTTGGTCAGCAGAAGAATCAGCGCTGTCAGTGGCGCCAGGCCCGCGCCAAAGGCACAAGCGGAGCGACCAAACCTCTCCAGGAGCAAAGGCAGGAAGATGCCCAGAAATGGCAAAGCGATGATCAGCGCAAGCGCCATGAACGAGACCCCTTAAGCCACCTGAGCGGAGGCATTCTTATCCTTGCAGGCACAGCAACTGCCTGAAACAGCACATAAATGTGTGCCCGATTATCCATACCGATGATGCTGGCGTCATGGATTCATGTATTTCGAAAAACAAAAAGCGCTGTCACCGTTCCGTTTACGGAGCGGTGACAGCGCTCTGACCTCAGCCTCGGGCAGCTGCTATGAAGATCAGGGCGCCACGCGACTGGTACCACTGACGGTGAGGATGCGAACCCGTTGTCCGACCCGAAACACCTGATTGGGCTCCACGGCCTGCACATAGGCGCGCATGTTGCCATCATCCTCGCGCACGGTGATCTCGACACCCTGGGTACGGGTTATCCCCTCTTCTGCCGCGGCACCGAGCATGCCACCGGCAACCGCACCGATTACAGCGGCAACCGCGCTGCCACGACCGCCGCCGATGCCACTGCCGGCAACGCCACCAACCACTGCGCCAGCGCCGGTGCCGATGGGGGTCTTGGTTCCCTCGATCTTCACTGGACGCAGCGATTCGATGGTTCCGTAACGCACGGTCTGTACGGCTCGCGCCTCATCCCGAGAATAGGTATCTCCGGTCAGGCTGGAGGCGCACCCACCCAGAGCGAGCGTCAGAGCTGTAAAGGAAGCGACATAAATGGACCTACGCATTGCAATTCTCCTGCGGACAGCTGTTTCGTTCTGAACGGCGGCATGAGCAGTAGCGACAAAAAAGCGCTTGGCAACTTCTCCGTCCTGACTCAGCATTTACTACCTTCCTAGCATACCTATGCGAGTCGAACCTGGCGCACCGGTTCCTCTCGCCGAGACGATCCATGGATTACTTCATCATAGCCATCACCACCATAGCTGGCCTGGCTTTTCACGGCTGGCTGATCATGCGCTTCCGACTTTGGGCCGATCGGGACCTGGCGCTTTCAATCGCCGGCAGCGACCCAGACAAGCGCAGCTGGATGCTACAACGCCTCGCCGACGCGAAGAGTCAGAAGATCAAGCGGCGGGAACTACAAAGCTGGCTGGAGCAGCAGATACAACACTACCCCGGCCTCTGATTCGGACACTTTCAGAAGATCAGACCCGAACAAACAAGCCACGCTTTCATGGTCTCTGACCATCGGAAAGCACATCCCCTAGCACCAGATGATCGTTTGCTGGTTACAGAACGTTGCCAGCACGGCGCGAGAGCTTACCCGCTGGCGCTCCAGCAAAGCGCCGCTCTCCGGTACAAGTGGCTTGGAGCAACAGCGCCTGGACTAGTTCGTTGCTGGGAGACCATTTAGGGCGCCAAGCGCTCCCGCTGCCAGCTGTTTGCGATCAAACGATAGTCGAGACGATCATGCAGGCGGCTAGGCCGGCCCTGCCAGAACTCCATACGCTCCGGCAACAGGCGATAACCACCCCAGTGCGGCGGACAATGGGGCGCCGTGTCGAGAAAGCGCTGCTCGGTTTCCGCCAGCAAACGCTCAAGTTCGGCGCGATCGCGAATCACCTGGCTCTGCGGCGATGCCCAGGCACCGAGCCGGCTACCCAAGGGGCGGACTTGAAAATAAGCATCCGACTCCTCCTGAGTAACCTTCTCCACCCGCCCCTCGATACGAACCTGACGCTCGAGTGTCGGCCAGAAGAAAGTCATGGCTGCATAGGGCGAAGCATTCAGTTGCTCACCCTTAGCGCTGTCGTAATTGGTGAAAAAGGTAAAGCCTCGATCATCCAGCGCCTTGAGAAGCAGGATACGACAGTGAGGATGGCCGTCGGAGTCGACCGTAGCCAGGGACATCGCGTTAGGCTCCACCGGTGCCTGTTCGGTTTTCGTGGCCTCGGTGAACCACTGACGAAACAATCCGAACGGCTCGGCTGGTGCATTGGCCTCGCTGAGTCCGTCACGTGTGTAGTCACGGCGCATATCGGCCAGGGTCTGGATCATCGCGGGGCTCCTTGTAGTCGAATAAGCAGGCTTCAGCCTACCAGGCGGCCATTCGCCGGGCGACGGTGGTTGAACCCAGCCGGCCTGCATGAACTAGCTTATCCGCGTGCTCAGGCAACGCGCTTGATTCAAGGCAACCATGCCCAACGAAAACAGGCCCGCATGCGGGCCTGTCGATATCCAATGCCTGGCAGCGCTACTTGGCGACCTCGGCTTGCGCCACCTGAGTCGCGGTCTGCGCCGGCTGCTCGTACTTGGCGATCAATGCGAGCATCGTCGCCTGCGGCGCCAGTACCATCTCGACCCGACGGTTCAGAGCCCGGCCTTCCTTGCTGTCGTTGGCTGCACGCGGCATATCGGAACCCAGGCCTCGAATGCGCAGGCGGTTATGCTTGAGGCCACTCAGGCGGAAAATGGCCGCCACTGCACCGGCACGCTCGCGACTGACGGTGCGATTGGTGTCCGCAGAGCCAGTGCTGTCGGCATGACCGAGTACGACTACGGCAGTCTTGTCGTCCTTCTCGACCAGCTTTGCAACACGGGTGATCGGCCCGAGGGTTACCGGCAGGAGCATGCCGGGACGATCCGGATTGAAGGACGAGTCTACCGGCGCTGTCACCACCAGCACGCTGTCACGGCGCTCCACCTCGAAACCACTGCCGACGAGCGCATCCTTCAACTGCGGCTCGTACTCATCGAGCCAGGCGTAATCCACCTTGACCGTAGCCGGGGCAGCCGCCTCGCTCGGTTTCTCGCTCTTCGAGCTGCAGCCGGCAACGACGATCATGCAGAAAATCAGGGAGACGCTCTTCAGCAGGTTCATGAGGCAGGTTCCGTCAACCAGAAGCGTTCTAGGAGGGTGCGACCAATCGAGGTGAGGCCACTATTGAGTTCGAGTTGAAATTGTGGACGCAAGCCCTTCTTTTGAAAAGCCCGCGAGGCCAGAAGTGACGAGTGGTTCAACGCAGGCATGCTGCAACGCTACGCGCCAGCGATTGAGCACGCGGGTCCATCAGCACATAGGGGCCGAGGGTATTGGTCACGAAACCGAACCCCAGTTCACGCTCCGGATCGGCAAAACCAACACTGCCACCGGC
Source organism: Stutzerimonas kunmingensis (assembly GCF_021432085.1). Lineage (GTDB taxonomy): Bacteria > Pseudomonadota > Gammaproteobacteria > Pseudomonadales > Pseudomonadaceae > Stutzerimonas. The sequence continues at coordinate 1,791,235 of NZ_CP090366.1, read as the reverse complement.
ACCAGGGTGACCGAACGCCTGGTCTCCCATGCCAAAGGTGGCATTAGCGACGTGCGGCTGATCCAACCAGCAGCCGAGGCCGAAACGCGTGGCCGCCAACAAAGTGCGGTCTTGTCCGGCACTGTGCTCGCTGGTCATCTCGCGCAGCAGCGACTCATCCAGAAGTTTGCCCTGCAGCAACCCTGTATAGAAACCCGCCAACGAGCGGGCATTGCCATGGCCGTTGGCGGCCGGTTGCGCCATGCGTCGCCATTCCGGTTTGTTACCACTGCTCATGATGGACGGTGGATTGTTGAAGGCCCGGACACTTATTGACTCCGGCTCGCTCATCAAGGCCTTGAACAGGCGCTGCGCGGCAGCGTCGCCAAAGTCGTTCTTGGTGCGCGTGAGATAAGCGACACGATGAGCCTCGGAGTCGCCGAGACCGATATGGAAGTCAAGCCCGAGCGGCACCGCCGTACGACGAACGATCGACTCGCCTGGCCCACAGCCATCGACACGACGCAGGAGCTCACCAACCAGCCAGCCGTAGGTCATCGCCGCGTAGCCCTGATCGGTGCCGGGCGTCCACCATGGCTCTTCGGCTGCTAGCGCGGCGGTCATGACGTCCCAGTCGTACAGCGCTTCGGCGGCTAGCGGTCTGCGAATCGCCGGCAATCCCGCCCGATGACAGAGCAGCTGACGCAGGGTGATGGTTTCCTTGCCATTGACTGCGAACTCCGGCCATATACGGCCGACGGGCTCATCCAGCTGCAGCTTGCCTTCCTCGACCAGCTGCAGCGCAGCAACCCCGGTGAAGGTCTTGGTGCAGGAGAACAGGTTGACCACCGTATCGCTGTGCCACACCTGCTCGCCCTGATTGTCGGCAACGCCGGCCCAGAGATCGACGACCGTCTCGCCGCCGATCTGCACACAGAGTGCCGCGCCGCGCTGCTGGGTGCCATCGAACAGCGCGCCGAACGCATCGCGAACGGCCTCGAAACGAAGATCGAAATAGCCCTGAACCTGCACGCTGTCACCTCTCGCAATCAATTCTCGGGATTCTTGCAGCCGCCATTACGCAACAAAACCGCCAGACGAAGCGCTGATGGGGTGATATCGCGACCGGTTATCTCGCCTATCAACCAATCTCGCGACGGAACGGCGGCAGCGCATTGAGGATCGCCTTGCCATAGCGCTGCGTCACCACCCGCCGGTCGAGCAGCGTGATGGTTCCACGGTCCGCCTCGGTACGCAGCAGCCGCCCACAGGCCTGCACCAGCCGCAGAGAGGCATCTGGAACGGCGATCTCCATGAAGGGGTTGCCGCCGCGCGCCTCGATCCACTCTGCCAACGCGGCCTCGACCGGGTCATCGGGGACCGCAAACGGAATCTTCGCAATCACCACATGCTCGCAGTATGCCCCCGGCAGATCGACACCTTCGGCAAAGCTGGCAAGCCCGAACAGCACGCTGGACTCGCCATCGTCCACCCGCGCCTTGTGCTTGTTCAGGGTTTCCTGCTTGGACAGGTTGCCCTGGATCAGCACCCGCCGACGCCATTCACGCTCCAGGCCGTCGAACACGTCCTGCATCTGCTTGCGTGACGAGAACAGTACAAGCGTTCCCCGTGCACCTTCGACCAATCCCGGCAGTTCGCGGACGATGGCTGCCGTGTGTGCTGCAGCATCGCGCGGATCGGCCTTCAGATCGGGGACGCGCAGCACCCCGGCATCGGCATGATGAAAAGGACTCGGCACCACGGCGGTGACCGCAGCCTTGGGCAAACCGGCCCGCATGCGGTAGCGGTCGAAACTGTTCAGCGCCGTGAGCGTCGCCGATGTCACCAGCGCACCAAAGGCGACATTCCAGAGATTGCGCCGCAATGTTTCCGCTGCAAGGATCGGGCTGGCATTGACCTCGATATCGAACAGCGCCCCGCCTTCCGCCAGGGTCAGCCAGCGCGCCATTGGCGGGCTATCCTCCGGGTCTTCGACGGTGAATGCGGTCCACAACTCCCAATTGTTCTGCGAGCGCGTCAGCAGACTGCCGAACAGCGGGTACCACTCCTCGGCCTGATGGCTGGCGATTCCGCCACCTGCTTCGCCGTCCATGGCCTCCTTGAGCAGTTCAGCGATCCGACTGAACAGATCGGTCAGCTTGGAAAAACCCTTCTTCAGCTCGGTGCCCAGCTCGATCAGATGCTCCGGCACCACGCCACCGACGAAGCGGTGCCGCGGCCGCTCACGGCCCTCCATGTCCTCACCGGCCTTGAAATCGGCCAATTGCTCACAGGCGCTGAACATGAACTGCTGCTGGGTGCGCAGATCACGAGCCAGTTCTGGGATGCCCTCCACCAGCCGACCGAGCTCGCCCGGCAGCGGATGTTGGGCAAGCAGCTTGGTCAGGTTCTTTTCCACCTGCCCGAGCCAGTCAGCCGTGGAGCGCAACCGGGTGAAATGGGCGAAGTGACCGATGGCCTTGTCCGGCAGGTGATGCCCTTCGTCGAAGACGTAGATGGTGTCACGTGGATCGGGCAACACCGCACCGCCGCCAAGGGCCAGGTCAGCCAGAACCATGTCGTGGTTGGTGACGATCACGTCGACCTTGGTCATGCCCTCGCGCGCCTTGTAGAACGCGCACTGCTGAAAGTTGGGGCAATGCCGGCCGGTGCATTGGCTGTGATCCGTGGTGAGCTGCGACCAGTCCGCATCGCCCAGCTCCTCCGGCCAGCTGTCGCGGTCGCCATCCCAGCGATTACCCGCCAACTTCTCGATCATGCCGGTGAAGAGCTTCTGGCTGCGCTCGTCGACCTCGATGCGGAAGCCTTCTTCCTCGAACAACTGGGCGGTCGCGCTCTGCGCCTGGCCCTCCTGCAGCAACAGATCCAGCTTTGACAGGCACAGGTAGCGCCCGCGGCCCTTGGCCAATGCGAAGCTGAAATTCAGTCCGCTGTTGCGCATCAGGTCCGGCAGATCCTTGTGCACGATCTGCTCCTGCAGGGCGACCGTTGCCGTGGCGATTACCAGCCGCTTGCCAGCCGCCTTGGCGGTGGGGATCGCCGCCAGACTGTAGGCGACGGTCTTGCCTGTACCGGTGCCCGCCTCGACCGCGACGACCGCGGGCTCGCTCTCGCGACGCCCTTCATCATCGGTCTTGATAGTGCCGAGCACCTTGGCGACCTCGGCGATCATCAGGCGCTGGCCATAGCGGGCCTTGAGCCCCTTGGCTTCGAGAAAACGGCTGTAGGCGCCCTGGATCTGGGACTTGAGTTCGGTGCTGAGCATGGGCGCGGAGCTGTATATATTTTCAGTACTTCAATGGGGCGGCTATGATAGCGCGCGTTCGCCCTGCCGCCACCGGAGATTTGCCCCATGACGTCATTTGCTCTGCTTTACACCCTGCATGTACTCGCCGCGACGGTCTGGGTGGGCGGAATGTTTTTCGCCTGGATGGTGCTGCGCCCGGCGGCGGTGGCGGTGCTGCAGGCACCGGAGCGGTTGACCTTATGGGCAGATGTGTTCCGACGTTTTTTCATCTGGGTCTGGGTGGCGGTGCTGGTATTGCCGCTAAGCGGCATCGGCATGTGGCACATGCGTTTCGGCCCGCTGGAAAGCGCACCGCGCTACGTTCACATCATGGCCGGTCTGTATCTGGTGATGCTGGCGCTGTTTCTGCGTATTCAGTTACTGCAGTTGCCGGTCCTCAAGCGCGCGGTCGAGGCCGAGCGGTGGCCGGACGCTGGTGCGGTGCTCGGGCAGATTCGCCGACTGGTGGGTATCAACCTCCTGCTCGGCCTGCTGGTGATCGCGCTAGCCAGCGCACGGCCGTCGTTCTGACAGCCGTAAATAAAAAAGCCGGGCACTGTGGGCCCGGCTGGATCTGTTACCGCATTCGACTCAAGGGCGTGCTTCGACCTCAGCCTCTACGCGACGGTTGATAGCGCGGCCCTCTTCGGTTGCGTTATCGGCGACCGGGCGCGATTCGCCGTAGCCAACTGCATTCACCCGATCACCCTCGACGCCATACTGGTCGACCAGCACCTGACGAACCGCATTGGCGCGGCGCTCGGAAAGGCGCTGATTGTAGGCATCGGTACCGACGGAGTCGGTGTGGCCTTCGAGCACGGTCGTGGTCTGGCCATATTCCTTCATGAAATCAGCCAGATTCTGGATGTCGCCATAGCTATCCTGCTTGACCACATCACGATCGAAGTCGAACTTGACGTCCAGTTCGACGCGCACCGGCTCTGCCGCTGGCTCCGGTTCCGGCTCGGACTGAGGCATCGGCTCGACCGTCTCGACGACGGCGACAGTTTCCTCTTCCATGCCGTTGGCCCAACAATAGGCTGCCGCGACACCACCACCGATCAGAGCACCCCAACCGGCATAGGAGCTGCTCTCGATGGCCCCCAGCGCGGCACCGCTCACGCCACCCACGGCCGCACATGTCGGCCAATCCTGTTTCTGCACGCCTGCACAACCAGCCAGGAACGTGGTCATGACAATAACGGGTACTGCTGTCCGTAATGTACTCATCGATCAAAACCTCCAGTGTGGACATTCAGCCAGAATCGCCACGTACGGGAATCCGGGCGGCTCCGGTTATTTTCAGACTAGGCCGACAAACGGCACCGCGCTAGTCTTCACCTTTGAAACGAGGATTCTCGATTGAGTGAAAACCCTGTAGTGCACACGCCACAACAAGCGCTTGCGGCGATGCTCGAGCACTATGCCCCAAGCCGTCTATTGCAAGTGGGGCGCAGTGATCAACCTGCTCTGGCTGCCTACGCCGAATGTCATCCGGAGTTTCAGCTAGACCGCGCCGATGCCGCGCCGCTATCAGAACAACTGGCCTCTCAGCGCTACGATTTGGCCCTGTTCGTCGACTGTCTGGAGCACATGCCCAAGCGTAACGGCCTGGAGCTGCTCGGCAGCGTTCGCAATCTGAATGCCAGCCGTATGGCGGTACTCGTGGATCTCGACGCATCCGAATGGCAGACCACAGACTTCTATGCATTAGCCCTGCAAGTCAGCGAGCGCTTCCAGCGCGACGGACAGACCTTGACGCTCTTCACCTACGACCTGCTCCAATACAAGCAGGTTCCGGACTGGCTGAATGCCAGGTTCTGGGCCAACCCGGAAAACTTCGGAAAGTACTGGTGGTGACATGAGCGAACAGCGCCCCCTCGCGCCTAACTGCCCTTGCGGCAGCGGCAATACGCTTGACCAGTGCTGTGGCCGTTATCACGCGGGCACACCGGCACCCAGCGCCGAACTGCTGATGCGCTCGCGCTATAGCGCCTACGTGCTGGGTCTGGTCGACTATCTGCAGGCCACCACGCTGCCGGTGCAACAGACGGCGCTGGACATGGACGGCATGCGCCGCTGGAGCCTGGACAGCACCTGGTTGGGGCTGGAAGTGAACGAGAGTGCAGTGCTCGGCGGCAAGCCTGAACATGCACGGGTGACCTTCACCGCCCGCTGGCACGACCAGGCGGGCGAGCATGTCCACCAGGAACGCTCGGCCTTCGTTCAATGCGACGGAAAATGGTATTTCATCGATCCGACGGTGCCACTCAAGGCCGGACGCAACGATCCCTGCCCATGCGGCAGCGGTTCGAAATTCAAGAAGTGTTGCTACTTTGCACTCAATCCCTGAACACCTTTTTTACCACCCCCTCCCCTGCCCGTTCTTTTCTACGGCTGGTCTGCACCTAGGCGGCGATGATGCGTAGAGAAAATATCGTGTGATACCTTTGCGCTATCACCACGAATACGAAAAGGAAGTCCGTATGCGCGTCAAACCTCTCCTGCTGATGATGGGTCTTGCAATGGCCACCACGGCAAACGCCAATTGGCTTACAAAGATCGACGACGATATTTTCTCTGATCAGAAGGTTGGACTGCTTATCGGGGAAATTGGCCCCAGCCATGCGCTGGCTTTTGATTGCAGCGAAGGCAAGCTATCTGCCGCACTGCTCGAAGAAGGCGAAGCGCCTGCACAATCGTCCCTACTCAAGGCGGAACTGCTGATTAAGGTTGACCAGAACCCGCCAATAAAGATGAGGGCGGTTTACGCGAATCGTAATGCCAAATTCAACCAAGTCATCAGCTATGACCGAGATTTGACGTTAAAGGTGTTGAAGCAGATTCAAGCTGCACAGTCGAAGATTCTCGTGGGCACTTCGTTTCCTGAAATCGACAGCAAATGGTCGGCTTCCGCATCTGTAGCAGGCTCCACCAGAGAAACGACTCGCTTCATGGAAGCTTGCAAGCTCAACTAACCCCCGTCAGAAAGCCCCCATACTTTGCACAGGTGTGGGGGGATTCTCCTTAGCAAATATCACATCCCCTGTCTCCTCTCCTATATGCAGAACGTTTGCTGAAATTCCCCGCTCGGGTGTGACCCGGCTTAACTCGCGCCCGCTGATCACTTTTTGACCAGTTACACGAATTTAAAATATTGGGCGTAGGGCTACAGTGAGCGCTGTTGCGCGTTTGAGCCAAGACATAACACGCAAAGGAAACGAAGAGAACGCACGTTCTAGCGTGCTCAGCGACGCTCTAAGGGGCATTCCTGAAGGGATTTGAGGGATAGCAGAAAGCCCCGCCATGTAGCAGGGCTGAGAGGGGGAAACAGAAGGTGTTCAGCAGGCCGAAGCAGCTTTGACCCTGTAGACTGTAGCGACACCAACACCAGCAAGCTTTGCCACTTGATCCATTGTCAGGCTGGGATTTCCTAGAAGCTTGCGAATCTCTGCCCACTTCTGTTCGTTGCGTGCCTTACCACCTACCTTCTCGCCACGTGCCTTCTTGTTCTCCAAACCCTGCCGGATACGTTCAACACGCTTCTCTTGGTCAAGGCGGGCCATCGTAGCCATCAGGTCAATCAGCATTGAATTGATAACCTGCATGATCTGGCCAGTGATCCCCTTGTCATCGACGAGCTGGTGACTTGTAGGAAGGTCAGCCACCACCAGCTTCAGACCCTTGCTCTCAATGACGTGCTTAAGATTCTTCCAGTCGTCTTGTGACAGACGAGAGAGGCGATCTACCGATTCCACCAGAAGGCAATCCCCCGGCTTGGCAGCGTCGAGCAACGCATTCAGTTGTGGACGATCCAGCTTAGTGCCACTGATGTTCTCAGCGTATGTGCCTATGACAGTCAGCCCGTGTTTACTGGCGAACTGCTGAAGGGAGGCCAAAGCTCGCCCGGCGTCCTGATCCTTGGTCGATGCTCTCAGATACAGATGAGTGTTCATGTGGCCTCCTATCGTTTGTCTTTGCTTTCGATAGGTGAAGGATAATCTACCATTTAGCTATGCGCAATAGGATGAGTGATAGGCGGTCTATCATTCGTGTGCACCTTCCATTTGAGTAGACCTAAACGATAGGTCGATTCCCTAGCGTCCCGCCTTCAATTCCAGCATCTGCACACGGCGATCAATCTTGTTCAGACGTTCCGTCACTCGTGCGTCCAGGGCGTTGTGTCGTCCTTCGTTGTAACTGAGGTGGTTGGTCACTCTGTCCTCGATCTGGGATACACGGCTATTGGTGGCCTGTAGGTCAGCAGCAGATGGCAAAGACCAGATCACCAGCAAGACGGCAGACATCACGAAGAGGGTGAGAATTTGAAGGCTATTAGTTAAATTAATCAATTATCTCTCCTTTATTAGGGATATATATTCTTGAATTGAAAATGTTTAGCAGAACATCGCGTTTAAGCGATGAAATAGGCTTAACACAATATTGAATGTTATTAAGTAACATCAGGGCTGCAGCGGAGCTATGAGGTATAGCCGGGGAAGGCAGAGAATGTTTATCCCTGCCTTTTAAATACAACTTTGAATGTTTACTGGGGTTTATAGCACGTATGTGGCGTGCTACTTATTTAGAGCCGAATGCAATGTCCGTTTCTGTCAGCAACCCTTGTAGAGAATTATCAAACTGCTGCCGAATGTGTGGTTCAAGCTCTTGAGCAAGCTGCTCGGCATCTGTCGCTTGTGTGTTAACGACGATCCCGCCGGCGCTGATAGTCATGCTTGCCTGCATGCTGATGTTGTTCGTTGTGCTCATCTGCTCAAGTAGAGCTTCAGGGCTTGCGTAACCTTCAGCGGCGAGCTGCCATTCTTTCTTTGATACAGGGATAGGGAGGATGGGACCAGTGGCAGGCTTGGACTGTTTGAGACGTTCGACGCTGGGCACTGATAGCAAACCCCGTCCCTGTGCGCTGCTGTACACGCTGGTATCCATCTGCTCAGGGGATGCTTTGCCGTGCATAGCGGGAGCCACTGTAAGCCTCTCAGACACGATGTTGATTAGCTTGGCTGCTGTGGATGTTGAGCTTGCTGCGAGCGAATAGAAGCTGTCACGCAATGGCATAGTGGCCTTGTGAAGTTCTCCGAGAGCTGTAGTGAACTCCTTAGCTGCTGGAACAACACCATCTTCTTCGAGCGTCCTGCGCATCTGTTCTTGCAGCACTTGGTTGGCGTATTGGTTCTCCATCCCTTGCGCTGTGTTGGCATATTGCTGGACGTTGGGCATCCCAGACTTAGCGGCTTCCCTGAAAGCTTGTTCAAGCATCTGAGTGGTGATCTTCTTATCTGTTAGCGCCTTGTCGAAGCTTTCGAAGCTGCTGTTGCCTGTCTCCTTGGCGTATACGTCCATCAGATAACGCCTGAAACTCGGCAGGGCATCGGCCAGCTGAAGCTGTAGCTCTTCCCGACTGACGAAACCCTTCCCGTAGATTTGACCGATTGCATAGCCGGCTCGACTCATCTGCTGACTATCAGCACCAGTGGACTTGGCAAACAGAGACATATTTTTGTAGAGGTCAAAACTTTTCTCTGATGACAGGCCGATGGCTTGTAGCGTCTTCATCATCTGGCTATAGCTATCGACCAGGGACATTGCATCGCTACCAGTCATATTAGCGAGGCTGAAAAACTCTTCGTTCTGTCTGTCGATGTCCTTTCGATCTTTATAGCCTGAAGCCACATCGAGCTTTACGCGCTGCGCCTCTACATCCGTTTGAGACTGCTTAAGCTGAGATACCTTGGAATAGGCCATATAACCACCTGCTGTCACACCAGCTACAGCAAGACCAACGGGACCACCCATCATAGGGAGACTTGCTCCGATACCACCTCCGAAGCCTGCTGCACCGGCATATTGCCCAAGACTTTGTGTATTAGGCATATGGGGGAGGCGTGGAGCGTATGTTGGATAGTGAAGCGAGGCTCCCCCGGAGCTACCTTGTATAGTACGAAGATTCAAACGCGCTGCGGATGATGCACGAGTGAAAAGATTTTGAATCTGCCGCGTGATGCGAGCTTCATCAAGCTTCACACTGCCAATACGCAATTCTGTAAGGCGACCAATCCTATTCAGATCAGTTTGAATGGAACGTTGAGCGTTCAGGGTGTTGTCAATCTGAACTTTCTTGATCTTCAATGTTGGGAGAACAAGAGTTTTACTAAAGTCCTTCTGAAGAGCTGCTGTTGTCTTCCTTACCTTGCCTTCGAGGAGTTTTAGGTATCTATCTACTCTTCGTAAATCTTGGAGCCGTGTTTGTATGCCGATCTGGGCATAGAACGATGAAACTGGACGAGCCATAATATCTTATCCTTTGTTTGTGTTGTTCCAGAATCCGCCCTGAAGAGGGGGGATGCTTGGATAGCCCGGAAGATCGGGCAGAAGGGAAATGTAGTCTTGTAGGAAGTGTGTGCCGTATGTGCTCAGGAAATTATCAAACTGCCATTTATCATTGATAGGCGGGATAGAGCAGATACAGACGGTGCCTGATCGAGTGTTCCTGAATAAGTCGTTCTCATTGAATGGAAGGGAGCCAGCATCAACAGCAACTATGACGCTTTGTTTGCCTGTCCTGTCATTCAATTGCCATTGACTGCCCTTGATGCTTGAGATGCTTTTCAGATACTCGCTAACCGTTGTCTTCACTTCGTGAGGAGAGCTGAAAGGCAGAGGGGAGATTGTTAAAACGCTGTAGATCATTGTTTCTTTCCTTTGAAAAGAAGGGGGCATTGCGCCCCCTGTCCTTGTTAGTCGTTAGGCTGAAGGCCCATTGCTTCCAACCTTTCCCGAATGATGCGATTGGTTGTGTTGTTGGGATGACTTGGAGAGCGGGCGTTAGCCTCGTGGATGAGGTTGCAATAATATTGGATTTCCTCTTCCGTCAAATTGCTCTTCAGAGCAGGCTCTTCTTTCTTGGGAGCTATAGGAGCTTTAGCAGCTACAGGAGCCGGAGCAGGAGCGGACAAAGAAGCTTTTTTCTTTTCTTCTGCTGCTCGTTTCATAGCGCGTTCAAATGCTTTGATGTTCAGAGGCATATTATTTGCCCTCCTTAATGGAAGCGAAGTAGTCAGCGGCTTCCTTCTTGGCAGCCTCCCGAGCCTTGTGCTCTTTCTCTTCAGCTGCCTTTCGCTCTTTAGCCACTTGAGCCTGATACAACTGCTCTGCAAGGATGGACTCTTGCTCAGCGTTGAAAGCTTCAATCTCAGCTTTGTATTTTTCTTCTACTTCAAGCTTGATGGCTTCAATCTCTTGTTCTTGCATAGCTGCTGGCTTTGTAAAATAAGCCGCATAGATATTAGGGCCAGAACGGCAAGGAAGCTTGGTGTTGAATGTGTAACCTTGAGAAATAAGATCAATAACTTTTTCTGTGTATCGAATCAGGATTGGCTCATCTACCTGCTGGCAGGCTGCGTGAGAACCTTTGTAGCGTTCGATTGCTTTAGCCTGACGTTCTGCCAATACTTCAGGAGAGAAGACCATCGGCTGTTGGACGTGTTGTTTAGTTGTCATATTGTGTTTCCTCTTTTATGGTTTATATAAATTGCAGGCAATGGATACCTGCGGCATTGACTCGGAATGAATCAAATTCGTTGATGTTTTAAGGGTTGTTTGTTGCTTGTTCTGCCCCAGTGTGGGGGAGGGTTTGTAGCAGATCGTTTAAAACAGAAGCGTTTTTCCGTAGTAAATAGCTATTTAGAACGGGCTAAATTCCTCTTCCTCTACTTGTTTGGTGCACACTTCAAACTGTCGGCCTATGAAGGCATAGCGAGTGCCATTCAAGTGCACGATACAATTATCTGGGTCTTCAACATCCCGCCGCGTCAGGATAGTTGTCGTGTGAGTTGATTCGATGAGTCTTGGTCGGTGGGCGGAAGTGAGAGCCGTGTGGCGCGTTATTCGATAGAGCATCGGGAGTGGGTGGTGCGGCAGATGATGCCGCCCTTGAACCGGACGGTGCCGGAGCTGGTGGAAGCGACAGGCATTACTGATGCCACCCTGTATGCTTGGCGCAAACAGGCCAGAGCAGCGGGAGCAGTGGTGCCGGGAGATGGACAGCAGGCCGACCAGTGGTCGAGCCAGGACAAGTTTCGGGTGGTGCTGGAAAGCGCCAGCCTCAATGCGGCTGAGCTGGCGGAGTACTGCCGGCGCAAAGGCCTGTATGTCGAGCAGATCAACGCCTGGCGCGAAGCCTGCGAGCAGGCCAACAGCCTGGCTCAGCCGATCAAGACCCGGCGCGAACGCGAAGAGGAAAAGGCCGCGAAGAAGCGCATCAAGCAGCTGGAGCGTGAACTGCGGCGCAAGGATGCGGCGCTGGCAGAAACCGCGGCTCTGCTGGTGTTGCGAAAAAAAGCCGAGGCGCTCTGGGGGAAGGACGAGGACGAATGATCAGCGCCCCGGATCGCCGTGAAACGCTGCAGTTGATCGAGGACGCCGTGGCGGCGGGAGCGCGGCGGGCGCAGGCCTGCGCCGAACTGGGCCTGTCGCTGCGCAGCCTGCAGCGCTGGCAGCACTGCCCGGAGGATCGGCGTCCTTCGGCACAGCGAGCTGAGCCGGCCAACAAGCTGACCCCGCAAGAGCGCCGCCGCGTGCTGGAGGTCGCCAACCAGCCCGAGTTTGCCAGCCTGCCGCCGCAGCAGATCGTGGCGCGGCTGGCCGATCAGGGCACCTGGCTGGCCTCGGAGTCGACCTTTTACCGGTTGCTGAAGGACGCCGAACAGCAGCATCCGCGCGGCCGTAGCCGCCCACCGGTGAAACGAGCGCTGACGACCCATGTGGCCGACGGCCCGAACCAGCTGTGGTGCTGGGACATCACCTGGCTGCCGACCACGGTCAAGGGCCGTTACTTCTACTGGTACATGATCAAGGACGTCTACAGCCGGAAGCTGGTGGCCAACGAGGTGCATGAAAGTGAAAGCGCCGAGCAGGCCGCCCAGCTGCTACGCCAGGCCTGCCTACGTGAACAGCGGGCAGGCCAGCCGCTGGTACTGCACTCGGACAACGGCAGCGCGATGAAGGGCTCGACCATGCTGGCGGCCATGCAGAACCTGGGTGTGATGCCCTCGTTCAGCCGCCCGCGGGTGAGCAATGACAACGCCTATGCCGAGGCCTTGTTCCGCACGGCGAAGTACTGCCCGCTGTGGCCGGAGCGGCCCTTCGACACGCTGGAGCAGGCCAGGAACTGGGTGAACAGCTTCGTGGCCTGGTACAACCATGAACATCGCCACAGCGCCCTGAAGTTCGTGACCCCGGCGCAGCGACATACTGGCCAGGCGGAAGAGTTGCTGCGCAAGCGTATCGAGCTGTACGAGGCGGCGCGTGCACGGCACCCGGAGCGCTGGAGCGGCAACATCAGGAACTGGGTGCTGGCACCAATCGTGTGCCTGAACCCGGAGCGGGAAGCGGTACTGCAGCAAACATCAAAGGCAGCGTGACACGCTCACGCGACAACTACCTTGAAAATCGCCGACATAGAAGCCGCGAGTCTCCAGCCAATCCCACATACGATCATTAATACTGCCGTTCCGCTCGTAGCAGATATCAGGCAACGTGCTCAGGTCGATTCCTGATGCGGATAATTGCTTAGCCGCTGGCACAGATACAGATACAGGCTGTTCTATCGTTTCCAGCTCGCTGTAGCTAAGGGCATCAGCATAGGAGCCATCGTCTTCAGGCTCGGGCATAAAGTCGTCGTATGCGTCCATTGGCACAGCCTCAGAGGCCCATTCAGCACCAGCAGGCACGAAGTCATCTATTGTCGGGGCTGCAAGCTCCTGGGGGGCTTGTGTGGGCTGCTCCTTGGCCTGTACAGGGGCTTTCTCCTTGTCCTTGGTGTTCACAAAGGATATGTCGCAGAAGCGTTTAAACACCCACTTCTCCCGTGCACCACCCAAAGGCTTTTTGTCCGCGATCAGAACGCCGTTGTCCCTAAAGAACTGAATGGCACCCAATACGGTTTTACGATTGATCTTCAGGCTGTCGGCAATGTCATCCACATTGTCAAAGTATTCGCGTCCGTCCTTAGCAAAGAACTCACAGCGTTGTTTCATCCAGCAATAAACAATCTTCTGTTGAAGAGTGATGTTGACTATCTCTCCACCCTTGGCGATGAAGCCAGTGGCATCAAGCACATCATAGGGAAGCTTCAGGAACTGTTCAGTGGTGTTGTGTTGGTTGTTCGCTTGCATTGTTATTCACCTCGTGTTTGGGTTTAAGATTTAGTGCTTTGTAAAGATTTCCGATCATAATGTTTAGCGTGTGGTTCGTTGAGTTGAACCCGTAATGTTCCATAATCTGTATGAGTTCGCGACTCGCTCTCTCGGACAGGTGAGTTCTCATTTTTTACCTCATTTCAATGTGAGTCCGTAAACGGACACGGGGATTTGATTTGACTGATCTACGATCTTGCACACAACAAAAATGGTAGGGAGCCGAAGGCTCTTGCACAAACAATTAGTAAACCAAATACAAACCAAGCTTTTGCTTGTGCTCTTGCTAATACGGTGCACAGAGAATGCGTAGCGTTCGAATGCACTGTATCTAATGTCTGATTGGCGTTCGGTCGAAGACCAGCTAATCGGACATTGAGTAAACATTAAGATTAAAGAAGGACTCTAATATTTCTATCTTTCTTTTCTATCTGTATTCTCTATCTATCTACAGTCCGTTTATGGACTCGGTGCGGGTCCGTTTAAGGACTCACCCGTGTCCGCTGGAGGACTCGGGAATATCTCCACCTCCGCCGAGTGCATTCACTCGGGCAAGCTCTTGTTTCAGTTCCAGATGGGTCAGGTGCTGCCTAATCAACTTGTGTGCCAGAGCCTGTAAACTGATATCGACGCCAAGGTCTTTGGCTTTTTCAAACCACTCAGTCGGGATGATTACTTTGATTCGTGTGTCACGTTCTTTGTCAAACATCATTGGTTAAGCTCCTTATGTAGAATTGTGTTTAGGTATTCAGATGGTGATTGGTTGTGTTGCTTTGCTTCTACTTCCAGTCGTGCTAACAGCTCAACCTGTAGCAAGAAGCTTTCTTTCTGATAGCACTGAGTGCCCAGATACATTGTTTGTCGCAATTGTCGTTTCTCCTTTCTATAGGCAATAAAATCCCGTCAAACGATGTTTGATATGAATTAGGGTGTTGGGATGGTGTTGCCGGGATCGTTGATTTACAGCATTAAAAACAGTAGTAAATGCTGTGTTTCAGTCTGCGTTTACTCGTTCTTCTGCAAGCATATTCTGTAAATCTTGCACAAGAAGGTTTAGAGCTTCTTTGGACTTGATTTTAATAAGCAGGTCTTTGAAGTCTTGTGTTGCTTTCTGTCGAAGCCTGAATCTTTGTAGGGTGCATCGGTTGCTGCAAAGGAACTGGTCTGATCGGCCTGTAAGCTCGGTATTGCACATTACGCATTTAGGCATTAAATACTCCTTCTTCTTGTTCTGTAGCAGCTTCAATCACTGCTGTGGTGGCTCGGATAAAATCAGCCAGGGCAGCGTCAAGCTTAGCCAGCGGATGATCTGGATTGATGTGTGTTCCGTTTTCCATATGGTTATGGATAACTTGTCTAAACTCTTCGTTAGTCAGCCAGCCATAATCACGGCGGTGGACGTATGACATTTCGTTTTGACACTTGGAAGAGCAGACGCGCTTGTCCGCTCGTTTTGTTTTCATCTTCGCATTGCACCAGATGCAGTGCCTTGTAATCTCAATTGCGGGCATAGGTATAGCTCCTTAAAAACTTAGGATATTTAAAGATTTTTGAATCTTGGGTAAAAAAGAGGCATACAACCCAAGGAAAAGAGAGCTGTATGCCTATAAGATGTGTAGCGCAGCAAGAAGAAGAAATGCACCACACGTAGAAGAACTGCCAGACAGGGAAAACCCTGCTCTTACTCTGACAGAGAAGCCGGGAGCTTCTTTTAATTCCTCACCAGATCATATGTCAGAACCCAGTGAGGAGAGGAACACAAACTGTAGACACGACAAAACCCACAAGAGTGGGGTATGTTTTCCGGGATATACTACTTAGACGCTTAGAAAATAGGAGAAGTCACATAAAGAGGGGGAAAAAGTTTAATATTTATTTTCTCCCTTCCTTCACTATAATTATACACCCTAAATGCGGTTTTTGTCTATAGTTAAAACAACTATTTTATAATTATTTCATATTCGGTAGTGCAGGAGGCACAGAACATCACGGTTACAGCTTAGATATTCTTATGTATTTTATCTTGTATTCTTAGTAGATGCAGTATATGTGCAGATGGGTTTAGGAAGGAACTTCGGAAAAAGAAAGCCCTACCAACTTCAAACGCCATTCCCCTTAGTCGGGTAGTGCCTGCTACGGCACAGCGCATTAGAAGTCAGTAAGCTCTTTTTCCTAAAGTCCGACCAAAGCCCGCCCGTATACGCAATTAAGCGTTGTGCAGATTGGGATGAGGTTAGTGGGGCGGTGTGTATCCGCCTCCTACGATCTACAACGGGTGGTGTAGTCGCCTTCGGGTTATGGACAATCAGCCGCCATAACTTGCTCTCGTGCATTTCACACAGGTGCTGATACCTGACAGGGCGTTGAGAGAACGCATCGGCTTTACCCACACTCACGATAGCCGATTAATACGAGAAACCGTCGCTGTCTGGCGCAGGAAGCTTTCGCCACCACGCTTTACCCACCAGTTTCAAGGAAGGCGGGGATTGTTTCACAATAGTTCGATTTTGTCAATTAAAGTATTGACCTTTAGTTGCTCTTGTGAGCCTTCCAGAGATAGTAGGGAAAACTAAGCCTTAAACGCACGGTAATGCTCAGATGCAAACGGATTCATTGAAAACCCTATCGCGTTTTTAAGGGGTGAAAACCCCTACTAAATCCCCTGTTCTGATCCGCGTTTAGCCCCTCCTCCCCTCGATACGGCGTTTCACCTCCCGAACACTGATCCCTTCCAGCTCTGCAATCTCTTTAAAGCTATGAATTTTGGTGAGGGCAGTTAGCCGCGTGCGCTCCTGCTCTTCCTGCGCAATCAGATGTTCTCGTGCAAGGACGTGCGCTCGCACGGCACTGGGGATCGCCTCTCCCTGCTGTAGCGCCAGTTCCAAGGTGGGGGACGACAACGGCAAGAACTCAAGCTGTCCGCTGTAATCAGTGAATGCAAACCCATACTTCTCAGCCACCACGATGCTGTAGTGCACTGGTGCCTTCTTTCCTCTCGCCTCCCCTACCCGTTCGATAGCAACTTGCACACCAAGACTTTTCAGCAAGCTATTAGCGCGTGCCCGTCCCTCATATGACACAAGGTCGAGCCGGGAGAAGAATTCTTCTTTATCTATGATCTGCTCCCGAGCAATGTCCTCTCTCAGCGCCTCGCGCTCTTGCTGGTGCTGGGATAGGTCATCTTCAAGACGCTGCATCACTGTGATGATTGACGCGGGAAGTGAACCACTTAGATTCAGAATCTGAGCCTGTAGAGATTCGAGGCGTTCTCTCGTCTCAGCGATCTTCCCATCACACACAGCAATCTGATGCTGTAGCTTTCCTTGATTGCTCTGCACCAGGGATAGGCTATCGACCTTTGCCAATATTTCCCGGAACACCTCTTCACTACGTGGCAACAGCACCGGCTTGGCTGGGCACAGACCTTGGATGTTTCGAAAGCATCTTAGGATGCGAGAGTTTCCCCGCTTGCTGATGTGCATTGGTCCTGCACATATGCCGCACTGCGACACACCCTGCCAGACGTTGAACCGCTTACCGGGCTTTGTAGCCTGCGACTGGCGACGGGACGAAACCGCCTGCTGAGCCGCATAGAACTCGTCTTCAGTGATGATCGGCGGATAGAAGCCGGGGATAGGTGCTCCGACAGGGACACGCTTACCTTCAATGAATTGGTGCGGCTGATATTCACCAAGCACGGACCGATTACACAGCATCCGAGCAATGCTGCTGTTTGCCCACAACCCGGAAGCGTTCTTCCTGTCCGCACTGAAGGAAGGGACACCACTTTGATTAAGCTGAGCCGCTATCGCCCTGTGTCCATACCCGTCCTGAGCAAGCTTGTAGATGCGCTGTACCACTTCTACACGTTCAGGAATGGGCACATACCCATCTGGGGTGTAATCCAGCCATAGGGGACGGAGCTTGCCGATAGGCACTGATTCTGTGCGGGCGCTTGCTTGCTTACGTCGCCAAGCTGCCGACACACGTTTGCCTTTGGTGGCTGATTCTTCGTGTGCCCTGCTCATCTGCACGATACTGATAATCAGGTCGAGTTCGTTGTACTGCGATGTGTAGAGCCTGCCATCTGCCAGAGTGACCACGTTAATTCCTTGATTCAGCAGGTCAAGAAAACGCGGTAGAGCGTCTTTCACACGCTCCCGGCTGAGACGGTCGAGAGATTCGACAAGAAGGGTGCTGCCCTTGGGAATGGTGCCGTCCTGCACATAGGACAGGAATCGAGCAAGCTCGCCCGTATCGTCAAGGTGTCGAGCCTTGTACGCTGATTTACCCTGATCGAAGAAACTGTATTCCTTGGCGTCCACCAGCTCTAAGCCGTGCTGAGCACAATACTTTTCTGCTTCGTCACGCTGCCGCCTGTAGCTGTCCCCCGCTGCCTGCGTAGCGTTTGAAAATCGAATGTATGAGTAAGCCCGAGGCTTTTGAATGGCAGACACAATGCACCCTCCCTGCTGAATGGGTGGATTGTGCCAGAATGTGAAGAAGTGCTGCGCCGCCTACGTCTGATGCCAGACCGCACCGGGATAGCCGCCGCGCGAGGCGGCGGCGTGGAGCGGATGCGCTACTTCTCGACGAATGCGCGTTCGATCAGGTAGTGCCCGGGATCGCCCATCCGCGGCGAGACGCTCAGACCGAAGCTGTCCAGCACCTGGCTGGTTTCGTCCAGCATGCTCGGGCTGCCGCAAATCATCGCGCGATCGTCCTGCGGATTGATCGGAGGCAGGCCGATGTCGCTGAACAGTTTGCCGCTGCGCATCAGCTCGGTCAGGCGGCCCTGATTCTCGAAAGGCTCGCGCGTCACAGTCGGGTAATAGATCAGTTTTTCTTTCACCGCCTCACCAAAGAACTCGTTCTGCGGCAGGTGCTCGGTGATGAATTCACGATAGGCGACTTCGTTTGCGTAGCGAACACCATGCACCAGCACGACTTTTTCGAAGCGCTCGTAGGTTTCCGGGTCCTGGATGACACTCATGAATGGCGCCAGGCCCGTGCCGGTGCTGAGCAGGTAAAGATGCTTGCCAGGCAACAGATCGTCGAGCACCAGTGTTCCGGTTGGCTTGCGGCTGACCATGATCTGGTCGCCTTCCTGCAGGTGCTGCAGTCGAGAAGTCAGCGGGCCGTTCTGCACCTTGATGCTGAAGAACTCCAGATACTCTTCGTAGTTGGGACTGGCGATACTGTAGGCGCGCATCAGCGGACGGCCCTCGACCTCTAGGCCGATCATGACGAACTGGCCGTTCTCGAAGCGCAAGCCTGCATTGCGGGTGGTCTTGAAGCTGAACAGCGTGTCGTTCCAATGGTGCACACTGAGAACGCGCTCTACGTTCAGATTGCTCATGCTACGAATTCCTCGTGGTGTCGCGACGGGCGTCGTTACGTGGCGCCAGTCTAGCGATGGCGTCTTTATTCGTTAACTGGATAATAAAGATATAGGTTATCGGTTATATAGATATGCATTTTACTCTCCGCCAGATCGAAGTGTTTGCCGCTGTCGCCCGCCAGGAAAGCGTGTCGCGCGCAGCCGAGAGCCTATCGTTGTCACAGTCTGCAACCAGTACGTCGCTGGCCGAACTGGAACGCCAGTCCGGCTGCCAGCTCTTCGACCGAGCCGGCAAAAGGCTCTGCTTGAACGCGCTCGGACAACAGCTGCTGCCGCAGGCAGTTGCCCTGCTCGATCAGGCACGCGCCATCGAGGATCTGCTCAACGGCAAGAGCGGCTTCGGCTCACTGGCGGTCGGTGCGACGCTGACGATCGGCAATTACCTCGCCACGTTGCTGATTGGCAGCTTCATGCAGCGCCACCCGGAATGCCGAGTGAAGCTGCACGTACACAACACTGCGCACATCGTGCATCAGATCGCGCAACACGAACTTGATCTGGGTTTGATCGAAGGTGATTGCCAGCACCCGGACCTTGAGGTCCAGCCGTGGATCGAAGATGAGCTGGTGGTGTTCTGCGCGCCGCAGCACCCGCTGGCCGGGCGCGGCGAGGTGGGCCTGGACGAGCTGACCAGCGAAGCGTGGATTCTCCGCGAGCAGGGCTCCGGCACGCGGATGACCTTCGAACAGGCTGTGCGACATCGGCCAGGCAAGCTGAACGTGCGGCTCGAGCTGGAGCACACCGAAGCG
This sequence comes from Stutzerimonas kunmingensis, assembly GCF_021432085.1. GTDB lineage: Bacteria > Pseudomonadota > Gammaproteobacteria > Pseudomonadales > Pseudomonadaceae > Stutzerimonas. Next base: position 1,771,585 of record NZ_CP090366.1, on the reverse strand, counting down.
ATCAAACGCGCGGTGGAGTCGGGACTGGGGATCGGCTGTATTTCTCGACTGGCGCTGCGTGACGCCTTTCGCCGTGGCAGCCTGGTACCGGTGGCGACGCCCGAGCTGGACCTGCGCCGCCAGTTCTACTTCATATGGCATTCGCACAAGTATCAGACCGCGGCCATGCTTGAGTTCGTCGAACAGTGCCGCGCCCTGACCTCAGGCGTGCGCCGCAGCGATGAAATCCAGCTGCCGCCGATCGCCTGAGCCCATATCTGGCGTCAACTGGTGGGAATGGAACCCATCTGCTGCAGCAACAGCGCTGCCTGGGTGCGGGTACGCACGCCGAGCTTGCGGAAGATAGCGGTAACGTGGGCCTTGATGGTCGCTTCGGAAACGCTCAGTTCGTAGGCGATCTGCTTGTTCAACAGCCCGTCACAGACCATGGTCAGCACTCGGAACTGTTGCGGCGTCAGGCTGGCAAGCCCGGCGCTGGCGGCCTTGGCCTCATCGCTGACGTTGGCCACATCCTGGATGTTGCTAGGCCACCAGACATCGCCATCCAAAACAGCACGTACCGCTTCCTGGATGGTTTCCAGAGAACTGGACTTGGGAATGAAACCGCTGGCACCGAACTCACGGGAGCGCGCAACGACCGCTGCGTCCTCCTGTGCCGAGATCATGACTACCGGTAGATGCGGATACTGCCCCCTCAGCAGTACCAACCCCGAGAAACCATAGGCTCCAGGCATGTTCAGATCCAGCAGCACCAGATCCCAATCGGCGCCCTGATTTAGAAGGCTTTCCAGTTCGGCGATGCTGGCCGCTTCCACCAGACGTACGTTTTCCCCTAGCCCCATGGTGAGCGCCTGTTGCAGCGCGCTGCGGAAAAGCGGGTGATCATCGGCAATGATTATTTCATAAGCAGCCATTGGCAGACCTGTAGTTTTTATTGGCGCTTTTTCATCGGCTTGAGCAGCCGATGCCGACAAGATGACGGCAGAAACCCCGAGTCAACGCTCCGGGGATGGTCCGATGTGAAATTTTCGGCCGGCCAGACCGAATATCGGCCGCCCGCCACAACAAATCAAGCGGCGCAAGCATGCCCACCCATGAATAAGTGGTCAAGCGCGGCGCTTTGTAGCAAAGTCTGCGACTTTTCCCGACCGAGCCGAAACATGCGTAGCCAAGCCCTCCGCGCCGACTTCCTGATGCTGATCACCGCCATGATCTGGGGCACGGCCTTTGTCGCCCAACGCATCGGCATGGACAACATCGGCCCGTTTCTATTTACCGGCCTGCGCTTCGCCCTGGGCGCTCTCGCGCTGCTGCCACTGGTGATCTACCAGGGCCGCACCAAAGCCCGGCACGAACCCTTTCTGCAGCGTGGCCTGCTGCTCGGCGGCCTGAGCATGGGGCTTGCGCTGACCGTGGGAATCAACCTGCAGCAGGTCGGCCTGCTGTTTACCAGCGTGACCAACTCAGGATTCATCACTGGCCTGTACGTGATCGTGGTGCCACTGCTGGGACTGATCATTGGCCACAGGACAGGCCTCGGAACCTGGGTCGGCGCCTTTCTCGCCGTTGCCGGCATGGCGCTGCTGAGCATCGGCGAGGATTTCACCGTTGCCTCTGGTGACTGGATCCAGTTGGCCGGCGCCTTCGTCTGGGGCCTGCATGTGCTGCTGGTGAGCTTCTTCGTCAGCCGCCACGACGCGATTCGCCTGGCCTTCCTGCAGTTCGCCACCTGTGCCGTGGTCAGCCTGCTGCTGGCATTGATCTTCGAAGAGATCGAGCCGACCAGCATCTGGCTCGCCGGGCCGGCCCTCATCTATGGCGGATTGTTCGCCGTTGCGGTTGGCTACACGCTGCAGGTCGTTGCGCAGAAGCATGCGATCGCCTCCCATGCGGCGATCATCCTCTCACTGGAAGCGGTGTTCGCAGCCATCGCGGGCGCACTGTTCCTTGAGGAAAGCCTGACGCTGCGCGGCTACATGGGCTGCGTATTGATGTTCATCGGCATGCTCGCCGCACAGCTCTGGCCGCGCAAAGCCGAGCCGCTAACCACAGCCAGTCCTGCCAAGGCCTGACGGCCAATCGAGTTCAGCGCGCAGGCTTCAATGCCAGATGCGCGGCGTTCTGCAGGTCCGGCTGGCGATGATACTTGGCACCCAGATAGTGCTCGGTGAACACATCGAGCAAGGCATCGAGCGTGTTCGCCGCGGCCGACTCTCCAGCCAGATCCAGACAGAGCGCTGCGACCTCGGCGGTGCACAGATGGTCACTGCGGGTCGACCGGCGCAGCCGGTAGCGCGACAGCGCCTCCGGTCGCAGGCTCAGCACCGGCAAGCCATCCAGGTAAGGGCTCTTGCGAAACATCTTGCGCGCCTCGGTCCAGGTGGCATCGAGCAGTACGAACAGCGGGCGCTTAGCGTTCTCCCGCTCAACTTGCTCGACCACCCGCCTCGACTCGGCGTATTCACCCGGGAAGATCACCAGTGGCTGCCATTGCGGATCGGCCAGCAGTGCCAGCAATCGCGGGTCCACGTCCGTGCGCTGCCAGGTGAAGGCGAAGGTATCGCGCACCACATCGGCAATCAGCCAGCCCGTATTGCTAGGCTTGAGCGGCTCGATATCGTGCATCAGCAGGCAGACACCACAATCGCTTTCGATCGTCGGAAGCCAAGGGCAAAGGCAATGGCTGAATGGTACCCGGCAACGCTCGCAGCGCGACGCCCGGGAGCCGCGGGCAACGAAGGGTTTGAGGCTCTTGGCCAGGCGTTCGCTGCGCAGACGGGCTACGGCATGGGGCATGAATCGACTCGAGGGTGACGATGAAGCGCGGCAGTCTACCAGCGCCAGCGAGACTTCTGCCCAGCACCGTTAAATGAACCGCACCACAGGCAGCCGGTCGAAATAGCGCAGTCAAAAGGAGACCGCCATGTATCGTCTGACCACCCTGCTCGCTCTGAGCCTCGCCCTCCCCGTTGCCCACGCCGCCTCGCTGCAGGAGCAACAGCTGAATCAGCTGCTCGAGCAGGTCGCCCGCGAAAGCAGTGTCGGAACGCCCCGCGCGATCAACGAAGACATTCTTGACCAGGGCTACACCGTAGAAAACAACATGCTGGTAAACCATCTCAGCGTACAGCCGCGGCATGCGGCGCAGATGCGCGATAACCCGGCCGATGTGCGCAGCCAGCTCGCTGTTAGCGTCTGTGGCAATGAAGGACTACGCAAGCTGATGAGCCAGGGCGCAGTCCTACGCTATGACTTCAGCGAGTACCAGAGCAACAAGCCCATCGCCAGCGAGCGCTACAAGGCCTCGGACTGCGACCGCTAACAGGTGAACGCTGGCAGGCGCAGGCCACGGCCCGCCGTCCTGCCAGGTTTATTTATCAAGCGTCGCCCCGCAGTATCTGCGGATCACCTTTGCCAGCTACAGCGGCAGCCTCTTCCCTGGTGAGCAGTGCCGTGCGCGGCACATTGCGCAGGCGCGCACAGGCCGCGAGCACATTGGCCCAGCTGGCGCGATTGGCGAACTGCATACCGAACTCATCCAGCGTACCTCCGCGGTTGCGATAGCCGAGCGCCGAACTCTTGCGCGCGTCCGGCAGAATCGGCCACAGGTGACCGCGCGCCACTTCTGGCCGCATGTGCGTCAACAGCACGCGCATTTCCATCGCATCCGGGAACAACCGCTCCGCCACGCCTTCGCTGGCGCGCGCCCCGACTTCCCAATGATCGCGCGGCCCGCGGAAGCGGCCCGGCTCCTGCAGATAGACAAGGCGATAAGCGCAGTCGGCCTCCTTGAGCCGCTTGGCCGCACGGAGCATCTCGCCCAGCTGATAGCTGCCGTTGGCAATCAGCAGCAATGCCTCGTTGCCCGGCTGCTCCTCGACCACGATGGCGCCGTCGCGCGCCAACTGCTCGGCCTGGGTCTGATCGAAGTAGCACGGCCGGTCGCGTTTGGGCATGACCAGGCAGGCCAGTTCGCCGCGTGCCTGGTAGATCGATGGCAGCAGCGCCAGGGCGCTGTTGTGGTCGGCCGGAAACAGCACCCGGACCATGTCGTTCATCTCTCCGAGCAGCGCCTCGCAGAAGGTCGTGTCTTGGTGGGACTGCTGGTTCTTGCCGTTTTCCCAGGTGTGCGACGTCGCGATCAAGGGCCAGCCGAGCCAGCCTGCAGGCCTGCCAATCTCCTTTTGCTGCCGGGAAAAAATAATGCTCTGCCGCACCACGCCCAGCATCTTCACGCAGAAGGCTTCGTAGCTCGCCACCAGATTCAAGCCGCCCTGGTTGGCAAGGCAGGCGGATACCACCGCCTCCTCGTTGAGAGCGGTGATGATGGCGCCGTCCACGGCCTCCAGCTCGCTTTCCGGCTCGATGACGCGATGCTTGAGCGCCTTCAGCACGCCGCCCAAACGGTTGCTGGCCAGCTCGTCAGGATTACCCACCCGCGGCCGCAACGCGGGGTTGGCGGCGGTCAGCTCGACGAAGAAACGATCGACCGCTGCCATTGGTGAACAGGCGTCGTCGCGGTAGTTCAACTTCGGCATGGTCGGCGCAGGCGGGCGTCGCGAGGCGAGCGGATTGTCGCGCTCCAGCGTTCGACCCTGGCGACTGCGCGTGAACAGCTCCAGTGAAGCAGCCAGCTCCTGTTGCGGTACGAACAGACGCGCCGCGTGCTCGTTGAACAGGTCGCGTGACTGCTCATCGCGGCTCGGATTACCCGGCAATGGCAGGTTGTGCGCTGCGTTGCTGCCGGCACCATAGAAGCCGAAGCCTTTCACCGTCTCGGCGATGCCGTAGGGCATCGGCAGCGGATAGTTGAGAATGCCGCGCGCCTTCTCTTCCACGCGTCGCTCCAGGCGCAGCTCCATCTCCCACAGGGTGGTGACGAAAGCAGCAGGGTCACGCCCATCGAACGGCATCGGGTCGAAGCCGCACTGACTCAAGTGCTGACGGAAATCCTCGAGCCCCTGCTCGGTGCCAAGCGCGGTACGCTGCTCGATTCGCCGCCCGTTGGCAATCATCACCGGCAGCGCGACGCCGCAATCTTCGGCACGCCACCAGCGGGGAATCCAGTCACTGCCGCGCTGCTCTTCCGCCGCGCCATCGGAAAGAAAGGCCACCAGCGTCTCGCCCGGCAGCGGCATGTGTGCGTATTGCAGCTCGGCGAAACCGAGATAACCGCCCTCGGCAATGCCGCCGGCGGTGTGCGGATTGACATGGCTGCCCAGCGGCGCGAGCGGACTGCCGTCGGCGGCCTGGCCGTACCCGTAGAAATCCTGCAGCAGGCGATTCATGCCCGCCTCGCCGCCCGCGTAGGCCTGCTCCTGCTCCGGATGCAGGTTGCCCGTCAGCAGGTTGAGCGCATCGACGGCCGCCACACAGTGGCCCTGCCCCATCAGCCAGGCGCGGGTGCGGCCAGTCAGTGCATTCAGGGCCAGGTAACCGGCATAGGCCGGCACCATGTTCAGCGCGCCGCCGGTATGCCCCTCGGGGTTCTGCTTGAAATCCTCGGCAGCCAACGGCGAACCGTCCAGATGCACCTGGCGCGCGTAGGTCATGTGCACCACCAGCCAGAGTCCGGCGCTGGCGACCCGGTCGACCGCCTGCAGCAGCCGGTAAACACTGGCCAGATCCGGCTGATGACCTGCCTGTACCAGCTGATGGGCCAACCGGAACACCGCCGCCTGGGTCTCCAGCGCGTGCTCGAACGGCCCGAAACCTACACGCCAGGTGGCGAACTCCGGTTCGGCTTGCGCGTGTTGATCCAGCTCGACAAGGCTGGGCAGTAGCTGACTCATGGGTTCACTCCGTTGGTAAGCGGGTTGTGCTGTAGTCTAGGCAGCGCTCGATTCGTTATCTCTGATATGTATCAAGTGGTCATGGCAACCGAGCGGGCAATGTGGACATCATCGTACAGACAGGAAGGCAACATGGCTTTGCTCAGTTTTCTAGGCGCCATTCAGCAGGTAACCGGCTCCTGCTATCTCATTGAGACCCATGACGGTGCAAGGGTTCTGCTCGAATGCGGCATGCACCAGGGCCGCCGGGAAGAAGCCGGCAGCGACCGCAGCGCGTTCGCCTTCGACCCCAAGACACTCGATGCGGTGGTGCTGTCCCACGCGCATATCGACCACAGCGGCCTGCTCCCGCGCCTGGTCGCCCTCGGCTACCGCGGCGCCGTGCACTGCACCGATGCCACCGCGGAGCTGCTCGAACTGATGCTGCTGGATTCGGCGCAGATTCAGGAAAAGGATGCCGAGTGGGAAAACAAGTGGCGCGCGCGCATCGGCAAACCGATGATCCAGCCGCTCTATACCCGCGTCGACGCCGAGCGCATGTTGAGCCAGCGCACTCCCCACGCCTATGGCGAGACGTTCGATGTCGCGCCAGGTGTCGCGGTGACCTTCCACGATGCCGGTCACATCCTCGGCTCCTCGATCGTGCAACTGGATGTGCACGACCATGGCAGAACACGGCGCGTGGTCTTCTCGGGCGACCTGGGCAACGACTGCTCGCCGCTGATGCATGCGCCGACCGTGCTCAAGGAAGCTGACGTGGTGCTCATGGAGTCCACCTATGGCGACCGCGACCACCGCAGCCACGAAGACACGATCGAGGAGCTGGCCGGCATCCTGCAACAGGCCCATCGCGATGGCGGCAACGTGCTGATGCCCTCCTTCGCCGTCGGACGTACGCAGGACCTGATCTACTACCTCGGGCGCTTCTACCGGGAAGGCCGCCTGCCGCAGCAAGCGGTATTCCTGGACAGCCCGATGGCCATCGGCGCCAACGCCATCTACTCGCACTACAAGGATCAGCTGGATCTCGACGGCATCGACAATGCCCTGAGCGGAGCCAGCGGCAAGCTTTACGCCGAGCGCTGGTTGCCGATCCTCCGATCCACGCCGACACCGGAAGAATCGATGGCGATCAACCGCTTCAAGAGCGGCGTGATCATTATCGCTGGCAGCGGCATGTGCACCGGCGGGCGCATCCTGCACCACTTCAAGCACAACCTTTGGCGCGAGGAGTGCCATCTGGTGATCCCTGGTTTCCAGGCACGCGGTACCCTCGGCCGTGCCATCGTCGACGGAGCGAAAAGCGTCAAGTTGCTGCACCAGCGCATCGCCGTGAATGCCAAGGTGCATACCCTCGGCGGGTTCTCCGCCCACGCCGGCCAGTCTCAGCTCATCGACTGGGTCAGCAACTTCGAAAGCCGTCCGGAGCTCTACCTGGTGCACGGCGAGCTGGAGAAGATGCAGGTGCTGCAGCAGTCCATCCGTGAGCGCCTGAACTGGGAAGCACGCATTCCCGAACCCGGCGACCGAATCGCCATCTGAACGCAGCCCGCCGAAGCCGCTTGCGGCTTCGGTCGCCTGCGCGCCACGCAACCGGCTTGAGCCGGCTGACCGCACCCTATAGCCTGAACGCGACGCTCATACATGGAGATGTTGTATGTCCTTTGATTCGGATGACTATCTGTCGCGGCATTTCAAGACCAGCGGCGCCGAGCTGGAAAGCAAGATCGATGAGTTGGCCGCCTTGGTCGTTCCGGAGAACAGTGCGAACCTGCCCCTATACCGGGAGATGCTGGTGACCGTCATGCGCATGGCTCAGGCCGACCGCAGCCGCTGGGATGCCAAGATCCTGCTGCAGACGATGCGCGAAATGGAGCACGCATTCAGCCGGCTCGACCAGTTCAAGCGGCGCCGCAAGGTCACGGTTTTCGGCTCAGCCCGTACGCCGGTCGAACATCCCCTGTATGCGCTGGCCCGTCAGTTGGGCTCCATCCTTGCGCATTACAACTTCATGGTCATCACCGGCGCCGGTGGCGGCATCATGGCCGCCGCTCACGAGGGCGCCGGGCGCGACAGCAGCCTCGGGCTGAACATCACGCTGCCTTTCGAGCAACACCCCAACCCGACGGTGGGTGGCACCGAGAACCTGTTGTCGTTCCATTTCTTCTTCGTGCGCAAACTGTTCTTCATCAAGGAAGCCGATGCGCTGGTGCTCTGCCCCGGTGGGTTCGGCACGCTGGACGAAGCACTGGAAGTGTTGACGCTGATCCAGACTGGCAAGAGTCCGCTGGTGCCGATCGTGCTGCTCGACGAACCCGGCGGCACCTACTGGAAGGATGCACTGCAGTTCATGCGCGGTCAGCTGGAGGAGAATCGCTACATCCTGCCCAGCGACATGCGATTGATGCGCCTGGTGGACGATGCCGAAGAAGCAGCCAGGGAAATCGCAAACTTCTATCGCAACTTCCACTCGAGCCGCTGGCTGAAGGATCGTTTCGTTCTGCGCCTGAACCACGCACTGAACGACCAGGCGATGGAATACCTGAACGCGGAGTTCACCGATCTGTGTCTGAAAGGCGTATTCGAACAGCAGAACTGCTGTGAATCGGAACTGGACGAGCCGGAACTGCAGCGCCTGCCGCGCTTGAGCTTCGTCTTCAACGGCCGCAACCACGGTCGCTTGAGGGAGCTGACGGACTACGTCAACGAACCGGCCAACTGGGCGCGGCCGCTGGCGAGCGAGGACTGATGGCCTTTGATGGCCTGGACTCTGGATATTGCGAGCGCTCGTAAGGCTGGTCGGCTTCAGCACCGACGCGCACAACCTGGCATAGAGCCCCGTTACCGCCTCAATCCGCCGAGCTGTCGCCGCGCAACGCTCGACTGATCAACTCCAGCGGATAACCGCGATAGCTGAGAAAGCGCCCCTGCTTCGCCCGCTCTTTGGCATCGGCAGGCAACCGTCCAGCGAACTTGCGCTGCCAGAGTTCGCGCAGCTGCTCACCCCAGTCAAAACCACTGTCACGCAATGCCTGCTCGATATCCGCTCTGGCCAGTCCGCGCTGGGCCAATTCCTCGCGGATACGCAACGGCCCATAGCCGGCATTGGCCCGGCTTCTGACAAAGCTTTCGAGATATCGGGATTCGGAAAGCAAACCCTGCTCGCATAGACGATCCAGGGCCTGCTCGATCAACTCAGGCGGGGCGCCACGCTGGCGCAGCTTGCGAGCCAGCTCGACGCGACCATGTTCGCGTCGAGCCAGCAGATCCATGGCCGTCCGCCGTACCGCGACGGGGTTATCGAGCACGGCAGCCATGGGGATCAGAGATCGGCGTCAGCCAGATCTTCGGTAACCGGGTTGGCCTTGGTGTTTGGCGCAACTACCAGCAACTTGTCGCGGATCTGTTGCTCGATCTCCTGACCGATCTCCGGATTGTCTTCCAGATACTTGGCGGCGTTGGCCTTGCCCTGGCCGATCTTGTTGCCCTTGTAGGCGTACCAGGCGCCGGACTTCTCCACCAGGCCCTGCTGCACGCCGAGATCGATGACCTCGCCATTGCGGTAGATGCCCTTGCCATAGAGGATCTGGAACTCAGCCTGACGGAAGGGCGGCGCCACCTTGTTCTTCACTACCTTGACGCGGGTTTCGCTGCCGACCACTTCGTCGCCTTCCTTGACCGCGCCGGTACGGCGAATGTCCAGACGAACCGAGGCGTAGAACTTCAGCGCGTTACCGCCGGTTGTGGTTTCCGGGCTGCCGAACATCACGCCGATCTTCATGCGGATCTGGTTGATGAAGATGACCAGGCAATTGGCGTTCTTGATGTTGCCGGTGATCTTGCGCAGCGCCTGGGACATCAGACGGGCCTGCAGGCCGACGTGCGTATCGCCCATCTCGCCTTCGATTTCGGCCTTGGGCACCAGCGCCGCCACGGAGTCGACGATGATCACATCCACCGCGTTGGAGCGCACCAGCATGTCGGTGATTTCCAGTGCCTGCTCGCCGGTATCAGGCTGCGAAACCAGCAGGTCGTCGACGTTCACGCCCAGTTTGCCGGCATAGTCCGGGTCCAGCGCGTGCTCGGCATCGACGAAGGCACAGGTGGCGCCCATCTTCTGCGCTTCAGCGATTACCGACAGGGTCAGGGTGGTCTTACCGGAGGATTCCGGACCGTAGATTTCGACGATACGGCCCTTGGGCAGACCGCCGATGCCAAGCGCGATATCCAGGCCCAGCGAGCCGGTAGAAATGGCCGGAATGGCCTGACGATCATGATCGCCCATGCGCATCACTGCGCCCTTGCCGAACTGCTTTTCGATCTGGCCCAGGGCTGCAGCCAAGGCGCGCTTCTTGTTCTCGTCCATCAAATCCTCACTTGATCAAGAGGGCCGGAGGCCACAACAACTGTATAAGTAGCCAGTATTAGAACATAGGCATATTTACTCGCCTAGCCCCGAAACTGTTTTTCTCCGACCGCCAGCGCAAGCAAACCTTGCAAAGCCGCCGCCACCGTCTGCTCACGTACGGCTTCGCGGTCACCGGTAAATAGATAGCGCTGGGCCTGCACATGCGAGTCATCGGCCCAGGCAATCCAGACCGTACCAACCGGTTTTTCTGCCGTGCCGCCGCCGGGTCCGGCAATGCCGCTGACAGCCACCGCAAAGCGCGCACCACTGTTGCGCTGCGCGCCCCGCGCCATGGCCTGCACCACTTCGGCACTGACCGCGCCGACCTGCTTGAATAGCTCCGCCGGTACGCCGAGCTGGCGCGTCTTCTGAGCATTGGAATAGGTGATGTAGCCGGCCTCGAACCAGGCCGAGCTGCCGGCGATACGGGTGATGGCCTCGGCAATGCCACCACCGGTGCAGGATTCCGCGGTGCTGACCTGCGCACCCAGTCGTTGCAGCGCATCACCCAGCTGTGCGGCCAGTTCGGTGAGATTCATCAGGACTCCAGCCGAAGGAAAGTGGCCGATACCCTACACCAGCGGGCTCCCGAGTTCAGCCATCTGGATGGCCAATGGTCGAGTTACGCGTCGCCCATCAGGCATCCTGGCGAACCGGCAGCACGATACGCTCGCCGATGCTCCGCCCGCGACGGCTTACCACTGCATCGCCATAGCGCTGAATGGGATCTGCCAGGGTTCGCTTGACGAAGAAGCCGAACAGCGTCACCAGCGACAGCATCACCGCGATGTAGAGCGGGCCGGGAATGGCCAGCGCTCCAGCGCCGAAGCCCAGCCGCTCGGCGATTGCGAATACCGATGGATGGGCCAGGAAGACGATATAGCCGATCCCGCCTAGCGGCGCGATCCAGCGCAGCCCCTTACCACTGATGCGTGTCGCGCCAATGAAGACGGCAACACCCACCGCATAGCTGACGAAGTAGCGATACCAGGTTTCCCCGAGACCGGTATCGCGCGAGTAGGCCAGCACGCAGATCGGCAACAGAAACAGGTAGAACAGGCCCACTGCGATGCGCGCGTAATGCCCGGTATCGGGTGCGCGACCGTTATCCGTGGCCTTCCACAATGCGCCGAGGAAACACACACTCAGCATCAGGGGCAGGGCCACCGGCAGCTTCATTTCCAGCTTGTAGCGCAGGAACGCGAGCAGCAGGGTGAAGACGTACTGGGCCAGCAGAAACAGCAGATCGCGCCTGGCCGAGCCGCCCAGACGCAGCGCGAAGATGACAATGCACAGCACATAGAAGGTCAGCTCTATTTGCAGCGTCCAGTACAAACCGATCACGTTTTCGACAAATACGAAGCCTTGCAGCATCGTCGCATTGATCGCGATGACAGCCGGACTGAACACCCGAGCCGGATCGTCCCAGGGAAACATCACGCCGAGAAGCAGCGATAGCCAGTACAGGGGAAACAGCCTGAAGAAGCGCTGATAGACGAACGCCGCGACCGGCCGTTCGTAGCGATGGCGGCTCTTGTACAGCGCCGCAACGACGAAATAGCCGCTCAGGGCGAACAGCACCAGCACGCTGGTCTTGCCGACATCCAGTACCGTTTTGCTGACAAGAAACAGATCGCTGGTCAGCCCATCGAAATGGCCATCACGCTTCATTTTTGCGATCAGATGGGAATAGGCAACGCACAACGCCGCAACGCCGCGCAGGGCGTCGAGTCCGAGTAGTCGAGACATGTCTGCTGCTCACTTGACCAGAAAGGGAGGTCGCCAGCATTACTGCAGGAAGAACTGACGCGAGGGGGTAGAACAGGCATTCGCCGAGGCGGGATGGCCGGGACTGCAATCCACCACAGGGCGGCGAAGCACGAGCGATAATCAGGCAAGCTACCGCGACAGGGCACCGAGGGGCCTGCACGACTGCGTGATCGAGGGAGTCGCAGGCCCGGCGTACACGAGGCCCGAAGCGCACCGGCAACCTGTCGACAGACCAGAGTTACCAACAGCTCCGGTTCGCTTGTCAACGCCTTCTGTGCCCGGCCCGACAAATGACACCTGAACGCCGCTCAAACTGCCCCACACCCTCACCTGTCGAGCCGCTCAGCCCGTGTTAACCTTGCCGGCTTTCCCGCGTCAACCTGGCTCCGGACAGTCCGACCGCACCGTCATCCGATAGCCTTACCCGCCACTCAACGAACCGCACGCAAGCCGATGACCAAGCCCAACGCCGACCTTTCCGCCCATACGCCGATGATGCAGCAATATTGGAGACTCAAGCGCGAGCATCCAGACCAGCTGATGTTCTACCGCATGGGCGACTTCTATGAGCTGTTCTACGACGATGCCAAGAAGGCCGCCGCGCTGCTCGACATTACCCTGACTGCGCGCGGGCAGTCGGCGGGCACGGCGATCCCTATGGCGGGTATTCCTTTTCATTCCGCCGAGGGCTACCTGGCGCGACTGGTCAAGCTTGGCGAATCGGTGGTGATCTGCGAGCAGATCGGCGACCCGGCCACCAGCAAGGGGCCGGTGGAGCGCCAGGTGGTGCGCATCATCACCCCCGGTACGGTGAGCGACGAGGCGCTGCTCGACGAGCGCCGCGACAACCTGCTGGCGGCGGTGGTGGGCGACGAGAGGCTGTTCGGCCTGTCGGTGCTGGACATCGCCAGCGGCCGTTTCAGCGTGCAGGAGCTCAAGGGCTGGGAAACCCTGCTCGCCGAACTGGAGCGCCTGAGCCCAGCAGAATTGCTGATCCCCGACGATTGGCCACAGGGCCTGCCGCTGGAGAAACGCCGCGGCGTGCGCCGTCGCGCGCCCTGGGATTTCGATCGAGACTCGGCCTTCAAGAGCCTCTGCCAGCAGTTCTCCACCCAGGACCTCAAGGGCTTCGGCTGCGAGAACCTGACCCTGGCAATTGGTGCCGCCGGCTGCCTGCTGGCCTACGCCAAGGAAACCCAGCGCACCGCCCTGCCCCACCTGCGCAGCCTGCGTCATGAGCGCCTCGACGACACGGTGATCCTCGACGGTGCCAGCCGGCGCAATCTGGAGCTGGACGTCAACCTGGCCGGCGGCCGTGACAACACTCTGCAATCGGTCATGGACCGCTGCCAGACCGCCATGGGCTCGCGCCTGCTGACCCGCTGGCTGAATCGCCCGCTGCGCAACCGCGAGACTCTCGAGGCGCGTCAGGACTCGATCACCTGCCTGCTCGAGCATTACCGCTTCGAACAGCTGCAGCCGCAGCTCAAGGACATCGGAGACCTGGAACGCATCCTCGCCCGGATTGGCCTGCGCAACGCCCGTCCGCGCGATCTGGCGCGCCTGCGCGACGCGCTCGCTGCGCTACCACAGCTGCAGGCGGGCATGCAGGACCTGGTGGCACCGCATCTGCTCGAACTGGCGAAAAGCATCAGCACCTACCCGGAACTGGCCGAACTGCTGGCCCGCGCCATCATCGACAACCCGCCCGCGGTGATCCGCGACGGCGGCGTACTCAAGACCGGCTACGACGCCGAGCTGGATGAGCTGCAGTCGCTTTCCGAGAACGCCGGCCAGTACCTGATGGACCTGGAAACCCGCGAGAAGGCACGCACGGGCCTGGCCAATCTCAAGGTCGGCTACAACCGCGTGCATGGTTACTTCATCGAGCTGCCGAGCAAGCAGGCCGAATCCGCTCCCGCCGACTACATCCGCCGGCAGACGCTCAAGGGCGCCGAGCGCTTCATCACGCCGGAACTCAAGGAATTCGAGGACAAGGCACTGTCGGCCAAGAGCCGCGCCCTGGCCCGTGAAAAACAGCTCTACGAGGAATTGCTGGAACTGCTGATCGGCCATCTGGCGCCGCTGCAGGACTCCGCCGCCGCGCTGGCCGAGCTGGACGTGCTGAGCAACCTCGCCGAACGCGCGCTGACCCTCGACCTGAACCGTCCGCGCTTCGTCGAACAGCCCTGCATGCGCATCGAGCAAGGCCGTCATCCAGTGGTTGAGCAGGTGCTGCAGACGCCCTTCGTTGCCAACGACCTGGGCCTCGGCGACGACACCCGCATGCTGGTCATCACCGGGCCGAACATGGGCGGTAAATCCACCTACATGCGCCAGACCGCCTTGATCGTGCTACTAGCGCAGATCGGCAGTTTCGTCCCTGCCAAGGCCTGCGAGCTGTCGCTGGTGGACCGCATCTTCACCCGTATCGGCTCTTCCGATGACCTGGCCGGCGGTCGCTCCACTTTCATGGTGGAGATGAGCGAAACCGCCAATATCCTGCATAACGCCAGCGACCGCAGCTTGGTGCTGATGGATGAAGTGGGCCGTGGCACCAGCACCTTCGACGGCCTGTCGCTGGCTTGGGCCGCCGCCGAACACCTGGCCAAGCTGCGCGCCTTCACACTGTTCGCCACCCACTACTTCGAGCTGACCGTGCTGCCGGAAAGCGAGCCGGTGGTGGCCAACGTGCACCTGTCGGCAACCGAGCACAACGAGCGAATCGTCTTCCTGCATCACGTGCTGCCCGGCCCGGCCAGCCAGAGCTACGGCCTGGCGGTGGCACAACTGGCCGGCGTGCCGGGCGAAGTGATCCAGCGCGCCCGCGACCATCTGTCGCGCCTGGAAACCACCAGTCTGCCCCACGAAATGCCGAAAATAGAGCCCGGCCAACCCGCGCCGCCCATGCAGAACGACCTGTTCGCCAGCCTGCCGCACCCGGTGCTCGAGGAATTGGCACGGATCAATCCCGATGATGTGACGCCGCGCCAGGCGCTGGACCTGCTATACAGCTTGAAAACTCGCATTTGATACGCCGCGAAAGCTGCTAGAATCGCGCGCATTTTTTTGATAAGCGGCATTTGCCTGTGCCGCCTACTCGCAGGGGCGTCACCGTAACGCCTACCTGACACGCCTGAGGAGATAGCTAGACATGACCTTCGTCGTCACCGACAACTGCATCAAGTGCAAATACACCGATTGCGTGGAAGTCTGCCCGGTGGACTGCTTCTACGAAGGCCCGAACTTTCTGGTGATTCACCCGGACGAGTGCATCGACTGCGCCCTGTGCGAGCCGGAGTGCCCGGCCCAGGCGATCTTCTCTGAAGACGAGGTACCGGAGGATCAGCAGGAGTTCATCGAGCTCAACGCAGATCTGGCGGAAGTCTGGCCGAACATCACCGAGAAGAAAGACGCCCTGGCCGATGCCGAAGAGTGGGACGGCGTGAAGGACAAACTGCAGTATCTGGAGCGCTGATCGCCAGCCGATTCCAGACAAAAAAATGCCCGCAGCGATGCGGGCATTTTCATTTGTACTGCCGCAAGAACGTCGGCAGATCAGGCCTTGTCGATGCCCTTCTTCAGGGTGTCTTTCACATCACCCTTGACCTGCTGGGCCTCGCCCTTCGCTTCCTGGCGCTTGCCTTCGCCCTTCATGCGCTCGTTGTCGGTCGCCTCACCCACGCCTTGCTTGATCTTGCCGACGGCTTCGTTGGTGTTGCCCTTGACCTTGTCTTCAGTACTGCTCATGGCGAACTCCTGGCTTCTCATTGGTGACATAGAGTGGACCGCCCACGCGAAGCGTTAGTTTCCCCCGGCCATCGGAACAGAGCGGCTCACGCGTGGCGCGAAGGCACCAGCCGGCGCAGCAACGGTCGCCCTGCCAGGTGCAGGAACACCGGCGCGCCCACGATGAGGTAGAAGTAATAGGTCACGAAGCGCCAGATCAGAATCGCCGCCGCCGTCGTCGACTTGCCTACCATCGGGGTCAGCAGCGCAGCCGAGGCCAGTTCGGCACTACCCGCCCCCCCAGGCAGCAGGCTCAGCTGCCCCGCAGTCAGCGCCAGCAGCTGGACGAGAAAGGTCCAGGCCCAGGCCAACTCGCTGCCCAGACCACGCAGCGTCAGATAGAGCACGCTGAAGCGCAGCAGCCAGTGCAGTGTGGTCAATCCGAACACCGCCAACAGAAGACGACGCGGCAGGCGAAAACAGTCGACCAGCGCATTACGGAAGCCCAGCACCTTGCGTGCCCAACGGCGCTTGCGTGACGGCTTCATGCCGAGCCGGCCAACCAGCCAGCCATTGAGCAGAAATACCTGCCGGTGGAAGCGCCCGAGCAACGCCAGCAGAACCATCACACCGATCAATAGCGCGACGCTGAAGCCCAGCAGGCTGGCGATATGCGCGTTGAGCCTGTGGGTCAGTGCATAGAACAGCACGCCGACCAGGGCGCAGGCGAAGAACAGCAGATCACTCAGCTGCTCCACGGCATAGGTCGCCGTGCCCTTGGCCGGCGCCACGCCCTGGCGCATGAGCAGCGCCATCAGGGTCAGCGGCCCTCCGGCACCTCCAGGCGTCGCACAGATGGCGAATTCGGTGGCGACGACGATGCCGAATGCACGACGCTGGCCCAGCTTGCGCCGCCCGAGCAACAGGCGCAGGCGCAGCGCATTCAGATTCCAGCCGACCAGCACCATGCCGAGCATGGTGGCCAACAGGCTACCCGGAAAGTGGCGCAGACGTTCGAACAGGCCGGTGCCGCCAAGCAGAAGCGGCACCATGGCCGCCGCGAGCAAGGCACCGCCCAGCAACCACCAGCGCCGATTCATGCCACGGCGCTCGTCTGGCGGTACTGGCGCAGCCAGTCGATCTTGGTCAGCGGTGTCCTGCCGTCCCGCAGCATCCGTTCGAGCACATCGAGCCAGTAGCGGCGGGAGAACTCGTGGCGCATATCCACCGGATGCAGGCCCAATCGCAGCAATGGCGCCTGACGGCTCTGACGCAACTGGCGTTCGCTGACCAGCCAGGACACACCACGGCGCCAGGGGCTTCTAGCGCTCCAGACCAGCCCCGGCGCCCTGATTGGAGAAAAGTCGGGTAGCAGATAAAGGTGGCCCGGGTCGCTGGTATAGGTCAGCCCACTGTCGGCCAGGACACGCCGAGTGCCCTCGCTCATCAGCCAGGCAGGAGCGACGAAGCCATGCAACGACCATTGCTGGCGCCGGAACAACTCCAGACCGCGCGCCAGCCGGTCACTCGCAGCCTGTTCGTCGAGGCCGTAGAACTCGCCCTCATGGGTGTATACGCGGCGCATGAACCAGTCTCGCGGCGTCTTCGGCGCGGGCTCGAGATCGGCGTGGTAGCAGCCGTGCAGCACCAGTTCGTCACCACGCTGCACACGCTGGTCCAGCAGCCGGCAAAAATCCGGCTGCTGGACCAGCGGATTGCGCTGATGAAAGTCCGGGACCACCAGCCAGGTGATCGGCACGCCGCCGATGGCGTCCACCGCCTCGACGAAGGGCCGGTAGTCCGGCCAGGTTTCCGCGGCCACGTCGTGCAGCACCAGCGTCAGAGCAGCCTCAGCCATGTACGGCTACCGGCAGGTCCGCTGTGCCGAGCACCGCGTGATAATGAGCGAGTAACCCCGCCACCACGGCATCCCAGGCATGATGCGCCTCGACATGCTGGCGCGCCTGCTGTCCGAGCAGTCGCGGATCGTCTTCGAACAGCTCACGCACGGCATGCGCCATGGCCCTCGGGTCGAGCGGCCGACACAGGCGCCCGGTGTAGAACGGCACCAGCTCCGGTAACGCACCGGCACGCGCGGCGATCACCGGAATACCGCTGGCCATGGCTTCGAGCGCCACCAGGCCGAAGGTCTCCTGATTGCCCGCATGCAGCAGCACATCGCTACTGGCCATGTAGCGCGCCACTTCGCTGGCACAACAGAAGCGATCGATCACCGTGACGTTGTCCGGCACCCGCTGCGGCATGCTCGAACCCACCAGCAACAGGTGGTACGGCTTGCCGAGCTGGCGCGCGGTTTCCAGCAGGACGTGCAGGTTCTTCTCCCGCGAACCGCGCCCGGCAAAGATCATCAGCCGGGTGTCGTCGGCCAGGCCCAGCTCGCGGCGCAGATCGGGGTCGCGGCGCTCGGGGCAGAAGGTGTCCAGATCAACCCCCAAGGGCTGCACGAAGACGTTCTTCACGCCGAGGTGCAAGAGCTTGTCGGCCATCACTTCGCTGGGTGCCAACACCCGGTCGAAACTTCCGTACAGCTTTGAAACGTAGCCGTTGAGGTTGGTGCCCAGCCAACTGCCGATGCGGTTGCTGACCAGCAGTGGCAGGTCGGAGTGATAGAAACCAATGACCGGAACATTGAGCCGGCGCCCCGCATCCAGTGCCGCCCATGCGGTCATGTAGGGGTCGCCGACCTCGATCAGATCAGGACGCAGCGAACGCAGCAGATTGCGCCAGGGCGCGCGGCGGATCGGAAAGCGGTAGCCCTTGCCGAACGGCAGGATCGGTGCCGGCACCTCATAGAGGCCGTCGTTGTGACTGTAGTCGCCGCCCGGCACAAGAATGCTGTGCCGAACGCCGGAGTAAAGCTGCAGCCTGCGATGCTTCGCCTCGAGATAGGTGCGCACGCCACCACTGGCGGGCGCGTAGAACATGGTCATATCCGCGATATGCAAGGTACTTCTCCGTCGGTCCCATAGCAGAACTCCGGCCTCGCCGGGCACGTCGCGCGTCAGCGGCATGCTCCGCAATCCCTGCGGAATAATTCTGTAATGAAATAGATGACCGTTACGTAGAAGGGTTGTTCGCAGCGGGGCGCCAGACGGCGCCTCAGGCGTCCGGCACCTTCTCGCCCGGGTCCTTGCCTTCGACCGAAGCGTGTTCGATCACCGCATTGAGTTCGGCACCGAACAGCAGCACTGCCGAGGAGATGTACAGATAAAGCAGCAAGACGATGATGGCGCCGATGCTGCCGTAGGTCGCGTTGTAGTCGGCGAAGTTCTGCACATAGATGCCGAACGCGATCGAGGCCAGAATCCACACCAGCACGGCCAGCACCGAGCCCGGCGTGATGAAGCGAAACTCCTGCTTCACATCCGGCGCCACGTAGTACAGCAGCGCCACCACCAGCATCAGCATCAGTACGATCACCGGCCAGCGCAGCCAGGTCCAGAGCAGCACGACGACGTCCTTCAGGCCGACCTGCGAAGCCAGCCACTCCATCACCTGCGGCCCGACGATCATCAGCCCGGCCGACAACAGCAGCAGCACGGCGATGCCCACGGTATAGGCCAACGAAAGCAGGATCAGCTTCCAGCTCGGTCGCCCCTCCTCCACGTCGTAGGCGCGGTTCATCGCATTCATCAGCGAGCGAAAACCGACCGAGGCTGTCCACAGCGCCACGACGATACCGAACGACAGCAGCCCCGCCTTCTGTTCCTGCAACTGGTCAATGACCGGATTGATTTGCTCCATCGCCATCGGCGGCAGGGCCAGCTCGGCCTGCATGCGCAACCAGTCGAAGAAGTTCTGTAGATCGAGAAAGCCGAGCAAGGCGATGAGAAACAGCAGGAACGGAAACATCGAGAACAGGCCGCGGTATGCCAGCGCCGAGGCATAGGTCGACATGTCGTCGTTGCCGAATTCCTTGAACGTACGCTTGAGCAAGGTCACGACCCCGATACCGCGGGTGTCCAGCATGGCCATCGATGTTTCCCCAATCAGTGAAATGTGCGGTCTAGAAAATGGGACGACCGCTCTGCTGGAGAGTTCGCTGCTAGACATCTGACGCAGCCATCGCAGCGGGAACGTTTCCACTGTGCGTCCTGTCACATAAAGGCAGATTGGCATCAGCCCATTCCGGGTTGATTCGCTCGACGAGCGTGGGCCATTACCCGCAGAGGACGACAGGATGTTTTCCAGCTATCTCTATGAAGCCGCACTCATCTATGGCCTGGTCTTCACTTCGGTGGGGTTCGTGCTGGGCATGTTCTACAACAACCGCAAGGTCTTCCAACTGGAAGACAAGGTGCAGCGGCTAAAGCGCACCGTGCGGCACCTGCAGCGCAAGGTCGAACCGCCTGCCGCCGCGTCGAGAAGCGTTCAGCGCGCGCGCAGCAGCGCAGGGTTGAGCAGCGTCCGCTGAGCGGACCGGCACCTTCACCCGGTCGCCCGAACACGCCAGTAGCTCGTTCGCGCTCAAATGTTCCGAGCCTTGAAAAATGCCGGGAACTTTCCCGACCGACGGAAATGGCCTGCAGGCCACGCCCGCCGGGGACCTTTTGACCTGCGGCAACAAAGCGCTCGACGGCGCAACAAACACTGCAACTTTTTTTTACACCTTCACGTCCGAGCCATAGGAGCTCAGGGGAAGCCGGCCAAGGTGGCCGTAACCCGAGCGAGCACCCACTGATGGACCGAGGATGTCGCAAAGCCGACCAGGATGGATTGTCGGTGGCGTGGCGCTAGGACTTTATGGATGACTCGCCCCGCCTTGCCGGCGGCCTGGGCAGCGATGCACGTACGCTGAGCAGGGATAGGGAAAGATGCTTTTCAATTCAGTGGAATTCATCGCCGGCTTTCTACCGGTGGTGTTGATTGGATTCTTCGTGCTGACCGGATCGGGCCGACAGCGGCTCGCGGTGATCTGGCTGACCGTCGTCTCGTTGGTGTTCTACGGCTGGTGGAACCCGGTCTACGTACCGCTGCTGTTCGGCAGCATGTTGGTCAACTATCTGCTCGGTGGCTACCTGCTCCGGCACCCCTCACGTCTGGTGCTCGGGCTGGCGGTCGCGGCCAACGTGCTGCTGCTGGTCTACTACAAGTACACCGGTTTCCTGCTAGGCACGCTGGATGCGGCGCTGGATCTCGGTTGGCGGGTGGAAGACATCATCCTGCCGCTGGCGATCTCCTTCTTCACCTTCCAGCAGATCGCCTATCTGGTCGATGCCCATGATGGCGTGGTGGAAGAGCACGATTTCGCCAACTACTGCCTGTTCATCAGCTTCTTTCCGCAACTGATCGCCGGGCCGATCACCCACCACGGTGAGATGCTTGCGCAGTTCAACGACCGCGACAGCTTCCGCGCGCGCATCGACAACCTGTCGCTGGGCGCGACGGTGTTTCTGCTCGGCCTGTTCAAGAAGGTGGTGATCGCCGACACCCTCGCGCTGAAGGCCACGCCGGTCTTCAGCCTGGCTGCCGACGGCACCATCCCGGCGTTCTACGATGCCTGGACCGGAGCGCTGACCTACACGCTGCAGATCTACTTCGACTTTTCCGGCTACAGCGACATGGCCATCGGCCTCGCGCTGCTGTTCGGCATCAGCCTGCCGGCCAACTTCAACAGCCCGTTCAAGGCGCGCAATGTCATCGACTACTGGTCGCGCTGGCACATGACGTTGACGCGTTTTCTCACGGCCTACATCTACAACCCCATCGTGCTGCGCGTGACCCGCGCGCGCATGGCGGCCGGCAAGCCGCAGCCGCGGCGGGGCAAGATGACCGCCGGCACCTTCTTTGCGCTGGTCGCCTACCCCACCGTGTTCACCATGTTCATTTCCGGCATCTGGCATGGCGCCGGCTGGCACTTCGTTGCCTTCGGCCTGCTACACGGCTTCTATCTGGTGGTCGCCCACGGCTGGCGTGCCTGGAAGGCACGTCAGGGCTGGAAGCTGGACAGCGACATCTGGTGGCACAAGGCGGCGGCCGTCGCGCTGACTTTCGGCTGCGTTGTGGTGGCAATGGTGTTCTTTCGCGCCAGCGACGTGCCGACCGCCATGGCGATCTTCGCCGGCATGCTCGGCCTGAGCCCGGCCAGTACGGCGATGGATCGCTCCGACTTCGTCTATATCGCCGCGCTGCTGGTGTTCGTCTGGGGCATGCCCAACGTGCAGCAGTGGATGGGCCACTTCCGAACCGCACTCAACTTCCAGGCTCAGCCGCACTGGACCGAACGGCTGCTGCCGGTCAGCGCCTGGCGGCCGACGGCGATCCACGGCATGGCGGTAGGCGTGCTCGGTTTCTTCGCCCTGGCGATCGCCTTTTCCATGGCGCCGACCGAATTCCTCTACTTCCAGTTCTGACCACGACAAGGAGTCCCAGGCATGCAACAACTTCACTGGCTGCCGGCGCACCCGGATCTCTCCGCCGCGATCAGCCAAGCCAAACGTATCGATGACCCGTTGCAGCGCCTGCACGAAGCCGCGCGGCTGGCGACCTTTCAACGGGATTTCACCCTGACCGCGCGACTGGACAAGCTAGCCGCCACGGGCGTAGAGCAGCACGCCGCAGCGGCACGACTGACGCCGCTGCGGCTGGCATTGCTGTCCTCGCACACGGTCGATCACCTGCTGCCGGCTATCCGCGTGGCCGGGCTGCAACGGCGGCTGGCGCTGTCGCTGCACGTTGCGCCCTACGGCATGTACCGCCAGGCACTGCTGGCTGATGACCCGGCGCTGGACGCCTTTGCCCCGCAGCTGGTGCTGCTGGCGCTGGACGCCCATGACGCGCCGCTGCAACTGCCCTTGCAGGCCAGTCAGGCGGAAGTGGATGCCGCCGTGGCGGAACGCGTCGATGAGCTGCGCCTGCTCTGGCGCCGGGCCCGCGAACGCTATGCCGCGCAGGTGGTGCAGCAAACCCTGGTGCCGGTCGCACCGCCCTTGTTCGGCTCTTACGAAGCACTGGTGCCGGCTTCCCCGCGGGCAGTCATCGAACGGTTAAACGCGGCCATCCGCGCCGCCGCCCGCGAGGATGGCGTGCTGCTGCTCGATCTGGCCTGGCACGCAGCCGCTTATGGCGACGGCCTGGCCGAGCCGGTGCGCTGGCATCAGGCCAAGCAGCTGGTCAGCCCGACGCTGGCACCGCTTTATGGCGAACATCTGGCGCGGATCGCGGCGGCCACTGCCGGGCTGTCACGCAAATGCCTGGTACTCGATCTGGACAACACCCTGTGGGGCGGTGTGATCGGTGATGACGGCATCGACGGTATCCAGCTCGGCCAGGGCAGCCCCAGCGGCGAGGCGTTTCTCGCCTTCCAGCGTTATGCCGCGCAACTGGCGCGCCGCGGGGTGATTCTTGCGGTGTGCAGCAAGAACGACCTGCACGTTGCCGAGGCGGCATTCGCACATCCGGAAATGGCGCTCAAGCGCAGCGATATCGCAGCTTTCGTCGCCAACTGGGAAGACAAGGCCGGCAACCTGCGGCGCATCGCGAGCATGCTCGATATCGGTCTGGACAGCCTGGTGTTCGTCGACGACAACCCCGCCGAGCGCGACATCGTGCGCCGCGAGCTGCCGGAAGTCGCCGTACCGGAACTGCCCGACGATGTCGCCGATTACCCCGCACGCATCGCCGCCGCGGGTTATTTCGAGGCCGTGTCCTTTACCTCCGATGACGCCGAGCGCGGCCGCAGCTATGCGCTGAATGCCGAACGCAAGGCCGCGCTGAACCAGGCCACGGATATGGAAGGCTACCTGCGCGGGCTGCAGATGGTGCTGCGCGTCAGCCACATCGGCGCCACCGAACTGGCCCGCGCCACCCAGCTGATCAACAAGACCAACCAGTTCAATCTCACCACCCGCCGCTATACCGAAGCCGAAGTCGAGCGCATGGCCAGCGATCCGCAAACCATCGCGCTGGCCCTGCGACTGGAAGACAAGTTCGGCGACAACGGCCTGATCAGCGTGGTGCTGGCGCGACCGGATGCCGCCATCGAGGCTGACGAACTGCTGATCGACAGCTGGCTGATGAGCTGCCGCGTACTGGGGCGTGAAGTCGAGATGGCCGTACTGGAGGTGCTGGCCGATGCGGCAGCAGCTGCCGGCTGGGGAGCACTGGTTGGCGAATACCGCCCCACCGAACGCAACGGCATGGTCGCCGAGCACTATCCGCGGCTGGGCTTCGAGCAGCGCCCCGCCCCTGCCAACGCCGCTACCGATGCAAGTTTCTGGCGCTACGAGCTGGCCTCGCGCGCTCCCATCAACCATCACATCCAGGTGCAAGCATGAACGAAAAGGAAATTCTCCAGGCGCTGACCCAAGTCTTCCACGACGTGTTCGACGATGACGATATCGTCCTCACGCCCGAAACCACCGCCGACGACATCGATGGCTGGGATAGTCAGACCCATGTGTTGCTGATCGTGGCCGCCGAGCAACGCTTCGGCATCAAGTTCCGCACCGCCGAACTGGAATCGCTGAAGAACGTTGGCCACTTCGCGCAACTGATCCAGACCAAACTCGGAGGGCGTTGAGTCATGGCCAGATCCGTCGATACATGCCCGGACGGCGTTGCCGCCCGGGCCGAAGCAGACCAGCGGCGGATACGTGCCGGCTACCTGCTGGGCATGTTCGCCGGGCTGTTCGGGATGCTCGGCGGCTTTGCCGCCCTGCTCGCCTGGCTCAATCACACCGACAACCTGCCGCCACCGGCCTTCTCCAACAGCCTGTGTGTGGACGAAAAGCTGCACTTTCTGCGGCACAACCCCATCGCCGATCCGAACCTGCTGATCGTCGGTTCCTCGGTCGCCTGGCGCCATGTCGATGGTGACGTGCTGATCGAGCAGACGCCCGGCTTGCGTCCGCTCAACGGTGCGTTCTGCGGCCTGCACGCCAACCAGTCGACCTATGTCGCCAACTGGCTGCTGGATCGTGAGCCGAGCATCCGCCAGGTGGTGATGATCGTCGATCCGCTGGACTTCGCCGGCTGCTGGAAAGTGCCGGATGCGGTATTCGACCGCGAGGATGCCGATCACTACGTTTATCAGCAGGCCTCACGCTGGGGTTACTACATGCGCTACTTCTCGCCGCGTTCACTGTTGCGCAATGCGCAGACGGTCAAGGCGCAGCGGGCCAACGAAATCGAATGGGACCCGTTGGTGTTCACCCGCCACGGCGACGGGCCGCTGGAGCCGCAGGGTGATCGCGGCCTGTTCTACGACAAACCGGACGCGCTGGATGACAGCTGCTTTGTCGCCCTGGGCGAACTGTCGAAACGCCTGAAGAACGAGCAACGCCAGCTGCTGGTGGTTTCCACGCCCCTGCACCCGCAGTGGAAAGCCAAGGTCGATGCCGACGGCAGCTTTCTCGGCCGCTTCGACGCCAAGCTGAACGCCGCCATTGCCGGGAATGCCGGAGCGCAGTACTGGAACGCCGATCGCGAATGGGTTGCCCCACCGGCCGCCTTCGTCGACGCCATCCACCTGCGCTGGTCGGCCGTGCAGGGCTTTTCCGTGGCGCTGGCCGAGCAGCTACAGGAAGCCAGGCAGGAGATGGTCAGCAAGGCGGGACTGGCCAGAAACGGCGCGTACGACGCGCCCTGATCGGCAAGCGAACCGCTGGAAGCGGTGATGGTCCGAGAAAGAACATACAAACAAGAACGTAAGCCAGGAGTTGAATCATGCATTCTCGTTCTTTGCTGTGCTTGTGCCTGCTCGCCGCATCCATCACCGCCCCCGCCGTCAGCCATGCGGACATCCTCGCCATCAAGGCGGAGAACGACATCATCGCCTCGGGCAGCGATGGTCACTACACCAACGGCCTGGAAGTCATCTGGGGTTTCGAACCGGACGACCAGAGCTGGACGCGGCGCTTCGCCGATCTGCTGCCCGGCTGGTCGGGAGCGGCAATCGACAACGTCGCCTATCGCTTCGGCCATCAGATCTACACGCCGGAGGAAATAGAAACTCGAGCACTGATCGAAGACGACCGCCCCTACGCCGGTCTGCTGTTCGCCGGCATGTCGATGTTTTCCGACACCCAGTACGACGGCTGGCGCACCGCGCAAGGGTTGCACCTGGATGTCGGCATCGTTGGCCCGGCCGCGGGCGGCAAGCGTTTGCAGCGTGCCGTGCACAAGGCAACCGACAGCGACGAGCCCAACGGCTGGGACAACCAGCTGGAGAACGAACCCTTCGTCAATCTGGGCTATCAGCATCGCTGGTGGCTGCAGGAGCGCTTCGCCGGGCTGGAGCTGGAATACGGCCCGAGTCTCGGTTTCGCCCTCGGCAACCTATACAGCTACGGCTCGGCCGGGCTGGGTCTGCGCCTGGGTCAGAACCTGCAGCGCAGCTTCAGCATCCCCGCGGTTACGCCGGCGCAAAGCGGCAGCCAGTTCTTCCGCCCCGGCGGCGACTTCGCCTGGTACGGCTTCGCCAATGTCGAAGGCCGCTATATGGCGCACAACATGCTGCTGGACGGCAACACCTTCGAGGACAGCCATTCGGTGGACCGCCGCGAGTGGGTGGGCGACGCCAAGCTCGGTGTGGCGCTGACCTGGAGCCGCTGGCAGCTGGCGTTCGCCAGCGTCTGGCGCACTCGCGAATTCCAGGGCCAGCAGGAACACGACCAGTTCGGCTCGATCACCCTCTCCACCGCGCTCTGACCCACTGACGGCGGGCATCGGCGTCCGCCGGTTCAGTTACGCGAGATGCCGTGTTTGCGCAGCTTGCGATAGAGCGTATTGCGACTGATCCCCAGCTGTTCCGCCACCCGACTGACCTGCCAGTGCCGTTCGCGTAGCACCGTGAGCAGGGCCTCGCGCTCGGCCGACTGCAGCGGGTCACGAGGTGCCTCGACCTTGCCCATTTCGGCCGGCAGCACGGGAAGCACGTCGTCCAGCCCAATGCGCCCCTGCTCGCTCAGCGCCACCAACGTGCGCAGCAGATTGCGCAGCTGCCGCACGTTGCCCGGCCAGCTGTAGCGCAGCAAGGCTTGCCGCGCGGCCGGCTCGAGACAGATCGATTCGCCTTGCGCTTCTTCCGCCAGCAGGTGATCGAGCAGCGCAGCCTTGTCGCTGCGCTCGCGCAACGGTGGCAACGCAATCATCAGCCCGCCAAGGCGGTAATACAGGTCTTCGCGGAACGCGCCGCCGACAACCAGCGCGCGCAGGTCGTGATGACTGGCGCTGATCAGGCGGATATTCAGTTCGGTCGGCGCGGCAGCCCCCAGCGCGGTGACCTTGCGTTCCTCCAGCACCCGCAACAAGCGCGTCTGCAGCGCCAGCGGCATGTCACCAATCTCGTCGAGAAAGAGAATCCCGCCGTTGGCCTGCTCCAGCTTGCCGACCATGCCCTCGCGCCGCGCGCCGGTGAAACTGCCGCCGCGATAGCCGAACAGTTCGCTTTCGATCAGCGTCTCGGGAATCGCCGCGCAATTGAGTGCCACGAACGGCCGACCGGCGCGGCTGCTGGCGCGATGCAGTGCGCTGGCGAATGCCTCCTTGCCGGTGCCGGTCTCACCTTGCAGCAACACCGGCACGTCCCGCTCGAGCACCTTCAGCGCACGGCTGAAACCGGTGCGCATTGACGGATCGAGCAGGCACAGGCCCGGCACATCGGCCGGCTCCTGGCGCGGCGCAGCAACCACGCGCAGCTGCGGCCCGCGCAGCTGGCAGAACAGCCGCTGACCGTCATGGGCATGCAAGGGCCAGCAAGCCCCCGGCTGCGGTCGCGCACGCTCCAGCAACTGATCCAGACGCACATCGAGCACAGTTTCCAAGGGCCGGCCTAATAGCGCCTCGCGGCTACTGGCGAGCAGGTTGAGCGCGGTTTCGTTGATCGCGGTGATCCGTCCCTCGCCATCGAAGGCCAGCAGGCCTTCGCTGAGCAGGCCGATGTATTCGGGCTGGGCATGGAAGCGCAGCAGGTAGTTGCCCTCGCAGTGCTGCAGGAAGAAACAGCTTTCGATGAGCTTGGCCGACAGGTTGGTCAGCGCCATGGTGTGAAAACGCCGCTGGCGCGACAGGTCTTCACGCGCCGACGACACATTGAGTACGGCAAGCAAACCGCCTTCGGCATCGAACACCGGGCTCGCCGAACAGGTCAGTGCTGCGTGCCGACCTCGGAAGTGCTCGTCACGCCGAATGGTCAGCGCCTGGCGCTCCAGCAGGCACAGGCCGACGCCATTGGTGCCCTCGGTCGCCTCGTTCCACACCGCACCGAGCCAGAGCCCGGCGCGCTGGAATTCCGCGCGCTCGGCCTGATCCGCCACGCTGTCGATCACCACGCCGCTGGCGTCGGTCAGCAGTACCGCGTGGCCGCTGCTGCCCAGCTGCTGGTGCAGGCTGTTCATCTGCCAGTGGGCGACGGCGATAACCCGGTCCAGCCGCTCGCGATGCTCATTGAGCCGCGGACTCTCGATCACGCAGGGCGCGCGCGGGCTGGTGGGGTCGAGCTGATGCTGCTCCAGGCAACGGCGCCAGGAACGCGCAATGGCGGGATCGGCAGCCGGGCCCTGGCTGGCGGACGTGCCGTCACCGAAGCTGAGGACCTGGTGCGCGTGCTGACTGAGGCGAGAGGTCATTCTTGTTGTTCTCCGCGATGTTTCGAGGCGGTTTCGCGCCCAGCATAGGCCAATCGCCCGGCCGCCGCATGCTGTGCCACGGCTGGTACAGAGTGTCACCCCCGCCGTACTGGCGATGGCACAGCGCACGCTCGACCGGGCAGTCCCGATACGACTCCAGGCCAGATACGACGCGGCGCGCCGGTTGCTGGCCCGCCGCTTGCTCTCCTGCAAGCACGGTATCCCCGTGAATAACAACAATGACCAGGAGAACCACCATGCGTCCCAGCAACGACGTTCCGTTCGATCTGAAAACCGATAACGGCAGCGACCTCGGCGGTGACCGCCAGACCACCGACACCCGCTCGCCCACCGAACAACTGGCCGCCTGGGTCGAACGCCTCGGCCAGCGCCTGGCGCAACGCGACGTCGATGGCACCCTTGAGCTATTCGCCGACGACTGCCACTGGCGTGACCTGGTGCTGTTCAGCTGGAACCTGATCACCCTCGAAGGCAAGGCCGACATTCGTGACATGCTGGAAAGCCGCCTGGAAGCCACCCGGCCGGACAACTGGAAGCTCGAAGGCGAAGCGAGCCTGACCGACGGCGTGCTCGAAGGCTGGATCAGCCTGGAAACCGACGTCGCCCGCGGCAAGGGTTATGTGCGTCTGAAGGACGGCCTGTGCTGGACGCTGCTGACCACCATGCGCGAGCTGAAGGGGCACGAGGAACCGCTCGGACGCCGCCGGCCACTGGGCGCCGAACACGGCCACGGCCTGGCCGACAAGCGCAACTGGCTGGAAAAGCGCCGCGACGAGGAAGCCGCGCTGGGCATCACGGAACAGCCCTATTGCCTGGTCATCGGCGGCGGCCAGGGCGGCCTCGGCCTCGGCGCGCGGCTCAAGCGCCTCGGCGTGCCGACGCTGATCGTCGACAAGGCCGAGCGCCCCGGCGATCAATGGCGCGGGCGCTACAAGTCGCTGTGCCTGCACGATCCGGTCTGGTACGACCACATGCCCTACCTGCCCTTCCCCGACCATTGGCCAATCTTCACACCCAAGGACCAGATCGGCGACTGGCTGGAGATGTACGCCAAGGTCATGGAGCTGAACTACTGGGCGAAAACCGAATGCGTGAAGGCCAGCTTCGACGAAGCCGAGGGCCGCTGGACGGTCGAAGTGCTGCGCGATGGCAAACCGATGACCCTCAAGCCCGCGCAGCTGATCCTCGCCACCGGCATGTCCGGTGTGCCCAACGTGCCGGTCTATCCGGGTGCGGAAACCTTTGCCGGCCAGCAGCACCATTCCAGCCAGCATCCCGGCGGCGACGCCTGGCGCGGCAAGCGCGCGGTGGTCATCGGTGCCAACAACTCGGCCCACGATATCTGTGCGGACCTGGTGGAGAACGGCGCGGACGTCACCATGGTGCAGCGCTCCAGCACCCATATCGTGCGCTCCGACACGCTGATGGAAGTGGTCTTCGGCCCGCTCTATTCGGAGGATGCGGTCGAAAGCGGACTGACCACCGACAAGGCCGACATGCTGTTCGCCTCGATCCCCTACAAGGTGCTGCCGCAGTTCCATCGCCAGGCCTTCGAGCAGGTCAAGGAACGCGACAAGGCCTTCTACGACCGCCTGGCTGCAGCGGGCTTCATGCTCGACTTCGGCGATGACGAATCCGGCCTGTTCCTCAAGTACGTACGCCGCGGATCGGGCTACTACATCGACGTCGGCGCCTGCGAGCTGATCGCCGACGGCACCATCAAGCTGAAGAGCGGGCCCGGGCTCAGTGTCGACCACATCGAGCCGGATGCCGTGGTGCTCAACGATGGCAGCCGCCTGCCGGCCGATCTGATCGTCTACGCCACCGGCTACGGTTCCATGAACGGCTGGGCGGCGCGGCTGATCTCCCAGGACGTCGCGGACAAGGTCGGGCGCTGCTGGGGCCTCGGTTCCGGCACCACCAAGGACCCGGGTCCGTACGAAGGCGAGCTGCGCAACATGTGGAAGCCCACGCAGCAGCAGAACCTCTGGTTCCACGGTGGCAACCTGCACCAGTCACGGCACTACTCGCTGTACCTGGCACTGCAGCTGAAGGCGCGCTTCGAGGGGCTGGATACCTCGGTCTACAAGCTTGCGCCGAGCTATCACCAGGGCTGAACCGCATCGGCTAGCTCGAATGAAACAGGCCCGCATCAGCGGGCCTGTTTCGTAGTCAGCTCACCCCCGCCCAGGGCAACAACCATCACGTTCAGCACAGGCAGAGCCAGACAAGGCAGCGCCAGTTATCGGCTCAGCCGAGCTGCGCCGGCCGCCACAGCACATGGAGCCCGAGCGGCCGCCCAGATCAGGAAGAACACCCGCACCTCTCATTTGCCATACTGCGATAGTTGTACCGGCAGCAGGCGATTGATCCAGAGCAGGCCGCCAGCTCTATATGTATGAGAAGCCACTCGTCAGCCGCGCGCTGCCTGTATCATTCCCAGCCCTTTGGCTTCCGCTTGCCTGAAGCCCCGACAGCAACCTCCATTGGCGCACGCCAAGCACGCATTCGGAGAATCGCGCTTCATGTCCCGGCTGGATCTACAGAAACTCACGCTGCTGCTGGCACTCGTCGCCGGCCTGCTGACCTTCGGTAACAGCTTCTTCGCCGGCTACAGCTCACAGCGCGAACAGTTGTTCGAGCAGACTCTGGAGGCAAACCGGGCCTATGCGCGCAAGCTCGCCGACACCACCGATCAGTTCTTTCTCAACAGCCGTCGCGAACTGGCTTACGCGGCAGAGGTGCTGTCGACGCGCTTCGATGAGCGCGGGACAGCGAGACCGAACGGCTCAAGCTCAAGAGCGAGCAGTTCAGCCGGGCCGTGATCGTCAGCGCCGCCGGGGAGATCGTCTCGGCCTCACCGGAAAGCACCGGTCTGGTCGGTCTCAAGGTCAATAGCGTAGGCGCGACACGCGCGCTGAAAGAGCGCAAGCCGCTGACCAGCGATCCTTACGTTGCCACCGACGGTACCTACCTGATCGCGGTGACCCACCCCATCTTCGCCCCCGATGGCAGCTACCTCGGCTATATCAGCGCCTCGCTGTTCCTGCGCGAGCGCAACGCACTGCACGGCCTGCTGGGGGTGCATTACTACCGCGACGGCTCCTACCTGTACGTGGTCGACACACAGGGCCGACTGATCTTCCACGAAGACGGCAAGCGGGTCGGCCAGAACGTATCGAGCAATGCGGTGGTCCGGCAGGTGCTGTCGGGCCAGGAGGGCAGCCAGCGCGTCATCAATACGCTCGGCGTGGACATGCTCGCCGGCTTCGCGCCCATGCAGAGCACCGGCTGGGGCATCATCGCCCAGCGTCCGACCGCAGCCATCACCGCGAAGCTCGAACAACTGGCGCGGACCACGCTGCTCAACGCGGTACCGTTCACGCTTATCTCGCTCGCGGTGTTCTGGTGGCTGTCCATACTCATCTCCCGGCCCATTCGCGCCCTGGCCGATACCGCCGAACACTGGGGCGCACCGGAGGCAGCCAGTCGTATTTCGATGGTCAACTCCTGGTATTTCGAGGTCTCGCGATTGAAGGTCGCGATGCTCGCAGGCGTCTCCCTGCTGCAGCAGAAGATGGGCGCACTGGAAGCGGCGTCCATGACCGACCCGCTGACCGGCCTGCGTAACCGCCGCGGCCTCGAGCTGGCCCTCAAACAGTTCGACCTGCTCGACCAGCGCTACGCGGCAGTGACGCTGGATATCGATCACTTCAAACAGGTCAACGACCAGCACGGCCATGACGTGGGCGACGCGGTGCTGCGCTTTCTCGCCGAAATCATGAAGGAATGCTCGCGCCCCACTGACGTGCTGTGCCGCATGGGTGGCGAAGAATTCCTCATGCTGCTGCCCGAAACGGACGCCAGCGGTGCGGGTATCGCCGCCGAGCGCCTGCTCTCCCGCCTGCGGCAAACCGCAAGCCCGACCGGCGCACCGGTAACAGCCTCCATCGGCATCGCCTGCAGTGACCGCTATGCGTCCTCCGACGCGACTTTCAAGGCCGCGGACGAAGCGCTGTACCAGGCGAAGAGAGCCGGCCGCGACCGCGTCGTCCTGGCCTCGGCCTGAGCGCCGAGCAGCCGCCAGAGGTGATGCCGTGCCGCTTGCCAGCCCAGCTCATCCGCGCAGCGCGAAGTACTGAGTGCCTGCCGCCGCTCACTCGATCTCACCTGCGCCCACTGCGCCCTGTCGCAACCAGCGATAGCGCACAGCAGTTGAGATTACCTTCTATTTGATAATAGTTTTCGTTGAGATTAGGATGCCCGCCCTCGCTCCCTTCCATCAAGGATCATTCGATGCGGCGCCTTCTCCTCCCGATGCTCGCGATTCCAGCCCTCACCTGCCCTGCCGTGGTTTTGGCCAACGACGAACCGCCTGCTGAACCGCTGGCACTGGAGGAGATGCAGGTCACCGCATCAGCCGAGCGCGCCGACGGGCCTGTGCAGGGCTACCGGGCAACCCGCTCGGCCAGCGCCACCCGAACCGACACCGCGATCCACGAAACCCCGCAGTCGATCAGCGTAGTCCCGGCGCAGGTCGTCGAAGACATCGGCGCAACGCGCCTGGAAGATGCGCTCGATTACGCCGGTGGGGTGGAACGTGGCAACAACTTCGGCGGCCAGGGCCTGACCGAATTCCTGGTGCGCGGCTTCAGCACCCAGGAGTTCTACCGCAACGGCTTCGCGGTGAACCGCGGCTACCCCAACATGCCCGACGCCAGCACGCTGGAGCGCATCGAGGTGCTACGCGGCCCGGCCTCGATGCTGTACGGTCGCGGCGATCCGGGCGGCACCTTCAACATCGTCAGCAAGCAGCCGCAGGCGGAGCGGCGCACGGTACTCGGCAGTCAGGTGAACACCGACGGCCTGCGCCGCGGCACACTGGACACCACCGGGGCACTGGACGAGAGCGCCGCGTTTACCTATCGCCTCAACCTGGTCGCCGAAGGCAGCGACAGCTTCCGCGATCACGTCGAAAGTGAGCGCTACAACATCGCGCCAGTGCTGCGCTGGCAGCTCAGCGACGACACCGCGCTGATCCTCGAAGGCGACTATCTGCACAACCGCCACCCCATGGACCGTGGTCTTACCCGCTACCCCAACCAGGCCGGCGACCTGTCGCGCGAACGCTTCCTCGGGGAGGAAAGTGCCGGCAAGCTGACCAACCAGAACGCCACCACGCAACTGCGCCTGGAGCACCAGCTGGATAGCCAGTGGATGCTGCGCGGCGGCATCCAGTACCTCGACGGTAGCCTGGACGGCGGCGCGGTGGAGAACAATGGCCTGGCCGCCGATGGCCGCACGGTAGGACGCAACTACAGCGAGCGCTGGCTGAACTGGAACGACCTGGCTGTGCAGGCCAATCTGGAGGGTCACTTCGATGCAGCGGGCTTGGCCCACACGCTGCTGCTCGGTGTGGAATTCGACGACTTCAACTACGACTCCCAGATCGATCGCTCGGGTGGTGCGACCAGCGACTTCCCGATCGACCTCTATGATCCGGTCTACGGCCAGCCGCTGCCGGCGCTGACCCGCACCACGACCTACGATGACGAGAACCTGAAGTCCTACGCGTTCTTCCTGCAGGACCAGATCGCCCTCACCGAGCGCCTGACAGCGCAGGTCGGCGCGCGTCTGGAACGCTTCGAGCAGCGCTATGAAAACAAGCTCACCCCCGCCGGCAGCTGGAACCAGGCGCATAACGCCGTCTCCCCGCGTTTCGGGCTGATCTACGACCTCACTGAGGAGTTGGCCGTCTACGCCAACACCTCACGCTCGTTCAAGCCCAACCGCGGCGCCGACCGCAGCAGCCAGGCGTTCGACCCGGAAAAAGGCATCGCCCACGAAGTCGGTATCAAGTACGAGCTGCCGGAGCACGACCTCAGCGTCACCGCGGCGCTGTTCCACATCACCAAGGAAAACGTGCTGACTAGCGATCCGGTCGACAGCAACTACCAGGTCGCCGCCGGCGAAGCGCGCAGCCGCGGCTTCGACATTAGCGTGGCCGGCAACATCACCCCGCAATGGCGCGTGATCGGCGGCTACGCCTACGTCGATGCCGAAGTCACCGAAAGCTCGAGCGCTTCGATGCCGACCGGCACGCGCCTGGCCAACGTGCCGCGCCACAGCTTCAATTTGCTGGATACCTACGAATTCGCCGAAGGTCCGCTGGCCGGGCTCGGCGTTGGCATGGGCGTCAAGTACGTCGGCGACCGCAAGGGCGGCGCCACCAGCACCGCGTTCGACATGGACGCCTACACCACCGTCGACCTGCTCGCCTACTACCCGCTGACCGAACGGGTTCGCCTGAACCTGAACCTCAACAACCTGTTCGACGAAGAGTACGAAGAGCGCTCCTGGGGCAACATCTGGGCCTACCCGGGCGCCCCCCGCACCCTCCAGGCCGGCATAGCGATCACGCTATAACGAAGAAGGGCGCAGCCTGTATGGCTGCGCCCCTCGGCTCCCCCTACCTCGGCCAACTGCGGCCGGGGCTTACGGATTCAACTCAGCAGGCGCACGCGTCAAGCGACCTTGAACCGACCAACGAGCTGCTGTTGCTGCTCGGCCAGGCGCGCAAGCTCCAGACTGGTCATCGCCGTCTGCTCCGCACCGGCGCTCACCTGAATCGCGACATCGTTGATCTCGACGACGTTGCGATTGATGTCTTCGGCCACCGCGCTCTGCTCCTCCGCCGCCGTGGCAATCTGCAGATTGCGATCACTGATTGCAGAAACGCCGTCGGCAATCTCCGCCAGCAACTCCCCGGCACGGCCGATGTTGCTCGAGCCGGTCTGAGCCTTGGCGAGCGTCTCCTGCATCGAGCGCGCAGCCCGGTCAGCCCCGCCCTGGAGATTGGCAATCATGTCCTGAATGCTGCCGGTGGATTCCTGCGTCTTCTGGGCAAGCGTACGCACCTCGGACGCAACGACAGCGAAGCCGCGGCCATGCTCCCCTGCTCGTGCCGCCTCGATAGCCGCGTTCAGTGCGAGCAGATTGGTCTGATCGGCAATGCCGCGGATCACATCCAGCACGGACGAGATCGAACCACTCTCACGCTTGAGGTCCGCAATGATGCTTGCGGTCTGATCGGCCTGACTCGACAGCTGGCGAATGAGCTCGATGGTGCTCTCGACTTCGGCCCGGCCTTGCGCAGTGTTGGCGTTGAGCTGCTGCGAGAGTTCGGCGGCATCGCTGGTGCTTCTCGCAACGTCACGTACGGTCGCGCTCATCTCGTTTATCGCGGTAACCACCAGCTCGGTTCCCTGCCGCTGGCGATCGATGCTCTGGCTTGTCTGCACGGTCACCGCGGAGGACTCCTCCGCCGCCGTGGCCACCTGCGCGGTGGCGTTACTGATCTCGCCGACGACCTGCTTGAGCTCGACGGCCATGAGATTGAGGTTGCGCGAGATTTCGCCGAACTCGTCCCGGCCTTCGTAGTGCGCCGTTGCGGTCAGATCTCGAGCGGAAAGCGACAACAGCGCATGATTCACATCCTGCACCGCCAGTTTGATGTTGCGAATGATCAGGAAGGAAAGGCCAGTCACTACCAGCAGCGCAATGATCACCGCGGCGAGCGTCAGCCAAAGCGCGTTGCGCGCCTCATCGCGAGCCCGGGCGGCCAGCGTGCCCACATCCTGCGACAAGGCCTGCTCCAGCTCACCCATCAGGTCGATCCGGCTGGTCGCCGTATCGAACCAGCGCTCGCTGTCGATACCCAGGCTCTGCCCGATCGGCACCTCGAAGGCCAGACGTTGCAGACGTGCGACTTCAACGGCGCTCGGCTGCTGCAGTTTTTCGTCGAGCAAACGGATGAAGTGCTCCGAGGCCGCACGACGGAAGCCGTCCATATAGGCTGAGAATTCACCCAGGTTTCGGCTGAAGGAGGCAAGCAGCGCCGCGTCGAACCGATCCTGACCGAACACCACGCCCAACAACGCCCGCTCGCGACCGGCCCGCTCCTTCATCTCAACGAACTGATTGAGCCCGCCTAGCGCTCGTGCAAGCGTGACGTCCTGCACGCTGCGCTCTACCTCGTGGGTAAAGCCGATCAACGCCTTGATGTAGCCAGTAAAGCGAGAACCGGAGTCGATGCTGTTGATTACGAACGAGTCGATTTGCGAACGTGTTGCCTGAAGCTCATCGAGCGAGGCCAAGACGCCCCCGATCTGCGAGCCTTCCTGTTTGGCAAGCGCCTGCATGGCACTCAACGCTTCGTCAGTCGCTTGCCGCATCCCCGGCAGGCGCCGGGCCATGGTACGTCCCTGGCTCCCCAGATAGACGCCGCTCGCACCACGCTCACGCTGCAATGCGGTGATCAGCCGGCTTACGTTCTGCGCGGCCACGCTGGCCTCGACGGTGCGCTCCATTTGTCTCAGGGTGGCGTAGCTGTCAGCGACATACAGGCTAGCCAGCCACAGAAAACCGAGCATAGGACACGCGAGGATCAAAAGAAGCTTCGCGCTCAAGGGAATGTTTCTAAGCATGTGTACCTCAGTGCTCCAGGTCATGGAGTTACCAATGGCAGAAGGTAGGGTGCGTGCAACCACCGCGTACCGTCCGGCACGCGCGAGGAAGCGATTTATCGGCTTGTTGGTCGGTCGAGCGGTAGCGTCGGATGCTGTAGCACGTCGCAGGACGACCGGCCTTTCAGCGCTTATCAGCGACCGTCTTGAACTGGCACGCATTCTTTCTGGTGCACAGGCGCATAACCCTGACCAAAGTCAATAAATTAGCGTCAATGTACTGCCGACTGTCGGACACAACTCCGCTGACAGCCGAGCAGGTCCAGATCCACGGGGGTTAGCCGGCCTGGCGAGAAGGAATTTGGGAGCACGCCTTATACAACGACGCAGTCCTTCCTTGATTGAAAGCTCGCGGGACGAGAAAGGAGGTAATGCAGCTTGAGGTTGACCACGAGGGGATGGTTCGGCAAAACCACCACAAACAAAAAAGGGCTAGCCGAAGCTAACCCTTTGCTTTCATTGGTGCCGGAGACAGGAGTCGAACCTGCGACCTTCGCATTACGAATGCGCTGCTCTACCTACTGAGCTACACCGGCGCCAGGCCGCGGATTATCGGGGGTTCTGCGGTTGGACTCAAGTCCGCGCCCATCGCCCTCGATACTGCAATCCGCATCGGGCGATCAGTGCGGCCGCGACGCAGGCTGGCCGTGGTCGCGTTCGAGGTCGTGCTTGACCTGGCCGGCCAACTGCTCGCCTTCGGCGCTGGCCATCGCATAGCCCTCGCGGGCCTTGTCCTTGATCTTGCCGGTCAGCTCGTCGCTCTTCTGGCCCATCAGTTCGTCTTCACGACGGGTCGGTGGGACCGAGGCCGCCAGCAGCGCGCCGAGGGCTATGCCCATGGCGCCCAATGCCAGCGGTTGCTCGTTGAGCAGCTGAGTGAACCCGCCGCGCGCACGGTCTGCGGTATGCCGCAGGCTTTCCGCGGCGTGCCGGCTGGAGTCACCGACGCGATGACGGGCATTGCCCAGTGAGCTGGAGGCGCTATGGCTCATCTGCGCAGCCTTTTCCTTGATGCCGGTGCCCTGCTGCTTGAGCCCAGAGGCCTTGGCGGCGAGCTTGTCGGTCATCGACGGACCGGTCGAAGCGCTATCGCTGTAATCCGGGCGGCGATTCTGCCCGGCCATCAGCCATACCAGACCGATGGAGGTGAGCAGCGTAGGGACCGGATTGGCCTTAACGGTATCGGTGAGGTTATGCAGGAACTCGCCACCCCCGCCTTTGGCGTAGCCGAGCGCGGTATCGATCATCTGCCCCGGGGAGAGCTTGCTTTCCAGCGCGTGGACGATGTTGCCGATTTCGGCGCGCTGCTGGTCGATCTCGCGCTCCAGCGTGTCGGGGTCCTTTTGTGCTTCTACGTCTACCTGGTTATGCGTGCTCATGCGTGCCCCCTTACGACTTCTTTATCCTTCTGCAGCGAATGGATGGTGCGGTCGGGTTTGAACGAAGAGGCTTCGAACTTCTTCTTACCGACCGAGACCATGATCATGCCGATGACCACTACGACCACGCCGACGATCAACGCGGCGAGCCAGGGTTCCATCATGGTGCTGAGGAAGTAGACCGCCGACATCAGCAGGATGATGAAGCCGGCCAGGAGCACCGCACCGCCGGTTGCGACGCTGGCAGCACCGGCCTTGGTCGCACGCAGCGATTCGTTCAGCTCGGCCTTGGCCAGCGCCAGTTCCTTGGTGAACAGCGACGGCACTTCGCGGGTCAGCTGCCGTAGCAAACCGCCGACCGAATTATCGTACTCGGGGTTGCCGGGTTCGTAAGGCGTATTGAGGTTGCGTTGTTCGTTCATCGATTAAGCCCTCCGTTCGTGCCTTTGCCAGTGCTGCCAACGCCGTTGCTGCCCACGCCATTGGTGCTGCCCGTGTTCGGCGCCATGCCAGCGTTGCTCACACCGCCGACGGTATTGCTCGGTGTGCCACTAGAAATGCGCGAGTCCAGGTCGGACTGGCTTGGCAGGGTTTCGGCGGTTACGTCTGCCGGCACGCCGAGCGGCGAAGTCGGATGCGGGCGACTGGCGTCGGAATGGCCGTAATCGGTCGTCGGTTCACGCGTTGTGGATTCAGCGCGATGGCTGGAAGCACGGGCGAAACGAGTCAGGCCGAAGCCAAGTGCAACGCTGCCGGCAATGAACAGGCCGGGATTGTTGCGAGCCAGACGGTTCACCTCGCCCACCAGCTCATCGACGCTCTTGCCGCGCAGGTTGTCGGCCAGGTCGACCATGCTCTGCGCCATGTCGGAGACGTAATGGGAAAGGCCAGTGCGATCCTGGTTTTCAAGTTCTGCCGCTGCTGCCTTGGCACTCTGCGCAACCTTTTCCAGCTCATCGGCGGCCGTACCGCGGTAGCTGTCCAGCTGAGCCTTGCCTTGGTTCTTCACCTGCTCGCCGGCCTCGCGCGCCTTCGCCTTGAGTTCCTCGGCACTCGGAGCGGAAGCGGAACTGCTTGCCTGCGTGGTGCCTGCCTGGCCTGTCTGGCCGGTGGGCTGAGCGGGAGCGCTCGTTGACTGCGCGTTGGCGTCGGTTCTGGCTTGGCCGCCGTAACCTGTGATCTCTTCATCGGGTGTCGTCATTTTGTCCACCTTTTATAGGGTCATAGGGTTTGGCCGGATGACCACGGTCCGTGAAGCACAGCAGTGCGGGGTTCCGCGGCTGTGCGATTTCAGTACGCACATAAATGGTGACCGGACCCAAATTTTCGAGTTCCGTGTTTCTGGCTAAGCGGTACGGGGCTTCGAGGAACGAGTTCGGCTATGCCGCACGGCAGGAAGGGAGGACGTGAAACAGCGAGATCTGGTGGCGATCTGCCCGTGATTGTCACGCAGCCGGCATGCGGCTTGGCTTGGGGGAATGCGAAGGGCGAACAAGCGGAACGGCGGGAATGGCAGCGATGGTGACCATCGGGTCAGCTCGTTGGCGATCACCCCGTCACAGCGAGCCGACGAGCTGTAATCAGCCGATACCGTATCGGAACGCAAAAACGGGCCCTTGGGGCCCGTTCTTGTTTGGATCGTTTGTCGTTACAGCGGACCGACGCTGGTGCAGCTGTTTGCGGCTTTGGCGTGCTTCTGCAGAACCGGCAGCTGCGGACGGTACTTGCCACTGCTCACGTCCAGCGACATGGCGTACTCACCCCACCAGGGACCGGCAGCCCAGTAGGTGCTCGGGATGCAGTTCTGACGCAGGTAAGCCAGCAGGTTGTCGGTAGCGACGATGGCCGAGGGCGAGAAGTCCGGTACGCCGTGCTCACCGATATAGCCGCGCAGCTTGTTCTGCTTGAGCCAGTCGACGAAGGGCTTGACGCGATTGACACCAATCATCGGGTCGAATTTCTCGGCCTTGTCGAAGTAGTTGCCCGAGAAATCCTTGTCCACGTACATGTGCGCTTCATAAACCAGGTTGTTCTTCGGATCACGCATCCACGGGTTGGTGACCAGCTGGGTGTTGTAGTGCGGCCAGTGGAAGGCGCTCGACCAGCGATCGCCCGCTACGTAGATCCAGCGCTGGGAGTCGACGGTGCGGATTGCCTGAGCGGCGGCCAGGGCAGCCTGCGGCCAGAGACCGTTGGTGGAGTGCGGCTCGTTCATCAGGCCGTAGCCTTCGACGGCAGGATGGTTGACCACCTGCTGCACGATCTGCTTCCACACCGCAGCGAAGGAACTGATAGGCACTTCGTTGGAGCCGATCAGCTTGCCGTAGTAACGGTAGTAGTTGTGCAGGTCGAGAATCACCTTGACGTTGTGCTTCTGCGCGAAGTCCAGCGACTGCTTCAGACGGGCGAACTCCTCAGCGTTGAGCGGAGAGTTCAGCTTGGGCTGGATTCGCTCCCAGAGGAACGGCAGGCGAACCAGCGGCATGCCCAGGTCGGAGTACTTCTTGTAGTACGACTCGGCCGGGTAGGTGTAGTTGGTGCCATGCTTGCCCGGAACAACCGACGGGCCGAAGCCTGCGCCGGACAGGTTGACGCCAACCAGCAGCGGCTTGCCGTTGGTGGTGTCAGGTGCGGTAGGCGCAGGCGCCGGTGCTGCTTCTACCGGCGGAGTAGTCAGAGCCGGTGACGAAGGAGTGCTGGTCGATGTGCTGACCACCGAGATGGTCTTCGGATAACCCAGGGTGGTGCCATTGATCACAGCGCCGTCGAGAAAGACGCTCATGTTGCTGCCAACCAGCTGAGTGCGCAGCACCTTGCGGGTCTGGCCGTCAGCGAGCTTCACCAAAGCGCCAGCCTTGAATGCCGCCACATTGGTGCTGCTTGCCTGGATCGAGAAGCCGGCAGCAGTGCGGAACATACCGTTGAGCCAATGGGTATTGGTGTAGTTGTTCAGGTTGCTGGTGGCGATGACCGAAGTAGTCGGTGCAGTCGGAGCCGGGCTGGTAGTCGAAGTTGTAGCCAGCGACAACTTGTTCGGCGCGCCTACGACACTTCCGTTAACTGCCGCACCCTCGAGATAGACGCTCATATTGGCGCCGACAACTTGCACCTGGGTAACTTTGCGGACCTGGCCATCTGCCAGTTTTGCCGACGCACCAACTTTGAAAGCAGCCTTGTTGGCAGCACTTGCTGGAATGGAGAAGCCCGGCGACTTGCGCCATACACCATTAAGCCAATCGGTATTGGTGAATGCATTGATGCTGGTCGAGTGTGCAGCGACGGTAGTCGGTGCAGTGACCGGAGCGGTGGAAGTTATCGGCGCCGTAACGGCCGTACTACCGATGGTGACCACCTGCGGTGCGCCAACCTTGTTGCCGTCCAGCTTTGCACCTTCCAGGAAGATGCTCATGTTGCTGCCGACGATCTGTGCGCGGCTGATCTTGCGTACCTGACCGTCTGCCAGTCGTACCGAGACGCCGGCCACGAACGCGGTGCGGTTTGCCGAGGTAGCCGGGATCGAGAAGCCGGCGCCGGTGCGCCAGACACCGTTCAGCCAATCGGTGTTGGTGAATGCGTTGATCTTGGCGGAAACCGATACAGCGGCAACCGTGGATGCAGCGGCATAAGGCGTGGTTACAACAGTGACGCCACCCAGAAGAACAGCGGCGGCGATGGAAGCGACGAGTGCCTTGCGGGCACCGGAAAACAGGTTGGTGGACATTGAGTCTCTCCGGAACTTACTACTTCAAAGGCCGAGCCTTTAAAAAGTGACGGGAGGTCGATAAGTCGTGGGGCGTTGCTCTTGAGGAGGGCCGCGGTGTCACAACAAACGAACCGTTCAACAAGAAATTTCCCGCCGTCCACCCCCTGAACAAACCGGCAAATCGTCTTGCGTGGCGGCTTTATAATAGGTTCGAAAAATTAATGGAAATTTTTTTGTCAGTAATAGATCGCCAGAAAATCGCCACACCACGCAAATAACATTAAGTTGCCATTACTCATATGG
This sequence comes from Stutzerimonas kunmingensis, assembly GCF_021432085.1. Classification (GTDB taxonomy): domain Bacteria; phylum Pseudomonadota; class Gammaproteobacteria; order Pseudomonadales; family Pseudomonadaceae; genus Stutzerimonas. Next base: position 1,729,365 of record NZ_CP090366.1, on the reverse strand, counting down.
CGATAGCTGTCGAATTGATATTACGTTTAACCGCCCTAGTTGGTTACCTGGCGCCAAAATGAGCGTCGGCTTTTTGAACTTTCGTGGTCGCTGGAGGGATTAACCGCTATCGAAGCTTGCCGACGAACGGTATATAACGGAGAAGCGAAACAGCCCTTCGTGCCGGATAAAAAACCAAGTGCTGGAAACAACCGATCTTCGTCGGCTGATGGCTGTCGGAAGCCTTACCGAACTACGAAACGGAGGCACCATGAGCCAGAAGTACAAAGTGGGTGATCACGTCAGCTGGAATTCGGAAGCAGGACGGGTCAGCGGTCACATCACCCGAGTGCACACCGCCGACACCGAATTCATGGGCCGCACACGGCGCGCCAGTCCGGACGCGCCGCAATACGAGATCAAGAGCGACAAGACCGACCATGTGGCGATGCATAAAGAGTCGGCACTCAGGAAGCTGAGCTGAGGCATGGTTCAGCCAGCCACGGTGTGGACCATCGGCCACTCGACGCGCTCGCTGGAGCAGCTGATCGAGCTACTGCGCCACCATCAGATCGAGGCCATCGCCGACGTCCGCCGCTTTCCCGGCTCAAGGCGATTGCCGCAGTTCGGCGAGGCAGCCTTGCGCGAAGGTCTGGAAGCGCACGGGCTGCACTATCAATGGATCGAGGAACTGGGCGGCAGACGGCGACCTCTGAAGGATTCGCCAAGCCTGGCCTGGCGCAACAGCTCCTTTCGCGGCTATGCCGATCATTTGCGCAGCGATGAATTCAACCGCGGTCTGCAGCGCCTACTGGAAATGGCGGCCCAGCGACGCACGGCAATGATGTGCGCCGAGGTGCTCTGGTGGCGCTGCCATCGTTCGCTGGTTTCGGACGTGTTGAAGATACGCGGCATCGAAGTCCTTCATATCCAGGACGAGAAGCCGCCGACCGCCCACCCGTTCACCGCCCCTGCCCGCCTGGTCGACGGGCAGCTGAGCTATGCGGAGGGCAACGGAGAGTCGCTGAGAAAGGAAGTCGGCAGCGGGCAGATCAATCTGGATCTGTAGCGGCTACTGGGTGGTCATTGCGACCACCCCGCTATGGGATCGGCTCAGGCGCGCTCGATGCGATCCGGGTGGATGACGATGCGGCCCTGCTTGTACAGACCACCGATGGCCTTCTTGAAGTTGCCCTTGCTGACGCCGAAGCGACGGGCAATTTCCTCGGCCGGGCTCTTGTCGCTGACATCCAGCGAGCCCTGGTTTTCTTCCAGCTTCTGCAGGATCAACGCCTGCAGCGCATCGGTCGCTTCGCTGCCCACCGGCTGCAGGCTCAGGCTGATCTTGCCGTCGGGCCGCAGCTCCTTGATGTAGCCGCGCTCGCGCATGCTACCACGGAGAAACTTGAACGCCTCGTTCTTGTGAATCAGGCCCCAGTGCTGGCCGTTGATGATCGCCTTGAAACCGAGATCGGTGGCTTCGACGATCAGCAGGTCCACCGCTTCTCCTACCTTGTAGTTCGCCGGGGTCTTGTCCAGATAGCGGTCCAGTCGCGCCGTGGCGGTAATGCGCCGGGTGCGCTTGTCGATGTAGACGTAGACCACGCAGTAATCACCCACCTGCAGCGGCCGCTTCTCTTCCGAGTGCGGCAAGAGCAGGTCCTTGGGTAGTCCCCAGTCGAGAAACAATCCGACGCGGTTGATCTCGGCCACCTTCAGACTGGCGAATTCACCGACCTGCACCTTGGGTTTCTCGGTGGTGGCGATCAGCTTGTCCTCGCTGTCGAGGTAGATGAAGACGTTCAGCCAGTCATCCACCTCGGTCGGCATGTCCTTGGGGATGTAGCGGTTGGGCAGCAGGATTTCGCCGTCAGGGCCGCCGTCCAGATAGAGGCCGAAACCGGTGTGCTTGACGATCTGCAGGCTGTTGTAACGTCCGATTGCGGCCATGTGGGCGGTCCCGAATATAAAGGCGGCGATTCTAGCGCCTGTCAGCGTGGCAATGCATAGGCGATCACCGAATCACCGGCTTTGGTGCCCAGCGAACCATGCCCGCCGGCAACCACCACGACCATCTGCCGACCCGAGCGGCTCTCGTAGGTCATCGGCGTGGCCTGGCCACCGGCCGGCAGACGCGCTTTCCATATCTCGCGGCCGGTGCTGACATCGTAGGCGCGCAGGTAGTAGTCAAGCGTCCCGCTCAGGAACGCGACGCCACCGGCGGTGAGCATCGGTCCGCCAAGGCTCGGCACGCCCATCTTGAACGGCAGCGGAATCGGCGAGCGGTCGCGCACCGTGCCGTTCTTGCGCAGCCAATGCGTCTTGCCGGTACGCAGATCGGCGCCGGCCACGTAGCCCCAAGGCGGCGCGGTGCATGGCAGGCCGATGGGCGAGACGAAAGCCTTCAGCTCAACGGCGAAGGGCGAGCCGAAGTTCTCGTTGAGGAACGGCTCCTCCTCGGACACATAGGTCGTCTCGGCATCCTCCCGGGGAATCAGCTTCGAGGTGAAGGCCAGATAGGCCGGCGTGCTGAACACCATCTGCCGCACCGGGTCGACGGCTACACCACCCCAGTTGAACACCCCGAAATTGCCCGGATGGACCAGGGTGCCCTGGGTCGATGGCGGTGTGTACCGCCCTTCGTAGCGCAGGGAGTGGAACTGGATATGGCACATCATCTGATCAATCAGCGTCGCGCCCCACAGGTCCTTGCCCTGCAGCTTCGGCGGCTCGTAGGTCAGTGCCGACGCAGGCTGCGTCCTGGCGACCCAGTCACCCTTGGCCGCGCCCTGCGGTGCAGGCACCTCGCGCACCGGCAGGACCGGCTCACCCGTGCGACGGTCGAGTACATAGATGTCGCCCTGCTTGGTCGGCGCCACCAGCGCGGGCACCGGCCCCTCCTCGGTCTGGATGTCGATCAGGCTCGGTTGCGCCGGTACGTCCATGTCCCAGAGGTCATGGCGCACTGTCTGGAAGACCCAGCGCAGCTGGCCGCTATCCAGATCGAGGGCGACGATTGAGGAGGAAAAACGCTCGCTGTTCTCGCTACGCTTACCGCCCCACTGATCCGGCACCTGATTACCCAGCGGCACATAGACCATACCCAAGGCCTCGTCGGCACTGGAGATGCTCCAGCTGTTCGGGCTGCTTGCGCTGTAGGTCTGCCCGGCGGCGATCGGGGCCGTTTCATCCGGATTACCCGGGTCCCAGTTCCATTTCAGCTCCCCGGTATAGACGTCATAGGCACGGATGACGCCGGACGGCTCGTTGGCGCGAACGTTGTCATTCACCGCTCCGCCGACGATCACCCGATCACGCGCGACCACCGGCGGCGACGTGGAATAGTAGAAGCCTTCCTTCACGTGGGGCATGTTCGCCCAGAGATCCACCGCGCCGTTGTCGCCGAAGCCGGGGCAAATCTCCCCGGTCTTCGCATCCAGCGCGATCAGCCTGGCATCGGCGGTTGGCATGAACAGGCGCTGCCGACAGGCCTGGCCCTCGGTGGCCGGCGGCGCTGCATGGTAGGAAAGCCCGCGGCAGGTCAGGTGCTGGCGGTTGACCGAATGCGGCACCTCGGGATCGAAGCGCCAGTGCTCCTCGCCGGTTTCGGCATCCAGCGCGATGACCAGATTGTGCGGCGTGCACAGGTACAGGCTGTCATCGACCTTGAGCGGGGTGACTTCGTAGGTGGTTTCATCCGGGTCGTCCGGACCGCGCAGATCTCCGGTCCTGTAGTGCCACACCGGCTCCAGCCGCTCGACGTTGTGCGGCGTGATCTGTGCCAGCGGCGAGTAGCGCTGGCCCTGCTGGCTGCGTCCGTAGGCGTGCCAGTCGCCGGCCGGCACGGCTTGGTCCATGGCAGGCGCCTCGGCCAAAGGCGGCGGCAGCATGCCCTTGATGTCGTGACTGTCGTGCCCAACGGCGTACACCGCTGCTGCGCCCCAGAGCACGACCGCCAGCATCAGCGGCAGCGCGGCGCCACCCCAGGCGCGAAAACCGAAGTGCTGCCAGCCCAGCCGCTGCGCGATCCAGGGCGTCAGCAGCCACAACCCGAGCGGCGCGATGATGCTGCCGCGCGGCGCCAGCTGCCACCAGTCCAGCCCCACTTCGTACAGCGCCCAACCGAGCGCGCCGAGCATCAGCAGCGCGTAAACCCAAAGCGCCGCGCGGCGGCGCATCAGCAGCAGGACCCCGGTCAGCAGAAACCCTGCCGCGACGATGGCGAAATACCAGGTACCGCCAAGGCTGACGACCTTCGCTCCCCCTGCACCGAGCGCAAGCCCGACGATGATGCAGAACACTCCGCTGATGACCACAGCCACGGCCTGTCTCCCTCGATCTTGTTATTCAAATCACCACACTGCGACGGCCGGCAGGGCTGGCCATCATGAGAGTGGGACAGGCGACGAGCGGGAATGCTCCGTGCACAGGGGCAATTGGCGCGACGTGACTTGGCAAGACGGGGCCGGCAGCCCCGCCAGGCGAGACTTACTGGGTGTCCAGGCCAACCTGAAGCAACTTGCCATTGCCCGCATCGGTCAGCACATAGAGGTAACCGTCGGGCCCGACGCGAACGTCGCGGATGCGCGCGCCCAGCTCCTTGAGCAGGCGCTCTTCACCAACCACGCGGTCGCCATCGAGCTGCAGGCGTATCAGCGACTGATCCACCAGCGCGCCGATGAACAGACTGCGCTGCCAACCGGGAAAGCGCTCGGCATCGTAGAACGCCATCCCGCTGACGCCCGGCGATTTTTTCCAGACGTGGTGCGGCGGCTCAGTGCCCTCGACCGTTTCACCCTCGGCTTCAGGAATCGGCAGCAGGCTGTAGTTGATGCCGTGAGTTGCCAACGGCCAGCCGTAGTTCTTGCCAGCCTGGGGAATGTTGACCTCGTCACCGCCGCGCGGCCCATGTTCGTGGGTCCAGAGCACGCCGCTCCAGGGGTTGAGTGCGGCGCCCTGCTGGTTGCGATGGCCGTAGGACCAGATTTCCGGTCGTACGCCGCTCTGCCCGACGAAGGGGTTGTCCTCCGGCACACTGCCGTCCAGGCCGATGCGCACCACCTTGCCCTGATGCTTGTCGAGGTCCTGTGAGGTCGGCCGCTGATTGTTTTCGCCGAGCGCGACGAACAGGTGTCCCTTGCCGTCGAACACCAGCCGCGAGCCGAAGTGCACCCCGGTGGAGAGCTTCGGCAGCTGACGGAAGATAACCTCGAAGTTCTCCAGCCGTGTGTCATCGTCACTCAGCCGGCCACGACCGACCGCCGTTCCAGCCTTGCCCTGCTCACCGGCCTCGGCATAGGTCAGGTAGACCAGGCGGTCCTTATCGAAGTCCGGCGACAATCGCACGTCGAGCAAACCACCCTGGGAGCGGGCGAAGACCTCCGGCACGCCAGCAAGTGGCTCGGAGAGGCTGCCGTCCAGTCCGATCACGCGCAGGCGGCCAGGCCGTTCGGTCACCAGCATGCGCTTGCCGTCCGGCAGGAAGGCCAGTGCCCAGGCGTTTTCAAGGCCGCTGGCGATCTCCTTGACCGTTACCGGCCCAGCCTCGCTGGAATGACGTTCAGTTTCGGCGACAGCCTGCAGCGAAGCGGCGATGGCAAAACCACAGAGCGTGGTGCGAATGGCATGGCGCAGCATGGTCTTCCTCTCAGGTGATGATCCGGCGTCGAGAAACTCGCTTTCGCGGCTAATTGAAGACCAGACGGTTCGCTGAGTGGTTGCAAAAACGCTTCAAGAAATGACGGCCTGCAAAAACCTGAACAAATTTTGATCAAATCTGTATAATGCCCGGTTCGACTGATTAAAGGAAAAGCGATCCATGGCCACTAAAACCACCAGCGCCAAGCGCAAGCCCGAACCCGCCACCGAAACCAGCCAGTCCCTCGCTGCGCAAATGGCCGCTTTCATCAAGGCAGGCGGCGAAGTCCAGACCATCCCCAACGGTGTGAGTGGCCAGACCAACGGTCCTTCCCGCCAGATCACCATCAGCAAGAAGTGATCTGAACCGCCTTCGGCGAGCCGGCTTTATCATGGCTCGCCGCGTTCTACCCCTTCCTTTCTCGTCTCCGAGCGCACCATGACCGACCCCGTACGCCTTGCCAAACGCCTCGCCGAGCAACTCGGCTGTTCCCGGCGCGAGGCCGAGCTGTATATCGAGGGTGGTTGGGTAACGGTCGACGGAGAACTGGTCGAAGCGCCTTTCATCAAGGTGCGACCTGAACAGCGTGTCGAACTGCAGGCCGGCGCTACCGCGAAGGAAATCACGCCTGTGACGCTGCTGCTGCACAAACCGGCCGGGCTGGTGATCGATGCCGACGTCGACAGCACCCGCCGCGTACTGCAGGCCAGCGAGCACTGGAGCGACGACCCCAGCCGCAACGAAGCGTTGCAGCGTCATCTGCTGCAGCAGAACCTGTTGCTGCCACTGGACGCCGACGCCAGCGGGCTGACCGTCTTCAGCCAGCAACGTGAAGTGATCCGCCTGCTCACCAGCACGCGCGACAAGCTGGAGCAGGAATACGTCGTCGAAGTGAGCGGCGAAGCCGAAGAAAACGGGCTGGCCCTGCTCGCCAAGGGCATTGGCCACCGCGGCAAGATCCTGCCCAAGGCCAAGGTCAGCTGGCAGAGCGAAAACCGTCTGCGCCTGGTGATCAAGGAACCCGCGCCCGGCGAGGTCCGCCTGCTCTGCGAAGCCATCGGGCTGACGGTGCTGGCCTGCAAACGCATTCGCATCGGCCGCCTGTCCATGGCCAAACTACCGGCCGGCCAGTGGCGTTTTGTCGGCGAACACGAACGCTTCTGACGCCGCGCCCGCACGCCATCGGCAGCACCGGCCGGCGGAGCACTCTTGCTTTACATCCCCTGCTGAATCAGTCTTGAGCGGCACTTCGCCACGATGGCCACTCACTCAAGACAGGACCGCGATGCAGAAACTGATGCTCCTGCTGCTGACCGTTTTCCCGCTGAGCATCCTGGCTGCCGAGCCCGTCGCCGTATGGGCTTACCAACCCTCGCCGCCCTTTGCCTCGGGGCAGAACCCCGGGCTCTCCGAAGCACTGGTGCAGTTGCTCAACGAGCATCCGACCAACCAGGACCGCTACGACTTTCAGTTGACCCAGTTGCCGCGCAAACGTCTCGACGCGCGCCTCGAGGACAAGGAGCCCGGCATCCTCCTATGGGCCACGCCGGAGTTCTTCCCAGAGCGCCTCACCGCCGGCGCCAGCTGGACTCGGCCTCTGCTGTGCGACATCCAGGACTTCGTGTCCCACAACGACAAGCCGGTCGACTATGACGGCCCGAAATCGCTGCACGGGCTGCGTCTGGGCGGCGTGCTCGGGCATCTCTACCGGGCGCTGGAAGGCGATATCGACAAGGGCCTGATCCAGCGCGAAGACGTGCACAACGATCTGCAGAACCTGAACAAGCTGCTCAACCAGCGCATCGATGTCGCGTTGATGCCGCGCTCCTCACGGCTGTTCTTCAGCCTGACAGAGGTGCCGGACGCACCGCTGCATGTTTCGCCACGCCCGCTCTATGTCTTCGACCGGCACGTGCTCATGACCGCCAGCCTGCCAGCCGAAACCACGCAGTTCGTGCATCAGCTCATCGCCGATCTGCCGCACAGCGCGCGCTGGCAGACCCTGCTCAGGCGCTACGGCCTGCAAGAGATGAGCGCGCCCTGTCCCAATTATTGAGCGAACGTAAGCGCCACTGGCGAATCGAAGCTGGCACGGCTCATACTGGCGAAAAGAGAACGGAGTACCAATTCAGCCATGAAAAAGGCACTGCTGGTCAGCCTGCTATTGACCCTCGGCGGCTGCGCCACTCAATCCTGCGACCGCGACTGGAACGACCAATGTCGTGCCGAACGGCTGCTGTACCAGAATGACCTGATGCAGGCGAAGATTCTGATTTCGATCGGCGACGAAGACAGCTACGAACTTGCCCAGGCCCTGCTTGATCGCAGTGCGAAGCTGGATCGGCGCGGCGAGACTGAGTTCTATCAGGCCCTTCTGCTGATTCGCCAAGGCCCGGAGCCATCGGAAGTGCTCGACCTGTTGGAGAAGGCCAAGCGCAAGGGCCACCCCCATGCGGTGGCCCTGCTCTACAAGATCTATCACGAGCCGTACCTGCTCAACGAAGCAGACGAGGATCGCGCGGAACGCTATCGCGACGCCTACGGCGAGCTGGATGTGGCGCGCAGCGGCTATCCATCCTTCGATAAATCACTGGAGCTGGTGAATCAGCTGGTCGCTCCGCCACCGCCATCGGTCCCGTATCAGGCGCCCTGCCCGCAGCACTGCCTGGAACAGTCCCGCTAGTTACGGGCCCGGGCGCCTGGGATTACCGTTTCAGGGCGCCGGGGTCTGCGAGATCCGCGGCTCCTCGTCGCCATCGGCCACCGCACGCGCTTCCTGTTCGGTGGCGTAGGGGCCACCGACGATGGTGCCGTTCAGCTCCACTACCCAGCACACGGCCCAGGTCGGGCGCCAAGCCTTGGGTACGTCTTCGCCGCTGAGGTGCTTGATCTGAGAGGTCATGGCTTTTCTCCACTGCTGCTGGGTAAGTCGGCCGCCCCATATCGTCGGAACGACTCCATGTAGGGAAGACCACAGGCCAGCCGCCTTTGCTCGCCGGCACCGACGAAACGGTCCGCCAGCCGAACCCCCGGCGCTGCCGTGGCTCTACAGAACAGCCGCCGACGCTCGAGGAAAGACGATGCGCCCCATTGCCAGCCTGCTCCTGCTGACCCTGCTCTGCGCCACGCTGTTGAACGGCTGCAGCCGCGCCACCCTGGTCTATCGCAACCTCGACATGGTCGTGCCCTGGACGCTCAACGACTATCTCGACCTCGATAACCGTCAGAAGGACGAGCTGCGCGAACGCCTGCGCGAGCACCTGGCCTGGCACTGCAGCACGCAATTGCCGGAACTGCTGGCCAACCTCGAACAGCTTGAGCGTGAAACTGCTGGCGGCCAGCTCGATCGCCGCGATCTCGAACCACAGTACCGCGACGTCCGCGACGCCATGCACAGCGTTGCCGTGGAGATCACCCCCACCGCAACGGACCTGCTGCGTGCCCTGAGCGACAAGCAGGTCGCCGAACTGCGCAACGCGCTGGAGGAAAACCGAGTGGAGTACCGGGAGAAATACCTGGCTCCGCCGCTGGACCGGCAGATTCGCGAGCGCGCCGAGCGTATGCAGGAGCGCCTGCAGTACTGGCTCGGCCAGTTGAACGCGGCCCAGCGTCAACGTGTGCTGCTCTGGTCTCACGCCCTGAACGAGCAGAACAGCCGCTGGCTGAGCAACCGCGAGCGCTGGCAAGAGCTGCTGTTGGCCGCGGTCGAGCAGCGCCACCGCGACGATTTCGATGACCGCATCGCGCAGCTGCTGCAGGAGCGCGAGGCGTTGCTGAGTACGAACGATCAGGCCGCGTTGCAGCGTGCCGAGCAGGCCGGATTGGACCTGGTGGCCGACCTCTATAGCCTCGCCGACGAAGGGCAGCGGACCCACCTCAGCGGGCGCCTGGCGCAGCTGCGCACCGACTTCAGCGACCTGAAATGCCTGGCGCCGACAGCCTGATCCCGGGTGCTTGGGCGGTGAGTGGGTTGAGGCAAGTTCGGATGAACATAGCTGCGAGGCAAGGCGCTGCGACGAGTCATAGTGATGCTATGGCAAGGAGCAGCAACACAGTATCGGAGCCATGGGCGCCGAAATTGACCAACTGAACGTACCAAACAGGCTACTAACTACTCAGCGTCTGGCCGGCGTCAGCAGGCGGCGCGCCTCGCGCTGGGCATCCTCGTCCAGTTCGACCAGCCATTGCGGCTTGCCCGCCGCCAGCACAGCCACCGGCAACCCGTCGCGAAAAAGGATCCGATTTGCCGCCAGGGCCGGCACCCTGGCGCCCGGCAACAAGGTGCCGAGCTGATTGAACGGATCGACCGCGGACACCGCCAGCATCTCGCCGGCCAGCGGCCGCTTGCGCACCTCGCGCAGCAAGCCAAGCGCCTCCGGCAGAGCGAACTGCTCGCCCGCCACCGCCTCAACAAAGCGCCCGCCGCGAATCTCGCCACGGGCTTCCAGCCGATGGTAGACCCGCAGCAGGTCGCGCCAGGGCGGCAACCAGTCCGCTTCACGCGCCAGCAGGCGCCAGCACACCACGCCGTAACGGCGCAGCAGCACACGGGCAATGTGCTCCAGTGCCTCTGCATCGAACGCTGGTGTTCTTGCCTCCTCTTCGCCCGCTCCAGACTTGCGCACCAGTGCCCAGCGGCCGGCGTCATCCATCCCGCCGATAAAGGCACCCCCGCGGCTTCGCCGGGCCGTGCGCGAGCGCTTGCTCGCCGGCGCCAGCAATGCGCGCAGACCGGCAAAGCTGTCGGCGTTCACCAAACCCACCGCCACCAGCTCGCCAAGGGCATCCTCCAGTTCGCTGCGCAGCAGATGCGCGTCGTGCTGCAGCTCATCGAAGAACAGCGCGCCCTGGGCGTTCAGGCATTCGAACACCCGCTGTGCCCGTGAAGACAGTTCCGGCGCCGGCGCGTCGCTGGCCAGTGCATACCAGGTCGGTAACTGGCGCCGCGGCAGCAGCACGATCGGCGTGCCGCGCACCGGCCCGCCGCCGGCCCTGAGTCGCCCGGCCAGCCGCGTCCAGACAATGCGACCGGAGCGGCACAGCTCGTCCAGCCAGGTGCCGCCATAATCCTTCAGGCGCGCAGGCAAGAGATCGGCCTCCCACGCTGCGGCGGCGGCCTGAAAGCCCTCCAGCTGTTCGACGACAGTGGCCAGCGCCTCGCGCCCCTGCATGCGCGTGGTCGCGGAAAGATGCTGCCAGTCAGCAAGAAAGCGCATGAAATCGACACGTTCGACCGGCTCGATCTCCCGCCGCAGGCGCTTGACCGTGTAGCGATGGATACGCGCCAGCAGATGCCGCTCGCACCACTCCTCCTCCACTGCGCCAGCGCTGAAACGCCCGCGCATCACGTAACCCTGGCTTTCCAGACGGACCAGCGCCGCCGCGACGGCAGAGGCCGGCAACGCCAGCGGCCGCGCGATCAACGCCACCGGCAGCGGGCCGAAGCCGCTCAGCCGCGCACGAATCAGCTCGACCAGTGCAGCCTCTTCCTCGATTGGCTGATCGTAGCCGCCGGGCGCCTGCAGATGCGGCTGGAACGGGGCCTGCGGATAGACCGCGCGCAGCAGCATCAGGCGCTCGAGCGGCAACCAGAGGAAGCGGTCGTGCGCCACCTCCATGCGCGTCGCGCGGCCGCCACGGGCCAGTTCGGCCAGCCATTCGCCCCATTGCGACTGTGCGACGGTCTCGGCTTCGGCAATGCAACCGAGCGCTGTCAGCGCCTCGTGCAACTCGTCGGCACTGCGCGCCTCGGGCCAGGCCTCCTCACACACGGCGGCGATCGCTTCCGGGTCCAGCGCGCCCAGATCGTCAGCCGACTCCGGATCGCTCCAGCGCCGCGCGAGCACCGCCTGGGTGCGGCGCTCTTCCAGCGGCGCATCGTCGAGAAAGGCGTAAGGCCGCGCGCCGAGAATCTCCATGGCCAGCGGCGACGGCGCGGGCAGATCACGCGCCAGCAGTTCGACCTCGCCGCCCTCCATGCGCCGCAACAGCACGAGCCAGCCTTCGCTATCCATAGCCTCGTGCAGGCAGTCATCGAGTGTCTGGCGTACAAGCGGATGATCGGGAATCTCGCGCTCGCCGACGATGTTTTCCAGGCAGGCAACCTGGTCGGGAAAGACCGTGGCCAGCAGATCGTCGCTCTTCATTCGCTGTAGCTGCGGCGCGACCTTGCGTCCGCCGGCCATGCGCGGCAACGCCAGTGCCGTGGTGGCGATCCAGCGCCAGCGCACACCGAACAGCGGCGCATCCAGCAGTGCCTGGATCAGCACCTGCTCGGCGCTGGCCGAATGCAGGTAGCGCCAGACTTCCGCCAGCGGAAAGCTGTGACTGGTGGACAGCGAAAGAATGATGGCGTCCTCGGTGGCCGCCGCCTGCAGCTCGAAGTTGAAGGTGCGGCAGAAGCGCTTGCGCAGTGCCAGCCCCCAGGCGCGATTGATGCGGCTGCCATAGGGCGAGTGAATGACCAGCTGGGTGCCGCCGGACTCGTCGAAGAAGCGCTCCATCACCAGCCGCTGCTGAGTCGGCAAGGCGCCAAGTGCGGAGCGGGCACGCGCCAGGTATTCGACGATCTGTCGCGCGGCGGTTTCCGCCAGGCCAAGGGTGCCGGTAAGCCAATCGATGGCGGGCGACAGGTCCACCCTGCCCACCGCCGCCCCCTCAGCCAACCGTTGATCGATCTCGTCACGCAGCCGCGCCACGGCAAAGGACAGCTCGTCGCTGCGCCCTGGCGCCTCGCCCAGCCAGAAGGGAATGCTCGGCGGCATGCCCTGAGCATCTTCGACACGCACCCGCCCGGACTCGATCTTGAGGATGCGATACGAGGTGTTACCCAGCTGGAACACATCGCCGGCCAGGCTCTCCACCGCGAAGTCCTCGTTCACCGTGCCGATATTCAGCCCCTGCGGCTCCAGCAGCACGGCATAGTCGGCGTTGTCGGCGATGGTGCCGCCGGAGGTCAGTGCGGTCAGCCGGCCACCGCGCCGGCCACGCAGGCTGCGCGTCGCGAGATCACGGTGCAGATAGGCGCCGCGGGTTCCGTGGCGGGTCGTATAGCCCTCGGCGAGCATTCGCAGCAGTGCCTGGAAGGTCGCGTCGTCGACCGCGGCATAGGGCATCGCGCGGCGGAACAGCTGGAGCAACGTTTCCTCCTCCCATTCCCGACAGGCCACCTCCGCGACGATCTGCTGCGCCAGCACATCCAGCGGCGCGTGCGGGATATTCAGCGTGTCCAGCTCGCCACGACGCACGGCGTCGAGCAGCGCGGCACACTCGATCAGGTCGTCGCGGGAGCTGGGAAACAGCCGCCCCTTGGACACCCCGGCGACCTGGTGCCCGGCGCGCCCGACCCGCTGCAGGAAAGCCGAAATCGAGCGTGGCGATCCCAGCTGGCAGACCAGCTCGACATCACCGATGTCGATACCCAGCTCCAGCGAGGCAGTGGCCACCAGCACCCGCAACTCTCCGCGCTTGAGCTTCTGCTCGGCGCTCAGCCGCTGTTCGCGGGCCAGACTGCCGTGATGCGCAGCGACCACCTCTGCACCCAACCGCTCGGCCAGGTGGCGGGTGGTGCGCTCGGCCATGCGCCGCGTGTTGACGAACACCAGCGTGGTGCGATGCTCGCCAGCCAGTGCCGCGAAGCGGTCGTAGACCAGCGCCCAGGCGTCGTTGCTCATCACCGCCTCCAGCGGCACCGGCGGCACTTCCAGCGCCAGGTCGCGGGCGCGGCCATGGCCGATGTCGACAATCTCGCACGGTCGCTCGACGCCGACCAGAAAGCGCGCCACCGCATCGATCGGCTTCTGCGTCGCCGACAGGCCGACCCGCACCAGCGGCCGATTGCAGAGCGCTTCCAGTCGCTCCAGCGACAGCGCCAGATGGCTGCCACGCTTGTTGCCGGCGATGGCGTGAATCTCGTCGACGATCACGCTCTGCACATCGGCGAGCATTTCGCGCCCAGACGCCGAGCCGAGCAGCACATAGAGCGATTCCGGCGTGGTGACGAGGATATGCGGGACGCGCTTGCGCATGGCGTTGCGCTCGGCCTGCGGCGTGTCGCCGGTACGCACCGCGGTGCGGATTTCCAGCGCTGGTAGCCCCAGACGCGCCAGCTCCGCGGTGATCCCGGCGAGCGGCTCCTCCAGGTTGATATGGATGTCGTTGGACAAGGCCTTCAATGGCGAGACATAGAGCACGCGCGTCGCGTCGGCCAGGCCGCCCTCGGCCAGCCCCTGCTGCACCAGGTCATCGATGGCGGCGAGAAATGCGGTCAGCGTCTTGCCCGAGCCAGTCGGCGCGGCCACCAGGGTCGAACGACCGGCACGAATAAGGGGCCAGGCAGCCGCCTGGGCCGGCGTCAGTGCGGGAAAGCTGCGGGAAAACCAGCCCGCCACGGCGGGGTGGAAACGGCCAAGCGGATCGACGGATGACGTGGTCATGCCGATGAATATGGTGGCGCCCCGGCCTTTGCACAAGCGACAGCCGGTCGGCGGTCGGGAAACGGCCATGGGATATGGCGGTCAACTTGAAACATCCGCAACGCAACGGAGATGACCATGACCACCACCCCGCTCAGCCTCGACAACGCCATGCAACTGGCCTCGGAAGCCTTCCTGCCCTGTGGTTGCGTGACCAGCGCCAACCCCGAGGACGACAGCTTCGGCTTCACCGTGATGAACGGCAGCGGCGAGGAAATCACCCGCGTGGCGCAGGTGCGCGACTACGCCGACCCGCTGCGCATGGCACAGGTGATCGAGCAGACCCGTCAGGAGCTGATCGACAAGGGTTGCACCCTCGAACCCTGGAGCATGCCGTTCATCACCGACGACAGCGCCATTCCGGAAACCACGCCGAACTACTGAGGAGCGGCCATGAGCGACCACGTGCTGCTGATCACCGGCGCCTCATCCGGTATCGGCGCGGCAACCGCACGCCTGGCAGCGGCGGCCGGCTACCGGCTGGCGCTCGCCGCGCGCTCCGAGGACAAGCTGCAGCATCTGGTCGATGAAATCGGGCCGCAGCGCGCCCTCGCCATTCGCTGCGACGTGACCGATTACGCCGAGCAGCAAGCCATGGTGCAACGCGTGCTCGATCACTACGGCCAGCTCGATGCCGTCTACGCCAACGCCGGCATCCCCGGCAGCGACGGCGGTTTCAGCGGCGCCGATCCCGAAGTCTGGAAAACCATGCTGCTGACCAACGTCTACGGCGTTGGCCTGACCCTGCGCTGCACGCTGGCCGCCTTGAAGGCCAGCCGCGGTCATCTGCTGCTCACCGGCTCGGCAGCCGGGCGCTTCGTCATTCCTGGTTCGATGTACAGCGCCAGCAAATGGGCGGTGACCGGGATGGGTCTGAGCGTGCGCGAAGAACTGCGCGGCAGCGGTGTGCGAGTCACTCTGATCGAGCCGGGCATGGTCGACACGCCGCTGTTCGACAAGCCGCCAGCCTATGCCCTGCAACCGGAGGATGTCGGCCGCGCAGTGGTCTATGCCCTGTCGCAGCCGGCCCATGTCGACGTCAACGAAATCCTGATTCGCCCGACGCCCCCGGTCGACGGCGATCAGTAACCTCAGCGTTCATCGCTGCGCTGTTGCTGTTGTTGCAGGCGTCCCGACTCGATGATTTCCGCCCGTCCGGCCCCATCGCCGTGGCGATGCTCGCCGGCCCCCCGCACCCGCTGCAGCTGAATCACTTCACCTTTCTCCCAGGCATTTGCCGCCGGATCGACCGTCGGCTGCGGGATCGACTCGCGACTGCGACGGATCGCCTGGGTATCCACGTCGAGACGGTCGTCACGGGCCTGTTCCAGCGCCGGGTCCAGCTGGCCATCCGCGGTAAATCCCATCATCAGCGCCGGAATTCCATAGGGCAGTTCCTTGTCGCGGTCGGTATGCCAGGTGTGCCACGTCTTGCCATAGGTGCTGACCACCTGTTCCATCAGCTGCTTTTCCGCGACCTGCGGCAGGCCGGGGGCGACCAGCGCGCCGGACTTCACCTCGTAATCGTGGCTGTGCCAGAGCATCTTCTCATCGTCGGGCAGTGTCGCGAACAGGCGCGCGCTGATGATGTATTCGACGCCCATGAGCTTGGCATCGCTGCCATTGCCGTCGTAGATCAGCGCCTGCATCACGTCCTCGTTCAGCCGCGTGACGTAGTGGTGGGCCTCCATTTGCCCGTCCATGTCGCCGTTATAGAAGTGAAAGCCGTTGAGGTAAGCGCTCACAGCATTCAGCGGCGCCTTGCCCTGCAACAGCTTTGCGCCGGCCTCGAGGGTGCGCGTCTCGGCGCTTTTCGGCGCGCCCGCGGCGTCGGTGTAGGACGCCGTATTGTGTTGCCCGCAGGCAGCCAACAGCGCTGCGGAACCCAAAACTGACAACTTTCGCATGGTTCGATCCCCTGCTTTGCTCATACAGAGTGACCAGGGCGCCGCCGGTTCTTCTTCAACTTTGCCGGGCCGGCCGGCAGAAACTTTTGCCCGCTGCGCCGGGTCGCTATGGGAGGCCGTTTCGGTCGTCAAACCCGAGGGGGACAGCCATGGGCAACCTGGCAGAGCAGCCACATTCGCATCCGGTACTCGCCGAACTCGACCTGTTGCTGCAGCGTTACCGGCAGGTACGCGCCACCAGCGAGGCGATCTGCACGCCGCTGCAGGTCGAGGATTACGTCATCCAGAGCACGCCGGAAGTCAGCCCGCCGAAATGGCACTTGGCGCACGTCAGCTGGTTCTTCGAGACCTTTCTGCTATTGCCTTATCTGCCTGGTTACCGGCGGCTGAACGAGGCCTACGACTACCTGTTCAACTCCTACTACCAGACCCATGGCCTGCCCTTTTCGCGGGCACGGCGCGGTGTGCTGTCCCGCCCGGGAGTGGACGAGATCTATCGCTATCGCCGCCACGTCGACCAGGCCATGGGCGAACTGCTGAGCAATCCGCCGCGCGAGCAGGCTGCCGAAATCGTCCGCCGCGTCGGCCTCGGCCTGCAGCATGAGCAGCAGCACCAGGAACTGCTGCTGATGGACATCAAGCACATCCTCGCGCAGAACCCGCTGCACCCGGTTTATCGCGACGATCTCGCCCAGCCCCGGCCCAGCAGCCCCGAGCGCCCGCGCTGGCATGAATACGCCGGCGGTGTGCAGCACATCGGGCATGCCGGCAGCGATTTCGCCTTCGATTGCGAAACCCCGCGACATCGCCAGTTCGTCGAGGATTTCCAGCTTGCCGAACGATTGGTGAGCAACCGCGAATACCTGTCGTTCATCACTGACGGCGGTTATGCCCGCCCGGAGCTGTGGCTGTCGGACGGCTGGGACCTGATCCAGCAGGCCGGCTGGAACGCTCCGCTGTACTGGCTGCGCGAGGACGCCAGCTGGCACGAGATGACCCTTGGTGGTCTGCGCCCGCTGGACCTGGAGGCACCGGTCTGTCACATCAGCTATTACGAGGCCGATGCGTTCGCACGCTGGGCCGGTGCGCGGCTGCCGAGCGAAGCGGAATGGGAAGTCGCCGCCGCCGACCAGCCATTGCGCGGCAATTTCCTTGAAAGCGACTACCTGCAACCGGTCGCCGCGCCGCCCGGCCATGACGGCCCGAGGCAGCTGTTCGGCGATGTCTGGGAGTGGACCGCCAGCGCCTACCTGCCCTATCCGGGTTTTCGCCCGCTGGAGGGCAGCCTCGGCGAGTACAACGGCAAGTTCATGTCCGGCCAGATGGTCTTGCGTGGCGGTTGCTGCGCCACGCCGGAATCCCACCTACGGGTCACCTACCGCAACTTCTTCCAGCCGGCCATGCGCTGGCAGTTCGCCGGGCTGCGCCTGGCCAGAGGGCTCTGAACATGGCGCTGGCAATTCACTTTCACGATCAGCTGCAACAGCCACACGACGCCTCGCTGCGCGACGAAACCCTCGCCGGGTTCGCCGCGAGCCCGAAATGGGCCTCGCCTAAGTTCTTCTATGATCGGCGCGGGTCCGAGCTGTTCGAGCAGATCTGCCAGCAGCCCGAGTACTACATCACCCGCACTGAGGAGCAGATTCTCGCCGAGGCTGCCAACGACATCCTCGACATCGCCGGCCCTCACAGCGACCTGATCGAGCTGGGCAGCGGTGCCAGTCGCAAGGTACGCCTGCTGCTGGAGGCGCTGCACCCGACCAGCTATCTGGGCATCGACATCTCCGAGGACTTCCTGCTCAGCAGTACCCAGCGGCTGGCGGCGGACTACCCGTGGCTGGAGGTGCATGCCGCCTGTACCGACTTTTCCAACGAGCTGAACCTGCCGGATGATTTTTCCAGCGAGCACCCGCTGATGTTCTTCCCCGGTTCCAGCATCGGCAACTTCACCCCAGGCGAGGCCGCGGCCTTTCTGCAGCGCTTGCACGATGTGCTGCCGGCCGGCGGCGGCCTGGTGATCGGCGTCGATCTGGTCAAGGATCGTGCGGTGCTGGAAGCGGCCTACAACGACCGCGCTCATGTCACAGCCGCCTTCAACCTCAACCTGCTGCAGCGCATCCGCAACGAGCTGGACAGCGACATCGACCCGTCACGCTTCGTCCATCGCGCCTTCTTCAACGAGGCCGAATCGCGCATCGAGATGCACCTGATCAGCCCCGATGCGCAGGACGTGACCATCGAAGGCCGGCGCTTCCACTTCGATGCTGGGGAAAGCCTGCATACGGAAAACTCCTACAAGTACACGCTGGAATCCTTCGCTGCCCTGGCCGATGCCGCCGGCTTCGACTGTCGCGGTCAGTGGACCGACCGGCGCGGGCTTTTCAGCGTCAACTACCTCGAGCGACGTTGAGCCATGCCTGCACGCGCTTGCGCCCTGTTCACCCTCGGCCTTGGGCTATTGAGTGCCCTCGCCACCCTTCCAGTAGCTGCAGAAGATCCAATCCGCATCACCCAGCTCAAGCGCTGCGGCGACCTCTTTGCCGGAGATTCGCTGAGCTGGTGCCTGAGCGCCAAAGGTTTGCCCCGTGGCGAGGTGCAGCTGCACCTCAACGGCGAGCGAGTGGCTGCCGAAAAGCTCCAGCGCGACGGTGAGCAGCTGCGTCTGATCCTTGCGGCGGACGCGGTGCGCAGCGGCCCGCTGTGGCTTGAGCGCGACGGGCTACGCAGCAATCCGGTCTGGCTCTCGGCCGGTCGCAGCCAGGTGCTCGCCGCCAAACCCGACGAAGTGGCGCGCAACATGGATGACCTGACCACCTATGTAGACCTGGTCAGCCTGATCATCGAGGAGGATCACGAAGGCTTGGACAAGGCGCGCCAGCTCGCCAAGAAGTACGGTGCCGAAGTCGTCGGCGCCATACCGCCGCTGAACACCTATCAGCTGCGCCTACCAGTGAAAGACCTGACCGAGCGCGACGCCATGGTGCTGCGCCTGGGCAGCGAGGTGGGTGTGGATGCCGTGGTGATCGAGGAATCGGCTGCCGAGAACGACGAGCAGGAAACCGGCAAGACCGCGGATCAGAAGCGTCCGCAGAACCGCGAGTGGGCCGCCAACCGCTTCCTCGATGCGGTGGACTACTACCGCGAACGCATTCCCGCCGGCCAGCGCGCCGGCGAAAAACAGCCGGTGCGTATCGGCATCATCGAACGCGCGGTGGACTTCGATGCACCGCATTTCGCCGAGTACCTCGAACCCTGCGATCCACAGCAGCAGCGCACCTGCCTCTACGCCCGCGACGCCGACCGGCCGGACAATCACGGCAGCAGCGTCGCCGGCATCCTCGCCGCCCATGCCAGCGATGCCCGCGACCAGGGCTTTCTCAGTGCATTGGACGGTACCGGGCCGGGCTTCGAGGTGATCGTCGAGCGCAACTCGGACGCCGGCATCACGGCCAACGTCGCGGCCTCGGTGAATCTGGTGGAGGACGGCGCGCGCATCCTCAACTGGAGTTGGGGCATCCACCGCATTGGCACGGTGGATGTGGAAGGCGAGCCGGTGGATTCGCTGCTGCGCTCGGGAATTGCCATGAGCGGCTACGAGGAGCTGCTGGAGGAATTCTTCCTCTGGTTGCGCCGCGAACATCCCGACGTGCTGGTGATCAACTCCGCCGGCAATGGCTCGGCCCACTCCGGGCGTGACGACTATCGACTGCCCTCCTCGTTCATCACCGAGCAGCTGCTGGTGGTCGGCGGCCATGAGCGCAACGACCGGAAAAAGGTCTCGGTGGAGCACCCCGACTACGTACGCAAGCGCAAATCATCCAACGTCGATATGCGCGTGGACATCACCGCCGCCGCCTGCACCCGTGCAGCAACTCTCGATCCCGAGCAGCGCGGCGACGTGCACTGCGGCACTTCCTATGCCACGCCGCTGGTCGCCGGTGCGGTGGGTGCGATGCTTTCGGTCAATCCCGGGCTGGAGCCGGATCAGGTGCGTGAACTGCTACGCCGCAGCGCCATGACCATCGGCCGCGACTCGGATTTCGAGCCCGCCGAGGCGGATGACCTTACCGCGCCGATCCTGCCGTCCGAGCGCGGCTATCGACTGGATGATCGCGATGTCGGTCGCTCAGCACGGCTGGACATGCGCAAGGCGCTGGAGCTGACCGTGGAAAGCCTGAAGAACTCGCGCTAGGGTCTGTTCCCGTTTCATTCGCGGGCTCGCGATGAAACGGGAACAGACCCCTAGGTGTTCACTCCATGTCGCCGCACAGCTCGGCGGCACGCAGCAGCGCGGCGGTCAGCGCGTGGCGCTCCCATTGCGGCAAGGCGGCGAAACGCGCGCGGAATTCCGGTGGCAGCAGCGCTGGCGCCTGCTGCAACAAGGCGCGGCCGCTATCGCTGAGCAGCAGCCACTGGCGGCGGCGGTCCTGGTCGTCGCGCTGGCGCTGCAACAGCCCGCGCTCCTCCAGCCGGTCGATCTGCCCGGAAAGCGTGGCTGCGGTAAGGCTGACGCGCCGGCTCAGGTCACTTGCGGTCAACTGCCCTTCGCTAGCCAGCACCTGCAGGATCATCAGCTGCACAGGGCTCAAGCCTCCGTAGCGCGCCAGACGCTTGGCATGTACTTCGGCGTCCTGCTGCAACCGGCGCATGGCCTGAAACAGCGGCATTTCGAAGGCTTCCAGCCCGGCACTATTGCTTTCGTTTAAAACTGTTTCTTCAGTCATATGCGGCTTTTCTTGCGAAAACTAACTTTGACATCAAATCATTTTTTTGTTTTGGTGTAAAAAGCTGACTGACCTGTTCCCGGCCGCATCGGCGCCGCTGCGCTGATCCGAAAGGCTGAACTTCGCGGGTGACGGGCCAGTCACACTCCCCAACGGCAAAACCGGTAAGGATCTTATGTGTGGCATAGCTGGAGAACTTCGCTTCGATAACCGCCCGGCCGATCTGGCTGCGGTTGAACGCATCACTCAACACCTGACTGCGCGCGGCCCCGACGCGTGCGGTTTCCACAGCCAGGGCCCACTCGCCCTGGGTCACCGACGCCTGAAGATCATGGATCTGTGCGAGGCGTCCGGCCAGCCGATGATCGACTCGGCCCTCGGCCTGTCGATGGTCTTCAATGGCGCCATCTACAACTACCCGGAACTGCGCGCTGAGCTGGAAGGCCTGGGCTACCGCTTCTTCTCCGAAGGCGATACCGAAGTGCTGCTCAAGGGCTTCCATGCCTGGGGCGAAGCGCTGCTGCCGCGGCTGAACGGCATGTTCGCCTTTGCCATCTGGGAGCGCGACAGCCAGCAGCTGTTCATCGCCCGCGACCGTCTCGGCGTCAAGCCGCTCTACCTGTCGCGCACCGACCAGCGCCTGCGCTTCGCCTCGTCGCTGCCGGCACTGCTCAAGGGCGGCGATATCGCCGGTGTTTTGAACCCGGTGGCGTTGAATCACTACATGAGTTTCCACGCCGTGGTTCCGGCACCGGACACGCTGATCGCCGGTATCGAGAAGCTGCCGCCGGCGAGCTGGATGCGCGTCGACGCCAATGGCGCGACCACCACCCAGCGCTGGTGGGAGCTGGAATTCGGCGCCCGAGAAGAGGAGCGCAACTACAGCTTCGAAGACTGGAAACAGCGCACCCTGGACACCATGCGCGAGGCGGTGGCGATCCGTCAGCGCGCCGCGGTGGATGTCGGCGTACTGCTCTCCGGCGGTGTCGACTCCAGCCTGCTGGTCGGCCTGCTGCGTGAAGCCGGCGTGGCCGACAACCTGCTGACCTTTTCCATCGGCTTCGAAGATGCCGGCGGCGAGCGCGGCGACGAGTTCAAGTACTCGGATCTGATCGCCAAGCACTACAACACGCGCCACCACCAGCTGCGCATTCAGGAAAAGGAAATCCTCGAACAGCTGCCGGCCGCCTTCCAGGCGATGAGCGAGCCGATGGTCAGCCATGACTGCATCGCCTTCTACCTGCTCTCGCGGGAAGTGGCCAAGCACTGCAAGGTGGTGCAGAGCGGCCAGGGTGCGGACGAACTGTTCGCCGGCTACCACTGGTATCCGCTGGTGGACGGCGCCGAAGACCCGGTGGCGGCCTACCTCGCCGCGTTCCGCGATCGCACGTACGAGGAATATGCCGAGACTGTGCAGCAGCAGTGGGTCCAGGGCGACTTCTCCGGCGACTTCGTCCGTCAGCACTTCGCCCAGCCCGGCGCCGATGCGGCGGTGGACAAGGCGCTGCGTATCGACAGCACAGTGATGCTGGTCGATGACCCGGTCAAGCGCGTCGACAACATGACCATGGCCTGGGGCCTGGAGGCGCGCACGCCGTTCCTCGACTACCGCGTAGCCGAACTGTCGGCGCGCATCCCGGCCAGGTTTAAGCTGCCCGAGGGCGGCAAGTATGTGCTCAAGGAAGCGGCGCGCCAGGTGATTCCTGCCGAGGTGATCGACCGGCCTAAGGGCTACTTCCCGGTGCCGGGCCTCAAGCACTTGCAGGGTGCGACGCTGAACTGGGTTCGCGAGATGCTGCTCGACCCCAGCCAGGAACGCGGCCTCTACAACCCGCAGGCACTGGAGAAGCTGCTCGCCGATCCGGATGGCCAGCTCACGCCGCTGCGCGGTTCAAAACTCTGGCAGCTAGCGGCGGTCAACCTATGGTTGAGCGAGCAAGGCCTTTGACGGTGGCCGATGCAGGCGCCAGGCCACGACGGCCCCGATAACCCGCTCACGAACGGCTGCGGTTGCCACGCGCCACGGGGGCGAGCACATCGCCCCGCCGCTGCCGGTTCGTGACTTAGCATCAAGGAACGCACCATGCAGAAGTCCCAAGCCTACGGTCAGCGTCTGTTGCGCGGTCAGGCTCCGACCTACCAGCGGCTGCAGGCACGCTTCGCCGAGGACGGTCAGGAGGAGCCCTGCGGCCCGGTGATCCTGCATTGCGGCTGGGGTCGCATTCTGGTCGGCCACACCTACTCCGATCCCGCCCAACTCGCTGCCGAACTGCTCAACGAGCAGGCGGGCGAGCGCGATATCGCGCTGTACGTCGCCGCGCCACATCAGGTGCTGTCCTATGCACCGCAGCAACTCTTCCTCGACCCCTCCGATACCCTGCGTATCTGGTTCACCGACTACCGCCCTGCGCAGAAGCGTTTCCGCGGTTTCTGCGTGCGCCGTGCCCAGAGCGAAGCGGACTGGCAGGCCATCAACGGCCTGTACCAGGCGCGCGGCATGATGCCAGTCGACCCGGAGCGCTGCACCCCTCGCGAACAGGGCGGCCCGGTGTACTGGCTGGCCGAGGACGAGACCTCCGGGCAGATCATCGGCAGCGTGATGGGCATCGACCACCACCGCGCCTTCAACGATCCGGAAAACGGCTCCAGCCTGTGGTGCCTGGCGGTTTCGCCAAGCTGCCCGCGGCCGGGCGTCGGCGAGGCGCTGGTGCGTCACCTGATCGAACACTACATGGGCCGCGGCCTGGCCTATCTCGATCTGTCGGTGCTGCACGACAACCAGCAAGCCAAGGCGCTGTACGCCAAGCTGGGCTTCCGCGACCTGCAGACCTTCACCGTCAAGCGCAAGAACAGCTTCAACCAGCCGCTGTTCCTCGGCCCTGGCCCGGAAGCAAAGCTCAATCCCTACGCAAAGATCATCGTCGACGAGGCCCGGCGGCGCGGTATCGAGATCGAGATCAACGATGCCGAAGCCGGTCTGTTCACCCTGACCCAGGGCGGCCGGCGGGTGCGCTGCCGAGAGTCGCTATCCGACCTAACCTCGGCTGTCAGCATGACGCTTTGTCAGGACAAGCGCCTGACCCACCGCACCCTGTCTCAGGCCGGCATCTGTCTTCCGGCGCAACAACTGGCCGCCGGCCCGAAGGAAAATGCCGCGTTCCTCGCCGAGTACGGCAGCGTGGTGGTCAAGCCGGTGGATGGCGAACAGGGCATGGGCGTCGCCGTGGACCTGCGCGATGCGACCGAAATGGAAGACGCCATCCAGCGCGCCCGGCAGTACGATAGCCGCGTGCTGCTGGAAAGCTTTCATCCGGGGTTCGACCTGCGCATCGTGGTGATCGGTTTCGAGGTGGTCGCCGCGGCGATACGCCGCCCGGCGGAAGTCATCGGAGATGGCCGCACCAGCATCGGTTCGCTGATCGAGAAGCAGAGCCGCCGGCGCCAGGCCGCTACCGGCGGTGAGAGTTCCATTCCGCTGGATGAGGAAACCCAGCGCTGCCTGCGCGACGCCGGCTTCGACTTCGAAAGTGTATTGCCGGACGGACACCGGCTCGCGGTGCGCCGCACCGCCAACCTGCATACCGGTGGCACGCTGGAAGACGTCACCGCGCAACTGCACCCCGAGCTGGTCGACGCCGCCGTACGCGCCGCCCGCGCACTGGATATCCCGGTGGTGGGCCTGGACCTGCTGGTGCCGGCACCGGACCAGCCGGAGTACGTCTTCATCGAGGCCAACGAGCGCGTCGGCCTGGCCAATCATCAGCCGCAGCCGACCGCCGAACGCTTCATCGACCTGCTCTTCCCGCTCAGCACCGCAGGTTGAGTCTGGCGCGACCCGGCACCAAGCCGGGTCGCCACAGGTCGCTCGTCACTATGGCGGGTCCCGTTCTCCGACATTCACTCCATCCGGTGGCTAAAAAAGCACCGTCAACAGGAGCTCCCATGACCGCAAAACTCCCCGAACCCGATCTCAACTACATGCAACGCGTGTTGCTGGAGATGCTCGCCATCCCCAGCCCCACCGGATTCACCGACACCATTGTGCGCTATGTTGCCGAGCGCCTGGCCGAGCTGGGCATCCCCTACGAGCTGACCCGCCGCGGCACCATCCGCGCCACACTCAAGGGCCGGCGCTACAGCCCGGATCGCGCCGTCGCGGCGCACCTGGACACCATCGGTGCCATTGTTCGCGAGATTCAGGATACCGGCCGCCTCGGCCTGGCCCCGGTGGGCTGCTGGTCGAGCCGTTTCGCCGAGGGCAGCCGCGTCAGCGTCTTCACCGATACCGGAGTTATCCGCGGTAGCGTACTACCGCTACTGGCATCGGGGCATGCCTTCAACACTGCCGTGGATGAAGCACCGGTCAGCTGGGACCACGTCGAACTGCGCCTGGACGCCTATACCTACAGCCGCAACGAAACCTGCGCGCTAGGGGTCAACGTCGGTGATTTCGTCGCCTTCGATCCAATGCCGGAGTTCACCGAGAACGGCTACATCAGCGCCCGTCACCTGGATGACAAGGCTGGCGTCGCCGCGCTACTGGCGGCACTGAAGGCCATCGTCGAAAGCGGCCGCGAACCACCCATCGATGTACATCCGCTGTTCACCATCACCGAGGAAACCGGTTCTGGAGCCGCCGGCGCCCTGCCCTGGGATGTCAGCGAGTTCGTCGGGATCGACATCGCGCCGGCGGCCAAGGGCCAGGCCTCCAGCGAGCACGCGGTAACCGTGGCGATGCAGGATTCCGGCGGCCCCTACGACTTTCACTTATCGCGCCACCTGCTAAAGCTTGCTAGCGAGAACGAAATCCCGGTGCGCCGCGATCTGTTCCGCTACTACCACAGCGACGCCCAATCGGCGGTCGAAGCGGGACACGACATCCGCACCGCGCTGCTGGCTTTCGGCTGCGATGCCACCCATGGCTACGAACGCACCCACATCGACAGCCTCGCGGCCATGAGCCGCCTGCTCTGCGGCTACATGCTCAGCCAGCCGGTCTTCGCCAGCGACTCACAGCACTCGAAGGACTCGCTGGAACGCTTCAGCCATCAACTGGAACATGATGCGCAGATGGAGAACGACACCCGTGTACCACCCGTCGACACACTGATCGGGCGCCAGCACCAACCCCAGGAGCGTGATAGTTGAGCCATCGGCTTACGTGACCAGGCGCCTGCTTCGCACAGTAGACGCTTGCCGCTCGGCGTGTAACTCGGCAAAGTTAACCGGACAAGGACGTGCGGCACTCTGAAGGCGCCATGTAGAGCCCAAGGAATCGGTACCGTCACATCGCTCTACTAATATGTGTCGCCCATTCGGGCGCGCCTCTTCCGGAACGAAACATGACGCCGCGTTCATGCCTGGCTTTGCTGCTGTTTTGCCTGTCGCTCCAAGCCTGGGCAATCTCGCCCGTCGTGTTCGATTCACCCGACCTGCGCAAGTCACTCGGAAGCGGCACCCTCTACCTCGAGGACCCGGATGGCGCGCTGGATGTCGATGAAGTCATGGCATTCGCGGACGAGCGCATGCGCACCGTCGAGAGCGGCCATGTGAACGAGGGCAAGAACAGCTCGACATGGTGGTTACGCGCCAGACTGGTCAACGAGCTGGACGCACCGCTCGGCGGCTTCGTCGAAATCAACTACCCGCTGCTCGACCACATTGAGCTGTTCCTGCAGTACCCCGACGGCAGCATCAGCAGGCAGCTGAGCGGGGATCGCTACCCCTTCGCGGATCGACCGGTAAAGGTCAGCGACTTCTGGTTTCCCGTCGATCTGCCTCCGGGCGAAACCACCCTTCTGCTGCGCATCAAGACCACCAGCACGCTCTACGTGCCGCTGTACTTCAGCAGCTACAACGCCAGCGCGGCCCAGCAACAGGAGTTGAGCGGCATCAGCGGCGCCTTCTACGGCGTGCTGTTTGCGATGTTCTGCTACAACCTGTTCCTCTTCGCCTCGCTGCGCGAGCCGGCGTACTTCTGGTATCTGGTCTACACCCTCAACGTCGGGCTGTTCGCGCTCTCCTTCGACGGCCTGCTGGTCAAATGGCTGGCTGACGACGGCGGGCTGGTGGCCATGGGCATCTACGTCCTGATGTTCAGCCATTGCCTGATCGCCATTCAGTTCAGCCGCCACTTCCTGCACACCCGCGAGCTCTTTCCACGGCTCGACTTGGTGCTGCGCTGCACGCTGCTGATCGCCCTCGGCAGCATGGTTTCCGGGCTGCTGCTGGACGTGCAGACCTGGAGCATCCTGGCCAGCATCACGGTGATCGCCGCCTCGGTCGGCCTGCTTGTCACCGGCGCCTTCGTCTGGCGTCGCGGCGTGCGCTATGGCGTCTACTACACGCTGGCCTGGGGCGTGCTGCTGGCCTCGTTCATTCTGGTCACGGCCGGCTCGTTGGGTTTCGAACTGTTCGGCCTGTACGGAGCGGCGGTGGTCAAGGCCAGCGTCGCTTTCGAACTGATCACCCTGTCCATCGGCCTGGCCGATCGCATCAACCTGCTCAAGGAAGAGGGCTACCGCTCGCGTGAGGCCGCCGAGCGGGCCGCCAGCGAGAACGAAGCCAAGAGCCGCTTCCTGGCCAAGATGAGTCACGAGATCCGCACTCCGCTCAATGGCGTGCTCGGCATGCTGCAACTGCTGCGTGAAACGCCGCTGGACCGCAGCCAGCAGTTCTACCTGGATACCATCTCCAGCTCCGGCAATTCGCTGATGGCGGTGATCAACGACATCCTCGACTACGCCCGGATCGGCTCCGGCAAGCTCAGCCTGGAAGACATCGATTTCGATCTGGAAATCCTGATTTCCGAAACCATCCGGCTGTTCACCGCGCAGGCGCTGGAGAAACAGCTGAGCCTGCACGTAGGCCTGGAGCCCGGCGTGCCGCGACGGATTCGTGGCGACCCCACGCGACTCAAACAGATTCTGATGAACCTGCTGAGCAATGCGCTGAAATTCACCGAGCACGGCCACGTACTGCTCGAAGTCTCCTGCCGCCAGACTCAGGAAGGCACCCGGCGCCTGGTGTTCTGCGTCAGCGACAGCGGTATCGGCATGCGTCAGGAAGTATTGGCGCAACTGTTCGAGTCCTTCTCCCAGGGCGATTCGAGTACCACCCGACGTTATGGCGGCAGCGGGCTCGGCCTGGCGATCAGCAAGGAGCTGGTGGAAATGATGAACGGCCATATCGAGGTGCAGAGCGCACCAGGCCGCGGCAGTCGCTTCTGCTTCGAAATCCCGCTGCAAAGCGCTAGCGACACGGAAGACCCCCTCGCCCATCTGCTCGGCGGCCGCCCGGCGCTGCTCGCCTCGCAGGATACCGAGGGCCTCGAAGCGTTGAGCCATCTGCTGCGGCGCTGGGGCATGCGCACCGAGCGCTGCCAGACCCCGGAATGTCTGCCGGACTACCTGTCTGACTTCACCGCCCCGCCACTGCTGGTTCTGCTAGCGCCCTGGCCGGGTAGTCCGGCGCAGTGGCTGGAGCGTCTTCGCCCGCATCTGGAGGCGAATCAGCGGGTGCTGATGCTCTATTCGCCGGTCCACGAGCCGCCACCGCCATCGCCTGGGTTACGTCTGATCAGCCTGGCGCTACCGCTGCAGAGCACGCCGCTGCGTGAGGCGTTGCAGGCGCTATACACTCCAGCGCCTCAGCAGGCTAGCGAAGCGACCGACGTTGCACCAGCAGAGCAGCCACCCCGCGAACCCTGCATTCTGGTCGCCGAGGACAATCCGGTGAATCAGATGGTGGTGCGCGGCCTGCTGAAAAAGCGCGGTTACGCGGTTCAGCTCGCCGACAACGGACGCCAGGCCGTGGACCTCTATCGTCGCGATCCGGAAGCCGTGCAACTGATCCTGATGGACTGCGAAATGCCGGAGCTCGATGGCTTCGAAGCCAGCCGGCGGATACGCAAGCTGGAAGCGGAGCTTGAATTACAGGCCGTGCCGATCATCGCCGTGACCGCCCACGTACTGGCAGAGCACCGTCAGCGCGGCCTGGAATCGGGTATGGATGAATTCATCGGTAAACCTCTGGAGAGCCGGCAGCTGTATGCTTGCCTGGACAGCTACCTGCAGGGCGGCGCGAGCTAACGTCCGCCGGCCTTGTGGCAAACCGGCTCACCCGAAGAAATCCCATGCTCATACCGCACGACCAGCTCGAACCGGACACCCTGACCCGCCTAATAGAAGATTTCGTCACCCGCGACGGCACCGATAATGGTGACGAAACCCCGCTTGAAACCCGGGTGACACGGGTGCGCCGCGCGCTGGAGAAGGGGGAGGCGGTGATCGTCTTCGACCCCGACAGTCAGCAATGCCAGCTGGCCCTTAGGCGCGATGTGCCGCGCGAGTGGCTGGACTGAACGACGCCGCGCGTTTCAGCCGAACAGACCGCTCTCGCGCTCCCAGGCACAGCGCATGCGCAGGTCGCTCTGCTGCGGACTGTGGCTGCCGGTATCGGTTTCCCAGCGAAAGGTGTGGGTGCCGTTGAGCTCGGTTTCCAGGTGCACCACCGCGCTGGTCCAGTACAACTGCTTGAGCAGCTCCTCGAAACGCTGGACCCAGAGCGCCCACTCGTACTCCACTGCGCGGTAGCTGGCACCGAAGTGGATCACCTGGGTCTGGTACAGGCCCAGTTCCTCGTTACGGCAGAAGGAAAACATTTCGCGACCGATGAAGGGCCAGGCCTCGCCCTGCGGCAACGCCTGCACGGCAGCCAGATTGTTCGCCCGGCGCTGGCGGCACTGCTCGGGGTCGGCGGAAGGCCAATCACGGATGCAGCCATAAACGATGGATTCAGACTCCACTCGAAACTCCGAAACGCAGGGATGAACTGGGACGGCGAGCTTTCTAGCACAGCGCGGCGGGCGGGTCACCCGCGGCTTGGGAAGTGGTGAAACAGGCCACAGCCTCGGGACGGTTCAGCAATCCTGATGCCGTGGCCGCAGGCGCATCGCCAACAACGACATGCATGCCGCCATGCCGGTGAGGACCAGGAACGGCATGCGATAGTCACCCGCCAGATCACGCCCGAGCCCGGCCAGTACCGGAGTCAGGCACGCCAGGCAGTAGCCGGTGCAGAGCATCATCGCGGTCAGCCGGCTGACCGCCAACGGAGTATTGGCTTCGTACATCGGCGAGATCAGCGCCAGGGAGAAGGTGCCGTTGAGCGCGACGCCGAGCAGCATGCAGACCACCAGGGGTTGCCAGCTCGGTGCCAGAGCGATTGCTGCCAGGCAAAGGGTCGCCAACCCGCCGCACGCCGCCATGATTCGATGCCGATTGCCCAGCCGCTGCGCCAGCCAGGGCATGGCAAAGGCACTCGGCAGGCCGATGAGCATGAAGCCACTGAAGAACGCATTACTTTGCAGCAGGCTGTAGCCAACCTCGTGATAACGAGCCACCAGCCAAGTGGCCAGCGCGTAGAACAGCCCGGCCTGAAGGGCGAAGTAGACACTGAGCAACCAGGCCCGAGGCTCCTTCCAGGGCAAACCGGCACGACTCTCGCTGGCGGCTTCCGGCTGATTGGGCAAGCGCGACCAGATCAGCAGCGCAGCCAGGGCCGGCAACGCCCAGAGCGCCAGGCCACGCGTCCAGTCCTGCCCCATCACCTCGGTGGCCGGCGCCGTCACCACTACGCCGAGGGTGCCGCCGACCGCCATGCTCAGCGAGTACCAGGCGGCGGTCTGGCCCATGCGTTCGAGGAAGTAGCGCTTGATGAAACCGGACAGCAGCGGCCCGGCGACGGCGATCCCGGCGCCAACCAGCCCGGCGGTGCCGATCAGCAGAACGGCGTTGTGGCCGAACAGCCGCAACAGCAATGCCACGCCGATCAGCCCGAGGCACAGCGCGATGCTGCGCTCCAGCCCGAAACGCACTGCCAGCCGCGGCGCCAGGGGCGCGAGCAAGCCCATCAGCAGAACCGGCAAGGCCGTGGTGAGACTGATCAGACCGCGAGAAAGCGAAAGCTCTTCGGCGATGCGCTCGATCAGCGGAGCGAAGGAGGTAATACCTGGGCGCAGGTTGATGGCAGCCAGGACCAGCGCCAGCATCAGCAGCCCGCGGGAGGGAAATTTCACAAGCGATCCATAGGGTTACGGCGAAAAAAGCCGGACAGGCAACCCTACTCCCCGCCCCTCCCCGAGGCAACCGCAGCGGCCGCCGAAGCGGCCGGGCAGTCTCAGAGCGCCTTGCTCTTGGCGCGTTTCTTTTCGGCCAGCAGCGCCATCTCGTCGTAGATCGCCTGAGGGTTCTGCTGCTTGACCTTCCAGGCCATACGGCCCTCGTCGTGCGGCAGGATCATGAACTCGCCCTTGGCGACCTGCTGGTGGATGTAGTCAGCGATGTCCGCCGCAGTAATCGGCGAGGACTCCAGCAGCTTGCCGATCTGCGCCTTCACGTTTGGCGTCGGGCCGCGGAAGGAATCCAGCAGGTTGGTCTGGAAGAACGACGGGCAGACCACATGCACGCCGACCTCGGCCTGGCGCAGCTCGACCAGCAGGCTTTCCGACAGCGCCACCACGCCGGCCTTCGCCACGTTGTAGTTGCTCATGCCCGGTGCCTGCATCAGCGCCGCCATCGACGCGATGTTGATGATCTTGCCCTTGCTCTTTTGTACTAGCGGCAGGAACGCCTTGCAGCCCTTGACCACGCCCATCAGGTTGATCGCGATCTGCCAGTCCCAGTCCTCCAGCGACAGCTCGTCGAAGAAGCCGCCGGAAGCCACACCGGCGTTGTTGACCACGATATCGATGCCGCCAAGCTTCTCCTCGCAGGCCTGGGCGAAGGCGATCAGCTGGCTGTAGTCACGCACGTCGCAGCGCATGGTGAAGCCGTCACCGCCCGCTTCGCGGACCATTTTCAGGGTTTCCGCCAGGCCGCCTTCGTTGACATCGGAAAGCGCCAGCTGCCAGCCCTCACGCGCCCAGCGCAGGGCAATCTCGCGACCAAGTCCGGAGCCGGCACCGGTAATCATCATGCGGTTGTGCATCGTTGTGCTGCCTTTTGTTGTTCGGGTAGTGGCAGCGAGTCTAGCGAATGCCGGGGCACGGACCGGCATCCATCAGACTGCTGAATGCCCTTGGCAAACCCGCGGCTGATGGGGCTGACCGCGCGGTTCTGGGCAGGCAATATGGGTGCAGGATGGGGCTGTTGCAGCCAGATGACAGCCCTCCTTGCAGGCATTAAAAAGGGCAGCCCGCAGGCTGCCCTCTTGTGTTGCCGGCTGGACGTCAGTGCGCGACAGCGCCAGTAGCCCCCAGGCCGGTCTGCGAACGAACGAACTGGGCGAAGAAGCGCTCGCGCTCCTCTCCAGCACGTTTGGACTTGTCGGTGACCGAGAAGAACCAGATGCCGGCGAATGCCGCAGCCATCGAGAACAGCGCCGGGTACTTGTAGGGGAAGATCGCTTCGGCGAAGCCGAATACGTCGACCCACACGGTCGGGCTGATGATGGTCAGCAGCAACGCGGTGAACAGCCCCAGCGAGCCACCAAACAGCGCACCACGGGTGCTCAGGCCCTTCCAGTACATGGAAAGGAACAGCACTGGGAAATTGCAGCTGGCGGCGATGGAGAACGCCAGGCCCACCATGAAGGCGATGTTCTGCTTCTCGAAGATGATGCCGAGCAGAATCGCCACCACGCCCAGACTCAGGGTGGTCAGCTTGGTTACGCGCATCTCGTCCTCTTCCCGCGCCTTGCCCTGCTTGATCAAGCAGGCATAGAGGTCATGGGAAACCGCCGAGGCACCGGCCAGGGTCAGACCCGCCACGACGGCGAGAATGGTGGCGAAGGCGACCGCGGAGATGAAGCCGAGGAACAGGTTGCCGCCCACCGCGCTGGCCAGGTGGATGGCGACCATGTTGGTGCCGCCGACGATGGCGCCGGTCACGTCCTTGAAGTCCGGGTTGGTGCTGACCAGCAGGATCGCGCCGAAGCCGATGATGAAGGTCAGGATGTAGAAGTAGCCGATGAAGCCGGTGGCGTAGAACACGCTCTTGCGCGCTTCCTTGGCGTCAGAGACGGTAAAGAAGCGCATCAGGATGTGCGGCAGGCCAGCGGTGCCGAACATCAGCGCCAGGCCGAGGGAGATCGCCGAGATCGGATCGGAAACCAGGCCGCCCGGGCTCATGATCTGAGCGCCTTTCTCATGGATCTTCACTGCTTCGGCGAACAGGCTGCCAAAGTCGAAACCGACACTCTTCATCACCATGATGGCCATGAAAGAGGCGCCGGACAGCAGCAGGACCGCCTTGATGATCTGCACCCAGGTGGTGGCGAGCATGCCGCCGAACAGCACGTACATGACCATCAGCACACCGACCAGCACCACGGCTACGTAGTAGTCCAGGCCGAACAGCAGCTGGATCAGCTTGCCGGCGCCGACCATCTGCGCGATCAGGTAGAAGGCCACCACGATCAGCGAACCGAACGCCGAGAGCAGACGGATCTGAGTCTGGCCCAGGCGATAGGACGCCACGTCGGAGAAGGTGAACTTGCCCAGGTTGCGCAGGCGCTCGGCCATCAGGAAGAGGATGATCGGCCAGCCGACGAGGAAGCCGATGGAGTAGATCAGGCCGTCGTAGCCACTGGTGTAGACCAGCGCGGAAATGCCCAGAAAGGATGCCGCCGACATGAAGTCGCCGGCGATCGCCAGGCCGTTCTGGAAGCCGGTGATGCTACCACCCGCGGTGTAGTAGTCAGCCGTGGAGGTGTTGCGCTTGGCCGCCCACTTGGTGATGCCCATGGTGAACACGATGAACACCACGAACATGATGATGGCGGTGTAGTTGGTGGCCTGTTTCTGGACTTCGCCGGTGATGGCATCGGCGAGAAGCACAGGCGAGACTGCCAACAGCAGGGCAGTCATCAGAAAACGCAGGATCATTATTGCTGTGCCTCGTTGAGGATTTCCTGGTTGATGCGATCGAACTCACCGTTGGCACGCTGCACGTAGACACCGGTCAGGATGAACGCCATGAAGATCACCCCGACGCCAACCGGGATACCCCAGGTGGTCACGGTATTGGCGGACAGCGGAATGCCGAGGATCTTTGGCTCGAAGGCGATCAGCAGGATGAACGCCAGGTAGGCGCTGAGCATGACGGCCGATAGCAGCCAGGCAAAACGGCCGCGCTTGGCAACCAGCTCCTGGAAACGCGGATTGGCATAGATCTGCCGGTAAACATTTTCATTGTGCATTGGAATCTGTCTCCACGGTCGCTACCCCCCGGTGGGAGCAGGGGCGGCTACTTTAGGCTTGGGTCGGATGAACACCACCCGACTTTGGTCTGAATGCAGTTCACAAAAACACCCGTCGTAGAGCCGTTCAGCCGCGGAAAATGGGGCGCCGCAACAAATCCACATACAAATAGTGTGGCGCTATGTCGCACATGCGAAACGTTGATTTCAGACATTGCCCGGGCTCGACCAGACTCTCTTCATCGCGAGAACGATTCTCGACTGCACAAGGAGACGGGGCCATGCTGAAGACCGTGACGTTCACCCTGATGCACTTCTGCATCGCCTTTTCGGTGACCTATGCACTGACTGGCAGCATCGCCATTGGCGGCCTGGTCGCCACCGTCGAACCGCTGTGCAACTCGGTGGGCTTCTACTTCCACGAGAAGCTCTGGCAGCGTTTCGAACGCAGTCCGGCAAGCAAGATGCCCATCCCCAAACATGCCTGGCTGCACCATCACGCCTGACGCCGTCGTCATTTCTCATTCTGCGCAGGGATCGAATCCGCAACCGCGCTGCCATAGTGAAGTTGGCTTGCGTTGTGCAGCCGATGCAGTTCTATTGGGACAGGTAGCGCGGGACGCCGTCGCTGCCTTGCCACAGGCCAACCGGGCCTGTTAACGGAGAAGCACCATGCAGCTGTTGTTGCGCCTGACCGCCCTGCTCGCCCTGGTCGTTGCGCCTGTCCACGCCGCCGATCTGACTGTCGAGGAGTACGGCTTCCCGCTGTCCAACCCCTTCGAAGCCACCATCGCCGGTACGCCCATCGAGCTACGCGCCGAAGTGCCGACCGATGACGATATCGACCAGGCCGACTACAACCTGCGTCTGCGTCCCGAACGCGAGTTCACCCTCCCGGACAACTTCTGGCCGGTCAAAAAGCTGCGTTATCGGCTCGCTCGGCAAAGCGGCCCCGCGCCACTCATGTTCATCATTTCCGGTACCGGCGCGCGCTATTCGGCAGGCAAGACCGAAGCCCTGAAGCGTCTGTTCTACGGCGCCGGCTACCATGTGGTGCAGTTGTCGTCGCCGACCAGCTATGACTTCATGTCCGCCGCCTCGCGCTACGCAACACCCGGGATCAGCAGCGACGATGCCAAAGACCTGTACCGGGTCATGCAGGCGGTCCGCGCGCAGCACCACAAGCTGCCCGTCACCGAGTACCACCTCACCGGCTACAGCCTCGGCGCCCTGAATGCCGCGTTCGTCAGCCAGCTGGACGAAACCCGTCGCAGCTTCAACTTCAAGCGCGTGCTGCTGCTGAATCCGCCGGTCAACCTCTACACCTCGGTCAGCAACCTGGACAAGCTGGTGCAGACCCGCGTCGAAGGCATTAACGACCACACCACCTTCTACGAAGTGATTCTGGAAAAGCTCACGCGCTATTACCGTCAGAAGGGCTATATCGACCTCGACGAGGCCGTTCTCTACGACTTCCAGCAATCGAACCTGAAGCTCAGCGACGAGCAGATGGCGATGCTCATCGGTTCAGTGTTCCGCTTCTCCGCCGCGGATATCACCTTCACCTCCGACCTGATCAACCGTCGCGGCCTGATCACACCGCCCGAGTATCCGATCAACGAAGGCACCCGTCTGGAGCCGTTCTTCAAGCGCGCACTGCTGTGCAACTTCGACTGCTACATCACCGAGCAGGTGATTCCGATGTGGCGCGCCCAGTACGACGGCGGCAGCCTGACCCAGCTGATCCAGCAGGTCAGCCTGTACGCACTGGAGGATTACCTGCGCCAGAGTCCGAAGATCGCCGTCATGCACAACGCCGACGACCTGATCCTCGGCGAGGGTGACCTCGGCTTCCTGCGCCGTACCTTCGGTGATCGCCTGACCCTTTATCCGCGAGGCGGCCACTGCGGCAACCTCAACTACCGCGTAAACACTCAACACATGCTGGAGTTCTTCCGTGGCTAAAGGAATGCTGCTGCCGTTGCTTCTGGCCAGTGGTCTGGCCTTCGCCGACACGCCGAAGGTGGATGAGGATGGTTTCACCCATCCGCTGCGCAATCTGGAGTTCAATCCCGGTCTGGATCAGCGCGAGTTCGAGCGCGCCACCTTCCAGGCACTGGATGTCTACGATCCGTTCGAGTCGGTCAACCGGCGCATCTACCACTTCAACTATCGGCTCGATCAGTGGGTGATGCTGCCGGTGGTCCGCGGCTATCGCTACGTCACGCCGCCGACGGTGCGCACAGGCGTGAGCAACTTCTTCAGCAACCTCGGCGAAGTGCCGACGCTGTTCAACAGCCTGGCTCAGCTCAAGGGCCAGCGCGCGGCGAATGCCACCGCACGCTTCCTGTTCAACAGCATCCTGGGTGTGGGCGGCCTCTGGGACCCGGCAACGCGCATGGGGCTGCCGCGTCAGAGCGAAGATTTCGGCCAGACCCTCGGTTATTGGGGCGTTCCCCAGGGTCCGTACCTGATTCTTCCAGCGCTGGGCCCGTCCAACCTGCGCGACACCACGGGCCGCGTGGCCGACTTCGCCGTCGAGCGGCAGGTGGAGTTTCTGCAGTATTCCGAAACCACCGGCGGCGAGTTGAGCCTGACGGCGCTGCGGGCCGTCAATGCGCGGCATGTCACCAGCTTCCGCTACGGTCAGCTCAATTCGCCGTTTGAATACGAGAAGGTGCGCTACGTCTACAGCCGGGCGCGGGACTTGCTGGTAGAGGAATAACCCACTTTATCGATTGTTTGTAGCGATATTACGCACCCATTAATCGAAGCAACCCACCTACTCTTGGCGAATTCAACCCGAGAGGCATTCGATCATGTCCCAGCGTGAAATTCTTTCCATCACCAGCGGCCGTGCCACGTCCGATGGCGCCGGCGTCAGCCTGACCCGCGTCTTCGGCGGCGCTGCCCCGGAGCGCTTCGATCCGTTCCTGATGCTCGACGAGTTCGGTTCCAACGACCCTGACGAGTACATTGCCGGCTTCCCGCCCCACCCACATCGCGGCTTCGAAACCATCACCTACATGCTCGAAGGACGCATGCGCCACGAGGATCACATGGGCAATGTGGGGTTGCTGGAGAGCGGTGGCGTGCAGTGGATGACCGCAGCGCGCGGCGTCATCCATAGCGAGATGCCGCAGCAGCAGGAAGGCACCATGCGCGGCTTCCAGCTATGGTTGAACCTGCCCTCCCACGCCAAGCTCGGCGATCCGGACTATCGGGATTTCGCCCCGGCCGAAATACCGCAACTCGCCCTGCCGGGCGGCGTGCAGGCCAAGGTCATCGCCGGCGTGTTCAAGGCCGGCGATATCGAACAGCACGGGATCGTGCAGCGGCCCGATACCGAACCTCTGCTGTTCGACCTGCAGCTTTCAGCCGAGAGTGCCGTCTCGCCGCAAGTGCCGGATGGCCATCGGTTGCTGCTCTACGTCTATGAAGGGACGCTGCGGGTGGGTGAGCAGGCGGCGAGCAAAGGCCAGTTGGTTCAGATGTCCCAGGACGGCGAGCTCAATCTGTCCAGCGAACGTGGCGCCCGGCTGATGCTGCTGGCAGGCCGCCCACTCGGTGAGCCGATCGTGCAGT
Organism: Stutzerimonas kunmingensis; assembly: GCF_021432085.1. Taxonomy (GTDB): domain Bacteria; phylum Pseudomonadota; class Gammaproteobacteria; order Pseudomonadales; family Pseudomonadaceae; genus Stutzerimonas. The sequence goes on along the minus strand of NZ_CP090366.1, from coordinate 1,691,858 downwards.
ACGGGCCATTCGTGATGAACAGCCGCGAGGAGATCGAGCAGGCGCTGCGAGATTTCCGGGACGGTACGTTGGCCTGACCTGCGCGATCTGCCCGGGAAGACGCCAGGCCTGGCGCAAATGGCAGTCCACTAGACGGCCGAACGCGTCTTCCTCTTTTTATACAAGCTGGGCTCGCCTACCGGGCGGGTCTTGAAGCGGCGATGCGCCCAGAGGTACTGCTCGGGTACCGCACTTACCGCCTCTTCTATCCACTGGTTGATCCGCAGACAGTCCGCCTCTTCACTTTCACCCGGGAAGTCCTGCAGCGGCGGATGGATCACCAGTCGATACCCCGAACCGTCCGCCAGGCGTTCCTGGGTGAAGGGTACGACCCGCGCCCTGCCCAGCCGGGCGAACTTGGTCGTGGCGGTGACGGTCGCCGCCTGGACGCCAAACAGCGGTACAAACAGGCTCTGTTTGCGCCCATAGTCCTGGTCCGGCGCGTACCAAATGGCGCGCCCTGCGCGCAATACCTTGAGCATCGCCCGCACATCCTCGCGCTCGATGGCACTCGCATCACGGTTGTGCCGTTCGCGCCCGCGACGCTGGACGAAGTCGAAAAGCGGATTCTTGTGCTCGCGATACATGCCATCGATGGTGTACCGCTGGCCGAGCAGCGCGGCGCCGATCTCCAGCGTAGTGAAATGCAGCGCCATCAGGATCACACCCTGCCCTGCAGCCTGAGCCTGCTGCAGATGCTCGAGCCCATCGATCCTGGCCAGGCGCTGCAGGCGTGCCTGCGGCCACCACCAGCTCATGGCCATCTCGAAGAAGGCAATGCCGTTGGAGGCAAAGTTCTCCCGCAACAGACGCTCGCGTTGCGCCTGACTCAGTTCGGGGAAACACAGCTCCAGATTGCGCCGGGCGATGTAGCGACGCGAACCGGCGAAGCGAAACATCAGTGCGCCAAGCCCGCGCCCCAGTTTCAACAGAACCGAATATGGCAACTGGACCAGCAGCCACAGCACGCCCAGGCCCAGCCACAGCGGCCAGAAGCGCGGGTGCAGGAAGTACGCACGAAACTGAGGACGGTCCATGAATAGCTCGACAGCCTATGAAGCGGCGCATTCTACCGGCAAATGCCCGCATTGACCGAACCTCAACGCACCAGTGATCGTTCCACAGGCCCTTGCCGGGTTGCAGGCGGCGGCGCTCCCCGCTATAAGTCCTCGCCATTTACCGCAGCAGACAGACCATGAGCCAAGCCGACCTCACCGATCAGTCCCCAGCCTTCCAGCTCAAGGGCAGCATGCTCGCCATCACCGTGCTGGAACTCGCCAGCAACGACATTGAGCGTCTCGACGAGCAACTCGCGGCCAAGGTCGAGCAGGCGCCGGACTTCTTCAATAACACCCCGCTGGTCCTGGCCTTGGACAAGCTGCCGGAGGCGGCTCGCGAGATCGATATCGCTGCGCTGGTCAGCCTGTGCCGCAAGCATCGTCTGCGTACCCTGGCCCTGCGCGCCAGCGAACCGTCCCACCTCGAGGCGGCCGCGGTGCTCGATCTGCCGGTGCTGCCGCCTTCCGGTGCTCGTGAGCGGCAGGTCGACCTGAGCTCGAAAACCCCGGCCAAACCAGCCGAGCCGGTCTATCGCCCGACCCGCGTCGTCACCACCCCCATCCGCGGCGGCCAGCAGGTCTACGCGCAAGGCGGCGACCTCATCATTCTGGCTCCCGTGAGCCCCGGTGCGGAACTTCTCGCCGATGGCAACATCCATGTCTACGGTCCGCTTCGAGGTCGCGCCTTGGCGGGTATCAAAGGCGACACTTCGGCGCGGATCTTCTGTCAGCAACTCACCGCTGAAATGGTCTCCATCGCCGGCCAGTACAAGGTAGCCGAGGACCTGCGACGCGATCCTCTCTGGGCTGAAGCGGTACAGATCAGCCTCTCTGGCGACGTGTTGAACATCACCCGCCTTTAACGGATACTGCCGCGAATTTTCAAGGACCAAACGGGCAATCCTGACGCTGAAATCGGCGAAAGGTCCCGATTTTTTAAATATTTAGGGTGAATCACCTTGGCCAAGATCATCGTAGTCACTTCCGGCAAAGGTGGCGTTGGTAAAACCACCACCAGCGCCGCCATCGGTACCGGCCTCGCTCTGCGCGGCCACAAGACTGTCATCGTCGACTTCGACGTCGGTCTGCGGAACCTCGACTTGATCATGGGCTGCGAACGCCGGGTGGTTTACGACTTCGTCAACGTCATCAATGGCGACGCAACCCTGACCCAGGCCCTGATCAAGGACAAGCGTCTCGAGAACCTCTATGTGCTGGCCGCCAGCCAGACACGCGACAAGGACGCGCTGACCCAGGAAGGCGTTGGCAAGGTCATCGACGAGCTGGGCAAGAATTTCGAATACGTCATCTGCGACTCCCCGGCCGGTATCGAGAAGGGCGCGCACCTGGCGATGTACTTCGCCGACGAAGCCATCGTCGTCACCAACCCGGAAGTCTCTTCGGTTCGCGACTCCGACCGCATGCTCGGCCTGCTGGCGAGCAAGTCGCGTCGCGCCGAGAACGGCGAAGAACCGATCCGGGAGCATCTGCTGCTGACCCGCTACAACCCCGAGCGTGTCACCAAGGGCGAAATGCTCGGCGTCGAAGACGTCGAGGAAATCCTCTCCATCCGCCTGCTGGGCGTGATTCCCGAGTCGCAGGCCGTACTCAAGGCTTCCAACCAGGGTATCCCGGTGATTCTCGACGACCAGAGCGATGCCGGCCAGGCGTACAGCGACGCCGTGGACCGTCTGCTCGGCAAGGAAGTCGCGCACCGCTTCCTCGACGTCAAGAAGCCGGGCTTCCTGCAACGACTTTTCGGAGGCCGCGAATGAACCTTTTCGACTTCTTCCGTGAACGCAAGAAGAAGGAAACCCCAGCCGCGATCGCCAAGGAGCGTCTGCAGATCATCGTCGCCCACGAGCGTGGCCAGCGCACCGAGCCGGACTACCTGCCGGCCCTGCAAAAAGAGCTGGTCGAGGTGATCCGCAAGTACGTCAACATCGACAGCGATCAGGTCCAGGTTGCACTCGAGGACCAGGGCAGTTGCTCGATTCTCGAACTCAATATCACCCTGCCGGATCGCTGAGCGAAACCGGCGTACAGAAACGGCGGCCCACGGGTCGCCGTCTTCGTTTGTGGAAAAGCGAATGCCTCTAAGCGCTATCGAGATCGTCCATCAGGACGCTGCCCTGCTGGTCATCAACAAGCCGACCCTGCTGCTTTCCGTACCGGGCCGCGCCGAAGACAACCGTGACTGCCTGGTGACCCGCCTGCAGGAAAACGGCTATCCCGAAGCGCGCATCGTGCATCGCCTGGACTGGGAAACCTCCGGACTAATCGTGCTCGCCCGCGACGCTGATACGCACCGTGAACTGTCCCGCCAGTTCCATGATCGTGAAACGGAAAAGGCCTATACCGCGCTGTGCTGGGGCCAGCCCGAACAGGACAGCGGCAGCATTGACCTGCCGCTGCGCTACGATCCGCCGACCAAGCCGCGCCACGTTGTCGACCACGAGCTGGGCAAGCACGCACTGACCTTCTGGCGCGTGCTTGAACGCTGCGGCGACTACAGCCGCGTCGAGCTGACCCCTATCACCGGCCGCTCCCACCAGTTGCGAGTCCATATGCTGTCGATCGGGCATCCGCTGCTTGGCGATCGCCTGTATGCCCACGAGCAAGCCCTGCAAGCCCATGAGCGCCTGTGTCTGCACGCCAGTATGCTCACCCTGACCCACCCGCAAACCGGCGAGCGCCTGCGCTTCGAGTGCCCGGCACCGTTCTGATGACGACAAGCACGTGCCATCGCGCGCACTTACTAACGCAGGCGGTGCCGGTGCGCTTATTACCAGGTGTCGAATGCTATAGACTTCGTGACCTTGCAGTCCGGAGTCCGAAATGCGCAAAGCTCTCAACCAAGGCCTGATCGAATATCTGCAGGCGTCCCCTACCCCGTTCCATGCCACCCAGAATCTCGCCCAGGCGCTACAGGCCGCCGGCTACCGTGCGCTGGACGAGCGCGAGGTCTGGCATACCGAGGCGGGCGGGCGTTATTACGTCACCCGCAACGACTCGGCCATCATCGCCTTCCAGCTGGGCAGCAAGGCGCTCGTCGAACACGGCCTGCGCTTGGTTGGCGCCCATACCGACAGCCCGTGCCTGCGGGTCAAGCCGCAGCCCGAGCTGCAGCGCCAGGGCTTCTGGCAGCTGGGTGTCGAGGTGTATGGCGGCGCCCTGCTCGCTCCTTGGTTCGACCGCGATCTGTCGCTGGCCGGCCGTGTCACCTATAGCCGTGATGGCCGCATCGAAAGCCAGCTGATCGACTTCAAGGTTCCGATCGCGACGATTCCGAACCTGGCGATCCACCTCAATCGGGAAGCCAATCAGGGCTGGGCCATCAACGCGCAGAACGAGCTACCGCCGATTCTGGCCCAGATCGCCAGCCAGGAAAGCCCGGACTTCCGCGCACTGCTCGCCGATCAGCTCGGCCGTGAACATGGGCTGGTCGCCGACGTGGTGCTGGACTTCGAACTGAGCTTCTATGACACCCAGAGCGCAGCGGTCATCGGCTTGCACGGTGACTTCATCGCTGGCGCCCGTCTGGACAATCTGCTTTCGTGCTTTGCGGGCTTGCAGGCCTTGCTGAACGCCGAACCCGAGCACACCTGCGTGCTGGTCTGCACCGATCACGAGGAAGTCGGCTCGACCTCGCTGTGCGGCGCGGATGGCCCGTTCCTGGAGCAGGTCTTGCGTCGCGTGCTGCCAGATGAGGACGACTTCCAGCGCGCCATCAGCCATTCCCTGCTGATTTCCGCCGACAATGCCCACGCGGTGCACCCGAACTACGCCGACAAGCACGACGGCAATCACGGGCCGAAGCTCAACGCTGGTCCAGTGATCAAGGTGAACAACAACCAGCGCTACGCCACCAGCAGCGAAACTGCCGGCTTCTTCCGCCATCTCTGCCTGGAAAACGAAGTGCCGGTGCAGAGTTTCGTCACCCGCAGCGACATGGGTTGCGGCTCCACGATCGGCCCGATCACGGCCAGTCAGCTGGGTGTGCGTACCGTCGACATCGGCCTGCCGACCTTCGCCATGCACTCGATCCGCGAGCTTGCGGGTAGTCAGGACCTGGCGCATCTGGTCAAGGTACTGACCGCGTTCTACGCCAGCAGCCAGTTGCCTTGAACCGCACCGGGCAGGTCTGCAGCACTGCAAACCTGCTCGATCCATCAAGGCAAAGCGAAATCTGGCTCCGTCCACATCAGGACGATGCGGATCAGGAAAGCGCGCTATCGATCACCAGGGCCACCTTGCCGGACACGGTGTTGCTGGCCAGCGTTTCGAATGCAGCCTCCACATCACCGATGGCAAAGGTTCGCTCCAGACGCGGCGAAAGCTTGCCCTGGGCGAACAGCGGCCAGACCTTCTCTTCCATTTCCGCCAGCAGCCCGGCCTTGTAATCGGCGTCGCGGCTGCGCAGGGTCGAGCCGATCAACTGGATGCGCTTGGCCAGCAAACCAGCCAGATCCATCTCGGCCTTGCGTCCGCCCATCAAGCCGATCATCACCCAACGCCCATCCATCGCCAGCAGCTGCATATTCAATGCGGCGTACTTGGCACCGACCGGGTCGAGGATCATGTCGAACGGACCAAAATCGCGTAGCGCTTCGAGCGAGTCACCACGCAGCACACCACCCTGAGCACCGAGCGATTCGCAATAGGCCAGCCGCTCGGCCGAGCCGACGCTGACCCAGCAGGGATTGCCAAACGCCTTGCACAACTGGATCGCCGCCGAGCCGACACCACTGGCGCCAGCGTGCAGCAGCACCTTGTCGCCGGCCAGTAAAGCGCCCAGGCGATAGAGATTGAGCCAGGCCGTGGCATATACCTCCGGGATCACCGCAGCTTCATGCAGCGACATGCCCTCGGGAACCGGCAGCGCGTGACGGGCATCGACCACCACCTCATCGGCCATGCCACCACCAGCCAGCAGCGTGCACACGCGATCACCCACCTTCCAGCGGCTGCGCCCACTGACCTCGGCGACCACCCCTGCGCATTCCAGCCCCAGGATGTCGGTGACACCTGCCGGCGGCGGATAGTGTCCGCCTCGCTGCAGCAGGTCCGCACGGTTCAGCCCGGCAGCAGCCACACGGATACGGATTTCGCCATCGCCGCACGCCGGAGCCGGTCGCTCGGCCCACTCCAGATGCCCCTCGATACCTTGCAATGCCTTCATGCTGCCTCCATAGTGGTTCCTATCTATGCCCACCCAACTGATCGCTCGCTGGCCTTCTTTGACCACCTCAACCATCGGGCTTGTGCTTTCCACCGCCGGACGGAAAACCGAACCGGCGCCTACTTTAGATGGCCTAATATGCGTTATTCCCTAGCCTTACGTCGCCCCCAAGCCATGAAACGTACGCTGACCTGCACCGTTCTCGCCGTCCTTTTCGGCCTTCACGCTTCCCTGGCGATGGCCAAAGCCGTCAGCACGCCGGAGAACTGGGACTACCTGCAACCCGATCGTGACCAGGTCATAGCCAGCCTGAACGTCGTCGAACTGCTCAAGCGCCATCACTACAACAAGCCGCCGCTGAACGACGCGCGTTCGGCAAAGATCTTCGACAGCTACATCCAGATGCTCGATCCCTCGCGCAGCTATTTCCTGGCATCCGACCTCGAAGAGTTCGGCAAGTGGCGCAACCAGTTCGACGACTTCCTCAAGGGCGGCAATCTCGAACCCGGTTTCATCATCTACTCCCGTCATCTCGAGCGCTTGCAGAACCGGTTGAACTACGCCCTGAGCCTGCTCGACAAGGGCGTCGACAGCTTCGACTTCAGCGTCGACGAGGAGCTGCTGGTCGACCGTGAGAAGGCCGCCTGGGCCAAGGACACCGCAGAGCTGGATGACCTGTGGCGCAAACGGGTAAAGGACGAGGTATTGCGTCTGAAGATCGCCGGCAAGGAGCCGAAGGCCATTGAGGAACTGCTGACCAAACGCTACAAGAACCAGCTATCGCGCCTGAACCAGACCCGTGGCGAGGACGTTTTCCAGACCTACATCAACGCCTTCGCGCAGACCTACGATCCGCACACCCAATACCTGTCGCCGGACAGCGCGGAGAATTTCGACATCAACATGAGCCTGTCGCTCGAGGGCATCGGCGCGGTGCTGCAGAGTGACAACGAGCACGTGAAGATCGTACGCCTGGTGCCGGCCGGCCCGGCGGAGAAGAGCAAGCAGCTGGCGCCAGCGGACAAGATTGTCGGCGTCGGCCAGGCCAACGATGAGATGGTCGACGTCATCGGCTGGCGTCTGGATGAGGTGGTCAAGCTCATCCGCGGCCCCAAGGGTTCCGTCGTGCGCCTGGAAGTCATCCCGGCGAGCAACGCGCCGAATGACCAGAGCAGCAAGGTCGTCGCCATTACCCGCGAAGCGGTGAAGCTCGAGGAGCAGGCAGCGAAGAAGTCGGTGCTGAACTTGGAACACCAGGGGCAGAACTTCAAGCTCGGTGTGATCGAGATTCCGGCGTTCTACCTGGACTTCAAGGCACTGCGCGCCGGGGACCAGAACTACAAGAGCACCACGCGTGACGTCAAAAAGCTGCTCTCCGAACTGGAAGCAGAGAAAGTCGACGGCGTGGTCATCGACCTGCGCAACAACGGCGGCGGCTCACTGCAAGAGGCCACCGAGCTCACCGGCCTATTCATTGATCAGGGTCCGACTGTGCTGGTACGCAACAGCGATGGCCGCGTAGACGTGCTTGCCGATGAACAGACCGGCGCGCTGTACAAGGGGCCGCTGGCCGTCCTCGTCAACCGTCTTTCGGCATCGGCCTCGGAGATCTTCGCCGGCGCGATGCAGGACTACCACCGGGCCTTAATCCTCGGTGGCCAGACCTTCGGCAAGGGCACCGTGCAGACGATCCAGCCTCTCAACCATGGTGAGCTGAAGCTGACCCTGGCCAAGTTTTACCGCGTATCCGGGCAGAGCACTCAACATCAGGGTGTGATTCCCGACATCAGCTACCCTGCCGATGTCGACACCAAGGAAATCGGTGAGAGTGCGCTGCCGGAAGCGCTGCCTTGGGACAGCATCCGCGCGGCGATCAATCCGGACATGAACCCGTTCAAGCCGTTCCTCGCCGAGCTGAAGGCACGCCACGAAGCACGCACCGGCGAGAACCCGGACTTCGTCTTCACCCGCGATCGCCTGGCGCTTGCCCAGGAGCTGATGCACGAAACCACCGTCAGCCTCAATGAAGAAAAGCGACGTGCACAGCAGGCCGATATCGAGAAGCGTCAGCTGGCCTTGGAGAATGCATTGCGCCTGGCCAAAGGTGAGGAACCACTGGCAAAGCTGGAGAAGGAAGACGAAAACACGCCTCACGCGGAAGCGGACAAACCAAAGCCGGAGGATGATGCCTACCTCTCCGAGAGCGGGCGCATTCTGCTCGATTACCTCGGTCTCAGCTCGGCGATGGCCAAGCACTGAATCGAGTGGAACGCTGCGATGTCATCAGATTGACATCACGACATCGTGAAATGAAAGGGCCGCGCTGCGGCCCTTTTCTTTTCACACCCAGAGACCTCCATGACAGTCACCGAGCAGTTGAGCACGCTGGGACATATCCTTGCTCACGGCGACATCACCACCCTGTTCCAACCCATCGTCTCGCTTTCGGAGCGACGCATTCTCGGTTATGAAGCACTCAGCCGTGGACCATCCAACGGCCCGCTCCACTCCCCGATCAATTTGCTCGCCACAGCACGCCACGCCGGCCGGCTTAACGAACTGGAGATGACCTGCCGCGAAACAGCGTGCCGGCGTTACAGCCAGGGGGCGCTACGCGGCAAGCTCTTTCTCAACGCCTCACCGGAAACGCTACTTGACGCGACCCACAAGCCTGGGCGCACGCTCGAGCTGCTGCACACCTATGGCATTTCCGCGGACAACGTGGTCATCGAGCTGACCGAGCAGGCACCGGCCGACGATCTCGAGCTGCTGGACAAGGCGCTTCATCACTATCGCTCGATGGGCTTCAGCATAGCGCTCGACGACCTTGGTGCCGGATATTCGAGTTTGCGCCTGTGGTCCGAGCTGCGACCCGACTATGTGAAGATCGACCGCTATTTCATCGACGGCATCCATCTCGACCCCGTGAAGCGCGAGTTCGTCGAATCCATCCTGAAGATCGCCCGCGCATCGCGTGCCCACGTCATCGCCGAAGGTATCGAACTGCGCGAGGAACTGGCGGTGCTGGCCGGCATGGGTATCGATCTGGTGCAGGGCTATCTGCTTGGACGTCCGCTGGAGTTGCCTGCCCAGGACATCGACGAGGTCCTGCCACCCCCGGAGGCCCAGCAGGCGGTCCTGGGCGAGGAGTCCGGCAACCTGTCCGGACTGCTTATCCGACAACCCGCCATGTCCGCAGAACGTCCGGTCGCTGAAATGCTCGAGGCGTTTCGACTGCAGCCAGCCCTGAACTCGATCGCAGTTTTGGACGTCGACGCCAGGCCGGTCGGCATACTTCACCGCAATCTCATTTCCGACGCGCTGCTCAAGCCCTACGCCACCGATCTGCTGGCACGCAAACCGCTTAGCCGCCTGATGAGCACGGATTTCCTCGCCGTCGAGCTCGACCAGTCGTTGCAACAGGTCAGCCGCTTGCTCACCAGCCGGGCGCGCCAAAGAATCGAGGAAGACTTCGTCATCACACAGGCCGGTCAATACCTCGGTCTGGGCCGCGTCATCGATGTTCTGAGGTTGATAACCGAACTGAAGATTCAGCAGGCGCGCCACGCCAATCCCCTGACACTGTTGCCGGGCAACGTACCTATCCAGCAGTGCCTGACCCGCCTGCTGCTACAGCGACGTAGGGCGATGGTCTGTTACGTCGACATCGACAACTTCAAACCTTTCAACGATCTGTATGGCTACGCCAAAGGCGATGAAGTGCTGCTGTGCCTGGCCCAATGTCTGAACGACCGGGTCGACCCACAGATGGATTTCGTCGGCCATATTGGCGGGGATGATTTCATGCTGGTGCTGAGCGGTCACGACTGGGAGCAGCGCATTGCCGACTTGCACAGCGCCTTCGCGCTTCGCAGCAGCGCCTTCTACCAGCCAGAACACCTCGCGGCGGGCTGCTTTATTTCCACCAGCCGTGACGGGCGTAAACAGCGCTATGCCCTGCTGTCACTCTCGATCGGGATCGTCAGCGTGCACCCGGAGCACACTGACCGCCTGGATGCAGGCAGGCTCGCCGCCCTTGCTTCGGAGGCCAAGCGCTTTGCCAAACAGGTGAACGGCCCGAGCTTCCACCTGATCGACGCAGGGCAGCCAACGCAGGATGCCTACAACCCCAGTTGCTCCGCCTTCGCCTTGTAACGATCTGCCTGCTGGGGGTCTGCGGCCAGGCCGTGGCCGCCGGCACGATACAGTTGCTCGAGACGAACCGCCGCCAGTGGATGCCCTGCCTCGGCCGCTTGGGACCACCAGCGCGCCGCCTCACTGCCATCCGGGCCGTGGGAGGCATCTTCGCTGAGGCTGATGACGCCCATCTGATATGCCGCTTTCACATCTCCCGCCTTGGCCGCCAGCCTTAGAAGGCGAACGCCTTCCAGCTTGGCACCATAGCCGCGCCCGCGGAAATACAGGATATGACCGTAGAAACTCTGCGCCGCCACGTCGCCCAGTGCCGCCATCCGCGCGAATTGCCCTTCCATCCAACGCCAGATCTTCGGCTGCTGAACCGCGTAGTGCGACGTCATCAATTTGCGGGCACTTAAATAACCGAGCCTTGCACGCAGCCTGCCCAGCATCAGAGCTCCTCCGAATAAACGAACTCGAAAACGCGCGCCACTTCTCCCGCATGCCAGGATGCAGCGGCGGCACCGTCCGCCGGCCCCGAGAAGCGTCCCAAGCGCGCAGCACACTCGAAAAAACCCGTGCGGGGCAAACGACTAGCACCCTGACTGATGACCAGTGCGCTGCGCAACGGGCGCTCCGAGCGGGCGTCCAGCGCAGCGAGGTGCTCCAGCGCGGCGGTAAGGGTTCGCATGGCGGGTGTGGGCAACTGGAGCCGCTCGACCAGCGCACGGTAGGTCACCAGATGCCTCTGCCGGCGAGCGGCATCCAGTTCGGCAAGCAGCGCCTGCCAGTGGTGCCGGCTGATGGATACTGACGTCAAGCGTCGCCCTCCCAGCCGGCAATTTCCAACGCACGTGCCAGTGCTCGACGAATCGCAGCATCGGGTTCGCGCTCTCCCGCCTCGATCAGCCCCAGGTAGGCTGGACTGATCCCCACAGCGCGCGCCAACGCCTCTTGTGAAAGCCCCTTGGCCTCACGCAGAGCGCTCAGCTCGACCAGGGATGGACGTGACTGAGCGCCACTGGGTGCGACATCAGTGGCAACGGCCGATTTGACACCGACCGCATTCAAAAGCGCCTGGTACTCGTCCCACGGCAGTACGGCGTATTCCGGCGAGCCGTCACGCATGATGACCTGTACATTCATCCGTATTTTCCCCAGGCGTCTTCGATCAGATGCGGAATCTTAACAGCCCTTGCCGCTCCTTGAAGCTACCAACCTGCCGCATGCGTTAGTGAATCGGGATAGAGACCGCAAATGCTCATCCGGCACCGACAAACGGCGGCTACACACGCCGCTGCTATCAGCTCGGCTGGCCGCCGGCCTTCGGTTCGTCCAACGCAGGCAAGCGTTGAAGCGATGCCTGCCGATCCGCAGTCTGGGCCTGCCTCCAGACCTTGAACGCCTCCAACTCACCAGACCACTTGCGCATTACCCAGCCCAGCACAGCCAGATCGTCGACGAACCCAAGACCAGGCAGCCAATCCGGGATGGCGTCGATTGGCGACAGGAAGTAGAGCAAGCCGGCCACCACAGCTATCAATGCATTAGGACTGATGGCCCGATACTCGCCACGCCACCAGGCTACGCAAAGCGCCTGTAAAAGAGCCAGATCTTCTCGCAATCCGTTGAACAGCCCTCTTTTCGAAGAGGATTTGCGAGCCACCGCGAAGAGCAACGCGGGGATCTTTCCGCGTTTGATCAGACGCTGCGCGAGCGGAAAATATCGGATGAAATTCCAGGGAGCCTTCATCTGGGTTGCCTCCAGCCTGCGTCATCCCTGACCTCGTGAATGTTATCCACCGAAGCTGTGGATAACCTTGTGAACAGTTTATGGATGGTTGCCGCTAAGGCCCTGTTTACGGGGCCGCCCAACAGATCGGTGTTTTTTTATCCAGCCGCTTAACGCCTTAAGAATCAATAGGTTACGATCATGCTGAAATTGTATTGAAACATGCCTGCAGGACACGCCGCGATCTATTCCGAATGTGTATAACCACGGATTGTCAATGCCTTTACAAGCACTTTGACTGACGACGACACAGGGCGTTCGAACTTCCGGGGGCTAGGAATTGAGGGAAGAACATTCCACGTGAGAATCAAAAAAGAGGTCGATCATTGCGATCGACCTCCCAAAACCTTACTGAATGCTGAGCTGCCCACGAATCTTGTCGAGAGTCGCCGAGCCGATGCCTTTTACCTCGAGCAGCTCATCTACCGAGCTGAACGGGCCATGCTCTTCCCGATAAGCGATGATTGCTTTTGCCTTGGTTTCACCGATGCCTCTCAGCTCACGGGAAAGCGTCTCAGCATCGGCAGCATTGAGGTTCACTGGGGCCGGGGCGACAGCCACAGCTGTCGGGGCAGGTTGTGCCTGAGTGGCGGCATAGCCACCGAAAGAAAAGCCGGAGAGTACGGCGAATGCCGCAGCGGTAAGAATAGCTTTACGCATAATCACGTCCTTATGAAAACCAAAGTATTCGTTCGCGGGACTTCCTGCTCCGCGCCAGCCAATCTAGTCGCCTGCCAGCTGATGTCAAAAACGAGGTTGCATATTTGCGAACCTCGTCAAGCTCAGCGCATGGCGTTGAACAGATTCAGGCCGCTGATCTTTACATAGCTCTGCTGCGTAGCCTCAAGGATGACGGTCTGGAACGACAGCCGGGACAGCGCCTCTGCGTAGTCCAGCTCACGCAGCTCGGCCTGGACCGATTTGTTAACCAGAGCCACGTCCTCGTTGTCGGTCTGCGTTGTTTCGATCACGTTCAGACGCGCGCCGATGTTGCCGCGAGCGGCGTCGACGCTGATCATGCCGTGGTCCAGGTTGGTCAGACTTACCGCTACGGCGTCACGAATATCCGTATTGCTCGAGGAGGGGGCTTCCAGCGCTTTTCGCAGGCTTGCGATGGTGCCCAATATGCCTTGCTTCTGAGCACCTGCATCCAGCGTGACCTCTATGGACTCGCCACCGGTAGGCACACCGTCGAACTTGACCATCACTCCACGAAAGACGAGCTCATCGGCGGTTTTCTTATCCCCATCTACTACGCCGGAGTACAGCACCTGATCAGGATCGGCGTAAGGATCGGAAAAATCCGCTGGGGGGTTGGCTAGGTCATAGACCACGTATTCGGTCGCCGACATGAAGTGAATACCGACCCCGGCAGCCGGGAAAGCCGGGGTCGCGGCCACGGCCACCTCGTCCTGAACCAGGGGAGCGGAAACACTCAACGTTGAGCCAGGTAGCGCAGAAGACAGATCGATCGCGCTCTCGTATCTACCAGCATTGACGACATTCTCAAACACGGCTTTACCGTTGTCGCTGATAGCAATATTGAGTGAACTGGCGATCTGCAGCTTGCGCTGGCCCTCATCGCCCTCGTAGCTGTAGCTACCACTCCCGTCGCGTACGAACGGTTGTGTCTTGCCCTGAAAGCCGGAGAACAGATACTCGCCCCTCGCATTGCGGGTGTTCATCAATGACAACAGCTCGTCTTCGCGCTCGGTCAGCTCCGCTGCAATTGACTTGCGATCTTCTGTACTCAGCGCGCCGTTCCCCGCCTGCCCGGCAAGCTCACGTACCCGCTGCAGTACGGTGTTCACCGAGTTGAGCGTCACCTCCTCCTGAGTAAGGCTGTTCTTCGCCGCAGTCAGGTTGGAGTTGTACTGGCTCAGGACGTTTTGCTGCTGCTCCAACTGCAATAGACGCACCGACGCAACCGGGTCGTCAGCTGGCGTAAGAATGCGATTGCCGGTACTGATCTGCTCCTGAGTGCGAGTCGCATTGGCGTAGTTGCGCTGCAGTCCGGCGACGCCGTTATTGAATGCTTGCAGGGTGGAAATGCGCATAAGGCGACCTATTACCTGAAGGAGCTGATCAATGTATCGAACAAGGAGCGGGCAACTTGAATGATCTGGGCCGAAGCGTTGTAGTACTGCTCGAACTTGATCAGGTTGGCGGCTTCCTCGTCCAGGTTCACAGCCGAGAGTGAATCGCGGTTGTCCGTAGCCTGCTTGAGAATCGAGCCCGTTGCTTCGCTATCCATCCGCGCTTGTGCCGTCAGCGTACCGACGCGCTCGACCAGTTCGCCGTAGCCATCGGTAAAACTGAAGCCGGAGCCATTCACAGCCGCATCCACGCCTACTGTCTGCTTCGTTTGCAGATCGACCAGCTTCAGCGCATTGCGGTTATCCGAGACGCCGCTCTGGTTGAACGCCATCGCAAACCTGTCGTTATCCTTCGGCGTACCGCTCAGAGAAAACTCGAACTGGTAATTGGCATCACCCACCACCAGCGAATTGCTTTGTCCTGGCTGGATGGTAGCGGTCGCCGAGTAACTGACCGTCGGCGGCGTAGTGCTGTCGTCCACACTCCGAAATTGCGCAGTGCCACCCGTAATCGTTACGGTGTCCGGCTCGGTGAAAGTAAGCGTCGCTCCATTGCTGCCGAACAACCCCTGCAGTGCCGAAATACTGATCGGCGAAGGCCCGGACGTCATGTCGGGCTGGCCAATCGCACCGGTACCAGCGTTCTGCAAATTGCTTTCCGCGCGTACCGGGGCGGCAAAGGCCAGTTGATCGGCCTGATCCAGCGTCGCCTTGATGTCAGCCGCACCACGTCGCGTAGGCTGCAGGCTGAACTTGTCGCCTACAGCGGGGGCGGGATTACCGAGAACAACCTGGAAGCCCTGGTCGACACCATTCTTGTCTGCTATCGACAGCGTGCCGGCCGGGCTCTCCGTTACGGTCATCAGCTGGTTGTCGCTCAGCCGTCTGACTTTGGGGCCGCTCGCGTCATACTCCATCAGATAATCGCTGGTGGTGAGCACGCTGGTGTCTGTGATGTTCAGCACTGGCTGCGCGTTGCTGTTCCCGGCAAATGCATTGACGCGCAACTTGGCCAACGCGGGCTCGTTGTAATTGCCAAACAGTGCCTCCCCCACGCCACCTTTCAGATCCAGCCCCTGCCGCAGCTGAGTATTTACCTGATCACTGACGGCCAGCGAAAGGCGCCCCAGGGAGTTCATGGTCGAATCCAGCACTTCCTCGCGATAGCGAATCAGCCCGCCGAGTTCGCCGCCGGTAATCTGCGAGGTGATGCCCTGCCGCGAGCCACCACTGATGAACTGCACTTCATGACGGTTCGGGTCGCCCTGCCCTGGCACGACCTCCAGCTTGGCTACCGTACTGCCCACGACCAGCGGCTGGCCGCTGCCGATGAATACGTTGAAGCTACTGTCATCCTGAGGAACAACCGTCACGCCGATGTAGCCCGATAACTGCCGAACAGCCTCGTCACGGGCGTCGAGCAGATCGTTCGGCTGCTTGCCGTTGGCCGCGGCGATGGCAATAGCCTCGTTGAGGCTACCGATGCTGCCTGCCAGACGATTCACCTGATCAGTGACAGCGGACATCTGCTTGTTGGTGAAACTGTTCTGCTCGGATAGTCGGTCGTATACGGTATTAAAACGCCGCGCCAATCCCTCAGCCTCCGCCAGCACCAGCTGGCGCGCCGGGATATTCGCCGGGTCCTCGGCAGCTGTCTGCAAGGCCGAGAAGAACTTTTGCAGCGAAGGCGTGATACCGGTGGTGGTGCCAGCCAGCAATGAATCGAGCTGATCGATCTGGCTTTTGTAAGCCTTGACATCACTGTTCAGCGATGTGCTGCTACGCAGCTGGCTGGTGAGAAATTCGCTGTAGGAGCGACGCACGTCTACCAGCGAGGTACCCGATCCAATGTAACCGGCACCGCTGAACTGCGGCGAGCGTGTCGCCTGGCTCGCATCCTGGCGGCTATAGCCAGGCGTGTTGACGTTCGTGATGTTGTGTCCGGTGATGGAAAGTTGGGTTTTGCTGGCAGACAGGCCGGAAAGGCCAATGCTCAATAGGTCAGCCATGATTTAGCCTCTGGTCCGCATGGCGGGCACCGAATTCGCGTCGGCAACGGTCTGGTAGGTCTGCATCTTGCGGGCGATCTGGCTGATCTTGCGCGCGTATTGTGGGTCGGTGGCGTAGCCGGCTTTCTGCAGCTCCTTGACGAAGCGTTCCGAATCGCCGGTATTGCTCGCCACCTGAATGGCGGTCCGATAACGGTCGTTGTTTTCCAGCAGGCTGACGAAGTCGTCGAAGCTCTGCTCGAACGAATCGTAGGCGCGGAAGCCCGCTCTCTCGCGGGTTGCCGTACCGTTGACGTACTCGGTGGTCATCACGGTAGCCGAATCCCCTTTCCACCCGGTCGCCTTGATGCCGAACAGGTTGTGGCTGTTGCTGCCGTCCTTCTGACGGATCATGGATTTACCCCAGCCGGTCTCCAGCGCAGCTTGTGCGACCAGGAAACGCGGCTCGATGCCCAGGCGTTCGGCCGCCTTCTCTGCCATGGGCAGCATGGTGGCGATGAACTCCTCGGACGAATTGAACCGCGTCTTGCTCGGCGCGTTGGGCGCACTTTTCTCGACACCGTTGACGACCAACGGCTTGTCCTTGGGGGGCACGAACGCCGTGGCGGGTTTCCAATCGAGGTCGACCAGAGGCTGCACACCTTCTGCGGCAGGTTTCTGCGCAGTCGCCGATACATCTGCCACTTGCCGCTCGATCGCCCGGCCTGGTAACGCAAGACGACGCTGATTCAGCAACCGGGAATCATCTCGTGCGGACTCGACGGCAGCGGCCGGCTTGCTCGGCCATGCGGCGCCTTCGGTCTGCGCAACCTGGGCAAACGGATTGTTGCGTGTCGCGGTTTCGGTCTGCTTGCTCAACTGGCGCACCAGTACGTCCGCCAGCCCGATGCCACCGCCTTCCTTCGAAAGACTGACAGACAGCTGCTGGTCATACATATCCTGGTACTGCTTGCTGGCCTGACTGTTCAGCGGGTTGTCCTTGGCCAGCACTTCGGTTGCCGAACGCATCGACTTGAGCATTTCGTTGAGAAACAACGACTCGAACTCCTGCGCAACCTTGCGCACGTTCTCCTCACCGTCCCGATCCTTGCCAACTTTGAGCTGGCTGAGACGATTGAGGTCGTTGTAGCTGCCGCTGTCGAGGCCGCGCGCTCCGCTTCCGAGACGATTTTCCATATCCCTGCCCTTAGATCACGATCAGGTCGGCTTGCAGAGCGCCAGCCTGCTTCAGTGCTTCAAGAATTGCCATCAGGTCGCTGGGCGCAGCGCCCACCTGGTTCACCGCCCGGACGATTTCATCCAGCGTGGTACCCGGGCCGAACTTGAACATCGGCTTGGCTTCCTGATCGGCTTTTACCTTGCTGTTGGGCACGACGACGGTCTGACCATCCGAGAAGGGCTCCGGCTGGCTCACCTGTGGATCTTCGCTGATGGTGACGGTCAGGCTGCCGTGGGTGACGGCAGCAGGCTGAACCCGCACGTTCTGGCCGATCACGATGGTGCCGGTACGCGAGTTGATGATGACCTTGGCCACGGCCTGGCCAACCTCTACTTCGAGATTTTCCAGAATCGACAGGTAGTCCACGCGCTGACTCGGATCCAGCGGCGCGGTCACGCTGATCGAGCCGCCGTCGAGCGCCTGCGCTACACCCGGGCCTAGCAGGTCGTTGATCTGATCGACGATGTTCTTGGCCGTGGTGAAGTCCGGACGGTTGAGATTCAGCGTCAGTGTATTGCCCTGATTGAAGCCGCTCGGCACCGGCCGTTCGACCGTCGCGCCACCCGGGATCCGGCCAGCCGACGGCGAATTGACGGTGATCCGCGAGCCATCGGCGCCACCGGCATCGAAGCCTCCTACCACCAGGTTGCCCTGGGCGATGGCGTAGACGTTGCCGTCGATACCCTTCAGCGGCGCCATCAACAGGCTGCCGCCACGCAGGCTCTTGGCGTTACCGATAGACGAGACGGTGATGTCGATGGTCTGTCCCGGCTTGGCGAACGGTGGCAGTTCGGCATGAATCGACACCGCCGCGACGTTCTTCAGCTGAATGTTGCCACCGGCCGGCACCTTGATGCCGAACTGGGCCAGCATGTTGTTGAAGGTCTGCACGGTGAACGGCGTCTGGGTGGTCTGGTCACCGCTACCGTTCAAGCCGACAACCAGGCCGTAGCCGATCAGCTGGTTGCTACGAACACCATGGATGGTCGCGACATCCTTCAGACGCTCGGCCTGTGCGCCAGCACAGAGCGTGAGCAAACCCGCGAGCAGAAACAGTTTTTTCCACATGACATCAGCTCCGGTCAGAAGGGCCACATCGGGCTCATGAAGAATCGGTCTAGCCAGCCAGGCTGGCTCGCATCGGCAAAGGCGCCGGTGCCCGAATAGGTAATGCGTGCATCGGCAATGCGGGTAGACGGGACCGTGTTGTCGGTGGAGATATCGTCTGCGCGAACCAGGCCCGCAATGCGCACCAGCTCGTCGCCGGTATTGAGCGTCATCCACTTCTCGCCGCGCACGGCGAGGATGCCGTTGGGCAGCACTTCGGAGACAGTCACGGTGATCGAACCGGACAGGCTGTTGCTCTGTCCGGCCTGTCCAGAACCGGAAGTATCTCGTGACGCGTCGTACTCGGCGCCCAGACTCATCGAGTTGCCGGTCAACGGATTGGCCATCGAGACGGCTCCGCCGAACAGCGAGCCGAGACCGATGTTGGCGCTGCTGTCCTTCGAAAGCTGCGACGAGGCGTTCTTGCTGGCCTGAGTACGCTCATTGAGCGTGATGGTGATGATGTCGCCGACCCGATGGGCCTTGCGGTCATCGTAGAGATTGGTCTCGAAGCCTGCCTGATAGATCGCGCCGTTGTTCTGCGCCGCTGGCAGCGGTGTGCGAGGCAGCACCGGTGCGTAGTACGGATCGTTCGGTTTCGGCGCAGGGGCAACACATCCGGCCAGCGCCAGGGCGGACGACATCGACACAACAATCAGCAAACGGCTCATAAACACCTCAAGCCATGACAGGCCATCGAAACTACTGCGAGCAGCACAAGGCGTGCGTGCCCGTATACAACGGCGAACGCGCGATCAGAGCTGCTGCGTGACGAACGACAGCATCTGGTCGGCGGTGGATATGACCTTGGAATTCATCTCGTAGGCGCGCTGGGTGGTGATCATGTTCACCAGTTCCTCGACGACGCTGACGTTGGAATTTTCCAGGGTGTTCTGCAGCACCGTACCCAAACCGTTGAGGCCCGGCGTACTCACCTGCGGCGCACCACTGGCGGCAGTTTCCAGGAACAAGTTGCTGCCCATCGCCTGCAGACCTGCCGGGTTGATGAAGTCGGCCGTCTGCAGGTTGCCGATGATCTGCGGCTGAGGATTGCCCACGGTGGTCACCGAGACAGTTCCGTCCTCGCCCACGGTGAAGGTCTGAGTCTCCGGCGGTACCACGATGGCCGGCTCCAGCGCATAGCCGTTGGAGGTCACCAATTGGCCATCGGAGCTCAGATGGAAGCTGCCGTCACGGGTGTAGGAAACCGTGCCATCGGGCAGCAGTACCTGGAAGAAACCGCGACCGTTGACCGCCATGTCCAGCGGCTGCTCGGTGGTCTGCAGGCTACCGGCGGTGAAGATCTTCTGCGTGCCGGTCACCCGCACACCGGTACCCAACTGAAGGCCGGAGGGCAGTTCGCTGTCCTGGCTGGACTGACCGCCAGGCTGACGGCGAATCTGATAGAGCAGGTCCTGAAACTCGGCACGGTCACGTTTGAAGCCGGTGGTAGAAACGTTGGCCAGGTTGTTGGAAATGGTCGTCAGGTTCATGTCCTGGGCGGACAGTCCGGTCTTGCTGACCCAAAGTGCTGGAAGCATGAGCTTTCTCCTCGTGCGCCGCCGGCGCCACACTATTAGCTGAGTTGCAGTACGCGCGCCATGGCAGCCGCGTCATCTTCGGCGGTGCGCATCATCTTTACGTGCAGTTCGAACTGGCGAGACAGCGCCAGGATGGAAGTCATTTCGGATACCGCATTCACATTGCTCGCCTCGAGAAAACCCGAGACGACCCGTACGTTCGCGTCAGGCTCGATAGGCTGGCCATCCTTCAGCCGAATCTGGCCATCAGTGCCCTTTTCCAGCTGCTGCGGATCAGGGTTGACCAGCTTGATGCGATCCACGGTGACCACAACGTTCGGGTCCTCGCCCAGCGCGCGAATACTGATGGTGCCGTCATTGCCGACGTCCACCTTCTCTTCCGGCGGAATCGCGATCGGCCCGCCATTGCCCAGCACCGGCATACCGTCCGCGGTACGCAACATGCCAAGCACGTCAATATTCAGGCTGCCGGTGCGGACGTAGGCCTCACTGCCATCTGGCGCCTGCACCGCAATCCAGCCCTCGCCTTCGACGGCGACATCAAGATCACGGCCGGTTTCCTGCAAGGTGCCCGGCGTGAAGTCGGTGCCCGGACGCTCGGACATCGCATACACCCGCGCAGGATGACTGTCGCCAAAGACCTGCATCGAGCGGGCTTGCTCGAAATCCCGGCGAAAGCCGGTGGTGGAAATATTCGCCAGATTGTTGGCATGGGCCTGCTGGGCCCGCGCATTCTGGCTGGCACCGGTCATGGCCACGTAGAGCATCTTGTCCATCGACATCTCCGAGACGCGAGTTTGACACTTGCGATTCTGTTGCAGATGAAAAATGCAAGGCGCGTGCCATCACCGAAAGGACCACTTAAGGAGCTGATTTATATAGGTTTTACAGAAACAAAGAAGGCCCTTACGGGCCTTCTTCGAAAGGAGCGGCGGAATAATGCCGTCAGCGGCAACCTTCTTTGCCGCTGGCTATTACCGCAGATTGATGATGGTCTGCGTGATGGCGCTTTCGGTTTCGATGGTCTTGGCGTTCGCCTGATAGTTGCGCTGGGCGACGATCAGATTGACCAGTTGGTCTGACAGTTCGACGTTGGAGTCCTCCAGCGCACCGGCCTGCAGTGCACCGAGCGTACCGGAGCCAGGCGTACCGACCACGGGCTCACCTGACTCGAACGATTGCACCCACTGCGACTTGCCCACCGGGGTAAGGCCTTGGACATTGGCGAAGTTCGCCAAGATGATTTGCCCCTGCACCTTGGACTGACCATTGGTATAGCGAGCGAAGATCACACCGCTGTCGTCGATTTCCAGGCCTGCCAACTCACCGGTGGTGTAACCATCCTGAGCAACACTGTTCACCGCGAAGGCACTGGCGAACTGCGATGACTTGGAAAAGTCGAGAACGATGCCGTCCGGGTTGGCCAGCGCGCCGTTGGCCGCCCATGTAGCAGGCGTACCGCCGTCGGATATGGCAGGAATCCAGCCGTTGCCGGTTCCGGCGGCAGCCTCGGCCGCCGTCGCACTGTTCAGGGTGATCTTGTTATCCGCCGAAACGCTGAACATCGGCGACGCGCCGGTATCGATGCTCTGCAGCGCACCGGACGAATCGAATGCCAGCCCCATGACATAGGGCTGAGGCGGCTCCTGTCCTGGCTCAGCCGGATTGCGTCCGTCAACCAGCACCTTCATGTCCCAGGTATTGGCGCTGGTCTTGACGAAATACTGCGTCATGACGTGCGCGTTACCCTGCGAGTCGTAGATGTTCAACGACGTGGAACTGTTGTAGGTCGTGGGATCCGAGGGATTGAACGTTGCGCCTGCAGCAGCCAGAGCCGCCGTGGCATCTCCAGAGCTCGCAAGTTCAGCATCGTAAGCCGCCTGCCATGTTGCAGGAGACTTCTGCGTCGAATTCAGGTTGAAGGCGGTATTGATTTGGCTGGTCGCTTTCGGCGCCTGGTTGGTCGTCTGCACTTGCAAGTTACCCACGACACCGTTCTGCAGATTGCCGTTGTCATCTACCGGGAAGCCTTGCAGCTTGTAGCCGAAGTTATCGACCAGGAAGCCCTCACGGTCGGTACCGAAATAACCCGCGCGCGTATAGCTGACTGCGCCATTGTTGCTGACCTGGAAGAAGCCGTTGCCATTGATCGCCAGATCCAGCGCATTCTGCGTGTAGTTGATGTTGCCCTGATTGAACTGCTGAGAAATGTTCGACATCAGCACACCGCTGCCCTGCGGGTTTTTCCCGGTGCCGAGCACGGAGGCCGCATACACATCGGAGAACTCCGCACGCGATTGTTTGAAGCCCACGGTGCCGGCGTTGGCAATATTGTTGCCGGTGACATTGAGGTCTTTACTCGCCGCACGCAGGCCGCTAAGACCGATATTGAAGGACATTGAATCGCTCCTTTGCCGAAGTGCCGGCGGTTATTGTCCGATGACCTGGACTTGAGAAAGCCCGATGCTGCCAACACCGGCAAGGTTGAGCATCAGCTCCCCGCCGTTCTGCCCGAGGGTCACGCTGTCGACGTTAGCCGGCAGCAAGGTATACAACCCCTTGGTTTCACCCTGGTAGGTAGCCTGCGCCTCGAATCGATAGGTCCCGGGCGGCAAGACCTTGCCGCTGGAATCCTTGCCATCCCACATGAAGGAAATGTTCCCGGCTTCTTGCGCGCCCATGTTCACTCGACCAACCGAGGCTCCGGTGCTGTCGTACACATTCACGAACACGTTGCTGCTCGACGTCGGCAGCACCAGGCTGGCCTTGAAGGTTTCACTGGTATCGACCACGGCCTTGTCGGCCGGCACGATCACCTTGCGCCCGACCAGGGACGAGGCCTGGAGCGCCTGCGAAGACTGATAGCCGGAAAGGATGGTTTCCATACTGGAATTCAGTTTCTCGACACCCTCGACGGTGCTGAACTGCGCCAGCTGACCGATGAACTCGCCGTTTTCCTGGGGTTCCAGTGGATTCTGGTTGTTCATCTGGGCAACCAGCAGTTCAAGGAACTCGTTCTTGCCAAGGTCGTTCCCCTTGACCTCGCGATCCTCTCCGAACTGGTACTGCTCGAGTATCGAACTGGTACCGCCAACGCCGCTTGTAGTGCTCATGAATGCGCTCTCGTAACGATCACTGACCCAGCGTCAGCACTTTCTGCAACATGGTCTTGGCCGTATTCATCAGCTCGGCGTTGGTCTGAAACGCGCGACTGGCTGAAATCATGTCGGCCATCTCTTCCACCACATTGACGTTCGGGTAATACACGTAGCCAGCCTCATCAGCGGCCGGATGATTGGGTTCGTAGCGCGCCTGCAGCTCGCCCTGATCCTCGACCACACCCAACACCTGAACACCTACGCCCGCCTGATCCTGCTCCGCAAAAAGCGACTGGTCGGGCTGGCCGCCGGCCTGCTGAAACACGGTCGCAAACACGGGATGCCGAGCGCGGTAAGTCTGATCGACGCTGGATGAAACGGTTTCGGCGTTCGCGATGTTGCTGGATATAGTGTTCAGACGGGTGCTCTGGGCACTCATGCCACTACCGGCAATATTGAAGACGCTGCTTAGAGACATGGGAAACTCCTTTACTCGCCGCGCAGGGCACTGATCAGCCCTTTGAACTTACTATTGAGCAGAGTGAAGCTCGCCTGAAAGTCAACGGCGTTCTTCGCGTAGTTGGATTGCTCGATCTGCAGATCGACAGTGTTCTGATCAAGCGAGGGATGCGCTGGAGTGCGGAAGCGCAAGGAGGCATCGGCAATCTCCAACCCCTCGGCGGCAATATGCTTGTCACTGGTCCGCGTTACCCCGAACCCACCCTGGCTGCGAGCGGACTGCTCGGCAAGCACGCTGCTGAAGTCCAGATCGCGGGCCTTGTAGTTGGGCGTGTCGGCGTTGGCGATATTGTTCGCCAGCACTTCGGCGCGCTGCGAGCGAAAACCGAGTGCCTTCTCGTGTAAACCCAGTGCCTTATCGAAATTGATGCTCATGATCTGGCCCTCTGCCGGATACAAGTCTGCTTACGCAAACACCAGCAAAGCTCATGCCACTGAAGGCAAATCATTGATTTTATTAGACTAACCAGAGAAATCTCGGTTAGAGGGCGTCAAAAGCGGCAAGGCTTTACCGCTTTTTTGCCGCACCCGCCATGTTGCATGACGGTTTTCTGCCGCCGGCGTCATGCCGGCTATTTCGCCTTGTAGATGATTCCCGGACTGCACTGGACCATCTGATACAGCTCAGGCAGGCCGTTGAGCGCTTCGGAGGCGCCAAGAAACAGATAGCCGCCTGGGCGTAACGTCGCATGAATGCGCTTGAGAATGTCCTTCTTCACATCGGCGGAAAAGTAGATCAGCACGTTACGGCAGAACACGATGTCGAACTTGCCCAGCGCGGCATAGCTGTCGAGCAGATTCTGCACCCTGAACTCGACCCGCGAACGGATCACGGGCTTTACCGCCCACCGCCCTGGTGCCTTGACATCGAAGTAGCGCTGCAGGCGGTCACTGGACAGGCCGCGAGCAATTGCCAGACTGTCGTATTCTGCCGCCTTGCACGCCGCAAGCATCGCGCCGGACAGCTCGGTAGCCACGATCTGCACCCCGGTTTTCGCCTGACTGGGATTGCTGCGCTCGTACTCATCGATGGACATCGACAGAGAGTACGGCTCCTGCCCGGACGAGCATGCCGCCGACCAGATCCGCAGACGCTGCCCCGCACCAGTCTTGAGCATCTCTGGCAGCACACGACTCTTGAGCACTTCGAACGGGTAGGTGTCACGAAACCAGAGCGTTTCGTTGGTCGTCATAGCATCGACGACTAATTCCCGAAGCCCGCTACGTGGCTGTGCCTGAATCTTCCGGACCAGATCGCCCAGCGTCTTGATGCCTTGTTGTTCCATCAGCTTGTTCAGCCGACTGGACACCAGATACTGCTTGTTACTGCCCAGCAGAATGCCGCACGTCTTTTCAAGAAACACCCGGAACTGCTCAAAATCCAGATCGACTGACACCAATCAAAGCCTCACCATCATGAGAGAGGAACTAGCCTCAGTTTGCATCCGCCTGCCTGATCCGCTCAGCCACTCGGGCAGCGAGATCATCAGGCTGGAACTTGGCGAGGAAGTCATCCGCCCCCGCCCGTTTCACCATGTTCTGGTTGAACACGCCGGAAAGGGAAGTATGCAGGAGTATATGCATACCTTGCATGCGCGGATCGTGCCGCACCTCGGTAGTCAGGGTATAGCCATCCATTTCCGGCATTTCAATATCGGAAATCATCATCAGAAACTCTTCAGCCGGCTTCTTGCCCTCGTCAGCCATTCGCTTCAGATAATTGAGGGCCTCCCGTCCATCATTCAGCTTGACGACCTCGATACCGATATTTTCCAGGCAACGAGCAATCTGCTTACGCGCCACAGACGAGTCGTCGACGATGAGCACGCGACACGAAAGCGCCCTGGCACGGGTATCGTCATCGACCACATCAGCTGACACCTCTTCGGAGGTCGGCGCAACTTCTGCCAGCACCTTTTCCACATCGATGATCTCTACCAGCCTGTTGTCGATGTGAGTTACGGCCGTCAGGTAATGATCGCGTCCTGCACCCTTTGGCGGAGGCAGGATCGCTTCCCAGTTCAGATTGACGATCCTTTCAACCGAGCTCACCAGGAAACCCAGCGTTCTGTTGTTGTACTCGGTGATGACAGCGAAAGAATTCTGCAAATCCATCAGCGCCGACTTGCCCGTGGCGAGCGACAGATCGAGGATAGGCAGGGTGCTGCCGCGAATGCTTGCAACGCCCCGTACCACCCGGCCGCATTTGGGCATCACGGTCAGGCGCGGGCACTGCAACACTTCGCGCACCTTGAACACGTTGATGCCATATAGCTGCTCGCCTTCGAGACGAAAAAGCAGCAGCTCCAAACGGTTTTGCCCCACCAACTGGGTACGCTGGTTAACCGAATCCAATACACCGGCCATGCCAGTCTTCCTCTCTGCTTGCAGATTATTGGGGCCGAGGACGCGGCACGCCCCTTGCTTTGGTTGGGATATGAACGTCCAAATGACCATTTTCCGGCGCGGCCGGCTACCGTACAGAAATGTGCTGCTATCAATGCTGTGCGTGTTTTCTCAGTTCACCCACGCGTCAACCTTGTCACATCCTCAGCAGCTTATCGACGTGACCGAGCAGTTTCTTGAGCAGACAGTAAGCGAGTATTTAAGCCGCAGCGCTATCGATGCACGCTACGAGGTCGAAGTAGCCAGGCTGGACCCTCGTTTGCGCTTGAATCAATGCGATCAAACTCTCACGACCAGCCTTGGCAGCACCGCTATCCCTGTAGGACGTGTGAGCGTACGGGTAAGTTGCGAAGGCAGCAGCCCATGGTCGGTATTCATCCCTAGCCACGTCCGCCTTTATCGTCAGGTCCTTGTCGCCAGCAAATCACTTCTGCGCGGCACAGTATTGACCGATGCCGACGTGAGGCTAGCCGAACGGGACGTGTCCATCCTTACTCAGGGATACCTGACAAGACACGACGAGGCGCTGGGTAACAAGCTGACACGGCCGGCTCAGCCAGATCAGGTCATCACGCCTAATCAGCTGGAAATGGCGAAGGTAGTACGCAAAGGTGATCAGGTGGTCATCACGGCCAGGTCGGGCTCGATAAGCGTACGCATGCCCGGCGAGGCGATGGCCGATGGCGTTACGGGCAAACAGATCCCGGTCAAGAACCAACGTTCCGGTCGCACGATCAAGGCCCGAGTGACTGGCCCAGGCCAGGTTGAAGTGGCAATGTAGCATGTCCGCATGCCGCAGTTTTCCAGTGTGTTCGCTGGAAAAAAAGGCTAAAGTTTCCTCCATTGTTGCCGAACACATGGCAAGCGTCCTGATTCCTTCGAGGTTTGCATCATGGTCATCGACTTCAATCGGCCCAACAGTCCACTGAACGCCCCTAACGGGCGCAGCGGCGTACAAGGCAACGAGCGTACTGCCGGCACCCAGCAAGGGCCTGCTAGCGAAGCGCCTAAAACCGACAGCGTCAACTCCAACACTAGCGACACCGTTCAACTGAGCCCTGAAGCCCAGCGCCTGCAGCACGCGGCTGACAAATTGAACGAGCAGCCCGCAGTGGACCAGGAGCGCGTTGAGAAGCTGAAACAGGCGATCGCTGATGGCTCCTACCAGGTTGATAGCCAACGCGTCGCATCCAAGCTGCTCGCGTTCGAGACCCAGCGCTGAACCTGAGCCGACACATACACGCGAGCAAGCCCAGAGCACGAAATGCAAGATACAGCCCTGCTTGAGCAGCTAACCGATGATATCGGCATCGCACGCCAGCTCCTTGAACTCATCGATCAAGAATTCACCGCACTGGGTGAACGCAATCTGGCGGAGCTAGAGGCGATATTAGCGAAGAAGCAGCCGTTACTGGCACTGCTTGGACAGCATGGCACTCAGCGTAGCCAGTGGCTTGCGGGATTACAGCTGACGCCTGATCGCGCCGGACTTGAAGCGGCCGCAAATAGATCGAAGGACGGTGCGCTTATCCTTGAGCGAGCGCTATCGCTGGAGACAGAGCTTGAGCGCTGCCGTAGCGCCAATGAAAGAAATGGCCGTCTCATCCGAGCCAATCAAAGCGCCCTCGGCGGAATGCTGCACATTCTCCAAGGCAAGGACGATACACCCGGCCTGTATGACAATCGTGGCGGTTCCGCCAAGAACAAGCCGCAACGGCCTCTGAGCCAAGCCTGAACGATAGACCGCCACAAGGACGCAACGCGATGGTCACAACAATGCGCCGGAGAGCATCGGCCCGTGTCTAGCTTATTCCTCGGCGATGAAGGCCCGCAGCCTCCCAAGGTACTGACGGCGCCACTCGAGATTTACGCCAATCTGCGTCCCCTTCTCGACAACAACACCCCCCTCACGCTTCGCTTCCATGAGCGCAACCAGCGCTACCAGAGTTTTCTGGTTGAAATGAACCGTGAAACCGGCTGGATAGCGCTCGACGAATTGATCCCCAATGACGGCGAGAGACTGCTATTGCAAGGCGAGCCGATTCATATCGAAGGATTCTACGAAGGCGCACGACTCTCCTGGACGAGCGACCAACAGGTTCATACCGGCGAAATTGATGGCGCTCGCTGCTATTGGATCCCAACCCCGACAACGCTCACTTACCATCAGCGCCGCAATGCTTATCGCGCACAGCTGAAAGAGATCGCCGTCGCTGCGCAGCTCGGCGGCTCAACAGTAAGAAAAGCCCTGGAAGGCAGGCTGCTCGATATATCGGCTACTGGCTGCAAGCTGAGCGTAAAGGGCGACCAACAGGCCATTCTTCAAACGGGACAGGTCTACGAGATGATCGCGAAGCTGCCAATTGGCGCGATCCAGACGGAAGTCGAGCTTCGTCACGTGGCCATTGATGAAAAGTCTGGAACTTCGATCTGCGGGCTGCGCTTTCATCGCCTCAGCGGACTGACGCAACGGCAGATTGAAAAGCTCGTGTACCAGCTTCAACGCGACGCACGCCGCGACAATTCCGCCTCACCGTTCGGCTAACGCGCCGCGCAGCGCAGCGCGCCTTGCCAGACCACCGCTCAGCTCAAGGCTTGTCGCGAAAAAGCGGCACAGCCGAGTCAAAAGCCTTGCTATCTGAACGTGATCGCTGTGCGAAATCTTATGGCGTCCCAGGCGAGGTTCGAACTCACAACCTTCCCCTTAGGAGGGGCAAACAAGCCCCTTACAAATCAAGCACTTACCTTGCAAATCAAGCACTTAGCGTCCAGTTGCATCCGGTAAATCAGCCCCGTATAGTCACTTTTGCACCCACACTGCACCCACGGGGACAACGTGCGAGAGAAGCTGACGGCGCGCCGACTGAACAGCCTGGAAGTCACCGGCAAGGAATACGAAGTCCACGACACCACCGTGCCCGGCCTGTTCGTGCGCGTGACGGCGGCCGGGGCGAAGTCCTACGTTGTGACCTGGGCGCGTGGTCGCAAAAAGGCGCTCGGCCGTGTCGGCATCCTGACGCTGGAGCAGGCCCGCGAGGAGGCGCTGCAATACCTCAACGAGGCCCGCAAGCACGGCGAGCCGCTGGCCGTCACACAAGGCCGCCGCGGTGCCACAACCCCTACCCTGCGCAGCTTCATCGATGACCACTATATGCCGTGGTTCAAGGCCCACCACAAAGGCCACGAGAAGACTCTGCACACGCTCGACACTAGCTTCGAGCCAATCATGCACCGTCGCCTCGATGAGATCACCGGCCGCGATCTGGAGCAGATCCGCACCGCCTGGCTCAACGGCGGCAACAAGCCGTCCACCGCCAACCGCAAGATGGGCAGCATCAGCGGAGTATTCAGCCGCGCCGTGGAATGGGCCTACCTGCCCGCGTCGCCCCTGGAGAAGGTCAAGCAACTGAAGGTCGATTCGATCGGCCGCATCCGCTACCTTTCGAAAGACGAAGCCAAAGCCCTCAGGGACGCGCTAGACGCACGCGAGGAGCGAATCAGGGCAGAGCGTGACAGCGCAAACGAATGGCGCGCAAAACGCGGCAGAGGGGCTTTGCCAGACCTTCGCACCCTCCCCTTCGCCGATCACCTGAAGCCGATGGTTCTGCTATCGCTCAATACCGGAATGAGGCGCGGCGAGCTGTTCAATTTGCGCTGGCATCACGCCAACCTGCAAGCCAAAACCCTGACGGTAGCCGGTGAAGGCGCGAAGACCAGCGAGACACGGCATATCCCGCTCAACGCCGAAGCGCTGGCCACGCTGCAGGGATGGTACGACCAGGCGAGCGGCACCGGTTACATCTTCCCCGGCGAGAAGGACAAGCCCATGACAGACGTGAAAACCGCCTGGCTGGAGCTGCTGAAGAACGCCGGCATCGTCGGCTTCCGCTGGCACGATATGCGCCACGACTTCGCGTCGCGGCTGGTGATGGCTGGCGCACCGCTCAACACGGTGCGCGATCTGCTGGGGCACGCTGATATCAAGATGACGCTGCGCTACGCCCACCTTGCACCAGACAGCAAGGCGGCTGCAGTGGATCTTCTCTAGAGCACCTCGAAAATTTCGTCGAGCTCACCGCTTTTGCGAAGCATATCGACATAGTCGGGGAAGCTGAGATTGAGCGAATTGTTCGCCAGGAAGCGCGCGTAGTCATTCAACAAAGGCCAGTAAATGCTGACCAGCGAAAGGCTGAGCTTAGGAATTGCCGGGCTTTCAACAACCAGCTCACGGGCCTTCTTGTCGAACAGATCGTCGTCACCCGCGAAGATGTCGAGATTCTTGAATACTGTTCCGGTAACGACCTGGTCTCGGTCATTGAGCGCTGCAGGCTCAATCAAATGCAGCCTTAGCTTGAAAAGCTCCTGATCCTCCGTCCAAAGGGCTCGCATAAGCTCGCCCAGCAAAATCCGCGGCTCGCCTTGTTTTGTGAGCTTGTCTTGCCGGATGAAAGCCGGCGGCGCGATCGACTTTCGGTCGAAAGCGTGCTCAAGCAAACCCTCAATAGTGTCCGGAAGGCTCTTCTGCTCGATCGCAGCGAGCACGTCCAAGCATGACTTGGCGTAGCCCGACACCCTGACCGATAGCACTGTCTTCTTTGATCTGTTAGCCATCACCGTCTCCTTAATGGCGCCACAGTAAGCGACGCTAACGAAAGTATCAACTTGTGCTTGCGATTGCTGTTACTTACATCTAGGATGCACACATCTGGTCGACAATCCCGCTATCCAAACACAACCGGTCAGATGGAGAAGAACCATGTCCCAACTCGCAACGCTGCAACCCCTCGCCGTCGGTCCTGAAGAGGCCGCCCGCGCATCCGGCACCACCCGATCCGCTATCTATGAAGCCATCGCCCGAGGCGAACTTGTGTCGTTCAAGGCAGGCAAGCGTCGCCTGATCCTTGTTGAGGAACTGCGCGCCTGGCTGAACCGTATGGCGAAGGACAACGCACGATGAACGCCCATTTTGAGGCCCTGGAACGGGCCTTCCATCTAATCGACCGCAGCGGCAAAGTCATTGGGTGGCTGGCACTGCCAACCAATACCCGACTGATTGACTTGGAACACCTGCGCCACCTTGGCGCCTCTCGACTGGAGCTAGCGAAATGAACACTGCAACAACTGAGAAAGTGGATGCGATCGACGCTTACGACTTGGCCACCCTGGCGCGCGAGCACGGCAAATGGCTTGGCTCGATAGCACGAGCGATCCAGCTCAACTGCAAGCACAAGAATGGCGCTGATGCGCTGGACCTCGCCAACCTGGCGCAGTACCTCGCCGACGATCTGAGCAACCACATGGATTGCGAAGCGGAGCGCATCAAGCGTGTGGAGGGGCTGCAATGAGCCGCATCACTGATCGCGAGGCGTTCGAGATGATCCAGCGCAACACCGCGGTGCTGACGAACGCCGGCAAAGGGTTGGAAGGTATCGGCCGGCTATTGGGTGCCGACGAATCGGAGCATCACCTAAGCGACGACGACCGGAGCAGCCTTGCGTATGCGGTGGCCGCCCTGGGCTCGATGATCTACGCGGCCGCCAACGAAGCATGGGGCTACGCCGCCCCGGACAGGGACGAATGGACATGAGAAAGGAAGCAGAGAGGAAACCCGAAGCGGTGCTGCAACACCGCCAGGGGCAAACACATTGGATAGCACCAAGTGAGGACTGAACTATGCCATCACACTCCGCAACCGAGCAAGACCGGCGCCTTCTGGAAGCACTGAGAATTCATCCAGTGACAACCATCGAGGCAGCCAACGACCTGGATATCGTCCACCCGCCGTCAACGGTCCGCCGTCTGCGTCGTCGTGGCTTTGATATCCGCACACAATGGGCCTATCAGGCCACCGAAGCAGGACGGCCACCGCACCGCGTGGGGCAATACGTCCTGATGCAAGAAGCCGCGGCCTAGCGGCCATAACGCTGGCGGGGCGCCCTGCCCTGCCAGCCATTGCGCGAGTTCGATATGGCAGGCAAATCAAAGCCCAAATCGGGGCCACCTTTCTTCCGGCTGGAGCGGCGCCTCGTTCAATCGCCCGGGCATCGAGCATTGAGCTTCGTTGCCCGCGTGGTGCTGCAAGAGCTGATGTCTCAGTACAACGGGGGCAACAACGGCGATCTGTCAGCCACGCGCACGATGGCTAGGGAATGGGGGATCGGCTCACCGTCGACGCTACAGAAGGCGCTCAGCGATCTCGAGTCGGCAGGCTGGATCACTCAGACTCGTAGCAGTCTGTTCAATAAGCACGGCGCTCGCTGCGCGCTCTACGCACTGTCCTGGCTTCCGGTAAACGAGTGCCCCGGCAAAGACCTTGAGGTAGGCCCGACTAGAGCACCGCTGCGCCCTTTGCCGACACTGCTCAATTCGATTTCTTCCTGTTCAGAAAATGAACACGTAGCGGTTCAGATAGTGAACACGTAGCGAATTCTGTTCGTTCGGGTTTATCCGGTTCGGTTTGGCGTTATCGCCTACGTATCCAGAAACCGAACCGTAATCGCTGTTCTACGTGTTCAGAAAGTGAACACCCTTTTAGATTCTGCCAGGTATCTACTGATATTCAGGGCAGCAAGTGGCTACAAACGAGGAGCGTCACGCATGACCAACATCGTTCATATCGACCCTGACTGCGGAATCGTGGTCGATGACCAAGGCGCGCAGATCGACGCATTCGGCCAGGCGATGCTGCTCGGCATCTTCTCCGACCTCTGCCAGCTTCGTGATGGCGAGATCGCTCCAAACGGGGCCATTGCCCTGGACGGGATCGCGAAGCGCCTTGGCAAGCTGCTGGAGCGCTACGAACCATGAAGCCGGGAGAGCGCTCACTGTTCGCCAAGATCGCGCCAATGGTCACCCACTGTGACGGAGCGGTCGCCGCGTTGGAGATGTACCAGGCCGATGCCGACCGGGGCGAGCTGGATACCCAGATGCTGTCGGGGTTCCTGCAGGGCCTGTTCGCTGCCGGCGTGCTCAGCGACGAGGATCTGGCCTCGCTCGATACGCGGCGCATCCACTGACCCACCAGACCCCGCCGCCGTGCGGGGTTTTTAATGCGCTCAGAACTGAGCACGTTTCGTGCACCAAGCGTTCAGCGATCGTTCAACACCTGTTCAACAACCGTTGAAACCCAACCCTAACCGGCTGGGTTATCGCTGGGTTTCCACTGTGTAGGAATCAACACACTGTGTCGTTTTCGACACGCGAGACAGACCAACCTGTCCGACTCGGACCAGATCGGCGGTTTCCCACGATCAAGACCGGGGGTTTCCCGCTATCAAGGCAGAGGGTATTCCCCAGAACTGGGGATATCTCACCGAGACCAAACCGTCTCAGTGAGACCAAAACGGCTCACTCGCCGTACAACGAATGACCGTTCGTCGGGAATTTTCAGGACAAAACGAAACCGAACGAACCCGGACGGCAGAGCGGGATTAGCCATAAATCAGCGCTGGCCAGCACCAAAAAAGCCCCTAATATGTAGCCATTAAGACGTCACGTCGCCATAGTTTACATATAGAGGCCAACCATGAACCAACCCACCCCGCCACGCGGCCGCCAACTTCTTCCGACCCAGCCCGAACAGCGCGCCTACCTGAAGAGCATCCGTGAGGCCGCTGACCGGGGCGACCTTAGCGCGATGGCGTCCGCACTGTTCCTGACCAAGCTTGCCGAGCAGATCGAAGCGACCGAGGAACTTGGCAGCCAGATTCGCCGGCTGACCATTACGGTAGAGGCTGAGGCCTCCCGCCAGCGCTCGCGCCATACCCAAGAAGACATGAACGCCGCCATCGGCAATTTCCGAAGCACGGTTTTCGCAGCCCTGGACCGCGCACAGGCCGCACAGGAGCTCGAAACCAAATGAGCGCCGTCAACAGCCCGTCGAACCAGAAGAAGCGCGAGGAAGCCGCTGAGATGCTGAAGCGCTACCGCGCAACCGCTGAACGCATCCCAGGCGGGTGGCACGTTAAAGGGCCGAAGTCAGACCTTCGCGTCTCCGATCTCGCCTATCTGCTGGAGAGCGATCTGCGATGAACCGAACCATCGAAAACCCTGTGCGTGATGCTCGTGGGTTTTCACACCGCCTGGCAGGACTAGCTCCCCTGATTGGCGGCACTTCCCGTAAGCCGAGTGATTCGGGGCACGGCGAAGCAACGAGCATCCGGCCGCATCAGCGGCACAACAGAATTTCGAGGAACACCAAATGACTGATTATGTTGAGCAGGTAAAAAGCAAACTGGCGGAGATCAACGAGTTCGCCACCAACCGCCTGGAAAAAGTCGACGGCGAAATCAAGACTCTGCGCGAGCAGATGATCGACCTGGCGCAGAAAGGCGGAATTCCGAACGGTTTCGGCGTGAAGGCCAATAACGAGTCGGTCGCAGCTCAGTTCGTGCAATCGCCGCAATTCAAGTCGATGCTGACCGGCGCGCCTACCACTGGCCGCGTGGAAGTGAAGGCAACCATCACCAGCGCAACCCATGACGTGCAGGCAGAACGCGCACCGGGCCTGTTCAACAACCCGCAGCGCGCCCTGTCTCTGCTGTCGGCTCTGCCGAGCCTGGCCGTCAATACTGGCGTGTTCGAGTTCATGCAGCTCAACGGCTACGTCAACGCTGCAGCCGTACAGGTGCTGGAAGGCGACGTAAAGGCAGAGGCATCGCTGCCAACCCAGATCGTGCAGGCCAACATCAGCACCATCGCGCATTGGATCAAGGCATCGAACCAGATCCTGGCCGACGCCCCCGCCCTCTCGATGCAGATCGACAACCTGCTGCGCTACGGCGTGACCGCCAAGCTCGAAAGCGAGCTTATCAACGGCGCAGGCGGTGCCGGCAAGATCCTGGGCCTCGTGCCTCAGGCTACCGCGTTCGTTCCGACTCTGACCGCCAAGGCAGACAAGATCGGCGAAGCGAAGGCCGCAATGGAAGCCGATGGTTGGGTTCCGAGCCTGATCGTGATGAACCCGGCCGACTGGTTCGTGATTGCGTCCGAGCGTGCTACCGATGAGCAGTATGTCCTGGGCAGCCCGCGCGACCCGGCCGGCCCGAGCCTGTGGGGTATCCCGGTCCTGACCACTCCGGCGATCGCTTCCGGTACCACGCTGATTCTCGACCAGTCCCAGGTTGCTGTGCTGAACCGTGAAGGCGTGACCGTGATGGCCAGCCGTGAAGACGGCACCAACTTCACCACGAACCAAACCACCATTCTGGCTGAAGCCCGCTATGGCCTGGCCGTGTTCGCTACCGGTGCAGTCCGCAAGATCGTCGACGCTGCTTAAACGGTGATATCCCGCTGCCGGAGCGGCCCGAAAGGGAAAGTCCGGCCCTGGGTATAGTCGTGAGTCACCAGGTCATGAAAGAACCGCGACAGCCTGCGCGTCAAATCCTTCAGATTCTCGCAAGACGGTGGCAGGCAACTAATTCACTTGAGGCAGCCATGAAAGACCTGATCGATTTCCTCGGTATCTACCGCGCCAGGACGCTGCCCAAGGCACCCAAGCAGGACGGCAAGGCGTACCACTACGCGCCGTCAACGAAGGCCGCCAGCGAGCTTAAGAGATGGCCTGCCAGGTGGTAGGGGGTAGTCAGATCCTCAAACCCTCGGCCGCTCAAGACCGCGCCCGAAGTCTTCTTTTACATCTTCGTCTAAATATCGAGCCAAAACACATGCACGACGCCCCGTTGTGCGCGCGTCAGGCGCCCGCACGCGCGAGGCTGACGAAAGCACAGAAAGCCGAAATTAACCGCAAGGCACACGCCGCAGCCCTGGAGTTCGAGCAACAGGAACGCCAGCGTCTCACCGACGAGGCGTTGACCGCCCTCGACAACCATTCTGGTGAACCAAATGAGTAAATCGTTAGGAACCCTGACGCTCGATCTCGTAGCCCGAACCGGCTCGTTTGTCAGCGGTATGGATAAGGCCGAGCGCAGCTCTGAGAAGTGGCGCAAGGAAGTAGAGAAGAACGCCAAGGCTGTCGGCGCAGCTTTCGGCGCTGGATCTGCAGCGGCGATCGCAAGCCTCACCGCCATCACCGTATCGACGGTGAACGCAGCGGCTGAGATCAGCAAGCTATCGACCATCGCTGGCTCGTCGTCCACTGAGTTCCAGAAGTTCGCAGCCGGCGCTCAGCTCGTCGGCATCGAGCAGGACAAGCTCGCCGATATTCTGAAGGACGTGACCGAGAAAGCCGGCGAGTTCGCGGCAACTGGCGGCGGCGGCATGAAGGACTTTTTCGAGCAGATCGCCCCGCAAGTCGGCGTCACGGCTGACCAGTTCGCCGCCCTATCAGGCCCACAAGCACTCGGCCTGTACGTCGACACGCTGGAGAAGGCAGGCGTAAGTCAGCAGCAGATGACGTTCTATATGGAAAGTCTGGCATCTGATGCCACTGCGCTGATTCCGCTACTGAAGGACAACGGCGCAGCCATGAAGGGTTTCGCCGATGAGGCCGAGCGCGCCGGCGCCATCTTGAGTGAACAGACCATCGCGGAAGCCAACAAGCTCCGGGCGGCGATGTACCTGATGGACCAGGCAACGACAGGTCTGAAAAACCAGATAGGCAGCGCGCTGATACCCGTCCTGGGCGACTTCGCAGACGGGCTTTCCGGCGTCACCGTGGATGGCAGCCTTGCCGCTACCGTTTCGGAAGATCTGGCCGGATCGCTTCGAGCGGTTGGCAAGGCAGCAGTCGGCGCAGTGGCAGCAATCCACATTGCCGGCAGCGCACTGAAGGACCTCTACGACCTGAACGAGGCGTCCAAGGGTGGCGGTTCCTGGTGGGAGACTTACCTGCCACCGGTACGGATCTACCGCGCCTTCGAGAGTATGGACGAGATCAAGGAGACCTTTAGCGATAGCGTCTCTGGTCTCGACCAGCTTGCGCAGGGTTACGGCGAGTTCCTGAATAAGCTCGACGGTCAGGGCAACGGCGGTGGCGGATCAACCCGCCTGGAAACACTCACCGAGCTATTTAACGAGCTGCAAACCACTATGGCCCCCGGCGCTCTGCCGGCTGCTATCACGAGCACAACCAAGGCCATCGAGAGCCAGGACGAAGCGGTCAAGGAGCAGAACAAGGCGCTTGAGGCCTACCAGCGCCTGATAGCTGACCTGCGAACAGACGAGGAACAGCTAACCGACCAGATGCGCGAGCGCCTGGCTGTGCTCGACGCGATGCAGGGCATCGAGCCTGATGAGCGCATGAAGGTTGCCGGCCGGATCGCCGGAGCCGCAACAACTGACGCGCCAGAGTTCGGCGGGCTAGATGCTGCTGTGGGCGGCCCGTTTGGCGAACTGCTGAAGATCGACGAAGCTGAGGAGAAGCTGCAGGAGTGGTACGACACGCAGCTTGAAATGCTCGAGCAGTTCCGCCAGGACCGCGCCGACCTCGCCGCGGTGTGGGATGAGGAAGAGCTAGCACTGAAGCAGCAGCACGAAGACGAGCTTGCACGAATCGAACAGGCCCGCCAGATGGCGCAGCTGGCATCGGCAGAAAGCATCTTCGGAGACCTCGCAGGGCTGACAAAGACCTTTGCCGGCGAGCAGTCAGGGCTCTACAAGGCTATGTTTGCGGTCCAGAAGGCCGCGGCGATCGCGCAGTCAGCGGTAGCCATTCAGCAAGGTATCGCAATGGCCGCAGCCAACCCCTGGCCTGCAAACTTGGCGGCAATGGCCTCTGTAGCCGCAGCGACAGCCAGTATCGTTAGCAACATCGGCGCGATTGGTATGGCGCACGATGGCATCGATTCCATTCCGCAGACAGGAACCTGGCTGCTGGAAAAAGGCGAGCGCGTCACCACGGCAGAAACCAGCGCAAAGCTCGACAAGACCCTGAGCGATATCCAAGGCGGGAACACTGGCGGCGGGACCACCGTTAACGTGATCGAGGACGCCAGCAAGCGCGGCACAACAGAACGGCGCACCGGTGCAGACGGACGTGAAGAGGTGAACGTATTCGTGTCGGATATCTTCGGCGATGGCCCGCGAGCCAGAGCAATCGCGCAGAAGTTCGGCCTAAGCCCAGCCGGTAGATAACCAATGGAGGTTGAGATGATTGATTACGATGTGGCTGAACTGGAAGAAAAGCTGATTCGAGTAGCTACCGAAGTGTGCGGGTATAGGACGATCACTGCGGAAACGCCGATGCACGAGATCAGGGCAATGGCAGAGCAAGCCGGCATGATGTTCGGCCGCAGCTTTGCCGCCGCCCTACATTCCGGGCCAATCACTGCTGAGCTTGCGATGGAGATCCGGGCGAGTGAGCAACGTGGCAAGGAGCGATTCGTTGAATCTGCCAACCAGCTATTCGGCGTTGGCGGTGAATTGCGTGAACTCCTGACATAGCGAATCGGGAGGGGGTATGCAAAAAGCCCGAGAACCGTTAATGCAGGAAACCGCGACCTCACCCACGCGCGGATTTTCTTCCGGTTAACGGACCTGTTAACAAGGTTAACGCCCGCATAAGGCTGGGCATTTGCACCCACATTGCACCCATGGAGGGGAGCAGGTGCAGACTCTAAATCGCTGGAGGCCCCATGGGATATGGCGTCCCAGGCGAGGTTCGAACTCACAACCTTCCCCTTAGGAGGGGGATGCTCTATCCAATTGAGCTACTGGGACATCACGCGGCGGGCATGGTAACGAGCCAAGCATGATTTGTCATGCGCATCGTAGACCTGATGCCATGCAGCCTCCTACAGCCGAATACGCCTCTCACACTCAGCAATGCAAATTGCATGACCACTATCAGTCATCCGTGCAAAGCGCAAGCAACACTCGCTCCAACACAAAGCCAACTTATTGATTTATAACAGTTTTTATCCAGATAAACTTTGGCACAGCTACTGCAATAGCTAGGCAAAGTTAACGTGACGCGAAGGATAACGCTCATGATCAAGTCGGCTTTTCTTCTTACTACAGGCTTTACATTTGCCGCCCTGACAGCCTCGCAGCTGCCATCCGCCGAACCGCAGCAACAGCGATACGAGCCCTCTTCCCAGTTCTCCATTCAGCGCACAAGCAATTTGGAACGCGCACAGATCACCACCCTCAACTCAGGCGAGGCGAGCGTGCTCACTCAACCGCAACGCTGGGTGTTCTAAGGGATTCAGTTGAGCGCGGATGGTTCCGCAAAAGGAGTTACTCATGTCCAGATTTGCATTGACTTGCTTGCTTCTCACCGCAGCGTGCGGCTACGGTGCCTTCCTGGCCCCCCAAAGCCTGGCGACCTTGGATACCTTGTGCAAGG
This sequence comes from Stutzerimonas kunmingensis, assembly GCF_021432085.1. GTDB lineage: Bacteria > Pseudomonadota > Gammaproteobacteria > Pseudomonadales > Pseudomonadaceae > Stutzerimonas. The sequence goes on along the minus strand of NZ_CP090366.1, from coordinate 1,652,409 downwards.
CAGGACTTGGCATATTCGGAAGCTTATCCCTGATCGCACTCATGATCGGACGCAGGATCAAGTTCGATCCAGTGCTGCGCTAAGACCCCACAGTCGGACGATAATTAGACTGGTTCACAGTAAAGGCATTTTGATAGCACGAGCACTTTACTAATCAGAATATCGACGTACAATTGGCGTCATGAAGCCGTCTCCTAATTTTTAACCTGGCTGACGGAACAGCGAGTACTGGTGGTTGTCAGACCGGTGACTACCCCGGCAATACGCCAGCACGCCCACCTGACTAACCGGTTAATTATGCGCCCTATGAAACAGGCAGTTTATTCCAGCCGTACGGCTGACAAATTCGTTGTTCGGCTTCCCGACGGCATGCGTGAACGCATCGCCGAGGTAGCGCGGAATCATCACCGCAGCATGAACTCAGAAATCATCGCCAGATTGGAGCAGAGCCTGCTGCAGGAAGGCGCACTGGATGAAGATCTGAGCATGCGTCTCGACAGCCCAGAGCTGTCTCTTCACGAGCGAGAGCTTCTGCAGCGCTTTCGCCAGCTCGCTCATCGCCAGCAGAACGCGCTCATTGCATTGATCGCCCAGGACACCGAGCTCGCCAAAGAAGATTGACAGCGGACCAGCCACCAGCTGGAGCCAGGTGACTGGCTCCAGCTGACGCTGTCTCTGATTACCCCCTGCTTCCGGCTGCCACTCTCAGGCGGTCAACAAGTCAGCCAGCCGCATCAGTTCCCCCCTTCATCATCGTCCTAGCCAATCAAGACAGGCACGAATGTGCTTCGGACACACGGGTTGCGCCGAATCTATGGTCGACCCGAGATCCGCGCTCGATAAGAAGTTAGAACTTGGATGCAGCAAGGCGCCCCCGTTGCAGAGGCGCCTATACAACTAGCCTACAAAGTTGAGCAGCACCCCGGCCGCAACCGCAGAGCCGATGACACCTGCCACGTTGGGCCCCATGGCATGCATCAGCAGGAAGTTCTGAGGATTGGCCTCCAGCCCCACCTTGTTCGATACACGTGCAGCCATCGGCACAGCAGAGACTCCTGCGGAACCGATCAACGGATTGATCTTGTTCTCACTGAAACGGTTCATCACTTTGGCCATGAAAATACCCGCTGCGGTACCACCGCAAAAGGCAACCATACCCAGCACGAGAATCCCCAAGGTTTTCATCTGCAGGAAGGCCTCGGCCGATAGCTTCGAACCGACTGTCAGACCAAGAGCAATGGTAACGATGTTGATCAGGGCATTTCGTGAAGTATCCGCCAGGCGATCCACCACACCACATTCGCGCAACAGATTACCGAAGGCGAACATACCCACCAGCGGTGCGGCATCCGGCAGTAGCAAGCCGACCAGCAAACAGAGCACCAGCGGGAATACTATCTTCTCGACCTGCCCGACATGACGCAGTTGCGTCATGACGATTGCACGCTCCTCTTTTGTGGTCATCGCACGCATGATCGGCGGCTGAATCAGCGGCACGAGGGCCATGTAGGAATACGCGGCAACCGCAATCGGACCGAGCAACTCTGGGGCAAGCTTGGATGTCACGAAGATCGACGTTGGACCGTCTGCACCCCCAATGATAGCGATCGACGCTGCCTCGCGCAGCGTGAACTCCATACCCGGAATCCCGGCAGCGGTCAGAGCAAGAGCGCCTAGCAGGGTCGCAAAGATTCCGAACTGCGCCGCGGCACCAAGCAGCAGGGTCTTTGGGTTGGCAAGCATGGGGCCAAAGTCGGTCATCGCGCCAACGCCCATGAAGATCAACAGAGGAAAGACGCTGGTCGGTAACCCTACCTCATAAAACAGATGCAGAATTCCGGCACCCTCGCCCATGTTGGCAACCGGGATGTTTGCCAGGATGCCACCGAACCCTATAGGGATCAGCAACAAAGGTTCGAATCCCTTCCGGATCGCCAGATAGATCAGCCCCAGACAGACGAAGATCATCAGCGCCTGCCCTGGCTCCAGATGGTACAGGCCGGTTCCGTGCCACAGCTTGAGCAACTTTTCCATGGGACTCCCCTTAGCCGATGCTCAGCAGACTGTCACCGACCGAAACCGCGTCGCCCACCTTAACGCTGACGGAGGCGACGGTGCCGGCCTTGAACGCACGGATCTCGGTTTCCATTTTCATGGCTTCGAGAATCATCACCAGATCGCCCTCCTGGACCAACTGTCCGGGCTGCACCAGCACTTTGAATATGTTGCCCGCCAGCGGCGCCGCCTGGGTTTCACCACTGGCAGGCACGGCGGCAGAACCAGCCACCGCGCTGGTAGCGCCGCCACCAGCGCCGAGAGGCTTGATGCCCTCGATATCGCCGCCATCGCTCACTTGTACGACGAAAGATTTGCCGTTGACTTCAACGGTGTAGACCTCCGGCTTGCCCGCCTCTCGCGGTGGTAGATCGCCTCCGGTTGGCGCCGGCTCGAACGCGGATGGGTTTCCACGGTTCTCCAAAAACTTCAATCCGATCTGGGGGAATAGTGCATAGGTCAACACATCATCGATCGAATCCGTAGCGAGCTTGATGCCTTTCTCTTTTGCGATCCCTTTCAGTTCGGCAGTAAGTCGATCCATTTCCGGCTGCAGTAGGTCTGCGGGACGACAGGTGATCACCTCGGCCCCCTCCAGCACACGAGCCTGCAGCTCGGAATTGAAAGGCGCAGGGGCCGCACCGTATTCACCTTTGAGCACGCCTGCCGTCTCTTTGGTGATCGACTTGTAGCGCTCTCCCATCAGCACATTGATCACCGCCTGGGTACCGACGATTTGCGACGTGGGCGTCACCAGCGGGATGAAGCCGAGGTCTTCACGAACGCGAGGGATTTCAGCAAGCACGTCGTCGAACTTGTCCAGAGCGCCCTGCTCCTTCAGCTGACCTTCCATATTGGTCAACATGCCGCCGGGCACCTGAGCCACGAGGATTCGCGAGTCGACACCGCGCAGGGTGCCCTCGAATTTCGCGTACTTCTTGCGAACCTCACGGAAGTACGCCGCGATTTCCTCGAGCAGCTCCAGGTTCAAGCCGGTATCGCGCTCCGTGCCCTGGAAAATAGCCACCACCGATTCCGTCGGAGAATGTCCGTAGGTCATCGATAGCGACGAAATGGCTGTATCGACATTGTCGATACCCGCCTCTACTGCCTTGAGAATGGCGGCCGTCGACAGGCCGGCTGTAGCGTGGCACTGCATATGGATCGGAATCGCAAGGCTGGACTTCAAGCGCGACACCAGCTCGAACGCCATGTACGGCGTAAGGATGCCTGCCATATCCTTGATCGCCACCGAGTCGGCGCCCATATCCTCGATCTGCTTTGCCAGATCGACCCACATCTCCAGCGTATGCACCGGACTGGTGGTATAGGAAATGGTGCCTTGTGCATGCTTGCCCTGTTGTTTGACGGCACGCAGGGCAGTTTCGAGATTGCGCGGATCGTTCATAGCGTCGAATACGCGAAAGACATCGACGCCATTTACAGCGGCGCGCTCGACGAATTTTTCCACGACATCATCGGCGTAGTGCCGATAGCCCAGCAGGTTCTGGCCTCGCAGCAGCATCTGCTGGCGCGTGTTGGGCATGGCCTTCTTGAGTTCGCGAATGCGCTCCCAAGGGTCTTCTCCCAAGTAGCGGATACAGGCATCGAAGGTCGCGCCGCCCCAACTTTCCACCGACCAGAAACCAACCTGATCGAGCTTGGCAGCGATCGGCAACATGTCTTCCAAGCGAACACGGGTGGCTAGAATGGATTGGTGCGCATCACGCAGCACCACATCGGTTATGCCGAGCGGCTGTTTAGCAATGGTCATGGAAGGAACTCCCTTTCCAGAGTCAACCGCGTCGCGCGCGGTGTTGATGAATCGCGGCCTGGATGGCTGCAAGAATATCCGCATCTGTTTCAGCGCTCGTAACCTGAGCGGCCGCTACTCGAGGCGCCGGCTCAGTGACGAAGCGGCCGGCGAGGTAGGACATCAAGCGAATGCAGAGGATCAACAGAACGAGAAAGGCGAAGACGAAACCGATGCCGAACAGCATGAGTTCGACGCCTTCGAGCAGGAGTTGGCTGGGGGTCATCGGGAGTTCCCTTGTCAGCAGCTCAAGCTGCTTGTTATTCGCTGCGTGGGTTCGGACACGTTTCGCGACACACGAAACGGCCGAACCTTAGCCCGAAACAGCGAAATAAGGCAAACCCCAATAAAGCGCGAAAAGTACCGCTACAGCAGAAAAATGGTCGCCAATCCAAGGAAAATGAAGAACCCGCCGCTGTCTGTCATGGCAGTGATCATGACGCTTGCCCCCATTGCCGGATCGCGCCCCAGGCGCGCCAGCGTCATAGGAATCAGCACCCCCATAAGCGCAGCGAGCAGCAGGTTCAGTGTCATAGCCGCCGTCATGACTACCCCCAGAGACCAGCTGCCATACAGCCACCAGGCCACCGCACCGATCACACCACCCCAGACCAGCCCGTTGACCAGGCCAACCCCGACCTCCTTGCGCAACAGTCGGGTCGTATTACCGGTACCCACCTGATCCAACGCCATTGCGCGCACGATCATGGTGATTGTCTGATTACCCGAATTTCCGCCAATGCCTGCGACAATTGGCATCAGGGCCGCGAGGGCCACCAGCTTCTCGATCGAGCCATCGAACAGGCCGATTACCCGGGAGGCGATAAATGCAGTGACCAGGTTGACCGCGAGCCAGGCCCAACGGTTACGGACGGATTTCCAGACGGAGGCGAAGATGTCTTCCTCCTCGCGCAGACCGGCCATGTTGAGAACTTCGCTTTCACTCTCCTCACGGATCAGGTCAACCATCTCATCGATGGTCAGACGCCCGATCAGCTTGCCACCCTTGTCGACGACCGGCGTCGATACCAAGTCATAACGTTCGAAGGCCTGCGCCGCGTCATAGGCGTCTTCATCCGGGTGAAAGGTGACGGGATCGCTGGCCATCACCTCCGCGACCTGCTTGTCCGGATCGTTAACCAGTAAACGCTTGATCGGGAGCACGCCCTTGAGCACGCCGTCGTAGTCGACCACGAACAGCTTGTCGGTGTGGCCCGGCAACTCCTTGAGGCGGCGCAGATAACGCAACACCACTTCGAGACTGACATCCTCACGGATGGTCACCATCTCGAAGTCCATCAGCGCCCCGACCTGATCCTCTTCGTAGGACAGCGCTGATCGCACGCGCTCGCGCTGTTGCGCATCGAGGCTTTCCATCAACTCATGAACGACGTCGCGCGGCAACTCCGGCGCCAGGTCTGCCAGCTCGTCGGCGTCCATTTCCTTCGCCGCGGCAAGCAGTTCGTGATCGTCCATATCGGCGATCAGCGTTTCCCGAACTGCGTCGGACACCTCAAGCAGGATATCGCCGTCTCGCTCGGCCTTGACCAGTTGCCAGACGGTCAGTCGCTCTTCGAGCGGCAGCGCTTCGAGAATGTGAGCGACGTCAGCAGGATGCAATTCGTCGAGCTTGCGTTGCAGCTCGGCGAGAATCTGACTCTCGTCGTAGATCTCACCCTGCTCGCCGTCCTGCCGGTACTCCCCGTCCTCACCGAGGCGACGGCGCTGCAGCAGATCGACCACCTGCGCCAGGCGATCCTGCAGGGTCTCTTGGGGCTTTTTTGCTTCTACTTCTGTCATGGCGCACTCCACCCTGGCCGGGAGCACGCCAGGGAAAATCAATCAATCAGTACGTGATTGGCAAATTGGAAACGTGAACGACTACTGGGTAAGTCCATAAAGAAAGGTTGTTCCACAAACCCTGAGGGGCAGATGCGGGCATCATAACATCGCAATCAGCGGCCCGACGCGCTCAAACACGGCCATCACAAGGGCTGCGTCAAAGATGCAGAAGCGCTTGCGACGGAGAAGCCGACATTCTGTCGACGCCTTCACGCTGCGAAGAGACACGAATGTACGAGCAGCTTTTATTGAGTAGCCTGAATGGACAGTTGTTCAGTCATGGAGGACGAGAATGAGAGCACTGTCCATAGGCGTGAGCCTGCTATTGCTATCCACCCCCGCATTTTCAGCAAGCGTATTTCGCTGCATCGACCAATCCGGGCATGTCACCTTCAGCCAGCAAGGTTGCCCGGAAAACCAAAGACAGCAACGGCAGCGCGCAACCAATCCAACACCCAGCTCAGGGAAAGCCGTGCCAATGGCGACCCTCAAGACCAGGAAAAGCCCTGCCGGAAGTGAAGGCGAAAGCCTGGCGATAGTCGCCGAACGAGATGACGGTTGCGGCAACAGAGTAACCGGCAGCGAACGGCGCAGCGCGATCATCAACAAACAGATCCGCACCGGCATGACTCGCAGTGACGTCGAAAGCGCATTCGGACGACCGGAGAGCATCACAAGCAGCAACGGGCGAGAACGCCTGCGCTTTCGCAGCAGCAGCGGCCAGGTACGCACCGTCAGCTTCGACGAGTTCGGCTGCGTTCTTGGTAGACGCTAACGCTCGAAAACGAAAAAGGGCCTGCATCGCTGCAGGCCCTTCTCTTGGTTGGCGCACTCAGGAGGATTCGAACCTCCGACCGCTCGGTTCGTAGCCGAGTACTCTATCCAGCTGAGCTATGAGTGCGTAAGTGCTTGTTAGACCAGATCACCGCTGGTGGCTTGAGTGATCCGCATTTCTGCCGATCATTCGAAGTGTGGCGCACTCAGGAGGATTCGAACCTCCGACCGCTCGGTTCGTAGCCGAGTACTCTATCCAGCTGAGCTATGAGTGCGCTGAGCGTGCGCATTATAGGGAGTAAACATTGACGGTCAAGCACTTTGCCGTGGCGCTTTCTTGCGTGAAAGCAGGCTGCCGCGAGAACCTTGAACCCTAAAATGCAAAATGGCGGAGAAGGGGGGATTCGAACCCCCGACACCCTTTTGAGGTGTACTCCCTTAGCAGGGGAGCGCCTTCGGCCACTCGGCCACCTCTCCGCAACACGGGGCGCATAATACCCATCTTTGCCCCGTTTGCAAAGCCGAAAATTACAGAAAAATTAGTGGCTTGGTTCCTGATCCTTCTCTTTCTGGATCCGTTGGTAAATCTCCTCGCGATGCACCGCCACCTCCTTGGGCGCATTGACGCCGATACGTACTTGGTTTCCTTTCACACCCAACACGGTGACAGTCACATCGTCACCCACCATCAGGGTTTCTCCAACCCGGCGAGTCAGAATCAGCATTCCTTTCTCCTTAAACGGATTCAGTTCAGTAAACAGTCTGCAAAGATAAATACGGAAAATGTCCGTAAAACATGAAGCTAGAGCCTTTCAACAGGTATTGACCCGCGCGCAGGAGCCTAAAGTTCCTTTTCGCATGACCCAATACGACAGAAGGCGCGGACTAGCGCGCCTTCTGCGAATCATTCCGCAGTATTGCCGGCGGGCGCATCAAGTTCGAACGCAGTATGCAAAGCACGCACGGCAAGCTCGAGGTACTTCTCCTCGATCACTACCGACACTTTGATTTCCGACGTCGAAATCATCTGGATGTTGATATTTTCCTTGGCCAGGGCCTCGAACATGCGGCTGGCTACGCCGGCATGCGAACGCATGCCTACGCCGACGATGGACACCTTGGCGATATCCGTATCGCCGATGACCTCACGAGCGCCCATCTCGGATGCAATGCCCTGCAATACCTGCAACGCATTGTTGTAGTCGTTGCGATGCACAGTGAACGTGAAGTCGGTGGTGTTATCGTGCGCGACGTTCTGCACGATCATATCCACTTCAACGTTCGCGGCGCTGATCGGCCCGAGGATCTTGAACGCCACGCCGGGCGTATCCGGGACCCCACGGATGGTCAGCTTGGCCTCGTCGCGGTTGAAGGCGATGCCGGAAATGATGGGCTGTTCCATGGATTCCTCTTCATCAAGGGTAATGAGGGTACCCGGACCCTCCTGAAAACTGTGCAGTACGCGCAGCGGGACGCTGTACTTACCGGCGAACTCAACCGCCCGAATCTGTAGCACCTTGGAGCCGAGGCTGGCCATTTCCAGCATCTCCTCGAAGGTGATCTTGTCCAGTCGCTGAGCCTTGGCCACGACCCGAGGATCGGTGGTATAGACGCCATCCACATCGGTATAGATCTGGCATTCGTCGGCCTTCAGCGCAGCGGCCAGCGCCACGCCTGTGGTATCCGAGCCGCCACGACCCAAGGTAGTGATATTGCCCTTCTCGTCCACGCCCTGGAAGCCAGCCACCACAACAACGCGCCCAGCCTTGATGTCGCGCTGGATCCGCTGGCCATCGATCTGCAGGATGCGCGCCTTGGTATGGGCGCTGTCGGTGAGGATACGAACCTGATTGCCAGTGTAGGACACCGCCGGTACGCCGCGCTTGATAAGCGCCATCGCCAACAGGGCAATGGTCACCTGCTCACCGGTGGAAACCATCACATCCAACTCTCGGGCGACCGGCTGATCACTGATCTGCTTGGCGAGATCGATCAGGCGGTTGGTTTCGCCACTCATTGCCGAGACGACCACGACGATATCGTCTCCACCGTCGCGGAACTTCTTGACCTTCTCGGCCACCTGCTCGATCCGCTCGACAGTGCCGACCGAGGTGCCTCCAAACTTCTGTACGATCAAAGCCATTGTTAGCCGCCTAGAGCCCCTGAGGGGCGATCATTAATCAAACAACCCCGAAACCTGCCAAGCACCGACTCAACCAGACCCGCTCGACGGGCGCCGGCGGGACGCAGCACGGTAACTGAATCAAAGCCCCTGCTCGGTAAATGGCACCGCAAGTGCCAGCGCATCATCCAGCTTGGCCGGCTCGCTGCCGCCGCCTTGCGCCATATCCGGACGACCGCCCCCCTTGCCGCCAACCGCTGCCGCGGCCTGCTTCATCAGGTCGCCGGCTTTCAAACGACCAGTCAGGTCCTGGGTTACGCCCGCGACCAGCACCACTTTATCGTCCTGAACACCACCCAGGAGGATGACGGCGCTGCCCAACTTGTTCTTCAGCTGGTCGACCAGCGCCAGCAACGCCTTGCCGTCCAGCCCGTCCTGGCGCGCAGCAAGCACGCGCACGCCCTTCACGTCCAAGGCGGAGGTCGCCAGGTCGTTGCCTGCTGCGCTGGCCGCCTTCGCCTTGAGCTGCTCGAGTTCCTTCTCCAGCTGACGGTTGCGCTCAAGAATCCCACCGAGCTTGTCGAGCAGATTGTCACGGCTGCCCTTGACCAGGTTCGCCGCCTCTTTCAGCTGTTCCTCGGCTGCATTGAGGTAGGCCAATGCAGGTGCGCCAGTGACCGCCTCGATCCGCCGAACACCAGCCGCCACGCCGCCTTCGCTGGTGATCTTGAACAGCCCGATGTCGCCAGTGCGGTTTACGTGAGTACCGCCGCACAACTCGACCGAGAAGCCACCGCCCATGGTCAGCACCCGCACGGAGTCACCGTACTTTTCACCGAACAACGCCATCGCGCCCTTGGCCTTGGCGGTATCGATATCGGTTTCCTCGATCTCCACCGCGGAGTTGCGGCGAATCTCGGCGTTGACCCGATCCTCCAGGGCGCGCAGCTGCTCTGGCTTGATCGCCTCGAAGTGGCTGAAGTCGAAGCGCAGGCGCTGGCTGTCAACCAGCGAGCCCTTCTGGCTGACGTGCTCGCCAAGAATCTCGCGCAGCGCGGCATGCAGCAGGTGGGTTGCCGAATGGTTGAGCGCAGTGGCCTGGCGCACGGACGCATCGACAGTCGCCTCGACATCCGCACCTACGTGCAGCGTGCCGCTGTCGACGATGCCGTGATGCAGGAAGGCGCTGCCGGCTTTGCTGGTATCGCGAACATCGAAACGCAAGCCCTGAGCTTCGAGATAACCACAGTCACCAATCTGGCCGCCGGACTCCGCATAGAACGGCGTCTGATCGAGCACCACGACGCCTTCCTCGCCAGCGCTCAGGCTGTCGACCACCATGCCTTCCTTGAACAGCGCAAGCACCTTACCGGCACCGGATGTGCCCTGGTAACCGAGGAAGCGCGTTTCGCCTTCCACTTTTACCAAGCTGTTGTAGTCCATGCCGAAGGCACTGGCCGAACGCGCACGCTCACGCTGCGCCTGCATTTCACGTTCGAAACCGTCTTCGTCGAGGGTCAGATTGCGCTCGCGGGCGATGTCGCCGGTCAGGTCGACCGGGAAGCCGTAGGTGTCGTACAGCTTGAACACCACATCGCCGGGTATGACGCTGCCGGTCAGGCCAGCCAGATCCTGCTCGAGGATTTTCAGGCCCTGCTCCAGGGTCTTGGCGAACTGTTCTTCCTCGTTCTTCAGCACACGCTCGATATGCGCCTGCTGCTGCTTGAGTTCAGGGAACGCATCGCCCATTTCCGCAACGAGTGCGGCGACGATACGGTGGAAGAAGCTGCCTTTGGCGCCCAGCTTGTTGCCGTGACGGCAGGCACGGCGAACGATGCGGCGCAGGACGTAACCGCGGCCTTCGTTGGACGGGGTCACGCCGTCGGCGATGAGGAAGCCGCAGGAGCGGATATGGTCGGCGACGACCTTCAGTGAAGCCTGACCTTCGTTGGCGCAGCCGATGGCATCCGCCGCTGCGTTGAGCAGGCTCTGGAACAGATCGATTTCATAGTTCGAGTTGACGTGCTGCAGGACCGCACTGATGCGCTCGAGGCCCATCCCGGTGTCGACACTCGGCGCCGGCAGCGGATGCATGACGCCATCGGCCGTGCGGTTGAACTGCATGAAGACGTTGTTCCATATCTCGATATAGCGATCGCCATCTTCCTCCGGCGAGCCGGGCGGGCCGCCCCAGATGTGCTCGCCGTGGTCGAAGAAAATCTCGGTGCAGGGACCGCATGGGCCGGTGTCGCCCATCGCCCAGAAGTTGTCCGACGCGTAAGGGGCGCCCTTGTTGTCACCGATTCGCACCATGCGCTCGGCTGGCACGCCGACTTCCTTGGTCCAGATGTCGTAGGCCTCATCGTCGCTGGCATAGACGGTGACCCAGAGCTTCTCCTTGGGCAGGTTCAGCCACTTCTCGGACGTGAGGAACTCCCAGGCGTAAGTGATGGCGTCGCGCTTGAAATAGTCGCCGAAGCTGAAGTTGCCGAGCATCTCGAAGAAGGTGTGGTGACGCGCGGTGTAGCCGACGTTCTCCAGGTCATTGTGCTTGCCGCCCGCCCGCACGCACTTCTGGCTGGTGGTGGCGCGGGTGTAGGCGCGCTTTTCCAGGCCGAGGAAGCAGTCCTTGAACTGGTTCATGCCGGCGTTGGTGAACAACAGGGTTGGGTCGTTCGCCGGAATCAGCGAACTTGAGGCCACGCGTGTGTGGCCCTTCTCTTCGAAGAAGCGGAGGAAGGCTTCACGGATTTCTGCGCTTTTCATAGATTTCTTCCAGAGGACTGCGGCCGAACGGCTGCAAAACGACACGGCGAGGCGAGACTACCGAAAACCGGTTCGCAACTACCCAACGGATAGCCGGCAAAGGGCCGCATTATATCGGGCCTGCGCGCCGGGTATAGGGGATAAAGGCGATTGAATCAAGCAATTCGACGTCAGCAACGGCCCATGTTTTCGGCAAATTCGGCGAATGCATTCACCACTACCGGAAGATGCTCGTCATGCAGGTCCATATGGGTAACCAGCCGCAGCCGAGTCGCAGGCGTCAGGCGAATGCCACGCTGCGCGCAGAAGGCCGTCAGCGCCGCTGCCTTTTCCCCCATCTCGACATAGACCATGTTGGTCTGCACCGGCTCCACAGCGAAGCCGAGGGCTGCCAACTCATCGCCGAGCTGTAGTGCACGACGATGATCATCGGCCAATCGCCCGATGTTGTGCTCCAGCGCGTACAAGCCAGCGGCGGCGAGAATGCCGGCCTGGCGCATGCCGCCGCCGACCATCTTGCGTAGACGCCGAGCCTTGGCGATGAACGCCTCGCTGCCGCACAGCACCGAGCCGACTGGCGCGCCGAGGCCCTTGGACAGGCAGACCGACACCGTATCGAAATGCCGGGTGATCTCGCACGCATCGCAGCCGAGCTTCACTGCAGCGTTGTACAGCCGCGCGCCATCAAGGTGCAGCGCCAGCCCGTGACGATGGCTGAAGTCGCGAGCCGCGGCCAAGTAGTCCAGCGGCAGAACCTTGCCATGCATGGTGTTTTCCAGCGCGAGCAGGCGACTGCGGGCAAAGTGAAAATTGTCTGGTTTGATCGCAGCCTCGACACGCGCCAGATCCAGCGTTCCGTCGGCTTCCATTTCGATCGGCTGGGGCTGGATCGAGCCGAGCACGGCCGCTCCGCCGCCCTCGTATTTGTAGGTATGGGCCTGCTGCCCGACGATGTATTCATCGCCACGCTCGCAGTGCGCCATCAGCGCCAGCAGATTGCTCATGGTGCCGGACGGCACGAACATCCCCGCAGAGAAGCCTAGGTCGGCTGCGAGGCGCCGTTCGAGCAGAATGACCGTTGGATCTTCGCCATAGACATCGTCACCGGTTTCGGCGGCAAGCATCGCTTCGCGCATTGCTGCGGTGGGCTGGGTAACGGTGTCGCTTCGTAGATCAATCACGGACATGAGATCTCCTCGGGCTCAGGACAAGGCCAACGACGCTACCGCGGCCGCCGTCAGCGCAGCAGGCGCGTATCGAGCACCTTCGAGCCACCACCCAGCAGCGTCTCGGTCATTTCGATGAAGGCGTCGGTGCTGACCGTATCCATGCGCATCAAGCCACGACTGACGTCGTCGAGCGAATGGCGGCCCTTGCTGCGCTGACGGATCTCCTTGTCCAGCTCCTGCAACAGCAGCACGGCACGGGCGGTGATCGGCCCTGTCGAGCGCTCGGTGCGCAAGCTGTCGACCTTGCGACTCCACTTGGTCAGATGCTCACGTACCGCCTGGTAGCGGTCTTCGCTCATGCCACCGGCGCGACGCACCAGCTCAATGGCGTAGTACTCGGCCAACCCCTCAGTGATCCAGTCACTGCGGTCGCTGTCCTTGATGCGGCTAAAGACGTGAACAAGCTCATGCACCAGCGAGCTTGTACCGTTCTCGCTGACCATCGGCCGGTCGGCGTGCATGTACAGGGAGTTCGGACCGGACAACCCGCCACGCCACATGGGGTCGCCGGCACCGACGATGAGCAGTTTCGCCGGGTCGCGGGGAAAGACATTCTGTACCTGCGGCCAGACGAAGGTCAGCATCGTCAGAATATCCATCCGCCGGACGCCCTCGCCAACCGGCGCCGCGATGGTGACGTCCGTTTCGCCGAGCTTGGCGCGACGGGTACCGAGCTTGCCGGCGAGCATCCAGCCGGTCGGCCGGTCGAACAGCCGCTCACGGTTATCCACGCGGAAGCGATTCTTGCCGACACGCGGCCAGCCGGTTTCGATGCTCTTCCAACCCTCGGGCAGCTCGAAGGTGATGCGCGAAACCAGTTTCACACCGTCGACCTGATCGAGCCGGGCCGGCGGCACCAGATCATCGCCACGGAACAGCGCCCAATCACTGGTCATCCGTGCGTCGTAGCGTCCGTTGTCGCGCGGATGGCTGATACGCACGCGGTAGCTGAGACGCGCCTTGCCTTCGGCGGGTCGCCAGGCACCACGCTCCGGCGACGCCTGCAACCACTCGCCATCCGCTACGAAATCGCTGTAGTAGCCGTCATCGCCCAGATTGAACTCCAGGCTACGAACCGCTTCGCCTTTCTCCAGGATCAGTTGCACCTCGGCCTGATCCTCGTCGGGCAGAAAACGCACGAGATAGTCCAGGTCGACCCGCTTGGCCGCGTGGGCCTCGGCGCTGACGAAAAGAACAAGAGCGAACAGCGACAGCAGTCGAACAAGCATCAAGGAGAACTCCATCGGAAACACGCGGGGTGTGCTGATCTTGAGACGATGCAAACGAGGCTTAGATTCAACCGGCACGGAAAATCAGGTGATCTTCCCAGTGCTCCTCGGCAACGCTGCCTTCGGCGAGCATCCGGCCCGACTGGGAAACCCGCTCGACGTGCACCGCTTCAGGGTCGCCACAGACCAGGTGATGCCAGAGCGGCAGGTCCTTGCGCTCGGCCACAAGGCGGTAGGCGCAGGTGGGCGGTAGCCATTTGAACTGAGCAGCATCGGAAGCGTTCAGCTGTATGCAGTCCGGTACACTGGCGCGCCGGTTGGGATAATCGCTGCAGCGGCAGGTCTTCAAGTCGAGCAGCTTGCAGGCGATACGTGTGTAGTAAACGGCGCCGTCTTCCTCGTCCTCGAGCTTCTGCAGGCAGCAGAGGCCGCATCCGTCGCACAGCGACTCCCATTCCGCCGCATCGAGTTCGGCAAGGGTTTTGCGCATCCAGAAGGGTTCGACCTTGGCCGCCATGACTGTCACTACCGGTAAAAACCGGCAAGTCTAGCCACTGTCGGATGTCCGGCCAAGAGCCGCCAGGCGGATGCCGCCGGTAGGAGCCGGCGGCTACATCGAGCGCTACTGCTTGTCGAGCATCTGCCGGTGACTACGCATCTGCTCGAGCATCTGCTCCATGTGCTGGATACGCATGTCGAGCATCTCCTTGGACGGCGCGCCCATCATGCCGCCACCCATGGCGCCCTGCATCGGCTTGCCACCCTGCTTGCCCATCCCGCCGCCGGGCCCGCCCATCGGGCAGCCGGCCATGCCACCCATACCGGACTGCATGCTCTGCCAATGCTCTTCGCGAAGTTTCTGTCGCTCCTGCGGGGTCTTCGCAGACTGCCAGGCCTGCCGGGACTCCTGCATCTTCTGCCAATGCTGCTGCCAGGCTTCGTTATCGCTGGAGGGCGCCTGCGCGCCGGCCGACATCGCCAGAGCCGCCATTACCGAACCGATCACCAAAGAACGCGTTTTCATCGTCGTCTCCTTACGCATGTACGGTCAGAAGAGCGTAGTTCCGATCCGGCCGACGCATCTTGTCCAGCGTCAGGATCGAGCAGGGATTTACATCGGATCGTTCATGCGCAGCAGCTCTTCGGGCAGATGCTCGATGTAATCATCCTCGGCGGGCGGCATCTGCAGGTGATAACCCTGTGCCTGGAGATTGGCGAGCACCTTGGTGATGTCTTCGCGTGCCAGCTGGCGCTCGGGCGTCAGCACCATTTCGAAGGCCAGCTGCGGCGGCCCGAACGCCGCGATCAGGCCTTCGGGGACACGCTTGAGCGCATCGCGCTTTTCGACGTAAAGGTACATTCCGTCCTTGCGTGGGCTTTTGTAGATGGAACAGATGACTTTCATGGTCGTTTTTCCAGAGCATCGAGCAGGGCTTGCCCCATCCGCTCACGGCGCCAGCCGCGCAGCGATTCGGGCAGTTCATAGGGTCCATCGGGATAGCCGCTCTTGAGCAGCGCCTCGAGCGTTTTCTTGCGCAACATCAGCTCCGGTGCGATATCCAACACCTGCGCTTCGCGCTGGCCGACCGCACGCAGCTTTTTCAGTACGGACGACACCTCCAGCGGCAATGGCTCCGGCAGCGGTGCCGGCCAATCCTGTTCGGGCGTCGCCGCGGCCTCACGGATCATCTCCAGCAGCAATTCACCATCCTGGCGCACGGTACGCGGATGCATGTCCTCGATCCGGGCCAGCGTCACCAGATCGCGCGGCTGGGTGCGCGCCAGCGGCCAGAGACTGGCTTCGCGCAGCACGCGATTGCGCGGTTGGTTGCGCGCACGGGCCTGACGCTCGCGCCAGGCCGTCAGCACTTTGAGCACGGCGAGCTGCTGCGGCTTGAGCCGCCAGGCCTGCTTCACATCACGGTAGGCTTCATCGGGATCGGATTCGCGCTGCAGGTTGGCCACCAGCTCGGCACCATCCTCCAGTACCCAGGCACGCTTGTCCTCGGACAGCTTCGGCAGCAGTGCTTCGTACAATTCGGCCAGATGCTGGGCATCCTCGGCGGCATATTGCACCTGCATGTGGCTCAGAGGCCGCTGCAACCAGTCCGAGCGCGTTTCGCCCTTGGGCAACTCGATGCCGAGTACCGCCTGGACCAGCCGCGAGTAGCCCATGGAGAAACCGATATTCAGGTAACCGGCCGCCAGCTGGGTGTCGAACAGCGGCTGCGGCAGGCTACCGGTCAGACGCAGCAGTACTTCGAGGTCTTCGCTGCAGGCGTGCAGCACTTTCACCACCGCCGGGTCTTGCAGCAACGCGGCAAACGCGGACCAGTCACGTACGCTCAGCGGGTCGATCAGATAGGCACGCCGCCCGTCACCGACCTGTATCAGCCCGGCGATGGGGTAGAAGGTATCGACCCTCATGAATTCGGTATCCACTGCCACATAGGGCAGCTGGCGCCATTCGGCGCACAGGCGGGTCAGATGTTCATCATCCAGAACCCATTGAGTTTCGATGGCCACACGGCCCTCCTTTTCGGCTGACGACCGGCGCGCGGCCGAACGAGGCGCGCAGTATATATCGAGCATCCGAGCGGCCGGGGCATTCATGACCGCCACGCGCGCTGGTAGTGTTGGCCGATCAATCCGCCTGGAGCCGCACCGATGCCACTGGCCCAACTCATTACTTCCGCTGAGCTTGCCCAGCGCCTGCACACCCCCGACCTGCTGATTCTGGATTGCCGGTTCGCCCTGGAAGATCCGGCGTATGGCGAACGTAGTTACAGGGAGGCGCATATTCCCGGGGCGCAGTTCGCCGATCTGGAAAAAGACCTGTCTGGCCCGGTGATCCCCGGCACCACCGGGCGCCACCCACTGCCGGATCCTGAGCAGTTGCTGACTCGCCTGCGCCAATGGGGCCTAGGTGACGGCAGCGAAGTGGTGCTCTATGACGACGGCCCCGGCGCGTTTGCCGCTCGGGCGTGGTGGCTGTTGCTGTGGCTGGGCAAGCGTGAGGGCGTCTACCTGCTGGACGGGGGCGTAAACGCTTGGCGAGAAGCGGGGTTGCCAATGGAAAGCACCACGCCCGAGGTGCAGCCGGGCCATTTCGACGGCAACGCAGACGACAGCATGGTCGTCGATGCAGCGCGACTGCAAGAACGCCTGCATAGCCCCGAGCTGGCACTGCTCGACGCACGCGCCCTGCCGCGTTTCCTCGGCGAGGTCGAGCCCATAGACCCGATCGGCGGGCATATTCCAGGTGCCGTTTGCGTACCCTTCAGCGAGAACCTGGGCAGTGATGGTCGCTTTCTCGATGCCGAGCAGCTACGCGGCCGATTCGATCAGCTGCTAGACGGCAAGTCACCGCGAACCGCGGTGGCCTATTGCGGCTCCGGTGTCACCGCCTGTCACAACCTGTTCGCGCTCTGTCTGGCAGGCTACCCGTTGGCGACGCTGTACCCAGGTTCATGGAGCGAATGGATCACCGACCCAAGCCGGCCACGCGCCTGATACCGACGAGACCCGCTGCGCCCAACGCGCAGCGTGGCTCGCCAGTCAGAATACGTCCACGGGGTTTTCACCGAAGTTACATTTGTTTTCACGACCGTTAGTCGTCATCTTTACGAAAAATTGCAATTCATTGTCTTGCTACCTGTCGGAGAAAGTTGCTAGGTTCCGACCCGCTTTCATCCCGGAGTAGTAGAACAATGAAAACAACATGGTTGAAGACCGCGCTCGCGGTAGCCGTAGGCGCCTTGTCCACCCAGGCCATGGCCGCCGGTTTTGCCCTCAACGAACAAAGCATCAGTGGCATGGGCACCTCCTTCGCAGGTCGCTCCTCTTCCGCCGACGACGCCACCACCCTGTTCGGCAACCCTGCCGGCATGTCCCGCCTGAAGCGTGAGGAAGTCAGCTTCGGCATGGCGGCGATTCATGCGAAGACCGATATAAAGGACACATCAGCTACCACTGCATTTGGCACACCCGTTAGCGGCAGTAACGATGGCGATATGGTCCCGTTCACCGCAGTACCTATGGGCTACTACGTCAAGCCGATCGATGAGAAGTGGGCCGTGGGTGTAGGCCTTTATGTACCGTTCGGCATGATTTCGGACTACGAAGGCGGTTATCAGGGTCGCTATCACGGCGACTACAGCGAAGTCAGAGTCATCACGGTTCAACCGACGATCAGCTACCGCTTCAATGAAAAACTGTCTGTTGGTTTCGGCCCGACCTTAAACCGCATCGATGGTGAACTTCAGAGCGCGACGTACCTCGGACCTGGAATTCCCGATGGGCGTGTAAACGTTAAAGGTGACGACACCGCCGTTGGCTTCAACGCCGGTATCCTTTACGAATTCACCCCTCATACTCGGATGGGCCTGACCTATCGCTCTAAAGTTGAGTACACCCTGGAAGGCGATACCGAGCTGAAAGAAGGTTTCGGCCTAACTCAGCTCGGTGGCAAGTACGATGCATCGCTGGATCTGACCACGCCCGAATCCATCGACGTCTCTGTCACGCACGAACTCAACGACCAATGGACGCTGTACGCCGGCGCCATGCTGACACGTTGGAGCCGCTTCGAAGCGATCGTCATCGAAAACGAAGGACTTCCTTCTGGCCCGCTCAACCCGATCATCGAAGATCAGGAATGGCATGACACCTGGTCCTATGCGCTCGGTGCGGCTTACAAACTGAACCGCGAGTGGACGCTGCGTACCGGTCTGGCCTTCGACCAGAGCCCCACCAACAATGTGGATCGTTCGCCGCGCATCCCTTCCGGTGACCGTACTGCGGTGAGTTTCGGCCTAGGCTGGAACCCAACGGACGACATCACCGTCGACCTGGCCTACTCCTATCTATGGGAAGAAGACACCAAGGTTCGCCGGAATAGTCCGACCCGTGGCACCTACAACGCCACCTACGAAAACAGTGCCCACGGCTTTGGCGCTGCTCTGAGCTACCGCTTCTGATGTAGCGAAAGAACGAAAAAGCCCCGGTCCGCCGGGGCTTTTTGTTTCTACCGTTCCAACGCCTTCTCCACCGCTGCGATCAGGCGCGGGTCATCCGGCGCGACCTTGCTGGAAAAATGCGCGACGACGCGCCCTTCCCGATCGACCACGTACTTGTAAAAGTTCCAGCGCGGCGCTGCTCCGGCCTGCTCTGCCAGCTGGCGAAACAACGGCGTCGCATCGCCACCTCGTACCGGCTGCGTCTGGGTCATGGTGAAGGTAACACCGTAATTCACGTAGCAGACCTCGGCCGTCTCGGCCTCGTCATCGGCCTCCTGGAAGAAGTCATCCGAGGGCACGCCGAGCACCTCCAGGCCGTCGTCCTTGTAACGCTGATAGAGCGCTTCGAGCCCCTTGAACTGCCCGGTGAAGCCGCAATGGCTGGCGGTGTTGACCACCACCAGGGCCTTGCCCTGGAACTGGCTGCACAGATCGATGGTTTCTTTGGAGCGCAGCTTGGGCAACTCGTGCTGCAGCAGTGCCGGGCATTCGGCGGCGACCACCGAAGCGCTGGCAAAGACCAGGGTCAGTGCCGCCAGGGGACGAGTGATATTCATGGCCAGTTCTCCGGTCGCGGGCTCACAACGCTACTCTGCCGCCGAGCCCGCGACAATGCCCGCGCAGGCCGAAGCGCGTCCGGTCAATCACAGCTCGGCCAAACTGCAATATGATGCGCCCCAGCCGCTCTGCACCGAACGAGGCCGCATGCATCCATCTCGAGCACTCCGCTACGCACTGACTCTCCTCCTGCTGCCGTTCGGCAATGCCCTCGCGGCACAGGTGCAGGTGGCGGTCGCTTCCAACTTCACGGCACCGATGCGGGAAATCGCCGGCCGCTTCGAGCGTGACACCGGCCACCAGGCCAGACTTGCCTTCGGCGCCACCGGCAAGTTCTATGCGCAGATTCGCAATGGCGCACCGTTCGAGGTCCTGCTGTCAGCGGATGACACCACGCCAGGGCGGCTCGAGCAGGAAGGCGCGGCCATACCCGGTAGCCGCTTCACCTATGCCGTTGGCCGCCTGGTGTTGTGGTCGCCGACTGCGGGCTTGGTGCAGGACGGCCCTGCCCTGCTGCGCAAGGGCGATTTCCGCCACCTCGCCATGGCCAACCCGAAAACTGCGCCCTATGGTGCTGCCGCCCTGGCCACACTGGAACATCTCGGGCTCGACGACACCCTGCGCGGCCGCCTGGTGCAGGGCGAAAATATCGCCCAGACCCACCAGTTCGTCGCCAGCGGCAATGCGCGGCTGGGCTTCATCGCGCTGTCCCAAGTGGCGAAGGATGGCCGGATCGCTACCGGCTCGGGCTGGGTTGTGCCCACCGACATCCACCCGGCCATCCGCCAGGAAGCCGTGCTGCTGACCAAAGGGCAAGACAACCCTGCAGCCAAAGCGCTGCTGGATTACCTGGCGCAGCCGCAGATCCGCGCGCTGATCCAGTCCTATGGCTACGGGCTGGAGTAGCAGCATGCCGCTGGACAGCGTGGCCCTGGCAGCAATCTGGCTGACCTTCAAACTGGCCAGCGTGACCACGCTGGTCCTGCTGCTGATCGGCACACCCATCGCCTGGTGGCTGGCGCGCACCACCTCGCGCATGAAGGGCCCGATTGGGGCCGTGGTCGCGCTGCCGCTGGTGCTGCCGCCGACGGTGCTCGGCTTCTACCTGCTGGTAGCCATGGGCCCCAACGGTTTCATCGGCCAGTTCACCCAGAGTCTTGGGCTCGGCACCCTGCCGTTCACCTTTGCCGGATTGGTGGTCGGCTCGGTGTTCTACTCGCTGCCGTTCGTGGTGCAGCCCTTGCAGAACGCCTTCGAAGCCATTGGCGAGCGCCCGCTAGAAGCCGCAGCCACGCTACGCGCCGGCCCCTGGGACACCTTCTTCAGTGTGGTTCTGCCACTCGCCCGCCCCGGTTTCATTACCGCAAGCATCCTCGGTTTCGCCCACACCGTCGGCGAGTTCGGCGTGGTGTTGATGATCGGCGGCAACATTCCGGGGCAGACACGCGTGGTGTCGGTGCAGATCTACGACCATGTCGAAGCCATGGAGTACGCCCAGGCGCACTGGCTGGCTGGCGGCATGCTGCTGTTCTCCTTCCTGGTGCTGCTGGTGCTTTATGGCAGCCGGTTAAAGCAAGGGTGGCGCGGATGAGCGGTGCTGCAAGCAACAGCGGGATCCAGGCACGTTTTCGCCTCGACTATGCCGACTTCAGCCTGGACGTCGATCTGCAACTGCCCGGCCGTGGAGTGACCGCGCTGTTCGGTCACTCCGGCTCGGGCAAGACCACCCTGCTGCGCTGCGTGGCGGGCCTGGAGCACTCAGGCCTGGGCCAGCTGACCGTCAATGGCGAGCGTTGGCAGAACAACGCGCAGAACCTGTTCGTGCCACCGCATCGCCGCTCAATCGGTTATGTGTTTCAGGAGGCCAACCTGTTCGCCCATCTATCGGTGAGGCGCAATCTGGAGTTCGGCATGCGCCGAGTACCGGCACCACATCGCCGTGTAGCGCTGGAGCAAGCGGTGGAACTGCTGGGCATCGATCACCTGCTCGAGCGGATGCCGGATCGGCTTTCCGGCGGCGAGCGCCAGCGTGTCGGTATCGCCCGCGCACTGCTGACCAGCCCGCGCCTGCTGCTGATGGACGAACCGCTGGCCGCCCTCGACCTCAAGCGCAAGAGCGAGATCCTGCCATATCTGGAACGGCTGCACGACGAACTGGATATCCCCGTGCTCTACGTCAGTCACTCGCCGGACGAAGTGGCGCGCCTGGCCGATCACGTCGTGCTGCTGGAACAGGGGCGGGCCATCGCTCAGGGCGAACTGCGCGAGACGCTCGCGCGACTGGACCTGCCGACCGCCTTCAGCGATGACGCCGGTGTGGTGATCGAAGGCGAGATTGCCGAACATGATGCCGAGTACCACCTGACCCGACTGAGCTTTCCCGGCGGCGAAGTGCTGGTCTCGCAGCGTCCGGAAGCCCTGGGCCAGCGCCTGCGCTTTCGCGTGCATGCACGGGATGTGAGCCTGGCGTTGCAACGCGCCGAAGGCAGCAGTATCACCAACCTGCTCCCCGCTCGGGTCGAGGCCATGGTCGCGGCCGATACGCCGGCGCATGTGCTGGTCCGCCTCGATGCCGGTGGCACGCCGCTGCTGGCACGCATCACCCGGCGCTCGGCCGATCAGCTGGCCATCACACCCGGCCAGGCGCTGTGGGCGCAGATCAAGACGGTGGCGCTGCTGGGCTGAGCGGGCTCAAGCCGCAGCCGGTTCCGGCAGCTTGGCAATGACCTTGATCTCGAACTGGAAGCCGTACAGCCAGGTAACCCCAACCGCAGTCAGCGTCGGATGCGGCGCTGCGCCCCAGTATTCGGGCACGACGCTCCAGACCCGCTCGAAGATCGCCTGCGGATCGACCATGAACACGGTGACGTCGATGACATCGTCGAACGTACAACCCGCCGCCTGCAGGATCGCGTTCAGGTTATCGAAGGCGCGCCGAACCTGCGCCTCCAGCTCCGGTTCGGGTGAGCCGTCCTCGCGGCTGCCGACCTGGCCGGAGACGAACAGCAAGCCATTGGCACGGATGGCCGGGGAATAACGATTGCGCTCGTAGAGCGCCTGGCGGCCAGGCGGAAAAACAACGTCACGCGGTGTCATGTGCAACCTCCAGCAAGGGTCGGAGCGACCCGTTGAATGAAGGCCTCACTGTAGAAGTCGCAAAGCACTGGATAAACGCGCCAGGTCGCTCAACACTATTTGCGTAATCCAAACAATCCGCGGGAGTTCAGATGGACCGTTTCGATGCGATGCAGGCCTTCGTTCGCGTGGTGGAAACCGGCAGCTTCACCAAGGCCGCCGAAACCCTTCGCATCAGCAAGACCAGCGTCACCCAGCAGGTCCAGCAACTCGAGGCGCGGCTTCGCGTCAGGCTGCTCAACCGCACCACGCGCAAGGTCAACGTCACCGCCGACGGTGCGGCCTATTACGAGCGCGCCCTGCACCTTCTGGCCGATCTGGACGACGCCGAAACAAGCCTGTCCGCCGCAGCAGCAGTGCCCCGAGGACGCTTGCGCGTGGACGTCCCCAGCCCACTGGCGCGGATGATCCTGATTCCGGCATTACCGGCCTTCTATGCGAAGTATCCGGACATCCAGCTGGACATGGGCGTCAGTGATCGGCGGGTGGATCTGATCGGGGAGAATGTGGACTGCGTGGTGCGCGGTGGAGAAATCACCGACCAGTCACTGATCGCCCGCCATGTTGGCGACCTACGCCTTGGCGTCTACGCGGCCCCTGGCTACCTCGAACGCGCCGGCGTGCCGACACATCCGAGCGAGCTGGAAAACAGCCACCACCGCGTTGTCGGCTTTCTCTGGGCGCGCACCGGCAAACCCACACCGTACGTCATGCAGCGGCAGGATGAGCAGGTTCAGGTACACGGCCGCTATGCGCTTGCCGTGGACGACGGCAATGCCTGTCTGGCCGCGGGGCTGGCCGGGCTGGGCATCATCTGGCTGCCGGAGTACATGGTCAGAACGCACCTGGCCAACGGCGAGCTGTTGCCACTGCTGCAAGACTGGCGGCTCGATGAAATGCCGCTGTACCTGGCGTTCCCACCGAATCGGCATGTCAGTGCCAAACTGCGCGTGTTCATCGATTGGGTCATCGAACTGATGGCGCAACATGCGCCCGTGCTCGACCGTCGACCGGTGGCAGACCGCTAGAGCTGCAGCGCCAGCCCTACCAATACCGTGCACTCCACCAGCTCCAGCAGCGCACCAGCGGTATCGCCGGTGGTGCCGCCAAGCCGGCGCAGCACGGCGCGACGCGCCAGCATAAACGTCACCGCAGCCAACGACAGAGCGATCAGCCCGCTGCTGCCGAACAGCAAACAACCCACCGCGACCAGCGCCAGTACGCCCCTCGCCTCGCCATGCGGCAGATTCGCTGCCAGCGCATGACCAAGTCCGTTGGGCCGCACATACGGCGTCAAGAGAAACAACGCTGGCAGCGCGGCCCGCCCCAGCACCGGCGCCAGCAACAGTGCGGAGTACTGTTGCGCCTGGAGCAACGCCAACAGCGCGCTGAATTTAAGCAACAGCAAAAGCACCAGAACCACCACGGCGACCGGGCCGCTGCGCGGGTCCTTCATGATTTGCAGCGTGCGCTCGCGGTCGCCGAAGCCACCCAGCCAGGCGTCCGCGCTGTCGGCCAGGCCATCGAGGTGCAAGAGGCCGGTCAGCGCAACCCAGAGGGTGAGGAGCAAGGCCGCCTGTAACAGCGGTGCAGCCCCAGCCAGCACAAACGCGGCCAAACCGAGCAACGCGCCGAGCAACAGACCGACCACGGGGTAATACAGCAATGAGCGCCCCTGCTGCTCTGGCTCCGGCATTGCCGGCAAGCGGATCGGCAGGCTGGTGAGAAATTGCAGGGCGATCAATAGTGGCAGCATCGGCAGGTCCTACTCCTCGACGGAGAGCGACAGCAGTTCGCCGTGGGCCACGACAACCTCCAGCAGCCGCTCCCTTGGCAAGCCCCGCGCGCGCGCCAGCAGCAGGCGCATGACGCCGGCATGACAGATGACCAACAGTTGCTGGCCGGCAAAGCGCTGCCGAAGGCTGTCGATAGCATTCAGCACGCGCGCCTCGAACTGCACCAGCGGCTCACCGCCAGGCGGCGTAAATCCGTAGGGATCGGCCCAGAACAGGCCGAGCACCTCGGCACTGTGCTGCATCAGATCGGCGGCGCTACGGCCTTCCCAGTCGCCGAAATGCAGCTCGCGCAGGTCCGGCTCCAGCTGCAGCGGCAAGCCGTGCTGCGCGGCCAGCTCCCGGGCAAAGGTGGCGCAGCGCTGCAGCGGCGAGCTGACCAGCGCGTCCCAGGGACCGGCACCAGCAACCGCATCGCGCATCTGCTGCCAGCCACGCTCAGTCAGCGCATCGTCGAGGCTGCCGCGAAAGCCACCGCCCTGCTCGGTCTCGCCATGGCGCAGCAGATCGATGCTCGTAATCATGCAGTTCGGTCCGAAACTGCGGCTTCGGCGAACGTCGCCATTTCGTTGTGCAGCGCGCAGGCCTGCTGCAACAAGGGCACCGCCAGCGCCGCCCCGCTGCCCTCACCCAGGCGCAAGCCGAGATCGAGCAACGGAACGGCACCGAGCGCTTCCAGGACCGCTACGTGACCAGGCTCGGCAGAACGATGGGCGAAGATCAGCCAGGGCCGACATGCCGGGTTCAGCCGCACCGCACAGAGCGCGGCAGCGCTGCAGATAAAGCCGTCGACCAGTACCGCAATGCCCAGCTGCGCGCAGCGCAGATAGGCACCCGCCAGCGCCGCGATCTCGAAACCACCCAGTCGGCGCAGGGCCTCAAGCGGCGCGACACAATGCTCGGCGTGCAGCCGAACCGCGTCCTGGATCACCTGAACCTTGTGGCGAACACCGGCCAGATCGAGCCCGGTGCCCGGCCCGACCAGGGTCAACGGCGAGCGCGGCAGCAGCACGGCAGCCAAGGCACTGGCGCTGGTGGTGTTGCCGATGCCCATTTCGCCACCGATGAACAGCTGGGCAGAGCCTTCCGCAGCACGCTGCGCGCTGTCGCGTCCGGCTGCCAGGGCCAGACGCATTTGCTCGTCACTCATCGCCGCTTCGCGAGCCAGGTTGGCCGTGCCGGGGCCGAGTCGCAAATGGCTCACGCCATCCAGTTGTAGCGGTTCCACCGTGCCCAGGTCGGTCACCTCCAGCGGCGCGCCCAGGCGCTTTGACAACACGCTCAGTGCAGCCCCGCCGCCGACGAAATTGCGCAGCATCTGCCCGGTCACCGATTGCGGATAAGCCGAAACACCCTCTCCCACCACGCCGTGATCGCCGGCGAACACGCTGACATGCAGGCGCTCGACCTGCGGCCGCTCGCTGCCCTGCATAGCTGCCAGCGACACCGCCAGGGCTTCGAGCTGGCCGAGCGCACCACGTGGCTTGGTCAACTGATCCTGGCGCGCCAATGCCTGGGCGCGCACGGATTCATCCAGCATGTGGCATGGCTCGTTCCACCAATCGTGCATCAATGCGCTTCCTTCAATGTGCGTCCTTCAATGTCATGGGCAGCCCGGCGACCATAAAGGTCACCCGCTGCGCCCGTTCCGCCACGGCCTGGTGCAGCCAGCCGGCCTCGTCCACATAGCGACGGGTCAGCTCGCCCAGCGGCACCACGCCGAGGCCGGTCTCGTTGCTGACCAGCAGGATCCGCCCTGGCAGCCCGTCCAGGCATTCGAGCAGGGCATTACGCTCCTCGGCGAGGCGCGCCGCGTCGTCCAGCATCAGCAGGTTGGTTAGCCAGAGGGTCAGGCAGTCGACCAGCAGGCAGCGATTCGCAGCAGCCTGCTCGCGCAGCACCCGCGCCAGTTGCAGGGGTTCTTCGACCAGTGTCCAGTGCGCCGGGCGCCGCTCACGGTGATGGGCGATGCGCTCGGTCATCTCGCCGTCCAGCGGCTGGCTGGTGGCGATATAGGTAACCGCCAGGCCGCTATCGGCAGCCAGACGCTCGGCAAAGCGGCTCTTGCCCGAGCGGGCGCCGCCAAGAATCAGTTCCAGCATGCTCAGTCTTCCAGCCCGCAGAGCGCGCGTAACCGCGCGGTATCCAGATGTGTCTCGACCAAGTCGGCGAGGCGCTCGATGTCGCGCTCGCGCAGCGCGTGGTAGTCGACAGTTTCCACCGCATCGAGGCCTGCCCAGCGCAGCAGCGCAGCACAGGCCTCGGGCCCCTCGAACAGGCCGTGCAGATAGGTGCCGAGCACCTGCCCGTCGGCGCTGATGGCGCCATCGCAGCGGCCGTCGTCGACCTGCACCGCAGGCTGCTCCAGGGCCGGGCCGCTGCTGACGCCGGCATGAATCTCGTAGCCGCTGACCGGCACGCCGCCCGGTAGCAACCGGCCGGTGACGTTGCGCAACTGCTTGTCCGCCTCAAGAACCGTGTCGAAATCCAGCAGCCCGAGCGCCTCGCTCTCCCCCGCCGGACCTTCCAGCCCGAGCGGATCAGCAATGCGCGTGCCGAGCATCTGCAGGCCGCCACAGATGCCCAGCAATTTGCCGCCGTAGCGCAGGTGCTTCTGGATTGCTGCTTCCCAGCCGTTGGCGCGCAGCCAGGTGAGGTCGGCGCGTACGCTTTTCGAGCCGGGCAGGATGATCAGATCGGCAGGCGGCACCGGCTGCCCGGGACCGACGAACTGCAGGTCGACCTGCGGGTGCAGGCGCAGCGGGTCGAAGTCGGTGTGGTTGCTGATGCGCGGCAGCACCGGCACCACCACCTTCAGCGCGTCGCCGGCCTTGCCGGACTGGCGCACGTCGATGGCATCCTCCGCTTCCAGATGGAAATCCATCAGATACGGCAGCACGCCCAGTACCGGCTTGCCGGTGCGTTGCTCCAGCCAGTCGAGACCGGGCTGCAACAGCGCGATGTCGCCACGAAAACGGTTGATGACGAAGCCCTGAACCCGCGCCTGCTCGCTTGCCGAGAGCAACGCCAGGGTGCCGACCAGATGGGCGAACACCCCACCCTTGTCGATATCGGCGATCATGATCACCGGGCAATCCACCGCCTCGGCGAAGCCCATGTTGGCGATATCGCCGGCGCGCAGATTGATCTCCGCAGGCGAACCGGCGCCCTCGACCATCACCACGCGATAAGCCGCGGACAGCCGCTGGTGCGAGTCGAGCACCGCCTGCATCGCCACGCGCTTGTAGTCATGGTAGGCGGCGGCATCCATGCTGGTCACCGCGCGGCCGTGGATGATCACCTGGGCGCCAATGTCGCTGTTGGGCTTCAGGAGCACCGGATTCATGTCGGTGTGCGGCGCGAGGTTCGCCGCTTGCGCCTGTACGGCCTGAGCCCTGCCGATTTCGCCGCCATCTGCAGTCACCGCGCTGTTGAGCGCCATGTTCTGCGGTTTGAACGGCACGACGGCAACCCTTTGGCGTGCCAACCAGCGGCACAGCGCCGTCACCAGTGTGCTCTTGCCGGCGTCGGAGGTGGTCCCCTGCACCATCAGCGTCGTCATGGATGTTGCTCCCTGAAAAATTGCAGAGCCTGATCAAGCCGCGCCCAACCAATATGGGTCGGCAGGCCGAAACGCACGCTGGAAGGCTGAGCGAAAAACCGCGTGAGAATGCCGCGACGGGCGAGAAAGTCATGCAGCAGAACAGCGTCGTCGCTGACCCACCACTGGAACAGTGCGCAGCCGCCCAGCGGCGCAAGGCCATGGCGGCGTAGCAGGTCGGTCAGACGCTGGCCGTCGCAGTGCAGGCATTCGCGCTGGCGCTGCTGAGCAGACTGATCAGCCAGCAGCACTGCGCCCAGCTGCCGCGTCGGGCCATTCACCGTCCAGGGGCCAAGCAGCCTGGCGAGCGAATGCAGCAGGCCAGTGTGGGCAAGTACGAAACCCAGTCTCGCGCCGGCCAGGCCAAAAAATTTGCCGAACGAGCGCAGCACGATCAGTCCGGGCAGATGGCTGTGCTCGGCCAGACTGTGCTGCGGCGTGCAGTCCATGAACGCCTCGTCCACCACCAACCAGCCGCCGTAGGCCGCCAGCTCACTGCGCCATTCCAGCAGGCGCTGCGGCGCAATCAGCTCGCCGGTGGGATTGTTCGGGTTGACCACCACCAGCACGTCGAGCTGATCCAGTGCACGCGGCACGCTGGCCTCGCAGAGCTCGACGACACGGTGGCCGGCGCGACGCCAGGCCTCGGCGTGCTCGGCATAACAGGGCGATACGATGCCGATCCGCGCCGACCCGCGCAGGCGCGGCAGGGCCTGGATGGCACTCTGCGAACCGGCCACTGGCAACACCGCGCGCGCACCGTAGTACTGCCGGGCCGCTACTTCCAGGCCATCTTCAGGCTCTGGCAGACGTGTCCAGGCGCAGCTGGAAATGCTCGGCAACGGCGGGTGATAAGGGGCGATGCCAGTGGACAGGTCGAGCCAATCCGAAAGCGGAATGCCGTAGCGCTGTGCGGCTGCGCGCAAACGTCCACCGTGCTCAAGCATAGAGCCAGCCACCAAACAGCAGTGTCAGCAGCCAGACGCCGACGCCACCCCAGACCAGGTCCAGCGCATGTTCGATATGCCGCGCCTGCGGCGCCTGGCCCCGGCCCAGCTCGGGCCGCGCATGCACTTCACCGTGATAAATGGCGGCGCCACCCAACACCACACCCAGCGCTCCAGCCCCGGACGCCATTACCGGACCGGCATTGGGGCTGTCCCACAGCGGCGCCTGGGTGCGCCAGCAACGCAGCGCGCGGCGGGTGCGCCCGAGCAATGCATAGGTCAGCGCGACCAGCCGTGCCGGCACGTAGTTGAGCACGTCGTCGATGCGCGCCGCGGCCCAGCCGAAGCGCTCGAAGCGCGCGTTGCGATAGCCCCACATGGCGTCCAGCGTGTTGCTCAGGCGGTACAGGACCACACCTGGAGCGCCCGCGACGATGAACCAGAACAGCGCGGCGAACACTGCATCGCTGCCGTTCTCCAGCACCGACTCGGTGGCCGCACGGGCCACGCCCTCCTCGTCCAGCTGCGTGGTGTCGCGGCTGACGATCCAGCCGACGCGGCGGCGAGCCTCTGGCAGATCATGCCGCCACAGCGCCTGCGCCACCGGCAGTGCATGCTCGCCCAGACTGCGCAGGCCCAGGGCCAGATAGAGCAGAACGATCTCCACCAGCCAGCCGACGGTCGGTAACAGGCTGAGCAGCCAGGCCAGCAAGGTCAGTGGCAACACCGCCAGGCACCAGGCGGTCACCCCGTGGCTGCGCCAGCCGCGCGCCGCAGACCCGTTTAAATGCTGCTCCAGGCGATCGGCCAGGCGACCGAAGGCTACCAGTGGATGCGCCCGCTTCGGCTCGCCGAGCAGCGCATCCAGCAGCAGCGCCGCGCTAACGGTGAGGAACAGACTCACTCGGCCCTCTGCGCGCAGGAACTGATCAGCGCATGCAGCTGGCGTACGCCGTCGGTCAGCACCGCCGGGCCGGGGTTGAGGATGTCCGGCGACTTGATCTCGTGCAGCTGGCCCGTGCGCACCGCCGGAATCGCGTGCCAGTCAGGCCGTGCAGCCACCTGTTCCGGGCGAAAACGGCGGCCGCACCAGGAGCCGACGATCAGCTCCGGCGCGCGGCGCACCACTTCCTGCGGGTCCTCGATGATGCGTTGCTTGGCACGCTTGAACGCCGCCAGCTCGGCGAAGCAGTCCTCGCCACCGGCCAGTTCGATCAGCTCGCTGACCCAAGCGATGCCGGAAATCAGCGGCTCGTTCCATTCCTCGAAGTACACCCGCGGCCGGCGCGGCAAGGCAGCGGCGCTGGCGCGGATGACGTCCAGCCCCGCCTGCAGCTCACCGATCAGCGCTCGCGCGCGCTCGCCAGCGTGCACCAGCGCACCGAGCGTCTCGATCATGCGCAGAATGCCGGCGATATCGCGCTGGTTGAACAGGTGCACCTCCAATCCTTCGCGCGCCAGCTCGGCGAGCATGTCGCCCTGCAGGTCGCTGTAGCCGAGCACCAGGTCCGGCTCGAGGGCGAGAATCTGCTCATGCTTGACGCTGGTGAAGCCGCTGACCTTGGGCTTTTCCTTGCGCGCCTGCGGCGGGCGGACGGTGAAGCCGGAGATGCCGACGATGCGCGCCTGCTCGCCCAGCAGGTAAAGCGTTTCGCAGGTCTCGGTGGACAGGCAGACGATGCGCTGCGGCCCCTTGCTCATTTCGCCTCCCAGGCATTCTCGAAAACCAGTTCGTGCAGCGGTCGCGGCGTGGTCCAGCCTTCCAGTGCCAGCATCGGTGCCGAGTAGAACTCCTGCACCGGCCCGAGGCAGAGGATCGCCACCGGCTTGGCACCGTCCGGCATGCCGAGCAAGGCGGCCAGCGCGTCGGGATCGAACAGTGACACCCAGCCCATCCCCAGGCCTTCCGCCCGCGCCGCGAGCCAGAGATTCTGGATCGCGCAGGCCAGCGAGGCGAGGTCCATCTCCGGCAGCGTGCGGCGGCCGAAGATATGTTGCTCGCGACCATCCATCAACGCGGCGACCAGCAGTTCGGCGCAATCCTCGATGCCCTCGACCTTGAGCCGCATGAACTCGGCGGAACGCTCGCCAAGCGCCTGAGCCGTGCGCTGGCGCTCCTCACCGACCAGATCGGCGATGGCCGTGCGCAACTCGGGGCGGGTGATGCGGACAAAGCGCCACGGCTGCATCAGGCCGACGCTGGGTGCCTGATGCGCGGCGTTGAGCAGCCTCGACAGCAGCTCCGGTGCCACCTCGCCGCCGGCGAAATGACGCATGTCGCGACGCTCGCCGATGGCGCGATAGACCGCTGCGCGCTCCTGCGGGCTGAAGGCATGCGCGCTCATGGCCGGAACAGCGCCGCAGCGGCTGCCGGATCGGACGGCAGGTACAGGTGGATATAGGACGCCGTCAGCCGCCCCCGGCGGTAGACCGCTTCGGCGGTGCGCTTGTAGTTCGGACACTCGCCGCGAGCCAGCGGCTCGAGTGGCGACTCCAGCGCCGAATGATGGAAGGTGTGCCCGCGCAGCCGCCCTTCCGGCAGCTCCACTTCCTGCAGCGCCAGCGCGGTCAGGCGCTTGTGCATGCGCGCCTCACCGGGCAGCAGGCCGAGCATCTGCGCGCGCTCGTCGCCACGGTCGGTCAGCCCGTCGAGCAGGTAGAGCATGCCGCCGCACTCGGCGAGGATCGGCTTGCCCGACTCATGATGCGCACGGATCGCCTCGGCCATGGCGCGGTTGCGCGACAGACCGCGCAGGTGCAGCTCGGGATAACCGCCCGGTAGATAGAGACTGTCCACGGCCGGCAAGCGGGCAAAGCGCAGCGGCGAGAAAAACAGCAACTCGGCACCCAACGCCTGCAGCAGGTCGAGATTGGCCTGGTAGAGAAAGGCAAAGGCCGCATCGCGTGCAACGCCGATGCGAACCCCCGCCAGCAGCGGTTCGAGCAGCGCACTGGCCGGCGCGGCGAAAGTGACCGGGGCAGGCAACTCCGTGTCCGCACTGAGTGCCAGAGCATCGGCGGCGGCATCCAGACGGGCGTCCAGATCAGCCAGCTCCTCGGCTTGTACTAGCCCCAGGTGCCGGCTGGGCAGCTCTACCTCGACGCTGCGCGGCAGGGCGCCGTACCAGCGGATCGACTCTGGCAGGCTGTCGCGCAGAATCTCGCCATGCCGGGCGCTGCCGACCCGATTGGCCAGCACGCCGTCGAACGGCAGGTCCGGCTGGAAGCTGCTCAGCCCGTGCGCCATGGCGCCGAAGGTCTGCGCCATAGCCGAGCCATCGATGACAGCCAGCACCGGCACGCCGAAGCGCCGCGCCAGATCAGCCGCCGAGGGCGAACCATCGAACAGGCCCATCACCCCTTCGATCAGGATCAGGTCGGCCTCGCCCGCCGCTTCCCAGAGCAGGCGTCGCGACTCCTCTTCGCCGACCATCCACAGGTCGAGCTGATAGACCGGCTTGCCACTGGCACGCGCTAGGATCATCGGGTCGAGAAAGTCCGGCCCGCACTTGAACACCCGCACGCGCTTGCCCTGCCGCGCATGCAACCGCGCCAGCGCAGCGGTGACGGTGGTCTTGCCCTGGCCGGAGGCCGGCGCGGCGATTAACAGCGCCGGGCAGCTTCTACTGGTCATTGCGGTCTCTCATCAGCAGCGTAGGGTGGATGACGCTTCACCCATCCACCGACCACGCCGAGGGTGGATGAAACAGACGTCATCCACCCTACGCAACGGTCCGTGAATGTCTTGAGCGCAGGCATCAAAATTCGACGCCTTTCTGCGCTTTCACGCCGGCCTTGAACGCGTGCTTGATCAGGCCCATCTCGGTGACGGTATCCGCCACCTCGACCAGACCCGTCGGCGCGCCGCGACCGGTGACTACCACGTGCTGCAACAACGGCCGCGACTCGATGTCGGCAAGCACCGGCGCGAGCTCCAGGTAGCCGTACTTCAGGGCGATGTTCAGTTCGTCGAGCACCACCAGGCCGATCTCGGGATCGGCCAGCAGCTCGGCTGCGACCGCCCAGGCTTCGCGGGCCTTGGCGATGTCGCGCTGGCGATCCTGGGTTTCCCAGGTGAAGCCCTCACCCATCACGTGGTAGCGGACCTCGTCTGGAAAGCGCCGGAAGAACGCCTCCTCGCCGGTGCTGGCCGCGCCCTTGATGAACTGCACCACGCCGACCTTGATGCCATGGCCGAGGGCACGCGCGACCATGCCGAAGGCGGAACTGCTCTTGCCCTTGCCGTTGCCGGTGTGCACCAGCAGCAGGCCGTACTCGTCCTGCGCCTCGGCGATCTTCTCGTCGATCAGCGCCTTCTTGCGCTGCATGCGCGCCTTGTGGCGATCATCGCGCTCACTGGACTCGCTCATGCGCGGGCCTCGCCGCGCTGGGCGTTCCAGGCGCGCAGGCCAATGAACAACAGCGCCGCAACGCCAACATACAGCGCGAGGGTCGACAGGTAACGCGGGTAATAGGTGGCGATTCGGTCGACCAGCAGCATCAGGCTCGGCTCGGGGTAGCGCCCGGAGAAATAGAGGAAGCCGCCGCCGGAGAACAGGTAGCAGACGAAGGCGCTGGCCATCACGCACAGCGCCAGGGTCGCCAGGCTGCTGAACTGGTCACGATGCAGACGGGCGTACAGGCGGCCGCCCAGCCACAGCGAACCGTAAGCCGGCACCAGCATCCAGTACGCCGGCGACATGCACCAGTCGCTGACCCCGGCCCACTGGATGGCGGCGAAATCCAGCAGCGAAGCCTCGAGAAACAGTGCCGGAAACACCCACTTCGGCCGCACCAGCACGCCGGCGAGGAAGAACACCGCCCAGGACGCGCTCGGCAGGTTGACGCTGGCGAAGTGCTGTCCGCGGGTCATGGCCAGCAGCGCGGCAAGCGCGAGGCCGACCAGCAGCTGGTATCTCGGGGCAAGCTTGATCATTGCAGTCTCCTTCTGTGGGCGCGGGCGACATGCCCGCGCCGCGGTCTTACAGCGCCTGGTAGCGCACGCTCAGGTAAGCCGCCTGGCCGGGCTGGTTGTAGCCCTCGGCGGTCTCAAAGTCGGCGTCCAGCAGGTTGGCGACGCGCGCCTGCAGCCGCCACTCCGGGGTGATGCGGTATTCGCCACGCAGGTCGAGGGTGGCGTAGCCGGACAGCTCGCGGGTGTTGGCCAGGTCGTCGTAACGCTGCCCTTCGGCGTGCAGGCTGGCGCCAATGCTGAAGGCACCGAGCCGGCGGTCGACGTCAAGGTTGAATAGCTGCTTGGCCCGGCGCGCCAGCTCGTTGCCGCGGTTGGCCCCGGCGGAGCGGTTCTCCGGCTCCAGCAGGCTGTAGTTGGCGTTCCAGTCCCAACCGAACAATTGGCTGCCGAGCACCAGCTCGACCCCGCGGATACGCGCTTCCTGCACGTTGGCCGGCGCGGAAATGCTGGCGTCATAGGCGATGAGGTCATCGACCACGGTGCGATAGGCATTCACCGCCCAGTGGCCCCAGCCATGCTGCCCGGCAAGGCCGACTTCGAGGCTCTCGGAGGTTTCCGCATCCAGCTCGGGATTGCCGTAGTCGGGGAAATACAGCTCGTTGAAGGTCGGCGCCTTGAATGCCGTGCCATAGCTGATGGTGCCGCGCAACCAGTCGGTCAGCGCATAGCCGTAGCCGATGTTGCCGGTGTCGTGCTGGCCGAACTGCTCGTTGTCGTCACGTCGCAGCGACAACTGCCAGTCATGGCGGCCGAGCTCGCCCAGGTACTGAGCGAAGTAGCCGTCGTTGTCCCGGGAATCCTCGGCATACGGCGTAGTGCCGTTGACCTCGTCGCGCTGGTGATCGGCACCCAGAATCAGCGTATGCCCCGCAGTCAGCTCAATATCGTTCTGCCAGCTGAGCGTGTCGCGACGGCTGTCGAAGCGTGAATAGAACTGCCCGTCCTGATAGGCATCGGATTTGTCTTCGCTGCGCCCGGCCTGCAGCGTCACCAGCCAGGGTTCCAGCGGACTGAAGCGCGCACGGGTGCCGAAGACCCTCGACTCACCATCGGCATTGGCGCCGAAGCCAATATTGCGTTTGAGTTTCTTGCTGTAGGAAACCTGGTCGTAGTCGTTATGGGATCTGGCCTGCAGCAGGTTGGCGTCCAGCTCCAGGCCGTTGTCGAAGCGGTATCCGGCGGCAAGCGTGGCGGACAGGTTGCGATACCCATCGGCATCGTCCTCATAGCCGCTGGTGCCCGTCGACTTGACGTTGATGCCGTCGGTGTCCGAGCCGCTGACGCCCAGGCTGTACCAGCCACGACCGTCACCACCGGAAACGCCGGCGCTGCCCGTGTAGCTGTCATGGGTGCCGTAACCGGCCGAGAAGAACGGCTTGACGCCCTGCCCCTGGCCCTTGCGGGTGAAGATCTGGATCACCCCGCCGATGGCCTCCGAGCCGTACAGGCTGGAGCGCGGACCGCGGACCACCTCGATGCGCTCGATCAGCTCCAGCGGCAGATCCTGCAGGGCCGCGCCGCCGCCCGAGACCGAGCCGATCTTGATGCCGTCGATCATCACCAGCACGTGATCGGATTCGGTGCCGCGCATAAACAGCGAGGTGGACTTGCCGGGCCCGCCGTTGTTGGCCAGCGATACGCCAGGCACCTGCTTGAGCAGCTCGGGCAGCGAACTGGCCTGGCTGCGTTCGATCCGCTCGCGGTCGATCACGGTCACCGCGGCCAGGCTCTGCTGAGCCGTCTGCGCGGTGCGGGTGGCGGTCACCACCTGTTGCTGGAGATCCAGCGGGGCTGCGGCCAGTTGGCCGATGGAAAAGGGAAAACTGCCGAGCAGCACATAGGCCGCTGGCTTGAAACGGGGCTTGCAAGTCAAGGTACAGGTCTCCGTCGTGCCCACCCGCACGACTGAAAGTCGACGAAGACAGACGAGGAACCGCAAAAGGAAGGGAATACCGCGAGGGATATGCACCCGCCCAGCGCCCGCCGCACTGTCAGTGAAATGCGACAGGCCGGTCTCCGGGCTTGCGAGCGTATGCCTTGCGGCGTCCCGAAACCGCGCCTTCCCATGCGTTGAGCACAGTGGCCGTTGCGGTTTCTCGACTCGCCTACCGTTGCGGGGGCAGCGCCGGAATCTTCGTGAGAATGGACCGGCTTCCCTGTTTCACCCCTCCTTTGACAAGGGGGGCACCTGAGGCGACGCGGAGGTTAGTCCAAGGCCGGGCTTGGCGCAACCGCGGGGTTGTCGCAGCGCCCTGCAATTTCCGCTTGCATCTCGGCGTTCGGAACGGCGGACGCCAAAAGGCTTCGAATGCAACAATGCCAGCAATCAGCCAGGACCCATATCCGACGCCCATGACCAGCATCGTGCAGATTTCCGACACCCATTTCGGTACCGAACAGCCTTCCGTGGTCCAGGCTCTGGAGGATCATGTACGCGAACACCGGGCCGACCTGCTGGTGTTCTCCGGCGACATCACGCAACGCGCCCGTCGCGGACAGTTCGCCAGTGCCGCCGCTTTCGTGCGCCGCGTGCAGGCCAATGGCGTCGGCGAGACGCTGGTGATTCCGGGCAATCACGACATCCCGCTGTACAACCTCTTCGCCCGCCTGTTCACGCCATACGGCAACTACCGGCGACACTTCGGCGATGAGCTGGAGCCGGTATTCGAGAACGACGACATGCTGGTGATCGGGCTCAATACCACCCATCCGCGCCGGCACAAGGACGGCGTGGTGACGGGGCGACAAGTGGAGCGGGTGGCGCAGCGGCTGGCCGATGGCAACCCGCACAAGATTCGCATCGTGGTGGCCCACCAGCCATTCGGCGCGATGGTGCCGAGCGATCTGAGCAACCTGCAGCACGGCGCCGAACCCGCGCTGCAGCGCTGGGCCGAGCACGGGCTGGACCTGGTCATGGGCGGGCACATCCATCTGCCCTACGTGCTGCCGTTGTCCAAGCAGTACAGCGGTCTCGCGCGAGAGATCTGGATGGTGCAGGCCGGCACCACGCTCTCGACCCGCCTGCGTGGCACCTCGCCAAACTCCTTCAACCGGCTGAAGCTGCACCCCGGCGAACAGAAGAAGGTCTGCGTCGAACGCTGGGACCTGCTCGACGGTCGCTTCGTGCTGGGTTCGCACTTCAACCTGAGCTGGTGACCCGCGCTCGCACGCGAAGCGCGGTCAGCCCACCGACAGGCCGACCAGATAAACACCGGCGAAGCCGATGTTGAAGGCGATGAACAGGTAGAGCATGTAGCGCAGGTAGCTGCCGAAGGTCAGCCCCGGCACCTTGCTCATGGCGACGATGCCCGACGCCGAACCGATCACCAGCAGCGAGCCGCCAACACCGACCGCATAGGTCAGCACCATCCATTCGGCGACACCCATTTCCAGCCCGGATTTCAGCAGCGCTGCAGTCAGCGGCACGTTGTCGATGGCCGCCGACATCAGGCCCATCAGGTAGTTGGCCATCACTGCCGGTACCTGGTCATAGATGTGCACCAGCCCGTCGAGAACGCGAATCTCCTTGAGCATGCCTACCAGCAGGAGGATGCCGAGGAAGAAGAACAGCGTTTCGAACTCCACCTGGCGCACGTATTCGAGAATCGGATCGGAGTCGTTGTCGTCGCTGAAGAAGCGCGCAACCAGGAACATCACCGAGAGGCCGGCAAGGAAGGTCAGCACCGGCGGGATCTGGAACAGGAAGTTGCCGACAATGGTGCTGAGGATGGTGCACAGGAAGATCAGTGCAATCGCCACGTCGACACCGCGCACATCGTTGCGCTGGCCCTGCACCGCCACCTCGCCCTTCATGCCGATCGACAGCATGGCGGCCAGCACCATCACCGCGACGAATGCCGGCACGGCCAGTGCCAGCAGCTGGAGGATCGCCACCTTGCCGGCGAGGAAGATCATCAGCGTGGTGACGTCACCGGTAATCAGCGCGACCCCACCGGAGTTGACGGAGAAAACCACCAAGGTAGCGAACTTGATGGTCTTCGCCCGATCCAGCTGCAGCGAGAGAATCAGGGTGATGGAGACCAGCGTCGCGGTGATGTTGTCGGCGAGCGACGAGAACACGAAGCAAAAGGTCGCTGTGAGGAACAGCAGCGCGCGCTCACTGATCCGCTTGGGCAACACCAGATAGATCAGGTTCTCGATCATGCCCTTCTTGTTCAGGTAGGCAACGAAGGTCATGGCCGCCACCAGGAAGATCCACAATCCGGCGATCTCGGCGATGTTCTCGTTGAGGCTTTCCAGCACGGTTTCGCGCGCCTCGCCTACCGGTGTGAAGATGAACAAGAGCAGCCAGGCCAGGGTGCCGAAGAACAGCGTCACCTTGGCCTTGTTCACGTGGGTAATTTCTTCGAGCACGACGCCAAGCAGCGCCGCGACCGCCAGTGCAATCAGCACGTACGTCAGCAATTCAGGCATATTTCACCTAATGGGAAGTGGGGAAAAAGGGGCTGTGCGCGACCGAACGACGCACGGGGAGGAATTGGGGATGCGCATGATAGCCAAAGCGCCAGCCGAGCGAAATCACCGCATGTCAAACGGAGAATGTTTCAGCATGTGAGTACGACTAAAGACAGGACGTCTACGACGGGGGTTCTATGCGGATGACGCTCAGGGGTTGCGGGCCAGTTGCTCCTGGTCGAGCACGCGCTTGGCGCCCAGATAACTCTTCTGCCAGTAGCCGGCGGTAAGACTGTCCAGGCGTACCGTACCGCCAGAAGACGGCGCGTGAACGAAGCGGTCTTCGCCAACGTAGATGCCCGCGTGGCTGACCCGGCGCCCACCGCTGGTAGCGAAGAACACCAGATCACCGGGCTGCAATGCGTCGCGCCGTACGGAGGGGCCGCGCAGATTGCTCATGGCCTGAGTGGTGCGAGGGAGCCGGATGCCGGCTGCGCCGTGGTAGACGTAGCCGATCAGGCCACTGCAGTCGAAACCGCTATCCGGCGTATTGCCGCCCCAGCGATAAGGCGTGCCGACCAGACCAATCGCACTGAACAGCACGTCTTCAGCGGCGCCAGGCACAGGCTGTTGGTGGACCCTGGGTGTCTGCACGACCGGCGGCGTGGGTGCCTTTCCGGCACAGGCGGTCAGCAGCACAGTCAGAACAACGAGCGTGAGACGAGCCGGATAGTGCATGGCAGAGCGGTCCAGGCCAATGAGCCATCACTCTGCCGGCATGCGCGGGAAGACGCAACCCCCGCAGGTCGCGGGATCAGTGCTGGGCTGTGTGCGGAACCAGATCGGACGCCAGGGCCAGCACGCGTTTTGCTTCCATGTAGCTGGCGCGCCAGTAACGGTCATCCAGGCTGTCGATGCGCACTCCACCGCTGCGGCTGCTGGAGGCGTGGATGAACTGGTCATCGCCGATGTAGATGCCGGCGTGGCTGACCCGGCCACGGCCACGGTTGTTGAAGAACACCACGTCACCGGGTTCCAGCTCGTTGCGCTTGACCACCGGTGCGTCGAGGTTGATCAGCTCGCGAGTGGAGCGCGGCAGCTCGAGACCTGCCTCCTTGCGGAACAGGAAGCCGACGAAGCCGCTGCAGTCGAAACCGCTCTTCACCGAGCTGCCACCGTAGCGATACGGGGTACCGACCAGGGTGAA
Source organism: Stutzerimonas kunmingensis (assembly GCF_021432085.1). Lineage (GTDB taxonomy): Bacteria > Pseudomonadota > Gammaproteobacteria > Pseudomonadales > Pseudomonadaceae > Stutzerimonas. Next base: position 1,612,929 of record NZ_CP090366.1, on the reverse strand, counting down.
GCCGCGCTCGAGAATGCTGTCAGCCAGCTGCGGCAGCTGGTAGTCGTGCTCATCGGTAAGCTCTGCCAGCGACTGCTCTTCGCTCTTTTCGAGCGCGTCGAAGTCGAATCCGGCCAGGGGATGGTGTTGCGACAGACGAGGCGCGTCGGCTTGCTGCTCGGTCTGTACAGGCTGGCCGGCGCAGGCGGTCAGCAGGGCGATGAGTGCGAGAGGCACGAGGGGTGCGAAGCGTTGGCGCATGGGCACAGCCGTGTCGGTGATTTCAAAGTGCCGGCGACTATGCCCGCTATCGCTTCGATGATCAAATTCAATCGGACGAAATGTGACGAACCAGCTGCGACAAAACGTCTGCGGCCCTTCCTTGCAGAAGTACGTCCGTCAGCGGACTGATTTCGGTGGCTTGCAGGTTCACCTCGACGACCGAGCCGCCGGCCTGACGCACCCGCCATACCGGCTCGAGGATGTAGCCGAAGCTCGCCGTGGTTCCAACCACCAGCACGGCGTCGAAGCCGAGCTGCACCTGTTGCTGCAATGCAGTCAGGGCGGAGTCCGGCAGCATCTCCTCGAACAGCACCACGGCAGGACGCAACACCCCGTCGCAAGTCAGGCAGCGCGGCGGCAATGGCTGATCCAGCAGCGAAGGCAGTGGACGTTCATCGACCTTGCCGCAGCCCATGCACGACAGCGGCGATAGCTGACCGTGAATCTCGATCAAGCGATCGGGCGGACTGCCGGCTCGGCGGTGGAAGCCATCGATGTTCTGCGTGAGCACCCAGGCGCCGGGTTTGCGCCGCTGCAGCTCGGCGATGGCGAAGTGGCCGGCATTGGGTTCGGCCTGCAGGCAGGCCCGCCCAATTTCGGCCAGGTACTTCCAGCACAATGCCGGATCACGCCGCAGCGTCGGCCCGGATAGCGCCACCTCGATCGGCAGGCCGTCTTCGGTTTCGCCGTTGTAGAGGCCGCCGAGGCCACGGTAGGTGGGCAACCCGGAGTCGGCCGACAGCCCGGCCCCGGTGATGATCAGAATGCGTTCGGCGCCGCTCAGCGCCTGGGCGGCCTTGTCGATATCCATGAATGTCGCGAACCCGTTTCGGTGGCACTCCCCCGATCGTGCGGGGAACCGATGGCCGCGTCGCGACCACGGCCATCAGCCTACGAATCGCCGCGCCTGACTGCAAAGGCATTCGCCCCCGCTCAGCCCAGCTGGGCCTGGAACAGCACCGCGTAGCCCAAAGCACACAACAGCCAGGCCGGCAGCGGGCCGAGCAGCCAGCGCCAGCCCCACCATTGCGGCACGAAGCCGACGCCATGCACGAAGCCGGCGGAAATACCCCACATCACCAGCATCAGCTGCGGGTGACTGTAGCCCCCCTGCCCGTCCAGCATCGCCGCCGGATGGATCAGCAGGACCAGCGCCAGCGGCGCGGCCAGCACTAGAGAAAGTACGCGACCGAACGCGCCGTAGCAGCGCCCCTGCGCGCGACTGCTCACGGCTCGGCGTCCAGGTCCTGAGTGGCTTCCAGCCACAGCGCATTGATGATGCCGAAGCTGCTGGCCAGCAGCACGCCGAGAATCCAGGTGAAGTACCACATAGTCGTCTCTCCTTGGCGGGCGGGCACGGCGGCCCGCCCGCGCGGTCAGTACAGCCCGTGGGGGTTGGCTTCGATGGTTTTCTGGGTGAGCCGGCCCCACATGCGCACGTAGCTCCACAGCGTGTAGCAGAGGATCAGCGGCACGAAGATGCAGGCCACAACGAACATGATGCCCAGCGTCTTCTGACTTGAGACCGCATCCCAGATGGTCAGGCTCGAGGCCGGATCGAGGCTCGACGGGAAGACGAAGGGAAACAGCGCAAAGCCCGCGGTACAGATGCTGCCGACGATCATCAGACTGGTTCCGACGAAGCTCACCCCGCCGCTGTTGCGACTGGAACCGAGCAGCGCCAGCAACGCCCCGAGGATGCCCGCGGCCGGCGCGATCAAGGTGACCGGATAGCGGCTGTAGTTGGCCAGCCAGCCGATATTGTCCTGGGCCACCTGCTTGTCCAGCAGCGGATTGAGCGCGGCGCCCGGATCGCTGACCGACAGCTGGCTGAAGCCCTGAATGCCCAGCACCAGCCAGACACCCGCCGCGACGAAGCCGAACACGAACACCAGCACGCACAGGCGCGTGGCCTGCCGCGAGCGCTCAGCCAGCGCGCCGTCGGTGCGCAGCATCAGCCAGGCGCCACCGTGGGCGCTGAGCATGCTCAGGCTGACGATGCCGCAGAGCAGCGCGAACGGGGTGAGCAGCGCGAAGAACGAGCCCTGGTAGGTCGAGCGCATCAGCTCGTCCAGCTGGAACGGCAGGCCGAGGAACAGGTTGCCGAAGGCCACGCCGAACACCAGCGCCGGCACCGCGCCGCCGACGAACAGCGCCCAGTCCCAGGCGCTGCGCCAGCGCTGGTCTTCCACCTTGCTGCGATAGTCGAAGCCCACCGGGCGGCAGAACAGCGCGAACAGGACCAGCAGCATCGCCCAGTACAGGCCGGAAAATGCCACCGCATAGACCATCGGCCAGGCAGCGAACAGCGCACCACCGGCGGTGATGAACCACACCTGGTTGCCATCCCAGTGTGGCGCGATGGTGTTGATCGCCACGCGTCGCTCGTTGTCGGTCTTGCCGACGAAGGGCATCAGTGCCATGGCGCCCATGTCGAAGCCATCGGTCAGGGCGAAGCCAATCAGCAACACGCCGATCAGCACCCACCAGATGAGCTTGAGCACTTCGTAATCGAACATCTCGTATCTCCCTCAGACGCTGCCAGGTTGGGAAGACAGGCCGCTCGGCTGCGCCGACGCCACCCGTGCTTCACGTACGTCCCGTTCGAAGTGATAACGACCGGTGTGCAGACTGCTCGGCCCAAGCCGTGCGAAGCGGATCATCAGGAACATCTCGATCACCAGCAGCAGGCTGTAGAAGGCCACCAGGGCGATCAGCGAGCCCCAGATATCGCCGGCCGCCAGCGTCGATGTGGACAGATGGGTCGGCAGTACCTCGGCGATCGACCATGGCTGACGGCCATGCTCGGCGACGTACCAGCCGGTCTGCGCGGCAATCCACGGCAGCGGCAGGCTGAACAGCGCAAACTTGGGCAGCCAGGGCTTGGTCTCGGCATTGCGCTTGATCGATGCCCAGCTCGCCAGGGCAAACAGCAGCAACATCAGGAAGCCGGCGGCGACCATCACGCGGAAGGTCCAGAACAGGCTGAACACATTGGGGATGGTGTCCAGCGCGGCGAGTTTGATCTGCTCCTCGCTGGCATCAACCACATCGGCGGTGTACTTCTTCAGCAGCAGCCCGTAGCCCAAGTCCTGCTTGACCTCATTGAACGCGGCGATGGCTTCGGCCGACTTGTCGCCGCTACGCAGCACCTGCAGTCGCTCGTAGGCGAGCATGCCGTTGCGGATGCGCAGCTCATGCTCGGCGACCAGCTGCTTGATGCCCTTGATCTCCTCATCCAGCGAGCGCGTGGCGATCAGTCCCAGTGCGTAGGGGATCTTCACTTCGTAATCGGTGCGCATCTCCTGCTGATTGGGCAGGCCGAACAGGGTGAAGCCGGCCGGCGCCGGATGGGTGTCCCACTCGGCCTCGATGGCCGCCAGCTTGACCTTCTGCACGTCACCAATCTCGTAGCCGGATTCGTCGCCAAGAATGATCACCGAGATCGTCGACGCCAGGCCGAACACCCCGTGGAAGCTGCTCTGGTTCGAGGCAGACAAAGTGTCCGGCGCACCCTGCAAGCGGACAACTGCGACAGCCTGCCCCACCCACTCGCGACAATCTGTGCCAGAGCGGCGCTGCGCTCCAAACAAGCAGTGACACCGGCGAGCGACGCCGGGTCAGGCGCGACGCGATCGCCACGCTGCGGCGCCCTGTCGCAGTCATGGCACACGCAGCCACCGGCGAAATCCATTGCCGGCCGTGCTCGAGAGCGGGCTCCAGGCGAAGTGCCAGGGCGCCGGCGGCAGCTCCTCCGCCTCGGCGGCGAGCGGGCGGCCGCCCTGGCGCACCCGTGGCTTCCAGTCGAATACATGCTCGCTGTCGCCTCGCCAGCCGAGCACGATGCCGATTGCTGGGCTGTCATCGCTGGCGACCCAACGCGCTGCGGCGGCGAGCATCATGGCCTCGATATGCTCCGGCTCGACCAGCTCGCGGTAGTCGGAGGCTAGCAACCAGCGGCAGACGCCGAGGTGGAAGGTCCAGTCCAGCGCCAGCTGGCAGCCATAGGCCCAGGTCATGAACTGACGAAAGATCTCCAGTCCCTCTGGCGGGTCAAGCTTGAGCAGCCGCGGGCAGACATCGAACAGCGCATGCCAGTACGGCAGCAACTTGGCATCCAGATGCACGAAGCTGCGGGCGTTGCTGGGGTAGTCGGGAAAAGGCAGCCGATAGCTCACGCGGCTATCGGCGCGGGTGAATCGTTCCATCATGGTCATGGTGAAATCCCCTGAGTCGACTGGGCCGTCGGAAGGCTCCGACAGGTAGCCGTCTCGTCCGCTGCTACCGGGCGGAAGGACGGCGAATCACGTCAATCAGGAAATCTCAGGGCGCGCGCGGATTCAGTGCCGGCCAGTGGTGGCGCGGGCCATGACGCTCAATCGGCGGTAGCGGAGTCGCGCCTGTCGTGCGCCGCCCCAGCCAGGCCAAGGCGAACAGTGCGAAGATGGCGAGGAAAACCGAACTGCACAGCGGGCAGTCGAGGGCATGCTGCGACAGGTCATGTAAATTGGAGGGAAGCGCGCCGAGGCCTACGCCGCCATCATCGCCGGTGACGCAGAACGCGTCCTGCCCCATGGCCAGCCCGAAGCCCACATGGGTGGCGTGGTTCAGACTGCAGACAAATGCATTGAGCAGGATGCAGGTGAAGAGCACCCATACGATCTGCGCACGCTTGTCTTTGACGATGGTCATGTTTCGACTTTACACCGCACGCCTCTGGACGACCCTGCGCCAAACCGTCGCAGCGGCCTCAGTGGTTGACGGTGAACGCCAGCATCGCCGAGAGCTGACACAGCGGACGGCCACTCTCGCTCTGCCACTGATTGAACGCAGCCTGCACCGCAGCCTGGTCACGCTGGCTGCTCGGCACCTTGTCGACGATTTCCTGCGCCTTGAGCGCGGCTACTACGTCATTGCTGGGGACGAAGGTGTCCTTGCCGGCCATGCGCAACAGGCGCGGCGCCGACAGGCCACCGAGCTGGCTGCCGTGCCTGGTCAGGTAGCGCCACAGGCCGACGATGTCGCTGCTCGGCCAATCGGCCAGCAGGTTGCCGAAGCTGCCCCTTTCCTTGGCCACGTCGAGCACGAACTGCGCGTTGCGTGGCACGCTCTTGAGCTTGCCGAGATGACGGATCAGTCGGGTGTCCTGCATCAGTCGCTCGATGTGCTCGCCGCCCATCAGCACGACTTTCTCCGGGTCGAAACCGAAGAAGGCCTGCTCGAAGGCCGGCCACTTGGCATCCACCAGGCTGTGCTTGAGGCCGGCGCGGAAGATGCGCAGGCTGATCAGCGAGAGGTAGCGGTCATCCGAAACGCTGCGCAGTTGGTCGGCGCTGTGGGGCTGCGGCAAGCGGGCCTCCAATGCCGCGGCCGAGCCGAAGCGATTGAGACAATATTCGTGCAGCCATTTGTAGTCATGCATGGTTCAGATCCGATGGTGACGGCAGCGGCACAGGGTGCCGATGACGAGCCGGCCTCGCAAGTCCGCCGCCGACGACGCGGCAGAGCGGCAGCGGTCGGGTGGCGTTCGCGCAGGCTGGTCTGGACGAATATTCGCGGGCAAGCCCGCTTCCGCTGTGAAGCCGGCGCAAGCCGGGTGGCACCGCTTGGTACGCGTCCCATTGCCCTGACACCAGGCGCAGACGGTGGACAATCTTCACGTTGTCCACCCTACGAGCAGAACGTCGTTTGCGTGCGAGCCGGCTCAGACGTGCAGCGGGCTCTCGGTATCAGCCGCGCAGCCGCTGCGCCGCCTGACGCAGCATCTGCTCGGTCGCCGTCCAACCCAGGCAGCCGTCGGTGATCGACACGCCGTAGCGCAGCTCGCCGGACAGCGGCTGGCAACCATCGAACAGATGGCTCTCCAGCATGACGCCACGCAGGCTCATGTCGCCAGCCAGGCGCTGCTCGATCACCGACTCCAGCACCGCGGGCTGGCGCAGTGGGTCCTTGCCACTGTTGGCGTGGCTGCAATCGACCATGATGCGCGGAGCGATCCCCTGCTTTTCCAGCGCGCGACGGGCAGTAGCGACACTGGCCGCGTCGTAGTTGGGTGCGCCGTGGCCGCCGCGCAGGACCAGATGGGTATCCGGATTGCCGTGCGTCTGCAGCAGTGCCGGATGGCCGAGATCGTCGATGCCGAAGTGCTGGTGTGGATGTTCCGCTGAACGCATGGCGTCGCAAGCGATGCCCAGGCCGCCATCGGTGCCATTCTTGAAGCCCACCGGCAGGTCCAGCCCGCTGACCAGCTCGCGATGGATCTGCGACTCGCTGGTGCGCGCGCCAATCGCGGCCCAGCCGAGGAGATCGTCGAAGTACCCGGCAGCCAGCGGCTGCAGTAGTTCGGTGGCAATCGGCAGACCGGTTTCGAGAATATCCAGCATCAGGCGGCGCGACAGGTGCAGCCCCTCAGCCATGTTGCCACTGCCGTCCAGATGCGGGTCGTAGACCAGGCCTTTCCAGCCGACGGTGGTACGCGGTTTTTCCACATAGGCGCGCATCACCAGCAGCAGCTGATCGCTGACGTCAGGCGCAAGCGCGGCGAGACGCTCGGCGTACTCCAGCGCGGCGACAGGATCGTGCAGGGAACAGGGCCCAACGACGACCAGCAGGCGCGGATCACGACTGTCGAGCACGGCGCGGATGGCGTTGCGGTCGTTATGGATGCGTGCGGCAAGGGCGTCGTTCAAAGGCAGACGCTGGCGCAATACCGCGGGGCTGGGCAGCGGCTGCGCGCTGCGGCGGGCGACGCTGGCCTCGGCGGTGGCGACGGGTTGTTGGGCAAGTACGGTGGCGGATGCATTCATGATCTGGCGGTTCCTTCTGCCGGCGCGGGTGGTCCGCGGCGGCGCTAGTCGGGTGTTCGTTCGCGTGCTTTGTGTTCGGCGTCGAAGCGGCTAAATCGCCAGTCGTAGCGGTAATAACGGTCGGTGCGGTAAGTGGTCATGGCGTGTTCCTCGTTGCGTTGGGCCATCGCGTGGCCGAAAAAACAAAACCCCCGGTCGGGTGGCCGACCGGGGGTTCGAAAACTGCTCTGGTGGCGACCCTGCTTGCTAGGGCGCCTGTGGGGTATCAGGCGCGCCTGCGGCTAAACCAATACCCAAAGTAATAACCAGCGGCTGCAACCTGCTGCCCACGAACGACCACGGCGCGAATGGCACCGGCATCGACAACGTTCAGGGCTACAGGGTTCAGGGACATGCTGATCTCCAGAAGATGGCCGAACCATACTCTGCCGGGACTGCGGCTTTCAACCGGCACGGCAAAAGAAAGTGGCTGGCTCGGCCGGGTGTGCCCGATTACAGGCTCATCACATCGACGAAGCGCGGCGTGGCGCTGTCGTCGATACGCAGGCTCTTGAAATCGAACAGGTTGCGGTCGGCCAGCTGCGAAGGCACCACGTTCTGCAGCGCGCGGAACATGATCTCGGTGCGCCCTGGCGACTTGCGCTCCCACTCCTGCAGCATTTCCTTGACCACCTGGCGCTGCAGATTTTCCTGCGAACCACAGAGGTTGCACGGGATGATCGGAAATTCCTTCATCTGCGAGTACGCCTCGATGTCCGCCTCGTTGCAGTAGGCCAGCGGGCGAATCACCACGTTGCGTCCATCGTCGGAGAGCAGCTTGGGCGGCATGGCCTTCAGCGTGCCGCCATAGAACATGTTGAGGAAGAAGGTCTCCAAGATGTCGTCGCGATGATGCCCGAGCGCCATCTTGGTCGCGCCGATCTCGTCGGCGAAGGTGTACAGCGTGCCGCGGCGCAGACGAGAGCACAGCGAGCAGGTGGTCTTGCCTTCCGGAATCTTCTCCTTCACCACCGAGTAGGTGTCCTTCTCGATGATGTGGTACTCGACGCCGATGGACTTCAGGTATTCGGGAAGGACATGCTCGGGAAAGCCGGGCTGCTTCTGGTCCATGTTCACGGCAACGATCTCGAACTTGATCGGCGCGACCTTCTGCAGATAGAGCAGCACATCGAGCATGGTGTAGCTGTCCTTGCCGCCGGACAGGCAGACCATGACCTTGTCGCCGTCCTCGATCATATTGAAGTCGGTGACGGCCTCGCCGGCCAGGCGGCGCAGGCGCTTCTGCAGTTTGTTCTGGTTGACCGAGAGGTTGCCCATGTCAGGTGTCCGGGTGAGATGCGAAAGGCGCGCATTTTACGCGCAAAGCAAGCCTGACCGCAGCCCGTTCGCCGCCTGCTCCGATGTGAACCAGCACTGAATGAACACCCGCAGTGCTGTGCTAGTCTCGCCCGATGGACGACCTCTCCCCCGCACTGGATCTGCCAGACCACCTGCTCGTACTGCTGCAGGAAAAACCCGAAGGCTGCAGCGAGTACGAGCTGATTCAACAGCTCAAGCGCCGGCATAGCACGCATGTGCCCAACCTGCCGCTGACAGACAAGCTGGTGCTGTTCCGCACGCATTTTCTGGTGTTCAACGCGCTTTATCTGCTGCGCGACCGACTCTGGGCCGAGGGCAGCGGCCATCTGCAGATCAGCCCCTTACACGTCCAGTTGCTGCCATATGCCGGCGCCAACGCCGGCCTCGCCGAGCAGGACGCCCTGCGCGCGTATTACCTGGATCTCTCCAACTTGCGGGATACCGACGAAGACGATGTCGAACGCCTGCTGGCGAGCTTCTGGACGCGCATGCAGGGCAGCGACGAGAAACGCGCGGCACTCGAACTGTTCGAACTGGACCGCGCCTCACAGCCCCTCACCCTGGAGCTGATCAAGCGCCGCTACCGTCAGCTGGTCGGCCTGCACCATCCTGATCGAGGTGGCAGTACGCAGCGCCTGCAGTCAATCAATCTGGCGATGGAAATACTCGAGCGCTATTACCGCTGACGACATAGCTTCGAAACGCTCTAACTCCGCTGATGCATTGCCGATTGGCATTTCTATACTGCGACGTAAGGTCGCACGCGCCGTCCTCGATGACGACCGCCAGGCGAGGCGACCTCCATAAACTGAGGAGACGCTGGCATGATCAATCACGTTTGGGGTTTGTTCACCCACCCCGGTCAGGAGTGGAACGAAATCCGCGGCGAGGAAGAAACCGTCAGCCACATGTACCTCACGCATGTGCTGCTGCTCGCTGCGATACCGGCGGTATCGGCCTACATCGGCGCGACCCAGGTGGGCTGGAGCATCGGCGGTGGAGAGCCGGTCAAGCTGACCCAGGCCAGTTGCATGCAGCTGGCGATACTTTCCTACTTCGCCATGCTGGCCGGCGTCGCCGTGATGGGCGGCTTCATTCACTGGATGGCACGTACCTACGACGCTACCCCAACCCTTACCCAATGCATCGTTTTCGCCGCCTATACCGCAACGCCGCTGTTCATCGGCGGGCTGGCGGGTCTCTATCCGCACCTCTGGCTCGGCATGCTGGTGGGGACCGCGGCAGTCTGCTACACGGCCTATCTGCTCTACGTGGGGCTGCCTAAGTTCATGAACATCCACGAAGACGAGGGATTCATGTTCTCCAGTTCGGTACTTGCGGTCGGCCTCGTAGTGCTGGTGGCGATCATTGCCCTGTCGGTCATAACCTGGGGCATGGGCATCGGCCCGGTCTACGTCCGCTAACAAATCCCACCTCAAAAGGCCGCCTGTGGGCGGCCTTTTCGTATGCCCGCGCATCATCCCGCGACGAATCGTCTGGGCCGATAAGGGAAACCCTCACCGCATCTGCCGTTCTAAAGCGATAACGCCGCTGCAACAGCATTCCTGAGCGGCCCTCAAGGCAGACGGAGACTCGGTATGATCCCGCACTTTGTAACACTGCTCACCCGCCCGGATCGGGCGTGGGCGGACATTCGCCGCGACGAAGAAAAGAACAGCTCCAACTACCTTGTCCATCTGCTGCTCTGGGCATTGCTGCCGGCGGTTTGCATGTTCATCGGCACACGTTATGTAGGCTGGAGCCTGGTAGAAGACGAACGGATCTGGCTCGATACCCGCAGTGCCTTCCAGCTCAGCGCGCTGATCTACATCACCATCGTCGCCGGCACCTTCGTCATGGGGTTCTTCCTGCGCTGGATGTCGCGCTCCTTCGATGCACGCCCGACTTTCAATCAATGCGTGGGCTTCATCGCCTATGTCATTACACCGTTCTTCCTAGCCGGACTGGGTGCGCTCTACCCGTCGCGCTGGCTGGCCATCCTGGTTCTGGTGGCGGCCGGGGCATACTCGACCTATCTGCTGTTCGTCGGCCTGCCGACGTTCATGCGCATCGATAACCGCAACACCTTTCTGTATGGCGCCTGCACCTGGGGCGTCGGCCTGCTGGTGCTGGTGAACCTGAAGGTGCCGATGATCTTGTTCTGGATGCTCGCGCTCGACCCGACCTACGAGCGCAATACCCCACAGAACCAGAGCTATGGCTTCGAGGAGAATCGCCCGCAGGAAGAACCGGGCGGCATGGACAACGAAAGGCGCTTCAACGAACGCCCGAACGAGTGACCAACGAAGCTGTTCGGCCAGGAGCGGTTTGGCATAATGCGGCGCTTGCAGGAGTACCCCAATGCCCGAGCGCCTCAATGCCCGCGTCGAAGCCTGTTACGAGCTGGCCGAGCAGTTTTTCAAGCATCGCTTCACCCGCCCCCAGGTAAGCCTCAAGCTGCGCGGGCAGAAAGCTGGTGTGGCGCATTTGCAGGAAAATCTCCTGCGCTTCAATGAGCAGCTCTATCGGGAAAATGCTGAGCACTTTCTGCGCCAGACCGTCGCCCATGAGGTCGCGCACTTGATCGCCCATCAGATGTTCGGCTCACGGATTCAGCCTCACGGCGAGGAATGGCAGCTGATCATGCGTGGCGTGTACGAGCTGCCGCCGGATCGCTGCCACACCTATGCGATTCGTCGCCGGTCCGTTACCCGGTATGTCTATCGCTGCAGCTGCGTGGATCAGGATTTCGCTTTCACGCCCCAACGCCATGCGCTGGTGGCGAAGGGGCGCCGTTATTACTGCCGTCGCTGCAAGACCACCCTCGCCTTTAGCGGCGAGCAACGCATCGAATGACGCCAGCGCCTGCTAGAGCGCCCTCGCCCGCCAACCGGCAATGACGAACAACGCCGCCAGCAACGCCATCAACGGCAACCAGCCCGCGTGATCCCAGACATAACCGGCGCCATAGCCAACCACACTCGATCCCAGATAGTAGGCACACAGGTACAGCGCCGATGCCTGCGCTCGAGCACCCTTGGCCTGGCTGCCGACCTGCCCGCTGGCCACGGCATGCGCGGCGAAGAAGCCGAGGGTGAACAATCCGAGACCGAGCACGAGGCTGACCAGCCACGACGTCGCGCATAGCCCCACACCAATCAGCATCAGAGCGACCCCACCGCGCAGCACCTGCCGCGCACCGAAGCGCGGCACCAGACGCCCGGCCCAGCCGGCGCTGAAAATCCCGCCGAGATAGACGACGAACAGCAGGCCGATGAGCGTCGAGGACAAGCCGAACGGCTCGCCTGCCAGGCGGAAGCCAATGTAGTTGAACAGCGCGACGAAGCCGCCCATCAGCAGAAAGCCCTGCAGGAACAGTCCACGTAGCACCGGATTGCCCAGATGCAGCCGGAAGTTCGTCAGCAGAATGCGCAGCGAGAGCGGTTGCGCCGTGAAATGTCGCGACGGCGGCAACAGCCAGACGAACGCCACCAACGCCAGCAGTCCCAGCGAGGCAATGCCACCGAGCGCCAGCTGCCAGCCACCCAGGTCACTCAGCAGGCCGGAAAGCAGACGCCCGAGCATCCCACCCAGCGCCGTGCCGCCGATATACAGGCCCATTGCGGCAGGCAGCGACTCGGGCTCGAACTCCTCGCCGACGTAAGCCATCGCCAGTGCCGGCAATCCACTGAGTGCCAGCCCGAGTAGCGCGCGCAGCGCCAGCAATAGTTGCCAGGAATCGACCAGTACGCTGGCCAGCCCGAGCAGGCTGGCCAGACCGAGCGCCGCGGCCATCACCGGCTTGCGCCCCCAGCTTTCGGCAAGCGCACCCGAGATCAGCAGACAGACGGCGAGCGACAGCGTCGTCAGCGACAACGCCAGACTGCTGCTGGCAGCCGATACCGAGAAATGCGCGGCGAGCATGGGCAGCAACGGCTGAATGCAATACAGCAATGCGAACGTGGCGAAGCCAGCGCAGAAGAGTGCAAACGTGGCGCGCCGGTAGGCTGGCGTGCCTCTTGAGAGGTGTGCGTGTTCGGCGATCATCGGCGCCCTCGACTCATGCGCTGACCTGAGAAAAAGCCGCGCAGGCTAGCACGGCTGTTTGCTCTGCCGCTTGCCGGACAGAAAAGCGGTCCGCTGATCGGCCTAACCCCAAGCCACTGCAGAGAACCGAAACGAACATTGCCCTATGCTGGTCTGTGACTAGACTCCCTATATGCCAGTCGGAGTAAAACAATGACAGTAACGCCGAATGACACCCGCCCCGCGGATACCTCGATCAAGCGGGACGAAACCCGCCTCTTCATATTCCTGATCGTCTTCCTGTTTCCCATCCTCAGCGTCGCGCTGGTCAGTGGTTACGGTTTCATCGTCTGGATCGTGCAGATGATCTTCGGGCCGCCAGGTCCGGCTTAAGCCGCCCTGCCGATCTAATCGGGCCTGCGCCCTGCTGCCAACGGAAACGGAATCACTGATGGGACACCCTCTGCATATCGCCAGCCTGCTGGTGCACTGCCGCCCCGAATGGCTGGCCGCGGTAAAAGCCAACCTGCAACTGTTACCCGGCCTGGAAACGCACCAGGAGAATGCCAGCGGCAAGCTGGTGGTGGTGCTGGAAGCCGAGCACGAATCACGCATCCTTGCCTCGATCGACCATATCCAGCAATTGCCCGGCGTGCTCAATGCCGCATTGATCTATCACGAAGAACTCCTCGAAGGAGACGCCTGATGAGCCTTACCCGACGCCAGTTCGCCAAAGCCAACGCTGCGGCCATCGCCGCAACCGTGGCCGGCATGCCGATCGCTTCCAGCGCAAGCAACCTGATTACCGAAGCGGACGCCACCAATCTGAAATGGGACAAGGCCCCCTGCCGCTTCTGCGGCACCGGCTGCGGCGTCATGGTGGCGACTCGAGAGGGCCGCGTCGTCGCCACCCATGGCGACGTCAAGGCGGAAGTGAACCGCGGCATCAACTGCGTCAAGGGCTACTTCCTGTCGAAGATCATGTACGGCTCGGATCGCCTGACCCAACCGCTGCTACGCATGAAGGACGGCAAGTTCGACAAGCAGGGCGAGTTCCAGCCCGTCAGCTGGGAACAGGCCTTCGACATCATGGAGGAAAAGTACAAGGCGGCGCTCAAGCAGGGCGGCCCGGAAGCCATCGGCATGTTCGGCTCGGGGCAGTGGACGATCTGGGAAGGCTACGCGGCGAACAAGCTGATGAAGGCCGGTTTCCGCTCGAACAACATCGACCCCAATGCACGTCACTGCATGGCCTCGGCAGCGTTTGGTTTCATGCGCACCTTTGGCATGGACGAACCCATGGGCTGCTATGAGGACATCGAAGCGGCCGACGCGTTCGTGCTCTGGGGCTCGAACATGGCTGAGATGCACCCGGTGCTCTGGACCCGCGTGACCGATCGCCGTCTAAGCGCGCCGCACGTCAAGGTGGCGGTCATGTCGACGTTCGAGCATCGCAGCTTCGAGCTGGCCGACATCCCGATGATCTTCAATCCGCAGACCGACCTGGTGATCCTCAACTACATCGCCAACCACATCATCCAGAGTGGTGCGATGAACAAGGACTTCGTCGAGAAGCACACCAAGTTCGCCAAGGGAGCGACCAACATCGGCTACGGCCTGCGACCGACCGACCCGCGGGAGCTCAAGGCAGAGAACGCGGCGGTGGCCAATACCTGGAGCGATATCAGCTTCGAGGACTACGCCGAGTTCCTGAAAACCTACACCCTGGAATACGCCACCAAGGAATCCGGCGTTCCGGCCGAGCGACTGCAGGCGCTTGCCGAGCTTTATGCCGACCCGAAAGTCAAGGTGATGTCGTTCTGGACCATGGGCTTCAACCAGCACACCCGCGGTGTCTGGGCGAACAACATGATCTACAACATCCACCTGCTCACCGGAAAGATAAGCGAGCCGGGTAACAGCCCGTTCTCCCTGACCGGACAGCCGTCCGCCTGTGGCACGGCCCGGGAAGTCGGCACCTTCTCCCACCGCCTACCGGCGGACATGGCAGTCGCCAATCCAAAGCATCGGGCCATCACAGAAAAAATCTGGAAGCTGCCCGAAGGCACCATTCAGGAAAAGCCGGGCTTTCACGCCGTCGAGCAGAGCCGCAAGCTCAAGGACGGGGTACTGAAGGTCTACTGGACGCAGGTGACCAACAACATGCAGGCCGGCCCCAACGTCATGCAGGAGATCCTGCCGGGCTGGCGCAATCCGGAAACATTCATCATCGTCTCGGACGTCTACCCCACCGTTTCAGCCCAGGCGGCCGACCTCATCCTGCCCAGCGCAATGTGGGTGGAGAAGGAAGGCGCCTACGGTAACGCCGAGCGACGCACCCAGTTCTGGCACCAGCTGGTCAAAGCACCTGGCGATGCACGCTCGGACCTCTGGCAGCTAGTCGAGTTTTCCAAGCGCTTCAACGTCGACGAGGTATGGCCGGCCGAGCTGCTGAGCAAGTCACCGGAACTCAAGGGCAAGACCCTGTACGACGTACTGTTCAAGAATGGTCAGGTCGATCGCTTCCCCAACGAGGAAATTGCCGAGGGCTATGTAAATCAGGAGGCCGAGGCATTCGGCTTCTATCTACAGAAGGGTCTGTTCGAGGAATACGCCGAATTCGGTCGCGGTCATGGACACGATCTGGCGCCCTTCGACACCTACCACGAAACCCGCGGTTTACGCTGGCCGGTGGTGGATGGCAAGGAAACCCAGTGGCGCTACCGCGAGGGCTACGACCCTTATGTCAAAGCCGGCAGCGATGTGCAGTTCTACGGCTACGGCGACAAGAAGGCGATCATCTTCGCCCTGCCCTACGACGTGCCTGCCGAAGTCCCGGACGAGGATTACCCCTTCTGGCTCAGTACCGGACGGGTGCTCGAGCACTGGCACACCGGAAGCATGACGCAGCGGGTCGATGAGCTGCACAAGGCCGTGCCCGACGCACTCGTCTACATGCATCCGGAGGACGCCCGCAAGCTCAACGCGCGCCGTGGCAGCGTGGTGAAAGTCATCAGCAGGCGCGGTGAGATGCAGGCACGGGTGGAGACACGGGGGCGCAACAAGCCGCCGATGGGATTGATCTTCGTGCCGTTCTTCGACGCCAACAAGCTAATCAACAAAGTCACCCTCGACGCCACCGACCCGATCTCCAAGCAGACCGATTACAAGAAATGCGCCGTGAAGATCGAAGTGGTCAGCATCGCCTGAGGAGAACCGCCATGAAATTTCGCCTACTTCCGCTGACCCTGCTCGCGGTGTTCGGACTGGCCGTCGCCGCCGAAACCAACTACCCACTGGATGCACCAGCCCCGGACGGTCGCCGTCCAGGCGGGACCATTACTCAGGAATTCACCCCACCGAAACTGCACGACGAGGAAAACAAGGATGCCCGGCGCGAGCGCAACTATCCGGAACAGCCGCCGACCATTCCACACAGTATCCGTGGGTATCATGTCGACAAGAATGCCAACAAATGCCTGACCTGCCATAGCCGGGCCAATAGTGCACGCGCGCAGGCGCCAATGATCAGCATCACCCACTACACCGATCGCGACCAGCAGACCCTGGCGGCAGTCGCGCCGCGGAGGTACTTCTGCACGCAATGTCATGTACCGCAGCACGATGTGAAGCCGCTGGTGGAAAATCGCTTCAAGACCATCGACGAACTGCTGTACCGGGAAACCTCACCATCCACCAACGGAAACTGAGGGGGCCTGGATGAAGTCGATCAAGTCATTTTTCAAACGCTACTGGGCCGTTCTCCGCCGGCCCAGCGTCCACTACAGTCTGGGGGCGCTGACCCTCGGCGGGTTCATCGCCGGGATCATCTTCTGGGGCGGTTTCAACACCGCGCTGGAAGCCACCAACACGGAGGCCTTCTGCATTTCTTGTCACGAGATGGAAGACAACGTGTACATGGAGATCAAGGATACCATTCACTACAGCAACCGCTCGGGCGTACGGGCAACCTGTCCGGACTGCCACGTACCGCACAAGTGGACCGACAAGATCGCGCGCAAGATGCAGGCGTCCAAGGAGGTTTGGGGCACGATCTTCGGCACAATCAACACGCGCGAGAAATTCCTCGACAAGCGTCGTGAGCTAGCCGAGCACGAATGGGCGCGACTCAAAGCCAACGACTCGCTCGAGTGCCGCAACTGTCACGACTTCGGCTACATGGACTTCACCCGCCAAGGCAAACGGGCATCGGAGTTCCATTCCACTGCCCTGGCCAGCGGCGAGGCAACCTGTATCGACTGCCACAAGGGCATCGCACACAAGCTGCCGGACATGAGAGGCGTACCGGGCTGGTAGGGTAACGAGTGCTTGGCAGGTGTACTGGCCAAGCACCCTGCACGCTCCACCGCTGCAAAAAAAAGCCCTGACCATTGGTCAGGGCTTTTTCGTATTGCTCTTTGCCATCAAGCCTTGGGCAGCGTCACGCCGCGCTGGCCCTGGTATTTGCCGCCGCGGTCGCGGTAGGACACTTCGCATTCTTCGTCGGACTCGAGGAACAGCATCTGCGCAACCCCCTCGTTCGCGTAGATCTTGGCCGGCAGGGTCGTGGTGTTGGAGAACTCCAGGGTCACATGCCCTTCCCACTCCGGTTCCAGCGGCGTCACGTTGACGATGATGCCGCAGCGCGCGTAGGTGCTCTTGCCCAGGCAGATGGTCAGCACGTTGCGCGGGATGCGGAAGTACTCGACCGTGCGCGCCAGGGCGAAAGAGTTAGGCGGAATGATGCAGACGTCGCTCTTGATGTCGACGAAGCTCTTCTCGTCGAAATTCTTCGGATCGACCGTCGCCGAATTGATGTTGGTAAACACCTTGAATTCATCGGCGCAGCGCACGTCGTAGCCATAGCTGGAGACGCCATAGGAAATCAGCCGATCGTTACCCTCGGTGCGCACCTGGCGCTCGACGAAGGGTTCGATCATGCCGTGTTCCTGGGCCATGCGGCGAATCCACTTGTCCGATTTGATGCTCATGGCTGGCGTCCTGATTAGATGAAATGGGCGTGCGAAGACGCGCATCTTACCGAGCCTCGTGCGCGTGTAAAAGCATGGCCGCGATGCGCGCCGCAGAGCAGGTCACACCTCAACCGCGCCGCTCGGAGAAGAAATCCAAAATAAAGCTCGCTTTGCTCCAGAAAAAAGGTATTGTTACTGGGCTGCTGCTGCATGTGTCACCGTGAATCGCTACATGTTTAGATTTCGATCCAAATATCGATACGACTCCTATCTCCTTGCACACAGTGATGTTCGGACCTTTTCAGTCCGCACTTTATTTTTCAAAACTTGGTTCAAGGAGACATCAAATGTCCAATCGCCAAACCGGTACCGTTAAGTGGTTCAACGATGAGAAAGGCTTCGGCTTCATCACTCCGCAATCCGGTGACGACCTCTTCGTACACTTCCGCGCCATCCAGGGCGACGGTTTCAAGAGCCTGAAAGAAGGCCAGCAAGTTTCCTTCGTCGCTACCCGCGGCCAGAAGGGCATGCAAGCTGAGGAAGTTCAGGTTATCTAACCTGAGTCTTCTCTGAAAAAGCCTCGCTTCGGCGGGGCTTTTTTGTGCCTGCAATTTATCGCCGGGCGCGGGCGGTGACGCATGGCGTCACCGCCGCTAGGCTCAGTCCTCGGAAATGACGATCTTCGGCATCGACTGCGCGATGATTTGCCCACTCTGGGCGATACGGGCACCGACGGTACGCGCCACCTCTTGGTAAATCATCGCGATCTGGCTTTCCGGATCAGCGATCACGGTCGGCTTGCCCGCATCCGCCTGACTGCGAATCGCCATCGACAAAGGTAGCGATGCCAGCAGATCGACGTTGTACTGCGCCGCCAGCTTCTCGCCACCACCCTCGCCGAACAGATGCTCCGCATGGCCGCAGCTCGAGCAGATATGGATGGCCATGTTCTCCACCACACCGAGCACTGGAATGTTCACCTTGCGGAACATCTCAACTCCCTTCTTGGCGTCGAGCAACGCCAGATCCTGCGGCGTGGTCACGATGACCGCCCCCGTCACCGGCACTTTCTGCGCCAGCGTCAGCTGGATATCGCCCGTCCCCGGCGGCATATCCACCACCAGATAATCGAGATCGTTCCAGGCGGTCTGAGTGATCAACTGCAACAGCGCACCGGAAACCATCGGCCCGCGCCAGACCATCGGCGTCTTGTCATCGGACAGGAACGCCATGGACATGACCTGCACCCCGTGGGCCTCTAGAGGGATGAACGCCTTGCCATCGCGAATCTCCGGGCGCGTGCCTTCTGCGATACCGAACATGATGCCCTGGCTCGGGCCATAGATGTCGGCATCCAGCACGCCCACCCGTGCACCTTCGCGCGCCAAGGCCAGAGCCAGATTGGCGGCTGTGGTCGACTTGCCCACCCCGCCCTTGCCGGATGCCACGGCGATGATGTTCTTCACATTGGAAAGCGCCAGCACCTGATCCTGCGCCTTGTGCGGACGCACGACGCAATCGACCTGGACATCGGCGCGACTGACGCCATCCAGATGCTCGATAGCCATCGCCAGCATCTGTGCCCAGCCACTGCGAAACAGCGCAGCGGCGTAGCCCAACTCAAGCTGCACGCTGACCCTATCACCTTGCACCTCGATCGAACGCACGCAGCCGGCGCTCACCGGATCCTGATTCAAATGGGGATCGGTGTACTGGCGCAGGACGGTTTCCACAGCTTCGCGAGTGACGGACATGGTTACTCCTAGAAAGACCGAGCAAATCAGACAGGCATCTTACCCCGCACGCCACTTCCGAGCCCAACACCAACCGGCACTGTCGAAGCCGGGGATGGGCAGCGCGGGTGAAAAATACGCGCCGGGCCTTTATAGTTGCAGACTTTCTTTCGCAATTCCGACTGCAGATTTCCCATGTCCGAAGCTCGCCAGATTCTCGTTACCAGCGCACTGCCCTACGCCAACGGTTCGATCCACCTCGGCCATATGCTCGAGTACATTCAGACGGACATGTGGGTGCGCTTCCAGAAGCTGCGCGGCAACCAGTGCATCTATGTCTGCGCTGACGACGCCCACGGCTCGGCAATCATGCTGCGTGCCGAGAAAGAAGGCATCACGCCCGAGCAATTGATCGCCAACGTGCAGGCCGAACACGGCAGTGATTTCGCCGACTTCCTGGTGGACTTCGACAATTTCCACTCCACCCATTCGGAAGAGAACCGCAAGCTTGCCGAGCTGATCTACACACGTCTGCGCGACGCCGGCCACATCGCAACCCGCTCGGTGACCCAGTATTTTGACCCCGAGAAGGGCATGTTCCTCGCCGACCGCTTCATCAAGGGCACCTGCCCGAAGTGCGCGGCCGAGGACCAGTACGGCGACAACTGCGAGAAGTGTGGCGCCACCTACGAGCCGACCGAACTGAAAGATCCGCGTTCGGCGATCTCCGGCGCCACGCCAGTGCTGAAGGACTCCAAGCACTTCTTCTTCAAGCTGCCGGACTTCGAGGCCATGCTCAAGCAATGGACCCGCGGCGGTGCGCTGCAGGAGTCGGTTGCCAACAAGATCGCCGAATGGCTCGACGGAGGGTTACAGGAGTGGGACATCTCGCGTGACGCGCCCTACTTCGGCTTCGAAATTCCGGGTGAACCGGGCAAGTATTTCTACGTCTGGCTGGACGCACCGATCGGCTACATGGCCAGCTTCGAGAACCTGTGCAAGCGCCGCCCAGAGCTGAGCTTCGACACGTTCTGGAGCAAGGATTCGACCGCCGAGCTGTACCACTTCATCGGCAAGGACATCATCAACTTCCACACCCTGTTCTGGCCGGCCATGCTGGAGGGCGCTGGCTTCCGCAAGCCGACCGCGGTCAACGTGCACGGCTACCTGACGGTGAATGGACAGAAGATGTCCAAGTCGCGCGGCACCTTTATCAAGGCGCGCACATATCTCCATCACCTGAACCCGGAATACCTGCGTTATTACTACGCGTCGAAGCTGGGCCGCGGCGTGGACGACCTCGATCTGAACCTCGAAGATTTCGTGCAGAAGGTCAACTCCGATCTGGTTGGCAAGGTCGTCAACATCGCCAGCCGCTGCGCCGGCTTCGTCCACAAAGGCAACGGCGGTGTGATGGTCGACGCCAACCCTGAACCGGAACTGTGGGCAGCCTTCCAAGCCGCCGCCCCGAGCATCGCCGAGGCTTACGAGGCACGTGACTTCGCCCGTGCCATGCGCGAAATCATGGCGCTCGCTGACCGTGCCAACGCCTGGATCGCCGATAAGGCGCCATGGGCGCTGAACAAGGTTGAAGGCAAGCAGGCCGAGGTACAGGAAATCTGTGCACTAGGCATCAACCTGTTCCGCCAGCTGGTGATTTTCCTCAAGCCGGTGCTGCCGAACCTCGCCGCGGCTGCCGAGCAGTTCCTCAATGTTGAGCCGCTCACCTGGAACGACCATGCGACGCTGCTGGCCAACCACCAGCTCAATGCTTTCACTCCGCTAATGACCCGCATTGAACCCGCGAAGATCGAAGCCATGATCGAAGCATCCAAAGAAGACCTCGCCTCCAGCGAAGCCGCAGCTGCCCCGGCGGGCAATGGCGAACTGACCAAGCAGCCGATCGCCGCGGAAATCAACTTCGATGCCTTTGCCGCGGTCGATCTGCGCATTGCACTGATCGAGAAGGCCGAGTTCGTCGAAGGCGCCGACAAGCTGCTACGTCTGACCCTGGACATCGGCGATGCCAAGCGCAACGTTTTCTCCGGCATCAAGAGCGCCTACCCGGACCCAAGCAAGCTGGAAGGTCGTCTGACCCTGTATGTCGCTAACCTGGCGCCGCGCAAGATGAAGTTCGGCGTTTCGGAAGGTATGGTCCTCGCGGCTGGCCCCGGCGGTAGCGAAATCTACCTGCTGAGCCCCGACAACGGCGCCAAGCCGGGCCAGCGCGTCATGTAAACCGGCGTTCGCGTGCCGGCCTCTCGAGCGGCACGCGAAACCCGGCGTTAACGGAAACGCTATGAGCGAGCCTGTAGATCCTTCCAACTGCCCGCTCTGCGGTCAGCCCAACCAGTGCGGCGAGTGCGACCCTGCCGCCGCCCAGCCCTGCTGGTGCTTCACGACCCCAATCCCCGATCACGTGCTCGAGCGCATTCCTGCCACGCTCCGAAATCAGGCCTGTATCTGCCCGCGCTGCGCTCGCAGCCAAACCGCTCCTCCAGATGCGCCTTGACCGCTACCTCGCCAATCGCGCACGTCTAAGTCGTCAGGACGTTCGGCGCCTGCTGGCCGAAGACCGAGTGCTGGTGAACGGCGAAACCAGCCGGATAGTGGATCTGGACGTTCGTGTATTCGACCGAATCGAGCTGGACGGAGAACTGCTGCAAGCGGGGAAAGCGGCGCGCTACCTGATGCTGCATAAGCCGGCAGGCTGCGCCAGCGCTACCCAGGACGCGACACACCGAACCGTGCTCGACCTGATCGACGAGCCGGACAAGCATGACCTGCACATCGCCGGCCGCCTCGATTTCAACACCACCGGCCTTATGCTGCTCACCAACGACGGTCGGTGGTCCCGCCGCCTGACCCAGCCTACCAGCCTGCTGGGCAAGGTCTATTTGGTCGAAACCGAAGACGAGATCGACCCGGCCTGCGTTGACGTTTTTGCCCAGGGCATGTATTTCCGCTTCGAAAACCTCACCACGCTACCCGCCGAACTCGTACTGCTCGCACCCCGCCGCGCCCGTCTGACCCTGCACGAGGGCCGCTACCACCAGGTCAAGCGCATGTTCGGTCGCTTCAACAACAAGGTCACCGCCCTGCATCGCGAAAGCATGGGTCCTCTGACGCTGGACCTAGCCCGCATTTCTCACAGGAAGAGATGCACCGGGCCGTCGGATGCGCGAAAATTGTTGTGCAAAGAACGATTTAGCGCGACAACGGAGAGCGGCCCGATGCAGACACAGTGTAATCCGAAGCAGTACACGTTTTCAGGGGTGGGGCGGCGCGCGGTGGTAGCCGGATTTGATGGCGGTCGGGTGAGTTCGGATGGCGGCGCGTTGCTGCTCAAACAAACCGATGAAGCGGTGGGGTTGTTCGATCGCCTGGCCGGCTGTTTCCAGGACGATCGGATGCCCGAGGCGGTGGAGTTTCCGCTGCGCACGCTGGTGGCGCAGCGGGTGATGGGCATCGCGCTGGGCTACGAGGATCTCAACGATCACGAGCAACTGCGCCACGACCCGCTGCTGGGCGCGGTGATCGGCAAGCTGCAGTCCGGACGTGCGCGCTGTGCGCCCTTGGCCGGCAAGAGCACGCTCAACCGGCTGGAGCGCTTCCAGGCGCAGGGCAGTTCGCGCTATCACAAGATCCGGCCGCAGGCCGGCATGATCGAGGATCTGTTCGTCGATCTGTTTCTGGACGCCCACCGCAGGCCGCCAGAGGAGATCATCCTGGATCTGGATGCCACCGACGATCCGCTGCATGGGCAGCAGGAGGGCCGGTTCTTTCACGGCTACTACGGGGGTTACTGTTACCTGCCGCTGTACATCTTCTGCGGCCGTCACCTGCTGTGCGCCAAGTTGCGCCCGGCCAACGTCGATGGCGCCGCCGGGGCGCTGGAAGAGGTGCAACGCATCGTCAAGCAGATTCGCGCCCGCTGGCCAGACACGCGCATCGTGCTGCGCGCCGACTCGGGGTTCTGCCGGGATGACCTGATGACTTGGTGCGAAGCACAGTCGGTCGATTATGTCTTCGGACTGGCGCGCAACGCGCGCCTGACCCGGGCCATCGGCCCGAGCCTGCGGCAGGCCCAGGCGCAGTGCGAAGCGACGGGAGTCCCGGCACGGGTGTTCCAGGAACTGCACTACCGCACGAGGAAAAGCTGGAGCGCCGAGCGCCGGGTGGTGGCCAAGGCCGAGGCCTTGCCGGGCAAGACCAACCCACGCTTCGTGGTGACCACGCTTGCGGTCGGGGACTGGCCGGACAAGGCGCTGTATGAGGATCTCTACTGCGCGCGCGGCGAGATGGAGAACCGCATCAAGGAGTGTCAGCTCGACCTGTTCGCCGACCGCACCTCCACCGCGACGCTGCGCAGCAACCAGCTGCGGCTGTGGCTGTCCTCGTTCGCCTACGTGCTGCTCGAAAGCCTGCGCAGGCTGGCGCTGTCGGGGACCGAACTGGCCCAGGCCACGGCCGGTAGCATCCGCCTGAAGCTGCTCAAGATCGGCGCGGTCATCACCGTGAGCGTGCGCCGGGTCAAAGTGGCCATGAGTTCGGCCTTCCCGCAGCAGGAGGTGTTCGATCACGCCTTCGATGTCTTGAGCGCCGCGGCGCGCTGACAGCCGCACACCCACCGTCCCCCTCCACATCACACCCCGTCCACCCTGCCGCAAGCGCCTTGTTCAAGCGCGCTCGCAGGCGCTTGCCCGAAATCAGCGCTGTCGGCAGCCTGCGCCACCTGCGACGACCTGCGTCCGTCAAAACGGCCCAATGCGCAGGGCTGTGAGAAATGCGGGCTAGCACTGGAACCCGGCCGGTATCGATCGCTGACCGAGCAGGAGATGGCTCAGATCTGAACCCTTTTCGCCTGCCCGCCAGAAAAACCCAATGCTGCCCTTCATTTCGCCCAAGCCTTCTGGTAAAAAGGCACCCCTGAGCGGGCGTCGTATAATGGCATTACCTGAGCTTCCCAAGCTCATGACGAGGGTTCGATTCCCTTCGCCCGCTCCAGATTCTACGGGGCCTCTATCGAGGCCCTTTTTTATTTGGTGACAGTAACGGCGACAGTTATCGCCCCGCCGAGCCGCTGCAAATTGTCACCAGCCGCCGGCTTTCCAACCATTTCCTGCGTCTAAGGTCTATGCAGAACATGCATTGTGAGGCCGCGGAACAACCATGTGTGGACGCATAACGCAGTACCGATACCCGATTGAGTACCTCGAAGCGCTCGGGCAGATGACGATCGATGGAGTAGATCCAAATCCGATCGGGCGGTACAACGTGCCGCCACAATCGCGGGTGCAGTTGCTGCACCAGGACCAAGATGGGTTGCGCATGGACGGGGTGCGCTGGGGATACGCGCCGTTCTGGGCGCAGGGGAAACGGCCGCCGGCGATCAACGCCAGGGTCGAGACAGCCGCGACGAGCAAGTTCTTCCGCGACATATGGAAAACCGGCCGCGCTATCGTGCCCGCAGACGGCTGGTTCGAATGGAAGAAGGACGAGGCCAAGCCGAAGCTCAAGCAGCCCTATCTGATCAAGCTGGCCTCGGGCGAGCCGTGCTTCTTTGCTGCGATCGGGCAATTCCAGCGCGGCGGCGTGGCCGAGCCACGGGATGACGACGGGTTCGTGATCATCACAGCAAGCAGCGGCGCAGGCATGCTCGACATCCACGACCGCCGCCCGCTTGTGCTGTCGCCGGAATGCGCAGCGCATTGGCTGGACCCGGAGCTATCCCCCGAGGAGGCCGAGGAGCTCGCACTGGAGCACGGCCTGGCCGTCGACGAGTTCACCTGGTACCCGGTGCCGGCGGCCGTAGGGAATGTGCGGAACGAGGGAGCACACCTCATCGAGCGCATCAGCGACCCGGTGCTATAGCCATGTATGTATATGTCCGGCTGATGCGCGATCATGGCCGCCCGATCGAACCGCGCAAGCGGCGAAGCACCCCGCCAATCTACGGGGATGTGCGCATCGAGACCAGCCGAAGCGAGGACCTTGGGCGCCAGTCCGAGATCGCGCGGCTTGTGCAGAACAACCCGCTGGAATCAAGCGTGATCCCACCACTGCTGGACGTAGCGCTCCATGGCATGAGCACCAATGGGTTCGTGCTGACTGGGTATGAGATCATCGACGGGATTGCCTACGCGCAGTCCTGGTGGTGCCTGGCCGAGGACGGATCAGCGGACACCTAGAATCTGACGGGCCCACTCCTGCAGATAGGCCAGCTTCGCCTGGTCATCGATCATTGATCGCCGGATATCCCAAACAGCCCGTCCAGCTGCTGCACTGAGTTCGACGCTGGCTGCATCGCCCACGCTGCCGGAGCCGGTGGCGGCGGACACGATGGCGTCATTACGGGCAAGGGTGGCTTCGATCCGCAGGCGGCGACGCTCATCGTCAGCAGAGCTATACAGGCGCTCAAGGCGATCGTTTTCGGTGAGTGCATGGGTCAGTTTCTCGATTGATTGTTGGTCCGCCTTGGCCAGGCGCTGCTCGAGCGCGAGGCGGTCGGCCTGCTGCTTGAGGATCACCTCGGCATTGGCCTCGGCTACCTGTTTCAGGAACGCCTGGTGATCCGCGGCCTGCCTGGCCACCGCAGCATGCGCATGCGCTGCGTCAGACTGCGCCGATAGCACCCGGACTTGCTGCCCGCCGGCCACAACAGCCAGAGCCAGCACCCACCAGGCCCAGCCGGGCACGAACTTCAGCCAGGCGGTCATGCCAGCGCCCCTCCTGCTTTCGAGTACGCAGCCAACAGACTGTTGACCTTGTGCTCATGCTGGCCGTACCCGGCCCCGGGCAGAGACGCCCAGCGGCTACGGCATTTGTGGATGGCATCGGTGATGCGACCGGCCTTGATGTCATCCAGCGCCTTGCATTCGCCGATCAACTGCAGAGCGACCCGGTCCTGATTCAGAGGGGTAAACCCTCCCGAAAGACCGAGCTGCTTGCGGTAGTGGTCCCAGTACCGCGCAAGGATCTGGTATCGGCCCGCAGCGGTGGACTTGATGCCAAGTGCAGGTAGGTTGACCAAGCGGCGCGGATGATCCGCGTAGGAGTCGAACAGCGAACCGCCGACCATGACGTCGTAGCCCCGATCGCGCGTCGGCTGACGGCCGTTGTCGGTGCCTTCCGACCAGGCGATCAGGTCCAGAAAGGCGAGCATGTTTGTGCCGCCCGCTTGGGCAGCTGATATTCGAGGCATGGCTTATCTCCAGGCAAAAAAAAGCCCGCCGGGAAGCGGGCTCAGCAAATTGCTGCTGTGTTAGAAGACGCCGAGTTCTTTATGAATTCGATATGCGTATGCGTATGGTCCAAGGGATCTTCGGACGCCTACGAACTTAGGAGTGGCTGAAAGCTTGAATTGACTAACGACCGCCGCGGCGCTTGAGAGAACAGCGGAACTTAGCGGCATTACCGCCTCTAGCAGTAGAGTGTTCATTGCTGCGGCCGTTGCGGCATTGGCTGCAGCCTTCGTCAGATCAGGCGCAAACTCAATCCGCTTATCTGCCAATGCCACTGGAAACTGCCACTCCCTCGATACAGCCAAAACGTCCCGGGTGGCTTTATCAATCTCTTGCATGGCGAGATAGATGAACTCTTCAGGGTCGTTGGATAGCAGTGCAAGACTGTTCAAACGCTCAAGCTCAGCACGCAGCAGAAGCAATTCGTCGCGACGCCTATGTTTAAACTCTAATATTTCTGCTAACGGCACATCTCCAGCCGGAACGGGGATGCATTTGACGAGGTCGACGCCCAACCCTCGGGGGCGCCCCGCATCTTCTCTATCAAAAGAGATTGAGTTTGGCCCCTCTAGCAACGCCCACGCGCGCGGATTTTCTCGCGAGAGATCTTGATGTGCAGCGAGAACCCCCGCGAGCATGCCCTGTGCTGCGCAACCGTCGATACTGTAGTCTGGCCGAGAAAGCACTCCCGCACTTTCCAAATACTCTGAATCAGGCCCACCATCTACATATATCAGACGCGAAGACGGCCATACGATGCGATCCCAAAACAGCAAGGCGTAGCGAAGTTCTTCTGGATGAAGCCCGCCACCTAGTTGGATTTGCTCGCCATCAATGCGCATTGGATTGGTGAGTATTACCCCTCGGAACTTCTGTTCCTCCCGTACCTTTCCGAACAGTGGATCGGACATCCTGCGTCGTTTAGCCTCTCCCACCGCATCACCCCGCTAAATGGCAAATTGCCACTCTAATCTATGCGAAGCCTTACGCAATGAACAGCCGCGCGAACACCGCCGGGACGTTGCCCTTGTTGGTGAACACCGTGCCGCTCGGGCCTTGCTGGTAGATTTCGGCGTACTTCTGCGCGTAATTCAGGCTGATGGCGGTGGGCGAGGCCGCTGGAGAGGTTGCAGACAGGGCCGGCAGGGTAAACGGATTGATCATCACGTATTCGTCCTCGGCCACGCTGTAGCTTGCCCGCCAGTAGTAATGCCCGGCCAGCGTGCCGGCCACCGCGCCAACATAGGTCCAGCTCTGCACCACATTGGTGACCACCGCCGGCGCCGCGCCCGAGTCGTACACGCGCGCAGCAGCGCCGTCCCATATGCGCAGGCCATAGGTGGCCGAAGCGGTCGGCGCAAACGCCGCGGCAAACCATTTGCCGCTGGGTAGATATGCCACGTTGCGCGTACTGATGCTAAACCCAGTCCATCCTCCAGGGCTGCCGATGATCGACATGGCGTAATACAGCTCGGTGCCGCTCGAAGTTGACGGGCGGATAAACACGCAAGGCGGTTCCTGGGTGGTGATCGGCTGCGGAAAACTCACCGTCACCGTCATGGATGTTCCCTGATAGGTGCCACTGCTTAGCACCGAAAGCCGCGGTTTCTCGGCGTCGATCTGCACATACCCAGCATCATTGATCGCTAGAAAGCCATAAGAGCCCGATGGCCCGGCGGCGCCGGCGGCGGGGCGGAACCTCATTACCAAAATCCGCACAATGCCGGTGGTTTGGTTTGCCGAGGGGCTAGACGGGTGATAGCGCGTTACTTGGACGTTATTTGCCTGCACCTCAATGTGGGGCATAAAGCTGCCAGACAACGCCAGGGCAACCGCGCAATGGTTGCTCGCGTTGCCGGTTATCGGGATGTTCAGCACCGACGTGCTGGCGAAGTTCACCAGCACATTCGCCACGATCTGGTAAGTGAACGTCGACGTGTCCAGCGTCAGGCGCCCTTGCTCGTCCCAGGTTCTAAGCCCTCCGATCATGCCGTCAAATCCCCCGCCTGAATGCGCAGTACGTCGTTGCCGTCCCAGAACTTCAGGGCACGGTTCGTCAGCTGCATTCGCCCTTGCCCGGCTACGCTGCCGTTGATTTCAAAGTTGCCGGCCTTGTCCAGCCGCCACCCCTGCTGCCCGGCCACGTAGTCGGTCGATTGCAGCGCCGTGGCGATCTTCGCCATGTCGATGGTGCCATCGCCGATCACCGCCGAGTTGATGAACACCTGCCCGCCCTGAATCACGAACGGCGTGGTGATCTGCCCGTTTGCCACGTTGATGACCGCGAACCGATCCGCCTGGAACAGCACCTGGCTTTGCATGCCCTCGGGTGTGTTCTCGATGCCAATCCCCATGCCGGCGGCGTAGTACTGGCCGTTACTGGTAACGCCCAATTTCACCGAGTACATGGCCCGCAGCTGCCCGTCGAGGCTGGCCACCGCCTCGCTGGTCTGCTGCACCGTCGCGGCGAGGTCTTCGCCCAGCTCGGCCTCCACCGTGTCGATGCGCTGCGCCATGGCGCTGATGGCATCGGCGCGGGCGGTCTGCTCGGCCGTGATGGCCGCCGCGTTCTGCCCCACCTGGGCTGTCACCGAGTCGATGCGCACGGCCAGCGCCATATCCTCGGACGCGCGGGCGGACTGCTCCGACCACACCCCCGCCAGCACCGCGGTGCTGCCCGCCGACCATCCCGCATCACCCGCCAGCGGCGGGTTAACCTGGGCAAACACCCCGTCCAGCCGCTCGGCCTGGGCCTGCAGGCCCTGCTCGGTCTGCTCGATGGCGGCGGCGTTCTGCGAAACCTGCCCGGCCAGGGCGTTTGCGGCCTGCACCGCCTGGCCAATATCCAGCCAGTAAGTGGCATTCGGCGGCGGCGTTTCGGCCGGCACCGGCGCCGTGGCCTGATACAGCCGCTGGCCAGCGCGCACCGTTTCGCCGGCGGCGTAGGTCTTCGCTGGGTCATAGGCCAGCACGTCGGCGACCTGCTGCAGGCGCTCGTTCACCGAGCCAGGCCCACTTCCGTCGATCAGGTCGAGCCGGTCCTGCAGGTGCTGGCCAAGCTCCGTTTCGCTGATCTTCCCAGCGATGGCGTCCAGAATCTTGGTCGCGTCGACGCTCGCCTGCCCCATCACCCAGGCCGACCACGGCCCCACGTTGCCGCTGCGGTCCACCAGACGGCCGCGGAAATGGAAGGTCGCGCCCGCCGCCAGCCCCGCCATGGTGTGGCGGTTGTGCGGGTAGGCGTAATCGCCAAGGTGCATCACGCCCTGGGCGCTCGGGCTGGTGTTGTACTCGATTTCGGTGCGCTGGGTGTCGGCCGCGCCTTCGGCCGGAAAGGCCCAGGCCAGGCCGATGCCGAACAGCTCCGGCGTGGTCGTCAGCGAGGCCAGCGCCGGCGGGGCGCCCTCCTTGCCATTGAGCTGGGTTTCTGCGCTGTAGGCCGCCAGCGAGGCCACGCCAATCGGGTTGACCGCGCGCACCCGCACCAGATAACGCCCGGCATAGATACCCGGCACCTCGAAGCCCAGGGCCGAGGTACGCGGCACCGCCAGCCACTGGCCGTCATCCTTGCGCCATTCGGCCTCATAGGCCACCGCACCCGCCGCGGCCTCCCATTGCGCGCGCAGGGTGGTGATGGCCAGGCCCTGATCGACATAGCTGAAACTCTCCAGTATCACGCCCGTGGGCGGTGCCTGCACGCCGGCCGGCACCACGGATACCGGGCGCTGCTCGATGCGCGCACCGGTGTCGACCGCGCCGTGTTTGCTCGGGTCGTACTGCACCCCGACAATCTCGAACACGCCCGCCTCGGGCCGGCTCACCCGCGTGACGCGGTAGAGCTGAATGGCCAGGTCGGCGGCGTCCAGCGCCCACACCGATTGCGCCCGCGGCGTCTCGCTGTATTCGGTCGTTACCGTCACGGTGCGCCCGGTCACGCTCTGCACGGTGCGGCCCTCGGCCACGCCGCTCGGCAGGTTCAGCACCAGGCGGTCGCCGACCTGCACCTGGGCGTCACGGTCGAGGGTGATCTGCCGGCCGGAAACCAGGCTGATGCGCCCACCCAGCGGGCGGCCCGCCAGCAGCTCGTCGGCCACGCCGATGACCCAGCCCGGCCGGGCCAGCACACCGTCGAGCCCCACGCGAAAGGTCACCATGCGGTCGGCGGCGTTGGTCAGCAGCAGCCAGCGGCCGCGGCGGTTGGCCTCGCTGCGGCGGGTGCAGCCGATGGCGGTAATGTCCTGCTTGTTCACGCCGTAGCGGCGCACCAGGGCGTTATCCGCTACCGGCTCCACGTCGGACTGGTAGGCATTGGCCGGCTCGTCGTAGCTGACCAGCGCCATGCTGTAGCGGTTTTTCTGCTGCCCGCCGGCGTAGCTGAACCCGCCCACCACGCCATTGGCGCGGCTGTACACGTAGTCGACCGGGCGCGGCATGTCCGCCTCGGCGACCATCTGCGTGCCGTCCCAGTAGGTCATGCCGCGGAAGATCGCCGCCAGGTCGCGCAGCACCGTCCAGGCCTCGGCCTGGCTTTGGATGTACACGTTGCAGGTAAACCGCGGCTCTTGCCCACCCTGCCCGTCTGGCACCAGTTCGTCGCAATATTGGGCGATGCGGTACAGCGCCCACTTGTCCACCTGATCGGCCGTGATACGCCGGCCCAGGCCGAAGCGCTTGGCCAGTACCACGTCATACCAGACCCAGGCCGGGTTATCCGTCCAGGCCCATTTGAAGGTGCCGTCCCAAAGCCCGACATAGGCGCGGGTGGCGGGGTCGTAGTTGCTCGGCACGCGGATCACGCGGCCGCGCGTCTCTACTGCAACCTGCGGGATGCTGTCGAACTGCGCGGCGTCGAACTCCACATACAGCAGCGCGGTGTTGGGGTAGCGCAGCTTGGCGTCGATGACCTCGGTGATGGCCTCCACGCGCATGGTGTCGGCCACCTTGTTGCCGTCCTGATTGGGCGTCAGGCGGCGGACGCGCGCTTGCCAGGCACTGCCGGCCGGCAGGTCGATGCGGTGCGTGCGCTCATACTTGGTGGTTGTCTTGCCGTTGACGGTGTAGGTGCTGACCTCCTGCCAGCTGCCGCCATCGGTGGCCACGTCAATCGCGTAGTCGATGCGGTAGCCCACCACATCGCCATTGTCTTTCTGCTGCTGCAGCGCGGGCCACGACAGGCGCAGGCGCACCGCCGACAGCTGCGGGTTGGTGATCGCACGCACCCAGGGCGTACCGCTGCGCAGCTCGACGCCGACGCCGATTTCGTTTTCGACCGCCGGCAATCCGGCGATGTGCTCCTGATGCGGCGTGCCGGGGCGGAACTCCCAGCGCACGCCGGGGAAGTTCTCGGTGCCGTCCGGGCCTATCAGCGGCGTGCCGGCCAGATAGATATCGCGCCCATCCAGCGTGCCGGCGGCGTTGCCGGCGTACTCGCCTTCGCCCAGGGCGATCAGCAGTTTGGCATAGGCCGTCGACTGCACACTGTCGGGCGCCTCCCTCGGGGTGCGCGGCTTCTTCTCGCCACCCTTGCGGCCGTGAATCGCTGCTGCTGCGCTCATGCGGGGAACCTCGAAAACGAAAAAGCCCGGCGCATGGCCGGGCTCGGGAATTGGAAGCGTGCGGGGTTACAGCTGGTCTTCGGCGTAGATGCCGCCGGAAATGATCGCCCCGCCGATGCGGCGCTTGCCGTACAGCAGGCCGACCGGGTTGCCCTGGGCGGTGGTGTTGACCGCGCCGCCGAAGGCATACGACGGTTTGTTTTCCGGCGCCTCGCGGGCGGACATGCCAGTTGCCTGCGGTGCGAGCATCTGCGCCACGCCGCCGGCCATCATCCCGGCGCCTGTAGCCACCAGCCAGCCGTTGCCGGTGTACACGCCCACCGCCACCAGCACCGCGCCCAGCACGGTGGAAAATACGCCACCGTTCTTGCTGCCGATGATCACCGGCGCAATGCGGATATCCCCCTGCCGGCCTTCAAGCTGCAGCTCCTGCTCGGTCAGGTTGCGCCGGCCGTAGAACACCGCGTAGGTCAGCCCGCGGTCGCGGCTGGTCGCCAGGTACTGTTCGAAGCCCGGCAGCTGCGCGCACAGCGCGCGGATGGCCTCAGCCGGGCTCGCCACGGCCAGGCGAAACACCCGGCCGAAGCGCGCACCCAGCACGCCGTAAAGGCGCACGGTTCGCAGTTGGTTCATGCCGCCCCCTTGTAGCGCACCACCAGCGCGGTGCGGTCCAGCCAATAGCCGCCATATGCCACCCGGCCACTCGGGCGGCCGTACAGGTGGTGCAGCAGCTGCCCGTCGCCCAGGTACACGCCGCCATGGTTCACCGCCGGCGCCTGCACCTGCATCAGCACCACATCGCCGCGCTGCAGTGGGCCAGTGGCCACCTCGAATCCGGCCTGCTCGAAGCGCTCCAGATAGTGGTTTTCGCCGTTGTGCCACCAACCATCCGCTCGCGGGAAGTCGGGCAGCGTGATGCCGTATTCCAGCTGGTAGAAGCCGCGAATCAGCCCGTAGCAGTCATAGTCGGTGCCATGCACGAACGGCCTGCCCTCCAGCGGGGGCACGCCCTCGCACGGGGTCAGCACGTTTAGATCACCCTCGGGCCAGCTCAGGATGTACCAGGGCACCGTGCCGGCATTGCACAGCGCCACGTCGGCGGCACTGGCGCGGCTGGTGGCGTCGGGGTGCGAATGCACGACGCCGACGATGGTGCCCAGGTCTTCGGCGGCGGCGTAGTCGGCCGGGTCCAGCTCGAAGCGGTCGGTGCCTGCAGCACCCTCGGCCAGGTTGCGGCAGCGCACGTACTGCTGGCGGCGGCCGATCTGCACCACCAGGCCGCAGCACTCGCGCGGGTACTCGGCCGCGGCGTGCGCGCGCACGGCTTTCAGGATGTGTTTACGCATGGGTCATTGCCTCAGCAGGCCGGCGCCTGGGAAGCCGCCGTGTGGCAGCGGGTTGTTCGCGCCGAAGCGCGCTTTGCAGTCACTCAGCAGGCCGCCGCAGCGGTCGCGGGCGGGGTCATCGGTTGGGTTGCCGTCAATGTCGGCCACCGGGCCGCCGGTGTAGCCGCAGTCGGGGCCGCGGTACTCGCCGCACATGGCCCAGTCGCACAGCGCGTGAATCTGCCGCGCCGGGATCTTCTGCCCCTGCACGTCCGCTGGCGAGCTAAGCGCAAAGGCCACGGCCTCGCCGTTCTCGCCGGTCTTCTGCTCGATGTACCAGACCTGGGTTTTCTCCTGGGTCGGGTCCGCGGTCGGGTTGCCACCCTCGAAGTTCACCGCATCGAGGTAGTGGGCAAAGGTGGTACGCACCGTGACCCGCGCCTGGGCCAGGTCGGCGAACAGCAGGCACAGCGCACTGATCGAGCCGTCAAGGTTGCCCACCGTCAGCGTCGGCGAAGGTGCCGGGCCGTCGCCGTCCAGGGCGAAGCCTTCGCCCTTCACCGGCCAGGCGCGGTATTCCTGCCCCTGCCACCAGATCGATTTCGCGCGCAGCGGCTCGGGGCTGATCGCCGCGGCGGCCAGCTCGGCCGGCGTATGCGCTACGCGGTGGCCATGAAAGTGCAGCACATCGCCACCGAACGCCGTGCAGTCGATGACGTACAGCGTCACCTCGGCGCCGGGTTCCAGCAGCTGCACATCGGCATTGATGCCCATCGGTCACTCTCCAGAAACAGCAAGCCCCGCACGGGGCGGGGCTTCGGGTGGCGGCGTTACGGGTGACGGCGGCGAATGCTCGCGCGCCAGTTCGCCCAGGTACGCCAGCTGGCAGTGGCGCAGCTCGCCCACGCGGTCGCGCCAGAACAGCGTATTGATCAGACGCTCAGCCAGCCGCCAGCGGCGTTTCGCCGGCGTGCGCAGCTGGGCGCTCCGGTAGGCCCGGCTCGACAGCGTTTCGTCCACAAAGCCCCACAGCAGCGCGTTGGCGAGCTGGTCCAGGGCGATCAGCAGGGCCAGCCAGTACGGCCGGCGGCCATAGCGGGCCACGTAGGTGGTCAGGTCCAGCTTATTCATGGCTGGCCACCCACAGCCGCGCCTGTTCGGCGCCGGCCAGCCTCAACGCCTCGGCCAATTCGGCGGCGGTGGCGTCGATGGTGGTGTTGTCCGCCAGCACCCAGGTCACGGTCGCGCCGGCGCCCGCTTCCTGCAGGCCGAGGATCGCGCGGGCCATACGGGCCTGGCTGGTTTCGTCGCCGTCGAAGGTACGACCGCTGGCGGTCGTTACCTTGATCGCGCGCACCGCCTCGGCGCGGCGCGTCTTCCATGCATCGCGGGCGGCCTTGGCCGCGTCCTCGGCCTTCTTCTCGGGCGTGATCAGCTGCGAATAGTCGATGTTCATGCTGGCAGCTCCTCGGGCATGTCGGGCAGCGGTTCCGGCTCGGCAGGCGGGTCGAACGGCAGGTCAATCTCACCGTCGACCATCACCACCAGGGGCTTGGGGAAGGCCGCGGCCTGGCTCGGATTCGGCCCGTGCGGCAGGCGCAGGGTCAGGTGCAGTTCGCCGTCAATGCGCGACACGGGGCCGACGATCCAGTCCGAATCAATCGCCTCGGCTGGCAGCGTGGCGCCCTCAGGCAGCGGGCCGAAGTCGAAGGCCTCGCCGTTGAGGGTCAGCACGTCGCCGGCGCGGGAGGCGGCCAGGGTTTCGTCCATACGGACGGGGGAAAGGGTGATTTGCATATGCGCTCCTTAGTACCAGCGGCCGATGGCGAGTAGTTTCAGCGTTAGCAGCTGGGAGCCTGCTGTAGCGTACATAGGGAAAAAAAACGGCGCCGTGTAGGCACTGGGCACACTACCAGACCCAAGCCAAGCAAGGCCGCCGGCGCTGTCTAGTCGTTCAAAAACGCGAGGCGCAACGGAGAAGCTAGCCGGCCAAGCGCCGCCGCCAATTTGGTTCGGCCCATAAAACACGCTGCCAACTGGCGAAGTTACATCTACCGTTCCGTCGATGGTTTTTAGGCAAATCTGTGTCCCATCCGCCCATCTGATGTACTCCCCATTCGCATTGCTGCCGCGCTCGATGATCGCGCCCGTAGGCACGCCGTTGGAATGAGAGACGGTGCCGAGGATGTTTCGGCTGTGATATGTCCTCGCGCGCAGTGCCTCGACTTCACCAGAGCCCGCAGCGTTTGACGCCACGGCCGACCATCCCCGCAGCGTAGACGGGTCGGGGTTATACCCGCCAGGGATTAACAAAGCATCGAAGGCCAGGCGACTGATATAGACGCTGCCGCCGAAATCAATCCGAATGACAATTTTCCCGTTCTCCGGCCGCAGGTAAAACCGCACGCCAGAAACGCCGCCTGTCGCGGTGATGAGCACGTTCGGCAGGTATATCACGCCGCCGTAGAAATACCACGACAGACGGGCTTCGAACGGTTCGGTGTATCCGTTCAGCGCGCCCCGAATGATCAGGTTCGGCATGATGTCTTCAGAGGCCGGAATATTCGTGTAGATCGTGGCGCCCGGTACTGAGCCTGCATCCAGAAAGGCGAAACACTCGACGGTATGCCTCCCGACCAGCTCCGCGCCGGCCACCAGCACGTTGCCTGGGGATGTTCCTTTAGTCAGCCCTAAGATGGCGCGCGCGGCGGCCTTCCGCTCTTCGGAATCCGGCAACGCGGCGGCATACAGCTCGGCAAAGTTGGCAATGGCCTTTTCGAACGCCGTGCGGGCGCTGTCGCCGCCGGCGCCGCTGCCGGTGGCGCCGAGGTTGATTAGCTGTTGTGCCATGCGTGCCTCACGGGTGGTATGCGGTTTCGAAGGTAACGGCCAGGGTGTAAACCCGGCCGTGCCCCGTCAGGGAAAGTTCGCTGCGCTGGTACAGGCCCAGCTCGCCAAGCGGCGGCGTCCAGAGAAAGGCCTTGGCCTTGCCGTGGCGGCGCAAAAAGTCGCGGATCGGCTGCAGGTACTCGGGCGTACCGGTAAACGTCAGCGCCCAGCTGTGCGTCACCGCGTTGATGCCGTCGACCACCGACTGGGCGTAACCGTCACCGAGCTGCACCCGCCGGGTGCGCTCATCCTCGGTGCCGGTCGCGCCCAGGCGCGGCGACCATGTGAAGGTTTCAAGCGGCATTAACGTCTCCCGTTCAGGTGGCGGCCGATGGCGCCATCGGTGCGCAGATCGCGCGCGAGCAACTGCTGGTAACGCTGGTCGACAAAGCGGCCGATATCGGCACCGAACTGCTCCATGCCGGCCGGCGTTTCCACCTCGGCGCCGCCCTCGTTGGTGATGCTGATATGCACCACCGGCGCCGCCCCGCCAGTGCGGGCGGCGTCATTGGCGGCCGGCTGGCGGGACAGGAAGGCTTTAAGGTCGCCGTTCGTGCGCCGGTCGACTACCCGTTCGCCCTGATCCAGCAGCCAGGTGCCTTCGCGCGGGATGCTGTCGATGCCGTCATGCGCCATGCCCATGATCGAGGTGGCCGCGATCATCCCCACCGAGGCATACCCCAGCCCGCGGATCAGCGAGGCCGCCGGGATGCCCATGATCGGCCCAAGTTCCAGGGCCTTGGCCGCGGCGACTTCGGTGCTGACCATGGTTTGCGCGATGGCCGCCGCCTTGCTGGCCAGAAACAGCACCTTGTAGGCGGCCGAACCCTCGCCGGCCATCTGCTTCATCATGTCCGCCGCGTTACCCGTCACGTCGGCGAACACGCCGAGCGTGGCGACCTTGTAGGCATCGCCCATGGCGGCCAGCCGCGCGTTGCTGGTGGCGGTGATTTCCTCCACCCGCGCGGTGTGCTGCGCCTCGTTGATCAGCTTTTCATCGAGAAAGGCTTTCTGCCGGGCCAGCTCGTCGCCGCGCCACTTCTCGAGTTCCTTCTGCGCCTCGGCAACCTTGACCAGCTCGCCGGCCGGGCCGCCTACGCTGGCGTCCAGGCCGCCGAAGGTCGGCGCCTTGCTGATGGCCGCTTTGCTGAACTGGTCGCGCGCGGCGTCGTACTGCTCGGGCGTCACCCCGCCCGCGGCGCGGGCTTCGTTGAGCAGGCGCACGCGCTCGCGCATCTGCGACAGCAGCCGTTCCTCGGCGGTCTGCGCGCCCTCCATCAGGCTTTTGTAGGCCTGCTGTGCGTCGAGCGCATCCTTGGCGGCGGCAGCCCGTTCGAGTTCGCTCTTCTGCGCCGCCGTCAGCGCCTTTAGCTCGCCTTCGGTGGTCGCGTAGCGGATGCGCGCAAGCTCGGTGCTTTGCCCGTGCATGGCGACCTGCTGCTGCAGGGTGGCCAGGGTGCGGGCGTGGGCGTCATTCAGCTGCTTGACCGCGCGGGCGGCTTCCTCGGCGCTGCTCTTGGCGGCGCGGGCGGCTTCCTCCCGCTCGGTTTTCAGCTTCTGCTCAGCATCCACCGCAGCGGCCGCGGCGCGGGCACGCTCGGCCAGGGCACGGCCCGCGGCGGTGTCCTCCAGGCCATCGGCCGCAATCTGCCGGTTGACCTCACCCAGGGCGCTGGCGTCCTTGAGCTTGGCGGTTTGCTCGGCGAGCCCGGCAATCTTCTTTTCCCAGCCGCTGGCCAGCTCGGGCGACAGGCTGACCACGTTTTCCATGGAGTCGGCCAGGCCCTTCATCTGGCCTTGCAGCTCGTTGGCACCCTCCCCGAGCTGGTGGCTTTTCGCAATCAGCTCGACGTAGCTGGCGGCCAGCTGCTCGATCTGCGCGCGCAGTTCCTCGGAAGGCCCCACGGCCTCGATCAGCGCCTGGGTGGCTTCGTCCACATCCATGCCGGCACGCACGCGCGTGCCGAACTGCTGGGTAGCCGCTACGCGGTCACGCCGCGAGGCGGTGAAGTTGTTGCTGTACAGGTCCGGCGCGCTGGTGATCTGGCCAATCCCGGCCAGGGCATCGCGCGCCGCCTGCTGCGCCTGGGCCTGCTGCTGCAGCAGGTTGTTGATCATCGGCCGGCGCTGTACGTCGGCGAGCTTTTCCCATTCCTCGCGCAGCTCGGCGATGGGGCGTTTCAGGTCCACCGCGGCGGTGGCCGCCTTGTCGCCGTGGTCGGCGAACAGCAGGAAACTGGCCGCCGTACCGGCCGCCAGGATGGCCAGCCCCATCGGCCCACCCAGGGCGCCGAGCAGCCCCGACACGGCGCGGCTACCCACGGCCGCGGCGCGGCTGTAGGCGGTCTGTGCCGTGGCCTGGGCCAGGGTCGCTTCGCGGTCGGCCAGCTTGGCAAGGCGCAGGCGGGACAGCGCGGCGGTGTGGGCATCGGTAAAGCGCGTCGCCTGGGCATGCGCCTGGGCGCTGGCGAGTTCGGCCTGGGTATGCCGCACCGCCATATTGGCGGCGTCGAGCTGGGCTTTCGCACGCCCGACGGTGGCGCCAATGGATGCGCGCACGGCGTTGATTTCCGCCAGCAGCGCGGCGGTCGAGGTGGCCGCCCACTTGGTCAGCCCACCAGCACCGACCGCCAGCACCGCCACGGCCAGGCCGTCGAGGTTGTCGGTCAGCAGGTTGATCAGTTCGGCCAGGTTGGCGGTGGCGCCACTGGCTTCGTTCTGCTGGCCCAGCCAGCGGGCGTAGTGGTTGGACAGCCGCTGAAGAGCATCACCCACGGTGGTGGGCATCCGCTCGGTTGCATCAGCCAGTTCCTTTTCCTTGCTGATAAGGGCTGGCATCCATTTACTGGTGACGAGTTCACCGTTGCGCGCCATGTTTTCCAGCTCGGCGCTGGTTACGCCCAGAGCGTCGGCCAAGGCGTTAACTATGGCCGGCGCCTTGGTAAGCATGTTCTGCCATTGATCGCCCTGCAGCTTTCCAATGGCAATCGCCTCGCCAGCTGACTTGATGACGGAGGCGGTGTCCTCAGCATTGGCGGCACTGAGCGTGAGCCCAGAGGCTAAAACGTTCACGAACCCGGTGACGGTTTCCGTCGCATAGCCCATGTCACGCATGCGCTTGGCCGAGGTGATGAACAGTTCGGCTTGATCGCTGTAACGCTTGTAGGTCCGGTCGCTGATTTCCATCAGCTTCTCGGAGACGGCGCGGTATTCCTCCTGCGAGGCGGTGGCCATCTTCAAGCGTGAAGCCACTTGCCCCCAATTGTCGGCCTCGGCCACGGCATTGCCGACCGCCAGGGCGCCGAGCATGGCGCGGGCGTAGTTGCCGGCGGTGGCACTCAACTCGGTCAAGGCGCTGTTCTGCGCCTGAATCGCCGCCTGCTGCGCCCGCCACCCGGCCGCGGCCTGGCGGTTGCCGTCACCGATGGTGCGCAGGTAGTTGGCCCCCATGCGGCTGGCTCGCGCCATTTCCCGCTGATAGGAACTGGTTTCAGCCGAAACACTGACCACCAGCGAGCGGAGCGTTTGTCCAGACATCGCCATTCTCCAGGCAAAAAAAAGCCCGCACGAGGCGGGCATTGGCTAGGCCATTTTTCATCTGAGCTGCTGGGCGCAGTAGTAAGACGCCTCCGTCAGCGAACCATCTTTGCGCAGCGAGTAGTCCGCACCTCCGTAATAGGGCGCGGTCACAGCCATTGACTCCTGCGACGCGCGAGCGACATTCAGTCGACCACCATCTTGGGATCGGATCTGCTGGCCGTCGAACTTGATTCGTGAAATCGAATCCTTCCCGTTCCAGCTACTGCAAAGCAACCCAGTTCCCGACGCATCCAAACGTAGCGTCGATAAGTACGGCCCCATGCTTCCCGTCCATGTTCCAACCATCGAAGTTGGCGGCGACACCGCGCGAACGCTCGGAAAGTCATTGTTCAGCATGTCGCTATACATATCGTGCGAGCCGCACGCGGCCAAACTACCAATCAGCAACACAGGCGCACACCAAGCGAGTAGACGCATAGATTCCCTCCCAAAAAAGGCGGCACTCTAACATCACTCGACCTCGGCGCTCTCCGTCACGGCTGCACGGCCGCGCAGGAAGGCGAAGAAGGTTTCGGCAGCGTCCACGGGTTCCGCCTGGGCGGCCTCCTGCTCGTCGCTGACGCGCGCCCAGGGCGGCAGCATGTCGGCAGCCGAGACTTTCGCGCCGGCCGCCTGCAGCGGTGCCGCCGCGATGATGGCCCCCATGACATCATGCCGCATATCGCTGATCGGCGATTCGCGGTCATAGGCGCGCCACAGGTTGAATTCCTCGACGGGCATCTGATCCAGCTCGCCGAGGGTCTTGCCCAGGCGAAGGCACAGGGTCAGCGCGAAGGCCAACCCCGGCTCCGCCTTTAGCCGTTTCCCGCTTCGTCCACCGGATCGGGTGGCGCCTCGCCCTTCTCGGCCATGCCGATGCCGCTTAGCTCGAAGGCCTTGGCGGCGAGGCGGTCATGCACGGCGGAAAAGGTCGCGGCCACCTCGGCCACATCCTGGGCACGCTGGACCGGCTCGGCACTGAACACCGGCGCGCGGTTCTCGTCGTGCAGGCTGGCCACCACCACGAACGCATAGAGCGCGTCGATGCCGAAGGCTTCCCAAGGCTCGCGCTCGCGCTCGGCATCGGCCTGGGTATCACCCTCGACCAGCGCCGGCGACAGCAGGGCCGCCATGCGGTTGTATTCGCGCCACTCGCCGAGTTTCAGGCCGCGCACCACGACCTTGGCGCCCCATTCGGGCACGTCTACGACTTCGCTTTTCAGGTTGCGGAACGGGTCCACCACCTGGGCGCGCAGCGAGGCGGCGGGCGCCGCCTTGCGGGCCGCCATTACGGGCCCACCACGGGATCGGACCAGATGACCTTGCCACTCACGCGCACCATGAAGGTCGCGGCCAGCACGCCACCGGCCGAAGCCTTGTAGGTGTATTGCTTGACGAAGCCCAGGAACTTGCCGGTGGAGCCATCCTTGTGCTTGATCTGGAAGGCGCGCAGGGCGGCATCGTCCTTGGCCTTCATCACGGCCTTGTGCGCGGGGTCGGTCTGTGCCCAGTTGCCGGCCAGAGTGACGTTGGCCGAGTCAGACAGGCCGCCTTCGTATTCCTTGGCATCACTGGCGAACGTGGTGGTTTCGTGCTCGTCGGTCTGGCCGTCCTGCAGGTCGATATCCTTGATAACGACATTCAGCTCGACGTATTCCAGACCCGCGGCGGCGGGGTCAGTCTGCGCGGTATCAGTCATGCCCAGTTCAAGGCCGAGCGCCGACTGGCTTTTCGATTTCTTCGCGGTCATGCGGGGTTACTCCTCGGGGTGAAGGGTGTATTCCCAGCGGATGCCGTAGAGGTCGCTTTCGCGCTCATCGGGCAGGCGCTGGACGCCGCCACAGCCAAAGCCGGGCGCCGGGTAGCGGGTCAGTTCGTCGAAAGTGGCCTTGGCCAGTTGCAGGGCCTGCAGGTGGTCGGCGGCCCATACGTCGACCTGCACCTGGGCGCGCGCGGAGCCATCCGGCCCGCCGAAGGTGAAACCCTCGGAGCCGCCCACAATGGTGTACGTGATGTACGGCGCCACCGTGCCCGCGGGAGCGACGCCAGAAAACACCCGCCCAGCCACCAGCGGCCCCAGGCGGGCATAAATGGATTCTTCAAGAAACATGGTTGCCTCAGAGGCCGGTGATGGCCTTGTCGATGCCAGCGGCCAGGCGGCTGATGGCGGCGCCCTCGATGGCGGGCAGGTTGGCGTCCCAGGTCGGGCGGATGAACGGGGCGGCGATCATGTGCCGGGTGCCCAGCTCGATGAACCGCCAGTAGAACGGGGCCAGCTTGTCGCTACGCGGCGCGCTGATTTTTACGCCCGCGACGGCTTCGCCGGGGGTATCGCTGCGCCGCGCCACGGTGGCCACGGTGCCGCGCTTGAGCCTGCCGGTTCGCACCGGGGCGGACTCGCGCACCTTGTCGCGCGCCACCCGCGCACCGGCCAGCACGGCCTCGCGCGCAACCTTGCGCTGCAGGGCCTGGCTCAGCTGCAGGAAGTCATCGCCCAGGGCATCGAGGCCGATCACGTCTAGCGATACGTCCATCAGCAACGGCCGCCGTGCTTGCTCTGCAGGTGCTCAAGCAAAGCAAGCTCTAGCGATTCGGGAAGGTCGGAGCCGTCGACGCACACAACGCCGCGCGACTCAATCCGCACAGCCATGGCGTGTAGCGTCAGGCTCGCGGCCGGCATCTTGCCGGCGTTATGCGTGACAGTAACGGCGCTGCACATCCGGGAGATATCCAGCCCATCCAGCTCGACGCGGGCGCGCGCACCATCGCTTATCACGACAATCTGCGCCGGGGTCTTCTGCTTGATCATGGTCTCACCGTCTTGCACATCAGGCGCAGCCACTGGCGGCGTTCATCCGGCAGCGGCGCGACGATTTCCAGGGTGATGCCGTGATGCGTCACGCGCATCCCGGCGGTAATGTCTGCGCGGTAGCGCATGCGAATCTCGAAGGTGACTTCCGACTGTTCGGCGCTGGCGGCCAGAAACGCGCGGCCGGATACGCCCTTGACCTCGGCCCAGGGGCGGCAGAACTCATCCCATTCCGTTATCGGGCTTCCGGTCGTGCCTGGGACCATCACGGGCCGCAA
The DNA here is from genome assembly GCF_021432085.1 of Stutzerimonas kunmingensis. Taxonomy (GTDB): domain Bacteria; phylum Pseudomonadota; class Gammaproteobacteria; order Pseudomonadales; family Pseudomonadaceae; genus Stutzerimonas. The sequence continues at coordinate 1,570,092 of NZ_CP090366.1, read as the reverse complement.
TATCATGACCTTGTTGCGTAGGGTTCCGGCTCGCATATCAGAACCTCGGCGGTAGGGTTATTTCAGCCAACAGGGCATCCATGTAACCCGAGGGAAGCTCAGCGACAATGGTCCCGACAATCAGGGTTTCCCGATTCTCAAAGGCCGTCGCCGCGTGCATCAGCATCCAGCTTTTCACGCCCGGGTAAGCATCCAGATCGACCCCGGCGCTGTAGCGGATCACCAAGCGCCCCGGAGGACGCCCGGCAGGAAAGATGAGGAAGCTTTCGCGGGCGCTGTGCTGTAGCACATGCGGCACCTGCAGGGCGGTCAGTGAGCCGTCGCTTTCGCGCACGCTCACCGACTGCACTTCCTTGACCTGCCCCACGTCGAGGGCGTGGCCGGAGCCGTAGGCCGGCGGCCACTCCTCTTCATAGGTGGCTTCACGAATCGCCGCGCCGGTCCGCGCCTCGCACTGGGCCGTTACGCCGGGGATGATGATCATCTCGATCAGCTCCGGCTGCAGGTCGTCGACTTCGACCCGGCATTGCCGGGCCACTTCTTCGAGCGTCAGAACCGGCGGACCGGTGTAGGCGATTCGCTTGGCCATGGCTTAGGGCTTCTTGTCTTCGTCGACGGTGTCGTTATCGCCGGTTTTGTTCTCGGCGGTGTTGTCACCAGTGTTTGTAGCTCCGGCGGCGCCGCCCTTGGGTGCGGCAGGCTGCGGGGCCGTGGCGCCCTTACCCTTGGCGTAGGCTTCCGCCACGCCCGCTTCGATCAGCTGATCGGCCTTTTCCTTGGCGAACCCGGCTACTTCGTTCGGGCCGTAGCCCTGCCAGGGTTTCTTGAACTTGATGATGGTCGGCTTGCTCATGTTGGAGTCTCGCTTGGTTCAAGGGACGCCCCGCCGGCGGGCGGGGCAGTCAGTTACATGCCGGCACCCCAGGTGACGCCGGTACCGATGGCGATCGACTCGATATGGCGCGGGCCGAAGTCGTGCTTGCTGATCACGCGGATCAATGTCTGGTCGCGCTGGAAGGCGCTGACCACGTTGCCTTCGCCGTCCTTGTAGGAGGCCTCGGTGCTGATGGCGATGGCCAGCTGCTCGACCTCGCCGATGTAGCAGTCGGCGAAGTTGACGAAGTAGATCTCGGACTCGTTGCCGCCCGCGCCCAGGTTGGTCGGGATCTGGGTAGTGAGAGCCCACTTGTAGCCCTTGAGCAGGCCGGCATCGATCTCCGGATAGGCCTTGTTGCCGTTGCCATCTCGCAGGCTCTGCAGCCAGCGAACGGTGCGCGGGTGCATCAGCCAGCCACAGGCAGCCAGGTCGACGTTAGCCACCTCCAGGCGCAGCATCAGGCCGCCGAGGAAGGTATCGACGTCAGTCAGGGTGACGCCGGCCGGCGCAGCGATGATGTGCCCAGCCGGCGCCCAGTTGCGCAGGCCCTTGGGTAGCGGGTCGACGCCCGAGCCACGGATGAAGTGCAGGTCCTCGGAGAGGCCCATGCTGGTGGCCAGGTCACTGCTGACCAGCGCATCGACGCGCGGGTTGACGCCGGAGAAGGCCAGCAGGTCGTTGGAGATCGGCACGATGGCCGCCGCCTTCTTGGCCGACAGCTTGAGATCGGCGAAGGTCATTTCGGTGAGCGGGATATCCTGCTCGGTACCGATGTAGCTGACCGAGGTATTGCCGCTGATACGCGGCAGGGTCATGTTGCCGTTGTTCAGCGGCAGGCTGACCGCCCCCATGCGACGAACCACCGACTTCGGACGCAGCGACTCGATGACGCCGGAGCTGAAATTTTCCGGCACCAGCACACCGCCGGCACCAGCGGTCACGGTGGACAGCGCCATATGCACGTCGGCGCCGAAACCGTTCACCTTGGCCAGCTCGGCGGCCTGCTGCTGATTGCCCTGCGCTTGCACGAGCAAACGCACCATCTGAGCCATTGCCACATCGGGCTTGGTCGGCTGGTTGTACGGGCCTTCCACACGGCTGCCCGGCGGGCTGGTAATGCCCTGGGCGCCTTCGTTCACCGGTACGGCGGACGAGGCGGCAGCACGCTCCGCGCTTTCGGCACGGCTGATCTTGTCGGACAGGGTGTTGATCTGTGCTTCGAGCTCGCCGAACTTGGCCAGCTGCTCCGCATTGAGGCTGGTACCGTCAGCCTCAAGTTTGGCCAACGCTTGCAGCTCGGTGTTGAGCTGGGCGCGTTCGCTTCGCAGTTGAAGTACTTTGGACATCGGGTGTCTCCTGGGCATGAAAAAGCCCGCACTGGGCGGGCTCGGGTTAGCTGCCGCGAACGCGGTCAGAATCGGGTTTGCAAGTCGGCTGCGGCGGCGCGCATGCCGATCCGCGTCGGGCTGCGCTGGGCTCGCGCCTGGGCGATGGCCTGGGATATCTCATCCACGGCCTGCTGCGGGCTTTGCAGCCGATCGGCTAGCCCCGCGGCGATGCCAGCCTTGCCACGGTAGAGACCTGCCTGGGTGTCGATGACCTGCTGCACGGACAGCCCCCGGTAATCGGCCACGGCGTTGACGAACAGCTGATAGCTCTCCTGCACCAGGTCGTTCAGTACCTTCAGCGACTGGTCGCTGATCGGCTCATGCGGCGTCAGGTCGTTCTTGTGCGAGCCGGCGTAAACGGTGGTCACCTTCACGCCGAGCTTTTCGTTCATCTGGCTGCGGTCGTAGTGGCTGGCGATGACGCCAATCGAGCCGACCCCGCTGGTCTGGCTGACGACGATCTCGCTGCAGGCCGCCGCGATGATGTAGCCACCGCTGTAGCCGCTGAAGTTGATCACCCCGGTGATCGGCTTTTGCTGGGCCATGGCGCGAATGTCCGCAGCCAGCTCGAAGGCTCCGGTAGCGGCGCCACCCGGGCTGTCGATGTCCAGCACGATGTGCTCGACCATCGGATCAGCGACCGCGGCGCGAAGCTGCTGGCGAAGCCCTTCGTAGCTGGTCATGGTTTCGCAGGGCTGCAGGTGCGCCCCGCGGCTGACCAGCACACCGTGCACGTCGATGACCTGAATGCCGGTGCGCGCGATGGTTTGACGCCGGCTTTCCTCGGCCAGCGCGATGCGGTCGTTGTGCCCTTCGTCCTCGATCATTCGGGCGCCGTCACTGGCACCAACGTTGACGATGTTCAGGCTCATCGCCTGGTTGGCCCAGCGCACGCCCAGTTCGAGCATGTCCGGGGTAATCAGCAGCGGCTGGTTGAAGAGCAGGCTGGCTGCTCTGAGATAGGCTTTCATTGCGCCAGGATCCTCTCGATTTCAGCGTGCTGCAGTTCGAGCTGCGCGCGGACGTTGGGGTTGTTCAGGTCGGGCATGCCCTTGCCGGCATCGACCATGTTCAGCGGCTGCAGGTACACATCGCCACCGGCAACCGGTGGCATGTTCTCCAGCCGCCGAATGTCGTTGACGCTCAGCCAGCCCCATTGACGGCCAATGGCGTACGACTCGTAGCGGCTCTTCTGGTCGCCGCGCAGCAGGCCGGACAGGTTGAACTCGATGAAGTGGTCGCGCCGATCCTTGGGCAGCAGGAAGTCACGCATCATCGATTGCTCGTGACGCTTGACCCACGGCAGCAAGGCGAAAACCACGAACTGGATCAGTAGCTGCTCCAGCGTGTTGTAGTTCGACTTCTCCAGGTCGTTGACCATTGGCAGCGGGATCTTGTAGATCCGCGCTACGTCGGTGCCGCTGAGCTTGAGGATGTTGACGATGTCGGCATCAACATGGCTCATGCTGATCGGCTTGAAGGCCATGCCTTCCTGCAGCAGCGCGACCTTCTTGGCGTTGTCCATGCCGCCGTACTTGTCACCCCACTGATCCAGAATGCGATCGATGCTCGCCTGATCCTTGATCGGCGGCGCCTCGCGGGGCCGCTCGATGACACCTGAAACCGCCGCACCATTGGCGAAGCTCTTGCCAGTGTACTGGCGTACCGCCTGCGCCAGCCCCACCGCTTCGGCGTGCAGCTCGATGGGCGACAGCCCGGTGTAGTGGTTGACCGTGTGCCAGCGCACATGGTGAACCATGCGCATCGGCAGCCGCTCCGGATGGTTGCCCACCTGGTAGTAGGGCAGCATGTCGCCGCCCTTGTAGGTGATCACCTTACTGGTATCCAGCGGCCAGAGCGCAGCCACGTTGCCGTCGTCGCGCCGTTCGATCAGCTGGAAGCCGTTGCCGCGCAGGCCGGCGGAGAGCTGGGTGCACTCGCGCAGTTCGTACGGCGTTTGAAAGCCGTTGGGCTGGTAGCGCAGCACGTCGTACAGCGGATGGTTGATGGCGGCTTCGCGTTGGCCCTGCCCTTGCCGGCGATACAGCTCGAGGGGCAACTGGCCGATGGATTCGGCCAGCAGGGTGACGCAGTTCTGCAGCACCGGGATGCCCAGCGCCGTTTCCGGCGTGACGACCATCCCGCTGCTGTTCTTGCCGCGGCCGATCAGCCCGCGCCACCAGTCGTTGCTTTCGGTGACGCTGCCACGCGTGTCGCCGAGAAGGCTGGAAAAGAACATGTCAGCCCCCTTTTGCGTTGAGTTTGGCAGCAGCGCGGTCGGCCAGATAGGACCAGCCGAGCAGCCCACCACCGGCCACCATCAGCGCGGCGGGAATGCTGAGCAGGGCGACACCCGCCACCAGTAGGCCGAACCCAGCCAACCCGGCCAGCCAGGAAAGCACCATCAATTTCATATGCCCGTGCCTTCTTCGTAGATTGAGGTGCCGCTGCTCACGCTGCCGGCGCCGCTGATGCCGGTCGCCATGATCGCGGCGACGATGCCATCGATACGGCCGATCGCCTTTTGCTTGTCCACTTTGCGGTTGCCGGCTGGGTCAGACACGGTGATGGCATTACCTGCGTTCCAGGTCAGCACCGGATTGCCGTCGTGCCGCAGCGTTTCGACTTCCCCCGCCTCGCGCGGTACCAGTTGGTAGTCGCCGGGGTCCAGGTCGAGCACGTCAGGTTCCGCAACGGTACCCAGCAGGCGCCGCTCGAACTCATCCACCGCCGGCCCCATATCCTTGAAGCCTTGGCCGAACGGGGTCAGCTCGGGGAGCGTGATGCCGTGCTCGTTCATCAGCTCGCGCAGGTCTTCGATGCGCCAGCGGTCGTAAGCGATCTGGTGCACCTCGAAGTAGTCGCAGATCGTCTGCAGCCGGCGCAGCACATGCAGTTTGCTGATGGCCTTGCCCGGCGTGGTTTCGAGATGGCCGTCCTTGATCCAGACGCTGTAGGGCACCTTGTCGCGGCGCTCCCGCTCCTCGAGCTGATGGTCCGGAATCCAGAAGTACGGCAGCAGCCGCCAGTGCGGGTCGGCTTCGGTCGGGTAGAACAGCAACGCGAACGCCGTGAGGTCGGTGGTACTCGACAGGTCGAGCCCCGCCACCGCAGGGCGGTTGCGCAGCAGGCGCATGGGCACGCGCTCTTCAGCGGCGCTCCAAACGTCCCAGCCGATCCAGGGGTTGTCCGCCTGGGTCCACTGGCAGAAGTTCAGACGGCGCACGACCGCCTCTTTCGCCGGAAGGCCTCGCGCTTCGGCGACTTGTTCGCGCAGGTACTTGCGGCCGGGAATGCCCTCGGTTTGCCGCTCCGGATCAGCTACGAAGTCCAGCGAGGGGTTGACCTTCGCCCAGCAGCTCTCATCGGTGAACGGGTCGTCGCCTTCGTCCAGGGAGCAGATGAAGGCGAACAGGCTGTCGTTGTCCTCGATGCCGGCGCAGATGCGCTTGCCCAGCTCGTGGTACTGACCGCAGACGCTGTTCTTGTCGCTGCCGCTGTTGGTGATCATGACGATCATGGCGCGGCGGCGGTTCTTCGTGCCGGCGCGCATCATGTTTACGGCGGTGGCGCTCTTGTGCTCGTGCAGCTCGTCCAGCAGGCCGATGTGCGGACGCGGGCCGGACTGACCATCGTCCGAGCTGATCGGCCGGAAGAAGCTATTGGTGCTCGGGTAGAACAGGTTCCAGACCTTCTCGTCCCGGCCCGATTGCACCAGCCTGCGCACCAGCGCGGGCGACATGTTGACCATGCTCACCGCATCGCGGAACAGGATCATCGCCTGGTCGCGCTTGGTGGCGGCTGCGTAGATCTCGGCGCGCTGCTCATCGTCGGCAACCAGGCCGTAAAGGCCGATGCCACCCACCAGCGGCGACTTGCCGGAGCCCTTGCCCGTCTCGATGTAGGCCATCCGGAAGCGGCGGTAGCCGTCGACGGTGTACCAGCCGAACAGGCTGCCGACCACGAAGGCCTGCCAGGGCGCCAGCACGAAGGGCTCGCCCTCGTACTCGCCGCCGTTCAGGCAGAGCACTTCCTCGAAGAAGCCGAGCGCCTTGTCAGCCGCGGCCTGATCCCAGACCAGCCCGCGCAGTTCGGCGGTATCGCGGTCGCGCAGGTGGCGCTTGCAGGCGTTACGCACGTCAGGGCCTGCGACCAGCTCACCGGCCAGCACCGCCTGGGCGAATGCGGTTACGCGGTCAACTGAAGTACTTGGCGGCAGCGTCTCGTTGTTCATTGGGGAATAGCTCACCTTGCGGGGCCGCCGCCTTCATGTTGCGGCGGGCCATCGGCGAGAAACCAAACAGGGCACCGGCGGCGTTCGCGCGCTTTTCGGCGTCGTTGGCCAGCTGCCGCCACACGCTGATCTGCTTGGCGCCAGTGGCGAATGTCTGGATGTCGCCACTGCATTCAGCCTTGGCGTTGTGCTCGGCGATCAGCCGGCGGAAGCGCTGCCAGTCCGCTACCGCTTCGCAATAGGTGGCCAGCGCCATCATGTCCAACTTGCTGATCCAGCCGAGGGTAAGCAGGTCCGCAACCACGCGATCCCACTCGGCCGCAGCCTCGGCGCTCAGCCAGTCAGGCTTCGGCGGTGCGTCGACCGGCACGGCCGGTTCCAGCACCTCGGCCAGCAACTGGTCGGCGTTCTTTTTGCTCGGGTTACCCTGCAGCAGGTGCAGGTGCGCCGGCTTGCCCGGGCGTCCCGAGTTACTGTTTCCGGCCATAAATAACCTCTGATGCGCTTCGGTTTCCGGATACCCCCCCTCTCCATTTTTCCCGCCGTTGCACACGGAGTTGGGGGACTGGTCTAGAGCGGGTCGCCGCCTGAATTTTTCACCCCCCCTACCCTGGGCGGTGCCAGTGGTGGCGCGGGTCGAGCGGGCGGCCATCGGTGCCGCACCCTGGCTGACGCCCCGACTTCTCGAAGCGTTGCTTGTCCGAGCTGTGGCAGTTGGTGCACAGCGACTGCCAGTTATCCCGCGACCAGAACAACCTCCAGGCAGCCGCAATGCGCTCGGGGTCACCGCTCGCCTTCGCTTCCTTCAGCCGGGGCGGCGTCTTGTGGTCCACCACCTGCGCCAGCACCGGGCGGGCTGGGCTGCTGCACCCCCCGCAAAACGGGTTGCGCCTCAGGTGATCTTCACGGGCCAGCTGCCAGCGGTAGCCGTACCCGCGTGACGCAGCCGTGCCGCGCCGGTCAGCCCTGCCGCTCGACATTGCAGACTCCCGCCTTCTTGGCCAGGTAGCGCGCATAGATGCCACCGGCGATGTCAGCGCCGATCAGGCCCACGGCGATGCCCATCGCGCCGGCCAGCAGATAGTCCTGCTTGAGCCAGTAGACGAACATCAGCATCGACACACCGAACAGCGCCGAGCTGCCGAAGCGCAGCAGCACCCGCTTGACCAGCACCCCGACAGCCACACCAGCAGCCTCGGCGCGCCACATCTCGCCGGTCAGCCCAGCAAGCGCGACAAGGATCAGCATCCACGCCGGCAGGTCTGCCAGCGACTGCTGCATCTGCTGTTCGGTCGACATGCACCGCACTCCTGAACTGCGAATAAAAAAGCCCGCATGGCGACGGGCAAGGGCGATGGCGGCGCCATCAGCCAGAAAAGACAAAGCCCCGCACGATGGCGGGGCTTTGAGAGGTGACCGGCAGGGGAACCGGCCTTTGCCTGACACAGCAAGTTAGGCTCGTTTCGGTCATCGCCTTGGCGCTGCTCTGACCTGTTATGCGCTTTGTACCCCCCGACTGCGGCGGCGTAAACGGTGAGTTAACGCCACCCGGCAATGTTCCGGTTATCTAATGCTTATCTGCCGGTTATCTCCCGCCAATGTGGCCCGAGGAATTAAGCCACGTAACGCCCACCGTGCACGCGCTGCATCCGGCGGCGGTATTCCAGCTCTGCCCTCACCCGCTCGTGCAGCTGCTGCACCCGGTCGTGATAGGTCCGCTCCGAACCGATCTTCACCCGCCGCATCTGCTGCTTAACCGTCGGGATCGGGTCTGGCAGGTAGCGCACCATGGCCAGCTTCACCAGCTGCGTTTCCAGGCAGAACGGCGGGCGCCCGGTGCGGCCCGCCAGCTTCCACGCCTTCGCCAGCTTGCGGTCCTGTGCCAGCCCGGCCTGCTTGAGCGTTCCGATGGCCGCATCCACCTCCTCGGCAGCGTGATCCACCGCGCCAGCCAGCCCCATCGAGCCGCGACCAGAAGTGGGGATCATCCCGCCGTACTGCATCGCCACCGCCAGCGGCGACGAGCCAGCCGCTCCAGGCGAACCCAGCCCGCCGCGGCACCGCTCTCCCCAGTGCTGCAACAACGCCTCGACTGCCTCAATCACGGCCCACCTCCCCTGCAAAACCAACCCGACACACAAACGCCCAACCCAACACAAACCCGACACACTCAAAACCCTTACAAATCAATGCCTTCAAAGCATCTGTGTCGGGTGTGTTGGGTTTGTTGGGTTTTTCAGCCCTCGCATAAGAAAAAAACAGCGCCGCCTTTGAAACAGCCAAACGAATCGGCGCATGCACGCCTGCGCGCGCGTCAAACCCAACACACCCCGCACACACGCCGCAAAGCCCCGCCATTGCTAGCTCCGCGCTGTGTTGGGTCGCAAAACCAAACCCGACACAACCCAACACACCCGACACACCATCGCGCGCACTCATGCTGCCTTCCCCTTCACATGATCCCAGCCATCCACGTCCCAGCCCGCCTCCCGCGCCTTCGCACGCCAATCCTTCACCAACTGGCCGAGCGCAGCGCTCGTCAGAGATGGGGGCAGGGAAGAGTTCGGATCGTCAGGGATGAAGAACGCGCCAAAGCGCCGTGAGTTGCCATCCGTCCAGGGGATCGGTCGTGCCGTCTTCTCCACCTCGGAACTGATGAACAGGCTGAACTTCGTCTGGCTCATCGCGTGTTCACGGTTGCGCTGGCACCACTCGAGGAACAGCGAATAGAGGTCGCTCGACAGGCAGCCACCCCACAGCCCGCGCCCCAGCTCCTGCGTACGCCACTGGTGCAGAAAGGTCTGCCAGCCGGCCCGGCTCAACGCCACCAGGCGCTGCCGTGCATCGGTATGCGGCGGGCGCGTCCGCTCGTTGAAGTCGCCCAGTTCGACCGCCAGCAGCCACGCATACAGCGCCGCCACACCACCATTGGCCAGCTCGCGCCCGATCGCCTGCTGCCGCTCCGGCGGCAACGTCTCCTGCGGCCACATCACCAGCAGCCGGCGGTCACTGTCACTGATCGGCCACGGCAGAATCTCGTTCGAGAGGAACACCGCATTCATATGGTTGGCTTCCTCCCAACCATTGATGAACTTCGACTCCATCCGCACCGTCTTGCCCGTGATCAGATGCTTGATCTTGCCCACTTGGTTGTAACGCTGGTCGCGGCTGACCACCTCTTCGAACACCGCCCACAGCTTCCGGCTCTGCCACGCGTTGAAGTTCGACTCCAGCTGCGTCTGCCCCACCGTCGCCGCGTACTGCCCATACAGCGCACCCATGGTGTCCGCGAAGAACAGGCTCTTGCCCGAACCCTCCATCACCGAATGCATCAGCACAGCGGTGTCCAGCTTCGCGCCCGGGTGCTGCAGCGGAAAGGCCAGCCACTTCGTCAGCCAGTCCAGCGCCTTGCCGTCGTGGTTACAGAGAAACGAGATCAGCCAGCGCAGGTTCTCGCACGCCGCATCATCACGCACCGGCTCCAGCGGCAGCCCCTCGAACGTGTTGATGTACGTCGCCGGGTCCTTCGTCATCGTCGGGTCGAACACGATGTGGTCCACGTCCACCGTGCGGCGCTCGGCACTGTTGAGCCACAGCGCATAGGCATCGCCCAGCGCCATCTTCACCGCCCCTTCCGGGATGCGCCGCTTCTTCTCGCGGTCCCACACATCCTTCGTCCCGTCGATGTACACATAGCGCTCGGTCGGCGGCATGCCCAGCGCCCCGACCTTCTTGCCCGCCATGCGCCGCGCCTGCTCGATCTCGCGCACCGCATCGGCACCGATCAGCTTCTTGTTCGTGTCATCCAGCCAGGTCTTCGCCAGCGGCTTGCCCACCAGCGCCTCGAAGGCGGTCTTCTTCATCGCCGCTTTCTTATCCTGGTCCCATACCTGCGTCGTGCCTTCAACCAGCGCAAACCGCCGCAGCACCTGCTCGGGCGTGAAGCCCGCCCCCTGCCCCCCGTTGTCGGAGGAGCCGGCCGGCGCAGCGGCTTCGGCCTCGGATGGGGCCGGGGAAGGCTTGCCAGCCGCAACAGCCGCATCGAGCTGCTGCGCTACCGCCTCCAGCCCCCACGCCACATGCACATCGTTCCAGTCCTGCCCCGCGGCGCCTTCGGCCGGCAGCATCGGGAAGGCAGCAATGCCACCCACCTCTCCCGCCGCCGCTTCCGCCTTCTTGCGGCCCGGGTTGCCCGGCTTCGTCGGGTCATCGTCACCGGCCACCACCAGCAGCGCATCCGGGCATTGGGCCGCCAGGTCACGCGCCACCGCCGGCATGTTGCCGGAGTCCAGCGCCATCGCCACCGGCCAGCCCTTCGCCATATGCACACTGGCAGCCGTCGCATAGCCTTCGGCCTCGCCAATTACCGCCGCGGCGGCCAGGTCACCCAGCACATGCCGGCAACCCGCCTTGCGCCCGTACTTCGGGAACAGCTTCGTGCCCTGCTCATTGATCGCCTGCAGGCTCCACAGCTTCCCCGCCGCATCGCGCAGCGGAATGGCAATGCTGCCCTTCTTGAACATCAGAAAGCTGATCGAATCTGGCCGCGGCTTCGGCAGGTTGGCGAAGAACTCGCGCGTCTCACTCCCCACCCACACATCGCAGCGCTGCCGCTCGTCATCGATGGAAAGCACAACCGTGTAATGGAAGAAGCCAACGCCAAAAGCCCCCACCTGCTTGCGTTCCAGGTAGGGGCTTTCGCCTTGCGGCTTGCAGTGCTTCGTCCAGATCAGCTCACACGCGCTGGCCACCGCCTCGCGCATCACCGAGGCCCGTGCTTCGTCCGCTTCGATCTCAGCCTGCCGCACCGCCCGCCGGGCTTCCGCCTCGGCATTCAGGCGGCGTTTCTCCTCGGCAGTCATCGGCTCCCGGCGCGGCCGCCAGCCGTTGTCCTTCGCCAGCTTGATCACCGTGCCCATGCCCGTGCCGGCCTTGCGGAAGCTCCGCCAAACCGTCTTCGCATCGCCCGCCTTATACCCAGCGCCCGTCGCGCTCCAAGTATCCCAGGCGTCGAAGCCGGCACTGGCGAACTCCGCCTTGATGCCCATGCCCACCTGCAACCAGGTGTCGCGGTCATCGGCGGGGATGTACTGCAGCAGCTCGGTCAGGTCGGCCAACGTCAGCGGTACGCGCTCAACCACGCCGCACCCCCGCATTCCGCTTGTCCTCGATGCCCTGGCACTCGGTGCACATCCGGCAACCTTTCACCGCCTCGCGGCGGGCCTTCGGAATCTCGCCGCCGCACCCTTCGCACTCGGTCAGGCTCTCACCCTGGTACTGCACGCGACTTGCGATGAGGCGCTGCAGCTCCTCGTCCTGCTCCCGCTGGGCACGTTCGATCAGATGCTCATCCATGGCACACCGCCTCCGCTTCCATCGCCTGCTCAGCGCCGGCCACAATCCCCAGGATCTCGCCGATCATCTTGTTCGCGTGGTAGCGCAGCGCTTCCACCTCGTGCCGCTCCCAGCAATTGTCCTCGGCGCCATCGTGCAGGCTGCCCACGAATTCGCCTTCGGCCTGCAGCAGCGCGCCCAAAGCCTTCAGCGCATCGCGCGTAGCCGGTACCGGCTGCGGCACAAACGCCACCGCGCCGGCCGGGCGCACCAACGCCGCCAGCAGGCGCGGGTCGCGCGTGGTCGCCACAATCTCTTCAAGGAACTCAGGGTGCAGCGGGCGGTTACCCGTAGGGTTGACGCGCTTGCTCAGCTCGTCGGGGTCGATGCCGATGGTCAGTGCCACCGCGTTCTGCCCACCCACCGCATCGCGCGTGGCGCGGTACAGCGCCTGGCGGGTGGTCAGCACCGGGCCGGCGCCCGGCAAAAGGTCTTTACGGCTCATAGCGTTAATGCCCCTGTAACGCTGTAGCCAACCGCCGGGCCATTGCCCTACAGTTCACCTACAGCACGCGACCCTCATGACTGCTGTGTCCACGGGTCGCGGGTTGAGGTAGCCGGCTGGTAACCGGTTACCGGACCGTCGAGGCTGGGGTTCTTGCTGTGGTAAGTGGGTCCCCAGTTCTCGACCTCTATACAAGCCTGCCGCCGTAGCGACAGGCTTTTGTGTTTCTGGGCTGCTTGCCCGGCGCCGGCCCGATGGCGTTGGTAAGACTCTCGGGCCGGCTCCCGCCTGATACGTGTGCTGCTGTGCTGTGTCCTGAAGGCGGGCTGTGATTCTGGTTAGGCGCGGCGTTCGCCTTGGCGCCGCTCTCCGCGCCTACGCTCCGCCTGGCGGCGGTCAGCTTCGAAGCCGGCGCCGCCGCTCTTCTCGGCATAGAGCTTTTCCAGCTCCTTACCGATGCAGTAACGGAGCTCAGCGCCATTCAGCGCCCGGAAAACGGTCGGCTGAGTAACGCCAATAGCATCAGCGATGCCTTGCTGGGTCATCCCAGCTTCGATAAGCGCTTTCAGCATTTCAGTGATCGAGGGAGTAGTCATGACAAAGGAATGTATCCGGCTACGCATTGAGCAAGATAATACGCATCGGAATTGTCAGCCGCAATACGCTTTGCATAATTCGCAAAGGAATAATCTCGGCATGGCTATTTCGATCGGTCACATCGCCGCCACGCTGGCGGCAAGGCGCGAAAAGCTGGGCTGGAGCGAGACAGAGCTAGCCAAGAGAGCCGGCCTTAACCAATCCACCGTGCACCGCATCCTCAAGGGTGAGTTCCAGAACCCGCAGATCAATTACATCGAGCGCCTCACTCGCGCCCTTGGGTTGGACATGGCTGAAGTACTCGGCCTCCGCCAGCCCGATCCGCAAACCCTAGACTCGACCTTGGGACCTGGGCCCGCCTTGCATCAACGCGTACCTCTGATTTCATGGGTGCGCGCCGGAGATTTATGCGAGGCGATAGATTTGTTTGAACCTGGCTTTGCCGATGACTGGCTAGACTGCCCTTTCCCCCATAGCCCCTCCGCCTACTGCCTAGAGGTCCGAGGGCTGAGCATGTCCCCAGAGTACAGAACCGGGGAGATTCTTCTCGTGGAGCCCGAGCTGGTCCCCATGCACAACGATGACGTTGTCGTACGCACTCCGGATGGCCAGGTAACGTTCAAGCGCTTGCAGATAACCGAGGACGGCACATACCTTCTGGCATTGAACCCGGAATTTCCGAATCGAATCCTGCATATGCCAGAACAAACGAGCTTCTGCGGTGTAGTGACTGGTTCATGGATCAAGCGGAAACGACGGTAGACCGCGGGCAGAGACTGGACAGAATCCGAACCAAAGGTGTAAAGATACAGAACTGGCGAGTGGCAACGCGGTCTTTATATCCGTATACTCGCCGGCCACTTGAAACATGCTTGCACCCAAAAGAGACGCAGATATGGCTCTCAATCTCGCTGCCTCATCGCTGATCATGGCCACGCTGGCAATGGTTGGAGATTATTCGGTTGCTGCACAGGCTTCGCATCTGCGTTCTTCATCGTCGCATGCGGAACGCCCGAGTAAGCCAGTCAACCGACAGGACCAGCGCCGCATAATCGAAGAGATCCGGGACCAGTTCAATGAACTGGACGGACTCTACGCGCAAGCAATTCAGGCCACTCTTAAGCGCGGGTGCTTCGACGCAGAGCTGTTTGAGCGTCTTCCACACCACATCAGCATGACGAGAGCGCTAGAGGCGGCCCTGCGTGGGACCATCGTTCAGCCTGATATTGAGGAGGCGCACATGGGCTTGCGCCGCTCAGTGGCGAAGGTCAGAGGCCGACTGGTTCAGCTTGAGAATCTTCTTCTCCAAGCTCATGAAACGCCGGACTACTTCGAGAGCGACATCGACATGGAAGGGCTGAAAGCGCTTGCAGACCATTCCACTAGGCATCTGGCGAAGATTGCCTAGCGAATGGCGGTAATCGTTACCTTCAATAGCTCCACATATTCCGAACTGTTCGCTCCGATAGAAGCCAGCTATCCCGGCCTTGCCGAGAAATTAAGGGCTGACTTTCAGCGGTACGTAGAATCCGACCGTACCAACCCGCCGCATTATTTTGGGCGTGACGTCTGCTACACGCAGCCTCCCGAAGCGCTTAAATCCTCGTTGATGCACATCCACATAAAGCTTCCCCCCGGCCGCTTTCCACAGGACCGCGCGCAGTATTACCGCGTCTGCCAGCCTGGAAAACCAGGGCAAGATGCCGCGCTGGTGTATGTCCAGGGCGAGCTCGAAGAAGAGAGCTACCAGCTGTTAGCGTTTCTATGGCCAGATGCTCATGGTCAAGCCCGCCAGAGAGATTTGATGCGCTACCTTGCACGCCTCGCCCAAGAGTTTCGAGACAGCCACTAATAGGCGTCGCCTCATCGCGGAAAGCCGCTTTGGTATTTTAATCCCTATACGTATTGACTAGATAAATTCGTTGACGGATTATTGCCGCGTACCCACTTACCACGGGATCGCGACAATGGACACAGCACAGCACAGCAGCACCCGCTGCCCGGTCTTCCTGCACCCGGCAGCGGCATCCAACCCTTTCACCGTACGCCGCATCGAACGTGAAACCGGCCTGACCGCTCACGTCACCCTGCGCGCCGCACAGCTCAAGCGCCACACCCTCCCCGCCTTCGAGGACTTCGGTCCGTTCGGTGGCGCAGCATGAGCACCTTCTCCCTCACCAGAGGCAGCGAAGCCGCCCTTGGCTTGCTCGCCAGCCAGGCCGGTAGCGAAACCCTGCTGCTCACCCAGCCCGCCCGCGAGCTGCGCGCCGAGCTCAGCATCGAGCCATTCACCAGCGACAGCGGCGATCAGCTGCTGGCCGTGCTGTTCATGCGCGAGCAGCGCCACAGCATGACCCTCCAGCGCAACGACGGCGCGAACGCGCAGCACCTGGCCGATTGGGTCGAGGCCGTCGCCAACGGCACGCTGGATACGGCCGAGGCAATTCCGCAGCGCACATACCCCGCACCGCTGCTGCCTTGCAGCAAGTGCAATGGGGCTGCAATCGGCTACGACTACTCGCCTTCCGGCAGCACGTTTATCCACGGAGTGAAGTGCCGCTATCGCGGCTGCCAGGCGGTCGAGGGCGCTGATACCGCGACCGAAGCGCACGATGCTTGGAACGCCGTCCAGCTCGAACAACTGGCAGACCCTAGCGACCTGCAAGCAGCAACGGCCGCATTCAACGCTGCCGCCAGTGAGCTGAACGCGAAGGCAAAGCCAGCCCAGGCTCCAGATGGATGGCAGCTCGTGCCGATGGAGCCGACGCAGGCAATGCGCGAGGCGTTTCACGCGGCGACCGAGCGCTACGAAGATGGCTATGGCGAGAGCCCGGATAGCCAGTGGCACGCCATGCTCCGCGCCGCCCCGGCCCCCAGCCCCACAGCCTGAGGCCCGCCACCATGAACCGCACCCTCGACCAGGCCGCTGCAGTGCTCGGCATCGGCCCGCGCAAGCTGCGCGCCCGCATGCGGGAGCTGGGCCTGCTCAACCACGCCGGCGAGCTCATCAGCACCGAGCGCAGCCGCGGCCGACTGTTCGTCGACACCCGCAGCCGCTGGAACCCGGCCATCAGCACCTACAGCCATTACGGCGTGGTCATGGCCACCGAAAAGGGGATCGGCTGGCTGGCCGAGCAGCTGGGCATCACCGTCACCAAGAAGGACGCCGCCGCATGACAATCTCTGCCAACCAACACGCAATCGGCGCGCTCAAGCTCACCAGCCTGTATCTGGACCACCCCAGCGTGGTATCTGCCGACACCCTGCGCGGCGCTTGCACCGAGGCCATCATCCACCTGCGCGCCAACCAACCGCACGCGGATGACCTTGGCCGGCTCTGGTGCGCCCTGTTCGCCGTGCTGCCGCGCAGCTTTCTGCCCTACGTCACGCTGACCACCGACCCGGCGACGCCATACGCCTGCGTCATCACCGATGCCGCAGGCAACATCGTCGACCGCCAGCTTGGCAAGACCATCGAGGGCATCACCGAACTCATCCGCCTGCGCCACACCGCGCCCAGCCCGGCACGCACTACAGAGGGGCGCGGGGAGATCGGAGGGGCAACACCGTGAGCAGCACCTACCAGCAACTGCTGCGCCGCTACGACCGGCCCTGCCTGCCGCTGGACGAAGTGCGCGCCGAGTACCTGCCGCACATCGGCGACGTCGAGTCGCTGATCAAGCTGATCCACCAGGGCCGCGTCCGCCTGCGCTACACCCGCACGGACGTCACCCGCAAGGCGCCACCCGTTGTTTACCTGCGCGATCTGGCCGCCTGGCTGGACGCCCACGACCCGAGCAACACCCAACCCGCCACTGACCAGGTGGCGTAACCAACCGCAACAAGGACACAGCAAATGAAAGCAACCGACACCAGCGAGTTCATCAACAGCCTCAACGCCGGCGTCTTCGCCGACCAGGTAGGCCGCGCCCTGTCCGACGTCGCCGCAGGCGTCATCGAGCACAGCAAGCAAGGCCAGATCACCCTGACGTTCAAGCTCAAGCAGATCGGCCAGAGCAACCAGGTGGCCGTGTCGCACACGCTCGACTACGTGCAGCCCACCAAGCGCGGCAAGAAGCGCGAAGACACCACGCTCGACACGCCGCTGTACGTCACCGCCAACGGCCTCGAACTGTTCCAGACCGACCCGACCGCGCAGCTGTTCAGCCGCGAAGACGCGCCGGTTAAAGCGCGCGAAGTCTGACCCAGCAAAACCCACTTACCACACAAGGAAGCAACACCATGCCACTGAGCAAAGAAGCCATTCAGCACATCGAGTCCAACGCCCTGGCCGCCGCAGCGCGCGAACTGCACGTCGACGACGGCACCCGCTTTGCCGTCCTGCCGGAAGCGGTGCGCCTGCACAGCCTCGAGCAGTACCAGCCGGTACGCGATCGCTTCCGCGGCACCATGGCCACCCACTCCCTGCAGGACTTCACCAAGTACGTCGAAGCGCATGGAGTTGATGACAGCGCGCCGGTGAGCTCGCGCGGCTTCATCGACCAAGACGCCATGCGCGCCACCGTCATCTTCAACCTGGGCGCCCCAGGCTTCGCCGGCCACGGTGACGACACCGCCACCCT
This sequence comes from Stutzerimonas kunmingensis, assembly GCF_021432085.1. GTDB lineage: Bacteria > Pseudomonadota > Gammaproteobacteria > Pseudomonadales > Pseudomonadaceae > Stutzerimonas. The sequence continues at coordinate 1,552,574 of NZ_CP090366.1, read as the reverse complement.
CACCCTCAAGCCCACCGCTGCCTATGCGGCATTGCAGAGCATCGTCGGCAAACCGCACAGCCAGCAGGCACTCGCCGAATGGCTGGAGGACTGGCTGCCCAACCTGATGGCGCTCGACGGCAGCACTGACCTGAACATGGTGAAGGCCATCAACGCCGTGCGCCGCATGACCATCAAGGCCACCAGCCAGCGCGACAGCAACGTCGGCGACTTCTCCTCCAGCCGTTCGGCCATGGACGAGATCGAGGCCAAGAGCCAGGAAACCCTGCCGTCGGCGTTCATCTTCACCACCGTGCCGTTCGAAGGCCTGCAGGTCACCACGATCACCCTGCGCCTGTCCGTCATCACCGGCCGCGACGAGCCGCAGCTCAAGCTCCGCTGGGTCGGGGAAGAAGCCCAGCGCGAAGAGTTCGCCCGCGAGTTCAAGGCGGTGCTCGAGCAGGAAGTGGGCGGCCTCGTGCCGCTGAGCATCGGCACCTTCAGCCTCGGCAAGTAAGCGCAGCACCTACCCGCCGGCCTTACCAGCCGGCGGTTCTACATCAGAGGGACACAGCAATGAACTTCACAACCATCCAGATTCTGGCCTTCGTCGGCGCCGTCGCCGCCATGGCCATCGTCTTCGGCCTTGGCTACCTCGAAGGCCGCCGCGCTGCGCGGCAAGACCTCGAACACCTGGCCACCGCCAACCGCCAGCTGGTCGAGAACCTGCGCCACCGCGCCGAACGCGCCCAGCACGAACACACCATCAGCCGCCTCAACGCCGCCCAGGCACTGGAGCACCTGACCGAGGAGCTGGACGCCCTGCGCACCGAACTTGCCGACGCCCAGCGCCGCGCACTCACCGCAGAGGACGCCGACACCCTCGCCGAGATCGCCGCCAAGCTCAACCTGGCCGCCACCGTGTTCACCAAGATGGGCTCCGAACAAGGCGCCCACGCCAGCAAGCTGGCCTTCGCCGCTATTGCCATCGCCGACCGCTACTGGAACACCACCCCGCTTTCGACCTGGGAGCGCGTAGACGCGACCCTCGGCACGCAGCCTGCTGCGATGTGCATGTGAGGGAACGGCCATGACGTACAGCATCTTCTACAGCACCGAAATGCCCAACGACACCGCACAGGTCAGCGGGCGCCTGCCGCGCAAGCCGCAACGCTGGCTGATGGAGTGGCTGGTCAAGACGCCGGACGGCAAGACCCACGTCGACAACTCTCGCACCATCCAGCGCGCCACCTATGAGGAGGTGAACGCGATCATGGGCGCCATCATCGACGACATCAAAGCCGAGATCGGCGAGCTGGCCACCTTTATCAGCTACCGCCTGACCTGCCACGGCGGCACCAAGAAGCATCGCAAGGGAGGGAAGCGCCGTGGTCGCGCTTGAGGGTTACCTGCGCGAGGAGCAGGTGCTGGAGGTCACCACCCTTTCCCACGCTACGCTTTGGCGCGAGATCAAGGCCGGGCGCTTCCCGAAACAGGTCCGGCTTTCGCCGGGCCGCGTCGGTTGGCGGGCATCCGATCTGCGCCTTTGGCTGGAGGACCCAGAAGCGTGGAGCAATCAGGCGGCGTGACGGCTACGGCTTCACGCCAGCCACATCTACAAGCCAGGTAGCCCAATCCTCGAGGCCCTGGCTTTTTTCTTTCAGGTAGTCGTAGCGGTCATAGTGTTTCGATGACACATCGCTGAACGCATGCCCCTGGATGCGATCGCGCAGTTCCTTGCTGATCCCCGCCACACCCATCAGCGTCTTGCAGGTGCGCCGCAGGTCGCGCAGCGTGAATGGCGTCTTGAACGTGGCCGGGTGCCGCGCGCAAAGCTTCGTCACCGCCCGCGACACGGACTGCACGTTGATCGAGTTGTTCTTATACCGGCCCATGAACGGAAAGGCCTCTTCGCCGGAGATCGGTTTCAGCCGCTCCAGGCAGGCGCGGCTCAGCCCGTTGAACGGCACCACATGAATCTCGCGCTCGCCTTCTACGCCCTTTTTGCTCCGGATCATGTAGTAGTCGTCGCGGTACATCGTGCGGTCTGACGCTACCACTTGCTCCGGCCGTTGCCCACCGCTGGCAATCAGGAACTTGATCAGCTCGGCCGTGACCAGGCTCAGTTCCTCGGGCAGCAGGTTCCACAGCGCCGCCAGCTCTTCCTTGCTCAGCACGCGCTGGCCGGGGCGCTCCCAATCGCCCTGCACAGGGATGCTTGCCACCGGGTTATAGGTCAACCCGAAGCGCACCTTCGACTTGAGGTAGTCCCGAGGGTTGTATTCCTGGTTCAGCCCGTGCTGGAAGGCCGCATGCAGCTGCGACCGCACCCGGTTGCAATAGGTGGTCACCTTCGCCTTGATCATCGCGGAGATAATGTCGCGGATATCCCCGGGCTCGATGGCGCTGGCCAGCTTCTTCACCAGGTGCGGGAACGGCTCGGAGACGTAGTGCTTGAGCGACCATTCCACGTTGCCGGCCGAGGCCGCGCCTTCGGCTTTCAGCTTGGCGACATACGAATCGAGCAGGTTCTGTAGCGTGCCCTCCGCTTCACTCTGCGGCGACGCACCCTTGCAATTGTCCCGGGCGACGGTGAGTGACATCGTCGGCCAAACGCCGAGCTTGCGTTGCTTCTTCTTGCCGGCCACGAACCACTGGTAGTAGAACTCCTTCGTGCCGTTGGCGCGAACCTTCAGCAGCAGCACCCCTTCCCCTCGCGCACCGCGCCCGTCGGACATCACATAGTCGCGGTCTTCTGGCTTGAGCGAACGGATCTGCTTTTCGGTTAGCATGCGTGACAGTTTCCGGTGACAGTTGTCCCGAACTAACACGAAATTCGGCGGGACAGATTGAGACTGAGCCGGAAGCCCTAGCCCATACAGGACGGGGATTGTAGCGCCTTTACGATACCTCGCGTTATACCCTGATATTTGGCCCGTTATAGATTCCCAAGCTCATGACGAGGGTTCGATTCCCTTCGCCCGCTCCAGACACCACACGATAAGGCCCTGTTTTTACAGGGCTTTTTCGTTTCTGGCTTTTGGTGGTGTCGAAGAAGTGTCGAAAACCCCTTCCACGAATTCCAGTCAGCCTAATGCGATGGCTCAGTCGCGGCTGGGCGCGGAACGGCAGGAAGTGGCAAACAGTCTCCAAATTCTCTTTGAATTTTTGGGATCTGATCAGTAGGCGGGGCGCCAGAAACAATTAGTCCAAGGTTGGCCGCAATCGTTAATAGCCCGTTTGAATGGATGACCATGGCGTGAACAAGCGGCGCCGGAAATCCTCGGCTGAAGCGATTCACCGCATGAATTCCACCATGGACATATGAGCTTAAAGGCTTCCAAGAGTAATGCTTGAATTCCTTTAGCATCTCAATCGGTGCGTGCGGTGCCTTTTCTTCGATGGCAACGAGCATCTGACTGAGCATCGGAATAGTGGACCCCTTCTTTGCGCTATCGTATGTAAGGTCTGAAATGATCAGCTCCGCCTGTGAGTCGGACGCTACATAAAGCACCCACAGAGAGCGAACCAGCGACTCATATTGGACCCTTAACAACGCTGCCGCAGGCGTGTAAAGGCCGGCGGCTATTAAGTGCTTAATCGCCTGTGAATGCTCGAAAGCAAGGGCGGACAATGTCTTGCTAGCAACCAGTCTAGGGGACGAGTCATATACAGGTACTGAAAAGCACTTATATAGCGACTGCTCAAGAGCAGCAGATCTGGAAAGTAACACGTCTAAATCCATGTCAGCGTTCTTGCCCAAAGTGTGGAATTTCCGTAGCTAGCGTCTAATCGACTAGGCGGTGATCAGACGGACGATAGCGCCTGGATGACGTGCTTCGGATCGTTATGGATGGCGCGCAGCAGGGCCTTTGCTGGTCCGGTCGGTTCGCGTCGGCCTTGTTCCCAGTTACGCAGCGTACCCAGTTGAACGTCGATCATCGCTGCGAATTTGGCCTGGGTCAGCCCGGTCGCCTTGCGGATCTCTTTCACCTGCAGCGAGTCAACGACGAATTCCCGCGAGGGCTGACGTTCGCCACGGTGAATCTCGTCCATCTGCTGGACGCTTTCCAGAAGGTCTTCGAAGAATTTGCTCATGGTGATTACCTCCACCGTTCGATGATTTGCTTGAGCACCTTGCGCTCGTCTGCCGTCAGGTCGTCCTTCTCGTTCTTCGGATAGATCAGCAGTAATGCGATCTGCGAAGCCGCCGTGAAGTGGTAGTAAATGACCCTGGACCCGCCTCGCTTGCCGTGACCACCAGACGCAACGCGAACCTTGCGAATGCCGCCAGTACCTTCAATCACATCGCCCATGTCCGGCCGGTCGGCCAGTTGCCGCTGAAACTCCGCATAGCTGTCATCGCTAAGCAGCTCCCGCAGACGCTTGGAGAAGATCGGTGTCTCGATAAAGATCATAAGCGAATAGTACGCCAGTGGCGCACCTCCTTCAATTGATTCGATTACTGGCTGGCGAGCGGTAACGTGATGCCCGCCAACGGCCCCAACCTGATCGCATCATGCAAATGTTCAGGCGCGAGGTGTGCATACCTCATCGTCATGTTCAGCGACGCATGCCCCAGGATCTCTTTCAGCGTCACGATATGCCCACCGCCCATGATGAAGTGAGCTGCGAACGTGTGGCGCAGGATGTGGCTTGCCTGTCCGCGTGGTGGCTTGATCGAGGTCGAGAGCAGGACCAGCCGAAACACGCCAATGCAGTTGGTGAACGGCCCGTAGGTTTGCCAGTGCTTCTTGATCGCCGCCACCAGCTCGGGCGTTACCGGGACCATCCGCACCCGCTTCGACTTGGTATTGGCAAACACCAGGGCGTTGCCTCGAATCCGCTCCGGCCGAAGCGCTTGAGCCTCACCCCACCTCGCCCCGGTAGCCAGACAGATCCGCGCCACCATCGCCGGATGTGGAGACGTGGTCCGCGCCTGGAGTGCATCGAGCAGCTCGGAGATCTGCGGCTTGGTCAGGTAGGCCAAGGGGCGCTCTTGCAGCCGAACCGGGCGAATACGGGTGAACGGACAGGGATAGTCGATCACATCGAGTTTGTGCAGCTCGTTGTAAACCGCTTTCGGGTAGCCGAGGCGATTGTTCGCTGTCTTGCCGGTGACGCCTGCTGACATCCAACGCGCGCGTGTGGCGGCGATCTTTGCGCCATCAACCATACGAGCTATCGGATCACCCATCGCCTTTGCACACGCCCGCAGGATCGCCACACGTCGAACGCCATCGGAGAGCGAGACGCCGTGGAGATCGAACCACAGCTCGACCAGCTCTGACAGCCTGCGCTTGTCCTTTGGCCGCGGTGCCCAATCGTTGGATTCGCTGCACTTGGCTCGACAGGTCGCCTCGAAGCGCATTGCCTCGGCCTTGGTCTTCAGCGTCTTGCGGAAGCGCTTGCCTTTGACCGGCTCAACGTCGACCCGCCAGCGACCGTCAGGGAGCTGCTGGATCGCCATCAGACCGCTCTGCCCCATCGAACGTGGCGTTCTTGAAGCAACGTCTTGATGTGCTTGTACAGATCACGCTCACTCATGTCCTTGGCGGCGTAGTGGTCACGAATGACCGGCCAGCATTCCCATTCCTTCAGTCGATCAAATGCGGTTTTAGCGCCCACTCGCTCCCGTGCCAGCAGGCTTACGAAGTTTTAGCAGGAACAGCTCCACGTTCTTGCCCGAGAAGCCCCGTGACGTCTTGTAGTAGCGCTTGTATTCCGTTTCATCGACCAGGGAGTCGACAGCCACATCGACCCGCACGTCATCACGCATCAGCGTCCAGATCGGCTCGTACTGCCCAGGGCGATGCAGCAACTTGAACTGGCACAGCCCGTAGCGCCACAGGCCGTCCAAGTGGGCGGAGAACGCTGCAAACGAATCCGTTTCAATGGCCTCGCCGGTCTTGGCACTGATCGACCCGCTGGCGAACTGCTGGATGACCGAATGGTGATAGCGCAGCTCGACCCGCCAAACGTCCGCCTCAGGATCGTAGTTGTCAGGATCGGCGGAATCGAACGAATCCCGACGACGCCAGACGCTTTCCCAGAAGTCGAGCTTATCCGTCGCGCGGGCCTGTTCTGTCTTGTTGTAGATACACAGCTGGACGCCACCGGCTGAGCCGAACATGGACGTTTCGCCCCGACCGTAGACGCTGGACTTGGTCGCCCAGTTGATCTCGTTGATCCCCGAGATATCCCGGTGCGTCCGCGCACGACAGTGCAGGCGTGCCACCAGATCCACCGGAGGCTTCCAGCCCTGGAGATCCAACGCCAGATGGACAGCGCACCGGTTGCGTTCGCGGTGTGTCATTACGGCTGCGGCGTAGTAGTCCATCCGCTCTTGCAAGCGCTCAGGCGACAGCGCGTCGATCGCGTGCGGTGACACCTCGATTTTCAGATGTGGGCCGATGTTCTCGAGCTTGGCGTTGAAGTTCTTGATGAGCAGGATGAACCCGAGGTCAGCATTCTGGAGCTTGTACTGGTAGCCCGAGTCCCGCCCTACCCGTCCGGCGTGCCAGAACTCCCCGGCGAACTCGACCATGACGCCCGGTTTCTCGAATAGCGCCATGATCTCGGGACGGATCAGTCCGCGGTACAGCTGACGAACCGTATCGACGCCGCAACGCAGCAAGCGAACACCCGACAGGTCGGTCAGCTTGGCCGAATGGCTATCGAAGAACAGTCGCCCGGTTGGGGTTTCCTGAAAGTTCTGATCAACACGAATTTGGTCTTTAACGCTCATCTTCTTCTGCTCCAAATTGCAACGAATTGACACTGTTCAGTTGGGTTTATCTGACGTGTTACAGGGACGTCAGCGCGCGCGTTTGCACGCCGGCTCGTGCCTCGCCGCGCGTGCAAAGAGCGCGGAGCGCACGCGCGCTGACGGTCATCACCACAGGAAACGGCCTTTCTCATAGGGCACCCGCGTGACGGTGGTTCCGGCTTGCTGCTGGCTCGGTTGATAGGCCGGCGATGTGGAAGGTGGTGGCTGCTGATTGCGCTGGTCTTGCGGAGAGCCTCGGTCGGGCTTGGTGTCGTCGAAGTAGCCGTTCTGCACGACCGACATGCAGAAGCCGAACGACACTTCCAGCCGCGTGCCTTGCTGGGTGTTGCACCGACACCCCGTCAGCCCTTCATCGCTGTCACCAACCTGCATGCGCTTGTAGTTGCGGGCGATCAGATCGCGGTCGGTGGTGGCGATGCATACGGGCTTGGGGAAGGTTCGCGGGCCGGTCAGGCCGTCATACACAGGCGCTGATGCTGGCAGGTCCTGCACCCTCGGCACTCGCCTGCCCAGGTACTGCTCGACGGTGAGCGGTGCGGCCTGTTCGGCGTCGGAGGCGCTTGGCCGGATGAACGCTCCGACCGTATCCCTTACCTGATCGACCATGCTCCCGGCCGGCGCGCTGCTGGTGGCTTCGAGCGCGACTTTCTCGGCGTTGTAACGCTCATAGGCGCGATAGACGAGGATGCCCGCACCGATCAGCACGCAGATGGCCAGGATGAACTTGGTCGGCACCTTGGCCTGGAAGTGGTGCTTGGCGTTGCTGCTGGTGTAGGCGCCGAAGTAGCGCTTATCTAGGCGCAGCGATTTCTTGTCGGCATCCTTGAAGCTGGTCTTCAGCTCGACCTTTTCCACCACCACTTCCGACTCGAAGCGCAGCAGCTGGGCGGACTTGAAGACGCGCCAATAGTGGATGTGCGTGTTGCACAGCCGACGCAGGTGCACATCGAGATAGCGCGGGTCCTGGGTGACGAGGTGCACTTCGTGGCCCTGGTGGCGCATGGTCTCGAAGCGGGTGATGTGCTCCGGTGGCCGCGCCCGTGGATCGCGTGAGCCGAACCAGCCCTGCGCTTCGTCGACGACGATGATCGAGTCGTTGGGCAGCTCGAACCACTTCTCGGGGTCTTCGAACTCGAACCACTGCGCTTGCAGCTGATCGGGCTTGAGGCCGTTGATGTTGTGGTAGTAGACGACCCGGCCTTCGGCGTGGGCCTTCTGGTCCACCTCACGGATGGTATTCAGGGTCTTGCCATGGCCGGGCTTGCCGGTACGGATAACGAGCATGATGGCGCCTCCTTATGCGTCGATGGAGGTGCCGCCCGGCTTGCGCCAGACCTGATTGCGGCGACGGTCGGTGGCCTTGTCGATCCCGGCGAGCATGAAGCGCGTCGAGATCGCGGCGAAATACAGATTCACCACCACATCGAACTTGGCCAGCCCGAGAATCCCCTGGATCACCGGGCCGACATCACCCATCAACCCGAACAGATAGTCCTGGGCTTGGCCGATGATCATGTTGAAGCCAACATAGGTGACGAAGCCGAAGCCGAGGATCTTCAGCACCATCTTCACCAGTGGGCCGAGGATGATGACGAGCATCTGCACGATGAAGAGAAACTGCATTACTGACCTCCTACGGAGCGGCCCACGTACAGGGCTGGCAGGACGGTAGCGACAGCCACGAACAGACCGCTCAGGTCATTGGCGGCGCGGCATAGCGGTTCGTAGCTGATTTCGAAGGAACGCCCGCCACTGGTACGCAGGCTGAAGGTTTCCGCAGCGGGACAGCTGGCCGGAAGGAAGCGGGTGCCCTGGTTGACGAAGGTCGGCAGTTCGATCTCGCTGCCACCTTCGTCGAGCTTGAACTTGTCGCCCTGCACAGCGGCTTCGATGGCGGATTCGTGTTTCTCGAAGTCGGCCTGTTCTTCGGCGTGGCAGCGCAATTCCTTTTGCTGGCGGAGGATCGCGCACTGCACGGCATCGCCCGTGCACTTGATCTCGGCGTTACAGGCTTCACCCTCTACGCTGGGCTTACCGCACTTGTTTGGGTCCTTGGCCGGGTCGCACTCGGCCTCGCCATCGTCTTCGCCCGATCCGTCGCCGTCACCGTCACCCGAGCCGTCTCCAGACCCATCACCGGAGCCATCGCCACTGCCGTCTCCTTCGCCATCCCCATCCCCATCACCGTCGCTATCACCGTCCCCGTCGCCGTCATCACCATCGCCGGGATCATCAGGGTCGGGGTTCTCGGTGTCGTCACAGCCACCGACCTCGACTTCGGGATCACATGGCGGGGGCGGTTCCTTGCTGCAAAAGGTGCCGTTCCAGGCGTAGCCGTCCGGGCATTGGTTATCAGGATCGGGCGTTGGGGTTTCGTCAGGGTCGGTCTGCTGGCCCGGGTTGCCCGGTTGCTTGCGGGTGTCTTCGTTGCATTCGATGCCGTTGCCGGTATAGCTGTAAACGCCAAAGACCCCGGAAGGGTCGCCGCTGCTGTAGACGTAGACGTTGCTGGCAGGCGTGAAGCCGAAGGCGTACTGGCAGCTATTGGCGCAGACCGAGCCCGGCGGATCGATCACCGGCTGGCCAACCGCTTCTTTCATCTTGTGTTCGTGGGTAACGACCTGGCCGATGGTGGCTTCGCATTGGTTGGCTTCGGGAATCACACACGTGGTAACAGTGCCGAAACTTACTTCGGGATTGGAAAAGGCGTAATCAAGCGGCTTCTCTTTCCATTTGCAGAAGCCGGTATTGCCGCCGGACCAGTAGCTGTAGGTTTTTCCACCGGAAACCACAGGCGGGTTTGCATAGGCATTACAGGCCTGCTCCCGAGTGGCGTAGCAGGTCGAGCCTTCGGCGGTGGTTGAATGCCGAAAGCCGGATGTTTGAGCGACCGACCGATCAGAGTAGAAGCCGGCCGAAACTACCAGCAGGAACAGCGCGAGAAGATGCCCATACGTGCGCCCTTGGATATCGTCCATATCTACACCCGCCCAAAAAACACGAGATAGAACGCCAGGGTGGTGAGGATCAGGACGTACAGTTCGTAGCTCATGGCGTTTCCCTGGAAGAGAAAACCCCGCCGGAGCGGGGTTTGCTTGCTTCGGCACATGCAGTGCGCAAAACCCCGGTTACAGGGCGCGGCGCATGTACTTGAACGCCATCGCGGCGATGATCACGGCGAAGACGGCCCAGCCGATGGTGCCGACGTCGGTGCCCGCGGTGTCGAGGGCTTCGGTGGCTTCGGCCGGAACTGCCGCGTAGACGGAGCCGGCAGCAGCCGAGAGAGCAACGGCAGCGCCGAGGCCGATTTTCTTGATGAAGTGCTTGTTCAGTTGCATGGGTGATACCTCACTGTTTCAGGGCTTTTTTCAGGACCAGGAAGCCGAACACGGTGGCGAACAGAACTATCGCTTCGCCTTGCAGCTCGGAGACTTGGTCCCAGGTCAGTGCAGAGCCGTAGAGGCTTTGCATTTCCTCGACCGTGAGAGCGACCAGCGAGCCGGAGCAGATGGGCGAACCATCAGCGCCTTGCAGCCAGTCACCGTCACAGGCGAGGAAATTCATTCGCCGGCCTGCTCAAGGTCGGCGGTTTGTTCGGAGGGTTCGCAGTCGGGGCAGACGGCGAAGTGGGGCGGCAGGCTGAGGTCGGGCAGCAGGTCGCTTTGCGGCGCGGGCAGCGCCATGAGCTTGCCCATGTCGTTTCCGCAGCAGTCGCAGTACACCCGGTCATCGATCAGCATGGCCGCCCCTCCCGGTTAGTTCGCCTTGGCCGGGTCGCCGGCTTTGGCCTGGGGTTGAGCTGGGCTGCGCGGGGTTTCGGCAGCTGCGCGTGTCTGGACGGCTTCGAGCTGGAGCGCCAGATTCTTGCCCTTGTTCTGGCCACCACGGGCAATCTCGAAGTGGATGCGCACCAGTTGCAGCGGCTCGAACTTGGCGCCGGCTGCGAAGATCTCGTCCGCTACTTCGTCCGCTGCTGCCATGCCGATGATCGACAGGCCGTGTTCGGTCTTGCCGTCCGGCTCATCGCCGTAGAAGACCTTGATGTACTTCTGGCCCGCTTCACCGTCGAAGCGTTGAGTGCCGAGAAATGCAACTTCCATAGTCGAACGTGCCATCTTGTGTTTCCTCTCTCTAGTTGCGCTTTATTGCGCTGCTTTGCTTTCTGCAGGCCGAGCGATCCCGAACGAGTGAAAAAGCAATTTCACTGCGACCGGCTTGTTACTTGGCTTGCGGGTTATCTATAGCTTTATTTAAACGCTCTTGGAACAACTATTTGTCAAGTATTAAAAGATTCAATAATTCATTATTTAATGCGACGAATAGTGCTGAATTGACACTTTCCACTTGATCGAACATTAATTTCATTAATCATCGGAAACGCCGTTTAACACCAAGGGCTTCGCCCTTGTCATCCCACTCTCGCCGCCGAGGGCTCGGGAGCGCGGGAGGGAAAAGCGCTCCCGCACTCACGAGCGGAGGCTGTTTCGGTTCGTGCAGGGTCAAGGGTGCGCTCCGCCCGTGCTTCCGTTCGCCGGATCGGTGAAGCGTGATCCGACGAGCCGGGAGCGCGGCCCTGGACCTGGACAGGTCGCGCGGGGCTGGCGAGCTGGCTCAACACGTAGCCGCCCCACTGCTTGGCTATCGCGTCCGCAATACCCTGGTAGGTACGCGAACGGTTCTTCCAGCGGTCCGGCCCCGGTGCCATGTGATGCACAGTCGGCTCGCGACCGTCGACGATCTCGGTCGGTACCAGGAGCGGCAGGTTCTGGAGCCAGAAATGAGTTTCCTTGCGTTCGCCATGACCGAACATCCACGGCTGGATGATCTGGTCCGGTTTGCGGATCTGGCTGGAGATAACGGACTTCGGGTTTTCGAGTGCCTTGAAAGGGATCGGCGCAGCAAGCAGCTCACGCACAAAATCCAGGGCGCGCTCTTGGCGACCATCAGCGATCTTCTCGGGAAACCAGCGGGCACCTGAGGTAGCGAGGTCGGTGCAGGGCGGATGAGCAATCAGGAGATCCCACCCCCAGTCGAGCACTTCCAGCACATCGCCCTGGATGTGCTCGCCATCGGTTTCGGATGGCAGCAGGTCGCAGCTGACGGCGTAGAACCCGGCGCGGGTCAGCGCATCACGAACGCGGCCGGAGAACTCGCAGGCCACTAGAGCGGTTGGCTGTCTCATGCCATCACCCCACCAATTCGAACGGTTCGTGAATCGGTACGTAGGGCGTTGGCTTGCCCGAGTCGTAGATAACGTTCCACCACTTCGCGGGGCGGTCGGGTGGCGTGTGCTTCTCGCAGATAAAGGCCGGTTCCACTTTCCAGTCGGAGAGCAGAGGCTTCCAGTTTCCACCGACGCAGCCCATCTGAAGCGTGCGAATCGGCCGCGCATATGCGGGGCGGCATTGGGCGCATGGTGTGGACCGGGAGGGATCGGGTTTCGCCATTTCGTGTCTGGACCAGCAGACAGAGCAGTCGCAGTCCTGGGCGTGCGGAAGGCGTTGATAGCTGGCCGGCTTCTGCATAGGTCATCCCCTCCCCTGGCTTTCCGTAGACGGCGCGGATCATGCGGTCCACTCCTGTTCCAGCAGCCAGTGACGGAGCATTGCGCTGTTTACCATGCGCCGCTTGCCGAGCTTTACGGTCGGTATCACACCGCGCGTTGCCCAGGCACGGGCCATACCGGCACTGATTCCGTTACGGTCAGCCCAGCATTCGACTGTTTCCACGTCCTGCTGTGGGCCGATCAGCTTCGAAGGTTCCAGCTCTTCCAGTTCCATGCTCGTTCCGTCACTATTCGTGGCAGTAAGCGCGCCTGCGCTGATGAATTATTTATCACAGGGCAAATCGTACCAGTGATGAACTATTTATCAATAAATTATTCATCATTTTTAAGAGCTTTTTGGAATGATAGAAGAGCGGCTTAGAACGCTTGTTCGCCATCTCGGCGCGACAAAGCTGGCCGAAAGTACCGCTATCAAAGAACGACAGCGATGGCAGACCGTAGCGACCAACCGGAAAGTGAAGGCTCGCATTGAGGATATGGAAGAACTGCTAAAGGCATTTCCTCAATACGAGCTGTGGTTATGGAAAGGTGAAGTTGACCCGAAGAGAGGTCAGGTATCCCCTGGATATGAAGAAGCACATTCAAACTTGCCCAATCAAAGCGCGGGATAGCGATTACTACGGCAGTAGCCAGGCGTTGGTATGATAGAAAAATCTGAATGGCGCTAAAAAAATGGAATGGTTTCCCGCGTTAACTTCTACAGGATTACTTGTTCTCGCAATGTGGCTCGGACGGAATCTAATTACTGCCCGACTAACTAATGCAGTGAGATACGAATACGATGTAAAGATAGAGACGTTAAAGTCGGAGCTAGCTGCAAGCCAGAAAATAATCGATTCCGAAGTAAGGCTGAGAGAGTCTCAGACAGAGGCGCTTCGTAGCGGAGCTCTGTCCGGGCTCGCTAATCGGAAGGGCGAGCTATTTAAAAAGCGGCTGGATGCCATCGACCAGCTATGGGGAACGCTCGTTGCCCTTGGCCCAGGGAAGGTCGTTGCAATAACAATGTCCTCAATTAAATTTGAAGAAGCACTAAAGCGATCCGAAAGAGACCAATCCACAAGAGATTTCTTTAAAACAATCAGCTCTAACTTTGACCCTAAGTCTATTAGTACAGTTGACGCAGCAAAGGTGAGGCCGTACGTTTCAAAAATGGCGTGGGCATTATTTTCTGCATACTCATCCATAATAGGCATGGCCGTATTAAGAATGATGGTGCTGCAGAATGGTATAGGCAAAGATTTCACCAACAAAGAGTCTATGATTAAGTTAGTTGAGGCCACCCTGCCTCATCAAAAAAAGCTTATTGATGATCATGGCCTTGACGCCATCTATTATCTCCTGGATGAACTTGAAGGAAAATTACTTCAGGAAATAGAAAACATGCTTGAAGGCGAAATCGATGATAGGGAAAGCGTAAAGCGAGCGGCTGGAATAATGAATGTTGTGCGGGAGATCGAGAAAGAAAGCAGACTTAACGGGGACGGACTGATCTAGCCCCGGTTTTACGGACACCTCAAATGTGACTATACCGTCAGATAGGAAGGTGTCCCATGACAGACAAACGCGAGTACCAACGCTACAGCCCCGAATTCAAGCGAGAGGCAGTCCGTCAGCTGACCGACTCGGATAAGTCCTGCACGCAGCTTGCGCGTGAGCTAGGTATCCGGGTCAATCAGCTCTACAAGTGGAAGCAGCAGCTTGACCAGAAGCAGGGCCACGCGTTCCCGGGCTCTGGCCGCCAGGCTGAGCCAGAAAGCGAAGTGGCTCAGCTGAAGCGCGAAATGGAGCGATTACGTGAAGAGAACGAAATCCTAAAAAAGGCGGCTGCGTACTTCGCCAAGAGCCTCGTGTGAAGTACGCCTTCATTCGTGATCATGCTGCCCAGTATCCGATCCGCAGGCTTTGCCGAGCGGTTGGCGCTTCGCCAAGCGGGTACTACGCGTGGCGCAATCGAGCAGAGTCGCGGCGTTCGAAGGCAAACCGTATTTTGCTGGGCCAGATCGAGGCGGTTCATCGTGATAGTCGCCAAACGTATGGGCCGATACGTATTCACCGAGAGCTAACTAGTCAGGGGAACAGTGCAGGCCTCAATCGCATAGCTCGTTTGAAGCGAGAGGCCGGTCTCAGGACAAAGCAGACCTTGGTTTGGCAGCAGGCCGGTCGCGGGCGAACGTTTGAACATATCGTTGAGCATCGACTGCTGAGGCGCTTCTATGCGGATCGACCAAACGAGCGTTGGGTGGCGGACATTACGTTCATTCCGACCGCTCAAGGATGGCTGTACCTATCGGTGATCATGGATCTCTACTCTCGGCTGATAGTTGGCTGGGCAATGGATAAGAAGCCCAGCCAAGAGCTAGCAACGCTGGCACTGGAAATGAGCCTGGGCAGGCGTGCCAAGCCTGTTGGCCTGCTGCTCCATACCGATCAGGGCGTGCAGTACAGAACCGCTCGTTATCAGGCTCTGCTTGCTCAAAACGATATCCAGCCGAGCATGAGCCGTAAAGGTAATTGCCACGACAACGCAGCGATGGAGAGCTTTTTCCATACGCTCAAAACCGAGCATGTGCGGCATCAGAAATACCGAACCTTCGACGAGGCTCGGCAAAGCTTGTTCGACTACATCGAAGTGTTTTACAACCGGCGATTTTCAAGGTAGTTGTCGCGTGAGCGTGTCACGCTGCCTTTGATGTTTGCTGCAGTACCGCTTCCCGCTCCGGGTTCAGGCACACGATTGGTGCCAGCACCCAGTTCCTGATGTTGCCGCTCCAGCGCTCCGGGTGCCGTGCACGCGCCGCCTCGTACAGCTCGATACGCTTGCGCAGCAACTCTTCCGCCTGGCCAGTATGTCGCTGCGCCGGGGTCACGAACTTCAGGGCGCTGTGGCGATGTTCATGGTTGTACCAGGCCACGAAGCTGTTCACCCAGTTCCTGGCCTGCTCCAGCGTGTCGAAGGGCCGCTCCGGCCACAGCGGGCAGTACTTCGCCGTGCGGAACAAGGCCTCGGCATAGGCGTTGTCATTGCTCACCCGCGGGCGGCTGAACGAGGGCATCACACCCAGGTTCTGCATGGCCGCCAGCATGGTCGAGCCCTTCATCGCGCTGCCGTTGTCCGAGTGCAGTACCAGCGGCTGGCCTGCCCGCTGTTCACGTAGGCAGGCCTGGCGTAGCAGCTGGGCGGCCTGCTCGGCGCTTTCACTTTCATGCACCTCGTTGGCCACCAGCTTCCGGCTGTAGACGTCCTTGATCATGTACCAGTAGAAGTAACGGCCCTTGACCGTGGTCGGCAGCCAGGTGATGTCCCAGCACCACAGCTGGTTCGGGCCGTCGGCCACATGGGTCGTCAGCGCTCGTTTCACCGGTGGGCGGCTACGGCCGCGCGGATGCTGCTGTTCGGCGTCCTTCAGCAACCGGTAAAAGGTCGACTCCGAGGCCAGCCAGGTGCCCTGATCGGCCAGCCGCGCCACGATCTGCTGCGGCGGCAGGCTGGCAAACTCGGGCTGGTTGGCGACCTCCAGCACGCGGCGGCGCTCTTGCGGGGTCAGCTTGTTGGCCGGCTCAGCTCGCTGTGCCGAAGGACGCCGATCCTCCGGGCAGTGCTGCCAGCGCTGCAGGCTGCGCAGCGACAGGCCCAGTTCGGCGCAGGCCTGCGCCCGCCGCGCTCCCGCCGCCACGGCGTCCTCGATCAACTGCAGCGTTTCACGGCGATCCGGGGCGCTGATCATTCGTCCTCGTCCTTCCCCCAGAGCGCCTCGGCTTTTTTTCGCAACACCAGCAGAGCCGCGGTTTCTGCCAGCGCCGCATCCTTGCGCCGCAGTTCACGCTCCAGCTGCTTGATGCGCTTCTTCGCGGCCTTTTCCTCTTCGCGTTCGCGCCGGGTCTTGATCGGCTGAGCCAGGCTGTTGGCCTGCTCGCAGGCTTCGCGCCAGGCGTTGATCTGCTCGACATACAGGCCTTTGCGCCGGCAGTACTCCGCCAGCTCAGCCGCATTGAGGCTGGCGCTTTCCAGCACCACCCGAAACTTGTCCTGGCTCGACCACTGGTCGGCCTGCTGTCCATCTCCCGGCACCACTGCTCCCGCTGCTCTGGCCTGTTTGCGCCAAGCATACAGGGTGGCATCAGTAATGCCTGTCGCTTCCACCAGCTCCGGCACCGTCCGGTTCAAGGGCGGCATCATCTGCCGCACCACCCACTCCCGATGCTCTATCGAATAACGCGCCACACGGCTCTCACTTCCGCCCACCGACCAAGACTCATCGAATCAACTCACACGACAACTATCCTGACGCGGCGGGCAACCGACAGCGACGGCATTCGTATTTGGCGTATATGACGCCGTTCGAGTATGAACGCCTGCACGCTGTCTCTTAGGTCGGTGTCCGTGAAATCGGGGTCAGTTCAGACTTTTATAAAGAAAAAGGAATAAAAAGGGAACAGATTTATTTAACAACCCCGATCACTGAGCAAGGAGGCGTGATGAGATCAGATTGGGATGATGCACCCGATTACCTACGCAACAGAAAGAAGCCAAGCCCTTGGCGGTTCTTGACGATCCTGGGTATCGGTTCAGCGGTGCTTTCAGCACTGGCAGTTACGTTCGGCAAACCGGTCGTGCTGGACGTCAGCCAGATCAAGCAAGGCATCCACGTCGGCGGCAAGCCTTGGTTTAACCAAGAGGCAGAGCAGCCCACGCAGCCGGTTAACCACCCTTCCGTTGCAAGCTACGAAGCCCGGGCAGCAGAACCGACCCCAGCGCCCCAGCAACGACAGCTGAGCCAGGAAGAAATCGAATGGTTCGAAGAGCGCACAGCAGAAGCGGTACAGTCCCGCCAGACATCATTTAACGATAGCAATTACACGCCCAAACAGCCGGCCAGCAGCTATACCCCGCCCGCAGCCCATCGGATTGCCGCAGCGACGCCCAGCGCTAGCGCACCCAGGTCACGGTCGGTGAGCCGAGAACATACGTCGAAATGGATCAAGGGTTGGAACGGCGGAATCGACTATCTAGCCGAATGGGTGTCCGTCAATAACTACATCGACGGAACCAGCGTATGCGCCAACCACCGCCGAGGCTCAATCGACTACCGTGAATGCCGCAAAGCCGCAAAACAGCACTTCCACGAGCAATGCCGGGCATGGCGGGCACGCTTCGACAGCGACCGCAAAGATCATAGCGACCGAATGAAGACGCGCTATTGCGGAGCGGCTAGTAGCTTTAATCCGATGGGCTAAACAACGAACGTCGGCTAAGGAAGAGGGCGGTTGCAGGAGCTGAGTGCAACACGGTTATTGAATTGAAGCAGGCGCATCATGCCGCATAGCCATGGCTTCCTGCATCACTTTGCCCATAACTTCAATTGGGCATTTGAAGTCGAAGCGCTTACGTGGGCGCATGTTCAGTTGCAGTGCGATGGCATCCAGTTCTTCCTGGCTGTGTACCGACAGGTCTGTGCCTTTGGGCAGGTACTGGCGGATCAAGCCATTGATGTTTTCGTTGCTGCCGCGCTGCCAAGGGCTGTGCGGGTCGCAGAAGTAAATGGCCACCCCGGTCTGCTGAGTGATTTCAGCATGCCGCGCCATTTCTCGGCCCTGGTCGTAGGTCATGCTCTTGCGCATCGCCAGCGGCATGCCATTGAGCGCTGCACTGAAGCCTTCCATCGCCGAGGTCGCCGTCGCGTCGTTCATCTTCACCAGCATCAGGTAGCCACTGGTGCGCTCCACCAGCGTACCTACAGACGAGGCGTTGGCCTTGCCCTTGATCAGGTCGCCTTCCCAATGCCCTGGCATCAGCCGGTCTTCGATCTCCGGCGGACGTACATGAATACTGACCATCTCAGGGATCTGACCGCGCCGATCCACACCGCCAGAGCGCGGCCTGCGCGTCGTCTTGCTTTGGCGCAGGCAGATGATCAGCTCCTTGCGCAGTTCACCGACCGGCAGGGCATAGATCGCGTTATAGATCGTCTCACGACAGACGTAGGCCTCTCTGAGGCTGGGAATGTTCATGCTGCGCAGCTTGCCGGCAATCTGCTCGGGAGACAAACGCTCACGCAGCATATGAACCACCAGCTCAAAGCGCTCGCTACCCGGCAACAGCTTTCGCATCGGTCGACACACCTGGCGGCGGGCTTGCATCTGCTGTTGGGCTACACGGGCCGAGTAGCCACCACAGGCATCTCGATTGCGGCGCAGCTCCCGGCTGATGGTCGAAGGGGATCGGTTGATCAAGCAGGCAATCCCACGCAGGCTGAAACCTTGGGCATGACCGATTTGAATGGTGGCGCGCTCTTCAACGCTGAGTTCGGTATAAGACATGGGGGCAGCACCGTACCGGAAAGGTCAGGTGTTGCACTCAGTTTTTGCCGCCGCCGAGCCTATACTTGGTGAAACGTTGCAAACTGATGATAGAGCTCGTCAAAGGTTACTATTGTGACGTGCGGGGCGATAACTTGCCGCTGAATTTCGAAGGCTTTGATCTTGTTTTTATCGCCACCTAAACTTTTAAGGCTTCCCGCAATTATGAAACACCTTGGAGCGAAAACCTCAAAAACCGTGTCACTGCATGCTCTTTTCTGGTAGAAATTCTGCAGTATCTCATTTCTCTGAATCATTATCTGGCTAACGGTCCCTGACAACTCTTGGGAGAGCGGATGAGTGCCGCGATATTCGGCACCTACCAATTTAGTACTAGGTGTCTTTATCTCCACCAAACTGAGGTTTCTATTCTCCCTGTCCACCATCGCAAAATCCGATCTTTTGCTACCCTTTCCTTCGACGTTCGTGCTCCCCACGTGAAATTCGCGCTGAAGAAAAACAGCGTACCCACCAATAAGTCGTTCCAATATTCCTTTACGAGCAGATAATTCTGTCTGCCAGAATTCCTCGTCTGTTGCTTTTGATTCCGAATTACTATGCCATACAGCAATTGCCGACTTGATATCTTCAGAGTAGATGCCTCTTCTAAGCAGCGGAACAACATCCCGCTCTAGAAGCAGCGCATTTACTTCAGCGAATGCGCTCAAGCACTTTGCAGCAAACTCTCCAGCTTCGTTATCAGGCTCATAATCACGAACATATTCTATTATGTCCGCTACGCACTTCTTAGCGGAAAAAATTCTTTGTATGACCCTTGCGAATTCCGGATTACGAATTTTCTCTTGATGAATCTGAGAATCATCAAAGGTATCGCCCAGCACTTCTACAATATAAGCTCGCGACTCTTCATCAATCGATCCCAAAAGCTGCTCAAGCTCTTCCTCTACATCACCTATATCTTCGGGATCAAAATGATTAGATAGCTTTAGTGCAAGCGCATCGCTTATCTCCGCAGCATCTCCTGTCTTTGCCCCCCGCAGATCTTTAGACAGATTAATTGTTCGCATCACTTTTTCGAAAACGCCATCATCCATATGCATGCAATCCTATTGAGAGAATAAGAATTGTTACTTACAGCCCGAAAGGCGGACATATCTATTTACCGCCACTATTAGGGGGAGCACCCACATCATTCTGTAGCCAAGAGGGTATATCGCTCATCCCGTTCAGCACGCGCCAAACTTCAATATGGTTCGGACGCTCCACATAGAACACTACGTAGGGAAACCGCTTGAGCGGCCAGGATCGGAGCCCTGGAAGATCCAGCTCATGCGCATAGCGACTGGAACCTGATTCGGGGTGGCGACTGAGCTGTTTATAGGCATGCTCCAGCGCATCAATCAGCCCCAGTGCAGCCCTATCGGCCTCCTGCTCCAAGTAGTAGGCAATCGCCCGATCAACGTCCTCGCGTGCTAGCGCTCTCGGAATGACTGGCTTTTGCTTCATCCGCGAGTATTCCGAACCCGATCACGCAGGGATTCGAAGTAGTCGGCATCAACAGGAGCAGTCGGAGCCGAGGCGGCACCCGCCAATAGCAACCCTCGGAGATGCTGACGGTCCTGGTCCTTGCGGATCAGTTCGCGGACGTATTCACTACTGGTGCCGTAGCCACGCTGATTGACTTGTTCGTCCACAAAGCTCTTCAGCGCCTCTGGAAGGGAGATGTTCATGGTACTCATGCCGGCAGCCCCGTTTGGCAAAAATTGGCAAGAGCCACTTTAGCGCGCTGCTAAATGCGGTGTCGAGGTCAGAGTGCCCGCTGCGACGAAACGAAAGCTGCGCTATCTCTTTAAGCACTAATTGCCTTGGCCAACAGAAAGCTAATCAGCAGAAACCCAAAGACCACTTCGCTCAACTTTTTATAGGTCTTGCTGGAGGCGTAGTTGAAAAAGAAGCCCCACAGACCGACTCCAATGAGCGCAGCTAGCACAGCGTACCCGGCCCACAGTGAGTCACCAGACAGAGAGAAACCAACACGAGAGTTTTGAACCTCGAGCTTTCCGCTTTCTGCAGTGGTCAGAGCGATCTTTGCGATCAGAGCAATAAAGCCCAGGGAGAACGTCCGGATGACCAGAAGCTCCAGAGTAGATACGTCGCCTGCCGAATCTGCCTTGGTGCTGTCGGTTGCGTTTGGTCTGGAGCGCCGAAAGAGGTTACGCAAATACATCCTTTCTTCCTTGAAGGAGCGGTAGTGCGCAAAGATACGCCTAGGCGATGTACCCGGCCAGAGGCGAAAGGATGGTGTCGATAAAGTGTCGAAAACACTGTGACGTACTGCGACGAAACGAGCAGCCGACTCGGCTGGGAACCGCACAACGACACGCTTTGCGACGGAACGACACACTAAGCAAAAGGGTTCGATTCCCTTCGCCCGCTCCAGTCTTCAAGGCCCTGCTTACGCGGGGCCTTTTCATTTGCGGCTGAGCAACCTGCAGATGGTTCGCCTTCCGCCAGAGGTTTCATGCGTCGTCGACCCAACCACTGACTGCTCTCAGCCGCGCAGGAACGCCAGCACTCGCTGTGTGAACGCGTCGCCCGCTTCTACGTTCGATAGATGCGCAGCCTCGAATGCGACCAGTTCGGCGGCGGGGATGTTGGACTGGATGAACTGGCCATGCTCGACGATTGTCACCGGGTCCTTGGAGCCGCAAACGACCAGTGTCGGTGCCTTGATCGCGCCCAGCTGTGCGCGATAGTCGGCATCGCGCACAGCCGCGCAGTTGGCGGCGTAGCCGTCTGGTGAGGTGCTGGCGATCATCTCGGTGATGCGTGCCACAGCCGCTGGATTCGCCTCGGCGAAGCCCGCTGTGAACCAGCGAGCAATGGATGCATCACGCATGTCGCGCATGGCTTGCTCGCGGCCGGCCAGGACGCTGTCGATGCGGGCGTTCCATACTTCGTCGGTGCCGATCTTAGCTCCGGTATTGCACAGCACCAGTCGTTGCAGCCGGTCGCCGGCATTGATTCCGAGCCACTGTCCAATCAGCCCACCCATGGACAGGCCGCAGAAGGAAAAGCGCTCGATGCCCAGTGTGTCGAGCAGGGCCAGCACATCCCTTCCCAGCTGCTCGATACTGTACGGGCCAGTGGTGACGCTCGACTCGCCGTGGCCGCGCGTATCGTAGCGCAGCACTCGAAAATGCTCTGAAAATGCGGGAATCTGCTCGTCCCACATGCCCAGGCTGGTACCCAGAGAGTTGGAAAGCACCAGCACCGGCGCGTTATCCGCACCGTCGAATCGATAGTTCAGACTTGCATCAGCCAGTTTTACGCTCGGCATTGTTCTACTCACTCGCGTTATGTTCGGTCGGTGTGCTCGATCAAGCACAGCCTGATTCGGAGATTCTGGCGATCACGGGCGGCTTCGCCGACACTCTGCGCGTGCCTCGGCAGCACGCAGCACGACGTAGAGGTCTAGCCCAAATCGATACCCGCGCAAGCGCTTTCAGCTGCATGCTCGCAATGCGTCGCGGTCGAGATCGCTGCCACGGCAGTCTGCGCCCGATCCAGGTCAGACCAGCTCCACTACCAGCGCCAGCCCCTGCCCTACGCCGACGCACATGGTCGCGAGACCGAGACGGCCACCGGTTTTCTCCAGCTGATGGACTGCAGTCAGCACCAGGCGAGCACCGCTCATGCCAAGCGGATGGCCCAGGGCGATGGCGCCGCCGTTGGGGTTCACCTTCGGGCTGCCATCTGGCAGGCCGAGATCGCGAGTCACGGCCAGGCCCTGCGCGGCGAAGGCTTCGTTCAGCTCGACCACATCGAAGTCGCTTACCGCGATATTCAGGCGCTCACACAGCTTGCGCACCGCCGGCACCGGGCCATACCCCATGACGCGCGGAGCGACGCCGGCGCTGGCCATGCCGAGCACCTTGGCGCGGGGTTTGAGGCCAAACTTCTGCACCGCTTCGGCACTGGCGAGGATCATCGCTGCGGCACCATCGTTGACGCCCGAGGCGTTGCCGGCGGTGACAGTCTTGTCAGGGCCATTGACCGGTTTGAGCTTGGCCAGCGCCTCGGCGCTGGTATCGCCGCGCGGATGCTCGTCAGTATCGACCACCGTTTCGCCCTTCTTGCCCCTGATCACCACCGGGACGATTTCTTCGGCAAAGAAGCCGGCCTGCTGAGCCGCAGCAGCACGCTGCTGGCTGCGCAGCGCGAAGGCGTCCTGATCGGCGCGACTTATCTGCCACTCATCGGCGACGTTGTCAGCAGTCTGCGGCATGGCATCCACGCCATACATTTCCTTCATCTTCGGATTGATGAAGCGCCAGCCAATGGTGGTGTCCTCAATCTTCTGGGTGCGACCGAACGCCGTGTCGGCCTTGCCCATCACGTAGGGCGCGCGGGACATGGACTCGACGCCGCCGGCAATCGCCAGCTCCATTTCACCGCAGGCGATGGCACGGAACGCGGTGCCCACGGCATCCATGCCCGAAGCGCACAGACGGTTGAGGGTCACGCCCGGCACCGTATGCGGGAGGCCGGCGAGCAGCGCGGCCATGCGCGCTACGTTGCGATTGTCCTCCCCGGCCTGGTTGGCGCTGCCCATGAAGACTTCCTCGATCGCCGCAGGATTGAGCTGCGGGTTGCGCTCCAGCAGCGCCCGCAATGGGATCGCAGCCAGGTCGTCAGCGCGTACGGCTGCCAGCGCACCGCCGAAGCGGCCAATCGGGGTGCGTACGGCATCACAGATGAATACCTCGCGGCTCATTCCTCACCTCCCAGCTGACCATGGGCGGCAGCCGTGCGCGCTTCCAGAGCGCGCAGCGCTTCCAGCTCCTCGGCACGCGGCGCCTCGGTGACGACCACGTTGTCGGCGAAGCGGATCAGCCAACCGGTGTTCTCGATCACCTGCTCGCGGGCCACACCCGGATGCAGAGCGGTGACCACGAATTCGTTAGTACCCTCTTCCGGCTCCATGATGCACAGATCGGTGATGATCGCCACCGGACCGGCACCCGGCAGGCCCAACTGCTTGCGGTGATCGCCGCCCTCACCGAAGCCGACCGAGGTGATGAAAGCCAACTTGTCGACGAAGGTGCGATGCGACTGCTTGAGGATGATCAGCACTTGCTTGGCGCTTCCGGCGATCTCCGGCGCGCCGCCGGCACCTGGCAGGCGCACCTTGGGCTGGTGGTAGTCACCGATCACCGTGGTGTTGATGTTGCCGTACTTGTCCACCTGCGCGGCGCCGAGAAAGCCGACGTCGATGCGCCCGCCCTGCAGCCAGTAGCGGAAGATTTCGCCAGTCGGCACCACCGTGTCGGCAGTTTCGGCCAGCTCGCCGTCACCGATGGACAGCGGCAGCACCGAAGGCTTGGCGCCGATCGGGCCGGATTCGTAGATCAGCACCACTTCCGGGGCGTGGGTCAGGCGGGCCAGGTTGGCGGCCTTGGACGGCAGGCCAATGCCGACGAAGCAGACACTGCCATTGCCCAGCCGACGGGCCGCGGCGACGGTCATCATTTCGTTTGTGTTGTAAGCGCTCATCAGTTGGCCTCCTGCTGGGCGATCTTCGCGCGATAGGCGGCGAAGTCGGCGGTGCCGCGAATGTAGGTATCGATCCAGGCGCTGAACGCCTCGCGGTCACGGGCGATCGGGTCCCAGGCCTGGTAGAAACGGTTGTCTCGCTCGTAGTAGCCATGCGCGTAGGACGGGTGCGCGCCACCCGGCACCAGGCACACCGCGCTCAGGGCCCAGGTCGGCAGCACGCAGGCGTTCATCGGCGCCTGGAGGTCATCGACGATCTCTTCGACGGTGACGATGCAGCGCTTGGCTGCCAGGGCGGCTTCCTTCTGCACACCAAGAATGCCCTGGATCAGCACGTTGCCCTTGCGATCGGCCTTCTGCGCGTGGATCACGGTGACGTCCGGGCGCACGCTGGGCACGGCCGCCAGCACTTCCCCGGTGAACGGGCAGGTGACCGACTTGATCAGCGGATTGACTTTGGGCAGGTCGGAGCCGCCATAGGCGCGCAGCACCGCAAACGGCAGACCAGAGGCGCCGGCGACGTAGGCATTGGTGAGGTCGGCGTGACTGTGCTCCTCGATCTCCAGCGGCTGCGGCCAGCCCTTCTCCACCGCATCACGCAGACGATGCAGCGAGCCGACGCCAGGATTTCCGCCCCAGGAGAAGATCAGCTTCTTCGCGCAACCGGCACCGATCAGCAGGTCGTAGACCAGGTCCGGTGTCATGCGCACCAGGGTCAGGTCCTTGCGCCCCTGGCGCACGATTTCATGGGCGGCTGCGGTGGGAATCAGGTGGGTAAAGCCTTCCAGGGCGACGGTGTCGCCATCCTGGACGAAGCGCACGACCGCTTCGCGGAGCGAGAGGAATTCAGCCATGAGTCGGATCTCGTGTTGTTTTCTGTACGCCGATTGCGTTGTGAAAACGTTAACGGTCCATCCCCAGTCAAACAATCCGATAATCGACATAACGTTCGATTATCGAACAACTTAAGCACCATTCCATTGTGATGAACAACGCCGACTCAGCGCACGAATCCACCTAGAGCACCGTAGTCGCCGATAGTCGCGAGAGCTTCGATCAATGGAACAGCCGCGTGCTCAATTCGCGGCTGGCCTCCAGCAGCACGGGCAGGAATCGGGTCTCCAGCTCCTGACGCGAAACGCGCCCGGCATGGGTGCCGACGTTCAGCGCGGCCAGCACCTGGCCGGCGGAATCCTTGAGTGGAACGGCCAACGAACGCAGGCCCATTTCCAGTTCCTGATCGATGATGACCCAACCCTGCTGGCGAATCTCGGCGATGTTGTCGCGCAGCGCCTCCGGACTGTGCAAGGTGCGGCTGGTCTTTACTTGCAGGTCGGCTCGCCCCAGGTAGTCGTCGAGTGCCGCGTCATCCAGCGCCGCCAGCAGGATGCGGCCCATCGACGTGCAATAGGCAGGCAGCCGACTGCCCACCGACAGATCTACCGAGATGAGCCGTTGAGGGGTGGCCGAACGCGCCACATAGAGCACCTCATCACCCTCCAGCGTCGCCATCGAACAGGCTTCGTGAAGCTGCTCGCTGAGGCGGTCGAGAATCGGCTGCGCGGTAACTGCCAGCGGCGTGGACGACAGATAGGCGTGGCCGAGGGTCAGCACCTTGGGCAACAGCGAATAGGTGCGCCCGTCGGTGGTGACGTAGCCAAGTTTCATCAGGGTATGCAGGCAGCGGCGCACCGCGGCGCGGGGAATCTCTGTGCGGTGGCTGATCTGCGCGATGGTCAGGTGGCGCTTGCGCTCCTGGAACGCATGAATCACAGCCAACCCGCGCGCCAGCGAAGTCATGAAGTTGGGATCGCCGGTTAGCGCCTCGATGCGTTTGGCGGGGGATGCGACGATGGGCGGCGCCATCGGTGGCTGGAGAACTCGTGAATCATCGGTCATGCAGGACACCCCGGACGCTGACATCGGGGCGATTATCGGCTCATCGACCGATAATCGCCAGCGTCGCACCTGGCCGGCGACGGAGAAGATGCCAGCCCGCCGCAAGGTCATTTGGCGGGCGTTTACCTAAGCGGCAATGCCACAGCGTAAAGGGGAAGTCAGAGCCGAGTCAGGCCACGGTTCACTGTCGGCGGCAGCGCCGGCCCGCTACCACTGGCGGCGGCGATCGTGATGCTGCTGGGACTTAGCCGGCCGGTAGCTCCTGTGTTGAACCGGGTGGCGCACGGCGTTCTTGTAGTGACGGTCACCGCCCTGACTGTAGTGCCGGGAAGGCTGGTCGTGACGATGACTCCGATGCTGCTCGTAGCGCTCGTGCCGAACCACCGGCGGCGGAGCGTGGCGTGGGTAATCGGAACGGTCGTATCGGTAATGGCGGGCTGGATAGCCGTCGTAGCGATACTCGCGGTATTCGCCGTGGTAATAGGGGCGGTGATAACCGTGGCCGGCGTACTCATGCACGGTACAGCCGCTCAGCGTGATCAGCCCGAGAAACAACACGAGAAGACGTGACATAGATGACTCCAGAGACAGGCAAGGCCTAGTCGGCCTTGCCTGAGCGCGAGCAGCCGGCGCCTGGCGCCTCAGCAGTTACCCTTCTTGGCCTGACCTGGTGGGCAATGCGGAGGCCCGCCGCCGCCATCACCGATATCGATGCCGATGCCCGGTAGACGCAGGCTGCATCCGGACATCAGGAGGGCTGCCAGTACGACTACAAGAAGACGAGCGCTCATCAGCAGTTTCCTTTCATCCGATGTCCCGGCGGACAGAACCCGCCACCATGACCGTGACCACCGATGTCCAGCCGTACCGCATCGGCATCGCCGACCCGCGCATGTACACCTGGGGCATTGACGCTGCATCCGGCGAAGCCGAGCGCCATGCCGAGCAATACCACCTTCCAGTAATTCATCGAGATACTCCTTGATTCTCCGTAGTCGCAAGGCCGTCCCGCCCCAGGACGCCCAAACGCTACTGGGCGAGGAATCAGACCTTCGCCGTTTCGTCCCGTTCCTTCGTCGGTATTAATTCTTTCGCCGCCCAATGGCTGGTGTACGCGACGAGTTCGAGCGAACCGAACGGGCTGCAACCGCGTCCCAACTATGACGACACTGACTCGGATGATCTCAATTTTGGAGCGAAAGCGAATATGAACGTGACACGTGGAGTGGTCTGGCTGGCACGCAGCGGCTACGCGGCGCGGGGCGTGGTGTACGTGATCGTCGGCTTTTTTGCGATCATGGCGGCACTCGGTTCCGGCGAAACGGTCGACACTCGCGGCGCAGTTCAGCAACTGCTCGGCCAGCCATTCGGGGCAATACTGCTCTGGCTGGTGGTAATCGGCCTGCTCGCGCACGTGGCGTGGCGGCTGACGCAGGGCATCGGTGATACCGATCGGCACGGGCATGACGCCAAGGGTCTGCTGATCCGCACGGGGCTGGTGAGCAGTGGCGTGGTCAATTTGTTGCTCGCACTGTTCACGCTGAGCATGCTGGTGAGCGGGCTGGATCGTTTCTCCGAGGGCGGCGGTGGTTCGGGTGGCGAAAGCACCGACAGCCTCATGCGTTTTCTTGGCCTGAAGCACTCCCACTGGCTGATCTGGGCAATTGCGCTGATTCCACTTGGTGTCGCCATTGCGCATCTGATCAAGGCATGGCGCGCGCGTTTCGAGCGCTACTTTCAGTGCGATGAACGCACCATGCAGCTGGTTCGCCCCATCTCGCGTGTTGGGCTGGCTGCACGTGGCTGTTCCTTTCTGATCATCGCCGGGCTGCTGTTCATGGGCGGGAGCCGCTACGAGCCCACCGATCCACCCGGCCTCAAGGAAGCGCTCGAAGCGCTTCAGGGCATGCCTGCGGGTGGCGCGCTGCTGCTGGCAATCGGGGTCGGCCTGCTGGCCTTCGCTGTGTACAGCTTCGCCGAGGCACGCTGGCGGCGGATCGATTTGTCGGAAGTGACGAATTGAAGCCCGGACAGCCTCGACGGAGAGGCCGGGCAGCAGCAACTATCGATATGGGGCGGAACGGTTAGAACCGGGACACCGGTTCCAACCGCAGGTCGAGCAGCCATGCTCGACCTGCGCTGCACAAATCAGCCGGCGTGGTAGTCCGCGTCGGCTTCTTCGAAGCGCTTGACGATACTCGGGGCGGGTTCGGCGCCCATCTTGCTCACGACATAGATGGCGATGCTGGCGAAGATGAAGCCCGGGATGATTTCGTACAGGCCCAGACCGATGAACTCCTTCCACACCACCACGGTGACCGCACCGACCAGCATGCCAACCAAGGCACCGTTACGGGTCATGCGCTTCCACAGCAGCGAGATCAGCACCACCGGCCCGAACGCCGCGCCGAAACCGGCCCAAGCGTAGGACACCAGACCGAGCACCTTGCTGTCGGGGTTTGAGGCGATGCCGATGGCGATCAGTGCGATCAACAGCACCATGCCGCGGCCGACCCAGACCAGTTCGGTCTGCGAGGCATTCTTGCGCAGCATCGCCTTGTAGAAGTCCTGGGTCAGCGCGCTGGAGCTGACCAGCAGCTGCGCACTCAGGGTGCTCATCACCGCCGCCAGCACGCCGGAGAGAATGATGCCCGCAACCCAGGGGTTGAACAGGATCTTCACCAGCTCCATGAATACCCGCTCGCCGTTCTGGCTCACCGCACCGGCCTGCTCCGGGTGGTCTGCGAAGTAGGCGATGCCGAGGAAACCCACCGCGACGGCGCCGGCCAGGGTCAGGATCATCCAGGTCATGCCGATGCGGCGGGCGTTGGGAATGGTCTTGATCGAGTCAGCGGCCATGAAGCGCACCAGGATGTGCGGCTGGCCGAAGTAACCCAGGCCCCAGGCCAGCAACGAGATGATGGCGACGAAGGACAGCCCGCGGAACATGTCGAAGTTGGCCGGGTTCTGCGCTTCGATGGTGGCCATCACGGTGCCCATGTCACCGAGGGCGAGGATGACGAACAGCGGCGTGATCAGCAGCGCGAAGATCATCAGCGTGGCCTGCACGGTGTCGGTCCAGCTCACCGCCAGGAAGCCGCCGATGAACACGTAAAGGATGGTCGCCGCAGCGCCGACCCACAGTGCGTATTCGTAGGGCATGCCGAAGGTGGACTCGAACAGCCGCGCGCCCGCCACCACACCCGAGGCGCAGTAGATGGTGAAGAACACCAGGATCACCAGTGCGGAGAAGATCCGCAGCATGCGGCTCTCGTCCTCGAAGCGGTGCGAGAAATAGTCCGGCAGGGTCAGCGCGTTGTGGTTGTGCTCGGTGTGCACGCGCAGGCGCCCGGCGACGAACAGCCAGTTCAGCCAGGCGCCGATGATCAGGCCGATGGCGATCCAGCTTTCCGACAGGCCGGCGACGAAGATCGCGCCGGGCAGGCCCATCAGCAGCCAGCCGCTCATGTCGGAGGCGCCGGCCGACAGCGCCGTGACGAAGCTACCGAGGCTGCGGCCGCCGAGGATGTAGTCGGAGAAGTTCTTGGTGGCGCGGTAAGCGACGAAACCGATCAGGATCATCGCCGCGATGTAGACCACGAAAGTGATCAGTGTGGGTGTGCTGACGTTCATGGGACTTGTTTTCCTTGTTGGTCCTGACGTTCCATCGCCAGCGCGGACAACGACCGGCACCCGCAACGGAACAATCGAGGGGCGCAAGAATAGCGCGTCATCCGCGTACTTGCGCGTGACCGCGAGGTTCTGCCTGCCAGAATGAACGAGGGCCGGCAGTAGCTGCCGGCCCTCGTCAGTGCTGCAAGGCAATTGTCCGCCTTAGAACGCCAGGCGCACGCCTACCGTCAGATTGCGCCCAGGCAGCGGCACCTCATCCTTGATGAAGGAGGTGTGCTGACGGGCCTTTTCGTCCAGCAGGTTGTTGGCCTTGAGGTAGAGCAGGTAATCGGTCTGGTTCAGCAAGCCGCTATAACCGAGGCTGGCGCCCAGCATGTTGTAGCCCCCGGTTTCGCTTTCGTAGTCGGCCAGCTCGTCCTGGCGCTGCACCCGATAGAACTCCAGCTGGCCATTGAGTGCCGGGGTGAAGCTCTGGTCCAGCCGCACACCCAGGCGATCGGCAGGGATACGCGGCAGGTCGCCACCGCCGTCGCGCAGCTTGCCGCGCACGTGGTCGCCAAAGAGGGTGAACGCGGTGGCGTCGGTGGCCTGGAAGCGCACCTCCCCCTCCGCCCCGGTGAGCACGGCGTCCTGCTGGCGGTACTCGATCTCGCGGTAGCCGCCGCCGATGTCGTTGCCGGTGTCGGCGGCATAGATGAAGTCATCCACCTCGTTGCGGAAAACGCTCAGGCTGAAGGTCGTGCGGCCGGCGAACTTGCGCAGGGTGATTTCGGCGTTGTGCGAGGTTTCTTCTTCCAGGTCGACATTGCCCAGCTCAACGGTGCGGGTCGCGGCATGCGGGCCGTTGGCGTAAAGCTCTTCGGCGCTGGGCAGGCGTTGCGAGCGCGTGAGCGAGAAGCCCAGCGAGTACTGCGGAGCGAAGGTCCAGACCGCACCGGCGGACATCGAGGTGCCGCTGTGATCGGTATCCGGGCCGCCATCGGCGTCGATGTCCTGCCATTCGTGGCGCAGGCCGAGTTCATAGCGCCAGGCGCCGGCGGTGTATTCCTCGAGCAGGAACAGACCGTGGTTGCGGGTCAGCGTCTGCGGCACGTAGGCCTCCTCGCCGAGGGCTTCGAAGTCGCGACGCAGGGCCTGTGCACCGAGCACGCCGCGCCAGCCAAACAGCGGCTGATGGGTCAGCTCCAGGCGGGCATCGGTGGCATCGTTGTTGAAACGGGTGCCTACTTCACCACCTTCGATCTCCTTGTGCTGATAGTCGCTGTGGCCGACACGCAGCCGCGCCAGTTCGAAGCCCGGCAGCGGATCGCTCAGCTCGCCACGCAGATCCCAGCGTTTCTGGCGCATATCGACATAAGGCACGCTGCCATGTTCGTCATGATCATGCTCGTCGTCATCGTCGTGATCATCATGGCCACCGCAGTGCCAGTCGCTGCCGTGGGTGTGGCAATCGGCGTGCTCATGAGCCAGCAGCCCGTAGCGGTTGTTCTGCTCACCGTAGGCGGCGCCGATGTAGCCACGCTCGCCGATGAAGCTGGCGCCCAGGTTGAAGCTGTCGGTGTCGTTGTAGGAGCCCTCCTGCTTGTCCGGCGAGCCGGGGATTTCATAGGGGTCGGCCTGGCGTTTGGTGCCCTCGGCGCGGACAGCGAAGTTGCCGCTGCCAGCAGTGATACCGAACACCCCTGCCCCTTCGTTGGCGACGCTGTTGGCGCGTAGCTCCAGCTCGCCTTCGTAGCCCTTCTCCGGGACGCGGGTGGGTATCTTCTTGTCGATCACGTTGACTACCCCGCCGATGGCGCCGCCACCGTAGAGCAGAGTCGCCGGCCCCTTGAGCACCTCGATGCGCTCGGCCAGCAACGGCTCGCTGGTCACCGCGTGGTCGGGGCTGATGGTGGAAGCGTCGAGCAGCTCCACGCCATCGCTCAGCACCTTGACCCGAGCGCCATCCAACCCGCGGATCACCGGGCGCGCCGCACCGGCGCCGAAGCTGCTGGAGCGAACTCCGGGCAGGCTTTCCAGGGTTTCACCCAGCGTTGCCTCGCGACGCAGCACCAGTTCATCTCCCTCCATCACGGCAGCCGGCGTGGTCATCTCATGGCTCTGCTTGGCCAGACCGCTGGCGCTGACCACGACGGATTGCAGTTCGACCGGCTCGGCGGCCCCGGCAGCCGGAACCAGGGCCAGGCTGATCGCCCAGGCCAGGGGATGACGCTTCAGTTTCATGTGACTCTCCAGACAATGGCGGTTGCCTTCCGAGGCAACCGAAGACGGCTGTGCGCCGGCATCCGGTAGCGGTGCCAGCTTCGCGGGGCGAGAATCTAACATGTTATATCGTAACGTTTAAGCCTGTTTTTCCAGTAACAGGTACAACGGATGCACCCTGTTCGTGGTCGACATGGAAACGCCGGGCGAACCGCGCGCGGCTTTTGCACCGCTTCGGGAGAGAGATCATGACCGTAGACATCGACACCACTACCGGCACCTGCGCCGTGGTCATCAACGGCAACACGCACCGCAGCGCCCTGATGGACGTGCGCATCACCACCGATCCAGAGGCACGCATGTCAGTGATGAACATCGACGGCACCAGCATCCATGTGCCGGAAGACGAAGCCGAGCATCTGATCGCCGCGGGCGCGGTGGATGACCGATCCAATCTGGTTGCGGACGACTGAATCTGCGGCAGAAACGCAAAACCCCGGCTAGCCGGGGTTTTTTGTAGGTGCTCGCAGCAAAACCCTCTGCAGCCTATGGAAACGCGCCCCGCTTCGAATTCAGCTTTCGAGCCGGGCAACACTCCGACACTGGTCTTAGCCGGCGTGGTAATCCGCGTCAGCTTCCTCGAAGCGCTTGACGATGCTTGGGGCCGGCTCGGCGCCCAGCTTGCTCACCACATAGATGGCAATGCTGGCGAGGATGAAGCCCGGGATGATCTCGTACAGACCCAACCCGATGAATTCCTTCCACACCACCACGGTGACGGCACCGACCAGCATGCCGGCCAGCGCGCCGTTGCGGGTCATGCGCTTCCACAGCAGCGAGATCAGCACCACCGGGCCGAACGCCGCGCCAAAACCGGCCCAGGCGTAGGACACCAGACCCAGCACCTTGCTGTCGGGGTTGGAGGCGATGCCGATGGCGACCAGCGCGATCAGCAGCACCATCGCCCGGCCGACCCAGACCAGCTCGGTCTGCGAGGCGTTCTTGCGCAGCATGGCCTTGTAGAAGTCCTGGGTCAGGGCGCTGGAGCTGACCAGCAGCTGCGCACTGAGGGTACTCATCACGGCCGCAAGGACGCCAGAGAGGATGATGCCGGCGACCCACGGGTTGAACAGGATCTTCACCAACTCGAGGAAAACACGCTCACCATTCTGGCTAACCGGCCCGGCCAGTTCCGGGTGTCCGGCGAAGTAGGCGATACCAAAGAAGCCCACCGCCACGGCACCGGCCAGCGTCAGGATCATCCAGGCCATGCCGATGCGGCGGGCGTTGGGGATGGTCTTGATCGAGTCGGCGGCCATGAAGCGCACCAGGATATGCGGCTGGCCGAAGTAGCCCAGGCCCCAGGCCAGCAGCGAGATGATGGCGACGAAGGAAAGCCCGCTGAACATGTCGAACGCGGCCGGATTTTGCGTGGCGATGGTGTCCATCGCGGCGCCCATGTCGCCCAGCGCCAGGATGACGAACACCGGAGTGATCAGCAGCGCGAAGATCATCAGCGTCGCCTGTACGGTGTCGGTCCAGCTCACCGCCAGGAAGCCACCGATGAACACGTAGAGGATGGTCGCCGCGGCGCCGATCCACAGTGCGTATTCATACGGCACGCCGAAGCTGCTCTCGAACAGCCGCGCGCCGGCGACCACGCCCGAGGCGCAATAGATGGTGAAGAACACCAGAATCACCAGCGCGGAGAAGATCCGCAGCATGCGGCTCTCGTCCTCGAAGCGGTGCGAGAAGTAATCCGGCAGCGTCAGCGCGTTGTGGTTGTGCTCGGTGTGCACGCGCAGTCGACCGGCGACGAACAGCCAGTTGAGCCAGGCGCCAACGATCAGGCCGATGGCGATCCAGCTTTCCGACAGGCCGGCGACGAAGATCGCACCGGGCAGGCCCATCAGCAGCCAGCCGCTCATGTCCGAGGCACCGGCCGACAGCGCGGTGACGAAGCTGCCGAGGCTGCGGCCGCCGAGGATGTAGTCGTCGAAGTTCTTGGTGGCGCGGTAAGCGACGAAACCGATCAGGATCATCGCCGCGATGTAGATCAGAAAGGTGATCAGCGTGGGGGTACTGATGCTCATGTGTGTCCCTCGTTAGTTGTTGTTCGGCGCAACGCGAGAAGACCCACGCGGCACCTTGGCAGAGGGCGATAGCGAAAAGGCCATCACCTGTGACAGGCCCAACCCGGGCCCGTCAGTGGCGGAAGAGCGTCCGCCAACTGTCCAATTGTTGTTGTGTTCCGGCTGCCAGAGCGGCCGGGAGGTTTAGCGTGATGCGCCGGGTGAACGATCAAGACCATTCACCCGGTGGTACAGCGTGAATGCCTTCAGTCGTCTCCGAGCGACAGCAGCGAGGCGTTGCCGCCCACCGCAGTAGTGTTGGTCGAGGTGGTGCGCTCGTTGGCGAAGCGCAGCACATAGCTGGGGCCGCCCGCCTTCGGACCGGTGCCCGACAGACCACAGCCGCCGAACGGCTGCACACCAACCACGGCACCAATCTGGTTACGATTGACGTAGAGGTTGCCGACCCGCGCCAGTTGCTCGATGCGCTCGGCGGTTTCCTCGTTGCGGCTGTGTACTCCGAGGGTCAGGCCGTAGCCGGTGCCGTTGATTGCCGCCACGACCTTCTCCAAGTCCGCCGCGTCGTAGCGCACCACGTGCAGCACCGGGCCGAACTGCTCCTTCTTGAGCTGATGAATGCCGTCGATCTCGAAGGCCACCGGCGCCACGAAATGACCATTCAGACCAGCCGGCAACGTCGCCTCGGCGATCAGTCGCCCTTCGCTCTTGAACTGCTGGATATGCGCTAGCAGGCCTTCGCGAGCTTCCTGGTCGATCACCGGGCCGATGTCGTTCTCGCGCAGATGTGTCGGGCCGACTCTGAGCTCGGCCATGGCGCCCTTGAGCAACTCGATCACACGATCGGCGATATCACGCTGCACATAGAGCACGCGCAACGCCGAGCAACGCTGGCCGGCGCTGGTGAAGGCGGAACCGACGGCATCCTTGATCACCTGCTCGGGCAGCGCGGTGGAGTCGACGATCATCGCGTTCTGCCCGCCGGTCTCGGCGATCAGTGTGGCGATCGGCCCTTCCTTCTCGGCCAGCTGGCGATTGATGATGCGTGCCGTGTCGGTGGAACCGGTGAAGCACACGCCGACCACCCGCGGATCGCGACAGAACACGCCGCCCAGGGTGGCGCCATCGCCCGGCAGGAAGGCGATCGCCTCCTTCGGCAGACCGGCTTCGAACATCAGCTCAAGCGCACGCGCAGCGATGAGGCTGGTCTGCTCGGCCGGCTTGGCCAGCACGGTGTTGCCGGCCACCAGCGCGGCGGTGATCTGGCCGAGGTAGATCGCCAGCGGGAAATTCCACGGGCTGACGCAGACGAACACACCGCGGCCTTCATGGAACAGCTCGTTGCGCTCGCCGGTCGGGCCTTTCAGCTCTTCGCGGCCAAGCTTCTGCCGCGCCTGCTGTGCGTAGTAACGGCAGAAATCCACCGCCTCGCGTACTTCGTCGATACCGTCCTGCAGCGACTTGCCGGCTTCCACGGTGCACAGCGCCATCAGCTCGGCGCGGTGCAGCTCCAGCAGATCACCCAGACGCTCCAGCACGGCGGCACGGGCTTCCACCGGCGTGGCATTCCAGCTCGGCCAGTAAGCCGCCAGGCGATCGACGGCCTGGCGCGCCTGCTCGGCGCTGGCGAACTGGGCCTGGCCAACAACCTTGGCCAGGTCATAGGGGCAACGCACCTCGGACGGCGTACCGGCGAGCCTCTGCCCGCTGATGACCGGCGCAGCCTGCCACTGGCGCTCGAGGAAAGGTTGGTAGGCGCTGGCCAGGTCGTTCCATTGGTTCTGGATATTCATGTTGATCCCTTGGGAGTTCTTGCGATTGCCGAACAGCGCCGGCGGCAGCGGAATGCGGGGGTTGCCCAGTGCAGCGAACTTGCGCAGCTGGCTCACCGGATGATCGATCAGCGATTCGACCGGGACGCGCGGGTCGACCAGCTGATGAACGAAGGACGAGTTGGCACCGTTCTCCAGCAGGCGGCGCACCAGATAGGGCAGCAGGTCCTTGTGCGCGCCGACCGGGGCGTAGATGCGTACGTTGCGGGCGTACTTCTCGATCACCGTGTCGTACAGGGCATCGCCCATGCCGTGCAGGCGCTGGAACTCGAACTCGCGCGGCTGTGAGATTTCCTCGGCCATGGCCAGGATGCAGCTGACGGTGTGCGCGTTGTGGCTGGCGAACTGCGGGTAGATCACCCCACGGGTGTGCTCGGACAACAGGTAGCGCGCGCAGGCGAGGTAGGAGGTGTCAGTGCCTTCCTTGCGCGTGTAGACGGGGTAGCCGTCCAGGCCCTGGACCTGGCACTGCTTGATCTCACTGTCCCAGTAGGCGCCCTTTACCAGGCGCAGCGGAATGCGTTCGCCAAGCTCACGACCGAGCAGCGTCAGCCAGACCAGCACCGGCAGGCAGCGTTTGGAATAAGCCTGGATGACCAGGCCAAACTCACCCCAGCCGGCGATGGCCGGGTCGCGCAGGAGCTTTTCGTACAATTCCAGCGACAGCTCGAGGCGGTCGGCCTCCTCGGCATCGATGGTGATCCCGACATTGCGCTGACGCGCCAGCACGGCCAGTTCGCGCACACTGGCGAACAGCTCGGTGAGCACGCGCTCGCGCTGGGCGACTTCGTAACGTGGATGCAGCGCCGACAGCTTGATCGACACCGACGGACGAGGGCCCTTGCCGACCTGCGGCTCGGCACCGACGGTCTCCACGGCCTGACGGTAGTCGGCCATGTACTTGGCGGCGTCCTCGGCAGTCAGCGCCGCTTCACCGAGCATGTCGAAGGAATAGGTGTAGCCCTTCTCGCGCTCGGGACGGCCGTTCTTCAGCGCTTCGGCGATGGTCCGGCCAAGCACGAACTGCTTGCCCATCAGCTTCATCGCCTGGTTCATCGCGCTGCGGATCACCGGCTCGCCGGAGCGCTTGAGCAGACGACCGATGACGTTCTTCGGGCGGCCATCGGCGGTTTCCGGATCGACCACCTTGCCGGTCATCACCAGCCCCCAGGCGGCGAAGTTGACCAGCACGTTGTCGCTCTGGCCGAGGTGGCGTTCCCACTCGGCGGCGTTGAGCTTGTCGCGGATCAGCGCGTCAGCCGTGGCGGCATCCGGCACCCGCAGCAGCGCTTCGGCCAGGCACATCAGCATCAGCCCTTCCTGGGTGTCCAGGCTGTACTGGCGCAGCAGCGCATCGAGGGTATCGACGGCATTGTCACGCCCACGCACCGCCTCGATCAGGCTGCGCGCGCGCTCGCGAATGGCGGCAATGCCCGCCTCGCCGGGATCGGCAAGCTGCAGCAGTTCGGTGAGATATTGCGCCTCGTCAACGGCGTAGTTGGCGCTGATGGCGGGAAAAAATTCCGCGGCTTTCTGGTTGGCGAAGGCGCCTTCCAGCACGTGACCGGCCTTGAACATGCGCCGCTCCTCTTGTGATTGTGTCTGCTTATAGGTCTAGTCCACGGCCAGGCTGATGGTGCAGCACAAGACGAAGAGCCAGGTCGGGAGACGGAATGTAGGGTCTGCAAGACGAGCCGTTCTTGCGCAAAACTACGGAAGTTTTACGAAAAACTACGACAGCCGGACGCGGAAACGCGACCGTAATGAAAGCGCACCAGGATGGCGCAGGAATATACCCCTGGTAGCTGAAGAGCCCGCAAACAGGGCGCTCAGGAGAAAGCTCAGGAGTCGGACTTGCGCAATCCGCGAGGGGTCAGACCGAGGTAGCGGCGGGTCGCCGTGGTCAATGCGCTCTGGCTGGAGAAACCGCACTCCTCGGCAATCCGCACCAGTGGCAGCGGCGTTTCGCGCAGCAGGCGGGCGGCACGATCGAGGCGGGTCTTGAGCAGGTACTGGTGCGGCGTGAGGCCGACGCAATCCTTGAACTGGGCGTGGAAGTGGCTGGGGCTGAGGCAGACCACCTGGGCCAACTCGGCGACCGTGATGCGTCGCGCCAGGTTGTCCTGAATATGGCTGTCCAGCCGCTGCAGATCGAGCGGTCCGGCCGGGCGCTGAACAGACTCGCCGAACAGTCGCAGGTGCAGTGCCCGCAACAGCACGCCGCCCAGCGCCCGGGCCAGCAGCGGATCGCTGCCGTAGCGCGCCAGCTCGGCACCGGCGTAGGCCAGCAGGTTCTGGAAATCGGCATCCAGCGCCGGATAGCGCGGCGCCTCGAACAGGCGGGCCAGCAGCTCAGGGTCCTCGGTGACGACATCCTGCTCGTCGAGATCGATGATCAGCATGCGGTTGTCGCCCATGCCGGCGAAGCCGTGGTCGGCATCGCCCGGCACCAGACAGGCGCGCATCCGGCAGACTTCGCCACCCGAGCCATTGACCTCGAATTCCGCGCGCCCAGAAAGCGACATCACCAACTGGTGATAGTCGTGGGCGTGCTGGTGAGTCTGGTCATCCAGGCGAAGCAGACGGGCGTTGAGCATGATGGGCACCTGTGCGTGCAAGCACTGTACCGAAGCCTGCATGAAGTGCCCACCCCCATGCGACGGGATTGAAATCATCCGGGCCACCACCCATCTAAGGTGCACGTATTCGCAACGGGTGCCGCATGAACGACGACGTCAATCAGGATCATATCGAGCAGGAAATCATCTCCTCCAACGGTCTCGTACTGCCCGATCAACAGCAGCCGGACAAGCTCTACATCATCCCGGTGCACAACCGACCTTTCTTCCCGGCGCAGGTGTTGCCAGTGATCGTCAACGAAGATCCCTGGGCCGAGACCCTGGATCGCGTGGCGAAGACGCCGCATCAGCGAGTGGCCCTGTTCTTCGTCGATTCGCCAGTGCTGGACATGGCCACGTTCGACCCGGACAGCCTGCCCGAACACGGCACCATGGTCCGTGTGCACCACGCCTCACAGGAGGGTGGCAAGCTGCAGTTCGTCGCCCAGGGCCTGGCGCGGGTGCGCATCCGCGGCTGGCTGCGGCGCAAGCCGCCGTATCTGGTAGAAGTCGATTACCCGAAGAGCGATGACGACCCGCGTGACGAGGTGAAGGCCTACGGCATGGCGCTGATCAACGCGATCAAGGAGCTGCTGCCGCTCAACCCGCTGTACAGCGAGGAACTGAAGAACTACCTTAATCGCTTCAGCCCCAACGACCCGTCGCCGCTTTCGGACTTCGCTGCCGCACTGACCACCGCGCCTGGCGTGGAGTTGCAGGAAGTGCTGGATACCGTGCCAGTGCTCAAGCGCATGGAGAAGGTGCTGCCGCTGCTGCGCAAGGAAGTGGAAGTTGCCAGGCTACAGAAGGAGCTGACCGGTGAGGTGAATCGCAAGATCGGCGAGCGCCAGCGCGAGTTCTTCCTCAAGGAACAGTTGAAGATCATCCAGCGCGAGCTTGGCATCACCAAAGACGACAAGAGCGCCGACGCCGACGAGTTCCGCGCGCGACTGGAAGGCAAGGTGGTGCCGCCCGCCGCGCAGAAGCGCATCGACGAAGAACTGAACAAGCTGTCGATCCTCGAGACCGGCTCACCGGAATATGCCGTCACCCGCAACTACCTGGACTGGGCCACTGCCCTGCCCTGGGGCGTTTACGGCCAGGACAAACTCGACCTCAAGCGCGCGCGCAAGGTGCTGGACAAGCATCACGCCGGGCTTGATGACATCAAGAACCGCATCCTCGAATTCCTCGCCGTCGGTGCCTTCAAGGGCGAGATCGCCGGTTCCATCGTGCTCTTGGTCGGCCCGCCGGGCGTGGGCAAGACCAGTATCGGCAAGTCCATCGCCGAATCCCTCGGCCGGCCTTTCTACCGTTTCAGCGTCGGCGGCATGCGCGACGAGGCGGAGATCAAGGGCCACCGCCGTACCTACATCGGGGCCCTGCCCGGCAAGCTGGTGCAGGCGCTCAAGGATGTCGAAGTGATGAACCCGGTGATCATGCTCGACGAGATCGACAAGCTCAGCAGCAGCTACCAGGGCGATCCAGCTTCGGCGCTGCTGGAGACCCTGGACCCGGAGCAGAACGTCGAATTCCTTGACCATTACCTGGACCTGCGCCTCGACCTGTCCAAGGTGCTGTTCGTCTGCACGGCAAACACCCTGGACTCGATTCCCGGCCCGCTGCTCGACCGCATGGAGGTGATCCGCCTGTCCGGCTACATCGCCGAGGAGAAGCTAGCCATCGCCAAACGTCACCTGTGGCCCAAGCTGCTGGACAAGACCGGCGTGCCCAAGCAGCGCCTCGCCATCAGCGACAGCGCCATGAAAGCGGTGATCGAAGGCTATGCCCGTGAAGCTGGTGTGCGTCAGCTGGAGAAGCAACTGGGCAAGCTGGTCCGCAAGGCAGTGGTGCAGTTGCTGGAAGCCCCCCAAGCGGTGCTGAAGATCACGCCGAAGGATCTGGAAAGCTACCTCGGCAAACCGGTGTTTCGCAGCGAACAGGTGCTCTCCGGCGTCGGCGTGATCACAGGCCTCGCCTGGACCAGCATGGGCGGCGCCACCCTGCCGATCGAGGCCACGCGCATCCACACGCTGAACCGCGGCTTCAAACTCACCGGCAAGCTCGGTGACGTGATGAAGGAATCGGCGGAGATCGCCTACAGCTACGTCAGCTCGAACCTGAAAACCTTCAAAGGCGACCCGGAGTTCTTCGACCAGGCCTTCGTGCACCTGCACGTGCCGGAAGGCGCGACGCCCAAGGACGGCCCCAGCGCCGGCATCACCATGGCCAGCGCGCTGCTCTCCCTTGCGCGCAACCAGCCGCCGAAGAAAGGCGTGGCCATGACCGGAGAGCTGACGCTGACCGGTCACGTATTGCCGATCGGCGGAGTGCGCGAGAAGGTGATCGCGGCGCGGCGGCAGAAGATATTCGAGCTGATCCTGCCGGAAGCCAATCGCGGCGACTTCGAAGAGTTGCCTGACTACCTCAAGGAAGGTCTGACCGTGCATTTCGCCAAGCGCTTCGCTGATGTGGCCAAGGTGCTGTTCTGACGCGGGACGAGCTGCAGACCAGCTGTAGTCAAAGGGTGGAAGTCGCGCTGCACTTCCACCCCCAGACCGGCGCAGACGGAGTACCCGCCTGCGACCAGGCTCTTTTGGGCTATCCTTCCCAACTCAATTCCGACCGGTGCCGATCATGCCTTTCGACATCCCCCGTCTGTTACTGCCCGCCAGCGTCGCCCTGCTCGCTGCCTGCGCAAGCAACGACAAGACGCCCTCCAGCGTCGTGCTCAGCCACGACAGCCGCTGC
Source organism: Stutzerimonas kunmingensis (assembly GCF_021432085.1). GTDB lineage: Bacteria > Pseudomonadota > Gammaproteobacteria > Pseudomonadales > Pseudomonadaceae > Stutzerimonas. The sequence goes on along the minus strand of NZ_CP090366.1, from coordinate 1,511,340 downwards.
CCGCAAAGGCTGCAGAGCGGCCAGCAACTCATCGTCAGCCTGCCGAGCAACCCTGCGACGGGCTATCGCTGGATTCTGCACGAAGCCGCCGCGGAGCAATTGCACAGCCTCGGCCCCGAAGTGTTCAGCAATCCGAAAGGCGACATGATCGGTGGGGATGGCCTGTCCACCTGGCGCTTCGAGGCACAGGAGCCAGGCAGCGGCAGGCTGTACCTCACCTATCAACGCCCGTGGGAGGTCGACGCCGAGCCTGCGGGCATGTTCGATTGCCGGATCGAGGTACGCTGAGTCGGGCAGAGCCCGCGGCGAGCGTGGTTTCGGCTACAATGCCGCCCCGTTTTCACACACGCCGCCCGACACCGTGAGCCACGATCTCGACCGTCTGTTCGCCCAGCCCCTGCCCCGCATTCAGGACTTCGTCTTCAACGAGGACGTGGTGCGGGTGTTTCCCGACATGATCAAGCGCTCTGTGCCCGGTTACCCGACCATCGTCGAGAACATCGGCGTGATCGCCGCTCAGTTCGCACAGCCGCATACTCATTTGTATGACCTGGGCTGCTCGCTGGGCGCGGTGACCCAGGCCCTGCGTCGTCACGTGACTGCCGACAACTGCCAGGTCGTCGCCGTGGACAACTCCGCGGCAATGGTCGAGCGCTGCCGCGAATACCTCCACGGGCAGGACTCGATGTTTCAGGAACTGCTGTCGGTCGACGTCATCGAGGGCGACATCCTGGCTCTGCAGTTCCAGCCTAGCTCGCTGGTGGCGCTGAACTTCACCCTGCAATTCATCGCACCGGAACAGCGCCCGGCCCTGCTCAGCCGCATTCGCCAGGCGCTGGTGCCCGGTGGGGCGCTGATCCTGTCGGAGAAGCTGCGCTTCGAAGATGAAGACGAGCAACAGTTGCTGACCGACCTGCACATCGCCTTCAAGCGCGCCAATGGCTACAGCGAACTGGAAATCGCCCAAAAACGCAGCGCCATCGAGAACGTGATGAAGCCCGACAGCCTGAAGACCCATCGCCAACGGCTGCTGGATGCCGGCTTTTCCAAGGTCGTGCCCTGGTTCCAGTGCCTGAATTTCGCTTCGCTGATCGCCCTGCCATGAACCTCGACCTCACTCCCCTTGCCTGGCGCCTGGCCGGCACCCCGCTGGCCGCCTGGGCCAACGGCGTTCAGCAGCAGCTGGATGCCAAACTCGCGGTCGGTCACGGCGATCTGCCGCGCTGGCGGCGTGCCGTCGATGCACTGCCTGCTCTAGCGCCCGTACAGGTCGAACTGCGTGACAGCTTCCGCCTCGACGCGACCTGTGACGACGCCACGCGCCAGGCCACCCATGATGCGTTGATGGGGCTCTCGCCATGGCGCAAGGGGCCGTTCGACGTGTTCGGTGTGCATGTCGATACAGAGTGGCGCTCGGACTGGAAGTGGGACCGGGTTGCGCCGCACCTGAATCTGGCCGGCAAACGCATCCTCGACGTCGGTTGCGGCAACGGCTACTACATGTGGCGCATGCTCGGTGCCGGCGCCGACAGCGTGGTCGGGGTCGACCCGAACTGGCTGTTCTTCTGCCAATTCCATGCGATGAAGCGCTACCTGCAGGAGCTGCCGGTCTGGCATCTGCCGTTCGCCCTGGAAGAACTGCCGGCCAGGCTCGAAGGCTTCGAGACGGTGTTCTCCATGGGCGTGCTCTACCATCGCCGCTCGCCGGTCGACCATCTGCTCGACCTCAAGGACTGCCTGGTACGCGGCGGCGAACTGGTGCTAGAGACCCTGGTGGTGGAAGGCGACGAAAATACCGCACTGGTGCCGGAAGACCGCTATGCGCAGATGCGCAACGTCTGGTTCTTGCCCTCGGTGAAGGCGCTGGAATGCTGGTTGCGCCGCGCCGGCTTTGTCGACGTGCGCTGCGTGGATGTCAGCGTGACCAGCATTGAGGAACAGCGCAGCACCGAGTGGATGCGCTACCAGTCGTTGCCCGACTTCCTCGACCCGCAAGACCACGGCAAAACGGTCGAAGGCCTGCCGGCCCCCATGCGCGCCGTGCTCCTCGCCCGCAAGCCCTGACAGTAGGTTGGCCGCTCAGCGAGCGTGGCGCGCAGGGCATCGACGCTTGCGCCGCTGCGCTACCAACTGGCGCAACGGCGCCTGAGCCATTTTACTGAGCCGGCGCCGATCCAGATCGCGCGACGCCAACTGTCGATCATCCAGCTTCAGCAGTCGCCGATACAGGCGCCGCTGCCGCCAGGCGCGAAACCAGTCATGCAGGCTGCGCTGCAGATCCAGCGGCCACATGGCCGGCATGTAGAAGTCCGGCAACTGCGGCTCGGATTGTTGTCGTACACGCGTATCGCGTCGTTCACCAGGCATGCTCACCTCCGCTTCGCTCGCGGTGGCCACGGGCTGTGGCGCCACCGGTTGCCTACAGGATGAGCGGGCATCAGTCGTTCAAACAAACGACTAATATGAAAGCCTGTGTTCAGAAAAACTGAAGCCTCTCTTATGTCCGAGCCGCTTGAGCAATCCACTATCCCTTCGACGCCCCTGCTGGAAAGCGATGTCCTGCGCACCTTCGTTGCTATTGCCGAAAGCGGCAGTTTCACTCGCGCCGCCGGACAGATCTATCGCAGTACCTCGGCGGTCAGCATGCAGATCAAGCGGCTGGAAGAAACCCTCGGGCGCTCCCTGTTCGTCCGTGAGGCGCGGCAGGTGCGCCTGACACCGGCAGGCGAGACGCTGCTCGGCTATGCCCGACGCCTGCTCAAACTCAACGAAGAAGCCATTGCGCACTTCCTCCAGCCAGCGCTGCAGGGTCGCGTGCGCTTCGGAACGCCGGCGGATGTCGGGACGCGCATTCTGCCCGGCCTGCTGGCGTTGTTCGCCCGCAGCCATCCCGGAGTCGAAGTGGATGTGTCGGTCGCACGCAGCATCGATATGATCGAGCGCATTGACGCAGGCGAACTGGACCTCGCCCTGGTCACCGTCGGCAATCTTGGCCAGGACGATTCGCGAGGCGAGCCGATTCATAGCGAACCGCTGGTCTGGGCCGGTCGCAGCGGTGGTGTCGCCGCGCTGCGCACGCCGCTGCCGCTGGCGCTGGCCAGCCCTGATTGCGCCTGGCGGCGACAGGCACTGGATGCACTCGACCGCATCGGCCGCAGCTACCGAGTGGCCTACTCCAGCGAACAGACTTCGGGACAGGAGGCCGCGATGATTGCCGATCTCGCCATCGCGCCCTATCCATCAAGCCTGATTCGCCCGTCCCTGCAGCGTCTCGATGGGCAGTATGGGTTACCACAACTGGGCGAGTATCAGATCAAACTGCTACGTGGCAGCAATCGCAGCGAAGCCGTTGAGGTGCTGGCCGCACAGGTGATCGCCGCCTTTGTCGAATACCGCACACGACCGGCGAAGCGAACGGAGCGAAACGAGGAGATCAAATGGCACGCTGGTTGATCGTGGCGGGCGCTGCGCTGCTACTGCTCGGCATCGCTTGGCACTACTTCCCATGGCTGCTGAACTGGTTCGGTCGATTGCCCGGCGACATCCGCATCGAGTCCGAACGCAGCCAGGTGTTCATCCCGATCACCTCGATGGTGATCCTCAGCGTGGTGTTGACCGTACTGATCAACCTGCTGCGCCGCTGAGGGCTCTGCAGGTTGAGTACGGCGCCCCCCGCACTAGCGTGGGAGCGGGCTTGCCAGCGGATGACACCCGGCGCTACCTCACCAATCGGAGTCTGCCCGCCGCTGTCATCGCGGCTGAAACACTCCCGATTCTTTCAGTCCCGCGCCGCCGCACTCAGGATCAGATGCTTCATTTCCTTGACAGCCTGCTTGAAGCCGACGAACAGCGCATGGGCAACGATGGCATGGCCGATATTCAGCTCGTTGACGCCTCGGATCGCCGCGATGGCTTCGGCGTTGTGGTAATGCAGGCCATGGCCGGCGTTGACGATCAGGCCGTGACTCAGACCGGCCTCGACACCGTCGCGAATGCGCGCGAGCTCGCAGGCCCGCTCGGCAACGCCGTGGGCATCGGCGTAGCGCCCGGTGTGCAACTCAATAGCCGGTGCGCCGACACGTGCGGCCGCCTCGATCTGCCGCGGGTCGGCATCGATGAACAGCGAGACTTCCGCACCGCAGCCACGTAGACGCTCGACGGCCTCACGAATGCGTGCTTCCTGCCCGAGCACGTCCAGCCCACCCTCGGTAGTCAGCTCCTGACGCGTTTCCGGGACCAGGCACACGTGCTCCGGACACAGCTGCTCGGCGAATGCGAGCATCGCCTCGGTGACCCCCATCTCGAAGTTCATCCTCGTCTGCAGCGCGTCCTTCATCATCAGCACATCGCGTTCCTGGATATGCCGGCGATCCTCGCGCAGGTGCACGGTGATGCCATCGGCGCCGGCCTCTTCCGCATCCAGCGCAGCCTTGACCGGGTCCGGATAGCGGGTGCCGCGGGCCTGACGCAGTGTGGCGACGTGGTCGACGTTGACGCCGAGCAGAATTCGATTGGCTTCAGTCACGCGGGGCCTCCTTCAGATTCATGAACAATTCGCGGCTGACCAGCGGTCGACCGCCCAGATGGGGAGCCAGGGCCTGGCGCATCAGCCGCTTGGCCGCGGCCAGCGCCCCCGGAACCTGCCAATCGGCCTCGGCCATGGCCAATAGTTCCGCGCCGTTGAACAGCCCCGGCTGAAATCCCGCGACCGGCTCCAGGCCGGCGTCGGGCAGTAGGTGATAGAGCCGCTGCGGGACAATCGGCTGGCCGGCGATGTCCACATCGAGGGCAAAACCATAGCCCAACTCGCTGAGCAGCCGCCATTCAAAGGCACGCAGCAGCGGCTCCAGCGGCCGATGTGCGGCCAGGGCCGGCAGTGTCGCGACGTAATGATCGAATAGCGCGGGGTGCGCGTCTTCGGCAGGCAGCAGGCGAATCAGCAATTCGTTGAGGTACATGCCGCTGAACAGCGCCTGGCCATCGAGCCAGTGCGCAGGGCCGGCGCTTTCGAGACGGGCAACGGTCTTCAGCTCGGACTTGCCGCGCAGCTCGACTTCCAGCGATACGAAGGGGCGGATCAGACTGCCGGCCTTACCACGCGCGGCACGCATGACGGCACGCAGCCGGCCCTGCGGGGTGAACAGGTCGACCAGCGCGCTGCTTTCCTTGTATGGGCGACTGTGCAGAACGAACGCAGGTTGGTGCATGGCAGCCCAGAAGGTGCGCGATGCGCACCATTGATTGTGGGTCGGCGCTTACTGGTAACCCAGCGAATGCAGCGCACGCTCATCGTCGGACCAGCCACCCTTCACCTTGACCCACAGGTGCAGCATGACCTTGGAATCGAACAGCACTTCCATATCCTTGCGCGCTTCCTGGCCGATACGTTTGATGCGCTCGCCCTTGTCGCCGATGATGATCTTCTTCTGCCCGTCACGCTCGACCAGAATCAGCGCATGGATGTGCAACACGCGGCCTTCCTGCTTGAAGTCCTCGATCTCCACGGTGATCTGGTAAGGCACCTCGGCGCCAAGCTGTCGCATGATCTTCTCGCGCACCAGCTCGGCGGCGAGGAAACGACTGCTGCGATCGGTGATCTGGTCCTCCGGGAAGAAGTGCTCACTCTCGGGCAGACGATCGGCGACCAGTTTTTCCAGCGTTTCCAGGTTCTGTCCGTGCTGCGCCGAAATCGGCACGATCTCCGCGTTCGGCAGCTGCTCGGCCAGCCAGCGCAGATGCGGCAACAGCTCGGCCTTGTCCTCGACACGGTCGGTCTTGTTGACCGCAACGATCAACGGTCCGGTAACGTACTGCACACGCTCGAGCACAGCCTGGTCTTCGTCGGTCCAGCGGGTGCGGTCGACGACGAAGATCACCACGTCGACATCCTTCAATGCCGAGGCAGCAGTGCGGTTCATGTAGCGGTTGAGCGCCGTCTCGCCATTCTTGTGCAGCCCCGGCGTGTCCACATAGACGGCCTGAACGCTGCCCTCGGTCTTGATGCCGAGCATGTTATGCCGCGTCGTCTGCGGCTTGCGCGAGGTGATCGCCAGCTTCTGGCCAAGGATGTGGTTGAGCAGCGTCGACTTGCCGACGTTCGGCCGGCCGACGATCGCCACGTAACCGCAACGGCTGACGTCTTCGGATTGCAGCTGTTCGTCAGTCATGTCCGTTCTCCACGCCCAAGGCGATCAATGCGGCTGCCGCGGCAACCTGTTCGGCAATTCGGCGGCTAGCGCCCTGCCCGTGGGTTTTCTCGTTCAGCAAAGCGACCTGACATTCGACGAAGAAGGTGCGGCAATGCGGTTCGCCTTGAATATCCACCACCTCGTAACGCGGCAGCTCACAGGCACGCGATTGCAGAAATTCCTGCAGCCGGGTCTTCGGGTCCTTGTTGGTATCGACCAGCGTCAGGCCTTGCAGCTCGTTGGCCAACCAGGCGACGACCCGCTCGCGAGCAACGTCCATGCCCGCGTCCAGATAAATGGCACCGATCAGCGCTTCGAGGGTGTCGGCCAGGATAGATTCGCGGCGGTAACCGCCGCTCTTGAGCTCACCGGAGCCCAGGCGCAAATATTCGCCGAGCTCGAATCCACGCGCCAGCACCGCCAGCGTCTCGCCCTTGACCAGACGGGCGCGCAGACGCGACAGCTGCCCCTCACGGGCTTGCGGAAAATGATTGAACAGCGCTTCACCGGCAACGAAATTGAGAATGGCGTCGCCGAGAAACTCCAGACGCTCGTTGTTGCGTCCGGCATAGCTACGATGGGTCAGGGCCAGGAGCATCAGCTCCTGATCCTTGAATTGATAACCGAGCCTGCGCTCGAGACGGGCTAACGAAGTGCTCACGGCATCCTTAGGCGATATTCTTTATCGAAGTTCGCCACCAGATCGAGATTGCGGATCAGCGGCTCGCGTTTTTCGTATTTCAGGTGCGCCCTGAATTCGTTGTTCTGGATCTCGACCTTCAGCGCTTCCTTCAGGTCGATGTTCTGGATGCCGTTTACCTGCATCCCCTTGCTGACATGACTATAGAACTCCCCGACGCTCTGAATCTCAAGCGCTTCGTCGGTTTCCACGGACTGGATGATCTTGTCCATGGACATGTAATCGAAGTAATGCGGGAACATTTTAAATCCCGTGCTGGCCACAAACGCCACGATTGCCAGGACCATGATCCAGCTCAGCATGGACAGCCCTTTTTGCGAACGCGCAAAACTCATGTCGACCTCTATGTCGTTACGATACCCACCGATCGGGGCAGGACAAATATAGCGAGCCCGGTTCGCTCAGCGACGGCCGCAATTCACAGCTTTCAGTGAATCAGGCCCACGCGGGAGAAATTCGGCAGATTGCTGAGCTTCGGATCAGGCCAGCTCATCCAGACGGCGAACGCCTTGCCGACGATGTTACGGTCCGGGACCATGCCAGCCAGCTCCGCGGGAATCGACTCGTCCTGCCAATAGCGGCTGTCATTCGAGTTATCGCGATTATCGCCCATCATGAAGTAGTGCTCAGCCGGCACGGTCCACTGGCGGCTCGGCTCGATGCGATAGCGGCCCATTTCCTTGCGAATCAGGTGCTCCATCTCGCCCAGCTTTTCCCGATACAGCACGGCGCTGCCCAAGCTGCCCGGCTCCTCGCCGACCAGTGTCTCGGCAACCGGCTGATCGTTGATGAACAGCCGACGATCGCTGCTGTAGCGCACGGTGTCGCCAGGCAGGCCGACGACCCGTTTGATGTAGTTGATGCTCGGTTGATTCGGATAGCGGAACACCATGACGTCGCCACGCTTCGGGTCGTTGACTTCGATCACCTTGGTATCCACTACCGGCAGGCGGATGCCATAGGCGAACTTGTTCACCAGAATGAAATCGCCAACTTCCAACGTGGGGATCATCGAGCCGGAGGGAATCTGGAACGGCTCGACCAGGAACGAGCGCAGCACCAGCACGATGGCCAGCACCGGGAAGAACGACTTGCCGTACTCGATGAGCACCGGCTCCTTGTTCAACGCCTCAAGGGTCGATGGATCGATTTCCCCGGTGCGCCCTTCGTAGTTGGCGATCGCAGCCCGGCGGCGGGGGGCGAAGAACAACAGGTCGCTCAGCGCCAACAGGCCGCAGACAGCCACGGCGATAACCAGCAACAACGGGAAATTGATCGACATATCAGCTGTCCACCTTCAGCACGGCGAGGAACGCCTCCTGCGGGATTTCGACGTTGCCTACCTGCTTCATGCGCTTCTTACCGGCTTTCTGCTTTTCCAGCAGCTTGCGCTTACGGCTCACATCGCCGCCGTAGCATTTGGCCAGAACGTTCTTGCGCAACGCCTTGACCGTACTGCGGGCAACGATCTGGCCGCCGATGGCCGCCTGAATCGCCACATCGAACATCTGACGCGGGATAAGCTCCTTCATCTTCTCGACTAGGATGCGGCCCTTGTAGTGGGCATTGTCGCGGTGGACGATCAGTGCCAACGCGTCGACCTTGTCGCCGTTGATGAGGATGTCCAGGCGCGTCAGGTTGGCCGACTGGAAACATTCGAAGCTGTAGTCCAGCGAGGCGTAACCGCGGCTGCACGATTTCAAGCGATCGAAGAAGTCCAGCACCACCTCGCTCATCGGCAGGTCGTAACGCACCTGCACCTGACTGCCGAGGAACTGCAGGTCGCGCTGCACGCCGCGCTTCTCGATGCATAGCGTGATGACGTTGCCCAGGTGTTCCTGGGGCACGAGGATGTTGGCGCGCACGATCGGCTCGCGCATGTCCTCGACGGAGGACATGTCGGGCAGCTTCGAAGGGCTGTCTACGTAGATGGTGTCGCCGTTCTTCAACAGCAACTCGTAAACAACCGTCGGCGCGGTGGTGATCAGATCCAGGTCGTACTCGCGCTCGAGGCGCTCCTGAATGATCTCCATATGCAGCATGCCGAGGAAGCCGATACGGAAGCCGAAGCCCAACGCGTCGGAGCTTTCCGGTTCGTATTGCAACGCGGCATCGTTGAGGGTCAGCTTCTGCAGCGCTTCGCGAAAATCCTCGAAGTCGTCCGAACTGACCGGGAACAGACCGGCATAGACCTGCGGCTTGACGCGTTTGAAACCGGGCAACATCTCCACGTCCGGCGTGCTCGACAGTGTCAGCGTGTCGCCCACTGGAGCGCCGAGAATGTCCTTGATGCCGGCGATGATGAAGCCCACCTCGCCAGCCTTGAGGTCTGCCGTGGCGGTGTGCTTGGGGTTGAACACGCCGACACTGTCCACCTGGTGGACCTTGCCGGTGGATTTCACCAGCACCTTGTCGCCCTTCTTGATACGACCGTGGCGAACCCGTACCAGCGATACGACGCCCAGATAGTTGTCGAACCATGAGTCGATGATCAACGCCTGCAACGGCGCCTCGACATCGCCGGTCGGCGGCGGGATCACGGCGACCAGGCGCTCGAGCACCTCGTCCACGCCCATGCCGCTCTTGGCGCTGCAGGCCACCGCGTCGGTCGCATCGATGCCGATGATGTGCTCGATCTCTTCCTTGACCTTGTCCGGATCGGCCTGTGGCAGGTCCATCTTGTTCAGCACCGGCATCACTTCCAGGCCCTGTTCGATCGCCGTGTAGCAGTTGGCTACCGATTGCGCCTCGACGCCCTGGCCAGCATCGACTACCAGCAGCGCACCCTCGCACGCGGCCAGCGAGCGACTGACTTCATAGGTGAAGTCGACGTGGCCGGGCGTATCGATGAAATTCAACTGGTAGGTCTTGCCATCGCGCGCAGTGTAATAAAGCGTGACGCTGTGGGCTTTGATGGTGATGCCGCGCTCGCGCTCGAGATCCATCGAATCCAGCACCTGGGCTTCCATTTCACGCTCGGTCAGACCACCACACATCTGGATAAAACGGTCTGCCAGGGTCGACTTGCCGTGATCGATATGGGCGATGATGGAAAAATTGCGGATATGACTCAGGTCACTCACAGCTCAACACTCGGAATAGTCGCGGGCCGATTGCCCGCCGAAAATAGCCGCGAAGTGTAACTGATCAACCCTTGCAGTGCCACGCACAAGCCATCCGCAGCTGATGAGCAACGCAACGGACGTACTGTTACGTCTTGAAAATGAAAAAGGGCGGTAATAACCGCCCTTCCAGATTCACCAACCAGCGTCTTATTCAGCGAGCTTGAAAGTAATGAAGCTCGCACGCCCCTGACGCAGAACTCGCATCGAAACGGATCGATTCTTCGGCAATTGCTCAGCCACTCGGGCAAATGTTGCCGCCGAATTGATCGCCTGATTATTCAGATGGGTGATGACATCGCCCGGGCGCAGCCCAATCATCGCAGCCGGCCCGTTGAGAATCTCAGTGATCACCACACCGCCCGGTAAATCCAGGCTCTTCTTCTGCTCATCGGTCAGCTCAGTGACTTTAACACCCAGGCGGTTATCGCTGCGTTCCTGGCCGCCACCAGAGGCTGCCACGGCTTCGCCCTCTTCCGGCATGGCGCCGATCTTGACGTCGAGCATCTTGCGATCACCGTCGCGCACCACTTCCATTCGTGCGGTGCTGCCAGGCTTGAGTGCTCCAACCAGATGAGGCAGATCAGCAGACATGACAATCGGCTTGTCGTTGAGGCTCAGAATCACATCACCTACACGCAGACCACCGCGCGCTGCCGGACCGCCATCCATAACCTGAGCCACCAGGGCGCCCGCTGGACGCTCAAGGCCAAAGGACTCAGCCAGGTCCTTGTTGACTTCCTGAATCACCACGCCAAGCCAGCCCCGACTCACCTTGCCTTCGGTTCGCAGCTGATTGGCAACATCCATTGCCACATCGATCGGGATGGCGAAGGACAGCCCCATGAAGCCACCGGAGCGCGTGAATATCTGCGAGTTGATGCCAATCACCTCACCGTCGAGGTTAAACAGCGGACCACCTGAATTGCCTGGATTGATTGCCACGTCGGTCTGAATGAACGGCACGTAGCTCTCATTGGGCAAGCTGCGGCCAGTCGCACTGACAATACCGGCGGTCACCGTATGATCGAAACCAAACGGCGAGCCAATGGCGAGCACCCACTCCCCTGCTTTCAGCTCATCAGAACGGCCAATCTTGACGGTCGGTAGTCCCTTGCCCTCGACCTTCAGCACCGCCACGTCGGAGCGCGGATCGGCACCGATAAGCTTGGCTTCCAGCTCGCTTCGATCCGGCAGACGAACGATGATTTCGTCGGCATCCGCGACCACGTGATTGTTGGTCAGGACATAACCGTCTTCGGAAATGATGAAACCCGAACCGAGCGACTGCGCTTCACGCTGCTGGCCGCGACCCGGGGCGCCCGGCATCTGTGGGATGCTGTGTTCGAAGAACTCGCGAAAAATCGGCGGCAGCCCTTCGAGTTCCGGCATCTGCGCAGTCGCACCGCGGCTCTGCACCTTCTGCTTGGTGCTGATATTGACTACCGCTGGCGAGGCACTTTCGACCAGCGGCGTGAAATCAGGCAATTCCGCCTGGGCAACGACAGCATGGCCCAGCAATGCCAGGCCCGCCACGAAGGCGAAGCAGCTGTTTCGATTGAACATGACTACAAGTCTCCCCACTGACAAAACAAGGAAGCTCAGGGACTCGCAGGCCCCGCGAGCATGGCGCGCAAAACCACCGGCTGCAGATTCGGGTCAGCTGCGGTACGGCGGCTTCGCATACGCACGAATAGCCAGGAAATGAAGAAGCCCCCGAGACCTGCCAGAATAACGATCGGCTCACGCGTCGACAGCTGAGCGGCCAGTGAAGCGGCCGCCATCAGTACGATAAGAGGGAGAAGATAGACAAGGACGGCACCGCGCAGCAACACGTCCTCGCGGATGCCCACAACGACACCGTCACCGACTTGCAGGTGGAGATCGCAGAGCACCCTGATGAGGCCGCGCTGTTCGCGAACACCGAGGGTATCCATCAAGCCTTGGCCACAGCCACTCTTCGCGGAACAGCCAGAGCAGGTAGTTTTGCGCCGAGTCTCGACCCATACAGCGCCGACATCCAGCGCGACTACCCGCCCAAGCTCTTCGATCATCGTTGTGCCTGTTCCGAACTGGCTCGCATGGACAGGGCAACCCGCTCAGCCGTACCAAGTGGAATCTCGCCCACCACGGTCACCATGACATCGCCATCCGCAGTACTGATGCGCTTAGAGACCGCGACGGTAGGCCCCATCTGGCTTCGCGCGTCCTCAACCAAGGCACCGCGCAGCGGCTCCAGAAACACGGAAAACTTCGCCAAGCCATCACCGTAGGACAACCAGGAAACAGTTTCGGAAGAGGCGGGACTAGGTCGTTCGTTGGCATCCAGAAGCGTGAAGCCGGAAGGCAACCAGTCGGAGCGCCAGGGTGATGTTGGATTCGCCTCGCGCCGGTTCACGGTCACTGGATTGCAATCAGCGCCGGGCTTCAGTTGCTCGGCAGATACACTGCCAGCCGTGAACTGGGTGAATTGGAAACGCTCGAGCAGCTGCCCTTTCTCGTTCAGCATCAGCGACTTGAGGGGCAATGCGGTATCTTGGTCGAGATGCAGTTCGAAGCCGTAACGGTGCTGGTCCTTCGGCACGACAGCCAGCGCCACGGCAGGGCGGCCAGCAACTCTTGAATCTCCGATCTCACGGAATTCGTACCAATCGGAGAGTGCTTTCGGATCGAGACGCTGCCCGTGCCAGGCTTGCGCTTCACGCACTTGCGCCGCGAGGTCATCGGTAGCGCATTGCATCTGACCATCTACCAGCAGAACTTCAGCCGGAGCTCCGTCAAGCTGAAGCAATCGCTCCTGCACTTGACCTTCTTCGACCTGCTGCCAAACGGCATGACTGGAAAAGCTGCCATTGCGTTCGTAGACGAACGTACCGGTATAACTCTGTTTCTGCTCTGCCGCCGCAAGTCGCTCCATCCAGGACTCGGCATCAGCAGCAAGGGCCGGGATCGATAGCCAGCCCCCCATCACCACATACAGCGGTAATACGCGCATGTTTCTCCCTAACGTTCTTCCATGCTGGCCGCGCGAGCGTAAGGCAGCGCGCTCTCCGATCCATTACCAAAGGCAGCTTGCTGGGCATGCTGGCGAACATATGAAGGCAGACGCTCTTCGTGCCAGCGCTCTACCGGAGCGCCATCTGCCGCTGCCTGTACAGGCGCTTCGGTTTGCTCACTGTAACCAGCCAGAACCGCCGGCCCTTGACTGGTCTGCGGAACCGAAATACTTGGCTGCGGAGCCTGCTGCGCTAGCTGCGGACCAGCAACCTCATTCTGATTGTACAGACGTACACCGGCCAGAACAGCGACTGTAACCGAAGCAGCCACTGCCAGCCGGCCGAGGCCTTTCCATCCGTTACGTTGCGCCTTGACCGGCGCGGCCTCATCAGCCAACGCAGCCGATACCGCAGAAGCGATATCCAGGCGCGGCTCGATCAACTCCTTGTGCATGGCGGCACGGGCAAGTTGATAACGCGACCAGGTAGCACGTAGCTCCGGGTTGTCGCCTGCGAGCATGCGACGTAATTCCAACTCGTCCGCTTCGTTATCCATCACCGCGGACAGCGATTCATGCAGGGCTTCACGACTCATGGCGGTTCCTCTCTTGGCTGTCGCCGCTGTCTCAGGATTCATGCAACAAGGGTTGCAATGCTTTATCTATGGCTTCACGTGCCCGGAAGATCCGGGAACGCACTGTGCCCACCGGACACTGCATGACGCTCGCAATGTCTTCATAACTAAGACCATCAAATTCACGCAGTGTTAGAGCCGTACGCAAATCTTCTGGCAAAAGTTGAATGGTTCGATGAACGGTATCTTCAATCTCATCCCTGAGCAGCGAGCGTTCCGGTGACTCGATGTCCTTGAGAGCATGATCGCCCTCATAAAACTCGGCATCCTCGGAACTCACATCACTATCTGGCGGGCGTCTGCCGCGCGCCACCAGATGATTCTTCGCCGTATTGATGGCGATGCGGTACAGCCAGGTGTAGAAAGCGCTGTCACCGCGAAAATTCGCGAGTGCGCGGTAGGCTTTGATAAAAGCCTCTTGGGCAACATCCTGAGCTTCATGAGAGTCATGCACGAACCGCACGATCAACCCAAGGATCTTGTGCTGGTATTTCATTACCAGCAGATCAAACGCCCGCTTGTCACCACGCTGCACTCGTTCAACCAGCTGCTGGTCCTGCTCCTGGGTCAACATGAACGCTCCTCCTCGGTAGCGGAGTAGCGTCGCTCACACCAGCGAACCGACCTGCCAGAATAGACCCGGGCTTTACGCAAAAGTTCTCCCCCCTCCTAGCAAGCTATCCTGCAATACCTGACGGCGATTGCACCACAGCGTTGCGCCATTGCTGACGACGCCGTCCTGGTGTCCATAGCAAACTCGCACCGCCCATTCACGATGGCCAGCTGGTTTGCATTCATAACTGCCTATTGAGCCACCCCGCGAAGGAAAAGTTCCCTTCGTTAGAAGACAAACACACAGTCGCCTATTTTGGCGCTACATCCCGTCTATATACTAGGGCTCGTTTTTCCCGCCGGAATTGGACATGAACCAGGTTCTACGATACGACGTGCTGGTCATCGGCAGCGGTGCCGCCGGCTTGACCTTGGCACTCAACCTGCCGACCGATCTTCGCATCGCCGTTCTCAGCAAGGGCGATCTCTCCAACGGCTCCACCTACTGGGCCCAAGGTGGCGTCGCCGCAGTACTGGATACGACCGACACCGTAGAGTCACATGTCGCCGACACCCTCATCGCCGGAGGAGGGCTGTGCCGCGAAGACGCCGTCCGTTTCACGGTCGAGCACAGCAACGAGGCCATCCAGTGGCTGATCGAGCAAGGGGTGCCCTTCACGCGGGACAATGCCCCGGATCGCGAAGACGGCAGTTTCGAATTTCACCTGACCCGCGAGGGCGGCCATAGCCATCGGCGCATCATTCACGCAGCCGACGCCACTGGCGCAGCCATTTTCAACACGCTGCTTGGCCAGGCCAGAAAGCATAGCAATATCGAGCTTCTACAGCAGCGCGTTGCAGTCGACCTAATCACCGAACACAAACTCGGGCTGCCGGGCAGACGCTGCCTGGGCGCCTATGTGCTCAATCGCAGCACCGGCGAGGTCGAAACCTTCCAGTCACGATTCGTCGTACTGGCTACCGGCGGCGCGGCCAAGGTTTACCTGTACACCAGCAACCCGGACAGCGCGTGCGGCGACGGCATTGCCATGGCCTGGCGAGCGGGCTGCCGCGTCGGCAATCTGGAATTCAACCAGTTCCACCCTACCTGCCTCTATCACCCGCAAGCGAAGAGCTTTCTGGTGACCGAAGCCCTGCGCGGGGAAGGTGCCTTGCTCAAGCTGCCTAACGGCGAGCGTTTCATGCCGCGCTTCGATACCAGGGAGGAACTCGCCCCACGCGATATCGTCGCACGCGCAATCGACCACGAAATGAAGCGACTGGGCATCGACTGCGTCTACCTCGATATCAGCCACAAACCTGCCGAGTTCATCAAAAGCCATTTCCCCACCGTCTACGAGCGCTGCCTGGAATACGGCATCGACATCACCAGCCAGCCGATTCCGGTGGTACCCGCAGCGCACTACACCTGCGGCGGCGTAGTCGTGGATCAGGCTGGACGCACCGACATCCCGGGCCTCTACGCCATCGGCGAGACCAGTTTCACCGGCCTGCACGGCGCGAACCGCATGGCCAGCAACTCGCTGCTCGAATGCTTCGTCTACGGCCGGGCGGCCGCTCAGGACATCCTGCGCGAACTGCCCCAAGTCACCAACGCAGCAACGTTACCTGCATGGGACGCCAGCCAGGTGACCGACTCCGACGAAGACGTGATCATCGCGCACAACTGGGACGAGTTGCGGCGCTTCATGTGGGACTACGTCGGCATCGTTCGCACCAACAAACGGCTGATGCGCGCGCAGCACCGAGTGCGCCTGCTGCTGAGCGAGATCGACGAGTTCTACAGCAACTACAAGGTCAGTCGTGACTTGCTCGAACTACGCAATCTGGCGCTGGTTGCAGACCTGATGATTCGCTCGGCCATGCTGCGCAAGGAGAGCCGAGGACTGCACTACACCCTCGACTACCCGGAGCTGCTGCCGCAAGCGGTCGACACTATTCTGGCGCCGCCCACCTACGTCGACTGAACTTGAGCCGCACCCGCAGTCGACGATGCTGCTCTCGCGGTAGTGCGTCGCGGGGCACGCAGATGCTGCCAGCTAACCGCCGGCCCGGCACGCGAAAACGCAGCACGACTATCAGTGGCAGCGCCAGGCTGTCAGGCAGCAACTGAACTGCCTGCCAACCTTGCCGCTCGCTCCACAGGTGCCAGCCCGCAGCATCGTGGCGCAGGCCAGACCAGGCATCCCGACTGGACAGTAGAATCCCGCGCGGCAACACCCACAGCGCGTGGACCAGACAAAACAGAAGCGCTATCAACTGCAACCAGAGCGGCGCAGCCGACAGCACGATGGCGGCCAGGGCGAGCGCCTGAGCCCCGAGATAGAGCGTCAACAACCAGCTGGAGGGCTGCCAGCGACACTCGAATGATTGATTACTTGGGCTGGACACGATCGAGGATCATGCGAACCATGCGCCGCAGGTCCTCATCCTCGGGCTCGCCGCGCTGCATGAACCAGCCGAACATGTCCTGATCCTCGCAACTCAGCAGCTTGCGATAGCGGTGCTGATCTTCCTCATCGAGACCTGGATAGACCTCCTTGACGAAAGGTACCAGCAACACATCCAGCTCCAACATGCCGCGACGGCTTTGCCAAAACAGACGATTGAGTTCGGATTGCTCAGCCATACATCGGCTCCTTTTGAGAAGGCGCGCATTATAGCGGCTGCACCGAACTCATCAGTCGCTTTTTTCGTCGAGCTGCAAACCCTTCATCACGCAACCGTTTCCGCCGGGCTGCTATGATGCCCACCCGGATTCTGACGACGACCAATCATGACCGACACTGCTTATTTTTGCGTTCTGTCGCATGAAGGCGTCCTTGCCGTACGCGGCCCGGATGCCAGCAAGTTTCTCCAGGGTCAGCTGACCTGCAACCTCAGCTACCTCACCGCCGAGACATCCAGTCTGGGCGCACGCTGCACGCCCAAGGGGCGCATGCAGTCGAGTTTCCGCATCGTTCTGGATGGCGACGGTTACCTGTTGGCGATGGCCAGTGAGCTGCTGCAACTGCAACAAGCCGATCTGAATAAGTACGCCGTATTTTCCAAGTCCCGCCTGAACGACGAGAGCGCCGACTGGTGCCGATTCGGTCTTGCGGGCGGAGACGGCTCGCTGGTCAGCCTGGGCCTGGATCTTCCGCTGACCGCCGACAGTGTGGTGAGGAGCCACGGCATGATCGCGATCCGTCTGCAGGATGGCCGCGTCGAACTCTGGACCCCTGGCGCCGACGCCGAGCAGGTCCGCACGCGCCTGGCCGCGCAGCTTCAGGAAGCGCCGGTCAATCGCTGGCTGCTGGACCAGGTTCGCGCCGGCATCGGCCAGGTATTCGGCAGCACTCGCGAGCTGTTCATCCCGCAGATGATCAATTTGCAGGCACTGGGCGGCGTGAGTTTCAAAAAGGGCTGCTATACCGGCCAGGAAATCGTCGCGCGCATGCAGTATCTGGGCAAACTCAAGCGCCGCCTGCAGCGCCTGTTGATCGAAGGCAGACAGGACGAGCTGCCAGCTCCGGGCGCTGAGATTTTCTCACCGGTGCATGGCTCCAGCGTCGGTGAGGTCGTGCTAGCCGCCAGTGACACCGACCGAATCGAGCTGCTGGCCGTACTGCAGGAGGACGCCGCCGCTGACGGCCGCCTGTATCTGGGCTCCCCGGACGGATTGCCGATGAGTCTGCTCGAGCTTCCCTACAGCCTGAATGCGGATCTGGAAATTCAGCGCTAGTGCGAACCGGAGCCAGAAAGCAAATACCTGAGAGGCGCACTATGGACCACGGGCAAAGCACCCTGACCTGAAGCGCCCTAGCGACACTGACCGACACATAAAGGAATGACATGAGCACCCTTGCCGAGAAAGTCCAGCGCGATCTGACGCTCGCGATCGAGAACGATGAATTGGTTCTACCTACCCTGCCGGAGGTGGCATTGCGCGTCCGCGAGGCGGCCGAGGACCCGGACATCAGCATTCCGGCACTGAGCAAGGTGATAGGCGCCGACGCAGCCCTCGCCGCACGCATCATCAAGGTGGTCAACAGCCCGCTGCTGCGTACCAGTCGCGAGATCGACGATCTGCAGATGGCGGTCAGCCGTCTCGGCATCAATTACACCTGCAACCTGGCCACAGGCCTGGCGATGGAGCAGATGTTCCAGGCGACCACCGATGTCGTCGATCGCAAGATGCGCGAGGTCTGGAACAAGAGCACCGAGGTCGCCGCCATCAGTCATGTGCTCTGCCGTCACTACACACGATTGATGCCTGATCAGGCGACCCTGGCCGGACTGGTCCATCAGATCGGCATATTGCCGATCCTGACCTACGCAGAAGAGCACAGCGCCCTGCTATCGGACTCGTTCAGCCTCAATCACGTCATCGACAAGATTCACCCGATGGTGGGTGAGAAAATCCTGCGCACCTGGGATTTCCCGGAGGCAATCGTGTCGGTGGCTGGTCAGTACACCGATTTCCAGCGCAATTCGGCCGCAGTCGATTATGTAGACGTGGTGCAAGTCGCCACCCTGCAGAGCTATATGGGCACCCAGCACCCTTACGCGCAGCTGGACTGGAGCGAGGTTCCCGCCTTCGCCAAGCTGGGGCTCGATCCGAGCGAACTGATGCAGGAGGACGAGGACCTGTCTGCCGCCATGGACGCAGCCATGAGCATGCTTCAGTAAGCACCGGACACCGTTCGCCCGAAAGCGAGGAACCGTCCCTATGGCACCTAGTCACAAAAAGGGACGGCAATCTCGCCGCATCGCGCCTTGTGTCTGCCTCCCGGCCAACACAAGTCAGGTGAAGAAAGGAGGACGCAATGACCAGAGCAACCAAAACAATTTTCTCGGGCGCATTCGCCTTGCTGTTCGGAGTAGCGGCTAACCTGGCGCTTGCCGCCGAAGGCGAAAACTTCGTCGACGAGGCTTCGGCCAAAGGTATTGCAGAAATCGAAACGGCGAAGATGGCCCTGGACAAGGGTACGTCGGAGGATGTGAAGCAATTCGCCAAGATGATGATCGACGACCACACCAAGGCCAATCAGGAGCTTGCGCAACTGGCCCAGGCCAAAGACTTGGAAATGTCCGACGAGGCCACGCTAATGGACAAGGCCAAAGCCATGATCCTGAAGCTGCGTGATGGCGAGAATTTCGACGAAGCCTACGCCAACAATCAGGTCGTCGCTCACGAGCAGACCATCGAGATGTATCAGGACTACGTGGAGGGTGGCGAGAACGCCGACCTGAAGCAGTTCGCTCAAAAAACGCTGCCGAAGCTGGAAGAGCATCTCAAGCAGGCCAAGGACCTTCAGGCCAAGCACGGCGCCAAAGACTGACCAAAACCTAGCCCGATACCGCCTGGGTGTCGGGCTAAACCTCAGCCGGAAGCTGCCAGTCGATCACCTGCATCCCCTGCTGCCTGAGAAACTGGTTGGCGCGACTGAAGTGACCGTTACCGATGAATCCGCGGTGCGCCGAGAGCGGCGAAGGATGCACCGACTTCAGCATCAGATGCCGCGTGGCGTCTATCAGTTTCGATTTGGATTGCGCATGGGCGCCCCAAAGCATGAATACCAGGTGCGGACGCCGCTCGCTGACCACCTCAATGATTCGATCGGTGAATAGCTGCCACCCCGCTTTGGCATGCGAACCGGCGACACCCTGTTCCACGGTGAGCGAAGTATTGAGCAATAGCACGCCCTGTTCTGCCCAGTGCTGCAGATAGCCATGCCGAGGGATATCAAGATTCAAGTCGCGCTTGAGTTCCTTGAAGATGTTCTGCAGTGACGGCGGTGGTGACACGCCCGGCTGTACCGAAAAGCAAAGCCCATGGGCCTGACCGGCACCGTGGTAGGGGTCCTGCCCAAGGATCACTACCTTGACCTGATCGAGCGGCGTGGAATTGAGCGCGTTGAAGATCATCGGCCCCGGCGGAAATATCACCTTGCCCGCAGCCTTCTCTCGCCGAAGGAAAGCGCCAAGCTCAAGCATGTATGGCTTGTCGAACTCCTCGCGCAGCGCTTCTTTCCAGCCAGCCTCCAGCCTGATGCGATCGTCTTGAGTCATGAGCTGCTTCCGGATGGCGTAGCCGCCGAACCCTAAAAAACGCCATCATGGTTGTCAACCGCAAACCGGCGAAATCACGACATCACCGCAAGATACACCCTCCCTCCTTTAGTCATAATCGCACCTGGCTCACGTACTGACGCCGGCGCCGCCTTCGATCCGCACATAAAGAGTGACGCACGCACCGGCGGCAGGGTAAAAAAGCTAACTGCCAATAAACCAATAACAAAAGCTATAACAAGGAACATGCTATGAACCGGATCACCCTTCTGGCGCTAGGGCTGGGGTTCTGTCTTACGGCTCAGGCTGCTGACCCCATCACGCTCGGCCTCAATTACCCCCGTACCGGCAGCTACAAGGAAGAAGGCCTTGCACAAATGCGCGGAGCCTTGTTGGCAATCGACGAGATCAACGAGGCGGGCGGTGTTCTGGGCCGCCCGCTACGCCTGATCAGCCGCAATACCGCATCCCGCCCCGAAAAGGCCGTTGCCAACGTCGACAAGATGGCGGATGAAGGCGTCGCCATGCTGTTCGGCGGCGTATCCAGCGCGGTGGCCATTGCCGCGAGCAAGCGCGCCAAGGAGCGGGGGCTGCTCTACTTCGGCACCCTGACCTACTCCAACGACACAACTGGCAAGGATGGCCACCGTTACATGTTCCGCGAGTGCAATAACGCATGGATGAGCGCGCGGGTGCTGGGGCAGCATCTGAACGACAAAATGCCCGGCAAGACCTACTTCTACATCACCTCCGACTATACTTGGGGCCACACCAGCGAGAGCTCGCTGCGCCAGGCGACCGGCACTGTCGACCAGAACAAGCACCAGGGGGTCAAGACGGCCTTCCCCGGCGCGCGCCTGTCCGACTACCGCGCGGCACTGGAAAAGGCGGCCAACAGCGGTGCCGAGGTCCTGGTACTGGTCCTGTTTGGCGAAGACATGGTGCGAGCCATGCGTATCGCCGACGAACTCGACTTGAACAAGAAGATGCAGATTGCGGTTCCCAACCTAACGCAGTCCATGGTCGAACTCGCCGGCCCGGACATCATGCGCGGCGTGCTCGGCACCGAGCCCTGGACCTGGCGCGTACCCGAACTCGAAGGTTCCGAACGCGGCAAGGCATTCGTGCGCGACTTCGGTGAGCGTTACCAGACGCACCCATCAAGCTCCGCGGCCTCGGCCTACAGCATCGTCTATCAGTGGGCAGATGCCGCCACTCGCGCCAAGAGCATCGGCAGTGAGCAAGTCATCGCGGCCCTGGAAAACCACAGCTACAGCCTGCTCAAGGATCAGCAGCAGTGGCGCGAGTTCGACCACCAGAACGTGCAGACCGTCTACGCCATTCAGGTAAAGCCACGCGAAGAAGTGCTCAAGGATCGCTTCAAGCAGGACTATTTCGAGATCGTCCACCGTTTATCCGGCGAGCAGGCTGCGCCGTCGCTGGCCGAATGGCAGGAAGAGCGTCGCGCGGGCGGGCAGCCGGCTAGGCTACAGTGACAGAACGATGGAGCAACTGGGACAGTAGCCGGGCGCTCCATCGGGTCGTCTGACCGACCGGAACGCTGCAACCTCGCTGCATTGAAGGACTCTCAAGAGGAGCGACGTTACCGGTCGCTCGTCAGCGGAGCCCTGAAACGCACGAGGATTTCGACCATGAGCACTGCAGTAGAGCCCTACCAAGCCGGCGTCTTCGACCTGACCCACAAGCTGACCGTGGAAAAGCATGGTCACACCGCCCTCATCACGATCAACCATCCGCCTGCCAACACCTGGGACCGCGAGTCACTCATCGGGCTCAAGCAGATCATCGACCATCTGAACCACGATGACGAAATCTACGCACTGGTGATCTGCGGTCAGGGCGAGAAGTTCTTCAGCGCGGGTGCGGACCTGAAACTCTTCGCTGACGGCGATCGCATCCGAGCCCGGGAAATGGCCCGCCGCTTTGGCGAAGCCTTTGAGGCGCTGCGCGATTTCCGCGGTGTCTCCATCGCTGCAGTCAACGGATTCGCCCTTGGCGGGGGCTTGGAATGCGCACTGGCCTGCGACCTGCGCATCGCCGAGCAGCAGGCGCAAATGGGCTTGCCGGAGGCATCGGTGGGCCTGCTGCCCTGTGCGGGCGGCACCCAGGCACTGGCCTGGCTGGTGGGCGAAGGCTGGGCCAAACGCATGATACTCTGTGGCGAGCGCATCACGGCAGAAACTGCGCTGCGCATCGGACTGGTGGAGCAGGTGGTCGAGCCCGGCCAGTCGCGTGGCCACGCATTGATGCTCGCATCCCGGGTCGCGCGGCAAAGCCCTGTTGCGGTGCGTGCCATCAAGCCGCTGATCGACGCGGCCCGTAAACGTGTGCCCAATACGCTTGCCGCCGCCGAGCGCGAGGCCTTCGTCGAGCTGTTCGAGGCCGACGACACCCTGGAGGGTGTCAATGCGTTCCTCGAGAAGCGCGACCCTCGCTGGCGCAACCGATGACCGCCGTACCAAACGCAGCCTTACAGGACCTGCCCACCAATCCGGCGCCGAGGATTACATGCACGTCACCTTCGAAGAACGCCCCGCCCTGCATGGCATGCGAATAGCCATTGTCACCCTGAACGCCGCGCAGCAACTCAACGCCTTGAGCCTGCCGATGATCGACGCACTGCTTGACCAGCTTGGCCGCTGGGCCAACGAGCCGGCAGTCGCCTGCGTGCTGTTACGCGGGAACGGTGCCAAGGCGTTCTGCGCCGGTGGCGACGTACGCCGCCTTGCAGAGGCCTGCCGAGGCGAGCCCGGAACGGTGCCGGCCTTGGCCGAGCGTTTCTTTGCCGACGAGTACCGCCTCGTCCACCTGCTGCACCATTACCCGAAGCCGCTGATCTGCTGGGGCCATGGCTACGTGATGGGCGGCGGTATGGGGCTCCTGCAGAGCGCGACGATCCGCATCGTTACACCGGATAGTTGGCTGGCGATGCCGGAAGTCGCCATCGGCCTACATACGGATGTCGGCGCGAGCTGGTTCCTTCCTCGCCTGGCTGGCAAGCTGGGTCTGTTTCTGGGCCTCACCGGCACGCGGGTGAATGCCCGCGATGCACTGGACATCGGCCTTGCCGACCGCTGCCTGATGGACGAGCAACAGCCCGAACTCATCGAGGGACTGGTCCAGATCAACTGGCAGGACCAGGCGCACAGCCAGCTGCACAGTCTGTTGCGGGCCTTGTCCAGGCACGCCACTGCACAGCTGCCCGCACCCAGGTTGCTGCCACGACGAGAACGGATCGATGAACTGCTGGACGTGGCTGAGCTCGCGCATGCATGGCAGGCCTTGGCCGCGTTGCAGGATGATTCTGACGAGGTAATCGCGCAGGCCGCTCGCGGCCTGCGCGACGGATGCCCACTGAGCGCCCATCTCGCCTGGCGACAGCAGGAGAAAGGCCGATTCTGTTGAAAAAGTAGGTTTAGCGGCGGCCTGCCGATCAGGTGTGCCTGCTGTCGAAGTGACTGCAAGCCACTTCAGGTTGCCTTTCGGCGTTTCGCTGAGCGTCCTTGCTCAGGCCTGAGGGTTAATTTGAAGGTTTCTGCTCTCAGCAGGCGTACCTATCCCGTGAGCGGTGGCCCTTGAGGCAAAAGCTTGGCCATGCGTCGCAGGTTCTGCACCGCCGCCGCCAAAGTGAATTCGTCAGTGGCACCTGTCAGGCCGCGCAGTCGTAAACGATCGAGTTTCATGATCCGTTTGAGGTGGGCGAACAGCATCTCCACCTTCTTTCGTTCGCAGCGAGAGACGAGGTATTCCGGTGTCTTGGCGATGCGCCTGGCCACATCGCGGGCAGCCTCATGGATACTGCGGACGATCTTCCGATTCGGCGTGTTGGGGCAGCATTTCGCTTTCAGCGGACAGGTAGTGCAGTCGGTTTGGCTGGAGCGATAAATGATGGTGTTGGCCTTGGTCACCCGCGATCTTTTCTGGGTGAAGGCGCGCCACTCACTGCGTAGTGGTTTGCCGGCTGGGCAGCGGTATTCATTGGCCTCCTGGTTCCAGTGGAAGTCGTTACTGGAGAGGCTGTCGTCCTTGCGCTCAGTCTTGTCCCACACCGGCACATGCGGCTCGATGTCCTTTTCTTCGACCATCCAGGCCAGCATCGGGGCGGTGCCATAAGCGGTATCGCCGATAAGGCGTTCCGGTGTGAGATCGAACTGAGCTTTGACACGCTCGACCATCGTCCTAGTCGAATCGACTTCGGCGGTACGGTGCGCCGGGGTAGCTTCCACGTCCATGATCACACCGTGCTCAGTGTCGATCAGGTAATTCGTGGAGTAGGCAAAAAAGGCCGGCCCACCTGGCGCTGCTGTCCAACGGGACTGAGGATCTGTGAGCGAAATTTTCTTGGGAAGAGCCTCAGCCAGCGCCTCTTCATCAAGGGCTTCGAGGTACTCGCGCACTGCGCGGCTGCTGAGCTTTGGATCGTTCCAATCGACCTCATCTCCCGCTACCCCACGTTGCCGGCTGGCATCCGCCTTGATGATGCTAGCGTCGACGGCAAAACCTTCGCCCTTGACTAGGCCGGCTGCCATGCAACGCCGCAGCACCTCATTGAACAACCAGCGGAACAGATCGCTGTCACGAAAACGCCCATGGCGATTCTTCGAGAAGGTCGAGTGATTGGGGACTTCGTCTTCCAGACCCAGCCGGCAGAACCAGCGATAGGCCAGGTTCAGGTGCACCTCTTCGCACAATCGCCGCTCGGAACGAATGCCATAGCAGTAGCCGACGACCAGCATGCGCACCATCAATTCCGGGTCAATCGAGGGGCGTCCGATGGGACTATAGAAGTCCGCCAGGTAGGCGCGCAGATCACTAAGATCCAGGCACTGGTCGATGCTGCGCAGGAGGTGTTGAGCCGGGACGTGATCTTCTAGGTTGAACGAGTAGAACAGGCGCTGCTGTCCTCCCGGTAACTGCCCCATCATGCTGTTCGCCCCCACGCTCGCTGACAGAGCAATTTTGCCAACGGCATGGAGAGGCCGCTACTTTTTCAACAGAATCGGCCAAAAGCGGACGTTTAGCACTCGCTCAACCTAATACCAGGAAAGTGCCAGTGCCGCCGGCCGTGTCCTCAGTTTGTCCTTTACTCAACCAGGTAAACGCGGCAATCCCCAGCCACCCTGCCCATCCAGTGACATGACTGACAGTAAATAGTTATCGACTTGTCGAAGACTAACAGTGTGGCAGAGGCTATTCTCCATCAGAGTGCGAAGCTCAAGAACGCGCACGCACCAATCGTTATATCGCCCAACTTTCCCAAACACTTGCCATCCTCTATAGCTAAGTCCCAGCTCGTCCATGAGCCACGACCAACCTTCACGAACATACGAGTCTACAATAGGGAAAAAATCTGGCCGATGAAAATGAAGATACTTTGAGGCAAGACTGCTATTCTCCCGATTGTTGGCGGTCGCTAGCGCCTGACAAAGTTCTAGATGAATTGCAACGGCCTCCGGCAAACGCTCATCCGTAAGTTTGTCATTCAGCCCGATAGAGTCCAATAGAATGGCACACTTTGACGCAGCAATAGCTTCGGCAGCGGCAATGATAACTTCAAGCGCTTGTCTTTCATCCTTAACATGGCCTTGCGTCTTTCTGCGCTCCACTGAGGCGGAATAAGTCCGCCCTATCAGAATTAGCTTCCCAATAATTTGTGGTTTGTCAGTGTTGCTGGGATTGTTTGCAACAGCCTCATATAGCATTGAGTTCAGAACATCGAACGGCGGACAGCCTTGCGAGTTTCCAAGCCAGTGGGGTTGCGGAGGGAACAGAGGAAGGAGTTCGTTCAACTTTTTGGTCGACCATGTAGTTAATGTTAATTTTTTAAGGGAAGTTACACTTGAGGGATCGGAAGAGATTAAATTGTCGGCGATTGGTGCCGAAGCTCGACACCGATTGTTAGCATGAACTCTGAACAACCGCTTCTGGCCGGTTCCTACCGGTCTCGACAGACGCCTCTCGGCCATAGCGGTTGTTAAGTGCTAACGTTACATCACTAGCATTACCAGTAAGTATGAACATTCCTGGCAACCGATTCGCCGCCTTTTCTCTTCATCTCGAAATTCGTAACAGCTTCAATGCTTTGCATTGCCTCCCTGTATTGGGGCAGGCCATGACTGTCTCCGCGAAATGCCCGGTGCCTACTAGCTGCTCTATTAACGAGCTTTCTGCTTGCATCTGGTCAGGATTGCGTGCCCCATTTGAACGAAGCCAGTAGTCTAATGATAGATGCTTATCATGGTTAGCAAGCTTGGTTTTATTTGCGCCAAGCACCATTTTCCCTCCGCACTCGTTGAAATGGGAGATGATTGAGTTGAGGTTTACCGAACCTCCGTCGCGCATCGTTATCATTGCTTCGCTTACTCCTTAGATTGAACTGGTTGTTCCCAGCAAGCGCTGGGCGATAAGGCTCACATCATCCGGCCAGTAATGGATCGGCCTGGACCTCGCTTTTGTTTCATCTGGTCTGCACGCTGCCACTCGCATCGATTGCTGAATGATGAAACTGCTGTCTATATCGGCAACGCCGAGCAGCGCGCCAGTAATGCAAGCGTTAGTGTCTGTATCTCCACCGCGCATCACAGTTTCGATAATCGCCTTCTCAGCATTCGCTCCGCTCATCAGGTAATAAAACGCGTTCTGGAGAGCAATCAGCACCCACCCCATGTGTTTTTGATAGTTGCTGGGGCGCTCCCCAGCGGCAGCTGCCAGCAACGCCTCCCTCACTCGTTGGGCATGTTCCGAAGCAGCGAGCACGCCCATTGCCGCTGTGAACATGTGCTGCCTATCCGCTCCGTGCATTCCAACCGCAATGGCTGCAACAAACGCGGCGTTCGCCTCCAGACACACCGGGTGAGGATGGGTTAGCTGCGCATCCTGACGTGCCCAGGCGGCGGCGAGCTCTGGCTGGCCGTGTGCCGCAATGCCTATCGGTGCAACACGCATAAGCGCTCCGTTGGCCTGGCTGCATAGGGAAGCGTGCAGCCGACAGGCTTCAGCGACGGACAGGTCCTGATCTCGAGTGGGTCCGAGTGCCTGACGGGTCGTCTGCCCAACGTCGAACGGCTCGGATTTAAGCCATTGCACATAGGCCGTGGCAGCGAGCTCGGCATCGTACCGCCCCGTTTGGACAAGGCTTCTAGCGAGAGCCAGGGCGAGCTCACCGTCGTCAGTGGACTGTCCCGCCAGAATTCCCCAAACCCCGCCGTCCTCTATTTGAATCGGGCGTTGTACGCAGCGTTCGGCGATTTCGCGAGCATCCATAAATTCGACTTGTGCACCGAGATTGTCGCCAATCAAAAGACCAGCCAGGCAAGCGTGGGCCCTCCGCATCAGCTCCACGCGCGGGAAGCGAGGTGTACTCGGTAGGCGGCGCGACTGCTGAGAACACTCATTCAGCGCCTCATGCCAGGGACGTCGGGCTAGCACGGCACAAACCTCGGGCGCGCCGCCGAAGCAACGAATGCATACAAGCTCCATGTTGCGATAGTCCAAAGGCTCCGCACTTTGGTTGAGCAGCACCCCCTTGGCACCGATCAACAGCGCATGGGCTCCAGCTACGTCGTGCGCGGACAATTCGGTTAGCGACACGGCTCCGACACCATCGCCCGCGGCAGCTCGGGCAAGCCGATAGGCAACGCTGGGCATGGCAACGAACCGGGCGGGTGCGCACAGCTTGATATTCGCGTAGGGTTTGCGTGCGGCCGCTGCGCTCAACCATAGCGTGTCCTGGTCAGTAAGCTGCGCGGTTGACAGGTCGACCGGGTGCGCCTGCCGGTTGCGCAGCAGATACGGGAGACCCTCAGCCCAGGCGATACAATCCTTTCCCCGGTCAGGGCTGATCGGAGCATGGACGACACCCAGCACGGGCTGCTGGTCTCGCAGTAACGCCACGGAAATCGAGCTGCCTCGCAGGCCCTTCAAGAAGTCTCGGGTGCCGTCATGCGGATCTACCACCCAGCAATAGCGGTCACCCGTAAGCGCCTGCCCTGTCTCTTCGCCCCAGAAGTCGGCCTCATGTAGGCTCAGCAATCCTTGACGTAGAAAAACTTCAATTTCGTTATCGATCTCCGCCTTATCGCCATGTCCCCGAGGCCCGCCTTCCCGTTCCCACTCTCGAATAAGGCGATCGCCCGCGTCTTCGACCAGTTCGATCACCGCGTTCAGCAGCGATTCAAGTTCACCTGCTTGCACGCACGTCACCCCTTGGACCCTTGTTCGAATTGATCACGTTCCGCCACTGCATCGCGCTGACGCCGATAGTTACGCCAGAAATCCCGTAACAGATTCCCTGGATCAGGTAGCCCAATCCGAGCCTCGTCAAAGAAATCAGCAATACGGTTGGCAGCCAATGGGTCGCCAAGCGCCGCGGCATACGTGAGCCAAGAAAGTCCCCTCGCCTCATCCTGCCGATGATTGCGATCATCTAGCAACAGATGGCCGAGTGAAGACATTGCCTCCGGATGTCCTTCCTGCGCCGCTGCCAGATAACAGTCGCAAGCGTTTTCTAGGTGCATCTCGGGGCACGTGGCCCCAGTGCCATTTTCAGCAAGCGCTAAGTGGGCATGACCAAGTTCACAGAGACCGTCCGTTGATCCCCTGTTTGCAGCGAAGCGGTACCAGGCAAGACCCTTTCGTTCATTGATGGGCACACCCATGCCGAACCAGTGTAAATGCCCAAGGTTTATGTAGGCGCTTGTCGATCCATAGCTGGCCGCAGCGGCGAATAGGGCGCGTGCGACAGGCCAGTTGCGCTCGACACCGATTCCTTCGAGCCAGATGCAGCCCAGCTCATTCAAAGCATTTGCGTCTGGCGAAGTTCCGGTAGCCAAGTCGAACAACGTGACGTAGCTCATGACATCGCTGCCGGCGGCCTTTTCTTCAGAGGCCTCGAAGCCGTTCACCGAGCCTTGTGCACCGAACGCTGTTTCGGCACTAGGTATCCATGTTTTCGTCTCACCCAGCCAGGCTAACCGCATGATGCCACCTTGATATCAATCGCGACATTACGGATCATGGCTTACCGGAACGACAACTTGTGTCGCGCGGTCAGGAGATTAAGGGATGAGCCGAACGGTTAATAGAAGCGCTGCGCAGGGTTTGTACCGCCGAGAGGCGCTGAAGAAACTGGTACCGCCGAAAGGAAGCGCCCTCTCGACGCGTGAGTTGTCCGAACGGTTGGCAAATCAAGGTATACAGCTTCACATTCGCTCCGTTCAAAGGGGTCTAAACGACCTCAAGGCAGCATTTCCAAGTCATATTCGACAACAACGTAGAGACGGGCAGTTCTACTGGTGGACCGAGAAGCCCCTCCTGAGCCAGGCGCTTCTACCTGCTGAGGCACTTGGGGTCCTGATGCTGGTTCAACATGCCCAGCGTTTTGGCTTGTCGATGTTTCAACAGCCACTTGATGCTCTGACCGAATATGCCGAGACGCAACTGGAAGCCGCTTCATCCAATCTTAAGGAGTGGCCTAGGCGCATCATGACGAATACGCGGTTCGTAACGCTTCGCCCGGCCAAAATATCCCCGGACGTTCTGGATGTTCTTTATAAAGCGATGATCGAAAACCGTGCCGTGGAGGTGGATTATCTTAAGCGCGGATCCGACGCTACGACGCAATACGTTATCAATGTCCTGGGGCTTTCGTTGCAGGACTCGAATATCTACGTCTCACTGACTCTGGCAGGCGACGACGTGAAAGGACCGATGGCCTGGCCTCTACACCGCTTCAACAAAGCAAAACTAGCCTGGCAAACCTCATCGATCCCGGACGGATATGACATTAGAAATACTCGGTCGCTGCAGTCCTTGCTTTCAATTCGCTCCGAGGAACCGATACCGCTTCGTCTTCGCATTGACCTAGCGTTGTTCGAACGGCTTACGGAAAATCCACTGGAATCCGATCAGGTCATTACGCCTGAGGGTGATGGACGCTGGCTGCTGGAATGCAAGATTCTACCTAGCCAGGGGCTTGATCTTTGGTTATTAAGCCAAGGAGCCAGCGTCGAAGTTCTCGGCCCACCGGATCAGCGCGCACGCATTGCGGAAAAGGCCATCGCGGCTGCCGCTCTCTATCGATAGCGAAATAACAGAAGAACAGCGCGACACAGGTCGTCGCACCATGTTTTCAAACTGGGCACCGTCATCAGGAGATGCCCATGAAAACCTATCAAGTCTCTATGCAACGCGTCGTCTCATCAGCCGGTCCTCGAGCCAGCTTTATCATGACCGTCCAGGCAACGAGTTCTGCGATGGCAAAGGTCACGGCTGAAGCGCAATACCCTGGCTACCGATGTATCAATGGCCCGGTCCCGGCCCGCTAACACGCCTGGCAGTCCAGCTCGCTTTTCCAGCTTTCGTTGGGACAAGCTTGATGCTATTTGAAGACTACTACCCGCTCGCTTCGATACCGCGTGGGTATATGCAGGAGCCATTGATCATGTCGGCCCGCAACCGCAGCACACCACTACACAACAGTTGGTCCGCCGCCGAAAACACATTCGTAGTCCGCGATCTGAGCGGATTGGCGCCGCGTGAATCCCACCACCGTTCTGTCGGAACCATGCTGGATCAGAGAGTAGAACTTACGCTGCAGCCGATCGCAGAAAACTGCGGCGGCGCGC
Source organism: Stutzerimonas kunmingensis (assembly GCF_021432085.1). Lineage (GTDB taxonomy): Bacteria > Pseudomonadota > Gammaproteobacteria > Pseudomonadales > Pseudomonadaceae > Stutzerimonas. Next base: position 1,480,427 of record NZ_CP090366.1, on the reverse strand, counting down.
AATACGAGCTTTGGCTCGGTTTGCATATCGTTGGTGCCGCCGTAGTTCAACCGCGCCGTTTTCGGGTACAGCCGTTTAACCTCGGTCGCGACGACTTAGAAATAGATGAATGTATGGCTTTCAGGCTCATCGAAGCCGCCCTGACCGGTCAAGGTGAATCGCCCCGGGTTTCGTGGAGGCCTCAACTCTTGAGAAGATGAGGCTATGAGAAAGACTACGACCTACTCCCCCGAAGTCCGTGAACGTGCTGTGCGCATGGTTCTGGAGCACCTGAACGACTACCCCTCCGAGTGGGCGGCCATTGAGGCCATCGCCCCGAAGATTGGTTGTGCAGCGCAAACCCTGCATGGCTGGATTCGTCGCCACCAGACTGATGCCGGTCAGCGTCCTGGGCCGACCACCGAAGAGCGCGAACGCATCAAAGCCCTGGAGCGTGAGAACCGTGAGTTGCGCAAAGCCAACGAGATTCTGCGCCTGGCCAGTGCGTATTTTGCCCAGGCGGAGCTCGACCGCCGCACCAAGTCCTGAGGGCATTTGTCGATCAGCATCGTGACCGTCTCGGGGTCGAGTCGATCTGCCGTGTCTTGCAGATCGCCCCGTCCGGTTACCGCCGGCACGCGGCGCAGCAGCGCAACCCGGAACTGCGCTGTTGCCGTGCTCGGCGCGATGACGCGTTGATCTTGGAAATCCAGCGGGTGTGGAACACCAACATGCAGTGCTATGGCGCGGTGAAGGTCTGGAAGCAACTCCGGCGAGAAGGCATCGAGACGGCCAGATGCACGGTGGAACGGTTGATGCGTCGGGCTGGATTGCAGGGCATTAGGCGCGGCCAGGTCGTGCGGACAACGGTGGCCGGCGACAAGTCGCTCTGCCCGCTGGATCGCGTACAGCGCCAGTTCCATGCCGATCGCCCGAACCAGTTGTGGGTGTCGGACTTCACGTACGTGTCGACCTGGCAGGGCTGGCTGTATGTGGCCTTCGTGATTGACGTATTTGCGCGACGGATCGTCGGCTGGCGAGTCAGTACCAGCATGAAGACCGACTTCGTGCTGGATGCCCTGGAGCAGGCCCTATACGCCCGCCAACCGCATCGCACTGGCGGCCTGATCCATCACAGCGACCGTGGCAGTCAGTACGTCTCGATCCGCTATACCGAGCGACTGGCAGAGGCCGGTATTGAGCCCTCAGTTGGCAGCAAGGGCGATAGCTACGACAACGCCTTGGCCGAAACAATCAACGGGCTGTACAAGGCCGAGCTGATTTACCGTCAATCATGGAAGAGCCGCGAAGCTGTTGAGATGGCGACTTTGAAATGGGTGCACTGGTACAACCACCAGCGGTTGCTGAGTTCAATCGGCTATATCCCGCCTGCGGAAGCTGAGGCAAACTTCTACCAGCAACAAGCAGGTCAGGCCATGGCGGCCTGACTTAAACGAAACGGCCTCCACAAAAGCCGGGGCGATTCAAAAGGGGATGCATTGCGAGTTACTGAACAGCTAACCCAAGCCATCAACGAAGCGGGCTATCTCGTAGTTTCAACCGGCGCAGGCGTCTCGGCTGAAAGTGGCATACCGACCTTCCGCGAACATCCGAGCGGCTGCTTCTGGCCGATTCTGTTGAAAAAGTCGGTTTCTGAGAGGGCCTCTTCCCGGCTGCTTGAAAAGCGCTCGATTTCAGCGTTGCTACGTAAAAACCAGGACAGCTTCGCCTTCTGACCGAGCCAGATTTCAACGTCGCTCACGCTCTTTCGCCGGCAAAAAACGCGGCGGGACTTTTTCAACAGAATCGGCCGAAAGCTGCCTCTACTCTTTGGTTGAACATCCAGACTCACCGCCCTACCCACCGCTTGCCCCCCCCTATTCCTCCCAATGCTAGAGTGCCTGCTCCATAGCCGCACAACTCCAAACCACATAGCGAGGCCCCCATGCTCAACCATGTAATGGTCGGTTCGAATGATATTGAACGGTCGAAGCGGTTCTACGATGCCGTGCTCGGCGTACTCGGCGCTGGCGAGCCGCTGCGCAATGTGGCGCCGTCCGGGCACACGCGTCTGTTCTACCGCCAAGACGGCAGCCTGTTCGGTGTGACCGAACCCATCAACGGTGAGGAAGCGACCGTCGGCAATGGAGGCACGATTGGTTTCAAGTGCAACTCGGCCGAGCAGGTCAAGGCGTTTCACGATGTCGGCGTCGCCCATGGCGGGACGACCTGCGAGGACCCGCCAGGACTGCGCGAATCCAGCCTCGGCGCGATGCACCTCAGCTATGTGCGCGACCCTGACGGCAACAAGCTGTGCGCCATTTACCGCCCGCAGTAATCTCCCCCTCTTTCAACGCCGCACGCCATGTGCGGCGTTGAAGCTGAACGTCATGCGCCGCTGCTTGTAGCGGCGCATGACGGTTCACTAGACGGCAGCGATTCCCTCCGTTTGCTCTCTCCCCTCGCTCATCAAGGCTTGACGACCATCCCCACGCCACGCCCGCGCGGGTCCGAGCCGGTCTGCAGGCGCGTGCCATCGACGCGTATCGCCTGGATATCACCCATCAACCAGCCCTGATCCTCCAGCGTGTAGCCCATGGCTTTAAGCTCGTCGGCAACCTTGCCGGTCAGCGGTGCATGGGCGTCGTAGTAGATGGTGTCCTTCGGCAGCAGCTGATGGTGCACGCGTTGCGCGGCCACGGCTTTTTCCAGCGGCATGTCGAAGTCGTAGACGTTGTTCAGCACCTGGAAGATCGAAGTGAAGATGCGCGAACCGCCCGGTGTACCGAGCACCAGGCTGACCTTGCCGTCACGCGTGACGATGCTCGGGCTCATGGAGGACAGCATGCGCTTGCCTGGCTCGATGGCATTGGCGTCGCTACCGACCACACCGAAGGCATTGGCGACGCCCGGCTTGGCACTGAAGTCGTCCATTTCGTTGTTGAGCAGGAAGCCGACGCCCTTGACCACCACACCGCTGCCGTAATCCAGGTTGAGGGTGTAGGTGTTGCTGACCGCGTTGCCATCGGCATCGACGATGGAAAAGTGAGTCGTCTGCCTTGGCTCGAGGCCCGGGCGCACCTTCTCGGTCTCGGAGATGGCAGTTGGATTGACCTCGGCCGCGCGCTGCTTCAGGTAATCAGGCGATGTCAGCTTCGTGACCGGTACGTCGGAGTAGTCCGGGTCGCCGAGGTAGTCGGCACGGTCGGCAAACACGCGCTTTTCGATCTCCGCCAGCAGGTGGATGTAACGTGCCGAGTTGAGTTCGACACCCTTGAAGTCGGCGGCGCGCTGCTCCTTCATACCGATCAGCTGCGCCAGGGCGATGCCGCCGGAGCTGGGCAGCGGCGCGGTGTAGAGGCTGTTGCCCTGCCAGTCGACACGCATCGGCTCGCGCCATTTGACGCGGTAGGCGGCCAGGTCCTCCTTGGTGATCAGCCCGTCGTCACGCTGCATCTGCGCAACCAGCAAGTCGGCGGTCTTACCTTTGTAGAAGTCGTCAGGCCCCTTGTCGGCGATGCGCTCCAAGGTCTCGGCCAGCTCCGCCTGGCGGAAGGTGGAACCCGCCTTCATGGCGCCGAAGTAATCCTCGAAGTTGGTCGTACCGTTGAACAGCCCGATGGCGTCCTCGCGGTACTGGAACTGCTGGTCAGCGACCGTGAAGCCCTCACGGGCATAGCCGACCGCCGGGGTGATGAGTTCGCTCCAGGGCAACTTGCCGAAGCGCTGGTGCGCCTCCCACATGCCCAACACGGTGCCGGGCACGCCGGACGCCTTGGCGCCGACCAGGCTCAGGTTCTCGACCACCTCGCCCTTGTCATCGAGGTACATGGTCTTGCTGGCGGCCTTGGGCGCGACTTCCCGGTAATCGAGAAAGTACGGCTTGCCCTCGATATACAGCGTCATGAAGCCACCACCGCCGATATTGCCCGCCTCGGGGTAGGTGACGGCTAAGGTGAAGGCGGTCGCCACTGCGGCATCCACCGCGTTGCCGCCGGCCTTGAGCACCTGGGCGGCCACCTTGGCGCTGTACTCGTCGGGTGCGGCGACCGCCCCGCCCTCCAGAAGCGCGCCGTGGGCGATGTGGCCGGTGGCGACGATCGCCACGCCAAGGGTCAATCTGCTGATCTGAAGCAAACGCATCGTGCTCATCCTTATTGTTGTGATCACTGCCGCCCCGCGATGGCTGAGGCGGTTATCCCAACATAGACAATGGGCGCGAGGCGTAGGTGCGCAGCGGATCGTGCGCTGCCAAACGGCTCGACAGATGCGTTCGGCGTGAAGCTGCGAGGGGTTTCAGGCCGCGCTACGGGGCGGTGGAAGTCGCCAACCTCACACCGAAGGCGACCAGCACACCACCAGTCACGCGATCCAGCGCCTCGGTCAGCCCGGGGCTGCGCAACAGCTTGGCGAGGGGAATGGTCGCCGCGATCAGCACGGCGAACCAGGCCAGCGTCAGCAGCACATGCAGGCACGCGAGAAAGAACGAATAGACCGCCACATCGGCGCCCAGCGGGACGAATTGCGGCAGGAAGGTCACGTAGAACACGCCGATTTTCGGATTGAGCAGGTTGGTCAGCAGGCCCCGCCAGAAGGCCTGACCGCGCGCGGAAGCCGCCGTGGCACCACCCACGTCGAACGAGGCGCGCGGTTTGAAAACCAGTCGCGAGCCCAGCCAGATCAGGTAGGCAGCGCCGGCAAACTTGACCACCGTATAACCCAGCTCGGATGCCTGCAGCAGCGCGCCCAACCCAAGCGACACCGCCATGCCCCAGGCCAGGCAGCCGAGGCAGATCCCCGCGCCGGCGAGCACCGCCTGGCGCCGAGTTTCCAGCGTGGCGGTGCGCAGCACGATGGCCGTGTCCACGCCCGGTGTAACGGTCAGCAGCGAGGCGGCGGCGATAAAGGCTAGCATCAGTGGCAGGTCGATCATGGGTCAGTCATCCAAAGAGATGGAAACCAGAGCGCGCTCATCATCCATCAGGGCTCGGCGAAGGACTGGCGGCACCGGCCAGGACTGCTACATATCGTCACGACGAATCACCCGCTGCATGAGGCTGGTACGGTTGACCGCCAGTTCGCCACTGACATCCGCACCACGATAGACCATGGATGTTTCGTGATGCACATAGTCGCCGTGACGCTGCGCGCTCAGCCAGTTGAACGAGCCTACGCACAGCAGCTCATCGTCGGCCATGACGATCTTGCTGTGCACCTTGTGGACGACCCGCACCTCGACGCTGTGCGACCTGAGCGCGGCGATCGCTTCCCTGAATTCAGCGACGCGTTGCGGATCGCCCTTGGGCCGGCTGCGCTCGATGCCGGTGTTGAAACGCAGGTCGGTATACACGGTGACCTGAACGCCGCGCTGGACAGCCTGGCTTAGCCGCTCCAGCGCACCACTTTCCTGCATCCATCGCGCGATGAGCCAGGGCGTGACGATCTGTACCTGATGACGAGCCGTTTCCAGCGTCTGCCTCAGAAAGCCGTCGTGCTCCGCAACGTCATGCAGGTGGATCAGTCCGGTGCCTGGCGTCTGCAAATCCTGCCTGGCCTGTTGCTCGAAAATCAGCTCGCTCGCCGGATCAGCGAAAAGGAGCTGAGCCAGCAGCCCACGCGGTTTGCTGACTGGCTGCTGGCTGAACAGGTCCATGTCGCCGAATACCAGAAAGCTGTCCTTGGCGCGGGATACCGCCACGTTGAGCATGCTCGCCTTGCGGTCGATGAACTGGCCGTCGGCATGCTTGGAGTAGACCGCGGAGAAGATCACCAGCGGCCGCTCGGCGCCCTGGAGGGAATGGACGGTGCCCACCGTCATTTCCCCCGCGCCCTTGCCAGTGCTGATACCCAGGGCCGCGCAGGCCTGGGCGATCGCCTGCGTTTGCGCGCCGAATGGGGTGATCACACCGACGATCTCCCACAGCTCCTTGCCGTAGCGTTCGGTCAGATCGGCTTCGTTGGCCTTGAGCCACGCGGCGATCGTCTGCGCCTCCAGCAGGTTATGGCGACTGCCGCCGTGGACCGGCTGGCAGATTCCGTCGATATGCAGATAGCCCAGCGCCGGCAGGCCGCCGTCCGGTTTCGGGCCTCGGCACGGTTGCAGCTTGCCCTTGTAGCAGAGGGCGTTGCAGTACTCGATGATCGAGTCGTAGCAGCGACGGTGCTCGTAGAGGTACATGCCGCGCGCGAGATCGGGATCGTAGTGATAGCGGCTGGTCGCCTGGGCGATGGCCATGACGCTTCCATTGGCGGCGCTGCGCCCGCCTTCGCAGAACGCGGCGTAGTCGTCATCGACGTTGTCGCGCGCGAGCAGACCGGCGCCAATCAGGTTGCCAATGTCGACCGCCGTCGGGATCGACCAGATCGGCTCGATCTGCTGGGTATCGCCGATCACCAGCGCCTGCCGGGCAAGCGCGAACGAGGGTGCAGCCACCTCGGGCAGGACCTGCCCCGCTTCATCGACGATCAGCAGATCGATGAAGTCGAGTGCATAAGCGTCGACGAAGCCGTTGCCGTCGTGCCTTTTGCAGCGCAGCTCCTTGGGCAGCATGAAGAAAGTGGCCACCAGGCAGGGGGTGAGCTTCATCCAGCGTCGCCAGTTCTGCTCCAGGGTCTTGCGGCCGGTCTTGTTACGGCTTTTGAGGATCTCCGGCAGGCTTTCGCCGACCTCCATCAGCCAGCGCCCCTCCCAGTAATGGGTGGTCAGCAGGAATATCTCGAAGCGCAGAGAGGTGTCCGCCCAGTTGTCGCAGTCATCGAGAGTTATTTCACCGGCGGGCCTGTCCGCAGGGTTCGGCAATACGGCGACCGCGCTCTGCCAGTTCGCGAGCTGGCGCTGTTCGGCGATCTGCAGTTGCTGCGCCTGGTGCAATTGCGCTTCGGCAGTTTTCCGCGCCTTGCTGGCCTGCGCCACCGCGGCGGTCAGCCGGGCTTCGATTTCACTCAAGCTGGAGGCGCTCTGCAGTTCGGTCGCGGCTTCATCGAACTGAAGTTTCGCCAGGCGCAGTCGTTTGCCGGCAACCGGGCCGAACCAGCCGAACAGCGTATAGAGCAGCGGTTCATGGGCGAGGTAATGCTTGAAGCGCGTCAGCAGAGCTTGAGTATCTGCAAGCTGTTGGTCGCAGGCCTGCAGCTGCTCGTGGAGCTGCGCGATGGCGGCCTGGGGGTCATCGCCCAGCAAGGTCTGGATCGCCTGGCGTGCCTCGGCCAGCCTGGCCCAGGCCTGCTCGATGTTCGCGAGCTGTTGCTGGCGGCCGCGGATTGACTCGCGTAGGCGCTCGACCGTGTCCGCAACGCTCGGGCTCTGCATGTCCGGAAACGCCTCGGCGGCATGCGCGAGGTACGTCTGCTGGGCCTTGTCCAGGTACTCCTGGGATTCGAGCTCGGTGAAAAAGCTCCGGGTCTGATAGGTGCGGGCCATTTCCGCTTCGGCCGACGCCTTGGGAAAGTAGGCGCCAAAGCTCCTGATATCCGGCAGCCAACGGCCCGCGAATGGGCCGCTGCCTGTCGCGAAATCCTTGCCGAAGGCGGTGATGATGTTGGTCACGGCCTGGTTGTTGGTGGAGCTGGCCACGACCACCGGCGGCTCCCCGCCCGCTGCGGCAGCCCTGGCCCAAAGCGAGGCGACGACCGACAGCAGCAGGGTGGTCTTGCCCGTACCGGGCGGCCCGTTGACCGCGAGAATATCGCCGGCTCGCCCATTCAGCAGATGGCTCAGGCTATCCCGCTGGGCCGGCGCCAGGGCGTATTCGTCACCTGCATGGGCGAGTCGTTCGGCAAACAGTCCATTGGCCGGCAGGCAAGGTTCGTCAGGGCTGCGCTCGCGCTGGGCGAAGCGCTCGAACAGCGGCACCGCAGGCCGGGTATCACGCAGATGGTCATAAAGCGCGACGATATTGCGGCTGAAGCCCTCTGCCTTCTCTTCCTTGAACAGATAGCCGAAGCCGGCCAGTTCGAAGCGATCTTCCGCGCCGTCCCAGTCGTTACTGACCTGGCGGAACATCTTCATGCAGAACTGCAGGAATTCGCGCCAGTTTTGCTGATGCTGGTCTTTGCTCAGGGCTTCGGCATCTACAGGCGGGTCGAACCGTTGGCTATCCTCGGCGGACAGAAACGCGTCCAGGTCGGCCTGCGCGCCGATGGCGAAATTGTCGCGGTCCAGCGGTTCGAGGATGTCGCGCGGCATCAGGGCTTGCCCATGTGGCTGCAGCCTCCCCTCACGGGTCACCGAGACCTGACAGATGACCGGCGTGATGATCGCCGGCAACCCATTGCGAGCCCGACCATGCTCGCGGCGGGCGCGGTAAACCCATGGCCGCAGGGTGATTTCGATGTCCGCTCGATCTTCGGGCTCGTTCGCGAACAGCTGGGTGAGCAGACCTTCGCTCAGGCATCCAGAAGCGAGGACTTCGGCTGGCAGCATGAGGAATTTATCGGCCTGGCTCGGAGACAGGGCGCCGTTGCCGTTCTCGGCATCAGCCAGGGAGTTTCGCCAGTAGCTGGCCAGTTTGAACGCGTAATCATTCATCGTCGAAGTCAACGCAACCTCTGATGCAGCGGGACGGGAATTAAACAGGCGGGTCGAGGGTAGCGGCTCGGGTAGTTCAACGCCAATCGAAAGAAAAGCGTCTAGCACAAGCCTTCACGGCTGGTCTTTGGGTCAGCAGCCGACGAAACGCGATGGTTGGATCTGACCTGAAGTTGCGCCTGCGCTTACCACGGCAACCCTTCCCCGCTATAGGCATAAAACCCACCACTGGCCTCCGGCCCCAGACCGTCGATCACGCGCAACAGATCCTGCGCGGCGTCCGCTGCCGGCCGGCCGATCTCGGCGCCACGGAATGGTTGTGACAACCGTGAGTTCACCGTGCCCGGATGCAGCGCCAACAGCACCGCATTCGGTTGGCTACGGCGAATTTCGATGGAAGCGGTCTTGATCAGCATGTTCAGCGCGGCCTTGGAGGCGCGGTAGCTGTACCAGCCGCCGAGCCGATTGTCGCCAATGCTGCCGACCTTGGCCGAGAGCATGGCGAACACGCCACGCTGGCGGTCGAGCAGGCCGCTGAAGTGGCGCAGCAGCATGGCCGGGCCGAAGGTGTTGATCTGGAAGGTGGCGAGCAGCTGCGCCTGGTTGAGATCAGCCAGGCGCTTCTCCGGCATGAAGTCGGCACCGTGCAGCACGCCGGCGGCGTTGACGATCAGGTGAAACGGCCCCTGCCCCGCCACTCTGGTCGCGGCCTGTTCGATGCTGGCGGGATCGGTCAGGTCGAGCGCCGGCTCGGACGAGCGACTCAGGGCGATGACCGATGCGCAGCGCGGATCGCTGCGCAAGGCATCGACCAATGCGGCGCCGATGCCACCGGATGCGCCGATGACCAGCGCACGAAACCCTTCGGGGAATGATTCCAACGGCATGACAATCTCCAGATTTACGGTCGACGGGCGCCGGCTTCGCTGCGCCAGCGTTCGATCTGTTCGGCGAGCAGGTCGGCGATGGACAGGCAAGCGCCGAGCCGGTAGAGGTTCCAGTAATGGCCCTCCAGGGTGCGATTGATCAGCAAGGTGCCGGAGGCCGGTTGCAGGCTGCCGAGTGCGGACATCATCAGGGGGAACAGCTCGGACAGCCGTTGATGCAGCGCCGCCTCGCGGAAGTCCCACGGCGCGCCGGGTTGCAGCAGTGGGTGCAGCATCAGGTGAATGCTTCGGTATAGCCCGTGCGGCGGCGTGCTTCCCGGCTGGCGTCCGCCCAGGGCCTGAAAACCGGGCTCCAGCGCCTCGCTGGAGGTACCGCGCAGCGCCTCGAAGATCTGTACGTAGCCCGCCAGCAAACGCGGTTCCAGGCGCAGCACACTGCCGAAATCATAGACCACCAGCTCGCCGGCCTCGGTCCAGGCGAGGTTGCCGGGATGCGGATCGGTATGCAGCCGTTGCAGACCGAATGCCTGCTCGGCCAGCCATTCGCAGAGGGTTTCGGCCAGGCGCTGGCGCACCTCCGCCGAGGCCTGTTCGACCTCGGCCATGGAGCGGCCCGGCAGGTCTTCCAGCACCAGCACACCGGGCCGACAGAGTTCGCCCGCGGCAAAGGGAATGCGGATGCCCGGCCAGTTTCTGAAGTGCTCGCGGAAGGCTTGGAGGTTGGCGCGCTCAGCCTCGTAGTCGAGTTCCTCGGCAATGGCCCGTTGCAGCTCGATATACACCGCATCGAGACGCGCGGGCGGCGTGCCGAACAGTCGCCCGAGCGGCATCAACCGACGCAGCTGGCGCAGATCGGCATCGCAGATGGCGCGGATGCCGGGGTACTGGACCTTCATGATCAGCGCCCTGCCCTGCCGATCCCGAGCGCGATGGACCTGGCCCAGCGAGGCCGCCGCCGCGGGCTCCGGCTCGATGGACTCGAACAGTTCGTACAGCTTGCCGTCGTAGACGCGCTGCAGATTGGCTTGCAGCGCATCGAATGGCAGCGAGGGCACCTGGTTCTGCAAGCGCGCCAGCGCCGCGCTGATCGGTTCGGGCAGCAGGTCCTGCCATTGCGAAGCCTGCTGACCGAGCTTCAGCACTGGGCCCTTCATCTGCCCAAGCGCATCACCGAGCAGTTCACCGACCGGCACCCAGTCGATACGCGCCTTGCCTGGCGTGATGCGCTGCACCAGCAGGTTGCCGGCAATGCGCGCGCCAGTACCGCCCAGTTGCAGAAAGCGGCCCAGTGCCGAAGCCGACGGACGAGAGAATCGAGACATGCAGGCGACCCGCAAAGGCAAAGGCTGATCATGGGCCAGCCCGGCCCATGATCCAAGGTTCAATGGTTGCAGTCTGTTGCGCAGCGGAGTGGTTCGAAGTAGCTCAAGGGCAACGAGCGAAGCGCCCGGGGGGACCGCGCAGCAGATGGTCGCGCCGCCTGGAGAGCGCGCTGCAGCGAAGGTGCCGAGCACACTCATGCGGAACGGGCAGGCGGCTGGCGAGTCGGATTAAATGACTGCGCCCCTCGAACGTCGACCGCCAAACGCGCAATTTTCGGCACATCAGAAGCGCATCAACCGACGATTCGAGCGGCATTCAGCCCGACCTGCCCACCAGGCGAATAACGGGCCTGTTCCCCTCCGCCTCCGTCCTGATATGGACCTGCAGGAGTGGGAACGAAGCACGCAGCGGCGCCTGCGTTAAGGAGAACGGAATGACCGATTTCACCAATCCTTCTTTCCAACCAGACGATGAACCCCCTCGCATCTCCACTGGCAGCGAGGGACTGGATGACATTCTCGGCGGCGGCCTCGACCCCAACCGCATGTACCTGTACGAAGGTAGCCCGGGCTCGGGCAAGACCACCATTGCGCTGCAGTTCCTGCTCGAAGGGGTCCGCCAGGGCGAGCGCGTGCTTTACGTAACCCTTTCGGAAACCAAGGACGAACTGGAGCTGGTCGCCAAGCGTCATGGCTGGACGCTCGAGGGCATCGATATTTTCGAACTGATATCACCAGAGACCAGCCTCGATCCTGAGCTGGAACTGACCGTACTGCATCCGGCGGAAATAGAGCTGAGCGAAACTACCCAGCAGGTGTTCAACCGTGTCAGCGAAACAAATCCGACGCGGGTGATCTTCGACAGCCTCTCGGAAATGCGCCTGCTGGCGCAAAGCCCGTTGCGCTACCGCCGGCAGGTATTGGCGCTCAAGCACTTCTTTACCACTCGCAACTGCACGGTGATTCTGCTCGACGACCAGACCTCGGAGATGGGCGACCTACAGCTGCATTCCATCTCCCACGGTGTGGTCATGTTGGAGCAGTTGGCTATCGACTACGGCGCCGAGCGCAGACGCCTGCGCGTGATCAAGATGCGCGGCATCCAGTTCCGCGGGGGCTATCACGACTTCGCCATCCGCAAGGGCGGCCTGCAGATCTACCCACGCCTCATCGCCGCGGAGCATCACTCTTGCTTCTCTGGAGAGTTAGCTTCGTCCGGTAATCCGGCACTGGACAAGATGCTAGGCGGTGGTCTCGAGCGCGGCACCAATGCGCTTCTGGTCGGTGCGGCGGGTGTCGGCAAATCCTCGCTGGCATTGAGCTACGCAGTAGCGGCATGCGAGCGCGGTGAGCAGGTCGCCTTCTTCGTCTTCGACGAGAACATCAGCACCCTGCTGGCGCGCGGGCGGGCGCTTGGCCTACCCATGGAGCCATGGATCGAACAGGGGCTGCTACATCTGCAACAGGTCGATCCCGCCGAGCTGTCACCTGGCGAATTCACTGCCGCGGTGCGTAAAAGCGTGGAAGTTCGGGGCGCCGAACTGGTGATCCTGGACAGCCTCAACGGCTATCTGCACGCGATGCCTGATGGCCGATTCCTGATTCTGCAGATGCACGAGCTGTTGAGTTATCTGGGCCAGAAAGGCGTGATCAGCATCATGGTGCTCGCCCAGCATGGCCTGGTCGGCCCAATGGATACGCCTGTGGATATCAGCTATCTCAGCGATGCGGTTATCATGCAGCGCTACTTCGAGCATGCCGGCGTCGTTCGCCGGGCGTTGTCAGTGGTGAAAAAGCGCAGCGGACGGCATGAAAACACCGTCCGTGAGTACCGCCTCAGTAGCGCCGGCCTCGAGGTCGGGCCGCCGCTCAGCCACTTCAGCGGCATCCTATCGGGCACACCGGAATACACCGGTGATGCGACTCAGCTACTGACAGACGAGCATGACGACGCCCACTAAACGAGAAGGCCCCATCGTAGTCGTCTATGCCCCCATCGGCCGGGACGGTCCCGCCTCGGCCGAACTGCTCAGCCGCAGCGGCATGGACGCCGTTGTCTGCCACAGTGTCGATGAGGTGCTACGTCGCGCCGAAACCGATGCCGACGCCGTTTTCATCGCCGAAGAAGGCCTCTTCGGTCAGGACCTCCAAGCACTGGCCACCTGGGTCGATCAGCAACCGGCGTGGTCCGACTTTCCATTCGTGGTCCTCACCAGCAAGCATCAACAGCCGGCAGTCGCCGCATGGCGTCAGCGCATGGTGGCGGCGCTGCGCAACGTTTCCCTGCTGGAACGCCCGGTACAGAGCATCACCCTGACCAGCGCGGTGAAAGCCGCCCTGCGCGGGCGGCATCGCCAGTACGAAGTCAGGGCCTTGCTCGAAGCCCGTGAGCGCGCCTCGAATCAGCTCGAAGCGCTGGTCGTCGAGCGCACCAGCGAACTGGAAAAGGCCAACCAGGAATTGCGCACACAGATGGCCGAGCGCGCGCAGATCGAAGAAACCCTGCGCCAGGCGCAGAAGATCGAAGCCATCGGCCAGCTCACCGGCGGCATCGCCCACGACTTCAACAACCTGCTGATGGTGATCTCCGGCGGCCTCGACATGCTCGACCGCCGCGCCGATCCTGCACGCCGCGAGCGGTTGATGGACGGCATGCGCCAGGCCGCGCAACGCGGAACCGCCCTTACCCGGCAACTGCTCGCCTTCTCCCGCCGCCAGTCACTGGAACCCGAGTCGGTCGACCTGGTGCTGCGCATCGGCCGCATGCGCGAGCTGCTCGACCGCAGCCTGAGCGGCGACGTGCACGTGGAAGTGCAGTTCGAGCCGGATCTCTGGCCGGTCGAAGTGGACCCTGGCGAGCTGGAGCTGGTCGTCCTCAACCTGGCCGTGAATGCCCGCGACGCCATGCCCGACGGCGGCTCGATCCTGATCGAAGCCAGCAATGCACCTGGCGAAACGGTGCTGGGCATCACCGGCGATTTTGTCCGCCTCACGGTGACCGACTCGGGCACCGGCATTCCCGAGGAGGTTCGCACCCGCGTATTCGACCCCTTCTTCACCACCAAGGAGATCGGCAAAGGCTCAGGGCTCGGGCTGGCACAGGTCTACGGCTTCGCGCGGCAGTCCGGCGGCACCGTGTGGATCGAAAGCGAATGCGATCGCGGAACCAGCGTGATCATGCTGCTGCCACGTTCGGCGCGTGTGCCCGATCAGCCCGACGGCGAACGGCCTGTCGAAGACGACAGCCCCGACGCCTCGGCCGGTACCGTACTGCTGGTGGACGATGATGAAGAAGTCGCGGCACTGGTCGGCGAGATGCTCGAACATCTCGGCTATCGCGTCACCCATGCCGCCAGTGCCACAGACGCGCTGGGCGCGCTGCAGAACGGCTGTCAGGTGGACATCGTGTTCTCCGACGTGATGATGCCGGGCGGCATGAACGGTGTTGAACTGGCCCGCGAAATCCGCACCCGCGACCTCGGCGTCCCCGTGCTACTTACCAGCGGCTACGCCGAAGCCGCACAGCAATCTGCCGCCGCAGAAGGCGTGCACGTATTGGCCAAGCCCTACCGGCTGGAAGAACTGGCAATCTCGTTGCGCACCGCTATCGATGGTGTGGAAGTTCACTGATCCACCCCTTCCTTACGGGGCGTTCCAGGCGGGTCGGTCAATCCGTCAGCCCACCTTCAGCCGAGGCGACGCGCAGGTGTTCCCGCTGAAGTTCGGTTGGTTCGATGCCGTCATTGGTCTGTAACGTCGTAACAAGCCGGCGCGCCTGCGGTCTTCTGACTAGGCCCTACGAAAGCAACGGGCTCATACATGATGCCGAACCCGCATTGACTCTTGCTCCGATCAGGAACTTGCTTCGTGTCGATACGCGCCCGTCTCATCTGGCTGGTCATCGCCGTCATCGCACCGGCGCTGGCCTTCGCGCTGTTTGCAACCTATTCGGTTTACCGAGCGCAGTCACAGCAGATCGACCAAAGTATGTACGAGACCACGCGCGGCGTAAGTCTTGCCGTTGAGCGCGAACTTGATCGCTTCGGCGCAGTGGTCACGACGCTGGCCGCCTCGCCAACACTGGTGAGTGGCGATCTGCGTGCGTTTCATGAACGTCTACAGCAGACCGTTCAACCGATAGCCACCGGCGTAACCATATTCGACCCGAACGGCGTGCCCCTGGCTGATACGGACTACCCTTTTGGCGCGCCGTTGCCGATGCCACCGAGCCTGCCAGGCTTCGAGAACACCCCGCTGCTAGACGTCAGTCCGATGTTTCGCGACCCGTTGACGCGCGTGCACAGCGTCGCCATTCACCGCCCGGTGATGCGTGACGGCCGAGTCGTCTACTACCTGACCATGAAGTTTCCGGTCAGCCGCATCGAAGCCCTGCTGCAAGCTCAGGAGCTTCCCGAGCGCTGGCTTGGTGCCGTTCTGGACCAGACACACACTATCGTTGCGCGCACCCGGGACCCCAGCAGACATGTAGGTGAAGCCGCGGACGACAACTTCGTCGCCGATTTGCGCGGGCTAGCGACTCGCCAAGGCAAGCTGATTTCCGTCACCCGCGACAATCAACGCGTGGTTTCTTTTATCAGCCGTGGTGAAAGTTCAGGCTGGACGGTACTGATCGGCATTCCCCGTGAGGACCTGCTCGCAAGCGTATTGAAGCCCATCGGAACCGCGGCCATCGGCATCCTGCTGGTGCTCGCGGCGGCGATCGGACTGGCCATTGCGCTCGGCCGCACCATCACCCGCCCCTTGACTCAACTCGACCAGGCAGCCGGTGCCTTAGCCCGAGGGGAAGTCTTCGAGGCACCTCGGACCGGCATGGACGAGACCGACCGGACCGCGCAGGTACTTGCCCAGGCCAGCAAGACCATTCACCGCTCGAGCCAGGAAATGGCAGAGCGGGTCGAGGAAGCCGTCGCCCAGGCCGAACGCTCGCATCGGGCGCTGCTGCAGGGCCAGAAACTTGAAGCGCTGGGCAACCTCACCGCGGGTATATCGCACGAGTTCAATAACCTTCTGCAAAGCATGACCGTCGGCTTGCAGCTGGCCGACATGCTGAGTCCAAACCCCCGAGCCAAGCGCGCCATCGAGGCATGCCAGCGTTCGGCTCAACGGGCTACCCGCCTTACGCGGCACCTGATGACCTTCAGTCGAAACCGCACTGGAGATGTCGAGCAGCTCGACTTGCGCGCATTGATTCTCGGCATGCACGAACTGCTGACCGGCGCGTTGCCCAATAACGTCGTTCTACAGCTCGACTTGCCGGACCGCCCATGGCCGGCGGCGCTGGACCCGGTGCAATGCGAGCTGGCCATCCTCAACCTGGCGATCAATGCACGGGACGCCATGCCAGACGGCGGTCCGTTGAGCATCAGCCTGCACGACGTGGCGCATGGAGACATCGCCCTGCCAAGCCTGGGGACAAGGACCTATCTCGCCGTCGACGTCCTCGACACAGGTTGTGGAATGAGCAAGGAGGTCCAGGCGCGGGCATTCGAGCCTTTCTTCACAACCAAGGCCATCGGCGAGGGAACGGGCCTCGGTCTGGCGCAGGTCTATGGCTTCGCGCACCAATCAGGCGGCGCGGTAGCGATCGACAGCGAAGTCGGCAGGGGCACCCGCGTCCGCCTGCTGCTGCCACGCGTCGAACACCGCAGCGAACCGGCTGGCCCGGTAGAGAAGGCACCGGAACGTGCCAACCGAACCACACGGGTACTCCTGGTCGACGACGACGCCGAGGTGCGCGAGGTGGTGATGTCGATGCTTGAGGAACTGGGCTATTTGGTCGACGAGGCGCAGGACGCGGATTCAGCCTTGGCCAGGCTCGCCGATGGCACGCGCCCGCCTATCGATGTGCTTCTTTCGGATATCGTCATGCCCGGACGGCTGGACGGGGTTGGTCTTGCGGCGGAAGCCCAAGGCCTGTATCCCGAACTGCCCATCATCCTCGCGACAGGCTACACCGAGCGTCTCGCTGCCGAGCACGGGCTGCGTGTGCTAGCCAAACCCTTCACCAGCCAGACCCTAGCCGAGGCCCTTCTCGACGCGGTCAACACACCCTAGAGCGAGGCGGAAGGCGCTCATGACTGACGCCTTCCTGTTTGCCCGAAAAAATAATTGCCTTCTCTGCGGCGGGATAACCGCACCTATATGGTGCGCGAACGTCGCATATTTCTGCGTCAGATTTGAAAACGCCACAACGCCGGCCCCTTGCAGTGCACCTTTCAGAAACACCTTCCGCCTCCTTTTGAAGCACCGGAAGATGCTGCCGAAACGGCATCGGCTTGCTCGATATTCTCTGCTTCTGCGCACAGCATGGCCCCCCAGATACTGCGCTCGCCGACCGCCATTTCGCGTCGGCAGAGCAGGATCGAGCCATGAACCAGTCCCTTTGTGCCCGCCATCTCGAAGCCGCCGCGCTGCCGCTGATCGATATCGCCGGGCTGTTTTCTCCCGACCTTGCCGAGCGCACTGCCGTGGCCGAACGCATCGGCGCGGCCTGTCGCGAGGTCGGCTTCTTCTGCATCGCCAACCATGGCGTCGACCCAGCGCTGCAGCAGGCGGTGTTCGAGCAGGCACAAGACTTCTTCGCCCAACCGAAGGCCAGCAAGCGTGCGCTGGACAAGGTGTTCTCGAAGGCCAATCGCGGCTATGAGCCGTTGCGCGGGCAGGTGCTGGAAGCCGGTGCGCCGGCCGATCTCAAGGAGGGCTTCTACATCGGCGAGGAGCTGGCCGAGGACGACCCGCGGGTATTGGTCGGGCGCTTCAACCACGGCGCCAACCAGTGGCCGACCGAGCTTGCGAACTTTCGCCCAACCATGGAGCGCTATCGCGACGCGATGAATGCGCTGGCGGCACGACTGATGGGCGCCATCGCGCTGTCGCTGCAACTGCCGGAGGATCATTTCGCCGGCTTCTGCCGCGACTCCATGAGCACCTTGCGCCTGCTGCATTACCCGCCGCAGCCGGCGAACGCCGCACCCGGCGAAAAGGGCTGTGGCGCGCATACCGATTTCGGCGGGCTGACGCTGCTTCTGCAGGACGAGAACCCCGGCCTGCAGGTCTGGGATCGCCACAGCGAGAGCTGGATACACGCAGCGCCCGTGCCCGGCACCTATGTGGTCAATCTGGGCGACATGATCGCCCGCTGGACCAACGATCAGTACCGCTCGACGCTGCACCGGGTGGTCAATATCTCCGGGCGAGAGCGCTACAGCGTGCCGTTCTTCTTCAGCGGCAACCCGGACCATGTGGTCGAGTGCCTGCCGACCTGCCTCGCACCGGGCGAGTCGCCACGCTACCCCGCCGTAACGGTGGAAGAACACCACCGCGAGATGTACCGGAGGACCTATGGCTGACATCGTCCTCATCCACGGGGCCTGGGCCGGTGGCTGGGTCTGGGATTCGCTGCTCGAAGGCCTGCGCGATGCCGGGCACAGGCCCCACGCGATCGATCTGCCGGGCAACGGCCATGACGACACGCCACTCGCCAAGGTCTCGCTGCAGCGCTATGTCGAGCACGTCGGCGCATTGATCGAGACGCTGCCTGGCCCGATTCAGCTAGTGGCGCATTCCGGCGGCGGCATCACCGCCACTGCCGTGGCCGAGGCTTATGTCGAGCGCATCGCAGGGGTCGCCTATGTCGCCGGCATGATGCTGCCCAGCGGCATAGGCTTCGGCGAACTCTGCGCCGAACTCGCCCGCGACTTCCCCGAAGTCAGCGGCATCGGCCCTTATCTCGAAGCCGCGCCCGGCGGCAGCCGCGTACCGGGCGATGCCGCCTGCGCGGTGTTCTTCCACGATGCACCGGCACAGGCCGCCATCACTGCCGCGCGCCGCCTGACGGTGCAGCCCGATGGTGGCCGCGACATCGCCGCGCATTGGAGTGCCGAGAGTTTCGGTCGTCTGCCGCGGTTGTATATCGAAGCCACGCAGGACCGCTCCGTGCTGCCACGGGTGCAACAGCGCATGCAGCAGCTGGTGCCTGGGGCCGAGCGGGTAGTGCTCGATTGCGGGCATGCGCCGCAACTGGCCATGCCCGGCGCGCTGCTCGCCGCCCTGGTGGATTTCTTCGATCGCCATCCACATCCGGTGCACTGACCCGTTTATTGCATCGCGCTTATCACGCCGAACCTTCAAGGAGCTTCACCATGTTCAAGAAAACCCTGGTCGCCAGCGCCCTGCTCGCGCTGTTCAGCCAAACCGCCCTGGCCGCCGACAAGGTGCGCTGGCTCAACGACTGGTTGCCAGCCGGCGACAAGGCGGCGATCTACCTAGGTGTCGAACAGGGCCTGTTCGCCGCAGAAGGCATCGAAGTGGAAATCGCCAGTGCCCGCGGTGGTAGCGACGTGGTGACCAAGCTGGCCACCAACAGCGCGGACTTCGGCTCTGCCGGCCTGGCCTCGCTGCTGCAGGCCAAGGCCCAGGGCGAGGTGCCGGTAGTTGCCGTCGCCCCGATCTACAACAAGCAGCCGGACGCCTTCTTCACCACCGAAGGCTCGGGCATCGAGAGCTTCAAGGACATCGTCGGCAAGACGGTGGCCACCCCGACCTTCTCTGCCTCCAACGTGGTCTGGCCGCTGCTGCTGGAGCGCAATGGCATCGACCCGAACAGCGTCAAGCTGCTCAAGCTAGACCCCGGCGCGCTGGCGCCGATGCTCGCCACCGGCAAGGTGGACGCCACCATCAACTGGCTGACCGTTGCGCCCGGCTTCGTCCGCGCCCTCGGCGAGGCGGACAAGACGCTGAAGACCATCCCCTGGTCGGAATACGGCTTCGAGGGCTACGGCCTGTCGCTGGTGGCCTCGCAGCGCTTCGTGCAGAGCAATCCCGAGGTCGCGAAGAAGTTCGTCAAGGCTTATCAGCAGGCGCAGAAGAACGCCATCGCCGACCCGGCTGCCGCAGCCGCCGCGCTGAAGAAGATGATCGCCGAAGTTGACCAGCAGCAGGCCGAAGAGCAGTTCGTCGCCTCGGTGCCGCTGATGCAGAACGAGATCAGCGATGCCGAGGGCCCGGGCTTCGACGCCAAGCGGCTGGCCACTACCTGGGAATGGGTCGCCAAGGCGCAGGGCATGCAGATCGACAGCCTCGACCCGGCCAGTGCCATCGACACCAGCCTGAGCGAGTGAAGCCATGAACGCCGTCGCCCTGCCCGCCACGCCGCGCCCCAACATCAGCTTTGATCGGGTCAGCCAGGTCTTCACCTCCTCCGATGGCAGCGAGGTGGTGGCGCTGGACAACGCCAGCTTCGACATCGGTCGCCACGAGTTCATCGCGGTGCTCGGCCCCTCGGGCTGCGGCAAGTCCACGCTACTGCGCATCCTCGCCGGGCTGGTACGTCCGACCCACGGCCAGGTCAGCATTTACGGCAGCCCGGTGGACGGCCCGCGCGACGAGATCGGCATCGTATTTCAGCGACCGACCTTGCTGCCGTGGCTGAACATCCGCGACAACCTGACCTTTCCCATGCGCCACAAATACGGCCGCGTCACCGCCCAGGAGATCACCCGCGGCGAGGAGCTGCTGGAGCTGGTGGGGCTGAAGGACTTCGGCAACAAGCGCCCGGACGAACTCTCCGGCGGTATGCAGCAGCGCGCGGCGATTGCCCGGGCGCTGCTGCACGACCCGGAAATCCTGCTGATGGACGAGCCCTTCTCGGCCCTCGACGCCCTGACCCGCGACGAGCTGAGCCTGGAGCTGCTGAACATCTGGACCCAACGCCCGAAGACGGTGCTGTTCATCACCCACTCGATTCCCGAAGCGCTGCTGCTGGCCGACCGCATCCTGGTGATGTCGGCGCGCCCCGGCCGTGTGCAGGAAATCATCGACGTCGACCTGCCGCGCCCGCGGTCCATGGAAACCCTCACGGAGCCACGTTTCAATGAGCTCGCCAACCATATCCGCCGCAAGGTCTTCTCGCGCCATGCCGACCATTAAGCCCCGGGCACAACGCCTGAAGGCGCTGACCGACCGCTTCGCACCCTGGCTCGCCCTGCTCGTTCTGCTGCTGATCTGGGAAGCGGCCTGCCGCCTGCTCAAGCTGCCGAGCTTCGTGCTGCCCTCGCCCAGCGCCATCTTCGCGGCGACGCAGAAGGTCGGCCTCGGTGCCTGGGCCGAGCATATTTTCGCCACCCTGCGGGTAACGCTGATGGGCTACGGCCTGTCGATCCTGATCGGCATCCCGCTGGCCATCGCCCTGGCCTCTTCACGGGTGATGTCGCGCACCCTCTATCCGCTGTTGGTCATCGTGCAGTCCACGCCCATCGTCGCGGTGGCACCAATCATCGTGGTGGTGATGGGCGCCGGCGACCTGCCGCGGGTGTTCATCACCTTCCTGATCGCCTTCTTCCCCATCGTTGTTTCCTGCGTCACCGGCCTCCTGGCTACGCCGGAGGAGCTGGTGGAGCTGTCGCGCTCACTGGGCGCATCGAAGGCCCGCGAGTACCGCAACATCCGCCTGCCCTATGCGATTCCGCACCTGTTTTCGGCGCTGCGCATCTCCATCACCCTGGCGGTGATCGGCGCGGTGGTCGCCGAGTTCGTCGCGGCGGAAAAAGGCCTGGGCTACTTCATCAACTTCTCCACCTCGATGTTCCAGGTGCCGCAAGCCTTCGCCGCGCTACTGATGCTGGTGGTGATCAGCCTGCTGCTGTTCCACCTGATCGGGCTGCTGCAGAAGGTCTGCTTTCCCTGGAGCCTGCCCAAGGCTGGGCATTGAAGCCCACCACCTCTTCATCTCAGTCTGGATAACGCCATGCCTCTCGACGATCTCGCCCTGCTGCGCAAAAGCTTCGACGTCGCCCGCCGCGCACTGGAAAACGGCACCCACCCGTTCGGCGCCATTCTGGTCGGGCCGGACGGTGAGGTGCTGCTGGAACAGGGCAACGCCTACATGCCCGACCACGACATGACCGGCCACGCCGAGCGCGTGCTGATGACCCGCGCCTCGACCCGCTACACACCGGAATTCCTCTCGCGCTGCAGCATGTACACCTCCGCCGAGCCCTGCGCCATGTGCGCCGGGGCCGCCTACTGGGTCGGCCTGGGTCGCGTGGTCTATGGCCTTTCCGAGCGCAGCCTGAAGGACCTCACCGGCAACCATCCGGAGAACCCGACGCTGGACCTGCCGTGCCGCATCGTCTTCGAGGCCGGCCAGCGCAAGGTCGAGGTGCTCGGCCCGCTGCTGGAGGACGAGGCTGCCGCCCTGCACGAAGGCATCTGGTAGGCGGCGCCAGAATCAGGCAAGCGCCCGGCAGGATCGCCATAACGCCGCCACCGCCCTCCGTCGCAACATTCGAACCACGGCGTCACCGACGTCGCCCGAATCAACCTGCGGAGGACAAACCCATGTCGAACATCAACGGCAAAGTCGTACTCATCACCGGCGCCAGCAGCGGCATCGGCGAAGCCACGGCGCAGCTGCTGGCGGCCCAGGGCGCAACGGTAGTGCTGGGCGCGCGACGCCTGGATCGGCTGGAAAAGCTCGTCGCCGAGATCGACGAAAGCGGTGGCGTTGCCGCCTGCCACGCGCTGGACGTCACCAGCCGCGAGGACACCCAGGCCTTCGTCGACTTCGCCGAACAGCGCTTCGGCCGCATCGACGTGATCGTCAACAACGCCGGGGTGATGCCGCTTTCGCCACTGGACGCGCTGAAGGTCGACGAGTGGAACCGCATGATCGACGTCAACATCCGTGGCGTGCTGCACGGCATCGCTGCCGGTCTACCGCTGATGCAGCGCCAGCGCGCCGGCCAGTTCGTCAACATCGCCTCCATCGGCGCCTACGCGGTGAGCCCGACCGCGGCGGTGTACTGCGCCACCAAGTACGCGGTGCGGGCCATCTCCGAAGGCCTGCGCCAGGAGGTCGGTGGCGATATCCGCGTGACCCTGGTGTCACCGGGCGTCACCGAATCGGAGCTGGCCGAGAGCATTTCCGATGACACCGCCCGCTCGGCCATGGACGACTTCCGCCGCATCGCCATTCCGGCCGACGCCATCGCCCGCGCCATCGCCTATGCCATCGACCAGCCGGCCGATGTCGACGTCAGCGAGCTGGTGGTGCGCCCCACCGCCAGCCCCTATTGAGGACGCCGCCATGACCCTTCGTACAGGCAACACACTGGCCGCGGCCTGCCTGGCCGTGTTCGGCTCGCTGACCTTCGCCTCGCTGGAAGCCGCCGGCAACGAGCGCCACGAACGCGGCGTCGAGGTAATGGATCACCTGTCCGGCGGTGCCGGGCAACCGGTGCTCGAGGCGCTGCGCGAGGACTATCCGTTTCTCGCCGAGGGCATCACCGGCTATGCGCTGGGCGATGTCTGGGGACGCAGCGAGCTGGATGATCGCACCCGCCAGCTGGCGGTGATCGCCGCCTTCGCCGCGCAGGGCAATCTGCAATACATGAAGGTCCACGCCGGTTACGCGTTGCGCCTGGGCGTCACCCGTGAGGAGCTGAAGGAGGTGGTGTACCTGACGACCGTCACCGCTGGCTTCCCGCGCGCCATCGACGCAGCCCAGGCGTTACGCGAAGTGCCGGACCCGGCGCCGCGCTGAATTAAGCGGTGCTGCGCAGCCGGGCCAGATCCTTCACCGGCGAGGCGCCGAACAGCCGGCTGTACTCGCGGCTGAATTGCGAGGGGCTTTCGTAGCCGACCCGGTAGCCGGCGCTGGACACATCGAGCCCCTCGGCGATCAGCAGCCGCCGCGCCTCCTGCAGGCGCAGCTGCTTCTGGTATTGCAGCGGGCTCATCGCGGTGAGCGCCTTGAAGCGGTGATGCAGCGTCGAGCTGCTGAGGTTGACCCGCTGCGCCAGTTCCTCGATGCGCAGCGGCTCGACGTAGTTGCGGTTCAGCCATTCGATGGCGCGGGTGACACGATGGCCCTGACTGTCGCGCACTGCGATCTCGTGCAGATGGCGCCCCTGCCGACCGCAAAGCAGACGGTAGAAAATCTCGCGCATGGCCAGCGGCGCCAGCACCGGGATGTCCTGCGGGCTGGCCAAGAGCCGCACCAGACGCAAGGTGGCATCCAGCAACGGCGCATCGATGCGGTCCAGATAAACCCCGCGCGCCGGCCCTTCCACGGGCTGGCTCAAGGGCGCGCTTTCGGCCACCAGGGTGGCGACCATTGCCGGGTCGATATCCAGGCGGATGCACAGGTACGGCTCGCCGGATGAGGCCTCCAGCACGCGACCGGCCACTGGCACGGTGACCGATACCACCAGGTAGTGCAGCGCATCGTAGGTGTACAGCTCGTCGCCCAGGCGCACCTCCTTGCTGCCCTGCACGATGATGCATAGCGCCGGCTTGTGCAGCCCGTGCACCAGTTCGCTCGGCGCGCTGCAGCGGATCAGGTAGAGGTCGTCAATCGCGGTGGGATGCATGCCGTCGTCGCGCAAGAGGCCATCGATCAGCCGCGCCAGGGCGGCACGCTGGGCAATCGTTTCCTCGGCGGAATGAAGGTCCATCTGGTTCATGCAGGCAACCGGTGGAAGCGGAAAGGACGGTTAGCTTAGCAGCCCATCCGGCCTGCGGTCGTCCCGCCCCATGGCAGTGCATCGACACGACGGTGTCACCGAGTGAAGCACCAAAGCGATGCACCGGCTAACATCGTCGCATGGCTAACCGGTGGCGCAGCTGCCGTGGCCACGTCGCACCTCAATTCCTGACTGCCTGGCCAGCTTTTTGCTACACCCTGGTCATGAAAAACCCAGCGGACGCCTCCATGCCCGAATCCCAGACCGCACGCCTCCAGCTCTGCGGCATCACCAAACAGTATCCAGGCTGCCTGGCCAACGACCGTATCGACCTGTCGATCCAGCCGGGCGAGATCCACGCCCTGCTCGGCGAGAACGGCGCCGGCAAGAGCACCCTGATGAAGATCATCTACGGCGTGACCCAGCCGGACGCCGGCGAAATCCACTGGCAAGGCGAACGGGTGACCATGCGCGACCCGGCGCAGGCCCGCGAGCGCGGCATCGGCATGGTGTTCCAGCACTTCTCGCTGTTCGAGACGCTCTCGGTAGCGGAGAACATCGCCCTGGCGCTGGGCGCCAAGGCCGGTACGCCGAAGCAGCTGGAGCCGAAGATCCGCGAGGTCTCGCAGCGCTACGGCATGCCGCTGGAGCCGCAACGGCTGGTGCACAGCCTGTCCATCGGCGAGCGCCAGCGGGTGGAGATCATCCGCTGCCTGATGCAGGACATCCACCTGCTGATCCTCGACGAACCGACCTCGGTGCTTACCCCGCAGGAGGCCGACGAGCTGTTCGTGACCTTGCGCCGGTTGGCGGCCGAGGGCTGCAGCATCCTGTTCATCAGCCACAAGCTCAACGAGGTGCGCGCGCTGTGCCAGAGCGCCACGGTGCTGCGCGCCGGCCGCGTGTCCGGCGAGTGCGTGCCGGCCGATTGCTCGGACCTGGAACTGGCGCGGCTGATGGTCGGCGATGCCGAGGGGCTGGAAGCCGAATACCCGAAGAGCGAGGGCCGCGCGCCGTTCCTGCGGGTCGAGCGACTGTCCTGGCACAACGCCGATCCGTTCGGCGTGTCCCTCGAAGAGGTGGACTTGGAAGTGCGCGCCGGCGAGATCGTCGGTATCGTGGGAGTCGCCGGCAACGGCCAGGACGAGCTGCTCGCCCTGCTCAGTGGCGAACAGCGCCTGCCTGCCGCCCAGGCCATGCACATCCGCTTTCTCGGTGACGACGTCGCCCATCTGCGCCCCGACGCCCGCCGCCGCCATGGTATGGCCTTCGTGCCGGCCGAACGTCTCGGTCACGGCGCGGTGCCGAGCATGAGCCTGGCCGACAACGGCCTGCTCACCGCCTATCAGCAGACCGACATGGTCGAGCACGGCATGATCCGCCGCGGCAAGGTGCGCGCCTTCGCCGAACAGGTCATCCAGCGCTTCGCCGTGAAGACGCCGGACGCACAGACCCCGGCGGCGAGCCTGTCCGGCGGCAACCTGCAGAAATTCATCCTTGGTCGCGAAATCCTGCAGCAGCCGAAGCTGCTGATCGCCGCGCACCCGACCTGGGGCGTGGACGTCGGCGCGGCAGCCGCGATCCACCGCGCGCTGATCGAACTGCGCGATGCCGGCGCGGCGATCCTGGTGATCTCCGAAGACCTCGAGGAGCTGTTCCAGATCAGCGACCGCATCGCCGCCCTGAGCGACGGCAGGCTGTCGCCACAGCGCGCTACTGCCAGCACCTGCCCGGTCGAAGTCGGCCGCTGGATGGCCGGCCAGTTCGATACCAGCGACACCCCTGTTTCCACCTCTGCCGCCTGACGAGAATCCATCATGCTGTTATCCCTGCAACCCCGCGGCGAGGCCTCACGGGCCATGCTCTGGTTCTCGCCATTGCTGGCGGCACTGCTGACGCTGCTGAGCGGCGCGCTGCTTTTCGCCCTGCTCGGCCATCCGCCGCTGGAAACCCTCAAGGTGCTGCTGATCGACCCGCTCGGCGATCTCTACGGCATCTCCGAACTGCTGGTCAAGGCGCTGCCGATCCTGCTCTGCGCCCTCGGCCTGGCGGTGGTCTACAACGCGCGCATCTGGAACATCGGTGCCGAAGGCCAGCTACTCATCGGCGCCCTGGCCGGCAGCGCGCTGGCGGTCAACATCATCGACTGGGATTCGCGCTGGTCTCTGGTGCTGACACTGCTGCTCGGCACGCTCGGCGGCGCCGCCTGGGCCGGGCTCTGCGCCTGGCTGAAGACGGCGTTCAACGCCAACGAAATCCTCACCAGCATCATGCTCAACTACATTGCGCTGAACCTGCTGCTGTTCGCCGTGCACGGCCCGCTGAAGGACCCGGAAGGCTTCAACTTCCCCGAGTCGGCGATGTTCGGCGACGCCACCCGGCTGCCCGAGCTGATCGAAGGGCTGCGCGTGCATGGCGGTTTCTACTTCGCCCTGCTGGCGCTGGTGGTGGTCTGGGTGCTGCTGCAAAAGAGTTTTCTCGGCTTCCAGATCAAGGTGCTCGGCCTGGACAAGCGCGCCGCCGGCTTCGTTGGTTTCCGCGACAAGAAGCTGGTATGGATCGCTCTGCTGATTAGCGGCGGCCTGGCCGGGCTGGCCGGTGTCGCCGAAGTCACCGGGCCAATCGGCCAGCTGGTGCCGCAAGTTTCACCGGGCTATGGCTACGCGGCGATCACCGTGGCCTTCCTCGGTCGCCTGAACCCCATCGGTATCGTCTTCGCCAGCCTGCTGATGGCGCTGCTCTACCTCGGTGGCGAGAACGCGCAAATGGCCGCCAACCTGCCGCAATCCATCACTCAGCTGTTCCAGGGCATGGTGCTGTTCTTCCTGCTCGCCTGCGACGTACTGATCCTCTACCGCCCGCGGCTGAAGCTGTGGGCACGCAAACCGGCGCTCGTCAGCGCCAAAGAGGAGCCGGCCACATGATCGCGCTCGCCCGCTTGCTTACCCTTTCACCCGCTGCCTGCCGCTTGAAGTTCGAGGCCTGACCGATGGACATGGATCTGCTGACCAATATCTTCTACGCCATGATCCGCACCGGCACGCCGCTGCTGCTGGTCGCCCTCGGCGAGCTGGTGTGCGAGAAGACCGGCGTACTCAACCTCGGCCAGGAGGGCATGATGCTGTTCGGCGCGGTGATCGGCTTCATCGTCGCCTTCGCCAGCGGCAACCTCTGGCTCGGCGTGCTGTTCGCCTGCCTGGCCGGCGTGCTGCTTTCGCTGCTGTTCGCCATGGTGGCACTGGGCTTCAATGCCAACCAGGTCGCCACCGGCCTGGCGCTGACCATCTTCGGCGTCGGCCTTTCGTCCTTCGTTGGTGCCAGCTGGGTCGGCAAGCCGCTGGCCGGCTTCGAGCCGATCGCCATTCCGCTGCTCAGCGAGATTCCCGTGATCGGCCGCATGCTGTTCGCCCAGGATCTGCTGGTGTACCTGTCCTTCGCACTGTTTGCGTTGGTGGCCTGGGTGCTGCTGAAAAGCCGCATCGGCCTGATCATCCAGGCTGTCGGCGAGAACCCCAATGCCGCCAGTGCCATGGGCCTGCCGGTGCTGCGCGTGCGCACCCTGGCGGTGATGTTCGGCGGCGCCATGGCCGGGCTTGCCGGCGGCTACATGTCGCTGGCGTACACGCCGATGTGGGCGGAAAACATGACCGCCGGACGCGGCTGGATCGCCCTGGCCCTGGTGGTGTTCGCCAGCTGGCGGGTGAGCCGCGTCCTGCTCGGCGCCTACCTGTTCGGTCTGGCCAGCATCCTCCACCTGGTGGCGCAGGGCCTCGGCCTGGCGATCCCCGGCAACCTGCTGGCGATGCTGCCGTATGTGGCGACCATTCTGGTACTGGTGCTGCTGTCGCGGGATGCGATCCGCACGCGGTTGTACGCGCCGGTATCGCTGGGGCAGCCTTGGCAGCCAGGGCATTGATTTGTCGGGCGAGTTGACTACGCGGAACCAGGCCGGTTGGCGAGTTGCTTGAGAGCTTGGTTTCGCCCTGCTGGGCGAGTTACTTTTTCCAGACGCCGAAAAAGTAACCAAAAACGCTTGCCCCTCCATCCGGCCCCGGCTGCGCCGGGGTTCGTTCGTTCCATCGCCGCTTCAGGGGTCGGCTTACAAGGGCCGTCCATGGCCCTTTAAGCCTTTCGCCGCATCCATGCGGCTCACCCCCTTACGCAACGATTCCACTCACCCTCCTAAAAGGGGCGTTCGGTATTGCCTGTTGGTTCGTGCAAAAACAAACCAAAACAACCAGCAAGACCTGGCTCTGATGCCGAGACCGTCAGTGACAGCTGGGCATCTTAAAAACGAGTAGCTGGACACAGACTACGCTTCAAGCCTTTCTGCATTTCAAAGACTCTGCATCGTCCGGCACTTGGGAAACGCTGAGCATCCCCAAAATTGCTGCCCTGCTTTTGCCCCCGACCTCACGGTGCGGATCAGCAGCGCACTGCCGCATTTCGGGCATTGTCGTTCTGCGGTTGGATCGCTACGGCGCCTGAGGTTTTGCACATGCTCACGGTGGGTGGCGAGGGTTGGCGCTCGGCGGTCGGCTTGCAGGGCATGCAGCATGGCGTCGACCTCAGCCTCGCTGAATACCGGTTGCTGGAATGACCTGATGTAGCGGATAAAGCCGATGCCCTGGGTCACGTTGGCCGGCACTTCGGTTTTGAAGGTGCTGCCGCCGACAAAGGTGATGACCGAGTGCAGGTGCTCGGGGCTAACGCTAAGGGTGGCTTCCAGGGCCTTGAGGTGCTTGTAGTTCTGGCGTAGCGGGTTCTGGAACTTGAACGTGCTTTTGTAGAGCTTCTGCGTCCACTGCGCCTGCTTTTCGCTACCGAAGATCCAGCCACTCATGTTCTTCGTTTCCAGTACGAAAATGCCGTACGGCGAAAGAAAAACGTGGTCGATCTGCGTGGTGCCGTCTGGCGTGTTCAAGGTGACATTGTGCAGGCGGCGGTAGGTCTGCTTGTCCAACTGCCAATGGGCAAACAATCGCACCAGGAGTTCGCCAATATGGCCCTTGGCCCAGGGCGATTTAAGCAGGCCGATCAGAAGGGCGGCCGGGATGAACCAAGCCAGCATGCCCCAGGCCTGCGCGATGATGGGGGTGAAGTCCATTTCTTATCCCTGGGTAATTCTGAATTAACCGGATAGTAGCGAAACTTGGCGTAATGGCACGATAGTGTCGCGCACCTCCGTACGCCCCTTTGTCTCTGCGGGGTCAGCCTTGAGCGTGTGCCGGCTACTGTATCCGGTAGCGCGTGCTGCGCCCGCAGCCGGGCAGCCGGGCACGGCAGCCCTTCTCGACAAGGTAGCTCGGATGGCGCGTGGCGGTTGCTTTCGAGACTTCGGCCACAGCCTGGTAGGAAGAACGACTGGACGACTTCCTTGCCTGGTTCAGCCGCAGCGATGCAGGCCTCGGCCCAACTTCTACGAGCCGGCATTGCGCACTTCTGATTGGCTGCTGCCAGATCCAGAGCGGGTCATTCATGAGGACTGCTCGTCTGTGAGCCGATTAGCGAGCTTATTCGGCTCATGTGGTGAGCCGATAATGTCGCCTATTCGGCTCACTGTCTTGGCTGCCGGGCTTGAAAGCGCCCGGGCAGTGCGGTTGATCCGCCTTGGCAGGCGGTTGGCGCGTCATTCAGGGACTCAGCTCAAATCAATCCAGCGTGTACTCAAAGGTACTCACCACCCGCAGCCGTTTCCCCACGGTCCGCCCACTGTCCATATCGCTGCCATCGTCATCGATAACCCGAATCACCCCCTGGTTGGCATTCTTCAAGCGCCCCAGCGTGGCACCAGCATCCTCGGCGAAACGCGTCGCCTGCTCACGGGCATTGCTGGTGGCGGCTTCCAGCAGCTGCGGCTTGAGCTCATTGAACCCACGCAACTGATAACGCGGCCCGGCGAAGCCGTTCATCTCGGTATCCAGCTGAACACCGGCCAAGATCAGCGGATCGATGGCATTGGCCGCCTTACCCACCGCGTCGACGCGCTCTGACTTGACCAGCACCTGGCCCTGGCCGTTAAAGCGCAGCGCCACATCACGCGAGGCCCATTCACGCGCCAGCAGATCCTGGACCTGCAACGGTCGCACTTCGATCTCCGCGTCGGTGAAGCCCTGCTCGCGGAGGAAATCCAGCACCAGCTGGCGATCCTCGCTCAGCCCCTTCTGCACTTCGGCGAACTGATCGCCACCACGGCGAAAGCCCAGCGTCCAAACCGCAAAGTCGCTCTTCACGTCCATCTCCGCCAGGCCCTTGACCGTCACCGTGCGGTCGGCCATGCGGAAACGCTCAACGCCCTGCCCCACCGACCAGCCGGCGAAGGCCACTGCCGCGGCGATCAACGCCGCCGGCAGAAATCCGATTCGTGCTGTAGCCACGTGTTTCGTCCTGTAGGAATTGACCGAATGCGCATGCTACTCCTGCCATGGGCGAACGCCAGTTAGGCGCTCAACCGCGGCCCAGGCGCTGCAACGCCTCCAGCCGGAAGGCGATGTGCTGCTCCAGCCCGCTCAGCTCGCGCTCCAGCCGCTCGCGCTGTTGGGTATTGCTGCAGGCATCCAGTCGTTCGCGCAACGCGGCACGTTGCGCCAGCAACTCCACCTCCCGTGGCGGCACCCCGGCGCTTTTCAGCACCGAGAACGGCAAGCGCAGGCCCGGCGGCGTCTGCAGCCAGCCTTCGTCCATCACCAGCGGTTCGCCTTTTTCCTGCACGCCACGCTGCCATCTGGCGATATCGCGGGCGATGCGTTGTTCGATGTCCTGATCGCTCATGACTCGCGCCCTCTTCTAGCTGCCCGGTCATGAAAACCCAGCCGCGAGGCTTTGTCAGCGGCCCGCCGACGCCAGGTCATTGGCACGTCGGTTGCGTCGCGTCTGTATGATTGCGCCGCGCGATGCGAACTTTTTGCCGCAGCGTTCATTCTTTTGCTTAGCGCCACCGCTACCGATCCGAGGAGCCACCCCTTTGCCCAGTCTCAACCTGCAGATTCTTGTCGCGGCCTGCCTGGGTGTCGCCATCGGCTGGCTGACCGGCACACTGCCGACCGACGCGCCCGTACGCGAGGGCGTGCTCTATGCAAGCACCCTGGCCGGGAGCATCTTCATCGGCCTGCTGAAGATGGTGCTGATCCCGCTGATCTTCACCTCCATCGTGGTCGGCGTGGCCAATCTGCAGGCGCACCATCAGGTGCACCGGGTGTGGGGCGGCGCGCTGGTCTACTTCACCCTCACCACCAGTGCGGCGATGCTGGTGGCGCTGGTCGCGGCGAACATCTTCAAGCCGGGCGCGGGGCTGTCGCTGGACCTGTTCGCCGAGGCGATGAACGACTTCGAGGCGCGTCAGCTGACGCTGCCGGAGTTCTTCCTGCACTTCTTCGCCAACTTGTTCCAGAACCCCTTCGCCGCACTGGCTAACGGCAGCATCCTGGCCGTCGTGGTGTTCGCCATGTTCATCGGCATCGCCCTGGTGGCCGGCGGCGACCGCTACCGCAATATACTCGTGGTGCTGCAGGAATTTCTCGAGCTGATGATGCGGATCATCGGCTGGATCATGCGCCTGGCGCCGCTGGGCATCCTCGCGCTGCTGATCAAGCTGGTGGCCGAGCAGGATGTCGCGCTGCTCAGTGCGGTGGGCGGCTTCATCGTGCTGGTGTTCGCCACCACGCTGTTCCACGGCATCGTGGTGTTGCCCGGCATTCTCTTTCTCACGACCGGCAAATCGCCGCTGTGGTTTTTCCGCGGCACCCGCGAGGCGCTGATCACGGCGTTTGCCACCAGCTCCAGCGCGGCGACATTGCCGATCTCCCTGCGCTGCGCGGAGGACAACCTCAAGGTGCGCCCGGGCATCGCCGGCTTCGTGCTGCCGCTGGGCGCGACCATGAACATGGACGGCACCGCACTCTACGAAGCGGCCGCCGCGCTGTTCGTCGCCAACCTGATGGGCATCGAGCTGAGCCTGGCGCAGCAGGCGGTGGTGTTCTTCACGGCGATGATCGCGTCCACAGGCGCGCCGGGGATTCCCAGCGCCGGCATGGTGACCATGGTGATGGTGTTGCAGGCGGTCGGCCTGCCGGCCGAGGCGGTGGCGATTCTGCTGCCGATCGACCGCTTGCTGGATACCGTGCGCACGGCGGTCAACGTCGAGGGCGACATCATTGGCAGTGTGGTGGTGCAGCGTTTCGCCGACCGCGCCTAGCGCAGGACTCCGCGCAACATCAGCTCGACGACTCCTTGCGGGTCTTGGCGATCAGCTCCGGGTCGATACCCCAGCATTCATCCAGATACCAGTCCTCACCGAACATTTCCGCTGGATGCTGGGTGCGGCCCGCGCCGTTGCCACAGGCCATCGAAGTTGCCGGGCAATAGCGGTCGCAGCCCCAGCACACACGTTCGGGGTGGGAAGGTTCGAGGGGAAATTTCTTGGCCATTGCGCGTGCCTTTTCTGGCGTTGTTGCAGTGACCACAGGCTAAGCCTCCTCGCCGTCGCCAGACTTGATCATGCTCAAGAACGACCGGTATCGGCGCACAACAACTGTATGCACATACAGATAAAGATTGCCTGAAGCGCCGTTTGTGCACATGCTTCGCGCCATCGACCGCTGCCGTCACAGCCTCCATGCGACTCTATCTCTGCGAAAAACCTTCCCAGGCCCGCGACATCGCCAAGGTGCTCGGCGCCAACCGGCGTGGCGACGGTTGCCTGCAGGGCGCCGGGGTGACGGTGACCTGGTGCATCGGCCATCTGCTCGAAACCGCCCCGCCAGACGCCTACGACCCGCGCTACAAGCGCTGGGTGCTGGCGGACCTGCCAATCGTGCCGGGACGCTGGAAGATGCTGGTCAAGCCGAAGACCGCCAGCCAGTTCAAGGCGGTCAAGCGCCTGCTCGGCGAATGCAGCGAACTGGTGATCGCCACCGACGCCGACCGCGAAGGCGAGATGATCGCCCGCGAGCTGGTCGAGCATTGCCGCTATCGCGGGCCAATCCGCCGGCTGTGGCTGTCGGCCCTGGACGACGCCTCGATCCGCAAGGCGCTGGCCGCGCTCAAGCCCGGCGCCGAGACTTTCAATCTCTACCACGCCGCCCTCGGCCGCTCGCGTGCTGACTGGCTGATCGGCATGAACATGAGCCGGCTGTTCACCCTGCTCGGCCGCCAGTCCGGCTACCAGGGCGTGTTGCCGGTGGGCCGGGTACAGACGCCGACGCTGCGCCTGGTAGTGGACCGCGACCGCAGCATTGCCGACTTCATCCCGGTGCCGTTCTGGGCCATCGATGTGCAGCTGCTCGCCGATGGCAACGCGTTCACCGCGCAATGGCAGGCGCCGGACGACCATTGCGATGACCAGGGCCGCTGCCTCGATCAGGCTCGTGCGCAGCATGCTGCGGACGCCATGCGCAACGCCGCCAGCGCTCGCCTGCTGAAGCTCAAGACCGAGCGCCAGCGCGAGGCGGCACCACTACCCTTCGATCTCGGCACGCTGCAGGAAGTCTGCTCGAAGAAGCTCGACCTCGGCGCTCAGGAAACCCTCGATATCGCCCAGGCTTTGTACGAAACCCACAAGCTGATCACCTACCCGCGCAGCGATTGCGGCTACCTGCCGCTGAGCCAGCACGGCGAAGCGCGGGCCATTGTCGCGGCGCTGACTCAGGCCGACCCGACGCTCGCCGCGCTGCAGCCGCATCTGGACCTGTCGCGCCGCTCACGGGCCTGGAACGATGCCAAGGTCAGCGCCCACCACGGCATCATCCCCACCGCAGCAGCGCGGGGTCTGGAACGTCTGTCCGGGCGACCGCGTGCGGTGTACGAGTTGATCCGCGCGCGCTATCTGGCGCAGTTCCTGCCCAACCACGAGTACGACCGCACCCAGGCCGACTTCGACTGCGCCGGCCAGGCGCTGCGGGCGGTGGGCAAGCGCATCGTCGAACCGGGCTGGAAGCGCGCCATGCCCGAAGCGCTGGCGCCGGCACGGGGCAATCGCAAAGCTCCCGCGCCACAGAGCCTTCCGGCATTGCAACAAGGTCAGGACTACGCGGTGGGCGAGATCACGCTCAAGGACCAACAAACCCAGCCGCCGAAACCCTTCACCGAAGGCGACCTGATCAAGGCGATGAAGAACGTCGCCAAGCTGGTGGACGATCCGCGGTTGAAACAGAAACTCAAGGACACCACCGGCATCGGCACCGAGGCGACCCGCGCCGGGATCATCCAGGGACTGCTCGACCGCGGTTATCTGGTTCGCCAGGGCAAGGCGCTGGCGGCGACACCGGCGGCGTTCAGCCTGATCGACGCCGTGCCGCGGCCGATTGCCGACCCCGGGACCACGGCGATCTGGGAGCAGGCGCTGGACATGGTGCAGAGCGGCGAGATGCCGCTGGAAGAATTCGTCGCCAAACAGTCGGCGTGGATGAGCAAACTGGTCGAACGTTGCGCCGGTCTGCGCATGACCATCAGCGGCCCGCCGATGGCCGCCGGCCGCGGCGGAAAACCATGGAAGAAGAAACGCAGCGCCGCACCACGCAAACCGGCTCGCCGACGCAAGCCGGCAACCGCAGACTGAGCCACAGCTCGGGGGTGGTTACGTTTCCAGACTCGGTAGGCGCAGCCTGGGAGCGTTCTTGACCGCGAATCGCGCCTACCCCAGACCAGCCCGAAACAAGCAGCTGCCCTAGTGAATCTCCAGCACCTCGTAGCACTGCGGCTGGCCGTTGACCCGCAGCTCCACTTCGTCACCGATCCTGCGCCCCAGCAGCCCGTGCCCCAACGGCGAACGCGGCGAGATCACCAGAATCTCCCGGCCTTCATGCTGCAATTTCAGCCCCGCGGCATCCGGGCCGAGGAAGAACCAGCGTTCGACGCCATCGTGCTCCAGGCAAAGCAGCGCTCCGACCCGCACGTACTCGTCCGAGCCGATGGTCGGCTGCAGGTTGCGGTAGGCGGCCAGCGCTGTCTCGATCTCGTGCAGACGTCGTCTTTGCCCGTCGGCGAGGTAGGCCGCTTCCAGCCCGCGGGTGTCGTACTTGTTCTCGGCCTTGCTCTCGGCATGGGTGGCGGCCTCGTGGGTCGCGGCCAGCACGGTCCTGGCGACCTCGCGGTCGGCTTCGAGGGTGGCGATGATCTGTTGCTGAAGGGCGGTCTTGTTCATGGGCCAGGCTTATAGCCCGATGGCGTGCCGAAGGGAATGGCAGCGTCGCTGTTCAGCGCGGCACCGGGCTCGATCACCTCATCGGCCAGCCAGGGATTGCGACCCTCGGCTATCCACTCCAGCGTCTCGCGCCAGAAACCGTTGCGGTGCCGGTCGTGGAACAGGCCGAAGTGGCCGATGCGCTCGAAGCCCATCACGCGTGGATTGAGCTGAACCAACTGGCGCGGGCTATTGAGAAAGTAGCCCAGCCCGCGGCGCATGGCGGCCGGCGTGGCGAACTCGTCGTCACTGGTGCTGACCGCGAGGATCGGCGCACGAATCGCGGCGAAGCGGCTAAACAGCAGTTCGTGTTCGTCAGGCGGGTAGCTGTCTTCCAGGCGCGCGCCGCGCCGGGACCACTCCAGCGCGACGCCCGCCGGCAGGTCCTCCAGCCAGCCGAAGCGCCGGCCGGGAAAATAGCCAGCCAGCCGGGTAACCGCGGGCATGAACAGGTGCCATTTGGCGTACATACGCAGGCGCTGATCAGCGGCGTAGTCGCGCCAGTAGGCGTACTGTCCGGCCACGTTGAGGTAGCGGTCCACCTCGCTGGCGGCTTCGGCAAAGCCCGGCATGAAGCCACCGGCGCTATGCCCCACTGCAACCAGCAGCCCGTGCGGATCACGCTCACGCATATAGCGCACCGCGGCATCGAAGTCATACTCGCCCCAGTCGCGCCAGCGCATCTGCATGCCGCGCAGGCGCTGCGGTCGTGAGCCGCCGATGCCGCGAAAGTCGTAGGTCAGTGCAGTAAAACCGTGCTCAGTGAGAAAGCTCGCGTAGCGTGCGTAATAGCGCGACAGTACCCCGGTGGCGCAGCTGATGATCACCGCGCCGCGCTCGGCGCCTGCCGGCCGCCACAGCTGCGCGGCGAGGGTGAAACCATCGGTGCAGTGCAGGGCAACGGACTCGGGCATGGCAAGGACCTTTCGAATTGTTGTGCCGCCACCTTGCCCCGCAGCGCACATTTTTGCCATATCCTGCCGGCACCTTTGCGCAGCGACCGCAGTCTGTTTATGACAGCCGCATTACCCCTGCAGCCAGGTGGCCTGCAGCGCAATACCTCATCCTAGTTTCCACTGGCATTACCGCCCCGAACCAAGGCGCCAACGCGCTGCGGGTTCCTGGCGGCTTGGAGAAAAGTACATGACCGGCGAACAGCTGATCGTCTTTGGCGTACTGGCGGCAACGCTGGTGCTGTTCGTCTGGAATCGCTGGCGTTACGACTTGGTCGCCCTCGGCGCGCTGCTCGCCTGCGCACTGACCGGCGTCGTGCCGGCGGACGAGGTGTTCTCCGGCATCGGCCACCCCGCCGTGATCTCGGTGGCCGCAGTGCTGGTCCTCAGCCGCGGACTGCTCAACGCCGGCGTGGTGGATTCCGTGGCGCGACGTCTGATGCAGGTCGGCGAGCGGCCGTGGGCACAGGTCGCCGCGCTGACCGGGATCGTCGCGCTCAGCTCGGGCTTCATGAACAACGTCGGCGCGCTGGCGCTGTTCATGCCGGTGGCGATCTGGATGTCGCGCCAGAGCGGGCGCTCACCGTCGTATCTGCTGATGCCACTGGCGTTCGGCTCGTTGCTTGGTGGCACCCTGACGCTGATCGGCACCCCGCCCAACCTGATCATCGCTGGCTATCGCGCCGAGGCTGGCGAGGCGCCGTTCGGCATGTTCGCCTTTCTCCCGGTGGGCGCTGCGGTGACCGTCGCCGGCGTGCTGTTCATAGCGCTGCTTGGCTGGCGGCTGGTGCCGCGGCGGCAGGAGCAGGAAGGCAACGGCGATCTGTTCGAGATCAGCACCTACCTCACCGAAGTGCGAGTGCCGGAAAGCTGCAAGTACGCCGGGCGCACCCTGCACGCGCTGATCAATGCAGTGAAGGACGAAGCCGATGTGCAGGTGATCGCCCTGGTGCGCGGTGACGAGCGCCAGCGCATGCCGTCCACCTACGAGGTGCTGCGCGAGGGCGACATCCTGCTGGTGGAAGCGGATTCGGACAGTCTCAAGGCGCTGCTCGACGTCACCGGCGTCGAGCTGGCGGCCAATGTTGACGAGCAGGAGGACAAGGCACAGAACGAGCAGAAGGCCGCCGAACAGGCGCTCGAAGACGAGAGGACCGAAAAGAATCACAAGAGCCGGCACGGCGAGCTGGCCCTGGCCGAAGCCATCATCTCCCCCGGCTCGATACTGGTGGGCACAACCGCCAGCGGCCTCGACCTGCGCGAACGTCACGGCGTCAACGTGCTGGCCGTCGCCCGCCAGGGGCAGCGGCTGCGCCAACGGCTCGGCAAGATCCGCTTCGCCACGGGCGACATCCTGCTGCTGCAGGCCCGCGAGGATGCCCTGCAGTCGAGTCTGAACAGTCTGGGCTGCCTGCCGCTGGCGTCCCGCGGGCTGAGCATCACCACCCCGCGCAACGTGCTGCTGGCCAGCGCCATCTTCGCCATCACCCTGGCGACCATCGCCTTCGGCCTAGTGCCGGCGGCCACTGCGCTGGTCACCGGCGCGCTGGTGATGATTCTGGTCGGGTTGATTCCCATGGGCCGCATTTACGACAGCATCGACATGCCGGTCATCGTGCTGGTCGCGGCCATGCTGCCGGTCGGCCAGGCGCTGGAAACCAGCGGGGGCTCGCAGCTGATCGCCGACGCCCTGCTGTCGGTTGGCCATTCACTGCCACCTGCAGCGACGCTGGCGCTGCTGATGGTGGCAGTGATGCTGATCTCCAACGTGGTCAACAATGCGGCCGCCGCGGTCCTCGCTGCCCCGGTGGCGATCAGCCTGGCACGCGGCATGGATGCGTCAGTCGATCCGTTCCTGATGGCGGTCGCGATCGGTGCGTCCTGTGCTTTCCTCACGCCCATCGGGCATCAGTCCAACACGCTGGTGATGGCGCCGGGTGGCTACCGCTTCGGTGACTACTGGCGGCTGGGCCTGCCGCTGTCGATTCTGGTGGTGCTCTGCGCCGTGCCGGCGATTCTCTGGATCTGGCCGCTATGAGCAGCCACAGTGGCACCGGTGCCCAGCGTCCGTGGGCACTCAGACTACTACCAAGGCGGAAGGGAAATTAGCCCATTGAGCAATGGCAGTACACGCAGACAGATCCGACGATGGCTGCCAGAATCGCGTCGACCTGACGATGCGCAGCGCGCGGTGTCAGGCGAAACGGCATACCCTGCTTTGCGTGCGACGCCTGCAACACGAGATCGCTGATGATCCGCCAACGCCTCAAGACCCCGCTGGTATCCGCACTGCTCATCGCCATGCTGATGGGCTGGGGCGGCCATGCGCTGTCGTGGCTGAACGGCGCGGCTCAGCACGGTGCTGGCGCCCACTGGCACGACGATCACCATCATCACGCTCCCAGCCATGAATGGCAGCCCGGCAACTGCACGCTGTGCCAGCTGCAACACGTGCACGTGCTTGGCGATCACATCCACGAAACACCCCATCCCATGCTTCTGCTCAGCCTGTCTGCGCAGCCCGAGCGCACCGACCTGCCAGCCTGGCCACGGCGCGCGCTGCCCGAAGGGCCGGTGTCACGCATCGAGCGTCCACCTCGCGCCTGATCCTGCTGCGACCGCGGTCGCCTCAGGCGACCTCTTCTCACCAGCTCAGGACCATTCCATGCATTCGCAATCCCTGCGCGGGCTCGCTGCGTTTTACGCACGCCTGCGCCACTCGCTGCTGCCGGTTTTCGGCATGCTGCTGTTCTTCCTCGTGCCCGACGCACTCGCCCATGGCGTGGCCGAAGGCGACAAGGGCTTCATCCAGGAAAGCTCCGGCGTGATGCTGCTGCCGTTCGTCTACCTCGGCGCCAAGCACATGATCACCGGGTACGACCACCTGCTGTTCCTTTTCGGGGTGATCTTCTTCCTCTATCGGCTCAAGGACGTGGGGCTCTACGTCACCCTGTTCGCAGTGGGCCACTCGGTCACCCTGCTGCTCGGCGTGCTGATGGAGATCAGCGTCAGCGCCTATCTGATCGACGCCATCATCGGTTTCTCGGTCGTCTACAAGGCACTGGACAACCTCGGCGCCTTTCAACGCTGGTTCGGCTATCAGCCCGATACCCGCGCCGCGACGCTGGTGTTCGGCCTGATCCATGGCTTCGGCCTGGCGACCAAGATTCTCGAATACGAGATTGCCGCCGATGGCCTGATCGCCAACCTGATCGCCTTCAACGTCGGCGTCGAGGTCGGCCAGCTGCTAGCGCTGAGCGCCATCCTCATTGCCATGGGCTACTGGCGGCGCACCGCCGGCTTCTGGCGCCACGCCTACACCGCCAACGTCGCCATGATGAGCGCCGGTTTCCTGCTGATGGGCTACCAGCTCACCGGCCTGGCCCTGTCTTCGTAAGGAATTTGCCCCATGTACAACAACCAACGTCCCGACCTGAGCGAGCTGCCCAGCAGCGGCCAGCTGCTGCGCTCCACCCTCATCGCCCTGATCGCCGCCGGCGTGCTGCTGGTAACCGTGGTGATGCCCGCCGAGTATGCCATCGACCCGACCGGTGCCGGCCGACTGCTGGGCCTGACCCAGATGGGCGAGCTGAAGCAGACCCTGGCCGAGGAAGCCGCGACCGAAGCGCAGCCGCCGGCCGAAGCCGCTCTAGCCGAACCTGCCGCAACAACGCCGGACAAGGATGAACTGGTGGCGGCACAGGCCGAGCCAGCCCCGGCGGCCGCGCCAACGCCTGCGCAACCGGAGCCACCAAAAGTCGCCACCCAGCAGCACGAGGTGAACCTGACACTCAAGCCCAACCAGGCCACCGAGATCAAGCTGGAAATGAAGCAAGGCGCCAAGGCGAACTTCCACTGGACGGCCAATGGCGGGCGCCTCAACTACGACACCCACGGCGATCCCTACAAGGCACCGAAGGGCTTCTACCATGGCTATGGCAAGGGCAAGAATGCGCCTGAGCTGCAGGGTGAACTGGTCGCCGCGTTCGACGGCAAGCACGGCTGGTTCTGGCGAAACCGCACCAACGAGACGGTGAAACTCACCCTGCGCACCGATGGCGAATACATCACCATCGAACAGGTGTTCTGAGTTTCGTTTTCGGCGTAACCACCGCAGCCCTGGCCAAACTCGGCCAGGGCTGCGGCTCGTACGGGAGAAACCCATGTCCTGGATCATCACCAAATACGCGCTGACCGCTGCCATGGTCGTGCTGGTGTCGGAGGTGGCCAAGCGTAGCGACAAGCTCGGCGGCTTCATTGCCGCGCTGCCGCTCATCACCCTCCTCACGCTGATCTGGCTGTACCTGGAGAAGCAATCGCCGGAGAAGATCGCCAACCACGCCTGGCATACCTTCTGGTATGTCCTACCGACCCTGCCGATGTTCCTGGCGTTTCCGCTGCTGCTCCCACGGCTGGGGTTCTGGCTGGCACTGCTGGCCAGCGCAGGCATCACGGTCGTCTGTTTCGGGCTGTTCGCGCTGCTCATGCGCCCCTTCGGCATAGAGCTGCTGTGACCGCCTGGCGTTAAGGCCGACGGCGCCACCTGGCGCCGTCGCTGCACACGTGCTCAACTCGCCTTGAAGCGGCTGACGTTGTCCAGCAGGGTGCCAGCAAGGTCGCTGAGGCGGCTGGCAGTGTG
Source organism: Stutzerimonas kunmingensis (assembly GCF_021432085.1). Classification (GTDB taxonomy): domain Bacteria; phylum Pseudomonadota; class Gammaproteobacteria; order Pseudomonadales; family Pseudomonadaceae; genus Stutzerimonas. The sequence continues at coordinate 1,439,457 of NZ_CP090366.1, read as the reverse complement.
GTGATTGCTGCCTACCGCCTCACCGTTCTCCTCGGCCATGCGCGCAATGGTGGTCACCTGCTGGGCGATCTCGGCGGACGCCGCGCTCTGCTCGCGCAAGGCATTGGAGATCTCCGCCACGGTGGACAGCACCTGATTGGCCGCCTCGCGAATGCCACCCATGGCCTCGCCGGCCCGCTGCGCGCGTGCGACGCCCTCATTGACTCGCACCACACCCTGCTCCATGCCATGTACCGCGCCCTCTGTGCCTTGCTGGATGGCCGCAACCATCTGCGCGATCTCCTTGGTGGAATTGGCGGTACGCTCGGCCAGCTTGCGCACCTCATCGGCCACCACGGCGAAGCCGCGCCCCTGGTCACCGGCCCGCGCCGCTTCGATCGCCGCATTCAGCGCCAGCAGATTGGTCTGTGCGGCGATGTCACCGATCACCCCGACGATGGCCGAGATCTGCCCGGAGCGTTCGCCCAGCTCGGCCACAGTACGCGCCGAATCGCCCACCGATACGGCGATCTGGCTGATTTCATCGACCACCGCGGCGACGATCTCACCGCCCTGACGCGACAGTTCGCCAGAGCGATGCGCCAGTGCATCAGCCTCGCCCGCGTTGCGCGCGATGCTCTCGATGCCGACGGTCATTTCTTCGACCGCCGCCGCCATGCTCGACGCGGCGTCGCTCTGGCACTGCGAGGCGACATGGATCTGCCCCGAGGCGGTAACCAGGCTGCGCGCCGAGTCGGCGACATGGTCGGAGTTGTTCTTGATGCTGCCGATCAGCCCGCGCATGGCGTCGGCCATGTCGTTGAAGCTGCCGGCGACGAAGCGCAGCTCGTCGCGCGCAGCCAGATCGATATGGGTTGTCAGATCGCCAGCGGCGAGCCGCTCGCTGCCGGCGCGCAGGCTGCGGATGCTGGCCACCACCGACAGATAGGCACCCACCGAGAGATAGCCGATCACCGCCAGCACCACCAGCAGCACGGTCAGGTTGCCGAGCAGCACCTTCGGGCGTCCTCGATACGCTGTTCGAGCAGGCCGTCCAGGCTTGGCAGCAGCACGTCGCGCATCTGCGCATAGCCGATGCTGATCGCCTCGGTGGTCATGTCGAAGAACTGCGCTGACGAGGTGCTGCTGAAGTCAGCACGCACCACCATGTCCTGCACCACCGCATCGATCACCAGGCCACGTTCGCGCATGGTGGCGACGGCGCGGCTCAACGGCGGCTGGAGTTCCGGCCGCTCGGCAACCACCTTGTCGATACTGCGCTCCATGTCCTGGGTCGCCGACTTGATTTGCTCGGTCAGCACAATCAGCGCAGTGCGTTGCGGCTCGCTCATCTCGCCCCTGGCCAGTATCGCCGACGCACTACCGCGCAGGCGGCCCAGCCGCTCGATCAGAAACGGCATGCGGCTAACCGCGGTGGTCATCAGGTAATAGGTCTGCGGCTCGGGATCGAAGGTCAGGCCGTAGGCGTCCGCCACCTGGGTCTGGAAGTCCAGTAGTTGGGCGATCAGCGCGGTGTGCGCGTCATAGCTTTGCGGCTGGGACCAGCTCTGCACGGCCAGCTTGATGCCATCCCAGTCTCGACCGATCGCCTGCCACTCGCGCGTGACGCGCTTGTCCTCGGCCAGTGCCTGGCTCATCTCCACCAGGGCGGTATCGACACGGGTTTGCAGGGCGGAGCGCCGATCCGCCATGTCCGTGTTGCCGCCGAGCAGCATGGCGGACACACCGCGATGCTGCTGGGTCAGCTCAATCAGGCTCGACAAGGGGCGCGCCAGCGCTGTGGCGACCAGCTCGCTCTCCGCTCGCTCGATGGTGCGGTTGAGCTGGCCGGCGAGGGTCAGCATCAGGCTGGCGAAGGCAAGGAAGACCAGCAGCCCCAGCACACCGAACTTGATCGGATAGCTGAGCCGGTTCATCAACAGTTCGGCGGGGAAAAACAGCAATTTCATGGGACATGTCCTGACGTGACGTGGCACTGCACGGCGCCGCTCGACGTCGTGTCACTCCGGACGCGGCGCCTGGCTAAAGCCAGACTGAGAGTGGCAACCGGACGCGCGGGAGTTGCCGCGCAAAATACGGAGCCGACCGGGCGGTCACCGTGACCACGATCAAGAACGAGAGCCAGGAAAACGGCGCCAGTCGACCATCCATCTGGATGGGCCTGTCGGCTGCGGCAGGCCCCGTGAATTTCCGTCCGGGACGGGCGAACTCCCGCGGGCTGAAGCACTCCCAAACCCCCAGAGCATCTGCTTCTTTGGCGGTAGGGCTTTACCTACGCGAACCAGCGTGAATAATGCCGCCCCTTTTCGACGCGACGAGGTAACCATGACGGCGCCAGCTACCGCAGCGACTCCACCCCTTTCCGCCCGCGCCGTGCTGCTGCTCGAGCTGGCGCTGGCCATGGGTGGCTTCGCCATCGGCACCGGTGAGTTCGCCATCATGGGCCTGATGCCGAACGTGGCCGAGGGGCTGGGCATCAGCGAACCCCAGGTCGGCAACGTGATCAGCACCTACGCCCTGGGCGTGGTGGTGGGCGCACCGTTACTGGCGATCCTCGGCTCACGGCTGTTCCGCCGGCACCTGCTGCTGTTGCTGATGGGTTTCTTCGCCTTGGGCAACTTCGCCAGCGCCCTGGCGCCGGATTACTCGACGCTGATGATCTTTCGCTTCGTCACCGGCCTGCCCCACGGTGCCTATTTCGGCGTGGCGATGCTGGTGGCTGCTTCCATGGTGCCGCCGGACAAACGCGCCCAGGCCGTCGCCCGCGTGCTGATGGGGCTGACCGTGGCAATCCTGATCGGCAACCCGCTGGCCACCTGGCTCGGACAATGGGCGAGCTGGCGCTATGCGTTCGCCCTGGTTGGTGCCATCGCCCTGCTGACGGTGCTGCTGGTGGCGCTGTTCCTGCCGCCGAACCGCAACGAACCGCGCAACAGCCCGCTGCACGAAATCCGTGCGTTCAACCGGCCACAGGTCTGGCTGGCGCTGGCGATCAGCTCGATCGGCTTCGCTGGCATGTTCTGTGTGTTCAGCTACATGGCGCCGACGTTGCTGAACGTCACCGGCGTTAGCGCCGGCTGGATTCCGTTCGCCCTCGCCGCGTTCGGCCTTGGCGGCATCGTCGGCAATCTGGTCGGCGGCTGGCTGTTCGATCGGCTGCGCTTCAAAGCGGTCGCCTGGCTGCTACTGTGGAGCGCGCTGGTGCTGCTGGTATTCCCGCTGGCAGCGCACTCGGTGTGGACGATCTTTCCGGCGGTATTCGCGGTGGGCACCATGGTGTCGCTGTCGCCCGCGCTGCAGACCCATCTGATGGATGTCGCCGCGGATGCGCAGACCCTCGCCGCGGCGTCCAATCATGCCGCCTTCAACATCGCCAATGCCCTTGGTCCGTGGCTGGGCGGGCTGGCGATCACCGCCGGCTTCGGCTGGACATCCACCGGCTATATCGGCGCGGCTACCGCCGTTGGCGGTCTGCTGGTGTTCGCCTGGGCCTGGAAGATCGAGCGCGCGGTACAGGACGCCGATGCCGGGCAGGCGACCTGCTGCTCCTGAGGCCGAAGCCGGCCGTCCGCTCGTGACGACAATGGCGCGCAACATGCAGTAATCAGTGAAGCGATGGCCCGCCTTGCAGATCATTCGGCAAGCGGGTCCTATCTACGATTCCTGATTTCGAGACCCTGACCTTGCAGCATTTCTTCCTGTTCCGCAGCAAAGCCCGGCGGCTCTGCCTGCTGCTGATTACCCTGTTCACCGTCGGTCTTCCGGTCGGCTGTTCGGTGCTCGAACAGAAAGAGCGCGAGCTGGTGTTCCGTATCGAACCGGGCACCGCGTCCTGGTTCAGCGGCCTGCCGCGTGGCGTCGAGGAGCTGCAGCTGACCGATTCCGCGTTCGGTGACGAGCAGAACATTCATGCCTGGTGGTGGCCGGCCGCCAACGCCGATGCACCCGCCCTGCTCTACCTGCACGGCGTGCGCTGGAACCTCACCGGCCACCTTTTTCGTCTGGAACAGCTGCGCGCGCTGGGCTTCTCGGTGCTGGCCATCGACTACCGCGGCTTCGCCCAGAGCCTTGGCGACCTGCCGTCGGAGCGCAGCGTGTATGCCGATGCGCGCATCGGCTGGGAACGCCTGAAGGAATTCCAGCCGGATCCCAGCAAGCGCTTCATCTACGGGCATTCCCTCGGCGGCGCGGTGGCCGTCGACCTGGCCGCCGAACTCGGGCAGCAGGCCGAGCGCGACAGCGTACCGGCCGAGGCGCGCGCGCTGATCATCGAGTCGACCTTCACCTCGCTGGCCGACGTGGCGACAGCCGTGTCCGACACCTCGCTGCCGGTGCGCTGGCTGCTGTCGCAGAAGTTCGATTCGCTGGAGAAGATCGACCAGATCGGCATGCCACTGCTGGTGGTGCACGGCACTGATGACCGCTATGTGCCGCCGCGCTTCAGCGAGCAGCTGTATCAGGCTGCGCGCCAGCCCAAGCAATTGCTGCTGGTCGAGGGCGCCACGCACAACAACAGCCTGCGCGTGGCGCTCGGCGCCTATGGCCGAGCGCTGCAGGCGCTGCTGGAATCGGGCGGGCAACGCCTAGGTGCCGCGCAGCCGCCCCTGGTGAAAGCAGCGGAGCGCGGCTGACACGTATTAGCGCTGCGCCTCCAGCCTCTCGAGCAGCGCACGGTGGAATTCTTCTGGTGCCTCGACCTGCGGTGAATGCCCAAGATCAGGGAAGGCCACCAGCGTCGCATCCGGAATCATCGCGGCAGCCTGGCGACCCAGCTCGGGATAGTTGCCCAGGCGCTTGGCGACATCCTCCGGCGCACGGTTGGCGCCCGGCGCGGTGCGATCCAGCCCGCCGATCAGCAGCAAGGTCGGCGTCCTGATCCGCGAAAACTCATGGATCACCGGCTGGGTAAAAACCATCTCCGAGGTCTGTGCCTGGTTCCAGGCGACCTGTTCCTTGCCGTCCCCGGCATACATTCCGGCGAGCATGCCGACCCAACGCTCGTACTCCGGCTTCCAGCTGCCGTTGTAGTAGAACTTCTGCTGGTAGGCCTTGATGCTGTCGAAGTTGGTTTTGAGTTCCGACTGATAGAGCTGATCGATCGAGGCGTACGGCACGCCTTCAGCCTGCCAGTCTTCCAGACCGATGGGGTTGACCAGCACCAGCTGCTCGACCCGCTGTGGGTAGTTCAGCGCCAGTCGCGCGGCCAGCATGCCGCCCATGGAATGGCCGATCACGGTAACCTGCTCGATGTCTTCCTGCTCCAGCAGCGCCTGGGTGTTGTGCGCCAACTGGGCGAAGCTGAACTGGTAACCCTCGGGCTTGCTCGAGCTGCAGAAACCGACCTGATCGGGAGCGATGACCCGGTAACCGGCCTGGCTGAGCACCTCGATGGTGCGCTCCCAGGTCGCCCCGCAGAAGTTCTTGCCATGCAGCAACAGCGCCGTGCGGCCGTTCGCCTTGCCCTGCGGCTCGACGTCCATGAAGGCCATTTCCAGCGCCTTGCCCTGGGACTCGAAACGGTAATGCTTGAGCGGATGCGGATAGCTGAAGCCTTCCAGCTGCGGGCCGTAGGCGGTTCGGCTTTCGGCCAGCAGCGGCAGGCTCAGGGTTAGACCGGCGGCAAGCGCCAGGGCGGACACGGCTGTTTTCACGCGCGACTCCTGTTCGGTACGAATCGGGAAACTCCGTACATAGGAATGCATTCGTGCAGCCGGGTTCGCGGTCGGATTGCCACAATGCATGTCCCGACCGCGTCAGCCCATCCCTCTTCGCTTACAGACGGAAGCGCCCGACCAGCTGGTTGAGCTGCGTCGCCAGGCGCGCCAGCTCGTCGCTGGCCACCGAGGTCTGCTGCGCGCCGGTGGCGCTCTGCTCTGAGATGTCACGGATGGCCACCAGGTTGCGATCCACCTCCCGCGCGACCTGTGCCTGCTCCTCGGCGGCGCTGGCGATCACCAGGTTCATCTCGTTGATCTGCCCGACGCGCTCGGCGATCAGCCCCAGCGCCTGATCCGCTTCGCCGGCCATGGTCTGGCTGCGCGTAGCGAATTCACTGCTCTGCTGCATGTCGCGCACCGATTGCTCGGTAGCGCTCTGGATCGCGCCGATCATGCGTTCAATCTCCTGGGTCGAGCTCTGCGTGCGCTGCGCGAGGTTACGCACCTCGTCGGCGACCACCGCGAATCCACGTCCAGCCTCGCCGGCCCGCGCGGCCTCGATGGCGGCGTTGAGCGCGAGCAGATTGGTCTGGTCGGCGATCGCGCGAATCACATCCACCACCTGCCCGATGCTCGCAGCCTCTTGGGCCAGGTGGGTCACGGTGGCCGCGGTCTGCTGCAGCTTGTCGCTCAGCTGGTCGATGGTCTGCCGCGTGGCAGTCACCTGGCGGCGGCCGTCGTCGGCGACCGTCTCGGCATCGCGCGAAGCATCGGAGGTGCGGTTGGCGTTGCCGGCCACTTCGTCCACCGCGGCGGACATCTCGGTGACCGCGGTGGCGGCCATCTGCACTTCCTCGTTCTGCTGATGGATGCCTTGGGCGGTGTGCTGGGTGACCGCGTGCAGCTCCTCGGCAGCCGACGCCAGCTGGGTCGCCGAGCCCTGGATGTCCTGCAGCGTATCGCGCAGGGTGCGCTGCATCTGACGGATCGACTGCTGCACCTCGGTGATTTCGTCCTTGCCGCGACACTCGATGGTGCGACTCAAATCACCCGCAGCCACTGCGGCCGCGGCCTGCTTCAACTCCTCCAGCGGCCGGCTGATGCTGCGCAGCATCACCATGGCGAACAGGCCGCCGCCCACCAGCAGCGCCAGCAACAGGCCGATGTTCAGCAGGCGGTTGCGCTGATAGAGCGCCTGCGCCTGTTCGTACTCGGCCTTGGCCTCGCCCAGTTGCAGCTCGATCAGCTGGGAGAAGCCCTCGGAGATGGGATCGACCAGCGGATACAGGTCGTTGATGACGAACGCCGCCAGACGTTTCTCGCTGTGCCGGTCCAGCGTGCGCTCGAGGGCGTCGAAGGGTTCCTCCGTGGCCTTCATCAGCGTCTCGATCCGCGAGGCAAGCTGCCGCTCGGCATCGACCAAGTGGGTGTTCAGGTATGCCAGCCAGAGCCGGTTGATCTCGGCGCGGGCGTTGCGCACCTCGTCACGCGCCTGCGGATAGCTGAGCATGCCGCTGCGGGCCTTGTGCGTCGCATCGACGATCTTCACCGCGTACAGGTCGACGATCAGCTTGAGGTCACGCAGCGGCACGACGCGGTCCAGGTACACGGTGTTGAGCCCGGCCACGCTGCGCTGCTGGGCATTGAGCCCGGTCAGCCCGATCACCAGGCAGGCCGCAAGCATGGCCCCGACCAGAATCAGCAGGCGGGCACGGATTGTCAGTTGCTGCATCATTCGTTCTTTTCCATATGGCGTGCCGTTCGTGAGGAGCGGCAAATTGGCAAAAGTGAGGCATAACGGTCGAACCGGCGCGTCGGGCGTGGGACGTGCCGAGTGGTCCTGTTGCAGGACGCGAATCGCGGAAGAGGAAGCGGGAGCGTGATCTTGTTGTTGGGTCTACAGACGCCTGCCGAGCACAGGCGGAATGCCAGCACGCGAGATCATATCGGCCAAGCATGGTCGCCCTTTAATGAAAAATCATCGCAAGGTGCGTGCCAGAGCGGTCGGACAGTTCAACTCAGCAGCGGCTGCGGCCTTGCAGGAGCGACAGTGATGAGGTCTGCACCGCCGATGAATTTCCCGGGCCAGCCCTGCCGTGCGACGCGGCATGCGACTAATGACGCAGCGCAGACTGTGCGCTACTACACAGCGTCAGTACCCGCAGGTGATACCTTCGCGGCCGACCAAATTCAGCAAGGGACCTGTCGTGAAAACGCTTATCCGGACCGCCGCTCTGGCGCTGACCACCATCGTCGCCAACCATGCCTTCGCCGAGGCACCGCCACCTAGCAACTTGGCCGAGGCGGTGAAGCAATTCTCCGAATACAACACCCGCCTCGACCAGGCCCTGGCGCAGGAGCAGACACCGGAGAACATGGCGCAGATCCACGAACTGACCTACACGCTGAAAGCGGCGCTGGAGAAAATCGTCGAGGAAATGGACGGGCTGAACGATACCCTGGAGGAAATCCACATCGCCTCGGAAGCCGAGAGCGCCGACGAAGTCAGCAGCTACGGCGCGGACTATCTGAAGACTGCGCGGACGGTGATCAAGTAATCCGCCGCATCAGGGCTCGACCGGCACGATATCGAAGCCGATGCGGTTGTCGCTGATGACGCGATATTCCAGCGTCTGCCCCGCCTGCACCTGCGCCAGTTTCTCGCGGCGCAGGCTGAGCTTGCCACACAGCGTGTCGTCCAGCGGATCGGTGCCGATGCTGACGATCCGCGCACCGGCCGGCACCTGAAAACGTACCACCTCGCCGACGTGGATGCGCGCAGCCAGCTCACGATCGATCAGCACGGCGATGTAGCAGCCGCCGCCACGCAAGCCGAAATCCCGCGTCACCACCACCTCACCGGCGTTCTCCAGGGGCTGTTGGTAGGCCAGCACCCGCTCGGCCGGCACCGGTTCGATGTCCTCGGCATCGGGCTGCCAGGATGAACAGCCAGCCAGCGACAGCAGTGCAGTGAAAGCGAGGGTCAGACGCATGGAAACTCCTTGGCCGGGACTGAAATGGCGAACCTGGTCGTCGAGCATGCCAGAGCGCCGAATGATTGCTAGAGTCTGACTACAGTTTCGTATCGATGACGGCAGGCACAACGTGAACAATCCGGACGACAGCCAGCCACGCTTCTGGCGCGACGCCGCCCTACCCTTCCTCGAGGCGCGGGCGGTCGCCGATGGGCGCAGGGTCTGCTATGCGCCGCACTGTCACGAGACCTTTTCCATCGGCGCGATCACCGCCGGCGCCAGCACCTACTTCAACGGCACGGCACGCCAGCGGATCGCCCGCGGCGCCGTGGTGATCATCAATCCGCAAACGGTGCATGCCTGCAACCCCATCGACGGCCAACCCTGGTCGTACCTGATGTTCTACGTCGACACGCGCTGGCTGGGCGCGCTGCAGCATGAACTGGGCGTCAGCACCGACGGCTGCTTCATTCCCTACACGCCGATCCAGAGCCTCGACCCGGCGTTGTTCACCGGGTTGACCAGGCTGTACGCGACCCTGCTCGACCCGCAGGCGGGCACGCTGCAGCGGCAGAGCACGGCGGTCGAGTACTTCACGCTGCTGCAGCAGACCCTTGCCCCGGCAGCCGCCAGCCCGGGCGCTGAGCCCGTCGAACAGCTGCGACGGGCGGCCGACTACATTGCCGAACACTGTACCCAGGCGCTGCGCCTGGAAGACATCTGCCAGGCAGCCGCGCTGTCGCCGTCCTATCTGATCCGCACCTTCAGGCAGCACTACGGCATGACCCCGCATGCCTATCTGCTCAACCGTCGCATCCAGCGCAGCCAGCACTGGCTGCGCCAGGGTCATGACCTCGCCGAGGTAGCACTGGCCGCCGGTTTTGCGGACCAGGCGCACTTCCAGCGCACCTTCAAACGTCAGCTGGCGGCGACGCCCGGGCAGTACCGGGATCGCATCGCGCCGGGCTCAGCCCGCCACTAGATAGAACGCACTGCCTGCCAGCAACAGTGCCATCGCTCGATTGAGCCAGCGCACCCGCCCCGGCTCCTGCAGGTAGCGGCTGAGAAAGGCGCCAGCTCCGGCCCAGCAGGCAATCGAGCCATAACAGATGACGAAATACAGGCCGGCGAACAGCCAGACCCGCAGCACATCGCCATTCGCCGCGAACAGCCCCATGCCCGCCACTGACGCCAGCCAGGCCTTTGGATTGAGCCATTGCATCAGCGCGCCGTCGAGCAGCGACGGGCCATTGCCGGCCGCAGCGGGTTCCGGACGGCCATCATCGACTGCAAGCCTCCAGGCCATGTAGAGCAGGAAGGCGACCCCGCCCCACTGGATGCCACGCATCAGAATCGGCGCCCGCTCGAGCAGCTCGTAAAGCCCGAGGCCGATCAGCAGCAGCAACAGGGTGAAACCTACAGTTGCACCGGTGATGTGCCGAGCACTGGCGCGAAAGCCGAAACGCGCGCCACAGTTGAGCGCGACCAGGTTGACCGGGCCAGGAGTAATCGACGAGGCCAGGGCGAACGCAGCCATCGAGAGATAGGGGTCCATGAGTACTCTGCTTACCAGTGGAAGATGGTGGGCAGGCTATGGGCCCGACAGGGCATGGTATTGAAGGAAATTGCCCTAGTGGCCTGTGTAGTGAGTTGGTTGAGGCAAGTTCGGATGAACAGGGCTCCGAGATAAGGCGCTGCGGCGAGTCATAGCGGGCTATGGCAAGGAGCAGCAACACAGTATCGGGGCCATGGGCGCCGAAATTGCCCGACTGAACTTACCAAACAGGCGGCTATGTCTACAGGTGATGGCTCCCCGGATAGGGACGCGCCTCCTCCAGCTCGCCATCGCGACCGAATACCTCGACCGACGCGGCGCGGCCGTCCATGTAGGCATCCAGCGCGCTGTACATCTCGTCCTTGGTGAGGGTTCGCAGCACGGTTTTCTGGGTTTGCTGGTCTTCCAGCTCCCAGCCCATTTCGGTGGGCCTGACCTGATAAATGTTCATGGTGACTCCTCTGGGGCGGCGATTGTCGTGGGCGGATGGGTCAGCTCGGCTCGCCGGAACCGTCTTCTCCCTGGATGTCCGGATCGTCCGGCAACGTCTCAGGCTCGTCAGGATCGTCCAGCGGCGAAGGCTGGTCGTCGTAGTCCGGGTCTTCGCCGGCGTTCTTTTCGCCTCCATCGGTCATGGTCACATCAGGCTCATCGCCTGCCTGCTGGTCATCTGCCTTCATGGTTGCCTCGGCTGTCGCGGGTGGATGACTGATATCGATTGGAGGCGACAAACCACGCGACGTTCGAACCGCACGGCACCGGCGGTCCGAAGGTTGCCGTGGCGCCGCCGCAGGATTGCCCGACCGATCCCGTGCCACTATCGGCGGGCGCGACCATGCAACCGATTGCACTGCCCGAGCCGCTCCACCACACTGCCCCCTCACACCCAACCGCAGTCGGAGATTCCATGCAGACACTCACCCCACAATCCCGCGCGGCCATTCTCGAAAACCCGGAAGCCCTGGAATGCACCCTGTACCGCCCCGACGAATACGACGAGGAAGCGGAAGAGCAGGATCTTGGTGACGCGCGCATCGTCATCAGCGGCCCCTTTGAAGCGCCAGCCGAATGGGATGCCAAGGACCGTGACGACTACTTCGACGGCACCGCGCCGGAAGCCTTCGTCGTCGCCCGCATCGCCTGCCAGGCAGCGCCCGACTCCGGCGTCTACTTCACTGCCGTGCCCGGCGACTACGCCGCCGTCACGGAAAGCCCGGGCCAGGTATCGATGTTCTACGTCTGGGACTGCCTGAACGATGCCGAAGGCCAGTACGTGCTGATCCGCGAGGAAGAGGACGACGAGGTCTGATCCACCTCCGGCGATTACATCCACCGGGCGTGTTCCGGTGGATGCGCGAAGCGACATCCACCCGGCGATTCAGCAGAGTCCGTCGGGTGGACCTCGGCGCAGCCGTGCCGTCTCAAGCAGCGGCACCGGCCTGGTCCAGGCTGCCGTACGAATCCATCCTGCAGGCAAGTTTCAGCCCAGCTAGCCCAACCGCCTGACGATCCGCATCATCATGCGTTTCATTCAAGCGCCGACCTCATCGCCCTGCTTCGCTGTCTACCCCCTAGAGATTCCATTCGCCCACACGACGAGGACCTGCATGCGTTCCATGATCAGCGCCTGGCAGTCACCGGTTTCGCGCATGAAGCTGGTCGCCGGCCTTCTGTTGCTACTGGCCGCCCTGCTCTACATCGTCGCGACACGCTTCGAAGCCAGCCATTCGGCCTGGGGCTACGTCGCCTCGTTCGCCGAAGCCGCCATGATCGGCGCGATCGCCGACTGGTTCGCCGTCACCGCGCTGTTCCGCCACCCGCTGGGTCTGCCGATCCCGCACACGGCGATCATCCCGCGCAGCAAGGCACGCATCGGTCAGAACCTGTCCAGCTTCATCACCACGCATTTCCTCGCCACGCCGCTGGTGCTCGCCAAGCTGCAGGAACTCGACATCGCCTCGCGCCTGGCCGGCTGGCTACGCCATCCGAGCAATGCCGAGGCGGTCGGCCGCAGGCTCACCGGCGTTGCACATTTCGGCATCGCCGCGCTGCATGACGAGCGCGTGCGCGCCTTCGTCGAGGCCAAGGTGACCACGCGACTGCGCAGGTTCGACCTCTCCGCCCCGCTGGCCCAGGCCTTGCGCGTGCTGACCAGCCAGGGCCGGCATCAGGCGATGCTCGACGAGTTGCTGATCCGCCTCGATTCGATCATGCAGGATGAGGAAACCCGCGCGCTGGTCGCCGACGCCATCAGCCGGGAAATCCGCACCCTGCGCTATCTCGGCCTGAGCCGGCCGGTGAGCGGCTGGTCGGCGAACAAGTTCGTCGATGGCCTGTCCGCATTGATCGCCGAGATCGCCGCCGACCCCGAGCATCTGATCCGCCAGCGTTTCGACGAACACGTCAGCGAATACATCGAGCGCCTGGAGCAGGACCCGCAATACGCCCTGGAGGTCGAGCGCATCCTCGCGCAGCTCTTGGAGCACCCGGCTACCAGCGCCTATTTCGGCAACCTCTGGCAGGAACTCACCGCCTGGCTGGAGAGCGACCTGGCCAGTGACGATTCACGCATCGGCCGACGCATCGTCAGCCTCTGCCGCGGCCTCGGCGACGGCCTGGCGGCGGACGAATCCATGCGCAACTGGATCAACGAGCAACTGCTGGCCGCCGCGCCCGGCCTGCTGGAGCGCTATCGCGGGCAGATCGGCGCCTATATCGCGCAGCGCGTGGAGAACTGGGAAAGCCGCGAGCTGGTCGAGCAGCTGGAACAGAGCGTCGGCAAGGACCTGCAGTACATCCGCATCAACGGCACGCTGGTCGGCGGGCTGGTCGGTCTGGCGCTACACGCGCTGACGCAGCTGCTGGCCGGCTGAATGCCGCTCAGGCGCGGCGCTCGCTGAGCTGACTGAGGCTGGCGGCGCTGCCGAGCGGCTCATCGCAGCGCAATGTCGCCGGGACGCCGCTCAGGTACCACAGGCAGTTGGCCAGATCGTCGGCATCGCGCGGATCGTGGGTCACGCAGATCATCGCCATGGCCGGGTGCTGATCCAGCAGGCGGGCGATCAGGCCGCGCAGTTCGGCGGCGCGCTCGGCATCCAGCGAGGCGAAGGGTTCGTCGAGCAGCAACAGATCCGGCTTGATCGCCAGGCAGCGCGCCAGTGCCGCCCTGCGCGCCATGCCCAGCGAGAGCTGATCCGGCAGGCTATCGGCCGCGCCACTCAGCCCGACCTCGGCCAGCAGCCGCTCGATGTCCGCCGCGCTCGCGCCGACCAGCGCCAGGTTCTGTCGCACCGTGCGCCAGGGCAACAGGCGATGCTCCTGAAACAGGTAGCCGACGCGCAAGCCGGCGCGCTGCTCGATCATCGGCCGCAGCTGCGGATCGAGCCCGGCAATGCCGTTGAGCAGCGTCGTCTTGCCGACACCGGACGGCCCGAGCAGACAGATGCGATCGCCTTCGCGCACCTGCGCATCGATCACGCCCAGCACGGGGTGACGGCCATCCAGGCGCAGCTCAAGCATGGCGCACACCCGCTTCGCGCCAGGACGATGCGCGACGCTCCAGCGGCTGCAACAGCGCCAGTTCGATCAGCTGGACCACGGCGATGAAGGCCAGGCTGTAGGCGAGGATGCTCGCCACGTCGAACACCTGAAAGGCCATATGCAGCTGAAAGCCGATGCCATCCGAGCGACCGAGCAGCTCGACCACCAGCACGATCTTCCAGATCAGCGCCAGCCCGCCGCGAGTGGCGGCCATCAGGTAGGGAAACAGCTGCGGCAGCCAGACATGCCTGATCCGCTGCCAGCGCGTGAAACGGTAGACCAGCGCCATCTGTTCCAGCTTGGGATCGATACTGCGTGCGCCCTCGCGCACGGTGACGGCCACGTTCGGCACCTTGTTGATCACCACCGCCAGTACCGCCGCAGCTTCGACCAGACCGAACCAGACGTAGAGCAGGATGATGGTGACCAGCGCCGGCAGGTTGAGAAACAGCACCAGCAGCGGATCGAGCACGGCATTGGCCAGCCGCGAGCGGCCCATCCACACGCCTAGCAGCGTGCCCAGTGCCATCGCCAGCACGAAGGCGAACAGCACGCGACGCAGGGTAACCAGCAGATGTTCGGGCAGTTCACCGCTCTGCGTGGCCCGCCAGAAGGTGTCGAGCACGGCGGCCGGACTCGGCAGCAGCGGCGTCTGCACGACCAGCGCAATCAGCGTCCAGAGTGCCACCGCGCATGGCAGGGCGATCCAGCAGGCCCAGCGCGAGCCGTTCATGGCGTGCTCTGGAATGACGCGGCCGGCATCAGTTTCGCCGGATCGGCGCCGGTGAGGGTCAACAGTCGTTGCAGGTCGGCGATACGCCGCTCATCCAGCGGCTGCGGAATGCCGGCGAGGAAACTGTCACGCAGCGCGGCGAACACGCCATCCTCGTCGGCACGCATCAGCGACCGCAGCGCCTGCCAGTGCGCCGGCTCGCTGGCGAGCTCGTGCTTGGTCTGGCCCAACGCCATGGCGAAACGCTGCAGCAGCGCCTCATGCTCGACGGCCCAGGATTCGGAGAACAGATAGCCGAGCACCGGCAGGTGGGGATCAAGCTCCAATGATCGGAGCAGATCATCGAGACTGAACGCCACCTGCACACCACCCTCGCCACGCATGCGCGCGGAGAAATGCCAGAAGGTCAGCAGCGCATCCACCTGACCGCGGCGCAGCGCCTGGCTGAGCAGTGGCGGTGCGGCGTACTGAACAGTCGCCCGTTTGGACAGATCGATTCCGTCCTGGGCCGCGGCATGCTGCAGCAACTGCCAGCCCAGCCCGTCCGGCCCGCCAGCGACGCCGATGCGCTTGCCGCGCAGGTCGGCCAGCGTGCGGATGGCGCTGCCTTCGGGCACCAGCACCTCACCAATCTGGGAGGAGAAAGGTACGTAGCGATAAGCCGTGCCGGCCTGGTAACGCGCCTGCGCCCAGAGCAGATCGCTCACCGCGCCGTCGACGCTGCCGCTGGTCAATGCCAGTCGCGAGGCCGGCACATCGGCCACCAGTCGCACCTTCAGCTCGAAACCGTTGGCGCGGTCCAGCCCCTGACGCTTGAGATGCTCAAGCTCCCAGTGCGGCGTGCCGAACTGCAGCACGCTGAGGGTCAGCACCGGCAGCTCCTGCGCCTGTGCCCACAGGGGCAGCAATACAAGCGCCAACAGCGCGCGGCGAGCGCGCAGAACGAACGGGGTGAGGAAGGGCAATGAAAGCATCATGCCCGCAGGGTATGAAGCCCCCTGCCGGGCACGAATTGTACTTTGGTGCCTGTTGGCTGCTGCGATGGTCGCAGCGGGCTTGACCCCGCCACGACATCGCGGCCTGGCTCAGCCCTGCGCGGCGATCCGCTGCTGCAAGCGCGCCTGGAGCTTTTCCAGATCGGCTGGATCGGCCTTGCGGGCGGCATGAATGCCGAGCCCCTCGCCCGAGTAGCGCGGCACGATATGCACGTGGATGTGGAACACCGTCTGCCCCGCCGGCGCACCATTGAACTGCGCGACCTGCACACCATCCGGCTGCAGCTCGTCGACGATCACCCGGGTGAGCTTCTGCACCAGGGCCATGACCTTGGCCAGCGCGTCGGTATCCACATCGAGGATGTTGCAGGCCGCCGAGCGCTTGGGAATCACCAGCGTATGGCCGAAGGACTGCGGGAACAGGTCGAGGAAGGCCAGTACGTCGTCATCCTCGTAGAGTTTGTAGCAGGGCGCATCGCCGCGAATGATCTGGGCGAAGATGTTCTGCGGATCGTAGGGCGTGGTCAGGGACACCTGGAGTTCTCCGGCAAGTGGAAAAGGCAGACATTAGCATTCTCCGCGCGGCTGCGACCCGTGCGGCGATGCTTCGGAACGTTGCGGGCCTGGCCGCGCTCTCAAGCTCATCACCCCCGCGATCCGAGGTTATTCCGATGCACGTACGCGCCGTCGCCCCGATTGCTGCTGCAGTCGCGCTTTGCCTTTCATCGCTGTCCGCCATGGCCGCCGAAATCAAACCTGCCGAGCTGCTCGAACAGGCCAAGGCCGAACAGAGCGCCTATATCGCAACCGTGAAGCAGCTGGTGGCGGTGGATACCGGCACCGGCCAGGCCGAGGGTCTGGCCACGGTCAGCCAGATGCTGGTCGAGCGCCTGCAGGCACTGGGTGCCGAGGTCAGCACCAGCCCGGCCGCACCATCGGCCGGCGACAACATCGTCGGCACCCTCAAGGGCAGCGGCGACAAGGACTTCCTGCTGATGGTGCATTACGACACGGTGTTCGCCGAAGGCACCGCCGCGGAGAGCCCGTTCCGCATGGACGAGAAGCGCGCCTACGGCCCCGGCGTGGCCGATGCCAAGGGTGGCGTGGCGATGATCCTGCATGCGCTGGAGCTGCTCAAGGCGCAGCAGTTCGACGCCTACGGCACGATCACCGTACTGTTCAACCCGGATGAGGAAATGGGCTCGGCGGGCTCGAAGAAGATCATCGCCGAACTGGCCCGCAAGCATGATTACGTCTTCTCCTACGAGCCGCCGGATCGCGATGCGGTGACCACCGCCACCAATGGCATCAATGCGGTGATGCTGGAGGTGAACGGCAAATCCTCCCACGCCGGTTCCGCACCTGAGGAGGGTCGCAACGCCGTGCTGGAACTGGCGCACCAGCTGGTGCAGCTCAAGGACCTGGGCGACCCGGACAAGGGCACCACGGTCAGCTGGACCATGATCGCCGGCGGTGAGAAGCGCAACATCATCCCGAACAAGGCGACCGCCGAAGCAGACATGCGCTACTCCGATATCAGCGAGACCGAACGCGTGCTCGCCGATGCGCAGAAGATCATCGAGAACAAGCTGATCGACGAAACCCGCGTCGAGCTGCGCGTCGACAAGGGCCGCCCACCGCTGGCGAAGAATCCGGCATCGGAGCGCCTGGCCGAAACCGCACAGCGCCTGTATGGCGAGATCGACCAGCGTATCGAGCCGATCGCCATGCGCTTCGGCACCGATGCCGGTTACGCCTATGTGCCGGACAGCGACAAGCCGGCCGTGCTGGAAACCATGGGTGTGGTCGGTGCCGGGCTGCACTCGGAAGACGAGTACATCGAGCTGTCGAGCATCGCGCCGCGGCTGTATCTGACGACGGCGATGATTCGCGCATTGTCCGCCGAAGACGCCGCACGCTGATACGCAATCCAGGCCCGAGCGAGGGGCGAAGGTCGCAGTAGGCGAAAGCCGGCGCTGCGGGTATCTTCGCCACCTCCCATTTCAGGACTGCCCGCTCGATGCTTCGCTTCGTCACCCTCTGCGCACTGGCGCTGTTCGCCTGCACTGCCCACGCCAAGGTCGAGGTGCTGCCGCTGGAACATGAAGATCAGGGCCTGGTGCTGGTCGCACGCGTTACCGAACAGATTGCGCCGGGTGACTACGAGGCGCTGCTCAAGGGCATCATGGCCCACCCTGGCAAACACGCGCGCAAGCTGCTGATCCTCGACAACATCGGCGGCAGCGCAGCGGAAGCCATGCGCATGGGCTATCTGCTGCGCGAGACGGGCTTCGACGCCCTGGTGCCGGCGACCGCGGTCTGCCAGGGCAGCTGCATCTATCTGCTGGCGGCGGGACGACAGCGCACCGTGCGCGGCTATGTCGGCCTGCATCGGCCGTACGTGGCCAATGGCGAGTCGGCGCAGTCCATCAGCCAGCGACCACACCGCGCACCACGCATCTACTTCCGGGACATGGGCGTCAATACGCGGCTGGCGGACGACATGCAGCTGATCGAACCGTGGCGCATGCGCGTGCTCACGCCAAAGGAGCTCGCGCGTTATCGGCTGCAATAGTGTGATTCGCAGGCTGCACTACTGCATTCCGGTCGTCGCGCTATCGCTCGGCCTGGCCCTCGGCATGATCGAGCCGGTTGGCGCGCTGGCCGTTCTGCTATTCGCTGGCTGGCTTGTCGCTCAGCCGCACATCCCCTACTCGCCGTGGCTGTTCGGTACGCTGCTCGGCGCCCTGTTGCTCGCCGCACATCTGCTGCCCGGCTTCAGCCCGCTGCCGCTCGGCCCACCGCAGGATCTGGGCGGAGCCTCGGCCTGGCAATTGCGCATCAGCCCGGGCAAGGCGATGGTCGCGGCACTGCTGCTGGCCTGGTGGCTGGGCCAGCCACGAACGGATTGGCGCTCGATCAGACTCACCCTGCTTGCGTCAGGCGCCTGCCTGATTCTCGTCCCGCTGCTGGCGCTGGCCTCTGGCGTGCTGGGCTGGCAACCGAAAGGGCCGGCGCTGTTCCTGCCCTGGCTGCTGATCAACCTGGGCATCACCTGCCTGGCCGAAGAGCTGATCTTTCGCGGCCTGCTGCAGCGTGCACTGGTCGGACGCTTCGGTGCGGTCGCCGGCATCGGCCTGGCGACTGCCCTGTTCGGCGCCGCGCACCTGCCGGCAGGCTTCGGTTTCGCCGGGCTCGCCACGCTGGCCGGTCTGGGCTACGGCCTGGCCTTCCATTACTCCGGTGACCGCCTGTGGGTCGCGGTGTTTCTGCACGGTGCGGTCAACAGCCTGCATCTGCTTCTGCTGACCTATCCACTGCCCTGAGCAAAGAATTTCTCAAAGACCTGTCGATTCCTTCCGCGCCCGTTCGACCAATGATCGGAGCCGGCGGAAATTGCCGTATGCCCGTCTAGGCTCTTTCCATTCCACTGAAGGAGTCCACCGATGCGTTTCATGGTGATGATCAAGGCCACCCCACAAACCGAAGCCGGCGAGATGCCCAGCGAGGACGTTCTCACGGCGATGGGCCGCTACAACGAAGACCTGGCCAATGCCGGCGTGCTGCTCGGCGGCGAGGGCCTGCAGCCAAGCCGCAAGGGCGCGCGTGTCCGTTTCAGCGACGGCCAGTGCAGTGTGGTCGACGGCCCGTTCGCCGAAACCCGCGAGCTGATCGCCGGCTACTGGCTGTTCCAGACCGCCTCGTTGCAGGAGGCCGTCGACTGGGTCAAGCGTTGCCCGCAGTCGGCCATCGGCGATTCGGAAATCGAGATTCGCCAGATATTCGAAGCGGAAGACTTCGGCGCCGAGTTCACCCCCGAACTGCGCGAGCAGGAAGACCGCCTGCGCGCGCAACTCAATCAATGACCGCAAGGAGCAAGCAATGAAGATCACCACCTACCTCACCCTCGACGGCACCACCCGCGAAGCGTTCACCTTCTACAAGGATGTGCTGGGCGGCACGCTGGAAATGATGACCTTTGCCCAGGCGCCGGATGCCGAGCAGTTTCCCGCCGAGTACCGCGAGCGGATCATGCACGCCTGCCTGAACCTCGGCGATGGTGTGCTGATGGCCTCCGACTCCTTGCCCGACACCTGTGGTGGCGGGCCGTACGAAGGCATCAAGGGTTGCTCGGTTTCCCTGCATCCGACCAGCGTGGATGAAAGCGAAAAGCTGTTCGCCGCACTGGCCGAGGGCGGCACGGTGATCATGCCGCTGGAGAAAACCTTCTGGGCCGAGCGCTTCGGCATGCTCACCGACCGCTTCGGCGTATCGTGGATGGTTAACTGCGAGCAGGGCTGAAGCATTCAGCCCTTTTACGCCGGGGACTATCGTGGTTGATTCGCATCTGGAGAGGCAGCGACTTTTGTTATAACGTATCGCACCTTTCAGCGGGCGCAGCGAGTCTGCGCCTGCATTGCGATCATCCTGCTGTGAGCCGCTCATGCCCTCCCCCGATTTCACTCCGCCAGCCGCGGCGCGCCTGCAATCCATCGACGCGCTGCGCGGCCTGGTGATCCTGTTCATGCTGCTGGACCATGTCCGCGAAACCTTCCTGCTGCATATGCAGGTGCCCGACCCAATGGACGTGGCGGTCACCGAGCCGGCGTTGTTCTTCAGCCGCACCCTGGCGCATCTCTGCGCTCCGGTATTCATCTTCCTGACCGGCCTGTCGGCCTTTCTTTATGGCGAAAAGCACCAGGACCGCCGTGCAGTGTCGAGCTTTCTGCTCAAACGAGGGCTGTTCCTGGTGGCGCTCGAATTCACCCTGGTCAACTTCGCCTGGACGTTCCAGTTCCCGCCGCAGGTGATCTATCTGCAAGTGATCTGGGCGATCGGCCTGAGCATGCTGGCGCTCTCGGCGCTGCTTTGGCTGCCGCGCCCTGCGCTGATCGTGCTGGGACTGGTGATCATTGGCGGCCACAACCTGCTCGACCCGCTGCAGTTCTCCGCAGACTTAGCATTGCACGTCCCCTGGGCCATCCTGCACGACCGCGGCTGGATCGAGGTTTCGGAAAACCTGCAGCTGCGCACCTCCTACCCGCTGCTACCGTGGATCGGCGTGATCGCCCTTGGCTACGCTGTCGGGCCCTGGTTCGCCAGAAACGCCGACCCCGAGCGACGCCAGCGCTACCTGGGCGGCTGGGCTCAAGGTGCCCTGCTGACCTTCGTTTTGCTGCGGCTGATCAACAGCTACGGCGAGCAGCCCTGGGTCGTCGGCGAGGACGGCCTGCGCACGCTGATGAGCCTGCTCAACGTCACCAAGTACCCACCGTCGCTGCTGTTCCTGTGCCTGACGCTGGGTTGCGGCCTGCTGCTCCTGCGTTGCTTCGAACGCAAGCAGGGCCGCGCCTGGCTGCGACCGCTCAGCGTGTTCGGCGCGGCCCCGATGTTCTTCTACCTGCTGCACCTGTACGTGCTGAAGCTGCTCTACATCGCCGCCGTGGCGATCTGGGGTCTGAACCGCGGCAATCACTTCGGCTTCGATGCGGTGTGGCCACTGTGGCTGTGCACCCTGGCGCTGGCGGTGCTGCTGTTCCCGGCGGTGCGCTGGTTCGCCGAACTCAAGGCACGGCGCAGGGACATTGCCTGGCTGAAGTACCTCTGAAGCGGCCCTGCGACAGTGCGAGGTCCGCGGCGCTCGGCCAGCCGGCCGGTCAGGACCGCGGCGTCGCAAAAATGCAATTGCAGCGGAGCCGGCAAAGGCTCAACCTTTCGCGGATCAGTTGAACGGCAGGAAGGAACGGCGGCGTGGATCTGTTATTTCTCGGCACTTCATCCGGCACCCCCACCCGCGCGCGCAATGTCACCGCTCTGGCCTTGCTGGAGGACACCGGCAAGAGCTGGTACCTGATTGACTGCGGCGAAGGCACCCAGCACCGGCTGTTGCGCACGCCGCTGTCTCTGCACGACCTGCGCGCCATCTGCATCACCCATGTACATGGCGACCACTGCTACGGCCTGCCCGGTCTGCTCGCCAGCGCCGGGATGATGGGGCGCAAGGCCGCGCTGACAATCATCTCGCCGCAGGGCATCGAAACCTGGGTGCGCGCCACGCTGGAGATGAGCCAGAGCTGGCTGGGCTACGACCTCGACTTTCACGCGGTCGAATCGCTGGGCGAGTGGCGCAACCTGAACATGCGCATCGAGGCCACCGCCCTGTCCCACCGTGTGCCCTGCTACGGCTACAGCTTCACCGAGGCCCGGCCTGATCCGCGGCTGGACATCGACCGCCTCGAGCGCGACGGCGTGCCCCGCGGCCCGCTCTGGGGCCAGCTGGCACGCGGCTTCGATGTCGAGCACGAAGGCCGGAAACTGCGCAGCGACGACTACCTGAGCTTCAGCCGTGCGCCGCAACGCATCGTCATCGGCGGCGACAATGATCGTCCCGATCTGCTTGCCGACGCCTGCCGCGGCGCCCAGTTGCTGGTGCACGAGGCGACCTACACCGAAGCGGTGGCCAACGACGCGCGCAATGACTTTGGCCACAGCACGGCGGCATCGGTGGCGCGCTTTGCGCAAACGGTCGGCCTGCCGAATCTTGTGCTGACCCACTTCAGCGCGCGCTATCAGAAGAACGCCGGGCGTGGTCACTCGATCGACGACCTGTGCGCCGAAGCCAGCGCCCTTTACGCCGGTAAGCTGCTGCTTGCCGAAGACTTCATGCGCCTGCACCTCGGCAAGGACGGCCAGCTGACGCCCGTCGAGCCACCTCGCCCACGCCCGCCACGCTGAACCGTAAAGATCGTCTGCAAACGCAGCGCCTGCAGCCCGGCTGACTACACTGGCTGCTGCACCCGCTGTCAGCGCAAACACCCAGCATCGCTTTCGATACTCGACGGAGCCGCCGATGGAACGTCTTACCGCGAAAGACTTCGCCCCCGAACTGCTCGAGCTCTACGACTTCTACGTCCACGGCAAGCTCAGCCGCCGGGAATTCCTCGACCGCGCCGCGGCCTTCACGCTGTGCAGCACGGCCGCCGTGGCGGTGCTCGATGCGCTCACGCCCAACTATGCGTTGGCCCAGCAGGTCGCCTTCACCGATCCGGACATCATCGCCGAATACGTCAGCTACCCATCGCCCAACGGCCACGGTGAGGTGCGCGCCTACCTGGTCCGTCCGGCCAAGGCCGAGGGCAAGGTGCCAGGCATCGTTGTCGTCCACGAGAATCGCGGCCTCAACCCCTATATCGAAGACGTCGCACGGCGCGTGGCCAAGGCCGGTTTCGTCGCCCTCGCACCGGACGGGCTGAGTTCGGTCGGCGGCTATCCCGGCAACGACGACAAGGGCCGTGAACTGCAGGCCGCGGTCGACCCGCAGAAACTGATGAACGACTTCTTCGCCGCCATCGAATGGCTGATGGCTCATGAAGCCACCACCGAAAAGGTCGGCATCACCGGCTTCTGCTATGGCGGTGGCGTGGCCAATGCCGCCGCGGTGGCATACCCGGAACTGGCGGCGGCAGTGCCGTTCTATGGCCGTCAGGCCAATCCGGCGGATGTGGAGAAGATTCAGGCACCATTGCTGTTCCAGTTCGCCGAACACGACGAGCGCGTCAATGAAACCTGGCCCGCCTATGAAGCCGCGCTCAAGGCGGCCGGCAAGCACTACGAGGCCTACATCTACCCGGGCACCCAGCATGGCTTTCACAACGACAGCACCCCGCGCTACGACGAGCAGGCGGCTGAGCTGGCCTGGCAACGCACCATCGCCTGGTTCCAGCGTTATCTGAGCTGATGCGCTCCTGCCGTAGCGGGCCATGCCGCCAGGCTCCAACCCTGCGCTGACCTGATTTGCCTCCAGAACGCCCGCACGTTGTGCCGCGCATCAGTGCGGGTTTCGGCAGCATTGCCTGCCCGAAGGCTGCAGCACACTGTCGATACATCCGCCACTGCATGTTGACGTTTACGTAAAAGACCAGTACTGCTATGTGGTCCGCACCGCTCAGGAAAGCCCTCCATGACCACTAGCGCAACGCTTGGCAACGCTCCGGCAGACCTCTGGGTACAGAGCACGCATGGGCAGATGTTCGTCCGCAGCTGGTTCCCCGACGCCGGCACGCTGCGTCCGAACTGCGCACCGATCCTGCTGCTGCATGAGTCGCTCGGCTGCATCGAACAGTGGAAGGATTTCCCGGCCGCGCTCGCCCAGGCTACCGGCCGCACGGTGGTCGCCTATGACCGGCTGGGCTTCGGTCGCTCCGACCGCTTGACCGCTCCGCCTGCGCCGACCTTCGTCGAGGATGAAGCCGCGCATGGCTTCGCCCAAGTGCTGGAGTATCTGGGTATCGAGCGTTTTGTGGTGGTCGGTCACAGCGTCGGCGGCAGCATGGCGGTGCATTGCGCCGCGCAATATCCCGCAGCCTGCCAGGCGATGATCACGATGTCGGCGGTCACCTTCGTCGAACCCCGCACGCTGGAAGGCATCCGCCAGGCCAGAAGCTGGTTCGCCGCCCCCGCACAGCGCGAACGCCTGCGCCGCTACCACGGCGAGCGCAGCGACTGGGTACTCAGCGCGTGGATCGACACCTGGCTCGCGCCCGACTTCGCCTCCTGGACCCTCGCCCACGCCCTGCCTCAAGTCCGCTGCCCGGCACTGGCCATCCATGGCGACAACGACGAATTCGGCTCCGAGCGCCACCCGCAACTGATCGCCCGGCACGCCGGCGGCCATGTCGAACAGGCGCTGCTGCCCGACGTCGGCCACGTGCCGCATCGCGAGCAGCCGGACGTAGTGCTGGAGCGGGTTGGACGGTTCTTGCGGGCGATCGGCTAAGGCCTTGCCTGGCGTTTCTCTCGGCGACAGGGCAGTCGGAAGGGCGGCGTTGCAGGAGGCGTCATTAACGGCGGATGGTCAGCCCGATTACCCGCGAGACGACCAGGGCGATGTACATCAGCCCCGCAATTTCCTCGAGCATGACCAGCGCCCGCGCCACAGGCCGCAGCGGCAGGATGTCACCGAGGCCAACACCGGAGAGTACGGTGACGCTGAGAAACAGCAGTTCTATCCACGAGCGAGGCTCATCCGGCTGCAGGATAGCGACGAAACTGCCCGGGGCAACGAGCTGGCAGGCCGCATAGGCGTAGGCGAACGCCCACGCCAGCAGCGTGAAGGTGGCACCGACGGCAAACAGTTCGTCCGTCGTCGTGCGCTGGTCTTCCATCATGTAGCCGATCAGGCCAGCCGCCGCGTAGAAGTAGAACATCGACTCGGTCACGACCAACGCCAGGTGCAGGCCGGGCATGGCTGTCAGTTCGACGGCAAGCGTCAGTCCGAGGATCGCAGCGGCCATCAGGAACGCCAGCGAATGCAGCGTCGGGCTCCGGTTGACGATGCGCAACGCCAGGACCAGCACTACAACGCCGAATGCACCAAAGGCAGCGCGGCCGAGCGGGGTGTTTTCCATGAAGGGGTACAGCAGGATGCCGAGCAGCTGGACAAACAGCAGCGCTGCCGAGGGATAACGCACGAGGTAGGTCAGCATTGATTGCCCATCGATGTATCAGCCAGCTCAGATGTAGCGGGAGCGGAACGCGCGGCAGGGCACTGAAAGTGCCCTTAGCCCTTGAACCCCTTCGCCACCAGATAGACCTCACGCGAACGCGGGCGCGATGCTTCCGGTTTGCGGATCGACACCTTCTCGAACGAGCTGCGCACATCCTTGAGGAAGTCGTCCGAGCCTTCGCCCTGGAAGACCTTGACCACGTAGTTGCCGCCGGGCTTGAGCACCTGGCGAACCATGTCGAGGGTCAGCTCGACCAGGTACATCGAAGCGGCCTGGTCGGCGGCGGCGACGCCACTGATGTTCGGCGCGATGTCGGAGACGATCAGATCGGGCTGCCGGCCGTCGAGCATGTCGAGGATCTGCTGAAAAACGGCGTCTTCGGTGAAGTCGCCCTGCACGAAGTCGACGTTATCCAGCCCGCCCATCGGCAGAATGTCGGTCGCCAGCACCCTACCCTTTTCACCGACGATACCGCCGGCCACCTGCGACCAACCACCGGGGGCCGAGCCGAGATCCATGACCAGCATGCCGGGGCGTATCAACTTATCCTTCTCGTTCAGCTCGATCAGCTTGTAGCTGGAGCGCGAGCGCAAGCCGTCCTTCTGGGCGCGTTTGACGAAGGGATCGTTGACGTGTTCATCCAGCCAACGACGGCTGCTTTTGGATCGTTTCATGATAGAGCCAACCACGGAGAATCAAGGTAAGACACGGACCAACAGGCGCAGCAAGGCACAACCATTGGACGCAAAGTGGCGGCGATTATAAGCCGATAATGCCGCCCCGCGGGCGCTGGTCGCAGCACACAGGCCGTGGAAGGCCATCAGCGCAGCCTGACAGGCATGAGCGGCGACGGGTACAATCCGCGCCCTACTCCCCGCCCCTTCTTCTTCCTCTGCCGGAGTCACCGGCCAGGATTACCGCCATGATTCGCATCAACGAGCTGTCCCTGCCCCTCGATCATTCCGCCGATGAGTTGCGCCAGGCCATCGTCAAACGCCTGAACATCAGCGACGCCGATCTGCTGAATTTCACCGTATTCAAGCGCAGCTACGATGCGCGCAAGAAGAACAGCGTCATTCTGTTCATCTACATCATCGATCTGGAGGCCCGCGACGAGGCGGCCGTCCTGGCGCGTTTTGCCGATGACCACAACGTGCGTCCAGCGCCGGACACCAACTACTACCCTGTAGGCCAGGCGCCAGCCAATCTGAGCGAGCGCCCGCTGGTGGTGGGCTTCGGCCCCTGCGGACTCTTCGCCGCGCTGTTGCTCGCACAGATGGGCTTCAAGCCCATCGTGCTGGAGCGCGGCAAGGATGTGCGCAGCCGCACCAAGGACACTTGGGCGCTGTGGCGCAAGAAGGTCCTGACGCCGGAATCCAACGTGCAGTTCGGCGAGGGCGGCGCCGGGCTGTTCTCCGACGGCAAGCTCTACAGCCAGATCAAGGACCCCAAGTTCTACGCGCGCAAGGTGGTGCACGAGTTCGTTCGTGCCGGCGCACCGGCCGAGATCATGTATGTGAGCAAGCCGCACATCGGCACTTTCCGGCTCACCGGTGTGGTCTCGACCATGCGCGAGGAGATCATCGCCCTCGGCGGTGAAGTACGCTTCGAGAGCAAAGTGACCGATCTCGTGATCAACGATGGCCAACTCGAAGGCGTGGTGCTGGCCAGCGGCGAGACGATCAAGAGTCGCCATGTGGTGCTGGCGCTGGGGCACAGCTCCCGCGATACCGTGCGCATGCTGCATCGCCAGGGCGTGTTCATCGAGGCCAAGCCGTTTGCCATCGGCTTCCGCATCGAACACCCGCAAGGGATGATCGACCAGGCCCGGCTGGGCAAGTACGCCGGCCACCCGGAACTCGGCGCCGCCGACTACAAGCTGGTGTACCACGCCAGGAACGGCCGTGCGGTCTACAGCTTCTGCATGTGCCCCGGCGGTACCGTGGTTGCCGCCACCTCCGAGCCAGGCCGCGTGGTGACCAACGGCATGAGCCAGTACTCGCGCAACGAACGCAATGCCAACGCGGGCATCGTCGTAGGCATCAACCCTGAGCAGGATTTCCCCGGCGACCCGCTGGCCGGCGTGGAGCTGCAGGAGCGCCTGGAATCGCGCGCTTATGAGCTGGGTGGCAGCGATTACTGCGCCCCCGCGCAACTGGTCGGCGACTTTATTCGCGGCGTGCCATCGACCGCGTTCGGCGAGGTCGAGCCCTCCTACAAACCGGGCGTGCGCCTGGGCGATCTCGCGCCATCACTGCCCGAATATGCAATCGAGGCGATCCGCGAGGCGCTGCCGGCGTTCGGCAAGCAGATCCGCGGCTTCGATCGTGCTGATGCGGTGCTTACCGGAATCGAAACCCGCACGTCGTCGCCGGTGCGCATCACCCGTGACAACGAGACGTTGCAAAGCCTCAACCTGCGCGGTCTGTATCCGGCCGGTGAAGGCGCCGGTTACGCCGGCGGCATCCTTTCGGCAGGCGTGGATGGCATCAAGGTCGCCGAGGCGCTGGCCAAGTCGATGCTGGCTGAAGTGGAACACACCGAAGTGCAGAGCAACTGAGCGCCGCCCTGATGAAATTCGACGACATCAAGAAGCTGCACCAGAAAAAGTACCGGACCGAGTTCGGGCATTTTCTGGTGGAGGGCGAGCATCTGGTGCTGGAGCTGCAGAAGGCGGCCTTGCATAACCCGCTGCTGCAACGCAGCGAGCTGTATGTGACCAGCGCCTACGAGCACTGGCAAAGCCCGTTCAAGACCCACCTGATCAGCGATCGCCAGATGGCGCAGATCGCCGATACCAAGACCCCGCAGGGCATCGTTGCGCTGGTGCCGATGCCAGCGACAGGCGCGCCGGTTGCTGCGGCCGTCGCGGGTGAGCGCGCCATCTACCTGCATGAAATCCAGGACCCGGGCAACCTCGGCACCATCCTGCGCACGCTGGCGTGGTTCGGTGGTTTTCGCTGCCTGCTCAGCCCCGGCAGCGTCGACCCTTACAACCCAAAGGTCGTGCGTTCGAGCATGGGCGCTATCTTTCATGCGCCGATGGAGCTGGATGTTGGACTGGATTCGTTGCACACCCGCTTCGAGCGCATCGCCTGCCTGGATATGAGCGGCGAGCCGGTGCAATCGGCGAGTTTCCGCGCCTTCGATTGCTACCTGTTCGGCAACGAAGCCCGCGGCGTGCCACGCGAACAGCTGGCCTCACTCAAAGCCCAGCCATTCACGATTCCCGGGTGTGGCGCCATCGAATCGCTGAATCTGGCGGCAACAGTCAACATGTGCGCGTACGAATTGAGCAGATAGCCGCTGCTTGAGGTGGGCTGCACTATGCAGCCTGCTCGCCGCCCAGGGGTATGCGCACCGTGAACGTGGTGCCGCTACCGGCCATCGACTCGAACTCGATACTGCCGTGGTGAGCATCGACTATGGCGGATGCGATATACAGTCCAAGGCCGAGCCCCGCGCCCGCACCGTACTCGGCGTTGCCGCTCTGGATGTGACGCACCATCGGATTGAAGAGGCTGCTTTTTGCCGATTCGGCGATGGGCCGGCCGACGTTGTGAACCGTCAGCGCGGCGATCCCCTCATCGCTTTTCAGGCTGACCGTGATCGGTGTCCCCGCCTCGCCATGCTCGACGGCGTTGCCAATCAGATTGGCAATCACCTGCTCCATTCGCGATTTATCGAACTGCCCAGGAAGACTCGGCTCCGACTGCAGGACGATCTGTCGGTCGGGGTTGTATGCCCTCGCCTCTTCAACCATGCCTTCACACGCGAGCGCCAGATCTTCGCTGTCCATGCGCACCGGGATGCCTACGCCTGAGTGCGTGCGGGTAAAGTCCAACAGGTCGCCGACGATCTTGATGGAGCGTTTGACGCTCGTATAGATACGCGACACGTTGATGGTCGGCTTTGGGGGCAGATCCGCTGTGCGTAGCAGTACGTCAGCACTCAGCAATATGGCGCCGAGGGGGCTTCGCAGGTCGTGGCCCAATATGCCGAGAAAGACATTTCGCGCGGCATCCACGGCGTCCGCATAGCAGACCACAGACTCGGCGAGGGCCTGATCGATCGCTTCATTGAAGCGGATGATGTCCGAAATCTCGTGCTCTTTCGACGTTGCATCGGACGACATCCACAGGACCAGCACACTGGTGCGCAATGCCCGGTACTCGGCGATGACCTGCGCGATCGTGAAGCCCGACGAGTAGCGGATGTCAGCGTGGGTTTCCGCGGGAGTGGCATCTCGTGACGGCGACGCCTTCCCATGGGATTTGGCGATCCGCACCTTCACCGATTGGGCCGTGCGCAGATCGGCGGCGATCGCCAGCAACATCTGCTCCGCATGGTCCCGCAGCGCCACCGAATCCATGCCGTTGGCGGCGGGTGTCATCGTCTTGGCGAAATCTTCCCACTGCTGAAGGATGGGTTCGATGTTTTCCAGAATGAAATCGGCCAAGCGCATGGTTTGCTCCTCGTGACTGAAACGGATGGTTGTAGCGACGACAGGTGTGTCAGTGAGGAGCGGAAGCCGAGACTACAGGGAAGCAGCGCCAGCAATAGTAACTTTTAGCTGGCCGGTTTGCGTGAACGCGCTTGCTCATATCGGGCTACCAGCATTCGCGGATAACAGCCGAAAAATAAAGCTGCCCTTTGCGCGAGTTAACAGTTTTGCGCTTGTCGCGGTGCTGGTCGATGACAGCCCTACGAGCCCCACGCATCATGCTCGCTCGACGTCGTGCCGCAGGCCCTCGCATGCAACCTACCCTTTCTGATTCATTGCTGGACTACGCCGGGCAAAGCTCGCCAGGGCGCAGGCGCAGCCATAATGAAGATGCACTGCTCTGCGCGCCGGAGCTGGGGCTCTGGGCCATCGCCGACGGCATGGGTGGGCATCAATGCGGGGAGGTTGCAAGCAGCCTGGCACTGTCTGCGCTGCAGCAGGCGATCGAGGGCGGCAATCCGCTGCAGACAGCGGTTCAGCACGCCAACCAGGCAGTACTTGACGCGGCTGTGGACGACGGCATGGGCACCACGCTGGTCGCAGCACATTTCACGGGTGCCGACTTCGAACTCACCTGGGTCGGCGACAGCCGCGCCTATCTGGTCACCTCCAACGGTATCGAGCAGCTTACGCGGGACCATAGTTGGGTGCAGATGATGATCGACGCCGGGGAGCTGAAGCCGGCCGAGGCTCAAGGCCACGCCTGGCGCAACATCATCCTGCGCTGCCTGGGACGCGAGGCGCCGCTGGAAGTCGGTGCGCACAGCGGCACCCTCAAGCCCGGCGAGCTGCTGCTGCTATGCAGTGACGGCCTGACCAACGAGCTGACCGACGCGCAGATCCATGCCAGCTGCACCTTTGCCGATACCCTCGAGAACCTGGTGGAACAGCTGATCGACCAGGCCAATGAACACGGCGGCCGCGACAACATCTCCTGCATCGTGATCGGCCGCACCGCCCCCCTCCCGGCGGCCGAGTCCCGCGGGCGGCGCTTCATCAACATGCTGTTAAAACCCCTCAAGTCGTAAGCAAGCGCGAGTTTCTACAATGCATCGGATGCTGGAAATACCGGGCTATCGCCTGCACAAGCGGCTCGGAAAAGGCGGAATGGCCGAGGTCTATCTGGCCACCCAGCTGTCGCTGGATCGCGAGGTGGCCGTCAAGGTGCTGTTGCGCACGGAAGATGCAGCGTTCACCGAGCGCTTCATCCAGGAAGGCCATATCGTCGCCTCGCTGCGCCACCCGGCCATCATCACCATCCACGACATCGGCCAGATCGCCGATGGCCGGCACTACCTGGCCATGGAATACCTCGGCGGGGGCGACCTGGCGCAACACCGCGGCATCGTCTTCTCACCATCGCGCGCGCTGGACATCATCCGTCAGCTGGCCGGCGGCCTGGCGGTGGTGCACGACGGCGGGCTAGTCCATAGAGACGTGAAGCCAGCCAATATCCTCTTCCGTGACGACGGCAGCGTGGTGCTCACCGACTTCGGCGTAGCCAAGGCCGTAGAGCTGGATAACGAGCTCACCCACTTCGGCATCGCCGTCGGCAGCCCTGCCTACAGCAGCCCGGAGCAGGCCCAGTGCCAGCCACTCGATGCCCGCAGCGACATCTACAGCCTCGGCGTGATACTCGCCGAGATGCTCACCGGGACCAACCCGTTCCGCGCCAGCAGCTATCCGCAAACCGTGCTCAACCACCTGCAGATGCCCTTGCCGCAACTGCCGCCAGCGCTCGCGCCCTACCAGCCACTGCTCGACCGCATGCTGGCCAAGCAGCCGGATGAGCGCTTCGGCAATTGCCGTGAGCTGCTGGCAGCCATCGACACGCTCACCGAGCCGGACATGGACCAGACCCGCATCGCACCGGCGGCATTCATCGAGGCGCCGACAAGACGCCGCCGTCGACGTCGTGGCATCGGACGCTGGGCGGTGATCGGTGCGGCGCTGATCGTGACAGTCGCCGCATTGGCCGCCGGCGGCTACCAGTGGCTGCAATACAGCCGCATCAACGACTACCTCACGCGCGCCGAGGCACGCCTGGATGAGGGGCAACTGACTGCACCGGCGTTCGACAATGCCGACT
Organism: Stutzerimonas kunmingensis; assembly: GCF_021432085.1. Classification (GTDB taxonomy): domain Bacteria; phylum Pseudomonadota; class Gammaproteobacteria; order Pseudomonadales; family Pseudomonadaceae; genus Stutzerimonas. The sequence continues at coordinate 1,407,903 of NZ_CP090366.1, read as the reverse complement.
ACTACTACCGCCAGGCCCTGCGCCTGGATTCGGACAATGTCGAGGCCCTCGACGGCATACGCCGCGTGCTCGATGCGCGCATCGCCCAGGCACTGGAACTGGCGGCGCAACGGCTGGCAAACGATCAGTTGCTGCAACCCGCCGAAGACAGCGCGGTGCACTACTACCAGCAGGTGCTGGGCTGGTTGCCGGAAAACGAGGTGGCCCGCAACGGGCTGGTACAGGTCAGCGAGCGTTATGTCGAGCTAGCCGAAGCAGCCTACGGGCGCCGCGAGTTCGCCCTTGCGCTGGAGTACATCCAGCAGGGGCTGGAAGCCACCCCGGACTATGCGCCCCTGCTCGCGCTGCACGACGCGCATGCTCAGCGGGTTGCCAAGGCCCGGGCCCCGCGCCCGGTGAAACGCACAACGGCCAGCACCTCACGCGCCGCGCCGACCAACACGCAGACCTCGCAAGCGCCGGCCAACCCGGTCAAGCGCCTGTGGAACCGGATATTCAACCAATAATTCGCCGAGCGCCGTTTGGCTCAGACCGTCGCCCGCTCCGCTAAAAGGTACCGCGCCATGCTCAGGATCCACTTCGCTGACAATCGCCAAAGTCCGGTCTGGCTTGCCGATGAACGCTTCACCCTCGGTTCGGACCGCAGCAACAAACTGGTGGCCAACGACACCGGGGTCGCGCCATTTCACGCCGAACTGCTGCTGGAAAACCGCTTCTATTACCTCACCGACCTCGGCACGCCTGGCGGCACCTACGTCAATGACGAGAAGGTCGGCGAGCACTACCAGATTCGTTCCGGCGACCGCCTGCGCCTGGGCGCGCTGGAACTGCAGATCGTCGATCCGGCCAAGGCCGGCGCCAAGGTGGCGAGCGCCCCGCGCTGGCTGTTGCAGGTGGTCAAGGGCGAGAACCAGGGCCACAAGTACCACATCACCGGCTCGATGACCTTTGGCCGCTCGGTGAAATGCGAACTCTGCTTCAGCGATGCGGAGCTGTCCCGCCGCCACGCCGAGTTCTACCTCAAGGGCGATGTGCTGGAAGTGAAGGACCTGGCCTCAGCCAACGGCCTGCTGGTGAACCGCGAGAAGGTCACGACCGCTGTGCTGCAGCCGGGCGACCAGATCCAGCTGGGCAATACCACACTGCTGGTGATCGGGCCCAAGGTCAGCACCCCGGAAGTCGTCGACGAAGACGCTACCGTATTCGTCCGCGCCACCGACCTGCCCGCCACGGTCGCCCCCCAGCCGAAACCTTCCCGCCCCCGCCCTGCCACGCCGAACCCGCTGCACGCGGCGGCACCTGTTGCCGCCGCTCCTGCTCGTGAGCCAGGTAAATCCGCATGGCGCCTTGGCATGCTGCTCGGCGCGCTGGGGCTGGCCATTGTCGCCGGGCTGGTTGCGCAGCAGATGATCTAGCAACTAACAGGCTTGAGCGGCGGCCATGCAGTGCCGCTTTCTGCCCTAGCAGCCGGCGCCTGCCCGATGAAACCTCGGCACCTGATCAATGACTACCAACGCTACCCTCGCCCCCGACGCAGCGCCCGCAATCCTTCGAGGACCAACACCACAATCGCCGCCCAGATCGCCCCGTAGGTCAGCCACTGGTCCGGCGCGATGCTCTCGCCAAGCAGCAGCGCCACGACCACCAACAGTACCGGCTCGACATAGCTGAGCAGGCCGAACAGGGTCAGGCTGAGGTATTTGCTGGCGTTGATCATCAGCCCCAGCGCCAGCGCGCTGAGCGCGCCCAGGCCGGCGATCAGCAATGTCAGGCGGGGATTGCCGGCAAGCAGGTTCAACGTTTCACCGCTGCCTAGGACGAACAGCGCAGCAACCGGCAAGCTGATGACCAGGTCGACCCAGAGCCCGCCAAGACTGGCGGTGCCGAGCTTGCGGCGCAGAACGAAGTAGCACGGGTAGCCCAGGGCAACGGCGAGTACCGGCCATGACAGTGACGAAGCCAATAGCAGCTGGTTGCCCACGCCCACAGCCGCCAGCAGACAGGCCAGGCGTTGCAATCGACTGATCGTTTCGCCGAAAACCAGGCGCCCGGTAAGTACCAGTGTCAGCGGCAGCAGAAAGTAGCCGAGCGAAACGTCCAGCCCGTGGCCGTTGATCGGCGCCCACATGAACAGCCACAGCTGCAAGCCGACCAGCGCCGAAGACAGCGGCAGCGCTAGCCACAGCCGCGGTTCGGCTGGCAGGCGCACCAGAATCTCGCGGACTTCGCCCCAGCGACCGATGGCGAGCAGTAGCAACGCCAGGCAGGGTGCGGTGAGCAGAATGCGCCAGCCGTAGATCTGCTGGCCACTCAGCGGCTCGAGCAGCGACGTGTAGTAATACAGCGTTGCGAAGAGCGTCGATGCGGCGAGCGAGCCGGCGACGCCCGCCAGCCTGTTGCGAGTTTCCATGGGCTTCCTGCGATTGACGATTCGTGCCAGCCCCGACCTCAGGGCTCGACCTGGCTCCACTGCTTGTTCAGGCGCTTGTCCGAAACCGCCATCCTGGTGCCAAGCTGCTGTGCCCAGAGCGAGACGCGATATTCCTCGAGCATCCAGCGATACAGTGCCAGCTCGGCATCGCGCTTGCCTTCCTGCAAGTGCTTCTTCAGGCGTGTCTGGTACTGCTCCCAGTAGCCGGCCAGTTCGCCGGACCAGACGCGATCACGCTGCAGCTGCGCACCGATCTTCTCGAAGCGTTGCTCGATGGCCTTGAGGTAGCGCGGGTACTCCTTCAGCCACTCGGCAGGCGTTTCGCGAACAAAGCCCGGATAGACCAGGTTGCCCAGCTGCGCCTTGATGTCGTTGAGCGCCACCGCCTGGGCCAGGTCGATCTTGCCCTTGAAGCGCTTCTGCAGGCCGTGCCAGTGCTTGAGTATTTCCAGCGTCAGGCGCGCCAGGCGTTCGGCATGCGCGGTCCAGTCGCCGCGCTTGCGCTCGGCCAGGGACGCCAGTGCGGCGCCGTCACGCGGTAGCTGGGCTTCGCCGTCGAGGATGCAGCTGTCGAGGCTGGCCAGCAGGATGTCCTCGACCAACGCATCGACCTTGCCCATGTCACGGTAGAGCAGGCCCAGTTCGGTGAGCCCCGGCAGCTTGTTGCGCAGGTACTTGGCCGGCTCCGCCAGCTGCTGCAACAACAGGCGCTGCAGCGCGCGACGATGTTGCCACTCGGCCTCGGCCTGGGTCGGGAAACGGCCTTCCTTGACCACCCCTGCCTCTTCCACCAGCGCCGGGTAGACGGTCATCGACAGCCCGGCCATCTTCGCCTGGGCCTTTTCTGCGACCTGGGCAAAACCCTTGGCTTCGACCGGCTTCTGTTCGGCCTTCTGCTGCTGCGGCGCCAGGGCGGCCTGGCTGGCCTCGGCGAAGCGCGCGGTGAGCTCAGCCAGATCACGCCCCTCACCGAGGAACTTGCCGCGGGCGTCGACCACCTCGATGTTCATCTTCAGATGGCTTTCCAGACCGGCTGCCGCCTCGGCCCAGGCGTCGTCCGATACGCGTGCACCAGTCATGCGCAGCAGTTCACGGCCCAGCGCCTCCGGCAGCGCGCCTTCACCGAAGGTGATCTTGGCCAGCGCGGCGCCGACGAAATCCGGCACCGGCACGAAGTTCTTGCGCAGTGCCTTGGGCAGGTTGCGCACCAGCGCCACCGCCTTCGTTTCCAGCAGCCCCGGTACCAGCCAGTCGAGCCGCTCGCTGCGCAATTGCGGCAACAGCGGCGCCGGCACGCGCAAGGTCACGCCATCGCGCGGGTGGTTGGGCTCGAAATGGTATTCCAGCGGCAACTGCAGCTCGCCGATGCGCAGGTAATCCGGGTACTGCGCAGCGGTGACTTCGCTGGCCTCGCGGGCGAGCACGTCTTCCTCGCGCATGATCAGCAGCTGCGGGTCTTTCGCGCTTTCGCGCTTGTACCAGTTCTCGAAACTGGCGGTCTGGTAGATGTCCGCCGGCAGCCGCGCAGCGTAGTAGTCGAACAGGGTTTCCTCATCGGCGAGGATGTCGCGGCGGCGTGCCTTGGCTTCCAGCTCGTCGAGGCGCTCGAGCAGCTCGCGATTGGCGCTGAGCGCTCGCGCACGGCTGTGCATCTCGCCGCGTACCAGCCCTTCGCGGATGAACAGCTCGCGGGCAGCGGGCGGATCGATGGGGCCGTAATGCACGGGCCGACGGCCAACGACGATCATGCCGTAGAGCGTTACCTGTTCGTAGGCCACCACCTGTCCGCGCTTCTTCTCCCAGTGCGGCTCGAAGTGGTTCTTCTTGATCAGGTGGCCGGCCAGTGGCTCGATCCAGTCGGGCTCGATCTTGGCGACCATGCGCGCGAACAGCTTGGTGGTTTCCACCAGCTCGGCGGCCATCAGCCAGTTGGGCTTCTTGCGCCCGATCACGCTGGAGGGATGCACCCAGAAGCGCCGCTGGCGCGCGCCGAGGAAGTCGCCCTCCTCGGTCTTGTTGCCGATCTGGCTGAGCAGGCCGGCGAGGATCGCCTTGTGTACGGCCGCGTAGCTCTTGGCCTTCTGCGCCGCCTCGCTGGCTTCGGCCTGCTGGCGTAGGATGACGTTGACCTTGGTGTCGGTGGTCGGTGCGGGAGCGCCGGCGTGTTCCGGTGCTCGCTCCGCAGTGTTCTTTTCGCGGTCGAGACCACTCCCACGGGTATCGCCGCCCTTGTGGGAGCGGTCTTGACCGCGATTCTCCGCGGGAGCGCCAAGCTTGAGTTCACGGGCAATAAGCGTCAGCTGGCGATGCGCGTCGCGCCATTCACGCAGACGCAGATAGTTGAGGAAGTTCTTCCGGCACCAGGTGCGTAGTGGGTTGGAGCCCAGCTCCTGGCGCTTTTCCTCAAAACCGCGCCAGATATTGATCAGCGCGGCGAAGTCCGAGTCGGGGTCCTTCCACTGCGCATGGGCCTGATCGGCGGCCTGCTGGCGGTCGGCCGGACGTTCGCGCACGTCCTGCACCGAGAGTGCGCTGGCGACAATAAGCACCTCGGCCAGGCTGCCCTGCTGTGCGGCTTCGAGAAGCATGCGACCCAGTCGCGGGTCGATCGGCAGGCGCGCCAGCTGGCGGCCCAGCGGGGTCAGCTGGTTCTCGCGATTGACCGCCGAGAGCTCCTGCAACAGGTTGAAGCCGTCGCTGATGGCCTTGCCATCCGGCGACTCGATAAAGGGGAAATCCTGAATGTCGCCCAGGCGCAGATGCAGCATCTGCAGGATCACCGCGGCGAGGTTGGTGCGCAGGATCTCCGGATCGGTGAATTCCGGCCGGCCGAGGAAGTCTTCCTCGCTGTAAAGCCGAATGCAGATACCCGGCTCGACCCGCCCGCAGCGCCCCTTGCGCTGGTTGGCGCTGGCCTGGGACACCGCCTCGATCGGCAGCCGCTGAACCTTGGCGCGGTAGCTGTAGCGGCTGATGCGCGCGGTACCGGAATCGATCACGTAGCGGATACCGGGCACGGTCAGCGAGGTCTCGGCGACGTTGGTGGCCAGCACGATCTTGCGCCCCGGTCGCGGCTGGAAGATCTTCTGCTGCTCGGCCGGCGTCAGCCGCGCGTACAGCGGCAGCACCTCGGTGAACTTCAGATTGGCCTTGCGCAGCACCTCGGCCGCGTCGCGAATCTCGCGTTCACCGGGCAGGAACACCAGCACATCGCCGGGGCGCTTGCCGACGCTCTGCTCGTGGGCGGCGATCTCGTCCAGCGCGGCGAGGATGCCCTGGTCGACGGTCAGGTCGTCCTCCACCCGGTTGCCGTCCTCGTCGATCTCGGCCGCCAGTGGCCGATACCAGGTCTCCACCGGGTAGGTACGCCCGGAGACCTCGACGATGGGCGCACCGTCGAAATGCTCCGAAAAGCGCTGCAGGTCGATGGTCGCCGAAGTGATGATGACCTTCAGATCCGGCCGCCGCGGCAGCAGGGTCTTGAGAAAACCGAGCAGGAAGTCGATGTTCAGCGAACGCTCGTGGGCCTCGTCGACGATGATGGTGTCGTAACGCTCGAGGAAGCGGTCGTGCTGCGTCTCGGCCAGCAGGATGCCATCGGTCATCAGCTTGATCAGCGAGCTGTCCTTGCTCTGATCCTCGAAACGCACCTGATAACCCACCAGCTCACCCAGTGGCGTGCCGATTTCCTCGGCCACGCGAGTGGCGACGCTGCGTGCCGCAAGCCGGCGCGGCTGAGTATGGCCGATCAGCCCGTGCACGCCACGGCCGATCTCCAGGCAGATCTTCGGTAGCTGGGTGGTCTTGCCGGAGCCGGTCTCACCGGCAATTACCAGCACCTGATGCTTTTCCAGCGCGGCCTTGATCTCGTCGCGCTTGGCGGCGATTGGCAGGCTATCGTCGTAGCGAATGCGCGGCACGCTCTGCCTGCGCGCCTCGACCTTGGCGGCGGATGCCTGAAAACGCTCCAGCCACTGGGCCAGTTTGGCCTCGTCCGGCTGCTTTCTCAGCTCGTGCAGCTGCCGGCGCAGGCGGTGGCGATCAGCGAACAGGGCCTGGTCGAGATTCTTCAGCAGGGTATCGATAGCGGGCGTTGCGTCGGTCATGGACAGCCGTGGGGCAATTCGAGAAGGGCGCGATTGTCGCAGATTTGCCCGGCCGGCCGAAGGGAAAGGGTGTGTGCAGGGACCGCGCCGGCATGCCGGCGCGGTGTTCAGCCGATCAACGGATCCAGTGACCCCAGCGCGACTTCTCCTGCACCTGCTGGATGCGCATGCTGCCGATTCTCTGCTCAGCCGCCGCGGCGATCTCGTCATCGATCATCCGGGTCGACAGCGACAGCCAGCTGGTGGCGAAGGCCAGCGCGTCACCGTGCAACTCCAGCGCCTCGGTGGAGATGTTGCCAAGGTTGTCGCATTCGTTGTGATAGCACGGATCGAACGGCTGGCCGGCTGCGCCGCCGTAGCGCTGCGCCTGCTCCTCGGTCTTGATGTCCTCGGCACCGGTGAACAGACCGCCGAAGGCAATGCCGTCCTCGAAGAACTGTGCGTAGTCGGAGCGGAAGTCGATCTCGGTGCCTTCAGACGGCGCATTGCGCAGCTGGAAGTAGGTGCGCAGCAGGCGTTCGATGGCAGCCGAGCCTGGTGGCCCCTGCAGGCCGAAGTCGGAGCCATCGCCGTCATAGATGAAGTTGGCATAGTTCGGCGAACCGATCATGTCGACGTTCAGATAGGCCTTGATGCGCTGTTTCTCCTCGTCCGGTAGCTGCGTGACGTAGTAGGTCGAGCCCACCAGGCCGGACTCCTCCGCGCCCCACCAGGCAAAGCGCACCTTGTTTTCCGGCCGCGCCTTGCTCATCAGCAGCGCCATTTCCAGCAGCGCGGCGCTGCCCGAGCCGTTGTCGTTGATGCCCGCCCCTTCGAACACCGAGTCCAGGTGCGCGCCGACCATGACCACGTTGCCCGGATCGCCGCGACGCGTTTCGGCCAGCAGGTTGTAGGTCTCGGTCTGCTCGCGCACCACGTCGACGTTCATGCTCAGTTGCAGCCCCGCGGTCTGCGACCAGGCCACGCCGTTATCGTAGGTCGAGAACATCACCGGGATGCCGCCGCTGTAGTCCTCGCCCAGGGTTGCGACCAGCAGCCCCTTGCGGTCCTCGGTGTCCCCCTGGTTGAAGATGATGGCGCCAGCCGCACCGGCCGCCGCGGCATTGCTCGCCTTCTGCCCGAACGGACAGGTGCCGCGCTGCATCAAGGCGATGGCACCGGCCGGGAAACCGGCGAAGTCCTCGGGCTCACAGCCGCTGGTGGAAGTGTTGCCAGCGCCGAGAGCCAGGTCGACCGGCACTACCGGCGCGGTGACGCTGCCCGGATCGGTCTGATCGGCGTAGGTGAAATCCTCCTCCCAGACGTACTGGGCCGGCTGCGGCGCCACGGCGCTCAGCGTGCCGGGGCTGACGGGATAGAAGGCGAGGAACGGGAAGGCCTGCACTTCGACGCGATAACCGGCGCGCTGCAGGCGGCTGCGCACGTAGTCGATCGACGCCTGATAACCGGGCTGACCGGACGCACGATTGCCGTCGTTCATCATGGCGATGTCCTGCAACGCCTCCAGGTGCTTCATGACGTTGCTCGCCTGCATGCAGCGCGGCAAACCGACCGGAGTGCCGACCAGCAAGGGCGAACGGCACAACGCCGCGTTGGGCTTGTCCGGCGTCCAGAAGTCGTTGAATTGCGGGGTGTCTACCTGCGGCGCCGCAAACGCGACACTGCCGGTAAGTAATGCGAGAGAAGCAACTACCCGAACAGCATTGTTTTTTTTGTGCATGGGTAACTCATCCTTGCAACGGATTGATGGGCAGGCCGCCTGTGGCTTGCGCCATCGTCCCCTACTGCTTTCAGCGGACGCGGCCATAGGGAGCTAGACCGAACGGCCGCCGTCTCGGTTCTGAGACAGCCGCCCGCCGGTAGCACCGTTGATCGGGTTGCAGGGAACTTCATCGAGGCGCTTTAGTGACTTCTGGCGGAGCGGCGCTGGAAACAGCGCCGTTCAGCAACGGCGACAGGCGTTGCACCTGCCGCCGGAGAACGTCGAATCAGATTCGGAACTGACCGACCAGCTGCTGCAGTTGCACGGTCAGTCCATTCAGTTCGCGGGAGGTCTGGGCTCCCTGAGCGGCGTCGCTGGCCACACCGTCCACCGCATCGGCAATGTGGTGCACGCTGCGGTTGATCTCTTCCGCGACGGCGGTCTGCTCCTCGGCTGCGGCGGCGATCTGCGCGTTCATCGAGTTGATGGTGCCGATCAGTGCGGAGATGGCATCCAGTGACTCACCGGCCTGGTTGGCCTGGTCACGGGTGCTCTCGCCTTTCTCGCCAGCGCGCAACATGGTGGCGACGGTGTTGGAAGTGGCGCTCTGCAGACGGTCGATCATGCCCTGGATTTCACCGGTGCTCTGCTGGGTACGGCTGGCAAGGGCACGTACTTCGTCGGCGACCACGGCGAAACCGCGACCTGCCTCACCGGCACGGGCTGCCTCGATGGCCGCATTGAGCGCCAGCAGGTTGGTCTGCTCGGCGATGGCGCGGATCACGTCAAGCACACCAACGATGCCTTTCACGTCCTGCTGCAGCCCTTCCAGCGACTCACCGCTACCACGCAGCTCGCCCACCAGTTCGTGAATGTGGCGGATGCTCTGATCGACTACCTGCTTGGCCGCAACGCCCTGCTGATCGGTCTGCTGCGCCGCTTCGGCGGCACGCTGGGCGCTCATCGCGACCTCGTGGGCCGCGGCCGACATCTCGTTGATCGCCGTGGCGACCTGATCGGTCTCGCTGCGCTGGTCGGCCATGGCCTGTTCCGAGCGCTGCGCCTGGCTGGCCACCGCACCGACCAGCCCGCTCAATTGCGTGGTGGTGCCGGCGACCTGCTGTACCAGTGAATGGATCTTCTCGACGAAGCGGTTGAACGACATGGCCAGCTCACCCAGTTCATCCTGGCTGGTGATCGGTAGCCGCTGGGTCAGGTCGCCGTCGCCCTGGGCCATGTCATCCAGGTTGCGCTTGATCAGCAGCAGCGGACTGAGCAGGGCATTGCTCATGAAGACGGCTAGCAGCGCCATCAACGCCAGCAGCGCGAACGCCGAAACCAGCATGATGGCTACCAGCCCGTCGATGCGCTCCTGAAACTCTGCCCGCGCGGCTTGCACGTCGCGCTCGACGCCATCCAGGTTCAACGATGTGCCGAAGACCATGTTCCATTTGGGCAGGAATTCGGCATAGCCGACCTTGGGCACCAGCACACTGCTGTCACCCAGCACAAAGCTGTAGTCGACGTAGTGGCTGCCGTCCTGGCCGGCGCGCACCAGCTCGCGAATGGCGTAGACACCGTTCGGGTCACGGTAGTCGTAGAAGCTCTGGCCGATCTTGTCCTTGGTGTTGCCCTGCAGGATGCGCACGGCCTTGGAGTCATAGCCCCAGAAATAGCCGTCTTTGCCATAGGACATTCGCTCGAGAATGGTCACCGCCTGATCGCGCGCCTGCATGTCGCCTTCGGCGGAGCGCTCATGGATCGGCCCGATGGCATTGCGCGCAAGCTCGACGTAATGCTTGAGCTCGGCACGCCGATCCTGAATGAGGCTCTTGCGGGTGTGCTCTTCCTGCTGTTCGGCCAGTGCGCGCAATTCATAGACGGCGATGCCGCTGAGGAGGATGGAGAGCAGTAGAATCGGGCCCAGCGTGAGCAACAGCAGCTTCATTCGTAAACGAAGATTGGAGAGCATTCTGATCGATTCCTTTAGGTACTTGTAGCAAGAGAAATTGCGACAAAAAACAGGCGCCACTTAAGCACCAATTGCGCAAGTACCTTCGGGTTGTCGACCTGGCGGGATCTTTCTTTACCCCATGAACGACGAAACCCTGCCTGGCAGGGTTTCGTGATGGCCCGTTCTAGAGCGACTTGTCGATCAGATGCGGAACTGTCCCACCAGCCGCTGGAGCTGTTCCGCCAGACCATTGAGTTCACGTGCGGTTTGCGCGCCCTGGGCGGCATCGCTGGCCACACCGTCCACCGCGTCGGCGATATGGTGCACGCTGCGGTTGATTTCCTCGGCCACGGCGGTCTGCTCTTCGGCTGCGGCGGCGATCTGCGCGTTCATCGAATTGATGGTGCCGATCAGTGCGGAGATGGCATCCAGCGACTCCCCGGCCTGATTGGCGTGATCACGAGTGCTCTCGCCTTTCTCACCGGCGCGCAGCATGGTGCTGACGGTGTTCGAAGTTGCGTTCTGCAGGCGATCGATCATGCCCTGAATCTCGCCGGTGCTCTGCTGCGTGCGGCTGGCCAGCGCCCTTACCTCGTCAGCCACCACCGCGAAGCCACGCCCCGCCTCGCCGGCACGGGCTGCCTCGATGGCGGCATTGAGCGCCAGCAGGTTGGTCTGCTCGGCAATGGCACGAATCACGTCGAGCACACCGACGATGCCTTTCACGTCCTGTTGCAGCCCCTCCAGCGACTCGCCGCTGCCGCGCAGCTCGCCCACCAGTTCGTGAATCTGGTGAATGCTCTGGTCTACGACCTGCTTGGCCGCAAGGCCCTGCTGATCGGTTTCGCGCGCGGCCTCGGCGGCACGCTGGGCGCTCATCGCCACTTCGTGGGCAGCGGCCGACATCTCGTTGATTGCCGTGGCCACCTGGTCGGTTTCGCTGCGCTGATCGGCCATGGCGTGCTCCGAACGCTGCGCCTGGCTGGCGACTTCACCCACCAGGCCGGTCAGCTTCGCGGTGGTTCCGGCGACCTGTTGCACCAGCACGTGGATCTTCTCGACGAAGCGGTTGAACGATGCCGACAGCTCACCCAGCTCGTCACGGCTGGTAACCGGCAGGCGATGAGTCAGGTCGCCATCGCCCTCGGCCATGTCGTCGAGGTTCTGCTTGATCTGCAGCAGCGGCCGCAGAATGGCATTGCTCATCAGCACCGCGAGCACGGCAACGAGGATGAGCAGCAGCAGCGCGGACCCAAGCATGATCAGCGTGAGACTGTCGATGCGCGCCTGGAAGGCTGCCCGAGCCTCACCGACATCGCGCTCGACGTCATCCAGGTTCAGCGAAGTGCCGAATACCAGGTTCCATTTCGGCAGGTACTCGGCATAGCCGACCTTGGGCACCAGTGCATTGCTGCCCGGCACGGCGAAACTGTAGTCGACGTAGTGGCTACTGTTCTGACCCGCCTTGACCAGTTCACGAATCGCATACACGCCATTCGGGTCCTTGAAGTCGGCAAAGTTCTCACCGATACGCTCGCGGGTAGCGCCCTGGAACACGCGAACGGACTGCCCGTCGTAACCCCAGAAGTAGCCCTCGCGGCCGTAGGTCAGCCCTTCCAGCAGCGCCACGGCCTGATCGCGGGCCTGCAGGTCGCCTTCGGCGGAGCGCTCATAGATCGGCGCAATCGCATTGCGGGCGAGCTGCACGTAACTTTCGAGTTCGGCGCGTCGGTCACGGATGAGACTGGCGCGGGTCTGCGTTTCCTGCTGGTCAGCCAGATCCTGCAGCTCGATCACCGCAACGCCGCTGAGCAGGACAGCGAGCAGCAGAATCGGGCCAAGGGCAAGCAAGAGCAGCTTCACTCGCAATCGTAGTGATGACAGCATCTGGAAATCCCCCATGAAAAACGCGGTTAAGTAGTGCCATTGTGCCACCGACTACATAACGAGGAGAACGCTACCAAGCGCTAATTCAAGCTGTGACGGGCGCTGCCGATGAACGCTGTTCGCAAAAACGAAAAAACCCCGCCGAGGCGGGGTTTTTTCGTCGAGGTACGAGTACCTACTTCTTGTGGCCCAGCTTGCGCAACTCTTCATCACGCAACTCACGGCGCAGGATCTTGCCAACGTTGGTGGTCGGCAGACTGTCGCGGAACTCCACTGACTTCGGGCGCTTGTAGCCGGTCAGGTTATCGTGCATGTGCTGCATGACCTGTTCCTTGGTCAGGCTCTCCCCCGGCTTGACCACCACGAACAGCTTGATCGCCTCACCGGACTTCTCGTCCGGCACGCCAATGGCGGCGCATTGCAGCACCCCTGGCAGACCGGCGAGCACGTCTTCCAGCTCGTTGGGATAGACGTTGAAACCGGAGACCAGAATCATGTCCTTCTTGCGGTCGACGATGCGGATGTAGCCGTCTTCCTGAACGACACCGATATCGCCCGACTTGAACCAACCTTCGGCGTCGATCACTTCGGCAGTGGCCTCGGGGCGCTGCCAGTAACCCTTCATCACCTGCGGGCCCTTGATGCACAGCTCGCCGATCTCGCCTTGCGCCAGATCCTGGCCATCGTCATTGATGACCTTGAACTGCGTCGAAGGAACCGGAATGCCGATGGTGCCGATCTGGATGTGCTCGATCGGATTGACCGAGGCCACCGGGCTGGTTTCGGTCAGGCCGTAGCCTTCGCAGATGGGGCAACCCGTCACCTGCTTCCAGCGCTCGGCCGTCGCCAGCTGCAGCGCCATGCCGCCCGACAGGGTGACCTTGAGCGCGGAGAAATCTAGCTTGCGGAAGTCTTCGCTGTTGCACAGCGCCACGAACAGCGTGTTGAGGCCGACGAAGCCGCTGAAGCGATACTTCGACAGGTCCTTGATCATCGCCGGCAGGTCGCGCGGATTGGAGATCAGGATGTTGTGGTTGCCGCTGAGCATCATCGCCATGCAGTGAAAGGTGAAGGCGTAGATGTGGTAAAGCGGCAGAGGGGCGATCAGCACCTCGCTGCCGTCATTGAGGTTCGACCCCATCAGCGCCTTGCACTGCAGCATGTTGGCGACAATATTGCGGTGGGTCAGCATCGCGCCCTTGGCGACGCCGGTGGTACCGCCGGTGTACTGCAGCACGGCGACTTCATCGCTGCTCGGCGATACGTCCCGCACTGCCTTGCCACGGCCCAGGGCCAGCGCGTCGTTGAGCTTGACCGCCTTCGGCAGGCTGTAGGCCGGGACCATCTTCTTCACATGCTTGACCACCGCGTTGATCAGCATGCGCTTGAGCGGCGGCAGCATGTCGGCGACTTCGGTGATGACCACGTGCTTGATGCCGGTCTTGGGCAGCACTTCCTCGGCCAGATGCGCCATGTTGGCGAGGCAGACCAGCGCCTTGGCGCCGGCGTCGTTGAACTGGTGTTCCATTTCCCGCGCGGTATACAGCGGGTTGGTGTTGACCACGATGAGGCCGGCGCGCATGGCCCCGAACACCACGATGGGGTACTGGATCAGGTTGGGCAGCTGCACGGCGATGCGGTCGCCGGGCTGAAGATCGGTGTTCTGCTGCAGATAGGCGGCGAAATCGCCGGACAGCTTGTACAGCTCACCATAGGTCAGGGTCTTGCCGAGATTGCTGAAGGCCGGCTTGTCGGCGAAACGCTCGCAAGACTGCTTGAGCACAGCCTGGATGTTCTGATACTCGTCGGGATTGATCTCGCTGGAGACACCAACAGGATACTTATCCTTCCAGAAGTTATCGGTCATGAACCCCACTCCTAAGCAACAGCTTTATTACTGCGCGATGGCAGCTGTTTTGTTGTGATTTGTTAACTTTTGTACCACTAATCGGGCTAAAAGCGTGCCCGAGGTTAGCAGCTTTGCCCAGGAGCGAACAGAGTCCGGAACGCGTTGATTCGACATAAAGTGACCGGAACATATATCCCGGTCACTCAATTTGAGCCGCCCTCTGCGGGCTGCGCCTGTCGCTATCAGGCGCTTTCACGCAACTCGCGGCGCAGGATCTTGCCCACCGGCGTCATCGGTAATGCATCGCGGAAAACGTAGTGCCGCGGCATCTTGTAGCCGGTGAAATTCTCCCGGCAATAAGCCTGCAGTTCTTCCTGGGTGAGAGTCGGATCGCTGGGCACGACGAACAGCTTGACCGCCTCGCCGGATTTCTCGTCCGCGACACCGATAGCGGCGCAGGCGGCGACCTTCGGGTGGGCCATCACCACGTCCTCGATCTCGTTGGGGTAGACGTTGAAACCGGAGACGATGATCAGGTCCTTCTTGCGGTCGACGATGCTGACGAACCCGTCCTCGTCGATCACCGCGATGTCGCCGGTCTTCAGCCAGCCCTCCTCGTCCAGCACCTCGGCCGTAGCTTCGGGACGCTGCCAGTAGCCCTTCATCACTTGCGGCCCCTTGACGCACAGCTCGCCGCGCTCGCCGAGCGGCAAGGCGTTGCCTTCGTCGTCGATTACCTTGACCGTGGTACCGGGCACCGGCAGCCCCACCGTGCCGAGGCGCGAATGTTCGCCATGAGGATTGGCGCAGACGACCGGCGAGGTTTCGGTCAGGCCGTAGCCTTCGACAACGGTGCAGCCGGTCAGGCTCTTCCAGCGTTCGGCGACTGCCGAAACCAGGGCAGTGCCGCCCGAGTTGGTGCCTTTGAGCCGGGAGAAGTCGATCTTCTTGAACTGCGGGTGAGCCATCAGCGCGACAAACAGCGTGTTGAGCCCGAGGAATGCGGAGAACTGCCAGCGCTGCAGTTCCTTGACGAAGCCATTGATGTCCCGCGGGTTGGTGATCAGCACGTTGTGGTTGCCGGTCACCGTCATGCACATGCAGTTAACCGTGAAGGCGTAGATGTGATACAGCGGCAGCGGCGCGATCATCACTTCCTGACCTTCACGGATGACCGGGTGGCCCTGATCGTCCAGCTGCTGCATGTTGGCCCGCACCTGCTGCATGTTCGCCACCAGGTTGCCGTGGGTCAGCATCGCGCCCTTGGCCACACCGGTCGTACCGCCGGTGTACTGCAGCACGGCAACGTGGTCGAGTTCCAGCGGCGCGGGCTTGTGGCTGTGGCGTGCGCCGTCGCGCAGCACATCCTTGAAGGAAACGGCTTGCGGCAGGCTGTAATCCGGCACCATTTTCTTCAGGTGCTTGACCGCCGCGTTGACCAGCGCGCCCTTGAGCGGCGGCAACATGTCGCCGATGCGCACTTCGATCAGGTGCTCGATGGCGGTATCGGGCAGCACCTCCTGCACGTGGTGGCCGAAGGTATTGAGATACACCAGCGCCCGCGCGCCGGAATCCTGGAACTGGTGGCGCATCTCCCGCGCGGTGTACAGCGGGTTGGTATTGACCACGATGAGGCCGGCACGCAGCGCACCGAACACCGCGATGGGATACTGCAGCAGGTTGGGCATCTGAATGGCGATGCGGTCGCCGGGTTGCAGATCTGTGTGGTGCTGCAGCCAGGCGGCGAAAGCGGCGGAGTGGCGCTCCAGATCGGAGTAGCTGAGGGTGACACCCATATTGCTGAATGCGGGGCGGTCCGCGTGGGTCTTGCAGGCTCGCTCGAACACTTCGACGACCGAGCGGTAAGCACCTAGATCGATGTCGTTGGGCACGCCAGCAGGGCGTTTGTCATTCCAGAATTCAGGCTGCATTGTTATTGGCCTCTTTACCTGAGAGTGTCTGGCCCGCGCACAGCGGGCTCTGGCGAACTTATCAGGTCAGCGTCGCGACGCAACAGTCCAAGCCCCACAAATCACTGCCGTGAATCTTTCGTCACGCTGCCGGGACGGCCTGCACCCGGGACAATCGTGCTGCATGCATCTAGAATGCAGCCCCAGCGCGCAAGTACCGGGCTGTGCCGGTTGCGCGGAACCTGATTCGATCAGGCGCAGCAGTTGACGCGCCCCGCCCCAGCATCTGAGGACTGTCCATGAGCACCATCAGCAACACGCCCTACGCCGAACTGGAAGTCGGCCAGCAGGCGAGCTTCGAAAAACACGTAGAGGAAAAGGACATCCAGCTGTTCGCGGCCATGTCCGGCGATCGCAACCCGGTCCACCTGGATGCCGAGTTCGCGGCCGGTACGCTGTTCAAGGAGCGCATCGCCCATGGCATGTTCAGTGGCGCGCTGATCAGCGCCGCCGTGGCCTGCACCATGCCGGGCCCGGGCACCATCTATCTCGGCCAGACCATGAAATTCACCCGTCCGGTGAAGATCGGTGACACCCTGACCGTGCGCCTGGAAATCCTCGAGAAGCTGCCGAAGAACCGCGTGCGCATCGCCACCCGCGTGTTCAACCAGAACGATGAGCAGGTGGTCGATGGCGAGGCGGAAGTGCTCGCGCCACGCAAGCAGGAGACCGTAGAACTGAAGGAGCTGCCGCCGATCACCATCGGTTGAGCATCCCTACGTTCATCGCCTCGCCGTTCATGGACGGGGCAAACCGAGGGCGCCTGATTGGCGCCCTCTTCATTTCCCGCAACCCCTCCGCCTGCCCGGCACGGGCGACAAGCAGAACGCCATTACGGCCTTGGCCTACGCCCCGAGCAGTTCCCCAACGGAGGATGCGTATCGGATACCCCACGCCGACCATCCAGCGAGCAGTACAAGAAGAACAACAACGGGACCCTCACCCATGCTCATTCGCTCGATCGCTTATCGGCGCCTGGCGGCGCTCGCCCTTGCCGGCTTCTCGCTGGCCATGCAATCCGCTTCGGCTACCCCGCTCGACCCTGGCCCCGACGAGGCCCTGCTCTACTATCAGCGCGCCGATGGTGACTACAACGGTTGGGGTCCGCACCTGTGGAACACCACCGACTGCAGCGGAAGTGCGACTGAAACCAGCTGGGCGCAACCGCTCGCGGCGGTGGATACCGACCCGCGGTACGGCGCCTTGTACCGCATTCCACTGAGCGCCAATGCCAGCTGCCTGAATCTGATCATGCACAAGGGCGACGAAAAGGACTTGGGCGGTGGCGACCTGGCCTGGCGCTTCGACGAACTGGGCCGTCGTGTCTTCACGGTCAGCGGCAACCCACAGCTGTCCAGCACGCCGCTGAACGGCAGCGCCGTGGCGATCAAGGGCGCGCGGGCGCACTGGCTCGATCCGTTCACGCTCGCTCTGGTGGGCGGTGCGCCGGGCGCCAGCCGCTTGGAACTGCGCTATGCCAGCGACGCCAGCATCCGCATCGACAGCGAGGCGCGAACCGTCAACGGCGGGCAGGCCCTGGCGATGCAGCCGTCCAGCCTGCGCAATGGCCTCAGGCGCCGGCACCCGCATCTGGCCGAAGCCCCGGCGTACCGGATCACGGCCGGCGCACATGACCTGCGCCGCGCCGTGACGAGCCAGCTGGTGGTAATCGCCTATGACGCGGACGACCGGGTCATTGATGCCACCGAAGTGCAGACCGCCGGCATCCTCGACATGCTGTTCGCCTACAACGGCGAGCTGGGCGCGACGCTCGATGCCAGAGGTGTGTCCTTCAAGCTCTGGGCACCGACCGCACAGCGGGTTCGCCTGCACGTATTCGATGCCGCCAAACAGCTGCTGCCCGGTTATCCGAAGTCTATGCGGGAGCGGCTCGGCGTCTGGAGTCTGGAAGGCCCGCGCTCGCTGGATCGCCAGTACTACCAGTACGAAGTCACCGCCTACCGACCAAGCAGCGGCAGGATCGAGACGACGCTCGTCAGCGATCCCTACGCCCTGAGCCTGTCGCGCAACAGCCAGTACGCCCAGGTCGTCGACCTGAACGCCGGCGACCTCAAGCCAGCTGGCTGGGATGCCGCGCGTCCGCCACATCCGGAGCTCCCCGAAGCGAGCGTGATCTACGAAACCCATCTGCGCGACTTCAGCGCCAGCGACGCCAGCCTGCCGGCCGCGCTGCGCGGTACCTACGCAGCGTTTACCCACCAGAACAGCAACGGCATGCGGCACCTGCGCGACCTGCAGAAGGCCGGGCTCACCCACGTGCAGCTGCTGCCGGTGTTCGACATCGCGACCATCGACGAAGACCCCGCTCGGCGGATCAATCTGGACGACCCCTTCGCCAAGCTCTGCGACCTGTCGGATGCGGCCCGGGAGCGCTGGGCGCAGTACTGTGGCGCAGCGAGCATCCGTCAGGTGCTAGAGGGCTTCGACCCGGCCAGCGGTCAGGCGCAATCGCTGTACAACGACCTGCGCGGCCTGGATGACTTCAACTGGGGCTACGACCCCTTCCACTTCACCGCGCCCGAGGGCAGCTACGCCAGCGATGCCGAAGGCGTGCAGCGCATCATCGAGTTCCGCCAGATGGTGCAGGCCTTGGCCGGCAATGGCCTCGCCACGGTGATGGACGTGGTCTACAACCACACCAACGCTTCCGGCCTGGCCGACAAGTCCGTCCTGGACAAGGTCGTACCCGGCTACTACCACCGCCGCAACCCGACTACCGGTGCGGTGGAAACCTCGACCTGCTGCGAGAACACCGCCAGCGAACATCGCATGATGGCGAAGCTGATGATCGACTCGCTGAAGGTCTGGGCCCGCGACTACAAGATCGCCGGCTTTCGCTTCGACCTGATGGGTCACCATATGCGCGAGCAGATCGTCGATGCGTATCGCGCCGTTCGCCGCATCGATCGCGACACCTATTTCTACGGAGAAGGCTGGGAATTCGGCGAGGTTGCCGGCAACGCACGCGGTATCAACGCCAATCAACTGAACATGGCCGGCACCGGCGTCGGTACCTTCAATGATCGGCAACGTGATGCAGTCCGTGGCGGCAGCCCCTTCGACGGCGGCGACAGCATTCGCCGCAACCAGGGCTTCGCCAACGGGCTCTATCTGCGACCCAACGAGCTGAGCGGCGCCGGGGCTCAGGAAAAAGCGCAACTGCTGCACGCCACCGATTTGATCCGCGTCGGCATTGCTGGCGGGCTACGCGACTTCCAATTCGTGACCGCCGACGGCAGCACGCGCAAAGGTAGCGAGATCGACTACAACGGCCAGCCCGCCGGCTATACGCTGGACCCGCAGGAAACCGTCAATTACGTCTCCAAGCACGACAACCAGACGCTGTGGGACAACAACCAGTACAAGTTGGCCAGCAGCCTGTCGGTTGCCGACAGGGTGCGCCTGCACATGGTGGCGCTGTCGGTGCCGCTGTTCAGCCAGGGCGTGCCGTTCATCCATCTCGGCTCGGACATCCTGCGATCGAAGTCCATGCAGCGCGACAGCTACGATTCGGGCGACTGGTTCAACGCGGTGGATTTCAGCTACCAGGACAACAACTGGAACAAGGGCCTGCCGCGCGCGGACAAGGACGGCGACAACTGGCCGCTGATTCGCAGGATCATTGTCGACCCGCAGGCCAAACCGGGCACCACCGACATCGTCGCGGCGAAACGACGTTTCCTCGAGCTGCTGAAAACCCGTAGCGACAGCGCACTGTTCCAGCTCGACAGCGCCCGCGAGGTGCAACGGCGCCTACAGTTTCACAACACTGGCCCCGAACAGCAGCCCGGCGTGATCGCCTTCAGTCTGGCCGATGGTCCGCGTGACGGCCGCGATCTGGACCGCCGCTACAGCTCGCTGATGGTGGTGATCAATGCCTCGGACAGGCCGGTTCGCCTGCCGGGCGCGGACGGCTACGAGTTGCACCCGGTGCTGAAGGGTTCGGTCGACCCGATCAGCCGCCAGGCCAAGGTCACCAGTGGGGAGTTCGAGGTACCGGCGTTCACGACGATCGTATTCGTCCAACCTCAGACACGCCGGTAAATCGCGCGCAAAAAAAAAGGCGACCATAGGTCGCCTAAATGCCTTGCGTGCTCTTTGAATCTGCCGGGAATCGCTTACTTCTTGTGCGCATCCCGCCAGATGAAATATCCGAAGCCTCCGAGGAAGGCGACCATCAGGCCGACCGTGACCACCCCTGCGAGCACCACATCATCGACAAACATGAGACCTACCTCCGAAACCTGATTCGCTATTCGATGGGTTCAAGTTAAACCCGCTCCCCCCTAAAAAAATTGACCCGGGTCAATGGCCACAAAGCAGCGCACACAGCCGTGAGCAACGACTGATCCAGGTCAAGAAAACAGGGGTGTTTGAGGCGAAAAACGGCAGGGCAGCAGCAGAAGTGTGGTGAGAGCCGAGCGGCTAATAGCGAATCGATCTGTGCAATGTTGAAGGGGGGCGCGATTAACGCTTCTTCGGAGAGCGTTTGCCCTTCTTCTTCGCCTTGCCCAGCGGCAGGACCTGCTCGAAGGTCTTGCGCATCTCCTCGAGGCGCTTGTCGTTGAGGTCGTGAATGCGCTTTGCGCGCTCTGCACTGAAGTCGATCAACTTATCGTCGCTGCTCATTTGCTCGGCCTCGTCTCGATCAGGCGGAAGGTCAGGTTGAGGCGCGGCTGCAGCACCTTGCTGGTCCGCGCGATCTGGTGTTGCCAATGATGCTGCGTCGTGCCCCTCATGGCCAGCAGCGAGCCATGTGCGAGGACGAGCGAGTGTTGAATCCGCCCACTGCCCTTGCGCCGCAGATCGAAGCGCCGCTCAGCGCCCAAGCTCAGCGAAGCGACAGTGGGGCAGTCGCCCAGCTCGGGCTCATCGTCACTGTGCCAGCCCATGGCGTCGCGTCCGTCGCGATACAGGTTGAGCAACACACCGTTGAAGCGCTGACCGGTCTCGTGCTGCAGACGCTCACGGATGTCGCGCAACAGCGGTGTCCAGGCCAGCGGATCATGTCGCAGGCCGGAATAGCGATACCCGGCGTCCGCGTCGCCGTACCAGGCGACCATGCGTGGTACTGCAACGTGACGGCCATAGATTCGGATTTCGGGTTGCGACCAGGGCGTGGCGCTGACGAGCTCCTTCAGCCAGGCATCGGCGGTTTCGCTGTCGACCCACTCCGGGTAGTAGTCCAGTGCGGCGTCCGGCAACTCGATCGATGAAGCGTGGCTCGGGTCGTTCGTGAACACCTCAGACCTCGACGTCAACCCAGAGTCCCTGGCGCGGCAGCTCTTCGAGCTCGGCCTGGTCCTGCTCATCAGTCTCGCCGGTCGCCAGTTCCTCCGGGGTATAACCCCGGCGCTGACGCCGCCGCTGCTCGTCGCGCAGCATCTCGGCGCTCTCCTGCGGATGACGTCGGTCGAGGGTAACCGCACTTTCGTCCGAACTCGGCTGCACGGGTGCCACCGGTGCGATCTCCGGGCGCGGCTTGACCACGTCCTGCTGGGCGTTGACCGGGAATACGCCTGATGGGATGGGTGGCAGCATGCTGGTTACCCCTCGTTACCGATGAATCGGCCGCGGCACCGGCCAACTTTAACAGGACCGCTACACTTCATGCGTCGAACAGTCGCCATCGGTCGTCGCTCTGATGACGACGTTCCGTTAAGATAGCCGGCTTTTTCACAGCGGGAGGCAGCATGGCGCAGCAGTATCTACCGGGGCAACGCTGGATCAGCGACAGCGAGGCAGAACTCGGCCTCGGAACCATCCTGACCCAGGATGGACGGATGCTCACCGTGCTCTATCCGGCGACCGGAGAAACGCGCCAGTACGCGACACGCAGCGCCCCACTGACGCGGGTGCGCTTCGTGCCCGGTGACGAGATCACCCATTTCGAAGGCTGGAAGATGACCGTGCGCGAGGTCGACGACGTCGACGGCCTGCTGGTCTACCACGGCCTGACCGCACAGAACGAAGCCCGCACCCTGCCGGAAACCCAGCTGTCGAACTTCATTCAGTTCCGTCTGGCCAGCGACCGCCTCTTCGCCGGGCAGATCGACCCGCTCGCCTGGTTCAGCCTGCGCTACCACACCCTGCAGCACCAGAGCGCCCAGCTGCAGTCCTCGCTGTGGGGCCTCGGTGGCGTGCGTGCGCAACCCATCGCGCACCAGCTGCACATCGCCAAGGAAGTCGCTGACCGCATCGCCCCGCGCGTACTGCTGGCCGACGAAGTGGGCCTGGGCAAGACCATCGAAGCCGGGCTGATCATCCATCGCCAGTTGCTCTCAGGCCGCGCCAGCCGGGTGCTGATCCTGGTTCCGGAAAACCTCCAGCACCAGTGGCTGGTGGAGATGCGCCGCCGCTTCAACCTGGAAGTCGCACTGTTCGATGCCGAGCGTTTCATCGAGAGCGATGCCAGCAACCCGTTCGAAGACACCCAGCTGGCACTGGTATCGCTGGAATGGCTTAAGGAAGACGAACGCGCCCAGGATGCTGCCTTTGCCGCCGGCTGGGACGTGCTGGTGGTGGACGAAGCGCACCATCTGGTCTGGCACCCGGAAGGTGCCAGCGCCGAATACAAGCTGGTCGAACAGCTGACCGAAGTGATCCCCGGCGTGCTGCTGCTGACTGCAACTCCGGAACAGCTCGGTCTGGACAGCCACTTCGCCCGTCTGCGTCTGCTCGATCCGAATCGTTTCCATGACCTCGATGCCTTCCGCGCCGAAAGCTCCAGCTACCAGCCGGTGGCCGAAGCCGTGCAGGAGCTGCTCGACGAGGGCCGTCTCTCACAGCAGGCACACCAGACTATCCACGATTTCCTCGGCGCCGAGGGCGAAGCCCTGCTGGCCGCCGCCACCGATGGCGACATCGAGGCCAGCAGCCGGCTGATCCGCGAGCTGCTCGACCGTCACGGCACCGGCCGTCTGCTGTTCCGCAACACCCGTGCCGCCGTGCAGGGTTTCCCGGAGCGCCAGCTGCATCCCTATCCGCTGCCCTGCCCGGCCGAATACCTCGAACTGCCGCTAGGGGAGCATGCCGAGCTGTATCCGGAGGTCGCCTTCCAGAGCCAGCAGGACGACGGCGAGGCGAGCAACCGCTGGTGGCAGTTCGATCCGCGTGTCGAGTGGCTGATCGACACGCTGAAGATGCTGAAGAAGTACAAGGTGCTGGTCATCTGCGCCCATGCCGAGACCGCCCTGGATCTGGAAGACGCGCTGCGCGTGCGCTCCGGCATTCCGGCGACTGTGTTCCACGAGGGCATGAGCATCCTCGAGCGCGACCGCGCCGCGGCCTACTTCGCCGACGAGGAGTTTGGCGCGCAGGTGCTGATCTGCTCGGAAATCGGCAGTGAGGGCCGTAACTTCCAGTTCAGCCACCATCTGGTGCTGTTCGATCTGCCGGCGCACCCGGACCTTCTCGAGCAGCGCATCGGCCGTCTCGACCGCATCGGCCAGCAGCACACCATCCAGCTGCATGTGCCGTACCTGGAAACCAGCCCGCAGGAACGCCTGTTCAAGTGGTATCACCAGGCACTGAACGCCTTCCTCAACACCTGCCCGACCGGCAACGCCCTGCAGCACCGCTTCGGACAGCGTCTGCTGGGGCAGCTGGAAGAAGGTGACGACGACGCCTATCAGCTGCTGATCGACGAGGCCCGCGCCGAGCGCGAGCGCCTGGAAGCGGAGCTTCACAGCGGCCGCGACCGCCTGCTGGAGCTCAATTCCGGCGGCGGCGAACAAGGCAAGGCACTGGTCGAAGCCATCGAGGAGCAGGACGACCAGTTCGCCCTGCCGATCTATATGGAGCAGCTGTTCGATGCGTTCGGCATCGACAGCGAAGACCACTCGGAAAACGCCCTGGTATTGCGCCCCAGCGAAAAGATGCTGGATGCCAGCTTCCCGCTGGGCGACGACGAGGCCGTGACCATCACCTACGACCGCGAACAGGCCCTGGCCCGCGAAGACATGCAGTTCCTCACCTGGGAACACCCCATGGTGCAGGGTGGCATGGACCTGGTGCTGTCCGGATCCATGGGCAATACCGCGGTCGCGCTGATCAAGAACAAGGCGCTCAAGCCGGGTACCGTGCTGCTCGAGTTGCTGTTCGTCAGTGAAGTGGTGGCGCCGCGCGCGCTGCAACTGAGCCGCTTCCTGCCGCCGTTGGCGCTGCGCTGCCTGCTCGACGGCAACGGCAATGACCTGGCCTCGAAGGTGGCCTTCGATACGCTCAACGATCAGCTGGAAAGCGTGCCGCGAGCCAGCGCCAACAAGTTTGTCCAGGCTCAGCGCGATGTGCTGGCAACCCAGATCGCCGCCGCCGAGGCCAAGATTGCACCGCGTCACAGCGAGCGCGTTGCCGAAGCACAACGCAAGCTCAAGGCCGGCCTGGACGAGGAACTGGCGCGCCTGGTAGCCCTGCAGGCGGTCAACCCGAGCGTGCGCGACAGCGAGATCGAAGCCCTGCGTCAGCAGCGCGAAGACGGCCTGGCAGCACTGGAAAAGGCGGCCTTGCGATTGGAGGCAATACGGGTGCTGGTCGCCGGCTGAGCCGGCAGCGCTTTGCCCGTGTGTCCTGAAGGCGGTGTCCAGCCCATCCGTTCAGGTCAACGCGCCAGCGGTTGGACCACCTCGTTCCCGACCTGAACGAGGCGGTCCGCGCTTCCCCGAGAACGGCCTCGTCGAGGCGTGCTCCTATTATTCCGATTCCTTACGTGCGATACGCCAGTACGCCCCGACCCGCTCCGCCAGCGCCTTTGGCGGTTCGGCATACAAGCGGCGGCCCAGGCGCAGCGCGCGCTGTTGCAATTGCGCCCGCCGCTGTTCGATACAGCGCTGCACCGCTTCACGGGTATCCGGTGTACCGAACAGCTCGGGCTCACACCGCATCAGCTCAGTCATCACCGCCAGGTCATGGTCATCGCCCAGCGCGTCGGCGACCTGCTTGAGCTGTTCCGCACGGCTTTCCAGCGCATCCGGCCAGCACGGGGACAGCAGCTGGCAGTGATACCAGTGGTCCTTCACCCGCTTGCGCCATTCGTGAAGCAACTCATCCGAGTCCGCCTTTTGCGCACGTGCGAGATCCCGCACACCGTCGGCATAGGTTCGCCGAAAGCCCGCGGCGAGCAAGCCGAAGCCTTTGCCCGGCAATTTCCAGTGCTGCACGTCGCGAGTCAGTGCGCGCAGGTCACCCAGCACCTGCGTCACTTCCACGTCGAAGCCGGTATGCACCTCACCATCCGGCGCGGCGCGCTGCTGCAAGCGCAGGCGGATCTGGCGGAACGCATCGCTGACGAACAGTGGCTGATCGGTGCGCGCCAGGGCGTCCCAGCTTTCCAGCATCGCGGCGGCATCGCGTGACTCGGCCAGGCGTCGTCCGGCATCGCGCAGCCGACGATTGTCGACGCTGAAACGCGCACCGAGCGGTTCACGCACCAGCCGCAGCAGCGCGCGCAATTCCTTGAAGCGCTTGCGCGCCTGGTGCACGCCCTCGGCCCGCTCGGACGGCTCGACACAGAGCGCCTGGATCGCCTTGTTGATGCGCCCCAGCGCGGCCTTGCGCACCTCTTTGGCAGCGTTGCGCGCCGGGCGTATTCGATAGGCCATTTGCGTTATCCCTCAATGACACGCTCCGCTGGAGCATCCGTATTGAGACCCGCACGCCACGCCGGGTGT
The DNA here is from genome assembly GCF_021432085.1 of Stutzerimonas kunmingensis. GTDB lineage: Bacteria > Pseudomonadota > Gammaproteobacteria > Pseudomonadales > Pseudomonadaceae > Stutzerimonas. The sequence continues at coordinate 1,382,315 of NZ_CP090366.1, read as the reverse complement.
TATCCCGGCAGTGTGAAGATTTGTGTCAGCAACGCCGGGATTTCATTTCAACCGTAGCGCTTGCGCGCCTCGATGGCCAATCCGCTGCCGATGCTGCCGAAGCGATTACCTTCCACATGCCGTGCACGGGGCAGCAGCCCGGCAACGCTGTCGCGCAGTGCCGGAATGGCGCTCGAGCCACCGGTGAAGAACACCGTATCGACCTCTTCATGGCGCACGCCGGCATCCGCCAGCAGCTGATTGATGCTGCCACCGATACGGTCAAGCAGTGCGGCGATGGCGCCTTCGAAGCCCTGGCGGGTCAGCTCGACCTGCAGTTGCGGCTCGATACGCTGGAAGTCGATGGCGAACTGCTCCGCCTCGGTCAGCTCGATCTTGCCCTGCTCCACCTGCATCGCCAGCCAGTGTCCGGCGCGCTGCTCGATCAAGCGGAACAGCCGGTCGATACCGGTGGGGTCGACGATGTCGTAGCGCATGCTCTGCAACGCCCGTAGCGAGGCTGGCGCGTAAACGGCGTTGATGGTGTGCCAGGTGGCCAGGTTGAGGTGGGTGCTGGTGGGCATCGGTGCATCGCTCTTCATCCGGCTGCCATAGCCGAACAACGGCATCACCCCGCTCAGGCTGAGCTGCTTGTCGAAGTCGGTACCGCCGATGTGCACACCGCCGGTGGCGAGAATATCAGCCTGTCGATCATCGACGTCCCGACGCTCGGGCGACAGCCGCACCAGCGAGAAGTCGGAGGTACCACCGCCGATATCGACGATCAGCACGCGCTCTTCGCGTTCGATACGCGACTCGTAATCGAAGGCCGCGGCGATCGGCTCGTACTGGAAGGACACGTCCTTGAAGCCGATCTTGCGGGCGGCAGCGGCCAAGGTGTCCGATGCCTCCCGGTCGGCCTGCGGGTCGTCATCGACGAAAAACACCGGCCGCCCCAGCACGACTTCCTCGAATGGCCGGCCGGCAGCCGTTTCGGCGCGCTGCTTGAGGGTGCCGAGGAACAGGCCGAGGATTTCCTTGAACGGCATGGCGCTGCCGAGCACGGTGGTTTCGCTTTTCAGCAGCTTGGAGCCGAGCAGGCTCTTGAGTGAACGCATCAGGCGGCCTTCATAGCCCTCCAGATATTCGCTCAGCGCCTGCCGACCGTAGACCGGCCGGCGCTCTTCGAGATTGAAGAACACCACCGACGGCAAGGTCGGTTGCTCGCCCTCGAGCGCGATCAGCGGGTCCACGTCCAGGCGCCACCAACCAACCGTGGAGTTGGAAGTACCGAAGTCGATGCCGCAGGCGCGGGCGGATGAGGCGTTGAGCATGGCGTGTTCCACGGGTACTGAAAAAACGGCCGCGCAGTGTAAAGGAGGCGGCCCGCCGATGCAGGCCTATCGTCGGTTAGCCCCTCGATGGCTTTCTCCAGACAAAAAAATGCCCGGCCATCGCTGGTCCGGGCACAAACCCCATAACGCAAACGTATCAGGCAGGCACCGCCTCCGCGCCGGGCGCATCGGCCGTCATCCCGGCAGTCATGCGCTTGGCATCGGCGCAGAAGGTCCGCGATGCCTGGAACAGGAACAGCATGGTCAGCAGCAGCGACGCCGGTATCAGATACATCGCCCCGTGCAGACCCTCGGCACGGAAGGCCTCGGCCATCTCGCTGGCGCCCGCTGCCAGCATCGCCCCTTCGGCGAAGTGGTCCGAGAGCAGCCCCACCACTACTGTCCCCATGCCGCCGCCCAGCAGGTACAGGCCAGCAAAGAACAGCGCCATGGCCGTGGCCCGCAGGCGCGGTTCGACCACGTCCTGAATTGCCGTGTAGACGCAGGTATAGAAGTTGTAGGAGAACAACCAGCCAATGCTGAACACCGCGACGAACATGCCGACCTCGATGCGGCCGGCCAGCAGCGCATAGCCGGTTGCGATGGTCGCGATCAACATGCTCACAGCGGCGAAGATCAGGCGACCACGGGCGTAGCGCTGGTGGATACGGTCAGCGACCCAGCCGCCCAGGGTCAACCCGAACAGGCCGGTCAAGCCGACGATCACGCCGGTGGCGACCGACGCCTGTACCAGCGAGACACCGTGATAACGCATCAGCAACGGCACCATGAAGGCGTTGCAGGCATAGGTGGCGAAGTTGAATGCCAGGCCGGCCAGCACCAGCCACCAGAAGGTGCGAATCGACAGCACCTTGCGGATCGGCTGCTGCACCGGCTCCTGGGAAACCTTGACGGTCTCGGCGGCGCCGCGCTTGGGCTCCTTGATCAGAAAGATGAACAGCGCCAGCACCAGGCCCGGCACCGCGGCGATGAAGAAGGGCGCGCGCCAGCTGCCGAACGCCTCTACCATGGAACCGATGGTGAAGAACGCCAGCAACAGGCCCAACGGCAGGCCGAGCATGAAGATGCCCATGGCCCGGGAGCGCTTGTGCGCCGGAAACAGGTCGCCGATCAGCGAGTTGGCGGCGGGCGCGTAACTGGCCTCGCCGATGCCGATGCCCATGCGCACCAGCAGGAAGCTCCAGAAGTTCCAGGCCAGGCCGTTAATCGCGGTCAGGCCGCTCCACGCGGTGAGCCCCCAGCCCATGATCTTGCGCCGCGAACCGAGGTCCGCCATGCGCCCCAGGGGCAGCCCGGCAATGGCGTAGACGATGGTGAAGGCGGTGCCGATCAGGCCGAGTTGGAAATCGTTGAGGCTCCACTCCAGGCGGATCGGCTCGGCGATGATCGCCGGTATGGTGCGATCGAAGAAGTTGAACAGGTTCGCCAGAAAGAGCAGAAACAGCACGCGCCAGGCGTTGGATGCTTGGGTGGAAGGCTGCATGACGTCGGTCTCGATTGTTCTTATATTCCGGCCGCAGACCAGCCGGGACTCGACCATGACTCTAGAGTCTGTGCCTGATCCTGTCTCCGAACATCACCTTCGCTTATGCCCCGCGATGGCTCAGCGCCCGCGCCACTCGGCCAGCCAGCCCAGGCCGGCTTCGGTGCCCTGCTCCCCCGGTTTGTATTCGGCGCTCAGCCAGCCCTGGTAGCCGCTGGCCTGCAAGGCCTGCAGCGCTGCGCTGAAGTCCAGCTCACCACTACCAGGCGCGCCGCGGCCCGGGCAGTCGGCGAACTGCACATGACCGATGCGCTCGCCCAGCCGGGTAATGCAGCTGGGCAGGTCCAGCTGCTGGCGTGCCATATGGTAGAAATCCAGTTGCGCCAGGCAGTTGGGGTGATCGACGCGCTGCAGCAGAGCCTCCAGATCCGCCGCGCTGTTGATCAGAAAGCCTGGCATGTCGAGCGGGTTGATCGCTTCGCAGAGCACACGGATGCCGAGCATGTCGAAGGCGTCGGCGGTCTTCCACAGGTTGTGCTCGAGCGTCTCCAGCGCCAGCTCGCGGTCGACGCCCTCGGCGAGGCGGCCCGGCAGCACGTTGACACTGGCCGGTCGAACCATCAGCGCATAGGTCAGCGCCTCCTGCAGAGCAGCGTCGAAGGCCTCCTGCCGGTCCGGCACCGCCGCCAGACCTGGTCCGCCCTGCAGCAGATCGCCGGCGGGCAGATTGATCAGCACCAGCGGCATGCCGGCGCGCTCGAGTTGCTCTTTCAGGCGAATGGCCGGCACTTCGTAAGGAAACTGGATCTCCACGCCATCGAAACCGGCGGTGCGGGCGGCGAGGATGCGTTCGGTAAGCGGCAGCTCGGTGAACAGCAGCGATAGATTAGCGGCGATCTTCATTGGTCGCCCTCCCGGTACATCTGCACCAGCGTGGCGGGGTCGCGCTCCAGATTGCCCTGGCTGCCGTGCAGGCGCATCAGCTGCGCGGCCAGGCCGCTCAAGGGCGTCGCCGATCCCTGCTCACGGGACAGTTTGACAGCCGTATCCAGATCTTTGAGCAAGGTCCGTACATGCCACTTCACCGGTTCGAACTCGCTCGCTGCCATCTGCGGGGCGAGGATCTGCAATGGCTTGGAATCGGCGAAGCCGCCGGCCAGCGCCGGTGCCAGCAGGCTGGCGTCGACTCCGGCACGTTCGGCCAAGGCCACGACCTCGGCGATCACCAGCGCATTGCAGGCGACGATCATCTGATTGCAGACCTTCGTCACCTGGCCGGCGCCGACCCCACCCATATGGGTAAGGCGCTGGCCCAGATTCATCAGCACCGGCCGTACCCGCTCGACATCCTCGGCGCGTCCGCCGGCCATGATCACCAGGCTGCCGGCTTCCGCGCCCGGCGTTCCACCGGAGACCGGGGCATCGACCCAGCGCATGCCACTGCGAAATTCCAGCTCGGCGGCCATGTCGCGGGTTGCCGTCGGCTCCAGGCTCGAGTGATCGACCAGCAGCTTGTCGGCCTTGCCACCTTCGGCGATGCCGCCCTTGCCGAAAAGCACCTCGCGCACAGCGGCGGTGTCGGCCAGACACAACAGCACAATGTCGGCCTCGGCACAGAGCTCAGCGGGCGTCGCCACCGCCCTGGCCCCCAGCTCTACCAGCGGCTGGCACTTCTCGGGCGAGCGATTCCACACCGCCAGGCGATACCCCGCCGCCAGCAGACGTCGACACATCGGCAGGCCCATCAGGCCGATACCGGCAAAAGCGAGGGTTGGCAGGTCGGACATGAGGCGGCTCCTAGACGAACGAGGTCGTGATTCTAGCGCCGCACCGCCAGGAACGGCCAAACGATGTACCTCCCTCATCCCTCAACTGCTCAATGCCCCCTCCTGCTGCCACAATGCCACTGTGACCGATCCAGCAAATTGCCCGACCAACTGGAACGATCCGCCGTCGAGCGCCTCTGAAGGAGGCCCCGAGGCATCGCCTCGCGCAGACCCATCCGCTCAACGCACGCCTGCCCTTGGCAACGCGCGTGCATCAGAAGAAATCGCAGGAAACAAGCAATGGATTTAATTCAGATCATCGTCCTGGCCATCGTGCAGGGACTAACCGAGTTCTTGCCGGTATCGAGCTCGGCTCATCTGATCCTCTTCCCGCACCTGGTGGGTTGGGACGACCAGGGACTGGCATTCGACGTGGCGGTGCACCTCGGCACCCTGGCCGCAGTGGTCTGGTACTTCCGCCTGGAAGTCTTCGGCATGACGCGCGACTGGTTCGCATCGCTAGCCCGCCGCGAGCGTGTCGGTGACAGCCGGCTGGCCTGGGCGGTGATCCTTGGAACGGTTCCGGTCGGCATCGCCGGGCTGCTGTTCAAGGACTTCATCGAAGTCCAGCTGCGCTCGCCGCTGGTGATTGCCTGGGCGACCATCGGCTTCGGTCTGCTGCTGTGGTGGTCGGACGTGGTCAGCCGGCGAATCCCGCAAACGCGCGACGAGCACAGCCTGAACTGGAAGGACATCTTGTTGATCGGTTGCGCCCAGGCGCTGGCGCTGATTCCCGGCACCTCGCGCTCGGGCGTGACGATGACCGCCGGGCTGTTGCTGGGCCTGTCGCGCTCCGGCGCAGCACGCTTTTCCTTTCTGCTGTCGATCCCGGTGATCGTGCTTGCCAGCGGGCTGAGCACACTCGACCTGGTGGAAGGCGGGGTAGCGGTTGACTGGACGGCGATGGGGCTGGGTGTGGTGCTGTCGGCGGTGAGTGCCTACCTGTGCATCCACATCTTCCTGAAGTTGCTGGAGCGCGTCGGCATGCTGCCGTTCGTGATCTACCGTTTGATCCTCGGTGTGGTGCTGCTGGTACTGTTCGCCGGCGCCTGAGCGCACCTGCTGATACGTTGAACGCCTTGCCGCGGCTTGCGATCCCTCGCGCTGCCGCGGCGCTGGCCGGAGCGAGGTCGCCCAATCAGCCCTGAGGCAGGTCGATCAGCAGTGGGCCGAGCAGGACAGCTGCGATACGCGCCTCGGTGAACATCTTCTCGGTCAAAGGCACGCTGCGTATTTCCGCGCTGCCAACAGGTTGCGCCTGAATTCGCGCTACCTCTCTGAACGAGTGACCATCTGCCCAGACCATGGTGGACTGACGCTTCTTATCGCACTTCACATTCGCTTCCTTTGCCTGCGGGGGTGGCACATTGCACATATTCGGCCACTACAGATCACTTAGGTTTAGGGCCTGAAAAAAGTTCGTCGTGTTACACGATATTTCTGCAATGGAAATGTGCCAGAAGCGCTCCAAGCATCCCTGTGCAGCTTTCCCTTGGCGCCACACGCCTGCCACGCTCTATAATCCGCGCGCTTTTTCCGCTATTGAACCGGAGAACCCTCAATGCTGAAGCGCTCCCTGGCAGCCGTCGCCGGCCTTGCCCTGTCCCTGTCTATTGCTACTACCCACGCCGCTGAAACCCTGCGGGTTTCCGCTATCCCCGACGAAGCCCCGACCGAGCTGATTCGCAAGTTCAAGCCGCTGGGCGAGTACCTGGAACAGCAGCTGGGCATGCCTGTGAAGTTCACCCCGGTATCGGACTATGCGGCCGTGGTCGAATCCCTGGCTTCCGACCGCCTCGATCTCGCCTGGCTCGGCGGTTTCACCTTCGTCCAGACGCGCCTGAAGACCGGCGATGCGATCCCTCTGGTGCAGCGCGAGCAAGACGAGCAGTTCACCAGCAAGTTCATCACCGCCGATCCTGAGGTGAAGTCGCTGGCCGACCTCAAGGGCAAGACCTTCGCCTTCGGCTCCGTGTCGTCGACCTCAGGTAGCCTGATGCCGCGCTACTTCATGCTGAAGGACGGCATCCAGCCGGAACAGTTTTTCAAGCGCATCGCCTACTCCGGCGCCCACGATGCCACCGCCGCCTGGGTCGAGGCCGGCAAGGCCGACGCCGGCGTGCTCAACGCCTCGGTGTGGGACAAGCTGGTCGCGGCCGGCAAGGTCGACACCGACAAGGTCCGCGTGATTTCCACCACTCCGCCTTATTACGACTACAACTGGACCGTGCGCGGCAACCTCGACCCGGCGCTGGTCGAGAAGATCAAGGCTGCCTTCCTCGCCCTCGATCCGGACAACCCGGAGCACAAGGCGATTCTTGATCTGCAGGCTGCTAGTCGCTTTATCGAGACCAAGCCGGAGAACTACGCCGGAATCGAAGAAGCCGCGCGCGCCGCCGGCCTGCTCAAGTGATGGCACGTAAGCATCAGCAATGAGCACATTGCAGACACCGCCGGCGCCAGGCCTCGCTGCACAGCCTGAGCCTGAGCCGGCGCTGAAGCTGGCCGGCGTGGGCCACACCCACGCTGGCGGCCAGATCGCACTGTGCGGGCTCGACCTGCAGGTTGCGCAGGGTGAACGGGTCGCCATCATTGGCCCGTCCGGGGCTGGCAAGACCACGCTGCTGCGCCTGCTGGCCACATCGCTCAAGCCTGATCAGGGTGATCTCGAGCTGCTCGGCAAACGCCCCTGGACACTCTCGGCGGGCGCTCGCCAACGCCTGCGCAGCCAGATCGGTCTGATCCACCAGGCGCCGCCGCTACCGCCGCGACAGCGGGTGGTGACGGCGGTACTGGCGGGGCGTCTTGGCAAATGGTCGCTAGCCAAAAGCCTCCTCACCCTGCTTTATCCTCTGGACCGCCGTGGCGCTGCCGAGGCGCTTGGGCGCCTCGATCTTGCCGACAAGCTGTACATGCGCTGCGATCAGCTATCCGGCGGCCAGCTGCAGCGGGTCGGGATCGCCCGCATGCTTTACCAGGCGCCGGAGCTGATCCTCGCCGACGAACCCGTCTCAGCCATGGACCCGGTGCTCGCCAGTCACACGCTGGGCGTGCTCAACCGCGAGGCGCAACGTCGCAACGCCACGCTGCTGGCGAGCCTGCACGCGGTGGAGCTGGCACTGGAACACTTTCCGCGAATCGTCGGCGTGCGTGACGGCCGCATCCTGTTCGACAAGCCTGCCGGCGAAATCGGCCCCGACGAGCTGGCGGCGCTGTATGCCAATGAGCAGCTTCAGCATGCCCCGTCGCCACCTGCTGCAGCGACCCCGCCACTGAACATTCCGCGATGCTGAACCCCGCAACTGTCCGACACGATCCTGCCGCCGCGCCACGCCTGATGTTGACCCTGCTGGCCGTGGCGCTGCTGTGGCCAGGGGTAAGGCTGAGCGAGCTGGACCTGGGTGTGCTGTTCGACGGCAGCAATGCCGACACCATGGGCACGTTTCTCTCAGCGTTCTGGCCACCGGAGCACAGTGGCGAATTCCTCGGCCTGCTCTGGCAGGCGACATTGGAGACCCTGGCGATCGCCACTGCCGGCATGACCCTGGCCCTGGCTGTCGCCTTCCCCTGCGCCCTGCTTGCCACCCGCGCGCTGTCGCTCTCGGCGCTCGGCCGTGCGGGTCGCCCTGCGTGGTGGGCGCAAGCGCTGCGCTGGCCGGTACGCGGCCTGCTGATCGTGCTGCGCAGCATCCCGGAAATCGTCTGGGCGCTGTTGTTCGTCCGCGCCGTAGGCCTGGGGCCGACCGCCGGCGTGCTGGCCATCGCCATCACCTACGCCGGCATGCTCGGCAAGGTCTACGCCGAGATCTTCGAGTCGGTCGACCCGCTCCCCGCCCGCGCACTGCTCGGTGCCGGCGCCTCGCGGCTGCAGGCATTTCTCTACGGCGTGCTGCCGCAGGCCACGGGCGAGATGCTGTCGTACAGCGTCTACCGCTGGGAATGTGCGATCCGCGCCTCGGTGGTGATGGGTTTCGTCGGCGCCGGTGGACTCGGCCAGCAGATGGACCTGTCGATGCGCATGTTCGCCGGCGGCGAAGTCGCCTCCATGTTGCTGACGTTCCTCGCGCTGGTGCTGCTGGCCGATCTGCTGAGCCGAATGCTGCGCTGGAGATTCACATGAGACGGCTGTCGCGCCTGCTGATTCCGGCCGGGCTGGTCGCGGCCGTGGTGGCTGCCTTTGCCTTCCTACAGCTGGAAAGCGCCGCGCTGCTCAGCCGAGACGGCCTTACGCAGATGGCCGCCTACGCTTCGGGATTCATGGCGCCGGACCTGTCGCCCGCGCATCTGCAGGCGATCGCTCGCGGCACGTTGGAAACACTGGCGATGTCGGCCGTCGGCACATTGCTCGCAGCCCTGTTCGGCTTGTTGCTGGCACTCCCCGCGGCTGGCCGTTTCGGTCTGCTGGCGCAGGCAGCATCGCGCCTGCTGCTCAATGCGCTACGGGCGATTCCGGAATTGGTTTGGGCCGCGCTGATGGTGCTGGCAGCGGGGCTCGGGCCAAACGCCGGCACCCTGGCGCTGGCGCTGCACACGGCTGGCGTGCTGGGGCGCCTGTTCGCCGAAGCGCTGGAAAATACCCCGCCGCAGCCCGCCGACGCCCTTCGCCTGGCCGGTAGCGGACGCATCGCGGCATTCTGCTACGGCACGCTGCCCTCGCTCTGGCCGCAACTGGTGGCCTACACGCTGTACCGCTGGGAAAACAATATTCGCATGGCCAGCGTGCTCGGCTTCGTTGGCGCCGGCGGCCTGGGCCAGATGCTCTACATGAGCCTCAGCCTGTTCCAGGAAGCCCAAGCCTCGACGGTGATTCTGGCCATGCTGGCGATGGTACTGGCGGTCGACAGCCTGAGTGCCTGGGCCAGGCAGCGCTGGGTGCGAGGCTGACTTAAACCTGAGCTCGCCCCATTTCAGTGCAATGCAGGTTTGCCGACGCGCTCCTGCACCAGCACCCAGGGTGCGACCACGACGGCCCAGAGGTCGGGGTCACGCTCCAGCCAGTCCTGCGCCTGCTCGGGCTGCATCTTCGACAGCTGTCCGCCGTGGAGCCACGCCGCTACCTTGGTCTGATCGTCCTCGGCGACGGCTAGCGCCACCTCGACCAGATCAGCATCGCCAGCCACCTGCAGCAGCGCTCCGCGAGCGAAGAACGGCTGCAGTTCTTCCCAGGTAATCGCTGCGGTTTCGCCCAACAGCTTGGCATAAAGAGTGCTTGCGTCGTCGGCCATGGGAATCACCAGGTTCGGAAAGCGCGCAATGATACCCGCGCCCCGATTCCCATCAAACGGTTGAATCTGCCGGCTGTGCAAACGGAGGAGACACTTCTACACTGTGCCGGTACAGTTGCCGGAGCGTTTCGGGATGTTCGCCTCTTAACGGCACTCGGGCCCGCAGGATTCAAACAATAACGATGCAAGTGGAGCACTTATGAAGACCAACCAGCGTCTTTCGAAAATTTTCCTGGCAATGGCACTGACCGGCGCAGCCAGCTACACCCTGGCCGCCGACACGATCCGCATCGGATTGGCAGGGCCGGTAACCGGGCCGGTGGCGCAGTACGGGGACATGCAGTTCATCGGGGCCGAAATGGCCATCGAGCAGATCAACAAGGCCGGCGGGGTGAACGGCCAGCAACTGGAAGGCGTACGCTACGACGACGCCTGCGATCCGAAGCAGGCCGTGGCGGTGGCCAACAAGATCGTCAATGACGAAGTGCAGTTCGTTGTCGGCCACCTCTGCTCCAGCTCCACTCAGCCGGCGTCCGACATCTATGAGGACGAAGGCATCCTGATGATCACCGCGGCTTCCACCAGCCCGGACATCACCTCCCGCGGTTACGAGCTGATCTTCCGCACCATCGGCCTCGACAGCCTGCAGGGCCCGACCGCCGGCAACTTCATTGCCGACCACGTCAAGCCGAAGAACGTCGCCGTCATCCATGACAAGCAGCAGTACGGTGAAGGCATCGCCACTGCCGTCAAGCAGACCCTGGAAAGCAAGAACATCAAGGTCGGCCTGTTCGAAGGCATCAATGCCGGCGACAAGGACTTCTCGTCGCTGATCGCCAAGCTCAAGCGTGAAGGCGTGGATTTTGTCTACTACGGCGGCTACCACCCGGAACTGGGTCTGCTGCTGCGTCAGTCCAAGGAAAAAGGCCTGAACGTACGCTTCATGGGTCCGGAAGGCGTCGGCAACTCGGAAATCTCCGCCATCGCCGGCCCGGCTTCCGAAGGCATGTACGTGACGCTGCCGAAGTCGTTCGATCAGGACCCGCGCAACAAGGAACTGGTAGACGGCTTCAAGGCCAAGAAGCAGGACCCGAGCGGCCCGTTCGTATTCCCCGCCTACGCCGCCGTGCAGGTCATTGCCGAAGGTATCGAGAAAGCCGGCAGCACCGACACCGCCAAGGTCGCCGAGGCGCTGCGCAGCAATACCTTCGACACTCCGACCGGCATGCTCTCCTTCGACGAGAAGGGCGACCTGAAGGACTTCAACTTCGTCGTCTACGAATGGCACCAGGACGGCACCAAGACCGAAGCCAAGTAAATTCCATCAGCCTGACGAAGCCCACACTTGCTTGTGGGCTTTGTTTTAAGCAGGCGGCCCAGCCAAAAGCACCCGGGTCGCCCTGCCGTACCTGTAATTCAACGAGCGGCCTGAACAGCAGGCCCACCTCGAACCGATGCCGTGCGTGATCCGCAGGGCACCGTACCGCAGTGGCGCCGCGCCAGGGTGTGCGGTGCGTTCGACGTGGGCAGCGCAGCAGACCGAAACGCAATTGCAGGGACTTCGGGAGAGCAGTGATGCCTGAGCTTTACCACTACCTACAACAGCTGATCAACGGGCTCACCGTTGGCAGCACCTATGCGCTGATCGCCATCGGCTACACGATGGTGTACGGCATCATCGGCATGATCAACTTCGCCCACGGCGAGGTGTACATGATCGGCTCGTATGTCGCCTTCATCGCCATTGTCGGCCTGTCCATGATGGGCCTGGATGCGCTGCCTATCTTGATGATGGGTGCGTTCGTCGCCGCCATCATCGTCACCAGCGCCTACGGTTACAGCATCGAACGGGTCGCCTACCGCCCGCTACGTGGCAGCAATCGCCTGATTCCGCTGATCTCGGCCATCGGCATGTCGATCTTCCTGCAGAACGTCGTGCTGCTGGCTCAGGACTCCAAGGACAAGGCGATTCCCAACCTGATGCCGGGCAATCTGGTGTTCGGTGAAAGCACCATGAATGGCGTGGTGATTTCGTACATGCAGATCCTGATCTTCGTGGTCACCTTCGTTGCCATGTACGGGCTGACGATGTTCATCTCGCGGTCACGTCTGGGGCGCGCCTGCCGCGCCTGCGCAGAAGACCTGAAGATGGCCAACCTGCTGGGCATCAACACCAACGGCATCATCGCCCTGACCTTTGTCATCGGTGCTGCGCTGGCCGCCATCGCAGCTGTGCTGATCAGCATGCAGTACGGCGTGATCAACCCGCACATCGGCTTTCTCGCCGGCATCAAGGCATTCACCGCTGCAGTACTCGGCGGCATTGGCAGCATTCCAGGCGCCATGCTCGGCGGCTTGGTGCTTGGTGTGGCCGAGGCCTTCGGTGCTGACATCTTCGGCGACCAGTACAAGGACGTCGTGGCGTTCAGCCTGCTGGTGCTGGTCCTGCTGTTCCGCCCCACCGGCATCCTCGGCCGCCCGGAGGTGGAAAAGGTATGACCGGCAATCTCCGTACAGCCTTCTTCAGCGCCCTGCTGGTCATCGCCGTTGCGGTACCGGTATTCGGCCTGAAGCTCACCACCGTCGGCATTCGCGTCGAAGTGCATGGCGCCGAAGCCGGTACGTTCTGGATCATTGCTGCCTGCGCGGTAGCCATGTTCGTCTGGCAACTGTTCCGTACTCACCTGGCCGCCGGCTGGGCCGCCAGCCCGAGCCTGCCGAGCGTACCCGCAGGTGCAGGCAGCTTCCTTACCCTGCCCTCGACCCAACGCTGGATCATCATCGCTCTGATCCTCGTCGCGCTGGCGTGGCCGTTCTATGGGTCACGTGGCGCGGTGGACATCGCCACGCTGATCCTGATCTACGTGATGCTCGGCCTCGGCCTGAACATCGTCGTCGGTCTGGCCGGCCTGCTCGACCTGGGTTACGTCGGCTTCTACGCCGTCGGTGCCTACACCTATGCGCTGCTCTCGCACTACTACGGGGTCGGGTTCTGGACTGCACTGCCCATCGCCGGCGCGATGGCGGCGCTGTTCGGCTTCCTGCTGGGCTTCCCGGTGTTGCGCCTGCGCGGTGACTATCTGGCCATCGTGACTCTCGGCTTCGGCGAGATCATCCGCATCCTGCTGCGCAACATGACCGACCTCACCGGCGGCCCGAACGGCATCAGCGGCATCGACAAACCGACCCTGTTCGGCCTGTCATTCGACCGCCGCGCAGCCGAGGGCATGCAGACGTTCCACGAGTATTTCGGCGTGGCCTATAACTCGGTGAACAAGGTGATCTTCCTCTACCTGATTGCCCTGCTACTGGTGCTGTTGACGTTGTTCGTGATCAACCGCCTGCTACGCATGCCTATCGGACGCGCCTGGGAAGCCCTGCGCGAAGACGAGATCGCCTGCCGCGCGCTGGGCATGAATCCCACCGTGATCAAGCTCTCGGCCTTCACCCTAGGTGCAACCTTCGCCGGGTTTGCCGGCAGCTTCTTCGCCGCACGCCAGGGGTTGGTATCGCCGGAGTCGTTCACCTTCATCGAGTCGGCGATCATCCTCGCCATCGTCGTGCTGGGTGGCATGGGCTCGCAGCTCGGGGTGATCCTCGCAGCCATCGTGATGATCCTGCTGCCTGAGCTGATGCGCGAATTCAGCGAATACCGCATGTTGATGTTCGGTGCCCTGATGGTGCTGATGATGATCTGGCGTCCGCAAGGCCTGCTGCCGATGCAACGCCCACACCTGGAGCTGAAGCAATGAGCCGCCCGATTCTAGAAGTACGCGGCCTGATGATGCGTTTTGGCGGCCTGCTGGCGGTCAACGAGGTGGGGCTGACGGTACATGACAAACAGGTGGTTTCGATGATCGGCCCCAACGGCGCCGGCAAGACCACGGTGTTCAACTGCCTGACCGGCTTCTATCAGCCGACCGCGGGGGAAATCCTCCTCGACGGCACGCCGATCCACGGCCTGCCTGGCCACAAGATCGCTCGTCAGGGCGTGGTGCGCACGTTCCAGAACGTCCGCCTGTTCAAGGACATGACGGCCGTGGAAAACCTGTTGGTGGCCCAGCACCGTCACCTGAACACCGGCTTCCTTGCCGGCTTGTTCAAGACGCCGGCGTTTCGCAAGAGCGAGCGCGAGGCGATGGACTTCGCTGCGCACTGGCTGGAACAGGTCAATCTGACCGATGTCGCCAATCGACCGGCAGGCACCCTCGCCTACGGCCAGCAGCGCCGTCTGGAGATCGCCCGCTGCATGATGACGCGCCCGCGCATCCTCATGCTCGACGAACCGGCGGCCGGCCTGAACCCCAGAGAAACCGAGGACCTCAAGGCCCTGATCGCCATGCTACGCGACAAACACGGGGTCACCGTGCTGCTGATCGAGCACGACATGAAGCTGGTCATGAGCATTTCCGACCACATCTACGTGATCAATCAGGGCACCCCGCTGGCCAATGGTTCACCCGAGCAAGTCCGTAACAATCCGGACGTGATCAAAGCCTATCTGGGGGAGGCGTAAGCATGCTGACTTTCGAAAACGTCTCGACCTTCTACGGCAAGATCCAGGCCCTGCACGACATCAACGTGCAGGTCGAACAGGGCGAGATCGTCACCCTGATCGGCGCCAACGGTGCCGGCAAGTCGACCCTGCTGATGACCCTGTGCGGCTCGCCGCAGGCGGCCAGTGGCAGCATCCGCTTCCAGGGCGAGGAGCTGGTCGGCCAGCAGACCTGCGACATCATGCGCAAGGCCATCGCCGTGGTACCCGAAGGGCGGCGGATCTTCGCCCGCCTGACGGTTGAGGAAAATCTCTCCATGGGCGGCTTCTTCACCGGCAAGACGAACTTCCAGGAGCAACTGGACAAGGTGCTCGGCCTGTTCCCGCGGCTCAAGGAGCGCTACCAGCAACGCGGTGGCACCATGTCCGGCGGTGAACAGCAGATGCTCGCCATCGCCCGCGCGCTGATGAGCAAACCCAAGCTGCTGCTACTCGACGAGCCATCGCTGGGCTTGGCGCCGATCATCATCCAGCAGATTTTCGAGATCATCGAACAGCTGCGTGAGGATGGCGTGACGGTGTTCCTGGTCGAGCAGAACGCCAACCAGGCGCTCAAGCTGGCCGACCGCGGTTACGTGCTGGAGAACGGGCATATCGTCATGCAGGGCAGCGGTCAGGATCTGCTGACCGATCCGAAGGTCCGTGACGCTTATCTGGGGGGCTGAACCAGGTCCTGCGTCTGCACCGAGCCCCGCCTCCTGGCGGGGCTTTTTATTTTCCCGCCGACGTGCGTAGCCAGCCGCCCGCAGGCTCCCCGGCGAACCCCTGCCCCGCCCCGGCAGTCGAAGAACCCGCTATGCTTTTCCCTCCGCTCACTCACGCCGTATTGCCCCGTCAAGGAGACCTCACGATGCGCCACTGCCTGTTCGGCCTGCTCATGGTTGCCAGCGTCACTGCGAATGCCGAGATTCAGACGCAGGAAATCCCCTACACCGCTGCCGATGGCACCGAGATGATCGGCTATTACGCCTATGACGACGCCATCGAAGGCAAGCGTCCCGGCATCGTCGTGGTACACGAATGGTGGGGGCTGAACGACTACGCCAAGCAGCGCGCTCGCGACCTCGCTGAGCTGGGCTACAGCGCGTTGGCCATCGACATGTACGGCGAAGGCAAGAACACCGATCACCCGAAAGACGCCATGAGCTTCATGCAGGCGGCACTGAAGGACGCCGATGCTGCCAAGGGCCGCTTCAATGCCGGCCTCGATCTGCTCAAGGAGCAGGCCCAGACCGATACCGCCAAACTGGGCGCGGTGGGCTACTGCTTCGGCGGCAAGGTGGTTCTGGACATGGCGCGACAGGGTGTGCCGCTGGAAGGCGTGGTCAGCTTCCACGGCGCGCTGGCCACCGAAACCCGCGCCGCCCCCGGCAGCGTCAAGGCGCGTGTGCTGGTCGAGCATGGCAGCGAGGACAGCATGATCAGCACCGACGACATCGCCGCGCTGAACGTCGAGATGGTCAAGGCCGGTGCCGACTACCAGTTCGTCAGCCTGCCCGGCGCCAAGCACGGTTTCACCAATCCGGGCGCCGACGCCCACCAGAAGAATGGCCTGGACGTCGCCTATCAGAAGGCCGCGGACGAACGCTCCTGGCGCGACATGCAACGCTTTTTCGAAGACACTTTCGGCACGCCGGCAACCGCTCGGGCGCAGTGATCGGCTCGCTTCTCGACCGTGATTCGTCCCGGCGGCACGCCTGCCGCCGGGCCGCGTGCTAGCATTGCGCGCACAACTCACCGTCGATCACGAGTCATGGCCGAACACGATTTCCGCTACACCCTGCTCAACCCCGCCCACACCCTCACCGAATGCCGTGCGCTGGCGCCGGGCCGCTATCAGGTAACCGGCAATGGCGGCTCGATTCGCAGCGGCGATGTACTGATCGTCACGCTCAAGGGCAGCCGCGACCTTTCCCAGCGCCTGACAGTGGAGAAGGTCCGCCACCTGATCAACCCACCGGGGCAATGGATGGCGGTGGCCAGCGGGCCGGTATTCCGCGAACTGGAAATCCTCAACTGGCAGGTCGCCTGCGACAGCTGCGGCAAACAGCTGGACTTCGAGTTCGCCGTGGATGCCAAGCTCGGCGAGGCCGCGCGCAAGCCCGCCGCACAGGCGCGCATCACCGAATTGGGCTGGTCCGGTCAGAACAACCAGCACCGCTGCCCCAGCTGCCAGAAGGAGCAACAGGCATGACTCCACGAATCCTGCCACTCATCGCAGTCCTAGGCCTGACAGGCTGTGCCACCGAACAGCTCGAACTGCAACGCGACGTCACCTACATCGCCGAATGGATCGGCGATGACGCCGTGATCGGCCGCACCCCCGTCTCGCTCACGCTGAGCGACGGCCGCGCCTACGGCAACGCGGGCTGCAACCACTGGTTCGGCAGTTACGAGCGTGATGGCCAGCAGATCCGCTTCAGCAACCTGGGCAGCACACGCAAGATGTGCGCGGAGGAAATCATGGAGCAGGAGCACCACTTCCTCGATCTGCTCAATCGCGTCGAGCGCTGGGATGTCTCCAACATCGACCAACTGCGCCTCTGGCCCGCCCAGGGCACCCCGCTACGGCTCTGGCCGGAACAGGAATAACGCGCCAAATGTGCGCATGCAACAAGGCATGCGCACTGCTTTCACGCGAGATCACATCTGCCGACCCTTCCTTACGACGCATCTGACACAGCGCCTGGGACCCGCCGCCCCGCGGATTCCGGCGCTCAGCGCCTGCGAACAAGTCCGAGCAAAGCCGCCTGCCGACCTTCACGAAACTGGCACATCCAGTGCATAGACTGAATCAACCAGTTTCGGGGACCCTGGTACAGGCAGGCCAGGGATTCCCCTCTTTTACACCCGGACGAAAAGGCCGCTCATTGAGCGGCCTTTTTGCGTTTGCGGTAACCCGGCCTCCTAGCGATAGACTTCTCCGCGGAAGATCAGCGGTTTCGAGCCTGCGTAGATGCCGAAGGAGGCGAGGCCCCGACCCGCCTCGCGCCCAGCGCCGCTCCAGTCATAACGAAGCCACTCAGGCATGCCCGGCAGCGATACCTGGACTGATCCATCATTTCCGGAGCCCGGCGCGCTGAGCGCCACCTGGCCCGTTCCCAAGCCAATGCTGGCTAACACCGCAGTTGTCTCGCCGTTGGCAAGCCGGTCGGTGAAACCGTCCAATTGCACGCTGCCGAGCGCAGCCTCGCTAGTACATTGGTCTTCAGTCTCAATCCGAAAAGCGGAGCCGCCTGCGGTCGTTTGCCAGGACTCGATCGTGAGCGGCAGCACTAACGGCTGCAGCTCCGAGCCATGCGCATTGCCGATCTGGATACGACCAAGCCGCACCTCGCTGCCGGGCTGATCGGTGAAGGCGTAGCTGAAAGGCTGGCAATCGGTATCCGCCACACACACAGCGTCGGCGTCGGTCAAACTGGGCGCAGAAAACGTTTGGACGACCCTCGCGGTGAATGGCAGATCGTCCGCCGATGGTTTGTCGGCAGGGGAATACATGAGCGACTGACCGCTCCAGCGATAAGTCCTGCTGCCATCGCCGTCATCCGCTCCTACGATTGCAACCGTAGAGCTCCCGGTCGCGAAAAGGCGCGCGTCCAACCCGGCACGCCCTACGGCCGATGCATAGTCACCGACCTCTGGTGCAAGCAGGCGCCAGAACTCTCCGCGATCATAGTTCTGAGTTACGCTACCCTGGCGGTTATAGCCAGTAACAGTCAGCGACGGCTCCCATCCGGCAGCGAAATCCATCGGCTGGCCTTGATAGCTGAATCTTAGGCCGCAACTGGGCGTCAGGCTGGCGCTGCCGGTAGCGCCGAGAAATGCCGGTGAGAACCTTCCGAGCCGGTTGCTCCTTCCACCATCTATCGGTTCGTCGAAATAATCCGGCGGCGTGGCGACCAAGCGAAAGATGCCCACTTCCGATATAGACATCACGGTCTGCTGAGCGGCGTCGACCAGCTTCGTCTCTACACCCCGAACATGGGAGTAAGCAGTCAATGAGAGCGTCCCGGTCTCGCCGGACGCGGGAGCCAGCAACTCACTGGTCAGAGCGATCCCGGCCAACTCGAAGTTCGGCGTCGTGATATTCCCAACGCACAACTGGTCAGCTGAAAGCGCCTCGCCGTCACTCTGCCAACCCACTGCCCGAACCGAGACCGGGAAAGGATCGCCGGCCCGGATGATCGTCCCATCGTTGCTGAACAATGGGCACGTGGTGTCGTCACTGGCACACGCCTGTTCCGCCGCAGGAATCGTCTGGATGCAGAGTCCGTAGGGCTTGCTGACGAACTGGTCGCTGCCGTGCATCAGCAGCCCTGCCTCATTGCCCGATGTGGGCGCATATCGTGCTGCCAGGGTCATCAGGCCGGCGTCGTCGTAGCGCACCGAAAGCCTGGCAACTGCCTGACTGTCGAAACTGAGCGGCACCTCAGTCTCGTTCGCGCCTATTGCCTGACCATTGACGATCACAGGATGAGTGCCAGTCGCCGGATTGGCATAGGTTGAACTGAACACGATGTTTCGCGTGCCGCCCGCGAAGCCCGGCTTGCACTCCAACGGATCGTCTGGATCGGCCTTGACCGCACGGAAGGCGATCTCTTCCTGGGGCTTGGCCGCGGTAAGCGTAGGAACATCGAACAGAAAGCCGCTCTCTACGGCCATCAGCTTGCACCCTGCTGTCGAACAGGTCGTGGTATTGAATGACAACGCCGACGGGGTCGATCCGCCGACGCCAATCACGGCTTCGCCCACTTTGGTGACCTGGACACTCGCCCTGCCTTGGCCACCTGTGAAGTTGACGGTGCTCCCGTTCTGCCAGACTGCGCCATCCGTGGAGGTCAGCGCGACTGATACTGGATCCGTGTAGCGCTGCGAGCAATCTTCATTCAGGCACGCCGTAACGATGACTTCTTGGGGGCTGCAGGTAAGGACAGGCGTCGAGTAGCTCAGGTCGAAATGATGTATCTGCTGGCCGATCGGCTTGATCTCGCTTGCGCAGACCTGCAGGTCATCGATCTCGTGGATGTTGTTCGAGCCACCGGTGGACCCCGTCAGGGACAAGTAGAGATTTTCCGGGATCGACGTCTGGCCTGATGCGGCCAGAGCATCGAAACTCTCCAACCCCGGAAGCACCACGAATCCTGATCCAGTATCGCGCTCGACGGTAACCAGCGCCTTGCCTGCCGTTCGCGCGTCTATGGTGATGCGGTAGATGTGGCCAGGTGCAGGGCTGTTGCTGGATGCACTGTCTACCCCTGGATTAAGCCCTGCCGGGGTGCCAGCAAGGTAGCGATAACCGGATGTGCCGGAGCCTGGGCCACGTATCGAAACCGAGTCCTGCCGCAACCCTGGTCCACC
Source organism: Stutzerimonas kunmingensis (assembly GCF_021432085.1). Classification (GTDB taxonomy): domain Bacteria; phylum Pseudomonadota; class Gammaproteobacteria; order Pseudomonadales; family Pseudomonadaceae; genus Stutzerimonas. The sequence goes on along the minus strand of NZ_CP090366.1, from coordinate 1,362,534 downwards.
CTGGCGATTTTCCGTCGGGTTGGAAAAGTTACCGTATTCGTCCAGCGCGATACCCAGCCACCCCCCTGCGAAGCCGCTGGTGGAATTGAGCTGCGCATAGCCCAGCGAGCCTCCGTACCCACCCGGCTGTGGCGTCTGCGTGGCATCCGAAAGGATCAACGCGATGCCGTCAGCCCCATTGCCGTTGTAGGCGTAGTACTTGAACTGCGCCTGGATGAAATTGCCCTCTCCCGGAAACAGTCGTTGCAAGGCACTCGCCGTGGCCACGTTGCCCTGATTGCTGGTCAGGCGCAGTCGGTTGCCGATGATGGCAGGCGTGAACCCCGTGAGGCCTCGACTGGATACCACCCAATCGGTGCCCAACAGCGGCCTGTCGAAATCATCGCTGACGCACTGCAGTGCCTGACTACAGGCATGGCGCTCGGTCGCCAACGCAGCGATATCCGAGTCGCTGAGCGCGCCTTGATAGATGCGCAACTCGTCGAGATCGCCGTCGAAATAGCGACCGGCGAGCTGGTCCCAGCCCAGTTGCAGTGGATCGCTGTTGGCGAGCGGAGTACCACTGAGGCTCGCCTGGCCTGCCACCGCTCCGTTTATATAGATCGACTGCTGGGCCGCGGTATAACGAATTACCACATGATTCCACTGGCCAACCGCCACCTTGCCAGTACTGCTGAACTCCCGGGTGGCGTTCGGGCCGGTGGTTTGCCACCACCAGTTGACCGTGCCGTCCGGGCGCAGGTGGAACTCGTAGTTTTCGTCCTTGGACAGAATGCTCATGAGGCCGCTTGCTGGTAGCGTCCGCGGTCTGACCCACACTCCAATGGTGAACTCCTGCTGCAGGCTCAGCAGATCACTATGCGCGGTCTGAACATATTGCCGGGACGCAGCAGTAAAGCTGCCATAACGGCAGGTGCCCTGTCCGCCAACCGTGGGAAGCGCCGGCGTCGTAGCTGCGGTCCACGCACCGTTGTAGGCCTGACCGTTAAGGTTGTTGCCGGAGCGATCCAGTACTTCGCCAGCCGCTCCACTCCAACTCCCCTCGTTCAGCCACCAGCTAAGCAGCAAAGTCTTGCTCTTGCAGGCGTTCGCCGGCGTGGAGTTTGGCCGGCAGGTGCCATAGACGGCACTGCCATCGCGCACATTGACCGTGGAGTAACTCGGCGCAGTGAGGTCACCATAGACCTGCGATCCAAACAGGCTGATTGCGTTGTAGCGAGACGTCATCGTGACAGACGCGGCCGAAGAGCCAACCGTGCTGTCGGTAAAAGAAATCGACCCTGCTACGACCGTACCGGACAGCATCGTCACGTTACTGAACGTGGCGGGGTTGTTTACCGAGGAGAAATCGCCCTGGATGGTCCCACCGGTAATCGATAGCGAAGACGACCCCGAACGGGCTCCACCTTGAAGATTGGTTCCAGTGGTTACCACGTTACAGCAGTCGCTGTTGACCAGCCCGGCCACGCTGCCGCCGCTAAGCGTGATGGATTCGCTATTGGCAGTTACCGTGCCTGCCACTGCGACGCTGGTGAGCCGAATCGAGCCCGAGACCGAGCTGACATCCCCTCCGACGCTGCCACCGCTCATCGTGACCGAGTTTTTCCCAGTCAGGCTGCCAGCGATTGTCGCGTTGCCCAACGAAATATTGCCGTTGGACGACACCGCCCCACTAAAACTGGACGTGCCGGTCGTCGTGACGCCATTCCAGTCAGCCTCTATGGAGATTGGCCAGCTGCTGCTGCCGACGGTGGCACTGGCAATCGAGAAACCGACAGCCCGTAGCGTTACAGCACCGCTTGCAGCGAGCATGTCGCCCGCACTTAGCGTTACCTGGCCCGAGCACGTGAAGACACTATTGCCGTTGCTCTTGCTCCAGGTACCGCTGCATGGGGGCAGATTCTTCTGGTTAGGCTCCAGCGCATAGCTCTCGGCCATCGCCTGTCCTGCCAGGAGCAGCGTCCATACGGGCAAGAGCCGACAGACGGCCAACAATAGATGCACCATCACGCTTCCCTGTTTCAATTCAACGCTCCACGACGGCGGTCAACTGGCGATAGGCATAATCCGAGCGGCTTCCCGGCGTGCCGTTCTGTGCAGTCGCGGTCAGCCGGTAGATCGCGACGGTGGATGTGTTTTCCATGTAAGCACTCGAGGTGCAGGTTACCGCCACGCTGTACTCCGACAGGCTGCCGCTCAGGTTCAACGAGCCTGCAGGACAGGCCCCGTCTTCCAGAGCCCGCGCGATACCCCACTCGAGCCCTGCTCGTGCAGCCTGGTATGCGCGCGCCTGTTGGATCGCAAGGCTGCTGATCCCGTGCTGAGTGGCTGACAGATGCGCCATGGTCACGATGATCACGGTCACCACAATCATCAGGAACAAGGCCGCAACCAGCCCGAACCCGGCCGAATGCTGCGGTGATCGCAAATCAGGGCGCATTGTCGACATGAACCTGTTGGGTGATGCGAAGAGTCTCACCCTCCTGAGCGATACCGAGCGCAAGGCTTAGCAACCCTCCCCGCTGCGCAGTACCAGCTCGGTAGCTGAAGCGACACTGGCTAACGTGCTCGGCGACTTTTCGAGGACTGGAGCCCATAGGTGGCGAGGAAGGAATGTCATCCAGCAATTCCTCATAGCTGTATCGCACCAGCTCGCCACCCTGGCAGCGATACCCCACAACACGTTCAGCCAGATACACTCGCCGCTGGGGAGATGCCAGGGCGAAGCGGAAGCCACCGGAGGGCAGGTTGCCGAGAGCAATGAGCGACTCGCCCGCCGGCGCACCGGCTCGCAGCGAAAAGGTTGTCCCGCTCGGGGTGATCACACCCGGATTGGCAAACTTCCAGACGTTCGAGCCAGCGAGTGGTATACCGCCAGACTCGGCGCCGACGTTGTATAGCACCATCCAGCGCGCCCCCGAGAGATCCATCGATGGAGCAAGCAGCTGGACGCTGTCGCAGCTCAGGTCCGCTGTTGTACTTCCGCAGTTGGTCGCGACTTCGCCGAAACGTAGCCCATCGCTGTCGTTGCGGTTCGGGCGGTATCGGCCGGCGCTATGGATCAACAGCAATTCGACGGCCTGCCCGTCAGCGGACACGCGCAGCGAGTTGGGAACCGCAAGCCTGACATCGCGCGCCATCCGTTGCAGGGCGCCCGCGCCAAGATCGACCAACTCGGCACGACGACTCTGCGCCGCGAAGCTTTCCATCGGCCGACCCAACACCGTTGAAATCATCACAGCCACCAGGCCAGCCAGTGCGATGACCATAACCAGCTCCACCAAGGTGAAGCCGCGCGGCTTCAGGGACATAGGCTTGCCCCCGAGGCGTCCGTTTCGCCGTAGCAGGTGCGATAGCCGCTCAGCCGCAATGTAGCGCCAGCTGGATCGGTTACGCTGACGTCAATACGCAGGGACTGAACGCCGCTCCAGGCGTCTGGGCCGTTCACCGAAACGGCGACGTTATAGGCTGCCAAGTCAGCAATCGCAGTACCGAATGCATCACGCGGCGCCTCGGACAACCCCGCGTAGTCGCGAACGTCGTTGAAACAGGCACGCACCGGGTTGCACGCGGCGTTCGCTTGCGGGGCAAACGCCTGCAACTCGATTTCTTCCAGATATGCCTCGGCAATCGCAAGGCTCTGCTGACGCAGCAAAGGATCGGCGGAGCGTGCCGTTATCGAGGCCATGGCAGTGAACAGCGCCGCTGCCGCAATACCGATGATCACGATGGTGATCACCAGTTCGACGAGCGTCATGCCGCGCTGGAGTTTCATTGCACCAGCCCGGTTTCGGCGGTCACGCTGAAGGTGAACGCACCGATGGTGGCACTCGCCGCGCCGGAGGGACGCCCCAGCGAGTCGAACACCACGGGAAAATTGGTCGCCGACACCGACACGCCCGTGGGCACCTCGGTGTTGGCGAAGGGCGTCTGGCCATCCGCCCCCTGCACCTCTGCGCTGAACGCGCCCGAGGTGCAGTTCGCGGCGCGGCGCAGATGGTAGCCACCAGTCCCCAAACTGACCTCGGTCAGGCAGCCGCTGGCCAGGGCCAGCTTCTGTGCATAGCGCACAGCCGAGACCGTCTCTTCAAAGAAAAGGCGTTCGTCGAACACCTTTCGATCAAAGAAACGCGGCCCCACCACGGCGGCGAGGATGCCGATGATGACGAGCGTCATGATCAGCTCGACGACTGTGAAGCCACGACTGGCCCCATACGACGTACCTGCGCAGCCCCTGCCGGCGAGACGACTGCTAACCTCAAGGGGCATATTCAGAAGTTCATTACTGACAGTTGGCGCCAGTCACGGGAAGCGCACCGCCACTTACTGCAGAAAAGCTTGGCGCCCCGTTAGCAGCTGCTGCGGTGTACACGAAGCCACAGGTAGTTATGCTGGCAGGCGTTCCTTTCTGAACGACCGTCCCTGAGGTGATATTAAAATCATTTTCCAGTCCTGCAGCTGCAAGAATGCCTGCCGCATCGGCAGTGGGGTAACCATTAGCCACCGTGATCTGCTTGCCCTCCAACGTGATGTAATCAGCCGCCCCGCTGGTACCTGCCGTAACACCTTTAGCAAGCACCGCAGAGTGCACAATCGCGGATGCAGATTTAGCTGAGCCAAGCGCGCCGTTAATAGACGCCGCCCGAGCATCGCTTCCAAAATCCGCAAACTTCGGCAAAGCAAACGCCGCCAGAATCCCCAAAATAACAATCACCATAATCAACTCAATCATGGTGAAACCGCTCTGTTGCTTCTTCATAGTTGTCGCTCCTTGTTGACTCAGTTGAAGTTGACGAAGACTTCGCCGGTATTGGCGTTGTATTCGATGACGTCGTCGCCGCCATCGAGGTTGTAGGTGAACAGGCAGCGGGTGCCGTTGGCCGTGGCGGTGAATGCCGGATTGGTGCCGGTCAGGCTCTGCGAGGACGCCTGCAGCAGGTTACTCCAGAGGTTGCGGCATTCATCGGCGGACATGCTGGTGTTGGCGAGCGGAGTGCCGCTGCGTTCGGTGCCTACGGGCCAGCCGTTGGCATTCACATCCATCGCGCCGTTGCCGTAGCCCTGTACGTTAATCTGGCAATTTCCTGCCAGGCAGGCATTGCTGCCGCCGCCGCGATTCAGTTCGTACTGGCCGCGCACCAGCGAGACGGCCGACGTCAGCGCACCACCAGCGCTGCGCACGCTGGCGCGGTGGGCGTCCTTGGCCGAGTCGATGAAGTGTGGCAAGGCGACCGCGGCCAAGATACCGAGGATGGCGATGACCACGACCAGCTCGATCATGGTGAAACCCTTGTGTCGTTGCATCGTGCCTCCGTGGCTCATGTGAAATGTCGCGATTCGTATGTCCATCAACCCCTCCCTTGCGCCGCGCTACCCAGTTCCCACATCGGCAGAAACACGCCGAGCGCAAGAATCAGCACCATCACGCCCATGGCCACGATAAGAATCGGCTCGATGGCATCAGCCAGCTGCTTGAGGTCATAGTCCACCTCCTGCTCGTAGAAGTCGGCGACTTCGATGAACAGGTCATCCAGCGCGCCGGTTTCTTCGCCGACGGCCATCATCTGCAGTACCAACGGGGTGAACAGACCGGAGTTGTGAGCCGAACGGGTCAGCGCTTCGCCGCGTTCGACGCTTTCGCGAATGCCGAGAATCGCCTGGCCGATATGCTGGTTGCCGACGCTGGCGCTGTTGATCGAGAGGGTCTGCAGCAGCGGCACGCCGGCGCGATACATCATCGCGAAGGTGCGGGTGAAGCGCGCCAGGGCGATGCGTTCGAAGATGCCGCCGACGATGGGCAGGCGCAGCTTGATGCGGTCCCAGCGCAAGCGCCCTGCGTCGGTTTCGATCCACTTGAAGAACGCGTAAAGCCCGCCAACGATGCCCAGCAGCAACAGCCACCAATAGTCGCGCATGAAGTTGGAGGTACCAATCAGCACGCGCGTGGCCCACGGCAGTTGCGCGTGGAACTGGGCGAAGACCTTGGCGAACGCCGGGATCACCAGGAGGTTGATGACACCCAGCGCCACCCCCATGGCCACCAGCACGAAGATCGGATAACGCGTGGCCTGCTTGATGCGCTTGCGGGTCTCGCGCTCCAGCTCGAGATAGGCAGACAGCTGCTTGAACGCCTGATCGAGCTGGCCGGTGTTCTCGCCGACGCTGACCATACTGACAAACAGATTGTTGAACACCTTGGGATGCGCATTCAGCGCCACCGCCATGGACTGGCCACTTTCGAGGCTGGCGCGCACGTCCTGCAGGATGCCGCGGAAATACAGGTTGCGATTGGACTCGGCCAGACCGCCGATGGCGCGAATGATCGGCACGCCGGCCTTGTTCAGGCTGTACATCTGGCGGCTGAAGATGATCAGTTCGTCCAGATCAACACGTTTACGCCGCAGCTTTTCGCGCAGCACGGCAAACACGTCGACGCTATCGGCCTGGGCACGCTCCGCATCGATGGTCAGCGGGGTGATCTGGCGCGACACCAGCTCGCTGGCCACGGCGTCAGCGCTGGCGCCATCGAGCGCGCCGCTGACCCGTGCGCCGCGCATATCGCGGCCGGTATAGCGGAAGCTAGGCATCGGCAGGCTCCCCGCGAAGCGACCGGACGGCGCCCGTGGCGCTGGCGCCTACGGCCGCGATAGGCAGGAGACTAGCGGCGATCACGCGATCACCTCATCGTCCGCAAGGGTGGCGCAGACCTTCAGCACCTCTTCGATACTGGTGACGCCGGCGATGGCGTAATCCAGCGCGCAAGCCGCCAGTGGTCGATAGTGCGCCTGCTGGCGCGCGGCCTCGGCGAAGCCTTGCGGGTCGCCGCGGCGCAGGGCGGCGATCATCGGCTCGTCCAGTTCCAGCAGCTCGTACACACCGACACGGCCGGCATAGCCACTGTTGTGGCATTGATGGCAACCACTGCCGCGCTTGAAGCGGTTGTCGCGCAGCGAGCCGCCGTGCAGCGCCTCCAGCCAGGCCAGTTGCCGAGGATCGGGCTGATCGTCCTCCATGCAGTTTTCGCACACGCGGCGTATCAGACGCTGGGCCAGCACCGCATTCAGCGCGGTGGCGACGAGGAAAGGCTCGACGCCCATGTCGATCAGGCGCATGGACGAGGTCAGGGCATCGTTTGTGTGCAGCGTCGAGAGTACGAGGTGGCCGGTCAGTGCGGCGCGCAGGCCGATCTCGGCGGTTTCCTGATCACGGATCTCACCGACCAGGACGATGTCCGGGTCCTGACGCAAGGCGGCGCGCAGCACGCGGGCGAAGGTCAACTCGATCTTGGCGTTGACCTGCACTTGGTTGACCCGCGGCAGGCGGTACTCCACCGGGTCCTCGACGGTGATGATCTTCTTCTCCGGGCTGTTCAGTTCGGAGAGCCCGGCATAGAGCGTGGTGGTCTTGCCCGAGCCGGTCGGGCCGGTGACCAGCACCATGCCGTGCGGACGCTGCAGCAGGCGCCGGAAGCGCTCGAGCATCGCCGGCGGCATGCCGGTGCCTTCGAGCTTGAACATGGCGCCGCTCTGGTCGAGCAGACGCATGACCACCGATTCGCCGAACTGCACCGGCATGGTGGAAACCCGCACATCGAGGTTGCGGTTCTTCACGCGGATGTTGAAACGGCCGTCCTGCGGCAGGCGCTTTTCCGAGATATCCAGGCCGGACATGATCTTCAGACGCATGACCAGCGCCGAAGCCACACGGTGTTCCTTCATCACCTGTTCGTTGAGCACACCGTCGATACGCTGGCGAATCCGCACCACGCCTTCGTCCGGTTCGATGTGAATGTCCGAAGCCTTCATTTGCACGGCGTCCTCGAACAGCGTCTGCAGCAGGCGCACCACCGGCGCATCGCTGTTGCTTTCGCCGAGGCGCGAGAGGTCGAAGTCGCTTTCCTGCAGCTCACCTTCCAGCTCGCCGGCCAGCGAGGCGATCTCACTGGTACGGCGGTAAAGCTGGTCCAGCGCGCCGAGCAGCTCGCTTTCCCGCACCACCGCCGGGTGGACGCGCTTGCCCAGCAGGCGCTCGATCTCGTCCTGGGCGAAGATGTCCAGCGGGTCGGTCATGCCCACCAGCAAACCATCGCCCTGGCGGGACAGCACGATGACCCGGAAGCGCCGGGCGACTGCCTCGGGCAGGCTCTGGGTCAGCTGGTTGTCGAACTTGTAGTGCTTGAGTTCGACGAAGGGAATCTGCAGCTGCTCGGACAGCGCACGCAGCAGGCGGCCTTCGTCGATGAAGCCGAGGTCGAGTACCGTGCGCCCGAGCTTGGAGCCGGTGCGCTTCTGGTCCTGCAGCGCCTGCTGCAGCTGCGCCTCGCTGATCAGGCCGGCCTGGACCAGCAGATCGCCGAGACGAATCTTGCGCTGGCGCATGTCTTGCGCGGTCATCGGGCACCTCCGAGTACGCCGGCACGTTCGGCGGCGAAGCGCCGCGAGTTGTCATCGAGCCCCTGCCCTTGCGCGGCCAGACGGTAGTGGCGCGCCGCCCGGGCGGGTTGATCGATCTGTTCCAGCGCGATGGCCAAGCCCAGCTGCCAGGCCGCCTGCTGCGGCTGGAAAGCGACCAGCTGGCGATAAACCGCAGCGCTGCCCGTCCAGTCGCCAACCTGCTGTTGCAGAGCCGCCAGCAGTGCGTGATAGCCCGGATCGCTCGCCAGCGACGGCGCGTTCTGCACCAGGGTGGCGAGCGCGGTTTGCTTGTCGCCGCTCTGCAGCTGGCCACGGGCTAGCAGCATACGCAGCTCGGCATCGAACGGCCGGCTCTGCAGCCGGGCCGGCAGCCACTCGAGCAATGGCTCGATCTGTCCAGCCGCCAGGTAAGCACGAGCCAACCAGCGGGCCGCCTCGACGTTGTCCGGCTGTGCGGCATGGAGCGCCTGCAGCAGCTCGATGGCACGGGGGAAGGTCTGCTGTTGCAGCGCATCGCGCGCCTGGGCCAGCGGGTCCGGTCGATGACTGCCGATCTGCACGGTGGGTTTGGTGGCAACCTGGGGTCTGGCAACCGGGGCTGGGGCTGGCTCGGCGACCGGTTGCACATCCGGCGCGATAACCGGCGCGGCCTGTGCGTCAGGCGCCGTGCGGGTGACCCAGTCCGGCAGGCTCGCTTCGTCCAATGCCGGCTCGGCAAAAGGCAGCTCCAGGTCCTCAGGAACGGCCACTGGTGCGCCATCCATGTGGACTTCCAGCCAGAGCTGCGCATGGCCAGCGGCCGGCTCTAGCCAATCACGCACGTCGAGGCGATCGGTCATGCCGAGCAGCAGCACCTGCACCTGGTCGCCCTGCTGTTCCACTCGCCAGGACAGGCTTAGGCCATTGCTCTCCACGCGGCCGTTTCGCGGGCCACCGGCGAGCGTCACATCCGGCAGGCGCAGACTGATCGCGCCGCCTTCGTCGGTGCGCTGATAGCTGATCGAGCGATCCAGCAGCAACTGCAGCACGAAACGGCCACCGTCTTGCTGCGGCAAGACGTCGAGGAGCTGAGTTGCAGGCACCGCAGCGACCACCGGAGCGGCAGCAGGTAACTCCTGCACAGCGGGGGCTTGCGCGAAACGTTCGAACAGCACCACCGATGCCGCGACGACCAACGCTCCGATAGCCAGCGGCAACAACCAGCGCCGCAGCCGTGCCGATCGCTGACGCCGCGTTGCGGCTGTTTCATCGACGGCCTGCATGTCGAGGAATGGGCTCTGACCGCCGGATGCCGCGCCGCGCGCTTCGAGATCGCGCAGCATGTCGTTGACCAGGCTCATGGCCGCACCTCGGCCAGCTGCGACAGCCATGGCAATGCACTCAGCAGCAGGCTCAGGGTTGCCGCACCCGCCAGCAATGCCCAACGCAACGGAAGGGCTGCACGCAGGAACGGTCGCGCACCCTCGGTATCGGCCAGGGCACGGCGTACGTGGCGGCGGCCGACCCGTCGCTGGCCTTCGCCAAACGCCGCCATCAGGCACTTGTTGGCCAGGATGTTGAGCAACCGCGGGATGCCACCGCTGCCCTTGACCAGCAGGCGAATCGCGGCCGGCTTGAACAGCGGTTCACCTTGATAACCGGCAACCGCCAGGCGTTCATGCAGGTAGCGCCTGGTATCGCTGACATCCAGCGGGCGCAGGCGATAGGAGAACGTGATGCGCTGGCGCAATTGCCGGAAATTCTCGCTGGCCAGCGTAGCGTCCAGCTCAGGCTGGCCGAACAGCACCACCTGTAGCAGCTTGCGCTGCTCGGTTTCCAGATTGGTCAATAGTCGCAGGGCCTCCAGCGTGGCCGGTGGCAGCGCCTGCGCCTCATCGATCAACAGCACGGTGCTCTTGCCCTGGCCGGCCAGCTCGATCAGCCGGCGATGCAGTGCCGTCAGCAACCCGTGATTGTCCAGTTGCTCGACCCGCGGCACATGCAGCTCATGGGCCAGCGCCTGGCGCAGCGCCATGGGTCCGAGCGCCGGATTCGGCAGCCAGGCGAGCTGGTAGTGTTCGGCATCCAGTTGCTTGAGCAGCGCGCGGCAGAGCAGGGTCTTGCCGGTGCCCACTTCGCCGGTCACCTTGATGAAGCCCTCGCCTTCGGCCAGAGCCACGCGCAGCAGGTTCAGGCAGGCCTGGTAAGGCGGCAGGCGAACCATGAAGCCGGTATTCGGCGTCAATGCGAATGGCTTTTCCTGCAGGCCGAAGAATGCTTCGTACATACCGATGCTTACCTGACCTGCCGGAACGAATCGGCGCTGCGGCGCAGCTCGTCGAGCCAGACCTGATCGTCGATCACCTGCGGGCGCACCAGGATGACCAGCTCGGTCTGCTCGAGCGATTTGCGTTGCTGCTGGAACAGGCTGCCGACGATGGGCAGCTTGGAGGCCCAGGGAATATTGGCGTCGTTGTTGCTGTTGCGGTTTTCCAGCAGGCCACCGATGACCACAACCTGGCCGCTGCGCGCGCGCACGATGGAATCCGACTGGCGCGTGGTGGACAGCGCCAGCGGCAGGTTGAAGACGTTGTCGGAACCGCCCAGCTGGATACTCTTGTTCTGATCCTGAACGCGGCTGACGGTCGGACGGACGTGCAGCGTGACCTGGTCGTTCTCGTCGATCTGCGGAGTGACGTCCAGCGAGATACCGGAGAAGAACGGAGTCAGGGTGATGTCCAGATCGGGCGCGGTGGTGCCGCCCGCCAGCGAGGTGGTGGTGGTCGAAACGTCGGTGACGAAGAACTCGTCGGTGCCGACCTTGATCACGGCCTTCTGGTTGTTGAGAGTGGAAATCCGCGGGCTGGAAAGCACCCGCACATCGCCCTGGGTTTCCAGCAGCTGCAGCACGCCGCTGAAGTCGCCGACGCTGACCGCAGCGCTGAACACGCCACCGACATTGTTGACGCCATCCAGCGTATCGCCCTGTACACCCAGCGCGAAGTCGGCGTTGCCCATGGAACCCAGCTGCGCCCAGTTGATCCCGGACTGGAAGCCGTCGGACAGGCTCACTTCGAGAATCTTGGTTTCCAGAATCACCTGCCGCTGCAGGTTGCGCTGCGCCTGCTGCAGGAAGCGCTCGACGTTCTGCTGGTCGGCACTGGATGCTCGAACCACCAGCAGTCCGGCCTGAGGGTTGACCACCACGCTGTTGTCCGCCTCGCTGCCGATCATCATCGCCACGACTTCGCGCACTTCACTCCAGAAGTCGACGCTGCTGCTGGTCAGCAGCTGACTGGCGTTGACGGTGCTGGAGGTCGAGTTGGTCGTGGTTCCGCCTGCGCCGGTGTCGGTGTTGTCGCTGGTGGTGACTTGACCGGAGCTGACCCGGGTATCGGTCATGCCCTGTCGCTGCAGGTTGAGGTAGTTCAGGTCATAGGTGCGAGTGACTGCGGTATTGGCCTGGATCTGGTAGCCATAGCTGGTGCGGCGATAGTCGTAGCCGTAGCTGTCGCGCACCGCCGCGAGGACTTCTTCCAGCGTCACGTTGCGCAGGCTGAAGGTTATGTTGCCGGTCACCGCCGGGTGTACCAGCAGGTTCTGCCCGGCGTTGTCCATCAGGCTGAGGAAGAATTCGCGGGCCGGCATGTCGTTGGCGACCACATCGAAGCGCGGGCCACTGACAGCCGAGCTGCCGTCGACACTCAGCGGCGGAATCAGCGCAGCCTGTACCGACGGCGGCGGCAGCGCTTTGGCCTGGGTCTGCTGCAGGCTTTCTTCGAACATACGGTTGCTCTGCTCGTAGAGGCGCTTGTCGCCGTCCTCGAATGTCTGGCAGGCGGCCAGCAGGCAGAACAGGCTCAGCAAGCCGAGACGTGGAAAAAGGGTCGGCATCATGGTCGGACTTGGCTCGGAGTAATGATCGGGGCAACCAGACGCAGCGTCTGCTGCTGACCGTCGCGCTCGATCAGGACGGAATTCGTGTTGATGGCCAGGACTCGGGCATCGGCCAGGATGTCGCCGACTCTCAGCGATTGGCCGTTGAGCACCGCCCGGGCGCTCTGTGCACCACGGAAAATGGCTTGCAGGTGCAGCGTCGCCGGTGCCTGGCGCTCCGCTGCAGCGGTCACGAACGCCGCGGGCGGGCGGGTGGGATCGAGCGCGTAGGCCGAAGCGGGCAGCAAAAGGAACAAGCAGAACGCACGAGAAAAATCAGACACCAACCCACCCCGCTTCGCGACTCAAGGTATGCAGTTCCAGCGTGATCCGCGCCTTGTCCGGCCCGGCCTCATCGATGTGATAGTCCAGGCTGTCCCAATGCAGACGCCAGCCACTGTTCTGCACCGCCTGCAGGTAATCGAGCAGGTCGAAGTAGCCGCCTTGCAGGGTCAGACGCAGGCCGTGCCGGTAGAAGCTGACCGCCGCTGGCGACGCATCCTTCGCCGCATCCGTCGCGCTGGCCGGCAACTCCAGCGGCGCGCTGAAGCTCTGCAGCGCGACCATCTGCAGATGAGGCTGCCGGCGCAGCAGGTCCTGCAGCAGCGCTTTCATGCGTGCAGGTGAAACCAGTGAGCGGGTCTCCTCGTCGATGCTGCGCAGAATCTGTTCGCGGCTGGTGCGTGCAATATCGAGTGCGTCGCGATAAGGACGATTGGGGTCGGCTGCGAGCTTGGCCTGAAGCTCGAGCAACGCATTGTTCGCCTCCAGCTGACGGGCTTCGGCGAGACGCAGCTGGCTGTCCTGCTGGACGATGCGCTCGGCGAGCGGCTCAGCTACCAGCAGTAGATAAAGCATGCCCAGCAGGGAAGCGCCGACCAGCACGCTCAGCCACTGTTCGCGCGGTGCCAACGCCTGCCAGCGCTGCCGCAGGGTTTGCATGGCGCTATTCATCGTCGCCCTCCTCCGCCGCACGGGATGCCAGGCGGAACGCCAGCAGGCCACTCTCGTCGCGCTGCAGATCGAAGCTGCCGAACTCGCGACCCTGCAACGTCTTGCTGCGCCCGAGGCTTTCCAGATAAAGCGGAAGTAGTTCCTGATCCTGGCTCAACCCGCGCAACAGCATGTCGCTGCCGCCAGCCTGCAGGCGGATGCGGGTCAGCCAGAGCCCGCGCGGCGGGTGCCGATCGGCCAGGGCCGTCAGCACTGGCGCGAAGCCGCTACGCAGCTGGCCATCGAGCGCGCGCAGATGCGTTGCGAGACGTTGCAGCTGGCGGTTCTCCGCTTCCCGCTCCGCCAGTTGCGCAGGCAGCCGGGTATCCAGCGTCGGTTCCCGGTAGTTGGCCTTGAAGGCGGCCAGCTGCGCCTCTGCAGAAACCGCCTGCGCCTCGGCCAACTGACGGTCCGAGGCGCGCTGCTTGAGGTTCCAGCCCTGCCAGGCAGCATGCGACGCCAGGGCAAGCGCCAGTACACATGCGCCAAGCAGCAGTTGCCGCGGACGCGGGCCACCCTGCTGACGACGTTCGCGCTGATAGAGATTGACGTTCTGCATCAGACGGCGTCCTGACGCAGGGCGGCGCCGACGGCGCCAATGCAGAACGCCTGCTGCGCTTCGGACATCTCGGCACCCGGCTGGCCGGGGAAGAGCTCGCGCAGGTCGAGGCGTTGCAGGTTCACCGCCAGGCCACTGGCCAGCCCCTGATAGGCGCGCTCGCCATCCTGTTTCATGGGCAGCAACATCAAGCGATTGATATAGCCCTTGCCGAGTTGGCTCTCGAAGTAGTCAAGCGAGCGCTGGATCTCCAGTGTCGTACTGCTCAAATCCTGGGCGGCACGGGCCAGCCCCTGCTCTATACGCCGCGCCATGTAAAGGTCGGCGCCGTTCTGGATGCAGATCAGGCCTTCGCTGGTGCGCAGGCGCAGCAGTGCGAGATTCATGCCTTCGGCGCCGGCGAGCGAGCCCAGGTTGCGAAACGCCATCTCGGTGATGTCGATGCTCGCCATGTGCAGACCGGCCTGACGCACGAGCTGGGCGTAATGCTGCATCCGGGTTTTCTCGAGAACGGCGCAATAGACCATGCGCGTGCGCCCGCGATAGGCGTCCTCGGGCAGTGCGAAACAGTCGATCACCACATCGTCCAGCGGCTGGCTGATCATGTCCTTGATGCGCCAGCGCATGGCGTCACGCAATTCCTGCGGCGGCACTTCAGGCGCTTCGAGAAGAAACATCTGGTATTCGGAAGGATGTAGCAGCACGTTTGCCGGCAGGCCCTGCAAGGCCCGCTCGCTTACGGTTTTTTCCAGCAGCGCTGCCTGTGCGTCGGCACTGCCTTCCAGGTGTTCGCAGTACGGCAGCATCGGCCGTGCACCAGCCGCCCGAACGACCTGCGCCAATGCGATGCCTTGCGGACCAGCCTCGATGCCGAGCATGCCGGCTGGTTTTGATTTCTTGGTTTTGGAAAACAGACCCACCACTGGCTCCCTCGCCAAGACGTCGGTGCTCAACTGCCAGAAAGCAGAGAATCGATATTGAGGGCGTCAAATAGATAGCATATTGCCATCTGGCGTGACTCTAACAATATCCGATGGGTGCGTCCAAATATTGTCGTAAATCAATCGCGCACCAGAAAAGCGTCAATCTAAGGACGTCAAGTATCGCGCGCATTCTGGGTTAATTAATAAGCTGGCGCTATATCGGCTTAAGCCCTTTCGTCGCACGAGGGCATCACAAACTACGCACCTGACGAACGGTAGTCAGCGGAATGAGCACGCGATGGATGCAGGAAAAGGAAACTGGCGCTCTTAGAACAGAGTGAGCTGCTCGAAACCACCGCGCAGATCGACCAACCGCACGCCTACGCCAATCAACCGAACCGGCCGCGCACCACGGGAGAAGGCGATGGCGAGCAGATCGGCGTAGTCGTCGATTTCGAGTCCGGCGCCAGCCTGCTCCATCGTGGTCTGGGTGAAGTCATGGAACTTGAGCTTTACGAAGGGCTTGCCGGGCCGATAGCCGTTGTCCAGGCGCGCCATGCGGGTAGCCAACTGCTGCAGCAGCTCCGGCAGACGCTCCAGGCACGCCGCCAGGTCCGGCAGATCCTTGTCGTAGGTCTGCTCGACGCTCACCGACTGGCGCCGACTCTCCACCTGCACCGACCGCTCATCGACGCCGCGCGCCAGCCCCCAGAGCCGCTCACCGAACGCGCCGAACTCGCGCACCAGATCCAGTTTGCGCCACTCGCGTAAGTCGCTACAGGTGCGGATGCCGAGCCGGCCGAGCTTCTCAGCGGTGACGCGACCAACACCATGCAGCCGCTTGACCTCCAGCGCCTGTACGAAATCGTCGACCTGTGTCGGGGTAATGACGAACAGGCCGTCGGGCTTATTCCATTCGCTGGCGATCTTGGCGAGAAACTTGTTCGGAGCAACACCCGCCGACACAGTGATGCGCAGCTGCTGCCAGACCCGACGCCGGATGTCCTCGGCAATACGCGTGGCGCTACCGGAAAAATGCTCGCAGGCAGTGACGTCCAGATAAGCCTCGTCCAGCGACAGCGGCTCGATCTGCTCGGTGTAGGTGCGAAAGATGTTATGGATCTCACGCGAAGCCTCCCGGTAGGCATCCATGCGGGGCCGCAGGATCAGCAGATCAGGACACAACTTCAGTGCGTGCCCGGACGCCATGGCCGAGCGAACACCATATGCACGCGCCTCGTAGTTGCACGTGGCAATGACCCCGCGCCGATCCGCAGCGCCGCCAACTGCGATCGGCCGCCGAGCCAGACTGGGGTCGTCGCGCATCTCGATCGCGGCGTAAAAGCAGTCGCAATCAATATGGATGATCTTGCGAAGGGTGGACTGACTCACGGAAAACGGGGCACCGGGCAGGAGTGAACGAATCTTCAGCGCAGCAGGTCGGTTATTGAGATGGTAAGTCCTTTATCACCCGACAGCCGGAGGTTCAGATGAAAATCTTGTACGCAGGCATCATCGCACTGGGCAGCTTGTTTTCCGCGGTTGCGCTGGCCGACCAGGACATGATGAACACTCAGCCGCAAGGCACCAATATCCAGCAGGAAAAGAAAGGCGAGGGAATGGTTCGCGAGAACGAAGATGACGGCGCCGACCCGAAGATGAAAGAGGAAATCCAGGAGGACTGGCGCGAGGATGCCGAGAAGCGCCGCGAGAGCGACGTCATGAAGCCCGAGCAGCGCGGCTGAGCAACCAGCTTCGTCAAAGCTCCAGCGGGTACGGCTGCACCAGCGCTTTGCCGTAGCCGTCGATGAACTCAGGCGGCATGCGCTTGGGTTTCCCGCTGGAGAGCTCGATGCAAACGAAAGTCGTCTGCGCGCGCAGCAGCGTAGCGCCGTCGGCCGGTCGGATCAGCTGGAAATTACGTTTCATCTTCAAACGCTGATCGGATTCGGAAATCCAGGTTACCAACTGCAGCAGATCGCCTTCGTAGGCCGCGGCCAGATAATCGATCTCGTGCCGCAGCACTGCCATGGCCCGATCGAGGCGACGGTAGTCGTCGATGCCCAATCCCAGACTCTGCGAATGCTGCCAGGCACACCGCTCAAGCCAGGTTACATAGACCGCATTGTTGGCATGGCCCAGCTCGTCGATATGCTCGGACTGCACCTGCAGGTCGATGGTAAACGCGTCCGCCTGATCCCAGCTCATTCGTTGCAAGCCTCGTTGGCCGTTTGCGATGACCTATGAAACCGCAGCCGCCGCGACGAGTCACGCCTGTTGCTGCGAGCAATGACAAGGCATTCAGCGCAGTGCGGCTAAAACGACTTTTCGACCACGCAAAACAAAAAGGGCCATCTCATGAAAGATGACCCCTTGAAGCCCAAAACGGGCAATAAAAATGGCGTCCCCTAGGGGACTCGAACCCCTGTTACCGCCGTGAAAGGGCGGTGTCCTAGGCCACTAGACGAAGGGGACGAAACCTTCGCAAACCTGCCGAACAATCAATCGACAAGCCGTGATTGGTGGAGCTAGACGGGATCGAACCGTCGACCTCTTGCATGCCATGCAAGCGCTCTCCCAGCTGAGCTATAGCCCCGGATTTATCGTCTCTCGACGCGCGATGTCGAACATCGCTTAATAATGGCGTCCCCTAGGGGACTCGAACCCCTGTTACCGCCGTGAAAGGGCGGTGTCCTAGGCCACTAGACGAAGGGGACGCAAACCCTTCAAGCGCAACCTGTATCGCTTATGCGGCAAATACAAGCTGGTGGCAAATTCTGCTCTTCGAGATTGGTGGAGCTAGACGGGATCGAACCGTCGACCTCTTGCATGCCATGCAAGCGCTCTCCCAGCTGAGCTATAGCCCCATCTCGAGGACGGGGCGCATATTAGGGGCGCCCCCAAGTAGTGTCAACAACAATTTCCAACGGGCCGAAGTTTTTTTGGCATTAGGAACAACTACTTACCACCGACGAATGGTAACGCCACCACCTCGGGGCGATGCTGGTCACAAGCACCGCCCCTGCCCCGCACTCAGACAATCGACGCCGCGAGCTTCTCCCACTCCTTGGCTTCCTTCTTCGACGCGCCACCGAGCAACTCGAGTGCGTTGCGCAGGCGGAAGCGCGTCAGATCCGGGCCGAGAATCTCCATCGCGTCGAGTACCGATACCGAACTGGCCTGCCCGGTGATGGCGGCGAACATCAGCGGCATCACATCGCGCAGCTTGAAGCCTAGATGTTCCGCCACCTGGGTGATGCACGCGGTGATGCGCTCCTTTTCCCACTGGCGCAGTGCTTCCAACTTCCACAGAATCAGCTGCATAACCTGGCGCACCTGCGTCGCATCGAGCTTCTTGTGCGCGAACAATGCGAGGTCGAGCGGCAATGCACCGGAGAAGAAGAAGCCAGCCAATGGCGCAATCTGGCTGAAGGTTTCCACGCGCTGCTGCACGTGCGGCGCGATCTGCATCATGTACTGCGGATTGAATGCCCACTTCTGCACTTCGGCAGCGAACTGTTCGACCGGCAGTTCCCGCAGCCACTGGCCGTTCAGCCAGGAAAGCTTCTCCAGATCGAAGATCGGTCCGCCGAGCGATACGCGATTGATGTCGAAGTGCTCGATCATCTCGTTCAGCGTGAATTTCTCGCGCTCGTCAGGCATCGACCAACCCATGCGCCCGAGGTAGTTGAGCATCGCCTGTGGCAGGAAACCCATGCGCTCGTAGAAGGTCACCGAAGTCGGATTCTTGCGCTTGGAGAGCTTGCTCTTGTCGGGATTGCGCAGCAGCGGCATGTAGCACAGCTGCGGCTGCTCCCAGCCGAAGTACTCGTACAGCTTGATCAGCTTGGGCGCCGACGGCAGCCACTCTTCGCCACGCAGCACATGAGTGATGCCCATCAGGTGGTCATCGACCACGTTGGCGAGGAAGTAGGTCGGCAGGCCATCGGCCTTCATCAGCACCTGCATGTCCATGCGGTCCCAGCCGATCTCGACGGTGCCGCGCAGCATGTCGTTGACCTGACACACGCCTTCGCTCGGCACCTTCATCCGAATTACATGGGATTCACCAGCAGCGATGCGACGCTGAGCTTCGGCCGGATCGAGGTGCATGCAATGGCCGTCATAACGCGGCGTTTCCTTGTTCGCCATCTGCTCGGCACGCACCTGATCCAGGCGCTCGCTGCTGCAGAAGCACGGGAACGCATGACCCTTGCTGACCAGCTCGTCCGAGTACTTCTTGTAGATCTCGCCGCGCTCGCTCTGCCGGTACGGGCCATGCGGACCGCCAACGTCCGGACCCTCGTCCCATTCGATGCCCAGCCAGCGCAGCGCATCGTAGATCTGCTGCTCGGATTCACGGGTCGAGCGCACCTGATCGGTATCCTCGATGCGCAAGATGAACTGGCCACCGTGCTGTCGGGCGAAGCACAGGTTGAACAGCGCGATGTAGGCAGTACCGACGTGGGGATCGCCGGTCGGAGATGGCGCGATGCGGGTGCGAACCGTGGTCATGAGTGCTCTCGGACGGTAGGGACATACGGAAAGGGACGAATGTTAGCAGGCGCTGCGCAGCCGGCTCCAGCCGAACACCGGGAAGCAGAGCGAGAGCGTCCCGAAGGAGACGCTCTGGGACAGGCCGAAACGGTCGATCCGCCAGAATAGCTTGCTAGACCTGCAACAAGCGCTCGCGCAGCTTGTGAATCTCGTCGCGCGCCTCGGCGGCCGCCTCGAACTCCAGATCGCGCGCCAGACTCAGCATCTTCTCTTCCAGCTGACGAATCCGCTTGGTGATCTCGCTCGGCGAACGCAGTTCGTTCTCGTAACGCGCACTCTCCTCCGCCGCTTTCGCCTCGCCACGCCGCTTCTTGCTGCGCGAGCCCGGTACGGTTGCGCCTTCGAGGATGTCCTGCACGTCCTTCTTCACGCCCTTGGGCACGATGCCGTTGGCCTCGTTGAAGGCAATCTGCTTGTTGCGCCGCCGCTCGGTTTCGTCCATGGCGCGCTGCATGGACCCGGTGATGTTGTCGGCATACAAAATCGCGCGACCGTTGAGATTGCGCGCCGCGCGGCCGATGGTCTGGATCAGCGAGCGCTCTGAACGCAGGAAGCCTTCCTTGTCCGCATCGAGGATCGCCACCAGCGACACCTCAGGCATATCCAGGCCTTCGCGCAGCAGGTTGATGCCCACCAGCACATCGAAAGTGCCCAACCGCAGGTCGCGGATGATCTCGACCCGTTCCACGGTATCGATGTCCGAATGCAGGTAGCGCACGCGCACATCGTGATCACTCAGGTAGTCGGTCAAGTCCTCGGCCATGCGCTTGGTCAGCGTGGTGACCAGCACCCGCTCCTCCTTGACCACGCACTTGCGAATCTCCGACAGCAGGTCGTCGACCTGCGTCAGCGCCGGACGCACCTCAATCTGCGGATCGACCAGCCCCGTCGGACGCACAACCTGCTCCACCACGCGGCCAGCATGTTCGGCCTCGTAAGGTCCGGGCGTCGCGGAGACGAAGATGGTCTGCGGGCAGATCGCCTCCCATTCGTCGAAGCGCATCGGCCGGTTATCCAGCGCCGATGGCAGACGGAAGCCATACTCCACCAGGGTTTCCTTGCGCGAGCGGTCGCCCTTGTACATCGCGCCGACCTGCGGCACAGAAACGTGGGACTCGTCGATCACCAGCAGCGCGTCGGCCGGCAGGTAGTCGAACAGCGTCGGTGGCGGCTCGCCGGCATCGCGCCCGGACAGATAGCGCGAGTAGTTTTCGATGCCGTTGCAGTAACCCAGCTCCATGATCATTTCCAGATCGAAACGCGTGCGCTGCTCGAGCCGCTGCGCCTCCACCAGCTTGTTCTGACTGCGCAGGTAATCGAGCCGCTCGCGCAGCTCGTCCTTGATCTTCTCTATCGCGTCGAGCAGGGTTTCCCGCGGCGTTACGTAGTGGCTCTTGGGATAGAAGGTGAATCGCGGCAGCTTGCGGATCACCTCCCCGGTCAGCGGATCGAAGGCCGACAGGCTCTCCACCTCGTCATCGAACAGCTCGATGCGCACCGCTTCGAGATCCGATTCCGCCGGGAAGATGTCGATCACGTCGCCGCGCACACGGAAGGTCGCACGAGCGAAATCCATGTCGTTGCGGGTGTACTGCAGGCCAGTCAGCCGGCGCAGCAGCTCGCGCTGATCGAGCCGATCACCACGATCGACGTGCAGGACCATCTTCAGGTATGACTGCGGATCACCCAGACCGTAGATGCACGACACAGTGGTGACGATGATCGCATCCGGGCGCTCCAGCAGCGCCTTGGTTGCCGACAGACGCATCTGCTCGATGTGATCGTTGATCGATGCATCCTTCTCGATGAAGGTGTCCGACGACGGCACATAGGCTTCCGGCTGATAGTAGTCGTAGTAGGAAACGAAATACTCGACCGCATTGTTCGGGAAGAACGCCTTGAACTCACCATAGAGCTGCGCGGCCAGCGTCTTGTTCGGCGCCAGCACCAGCGTAGGCCGCTGCACATGGGCGATGACGTTGGCGACGCTGAAGGTCTTGCCCGAGCCCGTAACGCCCAGCAGCGTCTGGTGCGACAACCCCGCCTCGATGCCTTCGATCATCTGCCGAATGGCCTCCGGTTGATCGCCGGCCGGCTTGAAACGGGTGACCAGTTCGAACTTGGACATTTCGCCTCTCTAGGTAACATGTGCGAGCTTGGCAGCCGAACTTTCGAACAGCCATCCAGCGGTTTGGCGCGACAGCCAGCGGATCCTGAATTCCGCCACCAGCGATGGGCGCGCAGAGCCGAGAAACCGCCCATCTTTCCAGTACGCAAAACGCACCGAAAGTGATCAGAAAACCTCGGTAGCATATCGCAGGCAACAGGCTTGACCGCTATACTACCGCCCCGTTTGCGCATCACCCTGCGCGCCGACGCGAGGGTGGTGAATCTAGTCACTCTTCTCTTTCGAGCCCCCTCACCATGAGTTTGTTCTCTGCTGTCGAAATGGCGCCGCGCGATCCTATCCTCGGCCTCAATGAAGCCTTCAACGCCGACACGCGGCCGAACAAGGTCAACCTCGGTGTCGGTGTCTACTACAACGAAGAAGGTCGCATTCCACTGCTGCGCGCCGTGGTCGAGGCGGAGCATGCCCGCATCGCTGCCCACGCGCCCCGCGGCTATCTGCCGATCGAGGGCATTGCCGCTTACGATGCTGCCGTA
Organism: Stutzerimonas kunmingensis; assembly: GCF_021432085.1. Lineage (GTDB taxonomy): Bacteria > Pseudomonadota > Gammaproteobacteria > Pseudomonadales > Pseudomonadaceae > Stutzerimonas. The sequence goes on along the minus strand of NZ_CP090366.1, from coordinate 1,340,509 downwards.
CAGAAGCTGCTGTTCGGCAACGATTCTCCGCTGATCGCCGAAGGCCGGGTGGTGACTACCCAGGCGCTCGGCGGAACCGGCGCACTCAAAGTCGGCGCAGACTTCCTCAAGCGCCTGCTGCCGGACGCCGTGGTTGCCATCAGCAACCCGAGCTGGGAAAACCATCGCGCGCTGTTCGAGTCGGCCGGCTTCCCGGTCCAGAACTACAGCTACTATGACGCGAGCAATCACGGCATCGATCGCGCCGGCCTGCTGCAGGACCTGAAGAACCTGCCACCCCGCTCCATCGTCGTGCTGCACGCCTGCTGCCACAACCCGACCGGCGTCGATCTGAACCTGGATGACTGGAAGCAGATTCTCGACGTGCTGCGTGCCCAGGATCACGTGCCGTTCATCGACATCGCCTACCAGGGCTTCGGCGACAGCATCGAAGAGGACGCCGCCGCCGTGCGCCTTTTCGCCGAGTCGGGCATGACCTTCTTCGTTTCCAGCTCGTTCTCCAAGTCCTTCTCGCTGTACGGCGAACGCGTCGGCGCGCTGTCGATGGTCACCCAGAGCCGCGAGGAGTCGGCTCGCGTACTGTCGCAGGTCAAGCGCGTGATCCGCACCAACTATTCCAACCCGCCGACCCACGGCGCCACGATCGTCTCCGCGGTGCTCAACAGCCCGGAACTGCGCGCCATGTGGGAAGCCGAGCTGGGCGAGATGCGCAGCCGCATCCGCGAGCTGCGTCTGAGCATGGTCGAGCAACTAGCGGCCAAAGGCGCGACGACAGACTTCAGTTTCGTTGCCGCCCAGCGCGGCATGTTCTCCTACTCAGGCCTCACGGCCGAGCAGGTCGAGCGACTGCGTGTCGAGTTCGGCGTCTACGCCATCAGCACCGGTCGAATCTGCGCCGCCGCACTGAACCGCAACAACATCGGTCACGTCACTGACGCCATCGTTCAGGTGCTCTGACTCCAGCCGCCCGGGGCCCTCTCAGACCCCGGGCGCGGCGTCGTTCCTAGCGGCGCAAAGGGTTGACTTCTCTTTTGCAAACAGTAGGATACGCACCGTTGTTCCGCGATAGCTCAGTCGGTAGAGCAAATGACTGTTAATCATTGGGTCCCTGGTTCGAGTCCAGGTCGCGGAGCCAAATTTCAAAGCCTCGGTTAATACCGGGGCTTTTTTATTGCCGCTGGACTCTCACCAGGGACTGCGGCCCAGGTTATTCGCTTCGCTCCCCCCTTCGGGGCCGCGCTGAAGCGCGTTCAGCTTCGCTGTCGAGTCCAGGTCGCGGAGCCAAATTTCAAAGCCTTGGTTAATACCGGGGCTTTTTATTGCCGCCGGACTCTCATCAGGGACTGCGTCCCAGGTTATTCGCTTCCTACTCGGTCAGCGGCTCGCCCAGCCGCTGACGCCACCAGCCCTGCGCCACAACCGAGCAGCCCCAGCCCAGCAGCACGCCCAACACATTGGCCAGCATGTCCCAGCGCGAGGCGGTCCGATAAGGCAGCATGCCCTGCCCGATCTCGATCGACAGTGCCGCAATAACTGTCAGACCCAGCCCCCACAGGAATGGCACCCGCGGGAACGCCAGACGAAGGGTGAACGCCAGCGCGGCGAAACCCAGCAGATGATGCAGCTTGTCTTGCTGATCGAACAGCTGCGGTACCGGTTCCGGCTTCAAGCCGTTGAACAGGACGACCGCCAGCACGATCAGAAAGGGCAGCATTCGCATATAGGGCATCAGGTGGCGTCTCTCACTTCAAGGGATCAAACAGAACAGAGGGAAACACCCTCACCGCGACCTCTGACCCGGGAAAGACCATAAAGATCAACGCGTCAGCCGAGCGGCGTTATTCCGCAGAGCGGCACAAACAAAAATGCCCGCATCCTTCGATGCGGGCATCAGCAAAGCCTACGCGGTCAGACCAGGCTTAAGCCTCGGTCTTGCCGACAGCGGACTTGATCAGGGTCTGCAGCTCGCCGTTCTCGAACATCTCGAGGATGATGTCGCTGCCACCGACTAGCTCACCATTCACCCACAGCTGCGGGAAGGTCGGCCAGTTGGCATAGGTCGGCAGGCTGGCACGAATTTCCGGGTTCTGCAGGATGTCGACATAAGCGAACTTCTCGCCACAGCCCATTACCGCCTGGGTCGCGCGAGCGGAAAAGCCGCACTGCGGGGCGTTGGGCGAACCCTTCATGTAAAGCAGCACCGGGTTGTTGGCGATCTGTTCTTTGATGGTTTCGATGATATCCATGGAGTACCTCGGCTAGACACGGTTGCCGCGCATTGTAACGGAAAAAGCGTGGGAAAGCCGAGCGGAGGACTCGGCTTTGTTGCGGCGCAAAGGCCGCCAGCACGGCGATTCAGCCCACCGGAGGCCGTGGGCTGCGGATTTGCGCCTATGCTCGCTTTCTGGATAAGATCGCGCCTTTCCCGTTTCGTCGCTCCCCGTGCGACCCCCAGTCGTCGGTCCCCTTTTTCTGTCGAAAAGCACTGGATCGCGCTGCGGCAATAAAGGTAGTTGATATGAGCGCAAGGCATTTTCTCTCACTGATGGACTGCACGCCCCAGGAGCTGAACAGCCTGGTCCGCCGCGGCATCGAGCTGAAGGATCTGCGCGAGCGCGGCGTCCTGTTCGAACCCCTGAAGAATCGCGTGCTTGGCATGATCTTCGAGAAGGCCTCGACCCGCACCCGACTGTCGTTCGAAGCCGGCATGATCCAGCTCGGCGGCCAAGCGATCTTCCTGTCCCCGCGCGACACCCAGCTCGGGCGCGGCGAGCCGATCAGCGATTCGGCCATCGTCATGTCGCGCATGCTCGATGCGGTGATGATCCGCACGTTCGCCCACTCGACCCTCACCGACTTTGCCGCCAACTCGAGCGTGCCGGTCATCAACGGTCTTTCCGATGACCTGCACCCCTGCCAGCTGATGGCCGATATGCAGACCTTCCATGAGCACCGCGGCAGCATCGCCGGCAAGACGGTGGCCTGGATAGGCGACGGCAACAACATGTGCAATACCTATATAGAAGCGGCTATCCAGTTCGACTTCCAACTCAAGGTCGCCTGCCCCGAAGGCTACGAGCCCGACGCCGAGCTGATGGCGCGCGCCGGTGATCGCGTGCAGGTAATGCGTGATCCGCGCGAAGCGGCTGCAGGCGCACACCTGATCAGCACCGACGTCTGGGCCTCCATGGGCCAAGAAGACGAAGCCGCTGCACGCCTGGCCACGTTCCGCCCCTATCAGGTGGACCGCGCTCTGCTCGATTGCGCTGCCGAGGACGTGCTGTTCATGCATTGCCTGCCGGCCCACCGCGGCGAGGAGATCAGCCACGACCTGCTCGACGATCCGCGCTCCGTTGCCTGGGATCAGGCCGAGAACCGCCTGCATGTACAGAAGGCGCTGCTGGAGTTTCTCGTCGAGCCGGCCTACCACCACGCATGAAACACGAGCCGCCGCTGCTGCAACTGCGTGACCTGGCCTGCGGCTACGGCGAGCAGAGCATCGTCCAGCACCTCAACCTGCATCTGAACCGTGGCGACATCGGCTGCCTGCTCGGCCCGTCCGGTTGCGGCAAGACCACTACGCTGCGTGCCATCGCCGGCTTCGAGCCGGTGCACCAGGGCGAAATCCACCTGGCGGAGTCGGTCATTTCCCGCTCGGGCTTCACCCTGGCGCCGGAGAAGCGCCGCATCGGCATGGTCTTTCAGGACTACGCGCTGTTTCCCCATCTGACCGTGGCGGAGAACATCGCCTTCGGGATTCGCAAGCAGCCTGACTGCTCGCAAATCGTCTCCGAGATGCTCGAACTGGTGCACCTGGCCGCCCTTGGCAAACGCTATCCGCACGAGCTCTCCGGGGGACAGCAGCAGCGCGTCGCACTGGCCCGCGCCCTGGCGCCCGAGCCTGCACTTTTGCTGCTGGACGAGCCGTTCTCCAACCTCGACGTCGAACTGCGTCGGCGCCTCAGCCATGAGGTGCGCGAGATTCTCAAGGCGCGCAACACCAGCGCCATTCTGGTCACCCATGATCAGGAAGAAGCCTTTGCCGTCAGCGATCAGGTCGGCGTGTTCAAGGATGGCCGGCTGGAGCAGTGGGACACCCCGTTCAACCTCTATCACGAGCCACTGACGCCCTTCGTCGCCAGCTTCATCGGCCAGGGCTACTTCATCCGCGGGCAGCTGCTCGACCCGGAAACCGTGCAGACCGAACTCGGTGTGATTCGCGGCAACCGCGCCTACACCTGGCCGGCAGGCAGCTCAGTGGATGTGTTGCTGCGCCCGGATGACATCGTCTACAAGCCGGACAGCCCGCTGCGGGCGCTTATCGTAGGCAAGACCTTCCTCGGCGCGTCGACGCTGTACCGGCTGCAGCTGCCCACCGGCAATCAACTGGTGGCGATCTTCACCAGCCATGCGGACTACCCCACCGGGCAGGAAGTCGGAATCGCCATCGCCGCCGACCATCTGGTGGTATTTCCGGCACAGGGCAGCGTCGCCGCCCATGAAACGCTGCAGCCGACAACAGCGGCGCGCTAACCCTTCTGCCGGCGCTGGCGGAAGAACTCGCTGAGCACCATCCCGCACTCCTCGGCTAGCACACCACCCTCGACCAGCACCCGGTGGTTGAGAAAGCCCTGATCGAAAAACTGGCCGCGACTGACAACCACGCCGGCCTTCGGCTCGGTAGCGCCATAGACGACGCGCTGGATCCGCGAATGCACGATCAGACCGGCGCACATGCTGCACGGCTCCAGCGTGACGTAGAGCGTCACGCCGGGTAGCCGATAGTTCTGCAGCACCTGCGCCGCATCCCGCACCGCGACCATTTCCGCATGGGCACTGGGGTCGTGCCGGGAAATCGGGCAGTTGAAGCCGCGCCCAATGATCTGCCCGTCCTGCACCAGCACGGCGCCCACCGGCACCTCTCCCAACGCAGCGCCCTGCGCCGCCAGCGCCAGGGCTTCGCGCATGAAGCGCTCGTCCTGGCTGCGGTCGATGATCTGCGGCGTCCTCACTGCCCTACTCCGCCCTGTTTCATACCACCTCGATCGCTGCCATCAACCCGGTTTCCATGTGGTCGATGACATGACAGTGAAACATCCAGACACCCGGATTATCGGCGACCAGCGCGATACGGGCCGTCTCGTTCTTGCCCAGCAGGTAGGTATCGGTGAACCACGGATCGATCTTGCGGCGATTGGACGAGATCACCTTGAAGGTCATACCGTGCAGATGAATCGGATGCTGGTACTGACTGAGGTTGCGCAGCTCGAAGATGTAATGACCATCCTTTTTCAGCGTCGCAATCGGGCGATCGGCACAGGTCTTGTCGTTGATGTCCCAGGCCTCGCCGTTGATCTGCCAGAAGGTATAGGCGCCACCCTGCGCGGCGTCTGTCGACAAGGTACCGGCCCACTCGAAGTTGAAGCGCAGCGTTTCCGCACGCTGCAGATCCGGCTCCGCCACGGGATTGGCCGGCAACGCCGGCGGCCAGTCGCCGGCGACTTCGTCATGCGCCACCGAGCGCAGCGTCGCCAGCCGTAGCGGACCATTGCGCAAGGAGAGCTCCGTGCCGGCCTCCGGCACCTTCAGCGCCAGGTCGATACGCATGCCCGGACCGAGCCAGTACTCCTTGCCCAGCGGCATCGGAGCGACCGGATGTCCATCGAGCGCATAGATGCGCGCCTCGCTATCTGGCAGGTTCAGCCGATAGGTCAGGGTGTTGTCGAGATTCAGCAGCCGCAGCCGCACGACCTGCCCGGCCGGCAGATCAAGCGTGGGCGCATGTGTGCCATTCACCGTCGACAGCACGCCCGGCGTACCGCCACGGGCTGCCTCGCGCGGCACGCTGAATTTGGTGAACGCCCCCTGCTTGTCGACATGCCAGCTTTTCAGGTTGAGCGTACGCTCGTGCCTGAAACCGCTTGGCTCGCGCTCCTCGACAATCAGCGGACCGACCAGCCCGCGGCCCAGCTGCGCGGCACTGCTGGTGTGCGGGTGATACCAGAAGCTGCCGGCATCGTGCAGCTGGAAGCGATAGTCGAAGAACTCGCCGGGCAACACCGGCAACTGCGATACGTAGGGCACGCCATCCATTTCCAGCGGCAGACGAATGCCATGCCAATGGATGGTGGTGGGCTCGGGCAGATTGTTGATGAAGCGCACCCGCAGCCAGTCGCCCTGACGGCCACGCAGCTCCAGGCCAGGCGCTTGCCCGCCATAGGCCCAGGCAGGCGTGACGTGACCAGGCACCAGCTCCACGTCCAGCGGGGCGGCAATCAGTTCGTAGTCATGAGTGGTGATGTCGGCCGGGCGGCCGAGCCAGTAGCGCGCGCCACTGCCGGCGAGACCGACGACACCAAGACCGGCCAGGCCGGTGAGAATCTGTCTACGGGTAAAGGACATGCATGGGCTCCAGCCAGTCCGAATTCATGGGCCCATCAGGCTCGACGCGCCTCTCTGCGGAGGCTGCGCATAGCATGAGGGCAGCCTGGGCTGCCCTCATTGCTTCAGATCATTCCCACTCGATGGTGGCCGGCGGCTTGCTCGACACATCGTAGGTCACGCGGGAGATGCCTTCGATTTCGTTGATGATGCGGTTGGACACCTTTTCCAGCAACTCATAAGGCAGGTGCGCCCAACGTGCGGTCATGAAGTCGATGGTTTCCACCGCGCGTAGCGCGACGACCCAGGCGTAGCGGCGGCCGTCGCCGACCACACCGACCGATTTCACCGGCTGGAACACCACGAAGGCCTGGCTGGTCTTGTGGTACCAGTCGAAGTTGCGCAGCTCTTCGATGAAGATGTGATCCGCGCGACGCAGCAGGTCGGCATATTCCTTCTTCACTTCGCCGAGGATGCGCACACCCAGCCCCGGGCCCGGGAACGGGTGACGGTAGACCATGTCGTAGGGCAGGCCGAGTTCCAGGCCGATCTTGCGCACTTCGTCCTTGAACAGTTCACGCAGCGGCTCGACCAGCTTGAGGTTCATTTCCTCCGGCAGGCCGCCGACGTTGTGGTGCGACTTGATCACATGGGCCTTGCCGCTCTTGGCGCCGGCCGACTCGATCACGTCGGGGTAGATGGTGCCCTGGGCGAGGAACTGGATGTTGTCCAGCTTGCTGGCTTCTGCATCGAACACGTCGATAAAGGTACGACCGATGATCTTGCGCTTCTTCTCTGGATCGGCCTCGCCCTCGAGGTTGCCGAGGAACTGTGCCTCGGCGTCGGCGCGAATCACCTTGACGCCCATGTTCTCGGCGAACATGGCCATCACCTGGTCACCCTCGTGCAGGCGCAGCAGGCCGTTGTCGACGAACACGCAGGTCAGCTGATCGCCGATCGCCTTGTGCAGCAGCGCCGCGACCACCGACGAATCGACACCGCCGGAAAGGCCGAGCAGCACGTTGGCGTCACCGACCTGAGCGCGCACCTGGGCGATGGCGTCTTCGACGATGTTGGACGGCGTCCACAGCGCTTCGCAGCCACAGATGTCGAGAATGAAACGGGAAAGGATGCGGCCGCCCTGGCGGGTGTGGGTCACTTCCGGATGGAACTGCACGCCGTAGTAACGGCGGTCGTCGTCACCCATGGCTGCGATCGGGCAGCTCGGCGTGCTGGCGAGGATATGGAAACCTTCCGGCAGCGTGGTCACCTTGTCGCCGTGGCTCATCCACACGTCGAGGCCGAACACACCGTCGTCATCCATGTGGTCTTCGATGCCGTCGAACAGCTTCGACTTGCCGACCAGATCGACGCGGGCATAGCCGAACTCGCGAACGTCGGAGCCCTGCACCTTGCCACCCAACTGCTCGGACATGGTCTGCATGCCGTAGCAGATGCCGAACAGAGGCACACCGAGATCGAACACGGCCCGCGGCGCGCGCGGGCTGCCTGCCTCGTGAACCGACTCCGGGCCGCCGGCGAGAATGATGCCGCGTGGCGCGAAGGCACGGATGTCGTCCTCGCTCATGTCCCACGGATGCAGCTCGCAATACACGCCGATCTCTCGCACGCGGCGGGCGATCAGCTGAGTGTACTGGGAACCGAAGTCGAGGATCAGGATGCGGTGGGCGTGAATGTCTTGGTGAGCCATGAGCTTTCCTTCGGAAAGAGCCTGAAGCTGAAAGCCGGAAGCTGGAAGCCGAAGCCAGGATTTCTCCCGACTCCCGCTGCCAGCTTCCGGCGCCTGTCTAGCTGAGCGGATCAACCCACTCGGTAATTCGGGGCTTCCTTGGTGATCTGCACGTCATGCACGTGCGACTCGGCCATGCCGGCACCGGTGATGCGCACGAACTGCGGCTTGCTGCGCATCTCGTCGACGGTGGCGCTGCCGGTATAGCCCATGGAAGCACGCAGGCCGCCCATCAGCTGATGGATGATCGCCGCCAGCGAGCCCTTGTACGGTACGCGGCCTTCGATACCTTCCGGCACCAGCTTCTCGGCACCGGCGGCGGAATCCTGGAAGTAGCGGTCGGAGGAGCCCTGCGCCTGGGACATGGCTCCCAGCGAACCCATGCCGCGATAAGCCTTGTAGGAACGGCCCTGGAACAGCTCGATCTCGCCCGGCGCTTCTTCGGTACCGGCGAACATCGAACCCATCATCACGGCGTTGGCGCCGGCGACGATGGCCTTGGACAGGTCACCGGAGAAGCGGATGCCACCGTCCGCGATCATCGGCACGCCGGTGCCTTCCAGCGCAGCCGAGACGTTGGCGATGGCGGAGATCTGCGGTACGCCGACGCCGGCAACGATGCGGGTGGTGCAGATCGAGCCCGGGCCGATACCGACCTTGACCGCGTCGGCGCCGGCCTTGACCAGGTCCAGCGCGGCTTCGGCGGTGGCGATGTTGCCGCCGATCACCTGCACCTGCGGGAAATTCTCCTTCACCCAGCGCACGCGGTCGATCACGCCGCGGGAGTGACCGTGAGCGGTGTCGACCACCACCACGTCGACACCGGCAGCGGCCAGCGCTTCGACGCGCTCACCGGTATCGGCGCCGGTACCGACCGCTGCGCCGACGCGCAGACGACCCTGGCTGTCCTTGGAGGCCAGCGGGTAGGTCTTGGCTTTCTCGATGTCGCGGAAGGTGACCAGGCCGCGCAGGTGGAAATTGCCGTCTACCACGAGCATCTTCTCGATGCGGTGCTTGTAGAGCTCGGTCTTGATTTCTTCCAGGGCGGTGCCTTCGAGCACGGTGACCAGCTTGTCCTTGGGCGTCATGATCGCTGCGACGGAGTCGCCGGCATTGGGTGTGAAGCGCAGGTCTCGACCGGTGACGATGCCGACCAGCTCCTTGCCGGACACTACCGGAAAGCCGGAGAAGCCCAGTTCATGCGCCTTGCGCAGCAGCTCGCTGATCTTGGTTTCCGGCGTGACGGTGACCGGATCGTGAACGATGGCGGTCTCGTGACGCTTGACCTTGCGCACCTCGGCAGCCTGCTGCTCGATGCTCATGTTCTTGTGGATGATGCCGATGCCGCCTTCCTGAGCCATGGCAATGGCCAGGCGCGCTTCGGTGACGGTGTCCATGGCCGCGGAAACCAGCGGAATGTTCAGCTCGATTTCGCGGGTCAGACGGGTCTTCAGGCTGACATCCTTCGGCAAAACCTCGGAATATCCCGGGATCAGGAGAACATCATCGAAAGTCAGGGCTTCTTGGCTGATACGCAGCATGGCGGGGGCTCCCAGGCGGGAAAAAGGAAGCGCGGCATTATACCCACGCACCCCTTCACGCTCAATGCGGATGTGAGGCGCGTCGCGCACGGCGAAATGCGCGGCATCGCCGAAATGACCGACCGGTCACGGCCGATCAATCACCAGCGCCACCTTGAAGCCCAGGCGTTCGGCGAATTCATCGAGAAACGACTGGCGAAGGCCGGCCTCGCCCCAGCCATTGAAGATAAAGCCGAGATTGGAAAAGCCGCACGCCGGAATGAACAGGAAGCCGTTGATGTCGTCTTCGAAGCCACATTCCGGACAGGTGAAATTGTCGGTCTGCTTAGGCATCCACTCGTCGAGGCTTTCAAACAACGCCTCGCCAATCTCGCGACGGCATTCGGGGCAGCCTGCCTCCTCGGCGAAATCCCGTGTTGGCGTGTAGATGCAGCGCTTGGTCACCACTTCAAGGCCGTTGATGGCTTCGCCAAAAGGCATGCGATCCGGATGCTGCACGACACTGCGCGCGCCGGAAGCGATAGCGTAGCCCATGCCGCCAACACCGCGACCACAAGTGGTCGGCAGCGCCTCGACGATGCGCCGCTCGGCCAGCCAGCGCAGAATCATCCGCGCCTTGGCTTCGTGCGCTGGGAATGTGGAAATGCGCGGCACGATGATCGCTTGACTGTGGCTCATGGCGGCTCGGAACGGGAGATGAAGAAAGGCCGCGCAGCTTAGCGCCACCCGTTGGCCGGTCAAGGCCCGCTGGACGGAGGCGAAGCAGTTTCGGTTTGCGCCTGGCCGCGCCCGGCTTATCATCGCCGCCATGCTCAAAGATCCCTTCCAGCGTCTCAATCTCGATCGCGAAGTGCTGACCGTCAGTCAGCTCAACGGTCGCGCCCGCCTGTTGCTCGAGGACGTGTTCGCCCAGGTCTGGGTCGAAGGCGAGATTTCAAACCTCGCCCGCCCGGCTTCCGGCCACATCTATTTCACCCTCAAGGACAAGAACGCCCAGGTGCGCTGTGCGCTGTTCCGGCAGAACGCGGCGCGGGTTCGCCAGGCCCTGCGCGACGGCCTGGCGGTGCGGGTACGCGGCAAGGTCTCGCTGTTCGAGGGACGCGGCGACTACCAGCTGATTCTCGATACGCTGGAGCCGGCCGGTGACGGCGCTTTGCGCCTGGCCTTCGAGGCACTCAAGGAAAAGCTCAGCGCCGAAGGTCTGTTCGCGGCCGAACGCAAGGCCGCCCTGCCCGCCCACCCGCGACGCATTGGCATCGTCAGCTCGCCGACCGGCGCGGTGATCCGCGACATCATCTCGGTGTTCAAACGCCGCGCGCCGCAAGTCGAGCTGACGCTGATCCCCACCGCCGTGCAAGGTCGCGAAGCCACCGCGCAGATTGTCCACGCACTGCAACTGGCCGATGCCCAGGGCTTCGATGCGCTGATTCTGGCTCGCGGCGGCGGCTCGCTGGAGGACCTCTGGTGCTTCAACGAAGAAGCGGTGGCGCGCGCGGTGGATGCCTGTGTCACGCCGATTGTCAGCGCCGTGGGCCACGAAACCGATGTCTCGATCGCCGACTTCGTCGCCGACGTCCGCGCGCCAACGCCATCCGCGGCTGCCGAGCTGCTGGCACCCAGCAGCGCCGACCTGCAACACCGGCTGAGCGGGCTGCAACAGCGTCTGGTGCTGCGCATGCGTGATCGTCTGCACCGTGACGCCATGCGACTGGAAGGCCTGACCCGCCGCCTGCGCCACCCCGGCGAACGGCTGCAGCAGCAGGCCCAGCGCATCGACGACCTCGAGCAGCGCCTGCTGCGCGCCGTCGACCGCCGCCTGTGCAGCGGCCGGGAGCGTCTGGCCCGCCTGGAAACACGCCTGGCCGCGCAACACCCGGGGCGTTCGCTGAATCTGTTGCTGCAGCGACTCGAACACCTCTCCTCGCGTCTGCCGCGAGCGATGCAGGCCAACCTGAAAGGCCGCCGGCAACAGCTACAGGGCCTCGCCCAGACACTTAATGTGGTCAGCCCGCTGGCCACACTCAGCCGCGGCTACAGCATTCTGCTCGACGAGCGCGGCCAGGCGATCCGCAGCGCCAGCCAGACGCAACCTGGCCAGCGCCTCAAGGCCAGGCTCGGCGAGGGCGAATTGGAGGTGCGGGTGGAAGACAATCATCTGGCACCGGTCACGCTGCCGCTGCTCTGACCGGCGGTCGCCAGATGGCCAGCCTTTTCCCCAGCGCAGCTTTACGCGAGGATGGGCCGTTTATTCCAGCGGATCCTTTCATGCCACGCCTTCTCGCCCTGCTGTTGTGCCTCGCCCTTCCCCTTTGCGCCCATGCCGAGGGCTTCATCACCCGTCTGCTGAACAAGCCTGTGCCCGGCGGCGTTGCCGTGATCGAGCTAGGTGACGACGTTAGCGCACCGCAGGCTCGCTATCAGGGCAAGCCAACCCTGGTGGTGCGTGAGGATGGCAAACGCTGGATCGCCATCGTCGGCATCCCGCTGCCGGTGAAGCCGGGCGCGCAGCAGCTGGAGATCGATGGCCGTCCCCAAGCCTTCCAGGTCGAGAGCCGCGACTATCGAGCGCAGCACATCACGCTGAAGAACCAGCGCCAGGTCAATCCCAATCCGGCAGACCTCAAGCGCATCGAGCGCGAACTGGACGAACAGACCCGCGCCTACCGGCAGTTCAGCGCCAACCAGCCAAGCAATCTGTTGTTCGATCGCCCGGTGGACGGCCCGCTGTCGTCGCCGTTCGGCCTGCGCCGTTTCTTCAACGGCGAGGAACGTAACCCGCACTCGGGCCTGGATTTCGCCGCCAAGAGCGGCACGCCGATCAAGGCACCGGCGGCCGGCAAGGTCATACTCACTGGTGACTACTTCTTCAACGGCAAGACCGTTTTCGTCGACCACGGCCAGGGGCTGATCAGCATGTTCTGCCATCTCTCCGAAATTGGCGTGAAGGTCGGCGACCAACTGGCGCGTGGCCAGGTGCTCGGCAAGGTCGGCGCGACCGGGCGTGCCACCGGCCCCCATCTGCACTGGAACGTGAGCCTGAACGATGCCCGCGTCGACCCGGCCATCTTCATCGGCGCCTACAAACCCTGAACCACGAGGAAGCACTGCGATGCGTATCAAAGCAACGGATTCCACCCTGCTGATCATCGACATCCAGGAACGCCTGTTTCCGGTGATCCTCGACAATGCAGCCATGGCCGAGCACACCGCCTGGCTGCAACAGGTGGCGCAGCGAGTCGGTGTGCCGGTGCTGCTGACCGAGCAGTACAGCAAGGGCCTCGGCCACACGATTTCCGCTCTGCGTGACAACGTCGACGAGACCGTCATTGTCGAGAAGCTGCATTTTTCCGCGGCCGGCGACGGCGAACTGTTCCAGCGCCCGGGTGGCGAACGCCGGCAGTTCGTCATCTGCGGCTGCGAGACTCACGTGTGCGTGCTGCAGACGGTGCTGGACCTACGCGCCCGTGGCAACGAAGTCTTCGTCGTCGAAGAAGGCGTCAGCTCGCGGCGGGCCAGCGACAAGGCGCTGGCACTGGAGCGCATGCGCCAGGCCGGCGCGGTGATCGTCTCGCGGGAGATGGTTGCCTTCGAATGGATGGAACGCGCCGGCACCGAACTGTTCAAGAGTATCAGCCGCGAATTTATCCGCTGACCAAGCCACACCGACAAGCCGGGCAGCGGCCAAGGCAATTTGCCAAGGCCGCGCCCTCACCTCTCAATGGAGATTCACATGTCTGACGATCTGGCCGGCTGGCTGGACTGGCTCAGAGCCCACCCCGAACTGCAGACGCTGCTCGCCAGTGCCACGCTGATCTTCGCCGCCTGGCTGTCCAACTGGATCGTCAAGCGCATCCTGGTGCGTGGCCTTTACCGTTTACTGCGCCACACCCGCGATGGCGAACTGCAGGATTTCGGCATCATCAAGCGGCTGTCGAACATCGTCCCCGCACTGGTGCTGTCGCTTGGCGTGACGACCGTACCGGGCCTGCCGGAAGCCGCGGTGACCGTGGTGCAGAACGTCTGCGGCGGCTTCATCGTGCTGACCATCGCGCTGGCGCTCGGCGCGGTGCTCGACATCATCAACGTGGTCTACCAGCGCCGACCGGACGCCCGCCTGCACCCGATCAAGGGCTATCTGCAGGTGGTGAAGATCGTCATCTACGCGATCGCCACCATCCTCATCATCGCCACTCTGATCGACCGTTCGCCGCTGATCCTGCTCTCCGGCCTCGGTGCCATGGCGGCGGTGCTGATGCTGATTTTCCAGGACACCCTGCTTTCGCTGGTGGCCAGCGTACAGATCACCTCCAACGACCTGATCCGCGTCGGCGACTGGGTGGAGATGCCGCAGCTCAATGCCGACGGCGACGTGATCGATATCGCGCTGCATACCGTCAAGGTGCAGAACTGGGACAAGACCATCACCAGCATCCCGACCAAGCGCTTTATCTCGGATTCGTTCAAGAACTGGCGCGGCATGCAGGAAAGCGGCGGCCGGCGCATCAAGCGCAGCCTGTATCTGGATCAGCAGAGCGTGCATTTTCTCGATGCCGACGAGCGCAAGCGGCTGTATCGCTTTAGCCTGCTGGAGGATTACCTGGTCAACAAGCGCAAGGAGATCGACGAGTGGAACGCCAAGCTCGCCGAGCGTGGGCAGGACCCGGTCAACACCCGCAGGGTGACCAATCTCGGGACGTTCCGCGCCTATGTCGAGCGCTATCTGCGCGCCCACCCCGGCGTGCACCAGAACATGACGCTGATGGTGCGCCAACTGAGCCCGACTGCGGACGGCCTGCCGCTGGAAATCTACTGCTTCACCAATACGGTGGCGTGGACGCAGTACGAAGCCATCCAGTCAGACATCTTCGACCACCTGCTGGCGATCCTGCCGGAATTCGGTCTGCGGGTATTCCAGCACCCAAGCGGAGGCGATGTACGCGATTGGCGCGATTCACTGCGCCAGCCGGGCGCGCCAGCATTGCAGCAACCGGAAGGACATCCGGCCGAGGAAAGAAGTTAATCGTAGGTTGGCGCTGAGGCACGAAGCCGCTGAAACCGCCTTGAGCGCTGCCCATGCGTCATCCCTGATGCCAGCGCCGCGAGCCGCTCCAGCACGCCCCGCGCCTCAGCGCCAACCTACGTCCGGAGCGAGGCGAACCCTCGCTCCTTTACCGCCGTTGTCTCGTTAGAAGCTCATGTCGACCCGCGCCCAGTAGGTGCGGCCCGGTTCGTTGACTCGGCTGGTGGGCTCAAGGCCGTAATCGGCGAAGCCCGCACTGCCGGCTAGATTGAGATGCTCGCTGTAGGCCTTGTCCAGCAGGTTGTCGACGCCCGCACTGAGCTTGAAGTTCTTGTTCAGCCGGTAGGCGCCGTTGACCGCCAACACGCCGAAGCCGGCGCTCTCGTCGAAGTCCTTGCCGACCACCGTGCCCTGGTTCTCTGCAACCCGACCCTGCGAGGCGACCACGCGCCAGAGGCCACTGGTGCTCCAGTTGTCTCGCTCGTAGGTCAGGCCCAGACGTCCTTCCAGTGGCGGGATCTGCGGCATGGCACGATCGTCGCTGCGGTTCTTGCCCCAGGCATAGGCCAGGCTCGCATCTCCCTTCCAGTTGCTGGTGAAACGGTAGCTGGCGCCCATCTCGGCTCCAGCGATGGTAGCGTCGATGTTGCTGACCTCGGCGCGAAGCATGCCGGGCATTACGCCGGGCACATAGCTGAACAGAATGTAATCCTCGACCAGGCCGGCATAGACGGAAACCCAGGCCTCCAGCGACCCCTTGGCGTATTGCAGGCCGACGTCCAGCTGCGTGGTCTTCTCCGGCCGCACCGAGTCGAAGGGTTGCAGCGTGCCCACCGGGCCGGGATTGGAAACGAACAACTCCCAATAGTCGGGGAAGCGTTCGGCATGGCCGAGGCCGGCATACCAGGTCGCGGGCAGGCTGACGAGTTCCTCCTCATAGCGCAGGAAGCCGCTGTAGAGCGTGTCGCGACGCGTTTCACCGGCAGTAGGGTTGTCCCAGTTGCGGGAAACAATGGGCATGCTCGAAGCGTCATGACTGCGGAAGAACTCCCGCTCGTCGGTCGCTTCGTGCAGGTCCAGGCGCAGGCCGCTGATGAGCTTCTCGCGCTCGCTGAGCTGCCAGGTCAGCTCGCCGAAGACGCCGTAGCTGTGCAACATCGCGTCCGGCACCCAGGGCAGTGCGTCGCTTCCCGCAGCGTTGACCATCTGGTTGGCAGCGCCGGCCGGGTTCATGACCTTGCGGTGCTCGCTACGCTGGGCATCGACCCCGGCCTTGAGCTCGACATCCGTCCATTGCCAGGTGCCGACCAGCCGGCCACCCAGCGTACGCCGGTCGACCCGCGACAGCGTCGGGTTGGGCATCATCATCGACGGCACGAAATCGCGCAGGCTGTAGTTGTCCATGATGTGGTCGGCGTAGTTGTAGTAGACCTGCGCCTCCAGCCCGTAGAAGGTCTCGCCGAGATTGGTCTTCTCGAAGCGCAGCCCCAGGCTCTCACGCTGGAACTGGCTGCCGTCCATCCCGCGCCCGGCATAGCGTGCGTAGCCATCGCCGCGGCCGGCGGTCAGCTCGACCAGGGTGTCCGCATCCGGCGTCCAGCCCAGGGCGATGTCGGTGTTCCACTTGTCGTAACGCGACGGCACGGTATCGCCGTTGCCATCGGCGTAATCGTCAGCCTGGGAGCTGTTGGCCATCAGCCGCGCATAGCCCTGACTGTTGCCGGCGGCGGCGTCCAGGTTGCGGTCGAAGCGACCGTTGGAGGCGGTCAGCATGCTGCCGTTGAGGCGGTAGTCCGGCTCGCTGAACTGCTCCGGCTCGCGCTCGAAGAGCACGGTGGCGGCCGAGGCACCTGGCCCCCAGAGCACGCTCTGCGGCCCTTTGATGACCGTGAGCTTGTCGAAGGTGTCCGGGCTGATGTACGAGCTCGGCGAATCCATGCGATTCGGGCAGGCGCCGAGCATCTCGCCGCCGTTGGAGAGCAGTTTCAGGCGCGAGCCGAACATGCCGCGGAACACCGGATCGCCGTTGACGCCGCCGTTACGCACGGCGGAAAAGCCGGGAATGGTCTTCAGGTAGTCGGCACCGTCGCTGGCCGGCATCGGCTGACGGGGAATCTTGGGATCGGTCACCACGGTCAGTGGGGACTGCTGGCCGACGCCGGTAATGACCATCGGCGCCAGTTCAACGGCTTCGGCGTGCTCCGCATGGCCGGCATGCTCAGCCTCCGCGGCCAGTGCGCCACTGGCGAGCATTCCCAGCAGCGCGGCATGGGCGAACTGCCAACGCAGGCGGGATGGTTGAATCGAAAAACGCTCAGACAGGCGCGCTCGCGCCGTACAGCCATGAGTAATGCTGGACATAAGAACTTCCACTTCTGCATGTGATTTGGCCGCCACGAGGCGGCTGATGGCGATCAGCAGTGGAAATGCGGTGGAGCGCGGGGATGGCCGATGCTGCGGCGCAGCGCTGGCGGCAGCGGTTGTTCGGGAAGTGACTGGATATAGCCCGGCTCGTGCCGCGGCAGAACCAGGTGAACGGACAAGCTGAGCGGCGGGTTAACGGTCAGCAGCTCGCAGTAGCCGCAGAGTTCGAGCGCGGTCAGCCAAGCGGGTTCGCCCGCGCGCGCCGGGCCATGATGACCGTGGGCGGTTGGCTCATGCTCGGCATGGTGATGATGCTGCGCACTGGCCTGGGCGGCCTGGACGGCGGAGAACAACGGGCCGACATGGATCATCAGCATGGCGAACAGGCCAAGCCAAATGCTCATTGTCGAATACCGTTTGCGTGTCACCTGCGTGGCCTTCGTGACATGACCCTATGGAATGGCTGGATGATCGCACAGCCTTTTCGCGCCGTCCGCTGCGACATGAGGCCGCAACAGAGTCGAGCAATCAATCTTCTCTTTTCACCTTCGGACCAGCACAAATCACCTACAAGGTCTGAATACAGCAATAAACAATCAATTTTCTATCAGGACTTGCAAGACCCAACCATGAAGCAATAGCTTTGCACCATAAACCACTGCCCGTACTGGGCAAACAAGTTGCTAGCTCGAGCTTTACCTGGGGAAACGCCATGACCATGCTCAAGAACCCATCGAAAAAATACCGCGCCTTTCCGGCCATCGATATTCCGGATCGCACCTGGCCGTCCAAGTCGATCACCCAGGCACCGATCTGGCTGAGCTCAGATCTGCGCGATGGCAACCAGTCGCTGATCGAGCCGATGGATGCCGCGAAGAAGATGCGTTTTTTCAAGACGCTTGTGCAGGTTGGCATCAAGGAAATAGAGGTCGGCTTCCCCTCTGCCTCACAGACCGACTTCGACTTCGTCCGCGAGCTGATCGAAGGTGGGCACATCCCCGACGACGTCACTATCCAGGTGCTGACCCAGGCCCGTGAAGATTTGATCACACGCACCTTCGAATCACTGAAGGGCGCCAAGCAGGCCATCGTCCACTACTACAACGCCACCGCGCCGAGCTTCCGCCGCATCGTCTTCAACCAGGACAAGGCCGGCGTGATAAACATCGCGGTCAACGCGGCGCAGATCATCAAGCGCCTGGCTGCGCAGAACCCGGAAACCGCGTGGCGCTTCGAGTACTCGCCGGAGATCTTCAGCTCCACCGAGCCGGAATTCGCGGTCGAGGTATGCAACGCCGTGATCGAGGTGTTCCAGCCGACTCCTGAGCAGAAGCTGATCCTCAACCTGCCGGCCACGGTGGAAGCCGCCACACCCAATATCTACGCCGACCAGATCGAGTGGTTCTGCCGCCACGTCGACCGTCGCGACAGCGTGCTGGTCAGCCTGCACACCCACAACGATCGCGGCACCGGCGTGGCCGCCACCGAGCTGGGCCTGATGGCCGGCGCCGATCGCGTCGAAGGCTGCCTGTTCGGCAATGGCGAGCGCACCGGCAACGTCGACCTGGTCACCGTGGCGCTGAACATGTACACCCAGGGCATTGACCCGCAACTGGACTTCTCCGACATCGACGCCGTGCGCAAGGTGGTGGAGGAATGCAACCAGCTGCCAGTACACCCGCGCCACCCCTATGTCGGCGACCTTGTGCATACCGCGTTCTCCGGCTCGCACCAGGATGCGATTCGCAAGGGCTTTTCCCAGCAGGATCAGGAGGGCGTCTGGGAGGTGCCGTATCTGCCGATCGACCCGGCCGACATCGGCCGCAGCTACGAGGCCGTGATTCGCGTCAACAGCCAGTCCGGCAAGGGCGGCATCACCTTCCTGCTCGAGCAGGAGTACGGCATCAGCCTGCCGCGGCGCATGCAGATCGAGTTCAGCCAAGTGGTGCAGAAGGAAACCGACCGCCTCGGCCTGGAAATGAGCGCAAAGCAGATCTATGCGCTGCTGGAAGCCGAGTACCTGCAAGCCACCGCTCCCTACACGCTCAAGGGCCATCGCCTGCAGGAAGAGAACGGCACCAGTGCGGTGGATGTGGAAGTCGCGACCGATGGCGAGGTGGCCCACTGGCGCGGCATCGGCAAGGGGCCGCTGGAAGCGCTGGTCGCCGCGTTGCCAGTGAAGCTGGAAATCATGGACTACCACGAGCACTCCATCGGCGCCGGCAGCAACGCCAAGGCCGCTGCTTATATCGAGGTACGCCTGGACGGCGAGCGCCCGCTGCACGGTATCGGCATCGACGAAAACATCACCACCGCCAGCATCCGTGCGCTGTTCAGTGCCATGAACCGGGCCTTGCGAGAGGCGCAGGAGCAGGCCGCCTGAGCCCCTGCGGCGAGCCCATCGGGCTCGCCATTCCTGAGCGCCACGCCGGCAAGCTCGTCCCGCCGGCGCCATCACCGATGGCGCCGGCACATTGTTGCGACGCCGCCACGCGTCGCCGGTCGCGCCCGACTGCGGTGAGCGACTGAACTGTTCGCCTCCCAATACCCTCCCAACTCAGTCAGCCAGGCCACGGCAATTCGGCAGAAACACGTCAGCCATCGGCAGGATTGTGCAAACGCTCCTGTTTCCGGTGCCATTAGGCTTGGCCTCTGCAAATCCCGAACGAACAAAGGAGCCGTCATGAGCAACAGCATCGGTTACGCCGCCCTCGACCCGAGCGCCCCGCTCGCCCCCTACTCGTTTTCGCGCCGCGAAGTTGGGCCTAACGATGTACGGATCGAGATTCTCTTCTGCGGCGTCTGCCATTCGGACCTGCATACCGCACGCAATGAGTGGAACAACACGCTGTATCCATCCGTGCCCGGCCACGAGATCGTCGGCCGCGTGAGCGCGGTCGGCGCGAACGTCAGCAAGTTCAAGGCGGGCGATATCGCCGGCGTCGGCTGCCTGGTCGACAGCTGCCGCACTTGCTCCTCCTGTGGCGAGGGGCTGGAGCAGTATTGCGAGAACGGCTTCGTCGGCACCTACAACGGTCCAGCCTTCGGCGGTGGCGAGAACACCCTTGGCGGCTATTCCGACAACATCGTGGTGGACGAAAAGTACGTGCTACGCATCAACCACACCGACAACCTCGCCGCCGTCGCGCCGCTGCTTTGCGCGGGCATCACCACCTATTCGCCGCTGCGCCAGTGGAAGGTCGGCCCGGGGCAGAAGGTCGGTGTAGTTGGCCTCGGCGGTCTTGGCCATATGGCGGTGAAGATCGCCAACGCTATGGGTGCAAAGGTCGTGCTGTTCACCACCTCGCCGGACAAGCGGGAAGATGCGCTGCGCCTCGGCGCGTCGGAAGTGGTGGTGTCGAAGAACAAGGAGGAGATGGCTGCGCACGTCAACAGCTTCGACTTCATTCTCAACACCGTTGCCGCGCCGCACAACCTCGATGCGTTCGTGAATCTGCTCAAGCGCGACGCCACGATGACGCTGGTCGGCGCACCGGCTTCGCCGCACCCGTCGCCCAGCGTGTTCGGCCTGATCTTCAAGCGCCGCCGCATCGCTGGCTCGCTGATCGGCGGCATCGCCGAAACCCAGGAGATGCTCGACTTCTGCGCCGAGCACGGCATCGTCTCGGACATCGAGATGATCCGCATGCAGGACATCAACGAAGCCTACGAGCGCATGCTCAAGAGCGACGTGAAGTACCGCTTCGTCATCGACATGGCCACCCTGAAAGCGGCCTGACCGCTCGGCTGGCGAGCCTGCGGGCGCGCCAGCCCTTCCCTCTTTCATGCGCAGCCGCTAAGGTCGCCGGCCTTCGTCGTGGAGGCGGTATGCGCTATCTGATCTTCGTCACCCTGCTCTGGGCCTTTTCCTTCAACCTGATCGGCGTCTACCTGGCCGGCCAGGTGGACAGCTATTTCGCAGTGCTGACCCGAGTGATTCTCGCCGGCCTGGTGTTCCTGCCGCTGACCCGCTGGCGCGGTGTCGCCCCCGGCTTCATCGCCGGCGTGACCCTGGTCGGCGCGCTGCAGTTCGGCGTGACGTATCTCTGCCTGTACATGAGTTTCAACGTGCTGACGGTCGCCGAAGTGCTGCTGTTCACCGTGCTCACGCCGCTGCACGTGACGCTGATCGACGACGCGCTCAACCGTCGCTTCAACCCCTGGGCGCTGGTCGCGGCAGCCGTCGCGGTGTTCGGCGCCGGGCTCATCCGTTACGACGGGGTTTCCGGCGATTTTCTCGGCGGCTTCCTGCTCATGCAGCTGGCCAATTTCACCTTCGCCGCCGGCCAGGTGTTCTACAAGCATCTGGCGCAGCGGTACCCCTCCGACGTGCCGTTGCATCGCCGCTTCGGCTACTTCTTCCTCGGCGCACTGTTGATCGTGCTGCCGGCGTGGCTGCTGTTCGGTAATGCGGAAAAGCTGCCGACCACCACGACGCAATGGGCGGTGCTGATCTGGATGGGCGTGCTGGCCACCGCCGTCGGCCAGTTCTGCTGGAACAAGGGCGCGACACTGGTGGATGCCGGCACCCTGGCGGTGATGAACAACATGGCCGTGCCGGTGGGTCTGCTGCTCAACCTGCTGTTCTGGGGCACCACGACCAACCTGACACTGCTCGCGGTCGGCGGCGCGATCATTCTCGCCTCTCTGCAGATCAACCGCCTGGGCCGTATGAAGGCCTGATGACATCATGCAAGTTATTGTTTTTTATTACTTTTACTTAAACGAAAGGTAAGATGCCGGCCCGCGCATGGATGCGACACTCGTTCAGTTGTCGAGAATTCCATGCGCCGCCTCAGTCTCTTTCTGCTTGCCCTGTTCTGCTGCACCAACACTTACGCCGATGCGCCTCGCACCTTCCGCGAAGCGAAGAAGGTCGCCTGGACGCTCTATGCCGACCGACCGGTGGACTTCTACTGCGGCTGCAGCTTCAAGGGCAATCGCATCGACCTGCGCAGCTGCGGGTATGTCCCGCGCAAGCAGCCCAAGCGCGCTCAACGGGTGGAGTGGGAGCATATCGTCCCGGCCTGGGTCATCGGCCATCAGCGTCAGTGCTGGCAACAGGGCGGGCGCAAGCAGTGCACCGCCAAAGACCCCATCTTCAGCCTGGCCGAGGCCGACCTGCACAACCTGGTTCCGGTGGTCGGCGAGGTGAACGGCGACCGCAGCAACTTCGGCTTCGGCATGCTCAGCGAAAAGCCCACCCAGTACGGTGCCTGCCCCTTCGTGGTGAACTTCAAGCAGCGCACGGCCATGCCACCCGAGTACAGCCGCGGTGCCATCGCCCGCACCTATCTGTACATGAGCGAGCGCTACAAACTGCGCCTGTCGAAACAGGACCGGCGCCTGTACGACATCTGGAACCGCCAGCATCCGGTCAGCGAATGGGAGCGCACGCGCAACCAGCGCATCGCCTGCGTGCAGGGCAATGCCAATGCCTATGTCGGTGCCGTCGACCTGCGGCGCTGCAATCGTTCGCTCTCCCGCTCGGCAGCGGCGGCCGCCCGCCAGGGTTGAGGCGCCCTGACCCTGCGTCCGGTTGCAGGCCGACTGGCTCCCCGGCATGCTGCCGGCTGGATCGATCACGACGGCTAACTCGATGCAGGACAGAACACTCTATTCAACGCTGGGGTTGGTAGTGCTGCTGGCGCTGGCTTGCTCCGCGATCGCTCCGTATGACCGTGCCACCTGGTTGCTGGAAGTCGCTCCGGTACTGATCGCTGCGCCCCTGCTGCTGTGGAGCCACCAGCGCCTGCCGCTGACGCGACTGCTCTACGTGGTGATCGCCGTTCATGCGCTGATCCTGATCCTCGGTGGCACCTACACCTACGCGCGGGTACCACCGGGATTCTGGGTGCAGGAATGGTTCGACCTCAGCCGCAACCCCTATGACAAGCTCGGCCATTTCATTCAGGGTGTGACGCCCGCGCTGCTGGCGCGGGAGATCCTGCTCCGCCTGCGCTTCGTCGCGCCAGGAAAGATGCTCGGCTTTCTCGCACTTTGTGTCGCGTTGGCCTTCAGCGCCTTCTATGAGCTCATCGAATGGTGGGTGGCGCTTATCGCCGGGCAGGGCGCGGAGGATTTTCTCGGCACCCAGGGCGATCCATGGGATACCCAATCGGACATGTTCATGGCAATGCTCGGCGCTCTACTGTCCGTCACCCTCATGGCGCGCCTGCAGGATCGTCAGATCCGCGGCATGAGTCGCGCAGACGCGACGGCGTAGCCCAATGCTCTATCGAGTTGGCGCGGACGCCGTGTTGCTCCTGCACCTCGGGTTCATTCTCTTCGTGCTGTTTGGCGGCTTGCTGGTCGCATGGAAACGCGGCTTCGTGTTGCTGCACATTCCGGCGATCGTCTGGGGCGTTTTCGTCGAGCTGACCGGGAGGCCGTGTCCGCTGACGTACTGGGAGAATCTGCTGCGACGGCTGGCGGGTGACGCGGGGTATGAGGCGGGCTTTATCGAGCACTACCTGCTGCCATTGATCTACCCGGCCTGGCTGAGCATACCGGTGCAATATGTGCTGGCGGCAATAGTGCTGCTGGTCAATCTGCTGATCTATGGCTGGCTGTTGTGGCGTCGACGGCGCCACAGCACAACGCACTAACCAGCGGGTGCCCGGCCGCCAGGGTGGGAGCCTCCCCACAACAGCCGTTCACGCTCCCCGCCGTTAGCGCAGCACCTCGCGCTGCCTCGCCTTAGTGCAGCAGGCTATCGCCCGAGGTCCGGGCCTAGGGTTTGAGCTCGAACTGATCGCCATCGTGGTAGGCCGGGAAGCGCTCGCGGAACGCCGCCAGATCGCGTGAGCGCAGCGTGCAGCGCAACACGGCATCACGCTCTTCGCCGTTCAGCAGCGTGTCACCCTTGAAGTCGAGCACCTGGCTGTCGCCACTATAGGGATAGCCCTTGCCGTCTTCGCCGACTCGGTTGACCGCCGCGACATAGCACAGATTCTCGATGGCCCGCGCCGGCAGCAGGCGATTCCAGGCATCGCGGCGCGCGGCTGGCCAGTTCGCCGTGTAGAGCAGCAGGTCAGTGCCGTGTGGATCGCGGCTCCACACCGGGAAGCGCAGGTCGTAGCAAATCAGCGGGCGCACGCGCCAACCGTTCACCTCGAACAGCGCCTGCTGCTGCCCTGGCGTGTAGTGCTTGTGCTCACCCGCCATGCGGAACAGATGACGCTTGTCGTAGTGCAGCACCTCACCATCCGGGCGCGCCCAGAGCAGTCGGTTGCGGTGACTTCCGTCGGCCGCCTCGATGATCACGCTGCCGGTGATCACCGTATCCAGTCGCGCGGCCTGAGCGCGAAGCCAGGCGTAGGTCGGCCCCTCTTCCGGCTCGGCCAGCGCGGCCGAATCCATGGAAAAACCGGTGGTGAACATCTCCGGCAGGACGATCAGGTCCGCACCGCTGGCCTGATCCAGCAGTACGGCGAAGCGCTCGCGGTTGGCCGCAGCGTCCTGCCAGATCAGGCTGGTTTGCACCAGCGCCAGTTCGAGGTCGGGCAGATTGTTCAGATCGCGCATAGTCTTTCCGCCGCCTGACGCAGCGTCTCCTCTCGTTTGGCGAAGCAGAAGCGCACCAGCCTCAGATCGGCCGGGGGGCTCTGGTAGAAAACCGAAATCGGAATGCTCGCAACCCCGTGCTCGCGGGTCAGCCACTCAGCCATGGCGACGTCATCCAGATCAGGACGGATAGCCGAATAGTCGGCGAGCTGGAAGTAGGTTCCGGTGGCACGGGTAAAGCTGAAGCGCGAGCCCGCCAGCAGGTCACAGAATAGATCGCGCTTGGCCTGATAGAACGCCGGTAGCTCGCTGATGTGCTCGGGATGCTCGGCCATGAAATCGGCCAACGCCCACTGCAGCGGCGTGACACCGGTGAAACTGACGTACTGGTGCACCTTGCGCAGCTCGCTGCTGAGTGCAGGCGGCGCCACCACGTATCCAGTCTTCCAGCCGGTGACATGGTAGGTCTTGCCGAAAGAGCTGACGACGAATGCGCGCTGATAGAGCTCATCGTGGCGCAGCACGCTGGCATGCTCGCGGCCGTCGAACACAAGATGCTCGTAGACCTCGTCGCTGAGCAGATAGATGTCACGCTCGCGGATCAGCGCCGCCAGACGTTCGAGATCATCAGCATCGATCAATGCACCGCTGGGGTTGTGCGGCGTATTCAGCACGATCATCCGCGTGCGCGGGGTAATGGCATCGGCCAGGCGCTGCCAATCGATATGGAAATCCGGCAGGCTCAGTTGCTGGTGAATGCAGACGCCACCAGCCAGCTGCACCGATGGCTCGTAGCTGTCATAGCACGGATCGAAGACGATGACCTCGTCACCCGGCCGGATCACTGCCTGGATCGCACAGAAGATCGCCTGGGTAGCACCCGGGGTAATCGTGACCTCGGTGGCGGCATCCACTTTCCGTCCGTACAGCCCGGCTACCTTCACCGCGACCTGCTCACGCAGGGCCGGCAATCCGGTCATCGGTGCGTACTGGTTGTGTCCCGCCATGACGTGGCGGGCCAGTGCCTCGCGCAGCGCGTCGGGGCCATCGAAATCGGGAAAGCCCTGGGAGAGATTCAGCGCACCGACGTCCGCGGCCAGCTGGGACATGGTGGTGAAGATGGTCGTGCCAACGTTGGGCAGTTTACTGATGAGCATGTCAGCCTTCCGACAAGCCTGCCGCACGGGGGTTCGGCAGGAAGGCAAACAGAATAGCCGAACAGCGATGCACGATACGAGGGTGCACGGCGCCTGCCATCGGGCTGCTACAGTGCAGCGAACGAGCACCCTCGCGTATCGACCATAAGGAACCTCGCATGCCCAGTCATTCAGTCAGCCCGCTGTGGAACGAGCTACGCGCCCAGGCGCTTCACGCGCTGGATGCGGAGCCGACCCTGGCCGCGCTATTCCAGCGGGCTATCCTCGAGCATCCCGATTTCGGCTGCGCGCTTGCCCAGCGCATTGGCCATGCGCTGGCGGAAAGCACCGAGCAGAGCCGTACGCTGACTGATCGTTTCGCTGGCATTCACCAACAGGCCGCAGCGCTCGCCGAGGTGGCGTGCGCTGACCTGCAGGCAATCGTCAGCCGCGACCCGGCGTTCGACACCGCGCTGGAAGTGTTCCTGTTCTCCAAGGGTTATCTGGCGTTACAGGCCTATCGTGTCGGGCACCACTTGCATGAACAGGGCGAACGCCTGCTGGCAATGTTCATCCAGGCACGCAGCAATGAACGCCTGGGCATCGACATCAACCCGGCCAGCCGCATCGGCAGCGGCATCATGCTCGATCACGGGACCGGCATTGTCATCGGCGAAACCGCTGTGGTGGGCGATGACGTGTCGATCCTGCAGGGCGTTACCCTGGGCGGTACGGGCAAGGAAGGCGGCGACCGCCATCCGAAGGTACGCAGCGGCGTGATGATCGGCGCTGGAGCGAAGATTCTCGGGAACATCGAGATTGGCGAAGGCGCCAAGGTTGGCGCCGGCAGCATCGTGCTGCATCCCGTTGCGCCGCATACCACGGTGGTTGGCAATCCGGCTCGTCAGGTCGGCACGCCGCGCCACGCACGACCGGCCCTGGATATGGACCAGTCGTTCGACGGAGATCGCTGAGCAGTCAGCGCTTGTCGCGGCGCTTCTTCTCGGCCTTCTTGTGGTGCGACATGAGACGGCGCTTCTTGTTGACCTGGCGGTCGGTAAGCGTGTTTTTCTTGCCCTCGTAAGGGTTTTCTCCGCCCTTGTACTCGATACGGATGGGCGTACCGACCAGCTTCAAGACGCGTCGGTAGGTGTTCTCCAGATAACGGGTGTAGGACTTTGGAATCGAGTCGACCTGGTTGCCATGGATCACGATCAGCGGCGGGTTGGCGCCGCCCAAGTGCGCGTAACGAAGCTTGATCCGGCGGCTGGCAACCATCGGCGGCGCATGCTCGCGAACCGCATCTTCAAGGATCTGCGTCAGACGGCTGGTGGGCCATCGCGTCACGGCTGAAGTGAACGAGGCCTGCACGGACTTGTACAGATTACCGACGCCGGTACCATGCTTGGCGGAGATGAAGTGGATGTCGGCGAACTCGACGAAGAACAACCGGCGCTCCAACTCGGTCTTCACATAGTCGCGCTCACTCGGCTCCATGCCGTCCCACTTGTTCAGTGCGATGACCAACGCCCGACCGCTTTCCAGCACGAAGCCGAGCAGGTTCAGATCGTGTTCGACCACTCCCTCGCGGGCATCCATGACGAAAATCACGACGTTGGAATCCTGGATCGCCTGCAGCGTCTTGACCACCGAGAACTTTTCTACGGCCTCGAAGATCTTGCCGCGACGGCGCACACCGGCCGTGTCGATCAGTGTGTACTTGGCGTCATCACGTTCGAAGGGAATGTAGATGCTGTCGCGGGTTGTACCGGCCTGGTCATAAACGATGACCCGCTCCTCACCGAGCATGCGATTGACCAGCGTCGACTTGCCCACATTGGGCCGGCCGATGATGGCGATCTTGATGCCATCCTTTTCGCTCGGTCCAGGGATGCGCTTGAGCTCTTCTCCTTCGGCAACCGTCTCGCCCTCTTCACCCTCGGCTTCGGCAACTTCGGCGTTGTCCTTGGGGAACATGCCGAGCGCCTGCTCGAGCATATGGGTGATACCACGGCCATGTGCGGCGGCGATCGGAAGGGCGTCGCCCAGGCCCAACGGGCTGAATTCCGCTCGGGCGATATCCGGATCGATGCTGTCGACCTTGTTCGCCACCAGGAAGTGGCGTTTGTTCATCTTGCGCAGGTGCTCGGCAATCATCTGATCGCCAGGCGTCATGCCGGCACGCGCGTCAACCATGAACATCACCGCATCGGCCTCTTGCATGGCTTGCAGGGACTGCTCGGCCATCTTGGCGTCGATGCCCTCCTCATCGCCGGTCAGACCACCAGTGTCGATGACGATGTAGGTGCGGCCCTGCCATTTGGCCTCGCCGTACTGGCGATCTCGGGTCAGACCGGCGTACTCGGCCACGATGGCGTCGCGGCTCTTGGTCAGACGATTGAACAAGGTGGACTTGCCGACGTTCGGGCGGCCCACCAGGGCGATTACGGGAACCATGCGGCTCTCCACTGCGATATTTCAGAAAACACGAAGGCCGCTGCATTGCAGCGGCCGAATATTCAGGGCTCCGCCAGGCGGAGCCGTGGGCGCAACTTGCGGTCAGTCAGCCTGACGGATAGTCAACGCCACCAGCTTGCCGTCATTGCCGAAGGCATACAGCCAGTCGCCCTCGACTACCGGACGGGCGCGGACGCCAGAGCTGTCGATACGCTCGCGAGCGACGAAACGACCATCGACCTGGCTCAGCAGGTGCAGATAGCCTTCGATGTCACCCACCACAACATAGCTGGAAAATACTGCGGGAGCCGAAAGCTGGCGGCGCGCCATGGACTCGTTGCGCCACAGAGCAGTCGTGGAGCGCTCGTCGATCCCCTCGACAGTGCCGTCGGCAAGGCTCAGGTAAACGCTACCGTAGCCGAGAGCAGCACCCGAATAGCTGGACGCATCGCGCTGCCATAGGACACGACCACTTTCCAGTTCCAGTGCCGCGGCACGGCCCTGATAGCTGGTGACGTAGAGCGTGCCACCGGATAGCAGCAGACCACCGTCGATATCGACGACCCGCTCAAGCTCCGAACGTCCTTGCGGAATGGCAACGCGCTGCTCCCAGACCGGAAGCCCACGACGGGTATCCAGTGCGACCACTTTGCCGCTGGACAGGCCGGCAACGGCCAGCTGATTGGTCAGCAGCGGTGCGCCGGTCCCGCGTAGCGTCAGCACCGCAGGAGAGCTCTCGTAGCTCCAGCGCTGCGCGCCGGTATCCATCTCCAGCGCGATCAGCCGATCGTCCTGCGTCTGCACCAGAACGATGTCGCCATTGACGGCCGGGGCAGCCAGCACTTCACTGCTGACCTGACTGCGCCAGCGCTCCTCGCCCGTGCTGACGTCCAGCGCCAGCACTTCACCGCGCAGGGTGCCAACCAGCACCAGGCCGTACCCGGCGCCTACCCCGCCGGAAACCGGCGTATCAAGCTTCTTCTTCCAGTTGACCTTGCCGGTCAGGCGATCCATGGATACCACCAGCCCTTCGACATCGGCGGCGTAAATCTGGTCGCCATACACCACCGGCGTCAGCAGGTTGTAGGTCTTGCCCTGCCCTTCACCGATCGAACGACTCCACTCCTTCTTCAAGGAGATTTCCGCCTCGAACTTGGTCAGCTCCGCCGGTTCCGGCTCTTTAGTGTCCTTGCTGCTACAACCCGCGGCCAGTACGGCCAGGGTCAGCAATGCTGCAGTCTTCCAGCGCATCGTTTACGCCTCCCCTCGGGCCAGATCATCCAGCTTCATTTGCAGACCACCGATGGCCGCATCCTGGGACAGCGACTCTTTCGCCGCGGTGTAGGCCGCATGTGCCTCGTCGCGTCGGCCAAGCTGCACCAGCAGATCGCCGCGCAGTTCCTCGCGACTGGCAGCGAAGGCCTGATCAGCCTTGCCGTCCAGCAGCTTGAGCGCTTCTTCTGCCTTGTCCTGCGCAGCCAGAACGCGTGCCAGACGCTGACGAGCCAGCTCGTCCAGCGTCTTGTCGGCGGGCTTGTCGACCACGGCGCGAAGCTCGCTAGCCGCTTCGTCCAACCGCCCCGACTCGACCGCCACCTTCGCCACGAACAGGCTGCCGTACTGCGCATAATGCGTGCCGGCGAAATCTTTCTTCAGCAGATTGCCCAATCG
The DNA here is from genome assembly GCF_021432085.1 of Stutzerimonas kunmingensis. Lineage (GTDB taxonomy): Bacteria > Pseudomonadota > Gammaproteobacteria > Pseudomonadales > Pseudomonadaceae > Stutzerimonas. The sequence continues at coordinate 1,310,683 of NZ_CP090366.1, read as the reverse complement.
CGCAACTTCCGCCGCATCGGCTTCACCTTCTTCCAGCGCTGCGCCGAGCAGCTGCTGATAGATCACCGAGGCACCCTGCGCCTGGTTGACCTGATGGTTCTGCCAGAATTGCCAGCCGAACACCAAGACCAGAGCGAGCACAGCCCCAAACAGAAGAGGCTTGCCGTTGCGCTGCCACCAGTCTTTGATCTGCGCCAGTGTTTCTTCTTCGGTACCCGAGGTCACGCTGTCACTCCTTTCATTCGCTTAGTCTCAGACCTGCTCGAGGCAGGCAGCCAGACGCTCGGGCAGAGCATCCCAGGCAATGCTTTGTTGCTCGCTGTCGTCGCGTAGCGGCTTGCAACCTACCACGCGCCCTGCCAGTTCGTCGTCACCTAGGATCAGCGCAAAGCGCGCGCCGCTCTTGTCCGCTTTCTTGAACTGACTCTTGAAACTGCCGCCACCGGCGTTCACCAGCAGGCGCAGCCCTGGCAGCATATCGCGCAGGCGCTCGGCCAGAGCCAGTGCTGCCAGCTCAGCAGGCTCACCGAATGCGCAGATATAGGCATGCGGCGCCGGGCTCAGGGCGTCCGGCACCAGACCAAGGGTTTCCAGCAGCAGCACCAGGCGCTCGACGCCCATGGCGAAGCCGACACCCGGGGTAGGCTTACCGCCAAACTGACTGATCAGGCCATCGTAACGGCCGCCAGCGCAGACGGTGCCCTGCGAGCCCAGTTTGTCGGTAACCCACTCGAACACGGTTCGACCGTAGTAATCCAGACCACGCACCAGCTTCGGGTTGATTTCGTAGGCGATGCCGACTGCATCGAGGCGCGCCTTCAGGCCTTCGAAATGCACGCGCGACTCATCGTCGAGGTAGTCATGCAGCGTCGGTGCATCGGCCAGCAGCGCCTGAGTCTGGGCATTCTTGCTGTCGAGAATACGCAGCGGATTGGTCGTCAGGCGCCGCTGGCTGTCCTCGTCGAGCTGATCGAAACGCTGCTGCAGGTAGGCCACCAGCGCATCGCGGTAGCGCGCACGTGCTTCGCTGGAGCCCAGGCTGTTGAGCTGCAGCGTTACAGCGTCGGCCAGGCCGAGCTGCTTCCACAGGCGCGCCGTCATCACGATCAGCTCGGCGTCGACATCAGGCCCAGGCTGGTTGAAGACTTCCACGCCGATCTGGTGGAACTGCCGATAGCGGCCCTTCTGCGGCTTCTCATAACGAAACATCGGCCCGGTGTACCAGAGCTTCTGCACCTGACCGCCACCGGTCATGCCATGCTCGAGCACGGCGCGCACACAGCCGGCAGTGCCTTCAGGACGCAGGGTCAGCGACTCTTCGTTGCGATCGAGGAAGGTGTACATCTCCTTGTCGACCACGTCGGTGCCTTCACCGATGCCGCGAGCGAAGAGGTCGGTGAACTCCAGGATAGGCAGGCGAATCTCGCTGTAGCCGTAGCTGTCGAGCAGTTGCGCGAAGGTGCTTTCCAGATAACGCCAGGTCGGGGTCTGCGCAGGCAGGATGTCGTTCATGCCACGAATGGCTTGCAGGGACTTGCTCAATGGGATTCCTTAAAGATCAGCTGCGCGCGATGACCGCCGCGTCGGCCGCGAGCTTCTCGGCGGCCTTGCGTCGGATGAGCTGCTCCAGCTCATCGACGAGATTTTCGTTGTTCAGTTTTTGCGCCGGCTTGCCGTCGATGTAGACCAGGTTGTTAGGGCTGCCACCGGTCAACCCGACATGGGCCTCCTTCGCCTCTCCTGGACCGTTCACCACGCAACCGATCACGGCAACGTCCATCGGTACCAGCAGGTCTTCCACGCGGGTTTCCAGCTCGTTCATGGTCTTGACCACATCGAAGTTCTGCCGCGAGCAGCTCGGGCAGGCAATGAAGTTGATACCACGTGAACGCAGACGCAGCGACTTGAGGATATCGAAGCCGACCTTGATTTCCTCGACAGGGTCGGCCGCCAGCGACACGCGAATGGTGTCACCGATGCCTTCAGCGAGCAGCATGCCCAGCCCGACCGCGGACTTCACAGTGCCGGAACGCAGTCCACCCGCCTCGGTAATGCCCAGGTGCAGCGGCTGTTCGATCTGCCCGGCCAGCAACCGATAGGCCTCGACCGCCATGAATACATCGGAAGCCTTGACGCTGACCTTGAAGTCCTGGAAGTCCAGGCGATCGAGATGATCGACATGGCGCAGGGCGGACTCCACCAGCGCCTGCGGGGTCGGCTCGCCGTACTTTTTCTGCAGGTCCTTTTCCAGCGAACCGGCATTCACCCCGATGCGGATCGGGATGCCCTTGTCGCGCGCCGCATCGACCACCGCGCGCACGCGATCTTCGCGACCGATATTGCCCGGATTGATGCGCAGGCAATCAACGCCGAGCTCGGCCACGCGCAGAGCGATCTGATAATCGAAATGGATGTCGGCCACCAACGGCAACTGCACCAGTTGCTTGATGCGCCCAAAGGCCTCGGCAGCCTCCATGGAAGGCACTGAAACCCTGACGATATCGGCGCCTGCATTGGCCAGGCGCTGGATCTGCGCAACCGTCGCCTCGACATCACAGGTCTCGGTATTGGTCATGCTCTGTACGGAAATCGGCGCATCACCACCGACCGGCACATTGCCCACCCAGATCTTGCGGGATTGGCGACGCTTGATAGGAGATTCGGAATGCATGGTCAGCTTACTGTCCGAGCTTGAGGCGCGCTGTCTCGCCGCGCATATGAGAGGCGAGGTTCACAGCTTCGCCGTTGTAACTGAGTTGGGCGCCGCGAGCGTAGCCCAGATGTACGTCCAATGGTGCCTTGCCGCTGACCGCCCTGCTGGTCCCGGCCTTGGCCAGCGCGCTGAACAGTACTCGTCCGTCGGCATCGCTGACTCGCGTCCAGCAATCGGCGGTGAAACTCAGCTCCAGCTGCGCCTCGCCGGCTACTGGCGGGGCGGTGTCGTTCGAGGCACTCGTGGGAGCCTGGGAGGCCGTTGCGTCAGCGCTTTGCGTGGGGCTGTCAGGCAGCGTCAGCGGCAGAGACTCCGCGGCCTCGCCCGCCGGCTCGGTGATGGTGCCCTGCACATCAGTGGTGGCTGGCGCCTGTTGCTCAGACTCGATCGCTTCACTCTCGTTCGAATCGGCTAGCGGTGCTGTTTGCTCGACTGGCTGTTCGCTCTGCTGCTCGGCACCCTCGTCAGCGCGATCAAGCAGATGGATCTCGGTGGTTCCATCCGCGCCTTCCACTTCGATTCGCTCCAGCGCCGACACCGGTGGCGTCGTGGCCTCTCGAGCCATGCGTTCCTGCCACCAATACCAGGCGACTGCAGCCAGGAGCAGCAACAAGGCAAAGCCGAAGAAACGCATGAAGCTTCGCGACAGACGGCCGGGCTCTTCGATGCGCCCCAGGCTGTTGACGTTGCTTCCAGAAGCGTTGGTACCGGTGTGCAGGTCGAACTCCTGAACCAGGCGATTCTGATCCAACCCCAGCAACTTGGCATAGGCACGAACGTAACCCCGGGCAAAGGTGTGCCCTGGCAACTGACTGAAATCGCCGGCCTCGATGCGAGCCAGCGAGCGCTCGGTGAGATTCAGCTGCTGTGCAACTGCAGACAGCGGCCAGCCCTTGTCTTCGCGAGCTATACGCAGCGTCTCGCCGGGGTTGTTGCCCATCGGTGCAGCGGATTCTTGGTGCGGCGCGGTCATCGTTGCTCCGAAAGATATTGCTTGTATTCATCCGTACCGGGATACAGCCGCCTCAGCTGCAACGCGAGGCTTGCAGCAGTGTCGCGGTCCTGATGGATGTTGGCCAGACGGATACCGAGCAGCAGACTCCGTGCGTTCTGCTCGGCCAGTTGGCTGAAGCTATCGTAGTAACGCTTGGCTGGAACGTATTGCTTGTCCTCGAAGGCCATGAGTGCAAGCTCGAGCAACGCGCGGGGCTGGCGACTGTCGAGGCGCAGCGAGCGGGTGAAATGGAGTTCGGCCTCTTCACGCTGGCCCAACTGCAGTGCAGTCATACCCAGATTCTGAAAGACCCGAGCCCGCTCGGAATACATGTTGTCTTCGGAAGCCTGACGGAAACGCTCCATGGCTTCGGGGTAGCGCTTCTGCTCGAACAGAAAGCTGCCGTAGTTGTTGAGTATGCGGGCGTCCTTGCGACTGGAGAGCGCTTCACGGTAGTGCTTGTCGGCCAGGTCGTTTTCCATTTCGGTCTGGAATACCAAAGCCAGGGCGGCGTGTGCATCGGCGCTGTTCGGATCAATTTCGAGAGCCTTGCGCAGTGGCGTCTTGGCGCGCGCGGCGGCGCCCTGCTGCAGGTAGCCGATCCCCAATTGAATATAGGCGTCGCGGGCCTGCTGGCGACCTTCGTCGGTTCTCAGCGGATCAGTGGATCCAGAAGACACACAACCGGCCAACAGGCCGGTCAGTAGAAGCAGCAGCGCAGCGCGCAAAATCATCAGCATCCCCCTCAGGATCGGTTCGAAGCAGTTTGCGCCGCACCTGGCTCGCTCTGTAGCTCACGCACAGCGATGTATCTCTCGCTTCGACGCGTCCGGTCCAGCACCTGGCCGACGAGCTGACCGCAAGCCGCGTCGATGTCTTCGCCGCGGGTGGTACGCACCGTTACATTGTGCCCACCTTTGTGCAGGATGTCCTGAAAACGGCGGATGGCATTGTTGCTCGGCCGCTCATATCCGGAGTGAGGGAACGGATTGAACGGGATCAGATTGATCTTGCACGGGATATCCGCCAGCAACGTGATCATCTGCTCGGCATGTTCGGGCTGATCGTTGATGCCCTTGAGCAGGGTGTACTCGATGGTCAGCACGCGCTTCTCGCCAAGCCTCGAGATATAGCCCTTGCATGCCGCCAGCAGCATGTCCAGCGGGTACTTCTTGTTGATCGGCACCAACTGATCGCGCAACGCATCGTTGGGTGCGTGCAGCGACAATGCCAGAGAAACGTCGATGACCTTGGCCAGCTCGTCGATCATCGGCACGACGCCGGAGGTCGAGAGCGTCACCTTGCGCTTGGAAATCCCGTAACCAAGGTCGTCCATCATGATGTGCATGGCAGCGACGACGTTGTCGAAATTCAGTAACGGCTCGCCCATCCCCATCATCACCACGTTGGTGATCGCGCGATCGATTTTCGCCGGGATGGAGCCGAATGATTTGTTAGCAATCCAGACCTGACCGATCACCTCGGCCGCTGTCAGGTTGCTGTTGAAGCCCTGCTTGCCGGTGGAACAGAAACTGCAATCCAGCGCACATCCGGCCTGCGAGGACACGCACAGCGTTCCACGTCCGCCCTGGGGGATGTACACAGTTTCCACACAGCTGCCCGAGGCGACACGCACGACCCATTTGCGGGTGCCGTCGCTGGAGATGTCTTCACTGACGACCTCCGGGCCGCGAATCTCGGCGCAGGCCTTGAGCTTTTCGCGCAAGGCCTTGCCGAGATTGCTCATGGCGTCGAAATCATCGACACCAAAATGGTGAATCCACTTCATCACCTGACCGGCGCGAAAACGCTTCTCCCCGATGGACTCGAAGAAGCTCTCCAGTTGCGACTGGGTAAGCCCGAGCAGATTCACTTTACCGGTCGTGGCAATCATTGAATTCACCTTCGCTCAATCAGCGAATGCGTGCGCACACTTCGGTGGCAGCAAAGAAGTAAGCGATTTCACGAGCAGCGGAAGCTTCCGAATCGGAACCGTGCACGGCGTTCTCGTCGATGGAAACGGCGAAATCAGCGCGGATGGTGCCGGCAGCAGCTTCTTTCGGGTTGGTGGCGCCCATCAGCTCACGGTTCTTGGCGATGGCGTCTTCGCCTTCCAGAACCTGAACGATGACTGGACCGGAAGTCATGAAAGCAACCAGATCCTTGAAGAAGCCACGCTCGCTGTGCTCGGCGTAGAAGCCAGCCGCTTCGCGCTCGGACAGCTGAACCATCTTGGAAGCGACGACGCGCAGGCCGGCCTTCTCGAAACGGGTAGTGATTTCGCCGATGACGTTCTTGGCGACAGCGTCGGGCTTGATGATGGAGAAGGTGCGTTGCAGGGCCATGTAGGACTCCAAAACTGATGGGTTAAAGCGAACGAGTAAACCCGCGGATTATACGCGGGTTCATGTCAAAAAACATAAGGGTAGAGGGTAGAAGCCCGGATGGCGCCAGGGACCGCCGAACGGTCCCGAAACACCCAACCGGAGGAAAACGAAAACTTCGAAACCGCTCTATTCGGCCTCTTCGATCCAGGCCGACTGGATGGCTTCGAGCACTTTCTCGCCGCCCCGACCGGGCTCATCGGCGAAGCCCGGAAGCTCCACCACCCAGCGATGCAGATCAAGGAAATTCACATAGCGCGGATCTACATCGGTCTTGCGCTCGGCCAGCTCGATGGCGATTTCCTGCACGTCACTCCATTTCAGCTGCATGACGCCCACCCTCAGTGCCCTTCGGAAACCTGATTGATTGTGTACTTCGGAATCTCCACGACGAGATCGGCATCAGCCACCACTGCCTGGCAGGACAGCCGGGAATTGGGCTCAAGCCCCCACGCCTTGTCGAGCATGTCGTCCTCCAGCTCATCGGAAGCTTCCAGTGACTGGAAGCCTTCGCGAACCACAACGTGGCAGGTGGTGCAGGCACAGGATTTTTCGCATGCATGCTCGATGTCGATGCCATTGCGCAGCGCGGCGTCCAGCACCGTCTCGCCGGTCTGCGCCTCGATAACGGCGCCTTCAGGGCAATGGTCGGCATTGGGCAGGAAAATGATCTGCGGCATCTGGGTCAATCCTCGATATCGTTTAGCCGCCGCCCGGCCAGCGCGGCCTTGACGGTCGAATCCAGCCGGCGCGCAGCAAAGGCGTCGGTGATCTGGCTCAGGCGCTTGGTCTGGCGCTCGATGGCCAGCACATCCTGGCTGTCCAGCAATCCGCGCAACTCGGCGACCTGGGAGTCGATCGCCACGCGCTCTTCAGCAGACAGCAAGCGCTCGCCATCGACGGCCAGCGCAGCCTCGACCGCCTCGAGCAGGCGCTGGGCATCAACCAGCTGCTCACGCAACGCCCGGGCGTCACGGTCCTCGTCCGCCTTGCGGAAAGAGTCCTCCAGCATCCTGGCGATTTCGCCATCGGTGAGGCCATAGGAAGGCTTGACCTGAATACTCGCCTCCACGCCGGATGCCAACTCACGCGCGGACACGCTGAGCAAGCCATCAGCATCGACCTGGAAGGTGACGCGAATCTTTGCCGCCCCGGCGACCATCGGCGGAATACCGCGCAGCTCGAATCGAGCCAGCGAACGGCAGTCGGAGATCAGCTCGCGCTCGCCCTGCAGCACATGAATCATCATGGCCGACTGGCCATCTTTGTAGGTGGTGAAGTCCTGCGCGCGCGCCACCGGAATCGTGGTGTTGCGCGGAATGATCTTCTCCATCAGCCCGCCCATGGTCTCCAGCCCGAGGGACAGCGGGATCACATCGAGCAGCAACAGCTCTTCCCCATCGCGATTATTGCCAGCCAAGGTTTCAGCCTGAATCGCCGCGCCAATGGCCACAACCTCATCAGGGTCTATGTCGGTCAGTGGCTCGCGACCGAACAGCTGCCCAACTGCCGAGCGCACTCTTGGCACTCGGGTCGAACCGCCGACCATGACCACTGCGGTAATCTCCTCAAGCTCCACACCCGAGTCCCGCACAGCACGCCGGCAGGACTTGAGACTGCGCGCAATCATCGGCTCGATCAGCGCATCGAAGGTCTCGCGTTGCAGCTCGCCTGACCAGCCGGCATACGCGACATCCACCGCATCCACATCACTCAGATGCTCCTTGGCATCGCAGGCAATCTTCAGCAATTCACGCTGCGCGCCCGGCTCGAGATCGTCGGACACACCGGCACGCTCGAGAATCCAGTCCGCTACGGCATGGTCGAAATCATCACCACCCAGAGCCGTGTCGCCACCAGTGGCCAACACCTCGAAAACGCCCTTGGTCAGGCGAAGAATCGAAATATCGAAGGTACCACCTCCGAGATCGTAGATCGCGACGACGCCTTCGGCATGACGATCCAGACCATAGGCGACGGCGGCCGCGGTCGGCTCGTTGAGCAGGCGCAGCACGCTGAGCCCAGCGAGCCGCGCGGCGTCCTTGGTCGCCTGACGCTGGGCATCGTCGAAATAGGCAGGAACGGTAATCACCGCACCGACCAGTTCACCGCCCAGGGTCGCCTCGGCACGCTGACGGAGTGCGCGCAGGATCTCAGCCGAGACTTCCACAGGGCTCTTGGCGCCCTGAACGGTCTCGATGAACGGCATTTGCGACTCAGCCTGACGGAAGCGGTACGGCAGCTGTTCGCCCAACTGCTTCACATCGGCCAGCCCACGACCCATCAGCCGTTTGACCGAACTGATGGTGTTGAACGGATCGGTGGCCGCGGCAAGTTTGGCTTGTGCGCCAACCTCAATGCGGTCAGCGTGATAGCGCACCACCGACGGCAGGATCACTTGCCCATCAGCATCGGCCAACGGCGCAGTGACACCACTGCGCAGGGCAGCTACGAGGGAGTTGGTGGTCCCCAAGTCTATTCCGACAGCCAGGCGCCGCTGATGGGGCTGGGGGGTTTGTCCGGGCTCGGCAATCTGAAGTAAGGCCATGTCTGTCTGATATCGGGCGCAACGCCGGGCGCTGCGCGGGGTTAATCGTCGAGGCGCTCTTCGAGTTGGCGCACTTCCTGGGTCAGCTTGTCGAGAAACTGCATGCGTCGAACCAGACGCTCAGCATCGGCACGCCGCTCAGAATCCTGCCAGATGCGGGCGAAATCATCGTTAAGCCCCTGCTGCGCCTGCTTCAGGCGCGACTTGAACGCCGCTACGCCATCCAGATCGGCCTGCTCATGGAGCTCTTCAAGCTCCTCGCGCCAATGCATCTGCTGCATGAGGAACGCGGGATCCTGAACAGTCGCTTCCAGTGGAACCTCATGCCCCTCGATGGCCAACAGATACCTTGCCCGGCGGCTCGGACTCTTGAGCGTCAGGTAGGCCTCATTGAGGTTGGCGGAGCGCTCAAGGGCCTGACGCTGCTCGCTTTCGCCAGCGTCGGCAAAGCGATCAGGGTGAACCTGGCGAGCAAGCTCTCGATAGCGATCGGCAAGAGACGCGAGATCCAGCTCGAACTCGGGCTTCAACTCGAACAATGCAAAATGACAGGGAGTACCCACGGCGTCCTCAGATATTGAAGCTCTCGCCGCAGCCACACTCGCCACGAACGTTCGGGTTATTGAACTTGAAGCCCTCGTTGAGCCCTTCGCGAACGAAGTCGAGTTCCGTGCCGTCGAGGTATACCAAGCTCTTGGGATCAATGATCACCTTGACCCCATGACTCTCGAACACCGAGTCTTCGGCTGCCGTTTCGTCGACGAACTCAAGTACGTACGCCAAGCCGGAACAGCCGGTCGTACGCACCCCGAGTCGCACACCTACACCCTTGCCTCGCCCGTCCAGCGAACGGCGAACGTGCTGGGCTGCAGCGGGCGTCATGGTGATAGCCATCGCAACCTCCCTATTTAAAGCAGACCTTTCTTTTCGCGGTAATCACGCACAGCCGCCTTGATCGCATCTTCGGCGAGCACGGAGCAGTGAATCTTCACCGGCGGCAGCGCCAGCTCTTCAGCCAGCTGCGTGTTCTTGATGGTTTCCGCTTCTTCCAGGGTCTTGCCCTTCATCCACTCGGTAGCAAGCGAGCTGGACGCGATGGCGGAGCCGCAACCATAGGTCTTGAACTTGGCATCTTCGATGACGCCCTGCTCGTTGACCTTGATCTGCAAACGCATCACGTCGCCACATGCCGGCGCACCTACCATGCCGGTACCGATGCTCGGGTCTTCAGCGTCGAACTTGCCGACGTTGCGCGGGTTTTCGTAGTGGTCGATGACCTTATCGCTGTATGCCATGGTGCAATCCTCTTAGATCAGGCTGTGCGGCGCTTGACGCCGGTCAGTGGGCTTGCCACTCGACCTTGGAAATGTCGACGCCGTCTTTGAACATGTCCCACAGGGGCGAAAGCTCGCGCAGCTTGGTGACGGCCTCGCAAACCTTCTGCGCTGCGTAGTCGATTTCCTCTTCAGTAGTGAACCGACCGAAGGTGAAACGGATGGAGCTATGCGCCAATTCGTCGTTACGACCCAGGGCACGCAGCACGTACGACGGCTCCAGCGAAGCGGACGTACAGGCGGAGCCAGACGATACCGCCAGATCCTTGAGCGCCATGATCAGCGACTCACCCTCGACGTAGTTGAAGCTGAGGTTCAGATTGTGCGGCACACGGGCGGTCAGGCTACCGTTCACATAAAGCTCTTCGAGATGCTCGACCTGCTTGTAGAAGCGATCACGCAGGGAGCGAACGCGCTCGTTCTCTTGGGCCATTTCGTCTTTCGCAATACGAAAGGCTTCGCCCATGCCGACCAGCTGGTGCGTAGCCAGCGTACCGGAACGCATGCCACGCTCATGGCCACCGCCATGCATCTGTGCCTCAAGGCGGACGCGGGGCTTACGGCGAACATACAGCGCACCCACGCCCTTCGGCCCATAGGTCTTATGAGCAGAGAAGGACATCAGATCGACCTTCATCTTCTCCAGATCGATTTCGACCTTGCCGGTCGACTGCGCCGCATCGACATGGAAAAGAATGCCGCGAGAACGGGTCAGCTCGCCGATGGCGGTGATGTCGTTGATAGTGCCGATCTCGTTGTTCACGTGCATGACCGACACAAGAATAGTGTCGTCGCGCAGCGCAGCTTCGACCATCACTGGCGTGACGATGCCATCCTCGCCCGGTTCGAGATACGTGACCTCGAAGCCTTCGCGCTCGAGCTGGCGAGTGGTATCCAGTACCGCCTTGTGCTCGATCTTGGTGGTGACGATGTGCTTGCCCTTGGACGCATAGAAATGCGCGACGCCCTTGATGGCCAGGTTGTCCGACTCGGTTGCACCGGATGTCCAGACGATTTCACGGGGATCGGCGTTGACCAGCTCAGCAACCTGACGGCGCGCATTCTCCACGGCTTCCTCGGCTTTCCAGCCAAAGGCATGAGAGCGCGACGCCGGATTGCCGAAGTTGCCTTCGTTGGTGAGGCACTCGATCATCTTGGCGGCAACACGCGGATCCACAGGTGTGGTCGCAGAGTAGTCCAGGTAAATCGGCAATTTCATTCAGATATCTCCTATCAGGCAGTCGCCCTGCTCAATCGATGGCGGACGTTTCTATCTTGTCCATATGCGGCGAAGTGCCGCCAGCCTTGCGCATGTCTTGGCGCAGGGCGACCTGCTGCACGTCCTGGCGCTTGACCAGGTCGGCCAGGCTGATGCCGCTAAGGAATTCATGAATCTGCTGGCTGAGGTCACACCACAGATGGTGAGTCAGGCAGGTATCGCCAGAGTGACAGCCGCCCAGACCTTGGCAACGCGTGGCATCGACCGACTCGTTCACAGCGTCGATGACCTGGGCGACCTGAATGCCGGCCATGTCGCGAGAAAGCTGATAGCCGCCGCCGGGCCCTCGCACGCTGGTCACTAGGCTGCCGCGGCGCAGCTTCGCGAAAAGCTGCTCGAGATAGGAAAGGGAAATACCCTGCCGCTCGGAAATATCGGCCAGGGAGACCGGCCCATGCTGCGCATGCAGCGCCAGATCGAGCATGGCGGTCACGGCATAACGGCCTTTGGTGGTTAATCGCATCGGTCTGCACCAAGCATTACGGTTTGGCGCAATTATGCAATTCCCGAGTATTTGAGTCAACTATAAGACCTATTAATTCAGTAGGTCTTTAGTCTGGACCACGCCCGGCCGGAGGCAGCGGGCCGGCATGATACCAGCTGCTGCCAGCCCGCGCACTTCAGGTGCGGGCATCGCCAGCGTCGGACTTCACTTCAACGAAGTCTTCTTCTCGCAGCTCCGGAAGGTCCTTGGCGCAATAATCGCTGCCCAGCGCCTTGAGCGCGCCACACATGCCCTCCAAGCGCTCCTCTACGGCCTGAACATGATCCAGCAACTGCCCAATGGCTCGCGCGACGGGATCGGGCATATCCTCGCTGACGCCATAGGCGTCGAATCCGATCTTCTCGGCAATGGCCTTGCGCTTGGCTTCCTGCTCATCGCTGGATTTGACGATCACCCGCCCCGGAATCCCAACCGCCGTCGCTCCCGGCGGCACTTCACGGGTAACCACCGCATTGGAGCCGATCTTCGCGCCCGCGCCGACGGTGAACGGCCCGAGGATCTTCGCGCCCGCCCCCACGATTACACCGCCTTCAAGCGTCGGATGGCGCTTGCCCTTATTCCAGCTGGTGCCACCGAGTGTCACGCCGTGATAGAGCGTCACGTCATCGCCAATTTCCGCGGTCTCGCCAATGACGATGCCCATCCCGTGATCAATAAAGAATCGCCGGCCAATCCTGGCGCCCGGATGGATCTCGACCCCGGTCAGCCAGCGCCCCAGATTCGAGGACATCCGCGCAAGCCACTTGAATTCATGCACCCACAGCCAATGGGACAGGCGATGAATCCAGATGGCGTGCAGCCCCGGATAACAGGTCAGAACTTCGAACGCATTGCGTGCCGCCGGATCGCGATGGAAAACGCTTTGAATGTCTTCGCGCATGCGTTCGAACATCAATCACTTCTCCGCTTGTGAGGCTCGCCGCGGGCAGCCTTTTGTGTCTCGGTGAGAATACCGCGCAGGATATTCATTTCCAGCTTGCTGATACCGCTGCGCCCGTAGAGCCGACGCAATCGGGGCATCAGATGCCTGGGCTTGGCCGGATCGAGAAAGCCGATATCCACCAGAGCCTGCTCAAGATGACCGAAGTAATTCTCCAGCTCGTCGACAGTCACGGGCTGGGCATCCAGCATCGCCGTGGTTTCCAGTTTTTCGACCTTGGTTGGCCGCCCCTCGGCAGCCAACCAGGCCATGCGCACCTCGTAGGTAAGCACCTGCACGGCCGCAGCGAGATTCAATGAACTGAACTGTGGGTCAGACGGGATATGGACGTGGTACTGACAGCGCTGCAACTCCTCATTGGTCAGCCCCGCGTACTCGCGACCGAATACCAATGCGACTTCGCCGCCCCCTGCAGACTGCTCCACGGAAACCGACGCGCACTCCCGAGGATCGAGCAACGGCCAGGGAATGCGCCGATCACGAGCGCTGGTTCCGAGCACCAGACTGCAACCAGCCAGCGCCTCTTCCAGCGTTGCAACGACCCGTGCACTATCGAGAATGTCGGTTGCACCGGACGCTCTGGCCACGGCGTTGGGACTCGGGAAATCCTCGGGATCGACCAAGACCAGGCGCGAAAGCCCCATGTTCTTCATGGCGCGAGCCGCACCACCGATGTTGCCGGCATGACTGGTATTGACCAGCACGACACGAATGTTCTGCAGCGACACAATAATTCTCTGCTTGAAAGCGAGCAGAAAGCTTACAGGAAGCGGCTCCCGATCCGCCATCTGCCGCCCCCTGCAACCACCACCGTGACGCTACATGCGCCGGCGCTTTCCTGATAGAATTTCGCGCTTTCTTTAACGACCAGGTAATTGATCCATGCAGCCCATGCTGAATATCGCGCTGCGCGCCGCCCGCAGCGCCGGCGAACTGATTGTCCGTTCCACCGATCGCCTGGATGCAATCTCGGTCAACGAGAAAGAAGCGAAGGATTACGTCACCGAAATCGACAAGGCCGCAGAGCAGAGCATCGTCAATGCGCTGCGCAAGGCCTACCCGAATCACGGCATCCTGGGCGAGGAAGGCGGACTGCTCGAAGGCAGCGGGGACGGCGCCGATTACCTGTGGATCATCGACCCGCTGGATGGAACCACCAATTTTGTCCGCGGCATTCCTCACTACGCCGTCAGCATCGCCTGCAAGTACCGCGGGCGCCTGGAACACGCGGTCGTGCTGGACCCGGTACGCCAGGAAGAATTCACCGCCAGCCGCGGCCGCGGCGCCGCCCTGAACGGCCGCCGCCTGCGCGTTAGCGCACGCAAGAGCCTGGACGGCGCACTGCTCGGCACCGGCTTTCCGTTCAAGGATGGCCAGATGGACAACCTGGACAGCTACTTGAAGATGTTCCGCAGCCTGGTCGGCCAGACCTCCGGCCTACGTCGTGCCGGCGCCGCAAGCCTCGACCTGGCTTATGTCGCTGCAGGCCGCTTCGATGCGTTCTGGGAGTTTGGCCTTTCCGAATGGGACATGGCGGCAGGCGCACTGCTGATCCAGGAAGCCGGCGGCTTGGTGAGCGATTTCAGCGGCGGCCATGACTTCCTTGAGAAGGGCCAGATCGTTGCCGGCAACACCAAATGCTTCAAGGCGGTACTGACCACTATCCAGCCGCACCTGACACCTTCTCTCAAGCGCTGAGAACGATAGCGGCATAAAAAAACGCCCCAACGGGGCGTTTTTTTGTTGCTGCACAATCGCTCAACTCACTGCTGCGATAGCGACAACTGTCCATCCTGCACCGGGATCTGGCTACCCGGATCGCGATCCATGCGTACGCGACCCACCTTGCCGGCGAGGTCGTACTTCACGTCGTAGCCGACGATCTTGTCGTGCGAATCGGTTACCGTGCTGCAACGTGTTTCGGTAGTGGTATAGGTGCTGCTGGCCTGCATGCGGCCCTGCACCTGATTGCCTGCATAACCGCCACCGACCGCACCGGCGACCGTCGCAATTTTCTTGCCGGTACCGCCACCAACCTGATTGCCGAGCAGGCCACCAACCACCGCACCCACTGCTGTACCTGCGATGCGATGCTGATCCTGCACTGGTTTCTGCCGAGTCACCGCGACATCCTTGCAAACCTCTCGCGGAGTCCGAATGGTTTCCTTGATCGGCTCCACCGCCAGCACATCGGCGAATTTCGGCCCGCGATCAACCAGACTATAAGTAGCGAAAGCGCCGCCAGCCGTGGCGACCACCACTCCGAGCGCCGTACCGACCAACATGGACTTGTTCACTATGACTTCCTCTTCCTTCGGGCTGCGCCCGTTCCGCAGCCTTGGACTCCTCTAGGCTGCGGAAGTTCGAAGAAGATCAGGGGCGCTCGTCCGCTTCCTCTTCCACCACTGGTGGAATCAGGTCGTCACGGGTGAGCTTCAGCCAGACGAGCAGCATGCCAGCGACATAGATCGACGAGTACGTGCCTGCTCCAACGCCGATCAACAGCGCCAACGAGAAGCCCCACAGATTCTCGCCACCAAAGACCATGAGCGCACCGACAGCCAGCAACGTGGATACCGAAGTTGCCATGGTGCGCAGCAAGGTTTGCGTCGTGGAGATATTGATATTTTCCAGCAGCTCCGCCTTGCGCAGCATGCGGAAGTTTTCGCGGATCCGGTCAAAGATGACGATTGTGTCGTTCAGCGAATAGCCGATAACCGCCAGCACAGCGGCCAGCACAGTGAGATCGAACGATATCTGGAAAAAGGAGAACACCCCGAGAACGACGATCACATCGTGGAACAGCGACAGCACGGCACCGAGACCGAACTTCCACTGAAAGCGAAAGGCCACGTAGACCAGAATACCACCCAGCGCGAGCAGCATGCCCAGGCCACCCTGGTCGCGCAGCTCCTCACCCACCGCAGGCCCGACGAACTCGACTCGCTTGACGCTCACCGAGTTGGCACTGTCAGCGCCGCGCAATGCATCAGCGATGCGCTCTCCCAGCTGAGGATCGTCGCCCGGCATGCGCACCAGCACGTCAGTAGTCGCACCGAAGCTCTGCACTACAGCGTCGCCAAAACCGGATTGCACCAGCTGCCCACGCACCTGCTCGAGTTCAACCGGGCGCTCATAGCCGAGCTCGATCAGTGTACCGCCAGTAAAGTCCAACCCGAAGTTGAGCCCCTTGACCACCAGGCTCGCCAGTGACGCAACGGTCAGCACCACGGTCAGGGCGAAGGCCACATGGCGGACACCCATGAAATTGATTACGCGTTTCATCGTGCTAGCCCCTTAAATCCACAGCTTCTTGAGATCGCGGCCACCGTAGATCAGGTTGACCATGGCGCGCGTCACGATGATTGCGGTAAACATCGACGTCAGGATGCCGATCGAAAGGGTAACCGCGAAGCCCTTGATCGGGCCGGTCCCCATGGCGAACAGGATGCCGCCGACCAGCAGAGTGGTCAGGTTACCGTCGACGATCGCCGAGAAGGCCCGATCGAAGCCTTCATGGATGGCGCGCTGGATCGACATGCCATTGGCGATCTCCTCGCGGATTCGCGAGAAGATCAGCACGTTGGCATCCACCGCCATACCCATGGTCAACACGATACCGGCAATACCCGGAAGGGTCAGCGTGGCATTGAGCATCGACATCAGGGCTGTCAGCACGACCATATTGAACAGCAGCGCAATGGTCGCCAACACACCGAAGAACTTGTAGATCAGCACCATGAAGATGGCGACGAAGAGGAAGCCCCACATGGCTGCCTGGACGCCCAGCTTGATGTTCTCCGCGCCCAGGCTCGGGCCGATGGTGCGCTCTTCTGCGAAGTACATCGGCGCCGCCAGACCACCGGCACGCAGCAGCAACGCCAGCTCTGACGACTCGCCCTGGCCATCGAGGCCGGTGATGCGGAACTGGCTGCCGAGTGGCGACTGGATAGTTGCAAGGCTGATGATCGTCTTTTCTTCCTGGAAGGTCTCGACGCGCACTTCCTGCTCAACACCATCAACCGTCTGCCGCACATAGCGAGTCATCGGCCGCTGCTCGATGAAGATCACGGCCATGCTGCGCCCTACATTGTTGCGCGTGGCGCGATTCATCAGATCGCCGCCGTGGCCATCGAGCCGGATATTCACCTGCGGACGGCCATTCTCGTCGTAGCTGGCCTGGGCGTCGGTCACCTGATCACCTGTAATGATCAGTGTGCGTTCAAGCTGAACCGGCGGGCGGCCCTCTTCGCGGAACTCGAAGGTTTCGGTGGAAGCACGCGATGCATCTGAATCGGCAGCCAGGCGGAACTCAAGGTTCGCCGTCTTGCCGAGGATACGTTTGGCCTCGGCCGTATCCTGCACCCCCGGCAGCTCGACGACGATCCGATTGGCACCTTGACGCTGAACCAACGGCTCAGCCACGCCGAGTTCGTTGACGCGATTACGCACCGTGGTCAGGTTCTGCTTGATCGAGTACTCGCGAATTTCCGCCAGCTTGGCTTCGGTCAGCGTCAGACGCAGCACGTACTGGCCGTTGCGCTCTGCGGACGTCAGCTCGAAGTCGGTAAATTCCTTGCGGATGAGCGATTGGGCGGCATCCAAGGTAGCCTCATCGGCAAAGCCCAACTGCACCGAATCCTTCAGATTCGGCAGACTGCGGTATCGCACACGCTCCTTGCGCAGCAGACTCTTGACCTCACCCTCGGAGACGTTCAGGCGCGTTTCAATTGCCTTGTCCATGTCCACTTCCAGGAGGAAGTGCACACCACCGGAGAGATCCAGACCAAGCTTCATCGGGCTTGCGCCAAGATTGCGCAACCAGTCGGGAGTCGTAGGCGCCAGATTGAGCGCAACTACGTAGGCGTCGCCGAGCGCTCGGCGCACGATATCTTTTGCCGGCAACTGATCATCCTGACGCTCGAGACGCACAAGGCCACCTCGGCCCTGCTCGTCCAGGGACGCAGACTTGACCGCGATACCACCATCCACGAGTGCTTTGCTGATGCGCTCGAGGTCTGCCTCGCCGATCTCCTGCGATGTGCTGGCACCGGTAACCTGAATCGCCGGGTCATCCGGATAGAGGTTGGGAGCAGAGTAAATAAAGGCGATCGCGAGCACTGCCAGAATCAGCAGGTATTTCCAGAGAGGGAATCTATTGAGCATGACGCAGCCCGTTTAATGAACGCGGGGCGCCTTGCGCGCCCCGTCGATATTGAATGAAGTCAGCTCAGATGGCTTTCAGTGTGCCCTTGGGCAACGTTGCGGCGATCGCCACTTTCTGGAACTTCAGCTCAACGTTGTCAGACACCTCGATCACCACGAAGTCATCGGCGACCTTAGTGACCTTGCCAGCGATACCGCCGGAAGTGACCACTTCGTCGCCCTTCTGCAGGCCGGCGATCAGGTTCTTGTGTTCCTTGGCACGCTTGGACTGGGGGCGCCAGATCATCAGGTAGAAGATGACCAGAAAACCGACCAGAAAAACCCACTCGAAACCAGTACCAGCAGGACCAGCAGCAGCCTCCTGGGCATAGGCGGCGGGAATCAGAAAGCTCATGTAGCACTCCTGTTGCAGAAAGGATTGTTTTGTTCTGGCACGTCACGCAAGCGGCGGCGTTGGCAGACCGCGCTTGGCATAAAAGGCGTCGACAAAGGCCGCCAATGTACCCTGTTGAATGGCGTCGCGTAAACCAGCCATAACCCGCTGGTAATGCCGCAGGTTATGGATAGTATTCAACATGCTACCCAGCATTTCGCCGCATTTATCCAGATGATGCAGATAAGCGCGGGAGAAATGTTTGCAGGTGTAACAGTCACAGCTCGGATCCAGCGGAGAATCGTCGTGTTTGTGAACGGCGTTGCGGATCTTGATCACACCGCTATCAACGAAAAGATGCCCATTTCGCGCATTGCGCGTTGGCATCACGCAGTCGAACATATCGACGCCGCGCCGCACACCTTCGACCAAGTCCTCCGGCTTGCCCACCCCCATCAGATAGCGTGGCTTATCCGCTGGCATCTGTGGCGGAAGAAAATCCAGCACACGGATCATCTCTTCCTTCGGCTCGCCAACCGAAAGGCCGCCAATCGCCAGGCCATCAAACCCGATCTCGCAAAGCCCTTCCAGCGAGCGCATGCGCAAAGATTCGTGCATACCGCCCTGAACAATGCCGAACAGCGCAGCCGGACTGTCGCCATGGGCGACCTTCGAGCGCTTGGCCCAGCGCAGCGACAGCTCCATCGAACGCCGCGCCACGTCTTCGTCAGCGGGATAAGGCGTGCATTCATCGAAGATCATCACGATATCCGAGCCCAGGTCACGCTGGACCTGCATCGACTCCTCCGGCCCCATGAAGACTTTTGCGCCATCTACCGGAGAGGCGAAGTAGACGCCCTCCTCCTTGATCTTGCGCATCGCGCCCAGGCTGAACACCTGAAAGCCGCCCGAGTCGGTGAGGATAGGCCCCTGCCACTGCATGAAGTCGTGCAGGTCCCCATGGCGCTTGATCACTTCAGTGCCAGGGCGCAACCAGAGATGGAAGGTGTTGCCCAGAATGATCTGCGCGCCGATCGCCTCGATGTCACGTGGCAGCATGCCTTTGACGGTACCGTAAGTGCCCACTGGCATGAACGCCGGCGTCTCGACGGTGCCGCGCGGAAAGGTCAGACGTCCGCGGCGCGCCTTGCCATCGGTGGCAAGCAACTCGAAGGACATATGGCAGGAGCGAGTCATTGGGTTTCCTCGGGGCCGCGCGGCGCGGGATTGCGGGTGATGAACATGGCATCGCCGTAACTGAAGAAGCGATAACGCTGAGCCACCGCTTCGGCGTAGGCCGCCATGGTCTCCGGATAACCGGCGAAGGCGGAAACCAGCATCAGCAGCGTGGATTCAGGTAGATGGAAATTGGTGACCAGTGCATCCACCACATGAAAGCTCTTGCCTGGGTAGATGAAGATATCGGTGTCGCCACTGAACGGCTTGAGTTCACCATCGCGCGCCGCCGTCTCCAGCGAACGCACGCTGGTAGTACCGACAGCGATCACGCGCCCACCACGGGAGCGACAGGCCGCCACCGCATCGACGACATCCTGGCCGACCTCCAGCCATTCGCGATGCATGTGATGCTCTTCGATACGCTCCACGCGCACCGGCTGAAAGGTGCCGGCGCCAACATGAAGGGTAACGTAGGCCGTTTCCACGCCAGACTCACGCAGCGTCTGCAGCAGCGCCTCATCGAAGTGCAGTCCTGCGGTCGGCGCAGCCACGGCACCGGCGCGCTGCGCGTAGACGGTCTGGTAACGCTCGCGGTCAGCGGCGGCGTCAGGCCTGTCTATATAAGGAGGCAATGGCATGTGCCCGATGCGCTCGAGCAACGGCAGAACATCCTCGTCGAACTCGAGTTCGAACAGCGCATCATGCCGGGCGATCATTTCTGCTTCGCCGCCGCCATCGAGCAGGATCTTCGATCCGGCCTTGGGCGACTTGCTGGAACGGACATGCGCCAGAACGCTGCGATTGCCGACTACCCTTTCGACAAGGATTTCCAGCTTGCCGCCGCTAGCTTTCTGACCGAACAGGCGCGCCGGGATCACCCGGGTATTGTTGAACACCATCAGATCGCCGGGCCGCACATGGTCCAGCAGATCGGCGAAGTTGCGATGCGAGAGCTTTCCCGTTTCGCCTTCGAGCACCAGCAGACGACTGGCGCGCCGCTCCGCCAGGGGATGTCGTGCGATCAGGGCATCGGGCAGCTGGAAGAAAAAATCGGCAACTTGCATGGATCGGAGGTCGGGACGCGGAAAGGGCGCAAATCTTATCCGAAACACGTCGACCTGACCACGCCAAGCGATTGACCACCCCGTCGCGCATCCCTATACTGCGCGCCCACTGTGCCTCGATGGCGGAATCGGTAGACGCAGCGGATTCAAAATCCGCCGTTGGTAACAACGTGAGAGTTCGAGTCTCTCTCGAGGCACCATCAGTGAATCGCTACAACGCAGCCAAGCTGCATGCTTAGCGAAACGGGTAACCGGATCGCATGCAAGTCTAACGCCGTAGCGAAGCTTCAAAGCGCATCAGGCCGCATGCAAGCATCCGGACAATCTGGATCGGCAGCACGGCAAGCAACGTCAGCTACATCGCTTTCCCTCAGACTGACACTCGATATCGATGCAGTCGACTCGTGGCACTGCCTCTCTCGCAACAGCGAATAAGGCGAGTCAAAGCCACGTCAAAAAGCGCCAAATGGCGCCGCCTGGACAGGCAAATTCTATGGCTCCGAGGGGTTGGCATTCCCTGGCGAGTTATCGTAGAGTGTGCCCACTGTGTTTGCATGGGTCGCTGTTGATTCGTGACCTGGTGCAGTAGATCTTCAGATCCGCTACTCCGCTCGACTCTCTTACTCCTTGCAACCAGTTCCAGCTTCCTGCTCTGCAGGGGCAATTCTACTTTTGAGTTTCAAGGATACAAAGACATGTCGAATCGTCAGAACGGTACCGTCAAGTGGTTTAACGACGAGAAAGGTTTTGGTTTCATCACTCCCGAGAGCGGTCCGGATCTGTTCGTGCACTTCCGCGCGATCGAAGGCAACGGCTTCAAGAGCCTGAAAGAAGGGCAGAAAGTCAGTTTCGTCGCAGTGCAAGGTCAAAAGGGCATGCAGGCAGACCAGGTTCAGATCCTGGGCTAAGCCTCTCCGAAAAGCCCCTGATGGCAACATCAGGGGCTTTTTTATGCGCGCAATTCCGTAGAATGCGCCGCCCACCTCTTTGATCGAGACACCCAATGCGCAGACACCTGCTCAGCCCGCAGGGCCAGTTTCCCGCCGCCGGCCTGGTACGCCGGCTTGCTGCAATGTTTTATGACAGCCTGCTGTGCATCGCCTTGATGATGGTAGTGACACTGCTCTATCAGCAAGTGCTGCTGCGCCTGCTCTACGGCAGTGAACAACTGCAGCAGCTCGCGGATGCCGGCCGCCTGGACATCGACCCCCTGCTCTCGACTCTGCTGCTGTTCAGCCTGTTCGGCTTTTTCGCCAAGTTTTGGACCCACAGCGGCCAAACGCTGGGCATGCAGGTCTGGGGCATCCGGATCCAGAATGCAGACGGAACCGCCATCGATCTTTGGCAGGCGCTTCTGCGTTTTCTGATCGCACTGGTTTCGCTGCTGTGCCTGGGCATGGGTTATTGGTGGATGCTGCTCGACAAACAGAACCGCACTTGGCACGACATGTACTCGGAGAGCCAGGCCGTTCAGCTACCGAAGAACATTCACAAGAAGTGACTTTGCTCTGCGCACCGAGCCAACACTGACCCAAACCTTGTCGACAGCGCCTCCGGCGGTTCGCGCCGGAGGCACCCGTCATCCCGCCCGACGCAGCAACCAGGCACCGATGAGTGCACAGATGCCCGCTGGCAGCACCACCGCAAGCAACGGCGAGAAGCCGAACACCTGGCTAGCCGGCCCGAGCAAATCCTGAATAATGCGGAACACGAAGCCGACCACTACGCCGGTAAAGATGCGCTGACCAAGCGTGACCGAGCGCAGTGGCCCGAAGATGAACGAGATCGCCAGCAGCACCAGCGCAACGGTGACGGCCGGCTGCAGCACCTTGGTCCAGAACGCCAGCCAGTAACGACCGTTGTTCAGCCCCTGCTCACCCAGGTAGTGGATATAGCGCCACAAGCCGGTGATTGATAGCGCTTCCGGCTCCATCACCACCGTCCCGAGTAGCTGCGGCGTCAGCTGAACATCCCAGCGTTCCTGCGGCGTGCGCACCACCTCGGTGTGATCGCCGCGAAAATGGGTGGTCGAGATATTCTCGAGCAGCCAGTGATCAGCCTGATAGCTGGCGCGACGGGCAAAACTGGACGACAGCAAGCGGCGCTCGTCATCGAAGCGATAACGTGTCACCCCCACCAGCATGCCGCCGGGCTGCACGGCGTTGACGTGCACAAACTCGTTCTCCTGCCGGTGCCACAGGCCGCGCTTGCTGCTCTGCGCCTCGCCTGCGCCCTGCGCCAGGGAGCGCCGCGCCTGGGCGATGTCCTCGGACGCTGGCGCAACGTACTCACCGATCAGAATGCCGGCAATGAGCAGCACCAGCATCGGCTTCATCACCGCCACCACGATGCGCCCCAGCGAGACACCAGCCGCGCGCATGATGGTCAGCTCGCTGCTGCTGGCAAGCGTGCCAAGACCGATCAAACAACCGATCAGCGCCGCCATAGGCAGCATTTCATACAGACGCCGAGGCGACGTCAGCAGTACGTACTGCAGGGCATCGCCCAGCCCGTAGCTGCCTTCTACATCACTCAATTCATCGATGAACGCGAATAGCAGAGCCAGACCCACGATGATGCCGAGGACAGTCAGAATCGCGAGAAAGACATGGACTCCGATGTAGCGATCCAGCTTAACCACGAGCCACCTCCCGCTGCGCAATGCTCTTCTTCATCCGCAGCCTGATCGGCTCCCAGTAAAGCATCAACAGGCCTATCGCCAGGAACAGCCCGTGCACCCACCAAAGGCCCAGCGCCATCGGGATTCGCCCCTTGTCCAGCGCACCGCGCACGGCGATCAGCAACGCAAGGTAGGTCATGTACAGAAGGATCGCCGGCAGCAGCTTGAGAAAACGCCCCTGCCGCGGATTCACCTTGGCCAGCGGCACCGCGAGCACGGTAACGACGAACACCAGCAACGGCAATGAGAAGCGCCACTGCAGCTCGGTGCGATGACGGATGTTGTCGCTGCCGAGCAGCTCCCGAGTCGGCAGCGCCTCACGTTCGCTCAGCTCCATGTTCACCTCCGGCTTGGGAAGCAGCACGCCATAGGTGTCGTACTGGATGGCGCGGTAACCGGCCTGCCCCGGGTTGCCGTCATAACGATAGCCGTTTTCCAGAATCAGATAGCGACTGCCATCGGGCTGGACTTCCTGCCGTCCGCTCTCGGCAACCAGCACCGACAGCCCGCTTTCCTTTCCGGTCTGACGCGAGACATTGGTTTCGGAGATGAACACCCCGCCGAGCTCGCTGCGGTCAGCCGACAGTTCGCGGGTGTAGGTTACCCGTGAACCGCCGCGCAACGTCTGAAAGCGCCCCGGCACCAGCGTGTCGAACTCGGTCAGGGAGTCCTGCTGATTGAGGATACGGTCCACCTCGGCGATGCCCTGCGGCGCCAACCCCAGGCTCAGCCAGCCCACCACGACCGCCACCAGGGCGGCGGGCGCCAGGCTGTAGACCAGCAGCCGGCGCTGGCTCATGCCCGTGGCCGAAAGCACCGTCATTTCGCTTTCCAGATAGAGGCGCCCGTAGGCCAGCAGAATGCCGAGAAACAGTCCGAGCGGTAGGATGAGCTGCAGAAAGCCGGGCAGACGAAAGCCCATGATCAGCAACAGCACCCCTGGGTCGAGCAGTCCCTGCGCAGCCTGCGCCAGATACTTGATGAAACGGCCACTCATGATGATTACCAGCAGCACGGCACTGACCGCGCTCATGGTGACCAGCAGCTCTCGGGACAGGTAACGAAAGACGATCAAACCAGACACTCCAGGGTTGTCAGGCTCTGGCGGCAACGCTCAAACTAGCCGCCAGTTGCCGGCCCGCCGGAGCGGGCCGTTGGAAATTGGGTAATGACGCACCGAGCGGACGCGGACCCCCGCGCCGAAACAATCGCGGAAGCATCGACGATTGCAACGTTTCTAGCCTAGCGCAGTCGTTAGCAACGACCGAACAGGCGAACCACCGGAAAAATAAGCCCGGCATTATCCTGCAAACCCGACTCTTTGTCTTGGGGACACCACGTCATGGAATTTGTTGTCAAAAGCGCCAAAGCCTCCACCCAGAAGACCGCCACCCTGGTTCTGCCGCTCGGCGATGACTGCCTTCTCGGCAGCGTCGCGCAGAACGTAGACAGCACCAGCGGCGGCGCGCTCAGCACTGCGCTCAAGCGTGGCGACATCCAGGGCAAAGCGGGTCAGACCCTGCTGTTGCATGGCCTGCCCGGCCTCAAGGCTGAGCGCGTACTGCTGGTCGGGATCGGCAAGGTCGACGAACTGGACAACCGCCAGTGGCGCAAGATCGCCAATGCCGCACTTGCCGCAATCAAGGGTCTCGGCGGTGCCGATGCGGCCTTCGCCATGCAGGATGTTCAGATCAAAGGCCGCGACAATTACGGCCGCACTCGCCTGCTGGTGGAAATCCTTGCCGACGGCCAGTACGTGTTCGATCGCTTCAAGAGCAAGAAAGCCGACCCGCGCGCTCTGCAGAAGATCATCCTCCTGTGTGACAAGAGCGAGCAGCCCGACGTGGAACGCGCGACCCGCGAAGCCTCGGCGATCGCCAGTGGCATGGCCTTCACCCGCGACCTCGGCAACCTGCCACCGAACGTCTGCCACCCGACCTACATCGCCGAACAGGCAAAGCAGATGAGCAAGGCCTACAAGGGCCTGAAGGTCGACGTGCTCGACGAGAAGAAGCTGCGCGATCTCGGCGCCGGCGCCTTCCTCGCGGTTTCCCAGGGTAGCGACCAGCCCGGCTGCATCATCGTCATGCAGTACAACGGCGGCAAGAAGGGCGAGCAGCCGTATGCCCTGGTGGGCAAAGGCATCACCTTCGATACCGGTGGCATCAGCCTCAAGCCGGGCCAGGGCATGGACGAGATGAAGTACGACATGGGCGGAGCCGCCAGCGTACTCGGCACACTCAAGGCCGTGCTGGAGCTGCAGCTGCCGATCAACCTGGTCTGCCTGCTGGCCTGTGCCGAGAACATGCCCAGCGGCGGCGCCACCCGTCCGGGCGACATCGTCACTACCATGAGCGGCCAGACCGTGGAAATCCTCAACACCGATGCCGAGGGCCGTTTGGTGCTGTGCGATGCGCTGACCTACGCCGAACGCTTCGAACCGCGCGCGGTGATCGACGTGGCCACGCTGACCGGTGCCTGCATCGTCGCCTTGGGCAGCAACACTTCCGGTCTGCTGGGCAACAACGACGCCCTGGTGCAGCAACTGCTGCAGGCTGGCGAGAACGCTGCCGACCGCGCCTGGCAGCTGCCGCTGTTCGACGAATACCAGGAACAGCTGGACAGTCCATTCGCCGATATCGCCAACATCGGCGGCCCCAAAGCAGGCACCATCACGGCTGCCTGCTTCCTCTCGCGCTTCACCAAGAAGTTCGCCTGGGCGCACCTGGATATCGCCGGCACCGCCTGGACCAGCGGCGGCAAGGAAAAAGGCGCCACCGGCCGGCCCGTGCCGCTGTTGACCCAGTACCTGCTGGACCGGGTCAACTGAGATGCACCTGGCCGTCGCGCCTGATCCCTCGGGCCGGAGCCGCCTTGCGCTGCCCGGCCAGAGCGGAGCACGCCCATGACGCGGATCGAATTCTACGTCCTGCCCGACGCCAACCCGACCGGCCGCCTGCGGGCGGCCTGTCAGTTGGCGGCCAAGGGCTGGCAACACGGCATGCAGGTATTCATTCGCTGCGTCGATGAAACGCAGTCGAGCGAAGTCGACGAGCTACTCTGGGACTTTCGCGCCGAGCGCTTCATTCCCCACGAGCAGCACGTCGACGACCCGAAGGCCCCGGTGGTGATCGGTGTCGACCAGGCACCTCAATTCACGCAGGGCCTCTTGATCAACCTGGCATCGACGCTTTCGTCGCACATCGACCAGTTCAGCCGGGTCATCGAGATCGTCAACCAGGAACCGCAACTGCTGACCGCCTGCCGGGAGAATTTCCGCCTGTATCGACGCCAGGGCTATGATCCGAAACGGGTCGAGCTTTAAGACCAACCATTCGACAGCAAGGGAAAACCCCTGGCAGCCGCCGGGATGCTCAAGCCCCGGAAACTTCTGAGATGACACCGAAAGCCCCGAACAAACCCGCCGAACTGCTGAGCGATCTCGAGTCCATCCGCGCCCTGCTCGGTGACGATTTTCCAGACGAGGCTCCGGCCGCGCTGGACCCGGACAGCATTCCGCTGCTGTCCGATATCGTCGAGCCAGCGCCTGCCGTTCCGGCCGCGAGCGCCAGCGACGACGAGCCGCGGGAAACCAGCGTGCGCAGCGCGTTTCGCTCCCTGGCCGAACGGCACATCGACCACGAACTGCGCACCGCGGCCAATCTGATCCTGCAGGAAGTGATCGACGACTTCGTGCCGCAGATCGAGGCGGAACTCAAGCGTCGCCTCGAGAGCCGAATCGAGCGCCTGGTACGCACGCCCCCGCCTCGCTCCTGAGTCATCCGCGACAATGCGCAGTTAATAAGCACGGCCGCGAAATCTCGCGGCCGTTTGCCTTTATACTTGCCCGTTTTTCCGACCAGCCGTTTTAAGGGTCCCGCCGCATGGACAAGACCTACCAGCCGCACGCCATCGAGACTTCCTGGTACCAGACCTGGGAATCGAACAACTATTTCGCCCCGCAAGGTTCCGGCGAGCCCTACACCATCATGATCCCGCCGCCGAACGTCACCGGCAGCCTGCACATGGGTCACGGCTTCAACAACGCCATCATGGATGCATTGATCCGCTGGCGCCGCATGCAGGGCCGCAACACCCTGTGGCAGCCAGGTACAGACCATGCTGGTATCGCCACGCAGATGGTGGTCGAGCGCCAGCTCGGCGCGCAGGGCGTTTCGCGTCATGACCTTGGACGCGAGAAGTTTCTCGAGAAGGTCTGGCAGTGGAAGGAAGAGTCCGGCGGCACCATTACCCGGCAGATCCGTCGCCTGGGCTCCTCGGTGGACTGGTCGCGCGAGCGCTTCACCATGGACGATGGCCTGTCCGAGGCGGTCAAGGAAGCCTTCGTTCGCCTGCACGAGGACGGCCTGATCTATCGCGGCAAGCGCCTGGTCAACTGGGACACCAAGCTGCACACCGCGATCTCAGACCTCGAAGTCGAGAACCATGACGAGAAAGGTCATCTCTGGCACCTGCGTTATCCACTGGCCGACGGCTGCAAGACTGCAGACGGCCTGGATTACCTGGTGGTCGCCACTACCCGTCCGGAAACCATGCTCGGTGACGCCGCCATCGCCGTGCACCCGGAGGACGAGCGCTACAAGAGCCTGATCGGCCGTCACGTCATGCTGCCGCTGGTCAACCGCCTGATCCCGATCGTCGCCGACGACTACGTCGACCTCGAGTTCGGTACCGGCTGCGTGAAGATCACCCCGGCGCATGACTTCAACGACTACGAGGTTGGCAAGCGTCATCACTTGCCGCTGATCAATATCTTCGACCGCAACGCCGCGGTGCTCGCCAAGGCCCAGGTGTTCAACATCGACGGGACGCCGAACGACAAGATCGATGCCAACCTGCCGGACGGCTACGCGCACATGGACCGCTTCGATGCGCGCAAGGCCATCGTCGCCGAGTTCGACGCCATGAGCCTGCTGGAAAAGATCGACGACCACGCGCTGAAAGTCCCCCGAGGTGATCGCTCGGGCACCATCATCGAGCCGTGGCTGACCGACCAGTGGTACGTTTCCACCAAACCGCTGGCCGAGAAGGCCATCGCCGCCGTCGAAAGCGGCGAGATCCAGTTCGTGCCCAAGCAGTACGAGAACATGTACTTCAGCTGGATGCGCGACATCCAGGACTGGTGCATCAGCCGTCAGCTCTGGTGGGGCCATCGCATTCCTGCGTGGTACGACGAAGCCGGCAACGTCTACGTTGGCCGCGATGAAGTCGAGGTACGCAGCAAGTACAACCTCTGCAACAACGTCGAACTGCGTCAGGACGAGGACGTGCTGGACACCTGGTTCAGCTCCGGCCTGTGGACCTTTTCCACACTCGGCTGGCCGCAGCAGACCGAGTTCCTGAAGACCTTCCACCCCACCGACGTGCTGGTCACAGGCTTCGACATCATCTTCTTCTGGGTCGCCCGGATGATCATGCTGTCCACTCACCTGACCGGGCAGATTCCGTTCAAGACCGTCTACGTGCACGGTCTGGTACGCGATGGTCAGGGGCAGAAGATGTCCAAGTCCAAGGGCAACGTGCTCGACCCGCTGGACATCGTCGATGGCATCACCCTCGATGAACTGCTGACCAAGCGCACCAGCGGCATGATGCAGCCCAAGCTGGCCGAGAAGATCGCCAAGCAGACCCGCGCCGAGTTCCCCGAAGGCATCGCCAGCTACGGCACCGACGCCCTGCGCTTCACCTTCTGCTCGCTGGCCTCAACCGGCCGCGACATCAAGTTCGACATGGGCCGCGTCGAGGGTTACCGCAACTTCTGCAACAAGATCTGGAACGCCGCCAACTTCGTCTTCGAGAACACCGAGGGCAAGGACACGGGGGTCAACGGCGAGCCCGTCGAGCTCTCGTCGGTGGATCGCTGGATCATCTCCGCGTTGCAGCGTACCGAAAGCGAAGTGAATCGACAGCTGGAGGCGTTCCGCTTCGACCTGGCCGCTCAAGTGCTGTACGAGTTCATCTGGGACGAGTACTGCGCCTGGTACCTGGAGCTGGTCAAGCCGCTGCTGTGGGACGAGACCGCAAGCGCCGAACGCCAGCGCGGTACCCGCCGCACCTTGGTGCGCGTTCTGGAAACCGCGCTGCGCCTGGCGCATCCGTTCATGCCGTTCATTACCGAGGAAATCTGGCAGCGCGTCGCGCCGCTCGCCGGCAAGTCCGGTCCAACGCTGATGCTGCAGCCGTGGCCGGAGTTCAACCCGGAGCGTATCGACGAAGCCGCCGAAGGCGATATCGAGTGGCTCAAGGCCTTCATGCTGGGCATCCGCCAGATCCGCGGCGAGATGAACATCTCCATGGCCAAGCGCATCGACGTGGTGCTGGGCAACGCCTCGGCTACCGATCAACGCCGCCTGACCGACAACGAGCCGCTGCTGAAGAAACTGGCCAAGCTGGAAAGCGTGCGCCTGCTCAACGACGGCGAAGAAGCACCGCTGTCGGCCATCGCGCTGGTGGGTGACATGCAGGTGCTTGTGCCGATGGCTGGCCTGATCGACAAGGATGCCGAACTGGCTCGCCTGGACAAGGAACTCGCCCGGCTGGACGGCGAGGTCAAGCGCGTCGGCGGAAAGCTGTCGAACGCCGGTTTCGTCGACAAGGCACCCGCCGAGGTGATCGACAAGGAACGCGCCAAACTGGCCGAGGCCGAACAGGCCAAAGCCAGGCTGCAGGAGCAGCGCGACCGCATCGCCACGCTCTGATCAGGACGCGGTAAACGCAAAAGGCCAGCCCGAAAGGTGCTGGCCTTTTTGCTTAAGGAGGTCATCTTGATTGATGACAAGTTATTACCGGCAACGCTGATACACTATGCCGCACATGAAACACCCCTTTTCAAACTGGCAGGCCGTTAAAGCCAAGACGAACAGCTCGACGATGTGAAATGAGCCCCCTGCTGCGAAGCGCAATGCCCCACGTATTTCGCCGAACGCGCAACCGTCTCCCAGGGCAGTCCACCGCCCCGATTTGTTTCACCTCGCTAGCGAATCGTTCCCCTGCCAGCCGCTGAGGCTGCGTCGACACACCCGCATGCCCGGCAAGGTTCCTCAAGATGGAGTCCCTCCGATGTATGCACTCATGGCTGTCGTGTTCGTCATAGGCTATCTATGCATAGCCTTTGAACATCCCCTGAAGATAGACAAGGCCGCTGCCGCGATCCTGACCGCGGTTGTGACCTGGACCATTCTGGTGCTGGGCGCCGACCAGATACTTCCGCTGCTGCAACCCGGCAGCCACAACCCCGGGGACTCCTCGGCGGTGGTGGTCGAATCGCTGCGTCATCAACTGGGAGAAGTCTCGGAGATTCTCTTCTTCCTGCTCGGCGCGATGACCATCGTCGAGCTGATCGACTCCCACGAAGGTTTCAAGGTAATCACCGACCGCATCCAGACCCGCAAGCGCGTGCACTTGCTGTGGATCATCGGCTTCCTCACCTTCTTCCTCTCCGCAGCACTGGACAACCTGACCACCACCATCGTCATGGTCTCGCTGCTGCGCAAGCTCATCCGCGGCCGTCCCGAGCGCTGGTTGTTCGTCGGCGTCGTGGTAATCGCCGCCAACGCCGGTGGTGCCTGGTCGCCGATCGGTGACGTGACCACCACCATGCTCTGGATCGGTAACCAGATCAGCGCTTCCGGCGTGATCACCGGTCTGTTCCTGCCAAGCCTGGTGTGCCTGCTGGTGCCGCTGATCATTCTCAGCTTCCGTCTGCGCGGCGAGGCACCACGCCCACGTCCTCGTGCTCACCTGGCCGAGAAGCACCCACCGACCACCACCGTATTCGAGCGCAATCTGGTACTCGGTCTTGGCCTCGCTGCCCTGCTCTTCGTCCCGGTGTTTAAGACCGTGACCCACCTGCCGCCTTACATGGGCATCCTCTTCGGCCTCGGCGTGCTCTGGGTGACCACCGAGTTCATCCACCGCAACAAGAATGCCGAAGACAAGCACCCGCTTTCGGTAGTCGGCGTTCTGCGCAAGGTGGACACCCCCAGCGTGCTGTTCTTCCTCGGCATTCTGCTGGCCGTATCCAGTCTCGCTACCGCGGGCCACCTGACCCAGGTCGCGACCGCCCTGCGCGAATCGCTCGGCCACATCTACCCGATCACCTACGCCATCGGCCTGCTTTCGGCCGTGGTCGACAACGTGCCGCTGGTGGCCGGTGCGATGAAGATGTATCCGTTGGTCAGCCCTGCCGTACTGGCTTCTGCCAGCCCCGAGGAGACCAGCTGGCTGTCGCAGTTCGTCGTCGATGGCAACTTCTGGGAGATGCTCGCTTTCTGCGCCGGTACCGGCGGCAGCACCTTGATCATTGGCTCGGCAGCGGGCGTCGCGGCGATGGGCATGGAGAAGATCAGCTTCACCTGGTACGTCAAGCGCGTCAGCTTGCTGGCCTTCCTCGGTTACACTGCGGGCGCCGCGACCTACATCGGCATGCTCGCCCTGCGCTAAACCGCAGCGAGCCTGGCCAGGTCGCTGCCCCCACAGACGACCTGGCCAGGGACCTTCCATGACCGTCAGCAAGACCAAAACCAGTTTCTATCGCCGACTCTACGTCGCCTGGCTGATCGACAGCGGCACCGCCTGTAGTGTCCCTGCACTGATGGCCGCGACCGGCATGCCGCGGCGCACCGCCCAGGACACCCTTGCCGCGCTCGCGGAGCTGGACATCGACTGCAGCTTCGAGCAGGACGACGGCGAACGCCACAATGCCGGCCACTACGCCATCCGCGACTGGGGTGCCATCGACAAGGGCTGGATCGAGCGCAACCTGCCGCGTATCAAATCCATTCTCGAATATCCCTGATCGACCATGAGTGGCGACCTGCTGCTGGTTCTCGGCCTGCTCACCGGTTGCATCGGCCTGTTCGCGCTGAACAAGCCACGCATGGACGTGGTGGCGGTACTGGCCATGGTCGCGCTGCCGCTCACTGGTGTGCTCAGCGTGCAGGAGGCACTGGCCGGTTTCAGCGATCCGAGCGTGGTGCTGATCGCCACCCTGTTCGTCATCGGCGACGGCCTGGTGCGCACCGGCATCGCCTATCGCCTGGGCGACTGGCTGATGCGTACCGCCGGCAGCAGCGAGACCCGCTTGCTGATTCTGCTGATGCTGGCCGTCGCGGCGCTCGGCTCGGTGATGAGTTCGACCGGCGTGGTGGCGATCTTCATTCCCGTGGTGCTCGGCATCGCCAATCGCATGAAGGTCTCGCCACGGCGGCTGATGATGCCGCTGGCGTTCGCCGGCCTGATCAGCGGCATGCTGACGCTGGTGGCGACGCCGCCGAACCTGGTGATCAACAGCGAACTGCGCCGCGCCGGGCTCGACGGCTTCTCCTTCTTCGATTTCACCCCCATCGGCCTGGCGATTCTGCTGCTCGGCGTCGGCTATATGCTGCTGGCGCGCCGCTGGCTGGGCAGCGACAAGCGCAGCGAAACGACAGAACATCGCCATACGCTGGCGGATCTGGCGCGGGAGTATCGACTGGAAGAACGCGAGCGGCGACTGCGGGTGATGCCGGGATCGATTCTCGCCAACCAGGCGCTGGACGAGCTGAAGCTGCGAACTCAGTACGGCATCAACGTGATCGCCGTCGAGCGCCATGACCGCTTTCGCAACCTTCTGCTGATCGCGACGGGCAATACCGAACTGTTCGTCGGCGATGTGCTGCTGGTCGATCTGGCCAGCCCGGCCATCGGCCTGCTCGGCGCCTATCAGGAGCTGGGCCTCGAACCCCTGCAACTCAGCACCTCCTACTATTCGGTGCACGGTCGCGAGCTGGGGCTGGCGGAAGTGGCGCTGCCACCGGATTCGCGCCTACCGGGCAAGACCATCCAGCAACTGGGTTTTCGCAGCCGGCACAAGCTCAACGTGGTCGGTCTGCGCCGCAATCGCCAAGCCCTGCAGGGGCTGCTGGTGGATGAAAAGCTCAAGCCAGCCGATACGCTGCTGGTGGCCGGCAGCTGGAAGCATATTCACCGTCTGCAGGGCATGAGCCGCGACTTCCTCGTGCTGAGCCTGCCGGCCGAGGTGGACGACGTGGCGCACGCGGCCAACCAGGCACCGTTCGCGCTGCTCGGGCTGGCGGTGATGGTGACATTGATGGTCAGCGGCCTGGTGCCCAACGTGCTGGCGGCGCTGATTGGCTGCCTAGTCATGGGCCTGTTCCGCTGCATCGACATGGACAGCGCCTACAAGGCGATTCACTGGCAAAGCCTGGTGCTGATCGTCGGCATGCTGCCGTTCGCCTTGGCGTTGCAGAAGACCGGCGGCATCGCCCTGGCGACATCGGGGCTGGTCGGCCTGCTCGGCGATGCCGGACCGCATGCCTTGCTCGCCTGCCTGTTTCTGCTGACCGCAGTGATCGGGCTGTTCATCTCCAACACGGCGACGGCTGTGCTGATGGCACCCGTTGCGCTGTCCACCGCCGAGCAGCTGGGCGCCTCGCCCTATCCGTTCGCCATGATCGTCGCGCTGGCCGCCTCCGCCGCGTTCATGACGCCGATTTCCTCGCCGGTGAACACCCTGGTGCTCGGTCCTGGGCAATACCGCTTCGCCGACTTCGTCCGAGTTGGCGTGCCTTTTACCGCGCTGGTCATGATCGTCTCGGTGCTGCTGGTGCCGCTGCTGTTTCCGCTATGAATGCCGGCTGCCTCGGGACACCCACCGACGGGTAGCCAGCGAAAAGTGGCATGGCGGCTGAAAGGGCCAGCCGTTAAGCTCCAGCTCTCATTCTAAGAAGAACAGATTCCATGCCTCAGCGTGTCGCCCTGTTTCCGGTCCTGCTGGCCGGTGCCGTTCTCTTGTTGGTCGTCCATGGCCTTGGCCGCTTCGTCTATACCCCTCTGCTGCCCTGGCTGGTGGAGGACGGCCTGCTGACCGTGCAGGAAGGCGCCAGCATCGCCAGCTGGAACTACCTGGGCTATCTGATCGGCGCCCTGCTCGCGGTGCGCTGGCATCGCGTCGCGCAGATCCGCCGTACGCTGCCCTGGGCACTGGCGCTACACGTCTTGAGCGCCCTGCTGCAGACCCAGGCGGAATCCGCTGACGCCCTCGCCGCATTGCGCCTGGCCAATGGCATCAGCAACGGTCTGGTATTCGTTCAGGCGCCCTCGCTGATCCTCGAATGGCTGGCGCGACAGCAGCGCGTTTCCTCCAGCGGCCTGGTCTATCTCGGTGTCTGCGTCGGGCTGATTCTCTCCAGTTTGCTGGTGAGCCTGAGCGACGGGTACCTGATGGGAGCCGAGCGTTGGTGGCCGGCGGCGTTGCTTTCGATACCGCTGGCCTGGTGGGGCTGGCGGCAGCTGTCGCAGCTGGACATGCCTGACGAGGAAAAGGCCCATTCTGCGGAGGAGCCACCCAGCGGCAAGCTGCTCGATCGCTCCAGCACACCGCTGTTTCTTTCCTACGCTGGCGCCGGCATGGGCTACATCCTGCCGATGACTTTCCTGCCGATGGTCGCGCGTCTGCAGGTGGAGCCCGGTGACTTCCTCATCGGTGGCAGCTGGCTGGTGGTGGCGTTGGCGACGCTGCCGGCGCCCTGGCTGTGGAATCGTCTCGGCGTGCGCATGGGTGACGACATCGCCTTGCGCCTGAGCTATCTCACCCAACTGCTCGGCGTACTGGCCGCGCTACTGCTGCCCGGCGCGGTCGGCATCCTGCTCTGTGCGGTACTGGTCGGCGGCACCTTTCTCGGCACCGTGCTGTTGACCCAGCGCCTGGCGCGGGCGCTGCATCCACACCAGGGGCCGCGGCTGTCAGCGGCGCTGATCGCACTCTACGGCCTGACCCAGCTCGCCGCCCCCTGGTTGACCAGCATCTGGATGGGCATGGGCGGCAGCCTGCACAGCGCCTTCTGGCTCGGCGCCGGGGCACTGCTCTGGGGCCTGCTGTGGATGCTGATGGTGCCGCGCCGCCGTTAGCAACGAGACCTATCCGCGGGCAGCGGTTGTGGGACAATGCGCGCCCCAGCCGCCAACCTCCCGCTGATCAGATGCCGCGCAGATCCCCGTCCTCGACTCCGCAGCCCGGCCGTGCCGAACCCGGCAAGGCCGTACTGCATCCACGCAACCGCCATACCGGCCGCTACGACTTCCCGGCGCTGATTGCTGGCTGCCCGGAGCTGGCCGAGTACGTCATCCTCAATCCCTACGGCAAGCAAAGCATCGACTTCGCCAACCCGGATGCGGTGCGGGTATTCAACCGCGCCTTGCTGCGGCAGTTCTACGGCATCCAGCACTGGGATATCCCGCCGGGCTACCTGTGCCCGCCGGTGCCGGGGCGCGCCGATTATCTGCACGGCCTGGCCGACCTGCTCGGAGAGCACAAGGCCAGCGCGATACCCCGCGGCGCCGCGATTCGCGCACTGGACATCGGCACCGGGGCCAACTGCATCTACCCGCTGATCGGCCATCGGGAGTACGGCTGGCACTTCACCGGGAGCGATATCGACACCACCGCTCTGGCCTCGGCATGCACCATCGTCTCGGCCAATGGCCTCGTCAAGGCCATCGAGCTGAGACAACAGGCGGCGCCGAAGCACATCTTCAAGGGGGTGATGTTGCCCGAGGATCGCTTCGACCTGACGCTGTGCAATCCGCCCTTCCATGCATCGCAGGCCGAAGCCAGCAGTGGCAGCCAGCGCAAGTGGCGTAACCTCGGCAAGCTCGATCCGAGCCGCAAACTACCCGCGCTCAATTTCGGCGGTCAGGCGGCGGAGCTCTGGTGCGAAGGTGGCGAAGCGGCCTTTGTCGCGCGCATGGCGGAGGAAAGCGTCGCGTTCGCCAGACAGGTCTACTGGTTCAGTACCCTGGTATCGAAGGGCGCCAACGTGGCGCCGCTGGAGGCGCGGCTGAAACGCCTCGGTGCCCGCCAGATGCACACGCTGGACATGGCTCAGGGGCAGAAGAAGAGCCGCTTCGTCGCCTGGACCTTCCTGAGTCAAACGGAGCAAGCGAGTTGGCGCGCCGAGCGCTGGGCGAAAGGGTGAAATTCAGGCAGGCGTCAACGGAAAGGTTTAGACCGCCACGTCCCAGAGCTGCTTGTTCTTCAGCGCCATGGTCTGGATATAGCGCGGTTCACCGTTGATCTCTTCCAGTTCGGTCATCCCGGCCAGCTCGCCTACCACGCGATAACGCTTGCCTACACGCTTGTCCTTCAACGGATAGAGCTTGGCGATTTGTTGGGCGAGTTCGGTAAGGGTGGACATTGCTTGTTGCTCCATTGACTGCGTGCCGCAGGTATTTACCAACTGTTGATGACGGTTATGCGACAGCCGAGCTTAGAACAGGGTTGCCAGGCTGCCACTCGATCGCAGGCGTATGCACAAAAGCCGGTAGGTTGCTGCTAAGAACCGGCGATTTGTTCTTAACTTCTTCTACGCCGCTTCGCTTTGGAGCGATGAATACCGAATTGATTCCGTCACGTTCGTCGCCGTTTTTCGAACTGGAAAGCAAGGCTATGGGATCACTATTGCGGGCATGGCAGCTTTGGCGCGACCGGATAAACCGGCCACGCGGAAAAGAAGGAATCACGAGATCGCAGGCCAGCTGAATCAGCAGGTGCCCAGCCCAATCTGCAGCAGCGCCAGGCCGCCACGCTGCCAGCCCCACCAGGCCAGCATCAGCAGACCCAGCACCAGGGCGACGCTCATACCCAGCCAGAGCGGCCGCATCAGTTGACCTGCGCCTCGCGCAGGCGCTCGACTGGCTGCTCACGAATCGGCCAGTTGAGTACCGCCGCCATCAGGCTCAGCGCGATCGCGATCTGCCAGACCAGATCGTAACTGCCGGTACGGTCGTACAGCCAGCCGCCCAGCCAGCCGCCAAAGAACGAGCCCAGCTGATGGAAAAGGAAGGCGATACCGCCGAGCATCGACAGGTTGCGCACGCCGAACATGGTCGCCACCGTACCGTTGGTGAGTGGCACCGTGGACAGCCACAGCAAGCCCATGGCGATGCCGAATGCGTACGCGCTCCAGACACTCAGCGGCGCCAGCAGGAAAACACTGATCACCACACCGCGAATCAGATACAACCCGGCCAGCAGCTTTGGCTTGGAGTAGCAGCTGCCCAGCCAGCCCGCAGTGTAGGTGCCGACGACGTTGAACAGCCCGACCAGTGCCAGCACCGTGGTACCGACCTGCGCCGGCAGATGCTTATCGACCAGATAGGCCGGCAGGTGCAGACCGATGAAGACCACCTGAAAGCCGCAGACGAAAAAGCCCAGCGCCAGCAGACGGAACCCGGAATGCCCGGCCGCTTCGCGCAGCGCCTCGCCCAGCGACTGCTGAGTTCCGGGTGCCGCCGGAGGCCGCGCGGGGCTGCGCATCATCCCCGCGAGCGGCACGATCAGCGCCACCAGCAAACCGAGCGCCATAAGCGCCGAGGACCACCCCAGCCACTCGATGAGCCCCAGGCTGCCGGGCAGCATGATGAACTGGCCGAAGGAGCCCGCAGCGCTGGCGATGCCCATCGCCATGCTGCGCTTCTCCGGCGGAACCGCCTGCCCGACTGCGCCGAGGATCACCGAGAACGAGGTGCCTGACAGCCCCAGTCCGATCAGCAGCCCGGCACTCAGCGTCAGGGTCGTCGGCGAATCGGACACCGCCATCAATGCCAGCCCAACGGCGTAGAGAATGCCGCCGATCAGCACCGCACGAGCCACGCCGAAGCGATCGGCCAGCGCGCCAGTCACCGGCTGCACCAGGCCCCAGATCAGGTTCTGTATCGCGATGGCGAAGGCGAACACCTCGCGACCCCAGCCGAACTCGGCACTCATGGGCGGCAGGAACAGACCGAAGCCGTGGCGCACACCCAGCGAAATCGCGAGGATCAGCGAGCCACCAGCGAGAATCCAGGCAGAGTTGCGCCATGCAGCGGTCATGGGGGTCATTCCTCGAAGAAAAGGCGACCAGTTTACTCAGTTAAGCCTTTCTTTCGTCACCCCATGTGTCCGATCGGGTGCCCTCCGCTCTCGCGGAACGCTAAAGCGCCAGCAACCCTACGGCCATCAACAACGGCGCCGCCACGCTGACCGCAGCGCTCAGCCCCAATGCCGGCAGCAGGCGCTGCGCCTGCAGCGGTTCGCGACGCAGCAACCATGCCGCTCGCAGGGCCAACGGCAAGGTCAACAAGCCGAGTGCGCCACCGGCCAGACCTGGCTGCGCCAGCACAGCCAGGAGTACGCCATAGGCCAGCAGCCACTGCGCAAACGCCACGCGCACGGCGTTGGTACAGCCGATATGCATAGGCAGGGTACGCCGGCCGACAGCGCGGTCGGCATCAATGTCCGGAAACTGGCCAAGCAAAAGCAGGTTGTTGCAGAGCAGCAGAGGGGGCAGGATCAACCACAGATCGCCGAGATCCGGCGCGCCGCCGAGAACGATGCGCGTACCCAGCACCATCAGCGCGAAGCCCAAGCCCGGCGCGAACAGGCACAGCCAGGGGTGGCGGGTCAGCCAAGGCGTGTAAAGCAGCACCAGCAACAGTCCCGCCAGACCGATCGGCGCCAGACTGAGCAACAGCGGCGGCTGGCGCAGCAGGAACAACACGCCGATCAGCGCGCAGGTCAGCAGGCTGCCGAGACCGAGCAGCAATGTGCGACCCAGCAGATGCGGATGGGTCACCAAGGTACCGCTGCCACCGCTGAACGCCGTGCGGCGGGTCTGCAGGTCCAGTCCACTGCGGTAATCGCACCATTCGTTGAGCGCATTGACTGCCACATGGGCGGCCAGGGCGCCGAGCAGCACCAGCAGTGCATCGCTGAAGGACATCGCTTCCGCGCCCCCGCGCGCCGCCAAGGCCACCCCGAGCGCCACGCAGCTCAGCGTCAGCAGCAGGAAACGACCTCGCACCACACCCAGCCATGCCAAGGTTCTGCTCATCTACGCCTCCCGCTATCGTCTTGTGTACGGCAGGCTAACCCCAACGCCGCGAGGCGTCCTTGACACAGATCGACTCCGCCAGACCGCAGCTTCGGCTGCAGGCACGTACCACCCGCTCTCGGGTAAACTGCCCAACCTGTTGCATTCCAGCCGTGAGACCACCATGCCCATCCGCCACTGCATCGTCCATCTGATCGAGAAAAAGCCGGACGGCACCCCTGCCGTGCTCCACGCCCGTGACTCGGAGCTGGGCAACTCCCAGGCTATCGAGAACCTGCTGGCCGATCTCAACGAGAGCTACAACGCCAAGCAGGGCAAGGCCTGGGGCTTCTTTCACGAGGAGTCCGGCGCCTATCCGTTCAGCGGCTGGCTCGCGCAGTACATGGAAGGCAATCAGGACTTCACCGCATTCAGCCGCCAGGCAGTCGAGCACCTGCAGAAGCTGATGGAGGAATCCAACCTGTCCACCGGCGGCCACGTGCTGTTCGCCCACTACCAGCAGGGCATGACCGATTACCTGGCCATCGCCCTGCTGCACCACAGCAACGGCGTCACCGTTACCGACTCGCTGGACGTGACCGAAGCCCGGCACCTCGACCTCGGCCAGCTGCACCTGGCGACGCGGATCAACATCTCCGAGTGGCAGAACAACAAGCAGTCCAAGCAGTACATCTCCTTCATCAAGGGCAAGAACGGCAAGAAGGTGTCCGAGTACTTCCGCGACTTCATCGGCTGCCAGGAAGGCGTCGATGGCCCGGGCGAGACGCGCACGCTGCTCAAGGCCTTCAGCGACTACGTCGAAAGCGAGGACCTGCCCGAGGAAAAAGCGCGGGAGAAGACCAGCGCCTTGGTCGGCTACGCCAGTAGTCAGGCAAAGATCGGCGAACCCATGTCGCTCGAAGAGCTGTCCGGAGTCATCGACGAAGAACGCCCGCGCGCCTTCTACGAGCACATCCGCAACAAGGATTACGGGCTGTCGCCGGAAATTCCCGCCGACAAACGCACGCTCAACCAGTTTCAGCGCTTCACCGGGCGCGCCGAAGGGCTGTCGATCAGCTTCGAGTCGCATCTGCTGGGCTCGAAGGTCGAGTACGACGAGGCGCGCGACATGCTGATCATCCGCCAGCTGCCGACCCAACTGAAGGACCAGCTCAAGCGGCGCAAGGACTGACCGCGCCATGCGCCTGGCGGACGCCATTCTCGATGACTGCCTCTGCGACCCGGCGGCGCCGCTGGCGCGCGATCCGGCACGCTGCCACGGCCTGGACAAAGCACAGGCTCAAGCGCAGCTGGCAAGCCTGAAGGAATGGCTACGGGTGCAGCAGACCATGCTCTGGGCCAACCGCCGCGACGCCCTGCTGCTCGTGCTGCAGGGGCCGGACTGCTCCGGCAAGAACGGCGTGATCCGCCACGTGCTGGGTGGCCTGGACCCGCTGGGGCTGTCGCCGCACAGCTTCCAGGCGCCGAGCGAAGAAGAACGTCGCCAGGACTTCCTCAGGCGCTACCGGGAGCGGCTGCCGGCGCCCGGCATGCTCGGCGTATTCAATCGCAGCTACTACGAAGCGCTGGTCAGCGATCTGCGCGACGGCCTGTGCTCGCCTACCGATATTCCGCAGCGCGAGGCCGCAATCCTGGCTTTCGAGCGCGAGCTGCCGGCCGCCAGTATCCAGCCGCTCAAGTGTTACCTGCAGCTGTCTGCCGGCGAGCAGAAGCACCGCTTGCATCGGCGCCTGGAGCAGCCGGAAAATCGTTGGAAGCTGACCCTCGGCGATCTGCAGGACCACCGCAACTTCGCCCAGCAGCAGGCGCAATGGGCGGCCGTGCTGAGCAAAAGCCACAGCCGCGAAGCACCCTGGTACGTGATACCGGCCGACCACCGCTGGTTGCGCGACCTGCTCGTCGCCAGTCTGCTCGCCCGCACGTTCGAGCGCCTGGCACTGGACTGGCCGACACGTCCGGCGCCGTTCACCCATGCCGATCTGGACAGCACGCCATGAAGCGCCTCGCTCTACTGCCACTGCTGCTTCTGCCGCTGCTGGCGCAGGCGCAGCAAGGCGAAACAGCGCCGGAACTGTCGGTGGACGAGGTCCGCTTCACGGTCGCCAACTCCGAGTTCACCCTGATGCACGAGATGGGGCACTTGCTCATCAGCGAACTGCAGCTGCCGGTACTGGGGCGTGAGGAAGACGCCGCCGACCAGCTCGGCTTCATGGGCCTGTTCCTGTTGCAGCAGGAACAGCACCGCGACGATTTCTACGCCAAACTGATGGATGTCGCCGATTACTGGCGTCTGGAATGGCAGAACGCGGAACGCGACGGCTCCCCGGTACCGGTCTGGGACAGCCATGCGCTGGACGCCCAGCGCTTCTACAACATCGCCTGCCTGGCCTACGGCAGCGACCCGGATCGGCTCGACTGGGTGCTGGAAGTCAGCGGTTTGCCGGTGGAACGCGCGCTGTACTGTCCCGAGGAATACGAACAGGCGGCCCACGCAGTGCAGTGGTTTCGCGAGCACTTCGGCCGCAGCGACGAGCGACCGGCGCGGCACCGCATTCGGGTGATCTACGACACACCCCCCGGACATCTGCCGGGTGGTACCGAACTGCTGGAAAAGATTCGCGCCAGCGGCGAGCTGGAAGCGGTCGCGGCGAAGGCCAGCGATGCCTTCGAGCTGCCCCGCGACCTGACCCTGCGCATGTCCACCTGCGGCGCGCCGGACGCCTGGTTCAACCGCATCAGCGGTGAGCTTACGCTGTGCTACGAGCGCATCGCCTACTTCCGCACGCTCGCCCGCGAGCTGCCGAAGCTGCGCGCCGGCGAATCACCGACGCCGCACTGAGGCGTCTTCAGCGCGCCTCGATGCGATAGCCGACACGCGGGAAGTGCACGTGCACGACCCCGGTGCGGTCATCGCTGCGGCGCAGGATCAGCTCTTCGCTACCGGCGAAGACCAACTCACCCTCGACCGGATCGGCGCCGTAATCAACTGCGGCGATGGCCACATTCTGCCCTTCCTGAAAACCATTCGGCTCGCTGAATGCTTCGTCCGGCAGCGGCGCAGGCTCGGCCTCCAGCGCCATGCGCAGCGCATCCTCGGCGGATAGCTCGCTGCTGGAGCCATGGCCCACGCCGAGTACCTTGCCAAGCCAGGCCGCCACCTCCGGGTAGCCATCCACCAGCGGCGCGGTGACCGGCGTTGCACGCAGGAACCACAGGCAATGCGCGACGGCGAAGTCGGCAATCGACGGCGCCGCACCAAACAGGAACTCGCCCTCCTCCCGCGCCAGCTGCTGCTGCAGGCGGGTCATGAAGGTTGGCCAATCACTCTTCGCCTGCTCCAGCGGAACGCGACTGACCGAGCCGTTGGAGAACAGCTGCGCACGGTCCTTGCTGAATATCTGGACGAACTCCTTGGGCACCTGGGCGAAGCGGACGGCCATGGATTCGGGCTGGAACACCAGGCTCACGGCGTTCAGGAACAGCACCGAATCGGCCCACTGGGCAAGCGTCGCGGCGGTGAACTCCTGGCCTTCCGGGAACAGCGCCGGGGTGGTCTTTTCGGCCTCGAGCCGACGCGCGATCAGGGCGGTGTCGCAATAGATGTCGGCGCCGACCTGCAACACCGGCGTGCGTCGATAACCACCGGTGAGCGCGGTCAGATCGGGCTTGGGCATGACCGGAGGGATCATCACCGAGCGCCAGGACAGCTGCTTGAACCCCAGCATCAGGCGCGCCTTTTCGGCAAAGGGCGAGGTGGGATAGTGGTGCAGGATCAGCTCGTGCATGACAGGCTCCGCCAGAGGTCTCGAGATGGGGCGTCGCCCCGTGGAAGAGCATCAGCTTAGACGCTCCGCTCCACCGAGCCTACCGGCTGATTGGTGCGTCATTCACGCAACGGGGCTGGCCAGGCTCACCAGGCGTTCCTTGGCACGCTTGTCCAGGCGCTTGATGGCGATCTCGCGACGCAACGCATCGCCCTTGCTGGCGCAAGGCTCGACATAGACCAGCGCCTGCGCCGGACTGGAGTGAAAGAAACGCGCGCCGCGCCCGCGCTGGTGCTCGGCGAAACGACGCTGTGCATCGTCGCTGATACCGCAATACAGCGCACCGTTGGCGGCGCGCACCAGATAGACGAACCAGGGCTTGGGCTGAACCTCGGTCATGTTTCGCAAAACTCTCGGAGTCGGTGGCGGCACGGGCCGGCATTATGCCGAACTTGCGCGCCACGGTCGTTTGGCAGCATCTCCCTGCCGTAGGAAGGTGCTCGCTTAGCAGAGAGCCCGACCGCTGTCCAGATATGGTGGCGGTTCGCCTTTGCGTATACTGCGCCGATGTTTGCCCAAACCGTGTTCCGCAAGCGCTGCGCCATCTGGCTGTTGGCGACCGGACTCTTCCTGATGCTCAGCAGCTGCGCCGAGAAGCCCAGCGAGCTTGAGCGTATACAGGAGGAAGGCGTACTGCGCGTGATCACCCGCAACAGCCCTTCCACCTATTTCCAGGACCGCAACGGCGAAGCCGGCTTCGAGTACGAGCTGGCCAAGCGCTTCGCCAGCAATCTCGGCGTCGAGCTGCAGATCGAAACCGCCGACAACATCGAAGACATTTTCAACCGTCTCAACCGGCCCGGCGGCCCGGCGCTCGCCGCCGCCGGCTTGGTCGCCAGCGAAGGCCGGCAGGAACTGGCACGCTTCACCCGCTCCTATCTGGACGTTACCACCCAGGTCGTCTACCGCAGCGGCCAGCGCCGTCCGACCAGCCCCAAGGACCTGATCGGCAAGCGCATCCTCGTGCTCAAAGGCAGTAGCCAGGCGGAGAAGCTCGCCACACTGCAGGCCGAATATCCCGACCTGCGCTACGAAGAATCCGACGCCGTGGAAGTGGTCGACCTGCTGCGCATGGTCGACGAGGGGCAGATCGACCTGACCCTGGTGGAATCCAACGAGATGTCCATGAACCAGGTGTACTTCACCAACATCCGCGCCGGCTTCGATGTCGGCGAGCAGAACAGCCTGGCCTGGGTCGTGGCCAAGGGCGAGGACGACAGCCTGCTCAAGGCCGCCAACTCCTTCCTCGAACAGGCCCAGGAGAACGGCACGCTGCAGCGCCTGCGCGAACGCTATTACGGTCACGTGGACGTACTCGGCTACGTCGGCGCCTACGCCTTTGCCAAGCATCTGCAGCAGCGTCTGCCGCGTTACGAGAAAGCCTTCCGCGAGACCGCCAGGAAACACGGCATCG
Source organism: Stutzerimonas kunmingensis (assembly GCF_021432085.1). Lineage (GTDB taxonomy): Bacteria > Pseudomonadota > Gammaproteobacteria > Pseudomonadales > Pseudomonadaceae > Stutzerimonas. The sequence continues at coordinate 1,266,393 of NZ_CP090366.1, read as the reverse complement.
ACTGGCGCCTGCTGGCCGCGATCGGTTATCAGGAATCCCACTGGCAGCCCGAGGCCACCTCCAAGACCGGCGTGCGCGGGCTGATGATGCTGACCTTGCGCACCGCCAACGCCATGGGCGTGACCAACCGCCTGGACCCAGTGCAGAGCATCCAGGGCGGCGGCAAATACCTGGTCAAGGTGCACGCCAGCCTGCCCGAAAGCGTGCAGGAACCCGATCGCACCTGGTTCGCCCTCGCTGCTTACAACGTCGGCGGAGGGCATCTCGAAGACGCCCGCAAACTCGCCGAAGCCGAGGGGCTGGACCCCAACAAGTGGCTGGACGTGAAGCAGATGCTGCCGCGCCTGGCACAGAAGCAGTGGTACAGCAAGACCCGCTACGGCTATGCCCGCGGCGGCGAGCCGGTGCACTTCGTGGCCAACATCCGCCGCTACTACGACATCCTCACCTGGGTAACCCAGCCGCAGATGGAAGGCCAGCAGCTGGCCAAGAGCGAGCTGCATATCCCCGGCGTGTACACGACCGACCTGATGGAAGAGCTGCCGCCGCTCTGACCTTTGCGCAAGCCTGACTCACGCCGGGCCAACGCCCATCCGACGCAACAGCGCCTTCTCGATCTCCAGAATCACCAGCACGGCCACCCCGGCCAGCACCACCAGCACACCGGTCGCCAGCGGCAACGCCTCGGACGCGAACAGCGACTGCATGAACGGCGCGTAGGTGAACATCAGCTGCAGGGCGAACACACCGAACACCGCCACCAGCACCCGCGGCGTACCCTTGACGCCCTGCACGGTGAAGGAAGGCGCCTTCAGATAACGCACGCTGAACAGATAGAACACCTCCATGCACACCAGCGTGTTGACTGCGACGGTGCGCGCCGCCTCGATCGACGCGCCCTGCGTCAGCATCCACTGGTACATGCCGAAGATGCCGGCGAGAAACAGCGCGGAAACGAAGAAGATCCGCCAGATGACGAAGCGCGACAGCATCGGCTCGTCCGGCCGCCGCGGCGGCCTCTGCATTAAATCCGCCTCGGTCGGTTCGAACGCCAGTACCATGGCCAACGCCACCGAGCTGACCATGTTGACCCACAACACCTGCACCGGCGTGATCGGCAGCGCGATACCGAGCAGCACCGCCAGCAGCAGCGACAGCGACTCGCCGCCGTTGATCGGCAGCAGGAAGGTCACAGTCTTGCGCAGGTTGTCGTAGACGGTGCGCCCCTCTTCCACCGCATGGGCGATGGAAGCGAAGTTGTCGTCCGCGAGCACGATGGCGCCGGCCTGCTTGGCCGCCTCGGTGCCCTTCATGCCCATGGCCACGCCGACATCGGCCTGCTTCAGCGCTGGCGCATCGTTGACGCCATCGCCGGTCATGGCGACCACCTCGCCATTGGCCTGCAGCGCACGCACCAGGCGCAGCTTGTGTTCCGGGCTGGCGCGGGCGAACACCCGGGCCTCGGCGACGGCCTGGCGCATGGCCGCTTCATCCATCAGCTCCAGCTCCGGCCCGGTGATCGCCTTGATGTCATCCCCCATGCCCAGCTGTCTGGCAATGGCACTGGCAGTGACGCCGTGGTCGCCGGTGATCATCACCACGCGAATGCCAGCTGCACGGCACTGCGCCACCGCACGGATCGCCTCGTCACGCGGCGGATCGATAATGCCGACCAGCCCGAGCAGGGTCAGCTCGCTGGCAACGTCGGCATGCTCGATCGCCTCCTTGCCGGCCGGCAGCCTGCGCCGCGCCAGCGCCAGCACGCGACGACCGGCCCGCGCCTGCGCCTCGACCTGTTCATGCCAGTGCGACTGATCCAGCAGCCGCTCCTGGCCGTCGGCCTCGAGCTGCCGCGCGCACATGGCCAGGATCCGTTCCGGCGCGCCCTTGACCAGCACTTCGCTGCCGCCTTCGCAGGCATGCAGGGTCGCCATGAAGCGGTGTTCCGACTCGAAGGGGATCACGTCCAGCCGCGGACGGTCGACGTGGAGGTTGGCCGGCGACAGTCCTGCCTTCATCGCCAGGGTCAGCAACGCGCCCTCGGTGGGGTCGCCGGCAAGGGTCCACAGTCCGTCCTTCTCGTGCAGGCTGGCGTCGTTGCACAGCGCCGCGGCTTCAGCAAGCGCGCTGGCTGCCGGCGTGCGCGCTGCCAGCGCCGCCGGTTCGACTGCCACGCCCTCGAACAGCAACGCACCTTGCGGTGCATAGCCCGCGCCTTCGACCTCCAGTGCCTGCCCGGCGCAGATCACTTCCTGCACCGTCATCTCGTTGCGCGTCAGGGTGCCGGTCTTGTCCGAGCAGATCACCGTCACCGAGCCCAGCGTCTCCACCGCCGGCAGGCGCCGGATCACCGCATTGCGACTGGCCATACGCTGCACGCCGATGGCCAGGGTGATGGTCATGATCGCCGGCAGCCCCTCGGGGATCGCCGCGACCGAAAGCCCCACCGCCGCCATGAACATCTCGCCGGCGCCCATGCCGCGCACCAGCGTGCCGAACAGGAACAGCAGCACGCCCGCGGCCAGGATCACGGCTGTCAGCGCCCGGCCAACATCGGACATCTTGCGCAGCAGCGGCGTGGTGCCCTGTTCGACGGATTCCAGCATTGTCCCGATACGCCCGATCTCGGTCGCCGCGCCCGTGGCGACCACCACCGCACGCGCCTGGCCCTGGGTCACCAGCGTGCCGGCATAGCCCATGCAAAGCCGATCACCGATGGAAGCATCGGCGGCCACGGCCTCGACCTGCTTGTCGACTGGCACCGATTCGCCGGTCAACGCTGCCTCGTCGATACGCAGGTTGCGCGCCTGCAGCAGCCGCACGTCTGCCGGCAGGCTGTCGCCGGAAGCCAGCAGTACCACATCCCCGGGCACCAGGTCGGCGGCATCGAGGTTCTGCTGGCGACCATCGCGCAACACCACCGCGTGCGGCGCCAGCAGATGCCGAATCGCCTGCAGCGCTTTTTCCGCCTTGCCCTCCTGAACGAAGCCGATCACCACGTTGACCACCACCACCGCCAGGATCACGAAGGTGTCGACCAGATGCCCCATCAGACCGGTTACCAGCGCCGCGGCGATCAGCACATAAAGCAGAAGATTGTTGAGATGACGCAGCAGGCGCTGCCAGAAACTCGCCGGCTTGGCCTCATCGAGCCTATTGGGACCGTATTGCAGCAGGCGCTGTCGGGCCTGTTCGTGGCTGAGGCCGGCGCTCGAGGACTCCAGTTCGAGCAACGCCTCATCGCTCTGCCGAGCATGCCAGCGGTTCGACTGTGTTTGCGGGTCGGGCATTGGATCCCCCTGATCTTGATTCGATGATGCCGGAAACACCGGCAACGCTGGCCCATCAGAGCCGAAACAGCGCCCCTATGACCACCACCGCGAAACCGCTTGCAACACTCGCACGACGACCAGATGTCGCACCCCAGCATTGCTGCACGCGCGCGTCGCAGCCGCGCTATTCTTGCCGGTCAGTCATGACCTACCGAGGACGCAGCATGCAAAAAACAGCACTCATCATCGGCGCTTCCCGCGGTCTGGGTTTCGGCCTGGCGAAACAGTTCTGCGCCGCAGGCTGGCAGGTGATCGCCACGGTGCGCAACCCGCAGCACGCCGAAGCCCTCAGCCAGATACCGCAGGTGCGCGTCGAAACGCTGGATATGGACGATGCAGGCAGCGTAGACCAGCTGGCCGCCCGCCTGGCCGGTACCAGACTCGACGTGCTATTCGTCAACGCCGGCGTCGCCGGCCCGCAGGACAAACCGGCCACGCAAGCCACTCAAACAGAAGTCGGCCAGCTGTTCTTCACCAATGCCGTCGCACCGGTGCGCCTGGCCGAGCGGTTGCTGCCGCTGGTCGATCCTGCGCAGGGCGTGATCGTCTTTATGAGTTCCATCCTCGGCAGCGTCGAAACCGGTCCGGGCATGGGCATGGACCTATACGGCGCGAGCAAGGCCGCGCTGAATCACATGACCCGAACCTTCGTCGCCGGACTGGGCGAGACCCGGCTGACCGTGTTGTCGATGCATCCGGGCTGGGTCAAGACCGACATGGGCGGCGACCAGGCGCCACTGGATGTCGAGACCAGCACGCGCGGTATGCTCGAGCAGGTTACCCAGGCCATTGGACAGGGTGGGCATCGGTACCTGGATTACCAGGGCAATCCGCTGCCTTGGTGATGACGGCCACAAGGGTTATCTCGGGAGTCGGATTGGCCGCTCCCACTACCCAACCCTTGGCAGCCCTGTGACAAACCCACCCCAAACCCTTTATCTTCCTCCCCCGGCGAGGCATCCACCGCTCCGCCTCCTGGATCAGCAGACAGGGCATAACTGAGCTGGCTACTCTGAACTCAACCATTCAGGAGAAAGCCGGCCATGGCTGCTCATCGAATCTGGATCAAGAACCCCCTCGCCCTCTTCACTGCCAACGACCAGAAAGCCCAAGGCGGACTGGTGATCGAAGACGGTGTCATCACCGAACTGCTTGCCGCCGGCGCCACGCCCACGCTGCCGGTGGATGAAACCTTCGACGCCCGTGAACACGTGGTATTGCCGGGGCTGATCAACACCCACCACCACTTCTACCAGACCCTCACCCGCGCCTGGGGGCCGGTGGTCAACGAGCCGCTGTTCAACTGGCTGCTGACCCTCTACCCGGTCTGGGCGCGGCTCACGCCACAGGCGCTGCAGCTGGCGAGCAAGGTGGCGCTGGCCGAGTTGCTGTTGTCTGGTTGCACCACGGCGGCGGATCACCACTACCTGTTTCCGGGCGGGCTCGAGGATGCCATCGACATTCAGGTCGAGGCCGTCCGCGAGCTGGGCATGCGCGCCATGCTCACCCGCGGTTCGATGAACCTGTCCAAGGAGAACGGCGGCCTGCCCTGCAAGAGCGTGGTGCAGGACGCCGAGACGATTCTTGCCGACAGCAAGCGGCTGATCGATCGCTACCACGAGCGCGGCGACGGCGCGCAGATCCAGATCGCCCTGGCGCCCTGCTCGCCCTTCTCGGTCACCACCGACATCATGCGTGCCTGCGCCGAGCTGGCCGAAGCGCGCGACGTACGTCTGCATACCCATCTGGCCGAGACGCTCGACGAGCAGGAGTTCTGCGCGCAGCGCTTCGGCATGCGCACCGTGGACTATCTGCAGAGCGTCGGCTGGCTCGGCCCGCGGACCTGGCTGGCCCATGGCATCCACTTCAACCAGGTGGAGATTCACCGCCTGGGCGCGGCTGGGGTCGGCATCTGCCATTGCCCAAGCTCCAACATGCGCCTGGCCTCCGGTATCTGCCATACGCTGGAGCTTGAGGACAAGGGCGCCATCATCGGCCTGGGCGTCGACGGTTCGGCCTCGAACGATGCCTCCAACATGATGCTCGAGGCGCGCCAGGCGCTGTTCATCCAGCGCTTGCGCTACGGCGCCGAGAAGATCACGCCAGAGAAGGTCCTCGGTTGGGCAACCCGCGGCTCGGCGCGCCTGCTCGGGCGCGGTGACATCGGCGAACTGGCGGTTGGCAAGCAGGCCGACCTTGCCCTGTTCAAGCTCGACGAACTGCGCTTCTCCGGCAGCCACGATCCCGTCGCCGCGCTGCTGCTGTGCGCCGCCGACCGCGCCGACCGGGTGATGGTTGGCGGCAAGTGGCGTGTCATCGACGGCCAGGTCGAAGGCCTCGACGTACAGAGGCTGATCGCCGATCACCAGCAGGCGGCCCGGCAGCTGGTAAACGGCTAATCGGCAATGATCGAGGCTTGCACCAAAGCTGGGCGCCGTGGATTACTGGCGCACCAGCGCAAGCCCCGACCAGGCATCAGCGTCGAGTCGAAGCGCCCGCAATCCGGCACAACGAAGGTATCTGTCCAGTTGGTCAGCTTTTTGCTAACCAGCTATCAGCCAACACAGGCTCTGTAGCTAGACAAACAGGAGCGTCATCCGCCATGCAGAACAACACTCGGAAAACCCTGCTGCGTGCACTCGCCGCAGCGATCGGCTTCAGCGCCGCACTGACGACCGCCGCAGCGTCGGCCGCCGATCCGTTGAAGGTCGGCTTCGTCTACATCGGCCCGATCGGCGACCACGGCTGGACCTACCAGCACGAGCAGGGCCGCAAGTACATGGAAGAAAAACTGGGCGACAAGGTGAAGACCAGCTTCGTCGAGAACGTGCCGGAAGGCGCCGATGCCGAGCGGGTCATCCGCAACATGGCCAAGAGCGACTACGACCTGATCTTCACCACCTCCTTCGGCTACATGAACCCCACGCTGAAGGTCGCCAAGCAGTTCCCCAAGGTCACCTTCGAGCACGCCACCGGCTACAAGCAGGCGAAGAACGTCGGCACCTACCTGACCCGTTCCTATGAGGGCCGCTACGTCGGCGGCTTCCTCGCGGCGAAGATGACCAAGACCAAGAAGGTCGGCTACATCGCCTCCTTCCCGATTCCGGAAGTGATCCGCGACATCAACGCCATCCAGCTGGCGCTGGACAAGTACAACCCCGGCACCGAGATCAAGGTAGTGTGGGTCAACACCTGGTTCGATCCGGGCAAGGAAGCCGATGCCGCCAACGCGCTGATCGACCAGGGCGTCGACGTGATCTTCCAGCACACCGACAGCCCGGCCCCCATCCAGGCCGCCGAGCGTCGTGGCGTCTACTCCGTCGGTTACGCCTCGGACATGCAGCACTTCGGACCGAAGGCCGTGCTGACCTCCATCGTCAACGACTGGGGCCCGCACTACACCAAGTCCGCCGAAGCGGTGATGGCCGGCACCTGGAAATCCGAAGACTTCTGGGGTGGTCTGGCCCAGGACAGCATCAGCCTGCCGATCAGTGATCTGGTGCCAGCCGATGTGAAGACCGAAGCCGAAGCGATCATCGCCAGCATCAAGAGCGGTGAATTCCACCCGTTCACCGGCCCGATCAAGGACCAGGCTGGGAAAGTGCGCATCGCCGACGGCGAGACCGCCAGCATCAAGGACCTCGCCTCGATGAATTACTACGTCGAAGGCGTCAAGGCTGAAATGCCGAAGTAAGCGTTACCCGCGCCGGCCCCGCCCGGTGCACTGCGGAATCTGCGTGCCGTCCCGCCACCTGGCGAACCGCACGCAGGGGGCATTGCCCTCGAAAGCCGCCGGTACGAGAAGACCGTCGGCGCCGTACCGGAGTCAGCCATGAATTCACTGCCCATCATCGATATTTCCCCGCTCTATAACGCCGACGAGGCCGGCCATCTGGCCGTCGCCGAGGCGATCGACCGCGCCTGCCGCGAGTGGGGCTTCTTCTACATCAAGGGTCATCCGATCAGCACCGAGCGCATCGCCGCCCTCACCGACCATGCTCAGCGTTTCTTTGCGCTGCCCGCCGAAGAAAAGCTGAAGATCGACATCACCAAGAGCCAGCACCACCGCGGCTACGGTGCCGTCGCCACCGAGCAGCTGGACCCGAGCCAGCCGTGCGACCTCAAGGAAACCTTCGACATGGGTTTCCATATGCCTGCCGATCATCCCGAGGTACTGGCCGGCAAACCACTGCGCGGGCCCAACCGTCATCCGCTGCAGATCGAAGGCTGGACCGAGCTGATGGAAGGGCACTACCGCGACATGCAGGACCTTGCCTGCACGCTTCTGCGTGCCATCGCACTCGCCCTTGGCATCGAGCGGAACTTCTTCGACAAGCGTTTCGTCGAGCCCATCAGCGTGTTTCGCATGATCCACTACCCGCCCCGGCAGACCGCCACCAGCGCCGATCAGCAAGGCGCCGGCGCGCACACCGATTACGGCTGCGTCACCCTGCTCTATCAGGACCAGGCCGGCGGCCTGCAGGTGCAGAACGTCAAGGGCGAGTGGATCGACGCACCGCCCATCGAGGGCACCTACGTAGTCAACATCGGTGACATGATGGCGCGCTGGAGCAACGACCGTTACAAGTCGACGCCCCATCGCGTGATCAGCCCGCTGGGTGTGGACCGCTACTCCATGCCGTTCTTCGCCGAGCCGCATCCGGACACCGAAATCGCCTGCCTGCCCGGTTGCTACGACGAAACCAACCCGCCGAAATACCCGAGCACCACCTGCAGCCGGTACATGCTCTCGCGCTTCGCCGAGACCTACGCCTACCGACGGCAGAGCGAGGCCGAATCGGCCTGAGCGGGCTTTACTTGCAGTAAGAAAAACCGGGCGATGGCCACCTAGCCCTCGCCCGACCTGCGCGCGCATGCCGCATTGACTTTTGAGTCAGGAATAAGTTGACCGAAAAGTCAGATAGCGATAATTTGCGCGTCAGAACAACAACAGTCGGAGGCACCGCCTTGATCCAGTTTCTCCTCAATCGTGAGCTGCGCAGCGAGCAGACTCTCGACCCCAACACCACGGTGCTGCAGTACCTGCGCGAACACTGCGGCAAGACGGGCACCAAGGAAGGCTGTGCCTCCGGCGACTGTGGCGCCTGTACCGTTGTGGTCGGCGAACTGGTCGGCGATCGGCTGCGCTACCGCACCCTGAATTCCTGCCTGACCTTCGTCTGCGCCCTGCACGGCAAGCAACTGATCACCGTCGAAGACCTCAAGCACCAAGGTCAGCTGCACAGCGTCCAGCAGGCGATGGTCGACTGTCACGGCTCGCAGTGCGGCTTCTGTACCCCCGGATTCGTCATGAGCCTGTTCGCCCTGCAGAAGAACGCCGGCGCGGTCAACGAATACGATCCGCACCAGGCCCACGAAGCCCTGGCCGGGAACCTCTGCCGCTGCACCGGCTACCGGCCGATCCTCGAAGCCGCCGAACAGGCCTGCTGTGCCAAGCAGCCGGACCAGTTCGATGCCCGCGAAGCCGAGACCATCGCCCAGCTCAAGGCCATCGCCCCGCGTGAAATGGCCGAGCTCAGCGACGGCGAAAAGCGTTGCCTGTCGCCGCTGACCGTCGCCGAACTGGCCGAGGTCTACGCCGCCAATCCCGACGCACGGCTGCTTGCCGGTGGCACCGACCTGGCACTGGAGGTCACCCAGTTCCATCGCGAGCTGCCGGTGATGATCCATGTCGGTCAGATCACCGAGATGAAGCAGGTCCAGATCGCCGACCGCCATATCGAGATTGGTGCAGCCGCCCCGTTGACCGACTGTTACGCCGCGCTGGCAACCGAGTATCCGGATTTCGGCGAGCTGCTGCAGCGCTTCGCCTCGCTGCAGATCCGCAACCAGGGCACGCTTGGCGGCAACATCGGCAACGCCTCGCCGATCGGCGACTCGCCGCCGCTGCTGATCGCCCTGGGTGCCGACGTCGTCCTGCGCAAGGGCGCCAACAGCCGCACCCTGCCGCTCGAGGATTACTTCATCGACTACAAGGTCACCGCGCGCCAGCCCGGAGAATTCATCGAGAAGGTACGAGTGCCCCGCGCTAAACCGAATCGCCTGTTCCGCGCATACAAGGTTTCCAAGCGACTGGACGACGACATCTCCGCTGTCTGCGCCGCGTTCGACCTGCAGATCACCGATGGCGTGGTCGCCGATGCCCGGGTCGCCTTTGGCGGCATGGCGGCGATTCCCAAGCGCGCCGCGGCCTGCGAGGCGACCCTGAACGGCGCGCCCTGGAACCAGCAGACCGTGGAGGCGGCCTGCGATGCACTGGCCGAAGACTTCACGCCGCTGACCGACTTCCGCGCCAGTCGCGAGTATCGCCTGCTGGTCGCACAGAACCTGCTGCGCAAGTGCTTCCTCGAACAACATGCACCGAAGACCGAGACGAGGGTGACCGCTTATGTCTAACCACGTAACCACCCGCACTCAGGAAGAAATCGCGGCGCTGTTCACCCAGGACCTGGTCACCGGCGTCGGTCGCAGCGTCAAGCACGACAGCGCGCCCAAGCATGTCTCGGGCGAGGCGGTGTACGTCGACGACCGCCTAGAATTTCCCAACCAGCTGCATATCTATGCGCGCATGAGCGACCGGGCCCACGCCCGCATCGTCCGCATCGACACGGCGCCGTGTTATGAAGTGCCGGGCGTCGCGATTGCCATCACTGCTCAGGATGTACCCGGGCAGCTGGATATCGGCGCTGTATTGCCCGGCGATCCACTGCTGGCCGACGGCAAGGTCGAGTACATCGGCCAGCCGGTGATCGCCGTGGCTGCCGACAGCCTGGAGACCGCACGTAAGGCGGCCATGGCCGCGATCATCGAATACGAAGACCTGGAGCCGGTACTCGACGTGGTCGAGGCGCTGCACAAGAAGCATTTCGTGCTCGACAGCCACACCCACCAGCGTGGTGACTCGGCCACGGCCCTGGCCAGCGCGCCGCGTCGGCTGCAGGGTTCGCTGCACATCGGCGGGCAGGAGCACTTCTACCTAGAGACACAGGTGTCCTCGGTCATGCCCACCGAAGACGGCGGCATGATCGTCTACACCTCGACACAGAACCCCACCGAGGTGCAGAAGCTGGTGGCCGAAGTGCTCGGCGTGCCGATGAACAAGATCGTCATCGACATGCGCCGCATGGGCGGCGGCTTCGGCGGCAAGGAAACCCAGGCCGCGGGACCTGCGTGCCTGTGCGCGGTGATCGCGCACCTCACCGGTCGGCCGACCAAGATGCGCCTGCCGCGCATGGAAGACATGACCATGACCGGCAAACGCCACCCCTTCTACGTCGAGTACGACGTCGGCTTCGACGATGACGGTCTGCTGCACGGCATCGAGATCGATCTCGCCGGTAACTGCGGCTACTCGCCGGACCTTTCCGGCTCGATCGTCGATCGCGCCATGTTCCACTCCGACAACGCCTACTACCTGGGCGACGCCACCATCAATGGCCATCGCTGCAAGACCAACCTCGCCTCGAACACCGCCTACCGCGGCTTCGGCGGCCCACAGGGCATGGTCGCCATCGAGGAGATCATGGACGCGGTGGCCCGCGAGCTGGGCAAGGACCCGCTCGAGGTGCGCAAGCGCAACTACTACGGCAAGACCGAGCGCAACGTCACCCACTACTACCAGACCGTCGAGCACAACATGCTCGAGGAGATGACCGCCGAGCTGGAAGCCAGCAGCGACTATGCAAAGCGACGCGAAGATATCCGCGCGTTCAATGCCGCAAGCCCGATCCTGAAGAAGGGCCTGGCGCTGACGCCGGTGAAGTTCGGCATCAGCTTCACCGCCAGCTTCCTCAACCAGGCCGGCGCGCTGGTGCACGTCTACACCGACGGCAGCATCCACCTGAACCACGGTGGCACCGAGATGGGCCAGGGCCTGAACACCAAGGTCGCGCAGGTGGTGGCCGAGGTGTTCCAGGTGGATATCGAGCGCATTCAGATCACCGCCACCAATACCGACAAGGTGCCCAACACCTCGCCGACGGCGGCCTCCAGCGGTGCCGACCTCAACGGCAAGGCGGCGCAGAACGCGGCGCAGACCATCAAGCAGCGACTGGTGGAGTTCGCCGCGCGCAAGTGGCAGATATTCGAAGAAGACATCGAGTTCAAGAATGGCCAGGTGCGCCTGCGCGACCAGTACATCAGCTTCGATGAGCTGATCCAGCAGGCCTATTTCGGCCAGGTTTCGCTGTCGTCCACCGGTTTTTACCGCACACCGAAGATCTACTACGACCGCAGCCAGGCGCGCGGACGGCCGTTCTACTACTTCGCCTACGGCGCGGCCTGTTCGGAAGTGATCGTCGATACCCTGACCGGCGAATACAAGATGCTGCGCAGCGACATCCTGCATGACGTCGGCGCCTCGCTGAATCCGGCCCTCGACATCGGCCAGGTCGAGGGCGGCTTCGTCCAGGGTCTGGGCTGGCTGACCATGGAAGAGCTGGTCTGGAACGACAAGGGCAAGCTGATGACCAACGGCCCGGCCAGCTACAAGATCCCGGCGGTGGCAGACATGCCGCTGGATCTGCGGGTAAAGCTGGTGGAGAACCGCAAGAACCCCGAGGACACCGTGTTCCACTCCAAGGCCGTCGGCGAGCCGCCGTTCATGCTCGGCATCTCGGTCTGGTGTGCGATCAAGGACGCCGTGGCCAGCCTGGCAGACTACAAAGCGCAGCCAACAATCGACGCACCGGCGACGCCCGAGCGCGTGCTCTGGGGCGTGGAGCAGATGCGCAAGTTGAAGCAGGCGGCGAGCACGTCTGCGGCAACGCAGACGACTCCGGCCTGACGTAGGGCGGACAACGCTGTGCTTGTCCACCGTTAGCGCAACACGAATGTCCCGGTGGCGGCGCTTTACACACGCCACCGGACGATACGAAGGACAGAACCATGAGCAACACGGTCTGGATCGACGCCCTCGCCGAACTGCAACAACAAGGCGAACCCTGCGTGCTGGTGACCATCATCGAGGAGCGCGGCTCGACGCCGCGCAATGCCGGTTCGAAGATGGTGGTCAGCCGTGAGCGCCTGTACGACACCATCGGCGGCGGCCATCTTGAATACAAAGCCCAGCAGATCGCCCGCGAAATGCTGGAAAAGCGCAGCCGCGACACCCGTCTCGAGCGTTTCTCCCTCGGCGCCAGCCTCGGTCAGTGCTGCGGTGGCGCCACGGTGCTGCTATTCGAGCCCATGGGCCAGCCGCAGGCGCATATCGCCGTGTTCGGTGCCGGGCATGTCGGGCGCGCGCTGGTGCCGCTGCTAGCCAGCCTGCCGTGCAAGGTGCGCTGGATCGATTCGCGCGATAACGAATTCCCCGCCGAGATTCCGCGCGGCGTGGAAAAGGTGGTCAACGACGATGTGGTCGAGGAAGTGGATAACATGCCCGCCGGCAGCTACTTCATCGTCATGACCCACAATCATCAGCTGGACCTGGAGCTGACCGCCGCGATCCTTTCGCGCAACGATTTCACCTACTACGGGCTGATCGGCTCGAAGAGCAAACGCGCCAGATTCGAACACCGCCTGCGCGACCGTGGCTTCGGGGCCGAAACGGTGCAACGCATGCGCTGCCCAATGGGCATCGCCGAGGTGAAGGGCAAGCTGCCGGTGGAGATCGCCGTGTCCATCGCCGGCGAAGTGATCGCCACCTACAACGCGCATTTCGGTGAAAAGGGCGGCGAGAAGACCGCCGACGGTGAAAAGCCGGTACCGATGCTGGTCCCCGCTTCGCGCCGCGCCCAGAGAAACTGACCATCCGACCTCGTTGCAGGCGCGCCTCCGGCGGCGGCCTGCCATGTCAACGCATCACCCTCATACAACGATTTCGAGAGTCACCATGCCAAGCACCAAAGCCTACCGTGCCGCCCTGCTCCACTGCCTCGCCGACCCGCGCGACGTGGGCGTCGAGCAATCCCATGAATACTTCGAGGACGGCCTGCTGGTCGTCGAAGACGGCAAGGTCGCGCGCATCGGCCATGCCGCCGAGCTGCTGCCGACCCTGGCGGCCGGCACAGAGATAGTCGAATACCCGGATGCGCTGATTACCCCTGGCTTCGTCGATACCCATATCCACTACCCGCAGGTCGGCGTGATCGGCTCCTACGGCACGCAGCTGCTCGACTGGCTGGAAACCTACACCTTCCCCAACGAGGGCCGTTTCAGCGACATGGCGCATGCCCGCGAGCAGGCCGAGCTGTTCCTCGGCGAGCTGCTGCGCAACGGCACCACCACCGCGCTGGTGTTCGGAACGGTGCACAAGCAATCGGTAGACGCCTTCTTCGAGGCCTGCGAAAAGCGCAATCTGCGGATGATCGCCGGAAAGGTGCTGATGGATCGCAATGCACCGGACTTCCTCACCGACACCGCCGAGTCCGGCTACGCCGACAGCCGCGAGCTGATCGAGCGCTGGCACGGCAAGGGCCGTCTGCATTACGCCGTCACCCCGCGTTTCGCCCCGACCAGCACGCCGGAGCAGCTCAGCCTGGCCGGCAAGCTCTTCGCCGAATTCCCCGACCTGTACATGCACACCCACATCTCCGAGAACAAGCAGGAGGTCGAGTGGGTCAAGGAGCTGTTCCCCGAGCGCAAGGGCTACCTGGACGTCTATGACCACCACGGCCTGATCGGCCCGCGCTCGGTGTTCGCCCACGGCATCCACCTGTGCGACGAGGAGTGCAAACGCCTCGGTGAGACCGGCTCGGCGGTGTCGTTCTGTCCGACATCCAACCTGTTCCTCGGCAGCGGCCTGTTCGACCTGGCCAAGGTGGAAGGCTTCGGTGTGCGCGTCGGCCTGGGCACCGATGTCGGCGGCGGCACCAGCTTCTCGCAGCTCGCCAGCCTCAACGAGGCGTACAAGGTGCTGCAGCTGCAGGGCCAGAAGCTCGACGCGTTCAAGGCACTCTATCTCGCCACCCTTGGCGGCGCGCGGGCGCTCTATCTGGACGACCGGATCGGCAACCTGCAGCCAGGCAAGGAGGCCGACTTCGTGGTGCTCGACTACAAGGCGACGCCGCTGATTGACTATCGCCTGAGCCAGGCGACGACCCTGCAGGAAAAGCTCTTCGCCCTGATGATCCTCGGCGACGACCGCGCGGTGAAGGAAACCTTCGCCGCCGGGGTTTCAGTGCACCGCAAGGTGTGCTGACCAGCCGATCACGAACCTGATCATCAACGGTCGTCTCCATGCTTGATGACCGCGTGGATCGGTGAAGCGTGATCCACCCTACGGGCCGGAACCACAACCGCCGTTCGTAGGGTGGATGTCACTTATACATCCACCGCCGGATCGCACGACGCTTGGTGGCGCAAGAATCAATGACTCGCGTTCGACCTTACGGTTTGAGCGCAGCCATCAGCGTATCGAGGTTGTGCTCGAACAGTCGGGTAAAGCAGGAGTGTTACCACTCCTGCCTCCCCTAAGAACCGTACTTGAGAGTCACCCCTCATACGGCTCAAGCCTTCCAGCAGCCTGAGTGAGACTGGGTAACCTGACGATGCGCTCTTCGGCGCTCAAGGTAAAACGTCCATGCCGGATCGAACGGGTTCGCTGCACTGCATATTTTGATATGCCGCACGATCGAAACACTGGCGGCGGCATACAGCCAAGCGGGTTGACTCATGCCGCGCGCTTTCTCCTGGGTGGCGAAAACCCAGTGCCGTTGACCCACGACACGAAAGTAGCGTTGTTTTACCCAATGGGCACTTTTCATGGCGTGCCGGCGAACTGCCCAGCGCCATAACACTTGCCAAATCTGATGGTCGATCCATGCGAAACGCTTGGCGGCGACAACATGGCGATGATACATGGCCCATCCTCGGATCACCGGGTTCAGGGTCAAGATCAAGTTAGCTTGAGTCGCCGTCTTGTTTGCGTTCGCGATTTCCCGCACCTTATCCAGCAATGCCTTCACACTCTTGCGAGCCGGAGTGATGAGTAGCTTGCCGGCGTACTTGCGTACGTTCTGGCCCAGAAAATCGAAGCCTTGCGAGATATGCGTTATCTGAGTCTTTTCATCAGAGAGTTCCAAGCCTCGCTCTTTCAGGAACGCCTCAATTGCAGGACGAACCTGATGTTGCAAAACAGCTTTCGTGGCCCCTGTGATGATGAAGTCATCGGCATATCGTACGACGTGTATCTTGAATGGCTTACGCTTGCGCGCTGTCGAAGCCACGCTTGCATGGACGACATCTTCCAGGCCATCCAGCGTCCAATTCGCAAGTACCGGAGAGATGATTCCCCCTTGCGGGGTTCCTGCCTCCGTTGCGAACAAGGCTCCCTGATCGACATACCCCGCTCGAAGCCATTTGCGCAGAACCACCTTATCCATGGGCACGTTGGTGAGCAGCCAATCGTGACTGATATTGTCGAAACAGCCTCGAATGTCAGCTTCCAGTACCCAATGCGCCGAACCACGTTTCGCCAGTGCATTGAAGCAATGTGCGATTGCATCGGCAGTGGATCGCTGCGGCCGAAATCCATAGGAGTTGGGGTCTGCACGCGTTTCGGCAACCGGCTCAAGTGCCAGTTTCCACAGCGCCTGCATCGCACGATCCCGCATCGTTGGAATTCCCAGCGGACGCTTCTTGCCATTGCTTTTGGGTATGTAGATGCGTCTCAGCGGTTGAGGCCGATAGCCCCGATGCTGTAACGCTTGTGCTCCCGTCGATTTAGCCACCGGAGTCGACCAGATCTTGCCATCAACGCCCGGTGTTCTCTTGCCTCTGTTTTCCGTCACTCGTTTCACGGCCAACAGTTTGCCGCTGAACGAGCGAGTCAGCAGTCGTTGCAAGGCTTGCACCTTGCCCCACCTGCCTTCTCGTGTTGCCTTGGCGATACGTACCTGGAGTCGTTTCACTTGCGACTCGATCTGGTTCCAGTGTTGGGGCCAGGCCGATATGAAGTTCGAAGGCGCACCAATGCTCGCCGTTGCTTGCGCATTGGGTGCGAACACTGCCATCTGCTTTCCTCCGTACAACGATTGATCAGGTTTTCTCGCCATGGAAGACCGTGTGGAAGTCTGCTCGCTTTCGCGCCAGATGATGTTTCAATCTGTATTCACCCCATTACAGGGTGACCTTCGCTTTTTCCACATTCCTTTACCCGCAGCATCAACAGCTTGCTTTACAGCTCACCTGCCGAAATCGGCAACGCTACGGGCTTACCCTGTTCCGCATGGATTTCCGAACGGGTCGGGCTCCTCGATTTCGCCGGCGGCACCACATCCACGAGGGGCTATCGGTAAGAGCCCCTGCCTGGCCGCGCACCTTTTGGTTCAAGCCTGTCAGCATCTTTGGCTTGGCTACTATGACGACGTTTATATGAGATTCACTTGTGTTAGCCGTACCCGTTCATCCCTAGCACCTCTCCGCCTTGATGCTGGCAGATTCAGTCTGGCCTCGCGGTTCGACCTACCGAAATATCGGCGGTTACATTGTCCCCAGAGCTTCAGACCCGGCTGTTGCCGGCCACGCCTGTCTGGGTAGGGAACGAGTGGTGGAACAGTCGGTTCCGTCGGGCGTTAACCTGCGGAACAGAAACCCATGCGACTTTCAGGTCGCACTGCCGAGATAGGTACTGGCCGGCCCTTCGCTGGCCAGCGCATCCGAATACAACGTGCCGCCGACCTTGGCGCCGGCCTCGTCGGCGATCTGGCGGATCAGCCGTGGATCGCGGATGTTCTCAACGAACACCGCTCGCACCCCTTCATTGCGTATCTGCCGGATCAAGGCCGCGACCTCAGCCGCCGAGGGCTCGTCATGGGTGGACAGTCCCTGCGGCGCGATGAACTTCAGCTGCCAGGCCTGCCCCAGGTAGCCGAAGGCGTCATGGCTGTAACCACCTTGCGCTGGCTTGCGGGCAAACCAGCAATCTGGGCGTCCGCTTTTTTCAGCAGCGCATGCAGACGGGTCAGGTAAGCGTCGCGGCGCTGGTTGTAAGCATCGACATTGGCCGGGTCCAGTTCGCCTAGCGCCTTAGCGATGTTGCGCACGTAGATCTCGGCATTGGTCAGGCTCTGCCAGGCATGCGGATCGGGAACCCGCTCGCCATCTTCATCCAGCATCAACGGAACGACACCCGCACTGGCATTGATGCGCTTGCCCTTGGGCTCGCTGCTGGCAAGTACGCGCTCCAGCCAAGGCTCGAAACCCAATCCGTTGGCGATGATCAGGTCGGCACGCAGCAGCGCCTTGGCATCGTCCGGGCTGGGCTCGTAGAGGTGAGCGTCGGCGTCAGCACCGACCAGATTGGTGAGCTCGATACGATCACCACCGACCTCGCGGGTCAGGTCCGCCAGGATGCTGAAGCTCGTCACCACGTTGAGCTTGTCAGCCGCATGCAGTGAGAGCGGGAGCCATCAAGCGAGCGCGAAAAGCAGGTAACGCATGATCAACACCTCAAACGGTCATTGGAAAAGACGTCGAGCGCAACAGGCCGTGAACCGGGCCGGCTACCAACGAGAAAAGATAGAAAGCGCCAGCCAAAAGCACGATGCACGGCCCGCTGGGCAAACTTGCGTAGAAGGAAAGCAGCAACCCCAGCCAGACACACACCGCGCCGATCAGCGCAGCGAGCGGTAGCAGGACCGGCAGTCGACGACTCCAGAAGCGAGCTGCGGCAGCGGGCAGCATCATCAGCCCCACCACCATCAGCGCGCCGATGGCCTGAAAGCCGATCACCAGATTGAGTACCACCAGCGTCAGAAACGCGGCGTGCGCCAACGGACCGAAACGGCTGATACTTCGCAGAAAAAGCGGATCGAGGCTGTCGAGCGCCAAGGCGCGAAAGATCACCAGAAGCACTAACAAGCTGAACCCTGCAGTACCGAGCATGCCGTACAGCGTGGTCGTATCGACAGCCAGCGCCGAGCCGAACAACAGGTGCAACAGATCCAGCTTTCGCCCGGCCAGCCCGAGTAGCAGCACGCCGCTGGCCAGCGAAATCGGATACAGCGCGGCGAGGCTGGCGTCCTCGCGTAGCCCGGTGCGCCGTGTGACCCAGGCCGCTGCGCCCGCCATACCGAGACCGGCGACCAAGCCGCCCGCGGTCAATGCTGGCAGGCTCAAGCCGAACAGCCAGAACGCCAATGCTGCACCGGGCAGGATGCCGTGGGCGATGGCATCACCGATCAGACTCATTCGACGCAGAATCAGAAATACGCCCAGCGGCCCCGCGCTGCAGGCAAGCGCAACGCCGCCAAACAGCGCCCGGCGCATGAAGGCGA
The DNA here is from genome assembly GCF_021432085.1 of Stutzerimonas kunmingensis. Taxonomy (GTDB): domain Bacteria; phylum Pseudomonadota; class Gammaproteobacteria; order Pseudomonadales; family Pseudomonadaceae; genus Stutzerimonas. The sequence goes on along the minus strand of NZ_CP090366.1, from coordinate 1,247,822 downwards.
ACTCGCCGAACGGCGCCCAGAGGAAATCCGGCGTCAAGCGACTTGCCCAAGCCGTTGCCGCTCGGCCATGAACTGGCGGATCGGTGCCTTGCTGCAGCCGCTGCGGGCGATCAACAGACCATCACAATTCTTCTGGATCAGCCCACCAACGTTATGGGTGACCAGCACCAGGGTTCTGCCCTCTTGCTGCCAACGCTCAATGTGCTGCCAGAGCAAGCCCAGGCCGACATCGTCCAGTGCCGCTTCGGGCTCGTCGAGCAACAGCACCTGGGCATCGGTCAGGCTCAGCCGTGCCAGTAAGGCGCGCTGCAGCTCGCCGCCGGACAATGCATGCAGCCCCTGGGTTTGCAGATCGAGCAGGCCCCAATCCGCCAACGTCCGGCGCAGCCGCGCCCGACGCTCGTCACGCCCGAGCCGGCTGCGCCAGAAACCGGCGCTCACCAGTTCGGCAAGTCGGATCGGAAACTGCCTATCCACATGCTGCTGTTGCGGTAGATAAGCCACCCCGCCCATGCGCGGTACGCGCACATCGACCCGCCCAGCCAGCGGCCGATCCAACCCGGCCAACACCTTGAGCAGGCTGCTCTTGCCCGATCCGTTGCTGCCGATGACAGCTGTCAGGCTGCCCGCAGCCAACCGCAAATCCAATGGCGGCGTGAGCGGGTGCCTACCCGAGCCCCATTGCAGGCTGTGGCATTCGATCATCGTCACCTCGGTGTTCAGCATTCAAATGCAGACAATGCGCACCACTCAGGCCTCCGGGGAACAGGAACGAGAGACGCCAGCGCGCAACATATAATAGTTATAACATAACACTAACGAGATAAATTCAAGCCGATTCACTGAACAGCGCGGCTATGCGCATCGGATCGGAGTCGGGAAGCGTACTGATGCCGTGATCAGTGCTGAATCGGGTTGCAGCGTGCGGTCCTGGCGGGCGACCGGCACTGGCAGGCCGGCATGGCTCTGCCGCCACCGCGGCAGGTGATGACTGACGGAGCTGACTCAGAACGAGTCAGCGCGCGGGGCAACGCTAGCGAGCCGTGCGAGGCTTCTTCTTCGCCAGGCCCAGGTGCGAGAAGACTGCATGCAGATCACCCGAGGCGCTGTCTTCCTCGAGGTTCAGCTTGCTGTCGATGTGGTCCATGTGGTGCATCATCAGGCGCACCGCCTTGTCACTGTCGCGGGCAGCGATGGCGTCGATCAGTTCATTGTGTTCGTCGTACGAGCAGTGCGAGCGATTGCCGCTTTCATACTGGGCGATGATCAGCGAGGTCTGCGAAACCAGGCTGCGCTGGAAGCTCACCAGCGGCGCGTTCTTCGCCGCCTCCGCCAGCTTGAGGTGAAATTCGCCGGACAGGCGGATACCCGCCCCGCGATCGCCTCGGTCGAAACAATCACGCTCATCAGTCACCATCTGCCGCAGCTCGGCGAGCTGCGCGTCGCTGGCGTGCTGCACGGCCAGCTCTGTGATGGCCTTTTCCACCAGACGGCGGGCGAAGAAGATCTGCCGCGCTTCTTCAACGCTAGGACTGGCCACCACCGCGCCGCGATTGGGCCGCAGCAGCACCACCCCTTCATGGGCCAGACGCGACAGCGCGCGGCGGATGATGGTGCGGCTGACGCCGAATATCTCGCCGAGCGCCTCTTCGCTGAGCTTGGTCCCCGGCGCCAGACGCTGCTCGAGGATGGCATCGAAGATGTGCGCATAAACGATATCGTCCTGCGTCCCGGTGCGAGTCTTGCCGGTCTTGGTCGGCTTCTTCAGGGGCTGCAACTGTTCGTTCATCGATGGCTCGCAAATGAGGTGTCGGCAACGCCGAACTTTACTGGGTTCGCGCCGCTACTGGCAGTTCGCTGGACAAATAAATACGCTGAAACGCCGTTAACCTTGTGCACAATTCACAGCCTCAAGTTTTCCTACGCGCAAATTCGTCAGCGCGCACAGGCCACGCACGTTCAGCGAGACCACCGATTTATTGTTTGCAATTCTTGTATACAAAAGCATAATCCGGAAAGCCTTTCTGACCTTTCGGTCAACTACCGATGCGGATGGCCCACCATCACCCGCCCCTCGGGAGTACTCACGCTCCGGGTGATCGACAACAAGAACGATGAGGAACGCCCAGTGGAAAGCATCAAGCGCAAGCCCCAGGCAGCACCCTTGCAGCGCACCGCCCCCGTTTGGCTGGACCGCCTGTTCAAGCTCAGCGAACACCGCACCAGTATCCGCACCGAACTGCTCGCCGGCCTGACGACCTTCGTCACCATGGCCTACATCATCTTCGTCAACCCGAACATCATGGCCGACGCCGGCATCGACCACGGCGCTGCCTTCGTTGCCACCTGCATTGGCGCGGCGCTCGGCTGCCTGTTGATGGGGCTGTACGCCAACTGGCCGGTGGGCCTGGCGCCAGGCATGGGCCTCAACGCCTTCTTCACCTACACGGTGGTCGGCGAGATGGGCTACAGCTGGGAGATCGCCCTCGGCGCGGTGTTCATCTCCGGCGTGCTGTTCATGATCATGAGCCTGTCGCGCATTCGCGAATGGCTGCTCAACAGCATCCCCATGAGCCTGCGCTTCGCCATGGGCGCCGGCGTCGGCCTGTTCCTCGGCCTGATCGGCCTGAAGACCGCCGGCATCGTCGTCGATAGCCCGGCGACATTGCTGACCATGGGCTCGTTCGCCGAGCCGTCGGCGCTGCTGGCCGCGATGTGCTTCCTGATGATCGCGGTCCTCAGTCACCGCAACGTGTTCGGTGCGATCCTATTGAGCATGCTGGTGGTCACCGGTATCGGCTGGGCGCTTGGTCTGGTCGAGTACAACGGCCTGGTGTCGATGCCGCCGAGCCTGGCACCGACCTGGCTGGCCATGGATATCGCCGGCGCGCTCAACGTGGCGATGGTCAGCGTGATCCTGGCCTTCCTCTTCGTGAACATGTTCGACACCGCCGGCACCCTGATGGGCGTCGCCCACCGTGCCAACCTGGTCAATGAGGACGGCAAGATCGAGAATCTCTCCCGCGCGCTGAAGGCCGACAGCAGCTCCAGCGTGGTCGGCGCCTTCGTCGGTTGCCCGCCAGTGACCAGCTACGTGGAAAGCGCCGCGGGCGTCGCCGCCGGCGGCCGCACCGGGCTGACCGCAGTGACCGTCGGCGTGCTGTTCCTGATTGCCATGTTCTTCGCCCCGCTGGCCGGCATGATTCCCGCCTATGCCACCGCCGGCGCGCTGATCTACGTGGCGATGCTGATGATGAGCGGCCTGGCGAATATCGACTGGAAGGACCACACCGACACCATCCCGGCCATCGTCACCGTGGTGATGATGCCGCTGACCTTTTCCATCGCCAACGGTATCGCCCTGGGCTTCTTGACCTACGCGACGCTCAAGCTGTTGACTGGCCAGCGCGGCAAGGTCTCGATCAGTCTGTATGTGTTGTGCGTGATCTTCATCGCCAAGTTCGCGTTTCTCTGAACCGGGCCGGCCGCGCCCGGCTCACCTACGGCCCCACTGCTTCGCAGTGGGGCTTTTGCATTGGCTATAGGAGGCCGTCATGACCCTGGAGATGTGGCTGTTGTTCGCCGGTGCGGCGCTGGTGGTGATCCTGATCCCCGGGCCGCTGTCGTTACTGATGATCAGCAACAGCCTGAACTACGGAGTGCGCCGCTCCTGGCCGGCCTTCCTGGGCGGCGTGACAGCTTCCATCGCCCTGCTCAGCGCCTCGGCGCTGGGGCTTGGCGCGCTACTGATGGCCTCGGAGCGGCTGTTCAGCACGCTCAAGCTGGTCGGTGCGCTGTACCTGTTCTACCTCGCTTGGCAGAGCTGGAAGGAAGCCCGTCGCACACCCACCGCCCACGAGATCGAAAGCCCCGCCCTCGCCCCACGTTTCAGTCGATTGTTCGGCCGGGCGTTCATCCTTGGTGGCAGCAATCCAAAGGACATTCTCTTCTTCGCCGCCTTTCTGCCGCAGTTTCTCAGCGCGGGGCAGCCGTTGCTGCCGCAGCTGTTGGTGATGATCCTTACCTGGGCCGTGCTCGATCTACTCTGCAAGCTGGCCTACGGGTTGGGCGCGCAGGGGGCGGCACGTTACCTGCGCACCGGGAAGGGGCATGTGTGGTTCAACCGGACAAGTGCGGCGCTGTTTGGGGGCGCGGGGGCAGCGTCTTTGATGAGCCGATAGCGCTCTGCAGCTTGCCCCTTAGCCAGGCTCCTGGCTGAGGCATTGGTTCCGCCCTGCTGGGCAATTCACTTTTTCCAGTCGCGGAAGATGAACGTTGCCCGCCAGGCCGTGCAACTAGGAGCAAGCAATGCGCGTTTTCTTTCGTCACTTAGAAGTGAGGAAAGCGCGGCGCCATCGCGCGAATCTCACGCCACAGGTGCCTAGGTCACTAAGGCTAAAAACCAGCGCCGAGCGTCCCACGTTGACCAAACTCAACCCATAAAAAACCCGCCATTACGGCGGGCAAAGGGACTCCACAAGAGTCAGCACTGAACGGAAAAGCGACTAGCTACCCCGATACGTCGAATAGCTATACGGCGATACCAACAACGGCACGTGGTAATGCTCCTGCGCCGAATCGATCCCGAAGCGCAGCACCACCACATCGAGAAACGCAGGATCCGCCAGGACCACACCACGGCGGCGGTAGTAGTCGCCGGCACTGAACTGCAGCTGATAGACACCGGACAGGTAATCCGCACCTTCCAGCAACGGCCTGTCGCAGCGCCCGTCGGCATTGGTCTCACGGGTTGCGACCAGAGTCAGCCCCTGATCCTCGACGCGATACAGCTCCACCTTGATTCCGCTGCCCGGGCAACCGTGGGCGGCATCAAGTACGTGTGTGGTCAATCGGCCCACGGGCACCTCCGCTCTGTTGAATGAAAACTGCCCGAGCATAACCATCCGCTCCACATCGCTCAAGACAATCTGTAAATATTTTTGTATACAGTTCTTCAAGCATCGTTTGGCCCGTTACCTGCAAGTTGCAGATGACTCTGAGCATGGCTGATCGTGACACGGCAGATACCAGCTATAGCGAAAGGATGAAAATGGCTATTTACAAAGCCTCATTCAATTTGTATACAATCCATCCATCCGGTCGTGCCATGACGACCTGCCATACAGGAAGCACCCCAGTGAGCGCCGACTACCCACGCGACCTGATCGGTTACGCCAGCAACCCACCGCACCCGCGCTGGCCGGGCGATGCGCGTATCGCGTTGTCCTTCGTGCTGAATTACGAGGAAGGTGGCGAACGCTGCGTGCTGCACGGCGATAAGGAATCCGAGGCCTTTCTCTCCGAGATGGTCGCCGCACAGCCGCTGCAAGGCGTGCGCCACATGAGCATGGAGTCGCTCTACGAATACGGCAGTCGCGCCGGTGTATGGCGACTGCTCAAGCTGTTCGACAAGCACGACATCCCGCTGACCATCTTCGCCGTCGCCATGGCCGCCCAGCGTCACCCCGAACTGATCAAGGCGATGGCCGGCGCCGGACACGAGATCTGCAGCCACGGCTACCGCTGGATCGACTACCAGTACATGGATGAGGCGCAGGAGCGCGAGCACATGCAGGAAGCGATCCGCATCCTCGGCGAGATCACCGGCGAACGGCCGCTCGGCTGGTACACCGGCCGCACCGGCCCGAACACCCGGCGCCTGGTACGCGAGGAAGGCGGCTTTCTCTACGACTCCGACACCTACGATGACGATCTGCCCTACTGGGACTCCGAGTCGACGCCGGACAAGCCGCATCTGGTGATCCCCTACACGCTGGACACCAACGACATGCGCTTCACTCAGGTACAGGGCTTCAACAGCGGCGATGACTTCTTCACCTACCTGAAGGATGCGTTCGACGTGCTCTACGCCGAAGGCTGCGAAGGCGCGCCGAAGATGTTGTCCATCGGCATGCACTGCCGGCTGCTCGGGCGCCCGGCGCGTCTGGCGTCGCTGGCACGCTTCATTGAGTACGTGAAGGGTCATGAGAAGGTCTGGTGCGCCCGTCGTGTCGACATCGCCCGCCACTGGCACGCCACCCACCCTTTTATCGCGGAGCGCAATTGATGACCCCGTTCAAGACGATCAAACCCTCGACGCTGGATCGCGACGCCTTCGTCGCCGCCTTTGCCGACGTCTACGAGCACTCGCCCTGGGTTGCCGAAACCGTCTACCAGGCGGGCGTCGACGAGACGCTGGACGACATCGAGGTGCTGCACACCCGCCTGTCCCAGGCGATGCTCGCCGCCGACCATGACACTCAGCTGGCACTGATCAATGCTCACCCCGACCTGGCCGGCAAGGCCGCCGTGCGTGGCGAGCTGACCGCCTCCAGCACCTCGGAGCAGGCCGGCGCCGGCATCCACGAATGCACGCAGGAGGAGTTCGCCCGCTTCACCGAACTCAACGAGGCCTACAAGGCCAAGTTCGGCTTCCCCTTCATCATGGCGGTCAAGGGCAGCAACCGGCACCAGATCCTCGCCGCATTCGAAGAACGCATCCACAACGAACCCGAGCAGGAATTCGCCCGGGCGCTGGCGGAAATCAACAAGATCGCCCTGTTCCGCCTGCAGGCGATGTAACGAGCACCAACCGCAACAAAGGCAGTAATGACAGAAACCGCTTCTCATCCAAGGCAGACGAGTCCATGAAAGCTTACGCCGTACCCTTCGAAAAATACGTCAACCTGGCCGATGCCCGCCTGGGCACCCGCGCCATCTCCGTCACCGACGATTGGTTCGCCGACGTCAACCGGTTGTTCCAGCCAACACCGGCCGTATGGAAGGAGGGCGTTTTCGATGACAACGGCAAGTGGATGGACGGCTGGGAGTCGCGCCGCAAGCGCTTCGAAGGTTACGACCATGCGGTGATCCGCCTGGGCGTGCCGGGTCAGATCAAGGGCGTGGATATCGACACCAGCCACTTCACCGGCAACTACCCGCCGTCCGCCTCGCTGGAAGCCTGCTTCGTCGCTGACGGCGACCCGAGCGACGACACCGTCTGGACGGAAATCCTCCCGGCTGTCGAGCTCCAGGGCAACAGCCACCACTACCACGAGATCGCCGTCGACAAGCCGGTCAGCCACCTGCGCTTCAACATCTACCCGGACGGCGGCGTCGCGCGTCTGCGCGTGCACGGCATTCCGTTCCGCGACTGGAGCAGCGTCGGCGACAACGAACAGATCGACCTGGCGGCGGCGCTGAATGGCGGTCGCGCGCTGGCCTGCTCGGACGAGCATTTCGGCCGCATGAGCAACATCCTCAACCCGAACCGTGGCGAGAACATGGGCGACGGCTGGGAAACCGCCCGCCGCCGCACGCCCGGCAACGACTGGGTCATCGTCGCCCTCGGCCATCCAGGCGAAATCGAGCACATAGTCGTCGATACCCTGCACTTCAAGGGCAACTACCCGGACAGCTGCTCGATCCAGGCGGCTTACGTCAAAGGCGGCACCGACAGCCAGATCGAGACCCAGAGCCTGTTCTGGCGCGAGCTGCTGCCGAGCCAGAAGCTGTCGATGCACGCCGAACACGAGTTCAGCGAGCAGATCGCCAAGCTCGGCCCGATCACCCACGTGCGCCTGAACATCTTCCCGGATGGCGGTGTAAGCCGGCTGCGGTTGTTTGGCAAGGTGGCGAAGTAGGAAGCGCCTTTCCCCTCACCCCGGCCTCTCCCCAAGGGGAGAGGGAGGAACGAGGTCCGCCGTTTCCCCGCGCCAGTTCCCTCTCCCCTCCGGGGAGAGGGTTAGGGTGAGGGGGAGCAGCCCCACGCGAATAACGATCCTTCAACAAAGAACGAGCACACCATGCGCACCCTGACCATCGAGCCACTGACCAAGGAAGCCTTCGCCCCCTTCGGCGACGTCATCGAGACCGAAGGCAGCGACTACTTCATGATCAACAACGGCTCGACCCGCCGCTATCACAAGCTGGCCACGGTCAAGACCGCCGCGCCCGATGACCAGGCGATCATCAGCATCTTCGCCGCCGAGGCGCTGGAGATGCCGCTGGTCATCCGCATGCTCGAACGTCATCCGCTGGGCAGCCAGGCCTTCATCCCGCTGCTCGGCAACCCCTTTCTGGTCGTGGTCGCGCCACTTGGCGATGCGCCTGTACCGGACCACGTCCGCGCCTTCCGCAGCAACGGCAGGCAGGGCGTCAATTACCACCGCGGCGTCTGGCACCACCCGGTGCTGACGATCGAAAAGCGGGATGAATTCCTGGTGGTCGATCGCAGCGGTTCTGGCAACAACTGCGACGAGTACTTCTTCACGGAGGATCAGCAACTCCTCCTCGACCCCCAACCGGAATCGACATGACCGCTACTGCGCTGGGTCATTCGGCGTTGCCTTGCCTGCGTTCGCGCCGCGCTCAAGCCGATTCCAATAAGAAGAAATACGGCCGCCTGCAGGCCGCAAGAGGTGCATGACAAATGGACGCCCATCTGACCGAATGGTTGAACCTGAGTATCCGCTGGATTCACATGATCGTTGGCGTCGCCTGGATCGGTGCTTCCTTCTATTTCGTCTGGCTGGAGAACAACCTCAACCGCGCCAACCCGCGTGAGGGCCTGTCGGGCGATCTCTGGGCCATCCACGGTGGCGGTATCTACCACCTGGAGAAATACAAGCTGGCGCCGCCGCAGATGCCGGAAAACCTGCACTGGTTCAAGTGGGAGGCCTACACCACCTGGCTGTCGGGCGTGGCGCTGCTGATGGTGGTGTACTACCTCAACCCCAGCCTGTACCTGATCGCACCGGGCAGCGAACTGTCCCCTGCGGCGGCCATCGCTATCGGCTTCGGCTCGCTGATCGTCGGCTGGTTCGTCTACGACCTGCTCTGCGACTCGCCGCTGGGCAAGACCCCCGCCCTGCTCGGCCTGGTGCTGTTCGTGCTGGTGATCGCTGCGTGCTGGGGCTATTCGCAGGTATTCAGCGGCCGCGCAGCCTACATCCATACCGGCGCGCTGATCGGCACCATCATGGTCGGCAACGTGTTCCGCATCATCATGCCGGCCCAGCGTGCGCTGGTCGCCGCCATCGAACAGAACCGCACGCCCGATCCGGTGCTGCCGGCCAAGGGCCTGCTGCGTTCGCGGCACAACAACTATTTCACCCTGCCGGTGCTGTTCATCATGATCAGCAACCACTTCCCGAGCACCTACGGCAGCGAATACAACTGGCTGATCCTCGCCGCGCTCGGCGCGCTTTCGGTGCTGGCGCGCCACTACTTCAACACCCGCCACAACAGTAATCGCTTTGCCTGGGCGCTACCGGCCGCGGCACTGGGCATGATCTGCCTGGCCTACGTCACCGCGCCGAATCGTCAGCCGACAGCACCAAACCTGGCGGCGACCTCGCCGGAGCAGGCCAGCACGAGTGCACAGCAGAGCGGCGCCAGTGCCAGCCAGTTCGACCAGGTCAGCGAGGTGATTCACGAGCGTTGCACCGTCTGCCACTCAGCGCAGCCGAGCAGCCCGCTGTTCAGCGCGGCCCCTGCGGGCGTGATGTTCGATACCGCCGAGCAGATACGCGAGCAGGCGGCGAAGATCCATGCGCAGACCGTGGCTAGCCAGATCATGCCGCTGGGCAACATTACCCAGATGACCCAGGACGAGCGTGACCTGCTGGGTGACTGGATCGCCAAGGGCGCGTCCATCGACTGAGCAAAGACGCCGCGCGCCATCCGCGCGGCGTTTCCCCTTCCGCACCGTGCCCATTGGCGCACTGACCGCCATCCCCTCCTCCGCGCCCCAGGCGGCATTGGCCAGCTAGCGCTGCGGTACGGCAACTCCGCTTCCACGACGACGAACGAGCAGATTCCCGCAAGGAATATCGCTGCCAACGCTACCCAATCGCCGACGCCCCGTTAAAATGCCGCGCCCTCCCTCGACGCCGGACGCCGCCCCGTGATTGAAGCCAGCTGGATTGCCTTCGCTTTCGCCCTCGGGCTGCTTGCCCGCTTCATCGGCCTGCCGCCGCTGATCGGTTACCTCGGTGCCGGCTTCGCGCTGGCCGCGGCGGGCGACTACGTGGGCGTGACCCGTGACGACAGCATCATTCTCGATCACCTGTCGCATCTGGGCGTGCTCCTGCTGCTGTTCACCGTGGGGCTCAAGCTCAAGCTCGGCAATCTGGTTCGCCGCGAAGTCATCGGCGGCAGCCTGCTGCACTTCTTCATCTCCAGCGTGCTGGTGATGCCGGCGATCATGCTGATCCTCGATAACAGCTGGCGCGAGGCCATGCTGCTGGCCATCGCGCTGTCGTTCTCCAGCACCGTGCTGGCGGCCAAGGTGCTGGAAAGCAAGCGCGAGCTGCGCGCCTTTCACGGCCGCGTCGCCATCGGCGTGCTGATCATCCAGGACCTCATCGCTCTGGTGGTCATGAGCCTCGCCGCGGGCAAGGTCCCCTCCGCCTGGGCATTGCTGGTGTTCCTGCTGCCGCTGCTGCGCCCCGTGCTGTTCCGCCTGCTCGACCACAGTGGCCACGAAGAACTGATGGTGCTGTTGGGCCTGATGCTGGCGCTGGTGGCCGGCGGTCTCGGCTTCGAATACGTCGGCCTGAGTTCCGAACTGGGAGCGCTGGCCTTTGGCGCGATGCTCGCCAAACACAAGCGCGCCAGCGAGCTGTCGAATTCGCTGTGGGCAATCAAGGAAGTGTTCCTGGTCGGCTTCTTCCTGAAGATCGGCATCGGTGGGCTGCCGGATGCCAACGCCCTCTGGTTCGCCTTCGCCATGTCGCTGCTGCTGCCGCTCAAGGCGGTGCTGTTCTTCGGCCTGTTCGTCGCCTTCCGCCTGCGCGCCCGCAGCGCCTTTCTCAGCGCCGCCAGCCTGACCAACTACAGCGAATTCGGCCTGATCGTCGTCAGCGTGGTGCTGCCGCAGTGGCTGATGCCGCTGGCGATCACCGTGGCGTTTTCGTTCATCGTTTCGGCGCAGATCAACCGTTTCGCCCACCCGCTGTACGAACGCCTGGCGCCGCGTCTGCTCCGCTACGAGCGCAACATTCGCCACCCCGACGAACAACCGGTGTCCCTGGGCGATGCGCGCATTCTGATCATGGGCATGGGCCGTACCGGGCGCGCCGCCTACGACTACCTGGCGGAGAAGGGTTTCGCCCTGGTCAGCCTCGATTCCGACCCGGTCATGGTGGAAAAGAACACCGCCGAGGGCCGACATATCCTCTTTGCCGACGCCGAGGACCAGATGTTCTGGCAGAGCCTGGAGATGAACGAGGTCGAAGCGGTGATCCTGGCGATGAACGATCCCGAGGCCAAGATCATCTCCACCCGCAAGCTGCGCGAAAGCGGATTTGGCGGGCTGATCGTGTCCCACGCGATGTACGAGGATATCGCCCAGCGCATCCAGGAAGCCGGCGCCGACCGCACCTACCTGACCATGAGCGAGGCCGGCGCGGGCCTTGCGGAAAATGTCTCGCGGGAATTGCAGGCACCGCGCTGAGGCCCGGTCCAGAGCCGCTCGCGCGATCTGGACCAACTGCCGTCGATCCAATTGTGCACAATTTTCTGATTTATTGTTTATCAGCCTGTCTACAGGTTGCTATAGTCCAGGCGTCCTGACCGATCGAACAGCTTTCGACGGACAGCGATAGAGGTGCCGTGAAGCCTCGCAAGCCCATGACCGTAAAACAACAAATGGCAGGCTTAACAATGACCGCAACCGAAAACAGGAGCGGCACCGCTCCGCAAGCGAATCAGGACCTCATCTATCAGCTCGATGATCGCCCCGGCCCGCTACCCGCGACCTTCGCCGCCTTGCAGCACGTGCTGGCCAGCTTCGTCGGTATCATCACCCCCACCCTGATCGTCGGCAGCGCGCTTGGCCTCGATCAATACGTTCCCTACCTCGTCAGCATGGCGCTGTTCGTCTCCGGTCTCGGTACCTTCGTCCAGGCCCGGCGCTTCGGCCCCATCGGCTCCGGACTGCTATGCCTGCAGGGCACCAGCTTCGGCTTTCTCAGCGCCATCCTCAGCGCCGGCTTCATCGTCAAGGCGCGTGGCGGCACGCCGGAGGAGATCCTCGCGACGCTGTTCGGCGTGAGTTTCTGCGCCGCGTTCGTCGAGATCGCCTTCAGCCAGTGCATCAACAAGCTGCGCCGGGTGATTACGCCGGTGGTCACCGGCACCATCATCTGCCTGATGGGCCTTTCGCTGATCAAGGTGGCGATGACCGATATCGCCGGCGGCTACGGCGCCGATGACCTCGGCGCCCTGCCCAACCTGGCGCTGGCCGGCCTGGTGATCGGCATCATCGTGGTGCTCAACCGCTTTCCCTGGGCGATCCTGCGGCTGTCGGCGGTGATCATCGCGCTGACCGCGGGCTATCTGGTGGCCTGGTCCATGGGCAAGGTGGACTTCGCCGAGCTGGGCGAACTGCCGCTGCTCAGCGTGCCGCAACCGTTCCGCTTCGGTTTCGCATTCGACTGGATGGCCTTCATCCCGATCGCGGTGATCTTCCTCATCACACCGCTGGAAACCGCCGGCGACCTCACCGCCAACTCGATGATCTCGCGTCAGCCGGTGCGCGGGCCGGTGTATCTGCGGCGGATCAAGTCGGGAATCCTCGCCGATGGCTGCAGCTCGGCGGTCGCCGCGGTGTTCAACAGCCTGCCGATGACCACCTTCAGCCAGAACAACGGCGTCATCCAGCTCACCGGCGTCGCCAGCCGCTACGTCGGCTACTACATCGCCGCGGTCCTCGTACTGCTGGGTCTGTTCCCCTTCGTCGGCGGTGTGCTGCAGCTGATGCCCAAGCCGGTGCTCGGCGGCGCCACGCTGATCATGTTCGGCACGGTGGCCATCGCCGGTATCAAGATCCTCGCCGAAGCCGGCCTGCATCGCCGCAACATGCTCATCGTGTCGATTTCCCTGGGTCTTGGCCTAGGTGTCGCCGGCGTGCCGGAAGTGCTGAGCGCGATGCCCGAGGTGTTGAAGAACATCTTCGGCTCGCCGATCACCATCGGCGCCTTCAGCGCCATCCTGCTCAACCTGTTCCTGCCGCGCGAACCGAGCGAAGTCGATGTATTCGACCCCGAGGAACTGGTCGAGGATGCCGTCGGCACCAATACGCTGTCGGTGAATATTCCTGACTATTCGGCGCGCAGGGATAACGCCACGACTCCCTGTGCGGGGCGATCCGTCTGATGGTCAGAATCACGCCATCGTGCGCTTCTCGCCACGCCAGTCTTGAAAGACAATGGCGCCCAAAAAAAGCCGTCACCCACTTCAAGGAAATCCACATGCAACTGAAGACCGCTCCCCTCGCCGTCGCGCTCGCCGGCAGCCTGCTGACCGCCCCGGCGATGGCCGAAGGCCTGCTCCACTGGCACAGCAACAGCCTGACCTACCTGTACGGCAAGGATTACAAGATCGATGCGCCGATCCAGCAGACTGTCACCTTCGAGCACGTCAACGGCTGGAAGTATGGCGACACGTTCCTGTTTCTCGACTCGATCCACTTCAACGGCAAGGGTAACGACAACGGCAACGACGACAGCACCTTCTACGGCGAATTCTCACCGCGCCTGTCGTTCGGCAAGATCTTCCAGCGCGACCTGAGCTTCGGCCCGATCAAGGATGTGCTGGTCGCAATGACCTACGAGTTCGGCGAAGGCGATGTGGAAACCTACATGATCGGCCCGGGCTTCGATCTGGACGTGCCCGGCTTCGACTATGTCTCGGTGAACGTCTACCACCGCGACACTGACGGTGACCGCGTAGGCGACGGCACCTGGCAGGTCACCCCGGTGTGGGGCTACACCCTGCCGGTGGGCAACTCCGACATCCTCATCGACGGCTTCATCGACTGGGTGGTCGACAACGACAGCAACTCCCGCGGTGAGGAATATCACGCCAACCTGCACATCAACCCGCAGATCAAGTACGACCTAGGCAAGGCGATGAACTGGGGCGAGAAGCAGCTCTACGTCGGTATCGAGTACGACTACTGGTCGGACAAGTACGGCATCGAGAATGGCGGCTTCGTCAGCGAAAACTTCGTTGGCAAAACCGACCAGAACACCTTCAGCGCTATCGTCAAAGCGCACTTCTGAGTGCTGTCGCGAAGGGGCTCCGGGCCCCTTCGCCTCTCCTCCGGCGCTTCGGTTGAGGGGCTCGCGGACAGGGTGCTAGCATGCGGGCGCTTGTTCGTATCGCCGGCAGCCAGCGAAAGGCCCCCATGTCCAGTATCCGTGAGCGCAACAAAGAGCTGATCCTCAACGCCGCCAGCGAAGAATTCGCCGAAAAGGGCTTCGCCGCGACCAAGACCAGTGACATCGCCGCCCGCGCCGGGCTGCCCAAGCCCAACGTCTACTACTACTTCAAGTCCAAGGAAAACCTCTACCGCGAGGTGCTGGAGAGCATCGTCGAACCCTTGCTCGAAGCCTCGGCACCGTTCAACCAGCCAGGCCACCCGGCCGAGGTCCTGCGCGCCTATATCCGCACCAAGATCAGGATTTCCCGCGACCACGCCTGCGCCTCGAAGGTGTTCGCCAACGAGATCATGCACGGCGCTCCGCACCTGTCACCGGAACGCACTGCACAACTCAACGCCCAGGCGGCACACAACATCGCCTGCATCCAGCGCTGGATCGACGACGGCCTGATGGCGAAGGTCGATGCCAATCACCTGCTGTTCAGCATCTGGGCGGCGACCCAGACCTACGCCGATTTCGACTGGCAGATCAGCACCGTCACCGGCAAGAACCGCCTAGACGACGCCGACTACGATGCGGCGGCCGACACCATCATTCGCCTGGTACTCAAGGGTTGCGAAATCGCCGAGCCGGCTCAGGTTGACTGACCGGCGGAAACGAAAAACGCCAGCATGCGCTGGCGTTCTTCAAACCCTGACCGGCTCGCGAAGCATCAGCTCCGGGCGCGAGCCGCGTCGCGTAAAGCCTTCACCTGATCATGGTTGCGTTGTACGCCCTGGTACTGACGTTCGACCACGATCCGCACTTCGGCTGGCAGGTCTTTTTCCAGCGCCTTGCGGTAGCTCTTAACCGCGACATCCTCACCACGCTCACACTCGTTGAGAATGGCCTCGTCGTCCTTGCCGGTGATCATCGACTTGAGGTCGACCCAGCGACGGTGCATGTCGGCAGCCACACTGGTGCTGGTCTCCGGATCGCCGCCCATGGAGCGCACCAGTTGCTGCAGCTCGGCGGCGGCAGTAGCGCAGTCGCGCGAACGCTGATTCATGGTGCTCTTGAGCTGCGGATCGCGCAGGTCTTCGGCGCATTCGAGGAAGCCCTTTTCGCCATCCTTGCTGGTTTCAATCAGGTCGTTGAGCACTGAAATCGTGTCTTTCGTATCCATCTTGTACCTCCTGACAAGTCGACTCGGAAAGGGCCACATCGCTGCCGCCCGCGTTATAAAGTCGACTGCCCACGCACCACAAAGGTTCATCGAAACCGCCCGAAGGCACCCTCCTGGCTCATCCCCCGGCAACGCCGGCTATGCCTGTCGGCTCATGGCGAGCCCGTGATGCAATGGCATCGGGCGACCGATCAGGTAGCCCTGCGCCTTGTTCACTTCAAGCCGCCGCAACATGGCCAGTTCCTCCTGGGTCTCAACCCCTTCGGCGACGACCTTGCAGCCGGTTTCCTCGGCGAAGCGGATCAACGCGGCGGCCAGCGCGCGGCAGCCGGTGTCGCTGTCGACATTGCGGATCAGGCTGCTGTCGAGCTTGATCACATCCGGCTTGAGTTTGAGGATATGGCGGAAACTCGCGTAACCGGCGCCGGCATCGTCAACCGCCAGCCGTAGCCCCTTGCTGCGCAGTGGTTCGAGTGCCTCGGCCAGCTGCGAGTAGTCCTGTACCGATGCGTGTTCGGTCACCTCGAGCATCAGCCGCGCCAGCGGTTGATCGGCGAGCACCGTGTCAAGCGCGCCGACGAGGATGGTTTCCGGCGAAACATTGAGCGACAGGTAGCTGTCTGCCGGCAGCTGATCGAAGTCGTGCAGGGCCGCCTCGATCAGGGCGACCTCCAGCTCCTGCTGCAAGCCGACCAGCCCGGCCTCGGCGAACCACTTGTCCGGGGTTCGCTGCGGCTGCGCGCTGAATCGAGCCAGCGCCTCGTGGCCAACGATGCGGTTTTCCACCAGATGCACAATGGGTTGGTACACCACCGAATACGCGCGTTGCTCGAGCACCGAGCGAATGCGCGTGAGCGTCTCGGCATAGCGGATCTCATTGAGCGCATGGCGTTCCAGCAATCTGCCGGCGAAGTCGGCGAACAGCCGCAGCGTATTCAGATCTCGCTCGTTGAGGCTGTTGTCCGGCGTGGTGCTGAAGCAACAAAAGGTGCCGTAGAGCCGGCCATCGCTGAAGCGCAGCGGAACGCTGAGGTGCGCGCCGACCGGCAAGGCTTTGGTCACCGGCATGGCCAACGCCTCCGGTAGAGTCGCCGCGTCCTGAATCAGCTCGGGCAAGCGCCCGTCGAGCACGCGTTGACAGTAACTGTCGTCCAGAGGATCGCACGCCCCGACCTCGAGCTGCAGGGGTACGAAATTTCCGTCCAGGTAGCGAAAAATCCGGCTGCCGCCGCGAAACTCGCTGATAAACGCGACATCCATCCCCAGATGCGTGCGCACGGCATGCAGGGTTTCGACGAGCATCTCGCTCAATGAAAGGTTGGCGCTCTCCAGGCGACGCAGAATGGAGAGCGGATCATCGGCCATCCCGAATTGATCGACCTGATCCTGCTGTATGTCATCAGACATGGAGTCCCTCCCCGTTTGCTGGCTGCCATTGCTGCCGTATGAATACCGTCGACAGCGAGCCTCTGGAGCCCGCGATGTCGTTTGCCGACCAGTTGCCCGGATACTAGTCGCGCCCGTCGATCTGCCGATGCCTCAGCGACGATTGGCACAAGGCCTTGTAGAACCGGCCGCGTCGCACGTTGCCGCATCGTTCGAACCCCGCCTCTCACCGCCTGCCTCTAGCTGCTCGCCCCCGTCTTGCCACGCTTGCTCGACTTCGCCGGCTCGGCCGCCGCGCTCGCGTCACCTTTCAGGGTTATCCAGGTAGGCGCATGGTCACTGGCATGTTGCTGGTCGCGTACCCAGCGATCGACGCCGGCATCCTGCAGCCGCGGCGCAAGGTCCGGGCTAAGCAGCAGATGGTCGATGCGCAGCCCGGAGTTCTTCTGCCAGTGCTGGCGAAAGTAGTCCCAGAAGGTGTAGATGCGCTCGTCGGGGTACCTGGCGCGCAACGCGTCGGTCCAGCCCTGCGCCAGCAGGCGCTCGAAACATTCACGGCTTTCCGGCTGCAGCAGCGCGTCCTTCTTCCAGGAGCGCGGGTTGTAGATATCTTCGTCGGTGGGCACCACGTTGTAGTCGCCGGCCAGCACCACCGGATGGCCGCTGGCGAGCAGACCGGCGGCATGCTCGATGAAGCGCTCGAACCAGCTCAGCTTGTAATCGAACTTCGGCCCCGGCTGCGGGTTGCCGTTGGGCAGGTAGAGGCAGGCGACGATCACACCCTGCACCGCCGCTTCCAGATAGCGGCTGTTGCTGTCACCCGGATCGCCCGGCAGCCCGCGGCGGATCTCCAGCGGCTCGCAATCGCGGGCCAGAATCGCCACCCCGTTCCAGGACTTCTGCCCGTGCCAGATCGCGCCGTAGCCGGCCGCACGGATGTCGTCGATGGGGAAATCGGCATCCTGCGCCTTGAGTTCCTGCAGGCAGACCACGTCAGGCTGCTCGCGCGTCAGCCATTCGAGCAGATTGGCCCGACGTGCACGGATGCCATTGATGTTGTAGGTAGCGATTTTCAGACTATCCACAAGCGCGTCTCTCACAGGCGGTTATATCCACCTTAGCTGTGACAGCGCAGTGAGGCTTCCCGATCCGGTGCCAACGATCGGAATCAGGCCGGCGTTTCGGCAAAACGCAGGGTGAATTCGGTCACCCCGGCGTCGCTGCGAACACTCACCTCGCCGCCATGCAGCTGCATGATCGAGCGCACGATGGCCAACCCCAGGCCGCCGGTATCGCCCGGCTCGGCGCGCGATGGGTCGCAGCGGTAGAAGCGATCGAACAGCCGCGGCAGATGCTCGGGCGGGATCGGAGGTCCCAGATTGATCACGCTGACCGACCGCCAACCTACTCCTGAGCCACCACTGACGATACGCACCGGGCTGTCACTGGCGCCGTAGCGCAGCGCATTGGCCAGCAGGTTCGCCAGCGCCCGGCGGATCATCTCAGGGTCACCGAAAAGCTCACCCTCGGTTTCATCGAGCAGCTGAATGCCGCGCTCTTCGGCGACGCCTTCGAAGTAGTCGCACAGCTGCTCGACCAGTGCCGGCAATGCAAAGCGCTGCCGCTCGATGGCCGCAGCCGGCTGCTCGGCACGGGCGAGAAACAACATGCTGTCGATCATCCGCGCCAGGCGTTCATACTCCTCCTGATTGGACACCAGCAGCGCGTGATAGGCCTCGGCATCGCGATCCTTGTGCAACAGCTGCTGGGTCTGGCCCATGAGATTGCCGAGCGGCGTGCGCATTTCGTGGGCCAGGTCCTCGCTGAAGCGCGACAGCCGCGCGAAACCCTGTTCCAACCGGTTGAGCATCTGGTTCAGCGCGGCACGCAGCGGTTCCAGTTCGCTCGGCATCGCCGATTCGTCCAGGCGCAAGTGCAGATGCTGCACATCGATCGCCAGCGCCTGGCGCGTGAGATGCCGTACGGGACGTAGCGCGCGCCGGCTGATCAGCCAACCGAGCACTGACGCCAGCAGCGCACCGAGGCTCAGCGCCCACCACAGCTTCACACGGTAGGCGGCGAGCATCTGTTCGCGCTCGACGAGCATGCGCCCGGCCACCAGGGTCAGGCCCGCCTCGCCCGGCAGGCGCCGCCAGGCCAGACGCGCTCCGTCAGTATCGGTCAGCTCCGCAGCATCGCCGGCCGGCAGTGGTGGTATCGCCAGCCGCGCCGGGTTGATCTCGATCAGCGCGCGTCCCTGAGCGTCGAGCAACCAGAGCAGGCTGTCGCGATTACCCAGCATGTTTTCGTAAAGCTGCGGACGTTGCCGAAGCGCCTCAACGCTGGTGCTGTCCTCGAGCAAGGCCTGCATGCGCTCCAGCCGGCCGAGCAGCGCCTGATCGTCACGCCAACTGATTTCCCGGTCCAGCGAGCGGTACAGATAGAGGCCGATGGCACCGAGCAGCACCACCGCCACCAGGGCGAAAGCGATGGCCAGGCGCAGGCTGAGCGAGCGCGGCAACAGCCTCACGATGCTGTCTCCAGCACGTAACCCATACCGCGCACGGTGTGGATGAGCTTGAGCGGATAGGGATCGTCGACCTTTGCGCGCAGGCGGCGGATCGCGACGTCGACCACGTTGGTGTCGCTGTCGAAATTCATCTGCCAGACCTGCGAGGCGATCTGCGCGCGGGACAGCACCTCGCCCTGGCGACTGAGCAACAGGTGTAGCAAGGCGAACTCCTTGTTGGTCAGGTTGATGCGCTCGCCCTGGCGGGTGACGCGGCGGCGCAGCAGGTCCAGCTCCAGATCGGCGACGTGGAAACGTTCGACCTCACGCGGCGGGCCGCGGCGCAGCAGGGTGCGTACCCGCGCCAGCAGCTCCGCGTAGGAGAACGGCTTGACCAGATAGTCGTCAGCGCCCAGCTCCAGCCCGCGCACACGGTCCTCCACCGCATCGCGCGCCGTCAGGAACAGCACCGGCGTATGCGCAGAGCGTTTGCGCACCACCTGCACCAGCTGCCAGCCATCGAGCCCCGGCAGCATGACGTCGAGGATCACCAGGTCGAAGGTCTCCTCCTCGATCAGGTATTTGCCGTCGACGCCATTGCGCGCGACCTCGACGCGGTAGCCGGACTCCTCCAACCCACGCTTGAGGTAGTCGGCCGTCTTGGCCTCGTCCTCCACCACCAGAATTCGCATCGGATCACCTCGCTGATGGCGCATAGGTTATGGGAGTCGCCGCACTGCGAGCCATTACAAAAGCGTAATGCGCAGGCAACGGTTCTGACGGGCAGGCATCGGCACCATGCGCCCCGAAGCTCAGCCACCCAAGGAAACCGATATGCGTATCGCAGCCACACTGTCATTGCTGACGCTGGCATTACTTACCCCGGCCCTAAGCGCCAACGCCGCCACGCCAGCACCGATCACCCAGCAGAACGTCTCGCTGGCCCTGGCCGACGGCCTGATCCAGGCCACGCTGGATCAGTGCCACGCGGAAAACCGCACGGCGGTGGTCGCGGTGGTGGATCGCGGCGGCAACCTCGTGGCTCTGCGCCGCGACGACAACGTCGGCCCGCACAACACTCTCGCCGCCCAGCGCAAGGCCTACACCGCGCTGTCGAGCAGGACCCCGACCCGTCTGTTCGCCGAGCGCGCCGCCGCTACGCCGGACGCCGCCAACCTCAACACGCTGGATGAGCTGTTGCTGCTCGGCGGTGGCGTGCCGCTGAAGGTCGGCGACGAGGTGATTGGTGCCATCGGCGTGGCCGGTGCCGGCGGTGCCAAGAACGACGAGGCCTGCGCCATGGCCGCCATCGAAAAACTGCTGCCCTCTTCCCACTGAAGAAAAGGAAAACCCCATGAAAGCACTACGTTCAATCGCCGCCGGCTTGATGCTCAGCGGCCTGTCCGGTCTCACCCTGGCCGCCGGCAACCCGCTCAGCGTGCATGTGCTGAATCTGGAGAACGGCCTGCCGTCACCGGACGTGCGCGTCACCCTCGAACAACGTCAGGGTGATGCCTGGAAATCACTCAACAGCGGCGAGACCAATGCCCAAGGCCGCATCACCGCGCTGTATCCCGAAGGCAAGGCGCTGGAAAAAGGCACCTACCGCGTCACCTTCAAGACCGGCGACTGGTTCGCCGCGCAGAAGGCCAGCACCTTTTTCCCCGAAGTTCCAGTGATCTTCGAAGCCGATGGCAGCGTCGAGCACTACCACATCCCGCTGCTGCTGAGCCCCTACGGCTTCTCCACCTACCGCGGCAACTGAGCCGCTCAGCGCACTTCCCAATAGCCCGGTGCGTTGTAGATGTCCTTCAGGTAGTCGATGAAGAAACGCACCTTGGCCGGCAGGTAGCGCTGCTGCGGGTACACCGCCTGGATGTCGTAGGCCGGCAGCGCGTACTCGTCGAGTACCGTGACCAGCTCGCCGCGCTTGAGCTCGGCCTGGATCTCCCAGGTCGAGCGCCAGCCGATGCCCAGCCCCTGCTTGACCCAGTCGAACAGCAGCTCACCGTCATTGCAGTCCAGATTGCCAGCCACGCGGATCGCCACCTGTCTGCCGTCACGCAGGAAGGTCCAGCCCCGCTGCTGCCCGCCCTGCAGGTTGAAGGCCAGGCAGTTGTGTTGCGTCAGCTCTTCCAATGCCGTCGGCGTGCCATGGCGGGCGAAATACTCTGGCGAGCCGCATACCACCCGCCTGTTCGGAAACAGCCGCACCGCCACATAGTTGGGGTCGGTCACCTCGCCGATGCGAATGCCCATGTCGTAACCGTGGCGCACCAGGTCGACCACGCTGTCGGTGAAGTTGAACGACAGCTGCAGGTCCGGATAGCGCGCCTGGAACGCCGGTGCGTGCGGGCCGATATGTCGCCGGCCGAATGCCGCCGGCGCCGACACCACCAGATGGCCACGCACCGAAGTGCGGTCATGGCTGATGCTGGCGTCCACCTCGTCGAAATCCTTCAGCAGCCCACGGGCGCGCTCCAGATACTGCTCGCCCAGATCGGTCAATGACAGCCCGCGCGTCGAGCGGTGCATCAGCTTCACACCCAGATGCCGCTCCAGCGCATCCAGCCGCCGGCCCATCACCACCGGGGTGACGTTCTCCTTGTGCGCAGCCGCGGCGAAGCTGCCGCAGTCGGCCACCAGCACGAAGCTGCGCAGGGTCGTATAGCGATCCATTCGATACTCCTGATATCGACAGAACTGAAGTCTCGACCAATTCCGCCAGCGAATCCAGGGCGGCATGCTTGAGCCACGTAGAAAAACTATCGAATAAGAGGTGTGATCCATGGCCCGCATGAGAGCAATCGACGCCGCCGTCGCGGTATTGCGCAAGGAAGGCATCGACACCGCCTTCGGCATCCCCGGTGCCGCGATCAACCCGCTGTATTCCGCCCTGCGGGCCGACGGCAGCATTCGTCACATCCTCGCCCGCCACGTCGAGGGTGCCTCGCACATGGCCGAGGGCTATACCCGTGCCAAGCCGGGCAACATCGGCATGTGCATCGGCACCTCTGGCCCGGCCGGCACCGACATGATCACCGGCCTGTATTCCGCCTCGGCCGACTCGATCCCGATCCTGTGCATCACCGGTCAGGCGCCGCGTGCCAAGCTGCACAAGGAGGACTTTCAGGCCGTCGACATCGAATCCATTGCCAAGCCGGTGACCAAATGGGCGGTTACCGTTCGCGAACCGGCGTTGGTGCCGCGGGTGTTCCAGCAGGCCTTCCATGTGATGCGCTCGGGTCGCCCCGGCCCGGTGCTGATCGACCTGCCGTTCGATGTGCAGATGGGCGAGATCGAATTCGACATCGACACCTACGAGCCGCTCGCCGTGTACAAGCCGGCGGCGACCCGCAAGCAGATCGACAAAGCCATCGACATGCTCTGCGCCGCCGAGCGCCCGCTGATCGTCGCCGGTGGAGGCATCTACAACGCCGCGGCCGAGGCCTTGCTGGTGGAATTCGCCGAGACCGTGGGCGTGCCGGTGATCCCGACCCTGATGGGCTGGGGTTCGATCCCCGACGACCATCCGCTGATGGCCGGCATGTGCGGACTGCAGACCAGCCACCGCTACGGCAACGCGACCATGCTGGAATCCGACCTCGTGCTCGGCATCGGCAACCGCTGGGCCAACCGCCACACCGGCTCGGTGGAGACCTATACCAAGGGCCGCAAATTCGTTCACGTCGACATCGAGCCGACGCAGATCGGCCGGGTGTTCGCGCCGGACTACGGCATCGTCTCCGACGCCCGCGCCGCGCTCGAGCTGTTTGTCGAGGTAGCCAAGGAGCGCAAGGCCGCAGGTCGTCTGCCGGATCGTCGCGCCTGGGCCGCCGACTGCCTGGAGCGCAAGCGCACCATGCTGCGCAAGACCAACTTCGACAGCGTGCCGATGAAGCCGCAGCGTGTGTACCAGTGCATGAACAACGCCTTCGGCAAGGACACCTGCTACGTCAGCACCATCGGCCTGTCGCAGATCGCCGCCGCGCAGTTTCTGCACGTCTACCAGCCGCGCCACTGGATTAACTGCGGCCAGGCCGGCCCGCTTGGCTGGACCATTCCGGCAGCGCTCGGCGTGGTTGCCGCGGACCCGGCGCGCAAGGTGGTGGCGCTTTCGGGCGACTATGACTTCCAGTTCATGATCGAGGAGCTGGCGGTGGGGGCACAGTTCAAGCTGCCCTACATCCACATCCTGGTGAACAACGCCTACCTCGGGCTGATCCGCCAGTCGCAGCGCGGTTTCGAGATGGATTACTGCGTGCAGCTCGGCTTCGAGAACATCAATGCCGACCAGAGCGGCATGGAAGGCTACGGCGTCGATCACGTCGCGGTGGTCGAGGGGCTGGGCTGCAAAGCACTGCGCGTGTTCAGGCAGGAAGACCTGCGCCCGGCCATCGAACAGGCGCAGGCCTGGATGGCCGAGCATCAGGTGCCGGTGGTGATCGAGGTGATCCTCGAACGGGTGACCAACATCGCCATGGGCACCGAGATCGACGCCATCAACGAGTTCGAGGCGCTGGCCGCAGGCCGGGAAGATGCCCCGACCGCGGTTGGATTGCTGGATTAGGCATCACTCGTACGCGTGGAAAACGCTTCGCGGTTTTCCACCCTACGCCACGCCAGCGCAGTGCAACCATAGGGTGGATATCGCGAAGCATATCCACCGCAACGCAACACCCAGGGTGGTCACCACACCGCCGCAATGCAGAACCGAATTTGATCCCTACAGATCAGGAGAGAGAACCATGCCCCGCTTTGCCGCCAATCTGTCCATGCTGTTCACCGAGGTCGATTTCCTTGACCGCTTTGCTGCCGCTGCCGAAGCCGGCTTTACCGGCGTCGAATACCTGTTCCCCTACGACTACCCGCCCGAGGAGATCAAGGCCCGGCTGGACGCCAACCAGCTGACCCAGGTGCTGTTCAACCTGCCGGCCGGCGACTGGGCTGGCGGCGAGCGCGGCATCGCCATCCTGCCGGAGCGGGTCGAGGAATTCCGCGCCGGCGTGGACCAGGCCATCGCCTACGCCAAGGTGCTGGGCAACACCCAGGTCAACTGCCTGGCCGGCATTGCCCCGCGTGGCGCCGACCTCGGCCAGCTGGAAATCACCTTTATCGAAAACCTGCGCTACGCCGCGCAGAAGCTCGAGGAAGCCGGCATCCGCCTGGTGATGGAGATGATCAACACCCGCGACATCCCGCGCTTTTTCCTCAACAACACCTCCCAGGCGCAGGAGATTCGCGGCAAGGTCGGTCACGCCAACCTGTTCCTGCAGTACGACATCTACCACATGCAGATCATGGAAGGAGACCTGGCGCGCACCATCGAGAACAACCTGGCGGCCATCAACCATATCCAGCTGGCGGACAACCCCGGTCGCAACGAGCCGGGCACCGGCGAGATCAACTATCGCTTCCTGTTCGAGCATCTGGATCGCATCGGCTACCAGGGCTGGGTCGGCTGCGAGTACAAGCCGGCCACCAGCACCGCCGAAGGCCTCGCCTGGCTGAAGACGCACAACGCCATCTGACCCGAACAGAATTTGAGGAGAAACGACCATGGCTAAGATCGGATTTATCGGCACCGGAATCATGGGAAAGCCCATGGCAAGCAACCTGCAGAACGCAGGCCACCAAATATTCCTTTCCGAACACCACGACAAGGCACCCGCCGACCTGCTGCAGGCCGGCGCCATCGCCCTGGCCACGCCGCAAGAAGTCGCACAGGAAGCCGAGTTCATCATCGTCATGGTGCCGGATACCCCGCAGGTCGAAGACGTGCTGTTCCGCGACCAGGGCATTGCGGCTGGCGTCGGCCCAGGAAAAGTGGTGATCGACATGAGCTCGATCTCCCCCAGTGCTACCAAACAGTTCGCCGAGAAGATCAAGGCGAGCGGCGCCGAGTACCTCGACGCCCCGGTCTCCGGCGGTGAAGTCGGCGCCAAGGCAGGCAGCCTGTCGATCATGGTCGGCGGCAGCGAAGCGGCCTTCGAGCGCGCCCTGCCGCTGTTCCAGGCGATGGGCAAGAACATCACCCGCGTCGGCGAGAACGGCGACGGCCAGACCGCCAAGGTGGCCAACCAGATCATCGTTGCACTGAACATCCAGGCGGTCGCTGAGGCCCTGCTGTTCGCCGCGAAGAACGGCGCCGACCCGGCCAAGGTGCGCGAGGCGCTGATGGGAGGCTTCGCCGGTTCGAAGATCCTCGAAGTGCACGGCGAGCGCATGATCAAGGGCACCTTCGATCCGGGCTTCCGCATCAGCCTGCACCAGAAGGACCTCAACCTCGCCCTGGCCGGCGCCCGCGAGCTGGGCCTCAACCTGCCCAACACCGCCAACGCCCAGCAGGTGTTCAGCACCTGCGCGGCCATCGGCGGCAGCGGCTGGGACCACTCGGCACTGATCAAGGGCCTGGAGCACATGGCCAATTTCTCGATCCGCAAGGAGTAAAGCCTTCGAGCGCACTGAGTCGGGCCTGCGCCCCCACCTTCAGGGACAGACAGACCAGGTGGTGGGATCAGCGCAACGCTCAGCACCAGTGATGCTCAAAGGGTTGGTGTGCAGGTACGCGGGGTCGGAATCATCGCGTCTCCCCCACGACCAGGGCCCCGCGCGCCTGCACACCAACCGCCGTCTGCGGACGGCATCTTTTCGATTCGCCCGGCACAAGGAGTCACGGCCCGACTGCCGGGCGGGTCGATTTCAACCCTTAGCGCTTGCATTGCCGAGCCCTAAGGTCTGC
The DNA here is from genome assembly GCF_021432085.1 of Stutzerimonas kunmingensis. GTDB lineage: Bacteria > Pseudomonadota > Gammaproteobacteria > Pseudomonadales > Pseudomonadaceae > Stutzerimonas. The sequence goes on along the minus strand of NZ_CP090366.1, from coordinate 1,221,849 downwards.
AATCGGCCTCTGCAAAAAAAGACCCAAGGAGCCAGAGATGCCCATCGATCCCCAAGCCCTGCTGCGCCAGCTGTTCGACAGCGCCATCGAGGCCGCCCATCCGCGCCACGTGCTCGCCGACCACCTGCCTGAAGACCGCAGCGGTCGCGCCATCGTCATCGGCGCCGGCAAGGCCGCCGCGGCCATGGCCGAAGCCATTGAGCAGGTCTGGGAAGGCGAGCTGTCCGGCCTGGTGGTGACCCGCTACGAACATCACGCCGACTGCCGCCGCATCGAGGTGGTGGAGGCCGCGCACCCGGTCCCGGACGATGCCGGCGAGCGCGTCGCACGCCGCGTATTGGAGCTGGTCAGCAACCTCGAGGAAAGCGACCGGGTGATCTTCCTGCTTTCCGGCGGCGGCTCCTCGCTGCTGGCATTGCCGGCCGAAGGGATTTCGCTGGCCGACAAACAGGCGATCAACAAGGCGCTGCTGCGTTCCGGCGCGCACATCGGCGAGATGAACTGCGTGCGCAAGCATCTCTCGGCGATCAAGGGCGGCCGCCTGGCCAGGGCCTGCTGGCCGGCCAGCGTATACACCTATGCGATTTCCGACGTACCCGGCGACGAAGCCACGGTGATCGCCTCCGGCCCGACCGTCGCCGATCCGACCACATCGGCGCAGGCACTGGAGATCCTCGAGCGCTACCACATCGAGGTGCCGGCCAACGTGCGCGCCTGGCTCGAAGACCCACGCTCGGAAACCCTCAAGCCGGGCGATCCGATTCTCTCGCGCAGCCACTTCCAGCTAATCGCCACGCCGCAGCAGTCGCTCGATGCGGCAGCCGAAGTAGCCCGTTCCGCCGGTATCACCCCGTTGATCCTCGGCGACCTGGAAGGCGAAGCGCGTGAGGTGGCCAAGGTGCATGCCGGCATTGCCCGCCAGGTGGTGCTGCACGGCCAGCCGATCGCCGCGCCCTGCGTGATCCTCTCCGGTGGCGAGACCACGGTGACCGTGCGCGGCAACGGCCGTGGCGGACGCAACGCCGAATTCCTGCTCGCCCTCACCGAAAGCCTGCAAGGCCTGCCCGGCGTTTACTCCCTGGCCGGCGACACCGATGGCATCGACGGTTCCGAGGACAACGCCGGCGCACTGATGACCCCGGACAGCTTCGCCCGCGCCGAAGCACAGGGCCTGCGTGCCGCCGATGCGCTGGCCAACAACGACGGCTATGGCTACTTCGCCGCGCTGGATAGCCTGATCGTTACCGGTCCGACGCGTACCAACGTCAACGATTTCCGCGCCATCCTGATTCTGCCGCCCTCGGCCTAGACCGAGGACGCTCACCTGCCAGCGAGCCCGCCATGAAACCCGACAAGAAGGTCAAGATACTTGCCACCCTCGGCCCCACCACCCGCAGCATCGATGATGTACGGGCGCTGGTCGCCGCCGGGGTCAACCTGTTCCGCCTGAACTTCAGCCATGGCGAGCACGCCGACCATGCCGAACGCTTCGCCTGGATTCGCGAGGTGGAACGTGAGTTGAACCAACCGATCGGCATCCTCATGGACCTGCAAGGGCCCAAGCTCAGGGTCGGCCGCTTCGCCGAGGGCAAGGTGCGGCTGGATCGCGATCAGGCCTTCCGTCTGGATCTGGACCCGACGCCGGGCGACAACCGACGCGTGAACCTGCCGCACCCGGAGATCATCGCCGCGCTGGAGCCGGGCATGCAGCTGCTGATCGACGATGGCCGCCTGCGTCTGACGGTCACCGCGCGCCACAGCGATGCCATCGACACCCGCGTGGTCGCCGGCGGCGAGCTGTCCGACCGCAAGGGCGTCAACGTGCCGGAAGCAGTGCTGGAGCTTAGCCCGCTGACGGAGAAGGATCGCCGCGACCTGGCTTTCGGCCTTGAACTGGGCGTGGATTGGGTGGCCCTGTCCTTCGTCCAGCGCCCACAGGACATTCACGAAGCGCGCAAGCTGATCGGTGAGCGCGCCTTCCTCATGGCGAAGATCGAGAAACCTTCGGCGGTGCAGCACCTGCGCGAGATCGCGCGGCTGTCCGACGCGATCATGGTCGCGCGTGGCGACCTCGGCGTGGAGGTGCCGCCGGAGAATGTGCCACGCATTCAGAAGAACATCGTGCGCATCTGCCGCCAGCTCGGCCGCCCGGTGGTGGTGGCGACGCAGATGCTCGAATCCATGCGCTTCGCCCCGGCGCCGACCCGCGCCGAGGTCACCGACGTGGCCAACGCGGTCGCCGAGGGTGCAGACGCGGTGATGCTGTCGGCGGAAACCGCTTCGGGCGACTACCCGCTGGAAGCGGTGAGCATGATGAGCAAGATCATCCGCCAGGTCGAAGGCGGCCCGGATTTCCAGGCCCAGCTCGATGTGCACCGACGAATGCCGAGGCAACGCTGCCGGATGCCATCAGCTGCGCAATCCGCCGCATCAGTGGCATCCTGCCGATTGCGGTGCTGGTCAATTACACCGAATCAGGCCGCTCCAGCCTGCGCGCCTCACGCGAGCGCCCGGCCACGCCAATCCTCAGCCTGACGCCGAGCACCGCCACCGCGCGCAAGCTCACGGTGGCCTGGGGCGTGTATTCGGTGGTGGATGCACCGATGCGCGATATGGAGCAGGTCAGCAGCCACGCCCTCGAGCTGGCGCGCGCCCAGGGCATGGCCGGCAGTAGTGACACGGTGCTGATCACCGCTGGCGTGCCGCTCGGCCAACCTGGCACCACCAACACGCTGCGTATCGAAGTCCTCGACTAGGTTGGCAGCCCACCCAGCGCACAATGGCCAAGCTGTCAGCCCCTGGTCTCCAGCGGGTTCTGCTCCTGCGGGTAGCGATGCTCCTCCTCGACGCTGCCGTCGTCGCCGTGGACGTTCACCAGCGCAGTACGCAGCTTCATGTAGTCGCGCGTCTCATCGAGAATGTCCTGTCGATTCCCGGCTTCGAGCAACGCGCGCTGATCGCCTTCTTCGCGTAGCACCCAGCGGTCATCTTCGTGAGTGATGTGGTAGATCTCCATGGCCCTCTCTCCTGCTTGAATGAAATATCGCGGATCGCCCCTGGTAAGAAAGCTGCCAGCGGGCGAGGTTCGATCGTAACAACTAAGGTAATTCCGACCCTTTACGGTCCATATCACCATGGAAAGCCAAGGTTCTTTTTACCTCGCACATCCTGCAAACCTTGATTCAAGTCAATTTTCGACCTGGAACGATTGTTGAAAGCCTCTATGGCAGAACGTTTCGTGTTCGCCCCGCGAATACAGGACGACTGTCCCATCAGAGGAGTTAGCAATGCTTTGCGCTGAACAGACTGCCCTTATCAAAGCCACCGTGCCGCTGCTGGAAAGCGGCGGCGAGGCCTTGACCACCCATTTCTACAACCTGCTGCTCAGTGAGCATCCCGAAGTGCGCCCGCTGTTCAATCAGGCCCACCAGGCCAGCGGTGAACAGCCGCGTGCACTGGCCAACGGCGTGCTGATGTATGCCAAACACATCGACCGGCTCGACGCCCTCGGTCCGCTGGTCGCTCAGATCATCAATAAGCATGTCGCGCTGCAGGTGCTGCCCGAGCATTACCCGCTGGTTGGCTCCTGCCTGCTGCGGGCGATCCGCGAAGTGCTCGGCGACGAGATCGCTAGCGACGCCGTGATCGACGCCTGGGGCGCCGCCTACCAGCAACTCGCCAACATCCTTATCGGTCAGGAGGAGAATCTCTACCAGATCAAGGCCGAGGCGGATGGTGGCTGGCGGGGGGCGCGGCGTTTTCGCATTGCGCGCAAGACCGTCGAAAGCGCAGAGATCACCTCCTTTCACCTGCAGCCGGAAGATGGCGGCGCGTTGATGGAATTTCTGCCCGGCCAGTACATCGGCCTGCGCCTGGAGGTCGACGGCCAGGAGGTGCGCCGCAACTACTCGCTGTCCGCCGCCAGCAATGGCAGTGAATACCGCATCAGCGTCAAGCGCGAGCCCGGCGGCGTCGCCTCGAACGCGCTGCATGCCATGCCCGAAGGTGCCGTGCTGGAGCTGTTCGCGCCGGCTGGCGAGTTCACCCTCGAACCGGGCGACAAGCCGCTGGTGCTGATAAGCGGCGGCGTCGGTATCACGCCTACCCTGGCGATGCTGGAACAGGCTCTGGCCAGCGCACGACCGGTGCACTTCATCCACTGCGCGCGCAATGCCGGCGTGCATGCGTTCCGCCGCAGCGTGGACGGGCTGGCCGAGCGTCACGCCCAGCTCAAGCGTTTCTACTGCTATGAGGAGCACGACGGCGCAGATGCCGCGCCGGATGCCGTTGGCCGCCTGACCGAGCAACAGCTTGGCAGATGGCTACCGGAAGACCGCGACGTAGACGCCTATTTCCTCGGGCCGAAACCCTTCATGGCTGCCGTCCGCCGCCAGCTGAAGTCACTCGGTGTGCCGGAACAGCAAACCCGCTACGAGTTCTTCGGTCCCGCGTCGGCACTCGATTGATCCATTCGGAGGCTCGCCCGGCGCGAGCCTCTCCCCGAAGGAGATTCAGTCATGCTTTATCACTCAGCTTCTCCACAACGCCTGATGGGCGCCGCAAATGCGCTGATGGTCGCAGGCATACTGCTCCTGCTGCTGGGCATCAGCGGCGCCTACCTGTTCGATCGACATCTGGCGATGGGCAGCATCATCGCAGCCCATGCGTTGGTCATCCTCGGCCCCACGGCGCTGAAGATCGGCTACGTGATGCGCCTTCTGGCCGAGCGCAAGACGAAACTTGCGGCCTGAGGCGCGGCTGGATAAGTCCGCGCTCGGATAATCATAATTCGTTCCTGCAACTTTGCCGCTTCGCCTGTGATTTCAGTCCGCCATAGTCATACGCAACATGGGGAAAACCATTCGTCTACACTTTTGAATTCACCGAAACTCTTGTCTGAAGTCTTCCTCTGACACAGTGAGGCTGATTGATCTCTCTCTTTCAGCCGTTTGTGAACGTGTCTATCCAATTGAGGAGAAAAACACATGGCAAATAGTAATCCTGGCAACTTCGCCAACGATCGAGAGAAAGCTTCCGAGGCCGGCCGCAAGGGTGGTCACAACAGCGGCGGCAACTTCGCCAACGACCGCGAGAAGGCCTCCGAGGCCGGCCGCAAGGGTGGCCAGAACAGCCACGGCGGTGGCCGCAGCAGCTAAAAGCTGAAGAAATGAAGAAGGGCAGGCGCCGTACGGCCCTGCCCTTCTTCATTTCTTCATTCAATCCTTTAAGCAAATATCAAAAAACGAAATTGCAAAGTAATGCGATATTGCTATCCGAGCGATATATAGCCGGCAGAATTATATTTATAGGCCTTTTGCGCAACGCGACGGGCCAGGCAGAAGCTGATATCTGCGGTTATTTTATTCATTCCTAACTTATAACGATGACCTGCATCCCTTGCCGTTTGTCGATATCATCGACAGGCATTTCAAGCTGGAGCGGTCGATGAACAGCAGCGCCTTTTCCGAACGAATCGTCCAGAGCCTGCTGGATACCGATTTCTACAAGCTCACCATGATGCAGGCGGTGCTGCATCACTATCCGAACGCGGAGGTGGAGTGGGCATTCCGCAGCCGCTCCGGTGAGGACCTGACGCCCTACCTCGACGAGATCCGCCAGCAGATCGAGGCGCTTGCCGAGCTGCAGATGACAACCGAGGAGCTAGCCTACCTCGAGCGCATCCCCTACATGCAGCCCGACTTCATCCGCTTCCTCGGTTTGTTCCGTTTCGATCTGCGTTATCTGCAGGTGAGCATCGAGGACGGCGAGCTGGTGATGCACCTGCGCGGCCCCTGGCTCCATGTGATCCTGTTCGAAGTGCCGCTCCTCGCCATCGTCAGCGAGGTGCGCAACCGCGCGCGCTACCCGGCGGTGACGCTGGCCCAGGCGCGCGACCGGCTGGATGAGAAGCTGCACTGGCTACGCAGCCAGGCCAGCAGCGACGAACTGGCCAGCTTCACCCTGGCGGATTTCGGCACACGCCGTCGTTTCTCCTTTGCCGTACAGGCGATGGTGGTGGACCGACTGCAATGCGATTTTCCCGGCCGGTTCGCCGGCACCAGCAATGTGCATCTGGCACGCACGCGGAATGTGAAGCCGATGGGCACCATGGCCCATGAGTGGATCATGGCGCACCAGCAACTCGGCCCGCGGCTGATCGACAGCCAGGTTGCGGCGCTGGACTGCTGGGTTCGCGAATATCGTGGGGCATTGGGCATCGCGCTCACCGACTGCATCACCATGGATGCTTTCCTGCGCGATTTCGATCTGTACTTCGCCAAGCTGTTCGACGGCCTGCGTCATGACTCTGGCGACCCTCTGCTGTGGGCAGAGAAGGCCATCGCGCATTACCAGCGCCTGGGTATCGATCCGAAAACCCGCCAGCTGATCTTCTCCGATGGCCTGGACCTGGCCAGAGCGCTGGAACTCCATCGCGCGCTGATCGGGCGCAGCAATCCGAGTTTCGGCATCGGCACCGGACTGACCTGCGACATCCCAGGCGTGGAGCCGACCAACATGGTCATCAAGATGACCGCCTGCAATGGCCAGCCAGTGGCGAAGATTTCCGACTCGCCGGGCAAGACCATGTGCCGCGATGAGGCATTCGTCAGCTACATGCGGCACGTCTTCGGCTTGGCCAATGGCTGACGACTAGCCTCCCACGGCGAATGCCCGGGGCGGCTGCACAGCCTCCGGCTCCATGGCGCAGAGGCGATTGCGCCCGCTCGTCTTGGCGCAGTACATGCGCTTATCCGCCAGCTCCAGCAGGTCACGGTAGTCCGCGACCTGATCGCAACGGCGCTCGGCCAACCCGATGCTCGCCGTTAGCGGCGCACCGTCCGGCCGCACGCCGAGGCCCTGGCCAATGATGCGCTCGAGCGCCATGTGCGCCTGCTGCATGTCGGTCTCCGGCATGATCAGCAGGAACTCCTCGCCGCCCCAGCGCAGCAGGCTGTCGGAGCCTCGCAGCGTCGCCACCAGACGCCTGGCCGCCTCGCGCAGGACCTGATCGCCGGACTCATGGCCATGGTTGTCGTTGATCGACTTGAAGTGGTCGAGGTCGATGAAAGCCAGCGCCAGCGGACCATCCTTGCGCTGTGCGCTGTCCCACTGCAATCGAAGGATCTCCTCTCCGCTGCCGCGGGAGAAAACCCCGGTGAGCGGGTCGCGGATGGCCTGGCGCACCAGCGCGAACATGAACGCCAGCTGGCTCATGCTGGCCAGGCTGGCGACGCCGGCGATCAGGATCAACAGCCAGAAGGCACCGGCGAACGACGGCCAGTTCAGCGTCGCCCAGCTGAGATAGCCAGCCAGCGCCTGGGCCAGCAGCAACAGGCTGGAGAGCACCAGATTCTCCACCAGGGTCAGCGGGAAAATGGTCAGCCCGGCCATCAGCACGAATGGTAGAAAGGCGTAGCCGGCGCCGACCACGGCAGAGAACTGCGCCAGTTGATAGCTGCCGAGCAAGGTATGCGAGGCGATGTAGAAGATGGTCGGAATGGCGAACAGGATCGCGATCGCCCGATAGGCGTCCAGCAGATTGCCGCTCGGACGGTAGAACAGCAGCAGGCAGGTGAACGCCAGGCACGCCATCATCCGAAAACCGGCCAGCGCCGCCCACAGCTTGGGCTCGAACACCATCAGATCGATCAAACTCCACAGCGGGGTGAGCACTGCGAAAAGAAAGGCGAACAGGCGAACGCGGTTGACAATCAGGGTCGCGCGGCGCTGGCAGAGCAGCAGTGGATGGCGTCGCGGGCTCAGCAGATGGCGAAGCTCGCTGGGCTTGAGCTCGCTGGGCAGCAACGAGCTCAGGCGACTGCGCAGCAGGTCGAGAATCGATGGCATTTATTATTGTGCTCCCAGGCAGGGAAGGTTTCTTACAACCGGCGGTTCGGACGCCGCCGGCTGCTTTCATATCCGTCTCAAAGAAGATCACCGTTCGCCGGTGCATCGGACGTCCACAGAAGCGCAAGCGCGGCGAATGGTATCAGTTGGCCACCAACAACCCTTGAGCCAGGACAATGAAATCGAAGCTGCAAATAACTCCTAAGAACGATCTACCGTTCGGAAAAATCGCCCTTTCGGGCGCTTATACTCGCTGGCGGCTCCCAATAGCGTGGCCGGATCGCCCGCGCATGTGCGAGCGATGCATCCAAACAAAAAGAACAATAAGGAGTTACCCGTGCAGAGCGCCCTCAAACCGCTTGCGGCAGCCGTTCTACTCACCTGCGCGACAGACGCGGCCATCGCCAATGACGGCCCGTTCAGTCAGTTCGTCGTGTTCGGCGACTCGCTGAGCGATGCTGGCAACTTTCCCGACCTGCAAAGCCCGACACTCGGGGGCAACCCTACAGGAGGTCTGCGCTTCACCAACCGCACCGGCCCTACCTACGGTGCCGGCGAATATATCGGCGAGGTCGGCACGCAACGCCTGGCGAGCATGCTGGGCCTTCAATCGTTACCCTCCACGCCGCTGTTACCGGCAGTCCTCACAGGCAATCCGGACGGCACCAACTATGCCGTCGGTGGTTATCGCACCGACCAGATTCTCGATTCGATCACACTCGACTCGACCGTTTCCGCGGGCGGCTCTACCCGGACCCGGCCTGGCTATCTGGTCGAGAACCCGCGCGTCGACAGCAATGCTCTCTACTACCTGAACGGCGGCGGTAACGACATCTTCCAGCTCGGCACCAACCCGGTCACGATGGCTGACGCCGCCGGTAATCTGGTGGCTGGCGTCGCTGCACTACAGGCCGCGGGCGCGCGCTACATCATCGTCTCCGATCTGCCGGACGTCGGCACCACGCCCCTGGGCTTCATCACTGGCCAGGCCGCCACATTCAACTTTCTGAGCGACCAGTTCAACACCGAGCTGGCGAGCCAGCTGCAAGCCCAGGGCGGCAACTACGTGCTGGTGAACAACCGCTTGTTGCTGGCCGAGGTACGTGCTGACCTGGCCGCCTTCGGCTTCGACCCCAACGTGGCACAGACAGCCGTGTGTTTTGATGCGTCGGGCGGCACCTGCCTGCCGGACCCGACCTACAGCCTCGGCGGCACAGCACCTGATCCTAGCCGCCTGCTGTTCAACGACGCAGTCCATCCAACCACCGCTGTTCATCAGATCAGCGCCGACTACCTGTACTCGATCATTTCCGCGCCCTGGGAAGTATCCCTGCTACCGGAAATGGGCCGCTCGGCACTGCGCGCTCACCTGCAGCAACTGGACAACGAACTGTCTGCGCGGCGCGGCGACTGGCAGGCGGTCGGCGCCTGGCGCACCTTCGTCCAGGGTGGTTACAACCGGCCTGAGTACGACGGTTACGGTGGCGGTGACGGTAGCGGTCTGAGCCTGTCGCTTGGTGTTACCCAGCGTTTGAGTGAGACGTGGCTGGCCGGCGTCAGCCTGGGCCTGGCGGAAAACTCGCTGGAACTGGGCAGAAACGACTCCGAGTACGACATGCGCAGCTACCTGGCCACGGCCTTCGCCCGTTACGAACACCAGCGTCTGTTCGCCGACTTCAGCCTCAGCGCCGGGTATCTGGACTACCACGACCTCAAGCGTACGTTCGCCCTTGGCATCAGCGAGCGCACGGAAAAGGGTGACACCGAAGGCACGCTATGGGGCGCGGCGGCGAAGGCTGGCTTCAACCTGATGCAGCCAGGCGATCAACTCCAGTTCGGTCCATTCGTCGGTGCCAGCTATCAGAAGGTCGAAGTCGACGGTTACAGCGAGCAGGGCGAGCGCTCCACTGCATTGAGCTATGACGATCAGGAACTGGATTCGCTGCGCCTCTCACTCGGCCTGTTCGGCGACTATGCGCTGAGCGAACGCACGCGGCTATTCGGCGAAGTGGCGCGGGAGGTGGAGCGCGAGGACGAGGATCGGCGTGACCTGCGCATGTCGCTGAACAGTGTGTCGGGCAACAGCTTCGAGCTGCCGGGCGCGGTACCGACCGGCGACCAGACGCGCTTCAGCATGGGCCTGACGCACCGCCTGACGCCCGGTCTGGCGCTGCGCGCCAACTACCATTACCGCGGCAACGATAACCGCGACCACGGAGTGGGGCTGTCACTGGCCTGGGACCTGTAAGGCTCGAAGGGCGCAAAGGCCGCCGTCGCGAATACGCGCGGCGGCTCTTACGCGGTTAACGTCCGTCGAGCTGACCTTGCAGATTGGCGATCTGCCCCTGCATGGAATTGATGGTGCGGGTGACCTGAGCCCGGAAGGAGTCGAACTCGGCGGTGTTGATCGCGTTTGGCGCGGGCGCCGGCCGATTGTCCAGCTCACTGCGCAGCACCAGGATGTCCTGCTCCAGCCGGCTGATCGCCTGACTCTGGTTACCGCCCTGCTTCAGCGCCGCGATGTCCTTGCTCAGGCTGTCGACCCGTCCGGCCAGCTTGCCCTGCTCGTCCAGGGTCGTTTTGAGTGACGCCTGCTCGCTGCCCAACGCCTTGACGCTCTCTGCCAGTGTCGCAGTACTCCCCTGCTGAGCCTGCAGGTCGGCACCCAACTGCTCGAGGCGCTTGCCCTGCTCATCCATGCGCCGATCCTGATTGCCCTGTTTGCCAGTCAGACTCTGCTGTTCGGTAGCAAAGGCCTGCTGCTTGCGGTCAAGATCGATGGTCTGTTGCTCAAGCTGCTTGATGCGCAGTTTCACCGCCTCGCTTTCCGTAGTCACATTGGACTCGGTCGCAACGACTTTCCCGCTGATGTCCTGCAGTCGTCCCGCGGCATCCTCACTGATACGCGCGAAGCTTTCCTGGGTGGCGACCAGCTGCATTTCCAGCATGGCGATCTTCTGATAACTCCACCAGCCGAGAGCGCCAAGGCTGAGGAGCAAGGCCAGCACCATGACCCACAGCGGCGCCGTGCTCACCTTGCCAGCAGTGCTTGCAGGGCGACGTTTCTGGCGGGAGCGCCCGTCATCCACAGGCTCATCGGCGGTTCTGCGGATCGGCTCGAGATCCGGCGCCGGATAGGGCTCCACGCGGTCACGGCCTGCGGTCAGGCTGGGAATGTTGTCCAGTTCGTCGTGAGCATCGTTGCGCATGGGGTACCTTCAATGGCGCGGTGCGAAATACAGCGCGCAGTATAACGATTCAGGGCGTGCCCATCAGTGACGGCGCGCCGGTGGAGCAGATGCACCGTGGTAGAGCAGTGCGCCGCCTGTGATACGCATCACGGTGCATCGAATGGCGCACTCAGCAGCCCCGCGAACAGACACCACAGCGGTGACCATCGCCTACGGGCAGTCTGCAGGCCTCGCCAGCCGGGCGCTTCGCCTGCCAGATGCAAAAACCGCGCAGCAAAGCCGGAAATTGGTACGCCACTTGCTCTGTCTCTCTTGCCAGCGGATAGACACTTCCGACAGGGATGTTGGGCCTTAGGGCAATTCACGAGGAACAAAGCATGGAGCTGAACAAGGCGGTTATCGACTGCATGCGCAGCCTGCGACGCAGACTTCGCGATGAGCAGCAACTCGACATCCATCTCGACCAACCGGATGCGGTTACGGCAATGCTTGCCGGGTGCATGAACTCCAACGATGAGCTGACCCGCGAACTCGGACGCCAGCTCGCCGCGTTCAGTGATCGGTTGCCGGCACCACCTCCACCACGCGCGGCCAGCAGCGGCGCCACGGTACGCATTTACCGAGGCCAGCGCGTACTCGCCTGAGCGCTCAATCAACCAGTAACCAGTCGCTGGCGCAACGCACCAGATGCCGGGTCAGCTCGTCGAGCAATTGCCCGCCATTACGCCAGTGATGCCAATACAAAGGTACGTCGATCGGCGGTCCGGACAGCACATCGACCAATTCCCCGCGCGCAAGTTCGCCGCGCACCTGTAACTCCGGCACCAACCCCCAGCCAAGCCCGCTCTGCAGCAGGCGTACGAAACCTTCGGACGACGGGCAGAGGTGATGGACGAACGCCTCTCCCCCGCCGACTGCTGCCATGTAGCGGTGTTGCAGCTGGTCATCCGGGCCGAAGACCACGGCAGGCACCCGAGCCAGATCCGCAGCGGCTGCCGGTCGCTGGAAATGCCGACTGACAAAGACCGGACTGGCCAGCGCGCGATAGCGCATCGCCCCAAGAAACTGACTGCGCGCACCTGCCAGCGGCCGTTCCGCCGCGCACACGCAGGCTGCGACCTCGCCAGCGCGCATGCGCTTGAGCCCGACCGCCTGGTCTTCCACCACATGATCGAGCAGCACCCGATGCTCGGCGCAGAACGACGCCACCGCGCCGGCCCACCAGGTCGCCAGGCTGTCGGCATTCAGGGCAATACGCAATCGCTCGGGCAGGCGATTTTCGTCCAGCGCCGGGACCTGCCCTTGCAGGTCCCGCTCGAGCAAGCGCACCTGCTGCACATGGTTGAGCAATCGTTGACCCAGCTCGGTCGGCCGGGGCGGCGTATCGCGCAGCAGCACCGGCTGGCCGACGCGCGCCTCGAGTAATTTGATCCGCTGGGATATGGCCGATTGCGAAAGCCCCAACGCCTGCGCGGCTCGTTCGAAACCCGCCTGCTCGACAACCGCCGCAAGCGCCGCGAGTAATTTGTAATCGAACATCAGTATTCCTAATGCACCCTGAAGAGAATTTGTTTCTCTTATAACGCCCCACTGCCCAGACTCGCCAGTAAATCGGACGAGGCGTGCGGCATGAATGCAATCTGGCAAAGCTATATCAACGGCCTTCTGGTCGCGGCGGGGCTGATCATGGCGATCGGCGCGCAGAATGCGTTCGTGCTCGCGCAAAGCCTGCGCCGGGAGCACCATCTGCCAGTGGCGGCGCTGTGCATCCTCTGTGACGTACTGTTGGTCAGCGTCGGCGTCTTCGGGCTGGCAGCAGTGCTGGCGGACAACCCGCTACTGCTGGAGATCACGCGCTGGGGCGGCGTTGCGTTCCTGCTCTGGTACGGCACCCTGGCGCTGCGTCGCGCGTTCAAGCCACAGAGCCTGCGCAGCGCTGATGCGCAGCCACGACCGCTGCGGGCGGTGCTGTTGGCCGCGCTGGCGGTGACGTTGCTCAATCCGCACGTCTATCTCGATACAGTGGTACTGATCGGCTCACTCGGCGCACAGCAGCCCGAGCCAGGCGCCTACACACTGGGCGCTGCCAGTGCATCGACACTGTGGTTCATGACCCTGGCGCTCGGTGGCGCCTGGCTTGCGCCCTGGCTGGCCCGCCCGCTGACCTGGCGTCTGATCGACCTCGGCGTCGCTGCCATGATGTTCGCGATTGCCGCACAGCTCGCATTCGCCAGCTGACGCCCTGGCGCGCGACAACCGGCCGCGCGCCATTTTTGCAGGTCGCAAGGAACGCCCAGCCCGACGGCGCGGTCCACGCAAGGCGCAGCCAGTTGTTTGCATCCGCTGCTTCGCCTCGCCAACCCCTCTGGAACCTATATTCCATACAGTTGCCGCGTGGTTTTGCCGCAGGTCGGGTGCTATGATCGCTGGCTCGCAGACATGAAGCGGAAGGCTTCAGTCTGTCTGTTCGGCCGACCGTGAACGGCCAGAGATTGCGCAAGCATGTAGCGAGCGAAGGGAACGACAGAGGTCAGGGTGGGACGCACATTCGCTCCTGCTCACCGGTATCGCCGGCACGCCTCGCACGCTCCTTCCAGCTTGCCGCATCAATCCTCGACACCTGAGTAGGAGATACATCATGGCTTTCGAATTGCCGCCGCTGCCGTACGAAAAGAACGCTCTCGAGCCGCACATGTCCGCCGAGACGCTCGAGTTTCACCACGACAAGCACCACGCTGCTTACGTGACCAATCTGAACAACCTGATCCCGGGCACCGAGTTTGAAGGCAAGGATCTGGAAAGCATCATCAAGACCTCTTCCGGTGGCATCTTCAACAATGCCGCTCAGGTCTGGAACCACACCTTTTTCTGGAACTGCCTGGCGCCGAACGCCGGTGGTCAGCCGACTGGCGCGCTGGCCGATGCCATCAACGCATCCTTCGGCTCGTTCGACAAGTTCAAGGAAGAGTTCACCAAGACCGCCATCGGCACCTTCGGCTCCGGCTGGGCCTGGCTGGTGAAGAAGTCCGACGGCAGCCTCGGCCTGGCAAGCACCATCGGTGCCGGCAACCCGATGACCGCAGGTGACAAGCCACTGCTGACCTGTGACGTCTGGGAGCACGCCTACTACATCGACTACCGCAACGCTCGTCCGAAGTTCGTCGAAGCGTTCTGGAACCTGGTCAACTGGGAATTCGTCGCGAAGAACTTCGCCGGCTGAGCCACCCAGCGCTAACGAAAATGCCCGCACTTGTTGCGGGCATTTTCATTTAAGGGTTCGGTGTCGCCTGCCGCTATACATTTGCAGCCCGGAAAAAAGTCGCCTTACGGTATCGGTAATCGACGCGCAATGTTTCCTTAGGATTACGCCTTTGGGCTTGCATCCTAAGACGTACTGCCGGCACAGTCGGAGCTTGCTGACTTACTGGTTTAATTGCCTTTGACGATTGCCGAATGACTAACAATACTTCCGCAACCGAGCGTCGGCACGGAAAAGGACCTTCATTTGAAGCTGGAAATGCGCAATAGCCTGTCGCGTAAGCTCCTGCGTGTAGTCCTGCTATCGGCGCTTGCGGTAGGGCTGGTGCTCAGCTGCGCACAGATCATCTTCGGTGCCTACAAGACACGCCAGTTGATCGAAGCCGATGCCCAACGCATCCTGCGCATGACCCGCGACCCATCCACTCAGGCGATCTACAGCCTCGACCGCGAGATGGGCGCCCAGGTGATGGAGGGGCTCTTCCAGCACGAATCGATTCGCATGGCATCCATCGGCCATCCGGACGAAGGCATGCTGGCGCTGAAGATCAGACCACCTATCGACCTGCCGACACGCTGGCTGACCGATCCGATTCTCCACCGCGACCGACAGTTCTCGATTCCGCTGATCGGCAAACCGCCTTACAACGAATATTACGGCGAGCTGCGCATAACCCTGGACACCGCCAAATACGGCCAGGAATTCATCAACGACTCCATCGTGATCTTCATCGTCGGCATCCTCCGTGCGCTTACGCTGGGCTTCGTGCTCTTCCTGATCTACCAGTGGCTGCTGACCCGTCCGTTGACCAAGCTCATCGAGCATCTGGCGCGGATCAACCCCGACCGTCCCGGCGAGCACAAGTTGCCGATGATCCGTGGGCACGAGCGCAACGAGCTAGGCCTGTGGGTGGAAACGGCCAACGGCTTGCTCGCCTCCATCGAACACAACATGCACCTGCGTCAGGAGGCTGAAAGCAGCCTGTATCGCATGACCCAGTACGACTCCCTGACTGGTCTGCCGAACCGGCAGCAGCTGCAAAGTCAGCTCGACCACATTCTCGACGAGGCTCGACGCATGCAGCGGCGCGTCGCAGTGCTTTGTCTGGGGCTTGACGACTTCAAGGGTGTAAACGAGCAGTACAGCTATCAGGCCGGCGACTGCCTGCTCAAGGCCCTGGCAGACCGCCTGCGCGGCTCCGCTGGCCGTCTCGGTGCGCTGGCACGACTGGGCGGCGATCAGTTCGTCCTCGTACTCAGCGGCATCGAGCAGCCCTACGAGGCCGCCGAGCTCGCTCAGGCGCTGCTGGACGATCTGGAAAACCCCATCGAATTCGACGGCGACCCGATTCGGTTGCGCGCTACCATCGGCATCACGCTGTACCCGGAAGATGGCGACAATACCGAGAAGCTGCTGCAAAAGGCCGAGCAGACCATGACGCTGGCAAAGAGCCGCTCGCGCAACCGCTACCAGTTCTATGTCGCCAGCATCGACAGCGAGATGCGCGCCCGTCGGGAGCTGGAAAAGGACCTCAGCGAAGCGCTCAAGCGCAACGAGTTCCATCTGGTCTACCAGCCCCAGGTCGACTACCACCAGAACCGCATCACCGGCGTCGAGGCACTGATCCGCTGGAAACACCCCCAGGGCAAGCTGGTCCCACCGGATCTGTTCATCCCGCTGGCGGAGCAGAACGGCAGCATCATCGAGATCGGCAAATGGGTGCTCGATCAGGCCTGCAGCCAGCTGCGGCAGTGGCATGCCGAGGGTTACACCGGTCTGCGCGTTGCGGTGAATCTTTCCACCGTACAACTGCGCCACCCGCAGCTACCGCAGATGATCGGCGAGCTGCTGCAGAAGCACCAGTTGCCGGCCGAAACCCTCGAACTGGAGGTGACCGAGACGGGGCTGATGGAAGACATCGACGCGGCAGCGCACAACCTGCACAGCCTGCGGCGCTCCGGCGCGCTGATCGCGATCGACGATTTCGGTACCGGTTACTCCTCGCTGAGTTATCTCAAGAGCCTGCCGCTGGACAAGATCAAGATCGACAAGAGCTTTGTCCAGGACATCGGCCAGGACGAGGGCGCGACCATCGTGCGCGCGGTCATCCAGCTGGGCAAAAGCCTCGGCAT
This sequence comes from Stutzerimonas kunmingensis, assembly GCF_021432085.1. Taxonomy (GTDB): domain Bacteria; phylum Pseudomonadota; class Gammaproteobacteria; order Pseudomonadales; family Pseudomonadaceae; genus Stutzerimonas. The sequence goes on along the minus strand of NZ_CP090366.1, from coordinate 1,205,419 downwards.
GACGGTGATCGCCGAGGGCGTCGAAACACCGGAGCAGGAAGCCTATCTGATCGCTGAAGGTTGCCAGGAAGGCCAGGGCTACTATTACAGCAAGCCGCTGCCCGCCCGCGATCTCGACCTGCTGCTGCGCCAGTCGACGCCATTCGATCGGGCAGTCAATTCCGAGCTGCGCTAGCCCGACAGCGCGCCGCTGGCGCGCATCGCCGCCTCGAATCGCCACCCGCACTTGCCCCCTGGCGCTGGCCAGTCATGAGCACATGGGCCACACTTCCAGCCTTTTATCGCCCGCGCCTACAACGAGTCCCCGATGAAACGCTTCGTACTCCTGGATACCGCCGCCATTCCCACTGGCGGCGCCTTGTGCCTGTTCGAATATGGCGATGACTTCGTCATCAAGATCCAGGGCGGAAACGGCAATCAGCTGATGAACACCCGCACCCATGGCTCAGAGGACGCGCTGGCGGAGATTCCCTGCAAACGGATCGCTGCACGGTCGCAGGCCCGCGTGCTGATCGGTGGGTTGGGGATGGGCTTTACCCTCGCTTCTGCGTTGCGCCATCTCGGGCCGGACGCCGAGGTGCTGGTCGCGGAACTGGTGCCAGGGGTGATCGAGTGGAACCGCGGTGCACTCGGTGAGAAGTCCGGCAATCCGCTGCGCGATGCCCGCGCACGGGTGCTGAACCAGGACGTCGCCGAGTTACTGCGGGATCAAGCCCAGGGCTTCGATGCGATCATGCTGGACGTCGACAACGGTCCCGAGGGACTGACGCAGAAGAGCAACAGTTGGCTGTACTCGGCTGACGGCCTCAACGCCTGCGCCCGCGCGTTGCGCCCGTCCGGCATCCTCGCGGTCTGGTCGGCCAGCGCCGACTGCGCCTTTTCCGACAAGCTCGCCAAGGCCGGCTTCAAGGCCGAAGAAGTGCAGGTGTTCGCCCACGGCAACCGCGGCACCCGGCATACCATCTGGATCGCCGAAAAACGCAAGCGCTGAGCCGGCCGGTTTACCAGGCCGTCACACCCAGCTGCGACGCCAGCCAGACGGCGCCAGCCAGGCACATCAGTGCACCACCGGCGGCCTGCCAGTAGAAGCGCTGCGTGAGCACTTCTTCGCCGTGGCTGGACAGTACGAAAGGCAGCGCCTCGCTTGGCTGCCCCAGCTGGTGCAATGCCGGCGCGGCGCTGCTCTCGCGATGCCGATCTTCCGCCTCGAGGCGCGCCGCCAGGCGTACGCGGCTCCACTCCTGCTCGTCGAGCTGACCGTCGGCGTTGCTGTCGAAACGCTGCAGCAGGCCGGCGAAATCCCCCTTCCACTGACGGATCACGTCGCGCTTGGCGGATTGCAGGTCGAGGCCCTGTCGCCCGCCGCCGCTCGTGCGGAAATCACCGAGTGCGTAAAGCGGTTCACCCTCGTGCAGACGTTCCTCGGTGTAGCGATAGCGCTTGCCGATGCTGAACAGGCCGAGCCAGCCACTCGGAGCGACACCGCGCGGGTGGCGCAGATCGCCGGTCCAGACCTTGCGGAAGGCGGGATGGACCTCCGCGCCACGCGGGTCGATCAGGCATTCGCCGGTGGCATCGGCCAGGCGCAGCCAGGCTTCACTGACACCGCGTTCGACCACACTCCAGCTGCTGCGCTTGCCGTTGGAACGGTACTCCTCGATACGATAGCGCCACCACAGGCAGCGCTCGCCGGTCAGCGGCGCCACCGGTTGCGGCACCATCAGCTCGCGCAGCACACCAACCAGCTCGACATACCCCTGGGCTGCAGAGCGAATGCGAGAAGTCGGGGTATCTAGCAAATGACGGGCACGCGACCAGCGACCGATGCAGATCCACGCCCCGCCGACGCAAAGCGCGGCGGCGAGAATGAGTGTGAAAACCTGGCCCGGATGCATTTCAGCCGAACAGCGCCTTGAGATCGACGTCGGCCTTCTCCGCCTCGCTGAACTGCAGCAGGGCAGCCTCCTTGAAACCGAACGTCCGCGCCAGCAGTACATCGGGAAATTGCTCGATGCGCACGTTGTTCAGGTTGACCGCCTCGTTGTACAGCTCACGGCGATCGGCGATTCCGCTTTCCAGTCCGCTGATGCGCTGCTGCAGATGGCGGAAACTCTCGTTGGCCTTGAGCTCGGGGTAGTTCTCGGCCAGCGCGAACAGCCGCCCGAGGCCGGCACGCAGACCGGTTTCGGCTTGCCCCAGCGCACTCACATCGCCCTGCTCCCGCGCGCTGGACACGGCATTGCGCGCACTGATCACCTGCTCCAGCGTATTGCGTTCATGCTGCATGTACTTCCGGCAGGTCTCCACCAGCTTGGGCAACTCTTCATGGCGCTGACGCAGCAGCACGTCGATATTGGCCCAGGCCTTGCCGACGCCATGCTTCAGACGCACCAGCCCGTTGTAGAGAATCACCGCATAAGCGGCGACGAGAAACAGCACAACCAGCACAACCACCGCGCTCAGGCTCATAGCATCTCCAGGGACAAAGGCCGTCAGAACGCCAGCATTCTACCGGCTGCACCGAAACGGAAGAGAGAGCCTGTGCACGCATTGGCTTTGCACAAAATGAAAATCTTTCGCATTATTGACGGCTTCCGAGCAGCCCTCGGCTTCGTTCACTCGCACGCAAAGGAACCCGCACATGCTACGCACCCCCATCTGGGCAACCGCCAGCCTCCTCGCTGTGGCCATCTCACTCGCCGGTTGTGGTGAGGACAAGACCCCCGCGAACCAGACTGCTGCCCCGCAAAGCACTACCGAAAGCGTGCCAGCCGAAAAGGCGCAGGCGCCCGATGAGAAAGCGGCCAAGGCAGTCGTCAGCCACTACGCCGATCTGGCGCTGGCGGTATTCAGCGATGCCCACGCCACCGGCGTGAAACTGCAGGAAGCTGTCGACGCCCTCCTCGCCAACCCCAGCGAAGAGACCCTGCAGGCCGCGCGTCAGGCCTGGCTGGCGGCCCGCGTTCCCTACATGCAGACCGAAGTATTCCGCTTCGGCAACGCCGTCGTGGATGACTGGGAAGGTCAGCTCAATGCCTGGCCGCTCGATGAGGGCCTGATCGATTACATCGAGGGCGACTACCAGCACGCCCTCGGCAACCCGGGCGCCACAGCCAATATCATCGCCAACAGCGAACTGCAGATTGGCGAAGACAAGGTCGACACCAGCGAAATCAACGCCGAGCTGCTGGCCAGCCTCAACGAACTGGCCGGCTCCGAAGCGAACGTCGCCACTGGCTACCACGCGATCGAGTTCCTGCTCTGGGGCCAGGACCTCAATGGCACAGACCCAGGTGCCGGCGAGCGGCCCTACACCGACTACGTGGAAGGCGAAGGCTGCACCGGCGACAACTGCGACCGCCGCCGCACCTACCTGAAAGTCGCGACCGAACTGCTGGTCAGCGACCTGCAGGAAATGGTCGAGCAGTGGCAGCCGAATGCCGAGAACTACCGCGCCAGCCTCGAAGCCGATACCGCGGAAAACGGCCTGCGCAAGATGTTCTTCGGCATGGGCAGCCTGTCCCTCGGCGAACTGGCTGGCGAGCGCATGAAAGTCGCTCTGGAAGCCAACTCCACCGAAGACGAGCACGACTGCTTCAGCGACAACACTCACAACTCGCACTTCTTCAATGCCCGTGGCGTTCGCAACGTCTATCTCGGCGAGTACAAGCGCGTCGACGGCACCACACTGACCGGCCCGAGCCTGGCCTCGCTGGTTCAGGGCGTCAGCCCGGAGGTGGACAGCACGCTGAAGACCGACCTGGAAACTACCGAAGCCAAGCTGCAGGTTCTGGTGGAAAGTGCTGAGAACGGAGAGGCCTTCGATCAGCTGATCGCCTCGGACAACACCGAAGGCCAGCAGAAAGTACGCGATGCCATCGGCGCACTGGTCAAGCAGACCGCCGCGATCGAGCAGGCCGCCGGTGCCCTCGGCATCAGCGACCTCAACCCTGACACCGCCGATCACGAGTTCTGATCGGCGCCGACACGGGCGCAGCTGTTGCGCCCGTGTCGGGCTTTTCGCTGTGCCCCTGCTTGGTCCCAGAGCGCGCGCTCCTCTCGCGCAAATGCAAATCCCTCTTATTCCATTACGATTAGCCTGCTAAGATTGCGCGGCTTAATTCACCGCCCCGCAGGTACTTCCGATGCGCCCGCTGTTTCGCCGCCTCTTCCCGCTGCTGGCTCTGGCCCTGGTCGCCTGCGATAACGTTGAAACACCGACTTTCTCCCAGCCCGAACCTGGTGAGGCGCTCTCCGGCGGCAGCACCACGGTGATGAAGTTCGACCAGAACGCCTACTCCATGCCTTCGGCCAATCTGGCACCGATGCGTCGACTCGACTTCAGCGTCGGCAACAGCTTCTTCCGAAATCCCTGGGTCATCGCCCCGGCATCCACCACCGCTCGCGATGGTCTTGGCCCGCTGCTGAATACCAACGCCTGCCAAAACTGCCATATCAAGGACGGCCGCGGCCATCCGCCGGCACCCGATGCGACCAGCGCCGTGTCGATGCTGGTACGGCTGTCCATTCCGGCCGGTCCTGAGCTTGCCGAAGTCGTCCGAGAACGTGGCATCGCACCGGAGCCAAGCTACGGCGGCCAGCTGCAGGACATGGCGATTCCCGGCGTCGCCCCGGAAGGCAAGGTACGGCTGCGCTATTCGACCGAGCAGGTGCGCTTCGCCGATGGCACCGAAGTCGAGCTGCGCAGGCCGGAAATCGAACTGAACGACCTGGCCTATGGTGACATGCATCCGGATACCCGGATGTCCCTGCGCATCGCGCCACCGATGATCGGCCTGGGCCTGCTCGAAGCCATTCCCGAAGAAGCGCTGCTGGCCAATGCCGACCCCGATGACCGCAACGGCGACGGCATCTCCGGCCGCCCGAACCGGGTCTTCGACCAGACCAGCCGGCAGACCGTGATTGGCCGCTTCGGCTGGAAGGCCGGACAGCCGAGCCTCAATCAGCAGAACGCCGACGCCTTCTTCAACGATATGGGTCTGTCCACCAGCCTGTTCAGCGGCAACAGCTGCACCGACCGGCAGACCGAGTGTCGCGCGATGCCGGACGGTGGCGAGCCGGAAGTCAGCGACGACATCCTCGCCCAGGTGCTGTTCTACACCCGCAATCTCGGCGTACCTGCGCGACGGAACGTCGACGACCCACAGGTACTCGCCGGCAAGACGCTATTTCACCGCGCCGGCTGCCAGAGCTGCCACGTGCCACAGTTCACCACCGCTGCCGACGCCGCGGAACCGGAGTTGGCCAATCAGCTGATTCGCCCCTACACCGACCTGCTGTTGCATGACATGGGCGAAGGTCTTGCGGATAACCGCCCCGAATTCGAGGCCAAAGGCCGGGAATGGCGCACGCCACCGCTGTGGGGCATTGGCCTGACCCAGGCAGTCAGCGGGCATACCCAGTTCCTGCACGACGGCCGCGCTCGCAACCTGCTCGAAGCCATACTCTGGCACGGCGGCGAGGCCGAGAAGGCGCGCCAGATCGTGCTCGGCTACGACCAGAACGAACGTACCGCGCTGCTGAGCTTCCTCGAGTCGCTCTGAATGCCCATGCTATTCACCATGCTTTCCCGGCGCGAAAAGCGCTGCAACCGGCCTTGCCGATGAGGACACCATGATCCGTTCGAACACCCTGCGCATCGCCAGCGGCGCTCTGCTCACCGCCTTGTTGCTGAGCGCCTGCACGCCCACCGACCCGCAGGCCGAGACCAGCAAAACCCTGGCTGATGGCGTATTGCTGCCAGCCTATAAACAGTGGTCGGAAGCCGACCGCCGCCTGGCGGCCAGCGCGATCGCCTTCTGTGCCGACAACCAGACCCTGGACGAAGCGCATGCAGCCTTCGTGCATGCGCAAACCGCCTGGGCCGGCCTGCAGCCGCTGCTGATCGGCCCAATGGGCGAAGGCAATCTGGCCTGGCAGGTCCAGTTCTGGCCGGACAAGAAGAACCTCGTTGCACGCCAGGTCACGGCACTGCTCAAGACCAAGCCCGAGCTGACCCAGGCCGATCTGGATAACGCCAGCGTCGTGGTGCAGGGCCTGAGCGCCTACGAGTACGTCCTTTTCGACAGCAGCATCGACCTCGCCGACCCCACCACCAGGACGCGCTACTGCCCCTTGCTGACGGCCATCGGCGAGCACCAGCAGCAGCTTGCAGCCAGCGTCCTGCAGCAATGGCAGGACAAGGACGGCATGGCCGATCAGTTGCGCAGCTTTCCCAACGAGCGTTATGCCGAACCGAGCGAAGCCATCGCCGAACTGCTGCGGGTTCAGGTCACGGCCCTCGACGGCCTGAAGAAGAAGCTCGGCGCGCCGCTCGGTCGCCAGACCAAGGGCCATCCGCAGCCGTACCAGGCCGACGGCTGGCGCAGCGACACGACCCTGAGCAATATCGCTGCCACCGTCAAAGGCGCCGAAAGCCTCTGGCTGGGTGCCGACCAGGACGGTCTGCGCGCGCTGCTCGGCGCTGAGCAGGCTGATCTGGCCAAGCGCATCGACGCCGGTTACGCCGATCTGCTGCAACAACTGAAAGCCATGCCCGAGCCGTTCGGCGAAATGCTCGCCAACGAGGAGAGTCGGGCGCAGCTCGATGCGCTGTACCAGCGGATAGACCAACTGCATCGCCTGCACCAGCTCGAGCTGGCACGCGCCCTCGGCGTGCAGATCGGCTTCAACGCGCACGACGGGGACTGATCATGAAGCGCCGCACCCTGCTTGGCCTGACCGGCGCCATGCTTGCCGCCAGCGGCATCGCTGGCTGGTCACTGACGCGTCACGACGGGCAACAGGTTTTGCTCTCCGCACGTGATGGCGCCGACGGGCAACACTACGCCGTCGGCTACCGCCTCGATGGCAGCCAGGTATTTGCCACACCAGTCGCCGAGCGCTGCCATGACGTCTACCCGCACCCGTACCTGCCCTTGGCCGTGTTCGTCGGCCGTCGCCCGAGCCGCGAGAGCTACCTGATAGATGCGCGTGACGGGCGTCTGCTGCAGGTCATGGCCTCGCCGGCCGACCGCCACTTTTACGGGCACGGGGTGTTTCACAAGGACGGCGAGTGGTTCTACACCACCGAAAACGACACCGCCGATGCCGGCCGTGGCGTCCTCGGCGTCTATCGACTGGAAGGCCGACAGCTGGTGCGCGTCGGCGAGCACGCGACCCATGGCATCGGCCCGCACCAGCTGCTGTGGATGCCGGACAACGAAACCCTGGTCATCGCCAATGGTGGGATCCGCACCGAAGCCGACAGCCGCGAGATGATGAATCTCGATGCGATGGAGCCGAGCCTGGTGCTGCTACGCCGCGACGGTACGCTGGTCAGCAAGGAACAGCTGCCGGAGCAGATGAACAGCGTGCGTCACCTCGCCGTGGCCGCCGACGGTACCGTGGTCAGCGGCCAGCAGTACGAAGGGGATGCCATGGACCGTATCCCGTTGCTGGCGATCAAGCGGCCCGGGCAGGCCTTCCAGCACTTTCCGCTGGGCGAGGCACAGCGGCAGATCATGAACCAGTACACCGCCAGCCTCGCCATCCACGACGAGCTGCGGTTGTTGGCCGTCACCGCGCCGCGCGGCAACAAGGTGTTCATCTGGGACCTGGACAGTGCCGAGCTGCGGCAGGCAGCCCATGTGCCCGATTGCGCGGGCGTCGCGGCAGTCACCGAGGGCTTCGTGGTCAGCTCCGGGCAGGGCCGCTGCCGCCTGTTCGACTGCCGTGGCGAACGTATCGCCAGCACACCGCTGGACCTGCCCGCGGGGCTCTGGGACAACCATCTGCGCATCGTCTAGCTCAAGAAAAGCGTCCCCCGGCCGATGATGCTGGGAAACGGCACGGATGCTGATTGACGTTTTCTCAAATGCCGAGACCTTGCCCATGCTCCAGAAATCCCTGCGCGCGCAGATCCTCGCGCTGATCGGCGGCAGCCTGCTGCTGACGCTGCTCATCGCCCTCGCCTGCATTCGCCTGCTCAGCAACAACATCGACCACTTCCAGGCGCTGCTCGACGGCCCGCTGGCCGAAGTGCAACTGATCGACGAGGCCAACCTCGAGTTCAAGGTGCAGGTCCAGGAATGGAAGAACGTTCTGCTGCGTGGCAAACAGCCGGACTCTCGCAACCGCTACTGGAGCCAGTTCGAGGCCCAGGAAGCGAAGGTGCAGAAGATTCTGGGCGATCTACTGGTACTGACCGCCGACGAACCGCAGCTGGCCAAGCAGATCGAGAGCCTGCGTAGCGAGCACCGCACTCTCGGCGTTGCCTATCGCAAGGGCCTGGATGCCTACATTGCCGCCGACAGCGACCCGCTCGCCGGGGACGCCGCGGTAGCCGGTATCGACCGGGCGACCAGCGCTCAGCTGAGCGAGCTGGTCAAACAGCTGGGCGACGCCGCCGCGCAGCGCTCGGAGACCATCCGTGCCGACGCTCAGAGCACCGCGTCCTTCGGCCCGATCATCATGATCCTCGCCAGTGTGGTGGTGGCGCTGTTCAGCCTGTGGCTGGTCAATCGCCGGATCATCGAACCGATTCGCAACCTGATCGAGCACATCGCCCGCCTCAGCCAGGGCAAGTTCGCCGACCGCGTGGATGCCAGCCGCAGCGACGAACTGGGCCGCCTTGCCGCTGCCGCCAACGTGCTGCGCGACTTCCTCGCCGACACCTTCACCCGCCTGCAGCAGAGCACCTCGAATCTGGACAGTGCCAGCGGCGAGTTGAACGCCATCGCCAGGCTGATGGCCGACGGCGCCCGCGAGCAGTTCTCGCGTACCGATCAGGTCGCCACGGCGATGCACGAGATGTCCGCGACCGCTCAGGAAGTCTCGCGGCATGCCGCCGAAGCCGCGCAGGCCGCCGACGCCGCCGACCATTCCGCCCAGCAGGGCGAAGCGGTGATGCGCGGCACTATCGCCACTATCACCGACATGAGCAACGAGATCGCCAGCACGGCAGACGTCATCCGCCGCCTGGAGGGTGATAGCGGGCGCATCGGCAAGGTCTTGGAGGTGATCCGCGGGATCGCCGACCAGACCAACCTGCTCGCGCTCAATGCCGCCATCGAGGCGGCCCGAGCGGGTGACGCCGGCCGTGGCTTTGCCGTGGTCGCCGACGAGGTGCGCACCCTGGCCCAGCGCACCGCCGAGTCCACCGCCGAGATTCACCAGATCATCGACACCGTGCAGACCGGCGCAAGCAATGCCGTACGCGCCATCGAGAGCGGTCAGGCGCGCAGCGAACAGGGCGTCGGCCAGGTGACCGAGGCCGGTCAGATGCTGCAGCGCATCACCGAAGCGGTCGAGGCGATCCGCGACATGAACCGCCAGATCGCCACGGCCGCCGAGGAGCAGACCGCGGTGGCCGAAGACATTTCGCGCAACATCACCGAGATCACCTCCATCGCCACCATCAACCAGCAGAACGTCGAGCGCACCGAAACCGCCAGCCAGAACCTGCACGGGCTGTCGGCGCAACTTACCGAGGTCACCCAACGCCTTGCCGGCTGATGATCTGCGGGCGGGCCGACAGTCTGTCGCCCGCCCCACACCTGCGCTGCATTCCGCCCCGCTCCCCCTTTACTTGGCCTCGTTTCGGGGCTAAGTTCCTCGCTCTCCGGTCCTGCTGAGTCAGGTGCCAGCAGGTCGCCGAAGCTGGCGACCGGACCGTTCGAACGGCTGCCTCGATCACGGCAGTAGACAGCCGGCTCACATCTCCAAGGAAATCGGAAAATGTTGCGCCGCATGCTGTTCATGCTGGGCGCGGTGGTCGTCGTCGTTGCGATTCTTGCCGCGCTCAAATTCAACTCGATCTATCAGCAGATTCAACAGTTCCAGGCCCCCAAGCCTGCGATCGACGTCGAAACCGAGCTCGCCCGCCGCATGGACTGGCAAAGCCGCCTGCCAGCCATCGGCACGCTCAAGGCGTCGCAGGGCATCGACCTCAGCGTCGAGATCGCCGGCACCATCACCGACGTGCAGTTCCAGTCCGGCGAGAAGGTCAGCAAGGGCCAGGCCATCGTGCTGCTCGACAGCGAGATGGAGCAGGCCAGCCTGGCCAGCGCCGAAGCCGACCTCAACCTGTCGCGCCTGGAATTCCAGCGCGCGCGTAGCCTGCTGGATCGCCAGGCCATTTCGCGCAGCGAGTACGACCGGCTCAATGCCGAATCGCAGAAGGCCGCGGCCAGCGTTGCGCAGCTGCGCGCCAGTCTGTCGAAGAAGCGCATCCTGGCGCCCTTCTCCGGCACCATCGGCATCCGTCAGGTGGATGTCGGCGACTACATCGCCGCCGGCACGCCGATCGCCACGCTTCAGGACCTGACCACGCTGTACGTCGACTTCTTCCTGGCCGAGCAGCATGTGCCGCTGCTGAAGCTCGGCCAGCGAGTGCAGCTACAGGTCGCCGCCTATCCCGGCGAACGCTTCGAAGGCTTGATCAGCGCGCTGAACCCGAAGGTGGAAACCACTACCCGCAACGTTCAGGTGCGCGCCGAACTGGGCAATCCGGACGGACGTCTGCTGCCCGGCATGTTTGCCGACCTGCAGGTGCTGCTGCCGACCGAGACCGCCCAGGTGGTGGTCCCGGAAACCGCCATCACCTACACCCTGTATGGCAACTCGGTGCTGCTGGTGACCGAGGGCACGCCGCCGGAAGGCGTCAGCAGCGACGAGCCCTACCTGGTGGTCGAGCGCCGCTTCGTCACCACCGGCGAGCGGCGCGACGGACTGACGGTCGTCCTCGACGGCCTGGAGGGCGGCGAACAGGTGATCACCGCCGGCCAGCTCAAGCTGGACAGCGGCGCCCATGTCGCCATCGCCGAAAGCCGCACGCTCAAGCTGGAAGGCTCTCAGCAGCCGGCGACCGAATAGAAAAAGCCTGTTCCTCACGCGGCAGGCCCGACGCACAGCAGACTCAGACAAGGTTCCAGGGACTTCCCATGGCGTTCACCGACCCCTTCATCCGCCGCCCCGTGCTGGCGAGCGTCATTAGCCTGCTGATCGTGCTGCTCGGCATCCAGGCCTTCAACAGCCTGACCATCCGTCAGTACCCGCAGATGGAAAGTGCGCTGATCACGGTGACCACCGCCTACCCCGGCGCCAACGCCGAGACCATCCAGGGCTACATCACCCAGCCGTTGCAGCAGAGTCTGGCCAGCGCCGAAGGCGTCGACTACATGACCTCGGTCAGCCAGCAGAACGCCTCGGTGATCTCGGTCTATGCGCGTATTGGCGCCGACACCGATCGCCTCTACACCGAGCTGCTGAGCCAGGCCAACTCGGTGAAGAACCAGCTGCCGCAGGATGCCGAGGACCCAGTGCTGAACAAGCAGGCAGCCGACTCCACCGCGCTGATGTACATCAGCTTCTACAGCGACCAGCTGAGCAACCCGCAGATCACCGACTACCTGTCGCGGGTCATCCAGCCCAAGCTGGCGACGCTGCCGGGCATGGCCGAAGCGGAAATCCTCGGCAACCAGGTGTTCGCCATGCGCCTCTGGCTGGACCCGGTGAAGCTCGCGGCCTATGGGGTTTCCGCCAGCGACGTGAACGAGGCGGTACGCAAGTACAACTTCCTCTCGGCGGCCGGCGAAGTGAAGGGCCAGTACGTGGTCACCAGCATCAACGCCGACACCGAGCTGAAGACGCCGGAAGCGTTCGCCGCCATCCCGCTGCGCACGCAGGGCGACAGTCGCGTTCTGCTGGGTGATGTGGCGCGGGTGGAGATGGGCGCCGAAAGCTACAACTCGATCAGCTCGTTCGACGGTATCCCCTCGGTCTATATCGGCATCAAGGGCACACCCAGCGCCAACCCGCTGGACGTGATCAAGGAAGTGCGCGCGATCATGCCGCAGATCGAGGCACAGCTGCCGCCGGGCCTCAAGGCGACCATCGCCTACGACGCCACCGAGTTCATCCAGGCCTCCATCGACGAGGTGGTGAAGACCCTGGCCGAAGCCGCAGTGATCGTCATCGTCGTAGTGTTTCTCTTCCTCGGCTCGCTGCGCACCGTGCTGATTCCGGTGGTGACCATTCCGCTGTCGATGATCGGCGTGCTGTTCTTCATGCAGGCGATGGGTTACTCGATCAACCTGCTGACGCTGCTGGCCATGGTGTTGGCGATCGGCCTGGTAGTGGACGATGCCATCGTCGTGGTGGAGAACATCCACCGGCATATAGAACAGGGCAAGTCACCGTTCCAGGCGGCCATCGACGGCGCACGGGAAATCGCCATGCCGGTGGTGACCATGACCATCACCCTGGCGGCGGTCTATGCCCCCATCGGCTTCCTGCAGGGGCTGACCGGCGCGCTGTTCCAGGAGTTCGCCCTGACCCTGGCCGGCGCGGTGCTGATTTCCGGCGTGGTGGCGCTGACGCTGTCACCGATGATGTGTTCGAAGCTGCTGCGCCATGAGGAGAACCCCAGCGGCTTCGCCCATCGCCTGGACGAACTGTTCGAACGCCTCAAGCAGCGTTATCAGCACGCGCTGCACGGCACCCTCAATACCCGCCCGGTGGTACTGGTGTTCGCCGTGCTCGTGCTGGCGCTGATTCCGGTGCTGCTGATGTTCACCGAGAGCGAACTGGCACCGGAGGAGGACCAGGGCATCGTCTTCATGATGGCCAGCGCACCGAAGACCGCCAACCTGGACTACCTGAACGCCTACACCGACCAGTTCCTGGAGATCTTCAAGAGCTTTCCGGAGTACTACTCCTGGTTCCAGATCAACGGTTTCGACGGCGTGCAGAGCGGCATCGGCGGCTTCCTGCTCAAGCCCTGGGACGAGCGCGAGCGCTCGCAGATGGAAATCCTTCCCGAGGTGCAGGCCAAGCTCGATCGCCTGCCGGGCCTGCAGATCTTCGGTTTCAACCTGCCGTCTCTGCCGGGCACCGGCGAAGGCCTGCCCTTCCAGTTCGTGATCAACACCGCCAACGACTACGAGACGCTGCTGCAGGTGACCGAGCGCATCCGCAAGCGCGCCGAGGAGTCCGGCAAGTTCGCCTTCCTCGACGTGGACCTGGCCTTCGACAAACCGGAAATCGTGGTCGAGATCGACCGCGAGAAGGCGGCGCAGATGAGCGTATCCATGGAAGACCTCGGCCTGACCCTGAGCACCCTGCTCGGCGAAGGCGAGATCAACCGTTTCACCATCGAAGGCCGCAGCTACAAGGTCATCGCCCAGGTCGAGCGCGCCTACCGCGACAACCCGGACTGGCTGAGCAACTACTACGTGCGCAATGGGCAAGGCCAGATGCTGCCGCTGTCGACGCTGATCCAGGTGCACGATCGCGCCCGACCGACTCAGCTCAAGCAGTTCCAGCAACTCAACGCCGCGATGATCCAGGGCTTTCCGATCGTCAGCATGGGCGAGGCGATCGAAACGCTGCAGACCATCGCCCGCGAAGAAGCGCCCGAAGGTTTCAGCTTCGATTACGCCGGCGCCTCGCGCCAGTACATCCAGGAAGGCAACGCGCTGTACCTGACCTTCGCGCTGGCATTGGCGGTGATCTTCCTGGTCCTGGCCGCGCAGTTCGAGAGCTTCCGCGATCCTCTGGTGATCCTGGTCACCGTGCCGCTGTCGGTCTGTGGCGCGCTGGTGCCGCTGTTCCTTGGCCTGTCGAGCATGAACATCTATACCCAGGTGGGCCTGGTGACGCTGATCGGACTGATCAGCAAGCACGGCATCATGATCGTCGAGTTCGCCAATCAGCTGCGCCGCGAACAGGGCCTGAGTCGACGCGAAGCGGTGGAAGAAGCGGCGGCGATTCGCCTGCGGCCGGTGCTGATGACCACAGCGGCGACGGTGTTCGGCATGGTGCCGCTGATCATCGCCAGTGGGGCCGGCGCGGTCAGCCGGTTCGACATCGGCCTGGTGATTGCCACCGGCATGTCGGTGGGTACGCTGTTCACCCTGTTCGTGCTACCGGCGGTCTATGACCTGCTGGCCAAGCCCGACCAAAGCCCGTCCGCGGCGGCCGTACCGAGCGCCGGCTGAGTGCGGTGTGGGCTGCGAGGATAGCCTCCAGCTCACCGCATGCCCTGGGACAGGCCATACAGCAACAACAGCAAATCCTGATCAGGCCGCATCGCCTCGAACTGCGGGCGCCCACCAGGCGGCACCGGACAATAGCTGCGGCTTTCGCTGCTCTGCACCAGCGTCGCTCCGGGCTCATTCCAGGCCGCCACGCACAGCGTGGTCACTCCCAGAGCGCCAGCCAGGAACAATCCTCGAGCTATTTCCAGCTTCATGGCGTAAGCCCTTGATTAAGCGAGTAGTTAACTGACCGTAGTTCAGTTGTTTAATTCCTGTGCAATTTTGGACGAACGGTATGTACGGCCTGTGACGTCACTGTTCAGCAGGCATAAAAAAACCCCGCACAAGGCGGGGTTCTTTTTGTAGCTAAGGGCCGGTCGGCTTACATCATGCCGCCCATGCCACCCATACCGCCCATGCCACCCATGTCCGGCATGCCGCCGGCGGCCTTGTCTTCAGCCACTTCGGCGATCATCGCTTCGGTGGTGATCATCAGGCTGCCGATGGACGCTGCAGCTTGCAGAGCCGAACGGGTCACCTTGGCCGGGTCGAGAATACCCATCTCGATCATGTCGCCGTAGGTGTCGGAAGCGGCGTTGAAGCCGTAGTTGCCTTCACCCTGCTTGACCTTGTCGACCACTACGCTTGGCTCGCCGCCGGCGTTGGAGACGATCTGGCGCAGCGGCGCTTCGACAGCGCGACGCAGCAGTGCGATACCAACGTTCTGGTCTTCGTTCTCGCCCTTCAGCTCGGAGATGGCCTGTAGAGCGCGCACCAGGGCAACGCCACCGCCAGGAACCACGCCTTCTTCGACGGCAGCACGGGTCGCGTGCAGGGCGTCTTCAACGCGGGCCTTCTTCTCTTTCATCTCGACTTCGGTACCGGCACCGACCTTGATCACGGCAACACCGCCGGCCAGCTTGGCCAGACGCTCTTGCAGCTTCTCTTTGTCGTAGTCGGAGGTGGTGTCTTCGACCTGCTTGCGAATCTGCGCAACGCGGGCTTCGATATCGGCCTGCTGACCAGCACCGTCGATGATGGTGGTGTTTTCCTTGTTCAGCACGACGCGCTTGGCGTTACCCAGGTGCTCCAGGGTAGCGGTTTCCAGGCTCAGGCCGACTTCTTCGGATATCACGGTACCGCCAGTCAGGATGGCGATGTCCTGCAGCATGGCCTTGCGGCGATCGCCAAAGCCCGGGGCCTTGACTGCAGCAACCTTGACGATGCCGCGCATGTTGTTGACCACCAGAGTCGCCAGGGCTTCGCCTTCGACGTCTTCGGCAACGATCAGCAGCGGGCGACCGGCCTTGGCAACAGCTTCCAGCACCGGCAGCAGTTCGCGGATGTTGGAGATCTTCTTGTCGACCAGCAGCAGCAACGGGCTGTCCAGCTCGGCGACCATGGTGTCCGGCTTGTTGATGAAGTACGGCGACAGGTAGCCGCGATCGAACTGCATGCCTTCTACGACGGACAGCTCGTTCTCCAGACCCGAACCTTCCTCGACGGTGATGACGCCTTCCTTGCCTACACGCTCCATGGCTTCGGCGATGATGTCACCGATGGAGGAGTCGGAGTTGGCGGAGATGGTGCCAACCTGAGCGATGGCCTTGGAGTCGGTGCACGGCTTGGCCAGGTTCTTCAGCTCGGCGACGATGGCGATGGTGGCCTTGTCGATGCCGCGCTTCAGGTCCATCGGGTTCATGCCGGCAGCGACAGCCTTCAGGCCTTCATTGACGATAGCCTGGGCCAGAACGGTAGCGGTGGTGGTGCCGTCACCGGCCTCGTCGTTAGCCTTGGACGCAACGTCCTTGACCAGCTGGGCGCCCATGTTCTCGAAGCGGTCCTTCAGCTCGATTTCCTTGGCGACGGAAACGCCGTCCTTGGTGATGGTCGGAGCACCGAAGCTCTTCTCCAGCACGACGTTGCGGCCTTTCGGGCCGAGGGTCGCTTTAACGGCATCAGCCAGGACGTTCACACCGACCAGCATCTTCTTGCGTGCGGAGTCGCCGAATTTGACTTCTTTAGCAGCCATGTTGATTGATCCTCAATTCGTGAATTATTTACGGAGATTCGCGGGGCGATCAGGCTTCGACGACAGCGAGAATTTCGTTCTCGCTCATCACCAGCAGGTCTTCGCCGTCAACCTTGACGGTGTTGCTACCCGAATAAGGGCCGAACACCACCTTATCGCCGACCTTCACGGCCAGGGCGCGTACTTCGCCGTTGTCAAGCACGCGGCCGGTACCCACAGCAACGACTTCGCCACGGTTCGGCTTCTCGGCAGCGGAGCCCGGCAGGACGATGCCGCCTGCGGTCTTGGTTTCTTCTTCGCTGCGACGAATCACGACGCGGTCATGCAGAGGACGAAGCTTCATTGTCGATCTCTCCTAGTAGAGTTGTTCCATGCCGATGACCTTCATCGGCGGGTTGGGCAAATCCGGCTGTGCCGGTTGCGGCCCGCGATGCGAGCCGCAGAAGACGGACTGTCGAACACGACAGCGACCTTGCGGTGTCCGCTACATGCGGGCGTTCAAGTGCATTTCAAGGGGCGCAGATGAAATTTTCATGGCCACAAACGAAACCGGCATGCCTGATGGCATGCCGGATTGTCGGCTGAGCAGCTTAGCGGTCGCGGTCATTGCGCTCCCACTCGCCTTCGATCACGTTCGGCCGTTGCGGGTTGGAGCGCGCCTGCAGATCGTCGGCAAAAGCACGCTGGCGGCGCACCTGCGCCTCGATCCGCCGATTGATCTGGCGGAACAGGAAGTTGCGTGTCGGTGGGAAAAGCACAACCAGCGCCAGCACATCGCTGATGAAACCGGGCAGGAACAGCAAGCCACCGCCAATGGCCATCATCAGCCCCTGCAACATCTCGCGCTCGGGCAGTTCACCGCGGGCCAGACGTTCGCGGGCGCGCCAGGCGGTGGCGAAACCCGCCAGGCGCAGCAGCAGAATGCCGGTGATGCCACTGAGCACCAGCAGCAGGATGGTCGCCAGCGCGCCAATGGAGCCGCCGACCTTGATCAGCACATACAGCTCGGCCAGCGGAAACAACAGAAACAGTACAAAGAAGATTCGCATCGATGGTCCTTGACGGAAGATCAGCTTCCAGTCCTCTGTAGATGGCGGCAGGAGGGGTCTAATTCAACCCGGGTGACAATCGGCCTGTAACCGGATTATGCGCGACACGGCTGAAGCGAAACTGAATCCCCTCAACCTCGCGCCATGGCAACCAGCGCCTGGCGCACCGCCATTGGCGTTTCGCATGGCTCCGGAAACGCCAGCCAATGCAGTGCCTGGCCGATACGCAGATGGAAGCCCTCGCTATCGATCCCGACCATTTGCGCTGGCGCGCTCTGCGGCAGCCCCGCCTGTTCGACATAGCGGGCGATGGCAGCGGCGTGGTCATCGTTCATGTGCTCGACCATGCCCTGCTCCACCTCGCCGCTTTCGACTGCGAAGGGATTGGCCAGCGCGACGTGGTCCAGCCAGTGAATGGCGCCGAAGCCGCCGATGTAGCGCCAGCGCACCGGCTCCAGCACCCAGAAATCGAAGTCATGCACACGATGGTAGTCGCGCGACTCGGGAAAGTAGCGGTAGTAGCGCTGTGCCGCCGACTCAATTGCAGCGGGCTCGGCGAGCTGACGGGCTTCGGCAAGCAGCGTGAGTCGACCGGCCGCCTGCACATCCTCGGCGGCGCGTTCGCCGACCAGCAGCGAGCACCGCCCATCGGCCTTCAGATTGCGCGTGTGCTGGGCGATGCGGCTGATCAGGATCAGCGGCCAGCCATTGGCGTCCAGGCAGTAAGGCACTACCGAGCCGAACGGAAAGCCGGGCATGGCCTGGGAATGGGTGGAGAGCACGCCGCGGTATTCCTTGAGCAGGAGTTGTCGGGCATGCTTGCTGGCTTCGGCGCTCACCTGAGGCTCCTCGAGACGGGTCCGGATCGACGGGCGCTCAGCATAACGGTTTCCCCGGCGGGCGTCGTTCCCGCAGCAGAACGACCACATGGAGATAGGCATGCAGCTTCAAGACAAAGTCATCATCGTCACCGGCGGCGGCCAGGGCCTCGGCCGCGCCATGGGCGAGTACCTGGCGAGCAAGGGCGCGCGGCTGGCGCTGGTGGACCTGAACCAGGAGCGTCTGGACGAGGCCGTCGCGGCCTGCAAGGCCGCTGGCGGTGACGCCCGCGCCTATCTGTGCAATGTCGCCAATGAAGAGCAGGTCAGCGACATGGTTGCGCGCGTCGCCGAGGACTTCGGCGGCCTGCATGGCCTGGTGAACAATGCCGGCATCCTGCGCGACGGCCTGCTGCTCAAGGTCAAGGACGGCGAGATCAGCAAGATGAGCCTGGCGCAGTGGCAGGCGGTGATCGACGTCAACCTCACCGGCGTGTTCCTCTGCACCCGCGAAGTCGCGGCGAAGATGGTCGAATTGAAGAGCGAAGGCGCGATCATCAACATCTCGTCGATCTCCCGCGCCGGCAACATGGGCCAGACCAACTACTCCGCGGCCAAGGCCGGCGTGGCCTCGGCCACCGTGGTCTGGGCCAAGGAGCTGGCGCGCTACGGCATTCGCGTGGCAGGCGTGGCGCCCGGCTTCATCGAGACCGAGATGGTCGCCAGCATGAAGCCCGAAGCCCTGGAGAAAATGACGTCCGGCATTCCGCTCAAGCGCATGGGCAAGCCGGCGGAGATCGCCCACTCGGTGGCGTACATCTTCGAGAACGACTATTACACCGGCCGCATCCTCGAACTGGACGGCGGGCTGCGTCTCTGATCGGGGCGTCAGGGCCAAAGAAGAAAGGCAGCCAGATGGCTGCCTTTCTTATATATGCACACCGGATCGATAAGGCTTACCAGCCCACGCCGAAACCGATGCTGTAGCGGGTCAAGTCGAGATCGTTGTCGGCACCGCTGATGATGTCCTTCTCTGCCTTCATGTTCAGCGAAGCCCAGTCGGTCACCTTGTAACGCAGGCCGACCTCGGCATCGAGCGCGTAATCGGCCACGTTCTCCAGCGGCTTGCCGAGTTCGCCGGTACTGAACAGCTCGAAGGTCTTGCCCACCAGGTAGCGGTTGTAGTCCCACTTCATCACCGCCAGGTAGAAGTTCTCCTTTTCGCCGTCGGCAAACTCGTAGTCGCTACGGTTGATCAGCCCTGCCAGGGAGAAGGCGCCCAGCTCGTTGTCCCAGAACTGATAACCCGGACCGGTACCGATGGTGCGCTGACGGCGCACGTCCTCGATCTGGTCGCGCTTGTAGCTCAACCGCCCCTGCCAGAACCAGTGCTGATCGAGGAAGCGGTCCAGCGCGTACTCGGCATCCCAGTTGTCGGTGACCGTCACACCGTCACGGTACTCACGGTTGTAGTTACCGGTGCCGTTGTGGCGCCAGAGCCCATGGCGCGCCTTGGTGTCGAAGGAAACGTCGTAGTCATCGGTGTCGGTTTCGGCACGCTTGTAATCCATAGCCACGTCGACATTGCCACTCCAGGTGAAATCCTGGATCAACGGCTTGGGGTGGATGATCTGCGTGATGCTCGCCAAATCCACCGTGCGTGGCGCGGCACCATTGGCGATGACAACCTTGCCCTCGTCGGCTGCCTGCAGCGACTGCGCGACCTCGCCGGTCACGTCGTTCTGCTTGATCAGCAGCTTCTGGTCGCTTTCCAGCGTGGCGATCTTGCTCCACTTCAGCGGAATCGAGCCGCCGTATTCGGTTTCGATGAGCAGCTTGCCGCCGTCGAGCACACTGATCTTGCCGGTCAGACGATCACCATTCTTCAACCACACGGTGTCGGCGAACGAAGGCAGGGCAATGGCGGAAAGGGTCACGCAAAGCAGGGTTCTGGAGAACATATATGTGCTGAAAATCTGGTCGAGGGCGGTTGAAAGGCTGGCATTATCCCTATGCGTTTAACTACAGCAAGCAAAGACCGCCGAATGGAGCGCTAGTTCGGCGCGCAGTACGCCTGCCTGCACCGGAGCACCTGTCATGGCCGACCTTCCACCACTGCTGCCACCCGCTGCCGACGCCGATGCACGGCGTGCCGCTGTTTATCTGGTGATGTCGCAGATACCGCCGGGTAAGGTGGTGAGCTACGGCGAACTGGCCGCCATGGCCGGACTCGGTCGCGCGGCCCGCTGGGTTGGCCGGTTGATGTCTCAGCTGCCCGACGGCACCAGCCTGCCCTGGCACCGGGTGATCGCCGCTGGCGGACGGCTCAGCCTGCCGGCCGGTTCCCCTGCCGGGCACGAGCAGCGCATGCGCCTGCGGGCTGAAGGGCTGACCATCATCAACGACCGGGTGGACATGCGTCGGCACGGCTGGCATTCGACGGAGCACAGCGGTTAGAGTGCGCGCTTCGTCCAAAACTGCACAGATCCTCGATGTATGTCCCGTGAAACCTGGCGCGATGCGCTAGCCGCCTACGCCAGCCCCGCTACGCTGGCCCTGCTGTTGCTGGGTTTCGCTGCGGGTCTTCCCGCCGTTCTGGTGTTCTCCACGCTGTCGGTCTGGCTGCGCGAAGCGGGCGTCTCGCGGGAAACTATCGGCTTTGCCAGCTGGATCAGCCTGGCGTATGCATTCAAATGGGTCTGGTCGCCGATGCTCGACCAGTGGCGACTGCCCTGGATCGGCGCGCTCGGGCGCAGACGCTCCTGGCTGGTGCTGTCGCAGGCGCTGATCGCCATCGGCCTGGTTGGCATGGCCCTTTGCAACCCGCAATACAACCTCACGATGCTCATCGCGCTGGCGGTGGTCGTTGCGTTTTCGTCGGCTACCCAGGACATCGCCATCGATGCGTATCGCCTGGAGATCGCCGAGGACAAGTTGCAGGCGACCCTGGCGGCCAGCTACATGACCGGCTATCGCATCGCCATGCTGCTCGCCAGCGCCGGCGCGCTCTTCCTCGCCGAATGGCTGGGCTCTAGCAGCCTCGACTACAACCAGGCAGCCTGGACCACGACCTATCTGGCCTTCGCCCTATTGATCCTTCCGGGGTTGATCACCAGCCTGGTGATCCGCGAGCCGGACGCCGCCCCGCCGCTGCCCAACGAGCCCTCGCGCTACACCTTCAATCATCAGCTCGCTGCAGTCGGCCTGCTGCTGGTGCTGCTGATCTCGATACCGGCGATGATCAACGCGCTGATCGCCCAGGCCTGGCCGCGGGCGACGCTGTATGCACTATTCATCCTCGGCAGCATTTCGCCGATGGGCCGGGCGCTGTTCGTGCCGGTACGGCATATCTTCAGCCAAGCGAAGCAACGCCAGCGACCGGCGCGCTTCGACTTCGCTCATCAGGCGGTATCGGTGATCGTGCTGATTATCCTCATGGTGTCGACCACCGGTATGTTCCAGTCCTACTGGGGAGGTTACTGGCCGCGCGGCACCATGTACCTGCTGATCTGCTGGGGCTGCCTGTCGGCACCTGGGCGCATCCTGATGGGGCCGGTGCTGACGCCGATCACCGACTTCATCCTGCGCTACCGCTGGCAGGCGCTGCTGCTGTTGGGGCTGATCGCCACCTACCGAATGTCGGATACGGTGATGGGCGTGATGGCCAACGTGTTCTACATCGATCAGGGTTTTTCCAAGGACGAGATCGCCAGCGTCAGCAAGCTGTTCGGTCTGGTGATGACGCTGCTCGGCGCGGCCTTCGGCGGCTTGCTTATCGTGCGTTTCAGCATCCTGCCGATCCTGTTCATCGGCGGAGTCGCCTCGGCAGCGACCAACCTGATGTTCATGTTGCTGGTAGAGATGGGCGCGAATCTGAACATGTTGATCGTCACCATCTCCTGCGACAACTTCAGCGGCGGCCTCGCCTCCACCGCCTTCGTCGCCTATCTGTCCAGCCTGACCAACCTGAAGTTCTCGGCCACCCAATACGCCCTGCTGAGTTCGCTCATGCTGTTGCTGCCCCGTCTGCTGGGTGGCTACTCCGGGGTCATGGTGGAACACCTCGGCTACAGCGACTTCTTCCTAGTCACCGCGTTGCTCGGTGTGCCAACGCTGATTCTGATCGTCTGGCAGTGGCGCAGAACCCGCCAGCAGCCGGACGACACGCCGCACGAAACAGCCTCCGAACATTCCTGAGGCGACAAGCAGAAACGACGAAGCCGGCAAATGCCGGCTTCGCTTCGTTCAGGCAAGACCTCAGCTCTGAACCAGGTGCACCACGCGCTGCGGAAACGGAATGCCGATCCCCGCCTCGTCGAAACGCTCCTTCAACAGTTCGGTGAAACCGAAGGTCACCGGCCAGAAATCACCGGTCGCGACCCAGACCCGCAACGACAGATTGACCGAGCTGTCCCCCAGTCCAGTGACGAATACCACCGGCTCGGGATCGCGCAACACGCGCTCGTCCTGCGCGATTTCCAGCAGTATCTGCCGCGCCAGCTTGATGTCCGCGCCGTAATCGATCCCGACGTTGATATCGGCACGACGCCGCGGTTCGCGGGAGTAGTTGGTGATATGACCGTTGGACAAACTGCCGTTGGGCACCACGATGGTCTTGTTGTCGGCAGACTTGAGCACCGTATGGAATATCTGGATGGAATGCACTGTGCCCGCTACGCCCTGGGCTTCGATCCACTCGCCGACCCGAATCGGACGGAACAGCAGAATCAGCACGCCGCCAGCGAAGTTCGCCAGGCTGCCCTGCAACGCCAGACCGATGGCCAGGCCGGCGGCACCGATCACGGCGATGAACGAGGTGGTCTCCACGCCGATCATCGAAGCCACGCTGACCAGCAGCAGCACCTTGAGCACGATGCTGGCGAGGCTGCCGATGAAACCATGCAGAGTCGGATCCACATGACGACGCTGCAGCAGGCTGGCGACCTTGCCGGTCAGGGTGTTGATCAACCACCAGCCGAACAGCAGGGTCAATATCGCCAGGGTCACCTGGGCACCGTATTGCAGCACCACAGGCAGCCAGGATTCGGAAAGATCGACCAGGTAGTCGACGCTCAGGTCCATGGATTACTCCTTGTGAGGATTGGTGCCCGCAGCGCGAGCACCGACGGAAAGCGGGGGATGAATGCACGCGCCGAGGCGCGGAGGGAGGATCAGTCGCGGAAGTTGTTGAACTGCAGCGGCATGCCGAATTCATGGCCACGCAGCAGGGCGATGGCTTCCTGCAGATCGTCGCGCTTCTTGCCGGTGACCCGCACCTGCTCGCCCTGGATGGCGGCCTGCACCTTGAGCTTGGCATCCTTGATGTAGGCGACGATCTTCTTCGCCAGCTCCTTGTCGATGCCCTCGCGCAGCACCACTTCCTGCTTGGTGCTCTTGCCGGAAGCGTAGGCGTCCTTGATCTCCAGGCACTGGATATCGATCTTGCGTTTGACCAGGCTCAACTTGAGGATCTCGAGCATCTGCTCCAATTGGAACTCGGCGTCCGCCGTCAGCTGCACGGTCAGATCCTTATGTTCGAAGCTGCCTTTGCCGCGCAGATCATAACGACGATCCAGTTCCTTGATCGCGTTATCGACCGCGTTGGTGACTTCGTGCTTGTCCAGTTCGGACACCACGTCGAACGAGGGCATGGGGATTCCTCCACTGTATAGCGCGACCGGCCGCATGAGCCGAGCGCGTATGTCTTGACGGTTAAGAAAGCGCGGTCATTATAACGATTCGACGTGTCAGCGCCCGCCCTACGGCAAGGAGTGACAGGACGTCCCCCTTCAATTGATTGAGCTTGCCATGCCCAACCCTCTCCTGAGCATTCTCGTCGTCGATGACGCCAAATTCTCCAGCGTCATGATCGGTCGCGCGCTGAGCAAGGCCGGCTACCAGGATATCCGCTTCGCCAGCAGCGCCGCCGACGCACTGGTGCAGCATTCGCAACGCCCCGCGCATGTCCTGCTGGCGGACTGGCTGATGCCGGAAATGGACGGCCTCGAGCTGACCGGCCAGATTCGCCAGCGCGACGCCCAGAGCGGGCACTACAGCTACATCATCCTGCTCACCGGCCGTGACAGCGAGAACGCCCTGGGGCAGGCGTTCGACCACGGCGTTGACGACTTCATCAGCAAGTCGGCGATGAACGAGCAGCTGTTGCCGCGCATCTTCGCCGCCGACCGTCTATGCGGCTCGCTGCAACGGCTCAAGCAGGAGAATCACCAGCTCGCAGAGAATGTCGCGAGCCTCGAAGGGCAAAGCCTGCAGGACCCGCAGACCCATCTCGGCAATGCCCGCTACATGCACCAGCGCCTGGCGGCCAGCCTGCGCCAGATGGAGAACCGCGGCACGGCGCTGTACTACCTGCAGATCGGCCTGCCCGACGCCGATGCGCTGCGCGAGCGCTATGGCGATGCGGTCTACGCGGAAATCCTCAGTGCCATTGGCGCGCGTCTGCAGCAGCTCGTCCGCCCGCTGGATGTGGTTTGCCGAATCAATGAAAGCCAGTTCGGCCTGCTGGCCCTGGTCAACGATCTCAAGGGGTGCTCGCCAAGCAGCTTCAAACGCCTGCATGAAGGCCTGAATCTCAGGGCGCTGAAGACCAGCGAGGGTTTCGTATCCATCAAGGCGGGCATCAGTCTGATCAGCCTCGACACTGATGCGCTGCCGATCGCGCCTGAAACCATCATCGAGCGCGCGGCCGCCCTGCTGCCGAGCGCCTACAGCACCGGCCGCATCGTGCCGTTGCGCCTGAAGCAGTCGGCCTGAGGGTGAGCTGGCACGTCCTCGGCGCAGGCGCACTCGGCAGCCTCTGGGCGGCCCGCCTGGCTGGAGCGGGCGCAACAGTACGGATAATCCTGCGCTCTGCCCAGCGCCTCGCCGATTACCAGCGCGCCGGCGGGCTCACGCTGACTGCCGACCATCTATCTCGGCTCTACGCTATCCCGGCAGAACTGCCCGATGCGAGCGAACCAATCCAGCGCCTGCTGGTTGCATGCAAGGCCTACGACGCCGAAGGCGCAATCGCTCAGGTGGCGTCGCGCCTCGCCTCTGGCTGCGAAATACTCCTGTTGCAGAACGGCCTCGGCAGCCAGCAGGCGATCGCCGAACGCTGGCCGCAGGCACGTTGCATCTTCGTGTCGAGTACCGAAGGAGCCTATCGAGAAGACGATTTCCATGTGGTGTTCGCCGGCCGCGGGCAGAACTGGCTGGGCGATCCGAACGGCGGCAGCGCGCCGGTCTGGCTGGACGAACTGAACCGAGCGGGCATCCCGCAAACCTGGTCCAGCGACATCTTGGCGCGGCTCTGGCGCAAGCTGGCGCTGAACTGCGCGATCAATCCGCTGACGGTGCTCCACGATTGCCGTAATGGCGAGCTGCTGCAGCATCGCGAGCAGCTCTCCGGGCTTTGCGAAGAACTCGTCGAACTGCTCGAAGCCGGCGGTCAGCCAGCCGCGGCCAGCGATCTGCAAGGCGAGGTGCTGCGGGTGATCGAGGCCACCGCCGCCAACTATTCATCGATGTATCAGGACGTTCGACTCGGCCGGCGGACCGAGATCGCCTACCTGCTCGGCCATGCCTGCCGCAGCGCCGACTCGCTGGGGCTCGCGTTACCCCGGCTGCACGAACTGCATCGCCACCTGCGTGAACACCTGAGCCAGCGCGGATTGCCCACGGACTGAGCCGCAGCTACCCTGCAGAAACTCTCTGCTATGCCGTGTCCCGCCAATGATCCTGCGTCAGCGCCTCGAAAACCTTCCGGTCGGCCGTAAACTGCTGCTGGCCCTGCTCGTCCTGCTTGCCGCCGTTCTGCTGGTTTCCAACCTGACGTTCATCAGCGCGGCCTACTGGATTTCACGGCAGAGCGTTGCGCCGCAGGCCATGCACACCCTCGGCGAGCTGTTCGCTACCGAAGAACTGAGCGCGCGGGCGCTGTCTTCGCCGGAAGCCGCCAGCAAACTGCTCAAACGCCTGGACGGCTATGCGCCGCTGCGAGCCGCGATGATCTACGACCGCAACGGCAACAGCCTCGCGCAACTCCAGCAAGGCGACCGATTGCGTCTGCCCGAGCAGCTCAGCGATGTCGAGCATTGGCGTGCCAGCGAGATTCGCGCCAACCTGCTGGTCAGGCTGCCGCAAGCCGATGGCAGTGCCGGGCATCTGCTGATGGTCGCCAGCAGCGAGCTGCCCGGCGCCTTCTACACCGGTACGCTGACCGCCAGCCTGGCCATTCTCGTCGCCAGCCTGCTGCTCTGGGTGTCGGTCGCCCGGCAGATCCGTCAACTCATCACCCGCCCGATTCGCGAACTCGAAGCATTGTCACGCCAGGTCACCCGCGAGGAGGACTATTCCCTGCGCGCCAAGCCCGGCAACCAGGACGAGATCGGCCGGTTGGCCGATGCCTTCAACACCATGCTGTCGCGCATGGAGGCCCGCGAGCAGCAGCTCAAGCGCGCCCGTGACGATGCCCAGGAGGCATTCGATCATGCCCAGGGCCTGGCCGAGGAAACCCGCCACTCCAACCGCAAGCTGGAGCTGGAAGTGCAGGTGCGCAGCAAGATCGAGCAGAAGCTGACCGGCTTTCAGAAGTACCTCAACAGCATCATCGATTCGATGCCCTCGGCGCTGATCGCACTCGACGAACAGCTCTACGTCACCCAATGGAACCAGGAAGCCAGCGCCCTCTCCGGAACGCCGCTGGATGACGCGCTCAACCAGCCGGTGTTCGTCGCCTTTGAGCCGCTCAAGCCGTTTCTCGCGCAGATCCGGCGCACTTCGGAACAGCACGTGGTGGCGAAGATCGAGCGGGTGACCTGGATGCGCAACGACGAGCCGCACCACTATGCGCTGACCTGCTACCCGCTGACCGGCGCAGGTGGCCGCGGTGTGGTGATCCGCATCGACGACATCACCCAGCGCATCAACATGGAAGAAATGATGGTGCAGTCGGAAAAGATGCTCTCGGTGGGCAGCCTCGCGGCCGGCATGGCCCACGAGATCAACAATCCTCTCGGCGCCATCCTGCACAACGCGCAGAACATCCGCCGCCGGCTCTCGCCCGAGCTCGAGCGCAATCGCGAGGCCGCGGAGGAAACCGGCGTGCGCCTGGAAGCGGTCAACCAGTACCTGCAGCGCCGCGAAGTGCCGCAGCTGCTCGATGGTATCCAGCAGGCCGGCTCGCGCGCGGCGAAGATCGTCAGCCACATGCTCAGCTTCAGCCGCATGAGCAACCGTCAGCTGGCGGACTGCCAGTTGCCCGTTCTGATCGATCAGGCACTGGAGATCGCCGGAAACGACTTCGCCCTGATGGAAGGCTTCGACTTCAAGGCCATCGATATCGTTCGTGACTTCGACCCGCGGATCGACCGCGTACCGTGCATCGGCAACGAGCTGGAGCAGGTCTTGCTCAACCTGCTGAAGAACGCTGCACAGGCCATCCATACCCATCAGAGCGACGAGCCGGGACAGATCATCCTGCGCACGCGCCTGAATCCGCCGTGGGCGGAAATTCAGGTCGAGGACAACGGCGGCGGCATCCCGGAGAATGTGCGCAAGCGCATCTTCGAGCCGTTCTTCACCACCAAGGAAGTCGGCCAGGGAACCGGGCTGGGTCTTTCCGTCTCGTATTTCATCATCACCAACAACCATCAGGGGCAGATGGAGGTGCAGTGCCAAGCTGGCCACGGCACCACGTTCACCCTGCGGTTGCCGCTGAGCTCGCCCGGCGAGCAGATGGCGACCTGAACCAAGGAACCGATACATGGGCAATCGACTGTCGAAAATCTACACCCGCACCGGCGATAGCGGCGAAACCGGCCTCGGCGACGGCCGTCGGGTTGCCAAGGACCATCCTCGCGTGGAGGCCATGGGCGAGGTCGACACCCTCAACAGTCAGCTCGGCCTGTTGCTGGCCGAACTGGCCGATGCGCAGGCGCAGTGGCCAACGCTCGACGAGCTGATCAGCGTTTTCGCGCCTTGCCAGCACCGTTTGTTCGACCTCGGCGGCGAGCTGGCGATGCCCGACTACCAGGCGCTGCAGGACAACGAAATCGAGCGGCTGGAACAGGCCATCGATCGCTGGAACCAGGAGCTCGGGCCGCTGAAGGAATTCATCCTGCCAGGTGGTTCCCGGCTGATCGCCCTCGCCCACCTGTGCCGCAGCATGACGCGCACTGCCGAGCGTCGCTGTCAGCAGCTCAATGCCAGCGAAACGGTACGCCCGGTGCTGCTGGCCTATCTGAACCGGCTCTCCGATGCGCTGTTCGTCGCCGCTCGCTTGATCGCTCGGCGCCAGGGTTGCGGTGAAATACTCTGGCAGCCAGCCGCTGCTTCACCTGCCGCGGATGACTGAGCCGGTCGTGGCGCGACAGGCCCGCCGTCGCGACCAGCTGCACGCCGCCTGGGAAGCCTTCATCGTCCTGTTGGTGTGCATCAACCTGTCGCTGATTCTGTTCGACAGCCTGTTCGCCCTGCAGCCTGTTAGCGCAGTGCTGGCGGACCTCGTGCCAGAGCTGCACGCGCGTTACCAGCAGAGTGTCCACGCCAACTTCCAGTACATCGACCTGGGCTTCGTCGCGATCTTCGTCCTCGACGTGCTGCTCGGCTGGACCGTGGCACTGTTCGAGCGCCGCTATGCACGCTGGTACTACTACCCGTTCGCGCACAGGTATGACGTGCTCGGCTGCATTCCCCTGGCCGGGCTGCGCTGGTTGCGCGTACTGCGTGTCGGCACGCTGCTGATCCGCCTGCAGCGCCTGGGGCTGATCGACATGCGCGGCTGGGCCATCTACGGCCTTTTCAGCCGTTATTACTACCTGCTGATCGAGGAGCTTTCCGACCGGGTGATGGTGCGCCTGTTCGGCCGCCTGCAGCAGGAGATCGGCGCCAGCGACGACCTTTCGCGCCGGCTGCTGCAGGAAGTGGTGCGGCCGCGCAAACAGCGCTTGCTCAACGACATCTCGCGGCGCCTGCAGGACATGCTGGAGACCGGCTACCGCGACAATCGCGGCGCCATCGAAGGTTATGTCAGCCAACTGATTCACCAGGCGCTGCAGAACAATCCCGAGATGCACAATCTGCGGCGCCTGCCACTGGGCAACCGCCTGGCCAGCACGCTCGACGATGCACTCAGCGACATCGCCGCGCGGCTGCTGCAGGGCGCCGTGGAAGGCATGCGTGGCCCGCAGTTTCAGGCACTGGCCGGCAATCTCGCCGACGAGTTCTTCGATGCCTGGGTCTACCAGGACGAAAATACCGACCTGGCGCTGGAAGAACTGCTGGTCGACGTCATCGAAGTGCTCAAGCAGCAGGTGCTCGACCGCCGCTGGAGTCGTTTCGTCGGCCCCACGCCCCCACCGACACATCCCGAGTGATCGGACTGACGCAATGCTCTCCGCTGCGCGCCCCAAGGGCCGTCGGAGGCAAGTGCTGACCTGCTACTCGTCGACTGCCTTGAAGCCCTCAGGGGATTTTTCGTCGAGACGCGCGCCGATGATCATCTCGGTAGCCCAGTTCACCAGAATCGAGGTGTAGGCCTCCTGGCAGCGCTCGTTGCTCAGCGCATGGTCGGCACCGTCGATGATGCGATGGGTGAGGGAGTGGGTGCCGTGGAAGGCGGCACGATAGCTCATGATGGTTTCGTGCGGGACGAAGGTATCGTGCTCGGATTCGACGATCAGCACGTCGCCGCGAAACGCCGCGCAGGCGGCCAACGCGCGGTTCTCGTCCGGTAGCACGCGCCGGCTGCGCAGCTGGTTGAGGACGTGGCGATCGAGCTGCCGCTTGGGCACCTGCCACTCCTCGTCGCGGTACAGCGCCGGCACGCGCAGGGCCAGCCACTTCACCGGACGCAGCGCGGTGAGAATCGCCGCGAGGTAGCCGCCATAGCTAGTGCCGACCACTGCAATCGCGGAGGGGTCGATATGCGGGTGTTGGGCCAGCAGATCGTAAGCGGCGAGCAGATCATTGAGGTTCTGTTCCCGCGTCACGCTTTCCTGTTGCGCGCGGGTCTGCGCATGGCCGCGCAGATCGAACGACAGGCAGACACAACCAAGCCCGGCGATACCGCGCGCGCGGTTCAGGTCGCGCTGCTGGCTGCCACCCCAGCCGTGCACGAACAGCACGCCTGGCATCTTCTCCGGCGGTGAGAGGAAGGTCCCGGCGATATGCTCATCACCTACCAGGATGTTCACCATCTCGCTATGCGTCGCCATAGTCCTCCACCGTTACACACTTGGTGATGAAACCCACATCGGCGTCCTCGTCCCGATACAGAAGTTGCGCACCGGCCGGCACGCCCTGCTCGCGCCCATAGAACTCCAGCGAAGACGCCTTCACCGCGCGCGCCGAAGTGCCTTGCCTGAAGACTTCCAGGGCCGCCACTTCAGCGCTGCTGGCACCGCCGATACGCCAGGATTGCTCGAGCACGCCGGAACGTGACCGGCCCCGGCCATCGACGCCCTGAGCGATGTCGTAGTTGCGTCGCGAGGCGAAGAAATGCCGATAACAGGCCGATGCTGCCTCGTCGTAGACCTGCGCCTGGCGCACGGCCAGACGTGTCGTCTCCGGCAGATCAAGGGCCATCAGCGCCTCGAAGTCGCCATCGACGACCACCAGATCCGAGCCGCCATACACCTCGTTGCCCGCGTTGTCCCGAGTCAGGCGCTGCGTACCGTAGTAACTGGCCAGACGGCCCCCGACACGTACCTGGCCGACACTGAAGGTGATGACGCGATCCAGATGCGCCTCCAGAACCAGGCCGTACTGGGCCAGCTCCTTTTCATCGAGCGCAAACAAGGCCTCATCGAGGGTATCGGCATCATCGACGCGCAGCTGCCCGCGGCCACCCGTGGCGCGTACCGGCTTGATCCGCACCGGCCCTTCGTGCAAAAGGCGCCGCCCGGCGTCACGCGCATCCTCGATGCTGAAGGCGCTGTAGCCGGCCAGCACGCTGCCCTTGACCTGGGTACTGAAGTCCCGCGACCAGCCAACCGGCGCGACCGCATCCGGACGCACCAGCGGGTGAGTGATCGCCTTGGTTTCAACGAAGGCCTGCGGCACGACGCCACCAAACAGATCGCCTTCCTCATTCAGGCCCAACGCCTGCGCTTCACGCAGTCCGACCACCGTGCCCGACGGAACGAGGTAGGGGTGGGCGTCATAGCGCCGCTGCGGGTCGTACTCACCGCCGTAACTCGTCCCCAGCAAGGTCGCCAGGCGTTCGGCCAAGGCCGCGTGGACGACCTTCTCGTGCTGCGGCTCGCGTGGTCGGTTGGCATAGGTCAGCACGACCCGGCGTGAGCTCTGCAGCGTTTGCGCATTCATCATCGTTGTGGACAGCTCCATGGACTGCTCGGCATGTACGTCCTGAGACCCGGCGCGCCGGCAGGCGTTCGCTTCTGACTGAGCGTCCCGCCGAGCGCCAGAAATGAAAAAGGGGAGCAACCTCGTGGCTGCTCCCCTTCTTTTTGCGCGTCGATTCAGGCCGGCGCCGACGACCGGATCAGGTGATCGAAGGCGCTCAGCGAGGCCTTGGCCCCTTCACCGACGGCGATCACGATCTGCTTGTACGGCACCGTGGTCACGTCGCCGGCAGCAAACACACCGGGAATGCTGGTCTGGCCCTTGGCGTCGACGATGATCTCGCCGAAGCGCGACAGCTCCAGGGCGCCCTTGAGCCACTCGCTGTTGGGCAGCAGGCCGATCTGCACGAAGATGCCTTCCAGCTCGACGTTGTGCAGCTCGTCGTTAGTGCGGTCCTTGTAGACCAGGCCGGTGACCTTCTGGCCGTCACCCTTGACCTCGGTGGTCTGCGCCATCTTCAGCACGCGAACGTTGGACAGGCTGTTGAGCTTGCGCTGCAGCACGGCGTCGGCACGCAGTTCCTCGCCGAACTCGAGCAGGGTCACATGAGCGACGATGCCGGCCAGGTCGATGGCCGCTTCGACACCGGAGTTGCCGCCGCCAATCACCGCCACGCGCTTGCCCTTGAACAGCGGGCCGTCACAGTGCGGGCAGTAGGCGACGCCACGGCCGCGGTATTCCTGCTCGCCGGGCACGTTCATTTCGCGCCAGCGCGAGCCGGTGGCGAGGATCAGGGTCTTGGCCTTGAGCTCGCCGCCGTTCTCGAACTGCACGCGGTGCAGGCCGTCGTCGCCGGCCGGGATCAGCTGGCTGGCGCGCTGCAGGTTCATGATGTCGACGTCGTACTCGCGCACGTGCTCTTCCAGCGCGCGGGCCAGTTTCGGGCCTTCGGTTTCCTTCACCGAGATGAAGTTCTCGATGGCCATGGTGTCGAGCACCTGGCCGCCGAAGCGCTCGGCGGCGACACCGGTGCGGATGCCCTTGCGCGCCGCGTAGATGGCCGCTGCGGCGCCTGCCGGGCCACCGCCGACCACCAGCACGTCGAAGGCATCCTTGGCCTTGAGCTTCTCGGCGTCACGGGCGCTGGAGCCGGTGTCGAGCTTGGCAAGAATCTCTTCCTCGCTCATGCGGCCCTGGGTAAACAGTTCGCCGTTGAGGTAGATGCTCGGCACCGACATGATCTGACGGGCTTCGACTTCGTCCTGGAACAGCGCGCCGTCGATGGCGACGTGCTTGATGTTCGGGTTGAGCACGGCCATCAGGTTCAGCGCCTGAACCACGTCAGGGCAGTTCTGGCAGGACAGCGAGAAGTAGGTTTCGAAGCTGTAGTCGCCATCCAGCGCCTTGATCTGCTCGATCACCTCCGGCGCCGTCTTCGACGGGTGGCCGCCGACCTGCAGCAGGGCCAGCACCAGCGAGGTGAATTCGTGGCCCATGGGGATGCCGGCGAAGCGCAGGCTGATGTTGCCGCCGATGCGGTTGAGCGAGAACGACGGCCTGCGTGCATCGTTGCCATCGGTCTTCAGGGTGATCTTGTCGCTGAGGCCGGCGATGTCCTGCAGCAGGCTCAGCATTTCCCGGGATTTCTCGCCGTCATCGAGGGACGCGACGATCTCGAAGGGCTGGGTGACCTTCTCCAGGTAGGCTTTCAACTGGGTCTTGAGATTGGTGTCCAACATGAGCAGCGGTACCCCGTACGGAATTCAGGAAATAAAACGCCCGGACGGTTCGCGTCCAGGCGTTGGGTTGCCAGAGGGCTTTGAAAAGCCCTCCAGCACGCAGGGCAGATAGGCGAAGCCTTAGATCTTGCCGACCAGGTCCAGCGAAGGAGCCAGGGTCTTCTCGCCTTCTTTCCACTTGGCCGGGCAAACTTCACCCGGGTGAGCGGCGGTGTACTGAGCAGCTTTCAGCTTGCGCAGGGTTTCCGACACGTCACGAGCGATCTCGTTGGAGTGGATTTCGACGGTCTTGATCACGCCTTCCGGGTTGATCAGGAAGGTGCCACGCAGGGCCAGACCTTCTTCTTCGATGTGCACACCGAAAGCGCGGGTCAGCTGGTGAGTCGGGTCACCGATCAGCGGGAACTGCGCCTTGCCAACGGCAGGGGAAGTCTCGTGCCAGACCTTGTGCGAGAAGTGGGTGTCGGTGGTGACGATGTAAACTTCGGTACCGGCCTTCTGGAATTCGGCGTAGCTGTTGGCAGCGTCTTCGATTTCAGTCGGGCAGTTGAAGGTGAAGGCAGCCGGCATGAAGATCAGCACGGACCACTTGCCCTTCAGGGATTCTTCGGTGACTTCGATGAACTTGCCATTGTGGAAGGCATTGACTTTGAAGGGTTGAACTTGAGTGTTGATCAGCGACATCTGCTAACTCCTTTAGGGGGTTCAGAAACTTTGACGGGGCCTACGATAACGCAGCCAGCAGCATACCGTTAATTGATTAAGGGAATGACCGCGATTGCTTTAATCTATCGAAGACACATTTATCAGTTTACAGCAGCATCGCCAGTGACCTGCATCAGCGCCAGCCGTTCAATCCGGCCAGAACGCTCGAATCGCAGCGACACCCTGCGCACCTGCCTGGCGTGCCGGGGACAGGTCGGACGCCTGAAGTCCGCCCAGCAGGTAGGCCGGTCGGTCGAAGCCTAGCAGCAAATCCGCGACCTGCGCCCAGCCCAACGGTGAGGCATCCGGATGGCTGGCGGTCGCCAGCACTGGCGACAACGTGACGAAATCTACTCCCAATGCAGCAGCCAGCGCCAGCTCCTCGGCATCGTGACAGGACGCCGCCAACCAGCGGTTCGCCGCGATCGGTCGTTCCCGCCCCGCATGCTCACGCAGCTGCCTGGCGGTCAGATGCCAGCCAGCCTCGGGATAATCGCATGCCCACTGTAGCGGGCCCTTGAGCATCAGCTGAGCCCGCCCCTCGCACAAGGCCAGCGCCCGCTCTGCCAACGCACGGTAGTCGGCAGGCGGTAGCGACGGCACACGCAGCTGGATCAGCCGTATGCCGTCATCCAGCGCTTGCGCGAGTCCATCGAGCAACCGTTGCGGGGCGAGGCCATCCGGCGTTATCAGATAACGGTGCGGCAGCCGCGCAGCCGCCACGATCGGCTGGTTCGCAGCCGGGAAGCTGTAGTTCGTCAGTTGATCCGCCGTCACCCACATCAGCGGCTGGCCCTCCGCACCGTGGGGTTCACCGGTAAACGCGTGCACCTCCCAGACATCGAGCAGTACCTGCTTGTCCGGATAATCGTGGCGCACCTGGATCAGCGGCTGCGCCGCGGTAACGACGACGCCCAGCTCCTCCAGCAACTCGCGCGCCAGCGCCGCCTCGACGCGCTCACCAGCCTCGACCTTGCCGCCGGGAAACTCCCACAACCCACCCTGATGCTTGTCGAGCGGGCGCTTGGCGATCAGTACGCGCCCGTCGGCACCACGAATGACGGCTGCGGCGACATGGATTCGTTTCACTTTCGCACTTCCTGCAGGGCACTCCGATGCCAGCGCTGAAAAGCCGGCCACTGATGGATCGTCTCGACGTAGCTTGCTGCGGCAGCTGGCAAGGCCACCTGATAACTGCGCAGGCGCGAAGCCACCGGCGCATAGAAGGCGTCGGCAATGCTTGGCTGGCCAAACAGATAATCACCACTCCGGCCAAAGCGCTCGCGGCAACCGCTCCAGATGGCGCAGATTCGCTCGATGTCTGCCTGCACTGCATCGGGAAGCTCGGGCAAGGCCTGGCCGCGCGCCATATCCATCGGCAGATGGCTGCGCAGTGCCTGAAAGCCGCTGTGCATCTCCGCGCAGATACTTCGCGCCAATGCGCGCGCATAGCGCTCACGCGGCCACAGGTTTGCATCAGGGAACTGCTCTGCCAGGTATTCGGCGATTGCCAGCGAATCCCACACCGGGCCGTCCTCGGTCAGAAGCACCGGCACCTTGCCGGTGGGCGAGTAAGCCAGCAGCCGGGCTCGGCTGTCCGGCCGATAGAGTGAGACCGGAACCTGTTCGCACGCAGCGCCGGACAGTTCCACTGCCAGCGCGGCGCGAAGCGACCAGGATGAATAGTTCTTGTCGCCGACTACCAGTTGCAGAGCCATGACCGATGCACCTCGAGTTGCCTTCGGAAGAGTCAGCGGACGTTAAAGCGCGGCAAGCGCAAATGGCAATTCCCGTTGCACATGGGGCCATGCACAACGGGAATAGCTAAGGGCAGGATTCGATCAGGTTCGGTATTCGGCGTTGATCTTCACGTACTCGTGGGACAGGTCGGTGGTCCAGATGGTCTCGCTGCAATCTCCACGTCCGAGTTCGATACGGATGGTGATTTCCTCGCGGGCCATTACCGCCGCGCCCTGCTCTTCCGTGTAGCTGGGCGAGCGCCCGCCCTGGCTGGCGATGCAGACCTCGCCGAGGAACACATCGATCTTGCTCACATCCAGGTCTGGCACGCCGGCGTAGCCGACCGCAGCGAGGATGCGGCCCCAGTTCGGGTCGGAGGCGAACAGCGCGGTCTTGATCAGCGGCGAATGCGCGACGGCATAGGCGACGTCCAGGCACTCCTGATGATTGCCGCCACCGTTGACCTGCACCGTGACGAACTTGGTCGCGCCTTCGCCATCGCGAACGATGGCCTGAGCCACTTCCATGAAGACTTCCAGCACCGCCTGCCTGAGCTTGCCGAACAACTCGCCGGAGGCGGAGGTGATCTCCGGCAGAGCCGCCTGGCCGGTGGCGATCAGCATGCAGCAATCGTTGGTGGAGGTATCACCGTCGATGGTGATGCGGTTGAACGACTTGTTCGCCGCATCGCGCACCAGATTCTGCAATACGCTGCCGGCCACCTTGGCATCGGTGGCGATATAGCCAAGCATGGTCGCCATGTTCGGCCGGATCATGCCGGCACCCTTGCTGATGCCGGTGACGGTCACCGTCACGCCATCGTGCTGGAACTGACGGCTGGCGCCCTTGGGCAGCGTATCGGTGGTCATGATGCCGGTCGCGGCCTCGGCCCAGTGGTCCGGCGACAGATCGTCGAGTGCAGCCTGCAATGCCGACTCGATCTTCTGTACCGGCAGCGGCTCACCGATCACGCCAGTCGAGAAAGGCAGCACGGCCGTCTCGTCGATTCCGGTGATGGCCGCGAGGGCCGCACAGGTGTGACGGGCGTCGGCAAGACCTTGCGGGCCGGTTCCGGCATTGGCGTTACCGGTGTTGGTCAGCAGGTAACGCACCGGGCCGTGCATGCGTTCGCGGGTGACGAGCACGGGGGCAGCGCAGAAGGCGTTGGTGGTGGTCACGCCGGCGACACGGGAGCCCTCGGCACAGCGCATGATCACTACGTCCTTACGCCCTGGTCGCTTGATGCCGGCCGAAGCGATGCCGAGTTCGAAACCGGGTACCGGGTGCAGAGTAGGTAAAGGACCAAGACCGACAGCCATGGATGCGCTCCTTCAGAACAATGGATGGCCAACAGGCCGAGAAAGGGGTTGCGACAAAAACGCCGCGAGCGGCAGAAGCCGGTCGCGGCGCGGAATCATCAGGCGAGGTCGGACTTACTGAACCTGCCCGTGGCAATGCTTGTACTTCTTGCCCGATCCGCACGGGCAAGGCTCGTTGCGACCGATCTTCGGTTCGGTACGCACCGGCGCCGCGGCGACGTCGGCCTGACCTTCGACCTCAGGCTCCTCCTCCGGCTGATCCAGCGCGGACACCTCGGCATGCTGGAACTGCATGCGCTTGGCCAGCTCTTCGGCTTCGCGGCGCAGACGGGCTTCTTCTTCGGCCGGATCTTCTCGACGAACCTGCACATGGGACAGCACGCGGATGCTGTCGCGCTTGATCGATTCGAGCAGGTCCTGGAACAGCGTGAAGGACTCGCGCTTGTATTCCTGCTTCGGGTTCTTCTGCGCGTAGCCGCGCAGGTGGATGCCGTGACGCAGGTGGTCCATGGTCGACAGGTGGTCTTTCCACAGATCATCCAGCACACGCAGCACGATCTGCTTCTCGAAGGAACGCAGTGCCTCGACGCCAGCCAGCTCTTCCTTCTCGTTGTAGGCGGCCAACAGCGCTTCGAGAATGCGCTCGCGCAGGGTTTCCTCGTAGAGTTTTTCGTCCTCGTCGAGCCACTGCTGGACCGGCAGACGCGTACCGAAATCGCTGTAGAGCACCGCCTCCAGGCCCGGGATATCCCACTGTTCAGGCAGCGACTGCGGCGGGATGTGCGCGCTGATCGCCGCATCCAGCGCTTCCTGGCGGAATTCGGCGATGGTCTGGCCGATTTCATCGGCTGCGAGCAGGCTGTTGCGCATGTGGTAGATCACCTTGCGCTGCTCGTTGGCCACGTCGTCGTACTCGAGCAGCTGCTTGCGCATGTCGAAGTTGCGGCCTTCGACCTTGCGCTGCGCCTTTTCAATGGCATTGGTGACCATGCGGTGCTCGATGGCCTCGCCGGACTCCATGCCCAGCGCCTTCATGAAGTTCTTCACCCGATCGGAGGCGAAGATGCGCATCAGGCTGTCTTCCAGCGACAGATAGAAACGGCTCGAACCCGGGTCGCCCTGACGACCGGCACGACCGCGCAACTGGTTGTCGATACGACGGGATTCATGACGCTCGGATGCAATCACGTGCAGGCCGCCCGCTTCGAGGACCTGCTGGTGACGCTTCTGCCAATCCGCCTTGATCTGCGCGACCTGTTCTTCGGTCGGGTTGTCCAGCGCCGCGACTTCCACTTCCCAGTTGCCGCCCAGCAGGATGTCGGTACCACGGCCGGCCATGTTGGTGGCGATGGTCACGGCACCGGGGCGCCCGGCCTGGGCGATGATCTCGGCTTCCTTGTCGTGGTGCTTGGCGTTGAGCACCTTGTGCTCGAAACCTTCGGCCTCCAGCAGGCGCGACACGTATTCGGAGGACTCGATGGTGGCTGTACCGACCAGCACCGGACGGCCCTGCTCCCGGCACTCCTTGATGTCGGAGATGATCGCGGCGAACTTCTCTTCCTGGGTCAGATAGACCAGGTCGTTGAAGTCCTTGCGCGCCAGCGGCCTATTGGTCGGGATGACCACCACCGGCAGGTTGTAGATCTGCTGGAACTCGAACGCTTCGGTGTCGGCGGTACCGGTCATGCCGGCCAGCTTCTTGTACAGGCGGAAGTAGTTCTGGAAGGTGGTCGAAGCCAGGGTCTGGCTCTCCGGCTGAATCTGCAGGCCTTCCTTCGCTTCGATGGCCTGGTGCAGGCCTTCGGAAAGACGACGGCCCGGCATGGTGCGGCCGGTGTGCTCGTCGATCAGCAGCACCTGGTTGTTCTGCACGATGTATTCGACGTTGCGATGGAACAGCTTGTGGGCGCGCAGGCCAGAATACACATGTGTCAGCAAACCGAGGTTATGCGCCGAATAGAGGCTTTCGCCCTCGGCCAGCAGACCGGCTTGGGTCAGCAGCTCCTCGATATACTGGTGACCCTGTTCGTTCAGCTCGACCTGGCGGGTTTTCTCATCGATGGAGAAATGCCCTTCCTGAGTAACGACTCCCTCCTCTTCCTCGATGTGCTGGGTAAGGCGTGGAATGAGCAGGTTGATCTGCTGGTAAAGCTTGGAGCTGTCTTCAGCCTGGCCGGAAATGATCAGCGGTGTGCGCGCTTCGTCGATCAGGATGGAGTCGACTTCGTCGATCACGGCGAAGTTGAGTTCGCGCTGGTTCTTTTCCTGCAGGCTGAACGCCATGTTGTCACGCAGGTAGTCGAAGCCGAACTCGTTGTTGGTGCCATAGGTAATGTCGGCTGCGTAGGCAGCGCGCTTTTCTTCCGGCGGCTGGAACGGGGTGACGATGCCGACCGAGAGGCCAAGGAATTCGTACAGCGGGCGCATCCAGTTGGCATCGCGTCGCGCCAGGTAGTCGTTGACCGTGACTACGTGCACACCTTTGCCGGCCAGCGCATTGAGGTAAACGGCCAGGGTAGCCACCAGGGTCTTGCCTTCACCGGTACGCATCTCGGCGATGCGCCCTTCGTGCAGGGTCATGCCACCGATCAACTGGACATCGAAGTGGCGCATGCCCATGACGCGCTTGCCCGCTTCGCGGCAGACGGCGAATGCTTCGGGGAGGATCTGATCGAGGGTTTCGCCTTTCTCGAGACGGGCCTTGAACTCTTCGGTCTTGCTGCGCAGTTGCTCGTCGGAGAGCGACAGCATCTGCTCTTCGAGGGCATTGACGGACTGCACCGCCTTGAGCATGCGTTTGACCTCACGCTCATTCTTGCTTCCAAAGAGTTTCTTCAATAAAGGCGCAAACATATCGACAAAGACTTCCATGCTGGGGATGGAGGCACGTCCGCGAGGTCACGGCTGCGTGCAAAGGGGCCATTCTACTCGGAAACGGCAGTGAGGAAAGGTGCCTGACTGCGCAGCACCATGACGCAACGGACGCGCTACCGGGTACCTGTATATTCGCAGCTGGCAGGCGATAAACCCTCTAGGCTGGGCATTTGCGCAGCACGCCAACGCCGGAGGCGGCAGGATATTCCCCGAACCGGCTTCTGCTACCATTCACGCTTCTACCAAGCATCTCGGACCATCATGGCCTTTCGCCCGTCGCCGGCTCGTGCTCCTGCCTCATTGTTGCGCGAAGCGAAGCCGCTCAGAGCTTTGTTCGGCGAAGCGCTTCGGCTCGATCGTCTGCAACAGCTGCTGGAGAGCCAGTTGCAGCCCGCAGCACGCGAACACTGCCGCGTGGCATCCTGGCGCGAAGGTTGTCTGCTGCTTATCGTCACCGACGGCCACTGGGCGACACGGCTGCGCTATCAGCAGCGGCGTCTGCAACGTCAACTGGAAGTGCTCGAAGAGTTCGCGGGCCTGACGCGTATCCAGTTCAAGGTACAGCCACCGCCCCCGCCCAGGCACACGCCGGCGCGTACGCAACCGCTTTCGAGCAACGCCGCCGACAGCATTCAGGCGGCAGCTGATGGCATCCGCGACCCTAAGCTTCGCGCTGCACTGGAACGTCTGGCCAGCCGCAGCAAAGTGGACGACTGACATCCTGCGACAAATGCTTGCCACTTCGTTGTTGCCCGGGGTCCGCCGCCACGGGTTAGCATGCCCCCATCGCAACGGAGGACGTTCATGCTGCCCAACCACCTGATCGTCGGTACTCGACCATGCTGATTGGCGCTCTGCTCATCCTGACCTGGCTGGTACTGCTGATCCGCTATCCATTCAGGGCCGTACCCATTTCACTGGGTGCCGTGCTCGGCCTTGCCTTGGTCGCTGGCTGGGTACTCTGGCAGGAGCATCGCGAAGAGCAGTTGCTCGCTCGTATCGAAATTCAGCTGACTCACGACCCTCGTCGCTGCGCCGGCGGGCAGCCGCTGCATGTGCGCCTGCACAATCACACCGACAAGAAGTTGCAGAGCCTGCAGTGGGAAGTCGCCGCCTATGCGCCGGGCTCGCGCACCAACCTGGCGCGACGCGCCTACGATGCACCGGACTACCAGGGGGCAGGTGGCCTGCAGCCCGGCGCAAGCTGGGAATCCTGCCTGCCGCTACCGCTGCTGCGCGCCGGTTACCGCGCCGCCACACTGGAGTTTCGGGCCGAGCGCGTGCAAGGCCGATTCAAGAACTGACGAAACCCCGCTTCCTGCGCAGACTTTCAATCTTCGCCGCAGCCGCTTATGCTGTACAAATAAACAGTATCAATCTGCCAATGACCGAGGTGGTAAATGGCCGTCGAAGTGGTGTACCGCAGCAGCCGGGACCTGGAGCGTTTGTTCATGGATAAAGCCGAAGCCGATCGTCACGACAAGATGCTTGAGCTGGCAGAGGCGCTAGCTGCGGTGCTGCAGCAAGCTTCGCCGTCGCTGAGCGAACAGCAAGCCGAAGACATCGGCATCTACATGGCCAGGCACCGCGAGTTGTTTGCCAAGGCATTCAAGAGCAGCCCCGATGTTCTGACGGAGCTGACTGCGCAGGTATGAAATGAGATGGCAGGTATGCCCGCGACATTTTTGCGGCAGTCAAGCCGTTGCGCCCGGGAAACTTGTCATCGCCTTGCCTGGTCCATTGCTGGCAACCCTCACACAGGTATCCAGGCATGACGAGTCCATTTCAGAAGATCAGTGATGTTTTTCGTCCGCGCTACAACGTCAACTTCAGCATCGAGAAGCCCGATGGCAGCATTCTGCTGACATTGACGGGCTCGGAAGGCGTTGCAGTGAAGCGCTACATCAGTGCCGACCAATGGCGCGATCAACAGCAATTGCAGCGACTCATCACCAGCCTGCAAGTCAGTCTGGCCATCGAGCGCGGCGAGCAGTTACCACAACGGATGTCCCACGGAGGCTTGCAACCCGCACCAGTGTAATGTCATCAACCTGACTGCCTGCAGGTTGCGCCGCTCCGCCCCGAAACTTACCCAATAAAAACAAGAATTCATCTTCGTCTGACAGCCGCCAGGCTTGCAGCGAATCGTCGCGCCTGAACTTTGCTGTTTCAGGCGCGACGATGAATGATCCCTTGGATAACTGCTTGTTCTCAGAGCCAGGCCAGCGCTTTGGCCTTCGCCACCGCCTGGGTACGGCGAGCGACGCCCAGCTTCGTGTTGATCCTGCGCGCATGGGTCTTCACGGTATGTAGGGATATGAACAGCTGTTCGGCAATTTCCTGGTTCGAGCACCCCTGGGCGATCAGCCGCAACACCGTCAGTTCGCGGTTGCTGAGCACCGTTTCATCCGCTGCCGGGAGCGTCACTTCCGGCTCACGCTCGTAGCTCAGCAGCCGCTGCCGAAGCGATTCGCCCTTCGCTGCGGGTAGCACTCGCGCCAGCCATTGCGGCTGCCGATACTGTAGTTCGTACAAGGGCTTGACCAGATGCTGACGCGCGGCCTCGCTGAGCGCCAGACGCAGCTCCAGCTCCGCCTCGGCGACCTGGCCATCGGCCTGTAACGCTTCCGCCAGACTGAAACGACACTCGCATGCCAGCCCCAGACGCTGGGCAAGCAGGTTCTGCTCGATCTGCTCACGCAAGGCTGTGATCGCTCGTGCTGGCTGTCCCTCGAGCACATCGATGACCGCCAGATAGCGCCGCACCCGAGGCAACAGCTCGTAGAATCCGGACGGCGACAGGTAACCCCGTCCTTCATACAGTTCCAGTACCTGATACAGCGCACCACGCGCCTTGCGCAGCTCGCCCTGATGCAGCCAGGCCACACCGTTTATCAGCGGCAGGATGCCGCGGAATCTCGCCTCAGGTACATGTCGCCACTGAGACAGGCGCTCGGCGTCCCGCAGCCAGTGATAGGCGCAGGCAAACTCGTGACTGCGCGCGGCAAGCTCGGCAAGCCCGACATAACCGAAGAAACAGTAGGAATCACCGCAGGTTTCGGTCTCCGCCTTACCGAGCTGATATGCCTCCTGCGCCGGCTCGTCGAGCCCCTGGTAAGCCAGCAGATGCCCCTGCAGCAGTTGCAGCCTGCCGATGAGAGGGCTGCGCCGGACGGAGTCACGCAACGCCTGGAGTGTCTCGTTGAGCACGCCGACCGCACGCTCGAACTCACCGGTGAGTTCAAGCAACTGGATTCGATCGACGCTGAGCATCACTTCGTAGAGCACGCTACCTTTCAGCCGTGCGAGCTTCATGCCTTCGCTGTTGTATTGCTGGGCAAGGTCGAGCTCACCTTCGGCCATCGCTTGCTGCGTAAGCACCTGATAACAAAGCACGCGCTGCGCCCAGGCGTGATCGGACAGTACCTCTAGCGCCTGCAAGCAGTTCTGGCGTGCCTCGGGCTCACCGCGCAGGCGGGCCAGAAACCCCCGAAGGGCCTGCCACTGAGCCAATAACTGGGCTTGCCGGCGCGCATCGGGTTGGGGGAAGAACTTGGCCAGCTCGGCCAGACAGTCATCCACTTCATCAAGTCGCGCCGAAATGATCAGCGCCCACCCCTGCAAGACGATCAGGCGCGTGGTGCTGGCGAACAGGTCCTGTGGCAGCTCGCTTCGCCATTTCAGAAAGCGCGATACGTTATCGCCGATCAGCAGCTGTTCCTGTCCGTAACGCTGCAGGTAGTTGGCAGCGACCTCAGGCTGGCCGGCCCATAATGCATGCTCTACCGCCTCGCGCATCTCGCCGCGACTGGCGAACCACTGACAGGCGCGCAGATGGGCCTGGGTCGGAGCGGTCGTTTCTGCGGAGCGCTGCAGCATCAGCGCCAGCGGCTTCCACAGGCGAAACCACTCACCGCAATTGTCGATCTGCCGAATGAAGAGCTGGAGCGTCTTGAGGATATCGAGGATTTCGCGACCAACACCGTCGAGCACATGGTCGCAGAGCTCTGCCGAGAAACGCGGCATACGCGCCAGTGCCAGCATGGCCCGCCGCACTTCATCGCTCAGTCCAGCCATGACCTCACGCTGGACGTAATCACGCAGCAATGGCGTCCCGGCAACCAGACGCTCACGCAGCGCCTGCTCATCGGCGTGGAGCAACATCAGACAGACTCCAGCCGGCCACCCCTCCATCACATGATGCAGTTGCTGAAAAGTCTCGGACGAGAGCGTCAGACGATGGACGTTCAGGAGTTGCTCGAGCTCTTCGGCGGTGAACGCCAGCGCTTCCGCCTCCAGCTCCAGAAGATGCCCTTGCAGCAGGAGCCGTGGAAGCTTCCACGCTGGCTGGCGGCGACTGGATACCCACCAACTGATTTGTGCCGGCCCCATGTCCAACAACATATCAATGCAAGCATCGAGCTCCGGGCTGTAATCGCGCGGGTAGTCGTCGAGCATGATCCATAGCGGCTGCCGGACTTGTCGCAGCAGCGCCAGCATGTCGTTCTCGGAACGATCATCCTTGCCCGTCCGCTCCCCCAACGCATCGCTCAACTGGCCGTACAGCGCCTGAACCGTACATGCCCGCCCGCCGAGATCCAGCCACACCAGGCGTGTGCCCGGAGGCACCAAGCGCGCGCACTCGCTCATCAGCACGGTCTTGCCAAACCCGGCTGGGGCGCAGATCAGGCGCAGACGGCAATCGGTATCGAGCAGCGCACGAACCAGCCTGGGCCGGTCGATATGCAGCGGCGGCAGCCGAGGAATGGATGCGAGTTGCTCTACGGCACCTGCCTCTGCACTGAGCGCATCAGGAATGAAGCGTACGGACATGGCAAAGGTTCTCTTGTTCGAATCAGTCCATTGAAACACAGCGCGGTCTGTGCCAGGCATTGCGCTCGGTCGTTACCACGGGCAGCCGAAACGCCAGCCTTGTCGTTGCACACGTCGCATATTGGGCCCAGTGTTCCAGCAATGCGATCGTCCTGACCTCGGGCACCGAATGGAAATTATCATCCACTGGTTCGCCGCAAAAAAAAAGGCGGCCACCTGGCCGCCTTATTCACAGGTTAAATGTCAGTCGATCAGCGCACCCCTGCGTTACGCAGGGCAGCCGGCGTGAAGTCCCGAGCGGAGGCACGATAGCCGTATTCGTGCGGCTTCTCCTCGTTACTCATGCCGATCGCGATGTAGCGGCCGGAGATGATGTCGTAGAGCGCCTCGAACGCGTAAGCCGGCACCTTGTGCTGGTAGTACTGCAGCGAGTGGGCCTCGCCTACACGCCAAAGCTGACCACGACCGTCGTACAGCTCCGACTGGACGATGGTCCAGCTATCCTCGTCGACG
Organism: Stutzerimonas kunmingensis; assembly: GCF_021432085.1. Taxonomy (GTDB): domain Bacteria; phylum Pseudomonadota; class Gammaproteobacteria; order Pseudomonadales; family Pseudomonadaceae; genus Stutzerimonas. The sequence continues at coordinate 1,160,450 of NZ_CP090366.1, read as the reverse complement.
AAGAAACGGCGCTTGGCGTAGATGTTGCGCTCGCCACTCTTGAGCGTGGCTTCAATCTCCCAGACGCGGTGTAGCTCGTAACGCGCCAGATCCTGATTGACGTGGCCAGCCTTGATGACGTCGTCGTACTTCAGTTCGCTGGAAGCGATTTCATAGCTGTTGTACGGGATGTACAGCTCTTTCTTGCCGATCAACTTCCAGTCGTAGCGATCAGGTGCGCCGCTGAACATATCGAAGTTATCCGTGGTGCGCATACCGTCCGAAGCGGTACCCGGCCCGTCGTATGCAACTTGCGGCGCGCGGCGTACCCGACGCTGGCCAGCGTTGTAGATCCAGGCCTGACGGGGCTCCTTAACCTGATCCAGCGAGTCGTGCACCAGCAGGACGTTCCCTGCCAGGCGAGACGGCGCAGTCACCCGCTGTTTGAAGAAAAGCAGCGCGTTCTTGGCGCGCTCGGGATCCAGATCCGTCATACCCAGCGGGAACGCCACTTCGTCCTCGAAGTGAACCATGGTGTAGCTACCGTTGGTTTGCGGGGTAGCCTGGACGATATTGCGACGGACGTTGCCACCGCGATAGCGGGTGATATGGTTCCACACCACTTCCAGACCATTCTTCGGAATCGGGAATGCGTAATAACGGCTGTCGGTGAAGTTGGCGATACCGTTGCCGCCCTCGACGAGTTCGGTATTCACAGCACTCTTCTTCGCAGCCTCATAGATCTCATCCGGCACGGCGACCGAACGATGAGTCGGGAACACGCGAATCTTGTAGGTTTCCGGATAGCGCTTGAACATGGCCATCTGACCTGCGGTCAGCTTGTCCTTGTACTGTTCGGCGTTCTGCGAGGTGATGACGAACTTCGGCTGCTCGTCCTTGAACGGGTTAGTCAGATGCCCATTGTTGAGGGGGGCCGCGTCGGTCTTGAGACCACCGGTCCACTCAGGGATGCTGCCGTCGGCGTTACCGGCTTTTTCTGCGCCCAGCGGCGTCAGCGATGTACCGAGCTTGGCGGCTTCTTCTGGGGAAACGGCAGCCATCACACTGCTCGCGAGCAGGGAGAAGGCCAAGACACTCAATAGCTTTCCTGTTTTTTTCATACGATTCCAGTTCCTCTTGATCTTGTTATAGGCCGGAGGCCCATGCCTGTCGCTGATGTCCGGCCGATCATCCTCATCGGCCGGACACTCGGCTGGTCTCCTTAGAAGTTCACGCCCACGCTGAACGCGAGGAAGTCGCGGTCAACCAGCGTGTTGTAGTCGCCGCCGAAGAAATCGGTGTAGGACAGGCTGGCGGTGTACATATTCTGGTACTCGGCATCCAGACCAATGCTGACCGCCTTGGAGCCTTCGTTGAACAGACCGTTGGGGCCGTAGCCGTCGACGTCGTGGGAGAAGGACAGGTTGGGCTTGAGGTTGATGCCGGCGAAGACGTTGTCGTAGTCCGCGATGCCACGCAGGCGGTAGCCCCAGGAGTTGGCGGTGACGAAACCGTGGCGGCCGTAGCGGGCCAAAGCGGCTGGATCATCCGGGGTGCCGTAGATAGGATCACGCCCATAGCGCAGTTCGCTGGTGCTCTCGAGACCGCCGACATGCGTGTAGCCGACCTCGCCCACCACGGTCACCCTACCAGCGCCCAGTACTTGATCGAAGAAGTGAGTGAATGTGGTCTGCAACTGGGTGATTTCCTTGCGGTTGTAGCCGCGATTTTCTGCACCGAAAGTACTTTCAATGGGAGAGGTTCCCGGCGCAAGGGGATTAAGCAAAGCCCGAGTGAGGTCTTGAGTATTCAGCTGAACCGGTGCATTGGGTCGATAGCTGATCTCACCAGACCACGCGGTGCCAGTGGGCAATGTCGTAGAGAAGCTAAGGCCGTAAAGCTGGATATCTTCGGGGTACTCAAGGTAATAGCGGCCGTTGCCAAGCATGACGCTCTGCGCCAAACCAGAGCCAGCACCAGGCACGAGCCCATTAGCTGTACCGATAATGCCAGGCAGCTGCGCTGCGGTAGCCAAGCCAGCAGATCGCGTACTGACGTTTGGCGTCCGACTGTGGTAATTCATGAAATACGCACCATACTCGGTGGCATCACCCAACCAGCGCAATGCAAGACCGAACTGCCCCGAATCACGTGCATCCCGGTCGCCAGCTCGCGGCAAAACCACACCCTCAGGAGTGACTTCGAACCCCTGCCCGAACGCAGCAGCGACGGGTTGAAGAGGAGCGATTGCCGGGCTGCCCACGTGGTAGTTGGCATCACAACCATCCTGAACGACATCTACAGCGAAGAAAGTACCGCAATTATCGGCAACGGTCTGATCCCACTCGAGTTGATAGAACGCCTCCATGCTCAACCGGTCGGTCAGGCTCTGCGAGATGTAGAACATATTGACCGGAATCAGCCCCTCTTTGATCTCAGCACCCGGCCGGCGGAATGCTGCAGCGTCCAAGGGATTGATGGAGTTTATGCTGTTACCGATAAAGGTACTTTCGCCCCAGCTCACTACCTGCTTCCCAAGACGGACGGTCCCGGGCAGATCACCAACGGAATAATTGTGATAGACGAACGCGTCCAGAATTTGCGCGCCGGATGATTGAGCGGCTTCTTTCCGGTTGCTGTCGCTGATGTCCTTGAAAAGACGACTCTCATCCTTCAGCTCGAAGTCATACCAATACTTGCCGCGAACGAAGGCACCGCTATCGCGATAACGAAGCTCGAGATCGTGCACACCCTTGAAAATCTTGGAGAAGGTCTCGCCCTTCTTGAAGTTCAGACGACCATCGTCGCCGGTCTGGGTAAAGCCGGTACCGCCGTTGTTGATGCCGACCAGATCCCTGTCCCTGTCCGCCATGGACCAGCTGGCACCGATGGACATCGCCGAGTCGAATTGCCCTTCGATCTCGCCGATATTGAAGCTCACGGCGTAAGCCGGGGCGGCAGTGCCCAGCGCTACGGCGAGAGCTAGGGACTTCGGCTGGAAGATTCCTTGCCTTGTTGTTTTTGTCATGAGGCGCTCCTGGTTGGTTCGAAGTGCGTCAACCCTACCCAGACACCGGAACAGGGTTAAGCGCACTAAGGTTTGATTTAGCTTGTAATCCTTTAGTGCTAATAGCCTTTACAGCAGTGGCTTTCAGCGTGATTGCGCGAAGCCATGCCCTTTAAGGTCCAAATCAGCTTAGCCGTGAATGCCAGGGCCGCAAAGCCCGATCCAGAGCCTTTCAGCTTGCAAGATAGGAGAATTGTCGGTCAGTTATCCTTAAGTTCAATTCATGAGCGCGATAACGCACACCAAACCCGCCAAATGAGTCGGACGACAAAGGCGCAGGCCGTCATTCAACCGACCAAAGGAAATGGCCGACACACGCGAAAAACGGAAAGGAGGGCGTTACCGCAACGATGAGGTGGGGCGAAAGGAAACAGACGGACCGGCGTGTACGCTTTGGATCGCTGGAATTCCCGCGTCGGTCAGCAGCGGAGGGCCGACCGAACGCTGCTCGGCGCCCATTGCGTCACAGCGTCACAGCTGCGAAGCGCACCCCGCCACTGGTGCGCACACATGCCTTTCTAAGCGGGACGCGCTCGCCCGAAATTGGCTACCTATAGCCCTTTGACCGCATAGATTCCCGGTGCATTGCGCCAGTAACCCTTGTAGTCCATGCCGTAACCAAAAATGTAGCGATCGATACAGCTCAGGCCAACGTAATCGGCTTTGAGATCCGGGCGCGCCTTGCGCTGGTGATCCTTGTCGATCAGCACTGCGGTATGCACCGCGGCGGCACCCGCGTGGCGACAGAAATCTATGATCGCACCCAGCGTGTGGCCCTCATCCAGAATGTCATCGATGATCAGCACGTCCCGATCAATAAAGGAGATCTCCGGCTTGGCTTTCCAGAAAAGCTCACCGCCGCTGGTTTCATTGCGATAACGAGTGGCATGCAGATACGACAGTTCGAGCGGGAAGTTCAGCTTAGGGACGAGCTTGCCGGAAAAGATCAGGCCGCCATTCATGACGCAGAAGACCACAGGATTGCGGTCGGCCAGCTCGCCGTTGATTGTTTCGGCGACCTGGCTGATTGCAGCTTCTACCTGTTCTTCGGTGTACAGGCAGTCAGCCTCGGCCATGACTTGGCGGATATGTGCGAGATCGACGGACATGATGCGATTCCCCTCAGAAAGATGAGTGTTAGAGCGCCAACTGAACCTGGCAACTCGCGCGGTTGAATCGCCGTATCCTGAACAGCGAAAAACCTGACCGAACAGCCCACTTTCAGCCGTCCGCGAAAGGGCGTGGAAGATACCCACCCCCGCGGGCCGCAGCAAGTCTGCCGGTCGAATGACGCACGAATAGCCGCTGACTCGACGATGCTTTAATCTAAGCCGGTTTATTTGCCCGCCGGAGCCCACAATGCCCATTCGAGAGATCCGCCATCCGCTGATCCGCCACAAGCTCGGCCTGATGCGCCGCGCCGACATCAGCACCAAAAACTTCCGTGAACTGGCTCAGGAAGTGGGCTCGATCCTCACTTATGAAGCAACTTCTGATCTGCCGCTGGAACACTACAGCATCGACGGCTGGTGCGGCCCGGTGCAGGTCGAGAAGATATCCGGCAAGAAGATCACCGTCGTACCCATCCTGCGTGCGGGCATCGGCATGCTCGACGGCGTGCTCAGCCTAATCCCGGGCGCCAAGGTCAGTGCGGTAGGCATCGCCCGTAATGAGGAAACGCTGCAGGCGCAGACCTATTTGGAAAAACTGGTTCCGGAAATCGAACAGCGCCTGGCCATCATCATCGACCCCATGCTCGCCACCGGCGGCTCGATGGTCGCCACAATCGACATGCTGAAGAAGGCCGGTTGCAAGGAAATCCGTGCTTTGGTGCTGGTCGCCGCCCCGGAAGGCATCGCCGCTGTGGAAAAAGCACATCCGGACGTGCTGATTTTCACGGCATCCATCGATGAGCGTCTCGACGAACACGGCTACATCGTCCCGGGCCTGGGTGACGCTGGCGACAAGATCTTCGGCACCAAGCAGAAGGACATCTGAGCATGTCGCATACCGACGAGCCGCTTGGCCGGCAGGTACTGGCCGGCGCACAGATGCTGTTCGTGGCCTTCGGCGCCCTGGTACTGATGCCGCTGATCACCGGCATGGACCCCAACGTAGCGCTGTTTACCGCCGGCCTTGGCACCCTGCTGTTCCAGCTGATCACGCGGCGTCAGGTGCCGGTATTCCTGGCATCCAGCTTCGCCTTTATCGCACCGATCATTGCGGCTAAGGGTGAGTTCGGCCTGCCGGCGGTCATGGGTGGCGTGGTCGCTGCCGGACTTGTCTACATGCTGCTCGGCTTCGCGGTGCGCCTGAAGGGCCCCGGCTTCATCGATCGCCTGCTGCCGCCAGTGGTCATCGCCCCAGTGATCATTTCGATCGGTCTGGCGCTGTCACCTGTGGCGGTGAACATGGCCATGGGCAAGGCTGGAGATGGCAGCGCCCAGTTGATCCCCTACCAGACGGCGATGCTGATCTCGATGCCGGCACTTGTCACGACCCTGCTCGTGGCGGTGCTGGGCAAGGGCTTGTTTCGCCTGGTACCGATTCTCGCCGGCGTTGCGGTCGGCTACGGGCTGTCGTTTGCTTTCGGCGTGGTGGATACCAGCGGTATCGCGGCCGCACCCTGGCTAGCGATGCCGAACTTCGTCGCACCGGAGTTCAATATCGGCGCCATCCTGTTCATGGTGCCGGTCGCCCTGGCACCGGCCATCGAGCATATCGGCGGCGTGGTGGCCATCGGCAGCGTGACAGGCAACAACTACGTCAAGAAGCCAGGCTTGCACCGCACGCTACTGGGCGATGGCGTGGCCACCTCGGCAGCCGGCCTTTTCGGCGGCCCGCCGAATACCACCTATGCCGAAGTGACCGGCGCGGTGATGCTGACCAAGAACTACAACCCGAAGATCATGACCTGGGCGGCGGTATTCGCCATCGCCCTGGCCTTCATCGGCAAATTCGGCGCCGGCTTGCTGAGCATTCCGGTTCCGGTGATGGGTGGCATTCTCTGTCTGCTGTTCGGCTCGATTGCCGTGGTGGGTCTGAGCACGTTGATTCGTCATCAGGTCGACCTGTCCGAGGCACGCAACCTCATCATCGTTTCGGTGACGCTGGTGTTCGGCATCGGCGGCATGGCATTCGGCTACGGTGAATTCACCCTGTCCGGCATTTCGCTGTGCGCGATCATCGCCCTGCTGCTCAACCTCCTGCTTCCCGGCGGGGATGGTTGGCGCAACAAGCAGTTGAACGAGGAGCTGTAAAAGCGTGACACCGGCTTTGGTGCCACCACTCGGCGCCCTGAGTGGGCGCCCGGTCGAGCGTATCGACTAGACTGGCGCGATGAACGATTCGACCATTCCCCACCAACAACTCGAAGACACCAGCGTGAGCTGCGCCACCTGCGCGGCCTGCTGCTGTCGACTCGAAGTGTTGCTGTTCAGCGATACCGGCGTTCCGCAGCGCTATATCGACACCGACAGCTGGGGCGGCGAAGTCATGCTGCGCCTGGAGGATGGCTGGTGCGCGGCGCTTGATCGGGACAGCATGCGCTGCACGATCTACGAAAACCGCCCATTGATCTGCAGGGAGTTCGAACTGGGGTCAGAGGATTGCCACGAAGAGCGCAAGGGCAGCGCCACGGCATATGGCTGAACACTATCGGCAGTGCAGGGCTGGCGAACCGCCCTGCAGCACCTCGGGACGACCTGCTTAGAAGGCCATCCGGTAATGCAAGGCGTAGCTTTCGACACCATCGTTCGGCTTCTTGATGCCGGCGTTGGAATAGTGGATTGCGCGCACGCCCACTTCGTGGCCACCGGCGAAACGCAGGCCTGCACCGATCCGATCCTCGAACTGGAAAGACGAACCCAGACGATTGCCCTCGACCTCGGTGCTCTCGAACGCCGCGACGCCGATGCCTGCCTCGACATAGGGTTTAACCGATTCACCAGCGAACTCGTAGACGAAGACCGGGGCCAGCGAAATGCTGTGATTGCTCGACGACTCGTCGCCCTCCCAGTAGGTATAACCAGCATCCCAGTAGCCGGTCAGTCGGCCCACGCTGGTCTGGAACCAGCTGGTGCCGAAATCGAATTGCGCACCCAGGCGATAGGTCATGGTCGACTCGTCCGTCTGGCCGACCGCAACGGTAAAGTCTACGGCGTGGGCAGCCGCCATCGAACCTACAGAGAGTGCCGCCACTGCAGCCAGGGAGAACAGTTTTTTCATGAGAACTTCCTTATCAAACACTGCATTTGTTTGGTTTTTTGGTGCCAGCATATTTGAGAAACCCCACTGCGCTTGGAGTTCCTAGCGGGGAAAAAACTCGACTTTCGCGTTTTCGCCCCAAAGTATAGGCAACACGCTGGCCATTCGCCGCGGATCGCCGCTGCAATAGAAACGCTCGGAGGCCACCCCGCTGGCGAGCAGATGGCGCTCCGCCAGCAGATCGCGCAAGTGTCGCGCGACGGCTGCTCCGGTATCAATCAGGCGGACGGTTCCAGGCAGTAGCTCGCTGAGCAGCGGCCTTATAAAGGGATAATGCGTGCAACCCAGAATCAGCGTGTCGCAGCCTTGTGCCAGCAGCGGCCCGACCCACGCCATCAGCATGGCGCGCGTTTCGGCACTGTTCAGATCGCCTGCCTCGATGCGCTCGACCAAGCCGGGGCACGGCTGAGTGATCACCCGCACATCTGCGGCAAAGCGATCGAGCAACGCGGCAAAGCGGGCGCTCTTCAGCGTTCCGGTTGTCGCCAGCACGCCGACGACACCACTCCGCGTAGCCTGGGCGGCGGGCTTGACGGCCGGTTCCATGGCGATGATCGGCAATCGCGGATACAGCTCGCGCAATTCGGTGACCCCAGCGGCGGTCGCGGTATTGCAGGCCACCACCAGCGCCTTCGCGCCCTTCTCGACAAAAAAGTCCGCAATGACACGGCAGCGCTCACGGATGTAGTCCGGGCTCTTTTCGCCATAGGGGACATGGGCGCTGTCGGCGAGATAGAGCAGCGACTCATGCGGCAGGCGCTGCCGGATCTCACGCAGCACCGAGAGCCCGCCTACTCCGGAGTCGAAGACGCCGACCGGTGCTGCGCAGTCAGCCATGGCTTGCGCCACACACCGCGCAATGTGGATCGCGCTTGACCCGCAACTCACGGAAGCGACTGGACAGCGCATCGATCAGTAACAGTCGACCAATCAGCGGCTCGCCGAAGCCAACCAGCAGCTTGAGCGCTTCCAACGCCTGCAGGCTGCCAACCATGCCCACCAGCGGCCCCACTACACCGGCTTCGCTGCAGGTCAGCTCGGCTTCGCTACCGTGCCCATAGAGGCAGTGGTAGCAGGGGCTCGTTTCGACTCGCGCATCGAACACCGAAAGCTGCCCCTCAAGACGGATCGCCGCGCCGCTGACCAGCGGCTTTTTCGCTTTCACGCATGCGGCGTTCACCGCTTCGCGAATGCCGAAGTTGTCCGTGCAATCGAGCACCAGATCGACCCGCTCCACTGCCGCATCCAGGGAATCGGCGTCCAACCCGCTGCGATACGGCACCAGCTGTACATGGGGGTTCAGCGCCCCCAGCCGGGCCATGGCCGAGTCGACCTTGTGCAGGCCAAGCGAGGGTGTGTCGTGAGCGATCTGCCGCTGCAGATTGGTCAGATCCAGCGCATCGAAGTCGGCCAGGTGCAGCTCACCGACACCAGCGGCCGCCAGATAGAGCGCTACCGGCGAGCCCAACCCGCCAAGCCCGACGATCAGCACGCGACTCTGCTTGAGGCGCAACTGGCCGTCGATATCGACCTGCTTGAGCAGGATCTGCCGGCTGTAGCGCAGCAGCTCTTCGTCACTCAGCATCCAAGCACCTCACAAAACGCAATCATGGCAGGCGGCCAAGGCTGATGCGCTCATGCCCACCCAGATCGAGCCGGCTTTGCACATCCTCGAAACCGCGGGAAAGCAAAAGCATGCGCACCGCCTCAGCCTGATCGTAACCGTGCTCCAGCAGCAACCAGCCACCCGACTGCAGGTGCGCCGCCGCCTGGGCGATGATCGTGCGGATGTCGTCCAGGCCATCCGCACCCGCGATCAGCGCACTCTGCGGCTCGAAGCGGACATCGCCCTGCAGCAGGTGCGGGTCGCTGGCCGGAATATAGGGTGGGTTGCTGACGATCATCTGGAACCGCTCGCCGTTCAGACCGGCAAACCAGTCGCTCAGGGTGAACGCAGCGTTGTGCAGTCCGAGCCGCAGCCGGTTGCGCTCAGCCAGCCTCACGGCGGCCTCGATACGGTCCACACCGCAGACCTGCCACGCCGGCCGCTCGGTCGCCAGAGCCAGCGCAATCGCGCCGGTGCCGGTGCCCAGATCGAGCACCCGGGCCGGTGCAGCGGAGAGCAGCTGCAGCGCGGTCTCCACCAGCAGTTCGGTGTCAGGCCGGGGGATCAGCGTATCCGCTGCCACTTCAAGTTCCAGACTCCAGAAGCCCTGGCGCCCGAGGATGTAGGCGACCGGTTCACCCTGACGCCTCCGTGCGAGATCAGCAGCAAAGCGCTCGGCACACTCTGCCGGCACCTCGCGCTCCGGCCAGGTGCGCAGATAGCTGGTCGACTTGTTCAGGGCGGCCGCGAGCAACCATTCGGCATCCAGCCTGGCGCTCGGCGAGTCCGGCAGATCGGCACTTTGCAGCAGGGACTCGATGGTTGGCATGAGGTGCTCTTAGCGCGGTGCGCAGCGAAAAGGATCAGTCGCCCAGCGCGGCCAGCTGGTCGGCCTGGTATTCCTGCAACAGCGGCTCGATGACCTGCTCCACGGCGCCGCCGATCACTTCGTTGAGCGAATACAGCGTCAGGTTGACGCGATGGTCGGTGACCCGGCCTTGGGGGAAATTGTAGGTACGGATACGTTCGGAGCGATCCCCGGAGCCGACCAGCAACTTGCGCGTCTCGGAGATTTCCTTGTGCGCCGCGGCGTCCTGGCGGTCCTGCAGCTTGGCGGCGAGCCAGGCCATGGCCTTGGCGCGGTTCTTGTGCTGCGAACGCTCTTCCTGACACTCGACCACAATGCCAGTGGGCAGGTGCGTGATACGAATCGCTGAGTCGGTCTTGTTGACGTGCTGACCGCCGGCGCCGGAGGAGCGATAGGTGTCGATACGCAGCTCGGCCGGATTGATCTCCACCGCCGCCTGCTCATCCGGCTCCGGTAACACCGCCACGGTGCAGGCGGAGGTGTGAATGCGTCCCTGGGATTCGGTCTCCGGCACGCGCTGCACGCGGTGCGCGCCGGATTCGAACTTGAGCTTGGCGTAGACGTTGTCGCCCTCGACGCGGGAAATCACTTCCTTGTAGCCGCCGTGCTCGCCTTCGCTCTCGGAGAGGATCTCGACGCGCCAGCCCTGCTTCTCGGCATAGCGCGAATACATGCGGAACAGATCGCCGGCAAAGATCGCCGCCTCGTCGCCGCCGGTGCCGGCGCGGATCTCGAGGAACACGTTGCGCCCGTCGTTGGGGTCCTTGGGCAGCAGCATGCGCTGCAGGTTGGCTTCAAGCGTCTCGAGCTGGGCCTTGGCTTCGGCAACCTCCTCCTCGGCCATCTCGCGCATGTCGGGATCACTGTCCTTGAGCAGCGCCTGAGCGCCCTCGAGATGCTGCTGAACCTTGCACAGCTGCCGATAGGCGACGATCACCGGCTCGACTTCGGCGTACTCGCGGGAATAGGCGCGAAAACGGCTTTGATCGCTGATGACTTCGGCGTCGCCGAGCAGTGCGGTGAGTTCTTCGAAACGGTCCTGCAGGATGTCCAGCTTGTTCAGCAGCGAAGCTTTCATGGTTTTTCCGTGCCCTCGTGCAGGGCGAAGAGTTCCTGGGCCATGCTCAGCGCCTCGACGCGGCCCTCGGCGGAGAGTTTCTTCAGTTGCACGCTGGGTGCATGCAGCAGTTTGTTGGTCAGGCCACGGGCGAGCTGGACGAGAACCTCCTCGGCGCTGCCCCCATTGGCCAGCAGACGCTGAGCCTTGCTCAGCTCGTCGTCGCGAATGCGCTCGGCGTGCTGCCGGTAGGCCTTGAGCACATCAACTGCGGCCAGCTCGCGCAGGCGCTGCATGAAGTCCTCGGTGCCAGCCGCGACCAGCTCCTCGGCGGCCTGGGCCGCGCCCTGGCGACTCTTGAGGTTCTCCGCAACCACCTCATGCAGATCGTCGACCGTGTACAGATAGACGTCGTCCAGCTCGCCGACCTGCGATTCGATGTCCCGCGGCACAGCGATATCGACCATGAACATCGGCTTGTGCTTGCGTCGCTTCAGCGCCTGTTCGACCGCGCCCTTGCCGAGAATCGGCAGCTGGCTGGCAGTGGAACTGATGACGATGTCGCTGTTGTGCAACTCGTCCGGGATATCGGCAAGCAGGATCGCCTGCGCCCCTAGCTCGGCGGCCAGCGCGCTGGCCCGCTCGAGGGTGCGGTTGGCGACCACGATCTTCTTCACGCCCTGCTCGTGCAGATGGCGCGCGACCAGGGTGATGGTCTCACCGGCGCCGATCAGCAGGGCCTGGCTGCGTTGCAGATTGCTGAAGATCTGCCGCGCCAGACTGACCGCGGCAAACGCCACCGAAACCGGGTTCTCGCCGATGGCGGTGTCGGTGCGCACGGTCTTCGCGGTGCTGAAGGTGGCCTGAAACAACCGGCCAAGCAGAGGCCCGACGCTGCCGGCCTCACGGGCGACCGCATAGGCCGACTTCATCTGCCCGAGAATCTGCGGTTCGCCCAGCACCAGCGAGTCGAGCCCGGAGGCGACGCGCATCATGTGGCGCACGGCCTGATCGTCGACATGCACATAGGCGCATGCCTTGAGCTCGTCGAGGCTGAGACGGTGATAATTGGCCAGCCAGGCGAGCACGGCATCGGCCTCGACCTGATCCTGTTGCAGATACAGCTCGCTGCGATTGCAGGTCGAGAGGATCGCCGCTTCGCGGGTCGGAGTGACGCGGCACAGTTGCCGCAAAGCCTCGACCATCTGGTCGGGCGTGAAGGCTACGCGCTCGCGGACGTCCACCGAAGCGGTCTTGTGATTAATGCCAAGCGCGAGGAAAGCCATGCAGAATCGCTGATTCGATAACAGAGCGCGCAATTCTCCTACTTCATCAGATGGAGAACAACCATTGCCCTCGATTGTCGGATTCGATTGGTACTGCCAATCAGCTACCGAACCGGCCTGCGCGCCTCCCGGGGCCCATGGGCTTGACCTGCGGCTTGTGTCATCATGCCGCGACCGCACACCAGCCGTACATTTCCCCTATGAAAAAACTCGCCGCACTTGCCGCCCTGCTGTTCATCGGCGGCTGCCAGACCTTCACGCAGCAAGCCCCCGAAAGCAGTCCGCCGGTCGAGGACGCTGCCCAGGAGAGCTCCGCCAGCGACGCGGCAGAGTACGGCTCGTTCAGTCGCCAATCCCTCTATGCGCTGCTGGTCGCAGAGCTTGCCGGCCAGCGCAACCGCTTCGACATTGCCCTGGGCAATTACGTACAGCAGGCGCATGCGACACAGGACGCCGGCGTCGCCGAACGCGGATTCCGTATCGCCGAATACCTTGGCGCAGACCAGGCGGCGCTGGATACCGCAACGATCTGGGCGCGCAACGCCCCTGACAGTCTCGACGCGCAGCGCGCCGCAGCCGTGCAGCTGGCCCGCGCCGGGCGTTACGAAGAATCGCTCGAGTTCATGGAGAAGGTTCTGCAGGGCCAGGGCGACACTCATTTCGATTTCCTCGCCCTTTCGGCCTCGGAAACCGACCCGGACACCCGCGCCGGCCTGTTGCAAAGCTTCGACAAGCTGTTGGTCAAACACCCCGACAATCCACAGCTCTCCTTCGGCAAGGCCGTGCTGCTGCAACAGGATGATCGCAGCGAGGAAGCACTGGCATTGCTGCAGAAGCAGCCGGACAAGGAGCGGCAGATCCCGTCGATCCTGCTCGAAGCACGCCTGCTGCACAGCTTGCAACGCAGCGACGAAGCGATCCCGCTGCTCGAGCGAAGCCTGCGCCAGCACCCCGAGGACAAGCGTCTGCGCCTGACCTATGCGCGCCTTCTGGTGGAACAGGAGCGCCTGGAAGACGCCATGGGCGAGTTCGCCACCTTGGTCCAGCAGCACCCCACCGACGACGACCTGCGCTTCTCCATGGCGCTGGTCTGCATGGAGGCTGAGGCCTGGCGCGAAGCCACCGTGTACCTGGAAGAGCTGATCGAACGCGGCAGCCACGTTGACGCGGCTTACTTCAATCTTGGCCGTGCCTATCAGGCGATGGACAAGAACGCCAAGGCGCTCGACGCGCTAGCTCAAGTCGGCCCTGGCAACGAATACCTGCCAGCGAAGCTGCTGCAGAGCCAGCTGCTCTATTCCGGCAATCGCGACCAGGAAGCATCTGCGGTGCTGGCCGACGCACGCCAGCAGCAGCCTGACTACGCCATCCAGCTGTACCTGATCGAGATCGAAGCGCTCTCCGAGCAGGACCGCACCGAGCAAGGCTGGCAACTGGTGGAGCAGGCGCTTGCCGATTTCCCCGACGACCTCAACCTGCTGTACACCCGCGCCATGCTTGCGGAAAAGCGCGGCGATCTGGCGCAACTGGAACGCGACCTGCGCTTCATCATCGAGCGTGAGCCGGACAACGCCATGGCGCTCAACGCGCTCGGCTACACCCTGGCCGACCGTACTGATCGCCACAAGGAAGCGCTCCAGCTGATCGAGCAGGCCTACCAGCTCAACCCCGACGACCCGGCGATCCTCGACAGCCTCGGCTGGGTCAACTTCCGCCTGGGCAATCTGACCGAGGCCGAAGCGCTACTGCGAAAGGCGCTGCAACGCTTTGCCGACCACGAAGTCGCCGCGCACCTGGGCGAGGTGCTTTGGGCCCAGGGTGAACACAGCGAGGCCCGCGCGGTCTGGTCGAAGGCACTCAAACTACAACCGGACAGCCAGATCCTGCGCGAAACGCTGAAACGGTTGACCGGATCGGAGAAGCCCTGACCCATGTCCCTGTTGAAAAACCTTCTTACTCCCTGCCTGGCCCTCCTGCTTGCTGGCTGTGCCGGGCTTGGCCCACGCGAATCGGTTGAAGGCCCCGGCAATGCCACCGCCTGGAAAGAGCATCGCAGCCAGGTCGCGACGGTCGATGGCTGGCAGATCAGCGGCAAGATCGGCATTCGCGCACCGCAGGAATCCGGCAGCGGCACACTGTTCTGGCTGCAGCGCCAGGACTACTTCGACATTCGCCTGTCCGGCCCCCTGGGCCGAGGCGCCACCCGCCTGACCGGCCGCCCCGACGCCGTATCTCTGGAAGTCGCCGGCCAGGGCCGATTCGAAGCCGAATCCCCGGAGGCCCTGGTCGAAGCGCAGCTCGGCTGGCAGCTGCCGGTATCGCACCTGCTCTGGTGGGTGCGTGGCTTGCCTGCGCCGGACAGCCGCAGCCGTCTGAGCCTGGACAGCGAGAGCCGCCTGGCACGACTGGAACAGGACGGCTGGCAGGTCGACTACCTGGCATACGGCGAACACAACGGCTTCACGCTGCCCGAGCGCATCCGCCTGCATGGCCATGACCTGCAGATCACCCTGGTGGTCAAGGACTGGCAAGCGCGCCAGCTGGGCCGCTGAATGCAGACGCTGACCCTGCCGGCACCGGCCAAACTCAATCTGATGCTGCATATCGTCGGCCGCCGCGCAGACGGCTATCACGAGCTGCAGACGCTGTTCCAGTTTCTCGACCATGGCGACGAACTCAGCTTCCGCCTGCGTGCTGACGGCGAGATTCGCCTGCATACCGAACTGCCGGGCGTCGATCACGACAGCAACTTGATCGTCCGTGCAGCGCGCCTGCTGCAGCGTGCTAGCAGCTGCTCGCTCGGCGCAGATATCACCCTGCTCAAACGTCTGCCCATGGGCGGCGGCATCGGCGGCGGCAGCTCCGACGCAGCGACCACCCTGCTCGGCCTCGACCACCTGTGGCAACTGCACCTGGGCGAAGACCAACTGGCCGCGCTGGGGCTGACCCTGGGCGCCGACGTACCGGTGTTCGTACGCGGCCGGGCAGCATTTGCCGAGGGGGTTGGCGAGCGCCTGCAACCGGTCGATTTGCCCGAACCATGGTTCCTCGTAATCGCGCCGCAAGTCTCTGTTAGTACAGCGGAAATATTTGCCGACCCAGAGTTGACACGTAATACCCCGGCCATTACAGTTCGCAGCCTTCTTGCAGGGGGCGGTCATAATGACTGTCAGCCAATAGTCGAGAAGCGTTATCCAGAAGTTCGTAACGCTTTGAGCTTGTTGAACAAATTCGTTCCGGCAAGCATGACTGGCACTGGAGCTTGTGTGTTTGGGAGCTTCCCAAACGAAGGCGAGGCTGATAAAGTCCGCCGCCAACTTCCAGACACTTTGCCAAGTTTCGTTGCCCACGGTCGTAACATTTCGATGTTGCACCGAAGCCTTGAAAAACTGGCGCAGGAAGCGAGTGCGTAGCACACAGGTTGTACGATACAGGGGCGTCGCCAAGCGGTAAGGCACCAGGTTTTGATCCTGGCATGCGTTGGTTCGAATCCAGCCGCCCCTGCCATAACCTCCCAAGGTTCGTACGACTGCAACAGCACCAATGAAGTTGACCCTACAGGGGCGTCGCCAAGCGGTAAGGCACCAGGTTTTGATCCTGGCATGCGTTGGTTCGAATCCAGCCGCCCCTGCCATACACTTGAAGCTGTTCAAGAGCTCGCCTTTTGAACAGCTTTTTATTCATCGGACCCACCCTCAGGCAGGTACTGCGCGTGTCCAAGATGATGGTCTTCACGGGGAACGCCAACCCCGACCTGGCCCGGCGTGTCGTACGTCAGCTGCATATCCCCCTCGGTGATGCCTACGTCGGAAAGTTCTCCGACGGCGAAATCAGTGTCGAGATCAACGAGAACGTTCGCGGTAAGGACGTATTTCTGATCCAGCCGACCTGCGCTCCGACCAACGACAACCTGATGGAACTGGTGGTACTGGCCGACGCCTTCCGCCGCTCCTCGGCGTCGCGCATCACCGCAGTGATCCCCTACTTCGGTTATGCCCGCCAGGATCGTCGCCCGCGCTCTGCCCGTGTACCGATCAGCGCCAAGGTCGTGGCCGACATGCTCGACGTCGTTGGCGTCAACCGTGTGCTGACCGTTGACCTGCACGCCGACCAGATCCAGGGCTTCTTCGACATGCCGGTGGACAACATCTACGGCTCGCCGGTCCTGGTCGACGACATCCAGGCTCAGCGCTTCGAGAACCTGATGATCGTCTCCCCGGACATCGGTGGTGTGGTCCGCGCCCGTGCCGTGGCCAAATCCCTCGGCGTCGACCTGGCGATCATCGACAAGCGTCGGCCGAAAGCCAACCAGTCCGAAGTGATGCACATCATCGGTGATATCGAAGGCCGTACCTGCATCCTCGTCGATGACATGGTCGATACCGCCGGCACCCTGTGCCATGCAGCCAAGGCGCTGAAGGATCATGGCGCCGCCAAGGTCTACGCCTACTGCACGCACCCGATCCTGTCCGGCCGCGCCATCGAGAACATCGAAGGCTCCGTGCTCGACGAGCTGGTGGTGACCAACACCATCCCGCTGTCGGCTGCCGCACAGTCCTGCACCCGAATTCGCCAACTGGACATCGCGCCAGTGGTGGCTGAAGCGGTTCGCCGCATCAGCAATGCCGAATCGATCAGCGCGATGTTCCGCTAAGCGAAAAGCTTCGCGAATCGCACTGAACGTAATGTGCCCCGCCTCGTGCGGGGCTTTTTGCCCAACAGCCCGAGCGCTGGTCGCAAGCGCGACAGGTAATGTTGCTACTGGAGAATCACCATGAACGATTTCACTCTGAATGCCCAAGTGCGTTCCGACCTGGGGAAAGGTGCGAGCCGCCGCCTGCGTCGTAACGCCGCCCTGGTTCCGGCCGTCATCTACGGTGGCGACAAGGCCCCGCAGTCCATCAGCATCCTGGCCAAGGACTTCGCCAAGCTGCTGGAAAACGAAGCTTCCTTCAGCCACGTGCTGAACCTGAACGTCGACGGCCAGAACGAATCCGTTCTGATCAAGGCACTGCAGCGCCATCCGGCCAAGAGCTTTGTCCTGCACGCTGACTTCGTTCGCGTCGTTGCCGGCCACAAGCTGACCGCCACCGTTCCCCTGCACTTCATCAACCAGGAAACCTCCGTGGGCGTGAAGCAGCAAGGCGGCGAAATCCTGCACAACCTGAACGAAGTCGAAGTTTCCTGCCTGCCGCAAGACCTGCCGGAATTCATCGAAGTCGACATGTCCAACGTCGAAGTCGGCCAGGTTCTGCACATGACCGATCTCAAGCTGCCGAAAGGCGTTGAGCTGGTCGCCCTGGCCCACGGCAGCGACCTGCCGGTAGCCAACGTTCACGCTCCGCGCGTGAGCAAGGAAGACGCTCCGAAAGAAGAAGACGCTGCCGAGTAATTCACTCGCATAGTCGAAGAAGAGGCCCCCGTCGTGACTGCCGTAAAACTGATCGTCGGCCTGGGAAACCCAGGCCCTGAATACGACCAGACCCGGCACAACGCGGGGGCTCTTTTCGTTGAGCGTCTGGCTGCCCGTGAAGGCGTCTCGCTCAGCAACGATCGCAAGTACTTTGGCCTGGTCGGTAAGTTCAGCCATCAGGGTGAAGACATCCGCCTGCTTATCCCCACTACCTACATGAACCGCAGCGGTCAGGCGGTGGCGGCATTGGCCGGCTTTTTCAGAATTCCCCCCGAGTCCATCCTGGTCGCCCATGATGAGCTCGATATGCCCCCGGGCGTCGCCAAACTCAAGCAGGGTGGCGGTCATGGCGGGCACAACGGGCTGCGTGACATCATCGCCAAGCTCGGCAATCAGAACGGCTTTCATCGCCTGCGCCTGGGTATCGGCCATCCTGGCCACGCCAGCCTGGTCAGTGGCTACGTACTGGGCCGCGCACCGCAGACCGAGCGCGAAAAGCTCGACGCCAGCATCGACTTTGCGCTGGATGTCGTGCCAGAAATCCTGGCCGGCGACTGGACCCGCGCGATGCAGCGCCTGCACAGCCAGAAGGCCTGAACCTAACTCCGAGGCAAGATCACCATGGGATTCAACTGCGGCATCGTCGGTCTGCCCAACGTCGGCAAGTCCACCCTGTTCAACGCCCTGACCAAATCCGGCATCGCGGCTGAGAACTTTCCCTTCTGCACCATCGAGCCGAACAGCGGCATCGTGCCGATGCCCGATCCGCGTCTCGACGCGCTGGCGGCGATCGTCAAGCCGGAGCGTGTGATCCCGACCACCATGGAGTTCGTCGACATCGCCGGCCTGGTCGCCGGCGCTTCGAAGGGCGAAGGCCTGGGCAACAAATTCCTCGCCAACATCCGCGAAACCGACGCCATCGCCCATGTGGTGCGCTGCTTCGAAGACGAGAACGTCATCCACGTCGCCAACAGCGTGGACCCCAAGCGTGACATCGAGATCATCGACCTCGAACTGATCATGGCCGACCTCGACAGTTGCGAGAAGCAGCTGCAGCGCGTCGCCCGTACCGCCAAGGGCGGCGACAAGGAAGCGGTCGCACAGAAGGGGCTGCTGGAGAAGCTGATCCCGCACCTCACCGAGGGCAAGCCGGCACGCAGCCTGCTGAAGAGCTTCAGTGACGAGGAAAAGCGCCTGGCCAAGACCTTCCACCTGCTGACCACCAAGCCGGTGATGTACATCGCCAACGTCGCCGAGGATGGCTTCGAGAACAACCCGCTCCTGGACGTGGTCAACGCCATCGCCGAGGAAGAAGGCGCCATCGTCGTGCCGGTGTGCAACAAGATCGAGGCCGAGATCGCCGAGCTGGACGATCTGGAAGAGATGCAGATGTTCCTCGAAACCATGGGTATGGAAGAACCAGGTCTGAACCGTGTGATCCGCGCCGGTTACGAGCTGCTCAGCCTGCAGACCTACTTCACCGCCGGGGTGAAGGAAGTCCGCGCCTGGACCGTCAGAATCGGTGCGACCGCTCCGCAGGCGGCCGCGGTGATCCACACCGATTTCGAGAAAGGCTTCATCCGCGCTGAAGTCATCGCCTATGACGACTTCATCCAGTACAAGGGCGAAGCCGGCGCCAAGGAAGCCGGCAAGTGGCGCCTGGAAGGCAAGGAATACATCGTCAAGGACGGTGACGTCATGCACTTCCGCTTTAACGTCTAAGCGTCCGCTCGCTTGAAAAAAGGCCCCGACTCGTCGGGGCCTTTTAGTTTCTATCGAAGGGAGTGCAATCCGTTAAAGCGGACCAGGGTCGGGCATCGGATCCGGCGGCGGAGCGACCTTCTCGAGTTGTTCGAGCACTTCTTCCGCCAGCTCGTCCGGGCCTTCGAACTCGGTATCGCTCTCGGCGTCGTCGAGGTCGTTGAGGGGCGATTCGTCGGCTCGCCAGGGCCAAGTGGGTTGCGGCTGCATTTGGGGTTCGGTGCCAGGCATGGCTCTGTCCTCTGAAAGGGGCCTGGGACGTTAGGCACGTATCCCTGCAGCGGGTTCGCCGATGGCGGGACCGTCCGGCGCAATCTGGACGGTCCCGCATCGGATCGCTACTTGAAGTTGCGCTTCACCAGCCGCTCCAGCCAGCCGACGATGCCGGAGCGGAACAGCAGCACGCAGAGCACGAAGATCACCCCGAGGATCACATGCACCCACTCGCCCAACGGTCCGTTGGACAGCGAGCTTTGTAGCGTCACCACCACGGTGGCGCCGACCAGCGGCCCGAGGATGGTGCCGACGCCGCCGAGCAGGGTCATCAGGATGACCTCGCCGGACATGTGCCAGTGCGCGTCGGTCAGCGAGGCCAGCTGGAACACCACGGTCTTGGTCGCGCCAGCCAGACCGGCAAGCGCCGCGGAGATGACGAACGCCAGCAGCTTGTGCCGATCGACGTTGTAGCCGAGCGACACCGCCCGCGGCTCGTTCTCGCGGATGGCCTTGAGCACCTGGCCGTACGGAGAATGGATGGTGCGCTGGATGATGGCGAAGCCAAGGACGAACACCGCCAGCACGAAGTAGTACATGGCCATGTTGTTCTTCATGTCGACCAGGCCGAACAGATGCCCGCGCGGCACGCCCTGCAACCCGTTCTCGCCCCCGGTGAACGGCGCCTGAACAAAGACGAAGAACACCAGCTGCGCCAGCGCCAGGGTAATCATCGCGAAGTAGATGCCCTGCCTGCGGATCGCCAGCATGCCGAACAGCGCACCGAGCACCGTCGAGGCCAGGGTGCCGGCGAGTATCCCCAGCTCGGTACTGAGCCCACTGTAGCTGCTCAGCATGTAGCCGGTGATGTAGCCGCCGGTGGCGAAGAACGCCGCATGGCCGAAGGACAGCAGCCCCGCGTAGCCGAGCAGCAGGTTGAAGGCGCAGGCGAACAGGGCGAAGCACAGCAGCTTCATCAGGAACACCGGATACACCGCCAGCGGCGCCAACAGCGCGATCACCAGCAACACCGCATAGAAAATCTTCTGCCGCCGCGCGGCCGCGTGCCTGCGCTCGCGTACCACACTGGCCTGCCGCAGCGATGCGGCCTGCACGTTTGCCGGATTCGTCATGCTCATGCCTCCTTACCAAAGAGTCCCGCAGGACGAATCAGCAACACCGCCACCATGACCAGGAACACCACGGTGTTGGCCGCTTCCGGATAGAACACCTTGGTCAGCCCCTCGATCAGACCCATGGCGATGCCGGTGATGATGGCGCCGAGGATCGAGCCCATGCCGCCGATCACCACCACAGCGAACACCACGATCAGCAGGTTCGAGCCCATGCCCGGCGTCACCGCGTAGATCGGCGCAGCCAGCACGCCGGCGAAGGCCGCCAGCGCCACACCGTAGCCGTAGGTCAGGGTCACCAGCAGCGGTACGTTGATGCCGAAGCCTTGCATCAGTTTCGGGTTCTCGGTGCCGGCGCGCAGGTAGGAACCCAGGCGGGTGCGTTCGATCACGTACCAGGTCGCCAGGCACACCACCAGCGCGGCGACGATTACCCAGGCGCGGTAGGTCGGCAGGAACATGAAGCCGAGATTGAAGCCGCCACGCAGCAACTCCGGCATTGGATAGGACGAGCCGGATACGCCGAACAGCTTGACGAAGCTGCCCTCGACGATCAGCGCCAGGCCGAAGGTCAACAGCAATCCGTAAAGGTGATCCTCACCGGCAATGCGCCGCAGCAGCCCGCGCTCGATGGCCATGCCCAGGCAACCCACCACCAACGGCGCCAGCACCAGCGCGAACCAGTAGCTCACACCCAAGTAGTTCAGCCCGAGGAAGGCCACGAAGGCGCCCAACATGTACTGCGCACCATGGGCGAAGTTGATGATGCGCAGCAGGCCGAAGATAATCGCCAGGCCCAGGCTCAGCAGTGCGTAGAACGCCCCGTTGATCAGGCCGAGCAGCAGCTGCCCGAGCAGTACGCTCAGGGGTACGCCGAATAGGAGAGTCATGGTTCATCACCCAAAGGAAGTCCGTGGCACCCGGCCGTTACCGACCGGGTGATGGCGCGGCCTAGCCGTTTACTCTTTGGCGACCAGCTTGGTGCACTGGGTCTCGGCGATCGGCCGGTAGGCCTGCTCGCCCGGAATGGTGCTGACGATCTTGTACAGGTCCCACTCGCCGGTGGATTCGGCCGGTGTCTTGACCTGCACCAGGTACATGTCGTGCACCATGCGGCCGTCCTCACGAATCTGCCCACCCTTGGCGAACATGTCGTTGACCGGGGTCTTGGCCATCTGTGCACGCACCGCCACGGTTTCGTCGGTGCCGGTGGCCTTCACCGCGTTCAGGTAGTGGGTGGTCGCCGAGTAGATGCCGGCATGCACCATGGTCGGCATGCGCTTGGTGCGCTCGTAGTAGCGCTGGGCCCAGGCGCGGGTCTCCTCGTTCATGTCCCAGTACCAGCCGGTGGTGAGCATCAGGCCCTGGGTCACTTCCAGGCCCATGGCGTGGATGTCGTTGAGGAACACCACCATGCCGGCGAGCTTCTGCCCGGACTGGGTGACGCCGAACTCGCTGGCGGTCTTCAGCGAGTTGACGGTATCGGCGCCGGCGTTGGCCAGGGCGATCACCTCTGCGCCGGAGCCCTGGGCCTGCAGCATGTAGGAGGAGAAATCGCTGCTGGGGAACGGATGGCGAACCTTGCCGACGATGCTGCCGCCATCACCTTCCACCACCTTGGTGATGTCGGCTTCCATGGCGTGGCCGAAGGCATAGTCGGCAGTGAGGATGTACCAGCTCTTGCCGCCATCGGCGAGCACCGCCTTCGCCGTGCCGTTGGCCAGCGCGTAGGTGTCGTAGGTCCAGTGGATATGGTTCGGTGAGCAAAACTCGTTGGTGATGCTGGAGGCCGCCGCGCCGGAGATCAGCGCCAGTTTGCCGCCCTGCTCCACCACCTTGCTCGCCGCCAGCACCACGGAGCTGGCGACCATGCCGGTCACCATGTCGACGTTGCGCTCGTCGATCCACTGGCGCACGGTGTTGGCGCCGACGTCCGGCTTGTTCAGGTCATCGGCATGGAAGACGACGATCTTCTTGCCGTCGACCGTGCCGCCGAAATCCTCCACCGCCATCTTCAGCGCCTCCAGGCCGCCGGGGCCGGAGAGGTCGCGGTAGGTACCGGACATGTCGGCCAGATAGCCGATACGGATTTCGTCGTTGCTGATCTCGGCCTGGGCGGCCGTGGCGATCAGGGAAGCAGCCAGGATGGCGCTTGCGCGCTTGCGGAAAAAGCTCATGTAGTCACCACTCTCGATTGTTTTTGTTGTGGTTCGGGCCGGCATCCACTGCGGCCGGTTTTCAGCTTCCTGAGGCTCACACCCCGAGACAGGAATTGAGGAACTCCTTTTTCGAATCCAGGTCGGCCGCCTCGATCTCTTCGATGATGCGGCCGTGCTCCATCACGTAATGACGGTCGGCCAATGGCGCGGCGAAACGGAAGTTCTGCTCTACCAGGACGATGGTCAGGCCACGCTGCTTGAGCTTGATCAGCACCTCGCCGAGCTTCTGCACGATGACCGGCGCCAGGCCTTCGGTGATCTCGTCGAGCAGCAGCAGGTTGGCGCCGGTGCGCAGGATGCGCGCCATGGCCAGCATCTGTTGCTCGCCGCCGGAGAGCCGCGTGCCCTGGCTGAAACGACGCTCATACAGGTTGGGAAACATTTCGTAGAGCTCGTCCAGGCTCATGCCGCCGCTGCGCACCGTGGGTGGCAGCAGCAGGTTCTCCTCGACGCTCAGGCTGGCGAAGATGCCCCGCTCTTCCGGGCAATAGCCGACGCCCAGCCGTGGAATCTGGTGGGCCGGCATGCCGATGGTCTCGTTGCCGTTGACCACGATGGAGCCGGTGCGGCGCCCGACCATGTTCATGATCGCCCGCAGCGTGGTGGTGCGCCCGGCGCCGTTGCGCCCGAGCAGCGTCACCAGCTCGCCGCGGCCAACCACCAGATCGACACCGTGAAGGATGTGCGACTCGCCGTAAAAGGCATGCAGGTCGCTGATGCGCAGCTGATCGCGATCCATGGGTGGGTTCATGCGTGGGCCTCCTCGAGCGCGGCGGCTTCGCTGCCCAGATAGGCTTCGCGCACCTGCGGGTTGGCCGACACGCTGTCGTAGTCGCCTTCGGCAAGCACCGAGCCGCGCGCCAGCACGGTGATGCGATCGCACAGGCGGCTGACCACGCTGAGGTTGTGCTCGACCATCAGCACCGTGCGATTGGCGGCGGCCTTGCGCACCAGCTCGACGACCATGTCGACATCCTCACCACCCATGCCCTGGGTCGGTTCGTCGAGCAGCAGCACGATGGGGTCCAGCGCCAGGGTGGTGGCCAGCTCCAGCGCGCGCTTGCGGCCGTAGGGCAGCTCGACGGCCAGGGTCTGGGCGAAGGCCTGCAGGTCGACTTCAGCGAGCAGCTGCATCACCTGGTCGTCCAGCTCGCGCAGGCTGCGTTCGGATTTCCAGAAATGGAAGGAGTTGCCCATCTTCTGCTGCAGCGCTACACGCACGTTTTCCAGCACGCTCATGTGGCCAAATACTGCGGAAATCTGGAACGAGCGCACCAGGCCGAGCCGGGCGATCTCGTTGGCCTTCATCGAGGTGATGTTCTTGCCGCGATAGAGGATTTCGCCACGGGTGGGCGTGAGGAATTTGGTGAGCAGATTGAATACGGTGGTCTTGCCGGCGCCGTTGGGGCCGATAAGCGCATGGATGTGACCCTGACGGACCTTCAGATCGACGGAATCCACTGCGGTGAAGCCGCGGAATTCCTTGGTCAGGCCGCGCGTTTCCAGCACGAACTCTGGTTCCTTTGGGTGCCCTCTAACCTTGTTTGTTGTTGTTGGTTATGGCGCAGGTCGCTGCATGACCTTTACGTAAACGATAACAACCAGTTTCCGTATACGGCAAGTGGCTTTTTCAAACGGGTGATTGAGCGGTAAAGCGGGCAAATGAAGGGCAAAAGGCCAGTATTTTTCGCGCCATTGAGGTAGTTGGTTTGCATCGGCGATGCAAACCGCGAGCGCCGAAAGAAGGCCCGGCCGACGCAGAAAAAGCCGGGCCTATGCGGCCCGGAAATTTCCAACGAGGAGGTTCACAGCGGTTTCGCGGTTACCACAACGGCAGGCTGTAGCTGACGATAAAGCGATTCTCGTCCAGGTCGCTCTGGAAGTTGCTTCGCGTGGTGGCGTTGCGCAGCTTGAAGCCGAGGTTCTTCAGTGGGCCGCTCTGGATGACGTAGGCGATGTCGGTGTTGCGCTCCCAGGTCTTGCCTTCGCTGGCGCCGGCGCCACGGTCGACGTTGTCACCGGAGACGTAGCGGGTCATCAGGCTCAGCCCGGGAATGCCCATGGCGGCGAAGTCGTAGTCGTAGCGGACCTGCCAGGAGCGTTCGTCCTGGTTACCGAAATCGTTGATCTGCAGCAGGTTGATCAACGCGTTATCGCCACCGGCGACGTAGGCGAAACCGGTATCGCCGCTCATGTGCTGGTAACCGCCGGTGAAGGCGTGACCGCCATGCTTGTAGGTGAACAGCGCGCCGAAGGCGTCGTTGTCGACATTGCTGCCGCCATCGTCGGTGGAGCGCACATAGCGCAGGTCGGTCTTGAAGCTCTGCGACTCGCCGATCGGCAGCACATGGACCAGGCTGAGGTTGTGCTGGTCGTAGATGCCGTCCAGCCCACCGTAGTAGTAGCTGGTGGCCAATTGTGGCGACCAGTCGTAGCGCCCGCCGGCGAAGCGGAACTCGTCGCTCGTCGTATTGCTGCCAAAGGTAATGTTGCGCAGCCCGCCATTGAACACCGTCATCTCTTCGTAGTTGGAAGAGTCGCGGTAGCTCGTGCGATCCAGCATGCCGAGATCCAGCGTGAGGCCTGCGACGTCTTGCTCTGCAGCCAGGCGCCGCGATAGATGTTCGGCAACAGGCGGCTGTCGTTGCGCATCAGCACCGGGATAACCGGTTGCAGCGTGCCCACGTGCAGCGTGGTGGCGGACAGCTTGGCCTTGGCGGTCAGGCCTGCCGTGCCGTAGTCGTCCGCCGGCTCGCCGGAAGCCGAGCGTGGCAGGAGGCCGGTGCCGCCACGGCCGGAGCCGGAGTCAAGCTTGACGCCGAGCAGGCCGATGGCATCCAGGCCGAAGCCGACCGGCCCTTCGGTGTAGCCGGATTCCATTTTCAGGATGAAGCCCTGGGCCCACTCCTCGGCCTTGGACTGGCCGTCCCCCGAACGGAAGTCGCGGTTCATGTAGAAGTTGCGCAGTTCGACAGCGGCCTTGCTGTCTTCGATGAAGGCGGCCGAAGCCGTGTTGGACATGCCCAGAATGGCTGCAGCCAGGCTGGAAAGCAGGAAGGTCCGGCTTGCTGGTTTCAGTTGCATAGCTTTCTCTCTTGTTGTTGTGATCGTTGATGCAGCTGTTGAGCCCGACTGCCAACTGCCCGGGCTCGGATTACCACTTCATGCGGTAATGCGGTGTCGCGCTCAGCGCGCGGTGCTTCTGGGCACGCGGCCCAGCAGGTAGAACTCGTCGTTGGGCGGGGTGCGCGCCATGGACACCAGCCGGTTGGAGAGGCCGAACAGCCCGGCGATGGCGCCGATGTCCCAGATGTCGTCGAGGCTGAAACCCTGGGCCTCCAGCCGCGCTTGCCAGGCGTCGTCCAGCACGCCGCGCCCGGCGGCCAGGTGCAGGGCGAAGTCGAGCATCGTGCGCTGGCGTTCGGAGATCGGCGCGGTGCGGTAGTTGACGGCGATCTGGTCGGCCAGCTGCGCGTCCTTGGCGAGGATCCGCAAAATCGCGCCATGGGCGACCACGCAATACAGGCAGCCGTGGTCGGCGCTGACCGCCACCACGATCATCTCCTTCTCGGCCTGGGTCAGGCTGTCGGCTTCGCGCTCCATCAGCGCATCGTGATAGGCGAAGAAGGCGCGAAACTCCGCCGGCCGATGAGCCAGCATGAGAAACACGTTGGGGATGAAACCGGCCTTTTCCTGCACGGCGAGAATCCGTTCGCGCAGGTCGGCGGGCAGCGTGTCGAGGCTATCGGACAGCGGAAAACGGCTGATCGACTGAGTAGTAGGCAGCGCCATGGAAAGCTCCTTTTCGGATGAGCGAATTGCCGGCCGGGCGAACCCGGCCGGTGCCGGTCAGTGCTGTTCGCTGATGCCCAGCTCGACCACGCTGATCTCGCGCATGCGGAACTTCTGCACCTTGCCGCTGATGGTCATCGGGAAGTCGTCGACGAACCGGATGTGCCGCGGCGTCTTGAAGTGGGCAATGCGGCCCTTGCAGAACTCGCGCAGCGCCTCGGCCTCGACCTGATGGCCGGGGTGCAGCTTGACCCAGGCGACGATCTCCTCGCCGAACTTGCTGTCCGGCACGCCGATCACCTGCACGTCGGCGACCGCCGGGTGGGTGAAAAGAAATTCCTCGATCTCGCGCGGGTACACGTTCTCGCCGCCGCGGATGATCATGTCCTTGTTGCGGCCGACGATCTTGATGTAACCCTCATCGTCCATTACCGCGAGGTCACCGGTGTGCATCCAGCGGGCGCCGTCGATGGCATCGCGGGTGGCGTCCGGGTTGTTCCAATAACCGAGCATCACGCTGTAGCCGCGGGTGCACAGTTCGCCGATCTGCCCGCGCGGCACCACCGCGCCGTGCTCGTCGACGATCTTGCTTTCCAGATGCGGCTGCGTGCGGCCGACGCTGGTCACGCGACGTTCCAGGTCGTCGTCGGCGCTGGTCTGGGTGGAGACCGGGCTGGTTTCGGTCATGCCGTAGGCGATCTGCATTTCGGCCAGATGCATGTCGTCGATGACGCGCTTCATGACCTCGATCGGGCAGGTGGAACCGGCCATGATGCCGGTGCGCAGGCTGCTGAGGTCCAGCGACTGGCGCTCCGGGTGATCGAGCATGGCGATGAACATGGTCGGCACGCCGTACATGCCGGTGGCCTTTTCCTCGGCCGCGGCCTGCAGTGCCGCCAGCGGTTCGAAGGCGGCGCTCGGGTAAATCATCGTGGTGCCGTGGGTGACACAGCCGAGGTTGCCCATGACCATGCCGAAGCAGTGGTACAGCGGCACCGGGATCACCAGGCGGTCGTGCTCGGTGAGCCTGAGACTCTCGCCGACCATGTAGCCGTTGTTGAGGATGTTGTAGTGACTGAGCGTGGCGCCTTTCGGAAAGCCCGTGGTGCCGGAGGTGTACTGGATGTTGATGGGGTCGTCGAACTGCAGGCGTTCGCCGCACTGGCGCAGCTGTTCGGGGCCGACCTGCTCGGCCATCTCCATCAGCGCCTGCCACTGGAGCATGCCGTCCTCCGGCTTGTCGCACAGGCTGATCACCCCGCGCAGCTCCGGCAGCATATGACTCTGCAGGGCGCCGACAGCGGCGCTTTCCAGCTCCGGCAGCAGCTCGTGGAGCATGGCGTGGTAATCGGAGGTCTTGAAGGCATCGGCGCAGATCAGCCAGCGGCAGCCGGATTGCTTCAAGGCGTACTCGAGTTCGCTGAGGCGGTAGGCGGGATTGATGTTGACCAGCACCACGCCGATCTTCGCCGTGGCGAACTGGGTAATGCACCACTGGGCATTGTTCGGTGACCAGATTCCCACTCGTTCGCCAGCTTGCAGTCCGAGGGCCAGCAGGCCACGCGCGCAACGGTCCACCGCCTCCGCCAGTTCCGCCCAGGTGTAACGCAGCTGCTGATGGCGCACCACCAGGGCCTCGCGCTGGGGAAAGCGCTCCACGGTACGGTCGAATGCCGCGCCGATGGTCATGGGCAACAGTGGTTTGCTCTGCGGTCCGCAGGTATAGCTCGGAAGACTCATGACGATTTTCCTCAGTCTTATGTTTGTTATGAGGCGTGCTCGCAAGGGTGCTGGCGCTGCTGACAGTCACCCTAGGCCACGATTACGTTAACGTAAAGGTAACTAGCTGACAATATGTCGCAGGGTAGGCGAAAGTCGAGGAGCTCGAGCAGTCAAATGGCCATTATCTGGTGACGAATAAATGGGTCAGCCGCGGCCAGATCGGCGCTGACACGACGTGTCGGAAGGCATGCCTGAGCGGCGCAAAACGGTTGCGCCGGAGCCTCTGCAACGTTGCCGCGCATGCGTCTGCCGAAGACGCCTCGTCAGCCGCATTCGCGCTGGTACTCGTTATGGAAGTCCAGCGCGGCGAGGTTCTTGTCCTTGGCTTCGAGCATGATGTCGAAGCGATCAAGAAACTGAAACGCATAGTGATTCGTCCAGTGGTTCCACATGCGTTTGCTATGCGCATAGAGGTCGCGCTTGTTGACCTTCTCCAGCAACTCGGGGATTTCCAGCTTCTGCTCCGGCGCGAAGCCGAGCTCCATCAGGCTCTCCTGCGGCTGCGAGTAGTGCATGGTCGGCCGCACACCGCGCCAGCTTTCCAGAACGCGCTCGATGCGCGGGTCGTCCGGCTCGATGTAGCGGCCCTCGTGAATCCAGCAGTGATGGATATCCAGCACCACCGGCGCGAGGTCCGCGAGGCTCAGGCAGTCGTCCAGGCCATAGGTCTTTTCGTCGTTCTCGAAGGTGATGCAGTGGCGCGCCTCGGTCGACAGGCGCGGCCACACGGCACGCACCCCCTCGGCGCCGAGCCGCCCTGCGATATGCAGGTTGCATTTGAAGTCCTGGAAGCGCCGGCCGTAACCCATCATGCGGATCATGTCGGCGTGGTATTCGAATTCCGCCAGGCTGTTTTCCACCACCTGCGGCTTGTCCGAGCCAAGCACGCAATACTGCCCCGGATGCATCGACAGACGGATTTCGTTGGCCCGTGCCAGTTCGCCGATCGCGGCGAAGCCAGCCTCGAGGCGGTTCCGTATCTCGGCGCGACGGTAGAACGGCGCGATCTCGGCATGGCTGTAGAACGGCAGCAAGTCGCTGGACAGGCGCAACATGCGCAGCATCGGCGGCAACGTGGCGACGTATTCGAGCAGCACCCGCTGGGCGTTCAGGTTGTGCTCGACGATCTCCTCGAGCTTCGCTTCGGCCGCCTCGCGCCCCGCCGAGGCCATCCAGCGCAGCGTGGTGCTGCGCGGGTTGAAGGTGCGCTCGATGCGCTCCAGCTCCTTCAGCGAGAGGCTCTGTTGCGGATGGCGATACATGCAGGCGAAGCCGATACGGGGCATGGAGTTCCTCGTCGGGTGGCAGGCCGGCATTGCGGCCACTGCCTGTTTAGTCCCGCCAGCCTCGCGGCGAGTGCCCCGCCACCGACGAAACACCACCGCAGGACCGACTACCGACGACCGCACCTTGGCAGGCCTATGCTTGCAGCATGCCGGCTCGGTGGTGTGTTGACAGACCGAGAGCGGACCTTTACGTTAACGTAAAGCAACGAATGACCATCCCTGTCGATGACGTCAGACCGCTACCAGAGCGCCGGCAGCACTCCGCCGGACGAACGAATCCTCTGAAAACAGAACAATTACAAGACAAGCAGGTGGCCCCATGAACTACTCCAGCCTCAATTTCGCCCTCGGTGAAACCATCGACATGCTGCGCGAGCAGGTCCAGGCCTTCGTCGCCGCCGAGCTGGCGCCGCGCGCCGAGGCCATCGACCAGGACAACCTGTTTCCGGCCGACATGTGGAAGAAATTCGGCGAGATGGGTCTGCTCGGCGTCACCGTCTCCGAGGAATACGGCGGCGCCGGCCTCGGCTACCTGGCCCACGTGGTGGCGATGGAAGAGATCAGCCGCGGCTCGGCCTCGGTCGCCCTCTCCTACGGCGCCCACTCCAACCTGTGCGTCAACCAGATCAACCGCAACGGCAACCCCGAGCAGAAGGCCCGCTACCTGCCCAAGCTGATCAGCGGCGAACACGTCGGCGCGCTGGCCATGAGCGAGCCGAATGCCGGCTCCGACGTGGTCTCCATGAAGCTGCGCGCAGAAAAGCGCGGCGACCGCTACGTGCTCAACGGCAGCAAGACCTGGATCACCAACGGCCCGGACGCCAACACTTATGTGATCTACGCCAAGACCGACCTGGACAAGGGGCCGCACGGCATCACCGCGTTCATCGTCGAGCGCGACTGGAAGGGTTTCTCCCGCGGCAACAAGTTCGACAAGCTCGGCATGCGCGGCTCCAACACCTGCGAGCTGTTCTTCGATGACGTCGAGGTGCCGCAAGAGAATGTGCTGGGCGCCGAGAACGGCGGCGTCAAGGTGCTTATGAGCGGCCTGGACTACGAACGCGTGGTGCTGGCCGGCGGCCCGACCGGGATCATGCAGGCCTGCCTCGACGTGGTGGTGCCCTACATCCACGACCGCAAGCAGTTCGGCCAGAGCATCGGCGAGTTCCAGTTCATCCAGGGCAAGGTGGCGGACATGTACACCCAGCTCAACGCCAGCCGCGCCTATCTCTACGCCGTCGCCCAGGCCTGCGACCGTGGCGAGACCACCCGCAAGGACGCCGCCGGGGTGATCCTCTATACCGCCGAAAACGCCACGCAGATGGCCCTGCAGGCGATCCAGATCCTCGGTGGCAACGGCTATATCAACGAATTCCCCACCGGCCGACTGCTGCGCGACGCCAAGCTCTACGAAATCGGCGCCGGCACCAGCGAGATCCGCCGGATGCTGATCGGACGCGAGCTGTTCAACGAATCCAGGTGAGCTGCGGGCGGAACAACGCCCAACCCTCGTAGGGTGGAAAACCGCGAAGCGTTTTCCACCGCAGTCGGTGGATGGCAGAGCCATCCATGATGGAATTGAACGGAGCCAACCATGGCCATCCTGCACACCCAGATCAATACCCGTTCGCCGGAGTTCGCCGCCAACAGCGCGGCCATGCTCGAACAGGTGAACAACCTGCGCGCCCTGCTCGGCCGTGTCAGCGAAGGCGGCGGCGCCACCGCCCAGCAGCGCCATGTATCACGCGGCAAGCTCCTGGTGCGCGATCGCATCGATACCCTGCTCGACGCCGGCTCGGCCTTTCTCGAACTCGCGCCGCTGGCCGCTCATGAGGTCTATGGCGAAGACGTCGCTGCTGCCGGCGTAGTGGCCGGAATCGGCCGCGTCGAAGGCGTCGAGTGCATGATCATCGCCAACGACGCCACCGTGAAAGGCGGCACCTACTACCCGCTGACGGTGAAGAAGCACCTGCGCGCGCAGACCGTCGCCCGCGAGAACCGCCTGCCCTGCATCTACCTGGTGGACTCCGGCGGCGCCAACCTGCCGCGACAGGACGAGGTGTTCCCGGACCGCGAGCACTTCGGCCGCATCTTCTTCAACCAGGCCAACATGAGCGCCATGGGCATCCCGCAGATCGCTGTGGTGATGGGCTCCTGCACTGCCGGCGGCGCCTATGTGCCGGCGATGGCCGACGAAACCATCATGGTGCGCAACCAGGCGACCATCTTTCTCGCCGGCCCGCCGCTGGTGAAGGCCGCCACCGGCGAAGTGGTAACCGCCGAGGAACTGGGCGGCGCCGACGTGCACTGCAAGACCTCGGGCGTCGCCGACCACTACGCCGAGAACGACGAGCACGCCCTTTCCATCGCCCGCCGCTGCGTGGCCAACCTCAACTGGCGCAAGCTCGGTCAGCTGCAGACCCGCGAACCGCGCGCACCGCTGTATGCCGCCGACGAGCTGTACGGCGTGATCCCGGCGCAGGCCAAGCAGCCCTATGACGTGCGCGAGGTGATCGCGCGGCTGGTGGACGGCAGTGAGTTCGATGAATTCAAGGCGCTGTTCGGCACCACCCTGGTCTGCGGCTTCGCCCATCTGCACGGCTACCCGATCGCCATCCTCGCCAACAACGGCATCCTCTTCGCCGAGGCGGCGCAGAAAGGCGCGCACTTCATCGAGCTGGCCTGCCAGCGCGGCATTCCGCTGCTGTTCCTGCAGAACATCACCGGTTTCATGGTCGGGCAGAAATACGAGGCCGGCGGCATCGCCAAGCACGGCGCCAAGCTGGTCACCGCGGTGGCCTGCGCCCAGGTGCCGAAGTTCACCGTGCTCATCGGCGGCAGCTTCGGCGCCGGCAACTACGGCATGTGCGGCCGCGCCTACGACCCGCGCTTCCTGTGGATGTGGCCCAACGCGCGCATCGCCGTAATGGGTGGCGAGCAGGCCGCCGGGGTGCTCGCCCAGGTCAAGCAGGAACAGAGCGAGCGCGCCGGCAAGAGTCTCGGCGACGACGAGGTAGCCGCGATCAAGCAGCCGATCCTCGAGCAGTACGAGCGCCAGGGCCATCCGTACTACTCCAGCGCTCGGCTGTGGGACGACGGCGTGATCGACCCGGCGCAGACCCGCGAGGTGCTGGGGCTGGCGCTGTCCGCCGCGCTGAATGCGCCGATCGAGCCGACCCGCTTCGGCGTGTTCCGCATGTAATCCGTGCCGCCGGCAGCCGAACGCGCCGGCGACTGCAGTCGCATTGAGGATGCCGAGATGACCGATTTCCAGACCATCGAACTGAACAAAGACGCGCGCGGCGTCGCCACCCTCTGGCTCAACCGCGCGGACAAGAACAACGCCTTTGACGCCCGGGTGATCGGCGAACTGAATGCGGCCCTGGCCCAGGTGCAGGACGATGCCAGCATCCGCTTCCTGATCCTGCGCGGGCGTGGCAAGCACTTCTCCGCTGGTGCGGATCTCGGCTGGATGCGCGAGTCGGCCAAGCTCGACTACCAGGCGAACCTGGCTGACGCCCATGAACTCGGCGAACTGATGCAGCGCCTCTACCTGTTGCCGCAGCCGACCCTGGCCGTGGTGCAGGGTGCGGCGTTCGGCGGCGCGCTGGGGCTGATCGCCTGCTGCGACATGGCCATCGGCGCCAGCGACGCGCTGTTCTGCCTGTCGGAAGTCCGCATCGGCCTGGCGCCGGCCGTGATCAGCCCGTTCGTGGTCAAGGCCATCGGCGAGCGCGCCGCCCGCCGCTACGCGCTGACCGCCGAACGCTTCGACGGTAAGCGTGCCCGCGAACTCGGCCTGCTCGCCGAGACCTATCCGGCCGGCGAACTGGACGCAGCACTCGAGCAGTGGGTCGACAATTTGCTATTGAACAGCCCGCAAGCGCTCAAGGCCTGCAAGGACTTGTTGTTGGAAGTGGGCGATGGCGATTTCAGCGCCGACCTGCGCCAGGCCACCGAACAAGCCATTGCGCGCCTGCGCACCAGCCCGGAAGGTCAGGAAGGCCTGAGCGCCTTCCTGGAAAAACGCACGCCCGCCTGGCAGGAGCGCGCGTGATGACCGGGCTTCTGTGGGGTGCTCGCTCGTATACGTTGTCGCGTACGCGCGGTGAGAGGGTTGCGTTGTGTGGTGGTCGGGAGGCTGTGTCGGTCCTTGGCATCGCCCCCTCACCCCAGCCCTCTCCCCAAGGGGGCGAGGGGGTTTGGCCGTGCGGGGTCTGGAGCACGATGCAGTTGCAGCCAAAAAACCAAAGCGCACCACGCGGCCACCGCCACGACGCTCGGCCTGCTGCCTCCATCCGGCAAGCCGCCGACAACCAAACCACATCATTGCTTCGCCTCACTCCGTCATCCCCTCGCCCCTCCGGGGAGAGGGCTAGGGTGAGGGGAAACCCACTGAAGGCCACGCAGGAGCCACAACAATGATTACCACCCTCCTGGTTGCCAACCGCGGCGAGATCGCCTGCCGCGTGATGCGCACCGCCAAGGCCATGGGCCTGACCACCGTTGCCGTGCACAGCGCCATCGACGCAACGGCGCGCCATGCCCGCGAAGCCGATATCTGCATCGACCTGGGCGGCGCCAAGCCGGCCGACAGTTACCTGCGCATCGACAAGCTGATCGATGCCGCCAATGCCAGCGGCGCCCAGGCGATCCACCCGGGCTACGGTTTTCTCTCGGAGAACGCCGAATTCGCCCGCGCCATCGAACAGGCCGGGCTGATCTTCCTCGGCCCACCCGCCTCCGCCATCGACGCCATGGGCAGCAAGTCCGCCGCCAAGGCGCTGATGGAAGAAGCCGGCGTGCCGCTGGTGCCGGGCTATCACGGCGAGGCGCAGGATGTGGAAACCTTCCGTGCCGCCGCGGAAAAGATCGGCTACCCGGTGCTGCTCAAGGCTACCGCCGGTGGTGGCGGCAAGGGCATGAAGGTGGTCGAGCGCGAGGCGGACCTGGCCGAGGCGCTGGCGTCCGCCCAGCGCGAGGCGCAGTCGTCGTTCGGCGATTCGCGCATGCTGGTCGAGAAATACGTGCTCAAACCGCGCCATGTGGAAATCCAGGTCTTCGCCGACCAGCACGGCAACTGCCTGTACCTCAACGAGCGCGACTGCTCGATCCAGCGCCGCCATCAGAAAGTGGTTGAAGAGGCGCCAGCGCCAGGCCTCTCCCCCGAGCTGCGCCGCGCCATGGGTGAAGCGGCGGTGAAGGCCGCGCAGGCCATCGGCTACGTTGGTGCCGGCACGGTGGAGTTTCTGCTCGACGCCCGTGGCGAATTCTTCTTCATGGAAATGAATACCCGCCTGCAGGTCGAGCACCCGGTCACCGAGGCCATCACCGGCCTCGACTTGGTCGCCTGGCAGATCCGCGTCGCCCGCGGCGAGCCGTTGCCGATCGGTCAGGAGCAGGTGCCACTGATCGGCCACGCCATCGAAGTGCGCCTGTACGCCGAGGACCCCGACAACGATTTCCTCCCCGCCACCGGCACCCTCGAGCTCTACCGTGAAGCGGCGGATGGCCCGGGGCGTCGCGTCGACAGCGGCGTCGCCGAGGGCGATACCGTGTCGCCGTTCTACGACCCGATGCTCGGCAAGCTGATCGCCTGGGGCGAGAACCGCGAGGAAGCGCGGCTGCGCCTCTTGGCCATGCTCGACGAGACCGCCGTCGGCGGCGTGCGCACCAACCTCGCGTTCCTGCACCGCGTCGTCGGCCACCGCGCGTTTGCCGAGGCCGAGCTGGATACCGGCTTTATTCCGCGTCACGAAAGCGAATTGCTGCGTCCGGCTGGCGAGCTATCCGATGCCTTCTGGCAGCAGGCTGCGGAGTGCTTCGTGCAGACCGAACCGACCAAGGTACGCGGCGACGATGCCCATTCGCCGTGGTCCAAGCGCAGCGGGCTGCGTTTCGGCATGCCGGCGCAGATCAGCCTGCATCTGCAGTGCAATGGCGAAAGCCGCCGGTTGAAGGTCGACCCGGCAGCACCGCAGCAGAACGTCCGTACGCCCAGGGCAATTCGCCAGGGCGATGCGCTGTATCTGCAGTGGAACGGCGAATGGCTGGCCGTGCGCGCCTTCGACCCCATCGCCGAAGCCGAGGCCAGCCACCAGCATCACGGCGGCCTGACCGCGCCAATGAACGGCAGTATCGTGCGTGTACTGGTGGAGGCCGGTCAGCATGTCGAAGCCGGCACCGCGCTGATCGTCCTGGAAGCGATGAAGATGGAACACAGCATCCGCAGCGCCCAGGCTGGCGTGGTCAAGAGCCTGTTCTGCAACGAAGGCGAAATGGTCAGCGAAGGCGCGGTGCTGCTGGAGATGGAAGAGGCCTGAAGGATGCACAAGGTGGACAAGGCTTCGCCGTTGTCCACCCCACGCACGAACGCAAGGCCGTAGGGTGGAAAACGCCGCAGGCTTTTCCACCGGTAGGACGCCTCGGCTGACACACGGCGACATCGGTGGGCTGAAGCCCACCCTACGGTGGACGCGTGCAGGTTTCGTAGGGTGGGCTTTAGCCCACCAGCAGCGCCACAATTCAACGACACGGGTGAAGGCTCGCTAAGCGTTCACCCCCTGGAGGACATATGAGCCTGCCCAAACAGGTCCGGCTGGTGGAAGTCGGCCCGCGTGACGGTCTGCAGAACGAGCAGCAGCCGATCAGCGTGGTGGACAAGGTGCGTCTGGTCGACGACCTGAGCGCCACCGGGCTGCCCTATATCGAAGTCGGCAGCTTCGTCTCGCCCAAGTGGGTGCCACAGATGGCGGGCTCCGCCGAAGTCTTCGCGCAGATCCAGCGCAAGGCCGGGGTCACCTATGCGGCGCTGGCGCCAAACATGAAAGGCCTAGAAGCGGCCATTGAGGCCGGCGTGAAGGAAGTCGCGGTGTTCGGTGCGGCCTCCGAAGCTTTCTCGCAGAAGAACATCAACTGCTCCATCGCCGAGAGCCTGGCACGCTTCGCGCCTTTGATGGAGGCTGCCCGCGAACACGACATTCGCGTGCGTGGCTACGTTTCCTGCGTGCTCGGCTGCCCTTATGAGGGTGAGGTATCGCCAGCCAAGGTCGCCGAAGTGGCCCGCGAGCTGTATGCCATGGGCTGCTACGAGGTTTCCTTGGGCGACACCATCGGCACCGGCACACCGGGCAAGACCCGCACGCTGTTCGATACCGTAGCCCGCGAAGTGCCGCGCGAACGGTTGGCCGGGCATTTCCACGACACCTACGGCCAGGCGCTGGCGAATATCTATGCGAGCCTCTTGGAAGGCATCGCGGTGTTCGACAGCTCGGTCGCCGGCCTCGGCGGTTGCCCTTACGCAAAAGGCGCCAGCGGCAATGTCGCCAGCGAAGACGTGCTGTACATGTTCAACGGGCTGGACATAGCCACCGGCATCGACCTCGACGCACTGATCGCCGCCGGCCAGCGCATCAGCCAGCTGCTGGGGCGCGCCAGCGGTTCGCGGGTCGCCCGCGCCAGGCAGGCCGGTTAGCGGCACCGTTCTTGCTAAACCCTATTCGTCGGGCGGCCGTTCAGGTAGCGCCCGGCACAGACAGAACAACAAGTAGAGGTAATTCATGAACAAGATTTACCCCAGCGCCGCCCACGCCCTGGAAGGCCTGGTCGAGGACGGCATGACCATCGCCGTCGGCGGCTTCGGCCTGTGCGGCATCCCCGAGCAGCTGATCGCCGCCCTGCGCGACAGCGGCAAGAAAGACCTGACTGCCATCAGCAACAACGCCGGTGTCGACGGTTTCGGCCTCGGCCTGCTGCTGGAGACGCGGCAGATCAGCAAGATGATTTCCTCCTACGTGGGTGAGAACAAGGAGTTCGAGCGCCAGTACCTGGCCGGCGAGCTGGCCCTGGAGTTCACCCCGCAGGGCACCCTGGCCGAGAAGCTGCGTGCCGGCGGCGCGGGCATCCCGGCGTTCTACACTAGGACCGGCTACGGCACGCTGGTGGCCGAAGGCAAGGAAACCCGCCAGTTCAACGGCGAGTGGTACGTGATGGAAGAATCGCTGACCGCGGACCTGGCCCTGGTCAAGGCATGGAAGGCCGACAAGGCCGGCAACCTGCTGTTTCGCAAGACCGCGCGCAACTTCAACCCGCTGGCAGCGATGGCCGGCGAGGTCTGCGTCGTCGAGGTGGAGGAGATCGTCGAAACCGGCGAGCTGGACCCGGACCAGATCCACCTGCCGGGCATCTACGTGCATCGCATCGTGCACAACCCGAATCCGGAAAAACGCATCGAAAAACGCACGGTGAGGAGCTGAGACCATGGCCTGGACACGTGAACAGATGGCGCAGCGCGCCGCCCAGGAGCTGCAGGACGGCTTCTACGTCAACCTCGGTATCGGCCTGCCGACCCTGGTGGCCAACTACATCCCCGAAGGCATGGACGTCTGGCTGCAGAGCGAGAACGGCCTGCTCGGCATCGGCCCCTTCCCGAGCGAGGAAGAGATCGACCCGGACCTGATCAACGCCGGCAAGCAGACCGTCACCGCCCTGCCCGGCTCGAGCTTCTTCGACAACGCGCAGAGCTTCGCCATGATCCGCGGCGGTCACATCAACCTGGCCATCCTCGGCGCCATGCAGGTGTCGGAAAAGGGCGACCTGGCCAACTGGATGATCCCCGGCAAGATGGTCAAGGGCATGGGCGGCGCGATGGACCTGGTGGCCGGCGTCAAGCGCGTCGTGGTGCTGATGGAGCACACCGCCAAGGGCGGCGCGCACAAGATCCTGCCGGCCTGCGACCTGCCGCTCACCGGCCTCGGCGTGGTCGACCGGATCATCACCGACCTCGGCGTGCTGGACGTCACCGAGCAGGGCCTGAAACTGGTGGAACTGGCCGAAGGTGTCAGCTTCGAGGAGCTGCAAGCGGCCACCGGCAGCCCTATCCAGCGCTGAAGCGAGTGCGGGAATGACGCCGGAGCAACCCTTGCCCGCCGCGTCTTCCCGCCTGTCCCGAACGTCCCGAGCCGGCGGCGCGCCAGCACTGGCCAGTCACCCAGGCGCCCGTATACTGCGGCATCGACCGGTCTGCCAGCGCGCTGACCAACGGCTTGCCCCCTGTCGTTCGAGGGCACCCTTTCCCGGAGCCAGGCCGCGTGCCTGGCCCTCGCGTTACGCCCCGGCGTGGCGCCTTTTTATTCGGAGTCCGTCATGCAAGACGTCGTCATCGTAGCTGCAACCCGCACCGCCATCGGCAGTTTCCAGGGCTCGCTGGCCAATGTGCCGGCAGTCCAACTGGGCGCCACCGTGATCCGCGCCCTGCTGGAAAAGACCGGCATCGAACCGGCCCAGGTCGATGAAGTCATCCTCGGCCACGTGCTCACCGCCGGCGCCGGGCAGAACACCGCGCGCCAGGCCTCGATCAAGGCCGGCCTGCCCCACGCCGTACCGGCCATGACGCTGAACAAGGTCTGCGGCTCGGGCCTCAAGGCCGTGCATCTGGCCGTGCAGGCGATCCGCTGCGGCGATGCCGAAGTGGTCATCGCCGGCGGCATGGAGAACATGAGCCTGGCGCCCTACGTCCTGCCCGGCGCACGCACCGGCCTGCGCATGGGCCACGCGCAGATCGTCGATACCATGATCACCGACGGCCTGTGGGATGCCTTCAATGACTACCACATGGGCATCACCGCGGAGAACCTGGCCGACAAGTACGGCATCGACCGCGCCCAGCAGGACGCCTTCGCCGCACAGTCGCAGCAGCGTGCCGCGGCGGCCATC
Organism: Stutzerimonas kunmingensis; assembly: GCF_021432085.1. GTDB lineage: Bacteria > Pseudomonadota > Gammaproteobacteria > Pseudomonadales > Pseudomonadaceae > Stutzerimonas. The sequence goes on along the minus strand of NZ_CP090366.1, from coordinate 1,121,008 downwards.
GAAAGCGGCCGCTTCGATGCCGAGATCACCCCGGTCATGATTCCCCAGCGCAAGGGCGACCCGGTCGCCTTCGCCCGTGACGAGCAGCCGCGCGCCGGCACCACGGCCGAATCCCTCGGCGGCCTGCGTGCAGCCTTCAAGAAGGACGGCTGCGTCACCGCCGGCAACGCCTCGACCCTCAACGACGGCGCCGCCGCGGTGGTGCTGATGAGCGCCAGCAAGGCCGAGGCCGTCGGCCTGCCGGTACTGGCCAAGATCGCCGGTTACGCCAACGCCGGCGTCGACCCGGCGATCATGGGCATCGGCCCGGTCACCGCCACCCGTCGCTGCCTGGAAAAGGCCGGCTGGACGCTGGCCGAGCTGGACCTGATCGAAGCCAACGAAGCCTTCGCCGTGCAGGCGCTGTCAGTCGGTAAGGAATTGGGCTGGGATGCCGATAAGGTCAACGTGAACGGCGGCGCCATTGCCCTCGGCCACCCGATCGGCGCCTCGGGCTGCCGCATCCTGGTGACCCTGCTGCACGAGATGCAGCGCCGCGATGTTCGCAAGGGCCTGGCAACGCTGTGCATCGGTGGTGGCCAGGGAGTAGCCTTGGCAGTCGAACGCCCCTGAGCGCACCGTCGCGGCAGGGCATGCTGGCAGACACGCGCCCGGTTCGCCGGGCGTGACAGAGGATGATCGGAAGAATCATGGCGAAACAAACCTACAGTATTTCCGACCTGGCCAATGAGCTGGATATCACCACTCGCGCCATCCGCTTCTACGAAGAACAGGGCATGCTCACGCCGACCCGCCGCGGTCAGGAACGCATCTATTCACCCAAGGATCGCGTCGCGCTGAAGCTGATCCTGCGCGGCAAGCGCATCGGCTTTTCGCTGGCTGAATGCAAGACGCTGATCGAGCTCTACGACCCCAAGGCCGGCAACCAGAAGCAGCTGAACATCATGCTGCAGATGATCGCCGAGCGGCGCCAGCAGCTGGAGCAGCAACTGCTCGACATCCAGCAGATGCAGCTGGAGCTGGACACCGCCGAGGAGCGCTGCCGCAGCGCCCTGGAAAGCACCCTGGCCAAGCAAGCCGCCAGCTGATCGCACACCCTCCGCTCTACTCCTCTCATCCGGCGTCGCGCCCCGCGCAACGCCGGATTTTGTTTGTCCAGCTGTCAGTCATTGCTGCCGTCCATGAAACTGGACATGTTCCAGAATTCCAGACACAGCCGCATGTTCACCTGAGCAGTGTCTGCCGCAGCGGACACCGCTATCCCGCATTTCTCACAGCCCTGCGCATTGGGCCGTTTTGACGGACGCAGGTCGTCGCAGGTGGCGCAGGCTGCCGACAGCGCTGATTTCGGGCAAGCGCCTGCGAGCGCGCTTGAACAAGGCGCTTGCGGCAGGGTGGACGGGGTGTGATGTGGAGGGGGACGGTGGGTGTGCGGCTGTCAGCGCGCCGCGGCGCTCAAGACATCGAAGGCGTGATCGAACACCTCCTGCTGCGGGAAGGCCGAACTCATGGCCACTTTGACCCGGCGCACGCTCACGGTGATGACCGCGCCGATCTTGAGCAGCTTCAGGCGGATGCTACCGGCCGTGGCCTGGGCCAGTTCGGTCCCCGACAGCGCCAGCCTGCGCAGGCTTTCGAGCAGCACGTAGGCGAACGAGGACAGCCACAGCCGCAGCTGGTTGCTGCGCAGCGTCGCGGTGGAGGTGCGGTCGGCGAACAGGTCGAGCTGACACTCCTTGATGCGGTTCTCCATCTCGCCGCGCGCGCAGTAGAGATCCTCATACAGCGCCTTGTCCGGCCAGTCCCCGACCGCAAGCGTGGTCACCACGAAGCGTGGGTTGGTCTTGCCCGGCAAGGCCTCGGCCTTGGCCACCACCCGGCGCTCGGCGCTCCAGCTTTTCCTCGTGCGGTAGTGCAGTTCCTGGAACACCCGTGCCGGGACTCCCGTCGCTTCGCACTGCGCCTGGGCCTGCCGCAGGCTCGGGCCGATGGCCCGGGTCAGGCGCGCGTTGCGCGCCAGTCCGAAGACATAATCGACCGACTGTGCTTCGCACCAAGTCATCAGGTCATCCCGGCAGAACCCCGAGTCGGCGCGCAGCACGATGCGCGTGTCTGGCCAGCGGGCGCGAATCTGCTTGACGATGCGTTGCACCTCTTCCAGCGCCCCGGCGGCGCCATCGACGTTGGCCGGGCGCAACTTGGCGCACAGCAGGTGACGGCCGCAGAAGATGTACAGCGGCAGGTAACAGTAACCCCCGTAGTAGCCGTGAAAGAACCGGCCCTCCTGCTGCCCATGCAGCGGATCGTCGGTGGCATCCAGATCCAGGATGATCTCCTCTGGCGGCCTGCGGTGGGCGTCCAGAAACAGATCGACGAACAGATCCTCGATCATGCCGGCCTGCGGCCGGATCTTGTGATAGCGCGAACTGCCCTGCGCCTGGAAGCGCTCCAGCCGGTTGAGCGTGCTCTTGCCGGCCAAGGGCGCACAGCGCGCACGTCCGGACTGCAGCTTGCCGATCACCGCGCCCAGCAGCGGGTCGTGGCGCAGTTGCTCGTGATCGTTGAGATCCTCGTAGCCCAGCGCGATGCCCATCACCCGCTGCGCCACCAGCGTGCGCAGCGGAAACTCCACCGCCTCGGGCATCCGATCGTCCTGGAAACAGCCGGCCAGGCGATCGAACAACCCCACCGCTTCATCGGTTTGTTTGAGCAGCAACGCGCCGCCATCCGAACTCACCCGACCGCCATCAAATCCGGCTACCACCGCGCGCCGCCCCACCCCTGAAAACGTGTACTGCTTCGGATTACACTGTGTCTGCATCGGGCCGCTCTCCGTTGTCGCGCTAAATCGTTCTTTGCACAACAATTTTCGCGCATCCGACGGCCCGGTGCATCTCTTCCTGTGAGAAATGCGGGCTATCGCCCTGCAATCATCCGAATGCCGCCGCAGACCGCGCCTTTCCTCGCTCGCGGGCGATAGGCACAGAACCTGCAATCCACCCTGCGACGCCAGAACAAACCAAAGAACAAGACTGGCGCCGAATCGGCAGCATCGGCTCGGCCTCTGTTCTTGTTCTGGCCTGTTAACGCCCTCGACCCACGGGCGGTTGCGCGTCCGCCCTCGGGCACCAGAACAACAACAAGAAGGAAACCTGCATGTCGACCAAGAACAAACTCTCCCGTATCGCCTGCGCCATCGGTGCCACAACCCTGCTCGGCGCCAGCCTGCTCAGTGGCGTCGCCAGCGCCGCGGAAAAGATCCGCTGGCAGGTACCGCTGGCTTTCCCTTCCCACCTGATCGGCCTCTCCACACCAGTCAAGCACCTTTCCGAATCGCTCAAGGCCGTCTCGGGCGGCGACATCCAGCTGGGCTACTACGAGCCGGGCGAGCTGGTGCCGCCGTTCGAAATCATGGATGCGGTGAGCAGCGGCAAGTACCCGGCCGGCTACACCTGGATTGGCTACGACCAGGGCACCATCCCGGCCCTGCCGCTGTACTCCGGCGCGCCGTTCAACATGGAGCCGCCGGCGCACCTGGCCTGGTATTACCAGGGCGACGGCAAGAAGCTGCTCGAGGAGATCTACGCCGAGCGCAATATCCACCCGATGCTGTGCAGCATCATCGGCCCGGAAGGCGCCGGCTGGTTCGCCAAGCCCATCGAGAAGCTGGATGACTTCGATGGCTTGCGCATCCGCTTCGCCGGTATCGGCGGCAAGGTGCTGGAAAAGCTCGGCGCCTCGGTGACCATGGTGCCGGGCGGCGAGATCTACCAGGCGCTGGAGCGCAAGACCATCGACGCCACCGAGTTCTCGCAGCCGGCGGTGGACAAGATGCTCGGCCTGGACCAGATCATCAAGAACTACATCATGCCCGGCTGGCACCAGACACTGACCACCTCGCATCTGCTGGTGAACAAGGACGTCTGGGACAAGCTCGCGCCGGAAAGCCGCGCACTCATCGAGATGGGTTGCGAGTCGGCCACCCTCAAGGGCTTTGCCGAAAGCGAGTGGGCCCAGCCGACCGCCCTGCGTGACTACCAGAAGCAGGGCGTGAAGGCCCAGGTGCTGCCTGAGCCGGTACTGCGCGAGCTGCAGAAGGTCACCGACGAGGTGCTCGACGAGATGGCCGCCAAGGACGAGATGTTCAAGCGCGTGCTGACCAGCCAGCGTGAGTTCATGCAGCACCACTCGATCTGGCACGGCATGGGCTATCTGCCGCGCGACTTCTACAAGTACGACTGACAGCTGCGCCTAAGGCGGGCACGGCACGTGCCCGCGTTCTTCACCTGTGTCGAGATTTCGAGGTCCGCCGTGTCCTTCAAGCCCGTCTCTCCCGATGCGCCAGCGCCCGACGCGCTGCCGTACAACCGCATCTCGCGGCCGCTGGATCGCCTGCTGGTGGCCATCGGCGAAGCCAGCGCCTGGCTCTGGCTGGCCGTGCTGCTGGTCGTGCTGGCCAATGTGTTCAGCCGCTTTGCCCTCTCGCGCGGCTCCATCGCGCTGGAGGAAATGTCCTGGCACCTGTTCGGCGCCGCGCTGATGCTTGCCCTCGCCTATGCCGTAGTGCGCGACGACCATGTGCGTGTCGATGTGCTGAGCGAACGCTTCAGCCTGCGCAGCCGCGCCTGGATCGAGCTGGTCGCCATCGTGCTGCTGGCCCTGCCGGTGATCGCGCTGATGATCGATGCGCTGATTCCCTACGCCTACAAGGCCTACCTCTACAACGAACGCTCCCAGGCACCCAGCGGGCTGCCCCATCGCTTCATCTTCAAGAGCGTGCTGCCCATCGGCCTCGCCCTGGTAGCGCTGGCGCTGCTGTCCCGCGCGTTGCGCTGCAGCACCCTGCTGTTCAATTTCCCGCGGGCCCTGACGGCCCCCTCGGACGAGCGCGACCGCACTCGTTCGCAGCCCTGATGGAGTAGTCGCAATCATGGGTCTGGAAGCAATCCTCGTCATCGCCATGTTCGCCAGCTTCATGGGCCTGCTGCTGCTCGGCTTCCCGGTCGCCTGGTCGCTGGCCGGCATCGGCCTGCTGTTCGCCGTGGTCGGCTATGTGCTGGTGGAACACTTCGACGCCAATCTCTGGTTTACCTGGGACGGCACCATCGGCGTGCTCGACGCGCGCATCTACGGCATCGTCGCCAATGAGCTGATGGTGGCCCTGCCGCTGTTCATCTTCATGGGCATCATGCTCGACCGCTCCGGCATCGCCGAGCGCCTGATGCACAGCCTGGTGCGTGTGCTCGGCCCGCTGCGAGGCGGCTACGCGGTGACCGTGGTGGTGGTCGGCATCCTGCTCGCCGCCTCCACCGGCATCGTCGGCGCCTCGGTGGCGCTGCTCGGCATGCTCTCCATCGGGCCGATGCTGCAGGCCAACTACAACAAGAGCCTGGCGGTGGGCACCGCCTGCTCGGTGGGCACGCTGGGCATCCTGATTCCGCCGAGCATCATGCTGGTGCTGATGGCCGACCGCCTCGGCACCTCGGAAGCCTCGGTGGGCAAGTTGTTCATGGGTGCGTTGATCCCGGGGATGATGCTGGCGCTGATGTACATCCTCTACATCGTGATCGCCGCCTGGCTGAAGAAGGACTTCGCCCCGGCCCCGGTCAACCGGCCGAAGCTCGACGCCCGTGCGCTGCTCGACGTGTTCTGGGCCGTGGTGCCGCCGCTGGCACTGATCTTCGCTGTGCTCGGCTCGATCTTCTTCGGTATCGCCACCACCACCGAGGCCTCCGCCGTCGGCGCCTTCGGTGCACTGTTGATGGCAGCGGCCAGCCGCCGGCTGAACTTGCCGGTGCTCAAGGATGCGCTGTACCAGACCAGCCGCACCGCTGCGTTCATCTTCGGCATCTTCATCGGCGCCACGGTATTCGCCGCCGTTCTGCGCGGCCTGGGTGGCGACGACGTGATCCGCGCGGCGCTGACCGGCCTGCCGTTCGGCCAGACCGGCGTGCTGCTCACCGTCTTGGCGATCACCTTCCTGTTGGGCTTCTTCCTCGACTGGGTGGAGATCACCCTGATCATCCTGCCGCTGGTGGCGCCGGTGCTGTTCTCAATGGGCGTCGATCCGCTGTGGTTCGCGATTCTCTTCGCGCTCTGCCTGCAGACTTCGTTTCTCACCCCGCCGGTGGGCTTCGCGCTGTTCTACATCAAGGGCGTCTGCCCGCCGGGCGTCACCACCCGCGATGTCTACCTCGGCGTGCTGCCGTACATCATCATTCAGCTGATCGGCCTGGCCCTGGTGTTTTACTTCGCCCCGCTGGCCACCTGGCTGCCGAACGAAGTGTATTCCCAGCCGTGAGCATGCCCCCGGCTGCCTTGCCCGTGGCAGCCGGGGCCAACCATAATCGGTCGCCCCAGAACGGACCCTGACTGCCCATGAGCATTGCCCGCGACGCACTCGACAACCACGGCCTGATCGTCGGCGTTTCGCCGGAACGCTTCCGTGCCGTGGCCATGCCACTGCTGTTCGATCATCTGAACGCGCAGTGCGAGGGCACCATCGCGGTCAACCGCCAGGCGCGCATCGTCTGGATCAACGACAAGTACGCCGAGAAGGTCGGCATTCGCGATCCGGCCAGCGTGCTCGGCAAGGAAATCGAGGAAGTGCTGCCGGCCAGCCGCCTGCGCGAGGTGGTGGAAAGCGGCCTGCCGAGCATCATCGACCTGATGGCCTTCGGCGACGAGCACTTCGTCGTCACCCGCATTCCGCTGCGCGACGAGGACGGCACCCTGGTCGGCGCGCTGGGCTTCGTGCTGTTCGACCGCGCCCGCCACCTCAAGCCGCTGATGTCCAAGTACACCAGCTTGCAGACCCAGCTGGTCGCCACCCAGAACGAGCTGGCCAAGGCGCGCCGGGCGCGTTACACCATCGCCGGCTTCATCGGTAACAGCCCGGCCGCCAGCGAGATCAAGCGCCAGGCCCGGCGTGCCGCGCAGCTCGATGCCACCGTGCTGCTGCGTGGCGAAACCGGCACCGGCAAGGAGTTGCTGGCCCAGGGCATCCACAACCTCTCACCGCGGGCGCGCGGGCCCTTCGTCGCGGTCAACGTCGCGGCGATTCCGGAAAGCCTGGTCGAGGCCGAACTGTTCGGCACCGCCCCCGGCGCCTTTACCGGCGCCGACCGCAAGGCGCGCATCGGCAAATTCGAGGTGGCCAACGGCGGCACGCTGTTCCTCGACGAGATCGGCGACCTGCCCCTGCCGCTGCAGGCCAAGCTGCTGCGCGTGCTGCAGGAACAGGAGGTCGAGCCGCTCGGCTCCAATCAGGTCAAGGCACTCAACGTGCGGGTGATCGCCGCGACGCATATCGACCTGGAAGCCAAGGTCGCCGCCGGCCAGTTCCGCGACGACCTCTACTACCGCCTCAACGTCCTCGCGCTGCGCGTGCCGCCGTTGCGCGAGCGCGCCAGCGACATCCCCGCCGTGGTCGAGCACCTGCTGGACGACATCGCCAACCGCTCCGGGCAGCCGCCGATGGAGCTGAGCCCCGAGGCGCTGGCGCTGCTCTGCGCGCAACCCTGGCGCGGCAACGTGCGCGAGCTGGGCAACCTGCTGGAGCGTGCGCAGCTGTCCGCCGACGGCCCGCAGCTGCAGGCCGCGCACCTGCTGCCGCTGCTGGGCGAACAGGCGCGCTCGGCCGATGCGCCGGCCTATGCGTCAAGCGCGCCAAGCGCTGCCCTGCCGACCGAGGCCGCGCCGAGCGAAGAACTGCCGCTGCAACCGCTGGCCCAGACCCTCGCCCAGGCCGAGCGGCGCGCCTTGCAGAGCGCACTGGCCGCCTGCAAGGGCAACCGGCGGCGCGCCGCCATGGAACTCGGCATCTCCCGCGCGAGCCTCTACAGCAAGCTGCAGCAGCATGGCCTGAGCCAGCGCTGAGCGGTCTAACCCGCGGCTTGGCCGTCGTTGACGACGCGGCAATGTCACAGCGGCTGATCTACATTGGTCTCAGGCCGCCGGTTTCCGGCGCCGCAACTGGGATGCGCGAAGATGACAGACGATGCAGGCAAACTCGTTCTCAGGCTCTCGGTCGGCGTACTGATGCTGCTGCATGGCATCCACAAACTGCTGCATGGCGTCGACGGTATCGGCGGCATGCTGGCCGGCATGGGGCTGCCGGCCTTTCTCGCCTATGGCGTGTTCCTGGGCGAAGTGGTCGGGCCGCTGCTGGTGATCCTTGGCCTTTATACCCGCCTCGGCGCTCTGCTGATGCTGGGCAACATGGTCGTCGCGCTGGCGCTGGCGCACCGGGCCGAACTGTTCGACATCGGGCCGATGGGCGGCTGGGCCATCGAACTGCAGGGTCTGTTCCTGTTCGGCTCGCTGGCCATCCTGCTGCTCGGCGCCGGGCGCTACAGCGTCGGCGGGATCAACGGCCGCTACAACTAGCAACCCGAGTGTCCGGCGAGGCGGACAGTCGTCCAGCGCGCCGGACATCGCTTCAGCTGAGCTCCGCCGCGCCGAACATCTTCTGCCTCCCCCAACGGCTTCTGCATCCCCGCCCTAGAGCCCTCGCCCTGACGGCGATGACCGGCTATCGCCTGCTCTCCCCTCCTTCCGCCCGCTGGCATGTCATTGGCTTGAGCGCTTATGCGCCCGACCCGGCGCACCGGCTCGACAACAACAAGAAGGAAGCCCCAATGATGCCTATCCGTAGCAATCCGTTTACCCGCCGCGCGCTGTGCCTGACGCCCTTGGCGCTGGCGCTACTTGCCGCCGAATCCGTGCAGGCGGCGACCTGCACCGAACTGCTTGGCCGCGAGATACCGGCCCAGGCCATCGGCCTGCCCAGCAGCGGTGCGCGCGTCACCGCAGCGACCCCTATCGCGGCTGGTGGCAGCGCACCGCAGACGTTTGGCGCCTACTGCGACCTCAGCGCCGAGATTCGCCCGGTCGACCCCGCCGCACCGGCAATACGCATGCGCCTGGTGCTGCCCGAACAGTGGAACCGCAAGGCGATGATGTTCGGCGGCGGCGGTTACAACGGCACGGTGCCGAACGTCGCCGGCAACGTACCCGCCGGCCCCGTCGATCAACCCACGCCGCTCGGCCGTGGCTACGCGGTGTTCGGCAGCGATTCCGGGCATGTCGCCGATCCGCTGAGCCCCGGCGCCTTTGCCTGGAACGACGAAGCCCTGGCCAACTACGCCCACGACGCGCTGAAGAAAACCCGCGATGCCGCCGTCTACCTGATCGAGCAACGCTACGGCGCCGCGCCCGAGCGCAGCTATTTCGCCGGCGGCTCCACCGGTGGCCGCGAGGCGCTGGCCGTGGTGCAGCAATGGCCGACCGACTTCAACGGCACCATCGTCCTCTACCCCGCCTACAACGCCCTGGCGCTGGACCTGCAGTTCGGCCGCATCACCCGCGCCCTCGCCCAGCCCGGCGCCTTTCCCAGCCTGGAGAAACGCGCCGCACTGCTGGAAGCCGCGATGCAGGCCTGTGACGGGCTGGACGGCGTGCGCGATGGCGTGATCAGCCACCAGGCCGCGTGCAATGCACGGTTCGACCCGGCCCGCGCCAGGCTCGACGGCAAACCGCTGCGCTGCCCGGGCGGTGCCGATACCTCGCAGCGCTGCCTGTCGGATGCGCAGATCCAGGCGCTGCGGGTGTTCAACACGCCGATCCGCTTCAACTTCCCGCTGGCCAGCGGCGAGACCCACTACCCCGGCTTCAACACCTGGGGCACCGACCTCGGCCGGCCGGGTGAAGGCCTGCAGCTGGTGGTCAACCGCCTCGGCCTCAACACCCTGCAGCCGAGCTACCCGATGCCGGTGCACGGCACCGGGTTCGCCGAGGGCGCGCCCTACCATTCCGGCTTCTGGGATGAATGGGTGCGCTTCTTCGTGACGCGCAACCCCACCTTCAACTCGCTGACCCTCGACCCGCAGAACCCCGGCCCATGGCAGGCGCGCATCAGCGAGCTGTCGCTGCGCCAGGACGTCAACCGGACCGACCTGTCCGCATTCGCCCGCAACGGCGGCAAGATCCTCATGGCCCACGGCACTTCCGACCAGCTGGTGAGCACCCGCGCCACCGCCGAGTATTACGAGCGCGTGCGCCGCGACATGGGCCCCGGCAAGACCAAGCACTTCCTGCGCTACTACGAGATCCCCGGCTACGGCCACGCCGCCAGCACCGTGTTCAACGCCGCCTGGGATTCGCTGACCGCGCTGGAAGACTGGGTCGAACAGGGCCGTGCGCCGCGCCGGCAGGTCGTTGCCGATAGCGTCGGCGTGCCCGGCCGCACCCGCCCGCTGTGCGAATACCCCGGCTGGCCGAAGTACGTCGGCAAGGGCGACGTGAACGCCGCGAAGAGCTTTGTCTGCGTCAAGAGTCGCAGGGGCAAGCGCTGACCTGACCCGGCGCCGGCTTCCCCCGCCGGCGCCGCCCAGTCTGCCCGACTGGACACCTCGACCCCGCAGAACACCGCCTTCCGCCATACATGTCCAGCCCAACGGACGCACCGCAGCCCGCGCGGCAAGCCCAGCCAACCGCCCATAGACCGCTCTACCACGCGCCATTGCGGCGGGTGGCCACTCGAGCGCCGCGCCTGGCACGCCTTTCGCTCTATGCCCTGTAGCCGCCCGAGAGCGGCCTAAAACAACAACAAGAGGAAACACCATGCGACTGCACCACAAATCCCTCTGCCACACCCTCTGCGGCGGCGCCGTAGTGATCGCCACCGGCCCCGCCAGCGCCGCTTTCATCGAAGACAGCAAGGCCGCTGTCGAACTGCGCAACTTCTACATGAACCGCGACTTCCGTTCGGGGGACGGCCAGTCCAAGGCCGAGGAGTGGGCCCAGGGCTTCATCCTGAAAATGGAATCCGGCTACACCGAAGGGCCGGTCGGCTTTGGCCTGGATGCCATCGGGCTGCTCGGCGTCAAGCTCGACTCCGGCTCCGGTCGCGGTGGCACCGGCCTGCTGCCACGCTCGGCCTCCGGTGAACCGGCGGACGACTACGGCACGGCGGGCCTGACCGCCAAGGCCAAGCTGTCCGCCACCACGCTGCACGTGGGCACGCTGCAACCGGTGATCCCGGTGCTGATGCGTAACGACAGCCGCCTGCTGCCGAACATCTATCGCGGCGCCTGGCTGCAGAGCAAGGACGTCGAAGGCCTCACGCTGGATCTCGGCATGCTGGATCGCACCAGCTACCGCGACTCTTCCAACTACGAAGAGATGACGGTGTTCAACGGCGGGCTGCGCAACATCACCCTTGGCAGCAATACGACGAGCGACGAGTTCCTCTTCGCCGGCGGGCGCTACGACTGGTCGCCACAGTTGGCCACCAGCTACTACTACGGTGGGCTGGACGGCATCTACGACCAGCACAACCTCAGCCTGGTCCATGTGCTGCCGATCGGCGAGTCGCAGAGCTTCAAGACCGACCTGCGCTATGTACGCTCCACCGACGATGGCGGCAGCAACGTCGACAACGACGCCTTCGGCGCGCTGTTCACCTACAAGCATGGCGCTCATGCCTTCACCGGCGGTTACCAGCACATGAGCGGCGATACCGGTTTCGCCTACGTCGCCGGTGGCGATAACGCGTTGATCAACCTGCTGCAGATCAACGATTTCGGTAACCAGGACGAGCGTTCCTGGCAGGTCCGCTACGACTACGACTTCGCCGCCATGGGCATTCCCGGGCTGAGCCTGATGACCCGCTACGTCTCCGGTGACAACGTCGACCGTGGCGCCGGCGCCAGCGAAGGCAAGACCTGGGAGCGCAACACCGACATCGCCTACGTCATCCAGAGCGGCCCACTGAAAAACCTTGGCCTCAAGCTGCGCAACGCCACCACGCGCAGCAACTTCCAGAGCGATCTCGACGAGAACCGCTTCATCGTCAGCTACAGCCTGCCGCTCTGGTAAACACCCACGCCGCAGCACCTCTCCTCGTTGGACTTCGCCGGGCCTCGCGCCCGGCTTTTTTCAGGCATGAAAAAGGCGACCCTCGGGCCGCCTCTTTTATTCCGCCGCCTTGCCTCTGGCTCAGCTCTGCTTGGTATTACGCCGCAGAATCTCGTTCACCCGCTCCGCGGTATACACCCGCTTCGCCTCGTCGCTCGGCTTGTGCCGAACATCGAACATCACACCCGCACTGATTGCCAACACACAAACGATCACCGAGACCGCAGACAGCAACGTATTCATCACACGCCCTTCAGACACCAAAGAAACCGCTAGCGGAGGATGGCTCCCCGCGAAATGGCGCCGATTCTGCGCCGCACCACGGGTAACGTCAACGGCAAGAGAAGGCGCCACAGCCCGCTGATACCGAGGCCTCAGAAGAACCTGCTCGCCAGCTTAACGCCCCAGCTTTCACGGCACCGCAACCTGCAAACTGCCCAACGCAAACCGCACAAACACCGCCCAACCCAAGGCACTTGAAACACCCAACGCCAGATAACCCACCACAATCCCCAACGCAATCTGCTTCCACAGCCCGGCATGGGGATCACGGTTGTAAACAACCGGCTCCACGGAATGAACATCCCGCTCGGCACGAATCTCATCGAAACGGTCACGCATGGTTTACCTCGGTAAACGGAACAGCGAATAGATGGAACGAAAAAGGCGGCTAGCTTTGGCTAGGCGCCTTTGGATGTCTAGTAATGCAGTACTGAGAATTATGAATCACTTGAGCAGAGCCTCGCAAAATCCTATAGGCCCATAAAACTTGGCTTGTACGGCCGCGTACCCTCATGCCTGCAGAGCTTTCCATGAAAATCACTATTTGTGGTCACCACTGCGACAGCTTAGCAGTTGATCGTGCTGTGATAGCAATGCACTATCATGCTTCGAAGCCTATTAGGAATTTATAGCGAGGGAACGCCATGTTAAATAGCATCACACTAAAAAATGTCGCTACATTTGATTCTGACGGAGTTGCTTTAGATGGTTTGTCTAAAATTAACTTTGTTTATGGAGCAAATGGTAGCGGCAAAACTACTGTTTCTAACTTTCTGTCAGGCGAATTTTCTGAGCGTTACAGTTCATGTGCTGCCTCGTGGGTTAATAATCAGCCGTTAGAGCTACTGGTTTATAACAAGGTATTTAGAGAAAAGAACTTTGGAAAAAGTACTATTGAAGGGATTTTCACTTTAGGGCAGTCCACAACCGAAGAGCTTGCTGTAATTGATCAGAAAAAAGCCGAGCTTGAAAATATCAGGATTGATGGTGTAAATAAAAGTGAAACCTTGGCAAAAATAAACGCAGATATTGAGGAGGTTGAATTATCATTTAAAGACAAAGTCTGGATTTCTTACTTTAAGAAATATGAATCTAATTTCAAAGTCGCCTTCAAAGGCTTTGCGCAAAAAGAAAGCTTCAAGGCTAGGCTTTTACGACAAGCTGCGCCGGTGGCTCAGATCAAAATTGAGGACTTAGAGGCTAAGGCTGAAATTGTCTTCGTAGATGCTCAGCCTAGAGTGGAAGCCCCCTCACTATTTACTATGTCGGCGAGCTTGCTGGATGACTCTATCTGGCGGAAAAAGATTATCGGCAAGCAAGATGTTGATATTGCCAAGCTCATAGGAGCTTTGAATCTTGGTGATTGGCTCAACCAAGGTCTCAAGTATATGCATGGTGACACCTGCCCCTTTTGTCAGCAGAAAACCATAACTGATAGTTTTAGGGCTAAGGTTGCAGAATACTTCGATGACAGCTTTACTAGTTCGATGTCCGAGCTTAAAGCTGCGGAGATTGATTATAAGAGCGCCGTTGATGATTTAGCCCAATATCTGGCATTAACAGAGCAAAGGCTGGCATCAAATCTCATTGCTAAAGTTGATATCAACAACTACAAGTTAGCCGTAAACGCGTTTTTGAGTCTGCTTTCAGCAAATATGGAGCTTGTCGCCAGCAAGCTAAAAGAGCCTAGTTTATCTATCCAATTGCATCCTATAAAGGATGAGTGGGCGGCTATTGAGTTGCTTTTGAAAAAAGGTAGGGACAACTGTTTAGCGCACAATGAAATATTGGATCATTATGATGAAGAGCGCTCAAATCTCATATCTGCTGTATGGGATTTCATTGCACAGCAAGCAAAAAAAGATGTTGCCGAATATCGCGTGAAGCTTAATGGCCTGTCCAAAGGTCGCGACAACATAGCTAGAATCATAGCTGATAAAAGGGCTGAGTACTTTGGTTTGAATGCAGACATTAAAGCCTTGGTAAGCCAGACAACCAGTGTTCAACCTGCAGTTGATGAGATAAATGCTATTCTTCGCGGCTGTGGATTCGATAACTTTGAAATTATTCCTGCCGATTCAGTCCTTAATCATTATCAGATCAAGAGGGCTGACGGAAGCCTGGCTGAACCAACCTTGAGTGAGGGTGAGATATCCTTCATCACTTTTCTATATTTTTTGCAGTTGGTGAAAGGCGGCAAGTCTGTTGCGAATGTATCCTCACCGCGAGTCTTGGTAATTGATGACCCAATCTCGAGCCTTGATAGTGGGATATTGTTTGTTGTAAGCACGTTAATTAAGAGTTTGATCAAGGCGATTAAATCGGGTCTAGGAGATGTGCGCCAGCTTATAATTTTGACTCATAATGTTTACTTCCACAAAGAAGCTTCTTTCATCGACGGAAGAACGAAATGTGTTAATGACGTTAACCACTGGGTTCTGCGAAAAGGCGAGAGATTTTCGGCCATCGTTCATCATAGAATAAACAATCCAATAAGCACGTCGTATGAATTGCTTTGGAGGGAGTATAAGGAGACTCCTGACACGTCAGCAGTTACGCTTCAGATGTCATGAGAAGGATAATTGAGAATTACTTTAAGATTTTAGGAAAGTATGGTGACGATGACTTGATTGCCATGTTTGATACTCATGAAGACCGAGAGGTGTGTCGCTCCCTTGTAGCATGGATAAACGATGGTTCGCACTGTATGCCAGACGATCTTTTCATACAGGCGCATGGGGCCGAGGTTCAGGTTTATCGAAAGGTTTTCAAAAAGATATTCCAGTTGACCAATCATGAAGGTCACTACGAAATGATGACTCGTTAAACAGCCTCCCTGCCAATAATGCTCTAGGCAATCAGGCACTAGAGCGTTGAAGCGGCTTCAAACAAAGGGGACAGATTGATCTAGCCCCGGTTTTACGGACACCTCAAATGTGACTATACCGTCAGATAGGAAGGTGTCCCATGACAGACAAACGCGAGTACCAACGCTACAGCCCCGAATTCAAGCGAGAGGCAGTCCGTCAGCTGACCGACTCGGATAAGTCCTGCACGCAGCTTGCGCGTGAGCTAGGTATCCGGGTCAATCAGCTCTACAAGTGGAAGCAGCAGCTTGACCAGAAGCAGGGCCACGCGTTCCCGGGCTCTGGCCGCCAGGCTGAGCCAGAAAGCGAAGTGGCTCAGCTGAAGCGCGAAATGGAGCGATTACGTGAAGAGAACGAAATCCTAAAAAAGGCGGCTGCGTACTTCGCCAAGAGCCTCGTGTGAAGTACGCCTTCATTCGTGATCATGCTGCCCAGTATCCGATCCGCAGGCTTTGCCGAGCGGTTGGCGCTTCGCCAAGCGGGTACTACGCGTGGCGCAATCGAGCAGAGTCGCGGCGTTCGAAGGCAAACCGTATTTTGCTGGGCCAGATCGAGGCGGTTCATCGTGATAGTCGCCAAACGTATGGGCCGATACGTATTCACCGAGAGCTAACTAGTCAGGGGAACAGTGCAGGCCTCAATCGCATAGCTCGTTTGAAGCGAGAGGCCGGTCTCAGGACAAAGCAGACCTTGGTTTGGCAGCAGGCCGGTCGCGGGCGAACGTTTGAACATATCGTTGAGCATCGACTGCTGAGGCGCTTCTATGCGGATCGACCAAACGAGCGTTGGGTGGCGGACATTACGTTCATTCCGACCGCTCAAGGATGGCTGTACCTATCGGTGATCATGGATCTCTACTCTCGGCTGATAGTTGGCTGGGCAATGGATAAGAAGCCCAGCCAAGAGCTAGCAACGCTGGCACTGGAAATGAGCCTGGGCAGGCGTGCCAAGCCTGTTGGCCTGCTGCTCCATACCGATCAGGGCGTGCAGTACAGAACCGCTCGTTATCAGGCTCTGCTTGCTCAAAACGATATCCAGCCGAGCATGAGCCGTAAAGGTAATTGCCACGACAACGCAGCGATGGAGAGCTTTTTCCATACGCTCAAAACCGAGCATGTGCGGCATCAGAAATACCGAACCTTCGACGAGGCTCGGCAAAGCTTGTTCGACTACATCGAAGTGTTTTACAACCGACAGCGACGGCATTCGTATTTGGCGTATATGACGCCGTTCGAGTATGAACGCCTGCACGCTGTCTCTTAGGTCGGTGTCCGTGAAATCGGGGTCAGTTCAGATTTATTTTTCAGCGGCCCACCATCACCAAGTCCAGAGCGTTGTGCCAACCAAAAACCAGACATTGCGAGCAGCCGTACGATTATCTACAGTCCGCGCCTCTCGATGATTGCTGAAAGGACTCACAATGAAGAACCTGGTGATTGCGCTAATGATCGGTGCGGCGATTTGGCATTTTTACCTGAAGCCTGATGCAGCGCAGACGGCTGCCTCCACGGCTTATCCCACATCGACGGCCTCATCTAATGCGCCTGCTGGTTTTTCTAAACCAGCAGCACGCGCTTATTCATGCGATGGGCGCACGCATTGCTCGCAGATGCGATCCTGCGAAGAAGCGACGTTCTTTCTTCGGAATTGCCCTGGCACGACCATGGACGGGGATATGGATGGCGTTCCGTGCGAGCAGCAGTATTGCCGCTGAAGCCAGTCGAATCTGGCGATTCGTAGTCATCGGCCAGAAAACAAAAAAGGCGGTTAGCTTTCGCTAACCGCCTTTCTGTGTCTGGTGGCTACACCGGGACTTGAACCTGGGACATCAGCATTATGAATGCTGCGCTCTAACCAACTGAGCTATGTAGCCAAGTGGCGCGCATTATTCTCTGGTCGCTTGGGGCTGTCAACCCTGGCTCCGCAGATTTTTTATCCTTTTCAAACGGTTAGTTATGAACGGTCAATAGCGCCTAGGCCGCGCCATGTGAGGCGCCGCTAGCGAAATGACGGCCGCGTGGCCAGGAGCAGTCCGGCGAAGATCAAGGTGCCGCCGATCCAGTGGAAGGGTTGCAGGGCTTCGCCTAGTAGCACCCAGCCGAGCAGCGCGGTGAACACGGGCATCAGGTAGCTGGCCATGGCGGCCTTGGCGGCGCCGACGACTTTTACGCCGTGGTTCCAGGCGAGGTAGGCGATCAGCGAGGCGAACACGGCGGTGTAGCCGATGGCGCCGAGGTTGGCCGGCGTGGCGGCGAAGCCCCCTACCCGGCTCAGTTCGTACAGGTAGAACGGCAGGATCAGCGGCACGCCCAGCAGCATCAGCACGCCGAGCAGCACCAGAGGGGGCACGGTAAGGAAACTCGACCAGCGCCGCAGCAGCAGCGTGTACAGCGCCCACACCAGCACGGCGAGCAGCATGATGAGGTCGCCGGCCTTGAACGACAGGCTGGCGAACGTCTGCCAGCTGCCACGGCTGATCAGGTAGAGCAGCCCCGCCGCCGCCACGGCCATGCCGAACCAGGCGCGTCGCAGTGGCCATTCACCGAGCAGGAAGCCCGCCCCGATGAAGGTCGCCAGTGGCAGGCAGGTGTTCACCAGCGTCAGGTTGATCGCTTCGGTGCTTTGCGCGGCGGTGTAGAGCAGCGAGTTGTAGCTGGCGATGCCGAGCGCGGCGATCACCGGCAGGCGCCAGCCGGCAGCCCGCAGGGTGGCGCGGTGCAACCAGATGCCTCGGGCGACGAAGGGCAGCAGCAGCGTGGTGGCCAGCACCCAGCGCCAGAACGACAGGCTCAGCGGCGGGATCTGATCGTAAAAGGCACGGGCCACCAGCGCGTTGCCGCTCCAGCAGAGCACAGCGATGAGCAGACCGGCGAATGCCGGAGCGTGGCGGCTGTTCATCAGGCGTTACGCGGCGGACGCAGGCGGTATTGCGACGGCAGCTGATCGAGCCCGCTGACGGTGACGTTGAGGTTCTTCCACAGGCCATCCTTGATGCCGTAGATGCAGCCGTGCACGGCCAGCGGCTGGCCGCGGTGCCAGGCGTTCTGGACGATGGTGGTGTGGCTGACGTTGGCGACCTGCTGGATGACGTTGAGCTCGCAGAGGCGGTCGACCTGCTCCTCTTCGCCGTCCAGCTTGGACAGGTGCACGCGGTGCTCGTAGTAGAGGTCGCGGATGCTGCGCAGCCAGCCGTCGATCAAGCCCAGTTGGTCGTCGCGCATGGAGGCACGCACGCCACCGCAGCCGTAGTGGCCGGTGACGAGGATGTGTTTGACCTTGAGCACGTCGACCGCGTACTGGATGACCGACAGGCAGTTGAGGTCGGTGTGCAGCACGACATTGGCGACGTTGCGATGGACGAACAGGTCGCCCGGCAACAGGCCGACGATCTCGTTGGCGGGCACGCGGGCATCGGAGCAGCCGATCCACAGGTACTCCGGTGCCTGCTGCTTGGACAGTTTCTCGAAGAAGGTGGGGTCTTCTTCCTTGATGGCCTCGGCCCAGCGGGCGTTGTTCTCGAACAGCGGTTCCAGCTCGCTCATCTACGTTGTCCCTATGGTTCGGCCCCGCACCTTACGAGCCGGCCTGGCCTTTGACAAGCAAGGCCGGCTCGCACGGGCGATCAGTCCGGCTCGACGAGTTCTTCAGTCTCGATGACCGTGGTGCTGGGCTGGGAGACGTACGAACGCAGGTCACGCATGAAGTTGTCGCGCCAGGCATCCAGATCGGCTGCGCGAATGGCGCGCATCAGGTGCTCGTAGCGGTCCTTGCGTTCGGCCAGCGGCATGCTCAGCGCGCGGTCGAGGGCTTCGGCCATGCCGACGCAGTCGTACGGATTGACGATCAGCGCGGAGGTCAGCTCGCGTGCGGCGCCGGCGAAGCGCGACAGCACCAGCACGCCGGGATCTTCCGGGTCCTGCGCGGCGACGTATTCCTTGGCGACCAGGTTCATGCCGTCGCGCAGCGGCGTGACGAAGCCGACGTCGGCGGTGCGGAACAGGCCCATGAGCACGCGGCGGTCGTAGCTCTTGTTGAGGTAGTGCAGCGGCGTCCAGTCAAGATCGGACAGGCGCCCGTTGAGATGCCCGGCCTGGCTCTCGAGCTGCTCGCGGATGTGCTGATAGGTGCGCACGTCGGAACGCGAGGTCGGCGCGATCTGCAGGAATTCGACGTTGTTGCGGTGCTTGGGATAGCGGTCGAGAAACTCCTCGTAGGCGCGGAAGCGTTCCACCAGGCCCTTGGAGTAGTCCAGGCGGTCGACCGAGATGATGGTCTGCCGCCGGGTATCGCTGGCCCGGCGCATGGGATGGGCGCGGCCCTTGTAGCCTTCGGCGAGCTTCTGGATTTCGTCCGGTACCACGCCGATCGGGTAAACCCCGGCGCGGAAGTTCTGCCCGTAGGCGGTCAGGCTGCCGTCCGGCTCGATCACACCGCGCACTTCGCGGGTGATGTAGTCCTGAAAGGCCAGGCGATCGGTGTCGGTCTGGAAGCCGATCAGGTCGTAGTAGCAGAGGGTCTTCAGCAGCTCGTTGTGCGGCGGAATGGCGGTGAGGATTTCCGGCGCGGGAAACGGGATATGCAGGAAGAAGCCGATGCGGTTGCGGATGCCCAGCTGCCGACAGGCTTCGGCGAACGGGATCAGGTGGTAGTCGTGAATCCAGATGATGTCGTCAGGTTCAAGCAGCGGTAGGAGTTTCTCGGCCAGCATGCCGTTGACCCGCCGGTAGCCGTCGTATTCTTCGCGGCTGTAGCGCGCGAGGTCGATACGGTAGTGGAAGATCGGCCAGAGTGTGTTGTTGGAGAAGCCCCGGTAGTACTGGTCGTAGTCACGCTTGTTCAGCGGCAGCGTGACGTAGGTGATGTTGCCCACTTCCTCGGTGTTGATCGTCGGGGTCGCGCTGATCTCGCCACTCCAGCCGAACCAGATGCCACCGGCTTGGCGCAGCGCATCGTAGACACCGACGGCCAGCCCTCCGGCGGCTACCTTGCCCGGTTTGATTGGCGCCACGCGGTTGGAAACCACTACTAAACGGCTCATGGCAGTAAATCTCGCTCTAGTCGGGTTTTATTCTGGGTTCGGCCGGCACACCGGGTTCGTTCAGCAGCGCTTCGATCCAGCTGCCGACGGCAGCCACCGACGCCACCCGTTCGCGGGCCTCGCTGGGGCCGTCGCCGACCTTGATGGACCGGCCGCCGAGCGCGTTGACGGCGGCAAAGCCGGCTTCATCGGTGAGATCGTCGCCAAGGAACACGGGGATGCAGCCGGCAAAAGGCGGCTCCTGCATGAATGCGCGGATCACCTCGCCCTTGCTCGCGCCGCGGGGCTTGAGTTCGAACACGCACTTGCCGGGCTGCAGGGTCAGTACCTCGGCGTAACGCTGGGCGAAGTCTTCGGCGAGTGTGCGGGCAACCTCCTCCAGCTCCGGCGCCTGACGAAAATGCAGGGCAAAGGCGACGCTCTTGTTCTCCAGGTGCAGGCCGGGATGCTCGCTGCAGGCCTGCTGCAACTCACGCTGGATGCGCTCCAGCGCCTGATTGTCGAGTGCCAGGTTGCGCAGCTCACCCGTGGCATCACGGCGCTCGGCACCGTGCACGCCGGCGGCGGGAAGTTGCAGGGGCGCCAGCAGCGCATCGAGCTGCGCGAGCGGTCGGCCGGAGATCACGGCGACGGGAATGCCGCCGGCATGCAGGCGTTCCAGGGCCGCGAGGGTGGACGGTGGAATGAAGACGAGTTCCGGTCGGGGCTGAATCTCAGCCAGCGTTCCGTCGACATCGAAGAAGAAGGCGTAGCGCCAAGGCGCTGGCGCAGGTTGGTCGTTTTGATCATTCATGCAGAGTAGGACTCCGGATCACGCGCGGTGGTTCGTCCCCTTTTTCTCAAGACGCTCAGGCATCTACGGCCGCAGGAAAGGATGGACCCGAATGGCGTTATCGGCCAGCCGACAGCCCTGAATCTTCCCAGGGCGGCCGGGTCACAACCTGCATGACCGACGTTCTGACAGGAGACGATCATGAGCGATCAAAAACCCTACACCCCAACGGAAATCGACAACACCGAAGACCGCATGGGCTCCATCGAACAGCTCGATTTCGATCAGCGCCGTGACGAGCGCAAGGGTCGCATCGGCGACGAGGTGCCCGGTGAACAGGTGGCCGACGAGTTCACCTCCGAACGCGCCGCCGAAGCAGGCATGACAGCCGGCGAAGTCCCGGATGGCGAGACCACAATGGACGACATGGCGCCGGAAACACTGATCCCCGAGGACGGCGCACGCTCGCCGAGCGAGCGCGGCCATGGCGAGCCGGCGGATCAGGACCTGAGCGTGGTTTCCGAGCATGAGATCGGCGCCGATGTGGATCTCGACGAGGCCGAACTCGGCCGCCACGACCCGCTTGACGGCAAACCCTGGGACGGCCCCGCCGAAGGCGACGAAGACACCGGCCTCAGCGGCGGCGATGCGGTATTGCGTGAGGACGACAGCGTGCTGTCGGACGAAGAACTGGAAGGCGAAGCCCCTCTGGATTCGGGCCGGGACAAGCGGCCGGGGGAATAGAGCGGAGCCATTTGCCGCACTCGGTAGGCGGAAGCGACAGGGTCGCGGAACTCATAAGGCGGCCTCGGCTGCCTTGCGTAGGCGTGGTGGATGTTTGCTTTTTACATCCACCATGACGCGAGCATGGTGGATCGGTGAAGCGCGATCCACCCTACAAGGCTGGCGACAGTCAGAGATCGGCAACAGCGAGACGTGGGCGCCGACGAGCGCGGCCCAAAAGCCGGGGCCTCGGCCCGCAGCAATCAGTCCAGTGGGCGTAGGGTGGATGTCGCTTTTTACATCCACCATGACGCGAACTCGGTGGATCGGTGAAGCGTGATCCACCCTACCGGGGCTGGTGACAGTCAGAGGTCGGCAACCGTGATCGTGGCGCCGGCGAACTCCAGCACAAAAACCGAAGCCCGCAGCAATCAATCCAGCAACGTGCAGGCCATCACCAGCGCATCTTCACGGCCGTCTGCCGCCGGGTAGTAGGCCCGGCGTCGGCCAACTTCGTTGAAGCCATAACGCTCGTAAAGCCGATAGGCCGTGGTGTTGCTCGCACGTACTTCGAGGAAGCATTCGCGGCCGCCGCGTTCGCGGGCACGCTCCATCAGATGCTCGAGCAGGCGCAGGCCGAGGCCGCGGCCCTGGCTCTGCGGCTTGACGGTGATATTGAGCAGGTGCGCCTCGTCGAGGATCAGGTTGATCACACCGTGGCCGACCTGCTGCTCGCCCTCGAACATCACCCAGCACTCGTAGGCACTCAGCGCGTCGTTGAAGATGCCGCGCGTCCAGGGGTGGCTGAAGGCGGCGTACTCGATCTTCAACACGGCTTCGATGTCCGCCGCGGTCATCGGGCGGAAGCTGACAGCATCACTCATCACACGTACTCATGAACCTATGTGCCAGCGCGGCATGCTGCGGCGCAGGGTTTTCCACAGCTCGGCCTTGGCGGCCGGCTGCTCCATCAGCTGTTCCAGGCCGGGCATCGCCAGTGCGCGACCGAGCCCCTCGACAGCCAGTTCGCGATAGCAGGCGTCGACATCCACTTCACCGGCGAAACGCAGCGCCGGACGACCGATCAGCCAGATGCAATCGCAGCCCATGTTTTCCAGCTCGGCGGCCATCACGCCCTGCACGTAATCACGCGCGGCTTCTCCACCCTGGTCGAGGCTGCCCTTGTTCAGCAGCGGCCAGCGAATCGGCTCGCCATCGCCGACCTGCTGCGGCTTGTCCGGCAGACGTGCGGCGCGCAGCAGGTCCTTGAGCAGGATGTAGGCCGGGTCGCGGCTCTGGAAGGATTCGCCGGTGGGCAACTCCACCACCAGCAACACGTTGCCGGCGCGCATTAGCTGCAGCGAGAAACGTGGCGGTGGCTCGATGGGTTTGGCCGGTTCGGCCGCCTGTTCTACCGCCGCAGCAGCAACCGGTTCCGGCTGCTTGGGTTCCGGCATGGCGATACATGGACGCGGCGCTTGCGGCTGCTCGACTGCCGGCGCTGCGGCCGACCGCTCCGCAACTGGAGCGGCCACGGACACCTCTGCTACAGGTGCAGCGGCAATCTCCGGCTCCGCTTCGGCCGCGACCGGCAACAGCAACTCCGGCCGCGACGGTGCGGCGAACGGCAGCTCAGTACGCGGCAGCCAGCTGGCTACCTGCATGGCGTCGAGGTAGGCGCGACGCCGGGCTTCGTTGATCAAACGCCTTCCACCTGCGGATGTGCCTTGGCGCCGACCTGCATCAGGTTCAGCGCGTTGAGGTAAGCCTTGGCCGAGGCGACGACGATATCGGTATCGGCGCCGTTGCCATTGACGATGCGTCCGCCCTTCTCCAGCCGCACGGTGACCTCGCCCTGGGAGTCAGTGCCCTGGGTGATGGCGTTGACCGAATACAGCTGCAGCGTGGCGCCAGAATCGGCAATCGCCTCGATGGCTTTGAAGGTGGCGTCCACCGGGCCGGAGCCCTGGGCCTGGGCGCTGCGCTCGGCGCCATCGACGCTGAGCACCAGCTTGGCTTCGGGGATGGTGCCGGTCTTGCTCGCGACTTCCAGGCTGGCCAGCTTGAAGTGCTCCGGCGCTTCGTCGGCCAGGGTGTCGGAGACCAGTGCCTGCAGGTCTTCGTCGAAGATTTCGTGTTTCTTGTCGGCCAGTTCCTTGAAACGGGCGAACGCGGCATTCAGCTCGTCGCCTTCGAGCACGATGCCCAGCTCATCCAGGCGCGAACGGAATGCGGCGCGGCCGGAATGCTTGCCCATCACCATCTTGTTGGCGTTCCAGCCAACAGACTGGGCGGACATGATCTCGTAGGTTTCGCGGTGCTTGAGCACGCCGTCCTGGTGGATGCCCGACTCGTGGGCGAAGGCGTTGGCGCCGACAATGGCCTTGTTCGGCTGCACCGGGAAGCCGGTGATGCCCGACACCAGGCGCGAAGCGGCGAGGATGTGCTCGGTCTCGATGCGGGTGTGCACATCGAGCAGGTCCTGGCGGGTCTTGATGGCCATGACGATCTCTTCCAGCGCGGCGTTGCCGGCACGCTCGCCGAGGCCGTTGATGGTGCACTCCACCTGCCGCGCACCGGCGACCACTGCCGCGAGGGAGTTGGCCACGGCCAGGCCCAGGTCGTTGTGGCAATGCACCGAGAACACTGCCTTGTCGGCATTGGGGATGCGTTCGAGCAGCTGGCGGATGGTGTCGGCGTACTGGTGCGGAATCGCATAGCCGACGGTGTCCGGGATGTTGATGGTGCGCGCACCGGCGTCGATGGCAGCCTCGATGATGCGGCAGAGGAAATCGATCTCCGAGCGCCCGGCATCCTCGCAGGAGAATTCCACATCGGCACACAGGCTGCGCGCCTTCTTCACCGCACGCACCGCCTGCTCGACCACCTGGTCCGGCTGCATGCGCAGCTTGTACTGCATGTGGATCGGGCTGGTGGCGATGAAGGTGTGGATGCGCCCGGAGTTGGCGCCGGCCAGTGCTTCGGCGGCACGCTCGATGTCGGCATCGACGGCGCGCGCCAGGCTGCACACGGTGCTGTCCTTGATGTTGTCGGCAACCAGCTTCACCGCGGCGAAGTCGCCGGGGCTGGCGATGGCGAAGCCGGCCTCGATCACGTCCACCTTCAGCCGCTCCAGCGCCCGGGCGATGCGCAGCTTTTCCTCACCGGTCATGGACGCGCCAGGGCTCTGCTCGCCGTCGCGCAGGGTGGTGTCGAAGATGATGACGCGATCATTGCTGCTCATAGGAAATCCTCACGGCTGCCGAGCGCCTCTCAGGGGGCGCTGTAGTCCGCGGATTGTCGCGTGAAATGAACAAAGCGGGAAGGCGAAGCTGCGTTTGGCGTGGGTTGTTGCCGCGTAGGGTGAAAAACCGCGAAGCGTTTTCCACCAGCGTTCCCCGTCGGTGGAAAAGCCTTCGGCGTTTTCCACCCTACGCCAGAAAACACAAAGCCCGCCTTTAGGCGGGCTTTGGGCTGATCGAGCGAGCTAGAGCCATGCAAGGCAAAAACAGGCGAGGAAGCGGAGTTTACTGCTGTAAATGAGCATGACTCGCTCCGCTCGCCCTTCGGGCCGGCCTAAAGGCCGTTCGGTGGCAAGCCACCGTCCGAGCCTGTTTTTAACGCAGCAGGGCCGACGCGCAGCCGATCAAGCCTGATCCCAGGCCCGATCGCCGTGCTCATCCTTGATCCGGGTCGGCAGGCCCATCACGTCGAGCAGCTTGAGGAACGGCTGGGCCGGCAGTTCTTCGACGTTGACCATGCGCTTGGCATCCCACTCGCCACGGGCGATCAGCAGCGCGGCGGCAACCGGCGGTACGCCGGCGGTGTAGGAGATGCCCTGGCTGTCGGTCTCGGCATAGGCTTCTTCATGGTCGGCGACGTTGTAGATGAACAGCTCGCGAAGCTGCCCGTCCTTCGTGCCCTTGACCAGATCGCCAATGCAGGTCTTGCCGGTATAGCCCG
The DNA here is from genome assembly GCF_021432085.1 of Stutzerimonas kunmingensis. Lineage (GTDB taxonomy): Bacteria > Pseudomonadota > Gammaproteobacteria > Pseudomonadales > Pseudomonadaceae > Stutzerimonas. The sequence goes on along the minus strand of NZ_CP090366.1, from coordinate 1,095,444 downwards.
GCGCCAGCGAGGCGGGATCAGGCAGGACGGCCTTGACCACCTTGAGCGGTACCACTTCCAGGCCTTCGGCGGTGCGCACCGGCTGCTCGGAGAGCAGGCCAAGGCTGTTCAGCACCGTAAAGACGTTGATGTAGTGCTCGCCGAAGCTCATCCAGAAGCGGATGTTCGGCACGTCGAGGTGCTTGGAAAGCGAGTGCACCTCGTCATGACCGGTCAGGTAGAGGCTCTGTTCGCCCACGACCGGCAGGTCGTCGGTGCGCTTGACCTCGAACATGCGGTTGGTCGTCCACTGGCTGTTCTGCCAGCTGTAAACCTGACCGGTGAATTCGCGGAAATTGATTTCCGGGTCGAAATTGGTGGCGAAATACTTGCCGTGGGAACCGGCGTTGACGTCGAGGATGTCGATCGACTCGATCTTGTCGAAGTATTCCTGCTGCGCCAGGGCGGCATAGGCGTTGACCACGCCCGGGTCGAAGCCGGCACCGAGGATGGCGGTGATGCCCTTTTCCTGGCATTCGGCCAGGTGCTTCCACTCGTAGTTGCCATACCACGGCGGCGTTTCGCAGATCTTGCCCGGCTCTTCATGGATCGCGGTATCGAGATACGCGGCGCCGGTGTCGATGCAGGCGCGCAGCACGGACATGTTGAGGAAGGCAGAGCCGACGTTGATGACGATCTGCGATTCGGTTTCACGAATCAGTGCCTTGGTCGCTTCCACGTCCATGGCGTCCAGCGCATAGGCCTTGATCTCGCAGGGCTGCTTGAGCCCGCCCTTGGCTTGCACGCTGTCGATGATGGCCTGGCATTTGGAGATGTTGCGCGACGCGATAGCAATACGACCGAGTTCGTCGTTGTGCTGCGCGCACTTATGGGCCACCACCTTGGCGACACCTCCTGCACCAATGATAAGAACGTTTTTCTTCAATTGTTTCACCCCCTTGTACTGCGGCCTCAGGAAAGGCTGGACAGGTAATCGTTAAAGTCGAACTCACGAACTACCTCGACGCTGCCGTCGAGCTGCTTTACCACGATGGACGGCATTTTCAGGCCGTTGAACCAGTTTTTCTTGACCATGGTGTAGCCTGCCGCGTCGATGAACGACAGCCGATCGCCGATGGCCAGCGGGCGATCGAATTGGTACTCCCCGAAGATGTCGCCGGCCAGACAGCTCTTACCGCACACCATGTAGCTGTGCTCGCCGCCTGAGGGCGCCATCTTGGCGTTGAGGCGGTAGATCAGCAGGTCGAGCATGTGCGCCTCGATCGAGCTGTCGACCACCGCAAGGTTCTTGCCGTTGTACAGGGTGTCGAGCACCGTCACTTCCAGCGAGGCGCTCATGGTGATCGCCGCTTCGCCGGGCTCCAGGTAGACCTGCACGCCGAATTTTTCCGAGAACGCCTTCAGCCGCGCACAGAACGCATCGAGCGGATAGCCTTCGCCGGTGAAGTGGATGCCACCGCCGAGGCTGACCCACTGGACCTGTGCCAGCAGATGGCCGAAGCGCTCCTCGATGGTGGTCAGCATCTGGTCGAACAGCTCGAAGCTCGCGTTCTCGCAGTTGTTGTGGAACATGAAGCCGCTGATCTTGCCGATCACCGCCTCGATCTTCGCCGGATCATGCTCGCCCAGGCGGCTGAACGGCCGCGCCGGGTCGGCGAGCAGGTAGTCGGAGCTGCTGACCTGCGGGTTGACGCGCAGGCCGCGGATGGTGCCGGAGGTCGGAGCCTCGAAGCGCTCCAGCTGGCCGATGGAGTTGAAGATGATCTTGTCGCAGTTGGCGACCATCTCTTCGATCTCGTCGTCGGCCCAGGCCACGCTGTAGGCGTGGGTCTCGCCGGCGAACTTCTGCCGGCCGAGCTTGAGCTCGTACAGCGACGACGAGGTGGTGCCGTCCATGTACTGCTGCATGAGGTCGAACACCGACCAGGTGGCGAAGCACTTGAGGGCCAGCAGCGCCTTGGCGCCGGACTGTTCGCGCACGTAGGCGATCTTCTCGAGGTTGCCCAGGAGCTTCTGTTTATCAATGAGGTAATACGGCGTCTGGATCATGTCTACGTGCCCCCAAGGGATTTCGCCGGACAGGAGCCGGCAGCTCCCGTTTGCAAAAGCCGCGAATTGTGCCGATTACCGGCGCAGATCGAAATAGATTTTCAACACTTCGTCACCATTCAAGGACATCCGGCAGCACCGATGTGGCTGCAAGCGCCGATGCTAGACAGGCTAACCCGCCTGCAATGACGTTCAAGTGAATCGCCCAGTTGATTGCCGGGCGCCGCATTCAGAGCGCGTCCGATTGTCCGGCGGGCCTTCAGTGGGCTGTCAATGCAGTACAATTCGCGCTTTTTTCACTGGCTGGACTGGCGCCTCGATGATCGAACCCAAGCGCGTACTGCGTGCCCTCGCCGAACACTGGACGTTGCTCGAGCCGCTGTGCGAGCGTTTCGACGCCGGCACCCTGAGTCTGATCGAACTTCGTCATCAGCTGGCCGCGCAACTGCCCGAAGGCACGCCCACCGATATCACTGCCCTGCTCGACCAGTGGATCCGCCTGGACATCCTAGTGCCGGTGGCCAAGAGCCCCAACCGCTTCGAGCTGAACGCGCAGATCCACGACTTCCTCGCATACCTGCGCCGCGAGCACCGCCTCGGCCTGTGCCTGGAGATCGAAGCCTACCTGCGCCACTTGGAGCGCCTGGCCGGGCATATTCTCGATGCGTTCGAGATTCGCGACGGCAACGACTTGGCCCGCCAGCTGCGCCTGCTGGACATGCGCGTGCGCGATGTATTGAAGAAGCTCGATAACGACGAACAGGCCCTGGTCGCCGTGGCCGACCGGGCCAAGACCAGCGACCGCCAGATTCCGCTGCGCCAGCGCTATGCCGAGGTGTTGGCGACTTGGGACGAATACGTCGAGCCGATGATCCAGCTGGTCTCCGCCGATGGCGCCTTCGAGCAGGGCGTGCACCGCGTCGAGCAGGTGCTGATGAAACTGCTCGGCGAACAGCAACGCCTTGGCCAGCTGGTGGACGACGACCTCCTGCTGCGCACCCACGCGCGCATCCTCGAGATGCAGACCACCGCCCAGCTGACCCTGCGCAAGGCCCGCGAACTGCTGCTGCCGCTGCGCGAGGAAGCCCGCCGGCACAATGCGGTGACCCGCGGCGCCGCGCTGGCGCTGTCGGCGATCCGCAAGAAAGGCCTGGACGCCGTACCGCAGGCCTCGCTGCCGCTGTTCACCCGTCCGCAGAGCACCTTTCTCGGCACTGCCAGCCAGGTCGAGGCCTACGTCTATGCCCTGGCCCGCTTCGAGCCGAAACCGGCGCAGTTCCCGCGGGCCAGCGGCAAGCGCAAGGGCGAGCAGCCGCGCGCACCGCGCACCGCCCGCGAGATGATCGAGCGCTGCCAGCAGGCACTGCCGCTGCCGGACCTGATGGCCTGGCTGCTGGAACAGGAACCCGAGGGCGCCACCGACGAGCTGCTCTACTGGTTCTCGCGCCTGTCGCGTGATGCCCGCTTCCAGCGCGACCGCCTGGAACGCCGCGAATACCTGACCCGCGAGCACCGCGTCAGCCTCAGCTCCTTTGCCCTGGTGGCCAATGCGAATGGCTAATCCCTACGTAGGGTGGACAACGCTTTGCTTGTCCACCGCTGACACCGAACTTTCCGGTGGAAAAGGCTGCGCCGTTTTCCACCCTACGATTGCCTGTGAGCCACATCTATGAACATCGACCTCAAGGAAATGACCCAGCTGGCGCCGATCTTCCGCGAGCTGTTCAAGGGCTATCACCTGTCGCGCAGCGAGCCGGAGCCCTACGCGCAGCTGTCGAACATGCAGGACCAGTACCGCGCATTGTTCAAGGCGCTCGGCTTCGAGCTGGTCTGCGATCCGCGCGGCTTCTATTACTTCGTCCCCGAGCAGATGGGCGCGCAGGTGAACAAGACCGCCCAGCGCCTGGCACTGTTCACCTTCATCCTCGTCGAGCACCTGGCCGACCAGGGCCGCGATCCGCTGGCCGTGCTCGATGGCGGCAGCCTCGGTCGCGATGAACTGCCGGCGCTGCTGGACAAGTACCGCGACCTGTTCCTGCAGGCCGAAGTCACCACGCAGGAAGAGCTGAAAGAAAAGGTCATCCGCCGCCTGACGCAGCTGGGCTTCGCCGAGGACAGCAACGGCGTCTACCGCTTCCTGCCACCGATGCACCGCTTCCTCGACGTCTGCCTGTCGGTGCAGCAGGACCGCGATCTCGCCGCCAGCCTGCACAGCAGCGACCTGCCGTTACCAGCGCCGGAGCTGATCGCTGAAGACGACAGCGAGGACGACATCATCCTTATCGAAGAGCCGGACGAAGCTCTCGTCGAAGAGTCCGAAGAAGCCGCCCTCGCCCGCGCCATTGCTGCAGAAAAGGAGCTTGAAGCATGAGCCAGGAACGCTACGGCATTCGCCGCTTCGCCCTGCTGAACACCGCCGGCTACAGCCTCGGCATCTTCCCGCTGGAGAACCCGCTGTCGGTCTACGGCGCCAACAACCTCGGCAAGTCCGCTTCGATCAACGCGCTGCAGTTCCCGATCCTGGCGCGCATGTCGGACATGAGCTTCGGCAAGTACAGCCTCGAGCAGTCACGCAAGTTCTACTTCGCCAGCGACACCAGCTACATCCTGGTGGAAGTCATGCTGCCCCACGGCCCGCATGTGATCGGCGTGGCCGGTCGCGGCCCGGGCGGCGGCTTCGGCCACCAGTTCTTCGTCTACCAGGGCTCGCTGGATCTCGACCATTACCAGCAGAACGGCACCTGCCTGCGCCAGCGCGAGCTGTTCGCCAATCTCGAACGCGCCGGCATCAAGGCCTACGAGGCCAAGCCGGATGAACTGCGCCGGCTGCTGGTCGGCGGGCACACCTCAATCCCGTTGGACATGACGCTGATCCCGCTGCGCTCGACCAGCGAGCAGAGCCTGAAGACCTTCCGCGCGCTGTTCATCAACCTGCTGCACATGCGCGAGATCACGGCGGCCAAATTGAAGCAGCTGTTCCTCGATGCCTTCGAGCACAGCCTGCGCTCGGGCAGCGTCGACTACATCGCAGCCACCGAAGAAGCCTTCCGCGACGTGCGCCGCATGGAGCAGGACTACCAGGCACTGGTCGCCGCCGGCCCGCTGGTCGAAGCGCTGGCTTCCGGTGTCGCCCAGCGCGAGCTGCTGCGCGGCAAGCTGCATCGCCTGTCGCCGTTGCTCGACAACCTGCTCGGCACCTGGCACGACTACGCCGATGCACGCAAGGAAGAGCTGGTGATCCAGGCCGAGCACTACCGTCGCGAGCAGGACGGCCTGCAGAATGAACAGCGCGGTTCGACCGGCGAGCTGATGCGGCTGGAGCGCGAGATCAGCGAAGCCCAGCGCTGGCTCGGCGAGCTGGCGGTGCTGAAGAACCGTTTCACCCTGGTGGAGGACGCCCATGTGCTGGAGCAGCAGCTGCTCGCCGCCAAGGACGCCCATGACGAGCTGGCCGGTGCACTGGCGCAGTCCCGCCAGTTCTCCAGCGAGGACCTGGACGAGCGCCTGCGCGACCTGGAAAAGCGCTTGAAGTCGGTCAAGCAGCAGCTCGACCATGCCGACAACAACAGCTATTCGCGTTTGCGCGAGGAGTTTTCCCAGGCCGATGTGGATCGCCTGATGCGCCTGTTCAACGGCCAGCTGTTCAGCCTACCGCTGGGTGAGAAAGGCATCACTGCAGAAGGCGAGGACTGGGTCAAGGCAGTCGAAGCGGTGCTGGATCGCTTCAAGGGCGACACCTTCTCGGTGCCGGGCCTGTCCATCGACCTTTCGCATATCGAACCACCGGCCTTGCAGGCGCTCGCCGACCGCGCCGCCCTGCGCGACCAGAAGGATCGTCTCGAGCGCGAGCTCAAGCAGCTCAAGACCCAGCATGCCGTGGCCGTCGACCGCGCTGCGAGCAAGGCCCAGGCCGAGGCGCTGTACCAGGCCGTGCTGGATGCGCAGAAAGCGCTGGAAGACTTCCGCCGCAGCCAGACCCTGGCCGCAGAAGAGCCGGCAAAGCTGGAGCAGCTGGCCCAGGCCGAGGCAGCCCAGGAAGAACTCAAGCGCACCAGTGACGCCTTCGCCGAGCGCGTCCAGCACCTGTCCGCCAAGCTGCAGCTGGTCGGCCGTCAGCTGGCCGATCTGGAAGCCAAGGAGCGCACGCTGGAAGACGCCCTGCGTCGTCGCCAGCTGCTGCCAGCCAACCTACCGTTCGGCACGCCGTTCATGGATCCGGTGGACGACTCGCTGGACAACCTGCTGCCGCTACTCAACGACTACCAGGACAGCTGGCAGGCGCTACAGCGCGTCGACGGCCAGATCGAGGCGCTGTATGCCCAGGTGCGCCTGAAAGGCGTGGCCAAGTTCGACAGCGAGGAAGATCCCGAGCGTCGTCTGCAACTCTTGGTCAACGCCTACGCGCATCGCCAGGACGAGGCGCTGACCCTGGCCAAGGCGCGCCGTGCCGCGGTCACCGACATCGCTCGAACGCTGCGCAATATCCGTAGCGACTACGAAAGCCTGGAACACCAGCTGGCGCTGTTCAACCGCGAGATCAACAAGCGTCAGGTTTCCAACCTGGCGAGCTTCCGCATCGTGCTGGCGCCGAACAAGGATGCGCTCAAGCATATCGATCAGATCATCCACAGCGCCGGGCAATACGAGGAAGGCGAGACGCTCTCGGTGTTCGATCTGTCCCAGTCTTCCGAACAGGACGCGAAGAACGAGGAAGCCAAGGAGTATCTGGCGCGGCTGGTGGCGGCGAACAACAACCAGCTGGGCTTGAAAGACCTATTCGAGCTGGCGTTCGAGATCACCAAGGTTGGCGGCCAGCCGGTTATCCACACCGACATCGACGGTGCGGCGTCCAACGGCACCACCATGACCATCAAGGCGCTGACCAACATGTATCTGTTGCTGCACCTGATGGACCGCGAGCAGGCCGGGCGCATCCGACTGCCCTACTACCTCGACGAGGCGGCTGACATCGACGAACGCAACCAGCAGGCGCTGATCGAAACCAGCCTGCAGCTGGGCTTCGTGCCGATCCTCGCGTCGGTGAAGCCACAGGTCTCCGCGCACGTCGCCATCGACCTAGAGGGCGGCAGCGGGCCGGCCGGTATCTACATCGACGAGGCGGACTGGAAATACATCAGCCGCCGCGAACCGATCGCCAGCGAGCACATTGCTTCAGCCCAACGGACCGAAGAACCGGCCTGATCTCCCTGCAATGAAAAAGGGCCCCGCGGGGCCCTTTCTCATACACATCCGGATATCGCCGTAGGGTGGACTTCAGCCCACCAACAACGTCCCGGATCAATCGTCACTTGTCACTGGCAGCTCGCCCCAGCTCGATCTTCGGCGCCCAGCCAAACCATTCCTCCTGCGGCTCCTTGAACAAGGCGAACGTCTGTCCCGGTAGTGCGCTGCGCCCCATCTGCTCGCCATCAGGCGTGGCAAAGGCAACACCGCCCTCGATCAGCGACTCCAGCGAATCGGTACGCAAACTGGCGCCCTTGAACAGGCTGAAGTCGACACCGAAGCCACTGGTTTCCCAGAAACGGCTGCCGGTGTGCACCAGTGCAGCATAACGCGGCTCGATAAGTACGCGGATCAATACACGGTCGGCAGTCTGCCCCAACTCGTAGCCAGTCACCTCACCGACCTTCACCTCACGGTAGGTGACCGCATTGCCTGGCTTGATCGAACCCAGACGCGCCGCGCTGAGGACCAGGGTGAGCCCTTCACCAGCCTTCTGCGGCTCACGCTCCTGGCCCACGAAACGCGCTTGAGCGACCGCACCTGGTTTGCCGGGAGCCACCTCAAGATAGAGACCACTGACCAGCGTATCCAGATTGGCGGTGCGCATGAGGCCAAGCTCGGGCCGTACGACCCAGAACTGAGTACCAGCACGAGCAATCCGCGACTCTGCGGCGGTAATCCGGGCCCGCAGCACGACGTGTCCGAGGTCATCGCTAAGCGTCACACTGTCAACCTCGCCGACCTCCAGCCCCTTGTAGCGGATCGGCGTGCCGGCACCGAGGCCGTCGCCGCGATCGAGACGAATCTCTATCGAGGTACCGCGCCGTATTGCGCTGTCCCGGTCCTTGTGCAACTTAAATCGGGGCACCTTTCTGGTAGCCGGAGCTTGCGGCTCCGGCGTCTCGAATGCGATGCCCCCGGCCAGCAGGCTCTGCAGCGATTCGCTGCGTACCTCAATACCGGAAAGCCCGCCGGTAAGGGAAATGCCACTGGCATTCCAGAACCGGCTCGAACTGTTCACCAGGTCGGCGTAGGGCTGCTCGATGTGCACGCCAACCACGACCCGCTGCTGGTCGCGTGAGAACTGGTAACTCTGCACGGAGCCAACCCGTACCTGGCGATAGAGCACAGGACTACCGACATCCAGCGAGCCGAGGTTGTCCGCCGTCAGTACCAGGTGAAGGCCGGGCGAGCGTATATCCAGCGGTGGTGCCTTGGCGCGTGCGACGAAGTTGCGCCTGGCTTCTGCACCCTTCTCGCCGGGGCGAACAGCGATGTAATTGCCGCGCACCAAGGCCTCGAGCCCGGAAATACCGGCGACCGATACCGATGGCTTGACCACCCAGAATTGCGTGTCCTCTACCAGATAGTCCTCGAACAGCGGGTCGATGGAGAGTTCGGCCTGCGCGCCGCTGAGGTCGGAATCGATATCCAGCTTCTTCAGCAGACCGACCTGCATGCCCTTGTAGATGACAGGCGTCCGGCCGGCCTGCAGCCCATCGAAATCCTGCAGAGATACGAGTGTCTTGATACCCGCCTGGGCCGCATCGAAGTCCTCGTAGAGCCGGAACGGGATGCTCGGATCGGTCGCAGGGCTGTCCTTGCGGTGAGATGGCGTGGCGAAGGCGATACCGCCGGCGACGATGCTAGCCAGAGACTCCGTACGGAACTTAACCCCCGTTAGACCGGCATCCACGGTGACGCCGCTGGCATTCCAGAATCGCGTGTGCTTGCGCACCAGATGGGCGTACTCCGGCTGGATATACAACTGCACCTCGACGGTACTGTCGTCCTCGGACAACACGTAGTTCTTCACCTGTCCGACCTGGATCTGCCGATAGAACACCGGACTGCCGCGATTCAGCGAGCCAAGGCGCTCGGCTTTGAGCGTCAGGTGCAGGCCGATGCGGCTGTCGGACATCGGCGGCTCTTCCGCCAGCGCAACGAAACGCCGCGTTGTCTCGCCATCAGCAGGGCTGATACCGATGTAGTTGCCCGACACCAGAGTCTCCAGCCCGGTAATCCCGGCTAGCGTCACACTGGGCTTGACCAGCCAGAAGCGCGTGCCGCTGCGTAGATAGCCATCGACGTCCTTGTTCATCTCGATGTCCGCGACAACGACCTGCCGACGCTCATCGTCGCCTAGACGCAGATCACGCACGACACCGATCGTCATGCCCTTGTAGAGCACCGACGTCTTGCCGATCTCGATCCCTTCGGCACTCTCGAAGACCACCTCGATGTGGATGCCTCGCTCGCTATAGGCCTGCCAGGCGAGCCACGCTCCGATAGCCAGTGCGATCAGAGGCAGAATCCAGATGGCCGACCAGCTGGAGGCAGGGCGAGTATTGGCTTGTGGCAGGTCAGTCATGCTTGTTCCCGGATTCCGTGTTATCCCAGATCAGACGAGGGTCAAATGTAATCGCAGCCAACATGGTCAGGATGACTACGCTGGCAAAGGCTATCGCGCCGAAGCCCGCTTCGACGCTGGCGAGGCTGCCGAAATTGACGATCGCCACCAGAATGGCGATGACGAAAATATCGAGCATGGACCAGCGTCCGATCCACTCGATAAAGCGAAAAACCAATATCCGTTGGCGCGGCGACATTGGATGGTGGCGCTGTACTGAAAACAGCAACATCGCGATTCCAACAAGTTTGAACGTGGGAACCAGAATGCTGGCGATGAACACCACGGCGGCTATTGGAAACATGCCGTGCTTGGCCAAGGTCACGACGCCAGACATGATTGTGTCCGGCGTGCCACTGCCCAGCATGCGTACCGTCATGATCGGCAGCAGGTTCGCCGGCAGGTAGAGCAGAGCTGCAGTGATCAATAGCGCCCAGGTTCGAACGATGCTGTTGGGTCTGCGCATATGCACGCGTGCACCGCAGCGGACGCATCGCTGATCACGCTGACCGGCGTCCGCCCGGTTGAGCTGATGGCACTCGTGGCAAACCATCAACCCAGCATCAGCGGCGCGCATCGCGGCGCTCCGACAACGCTTGCCAGACCTGGTGCGGCGACATCACCAACTCCAGCCAGACCTGAACGACCAGCAGACCGGCAAAGCACGCCAGCCCAATACCCAGGCTGAGTTCGGCCATGTCCCTGAGTTTGATGATCGACACCAGAATGCCGAGCAGGTAAACCTCCAGCATCCCCCATTCACGTAGATGGTGATACGTCCGGTAGAGCAGCATACCCAATGGCTTCGCCCGATCAACCGCAATGCAGAGCAATACAGCGAGCTGGCAAAGGAGTTTAAGTAACGGCACAGCCATGCTGCAGAGAAACACCACCACGGCGATACCTTGCATGCCGCTGTTATACAAACTGAGCACACCACTCCAGACCGTATCGTCAGTAACCCGGCCGAGCAGATTCAGTCTCATGATGGGTAGGAAGTTGGCCGGGAAGTACAGCAGCAACGCAGCGAGCACCAACGCCAGCCCAGGTCCGACGATTCGATGCCGCAAGCGAAACAGCTCACAACCACAACGAGGGCACTCAGCAACCTCGCCGAGATTGAGGTTCGGCTTGAGCATCAGCAAATCACATTCAGGGCAAGCGACTAACTGCTCGAGCGGAACCTCATCAAGCCCTGGCGTAGCAGCCGATTCCGGCATGGCAAATATCCGAGCAAAGCACTCATTCTAAACGAGCGGCACACGCCGCTGTGAGCTGTCAGTCGGCGAAGACGACGACACTCAGTAGCAGTGAACGACCGAGTGGGACTATCGATACGTTGTCGTTGGCACCCTATCTGCTGAGTGCCTACTCATAGCCACCAGAGGGCAAACCGGCCCGCGGCTTGTCGCGCAACCGTTCGTCAACAGAAAACGGCAACGGCTGATTTCAGCATCAGCGCTATCCGAAGGCATGACCACGACGCTTGATAGATCGCAGGCAGACACGCTCCACAAAGTCCTGCACGGCCTCGGCCTGCCGCCCGCACTATTCGGCCATCCCTCCTACACGCCGAGCCGGAAGCAGCCTTGGCTGTCTCGATAGATATTTCTTCAGCCCAAAAGCAAACCCCCGACCAGCTTACGCGGGTCGGGGGTTTGGGAAAGGAGCTTGACGATGACCTACTCTCACATGGGGAGACCCCACACTACCATCGGCGATGCGTCGTTTCACTACTGAGTTCGGGAAGGGATCAGGTGGTTCCAACGCTCTATGGTCGTCAAGCAATTCAGTTGCTGCCTCGGGGTTTAGCCGCTGCAGCCAATCGGGTATGTGATGAATTGGTATTGCGTGTTCGTGCAGATTTTCGGTCTGTTTGTCGACTTTCCGTCTAACAGCCAAATTGTTTGGGTGTTATATGGTCAAGCCTCACGGGCAATTAGTATTGGTTAGCTCAACGCCTCACAGCGCTTACACACCCAACCTATCAACGTCGTAGTCTTCGACGGCCCTTCAGGGAGCTCAAGGCTCCAGTGAGATCTCATCTTGAGGCAAGTTTCCCGCTTAGATGCTTTCAGCGGTTATCTCTTCCGAACGTAGCTACCCGGCAATGCCACTGGCGTGACAACCGGAACACCAGAGGTTCGTCCACTCCGGTCCTCTCGTACTAGGAGCAGCCCCTCTCAAATCTCAAACGTCCACGGCAGATAGGGACCGAACTGTCTCACGACGTTCTAAACCCAGCTCGCGTACCACTTTAAATGGCGAACAGCCATACCCTTGGGACCGGCTTCAGCCCCAGGATGTGATGAGCCGACATCGAGGTGCCAAACACCGCCGTCGATATGAACTCTTGGGCGGTATCAGCCTGTTATCCCCGGAGTACCTTTTATCCGTTGAGCGATGGCCCTTCCATACAGAACCACCGGATCACTAAGACCTACTTTCGTACCTGCTCGACGTGTCTGTCTCGCAGTCAAGCGCGCTTTTGCCTTTATACTCTACGACCGATTTCCGACCGGTCTGAGCGCACCTTCGTACTCCTCCGTTACTCTTTAGGAGGAGACCGCCCCAGTCAAACTACCCACCATACACTGTCCTCGATCCGGATAACGGACCAGAGTTAGAACCTCAAAGTTGCCAGGGTGGTATTTCAAGGTTGGCTCCACGCGAACTGGCGTCCACGCTTCAAAGCCTCCCACCTATCCTACACAAGCAAATTCAAAGTCCAGTGCAAAGCTATAGTAAAGGTTCACGGGGTCTTTCCGTCTAGCCGCGGATACACTGCATCTTCACAGCGATTTCAATTTCACTGAGTCTCGGGTGGAGACAGCGCCGCCATCGTTACGCCATTCGTGCAGGTCGGAACTTACCCGACAAGGAATTTCGCTACCTTAGGACCGTTATAGTTACGGCCGCCGTTTACCGGGGCTTCGATCAAGAGCTTCGCTTGCGCTAACCCCATCAATTAACCTTCCGGCACCGGGCAGGCGTCACACCCTATACGTCCACTTTCGTGTTTGCAGAGTGCTGTGTTTTTAATAAACAGTCGCAGCGGCCTGGTATCTTCGACCGGCATGGGCTTACGTAGTAAATACTTCACCCTCACCGGCGCACCTTCTCCCGAAGTTACGGTGCCATTTTGCCTAGTTCCTTCACCCGAGTTCTCTCAAGCGCCTTGGTATTCTCTACCCAACCACCTGTGTCGGTTTGGGGTACGGTTCCTAGTTACCTGAAGCTTAGAGGCTTTTCCTGGAAGCATGGCATCAACCACTTCGCTTTCTAAAAGAAAGCTCGTCATCAGCTCTCGGCATTAAGATCCCGGATTTACCTAAGATCTCTGCCTACCACCTTAAACAAGGACAACCAACGCCTTGCTGGCCTAGCCTTCTCCGTCCCCCCATCGCAGTAACTAGAAGTACGGGAATATTAACCCGTTTCCCATCGACTACGCTCTTCAGCCTCGCCTTAGGGACCGACTCACCCTGCGTCGATTAACGTTGCGCAGGAACCCTTGGTCTTTCGGCGTGCGAGTTTTTCACTCGCATTGTCGTTACTCATGTCAGCATTCGCACTTCTGATACCTCCAGCCAGCTTCTCAACTGACCTTCACAGGCTTACAGAACGCTCCTCTACCGCTCAACTTACGTTGAACCCGTAGCTTCGGTACCTGGTTTGAGCCCCGTTACATCTTCCGCGCAGGCCGACTCGACTAGTGAGCTATTACGCTTTCTTTAAAGGGTGGCTGCTTCTAAGCCAACCTCCTAGCTGTCTAAGCCTTCCCACATCGTTTCCCACTTAACCAGGATTTTGGGACCTTAGCTGACGGTCTGGGTTGTTTCCCTTTTCACGACGGACGTTAGCACCCGCCGTGTGTCTCCCGTGCTGACACTTGCTGGTATTCGGAGTTTGCATCGGTTTGGTAAGTCGGGATGACCCCCTAGCCGAAACAGTGCTCTACCCCCAGCAGTGATACACGAGGCGCTACCTAAATAGCTTTCGAGGAGAACCAGCTATCTCCGAGCTTGATTAGCCTTTCACTCCGATCCACAGGTCATCCGCTAACTTTTCAACGGTAGTCGGTTCGGTCCTCCAGTCAGTGTTACCTAACCTTCAACCTGCCCATGGATAGATCGCCCGGTTTCGGGTCTATTCCCAGCGACTAGACGCCCTATTAAGACTCGCTTTCGCTACGCCTCCCCTATTCGGTTAAGCTCGCCACTGAAAATAAGTCGCTGACCCATTATACAAAAGGTACGCAGTCACCTAACAAAGTAGGCTCCCACTGCTTGTACGCATACGGTTTCAGGTTCTATTTCACTCCCCTCTCCGGGGTTCTTTTCGCCTTTCCCTCACGGTACTGGTTCACTATCGGTCAGTCAGTAGTATTTAGCCTTGGAGGATGGTCCCCCCATATTCAGACAAAGTTTCTCGTGCTCCGTCCTACTCGATTTCACTTCTAAGACCTTTTCGCGTACAGGGCTATCACCCACTATGGCCGCACTTTCCAGAGCGTTCCGCTAAAATCAAAGAAGCTTAAGGGCTAATCCCCGTTCGCTCGCCACTACTAAGGGAATCTCGGTTGATTTCTTTTCCTCAGGGTACTTAGATGTTTCAGTTCCCCTGGTTCGCCTCACACACCTATGTATTCAGTGTGTGATAACCATCTTATGATGGCTGGGTTCCCCCATTCAGACATCTCCGGATCAAAGTCTGTTTGCCGACTCCCCGAAGCTTTTCGCAGGCTACCACGTCTTTCATCGCCTCTGACTGCCAAGGCATCCACCGTATGCGCTTCTTCACTTGACCATATAACCCCAAGCAATCTGGTTACTGTCTATAACGTGAAGACGACATTCGCCGAAAATTTGCATAGAGAACACGCAAATTTTACCTTGACTTGAATAATCACCAGTGAAAGTGACCACTCAAATCTACTTCTATCACATACCCAAATTTTTAAAGAACAGTTCTGGCGCAAAGACCAGAAATCAATACCCTCACACATCACAGGATGCGCAAGCAGCACTCATTTCTGAGCTTTCAGCGATTTTCGAGTTAATGGTGGAGCCAAGCGGGATCGAACCGCTGACCTCCTGCGTGCAAAGCAGGCGCTCTCCCAGCTGAGCTATGGCCCCATCTACAGATCGGCCACATCCCATGACAATTGGTGGGTCTGGGCAGATTCGAACTGCCGACCTCACCCTTATCAGGGGTGCGCTCTAACCAACTGAGCTACAGACCCAATCGTCTCTCTCGGGTCGAAACCCAATCGCTTTTCGCTAGTGAATCAAGCAATTCGTGTGGGAGCTTATGAAGAAGCTGAAGTCTTCGATTAAGGAGGTGATCCAGCCGCAGGTTCCCCTACGGCTACCTTGTTACGACTTCACCCCAGTCATGAATCACTCCGTGGTAACCGTCCCCCCGAAGGTTAGACTAGCTACTTCTGGAGCAACCCACTCCCATGGTGTGACGGGCGGTGTGTACAAGGCCCGGGAACGTATTCACCGTGACATTCTGATTCACGATTACTAGCGATTCCGACTTCACGCAGTCGAGTTGCAGACTGCGATCCGGACTACGATCGGTTTTATGGGATTAGCTCCACCTCGCGGCTTGGCAACCCTTTGTACCGACCATTGTAGCACGTGTGTAGCCCAGGCCGTAAGGGCCATGATGACTTGACGTCATCCCCACCTTCCTCCGGTTTGTCACCGGCAGTCTCCTTAGAGTGCCCACCTTAACGTGCTGGTAACTAAGGACAAGGGTTGCGCTCGTTACGGGACTTAACCCAACATCTCACGACACGAGCTGACGACAGCCATGCAGCACCTGTGTCAGAGTTCCCGAAGGCACCAATCCATCTCTGGAAAGTTCTCTGCATGTCAAGGCCTGGTAAGGTTCTTCGCGTTGCTTCGAATTAAACCACATGCTCCACCGCTTGTGCGGGCCCCCGTCAATTCATTTGAGTTTTAACCTTGCGGCCGTACTCCCCAGGCGGTCGACTTAATGCGTTAGCTGCGCCACTAAGATCTCAAGGATCCCAACGGCTAGTCGACATCGTTTACGGCGTGGACTACCAGGGTATCTAATCCTGTTTGCTCCCCACGCTTTCGCACCTCAGTGTCAGTATTAGCCCAGGTGGTCGCCTTCGCCACTGGTGTTCCTTCCTATATCTACGCATTTCACCGCTACACAGGAAATTCCACCACCCTCTGCCATACTCTAGCTTGCCAGTTTTGGATGCAGTTCCCAGGTTGAGCCCGGGGCTTTCACATTCAACTTAACAAACCACCTACGCGCGCTTTACGCCCAGTAATTCCGATTAACGCTTGCACCCTTCGTATTACCGCGGCTGCTGGCACGAAGTTAGCCGGTGCTTATTCTGTCGGTAACGTCAAAACACTAACGTATTAGGTTAATGCCCTTCCTCCCAACTTAAAGTGCTTTACAATCCGAAGACCTTCTTCACACACGCGGCATGGCTGGATCAGGCTTTCGCCCATTGTCCAATATTCCCCACTGCTGCCTCCCGTAGGAGTCTGGACCGTGTCTCAGTTCCAGTGTGACTGATCATCCTCTCAGACCAGTTACGGATCGTCGCCTTGGTGAGCCGTTACCTCACCAACTAGCTAATCCGACCTAGGCTCATCTGATAGCGCAAGGCCCGAAGGTCCCCTGCTTTCTCCCGTAGGACGTATGCGGTATTAGCGTTCCTTTCGAAACGTTGTCCCCCACTATCAGGCAGATTCCTAGGCATTACTCACCCGTCCGCCGCTGAATCAGAGAGCAAGCTCTCTTCATCCGCTCGACTTGCATGTGTTAGGCCTGCCGCCAGCGTTCAATCTGAGCCATGATCAAACTCTTCAGTTCAATACTGCTTGGGTTTTGAGAAAACCCTAAACTTGGCTCAGCAATCGCAAATCTCTTTACAAGTAAAGAGTAACTCTCGAATAAACGAGTGTTGCTTTGTGATGCTGATAATCTATCTGACCATCAGTCTTACATTCACAAGCACCCACACGAATTGCTTGATTCAGTTGTTAAAGAGCGTTTCGATCAAGCCTTTCGTCTCAACCGAGGCCGCGCATTCTACAGCAGCCTTGTTACCTGTCAAGCTGTTTTTGAAGAAGTTTTTCTTTCTTCTCAACCGCTTGCGCTTCAGATCAACCTGCGTCTCTCGTCAGCGGGAGGCGAATCATACAGCGTTCAAAACCGCTGTCAACCACCTCTTTCAACCGCTTCCGATCAACCCGACCGAAGCCGCTAACAGGATTCAACCACCACCCTGCCAGCCCGGCGCATTCTATCTGAATCCGCCATCCGTGCAACCCTTTTATTTCGCTAACCTTTTGATTTACAAGAGGTTTTGCTTAAGGACTGCGCCGGAAGTGGTGCGCATTATAGGAGCCTGAAAATCAACGTCAACCGTTTATTTCAGTTTTATTCACCCCTGCCTTTTCGGCTGCGCACTGAAGCGAGAGTCTTAGTCACCGCTGG
The DNA here is from genome assembly GCF_021432085.1 of Stutzerimonas kunmingensis. Classification (GTDB taxonomy): domain Bacteria; phylum Pseudomonadota; class Gammaproteobacteria; order Pseudomonadales; family Pseudomonadaceae; genus Stutzerimonas. The sequence goes on along the minus strand of NZ_CP090366.1, from coordinate 1,078,241 downwards.
AACACGCAGGAAAAACAGCGCCATTGCAATACCCGCATAGAGAAACCAACGGGCCGCGTCCGCTCGAACGACCCAGAGCATATGCAGTAACGCAAGAATGACAATGAGATAAACCAACCTATGCACTTTCTTCCAGCGCTTACCAAGCCGACGCATGCTCCACCGGGATGATGTCATCGCCAAGACGGTCAGTCCGACAAACCCTAGTCCACCGACCAGAACATAGAGGCGGTCGCGCAATTCCTCGCCCAAACGAGAGAACTCGCCACCCAATAAGAAGCATAGATAACCACTCAGGTGCAGCAGTGCATAGGTGAAACACCACAGTCCGAGCTGACGTCGGACGGCGAGCCAGCCACCCCATCCAGTCAGCCGTTGCATCGGAGTCATCGAAAGCGTCAGAAGCAGCAAAACCAGCGCACCCTCACCGAGATTATCGACCAGCACCTTGCCTGGGTCAGGACCAAGCGCGAACTGCCAGCCCAGATACAGCCAATACAACGGCAAGCTCGCGGCGCAGGCGAAAACCGCCGGCCGCCACACGGGGTAGCGCATCAATAGTCCTTACTGAGATCCATCGAGCTATATAACCCCGCGACTTGCTCCGCGTAGCCGTTGAACAGCTGGGTGTCCCGGAGGTTTGTGCTGAACAGGCTTCCTGGGAGCCGGCGCTCACGAGCTTGCGACCATCGCGGATGCGAAACCTTCGGGTTAACGTTGGCGTAGAACCCATATTCCTGCGGCGCCATCGACTGCCAGGTCGTAATCGGCTGCTCGCGTACGAAGCTGATGCGTACAATCGACTTGATGCTCTTGAAGCCGTACTTCCAAGGGACCACCAGCCTCAGCGGCGCCCCATTCTGGTTAGGTAGCGTACGGCCATACATCCCGACTGCAAGCAACGTTAGCGGATGCATGGCCTCATCCATTCGCAACCCTTCGACATAGGGCCAATCGATCAGCCCAAACCCGGAGCGGGTTCCGCGCATTTCCTCCGACCGGTACGCCGTTTCGAAACGAATGAACTTCGCAGAGGAATGCGGTTGGGCCTTGCGAATCAGATCAGCCAAAGGAAATCCCAGCCACGGAATGACCATTGACCAAGCTTCAACACAGCGAAGCCGATAGATGCGTTCCTCGAGTCGGCTTTCCGAGCACAGCTCCTCAAGAGAGTAACGCCCAGGCTGATCGATCTCACCGTCGATCAACACCGACCAAGGCTCCACTTTCAAAGTCGAAGCATGACGCGCCGGATCACCCTTGTTGGGGCCAAATTCGTAGAAGTTGTTGTACTTGGAAGCGTCCGCAAATGGCGTGATGGCTTCGCCGTCTGCGGTCATGGCTTGCCAACGGGCGCTGGCGAGCTTGTCGGTAAACCATTTCGGCGCTGGCGCCGATGTAACGCCAGGATAACGCTCGGAAGCTTTAGCGAGAGCTGGCAATCCGACGGCAGCCCCCGAAAGCATCACTCCACCAAGAATCTGCCGACGGCTCAAGTAAGCAGCCTCGGTCGTTACCTCTGACTCACGACACTCGCCGGAAGCGGGAATCTTGATCAGCATGGGTTGCTCCGCGTATTGACTCCGATGGAGCAATACGCGCAGCCGAGCTGAAAATCAACCCTCGACACGCTTGCGGCGGCGCAACTGCATCAGGTACTGCACAGGACCGGACGCCGCATACGCCAGGAAGATCAACAGCAGAATGCGGGGCGGATCACTGAATACGACAGCGAACACGAGCACTACTATCAGGATAGCGACGAAAGGTACGCGCCCTTTCAAATCGAGATCCTTGAAGCTGTAGTACTTGATATTGCTGACCATCAACAAACCTGCGGCCGCGACCATCAGCGCGAACAGCATGACCAATATGAGCGGCAGATCGACTCCGCGAATACCAACCTCATCCAGTGCCCAGACAGCCCAGACCCAGCCGGCGACTACTCCCGCCGCAGCCGGGCTAGCCAGACCAATGAACCAGCGCTTGTCCACCTTACCGATCTGCGTATTGAAACGCGCCAGACGCAGAGCGGCGCAAGCGACATATATGAAGGCGACGGTGAGACCAACATTACCCAGTTCGGACAATGCCCACTCGTACGCCAGCACTGCGGGGGCCAGACCAAAGGCAACCATGTCCGACAGCGAATCGTACTCGGCACCGAATGCGCTTTGGGTATTGGTGAGACGAGCCACGCGCCCATCCAGACTATCGAGCACCATGGCGACAAACACCGTGGCGGCGGCGACGTAGAAGTTGCCGTTAATCGCGGTGATGATCGAAAAAAAACCAGCAAAAAGGTTGGCGGTGGTGAACAGGTTGGGCAGCAGATAGATGCCACGATGACGGACCTTGCGCCCATCAGGCTCTTGGGTCTCCTCGACATGCTCGTCGATCGGCAGAATGCTTTCTGGCTCGACTGGCTTGTTCGGCTCTTCGGGTTGTCCACTCATGCGCATTCACCTTCTACAACAGGTTACGGATAGATTTCGACCAGTCCTGGAGACTTGGGGTTCAGCCTGGCCAAAGCCGGGTTTTATACCAGAAGCCTGGCAGGCCGAACGAAAAAACGCGGCCGAAGCCGCGTTTTCTCGAGCGGTAGAACGATCAGTTCTTGCTCTTGTCGACGATCTTGTTCGCCGCGATCCAAGGCATCATTGCACGCAGCTTCTCGCCGACCACTTCGATACCGTGCGCCGCGTTGTTGCGACGGTAGGCAGTCATGGACGGATAGTTGGCAGCGCCCTCGGTGATGAACATCTTGGCGTACTCGCCGTCCTGAATGCGCTTCAGGGCATTACGCATGGCGGCGCGGGACTCGGCGTTGATCACCTCAGGGCCGGTCACGTACTCGCCGTACTCGGCGTTGTTGGAGATCGAGTAGTTCATGTTGGCGATGCCGCCTTCGAACATCAGATCGACGATCAACTTCAGCTCGTGCAGGCACTCGAAGTAGGCCATTTCCGGCGCGTAGCCAGCTTCGACCAGAGTTTCGAAGCCGGCCTTGACCAGCTCGACGCAACCGCCACAGAGAACAGCCTGCTCGCCGAACAGGTCGGTTTCGGTTTCGTCCTTGAAGGTGGTCTCGATGATGCCGGTACGGCCACCGCCGACACCACAGGCGTAGGACAGCGCGACGTTGCGGGCATTGCCGGAAGCGTCCTGGTAGATCGCGATCAGGTCAGGGATGCCGCCGCCCTTGACGAACTCGGAACGCACAGTGTGGCCCGGCGCCTTGGGAGCAATCATGATCACGTCCAGATCGGCACGGGGCACGACCTGGTTGTAATGGATCGAGAAGCCGTGGGCGAAGGCCAGAGTAGCGCCCTGCTTCAGGTTCGGCTCGATTTCGTCCTTGTACAGGCGGCCCTGGAACTCGTCCGGGGTCAGGATCATCACCAGGTCGGCAGCAGCAACAGCGGCCGGCACGTCGCTGACCTTCAGGCCATGGGCCTCGGCCTTGGCAATGGACGACGAGCCCGGGCGCAGGCCGACGGTGACGTCGACGCCGGAATCCTTCAGGTTGCACGCGTGCGCGTGGCCCTGGGAGCCGTAACCGATGATGGCGACCTTCTTGCCCTGAATGATGGAGAGGTCGCAGTCTTTATCGTAAGAAACCTTCATGAATTACCCCTGTTGCCGGCCTCGTGGGCCATTCGATAAAACGTTACTGACTGGAGAGACGACGCGTCCGCCAGCCGTTAGATACTCAGCACCTTGTCACCGCGGGAAATCCCGGTGACGCCACTGCGCACAACCTCCAGGATCGAAGCAGTGCCAACGGCCTGGATGAAACTGTCCAGCTTGTCACTGGTTCCGGCCAACTGAATCGTATAAACGCTGGTGGTCACGTCGACGATCTGCCCGCGGAAGATATCGGTGGTGCGCTTGACCTCGGCGCGCTGGGCACCGGTGGCCTTGACCTTGATCAGCATCAGTTCACGCTCGATATGGGCGCTTTCCGACAGGTCGACCAGCTTGACCACCTCAACCAGCTTGTTGAGGTTTTTGGTGATCTGCTCGATCACCTCCTCGTGGCCTACCGTGGTTAGCGTTAGACGCGACAGGGTCGGGTCTTCGGTCGGCGCCACGGTGAGGCTTTCGATGTTGTAGTTGCGTTGCGAAAACAGGCCGACCACACGAGACAGCGCACCCGGTTCGTTTTCCATCAGCAGGGAAATGATATGTCTCATGATCAGGTCCGCTCCGTCTTGCTCAGCCACATGTCGCGCATCGCACCGTCTTTGATCTGCATCGGATAGACGTGCTCAGCGGTATCGACCGCGATATCCAGGAAGACCAGGCGATCCTTCATGGCGAACGCCTCTTCCATCATCGGCTTGAGGTCCTTGAGGTCGGTGATGCGCATTCCCACGTGACCATAAGCCTCGGCCAGCTTGACGAAGTCTGGCAGCGACTCCATGTAGGAGTGCGAATAGCGGCTGTTGTACACCATGTCCTGCCACTGGCGAACCATTCCCAGCGCACCGTTGTTGAGGTTGATGATCTTCACCGGCAGGTCGTACTGCAGGCAGGTGGACAGCTCCTGGATGTTCATCTGGATGCTGCCCTCACCCGTCACCACCGCGACATCGGCTTCGGGGAAGTTCAGTTTCACGCCCATGGCTGCAGGCAGACCAAAGCCCATGGTGCCGAGGCCGCCCGAGTTGAGCCAACGGTTGGGCTTGTCGAACTTGTAGTACTGGCAGGCGAACATCTGGTGTTGACCGACGTCCGAGGCTACATAGGCGTCGCCCTTGGTCACTTCGCAAAGCACCTCGATGGCGGCCTGAGGCTTGATGATCGAACCATCGCCCTTGTCATAGGGGAACAGGCCGCGGTTGCCGCGCCACTCGTCGATCTGTTTCCACCAGCTGGCGACCGTCTCGGCATTCGGCGTCTGACCGATTTCCTTGACGATGGCGACCATCTCTGTCAGCACACTGTCGACCGGACCGACGATCGGAATGTCGGCCTTGATGGTCTTGGAGATCGACGCCGGGTCGATGTCGATATGGATGATCTTGGCGTTCGGGCAGAATTTCGCCGCACCATTGATGACGCGGTCATCGAAGCGCGCACCGACCGCCAGGATCACGTCGGAATGGTGCATGGCCAGGTTGGCGGTGTAGCTGCCGTGCATGCCGAGCATGCCGACGAACTGGCGGTCACCGCCCGGATAGCAACCCAGGCCCATCAGGGTGTTGGTCACCGGCAGGTTGAGCATCTTCGCCAGCTCGGTCAGTTGCGCCGAGGCCTTGCCTAGGATCACGCCGCCACCGGCGTAGATGATGGGCCGCTTGGCTCCCAGCAGCAGTTCCGCCGCTTTGCGAATCTGGCCCGAATGTCCACGCACGGCCGGGCTGTACGAACGCAGCTTGGCCTTCTTCGGATAGACGTACTCGAACTTCTCGGCGGGGTTGGTCATGTCCTTCGGAATGTCGATGACAACCGGCCCTGGACGCCCGGATTCGGCGAGATAGAACGCCTTTTTCATCACTTCGGGGATTTCCGAAGGATGCTTGATCATGAAGCTGTGCTTCACAATGGGCCGGGAGATACCGATCATGTCGGTTTCCTGGAAGGCATCGGTGCCGACCATGGTGCTGGGCACCTGACCGGAGATGACCACCATCGGGATCGAGTCCATGAAGGCGGTGGCGATACCGGTGATGGCGTTGGTCGCCCCAGGACCGGAGGTCACCAGCACCACGCCGGCCTTGCCGGTCGCGCGCGCATAGCCATCGGCCATGTGCGTGGCGGCCTGCTCGTGACGAACCAGGATGTGTTCGATGGCCTTTTCCTTGAAAAGCGCATCGTAGATATGCAGAACGGCACCGCCCGGGTACCCGTAGATGTACTTAACGCCTTCGTCACGCAGGGAGCGGACGACCATTTCAGCGCCGGATAAGAGTTCCACGTTGTTCACCTCTGAAACGCCAGATAGCGATTCCAAGTCGGAGCCGCCAGAAATAGGTTTACTGCCAGCAGGGCATGAGCGACGGTGGTCGCCGACTACGTCAGCCACTGACTGAGCCAGTATTGGAAGAGACCCTGGTGTCGCGGGCTCTCCACCCAGCGCGAGGTAACGCGTTGCGGGTGATGCAGGTCGGCGCGGGTAGCACCTCATGTCTGTCTAGACTGAGCCGGTATCGCTTGCGGCGAGGCGACTCAGGACAGCAAGCCTCGAATTGTTCGGATTCAGCACCAGCAAGTCAAGCTCGCCGTTGTGTTTGGGCAGCGTTGAGCTGTGACAGGGTGCAGAAGCGGCGCTCTGGCTTTTGGGTATAGTGACTGCCGGTTTCCGATTTCAATGAAGGTAACGACATGCGATTCATGTTTCTTGCGGGCGGCTTGGTACTGGCGCTTTGCGGCAACGTCATGGCCGCCCAGGTATACAAGTGGGTAGACGCCCAGGGGGTCACGCACTTCGGCGCGCAACCGCCGCAAGGGCAGCAGGTGGAAACCGTCAACACCGTTACCGCGCCGGCAAAATCGACCACGATGCCAGCCCCCGTCGTCGAGGACGAAACCGAGGTCGACCAGCAGAGCATCGATCGCAAGGTGAAGCGCCAGGTCGCTGAGCAAGAGACCGAACGCAAGCGCTATTGCGAGACGATGCGCACCAACCTCGCGCAACTGCAGAACAATCCGCGGGTACGTGTCGAAGAGAAGGGTGAAACCCGGAGAATCACCGAAGAGGAACGGCAGGCAAAGATCGCAGAAACACGCAGCAAGATCGACGAAAACTGCAACTGATTCCGGGTTCCAGGCATTGCGCTAGCGGCGCGCTAAGCCGCTCAGCGCGAAGGCGCCTCGATCAAAGCATCGAAAGCACGCAGCGCCTCGAGCAGACTGACTACCCGCGCCTCCCGATAGACCAGCTCTGCCATCGCACAGATGCCCGACGCCTGCGGCAGAGGACGATCTGCCTCGACAATCGCCTTCATCCGCGGCAGGAATATCCACTGCAGCCATTGCTCGAAGCGCAGCGTATCCACGCAAAACGGCTCGACGCTGGCCAGAGCCTCCGGCACCGGCGGCTCGACGCTCCACATGTCAAGCGTGCGCAGCTCGCGCTCGATCAAAAGCAGCTGCTGCGCGACTGCCGGAAGGCGCGAATCCATCACAGATTGACCTTGGCTCGCTCACGAGCCTGCGCGGCACCGGCACTGTCGCCCCGCCGCTCACGTGCCTGCGCAATCAACTCCCAGAGGCTGGCCTGCAGCGCCGGGCGCCCGCTGGCATAGCTCAATGCGCGGCGCGACAGCTGCTCCGCCTGAGTGGCATCCCCCTGCGACAACCGGACCTGGGCCAGACGATAAAGGACCTGCGGCTCGCGCGGCGCAATACGCTGCGCACGTTCGAGACTGGAAGCCGCACCATTCAGGTCACCACCGCCCTGCTGCTGTTGAGCCGTAGTCAACAGCGCGAGCACCGGACCATCCAGCTGCTCGTCGGCGGCCAGGCCGCTGCTGCTGCTGCCGGAGGACGGGATACCGGTGGGCATGCTCGGTTGCTGCTGCGTGCTGGCCGGCGCCGAGATTGACGGTGCCGGCTGCCACGCAGGCTGATCTCCGCCTGTCGTTCCACTCGACCCGGCAAAGGGTGCATCTGGCGCGGCGAACGTCTCAAGCGGTGCAGAGCTGCCTTGCGGCACCATCACCACCACCCCAGAATCCTCCTGCTGCTGCCTTGGCGTCGCGACCGCGGCTGGCGCGCGGTATCCCTGGCGAGCCGCCACCTCCTCGGAAACGGGAGCGCCTGAGTCCACCACGGGGATCGAACCACGATCCACTGTCGCGCACCCCTGTACCAGCGTCACCGCTGCAACAACGGCCATCCACTGCTTGTTCACCAATTCAGACCTCTCAACGTAGAACCACGAAGCACGCGACCTCTGCGGCAGTTACTCCAACCAGCCACGCACCCAATCCATGACCGACTCCGCCGGCGCCTGAATGCCGCAGCCAGGTCCGGGGGCCGGTTCGCTGCCGCGAATATAGGGCATCTGCACCGCATCGGGGCAACGCTCATCCGTACCCAGGCCGCTTCGCGCGTCCACCCAGGCATATGTCACGTTGTCCGGCACTGGCATCTGCAAAGGCAGCGGATCGGCCCGCCGCATGAAATCGCTCCACACCTGCAGCGCGCCGGTCGCCCCAGTCAGCGAAGTTTTGCCATTGTCATCACGACCCAACCAGACCACTGCCAGCAGATCCTGGCTGAAGCCTGCGAACCAGCTGTCACGCGAGTCGTTTGTGGTACCGGTCTTGCCAGCGAGATTCAGCGACTGCGGCAGACGGTTGTAGGCAGAACGACCCGTTCCTTCGCGCATGGCACGCTGCATGGCGTACTGAGTCAGGTAGATGGCACCCGGATCGAAGCGCTGCTGAATCTGGAACGGATACCGCTTGAGTGGCTCACCGTCCGCGGTCAGCACGCTGCGAATGCCACGCAACGGAGTGTTGAAGCCACCGTTGGCCAGGGTCTGATACATATCGGCAACTTCGATCGGCCGCAAACCGCCCGCTCCGAGCAGCATCGACGGATACGCTGGCCACTGTGGCGATGCACCCAGCCGCTCAAGCGTCTTCAGTACATTCGGCACACCCAGGTCGAGCCCGAGCCGCGCCGTGGACAGGTTGTAGGAATTGGCGAGTGCCTGATACAGGTAAACCGTGCCATAAGCCTGACGCCCATAGTTCTGCGGCTTCCAGATCTGCCCATCGGCGCCCTTGACCGAGAAGGGCTCGTCTTCGAGCAGACTGGTCAGCGTGTACTGGCTGGGCTTTTCCAGCGCAGCCAGGTAGATGGCCGGCTTGATCAGCGAGCCGATCGGCCGTGACGCATCGAGCGCGCGATTGAACCCCGCGAAACCCGGCTGGCGACTACCGAGCAGGGCCTGAATTTCACCGGTCTCAGGATTGGTCACGATCATTGCGCCTTCGACGCCCTCGGTGCTATTGCCGAGACGTTTGAGGGTTTCGCTCATGGCCTGCTCGGCCTTTAGCTGGATCACCGGATCGAAACTGGTGAAGACACGCAGACCTTCTTCGGTGAGGTCCTCGTCCCGATAGTCCTCACGCAGCTGACGCTTGACCAGGTCGAGGAAGGCCGGATAGGAGCTGTCGGCCATGCTGCCACGCTGGGTCACGCCCAACGGTGCCTGCTTGGCTTTTGCTATGTCCTCGGCGCTGACCGCCTGCTGCTCGGCGAGCAGGTCGAGAACCAGGTTGCGCCGCTCCAACGCCCGCTCGGGATTGCGTCGAGGGTTGTAGTAGGTAGGCCCTTTCACCATGCCGACCAGCAATGCCACCTGCGGCAACTTCAACTCGGCCAGCGGCTGGCCGAAGAAGTACTGGCTCGCCAGACCGAAGCCGTGAATAGCACGGCGACCGTCCTGACCGAGAAACACTTCGTTCAGGTAGGCTTCGAGAATGTCTTCCTTGTCGTAGTGTAGCTCCAGCAGCACCGCCATCATCGCCTCGGTGGCCTTACGGCTAAGGCTGCGCTCGTTGGTCAGGTAGAAGTTCTTCACCAGCTGCTGGGTCAGCGTACTGCCCCCTTGGCGAACCTGGCCTGCAGTCAGGTTGACCCAGACGGCGCGGGCAATGGACTTGGGCGATACACCGAAGTGATTGAAGAACTCCCGATCCTCCACGGCGACCAGCGTTTCCACCAGATAAGGCGGCACCTGATCGAGCTTGATCAGAATGCGATCCTCGTTGTGCGCGGGGTACAGCCCACCGATCAACACCGGCTCCAGCCGCGCTACCGGCAGCGAGCCGCCATTGGCAGCGCTGAGGCCGGCGACGAAATCACCAGAGAAGCGCACTCGCAACCGCTGCGACTGTTCGGCACCTTCGTAGAACTGGAAGCCGCGGGTGTGCAGTTCGATGTCATTACCAGCCACCGACGCGCCACCCGGACCGCTGACAGCCTTTTCGCGGCGATAGCCCAACGCATCCAGCTCGGCGAGAAAATCGGTCTTATCGAGCTTCTGCCCGACGAACAACTCCAGCGGTCGTGCATAGACCTTGGCCGGAATCGTCCAGCGTTTGCCGGAGAATTTCTCCTGCACCACGGCATCGAGATAAATGGCGAAACCGGCCAGGATCACCAAGCCGACAATGGACAGTTTGACCGCCCAGCCCAACCAGGGGCGAGCGCCAGCGGAGCGGCGTCTGGAGCGTGTACGGGGGGAGCGAGATTTAGTCATGGCGGCGCATTATACGCACTTTGCAGGCGCGGACCGACGGCCTCTCAGCGGTTTGCAGCGCAACGCACAGCGGCCATAATGCCTGCGACTTTTCGACTGTGTGGACTGCTTCGCAGTGGACTCGCACGCCCCGTTCAAGAACTTCAACAAGGAATGACCGTGAGCCAAGCACTGATCGCCGCCCTGCAGAATCCAGCCCTGTACCCGCATCCCAGCGAGGGCTTTCGGGTAATCGAGACCCACATTTCCTGGGTCATCCTCACCGGCACCTTTGCCTACAAGATCAAGAAGCCAGTGGACTTCGGCTTTCTCAACTTCACCGACCTCGCCTCGCGCAAGCATTTCTGCGAAGAAGAGTTACGGCTCAACCAGCGCATGGCGCCGGATCTGTATCTCGAAGTCGTTCCCATCAGCGGATCGCCGGATGCACCGGAGATCGATGGTACAGGCGAGCCCTTCGAATATGCGCTGAAGATGCGCGAGTTCCCACAAACCCAGCTACTGGCCGAACTGCAGGCGCGCGGCGAGTTGACGGACGCGCACATTGACGCCCTGGCCGAGCAGATCGCCCGCTTCCACCAGGGCACCCCGCAGGTGCCTGCCGGTCATGCACTGAGCAGTGCCGATGCGATCGTTGCGCCGATGCGGCAGAACTTCGAACAGATTCGCCCGTTGCTCAGCGAAGCCGAAGATCTCCGCCAGCTGGATGCGCTCGAGGAATGGACCGAAACCAGTATCGAGCGCCTGCGTCCGCTGCTCGACCAGCGCTGCCAGGAAGGTTTCGTCCGCGAATGTCACGGCGATCTTCACCTGGGCAATGCCACATTGATCGATGGCAAGGTGGTGCTGTTCGACTGCATCGAGTTCAACGAGCCGTTCCGCCTGATCGATGTGGCTTCGGACGCAGCCTTCCTGGCCATGGACCTCGAGGATCGTGGCCTGAAGTGCCAGGCGCGCAGGTTCATCAATGGCTGGCTGGAGCACACCGGCGACTACGCAGCGCTGGCGCTGCTGAATCTGTACAAGGCCTATCGCGCACTGGTCCGCGCCAAGGTCAGCCTGTTCCGTCTGTATCAGGAGCAGGACGCGGTGCAACGCAAGGTGATCGTACGGCAGTACCGCAGCTACGCGAATCTGGCCGAAAGCTACAGCGCCATTCCCTCGCGCTTCCTCGCCATCACCCACGGCGTGTCCGCCGTAGGCAAGAGCCACGTTGCGCTACGCCTGGTCGAGGCCCTTGGCGCGATACGCCTGCGCTCGGATATCGAACGCAAGCGCCTGCATGGCGAGCAGCCCGAAGCCCAGCAGGGCCACCTCGATGCCGGCATCTACAGCCAGCAGGCCAGCGATGAGACCTACAAGCGGCTGCACCAGCTGGCAACGACTGCGCTGCAGGCTGGCTTTTCCGTGGTGATCGACGCGGCATACCTGAAGCAGCAGCAGCGCCAGGATGCCTGGCAGGCGGCCGAGACCACTGGCGTGCCCTTCCTGATACTCGATTGCCAGGCGCCGGATGCGGTGATCGCGCAGTGGCTGGCGCAACGCCAGGCCGAGGGGCTTGATCCATCCGACGCGACCATGGAGGTAGTGCATGCTCAGCAGGCCAGCCGCGAGGCGCTGAACGAGAGCGAGCGACTGCATAGCCGTCGGGTCGACACCCAGGACGCCGGCAGCCTCGACGAGCTGGTCGCCAGCATCCGTCAGCACCTGCCCGGTCTCTGACCGCCAGGCACCGCCGCCAGCAGAGTGCGGCGGTGCTTCTATACTCCCGGTATTCCAATCGTGGAACACCGCTATGTCTGCCAGCGAATCACCCGCGCCAAAGCCGGCCAGTGACAGCATCCAGCTGTTCTCCAGCCGCTCCACCGACTACGCACGCTTCCGCCCGACCTACCCCGAGGCGCTGTTCAACTGGCTCGCCAGCCAATGCGCGGCCACCGACACCGCGCTCGACCTTGCGGCCGGCAACGGGCAAGCGAGCATCCCGCTGACACGACACTTCCATCGGGTCCTGGCCTGCGACGCGAGCGCCGAACAGCTCGCGGCTGGCGACACCTGGTTAAACGTGCAGCGTTTCGTCGCCGATGCGGAGCATCTGCCATTGCGCAGCGGACAGCTCGATCTGCTGGTAGTCGCACAAGCCCTGCACTGGTTCGCCACGTCGGCATTCTTCAATCAGGCGCGGCGCGCACTGAAGCCGAACGGCCTGTTCTGCGCCTGGTGCTACAGCCTGCTGGAGATATCGGCCGCAGTGGACGCGATCATCCACAGGCTCTACTACGAAACACTCGCCGGTTGCTGGCCAGCTGGTCGCAGCAGCGTCGATGCCGGTTACCGCGATATCCAGCCTCCCTTTCCACGTATCGAACCGCCGCCCTTCGCCCTCGAAGCGCACTGGGATCTCCGCGAACTGATGGGCTATCTGCGCACCTGGTCTGCCGTGAAGCAATGGCAGCAGCGGCATGGTCGCGACCCCATCACATCAATCGAGCCCCAATTGACGTCTGCATGGGGCCAGGCAGGTCAGCGGAGGCTTATCCGCTGGCCGCTACACTTTCTGACAAGCTTCCCCAACCGCTAGCACCGCAAGGACGCCGCCATGCACGACGAACTGCTTTCGCTCCGCAATCTCGGCAAGACCTCGGTGCAATGGCTGCATGCATCGGGAATCCACACCGCTGCGGACCTCCGACGATTGGGCGCGGTGAGCTCCTATCGCGCTGTGAAGGCACGCGGCTTCGGGGCCTCGAAGGTTCTGCTGTATGCCATCGAGGGGGCGTTGAGAGATGTCCCGTGGCAGCAGCTGCCGGTCCCGCTGAAGGAAGAGCTGAATCGGAATCTGGGCGCCGATCGCGACAACTAGAGCTAGCTCACAACCTCTGCTCGGCGAGATTTACTCAGGCCCTCGCCCGAGCCTATTGTGCGCCGACGTGACCCTGCCAATCGTCTGCCCGTTCGTTCAAGGATTACCGACATGTATTTACTCGGGGAGCAACCGGCCTACGCCGATCGCCTGATCAACCGCCTGCAAACCATCCCCACCCAATTGCTCGAAGGCTTGCTGCCCTCAGGCCCCAACCTTGAACTCAAGCACACCGACGATCTGTGCGCCGAGCTGCCGGCACAGCAACTTTTCATCATCGAGACCGGGCTACTGCATGCGCTGATCGACGGCAAGGCGCTGTTCTATCTGCAGGAGGGCGACCTGGTTGGATTGCGTCAGTCGGGCGACCTGCCAGAGTGCCGCTATTGCAGCGACGAACCCGTCAGCCTGATCCCCTACTCGCGCAACGCGGTGTTCCAGCACATCCACTCCGATGAGCACCGCCAGGAACTGTTCACCCAGTATCTGATTGGTCATACCGCCCTGCTCGGCGACGCCCTTGCGCGCCTGAAGCAACCGGAGATCCGCCCGGCTACCGGCTTCAAGCATTTCGCCGTCGGTGAAGAGCTGATCCGCCAAGGCGACGAGGCAGACAACGTGTTCATCATCATCGAAGGCCACGCCGAGGCGATCGTCGACGGCCAGAAGGTTGGCGACGTACAGAAGGACGAGATCTTCGGCGCCATGGCGGTCTTCACCCGCGAGCGACGCAGCGCAACGGTGGTCGCCAGTGAGGCCTGCACGGTCATGGTCATTCCCAAGGAGCAGTTCCTCGGACTGACACAGAGCAACCCCCGCATTGCTCACAGCCTCATTGAAAGCATGGCGCGGCGTATTGACCTGCTGAACAAGGAAGTCACTCATCTGCGGGTAAACGTTGCCGTTTGAGGCAGACCAGCCCAGAGAATATTTTTTTACGAAAGCCCGTTGACGCAGAAATGAGAATTGTTATTATTATCGCAACTGATCGCGAGGTCAGCCGATAGCTGAAGGCTCAGGCAGTCGATCCTTCAGGTTATCTCCTCATCAGGCTAATCACGGTTTTGACCCGGCTCTGCCGGGTCTTTTTTTGCCTGTAGAAAATGTCAGCCAGGTTGCTTGCCCGGTCGGCGCAGCTGTTCGCAATGATCCTGCTCCGGTTGCGCCGGGGTGTACCAGACATAGTCGGCCTGCGCAGCGGATACCGTCTCGCCCACTTCAGCAAGCATCAACACCGCGACTGACTTCCCTGACAGATCCTCGATATGCAACGGCACGCCCAGGTCTCGACGGACATGGAACGCGCCGGCCAGCAGCATGGCTGGCTCGGCTGCGGCGAGCGTTCGCTCGGCCATGCGTCGATCACGCTGCTGCTGCACCGCCAGCATCGCCGGCAGCTGGGAGGCCGGCAGCATCCCGCAGTGAGAGACCTCGATCTGCGCCAGCAATGCCTCGCTTACCGCCGCGGCCGCAGATTTGCGCCCCTGCAATGACGGTGCGGCACGATAGATCGACATGATTTCGCCGCGCCCGAGATTGGCATGCAGCAATGGGTAAGGCTGCGCGAGCGCATGTGAAACCAGGGCTCCGTACTGAGCCCAATCCCAGCCCCTCTGCCAGCCCAGTGCCTCAGGAAGATCGGCTGGCACTCGCCCCTCACGCACCTCGCGGCGCACCGCATCGACTAGCGCCTGCTGTTGGGGGTCGAGCATCTCCAGCAACAAGCTGCCCTGCGGACGTTCTTCAGCCAACGCCCGCAGCAACCAGAGCTGCAGCGCATGGTGATCCGGGTTGTCGTGCCGCTCGCCGACCAGTAGCCGATCCTGCGCCTGCAGCTCCGCTACCAGCTGCGCGGGCGTGAGTACCGCGTCACTGCGCAGATCGACGATCAGACCGAGCTCCGGATGCTCACGCCCTTCGGGACTTTGCCACTCAGTTAGCGACGGTAGCGAATGGCATGCCGTCAGCAAACCCAGCACAAGCAACACAAGAATGCGCACGATGAACCTCCTCAACGGGCAATGATCAGCGGGTGACCGAGTTCCGGATGCCGCTGCACCAACACATCCAGACCGAATACCGCTCGCAGCGGCTCGGCTTGCAGCACTTCATCGGGTGGCCCTGCCACGATTGGCCGACCATCCTTTAGCAGCAGTAACCGATCGCAATAGCGCGCAGCCAGATTCAGATCGTGCAGGATCACCAGAGCGGCGGCGCCTTGCGCGGCGAAGGCCCTGACCGCCTTTAAAATGCTGTGCTGGTGCGCAGGATCGAGCATCGACGTAGGCTCGTCGAGCATCAGCACCTGCCCTGTCTCGCCCGGCCACAGCTGCGCCAGCACCCGAGCGAGATGCACACGCTGACGCTCACCTCCAGACAGTTCGAGGTAGCTGCGCGTCGCAAGGTGCCGCGCGTCCGCCGCAGCCATCGCTGCTGCAACGAAGGCGGCATCGGCTCCGCGCCCGGTGCGATGAGGCAGGCGCCCCATGGCCACCACATCCGCCACGCGGAAGGCGAAGCTGAGCGTCGAACTCTGCGGCAACACGGCCAGGCAACGCGCGCGTTCCACATCCGCCCAGTCGCCGAGCGGCCGCCCTTGGAGCAAGACCTGCCCCCTGGAAGGCCTGAGCTCGCCGGATAACGTCGCCAGCAGCGTGCTCTTGCCCGCACCGTTCGGGCCGAGCACACCGAAAACCTGCCCCGGGCGCAGCTCGAGGGAAACATCCTGCAGCGCCGTTATCGCGCCACGGCGCACGGTCAGATCGCGGCCCACCAGCATCAGAGGCGCTCCCGCAACAGCAGATAAAGGAAGAAAGGTGCGCCGAGCAACGCAGTGACAATGCCGATCGGCAGCTCCGCCGGCGCTATCACCAGCCGCGCGGCGACATCGGCAAGCAGCAGCAAGCTGCCGCCAGCAAGTGCCGAAGCTGGTAGCAGCAAGCGGTGATCGGGGCCGACCAACAGGCGCATCAGGTGCGGAACCACCAATCCGATAAAGCCGATCAGACCGGTAGCAGCCACCGCTGCGCCGACACCCAGCGCCGTGCAGACCACCAGTTCACGCTTGATCCGCTCCACATCGAAACCGAGATGACGCGCTTCCGATTCGCCGAGCAACAACGCATTCAGGGCTTTCGCCCGCCGCGGCAGCCACAGTGCGACGGCGATGGTGATCAGCAGCAGCGGCCATAGCCGTGCATAACTGGCGCCGTTCAGACTGCCGAGATTCCAGAAGGTCAGCGAGCGCAACGTTCTGTCGTCGGCCAGATAGCTGAACAACCCAACCACCGCACCGGCCAGCGCGGTCAGCGCAATGCCGGCCAGCAGCATCGTGGCGACGTGGGTCTGCCCGTCGCGCCTGCCGAGTCGGTAAACCAGCAAGGTCACGCCCAGCCCGCCGACGAAGGCGAAGACCGACAGCAGGTAGGGCTCCAACCCCGCAGGCAACGCCGGAATGAATGTGCTACCGACTATGGCGATCGCCGCGCCCAACGCAGCACCGCTGGAAACCCCGACCAGCCCTGGATCGGCCAGCGGGTTGCGGAACAGCCCCTGCATCGCCACCCCGCAAAGCGCCAGTACTGCCCCGGCGGCGCAGCCCAGCAAGGTCCGCGGCAGGCGGATCTGCGCAAGAATCAGCTCGGCCTGCTCGAGCCCGGACGCTTCGATCGGCACGCCTACCAAGCGCAGCGCCGCAGCCAGACTGTCGCCCAGCGCCAGGCTCAGCGGTCCCAGTGCCAGCGACAACCAGATCGCGACCAGCAACAACAAGCCGAGTACGAAGAACAGAAAGCGCGCAGGAACCGGACTACCCATCGGATTGCTTTGCCAAGCGGTATGTGCGGCGAAGGATAAGAGCCCGCCGCCGCAGCCGCCAGCCCGGCAAAAATTATCCGACTGCACTTCCTCGCCGGCTGCGGGATAATTCCGGCTTATGGCGGAGGACCCGATGATCAGATTGTGCGCGACATCCGAGCTTCTCGAAGGGCAGAGCCGCGGCTTCACGGTCGGGGAGCTGAAAGTGATCGCCGTTCGCCGGGATGGCCGGACATACCTGTACGAGAACCGTTGCCCACACCGCGGCGTTCCGCTGGAGTGGCGTCCCGACCAGTTCCTCGACGACAGTGGCAGCCTGCTGCAATGCGCCACTCACGGCGCGCTGTTTCTCATCGAATCCGGTGAGTGCGTGGCCGGCCCCTGCGACGGCCAGACGCTGCGCCAGCTGGATGCAGTCGAGGGCAAGGACAGCATCTGGTTGCAAACTGATCGGCAGAGCGACAGTTGAGCACGGGCGCCGGGCGTCGGGCTTGGTTATCATGCCGCCACAGCTTTACCGTGAGATCGCCATGCTTCGCCTGCTGAGTCTGCTGCTCCTGCTATTCGTGCTTCCTGCCCACGCCGGCCTGTTCGACAACAAGCCCAGCGCCAGTTTTGGCGGTGCGCTGAACAACAGCAGCGATTTCCTGCCGGTACGCGAAGCCTTTCGACTGAGTCTCGTTGAAGCTACGCCTGAACAGATCACCCTGCGTTTCGTCGCAGCGGAGGGCTACTACCTCTACCGTCATCGTTTCGCCTTCAAGACCGACCAGTCAGGTGTCGTGATCGGTGAGCCGAAGCTGCCCGCCGGCGTGCCCAAGGTCGATGACTATTTCGGTGAGATCGAAGCCTATTACGGCATTGTCGATGTCGAGCTACCGCTGACGAACCCGGACAACCGCCCCTTCGTTCTGCAGGTCTCCTACCAGGGCTGTGCCGATAAAGGCCTGTGCTACCCCCCGGAAACCGAATCGCTCCCCATCGGCGACGTTGCCGGCGCCCCCAGCGGAGCGACCACCGAAGCGTCAGCCAGCCAGCAGGCCAGCGAACGCGACCTCTCCTGGCGCTCCATCGCGCTATTCTTCCTCGCCGGTCTGGGCCTGACCTTCACCCCCTGCGTCCTGCCAATGCTGCCGATTCTTACCGGCGTCGTGCTGCGCGACCAGCCCGGCGGAATGCGCAGCTTCCTGCTGTCGCTGGCCTACGTGCTGCCGATGGCTGGCGGCTTCGCTCTGCTCGGCGCGCTGATGGGCGTATTCGGCGCCGAGCTGAATCTGCAGGCGCGCCTGCAATCACCCTGGATTCTTGTACCCTTCGCATTATTCTTCGTCGCCTTCGCCCTGGCCATGTTCGGGCTGTTCGAGCTGCGCCTACCACAGGCACTCAGCAGTCGACTCGACCGTCTTGCCGGCAGCGCACGCGGCGGCTCGTTTACCGGAGCGGCGCTGCTCGGTGCCGTGTCCAGTCTGCTGGTATCGCCTTGTGTTTCCGCTCCGCTGGCCGGCGCACTGCTGTACATCAGTGCCAGCGGCGATGCGCTAGGCGGTGGCCTGAAGCTGTTCGCCCTGGGCCTGGGTATGGGCGCACCGCTGGTGCTGTTCGCCACCGGAGGTGGCGCGCTACTGCCCAAGAGCGGCCCATGGATGATCAGTGTGCGCAACGTATTCGGCGTACTGCTGCTTGCCGTCGCCGTCTGGATGCTCGAGCGCGTACTGCCCGGTCCGCTTGCTCTGGCGGCGTGGGGCCTGCTCGCGGCCGGCAGCGCCGTATTTCTCGGGACCCTGGAATTCACCAGCAAGACGCCCAGGCAGAAGCTCGCGCAGCTGATGGGACTGGTATTGCTGGTCTACGCGCTGGCCGCGTGGGTCGGGGCGCTACAGGGCGGCTCCGATCCACTTCGGCCGTTGCCAACCTCCGTAGCCGGATCAGCGCCGGGCAGCATGACCAGTGAAGGCTGGCACACCATTTCCACGCCGGCCGAGCTCGATACCCAACTGGCCGCCGCCCGCGCCGCCGGCCAACCGCTGATGCTCGACTGGTACGCCGACTGGTGCATCAGCTGCAAGGTGATCGAACGCGAGGTGTTCGCCAACCCACAGGTGGCACCGCGGCTGACCGACTATCGTCTGATCCGCTTCGACATCACCGAAAGCAACGCCGCCCAACGCAGCCTGCTGGACCGCTACAAACTGTTCGGCCCCCCGGCCATCCTGTTCTTCGATCGGCGTGGCAATGAGATGTCCGAAGTGCGCGTAGTCGGCGAGATAGACGCTCCCGGTTTCAGCGAGCGTCTGGATCGCGCGGCACCTCTGCTCTAGCTCACGTACGCATTTTCGCGGGATCGACCCACGACAAGCCGACGATCCTCTGCCCAATGAATCATTGCGGCAATCTTCAGACATAATGCGGGCATTTCCTTCGATCGCGACATGACTGGACAGTCATACCCTGCTTGGGGCATAGTTTTTCCCTTCTCGCGACCAGCCACCTCGACTGATCAGCGCATACAGAAAAACAAGGAATACCGATGGCCACGTTTCTGGTCCTCCACGGGCCGAATCTGAACATGCTCGGCACCCGCGAGCCGGGCGTCTACGGCGCAGTGACGCTGGCGCAGATCAATCAGGATCTGGAGCAGCGTGCCCGAGATCGCGGACATCATCTGCTGCATCTGCAATCCAACGCGGAGTACGAACTGATCGAGCGCATCCATGCCGCGCGCAGCGAAGGCGTCGATTTCATCCTGATCAATCCCGCGGCATTCACGCATACCAGCGTCGCATTACGTGACGCGTTGCTGGCCGTGAGCATCCCATTCATCGAAGTGCACCTGTCCAATGTGCACAAGCGTGAACCTTTCCGCCATCACTCCTACTTTTCCGATATCGCGGTGGGTGTGATCTGCGGCCTTGGCGCCAGCGGCTACCGACTGGCCTTGGAGGCCGCCCTGGAACAACTCGCTGCTTCCTGAGGGGCTCGTGCACATGCCGAGCCTTGAAGAAGCGAGCAGCAATGCCCTTTGAACTTACCTGGGAGTCAATGCTTCATGGATATTCGCAAAGTCAAAAAGCTGATCGAACTGCTGGAAGAGTCCGGTATCGACGAACTGGAGATCCACGAGGGTGAAGAGTCGGTACGCATCAGCCGCCACAGCAAGCAGGTAGCGATGCAGCAGCCGATCTACGCTCAGGCTCCGGCTGCACCGGCTCCTGCTCCGGTAGCTGCGGCCGCCCCGGCTGTCGACGCTGCCCCGGCCGCGCCCAAGCTGAACGGCAATGTGGTCCGCTCGCCGATGGTCGGCACCTTCTACCGTGCGTCCTCGCCGGAATCCAAGGCGTTCGTCGAAGTCGGTCAGAGCGTCAAGAAGGGCGACATCCTCTGCATCGTCGAAGCCATGAAGATGATGAACCACATCGAGGCCGAGATCAGCGGCACCATCGAATCCATCCTGGTGGAGAATGGTCAGCCGGTCGAATACGACCAGCCGCTGTTCACCATCGTTTGAACCGCGGAGAGCCAGCGATGTTGGAAAAAGTACTGATCGCCAACCGCGGCGAGATAGCCCTTCGAGTTCTGCGCGCATGCAAGGAACTGGGCATCAAGACCGTGGCTGTGCACTCCACTGCAGACCGTGACCTGATGCACGTGTCGCTGGCCGACGAGTCCGTCTGCATCGGCCCGGCCGCCTCTGCCAAGTCCTACCTGAGCATCCCGGCGCTGATCGCCGCTGCCGAAGTCACCGGCGCCGACGGCATCCATCCCGGCTACGGCTTCCTCGCCGAGAACGCCGACTTCGCCGAACAGGTGGAGAAGTCCGGCTTTACCTTTATCGGCCCAACCGCCGACGTCATTCGCCTGATGGGCGACAAGGTATCGGCCAAGGACGCGATGAAGCAGGCCGGCGTGCCGACCGTTCCGGGTTCTGACGGCCCACTGCCGGAAGACGAGAAGGAAGCGCTGCGGATCGCCCGTGAAGTGGGTTACCCGGTGATCATCAAGGCCGCCGGTGGCGGTGGTGGTCGCGGCATGCGCGTGGTGCACAAGGAAGAGGACCTGATCGCCTCGGCCAAGCTGACCCGTAACGAAGCAGGCGCAGCCTTCGGCAACCCGATGGTCTACCTCGAGAAATTCCTCACCAACCCACGCCACGTCGAAATCCAGGTGCTGGCCGACGGCCAGGGTAACGCGATTCACCTCGGCGACCGCGACTGCTCGCTGCAGCGCCGTCACCAGAAGGTGATAGAGGAAGCCCCAGCCCCGCTGATCGACGAAGAGGCCCGCCGCAAGGTCCAGGCCCGCTGCGTCAAGGCGTGCATCGACATCGGCTACCGCGGCGCAGGCACGTTCGAGTTCCTTTATGAAGACGGCAACTTCTACTTCATCGAGATGAACACGCGCGTTCAGGTCGAGCATCCGGTTACCGAGATGGTCACCGGCATCGACATTGTCAAGGAGATGCTGCTGATCGGTGGCGGCCAGAAGCTGTCGATCAAGCAAGAAGATGTTGTCATCCGCGGCCATGCCGTGGAATGCCGCATCAACGCCGAGGATCCGCGCACCTTCATGCCCAGCCCGGGCAAGGTGAAGCACTTCCACGCGCCAGGCGGCAACGGCGTGCGCGTCGATTCGCACCTCTACGACGGCTACTCGGTTCCGCCGCACTACGACTCGCTGATCGGCAAGCTGATCACCTTCGGCGCAAACCGCGACGAGGCCATGGGCCGCATGCGCAACGCACTGGACGAGCTGATCGTCGATGGCATCAAGACCAACGCCCCGCTGCACCGCGATCTGGTGCGCGACCCCGGCTTCTGCAAGGGCGGCGTGAACATCCATTACCTGGAGAAGAAACTGGGTATGGACAAGCACTGAGCCCCGCTCGGCGCTGTACTACAGAGGCTGCCTTCGGGCGGCCTCTGTCGTTTCTGCCAGGCGCGAATCGAGCCCACGCTGGCCGCAACACGCCCCCTCCAGTAAGCTTGCCGGCTTTTACCGCGACCCCATTCGAGAGGCTTCCATGTCCTGGCTGCAGATCCGACTCGCCATCACCCCCGATCAGGCCGAAGCGCTGGAAGACCAGCTGCTGGATCTGGGCGCGGTTTCCGTGACCTTCATGGACGCCGAGGATCAGCCTATCTTCGAGCCGGATCTCAACACCACTCCGCTGTGGTCGCACACGCACCTGCTGGCATTGTTCGAAGCCGACACCGACTCGGACTCCCTGCTCGCCCACCTGCAGCTGCTGCGCGGCGGCGAGCTGCCCGAGCATCAGATCGAAGTGATCGAAGACCAGGACTGGGAGCGCAGCTGGATGGACAACTTCCAGCCGATGCGCTTCGGCCGCCGCCTGTGGATCGTCCCCAGCTGGCACGCGGCGCCGGAGCCCGACGCGGTCAACCTGCTGCTGGATCCTGGCCTGGCGTTCGGTACCGGCACCCACCCCACTACCGCACTTTGTCTCGAGTGGCTGGATGCCCAGCCTCTGCAGGGCCAGTCCCTGCTGGATTTCGGCTGCGGCTCGGGCATCCTGGCGATCGCCGGCCTGTTGCTGGGCGCCGAGCATGCCGTCGGCACCGACATCGATACCCAGGCGCTGGACGCTTCACGCGACAACGCCGAGCGCAACGGCATCGCCGCAGAGCGTTTCGCGCTCCACCTGCCTGAACAGCTGCCGGAAAAGGCTGCCGACGTGGTGGTCGCCAACATCCTTGCCGGCCCGCTGGTTTCGCTGGCGCCGCGCATCACCTCACTGGTCAAGGCCGGCGGCCGCCTGGCACTGTCCGGCATCCTCGCCGAACAGGCCGAAGAGGTACGCGCCGCCTACAGCGATGCGTTCGAGCTCGATCCAACCGCCGACAAAGATGGCTGGGTACGCATCAGCGGCGTCCGACGTGCCTGAGCAGCGCCTTGCGACCTCGCCCGCACACTTGCACAACAGGCGCCGCAGCCCCTGCCGCTGCGCGACTGGCATACGCTAGACTAGCCGGCACCTTCGCGCGGAAAGACGCATGACCAGCTTCATCACCCAGTGCCCCAACTGCAGCACCCGCTTTCGCGTCGCCCGCAGCCAGTTGCGCGCGGCCCGCGGCGCAGTGCGTTGCGGCGCCTGCATGGAAGTCTTCAACGCCGCCCATCATCTGCTGCGCGATGAGCTGGACCCAACGCAACCACTGACAACTCCCCTCGACAAGTCGATCCAGACGCAGGCTACCGAGCATCCCAGGGCTACCATGCCGGCGCCAACCGCCAAGGCCGATGAAACGCTGTGGATTCACGATGACCTGGACCTGGACAGCCTCGACCTGGACGAAGAGCTGGCCAAACTGGAGCGGCAGGAGCGCGAATTATCTCGCGACCTGCTCAGCCTCGAAGCCAACGGCGACGGGGCAACCAGGCCTCGCGATCCGCTACCGGAGATATCCTCCACGCAGGACGAAAGCTGGGCCGAGATCCTGCTGAGCGCCGAACAAGGCGTCACGCAGTCGCCGGCGAGCCCGAGCGATGAGGTGGTCAGCTTCACCCCGGTCACCTCGGAGTCTCCGCAACCGCTGAGCCCATTGGCAGCCAGTCCCACGCCGCTCGCGATCGCCGAGGCCCAGCAGGCGCACGACGAAAGGGTCGAACCTGAACTGGCAAGGCCATCGGCTTCCGAACAGCTCGCCCCTGCCGTAGATCCTGCAGCGACACGCCGCGAGCCCGACCTGCGCGACGAGCCGCTGTTCGAGCTCGACGATGAGCCACTGCAACTGGACTGGCAGGAAGCGAAGAAACCCTGGGGACGCTGGCTCGGCTGGAGCGTACTGAACCTGTTGGCACTGCTTGCGCTGGGTACCCAGTACGTTGCCTACAACTACGATGAGCTGTCGAGGCAGCAGCAGTATCGCAGCTGGTTCGAGCGTATCTGCCCGACCGTTGGCTGCGAACTGCCGGCCCTGGTCGACATTGGCCAGATCAAGAGCAGCAACCTGGTGGTGCGCAGCCATCCCGAGTTCACCGGCGCGCTGGTCGTCGACGCGATCCTCTACAACCGCGCGGCCTTTGCACAGCCGTTTCCGCTTTTGGAAATCCGCTTTGCCGACCTCAACGGCAAACTGATCGCCAGCCGCAGTTTCAAGCCCAGCGAATATCTTTCTGGAGAACTGGCAGGACAGGCCCAGATGCCACCGCAGGTTCCCATCCATATCGCCTTGGATATCCTCGACCCGGGCGCAAAGGCGGTTAACTACAGCCTGAGTTTCCATTCGCCCAAATAACGACGAGCTTGCAGTTCAGACTGCCGCCGCCGGCGCTCATCGCGCGGGCGGCGGGCGTGTCCAAACTCCCGGCGATAAGGCGACCACTGTTCAGAATTTGTTCAAAACAGCCTTTAACCCGTCATGCGTAGCGGGTATTATGCCCACCCTTTTTTGCAGTCCCGATCTACCTAACAAGCAGGCCCCAAGCAGGGAATCTTCATGTCAGCGGTACGCATCGGCCCTTACACCTTGACCAATCGATTGATCCTCGCGCCCATGGCCGGCGTGACCGATCAGCCGTTCCGCCAGTTGTGCCGCCGCTTCGGCGCGGCCCTGGTGGTCTCGGAAATGCTCACCAGCGATGTGCGTCTGTGGAACAGTCGCAAATCTCGCCTGCGCATTCCCCATGCGGACGAGCCCGAACCCCGCTCAGTGCAGATCGCCGGTGGCGACCCGCAGATGCTGGCCGAGGCGGCGCAGCGCAATGTGGAGCTGGGGGCGCAGATCATCGACATCAACATGGGCTGCCCGGCAAAGAAGGTCTGCAATAAGGCCGCCGGCTCGGCGTTGATGCGTGACGAGAAGCTGGTCGCGGATATCCTCGAAGCCGTGGTCGGTGCCGTGACCGT
Source organism: Stutzerimonas kunmingensis (assembly GCF_021432085.1). Classification (GTDB taxonomy): domain Bacteria; phylum Pseudomonadota; class Gammaproteobacteria; order Pseudomonadales; family Pseudomonadaceae; genus Stutzerimonas. The sequence continues at coordinate 1,053,473 of NZ_CP090366.1, read as the reverse complement.
TCCGGTGACGTTGAAGATTCGCACCGGCTGGGATCGGCAGAACAAGAACGGCCTGACCGTCGCGCGTATCGCCGAGCAATCGGGCATCGCAGCACTTGCCGTTCACGGCCGCACCCGCGCCGACCTGTACACCGGCGAAGCCGAGTACGACACCATCGCCGCCATCAAGCAGGCGGTGTCGATTCCGGTGTTCGCCAATGGCGATATCGATTCGCCGCACAAGGCGGCCCAGGTACTACAGGCAACCGGAGCGGACGGCCTGTTGATCGGACGTGCGGCGCAGGGTCGCCCGTGGATCTTTCGCGAAGTGGAGCATTATCTGCGCACCGGCGAGCTGCTCGCGGCGCCGACGCTGGACGAAGTTGAAAGCACCCTGCTGGAGCATGTGCAGGCGCTGCATGAATTCTATGGCGAGGTGATGGGAGTCCGTATCGCCCGCAAGCACGCGGGCTGGTATCTCGCAACACTGCCGGGCGCGCGGGACTTCCGCGCCCGTTTCAATCATCTGGAAGACAGGGATGCACAGGCCTTCAGCATTCAGCAGTTCTTTGCCGAACAACGCTCAGGGCCTGGCTCGGTGGATGGAACAGAGGTGGCCGCATGACGCTGTTGAATGAAACATTGGTAAGTGGAACAACATCCGTGAGTGACAACGTGAACCTCAAGCAGCACCTGAACACGCCGAGCGAAGCGGGGCAGACGCTGCGAGGCAGCGTCGAGAAAGCGCTGCACAACTATTTCGCCCGCCTCGAAGGTGCAGACGTCACGGACGTTTACAACCTCGTACTCTCCGAAGTGGAAGCGCCGTTGCTGGAAACCGTGATGCACTACGTCAAGGGTAACCAGACCAAGGCTTCCGAGCTGCTGGGCCTGAACCGCGGCACCCTGCGCAAGAAACTCAAACAGTACGACCTGCTCTGACGCGGCAGCTGGCAGGCGCGGCTGTCCGCACCTGCCGCCTTCGCGGACTCAAGCCTGTAGCCTCTAGGAAACGTCAATGACCGACCATACCACCCGCCTTCCCGTGCGCCGCGCGCTGATCAGCGTGTCCGACAAGACCGGCGTCGTCGACTTCGCCCGCGACCTCGAAGCCCTCGGCGTCGAGATCCTCTCCACCGGCGGCACCTTCAAGCTGCTGCGTGACAACGGCATCGCGGCTGTCGAAGTGGCCGACTACACCGGCTTCCCGGAGATGATGGACGGCCGGGTGAAGACCCTGCACCCGAAGATCCACGGCGGCATCCTCGGCCGCCGCGACCTGGATGGCACAGTGATGGCCGAGCATGGCATCGCGCCGATTGATCTGGTGGCGGTCAACCTCTATCCGTTCGCAGCCACGGTGGCCAAGCCCGGATGCACCCTGCCGGACGCCATCGAGAACATCGACATCGGCGGCCCGACCATGGTCCGCAGCGCGGCGAAGAACCACAAGGACGTCGCCATCGTGGTCAATGCCGAGGACTACGCGGCAGTGGTCGACAACTTGAAGAACGGCGGGCTGACCTACGCCCAGCGCTTCGACCTGGCGCTCAAGGCGTTCGAGCACACCGCCGGCTACGACGGCATGATCGCCAACTACCTGGGCGGTATCGACCAGAGCACCGAGCAGCTCAGCACCGAAAATCGCAGCCTGTTCCCGCGCACCTACAACATGCAGTTCATCAAGGCGCAGGACATGCGCTACGGCGAGAACCCGCACCAGCAGGCCGCCTTCTATGTCGAAAAGCCGGACGAAGCCTGCGTCGCCACTGCCAAGCAACTGCAGGGCAAGGAGCTGTCGTTCAACAACGTGGCCGACACCGACGCCGCGCTGGAGTGCGTGAAGAGCTTCACCAAGCCTGCCTGCGTGATCGTCAAGCATGCCAACCCCTGCGGCGTCGCCGTGGTACCGGAAGATGAAGGCGGCATCCGCAAGGCCTACGATCTGGCCTACGCCACCGACAGCGAGTCGGCGTTCGGCGGCATCATCGCCTTCAACCGCGAGCTGGACGGCGAAACCGCCCAGGCCATCGTCGAGCGTCAGTTCGTCGAGGTGATCATCGCACCCAGGGTCTCTCAAGCCGCGCGCGACGTCGTCGCCAGCAAAGCCAACGTGCGCCTGCTCGAGTGCGGCGAATGGCCGGCCGAGCGTAGCCCGGGCTGGGACTACAAGCGCGTCAACGGCGGCCTGCTGATCCAGAGCCGCGACATCGGCATGATCACCGAAGCAGACCTGAAGATCGTCACCCAGCGCGCGCCGACCGAGCAGGAAATCCATGACCTGATCTTCGCCTGGAAAGTGGCCAAGTTCGTCAAGTCTAACGCCATCGTCTACGCCAAGAACCGCCAGACCGTCGGCGTTGGTGCCGGCCAGATGAGCCGCGTCAACTCCGCGCGCATCGCCGCGATCAAGGCCGAACATGCCGGCCTGCCGGTTCCGGGTGCGGTAATGGCCTCGGACGCCTTCTTCCCGTTCCGCGATGGCATCGACAATGCGGCCAAGGCCGGCATCACCGCGGTGATCCAGCCGGGCGGCTCGATGCGTGACAACGAAGTGATCGCCGCGGCTGACGAAGCCGGCATTGCCATGGTGTTCACCGGCATGCGCCACTTCCGCCACTAAGGTGACATGGCCGCGCTGAAACGCCCGTCTGCGGCGTTGGCGGCGGACTCGCCGATGCTCATTGCCATCGAGGCAACTGCGCTCGTCGAGCCCCCCGCCGCCTTGCATCCAGACGCTTCATCGCGACCCGAAAGATTCGAATACGCCGGGCACAGCCCGACACCAGACTCGTAGGGTGGAAAACCGCGCAGCGTTTTCCACCGATGGGCCGCAAGCCCCTCCCCCAGGAGAGACACATGAATGTACTGATCATCGGCAGCGGCGGCCGCGAGCACGCCCTGGCCTGGAAGGTCGCGCAGGATCCACGCGTTGCCAAGGTCTTCGTCGCCCCGGGCAACGCCGGCACCGCCACTGAAGCCAAGTGCGAGAACGTCGCCATCGACGTTCTGGCCATCGAGCAACTGGCGGATTTTGCCGCTGCCAACGTACAACTGACCATCGTCGGTCCGGAAGCACCGCTGGTGAAGGGCGTAGTCGACCTGTTCCGTTCGCGCGGCCTGGACATCTTCGGACCGACCGCCGCCGCCGCGCAGCTGGAAGGCTCCAAGGCCTTCACCAAGGACTTCCTGGCGCGCCACGCGATTCCCACTGCCGACTACCAGAACTTCACCGAAGTCGAGCCGGCATTGGCCTACCTGCGTGAAAAAGGCGCGCCGATCGTCATCAAGGCCGACGGCTTGGCCGCCGGCAAGGGCGTGATCGTCGCCATGACCCTGGCCGAAGCCGAGGAAGCGGTGCGCGACATGCTCTCCGGCAACGCCTTCGGCGACGCCGGCGCGCGCGTAGTCATTGAAGAATTCCTGGATGGCGAAGAGGCCAGCTTCATCGTCATGGTCGACGGCGAGAACGTGCTGCCGATGGCCACCAGCCAGGACCACAAGCGCGTCGGCGACGGCGACAGCGGCCCGAACACCGGCGGCATGGGCGCCTATTCGCCGGCTCCGGTGGTCACCGCCGATGTGCATAAGCGCGTGATGGACGAGGTGATCTACCCGACCGTGCGCGGCATGGCTGCCGAAGGCAATGTCTACACCGGCTTCCTGTACGCCGGACTGATGATCGACAAGGCCGGCAAGCCCAAGGTCATCGAGTTCAACTGCCGCTTCGGCGACCCGGAAACCCAGCCGATCATGGTGCGCCTCGAATCCTCGCTGGTGCTGCTGGTCGAAGCCGCGCTGGCCAAGGCGCTGAACAAGGTCGAGGCGACCTGGGATCCGCGCCCGACCGTCGGCGTGGTGCTGGCTGCTGGCGGCTACCCGGGCGATTACGCCAAGGGCGATGTGATCGAAGGGCTGGACGATGCCGCTGCGCTGGATGGCAAGGTGTTTCATGCCGGTACCGCTCTGAACGACCAGGGCCAGGTCGTCACCGCCGGTGGCCGCGTGCTTTGCGCAACGGCCATCGGCCGCACCGTCTCCGAGGCGCAGCAGCAGGCATACCGTCTGGCGGAAAAAATCCTCTGGAATGGCTGTTTCTATCGCAAAGATATCGGCTATCGCGCCATCTCCCGGGAGCTGGGCGACAGCTGAGCGTAGCCAGGCGCCAGGAATGCGTGCGGCGCCAAGTTTTATCGCTGCCGCACGCATTACAGGCCGACAAAGGCATGGCTATAATCGGCCGTCACACACATGAACGGACTTCTCAAGTGGGTCGGCTCCGGATTGCCATCGCTGTTTTCTTCGGCCTGCTGCTGATCAACCTGATCCCGCTTCCGGCCCTGGCGTCCATTACCCAGTCGCCGCCCTCCCCAGCACTATCCGCTCCACCCAATTCCGTGCCACAGAACTGGCGCATGCTGATCGACCAGTCGGGAGGGCTTACGCTCGACGAGGTGGTTTCCCAGCGCGCACTGTTCCAGCGTCTCGAAAAACTCTCCTACAGCGCTCCGGCCAGCGACCGAGCCGTCTGGCTGCAGGTCAGCCTGCCGTCACTGACACGACCGAAGTGGCTGTGGCTGTTTGCACCGCGAGTGCAGTATCTGGACTTCTACCTGCTGCGTGACGGCAAGCTCGAGCAGCATACGGCGACCGGGGAACTTCGCCCCTTCAGCGCCCGGCCACTGCCCAACCGGGCGTACCTGTTCAGCCTTCCCAATGACGGGCAGCCACGCGAGGCCTATATCCGCCTGCAGTCCAGCCATCCGGTGATGACCTGGTTCAAGACCATCGATGAAGCCGGCCTGGTCAGCCTGAGCAAGCCTGCCTACCTATTCGGCGCGCTCTTCGGAGCACTGGCCTTGTTGATGATCTACAACCTGCTGCGCTTTGCCTACACGCTCAGCTACACGCATATCTGGCTGAGCCTGCTGCACGGCGCCCTGCTGGCCTGCGCCATGGCCAATCTCGGGGTCATGGCGGCGTGGCTGCCCTGGCTGACCTACAGTCAGCCGCTGATCGCCGACCTGTCGGCGATGGCCGCCAGCGCCGCGCTGCTCGGCTACACGCTGGGTTTCTTCCATCACCGCAGGCGAACCTGGATCACCTGGCTGTTGGGCATCGAACTCAACCTGGTACTGGCGCTGGCAGCCAGCATCCTGCTCGGTCAGTGGCCGTGGTACAGCTGGCTGATCTATTCGCTGGTGCTGGCCGCATCGTGCAGCACTCTGTTCGTCGCGATCTATCACTGGCGCCAGGGCTATCAGCCGGCGCGCCTGGTGGTGGCCGGAACGACCCTGTTCAACGTAGGCATGATCTTCTTCATGCCCATGTTGCTGGGCTTCGACCAGCTCGACCCGGGCTGGCTGACTGGCGGCCTGTTCAGCCTCGCGACCCTCGCAGGGCTACTACTCAGCTTTGCCCTGCTCGAACGTCAACGGCAGCGCCAGACCGACAGCCGCACCCAATTCACCGCAGCGGCCGTCAGCAGCGCGGAACTCAAGACCAAGGCCGATTTCCTGTCCAAGATCAGCCATGAACTGAGAACGCCAATGAACGGCGTGCTGGGCATGAGCGAGTTGCTGCTGGGCACATCGCTGTCGGCCAAGCAACGCGACTACGTCCAGACGATTCATAGCTCCGGCAACGAACTGCTCAATCTGATCAACGAGATTCTCGACATTTCCAAGCTGGAATCTGGCCAGATCGAGCTGGATGACGTGCAGTTCGATTTCAACGCGCTGATCGAAGACTGTCTGAGCATCTTCCGCGCCAAGGCCGAACAGCAGAAGGTCGAGCTGATCAGCTTTATCCAGCCGCAGCTGCCGCAGGTCGTGACCGGCGATCCGACCCGTCTGCGCCAGACCCTTCTCAACCTGCTGGAGAATGCCTTCAAGCAGACCGACGAGGGCGAGGTGCTGCTGATCGCCGCGGTCGACGGACCGCCCGAGAGCCCGCGCCTGCGCATCACCGTGCAGGATAGTGGGCGTCCACTCGAGGCGTACGAGCGCGACGCACTGCTCAATGCCGCAGTCGACAGTCATGACTTTCTTGCGGCGACACGCCATGGCGGGCGCCTGGGGCTGATCATCGCGCGCCAGCTGGTGCAACTGATGGATGGTGATTTCGGTATCCAGACTGGCACCAGCCAGGGCAACACCTTGTGGATCAGCCTGCCGCTGGCCAGTGAAGGGCTGGCGCAGAGCAATGCCGACCTGGACGGGCCACTGCAAGGCACTCGCCTGCTGATCGTCGATGACAACGACACCTGCCGCAAGGTACTGGTCCAGCAATGCAGCGGCTGGGGCCTGGAGGTTAGCGCCGTTGCGTCGGGCAAGGAGGCGTTGGCCCTGCTGCGGACCAAGGCGCACCTCAAGGAATACTTCGATGTGGTCCTGCTCGATCAGGACATGCCCGGCATGACCGGTATGCAGCTGGCGAGCAAGATCAAGGAAGATTACAGCCTCAACCATGACGTCCTGCTGATCATGCTCACCGGCATGAGCAGCGCACCGAGCAAGATCATTGCGCGCAATGCGGGTATCAAGCGCATCCTCGCCAAACCGGTCGCCGGTTACACGCTGAAGACCACCTTGGCTGACGAACTCGCGCAGCGCCAGCCGGGCACCCAGCAGCGCCAGGCAACGGTGCCGCAGAACCTGCCCGCGCTCGAAGTCCCTAGTGACTTCCGCATCCTGGTCGCCGAGGACAACAGTATTTCCACCAAGGTTATCCGCGGCATGTTGAACAAACTCAACCTGCAACCGGACACCGCCTGCAACGGCGAAGAGGCGCTGGAGGCGATCAAGGCGCAGCCGTATGACCTGGTCCTGATGGATTGCGAGATGCCCGTGCTCGACGGCTTTCAGGCCACCCACCAGCTGCGTGAATGGGAAGTCAGGAATGCGCGCCGGCGTACTCCCGTCGTTGCCCTGACTGCGCATATCCTCAGCGAGCACCGCGACCGCGCGCGAGAAGCAGGCATGGACGGTCATATGGCCAAGCCGGTGGAACTCTCGAACCTGCGCGAACTTGTCGACCACTGGGTTCGCGTCAAGCAGGCAGAGAGCGTCGACTGACCGCGCCCTACCGTCCCCGCAGGCTTCCAATCCCTGACAACAGTCGACATCCCCATCTCCAGGCAAGCACCGCACTGGCACCGCTTCTACATCCCCTGCACCACATGCACAGCATCGCCTCAGGCTACCGATGCCCAGACGACCGCCCAGGCATCGGCGCTCTCCTGCGGGATACCAATCCAAGCGGAACCTCCTCCTGCCGGTCCGAGCGAGAAGACCACTCGGGTGAAAAACTGAACAAAACCGGCCGCCAGCTGCCGATTGTTTGACGATTCGAGAACAGGTGGAGGTTTGGCATGGCGGTCGATCAGGGATGAGTGTGCTTCAGCGCAAGACGTGGCCAATCCTCTTCCATCAAGGAGCCACGTGATTATGAAGCGGAGCGATGTCGCCTGGACCCTCATCGGAGTCCTGGCCGTGCTGCTGTCCGGCTACCTGCTGTACCACGAAGTGCGCAACATCTCGCTCAGCGAGCTTACCGACAGCCTGCAGGCGATCGGCGCGCGGCGTTGGCTGCTGGCCGCGCTGTCGACCCTGGGCGCCTATGTCGCGCTGGCCTGGTACGACCGCATCGCGATGGCTCATCTGGGCAAGAAGATGTCCTGGTGGTTCATCGCACTCTGTTCCTTCACCACCTACGCGCTGGCGCACAACATCGGCGCATCGGTGTTTTCCGGCGCCCTGGTGCGCTATCGCGCCTACCGCAGCCGGGGCCTGACGCCCCAGGAAATCGGCATCCTGATCGTCTTCTGCTCGCTGACCTTCGCGCTCGGCACCCTGCTTGCCGGGGGTGCCGTGCTGATTCTGAAACCGCAGCTTCTTCATCGGGCTGTCGATAGCGACAGCTGGGTATCCATCGCCGTCGGTTCGACCCTGCTCATGCTGGTCGCGCTCTATGCGTTCGGCGCATGGCGTCAGTTGCCACCGTGGCGGCTGGGAAAATGGCACATCGAGTACCCGCGACTGCCGATCGTCGGCCGTCAGCTGCTGGCGGGCCCGCTTGAGCTGCTCTGCGCCGCGGCGATCATCTACTTCGCGCTGCCGCCGGAACACAGCCCGGGCTATCTGACCGTCCTTGGCGTATTCCTCGCCTCCTTCACCCTGGCATTGCTGTCCCACGCACCCGGCGGGCTCGGTGTGCTGGAGCTGACCTTCGTAGCCGCCCTTCCGGAAATTCCCACGGTGGATGTGCTGGCAGCACTCATCGTGTTCCGCGGTTTCTATCTGCTACTGCCCTTCGCTCTAGCCATGATCGTCGTACTGATATTCGAGTACGGCCAATGGCGCGCGAAACGCAGCGCAGCGTCCGAACATTGATGCTGGGGAAACGATACCAATCGCCATCCCGACGAAGATGGTATGGCGAATGACCGCAACACAGGCGATCATGCAACCCTCTCCAGACCAACCCGATGTCATGACCGATACCGACCAGACCCACGCCGAACACAAACCGCGCCCGCTAATCGACCTGGCCGTCAGCATCCTGATTCCTTCGCTGATCCTGATGAAGCTAAGTGGTGAAGACCGCTTCGGCGCCGATGGTGCACTGCTGCTTGCCCTGGCCTTTCCGCTAGGCTGGGGGCTGTGGGAGCTGGCCAAATACCGCAAGTTCAACTGGATAGCCCTGCTCGGCCTGATCAGCGTGCTGCTGACTGGCGGCATCGGGCTGCTTCAGCTCGATACTCAGTGGCTCGCCATCAAGGAAGCAGCGGTTCCCGGCATCATCGGCATCGCCGTGCTGGCCTCGACGCGCACCCGCTACCCGCTGATTCGCACCCTGCTGTACAACCCCAAAGTGCTCAACGTGGACAAGATCCACGAACAGCTCGAGCAAAACGGCCAGGTCGAACACTTCGAAACGCGGCTGCTGCGGGCGACCTACCTGCTCAGCGGCACCTTCTTCTTCTCGTCGTTCATGAATTACGTGCTGGCCAAATGGATCGTCAACAGCCCCGCCGGCAGCGAAGCCTTCAACGCCGAACTGGGCCGCATGACCCTGCTCAGCTACCCGATGATCGCCATTCCCAGCATGTTGATGATGATGGCGATCTTCTTCTACCTCTGGCGCACCATCCACGGGCTGACCGGCCTGCGACTCGAGGACATCATGGCAACCTCGGCGCAGGAACCGCGCAGCTAACAAATAGTCGCGCATGAAAAAGGCCGGCGGGCTTGCGCCGGCCGGCCTGTCGCCCCTGCTCGTCAGAACAGCAGCTTGAATATCCCGATCACCACGATCAGGCCGATGATGAAGATGATGCCTGCGGTCCCGCCGATGAATTTCAACATGCCGTGCTCTCCGGTTTTTTTTCAGGTCTGTGATTTTTGTGACAGTCCTGTCCCGGAGCCGTTCGTCAAAACAGCAGCGGAGCCCTAATCGCTGACTAGCCAGCAGCAAGCAGCATCCATAGCGGCAGGCTGATGACTGCAGTCACGGTCGAGAGAAACACGGTCGAGCTTACCGCTCGCGTGTCCTCGGAATGCTTGACGAACGCCAGCACGTTAACGCCGCTCGGGCAGGCTGCAAGCAGCACCAGCACGTTGCGTGCATCCTGATTCAGCCCTGGCAGCAACCCGCTCAGCCACCAGACCAGTGCCGGAAACGCCGCCAGTTTGACCAGCGTCAGCAGCAGCGCCGTCCCGTTTGGCCGCAGGCGATAGCGCGACAGGCTGATGCCCAGCACCATCAGCGCACAGGGCAATGCCGCCTGCGCCAGCCATACAGCGACGCGCCAGAGCGGCTCGGGCAGCTCGAGCCCGGATAGATTCAACAGGGCACCGAGCACCAGACCGATGATCAGCGGATTCGCCAGATTCCTCAGCAGCGCCGGAGCGCTGACCTTGTCGCCGTCACCCAGTGCCGCGTAGAAGCTCTGCAGCGAGAACAGGACGAGACTGTGAAACACCAGGATGGCGAACACATAAACCAGGCTTTCAGCGCCAAGCAGCGTGGTCACCAGCGGGATGCCGACCAATACGTTGTTCGAGTAGGCGGCCGTAAGACCAAGCGGAGTGGCGCGCCCGGCGCGGCGGTGAGCGACCAGATTGACCAGCAGGAACACCAGCAGCACCGGTACGAAATAGGCCAGCAGGAGCATTGGCGACATGCCGTTACTCAGCTCGGCGCGGGCGATCCCGGTAAACAGCACTGCCGGCATGAACAGCTTGAAGGTGACACTGGCCAGCCCGGCCGCTCCTTCGTTGTTGAGCCATTGCCGCCAGCCGAACAGATAGCCGAGCGTGATCAGACCGAAGATCGGCAGTATTGCCAACACCACTACCATGCTGCGCCCCTTCTAGAGCCGAACGTCAGGCCACGCCTTGGCGCGGGGGCGCAAGAATACACCGGAGGTCAGGGAAATCGCACGGCGCCGGGTAACTGCCGTGCACTTTCTGTCAGGCGCGGGAGGACCGCTCACGGCTGATCGCCGGGTGCTCCTGCTGACGCAGGATCGCCAGCACATCGGCCAGGTCGTCCTGCCAGTGACGGGGCGCGAGGCCAAAGGTCGACTCGAAGCGGCTGCAGTCAAGCACCGACCAGGCCGGCCGCCGGGCGGGAGTCGGGTACTGCGCCGTGGCAATCGGCGACACCGTCGGCTGCCGCGAGATCAGCCCGGCGCCTTCGCCCTGACGGAAGATTTCCACGGCGAAGTCATACCACGAACAAGCCGGTACGCCGCTGTAGTGGTACACCCCCCAGGCGAGATCCGCGCCGGCTGCGTAGCGGCGTGCCAGTTCGAGCAACACCGAAGCGATGCTGCCAGCCTGGGTCGGGCAGCCTATCTGGTCGCTCACCACACCAAGCGCATCGCGCTGCTGGGCGAGCCGCAGCATGGTCTTGACGAAGTTGTGCCCGTGCACGCCGTAAACCCAGCTGGTGCGAAGGATCAGATGCGATTGCAGACGCCCTCGGATCGCTTCCTCGCCCGCCAGCTTGCTCGCTCCGTAGACGCCGGTCGGACCGGTTTCGTCGCTCTCGGTATAGGGGCGATCGGCCTCACCGGAGAACACATAGTCGGTGGATATATGGAACAACGGAACGCCAGCGTGCTCGGCCGCCTCGGCGAGGTGGCGCGCGCCGTCGCGGTTCACCGCATAGGCCTGCTCACGATGAGATTCGGCATTGTCCACATGGGTATAGGCGGCCGCATTGATGATCAGCCCAGGACGTTGACGCATCACTGCCGCAACCTGCTCGGGTTGCGCGATATCCAGCTGGGCCCGTGCAGGCGCCAGCACCTCCAGCCCGAAACTTGCTGCCCGTTCCACCAGTTCTCGACCCACTTGGCCGCCGGCACCGCAAACGAGGATTCGCATTCTTTGTAGCCTCATCGACGACGCCCGCGCCAGGCGCGAGCGTCCGAAATTAGTTTCATCCACGGCGCTACACGCGCATCAGAGATGTCGCGCTGACGCCGCAGGAGCCATCGAAAACGGGCTGGAACGCGTCGTAACGCCGCGTCGAACAGCGGAGCAGAGCCTTCCCGTGAGTGATGGATGTGGTTTCCAGCCTCGTTGAGGCCAGACGAAAGGCGCTTTGTTCCCGAGCCGGGCAGAAAAATTTTCCAACCGTCACGACCGTCCACCCATCAGAGCAATACCGGCAATCGGCCAGTAATACGCAACTCCTCGACGGAAATATCGACGCCGTAAGCCAGTACTTCCACGCCTGCCGCCTGCGCTTCCCGCAGCGCAGCGGCATAGGCCGGATCGATCTCCTCGGCCGGCCGCACTGCTTCGATGCCGCTCAAATTGACGCAGTACAGCTGCACCGCACGCACACCGGCACGGGCCAGCGTCGCCAGCTCACGCAGGTGCCTGGCGCCGCGTGTCGTTACGGCGTCGGGAAAGGCCGCCACTGGCGTTTCGGCAAAGCCGAGGGTGACACTCTTCACCTCGACGAAGGCGGCAGTCCCGGCGTAGTCGAGACGAAAATCCACCCGGCTGTTCTCCACGCCATAAGCCACCTCGCGCTTGAGCGTCGTGAAACCGGCCAGCTCGGCAATCTGCCCGTTCAGCAGCGCCTCCTCGACCAGCGGATTGGCCCGCGCCGTGTTCACGCATGCCAACCGCCCCTGCGGGGTTTCGACCAGCTCCCAAGTCCCCGGCAATTTGCGCCGTGGATCGCTGCTGCGCTGGAACCACACTCGCGCACCCTCGCCCATGCAATTGAGCATCGAGCCGGTGTTGGGGCAGTGGATGCACAGCGCTTCGCCCTCGTCGGTGATGATATCGGCAAGAAAACGCTTGTAGCGCCTGACCAGTCGCCCCTGCTCCAGCGGTTGCGCAAAACGCATCAGGATTGCCAGCTGCGCAAGCCGCGGGCAATGCGCTCGACAGCCTGTTCCAGGCGCGGCAGGTCCTGGGTGTAGGCGAAACGCACATGATGTCCGGCCTGGAAACGACCGAAATCCAGGCCTGGGGTGATCGCGACGAACTCCGTTTCCAGCATGTGCTGGCAGAACGCATAGGCATCGCCGCCAAAGGCGCTGATGTCGGCGTACAGATAGAACGCGCCCTGCGGCTCGACCGCGATACCGAAGCCAAGCTCCCGCAAGGCTGGCAAGAGGAAATCACGGCGGAGGGCGAACTCGCCGCGGCGTGCCTCAAGAATCTCCAGCGTCGCCGGCTGGAAACACGCCAGGGCCGCGTGCTGAGCCATGCTCGGCGCGCTGATGTAGAGATTCTGCGCGAGCTTTTCCAGCTCCGGAACCGCAGCCGGCGGGGCCACCAGCCAGCCCAGGCGCCAGCCGGTCATGCCGAAATATTTGGAGAAGCTGTTGAGCACGAAGGCGTCGTCGTCGACTTCCAGCACGCTTGCCGCGTCCACGCCATAGGTCAGCCCGTGGTAGATCTCATCGACCACCAAATGGCCGCCACGCGCTTTCAGCGCTGCCGAAAGCCCAGCCAGCTCCTGGCGATCCAGCAGCGTCCCGGTCGGATTGGCCGGCGACGCGACCAGCGCACCGACGCTGTCGCGATCCCAGTAGCGCTCGACCAGTTCCGGGGTCAGCTGATAACGAACCTCCGGGCCGACCGGCACCAGTTGCGCAGCGCCCTCCACCAGTCGCAGGAAGTGTCGGTTGCACGGATAACCTGGATCGGCCAGTAGCCAGTGTTTGCCAGGATCCACCAGCAGGCTGGCAGCCAGCAGCAACGCGCCGGAACCACCGGGCGTAATCAGGATGCGTTCGGGGTCAATGGTTAATCCATAGCGCTGCGCGTAAAAGCCGGCGATTGCCTCACGCAACTGCGGCAGGCCGCGGGCGGGTGTGTAGCGCGTATGCCCAGCGGCCAGCGCGGCTTGACCTGCAGCCACGATGGGCGCTGCGGTGGTGAAGTCCGGTTCGCCGATTTCCAGATGAATGACGTCGTGGCCTTGAACTTGCAGTTGGTTGGCCCGCTCCAAAAGCGCCATGACGTGGAAAGGTTCGATTGCGCGGCTGCGCGCACTGTATGACGAGGTCATCTGACCTTCCTGTTGAGAACGAAACGTGAATTCTACCCAAGGTCCCGATACCGCTGCAGTTACTGTTGGATTCGGGAGTAGCGCGCCCCGATCCGATCTGGTAAGTTCGCCCGCTTGCAGCCGCAGGGCCGGCACGGGCCGGCAAGGGACAAATCATCCTGCGCAATGGACATAGCGAGAGGCGTTCATCCATGCCCATTACCAAAGAAACACCGTCGAGCAAGCAACTGATTCGCGCCTTCGAGCCCTATAAGGAAAGCAAGGGCGAGGAATACATGAGCGACAATATGCGCGCCCATTTCACCGGCATCCTGAACAAGTGGAAACAGGAGCTGATGGAAGAGGTCGATCGCACCGTGCACCACATGCAGGACGAGGCTGCCAACTTCCCTGACCCGGCCGACCGTGCCAGCCAGGAAGAAGAGTTCAGCCTGGAACTGCGCGCCCGCGACCGCGAGCGCAAGCTGATCAAGAAGATCGACGAGACGCTGCAGCTGATCGAAGACAACGAGTACGGCTGGTGCGATTCCTGCGGCGTCGAGATCGGCATCCGCCGACTGGAAGCCCGCCCTACCGCTACGCTCTGCATCGACTGCAAGACGCTGGCGGAGATCAAGGAAAAGCAGATCGGTTCCTGATCCCGAACGGGGCGCTTCGGCGCCCCGCTTCATTTCCAGGCTCTGCAGCGTTTCATCCGCCCCGCCATCCCAGATAGCGCCGGCCCCAACATGCCCTTTCCTGCCCCGTCCCAAGCCCATCGCTACGTCGGCCGTTTTGCCCCGACACCCAGCGGCTATCTGCATTTCGGCTCACTGGTGGCCGCCCTCGCTTCCTATCTTGACGCCCGCGCGGTCGGCGGCCGCTGGCTGCTGCGCATGGAAGACATCGACCCGCCACGGGAGATGCCCGGCGCCCAGCGAGCCATCGTCGAAACGCTGTCGAGCTACGGATTCGAATGGGACGGCGAAATGTTGCGCCAGAGCGAGCGTCAGGTCGCCTACGGCGCCGCCATCGAGCGCCTGCTGGATGCAGGCTTGGCGTATGCCTGCACCTGCTCGCGCAAGCAGCTCGAAGACTATCCGGGCCCCTACCCGGGTTTCTGCCGCAACGCCGGCCACGGTCTCGACGCCGCCGCCATACGCCTGCAGGTGCCTGATCGCGAGTACGGCTTCACCGACCGCGTGCAGGGCGAATTCCGCCAGCATCTGGGTCGCGAGGTCGGCGACTTCGTGATTCGCCGTCGCGACGGCTTGATCGCCTATCAGCTGGCGGTGGTGCTGGATGACGCGTGGCAGGGAGTAACCGACGTCGTACGCGGTGCCGATCTGCTCGACTCCACGCCGCGCCAGCTGTACCTGCAGGAAGTGCTCGGTCTACCCCAGCCGCGCTATCTGCACCTGCCGCTGATCATCCAGCCGGATGGACACAAGCTGGGCAAGAGTTACCGCTCGCCACCCTTGCAGCCTCACGAGGCCAGTTCGCTGCTGCTGCGTGCTTTGCGCGCACTGGGCCAGCAACCGCCCACAGAGCTGAACGACGCACTGCCAGCCGACATCCTCGCCTGGGCGGTGCCGCACTGGGACGCTCAGCGCATCCCTCGCACACGGACACTGGCCGAATCGCAGCTGCGCTAGGCGGATTGCCACGCTGCGCCAGCTTTTGCCTGCCGCAGGTGGCTTGCCGCCCGCCGCTGCTCTACCATCGCCCCACTTCCGACACGAGACCCGGCATGTATATCTACCGACTGGTGCTGCTCCTGGTGGTGGGGATCTATCTGTTCTCCCCCGCCATCATGGACTGGTGGATCGACCCCAACGGGGCCTGGTATCGGCCCTACGTGCTGTGGCTGATCCTCATCGTGGTGACCTTCATCCTCCAGAGCCAGCGTGATGCAGACGAGCTTTAGCCTGAGCCACCTGATCCTGATCAGCGTTGCCTACCTGATCATGCTGTTCGGCGTCGCCTGGGTCAGCGAGCGCGGATTGATTCCTCGCTGGGTAATCCGCCACCCGCTGACCTACACATTGTCGCTGGGCGTCTACGCCAGCGCCTGGGCCTTCTACGGCACGGTAGGTCTGGCCTACCAGTACGGTTACGGCTTTCTCGCTACCTATCTCGGGGTCTGCGGTGCTTTCCTGCTGGCGCCGGTGCTGCTCTATCCGATACTGCGGATCACCCGCACCTACCAACTCTCGTCACTGGCCGATCTGGTCGCCTTCCGCTTTCGCAGCACCTGGAGCGGGGCGCTGACCACGCTGGTCATGCTGATCGGCATGCTGCCGTTGCTCGCCCTGCAGATCCAGGCGGTGGCCGACGCCATCGGCATTCTCACTCTGGAGCCGCTGCAGGAGCGCGTGGCGCTGGGCTATTGCCTGATGATCATGCTGTTCACCATCCTCTTCGGCGCCCGCCACATCGCCACGCGGGAGAAGCACGAAGGCCTGGTGTTTGCCATCGCCTTCGAATCCATCGTCAAGCTGGTGACCTTCGGTGCCATCGGCCTCTACGCCCTGTATGTGGTATTCGGCGGCCCGCATCAGCTGGAGATCTGGCTGCTACAGAACCAGTCGGCGCTGCAGGCATTGCACACGCCCTTGCAGGAAGGGCCCTGGCGCACACTGCTGCTGGTGTTCTTTGCCTCGGCCATCGTGATGCCGCACATGTATCACATGACCTTCACCGAGAACCTTGATCCTCGCGGCCTGGTGAGCGCCAGCTGGGGCCTGCCGCTCTATCTGCTGCTGATGAGCCTGGCCGTGCCGCTGATCCTCTGGGCCGGACTCAAGCTGGGGGTCAGCACCAACCCCGAGTACTTCACCTTGGGCCTGGGCATCGCCGCACAGAGCGAAACCCTGGCGCTGCTGGCCTTCGTCGGCGGTCTCTCGGCATCCAGCGGGCTGATCATCGTCAGCACCCTGGCGCTATCGGGCATGGCGCTCAACCACTTGGTGCTGCCGCTGTATCAGCCATCCAGCGAAGGCAACATCTACCGCTGGCTGAAGTGGACGCGCCGCAGCCTGATCTTCGCCATCATCATGGCCGGTTACGGCTTCTACCTGCTGCTCGGTGCCGAGCAGGACCTGTCCAACCTCGGCATCGTCGCCTTCGTCGCCACCCTGCAGTTCCTGCCGGGCGTGCTGTCCGTGCTCTACTGGCCGACCGCCAATCGCCGCGGCTACATCGCGGGCCTGCTGGCCGGCATCGGCGTCTGGGTAGTGACCATGCTGCTACCGCTGGTGGGCAACCTGGACGGCTTCTACATTCCGCTGTTCAACGTCGTCTATGTACTGGACGACACCAGCTGGCACCTGGCGGCAATCGCGTCACTGGCGGTCAACGTCCTGGCGTTCTCGCTGTTCTCGATCTTCAGTGAAACCAGCCCCGAGGAGCAGAGCGCTGCCGAGGCCTGCGCCGTAGAGAACGTCCGCCGCCCGCAACGGCGCGAACTGATCGCCGCCTCACCACAGGAGTTCGCCACTCAGCTGGCCAAGCCACTGGGCGCCAAGACCGCGCAACGGGAGGTGGAACAGGCCCTGCGCGATCTGCAGCTACCGTTCGACGAGCATCGCCCCTACGCGCTGCGCCGCCTGCGCGATCGTATCGAAGCCAATCTGTCCGGCCTGATGGGCCCCAGCGTAGCCCAGGATATCGTCGAGAATTTCCTGGCCTACAAGAACGGTGCCGACGGCTACATCACCGAGGACATCCACTTCATCGAAAGCCGGCTGGAGGAGTATCACTCGCGCCTGACCGGCCTGGCCGCGGAATTGGACGCCCTGCGCCGCTATCACCGGCAAACACTGCAGGAGCTGCCCATGGGCGTCTGCTCGCTGGCCAAGGATCAGGAAATCCTCATGTGGAACCGTGCGCTCGAGGAACTCACCGAGATCCCCGCGCTGCAAGTCGTCGGCTCGCGCCTGACGACCATCGCCGAACCCTGGCGCAGCCTGCTGAGCGACTTCATCGAGCAGGCCGATGAACACCTGCACAAGCAGCGGCTAGCACACAATGGGCATCGCCGCTGCCTCAATCTGCACAAGGCAGCCATTGCTGAGCCACTGGCACCGGGCAACAGCGGCCTCGTGCTGCTGGTCGAGGACCTGACCGAAACACAGCAGCTCGAAGACCGCCTGGTTCACTCCGAACGCCTGGCGAGCATTGGCCGCCTGGCCGCCGGCGTGGCACACGAGATCGGCAACCCGATCACCGGCATCGCCTGCCTGGCGCAGAACCTGCGGGACGAACGCGAAGGCGACGGGGAGATCGTCGAGATCAGCGGCCAAATCATCGAGCAGACCAAACGCGTATCGCGCATCGTGCAATCGCTGATGAGCTTCGCCCACGCCGGCGAGCGCCAGCACCAGCTGTATCCGGTGAGCCTGGCGCAGGTGACGCAGGACGCCATCGGCCTGCTCTCGCTCAACCGCAACCGCACCGAAGTGCAGTTCATCAACATCTGCGATCCGACGCACTTCGCCGAGGGCGATCCGCAGCGCCTCGCCCAGGTGCTGATCAACCTGCTATCCAACGCCCGCGACGCGTCGCCGCAAGGCGGCTTGATCCGCATCAGCAGCGAAGTTGCCGAACAGACGGTGTACCTGACGGTGGAAGACGAAGGCAGCGGCATTCCGAAGGACATCCAGGACCGGCTGTTCGAGCCATTCTTCACCACCAAGGACCCTGGCGAAGGCACCGGCCTGGGCCTCGCGCTGGTCTATTCGATCATTGAAGAGCATTATGGCCAGATCGATATCGACAGCCCGGCCGACCCGGAAACACAGCGCGGCACCCGTTTTCGCATCACCCTGCCGCGGCATGTCGAAGCGTCCCATGCCGTAAGTTGAAGAGGCGACTGCCGTACCGGCCCTTTACCGGTTATGCCTCCAGACCGTCGAGAGAGTACTGATGTCACACATTCTGATCGTCGAAGACGAAACCATCATCCGCTCCGCCCTGCGACGCCTCCTCGAGCGTAACCAGTACGAGGTCAGCGAAGCCGGCTCGGTGCAGGAAGCACAGGAGCGCTACAGCATCCCGGGTTTCGACCTCATCGTCAGCGACCTGAGACTTCCCGGCGCCCCCGGCACCGAGCTGATCAAGCTCGCCGAAGGTACGCCGGTGCTGATCATGACCAGCTACGCCAGCCTGCGCTCGGCCGTGGACTCGATGAAGATGGGCGCAGTCGACTACATCGCCAAACCGTTCGACCATGACGAGATGCTGCAGACCGTGGCACGCATCCTCACCGACCATCAGCACAACACCGCGGTACAGGCGCAGCCCTCCCGTGGCGCAAGCGCCGCCTCAGCGACAACCGACCGAGAAGACATCGGCATCATCGGCCACTGCGCGCCCATGCAGGACCTGTTCGGCAAGATCCGCAAGGTCGCACCGACCGATTCCAACGTGCTGATCCAGGGCGAATCGGGCACCGGCAAGGAACTGGTCGCCCGCGCTCTGCATAACCTCTCGCGCCGCGCCAAGGCCCCGATGATTTCCGTCAACTGCGCGGCCATCCCGGAAACGCTGATCGAATCCGAACTGTTCGGGCACGAGAAAGGCGCCTTCACCGGCGCCAGCGCTGGCCGCGCCGGGCTGGTCGAAGCCGCTGACGGTGGCACTCTGTTTCTCGACGAGATCGGCGAACTGCCGCTCGAGGCACAGGCACGTCTGCTCCGGGTCCTGCAGGAAGGCGAGATCCGCCGGGTTGGCTCGGTGCAATCGCAGAAGGTCGATGTGCGCCTCATCGCCGCCACTCACCGCGACCTGAAAACCCTGGCCAAGACCGGGCAGTTCCGTGAAGACCTCTACTACCGGCTGCACGTCATTGCGCTCAAGCTGCCGCCGCTGCGTGAGCGGGGTGGTGACGTGCTGGAGATCGCCAAAGCGTTCCTGGCACGCCAGGGTGAGCGCATGAGCAGCGACGACCTGCATTTTTCCCGCGATGCCGAGCAGGCGATCCGTCACTACTCGTGGCCGGGCAACGTTCGCGAGCTGGAAAACGCGATCGAGCGCGCAGCCATTCTCAGCGAAAGCCCGGAGATCGATGCCGAGCTGCTGGGCATCGATATCGAGCTGGACGAACTGGACGACGATTTCGACGAGCCCCTTGGCACCATTCGCGGCATTGCCACGGGCAACGAGCCGACCGAGGATCTGTCGCTGGAGGACTACTTCCAGCACTTCGTGCTCGAGCATCAGGATCACATGACCGAGACCGAGCTGGCTCGCAAGCTGGGCATCAGCCGCAAATGTCTGTGGGAACGCCGCCAGCGCCTGGGCATTCCGCGGCGCAAGTCGAGTAGCGCGGCCGGGTAATCTGTTACCGCCCGCCATGACTCGTAACAAAAACCGGGAGCAACGGTAACGCTGCCCCGGTTTTTTATTGCCCGTCTCAGTCTAGATAATGACCAAGTCGTTGATAAATAAGAACTTTCAAAATCTGGCACGGCAACTGCTTACTTATAGGCACAACAACAATAACAAGCAGATCCCACAATAAGAACAAGACGTAACGGCTCCAGCAAAATAACGACAAGAAGGCGGAGGCGCAGCTAACTGATTCTTTTGGAGAGGACTTGCCACGGGGTTCGCCCCACGACCAGGCCGAGAACAACAAAAAACTGCATCAGCAGGGCCCGCACTGGTTGGATCGAAGATCAAGGCAAAGTCAGCGACCAAAGAAATCCGTTTGCTATTAGCTCCCAGTGTGGAGTGCTCCTGACGGCCACGGCCCGATGGAACAGGCGAACAACAAAAACAGCAACGCCTGAGCGACTAATAACAATAAAGCACGCAACAGTATTCAAAGGGGAGCTTCGGCTCCCCTTTGTGCTATCCGGGGCTTACCCATTTTCCTTCACAGCAGTCTTACTGCTCGACAATCGCGTGGCCTCCGCCCTGCGCCAAGCACTGCCTGCGTGACGCGGCGCACGATGCTTTTTGACACCTCCCTGCGCATCGTTCAACATCCAGCACTCTCGGTGCTAGAATCCGCGCAGGTTTCGCGGCCATTCGCGACACCGGCCCGTCTTCCGCCACACAGTTGCCCCCCATGCTGAAAAAGCTGTTCCAGTCTTTTCGTCTTCCTCTGCGCCGCATCCCGCATCCCCGCCGCACACCTGAAATTCTGTCCAGCCGGCAGCATTCCCTGCATCGCAACGAGATCAGTCGTTACGCGGTGAGCGTGGTCGAACGACTGCAGCAGGCGGGTTACGAGGCATATGTGGTCGGCGGATGCGTGCGCGACCTGCTGCTGCAGCTGAATCCCAAGGATTACGACGTCGCGACCAGCGCGACCCCCGAACAGGTCCGCGCCGAATTCCGCAACGCTCGCGTGATCGGACGCCGTTTCAAGCTGGTGCATGTTCATTTCGGTCGCGAGATCATCGAGGTCGCCACCTTCCGCGCCAACCATCCGGAAGAGGATGACGACGACGCCAGCCATCTCGCTTCGCGCAACGAGAGCGGCCGCATCCTGCGTGACAACATCTATGGCACCCTCGAAGACGACGCCCAGCGCCGCGACTTCACCATCAATGCGCTGTATTACGATCCGACTACCGAGCGCATCCTCGACCACACCCGTGGCGTACACGACATCCGCAATCGCCTGATCCGTCTGATCGGCGACCCCGAGCAGCGCTACCAGGAAGACCCGGTGCGCATGCTGCGTGCGGTGCGTTTCGCCGCCAAGCTCGACTTCGAGATCGAACGGCACAGCGCCGAACCCATCGTCGACCTCGCCGACCTGCTCGACGGCATTCCCTCGGCACGCCTGTTCGACGAAGTGCTCAAGCTATTCCTCGGCGGCAAGGCCGAGCGCACCTTCGAGCTACTGCTCGAATACGATCTCTTCGCCCCGCTGTTCCCGGCGAGCGCCACAGCACTCGAGCGCAACCCGGAATACGCCGGCACGCTGATCCGCAACGCCCTGGCCAACACCGACCTGCGCATTCAGCAGGGAAAACCTGTGACGCCGGCATTCCTCTTTGCCGCACTGCTCTGGCCCGCCCTGCCCGCCCGCGTACTGGAACTGCAGGACCGTGGCATGCCGCCGATCCCGGCGATGCAGGAAGCGGCGCACGACATCATCTGGGAGCAGTGCCAGCGCACTGCGATTCCGAAACGCTTCACCATCCCCATGCGCGAGATCTGGGACATGCAGGAGCGCCTGCCGCGCCGCCAGGGGCGCCGCGCCGATCAGTTGCTGGAAAATCCGCGCTTCCGCGCCGGCTACGATTTCCTTCTGCTACGCGAAAGCGCCGGAGAGAAAACCAACGGCCTAGGCGACTGGTGGACCGAATATCAGGAAGCCAGCGACAGCGAACGTCGCAACATGATTCGCGGCCTCAGCAACAAGGAAGAAGCCGGCGGAGCGAAGAAGCGTCGTCGCGGGGGGCGCCGCCGCCGTGGTCCGGGCGACAACGCCGCCAACCCGGCCGAGTAAATGGAACGCGTCTACATCGGCCTGGGCAGCAACCTGGCCGATCCGCAAAAGCAACTGCGCGGCGCCCTGCAAGCGCTGGCTGACTTGCCACAGAGCAGTCTCGCAGCAGTATCGTCACTCTATGCCAGCGACCCACTCGGACCAGCCGACCAACCACGTTACGTCAACGCCGTAGCCGCACTGGACACCAGTCTCGCGCCGCTCGATCTGCTCGACGCCCTGCAACGCATCGAGCAGGCCCAGGGTCGCGAGCGCAAGGCGGAGCGCTGGGGCCCGCGTACGCTGGATCTGGACATCCTGCTGTTCGGCGATCGCCTGATCGCCGAACCCCGTCTGCAGGTTCCGCATTATCACCTGCAAGCCCGCGCATTCGTGCTCTACCCGCTCGCTGAAGTCGCTCCGGCGGAGTTGCTGCTGGCCGATGGTCGCCGACTCGTCGACCTGCTCGCTGCCTGCCCCTTCAGCGGTCTCGAGCGGCTTGGCGATGACGGTGTCACCGCCGCGGTAACGAACGTAACGCGCGGGTAACACTCGCGATTGACTTACTCTGTCGCCGCCGGGACTATAAGCGCCCTCTGCCATCCGCGGCCCCATGCACCCAACCGGTGCACCGCGCGGCAACCCTGACCTCCGAGGCTCGAAGAGGACGGCATTCATGCCAGACGTAACCCTGACCACGCTGCAAGGGCTCAAGCAGAAGGGCGAAAAGATCGTCATGCTCACCTGCTATGACGCCACCTTCGCCAAGACCGCCTGCGATGCGGGCGTCGAGATGCTTCTGATCGGCGATTCACTCGGCATGGTCCTGCAAGGTCACGACAGCACCCTGCCGGTCACCGTTGCCGACATGGCCTATCACACCGCCAGCGTCAAACGCGGTAATCGTGGCGCGATGATCGTCGCCGACCTGCCGTTCATGGCCAACGCCACCACCGAGCAGACCCTGAACAATTCGGCCGTGCTGATGCAGGCTGGCGCACACATGATCAAGCTGGAAGGCACTGCCTGGCTGGCTGAGTCGATCCGCCTGCTGGCCGAGCGTGGAATTCCAGTCTGCGCACACATGGGCCTGACGCCACAGGCGGTCAACATCTTCGGCGGTTACAAGGTACAAGGCCGCGAGGAAGCCCAGGCACTTCAGATGCTGGAGGACGCCAAGGCGCTGGAAGCCGCCGGTGCAGCCATGCTGCTGCTCGAATGCGTACCCAGCGAACTGGCTGCGCGCATCACCCGGGCGGTGCAGATTCCGGTGATCGGCATCGGCGCCGGCAGCGACACCGACGGCCAGGTGCTGGTGTTGCACGATATGCTCGGGCTCTCGCTCGGTGGCCGCGTACCGAAGTTCGTCAAGAACTTCATGCGCGAGCACGGTGACATCCCGTCCGCCATCGCCGGCTACGTGAAAGCCGTCAAGGCCACCGAATTCCCCGCAGTCGAACACGGTTTCTCCGCATGAACATCGTCAAGACCATCGCCGACCTGCGTGCCGCAGTGTCCCGCGCTCGTGGGGAAGGCAAGCGCATCGGCTTCGTACCGACCATGGGCAACCTGCACGCCGGCCACATCGCGCTGGTGAAGAAGGCCGGGCAGCGCGCCGACTTCGTGGTCGCCAGCATCTTCGTCAATCCACTGCAGTTCGGCCCCAACGAAGACCTGGACAACTACCCGCGCACCCTCGCTGCGGATCAGGACAAGCTGTTCGAAGCCGGCTGCCACCTGCTCTTTGCGCCGAGCGTCGAAGAGATTTATCCGCACGGCCAGGCCCAGCAGACCATCGTTCGCGTGCCCGGCGTTTCCGAAGGTCTCTGCGGTGGCAGCCGCCCCGGGCATTTCGACGGTGTATCCACCGTGGTCAGCAAGCTGTTCAACATGGTGCTGCCGGACCTCGCCGTATTCGGTCAGAAAGACTTCCAGCAGCTGGCGGTGATCCGCACCATGGTCCGCGATCTGAACATGCCGGTGCAGATCCTCTCGGAGCCGATCGTTCGCGCCGCCGATGGCCTGGCGCTGTCTTCACGCAACGGCTATCTGAGTGCAGACGAGCGCGCCACGGCTCCGTCGCTGTACCGCACCCTGAGCCAGCTGGACGTAGCGATCCGGGGCGGTCGCCGCGACTACCCGGCGCTGATCGCCGAAGGCCTGAGCGCTTTGCAGGCTGCCGGCCTGCGTCCGGACTATCTGGAGATTCGCAACGCAATCGACCTGCAGCCAGTCAGCGAGCGCTCCACCGAGCTGGTCATCCTCGCCGCCGCCTACCTGGGCAAGACGCGGCTGATCGACAACCTGCTGGTGGACATCCACACATCGGCCTGATCCCAGCCATTTGCCCGCAGCCTTGATCACGTTCGAGGCTTAAGGCACACTCTGCGCCGCTTGCGCACCCGGAGGACCCCGCCATGCACGCCATCATGCTCAAGGCCAAACTGCACCGCGCCCAGGTAACTCACTCGGTGCTCGATTATGAAGGTTCCTGCGCCATCGACGGCGAGTGGCTGGACCTGGCCGGCATCCGTGAATACGAACAGATCCAGATCTACAACGTCGACAATGGCGAGCGCTTCACCACCTACGCCATCCGCGGCGAGGAAGGTTCGAAGATCATCTCGGTCAACGGTGCCGCTGCTCACAAGGCCGGTGTCGGTCACCGCCTGATCATCTGCGCCTACGCCCACTACAGCGAGGCCGAGCTGGCCAATTTCAAACCGCATGTGCTTTACATGGGTGCCGACGGCGAGCTGAGCCATACCAGCAACGCAATCCCGGTACAGGTCGCCTGAGCCACCGTTCAGGTGTCGTCGAATAGAAGCCCGAAGTGTTCTGCACTTCGGGCTTCTTCGTTTGAACATGGCTGAATGGTCGATAGGTGCGAGAGTGAAAGCACGGGCTCGAGCAGAATAGAAGGCAATGGCCCGGAACGGAGTGGGGGTTTCCCCTGTCTGAGCTGACTCTGATGGCATAGGATGTGCCTTCACCGGCTCGGTGAAAGCCGGGTTCGGCCAGCATCCGCAGCATTCAGGAGGAGTGCCGGCGCGCCCGCACGGTCATACACATTACTGAATCCCGTCGCGACCAACGCGCGCCTGCGCGTGCAACTGCAGGGGTTCAGCGGCCTGTCAAAGCAAAGGAAGCCGCATCACCATGAGCTACTACCAGCATCCGCTCGATGTCACCGGCCTGCCGTCCTGGAAGGCCCTGGAAGAACACCGCCTGGCCATGCAGAACTTCAGCATGCGCGAAGCATTCAAGGCCGACCCGACGCGCTTCGATGATCTGTCGGTTTCCTGCAGCGGCCTGTTTCTCGACTACTCGAAGAACCTCATCACGCCCGAGACTCGCACCCTGCTGGTGAACCTGGCCCGCGAGGCTGGCGTCGAGCAGGCAGCCCATGCGATGTTCGAAGGCGAGCGCATCAACGCCTCGGAAAACCGTCCCGTGCTGCACACCGCCCTGCGCCGCCCGATGGGCGAATCGGTGATGGTCGACGGCAAGAACATCATGCGTGACGTGCACACCGCGCTGGCGCAGATGACCGACATCGTCACCCGCATCCACAACAACCTATGGCGCGGCTTCAGCGACAAGACCATCACCGACGTGGTGAACATCGGCATCGGCGGCTCGTTCCTCGGCCCGCAGCTGGTATCCGAGGCGCTGTTGCCGTTCACTCAGCACGGCGTACGCACGCACTACCTGGCGAACATCGACGGCAGCGAATTCCGCGAAGTGACCGCCAAGCTGAATGTCGAAACCACGCTGTTCATCATCTCCAGCAAGACCTTCGGCACCCTCGAGACGCTGAAGAACGCCCAGGCCGCACGCACCTGGTATCTGGGCAAGGGCGGCACCGAAGAGAAGCTCTACCGCCACTTCATCGCCGTCACCAGCAACAAGCAGGCGGCGGTCGAATTCGGTATCCGCGAAAAGAACATCTTTCCGATGTGGGACTGGGTCGGCGGTCGCTATTCGCTGTGGTCGGCGATCGGCTTGCCCATCGCCCTGGCGATCGGCATGTCCAACTTCAAGGATCTGCTGTCCGGCGCCTACAGCATGGACCAGCATTTCCTCAGCGAGCCGTTCGAAAGCAACATGCCGGTGCTGCTGGCGATGCTAGGCGTCTGGTACCACAACTTCTGGGGTGCACAGAGCTACGCGTTCCTGCCTTACGACCACTACCTGCGCAACTTCGTCAAACACCTGCAGCAGATGGACATGGAGTCCAACGGCAAGAGCGTGCGCCAGGACGGCACACCGGTGTCCTGCACCACCGGCCCGGTGATCTGGGGCGGTGTCGGCTGTAACGGCCAACACGCCTACCACCAGCTGCTGCACCAGGGCACACCGCTGATCCCGGCCGACTTCATCGTGCCCGTGGTCAGCCACAACCCTGTCGCCGATCACCACGAGTGGCTCTACGCCAACTGCCTGTCGCAGAGCCAGGCCTTGATGCGCGGCAAGACGCGCGAAGAAGCCGAGGCTGAACTGCGCGCCAAGGGCCTCAGCGAAGCCGAGGTGCAGCGTCTCGCCCCGCACAAGGTGATCCCCGGCAACCGCCCGAGCAACACCGTGGTGATGGAAACCATCAGCCCCGGCCGCCTCGGCGCACTGATCGCGCTGTACGAGCACAAGGTCTTCGTTCAGGGCGTGATCTGGGGGATCAACTCCTTCGACCAGTGGGGCGTGGAGCTCGGCAAGGATCTGGGCAAGGCCGTCTACAACCAGATGACCCGCTTCGATGCTGCGCCCGCAGAGGATGCCTCCACCCAGGGCCTGATCGACTTCTTCCGTGGTCGCCACCGCGGCTGATATCGCCCCTCGACCGGACAACAGTGCGGCGCTGCTGTCCGGTCTCTCCTCCTTCCCCCGTTACCACCGCCAATTGGCGAGCCCTCTGCGTCTGTTCAGGTAACATCGCCGCTTGCCAAGCCAACAGCGCTGTCGCCATGGAATTCATTCGCCGTCATATCGAAACCCGCGTGCTCAGCCTTACCGGGCTGGCGATCGGCGGTGTCGATTACGAAAATCCTCCGGGCGATCCCGGCCTGTTCGGGCCTGAGTCAGTGTGCTGGCGGGTGCATGGCGACTTCACCTCGATGATGGTCGGCGGAATTTCCGCATTGCTGTTGCAGGCGCTGCACCCGTTGGCGCTGTCCGGCGTCTGGGATCACTCTAATTTTCGCGAGGACCTGCTCGGCCGCCTGCGGCGCACCGGGCAGTTCATCTCCGCCACTACCTTCGGTAGCCACGCCGATGCCGACCGACTGATCGAGCGGGTCAAGCGGATTCATGCAGGCGTATCCGGTACGGCGCCGGATGGTCGTCCCTACGCCGCATCGGATCCCAACCTGCTGACCTGGGTGCACGTCGCCGAGGTCAGCAGCTTTCTCAAGTCACACTTGCGCTACCTCAATCCTGACCTGCCGGCGGCCGAACAGGATCGCTATTACGCCGAGGTGGCGCTGATCGCCGAGCGCCTCGGCGCCGGTGACGTGCCGCGTTCGCGCGCGCAGATCGAGGCTTATCTCAAGCGCACCAGCCCCCAGCTCCGGAGCGACGAGCGTGCGCTGGAAATCCTGCAGATACTGCGTACCGCCCCGGCGCCCAGCCCCCTGCTCAGGCCCTTCGGAACGCTGATGCTGCACGCTGGTGTCGAGCTCTTGCCCGAATGGGCTCAGGAAATGCTTGGCCTGACACTGAGCGAAAGCCGACGCCAGCTGATCCGCACCGGGGTTCGCAGCACCGCGCCGGTAGTGCGCTGGGCCGTACGCAGCGGCTCCGTACACCGCGCGCGTCGACGCATGGGCCTGCCGCCACGCTAGCGCCAGGCAACCAGCGCAGCGATTCTTGATAGACTGCGCGCCCTTCTATTTCGAGTCGCCGCGCATGTCATCCCTCGCCCAGGCGCTGCGCGCCGCCTTCGATAGCCGCCGCCCACTGCTCGACGAATTGCAGCAGCAAGGCACCGATTGCTACCGGCTGTTCCATGGCAGCCAGGAAGGCGCGGCCGGCTTGACGGTCGATCGCTACGGCCCACAGCTGATGGTGCAAAGCTTCCATCAAGCGCTCGACGCGCAAGCGCTGCAGAGCATCCATGACGAATCCACCGACTTTCTCGGGCAACCGCTCCAGCTCATCTACAACGATCGCTCGCAGAGCAACTCACGGATCGACCGCAGCAACCAGGCGCATCAACCTGAGGATGTGGCGCTGGAAGATCAGGTCGCCCATGAGTGGGGCCTGCGCTATCGCGTGCGAGGCCGCCACAGCGGGCAGGACCCACTGCTGTTCCTCGACCTGCGCAACGCCCGCGGCTGGGTCAAGCAACACAGCGCCGGCAAGTCGGTACTCAATCTGTTTTCCTACACCTGCGGCGTCGGCCTGTGTGCTGCCGCAGGCGGTGCAGCGGAAGTCTGGAATGTCGATTTCGCCGAGCGCAACCTGGCAGTGGGTCGGGAGAACGGCGCGCTGAACCCTTCCCTACCGCCGATGCAGTTCGTACATTCCGACTACTTCCCGGCGATCCGCCAATTGGCCGGTCTGCCGGTCAGCGCCCGTCGCGGACGAGCCTTGCCGGACTACCCGCGCCTGGTACAACGTCAGTTCGATCTGGTACTGCTCGATCCGCCCGCCTGGGCACGCAGCGCCTTCGGCACGGTGGACCTGCTGCGCGACTATCAGAGCCTGCTCAAACCGGCGTTGCTGGCAACCGCTGAAGATGGGGTGCTGATCTGCTGCAACAACCTGGCGAAGGTATCGATGGATGAGTGGCGGCCCCTGGTGCGGCGCTGCGCCGAGAAGGCCGGCAGGCCGGTACGCGAATGGCAGGCGCTGGCACCGGCTGCCGACTTCCCCTCGCGCGATGGGCTGCCCCCACTGAAGACCCTGATTCTGCGGCTTTGAGCGCATTGCCCGTATCGTTCGATTCGGGGAACCGCGTACGCGTGCCATACTCCAAGGCAACCATCCGCCAGGAATACTTCCGGTCATGCCCAATGGAATGAAGCGTGCGTTCACCGGGGTGGCGCTCGTGCTGATCTGCTACAGCCTGCTTGGCTTTCTGATCCTGCCGGGTATCGCCCAGCGCATCGCCAATCAGCAGCTTGCGGCCTACGCAACCGTGCCGGCCAGCCTGCAACGTATCGAATTCAACCCGTTCAGCCTCGAGCTCTCGCTGTTCGGCCTGCGCATCGGCGAGCAGGACGATCGTCAGCTGGCCTTCGAGCGGCTCTTTCTCGACCTGCAGTGGGACAGCCTCTGGGAACGCACGCTGCACCTGGCCAATGTCGAGCTTATCGAGCCGGACGTCGAGGTGCGCTTCGCCGAAGATGGCACGCTCAATCTCAGCCAGCTGTTCGAGGTGCCTGAATCAGAGCCGACGACCAGCGAGGGCGGTGACATCTTTCCGCTGCGCATGGATCGTCTGCAGCTGGCAGGCGGCCGCCTAACCTTCATGGACCAGCGTCCGAGCGAACCCATTGCCCTGGTCTACGATTCACTGGATTTCGAACTACACAATCTCGCCACCCGCAGCGACGGCAGCGCCGATGCCCGTCTAACCGCCAGCGGGCCGAGCGGTGGGCGCATCGACTGGCAGGGCGATATCAGCCTGCAACCACTGACATCCAGCGGTCAGTTACAGATCAGCGATCTCCAGCTCAAGGACCTGTGGCCCTATGTACGCGACGCCGTGCCGCTGACACTCAAGGATGGCAGTCTCCAGTTCAGCACGAACTATCGCCTGGACCTCAGCGATGACCTCGCGCTGCGACTGGAGAATGCCAAGGCCGCACTCGGCCCATTGGCCCTCGACAGCCCTGATGGGCACAAGCTGATCCGCATGGAGCGACTCGAGCTGAGCGAAACGTCGCTTGACCTAGCCAGGCAGCAGATCAGCATTGGCAAACTGCGCAGCCGCAATCTGGAAACCTGGGCGGCCCGGGAAGCGGACGGAGAACTCGACTGGCAGAAACTGTTCGCCTCGACCAGCGACAAGACAGATGCCGACGCGCCGGCCACGGACGACACAGCAAAGGGAGCCAACGCACCCTGGCAGGTGTTGTTACGCGACGCTCAGTTGCGCGACTACCGGGTCCATCTCGTCGACCGCGTCCCGGACGACGAAGTCGCGCTGGAGCTGGGCCCGCTAGATCTGAACATCAGCGAATTCGACAGCCTCGGCACCAGCCCCTTCTCCCTTGAACTGGAAACCGGAGTCGGCAAGCAAGGCGCCATCCAGGCCAACGGGCAACTACAGATGAGCCCCGTGAGCGGCAAGCTGGCGGTGACCACGCGAGATATCGACCTGCGCATCGCTCAGGCCTATCTCAGCCCACTGGTCCATCTGGAAGTCCGCAGCGGCCTGCTGGCCAGCGAACTCGAGGTCGAGCTGAAGTCCACCGAGCCGCTGGCCTTCAGCGTTCGGGGCAGCGTAGACGCCACTCAGCTGCATACGCTGGACACGATCAACAATCGCGATTTCGTCAAATGGCAGCGCCTGCAACTCAGCGGCCTCGACTACCAGCACCCGAGCGGCCTGGCAATCGAGCGCGTCGACCTCAGCCAGCCTTATGCGCGCTTCATCATCAACCCGGACCTGAGCACCAACATCAACGACCTGCTGGTCGAGCGCAGTGAGGCTGGGGATGACAACGCACAGGCACAAGACTCCTCCGAGCCGCTGGCTATCCGTATCGGCGGCATTGCCATTGCCGACGGCTCGGCGAACTTTGCCGACTTCAGCCTGCGACCGCCCTTCGTCACCGCCATCCAGTCGCTCAACGGAAATATCGGCACCCTGGACAACCGCAAGCAGAAAGCCGCCTCGGTAAATGTCGCCGGCAAGGTGGATCAGTATGCGCCGGTCAGCATCAAGGGCAGCCTGACGCCTTTCGATCCACTGCAGAGCCTCGACATCGCCACGAGCTTCCGCCAGGTCGAGTTGACCACGCTGACGCCCTACTCCGGCAAATTCGCCGGCTACCAGATCCGCAAGGGCCGCCTCAATCTGGATCTGCATTACCGGATTGAGCAGGGTCGTCTAAACGCAGAAAACAAGGTCGTTCTGGAGCAGCTGCAGCTTGGCGAGAAGGTCGACAGTCCTGATGCCGTGGATCTGCCTGTTCGGCTGGCGGTCGCCCTGCTCAAGGACAGCAAGGGCACCATCTCCATCGAATTGCCGGTGCAGGGCAACCTGAACGACCCGCAGTTCAGCGTCATGCCGATCGTCTGGCAGACGCTGCGCAATCTGGTGGTTCGCGCAGCCCAGGCGCCATTCAAGTTCATAGCCGGACTGGCCGGCGGAAGCGACGCCGACCTCAGCCATGTCGGCTTCGAACCGGCCAGCAGCGAGCTGGATAGCGAAGCGCGCAAACGTCTGGACACGCTGGCCTCAGCCCTGAAGCAACGTCCGGCTCTACGCCTGGAGGTGGAAGGCATGAGCGCCGCTGCCGTCGATGGCGCGCTGCTGGCCGAGCAACGCCTACAGCAGGAGTTCCGCGAAACCCAGTATCGAATCCTGCAGCGTCGTGGCGACAAGGTGCCCGCGGACGCCAGTCAGATCCAGGTCGAAGCGGAAGACGAGGCCGCGTTGCTGGAAGGCATCTACCGCAGTCGCCTCAAGCAGCAGCCGCTAGCCGAGTGGCGTGAACTGGACGACGAAGAGCGCGCCGCACAGATGCGCAAGGCCGTGCTCGATTCCTGGAGGGACAGTGCAGCGTTGCTGCGCCGCCTCAGCCGCGAACGTGCGGCCGCGATAAAGGGCTATCTGGTAGACGTGGGCCTGGACTCGGAGCGGGTGTACCTGCTGGACACCGGCACAACCGAACAGGGAAGCGACGGTAAGGTCGCGACGGCGATGCACCTGGGGAGTGAATGATGATCTCGCGTAAATACGTTGTTGCTTGTGTACTGCTGGCCGCGTTTTCCGGGGCTCACGCCGATACCCTTCGTTGCGGGAGCCAGCTCGTCACCACGGGTGACCGCGCCTTCGAAGTGGAAAGCAAGTGCGGCGTGCCGCAGCACCGCGATCTTGTCGGCTACACGCTCAGCCGTAACGACCGCCAGGAGTTCGCGCTGGAGGAATGGGTTTACGGTCCGCGTAATGGCATGCTCAGCATCCTGACCTTCGAAGGCAACCGCCTGGTTCGCATTGAAACCCGCAGAGCCAACTGATCCCCTGGAGCCATACCGATGGACCGTCGCGTTCCCGCCACACTTCTGCTTTGCCTGTTGCTGGTCACCCTGCAAGCGCAGGCCTCTTCTACCTATCGCTGCAACAGCCGCCTGGTGAGCCTGGAAGCCACCACGGCCGAGGTTCGCAGCAAATGCGGCGAGCCATCCAGCGCCGCCTTGGTAGGTTACAAGGAGATCGTTGATGATCATGGCTACCAACAGGAGGTGCCGGTCGAGGAATGGGTCTACGGGCCGAACAACGGCATGCTCCATTTCCTGCGATTCGAAGGCAATCGTCTCCGGCAGATCACCAGTGAGCGAGGAAACTAGGACACAAAAAACCCCACTATAGAGTGGGGTTTTCTGATTTGCGCCCCGCCAGCGACTGGCGAGGAGAACTCTGTTACTCGGCGGCTTTCAGGCCGTCGGCAGAGACTTCACGAACGCCTTTGATGCCCTTGGCCTTGGCCACGGCAGCTTCTTTCTCGGCTTCGGTAGCTACGGTCCCGGACAGCGAAACAACGCCATCCTTGGTTTCCACTTCTATGTCCATGCCGGGAGTCGCGTCTTCGGCCAGCAGGGTGGATTTCACCTTGGTGGTGATCCAGGTATCGGAAGCAGCATCACCGGCATCGTCCATAGTGTTGGCGGCCAGCATGACGGTATCGGTCTTGTCGATGGCAGGCGTGGTATCGGCCAGAGCGGCGCCGGCGAACGGCAGGCTAAGAGCAGCGGCGATGGCAGCGGCAGTAAGTGTCTGAGTAGTCTTCATAGATGTCACTCCTGTTCTCGTGGTTTCTGGGGCATGACTCCGGCCTCAGATGCACGAATAACAGCGCAAGCGTTGTGCCAACTTGAATTTATTTTTTTATCCTTAATAATCAATAAGTTATGCATGGCAGCAATTAACGATTTACTTGCACATTGCAAGTTTCCCCCGGCCGCTGCGTGCATCTTGCAATCTCGTACAGGCATTGAATAAATATCACGACCAAACAAAAAGGGCCCGAAGGCCCTTCTGTTCAACTGCCAGCTGTCAAACGCCAGAGGCTTCAGCGGCGGCAACGTCCTTGATGGAGAGCTTGATACGGCCGCGGTTGTCCACGTCCAGCACCAGCACCTTCACTTCCTGACCTTCTTTAAGCACATCGGTGACTTTCTCGATACGCTGATCGCTGATCTGCGAGATGTGCACCAGGCCATCCTTGCCCGGGAGGATGTTTACGAACGCGCCGAAGTCGACGATGCGCTCGATCTTGCCGACGTAGATCTTGCCGATTTCGGCTTCAGCGGTGATGCCCAGTACGCGCTGCTTGGCCGCCTCTGCCGCTTCCTTGGTTTCGCCGAAGATCTTGATCGAGCCATCGTCTTCGATGTCGATCGAGGCCTTGGTCTCTTCGCAGATAGCGCGAATGGTAGCGCCGCCCTTGCCGATCACGTCGCGGATCTTGTCCTGGTCGATCTTCATGGCGATCATGGTCGGCGCGTTGGCCGACAGCTCGCTGCGTGACTGGGCGATGACCTGGTTCATCTGGCCGAGGATGTTCAGGCGAGCTTCCAGAGCCTGCTCCAGCGCCTGCTCCATGATCTCTTCGGTGATTCCCTGGATTTTGATGTCCATCTGCAGCGCGGTCACGCCCTTGGCGGTACCGGCTACCTTGAAGTCCATGTCGCCCAGGTGATCTTCGTCACCGAGGATGTCGGTCAGAACGGCAAACTTCTCGCCTTCCTTGACCAGACCCATGGCGATACCGGCCACCGGAGCCTTCATTGGCACACCAGCGTCCATAAGGGCCAGGGAAGCACCGCAGACGGAAGCCATGGAGGACGAACCATTGGATTCGGTGATTTCCGACACTACACGGATGGTGTAGGGGAATTCGTCGGCGCTCGGCAGCATGGCGGCGACGCCACGACGGGCCAGACGACCGTGGCCGATTTCGCGACGGCCAGTAGCACCCATGCGACCACACTCGCCCACCGAGTACGGCGGGAAGTTGTAGTGCAGCATGAAGGGGTCTTTCTTCTCGCCTTCGAGGGTGTCGAGCAGCTGCGCGTCACGGGCAGTGCCGAGGGTCGCAACGACCAGGGCCTGGGTCTCGCCACGGGTGAACAGTGCCGAACCGTGGGTCTTGTCGAGCACGCCGACTTCGATGTTCAGCCCGCGAACGGTACGGGTGTCGCGACCGTCGATGCGCGGCTTGCCATTGACGATGTTCTCGCGAACGGTGCGATATTCGATCTCACCGAAGGCATCCTTCACTTCGCCGGCAGACGGCTGGCCTTCTTCACCGGAGAACTTGGCAACGACCTGGTCCTTCAGCTCACCCAGGCGCGCGTAGCGGTCCTGCTTGATGGTGATGGTGTAGGCCTGGGAGACGGCTTCGCCGAACTCGGCACGGATGGCATCCAGCAGTGCGGTATTGGCCCGCGGAGCGGTCCAGTCCCAGCGCGGCTTGCCGGCTTCAGCGGCGAGCTCTTCGACCGCCTTGATCACAGCCTGGAACTCGTCGTGGGCGAACAGGACGGCGCCCAGCATCTGATCTTCGGTCAGCTCTTTGGCTTCCGATTCGACCATCAGTACGGCGTCTTTGGTGCCGGCTACGACCATGTCCAGGCTGGAGGCCTTGAGCTGCTCGTAGTTCGGGTTCAGCAGGTAGCCGGTTTCCGGATGGAAAGCCACGCGTGCGGCACCGATCGGGCCGTCGAACGGAATGCCGGAAACAGCCAGAGCAGCCGAAGTACCGATCATCGCGGCGATGTCCGGGTCAGTCTTCTTGCTGGTGGAAACGACGGTACAGATGACCTGCACTTCGTTCTGGAAGCCTTCCGGGAACAGCGGACGGATCGGACGATCGATTAGACGCGAGGTCAGGGTTTCCTTTTCGGAAGGACGCGCTTCACGCTTGAAGAAGCCGCCGGGGATCTTGCCGGCTGCGTAGGTCTTTTCCTGGTAGTGGACCGAGAGCGGGAAAAAGCCTTTGCTCGGGTCGGCGGTCTTGGCGCCAGTGACAGCGACCAGTACGGTCACGTCGTCATCGACGGTGACCAGCACTGCGCCGGAGGCCTGGCGGGCGATACGACCCGTTTCCAGGGTTACGGTCGACTGACCGAATTGAAACTTCTTGATTACCGGATTCACGGTTTTTCCTTCTCTTTGTTGCCTTGGGGAAATTGGCAGAACGTTCGGGAGTCGGCCCGAAACGACCTGCAAGAAAGCCAAAAGCTGGAAGACCGAAGCTGATCGAGGGATATCCCACTTTCAACTTCAGGCTTCCAGCTTCCGGCTTCCAGCGCGGGCGCGTCTTAGCGACGCAGACCCAGACGACCGATCAGGGTGCTGTAACGAGTGGTGTCCTTACCCTTCAGGTAATCCAGCAGCTTGCGGCGCTGGTTAACCATACGGATCAGACCACGACGCGAGTGGTGGTCTTTGCCGTTGGCCTTGAAGTGGTCCTGCAGCTTGTTGATGTTGGCGGTCAGCAGGGCTACCTGCACTTCCGGAGAACCGGTATCGCCTTCAGCTTGCTTGTACTCGTTAACGATCTGGGCTTTTTCTTCAACGCTCAGTGCCATGATAGGGCTCCTTGAGTGAACAGGCCGGGAATCATCCCGTGTTTAATAAAGAGAAATGACCGTGCCTGCTGACAGCCACCCTCTGACGCAACGCGCGAACGCGCCGCGTAACGGTCATTCCGACCGAATCAACCGACGTGGCGCGATGCGCCCGTCTTCGCTCACTTCACCGATGCCGATGAAGCGACCATTGTTATCCTGTACGCGAACCATGCCGTACTTGGGAGCTTCTGGCGCCCGCACCGGTTGTCCATGCAGCCAGTAATAGGCACTGTGCTCGGACAACTGCAACAACGGCCAATGCTCAAGTCCGCTGTCCACCGGTTGCAAGAGACTATCCAGCGCCTCGGCACCACCCTCACCATGCAACTGCTCAAGCGCTTCGAGCGTTACCGTCTGCGACAGGTCGAACGGCCCGGCCTGGGTTCGCCGCAGCTCGGCAACATGCGCACCACAGCCGAGCAACTGGCCGATGTCTTCGACCAAGGTGCGGATATAGGTGCCTTTGCTGCACGCAACGACCAGTCGCGCCTTGTCGCCGTCGAGCGAGAGCAACTCCAAGCGCGCAATATTAACAGAACGCGGCTCGCGCTCCACCACCTCTCCGGCACGCGCCAGTTTGTACAGCGGCTGGCCATCGCGCTTGAGTGCCGAATACATCGGCGGCACCTGCAGGATGTCACCGCGAAACTGCGGCAACAGCGCCTCCAACTTCTCGACGGTAACCGCTACCGGCTTGCGCTCCAGAACCTCACCTTCGGCATCAGCAGTGGTCGTGGTGACCCCCAGCTGCATGACCGTCTCGTAGGCCTTGTCCGCGTCCAGAAGGTACTGCGAGAACTTGGTGGCCTCGCCAAAACACAGCGGCAACACACCAGTGGCAAGAGGGTCGAGACTTCCGGTATGCCCAGCTTTTTCCGCGTTGAGCAACCAGCGGACCTTCTGCAACGCAGCATTGGAGGTGAACCCGCGCGGCTTGTCGAGCAGGATGATGCCATTGACGTTACGGCGTACACGCTTGACCTGTGCCACGCTTATTCTCCGCGCTCGTCGCTGTGCTTGCGATCTTCCGCCACTGCGCGCTCGATCAGCGAGCTCAACTCGACACCACGACGAATGCTGGCGTCGTAGTTGAAATGCAGTTGCGGAACAGTGCGCAGCTTCATGCTCTTGCCCAGCTGCATGCGCAGGAATCCGGCAGCGTCGTTAAGGATGCGCAGGTTGCCCTTGACCGCCTCCTGGTCGTCATCTTGCCCCATGATGGTAATGAAGATCTTCGCGTGGGAAAGATCACGACTGACGTCGACCGCAGTGATGGTGACCAGACCCAAACGCGGATCCTTGATCTCACGCTGAATGAGCAGCGCCAGTTCGCGCTGCATCTGATCGCCGATACGCTGGGTACGACTGAATTCTTTGGCCATAAATTTCCACCCGTTTAAAAGCCGAAAGCTGGAAGCTCGAAGCAGTGACCGCATTCAGGCGGCCACCGACTCCTTGCTTCCAGCTATCAGATTGACGCTTGCTTACAGCGAACGCGCCACTTCGACCTTCTCGAACACTTCGATCTTGTCGCCGACCTTGACGTCGTTGTAGCTCTTCACGCCGATACCACACTCCATGCCGGCACGGACTTCCGCGACGTCATCCTTGAAGCGGCGCAGCGATTCCAGCTCGCCTTCGAAGATGACGACATCGTCGCGCAGGACGCGGATCGGGCGATTGCGATGCACCAAGCCCTCGGTGACCATGCAACCGGCGATGGCGCCGAACTTCGG
Source organism: Stutzerimonas kunmingensis (assembly GCF_021432085.1). Lineage (GTDB taxonomy): Bacteria > Pseudomonadota > Gammaproteobacteria > Pseudomonadales > Pseudomonadaceae > Stutzerimonas. The sequence continues at coordinate 1,015,976 of NZ_CP090366.1, read as the reverse complement.
CGAGCGGAACACGTCACGAACTTCGGCGATGCCGAGGATGTTCTCGCGAACGTCGCTGCCGAGCATACCGGTGAGCGCCTTCTTGACGTCCTCAATGATGTCGTAGATGACGTTGTAGTAGCGCATGTCCAGACCTTCGGCCTCGACGATCTTGCGCGCCCCCGCATCAGCCCGAACGTTGAAGCCGAACAGCACGGCGTTGGAGGCCAGTGCCAGGTTGGCATCGGATTCGGTGATACCACCGACACCGCCACCCACCACACGAACCTGCACTTCGTCGTTGCCCAGGCCGTTGAGAGAGCCCTGCAGCGCTTCGAGCGAGCCGCGCACGTCTGCCTTGAGCACGATGTTGAGCGTCTTCTTCTCGTCCTGACCCATGGTCTCGAAGATGTTCTCCAGCTTGCCGGCATGGGCACGAGCCAGTTTCACTTCGCGGAACTTGCCCTGGCGGAACAACGCAACTTCACGGGCCTTCTTCTCGTCAGCCACAACGGTCAGGTCGTCACCGGCTTCCGGCGTACCATCCAGGCCGAGGATCTCGACCGGAATCGACGGGCCGGCTTCCTTCACAGGCTTGCCGTTCTCGTCGAGCATCGCACGAACGCGACCGAAGTTGACGCCACACAGGACCATGTCACCCTGACGCAGGGTACCGTCCTGAACCAGCACGGTGGCTACCGGACCGCGACCCTTGTCAAGGCGCGACTCGACCACCACACCGCGACCAGGCGCAGACGGCGTTGCCTTGAGCTCGAGGAGCTCGGCCTGCAGCAGAACGGCTTCGAGCAGTTCGTCGACGCCGGTACCCATCTTCGCGGAGACCGGAATGAACGGCGTGTCGCCGCCCCACTCTTCCGGAATCACGTCGAGCGCGCCCAGGCCGTTCTTGATGTTGTCCGGATTCGCATCCGGCTTGTCGATCTTGTTCACCGCGACCACGATCGGTACGCCGGCAGCCTTGGCGTGCTGGACGGCTTCCTGCGTCTGAGGCATCACGCCGTCATCCGCCGCGACCACCAGGATCACGATGTCGGTGGCCTTGGCACCACGAGCACGCATGGCGGTAAACGCAGCGTGACCAGGGGTGTCGAGGAAGGTAACCATGCCACGCTCGGTTTCGACGTGATAGGCACCGATATGCTGGGTGATACCACCAGCCTCGCCGACAGCCACCTTGGCGCGACGAATGTAGTCGAGCAGCGAGGTCTTGCCATGGTCAACGTGACCCATCACGGTCACGACCGGCGCACGCGAGACCGACTCACCTTCGAACTTCAGCAGCTCGGCCAACTGCTCTTCCAGAGCGTTGTCGCTGACCAGCTTGACCTTGTGGCCCAGCTCTTCGGCAACCAGCTGAGCAGTTTCCTGATCCAGCACCTGGTTGATAGTGACGGGCGAGCCCATCTTGAACATGAACTTGATGACTTCGGCCGCTTTCACCGACATCTGCTGGGCCAGTTCGGCCACGGTGATGGTTTCGCCGATCGACACTTCGCGCACTACAGGTCCTGTTGGGCTCTGGAACCCATGCTGATTACGCTTCTTGAGCTTGGACTTGCCGCGACCGCCGCGACGGAAACCATCAGCCTCGTCTTCACCGGTACGTACGGTACGCGCCAGCGGAGCCTTGGTCTTGAGCGAAGGACGATGCTGCGCATGCTTGCGATCACGACGCTCGTCGTCATCACTGCGTGGCTTCTCGACACGACGAGGCTCTTCCTTCTTACGCTCAGGCGCAGGAGCTACAGGCTCGACCGCAACCGGTGCAGGTTCGGCGCTCACCGCCGGCTCAACAGCTGCTGGCGTAGAGGCCTCGCCCTGAGGCTTGACCGACTCAGCCTGACGGCGTGCTTCTTCTTCGGCACGCTCGCGCGCGTCCTGCTCGGCCTTCAGGCGAGCAGCCTCTTCAGCCGCGCGTTGCTCCTCGGCTTCGCGACGCTGTTCGGCTTCGATTTCCTCGGCGCTGCGCTTGACGAAGGTCTTCTTCTTGCGCACTTCAACGCTGATGGTCTTGCTACCGCCAACCTTGAGTTTGGTAGTGGTCTTACGCTGCAAGGTGATCTTGCGCGGCTCGTCCACTTTCGCCCCGTGGCTGCTTTTCAAATGGGCCAACAGGGCCTGTTTCTCGTTATCGGTCACTACTTGCTCGGCGCTGGTGTGCGACAGTCCTGCCTCACGCATCTGCTGAAGCAGTCGCTCGACCGGTGTGGCGACCACCTGGGCCAGTTCTTTCACCGTGACTTGCGTCATGCATTTCTCTCCTCAGGCCGCTAATTACTTACTCGAACCAATGGGCTCGGGCGGCCATGATCAGCTTGCCGGCACGCTCTTCATCGATGCCGTCTATGTCGAGCAGGTCGTCTATAGACTGCTCGGCCAGGTCTTCGCGGGTGATGACGCCCCGCACGGCCAACTCGACCGCCAGTTCTTTATCCATGCCATCGAGTGCCAGCAGATCTTCAGCCGGCTGAGCATCCGCAAGCTTCTCCTCGTTGGCGATGGCCTTGGTCAGCAGGCGATCTTTGGCCCGCGTACGCAGCTCATTGACGATGTCTTCGTCGAAGCCTTCGATGCCAAGCATTTCCTCCATGGGGACATAGGCAATCTCTTCGAGGGAGGTGAAGCCCTCTTCCACCAGCACCTGTGCAAGTTCCTCATCAACGTCCAACTCATCAATGAAGTTGCGCAGGATGTCACCGGTTTCTTCCTGCTGCTTGGCCTGGATGTCCGCTTCAGTCATGACGTTGAGCGTCCAACCACTAAGCTGACTGGCCAGACGCACATTCTGACCGCCACGGCCGATCGCCTGCGCCAGATTGTCTTCGGCAACCGCGATATCCATGGCGTGAGCGTCTTCGTCGACGATGATCGCCGCCACTTCAGCCGGAGCCATCGCATTGATGACAAACTGAGCCGGGTTCTCATCCCACAGGACGATATCGACGCGCTCGCCGCCGATTTCGCCAGAGACGGCCTGAACCCGCGAACCGCGCATGCCGATGCAGGCGCCCTGCGGATCGATGCGCTTGTCCTTGGAGCGAACGGCGATCTTGGCCCGCGAACCAGGATCACGCGACGCCCCCATGACCTCAATGAGGCCTTCGGCGATTTCTGGCACTTCGATGCGGAACAGCTCGATCAGCATCTGCGGCGCAGTACGCGACAGAATCAACTGCGGGCCGCGGTTCTCAGTGCGAATTTCCTTGAGCAGTGCGCGAACACGGGCACCGACGCGGAAAGTTTCACGCGCAATGATGTCTTCTCGGGCAAGCAATGCTTCGGCGTTGTTGCCCAGATCGACGATTACGCTGTCGCGGGTAACTTTTTTGACAGTACCGGAAATGATCTCGCCCAGACGATCGCGGTAGGCTTCTACCACCTGCGCACGCTCGGCCTCGCGGACCTTCTGCACGATCACCTGTTTGGCGGTCTGCGCGGCGATACGCCCGAATTCGATAGACTCGATCTTCTCTTCGAACACATCACCGAGCTTGGCGTCTGGATTGCGCTCCTGAGCCTGATCGAGCGCCAGCTGATGGGCTGGATCATCGAAATGCTCATCGTCGACCACGGTCCAGCGACGGAACGTTTCGTAACTGCCGTTCTGGCGATTGATTTCTACACGCAGATCAACTTCGTCTTCGTAACGCTTCTTGGTAGCCGTGGCCAAGGCCAGCTCCAGCGCTTCGAAAATCACACTAGCCGGTACGCCCTTTTCATTGGACACCGACTCCACAACCAGCAGTACTTCTTTGCTCATCGTACGCCTCGCCTTTCGCAATCCATTGGGGTCCGCGGGAACCGTTCTCAGTCAAAACGGGGAATGATGTTGGCCTTATCGATCATGTCGATCGGCAGCAGGTATTCATGATCATCTACCAGCACCACGACATCCTGCTCTTCCACCCCACGGAGAAGACCCTGGAAATTGCGCCTGCCCTCGAAGGGCGAGCGCAGCTTTATTTTTACCTGGTCACCGACATGGGCGGTGTACTGCTCAATGGTGAACAGGGGCCGATCCATACCGGGAGAAGAAACCTCAAGGGTGTAGTCCACGCTGATCGGATCTTCCACGTCGAGCACACCACTCAATTGACGGCTGACCTTCTCGCAGTCGTCGATGAGGATGCCGTCGGCATGGTCGATATAGACTCGCAGCAGTGAATGCCGCCCCTGGGAAATGAACTCAATACCCCAGCACTGATAGCCAAGCGCCTCAACCACCGGGGCCAACAAGGCCTGCAACTGTTCTAGCTTGCTCGACATCGAAGTCCCTCGCGCATGCTGTACAAATGAAAAATGGGCGAAACGCCCATCCCTTTGACCGCCTGTAAATGCCGGCGACCTGGCCTCAAGCTAATAAAAAGCCCCTGTACAGGGGCTCTTTATTGACTGGTTGCGGGGGCTGGATTTGAACCAACGACCTTCGGGTTATGAGCCCGACGAGCTACCAGACTGCTCCACCCCGCGTCAAACTGGGCACGAATTATACGACTCGCGCCTAATACAGGTCAACTTAAAACCCTTAAAACACAAGAAAGCCCGCACTAGGCGGGCCTGCTTGTTTGGTACCGAGGAGGGGACTCGAACCCCTACAGCCTATGGCCACTACCACCTCAAGGTAGCGTGTCTACCAATTCCACCACCTCGGCAAAAACCTTATTGCCCTTCCTCCACCTCAGGGAGATCACCAGCAGAATCCGCCGACTTGCGCTGCTCGAGCACAGGGACGTCTTCGACTGCTGGCTTGCTGGCCGGCACTTCCAGCACAGCTGGATCCGGCAGCCCCGCCTGGGACAACTGATCAGCCTGCTGTTTCGCGAAGAACGCCAAACCCAGGCTGGTCACGAAAAAAACGCCGGCGAGTATAGCAGTAAGCCGACTCAAAAAGGTAGCAGAACCTTGGCTTCCGAAAACAGTTGCCGAAGCACCCGAGCCGAACGAAGCACCAGCATCTGCACCCTTGCCCTGCTGCAGCAGCACCAGCGCAACAACACCTAGAGCAACCAGCAGATGCACCACAATCACGACAGTCTGCAACATCTGTTCAGTTCCCCGCGGCGCGACAGATCGCACCAAATTCATCCGCTTTCAGAGAGGCCCCACCAACCAGCCCCCCGTCAATATCCGCCATCGCGAACAGCTCAGCGGCATTCTCCGCCTTGACGCTGCCACCGTACAGAAGCCTTACGCCTTCAGCGATGCGGCCATCATGACGCGACAACTGCTCTCGAATGGCAGCATGTACTTCCTGCGCCTGCTCAGGCGTTGCGGTCAAGCCACTACCAATCGCCCAAACAGGCTCGTAAGCAATAACCGCCGACTCAAATGCGGCGACACCACGATCATCCAGCACTCGCGCCAACTGACGCCCAACCACTTCGAGCGTCTTGCCTGCCCGTCGCTCTTCAAGCGTCTCACCCAGGCACAACACAGGCTTAAGACCACCCACCTGCGCAGCAGAAAACTTGCGACTGACCACTTCGTCCGTCTCACCCAACAACAGGCGACGCTCGGAGTGACCAACCAGAACCCACTTACAACCGAAATCAGCGAACTGCTCAGCCGAAACCTCACCGGTCAGCGCCCCGAAGCCATTCTGCCCCGCACAATCCTGGGTACCGACGGCAACATGCTCACCATCAACACCATCCAGAACCTGAGAGACATGCACAGCGGAGGGAAACACCGCAATCTCGACATCCGCAGGCAAAACCTGCATCCGGAGAGACTCGACAAGCTCTGCGACGCTAGCGCGGGTACCGTTCATTTTCCAGTTACCAGCTACCATGGGGCGACGCATGCTTTACCTCATCGGTCAAAGTGGGCGCAGATGTTACTCAACAGCAAACGCCCTGGCAAGCGCGATTACGCACAAACTTCGGTAACGATCTTCGCCAGCTCCTCAGCCATGCCACGCACCTGACTTTCGTCATCGCCTTCAACCATGACACGTACCAGCGGCTCGGTCCCGGACTTGCGCAAAAGTACGCGGCCACGACCACCCATGCGCTCGGTAACACTGTCGCAGGCAGCTTGCACGCTAGGATGCGAAATTGGATCGCGCTCGCCAGAAAAGCGCACGTTGATCAGCACCTGAGGGCACTTGTGCCAAGCCAGTCGCTCCTGCGCGAGCGTCTGGCCGCGCCGACGAAGCGCCAGCACAACCTGCAACGCCGCGATGATCGCATCGCCCGTGGTGGTGTGCTGCGCACAGACTATATGCCCGGAGTTTTCACCACCCAATGCCCAGCCACGCTCAAGCATCTCCGCGATCACGTAGCGATCTCCCACCTTGGCGCGGGTGAACGGTATCTCCCGGGCTTTAAAGGCAAGCTCAAGCCCCAGGTTACTCATCAGCGTGCCAACAACGCCGCCAGCCAACCGATCTCGCTCCTGCAAATCAGTCGCGATGATGTAAAGCAGTTCGTCGCCATCCACGACCGCACCGGTGTGGTCGACCATCATCACCCTGTCACCGTCGCCATCGAAGGCTATGCCCAGATCCGCACCATGATCGACAACCGCCTTCTGCAGCTGCCCGACATGAGTGGAGCCGACATCGGCATTGATGTTCAGACCGTCCGGCTGCGCACCTATAACCACCACCTCTGCGCCCAGCTCACGGAACACGCTGGGTGCAACCTTGTAGGTCGCGCCATGCGCGCAGTCGATCACCAGCTTCAACCCGGAGAAATCAGTGCTGGTTGGCACGCTGCTCTTGCAGAACTCGATATAACGGCCAGCCGCGTCATTGATGCGGGATGCCTTGCCAAGCTGTGCCGAGTCGACCACGGTCATCGGCGCATCGATCAGCTCCTCGATCATCAGCTCCACCTCATCAGGAAGCTTGGTGCCGCGACCGGAAAAGAACTTGATTCCGTTATCGTGATGCGGATTGTGCGAGGCGCTGATCACAATACCCGCCTCAGCATGGAAGGTACGCGTCAGATAGGCGACTGCGGGCGTCGGCATAGGCCCAAGCAACAGTACGTCCGCGCCAGCCGCCGACAAGCCCGCCTGCAATGCTGACTCGAACATGTAGCCCGAAATACGCGTGTCCTTTCCGATCAGAATCCGGCACTTTCCCTGCTTGCGAAAGGCCATGCCAGCTGCCCAACCCAGCTTGAGCATGAAGTCTGGGGTGATCGGAGCCTGTCCGACATGCCCACGGATGCCATCGGTACCGAAGTATTTTCTAGTCATGGTGCCTTCCCTATTGCGCCGCCTGCACTGCAGCAATCATTCGAACTACATCAACCGTCTCGGCAACGTCATGGACGCGCACAATTTGCGCGCCCTTGCCTACGGCGAGCGCCGCCAAAGCCAGACTGCCGTACAAGCGCTCATCAACTGGCCGATCCAGCACGGCCCCGATCATGCTCTTACGCGAGACACCGACCAGCAACGGCCGCCCCAGTCGATGCAGCACCTCCATACGCCTAAACAGCACAAGATTATGGTTCAGCGTCTTGGCGAAGCCGAAGCCGGGATCGAGGACGATGCGATCGAGCGGGATTCCCGCTGCAGCACACGCACCCATTCGCTGCTCAAGAAACGAACAAACCTCCTCCACAACGTCGTCGTAGCGGGGATCCCTCTGCATATCACCTGGCTCGCCGCGCATGTGCATCAGGCAGACCGGCAGGCCAGCATCAGCCGCGGCATCCAGCGCACCGTCGCGCTGCAGCGAGCGCACGTCGTTGATCAGCCCAGCGCCCAGCCGCGCACACTCGCGGATGACTGCGGGCGTGGACGTATCCACCGAAACGACCACGTCGAGCTCCCGCGCGATCATCTCTACGACCGGTGCGACCCGCTCCAGCTCCTCGGTCGGCGAGACGGCGCGCGCGCCAGGGCGCGTAGACTCGCCACCAACATCGATCAGCGTAGCCCCAGCCACGGCCATTGCTTCGGCATGCCGCAGGGCTGCCTCGCGCTCGGCAAAGCGACCACCATCAGAGAAAGAATCGGGTGTGACATTGAGAATCCCCATCACATGAGGACGGGAAAGATCGAGAACCCGGCTGCCACATACCAGCCGAGCGGGGGAAAGAGATTCGGTCATTTACGAGCCTTGAGCTTTCAGGCCGGACACCCTGAATAGGCGCCCCCACACCAACTGCACCACCATGGCGCAGCGGGCTGGACAATTTACACCAGAAGGGGCGCATATGCGCCCCTTCTGGTGTACTCCGATTTTCACGCGCCCGATGCAGCCATCGGCTTGCGCATGCCATCAATGCTCGCCGGCAGGACCACCGATCGGGGTTTGCGGGCGACTATCATCAGGCACGACTGGCGTACCGGACGCGCCCGAGCCGCCTTCCCAATCACGCGGCTCCCGAGGTGTGCGCCCAGCCATGATGTCGTCGATCTGCGGCGCATCAATGGTCTCGTACTTCATCAAGGCTTCGGCCATAACATCCAGCTTGTCACGATTATCGGTCAAGATCTGCTTGGCCGTTCCGTAGCAGTGGTCGATGATGCTGCGGACCTCTTCATCGATCAGCCGCGCGGTTTCACCGGATACATTGGAATGCTGGCTGCCAGCACTGCGACCGAGAAACACCTCGCCCTCTTCCTCGGCGTACATCAACGGCCCAAGCTTCTCCGACAAGCCCCACTTGGTCACCATGTTCCGCGCCAACTGCGTGGCGCGCATGATGTCGTTCGACGCACCCGTGGTGACACCCTCGAAGCCCAGTGTCATCTCTTCCGCAATCCGTCCTCCGAACAAGGAGCAGATCTGACTGATCAGCGCCCGCTTTGACAGGCTGTAACGATCCTCCTCCGGCAGGAACATGGTGACGCCTAGCGCTCGACCGCGAGGAATGATGGAAACCTTGTATACAGGATCATGCTCGGGGACCACGCGCCCGACGATGGCATGACCTGCTTCGTGGTAAGCAGTGTTGAGCTTCTCCTTCTCGGACATGACCATTGACTTGCGCTCGGCGCCCATCATGATCTTGTCCTTGGCCAGCTCGAACTCACGCATTTCGACGATGCGCTTGTTGGAGCGCGCGGCAAACAGCGAAGCCTCGTTGACCAGATTGGCGAGATCCGCACCGGAGAAGCCCGGAGTGCCCCGCGCAATTACACCCGGCTCGACGTTCTCGCTGATCGGCACCTTGCGCATGTGCACCTTCAGGATCTGTTCGCGACCACGAATATCCGGCAGGCCGACTACAACCTGACGGTCGAAACGCCCTGGACGAAGAAGCGCAGGATCGAGCACATCGGGACGGTTGGTCGCCGCAATGACGATGATCCCGTCGTTCATCTCGAAACCGTCCATCTCCACCAGCAACTGGTTGAGGGTCTGCTCGCGCTCATCGTGCCCACCACCGAGACCTGCGCCACGATGACGGCCGACTGCATCGATCTCGTCGATAAAGATGATGCACGGCGCGTGCTTCTTCGCCTGCTCGAACATGTCGCGGACACGACTGGCACCGACACCGACGAACATCTCGACGAAATCCGAACCGGAAATGGTGAAGAACGGCACCTTGGCTTCACCTGCAATCGCCTTGGCCAGCAGCGTCTTACCAGTGCCGGGCGGGCCGACCATCAGCACACCACGCGGAATGCGACCGCCGAGACGCTGAAACTTGCCAGGATCACGCAGGAACTCGACCAGCTCGTGGACTTCTTCCTTCGCCTCATCGCAGCCGGCGACGTCAGCAAAGGTCGTCTTGACCTGATCTTCGGAAAGCAGGCGCGCCTTGCTCTTGCCGAAACTCATCGGCCCACCCTTGCCACCCGCACCGCCCTGCATCTGCCGCATGAAAAACATGAATACAGCGATGATCACCAGAATCGGGAAGCTGGCAACAAGAAGCTGGGTCCAGATACTTTGCTGCTCAGGCTGCTTGCCCTCGATCAGCACGTTGTTGTCGAGCAGATCGCCGATCAGACCATTGTCCTGAATCGCCGGGCGAATGGTCTTGAAGGTATCGCCTTCGCTGCGCTTGCCGATGATCACGAAACCATCGACCGTCACACGCTCGACGCGCCCTTCCTTGACCTGCTCGAGGAAGTCGGAATAGCTCAGCGTCTGCGGCTCGCTGGGGCTGGAGAAGTTGTTCATCACCGTGACCAGGACGGCGGCGATGATCAGCCACAGAATCAGGTTTTTTGCCATGTCGTTCAAATTAACTACCCTCTGGAGCAAACCCGTTGTCTGCGGGCCGCATGACGGCCGGTTGGTTGCTCGGCCTAACTTACTACACAACGTACTGGAACTGGCAGCCGGTCTGTAACCCTATGAAACAGCCTAGCCCTTGTAACACCGAGCCGTCCATTCAACTGAAGCCTGCACGATAGACCGCAAGATATGGCATTTTGCACCGAGCGCTATTCGCTACATTTTTTGAAGCAGCGCGCCCCGCGACGCAACTCTGCAACCCATATTGGGGCCGTATGGACAATCACAAGGCCGGCATGATTTTTCGTCAGCTGATATCTGACGCGGATCCAGAGACATTCGACGCACGACCCCAGCCACCGAAGAAGAACTTTTTGTGGGTACGGACGGATACAGCATGCCCCAAGCTGACACCTCATCTGTGCGGTCATGCACCTCTCGGTTACACTAGCCGCCGTTTTTCAAGGTTCTGACGCAAGGGTCGACATATGCCGCTCACCAACGAGCAAAAGAAGCAGTACAAATCCATCGGCCACCATCTGAAACCGGTCCTGATCGTAGCCGAGAACGGACTGACCGAAGGCGTTCAAGCCGAACTCGAGCGGGCCCTGAACGACCATGAGCTGATCAAGATCCAGTTCCGCCTCGCAGAGCGTGAAGACCGCCGCGCGCTGATGGAAGAACTGTGCAAGGTCGGCAAGTGCGAGCTGGTACAGACCATCGGCAAGATGGCCTTGGTGTACCGCAAGAATCCGAAGCCGAACAAGCAGCTTTCGAACATTCACCGCTTCCAGGCCTGAGATCGTGCGCGGCAGACTCAATCTGCCGCGCGCTCAGTACTCGCGTCCCGGAGCGGGCTGCAAGACCAGCATCAGGCCACACAGCGCCATCGCCAGAAAGCTGAAGCTGGCCCAGTAGAGCGATTCGAACCAGCCCGCCCGCATCAACAACAGGCTGCCCGCGAGCATCATCACTGTCAGCAAAAGCTGGCCGCGAACGTCACGCCACAAGCCGCGCAGCCCCATCACCTGAACCAACACCAGCGCCTGCAGCGCGCTACAGAGTGCGGCAAAGCCGACCAGCAGCGGCTTCAGGCTGCCAGCGATCTCATCGACCAATAAAGGTGCCAGCCCGACGCGCCCAAGGGCAGGCAAGACCAGAAATTGCAGCAGCCACAAGCCGCCGACCCAGAATGTCTGGGCCAGCTGCCAGGTGATGATGCCAGCCCGCGCCGGCTGTCGGTCAGACGTGGCGGACTTCGACAATCTCGTACTCGATCAACCCACTGGGCGTTTTGACGGCTACGACATCACCTTCTTCCTTGCCGATCAATGCGCGGGCAATCGGCGAACTGACCGAAAGCTTGCCCTGCTTGATGTCAGCTTCATCGTCGCCGACGATCTGGTAGGTCACCTGCTCGTCGGTCTCGACATTGGCGATATCCACAGTGGTACCGAAGATTACCTTGCCAGTCGGCGGGATATTGGCGATGTCGATCACCTGGGCGTTCTGCAGTCGACCCTCGATGTCGCGGATACGCGCCTCAACCATGCCCTGCTGCTCACGCGCGGCATGATACTCGGCGTTCTCCTTGAGATCGCCCAGTTCGCGCGCCTCGGCGATCGCCTGGGTGATCTGCGGACGCAAAACGGTCTTCAGATGCTTGAGTTCGTCTTCCAGGGCGCGAGCGCCCTGGATGGTCATTGGAAATTTTGTCATGCCTTGATTCCTGCATGGAGATCCTGCAAGCGGCGCACGGTCTTCTCGGGACCGAACTTGAGCGCCTCACAGATCGCCTGGCCACCCGCGATAGTGGTGGTGATGCAGATCTTGTGCTGCAGGGCGTTGCGCCGAATGGAATACGAATCGGCGATGGACTGACGGCCTTCGGTAGTGTTGATGACCAAGGTGACTTCGTCATTCTTGATCATGTCGACCACGTGCGGACGGCCTTCGGTCACCTTGTTCACACGGCGCACCGGCAGTCCGGCCGCCTCGATGATCCGCGCGGTGCCGGCGGTGGCCACCACCTCGAAACCGAGCCCGACCAGATCACGAGCGACCTGTTCGACGTAAGGCTTGTCGTCTTCGCGCACGCTGAGGAACGCGCAACCCGAGGTCGGCAGGATTTCGCTAGCGCCCAGCTGGGCCTTGGCAAAGGCTTCGGCAAAGCTGTCGCCTACGCCCATCACCTCACCGGTGGACTTCATCTCCGGACCGAGGATGGTATCGACGCCGGGGAACTTGGCGAACGGGAATACCGCCTCCTTAACGCTGTAGTAGGTCGGGATGATTTCGCGAGTGAAGCCGATTTCCTTCAGCGTCTTGCCAGCCATCACGCGCGCGGCAACCTTGGCCAGCGACTCGCCAATGCACTTGGAAACGAACGGCACCGTACGCGAAGCACGCGGATTGACCTCGAGCACGTAGATATCTTCGCCCTGCACGGCCATCTGTACGTTCATCAGGCCTATCACGTCGAGCTCCAGGGCCATCTTGCGCACCTGGTCACGAATCTCGTCCTGAATATGCTGCGGCAACGAGTAGGCCGGAAGCGAGCAGGCCGAGTCACCGGAGTGGACACCGGCCTGCTCGATGTGCTGCATGATGCCGCCGATGACGACGTCAGTGCCGTCGCAGACCGCGTCGATATCCACTTCGATGGCGCAGTTGAGGAAGTGATCCAGCAGCACCGGGCTGTCGTTGGACACCTGGACCGCTTCACGCATATAGCGCTTGAGTTCCTCTTCCTCGTAGACGATCTCCATCGCCCGGCCGCCCAGCACGTAGGACGGGCGCACCACCAGCGGGTAGCCGATCGCCTTGGACGCAGCGATGGCTTCCTCCTCACTACGCGCCGTAGCATTCTGCGGCTGGCGCAGATTCAGACGCTGCACCATCTGCTGGAAGCGTTCACGGTCTTCGGCGCGGTCGATCGCATCCGGACTGGTGCCGATGATCGGTACACCCGCCTCTTCCAACGCACGGCAGATCTTCAGCGGGGTCTGCCCGCCATACTGCACAATCACCCCCTTGGGCTGCTCGACACGGACGATTTCCAGCACGTCTTCCAGGGTTACCGGCTCGAAGTACAGGCGGTCGGACGTGTCGTAGTCGGTGGAGACGGTTTCCGGGTTGCAGTTGACCATGATGGTCTCGTAGCCGTCTTCGCGCATCGCCAGCGCGGCGTGCACACAGCAGTAGTCGAACTCGATGCCCTGTCCGATACGGTTGGGGCCGCCACCCAGGATCATGATCTTGTCGCGGTTCGACGGGTTGGCCTCGCACTCTTCCTCGTAGGTCGAATACATGTAGGCCGTATCGGTAGCGAACTCGGCGGCGCAGGTGTCGACGCGCTTGTAGACCGGCAGTACCTTGAGCTTGTGACGGTGGCTGCGCAGGTTCTTCTCGGTGACGCCCAACAGCTTGGCCAGACGCGCGTCGGAAAAACCCTTGCGCTTGAGCTTGTACATCATGTCGCGGTCGATGCTGGACAGGCCCAGCGTCTTGACGTGCTCTTCATCCTTGACCAGATCCTCGATCTGCACCAGGAACCAAGGATCGATCTTGGTCAGCGCGAACACATCTTCGACACTCTTGCCGGCACGGAAGGCGTCGGCGACATACCAGATGCGATCGGCGCCCGGCACCGTCAGTTCGCGCTTGAGGGTGCTCTCGGCCTCGGCGTCAGCCAGATTCAGTTTCGGATCGAAACCGGTTGCGCCGACTTCCAGGCCACGCAGCGCTTTCTGCATGGATTCCTGGAAGGTGCGACCGATCGCCATGACCTCACCGACCGACTTCATCTGAGTAGTCAGGCGCGCGTCGGCCTTGGGGAATTTCTCGAAGGCAAAGCGCGGCACTTTGGTCACGACGTAGTCGATGGCCGGCTCGAAAGAAGCAGGTGTGCGACCGCCAGTGATGTCGTTCTGCAGTTCGTCGAGGGTGTAACCGACGGCCAGCTTGGCGGCGATCTTGGCGATCGGGAAGCCTGTGGCCTTGGACGCCAGCGCCGAGGAACGCGACACCCGCGGGTTCATCTCGATCACCACCATGCGGCCGGTATCTGGACAAATGCCGAACTGCACGTTGGAGCCACCAGTTTCCACGCCGATCTCGCGCAGCACCGCCAGCGAGGCGTTACGCAGGATCTGGTATTCCTTGTCGGTCAGGGTCTGGGCCGGCGCGACGGTGATCGAGTCGCCGGTGTGCACGCCCATCGGATCGAAGTTCTCGATGGAGCAGACGATGATGCAGTTGTCCTTCTTGTCGCGGACCACCTCCATCTCGTATTCCTTCCAACCGATCAGCGACTCGTCGATCAGCAGCTCACTGGTCGGTGAAAGGTCCAGACCGCGGGCGCAGATCTCTTCGAACTCTTCACGGTTATAGGCGATGCCGCCGCCGGTGCCACCCATGGTGAACGACGGGCGAATGATGCAGGGGAAGCCGACCTTGTCGAGCACGCCGTAGGCTTCTTCCATGTTGTGCGCGATGCCGGATACCGGACAGGCAAGACCGATCTCCTTCATCGCCTTGTCGAAGCGCGAACGGTCTTCGGCCTTGTCGATGGTGTCGGCGTTGGCACCGATCATCTCGACGCCGAACTTCTCCAGAATGCCGTGCTTTTCCAGGTCCAGCGCGCAGTTCAGCGCGGTCTGGCCACCCATGGTCGGCAGCAGTGCGTCCGGACGCTCCTTCTCGATGATCTTGGCCACGGTGGCCCATTTGATCGGCTCGATGTAGGTGGCGTCAGCCATGGCCGGGTCGGTCATGATGGTCGCCGGGTTGGAATTCACCAGGATGACGCGGAAGCCTTCCTCCTTAAGCGCCTTGCAGGCCTGAGCGCCGGAGTAATCGAACTCGCACGCCTGGCCGATGACGATGGGGCCGGCGCCGAGGATGAGGATGCTTTTGATATCTGTACGTTTTGGCATTTTCTTACTCTCGAATCCTTTGGTCAGTCGACAGGCTTAGCGGCGCTTGGCCATGGCTTCGATGAAACGGTCGAACAGCGGCGCGACGTCATGCGGCCCCGGGCTCGCTTCGGGGTGACCCTGGAAGCTGAAGGCAACCTTGTCGGTGCGCTCGATGCCCTGCAGGGTGCCATCGAACAGCGACTTGTGTGTCGCACGCACATTGGCCGGCAGACTAGCTTCGTCCACGGCAAAGCCATGGTTCTGACTGGTGATCATCACCACACCGGACTTCAGATCCTGAACCGGGTGGTTCGCACCGTGGTGGCCGTTGGGCATCTTCACGGTCGTGGCGCCGGAGGCGAGCGCCAGCAACTGGTGACCAAGGCAGATGCCGAACACCGGAATGTCGGTTTCGAGCACTTGCTGGATCGCCTTGATCGCGTAGTCGCAAGGCTCGGGGTCACCCGGACCGTTGGCCAGAAAGATACCGTCCGGGTTCAGCGCCAGAGCTTCGCTGGCAGGCGTCTGTGCCGGAAGCACGGTGACGCGGCAACCGCGGGCGACCAGCATGCGCAGGATGTTGTACTTCACGCCGTAATCAAAGGCGACGACATGGTAGGGCAGCTCGCTGGCGGGAATCTCGGCATGGCCGTCATCCTTCAGGCACCAGACACTGGAGCGCCACTCGTAACGCTCCTTGACGCTGACTTCCTTCGCCAGATCCATGCCCTTGAGGCCGGGGAAGCTGCGCGCCAGCTCCAGCGCTTTCTCTTCTGTCGCGTCGCTACCAGCCAGGATGCAGCCGTTCTGCGCACCATTCTCACGCAGGATACGGGTCAGGCGACGAGTATCGATGCCGGCGATGGCAACGGTGCCATTGGCCTTGAGGTAGTCAGGCAGGGGTTGCTTGTCGCGCCAGTTGCTGGAAATCAGCGGCAGGTCGCGAATAACCAGACCCGCAGCCCAGACTTTCCAGGACTCGGCATCCTCCGGCGTGGTACCAGTATTGCCGACATGAGGATAGGTCAGGGTTACGATCTGCTTGGCGTAGGAAGGATCGGTGAGGATTTCCTGATAGCCGGTCATGGCGGTGTTGAACACCACCTCACCAATGGTTTGCCCATCGGCGCCGATGGATTCGCCGCGAAAGATGCTGCCATCGGCAAGAGCCAGAATGGCTGGCGTAAGGGCTGGCTTAGTCAAGAGACCTCCCGTAGATCAAGGCTGGAGCAGACGCAGATTGTAAAAAAGCGGGATGACGTGTGAAGGTCATCCCGCTTTTTGTTTGATTCATTTCTGCGCAACTTTTAGTGGACACACTAAAGCGGGAAGCTTACATAAAACCGCCTTTCGGGTCCAGCCAAAATAGCCGGCAAACGCACTCGAACGGGGCGCGACGCTGCCAGCCGACGCAGCGAATCATTTCAGACCGAGCACATCCTGCATGTCGTAAAGACCTGCCGGCTTCTCGTCCAACCATAGCGCGGCACGCACGGCGCCCTTGGCGAAGGTCATGCGACTGGAGGCCTTGTGGGTGATTTCCACGCGTTCACCATCGGCGGCGAACAACACTGTGTGATCACCGACCACGTCGCCGGCACGGACGGTAGCGAAGCCGATGGTGTCGCGCTGACGCGCACCGGTTTGCCCCTCACGCCCATATACCGCAACCTTCTGAAGGTCACGCCCGAGCGCCTCGGCGACGACTTCACCCATGCGCAGCGCGGTACCAGAAGGTGCGTCCACCTTGTGCCGGTGATGCGCTTCGATGATCTCGATATCCACGTCGTCACCTAATACCCGCGCTGCCGTATCCAGCAGCTTGAGGCACAGATTGACGCCAACACTGAAGTTGGCGGCAAAGACGATCGGGATGTCCCTGGCCGCCGCAACGAGACGCTCCTTCTCGTCAGGCGAGAATCCGGTGGTACCGATCACCATCGCCTTGCCGGCGCGCCGGCAGACTTCCAGATTCTTCAGGGTCACCGAAGGATGGGTGAAATCGATCAGCACGTCGAACTCATCGATGGCCCTGACGAGCTCACCGGTCAGCGGCACACCCAGACGACCGATGGCTGCCAGCTCGCCGGCATCGGCACCCACCAGAGTGCTGTCCGGACGATCGATGGCCGCCGTCAGGCCGGCGGCACCACTGGTCTGCTGCACCGCCTCGATCAAGGTCTTGCCCATACGCCCGGCGGCGCCGGTCACTGCAATACGTCGCATCAATTCAGCTCCAGGCTGCAGGCTTCAAGCGGAGGACGCAGGCTCGAAGCCTGTCATCCTCCACCCATAGGCCCTTGTCATACATCACCGAAAAAGCGCTTCACACCTTCGAACCAGCCACTGGCCTTGGGGGAATGCGAGGTGTCACCCTGCAGCGTGCCGCGAAACTCCTCGAGCATCTCACGCTGACGCTTGCTCAGGTTGACCGGCGTCTCCACCGCGACCCGACACAGCAGATCGCCCGCCGCACCACCGCGCACCGGCGCGACCCCCTTGCCACGCAAGCGGAACTGCTTGCCGGTCTGGGTACCCTCAGGAATCTTCAGCTTGACGCGGCCATCCAGGGTCGGCACTTCCAGCTCGCCACCCAAAGCGGCATCGGCAAAGCTGATCGGCACTTCGCAATACAAATGTTTGCCATCGCGCTGGAAGATCGCGTGCTCGCGCACATTGACCACCACATACAGATCGCCGGCCGGGCCACCCTGAGTGCCCGCCTCGCCTTCGCCAGACAGACGAATGCGATCACCGGTATCGACACCCGGAGGCACCTTGACCGAGAGTGTCTTCTGCTCCTCCACGCGCCCCTGCCCATGGCAGCTGCCGCACGGATCGGAAATCATCTTGCCGCTGCCGTGGCAGCGCGGGCAGGTCTGCTGTACCGAGAAGAAACCTTGCTGCATGCGCACCTGGCCGATACCCCCGCAGGTGGTACAGGTAACCGGACTCGTGCCCTTCTTCGCGCCGGAACCATCGCAGGTCTTGCACTCGACCAGGGTCGGCACGCGAATGGTCACGGTGGTGCCGCGCACTGCCTCTTCGAGATCAAGTTCGAGCGTGTAGCGCAGATCGCTGCCACGCTGTGCGCCGCCACGGCCGCCGCCGCGGCCGCCACTGAAGAAATCGCTGAACACGTCGCCGAAGATATCGGAGAAGTTCGCACCACCGTAACCGGCACCGGCTGCGCCAGCACCCATCTGCGGATCGACACCGGCGTGGCCGTACTGATCGTAGGCAGCACGCTTGCTCGGATCGGAGAGTACTTCGTAGGCCTCATTGGCCTCCTTGAAGGCGTCTTCAGCCGCCTTGTCCCCCGGATTGCGGTCCGGGTGATGCTTCATCGCAAGGCGCCGGTAAGCCTTTTTCAGCTCCGCCTCGCTGACGCCGCGCTCGACGCCCAGCACCTCATAAAAATCGCGTTTGGCCATAACTATCCTGAACCCTCAATTTCATGCCCTCCAGACACGCCGACGCGGGAGCAAGCCCCCGCGCAGCGGTCGGGCCCGCCCGAACGAAGTCGGGACGGGCTGGAGCGGAAGCAAGCCAGGGCTTACTTGTTGTCCTTGACCTCTTCGAACTCGGCGTCGACTACGTCGTCACCCGGCTTGCCCTGCTCGTCGGCCGGCTGACCTTCGCCCGCCTGAGCCTGCTCGGCGTACATCTTCTGCGCGACCGGAGTGGAAGCCTGGGAGACGGCAGCGATCTTCGCTTCGATCTCAGCTTTGTCGTCGCCCTTGATGGCCACTTCCAGCTCGCCAAGCGCCTTCTCGATGGCCGCCTTGTCATCGTCGCTGGCCTTGTCGCCGGCTTCGGTGAGCATCTTGCGAGTGGCGTGCACCAGCTGGTCGCCCTGGTTACGTGCGGTGGCCAACTCCTCGAACTTGCGGTCTTCCTCGGCATTCGCCTCGGCATCGCGGACCATCTGCTCGATTTCCTCCTCGGACAGACCCGAGTTGGCCTTGATCACGATGGATTGCTGCTTGCCAGTGGCCTTGTCCTTGGCAGACACGTGCAGGATGCCGTTGGCGTCGATGTCGAAGGTGACCTCGATCTGCGGCATGCCACGCGGTGCCGGCGGGATCTCGGCCAGATCGAAGCGACCCAGCGACTTGTTCTGCGTAGCCTGCTTGCGCTCGCCCTGCAGCACATGAATGGTCACGGCGCTCTGGTTATCGTCCGCAGTGGAGAACACCTGCGACTTCTTGGTCGGGATAGTGGTGTTCTTCTCGATCAACGGAGTCATTACGCCACCCAGGGTTTCGATACCCAGCGTCAGCGGCGATACGTCGAGCAGCAGCACGTCCTTCACGTCACCGGCCAGCACGGCGCCCTGGATGGCAGCACCCATTGCGACGGCTTCGTCCGGGTTGACGTCCTTGCGCGCTTCCTTGCCGAAGAACTCAGCGACCTTCTGCTGAACCAGCGGCATACGGGTCTGGCCACCGACCAGGATCACGTCGTCGATCTTCGAAACGTCGACGCCGGCATCCTTCAGCGCAATGCGGCAAGGCTCGATGGTGCGCTGCACCAGATCCTCGACCAGCGCTTCCAGCTTGGCGCGGGAAATCTTCACGTTCAGGTGCTTCGGACCAGACGCGTCAGCGGTGATGTACGGCAGGTTGACGTCGGTCTGCTGGCTGGAGGACAGCTCGATCTTGGCCTTCTCGGCAGCTTCCTTCAGGCGCTGCATTGCCAGCGGGTCACCCTTGAGGTTCATACCGCTTTCTTTCTTGAACTCGTCGACGAGGTAGTCGATCAGGCGAATGTCGAAGTCCTCACCGCCGAGGAAAGTGTCACCGTTGGTGGCCAGCACTTCGAACTGGTGCTCACCATCGACTTCGGCGATCTCGATCACCGACACGTCGAAGGTGCCGCCACCCAGGTCATAGACGATCACGGTGTGGTCGCCCTTGGCCTTGTCCATGCCGTATGCCAGCGCAGCCGCGGTCGGCTCGTTGATGATGCGCTTGACGTCCAGACCGGCGATACGACCGGCATCCTTGGTGGCCTGACGCTGGCTGTCGTTGAAGTAGGCCGGAACGGTGATCACCGCCTCGGTCACCGGCTCACCGAGGTAGTCCTCGGCGGTCTTCTTCATCTTCTTCAGGATTTCAGCGGAGATCTGCGGCGGCGCCATTTTCTGGCCATTCACCTCGACCCAGGCGTCGCTGTTGTCCGCCTTGACGATCTTGTAAGGGACCATCTGAATGTCTTTCTGCACGACGTCTTCGTCAAAGCGACGACCGATCAGACGCTTCACCGCATACAGGGTGTTGTGCGGGTTGGTCACTGCCTGGCGCTTGGCCGACTGACCAACCAGGATTTCGCCGTCGCTCGCGTACGCGATGATCGACGGAGTGGTACGGCCGCCTTCGGCATTTTCAATTACCTTGGCCTTGCCGTTTTCCAGAATCGAGACGCAGGAGTTGGTGGTTCCCAGGTCGATACCGATGATCTTGCCCATTTAATTCGCTCTCCAAATTTCGATTGATCCGCGCCTGTTTTACCGGCTGCGGGTAACACAAAAACGCTTGGCTACCAGATGGGGGTCGGCAACCGGATTTCAAGCCTTCTCATCAATCGAAGGCGGCACATCGACGGGCGCCTTGCTGACGACGACCATCGCCGGACGCAGCAGGCGACCGTTGAGCAGGTAACCTTTCTGGAACACCTTGAGCACGCTGCCCGGCTCGACATGGGTGCTTTCTTCCATGGCCATGGCCTGGTGATGCTCAGGATTGAACGGCTCGCCATGCGGATCGAGCTGCTCGAGCTGGTGACGCGCCAGCGTGTCCTGAAGCAGCTTGAGGGTCAGCTCGACGCCCTCACGCATGGGCTTGACCGCCTCGTCATCAGCACTGGACAGCTCAAGGCCACGCTCGAGACTGTCGGCAACGGCAAGCAGATCACCGGCAAACTTTTCCAGGGCGAACTTGTGCGCCTTTTCCACATCCTGCTCGGCGCGCCGGCGGATGTTCTGCAGCTCAGCCGCAACGCGCAGTGACTGGTCCTGCGCAGCGGCCAGCTGCTCTTCCAGCGACTGCACGCGGGCGGCCAGATCCTCGGCTACGTCCGCTTCCGAATGCTCGGGCGCTTCCGGGTTCTGGTTATCCAGGTTCTGCTCGTCGGCCATAGGTCCTCCTCTCTATACGATCAGCGGGCAGCAAACCCGCGCTTGTGCCGCTATATGGGGGCGCGAAAACAGGCTTCAAGGGCGGAAAGCGAAGAGCGCCCAGCGAAATGACGAGCAACCGCACATTCATCCTTCAGTACTTGTAGCGCCCAGGAAAACCACTGTATAAATAGCCAGCCACGCAAATCGGGAGCCCTTGCCATGCTGGTTCATCTATCGGTCCACAACTACGCCATCGTCGAGCACCTCGACCTCGAGCTGAAACGCGGCATGAGCGTCATCAGCGGAGAAACCGGCGCAGGCAAGTCGATCATGCTCGATGCCCTCGGCCTGACGTTGGGCGACCGGGCCGACAGCAGCGTGGTGCGCATCGGCGCCGACAAGGCCGACATTCTTGCCAGCTTCGACCTGGATGATATTCCCGACGCCCGCGCCTGGCTCGCCGAGCGCGACATGGACCATGACGGGCCCTGCATCCTGCGTCGCGTCATCACCGCCGAAGGTCGTTCCCGCGGCTACATCAACGGCACCCCTTGTCCGCAGGGCGACCTCAAGTCGCTGGGCGAGCTACTTATCGATATCCACAGCCAGCACGAGCATCAATCCCTGCTGAAGACCGACACCCATCGGCGCCTGCTCGATGAGTACAGCGGCAACCAGGAGCTGGCGCGACAGGTCCAGCTGGCCGCCCAGCGCTGGCGGCAGACGCGACAGACCCTGGAACGCCTGAGCAACAGTGGCGACGAACAGCGCGCACGCCACCAATTGCTCAGCTACCAGCTGGAAGAGCTGGAGAACCTGGCGCTGGGCGAGAACGAACTGGAGCAACTCGAGCGCGAACACAAGAACCTGGCCAACGCTGAGCAGTTGCTCGGCGCCTGCCGCCAGGTCATGGAGCTGTGCAGCGAGAGCGATGCCGGCAACGTGCTGTCGGCACTGACCAGCAGCCTGCAGCGTCTGAGCGCCTTCCAGAACCAACCTCAGGCCCTGAGCGAAGCAGTCAATCTGCTGGCGAGCGCGCAGATTCAGGTCGAAGAGGCGATCGGCGAGCTGAACCGCTTCGTCGATCACTTCGACGCCGATCCGGAGCGCCAGCAGATGCTGGAAGAGCGGCTGGATACCATCTACACCCTCGCTCGCAAGCACCGCGTGCAACCGACCGAACTGCCCAACCTCCACCAGCAGCTGCTGGAGGAGCTAGAAGGGCTGAACGCCGACGACGAAGCAGTCGAGCGCCTCGGTGAAGAACTGGCGGCCTACGCTCGGCACTACGAAGAAAAAGCCGGCGAACTCAGCCGCATGCGCCAGGCCGCGGCCGAACAACTGGCCAGCGCTGTCGAGGTAGAGATTCAAAGACTGGGTATGCCAGGCGGCAGATTCAGCGTGCAACTCAAGCCTGCAGCCGAAGGCGAACTGATGCCCTACGGCCTGGAGCAGGTCGAGTTTCTGGTCAGCGCCAACCCGGGCCAGCCACTGCGACCGCTGGCCAAGGTCGCCTCGGGCGGTGAGCTGTCACGCATCAGCCTGGCAATTCAGGTCATCACGGCCCAGACGTCCCGCGTACCGACACTGGTATTCGATGAAGTCGACGTTGGCATCGGTGGCCCCACCGCAGAGATCGTCGGACAACTGCTGCGCCGCCTCGGCGAGCGCGGACAGGTACTGACCGTGACCCACCTGCCGCAGGTCGCCGCCCAAGGCCATCACCACCTGTTCGTGCACAAGGCTCGAGGCGCCGACGAGACTCGCACAGCAGTGACCGAACTGGATCAGGCCGGCCGGGTCGAGGAGATCGCGCGGATGCTCGGCGGCGTCGACCTCACCGAACAATCACTGGCGCATGCCCGGCAGATGGTCACCTCGGCCCAGGCCTGAGCCCGACGGACAGGCACAAAAAAGGCGGCCGCGGCCGCCTTTTTCATGCACAGGAGATCAATCCTTCTTGCGCACGTAGAGCACAAGGTTGTGATCCACCAGCTCGTAACCGTGGCGCTTGACGATCTCTTTCTGCAACTTTTCGATCTCGGGATCGAAGAACTCGATGACATCACCACTGTCAACGCAGACCATGTGGTCATGGTGCCCGCCGTCGGCAAGCTCGAAGACGGCATGACCACCATCGAAGTTATGCCGAACTACCAGGCCGGCCGCCTCGAACTGGGTCAGCACGCGATAGACCGTCGCCAGACCGACATCCTCACCCGCTTCCATCAACGCCTTGTAGACGTCTTCGGCGCTCATGTGACGGCGATCGGTAGTGTCCAGCATCTGCAGGATCTTGACCCGCGGCAGAGTTACCTTGAGACCAGCTTTACGTAGTTCGCTATTTTCAACCATGGTTGGCTTTCTCGCTGCTGCTGTTTCGCAGCCTCCTTCAATACGGGTATGATCCGGGTTCTTTGCCCAGCCAAGATAGTGGAAGTCACCCACCGATGCAAAACACCAAGCTCATGCTGGCCAGCCTCTCCTTCGCAGGTCTGGTCGCACTCGCCGGTTGTTCATTCCCCGGGGTTTACAAGGTCGACATTCAACAGGGCAATGTCGTCACGCAGGACATGATAGACCAGTTGCGCCCCGGAATGACCCGCCAGCAGGTGCGGTTTATCATGGGCAACCCGCTGATCACCGACACCTTCCATGCCAACCGCTGGGACTACCTGTACAGCATCCAGCCGGGCGGCAGTCCGCGCCAGCAGGAGCGCGTCAGCCTGGTGTTCAATGCCAACGACCAGCTGGCGGGCCTGGCCGGCGACTTCATGCCCGGCGTAAGCCGCGATGAACAGATCCTTGGCCGCGACGCCCAGGCGCCTGACGCGGCTCCTGCCGCCCAGCCAAGTCAGCCTGAAGAGCGCCCTGCGCCTGGCTCGCTGCTGGAGCAGATTCAGCGTGAAGTGGATGAAGCGGAGCCGGTTCCGGTGCCGATTCCCGAACCGCTGGAAACCGAATAAAGAAACGCCCGGCTAGCCCGGGCGTTTTTGTTTCAGCATATTCAAGCGTCTTCGGCCTTGTTCTTTGCTGCCCGTGCGGCGCGCTGTTTGCGCACCTCTTTCGGGTCGGCAATCAGCGGCCGGTAGATCTCCACGCGCTCACCCTCCTCGAGCACGCGCTCATCGGGCTTGGGCACGGCCTTGCCGAAGATACCCAACGGAGCTGCGGCCAGATCGAGCCCCGGGAAGTGCGCATCCATTCCCGAACGCAAGGCCGCCTCGCGCACGGTGGTGCCCGCGGGCACGGTCATCTGCAGCAGCTTCTGCTTGTCGGCCAGGGCATAGACCACTTCGACCGCAATCGATTGCTTATCCATATAGCTGCTTCGCCCGCTCGCAGAAGGCATCGACCAAGGTATTGGCGGCCTGATTGAACAACGGCCCAAGGGTCGCCTTGACCAACGGCCCGGCGTAATCAAAGGTCAGATCCAGACTGATCTTGCAGGCCTTTTCCCCCAGGGCCTTGAATTCCCAGATGCCATGAAGATGGCTGAATGGGCCTTCCTCAAGCGTCATCTCGATCCGCTTGCCGAACTCCAGCGCGTTACGCGTCATGAAGCGCTGACTCAACCCGGCCTTCGCCACCGTCATGCTGGCGTGCATTTCGGTCTCGCTGCTGGAAAGCACCTCAGTCGCTGAACACCAGGGCAGGAACTGCGGGTAGCTGGCTACGTCGTTGACCATGTCGAACAGCGCCTGGGCCGGGTACGGCAGCAGCGCGGAACGTTGAATGTGCGTCGTCATGCGGACCTTCTACGTCGTCGTTTCATTGCGCGCCATCCAAAAGTTGGCGCAGCCAGCCCGCAACCGCGGCTTCCGGGCGACACCCGGGAAGCGGCTCAGCGCAAAGCGGGGCACATTGTCGGGGATTAACGGCTGCCCCTCAAGTTTCTGCCGCCAGCGCTCTTGCAGGCTGTCGCCAGCCGCAGCGGGACTCCCTATAATGCGGCCCCTATGGCCAAACAGAAGAAACAGTCCCCCGGGACCATCGCGCTGAACAAGAAAGCGCTACACGACTACTTCATCGAACAGAAATTCGAGGCGGGCCTCGTCCTGGCCGGCTGGGAAGTGAAGAGCATGCGCGCCGGCAAGGCTCAGCTGGTCGACAGCTACGTCCTGCTCAAGGATGGCGAAGCCTGGCTGATGGGTGCGCACATCACGCCGCTGACCAGCGCCAGCACACACGTCATTGCCGACCCGACCCGCACCCGCAAGCTGCTGCTGAACAAGCGCGAGCTGGGCAAGCTGTTCGGCGCCGTACAGCAGAAAGGCTACGCCTGCGTAGCGCTGTCGCTGTACTGGAAGAAGCACATGATCAAGTGCGAGATTGCCCTCGGCAAAGGCAAGAAGGAGTACGACAAGCGCCACACCGAGAAGGAACGCGATTCCGATCGGGAGATCCAGCGCGCGATGCGCACCAAGGGCAAGGACGACTGAGCCGCGCCCGTCGCATGGCCCGATAAGCCCACGCGGCAGTACCCGAGCCGGCAGGCAAGTGCCGGCTCCGCTCTCACCCTTCCTTCTGCATCCGCTCTCCCTGCCTGCGCTGCGCGCGCGCCAGACGCTGAGCCTCCTGCTGACCTTCAGCCAGCACTTCCTGCACGTAATTGATATGCCGATGAATGACCTCCCGCGCCTCGGTCGCTCGCCTGGCCATGATCGCCTCGTACAACTCGCGATGCTGGCTCATCAGCATGTCCCGCGTTTCGTCACGCAGGGCGTACATGCCGCCGATATTGGTCACCACGTTGCGCTTGAGCAGGTCGAACAGGCCACGAATGGTATGCAGCAGCACCGCGTTGTGGCTGGCTTCGGCAATGGCGAGATGGAACTGGGCATCGGCTGCGCCCTCTTCCGCCCGGGAGACCTTGCCTTCCCGGGCGTAGCAGTCCTGCAATGCGGCAAAGGCTTCGGTGAGCCGCTTCCGATCCACCTCGGTCGCACGCAGCGCTGCGTAGTAGGCGCAGCTGCCCTCGAGCGTGTGGCGAAACTCCAATAAGTCGCGCTGCGCATCGCTGTTGTTTTCCAGCAGATGCAGCAACGGATCACTAAACGTCGAGCCTAGCGACTCGGCGACGAACGTACCTCCGCCATGCCGGCTGACCAGCAGCCCCTTGGCCGCGAGCTTCTGAATCGCTTCGCGCAGCGAAGGCCGCGAAACACCAAAGCTTTCAGCCAGGGCGCGCTCCGCAGGCAGACGCTCACCCGCCTTGAGCGTGCCCTCGAGAATCATGGTTTCCAGCTGCGCGACGATATCGTCCGCTAGCCGCCGCTGCCGCACCATCCCCACGTCCATAGCCACCCCGAATGGTCATACCAATCCGAAAATGCTAGCCATGACCGCGTATCTGCACAAGGCCGGCTGTTGCGACCAAAGTCTATAGCTAGCTAATTGACGACCCTATACGCAGCTCTTACGCTGGCCATTCACTTCTGTTAATTGGTATTACCACTTTACAGAGTGGTCTAAAAATAAGAGGACTCAGCATGAGATCTGCGCACAAAAACTACTCCACGGTCCGCTCAGGGCCCCATCTGAACCGAACCGCAGGGGAAGCCTGACATGTCCAACGGACTGCTCGCACTTTTCGCCTTCACACCCATTCTGCTCGCAGCAATCATGCTGATCGGTCTGCGCTGGCCCGCCAGCCGCGCCATGCCGCTGGTCTTCCTGTTCACCGCAGCCATCGGGCTGTTCGTCTGGGACATGAGCGTCAACCGCA
Organism: Stutzerimonas kunmingensis; assembly: GCF_021432085.1. Classification (GTDB taxonomy): domain Bacteria; phylum Pseudomonadota; class Gammaproteobacteria; order Pseudomonadales; family Pseudomonadaceae; genus Stutzerimonas. The sequence continues at coordinate 989,055 of NZ_CP090366.1, read as the reverse complement.
TCATCGCCTCGACGCTGCAAGGCCTGGTGATCACCCTGGGCCTGCTGTGGATCATCTTCGGCGCAATCCTGCTGCTGAACACCCTCAAGCATTCCGGCGGCATCACCGCCATTCGTGCCGGTTTCACCACCATCAGCCCTGACCGCCGCATCCAGGCCATCATCATCGCCTGGCTGTTCGGTTGCTTCATCGAAGGCGCTTCCGGCTTTGGCACTCCGGCCGCCATCGCCGCACCGCTGCTGGTTGCGGTCGGCTTCCCGGCAATGGCTGCAGTCCTGCTCGGCATGCTGGTGCAAAGCACGCCGGTGTCTTTTGGCGCGGTCGGTACGCCGATCGTCGTGGGCATCAACAGCGGCCTGGATACCGCCACCATCGGCGCGCAACTGGTTGCGCAGGGGTCCAGCTGGAACGCCTACCTGCAGCAGATCACCAGCAGTGTGGCGATCACCCACGCCATCGTCGGCACAGTAATGCCGCTGGTCATGGTGCTGATGCTGACGCGCTTCTTCGGCAAGGAGAAAAGCTGGAAAGCCGGCTTCGAAGTATTGCCGTTCGCGATCTTCGCCGGCCTGGCGTTCACCCTGCCCTACGCTGCCACCGGCATCTTCCTCGGCCCGGAATTCCCGTCGCTGCTCGGCGGCCTGGTGGGCCTGGCGATCGTTACCACTGCCGCTCGCTTCAAGTTCCTGACGCCGAAGACCACCTGGGACTTCGCCGACGCCAAGGAATGGCCAGCTGAATGGCTGGGCACCATCGAAATGAAGCTGGACGAGATGGCCGCCCGCCCGATGAGCGCCTTCCGCGCCTGGCTGCCCTATGTGCTGGTGGGTGCACTGCTGGTAATCAGCCGTGTGTTCCCGCAGGTGTCTGCCGCGCTTAAATCGGTATCCATCGCCTTTGCCAACATCCTTGGCGAAGCTGGCGTCAGCGCCGGGATCGAGCCGCTGTATCTGCCAGGCGGGATTCTGGTCGCAGTGGTGCTAATCACCTTCTTCCTGCACGGCATGCGCGCCTCGGAACTCAAGGCCGCCGTCAAGGAGTCCAGCAGCGTGCTGCTCAGCGCTGGCTTCGTACTGCTGTTCACCGTGCCGATGGTGCGCATCCTGATCAACTCGGGCGTCAACGGTGCCGAACTGGCCAGCATGCCGATCGTCATGGCGCGCTACGTCGCCGATAGCGTTGGCAGCATCTACCCGCTGCTGGCGCCGTCGGTGGGCGCTCTGGGTGCATTCCTCGCTGGCTCCAACACCGTCAGCAACATGATGTTCAGCCAGTTCCAGTTTGGCGTTGCACAGTCGCTCGGAATTTCCGGCGCGATGGTAGTTGCCACCCAGGCTGTTGGCGCTGCGGCGGGCAACATGGTTGCGATCCACAACGTGGTGGCGGCATCCGCTACCGTCGGCCTGCTCGGTCGCGAAGGCTCCACGCTGCGCAAGACCATATGGCCTACGCTGTACTACGTGCTGTTCACGGGGGTGATCGGCCTGATCGCCATCTACGTGCTAGGCGTGACCGACCCACTGGTCGGCGTGTAAGAAACAGGAACCGTGCCCCCATCTGGGGGCACGGTTGCATTCCAGAAACCGCACCTGACAGGGCCATTGAAAAACGTAGGCGAGACAGGCAAGACGAGGCAAAGCAGCCGAAGAAAGGACTGGGCTCGCATACGAGTTCAGGTTCCTAAATGAGCATTCTGAGGCTGCTTTAACGACGCATTGCCAAACGCAGATAGTTTTTCAAAAGCCTGTTTGCGGATAACCGGGCTAACCCGGAGACCAAGCCGATGAGCGAACTCTTCTACGATGCTGCGCCGAACGCTACCCGCGTCGCGCCGCCGCTGCCAAAGCCGCGCGAATACCCCGCCAAGCCGAGCCAGGTTTATCTGTTCGGTACCTGCGTGGTCGACCTGTTCTATCCCGAGGCTGGCCTGGATGCCATCCGCCTGCTCGAGCGCGAAGGATTGACCGTGCACTTCCCGCAGGGTCAGACCTGCTGCGGCCAGCCGGCCTACACCAGCGGCTACACCGACGAGGCACGCAACGTCGCACGGGCGCAACTGGATCTGTTCGCCAACGACTGGCCCGTGGTCGTCCCGTCCGGTTCCTGCGCCGGGATGCTGCGCCACCATTATCTGGACCTGTTCAAGGACGAGCCGGCCACGCTGAAGAAGGCACAAGCGCTGGCCGAGCGCACCTTCGAGCTGGCCGAGTTCCTGCTCAACGTCTGCAAGGTCGAATTCAAGGACGCCGGCACGCCGACCAAGGTTGCCCTGCATACCTCCTGCTCGGCCCGCCGCGAGATGAACACCCACCTGCACGGCCGCGCCCTGCTCGCACAGCTGGGCCAGGTCGAACGCGTCGAGCATGACCACGAAAGCGAATGCTGCGGCTTCGGCGGCACCTTCAGCGTGCGCATGCCCGACATCTCCGGCGCCATGGTGCTGGACAAGACCCGCGCACTGAAGGAATCCGGCGCGCATCAGGTGATCAGCGCCGACTGCGGCTGTCTGATGAACATCAACGGTTCGCTGGAGAAGCAGCGTGAAGCCCTGCGCGGTCAGCATCTGGCGACCTTCCTCTGGCAACGCACCGGAGGTGCCCGATGAACGCCGAACAGCGTATCCCCGCGATACAGATCGAGAACGCCGGTGACCCGGATTTCCGCGCCCGCGCGCGCAAATCCCTGAAGGACGACCAGCTACGGCGCAACTTCCGTACCGCCATGGACTCGCTGATGACCAAGCGTGCCGTGGCCTTCAGCGATGCCGACGAACGCGAGCGGCTGCGCGAGATGGGCAACCGCATCCGCGCCCGCGCACTGTCCAAGCTGCCCGAACTGCTCGAGCGGCTGGAAACCAACCTGACCCGCAATGGTGTGAAAGTGCACTGGGCGGAGACGGTTGAAGAGGCGAACAACATCGTCCTCGAGATCGCCCGCGCCCACGAGGCGAAGCAGGTGATCAAGGGCAAATCGATGGTCAGCGAAGAGATGGAGATGAACCATTTCCTCGAAGGCCATGGCATCGAATGCCTGGAATCGGACATGGGCGAGTACATCGTCCAGCTCGACCACGAAAAGCCTTCCCATATCATCATGCCGGCAATCCACAAGAACGCCGCCCAGGTCGCGTCCCTATTCCACGAGAAACTCGGCGTGGAGTACACCAAGGACGTCGACCAACTTATTCAGATCGGCCGCCGCACGCTGCGCCAGAAGTTCTTCGAGGCCGATATCGGCGTCTCCGGGGTGAACTTCGCGGTGGCTGAGACCGGCACCCTGCTGCTCGTGGAAAACGAGGGCAACGGGCGCATGTCCACCGGTGTGCCGCCGGTACATATCGCCGTCACCGGGATCGAGAAGGTCGTGGAAAACCTGCGCGACGTGGTCCCGCTGCTCTCGCTGCTGACTCGCTCGGCGTTGGGCCAGCCGATCACCACCTACGTCAACATGATCTCCAGCCCGCGCAAGGCCGATGAGCTCGACGGCCCGCAGGAAGTGCACCTGATCCTGCTGGACAATGGCCGCAGCCAGGCCTTCGCCGACAGCGAGCTGCGCCAGACGCTGAACTGCATCCGCTGCGGCGCCTGCATGAACCATTGCCCGGTGTACACCCGCGTCGGCGGCCATACCTACGGCGAGGTCTATCCCGGACCGATCGGCAAGATCATCACGCCGCACATGGTCGGCCTGGACAAGGTGCCGGATCACCCCAGCGCCTCGTCGCTGTGCGGCGCCTGCGGCGAGGTCTGCCCGGTGAAGATCCCGATTCCGTCCATCCTGCGGCGCCTGCGTGAGGAGAACGTCAAGGCGCCGGACGATCCGCACAAGGTCATGCGCGGCCAGGGCAGCAAATACTCGAAGCAGGAACGGCTGATGTGGGCCGGCTGGCGCCTGCTCAACACCAGCCCGACGCTGTACCGCGTGTTCGGCTTCTTCGCCACCCGTCTGCGCGGCCTGACGCCATCGAACATCGGCCCCTGGACGCAGAACCACAGCGCACCGAAACCTGCCGCCCGCTCGCTGCACGAGCTGGCCCGCGAGCACCTGGAGGGCAAGCGATGAGCGCCAAGGCCAATATCCTCGCCAAGCTGAAAAAGAGCCTGGAAGGCACCACGCCTATCGTCGATGACTACGACGTATCGCTGGTCACCCAGCCCTGGAGCTACGCGCCCGAGCAGCGCATTGCCCGCTTGCGCCAGCTGATGGAAGCGGTGCATACCGAGATTCACCTGACCACCGACGCCGGTTGGCCCGCCCTGCTCGAACAGCTGCTGCACGACCGCCAGCTGCCGAGCCTGCTGATCGCCCCGACCACGCCGTACGGCCAGCGCTTCACCGAGCATTGCGCCGGCCGTGAAGGCCTGCCGACGCTGAAGGCCTACGACCGCCCGGTCGAGGACTGGAAGGACGAGCTGTTCAACGATACTCCGGCGAGCCTCACCGGCACACTCGGCGCCATCGCCTCCACCGGCAGTCTGATCATGTGGCCGACCCGCGAGGAGCCGCGCCTTATGAGCCTGGTGCCACCGGTGCACTTCGCCATCCTCAAGGCCAGCGAAATCCACGACAACTTCTACGAGATCCAGCAGAAGTTCCAGTGGGCCGCTGGCATGCCGACCAATGCGCTGCTGGTTTCCGGCCCGTCGAAAACCGCCGACATCGAACAGGTGCTGGCTTATGGCGCCCACGGCCCGAAGGATCTGATCCTGCTGATCCTGGAGGACGCATGAACGCGCCGGCCCAAATCGAACGCGCGCCTTTGCCGGCAGTGTTCCTCGGCGAAGTCGAACGTCTGATCCCGGTCGAGCGGCGCTTCGACGACCCGCTCTCCACCCTCGCCTTCGGTACCGACGCAAGCTTCTACCGGCTGATTCCCAAACTGGTGGTGCGCGTCGAATCCGAAGCCGAGGTGATCGCGCTGCTCAAGCTGGCCCATGCGGAAAACGTCCCGGTGACCTTCCGCGCCGCCGGCACCAGCCTGTCCGGCCAGGCGATCAGCGACTCGGTGCTGATCGTCCTCGGCGACAACTGGAACGGCCGCGAGATTCGCAACGGCGGCGAGCAGATCCGCCTGCAGCCGGGCGTAATCGGTGCCAACGCCAACGCCGTGCTCGCGCCATTTCAGCGCAAGATCGGCCCTGATCCGGCCTCGATCAACGCCGCCAAGATCGGCGGAATCGTCGCCAACAACTCCAGCGGCATGTGCTGCGGCACGGCGCAGAACACCTACAAAACCCTCGCCGGCCTGCGCGTCGTGCTGGCCGATGGCACCGTGGTCGACAGCGAGGATGCCTCCAGCGTTGCCGCCTTCCGCCAGAGCCATGCGGCGCTGCTCGAACAGCTGGCCGAGCTGGGCCGCGAAACCCGCGCCAACACCGAACTGGCCGCGAAGATCCGCCACAAGTACCGACTGAAGAACACCACCGGTTTCTCGCTCAATGCGCTGGTCGACTACGACGAGCCGCTGGATATCCTCAGCCACCTGATGGTCGGTTCCGAAGGCACGCTGGGCTTCATCAGCGCGGTGACCTACGACACCGTGCCGGATCATCCGCACAAAGCCAGCGCGCTGGTGGTGTTCCCTGACGTGGAAACCTGCTGCCTGGCCGTACCGGTGCTCAAGCAGCAGCCGGTGTCGGCCGTGGAGCTGCTCGACCGCCGCAGTCTGCGCTCGGTCGAACACAAGGCCGGCATGCCCGAGTGGGTGAAGGAACTGTCGCCGACCGCCTGCGCACTCTTGATCGAATCGCGCGCCGCCAGCCAGTCGCTGCTGCACGAGCAGATCAACCTGATCATGACCTCCATCGCGCATTTCCCGGTGGAAAAGCAGGTCGACTTCAGCGAAGACCCGGTGGTCTACAACCAGCTTTGGAAGATCCGCAAGGACACCTTCCCGGCAGTTGGCGCCGTGCGCCAGACCGGCACCACGGTGATCATCGAGGACGTCACCTTCCCCGTCGAGCGCCTGGCCGAGGGCGTCAACCGGCTGATTGAATTGCTCGACAAGCACCGCTACGACGAGGCGATCCTCTTCGGCCACGCGCTGGAGGGCAACCTGCACTTCGTCTTCACCCAGGGCTTCGATGATCCGGCGCAGGTCGCCCGTTACGAAGCCTTCATGGGCGAAGTGGCGCAGCTGGTCGCCGTCGAATTCGGCGGTGCGCTCAAGGCCGAACACGGCACCGGGCGCAACATGGCGCCCTTCGTCGAGCTGGAATGGGGCAGCGAAGCCTACGCGCTGATGTGGAAGATCAAGCGCCTGCTCGACCCCACCGGCATCCTCAACCCGGACGTAGTGCTCTCCGAAGACCCGGACATCCACCTGAAGAACCTCAAGCCGATGCCGGCCGCCGACGAGATCGTCGACAAGTGCATCGAGTGCGGTTTCTGCGAGCCGGTCTGCCCATCCAACGGGCTGACCCTCACCCCACGCCAGCGCATCGTCATCTGGCGCGATATCCAGGCACGCAAGCGTGCCGGTGTCGATACCACGGAAATCGAACGCCTCTACCACTACCACGGCGTGGAAACCTGCGCCGCCACCGGCCTCTGCGCCCAGCGCTGCCCGGTCGGCATCAACACTGGCGATCTGGTGCGCAAGCTGCGCGGGCGTGAAGCGAGCAAAACCGGAACCGCCAACTGGCTGGCCGACCATTTCAGCACCGCCGTACAGGGCACCCGCTTCATGCTGCATGCCGCCAACGGCGCGCACATCATCCTCGGCACCAAGCGCCTGGCCAAGCTGTCCGCAACCATGAGCAACGTCAGCAAGGGCCGCGTTCCGCAGTGGACACCGGCCATGCCGCAGCCCCTGCAGCGCCTGCACCTGCCCCAGCCCGCCGCTCAGGATGAGCGCCCACGTGTGGTCTATCTGGCGGCCTGCGTTTCTCGTGCCATGGCGCCGGCCGCACGCGATCAGGAGCAGGAGCCGCTGCTCGACAAGACCCGCAGCCTCCTGGAAAAGGCCGGCTACCAGGTGATCTTCCCCGAGCAGCTGAACGATCTGTGCTGCGGCCAGCCGTTTGCTTCCAAGGGTTACGCTGAACAGGGCGAGCGTAAGCGTCAGGAAATGCTCGACGCGCTGCTCAAGGCCAGCCGCGGCGGGCTCGACCCAATCTACTGCGATACCAGCCCCTGCACGCTCCGCCTGGTCCAGGGCCTGACCGATCAGCGCCTCGACGTGTACGATCCGGTGCGCTTCATCCGCACGCACCTGCTCGACAAGCTGGACTTCGTCCCGCAGGAAAAGGCGATCGCCGTGCACGTCACCTGCAGCACCCAGCACCTTGGGGAAGCACAGGCGCTGATTGATATCGCTCGTCGCTGCGCCAGGGAAGTCGTGGTGCCCGAAGGCATCCATTGCTGCGGCTTCGCCGGTGACAAGGGCTTCACCACGCCAGAACTGAACGGCCACGCTCTACGCAGCCTGAAAGACGCCGTGCAGATCTGCGAGGAAGGCATTTCCACCAGCCGCACCTGCGAGATCGGCCTGTCGCGTCATGGCGAGATCGACTACCACGGGCTGGTCTACTTGGTGGACCGCGTAACGCGTAGCAAAACAACCACGCAGCCGCTCTAGAAAAGGCACTACGGCCCCGCTCAGCGAAGCGCGGCCGTTTCGTTTGTGGCGTTTCGATGAACGCTCACGCGCAATCGCAGTCGGAATTTTAGAGCCCCTGACGGGTTCGATTCGACTCGGCGCCGCCGTTTCAGTTGGTATCTGGCAGGCCCGGGAAGTCCATAAGACTGGAGGACCCACAATGAAAGTTCATGCACTGCTCGCATCCGCGGTACTGCTCGCCAGCCCGGCCGTCTTCGCCCAAGACGACCTGTGCCAGCTCAACCTGCAGGAAATCGACGACAACATGGCCACCAACACCGCCACCTTGGGTGAGCCGGCCAAGAGCCAGGTCGACGAGTACGTTAAACAGGCCCGCCAAGCCCAGCAATCGGGCGACACCGAAGCTTGCATCGCGCACTCCACCAAGGCACTGCAAGAGCTGAAAGGCCCAGGCAGCACCGGTAGCGGCGGCACCAGCGGCTCCGGTTCCGGCGCCGGCAACTAAGCCAGGCCGGCGGGATCGTGCGAACGATCCTGCCGCAGCCGAGCTGTACATTTTGTAACCAGCATGGCTACAAACTGATCGACAGCGCAGAGAGATCGCCGTACACTCGCGCCCCGCACCACAAGCGTCACCAGGGGCCGATTAGGATTCGACGCCGGTAACAAAACTTGAGGGGCATGCCGAGTTGGTAACAGAACTCGTAAATAAACTGTTGCAAACTTATAGTTGCCAACGACGACAACTACGAAGGGTACGCGCTAGCCGCCTAACCTTCATCTGGTAGCTTCGGCTCCAGCGGTCACTAGGGGATGCCTGTAAACCCGAAATGACTGTCAGACAGAACAGGATCGCCGCCAAGTTCGCTGTAGACGTAACGGCTAAAACTCATACAGCTCGCTCCAAGCACCCTGCCAATCGGGCGGCGCGGAGTTAACTCAGTAGATCTGGCTAAGCATGTAGAACCGATAGCGGAGAGCTGGCGGACGGGGGTTCAAATCCCCCCGGCTCCACCATTTTGTCTTCCCAGGAAGACCCAGAAAAGCCGTAAAGCCCAGAGAAATCAAAGCTTTACGGCTTTTTTATTGCCCACGTTTTGCTATCTAATCCCAGGGCATCCCACGGTTGACGGGGGCACATATGGGGGCATAAAACGCTCATCAGCTCGCTCGGAGAGGATGTGCCCCCAATGCCCTTGAAAGACACCAACTGCCGCAACGCCAAGCCCCAGGACAAGCCCTACCGGCTGTATGACGAACAGGGTTTGTATCTTGAAGTGCAGCCTAATGGAGGCCGTTACTGGCGCTTGAAGTACCGCTTTCTGGGCAAGGAAAAACGCCTTGCTCTTGGCGTTTACCCAGAGGTCGGCTTACAGGATGCTCGTCGCAAGCGTGATGACGCTCGTGTTCAGCTTGCCGGCGGCCAAGACCCTTCGCTGCAAAGACGCATGGCCAAAGTGGTCAGCCAGCTCGATCACCAGCACACCTTTGAATCGGTCGCCAAGCAATGGCTCACTGTTCGCGAATCCTCCTGGGATCCGGAGTACACCCGCACAGTAAGGCAGCGCCTTGAGCTCAATGCCTACCCCTGGTTGGGAAAACTTCCGATCAGCAGCATCAGCACGCCCATGCTGGTCGAAAACCTCCAGCGCATCATCAAGCGCGGTGCTCGCGAGACGGCACGTCGTGTAGCCCAAATCTACAAACAGATTTTCGAGTTCGCCGAAGCTGCCGGTATCACCCCACCCAACCAGATTGGCAATCTCTCACGTACGCTCCCAGCCAAGCGGGTGAAACATTTTGCTGCCGTGACCGATCCTGAAAAACTCGGCGCACTGCTTAAAGCACTAGATAGCTACAGCGGAACAATGCCTGTCTGTTGTGCCTTAAAACTGGCCCCGTTGCTGTTCTGCCGGCCCGGAGACCTTCGACATATGGAATGGTCGGAGGTCAATCTGGATGCTGGCGAGTGGTTGATTCCTGGTCACAAGATGAAAGGGCTAACTGCTACCAAACAGGATCGCCCAGATCACCTGGTTCCCCTCAGCCAACAAGCAGTCGCTGTTCTACGCGAACTGAAACCGCTCACCGGCAGGCATCGGTATACCTTCCCCTCGGCCCGAGGAGGCGACCGACCGATGTCCAACAATGCCGTTCTCAGCGCGTTACGCCGCATGGACATCAGCGGCGACGAAATGACTGGGCACGGCTTTCGTGCAACAGCGAGAACCATAGGTGCTGAGGTGCTGGGATTTCGCCCCGATCTCCTGGAGCATCAGCTTGCTCACACGGTAAAAAATCCGTTGGGACGGGCGTACGACCGAACGTCATTTCTGCCAGAACGACGCGACATGATGCAGCGCTGGTCAGATTACCTAGATGCGATCAAGGCCTGAGCTCACTGCCTGGGCTTGCAATACCGATTCCCGCTTGGTAAAAATCAGGCATCCCTCGGACGTTCATAGGACTCCATGGGATCGTCACGCTGCCCCAGTTACGGCGTTAAGAATCCGAAGTCCATCTGCTGTTAGCAAATGGACTTTCTGGGTACCTCATCGGGGTATCGCCAGCATCTCGCAGGCCTTTTGCGCCTGCTCGCCTGCAACAAGGCTGCTAAAGAAACGTATGGACTCCTATTCCGTACCAGCAGGGTCTTTCCTCTCCCCCACGCCAAAGACACAGCTTCAGCTGTCATGCGCACAGCTGAAGCCGGCAATAAACCTCGGAGGCCCGTAACACGAGGCCCGACAAACATCCCTGCTTTGCAGTAGGAAAATCCGAGCGCCACTCCCAACACATATGCGTATTGCAGTACTTGAGGACCGCTGCAACGCCACCGCCTGAGCACCAGTTAAATGTCAGCACAAACTATTGCACCCAGCCCAGAGGAACCGCGCTTCCTTCGCCTGCCCGAGGTTGAACTCGCTGTCGGGAAAAAGAGATCCACGATCTATCGCGACATAGCAGCGGGAAAATTCCCTGCTCCATATGATCTAGGCAGCAGCAGATCGGTTGGCTGGCTCAGCACGGAGATATCTGCCTGGATCCTGAGCCGGCCGCGCGTACAGTTACGTGGGAGGCATAACAATGACTAACACCTCCGCCCCACTGCGCGCACAGACTCAGTGGTTTCATGTCTTTAGGGCCATGATCGATCAGGGTGATGTCGCCCGAATCGGGCCCCATGCATTTACGGTTTATGCCGTCATCAAGGCACACGCCAATTTCGACCATGGATTATCGAAACCGGGCATCCAACGGATTTCCGAACAGTCTGGAGTCAGTCAGGCACAGGTCAAACGGGCATTAGGGGTTCTCGAAAAAGCAGGTTTCATTGCAAAGAAAAAGTTCGGCCGATCCAATCACTACATGCTACGCGAAAAGGTCCAGGTCACTGAGGCCGGCTTACCACATACCGTAGTAACCTGGGATTACGTGCCGGACCGCGCCCAGCAGACCGTTACTGAGCTTAAAAAAGCCATGATCGCTGGCGATCTCGCAAGTACGCGAACACTGAATATCGAGCGTCTGAATATACAAATCAATCTGGCAGGTGGTAATTCCCAGATCGATTTAGGCTCATTGCACACCGACCTAGATCGACTGCCAGCCGGCATTCGAGAAACGCTGCGTAGAAACCTCAATCGCCGTGGTGATCTTATACACAGCTCAGAGTGACACGTATCAACCTGAGCTGTGTACCATCTGGATGGAGCTCACCTAGAGCTCCGTCGCGTTGGAATACAGCTCAGGCTGAGCCGCTAAAAAGAAAGATAAAATAAAAAAGAGTAGTTCTGGGGGCGACGCAACCTCCTGAGTGAAAGCCCCGAAGCCATTTTGGGTTACGGGCAGCTACCGTAAGCTCGATTCGACGAAACCCACCAGCCCATTTGCCGCTTTTTCGCATTGCAGAAGCGCCTTCCTTTATCATCCCCGGCATCGTGTAATGATTGATTCCCCATTCACTGGCTCAGGGCGCTCGGCTGTCGAATCCAGTGGCATCCAGCATAAACCGAGGCGACTGAGCAGAGCTGAGTTGCGATGCTGACGCCAGGCCGACAGAGCGGCATGTGCCGGCCGGGATGTGACCCTCGCCCAAAAATTTTAGCGGCTAAAATCGCCGCCTTCGCGCATCAGCGATCTGGACAGTGGTAAACCATGAATGCAGTAGAAATTGAGTCCGCCATTTCGGACCTGGCCCTAGAGCCCTTTGACGCGGCGGAGTTCCCGTTCACCTTCCTGGCCGCATTCGGCAACAAGGAAACCGCGCTCAAGCGCCTGCGCGCTGGCAACAACAACGCCTCGGATGTACCTGGCGGCGTACTACTGCGCAGCAACATTCATATCGCCGCATGCGAGCCTGGCACCGTGGGCGAAACGCTCAAGGCCTTGCGCGCCAGCCCGGCCACCATAAAAGCTAAAGCCAAGTTCATCCTCTCCACCGACGGGCAAACGCTGGAGGCCGAAGAACTGATCACGGGTGAAACCATCACCTGCGACTACCCTGACTTTCCCAACCACTTCGGCTTCCTGCTGCCGCTGGCCGGCATCTCCACCATCAAGGAGATCAAAGACAACCCCATCGACGTGCGTGCCACCAGCCGCCTGAACAAGCTGTACGTCGAACTGCTGAACGAGAACCCGGACTGGGCCAAGACCGAACGCCGCCATGACATGAACCATTTTATGTCTCGGTTAGTGTTCTGCTTTTTTGCTGAAGACACAGATATCTTCACTGGCGACGGACTGTTTACCACGACGGTTGAGCACTACAGCGAGCGCGACGGCTCCAACACCGCCCAGGTGCTGTCGGAAATCTTCCGCGCTATGAACCTCAAGTTGGCCGAGCGTGCCGGTGCAGAACCGCGCTTGCCTGGCTGGGCCAACAAATTCCCGTATGTGAATGGCGGCTTGTTCTCTGGAAGCACTGAAGTACCGCGCTTTACGCGCATGGCGCGTACTTACCTGCTGCACGCCGGCAACCTGAACTGGCAAAAAATCAACCCAGACATTTTCGGCAGCATGATTCAGGCCGTGGCCGATGATGAAGAGCGCGGCGCACTGGGCATGCACTACACCAGCGTGCCCAACATCCTGAAAGTATTAAACCCACTATTTCTGGATGATCTGTGTGCTCAGCTGGAGGCAGCGGGCGACAACAAGGCCAAGCTGCTTAACCTGCGCAAGCGTATGGCGCGCATCCGCGTATTTGACCCAGCATGCGGTTCCGGCAATTTCCTGGTCATTGCCTACAAGCAGATGCGCGATATCGAGGCGGAGATCAATCGTCGCCGGGGCGAAGCTCACAATAAGTCCGAAATACCGCTGACCAATTTCCGCGGCATCGAGCTACGCGACTTTCCGGCAGAAATTGCCCGACTGGCCCTTATCATTGCTGAGTTTCAGTGCGATGTGTTGTATCGCGGGCAGCAGGATGCTTTAGCTGAATTTCTACCGTTAGACTCACAGAATTGGATTGTCTGCGGCAATGCGCTGCGGCTGGATTGGTTGGCGGTGTGCCCGCCGACGGGGACTAGCGTGAAGCTGGCAGCGAACGATTTGTTCGACGTGCCATTGGACCAATCTGAAATCGCCTTCGAAAACGAAGGAGGCGAGACGTACATCTGCGGTAACCCGCCGTATATTGGCGACAAATATCAATCGAAAGAGCAGAAGAGCGACATAAAAAGCCTTACCAAAAAAGACGTGCGCGCTGTCGATTACATCACTGGGTGGCTTTGGAAAGCATCAGACTACATTCGCAGCGGAGGCCGATTCGCCTTCGTTTCTACGAACTCTATCTGCCAAGGTGTTCAGGTTCCGCTGGTGTGGCCGAGAATAGTCATGGCGGGGCAAGAGATTTTCTTTGGCCACAAAGCTTTTCTCTGGGGTAACAACGCTGCTAGGAACGCGCAAGTCACCTGCATAATTGTTGGCGTGGCCAATTTAGGCGTCAAACAGAAATACATCTTCGACGGTGAAGAGCGAAAAGAAGTTGAAAGCATCAACTTATATCTCGCGCCCGGCAAAAATATCATCGTCGAGCGGGCGAATGATCCCATCTCTGGTGTATCGACCATGTTTGGCGGGAACATCCCGAGAGATCAGGGAAATCTGTTGCTCACGCCCGATGAGGCAAGGGATTTGCTGGACTCTTATCCTGAGGCAGCGCCTCTAATAAAGCCGATCCTTGGCTCCAAAGAGTTCATCAATGGCCTAGAACGGTACTGTCTCTGGATAACTGACGAACAAGCGCAGATCGCCTTTTCAATTCCGCCCATCAAGGCGAGGCTTGACCGCATACGAGAATATCGTCTGCATGGCAGTGAACGTGGCCGTGCCGGCCTCGACACACCCTACAAGTTTGAACGGACTATCATCGGAAACGACCACACCATCATCATTCCAAGCGTCTCGTCGGAGCGCCGCGCTTATCTCCCTTGCGGTTTGCTGACGAGTGACGTGCGCGTCTCAAATCTTGCACTTGCCCTCTACGACGCCCCACTTTGGAACATGGCCCTCATCGCCTCCCGCCTGCACCTCGTTTGGATTGGCACCGTCTGCGGAAAAATGAAAACGGACTTCCGCTACTCCAACACACTTGGCTGGAACACCTTCCCAGTGCCGAGGCTCACAGAGCAAAACAAGGTCGACCTGACCCGCTGCGCTGAAGATATTCTGCTGGCCCGCGAAGCACACTTCCCCGCCACCATCGCCGACCTGTATGACCCAGACACCATGCCTGAGAACCTTCGCCGTGCCCACGAGCACAACGATGAAGTGCTGGAGCGTATCTATATCGGTCGTCGCTTCAAGAACGACACCGAACGACTGGAGAAGCTGTTTGATCTCTACACCAAGATGACAGCAGACACAGCAAAGGCCACGCCGAAGAAGCTACGAGGGAAAATGGCATGAACGACACCCCTGCTAGCCTGACCACACCACCCGAGGGCTACGGCGAGTGGTTAGCAGACCTCAAAGGCCGCATCCATAGCGCCCAGCAGCGCGCCACGCTGGCGGTAAACCGCGAACTGGTGCTGCTCTACTGGCAGATCGGCAACGATATTTTGACCCGGCAGGCACAGCAGGGCTGGGGGGCCAAGGTGATCGAGCGGCTGGCCCATGACCTGCGCACCGCCTTTCCTGAGATGAAGGGATTTTCCCGCGCCAACCTGATGTATATGCGCGCCTTTGCCGAGGCCTGGCCGGATGCCGCAATTGTCCAACAGGCTGTTGGACAATTGCCCTGGGGGCACAACCTGGTACTGCTGACCCGGCTAAAAGACTCACAGCAGCGCCTGGCCTATGCCCAGAGCGCGATTGCGCACGGTTGGTCACGCAATGTGCTGAACATCCATATCGAAACCCGCCTGTTGGAGCGCAGTGGCACGGCGGTCACTAACTTCGACGTCAGCTTGCCCAAGGTGCAGTCGGACCTGGCCCGCGAGTCGTTGAAAGATCCGTATCGGTTTGACTTCCTCGGCCTGCGCGATGAGGCGCAGGAACGCGAAATCGAACACGCCCTGGTCAAACACGTCACCGAGTTTCTGTTGGAGCTGGGCGCAGGCTTTGCGTTTGTCGGGCGGCAGGTAGTGCTGGATGTAGGCGGCGACGAATTCTTCATTGACTTGCTGTTCTACCACCTCAAGCTGCGCTGCTATGTGGTGATCGAGCTCAAAGCCGGCAAGTTCAAGCCCGAGCACCTGGGCCAGCTTGGATTTTATATGACTGCGGTGGATCGCCAGGTCAAAGATGAACACGACAACCCCACCATCGGCCTTTTGCTCTGCAAGAGCAAAAACAAGATCGTGGCGGAATATGCGCTGGGCGATAAGACCCAGCCCATGGGCATTGCCGAGTACAAATTGCTCGAATCTCTGCCTGCAGAATTGCAAACCAGCTTGCCCAGCATTGAACAGATCGAACGTGAACTGGCGGGCGACGGCACCCTCATGGAGGACGAATCACAGTGACGAACACCACCAACCCGACCAACAGCTACACGGTGCCGTCGGTATCCATTGCTACAGCGCACACTGGGGCATCCAGCAAGGCAAATGAGCTGGGCATGCGCACCATGCAAGAGCGCGCCTATACCAAGCGCGGCGAACAGTACCTGCTGATCAAATCGCCCCCCGCATCGGGCAAGTCTCGCGCACTGATGTTTATCGCCTTGGATAAGCTGCATAACCAGAACCTGCAACAGGCCATCGTCATAGTGCCCGAGCGCTCCATTGGCGGCAGCTTTGCCGATGAGCCGCTGAGCCAGCATGGTTTCTACTGGGACTGGGTGGTGGCTCCGCAGTGGAACCTGTGCAATGCCCCAGGCATCGATGAGCCGCGTGTGGCCAAGTCCAAGGTGGACGCCGTGCGCGCCTTCCTAGACAGCAGCGACAAGGTGCTGGTCTGCACCCACGCCACCTTCCGCTTTGCCGTGGAAGAGTTGGGCATCGACGCGTTCGACAACCGCCTAATTGCCATCGATGAGTTCCACCACGTTTCTGCCAACCCAGACAACAAACTGGGCAGCCAACTGAGCGCGTTCATCAACCGCGACAAGGTACACCTCGTTGCCATGACCGGCTCCTACTTCCGTGGCGACAGCGCGGCCGTGCTGGCCCCGTCGGAAGAGAACAAGTTTGAGACGGTGACGTACACCTACTACGAGCAGCTAAACGGCTATCGCTGGCTCAAGTCGCTGGATATTGGCTACTTCTTCTACACTGGGAGGTACGTGGATGCGGTCGCCAAGGTGCTGGACCCGGCGCTGAAAACCATCGTCCACATTCCAAACGTAAATGCCCGCGAGAGCCTCAAAGACAAGGAACGCGAGGTCAACGAGATCATGAGTTCGCTGGGCGATTGGCAGGGTGTCGACCCGGCGACCGGCTTCCACCTGATCAAAGCCAAGGACGGCCGCACGCTGAAAGTGGCCGACCTGGTAGATGACAGCGACGCGGCCAGACGCTCCAAAGTGCTCGGCGCACTGAAAGATCCGGCACAGAAGAACAACCGCGACAACGTGGATGTAATCATCGCGCTGGGCATGGCGAAGGAAGGCTTTGACTGGATCTGGTGCGAGCATGCGCTGACCATCGGCTACCGTTCGAGCCTGACCGAAATCGTACAAATCATTGGCCGTGCCACGCGGGATGCCGAGGGTAAGGAGCGCTCGCGTTTCACCAACCTGATCGCCGAGCCTATGGCCGATCAAGCTGCCGTTGCCGAGGCGGTGAACGATATGCTCAAAGCCATTTCCGCCAGCCTGCTGATGGAACAGGTGCTTGCTCCGCGCTATGAATTCACCCCGAGGAACCACGGGGAGAAAGAGGGCTTTGTTTACAACGATGGTGAAGGCTATCAACCGGGCGGCACCAACCTGGGCGTGAATGAAACCACAGGCCAGTTCCATGTTGAGATCAATGGCCTGACCACGCCGCAAAGCACTGAAGCCACGCGCATCTGCAAAGAAGATTTGAACGAAGTAGTGACTAGCTTCCTGCAGGACAAAACCGTGCTGGAACGCGGCCTATTCGACAAGGAAAATACCTTGCCGGAAGAGCTGACCCAACTGCGCATGGGGAAAATCGTGCGCGAGCGTTACCCCGATTTGAGCGACGTCGACCAGGAAGCCATCCGCCAACACGCTATCGCCGCAATGAACATTACCCAGCAGGCCAAGTTGATGTTGGCTCAGGCCGACGCCAACGGGAGTGACACCTTACAAGGCAGCACTGCTCTGCTGGATGGCGTGCGCAAGTTCATTAACGTACGCGAGCTGGACATTGATCTAATCGACCGCATCAACCCCTTCGACGCCGCCTATGCGGTACTGGCGAAGGCGATGGACGAAAAGTCCCTGCGTCAGGTTCAGGCCAGCATTGCGGCCAAAAAGGTGAGCATTCCCGAAGACGAAGCACGAGACCTGGCAAAACGTGCCCTGCAGTTCAAGAACGAGCGTGGCCGCCTGCCTGACATCAACTCCGCCGACGCCTGGGAAAAGACTATCGCCGAGGGCATGGTAGCTTTCGCACGCTATCGTGCCCAAGCGAAGGCACAGGAGGGCTCTGCCAATGGCTGAAATGAACGATGACGAGCTGCTGAATGCGCTGGGGATAGAAGTCCCTTCACTCAAGATAACAACCCGAACCCCTCGCGAAGAACGCATCATCGCTGGCTTCGAGGACATTCAGCGTTTCTATCAAACCCACGGCCGCGCCCCACTGCATGGCGAGGATTGCGACATCTTCGAGCGTTTGTATGCCGTGCGCCTGGATCAGCTGCGCAAGCTGCCGGAGGCACAAACCCTACTGGCAGGCTTTGATAGTCACGGCCTACTGTCAGGTACTGCGGCCGCCGCAGTAAATGTGGACGACCTGGATGAGGACGCATTACTCGCTGAGCTCGGCATCGGCAGTGAGTCCGTCGATCAGGACGACATCACCGTGCTGCGGCATGTGCGATCCAGTGCGGCAATAAAGGCGGCAGAAGAAATTGCCGCCCGGAACCCGTGTAAAGACTTCGAGAGGTTTAAGCCACTGTTTGATGAGGTGGAAGCGGGCCTCAAACAAAAATCGTGGGTAACCAAGCCCTTTGGCAAGAACGCCAGCATCGAAGCAGGGGACTTCTTCATTTTGAGCGGACTGATCGCCTATGTTGCCGAAGTGGGCGACACCTACAGGACGCCGAATGCGGAGACAAATGGGCGCTTGCGCGTCATCTACTCCAATGAGACGGAAAGCGATCTGCTATTACGGTCCTTGCAGCGGGCGCTCTACAAAGACAGTGACGGCCGTGCCGGGTCTCGGCTCATCAAGGTAGATTCCGGCCCGCTATTCAGCGACATAACCGAGCCGGACGACATCGAGACTGGCACTATCTATGTGCTGCGCAGCCAGTCCAGCCACCCATTCGTAGCCGAGCACCGCGAGCTGATCCACAAGATCGGCGTAACCGGCGGCCGAGTGGAAACCCGTATCGCGGCGGCCGCGAAGGATGCCACCTACCTGCTGGCCGATGTGGAAGTGGTCGCGACTTACAAGCTTCACAACCTGAACCGTACCCGGCTGGAAAACATCTTCCACCGCCTGTTTGGCGCAGCGCAGCTGGACTTAACCATCGAAGACCGCTTCGGCAATCCGGTTAAGCCAAGGGAATGGTTCCTAGTGCCGCTGCATGTGATTGATGAAGCGGTTGAGCGCATTCGGGATGGGTCTATTACCGGTGTAGCGTATGACCCACAAACGGCTCGCCTGGTCAGCTGAGGCGCTGGGTATGCGCAACGGCTAAATAGTGATGATCAAATCCGGGCGGAAGCCAGTCTCTTCGCCCGGATATCCCCGAGGGTTGCAGACCATACGCGTGCCCGCCACTTCTTAGTCGACGGCTGTATGTGAATGCCCACGCACCCACAGTGCCATATGCGCCTCCCCCATAAGGTCTTCCCCGCGACTGGCATACGCGGCATCCATGTGAGTGCCGGCATGCGGGTTGCAGTGGACAGCTTCAGCGCGACTTAACCTACGTTAGCCTCGACCAGTCGCAAAGGAGATGACGGTACATCCAGCATGTACTGCCTGGTCACCATCTCTGCCGTAAGCCCGGCAGCTGTCAACACCCGCTTCCAGGTACTGTAATCCAGGAGATTGATCGCCCTCTGTACCAGCATAGGCGACTCCATAGGGATCAACTCGTCAAACTCCTCGTGCTTCGTGAAACCCTTTCGATTGAGGTACGTGAAGCCCGATTTAGCTTGCTCGGCAGTAAGCAGATCAAGGGTGTGAGCCCTGAAAATGAGCGCCTTGAAGCTTACCTTCCAACGAAGCTTCATTTCCTTGAGTGCCGGCCAGTTCAGGTACTTGCCTCGCATAGGGGGAAACTCTGATGCGAAACTTGCCCGGGGCATCAACAAAGCGCTGGCAAACTGGTTAGCCTGATCCTCAGTAAGGCGGCAACCGGTCTCAATGCCTTGGTGCATCACCAAATGGCCCATTTCATGAGCAAGGTCGAAACGTTGCCGGCATGGATTCACCTTTGCGGTGTTCCTCACGATCAACGGTCGTTTGTTGGACAGCGAGAACGCATCGACCTTGTCATCGGCTTCGGCCAGATTCACCACCAGCACACCAACTTTTTCGGCCAGCTTGGTCACACTAGACAGGGGGCCAATCCCCAGGCCTTGCTCACGGCGAAATTTTTCAGCAACTTGCTCGATCTTGTTGATACCGGATACCGGCTCCTCAAGCATGCTGAAACTCACTGCAGGAAAGGCAACTTCCTTATCCAACTCGTCAATCAGCAGCTCAAACATCTCGACCTGAGCCGCAATGGTCTTTTTGAGAGTCTGCGAGGAGGATCGGACGCTTCGAAAATGGCATTGCTCCAACTCCACCGAACCGCGTCGTGGCGTGAAGAAAAAACTCTCGCGCACGCCCAAGGCTTCAGATAGCTGGGCGAGTTGGGTGCCCGAAGGAATCGCATTGACTTCCAGCTTGTGCGCGTATTGCCGGGTAACGCCCAAGAGCTCTCCGATATCGGCGAGCGAACGCCCCGCCGCGCATCTAGCGAGACGGAGCTTGTCGGGCGAAAACTCGTCGCCAAGAGGCAGAAAGCCTGTTCTGTCATTCATTTACTGGATCAGCATCTCGTGTTGCGTTCTGGTCTGCATCTTTGTCCCGACGAGCGACTAATGGATCATCGATTGCCACCTCTTGTGGAAGCTCGGTGGTACGAGGAGCAAACAGAGGCACGTAGTCATGCACCCACTTACATACGAGGTTCCGGTTGGTATCGAAGCCCAGAATCGAAGCAGTCAGCGTCGGCCCGTCAAAGTTGCCGTCAGTATCGACATACAAACGCCAGGTAATGTTCTTGTCGATCGCAGGCCCCAGCAGGCTAGCCTGGTAAAGCTCAACTCGGTTGGATTGCAGTCGATACCCTTTCTTTCTGACCTCGGGATCGTCCATTACCACCTGCATCAGCACGCCATTCACACTCAGAGTGAAGTCCATGGTGCGGTTAGTGAGCAGCAGCCACGGAAGGGCCGGATCGCCGTGCAGGCGTTTGAACCGGCCGTGGACGCGGCCATACGGAAGTGTTCCCATAGTCCAGTTGGTATCGTCATCAGTAGAGGTGACTTCCAACGCACGGTAAGCCGCATCCAGAGCGTTATTGCAGATCAGCTCGACGTGTTCCGGCTTCAGCTTCGGTTCCAGCTCACTCGGGTGTTGGATCGGGGGCATGGGCCTCTCCATAAAAGCGTGCAAAACATAGATACTGTCAACCGGCATTTTTGTGCAAATTATGGTATCTGTCAACCTTCGTGCCCCTGATGCTCAATAGCTGCCTGGCGAAGCTTTTAAACCCGAAGCTACCTAAGACCGTTTCCCGGCAACAACACGGGACACTGACGGTAGAGTGCTCAGGTTGTACAGTTTTTGCTCAACCACCCCAAAAGCCATATACGACGCTACGTTTAGCTCACTGTATCTGCTCACTGGCTTACAGCGCTTCTAGGACGCTCATAATCCCCTGGTCGCAGTTTCGTGTGCTGCCAGGTGCAAGTTATCTCGGCCCGGTCTTACCGACGTATCGATACAGCGTTGTTCTCGATACCCCGTATCGCTTGGCTACGGTGCCAACCTGAATCTGTGGATCTTTGAGCAAAGCCTTTATTTCGCGGACTTGAGCCTCTTCCAGCGCAGGTTTACGACCACCTTTACGTCCTCGAGCGCGAGCCGCCGCCAGCCCTGCGCGGGTACGCTCTCGAATCAGGTTGCGCTCGAACTCGGCCAGGGCTGCGAACACATGAAAGATCAGCTTGCCGGCGGCGCTGGTGGTTTCGATTCGCTCGTTGATCGACTCGAACCCCACCCCTTCCTGCTCCAGCCGACTGACGATCCCAACCAAGTCAGGCAAGGAGCGGCCAAGGCGATCCAGTCGCCATACGACCAGAGTGTCGCCACTGCGCAGAGCCTTGAGACAGTGCCCCAACTCCGGCCTATCTGCTGACTTACCACTCATGGTCTCCTCGTAAACTGCGTTGCATCCAGTCAGGGCAAGTGCATCACGCTGCAGGTCGAGATTCTGATCATCAGTCGACACTCGGGCGTACCCAATCCGCTTTCCCATACGTTTTTCTCACACTGATTTCGGTACGGGAAAAGTGACAGGAAAGCGGTAAATCCCAAGCCCAAAAGATCATCTGGAATAGGTGTGCCATAAACGACCGTTTATTGGACGGATGCGCTCGTCAATTTCAGGCGCTGAAAGCGACCGAAACCGAACCCCAGAATATTTTTCCTCGCTCAACATTTCCTTCAGCAGCTCAGCACCTGAGCTGAATGGAGGAATGACCATGAAGCAGAGTTTCCACGCACATTTTGATCGGGACTTGACCAAGGCCGGTTCGGCAATTCTCAGGGAGGCAGTCCGGCGCGGGCTTCTCAGTCAGCACGAGGCCATGATCCACGACCAGCAATGGGCGCAGTTTAGTGCTTATGCCAACGAGTCTCATGAGGTAGACATCTTGGAATTCGTCAATAAAAAATTGGTGAGGGAGTACGGGGAAGAGCTCTATATCCAGACATACCAAGGAAATCTCCCACTACAAAGCGTGTCGGGCCTGCTTGAGACTGTATATGTAGTGATGGGCTTCGCAACTAATGGGCACTGGAAAGGCGCAGCGGCTAACGTCGGTAGCCGTCTTGGCTTTCCAAGCTATGCACGGATTACCGTACCGCGCAGTCTTGACCGTACTAAGTTTGAAACCGCGATGGTGGATATTCAGGCTCTCCACTCAGAGCAGCTAGCAACATTAATCAGGTCAGTTCGATACCTCGGCATGTCATTGCTTGAGGCTTTTTTCTTCGACGCAGAAGATGCTCACAAGGACGCCGAAGAAGAAAACATCTTTTATGTGTTCAGCAAAGATAAACATGAGCATCGGATCATTAATATCTCTGCTCCTGAGCAAATTTTAATTTTGAAGAAGGCCGCGGCATTTCAAAAGCTTCAGGGCAGCAGCCACGCGACACCAGCAGCTTGGTGTACATGGAAATTAAAGAACCTACCTGCAGCTCAAGAGCTTTTACTTTCTCACGGACTAAACATTGATGATTGTCGCGCGGCATATGCCTGCGAGCTCTACTGGCGATTGTCTGGTCACCACGCCCCGATTCTTGGGGGCAAAGCTCCCCAAGATGAGGATCTGGAGGCCCGGAATCACGTCGCCTACGAGCTCGGGAATATGCGTATCTGGGAAACTGATGCGTACGTTGGTGCCCGAGCCAACCTGAGGAAGGAAGCCGCCGGTACCAATCGCTAAGCCATCACACAGCAGATTTGGGATTAGATCAGACGCCCTTAACCTTGGCAGAGCTCGAATTAAAGGAGTCAGGGTATGGATCGTTTTGAATTGCTTGTATATGCCGTGCTTGCCGTCATCAGTGCGCTGACTATCGCAGGTGTAATTGGCTATATGGTCGCAGCGTACCTGGACAAGAAGCACGGCGACGATTGAGCCCTCAGCGGAACGGCCAGATACCTGCAACAAACTGTCCGCTGCCCCTTGGCAGCGGGCGCTTACCCAAATCCATCGGCAAGGCACACTACCGCTGCGATACGCAGTATTTTCCCAAGCCTATGAGGTCATGGGATGACTTCGGAAGGGCTGTCAATTTCCGCACCCTAGCGAAAGTGACCGGAGCGCCGAAGCGTTTAGATCTGCAACATGCACGCCCTCCGTGTGGCGAGCTAGCTTGCCGAGTACGCTAAAACCCGTGCGCGGACTCATGGGCAGCATCTCATCTTGGGTTTTCCGAAAGCTACCGGAGAGTGTTTAGCGACCTCATCTAACCGGAGCAGCATCATGGAATTTCGTCACCTTGGTAACGGGCAGTACTTCCCACCTATTGCACCAAACGGTCGGATTTACGCTGTACCTCTTGGGCAGGAAACCCAGGTAGAAATTTTCTGCCTGGCCCCAGTAGGCATCATGGGCGCGGGCATCCAATTACGCTGGTCAGAAATCGTTGGTTGTTACTACGACGACGAATCATGGGAGATCATCCCGCGCAACTACTCGGGACGAGGGATGCGCTTCCGCAGAGGCCTATCCTGCATCATGGTGATCGCAGGCAACGAGGCTCTCACGACCCACATCCAGGGCTACCCCATCCCCATCTGCGTAATGAACCGCATTGCATTCGAACAGCAGCGAGGCAGCGAGGGGTAGCGCGTTACCGTCACCACCCGCTGCGCGACACAGGTACCAGCAGGAACGGCACCTACCAATGTTTATTTTATGAAAGTGAAGCCTTTCACTACTAATACAGGTCAAAGCTGGCCGGCTGACTTGGTCGCAAGCGTCACTGCTAATAGCAAATACGGCCTCCGCCCCTGCCTGTATGGGCCTGCTGGCTGACGGCGAGTAGATTTAGCGCCCTACACTGCTTATAGCTCGAACCCGTCGCCTTCCCTGATCAAGCGCAGCAATGTATCTCGCCGTAGTTCACTGCTGATACGAGAAAGCCCCGCCAGACCAAGCTGCACGGGGCTTTCGGGATTTACAATCGGGTCAAATCTGTTAGGCACTGCTTATAGGTACTCAGCCGCTACCCTGCCGAATAGAGGTCGCCATGATTAAGCGCTTGGTATCTAGACAGGGCGGCGGCAAAAACTGAGTGCAACACCTGACCTTTCCGGTACGGTGCTGCCCCCATGTCTTATACCGAACTCAGCGTTGAAGAGCGCGCCACCATTCAAATCGGTCATGCCCAAGGTTTCAGCCTGCGTGGGATTGCCTGCTTGATCAACCGATCCCCTTCGACCATCAGCCGGGAGCTGCGCCGCAATCGAGATGCCTGTGGTGGCTACTCGGCCCGTGTAGCCCAACAGCAGATGCAAGCCCGCCGCCAGGTGTGTCGACCGATGCGAAAGCTGTTGCCGGGTAGCGAGCGCTTTGAGCTGGTGGTTCATATGCTGCGTGAGCGTTTGTCTCCCGAGCAGATTGCCGGCAAGCTGCGCAGCATGAACATTCCCAGCCTCAGAGAGGCCTACGTCTGTCGTGAGACGATCTATAACGCGATCTATGCCCTGCCGGTCGGTGAACTGCGCAAGGAGCTGATCATCTGCCTGCGCCAAAGCAAGACGACGCGCAGGCCGCGCTCTGGCGGTGTGGATCGGCGCGGTCAGATCCCTGAGATGGTCAGTATTCATGTACGTCCGCCGGAGATCGAAGACCGGCTGATGCCAGGGCATTGGGAAGGCGACCTGATCAAGGGCAAGGCCAACGCCTCGTCTGTAGGTACGCTGGTGGAGCGCACCAGTGGCTACCTGATGCTGGTGAAGATGAACGACGCGACGGCGACCTCGGCGATGGAAGGCTTCAGTGCAGCGCTCAATGGCATGCCGCTGGCGATGCGCAAGAGCATGACCTACGACCAGGGCCGAGAAATGGCGCGGCATGCTGAAATCACTCAGCAGACCGGGGTGGCCATTTACTTCTGCGACCCGCACAGCCCTTGGCAGCGCGGCAGCAACGAAAACATCAATGGCTTGATCCGCCAGTACCTGCCCAAAGGCACAGACCTGTCGGTACACAGCCAGGAAGAACTGGATGCCATCGCACTGCAACTGAACATGCGCCCACGTAAGCGCTTCGACTTCAAATGCCCAATTGAAGTTATGGGCAAAGTGATGCAGGAAGCCATGGCTATGCGGCATGATGCGCCTGCTTCAATTCAATAACCGTGTTGCACTCAGCTCCTGCAACCGCCCAGCTTCTTCTCATAAGCGACCAACGTACGACGTAGCTGACGATTCTCGCTCGCAACGCGGCGAATCTCTGCAAGTCGCCCCTCAACTTGCAGAACGAGGTGACGGTATGGGTATTCAACAAACTCAAACGAGGAAGCCGGGTATTTATGTTTGCCATTCCCCTTGGCAATAGTCAGGGGCGCGAATTTGTTTTTTTGTCCTTGCAGCGGCACCAGTTTGCACCAGTAGATCGAATACGCATTCGGGCTCACCTGCTTGATTGATACGCCGGCCACAACAGATTTGACCCCGGTCTTTTTGTACAGCTTCATGGACGTATCCACATAGCTTGCTACCAAGCATCTCGCGTCCGTAAGCAGCTGCTCGTACTGCTGATCCAGCAGGGTGACTATCGTTTGTGCTTCTTTGCTCATGACGAAGGCTCTCTTCTTTGTAAGAGCCAAATGGTGACCGATCGCTGAGCACCCGGGATTCGATTTCAGACCGTTCTACCGTCGGAAATATACGAAAACTGGGCGAACTGGCTCACGCTGTGACCCAGCTTCGCATCAGATGACCGACGGATCGCAGAAAAACATAACATGCAAAGGATGCACGATAGATGACGACGGCAGCCTTGACCCTGAGCGGAACAAGGTCGACTTGTTAGAAGCAGATTACAGCGAGCGGGCGTGTATCCCTGCCAAGCTGCAACTGGCCAATTTCTGCCAGTTACGACAGGCAGAAATCGGCCGATTCTGTTGAAAAAGTAGCGACCTCCCCATGCCGTTGGCAAAATTGCTTTGTCAGCGGGCGTGGAGGCGAACAGCATGATGGGACAGTTACCGGGAGGACAGCAGCGCCTGTTCTACTCGTTCAATCTCGAAGATCACGTCCCGGCCCAACATCTCCTGCGCAGCATCGACCAGTGCCTGGATCTCAGTGATCTGCGCGCCTATCTGGCGGATTTCTATAGCCCCATCGGGCGTCCCTCGATTGACCCGGAATTGATGGTGCGCATGCTGGTCGTCGGCTACTGCTATGGCATTCGTTCCGAGCGGCGATTGTGCGAAGAGGTGCACCTGAACCTGGCCTATCGCTGGTTCTGCCGGCTGGGTCTGGAAGACGAAGTACCTAATCACTCGACCTTCTCGAAGAATCGCCATGGCCGTTTCCGTGACAGCGATCTGTTCCGCTGGTTGTTCAATGAAGTGCTGCGGCGCTGCATGGCAGCCGGCCTAGTCAAGGGCGAAGGTTTCGCCGTCGACGCCAGCATCATCAAGGCGGATGCCAGCCGGCAACGTGGGGTGGTGGGAGATGAAGTCGATTGGAGCGATCCAAAGCTCAGCAGCCGCGCCGTGCGCGAGTACCTCGAAGCACTTGATGAAGATGCGTTGGCTGAGGCTCTTCCCAAGAAGATTTCGCTCACCGATCCTCAGTCCCGTTGGACAGCAGCACCAGGCGGCCCGGCCTTCTTTGCCTACTCCACAAATTACCTGATCGACACTGAGCACGGTGTGATCATGGATGTGGAAGCGACCCCGGCGCACCGTACCACCGAAGTCGACTCGACCAGGACGATGGTCGAGCGTGTCGAAGCGCAGTTCGACCTCACACCGGAACGCCTCATCGGCGACACCGCCTATGGCACTGCCCCGATGCTGGCCTGGATGGTCGAAGAGAAGGACATCGAGCCGCATGTGCCGGTGTGGGACAAGACTGAGCGCAAGGACGACAGTCTCTCCAGTAACGACTTCCACTGGAATCAGGAAGCCAATGAATATCGCTGCCCAACCGGCAAACCGCTACGCAGTGAATGGCGCGCCTTCACCCAGAAAAGATCGCGGGTAACCAAGGCCAACACCATCATCTACCGCTCCAGCCAAACCGACTGCGTCACCTGTCCGTTGAAAGCGAAATGCTGCCCCAACACACCGAATCGGAAGATCGTTCGCAGCATCCATGAGGCTGCCCGCGATGTGGCTCGACGCATCGCCAAGACACCGGAATACCTCGTCTCACGTTGCGAACGGAAGAAGGTGGAGATGCTTTTCGCCCATCTTAAACGGATCATGAAACTCGACCGTTTACGACTGCGTGGCCTGACAGGCGCCACTGACGAATTCACCATGGCTGCGATGGTGCAGAACCTGCGCCGCATGGCCAAGCTTTTGCCTCAAGGGCCACCGCTCACGGGATAGGTACGCCTGTGGCGAGCAGAAACCCTCGAATTAACCCTCAAACCTGAGCAAGGACGCTCAGTGAAACGCCGAAAGGTAACTTGAAGTGGCTTGCAGCCACTTCGACAGCAGGTACATCCGACCGCCTTGCTGCCGCTAAACCTACTTTTTCAACAGAATCGGCCAAAAGCAGTCACACCTAAAGTGCATGATGTAGCGGTAGCCGAGAAGAAGAGGCATTTGCTGATTGTCACGAACAAGTAGGCTCCTCGCTCGTGACAACACAGCGTTTCAGATCTTAGTCGTGAGCGTGACCGTGGCTTTCGACTTCGGACTGGGTTTCCGGCTCGCCGCCGCCACAGGCCGACAGCAGACCAAGCAGACAAACCAACAGCAGGGAGCGACTCAGGGTAGTTGTGCTTTTCATCATGTAATCCTTTCTGTTTCGATCATGAAAGTAGAAGCCCCTGTGCCGGCTGACGCAGGGGCTATGTGCCTCAGATAACGCGTTTGACGCTCAGGTACTCGCCCTTGGTCTTCAGCGTGATGGTCACGTCCTGGTTGCTGCGGTTGCGCCAGAACCAACCGTGTGTGCCGTCGAAAATGGCGGTGAACTCGCCTTTGTCACCCTTGATCTGCTTGGCTTTGCTGTAGCTGTGGTAGTAGCCCTTGGGGCCGTTGTAAGGCTCGCCATGAGTGTCGTGGTTGACCGGTACGCCATTGGTTGCCCACTCGTAGCTGACCGTGGCCTTGTTCAGCATCTCCAGCTTGATTTCACTGGCCTCACCTGGCTTCAGGGTGACGGTTATCTCGTCAGACTTCAGGGCTGGCTGTGGCTCTGCGGCTGGTTCAGCCACAGGCACTGCCGCGACTTGCTCTTGAACTACCGGCCGAACAGGCACGGGGGCTTGCACAACGGGGGCCGCAGCGGGTTGAACCGCTGCATCCGCAGCCGCTTCTTCGGCCAGGGTTTTCTTCATTTCGCCCATCTGGGTCAGGCCGAGTAAGCGGCCAACGCCCGTTGGGTCGATGGCGTACTCCGAAGGCATCACTACAGTGACCAGTAAGGCTGCGGCAACGCCCACGGCGATCACAGTGGAGCGCAACAGTTGGCGGCTGGTAGGCAATTCGCTTTGGGTCGGAAGCTTGGTATTGAACATGCTGAGAATTCCTTACTGAGAGACGATCAGGCCGGTGAGCTGGTAACCCATCAAGAGGAAACCGGCGCTCATCATGGCGACGTTTGCGGTATATGCATGGCGCCAGAAGCTGGCGGTGCGTCGCCAGTAGCCCATGACAATCAGGATGGCGCTCAGGGCCAGGAGCTGGCCGATTTCGACGCCGACGTTGAAGGCGATCAGGTTGGTGATCAGGCCATCTGCCGAGATCTCGTATTCCTGAATCTTGGTCGCCAGACCAAAGCCATGCAGCAGGCCGAAAATCAGCGTGGCCGCTTTGGTGTTCGGCTGATGGCCGAACCAGCGCTGGAATGCGCCCAGGTTATCCAGCGCCTTGTACACCACCGAGAAACCGATGATGGCGTCGATCACATAGGAGCTGATGCTGATTTCTGCCAGCACACCGAACAACAGCGTAACTGTGTGGCCCACGGCGAACAGGGTGACGTAGAGCCCAACATCCTTCAGGCGGTAGAGGAAGAAGATCACTCCGAAGAGGAACAGCAGGTGGTCGTAGCCGGTGATCATGTGCTTAGCGCCCATGTAGATAAACGGCAGCACCATCACCCCGGAGCTTTCCTGAATAAAGCCCTTGTCGCCCTCGGCAACGGCGTGGGCCAGCGCCTCAGGCATGCCTAGAAACAGCAATGCCGTGAAAAGCAGCAACAGTAGTAACGAGCGATTCGGACGCACGACAGATGAGTCCATTGCGCCCATAGATAGCGAATGCATGGTTGAGTCCTAAATTAAAGGGGGCTTGGGCCGCACAGCGGCCTGTGTCAGAGCACGAATGTGGCGCGCGGTGGCCGCTCGATCAGGAAGATCGGGCTTGGAGGAATGGAGTAGCGAGGGGCGAGTATCGGCTGCGCACGTTCTGGCAGCGTGCTTATTCTCAGCAGCGCGGTCAGATGCGGTGTTTCATGCAAGTGGTCGGCTGTCAGCGGCGAGTGGCAGTGATCCCCGTACGCAGCACAGGCCTGCGTCTCATCACCATGCGCATGCGAATGAGCACTGTCATTTCCACTCAAGGAAGGCTGGCTCGATCCCATAAACAGCGCAGAGGTATGCCCGGCCCAAGCCAGCAATATGGCGAGAGCAAGGGCAAAAATCACCTTGGTGCTAATGGGATTGCTGAGCATGTTGTGGTTCTTTCGATGCCTAAGCGAGTGGCTTTTATGGAGAGGTAGCCGGTTTGACCATATCCCCCCCAGGGGGATAGCATGGGAGCGTAATTCATCGACGCACGAGACTCAAGGCATGAGCGATCACGAACACGGCCACCAGCACCAAAGTCATGGCGACATCATCAAAAGGTTGAAGCGTGCGGAGGGCCACCTGCGCAGCATCGTCACCATGATTGAAGACAGCCGGGCCTGCGTCGACATTGCTCAGCAGCTACATGCCGTGGAAAAAGCCGTCTGCCAGGCCAAGCGTGTGCTTATCCAAGACCATATCGACCACTGTCTGGAACATACAGTCGAAGCACTTGCGGTAGGCGAGCGCGCTTCACTCGAAGACTTCAAGCAAATCACCAAGTACCTCTAGGCCCCTCCCATGTCGAGTTTCGCCGAATTGCTGCAACAGGGGGGCTCGCAGGCCTGGCTGTACTTCCCCAGCGCCATTCTGCTGGGTGCTTTGCACGGCTTGGAGCCTGGGCACTCGAAGACCATGATGGCGGCGTTTATCGTGGCCATTCGTGGCACGGTGAAGCAGGCCATTCTGCTAGGCCTTGCCGCAACGCTTTCGCACACCGCCGTAGTCTGGCTGGTGGCCATGGGCGGCATGTACCTGGGGCAGAATTTGGATGCCGAAACTACCGAGCCTTATTTCCAGCTAGCGTCCGCCGTAATCATTATCACCATCGCCCTGTGGATGCTCTGGCGCACCTGGCGTGGCGAGCAGATGTGGCGCTTCGAGGAAGGTGATGAGCATCAACACGACCATCACCACCACGATGAAACGCAGCGTATCGACACAGGGCACGGGCGTATCGAGCTGTCGATCTTCGAAGAAGGCGCCCCTCCGCGCTGGCGGCTGAAGACCTTGAGTGGTCATGCCTGGCCGGCTGCTGAAGTAAGCTTGCTGACGACTCGCCCCGATGGCCTGGCCCAGCAGTTTCGCTTCGTCGACCGGTGTGACTACCTAGAGTCACTGGACGATATTCCCGAGCCCCATGAGTTCACTGCGCGCCTGAGCCTCGGCCATGCTGATCACTCCCACGACTATGACCTGGAGTTCCGCGAGCAAAGCCACCGTCATGAGCATGATCATTCCGAGCTGGAGGGGCTAGAGCTGTCGCTGGAGGGCTACCAGGATGCCCATGAGCGAGCGCATGCCAACGACATCCGTAAACGCTTCAGCAATCGCAATGTCACCACCGGCCAGATCATCCTGTTCGGTCTGACTGGCGGACTGATTCCCTGCCCGGCAGCGATCACCGTGCTGCTGCTCTGCCTGCAAGTGAAAGAAGTCACCCTGGGTGCCGTCCTGGTGCTGTGTTTCAGCATCGGTCTGGCTATAACTCTGGTTACCGTTGGTGCAGCCGCTGCTATCGGCGCACGCCAGGCATCCAATCGTTGGCCCTGGCTGGGTGCTGTGGCCCGTCGCGCTCCTTACCTGTCCAGCCTACTGATCATTGGTGTGGGGGTTTACGTCGGCTTCCACGGCTGGATCGGCCTGAACGCCTAGCCGATGTGGGAGTTATCCGGTTATTTCGGCCTGTTCCTCGCTGCCTTCGGTGCTGCCACGTTGCTACCCATGCAGTCGGAGGCGGTGCTGGTCGGGTTGCTGCTGACTGACCGCTATGCGGTCTGGGCGCTGCTGGCGGTCGCCACCACGGGTAATGTACTGGGCTCGGTACTGAACTGGCTGCTGGGTCGCTCTATCGAGCGCTACAGACACAAGCGCTGGTTTCCCGTCAGCGAGGGCAAACTGGAAAAGGCTCAGCAGGCTTATCACCGCTTCGGTCGCTGGTCACTGCTGCTCAGTTGGGTGCCGATCATTGGTGATCCACTCACAGTCGTCGCGGGTGTCATGCGAGAACCCTTCTGGAGCTTTCTGTTGATCGTGATGCTGGCTAAGACCACTCGCTATCTGGCACTAGCTGCCATGACGCTTGGGTGGTTTGGGTGAGCCTGCAGAAGCGCGACACCAACCTGGATCTGATCAAGTGGCTGGCGATGCTGACCATGCTGCTGGATCACCTGCGCTACATCTGGCCTGACAACGGATGGTTGTTCATCGTTGGGCGCTTAGCCTTTCCAATGTTCTGCCTGGGGATCGCCGCCAATGTCGCGCGCTCGCAAACAGGTGAGCTGTATTCCGATAACAACGTTCGCTACATGTGCTGGATGACTGCGTTTGCAGTGATCTCGGAGTTGCCCTATCGCCTGCTTTCTAACGACAGCAGCACGCTCAACGTTATGCCTTCGCTGCTGTTGGGCCTGCTTATCACCTGGGGAGCACATCACCGTGGTCGCGACGGTTTGATCCTGGCTCTGGCCGGCGTGACTGTCGCGGTGCTGATGCAAGAGCGCCTGATGTACGGCGTTTTCGGCGCACTGCTGCCGGCAGCGTTGCTGCTGGCCATTCAGCGCCCAGGGCTTGTGTGGCTATTGCCTGCCGCACTGTGCGTACTGGCCAATAGTCGCAACCGCTGGCTCGCCGAGTGGGAATTGCAGCCCTATACCTTGCTGATCGTGATCACTGCGTTTGTCGCACCCTTGCTTGGGTTGTGGCTGCAGCGCCGACTGCGCCAGTTCAGGGTCTGGCCGGTCAAGCGCTGGGGTTATTGGTTCTACCCCGGGCATCTGGCCGTACTACACATGATCCGCTCGCTCGGCTAGTGCCAGCGACTATCGCGTCATATCGGCGGAGATCCACTACCTCGATATGCTACGGGTGGGCCGGCCAGCGCCGTACCAGCCAGCAAAGCCATCGATCAAGAAGCGAGCATCCAGGCCCATGGCCTCCAATGTGGCGGCGATGCCCTGGCTGATTTCACGCCCCTTGGCGCAATAGACAATCACTGGCCTGTCCCGTGAAACCTGATCTTTCCAGGTGAAGACAGCCTCGGGATCACGCCAGTGTGCGTCGGGAATTTCTTCGGCATCGGCAAGCCGCACGCTCGTACGGCGCACATCCAGCAAAGTGAACGCCCGATCTGCTGCCTGCCATTCCGCCAGTTCGCATATCGAGATTCTGCTCATCTTCTACCTCTCAGTTTTGCAGCAGGTGTACCACCAGTCCGGCCAAAGCACAGGCCATCAGCACTTGGATGACACCGCGTTTAAAGTGAAACAAGGCTACCGCTGCCGCCAGGGCAATTAGCGCCGAAGGCCAGTCGAAAGCCCCCTCGAAGCCTTGCGGCCAGAGCACGTGATAACCAAAGAACAGCGCCAGATTGAGGATTACCCCGACCACGGCGGCGGTGATGGCCGTCAGCGGCGCGGTGAACTTCAGTTCGTTGTGGGTCGATTCCACCAGCGGGCCGCCCGCAAGAATGAACAGGAAGGACGGCAGGAAGGTGAACCAGGTGACCAGGCTGGCGGCCACGACACCGGCCAAGAAGGCCTGATCGACACCGAATACCTGCTGCACGTAGCCACCGACAAAACCGACGAAGGCCACCACCATGATCAGTGGCCCTGGCGTAGTTTCACCCAGAGCCAGACCGTCGATCATCTGTGTCGGGGTCAGCCAGCCGTAGTGGCCGACTGCACCCTGGTAGACATAGGGTAGTACCGCATAGGCACCGCCGAAGGTCAGCAGTGCGGCCTTGGTGAAGAACCAGCCCATCTGCGTCAGCGTGCCTTCCCAGCCGAATAGAGCGGTCAACAGCCCCATGGGCAACGCCCACAGCGTTGCACCTATCGCTGCCAGCAAGAGCAGTCGTGGCCAGCGGAAGCGCGCATGTTCCGGTGTCGGGGTTTCATCATCAATCAGCGCTGGGCCGTAAGACTGCTTGGCCGCGCCATGACCACCGCCGATGCTGAACTTCTCTGGGACGAAACGCCCACCGAAATAACCGATCACTGCGGCCACCAGCACGATCAGCGGGAACGGCAGGTTGAGGGCGAATATCGCCACAAACGAGGCGGCAGCTATCGCCCACAGCCAGTTGTTCTTCAGGGCACGGGAGCCGATGCGATGAGCGGCCTGCACCACGATGGCGGTCACGGCGGGCTTGATCCCATAGAACAGTCCGGCCACCACCGGCACATCACCGAAAGCGATATAGACCCACGACAGCGCGATCAGGATAAACAGCGAGGGCAGCACAAACAGCACCCCGGCAATCACACCACCCCAGGTGCGGTGCATCAGCCAGCCGATATAGGTGGCCAGTTGCTGGGCCTCCGGGCCGGGCAGCAGCATGCAGTAGTTCAGCGCATGCAGAAAACGCCGCTCAGAGATCCAGCGCCGACGCTCCACCAGCTCCTGGTGCATGATCGAGATCTGTCCGGCTGGGCCGCCGAAACTGATGAAACCGAGCTTGAGCCAGAACAGAAAAGCCTGGAACAAACTGACAGGCTCGGCACGTGGCAGATCCTGCTCTACAGGCGGCAGTGTGGTTTCATTCATCAGGGGTCTCTTCTTTCACAAATGCCGCCAGCAACCCATCGAAGATGGCGCAAGCAGCCGTTAGCAACTGGTCGTCATTGAGGATGGTTTCGCGCAGCCCGGCCAATACACGCTCGATGCCAACAGCCTCAGCGGGTTGAACGCCACCGACATCCAGGTAATGCACCAGAGCCGCGATGCGGCTTAGGCCTGGCTCGACCAGTGCAAAGCTGGCTTGCAGGGTTTCGAAGGTGACGCGACTGCCGACATGGCTAAAGGTCGCACCGTCGAAATCGAAGCCCAGCGCGTCAGCAGGGCAATCATTCGGTGTGTCCAACCAGAGAATGCGGGCTCTCGGATCGATGCAGCGCCGAATCAGCCAGGCACTGGCCAGGCGGTCGACCCAGGGCCGCTTGCGCGTAGCCCAGAGGCGGCCCTGGTAGTCGCGGCGATCCAGCTGTTCGATAGGCTGATCCTGACTGCTCGGCTCATCCCGCGAAAGTGCCCGACTGATGGCCGTTTCAAGTGTTTTGAGGGCCGTGTCGGTCTGTTTCCGCGCTGCCGCAGGGAAGAAGTCGATGGCCGCAAGCTGCGCAAATGCCTTGCGCAGCTTGCGTACCTGCTTGGTGCTAGTGAGGGCGTTATCCGAAGTCAGTTGAGCCTGGCACGCCTCGATCTCGACGCGCAGCTTGGCGTAGTCCTCGCTACGGTCGAACAACTCGATAAAGCGCTCGCCTTGCGGATCATTGATGGGCAACAGAAAGGCCGTGCCATTGCTACCCAGCACGTCGCGCTCAACAGCTTCCAACGCTTCCCGGCAGGCGGGAGTATCAGGCAGCAAATAGACACCATCGCGCAGTACCGCTGCGCCACTGCTCTTGAGGGCACGCCAGGCACGCATCCGCTCTGTGGCGTTAGCGGTCGGCAAGGCGATGATCAGAGATAGCCAACTATTCATGTAGAGTAGAATACCTATTAGGTAGTAATCTTTACTCTATTCTTGCTCTGGGTGATTGTGAAGCACTAAATAGTTGGCCGATGATTGCCCGTTACGACTGGTCGCTTTTGGCCGGTTAGCGACGGCCTGACTTCGACCGTCGCTATACATGGTCAAACCTCGGTCTGCTCTGCCATTTCCAAGGCGTCGTCGACCTCAATCCCAAGATATCGAACGGTGCTCTCCAGCTTCGTATGGCCAAGCAGAAGTTGAACGGCCCGCAAGTTCTTTGTCCTGCGATAGATCAGTGATGCCTTTGTACGTCTCATTGTGTGAGTGCCATACATGGCCGGATCAAGGCCAATGGCTTGCACCCAGCCTTTGACGATACGAGCGTATTGACGAGTGGATAGATGGTCTGAGGTGTGCAGCCTGCTCGGGAAAAGGCAGTCCTGGCTACGGAGCTGGGCTTGGTGTATCCAGGCCGCGAGAGCAGACCGTGTTTGCTCAGTAATTTCGAACTGCACTGGTCGCTTCGTTTTCTGCTGCATAACCATTGCTCGTGATGACACATGCTCGCCATGAGCAACGTCGCATACACGGAGCTTAGTTAAGTCGCAGGCTCGAAGCTTGCTGTCGATGGCCAGATCGAACAGAGCCAGATCCCGGGTTCGTTCTGCAAGCTGAAGCCTTACTCGGATGGCCCAGATATCTCTCAGCCGGAGCGGGGTTTTCTGTCCGACCAACTTTCCTTTGTTCCAGGGCCGGCGGGTGCAGGTAGCAGTGATGTTCATGGCAAGTCCTCCACATGTGGGAGGCCAAGCATGGCTAGCCAGAAAAATGGTCGCTAACCGGCCAATAGCGGACGATTGGCTGGCAGGTATGCATCGCTATGTCCCCAGGCCTTGGGGAAATAGCTTGGGGTTTGAGAAAGCCTGCTTAAGGTGGTCGTACACCAATCGCACCCGCTTCGATACAGGACCCTGCTGCGGGCGGTATATGAACAGATCCCATGGCGCTGGAGCGAGATCAGCCAAAACAGCAACCAGCTTTCCTGACCGCAGATGAGGCTCAGCCAGATAGGCAGGAATTTGGCCAAAACACATGCCTGCCAGGGTGGCTTCCAATTCCGTATCTGGATCATCACAGATAAGCGCTGGCTGCCTGGGCGTGAACGTTTGCCCGTCGGCAAATAGCCAAGGCCAAGGGCGGCCATTTTTCCGGTCGATCAGGACTGAAAGTGGCAGCTTAGCTAAGGCATCCAAAGATTCAGGTGGTGTCTTTTGGCCTATGAGAGACGGGCACGCGACAACGTAAAACGGCACGGGAGCTAAGGCACGTGCAACGTAGCGCCGGTCGCGAATAACCCCCACCCTGATACCAATATCGATATGCGCCTCAACAGCATCAGTCATCTGATCTTCCAAGCGGAGATCGAATTGCAGGTCAGGATGTGCAGCGGCCAGGGGCTGAAGAAACGGTATCAGGAAGCGCCTGCCAATAGCATGTGGAGCCGTAATCCCCACCCTACCTGACAGCTCAGGCTCCGTCCTGTGCGACCGGAATAGCGTATCGAAATGATCCAGAGCTGACCTGGCATCTTTGGCGTAATCCTGACCGAAAGCAGTGATGCTCACCTGGCGGGTATTGCGGTGGAACAGTGATTCGCCAAGCTCAGTTTCCAGGGCTTGAATGGCTCGAGTCACCCCTTGTGGGGAGATGCCTAATCGAGTTGCCGCTTGGCGGAAGCTACCTGCCTCTGCTGCTGTGCAAAAAATCCTAACCATCTCCATGCGGTTAAGCATGTTGCCCCTCTCATTTATTCCATTTTCAGGAATAGCATAATCTAATCATTTCCATTTATTGAGATCAATCATGGGTCTAAAGTTTGCGCACTGCCAGGTTAACCAGCCATGGCGAAGTACAAACCCGCCGATGAGGTTCTCAGCATGAGCAATAACATTTCTGGAAAAGTTGTCGTTATCACCGGTGCCAGTAGCGGCCTGGGTGAGGTTACTGCGCGCCACCTTGCTGCGCTTGGCGCTCGCGTAGTGCTGGCTGCACGTCGCAAAGATAAACTCGACGCATTGGTGGCTGAGCTGACCAATGCAGGTGGTCAGGCAATCGCGTATCAGACCGATGTTACCTCTCAGGAAGAGGTCAAAACGCTCATTCAAGGTGCCGTGGACACCTACGGTCGCATTGATGTACTGGTCAACAATGCCGGACTGATGGCGATTGCACCGCTCAGCGATGCTCGCACTGACGAGTGGGATCGCATGATCGATATCAACATCAAGGGTCTGCTGTACGGAGTCGCGGCTGCATTGCCAGTCTTCCAGAAACAAAACAGTGGTCACTTCATCAACATCGCATCGGTTGCAGGCCTGAAGGTGTTTAGCCCAGGTGGCACCGTGTACAGCGGCACCAAGTTTGCTGTGCGGGCTATCTCCGAAGGACTGCGTCACGAAGTCGGTGGCAGCATCCGCACCACGACTATCGAACCGGGCGCCGTGGACTCCGAACTGAAATTCGGCAGCACCCACCAACAGAGCCGCGATTTCGTGGTGGACTTCTACAAGCATGCAATTCCCGCCGAATCGGTCGCTCGAGCTATCGCCTTCGCAATTGAGCAGCCTGCTGACGTGGATATTAACGAGATCGTTCTGCGCCCAACCGTGCAGGAATTCTAATGAGTTTAGGGCCTGCCGCTTCGGCGTCAGGCCCCGCTTATATGGAGTGAAAAGCTGTGAGCAACGTAACTGAATCGCTTTCGAGTGGGGGACTGATGAAGGCCTTGCGCCTAGACAGCTATGACGCGAGCACCCTGCTTGAAGTCGAAGTCGCAAAGCCTTCGCCACAACAAGGGCAGGTACTGGTAAAGATTAAAGCCAGCGGCGTTAACCCAATCGATGAACGAGCCCCCTGAAAGACAGGACACCGTTTCCCCCTTACGATAAGGGATAGGCAAACGGTTATGTTTATGACTAATAGCAACGATAAGAGTGGGGAGCTTTTGGGTCGGGAGCGGCGGCGCCGCTGGAGCCCTGAGCAAAAGCTGACCATGGTTCGAGAGAGCCTTGAGCCCGGGCAGAGCGTTTCGTTGGTGGCTCGGCGTAACGGCATCAATGCCAACCAACTATTCCTGTGGCGCAAGCTTTACCAAGACGGCAGTTTGTCGGCGGTCAGTGCTGGCGAAGCCGTGGTACCTGCCTCCGAGCTGAGCGATGCGCTCAAGCAGATCCGTGAACTGCAACGGATGCTGGGCAAGAAAACGATGGAAGCAGAAATCCTCAAAGAGGCCGTGGAGATCGCCCGGTCGCGAAAATGGATTGCGCACTCACCCTTGTTGCCGGGGGACGACCAGTGAAGCTGGTCAGCGAATGTCTCGGTGTGGCGCGCTCGCAATTAACGGTTCGAATCAAGCAATCGGCATCCCCCAAAGTACGGCGGAGCAGGCCTGTGAACGATGCTGATCTGGTAGTTGAAATCCAGCAACAGGTCAGCGAACTTCCCAGCTACGGCTACCGCCGCGTCTGGGGATTGCTGCGTCGCGCCCGTGAAACCCAGTCGCTACCGGCGATCAATGTGAAGCGGGTTTACCGGGTCATGCGTGATCACAACTTGCTGCTTGAGCGCCGCATCAAACAGCCCGGTGTGCCGCGTCGGCACGAAGGCCGTATTGCGGTGGAAGCCAGCGATACGCGTTGGTGCTCGGACGGCTTTGAGTTCCGTTGCAAGGACGGCGCCAAACTGAGCGTGACCTTCGCCCTGGATTGCTGTGATCGCGAAGCCATCGGCTGGGTCGCGAGCCCGACCGGGTACAGCGGCGATGATATCCGCGATTTGATGCTGGAAAGCGTGGAGAAGCGCTTTGGTGATCAACTGCCCGCCACGCCGGTGCAATGGCTAAGCGACAACGGCTCGGCGTACACCGCCGAACAGACACGCCTGTTTGCTCGACAGATCGGCTTGCAGCCGGTGACCACCCCAGTTCGCAGCCCGCAAAGCAACGGCATGGCTGAGAGCTTCGTGAAGACGATCAAGCGTGACTACGTGGCGCACATGCCCAAACCGGATCGAGAAACGGCGCTGCGCAACCTGGCAATTGCCTTCGAGCATTACAACGAGCAGCATCCGCACAGCGCTTTGAAATACCGCTCGCCGAGGGAGTTCAGGCGCTTGGCAGCAGCATCAATTTAACGGGGAGTTGGTGTCCGGTTTTGTAGGGGCAAGTCCAGGCATAGCCGGTAGCGTTGTTCATATGGGGTTCCTATTAGTTGGACGTTTCGGATGAAGTCGTTGACGGCTGGGTGATGGTCTTGCGAGACGATCTCAATAGGAGGCATTTCAAGGCGCTCACTGAATCGCTCATGGGCGCTACTCTTGAATCCAGCATTGGCTACCTACCGCATGAGCCGGTAGCCAGATACCGTCAGAAGCCCTCCAGAACGATCTTGCCCTTTGCCTTGCCGCTCTCCAGCAAGGCATGGGCGCGACGTAGGTTTTCGGCGCTGATACGCCCGTAGTTTTCGCCAACGGTGGTGCGCAACACACCCGCATCGATCTGGCGGGCCACTTCATTGAGGATGTTGTGCTGCTCCTGCATGTCCTCGGTCTCGTACAGCGAGCGCGTGTACATCAGCTCCCAGTGCAGCGACAGGCTCTTGCGTTTGAGCGGTACGACGTCCAGCGTGGCCGGGTCATCGATCAGGCCCAACCTGCCCTGTGGCTTCAGTGACTCGATGATCTGCTCGTAATGCCGATCGGTCTGCGTCAGGCTTGCGACGTAGCTGACCTGCGGAAGGCCGATGCGCTTGAGCTCTTCGCTCAGTGGTTTGGTGTGATCGATCACGTAATGGGCGCCGAGTTCGGTGACCCAGGCCTGGGTTTCAGGGCGCGAAGCCGTACCAATGACGGTCAGGCCGGTCAACTGACGCGCCAGCTGAGTCATGATTGAACCCACCCCGCCTGCAGCGCCAATGATCAGCAGCGTTTCGCCACGGTCGGTGGTGTCGCGCGCTACGCCGAGGCGATCAAATAGCAATTCCCAAGCGGTCAGAGACGTCAGGGGAAGCGCCGCGGCCTGGGCGAACTCCAGCGACTGTGGCATCGATCCGACAATGCGCTCGTCTACCAGCTGCAACTCACTGTTGCTGCCCGGGCGGATCAGCGACCCGGCGTACCACACCTTGTCACCGGGCTTGAACAGCGTTACGTCGGAACCGACCGACTTGACCACGCCGGCAGCGTCCCAACCGAGGATGCGCGGCTGTGTTTCGTCTGTATGCGGCACGTAGCCCTGGCGGACTTTGGTATCGACCGGGTTGACCGATACGGCCTTGACTTCTACCAGCAGGTCGCGCGGCCCCGGCACTGGCTCGGGTAGATCGATCTCCACGAGGGCGTCAGGGTTCTCAACAGGCAGGCATTTGAAGTGTGCAATCGCTTTCATTCGGAGCTCCTCAGGAGACGCGGTACATTTTCATGACGGAGAATTTTTCGGCGGCGCGCTCGATAACCGGCAGCGCTGCCTGGAAATGCGGGGTGGCCTCGTGCGCAGTCAGCGCCGCTTCGTCTCGCCACTGCTCAACCATATGGAAGGTGCGAGGCTGTTCTGCATCTTTATGAAAGTCGTATTGGATGCAGTCCGCTTCGGCGCGACTTGGGCCTTGCAGATCCTGCAGCGTCTGCTGGAGCTCATCTTCGGAGCCGGCCTTGGCGACCAATGTGGCAACCAGTGTGAGTGGGGTGGTCATCGAACCTCCTGTCTGTGCATGTGTGAAAGACGCATCGAACTGGCATGGGCTTACCGAAGGTGACCCTACCGGCCATGCCGCGAAGACCTGAACGTGGTTTACAGCGTTACAACAATCTTGCCCACCTGGGCATTCGATTCCATGTACCGGTGAGCCTCGGCCATCTCGTCGAAGCTGAATGTA
Organism: Stutzerimonas kunmingensis; assembly: GCF_021432085.1. GTDB lineage: Bacteria > Pseudomonadota > Gammaproteobacteria > Pseudomonadales > Pseudomonadaceae > Stutzerimonas. The sequence goes on along the minus strand of NZ_CP090366.1, from coordinate 947,935 downwards.
CGGTCGATCACCGGACGCAGCTGTCCAGAGGCGAGCCCTTCATTGATGAAGTGCTTGGCCCGTTCGAGTTTTTCTCGATTCTGGGTGATCTCGAACAGCTGATAACCGCGCAGCGTCAGATGCTTGCCGAGCAGGTCCATGACCGACACAGGGATATCCCGAGTGTCCAAAGCGCCGTACTGGAAGAAGATGCCGTGGTTCGCTAGCGCCTTGAGCACCAAGGCCACTTCGGGTCCGCCAACGGGATCGAAGGCCATGCGAGCGCCTTTGCCATGAGTCACCGTCATGACCTCAGCCACCATGTCCTGCTCCTGGGTCGCGATGACTGCCGCCGCCCCCGCTTGAAGCAAGGCTTCGCGCTTGTCGCTGGTGCGGGTCAGCGCCACAGGAACGGCGCCCACCATGTTCGCAATCTGGATAGCGGCAAGCCCCACGCTGCTGGACGCCGCACGGATTAGCACCGTCTCGCCGGCCTGCAGCCCACCAAGCTCGATCAATGCGCCATAGGCGGTGACAAACTTCATCCAGGTCGCTGCTGCCTCCGTGAAAGAGAGCACTTCCGGGTGTTTGACCACCGCGTGAGCCGGCGCGTTGACCAATTCACCGTACAAGCCGTATTCGTCAAAGGAGAACGCGGGCACTACGCTGACCGCATCGCCAACAGCGAAGCCGACCACACCGGGACCCACTGCAGATACGGTCCCAGCCGCTTCATAGCCCAGCATGGCGGGAAACGTCGGTTCGATGACGTACTGGCCTGTGCGGTACATCACTTCAGCCCGGTTGATGCCGAGCGCCCTGACGTTGATTTGAACCTCGTTCGCGCCGGGAGCCGGCACGTCGATCTCGTCGATCTGGAGAACCTCCGGTCCACCGGTGCGATGAAAGCGTATGACGCGAGACATAGCGTAATCCTCAGCTATCTATCGGAAGGGCCGAGCCATGAGCGGCCCAGCCAGGTAGCCACCAGCGCACATCGGCGCTGAGGCAGCGGGCGATTAGGCCATGACGGCCGTCTTCGCCCCGACGGATCACTTGTAGCGTTCAAGCCAGTGGGCATAGGGAGCCGGCAAGGTCCAGGACGCACGCTCTACGCCCAGCTCTTGGGCGGCAAGATAGGACCAATTTGGATTGGCCAGATGTGCTCGCCCAATCATCGCCAAGTCCAGGTGACCGCTCTTGACCGCTTCTTCGGCAACGCTTGGCGTGCCGAAGCCCCATGCCGAAGCCACTGGTATCCCCGCCTCACGCTTCACGCGCTGGGCAACTTCGCCCATGAAGCCAGGCGCCCAGGGAATGTTGGTTTCAGCGATGGTGAAACCAATGCTGACGCTCAGCAGATCCAGGCCACCATCTTTGAAGCGACGTGTCAGTTCGATAGCCTCGGTCAGCGTCTGTTCGTCCCGGCCGTCGTATTCGATAACCCCTAGACGAGCGGTTAGCGGCAGGTGCTCCGGCCAAACCTCACGAACAGCCGCCAGCGTTTCAAGCAGGAAGCGGCTACGGTTGTCGAAACTGCCGCCGTAGGCGTCATCGCGATGGTTGGAGTGTTCGGAAAGGAACGACTGGGCCAGATAACCATGGGCGAAATGCAGCTCCAGCCACTCGAAGCCAGCGTCACGCGCACGGCGAGCGGCTGCGACGAAATCCTCACGCACACGGGCAATGTCTTCCAGCGTCATGGCTTGCGGCTGCTTGGCCAGGTGACCGCCAAAAGCTATGGCCGATGGAGCGATGGTCTGCCAGCCACGGGCGTCATCTTCAGCGATGTGGTCATCGCCTTCCCATGGACGGTTTGCGCTTGCCTTGCGACCGGCGTGGGCGATCTGCAGGCCGGGGACCGAGCCGGCTGCCTTGATCGACTGCACCACCGGTACGAAGGCCTGGGCCAGCTCATCGTTCCAAATACCCGCACAGCCAGGAGTGATCCGCCCTTCTGGCGCTACAGCGGTTGCTTCGACAATCACCAACCCCGCCCCGCCACGCGCAAGGGAGGCGTAGTGAACACTGTGCCACTCGTTGATCAGGCCATCGTTTGACGAGTACATGCACATAGGGGGAATCGCAATACGGTTGCGAAGCGTGACGTCTTTAAGCGTGAAGGGTTGGAACAGCGCAGACATTGGTTTCTCCGAGGGTTGTCTATTACGTTAATTCGATAGTATTCGAACTATGGAGATAGAGCAAACCCGTGTATGCTTCGTTCATGCGCCCCTACAAACACCCTCCCGTCACTGAAATCGTCCTCGAGCGTCTGCTATACGCCTTGAGCGATCCTGTGCGCCTGGAGATCGTCCGACGCCTTGCCGAACTGGGCGAAGCCAGCTGTGGCGAATTGGACGGTGGCCGACCAAAGTCCACCATGTCCCATCACTTCAGGGTGCTGCGAGATGCCGGGTTGGTCCAAACCCAAACCATCGGCACGACCCATATGAACTCGTTGCGCAGGGATGATTTGAACAATCGATTTCCTGGTTTGCTCGAGACGATCTTATCTCAGCGCGGCTAAGGCTGGCTTGAGAGTCAATTCATCGAGGAAGACGCTGAAGACGGCCTGCTTCGAAACCCTGGGCTCCAGTGAGCTCAGGGACTACCTCGCCGCTGACTGCGGAAGCATGACTAGTCCCGACGTAAACGCCTTCACCGACGACCTGTTCGCCTCCAGTCAGCCAGCTAATTCGGAGAAGGTGATGGCCGTGCTTGATTCGATCAACGCCAAATGGGGACGGGGAACGTTGCGACCTGGTGTGGTACCAGCAGCCCCCGCCTGGAGCATGCGTCGCGAGCTGATGAGCCAGAGTTTCACGACGCGAGTAGATCAATTGTGGCGGGTATCCGCGCGGTAGCCGGCATCGCGCGCCTGCTGTGCTGCTTCTCCTGGAAGGGAAAGGGCCTGGCTGCGGTAATGGATTGCTGATCCGGGCCGTGCTTGTGCCCCTCTACGCACCCGAGCTTGCAATAGATGATCCGTCTCCAAGGCGGTATGCGATCTTACCCATGCCTTGGGTTATTTGGGGTTCAGGAGATGCTGAAACCAACTAAACCGAGGAGCTAGCCATGAACCTGTTTACGCACATTGCCAATCTCATCACCTCTGTCGTCCGGCCAGAAAAAGCGGCATTCACCACGGTCATCTATCCCAGCCAGGGAAAAGCGGTCGTGGTGCATGACGGCCTTGGTATTCGCCAGGAACGTTGGTGGTATCAGGTCGATTCGCTGGAAGATGGGGACACGAGTACGTCGTTCGACAGCATCCTGCAGGATCACACTAACTGGGCTGATTCATTTGACCCGGTAGGCCAGACCCAAGCCGAGGATACTTTCTCAGCTTTCTCATCGACCCACTTCGAACCCATGGAAACCTTCTGGCTCAATCCCGCCAACGGAATGCCCATGCTCGACAGCTGTTTCGATGTCATGGGTAACGCATTCGGCACGGACACGATGACTGACAGCCTGTCGTTTGATCACGGCATAAGCAGCTTCGGAGACAGTTTTTCGTCCTTCGGTTTCGACTAACGGGCAGTCGCCACAGCACTCAGAGGAGTTTGATCATGTCGCCACTTGCACTGGTTGTTAGCTTCATCCTCACATTCGCCATCGGAATTTCCTGGCTGGCCCTGACCCTCGACGCACGCATTGGGCGCAGCAGGCTCGTCCGGCAGATTCCATTGCCACTGGACGTCCCAGCTTCTGGCTATCGTCACAATCCACAATCCCGACTCCGACCAGTATTGGCGGTAACAGGCTGCATGCTGCTACTTCTTTCCGGAATGAGTGCCGCCATCCTCGGCAGACTGGCCACCATGCAACCGGCAGAAGCGGCAGCGGTGTTCTTCGCTTATCCGCTGCTGAAAAGCCTCTGGGGGCAAATCGTGGGCGTGGGGCCAATCGTCTGCGTCGTCATGGCCGTACCCGGAACCTACTGCATCTGTTTCGGGCTCAGGAGCGACAAATGGTGAAGCTACCGTTGCCGTTTGACCTCCACTGCGGCAACAGGCTCATGCTCGAGATGGCGTTAACTTCCAAAATCACCGTCGCGTTGCCAACGGACCTCCGCTACGGCAACGACTCCGGCCCATCGCAGACCAAAAAGTAATCAATCTACGCTAGCGTTTTTAGAGGTATGCCTCAACTGATACGGAAAAGGCGCGGCAGATTCGTCCTTGCCGCTCTATAACTAACACCCAAACTGTAACGATGTTTCTGCAACGCCCAAATTGAAACAGCACGCATAGGGATCAAGAAATGTTTGTCCGTGCCTACCTTCGGGCCTCTACTGCCGAACAAGACGCTGCCCGAGCCCGTTCCGTCCTGGAGGAGTTTGCTGCCGATCATGGCAAGGCCATTGCCGCGCAATACATTGAGAACGCATCTGGTACTCGTGCTGATCGCCCCGAGTTGGTGCGCCTGCTGGCCGATTCCCACCCGGGGGATGTACTGCTGGTGGAATCTATCGACCGACTGTCCCGCCTGCCGGCTGAAGACTGGTCGAAGCTCAAGGCCGCCATCGACGGAAAAGGGCTGCGAATCGTGGCTCTAGATCTCCCAACCAGCCACCAAAGCATGGGAATGTCAGGCCGCTCAACAGTGGCGTTTTTGTACGCATGAGAACCTGGCTGCTTACTGATCAAACCCTGCTCCTTCATCAGGCCCCTGACCTTGAAGCGACCTACTTTGACGCCCTCATCCTTGAGCATGGCAACGATACTGCGGCTGCCAGCTGAACTACGGCTTTGACTGAAAAGTTCGCTAATACGGCTGCGTAAACCCACCCGCCGAACATCAATGCGACGGCGCCGAGCCATATGGGCGTAGTAACAGGAACGAGGCAGTTCAAACACTGAACACAGCAGTTGAACTGGGTAGCGTGCTGCTAACTGCCGAATCGACTTCAACGTCTGCGCCCGTGCTCCTCGGCCATCAAGAGCGCAGTGGCCTCCTTTAAGATTTTCTTCTCAAGCTCCAGCCGGTTGATGCGGGCTTGAAGCTCCTGAATAGTCTGCTGCTCAGGCGTAAGCGCTTTGGCTGTGGGGGTGATGCCACCGCGCTCCAACTGCAACTGGTTGACCCAGCGCCGCAGTGCGGTCTCACCTACATCAAGGGATTTGGCTGCCTCAGGACAGCTGTAACCCTGGTCGAGCACTAGACTGGCTGCTTCGCGCTTAAACTCGGGGGTGAAAGTACGTCGTTGTCTGCTCATCGAACACCTCTGAATGGCGAGCATTCTCGCCCTAAAAGGGTGTCCAGGATTAGTAGACCACTACACGTAGCCATATTCCTTCTATGGCGTTCAACTGTCTAAGTTCGTCACGAGCTGCAAATTCAAGGACCGCCACGCGCGGGCGACGGCATCACCACTCGTCTGGTCATAGCTCGATTTGTGGAACATACGTTCGTAGATCTAAACAGATATCTCGTAAGCAGACGAAACCACCTCATCGTCGCTTGAACGGGAGAGTCTAATGAAAGCCATCGTTTACAACGGGCCACGCGACGTCAGCGTGCAAAATGTCCCAGACGCCAAGATCGAAAAACCTACCGACGCCGTAGTGCGCATCACCACTACCAATATCTGCGGCTCTGACCTGCACATGTACGAGGGCCGCACCTCGATGGAGACGGGACGTGTTTTCGGTCACGAGAACCTCGGGGAAGTCATCGAAGTCGGCGCCGGCGTAGATCGCATCAAGGTAGGTGATCGCGTCTGTTTGCCATTTAATATCGGCTGCGGTTTCTGCGAAAACTGTGAAAAAGGTTTGACCGGTTTCTGCCTCACGGCCAACCCCGGCAGTGCTGGTGCTGCTTACGGGTTTGCCGATATGGGCTCATACCAGGGTGGTCAAGCAGAACTGCTGCGTGTGCCATATGCGGACTTCAATTGCCTGGTGCTGCCAGAGGATGCGCAAGAGAAAGAAAACGACTACGTCATGCTGTCAGACATATTCCCCACCGGATGGCATGCCACTGAACTGGCTGGCCTGATGCCGGGTGAAAGCATCGCCATTTACGGTGCAGGGCCAGTGGGCCTGATGGCAGCTCATGCCGCGATGATCAAAGGCGCCTCGCAAGTGTTCGTGGTCGACAACCATCCGGATCGATTGAAATTGGCCGCGCAGATGGGGGCCACGCCAATCAACTCCCTGGAGAAAGAGGCGGTTGATCAGATCCTCAACCTGACTCACGGCAAAGGCACTGATCGAGGTTGTGAGTGTGTGGGGTACCAGTGCTGTGACAATCACGGCCATGAGGCCAATCACCTGACGATGAACAACCTGGTAGCTTCCACCAAGGCCACGGGTGGCATCGGCGTCGTCGGGGTGTTTGTTCCTCAGGATCCGGGCGCGAAAAATGAACTGGCGAAGGAAGGCAAAATGGCCTTCGATTTCGGCGCGTTCTGGTTCAAGGGCCAGCAGATACGCACCGGGCAAGCCAACGTCAAAGCCTATAACCGCAGGCTTGCGGAGCTGATCCATCACGACCGCGCCAAGCCTTCGCAGATCATCTCTCACAGCCTGAAATTGGCGGAAGGGCCCGATGCGTACAAGCATTTCGATGCGCGAGATGAGGGTTGGACAAAGGTCATTCTGAAGCCGGCAGCCTGATCGAACGGCTGTATGGATCTGACGCCCTGACGATATCGCCGGGCGTCAGCCCAAAGACCCGCCTACTCGCGCTTACAGTATGGCCGCTATGTATTTACCGACCACATACCACCTGTCGTCCGCTCGAAATGCGAGCGCGGTTGTTGCGCAAGATGATCAAGGGAAAAATGGTAAGCGTACTGACTTCGATGGTCGACCCGCTGCGCTTTCCGGGTGGGGAGATCGTCGACCTTTACAGTCAACGCTGGGAAATCGAGCTGGGCTATCGGGCGATCAAGCAGAGACTGCTGGGCGGCGAATATACCCTGAGAAGCAAGACGCCAGAGATGATCGCTCAAGAGCTATGGGGTGTGCTGCTGGGCTACAACCTTTTGCGCTACCAGATGGTACTGATGTCCAGGCAGTGTCCCGGTGTGTACCCCTGCGAAATGAGTTTCACTGCCTGCAGTTGGGCCATCTTGGGGTTGCTGCATGGCACGTCACTGAACCATCCCGGCAACTTGCCAGGATTTCTGAGAGATTTGCAGGCATCAGCCGCTCGATATGTTTTACCCCATCGGCGACCTGATCGATGGTTCCCACGCGCAGTCGTTGGACACGCTGTCAAATCGACACATAGACGGCACCTCGTGCGAATTGAGACTCGCACGGGTCCCCATGTTCATTGGGGAATCTGCCAGTGATTTACGTTAAATCAATAACCAGGGGTTCACTCGTAGATGAAAGCCCCTCCAGAATGAATGGAGGGGTGGCCTGATCGGAGATAACCGCTTCGAGCAGCTTTCAAACAAGTGTTTCAGTGACGAAGGGCTTGAGCTGGCCAATGAACGTTTTACCATGTTCGAACCAGGCTTTGCGCACTGCCGACTCGATATATCGTTGGTAGTCCTCCGGGCTTTGGAACCAGCATTCGCCAATCGCGTGAACCGGCCCTACATCCAGGTATGGCACATGGGTATCGGCAGGGTTTTCAGCCACCAACCTAACCTCATATTTAAACAGGCCAGGGATACCCTCACTCATCTGATAGTGACGCAAACATTCCTGGCGGAACATAGGCTTTACCAACAAGTAGACAATTCGGATCATCGCGAACATTCCTTATACATGCGTCTGAGGAGAAGAAGGTTGAAGTGCGGGCGTAGCGTCAACTTCGCTGTCATCCAGATCGTCAAGGTGAATACCTTTGTTGTCGGGCAATAGCATCAACGCAATCACGGCAATGGCATACCTGATGCAGCCAGCCTCCATGATGAAAAGCTCAAGGGAGCTGACTGCATAGGCAACCCTAGCGCGAAGCACGGCGCGCTCCCAGCTGATCCAGAAGTGAGCTGCAAGGGCGTGGAACCATGCGTACGTGCCGGAAGCGATATTAATATATTGACATATATGAATATCGAGAATAGCCTACCCATAACCGCGCTAGAAACCTCAGGAGGTACTCCCATGAAAGATTCCAGCGATACCCGTCCGAATCACCTTCCCGACAGCAGCTACGGCCTGTTTATTGACAACCAATGAGTTTCGGACGAATACGGTGAAGCCCTCGACATTATCAACCCCGCCAACGGAAAAATTCTCACCAACATCCCAACGCCACAGCTGCCGACGTCGCCCGCGCGGTGCAGGGCGCACAGCGCGCCTTCGTGACCTGCACCGCTCGGACTCTTCAGACCTCGTTGATCCATGTTTTTTCGACCTACGACATCGAATATTTCAGATATGCAGGTAAGCAAAATGACACAATCAGAACTTTTCAAAACGACTCAGCTGGGCCCATACACCCTCAAGAACCGTATCGTTCTGCCGCCACTGACGCGTTCGCGCAGCTCCCAACCCGGCAATATTGCGAACGACCTAATGGCCACATATTACCGTCAGCGCAGCGGTGCTGGCTTCATGGTGACCGAGGGCACACAGATCGAACCCCGAGGACAGGGTTATGCCTGGACACCTGGCATTCATAGCCCGGAACAGATACAAGGCTGGCGTAAGGTCACCGACGCTGTTCACGCCGAAGGGGGGTGATCTTTGCTCAACTTTGGCATGTGGGCCGCGTGTCGCACACATCGCTGCAACCCGGTGGTGAAGCGCCCGTCGCGCCATCAGCCATCCGCGCGGACAACGTCAAGGTGTTCATCGAAACTGGCCCCGGCACGGGTACACTGGCCGACCCTTCGACCCCACGAGCCCTGTCCACCAAGGAGGTAAAGGAACTGGTTGAGCTCTACGCCCAAGCAGCCCGAAATGCTTTGGACGCAGGTTTTGACGGGGTGGAGCTTCACTGCGCGAACGGGTACCTGGTAAACCAGTTCATTTCGGCCCATACCAACCAGCGTGATGATGAATATGGCGGTTCGCTGCAGAACCGTCTTCGCTTCCTGCGCGAAATCACCCTCGCTGTTGCTGGTGTGGTCGGCAAGGAGCGCGTTGGCGTTCGCTTCGCCCCGCTGTTCGCGACCACAGACGAAGACCGCGTCTACCTTGGTCTGGTCGAAGAAGATCCTCATCAAACCTACATCGAGGCAGTGAAGATCCTCGAGGAAGTGGGCATTGCCTACCTGTCGCTCGCCGAAGCCGATTGGGAAAACGCACCCGAGCTGCCTGAGACGTTCCGGGAAGCTGTTCGTAAGACATTCAGCGGCAAGATTATCTATGCCGGCAAGTACACCGCTGAACGAGGAAATCGCGTGATAAAAGCTGGCTGGGGCGATCTGATCGCTTTTGGCCGCCCCTTCATTGCGAACCCCGACCTGCCCGCTCGTATCGCCAACAACTGGCCGCTTAACCCAGTTGATCCAAGCACCATGTACGGCGGTACCGATAAGGGCTACACCGACTACCCGACTTACAAATCCTAAACGCTCAATGCCACGCCCCATAACTCAGGGGCGTGGCTCAGCGATTGTTGACCGAGGAAGTTAAGCATGTACCAACCGAGCACGATCCCCTACCAAGAGCATAGGGGATTCAAACGAACCTTCAGGCAGGGTCATCTAAGCCTTGGGCTGTTCTTTCCCCTGGAGGCTTTCGAAGGTGATACACCGAGCATGCTAGATCAGGTCGCGCTGGCCAAACGTGCAGAGGCACTTGGTTTTTCGGCGCTCTGGTTTCGCGACGTCCCACTCAGGGACCCAAGCTTCGGCGATGTCGGCCAGGTTTTCGACCCTTGGGTGTATCTGGGCTACATGGCAGCCCATACAACAAAAATCGCACTAGGCACCGCCTCCATCGCCCTTACTCTGCGTAATCCCTTGCACACGGCAAAGGCCGCAGCGAGCATTGATCAGTTGAGCGGAGGTCGCTTGCTCCTGGGAGTAGCCTCTGGCGATCGTCCCGTGGAGTTTCCCGCATTCAGCATTGATCCAGAACAGCGTGGCGAGACCTTTCAAGAAAACCTCAATGTGATACGCCAAGCCCATCGAACACACTTCGAGCCCATTCGCTGGAGTCACGGCGAGTTACTGGGGGCCGATCTCGTTCCCAAACCTACGACTCGGGAAATACCGCTATTCGTAACCGGACACAGCCGCCAGCCGCTCGATTGGATCGCGCGTGAAAGCCATGGATGGATCAACTATCCACGTCCGCCAAAAATGCAGCGACTCATCGTGGAAGATTGGCGACAGGAAACGGCTAAACAATGTGGCACTATCTACAAGCCGTTCTTGCAATCGCTGTATATCGACCTGGACGAACACCCATCCACGCCACCCTCGCCTATCCATCTAGGATTCCGACTGGGACGTAACCACCTGCGGGCCTTGCTGGATACACTTCAGGAAATCGGTGTAGATCACGTCATCCTGAACCTCAAGTATGGTAAACGCCCCGCAGCAGAGGTTATCGAGGAACTTGGCAAACATATCGTCCCGCAATTCGGCGCACAGGTGCCCGATAGTCCTACCTGACAGGGCAATAGGATTCCAGTCCAAACCAGCCCGTCATTGCGACGGGCAGGCGCGCAGAGATCATGGCGAAGCCTTCCAATTTGATGCGCGAATCAGGAAGATATCTAGATATCGAAAAAAACAGGTCTCAAAAAATTCATGACTATTGACGTCAACGAAGCCCTGAAAGCATTGGCGAACCCGACGCGCCTTGCCATCCTCAATTGGCTCAAGGATCCCAGGACAGTCTTTCCCGAGCAGGAAGTCGACCCAGAAACGGTAGGCGTGTGCGTCAGTATCATCCAAGAGCGCACGGGCCTCTCGCAGTCAACGACATCGCTTTATCTCGCAGCTCTACAGCGCGCGCAATTGGTGACATCGCAGCGGATCGGCCCCTGGACCTACTACAAACGCCACGATGAGAATATCGATGCCTTCTTCAAGGCGCTGCAAGAAAGAATCTAGGGCTGCACACCCTTGTATTTCTGACTGATTTCAGTCTTTGCCGATGTCAAAAACAGCAATCTGACCAAATAACGATCAGATCATCCGAAGCTTCGAGTGATCGAATAGCATTACCAGTGATGCGGTGCGCGGAAAAAACGCTCCTATAGCAAAACTGCCACTTGACAACGCTGAAACCAGGGCTGTACACGCAAAAGACAGCACACTCCAGAGAGGGACGCGAAGCCCTTCAAGTGCTCTTCTACGGCCAACCTTCTTTAGGGGGCAGCCGCCACGGCGTCGACATCCCACGCCAGCCCCTGGCGCGTTGGGTGATCCAAAGTGGCGAGCAACTGCAACCGTTGCTCAACCTGATGCGCGACAAGCTGCTGGACTACCCCGTGTTGCACTGCGACGAAACGCGCTTGCAGGTGCTGCATGAACCGGGACGCGACCCCTCGGCACAATCCTGGATGTGGGTGCAAAGCGGTGGGCCGCCGGACAAGCCGGTGATCCTTTTCGACTACACAGCCAGCCGCGCGCAGGAGGTGCCGCTACGCCTGCTCGATGGCTACCGCGGCTACCTGATGACCGACGACTACGCCGGTTACAACGCCGTGGCTGCACGACATCGGCAAGGTGGCCGTCGATCTGCTGGTCGAGCTGGCAGACGGCTCGCTGTGGCATCCCTGGCACGGCCCGCTGCACCAGTCGTACCGCTTCCGCTACCGCGAAGACCGCGAGTACCGGTTGCACAGCGCCGCAACAGGGCTGCTCTACCGCCAATTGCTCGATGGTCCGCTCCTAGACTGGCTCAGCGGCTATCCGTCTCTGTGGGCACCATTGCTCTACGTCTTGGCCGGGCAGTACGAGCACGCCGGCGTGCTGGGTGAACTGGTCGTGCAGGCTGATCGCGCTTCTGTGGCACAGGAACTGGGCGGCGATCCCGCGCGCGCCATGGCCGCGCCCAGGCACGCGCTGCAACGCAAGCTGCTGGACGGGCTGCGCTTCCTGCTCAAGGAACAGTTGAAGCTGAATCAGCCGGAAGCCTCCGATGGCTGGCTCACTGAGGATGGGCTGTGGCTGGTGAGCAAGACTGTCTCGGACAAGCTGCGCGCGCACCTGCTGTCTCAGGGGATCGACGGCATTCCTGCGAACAACACCGCCGTCTTCAACGTGCTGCAGGACCACGGCATGCTCCAGCCTACCTCAGACGGCAAGGCGGTCTGGCGCGCGACCGTGACCAGTGCGACCGGCTGGTCCTACTCGTTCACCCTGTTGCGCCTCGCGCCCGCGCTGATCTGGGAATCCGGCGAGCGGCCAGCGCTTTTCGCAGGCACGGTGGCGATCGACACGACGCCAGCGGAAATCAACGGCAGTGCACCAGGCACACCGCCCGCGGTCGTGGGGCAGCCAGCACCCGAAGGTCAGGAGACTCCCCCTTGGGAATGCCCTCGCAGCGATACCGCCTTGCCGACTGCGGCCCCGCCCGTGCCCGACGTCATGGAGGACATGCTGCCGATGGTTGGATTGGATGGCACGGCCGACATGGGGAAGAGTGAAGAGCCAGTGGAGAAAGTCCCTGCCCAGCCTGACGTTCCTGCCCCAACCACAGCCGCAGCGTCTCCCTTGCCACTTACCCCTGCGCCTGGACCTGCATCAACTCCAATAGTCGCGATACCATCCGGGGAGCATTTCATGACGTGGCTGCAACAGGGAGTCGCCGCGCGGCGACTCATCATCAACGACGCCAAGGCGCTCGTGCATACGGTGAGCGACACCGCCTACCTGGTCAGTCCCGGCGTGTTCCATCGCTATGCGCAGGAACATCCCCAGGTGGATGCGCTAGCCAGGCAGGACAAGCAACAGGATTGGCAGTGGGTGCAAAAGCGCTTTGAGAAACTGCAGCTACACCGCAAGCACTCAAATGGCCTGAACATTTGGACCTGTGAAGTCACGGGCCCGAGGAAGTCCCGCCGACTGCATGGCTACCTCCTCGAAAATGGGTCCTTGGTATTCGCCGAAATACCGCCCAACAATCCCTATCTTGCTTTGACTCAGGAAGGATGACGCGACTCGGGCAGCGACCGTCACCACCGTGTGGCGACGATCAATGCCCCGCGAAGCTGGCAACATTTGGCGAACTAAGCTACTCGACCCGCGCCAACTCCCGTGCAAGGAACGGAGCGGTTCGGCTGCCAGACTTTCGGGCCACCTGCTGAGGGGAACCCGCCACCACGATGCTGCCGCCGGCAGCGCCCGCGCCTGGCCCTACGTCGATCACCCAGTCGGCTTGGGCCACCGCACGCATGTCGTGCTCGATCATCACTACGGTATTGCTGGCATCGACCAGGCGCTGCAACTGCACCAGCAGCCGGTCGGCATCCGACGCGTGCAGCCCGGTGGTCGGCTCGTCGAGCACGTACAGGCTTCGGCCGCGCTGGCTGCGCTGAAGCTCGGTCGCCAGCTTGATGCGCTGCGCCTCGCCACCGGAAAGCTCAGTGGCCGGTTGCCCCAGGCGCAGATAGCCCAGTCCGATGTCGCGCAGCAGTTGCAGGGGCCTTGCCACCGCGTCTTCACCCGCGAAGAATTCGCTGGCATCGTCCACGGTCATCTGCAGCACCTCGGCGATGTTGCGCCCGTTCCACTGCACCTTCAGCGTGGCCTCGTTGTAGCGCGCGCCATGGCAGGTCGGGCACGGCGCGTACACGCTGGGCATGAACAGCAGTTCCACGCTAACGAAACCCTCGCCCTCGCAAGTCTCGCAGCGCCCCTTGGCGACGTTGAACGAGAACCGTCCGGCATCATAGCGGCGGCGTCGAGCATCGGGCGTGGCGGCGAACAGCTTGCGCACATGGTCGAACAGACCCGTGTAGGTAGCCAGGTTCGAGCGCGGCGTGCGCCCGATCGGCTTCTGGTCCACCTGCACCAGGCGCTGTATGGCGTCCACATCGCCCGCCAGATGACCGCCAGTCGCTTCGATCACCGCCGGCCCTTCGCTGGTGGCGCTTTCGGCCGCATCGTCTTCCGGCTCGTGGCCCAGGTGCAGCAGCACCAACTCCGGCAGGGCCTGCGCGACGAGGCTGGACTTGCCGGAGCCGGAGATACCGGTGACGGCCGTCAGCACGCCCAGCGGAATGCGTGCATCCACGCCATGCAGGTTGTGGCGGTGGATGCCCTGCAGTTCCAGCCAGCCGGTCGCTTCGCGTGCCCGGCTTCCCGGCGCGGGGATCTCCTCGAACAGATAGCGGGCGGTGCGCGATTCGGCAATCTTGCGCAGGCCATCCGGCTCGCCGCTGTAGAGCACGCGGCCGCCACGCTCCCCAGCATCCGGCCCGACATCCACGAGCCATTGCGCGCGGCGCATCAGGTCCAAGTCGTGCTCCACCACGAACACCGAGTTGCCGGCGTCGCGCAGCCGGTCGAGTGCGTCGTACAGGGCCTGGCTATCGGAGGGGTGCAGGCCCGCGGAGGGCTCGTCGAGCACGTACACGACACCGAACAGCAGGGAACTCAATTGCGTGGCCAGCCGCAGGCGCTGCAACTCGCCGGCCGAAAGCGTCGGCGTGGCCCGGTCCAGCGTCAGGTAGCCCAGGCCTAGCTCGCGCAGTTGGCGCAGGCGCGCCATCACGCCTCCAGCCAGGCGCTGCGCGGCGAGGCGCTTTTCTTCCGATAGCGCCGAGGTGCGGCGCACGTCGGGCGATACCGCATGGACGGCGCGACCGGAGGCCGCGCGTTCGGCACGGTCGCGTCGGGTCGCTTCCTTGTCCGTAGCCGCCCCCGCTGCATGGGCGCGGAAATCGCCCTGGGCGATGGGTTCGAGCAAGGCCGCCAACTGGTCCAGCGGCATCTGCATGAACGCGCCGATGTCCACGCCGGCGAAGGTGACCGACAGCGCCTCGGGCTTGAGCCGCTTGCCGTGGCAGGTGGGGCACGGTTTGCCCTCCATGAACCGGGACACGCGCTTTCTCATCAGCGCGCTCTGGGTGTTGGCAAAGGTGTGCATCACATACCGCCGGGCGCCGGTGAAGGTGCCCATGTAGCTCGGCTCCATCTTGCGCTTGAGCGCGGCGCGGGTTTCGGCGGGCGTGAAGCCGGCGTACACCGGCACCGTCGGTGTTTCCTCGGTGAACAGAATCCAGTCGCGATCCTTCTTTGGCAGGTCCTTCCACGGTCGGTCAACGTCGTAGCCCATGCTGACCAGGATGTCGCGCAGGTTCTGGCCTTGCCAGGCGGGGGGCCAGGAGGCGATCGCCCGCTCGCGGATGCTCAGGGAGGGATCGGGCACCATGATGGCCTCAGTCACCTCGTACACATGGCCCAGGCCGTGGCAGGTCGGGCACGCTCCCTGCGGCGTGTTGGGCGAAAAATCCTCGGCGTACAGCATGGGCTGGTTGGCTGGGTAGGCGCCGGCGCGCGAATACATCATCCGCACCAGGCTGGACAAGGTGGTCACACTGCCCACAGAGGAACGCGCGTTGCTGGAGCCCCGCTGCTGTTGCAGCGCCACCGCCGGCGGCAGGCCGTCGATCGCATCGACGTCCGGCACGCCCGCCTGGTCGATCAGTCGCCGCGCATAGGGGGCCACCGACTCGAAGTAGCGCCGCTGGGCCTCGGCATAGATGGTGCCAAAGGCCAGCGAGGACTTACCGGAGCCGGAGACACCCGAGAACACCACCAGCGCGTTACGCGGGATGGAGACGTCCACCTCCTTGAGGTTGTTCTCGCGCGCGCCACGCACCTGCACGAGGCCGCTGGCCGCAGCGGTACAAGAGGATTCACCGAAAGAATTGTTTGGCATGTTCTTATCCTGTAGTTCGTCCCGCTCAGGACGGGACTTCCTGAGTCCGGGGGCCGCGGCGACTGGCTTCGAGCGCTGCGGTGACAGTGCGGGCGTCGTAGCTACCGCGCAGGCGGCGACCCTCGACGAAGAACGTCGGCGTGACATGCGCACCGCTGGCGACCGCACTGGCGAGGTCGCGCTCGACACGCTCGATCACCGCAGAGCTGTCGAGATCCGCGATGAACCGATCGACGTCGAGCCCAAGCTCTACGGCGTAGCCGATCAGATCCTCGCGCTCCAGCGCGTGCTGACGGGTAAACACGAAGTCCAGCCACGGCCAGAACATCCCCTGATTCGATGCCGCCTCGGACGCACGCGCGGCGATCGGCCCATGCGGGTGGTGCGGCAAATGGCGCACCACATACCGCAGGTCGTCCCCGAAGTGGGCGCGCAGATCCTCCCAAGAACCGGTAGCGTGCGCACAGTACGCGCACTCGAAGTCCACGTACTCCACCAGCGTGAGCTGCGCGTCCTCTGGCCCGCGGATGTGATCGACCTCGGGATCGACCGGCGGCTCAAGCACCATCGGCAGATCGGCGGTCTCCTCACCCCACCTGCGTGCGGCAACCTTGAAGATGAGCCACCCGAGCAACGTGGCGAGCATCATCGACACGAGCACGCCGACCGTCGCCTGGCGGCCCAGGTCGGAGGTCGTGCCGAACGCGAGTCCGATGATGAGCAGCGACACGGTGAACCCGATCCCGGACAGTGCCGCACCACCGAACACGCTCCCCATTCCGACACCCGCCGGCAGGCGCCCCAAGCCGAGGCGGACCGCGGCGAGAGTGATGAGCCCGATGCCCAGGAGCTTGCCGAGCACGAGCCCCGCGATGACGCCCCAGGTCACGGGCGAGCCGAAGGCCTCCGCGAGCAGCCCACCACGCAGGTCCACCCCGGCGTTCGCCAAGGCGAACACCGGCACGATCAGCAGCGCTGTCGGCAGCCGCAGGAACTCGTGCAGCCGCTCATTCACCGAGATACCCTGGGACAGCCCGCAGTCCACTGCGCGAGCCGATGCGGCACTCGGAGACTGCCAGAAGTCACGGAACAACTGTCTTGCCGCGACGACCTTGTGACGTTGCGTTGCGTAGGCGGGGATCAGGAGCCCCGCGGCCATCCCGGCGAGGGAGGCATGAATGCCGGAGTACACGGTCGCGAGCCACAGCACGATCACGATCAGCACATACGGCGTTGCCCGCCACTGGCGGGTGCGCCCCAGCAACCACAACCCGACGAGACTGGCGAGGGCGATCAGCAACGGGACGACGCGGATCTCCTCGCTATAGACGATGCCGATGATGGACACGGCGAGGAAGTCATCGACCACGGTCAGGGTGAGCAAGAACACGCGCAACTGACCGGATAGCCGCGGGCCGACGATCGCCAGGGTGCCCAGCATGAACGCCGTATCGGTACCGACCACCGCCCCCCACCCGCGCAGGCCCTCACTTCCTGCCAGCCCCACGATCAGGACATACAGCAGCGCGGGCAGCACGACACCCGCGACCCCCGCGATCAGAGCGAGACGGGCACGGCTGCGGTCCCTGAGCGACCCGTGGGCGAATTCCTGACGCACCTCCAGGCCGATCAGGAAGAAGAAGACGACCATCAGGCCGTCGTTGACCCAGTGATGCAGATCCATGTGCAGGCCCAATGGCCCAAAGTTGAACCCGACGTCCAGGTGCCACAACTCGAAATAGGCATCGGATAGCGGCGAGTTCGCCCACGCCAGCGCCACAACCGTGACGATCACCAGCAGCACCGCAGCCCCAGACTCAGTGCGTAGATAGCGGGCAACGCGTCTCCGTCTGATATGCGCCGAGGACTCACCGAAAGAAGAGGCTGGCATGTGCTTATCCTGTAGTTTGTGAGATCACGATGGGCAGGTTTCGGATGGACCGATCAGGCGTCCGCCTCTGGCGGCGTCTCATCATCGAGCGAGCGCAGCCAAGCGAGTCTTTCTCCCAGCCTGCGCTCAACACCTCTGTCCGTTGGCTGATACCAACCCGGCCGCGCCACGCCCTCGGGAAAATAGGTTTGCCCAGCGGCATAAAAGGCTAGAAATGGTGTCCACTTAAATCAGGTGGACACCATCGCCTTTGGCGTCGGGGCCAAGAAGGTGTGTTGGCCGGACGGATACACAGAATCGGCCAAAAGCGGTCATCAGGGCTGGCTTGAATCGGGGCCGAAGGATTACGCTCTCAGCCCCATAATTGCTGGTCAGACAGTTACCACGATCTTGCCGATCTGCTGATTGGCTTCAAGGAAACGATGGGCATCCTGGATGTCGCTAAGTGTGAATGTCTTTGCGATGATCGGGCGCAACGCACCGGACTCCAACCCTTGCAGAATAAAAGCCTTTGCTCTCTCTAGGGCTTCAGGGTCGGCCACAATCTCTGCGTAGAGATAGCCCTTCAAAGTCAGGCTTTTGCCCAGCACGGTAAACAGTGGGAATGGTGTCGGTTCAGAGCTAAGTGCGCCGTACTCCAGCAAAATTCCGCCCCGCGCCATGCTCTGCGTGAGAGGTTCCAAGGACGGCCCGCCTACAGGATCGAATACAACGCGAGCGCCTTGACCGGCAGTTATCGTCATAACACGCTCGACGATATCCTCTTCATCGCTGACGATGACATGCGCAGCGCCTGCATCAAGTAGGGCTTGCTTCTTCGCGTGAGTTCGAGTGATCGCAATCGATGTGGCGCCGACCATACGAGCCATTTGGAAGGCGGCCAAGCCAACACTGCTTGACGCGGCGGTAACGATGACAAAATCGCCCTGACGTAGCTTCGCCTGTTCAATCAATCCCCCCCAGGCGGTGACGTACTGCATCCAAGACGCCGCAGCCTCTTCAAAGGACAAGTTCTCAGGGCTCTTTACCACCAGGTGGGCCGGTACATTGGCCAACTCGCCGTAGGTGCCCCAGCGAGCAATATCCAGAGGTGGGATCAGAGCGACCGAGTCACCAATCGTGATCTCGGTTACGTCGCTCCCAACTGCCGTTACGATGCCTGCGGCCTCGTAGCCTAAGCGGCTGGGGAACTCCGCTTCTTGTAGGTATGCGTGATTGCGGAACATCACTTCGGCTCGGTTCAAGCCAAAAGCTTTAACACTAATTTGCACCTCGTTTGCTGCTGGTGCCGATACTTCCAGATCTTCCAGCTTCAGAACGCTGGCGTCACCGTATTCATGAATTCTGACAATGCGTGCCATCATAAATACCTCGTTTATCAATGGGCCTCGACGTACATCCGGAAGGTATCCGGGCACTCGAAAGGTGACAAAAATTTAGTCATTGGTTGGCGCTAGATAAATGCCTACGATGGCGTATTACTAGAAACAGAGTGTTTATAATGGATCGCCTGACCCAGATGGCCACGTTCGTCAAAACAGTTGAGCTGGGTTCATTCAGCGCCGCTGCGGACGACCTGAATCTGTCCCCTCAATTGGTAGGGAAACAGGTGAAAATGCTCGAACAACATCTGGGTGTTTCCCTGCTGCACCGGACTACGCGCAGGCAAAGCCTCACCGACTTCGGCAGGGCGTTCTACCCGCGAGCAAAACTGATCCTTGCAGACATGCAGTCTGCCGAGAGCCTGGCTGCCCTCACTCGGGGCACACCAAGCGGCCGCCTTCGCATCAACGCGCCGGTCACGTTCGGAATCCGCACGCTTTCGCCACGCCTGCTGGAATACATGGTTCGGTATCCTCAGGTGTCTGTTGACCTAACGTTATCGAACGAACTGGTCGATATCGTTGATGATGGTTACGACGTGGTATTTCGCATCGGCGAGCTGGCGAGCAGTGGGTTGAAGGCATTGCCACTGGAGCCCTATCAGATGGTTTTATGCGCTGCGCCGTCCTATCTTGCACGTCGCCCTCCCATCATCAATCCGTGGGATCTACAGCAGCAGGAATGTCTGGGGTTTACCTATTCTGATGGCCGCTCACACTGGAGCTTCGACAGCCCGGAGGGGCGTATAGATGTTCCTATTACAAGCAAATTAACGATCAATCAAGGTGATCCACTGCTGGCAGCGGCTGTAGCTGGTCTAGGCGTGGTTCTACAGCCGATAGAGTTGGTTAGCGATGCACTGCGCGATGGGACACTGGTGCGTCTGTTGCCGCAGTACCCGGTGCCGAATACCGCAATGCACATCCTCTATGCCCCTGACCGAAGAATGACTCCAAAGCTGCGCAGCTTCTTGGAGTTTGCGCGTGAGGCTTTTGGGCAGCGAGGCCCTCTCTAACGCACGAAAATCAATGTCTGCGCTATCCGGTATTCGTAAAGGACGACGATTACCGTGGCTCACCGGATATGACCAAGCACCCCTTGCTGAGGAAGTACCTGCTGTAGCACTTCGCGGCGGAAGTCGAAGAACTGAAAGATGCCATGTTCGTTGGCTTGGGGCCGTAGGTCCAGAGCGTGCTGGACCGCCTGATCCAGGAGCGGGTTCTGAATCCCGACCGGGTGATTGCCGGCATGCTGCACCCCTCCGGAAACTGCACCTACCGGATCAACTACCTCATCGGCGACAGAAGCGCGCTGGTCCCGCACGCCACCAGCCCTGTGCCTTACGACCAGGTCCGGCGAGCATTTCGGGAGCGGTTCGTCACCGCCTGATCGAACGTCGGATGAGTGGATGCTGACGCGGGTTCAATTCCCAAACGGGAATAGAACTGGCGCCCTGTCTGATGCGCTCGGTTGGTGACCCGACCAGGGCAGAACTGGTAGGATTGCGGGCATCAAGGCCCGGATTCCGCACCTTTCCGCAGGAGTTTGCAGCGGTCGCAAGGCGCTGAGTTACATAGGTTTGGCGCAGGGTTCCACCCCACCGAGCCCCTGCAGGAGTTCGAATCGTTACGCCCCCCCAGAAACCCTCACTAGCCCGAACGGCCCGGTGCTAGGTCGTTGATTTTCAACAAATCGCTCGATCGATCCGCGCTTGCGGACTGCGGACTTCCAATGGGCCGGAAATCTGGCTCGCCCAGACGGCTCTCGGTACCGACACGTTGCAAACAGTCGGTACTTCTCGATAACTACCCGACGAATCGGAACATCACAGCCAGCCCTGATGTTGCCCCTGCTTGCTGACGCAGCTTGGAAGTTCTGGCTGCAATATTGCCCCCCGTCGCTGTGGAAGGTAGCTCCCTGGGCAAGTGCAATCGAGGGGGGGATCGCTGCGTAGAGCTTGTGCCCCCCATCCTGCAGCGTGACCTGATTGGGTCAAGGCCGGGTTGTCATGCAGGCAGTTTGGCTGCAAGCAGTTCGACCTTCTCGATATTGGGCGGAGAACTGAGCAAGGTCGCGGCGTTGGCCATCAAGGCCGCGGCGATCTGGCCGTTCAGATGTGCTTGGCGACCTGCCTCATCGGCAAAGGCATCGAACACACCGAACGTCGAAGGGCCAAACTTCAATGCGAACCAGGCAGTGGTGCCGGACTCGGCGTTGGCGAGCGGCAGTGCGCTGGCCAGGAAGTCGGCAAGCGCAGCCTCCTGGCCGGGTTTGGCTTCGAGGCGAACAAACAGGGCGAGCTTGGTCATACTGTAATCCTTTGGGTAACTGGGTTAGATGAATGGATCGACGAGCCTGCAGTCTAAGTCTTCATGACAGCCATCTCTATAGACAATAATGACAACATTGATATCATTGTTGCCATGAAAATCCACATCCTTGTTTGTGATGGCGTGTTTGATCTGGGGCTTGCGGCGCTCACCGACACAGTGGGCTTGGCCAATGCGATGTCGGGCTCGCTGCCACAGGCTCCCGCGCACATAGAGCTCACGCTGGTGGGCGTGCGGCGTCGCATCCGAACTGCGCAAGGCTTGACGGTCCCCGTGGTCACTGCGCGTGGTGTGCCGGAACCAGACGTCGTGCTCGTGCCCGCGTTTGGTGAAAAGATGCCTGACACGCTCTCGGCTCGGCTCACACGCCCCGACGTGCCCGATGCGGTCGCCGTGCTACAGCAGTGGTCCACCGCTGGCGCGCACCTTGGTGCCGCCTGCTCCGGTAGTTTCTTGCTTGCAGAGAGTGGCCTGCTTGATGGGCATCGTGCGACGACGTCATGGTGGCTGGGGCCGATGTTTCGGCAGCGCTATCCGAACGTCACGCTGGACGAGTCACGCATGATCGTGAACTCGACACGCTTCACTACCGCGGGTGCCGCTTTGGCCCACGTCGACCTGGCCTTGCGCATCATCCGGGGGCGCAGTCCGGCGCTGGCGGCCCTAGTAGCACGCTATCTGCTGGTCGAGGCACGCAGTTCGCAAGCCGAGTTCGTGATTCCCGACCACCTTGCGCATGCCGACCCGATGGTGGAGCGCTTCGAATGCTGGGCCAGACGTCGGCTCGCGAAGGGGTTCTCGCTGGCCGAAGCGGCCTGCGCCGCGGGCACAAGCGAGCGCACCTTGGCGCGGCGGCTGCAAAGCGTTTTGGGCAAGACGCCGCTGTCGTATTTCCAGGACCTGCGCGTGGAGCATGCCGTCCATCTCTTGCGCACCGGAAACGCGAGCGTCGACCAGGTCGCCGCACAGGTCGGGTACTCGGATGGGGTGACCCTGCGGGCCCTGTTGCGCCGCAAGCTGGGCCGGGGTGTCAGGGAGTTGCGACGCGGTGGATGACCAGAGGCGTTTGGTGTATGTACGGCTGGAGACCACCGGGAAACTGACGCAGGCCAAACGGCGCATTTGGACCTGATAAAACTACTGCGCCACGTTATTTGAACTGGTTTGCTAGGGTCTGTTGCCATTTCGCGCTAACCCATTGATCTATAAGAGCAAGCCCGTATCGTTGAAGCTCTGACCCAACATCGATACGAGCTTGCAATGCCCCGATTACTGCTCAGCGATGAGCATTGGTCGAAGCTGCGGGAAATTCTGCTGCACAAGGCCATCTACAACAAGCGTGATCTACGAATGACCGTGGAGGGCATGCTGTACCGCATGCGCACGGGATGTCCCTGGAGAGACCTGCCCAAGGCGTTTGGCTACTGGAATAAGGTCTACAAACGCTTCAATGCAGGCCGCAGCGGTACAAGAGGATTCACCGAAAGAATTGCTTGGCATGTTGTTCTCCTCTGTTCAAACGGACGGCGCAGCTATCGCGCGCCAGGACGGCAGCTCGTCAGGAAGATTTCTCTTCCGCCGCCGTGTCGCTGTGGGCGTGTCTTATCCTGCGGACGATCCACCAGATCGTCAGCATCACCGCAGGTACCAGAACCGCCATCACCGGCGCCACGCTGTCGTGAACGATCGGAATGCCCTTGAGCAGGTAGCCGAGAAGACTCACGACGTAATAAGAAATTGCCGCGACCGACAGGCCTTCGACGGTTTGCTGAAGGCGCAATTGCAACTTGGCCCGGTTGTTCATCGAAGCCAGCAGATCGCGGTTCTGGCGTTCAAGTTCGACGTCGATCCACGAACGCAGCAACGCGATGGCTCGGGTCAGTTTGTCGGAGAGCTTGGCCTGGCGCTCCTTTACGGATTGGCACTCCCGCATGGCTGGAGCGATGCGACGCTGCAGGAAATCCGCCCAGGTGCTGTATCCGGATACGGCCACTTCTGAAAGCGCAGCCAGCCTTTCCTCGACGATCTCGTAGTAGGCACGGCTGGCGCCGAAGCGATAGAGATTTGCCGCGACGCCAGCTTCCAGTTCGGCGGCCAGACCTGTCAATTCGGAAAGCAGCACGTCGCTATCGCGGCGTTCTACCAAATTCGTACACATCTCGTCAGTGATCGCAGCAAGGCGCGACTCCATGTGTCGCAGCTCCGACGTCATCGATCGCGTCAACGGCAGAGACAGCAACGCCAAGGTACGGTACGTCTCGATCTCCAATAGAAGTTGAGCCAGCGCACCTGCCCGCGCCGGGGTCAAATCACGAGCAAGGATGAGGATCTGCGTCAGGCCATCCTCATCCTGTCGGAAGTCGGTCAAGATGGCGGCAGAGCCGTTCTCTACCAACGAGTAGCACAGGCTGGCAGGATCGAAGCGATCAGCCTCCTTCTCCGTTTCTGGTATCCACGGAAGAAGTCTCAAGCGGATGCCGGATATGACCGGGCCCGGAGGAACAAATCCATGTTTGAAGGGATTTTCTCCGCAAGGCTCTCCCGTCTTGGAATCCAGCGAAGCGCACCAGAGATACGTAGAGAACTCGGTGTGCTTTTCACAGTGAAGGTCTCCCTCATCCCATGTCATGCCGTGTAGCGGCGTAGCGTGGTCGGGCTCGGCAACGCCGAAGCGATGAGACAACTCGCTCATCGCCATCTGATCCCTGGTCTGGTCACCTTCGGTCATGAAAGCGAGCTGCAATATACCGCGGGGGGCCTCAAGCAACAGATGCGGGCGCGCATGCACTTCACCCACGGCTGCAGCACGATCGGCATAAGCCGGCATGCCGTACACGGTGGCGGTTGGGGTGGGTTGTACGGTCGTCGTATTGATATTGGCCGGCTCTTTCATAACGACCTCATTTCTCATTGGTTGAAAAGCACGCTTCAAAACAAATGCCCGCAGCCATGCGTTTCACACATGGCTGCGGGCCGATCTTCATGAGCATGCACCGCGTTACGCAGTCCGTCTAACAGGCTCGCCGTATAATAGAGGCTTGTGCTGACCCTGTCAGAACGCTCTCAGCTTCCTTGCTTTCAGACGAAGGTGTACGAGCAGACCTTGTTGCCCGCCGGATCACGCAGGTAGGCAGCATAGGCACCCGGCAGGTGACCACGTGCGCCAGGTTGGCCCTCGTCAGTGCCGCCTGCGGCAAGGCCGGCGGCGTGGAAGGCATCCACTTCAGCGGGAGTGGCGGCCGCAAAGCCGATCGTCACGCCGTTGCTGGAAGGCGCTTCACCATTGCCCGGGCGGGCGATGATGAAAGCCGGCTTTTCGCGACCGAAAAGTACCCATCCGTTGTTGAAAGGACCGAGGTTCTTGATGCCAAGAGCACCCAGAGCGGCGGCGTAGAACGCGACCGACTTCTGAAGGTCGGCAGCGCCGATAAAGATGTGCGAAAAGATGCCATCGCCAGAAATGACAGGAGTGGACATGATTAATTTCCTTGGTGGTTGGCGTTGAATGGGTAGTGGGCGATCAGTAGTGGATCACCGTGCGAATCGACTTGCCTTCATGCATCAGGTCGAAGGCCTTGTTGATGTCGTCGAGGCCCATGGTGTGGGTGACGAACGGGGCGAGATCGATCTCGCCTTTCATTGCGTCCTCCACCATGCCGGGAAGTTGAGTGCGGCCCTTGACCCCGCCGAAAGCCGAGCCCTTCCAGGTGCGACCGGTGATCAACTGGAACGGGCGCGTCGAAATTTCCTTGCCTGCACCAGCCACGCCGATGACGATCGACTGGCCCCAGCCACGATGTGCTGCTTCCAGTGCCGAGCGCATCACGTTGACGTTGCCGATGCACTCGAAGGTGTGATCGACACCCCAACCGGTCATCTCGATGAGAACCTCGTGAATCGGCTTGTCGAAGTCCTTCGGGTTGAGGCATTCGGTCGCGCCGAAGGTACGAGCCAGCTCGAACTTCGCTGGATTGGTGTCGATGGCGATGATGCGACCCGCCTTGGCCTGGCGTGCCCCCTGAATCGCAGCGAGCCCGATGCCGCCGAGGCCGAAGATGGCCACAGAGTCACCCGGCTGAACCTTGGCCGTGTTGTGAACAGCGCCGATGCCGGTGGTCACACCGCAACCCAGCAGGCAGACATGCTCGGGATTGGCGTCCGGGTTGATCTTGGCCAGCGAGACTTCGGCCACCACCGTGTATTCGCTGAAGGTCGAGCAGCCCATGTAGTGGTAGATCGGCTGGCCGTTGTAGCTGAAGCGGGTGGTGCCATCGGGCATCACGCCCTTGCCCTGGGTGGCGCGCACCGCCACGCACAGGTTGGTCTTGCCGCTCTTGCAGAACAGGCACTCACCGCACTCGGCGGTGTACAGCGGGATCACGTGGTCACCCGGCTTGACCGAGGTCACGCCCTCGCCGACCTCGACCACGATGCCGGCGCCCTCATGGCCCAGCACCGCCGGGAACACGCCTTCCGGGTCCTCGCCCGACAGGGTGAAGGCGTCGGTATGGCAAACGCCGGTATTCGTGATCCTGACAAGCACCTCGCCCTTGCGCGGCGGCTCGACGTCGATCTCGACGATTTCCAGTGGCTTTCCAGGCCCGAAGGCAACTGCTGCACGTGATTTCATGATGGCGCTTCCTTTACTAGCTAACTAAATTTTCCCTCACCGAGGGCACCCTGGTGCCTCTACCGCAGGTAGGAGCGGACGATGGAGATGGTCTCGTCAATGGACTTGTTCTGCGAATCGCTCCTGATTTCGCTACTGGGAAACTCTTCCCGTAGATAGCTCTCCATAACCGTTGCCATCAATCCGTTGTCAGCCCCACGAACAGCTGCAAGCTGCTGAAGAATTGCAGGGCATTCAGCACCTGCATCGAGCGCTTGCTTCTTTTCTTCCGGGCCATGTGGCACTCACCGCTTTTCACTCCAGATAAGCGGGGCCTGACGCCGAAGAGACAGGCCCTCAACTCATTAGAATTCCTGCACGGTTGGGCGCAGAACGATCTCGTTAATATCCACGTCAGCAGGCTGCTCAATTGCGAAGGCGATAGCTCGAGCGACCGATTCGGCGGGAATTGCATGCTTGTAGAAGTCCACCACGAAATCGCGGCTCTGTTGGTGGGTGCTGCCGAATTTCAGTTCGGAGTCCACGGCGCCCGGTTCGATAGTCGTGGTGCGGATGCTGCCACCGACTTCGTGACGCAGTCCTTCGGAGATAGCCCGCACAGCAAACTTGGTGCCGCTGTACACGGTGCCACCTGGGCTAAACACCTTCAGGCCTGCAACCGATGCGATGTTGATGAAGTGACCACTGTTTTGTTTCTGGAAGACTGGCAATGCAGCCGCGACTCCGTACAGCAGACCCTTGATGTTGATATCGATCATGCGATCCCACTCGTCAGTGCGAGCATCGCTGAGCGGTGCAATCGCCATCAGTCCGGCATTGTTGACCAGTACATCAATGCGACCGTAGGTGTCCACGGCACCTTGAATGAGCGTTTTGACCTCTTCCTGAGAGGTAACATCGGTCTGATACGCGATTGCCTGACCACCTGCATTGGTCAGCTCAGCCACCAATGCGTCGAGTTTATCTTTGCGACGTGCAGCCAGCACTACGCGAGCGCCAAGCGCAGCAAGGTGGCGTGCAGTAACCTCACCCAGGCCGCTACTGGCACCGGTGATAACGACAACTTTTCCAGAAATGTTATTGCTCATGCTGAGAACCTCATCGGCGGGTTTGTACTTCGCCATGGCTGGTTAACCTGGCAGTGCGCAAACTTTAGACCCATGATTGATCTCAATAAATGGAAATGATTGGATTATACTATTCCTGAAAATGGAATAAATGGGGGGGGGGCAACATGCTTAACCGCATGGAGATGGTTAGGATTTTTTGCACAGCAGCAGAGGCAGGTAGCTTCCGCGAAGCGGCAACTCGATTAGGCATCTCCCCACAAGGGGTGACTCGAGCCATTCAAGCCCTGGAAACTGAGCTTGGCGAATCACTGTTCCACCGCAATACCCGCCAGGTGAGCATCACTGCTTTCGGTCAGGATTACGCCAAAGATGCCATGTCAGCTCTGGATCATTTCGATACGCTATTCCGGTCGCACAGGACGGAGCCTGAGCTGTCAGGTAAGGTGGGGATTACGGCTCCACATGCTATTGGCAGGCGCTTCCTAATACCGTTTCTTCAGCCCCTGGCCGCTGCACATCCTGACCTGCAATTCGATCTCCGCTTGGAAGATCAGATGACTGATGCCGTTGAAGCGCATATCGATATTGGTATCCGGGTGGGGGTTATTCGCGACCGGCGCTACGTTGCACGTGCCTTAGCTCCCGTGCCGTTTTACGTTGTCGCGTGCCCGTCTCTCATAGGCCAAAAGACACCACCTAAATCTTTGGATGCCTTAGCTAAGCTGCCACTTTCAGTCCTGATCGACCGGAAAAATGGCCGCCCTTGGCCTTGGCTATTTGCCGACGGGCAAACGTTCGCGCCCAGGCAGCCAGCGCTTATCTGTGATGATCCAGATACGGAATTGGAAGCCACCCTGGCAGGCATGTGTTTTGGCCAAATTCCTGCCTATCTGGCTGAGCCTCATCTGCGGTCAGGAAAGCTGGTTGCCGTTTTGGCTGATCACGCTCCAGCACCATGGGATCTGTTCATATACCGCCCGCAGCAGGGTCCTGTATCGAAGCGGGTGCGATTGGTGTACGACCACCTTAAGCAGGCTTTCTCAAACCCCAAGCTATTTCCCCAGGGCCTGGGGACATAGCTTGAATACCTGCCAGCAATCGTCCGCTTTTGGCCGATTCTGTTGAAAAAGTAGCGACCTCCCCATGCCGTTGGCAAAATTGCTTTGTCAGCGGGCGTGGAGGCGAACAGCATGATGGGACAGTTACCGGGAGGACAGCAGCGCCTGTTCTACTCGTTCAATCTGGAAGATCACGTCCCGGCCCAACATCTCCTGCGAAGCATCGACCAGTGCCTGGATCTCAGTGATCTGCGTGCCTACCTGGCGGATTTCTATAGCCCCATCGGGCGCCCCTCGATTGACCCGGAGTTGATGGTGCGCATGCTGGTCGTCGGCTACTGCTATGGCATTCGTTCCGAGCGGCGATTGTGCGAAGAGGTGCACCTGAACCTGGCCTATCGCTGGTTCTGCCGGCTGGGTCTGGAAGACGAAGTACCCAATCACTCGACCTTCTCGAAGAATCGCCATGGGCGTTTTCGTGACAGCGATCTATTCCGCTGGTTATTCAATGAGGTGCTGCGGCGCTGCATGGCAGCCGGCCTAGTCAAGGGTGAAGGTTTCGCCGTCGACGCCAGCATCATTAAGGCGGATGCCAGCCGGCAACGTGGGGTGGCGGGAGATCAGGTCGATTGGAACGACCCAAAGCTCAGCAGCCGAGCAGTGCGTGAGTACCTCGAAGCCCTTGATGAAGAGGCGCTGGCTGAGGCTCTTCCCAAGAAAATTTCGCTCACAGACCCTCAGTCCCGTTGGACAGCAGCGCCAGGTGGCCCGGCCTTTTTTGCCTACTCCACGAATTACCTGATCGACACTGAGCACGGTGTGATCATGGACGTGGAAGCTACCCCGGCGCACCGTACCGCCGAAGTCGACTCGACCAGGACGATGGTCGAGCGTGTCGAAGCGCATTTCGATCTCACGCCGGAACGCCTTATCGGCGATACCGCTTATGGCACCGCCCCGATGCTGGCCTGGATGGTAGAAGAAAAGGACATCGAGCCGCATGTGCCGGTGTGGGACAAGACCGAGCGCAAGGACGACAGCCTCTCCAGTAACGACTTCCACTGGAATCAGGAAGCCAATGAATATCGCTGCCCAGCCGGCAAACCGCTACGCAGTGAATGGCGTGCCTTCACTCAGCAAAGATCGCGGGTAACCAAGGCCAACACCATCATTTACCGCTCCAGCCAAACCGACTGCGCCACCTGCTCGTTGAAAGCGAAATGCTGCCCCAACACGCCGAATCGGAAGATCGTCCGCAGCATCCATGAGTCTTCCCGCGACGTGGCTCGACGCATCGCCAAGACACCGGAATACCTCGTCTCTCGCTGCGAACGAAAGAAGGTGGAAATGCTTTTCGCCCACCTCAAACGGATCATGAAACTCGACCGTTTACGACTGCGTGGCCTAACGGGTGCCACTGACGAATTCACCTTAGCTGCGATGGTGCAGAACCTGCGCCGCATGGCCAAGCTTTTGCCTCAAGGGCCACCGCTGACGGGATAGGTACGCCTGCTACGAGCAGAAACCCTCAAATTAACCCTTAAACCGGAGCAAGGACGCTCAGTGAAACGCCGGAAGGCAACTTGAAGTGGCTTGCAGCCATTTCGACAGCAGGTACATCCGACCGCCTTGCTGCCGCTAAACCTACTTTTTCAACAGAATCGGCCGATTGCTGCCTTCCACAGCATGGTCACCGGTCAGCAATCAACAAACCAGTTGTAAAAATGGTATCCCGCGCTAACTGACACAGCACATGTGCCCAGCGTCAATAGAGGCCACTGTCCCTCGACACCAAGCCACCACTGCACTTTAAATAGAAGAGCTCCCACCAACGCGCAGGCCAGAACACCAAGACCCAGGCCAACCAAAGCGAACAGCCGAGCCCCTAGCCCTGGATTTCCGCCGTGCCAGTTCTCACTCAGGCAAAAGGGGCAATGATTGGACGAAGGCGAATAACCCCAGAAACCACGGCTATATGACGCCCTCGGAACCATCGCTTTGCCACAGTTGTGACAGGTAACCATCGAGTGTCTCATACCGCACCTCAGCTCAAATCGTCCTAGATGAGCCCATGGTGCGCTACCGCGGAAAAACCCCAACTACCGGACCTGACATCTAGCCAACACCTGCTGCTAAGCTGGGCATCGAACCCTCCCGCCCAGGTAACCGGGGTTATGCTGTAGGCGACTGATTCTACTGAATCCTCCTCGGTGGTCGACCGGCATCGCCCTGTCGCGAAACGAGAGTTCAGGACGCCAGTTCAACTCCTTCTAAAGGCCGCTCATCGGAAATACGTGCACGGGGCACTTATGGGGGCATCTAACAATAGATCTTTCAAAAAAGTATTTAAGAACAATAGGTTATGCATATATTTTGGATCCCCCCGGCTCCACCAATTCAACACTGAAACCCGTCTAGAACGCGGGTTTCAGCCCAGATTTGATGGCATTGGATTACTCACAGTCCGTCTGTGAATCCAAAAGGTATGCCATCATGTCCAAGCGCCAAAGCAAAACGGGTGTCCCCCACCTGGTCTATCAAGCCAACACTGGCTTCCAGTACTACCTCACATTCCCTAAGCATTTCGCGGCCAACCCGAAACTGCCTGCGCAAATCCGGTGGTCGCTCAGCCACGACGAAGCCCTGGCCCGCGATCTCGCTAAGTACCTGAATGCTTCTTTCGAGCAGTTCCTTGCCAAGGCAACCGAGCACTATGTCGAGCTCTTTTCTGACCGCCTGCTGGTTGACCTCCAAAGGTTTCACTTAGCGGTAGCGGAAGCACTCAAATTCGCCGACCGGGTTTGGAAAGTCCGTCCGTCGCCCATGAAGCTCGCGAACCAAGACCTTTCGGTCGCCCACGCTCGCATGATGAAAGAGAGTGCCGAGCGTGTAGTGCTCTATAGCCACGAGCCAGGGGGCGAAATTTTCTTCGCACTGACACCAACGCCCGCACTGGTAAAAGCGCTTGGGGTCGGGTTCGTACGCTTTGACTGGCCGCTCGGAACCAACAACCAGAACGTGGCGAGCGACGCTGCCCGGTACATTTACGCCGCCCTTGATGTACTCGAGACCGTCCCACCCTCCCCAGGGCGCTATTCGAAAGAATCTCCTGCATTTGCAGCGATGACGCTTTATGAATACCTGTGCCATGCCCGCCCAGACCAGGGTCGGAATCTCATGCACATCCCCCCAGCACTACCGCAATCTCGGCAAGCTTTGCATTTTCATCTTCAGCAAGCCAACGCGATGCATCTGAAGCTCCGCATCATTGATCGAGCGCTCTTGGTGCAGGAGGGATCGGGGCTTTATGTGATGCTTATCGAACTCGATCCGCTGTGCATGAAAGCGCATCTGAGAGAAAAGAAAAGCTTTCGGGTTGAGCTGCTCACTAGCCCGCATTTCTCACAGCCCTGCGCATTGGGCCGTTTTGACGGACGCAGGTCGTCGCAGGTGGCGCAGGCTGCCGACAGCGCTGATTTCGGGCAAGCGCCTGCGAGCGCGCTTGAACAAGGCGCTTGCGGCAGGGTGGACGGGGTGTGATGTGGAGGGGGACGGTGGGTGTGCGGCTGTCAGCGCGCCGCGGCGCTCAAGACATCGAAGGCGTGATCGAACACCTCCTGCTGCGGGAAGGCCGAACTCATGGCCACTTTGACCCGGCGCACGCTCACGGTGATGACCGCGCCGATCTTGAGCAGCTTCAGGCGGATGCTACCGGCCGTGGCCTGGGCCAGTTCGGTCCCCGACAGCGCCAGCCTGCGCAGGCTTTCGAGCAGCACGTAGGCGAACGAGGACAGCCACAGCCGCAGCTGGTTGCTGCGCAGCGTCGCGGTGGAGGTGCGGTCGGCGAACAGGTCGAGCTGACACTCCTTGATGCGGTTCTCCATCTCGCCGCGCGCGCAGTAGAGATCCTCATACAGCGCCTTGTCCGGCCAGTCCCCGACCGCAAGCGTGGTCACCACGAAGCGTGGGTTGGTCTTGCCCGGCAAGGCCTCGGCCTTGGCCACCACCCGGCGCTCGGCGCTCCAGCTTTTCCTCGTGCGGTAGTGCAGTTCCTGGAACACCCGTGCCGGGACTCCCGTCGCTTCGCACTGCGCCTGGGCCTGCCGCAGGCTCGGGCCGATGGCCCGGGTCAGGCGCGCGTTGCGCGCCAGTCCGAAGACATAATCGACCGACTGTGCTTCGCACCAAGTCATCAGGTCATCCCGGCAGAACCCCGAGTCGGCGCGCAGCACGATGCGCGTGTCTGGCCAGCGGGCGCGAATCTGCTTGACGATGCGTTGCACCTCTTCCAGCGCCCCGGCGGCGCCATCGACGTTGGCCGGGCGCAACTTGGCGCACAGCAGGTGACGGCCGCAGAAGATGTACAGCGGCAGGTAACAGTAACCCCCGTAGTAGCCGTGAAAGAACCGGCCCTCCTGCTGCCCATGCAGCGGATCGTCGGTGGCATCCAGATCCAGGATGATCTCCTCTGGCGGCCTGCGGTGGGCGTCCAGAAACAGATCGACGAACAGATCCTCGATCATGCCGGCCTGCGGCCGGATCTTGTGATAGCGCGAACTGCCCTGCGCCTGGAAGCGCTCCAGCCGGTTGAGCGTGCTCTTGCCGGCCAAGGGCGCACAGCGCGCACGTCCGGACTGC
This sequence comes from Stutzerimonas kunmingensis, assembly GCF_021432085.1. Classification (GTDB taxonomy): domain Bacteria; phylum Pseudomonadota; class Gammaproteobacteria; order Pseudomonadales; family Pseudomonadaceae; genus Stutzerimonas. The sequence goes on along the minus strand of NZ_CP090366.1, from coordinate 915,195 downwards.
AGCTTGCCGATCACCGCGCCCAGCAGCGGGTCGTGGCGCAGTTGCTCGTGATCGTTGAGATCCTCGTAGCCCAGCGCGATGCCCATCACCCGCTGCGCCACCAGCGTGCGCAGCGGAAACTCCACCGCCTCGGGCATCCGATCGTCCTGGAAACAGCCGGCCAGGCGATCGAACAACCCCACCGCTTCATCGGTTTGTTTGAGCAGCAACGCGCCGCCATCCGAACTCACCCGACCGCCATCAAATCCGGCTACCACCGCGCGCCGCCCCACCCCTGAAAACGTGTACTGCTTCGGATTACACTGTGTCTGCATCGGGCCGCTCTCCGTTGTCGCGCTAAATCGTTCTTTGCACAACAATTTTCGCGCATCCGACGGCCCGGTGCATCTCTTCCTGTGAGAAATGCGGGCTAGCTCCATCATCATTGCGGTCCTCATGCTGACGTATACGCTGCAGAAGGTTGATAAGGTGCTGTTGCGTTACTTTCAGGAAGACGATCACCAAGATCCTTACGCCCAAGCCATGCAGGAAATCGGTGACCTGGTTCGGCGGATGTTGGGTTCTGCTGCAACCGCCGAGCCTATGCAGACGATTCCGGAGCTGAACTCGCCGACAGATGCTGTGGCACCGCCACAGGATCCAGGCACGCTCGCGTTGCTGAATGCGCTCGGGAGCGTTCTGCCCGACGCGCAGAAAGCCAAGCTTGAAACCCTCTTTACGCAACCCTCCGTCAACGATCGCATTGTCTCGCCGGCGCGTGGTTCAAACGCAGGGTTGAGCCTCGCAGCTTTGGTAAAGGAATACGAAGAACGGCAAATTCGTGAAGGCGCCTGGGCTAACCCGCGGACTCGCATTACCGCAAAGGCCCGCCTGGAAGGCCTGTGCGAGCTGCTTGGCGGGCACCGGCAAGTCGAGACGCTGACTCGCGCTGAATTCAACACGCTACGCGATCATCTGCGTAGCTATCCGAAGAACCGGCATCGCCTCCGTGCCACGCGTAACCAGCCGCTAAGTAAGATCATTAGCGACGGTAAGTTCGAGCCAATCAACCCTCGCACTGCGAAAAAGTTTTTTGAGCTGGCAAGGGCCCTTGTCACCTACGCTCATGATCAGGGTTACATCACCGAAAATATCGCGGCCGGATTGGCATTCAGCACCAAAGGAGCCGAGGCGCCGAGGAAGCGCACGTATAGCCCAAGCCAGATCGAGAAACTTCTTCACGGTCCGGCCTACACACTGACCACGCCGCCGCGCTGGCGCTTGGATGACTACAAGTTTTGGCTGCCGCTGCTTGGCCTTTTTACAGGCGCAAGGCTAAGTGAGCTGTGCCAGCTACGGCTCGAAGACATTCGGCAAGAACTCGGCGTCTGGCTCATCAGCATCAATCGAAGCGGGTCGAAACAGCTGAAGACGTCCGATTCGGAAAGGTTGGTGCCGATTCACCGGCAGCTTATCGAGTCGGGCTTCCTGGAGTTTCATCAAGCACGCCTGGAAGCTGTCGAGCGAGACGGCAAGGCTCCGCTTTTCGACAATATTCGGGTATACGGCGACCTTTCTCCCGGGCATGTTGCGAGCCGTTGGTTTCTCGGCTCAAGCCAGATTAGCCGGGGTTACCTTGGGCTTTGCGGCCTGGGAGATGACGGCCTGACGTACCACGGTCTGCGCCACACCTTTATCAATCAATTTCGCAGACAGAACCTTGACCTGGCGAAAGCCAAAGCGCTTGTAGGCCACTCGGATAAAAGTACCACCGGTGGGTACGGCGACTGCTATCCGTCTGACGTGCTCAAAGACGAGCTCGACAAGCTCGATTTCGGGCTAGGGCTGGGACACATCCATTACCGGCACTATCAAGAGTTACGAGAACGCCAGGGCGTTTTCAATGTCGGTCGCCCGGTTGGCACCCCCTTCCCCAGCGTGCGGGTTGCTAAGCGACACTGGAAAACGTACGCATAATATTCAGCTAATAAAAGGTAGGGGCTCGCTCTTACCTTTTGCTCATCTTGCGATTATTGACAAGTTGTCAATAAAAACTATCGCATGGTAAATCCTAATAGATTATCTTGACTGTTTATCCATCCAGTAATAATCTCAAGCCTCACCCACTGTGAGGTATATATGAATGTAACTGCCCCCCTCTCCATTCCTTTTTACAAAGGCCTGAGTCTTATCGTCGAACCCGGCCATGAAGAACACTTGCGAATCGCGTTGGCAAACATTTCAGCGATTACGGATGCGATAAACCGCTTTCAGTCTTCTCCTTTGCTTACCGAGTTCATGGACATAACGCTGTCCCGCTTTCTGCGAGAAAACAATTACGCAGGGAAATCCGAGCACATGCTTCGAGCGCGGATGGAGAAACTAAAAATCGCTCTGACGCAAGATAATCCTACCCGCCGAGTTGCTGAGCTTGATCGGGCCGACGTACAGCGTCTGAAGGATCAGCTACCGTCGTTACTCAAGCAGAACGCTGCGTCGGGTAGCAAAGGCGCAAACCTCACGACCTACTATCAGTTGTTCAATCGAATGCTGGACGAAGCACTTGAGAGCAAGCTGATTACCGAGGCGATCAAAGTCGCGACCTGCAATACAAAACACGCCGAAATCACCAAGCCATTTCTGGATAGCAATCTGAATCAGATGTTCTCAGGCTGGCCCTACAGAAAGTATCTCGCAGGCGACCTGCCGAAAATCAACCAGGACGCCAAGCCCTATCGGTTTTGGTTGCTCCCGCTTGGGCTCTATACCGGCGCGCGGCTTAACGAGCTCTGCCAGCTACGTGTGCATGATGTGATCCAGGATGTCCACGGCGTAGACCTTATCGATATCAACGATAATGGCTACAACAAGTCGTTGAAGACGGGGCCGTCGGCTCGGCAGATTCCAATCTGCTCGAAGCTAGTGGAGATGGGCTTTCTAAATTTCGTAGAAGAACGGCGCCAGGCCGATGGCAATGACGCTCTGCTTTTCAACGAGCTGAGCTTCGATCCAAAGCACCTATACTCCCGCGACCCAAGTCGGTTTTTCTGCGGGCCGTGCACGGGTACAGGATACATCGGTCAGCACTGTCCGCCGGCGGTTAATGGCGGGCTCAATTTTAAAAGTCTCCGTCGCTCGTTTGCCGTTCGGCTGGAACGGTCAGGCATATCTCCATCCACGATCGCCTATCTGCTCGGCCATGAGGGTGGTGCACCAGAAGTCACAGCAGACCATTACCTGGAGCAGCCACTGAGTCTGAGATTACTGGAGCAGATGGAACGGGGACTGACATACAACGCACAGACCGAGCAGATCCGCTGGGAGCATTTTAAAAAGCTGCTCACAAACCAAGCCGGACGCGGAAAGCGAGGAAGGAGAACTAAGCAAAAGCCTTGCTAGCGCGTAGCGTTCAAAACAATCATCGCCTGGAGATGATTATGAGACAGGATGAATAAAAGGCCGCAGCCAATCTGCGGCCTTTTTCGTTCTGAACACAACAGGAAAGAAACCGAATTTTCACGCAACTCCGGGCATCGCTTGCGGCGACGGTTGGCACGCCCTATCGCTGAGCACAGTCCACCATCGAAGAACTTGCATCCGCTGCGACGAGAATTCCGTGACAGTCGGCTGCTGCCACACAAATTTCAGTTGAAGCGTGGGCGCTTTGGCATCAGACCGGACACCGCTTCATAACGCCACTGTGACAGACACACGGCACGGTCACCCGGCGCATCGACACTCACTAACTGCCGCAAGCCCTACGAGTGACACGGCGAGACTGCAGCACTCGAGTCATGTGACATGGCGGTCGTAAGACAAGTGTGCCGCAGTGATCGGGCTTATGATTGAGGCCGGGGCGGCAGCGCCCGCGAATGGCGCAGCTCACGTCTGTGCACAATCGCCATTTCGGCCAGGCAACGCCTGGCGGCTATGATTTGACAACAAAATTGCGGGGGCATACTTGAAGCAGCGAAGCGTTCCTTCAAGTATGCCCCCGCGCCCCATACTTGAAACCTTCAAGTATGGGGCAGTTGAGCATTTTGGGCGTTTGCAGGTAAGCGAAACGAATGTGGAGCGAGACCGAGCACCCGCCGCGTCAGGATAGTTGTCGTGTGAGTTGATTCGATGAGTCTTGGTCGGTGGGCGGAAGTGAGAGCCGTGTGGCGCGTTATTCGATAGAGCATCGGGAGTGGGTGGTGCGGCAGATGATGCCGCCCTTGAACCGGACGGTGCCGGAGCTGGTGGAAGCGACAGGCATTACTGATGCCACCCTGTATGCTTGGCGCAAACAGGCCAGAGCAGCGGGAGCAGTGGTGCCGGGAGATGGACAGCAGGCCGACCAGTGGTCGAGCCAGGACAAGTTTCGGGTGGTGCTGGAAAGCGCCAGCCTCAATGCGGCTGAGCTGGCGGAGTACTGCCGGCGCAAAGGCCTGTATGTCGAGCAGATCAACGCCTGGCGCGAAGCCTGCGAGCAGGCCAACAGCCTGGCTCAGCCGATCAAGACCCGGCGCGAACGCGAAGAGGAAAAGGCCGCGAAGAAGCGCATCAAGCAGCTGGAGCGTGAACTGCGGCGCAAGGATGCGGCGCTGGCAGAAACCGCGGCTCTGCTGGTGTTGCGAAAAAAAGCCGAGGCGCTCTGGGGGAAGGACGAGGACGAATGATCAGCGCCCCGGATCGCCGTGAAACGCTGCAGTTGATCGAGGACGCCGTGGCGGCGGGAGCGCGGCGGGCGCAGGCCTGCGCCGAACTGGGCCTGTCGCTGCGCAGCCTGCAGCGCTGGCAGCACTGCCCGGAGGATCGGCGTCCTTCGGCACAGCGAGCTGAGCCGGCCAACAAGCTGACCCCGCAAGAGCGCCGCCGCGTGCTGGAGGTCGCCAACCAGCCCGAGTTTGCCAGCCTGCCGCCGCAGCAGATCGTGGCGCGGCTGGCCGATCAGGGCACCTGGCTGGCCTCGGAGTCGACCTTTTACCGGTTGCTGAAGGACGCCGAACAGCAGCATCCGCGCGGCCGTAGCCGCCCACCGGTGAAACGAGCGCTGACGACCCATGTGGCCGACGGCCCGAACCAGCTGTGGTGCTGGGACATCACCTGGCTGCCGACCACGGTCAAGGGCCGTTACTTCTACTGGTACATGATCAAGGACGTCTACAGCCGGAAGCTGGTGGCCAACGAGGTGCATGAAAGTGAAAGCGCCGAGCAGGCCGCCCAGCTGCTACGCCAGGCCTGCCTACGTGAACAGCGGGCAGGCCAGCCGCTGGTACTGCACTCGGACAACGGCAGCGCGATGAAGGGCTCGACCATGCTGGCGGCCATGCAGAACCTGGGTGTGATGCCCTCGTTCAGCCGCCCGCGGGTGAGCAATGACAACGCCTATGCCGAGGCCTTGTTCCGCACGGCGAAGTACTGCCCGCTGTGGCCGGAGCGGCCCTTCGACACGCTGGAGCAGGCCAGGAACTGGGTGAACAGCTTCGTGGCCTGGTACAACCATGAACATCGCCACAGCGCCCTGAAGTTCGTGACCCCGGCGCAGCGACATACTGGCCAGGCGGAAGAGTTGCTGCGCAAGCGTATCGAGCTGTACGAGGCGGCGCGTGCACGGCACCCGGAGCGCTGGAGCGGCAACATCAGGAACTGGGTGCTGGCACCAATCGTGTGCCTGAACCCGGAGCGGGAAGCGGTACTGCAGCAAACATCAAAGGCAGCGTGACACGCTCACGCGACAACTACCTTGAAAATCGCCGAGCAATAAGACCAAAATGATCAACTGCCTTCGCGAAGCGGCTGCCATTGTTGTCAAAAAAGGCAGCTTTCTTCATTTGCCGCAGGTAAATGGCTAGCTCCAATTTCGATGCTATGCATGGCTACCTCTGCTAAAGCAGAAGAAGCCTGCTCACGTCCGCTTCCTCTACGGGATGCGCGACGTTTCTATGCAACGGCCGCCGCTTGGTCACCTCCCATTTTGCTAACCCACCACTTCATATGTCAGGAAGTACGCACCTCTCTGGCTGACAAACACTCCGCAGCGCCATCCCTGTACCAGCCTTCTCGATGACTGAATTACTCACGAAATCGGTCGGTCCTTAGTTTTCTCCCTCCGTGCCCAAGCGGTAGACTGAGACACACAAAGCAGTTTCGTTCTCCGAAGGTTACCCATGTCCAAACTCGCCGAATTCAAAGCTCTAGAAGCCCAGCTCGCAGCCCAGCTCAAGCAGCTTGATGCTCTTAAGAATGACGACAAACTCAAGCGCGAAATCGAGTTCGAGGAAAAACTCCGCAATTTGATGGGGCAATATGACGTAGGCCTGCGCGAAATTATTTCAATATTGGATCCGCAGCCCAGCCGCACCAGCATCAGCGCCACCCCGACGTCTCAAGCGCCTCGTCGGCAGCGCCAAGTTAAGGTTTACAAAAACCCAGAAACTGGAGAGGTGGTAGAGACGAAGGGTGGCAATCATAAGATTTTGAAAGCTTGGAAAGAAAAGCACGGCGCCGAAAAGGTAGAGGGTTGGCTTCAGTAAGCTATCCGACCAACACAAGAGCCAGGCACTGCCTGGCTTTTTCTTTACGCTTTCAGCGGTCAACGGATGCAAGCGATCGCACTACAACCAGTACCTGGAATTCATCGGTCCTCGCATGCACTCGCCTAGTTGCACCGCACCACCCACAACTGATCCAGCCTGGTCGTGAAACTTTGGCTCATCATCTCCCGTCGCATGCCCCAGTCCGGCGCGGTGGTTACGCGGCCGGGCCGGAGGGTATTGCGGCCCCACTTGGCGTTGATTGCATCGAGCACGCCCATAACGCGCTCCGACGCGGCGGGCTGGGTTTGGGCGAATAGATCGTCGGTGTACTCGCCGCGCTGGCAGAGGTCCATCAGCAGGACCTCTGCCTTGCTGAACGAAAAGCCATCGCGATAGATGTGTTCCAACCCAGCGATCGCCGCCCGGATGATGTAGCGGGTGTCGTTGGTGGGATACGGCAGCTCACACACGACGCCTTTCGCGAACTTGGGCTCGTCGGGATTAAACATGCCGGTACGGATGCTGATTCGGACGCGCTTGCACATGGACTGCTGTGCCCTCAGCTTCTCGCTGGCCCGAGCGGCATATGCCGCCACTGCGTCCTTGATTGGCTCAAGCTCGCGCAGGCGCTTGCCGAACATCCGCGAGCAGCAGATCTCCTGTTTGGGTGACGCGACCTCCTCCAGATCGAGGCACGGCGTCCCGCGCAGTTCGCGTGCGGTTTTCTCGATGACCACGCTGAATTTTTTGCGCAGGGTCCAGGCATCCGCGCTAGCTAGATCCCAAGCAGTACGTATGCCCAACCTGTTCAGGTGCTCGGTCATCCGGCGACCGACACCCCATACATCGCCGACGTCAGTCACGCGCAGCACCTTGTCGCGCCGCACCGGGTCGAGAAGGTCCACTACCCCACCCGTCTGCTTCTGCCAGCGCTTCGCTGAATGGTTCGCCAACTTGGCGAGCGTCTTGGTCCCCCCAATGCCCACCCCGACCGGGATACCTGTGCTGCGCAGTACCTCAGCGCGGATCCGCCTGCCGAGCACTTCGACGTCTGGCACACCGGTAAGGTCGGCAAACGACTCGTCGATTGAGTACACCTCAACCGCAGGCACCAGGCTCTCGATGACCGTCATGACGCGCTCGCTCATGTCGCCGTACAGCGCGTAATTGCTGGAAAACACCACAACGCCCCAACGCTCCAGGTCGCGCCGGATCTGAAAATACGGCACGCCCATTTTGATACCGAGCTGCTTTGCCTCGGCCGAGCGCGCGATCACGCAGCCGTCATTGTTCGAAAGCACGACGATAGGCGTACGGCGCAAGTCTGGTCGAAAGACACGCTCGCAGCTGGCGTAGAACGAGTTGCAATCAATGAGGGCGATGGCCCGCTCAGTACTTGCCATGGATTCGGATGCTGTATGACACCACGCCCCATACGTAGAGTTCTTCGCTTTCGAGGAGGTACCGCGGCGGGAACTTCGGATTAGCCGAGCGCAGAATGACCTGGCTGCCGGCTCGGTCGAAAATCTTGACCAGAGGCTCGTTATTCAGCGCTGCGATGATCACCTCCCCTTTTTCTGCCTCCCGTCCCCGGTCGATGATCAGAATGTCTCGGTCGAAAATGCCGACCTGGATCATGCTCTCCCCGTCTGCGCGCGCCAGGTAGGTATGCGGAGCTCGGATGTTCATCAGCTCGTCGAGCGAGATGCTCCCCTCCATGTGGTCCTGCGCTGGGCTCGGGAATCCGGCGGGCACGCAGAAACTGAAAAACGGCAGTGCAATTGTGGCGGGAGCAGCAGGTCCCAACATATGGACGGGCATGGCACAGACCTCATAACTGTATGTATATACAGTATTCTGAAGCTAGAGTCCGGTCAATTGAACCAGATGTGCGGGGGCACCCATGTGTGGACGTTTCGCTCAGTACCGAATCGCCTATGAGTACCTGGACAAGATCGCGATGCAGCTGCCCTTGCCATTGCGTGGCAGCGTGAATCCTGAGCCAATCGGACGCTACAACGTGTGTCCGCAATCACTGGTTCAGCTCCTGCACCAGGACGATGATGGCCTGCGCATGGAGCCGGTCAAGTGGGGTTACGCCCCATTGTGGGCACAGGGGAAGCGACCACCAGCGATAAATGCCAGGGTGGAAACGGCCGCAACTAGCAAGTTCTTTCGCGATATCTGGCAAACCGGCCGCGCAATAGTGCCCGCTGATGGTTGGTACGAGTGGAAGAAGGACGCGGCCAACCCGAAGATCAAGCAGCCCTACTACATCACGCTCCGTAGCGGCGAGCCGATGTTTTTCGCTGCGCTCGGGCGGTTTCAGCGAGGCGCCTCGCTGGAACCCCGAGACGGCGACGGCTTTGTTGTCATTACGTCATCTAGCGCTGCCGGCATGCTCGATATTCACGATCGGCGTCCTCTGGTTCTATCGCCAGAGTACGCTGCGCTCTGGATGCAGCAGGAGCTTTTGCCGCTCAAGGCTGAGGAGCTAGCACTGGCGCATGGTTTATGCGTCGAGGAATTCGAGTGGCATCCGGTGGGTAAGGACGTCGGGAACGTGCGGAATGATGGGCCGGAACTTATCAATAGGATCGCCCAGCCGCTGGTATAAAGGCATTTCGCTTCAATGACCGTTGGTGACAACCTAAATCAAGTGCGAGCTTTGCTTTCAGGCCCGCCACTGTATGGGCTCGCGCGACGGTGAGTCGTCAGTTTAGAAAAGTGAGCCAGGGAAATTCGCTAAAGCTCAAACGACGAGCTTGAACACACCTCTTAGGGGCAGATAGCACCGCTTCCGCTTACGGCCAGAAGCGGAAGCTGGCGACAGTGCATCGGGTGCCATGTTGTAGCCATCTGTCGATGGCAGCTTGCTGCAGACTGGTTTGTAGCACCTGTTGACAGCCTGCTGCCCCAGATTGATTAATAGCGGCAGATGAAAGCGCTTTACCGACTTGCCTTAACGTTAGAGAAGAGATTGAAGGCAAACTCGGGCTTTCTTGCGGCCTCTCCGCATGCTCTAACCACTCCAATTTGAATGGATGGTTTTCGCATGCCTGTTCGTCAGACATATCTATGCCTGTTAATCCTCGGAACCGCGTTCTGGGGGATTTCGTTTGCCTTCACCAAAGTGGGTGTTGCGGACGGGTCACCCTTCGTATTCCTGGGGTACAAGTTCGCACTCGCTACGCTAGTGCTTTGCGTGATCTTTTTCAGACGGCTGAAACTGATCAACAAAGAAACGCTCCTGGCCGGCGTGGCCATAGGTCTACCCTTGTGTTTGGGTAACATTTTCCAGACTGTCGGGCTTCAGCACACCAGCATCACCAACACCGCCTTCATCACTGGCCTGGATGTATTGCTCATCCCGGTCTTCAAGTGGGCTCTCTTTCGGAAGCGCGTCGAGCCTCGAATCTGGCTCTGCTGCGCCGTCGCGCTGACAGGGCTCTATCTGATCGTTACGAGGGCCGGGCTTACTCTGAATCCAGGTGACATCTGGATCATGTGCTGTGCAGTCTTTTTTGCCGCATATGTGCTCACGGTTGGCTTCTTCTCGCATAAGTACGACTCGATGCTTACGGTCATCATTGCGCTGGCTACCTGCGCTACTGGATACCTTTTTGCTGCACTTTTCGACGCTAGGGCCGAATGGGCCCCAATGGATTCCTCCTTCTGGGAAGGAGTTCTGTTCTGCGCGTTGCTCGCCACAGCCTTCATGTACGCGGTTCAGAGTGCTGCGCAGAAGTATCTCGAAGAAGAAAAAGTAGCCCTGACCTACCTGTTCGAGCCCATCTTCGCAGCATTCGCGGGAGCGATGCTCCTTGGCGAAACCTTGGATGGAAGAACCCTGGCCGGTGCAGCTCTCATCTTTTCAGCTCTGCTGATCGCCGAGATTGATGTACCCAAGTTCTTATCCCGCCTGCTGCGCGCCCTGTTTGCCCCGTGGGCTAGGCGCCAATGAGTATTTGGATGGAATTCTGTGGAGGCTTTGGTCGGTAGCTGCCGGAGGCAGCATTTGGCCGATTCTGTTGAAAAAGTAGCGGCCTCTCCATGCCGTTGGCAAAATTGCTCTGTCAGCGAGCGTGGGGGCGAACAGCATGATGGGGCAGTTACCGGGAGGACAGCAGCGCCTGTTCTACTCGTTCAACCTAGAAGATCACGTCCCGGCTCAACACCTCCTGCGCAGCATCGACCAGTGCCTGGATCTTAGTGATCTGCGCGCCTACCTGGCGGACTTCTATAGTCCCATCGGACGCCCCTCGATTGACCCGGAATTGATGGTGCGCATGCTGGTCGTCGGCTACTGCTATGGCATTCGTTCCGAGCGGCGATTGTGCGAAGAGGTGCACCTGAACCTGGCCTATCGCTGGTTCTGCCGGCTGGGTCTGGAAGACGAAGTCCCCAATCACTCGACCTTCTCGAAGAATCGCCATGGGCGTTTTCGTGACAGCGATCTGTTCCGCTGGTTGTTCAATGAGGTGCTGCGGCGTTGCATGGCAGCCGGCCTAGTCAAGGGCGAAGGTTTTGCCGTCGACGCTAGCATCATCAAGGCGGATGCCAGCCGGCAACGTGGGGTAGCGGGAGATGAGGTCGATTGGAACGATCCAAAGCTCAGCAGCCGCGCAGTGCGCGAGTACCTCGAAGCCCTTGATGAAGAGGCGCTGGCTGAGGCTCTTCCCAAGAAAATTTCGCTCACAGATCCTCAGTCCCGTTGGACAGCAGCGCCAGGTGGGCCGGCCTTTTTTGCCTACTCCACGAATTACCTGATCGACACTGAGCACGGTGTGATCATGGACGTGGAAGCTACCCCGGCGCACCGTACCGCCGAAGTCGATTCGACTAGGACGATGGTCGAGCGTGTCAAAGCTCAGTTCGATCTCACACCGGAACGCCTTATCGGCGATACCGCTTATGGCACCGCCCCGATGCTGGCCTGGATGGTCGAAGAAAAGGACATCGAGCCGCATGTGCCGGTGTGGGACAAGACTGAGCGCAAGGACGACAGCCTCTCCAGTAACGACTTCCACTGGAACCAGGAGGCCAATGAATACCGCTGCCCAGCCGGCAAACCACTACGCAGTGAGTGGCGCGCCTTCACCCAGAAAAGATCGCGGGTGACCAAGGCCAACACCATCATTTATCGCTCCAGCCAAACCGACTGCACTACCTGTCCGCTGAAAGCGAAATGCTGCCCCAACACGCCGAATCGGAAGATCGTCCGCAGTATCCATGAGGCTGCCCGCGATGTGGCCAGGCGCATCGCCAAGACACCGGAATACCTCGTCTCTCGCTGCGAACGAAAGAAGGTGGAGATGCTGTTCGCCCACCTCAAACGGATCATGAAACTCGATCGTTTACGACTGCGCGGCCTGACAGGTGCCACTGACGAATTCACTTTGGCGGCGGCGGTGCAGAACCTGCGACGCATGGCCAAGCTTTTGCCTCAAGGGCCACCGCTCACGGGATAGGTACGCCTGCTGAGAGCAGAAACCTTCAAATTAACCCTCAGGCCTGAGCAAGGACGCTCAGCGAAACGCCGAAAGGCAACCTGAAGTGGCTTGCAGTCACTTCGACAGCAGGCACACCTGATCGGCAGGCCGCCGCTAAACCTACTTTTTCAACAGAATCGGCCGATTGCCGCCGGTGACGACTGGCAGCTACCGGGCCAGAGCGGCGTTTCGGTTCACGTGCTTCAGCACGGCGCCGGCTCTTCGAGCAGGCTCGCTGAGCACTCTTAAACCCCGCAGCGCTGCTTCACCAATGAATGCCCTCTCTCTGCCGCTCACGAATCAACGCACACACGAATTCCGCGTATGCGTTCTATGGGTACATTGATTGAATGGTATCGGATGGATCTCATCCAATCCAGAGCTCTGGGGTGCTTTGCTGTACGTACTGGCTGGCCAGTTTGAGCACGCTGGGGTTCTTGGGGACATCGTTGTAAGGTCTGACCAGGCGTCGGTCGCCCATGAGCTTGGCGGCAATCCAGACAGAGCTGTGGCAGCACCGCGTAACACTCTTCAGCGTCAGCTCCTCGATGGGCTGCGCTACCTGGTGAAGAACGAGCTCAAGTTGAATCAGCCAGACGCTTCCGATGGCTGGATCACGGCCGATGCGATCTGGCTGGTCAGCAAGACCGTTTCGGATCGGCTGCGTGCTCACCTCCTCAGCCAAGGGATTGAGGGTGTTCCGGACCGCAACTCCACTCTCTTCAATGTCTTTCAGGATAACGGCCTGATTGTTGCGAATCCTGCTGGCAAAGCTATTTGGGATGCCGAAATCCTGAGCCCTACGGGATGGAAGAACGCATTCACGTTCTTGAGAGTTTCACCTTCACTCATATGGGCAGCTGGCGAAGACCGCCCGGAGCCTTTTGGCGGCTCGGTGCAAGTCCTCAACGAAGAAGCAGCCCCTGCCGCAGCTTCCGAAGCGCAGGAGGAAAAGCCCAGCCTTACTGCCGGGGGCGGCGATGCCGTTGCGGCAGAGCCTCAAGGGGACGAACCCGCAAGTGACCATGGACCGCAACCCGATGAGGTAGATGATACGGACTACCTTCTGGATCTGATGGATATGCGTGACGCGCCGACCAATTCGGTACCCGCCCCGGCGATGCCGGCGGCGTCCGAGGTCGAAGCTCAGTCAGACACTGCCGCGACCGCTACCATCGCTGGCCCGATCGGCGACACGCTAGGTCACCTTTTCATGCACTGGCTAAAAGTGGGTGTAGGAACCCACAAGATCATTATCAAAGATGCAAAAGCCAAGGTTCACACCGTCAACGGCACGGCTTTTCTGGTGACTCCTGAAATATTCAGAAGGTATGCCCAAGAGCATCCGACCCTCTTCTCAGCGAGGGCTGGCGAAGGACAGCCATGGCTGCAGGTCCAAAAGTCGTTCGAAAAGCTGAAGCTTCACGTTAAGAAGAGCAACGGACATAACATCTGGACGTGCGAAGTCTTTGGACCTCGTAAAACGAAAACACTGAAGGGTTATATGCTCAAAAAACCCGGCGACGTATTCACAACTGAGATGCTGGATAATCCCAATCTCAAACTTTGTGAGAGTCAGGATGATCACTAGCTATCATTGGATAGTTGCGCTGAGGTCTGGACTACCCTAATTATGGCGGATTGACTTTGTTGATGACCGCTTGTGACTGGGCAGCTAGGCCAGCCAAGTAAGCGCCTAGGTCCTGGAAATTGTTTTCCTTGAGAATCCTCGCAACCATGGCAGAGCGCTTCTCCTTTAGCGGTAAAAAAATTGCGCAACGCTGGTGGTTGTGCGGGCGGGGCAATGTCTTCCAATAATACGTTGCCTTGAAGCGAGCCATAGCTTCGTTGAACCCCAACCAAGCATCAGGCTCATGCGACAACACGAACATGCCGTATTCACGCCTGAGTTCTGTTATAGCCTGCTCACATAACCCGTAGATCTTATAGGTTCCGGTCAGCTCAACCGGCTGTTCAAGCCGCGCCGCGATGTACTTGGCAGCTGCGAAGTGATGCGAACCGCCGGAGTTCATCAGAAAGACGCGTCCGTCCCAAGCCCAAGTGGCGAAATAATCGTGATCGACGTGGCTGATGATCCGAATTTCATCCCAGGCCAGATTCTTCGCCAGCTTCGCCGGAGATATCTCGTCGATCATCTCGGGTGAGTTCCTTACCACCATGTCATCCATGGTGGCGAACTCCTTGAGTTCGGATTTCGACGCGGAGAAGCCATCTACCTGTTGGATATCGCACCGCCACCGTTGGATCTGCATCTCGCTGCCAACGCGCAATAGTGGGGCGCATTCGATGCTAGTCGAGCCATACCGACCATAGGTGCGGCAGTGGGTCCATCCATTCAGCTTGTCGCGATATATCCCGCGCTCATAAATAAGAGATCCGAAGTCGTGCCACCTAACAACCGCTCCTGCGCCAATACCTTTTGCTGTTTCCTGGATGGGCGAATTAAGTTTGACTGGGCTCTTAATCAGCTTCATGAGCGTTGCAGGATACCCACAGTCCTCACGCACTGAGTCCCATAGAAATGTTCCTGCTCTGCGCCAGAAAGGGAGGGGCTGATCTATCGACATGCATTCACCATCGTCGGAGGCAGGCGTTCAGTATAAGGATGTACTCAGTAAGCGGGGTGCCGCGAGAGATAGTCCTAATCATAGATCCCACTCGCCAAGGCGTTGCGGGCCGCAACACCGAGCAGCACAGTGACGAATGAGAGGTGTGTTATGTGCAGTCGTTACGAAGCCCCTACCCCAGAGCGTCTCCAAGAAGAGTTTGGTGTCGAGTTCGACGCTCAGGAGAAGCTCGAATTGTGGCCAGGTTATGCCGGGCCGTTCCTGCGCAAGCCTCGCAATGTCGACCCGTACGATGACGCCGTGTTGCCATTTGAAGCTGAGGTGGGAGTGTTTGGGCTCCTGCCCTTCTGGGCCGACAAAAAGCTGGCACGGTCCACCTACAACGCCCGTTCTGAGACGGCCTCGGTCAAGCGGTCATTCAGGGAGGCATGGAAGAAGGCACAGCACTGCATCATCCCTGCGGTGGCGATCTATGAGCCCGACTGGCGAACAGGCAAGGCTATTCCTACTCGAATTTCCCGTGCCGATGGGCGGCTGCTAGGGATAGCGGGCCTATGGGAGGAGAGGAAAACTGCTGCAGGTGATAGGGAGCTGTCGTTCTCAATGCTGACGGTGAATGCCGATGACCATGCGCTGATGCGCAACTTCCATCGCCCGGGGCATGAGAAGCGCATGGTGGTGGTGCTCCCTCAGGCGCTGTACCAGGACTGGCTGACAGCTCCCGCTGAAATCAGCAGTGAGTTCATGACCCAGTATCCAGCCGATAGGCTGGTTGCCTATCCCCAGCTTTGAGTTGACGCCAAGTACAATAAAACCTCTTGCCCCTTGTTGAATCACAGTTCAATGTTGGCCTGCTGCCGATAGCTTGGCAGCGCCGCGGCCAGATAGAGATCACTATGACTGGAAAAATTATGTCTGACGGCGAGGCCGATAGGCCGGCACGCATGACTCCTGCCGAGTTCAAGGCTGCTTATAAGAGCAAAGGTTGGACAGGCAGGCTGCTCGCTGAGCGGTGGAGCTACTCAGTAGCTTGGATCAGCAAAGTGGGTAACGATCCCGAGCGTGATCAGATTTGGGATGATGCAGTCCGCGGGTTACCGTCCGTCAAGTAATTGAACCACAGTTCAATTATTGTGTTGCCATAAGTTGAACTGTAGTTCAATGTCGCGCATGCAAACATATCCGTTAGAGGATCTAGCATGTACGACAGCTCCCGCGATTCCAGCTCTGCTCACCTGAAACGCACCCTGTACCATTTCCATTTCTGCTGCGGCCTTGGGGGTGGGGCTCGAGGGTTCAATAGAGCGCGCCCCGTTGTCGGGAATGTAGAGGCCCAATGGGAGTGTCTTGGAGGTGTAGACGTAGACCCAGCTGGGCTCCGTGACTTCGAGCGACTAGCTGGCGTTCCCGGCACCCTGTTAGACCTCTTTACCCGCGAGCAATACACCCGTTTCCATGGCCAGCAACCGCCTGCTGGCTGGACCGAGGCGACTGCCGAGGACATACGCCGCGCCGCGCAGAATCTGCGCCCCGACGCCGTATTCATCAGTTCGCCATGCAAGGGCGCCAGTGGGCTGCTGTCCGAGGCCACCAGCAAAACGCCCAAGTATCAGGCCCTTAACGAGCGGCATGCCCTTCGGCAATTTTGCCGTCCAATCCAGCCATCAGCTGTTCTATCTCAGCCGTCTCAACGTCACTCACAAGCTACGCGTCTCTGTTTGGAAAATGGGGGTGCTGTCGATCCGGTTGGTCAGGCTTTCAATGCCAGGATTCGGCGCGCACCGTTGAGTACGATGAGGCCAACTACCGTACCAATCACCAAATCTGGATAGGAAGAGCCTGTCCACGCAACCAGAGCTCCAGCGGCGATAACACCAATATTCGCGATCACATCGTTGGCCGAAAAAATCCAACTCGCTTTCATGTGTGCACCGCCTTCACGATGGCCGTAGATCAATAAGAGACAGCTGACGTTCGCGACGAGTGCAACTAAGCCAATCCCCATCATCAGCATCGACTCAGGTTCGCTGCCATAGATGAAGCGCCTAACCACCTCCACGAGTACCCCCAGAGCCAACACGATCTGGATAAAACCCGCCAGGTGCGCAGCGCGAACCTGCAGCTGCGCAGCCCGACCGACCGCAAAGAGAGCCAGACCATAGACGGCAGCATCAGCAAACATGTCCAGCGAGTCGGCGATCAGACCCGTCGACTGAGCAATCAAGCCTACGCCCAACTCGATGACAAACATCGTGGCATTGATACCGAGCAGGATTTTGAGCGAGCCAGCCTCCTTGGAAGCAGTCAGCTCTTCACTGGCGCTATTGGCCGAAGCTGCTTCCTGGCTGGCCGGTTGAGTACCGAGCAATGTTGCCCCCAAACCAAGTGATTCCAGCTTGGTTGCGATCTGGTCAACCGGACCGTCATGGAAAGCGCGTACCTGTCTGCTGCTCAGATCAAAGGACAGCGAATTGAGTTCAGAAAAGCCATTGAGCGCGAGCCGAATCATTCGCTCTTCTGACGGGCAATCCATCTTGGGCACAGAAAAACTGCTGACCCAAGTCCCTTCATTCGAAGGCGCGGCTGCCGCTTCAGTGCTTACCGGCTCAGGGCCACAGCCACAGGATTTATCACAAGAAGTCATGACTCGCCTCTCCTATAGGACTTGATTCTACCGATTAAAAACCATGTAGTGGCTATAGGGTCAAGCCTGGATATACTGGCTTTTTTACCAAGGGACAGACCATGCGCATCGGTCAACTTGCACAGCGGACAGGAGTGGACACTCAGACGATTCGTTTTTATGAACGTCAGGGACTGCTTCCACCGCCCGAACGCGAGGACAATGGCTATCGAACCTATAAAGCACACCATGCGGACAAACTGCTGTTCATTCGCCGATGCCGCTCTTTTGGCATGTCACTGGAAGAAATTGGTGTTTTGCAGAGCTATCAGGAACAGCCGCAGCAACCCTGCGTTGCGGTCAATGAGCTCCTTGATAGACATATCGCACAGGTAAGGGCTCAGATCGCATCCTTACATGCTCTCGAAAACCAGCTGGTGACGTTGCGAGGTTGCTGCGATAACGAACGACAAAGTCTGGACTGCGGGATACTTTCGGGCCTGCTGGGGGGCGACAAACCTCTTTCGTAATTCCGACATAAAGTCATTTTTGCGTCGTCTTGAATCGCCCATAGCGCTTGACCCTATAGCAGCTATAGGGTGTTCACTCGGGCATCTACTGCGTAAGTGAGATCCAGATGAATACCACCCTCAGCATTGCCATTGATGAGGCCTTCTTCCAGGCTAGGAAAGCACTTAATGCAGAGGCGCCAACCGAGGCTTTCTCCTGGCTGGAGCGAGCCCACATATTGAGCCAGCGAATGCCTATTCTTCATGCTCAGAGCCATTGGCTGATGCTGAGGGCCGACTGGCAGTTGCGCGACTTTCGAAAGGTGCTCAGCCAAGTACCGCGAATCATGGCGGCCCTGCTGTTCTCGAAGATCTGGGTGCCGCTCGGAAACAGCGGGCGCGCCAGGGTTAGTGCTTTTGCGCCGATGCCTATTTCACCGGAGCTGCAGCGACTTCTTCAAGGAGAAATGCAATGAGGTCGTCTCCTAGATCACCTCTTGTTGCTCCTGGGTTCTGGTGGATGCTATCGCTAGCCATTGCCTCGGCCGACCTAGCGTTGAAAAGCGCAATTACGGGTTCGCTCCCGGTCGGCACCGTGATTCCTCTCACCCCGTTCTTCAACCTGGTTCACTTCTGGAATACCGGTGCAGCGTTCAGCTTCCTGGCTGACGCGGGTGGTTGGCAGCGTTACTTCTTCATTGTCATAGCTTTGGTCGTTTCGATCGTGCTGGCTCTGATATTGCGTAAACGCAGAGCCAAAAGCGAAGCCCTAGGCTATAGCCTTATCTTGGGCGGGGCAGTTGGGAATCTGATTGATCGCGCATTTCGAGGCCATGTAATCGACTACCTGGATTTTTACTGGCAGTCCTGGCATTGGCCTGCGTTTAACCTGGCGGATATTGCTATCGTCGGTGGCGCCGCCATGTTGATCCTGAGCAGTTTGCTAAGCCCAAATGCGGAAGCCGACCGAGTCAACGAATGAAAGGCTCGCTCTCAACGGATACCGTACGCTGGGCAGGCCAGGCCTGGATAGGGCCCGGCATCGGCATCTTTCATGGCCGTGCCGGCCACCAGGAGTGGCACCACCATCAGGCGCATCAGATTTCAGTGGGCCTCGATTCACCTGTATCGGTTGAAACTCCGTTGGGCATTCAAACAGGGGCTGCCATCTTCATCGCCGCGGGCCTGAAACACCGGATCAGTGCTGGTCGAGTGCTGTCGATCTATCTGGATGCACTATCCGATGAAGCCCCAACTATGCGGGGTACCGAAGAAGCAAGGGTAGTCGTGATCGCCCCGGCGGACGTAGTAGCGATTATCGATATGCTGCGCGAGACAGGACATACCGCTCTCCAGGTTAGGACGGGGGTGCGCCAGGCACTGCGGCTACCCGATCCACCGATTCCAGATCCTCGCTTGACAAAGGTGATTGAAGCGCTGCATAGAGGCCAAATGAGGCGCGAAGAAATGGCCGCGTTGGTGCATTTATCCCCTACACGGTTTTCCCATTGGTTCGTGGAACAGACAGGCTTGCCGCTGCGCAGCTATGCGAAATGGTTACGTCTCACACAAGCCCTACAGCACCTAGCCAAAGGGGGTCTACTCACCGAAGCGGCCCATGAGGCGGGCTTTTCTGACTCGGCACATTTCTCCCGGACATTCCGGGCACTGCTGGGCATCGATCCTTCCTCCGCCCTGGCTGAAGTCGATCTTCAGGGGTCGTAGCTCTTTCGTTCAAGCCGAAAGCGGACCTTCCCACATACAGTCATGGCTCCCTACTCAGGAGCTGAGCGATGTCTATTCCCTTGCGATTCGCCATAAGGTGGCTGAGCTATCCACTTGTGTTTGGCGGCTGTGCCTCCTTCATGATTTGGGCGCTGTATGCAGGTATACCGTATTGGCCCACCACACCCATAGTCGCCGCGGCGGGGCTGCTACTCATTGCTGGCTTGGAGCGCATCCAGCCTTTTCGGCGAGCCTGGCTGGAAGATCATCAGGACACCCTGACGGATCTGCTGCACATGCTGGTGAACCTGTCTGTCATTCAATTTACTGCAGAATTCCTGGCTAAGTTAGGCGATGCGGTACCGGCTTCGGTTCGGCTCTTTCCGATCGAGAGCCCATTGTGGCTGCAATTGCTACTAGTCGCCGCCGTGCTCGACTTGAGCCTGTATGTAATGCACCGCATCAGCCACCGGGTGCATTGGCTGTGGCGCTTTCACATGATCCATCACAGCGCTGAGCGGCTCTACTGGATGAACGGAGAACGTCGACATCCTCTGCATGCGGCGTTGATGGCCGGGCCGGGGCTGGTGGTTTTGCTCATATCTGGAGCTCCGTCTGCCGTAGTCGCAACGTGGTTTGGGATCCTAACCGTCCATCTGGCCTTTCAGCATTCGAACCTGGACTACAGCGTGGGTTGGCTGCGGCATGTGCTAGGGGTTGCTGAGGTCCATCGTTGGCACCATAAGCGCGACTTCGAAGACGCTCAGGTCAACTTCGGTGAGTTTTCAACTGTGTGGGATCAGATGTTTGGAACCTTCTACGACAGCGCCGGGAAGCTGGGCGAGGCTGAGGTTGGATTGCATGAAAAGGACTACCCCAGAAATTATTTCGGGCAATTTATTGATCCTGTTCATCCAACATCTGCTTACCCGGCCGGTCACAATTCTTCAGAGCAGGATGAAATCCGCAACACGTAGCTAGAACGGGTGGGGTCAGCAATGCCAAACATACCGCGTGACACCGGATTGGACAGTACTTGGGCCTTTTTGCGAGATCCCTACCGATTTATCTCCACGCGCAGTAAGTTTCATCAATCGCCTGTGTTTCAAACTCGCTTGATATTACAGAAAACTCTGTGCCTAACAGGTGCCGAAGCTGCTCGCTTGATTTGCGACCCTGACCGATTCGTTCGCCAGAACGCTGCGCCCAAGCGACTGCAAAAAACCTTATTC
This sequence comes from Stutzerimonas kunmingensis, assembly GCF_021432085.1. GTDB lineage: Bacteria > Pseudomonadota > Gammaproteobacteria > Pseudomonadales > Pseudomonadaceae > Stutzerimonas. Next base: position 894,526 of record NZ_CP090366.1, on the reverse strand, counting down.
GGACAAGACGGTGTCCAAGGTTTGGACGGTGATGCGCATCGTCACCGAAAGGCCCTCTTCATGGGAGTGCTCACACCCGCGAACGTGCAGGAACTAGCAGAGTTGAGCGAGGTTCGTTGGAGGGAGTATGCGCGAACTTGGCGTCCCGGTGAGTCAATCGTCCTCTACGAGATTGCTCGCGAAATTCTATGCCGCACCGTATGCGACTGGGCCGGTGCTCCAATCGCTGAAAGAGATGTTCAACAATGGACTCAAGATCTTGCAGCTCTCTATGAGCACGCCGGCGCGATCGGTCTGCAGCACTGGCAGGCACGGAAGGCACGTCGCCGATTGGAGCAATGGGCGGCAGAGCTCGTCGAGTCCACTCGCGCCGCTCCCCCTACACCCGAGCAATCGCCTCTCGAACGCATCGCCCATTACAAGGACCAGCACGGACAGCCGTTGGATCTACATACCGCATCAGTGGAACTACTAAATCTGCTGCGGCCGACGGTAGCCGTCTCTGTATTCATAACCTTTGCAGCGCTAGCGCTGCACAAGCACCCGTTCTGTCTGAGAAACCTGCAGTCGGGAGATGAAAGAGATATAGGTTGCTTTGTGCAGGAAGTGCGGCGTTTCTACCCCTTCTTCCCAGCGATCAGCGCTCGCGTGAAAGAAGATTTTCTATGGGAAGGATTTTCCTTTGGCAGGGGCACCTTAGTCCTGCTGGACTTATACGGAACCAATCACGATTCCCAGCTCTGGGAGGAGGCAGATCGTTTCAAGCCTGAGCGCTTTCGATCCAACTCTCCGTCGCCATACTGCTTCATCCCACAAGGACCAGGCGACCCGCATGTTAACCATCGCTGTCCAGGTGAAGGCGTCGCCGTCGCATTGATGAGCGTTGCTGTTCGCTTCCTGGCTCGCTCGCTCCAATATGAGGTTCCCGAACAGGATCTATCAATCACCTGGGACCGATTGCCGGCACTGCCCCGAAGCCACTTCGTCATGCGGAATGCGCGAATCACAATGTAAGTTTGGTGTTTAACGAAGCGAGTCTCGCCCATCTCAAGATATGAACGGTGGGGCATGGCGTTGAGCTGCCCAGCGCAACCACGGCAATCGGGGAATACTCAGAATAAGCTGTTCACAGTCATTCCCCAATTGAGTCATTTCCGAGGGCCGTTCTGACTTATTGTCGCTTGGTATCGTCCAGATTCAGCGCAACGGGCAGGTCAGTCGGTGCCAGACAAATGCCCTCGTCACTGCAGGCCTGCACCCGTACAATCATTTCGAGCCTGCCTACCTTTTCCAGCACGGCGGTCTGTTTTTCGTCGGGCCGCAGCCGAATACTTGCACCGTCGTCATACACCTCTAGGGCGGTGTCACTCAGCACAATGTCACTGACCCGGCCGCGCGGGTACTGCGTCGGGATTATAAGCGCCTGGCCGTTGACTGAAGAGCTGACGACGGTGGGAATCAGGAATTCCATGGAGGCCGGATTTGCATTCACATGCCAGCCCGGTTGAATGTTCAGTGTTAAAACGAAATCACCCGTCTTTCCCGCCATTGCTGCGGCGCCTCCCGCAACAGTGAGGCGGACCTTATCAGCGGAATTTGCCAACCCTGCTCGGGTCGGCACCGGGACTTCAAGACCGGCACGTTCAGTCTGGGCAGCGTCGAGGTTGTTTCCGTTGGTGTCGATCAACATGAACGCAGCGATCGCGATCGCAAAAACCACTACTCCAGCTAGCAATCCTTTTTGTCGAATCACCATGATTGGGTCTCCAGTATCTAAGGTTGTGGGTTTCCGGTGCGATTGATAGCTTCGACCAAGCTGTCGGTGTCAAAAAGCCCCGTGAAACGGGCGATAACGGTGTCGTCACGGTCAACAACCACTGCGAAGGGTAAGGCCTGCCCGCCGGTCGCAGTTAATAGCGCATCTTTTTCTGGGTTGCTCGCTGTCACGTCAACTTGTATGGGCACCATCTTGGTGCGCCGCACGGCTTCGGCCACAGCGGCCTCCTGGTAGACCGTGCGCTCAAGTATCTTGCAGTTGATGCACCAGTCGGCGGTGAACTCCAGCAAATAGGGTGTGCCCTGGGCTTTTGTCTCCGTCAGTAGTTTTGCGGAGTAGGGTTGCCAGACGAGTTCGTCTTCGCTGTTGCCCAGCGGGGATGCGAATTCCACAGTCATCGCAAGGGCAAGGCCTGCCGCCGTTGTGGTGATCACACGCACGGTACCATTACCCTGGACGAAACGGCGGGCACCCCAGGCCAGCACCAGGGCCAGCCAAGACCACCATAGCCAGGTATAAACCGCTTTGGGCACCAGGCTCGCGCTGAAAAAGACGGCTGCGGCCAGCAAGACCAACGCGAGCACTTCTCTAATGACCAGGGTCCAGGGCCCCGCCTTGGGCAACCGGCTCAGCCAATCGGGTTTGAGCATCAATGCTGCGTAGGGCAGCGACAACCCCAGCCCGATACTGCCGAATATCCCCATACTTACCGGCGTCGGCTGGGTAACGGCAAAGGCTAGGACTCCACCAAGGAAAGGACCGGCGCAGGGTGCGGCCAAAACCGCACTCAATAACCCAGATACGAATGCTTCAAAGTAGCGCCGGCCATGGACCGAGGCGGCGAACGCCGGGATCGGGATGGGCAAATCCAGCCAGGTGACCACCGCAAACCCGACCATCAAGGCAACAAGGACACCAACGAACACCGCAGACTGAAACAAAGTGCCCCAGCTCCACTGCAGAAGTGCGGTCAGTCCGCCCAACGTCAGGAAAAACGCGAGCGTTCCTGCGGTGAACGCCAATGCCGCCAGCACGCGGTGCGATCGTTGGCTGCCCGCCTCTCGTAAGATGGTCCGGACCTTAATGGGAATTGCAGGCAAAACGCAGGGCGTCAGGTTGAGCAGCAAACCTGCCACTATCGCCATTAAGAGCTGGCCGGCGATGAGTAAAGAGGGAATTTGATCCATCACTCAGCTATTCCCAGCCCCTTCCCACCCTTCCTGGCCGGAACGTCCGGTCTGACCCCGCCATTGGCTGCTTGCATACTTAAACAGCAGATTTTTTGAGTGCTCATATCTCTTCTCCATATAGACCCCGTCCTTTGAGTTATTGGCAAACGTCAGCTATCGGTAACGATTATCGCATCGGCTTCAGGCATCGCGAAGAGCTGAGATGACATTAAGGAGACGCTGAACAATTAGCCAATTCTCACCGTCCCCCTTTTTCAACCCGGTTTTTTCAACCTACCGGCCTTATTCTGCGTTTCTTGGGCCGATTTCTACCCTGATTTTGCTGATTAGCGGGCCAGCCCCGCCTTTCGGACGGACTTATCCCGCCGTCCGTTGCAAATACCGCTTGGCCAGTACCAGATTGGCCAACCCAAACAGACTGAACAACTGCGCCGTATTCTTTTCCAGTCCACGGTAGCGAACCTTACGATGATTGAAGCGCACCTTGATCACCTGGAAGGGATGCTCGACCTTGGCACGCAGCTGCGCCTTGGCGTATTCGACTTTGCGCTTGACTCGGTACAGCACGCTGTCTCTGCCGTGATGTTTGTAACTGCTTGGCCGTGCTGCAATCGACCAGACAACGTCCCGTTCAGCATGCTCCGGTCGCTTGGCCGCACCAGTGTATCCAGCGTCACCCGAAACATAGGTTTCGGCGCCGTGCAGCAACTGATCGACCTGGGTGACATCCGCCACGTTGGCGGCAGTCCCTACCACGCTGTGCACGAGTCCCGATGTGGCGTCGACACCAACGTGGGCCTTCATCCCGAAGTGCCATTGATTGCCTTTCTTGGCCTGATGCATCTCAGGATCACGCTTACCTTCTCGGTTCTTGACCGAGGGCGGCGCGGCGATCAGGGTAGCGTCGACGATAGTGCCTTCCTTGAGCAGCAGACCCCGGCTGGCCAGATGCTGGTTAATCGTTTCAAACAGCACCCGCGTTAGCTGATGGGTTTCCAGCAAGCGGCGAAATCGCAACAAGGTAGTGGCATCCGGTGCCGACTCACGGCCCAGGTCGATGCCGATGAAACCACGAATGGCCTGGCTGTCGTAGACGGCATCTTCGGTACCTTCATCGGAGAGACCGAAACACTGCTGCACGACATACATGCGCAGCATGCGCGACAACCCAATCGCAGGGCGTCCACGCTTGCCTGTGGTGTCGCTATAGAACGGCGCCACTTGCGCCTCCACTTGTGCCCAGGGCACCAGCTGTTCAAGGTCAGCCAGGAAGCGATCTCGGCGAGTCTGCTTTTTCTTGCCGGTATATTCGAGTTCGGAGAAGGTCTTCTGCACGCGCGTAACAAAGCTCATGGAGGGGGCTGGTTGAGGGGGCTCAGTGTGCCAAGGGTGGGGGCGGCTGGCTATTTATGCAGTGTCTCCCTAGTGGGCAACAGCCTTGCGCATATGGAACTGAGATGCCGAAATCTGCTCGGGCGGGGTAAGCAAGAAGTACAGTTTGTAACGATTGATCACGACTTGCGCCAACAACGGAGCCGCCGTACCGATCAGCGTTCCGATAATCAGATGCGCTGTGATTGAATCAATACCGAGGAATTTGCTGAGTATTACCCGCACCCCGCTACCGGCCAGAATATGCATCAGGTAGATCGTCATCGACGAAGCGCCGATGAACAGAAACCAATCCACGCGAAACTGACCTAGCCACATCGACAACGCGATCATGAAAAAGATGGATATGGTTGCAAGCGCGAGTACCGCCATGCCGCCATCGGCATAGTTCAGACCGAAGGTCACATGAAACAGGTACTGCCCCAGGATGAACAGCGCACCGAAAAATAATGTCAGCTGTGTATAACGCGCTAGGAAGAACGCCTTGACCTCGTTGAACCAGACGCCCAATGCGAAGAAGACGGTGTTGCCCAGGATAAAGCGGGTCATGTTGTTTACCGTCAGATCCTGCTGGAAGACATACAGCAAGCCAAACAGGACCACGAATGGCAAGAAATAGCGCCGATCTGCCCGCGCATAAAGAAACGCACAAACCACGAACACCAGAAACAGAGCGTACAGGAACCAGAACTGCGCTCGCGGCATCCAGAGCAGCGAGAACACCTCAACCAAGGTGACCTGACCGTTCGTGTAATTCGACAGGACGACTTCGAACAGACCTTGTAGTAAAGACCAGACAATAAAGGGATAGACGATTGTGTCGACCTTGTTGATGATCAACCCGCCCCGGCCCCGCTTCTGCAACGAATCGAAGAAGAATAAACCCGACAGGAAGAAGTACAGCGGAATGTGAAAGCTGTAGATGATGCTGTCGACCAGCACGAATCGCGCCTCATCCATCGGCAACCCGGCATTGAATACGCCTCGCGCGACATGCCCGTAGACAACAAGAATGATCCCGATCGCCTTGGCATAATCAACCCAAACGTTTCTCTCCTGCATTTGATTGTTCTCCTTGTATCGGCCAATGAGCAGGCGGCACCCTCTTCCAGAGAAAGTGGATGGAGGAGATAGACAACAGGATTTTTCGTTGGTTTAGCTGAAGCACTCCTGGGTCGCCGAAGCGCGACACAGATTCCAATAAACCGAGCGCCAGGCCTCCACACCTCCCGCGCGCACGTTGCCTGACCGCCAGCCCGAGCGCTATATGCAAGCTTTTCTGGAGCGATGATATGCCCGACCCGCTACTGCCTTCCTGCTTCATCCTGCTTCTGGCGGGTGGCCGTGGGCAACGCATGGGAGGACAGGACAAAGGACTGGTCGAATGGCAGGGACGCCCATTGATTGCATGGTTGCATGAGACCGTTCAGCCATTGACAGACGACCTGCTGCTATCCTGCAACCGCAATCGAGCCCGCTACTCGGCCTATGCCGATCGATTGATTAGCGATGAAGAGCAGGGATTCCCCGGGCCCCTTGCAGGAATACGCAGCGGTCTTGCAGCTGCTCGCAACGCGTGGATGCTCGTACTGCCGTGCGACACCCCGTTGATTGATCGCCCCTTACTGCAGTCGCTCTACCAGACCGCGCTCGAAGAGCCAGACAGGCCAGTCATGCTGAGCTGCGAAGGCCAGTGGGAGCCCCTGTTCAGCATAATTCCCACCGGCCGACAGGCCGAAGTTGACGCTTGCTGGCAATCTGGAGAACGCCATTGATTGCCTTTCTTGGCCTGATGCATCTCAGGATCACGCTTACCTTCTCGGTTCTTGACCGAGGGCGGCGCGGCGATCAGGGTAGCGTCGACGATAGTGCCTTCCTTGAGCAGCAGACCCCGGCTGGCCAGATGCTGGTTAATCGTTTCAAACAGCACCCGCGTTAGCTGATGGGTTTCCAGCAAGCGGCGAAATCGCAACAAGGTAGTGGCATCCGGTGCCGACTCACGGCCCAGGTCGATGCCGATGAAACCACGAATGGCCTGGCTGTCGTAGACGGCATCTTCGGTACCTTCATCGGAGAGACCGAAACACTGCTGCACGACATACATGCGCAGCATGCGCGACAACCCAATCGCAGGGCGTCCACGCTTGCCTGTGGTGTCGCTATAGAACGGCGCCACTTGCGCCTCCACTTGTGCCCAGGGCACCAGCTGTTCAAGGTCAGCCAGGAAGCGATCTCGGCGAGTCTGCTTTTTCTTGCCGGTGTATTCGAGTTCGGAGAAGGTCTTCTGCACGCGCGTAACAAAGCTCATGGAGGGGGCTGGTTGAGGGGGCTCAGTGTGCCAAGGGTGGGGGCGGCTGGCTATTTATGCAGTGTCTCCTTAAAGAATTTTACACAGGCGAGGCAGATGCTTGGTTAGTGCCACTCTGGGTATGCTAAAAACCTAGCGGCTTACCATTTTCATACGACTAGCCAACAACTAAATATAAGTCTGTTCACGCTGAGGCCCACAATCGCTCAATGAGCAGCTGCACGCACCGAGCCTACTGGTCCTCTCAAGAATAAGTAATGGCCTATAAACAATCCCCTAGGGATGGTCTGAAGTAGCCATGTATTTCTGGCTGACTTCAGCTTCCGCCGATTTTGAAAGCGGAAAATCGACCAAAAATGATCAGATCACCGCTCATTTCTGTGTTTTTAGCCGCCGCGAGCACCTCGCGGCGGCCATTCCCCGCATTACAGGCGCACCTCTCCCGCGTTGGTCAGTAACCGTCGGCGCGCCTTCCACAGATTCGACAGCGCGAACAGCGTGACCAACTGAGCGGTGTTCTTCACCAGCCCGCGGAAGCGCACCTTGGTATAGCCAAACTGCCGCTTGATCACGCGGAACGGGTGCTCGACCTTGGCGCGTACTTGGGGCTTTGGCCTTCTCGATCTTGCGCTTGGCTTTGTATAGCGCGCTGCGCTTATCGAGCTTCTTGTAGGTGATGCGGCGTGCCGCAACCTGCCAGATCACCTGACGCCCCTCATGCTCGGGACGCTTCTCAACGCCGGTGTAACCAGCGTCGGCGCAAACCACATTCTCGTCGCCGTGCAGCAGCTTATCGACCTGGGTGACATCCGCCACGTTGGCCGCCGTGCCCACCACGCTGTGCACCAAGCCCGATTCGTCATCCACGCCGATGTGCGCCTTCAGTCGGGTAAAGCAGGAGTGTTACCACTCCTGCCTCCCCTAAGAACCGTACTTGAGAGTCACCCCTCATACGGCTCAAGCCTTCCAGCAGCCTGAGTGAGACTGGGTAACCTGACGATGCGCTCTTCGGCGCTCAAGGTAAAACGTCCATGCCGGATCGAACGGGTTCGCTGCACTGCATATTTTGATATGCCGCACGATCGAAACACTGGCGGCGGCATACAGCCAAGCGGGTTGACTCATGCCGCGCGCTTTCTCCTGGGTGGCGAAAACCCAGTGCCGTTGACCCACGACACGAAAGTAGCGTTGTTTTACCCAATGGGCACTTTTCATGGCGTGCCGGCGAACTGCCCAGCGCCATAACACTTGCCAAATCTGATGGTCGATCCATGCGAAACGCTTGGCGGCGACAACATGGCGATGATACATGGCCCATCCTCGGATCACCGGGTTCAGGGTCAAGATCAAGTTAGCTTGAGTCGCCGTCTTGTTTGCGTTCGCGATTTCCCGCACCTTATCCAGCAATGCCTTCACACTCTTGCGAGCCGGAGTGATGAGTAGCTTGCCGGCGTACTTGCGTACGTTCTGGCCCAGAAAATCGAAGCCTTGCGAGATATGCGTTATCTGAGTCTTTTCATCAGAGAGTTCCAAGCCTCGCTCTTTCAGGAACGCCTCAATTGCAGGACGAACCTGATGTTGCAAAACAGCTTTCGTGGCCCCTGTGATGATGAAGTCATCGGCATATCGTACGACGTGTATCTTGAATGGCTTACGCTTGCGCGCTGTCGAAGCCACGCTTGCATGGACGACATCTTCCAGGCCATCCAGCGTCCAATTCGCAAGTACCGGAGAGATGATTCCCCCTTGCGGGGTTCCTGCCTCCGTTGCGAACAAGGCTCCCTGATCGACATACCCCGCTCGAAGCCATTTGCGCAGAACCACCTTATCCATGGGCACGTTGGTGAGCAGCCAATCGTGACTGATATTGTCGAAACAGCCTCGAATGTCAGCTTCCAGTACCCAATGCGCCGAACCACGTTTCGCCAGTGCATTGAAGCAATGTGCGATTGCATCGGCAGTGGATCGCTGCGGCCGAAATCCATAGGAGTTGGGGTCTGCACGCGTTTCGGCAACCGGCTCAAGTGCCAGTTTCCACAGCGCCTGCATCGCACGATCCCGCATCGTTGGAATTCCCAGCGGACGCTTCTTGCCATTGCTTTTGGGTATGTAGATGCGTCTCAGCGGTTGAGGCCGATAGCCCCGATGCTGTAACGCTTGTGCTCCCGTCGATTTAGCCACCGGAGTCGACCAGATCTTGCCATCAACGCCCGGTGTTCTCTTGCCTCTGTTTTCCGTCACTCGTTTCACGGCCAACAGTTTGCCGCTGAACGAGCGAGTCAGCAGTCGTTGCAAGGCTTGCACCTTGCCCCACCTGCCTTCTCGTGTTGCCTTGGCGATACGTACCTGGAGTCGTTTCACTTGCGACTCGATCTGGTTCCAGTGTTGGGGCCAGGCCGATATGAAGTTCGAAGGCGCACCAATGCTCGCCGTTGCTTGCGCATTGGGTGCGAACACTGCCATCTGCTTTCCTCCGTACAACGATTGATCAGGTTTTCTCGCCATGGAAGACCGTGTGGAAGTCTGCTCGCTTTCGCGCCAGATGATGTTTCAATCTGTATTCACCCCATTACAGGGTGACCTTCGCTTTTTCCACATTCCTTTACCCGCAGCATCAACAGCTTGCTTTACAGCTCACCTGCCGAAATCGGCAACGCTACGGGCTTACCCTGTTCCGCATGGATTTCCGAACGGGTCGGGCTCCTCGATTTCGCCGGCGGCACCACATCCACGAGGGGCTATCGGTAAGAGCCCCTGCCTGGCCGCGCACCTTTTGGTTCAAGCCTGTCAGCATCTTTGGCTTGGCTACTATGACGACGTTTATATGAGATTCACTTGTGTTAGCCGTACCCGTTCATCCCTAGCACCTCTCCGCCTTGATGCTGGCAGATTCAGTCTGGCCTCGCGGTTCGACCTACCGAAATATCGGCGGTTACATTGTCCCCAGAGCTTCAGACCCGGCTGTTGCCGGCCACGCCTGTCTGGGTAGGGAACGAGTGGTGGAACAGTCGGTTCCGTCGGGCGTTAACCTGCGGAACAGAAACCCATGCGACTTTCAGGTCGCACTGCCAAAGTAATACTGGTTGCCCTTCTTGGTCTGGTGCATCTCTGGGTCGCGCTTGCCGTCTTTGTTCTTGGTCGAACTCGGCGCATTGATCAGCGTGGCATCGACGATGGTGCCTTGGCGCAGCGACAGGCCACGGTCACCCAGGTAGCCATTGATCACGGCCAGGATGCCAGCAGCCAGTTCGTGTTTCTCCAGCAGGCGACGGAAGTTGAGGATGGTGGTTTCGTCGGGGATACGCTCCAGGCTCAGCCCCGCGAACTGCCGCAGGATGGTGGTCTCGTACAGTGCCTCCTCCATCGCTGGATCGCTATAACCGAACCAGTTTTGCATTAGATGAACCCGCAGCATTGCCATCAACGGGTACGCCGGACGGCCACCTTCACCCTTGGGGTAATGCGGCTCGATCAGGGCAATCAACCCCTTCCACGGCACCACCCGATCCATCTCGATCAGGAACAGCTCTTTGCGGGTCTGCTTGCGCTTGCCGGCGTACTCGGCATCGGCGAAGGTCATCTGCTTCATCAGAAAACTCGGTGGGTGGCGTTCGGCTATTTTGCCAAAATCAGAAAGTCTTTTTCAGACTGTCCCTAGCATGTCTCTGGTCGATGACATAGCGGCAACGAGTGATGTCACAAGTTCACTCCGGTTGATATCGAGCTAACTGTCTAGCAACAGCGTTGAGCGCAAAGCAGGCTTATGCTTCGCTGCGATGACTGTCGGCCTGCCTGGTGTCGATACAAACACTGCCGTCTAGTTCCATTTCAAGTGTCGAGTGGCTGACTTTGAATTGCTCATGAAGTACTCGTTTTAAATCAGTCTTTACTCGTTCAATTTCGGGCAGGCTAGCCTTCTTGATGACAACGTGAGCTTCCAATGCAGTTGAATGTTCGGCAATTTCCCAGACATGTACGTGGTGAACACTCACAACGTCGTCCACTTGCTCCATGACATTGATTATATCAGTGATGGAAACTCCTTCTGGTGCGCCCTCCATTAACAAGTGAATGGTTTTAGGCAGCATGCTAAAGCCCTGCCAGAGCACGTACCCAGCAATCATCAGTGTCAGGACAGTATCCGTCCAGTACCAGCCATACAGAAGAATCAATGTTCCGGCAATAATAACCCCGACGGAGGCCAGCGCATCCGACACATTGTGCAGGAATGCCGCCTTTATATTCATGCTATTCTTAGACATTGTGTAGGTGAGCAAGGCCGTGACGACATCTACAATCAAGGCTATTCCCGCCACCACGACCACTGTCCATCCTTCAATGGGCTGTGGGGCAAAAAACCGACCTATAGCTTCGTAGATGAGGTAGAGACCAACGATAATCAGCGTGACCAAGTTAATCAAAGCCGCTATGGTTTCACTGCGTCGGTAGCCGAAGGTTTTAAAAGCATCTGGCGGTTTGCGACCGATTTTACGTGCGATGAGCGCAATAACCAGTGATGCGGCATCGCTCAAGTTATGTAGCGCGTCAGCTATGAGCGATAAACTGCCAGAAAGTATTCCTCCAACAACTTGTGCCAGAGTTAGCACAGTATTAACGCCAATGGCAGCGATTAAACGCTTATCGCCTATGGCTTCGGTGTTATGGTTATGTTCGTGAGTCATTGGTTTTTAACCGTCCTTAAATAACATAAGTCAAGGATAGGGAGCCCAAAAAAAGTAATAGATAATACTAGCACCAATACCATCTGGCCTTCCAAACCACACTGACAGAAATGGGACCACTCTCAAGCGAGTTCGTGCATTATCGTCTGAAACTTGCCGATAACTGGCCGATCCCTCTCAAACGTTAAACGACGTTGCTCGCTAATGATAGATGATACGGCGTCAATCCGAGGATGACAAAATTGTAATCTTCCAATCATTCTTTTCGTAGGATAGGCCCTTGCAGATTGGTGCGCCTCGGTGCTGACATGACGAAGCAAGGCGCTCATGTCACCGCGCAATGGAAGCATTACATTTCAATAATGTAATGCTTGGCTCATGCTGCTGTTAGCTTCAATCACGCAAAATTCATTCGAACCTGCAGGGCTCAGCGAGAAAGCTCAGCAAGCCACCTTTGAATTTAGCGAGGACTGCCCTATGAATCTGTTGAAAGCTATTGTTGTTGGTTTGGTAATCTGCGGCTCCGCATTGTCTTATGCAGAAGATGGCTATGACCGCTCAATTAAATTTAATGAAAAATTCCGAGCAGATCAAAAACGAATTCACGGAACCGAATCCGCCAAACGAAAAATAGACGAATTACAGATTAAGGATACCCGCCAAGATCAGAACAATACGGAAAGCAAGAAAGAAACCAAAGCTGACTAACCGCTTCATATCTGAACGATATTCGCCTCCGGCAGCTTCCAAGCTCCTTTGGAAGCAGTTGCACTCTAAGCGCCTTCGGGGCGCTTTTTTGTTTCCATAACTTGCCCGCAACATCGCTACCAGCGAATCGCCCTTGATTTATAAAAGCCGTTTCGTTTAAGTCAGGCCGCCATCGCCTGATCTGTTGTTATTAGCCTTCGCAAGGAGCATATCGAGTGAGCTGAACAGACGCTGGTGGCCTACCCCGCATCCATGTCGGGGGTCGTCATCTCAGCGGTCTCGCGGTTCGTGCATGATTGAAGGTGTCAGCTCGGTCTTGTACAGCCTGCTGATCATTCCAGCCAGGGCGTTGTCGTAGCTATCGCCCCTTGCTGCCAACCAGGGCAGGTCAGCCGCTGCTCGCATAATCCTTCGTCAGCTCACCTTGGGTGAAAGCCATCAGGTCGAGGAGGCGTATGTAGCGCAGGTCATAGCACTTAGCGCGAGCAAGTTTCTTATTTACCGCTTAGATGCATCAGACCTGCGCCACCAAGGCTGTACTGCCCGCTGCGCCGCTAATGAACTTAGCGCTCCGATAATCAACACGCCCCGTTCTTGCTTGCTAGCAAGAACGGGGCGTTGTGTACCGCCATCCGATATCTAGCTCGTTCTGTCGGCGGCTAGCGCGATTTCTTGCTCCTCCAATTCGTCTTCGCGCCGATGAGCCATCTGGTAGAGCAACGGCAAAACTAATAGCGTTAGCACCGTTGAGGAGAGAATCCCCCCGATTACCACCGTCGCAAGGGGGCGCTGTACCTCTGCACCGGTACCCACATTCAAGGCCATCGGAACGAACCCGAGTGAAGCCACCAAGGCTGTCATCAATACCGGCCGTAGCCGGGTCAGAGCGCCCTCGCGGATCGCGGTGCCCAGAGGTAAACCTTGCTCCCGTAGGCTACGGATGAAGGAGATCATTACCAGGCCATTTAGAACGGCGACGCCCGACAGAGCAATAAAGCCAACTCCTGCTGAAATGGACAATGGGATATCTCTCAGCCACAGCGCAACAATGCCTCCGGTGAGCGCAAATGGAATCCCTGTAAACACCAACAAGCCGTCTTTGACATTGTTGAACATCATGAAAAGCAGAATGAAGACCAGGAGCAGCGCCACAGGGACGACAATCTGCAGCCGCTTCGTTGCCGATTCAAGCTGCTCAAAGGTACCGCCCCAGTCGATCCAATAACCTGACGGGATATCTACCTGGGCCTGGATTTTCTGTTCTGCCTCAGATACGAATGATCCAATGTCCCGACCACGGACGTTTGCACTAACGACAATTCGCCGTTTCCCTTCCTCTCTACTGATCTGATTCGGACCGGGGGCCAAATCCAGAGTGGCCACCTCGCCGAGGGGGATATAACTTATGGCGCTGTTTAATTCCCTTGGAAGGGCAATTGGGAGCCTCTCAATTGCGGCGAGATCGCTTCGTATCTCGTCCGGTAAACGAACTACGATATCGAAACGCCGGTCTCCTTGAAACAAGGTGCCTGCCTCTCGGCCCCCGATGGCTACTGCAACCGCTTGCTGTACAGTATCTAAACTCAGGCCGTATCGTGCGATTTGATCGCGATCGATATCAATCGTGAGCATAGGAAGGCCAGTCGTTTGCTCGACCGTAACCTCGGAGGCGCCTGGTACTTGTCCTAGCACCTCGGACACTTCCGCCGCCGTGCTGTTAAGAACCTCCATGTCATCACCATAGATTTTCACGGCTACAGCGGCACGAACACCGGAAATCAACTCGTTGAAACGCAGCTGAATAGGCTGGGAAAACTCGTAGTTATTGCCCGGTAACTCAGCGGCGGATGCTTGGACCTCGCTTAAGAGTTCGTCGCGCGACTTGCCTGGATCCGGCCACTGCTCTTGTGGCTTCAGCATGACGTACCCGTCAGAGATGTTTGGAGGCATGGCATCGGATGCCACCTCCGCAGTGCCTGTGCGCGCAAAAATCCGCTCGATCTCCGGAAACTCATCCATGAGCTTTCGCTCCAGCTGCTGCTGCATCTCGACAGACTGACTAAGGCTGGTAGCCGGTACACGAAGGGCTTGGATAGCGAAGTCCCCCTCGTTGAGGCTAGGCACGAATTCACTGCCCATACGTGCCCCTACGAGGCCGGAAAGTACAACTGCAACAACGGCAAAGGTGAGCACTACTGGCTTGTTGGACATCACCGCATCGAATGCAGGTGCGTAGGCCCGTTTAGCATTGCGGATTAGAAAGTTTTCCTTCTCTGTAACACGCTTGCCGATAAAGAGCGCAACGGCTGCCGGGACGAACGTCACCGAGAGAATCATCGCCCCGAATAGCGCTGTCACTACGGTAAACGCCATGGGCGTGAACATCTTACCTTCTACCCCTGTAAGGGCGAATATCGGCAGATATACGATCATAATGATCAGCTGCCCATAGAGTAGAGGCCGACGCACTTCCTTTGCCGCAGCGAACACTTCATGAAGCCGTTCGGACAGCGTTAATGCCCGCCCGTGATGGGACTGAGCGTGAGCAAGTCGACGCACGCAGTTCTCAACAATCACCACGGCACCATCGATAATGATGCCGAAATCCAATGCGCCTAAGCTCATCAGGTTGGCGCTGACCTCGTTGGCTACCATGCCGGTGAACGTAAAGAGCATCGCCAGCGGTATAACAAGTGCGGTTAGGATCGCCGCACGGATATTGCCCAAGAAGAGAAAAAGTATAACCACAACAAGAATGGCACCCTCAGTGAGGTTCTTCTTAACGGTGGATATAGCTTTGTCTACGAGTACAGTTCGATCGTAGACAGTAATCGCCTTTACGCCCTCTGGAAGCGAAAGGTTTATCTCTTTCATCTTGTCATCGACAGCCCTAGAAACTACCCGGCTATTTTCACCGATAAGCATGAAAGCCGTACCTAGAACCACTTCGCGGCCATTCTCGGTGGCTGCGCCAGTACGGAGCTCCTTTCCAACCTCGACCGTCGCAACGTCGCGGATACGTACTGGGGTACCGTCAACGTTGCTAATAAGGGTATTGCGGATGTCCTCTACTGACTGCATTTGTCCTGGAGCACGAACAAGATACTGCTCGCCTCGTTTTTCAATATACCCGGCACCTAGATTGTTATTGTTTTGCTCAACCGCCTCGATCAGATCTTGTAGTGTTAGTCCAAACGACCGCAACGTGTCTGGGTTGGGGGCGATCTGATATTCCTTTGCATATCCTCCGATCGTATTGATCTCAGTAACACCTGGCACATTACGGACTTGCGGTTTGATGATCCAATCTTGAATCTCACGCAAGTCAGTAGGGGTATAAGGCGTACCGTCCGATTTGGCGGCACCTTCCTCAGCTTCAACCGTCCAAAAATAGATTTCGCCAAGCCCTGTGGAAATAGGGCCAAGTGTTGGAGTGGCGCCTTCAGGAAGCTGATCTTTGGCTCCACCCAGGCGCTCATTTACAAGCTGGCGGGCAAAATAGATGTTAGTGCCTTCCTCAAAAATAACTGTGATTTGAGACAGGCCATATCGAGACAAGGAACGGGTCTGCTCGAGCTTGGGCAACCCGGCCATTACCGTCTCGAGCGGGTAGGTAATACGCTGTTCCACTTCCAACGGCGAATAACCTGGCGCCGCAGTGTTGATTTGCACCTGTACGTTGGTGATATCAGGGACAGCATCGATAGGCAGCTTTTGGTAGCTGTAAGCTCCTAACGCTGCCATGCCAAGTACGGCTAGCAAAACCAGCCAACGATGCTCTATAGAAAAACGAATGATACGTTCGAACACGATTCTATAACTCCGTATCAGTGAGCATGCGAGGCGCTGGCTTTGCCAAGCTCGGACTTGATGATGAAGCTGTTATCCAAGGCATAGCGCGCTCCGGGCTGGAGGCCTTCCTTGATTTCAACCGCTTCACTATCGCTGCGACCAGTCACGATTGGCTGAGCGGCGAAGCCATGATCGGTCCGTACAAACACCACCGGACTATCTTCCAATGTGTGGATCGCATCGGGCTTAACTGCAACCGGCACGGACGCTCCGCCAGAGCCTACCCGCACTTTGACGAACAGGCCGGGGCGCCAAACACCTTCCGGGTTGGGAAGCGTGACCCGGGCGGTAGCGGCGCGGCTTTGCTGACCAACAAGTGAGCCGACATAAGAAACGGTGCCATTGGCACTGGACTCGAATGCTGTGGCTTCGATAACCGCGTTGCTGCCGACTCGTACCGCGCTGAGTGCATTGGCAGGAACGCTGATATCTGCCCAAACGGTAGAAAGATCGGAAATGATGAATATCTGGTCATCGGTATTGACTGACTCACCGAGAGTGATGTCCTTCTCAACGATCATCCCATCGAACGGCGCCCTGAGTTCGTAGCGGCTCAATGCGTCTGGCTTGCCAGCATCACTGCCAAGCGCTTGTAGCTGTGCTTTTGCATTCGCAACAGTCAGCTCTGCTTCCCGTAGAGCCTGTTGTGCCTGTAAATAATCCTGTTCTGCGGAAATACGCTCTTCCCACAGCTCCTTTTCGCGTCGATAGGTTTTCTGAGCCAATGCAAGACGTTTTTGTGCCGCGTAGAGCTCGCTTCTACGTTCCGACAGGTCAGTACTCGCGATCACAGCGAGTACTTGCCCCTGTTTCACCTGTTCGCCCAAATCGACTTTGACCGCTTCAACGACGCCTGAGAGACGAGGCACAACTTGCGCTGTGCGATCCTGGTTAAACGTAATTTCACCTGGCAGCTCGATTGCGCTTTGTATCTGTGCAGGCTGAGCGGTTGCCAGCGAGATGCCCGCGGCTAGGATTTGTGTCTCTGAGAGTTCTACCTCTGCTGCTTCGGCGTGCGCTGCTCCCTCAGGACCATCGTCATGCTCATCTTTCTCTGCCGCACCGACCTCGTGATCGCTATCGGCGCCTCCTTCATCATGGCCATGATCTCCTTCTCCTTCTGCTTCTGCTTCTGCTTCTGCTTCTGCTTCTGCATCCTCATCCGAATGCCCTTCATCCTCATGCTCCGATTCGTCACCATGCTCGCTATGTGCGTCGCCCGCATCGGGCACAGTTGGACTACTGCGAAGAAGCAATCCGCCAAGCATAAGTGCCACGCTTAATATGACGACGATCCAAAAAATCTGCTTCTTGTGACCAGCCAAGGAAGATGTATTCGATTTACTTTTCATATGGATTCCTTATGGCTGAGTGGCCGAGGTGATAACGGCCGACCCATCGCCGACGATTCGGGCGATTTCCGCCGCCGCCTGGTTAGCTTGCGAGAGCGCAGACAGATACTGAGAGCGGGCTTGGAAAAGCGTGCGTTGAGCATCCAGTACGTCAAGGAAGGTGAACTTTCCTAGTTCAAACCCCTTGCTGGCAGCTTCATAAGCGCTTTGGGCACTGGGGAGCATGTCGTTGCGCAACAGTTCGAACTGCTGGCGAGCAGTGCGCAGCCGCATGTGCGCTTGGGAAAGTTCGCTTTTCAGGCGTATATGGACGGCGTTAAGCTCGTCCTGCGCCTGGTAGGCCCGTTCCTGTGCTGCTCCGATGTTGCCTTGGTTTCGATCAAACAACGGCAGGGGCATCGAGATACTCACCAGTCCCAGCGTGCCGTTATATTCATCTGAGCGTTGGGCACCTACGCTAACCGTCACGTTAGAAAAGCGATTCGTCCTTTCCAGCTCCAACGCAGCCCGACGTCTTTCAGCCTCCCGACGCGCGCGGGTTAGTTGGGCGGAATCGTTCAAACGGCTATAAAGCTCAGCTAGCTCGGGAAGAGGAGGCACTGCCTCTACCGGCTCTTTTACTCGCTCAAAGCGTGGCTGTGGATTTCCCCAGTTGGCCGCCAGCCGAGTGCGCGCAGCTTCGAGTTCAGCTGTGGCCTGGGCAAGCTCTACTTGCACTCCAGTAGCCGCAACCCGCGCCCGGGTTTCCTCTACGGGAGAGACCATGCCGGCCCTCACACGTCGATTGGCAACGTTCACAGCTTGCTTCGCAAGCTTTGAAGCAGCCTGAGCGAGGTCCAGCCGTTCTTGAGCAGTAAGCACATCGTAGTATGCACCCATCACTGCCCCCCTCAGTCGAGCTTGGGCGTCCTGTAGGTCGGCGGCCGCTACGTCCATGGCGCGTTGCGCTGCCTCAATACGAGCCGAACGTTTACCACCCAGCTCTATTTCTTGGCTCAGTTCAAGCGTGGTCTCCGGGGCATCGCCCCGGATTCCCTCCTGGCTAGCGGACAATATTGGATTCGGACGTGCTCCTGCTTGGCTAATCAATGCGCGAGAAGCAGCCAGCTCACGTCTTGCAGCAGCCAGTTCAGGGCTTGCAGAGCTAGCGAGTTCCAAGGCGCGTACAAAGCTTATGGAGTCGACAGACTCAACGGGGAAGGTATTTGACACACTGACAGGTAAGGTCTGTGTGAAGGTCGGCAACTCTAAAGGCTGCGCAGAGGCGAGGTTGCACGACAACATCGTCAACCCCAGCGGTAAAAGAACTTTTCGCACCGAAATCTCCTAGAAAAGGGAAGGTTCGGTGAGACGTCAGATACAGATAAATGGCGTCCTACTGGTTAATCTGGCGTCTCACCGGCTTTGCACCGATGCGCCAATTAGGTTTTTCAGGACGCCCGGCTTCAGCCGATGCGTAGCTAGCAGAAAGAAACGGTTTCAAGCTTATTGATAATACCGAACCGGGAGAAATCCCTTTCGTTATAAGCGGCTTGATATGGTCGCCATGAAAGACACAGTCTCCATCCAGA
This sequence comes from Stutzerimonas kunmingensis, assembly GCF_021432085.1. GTDB lineage: Bacteria > Pseudomonadota > Gammaproteobacteria > Pseudomonadales > Pseudomonadaceae > Stutzerimonas. The sequence continues at coordinate 875,694 of NZ_CP090366.1, read as the reverse complement.
CTGATTTTTTTTGCGGCTTTTGACGATCCTTCCTCGTCAGCACCCAGAGACTCGTGCGAATGTTCGTGATGTCCAAGATGATTTGCTGCCGAACCATCCTCATGTCTGCAGCTCGTGCTAACAACTGCCCATGATGATTGCAATGGGAACAGGGCTAGCAACAACAGCAGAACTATTTTTCTCATCCAAGGCAAAACGATGACTTCCTGGTTTAGATGTCGAATCCAATCATAGAGCTACCCCCGCCAAGACGCGGAACACAGCGCCGCTACTGCGACAGTGATTCGTCCTGAGTTTAGGACACAATACACGAAAGCGTTGGCGGCGGCAAAAACTGAGTGCAACACCTGACCTTTCCGGTACGGTGCTGCCCCCATGTCTTATACCGAACTCAGCGTTGAAGAGCGCGCCACCATTCAAATCGGTCATGCCCAAGGTTTCAGCCTGCGTGGGATTGCCTGCTTGATCAACCGATCCCCTTCGACCATCAGCCGGGAGCTGCGCCGCAATCGAGATGCCTGTGGTGGCTACTCGGCCCGTGTAGCCCAACAGCAGATGCAAGCCCGCCGCCAGGTGTGTCGACCGATGCGAAAGCTGTTGCCGGGTAGCGAGCGCTTTGAGCTGGTGGTTCATATGCTGCGTGAGCGTTTGTCTCCCGAGCAGATTGCCGGCAAGCTGCGCAGCATGAACATTCCCAGCCTCAGAGAGGCCTACGTCTGTCGTGAGACGATCTATAACGCGATCTATGCCCTGCCGGTCGGTGAACTGCGCAAGGAGCTGATCATCTGCCTGCGCCAAAGCAAGACGACGCGCAGGCCGCGCTCTGGCGGTGTGGATCGGCGCGGTCAGATCCCTGAGATGGTCAGTATTCATGTACGTCCGCCGGAGATCGAAGACCGGCTGATGCCAGGGCATTGGGAAGGCGACCTGATCAAGGGCAAGGCCAACGCCTCGTCTGTAGGTACGCTGGTGGAGCGCACCAGTGGCTACCTGATGCTGGTGAAGATGAACGACGCGACGGCGACCTCGGCGATGGAAGGCTTCAGTGCAGCGCTCAATGGCATGCCGCTGGCGATGCGCAAGAGCATGACCTACGACCAGGGCCGAGAAATGGCGCGGCATGCTGAAATCACTCAGCAGACCGGGGTGGCCATTTACTTCTGCGACCCGCACAGCCCTTGGCAGCGCGGCAGCAACGAAAACATCAATGGCTTGATCCGCCAGTACCTGCCCAAAGGCACAGACCTGTCGGTACACAGCCAGGAAGAACTGGATGCCATCGCACTGCAACTGAACATGCGCCCACGTAAGCGCTTCGACTTCAAATGCCCAATTGAAGTTATGGGCAAAGTGATGCAGGAAGCCATGGCTATGCGGCATGATGCGCCTGCTTCAATTCAATAACCGTGTTGCACTCAGCTCCTGCAACCGCCGTTTTTATCTGCCTCGCCAAGCCGGGGAGATAACTGATGGCCATGGGGCTGACTTTAAAGAAGAGTGGATAACGACCGCGTGACCGCAACATTACAAATCTGTAATCGAGGATATGCGCGATTGCTTGCCTCTCAGATAACAAAATAGTAATTTGCCGCTAATCCTGCGGTCATCTGCAGGGAAGAACTTGCCTAAGCGCTAAAAAAAAGCGAAAGGCGTCATTTGAGCACTGACCTGCCGTACACCAGGAGCATCATCATGAGCAAAATGGCCGTTTTTTCACTAACAGCCCTTTCACTGGCATTGGGCAGCGCCCCGGTCTTTGCCCAATCGGAAACAGCGGAGGGCTTCATCGAAGGCAGCACGCTATCGCTGATAAATCGCAACTATTATTTCAATCGAGATTTTCGCGACGGTGAGAGTGCGACCGGCAATGGCTACTCTGAGGAGTGGGCGCACGGATTAATGGCCTTCTTCGAGTCCGGATATACTCAAGGCTCGGTGGGGGTCGGTGTCGACGCCTTCGCCATGCTCGGTCTCAAGCTCGATTCTGGATCAGGACGTTCCGGTGCTGGCGAAAGCGTCGATCTTCTCCCCTACAATAGCGCCGGCGATGCCGAGGATGACTTTTCTCGAGTGGGAGGGGCCGTGAAAGCACGGTTCTTGGACACCGAGATTAAAGCTGGTGATGTGTTCCCCACTACTCCCGTCGTGCACTTTGGTGACGCACGGCTGCTGCCGGAGTCTTTCAAGGGGTTCACCGTTGTGAACAACTCGCTGGACAGTCTTACGCTTGCGGCCGGGCGCCTACACGCGATGAGCCAGCCCAATACCAGCAACACGAACGATGACTTCGTCACGTTTTATGGCGGTGCCGTCGACGCCCCTTGGCTCGGCTACGCAGGCGGCGACTATAGCGTCAACGAAAATCTCAGTCTTAGCCTGTATACCAGCCGCCTTAAAGATGCATGGAATCAGCATTACTTTGGTGTATCGGCCACTTACCCGCTTTCTGATGTCGTCGCGCTGCTGGGCACCTTCAACTACTACAAGGCAACCGATGAAGGCCGCGAGCTGTTGGGCGAACTCAACAACAACATATGGAGCTCCAGCCTGGGTGTCGCCTTCGGCGCGCACACCGTCACGGCGTCGTATCAGCGAAACAACGGTAACAACGACTTTGACTACCTGCGCCAGGCGGACTCGATCTACCTGAACAACTCCATCCAGTACAGTGATTTCAACTCACCTAAAGAACAGTCCTGGATGCTGCGCTACGACCTGAACATGGCGGGGTACGGCATACCTGGGCTTACTTTCATGACCCGCTACGCCCGCGGTTGGGGCGCCGATTACAGCAACGCGAACGAGGTGTACATGCGCCAAGACGATAACGGTGCGCCGCTGACCGGACAGAACCGCTGGGAACGCGACGTCGAAGCCCGCTACGTTGTACAGACTGGCTCTCTCAAGGATTTGTCTCTGCGGGTGCGCCAGGCTACCACGCGGGCGACTGCTTTCGAGTCCGACCTCGATGAGGTCCGATTCATCGCCGAGTACCCTCTCTCGATCTTGTGAAACACCATGAGCAACACCACATCTTCTTTAGTTTGCTCCCTTGGTTTGAAGATGTGTTTCAGGCGCCCATCAGGGCGCCTTTTTTCGTTTGGTGCACCCGCTCGCGCTGCGGGTCAACCAAATGACCGGTAGATTACAAATTCGCAAGATAGCCCTCACAGGGCTTTTACCGCGTTAAAGTGCTTCCCGCTTCCCTGGGCAGATCTTTTCGCCTCTGCCTTTCACGCTAGAGCCAAGCCGCTTTCGTCTTGACCTAGTTACTACATGGAGTATTTTTTGGTTCCGCTTACCGCGCACCTCCTTGCCGAGTTACCTGAAAACATGCGCATCCTGGTTGTCGAAGACGAGATCAAAGCTGCGGAATACTTGCAACAGGGTCTTATCGAATGTGGTTACTTGGTCGATTGCGTAAGTGATGGCCTCGATGGATTTCACCTGGCACTGCAGAACGACTATGACATCGTGCTGCTAGATGTGAATCTGCCAACCATGGATGGGTGGGAGGTGCTCAAACTCATCAGGCGGCGTAAGCAGACACGCGTCATCATGCTGACTGCCAATGGCCGCTTAGAGCAAAAAGTCCGCGGCTTGGAATCGGGCGCCGACGACTATCTGGTCAAGCCGTTCCAGTTCCCCGAGCTGCTTGCCCGTATCCGGACACTGTTGCGGCGAGGCGAGGCAGTCGCACTTCCGAGCAACCTGCGTGTAGCCGACCTCGAACTGGACCCGGGCCGGCATAGGGCTTACCGGAGCGGTCAGCGTATCGACCTCACCAGCAAAGAATTTGCGTTACTGCATCTGCTCATGCGCCGGACTGGCGAAGTCCTCACGCGTACGGAAATAACTGCCATGGTGTGGGACATCAACTTCGACTGCGATACCAATGTGGTGGATGTTGCGATTCGTCGCCTGCGGATGAAAGTGGACGAACCCTTCGGCGATCGCCTGATACACACCATCCGGGGTGTGGGCTACGTGCTGGAGGCGCGGCCTTGAAGCCACTCAGCCTCGCATCGCGTCTCGCGCTACAAATCACACTTACCGGCGCCGCTTTGGTCGCGCTGCTGATTGCACTGAGCTACTGGGTACTGGTGCGCCAACTGGAACTGCGCGCCCAGGAGGAAGTGACGGCCAAGCTCTCGCAGATCGATCATGGACTCCTCGAAGACACCAAAGCCCGTATGGGCCGCTCCTGGCAACACGCACTGAGCGATACGGTACTCGGCCATGACAACCTTTCGATTACGGTCATCGGCGATACAGCGAAATCACCCATTTTCAGTATCGGCCGCTTCGCCAATGCGCCGCAGCAGCTGGATCTCGTGAGCAGGGACGGCGACTATCTTGGCTGGACAACGAAAGATCGCGTGCAGATGCTAACCGGGCGCAAGCAAATCCAAGTCCCGGGACTGGCTCCAATGACGCTTTTACTTTCGCAAGATCGCAGTGCCGATCAACGGCTAGTGGCTGCATTTCTGCGCTCGGCCTTAGTGACCGTGCCGATGCTACTGATATTGATCGGATTGGCTGGATGGCTAATCGCCCAAAATGGTTTGCGACCGCTGCGCAAGTTCCGGGCCTTGGCGACTAAGGTATCGACACAGGACCTATCACCCCGAATCCGCACCGATCGGCTTCCGCAAGAGCTCCAGGCATTGGCGCACAGCCTCAACGTAATGCTTCATCGACTCGATGACGGCGTTCAGCAACTGTCACAATTCTCGGACGATGTGGCTCATGAGCTAAAAACTCCGCTGAACAACCTGATAGGCAAGGCGCAGGTGACTTTGGTGCGTGAGCGAAGCAAGGAGCATTATCGGGAGGTGATCGAGTGGTCGGTTGAAGAACTCGAACGCATGGATCGAATCGTGTCAGACATGCTGTTTCTCGCCCAGGCCAGCCACGCCAGCCCAGCACTGAAGCTCGAACAATTATCCTTAGGAAGCGAGGCGAGGCGCGTATGTGAATACTTCGAAGTCCTTGCCGAAGAAGCGGGAGTCGCTACGACAGTAACGGGCGATGCCATGATTTTGGGAAATCGACTTATGGTCCAGCGGGCCATTTCCAACCTGCTATCCAACGCGCTGCGGCATTCAAATACTGACAGTACGGTCGAACTTAAGATCCTTGAGGAGGACGTAGACATCGTCTCGCTGGCTGTCACCAATCATGGCGCGACTATCGAATCGGATCATCTCCCACATCTGTTCGACCGCTTTTACCGCGTTAACGGCATACAACCTCACGGGGCAGGATTGGGGCTAGCGATTGTCCGCTCAGTGATGAACCTCCACAAAGGCCACGTGGCCGTCGCCAGCAAAGACGGTCGGACCACGTTTGAACTCACGTTTCCTCGGCAGGCCTGACTCAAAGTGATACCGCACGGAGACAGCCATCACTACGAAGGGGCAAAAACCACAGGGACAAACAACCATTTCGAGGGCATGCGCGTTGGCCGGGTAACCAGGCCCGCAAGCCCCAACGCCGTTCATTTAATGCATGCGTCCTCGCTAATTCCGGCGAGAATGCCGCAAGCCTCAACTTCCCGCCCATCGTTGCAATTAGCCCGCAGTGAAACGAGTTGTCGTTCGAGTGATTGCAGAGCGGTTTCAATACTTGTGCTTTGGCAACAAGCGTCACAGGTAACGTCTGAAGTCGTTTCCGTTGGCTGCATTGCAACGTGCCGCATGATCATCACCTCCGAGGGGAGGAAAGTTTACAGCTGCCATCGAGCCCACATTTGAGACTAATTGAAGGTGGGCGAACATGCGCAAGCATGTGAGAGCAACACAAAGCCTAGAAATCAAACATTTATGGTTTGAATGTCTTAATTTTCCGTGATCTCGTTATGATTCCATAAAAATTCCCGTCATGGAAATGTTCTGATAAATCAATCAGTTAGGATGGATGTGAGTGAATTTTCCCGTTATCTCGGCATGGCCCCGAATACGGAGCAGCTCCCAGCTTACGGCGCACCTTGTCGAGTTCAGAAAGTTCACTTTGCTACTCTGGTCAGCCCGTCGAATGGGTTGATGGGTGTGAGTTGAGCGGAGCAAGAAAGCATGAGCTACAGGGTTGATCTTGGCTTAGGAGGCGAGAGCATTGGGTGATAAGTGCGCTCTACCGTCCGACTTAACCTCGGGAATGCGCTACAAGACGTTTCTGACAAGGGTGATGGCTTTACTAGCCGGAGGCGCCATGCCGCTTGCCTTTGCCCCTGTGGGCTGGGCATGGATTGCGGTGATGGCTCTTGCCGCATTATTTGTCCTGGTCGCGCAATCTTCAAGGCGTCAGGCGCTATGGTCGGCCTACATATTTGGCCTTGGTTACTTCGGCGTAGGTGTCTCCTGGGTCTACATCAGCATCAGCCAGTACGGCAATGGCCCCGTGGTGGCAGTGTTAGCCACAACGGCCTTTGTCTCGCTGCTAGCTCTCTTCCCATGGGGCGTCGCGTATCTCGTACGCCGCCTGCACCCTGAGATCGATGCGACGGCGCTCTGGCTAGGGCTACCAGCGGCATGGGTGTTGAGTGAATGGATGCGCACCTGGTTCTTAACCGGCTTTCCTTGGCTTTTTATCGGCTACAGCCAGACCGACACCACACTTGCCACTATCGCTCCTGTCTTTGGTGTGCTTGGCGTGAGTTTTCTGGTGGCCTTGCTCGCTGGCGGGCTTGCGTGGGTTATCTTGGGCTTAAGCCTGCACCGTGCGACGGTAGCCGGTGCCGTGTTAATCGCTACTCTCGCCAGCTTGCAGATTCTGGATCGTGAGTGGACGCAGCCAGCCGCTGGCCCTATCAATATTGCCCTCTTGCAGGGAAACATCACGCAAGACAAAAAATGGGACCCGGATTCCCGGGAAATCACGCTTGACCGCTATCAGACGCTTACGAAGCAGCATCTCGGGGCCGACATCGTGATTTGGCCAGAAGCGGCAATCCCGATGTGGCATGACCAGGCTAGAGAATATCTTGCTGAGCTCGAGGCGTTAGCCGATCAGGCCGGCACCTCGTTAATGATTGGCGTCCCTATACGCGAGACGGACGGTCGCACCTACAACGCGGTGATAAGCCTCTCAGATCCCGCAGGGTACTACTACAAACGCCACCTGGTGCCATTCGGTGAATATGTTCCGCTCCGGAACTTCTTGGGTTCGGCCCTCGACGTGCTCGGGGCGCCTATGTCCGATTTCACACCAGGACGGGAAGCGCACGTCCTTAACGCAGCGGGTGTGCCCGTCGGAGCACTCATCTGCTACGAGGCGGTCTTTGGTGCTGAAGTCACGGAACTTCTGCCCGAAGCGCAGTTACTGGTGAATGTCAGCAACGATGCTTGGTTCGGCAGCTCAATCGGCCCTCTCCAGCACTTCCAGATGGTCCGCATGCGTGCCATCGAAACCGGACGTGACCTACTGCGAGCCACGAACACGGGCATCACAGCAACTGTCAGCTATGAGGGAAAGGTCCTTACACGCGCTCCTCAATTCCGCGTAGCCACCCTCAGCGCCGAAGTGACCCCCCGAACTGGCGCGACCCCTTATGTGCGCTGGCGGGATTGGCCTATCCTTGGCGTGATCGCACTCGGACTCGGTTTGCTCCTGCTTCGTCGAATTCGGCAGTATCATCGGTTGGATACATAACGCTTGCCATTCTCACAGCGAGCAGACTCTGTATCGGGTGAGAAGGAAGGGATTTGTCTACATATGGCATTGGCTCGCAGGAAAAAGCTCCAAAGCCGGGCTGGAGAAACATGAGCTGGCTGCCGGCATCCTGGCTGTGATCAACGGCCACCTGGGTGACCACGGCCTGTCGCTGCGCCAAGGCACTATCGTCGATGCCACACTGATCAACGCGCCGAGTTCAACCAAGAACAAGGACGGCAAGCGCGACCCGGAGATGCACCAGACCAAGAAAGGCCAGCAATACTACTTCGGCAGTGCGACCTGAAAGTCGCATGGGTTTCTGTTCCGCAGGTTAACGCCCGACGGAACCGACTGTTCCACCACTCGTTCCCTACCCAGACAGGCGTGGCCGGCAACAGCCGGGTCTGAAGCTCTGGGGACAATGTAACCGCCGATATTTCGGTAGGTCGAACCGCGAGGCCAGACTGAATCTGCCAGCATCAAGGCGGAGAGGTGCTAGGGATGAACGGGTACGGCTAACACAAGTGAATCTCATATAAACGTCGTCATAGTAGCCAAGCCAAAGATGCTGACAGGCTTGAACCAAAAGGTGCGCGGCCAGGCAGGGGCTCTTACCGATAGCCCCTCGTGGATGTGGTGCCGCCGGCGAAATCGAGGAGCCCGACCCGTTCGGAAATCCATGCGGAACAGGGTAAGCCCGTAGCGTTGCCGATTTCGGCAGGTGAGCTGTAAAGCAAGCTGTTGATGCTGCGGGTAAAGGAATGTGGAAAAAGCGAAGGTCACCCTGTAATGGGGTGAATACAGATTGAAACATCATCTGGCGCGAAAGCGAGCAGACTTCCACACGGTCTTCCATGGCGAGAAAACCTGATCAATCGTTGTACGGAGGAAAGCAGATGGCAGTGTTCGCACCCAATGCGCAAGCAACGGCGAGCATTGGTGCGCCTTCGAACTTCATATCGGCCTGGCCCCAACACTGGAACCAGATCGAGTCGCAAGTGAAACGACTCCAGGTACGTATCGCCAAGGCAACACGAGAAGGCAGGTGGGGCAAGGTGCAAGCCTTGCAACGACTGCTGACTCGCTCGTTCAGCGGCAAACTGTTGGCCGTGAAACGAGTGACGGAAAACAGAGGCAAGAGAACACCGGGCGTTGATGGCAAGATCTGGTCGACTCCGGTGGCTAAATCGACGGGAGCACAAGCGTTACAGCATCGGGGCTATCGGCCTCAACCGCTGAGACGCATCTACATACCCAAAAGCAATGGCAAGAAGCGTCCGCTGGGAATTCCAACGATGCGGGATCGTGCGATGCAGGCGCTGTGGAAACTGGCACTTGAGCCGGTTGCCGAAACGCGTGCAGACCCCAACTCCTATGGATTTCGGCCGCAGCGATCCACTGCCGATGCAATCGCACATTGCTTCAATGCACTGGCGAAACGTGGTTCGGCGCATTGGGTACTGGAAGCTGACATTCGAGGCTGTTTCGACAATATCAGTCACGATTGGCTGCTCACCAACGTGCCCATGGATAAGGTGGTTCTGCGCAAATGGCTTCGAGCGGGGTATGTCGATCAGGGAGCCTTGTTCGCAACGGAGGCAGGAACCCCGCAAGGGGGAATCATCTCTCCGGTACTTGCGAATTGGACGCTGGATGGCCTGGAAGATGTCGTCCATGCAAGCGTGGCTTCGACAGCGCGCAAGCGTAAGCCATTCAAGATACACGTCGTACGATATGCCGATGACTTCATCATCACAGGGGCCACGAAAGCTGTTTTGCAACATCAGGTTCGTCCTGCAATTGAGGCGTTCCTGAAAGAGCGAGGCTTGGAACTCTCTGATGAAAAGACTCAGATAACGCATATCTCGCAAGGCTTCGATTTTCTGGGCCAGAACGTACGCAAGTACGCCGGCAAGCTACTCATCACTCCGGCTCGCAAGAGTGTGAAGGCATTGCTGGATAAGGTGCGGGAAATCGCGAACGCAAACAAGACGGCGACTCAAGCTAACTTGATCTTGACCCTGAACCCGGTGATCCGAGGATGGGCCATGTATCATCGCCATGTTGTCGCCGCCAAGCGTTTCGCATGGATCGACCATCAGATTTGGCAAGTGTTATGGCGCTGGGCAGTTCGCCGGCACGCCATGAAAAGTGCCCATTGGGTAAAACAACGCTACTTTCGTGTCGTGGGTCAACGGCACTGGGTTTTCGCCACCCAGGAGAAAGCGCGCGGCATGAGTCAACCCGCTTGGCTGTATGCCGCCGCCAGTGTTTCGATCGTGCGGCATATCAAAATATGCAGTGCAGCGAACCCGTTCGATCCGGCATGGACGTTTTACCTTGAGCGCCGAAGAGCGCATCGTCAGGTTACCCAGTCTCACTCAGGCTGCTGGAAGGCTTGAGCCGTATGAGGGGTGACTCTCAAGTACGGTTCTTAGGGGAGGCAGGAGTGGTAACACTCCTGCTTTACCCGACTGAAGGCCCACATCGGCGTCGATGACGAATCGGGCCTGGTACATAGCGTGGTAGGTACGGCGGCTAACGTGGCGGACGTCACCCAGGTCGACAAGTTGCTGCATGGCGAGGAAAACGTGGTCTGCGCCGATGCGGGTTATACCGGCGTCGAGAAGCGTGCCGAGCATGATGGCCGCGAAGTGATTTGGCAGGTGGCAGCACGGCGCAGCACTTACAAAAAGCTGGGCAAGAGCAGCGCGCTGTACAAAGCCAGACGCAAGATCGAGAAAGCCAAGGCTCAGGTACGGGCCAAGGTTGAGCACCCGTTTCGGGTGATCAAGCGGCAGTTGGGGTTTGGGGAGCAATGGAACCAAAAACCAACGTAAGCTCTGAATCCCACCGTAAAGGGGCTTTCCGATCTCCAGCTCACCCGCCAGGCATTACTCTCTGATCAGTGCCTCGATGATCGGGCAGATCGTTCCGCCGTCTCCCGCATCACATTGCTGCACCAGTTCGCCTAACAGTTGCTGCATGACGACCAAGTCGGCCATCTTCTGCTCGATCAACGCGAGCTTGCGTGCAGCCCGTGCTCGCGTTTCGGCACAGGCGCACGACTCATCCAGCGTCAGCAGTCCACCGACTTCCGAGAGCGTGAAACCCAGCGCCTGAGCCCGCTTGATGAAACGCAGTCGCTTCACCATGTCCACCGGATAGCGCCGATGGCCACCCAAGGGTTTGGCTGGTTCATCCAGCAGCCCGCGTCGCTGGTAGTAGCGGATCGTCTCGACGTTCACCCCGGCGGCGTCTGCCAGCTTGCCAATGGTCAGCTCTGTGGCCATCACTTTCTCCTTGATTCCGTACTTTGGTACGGAGTTTAGAATAGCACCTAGGCAATCAGGCTCAGGAGATGGGAATGGGGATGCAACTCACCGGGAAAGGCTCGCTGGTCGCGAGTTCGCTGACCGCCATCGGTGCGTCGGTGTGCTGTGTCGGGCCACTGGTGCTGTTGGCACTCGGTGTCGGCGGTACGTGGGTGGGCGCTCTGACCATGATGGAGCCACTACGCCCCCTCTTCATCGGGTTGACTCTACTGTTCCTGGGATTGGCATTCCGCAAGCTCTACCTGGTGCCACAGGTTTGTACGCCAGGTACACCCTGCGCCGATCCGCGCACGCTCGTGCGACAGCGACTCGTGTTCTGGATCGTCAGCGTGCTGCTGCTCGGCCTATTGGCCGTGCCGTGGCTCGCCCCGCTGTTCTACTGAAGGAGATTAACCATGCGCAAACTGCTGATCGCCGTGCTTTTCGCCTTGCCCTTCGTGGCGCTGGCGGCTCCCCCGAAAACCGTCACGCTCGACGTGCAGAACATGACGTGCGGACTCTGTCCGATCACGGTCAAGAAGTCGCTGGAGAAGGTGTCCGGCGTGAGTGACGTCCAGGTCAATTTCGACCAGAAGACGGCGACCGTCACCTACGATCCCGATAAGGCCCAGCCCGAGGCACTGACTGAGGCGACCGCGAACGCGGGATACCCCTCCACAGTGCAGAAGTGAGGTCACGATGAGCGCCATTGTCCTTGAGTCCGTGCTGACTTGCCCGCGCTGCGGCTTCGCCAAGCCGGAAACCATGCCCACGGACGCCTGCCAGTTCTATTACGAGTGCAGCAACTGCAAGGCGCTGCTGCGCCCCAACCCAGGGGATTGCTGCGTTTTCTGTTCGTTCGGCTCGGTGAAGTGCCCGCCGATCCAGCAGCAGCTTGGGTGTTGCTCATAGCGTTTAGGGGGATCACAGGTCGTCGTCTGGATTACGCAGTGGCCGCAGCTCGCCGCGCGCAACTTCTTCCGGTACCGCAAAGGAATACCGCCCGAGCATGTTGATGTGCTCGTAGATCAGCGGCGATAGCCGGGCCAAATCCTCTTCCAGCACTGGATAGCCGTGCTGCTTGAGCCGTTCCACGGCCGCCGTCATGTAGAGGGTGTTCCACAGCACGATGATGTTCACCACCAGGCCCAGAGCACCGAGCTGGTCTTCCTGGCCTTCGCGGTAGCGCTGGCGGAGCTCGCCGCGTTTGCCGTGGAACACGGCGCGGGCCAGGCTGTGCCGGCCTTCGCCTCGGTTCAACTGGGTCAGGGTGGCGCGGCGCTTGGACTCGTCGTCGATATAGGTCAACGTGTGCAGAGTCTTTTCGATCCGCCCGAATTCGGCCAGCGCCTGGGCCAGCCGGGTGGGTCTATCTCCCGTTTGCAGCGTGCGCATGATGCCAGTCGCCGGCACCCGGCCGAGTTTGAGCGAGCCGGCCAGGCGCAGCAGGTCGTCCCAGTGCTCGGCGATCAGGTCGAGTTTGACCGACTGGCGGGCCAGCCCGTTGAGCTTGCCGTAGTCCGCGTCCGGGCGCGTGCGCCAGAAGCGGGTACCGCCGACATCGGCCAGCCGCGGACTGAAGTGGTAGCCAAGTAGGCGGAAGAGCCCGAACACCACATCGCTGTAGGCCCCGGTGTCGGTCATGATTTGCGTCGGCTGCAACTCGGTCTGCTGTTCCAGCACGACCGCCAGCAACACCAGGCTGTCGCGCAGCGTGCCGGGCACGGTGATGGCGTTGAGGCCGGAGAATTGGTCGGAAATCAGGTTGTACCAGGTGACACCCCGGCCGGTGCCGAAATACTTCGGATTGGGGCCGGCATGCACGGTGCGCACCGGTACGACGAAGCGCATGCCATCGGCGGAGGCGACCTCGCCGCCACCCCAGACTTGGGCCAGTTCCAGTTGGCTTTGCGCTCCGACCAGGATGGCGTTAGCCGCTGACAGGGTGTCGTCGCGGATATAATTCTGGCTGACCCAGGACAGCCGGTCACGGCGCAGCGCCGGGTTGTCGGTGCGGATCAAGGGCTCCAGGCCGGTGTTGCAGGCCCCGCCCAACAGCACCGCGCAGAGGCTGGTGACCAGGTTGTCGGCGCGTGCATTGCGTTCGGAGACATGGGTGAAGGCCTCGGAAAAGCCAGTGCGGGCGGCGATTTCCAAGAGGATTTCCGGCAGATCGACACGCGGCATCAGGTCAGACACGGCCGCCCGCAGTTGCAGCAACGAGCAGGGCTCGTCCAGCTTGTCCAGCGCCCCGAGCGACAGTTCGGTCTTGCCCTCGGTGTTCTCGCTCAGTTGAATCGCCGGGTTGTCGGGCAGGCGCGCGGCTACTGCCAGCCAGGTTGCATCCAGCTCGACGGACAAGGCGTCCAGGGTGGTTTTGGCGTCGATGGTCAGGCCCAGTGACCGGCAGATGATCGGTCGCGCCGCCAGCCATTCGGCACCGTCGAGCAGGCCAAGGCGCGGGTCGGCATAGCGCCAACTGGGCGAGACGAAGACATCGCGGCGGCGCAGGGCCGTGCGCAGCGCATCGAGCGTGCAGAACACATAGGCACCCATGTCGAGGGAGCCATCTTCGCGGGTGATGTGCTTCTGCCAAGCCTTGGCCACGATCTCCTGCGGCGCGTCATCCTCTGGCTTCCGGCGCGGCAGGTTCAGTTGCAGCCACTCCAGACTAGCCGCCACGCCCTTGCCGGCCGGGCTGAAGCCGAAGCGGATGTGCTTGAGCAGGTCGGGCAGGAAGCGGCGCACGCTGCGGTAGCGCGCTTCCAATGCAAGAAAATAGACGTCATCTACCGGGCGGATCAGCGCGTTGACCTCTTCCAGGGCCTTTTCCAGGGTGGTCCTCGGCAGGTCGTTGAACAGCCGGGCGCGCACGTTGTCATCGCTGATCGAGCTGTCCAGCACGACCTTGCACGCGGCGGCGAGCGTCGCGGCCGACCGATCCAGGTCTTTCAGGCTGCGCATGCGGGCTTTCTTGTCGGCCTTCTCCGCGTTGCTGAACAGGTCGCGCAGCAAGGCCTCCAGGACTTCCAGTGCGTCGTCGTGCGCAGTCGCCTCCAGGCAGAGTGCGAAGGCCACCAGTGTCGCCATCCGCCGCGACGCCGGCAGCCGATTAATCGCGGTGACCTTGGCCGTGTTGGCGAAGCGGGCCAGGGCGGCGATACGGCTGGGAGGGATGTGCGCCGCCGCCGGCAAGGTGATGCCGATGCCGCGCACGTCATCGAGCCGGCGCAGTGCCCGAATCAACGCGGGGCCACTGACCATGACCGGGCCGGAGCGCAATTGATCCAGCCGGGAGCTGCGGTTGCCTTCGGCCACCGTCAGCAAGTCTTGCAGTTGCAATCGCTGTTCCTCAGTCACGCTGCGGCCCAGCGTAAACCAGAGGCGTTCTTCGACCCGACTGCGCAACTGGGCGATAAAGCGCTCTAGTTGAGACACACCAGGCAGGAGGACTTTCTGTGTGAACAGCCACGAGGTGGCTCGCTCAAACAGCACTCCCGGCCGGTCGGTGCCCGTCCAGCAGAGGGCATACAGCCAGCGGCTCAAGCGAAAGCCGATGCCCGGATCGGTGAAATGACGATAGCCAAAGCGGTTCTGAATATCGGTGGCATGTATCCAGCGGCGATGATCGCTATAGCGCTGGAGGCAGTCGGGGTCTGGAATCGCCAGTTGTCGGCAAAGCACCTGCAGGACTTCCACCGGCACGGCGGCGGGCTTGTCCGGCAGAACGCCAACGAAGCGGACGGTGGTCAGCAGAACGGCATAACCCAGACGGTTATGGTTACCCCGCAGCACCTGGATGGCTTCACGGTCTTCATCGCTCAGGTGGAAGTAACGTTCCAGCTCTTCACGGCTGGGCGAATCAACATAGCGGCCAAAACCGTCGCGTTGCTCTTGAGTCAGAAAACCGACCGGCATTGATCACAGCACCTCGACGCAGAACACGGCGGGCGTGACGATCCGCGTGCGTTCGATGTGCCCGCGTTGCAGCAGGCCGGCGCGGCGATCACCGGTTACCAGGTAGTCCGCATCGCCCGCCAAGGCCATGGCCAGCAAAAACGAGTCATCCGGATCATCGGCTTCGACCTCGATGGTCAGGCGCTCCAGTACCACAGCCCGTTGCAGGTTATTGATCATGGCGCCCACCTTGGCGGGCTGTAGGATGGCCTGAAGCTTGGGATAGCGGCTGGCTCGACGAATTTCATCGAGTTGCATCCGCGAGGTCACCACCTCGAAACGCGCCGCCCGCCAGGCACGGTAGATCGCATCGGGCGCGCCATGTGGCGAGATCAGGGCGCTGAACAGGATGTTGGTATCCAACACGACCCGCATCAGCGCTTACGTGCCCAGTCGAGCGCTTCGTCAACCGCGTTGGTCAATTCTGCCTCACTCAGATGGGCGTTAGCGGCCTTGGCCTGCTCAGCGCTCAGCTCCAGGATGTGTGCCCGTACCGCTTCTTCGATGAAGCGCGACAGGTCGCCCTTACGGCCGCCGCCCTGGCTGGCCAGAAACATCCGAAGCGACTGGTCGGTGTCGGCCGAGACGGCGACATTCCAGCGAATGGTATTCATAGCGTTCTCCGCTAATAGGTGTTTGTGTGTTTATACGCCAATCACAAAGGGCGATGCAATGGTTCGACAAAACGAACAGATACCTGAGCGTTGACGACGTAAAGGTGGAAACCGCTATCAAAACCAGAGCTAGATACAAACGCTCTATAGCCTAAGGAATTCATGATTGTCCGCTGAAATGACCACATCACCTCAGCCGTCAGCGACCTCAGTCCTACGATCCAAGTCTCGCTGATCATTAAGAGCCACGGCGTCCGCACGCATTCGAGCAGGCACTGTATCTCTCACCTTTGAAAAGTCAGCATCGCTTGCAGGCTTAACCTTAACCGCTTCTGCACGTCCAAATCTTTTATCGCCATAGCGGCTAATCGAATCGGTAGCCTGGTGCCCCATGACGTATGCCATTTCTATTGCGGACATGCCTGAGGCTTTCAGATTTGAGCCGAACTGGTGACGAAGTGTGTACATACTCGGCACCTTCCTCCTACCGAATAGCTCAGTAGCGACTTGGTGAAGCGCAACGCGTATTGAATCCATACTGCGCGGCTGACATTTAAAAGCAGCGAGAGCGTTTCTCAAGATATTGCAGACGTCTCCATCAGCCTCAAGCGTTCGGCTAGCGCCGCGTAAACCGTTGTGGCTAAGCTTTGCACCGGATATATGGATGCGCCGGCCATCGATAGAAATTCCGTTAAGCTCGCATGATCGCGCTCCGGTAAGAGATATCACCATTAAAGCTCCCGCTTCGACAGGCATATCTCGTTCAGCCAGACACCGTAGCCACGCTTCGAAATCAGCGGTAGAAAGCTTCTGCGGACGTCGCTGCTTTTTCTTTCGCGGCAGATTTAACACAGTGACCGGATTGAGCGTACGATTGATTTCTTGGGCAGCCCAGAAATTTCCTCGATGCTTTTGATCAAACGCCAAAGCGTTACGTAGGCGCCGATAATAATCCGGGCGGTAATCAGGGGCCGCCCGTAGTAAAGCACCAATAATATTGAGCTCATCAAGCTCAACGCCCTGCATCCGAGTCGCATAAAAATTACTGGCCAAACTAATATAGGCGCTTTGAGTCTCTGCATTCATATTATTCTTCTAATTATTATTTGCGTGACACATGCCACACAATCAATTATAGCAAATACGAAAACAAAAAAACAACAACCAGAGCATTATTTTTCATATAACCCCAAAAGCCAAACATTGCAAAGGTGCAAAAATTCTATCCTTTCTATATCGCATTCCGGACTTTGGTTCGTTGGCCAAGAACGCACCATGTTACCTGACCCATCAAGACAACCCGCCGGGAGCAGCACATAGACCGACTGGATAGCGTCGGGTATCAGCAGGTGCTTCCACTCTTTCAGCCGATTCACATTTTAAAATGCGAGAACCAAGTAGAGTAATTTTAAATTGCGCTCACAGCCTGGGTCGGCGACGGACTGGCGCGATCGCTTACCGAGACACCACTGCCCACGACATACTGCTTGTGCCACTTTTAAATTATGAGTTTTGGGTCGAACACTCTACTAGATAGCCAGCCGAACGGCCTCCGGGGCGTTAACCAGAGACTGCATAAAAATACAGTTAGCCTATTGCCTTTTTTAAGCAGAGCAACTTAGAATTATGAACAGAACAACAACCTGAGGAAAAATCATGTCTATCCTAATTCTTAACTGCGAGCGCGACGAAGTCGGCGGTCAATACCTAGTAGCAAGCATTCACGGTGTGGAACACTGCGTATCACTTGATGATGACTATCCGGAGAAAATCCCAGATTCAGATGATATAGTCCACCGCATTAATGCAGATGACTTCAATGAGCTTTCTGAGAAGGTACGCTCCTACGTGCGCAAGCACAGCATAGCCCCCATTCATTCACTCGATGACGTTAGGCTGCTGGCGATGCAGCTCGGCGATATGAAAGCAAAGACCTACGAAATCGACGAAGAAGGTCATGGCCTCACGCTCCGTGACTGTAGCGTAGATAAAGGTGTACGCATCCTAGCTCGTAAATTTCAGAGTACATATCAGGCGCATCGCTGGCTGACCGAGCAACTGGATATTTTGAGTTTCAATGCACCACGGTAAGCGTGCACGCGCTAATGTCCCGCCATTGCATTCCCAATCAAAAGCCGCATGCAACCGAGGCGCGCTATATATAAAGACGTTTAATCGACTAAATTGACTTCAATGTGACTCGGTTAGACGTTGGCTTTATTGTAGATCGCCTGATTAGCTTGAAGACTGCCCACTTCAAATCTTTACTGTCTCGGTAGCCTTTCATTTACTAATGCCCGGCAACCGACGCACGCTTATAGATTGCACCAACAAAAGCGCATGGCATGCTGAAAGAGCTGAAGGCACATCAGCCTCGCAATTGGCAGTACCTGATCCAACGCCATCTGTCTGAAGGGATCAAACAGGAAAGCGGTGCCCAGTACATGACCGTGTTCTTCATCCGCCCTGCTGGCAGCAACCCGATGGCCTATTGGTTTATCCATCTGGCGAACAACTACCGCGCCAACGATGTGATGAAGAAGATCCACTGGAAATACGGCAACAACTTTTCCCATATGCTGTCGCCTTCCAGCTTTTTCGGCTACGACGCCAATCGGATATCGCCGTGACAGGCCAACACGATTTGCTGTTGGATGAGCATCACTTCGACGATGCCACCGATGACCGCGTCCGAGGAGAACTTTCAGAGCTCTTGCCCAAACAGGTCTACGAGGTAGAACGGAAACTTTTTTTGGGCCTGATGAGCGGATTGACCAACTACACCATGGCTGACGAGTTTCGCGTAAAGCAGGCGCTCGATATCGCTGTTGCGACCGGTGATTTGCTGGCGGTCGGTAAGGATGGCAAGACCAGGCGTCGCAAGGGCACTAGCATCAAATCCAGTGATATTCTGATAGCTCCCCCGCAGAGACCCATCTTCTTCGTGCCACAGCTGAAGAAATCCAGCTCGGAGAACTGAGGTTCGGCACCGCTCCTTGCTCGGTGGCTCGCCTTAACCGCATCGGTACCGGTAGCTTGGCCCATCGCGTGAAATGCCGAGCATTTCGCTCTAGGGGTCTGGCGCGTCGATCAAATAGCCCATCCCACGCGCGGTTTGTATGAGCTTAGGTTCGAACTCATCATCGATTTTTGCTCTCAGCCGTCGTACCGCCACCTCAATCACATTGGTATCGCTGTCGAAATTCATGTCCCATACTTGGGAGGCGATAAGGGACTTTGAGAGCACTTCCCCGCGACGCCGAAGTAATAGCTCAAGAAGTGCGAATTCCTTTGCAGTTAGGTCTATTCGTTTCCCCGATCGCGTAACTCGACGCCTGAGCAGATCGACCTCAAGGTCGAGGAGTTTGAGTATTGTTTGGTTGGGGACATTATTGCCGCGGCGAAGCAACGTACGGATCCTGGCTAGCAATTCGGAGAAGGCAAACGGCTTGATGAGATAATCATCAGCGCCCAACTCCAATCCCTTTACTCGATCCTGAACCCCGTCTCGGGCGGTGAGAAAGAGCACGGGAACCTCATTACCAGCAGCGCGGACTTTCTGTAAAACCTGCCACCCATCCAGGCCAGGCATCATCACGTCTAAGATGAGCAAGTCGTATGTGGTATGAAGCGCGTGCTGAGCAGCATCGGTCCCGTTTTCAACTCTATCGACTGTGAAGCCTGCCTCTGAAAGCCCCTGCTGTAGGTAGGTGCCTGTTTTCGGCTCGTCTTCAGCAACAAGAAGCTTCATGAAAGTATTCCCTCCGGCATTTGGAGCAGTGTGCCGATTGTCAGGGCGTGCAGCCAGTACCTTACAGAAACGTAATGCTCGCATCATCTGTCTGACAGCTTGTAGCGTTAACGTCTACATCAGCAGTTGCTCCCACACTCTGCTTTTTGGCCTTTTCCATGCTCCTTTGGCCTATCGGCGCCTAGATGGCGCCCTTTTTTTGCCCGCTGGAAACAAGACCTATTTGCCTGAACGAAAAGGCACCATGCACGCTACCTGCGCTTTCGCTTGGGCTCACTGCCTTTATGCATTACTGACGAAACCGTAATGTCTAAATCAGGGTTCTGACAGGAACGCTCGGTTAGCTTAGACACAAGACCAAGCCAAAGCCAAAGCCTCTATTTATGGAGCTGCGCTGGGTCTCCCATGTCTTCGAACGAGGTAACAAGTAATGAAATTCTTCAGATCCGTTTCTGTACTGCTCGCCATCGCAGCAAGCTCTTCCTATGCAATGGCAGAAGGTGGTGGTGATCGTACCTTTGCTCGTATGGAGCAGGCTCGCCAAATAGCGATCGCTAGTTATCAGGCTGACCAGAAGGACCAAGCCCAGGAGGTAGCCTCAAAAGCAACTTCAGCGAAGCACGCCCACGCTAATTGCTGAAGCGAAACCTTACGCAACTGTGACCATGCACCTCTCGGAACTGTGGCAGCTTTCTCGGATGTTGTAGTTGCCACGGTGTTGGTAGTTGTAACATTCGTTGGAAGAACCGGCGATATCAGTATTAACAGCGCACATTATTTTAAGCGATTATTATCAAAGCTGCAGCCTAAATTAAACTATTAAGATGATCGGAATATAATAATGTGAAGGCAGCGGTTAGAGGCTGATGGTATTAGCCGTACATTGAGCAATCTTTGACTTCAATGAGTATCGTTGCAACCGGATCCTTGCACGGAAATCAAAAGCCATTGCGCAGCTTCCACCTGGAGATTGACATGCTCACAGGCGATTTTTTGGGCGATTTCTGAAGCGCTTTAAGCTTACAAAAATGTAATCCCGCGTCTTTCTTAGGCATGCCATATTTACGATTAAAGGCGAGTCGCTTGATAAGACAGACCGTGCGCGAGTTTCTAAGATCGTTTAACGCTGGCAACACCAACCTTACGGCTGGTTTCGGCTTGGCTCCTTAGTTTGATTGGAACCTACACATGCAACGTAAAACCTCTAGGCGAACCTTTGTTAAAGGCTTGACTGCCGCAGGCATCCTTGGCGGTCTTGGCTTGTGGCGAGCTCCGGTCTGGGCAGTGACTAGCCCAGGCCAGCCCAGCGTACTAAGTGGCACGGAGTTCGATCTGCTGATTGGGGAGACGCCGGTCAATATCACCGGCGCGGCCCGGACAGCGATGACTATCAATGGGACCATCCCAGGGCCGCTTCTACGTTGGCGTGAAGGGGATACCGTCACGCTGCGAGTCAGAAATAAGTTGAGCGAAGATACATCGATTCACTGGCACGGCATGATCCTGCCGGCCAACATGGATGGCGTGCCTGGATTGAGCTTCCACGGCATCGCTCCCGATGGCATGTATGTCTACAAGTTTCAGGTTAAACAGAACGGTACCTATTGGTACCACAGTCATTCAGGCCTACAAGAGCAGCTTGGTGTCTATGGTCCCTTGGTCATCGATGCGAAGGATCCCGAACCGTTCAGCTATGACCGCGACTATGTGGTGATGTTGACTGATTGGTCCGATGAGGATCCCGCTCGAATCCTTTCTAAGCTCAAGAAGCAGTCCGATTATTACAACTTCCACAAGCGCACTGTCGGAGACTTCATTAACGACGTGAGCGAAGACGGCTGGGCCGCTACGATTGCGAATCGGAAAATGTGGGCTCAGATGAAAATGAGTCCCACCGACCTCGCCGACGTAAGCGGCTACACCTATACCTATCTAATGAACGGCCAAGCACCCGACGGGAACTGGACCGGCATCTTTAAGCCCGGCGAGAAGCTTCGTCTGCGGTTCATCAACGGCTCGGCCATGAGCTATTTCGATGTCCGCATTCCAGGGCTGAAGATGACTGTAGTCGCAGCCGATGGCCAATACGTCAACCCAGTTAGCGTCGACGAATTCCGCATTGCCGTGGCAGAAACCTACGATGTGATTGTCGAGCCTGCGACCGAGGAGGCTTACACGATCTTCGCCCAATCGATGGATCGCACAGGATACGCCCGTGGCACGCTAGCGGTTGCCGAAGGGCTGAGCGCTCCTGTTCCAGAAACCGATCCTCGACCACTAATCACCATGGACGACATGGGGATGGATCACGGCAGCATGGGCGGTATGGCGGGCATGGACCATGGCGGCGACATGGGCGCGATGGACCATAGCAACATGTCCGGCATGAACCACGGTGACATGCAAGGGATGGGCGACATGGGCGCAATGGCCGGCATGGATCACAGCAAAATGGGTGGGATGTCCGGGATGGACCACTCTGGAATGGCTGGGATGAGCGCAGGTATGCAATCGCACCCGCCCTCAGAGTCCAATAACCCACTGGTGGACATGCAGACCATGAGCCCAACTCATAGGCTGAACGATCCCGGTATTGGCTTACGAGACAACGGCCGCCGAGTCCTGACCTATAGCGACTTGAGAAGCACTTTCCCCGATCCGGACGGCCGTGAGCCCAGTCGGACGATCGAACTCCATCTCACCGGCCACATGGAGAAGTTCTCCTGGTCATTTGACGGTATAGAGTTCTCTGATTCGGAGCCCCTGCGGCTCAAATATGGCGAGCGGGTACGCATCACTTTGGTCAACGACACCATGATGACCCATCCGATTCATCTGCATGGTATGTGGAGCGATCTTGAGGATGAGAATGGAAAGTTCATGGTTCGCAAGCACACGATCGACATGCCTCCAGGTTCGAAGCGCAGCTACCGCGTGACAGCCGATGCACTCGGGCGTTGGGCTTATCACTGTCACCTACTGCTTCACATGGAAATGGGCATGTTTCGTGAAGTCCGAGTGGACGAGTAAGAGGAACTTTATATGGGAAATTTTATGAAGCGTAAAACTCTTATCGGCAGCGCGTTAATGTTCAGTCTGCTGGGCGTAATGAATATATCAGCTGCGTTTGCAGAGCAAACGCATGATCAGCACAAGCAACCATCGGCTTCGTCGCAAAATTCAGGCAACAAGCCGGCATCTCAGACAAAAGGCTCCTCTAACTCAGAAATGGACCACGGCGACATGGGTCATGGCTCGATGGACCATGGTGAAATGGACCATGGCAAGATGGATCATGACCCGAAGGCTACTGGTACTGAGGTGGATTCGCACCATGACCACTAGATCTTCTCGCTTTGCTCTTATTGCGCTCGGAGTTTCGTTGAGCGCAGCGGCTGGACGGATAGCCAACGCCGCCGAGATGATGGATCACTCGACGCATCAAACCCCTCCTATTCCGGCAGCTCAAGCCCCTGCATCTTCTGCCAAGCCCGCGGCAATGAATCATGGCTCCGGTGGGCAAATGGACCATTCTGCAATGGGTCATGGTGCGATGGACCATAGCAAGATGAACCATGGCCAAATGAAGCATGACGATACGCTCGAAATGCCCGGCATGGTTCATCCCTCGTTCATTCCAGTATTGACCGATGCGGATAGAGAAGCGGCTTTCCCTGGTCTTCAAGGTCATACGGTCCATGACAAGGATCTGGCCTGGTTCCTTCTGCTAGATCAACTTGAGTACCAGGACGCAAATGAAGGTAGCACCCTCAGTTGGGAAGCTACTGCCTGGGTTGGTGGCGATATCAATCGGTTCTGGTTTCGCTCGGATGGTGAGCGAACGAATGGCGTTACTGAAGACGCGGAAATTGAGGCGCTTTACGGGCGTGCAATCAGTCCCTGGTGGGATGTAGTAGCAGGTGTTCGCCAGGACTTTAAGCCCGAGTCGCCGCAGACGTGGGCGGCTTTAGGCCTTCAGGGGCTGGCTCTGTATGGATTCGAAGCGGAAGCCACCGCCTTTGTTGGTGAAGGTGGGCAGACAGCAGCACGCTTAGAAGGCGAATACGACATCCTTCTAACGAACAGGCTCATCCTCCAACCGACTGCCGAGTTCAATTTCTATGGCAAGGACGATCCTGCACGCGGAGTGGGCGCTGGTCTAGCAAATACAGAGGTGGGGCTCCGCCTCCGATACGAAATCGTTCGTGAGTTCGCACCGTACATCGGCGTCACGTGGAGCCGGGCATACGGTAATACCGCTGATATGGCGAGAGATGAGGGCGAAGACCTAGATGAGGCGCGGTTCGTTGCTGGCGTCAGGCTTTGGTTTTAAGGACCTTCGATGAAAAGAATAATTATTAGCTTCGCTGCCTTCTGTGCTCTGGGCCTGTTGGTAGTGGCCGGAGTTGTTTTCTCAGGACTGATTAGCGTTGCCGCGGATGATCCTCATACGGGAGTCGTGCACGCATTCCTGGAAACTGCTCGCAATCGCTCGATTGAGGTTCGTTCCGAAGACATAGTCGTGCCATCTCTCGACGATGAAGACCAAATCCGCGCCGGGGCGGGGAACTACGACTCGATGTGTGTGGGTTGTCATTTGGCGCCAGGCATGGCTGAGACCGAGCTAAGCAATGGCCTTTATCCCGCACCACCCAGCCTGGCTGAAGCGGGGCTATACGGTGACCCAGCAAAAACATTTTGGGTCATCAAGCATGGCATCAAGGCCACTGGGATGCCTGCGTGGGGTAAAAGCATGGCTGACCCGTACATCTGGGGAATGGTGGCTTTTCTGCAGAAGCTTCCTGAGTTAGATGAAGGAGCGTATCGAGCACTCGTTGCGTCTAGCGGTGGTCACCAGCATGGTGGTGGGGAGACCCCAGCTGGGCACGGTCAACAACATGGTGAGGTGGCCTTGGACGACCACCATCAGGGCGACAGTGGCGACTCGGATCACCATGGCTCTAGCAGCTCAAGTGATGCAGCCGGCCAATCAAACTTTGGTCACCATGGTAATAATGAAAGCGATGACCATCATGCGTCAGAGGAGCCCCAGGCGGTTAAACACAGCAATGGCAATGGCGGTGACAACGCCGATGCGGAAGGCAAATCTCCTTCAAAAAACCATGTACACGCAGACGGGAAGCAACACGACCACTAACATCCGGTATGTCTGTACCTAAGCGGTTCTGACCAGGCTCTTAGAAAGACGCCTCGGCACAAGCAAAGGGGGTCGGTCTTAGGCCATCCTAATTCGACGCAACGGTACCGGAGGGCTTTTCACAACCATTAGGCCGCAGGTCTAGTGACTCTCATAGTTAAGGGCTTTCGCTCCGGCCGTTCCCCATTGGATGCTCCCAGTCGTGGCGACCGGGAGCTCCCCATACCCCACCGGTTATCTAGAACAGACTAGCGAAGCCGGCTAAGCCATCGGAAGTTTGGCTCATCGTCTCCAACTGTCACCGCATACATCATATTCGGTACCGTTGCGCACCTTACAGCATTGTAATGAAGTTGGTCGAAACGGGCTCGGTAGGAGCGTGTCGTAATTCAGTGCCTGCTAATACGCTTATGAGGTATTTGGCTAGTAGGCACCGACGACATACCACTATCGAACCCTGGAGAACGCAATGACATACTCAATGTTCGCTTCCTGTATCCAAGCTTGTTCGAACTGTGCCCTAGTGTGCGAAACGTGCGCCTCTGCTTGCCTGCGTGAGGATGACGTAAAAATGATGGCTCGCTGCATCGAGTTGGACCGTGACTGCGCAGACATTTGTAGGTTGGCCGCCACACTGATGAGCCGTGAAAGTGAGTACGCCAAGGAGTTCTGTGCCCTTTGCGCCAAGATCTGCCGCGCATGCGGTGAGGAATGCGCGAAACATCAGATGGATCACTGCCAAGAGTGTGCCAAAGCGTGCATGAAGTGCGCTGAAGAATGCGAGCGCATGGCTGCGTAACAATCTCGACTTGCTGCTCTGGCAAAGCTCATATCTCGTTGCCAGAGCCGCTTCGCCGGATTGACCGTTATATCCCAGCATGTGCAGAAGCTCAGCCAGCTGACTTGCTAGCAGAAAAGCCTAGATATCCGCTGGCCTAGCTCACCCAAACCTGCGCGCGGTCGCAACACCGTAACGCTTTTTTCTCTTGCCGCAAAGTAACCGATACTACAGTGCTGGGGACTAGATCTATGGAGCATCAAGGAGAATATCTACGCCAAGGCGCCACGTCGTCCGATATGGGTATGGATGCGCATATGCAGATGATGGAGCGACGCCATCTCGCGACGCTGTGGTGCCACTTCGTCAATGTATTGCTCGGCTTTTGGGTGCTGAGTGCGCCCTTCATCTTCGGCTACATGAACGTAGCGCCGGGTGACCTTGATCTGCCACGCCTGGCAGCCGAACGTAATTTGCCTGAAGTCGCCACCCGCGCGTTGCTGATGACCTGGAACGACGTCATCAGCGGCGCGTTGATCGTGTTGTTCGCCATCCTCTCGCTCAAACGGATTAGCTGGGCGCAATGGGCCAACACGGTCATGGGATTGTGGTTGATGTTCGCGCCGCTGCTGTTCTGGACTCCATCCCCGGCGAGCTACGGCAATGCCTTGCTGGTCGGTGGGCTGGTGATCGCCTTCTCTACTCTGGTGCCGATGATGCCCGGCATGAGCATGCAGGGCATGATGCAAAAGGCTGCAGTGCCGCCGGGCTGGGATTACAACCCTTCGACTTGGCTGCAACGCCTGCCAATAGCCATCCTCGCCGTGATCGGCATTCTGCTCGCGCGTTATCTGGCCGCTTATCAGCTTGGCCATACCTCGAACGCCTGGGATCCCTTTTTCGGCACCGAACCTAACGGCACCGAGACCATCATTACCTCGGACATGTCGCGCGCCTGGCCGGTATCCGATGCAGGGATCGGTGTGATGGCCTATATGATCGAGCTGCTCATGGCGGTTATGGGCGATGCCCGGCGCTGGCGCACCATGCCGTGGATGGTCGCAGCGTTCGGCGTGGTGGTCGTGCCCCTTGGCGCGGTGAGTATCTTCTTCATCATCGCCCAGCCGATTTTCATCGACACCTGGTGCACGCTGTGCCTGGTTCAGGCCTTGGCCATGCTGGTGATGATGCCTTACGCACTGGATGAGCTGGTCGCCATGGGGCAGTTTCTGAAAGACGCGCGACGTCGCGGCAAGCCGTTCTGGAAGACCTTTTTCATGGGCGATGCAATGGAAGGCGCCCGCGAGGACAACACGCCGGAGTTCGACGGCAGCCTCTCCTCAATGACCCTCAAAGGCCTTCGCGGAGTAAACCTGCCCTGGGGGCTCGCGCTGCTGTGCATTCTAGGCGTCTGGCTGATGTCGACCCGGTTGATCTTCGGTACCGACGGCGCGATGGCCAACAGTGATCACCTGATGGGCTCGCTGCTGATCACCGTCTCGGTGCTGGCCTTTGCAGAAGTAGCTCGCCCGCTGCGGTTTCTGAATCTTCCCATCGGCGCCTGGTTGATCGCCGCGCCCTCGTTCCTAGACGGGGCAGGATTCGCCGCCACGATCGGCAGCCTGATCGCTGGTCTGCTGGTAATAGTGCTGAGCCTTCCGAAGGGGGTGATTAACCACCGTTATGCCGGCTGGAACGCGCTGTTGCGCTAAGCCAATGCAATCCAACCAGCACAGGAGTCGAACATGACCGACCGCGCAAAAACCGCCGTGATTTGTGGCGGGACCGCAGGCATAGGAAGAGCGACAGCTCATGCGTTCGCGCAAGCTGGCTTTCGCATCGCAGTGATCGCCCGCGGCGAAGAGGGGTTAGCCGATACCCGTGCTGAACTGGAGGAAAAGGGCACCATGACGCTGGCGATTTCAGCGGATGTGGCCGACGCCGAGGCGGTCGATAAGGCAGCCGAGCGTATCGAGGCGGAGCTGGGTCCGATCGAGATATGGGTCAACGCCGCGATGGCTACGGTGTTCGGCCCGGTCAACAAAACCAGCGCGGCGGAATACAAGCGGGTGACCGAGGTGACCTATCTCGGTTTCGTTCACGGCACGCTGGCAGCGCTGCGCTATATGGAGTCGCGCAACCGAGGCACCATCGTCCAGGTGGGCTCGGCCCTCTCCTATCGCGCGATTCCCTTGCAATCGGCCTACTGCGCCGCCAAGTTCGCCATCCGCGGGTTTACCGACTCGCTGCGCTGCGAGCTGATCCATACCAACAGCCGCGTACGGCTGACCATGGTGCAGCTGCCGGCACACAACACGCCGCAGTTCGACTGGTCGCGCAACAAGATGCAAAAGCGTCCGCAGCCAGTCCCTCCTATCCATACGCCAGAGGTCGCCGCGCGCGCCATCCTCCGTGCAGCGACCGACGCACCCCGCGAACTTTGGCTGGGGCGCGCCTCGTTCCAGGCCATCATTGGCAATATGTTCATGCCCGGCCTGCTTGATCGGATGATGGCCAAGCAGGCCTGGAACGGGCAGATGACCGACGAACCGGCTAGCGATGAACAGCCGGACAACTTGTTCCAGCCGGTAGTTGGGCTGCATCGCCTCGAAGGGCGCTTCGGCGACCAGACAAAAGGAAAGGCACTGGGCCTAAGCTCCGAAACCGTGGGCAAGCTGGCTGCGGGTGCCTTGGCGTTGGTAATGGTGTTTGGCGTAGCGGTAGTTGTTGCTATTGCCAGCTAGCCGGGTCGCATCAATTGGATCAGGCAAAAGCGCCCGTTGAACGCGGGCACGTTAATCAAAAGAACCGAGGCTCAGTGCGGCATTGATCAAACCCACATGAGAAAAGGCCTGCGGTATGTTGCCTAGATGCTGGCCGCTTCGGGTGTCGAACTCCTCAGCGAACAGGCCGTGCTCACCCTTGCGTTGCAGCAGCTGTTCGAAAAATTCCTTTGCCTCTCGAGGCCGGCCGGTTTGCACTAATGCCTCGACGAGCCAAAAGCTGCATATGAAGAAGGCGCCTTCTCGGCCCTGTAGCCCATCCGAAATTTCAGCAGGGTAGCGCCGTAGCGCGACGCCGCCTTCGTCCAGTTGTTTACGGATCGCATCGACCGTATTGATGAAACGCTCGTCGCTGCCTTCGATGAAACCAACACGTGCTAACAGCAGAAGGCTGGCGTCAAGCCTATCGTCATCGAAGGCCCGGATGAAATGGCTGCCGTCGGCGCTGACACCACGACGCAGGACTAACTGACGTAGAGCCTCGGCCTGATTGACCCAGCTTTCCTCATCTCCATCTAGGTCATGGCGGCGCTTCAGCCAAAGCGCACGCTGTAGGCCGGCCCACGCCATAACCTTGGAGTGCACATAGTGGCGCGGCGCGCTGCGCATCTCCCAAATGCTTTGGTCAGGCTCCTGCCAGTGCGCGGCAATGAAATCAGCAGCGGCGCGCATATGAGGCCAGTGCGCCCGCATCGCATCGTCACCCATGCTATCGCAGATGCTCACGCACTCCAGCAACTCGCCATAAACATCCAGCTGAAACTGGCCGTCGGCAGCGTTACCTACACGCACCGGCCGCGAGCCGCGATAGCCATCAACCCCTTCGATATTACGTTCTGGCGGCGGCGCAGCACCGTTTACATCGTATAGCACGGCCAGCGGCGTCCCATGCTGCTCAATGGTTCGCTGCATCCACTGGGCCCAACGATGTGCCTCATCTCGACAACCGAGGCCGAAGAGAGCACCAAGTGTCAGCCCCGCGTCTCGGAACCAGGTATACCGATAATCCCAGTTACGCTCGCCGCCCAAGCGTTCAGGTAGGGATGTCGTTCCAGCAGCTACAACCGCCCCGCTGGGTTCGTATGTCAGCAACTTAAGAGTGATAGCGCTACGCACGACGTCGGCCCGATAACTAGCGGGGCAATCCAGCGCTGCACACCAGTCACGCCACGCTTTCAACGTCGCCGCAATCCGAGCTGGCACTGATTCAATCGATACAGGAACGGGTGGGGCATCTTGCTCTAAGGAAACGCTTAGACAAATTCCGGCACTCCCTCCTGCATCTACTGAGAGGACTCCCTGCCAGCCTTCACCGTCTGGATACAGTGCGCAGTCCGCTTGAAGCAATAGCTGTTGCCGCTGATACGAATAGATTAAACCTTCGGCCGAAAGGCTTGCCTCACCGGCTACGCTTCCGAAATCTGGACGGGGCTCAAACATCAGCGTGAACTCACAACGGCCAGCTAGTCCGTCTACCTGCCAAAGCAAGCTTTGCTGATCGTCTGATCCAGGCCACTCCATACAAAGCGTGACACGGGCGGACCCGGACGCGCTGTGCACCTCGAACTCCAATACTGCAGAATCGTCCAGATAATGCGTTTTGAGGTCACCCGGTGTCGACAGCTGCAGGCGCCCACCACGATCGCGATCGAGCAGCGGCCAAATCAGCGGTGTGCCATCGAAGCACCGGGGACAGAACCATTCCACGTTGCCATCTGGGCCGACCAATGCCATGGAGCGACCATCACCGACGGCCGCCAGCGAAGCGATCATTGGATATTCTGCCTTTCCAGCTGTCAGCTGCTGATCAATTCTCATAGTTCTCTTCATGTCGGTGCGCTTACAGGCGATTCAAAGGCCAGTCTAGACTGCTGCTTCAAAGCGGCAGGCTCGCGTTGAGTTTATAAATACTTCGGAGCTGACATGAAGAGCAACCCGAGGTAAGCCTGCTTTATTAACCCTAATGATGGACAGCTTATGCCGGGTGCGCGGTTCGCTCGGTCGAAAAGCCAAATGCTTACAAAAATGTAATCACTAGCTCAGCTTCATGACAGGGTATATGAACAAATTTGCAGAAATAGATGGTCTGAGAGGCGGCATAAGTATGGTCCTAGCCCATCGAAACAGGCTCAGTAGCAGCGGCCGAATCTTTAATACGGAGATCACCTTTATGAAATTGTTGATACCTTTTTACCTTGTCGGATCGATGATGCTGTCTCCCATAGCTTGGGCTGAAGGAGGAAGCGACCGCACTCTCGAGCGCCTTCAGCAACTGCGCGATAAAGCTGAAGCGGTTTTGGTTCAAGCAGAGAAAGCGCCAGTCTGCGAGCGCCAAGTGCATATGAAAGAACATATGGGAATGCTCGAAGAAATGATGAGCCAGCTCCATAAAGATCATCCAGGGCCAGACGTCTCTACCGAGGAGCATTTGGCTTGGATGGAGAAGCACGACAAATTGGTAGACGATGTACTAAAACAAATGATTCGCGAACATAAGCTGATGACGGCTAATAGGGAGTGTCATCCGTAATAAAT
This sequence comes from Stutzerimonas kunmingensis, assembly GCF_021432085.1. GTDB lineage: Bacteria > Pseudomonadota > Gammaproteobacteria > Pseudomonadales > Pseudomonadaceae > Stutzerimonas. Next base: position 845,151 of record NZ_CP090366.1, on the reverse strand, counting down.
CGCTACTCTTCCAGCCATTACGATTACGGACGCTCTCTGGCTTTGCACCGCCCGACCAAGTGCCAGGTCGGGAGTAAATCCTACAGGCTGATCGACGTAATTCTGATCAGCACTGTTTTTTTCAAACTTGATAGGATCGTTGATGAGGATTAGTTTCGAAAAGGCTCTAGGCGGGCCAGAAAAAGCGCTCCTCTACACTGCCAAAAGAGCAGAGGTGCTGAGCAACAATATAGCCAATGCTGATACACCCAATTTCAAAGCCAGGGATTTGAATTTTGCCTCGGTGTTTGCCGCTCAAAACAAGCAGGCAATTAACACTGAGTTTTCACTGGCCAAAACTAACCAGAGTCATATAAATACTGGTGGCTTGGAGGTTACTCTTAGCGATGCGGCCCTACTCTATAGGGTTCCCAATCAACCGTCGCTTGATCAGAACACAGTCGACGTTCAGGTTGAACAAGCAAAATATGCGGAAAATTCGATTCGTTTCCAGGCTGCATTTACTCGGCTGAACGGCGCATTCAAGGGTTTAATGATGGCCCTGAAAGGTGGGTGAAAAGGCAATGTTCCTTTGGCTCTGCGCCCCGTAAGGAACATCTGGGCTGTGCGAGACAGGCTCTCACCCGCTTTTAAACAACAGTGCCTCAATTCGATCGTGTTCTTCCCGTGTCGGTAGAGCGGTTGAATTTACCTTGTCATCACTATTCGGCTGGCGATTTTCCGGTGGGCCAATTTCAGGGTGGTAAGCGCCATCTGCGTCGAATGCAACCCAGCCGTACCATTCTCGGATGACTTTGGAAGGATGGCCATCCTCCATTGCGACATACCAGTCCGCCAATCGGAAACGCTTACCGGCAAGCTTAGAAGTAGCCATTTCGGCTCGAACCAGCGCCAGATATAGCGGGTGCGGCAGTTCCTCTACGGCGCTGGTTTCGTCGAGCAAGAACGTGAACGAGGCGTGCGACGGTTGCTCTGTAGAACCGGCTCGCTCCTCTTCCTCGCCTAAGGTAAACACAGGAGCAAAACCGCCCCCCTCTGTTCTGAAGTTGGTCGTCTGGCCTTGGTAGACCCTGGCAGCGTTCCACTGCACCTCGCCAGCATAAGCGTACGCGCGCAGGTCAAACTTCATCGGTCGTACCTGAGGGTCGGCGACGGTTCTACGCTCGCCAGGAGCTACAAGGGACTGGGCGACGTAGTTTCCGCCAACGATTTCTTCCCAAACGCGCTTGGTGAGCTTGTCTCCTCGGTATGCACCGCGACTACCAAACCCGCTGACGGGCTTGAAGAAGAGGCTACGGCGGTTTTGCCAGAGGTGCTCTGCGTTACCATGCCCGACAGGCACGGTAAGCGGGACGTATTGGGCCAATACGGCTCGGATTTGCTGACCAACGCCAATCTCTTCCAAAAAACGTCCGTTGGTTAGGTCAACCAACCGGCGTTTGTCGGCATAAAGGGCATAGGCCTGAGGGTGCGGCGTTACCGTCACGACATCAGCCAAATAAGCGCTGCGCAGCGCGCTGCAATTGTCACCTTCCAGATAGAAATCGGTGAGTCGGTTATAGACGAGATCCACAGGCTTTCCGTCGACCAAGAGGCACTCGTTGTGAAAGGCCAGATCGGCTGGGTCTGCGATTAGGCAGTCGATTCCTGCTGACTCGAATAACCGCTGAAAAAGAAGGAACTCCGGATACAGGTATTGGGCTTGTGGGCTTTCATCCAAGATCACCACGCGCGTGAGCGGACGTTGCTCGCCGCTCGCAGACCATTCTTGGGCGAACATATGCAGAATCGATTGTTCGAAGCCTCCGGGCCATTCCTGCCCCGGCGATAGTCCGACTACGCCGCTGCAACAACTGCGCTGCGCGCGGGCGAGCAATACGTTTAGCATCGCTCCGCCCGCATTTGTGTTTATTTCGATGAGCCCAAGCTTGTCCTCATCCAGATGAAAATCGTAGCCAAAGAAGACGCCCCGCGCGCGACGAGGGTTGTGTTGCGCAATAGGGGGGGCGGAATCCAGAGCATGCTCGCGCCAAGCGGGCAAACTCACGGTTCGCTCGATGGCTTGGATGACCTCACGCACCTGACGCAGTCGCGACGGCGAAACAAATACCGGTCGAGCAGCAAATACATGGGGGCAACGTGACTTCAATAGCTCTGACAACTCGGGATTTCCAAGCTGTTCGGACAATGCATTTGTGAGCGCAACCTGATCCAGGCTCACGCAGAAGCACGCTTCGTTGAGCGCTGCGGCCGTCGTACCGCATTTTCTCGATGAGGACGCTGTCACGGGAACCTCCAGGATCAAACATACAGGTTCGAAAGGCGTGACCTCTTTCGGTTCAGCCAGGCATTTCTCTAAAGCGTAGGTCAGGGTCGTTGTGGGCATCTGCCATTAACTAGACATAAGCCTTGGAAGCGTCATTGTAAAAGTCGTGCGTCCCTCAGCTGATTCACAAGCGATGCGCCCTTTGTGCGCTTCTACTATTGAACGAGTGATAGCCATGCCGAGGCCCGCGTTCAACGTAGTACCTTCGCGCCTTGCGGTGTCGACCCTGTAGAAACGGTCGAATATCCGGGTTTGAAGCTCGGCTGGAATAGTTATGCCGCGGTTGGAAATAGCCGTGGAAACCGAAGCGCCGCTCTCGCTTATTTCAACGCTTATGGTGCTGCGTTCCTCCGCATACCGAACTGCGTTAGAGACTATGTTTGAAATAGCCCGTCTTAGCATTGATTTGTCCCCATTCACCGATCCATCGCCTGAAAGAGCGATTTTTACATTTTTTTCCTCGGCTGCTAGCTCGTAATATTCGATAACGCTAGCGGCAATCTCAGCTATGCTGGCATCTTCGGCACTGGGCGTAATCTTTCCGTTGTCCGCCTTGGCTAGGAACAGCATGTCATCGACCATCTTTGACATGCGCCTAAGTTCTTCGAGGGCGGAATACAAAATGTTCTTGTAGTCGGTATTCTCGCGGTCGCGCAAGAGCGCGACCTCCATTTGGGTAAGCATGCTGTTCAGCGGCGTTCTTAGCTCATGCGCGATGTCCGCTGAGAAACCTGACAGCCGGAGGAAAGAATCATCCAAGCGCGAGAGCATTTCATTGAAGTTAGCAACGAGTTCATGAAGTTCGCCTGGTACTGACTCGGTCGGAATCCGCGTATCTAAGCAGTTGGCGGTTACGGTTGAAGATGTCTTGGATAGTTCGCCAATGGGCTTCAAGCCCTTTTTGATCAGAACAACACCTAGTGCCCCACTTAGAAGCGCACTGATCACGAGCGTATAAGCAAACCATTGCTGAATCATCTCGAAGAAGTGGACTCGATGCGTTACATCCAAAGCCAGATAGATGACTGCGTCTTGCCCTTCGACCCACTGATCTACTTTTCTGGTAATGCCACTGTACTGGTGCCCATCGAAATTTACTGCCCAGCGTTCCTCTTGATTATCCGTGACGAGAGGAAGCAAGCGCTCAGAAAAATTGTGGTGTGAGTAAACCGTTTTGCCGTCTATCACTACCGCAGTTGCAAACCCGAAAGAGTGCTCAATGACCGCATCGATCTTTGAGGTGGCCTCCTGTCCGAAAGCCGTACTGCTACGTAGCATATGCTCTACGGCAGCGGCTTTTTCACTCAGCACTTGCGCATCCTTGCGCTCGAAATGCAGCTGGCAGAAATAATAGAAGCTGATTGCGGCGACCATCAGCACAACCGTAACCACGAGCATGAAAACCACCGCCATTCTGCTCGTCAGTGAAACTTTTTCCATCAGTACGGTCCTGGTTAGGCCAAGCACAAAAGCAGGCAGGGCGTCCGGAGGAGCCTTACCTGCTTCGATATGGTCGTTGCAGTATCGTTCGTATTCAAGACCTGGTCTGGACCTTCACCATTTTAGCGAGCTTCCGGCTTTGACGGTCTCCTTCATCCACCACATCCTTTCATCATTCCTCGCATGTCGCCTACCCTTGATATTAACTTTGACAGGTTAGCCGTTATTTACGCCAATCGGGGCGCTCAAAAACTCTACCGTATGAATTTTCCCGTCAGGTGTCTTTACCCTCATCTCGTAGGTTTGGACTTTGGCGTTAGTACGATAGTTTTGAATCATGTCAGTCTTGCCGTTCGCCCCTGCAGGTGCAATGTTAAGCACCTCACCTTCTTTAACCAACTTCTTAAGAGTGGACTTGGTTTCCGGATCATTCAAACGATGCAGCGTGCGTTCGCTTCCGCCTTCAGCTAACGCAAAAGATGAAGCAGCAGTTAGAATAAGCGGGAAAATCACTTTGTTCATACGGTTCATGGTTTTGACCCTTTGGTTAGTTGATACCGATATGTTATAAGTGCAAGACTTACAAGAATCTGTTCTCAACGTTACAAAGCTGTAATTTCTCTCTTTTAATCGAGCTATGCCCGTCGCATATACGGCGAGCGCTTCTGCACTTACTGTTTTTCGATGCGGGTGACCGTGGAGTCCATTCCCTGCGAGGAGAAATCGAACTGGACCTTATCGCCTTCTTTTAGCTTTTGGAGCTGATCAGGCTTTGCTTTGAATCCCATCGTCATTGCGGGCCAGCCCAAGGCCTTGACCGGGCCGTGGGCAATGGTGACGGTCCCGCTTTCGGTATTCACCTTCTTGATCGTGCCAGTAGCCGTAGCGGTCTGTGCGGCTGATTTATGGTCCATTTGCATGTTCATGCCTTTATGATCCATAGGCATGCCATCCATGGGCTTCTTGTCGGCAGCATAGGCGGCTGGGACCAAGAAAAGTGTGGCAAGGGTAATGGACATGATGTTCATGAATGTCTCTCCAGATCTGTAGGTTGCTGCGGTATGCAATTGCCGGCGGCGCAAGAGAAAAAATCTATCTATCCTTTGAGTGTGGTTTTTTGCGTTGCTTAAACGTTATTGAGTCCGAAGGGCAGTCCTCGGAATTCCACGATATGGGTCACGTCATCAGGCGTTCTGATTTTTATCTCAAACGTTTGGGGACGGCCATCATACTTGCTCCTTTGCATAACCCCACTTTTACCTGTGGCACCTGCAGGCCCTACACTTAGCACTTTGCCTTCCTCAAGTAGCGCCTTAAGTACTGGCTTGGCTTCTTTATGGCGCTGAATAACTTGATCAGAATTTTGTTCTGCCATTGCGAAAGAGGAGGCGGCAGCGAACATAGTAAAAAGGATGGTTTTGCTAATGGCTTTCATGACTAAACTCCTGATTGTTTGATGCCTATAGCTTAATGGCACAACACTTACAGTAAGCTGTTCTTCAAATTACAAAGCTGTAAGCGCAACCTTTTGTATTGCTGCGACCGCCGCGTATGTGGCGGTCGCTTGCTCCTTTGCTTTTTATGTGAATCGAATAGTCGAAACCATGCCTTTTCAAGATGAACTCTACATTCAACCAGGCCCCGTCTTTTAAGGAAGGCTGAGGTGCTTGATTTTCACGGATGTTCACCAGTGGGTTTGGTTGCGTGCTGGGCCTGCAATTGCCGGCGGCGCATCAGCAGGTAGGCTGCCGGCAGAACGAACAGGGAGAGCAACGGCGCGGTGATCATCCCGCCCACCATGGGCGCGGCAATACGGCTCATGATTTCGCTGCCGGTCCCGCCGCCCCAAAGGATGGGCAGCAGGCCAGCGATGATCACGGCGACGGTCATGGCCTTGGGGCGCACTCGCTGGACAGCACCTTCACGAATGGCGTCGAGCAGGACGCCTTCGCCATGGGCTCCAGCGTTAACCCGATCCGTCCAGGCGTTCTTCAAATACAGCAGCATAATGACGCCGAACTCAGCAGAAACGCCTGCCAGTGCGATGAATCCGATTCCTGTCGCTACGGATAGGTTGTACCCGAGCAGATATAGGAACCAGACGCCCCCGGTCAGAGCGAATGGCAGCGTAGCCATGATGAGCAGCGCCTCGCCAAAGCGGGCAAACGTTAGGTAGAGCAATACAAAAATGATCAGCAAGGTAGCCGGAACGACGAGCTTCAGCTTCGAGTTAGCGCGCTCCATGAATTCGAATTGGCCGGAATAGCTGATGCTCATGCCGGATTCGAGCTGGACCCCTTTGCTGATCTTTTCCCTCAGATCGCCCACCACAGCCGCCATGTCGCGGCCACGAACATCGACGTAAACCCAGCCCGACAGCCTTGCGTTTTCGCTTTTAAGCATGGGCGGTCCGTCTGTCACCTGTACTTTGGCCACGGTCCCCAACGTGATCTGGCTGCCTTGCGGCGTGTAGATCGGTAGGTTGCGCAGATCGGATATCGAGTCGCGCCACTCGCGGCCATAGCGGAGGTTGATCGGATACCTGGCGAGCCCTTCCACGGTTTCACCAATGGTTTGACCACCGATGGCACCGGCCACGATCGATTGCACGTCCGCGATATTCAGGCCGTAGCGTGCGGCGGCGACACGATCGATATCCACATCGATATACCTGCCGCCGGTCAGTCTCTCAGCAAGCGCCGAACTGACCCCAGGCACCGTTTTGGCGATTTTTTCCACTGCCTGGGTGGCTTTGTCGATCTGTGCCAAGTCAGTGCCATACACTTTCACCCCGATCGGGCTCTTGATACCCGTCGCCAGCATATCGATACGGTTTCGAATCGGCGGGATCCACAGATTGGCTAATCCAGGTACCTGTACGGTGCGATCCAACTCCTCAACCAGCTTGTCAGGCGTCATCCCAGGGCGCCATTGATCCTTCGGCTTGAACTGAATGGTCGTCTCGAACATTTCCAGCGGGGCGGGATCTGTAGCGGTGTCGGCTCGACCAGCCTTACCGAACACGTGTGCAACTTCTGGGACCGTTTTTATGAGCCGGTCCGTCTGCTGCAGTAGCTCAGAAGCCTTCTGAGCGGAGAGGCCTGGAAGCGCAGTGGGCATATAAAGGAGGTCACCTTCATCCAGCGGGGGCAAGAACTCCCCACCAAGGCGAGAGGCCGGCCACAAGCCTGTCAGGAAGACCAGAACAGCCACCAGCAGAGTCATCTTGGGCCAGCGCAGTACCGCGTCCAGGGCCGGCTTGTAGATCCAGATGAGGCCACGGTTGAGTGGATTACGGTGTTCGTCAGGGATTTTGCCCCTGATCCAATACCCCATGAGCACCGGAACCAGCGTGACAGACAGGCCCGCGGCGGCTGCCATTGCATAGGTTTTGGTGAACGCCAGTGGACCGAACAGCCGGCCTTCCTGCGCCTCCAGGGTGAACACTGGAATGAACGACAGCGTGATGATCAGCAGGCTGAAGAACAATGCCGGCCCCACTTCAACAGCCGCGTCAGTAATGACCTTCCAGTGCTCCTGGCCCTTCAAGGTGGAGTCAGGATGCCGCTTGTGCCAGGCCTCAATGTGCTTGTGGGCGTTTTCGATCATGACGATTGCTGCATCGACCATCGCTCCGATCGCGATCGCGATGCCACCCAACGACATGATGTTGGCGTTGATGCCTTGCCGCTGCATGATCACAAAAGCAATCAGGATGCCGATCGGCAACGACACGATGGCGACCAACGACGAGCGCAGATGCCACAGAAAAATCGCGCAAACCAACGCAACGACAATGAACTCCTCGATGAGCTTGTGCGTGAGGTTTTCAACGGCACTGTCGATCAGCTTGCTACGGTCGTACGTCGTGACGATTTCGACGCCTTGGGGCAGGCTCGCTTTCAGCTCATCCAGTTTGGTCTGAACGGCAGCGATGGTTTCCCGAGCGTTCTTGCCGCTCCGCAGGATCACCACGCCGCCGACTACCTCACCTTCACCGTCAAGCTCGCTGATGCCCCGGCGCATTTCCGGGCCGAGCTGGATATGCGCAACGTCCCCTAGCGTCACTGGCACGCCGCCGTCGAGACGCAAAGGAATGGCTCGAAAGTCTTTGAGTGTCTTGAGATACCCGGTCGCACGGACCATGAACTCGGTTTCTGCGAGTTCCAGAACACTCCCGCCGGTTTCACGGTTGGCTTCATCGATCGCCTTTGCAATCTGCTGCTGCGTCACGCCCCTGCTTGCCATGCGCACGGGATCCAGTACGACCTGATACTGCTTGACCATCCCGCCTATGGGCGCGACTTCCGCCACGTTGGGCAGTGTCTTGAGCTCATAGCGCAGGAACCAATCTTGCAAAGAGCGCAACTGCGAGAGGTCATGTTTGCCCGTTCGGTCTACCAAAGCATATTGGTAGATCCAGCCGACACCTGTGGCGTCAGGGCCCAAAGCGGGTTTGGCGGCGGCGGGAAGCCGACTCTGCACCTGACTCAGGTACTCCAGCACCCGAGAACGGGCCCAATAGAGGTCGGTGCCGTCCTCAAACAGGACGTACACGTAGCTATCCCCGAAGAAGGAGTAGCCGCGGACCGTCTTTGCGCCGGGGACAGACAGCATGGTCGTCGTCAGTGGGTAGGTGACCTGATTCTCAACGATCTGGGGCGCCTGCCCGGGGTATGGCGTGCGGATGATGACCTGAACGTCGGAAAGGTCTGGCAATGCATCAACAGCGGTGTTTTTGACCGACCAGACACCCCAAGCCACCGCGAACACAGTAGCCAGCAGGATCAGAAAGCGGTTGGCCACTGACCAGCGAATTATGGCTGCGATCATGGCTGGCCCCCCAGCTTCTCGATGTGCTCAATGACCAGGCCCTCTTCGCTTTCACGCACGCCCACACGGACGCGGTCGTCGACTTGCAAGCCTGACAGCAGGGATTGATCCGCAACCGGAAAGGACATGGTCATCCCAGGCATGTTCAGCGTCTTGAACGGCCCATGCGACAGGCCAACCATGCCATCTTCCAGGCTGACGATCGTACCTTCAGCCTCGTGCAACGCAGGTTCTGTAGAAGTTGCAGGCTCCTCCAAACCCTGAGCGGTCAGCCCGCGTAGGCTCGCCTCTGAATCCAGGAGAAACTGACCGGACGCCACGACCTTCTGACCGGCTTCCAGCCCTTCAAGCACCTCTGTCTGGTCATCGAATTCCCGGCCTGTGCGAACCTCAATCGGGCGGTAACGGCCTTGATCCTCGGCCAGCATCACCAATGCGCGCCGACCGGTGCGAATGACCGCCTCGGACGGGATGACCGAGACATCTTCGACGTTGCGACTCAACGTCACCTCGGCCGTCATGCCGGGACGAAGCCGTTGTTGCGGGTTAGGTAGCTCGACCCGGACACGCACAGTGCGGCTATCCAGGTTGGCTTGTGGTAGTACGGCCTGGATCGTCCCTTCCAGAACTTCACCTGCAAAGGCCGGGAGGCGCGCGTTGACCAGCTGCCCAGGCGCCACATTTGCAACCTGCGCCTCAGGCACCGCAACTTCTAACCATACCTTTTCCAGCCCATTAACACGTGCCAGAGACGCACCAGTGGATACGGTCATGCCCTCGCGAACGTCGAGGCTGTTCAGCACGCCGCCTATTGGACTCCTCACTGTCCAAACAGGGCGCGCTTTACCAGTTCGTTCTAGCTGCACTATGACTTCTGGCGGCATGCCAGCAAGGCGCAACCGCTGGCGAGCCGCTGCGAGCAGCTGGGGTTGGCCGACCCCTTTGAGCGCCAGGTACTCTTCCTGTGCGGCAGCCCATTCGGGAACCAAAAGATCGGCTAACGGCGCGCCTTTTTCGATGACATCCTCCGGTGCTCGGTCGTAAACGCGCTCGACAAAGCCACCGGCACGCGCCTGCACAACCGCCACGTCTCGCTCGTCAAACATCAACGCGCCTGTCGCTTCGAGCGACTGGCTGATCGATTCACGCGTTACGGTTGCCAAGCGCACGCCGAGATTCTGCGTCACGCTCGGGTCGATACTGATCGATGCCCCGTCGCTTCCCTCATCTGCATAGCGTGGAATCAATTCCATATCCATGAATGGCGACTTGCCCGGCTTATCGAACTTTTGCTGGGGGACCATAGGGTCATACCAATAGAGCACTTCCTTGTCTTCTTCTGCAGGCGATTGTCCGAAGGCTGCGGTAGGCAGACCGATTAGCGCTGCAGCGCTAATCATCAGAGGCAGACTGAAGGCGAGTACCAGCCGCTTGTGTTGGAATGTCATGGTCGGGTATCTCCAAAGGCGAAATGCAGGCGGGCATTGCTCAACGATCGATCGCGGGCGACGTCAATACGCCGTAGCCGGGTCTCCACAAGCTGTCGTCGCGCTTCGATCACAGCGGTCAGCTCACCGCTTCCGGAGCGGTAATCGGCCATGGCAAGGCGGACCTTCTCTTCAGCGAGGGGTAGTAAGGTTTTGTCGAGGCGGATGAGTGCGCGGTCCAGACGCTGATACTCAGCGAGGTCAGTACTCAGCTCTTGGTTGTACAGGCGCAAGGTCGCTTGGCGCTGAGCCTCGATCTGGGCAAGGCGAGCTCGTTCGGCCGCGATCTTCGGATCCTGCCGAGAGCTGGTAAACAGCGGCAGGTCGAAGCTGACGCTGAGGTTCACCATGTCGCCGTACTCACGGCCACGTCGCAGGTAGTCGATCCCCCAGCTCCAATCCGGTGTTTTCTCTGCGATGGCCTGGTGAACCTTTGCCTCCGCTTCACGAGTCATCGGGTCGAAGGCGAGTAACGCCGGGTGCCGGTTCAGGTTGTGCTGATAGTTATCAACGGCGGCAAGCCATTGCGGCCAGTCACCTGTAAGCGGCTGGCCTGCTAGCTCGCCTATCCAGCGCCGGAGGCCGGCCCGCGCAACAGCCTGGTTACGCAGCAGCTCATCCTCTTGTTCAGCCAGCAATGCTGCCTCTTGCCTCGGAAGTACGCTGTCTGCGGTTTGTCCGCTGCCGCCAGCAATGCGGGCCTGAACAGACCGCGAAAGGAGCTGATTCTCGCTGTAAAGCTGCTTGAAAAGGCTTAGCTTCTGCTCGACCGCGAAGCTAGCGATCCATGCCTCGGCGGTTGCTTGGCGCACACCGAGACGTTCAACCGTTTGCTGGGCGTTTGCGAGCGCAACACTAGCCTGCGCGGCCTCGACACGAGCGCGCCTTTTCGCTCGGTTTGGCACATCTTGCATGACCCCAACCATTTGCATGGTCATGGCCTCTTGCTCCAACTGCCAGCGAGCGTCACCTTCGATGGGCACGCTTTGCAGTCCAAGCTTAAGTTTAGGGTCAGGAAGCTCGCCGGCAGGGATTGCAGCGCTGCGTGCGGCCACCAGGTTGGCGGCTTGCGCATGCAGCGAAGGCGCGTCTTGCTCGGCCACGCTCAGAGCTTGTTCTAAGGTCAAAGCGGACGCTAACCCTGGAAACGAGAGCGCGCCCATGATCAAGGCGGCCACGTACGGCGGCGCCCAATAAATACGGGGTTTCATTTGCGAAGGATTCCTGATCTTTCATGCAAGCCAAAGGCGCGCGGTAGCCGGCCCGAATGCTCACTCGGGCGGTTCCTATAATTTGATCGGAATTAGACGCGGGGTGGATGCCAGACGGCGTCTAAAAGGCTAGAGGGGATCAGGCCGTTATAGGGAGTGGTCACGGGTTTAGCAGCAGGCATCAGCTGGGCTTTTATTGAGACAAGCTGAAGGATACTTGCAGTTTTGCATTCTTGGCCCGTCTTGCAGACGGTCGCCGTTCCATGCTCATTCGCTTCACAGCACTCGTGTTCAGCACCGTCATCGGCGCCAACCATCGAAGCGTGGTCGGTCGTCATGGCGCCCACACCTTCCATATCGGACATCACGTGATGCCCGGACGATCCAACCGGCATGAGCATTTCCGCTATCCCATTGATCGGAAGCGCAAGCACTAGCAGCAGGATAAGGAAGGAGCGCATGTAGGACTTCATATTTCCAGCTTACGGGGCAATTCATGAGCAATCAATTAGGCAATCGGTCGCTTCGCAACCGAAGCCTAAGCCTAAGCCTAAGCCTAAGCCTAAGCCGACAGGCTTCAAACTACACGCGTTTGACGGAGCCGGAGTGCGTTGAACACAACCGATGCTGAGCTGAGGCTCATGGCCAGGGCAGCAATCATCGGAGACAGCAACAGTCCGAAGAACGGATAGAGCAGACCTGCGGCAATCGGGATGCTCAACCCGTTGTACATAAAGGCAAACAGAAGGTTCTGACGCATATTGCGAACCGTCGCCACCGAAAGCGTGCGCGCGCGCAGTATCCCCATCAGGTCACCTTTAACGAGCGTAACTTGGGCGCTGTTCATGGCGACGTCAGTGCCCGTGCCCATCGCTATGCCGACATCAGCCCTGGCGAGCGCCGGCGCATCATTTATTCCGTCGCCTGCCATGGCGACTACTTTACCTAGGGCTTGTAGCTTAACCACCAGCGCCTCCTTGTCCTGCGGCTTCACTTCGCCATGCACCTCATCGATCGATAGCTCACGAGCCACCGCGCGGGCAGTGGTAAGCCCGTCGCCGGTGGCCATGATGACTTGCACGCCCTCCGCTTGGAGCCGCGCTACAGCTTCCTTGGAAGTCGGTTTGATTGGGTCCGATACGGCCAGCAAGCCGGCAAGTGCCCCATCAACAGCCAGGTACACAATGCTGGTACCGCTCTCGCGCATTTTTTCTGCCTGATCTCTCAACGGCTCGACGCTCACACCCGCATCTTCCATAAGCGCGGTGTTGCCTAGTTGTAGCTGCTTGCCTTCCACCAGACCACGGACTCCGATACCTGACCCTGACTCGAAGGTCTCTGGCTTCGCCAGCTGGATACCTTCGCTTCTGGCATGGTCTACGATCGCGTGGGCTAGGGGATGCTCACTACCTTGATCCAAGCTGGCAGACAAACGGATGACTTCCTGCGAGTCAAACGGCGTGACGCCTATGGCCCGATCGAAGACAGGTCGGCCCTCGGTCAAGGTTCCTGTTTTATCGACAATCAGCGTGTCTACCTTACGGACGTTCTCGATGGCGCCTGCGTCTCTGAAAAGCACTCCGCTTCCAGCCGCTTTGCCTGTGGCAACCATGATCGACATAGGCGTTGCAAGGCCAAGTGCGCAAGGGCAAGCAATGATCAGAACCGCAACTGCATTGATCAGGCCGAATACCCAGCCCTGCTCGGGTCCAGACAGGCCCCATGCAAAGAATGTCAGCAAGGCGATACCAATGACCGTCAGCACGAAATAACCCGCAACCGTGTCCGCCATTCGCTGCATGGGTGCTTTGGAGCGTTGCGCATTCGCAACCATCTGGACGATTTGTGAAAGCATAGTCCCGGAGCCAACCCTGGTGGCTCGCATGACAAGCGAGCCGCTCGTGTTCATCGTCGCGCCGATAAGCGAATCGCCTGTCCGCTTCGTCACCGGAACCGGCTCGCCCGTTAGCATGGATTCGTCGACGGCGCTCTCGCCCTCTAACACCTCTCCATCAACGGGTACCTTTTCACCAGGACGAACGCGCAGATGGTCGCCCTCGTGAACATGTGTGAGCGGGATGTCCTCCTCGGAACCATCCTTGGCGATACGGCGAGCTGTTTTGGGTGATAAGCCAAGCAGGGACTTGATTGCGGAAGATGTCTGAGAGCGGGCCTTCAGTTCGAGCAGCTGACCTAAAAGCGTCAGTGAAATGATGACCGCTGCGGCTTCGTAGTAAACGCCTATCCGGCCGCCCACAGTGAATGACTCTGGAAATATGCTCGGTAAGACGGTTGCTACGATGCTGTAAATATACGCAGCCCCTGTGCCAAGCCCGATCAACGTCCACATGTTTGGGCTGCGATGCTTAACTGATGCGAAACCGCGCACGAAAAATGGCCAACCTGCCCACAAGACAACCGGGGTCGTAAGGGCTAGTTCAACCCAGTTCTGGCTAGCGCCGTGAAACAGCGGTATCGCATGTCCCGCCATTGCCAACAGGGTTACTGCTACGGTCAGGGGCAGAGACCACCAGAATCGCTTCGAGAAGTCCTTGAGTTCGGGATTCTCCTCCTCGTCGAGTTCAGGGATCAGAGGTTCCAATGACATCCCACAGATAGGGCAATCACCTGGACCCATTTGGCGGATCTCAGGGTGCATCGGGCAGGTGTACTCTGTCGTTGCATCACCGGCGGGTGGTTTCTGTGCGGGTGGGGTAGATGCCCGAGAGGAGGTCCCATGAGCCTGCGGTGCAGCGAGATATCGAGCAGGGTCGGAACGAAACTTGGTCTGGCAACCCTGGCTGCAGAAGCGGTAAGTGCTTCCCTGATAATGCTCTTGATGCTCGCTATCCTCTTCCACCTTCATCCCGCAGACGGGGTCTGTGAGTGCTGCAGTACCTTTCGTTTGGTCGGGCTGGTGATGGCACTGCTGAGAGGACATACGGGGCACCTTATGGATTGGTTAGCGACGAACTTGGCCTATTGCAGGGACATTTGCGGTTTTTCAATGCTTGCAGCGTCTGACAGCCAATATATGCAAAGCGTCCTGACCAAAGGCTGAAGTAACCATTACATTTCTGTCAGGTTCTCTGGTATGTCAGGTCGTATGTATGTCCTGGGCGCGGTCAATGACTATTTGAGATCAAGACATCTCCACGGACGATGCGAGGCTGATCCAACCGGCTCGGAGTCGTCTTTTCGAATTTTGAAATTTCGCACCGTTGGTAATCACCACAAGCGAGGCGCGTCTGTGACGCGGAAGGGTACCGCGACTCCTCGCGACTGCTTAAAATACAAACGAAAGCGGATGATCTGAGTAATTTGTAGCGAGGGGAAGGTTCGAGAAAGTCTGCGTACGCTGAGATCTGCTCACTAACACCTAGCTACCTATCTAGTGCACGCACGAAGCGCGCCACGCGTCGAGCTGTACGGCGAGGCCACAAAATGATGGAAATTATGGCTCAGCAATAATTATGGCTGAGCCATAATTCCATATAACCGCAGCGTCACGGAAAAACCGCAATTGTTTACAGCCTGCAATTGACCATGACAGCTGCCCCTCCAATGAGGGGATAGACTGATCTAGCCCCGGTTTTACGGACACCTCAAATGTGACTATACCGTCAGATAGGAAGGTGTCCCATGACAGACAAACGCGAGTACCAACGCTACAGCCCCGAATTCAAGCGAGAGGCAGTCCGTCAGCTGACCGACTCGGATAAGTCCTGCACGCAGCTTGCGCGTGAGCTAGGTATCCGGGTCAATCAGCTCTACAAGTGGAAGCAGCAGCTTGACCAGAAGCAGGGCCACGCGTTCCCGGGCTCTGGCCGCCAGGCTGAGCCAGAAAGCGAAGTGGCTCAGCTGAAGCGCGAAATGGAGCGATTACGTGAAGAGAACGAAATCCTAAAAAAGGCGGCTGCGTACTTCGCCAAGAGCCTCGTGTGAAGTACGCCTTCATTCGTGATCATGCTGCCCAGTATCCGATCCGCAGGCTTTGCCGAGCGGTTGGCGCTTCGCCAAGCGGGTACTACGCGTGGCGCAATCGAGCAGAGTCGCGGCGTTCGAAGGCAAACCGTATTTTGCTGGGCCAGATCGAGGCGGTTCATCGTGATAGTCGCCAAACGTATGGGCCGATACGTATTCACCGAGAGCTAACTAGTCAGGGGAACAGTGCAGGCCTCAATCGCATAGCTCGTTTGAAGCGAGAGGCCGGTCTCAGGACAAAGCAGACCTTGGTTTGGCAGCAGGCCGGTCGCGGGCGAACGTTTGAACATATCGTTGAGCATCGACTGCTGAGGCGCTTCTATGCGGATCGACCAAACGAGCGTTGGGTGGCGGACATTACGTTCATTCCGACCGCTCAAGGATGGCTGTACCTATCGGTGATCATGGATCTCTACTCTCGGCTGATAGTTGGCTGGGCAATGGATAAGAAGCCCAGCCAAGAGCTAGCAACGCTGGCACTGGAAATGAGCCTGGGCAGGCGTGCCAAGCCTGTTGGCCTGCTGCTCCATACCGATCAGGGCGTGCAGTACAGAACCGCTCGTTATCAGGCTCTGCTTGCTCAAAACGATATCCAGCCGAGCATGAGCCGTAAAGGTAATTGCCACGACAACGCAGCGATGGAGAGCTTTTTCCATACGCTCAAAACCGAGCATGTGCGGCATCAGAAATACCGAACCTTCGACGAGGCTCGGCAAAGCTTGTTCGACTACATCGAAGTGTTTTACAACCGACAGCGACGGCATTCGTATTTGGCGTATATGACGCCGTTCGAGTATGAACGCCTGCACGCTGTCTCTTAGGTCGGTGTCCGTGAAATCGGGGTCAGTTCAGACTAAGTGGGTTAGCTAACTCGGGGCTGTGGAGATGATCGAGGATCGCGCCAATGAGCTGTTCATCAGCGCCGCTAGCATCTGGGAAATCGGCCAAAACGCGATGGGCAAAGCAAGCTTTCAGTTCGATTCAGGAGTACTAAGAAGGTCTCTTCTGGACGGCGACTACAAGGAGCTGTCCGTGACCAGCCGACACGCCATTACGGCTGCGGCCTCGCCTCTCCTTCACAGCGCCCATTTGATCGGATGCTCATCGGACAAGCAGCTTCGGAAGGCTTCATCCTAGTAACCAATAATCATGCTACAGCGAAGTATTCGGGGCCAATCAAGCACGTCGGTTGAATGCGCCAGCCTTCATACCCTGTCGTAACGGGATGTCTAATGACCATACAAGCCGTCATTTTTGATGCTTTCGGGACACTGATAAAGATTCAAGATGGGTCGCATCCGTACCGACAGTTGATGAAGATCGGAAAGGCGCATGGGCGGCGCCCCCGCCCGGACGACGCGTCTTTCCTGATGAAATCTGCGATAACGTTGACGCAAGCCGCAGCGCATTTGGGGATCACTGCAAGCCCTGAACAATTGAGCACTCTGGAAACTGTCCTGGCAGAAGAGATCGCAGCCGTTGAGGCATATCCTGACGGGCTCGAAGCGGTGAAACTGCTCCAAGAGCAAGGCATTCGAATCGGTGTTTGCTCGAATTTGGCTTTCCCGTACCGGCAAGCCGTCCTGCGTTGCTACCCCATGCTAGACGCATATGCGTTTAGCTGTGATTTAGGCGTAATGAAGCCCGAACCCACCATCTACAGTTGGATTTGCGATCAGCTTGGGGCGTCCCCGACCGCATCGTGGATGATCGGTGACTCCCAACGTTGCGACCGAGATGGGCCAACGGCAGTAGGCATCCGAGGCTTTTTTGTTGACCGAAACAGCACCAACGGTGACTGCCCTGAATTGGTTACGTTCGCTCGTAAGGTATTGGCAACCGCGCGTTGAGCGAGCGATGTCAGCCCCATCCATTTTCGCACCTCGCGATTGAAACCTGGAATCACACCAGGCAATCCTGCTCCATGAACCTCGAACCGCAGTCAAAATAAGACCGTAAATTGAGTTGAGGTGATTATGATCGGGTGCCAACGGGAACACCTTAGAAACCCAAGGCGCCTCCCTAGATCATTGGTAACTTCAAACTCAGGAGCGTTTGGCTTCAACGCAGCCTAAACCCAACCGACTGCGGGCAGCTCTACTCGCCAACGCACGCAAAGCCACTCTCACAGATAGGTGAATGCGATGCTTGACAAGGCTCGAAAGGTTCATATACTCGCGCTCACTGTGAGCAATCCAACAAATCAAGGTTTCTTGCATAATGCGCTGAAGCCTTGATTTGGCCGGGATATTGAAGTTTGGGATTCAAATCCCCCCGGCTCCACCAAATACAAAGCCCCGAGAATCTCAAGATTCTCGGGGCTTTTTTTCGTGTATCGGAAAATACTGGAGGCCTCGGCACGCTTCCCCTTGCACGTTCACGCTCTCGTGCAAGGCTTTGGTAGCGACTCGGCCACTCCACTGGGTCACCCCACCGCTAGCCCCGTCCTAGAAGTGAACGCCGATCAGAATCAGCTGCTGCACTGACGATCACTTAAGAGAGCGCCCAGAAGTTCAGGCAGCCACGTGGGCTTGAATAGGGATGCGGCTTGGTCCTGCATTTCGTTCAAGCTCCACCACTTCCATTTCTGAATGGTGCTCTTTTCTTCTTCGGTCCATTCTGCCGCGAACACGCTCGTGTCCGCTGGGCATTCCACGAGGAAGTACTTCTCCAGCCAGCGCGCCGGTGTCGAGCGTGCTACGGCATATACCTCATCTCGTTCTTTGAGCAGCTTTCCGACGTGAAGCGTTAGGCCGGTCTCCTCATACAGCTCCCTTGCTGCTGCATCGGCGTAGCTTTCGCCAGGTTGTAGCTCGCCCCCGGCGGTCGCCCAGAAGGGCGCTTCATGCTCGTCTTTGTACAAGAAAAGTAAAAGGCGTCCATCAGCATCCACGATGAACAATCGAGAGGATTTTCTGACCTGCATTCGTACCTCACTGTGGCTCCGAGCGAATGCGCCATAACCGACGCGAAGCGCCAGACTACCGCGGTTGACTCTCGCGGGGCAGACGGGGTCCAGCGCTCAGGTCTCGAGGCTTTCGCGGCAGCGGCCTTCGACGAACCATGCGATGCGATATGCGCCGGTTGGGGCGGCGCCCGTCAATGCTCTATGCTGGCTCAGTCGATCAGCCCCTTATCAAGGAGCCCAAATGCCCAGCCTCGAATATCTGATTACCTGCCTGGTCGTCGTGCTGATACCCGGCGCGGGGGTGATATATACGGTTTCGACGGCGCTGATGCACGGCCGTCGCGCCGGTATTTTGGCCGCGACAGCCTGTACGCTCGGGATTCTGCCGCATCTGCTGGCGACCATTCTCGGTGTCGCGGCGATCCTGCATTCCAGTGCGCTGGTCTTCGAGACTCTGCGCTATGCAGGTGCCGCCTACCTGCTCTATCTCGCCTATGCGACCTGGCGTGACCGCTCTGCGCTGGCGGTGGGCGGCGATAGTGAACCACTCAGGGTTCGATCGCTGGTTGCGAAGGCGCTGCTGGTCAATCTGCTGAACCCGAAACTGACCATTTTTTTCCTGGCCTTCCTGCCGCAATTCATCCGGCCGGGCGCCGGCGATGAGCTTGGGCAGCTGCTCGTTCTCAGCGCGACTTTCATGCTGATGACATTTGCCATCTTTACTGTCTACGGCCTGCTGGCGCACGCATTTCGCAAGGCGGTCATCGAATCGCAGCGAGTTCAGGCCTGGCTGCGCCGGGGCTTCGCGGCATCATTTGCCGGTCTCGGTGTAAACCTGGCCTTGGCCGACAGATGAACCCCCTGGCCTTTGACGCGACCGAGCAAACGCCACGGCAACGGTTCTAGCGTCACCGATCACGCGGACCGTGCCTCTCTGTATGACGTCGGCACTGAGCAGCCTGAAGGAGCCGTTTTACCGCACTCGATCAGGCGCAATTAAAGCTGGCCTAGCAGAACCCTGCCGCCAGTCCAGCGGCGCGGTTTCACTCACCCATAAATCGCCGGCTCGCGGTAGTGCCGGGCGCAGGCGTCGCCGTTCTCGCGGAACAGGTGGCATTTGTCGGCTTTTAGCCCGGCGGCGAAGGTTTCGCCTTCGGTGACGCGCAGGTTGCCGTCGACGCAGAGGGTGATGACGTCCTGCAGGCGCTCCAGGGTGAGGTACAGCAGGTTGTACTGGCCCAGACGCTCGGCCACAGTGATCTGGCCGTGGAAGGTGAAGTCGGCCTCGTCCGGCATGACGAAGTGTTCGGGGCGGATGCCGAGGGTGAGCGGGTCGCCAGCGCTGACGGCGCTGCCATCCACCGGCAGGGTCAGTGGGTAACCGCTGGGCAGTTCCACGGTGACGGCTTCCGGGCTGGCGGAGACGGCGCGCACCTCGACGAAGTTCATCTGCGGCGAGCCGAGGAAGCCGGCGACGAAGCGGTTCTGCGGGTAGTGGTACAGGTGCAGCGGTTGGCCGACCTGGGCGATTTCGCCGGCGTTGAGCACGACGATCTTGTCGGCCAGGGTCATGGCTTCGACCTGGTCGTGGGTCACGTAGATCATGGTGGAGCGGATGCGCTGGTGCAGGCGGGCGATCTCGATGCGCATCTGCACGCGGAGGAAGGCGTCGAGGTTCGACAGGGGTTCGTCGAACAGGAACACCTTCGGCTCGCGGACCATGGTGCGGCCGATGGCGACGCGCTGGCGCTGGCCACCGGAAAGGTCCTTGGGTTTGCGCTCGAGCAGTTTGTCGAGCTGCAGGATTTCCGCGACCGCTTCCACGCGACGGGCGATCTCGCGCTTATCGACGCTGGCGAGCTTGAGGCCGAAGGCCATGTTCTCTGCCACGGTCATGTGCGGATAGAGGGCGTAGGACTGGAAGACCATGCCAACCGAACGATCCTTCGGCGGCAGGTCGTTGACGCGCTGGTCGCCGATCAGCAGATCGCCCGAAGTGATGTCCTCCAGCCCGGCGATCAGTCGCAGCAGCGTGGACTTGCCGCAGCCGGACGGGCCGACGAAGACGACGAACTCACCGTCTTCGATATCCAGGTCGATATGCCGGGTGATCGGCGTACCGTCGTAACTCTTGCAGATGTCGCGCAGCGTGACACTGGCCATCGTTGTTGTTCTCCGTTGATGCCGCCAAGCTCTCGTTATCTGGCGCAGCGGTGGGACACCCCCACCGCTGCCGACGCCCCCTTAACCCGCGAGCCGCACGTAGCCGAAGCCATGGGCCGGCAGCCGCGCCCACTGGCCGTCGTATTCGGCGAAACTCGCCGGCACGTCCACCAGCGGCACCGCCTGCCCCGGCAGCTCGTAGCTGCGCGGCAGATCGCCGAGGTTGAACAGGCACAGCCAGACCTCCCCCCCGAGCCGGCGCTCGAACACCAGCAGGGCGTCGTCATGGTAGACCATGCGGATATCGCCCTCGATCAGCAGACGCTGCTCGCGCCGCCAGCCGAGGAAGCGACGGTAGCAGTTGAGCATCGAGTGCGGATCGGCTTCCTGCGCCGCCACGGAAAGCGAACGGTGCGAGTCGTCCACCGGCAACCACGGCTGGCTACCGGTAAAGCCGGCATGATGCGCCTCGCTCTGCCACGGCATCGGCGTGCGGCAGCCGTCGCGGCCCTTGAATTCCGGCCAGAAGGTAATGCCGTACGGATCGACCAGATCCTCGTAGCGCAGTTCCGCTTCCGGCAGGCCCAGCTCCTCGCCCTGATAGAGGCAGACACTGCCGCGCAGGGACAACAGCAGTGCCATCAGCAGCCTGCCGCGCTCCGGGTCGGGCCGGCCATTGAGGGCCCAGCGCGTCATAACCCGCACCACATCGTGGTTGCCCATCGACCAGCACGACCAACCGTCCGCGAGTTCGCGCTCGATGCCTTCCACGGTGTGGCGGATATAGGCCGGGCTGCACTGCTCGGTGAGCAGGTCGAAGGAATACGCCATGTGCAGCGTGTCGCCGCCGCTGGTGTAGGCGGCCATAGTGCGCAAGGATTCGTCGCAGCCGATCTCGGCTACCGAGGAGGCACCGGGATAGCGCTGCAGCAGGGCCCGCAGACGGCGCAGGAAGTCCATGTTTTCCGGCCGCGTCTTGTCGTAGATATGGCGCTGGTAGGCGTAGGGGTTGTCGACGCGCACGCCGATGCTGCCTTCGCGAATCTCCGTGTTCGGCGGGTTGTCGCGCAGTTCGGCGTCGTGGAAGTAGAAGTTCGCTGCATCCAGGCGGAAACCGTCCACGCCCAGCTTGAGCCAGAACTCCATGTCGTCGAGCACCTGATCCTGCACGGCCGGACAGTGGAAATTCAGGTCCGGCTGGCTGGAGAGGAAGTTGTGCAGGTAGTACTGCCGGCGCCGACTGTCCCAGCTCCAGGCCGGACCGCCGAACACCGACAGCCAGTTGTTCGGCACGGTGCCGTCCGGCTTGGGATCGGCCCAGACGTACCAGTCGGCCTTGTCGTTGTCGCGGCTGGAACGGCTTTCGACGAACCACTGATGCTGGTCGGAAGAATGGTTGAGCACCTGGTCGATCAGCACGCGCATGCCGCGTTCGTGGCAGGCCTCGACCAACCGGACGAAGTCGTCGAGGGTGCCGAACAGCGGATCGACGCCGCGATAGTCGGCCACGTCGTAGCCGAAATCCTTCATCGGCGAAGTGAAGAAGGGCGACAGCCAGATGGCGTCGACGTTGAGGCTGGCGATGTAGTCCAGCTTATGCAGCACGCCGGGCAGGTCGCCCACGCCGTCGCCGTTGCTGTCGAAGAAGCTGCGCGGGTAGACCTGATAGATCACCCCGCCGCGCCACCAGTTCTGAAGTTGCTCGGACATACCACGTACCTTGAGTGAGCGTGAAGACGGGGTCACTCTAGGTGCGGCAAGCGGTCGCAACATCCTCCGGCGGCGGGCGGGCGCAGGCGTAAGGGCCGGGCGTAGACGGTCCGCTGGCCGAGGGCGTAGACGGCGACAGCGAGCCGGTCAGCACATCCGCGCCGGGTTGCCGACCACCGTGGCGCCGGCCGGCACGTCACGGGTCACCACGCTGCCGGCGCCGATCACCGCATCGTCGCCCACCGTCACGCCCGGCAGGATGATCGCCCCACCACCGACCCAGACATTGCGACCGATATGGATCGGCCGACCGAACTCCACGCCCGAACGACGCGCCTCGGGGTCACGCGGATGGTCGGCGGTGTAGAGCTGCACCGCCGGCCCGATCTGCGCACCGGCGCCGATGTGCACCTCCACCACATCGAGAATCACACAGTTGAAATTGAGAAAGGCGCCTTCGCCCAGGTGGATGTTGTAGCCGTAGTCGCAGTGGAACGGCGGACGGATCACCGCGCCGGCACCGACCGAGGCCAGCCGCTCGGCCAGCAGCGCCCGACGCTCGTCCGGCGAGGCCGCGAGCGCCGCGTTGTAGCGCACCATCCAGGCCTTGGCAGCGGCCTGATCGGCGAGGATCTCCGGGTCACCGGGGTAGTACAGCCCGCCGGCCAGCATCTTCTGCTTCTCGCTCATCGCCATGGCAACGCCTCCATCTCTGAAGGCCCGAGGGTGCCACAGCCTGGCGCTGCGCTCCTCCTCCCCCGCCCGGCGGCGAGCGGGCGAGGCGATGGACGGTTCGGCCCGGCGCCTTCGCATCCACCGGCGGGCTCGACTAGGGTTGATGCACCGTCCAATCGCCTCTGGAGCACTGCCTGTGAAACTGATCGGTCGCTACATGTCGCCTTTCGTCCGCCGCGTCGGCGTCAGCCTGCATCTGTTGGACGTACCATTCACCAACGAACCGCTCAGCGTACTGACGGATAGTCTGAAGATTCGCGGATACTCGCCGCTGGGTCGCTTGCCGGCGCTGGTGCTGGACGATGGCCAGGTGCTGATCGACAGCAACGCCATTCTCGATTATTTCGATCAGCAGGCGGGCGCCGAGCGCGCACTGCTGCCGCTGTCCGGCCCCCAGCGCAGCGAGGCGATGAACCTGCTGGCCTTCGCCGTCGGTGCCTGCGAGAAAACCGTGGCGGCCTACTACGAACGCGATCGGCGGCCAGAAGGACTGGTCTGGGACGACTGGTATCGCCATTGCGAGGACCAGGCGCGCGGCGCGCTGGCATTGCTGGATGCGCACCAGGCCGAGCGCGGCGAGCGGCCCTTGCTCGGCGAGCGCATGAGCCAGGTGGATATCAGCGCGGTGGTCGCCTACGACTTCGCCCGTATCACCCTGCCCGACACGCTGGCGCCGGACGGCACCTTTCCGCACCTGGCCTCCGCGTCGCAGCGCGCCAACGCCCTGCCCGCCTTCGCCCAGACGCAGTGGAAGGGCTGAGCGAGGTCCTGCAGTCCAAGCGCTAGCGGCGCATTGCCGGTGAGTTCAGCGCGGCGCGCGAACCTGGGCCACTACCTCGTCCAGGGTGGGGTTGGCCTTGCCCATGCCATTGAAGAACACGGCGGGAATGCCACCGTTTAGCACCGCGACTGTGCGCTGGAGCTGCGCCTGCTGCTCGGCGTTGGGGTTGTTCGTCTCGGTAGTGAAGTGACTGGAGCGTTGCACCGCGATGCCCATACGGGACAGCCCGGCCGCCAGTTCGTCGGCCCGCCGCGCTTCATCAGAAGGGCAGTTGACCGGTGCGAAAACCATCACCACGCCCGGGCGCGCACCACCGGGCATCGCCACCGAGATGAACCCCGAGGGGCTAATTGTCGTGCCTGCCTGGAGCAGTATCTCCTGCTGATGCCCGCTCCACAGCTTGTAGCCGAGACCCAGGACGGCGGCGATAAACAGGACGCGGGTCAGGCTCATGGGCGGCCCCCGTCGTGCTGTACTGCGCCCGGCGCGTGCCGGGCGGTTCGCTGAGCTGTCGTCATCATCCGCCACATCCCTGTTGTGCTGTACGGCCCGCGAGCATAGCCGGTCGCATCGGCGGCGGCGAGCGGGCCTAGTCGCCCTGAATCTTGCTCAGCAGGTCGCGTGCCAGCTGCACCGCTTCGCTGCGGTGGGTGATGTTGAGCTTCTGGTAGAGGCTGCGGATGTGCGTCTTGATGGTGGTGGGCGCAACGTTGAGGTGATCGGCGATCTGCTCGTTGGACTGCCCGGCGTGGATCAGGCTCAGCACCTGCCATTCGCGCCGGGTCAGCGGTGAGCGGCGGATCAGCTCGGGGACGTCGGGGCGATTGATGATGTCCTGGATCACCGCCTCGTCGAGAGTGATGCGGATGGCGCGGCTGAAGTCGCGCTGCTGCTGCGCCAGCTGGATCAGCCGCGTGGCGCGCTGGGCTTCCGGTTCGTCGAGGGTGCGTTCGTGCAGCAGGCACTTGAGCATGCCAATGATCGGCTTGCCGACCCGCAGGAAGCTGCCAACGGCGCCGCTGCCACTGGCCAGGGTCATGGCCCGTTGCAGGTGATCCAGCGCCTGCTGGCGTTCTTCACGCAGCCAGTGCAGCTGCGCCAGAAGGATGTGGTTACGGTTGCGATCCATCACCAGGCCGTGGCGCTCGGCATCGGTCAGCAACTGGCGCAGGATCGGCAGCGCGCTGTCCAGCTGTCCCAGCGCCACGTGGGCACGGGCATGGTTGCGCGCATTGAGCTGGGAGAAGTGGTTGGCGCCGGCGCTGACCGGTGGCGCGCTGATCAGCCATTGACGAATCGCCTCGCGATCCTGGCTGGAATCCCAGTAGGCAAGCATCACCGCGTGGGCGTTGGCCAGCCAGTCGATGTGGTAGCGATCATCGGCGAGCATCGCCTGCATCTGACTGATGTAATCGGCACAAGCGCTCTGCTGGCCGCGGGCGTAGGCGACGCCGGCCAGCAACGTGTGGCTCTGCAGGCGCCAGCGCTGGTCGCCAAGCTCGTCGAGAATCTGGATGCCCTGCAGCGCGCATTGCTCGGCGGCGTCCAGCTGATGCCACTCCAGCAGCACCTGGCCGCGCACCCGATAGATGAACTCGACAATGGGCGTGGCACGCAGATGCTGCTGTTCGATGTACTGGATGGCCCGTTCCTGCAGGGTGTAGGCCTTCTGCAGATGCCCCTGGGCGATGGCGATCTCCGACAGTTGGCCGAGGCTCCAGACCACCAGGTGCGAGGCATTGATCTCGCGAGCACGGCGCTCGGCTTCCTCGTACTGCTTCTGCGCCTGTGGCAGTGCGCCCTGAACGAAGTGCACCTCGGCCAGCCCGGACATCGCCGCCACGCGCGAGGTGCGCATGATCAGCGGCTCGCAGGTCAGCGCCTCCTGGGCCAGGGCGATGGCGCGCTGCTCGTCGCCCTGGTTCATCGCCACCTGCGCGCGCACCGCATTGAATTCGCAGACGATGCGCGCCCAGTCCTGCTCGGAGCAGCTGCGCTGCAGGGCCAGCTCGGCGGCCTTGAACCAGCGCTCGACGTGATCGAACTGATAGGAATTCTGCGACACCCAGGCTTGCAGCAGGGTGAGCAGCGGCGAGCCGGCAATCACGGTTTCCGGCAGGGTTTCCAGGGATTGCTGCAGCAGCCCGAGCTGGCCCTGGCGGTAGAAGGCGCGCCCGTGGCGCTGGAGTATTTCGGCGACCTGCAGCGGATCGCCTGCCTGCACCGCGTGGCGTGCGGCCTCCTCGGGCAGATTCTCGGCCAGCAGCGCTTCGGCGGCACGCAGATGCAACTGGTTGAGCCGCTGCGGCTGGAGGGTGCGCAGCTCGCCCTGCAAGAACACGGCGAACAATGGATGGTAGCTGTACCAGCGGCGCAGGTTGTCCAGCGGTTGGATGAACAGGCCGCCACGCTCGAGCCGTTCGAGCATCTCGCGACCGTGGCAGGCTTCGGTCAGGCGGTCGGCCAGCGCGGCATCGAAGCGGTCGAGCAGGCAGGTGGCTTCGAGAAAACCACGCAGGTCTTCGGGCAGGCCCTCGATTACCTGTTCGCGCATGTAGTCGCGGATGTCGGGGTGGCCGAGCAGCAGGTTCTCCAGAAACAGGTCCATGCCGCGGCTGGTCTGCACTTCCTGCAGCGCCAGCTGCAGTGCGCAGGGCCAGCCACCGATGCGCCGGTTGAGCCGTTCGACCTGCTCGCGGTTGATGTTCACCGGCACGCCCAGCTGCAGCAAGGCCTGCACCTCGTCGTCCTCGAAGGCCAGCTGACGGGCATTGAGCAGCAGCAGCTGATGCTTGACCCGCAGCTCGGCGACGCCCAGTTCCGGCAGGCGACGGCTGCACACCAGCAAGGTCATCCAGCAGGGCATGTGGCGCAGGAAGAAACGCAGCCCGGCAATCAGCTCGCGCTCGTGCAGGACCTCGAACTCGTCGAGCACGATGAGAATTGCCTCGTGCTCGCCCGGCAGCTCGGCCAGCAGCTGGGTGAACAGCGCATCCAGCGACACCTGCCCCTGCTCGGCGAGCGCAGCGGACAGCGGGCAACCGGCATCGAGCTGGCGATCCAGCGTGTGGGTCAGGTAGCGGCCGAACTGCAGCGCCAGATTGTCGCTGGCATGCAGCTGCAGCCAGGCGACGCGGCCATCGAAAGCCCGCGCCCACTGCGCCGCCAGGGTGGTCTTGCCGAAGCCGCTGGCCGCGTGCAGCACGGCCAGACGCACCTGCGGCAGGCGCAGCTGCCACTCGTCCAGGCGCGGGCGTTCGAGCAGGCCCGGCGGCAGCATGGGGATCGCCAGTTTGGTGGGGATCAGCGGCAGCAAAGCTGGCATCGAGGCATTCATGGACGGCTCCCTGTTTTCGTTCTTATTGTTGTTTTTCTCGTGGCCTGGCGCACCGGCTCGCATGGTTCCCGCTCCCCGGTCTCGCGCCCTGTTTCGCTACGTTTCCTCAGCCCTTCACACCGCCCGCCGTGAGGCCGCCGACGATCCACTTCTGGCAGTAGAGGAACACCGCCGTGATGGGCAGTCCAGACAGCACCGCCGCCGCGGCAAAATCACCCCACAGGTAGTTCTGCGGATAGAGGTACTGCTGCGCACCGACCGAGAGGGTCAGCTTGTCGACATCCATCAGCAGCACCGAGGCGATCGGATATTCGGTGACGCTGGTGATAAACGCCAGGATGAACACCACCGCCAGGATCGGCACGCTCATCGGCAGCAGGATATGGAAGAACGCCTGCCAGGTGGTCGCACCGTCGACGATGGCGGCTTCCTCAAGCGACGCATCGATGCTTTCGAAGTAGCCCTTGATGGTCCAGATATGCAGCGCCATGCCGCCCAGCGAGGCAACGATCACCGCGCCGTGGCTGTTCACCCCGAGCCAGCTGACGTGCTGGCCGAGCTGGTCGAACAGCGCGTAGATGGCCACCAGCGAGAGCACCGGCGGGAACATCTGAAAGATCAGCATGCTCTTCAGGATCGGCGCCTTGCCGCCGAAACGCATGCGCGCGAAGGCGTAGGCGCTGGTGGTCGACAGGAGCAGGATCAGCACCGAGCTGGCCAGCGCGATCTTCACCGAATTCCACAGCCACAACAGCACCGGGAACGGCGGCTGGGTGACGCTGCCGTCGTCATGGGTGTAGGGGATGCCGAGAGCCAGCGACCAGTGCTCCAGGGTCGGGCTCTCGGGGAACAGGCTGCCGGTGGCGAAGTTGCCTTCGCGGAAGGAAATCGAGATCACCATCAGCAGCGGAAAGAGGATCACCGCAACGAACGCCAGCAGCGCCGCGTGGGTTGCCCACAGCCGGTAACGGGCGGATCTGGGTTGCACCATGGCCATGTGGGTCTCCTTATACCTTCACTTTCGAGAGTTTGAGGTTGAGCAGCGCCATGGCGCCCACCAGCAGGAAGATCATCGTGGCAATCGCCGCGGCCAAGGCAAAGTCCTGCCCGGAATCCTGGAAGGCGATGCGGTAAGTGTAGCTCACCAGCAGGTCCGTGGTGCCGGCCGGGGTGGTCGCACCGATGATGTCCGGGCCACCGCGGGTCAACAGGGTGATGAGCACGAAGTTGTTGAAGTTGAAGGCGAAGCTTGCGATCAGCAGCGGCATCAGCGGCTTGATCAGCTGCGGTAGGGTGATGCGCAGCAGGTTGTCCAGCGGACTGGCGCCGTCGATGGCCGAAGCCTCGTACTGATCCCGCGGGATCGCCTGCAGGAGACCCATGCACAGCAGCAGCATGTAGGGGTAGCCGAGCCAGGTATTGACGATAAGGATCATCGTTCGCGCCAGGGCCGGGTCGCTGAACCAGTCCGGGCGCATGCCGAACAGACTGTCGAGCAGCAGGTTGATCTCGCCGAAGTTCTGGTTGAACAGGCCGCGGAACACCAGAATGGAAATGAATGCCGGCACCGCATACGGCAGGATCAGCATCAGCCGGTAGAACGCCTTGCCGCGCACCAGCTCCCATTGCAGCAGGCTGGCCAGCACCAGGCCGACCGCGAGGGTGAAGACCACCGTGAGGCCGGCGAAGGCGAAGGTCCAGGCGAATATCTGCATGAAGGGTTCGCGGATGCTCGGTTCGGTCAGCACCCGGGAAAAGTTGGCGAAGCCGGTGAACACGGTAAAGCCCGGTGGCACCGCCTTGCCCGCCTCGTCGACATAGAAGCCTCGCTCCATGTCGGCGGTCAGCCGCGCGCCACTGCGGGTGTCGACCAGAACGCCGGGGCCATCCTGACGATAGACGGGTTGCACGGCGGCGACTTCACGCAATCCGTACAGGCGCAGCAGGCTGCCATCCGGCACCTGCATCACCCATTGCTCCAGGGCCTTGCGCCGCTGGATCACCTCGCGCAACGCCAGCGCATCGCCCAGCCCCTCGACGCTTTCGGCCGGCTGCAGGAGCAGCGGCGATTCGGCGTCAGGCTCGCCGGTCAACGGCGGGCTGACGAACACGCCCTGCTCGCCCTTGTCGATGCGCAGGCGCTCGCCCTCCGGGCTCGGGTGCAGACTGAAGCGGAAGCGCTCGCCAGCCAGGTAGGTCTGGCTCAGGTGATATTGCTCGACCTGGGCCTGACTCAGCAGATTGGTGCCACTGTAGTTGGTGAAGCCAATGCCCACCGTATAGAGCAGTGGAAAGATCACGAAAACCAGCATGCCCGCCACCGACGGGAAGATGTAGCGCTGCGCGTACATGCGCCGGTTGATGAACAGATAGCTGGCGATGCCGGTGACCACCAGCCCGAGCAGAGCGAAGGCCATCTGCTTCTGGACGTAGAGCGCGACCACCAGATACAGCGCGAAGGCGTTGAAGGCCAGCCAAAGCAGCCAGCGCAGGCCGGTGGTCAGGGAGCGGGGCAGGCCCCGGGAAGTCGAACGGGTCATGGCAGGGCTGGGCAACTCGGCACGGGCATTCACGGGAGAAGAACCTTTATGAACGGAGCTTAGTCTGCCGGCGCGCCTGTACAGGCGGCCGGCGAGCGGCTCAACGGGTGATGCGCTTGGCGGCATCGTCCAGGGCGGCGTCGACATCCTGTCGACCGGAAGAGATGTTGGTCAGCGCGGCAGCCATGGCCGACCAGAACGCCCCCATCTCCGGCACGTTGGGCATCGGCTCGCCCATCTGGGCGTTCTCGAATGTCGCCTTGATGTGCGGGTTGGCAGACAGCTCTTCCATGTAGGCGGTATTGGCCACGGCGCCCAGCGGCACGTCGGCATTGACCGTCTTCAGGCCCTCGACCTGCAGCAGGTAGTTCTCGAGGAATTCCACGGCCAGGTCCTTGTTCGGGCTGGCCGCGTTTAGCAGCGCCGCGGCGACACCGACGAAGGGCTTGCTCGGCTCGCCATCGACCGCAGGGATCGGTGCCACGCCGAAGTCGATGCCGCTTTTTTCGATGTTCGACCAGGCCCAAGGGCCGCTGATCATCATCGCCGAGTCACCCTTGTTGAACGCCGCTTCGGCCACGCTGTAATCCGCGCCCTTGGGCATCACGCCCTTGTCGATCAGATCGCGCAGCACCTGTGCACCGGCCTTGGCGCCGGCGTTGTTCACCCCGGTGGAATTGACGTCGTAGCCGCCGTCGGTCTGCTCGAACACGTAGCCGCCCTTGGCCGAAAGCAGCGGCCAGGTGAAGTAGGTGTTGTTGTAGTCCCAGAGGATGGCGCGCTTGCCTTGCGCGGAGAGCTTCTCGTTGAGCGCCATGACGTCATCGAAGGTCTTGGGCGGGGTGTCCACCAGCGCCTTGTTGTAGATCAGGCCGATGGTTTCCACCGAAATCGGGTAGCCCCACAGCTTGTTGTCGTAGGTCACCGCCTGCCAGGAGAAGTCGGCGATGCCCGACTTGGTCTCGGCGCTGGGGGTGACGGGAGTGAGCAGGCCGCTCTTGGCCCATTCGCCGATGCGGTCGTGGGCCCAGATAAAGATGTCCGGGCCGTTGCCGGTGGCCGCTGCCTGCTGGAACTTGTCGGTGGCGCTGTCCGGGTGAGCCACTTCGACGGGAATGCCGGTCTCGGCGGTGAACTTCTTGCCGACTTCGGCAAGGCCTTTATAGCCCTTGTCGCCGTTGATCCAGACGACCAGCTTGCCTTCCTCGATCGCCGCCAGCGCCGGTAGCGGCAGGCTGAAGGTCGCCGCCAGGCCGACGGTGGCGATACACCAGAATTTCTTGTTCATGCTTCGCTTTCCTCGTGGCTTCTTATTAGTTGTTCCACCTGCTGCCGGCCTGAGGCTCTGACAGTCGTTCCATCCTCGGCGCGTCCCGTTCCATGTGCATCCTCCTCCCCGAGGGGGCGGAGGGCGTAGAAGCGGGGCGTAGATCAGCCGTCGCAACGGCACAAAATACGCCATCAGCCTCGGGTTTACGCCTATACCCGGCTGCCAACGCGCGGTCAAATGTAGCGAAAAAGCATAATGGAGCCACATTTGATGCGAGCCCACTGGTTATCCGCCCTGCCGCTACTGTTCGGCCTCGCCCTGCCCTTGTCCAGCCTCGCCGCTCCCGAGCTGAGCGTTCGCCTGAACGACCAGCCGCTGCCACTGAACTGGAATGCCCTGGCTGCCGATCGCTATGACACGGTGCTAGAACTCGAACCCGGCCGGCTGCATCTGGTGATGCCGCAATCAGGCGTCGAAAACACCTCGCTTGCGCCGTTCCGTCGTCAGCCGCTTGGCAAAGACAGCGCCTACCGCTACGAAGTGCCCGAGGCCGGACGCTATCGCTTGATCGTCGAGACCGGCGCCTCAGCGGCGCTGCGTCTGCTGCCAGTCAAGGCCGCCGAGCCGAAGGCGGCTGCACCGGTCTGCCGGGCCTGGGACGGCGGCGCGGTGGAGGTGGCCGTTGGCGACGTGTTCCGCGATGGCCAGACCCTGCGCGACGCGCTGTCCGGCGCCACGGCGGTCGTGCGCAACGGTCAGGTGACACTGCAACCCGCCGCCGGCAGCGACGGCCTCTTGCTGCTCGAAGCTGCCGACCCCGCCAAACCGGCACCGCGCGACTGGCGCAACGCGATCGTCTACTTCGTGCTCACCGACCGTTTCGCCAATGGCGACCCAAGCAACGACCGCAGCTATGGCCGCGAGCCGGACGGGGCCGACGAGATCGGCACCTTCCACGGCGGCGACCTCAAGGGGCTGACCGAACGGCTCGACCATATCGCCAGCCTCGGCGTCGATGCGCTGTGGATCAGTGCGCCCTACGAGCAGATCCACGGCTGGGTTGGCGGCGGCGATAGCGGCGACTTCCGCCACTACGGCTACCACGGTTATTACGCGCTGGATTTCACCCAACTCGACGCCAACATGGGCGACGACAACGACCTGCGCACCCTCATCAGCGAGGCCCATGCCCGCGGCATCCGCGTGCTGTTCGATGTGGTGATGAACCACCCCGGCTACTCGACCCTGCAGGACATGCAGCAGATAGGCTTCGGCGCCCTGCGCGACGGCATGGCCGACTACCTGCCCGAGCAGTGGAGCGCCTGGCAGCCAGAAGCCCACGAGAATCTGCACGCCTACCACAACCTGGTGGATTACGAGCACCCGAGCTGGGCCGCCTGGTGGGGTCGCGACTGGGTGCGCGCCGGCATCGCCGATTACGACACACCGCCCAGCAGCACCGTTGATCCGCTCAAGGGCTCGCTGGCCTTCCTGCCGGATTTCCGCACCGAATCCGAGGCGGTCGTCGCGCTGCCGGAGTTTCTCGCGCGCAAGGCGCAGACCCGCGCCGAGCCGCGCGAGGGCTACCGGGTGCGCGACTACCTGATCGAATGGCTGACCGGCTGGGTCCGCGAGTTCGGCGTCGACGGCTTTCGTGTCGACACCGTCAAGCATGTCGAACCCGCCACCTGGGCCGAACTGCGCGCCGCCGCGGAGCGCGCCCGCGCCGATTGGGCTCGTACCAACCCGGACGATCCCATGGCCAGCGAGCCGTTCTGGATGGTCGGCGAAGTGTTCGGCCACGGCCCCGAAGCCAGCGACTATCTGAACCAGGGCTTCGATGCGCTGATCAACTTCGACTTTCAGGAGCAGGCCGTGGCTGCCAGCGACTGCCTCGCCGCCGCCGAACCCAGCTACGCCGACTATGGCCGGCGCCTGGCCGACACGCCCGGGCACAACCTGCTGAGCTATGCCTCGTCCCATGACACCGCGCTGTTCAATCAGCTGGCCAAGGGCGACCTGACGCGCCAGCGTGGCCTCGCCGCCGCCCTGCTGCTGGCGCCCGGCGCGGTGCAGGTCTATTACGGCGACGAAAGCGCGCGCGCCTTCGGTGCCAGCGGTTCGGACCCGTATCAGGGCACCCGCAGCTCGATGAACTGGGCCGAGCACGAGCGGCCCGAGATCGCTGGATTGATCGAGCACTGGCAGCGGATTGGCCAGTTCCGTGCGCGCCATCCAGCCATCGGCGCGGGTGAACACAAACTGCTTTCGCCCGGCCAGCCCTATGCCTTCGCCCGCACGCTGGGCGACGACCGCATCGTCGTCGTGCAGGCCGGTGCATCGCTCACCCCCTGAATCGCCCGTCCCGGACCGCAGCCCGGGACGCAGCCGCCCCCTGCCTGGAGCCCGCAATGAACGCAACCCTGAACCCGCGCCAGCAGGCGCAGCTGGCCTTTGTCGCCAGCGGAGCGGAACTGCAAGTCGGCCAGCCGCAGGACTGCCCGTTGCCGCTGGCCACGCTGGTCGCCACCGACGGCAGCGAACCCTATGTCAGTCGCATGCTGTCCGGCGGGCTCACCGCCCACGTCTACCGGATCGAAGCGGCAGGCCGTAGCTGGACGCTCAAGCGCGCCCGCGAGCGCTGCCTGGTGCAGAACGCCGATGGCCAGACCTCTTTTCTCAACGAGGTCCAGCGGCGCGCCGACCTGCGCGCGCTGAAGGCCCGGCCCGAGCTGGCCGAGCCGCTCGCCGGGATCGTCGACACCTGCTATGCGAGTTTTCGTCACGGCGTGCTGCTGTCGCCCTGGATCGACGGCGAGGTCGTCGGCGACTGGGATGAAGCGCGCCTGGCAGACCTGTTCGACTGCGTCATCACGCTCGCCTCCGCCGGCCTGTTCGAGTGGGACCTGTGCCCCGGCAACGTGCTCGACGACGGCCGCATCCGGCTGTTCGACTTTGGCTACCTGTACCGCTTCGATCCGCTGCGCGAGTTCAACAGCGATGGCCTCGCCTGCCCGGGCTTCCACCCGGTCGAGCGTTTCGAAACGCGGCAGTTCTTCGCCTGGCTGCTTGGCCAGGAGGCACTCGGCAGCGCCCGGGCGCTGGCGGCGTTTCGCCTGGAGAAGGCGATCGCCCTGGACCGCTACCGGCGCTGGCGGGCCGAACTGGCCGGCCGCGGCGCCAGTTCGGCCGTGCTCGAACGGCTGGACCGACTGATCGACAGCTGGCGCACGGCCCTTGCCGGCTCGGCCGAGGCGCTCTACCTGCGCGAGGCCTGGCGCTCGCATCGTCTCGACCTGGCCGACGATCTCGACGGCCAGACCTGCACGCCGCAAACCCTGCAGCGCCTGGCCTGGCTCCGGGAAACGGTTGGCGCACGCCATGCCGACCTGCTCGCCGCCGACGCCCTGGCCCACGAGCGGGCCCCGCAACGCGCCGCCCTGCTCGACGAGCTGCGCCGCGCCGAAGCGCAGGCCATCGGCTGGCAGGTCCCGCGGGCCTAGGCCAGACGGGGACGACCGGGCCATCGCCGCCGCCCGGTCGCGTTCAGGTGCGGTAACGCGCGCAGAGCGCCTGCTGCTCGGCGGACATGCGCGCCTGGCGTTCGCTGCTGTCGCTGATCGCCACGACGCTGTCCATGTGCAGCTCGGCCGCGGCATCGATCGCATGCATGCCGCGCGACACTTCTTCGGCGGCGAGCCGTTGCTGGCCGGTGGCCGAATCGATTTCCCGCGACATGGCGGCGATGTGCTCGACCTGGCTGCGGATTTCCTGCATCAGCCGGTCGGCCTGCCCGACCTGATCGAGGGTGCCCTGCATCTGCGCGCGACTGGCCTCCACCGAACGCACCGCCGAGCCGATGCCCTGGGCCAGGCGTTCGATGCGTTGCTGGATCTCGCCGGTCGATTGCGCCGTGCGCCGGGCCAGGCCGCGCACCTCGTCGGCGACCACCGCGAAGCCACGTCCCTGATCACCAGCGCGCGCCGCTTCGATGGCTGCATTGAGCGCCAGCAGGTTGGTCTGCTCGGCAATCGCACGGATCACATCGAGAATCTGCCCGATCTGCTCGCTCACCGCCTCCACGTTGGCGATCTCGGCCACGCTGGTTTCCAGCTGCTCGGCCAGGGCTTGCGTGCCGATGCGGGTCGCGGCCATCCGCTGGCTGCCCTGCAGGGTCAGTGCCTCGACACTGCCGACCCGCGTGGCCGTCTCGCCGGCATGCTGCGCCACCTCGCCAAAACTGGTCTCCAGTTCGGCCAGACTGACGGCGAGCGCCCCGATGCTGCTGCGTTGTTTCTCCAGCCCGGCACGCGCCTGGCTGCAGGCCTGGGCATTGCGGCGGGCAATCTGGTCCTGTTCGTCGGCGTTGCGCCCGAGCTGGGCCAGTGCGTCGCGCAGACTACCGGCGACCCGGTTGACCCAATCACCGACACGCCCGAACTCGTCTGCGCGCTGGTACTCGCAGCCGCCGCGCAGATCACCGTCGGCCAGGTGCTGCAGGCTGCCGCTGACGGCGGCCAGGGCCATGCGCATGGTACGCCCCAGCC
This sequence comes from Stutzerimonas kunmingensis, assembly GCF_021432085.1. Classification (GTDB taxonomy): domain Bacteria; phylum Pseudomonadota; class Gammaproteobacteria; order Pseudomonadales; family Pseudomonadaceae; genus Stutzerimonas. The sequence continues at coordinate 809,879 of NZ_CP090366.1, read as the reverse complement.
ACAGGCCCATGGCCAGCGCCACCGCGATCGACAGCCCGGCCATCGCCAAGAGGCCGGCCACACCCTGACGATAGGTCTGCGCGGCCAGGCCCAGTTGCCTGTCGCTGGCCTGCTGGGCGCTGGCGATGAGCGTGCCGATGTCCTCGCGTGCCTGGTGCTGCAGGTGACCGAGCTGCAGTTTCTGCTCGCGGTTGGCCTGCTGGTCGGACAGCCAGGCGTAGTACTGCGCCACCGCGCCATTGCCGGGCACAGCCAGTTGCTGCTCGATGGCGGCAAACGGCGCCTGGAAGCTGTGCGCGTAATCGGTACGGCTGTCCTGGTGCGGTTCCAGATCGAGGAGAACGTTGTCCAGCTTCTTCTGCAGGGCCGGCAGCCGCTGCGCGATCTGCGCACCGGCTTCATCGAGTGCCTTGATCGAAGACACGCCGATGGCATCGAACAGCAGCGCCTCGACCTGCTCGAGCGGGATGATGAACTGCTTGATGGAATAGGCGACCAGCTCGTCGCCAGTCACGAACTGCGCCTGCAGCAGGTCCTGCTTGAGCCGCGAGAACTGCAGCTGCAGATCGCGCAGCGCGACGGCGTTGCGCCCCACGCGCGCGAGCAGGTCGCGCTGCGCATCGATCAGCGCCAGGCTGCGGCGGTCGAGCTCCGGCAACAGGGCCGCCAGACGCTGCTTGGTCTCGGCGTGTGCCGGCGTCACCCGCTCCAGCTGGGCGAACAGCTCGAGGGCCTGGTCCTGCAGCGTGCGATGCCGGCCGACATAGCCGTCGAGCTGGTCAGGCCGGTCCTCTGCCAGGGCGTCGGAAAGGTTCTGCGTCAGGCTCTGCAACGTACCGAAGAAGCTCTCGCTGACCAGCAGACGCGACGCGGTCGACGAGATTTGCTCGGCATTGCCTTGCAGGCGGCCGATGGCAACCAGGCTGGTGCCGGCTACCAGCATCAGCAAGGCCACCAGCGCGGCGATCAGCAGGTACAGCCGGGCCAGGAAGCCAAGCCGGAAAGGGGTCGAGCGGGTCTGGGCCAACATGAACAGCTCCTGATACGACAGCGCAGCGCGAAGGCTTTTATGGTTGTCGTGCCAGCATCGGCGGCCCGGCCCGTCGCCGGCCTCCTCCCTGCCCACCCTGGGTCGGGAGGAGCCGCCCGGCGTAGGCGTAGCCGAGGCCGGGCGGGCGTGTCGTCAGAACGAGCCGCTGGTGCTCGCGCCGGCGGCGGCCTGGACCTGGTTGTTGCCGCCCGATTGCCACTGACGCACCAGCGTCGCGTCCGCCTCGTTGCGGATCAGGCACTTCCATTCCACGTTCTGGCCGGCTGGCAGGGCGATGCTGCCCTTCCAGGTCGGATAGCTGCTGGTGTCGGTCAGCCGCACCGCGGAGGCCGGGCTCCAGTTGCCGAGCTGGCTGACGTTGCCCACCGCGTAGACGCTGTCGCCCATCTGCGTCACACCGTTGTCGCAGCGGAAGTTCACATTGACCAGACCTCCCTCGCCGCCGTCATTCCCGCCGCCATCGCCGCTACCGCTGCGCCAGACGCGCACCTCGCCGTTGCTGGCGTTGACCGCCTCGCTGAAGCTGCCGCTGGCGACCTGGCCGGGGTTGGCCAGATCGGAGTTGAGCGCCACCACCAGGGTCTGCTGGCTGCCGCTGACGGTAGCGACCAGGCCGCTGTAGCCGCTGTGGAAGCTGATCGCCGAATCGGCACGCACACCAGCGGCGCGACGCACCTGGATCAGCTGGCGGATGAAGTCGCCGTAGCCCCAGTCGTACATGTGCGACCAGTACACCACCGGCGTCCCCGGGCTGGTGAGGATGTAGGCGTAGGCCTGGCGAATCAGCCCGTCCTGCAGCGCCCAGTGGTGCTGACCACCGTTCTGCCCGGGCGAGTAGCCGGTGTCGTGGTTGTCGACGAAGGTCACCGCCACCTCGCGCCAGCGCGGGTCGGGGTTGCCATTGAGGCCATGTTTCCAGTCGGCGACCGAGCCGTTCTGCATGCGCTCCTTGAGAGCGAAGTCGAACACCGGGCACTTGGCCCGGTCCGACCAGTCCTTGATGATCTGCTGCCAGCTCGCCGTGTTGCGCCAGTCCCAGCTGGGATATTCAGAAGGGCCTTTCCACAGCTCGCCGACGCAGAAGCTGTTGTCGGCACTGTCGGTCATCCAGCTGTCGACCCGCTCCGGGGCGAAGCCGCGGACGAAATCGAAGCGGAAGCCGCCGGCGCCGTAGCCGCTGCGCAGGTTGGCGAGCTCGTCGCGGAACATGCCATAGACCTGCGGATGGCCGGTGTTCAGGTCCGACTCGCCGCCGATGAAGCGGTCACCGTCGTCGCAGTCGTTGGGGTAGTTGCCCGGGTCGGCGCAGTCGTTGCGCCAGAAGCCCTGGCCGGCCGGCAGGTTGATCTCCTTGTCCGGGTAGCCGCGGTTCATGTGATTGGGCACCACATCGTAGAGCACCTTCACCCCGGCGCCACCGAGTGCGCCGGCGGCCTGGCGCAGCTGGGCGTCGCTGCCGTAGCCCGCATTTCTCACAGCCCTGCGCATTGGGCCGTTTTGACGGACGCAGGTCGTCGCAGGTGGCGCAGGCTGCCGACAGCGCTGATTTCGGGCAAGCGCCTGCGAGCGCGCTTGAACAAGGCGCTTGCGGCAGGGTGGACGGGGTGTGATGTGGAGGGGGACGGTGGGTGTGCGGCTGTCAGCGCGCCGCGGCGCTCAAGACATCGAAGGCGTGATCGAACACCTCCTGCTGCGGGAAGGCCGAACTCATGGCCACTTTGACCCGGCGCACGCTCACGGTGATGACCGCGCCGATCTTGAGCAGCTTCAGGCGGATGCTACCGGCCGTGGCCTGGGCCAGTTCGGTCCCCGACAGCGCCAGCCTGCGCAGGCTTTCGAGCAGCACGTAGGCGAACGAGGACAGCCACAGCCGCAGCTGGTTGCTGCGCAGCGTCGCGGTGGAGGTGCGGTCGGCGAACAGGTCGAGCTGACACTCCTTGATGCGGTTCTCCATCTCGCCGCGCGCGCAGTAGAGATCCTCATACAGCGCCTTGTCCGGCCAGTCCCCGACCGCAAGCGTGGTCACCACGAAGCGTGGGTTGGTCTTGCCCGGCAAGGCCTCGGCCTTGGCCACCACCCGGCGCTCGGCGCTCCAGCTTTTCCTCGTGCGGTAGTGCAGTTCCTGGAACACCCGTGCCGGGACTCCCGTCGCTTCGCACTGCGCCTGGGCCTGCCGCAGGCTCGGGCCGATGGCCCGGGTCAGGCGCGCGTTGCGCGCCAGTCCGAAGACATAATCGACCGACTGTGCTTCGCACCAAGTCATCAGGTCATCCCGGCAGAACCCCGAGTCGGCGCGCAGCACGATGCGCGTGTCTGGCCAGCGGGCGCGAATCTGCTTGACGATGCGTTGCACCTCTTCCAGCGCCCCGGCGGCGCCATCGACGTTGGCCGGGCGCAACTTGGCGCACAGCAGGTGACGGCCGCAGAAGATGTACAGCGGCAGGTAACAGTAACCCCCGTAGTAGCCGTGAAAGAACCGGCCCTCCTGCTGCCCATGCAGCGGATCGTCGGTGGCATCCAGATCCAGGATGATCTCCTCTGGCGGCCTGCGGTGGGCGTCCAGAAACAGATCGACGAACAGATCCTCGATCATGCCGGCCTGCGGCCGGATCTTGTGATAGCGCGAACTGCCCTGCGCCTGGAAGCGCTCCAGCCGGTTGAGCGTGCTCTTGCCGGCCAAGGGCGCACAGCGCGCACGTCCGGACTGCAGCTTGCCGATCACCGCGCCCAGCAGCGGGTCGTGGCGCAGTTGCTCGTGATCGTTGAGATCCTCGTAGCCCAGCGCGATGCCCATCACCCGCTGCGCCACCAGCGTGCGCAGCGGAAACTCCACCGCCTCGGGCATCCGATCGTCCTGGAAACAGCCGGCCAGGCGATCGAACAACCCCACCGCTTCATCGGTTTGTTTGAGCAGCAACGCGCCGCCATCCGAACTCACCCGACCGCCATCAAATCCGGCTACCACCGCGCGCCGCCCCACCCCTGAAAACGTGTACTGCTTCGGATTACACTGTGTCTGCATCGGGCCGCTCTCCGTTGTCGCGCTAAATCGTTCTTTGCACAACAATTTTCGCGCATCCGACGGCCCGGTGCATCTCTTCCTGTGAGAAATGCGGGGTAGCGGCCGTTCTTGTTGAAGTCGTGCCAGAAGTAGCCTTCGCCGCCGCCGGACTTGCCGCCGTCGGTCCAGCTGGAGAAGTCACGCCAGGGCACCGGCATCCAGATTGCCGAGAAGCCGTCGGCGGCGATCGTCGAGGCCTGCTGGCGAAGGATGTTGTACCAGTCGTTCGGCGCTTCGCGGACGACGTTCCAGTGGAAGCCCTGGAGGATGATTTCGTCGCCGCCGTGGTAGCGCACGCCGGCCGGGCTCTTGCCGGCCTGGTCAGCGAGGGCGGGGAACGGCAGCAGGATCGCCGCCAATACGGCGGCACGTAGGGTCTGGCTCATCGCAATACTCCGGTTCTTGTGCTTGTTCGCGGGTATCCGGCAACGGACTGCCGAATGAGGATGAACGCCGGCCGCACCTTCGACCGACCTGGGCAGGCTGCCCCTGGGCCCGCTCGCGACCAACCTCCCTGCGCGCGTTCGAGGCGGCGTAGTGGCCAGGCGGAAGGCCCGTGGCAATCATCTGCGCCCCACCCGTAGCGACCCCGCCCCTGGGATTACGCCGCACTCATACCGATTACGCCCTCGAGCTGCGCCAGCGAAATCTCTGGCCGGGAGGATGGCGCTCCGGGCCCTTTCCCCGAAGCTTCTGCCACCGAGCTGCGCCGCCCCTGGCTGGCAGCGACGGCGTGATCGATTCGGCATTAACAAGAAAAACAAGGACCTCGTCATGAAGCACACCGCGCACCCCCTGTTCGTCCTCAAACCCGCCTGCCTGCTTGCCGCCCTGCTGGTCGGCGGTCCGGCCATGGCGGTCGATTTCCACGGCTATCTGCGTTCGGGCGTCGGCGCCACGGCCGGCGGCGGCGACCAGGCCTGCTTCCAGGCCGCCGGCGCTCCGGCGAAATATCGTCTGGGCAACGAATGCGAAACCTACGCCGAGATCGGCCTCGGCCAGGAGGTGTGGAGCGAAGGCAACCGCAGCTTCTACGTCGACAGCATGATCGCCTACCGCTCCGACCAGGGTAACGACTGGGAAGCCGGCGGCACCGATACCGACGGCGGCGAGAACAACCCCTTCGACGAGGCCGGCACCACCTCCATCCGCCAGTTCAACGTGGTCGGCAAGAACCTCATCCCGAGCCTGCCGGGCGCGGCGATCTGGGCCGGCAAGCGCTACTACAAGCGCCACGACGTGCACATCAACGACTACTACTACTGGGACGTCTCCGGCCCCGGCGCCGGTATCGAGGACATCGACCTGGGCTTCGCCAAGGCCAGCGTGGCGTGGATCCGCAACACTGACGGCGACTGGGTCTATCAGGGCTCGGGCACCGGCACCAACCTGGCCAACGACACCCTCGACTTCCGCCTCGCCGAGATCGACGTCAACCCGGGCGGCAAGCTGGAAATCGGCTACGACTACGGCAAGGCCAACCTCACCGACGAGCAAGAACGCGACCCCGGCTACGAGGACCAGAAGGGTCATCTGGTCACCCTTGAGCACACCCAGAGCGACTGGTTCGGCGGCTACAACAAGCTCGCCCTGCAATACGGCACCGACGGCATCATCGGCAGCAGCGGGCGCAACAGCACCGGTAACAGCGACGGCAAGATGTTCCGCCTGGTCAACCAGGGCGTGGTGGGCCTGAGCGACAACATCGAGATGATGTACGTGCAGATCTACGAGGACCGCGACTTCGACAACGACTCCGGGCAGACCTGGGCCAGCTTCGGCGTGCGCCCGGTGTACAAGTGGAGCGACGTGATGAGCACCGCGCTGGAGTTCGGTTACGACCGCGTCGATCCGCAGGCCGACGGCGAACGCAGCCGCGACCTGAAGAAGCTCACCCTCGCCCAGCAGTGGTCGGCCGGCAACAGCTTCTGGGCGCGCCCGCAGATCCGCGTGTTCGCCACCTACGCCAAATGGGACGGCGGCCGTTACCAGGCGGCCAGCGAGTCCATCGATGCCGGCGACGACGACGGCCTGACCTTCGGCGTGCAGGCCGAAGCCTGGTGGTAAGCCGCAACGTTTAAGTGCCGTCGCGGACCGACCGCGACGGCTCCCCTTCCGCTCCCACCGTCCAGACGGTGCCTTTGCCCCGACGCTGGCAGGTCGGGGCATTTTTTGTTCGGAGAACCACCATGCATCGGATGTTATTTCTTGCCGCCGGGCTAGCCGCCCTGACGGTTGCCGGCTGCAGCAGCGAGCCGTTGCGCCGGGTCGACGCCCTCACTGCTACCCCGGCGCCGCTGCAACATTCGGTCGAGCAGGCGCGTGATGCGCTGGCAGCCGCCCCGACCTGCTGCAGCAGTATCGACCAGCTGCCCTTCCAGCCACTCGAGGCCGGTTTCACCGGCGACGTTCTGATCGACACACAGGCGCCGGCCTACAACTTCGAAACCGGCAAGAGCTTCTTGCGCGCCTTCACGCTGCCAGCTGGCGGTCCATCATTCGAGATCCGCCTCTACAGCCAGGCCGGCAGCAGCGTGCTGGCGCCTAACGCCATGCTGCTCGACAGCCGCATGCGTCCGACCCGCCTGCTGGATGGTGACGACTTCGCCTACGTACCGCCGACCGGGCTCAAGGGCGACAGCCTCGATGCGCGCATTCGCATCGATCGCTCCCAGCCCGAGCACCCGGGCAACGAGCGCTACCTGATCCTCTACACCAGCGACGCGCAAATGGCCGGCCAGACCGTGCTGCAGCACCCGGCCAAGGCCTACGCCAAGGCGCTGGGCAACGAGCCGCCGAGCATCCCCGACCCGGTGGCGAAGCACTCGCCAGTAGGCATGATCCGGCTGGTGATGATCCCCGACAGCGCCGCCGGCTCGACCGCCAAGGGCTACGTACCGGGCTACAGCATCGGCCAGGAGATGTGCAACGAACTGCCCGCCGCGCCGGCGCCGACGGTGCTGCCGGAGACCTCGGCGTACTACCGCCAGGCGATCGATGCGGCACTGGCGCAGAAGGACCTCGAACGCGCGCTGCGTCTGGCCGACGAAGCGACGCGAGTGGGTGACAGCGGCGCCAAGGGGTATCTGCTGGAGCGCATCCAGATCAAGTGACCGCACACGGGGCGGCTCGGACGCCCCGACACAACGCAGGATGCAGCGATGACAACTATAAGATCTGCCTTGATCCTCCTGACCATACTTCTCAACACTCCCGCATTGGCGCTGGAGCGCGATGCCCTGAAGATCTGGATCAACCAGGACAAGGGCTACAACGCCTTGGGCGAAATCGGCCAGGACTTCAGCAAAGCCAGCGGCATTCCAGTCACCGTCGCCACCCCCGAGGATCTCGCCGTCCAGTTCGACCGGCTGGCGACGACCAGCAAGGGGCCGGACATCGTCATCTTTGCCCATGATCGTTTTGGTTCCTGGATCAACAATGGCCTGCTCGCGCCGGTCACCCCCAGTCCGGAAGCCCTGGCGCGTGCACCAGCCTTCGCCTGGGAAGCGATGACCGTCGGCAATCATTACTACGGTTATCCGCTGGCGACCGAGGTGGTCGGCCTGATCTATAACCGCGACCTTGTGCCCGAGCCACCCAGCAGCCTGGCGGAGGTCGAGGCGCTGGACCGGAGACTACGTGCCGAGGGCAAGCGCGCCATCGAATGGGACTACCGCAACCTCTACTTCTCCTGGCCGATCATCGCCGGCAGCGGCGGCTACAGCCTGAAGAAAACGAACGGCATCTACGACCTTTCTGACATCGGCCTGAACACCCCCGGCGCCATCGAGGGCATGGAGTCGATCAAGCGCTTGCTCGACAACCAGACCCTGGACTCCGGCGCTACTTACCAGAGCATGATGGAGGGCTTCAAGGCGGGACGTACGGCGATGATCATCAACGGCCCCTGGGCCTGGAACGAAGTACGTCAGGCCGATATCCGCTTCGGCATCGCCGACATTCCCACCGCCGACCCAGCACGCAAAGGCAAGCCGTTTGTTGGCGTACTCGCTGCTGCGATCAACAGCAACAGCCCGAACAAGGCCGCGGCCCATCGCTTCATTGAGGACTACCTGACCAGCCCTGATGGCCTGGCGCGGATCCACGCAGAAAAGCCTCTGGGCGCAGTGGCCAACCTGGCGCTGATGGAGCGTCTGCGTCACGACCCGCTGATAGCGCACACCTATGCCTCGGCACAGGCGGGCGAAATCATGCCGGACATCCCAGAGATGAAGCGCTTCTGGGCGCTGGTCACGCCGCGGATGGAGCCGATGCTCAACGGTCAAAAACCCATTGCGGAAACCCTTACCCATATTGCTGAACGACTGGCAAAGGGAGCTCAGATGCAGTCATGGCGCCGCCGCCACTACCCCTTGAGCCCTGATGTGGCCGAGCAGAAATAACGCATGGCCAATGTTGGAGGATGGTTTGCGCACGGGGCGAGGCTCGATTAGCCGCCCCAAGTTCGCTCAACCCCATCAGCCCTCGCTGCAGTAGGGCTGCAGACCGGCCGAGCGGCGATATGCTTCGCGAAGGCGATGATCATCCGCTACGGCGCCAGCGTTCCGATACGACGCACATCGTGCATCTCTCTTTGCGATCACGACTGGGTCAGCTGCTTGTACAGCTGCGGCAGGCGGAACGGCAGCTGTTGCGGCTCTTTGATCAAGGTGTAGCCGTTGGCGCCGAACATGTACGGCAGATAGTCACCGGCCTCGCGGTCGATGGTGATGCAGAACGGCAGCAGACCCTGCTTGCGCGCTTCCATGACGGCCTGGCGGGTATCTTCGACGCCGTAGCGGCCTTCATAGAGATCCAGATCGTTCGGCTTGCCGTCGGTGACCAGCAGCAACAGTTTGCGCCGCTGCTTGCAGTTGCCAAGCAGCTCGGTGGCCTGGCGGATGGCCGCACCCATGCGGGTGTAATAGCCGGGCTTGAGCGCCTGGATACGGCCGCGGGTTTCATCGCCATAGGGCTGGCGGAAGCTCTTCAGCTCCTGCATGCGCACCTGCTGGCGACGCAGCGAGGAGAAGCCGTACAGCGCAAAGGGATCGCCCACCGCCGACAGTGCTTCGCCGAACAGCAGCAGGCTGTCGATGACCACATCGATCACTCGGTGCTCGTTGTCCAGGTGCGCGTCGGTGGACATGGACAGGTCGGCCAGCAGCAGGCAGGCCAGGTCGCGGCGATTCTGCCGTTGTTCCATGAACAGGCCACGTTCGGCGCACTGACCGTTCTGCCGCTCGACGTGAAAATCGAGCCAGGCCTGCATGTCCAGCTCCGAACCCTGCGGTTGCTGGCGCAGCCATTGACGGTCGTTGCGCAGGTGTTCGAACTGCCGACGCAAACGTCGCGCCAGCGGCGACAGGTGCAGCGGCAACGGCTTGGCCTCGGCGCCGCGCGGCAGCATCAGCTGCAGGTTGACGAAATCCTTCTGCAGGCACTGCTTGCGATAGTCCCACTCGGGCAGCTTGATGCCTTCGCCCAGCGGCACATCGTCGAAATCCGCGGCCGGCAGGTCCAGGTCCAGCTTGAGCCCGCCGCCCTGGCGCATGCGCTGACGCGACAGCGCCAGCTCGTCGAGATCCTCGGCGACACGGGCCGCGTCGAGGTCCTCGGTGTCGTCGCCGCAGCGATCCATTTCGATGTGCTCGGACCAGCTGAACAGGTTCTCCAGCCGGAACAGCAACAGGCCACCCTTGCTGGAGCTCTCGTCCACTCGCCGTGCGCGCTTGCGCTGACGCGATTCGCCGCCGGGCGGGGCTTCCAGATTGCCCTCGCCCTCTTCGGCGCGCTGGGCGGCCTGGGGTTCACCAAGATTGTCCGCCGGATACAGCCACAGAGGCAGCGGCCAGGGCGCGCGCTCGCTGCGTGGAAACTGGCTGACGCTGCCCGGCTCGCGCAGGGCCTGGCACAGCGCCGCTTCCAGCGCGGCCTCGGCCTTGGGCAGCTGGCTCGGGTCCGGGCGCAGCTGCAGATGGGCTTCGACCAGACGCTGATAGCGCGGGCGCATGGCCGGAAAATGTTCAAGGATTGCCTGCGTCCAGCGCTGGTTGTCGCGCGCCCAGTGGCGCATCGGCCCGGCCTGCGCGGCGAGCAGCGCCAGCCAGCGATATAGATCCTGGTTCAGCGAGACTTCCGGATAGACCGCCAGGCTCTGCGGCAGCCGCAGGTTGCTGGCGTCGCACCAGGCCACCGGCAGTTGCTTGCAGGTCCCGGCGACCTGTTGCAGCAGGTTGCGCCTGAGCAGCAGATCACGCGCGCTGGCGGCTTCTACGCCGACACCGCTGGCGCCACCCATGGCGCGGAACAGCAGCGACAGCGGCCGCTGCATGCTCTCGAGATCGACCCGTGCTTCCGGAAAATCCGGGTTGGCGCGACGGGTGATGAAGCGGTGCCAGACACTACCGACCCACTCTTCCACTTCGATGGTAAAGGCCATGGCGGTTACTCCGTGCAGGCACTGAAAAAGCAAAACGGCCCGCTGTTACCAGTCGGGCCGTCGATCCTCATTGCGACTCGTCTCAGGCCGCGGCGGCAGCTGCTGCTACGACCGGTACCCGACCGCGCTGGCGGAAGCTGTACAGGTAGCAGACCAGGCCAATCAGGAAGAACACCCCGGCGATCAGACGCAGCCAGAAGAAGATGGCCAGCTGGTCAGCGGTGTTCATGAACGACATGGCAGCGCCATCGGCAGGGATCCGCTGCAGCCACACCTGCACCACGCCGGCTGCGGTGAGGAACAGGGTGATCGCGACCATGGAGATGGTCATCAGCCAGAAGCCCCAGACTTCGATGCGCTGAGCACGTGCATCCGGTGCTTCGCCCAGGCCACGCAGACGCGGCATGGCGTAGCTGATCATGGTCATCACGATCATCGCGTAGGCACCGTAGAAGGCCAGGTGGCCGTGTGCGGCAGTCAGCTGCGAACCGTGGGTGTAGTAGTTCACCGGAGCCAGGGTGTGCAGGAAGCCCCACACGCCGGCACCGAGGAAGGCAGTCACGGTGGTGCCGATGGCCCACAGCGAAGCGGCCTTGTTCGGATGCTCGCGGCGACGACGGTTAACCATGTTCAGCGAGAACAGCACCATGGCGAAGAACGGCAGCGGTTCCAGGGCGGAGAAGATCGAGCCCAGCCACAGCCACACGGTCGGTGCGCCGATCCAGAAGAAGTGGTGACCCGTACCGATGATGCCGGTGATCAGAGCCATGGCGATGATCACGTACAGCCACTTCTCGACTACTTCGCGGTCCACGCCGGTGATCTTGATCAGGACGAAGGCCAGCATCGAACCCATGATCAGTTCCCACACGCCTTCCACCCACAGGTGCACGACGAACCACCAGTAGTACTTGTCGCGTGCCAGGTTCTCGGGGTTGTAGAAGGAGAACAGGAAGAACACCGCGAGGCCGATCAGACCGGTCATCATCACCGTGCTGACCACGGTCTTGCGACCCTTGAGCATGGTCATGCCGACGTTGTAGAGGAAGCCCAGGGCCACCACCACGATGCCGATCTTGGTGATCGTCGGCTGCTCGAGGAACTCGCGCCCCATGGTCGGCAGCAGTTCGTTCTTGGTCATTTCCGCCAGCCCGGCATAGGGCACGAAGAGATAACCGAGAATGGTCAGCACGCCGGCCGCGGCGAACACCCAGAACAGGATGATGGCCAGTTTCGGACTGTGCAGTTCGCGGTCCGCTTCCTCGGGAATGAGGTAGTAGGCCGCACCCATGAAGCCGAACAGCAACCAGACGATCAGCAGGTTGGTGTGAACCATCCGTGCCACGTTGAAGGGCAGCAGCGGGAACAGGAAGTCACCGATGACGTACTGCAGCCCCATGATCAGACCGAACAGGATCTGACCGACGAACAGGATCAGTGCAAACACGAAGTAGGGTTTGGCAACGGCCTGCGATTGGAATTTGAGATGCGGATTGATGATGCTCATCTCGTGGCCCCTCCAGTGAAATCGGAAACAAAGACGTCCATCAATCAACCCTCCCTGTTTGGCGGCCAGTTGTTGGTATCGATCTTCGAAGTCCACTTGAGGAACTCCGCCATATCGTCAACTTGCTGTTCGGTCAGATTGAACTGGGGCATCGCACGACGACCGGGGGCGCCGAGTGGCTGGGCCTTCATCCAGGCGTGCAGGAAGGGCTTGAAGGCCTCTTCACCACCACGACGGACGAACACGTTGCCCAACTCCGGCGCGAAGTAGGCGCCTTCACCGAGCAGGCTGTGGCAGCCGATGCAGTTGTTGTTTTCCCAGACTGCCTTGCCGCGTACTACCGCTTCGGTCATTTCCGATTCGTTCGTGCGTTCGGGGAAAGTCTGCTCTGTGTGGTAGGTAAGACCGAGGAACACCAGGAAGAAGAACACGCTTCCTCCGAAGTAGATATTCCTGGCCATTCCTTTGGTGAAGGTCTCGGACATGGTCGCCTCCTCATGGCTTGGCGTGGCCAGTTTAAGAAGGGGGCTATCGAAACCTGCTTGATGGCAATCAAGAAAAACCTGAACGTGGCAGTAGGGCTTTCTGGAGACCCTGCAGGAGGGGCGCAAAGCCAGACGCCACGGGGCCTGCAGCGCGTTGCGGGCCACAGGCTTGCATTTTCGGCGGCGTGACCGGGGCTATATGAGTGGGCCGCGCGGCGATCGCTCGCAGGCACTGCCGACACCCTGATGGGCGCCGGCAGGCCGAGAATCAGGCGCGGCGTTGAGTCGCCAGGCGCAGGCCGGTCTTCTTCAGAATGCGGCTGGACACCAGCATCTCGTTGGCCCGGCAGGCGTTGCCCAGCAGCGCACGAATCTGGTTGCGGTAGGCCTCGATGTCACTGGCATCACGCCCATGCACCATGGCGAACAGGTTGTATGGCCAGCCCTCCTGCCGTGGTCGGCGATAGCAGTGACTGACGAAAGCCTGGGCACCGATCAGCGCGCCCAGTCGCGCGATCTCGGCATCATCGACGTCCCACACGGTCATGCCGTTGTGCCGGTAGCCGAGGCGGTAGTGGTTGGGTATCGCCGCGATACGCCGGATCGCGCCGTCCGCCTGCAGCCGCTGCAGCAGCGCCAGGGTGGCGTCGACGTCGATGCCCAGCTCCACGGCGAGCCAGGCCCAGGGATCGGCCACCAGCGGCAGCCCGGCCTCGGTCAGCTCGATCAGGCGGCGGGTCAGCCCATCGTCAGACGGGGAAGTGCAAACCGACATGGAAGGTTTCCTCTTTCGGCAGATTCAGCACCGCCAGGCCGGTCTTGGCCTCGATGCGGGCGATGCTCTCGGCGATGCCCTGCGGGGTCTCGCAACCGAGCACGAACCACATGTTCCAGCGGTGTTCGCGGCGGTAGTTGTGTGCCACTTCGGGCATCGCCTCCAGCAGCGCCGCGACCTCGTCGAAGCGCGCCTCCGGCACCGACAGCGCGGCCAGGGTGAAGGCGCCGCCAAGCCGGTCGATGTCGAACATCGGCCCGAAGCGGGTCAGCGTGCCGTCGTCGAGCAATGCCTGGACACGCTCGCGCAGGGCCTCGGACGTGCTGCCCAGCTCCTCGGCCAGCGCTTCCCAGGGGTGGCGCACCAGCGGCAGGCCATGCTGCAAACGATTGATCAACAGCCGGTCGAATTCATCCATTGGCGACCTCGAGCAGCGGCGGTGCAAAACGGCCACCGCACTGCTTGAAGGCCCGCGTGCTGAACAGCAGCTGATGCGGTACATCGCTCAGACCGTTGTCTGCCAGCAGGCGCTCGATCAGCTGGCAGACCTGCTCGCGCTCGCGGCCATGGACCATGCAGAACAGGTTGTAGGGCCACTGCGGCAGACGCCGCGGGCGCTGGTAACAGAGATTGACTCCGGCGGCCTGGCCAAGACGTCGACCGACTTCGTCGACCTGCGCGTCGGGGATGTCCATCACCAGCATGGCGTTGGCGCGAAAGCCCAGCGCGCGGTGCTTGAGCACCAGGCCGAAGCGACGGAACAGCCCTTCTTCCTGCCAGCGTTGAATCTGCTCCAGCACCCGCTCCTCGACGCTGCCGATCTGTTCTGCGAGCCGCTGGTAAGGCCGCGCGGCCAGCGGCAGCCCGCCCTCGAGCAGGCGGCGCAGCTGCAGCGCCTGCAGGTCATTGAGACAACCGGTCATGATGGATCTCCCAGCGGGAAGCCGAGGTCGATGCGAAAGGCCTGCTGCATCGGCAGGTCGAGCGGTGTCAGCCCGGTATCGGCTTCGATCTCGGCCAGCAGCCGGTCGATGTGTGGCCGATCCGGCCCGGTCAGCACGAACCAGAGATTGTAGCGATGCTCGCGCAGGTAGTTGTGGTTGACCTCGGGAAACGCATTGATGCGCGCCGCGACCTGCTCCAGCCGCGCCGCGGGCACGGCCAGCGCGACCAGGGTGCTGGCGCCGGCACGGCTGTGCTCGAACACCGGGCCGATGCGCGACAGGCCACCGCCCTCGTGCAGTTGTTCGAGACAGGCGAGCACCTCGTCCTCGCTGCAGCCAAGCTCGTCGGCCATGGCGCGGTAGGGCTCGGCGCACAGCGGCATGCCGTGCTGGTAGCGGTCGATCAGGCGGCGACTGAGGGCGTCGATGTGCATGTCACAACCCCGTCTCGTGGGCGCGGCTGCTGAAGAAGATGCCGCTCGGACTCTGCGCCGGCAGTCGCTTGAGCAGCTTCAGGGTGTAAGGGTCCCAGACCTGGATTTCCTCGCCATCGCGCACCGACAGCCAGAGCTGGTCGCCGCGGGCGGTGAACTCCATGTGCAGCACGGCCGGGCCTGGCTCCAGATCGGCGATGACCTCGTGGGTCTCGCTGTCGATGACTTGGACCTTGCCGTTGTCGGGGTGGGCGAAGTTGACCCAGATCTGCCGCGCGTCCGGTCGCGCCATGACGAAGATCGGCTGGCCGGCCACGTCGATGGCGTCGGTCTGCTGCCACTTCTCGGAATCCATCACCAGCACACGATGCTGGCCGACGGCGGGGACAAAGGTCTGGTTGCCGGCCACGGTCCAGCCTTCCAGGTGCGGCATCTTGTAGACCGGCAGTTTCTGCTGGCCGCGGCCATAGCCATCGAGAATGCGCTCGACGCCACGCTCGGGATGCCAGAGGTCGATCTTGGCCATGCCGTCCTCGCCGAACAGGCCGGCGATGTAATAGCGCCCTTCAGGAGTCAGCAGCGCATCGTAGGGTTGGCGGCCGATACCCTCGAAACGAGTGATCTGCGGCTCGTTGCCCTGGCTGAAATCCAACAGCCAGGTTTCATCGGTATCGAACAGGCTGTAGATGAAGCGCCGACCGGGCACGTCGATCACGCCGACCACCCGCGAATTGCGGCTGCCGTCGGCCAGCGGCGTCGCAGGTATGTCGGCGACCAGCTCCAGGGTCTTGGCATCGAATACCTTCACCCCGCCCGGCTCGTAGTTGCCGACCGCGATCAGCGTGCCGTCCTGGCTGATGGCGCCACCGATGCTGTTGCCACCCTGGATGACGCGACGATCGATGCGCTGGCGCAGCAGGTCAACCTTGGTCAGCCCGCCGTCGCGGCCGAATACATAGGCGTAACGCTGATCGCGGGAAAACACCACCGAGGCATGGGACAGGTCGCCCAGACCCTCGATGCGGGCGAGCTGGCTCTGGTTGCTGCTCTCGATGATCTGCAGGCTACCGGTGGCGCGCTCCACCACCACCCCGAGGTCACCGGTGCCGCGCAGCGGTTGCTGTGCACAGGCCGCGAGCAGACCGGCCGCAGCCAGCAGCAGAAAAGGACGAATCATGGCTTGGGATATCCTTCGAGCAGGCGGTCGACCAGGTAGGCGATGTCCTGCTCGTCGAGCAGGGCATTCCAGCCGGGCATGGCCGTACCGGGGCGGCCGTGGGTAACGGTGGCGATCAGACTGTCACGGGGTTTGCCGGCTAGCGCCTCGCGGGTAAGCGCGGGGCCGAGACCGCCGGTCATGCGCAGGCCATGGCAGGAGCCACAGTCCTGAAGCAGCAGATGGTCGAGCTTCGCCTGGCGTTCGGCAGTAGGTACTGCGGCCAGGGCGACGGGAATCAGAAGGAAGGACGCCAGGGCGAGCCCCAAACGCGATACTACTTGGCGGGACTGGATCATGACGTCCTCCTGGGGTGTTACTTCTGGCTAAGAACCCACTCGGCGAGGATCTTGGCTTCTTCTTCGGTTACCGGGTTTGGCGGCATCGGGATCGGACCCCATACGCCCTGGCTGCCGTTCTTGATGTGGCCGGCCAGCAGATCGGCAGCGCCGTCCTGCCCTGCGTACTTGGCGGCGACTTCCTTGAACGCCGGGCCTACCAGCTTGGCGTCGATGCTATGGCACGCGGCGCAAGGCTTGCTCTTGAACAGCGCTTCGCCGTCTTGCGCCAGCGCCGGCTGCAGGGCCAGCGCGCCGCCGAGGGCGAGCAATGGGAGCAGGATTTTTTTCATGAGTACTTCCTCAAGGCTAATCGGGGGCGGATCTTGAGGCCCACCCCCAGGTGGACTCAGTAAACGTCGTACTGAGTGTTGTGGACGTTAAATTTACCGGTTGGGGTAATCAACCTTTTGTCCTTGATCACTGTTTTGAGTTCTAGCGTCTTGTCATCCACGACAACGATAGCGGACTCCTCTTCCTGACCATTCCAGACCGAGAACCAGACTTCGTCACCCGCCTCATTGTACTCCGGCTGCACCACGCGCTGGGCGCCGCCTTTCAGGCCGGACCACTCGCCGATGGGCAGCACCTTGTAGCCGCCCTCCAGATTGCTGATGTCGAAGACCGCAGCGGACTGGCTGATCTTGGCATCCGGGTGGAAGGTGGTATCCAGATACAGGTGCTTGGACTTCGGATGGGTCTTGATGAACAGCGAACCGCCACCTTGGCCCTTCAGAGTCTCGACCACTTTCCAGGCGTTCTTCGGATGCTTGTCGGGGTCGGTGCCAATCAGCGAGATGGTCTCGTCGCCCAGGTGGCTGGTTGCCCATACCGGTCCGAATTTCGGATGCACGAAGTTGGCGCCACGGCCTGGGTGCGGAATCTTGCCGACATCGACCAGCGCGGCCATCTTGCGCTCTTTCGAGTCGATCACCGCAACTTTGTTGGAGTTGTTCGCTGCCGTCATGAAGTAGCGGTGGCTCACGTCCCAGCCGCCGTCATGCAGGAACGGCGCGGTGCCGATCATGGTGGTGGTCAGGTTGTTGATGTCTTCGTAGTTGACCAGCATGACTTTGCCGGTCTCTTTGACGTTGACGATGAACTCGGGATGTTCGTGGGAGGCGATGATCGCCGCGACGCGCGGTTCCGGGTGGTATTCCTGGGTACCGACGGTCATGCCACGGGTGGAGACGATCTGCAGCGGTTCCAGGGTTTCGCCGTCCATGATGGTGAACTGTGGCGGCCAGTAGTCGCCAGCGATCACGTACTTGTCCTCGTAGCCCTTGTACTTCGAAGTTTCAACCGAGCGGGCCTCGATGCCGACCTTGATTTCGGCGACCTTGACCGGCTCCTTACCCCACAGGTCGATCATGTCGATTTTGGCATCGCGACCGATGACCAGCAGGTAACGACCGATTCTGTTGAAAAAGTAGGTTTAGCGGCGGCCTGCCGATCAGGTGTGCCTGCTGTCGAAGTGACTGCAAGCCACTTCAGGTTGCCTTTCGGCGTTTCGCTGAGCGTCCTTGCTCAGGCCTGAGGGTTAATTTGAAGGTTTCTGCTCTCAGCAGGCGTACCTATCCCGTGAGCGGTGGCCCTTGAGGCAAAAGCTTGGCCATGCGTCGCAGGTTCTGCACCGCCGCCGCCAAAGTGAATTCGTCAGTGGCACCTGTCAGGCCGCGCAGTCGTAAACGATCGAGTTTCATGATCCGTTTGAGGTGGGCGAACAGCATCTCCACCTTCTTTCGTTCGCAGCGAGAGACGAGGTATTCCGGTGTCTTGGCGATGCGCCTGGCCACATCGCGGGCAGCCTCATGGATACTGCGGACGATCTTCCGATTCGGCGTGTTGGGGCAGCATTTCGCTTTCAGCGGACAGGTAGTGCAGTCGGTTTGGCTGGAGCGATAAATGATGGTGTTGGCCTTGGTCACCCGCGATCTTTTCTGGGTGAAGGCGCGCCACTCACTGCGTAGTGGTTTGCCGGCTGGGCAGCGGTATTCATTGGCCTCCTGGTTCCAGTGGAAGTCGTTACTGGAGAGGCTGTCGTCCTTGCGCTCAGTCTTGTCCCACACCGGCACATGCGGCTCGATGTCCTTTTCTTCGACCATCCAGGCCAGCATCGGGGCGGTGCCATAAGCGGTATCGCCGATAAGGCGTTCCGGTGTGAGATCGAACTGAGCTTTGACACGCTCGACCATCGTCCTAGTCGAATCGACTTCGGCGGTACGGTGCGCCGGGGTAGCTTCCACGTCCATGATCACACCGTGCTCAGTGTCGATCAGGTAATTCGTGGAGTAGGCAAAAAAGGCCGGCCCACCTGGCGCTGCTGTCCAACGGGACTGAGGATCTGTGAGCGAAATTTTCTTGGGAAGAGCCTCAGCCAGCGCCTCTTCATCAAGGGCTTCGAGGTACTCGCGCACTGCGCGGCTGCTGAGCTTTGGATCGTTCCAATCGACCTCATCTCCCGCTACCCCACGTTGCCGGCTGGCATCCGCCTTGATGATGCTAGCGTCGACGGCAAAACCTTCGCCCTTGACTAGGCCGGCTGCCATGCAACGCCGCAGCACCTCATTGAACAACCAGCGGAACAGATCGCTGTCACGAAAACGCCCATGGCGATTCTTCGAGAAGGTCGAGTGATTGGGGACTTCGTCTTCCAGACCCAGCCGGCAGAACCAGCGATAGGCCAGGTTCAGGTGCACCTCTTCGCACAATCGCCGCTCGGAACGAATGCCATAGCAGTAGCCGACGACCAGCATGCGCACCATCAATTCCGGGTCAATCGAGGGGCGTCCGATGGGACTATAGAAGTCCGCCAGGTAGGCGCGCAGATCACTAAGATCCAGGCACTGGTCGATGCTGCGCAGGAGGTGTTGAGCCGGGACGTGATCTTCTAGGTTGAACGAGTAGAACAGGCGCTGCTGTCCTCCCGGTAACTGCCCCATCATGCTGTTCGCCCCCACGCTCGCTGACAGAGCAATTTTGCCAACGGCATGGAGAGGCCGCTACTTTTTCAACAGAATCGACCCGAAGCGGACATGCGCGAGATATGCACCGCATAACCGGTGTCGATGGTCTTGACGATCTTCTTGCTGTCACCGTCGACGAGGGCGATCTTGCCGTCGTCACGCAGGGTGACGGAGAACAGGTTCGGCAAGTTCAGCTTGTTCATCTGCTTTTTCGGCCGATCTTCCGGCTTGACCAGCACGTTCCAGGAATTCTTCATCTCCTTCATCCCCCACTCGGGCGGGGTCGGCGGAGTGTGCTGGATGTACTTGGCCATCAGCGTGATCTGGTCCTTGGTCAGCGCGTTGGACGTCCCCCAGTTCGGCATACCGGCAGGCGAACCATAGGTGATCAGCGCTTCCAGATAGGCCTGGCCACGCTCCTGGGTGATGTCAGGCGTCAGCGGCTTGCCGGTCGCGCCCTTGCGCAGCACACCGTGGCAGCCTGCGCAGCGCTGGAAATAGATTTCCTTGGCCTGCTCGAACTCGGCGCTCGACAGATCTGGCGCACCCGGCGAATGCACAACCTGTGCACTGGCAGGATCGATGGCGGATGCCTGGCCCTTGTAGGCCGCTTCGGCCTTCTCTTCCGGATTGTCCTGTGCCTGGGCGATGCCCAGAGCGAGCATCGAAAGGCCGGCGATGACGCCTGCCAGTAGTGGTTTGCTCATACGGTTTCTCCTCTGAATCGCCTCGTGCGATTCCTGCTAGTGACGGCGGTGCGGCAGTTCCCGGGTACTTGTTTGGTGCGATTGCATCCTAGGAGAGGCCGATTCGCGAAGCGCTTGACGGCAATCAAGAGAGCCTTCGGCACCCCCTGAGCGTGACGCCTTGTCGCGGGCGCAATGGGCCGAAACGTCTGGAATCGGCTTCGATTGGTCGGCATCAGGTGCGGGACTTGATCGCAATCAAGCTTTGCCGGCGGATGGCTTGAGAGGGGTCGGTGGGGCCGGTAGCTTGGCGATGGAAATAACCAACTGCTGCCGTGAGGTACTTGCCTGTGAATGCGATTGAAATCCCGACTGCCGCCGGCACGCCTGACGCGCCCTTCTACCAACCGCTGGGCAACGAGGAGCAGCTGTTCCAGCAGGCCTGGCAGCACGGCATGCCGGTGCTGATCAAGGGCCCGACCGGCTGCGGCAAGACCCGCTTCGTGCAGCACATGGCGCATCGGCTGAATCTGCCGCTGTACACCGTGGCCTGCCATGACGACCTCTCCGCCGCCGACCTGGTCGGTCGTCACCTGATCGGCGCCCAGGGCACCTGGTGGCAGGACGGCCCGCTGACCCGTGCGGTACGCGAAGGCGGCATCTGCTATCTGGACGAAGTGGTCGAGGCGCGGCAGGACACCGCCGTGGTACTGCACCCGCTGGCCGACGACCGCCGCGAGCTGTTCATCGAGCGCACCGGCGAGGCGCTCAAGGCGCCGCCGGGCTTCATGCTGGTGGTGTCCTACAACCCCGGTTACCAGAACCTGCTCAAGGGCATGAAGCCAAGTACGCGCCAACGCTTCGTGGCGATGCGCTTCGATTACCCGCCGGCCGCCGAGGAGGTGCGCATCGTCGCCAACGAGGCGCAGGTGGATGACGAACTCGCCGCCCAGGTGGTCAAGCTCGGCCAAGCGCTGCGCCGGTTGGAGCAGCATGATCTGGAGGAAATTGCCTCGACCCGCCTGCTGATCTTCACCGCGCGGATGATTCGCTCCGGCATGACGCCGCGTCAGGCCTGCCTGGCCTGCCTCGCCGAGCCGCTGTCGGATGATCCGCAAACGGTCGCCGCGCTGATGGATGTGGTCGATGTCCACTTCGCCTGAAGCCACCAGCCAACTGTCCCGGCGCCTGCCGGGTGACTTGGCGATGTGGTTCTTCATCCTCGCCGAGCTGACCGTCTTCGCCATCCTGATCTTGGCGTTCGCCGCCACGCAGATGCTCAATCCGCAGCTGTTCAGCGAGAGCCGCGCAGCGCTGGACAGCTCCATCGGCCTGGCGCTGACCCTGAGCCTGCTGACCTCAGGCCTGTTCGCCGCCCTGGCGGTGGAACAGGTGCGCGAGGCCCGGTCCGGGCGCGCGATGCTGTTGCTGCTCGCCGCGCTGGGCTCGTCCTGCGTCTACGTGGTGCTCAAGCTCAACGAGTACAGCCACCTGGCCGGGCTCGGCCTGGGCATGGAACACAACACCTTCTTCACCCTGTACTGGATTCTGACCGGCTTTCATTTCCTGCATGTGCTGCTGGGCATGGTGATCCTCGGCTGGCTGGCTATGCGCTGCCGCCGCGGTGCCTACGGGCCGGACGAGCACAGCGGCCTGGAGTCCGGAGTGCTCTACTGGCACATGGTGGATATGGTCTGGGTGCTGCTGTTCCCGCTGGTCTACGTGCTGAGGTAAGTCATGTCTGCTTCGAAGATTCTGGTGGCCTGCTGGCTCGGTCTGGCACTGCTGTCGGTTTCCACCGTGCTGCTGGGTAATGCCGGCGCCACGCTGGCATTGGCTGGTGCCGTTCTGCTCACGGCGTTCGGCAAGGCCTGGCTGATCACCGACGGTTTCATGGAGCTGCGCCACGCTCCGCGGGCGTGGCGTCTGCTGCTGCTCGCCTGGCCGCTGGTACTGGTGCTCGGCGTGCTGCTGACCCTGCTCTGACCAACGGTACACCGCCGCAAGAAGCTGACGATGCGGTCAGCCACGCCCCGCGACTTTTATTGTTTCCGATCAAGGCCAGCCCTACCCCGCTCGTTGATCCTGCTGCTCAAGGAACGGGCGCCCGAGACGGCGCGCCCGGTGAGATACGCTGCCGAAGCGGAGCCGCCCCATGTTGAGAATCAGCCATTACCTGCGCGCCCTGGCCCAACCGGCCACCAAGGTGCTCGGTGCCCGCAGCGCCAGCGGCAAGCGCCCACCCGTGGTGATCTGGAACCTGCTCAGGCGCTGCAACCTGACCTGCAAGCACTGTTACGCGACCTCCGCCGACAGCGAGTTCCGCGACGAATTGGATACCGCCGAGGCGCTGAAGGTGATCGACGATCTGCACGAGGCCGGTGTGCGCGTGCTGATCCTCTCCGGCGGAGAGCCGCTGCTGCGGGCCGACATCTTCCAGCTGGCCGACTACGCCCGTGACAAGGGTTTCTTCGTTGCACTGTCCACCAACGGCACGCTGATCGACGAGAGCAACATCGAGCGTATCGCCGCGGCGCAGTTCGACTACGTGGGCATCAGCATCGACGGCCTGGAGGCGGTGCATGACGAATGGCGCCAGCTCAAGGGCAGCTTCGCCGCGTCCATGCACGCCATCGACCTGTGCCGCCAGCGCGACATCCGCGTCGGCCTGCGCACTACCCTGACGCAGAACAACTACCCGCAGCTACCGGCACTGCTGGCGCTGATGCGCGAACACGACGTGCAGAAGTTCTACCTCTCGCACCTCAACTACAGCGGCCGCGGCAAGCGCAGCAGCAAGGCCGACGCCCATCACCAGATGACCCGCGACGCCATGCGTCAGCTCTTCGAGCAGGCCTGGGACGACGTCCAGCACGGCCGCGAGACCGATTTCGTCAGCGGTAACAACGACGCCGACGCGGTCCTGCTGCTGCAGTGGGTCGAGGAGCGCCTGCCTGAGCATCGCGACCGCCTGGAAGGCATGCTGCGCGCATGGGGCGGCAACGCCTCCGGCAGCGGCATCGCCAACATCGACAACATCGGCGACGTGCACCCGGACACCTACTGGTGGCAGCACACCGTCGGCAACGTGCGCCGCCAGCGCTTCAGCGACATCTGGCTGAACGAGCCGGCGCCGCTGCTGCAGGAGCTGCGCCAGCATCCGCGCGCGGTCGGCGGTCGCTGTGCCGACTGCCGCTGGCTGGCGATCTGCAACGGCAACACCCGTACCCGCGCCTGGGCGCAGGGCGATCTGTGGGCCGAAGACCCGGGCTGCTACCTCTCCGACGAGGAGATCGGCCTGCCCGCCGCCGAGCGCATTCCCAGCATCGCCATCTGACCGATCAAGCGGCCGACCAAGCGCCGCAGCAACGCACTCCGTAAGCCCGATGAGAATTCAGGAGCACCGCATGGACCAGCCACTCACACTTCCCGCCTCGCTGAGCGCGGCGTTCGCCCCGGGCGAGGTCGCTCTGGTCGGTGCCGGTCCGGGCGATCCCGGGCTGCTCACCTTGCGCGCCTGGAGCCTGCTGCAACAGGCCGACGCGGTGGTCTACGACCGCCTGGTCAGCGACGGCCTGATGGCCCTGCTGCCTACCGCCTGCAGTCGCCATTACGTCGGCAAGACCAGCGGCTACCACAGCCTGCCGCAACCGGAGATCAACCAGCTGCTGGCCGACCTGGCCCTGCAGAACAAGCGCGTGGTACGACTCAAGGGCGGCGACCCGTTCATCTTCGGTCGCGGCGCCGAGGAGCTCGAATTCCTTCTGCAGCGCGGCATCGACTGCCAGGTGGTGCCAGGCATCACCGCCGCGGCCGGTTGCAGCGCCTACGCCGGCATCCCGCTGACCCATCGCGACCTGGCGCATTCCTGCCAGTTCATCACCGGCCACCTGCAGAGCAACGGCGAACTGCACCTGCCGTGGGAAGCACTGGCACAGGGCGGCCAGACCCTGGTGTTCTACATGGGCCTGGCCAGCCTCGGCGAGATCTCGCGCAACCTGATCGCCGCCGGCCTGCCGGTGGATACCCCCGCCGCGCTGATCGGCAACGGCACCCGCGAGAACCAGCAGGTGGTGCGCTGCACGCTGCGCCAGCTGCCGAGCATGGCCGACGAGCAGCACCTCACGCCGCCGACCCTGACCGTCATCGGCCGGGTGGTCGGCCTGTTCGCCGAGCGCCAGGTCCAGCACCCGGCGCGGCTGCACGGTGATCCAGCCCCGCAAACGGAGGCCTTATGCAACTGATACCCGCCCTGCTGCTGGCCGCCGCGCTGCCGGCGGCCACCTTCGTTGCCCTCGACCTGGCCATTCCGCGGGCTGCCGCGGCGACCCAGCCAGCCGACAGTCAGGCGCTGTACGAACAGCACTGTCAGAGCTGCCACGGCGTCAATCGTCTCGGCGGCGCCGGCCCGGCGCTGTTGCCGGAAAGCCTCAGCCGCATCAAGCCGGCCGAAGCCCAGGCGGTGATTCGCGACGGCCGTCCGGCGAGCCAGATGGCCGCCTATTCCCACGTGCTTAACGAAGCGCAGATCACCGGCCTGGTCGACTACCTCTACCAGCCCTCTGCCGTGCCGCCCACTTGGAACGACGCCGACATCCGCGCCAGCCACCGCATTTTCAAGGACCTCGCCACGCTGCCAACGACCCCGCAGCACGGCGCCGACCCGCTCAACCTGTTCGTCGTGGTGGAAGCCGGCAATCACCACGTCCGCGTGCTGGACGGCGATCGTTTCGAGGAATTGGCGAACTTCCAGTCGCACTTCGCCCTGCACGGCGGGCCGAAGTTCTCGCCGGATGGCCGCTTCGTCTACTTTGCCTCCCGCGACGGCTGGGTCAGCGTCTACGACTTGCACAACCTGAGCATGATCGCCGAGGTCCGCGCCGGGCTGAACACGCGCAACCTGGCGGTGAGCAACGACGGCCGGTGGGTGCTGGTGGGCAACTACCTGCCGGGCAATCTGGTGCTGCTCGATGCGCGCGACCTGTCGCTGGTCAAGCACATCCCCGCGGTCGGCCAGGATGGCACGCCGTCGCGGGTCAGCGCCGTGTACACCGCACCACCGCGCGACAGCTTCGTGGTCGCGCTGAAGGACGTGAAAGAGGCCTGGGAGCTCTCCTACGCCGGCGAGCCGACCTTCGAACCGCGGCGCATCGAGGCCGCCGACTTCCTCGACGACTTCTCCTTCACCCCCGACTACCGCCACCTGCTGGCCACCTCGCGCAAGGCCCACGGCGGCCAGGTGATCGACCTGGATACCGGTAAGGCGGTCACCGACATCCCGCTGCCGGGCATGCCGCACCTGGGCTCGGGCATCTATTGGAAACGCGACGGCAAGTGGGTGTTCGCCACGCCCAACGTCAGCAAGGGGCTGATCTCGGTGCTCGATCTGCAAACCTGGAAGCTGATCAAGGAGATTCCCACCGAAGGCCCGGGCTTCTTCATGCGCAGCCAGGCCAACTCGCCCTACGCCTGGACCGACGTATTCTTCGGCCCGAACAACGACGCCGTGCACCTGATCGACAAACAGACCCTGGAAGTCGCCCACACCCTGCGCCCGATGCCGGGCAAGAACGCCGCCCACGTCGAATTCACCAACGACGGCCGCTACGCCCTGCTCAGCGTCTGGGACACCGACGGCGCCCTCCTCGTCTACGACGCCAACACGCTGGAGGAGGTCAAACGCATCCCGATGAACAAGCCCTCCGGCAAGTACAACGTCGGCAACAAGATCGAATTCGCCGAAGGCACTTCGCACTGATCGTGAGCGGATCGCCCACCGATTCAAGGTGGGCGCCCCCACGACGGTCACAACCCCCTACAATCATCGGTTCCGTCACGTTCACTGCATTTAAGGTCGACCATGGATATTGATCTCGCCCGCACCTTTCTCGAGATCATTCGCAGCGGCAGCTTCATCGCCACGGCCGAGCGCCTGCACATCACCCAGACGGCCGTCACCGCGCGCATACAGAACCTGGAAAACCAGCTGAGCTGCCGGCTGTTCGTGCGCAATCGCGCCGGGGCGCGGCTGACGGCCGATGGCGAGCGCTTTGCCGCCTATGCCCGCCAGCTGGTGCAGACCTGGGAGGCCGCGCGGCGCGACCTGCCGCTGCCACGGGGTTATGGCGAACTGCTCACGCTCGGCGCCGAGGTGAGCCTGTGCAACCCGCTGATGCTGGCCTGGGTCCAGCGGCTGCGGCAAGCGCTGCCGGGCCACGCCGTGCGACTGGAAGTGGGCAGCGGCGAAGAGCTGCAGAAGAAGCTCGACCTCGGCGTGCTCGACGCCGCGCTGGTACACCAGCCGGAGTACCTGCCCGGTCTGCAGGTCGAACAGCTGCTGGAGGAAAAGCTGATCCAGGTGGTGCAGGCGCAGAATCCAACGCCGTATCTGTACGTGGATTGGGGGCCGGCATTTCGCAAGCAGCATAACCAGGCGCTGCCCGAATACACCCGCGCCGCGCTGTCATTCAGCCTCGGGCCGCTGGCCTTGCAGTATCTGGTGCAATGCGGCGGCCGCGGCTACTTTCGCACCCGCGTGGTCCAGCGCTATCTGGAAGAAGGGCTTCTCAAGCGAGTGGAGCAGGCGCCGGAGTTCAGCTATCCGGTCTACCTGGTGCATGCACGCGCCAGCGAATCGCCCGCGTTGCTCAAGGCCATCGAACTGCTGCGCGAAGTAGCCCTCGACGATTACGACTGGTCCCGCTGGTACTACGATATCTGAGCGTCGCGCCGGACTCGTGGCCGCTCAGTCCGGCAGCTGCTTGAGCCAGTTGCGGTACAGCGCGGCGATCAGATCCGTCTGGGTAATCATGCCGACCAGGCGCTGTTGCGCATCGACCACCGGCAGGCAGTGCAGGCCGCGATCCGAGAGTAGATAAACCAGTTCGACCATGTGCGTATCGGCGGTCACCGAGACTACTGGCGAACTCATGATCGCGCGTAGCTTGGTGCCGCGCAGGAAGTTCAGCTGACCGAAACTGAGCCGCCCCGGCCGCGGGTGGAAGTGCTTGAGCAGGTCCACCTGGGTGACGATGCCGACCAGCCGATGGTCGTCGCCCTGCACCACCGGCAGCGAGCGCAGCCGGTGCACCTGCAGGGTCTGCCAGGCCTGCTCGATGAAGGTATCCGGCGTGTGCCAGTACAGATCGCGTGACATCACGTGCGCCGCGGTGATCTCGCCCATGCTGCGCCGCAGGGCGTGCTTCTCGGTCTGCTTGATCAGTCGTTCGAGGTCGTCACGGGTGACGTCGACATACTCGCCGAATTCCTGCAGCGCCCGGTCAACGTCGTCATGGGTGAAGCTCATGCGCTCGCCCGGCGGCAGGTCGCGGGTGTGATGACTGTTCTCGCGGCTCAGCCGCGGCTTCGGATAGGGATGCCCGGTCAGGTTGTTGTAGACCAGCGCGACCGTCACCAGGAGCGCCGAATAGAACAGCACTGGCCCGACCAGCGCGTAACCCAGCTGATGCAGCTCCGGGCTGCCCACCGCCGCCACCAGCGCCAGCGCGATGCTCGGCGGATGCAGGCAGCGCAGATAGAACAGACAGAGCAGCGACAGGCAAGCCGCCAGCGCCAGCGAGGCGATACTGGGCAAGCCGCTCATGCCCAGACTGATGCCGATCAGCGCCGCCAGCAGATTGCCAACCAGAACCGCCCATGGCTGGGCAAACGGGCTGGACGAGGCGACGAACACCAGCACCGCCGAGGCGCCGGCTGGCCCCATGATCTGCAGGGTCAGCGAACTGCCGACCAGCAGATAGCCGCTGCAGAACACCAGCGGCATGACGATGGCGACACCGAGGGCGGCGCGCAGCCACTCTTTCGGCGAGGCATTCAACGGGACGGGGAGGAACGAGCGAATCCAGAGAGAGAAAGAGTCGTGCATTGGTCCTGCTTGGGTCGAAATCAGAGACGCCGCCCGGCGGGCGGTGGAGCGGTCCGTCCGCGGACCTGTTTTGAGCGAGTAGCTACCTGGGCGTTCAGCCGGCCAGCAGCGGCGACGCCTGCGCGACCCGCTCGTCACGGCTGCGGCGCACGGTCAGCCAGGTGTTCAATGCCATCAGCAGCATGCCGCAGGCGAAAATGCCGCCGCCGGCCATGCGCACGATGTAGCCGGGATGGCTGGCTTCCAGCGCCTCGATGAAGGAGTAGGTCAGCGTGCCGTCTTCGTTGACCGCGCGCCACATCAAGCCCTGGGTGATGCCGTTGACCCACATCGAGGCGATGTAGAGCACGGTGCCGATGGTCGCCAGCCAGAAGTGCGCGTTGATCAGGCCGATGCTGTGCATCTGCTCGCGCCCCCACAGCCGTGGAATCAGGTGGTACAGCGAGCCGATGGAGATCATCGCCACCCAGCCCAGCGCCCCGGCGTGTACGTGGCCGATGGTCCAGTCGGTGTAGTGCGACAGCGCGTTGACCGTCTTGATCGCCATCATCGGGCCTTCGAAGGTCGACATGCCGTAGAACGCCAGGGAGACCACCAGAAAGCGCAGGATCGGATCAGTGCGCAACTTATGCCAGGCACCGGAGAGGGTCATCATGCCGTTGATCATGCCGCCCCAGCTCGGCGCCAGCAGGATGATCGACATCACCATGCCGAGGCTCTGCGCCCAATCCGGCAGCGCGGTGTAGTGCAGGTGGTGCGGGCCGGCCCAGATGTAGATCGAGATGATCGCCCAGAAGTGCACGATGGACAGGCGGTACGAGTAGATCGGCCGCCCGGCCTGCTTGGGCACGAAGTAGTACATCATGCCGAGAAAGCCGACCGAGAGAATGAAGCCCACCACGCTGTGCCCGTACCACCACTGCACCATCGCATCGGTGGCGCCCGAATACAGCGAGTAGGACTTGAGCGGCCCTACCGGCACCAGCGCGTGGTTGATGATGTGCACCATGCCGGTGACGATGATGAAGGCGCCGAAAAACCAGTTGCCGACATAGATGTGCCGGATGCGCCGGCGGGCGATGGTGCCGAAGAACAGATAGGCGTAGAGCACCCAGATCAGCGTCACCCAGAGTGCGATCGGCCACTCCATCTCGGCGTATTCCTTGGACGTGGTGTAGCCCAGCGCGTAGCTGATCGGCATTGCCACGCAGGCTGCCTGCCAGCCCCAGAAAACCAGCGCCGCCAGCCGATCGGAGATCAGCCGGGCATGACTGGTGCGCTGAACGATGTAGAAGGACGAGGCGAACAACGCGCCGCCACCGAAGGCGAAGATCACCAGATTGGTGTGGATCGGTCGCAGCCGGCCGAAGCTGGTCCAGGGCAGGTCGAAGTTCAGCTGCGGCCACACCAGCTGAGCAGCGATGAAGACGCCGAGGCCCATGCCGAGCACACCCCAGACCAGCGTCATCAGGGTGAACTGGCGCACCACGTGGTAGTTGTAGGCAATCGGTTCGGGACTGTTGTGCAGTTCGCTCATGCTCGCCAGGCGGCCGACGCGGGCGCCAGGGAACGAACATCGATATCTGCCAGCGCAAGCGCTGGCAATGGTCGACGGACCGGCACGCCGCATCCGCTCGCCGCTCCTCCTGGGATCGGTTCATATCGAGCGCGGTGGATTGCCGCGCAGACGGAATGCGTGCGCATTGTCTGCGGCGTTTTAAATGTTATCTAACGAATAGTATTGCTCGATAAGCGCAATATTTTTGCACCAACGACATCACGAGCGAAAACGCGGGCGTCTGTGCCATCAGGCCGCGCGACTCGCCCCTTTCTCGTACTGATCGACCACGGCCGTGACGATACGCATCACCTCCAGGTTGGCTTCCTCCATCTGGCCCAGGTGGCGCAACGCGCTTTCCAGGGCGTCCTGAGCGAATGCATCCAGCGCCGCCTGCCCCTGGGCATGCACCGCCGTGTGGGGCCGCTCGATCTGCCGGAAGCAGTCCAGCGCCTGGATGTCGCGGTTGCCTTCGCCGTAATACCAGCGGCCGAAACGACAGTCGCGCTCGCTCGGCAGCTGTGGAATCGGCTGTGCCTGGTCGCTCAGCAGGTGGTTGTACACCACGAACTTCAGTGACAGCTCGTCGAGATTGGCCAGCTCGATGCCGGCACGGAAGGAAGACGCGGCGCTGCTGCCACGCATCGCCCCGGCCAGCTGGTAGAGCGTACGCATCGCCTCGACCGCCACCTCGGTGGTTCGACTGAAGCCCTTGGCGTGGCTGCCCTGCAGCTGGATGTAATCATGCACATTGCGGATTTCGGCCTGCACTTCGCCAATCTTGCGCACGATGTCATCGGTCGCCAGCGCGGTCTTTTCCGCCAGGCTGCGAATCTCCCCGGCGACAACTGCGAAACCACGCCCGGCCTCGCCGGCACGCGCCGCCTCGATCGCGGCATTCAGCGCCAGCAGATTGGTCTGGCTGGCGATGCCGCTGATGAGATCGACGATGCCGTTGATCTCCTGCGAGCGCTCGGCAAGGGTATCGACCTTGCGCGAGGCCAGGCCGAGGCCGTCCTCCATCTCGGCGGCCTTGCCCTGCAGCTCGCCGAAATGCTTCTGGTTGCTCAGCGCCGCGGCGGCGACCTCGCCGGCACGGGCCTTGTTATCGCCCAACTGCCCGGTGAGAAACTCGAACGACTCGCCGAGATGGGCCACGGAGGTGCTGAAGCGAATCAGCCTTTCCGACACACCCCGGTAATAGTCGAGCTGTCGCTGGCGCTGCTGGCTGGCAGCCTCTGCCGCCTGCAGCTGCTGCTCCAACGCGGCGACGCGCGCCGCCTGTTCGGCGTGACTGGCCTGCAGCGCATTCAGCTCCTGCTCCAGGCGCGTCGCGCTGTTCTTCCACTTGAACCACATGCACTACACCTCAGCTGACGGTGTAACCGTTATCCACCACCCAGTCCTGACCGAACACGCCGCGCGCGCCCTGGGACAGCTGGAACAGGATGACGTTGGCCACCGCCGCCGACTCGAGAAAATGCCCCGGCAACAGACGCTTGGTGACGCCCTCGGCGACCGCTTCGAGCTGATCGTCGTTGAGCCCCAGCGAGCCCCAGATGGCGGTGGCGGTCGGGCCGGGCGAAACCATGTTGATGCGTACATCCAGCGGCGCGAACTCCACCGCCAGCGTGCGCGCCTGCGCCGCCAACGCCGCCTTGCTGGCGATGTAGGCCGCCAGCCCGGGGAAGGTCGAGCGGATCAGGAAGGTGCCGACAAAGACCACCGAGGCCGGCTTGGCCAGCTCGGTGCGCAACGCAGCGAAGGTGTTCAGCGCACCGGCGCCATTGACCGCCCACTGCCGATCGAAGGCGGCCATGTCCAGGCCATCGGCCAGCTCGGCGATACCGGCGTTGGGCACCAGGTAGTGCACCGATCCCATCTGCGCGGCACGGCGCGCCAGCTGGGCCAGATCTTCAGCCGAGGTGACATCGCCGCTCAGCCACTGCAGCTGGTCGGCGTGGGTTTCCAGCAGCGGTTCGAGACCGCCGATGCTGCGCGACATCGCCAGCACCCGGGCACCGCGCTGCAGCAGGGCCGCGCACAACGCCAGACCGATTCCGGAACTGGCGCCGGTGACGACAGCCAGACGATCCTGAAACTCGCTTTTCATCATCATCTCCGAGCTCGGCGCACGCCGAGTCACAAGCCGCCTCGCGGCAGCGGTTCTAAGGCTTGGTATTGACGGGCAGGCGCGACGGGCACCTGCCCCGGTGAAACGATTCGGTGCTCAGCCCGGATGGCCGTCGACCCGCGGTGCGACCAGCATCGGCGCGTAGCGCCAGACATACAGGGCGAAGGCCGCCGCCCAGCAGGCCGCCGCTAGCCACAGACCGCCGACCGGCCAGATGACGGAGAGGAATACCCGCGCGGCCGTGCCCAGATTGAACAGCACGAAGGCGCCAATGATGCCCGCCGGCAACTGCAGCGGCCGGCCGGTGTGGCCGAGGGTCACGCGGGCAATCATCGCCAGGATCAATCCGCCCATGGAGCCGACGCTCAGCGCATGCAGCGAAGGGCTGGACTGCGCCAGCAGACCGAAATGCCAGAGCGCCAGGCCGAATGCCGCGACCACCAGCCAGAGCATCGCCAGGTGCAGCGACCAGAGCAGGCCGACCTTCCAGATACCGTGGTCGTACCAGCGCGCCAGGCGCAGCAGATGGCCGACGCCGATGGCGACGAACAGCAGGCCCAGCAGCGGATGCGGCTGCAGGGCGACGCCGAAGGCGTGCAGCAGCGCGACGATCCCGGTGCCCACCAGCAGGGCGACATCCAGCCAGACCCAGGGCTTGACCGCCTCGACCTTGCCCAGGCCGCGCTGAGTGAAGAACGGAATCACCCGGCCGCCGATCAGCGCCATCAGCGCCGCGACCAGCCACAGCCCGGCGAGCACGCCCTGGCGCTGCAGCGCATCGTTGTCCTGCAGCAGGCCGACCAGGATCAGCACGTCCGCACCAAACATCAGCGTCAGTACCACCACGATCGGGTAATTACGCTTCTGCCGTACGGCCCAGAGCATCCGCGCCATCATCCAGACCAGCGCCAGCAGGAACAGCAGGTCGAGCGGAGCCAGCCAAGCGGCCGGCAGGCCGAACAGCCAGCCCAGGCGCGCGGCCAGCCAGAGCATCGCCAACCCCATCAGGCGATTGCCGGACGGCGCCGTCTGGCCGGTCCAGGTCTGCACCGCGGTGAGCAGAAAGCCGGCGACGATTGCCATGGCGAAACCGAACAGCATTTCGTGACGGTGCCAGGCCAGCCAGCCACCGGTGGGCTGAAAGCCCGGCCAGAGCCCGGTCCACGCGGCGACCCAGAGCGGAATCGCCAGCAGCGCGAACAGGCTGCCGGCGAGAAAGAAGGGGCGAAAGGCGAGCCGCCAGATAGGCGGAACACTCAGGGCTTTTCGCCGATCGATAACTTGCACGGAAGGGCCTCCAGACTTTCTATGTCCGACAGCACAACGAACGCGCGCCGGACGAATGATCGCTCCCGTTTACAGGAGCCAGGATTACTTTCTACAGGGTAGGCGCCATCAACAGACTTGATTGCGATCAGATTTTCGCGGAGGCGGCGGGAAAGTGACGGTCGGCGCCCGGAGACCGCCTGCAGACGCACCGTTGCGGTGCGAAACGGCCACGATTATCGAGCATTGAGCCGCTTGGGCGGCTCTCAACGGCGACGGGCATGCGCCTCCCCGGCAGCGCGCAAGCGCCGTGTTAGGGGAGGCTGGCCGAGCGAAGTGGGCGCTTTGTTTACTTGATTTCCTGCTTGACCGTCTCGGCCTGGGTGACGCTGTCGCCATCACTGACCGACTTGCGGAAGCCGCTGATCGCGCTGCCCAGGTCGGAGCCCAGGCCGCGCAGGCGCTTGGTGCCGAACAGCATGACGACGATCAGAAGAATGATCAGAAGTTGCCAGACGCTGATACCCATCATTGTGCTTACCTCGAATGTGTCGGAAGACTGGTTGCGGCCACTGAGTACGCCTCAGTGCCCCTGGTGTGTGTTGTGTGTATCGCTGGGCATGTGCTCGTGCATGCCGCCGTGCTGCATGCTCGCTGCTTCCTGCAGCAGCGCCTGATCGATCTGTTCGAAACGCAATACCCGGCCACCGTGTTCCTCGGCGAGGCGCATGGCGGCCTGCTCTTCGGCGAAGGTCGCCAGCGACGCACCCATGGCGCCCTTGAGCGACGTACCGATCACATAGTAGGCGCTGGTTGCGTCGATCAGGTGACTGTCATCCGGCTTGTCCCAAACGCTACGGCCCATATCGTGTACATACAGCCTGGCATCGAGCAGACGGTTCTCCGGCTGTAGCCACCAGCCGAGCATCTCGGCCGTGGAACAGAACTTCTTCACGCCGCCCTTCTCCACCGCCTGGCCCTTGGGCCCGGGGAAGTCGCTGATGATCATGCCGCACACGTGACACTCGTCGGAGTCATGGAAGGCCACTGGCTCGAGCGATTGCTGGACCTCCTCCTTCTCGCCGCAGCCGGCCAGGCCGAAGGCGAGCAACATGGCCAGGAGCGTTCCGGCGCCAATGCGATGCAGTGCGTTCATAGAGGGATTTCCTTTTCGATTCATGGAATTCAGGTCAGGCGCCGGCGAAAGATGCCGTACGCCAGCAGCAGCGACACGCCGATCCAGGCCAGCAGACACAGCCAGAGCACCGAGGCCGGCACCGGCAGATCGGCGCCCAGCGACAGCACACCCATGGCACTGCCGCTGCCTTCGAAGCCGGACAGATTGATCAGGCGGTAGATGTCGGTGGGGTTTAGCAGCAGCAGCCAGGGCAGCAGGTCCGGGTTGAACTTGCCTTCGCTGAGCACCAGCAGCGCAAGCAGGACCAGATCGAACACCAGCACGAAGAGAAACCACACCCCGAGCGCCAGCCCGGCGGCGCTGGACTTCTCATTGACCTTGCCGCTGAGCATGTAGGCGAAGGCGAGGAACACCCAGCCGAGCAGCGTCGAGGAGATCATGAAGCGGCCAAACGCCCAGAACAGCATGCCGAGCTCGACGCCTTCGACCAGCACGGCGATGGCCAGCGCCGCGCAGCCGAAGCCGATCAGCACCGCCAGGGCGAGGATCAGCCCGTGACCGACGAACTTGCCGAGCAGGATCTGCCCGCGCCCCAACGGATAGGTCAGCAGCAGCATCAGCGTGCCGCCCTCGTCCTCGCCGACGATGGCGTCATAGGCCAGCAGCAGCGCGATCAGCGGCATGAGAAAGGTGGCCAGACTGGCCAGGCTGGCTATGGTCGCCGGAATCGAGGTGAAGCCAAGCTGGCCGGAGGCCGCGGCGCCCAGCCAGGCGATACCCACCGCGAGCACCGCGAAGAGCAGACTGATGGCAAGCAGCCAGCGGTTGCGCAGGCCGTCGCTGAGTTCCTTGCGGGCGATGTTCCAGACCTGGTTCATACGCGACCCTCCTGGGCGCGCACATCACCGGCGCGCTCCATGTAATAGCGATAGAGGTCTTCCAGCGACGGCTGGTGGATCTCGATGTCCTCCGGCTCGCTCTCGCCCAGCAGCTGGCGCAGCAGCACCAGCTTGTGGCCGTTGACCGCAACCACTTCCAGGCTCGATTCGCTGAGACCACGGGCGCTGTGCCCGGCATCGGTCCAACGCTGCAACCAGCTGTCGCGCTCGCTGACGCCACTGGCACGGATGCGCACCGGCAGCCCGGCCTCGGCACGCAGTTGCGACAGGCTACCGACGGCCTGCAGGCGGCCCTTGGCGAGGATCGCCGCGCGGTTGATGTGCGCCTCGACGCCCGGCAGCACGTGGGAACAGAGAATGATGCTGGTGCCGCGCTGACGCAGGCGGTCGATCAGCAGGTAGAGGTCCTGGGTGGCGATCGGGTCGAGGCCCACGGTCGGCTCGTCGAGCAGCAGCAGCTTCGGTTCGCCAAGAAGCGCCTGGGCCAGGCCGAGACGCTGGCGCATGCCCTTGGAATAGGTTTTCACCCGGCGATCGGCGGCATGGGCCAGGCCGACCTGCTCGAGCAGCTCATCCACCTGGCTCAGGGCGGCGCCCTTCAGGCGGGCGAAATGGCGGAGGGTTTCGCGGCCGCTCAACTGCGGATAGAAGGTTACGTTCTCCGGCAGGTAGCCAAGCTGGCGACGCACCTGCGGATCGTTCGGCGCACGGCCCAGGACTTTCACCTGGCCTTCGCTCGGCGCGAGCAGGCCGAGAATCAGCTTCATGCTGGTGGTCTTGCCCGCACCGTTATGGCCGAACAGCCCCAGCACCTCACCTTCACCGAGGTTCAGGTTCAGATCGTGCAGCACGGTCATGCTGCCGTAACGCTGGCTTACGCCCTGGATCTCGACGGCGTTCATGACGTTGGTTCCTGCTTGTCAGTAAGGAGTTTTTCAGTGGGCAGCTTCATCAGCGGATGGCTGTCCTGTACGCCCGGCGACTTGACCACCGGGAAGGCTCGCTGCACCCAGCGCAGCACTTCGATGCTCGGGCTGTTCATCAGCAGGCGCACCTGCGGATACAGCCAGAGCAGGCGATCGACGTTGTCGTTGGGTTCGTAGGCGACATCGCCCAGCCCGTCGTCATTGCGGTCCCAGCCCAGGTAGTCGCTCCAGTAGTTGCCACGACCGTCTACCGACCATTCCTGAGTACGGGTCGCCACGTACTTGACCTGCTGCTGGTTGCCGACGAAGGCGTTGCCGGAAATGCGGTTGTCTTCCGAGCCGGCGGTCAGGTGGATACCCAGCGAGCTCTTCTCGAAGTGGTTGTTCTCGATGGTGTTGAACAGCGAGTTGTAGATGAACAGCGCCTTGCCCTCACCACCGCTGATCATGCTGTCGCCACCGGTATCGCCACGCTGCACGTCGCTGACGAAGTTGCCGGTGATGGTGGAATAGGTGATGTAGTTCATCAGGATGCCGTAGTTCTGATCCTGCTCGGAGCGGTTCCCCGTGACGATCAGCTTGCGGCTCTGCATCAACGCGTAACCGGTGCGGGTACGGCGGGTGATGTTGTCGATCACGCTGTTGTCGTTGGCGAACATGTAGTGCACGCCGTAACGCAGATCCTCGAGGACATTGGCCTCCAGATGATTGCCGTTGGAGGTATCGATGTAGATGCCGTCGCGCGAGTTGCGCACGTGATTGCCGACGATGCGTGCGCCTTTTACCGCAAACAGGTGGATGCCGTTGCCGCGATCCTGCGAGCGAATGTCCACCTCGCCGACGATATCGTTGCCGATCACCTGCACGTCGGCGGCGCCATCGACGAAAACGCCGAAGCCCGGCCCCTGCATGCGGTTGTTCCGAATCAGCGCCCGAGGCGCGGCCGGCAGGACGAACACCGCCGAGTCCATGGCGGTGAGATCGGAGCCCCAGTCGCGCAGCGTGCAGCCTTCGACGACGACGTCGGGCGCACTGATGAGCAGGCTGCTGCCCTGGCCCTGGGATCGAATGACGGCACCCGGTTCGCAACGCAGCTGCATTGATTGCGCGATGCTGAACTGACCCTGATATTCCCCGGCAGGCAGGCGCCAGCGATTTTCACCGTCGGACTGCAGCGGCAGGGTTGTGATGGATTGCGGTGCCGCCTGAGCCGCACCACTCAAAAAAAGCAACAGCGTGACTGCTGCGGGGTATCGCGAAAAAAAACCAGCCTGAGCTTTGAACACTGCGTTTTGACCTTCTTCAGCTTGCAGGCGAAATGCGGCTGCCGGAAGGGCCGCGGCAGCACGCCGAAGCCCTTCGCGAAATCACGACACCATCGCCCGACCGCAAACGGGCGATGGCTGGAGCAGCTTACGCCGGCTCGACCATCATGCGGCCGACCATTTCCATGTGCAGCGCGTGGCAGAACCAGCTGCAGTAGTACCAGTGCAGCCCTGGCTTGTCTGCGATAAAGGTGATGGAAGAGGTCTGCTGCGGGCTGATCTCCATGCTCGCACCGTGATTGACCATGACGAAGCCGTGGGACACGTCTTCGATCTGGTCAATGTTGGTGATGGTCACGGTGACTTCGTCGCCCTGCTTGACGGTGAACTCCTGCACGCCGAACGCCGGCGCCATGGACGTCATGTAGACGCGCACCTTGTTGCCGTCGCGGATGACCTTGTTGTCGGTTTCCAGGTTGATGCCATCCTTCTTCGCCCTTTCCACGGTCGGCGCGAAGAACGGATCGTTGCGGTCCCAGAGCTTCTTCGGCTTGATCTGGTCGCGACGGGCCATGATGCAGTCGTGCGGCTCGGCATAGGTCGGGCCGTCATGTACCAGCTTCATTTCCTCGCCAGAGATGTCGATCAGCTGGTCGTTTTCCGGGTGCAGCGGGCCGGTCGGCAGGAAGCGGTCCTTGCCGAACTTGCACAGCGCGACCAGCCACTTGCCATCGGCTTCGCTGGTTTCGCAGAGCGAGGCATGGATATGGCCCGGCTGGTAGTGCACGTCGAGCTTCTGCTTGATGTAGTTGACCTTCTCGCCCTTGTAGGCGCGAACCGCATCGGCCATGTTCCACTTGACCACTTGGCTGTCGATAAACACGGTGGTGTAGGCGTTGCCGCGACCGTCGAAGGTGGTGTGCAGCGGGCCGAGGCCCAGTTCCACTTCGGCGGCGATGGTGTCACGCGGATCGGCCAGTTTGTCGGCGAACAGGTCAGGCAGTTTGGCGATTTCGATCATCGACACGGTCGGCGAGAGCTTGCCGTTGGCGATGAAGTACTTGCCATCGGACGAGGTGTTCAGGCCGTGCGGGTTCTTCGGCACCGGGATATAGCGGGTGAACTGGCTGTCCTTCTCGGCCTTCTTGCGGCCGTCGAGCACCGGCACCTTGGAGTCGCCAAGGGTGATGAACTTGCCGGCCTTGACCGCCTTCTCCGCCGCCTCGATATCGAATACCACGACCCAGTCGCGCTCGTTGCGCATCATGCCGCCGAGGTCGTAGGCCTTTTCCGAGTTGTAGCAGGTGGCAGCGGTGAAGCGGCCGGTGTAGTCGGCGTCGGTGTTGTCGAGGTTGCCGTCGACGATGATCTGGAAGGCCATCTCCATCTTTTCGGCGTCGATGACGTTGTACATGGTGTAGCTGTTTTCATCCTGCAGATCGAAGACCTTGCCGTCGTTCGGGTGCGGGATGACGAATTCGGCGTTGGCGAACACGTACTTGGTGTGCGGCACCTTCTGCAGACGCAGGCCGTGGATGGCCTGGCAGTTCGGCACGGTGATCATCTTGTCGCACTTCATGATATCCAGGCGGATACGAGCGACGCGGGTGTTGGCCTTGTCGTTGATGAACAGGTACTTGCCGTCGTACTTGCCGTCGGTCATGGAGATGTGCGGGTGGTGGCAGTCGCCGTTGAGGAACTTGGCGCTGTCGCCCATGATCGCGCGGCTTTCGTTGGTCAGGCCCCAGCCGGTGGCGGAGTCGACGTTGAACACCGGGATGCGCATCAGTTCGCGCATCGACGGGACGCCCATCACGCGCACTTCGCCCTGGTGGCCGCCGCTCCAGAAGCCGTAGTAGTCGTCCAGTTCGCCTGGCGCGACGTAGATGTTCTGCCGCGCTTCCTTGACCGCTGCGGCCCAGGACTCGCGGCTCATCACTGCGCCACCGAAGGCGGTGGCCGCAACGGCTGCGCCGGTAACCGCGCTGGCGCCGAGGAAGCCACGACGGCTCATGCCGCCCTTCTCCAGCACCTCGGGATTGTTCTTGCTCTTGTCACTCATGGGGTTTCGCTCCTTTGGGACATCTGCTTCAAACACATCGATCGAGTACTTCGCCTGCGGCGATGACTCAGGGTTCCACTACTTGCACTACGGGAATCAGCGACGGGTCGGCCGGTGCCTTCTTGCCGCGCTTGGCGCGCTTGTTCTTCAGGATCAGCGGCGGGCACTTGTTTTCGTTGTGATAAGTCATCTGGCAGTCCAGGCAGTAATGGCACTCGTTGTGGTTGATGTGCCCATCCGGATGGATGGCCTGGATCTCGCATTCCTTGGCGCACAGCTGGCAGGGGCTGCCGCATTCCGGGCGCCGCTTGAGCCAGTCGAACAGGCGGACCTTGCTGCTGATCGACAGCGCCGCACCCAGCGGGCAGACGTAGCGGCAGTACACCTTGCGTGTGAAGATGTTGATGACCAGCAGGAACACCGCGTAGGCGACGAACCACCACTGGCGGTCGAACTTGAGGGTGATGGCGGTCTTGAACGGCTCAACCTCGGCGGCCTTCTCGGCCATCATCATCGACTCGAGCGAGAGCCCGAACAGCACCAGCAGGACGATGTACTTGATCGCCCAGAGCCGCTCGTGCACCGCGAAGGGCAGCTCGTACTGCGGAACCTTCAGCTTGCGTGCCGCCTCGTTGATCAGCTCCTGCAGCGCACCGAACGGGCACAGCCAGCCGCAGAACACGCCACGGCCCCAGAGCAGAATGCTGGCGGCGGTGAAGGTCCAGATGATGAAGATCACCGGATCGGAGAGGAACAGCTCCCAGCGGAAGTCCTGAAACAGCGCATGGGTGAAGGTCAGCACGTTGACTACCGACAGCTGACCGAGGGCGTACCAGCCGATGAACACCACGGTGAACACCAGGTAGCCACGGCGCAGCCAGTGCAGGAACTCCGGCCGCTGGGTGAACTTGTCCTGCAGGAACAGGATGACCGTCAGCAGGCCCAGCGCCGCGAGGATCACGCCGATCTGGAACGACTTCTGGTACCAGATGTTGACCCACACCGGGCGGTTGGCTTCTTCGATGGCGGCCAGTTCCTCGGCGGTAGGCTGTGGGCGTTCGATGTACTGCTCGGGCATCTGATACGGCAGTTCGAAGCTGGTGAACATGCCGCTGATCGGGCCGGTCTGGCGCCGCACCAGCAGCTCCAGTGTCCAGGGCGAGCCCGGATCGAACGCGGCGTGCTCACGGACGATGAACACTGCCATCTCGCGGAAATCCGGAATGCCGTCGGCATACACGTCGTCCAGGCGCTGGAAGTCCATGTCGCGGAAGCTGATGACGTTGCCGAACTGGCGCAGCTGGACCCGATCGAAGATGCCGCCGCGCACATAGCCCGAGCCCTTGAACGAGTATTCGCCGCTGCCCATCACCGCGACGGCGTGCTCGCCTGGCTTGAGCTCGTCCATCAGGGTGCGGTAGTGCGCGTCGCCGAGCAGCGCGCGGCCGATGGTCGGCGGATTCAGATGGGTGGCGTAGAGGTCGATGAAGGTGTCCTGCACCTCATCGGCCGTGGCCTCGTCGATGCCTTCGCCCTCGGTGCCCTTGAACGCCTCGTCGATGTCGCCCTTGGTCAGGTGCAGGCGGCGGATCGCGCCGTTGCCGGTCAGCTCGCTCCAGGTGGCCTCTTCGTAGTAATCCTGGCGGACGGTCGCCGGCTTCTGCGCGATGCCGGCGTTGTCTTCCACCAGCCCCAGCGACACCGCGACATCGTGGGCGGCGCGCATGACGATCTCGTTGACCACCATCACCGTGACGGTGGCACCGGTGACGGCATCGATGGTGACCGCATTCTCGTCCCGGGAGCGACCGACCACGACGCGCTGATCGACCCGGATACCCTGGTACTTGGCGTTGAACGCGTGCAGCTCTTCTTCGGGAATGCCGATCAGCAGGATCGGTTCATGGTGCTCAAGCACATAGGCATCGACGATCACACCCTGCGGATCGAGCAGCACCTGCATGTTGATGGGTTTGCCGGAATAGGCGGGAATGTCCACCACATTGATGGACTGAAAGGCGTAGCCGAGTACCTCGTCACCCTTGGTGATCGTGCGGACCTGATAGTCGCCCTCGGCTGCCGAGAGACTGGCACCGGGGAAGAACTTGTCGAGGCGCTGCTGCTCGGCTGCATATTCTTTGGCCTGCAGCGACGATGCGCAGACGCTCAGGATCAGCAGAATGACAAAGCCCTTGACCCAGGTACTGAACGTACCGGCCAGCGACCAGATTTCACGGGAAGCCATCGAGTTACCTGCTTGTACGGTTGGCGTAAGCGGATGGTAGGTGAGCCTCTACATGCCTCCCCTTGATTGCAATCAAGGACTCCCCCGGCGACTGGTTTCGTTGTCCCATGTCAAAAGAACACCATGACCGTGAACAAAGACATTGTAATGACCAGCCTAGGTCAATGCACAAAAAAAGCGAGCGAGGCGGCGCGGATAGCGCCCAGAGCGGGAGCTGCGCCCATGCAGGCGCAGCCGGAGGGAGGTGACGCGCTCAGTGGCGGCCCGGCGGTGTGAGATAGGCCGCCGTCGCACCGCGCGTGGCTTCACTGGCCTTGATTTCCATCCTGGCGATGCTACGCAGATGCACCTGATCCGGGCCATCGGCAAAGCGCAGGGCGCGGCCACCGGTCCACATGTCGGCCAGCGGCGTGTCCGGCGTCAGGCCCATGGCGCCGTAGACCTGGATCGCGCGGTCGACCACGTTGATGTGCATGCGCGGCACCAGCGCCTTGATCATGGAGATTTCCTTGCGCGCCGCCTTGGCGCCGACCTCGTCGATCATCCAGGCCGTCTTGAGCACCAGCAGTCGCGCCTGCTCGATCTCGATACGCGACTCGGCGATCCAGTCGGCGACATTGGAATACTGCTGCAGGTACTTGCCGAACGCCTTGCGCTCCTGGCAGCGCTCGACCATCAGTTCCAGCGCCAGCTCGGCCATGCCGATCGAGCGCATGCAATGATGAATGCGCCCTGGCCCCAGGCGCGCCTGCGCCATCATGAAGCCGTCGCCGTCCCTGCCCAACAGGTTGCTCGCCGGCACCCGCACATTGCGCAGCAGAAGTTCGCTGTGACCTTCCGGGGCGATGTGGTTCATCACCGGGATGTTACGCACCAGTTCGACACCGGGCGTGTCGAACGGCACCAGGATCATGCTCTGCTGCTGATGGGTCTCGGCGTTCGGGTCGGTCTTGCCCATGACGATCAAGAGCTTGCAGTTGGGATGCGAGGCGTTGGTGATGAACCACTTGCGACCGTTGATCACGTAGTCGTCGCCGTCGCGACGGATCAGCGTCTGGATGTTGGTAGCGTCGGAAGACGGCACGTCCGGTTCGGTCATGGCGAAGGCCGAGCGGATCTCGCCTTCGAGCAACGGCGTGAGCCAGCGCTGACGCTGTTCGGGCGTGGCGAACATGTGCAGCAGCTCCATGTTGCCGGTGTCCGGTGCGTTGCAGTTGAACACTTCCGAAGCCCAGTGCACGCGCCCCATGATTTCCGCCAGCGGCGCGTACTCGAGATTGCTCAGGCCCATGCCCGGCTCGTCTTCGCCGAGCGACGGCAGGAACAGGTTCCACAGCCCTTCCGAACGGGCCAGCGCCTTGAGGTCGTCCATGAACGACACCGGGTACTGCCCCGCCGCCACCTCCGCGTGCCAGGCCCCGATGCGCGGCACGATGTGCTGGTCCATGAAGGCGCG
Organism: Stutzerimonas kunmingensis; assembly: GCF_021432085.1. Classification (GTDB taxonomy): domain Bacteria; phylum Pseudomonadota; class Gammaproteobacteria; order Pseudomonadales; family Pseudomonadaceae; genus Stutzerimonas. The sequence goes on along the minus strand of NZ_CP090366.1, from coordinate 767,140 downwards.
CAGCTGCTGGCGCAGCGCCTCGACGCGTGGGCTGTAGGCGAAATCCATGGCTAACCTCTGCTGATCGGGAAACGATGCAGCCACCTTAGCCCCCGCTGCCGCTAAAGCAACGAGGCTACGGCGACTGAATCAGGCCCGATAAGCACGGAGCGAAGCGCCAGCCGAATTGACCCTGATCATGACTGCGACTGGCAAAACTGGTATGCAGCGCAGCCTCACCAGTGCAGGTAGAACATGCCTTTGGCGAGCACGACGATACCGATCATCTGCAGCAGGATCGCCCAGTGGATGGCACGGTAGCGGGTGGGCGTCATGCGTCCCTTGCGCAGCAGGACGGCGACCAGGCCGAAGGTGATGAACACGCCGATCGCCAGCAGAATCTTCAGCGCCAGCAAGGTGGCGAAGCTGCTGGCAAACGGATCGGCCAGCGCCTCGCGGTGATACCAGCCCAGGCCGATGCCGGCACCGTAGACGAACAGCACCACCCAGTGCAGTACCACCCGCGAACGCGCCCCGACCGCACGCTCCACCAGCGGCATGACTTGCTCGCCGACCTGCTGGCGGATGCGGCCAAGGATCATCACCTCGAAGAACAGCGTGCCGATGAAGAAGATCGCGGCCAGCAGATGCACCACGTGCAGAACGGAATAACTCATCAGCGCCTCCTCGGTGTCAGTCAGCCGCGATCATCCCCCAACACCCGCCGCGGGACTACCTGCCCGCCGTCATTTCGCCGCCGCGGTGATCCGCGCGCCGTCACGTTCGATGTGCTGCCCCTGCAGGAAGCGGTCATCGGATGTACGAATGCGAGCAACGCTGCCATCTTCGCGCTTGACCACATACAGCGTCTGCTCGAGCCCGGCAGCCTGCTGCGCGCCCTGCCCCATCAGGTAGCCGATGCCGCCACCGACCAGCGCCCCGACCGGGCCACCCGCCGCAGCTCCGAGCATGAAGCCACTGAGCCCACCGAAACCACCGCCGACCGCGCGGTCCTCATGCACTTCCAGAACCTCGTCTGCGCTGGCCAGACCGCTTGCCAGAATCGCTGCTGCTGCCATCAGAACCATTGCCTTTTTCATGTCACGCTCCTATCGAGTAATGAGTTGCACCCATTCTCTTCTTCACAAAGCATGCCCAATATTTAACTCAATAAAATCAAATAGATAATAAACTAATGGTAGATATGACCAGCAAGCTATAAGTCATAAAAACCATTCACAGAGTATTTTTAACCCTGGCGCGCCAGTATCTTTTACCTAGACTCAGAGGCAGGCTCCGGAGGTCTGATGATTCAGTGCAAACGCGCATACGAACCACCGTCGCTGGAAGACGGCCAGCGCATACTGGTCGACCGGTTGTGGCCAAGGGGTTGCCGCAAGGACACCCTGGGACTGCACGCATGGCTGCCGGACCTGGCGCCTTCCACGGCACTGCGCAAGGCGTTCAAGGGCGGGGAGATCGGGTTTGCGACGTTTTGCCAGCGCTATCGGGACGAACTGGCCGGCCACCCCGAACACTGGTGGGCGCTACTGGAGATGGCTGGGCGCGGCACGCTGACGCTGATCTACGCCGCCCAGGACGAGCGTCAGAACAATGCCCGGGTGCTGGCCGAATGGCTGGAGGAGGAAATGCAGCGACTGGAGCGTCCCAGCTCGCCGGCCTGCCTTGCCGGCGAACTGGACGGAAGGATCAACGGCGACGGTTGACCGTCATGGCCGCGCGAATCAGGTCGGCGCCGATTTCCGCTTCGTAGGTTTTCCAGACCGGCAGCATCTGCTCGCGCCAGGCCTGGCGCTCTTCCGGCGTCAGGGTGATCAGCTGGCTGCTGCCGCTGGCGAGAATGCGCTCGCGATCGCGGCGATTCACGGCCGCGGCCTCTCGGTTCACCGCCTGGGTCACCTCGAGAATGATGCCCTCCAGCTCCGAGCGTACGGCGAAGGGCATGCTCAACCAGAACTCGTTGTTGGTGATCAGCATGTAGTCGAGCACGCCGTGGTTGCTCTCGGTGATGTACGGCTGAACGCTGTGCATGTTCTGGCTGAGGATGTTCGACCAGGGATTCTCGGCGCCCTGGACCACACCGCCCTTGAGCGATTCATAGACCTTGGCGAACGGCAGCACGACCGGCTTGGCGCCGACGACGGCGAACTGCGACTCGAGCACCGGCGACGGCTGGATGCGGAAGGCCAGCCCACTGGCATCGCTCGGCTTGCGCAGCGGTGTGGTCGCGGATAGCTGCTTCAGGCCGTTGTTCCAGTAAGCCAGGCCGTAGACGCCATGGGCCGCCATCGAACGCAGCAGCTCACGCGCCGCCTCGCGCTTCTGAAAACGCTGCAGCGCTTCGGCGTCATCGAACAGGAAGGGCAGGTCGAACAGCTGCAGTTTCTTGGTGTAGGGCGCGAACTTCGACATCGACGGCGCCAGCAGCTGCACCTTGTTGTCGAACAGTGCCTGCATCTCCTCGGCATCGCCGACCAGGGTCGAGTTCGGATAGACCTCGACCTTGATCTTGCCTGCCATGCGCTCCTCGACCAGCTGCTTGAGCAGCAGCGCGCCCTTGCCCTTGGGCGTGTCGTCCGCCACCACGTGGGCGAATTTGATGACGATCGGCGCATCGGCGGCCATCGCCGGAGCACTCAACCAATACAGGGCTGCGATCAGCGCAGCGACACAAGACTTGTACATCTGACCCCCAACGGGAAAAGCCCGAAGGCGCCTCGTGAGCACCGTTCGAGTAGTTGATCGATTTTGATAAGGCCTGGGCTGGCGCAGGCGCGCAGCCGGTCTTTTATCTGAGGCGGCCAGATCAGCGCGTGTGGCAGTCGCCGGCTGGCCTTTATTGGAATGTGGCTGGCGGGGAAATCGGCGCGAGAGCCGTCGCCAGCCAGACGAAAGTCTTAGTGATCAACGCGTGCGGCACAAGGCCGAAAAAGCCCGACCAGCTCTCAAAACGAGACTTTGGTCGTAATTCGGCAGGCTTTGCCACAGGGCCTGCGGGAACGCTCCGGCAGCAGAGGCCGGAGCGGTCGGGTCAGCGACGATTGACGGTCAGCGCCGCGCGCAGGATGTCACTGCCGATCTGCGCCTCGAACGACTTCCACACCGGCTGCATCTTCGCCCGCCAGGCCTGGCGCTGCTCCGGCGTCAGGGTGACCAGCGTGGCGCCGCCACTGGCGAGCAGCTGTTCGCGTTCACGCGCGTTGATCGAGGCGGCCTCGGCGTTCACCGTCTGGGTGACCTCGAGCAGGATGCCGTCCAGCTCCGAGCGCACCGCAAAGGGAATGCTGGTCCAGAACCTGGAGTTGGTCACCAGCATGTAGTTGAGCACGCCATGGTTGGTTTCGGTGACATAGCTCTGCTGGCTGCCGGCGCTCTGTCCGCGGATGTTCGACCAGGGCCCCTCGGTGCCCTGCACGGTGCCGCTCTGCATCGCCTTGGACACCTCGGAGAACGGCAGGCGCACGGCTTTGGCATCCACCGCGGCGAACTGTGCCTCGAGCACCGGCGACGGCTGGATACGGAACGCCAGACCCGCCGCATCGGCCGGATTGCGCAGCGGCTGATTGGCCGACAGCTGCTTGAGACCGTTATTCCAGTAGGCCAGCCCGTAGATGCCCCGATCGGCCATCGAGCGCAGCAGCTCGCGGCTGGTTTCGCGTTTCTGGAAACGCGCGACGGCCGCCTCGTCATCGAACAGGAACGGCAGGTCGAACACTTCCAGCTTCGGCGAATACTCGATGAACTTGGACAGCGAGGGCGCCAGCATCTGCACCTTGTTGTCCAGCAGTGCCTGCATCTCGTCGGCGTCGCCGACCAGCGTCGAATTCGGGTACACCTCGACCTCGACCTGGCCGGCCAGGCGCTCGCGCACCAGCTTCTGGAACAGCAGCGCGCCCTTGCCCTTCGGCGTGTCGTCGCCGACCACGTGGGCGAACTTGATGACGATGGGTTCCGCGGCTTGCGTGATGACTGGCGACAGCAGCAGGAACAGCGCCGCACAGGGCGCAACAACCAGAGACTTGAACAACTTTTTACCCCCACGGGAAATAAGCTCGGCACGGCGCCTCGTGAGCTCCGTTCGAGTGGTTTTGCGATTGGATGTGGTTCAGCCCACGCCTGGTAGGGCGTTGCCGAGATGTGTAGCGCGGGATCAGCGCACGGCGAACGAATTCGCAGGCTGATCTTTATTGGAATGGCGGTGACTGTTCAGTATCGGTTGGATATGCCCGGTCATCGAGCCGCGAAGTGTTGGCTATCAGCGGCTCTGGCACAAGGCTTGAAGCTCCGACCAGCTCTCAAAACCGGACATTGCATCGTTCAACCTCGGCGAACTTTATCGCCGCCTCCGGCTTCTACTGGCAACGCCCCGCCACTGGCCAATGCAATGACGCCCGCACAAACCGACCCGCAACCCATCGTGATCGACTGCCTGATCGTCGGCGGCGGCCCCGCGGGCCTCACCGCGGCACTGTACCTGGCGCGCTTCCGACGCAGCTGCATGGTGGTGGACGCCGGCTCGAGCCGGGCTTCGTGGATTCCGCGCTCGCGCAACTACCCGGGCTTTCCACCGGGCATCAACGGCAACGACCTGCTGGCAAGGCTGCGCGAACAGGCCAGCGGCTATGGCGCCCGCCTCGAACAGGGCCACGTCGAGCACATCGAGCCCCACGCCGAAGGCTTCAGCGTGCGCTACGGCGATCGCCTGTGCATAACGCGGCGGATCATTCTCGCCACCGGAATCGAGGACACGCTGCCGGACATGCCCGGCGTCGAAAAGGCCATCGACGAAGGCAAGGTGCGGCTGTGCGCGATCTGCGATGGCTACGAGGTCAATGGCGACAACGTCGCGGTCTACGGCGAGGCGGAAAGCGCCATCACCCACGCGGTGTTCCTGCGCACCTTCACCGACCGGGTCACCGTGATCGTGCATGGCGAGCAGGATGCCTGCGATCAGGCCATCGCCCTGGCCGAGCACTACGCCATTCGCCTGATCGGCGACCGCGTCGAGTCCCTGCACCCCTGCGAGACCGGCATCGAACTGCTGACCTGTCGCGGCGAGCGGCACCACTTCGACATCATCTACCCCAGTCTCGGTGCGCGCTTTCGCTCCGAACTCGCCGTGCAGCTCGGCCTCGACTGCGACGAGTGCGGCGGCGTCAATGTGGACGGACATCGGCAGACTTCGCTACGCGGCCTCTATGCGATCGGTGACGTGACCATGGGCCTGAAGCAGATCAGCGTCGCCATCGGCCAGGCCGCGCAGGCCGCGACCGCCGTACACAACAGCCTGGAAGCCAACCCCTGGGGTGGCTCGGCGGCTACCCGCGCCTAGAGCAGTTCGCGCAGAAGCCTCCGGCCGGCGAATCGTGCCGCGGCCGAACCCGGCAACATCCATGCGCCACCGAAGGTCCAGCGGCCTGTGCGGTGAGTTGGTTGAGGCAAGCTCGGATGAACATGACTCCAAGACAGGGCGCTGCGACGAGTCATAGCGGGCTATGGTAAGGAGCAGCAACGCAGTATCGGGGCCATGGGCGCCGAAATTGACCCACTGAACTTACCAAACAGGCCACTAGACTTAGACAAGCCTCGCAGCGGAGCACCTCATGTCACTCAGCGTCTTCGACCTGTTCAAGATCGGCATCGGCCCGTCCAGCTCGCACACCGTCGGACCGATGCGCGCGGCGTTGCGCTTTGCCGAGGGTCTGCGCAACGAGGAACTACTCGCCGCCACCGACCACCTCAGGGTCGAGCTGTACGGCTCGCTCGGTGCCACCGGCAAGGGCCACGGCAGCGACAAGGCTGTGCTACTGGGGCTCGAGGGCGAGCTACCGGAGCGCGTGGACACCGCAAGCATTCCCCAGCGCATGGCAGCGATGCGTGAATCCCGCGAGCTGCGCCTGCTCGGCGAGAAGGTCATCCACTTCGATATCAGCAACGACCTGCAATTCATCCGCAAGCCGCTGGCCTTCCACCCCAACGGCATGATCTTCCGCGCCTTCGACAGCGCCGGCCTGCAGGTGCGCAGCCGCGAATACTATTCGGTGGGCGGTGGTTTCGTGATCGACGAGCAGGCCGCCGGCGACGACCGCATCGTCGAGGACGCCACCACGCTGCCCTACCCCTTCCACAGTGCCGCCGAGCTGCTGCAGCACTGCACCACGCACGGGCTGTCCATCAGTCAGCTGATGCTGGCCAACGAGGCGGCCTGGCGCCCGGAGGCGGAAACCCGCGCCGGCCTGCTGCGCATCTGGCAGGTGATGCAGGACTGTGTCAAAGCGGGCTGCCGCACCGAAGGCGTCATGCCCGGCGGCCTCAAGGTCCAGCGCCGTGCCGCCGGGCTGTACCGTCAGCTCAGCGAACACCCGGAAGCCAATCTGCGCGATGCCCTGAGCGTACTCGACTGGGTCGACCTCTACGCCCTCGCGGTCAACGAGGAGAACGCCAGCGGCGGCCGCGTAGTCACCGCGCCAACCAACGGCGCCGCCGGGATCGTACCGGCGCTGCTGCACTACTACATGCGCTTCATTCGTGGTGCCAATGAGGATGGGGTAGTGCGGTTTCTGCTGACGGCGGCGGCCATCGGCATCCTCTACAAGGAAAATGCGTCGATCTCGGGGGCCGAGGTTGGCTGCCAGGGCGAGGTCGGCGTGGCCTGCTCCATGGCTGCCGGGGCGCTGTGCGAAGTGCTCGGCGGTACGCCGCAACAGGTCGAAAACGCCGCCGAGATCGGCATGGAGCATAACCTGGGACTGACCTGCGACCCGGTCGGCGGGCTGGTTCAGGTGCCCTGCATCGAGCGCAACGCCATGGGCGCGGTGAAGGCGATCAACGCCGCACGCATGGCCCTGCGTGGCGACGGTAGCCACTTCATCTCACTGGACAAGGTGATCCGCACCATGCGCCAGACGGGCGCCGACATGAAGAGCAAGTACAAGGAAACTGCCCGTGGCGGGCTGGCGGTGAACATCATCGAGTGCTGAGGTTGATGCTGCGCATGTGCAAGTGCGCCCCCAAGACCTGATGCCCCCGCCGGCATAGCGCGCGGGCTGCCCACGAATCAACTGGGCGCGGCCAAACGGGCCCAGCCGAGACGGCGCGGCGTACCTCACCCCTCCGACTTGCCCACCCCATGCTCGCGCAGTTTGTTGGCGATGGTGGTGTGCGACACGCCGAGCCGCTTGCCCAGCTGGCGGCTGCTCGGGAATTGCTTGTACAGCCCTTCCAGCACGGCCTTCTCGAAGCGCCCGACGATGCTCGCCAGATCGCCCTCCAGCGAGAAATCGCCCAGCGGCTGCGCCGCGCCGTAGCCCGGCAGGCGGATGTGCTCGGGCTTGATGGTGCCGCCCTCGCACAGCGAAACCGCCTGGAACAGGGTGTTCTCCAGCTGCCGCACGTTGCCCGGCCAGTGGTAGCCGGCCAGCCGCTCCAGCGCCTGCGGCGAGAGCGTCGGCAGCGGACAGCCGATCTGCCGGCTGGCCTGGTCGATGAAGTGCAGCGCCAGCGGCTGCAGGCCGTCGAGGCAATCGCGCAGCGGCGGAATATGTAGCGATAGCACGTTAAGCCGGTGATACAGATCCTGGCGAAACTGTCCGCTGGCGCAGAGCTCGGAGAGATCGAGCTGGGTCGCGCAGATCACCCGCACATCGAGATAAACCTCCTCGTCGCTGCCGACCCGACGGAAGCCGCCGTCCTGCAGGAAGCGCAGCAGCTTGGCCTGCAGCCGCGGGCTCATCTCGCCGACGCCATCGAGAAACAGCGTACCGCCTGCGGTCAGCTCCAGCAGGCCGAGCTTGCCTTCCGGCCGCGCGCCTTCGAAGGCGCCGGGGCCGTAACCGAACAGCTCGGTCTCGGCCATCGACTCCGGCAGGCCGGCGCAGTTGAGCGCCATGAAGGGTGACTGCCCACGCGGGCTCGACAGGTGACAGGCGCGCGCCAGCAGTTCCTTGCCGGTGCCGGTCTCGCCCTCGATCAGCAGCGGCGCATCCAGCGGTGCCATGCGCCGTGCCTCGCGCACCACCGCGGCCATCACTTTCGAGCTCTGGAAGATGCTGTCGAAGCCGCGCAGCTCCTGCTTGCGCACCTGGTAGATGCGTTCACCGACCCGGTCGGCGCGATGCAGGGTCAGCACCGCGCCGGCCAGTGCCTCGCTGTCGTCGTGTTCGGATTGCAGCGGGGCGATGTCGGCGAGAAACACGTCGCCTTTGATCTTCACCCGCAGGCCGTTGATCCGCGCCTTGTTGGCACGCACCAGTTCGGGCAGGTCGAAGTCCTCGGCGTAGCGCGACAGACTCATGCCCGGCACTTCGTCGACGCGCACGCCGAGCAACTGCGCGGCGGCACGATTGGCGGCGACGATGGCACCGCTCATGTCGATGGACAGGACCGGGAATTCCAGCGCGCCGAGCAGCGCGTTGAGTTCCAGGGAATGCCGCTCGCTGGGCATCAGGCTGACCTTGCGTAGCTCGAACACGCCGGGCAGCGCCTCGATCTTCGGCCGCAGGGCCTGCAGCTGCAGGTTCATCAGGTTGGGACAGTGCAGGTAGATGGCGTTGCCCTGCTCGCCGCCGACCTCGCCGCGGGCGACGTTGATGCCGTAGTCGACCAGCAGGTTGAGCATGTCGCGCAGGATGCCGACGCGGTTCTGGCAGAGAATCTTGATACGCATGGCGAAGCCCTGTTGTTTTGTTGTGGGGCCGGCGCTGCAGTGCAGCGCAAATTATCGTCAAGATTATTTGACAGTTTGCTCGATTGGCAACGCCGCCGATCCGGCTGCCGATCTCCCTGTCATGGATTTCTTACAGCGCAACACCGCGCACATGCGACATTGCGCCACAGCGCCTCTCCCCTGCGGCACGCCTTCGCGTTCGAATGAAGGCAACAACAAGATGCCCAAGCGGCCCAGGAGAAGCGATGAAGACCACCCACTACGTAGCCCGCGAACCGGACGCGCAGGGGCATATTCATTACCCCGACGCCGAGCACGCGGTGTGGCAGACGCTGGTCGAGCGTCAGCTGAAACTGCTCGACGGGCGCGCCTGCGACGAGTACCTCGACGGCCTCGAGCAGCTCGCCCTGCCCCACGAGCGCATCCCGCAGCTCGGCGAGATCAATCGCGTGCTGGCCGCCACCACGGGATGGCAAGTGGAGCGCGTACCGGCGCTGATCCCCTTCCAGCGCTTTTTCGAACTGCTGGCGAGCAAGCGTTTTCCCGTCGCGACCTTTATCCGCACCCCGGAAGAGCTGGACTACCTGCAGGAGCCGGACATCTTCCACGAGATCTTCGGTCACTGCCCGCTGCTGACCAACCCCTGGTTCGCCGAATTCACCCACACCTACGGCCAGCTCGGCCTCGAGGCCAGCAAGGAGGAGCGGGTGTTCCTTGCCCGCCTGTACTGGATGACCGTCGAGTTCGGCCTAGTGGATACGCCCGCCGGCCGGCGCATCTATGGCGGCGGCATCCTTTCCTCGCCGAAGGAAACGCTCTACAGCCTGTCCGCCGAACCCGAGCACCAGCCGTTCGACCCGCTGGAGGCGATGCGCACGCCCTATCGCATCGACATCCTGCAGCCGCTGTACTTCGTCCTGCCGGACCTCAAGCAGCTGTTCGACCTCGCCCAGCAGGACATCATGGCGATGGTGCGCGAGGCCATGCGCATGGGCCTGCACCAGCCGAAGTTTCCGCCGAAGGCGGCGTAGCGTGGACAACGCCGCAGGCTTGTCCACGCGTTTCGCTGGTCGAAGCCGACGCGTGGAAAACGCTTCGCGGTTTTCCACGGGGTGGCCATCCACCCTACGCTGATCTAAACCCTGCGGAAGGAACCTGGCCGCGAAGCCTCCTACTTTGTAGGGTGGATAACGCCGAAGGCTTATCCACGCGGCCAGTAAGCCTCGCCATTTCACCTACCCTTTCCAATCATCAAACAAAAGGACCACTAACATGACCGCCCTCGCCCAAGCCCAATGCGAAGCCTGCCGCGCCGATGCACCCAAAGTGTCCGATGAAGAACTGGCCGAGCTGATCCGCGAAATCCCCGACTGGAACATCGAAGTGCGCGGCGACCACATGGAGCTGGAGCGTGTCTTCCTGTTCCGCAACTTCCGCCACGCCCTGGCCTTTACCAATGCCGTCGGCGCCATCGCCGAGGAGGTCGGCCACCATCCCGCCCTGCTCACCGAATGGGGCAAGGTCACCGTCACCTGGTGGAGCCATGAGATGCGCGGCCTGCACCGCAACGACTTCATCATGGCCGCGCGTACTGACCAGCTCGCCGCCAGCGCGGAGGGCCGCAAGTAATGCACTTCGGCCAGATTCCCCGCGTGCCCGGCGACCCGATCCTCGGCCTGATGGACCTGTATCGCGCCGACACCAACCCGGCCAAGCTCGACCTGGGTGTCGGCGTCTACAAGGACGCCCAGGGCCTGACGCCGATCCCGCGCGCGGTGAAGCTGGCCGAGCAGCGCCTGGTGGACAGTGAGCAGACCAAGAGCTACATCGGCGGCCACGGCGACGCCCAGTTCGGTGCCCTCTTGCTGCGTCAGGTGCTCGGCAGCCGCGCCATTGCCCTCGGCGAGCAGCGTGCCGGCTGCACCCAGGCGCCGGGCGGCACCGGCGCGCTGCGCCTGGCCGGCGAGTTCATCGCCAAATGCCTGCCCGGGCGCAGCATCTGGCTGAGCGATCCCACCTGGCCGATCCACGAAACCCTGTTCGCCGCCGCCGGCCTGCGCGTGCAGCACTACCCCTACGTCGGCGCCGACAACCGCCTCGATGTCGACGGCATGCTCGCCACGCTGCAACAGGTGCCGCCTGGCGACGTGGTGCTGCTGCACGCCTGCTGCCACAACCCCACCGGCTTCGACCTGAGTCACGACGATTGGCTGCGGGTACTGGACGTGGTGCGCGCACGCGAATTGCTGCCGCTGTTCGACTTCGCCTACCAGGGCTTCGGCGACGGACTGGAAGAGGACGCCTGGGCAGTTCGACTGTTCGCCGAAACGCTGCCGGAGATGCTCATCACCAGTTCCTGCTCGAAGAACTTCGGCCTCTACCGCGAGCGTACCGGAGCGCTGATCGCCGTCACCAGCGATGCCGAGCGTCTGCTCGACGTGCGCAGCCAGCTAGCCTCCTTGGCACGCAACCTCTGGTCGACGCCACCGGCCCACGGCGCCGCGGTGGTGGCGACGATCCTGGCCGATGAGCCGCTGCGGCAGATCTGGCAGGACGAGGTGGAGCGCATGCGCCGGCGCATCGCCAGCCTGCGTCAGGGGCTGGTCGAGGCGCTGACGCCCTATGGGCTGGCCGAGCGCTTCTCCCACATCGCCCGGCAGCGGGGGATGTTCTCCTATACCGGCCTGACCGCCGAGCAGGTACGCCGGCTGCGCGCCGCAGATTCGGTGTATCTGGTGGAAAGCGGTCGCGCCAACGTCGCCGGGCTGGATGCCGAGCGCCTGGACGATCTGGCCAGGGCCATTGCACGGGTGGTGCAGGCCTGAACGATGTGAAGGTGCGCGCCGGTGACGCCGCTTCTGGCGACGCCGCCGGGTGCGCCGGAGCGAGAGAGCAGAGGCGCGGCTCGTGACCACGCGACTGGCTGCCGCAGCAGCGCCGGCACAGTAGCGCCGCAAGCTTTCAACCGGCTTTCAACGCGCGGCCGAGCTGCCTATGCTGGAGTCTGGCGCTCTACCCGGCCGATGCCATGACCGACTCCGTCACCATTCGGCAACAGCTCGCCGCCCTGCATCAGCAGGGCTTCGTGCTGCTGCCTGCCGTACTCGATCCCGCGGGCATCGCGACGCTGCGCGAAGCCATCGAACCCATCCACTGGGATTACCAGGGCCTGGTCGACGACCACTACAAGTGCGTCTTCAATCGCTCGCCGTTCTGGCTGCGCTTTCTCGATCTGCCCGGGGTGATCGGACTGGCCGAGGCGGCGCTCGGCACGGACTGCCACATCATCGGCCAGACCGCCTGGCGCAGCCGCCCGGGCTTTATCGGCGGCGAGCTGCATGCCGACTACCTGGCCATGGAGCTGCCGGAAAGCCTGCTCGCCGACCCCACCTTCGAGCTGCCGATGCAGGTCTGCACCGCACACCTGTATCTGGACGACATCGACGCCGACCTCTGCCCGACGCTGGTCATCCCCGGCAGCCACCGCGCCGGACGCAAACCGCTGCCGGGCGAAACCCAGTGGCACGGCCGCGCGGCCGAGCCAGTGCTGTGCAAGGCTGGCGACGTGCTGCTGTTTCGCAGCGACCTCTGGCACGCCGGCAGCCGCAACCGCAGCGCCGAACGCAGCCGCTACCTGCTGCAGATCCACTATGGTCGGCGCATGGTGGCGCAGAAGTTCTCGCCCTACCTGCACTTCCGCTTCAATCCCGAGGTGCTGGCTGCCGCCACGCCGCGCCAGCGCCGCCTGCTCGGTGAGCACGAGGCGGCCGAATACGACTGAACCCCTGGCACCGAACCTGCATCGACCGAGGCCCGCCGCGCCCGCGCGGCCATCGACTCGCATTCGACAGATGAGGATTCGCCATGATCAGCAGTCGTGAACAGGTCACCCAGATGATCGTCGCCGCCAAGGTGCGCAAGGGCCTGAAATGGGCGCATGTCGCCGAAAGCATCGGTATGTCCAAGGAGTGGACCACCGCCGGTTGCCTCGGCCAGATGGCCTTCGACAAGGCCCAGGCCGAGACCCTGGGGCAGCTCTTCGAGCTCTCCGACGAAGCCGTCGCCTGGCTGCAGATCGCCCCCTACAAGGGCTCGCTGCCCACCGCGGTGCCGACCGACCCGCTGATCTACCGCTGGTACGAACTGGTCAACGTCTACGGCACCACCATCAAGGAGCTGATCCACGAGGAATTCGGTGACGGCATCATGAGCGCCATCGACTTCTCCATGGATATCCAGCGCCAGAGCGACCCCAAGGGCGACCGCGTCAACGTCGTGCTGTCCGGCAAGTTCCTGCCCTACAAAAGCTACTAAGGGTCCGGGCCAAACCCATCAGCAGGTGCGGACCTCCCCGCGCGCCAGGCTTTCCACGTTATTGCCCAGCGGAGCCCGCCGCGTTCAGGTCCGCACCGCGCTCGCGCAGCGCCTGGAGCAATTCCTTGCGCTGGTCGGGATCGCACTCGGTGGCCAGCTACGGAGAGAATGTCGCTCCGCTTGTGGGAGCCTCGCGCTAGGGCGCCATTCCGGTGCGTGCAGCCAACTCGTTGCACCAGCAAGGGCCAGCCTTGATGACCACGTCATCGCCCCGCGCGCCGAGTTGGCCGATCGGTCAGCAATGGCATGGCATCTGCAATCTGGCTGCATCCACCTTGCGGAGCATCCACGATGAAACAGCCCGTCGATACCGACTACCCCCTGAGCGAAGTGCCAGCCGGCGCGCGCAAGGGGCTGTGGTCCACCTCCATCCTGCTGTTCGGCTTCACCTTCTTCACCGCCACCATGTTCGCCGGCGGCAAGATCGGCCTGGCCTTCGACTTCAAGACCATGCTCTGGGCCGCGGTCATCGGCAACCTGCTGCTCGGCCTCTATGCCGCCGCGCTTGGGCTGATCGCCTGCCGCAGCGGGTTGAACTCGGTGCTGATGGGGCGCTTCTGCTTCGGCGAGGTCGGCAGCCGGCTGTCCGACTTCCTGCTCGGCTTCACCCAGATCGGCTGGTACGCCTGGGGCACGGCGACCATCGCCATCGTCCTGGTGCGCCTGCTGGCGTTGCCGGAAAGCTGGACGCTGCCGTTGATGGTGCTGTTCGGCTTCGGCTTCTGCCTGACCGCCTTCGTCGGCTACAAGGGCCTCGACCTGCTCTCGCGCATCGCGGTGCCGGCGATGCTGATCCTGTTGATCGCTTCGCTGTGGACCGCGACCCGTGACATTGGCGGGCTGGACGGCCTGCTGGCGGTGCAGCCGGGCGACAGCCTGACCCTCGGCATGGCCATCACCATGATCTTCGGCACCTTCGTCAGCGGCGCGACCCAGGCCACCAACTGGACGCGCTTCGCCCGTAGCAGCAAGGTCGCCGTATGGGCCAGTCTGACCGGCTTCTTCATCGGCAACGGCCTGATGATCGTCGCCGGCGCCTACGGGGCCATCGTCTACCAGCAGCCGGATATCGTCGAAGTGCTGGTGCTGCAGGGTCTGTCGATGGCCGCGGTGGTGATGCTCTTTCTCAACCTCTGGACCACCCAGGACAACACCATCTACAACTTCGCCGCGGCCGGCTGCAACCTGCTGCGCACCGAGCGCCGCCGCCTGGTAACCCTTGGTGGTGCCTTCGTCGGCACGCTGCTGGCGCTGGGCGGCATGTACGAGCTGCTGATCCCCTTTCTGATCCTGCTCGGCTCGATCATCCCGCCCATCGGCGGCGTGATCATGGCCGACTACTTCTACCGCCATCGCGGGCAGTACCCGAAGCTGGCCGAAGCGCACCTGCCCAGGTACAACAGCCTGGGCCTGGCGGCCTATGTGCTGGGCGCTGCCTGCGCCTACTTCTCGCCCTGGGTGGCGCCCATCGTCGGCATACTGGTGGCCGCCGCAGCCTATATTGTGCTGTACGAGGGCCAGCGCCTGGCCCTGTCGCGCACGGTGCTGACGCAAACCGACGCCCGCTGATCAAGGAGCCATTATGAACATCCTCAACGCACGCCTGCGCGGCCGCAGCGGCCTGTACCGCATCGAACTGGACGGCGCGCGCATCGCCGCCATCAGCGCGCAGCAGGCGCCAGCCGAAGCCAACGAGGGCGACATCGACGCCGCCAGCAATCTGGTGGTGCCACCCTTCATCGAACCGCACATTCATCTGGACGCCACGCTAACCGCCGGCGAGCCGGCCTGGAACATGAGCGGCACGCTGTTCGAAGGCATCGAACGCTGGGGCGAGCGCAAGGCGCTGGTGACGCACGAAGACACCAAGGCGCGGGCGAAGAAAACCATCGACATGTTGGTCGATCATGGCATCCAGCATGTGCGCACCCATGTCGACGTTACCGACCCGACGCTGTCGGCGCTCAAATCCATGCTCGAGGTGCGCGAGGAAACCCGTCACCTGATCGACCTGCAGATCGTCGCCTTTCCGCAGGAGGGCATCGAGTCGTTCAAGGGCGGTCGCGAGCTGATGACCGAGGCGATCGCTATGGGCGCCGATGTGGTCGGCGGCATTCCGCACTTCGAGAACACCCGCGACCAGGGCGTCAGCTCGATCAAGTTCCTCATGGACCTGGCCGAACGCACGGGCTGCCTGGTGGACGTGCACTGCGACGAAACCGACGACCCGCAGTCGCGCTTTCTCGAAGTGCTCGCCGAAGAGGCGCGGGTACGCGAGATGGGCGAGCGGGTCACCGCCAGCCACACCACGGCAATGGGCTCCTACGACAACGCCTACTGCTCCAAGCTGTTCCGCCTGCTCAAGCTGTCGAAGATCAACTTCGTCTCCTGCCCGACCGAGAGCATCCACCTGCAGGGCCGCTTCGACACCTACCCCAAGCGCCGGGGCCTGACCCGCGTGGCCGAGATCGACCGCGCCGGGATGAACGTCTGCTTCGGCCAGGATTCCATCGTCGACCCCTGGTACCCGCTGGGCAACGGCAACATCCTGCGCATCCTCGAGGCGGGGCTGCACATCTGCCACATGCTCGGCTACGAGGACCTCAAGCGCTGCCTGGACCTGATCACCGACAACAGCGCACGCACCCTCAACCTGGGCGAGCGCTACGGGCTGGAGGTGGGGCGACCGGCCAGCCTGCTGGTGCTGTCGGCGCCGGACGACTACGAGATGTTGCGCACCCAGGGCCATGCCCTGCTCTCGGTGCGCAACGGTGAGGTGCTGATGCGCCGCACGCCGGCGCAGATTCAGCGCTATTGAGCGGCCGCGGTTGTCTTGCGCAAGCGGTTGATGTTGGCCATCTCTTCGGCCGGCGTCAGCTTCAGCTGCGACAGATAGGCCGCCAGCGCCTCCACGTCCGCCGCGGAAAGCTGCGCGGCGACGCCAATCATTACCGAGCCGGCGCGGCTCGGGTCGTTCTCGCGGAAACGCGTCAGCGCCTTGCGGATGTATTCGTCGGGCTGCCCGGCCAGGCGCGGCATGGTCTCCATGCCTTCGGCATGAGCCCCGTGGCAACCGGTGCAGGTGGTCTGGAAGATCTTCTCACCGCTTCCGCGCAACGCAGCATTCACCGGGCCCTCGGGCGGATTGACCTTCTGCTGGCTGAAGAACACTGCGATGTTCACCCGCTCCTCCATGCTCAGGTTTTGCGCCAGCTTGGACATGACAAAGTCGGTGCGCTCGCCGCTGGCGAACTTCTCGAAGGCATGGAACAGGTATCGCGGATTCTGCCCGGCAAGATTGGGAATGTGCTTGCGCTTGCTGTTGCCGGTTTCGCCGTGGCAGTAGGAACAGAACACGGCGCGTTCCTGACCGGCCAGGCTGGCCTGCTCGCGCCGCTGCTCGTCGGCCATGATTTGGTTGAAGCGCTCGATGGCCGCCTCGCTGGCATGAGTCAGCGGAACGAAGCAGGCGAGCAGGGCAAGAGCGAGCGTACGCATGAGGAGGCATCCGTTACTTGAAGTAGTTAGTGGCCTGTTAGGGTTCAGTTGGTCAATTTCGGCGCCCATGGCCCCGATACTGTGTCGCAGCGCCTTGTCTCGGAGCCATGTTCATCCGATCTTGCCTCGACCCACTCACCGCACAGGCCATTAGGATTTTTTGGGCATCCGACTATAAAAAGCGCGAGGCCAGCGGACCCCGGCACAGGTCAACAAAAGTGCTGTTGTGCGAGGCGCCGGCGCCATCCGTGAGCCGCGTCACATGTCGCCGCCGGACCTGAGGACAGCAATATGACACTCATGCCGTAGCTGGCGCTTTTTCCGCCAAATGACAGAAGTGCGCGCCTTTGCCGCATTGACGATAGAAAAAATCGATGAAGCGTTTTGCTGGAAACGCCAGACAGGAAGGAGGCATTCGACTAAAGTAGCAACCCTTCACCACCGAGGAGCCGTAACCCCCATGCTAGATGGACATGCAGAGCTGACCATGACCGTGCTGATGACGCCGGACAAAGCCAATTTTTCCGGCAACGTACATGGCGGCACGCTGCTCAAGTATCTCGACGAGGTCGCCTACGCCTGCGCCAGCCGCTACGCCGGGCAGTACGTCGTCACCCTCTCGGTGGATCAGGTGGTGTTCCGCCAGCCGGTGCATGTTGGCGAACTGGTCACCTTCCTCGCCTCGGTCAACTACACCGGCACCACCTCGATGGAGATCGGCATCAAGGTCGTCACCGAAGACATTCGCGAGAAGACCGTGCGCCATACCAACAGCTGCTTCTTCACCATGGTCGCCCTCGGCGAAGACGGCAAACCGGTAGCGGTACCGCCGCTCAACCCGAAGACGCCTGAACAGCAGCGTCGTTTCGCCCAGGCCTACCAGCGCCGCGAAATCCGCCGCGAACTGGAACATCGCTACAGCGAGCTACGCGCTGGTAACGAGCGCCTCACCGCCGTGAAGTAAGCGCTACCCCGTGAAACCACGTGGAATCCGGCCAGCCTGGATTCCACGGCGGCCCCAAATTTGTAACAAAACCTTATACAATGCACGGCTTTCCGCATCCCGCCCCCTGAGGATCTGCCGTGAGCTCGCTGCCACCCTGCCCCAAATGCAACTCCGAATACACCTACGAAGACGGCCAGATGCTGGTCTGCCCCGAGTGCGCCCATGAGTGGTCCGCCACCGACGGCGCGGCTGCCGCGAGCGAAAGCGACAAGGTGATCAAGGACTCGGTAGGCAACACGCTGCAGGATGGCGACACCATCACGGTAATCAAGGACCTCAAGGTCAAGGGCTCGTCGCTGGTGGTCAAGGTCGGCACCAAGGTGAAGAACATCCGCCTGGTCGACGGCGACCACGACATCGACTGCAAGATCGACGGCATCGGCGCGATGAAGCTGAAGTCCGAGTTCGTCAGAAAAGTCTGAGCCGCAATGCTCGTCCGAAGCCCGGCATTCGCCGGGCTTTCGCGTTTCACAGCAGCCGCAACAGCCAGTCCAGCCGCTCGCGGGTAAAGCCGCTACCAACGAACAGCAGATCGATCCAGAACGCCTGGTGCAGCACCACGATCAGCCAGAACGCCAGCTGATAGCTCAGCTTGCGGGTCTTGTGGCGAAAGACCTGCTGCGCCACGAGCGCACCCGGCCAGCCGCCGGCCAGCTCGAAGAAATGCAGTGTGGTTTCCGGTGTGCGCCAGCGATCCTTCAGCGCGCTGTGCTTGTCGCGCCAGTAGAGGACGAAGGTCAGCAGGCTGGCGACGGCATAGATCGCCAACGGCAACACCGCACCGAGGCGCAGGAGGCTGCCCGCCAACGGCAGCAGACAGAGCAGCCCGAACAGCACCAGTTTGAGGGGAAGCTGCTGGATGTTGCCGGCGACCAACTGGCGCGCAGGCTTGCCAGCGGCCCGCGCCGTCGCGCGCGGACGGGTCTGTTGCTCGGCCGGCTTGCGCTGACTGCCCGGGCGCTGGCGAATCGCTGGCTGGTCCAGCGTCAGCGGCGCATCCAGCCGCAGATGCTCGGCACGTAGCCGGCCCTGGGGATCGCGCCCCGACACGTAGAGCACACGATCACCAACCAGCGGCCGACGCTCACCATGCACGGCCGAGATATGCGCGAAGACATCCTCACCGCCCTGCTCCGGGCGAATGAAGCCGAAGCCCTTCTGGTCGTTCCAGCTTTTCAGCGTGCCTCGCTGTTCCATGCACCGCAATCCATGTGATCAAAGCCGCGCATGCTAACCGAGTTCGGCAGGCGTTGGCAGCACGCCGCTATGGCCAGGGCACGGTGGTCGGCGTTATGGTCGGGCGATCTCCAGTCCAGGGAAGAAGCATGGCCAGCAAGCCCAACAGTTCGAACAAGCAGAAGCACCTCGCCGTGCTGATCGACGCCGACAACGCGCCCGCCGCCATCGTCGAAGGGCTGTTCGAGGAAATCGCCAAATACGGGGTCGCCAGCGTCAAGCGCATCTACGGCGACTGGACCAAACCCAACCTCGGCAGCTGGAAGAAGGTGCTGCTCGACTACTCGATCCAGCCGATCCAGCAGTTCGCCTACACCTCGGGCAAGAACGCCACCGACAGCTCGCTGATCATCGACGCCATGGACCTGCTCTACACGCGGCGTTTCGACGGCTTCTGCCTGGTTTCCAGCGACAGCGACTTCACTCGTCTGGCCGCACGCATCCGCGAAGAGGGCCTGACGGTGTATGGCTTTGGTGAGCAGAAGACGCCCTCGCCCTTCGTCTCTGCCTGCGACAAGTTCATCTACACCGAAATCCTGCGCGCCGATGCCGCCAAAACGACATCCGAGCCACCCTCATCGGAAAAGCTCGCCGCAGCCGCCGCTCAGGTGGAAGAAACCAGCAAGCCGCCGAAGGCCGGCGACAAGGGCGACACCATCAAATGTCAGCAGGTACCGGTGGACTTTATCGCAAAGGTGCTCGACGACCTGTCCGAGGAGGACGACTGGATTCAGCTGGGCACCCTCGGACAGAACATCAGCAAGCTCCGCCCCGCCTTCGATCCGCGGCTGTATGGCTGCAAGAAGCTCAGCGACCTGATCGCCAACCAGCCCAAGCGCTTCGACCTGGAATCACGGGGCAGCAGCGCCACCGGCGGCAAGGACCTCTACGTGCGCCTACGCAAACCCGGCAAGCACTGAGCACCGCCACTCAGCTTGCCTGCTCGTCCGGCGCATGGCAGCAGACGCGGTCCCGGCCCTCATGCTTGGCCCGATACAGCGCGGCGTCGGCACGGCGCAGCAGGCTGTCCACTGTGTCCGTCGCGTTTAGCTCGGCGACACCGGCGCTGAGGGTCTGCGTCTGGCCAGTACTGAAAGACAGCGCCCGCGACTGCTCGCACAGGCGCTCGGCAAACGCCGCGGCCTGCTGGCTGCTGGTTTCCGGGCACAGCAGAAGGAACTCTTCGCCACCCCAGCGGCCCACGGCATCACTGCCGCGCAGGCAACCAACCAGTAGATCGGCAAACTCCTTGAGCACGCGGTCACCCATCTGGTGACCGAACTCGTCGTTGATGGATTTGAAGTGGTCGATATCCAGCATGACGATCGACAGCGGCCGGCTGTAACGCCGCGCCTGCTCCAGCGCCCTGGCGAAACGCCGATCCAGGGCGGCGCGGTTGGCCAGGCCGGTGAGCGGATCGGTCTGCGATTTGACCTGCAGCTGCTCGTTCAACCGACGCAGCCGGCCGATCCAGAACAGGCTGGTCAGCAGCATCACCGAAAAGACCACGACGATCTGCACGACCAGACGGTAGTCGGTGCCCGACTCGACGCGAATCGGCGCATGCCTGTTGGCGATCTGGTTCAGCTCGCCCGGCGTGATCGTCGCGATCGCCTTGTCCAGGATGTCGCGCAGCACCGGCTCGCTCTTCAGCACGCCGATGCGAAACTGATTGTCGAGACTCGTCAGCTGCCCGGCGATCTTCAGATTGAACCAGCCTTCGCGGCGAATGGTGTAGGCAGCCACGGTCAGCGAGCGCACGGTGAGGTCGGCCTTGCGCTCGTTCACCAGCGCCAGCGCCTGGGCATCCGTGTCGGTGCTGATGACGCGCAACCGGGGAAAGTCCCGCCGCACGCTTTCCTCGACGGAGGTGCCGACCGGCAGCGCGACGGTCACGTCATCGAGAGCAGACAGATCGGCCACGTACGGATGATCTTCCCGCGCGATGACCACGTTGGCGTCGGTGAACAGCGGCTGGGTGAAGATCAGCCAGGTATCGCGCACGGGCGTCTGGTTGAGGAAGCTGAGCAGCTGGCAGCGGCCGGCCTGGGAGAATGCCACCGACTGGCCCCAGTCGCTGGTCGCCACGATATCCAGTTGCAGCCCCGCCCGTTGTGCAACGAGGCGCAGCAGATCGGCAGCGATCCCTTCATGCTCCCCGCGGGCATTGAGCATCTCGAACGGCAGCCAGTCCGGGTCGACACAGATGCTGACCGAGCGGTTGCCGGCCAGCCAGTCGCGTTCGGCTGCGTCGAGCTCGAGCGTTACATCGGCCGTTGCCGCTGCACCACCTGCAAATGCCAGCAACGCCAGAAGCAGATACCTAGTCACTTCAGCCACCCTCGGAAGGAGTGCACATAACATTGGCGACGGCTGCAGTTCAACACGGCGCAAATGGCACGGCAAGATCAATCATGGCTTTGAGCCATCACAAATCATGCCAACCATTTTTTTGACGCTTCTAATCATTTGCAATCATTGATTGGCGCAGCGATCGAACCGACCCCCGGCCAGCTCTTCTAACGGGGACCGAATATTGGAGGTTTCAATGAGCAAGCAGCTATTTCTCGCCTGCGGTCTGGCGCTCTGTGCCCCGCTGGCGTTCGCACAAACGCCGCCGCCGGAAGTGGTCACCCACCTCAACGGCCTCGATGTGGAGATCAGTCCGATGGGCGTGCCGGCCAAATCCGAAGGGGTCGAAGGCCAGCTGCTTGGCGTGCGGGCGGTGAAGGTGATGAACCGCACAGGCGGCCAGATCACCTGCGAGTTCCATGTACCGAATGACGCGCGCTCGGATACCTCGGCGTCGCCGGTTTTCACCGTCGCGCCAAATACCCAGCGCACCGAGCGGGTGCCTGGGGACTATTCGCCGGACGAGCCCTACGCGGAGATCACTTGCCGCTCCAGCGACCAGAGCCCGGCGCAATGAGCGCCGTGACCTTCAGCGGCGCTCCTCGCGGATAAAGGGAATACCCAGTGCGCCCGGCTGATTGCCGGAAACGTTCTTGCCGCTGGCAACCCAGATCATCACCGCCAGGGTCACGGCGTAGGGCGTCATCAGCACGAAGTACTGCGGCAGACGCACCCCGGCAGCGGCCAGATGCGGGATCAGCGCCTCGATGCAGCCGAACAGCAGCGCACCGGCCAGGGCCTTCCAGGGTGACCAGCGGGCGAAGATCACCAGCGCCACGGCGATCCAGCCGCGGCCGCCAGTCATGTCGGCAATCCACAACTTGGTGCTGAGCACCGAGATATAGCCGCCCGCAAGGCCTATCAGCGCGGAGCCAGCGAGAATCGCCACCAGCCGATAACCGAGCACGGAAATGCCCGCTGCGTCGGCCGCCTGGGGGTTTTCACCCACCGCACGCATCCGCAGACCGGTGGTGGTGCGGGTAAGAAACCAGACCACGGCGAGAAAGATCAGCGGCGTCATGAACACCAGCGGGTTCTGCACGAAGACTTTGCCCACGAGCGGCGACTCCGACAGCGGCCACAGCTCGACCGCGCCCAATCCCTTCACCGGCTTGTTGGTCCAGTCCAGCAGCGTGCCGAGCAGCCCGGTCAGCCCCTGGCAGAAGAACACCAGCGCCAACCCTGCGATCACCTGGTTGATCCGCAGCACCAGTACCATCAGTGCGAACAGCAACGACACCACCGCTGCTGCAACCATGGCCAGGAATAGGGAGATGCCCGGCGTGCCGTAAGCCAGCTGCGCGCCGATACCGGCCAACGCACCGACCAACATCAGCCCTTCGGCGCCGAGGGCCAGCACGCCGGCGCGTTCCGTAAGAATCAGCCCCAGCGCCGCGAGGGCAAAAGGTACGGCGAAGTCCGGTGTGTTGCCGAGCCAGTTGGCGATCATGTCCATCAGCTTTCGCCTCCCTGAACGCGGCGGATACGGTGGCGGATAAAGAAATCCGAGGAGGCGACGCAGATCACCAGGATTGCCTGGATGAGCTGCACCATGGAAAAGGGGATCTGGTAGAACACCTGCAAGCTGCGCCCGGCGACGAAGAGCATCGCCATCAGCAGTGCTACCACTAACGCGGCCAGCGGATTGTTGCGCGCGAGAAAGGCAATCAGGATGCCGGAGAAGCCGTAGCCCTGATAGAACGACTGGGTCAGCCGCCCCTCCTGCCCCGCCGTGACCAGAAACCCGGCGATCCCGGCCATGGCGCCAGAGATCAGCACCGTGCCGATGATCATCTTCTGCACCGGCACGCCCACCGCGCCCGCCACCCGGGGGTTGGCATCGACGAAGCGCAGGTACAACCCGGCGCGGGAAATGCCGAGAAACCACAGCGCCAGCAACGCGACGACCACCGCCAGCGGCACCGCGGCACTGATGCCCTCGAGCAGTTCGGGCAGGCGCTCGAACGGCTGAAACTGCGGCGAATAGGGAAACGAACTCTTCGGGTCTTTCCAGCTGCCGTAGAGCAGGTGCAGCAGGAAATTGATCGCCAGGTAGTTGAGCATCAGTGTCGAGATGATCTCGTTGACCTTCAGCCGCAGCTTGAGCAGCACCGGCGCCAGCGCCCAGAGCAGGCCGCAGAAAACGGCCGCGGCCAGCATCAGCGGCAGGCGCAGCGCGGGAGGGCCGACCTCGAACAGTGAGACCGCCGTGGCACCGATGGCGCCCCAGATCATCTGACCCTCAAGCCCGAGGTTCCAGAACCTGGCGCGGAAGGCCATGCAGCCGGCCAAGCCGACGAGGATCATCGGCGATGCCTGAAACAAGACCGCTTTCAGGCTCTGTGCATCGAATACCGTGAGGATGACAAACTCATTGAGCAGCTCACCGGCCGGTACGCCAGCGGCGATCAGGATTGCGGCGGAGATGCCCAGCCCCAGCAACAGGGCGAGCCCGATGATCGCAGCCTGCCAATGCCAGGCCAGTTGCTGGCGGATCTCCAGTGCGTAACGCCGCGACAGCAGCGGCTGTTTCGGGCGCTCGGCCGCCTGCGTGGCCTGCTCGAGCATCACGGGGCGTACCTGTTCATTCATGGTTTACCCCTTCTAGATTCAACTCGCCATGGCTCAGCTCCCCATGACTGACCATCGCCCTACCAATGGCCTGGCGATCCGCGGGCCGGTCGAATTCGGCGACGATGCGCCCGCCGCTCATCACGCCGATGCGATCGGCCAGGGCCAGCACCTCATCGAGGTCTTCGCTGATCACCAGCACCGCTGCGCCGGCATCCCGCGCTGCACGCAGGCGGGCATGCACGGCGGCGGTGGCGCGTACGTCCAGCCCGCGACTGGGGCTGTGTACCAGCACCAGTTGCGGATCGCGGGAGAACTCGCGAGCGATCACCAGTTTCTGCGCGTTGCCGCCGGAAAGCAGCGCGGCCTTCTGCTTCAGCGAGCGCACGCCCTGCACGTCGAACCCGGCCACCGCCTCAGCAGCATCGGCCTCCAGACGCTTGCGCCGCAGATTGAAAAACGAGCCATAGCGCCCGCTGTGGATCTGCCCGACACCGAAGTTCTCGGCCACCGAGAGCTCGCCAGCCAGCGCGGTGCCGTAGCGGTCAGCAGGGATTGCAGCGATGCGCAGCTGGCGCCGCTGTTCCGGGCTGGCCCGGCGCAAGTCGCCGAAGCCCGCCAAGTCCAGCGTGCCCTGGCAGGGCTCCGGCAACCCCATCAGCACGTTGGCCAGTTCGCTCTGGCCGTTGCCTCCGACTCCAGCGACACCATAGATCTCGCCGGCACGTAGGCTCAGCGTCACGCCATTTAGCGCGCCGTGTCCGCCTGCCCCGGTCGAACGCAAATCGCGCACCTGCAGCCGCACCTCACCCGGTGTCGCCGGCTGATACTCGCTGGCCGGCGCGGAATCACCCACGGTCAGGCGCACCAGCTCGGGCACCGATACCGTCTGCGGGTCGAGGGTCTGGATGGTGCGACCGCCCCGCATCACGGTGACGCGGTCGGCGAAGCGTTTCACGTCGCTCATCTTGTGGGTGACCAGGATCACCGCCGCGCCCTGGCGGGCGAACGCGCGCACCGTTTCCAGCAGGCGTTCGGCTTCCCCGTCGGTCAGTACCGCCGTCGGCTCGTCGAGGATCAGGATGCGCGCGCCGGCCAGCAGCACCTTGAGAATCTCCACCCGCTGCTGCTCGGCCACCGAAAGCGACTCGGTGATCTTGCGCGGGTCGATGCTGAAACCCAGCTCGGCCGCCTTGTCGCTGATCCGCTGCTCCAAAGCCGCCAGGCGCTGGCGATGGCTGCCCGAGAAGGCGTGGTTGCCCGGCCCCTCGGGCAGCGCCAGCTGGATGTTCTCGGCCACGGTGAAGGGCTTCACCAGCTTGAAGTGCTGATGAACCATGCCGATGTGGTAGCGGCTGGCATCCCGCGGGCCGCTGAGCCGCACCGCATTGTCGTTGATCAACAGCGATCCGCTCTCCGGTGCGTAGAGGCCGGCGGCGATGTTCATCAGCGACGACTTGCCCGCGCCGTTCTCGCCGAGCAGCGCATGGACCTCGCCCCACCTGGCGGTAAAGTCCGCCTGGGACAGGGCCATGAAGCCGTCGAACGACTTGCTGACCCCGGAAAGCTGGATCGCGTTGAGGTTGCTCATTGCTGGGTGGTCACTCCCTTGACGAACCAGTCCATCTGCCATAGCGCTGGGTCGGCCATCACCTCACCGGCGGCGATGCGCTCGGTGCCGTCACGGTCGAGCATCGGGCCGGCGTAGATCTGCATCTCGCCTTTGAGCAACGCTTCGCGGGCGGCCATGATCTTCGCCTTGTCCGCTTCGGAGACCGCCGGGCCACAGCAGGCTGCATCGGTACCGCCTTCGGCCATGGACAGCAGCGCGCCGTTCTCCGGCGGCGTCCAGTTGCCGGCGCTGATCTTCTTCAGCTCCGGCGCGAGGAACCTGTCCCACACCCAGACCGACGAGCAGACGGTGGCGTCCGGGGCAAATTCGCGCATGTCGCGGTGGTGACCGGTGCCATGCACACCGCGCTCCTGGGCGACGATCTGCGGCGTCGGGCTGTCGACGTGCTGGCCGAGCACGTCGGCGCCGGCATCGATCAGCGCCATCGCCGCGGCGCGCTCCTTGACCGGATCGTTCCAGGCGCCGGTGTAGACCACGGTGACGGTGGCGTCGGGGTTGATCGCCTGGGCGCCGAGGGCGAAGGCGTTGACCGTCCAGTTCACCTGACCGAAGGGGTTGGCCGCGACGAAACCGAGCTTGCCGGTCTTCGACGCCGCGCCGGCGGCCATGCCGCACAGGTACTGGCTTTCGTAGGTGCGGCCGTAGAAGGATTCGAGGTTGGCGCTGTTGGTGGTGCCCGAGCCGTTGAGGAAGGCCACGTCCGGATACTTGGCGGCCAGCTCCTTGAAGGTGTCGGAATAACCGAAGGCGGTGCCGATGATGACGTTGGCGCCGCGCTGGATCAGCCGGTCCACTGCCGGGCGGATCGATGAAGCGTTCTCCGGCACGCTTTCGACGTACTGGATCTTGGTATCCAGCTCGGCTTCGAGCTTCTGCCGCGCCTCGTCGAAGGCCTGGGTCCAGCCACCGTCATTGCGCGGGCTGATGTAGAGCATGGCGATCTTCGCCGGTTTATCGAGGGTCAGCCCTTGCCCTTCCTTCGCCGAGGCGGCGCCAACAGTCGTCGCCAGGCCGAGAGCCACCGCCGCACACAAGGTCCGTTTCATCTGATTGAGCATTTTTGGTCTTCCTGAGGTTGGCACGTCAAAGCATGTGGTTGATGCGAAACACGTTGTCTTCCGGGTCCAGCAGCACCGCCTGATACCAGTGGTAATAGGTCTCGTAGGGCGCCTTGATCAGCCGCGCGCCCATGGCGACGGCGATGGGTACCAGCCGCTCGACCTCCTCTTTCGAATCGACGTCGATGTTCAGGAGGAACTTGCAGCCGCGGGTGTCGGCGAATTCGTCCAGATGCAGCAGTTCATAGGCTTCCGGCGCGTTGAAGCCGATGCAGCTCTTGCCGGTATCCAACCCGCGAAAGATCGGCGAGGCGATCTCGGGAATGTTCCGGAAGCCGAACAGCTCGCGGTAGAAGCCGCTCAGCGCTTCGATGTCGCGGGCGAAAACGTTGACGTAGGAAAGCGTGCTCATGCGACCTCCAGGCCTTTGCCGAAGGTGGTCTGCTTGACGAACTTGGAGAGCAGGTTGTCGCCGGAGGTGACCGGCGCGTGGCGTGGCGCTTCGCCCGCGGCTAGGCATCCCGGCAGGCACTCGATCAGCGCGTCGTAGTTGGGCTGGTGGAAGAACACCAGTGACTGTCGCCCGTTGTCGGCAGGGCTGTCCTCAGGCGGGTTGATCACCCGATGCAGCGTGGAAATCCACTGATCGTTGGTCCACTGCATCATCAGGTCGCCGATGTTCACTGCGAAGCCGTTCTCCACGTAGGGCACGTCTACCCATTCGCCCTGACGGTTGCGTGCCTGCAAACCGCCCAGCGCGTTGTCCGGCTTGACGATGGTCAGGCTGCCGTAATCGGTGTGGGCACTGGCGCGCAACTGTCCGGGTTCGACCGCGCCCTTCACGTCCGGATAGCTGAGGCTGCGGAACATGCTGATGTGCTTGTCGATCTTGTCGTCGAAGAAGGTTTCCGGCAGCTCCAGTGCCAGGGCGAAGATGCGCATCAGCGACTGCGACAGCTCGCTCATGGCAGCGAAGTATTCGCGATAGGTTTGCTCGAAACCCGCGATGCCGGTGGGCCAGACGTTCGGCGCGAAATGCGGGCCGGCAGCGGCGCAGCGGTAGTAGTCCTCAGCCGGCACATCGCTGGGGCCGATGGAAAAGGATTCCTTGAGATCACCCGGTGACGCCTCTTCCAGCGAGTACGACAGACTCTCCTCGGCGATGGCGCTGTAGCCGCGCACCATTTCCGGGCTGGGCCGGTCGACCTTGCGCTTTTCCGGCAACGGCAAGGCGAAGAACTGCCGCGTCAGCCGCGACACGCGCTCGATCAGTTCACTGGGGATCTGATGATTGGTGATGACCAGAAAGCCGATGTCGCGACAGGCCTGGTCCACGGCCTTGGCCACCTGGGCCTTGCCCTCCGGCGTACCGGCGAAATACGGCGCCAGGTCGATGATGGGAACGTATTGCAGAGTCATGGGTGACGCACTCCTCTGACGCAAGGCGGGTAACGAGCGCGTCGCCGATGGCGCGGGCGCTTCTCTGTATGCGTGACGCCGCCGCCCGCGTGCACGCCGGGCGACAGCGAGGAGAGAGCAGAAAGCGTGCCACCGGATCGATTCGCTTGTGGATCAGTGGCTTAGCGTTATGGCGGGGAAATAACGGATCAAATGGTCCGGTTCGGAGCACTTGGTTTGTGCATGAAGCACGAAAAGCGGGCGAGGGCTGCAGCAGCCGAGGTCAGCCCCGCCGCTCAGCGATAGGAGTGAACTAACGGCCCGACGACACGATCCCCTCTTAAGCACCTTCAGAGCGATCCGCGCCGCGCAGGGCTGGTCGAAAGCAATGAGGAGTTCCTTGTGACCGTCATTACCCACCGCACCACAGAAACCACTCACAGCGTTTCCCGCCATGTGCCGCATCCGCTGCACTCGATCCTACTGGCCGGGAGCGTGCCGTTGTTTCTCGGCGCACTGCTGAGCGACGTCGCCTACTTTCGCAGCTACCAGATTCAATGGAGCAACTTCGCCTCCTGGCTGATCGCCGGCGGGCTGGTGTTCTGCGGACTGGCGATCCTGTTCGCGGTCGTCAACTTGATCAAGGCCAAGCACAGGGCAGGGCGACCGCTGATCTATCTGCTGTTGCTCGTGGCGACCTGGGTACTCGGCTTCATCAATGCACTGCAGCACGCCAAGGATGCCTGGGCAGTCATGCCGACCGGCCTGGTGCTCTCGGTGATCGTCACGCTGCTGGCCTGCGCCGCCGCGTGGATCGGCCTTTCCAACCTGCGAGACGGAGGTGAAGCATGAAGCACACCAATGCACTCTCCGCGCTGACCATCGCGTTGTTGCTAAGCGCCTGTGGTGGCGATGAGCAGGGCGCCGCCAGCCTGTACGGTGCCAACCCCAAACTGCCGGAACCCGACCGCGGGCTGCTGCCGAGCATGAAGATCGCCGAGCCAACGCCTTGGGGCGATGCGACCCCCTCGGTGCCGGAGAACTACAGCGTGACGGCGATAGCCACCGACCTGCAGATCCCGCGACAGACCCTGGTGCTGCCCAACGGCGACATCCTTGTGGCCGAAGGTCGTGGCGGCAATGCAGCCAAGCTGAAACCGAAAGACGTGATCGCCGGCTACATCAAGGCGCAGGGCAACACGTCGGTCAAAAGCGGTAACCGGCTGACCTTGCTGAGAGACGCCGATGGCGACGGCCGCTACGAAATGCAGAACGTCTTCGCCGATGAACTCAATGCCCCCTATGGACTGGCCTTCCACGACGGCAACCTCTACGTCGCCAACCAGGACGAACTGGTGCGTTTCAAATACGAGGAAGGTCAGACCGAAGCCAGCGGTCCGCCGACCAAGGTCGTTGACCTGCCCTCGGAGATCAACCACCACTGGACCAAGGCGATGACCATCAGCCCCGATGGCCAGTACCTCTACGTCGGCATCGGCTCGAACAGCAACATCACCGAGCGCGGGATGGAAGCCGAGGTCGACCGCGCCATGATCTGGCAGATCAACACCGAAACCGGCGCTTACAAACCCTACGCAACCGGCCTACGCAACCCCACGGCCCTGGCGATACTGCCCGGCACCGACCAGCTGTGGTCGGTGGTCAACGAGCGCGACGAGCTGGGCGAAAATCTGGTGCCGGACTACCTGACCTCGGTGCAGGAAGGTGGTTTCTATGGCTGGCCCTACAGCTACTGGGGCCAGAACGTCGACGACCGCGTGCGCCCGCAGGACCCGGACAAGGTCAAGCAGGCGATCACGCCGGACTACGCACTGGGCGCCCACGTCGCCGCACTAGGCCTGGACTTTTCCTCGGACGTCATGGGCGCGCAGTTCGCCGAAGGTGCGTTCGTCGGCGAGCACGGCAGCTGGAACCGCGAAGATCCGTCCGGCTACAAGGTGGTCTTCGTGCCGTTCCGCGATGGCCGCCCGGCAGGCGAACCCATCGACTTCATGACCGGCTTCCGCGAGGACGGCAAAACCCGCGGCCGACCGGTGGGCGTGACCGTCGACCCGAGCGGTGCGCTGATCGTCGCGGACGACCTGGCCAATGTGGTCTGGCGGGTGACGCGCAACCAGTGACGAGTAGCAGGCCGGTGACCGCGCGGTTACCGACCTGCTCGTCATGCGCCCCTGCGGGCGCTGCAGGTTGGTCCCTTGCGGCTTTCTCGAAGGCATAGGATGACCTTATGGCGCAGCGCTCGCCGCGAACAAATGGAAGAACTCAGGGGAAACCGGCAAGCCTGGGCGCGCTATTGGTGGTGCTTGCGGCACTTTGCTGGGGACTATCGGGTGGGATAGGCGGCATCCTCATTAGCGAGGGCTGGAGTCCCACCGTAGTCTCGCTCTACCGGGGCCTGATCGGCCTCGTGTGCGTGCTCATCTGGCTGGCATTACGCCCGGCCGGCAGTGGAATGACGAGCCACAGGCTGTGGTTCTGGTCGGTAATCGCCGGCATCGGCGTAGCGGGCAACTTCTCTTTTTACTTCTTGAGCATCGCCGAGGGCAGCGTTGCGGTGGCAGCGACCTTGATGTACTCAGCGCCGGTGTTCGTCTACCTGGCATCCTTCGCGTTCGGACTCGAAAGGCCGACGCTGTTCAAATGGGCAGCAATCGCAACGGTGATGCTCGGCGTCATCTTGCTGACCGGTATCCATGACGTCGGCGCGAGCGACATTACGCTCGTGGCAGCCGGAGCCGGCCTGCTATCAGGTTTGTCCTATGCGGCTTTCATTGTTGCGTTCAAGTACGCGGCGCCCCACGGCAGTCCTCAGGCGATTCTCGTCATAGCGTTCGCGGTGCTCGTTGGCATACTCGCCTCGATGAGCGACGCGCAATAGGCAGCGTCGGTGCCAGGCGCCCCGAGTTGGCCACTGTTCATCGTTCTGGGTGTGGTCGGCGCAGGGCTGTCCTTCATTCTCTACATCGTCGGGCTCAGACATACCGCACCGGCTGTGGCGTCCATCGTGGCGATGGTCGAGCCGGTAACCGCTTCGCTCTTCGGCGTCGTGGTACTGGATGAGAGCCTGGCAGCGCTGCAGATCCTGGGCAGGGGGCTGATTCTATTGACGGTGACTGCGCTGGGCCTCCAGGGCAGAGAACCGAACGAGATGTAACGATCCGGCTCGTCGAACGCTCGCCTTTCCTGACAGTCTCTACCCGACAATTCCCGCTGGACCTTGCGCATGCTCCGCTCCATCCACCACGTCGCGATCATCTGCTCGGACTATGCCGTGTCGAAGCGCTTCTATACCGAAACGCTGGGGCTGACGGTGATTGCCGAGCATTACCGCGAGGCGCGTCGCTCCTACAAACTCGACCTAGCGCTGCCGGATGGCGCTCAGCTCGAGCTGTTTTCCTTTCCCGATGCGCCGCCACGCCCTTCACGACCGGAGGCACAGGGATTGCGGCACCTGGCGTTTGCTGTGGATGACGTCGCGCAGTGCAAGGCATGGCTGGAGCGTCAGGGCATTGCGGTAGAAGCGATTCGGCTGGATGAGTACACCGGTCGCCGATTCACCTTCTTCGCGGACCCGGACGGCCTGCCGCTTGAGCTGTACGAAGCGGCGCCGGCCGTGGATTGAGCCTGCACGGGTATCCGTCTGACAGCGGCGCGATAACCAGCGCGCCGCCAACGCAGAACCGATGCCACCCGCATCTCCTCCCGTAATGCTCGACCTCCTCGCCGTCACCGCCACGTAACAATCCGGCCCTAGCGTGTTCTGGCTGTCCCCCACACTGACCGCCGAGGCCCGCATGAGAACTCCGACCCGCCTGACCCGCACCGTATTGTCCACTGCCCTGTCCTTGGCCTTGTTGCCGCTGGCCTCGCAGGCGGCACCTCTCCGCGCCGCAGACTACTTCGAGCGGGTCGCGACCTTCCCGGTCTTTCGCAACCTGGGTAGCGATGAGGATGCCACCCGGCAGACCGTCGCCGAGATCACCGCGGTGAGTCGCGACGGCCGCACATTGATCTACACCGACAGCCCTGGCGAGCGCATCGGTCTGGTGGACATTCGCGATCCGAAATCGCCGCAGCCGGCGGGCTTTATCCAGCTGGAAGGCGAACCGACCTCGGTCGCCGTACATCGCCACTACGCGCTGGTCGCGGTGAACACCTCGCTCGGCTTCACCCAGCCCGATGGTGTGCTGGCGGTGTTCGACATTCGCAATCCGGCGCAACCCAAACGCGTCGCCACGCTGACCATGGGTGGCCAGCCGGATTCCATCGCCATCAGCCCGAGGGGCCGCTATGCCGCGGTGGCGATCGAGAACGAGCGCGACGAGGACCTCAACGACGGGCTGATCCCACAGCTGCCGGCCGGCTTTCTGCGCATCGTCGACCTCAAGGGTCAGCCGTCGCGCTGGCGCACGCGGGACGTCGACCTGACCGGCCTAGCCGAGGTCGCGCCGGGTGATCCGGAGCCTGAGTACGTCAGCATCAACGACCAGGACGTGGCCGCCGTAACCCTGCAGGAAAACAACCACATCGTGCTGGTCGACCTGCGCCGTGGCCGGGTGATGCGCCACTTCAGCGCCGGCCAGGTGGATCTGCAAGGTGTGGACGTCGAGGAGAACGACCGCATCGAACCGGTCGGCGTGCTTGCTGGCAAGCGTCGCGAGCCGGATTCGATCGCCTGGGTCGGGCCGCTGCTGGCAACCGCCAACGAGGGCGACTACGAGGATGCCGAAGGCGACGAAGGCGGCAGCCGCAGCTTCACCCTGTTCGACTACAACGGCCACGTCTGGCACGAGGCCGGCGCCTCGCTGGAACACGCCTTCATCCGCGCCGGGCACTACCCGGAAAGCCGCTCGGAAAACAAGGGCATCGAGCCGGAGGGCATCGCCGCGGCGCGTTTCCGCAAGCACAGCCTGCTGTTCGTCGGCAGCGAGCGCGGCAATGCGGTCGCCGTCTACGACGTGGCTCGCCCCTGGGCGCCGGTGATGCATCAGTTGCTGCCTACAGGCTTGGGGCCGGAGGGCATCCTGCCGATCCCGTCGCGCAACCTGCTGGTGGTCAGCAGTGAAGAAGACTCGGCCGAGGACGGCTACCGGTCGACGCTCTCGATCTACCAGTACGGTGCCAAGACCGCACCTTACCCGGAGATCCGCTCCACTGATCGCGACCTGATCTCCTGGGGCGCGCTGAGCGGCCTGGTCGCGGACCGCAGCCAGTCAGACCGCCTCTATGCGGTGCCGGACAGCTACTACAAGGCGTCGCGGATCTTCAGCGTCGACACCAGCCAGACACCGGCACTGATCGACCGCCAGATCGAGCTGCGCAAGGCTGGCACGAGCGTCGACTACGATCTGGAAGGCATCGCCCAGGCCAGCAATGGCGATTTCTGGCTGGCTTCGGAAGGTAACGGCAAGGCCAGGCCCAACCTGCTGATCCGCGCCAACGCCAGGGGCGAAGTACTGGACGAGTTCGCCCTGCCCGCGGAAGTCGTCGCCCAGCAGACCAGCAACGGTTTCGAGGGCGTCGCGGTGGTCGGCGAAGGCGCCAGCACCCGCGTTTACGTGGCCTTTCAACGCGAGTGGAAGAGCGACCCCGCCGGGCGGGTGCGCATCGGCGTGTTCAACCCGGGCACTGGTGAATGGGGCTTTATCCACTACCCGCTCGACGCCGCAGCCGAGGGCGGCTGGGTCGGATTGTCCGAGCTCACTTCAATCGGCAACGGCCAGTTCCTGGTGATCGAGCGCGACAACCAGCAGGGCCCGGCGGCACAGATCAAGCGCCTGTACCGCATCGACCTGAATGGCCTGCAGCCCGCCGCCGAAGGTCAGCGCTTCCCGCTCGCAAGCAAGCGTCTGGACCGCGATCTGCTACCTGATCTGAAGAGCACCGGTGGCTGGGTGCTGGACAAGGTCGAAGGTGCGGCGGTCGACAAGCAGGGCCGCCTGTTCGTCGTCACCGATAACGACGGGGTCGAGGATGCCAGCGGCGAGACGCGTTTCATGCGGCTCGGGACGGTCAAGCGCTGAGATCCGGCAGCTTCATGCGGAGCGGCAGACCCGCTCCGCATGCTCGGTCAGCTGTCGCGGGCGCGCTTGATACGGTGATCCCAGCGGCGCTTAGCGAAGCGGCGCATGTTCGGGATGTCGTCCGTTTCGTCCATGATCGGCTGGCCGATAATGGTTTCCATGATGTCTTCCAGCGTCACCAGGCCGCGCCAGCTGCCGAACTCGTCGTAGACCAGGCACATGTGCTGGCGCTCATGCAGCAGCTGAGTCATCAGGTTTTCGACGCTGGTCATTTCCGGCGCGACCTTCATCGGCTTCATGATCGTCGAGACCGGCGCCTCGTCATCGGTCGCTGACAGGGCGTCATAGCGGAACACCACACCCAGCGGGCTCTCGTTGTCGCCGATCACCGGGTAGCGCGAGAACTGGCTGTCGGCAACCTGCTCCTTGAATGCGCCAATGCTGGTCTCCGGCGACGTGTAGTCGCACACCGTACGCGGTGTCATGACGTCACGGACCTTGATCTCGTGCAGGTCGAGGATGTTCCTGATGACGCGCTGCTCGTCCTCGTCGAGGCTCTTGTTCTCGCGACCAAGCACCGTCAACGCCTTGATCTCCTGGCGGATGTCGTGTTCCGGCTCCTTGCCACCGACCAGCCGCATGATCATGTCGGACAGGTAGATGAAGGGCTTGAGCACCAGGATCATGCCGTTCAACAGAGGCGGCAGGTAAGGCGCCAGCGTGCGCCAGTAACGCGCTCCGATGGTCTTGGGCAGGATTTCCGAAAGCACCAGGATCAGCACCGTCATCACCGCCGAGGCGATACCGACATAGCCGTTGCCGAATACCACGGTGACCTGCGCACCGACACCGGTCGCGCCAACGGTGTGGGCGACGGTATTCAAGGTCAGGATGGCCGCGAGCGGCTGGTCGACCTTGTCTTTCAGTTCTTTCAGGCGCTCGTACAGCTTCGGACGGGTCGTCTTCTGATGCGCGATAAAGCTCGGTGTCAGCGAGAGCAGTGCGGCCTCGAGGATCGAACAGATGAATGAAACGAGGATGGATAAGACAGCGAACGCTATCAGGAGGGTCATGTAAGGGGGATTTCATTGCCAATGGCAGACCAATTTACAGCAAAGCCGCCGAGCGTTAGCCGGATGCCGCGATGGGCTTGCAACATTTCATTTCCTCGTATGAGCGAACGCGCTGGACACACTGATTTCGACAGCAGCCGACAATGGAGTTCATCTCCTCGATCGGCGCCCTTTTCCGGCCACTCGCACGCTTGTTTCCCGACGCGCTCCTCGGCTAGGGTGCGGTCCTCGACGAAACGGCCCTTCAGGAGCATTGCAGATTGATCAGAACAGGGATGTTGACGCTGGGTTTGCTGATGGCGCTGGCGGCACAGGCGGCCGAACAGCGGGTCTATCTGGTCGCCACGGTGCAGCTGGACGGCACCAGCCTGGCACAGAGCGCGTTTTTACATGAAGCGGATATCACCGAACTGGAGGGTTGCCGCGAAGCGGTGCGCGAGGGCCAGCGCGCGCGTGACTGGCAGAAATACCATCACATCTTCCGGAACGATCTTTTCAAGGGCTTCGCCGGCCATATGCACTATCGCTGCGCCTTCAGCGACCTGCAGTTCAGCAGCTGGCACGATGGCCCGCGCTACAACCAGCCCTACCTGATCGCTGTCGACGAGAACGCGATGCTCAGCGTGGAACGGACGCCAAGCCAGGCCCAATGCATGAGCCGGCTGCGCGCGCTGCCGGCTGCACGGCAGGCACAGAGCTTCTGCGCCATGGGCAACCAGCAGATCAAGCCCTGACCGCCCGACCTTCCGGCCGAGTGGCGGCAGGCATCCGCCCTACCCCGGCTGGTAGCTGCCCGGCACCGGCGCGAAGGACACGCCGAAGCGGTTCCAGGCGTTGATGGTGGCGATCGCCAGGGTCAGGTTGGCGAGCTGGGCTTCGGAAAAATACTCACGCACCTCCTCGAACAGCTGTTGCGAAACGCCCTGGGGCAACAGGGTGTTGGCCTCGGCCCAGGCCAGCGCGGCGCGTTCGCGGTCGGTAAAGAACGGGGTTTCGCGCCAGGCACTCAGGGCATAGATGCGCTGCTCGGTTTCGCCGAGGGCGCGGGCGTCCTTGGTGTGCATGTCAAGGCAGTAGGCGCACCCGTTGATCTGCGAGACGCGGATCTTGACCAGCTCCATCAGCGGCTTGTCGACGCCGTCCTCGCGGCGGCTCTGGCGCGCCAGGTAGGTTTCCAGCCCGATCATTGCCGTCATCACGTCGGGGGCGGCAGCTTCGTAGTTCATGCGCATGGTGGTCACTCCTCGGTTTGAATGTGCAACCAAGGCTACGCAGCCGCCATGCTGCGCTATTGTAGATTTTCGACATCTTTGAACGCCGCCTTCCATGTCCGTCCTGCACGAACGACTGCCACACATCAGTGGCTTCCAGACTCGCCCGCCTGCGCCAGCACTGGCTGCCTATGTGCAGCGCTTCTGGTGGCTGGAGGGTGACGCCGCCACGGTGTACGACGAGCAGATGCTGCATCCGGACGGCGCCTGTGGGGTCATCTTCAATTTCGCCGACCCGCTGGCCTTCGATGGTCATCTGCACAAGCCGCGTGCATTGATCGCCGGGCCGCAGCTTGCCAGTTCGCGATTGCAACTGGCTGGGCAGGTGAGACTGATGGGCGTGCGCTTTCGCCCTGGGATGGGCGCGGCGTTCTTTGGCATCAGCCTGGATGAGCTGGCGGACTTTCATAGCTCCGACTGGCAGCGACTGGGGTTTGCCGGAATGGTCGACCAACTGGCCGAGCTGAGCCGCGAGGCGCAGCAGCTGCTGGTAGAGCAGGAATTGATGAAACGTCTGCAGGCGACTCAGGAGCGACGCTTCCCAGTGCAACAGCTACTGTCGGAGATCACCGCGACCGAGGGCCGTGCACGCCTGGCCGACCTCCTCCAGTCCGTACCGCTCGGCCAGCGCCAACTGGAGCGCCTGTTCCGCCATCATGTAGGAATGACACCCAAGCAGTTCAGCCGCATCCAGCGCGTGGCGCTGGTGCGCAACCAGCTGCGCGCCGGCCAGCCGTTACTGGACACCGCCCTGGCCTGCGGATACAGCGACCAGGCGCACTTCATTCATGACTTCAAGACGGTGGTCGGCATGACGCCGGGGCGATATCGGGCGAGCAAGGTCAGTCGATAACTGCGCCCATTGCGAGTGCCCCGTCACGTCCGGCGGAAAAAACGATCGGCTCACATGCTGCTGACGCCAGCGACACGCAGTTCACAGCCAGCTCAGATGGCTTTGCTGAGCGCCTCGAGCAGCTGAGCGATCTTCTCTTCGTTTCGCTTGTAGTAGGTCCAGGGACCGATACGCTGCGACGTCACCAACTGCGCGCGCTGGAGCGCCGCCAGGTAATTCGAAACGGTGGACTGCGACAACCCCACACGCTCCTGGATGATGCTGACGCAGACACCCAGCTGCTCGGGATCGGCTTCCTGCTCGGGGAAGTTGGTCTTCGGGTCCTTCAGCAGGGTAAGAATGGCCAGGCGTGTGGGGTTATCCAGGGCCTTCAGCGCTTCACTGATGTCTATGCTCATATCCGCGGCAGGTAATGGGTTTTCGCGATCTTACGATACTTTGTCGGTGCTGGCTGCGTGCACGCCACGGTCGTGCACGCACGCCGACTCAGTGCGCGTACACCGGGTAGTCGATGTAACCCTTTTCGGTGCCGCCGTACATGCTGCTGGCATCCAGCGGGTTCATAGGCCAGCCACAGGCAATGCGCGCCGGCAGGTCCGGGTTGGCAATGAACGGACGGCCGAAGGCGATCAGATCCGCCCAACCGGCTTCGATCGCCGCGGTGGCGCGCTCCGGGGTGTACTTGCCTGCGTAGATGATCGCGCCGTTGAACGCCGCACGAACCGCCTCTCTGAAACTGCTGGGCAATTCGGGCGCGCTGTCCCAATCGGCCTCAGCCAGTGATACGTACGCGACGCCGATGGTTTGCAGAATCTTCACCGCTTCGATGTAGGTCTCATGCGGGTCTTGCTCCACCAGGCCAAGGTAGACGCGCTCCTCGGCCGTGCTGGCGAACAGCGGCGCAAAGCGAACCCCCACGCGCTCGGCACCTATGGCGTCGGCTATCGCCTGGACCGCTTCGCGCAGGAAGCGCAGTCGGTTCTGCAGCGAACCGCCGTATTCGTCAGTCCTGCGATTGGTGTGGGCGGAAATGAACTGGTTGACCAGGTAGCCGTTGGCGCAGTGAATCTCGATGCCATCGAAGCCTGCTTCCATCGCGTTGCGTGCGGCCTCGGCATAGAGCTGTACCAGCTCTTTGACTTCGGCATTGGACAGCGCCCGCGGCATCGAGGGCTCGACCAGCGCGCCCTCGCCCGGCCCCGTTTCGATAAAGACTTTGACGTTGGTCGCCGCAATGGCGGACGGCGCAACAGGTTGCGCACCACCGGGTTGCAGCGAGGTATGCGAGACACGGCCGACATGCCAGAGCTGGGCGAAAATCACGCCGTCCTCAGCGTGCACCGCCTGGGTAACAGCCTTCCAGCCTTCGACCTGCTCAGGGCTGTGGATCCCGGGCGTCCAGGCATATCCCTGGCCTCGCGGCTCGATCTGAATGCCTTCCGTCACCATGAACCCTGCACTGGCACGTTGCTGGTAGTAGGTCGCCATTACGGCGTTTGGAATATTGCCCGGTTGCGAGCTGCGCGAGCGTGTCAGCGGTGGCAGCACGATGCGGTTACGTAGTGTGAAGGAGCCAAGGGAGCCGGGAGTAAAAAGTGCTTTATGATTCATAACGTAAGATTTAGATATCGTGAATTCTAGATGTTAAATGATGAAGGCTGCCTCACCGAATGTGAGCTCCCCCGCTGACGCTGTGCAGTTGGGTATACCGCAACTGCGACAAGAGGCCGATCGTCGACCTCATATCGATAAATGTCAATATCTAGATTTTTATTGAGCCAGGAATGTGCATGGCAAGATCCGTGGGAACCTTGTCATTGCGACAGCGGCGCCTCGGCAGCAGACTGCAGGCATCCACCCTGAGAGCCGCACCATGGACGCCACCCGCACCGTCGCCTGCCTGATCTACCCGGATGTGATGAGCCTCGATGTCACCGGCCCGATGCAGGTGTTCGCCTCGGCTAATGTCGAGCGGCAGCGTCAGGGCCTGCCGAGACATTACGAGCTGATGCTGCTCGCTGCCAGCGTCGGCCCGGTCGCTACCTCGGCGGGGCTGAAGCTGGTGGCGGATGCGAGCTGGGCCGTGTGCGATCCGGCCACGCTGGATACCTTGCTGGTTCCGGGCGGTGTCGGCGTGGATTCGCAGAAGCACGACCAACCGCTGCTCGACTGGCTGCGGGCCGCCGAACCCAGGGTGCGGCGCCTGGGCTCGGTCTGTTCCGGCGCGCTGATCCTGGCCGAGGCCGGGCTGTTCGATGGACGCAAGGCGACCACGCACTGGGCGGACCTCGCTACGCTGGGCACGTACCCGACCATCGAGGTGCAGGGTGACCGGTTGCACACCTATGACCCGACCGATCCGCAGGCGGCGCATCTGTTCAGCTCGGCGGGCGTCACGGCGGGCATCGACCTGGCGCTGGCGTTGGTCGAGGCCGATCTCGGCCGCGCGTTGGCGCTTTCGGTTGCGCAGCGGCTGGTGATGTTTCTGCGCCGGCCGGGTGGGCAGACCCAGTTCAGCCCGATGCTGGCGGCGCCGAGTGGCGGCGTGGCGCGTCTTGCCGCGCTGCTGGAATGGATTCCCGGGCACCTGGGCGATGACCTGTCCATCGAGGCGCTGGCCGCCCAGGCGCATATGACGCCGCGCACGCTGTGCCGCCTGTTCAGCCAGGAAACCGGCATGGGGCCGGGCCAATACATCGAACGGGTGCGCCTGGAAGCCGCACGTAACCTGCTGCTCGACGCCCAGGCCTCGATCGCGACGGTGGCGCGGCTGACCGGCTTCGGCCATTCGGAAAACCTCAGGCGAAGCTTTCAGAAACACCTGTCGGTCAGCCCGCGGGACTTCTATCAGCGCTTCGGCTGACGCTTCGTCCGAACCTCACTCACCGTTCACAGCTTGCCCGGCTTATCGCCAGGCAGCGCTGTGCCCGCTCATCACCCTCAAGGGGCCTCGCCATGCACCTATTGTTCAGTAACCCTCAGGTCCTGCGCCTGTTCATCGCCCAGGCGCTGTTCTGGTCCTGCTCGATGACCGGGATCATCTTCACCTCCATCGTCGGGCTGCGCCTGGCGCCGGCGGCCGGTCTCGCCACCCTGCCGCTGGCCCTGCTGATGCTTGGTGGCCTGCTCGCCCTGCAACCACTGGCGGGGCTGATGCAGCGCCGCGGTCGACGCGCCGGCTTTCTCATCGGAGCGCTGGCCGGCGTGCTGGGCGGGCTGATCAGCGCGCTGTCGCTCTGGCTCGACAGCTTCACCCTGCTTTGCCTCGGCGCCCTGCCCATCGGCGCCTACCAGGCCTCGGCGATGTATTACCGCTTCGCCGCGCTGGAAGCGGTGAGCGATGCCTTCAAGGGGCGAGCCACGGCCTGCGTGATCGGCGGTGGCGTACTGGCGGCGCTGATCGCGCCCACGCTCGGCCATATGGTGCGCGATCTCGCTCGCGTACCCTTCGCTGGCACCTATCTGTTGATCGCCAGCCTGGCGGCACTGGGGTTCATGGTCTTGGCCGGGTTGCCTGCGACCTCGGGAA
The DNA here is from genome assembly GCF_021432085.1 of Stutzerimonas kunmingensis. Classification (GTDB taxonomy): domain Bacteria; phylum Pseudomonadota; class Gammaproteobacteria; order Pseudomonadales; family Pseudomonadaceae; genus Stutzerimonas. Next base: position 726,519 of record NZ_CP090366.1, on the reverse strand, counting down.
AGCCGGCGACGCGCGCCGATGCGGCGGCGGTCAGCTGGCAGGCATTGCTCGCACGGCCGACCATTCGCGCCGCGGTGCTGACCACCGCCGCCGGCCACGGCCTGATGATCCTGGTGATGAACGCCACGCCCCTGGCGATGCATGGCGAAGGTCTGGATCTGCAGGCCAGCGGTCAGGTCATCCAGTGGCACATGCTCGGCATGTTCCTCCCGGCATTCGTCGCCGGGCCGCTGGTGGACCGCTTCGGCTGCCGGCTGGTCGCCTGTGTGGGTGGAGGATTGCTGATCGCCAGCGCGGTGGTCGCGCTGCTAGGCGTCAGCCACTGGCATTTCCTGCTCAGCAGCTGCCTGCTAGGCATCGGCTGGAACCTGATGCTGGTCGCCGGCACCACCCAGCTGGGCCAGGGCCATGCCGCAAGCGAACGCGCCCGGGCACAGGGCCTGATGGAGCTGAGCAACGGCAGCGTCGCCGCGGTGATGTCCTTCGCCTCTGGCGCGTTGATCGCTCAGGCTGGCTGGGCGGCGGTGAACATCGGGCTGCTGCCCATCGTGACGCTGGTGGTGCTGGCGCAGGTTGCGCAGGGGCATCGGCACAGGCAGGCGGTTTGATCGAGGACTCAACGAGTCCGCGTCGCCACATTGACCCGCCCTACCGCCTATCCTGCGTTGACCCGAGAGGCCAGTGTGTTTTTCTGAACAGAGCATAGGCGGCAGTTGCCACCTACGCGGTCAGGAGGCCCGGCGTGCGCTGCATGACATCCGCTATTCGGCTCTGTACGCCGGGCTACGCGTCTACCGCCAGCCAACAGACCATTGATTGCTCGTGAGAATGCTTTACCCGTTTGGGCTTGAAGGGTGTATCCAGCGTAGCCAGGGCAATGGAAACCCAGCCCGGATAGTCCTCACTGCCAGCCCACTGGATACTCGAGCCGCATGCGCTACAGAATTTCCGCACGATGTGCGCGGAAGAGCTGTACGAGCGAAGCAGTTGCTCGCCAGTCAAGTACGTCAAGTCGGCTTTCGGCACGCTTCCATAAGTCGCGAACGCTGCCCCATGTTGTTTTTGGCACATTGTGCAGTGGCAATGAGTAACCGCCTTGGGTTCAGATGCCAACTCATAGGCCACCGCACCACATAGACAACTGCCGCGCAATCTCAACGCGGCCTCACCCCATCGAGGATCAGCGACTGCAGGCTCTTGAGCGTTTCCTCGAAGAACGCCGGATCATCCAGGGTCTTGCCGGCCACGGCCTCGACCTGCACGCGGAAGTCGGCGTAGTGCTGGGTGGTCGCCCAGAGCGAGAAGATCAAGTGATGCGGCGCGATGGGTGCGAGCTTGCCGTCGTCGATCCAGACCTGGATCACGGCGACCTTGTTCTCGACCAGATCGTGCAACGGCTGCTGCAGCTCGCCCAGCAGCAATGGCGCACCCTGCATGATCTCCATGCAGAACAGCCGCGATTCGGCGGGATGATCGCGGGAGAGTTCGAGCTTGACCCGCAGGTAGTCGCGGATCGCCTCGACCGGGTCCTGCTCGACGCTGAATGCTTGCAGCGGCTGCAACCAGACCTCCAGCAGCTGCCGCAGGACATTGGTGTACAGCTCTTCCTTGTTGCCGAAGTAGTACAAAAGGTTGGTCTTGGAGACGTCTGCCTGGGTCGCCACCTGGTCGAGGCTGGTGCCGTGCAGGCCGAAGCGGGAGAACAGCTCCAGCGCGGCCTGAAGAATGCTGGCGCGTTTGCTTTCGATCATGCGCAGGCGGCGGTCCTGGGCGCTGGCGCTCGGTACGCGGACTGCGCCCTTTGGCCGTGGTGTCTTGCTGGCGGTAAGGCGCTTGCGGGGCGGAACGGGGGGCTGGTCTGTCACGGGATTACCGGATGGTTCGAACGAGGCGCTACTGTAGCGCGGCGAGCGTGCGACGCACGAGCGACGAAGGCAGCAAGCGACTGCTGCACGATCTTCGTGCGCCGCGCACAAACCAGGTGCTCTGATTCAGACCAAATGGTCCACATCGCACCACACAAGCTACTTATCTCGTTGATAAAAAAGGCAATTCACTTTCTGGCCTGCATCCTGCTAATGCACCCTCGACCCTGCCCGTCACGTTCGGGCAGCGCTTTCTAGCCATTGCGTACAGAGGTGCTACCCATGGATGTTGGTGTTTTCATTCCGATCGGCAACAACGGCTGGCTCATCTCCGAGAATGCGCCGCAGTACATGCCGACCTTCGAGCTGAACAAGGCCATCGTGCAGAAGGCCGAGGGTTACGGCTTCGACTTCGCGCTGTCGATGATCAAGCTGCGCGGCTTCGGTGGTAAGACCGAGTTCTGGGAACACAACCTGGAATCCTTCACGTTGATGGCGGGTCTGGCGGCGGTCACCAGCAAGATCCAGCTGTTCGCGACTGCCGCAACGCTGACCCTGCCGCCAGCCATCGTCGCGCGCATGGCCTCGACCATCGACTCGATCTCGGGCGGGCGCTTTGGCGTGAATCTGGTGACCGGCTGGCAGAAGCCGGAATACACACAGATGGGCATGTGGCCAGGCGATGAATTCTTCGGCACGCGTTACCAGTATCTCGGCGAATACGCCCAGGTGCTGCGCGACCTCTGGGCCACCGGCCGCAGCGACTTCAAGGGCGAGCACTTCCAGATGGAGGACTGCCGCGTCAGCCCGACACCGCAGGCGGACATGAAGATCATCTGCGCTGGCTCATCCGATGCCGGCATGGCCTTCTCGGCGCAGTACGCCGACTACAACTTCTGCTTCGGCAAGGGCGTGAACACCCCCACCGCCTTCGCCCCGGCCACCGAGCGACTGCTCAAGGCCACCGAGAAGACCGGCCGCCACGTCACCTCCTGCGTGCTGTTCATGGTGATCGCCGACGAAACCGACGAAGCCGCCCGGGCCAAGTGGGAGCACTACAAGGCCGGCGCTGACGAGGAAGCCATCGCCTGGCTTGGCGAGCAGGGCGCCGCCGACAAGGGCGCTGACAGCAACATCCGGCAGATGGCCGATCCGACTTCGGCGGTGAACATCAACATGGGCACGCTGGTGGGCTCCTACGCCAACGTCGCGCGGATGCTCGATGAGATCGCCACGGTGCCCGGCATGCAGGGCGTGATGCTGACCTTCGATGACTTCCTCGAGGGCGTCGAAGCCTTCGGCCAGAAGATTCAGCCGCTGATGCAGAGCCGTCGGCACGTCACCGCGCTGAAGGAATCAGCCTGATGAGGGCCGTCGAACAGATCTCCGGCTACGGCCTGAGCGCCACGGACGAGCCCGTACAGCTGCCGGCGCGCCCCGAGCCGCTGGCAATGAAGGCGAGCGAAACCGCGCTGATCGTGGTGGACATGCAGAACGCCTACGCCAGCCGCGGCGGCTACCTGGATCTGGCCGGTTTCGATGTTTCGGCGACCCAGCCGGTGATCGAGAAGATCCGCCAGGCCCTGGGCGCAGCCCGCGCCGCCGGCATACAGGTGATCTTTCTGCAGAACGGCTGGGACAACGGGTACGTCGAGGCCGGCGGGCCGGGTTCGCCCAACTGGCACAAGTCCAACGCGCTGAAGACCATGCGCAAGCGCCCGGAACTGGCCGGCACACTGTTGGCCAAGGGCGGTTGGGATTACGCGCTGGTGGACGAACTGGCGCCGCAGCCCGGCGACATTCTGGTGCCCAAACCTCGCTACAGCGGTTTCTTCAATTCGCAACTGGACAGCACCCTGCGTGCCCGTGGCATCCGCAATCTGGTGTTCACCGGCATCGCCACCAACGTGTGCGTGGAATCGACCCTGCGCGACGGTTTCCACCTGGAGTATTTCGGCGTGGTGCTGGCCGATGCCACCCACCAGGCCGGGCCGGAGTTCGCCCAGCAGGCCGCGCTGTACAACATCGAGACGTTCTTCGGCTGGGTCTCCAGTGTCGACGCCTTCTGTCAGAGCTTCGCGACCGCACCCAGCGTGGCTGTTGCCAGCTGATTACACCCCAGTGCCCGACCGCGGCGCCCGCAGAGGCGTCCGCCGGGTTCGCCTGAATGCCTTGCAAGGAATCAACGACATGCCCAAGCAATCCATCGTCCCCGCCGGCTCCGGCAAACCGCTCGCCCCGTACGTGCCCGGCTCCATGGCCGATGGCGTGGTCTACGTCTCCGGCACCCTGCCGTTCGACAAAGACAACAACGTGGTCCACGTCGGCGACGCCGCCGCGCAGACCCGCCATGTGCTGGAAACCATCAAGGGCGTCGTCGAGGCCGCCGGCGGCAGCATGGACGACGTCACCTTCAACATGATCATGCTCACCGACTGGGCCAACTACACCAAGGTCAATGAGGTGTACGCCGAGTACTTCCCCGGCGAGAAGCCCGCGCGCTACTGCATCCAGTGCGGGCTGGTGAAGCCCGATGCGCTGATCGAGATCGCCAGCATCGCCCACATCGGCCAATAGCGCCTGCCGGAGCGGGCCAGCCGGCACGCCGGCTGGCCCGCTGATACTGCACGGAGGGAGTGACATGCACTACGAACTTCATGGCCGCATGGAGCCCGATGCACCGACCCTGGTGCTCAGTTCCGGCCTCGGCGGCGCAGCTGCCTTCTGGACGCCGCAGCTGCCGGCGCTGACCCAGGACTACCGGGTGCTGGTCTACGATCAGCTGGGGACCAACAAGAGCCCGGCGAACCTGCCGGCGGGCTATTCCATCGAGTCCATGGCAGTGGAGTTACTGGAGCTGCTGGACACCCTGGGCATCCGCCGCTGCCACTTCATCGGCCATGCCCTCGGTGGGCTGGTCGGCTTGCAGATCGCCCTGCTGCGGCCGCAGTTGCTGCAGAGCCTGGTGCCGATCAATGCCTGGAGCAGCCCCAACCCGCACAGCGCCCGCTGTTTCGCAGTGCGCCTGAAGCTGTTGCACGACAGCGGCCCGGCGGCCTATGTGCAGGCGCAGGCGCTGTTCCTCTACCCGGCCGACTGGATCGCGGCCAACAGCGAGCGACTGGCACGCGACGATGCCCATGCACTGGCGCACTTTCCGCCGACGATGAATCTGGTGCGGCGCATCGAGGCACTGCTGGCCTTCGATATAGAGGCCGAGCTGCCGCGCATCACCACCCCGATCCTGCTGATCGCCAACCGCGACGACATGCTGGTGCCCTGGCAGCGTTCGCAGCACCTGGCCGCCGCCCTGCCCAATGCCCAGCTGGCGCTGCTGAACTACGGTGGCCACGCGTCCAGCGTCAGCGACAGCGAACCCTTCAACCAGATCCTGCTGGACCATCTTGCCGAGCAATGCGGCCAGGTTGCAGCAGCCTGAGGACCCGAACATGCACGCCCCCATCGACTCGAATGCCCTCGCCACGCTGTTCAGCGAGGCCCGCACCCACAGCGCCTGGCTGGACAAGCCGGTGCCCGACGCCCTGCTCGAGCAGCTTTACGAACACATCTGCCTCGGTCCGACCGCGGTCAACAGCTGCCCGGCGCGCTTCGTCTTCGTGCGCAGCGCCGAGGGCAAGCAGAAGCTCGCGCCCTGCCTGTCCAAGGGCAATCTGGACAAGACCCTGGCCGCGCCGGTGACGGTGATCGTCGCCTATGACGAGGACTTCCCGGAAACCCTGCCCGAGCTGTTCCCCTTCGCCGACGCGCGCAGCTGGTACGCCGGGCAACCGGCACTGATCACCGAGAACGCGCTGCGCAACAGCTCGCTGCAGGCCGGCTACCTGATCCTCGCCGCCCGCGCTTTGGGGCTCGATTGCGGACCGATGTCCGGCTTCGACGGCAAGGCACTGGACGAGGCCTTCTTCGCCGGTACGAGCTGGAAATCCAATCTGCTGATCAACCTCGGCTACGGCGACGCCAGCAAGCTGCGCGACCGCCTGCCACGCCTGCCCTTCGACCGCGCCTGCGTCCTCGCCTGATGGAGAACCGACCATGCAACTGGCTCAATGCGAAACCACCAGTCAATTCAGCGCTCCAGTGATTCGTGAAGATTATCGTGATGCCATGGCGCGGCTGGCCGCGGCAGTCAACATCATCACCACCGACGGCCCCAGCGGCCGCGCCGGCTTCACCGCCACCGCGGTGTGCAGCGTCACCGACGAACCACCAACGCTGCTGGTGTGCCTGAACCGCAGCGCATCGGCACATCCCATCGTCACCGCCAACGGGCAGCTGTGCGTGAACACCCTGGCCGGCGCACAGCGGGACCTGTCCAACCTGTTCGGCGGCAAGACGCCCATGGCAGAACGCTTCGCCGCAGCACAGTGGAGCACCGGCGTGACCGGCTCGCCGCTGCTCGACGGCGCCACCGTGTCGTTCGACTGCCGCATCAGCCACAGCGCCAGCGTCGGCACCCACGACATCCTCTACTGCGAAGTGCTCGCCGTGTACCGCCGCGACAGCAGCGATGCGCTGGTGTACTTCGGTCGCAACTACCACGGGCTGCCCGGCGCCGTCTGACCGCCCAGCCCCCATCAACACCCGAGCCCGCCGCGCGATCCGCGCCGCGGGCTTTTTCTTTGCCTCGGAACAACGCGCTTACCGGTGCGCCGCTCGACACGCAAACAGCGCTTGCATCACGAACATAATTGTTATGTTATAACTCTTACATTATTTCCGACACGTGCCTCCCGATGACCGAAGCCGAACTACTCGTCCAGCCCGCCGAGGCGTACATGAACGCAGAGCAGCAGGCCTTCTTCCGCGACCTGCTTTTGCACCAGCGTGCCGAGCTGCAGGCGCGTATCGAGGAAGAATTCCAGGCGCTGCGCGAACAGGAGCCGAGCAGCGACCCCGCCGACATCGGCAGCGCAGAAGAACAGCGTCACTGGCAGCTGCGTGTGCTGGAGCGGGAGAAAAAGCTGCTCGACAAGATCGACGCCGCGCTGGACGCCATCGCCCGCGGCGAATACGGCTGGTGCGCCGAAACCGGTGAACCCATCGGCCTGCAGCGCCTGCTGTTGCGCCCCACCACGACGCTGTCCATCGAGGCGAAGCAACGCCAGGAACAGCGCGAAAAACACCAACGTTCCGCCTGAGAGACCGCCATGAACCGCCTTCCCGTTACCGTCCTGTCCGGCTTCCTCGGTGCCGGCAAGAGCACCCTGCTCAACCACATCCTGAAGAATCGCGAAGGCCGCCGCGTCGCGGTGATCGTCAACGACATGAGCGAGATCAACATCGACGGTAACGAGGTGCAGCGCGGTGTCAGCCTCAACCGTGCCGAAGAAAAGCTGGTGGAGATGAGCAACGGCTGCATCTGCTGCACCCTGCGCGAGGACCTGCTTGAAGAGGTCGGCAAACTCGCCCGCGAAGGCCGTTTCGACTACCTGTTGATCGAGTCCACCGGGATTTCCGAACCGCTGCCGGTGGCCGAGACCTTCACTTTCCGCGATGAACAGGGTCAGAGCCTGGCCGATCTGGCTCGCCTGGACACCATGGTCACGGTAGTCGACGGGGTTAATTTCCTGCGTGACTTCCAAGAGGCAGAAAGCCTAGCCAACCGCGGCGAAACCCTTGGCGAGGACGACGAGCGCTCGGTCACCGAGTTGCTGATCGAGCAGGTGGAGTTCGCCGACGTCATCCTGATCAGCAAGATCGACCTGATTTCCGCCGCCGAACGTGAAGAGCTGACCGCCATTCTCGGTCGGCTCAATACCCATGCCGAGATCCTGCCGATGAGCATGGGCCAGGTGCCGCTCGACCGAATCCTCGACACCGGCCGTTTCGATTTCGAACGCGCCGCCCAGGCGCCGGGCTGGCTCAAGGAAATGCGCGGTGAGCATGTGCCGGAAACCGAGGAATACGGCATCGCCTCCACCGCCTACCTGGCGCGCCGGCCGTTCCATCCGCAGCGTTTCTACAACTTCCTCAACCGCGAGTGGAGCAACGGCCGCCTGCTGCGCTCCAAGGGTTTCTTCTGGCTCGCTACCCGCCCCGAGGAAGCCGGCAGCTGGTCGCAGGCCGGTGGGCTGATGCGCTACGACTACGCCGGGCGCTGGTGGCACTTCACCCCTGAATCGGCCTGGCCGAGCGACAGCGAAAGCCGCACGGCAATCTTGGCCAAGTCCCGCGGCGAGTTCGGCGACTGCCGCCAAGAGCTGGTCTTCATCGGGCAGAACATCAACTTCGACCAGCTGCGCCGCGAACTCGACGCCTGCCTGCTGAACGACAGCGAGTGGGCCGTGGGCGTCACCGGCTGGCTGCGCCTGCCGGACCCGTTCGGCCCCTGGCACGAGCAGGTCGCCTGATGCTGGCGCAGCAGATCATCCGCCCACAGCCGCGCCAGTTGCTGGGCGACTCCCCGGCAGTACTCGGCGAAGCGCTGAACGACGGCGTCAACCTCAGCGTATGGCAGCGCCGGCTGCCGCTGCACATTGCCGAGTTCGCCGAGACACTCCTGGCCCTGGGCGAGCCGCTGGCCGAATCGCTGACCCTCGAACCGACCGGCGACGGTGAGCTGCAGCTGCCAACCCTGGCGGCGGCCTATCGGGACATTGCCGGCCATGCCGGTTTCGTCGCCGACGTGGCCTGGCTGGTGCGGGCGTTCAGCTGCCTGGTCGATGCGCGGCGCATTGGCCTGCGCCTACGCGTGCTGGACAAACCCATGTGCCCGCGCTTTCACGTCGATCATGTACCGCTGCGGCTGATCACCACCTACGCCGGCGCAGGTAGCGAATGGCTTCGGGAGGGCGGCATGCAGCGTCAGCGCCTGGGCGATCCGACAGCCGAACCGACTGATCCGGCTGCCATCCAGCAGCTCGGGGTTGGCGACGTAGCGTTGTTCAAGGGGGAGAAATGGCTGGGTAACGAAGGCGCCGGGATCATTCATCGCTCGCCGCAGGCGACAACGGCTGAGCGCCGTCTGATCCTGACGCTGGACTGGCTGAGCTGAAGCAAAAGGGCCGGCAGCGGCAGCTGCGGCCCTCCGAATCGGCGACCGATCAGGCAGCCATCTTTTCGCACTCTTCAGCGCACTTGCGACAGGCCTCGGCGCAGGCCTGGCAATGGTCGTGCTTGTGCTTGCCGCACTCCTCGGCGCAATCGCGACAGACCTGCGCGCAAAGCTTGCAGAAGGCTTTGGCATAGGCACTGTCGCGGGTCATCAGCACTGCTGCGATCGCACACATGTCGGCGCAGTCACGATCGAGTTCGATGCAGCGCGCCATCATCTTCACGTCGTCCTCGCGCAAGCAGGATGCCGCGCAGGTCTCGCAGACCAGTGCGCAATTGGAACAGGCCTGGATACATGACTGGTAACTGGAATTGAGCATGGAATGTCCTCCATCCGATGTGCCAGCGAAATGCGGTACGGCGGGGCCTCTCCAGGCCATGCGCGCAACCGCGCCCTACTAGATAGGGGTTGGACGGTCCGGCGAAGTTCAATCCGTTCGCCGGATGGCCTCTTGCAGGACGACGCAGCGCAGCCGCGGCGGCGCCGCTACAATGGCCGCCCTGCAAACCATCACCGACGCCGTAACAGCCATGCCCTTCACCCTGTCCGCGCCCTGCGAATTGCTGGAAGTCATCAGCAAAAGCCGCTTCCTGGCCAAGGCGGCACCCGTGCAGAGCGCCGAAGAGGCCCAGGCCTTTATCCAGGCGGTCAGCGATCCCACCGCTACGCATAACTGCTGGGCGTGGAAGATCGGCAACCAGTACCGTTTCAGCGACGACGGCGAGCCCGGCGGCACGGCGGGTCGGCCGATGCTCACCGCCATCGAAGGGCAGGATTTCGACCGGGTCGCGGTGGTGGTGATCCGCTGGTTCGGCGGCATCAAGCTCGGCACTGGCGGACTGGCCCGTGCCTATGGCGGCACCACGGCGAAGTGCCTGCAGGCCGGCGAACGCAGCGAGCTGGTGTCGCGCTCGCGCTGTCGCTGTCATTGCCGCTTCGCCGAGCTGGCGCTGTTCAAGGCACGCCTGGCGGAATTCGAGGCGCTGCTGGAAGCCGAACATTTCGATGCCGAAGGCGCGACCCTGGAGATTGCCCTTCCCGCCGCTCAGCTGCAGCCGCTGGCGAGATTGCTCGCTGATATCACCCGCGGGCGCAGCCAGCTGGAAGCCATGGACTAGACGCGTCGTTGCCCACAAATACTGTGGACGCAATTGTGGATAACAATTGTATGGCCGCCTGGAAAGCGCTCGCGGCGGGCGCTCGGGAAAACTGCACAATTTTTGATCAACCAGCCTTACGCGCCCCAATGGGGTGCGTTAAGCGCTTGAATTACTGTGTTTTTTGACTGAGCAGTCGGCTACTGACGTTTTGCTATCAATCGCGTTCTGCCAGCTCGAGGTTATGCCCGAATTGAGTGGAGAACTTTGTGGATAACGTTGGGAACAACCGCGCCAGCGCCCGTCAGATCTGGGCTGCAGACCGCTGGTCAATTAATCGCCAAATCGCGCTAGCCGCAATGAACCGGTCATTCGGCTGTCATCCAGAATTGCTAGGCGGGACAAAGTGGTCAGCTGGCATATCAGTTGCTCCAACCCACCGATAGAATGCCCGCACACCCGAAAGACGAGAATTTCGCGATGCACGACTGGCTCAACAATCTGCCCAAGGCCGAACTCCACCTGCACCTGGAGGGCTCGCTGGAACCCGAACTGATGTTCCGCCTGGCCGAGCGCAACAAGATCGCCCTGCCCTGGAACGACGTGGAGGCACTGCGCAGCGCCTACAACTTCGGCAACCTGCAGGAATTCCTCGACCTCTACTATGCCGGCGCCGACGTGCTGCGCACCGAGCAGGATTTCTACGACCTGACTTGGGCCTACCTGCAGAAGTGCGAAGAGCAGAACGTGGTGCATACCGAGCCCTTCTTCGACCCGCAGACCCACACCGACCGCGGCGTGCCGTTCGAGGCCGCGCTCAACGGCATCAGCGCGGCGCTGGCCGATGGCCGTGAGCTGCTGGGCATCAGCAGCGGGCTGATCCTCAGCTTCCTGCGCCACCTGCCGGAAGAGGAAGCCTTCAGGACGCTGGAACAGGCGCTGCCCTATCGCAACGCATTCTTCGCCGTGGGCCTCGACAGCTCCGAAGTCGGCCACCCGCCGAGCAAGTTCCAGCGCGTCTTCGACAAGGCGCGTGCCGAAGGCTTCCTCACCGTTGCCCATGCCGGCGAGGAAGGCCCACCCGAGTACATCTGGCAGGCGCTGGATCTGCTCAAGGTCAGCCGCATCGACCACGGCGTGCGTGCGGCCGAAGATCCGAAGCTGATCGCCCGGCTGATCGAGGAGCAGATTCCGCTGACCGTCTGCCCGCTGTCCAACACCAAGCTCAAGGTGTTCGACGACATGCGCCAGCACAACATCCTCGAACTGCTGGAGCAGGGCGTAAAGGTCACGGTGAATTCCGATGACCCGGCCTACTTCGGCGGCTATGTGACGGAGAACTTCGTCGCGCTGCACGAAAGCCTGGGCATGACCGAGGAACAGGCCCGCCGCCTGGCGCAAAACAGTCTGGACGCACGGCTGGCCTATTGAGCCATTCGTCGGCGCCCGGCCGACCTGCGACACCATGGCTCGCCGCGCGAGCCATGGCTGCGCCTAGACTGTGCCGCGTCTACTTCACGAGGAGATCGCCATGCACATTCTCGTCCGTCCCCTGACGCCCTACCCCGACAGCGCCTGGCAGGTGAGCCTCGACCGGCAGAAAGTCACCTTTCGCAGCGAAGCCGAAGCGCGCGCCTTCGTCGAAACCCTGCACCGTCGCCTGCAGGCGCCGCATCCCCTGCCACTCAGCGCCTGACAGTCATTCCGTACTGGCGCGCGCCGTGGTGTAGGCGACGATCGTTGCCAGCAGGCCGCACAGGCTGATGATCGCCGCCAAGGGCACTGCGGTGCCGTTGTGCAAAGCCCCCACCGCGGAAGCGGCGATGGCGGCAATGGTGAACTGCATGCTGCCGAGCAAGGCCGAGGCGCTGCCGGCATTGGCGCGCTGGTCGGCCATGGCGCAGGCCGTGGCGTTCGGCAGCAGGCAACCGAGACAGGACACGCAGCAGAACAGCGGAATCAGCAACGGCCAGAGCGATTCGGGCTGTGCGGCCGCCACTGCCAACAACGCCAGCGCACTGCCGAAGAAGAACCACACCCAGCGCCGCACCCAGAACTCCGGCCCGCGCCAGCGCACCAGCCGCACGTTGACCTGCGCCATCAGGATGAAACCCGCCGCATTGACGCCGAACAGCCAGCCGAAATGCTCGGGTTTGACGCCATACAGTTCGATGAAGACGAACGGCGAGCCGGTGATGTAGGCGAACATGCCGGCCATGCACAGCGCACCGGTCAGCACGTGGCCGATGAAGAAGCGATCACGGAACAGCCGCAGATACTGCCCGAGCGCACCGGACATCGGCTGACGCGGCAGCCCGGCCGGATAGGTTTCCGGCAGCCACAGCGTGACCGCCACCAGGCACATCGCGCTGAACAGCGTCAGCAGGATGAAGATCGACGGCCAGCCGAACGACGCCAGCAACGCACCGCCCGCCACCGGCGCGAGGATAGGCGCCAGGCCCATCACCAGCATCAGCTGCGAGAACACCTTGGCGCTGGTCATCGGGTCGCACAGGTCACGCACCACGGCACGCGCTACCACCATGCCGGCACAGCCACCGAGCGCCTGGACGAAACGCACGCCGATCAGCCAGTCCATGGACGGCGCAAAGGCGCTGGCCAGCGATGCCAGGGTGAACAGCGTCACACCGACCAGCAGCGGCCCGCGCCGCCCATAGCGATCGGCCAAAGGCCCGTAGACCAGCTGACCAATGGCCAGGCCGATGAAATAGGCCGCCAGCGAAAGCTGCACGTGATCGACACTGGTGCCGAACGACTCCGCCAGCAAGGGGAACGCCGGCAGGTACATGTCGATCGCCAGGGGACCGAACGCGCTGAGCGCGCCCAGTATGAGAAGAATCCGCAGGGACATCAGAGGCTCGCAAGCTGGAAAGAAGACGTGGCCGGGTGAGTTATTGGGACCTCGGCCGTGCCCGGGAATTTGCACCGGCGTGCAAGATGCTGTTACATACACCGCCGATTATAAACATGCATCACGACGAGATGCGCCGTTACACTGGCCGCCCTCCATCGCTGCTGGACGCCCGAAGCAGCCGTCATCTGCCTGAATCTGCCCATGCGCCGAACCAAAGAAGAAGCCGAAAAAACTCGTATCGCCATCCTCGCGTCTGCCGAGCGGCTGTTTCTGGACAAGGGGGTGGCCCACACCAGTCTCGACCAGATCGCCCGTGACGCCGGTGTGACGCGCGGCGCGGTGTACTGGCATTTTCAGAACAAGGCGCACCTGTTCCACGAAATGCTCAACCAGATTCGCCTGCCACCGGAGCAGATGACCGAGCGCCTGTGCAGCTGCGATCAGCAGCAGCCGCTGCAGGCACTGATCGCCCTGCGCAACCTGACGGTCGAGGCCATCAGCACCCTGGCCAGCAACGAGCAGAAGCGCCGGATCTTCACCATCCTGCTGCACAAGTGCGAATTCACCGATGAACTGCGTGAAGCCGAGGAACGTCACCACGCCTTCATCAACCAGTTCATCGATCTGTGCGAAAACCTGCTGCGCAACGCCTCGACCTGCCTGCGCCCCGGCGTCACGCCGCGGCTCGCCGCGCTGTCGCTGCATGCCCTGGTGGTCGGACTGTTCACCGACTGGACGCGCGACACCGAACTGTTCGCCCCAGAGGTCGATACCAGGGCGCTGATCGACCCGCTGTTCCGCGGCCTGCTCCGCGACTGGCCGGACGATCCCGACCAGCCTGCGGCGTGAGCGATCAGCTCACCTGGTAACCCTCTTCGCTGATCGCCTGGCGAATCGCCTGCTCGCTGGCGCTGCTCTGAACCTGCACCGTTCCGGCCGCCAGGTCCACCTGCACCTGCGCCTGCGGGTCCAGAGCCCGGATGGCCTGGGTTACCGCACGCTCGCAGTGGCTGCAGGTCATTCCGCTCACGTTGAATACTTGCATCGTCGCTCTCCTCGTCTGCTGAAGGCGCCGATTCTCGACCTTGCCACCCGGGCAAGGTCAAGGCACCTGCTGTCGCAGATCATGGTGTTGACCTTGCCATAGGGTTAAGGTCGATCCTGCAGCCATCGCAATCCGAGGAGTCACTGCCATGTCCAGCGCCACCCATACGCTGCCGGTCAGCGGTATGACCTGCGCCAGCTGCGCCGGCCGCGTCGAACGCGCCCTGCTCAAGGTACCCGGCGTCGCCGCGGCCAACGTCAACCTGGCCAACGAACAGGTGCGCGTCGAAGGCGATGACCTGGGTGTGGCGACACTGATCGAGGCCGTGGAAAAGGCCGGCTACGGCGTACCGCTGCAGAGCATCGAGCTGAACATCGAGGGCATGACCTGCGCCAGCTGCGTCGCCCGGGTCGAGCGCGCCCTGCTCAAGGTGCCCGGCGTGCGCAGCGCGGCGGTGAACCTGGCCAGCGAGCGCGCGCATGTCGAGGTGATCGGCACGCCGGACCCCGCCGTGCTGATCCAGGCGGTCGAGGCCGCTGGTTACAAGGCGAGCGCCGGCGACCAGCAGCGCCCCGAACAGGATGCCGCGCGACGCCTGCAGCGTGAACGCTGGGCGGTGATCGCCGCCCTGTTGCTGGCCGCACCGCTGGTGCTGCCGATGTTCGGCGAACTGTTCGGGCAGCACTGGATGCTGCCAGCGTGGATCCAGGTCCTGCTCGCCACCCCAGTGCAGTTCATCCTCGGCGCACGCTTCTACGTGGCCGGCTGGAAGGCGGTGCGTGCTGGCGCCGGCAACATGGATCTGCTGGTCGCCATCGGCACCAGCGCCGGTTATGGCCTGAGCCTCTATCAATGGTGGGCGACGCCGGCCGGGCAGATGCCGCACCTGTATTTCGAGGCCTCGGCGGTGGTGATCGCCCTGGTGCTGCTGGGCAAATACCTGGAAAGTCGCGCCAAGCGCCAGACCAGCGCCGCCATTCGTGCGCTCGAAGCCTTGCGCCCAGACCGCGCGACGCGGGTAGTCGACGGCCGCGAGGAAGATGTCGCCATCGCCGCGCTGCGCCTGGACGACCTGGTGCTGGTCAAGCCCGGCGAGCGTTTCCCGGTGGACGGTGAAGTGGTCGAGGGCGAGAGCCAGGCCGACGAAGCGCTGATCAGCGGCGAAAGCCTGCCGGTAAACAAGGCACCGGGCGACCGCATCACCGGCGGCGCGATCAATGGCGAGGGCAGGCTGCTGGTGCGCACTACTGCGCTCGGTGGCGAGACCGTGCTGGCGCGGATCATCCGCCTGGTGGAAGACGCCCAGGCAGCCAAGGCGCCGATCCAGAAGCTGGTGGACAAGGTCAGTCAGGTGTTCGTCCCGGCGGTACTGGTGATCGCCGTGTTCACCCTGATCGGCTGGCTGCTGACTGGCGCCCCGATCGAGGTCGCGCTGATCAACGCCGTGGCCGTGCTGGTCATCGCCTGCCCCTGCGCCCTGGGCCTGGCGACGCCGGCGGCGATCATGGCCGGCACCGGCGTGGCGGCGCGCCATGGCATCCTGATCAAGGACGCCGAGTCGCTGGAAGTCGCCCATGCGGTCACGGCCGTGGCCTTCGACAAGACCGGCACGCTCACCTCGGGCAAGCCGCAGATCATCCACCTGCATGCCGTGGACGGCGACGAAGCGCGGATACTGCGCCTGGCCGGCGCCCTGCAGCGGGGCAGCGAACACCCGCTGGCGCGCGCCGTGCTGGAGCGCTGCGAAGCCGACGGCATCGCCGTGCCGGATGTACAGAAGAGCCAGGCCCTGAGCGGCCGCGGCATTGCCGGCACGCTGGACGGCCAGCAGCTGGCGCTGGGCAACCGGCGCATGCTCGAAGAGTACGGCCTGCAGCCGGGCGAGCTGCTGGAAACCGCCCAGCGCTGGGAAGCCGAGGGTCGCACCCTCTCCTGGCTGGTGGAGCATGCGCCCGAGCCGCGTATCCTCGGCCTGTTCGCTTTTGGTGACAGCCTCAAGGACGGCGCCGCAGCAGCGATTGCCGGGCTCGCGGCGCGGCATATCCGCAGCCACCTGATCACCGGCGACAACCGTGGCAGCGCGCGGGTGGTGGCCGAAGCGCTGCACATCGATGATGTGCATGCCGAGGTGCTGCCAGCGGACAAGGCAGCCACCGTGGCGGAGCTGAAGAAAGGCGGCGCCGTGGTGGCGATGGTCGGTGACGGCATCAACGATGCCCCGGCCCTGGCCGCAGCGGATGTCGGCATCGCCATGGGTGGCGGTACCGATGTGGCCATGCACGCCGCCGGCATCACCCTGATGCGCGGCGATCCACGGCTGGTTCCGGCGGCGCTGGACATCAGCCGGCGCACCTACCGCAAGATCCAGCAGAACCTGTTCTGGGCCTTCATCTACAACCTGGTGGGCATTCCGCTCGCCGCCTTCGGCTTTCTCAGCCCGGTGGTGGCTGGCGCGGCGATGGCCCTGTCGAGCGTCAGCGTGGTGAGCAACGCCCTGCTGCTGCGTTCCTGGAAGCCGGAAGAATGATCGGGAGCACACCATGAACATTGGTCAGGCAGCCAAGCACAGTGGCCTCACGGCGAAGATGATCCGCTACTACGAATCCATCGGCCTGCTCACGCCGGCCGGGCGTGGCGCCAATGGCTATCGCCACTACAACGAGCGCGACCTGCATCAGCTGGCCTTCATCCGCCGCGCCCGTGACCTGGGTTTCTCGCTGGAGGAGGTCGGCAAGCTGCTGGCGCTGTGGCAGGACCGTCAGCGCGCCAGCGCCGACGTGAAAGTCCTGGCCGGCGCGCACATCGACGAGCTGAACCGCAAGATCGCCGAGCTGGTCGGCCTGCGCGACACCCTGCAGGAGCTGGTCGACCACTGCCAGGGCGATGATCGCCCGGACTGCCCGATTCTGCAGGGCATCGAAAGCGGCTGCTGCAGCGCCCCGTCATCCCGCCCCTCCCCAATCACTGCGCCTGGCAAAGGCTGATACCAACGCGGGCCGCCTCGGCCCACGCCCCCTGCTCCAGTATTCGCTGCGACCATTCCTCGATTTACATTCAAGTTCGTATGCTCGCGGCCGAAAGAGGGCCCGAAGACACCCGCGGGCCGCCGGCAAGGCACCCGCTCGGATCGAACTATTCATCTGATTGGAATGACATGAACAACTGGTTTGCAAACATCGGCGTCAGCAGGAAGCTCGCACTGGGCTTCGGTGCCGTGCTGATCTTGACCCTCATCCTCGCCTGGAACGGCTGGGGCAGCCTCGGCAGTGTCATCCAGCGCAGCGGCTGGATGACCGAAATCTCATTGCTGAACAAGACGCTGACCGACCTGCGTATCGCCCGCCTGCAATTCATGCTGGCCAATGGTGACAACGAATCCACCGAGCGTCTGGACAAGAACCTGGGCATCTACCTCGCCCAGCAGACCAAGCTGCTGGAAACCTTCAAGAACCCGGTCAACGTCGCCCAGCTCAAGGAGCAGGCCGGCTACAACGCGCAGTATCAGAATTCGCTGAACGACATGCGCAAGGCCTATGCCCAGGCCAACGCCTCGCGGCAGATCATCGACCAGGCCGCAGGCCGTCTGAGCGAGCTGATGGCTGGCGTGAACCGTCAGGTGCTGCAGCTCTCGGACTATGACGAGGGCCGTTTCGCACAATTCCAGGCGATCACCCAGATCGAAGACGACGTGCAGCGTGCGCAGTACCTGCTGCGCGTCTACATGAGCAGTCCGGGTGCCGAGGCGGCGAAGGCGATCTACGCCCAGCTCGACGCCGCGCAGGCCACCCTCGGCCGTCATGCCGGCGCACTGGACGCCGGCAGCGGCGCGGCGCTGCAGCAGATGCGCACGGTGCTCGGCGAGTACCGCAGCGCCATCGAGGCGCTGGAGAAGGCCACCCAGGCAATCGCCAAGGCGCGCCAGGAGATGACCGACCAGCAGAAGGAAATCGTCCGTATCAGCGACTCGCTCTACCAGTTCCAGCTCGACCAGCTCGACGTGGAAAGCGCCGCAGCACGCACGCGCCTGATCGTCAGCGCGCTGCTGGCCCTAGTGCTGGGAATGCTGGCCGCTTGGCTGATCACCCGGCAGATCATCCTGCCGCTGCGTGCCACCCTGGCTGACGTCGAGCGCATCGCTTCCGGCGACCTCAGCGCCACCGCACAGGTTCAGCGCCGCGACGAGCTGGGCGTGCTGCAGCGCGGCATCCAGCAGATGGGCTCGACCCTGCGCGAGCTGATCGGCGGCATCCGCGATGGTGTCAGTCAGATCAGCGCCGCCGCCGAGGAGCTCTCGGCCGTCACCCAGCAGACCAGCGCCGGCGTGAACAGCCAGAAGGAAGAAACCGATCAGGTCGCCACCGCCATGCACGAGATGTCGGCGACCGTTCAGGAAGTCGCGCGCAATGCCGAACAGGCCGCGCTGGCCGCCACCGAGGCGGACGGCGAAGCCCGGGAAGGCGATCGCGTGGTCACCGAGGTGGTCACCCAGATCGAACGCATGGCCAGCGCCGTGGTGCGCTCCACCGAGGCGATGAAGGCACTGCAGGAAGAGAGCGACAAGATCGGCAGCGTGATGAACGTGATTCGGGCGGTGGCCGAGCAGACCAACCTGCTGGCGCTCAACGCCGCCATCGAAGCCGCCCGTGCCGGCGAGGCCGGACGCGGATTCGCCGTGGTCGCCGACGAGGTCCGCGGCCTGGCGCAGCGTACGCAGAAGTCCACCGAGGAAATCGAAGAGCTGGTCGCCGCGCTACAGAACGGCACCCAGCAGGTTGCCTCGATCATGCACACCAGCCGCGACCTGACCGACAGCGGCGTCGAGCTGGCGCGCCGGGCCGGTGCTTCACTGGGCAGCATCACCCGCACCGTGTCGAACATCCAGGCGATGAACCAGCAGATCGCCGCGGCCGCCGAGGAGCAGAGCGCGGTGGCCGAGGAGATCAGCCGCAGCGTGGTGAACGTGCGCGATGTGTCGGAACAGACCGCCGCCGCCAGCGAGGAAACCGCGGCGTCGAGCACCGAGCTGGCACGTCTGGGCGGTCAATTGCAGTCGATGGTGAGCCGCTTCCGGCTCTGAAGGAACCCCGCGAGGCAGGCCCTGCCTCGCGGGGTGGAAGGCTCAGCTGGCCTGAGATTGCAGGTAGTTCTGCAGACCGATGCGGTCGATCAGGCCGAGCTGCTGCTCGAGCCAGTAGGCGTGGTCTTCCTCCGTGTCGTGCAGCTGCAGCGCCAGCATGTCGCGGGTCGGGTAGTCGCCGTGCTGTTCGGCCAGCGCGATGCCCTGGGCCAGTGCGGCGCGCACCTTGTACTCCAGCGCCAGATCGTTGCGCAGCATGTCCGGCACAGTGTGCCCCGGATTGATCGGCTCCGGCGTCATGTCCGGGGAGCCTTCGAGAAAGAGGATGCGCTGCAACAGCGCATCGGCGTGCTGCGTCTCCTCCTCCATCTCGTGATTGATGCGCTCGTAGAGCTTGCTGAAGCCCCAGTCGGCGTACATTCGCGAATGCAGGAAATACTGATCGCGCGCCGCCAGTTCGCCGCGCAGCAGCTCCTTCAGATAGTCGATTACCGGTGCCTGGCCTTGCATTGCGTATTCCCCATGAGTGATGCGCCTTCAACAGCGGGCAAGCATCCCCGCTGAGTTCACGACGGTCAAGCGCTGCAGAGCCGCAGCCGCGCACCCTTGAGTGTGGCAGAGCCTCGGCAGAAGTCGACCGCCCGGTCACCTCACTTCTACGAACATCGCCAGCGAACTCCTGCGCAGACGCGGGGCTCTACTGTCAGTCCCAACGGGCGCCCGCACGCCCGCAACGCCGATCAGACAGGAGCCACGATGACGTCAACGCGAGCATTCCCAGCGTCCAAGGCCTGGTTGACGATCATCGCCTGTGCGCTGCCGCTGCTCGGTGGTTGTTCCTCGGAGGCCGAGCCGGCACCCGAGCCGCCACGGGTGGCGCTGGTCGAACCGTTGCAGGCGGCCGAGCCGAAAGCCGAGGCGCTGCGCTTCTCCGGCGTGGTGCAGAGCGTGACCTCCACGCAGCTGTCATTCGAGGTGGCCGGCCGTATCGAGCGCATCCTGGTCGACGAAGGTACGCGGGTGCGCCGCGGGCAACCGCTGGCACAGCTGGATCGCACCGACTACCGCCTGCAGCTGCGCGAAGCCGAGGCGCGCCTGCGTCAACTGGAGGCGGATTTGGCACGCAAGCGCACCCTCCTCGCCGAAGGCATCCTCGCCCCCGCCGCAATCGAAGCGCTGCAGGCCAACACCGTGGCCGCACGGGTGGCGCGCGACAGCGCCCAGCGCGACCTCGATCACAGCACGCTGAACGCGCCGTTCGATGGCGTGGTGGCGCGCCGCCTGGCCGAGCCGGACATGGTGGTCGCGGTAGGCACGCCGGTATTCGAGATGCAGGACAACCGCCATATCGAAGTCAGCGTTGATCTACCGGAAACCGCCGCCTTGAGCATTCCGCTCGGCGCCGGTCTACAGGCCGAAGGCGAGCTGGTGATCGCCGATGTGCGCCTGCCGCTGCTCTACAAGGAGCACAGCACCCAGCCTCGTGAAGGCGCGCGGACCTACCGTCTGGTGCTGCGGGGCGAGCCGCCGGAGAATTACAACCTGCTGCCGGGTATGGCCATGCGCGTCAGCATCGAACGTCCGGCGCAGCCGCAGACGACCCGCGACGCCTTTCGCCTGCCGTTGTCGGCGCTGCAGACCGGCAGCGACGGCCAGCACTTCATCTGGCAAGCCGAGGATGGCCGCGCGCGGCGGCAGCCGGTGCAACTCGAGCAGGTCGATGGCAATCAGGCGCTGATTCGCGGCGACGGCCTGCAGGCGCAGATGCCGATCATCGTCGCCGGCGGCAGCAAGCTGCACGACGAGCAGCCGATCGAAGCGCAGGAGCGGAACTGAGCCGATGGATTTCGCCCGCTACGCCATCACCCGCCCGGTCAACATCTGGATTCTGGTACTGATCTGTCTGCTCGGCGGCACCCTCGCCTTCTTCGAGATCGGCCGTCTGGAAGACCCGGAATTCACCATCAAGCAGGCCATCGTCAATGTGCAGTACCCCGGCGCCACGGCGCTGGAGGTCGAGCAACAGGTAACCGAGCCGCTGGAGAGCGCGATCCAGCAGATGTCGCAGATCAAGGAGATCCGCTCGCGCTCGATGCCGGGCATTGCCGAGATTCGCGTGGAGATGCAGGACCGCTACGACGGCGATGCGCTGCCGCAGATCTGGGACGAGTTGCGCAACAAGATCAACGATGCCCAGGGCGACCTGCCACCGGGGATCGAACCGCCGCAGGTCAACGACGATTTCGGCGACGTCTACGGGATTTTCTATGCGCTGACCGGCGACGGCCTGACGCTCAAGGAGCTACACGAGACGGCCAAGGATCTGCGCCGCACGCTGGTGGCCGCCGACGGCGTCGGCAAGGTCGAGATCGCCGGCGTGCAGGAGGAGCGCATCCTCGTGGAGGTCGACCAGGCGCAGCTGGCCGCGATGGGCATCGCCCCCGACGAGATCGCGGCGGCGCTGGCCGATACCGATGCCGCGGTAGATGCCGGCGGCGTGCATGCCGGCGAGTACTTCGTGCGCCTGCGCCCGAGCGGCGCCTTCGATTCGCTCGACGAGCTGCGTGCATTGCCGGTCGGCCAGGGCGCGCAGCGGGTCGAGCTGGGCGCCATCGCCAAGCTGTCGCGCGACTACGCCGAGCGGCCGCGGCAGATCATCCGCCACAACGGCCAGGCGGCACTGACCCTGGGCGTCAGCGGGGTCTCCGGAGCGAATATCGTCGAGGTCGGCCACAGCGTCGAAGCGGCGTTGCAGGCCATCGAACACCGCATGCCACTGGGCGCCGAACTGCATCCGCTGTACGAGCAGCACCAGATCGTCGATGAGTCGGTGAACAGCTTCGCGCTCAACGTGTTCCTCTCGGTGGCCATCGTGGTCGGCGTGCTGTGCATCGCCATGGGTCTGCGCGCCGGCGTCATCATTGGCGCGGTGCTGTTTCTCACCGTGCTCGGCACGCTGCTGGTGATGTGGCTGGCGGGCATCGAGTTGGAGCGGATTTCCCTCGGCGCACTGATCATCGCCATGGGCATGCTGGTCGACAACGCGGTGGTGGTCTGTGACGGCATGCTGGTGCGCCAGCGCCAGGGCAAGAGCATCCTCGAAGCCTCACAGGAAACGCTGCAACAGACGCAGTGGCCGCTGCTCGGCGCCACCATCATCGGCATCCTCGCCTTCGCCGGCATCGGCCTATCCCAGGACACCACCGGCGAATTCCTCTTCTCGCTGTTCTTCGTCATCGCCGTGTCGCTGCTGCTCAGCTGGCTACTGGCGTTGCTGCTGGTGCCGCTGTTCGGTCATTACCTGCTGCGCAACGCCAAGACCGACGAGGACCCCGACGCCGCCTACGACGGCCCCTGGTACAACCGCTACCGCCGACTGGCCGGCGGCGTGCTGCATCGGCCCTGGCTGACGGTCGGCGTGCTAGTGGTGCTGACGGTGGTCAGCATGGTGCTGTTCACCCGCTTGCCGCAGAGCTTCTTCCCGCCGTCGAGCACGCCGCTGTTCTACGTCAATCTGTTCCTGCCACAGGGCACGCATATTCGCGAGACCGCAGAGACCGCCTCTGAAGTGGAGGCGTATTTGGCGGAGCTGGAGGGGGTAAGCGAGGTGTCCAGCTTCATCGGCGCCGGAGCCTCGCGCTTCATGCTGACCTATATGCCGGAGCAGCCGAATTCGTCGCTGATGCATTTTCTCGTGCGCACCGAGGATGCCGAGCTGATCGCCGGGCTGGTGAGGCAGATCAACCAGCAGCTGCCACAACGCTATCCCTCGGCCGACGTCTCGGCTGCGCAGTTCATGTTCGGCCCCAATGCCGAGGCCAAGCTGGAAGCGCGCATCAGCGGCCCGGACATCGAGGTGCTGCGGGCCATTTCCGCCGAGGGTCGCAAGCGCCTGCAGGCCGAAGGCAAGGTTTTCAACGTGCGCGACGACTGGCGCCAGCAGGTACTGGTGCTCCGCCCGCAACTGGCGCTGGATCGCCTTGCCGACGCCGGGCTGACGCGCCAGGCGGTGGCGCGCGCCCTGGCCGCCGGTAGCGAGGGCCAGCGGGTCAGCCTGCTGCGCGAGCGCGACGAACTGATCCCGGTCTTGCTGCGTGCCGCGCCCGAGGACCGTGTCGGCAGCGACGACCTGCTGCAACGTCTGATCTGGAGCCCCGCCGGCACCGGCTACGTGCCGCTGGCACAGGTCGCCGACGGCATCGAGCCGATCAGCGAGGACAGCATCATCGTGCGCTACGACCGCGAGCGCACCATCTCCATTCGCGCCGAACCCCGCGATGGCGAGAACACCAACGAGGCACACCAGCGCATTCGCCCGCTGATCGAGGGCATCGAGCTGCCAGTCAACTACAGCCTGAAGTGGGGCGGCGATTACGAACAGTCTTCCGACGCCCAGCAGGCGCTGGCCAGCACGCTCGCGGTGCCCTACCTGGCGATGGTGCTGGTCACCGTGCTGCTGTTCGCCAGGGTGCGCCAGCCGCTGATGATCTGGCTGGTGGTACCCATGGCGATCTGCGGGGTGAGCTTCGGCCTGCTGCTCACCGGTCAGGCGTTCGGCTTCATGGCACTGCTCGGCCTGCTCAGCCTGACCGGCATGCTGATCAAGAACGCCGTGGTGCTGGTGGACGAGATCGACCGGCAGATCGACGACGAAGTACCGCGCCTGACCGCCATCATCGAAGCCTCGGCGTCGCGCCTGCGACCGGTGATGATGGCCGCCGGCACCACCGTACTGGGCATGGTGCCGCTGCTGTTCGACCCGTTCTTCGCCAACATGGCGGTTACCATCATGGGCGGCCTGGGCTTCGCCACGTTGCTGACGCTGCTGGCGGTGCCGTGCCTGTACCTGCTGTTCATGAAAGTGCGGCCGGAGGAAACTGCATGACTGCCAAGGCCCTGGCCGCTCCGCTGCTGCTCGCCCTGGCCCTGAGTGCCTGCTCCAGCGCACCACAGCATGCCGATCCGCAACTGCCGGAAGGTTGGTTCAGTGCCGCCGGTGCGCACCCGGCCGATGCCGAGTCGCTGGCCGTCTGGTGGCGCCAGTTCGATGACCCGCAGCTCACCGCGCTGGTTAGCCGCGCCATGCAGCAGAACCACGATGTGCGCCTAGCCATGGCGCGCGTCACCGCAGCGCGAGCCCAGCTGCGCCAGTCGCGCGCCGGCCTGCTGCCGAGCTTCGATCTGCCTGGTTCGGCCAGCCGCCAGTGGAACGAGAACGATCAGGAAGCCGAACCCGACAGCCCGCTGGCCGACTTCATCCCCGACGACGACGTGATCAGCTTCGACACCTGGGAGCTGGCGCTGCAGGCGACCTGGGAGCTGGACCTGTTCGGCGCCACCCGCGCGCGGCGTGACAGTGCCGCTCAGCAGCTGCGCTCGGCCGAAGCGCAGACGATCGCCGCACGGCTGGCCGTGGCCTCTAACACCGCGCAGGGCTATCTGCAGCTGCGCGCGTTGCAGGGCCAGCGCGCCTTGCTGGTCGAAGGCATCGAAGTGGCGCGCGAACTGGAGCGTATCGCCGGGCTGCTGTTCCACGCCGGCGAAGTGACCCGGCTGGACGTCGAAGCCACCTCCGCCGAGCGGGCGTCGCTGGAAGCCGATCTGGACGAGCTGGACATCCACCTGGCCGAAGCGCAGCTGGCGCTGGATACCCTACTCGCCGAGCCGCCGGGCAGCACCGCCACGCGGCTCGCCGCCAGCGCGCCGGTGCCACTGGCCGAGGAGCGCATCGCCCCGGGCCAGCCCATCGACCTGCTGCGCCGCCGCCCGGATCTTATCGCCGAAGCCGCACGGTTGGACGCCGCCGAGCTGCAATCGCTGGCCGCCCGCCGCGATCTGTTCCCCAAGCTGGCGGTGCAGGCCGCGGTGGGCCGCTCCGGCTTCGCTCTGGGAGACGCGATATCCGGCGCCTCCAACTTCGCCCGGGTCGGCGCGACGTTCGGCCTGCCGTTGCTGGACTATCCTCGCCGCGGCGCCGCCATCGACCTCGCCGATGCCGAGGGCGAGACGGCCTACGTCGCCTTCGAGCAGGCGCTGGCCCGCGCGCTGGAGGAAGTCGAACGGGGCCTGACGAGGATGGCCGGTCAGCAGCGCAGGCACGCATCCCTCAGCCGTACCCGCGAGCACCGTGAACGGGCGCATCGGCTGGCGCAGCGCAGCTACGAGCTGGGTGAGGCAAACCTGAGCGAGGTGCTGGACGCCCAGCGCGGTGCGCTACAGGCCCGCCAGCGCGCACTGGAAGGCCGGACCGCGCTGGCGACGGCGCAGGTGGCGTTGTATGTGGCATTGGGGGGTGGGTGGAAGGCGGCGTCCGCGGATAACGCGGACGCTGGGGCAAGGTCTACAGGGCAATCGACGCACTGAATACCTTGGCTAAGCGGAGTCTTGGAGATCTCCGCTAGCCGATAACTGCACAGAAGCAGCAGTCTTCGGGCTTCGCCAGAGACGGCCGATCAGCCCTTCATCCACGGCGGCTCCGGCGGCTCATCCTTCGGTGCATCGTCAGCGCTGCGCAAGGCCTCCCGGCGCTCCTGCTCGGCCAGCGTGGCCTTGATCTCGCGCATTACCGCATCGATATCCGCGGCATCTTCCGGCTCGGCAAATTCCCCGGTCAGCTCGGTTTCGGTGGTCAGCTTGCCCTGCTCGTACAGCGCCCACATCTCCTTGGCGTAACGGGTGAACTTGAGTTCCGGGGCGAACCGACCGAAATAGGCCGACATGTTGCCGACATCGCGCTCGAGCATTTCGAACGCATGGTTGTTGCCGGCGGCATCCACTGCCTGCGGCAGGTCGATAATCACCGGGCCGTGCTCATCGAGCAGTACGTTGAACTCGGACAGGTCACCGTGCACCAGCCCCGCGCAGAGCATCTTGACCACTTCGTGAATCATGAACGCATGGAACTCGCGGGCGTCGTCCGGATGCAGGTCGACGTCATTAAGCCGTGGCGCGGCGTCGCCATCCTCGCCGGCGATCATCTCCATCAGCAGCACGCCGTCGAGAAAGTCGTAGGGTTTGGGGACGCGCACGCCGGCGTCGGCCAGGCGGAACAGCGCCGCGACCTCGGCGTTCTGCCAGTTGTCTTCCTTCTCCTTGCGCCCGTGCTTGGAGCCCTTGGCCATGGCGCGCGCATCACGACTGCTGCGCACCTTGCGGCCTTCCTGGTATTTCACGGCCTGGCGGAAGCTGCGCTTGTTGGCTTCCTTGTAGACCTTGGCGCAGCGCAGCTCATCGCCACAGCGCACCACGTATACCGCTGCTTCCTTGCCGCTCATAAGCGGCCGCAGCACCTCGTCGATCAGGCCATCCTCGATCAGCGGTTCGAGTCGTTTAGGCGTTTTCATCAGCGGCTTGCAGGTCCTTCTCGGTCAGGGCGATGCTGCAGGTTACGGCAATCACGGGGCGGCTTCCATGCTCCCCATCGACTTTGAAAGCACGCTTTGGATTGGCGCACGTCCGGCCAGGACCGACAATCGCAGCATCAACCAGGGGAGTCGCGCCATGCTCGACCAGGACCGCTGCTGGCAAGCGCTATGCGAACGCGATGCCGCCTTCGATGGCCGCTTCGTGTTCGCCGTGCGCTCGACAGGTATTTTCTGCCGACCCAGCTGCCCGGCACGCCGGCCAGCTCGCGAGCGGACGGCGTTCTACACCGATCCAGCGGCAGCCCAGGCCGCCGGTTACCGGCCATGTCGCCGCTGTTCGCCCTGCGGCCCGAGCCCGAGCGAGCAGCTCGATGCGCTGGTGATCGCCGCCTGCCGCCTGCTCGACGAAACCGAGACGCCGCTGCCGCTGCAGCAGCTGGCCGCGCGCATCGGGTTGTCGCCGGCCTATCTGTCACGGGCATTCAAGGCGCGCACCGGCATGACCCCGCGGGCGTGGTCGGCGGCGCGCCGCCGCGAACGTCTGGAAACCCACCTGACCGAGGCCGACTCGGTACTCGATGCCGCCCTCGCTGCCGGCTACTCCGGCACGCGGGCACCCTATGCGGACGCCCAGGCACTGACGCCGGCCCAGCGCCGCCGCAAAGGTGCGGGCGAAACCCTGCGCTACGCCCTGGCGCCCTGCCCGCTCGGCCAGCTGCTGGTCGCCAGCAGCGACAAAGGCATCTGCGCCCTGCTGTTCGGCGACGACCAGACAGCGCTGGAAGACGAGCTGCGCTCACGCTTTGCCGCGGCACGGTTGCAGCGCGACCAGGAAGGCCTGGGTGAGTGGCTGCAGGCAATCGTCAGCCAACTGGAAGAACCGCAGCGTGCCGCCCAGCTGCCGCTCGATCTGCGCGGCACGGCCTTTCAGCAGCGCGTCTGGCAGGCGTTGCAGCAGATTCCCGCCGGCGAGACGCGTCGCTACGGTGAGCTGGCGGCAACCCTCGGCAGCCACGCCCGTGCGGTGGCCCGCGCCTGCGCCAGCAACCCCGTCGGCCTGCTGGTGCCCTGCCATCGCGTGGTCGGCAGTCATCAGGCGCTGACCGGCTATCGCTGGGGGCTGGAACGCAAGGCGGCGTTGCTCGAGCGCGAAGCACAAGGAGACTCGGGAGCCTGAGCGGATTTCGGCGGTCGGATACTTCAGTGCCGCCAACCGCAGGAAGCCCGCCATGACCGATCTGAAGCGTTACCGCATCCACTACTGCATCAACGGCGAGCCCGCCTCGCTGCTGATCAGCTCGTTCGAAGTGCCCGGTCTGGAGCAGGCCGAACTGGAAATACTGCTGCATTACGTCCGCGAGCCGCGTGCGGCGGTCGACGCCCCCTGGGAAAACCCGATACGCCCCAGCGAAGCCAGCCGGCTTGAAGAGCTGGGCGTCAGCGACATTCAGATCGAAGAGGAAAGCCACTGAAGGCCATGTAGCATTACGCGCCCGCCCACCGCCGACCGTACGGAGCCTGTCGTGCAGCTTATCGACACCCATACCCACCTCGATTTCGAGATGTTCGATGATGACAGGACCCAGGTCATCGCCCGCAGCGCGGCCGCTGGCGTCGAGCGCATCGTGGTACTCGGCGTGCACGAAGCGAATCTGGAGCGGGTCTGGCAACTAGCCTGCGAGCAGCCAGCGGTTCATGCTGCGCTGGGCCTTCACCCGGTGTTCATCGCCGAGCACCGGGACGAGCACCTGGGCAAGCTGCGCGACTGGCTGGAGCAGCTACGCGGTGAGCCTAAACTCTGCGCCATCGGCGAGATCGGCCTGGATTATTACGTCGAGGACCCGGACATCGAGCGCCAGCACGAACTGCTCGAAGCGCAGCTGGCGCTGGCTGCGGAGTTCGAGCTGCCGGTGCTGCTGCACGTACGCCGCGCCCACGCACCGATGATCGCCATGCTCAAACGCTACAAGCTGCAGCGCGCCGGCATCGTGCACGCCTTCAGTGGCAGCTGGGAGGAAGCTCAGGAATACCTGCGCCTCGGCTTCAGGCTCGGCCTCGGGGGTGCCGGTACCTGGCCACAGGCGCTGCGCATGCAGCGGGTGCTCAAGCAACTGCCGCTGGAGGCCATCGTGCTGGAAACCGACTCGCCGGATATCCCACCAGCCGGCCACGCCGGCGAGCGCAACAGCCCGGAACTGCTGCCGGATATCTGCCGGATGCTGGCCGATCTGAAGGGTGTCAGCGCCGAAGAGCTGGCCGCAGCCAGCTATCGCAACAGCTGTGAACTGTTCGGCTGGCCGCAGCCCTGATCATCGCCGCGGTCAGACCCGGAACGCGCCGATCAGCTGCTGCAGGCGTCCCACCAGCTGGGACAGTTCGCGACTCGCCTGCTCGGTGTGCCCGGCGCCCTCGGCGGTGCGCTGGCCGGCCTCGTTGATCGCGACGATATTGCGATCGATATCGTGCGCCACGGCTGTCTGCTGCTCAGCCGCAGCGGCGATCTGCTGGTTCTGATCGACGATCAGCCCCACCGCGCCGAGGATGTTTTCCAGCGCCTGCTCGACCCGCCCCGACTGGCCAACGGTGTCTTCGGCCAGCGTATGGCTGGCATGCATGGTTTTCACCGCTGCGCCGACACCATTGTGCAGGCGAGCGATCATCTGCTCGATTTCCGCGGTGGACTTCTGCGTCCGCTGCGCCAGCCCGCGCACCTCGTCTGCGACCACCGCGAAGCCACGGCCCTGCTCGCCCGCACGCGCGGCCTCGATGGCCGCATTGAGGGCCAGCAGGTTGGTCTGTTCGGCGATGGTCTTGATCACGTCCAGCACCTGGCTGATCGCCTTGCTGTCGTCGGCCAACTGGTTGATCACCTGCACCGACTGCTCGATCTCGCCGGCCAGCCGCTGGATACCGCCGACCTGCGCTACCACCAGCTCGCGCCCGCTGACGGTTTCCTCGTTGACGCTCTGTGCGCTGCCAACTGCGGCCTCGGCACTGCTGGCGACCTCCTGGGCGGTGGCGGACATCTCGTTCATCGCCGTGGCGACCTGCTCGATCTGCCCACGCTGCTCGGATACCGTCTGATTGCTCTCGCCGGAGACGCTTTCGACCCGCTGTGCCTGGCGTTCGACTTCGGCGACGGTCTGCCCGACTCGCTCGATCAGCTCGCGGATCTGCGCCACGGTGGTATTGAACACCTGGCCCAGCTCGCCAAGCTCATCGCGGCTCTGTACCTGATAGCGCACGGTCATGTCACCGGCGGCGACCTTGTCCATGATCCTGCCGAGACTGTGCAGCGAGGCGCGCGTCGAGGCGTAGAAGCCTGCGTACAGATACGCCACCAGGCACAGCACCACCGCCAGTGCCGAAAGCAGCAGGGTCATGAGCAGGCGCTTCTGCTCCAGCCGCTCGGCAAGCTCCACCTCGAGGAAACCGAGAATGGCGTCGTTCAGCTCGTAGGTCTTGCCCATCTGCGCGCTGATGCGCTCGTAGAACTGCTCCCAAGGCAGGTCCAGCGCCTCGGCCATGATCACCTCGTCCTGCAGAATCTCGCTGCTCGCCTGCAGGGACTCACGACTGGCGGTGGCGAAGGCGTCGAGCCGGGTACGCGCGGCCTGGCTTGCGCCTAGGGCATCCTGCAACTGTGCGGCGTACTGCGCCTGCTGCTTTTCCAGTTCCAGCACGAGGTTGTCCAGCGTATTGCTGGCATCGGAGTTCAGGTAGCCCTGGCCGAACGTGTAGGAGCCCACCGCGCGCCCCTCGCCGAGCGATGCGCTGATGGCCGGGGTTACCGTGGTCAGCAGCTCGGCCAACAGACGGACCTCACGCTCGAGATCCTGGCTGAGGCCAGACTGGCCGGCGACGAGCTTGATTATCACCTGCGACTGACCCAGCAGGGACTCGGCCATGGCTGCCTTGGACTGCAACGATTGCTCGGCCTGGGCGGCGTTCAGGCCGGTCACCAGCTCGTCGCGACGGGCATTGAATTCGGTCACCTGCTCGGGCGCATCGCCAACCGGCGCGAGCGCCTGCAGCTGCGCCGTAAGCTCGCTTTCGACGCGGTTCAGACGGGTCTTCAACGCCTCGACATTGCCGGTCTGGCCGATGATCGACTCGATATGCACGAGGTCTTTCCAGTCTTCCATGCTACGCCGCACCTGCAGGGTCGAGCCAAGCAGCTCGAGGCTCTGCAGCTCGTTACGGGTACCGACATACGCCCGGTACGAGTCGCGCACCAGGTAGTAGTTGCTCAGCAGCATTGGAACGAAAAACAGGACGCTGACCAGGCTGAACTTCATGCCGAAGCTCAGGCGGTTCATGAACGCAATCGCGGGATACAACAGGCTATTCACACGACGTCTCCCAATTTTATTGGTATTGGCTTGCACGCAGTTGCAGCGCGCAGCAGGGCTCGTCAGAGAGTGGCTTCTGCCCGGGTTATACGGGATATCGGTAAGCGTTTTTGTAACTTAAGGTAATGGCCAAATGATGGCTCTTCGACAGGTATCAACCCGACGCTCGGCGAGGCGTCTGGCCTGCGGGTTACAGCGATTCGGCGGTGGAGCCCCATACAGAGGCGTTATGGACGTCCATTAGCGGCGCCGCTGGCCAAAAGCCTCAGGCGAGGATCGTCCAGACTGCGATCACCGCATACCAGAACACCCGTGTACGTACGAGCAATGCCGCGATCCCGTCGAGCCTCGCGATGCCCGCCTCGCCGTCGACCGCGGGCGGAAGATCGGCGGCCAACGGACCGGCATCGGCCAACAGCCGCCGGGCTGGCACATCCCAGCTCAGCAACTCGTGCAACAGCGCCCGGTTGACCGCGACGAAGTTGCCGACCAGCGCAAAACTGCCGAGCAACACCCGCACCGGCAACCAGTCGAAGGCATGCCGCAGCTGCTCAGCCCGCTCGCGCAATCCTTCAAGCTCAGTGTGCTCGGCGCACAGCGCCAGCAGCCGGTACGCCAGCGCCGCCATCGGCCCGAGCAGCAGGTACCAGAAGATCACCGCAAAAAAACCCTCGTAGCTGCGCCACAGCAGCCAGGACTGCACCGCTGCCAACAGGCTCGGCGGGTCCTGCGCCTGCAGGCCGGCGTCACGTTCGGCGGCCAGCGCGGCGGCTTCATCATCTCCACGGCGCCAGGCGTCGCGGAACGCACCGAGTTCAGCCTTGGCATGGCCGCGGCCGAGGCTGTAGAGCAGCACCAGCAGATGCACCGGCAGGCTCAGCCACCCGTAGGCCAGCGGCTCCAGTGCTAGCAGCACCAGGCCGAGCAGCAGCAACGGGAGCAACACCAGCAACAGCAGCGCCAGCCAGGGCGTCTGTCGCAGACGCGGGCTGGCCTCCGCCTGGCGCAGGCGCGTCAGCCAGGGGCTGTCGTATTGCAGCCGCGGCCGCCAATCAGAGAACTTCTCCACCAGCAGCACGAGCAGGATCACCAGAAAACTCATCGTCCTTTCCTTTCGTCAGCAGGTAATGGAAGCCGCACGCAGCCGCTGCCAGTCGAATGCCGGGCCGGGATCGGTCTTGCGCCCCGGCGCGATATCGCTGTGGCCGCAAACCCGCTCGGGGGTAATCGCTGGAAACGCGCCCTGCAGTACCCGGCACAATCCGATCAGCGCCTGGTATTGCGCCTCACTGAAGGGTTGGTCGTCGGTCCCCTCCAGCTCGATGCCGATGGAGAAATCGTTGCAGCCCTCGCGACCGTCGAAGCAGGACACGCCGGCGTGCCAGGCACGATCCAGACAGGAGACGAACTGAGTGATCGCGCCATCACGCTCGATGAGAAAATGCGCCGACACCTGCAGCTCGGCGATCTCCTCGAAAAACGGGTGCTCATGGCATTGCAGACAATTCTGGAAGAACTGCTGAACCTTGCCGGTGCCGAACTGCCCCGGCGGCAGGCTGATGTTGTGGATCACCAGCAGGGAAATCTCGCCGGCCGGCCGCTGGTTGAAGTTCGGTGACGGGCAGTGGCGAACGCCCTGACACCAACCGGTAGCGCAATCCAGAATCATCGTAGGGTCCGAGCTGACAACAGGCCCGCAGGCTAGCGCCTGCGAGACGCCAGCTGCAAGCGTCGCCACGGTCGCGGGCAATCCCGGTTACAACTGCTTTAACTACTCGGCCGCTCCAGACAAGCGCCGCGCGGCGGCCTTTTCTTCCCGCCGCGATGCCAGCCGGTCGGCCAGCCGGGTCGGCTCCGGCAGGCGATAGCGCGTGACATAACGCATCACCAGCTGCGGTGCGGTGACGATGCTGACCCGGTTACCCGGGGAAATGATCAGCGGCCGCACCTTGTCCTTGCTGCGCAGCACGCAGCCGATCACTTCGCCGGTCTTCTTGTCGCGCAACTCGACCTGTGCACCACGCGCCAGATCCAGCTCGTCGTGCGCCCCGGTGAGCAGCTTCTTTGCCACGCCGATGGTGGGCAGGCCGGTCACCACGCCCAGGTGAGCAGCAATGCCCAGGCGGCGCGGGTGGGCGATGCCGTGGCCGTCGGAAAAGATCAGGTCGGGAACGGCCGGCAGTTCGCCGAGCGCCTGCAGCACCGCGGGTAGCTCACGGAACGAAAGCAGGCCCGGAATGTAGGGCATGTTCGTCGGAATTCGCGCCAGGCTGCTGCCGACCAGCTCCAGGGTATCGGCATCCAGCAGCACTGCCGCGGCGCGGGTGATAGTGCCGCCATCCTCGAAACCGACATCCACCCCGGCGATCAATCGCAACGGTGGGAAGTCATCCTGCAAGCTCACCTGCGCCGCCAGCCTCTGCTGCATCGCACGCGCCGCGGCCGGGCTGCCATCCCAATCGCCGAAAGGGGCTGTCGGATACTGACTGTTTTCACTCATCTCTTCGCTCCTGTGCATCAGCGGTTCGACGCCGGGTCGCCATGGCGGTTCAGCCGCATCGTTGCAGCGAAGGCTGGACAGGCGCGCGCAAAAATAGGACGCTCCAGCCGCCACACGGCAGATTTACCCTGTTACTCACCACAATAATTAGAATCGCATGCCCAATCTCGCCTCGATCCAACGCGTCAGCATACTTGCCACCGAAGGGGTGTTCGCCTCAACACTCACCCAGGCCAAGGATTTCTTCCACATGGCCAGCCTGCGCTACGGCAAGCAGCTCGGCCTTGACCTCACCCCTGCTTTCGAAACCCGTCTGGTCAGCCCGGACGGCAAGGCGGTCAGTACCTTCAGCGGTATCGCCATCGCCGTGGATAGTCCGCTGGACGACGCCGATATGGTGATCCTGCCGGCCTTCTGGGGAGATTTCGATGCGCTCTGCGCGCAGCATCCGGGTGTGATGCCCTGGTTGCGCGAGCGTCACGCTGCAGGCAGCGTCATCTGTGGCGAAGCCACCGGCGTGTTCTGGATGGCCCAGGCGGGCCTGCTGGAAGGCCGCGAGGCGACCACCCACTGGCGCTTTGCCAATGACTTCGTCGAGCGCTTCCCCGGTGTGGCTTTCAGCGCCGACAAGCACCTCACCGACAGCGACAACCTCTACTGCGCAGGCGGCACTACCTCGGCCTGCGACCTGTACATGTATCTGGTCGAGCGCTTCTGCGGCGCACACGTGGCCCAAGGCATGGCGCGTGACGTACTTTACGAGCTACAACGCAGTTACAGCCCGGGGCGCTTGGGTTTCGGCGGGCAGAAGCTGCATCTGGATACGCGGATTCTGCAGATACAGGAATGGCTGGAAGCCAACTTCGCCGAAAAGTTTCGCTTCGAGGACGTGGCGCGGCAGCATGGCATGAGCATTCGCAACTTCATGCGCCGCTTCCAGGCAGCCACCGGCGACAAGCCGCTGTACTATCTGCAACGCCTGCGGATCGAGACGGCGAAGAGCCTGCTCGCCACCACCGGCAAGAGCATCAAGACGATCAGCTACGAAGTGGGCTACGACGATGCGAGCTTCTTTGCCCGCCTTTTCCGCCAGCACACCGAGCTGTCACCCAATCACTACCGGCAGAAATACCGGCCTGAGTCGTAAGGGCGACCACGGAACAGCCAAGGCTGGCTTGCTGAAGCAGGATACCGACAGCTGGCATACGCCTTCTTGACGAACACCGCGCCTATTAAGGCGCAGTGCCAGACGTTGCGAGAAAGCGGCCTTTGGCCGCGAAGAGTCGGTCTTCGCGGCCACGCCATGGTCAGGGCTTGTGCGGCCGCGACAGGTACTCGTGCGATTGCATTTCCAGCAGACGGCTCAGGGTGCGCTGGAATTCGAACTCCAGGCGACCACCGGTATAGAGGTCCTTGAGCTCGACCTCGGCGGAGATAATGAGCTTGACGTTGCGGTCGTAGAACTCGTCGACGAGGTTGATGAAGCGGCGCGCCATGTCGTCCTTGGTGACACTCATCTGCTCGACATTGGCCAGCAGGATGGCGCCGAATATCTTGCCCAGTTCGATGTAGTCGTTCTGGCTACGCGGCCCGTCGCAGAGCTCGCGGAACTCGAACCAGGCCACATCGTTGCCGGTCTTCACCGCGCGAATTTCGCGGTTCTCGATCATCAGCGCGTCCTTGTCGACGACCCGGCAGTTCTCCGGCAGCAAGCTCTTGAAGCTGCGTTCCAGGCTCTGCTCGGCCTCGGCATCGAGCGGGAAGTGGAACAGCTCGGCCTGCTCCAGCGCACGCAGGCGATAGTCGATGCCGCTGTCGACGTTGACGATCTCGGTGTGCTTCTTCAGCAGCTCGATGGCCGGCAGGAAGCGCGCACGCTGCAGACCGTCCTTGTACAGACCGTCCGGCACGATGTTGGAGGTCGCCACCAGGCTCACGCCGTTCTTGAACAGCTCTTCGAGCAGCGTGGCAAGAATCATCGCGTCGGTGATATCGGAGACGAAGAATTCGTCGAAACAGATCACCCGCGACTCGTCGGCGAAGCGCTTGCCAATGATGGTCAGCGGGTTCTTTTCACCCTTGAGGGTTTTCATTTCCTCGTGCACGCGCTTCATGAAGCGGTGAAAGTGCGTGCGCGTCTTCTGCTTGAACGGCAATGCGTCGAAGAAGGTATCAACGAGGTAGGTCTTGCCGCGGCCAACGCCGCCCCAGAAGTAGATGCCCTTGATCGGCTCCTGCTGTTTCTTGCCGAACAGCTTGCCGAGCAGGCCGCTCTTGCTGCGATCGTCGGCCACCAGATCGTCGTACAGACGTTGCAGGTGACGCACCGCATTTTCCTGGGCGGCATCGTGGAAGAAGTCAGGACGTTTCAGGTCGGCCTGATAGCGCTCAAGAGGGGTCATGGCGGAGTCTGGGTAGTGAAACGGGGCCGACACTTTAGCCGCGCCCTCGGTGG
The DNA here is from genome assembly GCF_021432085.1 of Stutzerimonas kunmingensis. Taxonomy (GTDB): domain Bacteria; phylum Pseudomonadota; class Gammaproteobacteria; order Pseudomonadales; family Pseudomonadaceae; genus Stutzerimonas. Next base: position 690,814 of record NZ_CP090366.1, on the reverse strand, counting down.
TTGGCAATTTACTCAGGTCGTTCAAGCGTCAACCCTCCTGGGACACCCATTCTTGGAGATCGCCGCGAAGCCGCGGAACGCAGTCGCAGGGTGCGTTCCGCCCTGGCGGCAGCACGTCAGTCGACGAGCGTGGCCAGCGCCTCGCGTACCCGCAGCATGGCGGCATCGAGCGCTTCGGCGCTCTCATAATGTGGGCTGTCGGCGACGCATTCGTCGTCCAGCCACAGGGTGAATTGATCGCCTTCGTCCTCGCGAAGTTCCAGCGCGTCCGGCCCGCCGGCAATCAACCGCTGGGTCAGGCTGCCGATCGCCTTCGGGTTGCTCAACGGACGGGACAGCAGCAGCTCCTCACCGTCGGGCGCAAAGAAACGAAAGCGGAACGCGCCGTCGGCCTCGCGGAAGCTGGCGAAGCGCGCCACCTTGCTGGACTTCTTCTTGGCTGGCGCTGCACTTTTAACTTCGCTGCGGAAGTTGCGCAGGCCCACTGCCTCGCGCAGCTCACCAAGGAATGGCGTGGCGATTCGGCGCGCCTTGGCCGCACCCGCCTGGAGAATATCCTCCAGCTCGGCGGGCTTGGTGATCAGCTGGTGATACAGCTCGCGCGCCTCGCCGAGCTCGTTGTCGAGCAGCTCGAACAGGCGCTGCTTGGCATCGCCCCAGGCCAGCCCGTCGAGCAGCTCCTGGCGGAACGCATCCTGCTGCTGCGCGGTGGTGAACGCCTGGTAGAGAGTGAACAGGTGCGAGCTGTCGGGGTCCTTCGGCTCGCCCGGCAGGCGCGAGTCGGTGACGATGCGTGCGATCGCGCCCTTGAGCTCCTTGGCGCTGCCGAACAGCGGAATGGTGTTGTCGTAGCTCTTCGACATCTTGCGTCCGTCAAGGCCGGGCAGCGTGGCGACGCCTTCCTCGATCACCGCTTCCGGCAGGGTGAAGAACTCACGACCGTGACCGAACAGATGATTGAAGCGCTGAGCAATGTCGCGGGCCATTTCCACATGCTGGATCTGGTCGCGGCCAACCGGCACCTTGTGCGCGTTGAACATCAGGATGTCCGCCGCCATCAGCACCGGGTAGCTGTAGAGCCCCATGGTCACGCCGGCATCCGGGTCCTCGCCGCTCTCGACGTTCTTGTCCACCGAGGCCTTGTAGGCGTGGGCGCGATTGAGCAACCCCTTGGCGGTGACGCAGGTGAGCAGCCAGGTCAGCTCGGGGATTTCCGGAACGTCGGACTGACGATAGAAGGTCACGCGTTCGGCATCGAGGCCGCATGCCAACCAGGTCGCGGCAATCTCCAGGCGCGAGCGCTGGATACGCAGCGGGTCATCGCACTTGATCAGCGCGTGGTAGTCGGCCAGGAAATAAAAGGAGTCGGCGGCCGCGTCGCGGCTGGCCAGGATGGCCGGGCGGATCGCGCCGGCGTAGTTGCCCAGGTGCGGCGTGCCGGTGGTGGTGATACCGGTCAGGATGCGGGTAGTCATGCAGTCATTCTCGATCGTTGAGCGCGGCGGAGAGGAGCAGGTTCGGGCATCAAAGCCGCGGGGCGACCAGTTCCTTCAATTCCACCAGCTTGCCATGAAAAAAGTGGCCGCATTCTGCCACTTTCAGCAGCTCATGGGGGTGCTGCAGCTGCGCGGAAAAGGTGTACACGGACTCGGCATCGATGACCTCGTCCTGCTCCGGCTGGATGATCGTCAGCTGGCAATCGTCAGCCAACGACAGCTCGACGAGGCGCGACACTGCCGGCGCCACCATCATCAGCCGCTGTACCGCCACGCCCTCCGCGTTCAAACGGTGGGCCAGGTTGCCGGCGACGAACCCGCCGAAGGAGAACCCCAGCAGCGTCAGCGGCAGCTCCGGATTCTGCTCGCGCAGCCAACGCAGCGCAGCCTCGGCGTCATCCACCTCGCCCTCGACCATGTCATGCGCGCCGGCGCTGCCGCCGACACCGCGATAATTGAAGCGCAGCGTGCTGTAGCCGGCGTCGCGAGCGGTGCGCTGCAGGGTCGAGACCACCTTGTTCAGCATGGTGCCGCCCTTGACCGGGTTCGGGTGGCAGATCAGCGCGAGCCCCGTCGGCTGCGATTGATCGAAGTACAGCGCTTCAAGGGTGCCGCAGGGGCCGTCGAGATTGAGGGGGGTTTCGCGTTTCAACAAAGCAGGAACTCCGTGACCTTGGGACGAGTCGACTCGTCTTGCTAACTAGCTGCCAATAACCGCCGCCTCGCGTCGCGGTATACAGAGCAGGTACGAGACGTTAACGTAAGCACAGCCGTTTATATAGAGGAAGGACTCGTGGAACAGACCCTCGCGACCTGGTTGCTCCCGATCGTCGGCCTGATCGCCGGCATCGCCATCGGTTATCTGGTGGCACGCAGCAGCGCACCAAACCGCACACAGCGTCAGGTCGATGACCTGCAAGAGCGTTTCGACACTTATCAGAGTGAGGTGGTTACCCACTTCAACACCACCGCCAGCCTGCTGCGCAAACTGACCAACAACTATCAGGACATTCAGGATCACCTGTCCGACGGCGCCAGCCGCCTCGCACTCGACGAACAGACCCGTCAACGCCTGATGGCCGCACTGCACAGCGAAGAGAACCACGGCACTCGTGAGCGTCTCTCGTCGCCGGCCTTCACCGAGCCGCCGAAGGACTATGCGCCCAAGGGCGACGACACCCCCGGCACCCTGCACGAGAATTTCGGCCTGAAAAGCCGTCACTGACCGATCCGCCTGGCGCAGCCGCTGCGCCAGGCACCGCAACCTCGCCCCGCCCTTACTGCCGCAAGCGCATCGACAGGTCCACCGCCCGCACATGCTTGGTCAGCGCGCCGATGGAGATGTAGTCCACCCCCGTTTCCGCCACGCTGCGCAGCGTTTCATCGCTGATGCCGCCCGACGCTTCAAGCTTGGCCCGCCCCCCATTGATGGCCACCGCGGTGCGCATGTCATCCAGACTGAGCTCGTCCAGCATGACGATATCGGCACCTGCTAGTAGCGCCTGCTCGAGCTCGTCCAGACTCTCCACCTCGATCTCCACAGGCTTGCCCGGCGCGATGTGATGTGCAGCAGCAACCGCCTCGGCGATGCCACCGCAAGCGGCGATGTGGTTTTCCTTGATCAGGAAGGCGTCGTACAAACCGATGCGGTGGTTGTGGCAGCCACCGCAGGTAACGGCATACTTCTGCGCCAGACGCAGCCCGGGTATGGTCTTGCGCGTATCGAGCAAACGCACGCCGGTCCCGTCTACCATGTCCGCGTAGTGACGACAGCGAGTCGCCACGCCCGACAGCAGTTGCAGAAAATTCAGCGCACTGCGCTCGCCGGTGAGCAGCGCCCGCGCCGGCCCCTCGAGATGGAACAGCACCCGGTCAGCCCCGACACGGTCACCATCGGCAACCTGCCAGTGAACCGCAACGCGTGGGTCGACTTGGCGGAATACGGCGTCTACCCACGCCGTTCCACTGATCACTGCCTCCTCGCGAGTGATGACCGACGCATGCGCCAGCCGCTCGGCTGGAATCAACTGCGCCGTGATGTCACCACTGCCGACGTCCTCGGCGAGCGCGCGACGAACGTTGGCATCGATTTCTGCAGATAGATCGGCAAGTGTAAGATTCGGCATGGCTGACTCCTGAAGATTGCGCGGAGTATAAAGGCTGAGTGCTCGCTAACGCAGCGCCAACCTGCGCATCCCGGACGGGTATTCGAGAGGCTTTTTTTACCTCCCGGCGGAAAACCTGCGAGTATCTGTGAGCCAAGTCATGTCCAATGAAAAACCGGCCTTGGCATCGCAATCCGATGCTTATAATGCCCTTCAAGAATATTGACGCCACCGAAATGGCGACACCTTACTGACGAGGTGTCGTTGTAAAATCAGACCGCTCGGCTATGCTGCGCTGGATCCGGTTCGACAGAAGAAACCCGCACTAGATTGCGGGCTCGCCCGGAACCTTCCGCCTTGCCCTGCCGATTTGGTTACCCTTACAAGACGCTGTTTGAAGCTGGCGTTGTGACCGCCGTTAAGCAGGCGACCGCAGGAGAGTCTCGATGCGAACCGATGCGAAAGTGGTGCACCTGAACAAGGCAGCCCCTGAGCACAAGCCTTCTTCACCAGCAGGCCGCCTGCCTGTGGCGCTCATCAGCGTGCGCGACAAGGCCGCCCAACAGCTGCGTCAGGCCTTGCAGTCGCTGTTCGACAACGCCGATGACTCGCTCTTCGAGATCGCCGATCGTGCGAGCAGCAACGTCGAACAGAACGCGTTTTTCGAAGCCATGCGTGATTTGCGCATGAAGCGCCGCAACATCGAACGCGGCTTTCTGCAACAGCTGTTCGAAGCATTCGCCCAGCTCAATCAGTATGAGATCGGCAAGCCGCCGGTGCTGGACAATGTGTCGTTCGACAGTCTTTCACTTGTGCAGAACGATGAGCTGGAAGAGTCGGTAGCCGTCGACACCATGGTCGCGAAAGTCATGAGTCGTGCGGCTCAACCGCTGGGGCACCTGACCACTCGTTTCAATGCGCTGGTCAGCAAGAAGCTCGATGACAAGAGCAACCCGCTCGGCCCACACGCACTCTGCGACTACTTCATCGAGGCCAGCAGCAGCCTTGGGGTAGAGATCAAGGTCAAGCTGATCATCTTCAAGCTCTTCGAAAAGTACGTGCTCGGGGATATCGACCAACTCTATGCCGAAGCCAACCAGACCCTGGTCGCTGCCGGCATCCTGCCAGAGCTGCACTCCGCCCCGCCCCGCCGCCAGCAGCGCCCCGGCGCGCCAGCCGGAAGCCATGGACCATCGGCGCCACTTGGCCAGGCTGCACATGTCGACGAGGGACTGCAGGAAGCCGCATTCGGCGCCCTGCACAGCCTGCTTTCAGAGCTCCGTGGCAGCAGCATGCTGCCGGCGCGCAACATCCCCAGCGATGCGATCCCGATCTCCAGTGGCGACCTCCTCCGCCTGCTGTCGCACATGCAGGCGCGCGCGCCGCAGACCGTCGACGAGTTCGATCTTCAGGAGCAGCTGGCCGGCCTGCTGAGCCGAGTCAGTGCCAAGACCGGCAAGTCCCGCGTGGTCGGCGAGATAGACGACGATGTGATCAACCTCGTCTCCATGCTGTTCGAATTCATACTCGATGACCGCACCCTGCCCGACTCGCTAAAGGCCCTGATCGGTCGTCTGCAGATCCCGCTTCTCAAGGTCGCGGTATTGGACAAGACCTTCTTCAGCCGCGGCAGCCATCCGGCACGCCGCCTGCTTAACGAGATTGCCTCGGCAGCGATGGGCTGGGGCGATCAGGATGAAGCGCAGCGGGACAGTCTCTACCAGAAGATCGAGCAGATCGTGGCTCGACTGCTCAATGACTTCACTGACGATCCGGCCATTTTCTCCGAGCTGCTGGCCGACTTCCTTGCCTTCATCGGCGATGAGCGCCGCCGTAGCGAGCTGCTCGAGCAACGCACCCGCGACGCCGAGGAAGGCCGCGCCAAGGCCGAGATCGCCCGACAGGAAGTTGAGCGCGCCCTGAACCAGCGCTTGCTCGGCAAGACGCTTCCGGAAGTCGTGGTGCGGCTACTGCAGGAAGCCTGGAGCAAGGTTCTGCTGCTTACCTGTCTGAAACACGGCACCCAGTCCGAAGAGTGGCAGGCCGCCCTGGACACGATGGACGATCTGGTGTGGAGCGTTACCCCTCACGAAGACGAAGAATCGCGCGCACGCCTGCTGGAGCTGGTCCCGAGCCTGCTTAAAGCGCTACGCGACGGACTGGTCAGCGCCGCCTTCGACCCTTTTTCCACCGGCGACTTCTTTACCCAGCTCGAAGCGCTCCATGTCCAGACCCTGCAGCGCTTCCAGCAACCGCAGAGCGCTCCCAGCGAGGCGCCAGCGGACGACAGCACTTCAGCTGAGTCAGCGGCCACTCCGATAGCAACCGCACCGGCAATGGTCGAAGTGGTCGACGAGATCGTCCTGCTTGCACCTGGCGAGAGCCGCGAGCAGGAACCGGAAATCAGCCTGCCGGATAACGATGTCGCGCTGGTCCAGGTCGACAATCTGCGCGTCGGCAGCTGGGTGGAGTTCCAGGAAGACGAAGAACACAAGCTGCGCTGCAAGCTGGCAGCGGTGATCAAGCCCACCGGCAAGTACATCTTCGTTAATCGCACCGGCATGAAAGTCCTGGAAAAGACCCGCATGGGCCTGGCGACCGAATTCCAGCGCGGCGCCATTCGGCTACTCAACGACACCCTGCTGTTCGACCGCGCGCTGGAGTCGGTCATCGGCAACCTGCGCAAGCTGAAGAACACCTGACTACCCCCAAGGGCATGCCGCCCGGCATGCCCGCCAGCCCTCCGCGCGGCAAAGCGCCGCACTTCGCGCTTGGCTTTTGACCCTGCACAGCTAGAATGCCTGCATTCCATTCGAGGTGCCCATGCCCAGCCGCCTGAAGCCCGAAGATCAGCAGCGCGTCGATGAATACCTCCGCGCCCCGCAACACCAGGTCGAGCGCCAGCCGTTTCGCCCCTGGCTTCTTCTGCTTGTGGTACTGGTCGTGGTGATCGGGCTCGGGTTATTGAGCCGCCTCTTGAGCCGCCTTGTGCTTTGAGCTCCGCTCGCCAGGCCGCCCCGCCGTTTCCCTTGCAGCTATGAGTCACTCCCATGTCACATCGAGTCGTAATCGTCGGCGGTGGCGCCGGCGGTCTGGAGCTTGCTACCCGCCTGGGTAGAACCCTGGGCAAGCGTGGCAAAGCCCGCATCACCCTGGTCGACGCCAACCTCACACACATCTGGAAGCCGCTGCTGCACGAAGTCGCCGCCGGCTCCTTGAACTCGTCCGCTGACGAACTCAACTATGTCGCTCAGGCCAAATGGAATCACTTCGAGTTCCAGATGGGCCGCATGGCAGGCCTGGATCGCGCGAGCAAATGCATTCGACTGGAAGCGACGCGCGACGAGTTTGGCGTGGAACTGGTCCCGTCACGCGCACTGAACTACGACACGCTGGTGATTGCCGTTGGCAGCACGACCAACGACTTCGGCACCTCGGGGGCTTCCGAGCACTGCATCTTCCTTGATACGCGCGAGCAGGCCGAGCGCTTCCACCGGCAACTGCTGAGCCATTACATGAAGGCGCATGCAGGCGAGAGTGCCTCGAGCAACATCAGCATGGCCATCGTCGGAGCCGGCGCTACCGGCGTGGAGCTGGCTGCAGAACTGCTGCACGCCGCCAAGGAGCTGGCGGCCTACGGCCTCGATGGCATCAAGCCGGAGGATGTAAACATCACCCTCATCGAGGCCGGCCCGAAAGTCCTGCCGGCACTGCCTGAGCGCATCAGCCAACCGGTGCACCAGACACTGCTGGACCTGGGTGTCACGGTGCTCACAGGCGCGGCCGTCAGCGAAGTCACCGCCGAGGGCCTGCACACCAAGCAGGGCGAGTTCGTCCAGGCCAGCCTCAAGGTGTGGGCCGCCGGGATCAAGGCACCCGCCTTCCTTCACGAACTGGATGGCCTGGAAACCAACCGCATTAACCAGCTGGTCGTCCACCCGACACTGCAGAGCACGCGCGACGAGAACATCTTCGCGTTCGGCGATTGTGCCGCCTGCCCACAGCCGGACAGCGACCGCAATGTCCCCCCCCGTGCACAGGCAGCCCACCAGCAGGCCTCGATGCTGGCCCGCTCGATCCACAACCGACTGGAAGGCAAGCCGCTGCCGACCTATCGCTACAAGGACTATGGCTCACTGATTTCGCTGTCAAGCTTCTCGGCAGTAGGCAATCTGATGGGCAACCTGACCGGCAACGTGATGCTCGAAGGCTGGCTGGCACGAATGTTCTATATCTCGCTCTACCGCATGCACCAGATCGCACTGTACGGCATCCCGCGCACGCTACTGATGATGCTGGGCGACAAGCTCAGCCGCACGACGGAGCCGCGCCTGAAGCTCCATTGACGCAGAAAAGGCGCACCCCTGGGTGCGCCTTGAATGTGCCGAGAAGAAATCGCAGGAAATAAAAAAGCTGGATGTCCGCGAAGACATCCAGCTTTTCATGCTTCCTGAGAAGCCCGTATGGTGGGTCGTGTAGGATTCGAACCTACGACCAATTGGTTAAAAGCCAACTGCTCTACCAACTGAGCTAACGACCCAAAAATGGTCGGGGTAGGGGGATTCGAACTCCCGACATCCTGCTCCCAAAGCAGGCGCGCTACCGGACTGCGCTATACCCCGATTGGAATTTGGCTCCGCGACCAGGACTCGAACCTGGGACCCAATGATTAACAGTCATTTGCTCTACCGACTGAGCTATCGCGGAACAACTTCAATTCCAGCTCTTCAGCGTTACGTTACCGCCTCAGAGGCGCGCCATTTTACGGTTCCCGGCTCGCCTGTCAACCCCAAAAATGCGATTCCTGACAACACTTTGCGTTCACCCGGCGGCACCCGCGAAAACGCTGCTCCAACACGGCTACCTGCGAGGTGCTGCACCCCGCAGGTAACCACCCCACTCAATCGAAGACGATCTGCTCGCCCTCTACCCGCGCCTTGACGCTGCTACCCGGCGCGAACTGACCGGAGAGGATCTGCTGCGCCAGCGGATTCTCGATCCAGCGCTGGATCGCCCGCTTGAGCGGCCGAGCTCCGTAAACCGGGTCGTAACCGATGGCGATCAGCTTGTCCATCGCCTCCTGACTGAGCTCCAGGCTCAGTTCGCGCTCGGCCAGACGCTTGCGCAGGCGCCCGAGCTGGATGTCGGCGATACCGGCGATCTGCTCGCGACCGAGCGGATCGAACACCACCACCTCGTCGATACGGTTGATGAACTCCGGTCGGAAGTGATGCGCCACCGCATCCATCACCGCAGCCCGCTGCGCATCGGGATCACCAACCAGCTCTTGGATCTGCGCAGAGCCCAGGTTGGAGGTCATCACGATCACCGTGTTCTTGAAGTCCACCGTCCGCCCATGACTGTCGGTCAGGCGGCCGTCTTCGAGCACCTGCAGCAGCACATTGAAGACGTCTGGATGGGCCTTCTCTACCTCGTCCATCAACACCACCGAATACGGTTTGCGACGCACCGCCTCGGTCAGGTAACCGCCCTCTTCGTAACCGACGTAGCCCGGCGGCGCACCGATCAGGCGCGCAACGGAGTGCTTCTCCATGAACTCGGACATGTCGATGCGGATCATCGCCTCCTCGGTATCAAAGAGGAACTCGGCCAGCGCCTTGCAAAGCTCGGTCTTGCCCACCCCGGTCGGGCCGAGAAAGAGGAACGAGCCGCTCGGACGATTCGGGTCGGCCAGACCGGCGCGCGAGCGGCGCACGGCATTGGATACGGCCACCACGGCTTCGTGCTGACCGATGACGCGAGTGTGCAGCATGTCTTCCATGCGCAGCAGCTTGTCGCGCTCGCCTTCGAGCATCTTGGAGACCGGAATACCGGTCCACTTGGAAACCACCTCAGCGATCTCCTCGTCGGTCACCTTGTTACGCAGCAGCTGGTTTTCTTTCTTGCCATGCTGATCGACCATCTCCAGGCTGCGCTCGAGGTCCGGAATGATGCCGTACTGCAGTTCGGCCATGCGCGCTAGATCGCCCTTGCGCCGCGCTGCTTCGAGCTCGGCCTTGGCTTGTTCGATCTTCTGCTGGATCTGCGCCGAACCCTGCACCTCGGCCTTCTCCGACTTCCAGATTTCTTCCAGATCGGCGTATTCGCGCTCCAGCTTGGCGATGTCGTCTTCCAGCTTGGCCAGGCGCTTCTTGGTGGCCTCGTCGTCTTCCTTCTTCAGCGCCTCACGCTCGATTTTCAGCTGGATCAAGCGGCGATCCAGGCGATCGAGCTCTTCGGGCTTGGAGTCGATCTCCATGCGGATACGGCTGGCGGCCTCGTCGATCAGGTCGATGGCCTTGTCCGGCAGCTGGCGATCGGTGATATAGCGGTGGCTGAGCTTGGCCGCGGCGATGATGGCGCCATCGGTGATGGTCACGCCATGGTGCACTTCGTAGCGCTCCTTGAGGCCACGGAGAATAGCGATGGTGTCTTCCTCGCTTGGTTCGTCGACCAGCACTTTCTGGAAGCGACGCTCCAGGGCGGCATCCTTCTCGATGTACTGACGGTATTCATCGAGAGTAGTGGCACCTACGCAGTGCAGCTCGCCGCGCGCCAGGGCAGGCTTGAGCATGTTGCCGGCATCCATGGCGCCTTCCGCCTTGCCCGCGCCGACCATCGTATGCAGCTCGTCGATGAACAGGATGACGCGACCCTCCTGCTTGGACAGCTCGTTGAGCACCGCCTTGAGGCGCTCCTCGAACTCGCCGCGGAACTTGGCCCCGGCAATCAGCGAGCCCATGTCCAGGGCCAGCAAGCGCTTGTCCTTGAGCCCGTCCGGGACCTCGCCGTTGACGATGCGCTGGGCCAGCCCCTCGACGATGGCGGTCTTGCCCACGCCCGGCTCACCGATCAGTACCGGGTTGTTCTTGGTCCGCCGCTGCAGCACCTGGATGGTGCGGCGGATCTCGTCGTCACGACCGATCACCGGGTCGAGCTTGCCGTCCTCGGCGCGCTTGGTCATGTCCACGGTGTATTTGTCGAGTGCCTGCCGCGATTCTTCGGCGTTGGGATCATTGACCGCATCGCCGCCGCGCAGATTGCTTATGGCGTTCTCCAGCGCTTTCTTGCTTACACCCTGAGCCAGCAGCAGCTTGCCCAGACGGGTGTTGCTGTCCAGCGCTGCCAGCAGCACCAGCTCACTGGAAATGTATTGGTCGCCCTTCTGCTGGGCGAGGCGGTCAGCCTGATTGAGCAGGCGCGCCAGGTCCTGCGAGAGATTCATGTCGCCAGTGGGGTTCTGTAGCTTCGGCAGCTGGTCGAGCTCTTTGGTCAGCGCCTGACGCAGCGCTGCGATGTCGAAGCCGACCTGCATCAGCAACGGTTTGATCGAGCCGCCCTGCTGCTCAAGCAGCGCCTGCATCAGGTGTAACGGCTCGATGGAGGGGTGATCCAGGCCGACGGCTATGGACTGGGCATCGGAGAGCGCAAGCTGCAGCTTGCTGGTCAAACGATCGATACGCATGGATGTTCATCCTCATGTGAAGCAGGCCGGCGCCATGACTCGCGCCATATACGAAACCTGCGAGATGCAGCATAGATGAGGATGATTGTTGGAGATTCAAGGCGGATGACATTGATGCAGGTCATGCCAGGACCGCAGAGTCATGGCTGACTTCACCGCTAGCGCGCCAATATCACTCGAGCCAGATCAGACTGGCGAAGCGGCCTGTGCGCGCGGCACGCCGATAGGAGTAGAAGCGCGGATCGCTGAAGGTGCACAACCCGCCACCGTAAACCGCGTCTACGCCCGCGGCAGCCAGACGGATACGCGCCAGCTGGTAGATATCCGCCATGAAGCGTCCCGGGTTGCGACTTGCAACGAACGCCGCGGCAGCCGACGAATGCTGCGCGAGGAATGCATCGCGCACTTCGGGCCCGACCTCGAATGCCGCCGCCCCGATCGCCGGCCCCAGCCACACAAGCAGTTCGTCGGCAGGTATCGCCAGCGCTTCGAGCGTCGCCTCGAGCACACCACCAGCCAGCCCGCGCCAGCCAGCGTGAGCCGCGGCGACTCGGTTCGCAGCACGATCACAGAAAAGTACCGGCAGGCAGTCCGCAGTCAGTACCGCACAGGCCAGACCCGGCGTCTCGCTCCAGCTAGCATCGGCAGTCACGCGATTTCCTGGAGCGGCCTGGACAGCGACACTCGAATGCACTTGCTCCAGCCAGACTGGTTGGCAACCGAGCACGTCCTGAAGATGCTGGCGATTCCAGGCCACCGCGGCAGGCTCATCACCGACGTGATCACCCAGATTGAAGCTGTCGAACGGAACGCGACTGACGCCGCCCTGCCGCGCGGTCACACAGGCGCGAACGCTGGGCGGAGCAGGCCATTCCGGCACGAGCCAGTCACCGCCCCACGCACTCACCCGACGAAGGCCTCTCGGTCCTGTTGCAGCAGCGTCAGCAGCCAGACGAAGTCATCCGGCAACGGCGACTCCCATTTCATCCTCTGCCCGGTAACAGGATGATCGAGTTCGAGGAAGCGCGCGTGCAGCGCCTGGCGAGGGAACTCGCGAAGCGTTTGCACCAGCGTCGGATTCGCCGCCGGCGGAATGCGGAAACGCCCGCTATACAGCGGGTCACCGACCAGTGGATAGCCAAGATGGGTCATGTGCACCCGAATCTGGTGGGTACGCCCGGTTTCCAGCTTGACCCGCACATGGGTGTGCGAGCGAAAGCGCTCGAGCACGCGGTAATGGCTGACCGCCGGCTTGCCGCCCTCCACCACCGCCATGCGCTGACGCTGCTGGCCATGCCGACCGATCGGCGCGTCGACCGTACCACCAGTAATGATCACCCCGATGACGATCGCCTCGTAGATGCGGCTGACGCTACGCGCCTGCAACTGCTCGACCAGCCGGGTCTGCGCCTGCAGCGTCTTGGCCACGACCATCAGACCGGTGGTGTCCTTGTCCAGGCGATGAACGATGCCGGCACGCGGGACGTTGATCAGGCCCGGAACGTGATGCAGCAATGCATTGAGCAGCGTGCCGTCGGCATGCCCGGCCGCAGGGTGCACAACCAGGCCAGCAGGCTTGTCGATCACCAGGATCTGATCGTCCTCGTAGACGATCTCAAGCGGAATGTCTTGCGCGACCCACTCGCCCTGCGCCTGCTGTTCGGCACTCAGCTCGAGCACGGCGCCGGCATGCACGGTGTCGCGAGGGCGCAGCACGGCGCCATCCACGGTGAGCAGGCCATCCTTGATCCAGGCCGCGAGACGCGAGCGCGAGTGTTCGGAAAAGAGCTGCGCCGCAACCTGATCGAGACGTTGCCCGCCAAGGTCAAACGGCACTTCGGCGCGGAGTTGGATGGCCTGTTTGGAAGTCGTGGACATACGGCGAGATAGGTTCGTCTGAGAGAGGCAGGCGACATCCGTTGGTAACGGACGGGCCCGGGGACCGCAGATGGCGGAGCGGCCTTTGGTTTCGGCTACACGCTTGTGTTTAAATACGGCGTCTTTGTCCCGGCGCACCGGGGCGCTCATCATAACAGGACGGCTCCGCGCGAGACAGCCAGCCGTCACAGGGACGCAAGCCGCCATGCAAGTGAAACACCTGCTGCTGATCGCCATTCTCGCCCTCACCGCCGCCTGTTCATCCAACGAAACCGTCGACGAGAATCTGGGTGAAGTCGAGCTGTACCAGCAAGCACAGGCCGACCTGGACAACAAGAGCTATACCAGCGCCATCAGCAAACTCAAGGCCCTGGAGTCGCGCTATCCGTTCGGGCGCTTCGCCGAGCAGGCGCAACTCGAACTGATCTACGCCTATTACCGCAACGTCGAGCCGGAAGCCGCGCGCTCGGCGGCGGAGCGTTTCATCCGCCTGCATCCGCAGCATCCGAACGTCGATTACGCTTACTACCTCAAGGGCCTGGCCTCCTTCGATCAGGACCGCGGCCTGCTGGCCCGCTTCCTGCCGCTGGACATGACCAAGCGCGACCCAGGGGCCGCCCGCGACTCGTTCAACGAATTCGCCCAGCTCACCAGCCGCTACCCCAACAGCCGCTACTCGCCTGACGCCAAGGCGCGCATGGTCTACCTGCGCAACCTGCTGGCGGCCAACGAGATACACGTCGCCCACTACTACCTCAAGCGCCAGGCCTACGTCGCAGCGGCCAACCGCGGCCGTTACGTTGTGGAGAACTTCCAGGGCACGCCGGCCGTGGCCGACGGGCTTGCCGTGATGACCGAAGCCTACCAGCGCCTGAGCCTCGACGATCTCGCCGAAACCAGCCTGCAGACTCTGCAGCTCAACTACCCGGACCACGCAACGCTCGAAGACGGCAAATTCACCCCTGTCGAGACGGAAGACGACAACCGCAGCTGGCTGAGCAAGGCCACCCTCGGCCTTATCGAAGGCGAGGCTCCCCGTCCGGACACCTCTCGGGCCAATCGCGATGTGCTCCGTCAGTATGAAACGGCCGCTCAGGACCTTCCCGAAGAGCTTCGCCCGGTACTCAAGGAAGCAGAGCAGCAAGGCGAAAAGCGCTCCTGGTGGAGCCGCCTGACCTTCGGCCTGCTCGACTGACAGCTGACCGACTTCCGCAGCGCCGTCCTCGCATTCGGCGCGCGCGGCGAAACGGGCCGGCAGTGGCCGGGCTCAATTGATCGCAGGCCACCACGCTTAATCAGGAAGGAATCGATATGGGTCTGTTTCGCCTGCTGTTCTGGATTGCACTGATTGGCGCCGCGTTCTGGCTGTGGCGCCGTTTCGCGCAGAAGAAAGCCGCCCCCAAGCCTCGCCAAACCACCCTGCCAATGGTGCGTTGCGCTCAGTGCGGCGTGCACGTCCCGCAGGACCAGGCGCTGCAGTCGCAGGATCGCTGGTACTGCAGCCGCGCTCACCTGGAGCAGGACAGCACTCCTGGTGGGCACTGAAAACCTCACCTTCTTTGGCGATCAGGGACGGCGGATTCTCCGCCTGTACCACCTCTATCGGCTGACTATCGGCCTGGCGCTGGTTCTGCTGATCAGCGCCGACCTGCACAACGACCTGCTGGAGATGAGCAACCCGCAGCTCTTTCAGTACGGCGCCTGGATCTACCTGATCCTCAACATCATCGTCGCCGTGCTGGTGCAGAACCCGGAGCGCGATCTGCCCGTGCTCGGGCTGGCGCTGATGGACGTCATCCTGCTGTCCGGGCTGTTCTACTTCGGCGGTGGCACCCCGAGCGGTATCGGCAACCTGCTGATAGTCGCCGTTGCCATCGCCAACATACTGCTGCGTGGCAGGGTCGGTTTCTTCATCGCCGCGGTTGCTGCGACGGGCCTGATCTACCTGACCTTCTACCTCAGCATTCAACGCCCCGAAGCCAGCAGCCAGTACGTTCAGGCCAGCGCACTCGGCACGCTCTGCTTTGCTGCCGCCTTCCTGGTTCAGGGGCTGGCTCGCCGCCTGCAGGTCAGCGAGACGCTGGCGCGCCAGCGTGCGGAAGAGGTGGCGAACCTGGAGGCGCTCAACGCGCTGATCCTCCAGCGCATGCGTACCGGCATCATGGTGCTGGACCCGCAGGAGCGCGTTCTGCTCGCCAATCAGGGGGCTCTGCAATTGCTCGGCCAGGACTCGCTGGCAGGCGAACGCCTCGCACCACGCTGCCCGGAACTGCTCAAGGCACTGCAACAGTGGCGAGGCAATCCGACCCTGCGCCCGCCGAACCTCAGAGCAACGCCTGGCGGCCCAACGCTGCAGCCGAGCTTCGCCGCGCTTCAGCACGGCAACAAGCTCGACACACTGGTGTTTCTCGAAGACATCTCGCAGATCGCGCAGAAGGCACAACAGCTCAAGCTCGCCTCCCTCGGACGCCTCACAGCCAGCATTGCCCATGAAATCCGCAATCCACTGGGCGCCATCAGCCATGCCGCGCAGCTGCTTCAGGAATCCGAAGAACTGGACGGACCTGACCGCCGTCTGGCACAGATCATTCAGGATCATTCACGGCGGATGAACCTGGTGATCGAGAACGTCCTCCAGCTTTCCCGGCGGCGCCAGGCCGAACCCCAGCTGCTGGACCTGAAGTACTGGCTGCATCGTTTCGCCAGCGAGTTCCGCCAGGGGCTCGGCCCGCAGCAGACCCTGCACCTGGATACCGTGGGCAGCTCGCTGCAGACCCGCATGGATCCCAATCAGCTGACCCAGGTGCTGACCAACCTGGTCCAGAACGGGCTGCGCTACAGCGGCCAGCAGAATCCGCGGGCGCAGGTCTGGCTCCGCCTGTTCCGTGACGAAGCCAGCGACCTGCCTATCGTCGAAGTGCTCGATGACGGCCCTGGTATCGCGGCCGAGCAACTTCAGAACATCTTCGAACCGTTCTTCACCACCGAAAGCAAAGGCACCGGGCTGGGGCTATATATCTCCCGCGAGCTGTGCGAAAGCAACCAGGCACGCCTGGACTACCGCGAGCGTCCCGAGGGCGGCAGCTGCTTCCGCATCGTCTTCGCCCACCCACGCAAGCTGAGCTGAGCCTCGCTGCCGGCAACACATCACACATCGACCAAAGCGACAGCCACGACAGTGCCGGCGGAGTTAACATGCTCCTCAGCCGCCATCCCCGGCGACCATCGCTTCACGAATCAAGAGCAGGACCATGACCGCGCGCCAGAAAGCACTGATCATCGATGACGAGCCGGATATCCGCGAACTGCTGGAAATCACTCTTGGCCGCATGAAACTCGATACCCGCAGCGCTCGCAACCTCAAGGAAGCGCGCGAGTGCCTGGCCCGCGAGCATTACGATCTGTGCCTTACCGATATGCGCCTGCCCGATGGCAGCGGCCTGGAGCTGGTGCAATACATTCAGCAACAGCACCCGCAGCTGCCGGTGGCGATGATCACTGCATACGGCAGCCTGGATACCGCCATTGGCGCGCTCAAGGCCGGGGCATTCGACTTTCTCACCAAACCGGTGGACCTCAACCGCTTGCGCGAGCTGGTCGGCACGGCCCTGCGCCTGAGGGCGCCTACAGCGGAAATGCCGGTGGACAGCCGCCTGCTCGGCAGCTCGCCACCCATGAAGACCCTTCGCAAGCAGATCGGCAAACTCGCCCGCAGCCAGGCGCCGGTTTATATCAGCGGCGAGTCCGGCAGCGGCAAGGAGCTGGTGGCCCGACTGATTCACGAGCAGGGTCCTCGTAGTGAAAAGCCCTTTGTGCCCGTCAACTGCGGCGCGATCCCGTCGGAACTGATGGAAAGCGAGTTCTTCGGCCACAAGAAAGGCAGCTTCAGTGGCGCCATCGAGGACAAGCCCGGGCTATTCCAGGCCGCCAATGGCGGCACGCTGTTCCTCGACGAGGTAGCCGACCTGCCGCTGCCGATGCAGGTCAAGCTGCTGCGCGCGATCCAGGAAAAAGCTGTACGCGCGGTCGGCGGCGCTCAGGAAGTAATGGTCGATGTGCGCATCCTTTGCGCCACCCACAAGGACCTCGCCAGCGAAGTGGCCGCAGGCCGTTTCCGCCAGGATCTGTATTACCGCTTGAATGTCATCGAACTGCGCGTGCCGCCACTGCGCGAGCGTCGCGAAGACATTGGCCTGCTCGCCGAAGCCATGCTTCGGCGTCTTGCGGCGGAGTGCGGTGACAGCAGCGCTCACCTGCACCCGGATGCTCTGGCCAAGCTGGAAAACTATCGCTTCCCGGGGAACGTTCGTGAGCTGGAGAACATGCTCGAGCGGGCCTACACACTCTGCGAGGGCGATGAGATCAAGGCGGGCGATCTACGCTTGGCAGACAGCCCAGGCGTATCGGAGAACGGTGAAGCCAGTCTGGCGCAGATCGACAATCTGGAAGATCACCTGGAAGAGATCGAGCGCAAGCTGATCATGCAGGCGCTGGAGGAAACCCGCTGGAACCGCACCGCGGCAGCCCAACGGCTGGGGCTGACCTTCCGTTCGATGCGTTACCGGTTGAAAAAACTCGGACTGGACTGAGTGCAAGCCTGGTTAGCGTAGAGCCAGTCAGACACGACGCCAACCTGAGGCTTCCTAAACCCCGCTGGGGGCTCGCCTTACCCCTGCGTCAGCAGGTTGCGCAGATCGATGATCGCCGCATTGGCACGGGAGATGTAGTTGGCCATCACCAGCGAGTGATTGGCCAGCACACCGTAGCCGCTGCCATTGAGCACCATCGGACTCCACAGCGGCTCCTGAGCGGCCTCAAGCTCGCGGATGATCTGCCGCACGCTGATGGTGGCGTTCTTTTTCGCCAGCACGTCGGCGAAATCAACCTCGATCGCGCGCAGCAGATGTGACAAGGCCCACGCCTGACCGCGCGCCTCGAAGAAGACGTTGTCGATCTGCAACCACGGCGTTTCGACGACCTCCTCCTTGACCTGCGGCACGACGCCCGCACGCTCCTGTTCGGGCGCAACATCGGCATCCAGCCGCACCCGGCCAACGCTGGCAGAGAGGCGCTGGGACAGCGAGCCGAGTCGTGTGGCGGCATCGCCCAGCCAGTTGTTAAGGTTGTCAGCACGCGTGTAGAACAGCGCCTTGGGCTGCGGATCGCTGAGCCGAGCCAGGTAGCGATCCAGGCCGCGGATAGCGTTGCGGTACTCGGACTCGGAGGCCGGCAATGCCCAGCTGCGATTGTCGAAGTTGAACAGCGGCTCGGCCTTGGCCAGATCGGTGTCCTCGGTCGACTGCGACTGCGAGCGGGCGAAGTCCTTGCGCAGCGCACGAGCGAGGTCTCGCACCTGCACAAGCACGCCATATTCCCAGCTCGGCATGTTGTCCAACCACAGACCCGGCGGCGCGATATCGTTGCTCAGGTAGCCACCCGGCTTATCCAGCAAGGTACTGGCAACACGCTTGAGCGTTTCCACGGTGGTATAGCCGCTGACCAACTGCCGCTGCGAGGCCTCGGCCGCCTGGCGGGCACTCTGCTGTACGGGAAACAGATCGGGCTCGCGGCTCCAGTACCAGCCGAGCAACAAAGTAACCAGCAGGTAAACGCCCAGCAGGACGGCAAGAACCAGCAGAAGCGGATTACCCTCCCGCCGTCCGGCTCCGCCGGAAGGGCCACTCGAGCGGCCGAGACGAGCGAAGCGATTCTTCCAGTCCAACATGGGCAATGTGTCCTTCTCGCGAGTTCTGGGGTTCGACCGCACGACGTCGGAGACGTTGCGCTGACATGTCTTTACTATAACGCAGGGCCCCTGCTCACTCAGCGCCAAATTGAGAACCACTACCGCACAGTGGACTTCCAAAGCACCGCCGCAGTGATAGCATGCCGCCACCATAAAGCCAGGGCAGCGCACCCTGTGCACCGGGAAGAATCGCGATGTCGGATCAGGAAGAACTCAAGCAGCATTTCGCCCAGCGGGTCATTCACCAGGCACGCGAAGTGCTGGAAGTTTGGCAGCAACTGCAACGCAGCGAATGGAACGAGGACTACCACGCTGCCCTGACCGAAGCGACGACGCGGCTGCGGCGCTTCGCCGACCGCTTCGAGCAGACCGAGCACAGCGAGCTTGCCCTGAGCATCGAAGATTGCCTGAACGACATCCGGGACAACCGTGGCCGTCTCTCCAGCAGCACCATCTCCACCCTCAGCCAGCTGATCTACCGTCTGGCGCGTACCGGGTTGCGCCACAGCGATCCGCATAATCAGTCGTTTCTGCCGCCGCTGAGCAAACCGGTGTACATCGCTCTGCAGGATCAGCAGCGCGCCGAACACTTGGTGCGCCAGCTGGACTTCTTCAGCATGTCCGCGCAGGCGTTCAGCAGTGTCGCAGCCTTCCGTACCGCGATGCATCGCCGCCATCCGGCCGCGATCGTCATGGAAGTGGATTTCAACGGTCCGAGCGAAGGGCTGCGCCTCGCCGAGCAGGTCCAACAGGGACTGGAATCGAAGCTGCCGATGCTGTTCTTCAGCCACCTGGAAACCGATACGCCAACGCGCCTTGCTGCGGTGCGCGCCGGTGGCCTGGAGTTCTTTACCGGCACCCTCGACGCCAGCAGCCTGCTGGAGAAGATCGAAATATTCACCCGCACGGCGCACTACGAACCGATCCGCGTACTGATCATCGACGACTCCCGGGCCCAGGCTACCCACACCGAGCGAGTGCTGAACAACGCCGGCATCGTCACCCAGACGCTGATCGAGCCGATTCAGGCCATCGGCGCCCTGGCCGAGTTTCAACCGGACCTGATCATCCTCGACATGTACATGCCCGAGTGCCAGGGCACCGAACTGGCCAAGGTGATTCGTCAACACGAGCGCTATGTCAGCGTGCCGATCATCTACCTCTCGGCCGAGGACGATCTGGACAAGCAGCTCGACGCCATGGGCGAAGGCGGCGATGACTTCCTCACCAAGCCGATCAAGCCCAGTCACCTGATCGCCACCGTGCGCACCCGCGCGACCCGCGCCAGAAGCCTGAAGGCACGCATCGTCCGCGACAGCCTGACCGGGCTCTACAACCATACCCACAGCCTGCAACTGCTCGAGGATGCTCGCTTCCGTGCGCGGCGCGACAACAGCCCGCTGAGCTTCGCCATGCTGGATATCGACCACTTCAAGCAGGTCAACGACACCTTTGGCCATCCCATGGGCGACCGGGTGATCAAGAGCCTGGCGCTGTTCCTGAAGCAGCGTTTGCGCAAGACCGATCACATCGGCCGCTACGGTGGCGAAGAGTTCGCCGTGGTACTGCCGGACACGCCGGCGGACGCCGCCTGCAAGGTGCTCGACGAGATTCGCCAGCGCTTCGCGGAGATTCGCTTTCCAGCCCAGCCCCACGACCTCAGCTGCACCTTCAGCTGCGGTATCACCGAGCTGGCCGGCGATGCCGAGGTCAAGACGCTCACCCAACAGGCCGACGAAGCGCTGTATCGCGCCAAGCACGGGGGCCGCAATCGCGTCGAACGCTACTGACACGACGGATACCCCAATCGCCACGCCAGACAGCGCCTCGCAGAGGCGGCGACCTGACAGGCCCGCGCTCGCCGTAACGCGAATGACATCAAACTGCCATACCTTGCAAGCCTCCTGATTCGTTCTGCGAGGCGAGGATGCGCCTGAAGTCGCTCACCACTCTCAACACCCTGCTGCTCATTGCAGTCTGTCTCGCGCTGGGTGCCACCCTCTGGTGGTCCGAGCAAGCCATGGAGCGCCCCTACCTGCTCATGGCGCGTTACCTGGGGCTGTCTCAACAGTTCCAGCATCAGGCAGCGGAAAATATTCAGGGCTATCTCGCCAGCGGTGACGCATTGCGTCATAGCCAGGCGCAGCAGGCGCTCACCGATCTCCAGCGCGACGTAATCGAACTTCCGGATGGTCTGGCGGAAACGCTACGCCCGAGCCTGGAAGAGCTGGTCCGCTTCACCGCCACCGACCTGCTCGCAGCGGGCAAGCTAGCCGGCGATCCGCAGGGCTTGCTGCTGCAGGCAGAGCGCGAAATGGCCGGAGCGTTGTCGCAGCTCGACGACTACCAGGCGGGAGCCAATCATCCGAGCGCGCGACACTATCAACGGCCTCTTTTCTCGGCCGGGCAACAGCTGCTGCGGCTCAGCCACGCAAGGGGAAAGCTGGTCGCCTCCGGCCGGGATGAGCTGGCCAGCGAAGTGGAGCAGACCCTGCATAACCTCGAACAGGACGCCGCAAAGCTCGAGGCACTGCCGTTACTCGGCGTGCTCGCAGCCGAGCAGTCGGCCGCGAGCAATTTCGCCGCCCTGCTCGACCTCGGCGATGCCGCGAAGCGGACCAGTGAAGACCAGGGCGTTGCGCTCAAGCGCGAGCTGACTAGCCTGATCAAGCGCTACCCGGCCGAGCTGCAGCGTACCCGGCAGCTGATCCGCCAGCGCAGCGAGCTGCTGCAGAGCAGCGCCGGCAAGATCGATGCCGTGCAACAGGCCCTGGCCGAGCTGGAGCCGGCGGTACGCGCCGAGCATGGCCGTATCCAGGCCGAGGTGCGCATACTGCAGGGCGGCATCATCCTGCTGATCCTGCTGATCGCCCTGGCCATCGATCGTCTGCAACGCCAGCTGACCCGAGCTCTCGGGCAGCTGGTGCCGGCACTTTCGGAATGGGCCGAGGGAGACTTCGCCAGCGATGCACGGATCGAGTCGAAGATCCGCGAGATCGCCGATATCGAAAGCTCGCTCAATCGCCTGCGCAGCTACCTGCTTGGCCTGGTCGGAACCTTGCGCCAGCAGGCGACCCAGGTCGCCGCCAGCAGTCGAAGCCTCGACGAAATGAGCACCGACCTGCACGAAGGCGCCCAGCGCCAGACCGGCGATACCGCACAGATACGCGATTCGCTGAGCGAACTGGAGGCCACCATCCAGCAGGTCGCCGATGGTGCCGGAGAAGCCGCCGAGGCGAGCCGCGCTGCGGCGCGCGCCGTGCATCAGGGTCAGCAGGTGATCGGCCAGAGCCTGACCGGCCTGCATGGGCTGGTCAGCGAAGTGCAGGACAATGCGGCGGCAATCGAACGCCTGGCCGACGAAACCACCACCATCGGCAACGTGCTGACTGTTATCCGTGCCATCGCTGAACAGACCAATCTGCTCGCGTTGAATGCCGCCATCGAGGCGGCCCGCGCCGGCGGTCATGGCCGCGGTTTCGCCGTGGTGGCCGACGAGGTGCGCTCACTGGCGCAGCGCACCAGCGGCGCCACCGAAGAAATCCAGCAACTGATCGGTCGCCTGCAGCTGGCGGCACGGCAGTCGGTCGAGGCGATGCGCAGCCAGGTCGAGCATGCGCAAAGCACGGCGAACCTCGCCGAAAGTGCCGATCAGGCACTGGACGAGATCGTCTCGACCATCGCCACCATCAGCCGCATGGCCGAACAGATCGCCCAGGCGACCGCCCAGCAGGGCGAAGCGGTGGGCGAGATTCGCGGACACAGTGAGCGTATCCACCAACTCGGCGACGCCAACCTGAATCACATCAGCCGGGGACGTGAGCAAAGTGCGCAGATGCTGCAGCTGGGCAGCGAGCTGGATCGCGCGACCCAGGCGTTCAGGTTCTGAAAAAGAAAACGGAGCCTGGCGCTCCGTTTCCTTATGCCGGCAAGCCTCCCTACCGCTAGCGGGGCGCGACCGGACGCTGCGGCTTACCGCCCTTGCCAGCCGGCTTTCCGCTCTTTTCCGCCTTGCGCCGGGCCTCGGCCGCGGCCTTGGCCTGCTCGCGCTTGTCCCAGGCGTTGCCGTCATGGCTGCGTGGCGGCAGGCCGTTGTGCTGGGTGAGGATCTTGCCGCCCTGCCCGGCCTTCTTGCTGCCGACTGGCGTCGAGTTCTTGCGCCGCGCGCTCTGGTAGCCCTCGGTGGCCGGCTGGTGCGCCGGGATCAGCTGGTGCTTGCCATTGCCGATCAGGTCGGCGCGGCCCATACGGATCAGCGCCTCACGCAGCAGCGGCCAGCCCTTGGGATCGTGATAGCGCAGGAAGGCCTTGTGCAGGCGCCGCTGCTCCTCGCTCTTGACCACGGTGACGCCTTCGCTCTTGTAGGTCACCTTGCGCAGCGGGTTCTTGCCGGTGTGGTACATGGCGGTGGCCGAGGCCATCGGCGACGGATAGAACGCCTGCACCTGGTCGGCGCGGAAACCGTTGGCCTTGAGCCACAGGGCGAGGTTCATCATGTCCTCGTCGGTGGTGCCAGGGTGCGCGGCGATGAAGTACGGGATCAGGTATTGCTCCTTGCCCGCCTCTTTCGAGTACTTCTCGAACATGCGCTTGAAGCGATCGTAGGTGCCGATGCCCGGCTTCATCATCTTGTCTAGCGGACCACGCTCGGTGTGCTCCGGCGCGATCTTCAGGTAGCCGCCGACGTGGTGGGTGACCAGCTCCTTGACGTACTCCGGCGACTCCACGGCGAGGTCGTAGCGCAGGCCGGAGGCGATCAGAATCTTTTTCACACCCGGCAGCGCACGTGCCTTGCGGTACAGCTCGATCAGCGAGCTGTGATCGGTATTGAGGTTCTCGCAGATGCCGGGGAACACGCAGGACGGCTTGCGGCAGTGCTTCTCGATTTCGTGGCTCTTGCAGGCCAGGCGATACATGTTGGCAGTCGGCCCGCCGAGATCGGAGACCACGCCGGTGAAGCCCGGCACGTTCTTCATCTCCTCGATCTCGTGCAGGATCGACTCGTGGGAGCGGCTCTGGATGATGCGGCCCTCGTGCTCGGTGATCGAGCAGAAGGTGCAGCCACCGAAGCAGCCACGCATGATGTTCACCGAGAAGCGAATCATTTCGTAGGCCGGAATCTTCGCCCCGGCATAGGCTGGATGCGGCACCCGCGCATAGGGCGCGGCGAACACGTAGTCCATTTCCTCGGTGGTCAGCGGAATGGGCGGCGGGTTGAGCCACAACTCACGATCATCGTGACGCTGGACCAGCGCACGGGCGTTACCGGGGTTGGTCTCCAAGTGCAGCACGCGGTTGGCGTGGGCATACAGCGCCGGGTCGTTGCGCACCTTCTCGAACGACGGCAGGCGGATCACCGTGCGATCACGCTCGAGTTTCGGGTGCGGCAGCAGCTCGACCGGGCGGGCTTCGTTCGGGTCGTCCTGCGGACCCTTGTCCTTCTCGATGGCGCAGGCGGACAGGTCCTGCGTATTGACGTAGGGATTGATGATCTTGTCGATCTTGCCCGGACGGTCGATGCGGGTGGAGTCGATCTCGAACCAGCCCTCGGGCGTGTCCTTGCGGATGAACGCGGTGCCGCGCACGTCGGTGATCGCTTCGATCGGTTCGCCGCGGGCCAGGCGCTGCGCCACCTCGACGATAGCGCGCTCGGCGTTGCCGTAGAGCAGCACATCCGCCGTGGCATCCATCAGGATCGAGCGACGCACCCTGTCCGACCAGTAGTCGTAATGGGCGATGCGCCGCAGCGAGGCCTCGATGCCGCCAAGCACCACCGGAACGTGCTTGTAGGCCTCCTTGCAGCGCTGGCTATAGACCAGGCTGGCGCGATCGGGCCGTTTGCCTGCCAGGCCACCCGCCGTGTAGGCGTCATCGGAGCGCACCTTGCGGTCGGCCGTGTAGCGATTGATCATCGAGTCCATGTTGCCGGCGGCGACACCGAAGAACAGATTCGGCTCGCCGAGCTTCATGAAGTCGTCTTTGCTGTGCCAGTCCGGCTGGCTGATGATGCCGACGCGAAACCCCTGCGCTTCGAGCAGTCGGCCGATGATCGCCATGCCAAAGGACGGATGATCGACGTAGGCATCACCGGTGATGATGATGATGTCGCAGGAATCCCAGCCGAGCTGATCCATCTCCTCCCTGCTCATTGGCAGGAACGGCGCCGGACCGAAACACTCGGCCCAGTACTTGGGATAGTCGAACAATGGCTTTGCGGCGTGCATGGCGGGGAACCGGGACAACGAAAACGGGCGCGGAATATAGCACAAAAAATAACCAAGTCCGACCATCACGCAGGGTCTTTATCGACCTCCGCGACGGGCGCGCGAAGTGTCACTGCCGCCCGCTATACTCGCGCGACTCAACCATTGCTTCGAGCCCGGGAGTGTCTGGTGCGCGTCGTCCTTTTCGCCTTGCTCCTGAGCCTTTGCAGCCAGGCCTCCGCTCATGCCGAAACCGCCCTCCTGAGTGCCAGTGACAGTGGCCGCGGACTGAATGCCCACGTCACGCTGCTGGCCGATCCCGGAGCCGAGCTGAACATCGACGACCTGCAACGCCCGGACGTACAGACGCGCTTCGTGCCAGCCGAAGGCAAGGCCAGTGTCGGACAGAGTCCGCATCCCTGGTGGATCCGCGTCAGCCTGCAACGGGAAAGCGATGCACCATTTCGATGGTGGCTGGAAGTCGGGTCGGTAACCCTGAAAGACCTGCGCATCTATTTGCCGGACGGCAACGGTGGCTGGATCGAGCGACAATCCGGCGAACTGGTCGGGTTCAACGAAGGCCGCGATCATGCCTATCGACGCATGCTGTTCAGGCTTCCGCTACTCGGTGACAGCCAGCCGGTGACCTTCTACCTGCGCAGCTACGACCCCGCCGGCAACTCCTTTCCGCTCAAGGTCTGGCAGCTCGATGCCCTGCAGGAGCAGGCGGTGGGCGAAAACCTGTTTCTCGGCCTGATCTACGGCGTCATCCTGGCGATGCTGCTGTACAACCTGTTCATCTTTCTCAGCCTGCGCGACAGCGCCTATTTCTGGTACGTGGTGACCACCACCGGCGCGTTGCTGATGATCCTGGCGATGACCGGCCATGGCTTTCAGTACCTCTGGCCGAACGGCCCGGTGCCATTCTGGCTCGACCGCATCAGCATCCCGGCACTCTGGGGGTTCAGTGCCTGCCGCTTCACCCAGACGCTGTTGCAGACACGCCAGTTCGTGCCCTGGGCGCATCGCCTGCTGACCTTTGCCTTGACGCTGTATGTCACCGCCGTGCTGCTCAACGCCTTCGGCTGCCGCGCGTTCGGCGCCTGGGTATTCGTGGCGCTGGCGCTCACCGCGATTCCCGCCTCGCTGTGGGCTTCGTTCCGTCGCTGGCGCCAGGGCTATTTCCCCGCACTGCTTTATCTGCTCGGCTTCGGCGTGATCCTGGGTAGCGTCAACCTGCTCCTGCTGCGCGCCACAGGTGTGGTTCAGCCCGCGGCCTGGAACGCCTACCTCTTTCCGCTGGCGGTGACCGCAGAATCCATTCTGTTCTCCTTCGCGCTTGCCTACCGCATCCAGATCCTCAAGCAGGAACGGGCAGCAGCGCTGGAGCATGCCGATCAGGAAAAGAGCGCGCGACTGAGGCAGGTTCAGGCCAGTGCCGAGCAGCTCAGCCTGGCAGTGGAAACCCGCACCGCAGAGCTCGCCGAAGCCAACCGGCATCTCAGCGAACGAGAAGTCGAACTGAAGCAGGTCGCTTTTCACGACGCACTGACCGAGCTACCCAACCGGCGCTATCTCATCGAGCGTGTCGAGATGGCGTTGAGCGATGCCCGACGCCGCGGTGAATCCATCGCCCTGCTGCTCATCGACCTGGACCACTTCAAGCCCATCAACGATGGCCACGGCCACGATGCCGGCGATCTGCTGCTGCGTACGCTCAGTCAACGCCTGCGCGACCTGGTGCGCAGCAGCGACATGGCGGCACGCCTGGGTGGGGATGAATTTGCAGTACTGCTGACCGGCCCGAATGTCGAACAAGACGCCGCCCAGATCGCCGAGCGGCTGCTGCACGAGCTGTCGCAGCCGGTGCCCTACCGCGACGTCACGCTGGCCGTCACGATTAGCGTTGGCGCTGCATTCTTTCCACGCCATGCCGATGGATTTTCACAGCTGTACAAAGCTGCCGACGAGGCCCTCTACCGAGCCAAGCATCAAGGGCGCGGGAACTGGGTCCAGCAGGAAGAGCAAGCACGGCCCGCCGATCAACCGATGTAGCGGCGCGGTACACGCCCGGTCACCTTGGTCAGCAGCTCGTAGCCGATGGTCCCGCAGGCCTGGGCCAGCTCGTCGATTGGCATCTGCGCGCCCCACAACTCCACGGCATCCCCTACCTGCGCCTGCGGCAGATCGGTGAGATCCACCGCAAGCATGTCCATTGAGACCCTGCCGGCCAGCGGCACGCGCTGGCCATGAATCACCACCGAGGTGCCCGAAGGCGCGGTACGCGGGTAACCATCGGCATAGCCGCAGCTGACCGTGCCGATACGCGAGGCGCGTTGCGCGACCCAGCTGGCGCCATAGCCGACACTTTCACCTTCGGACACATCACGCACGGCGATCAGGGCACCGGTCAGCGTCATCACCGGGCGCAATCCAAGTTCCTGCGCACTCAGTTCGGCGAACGGCGTGGCGCCATAAAGCATGATGCCGGGACGAATCCAGGCCATATGTGCCTGCGGCAACGTCAACACCGCGGCAGAGTTGGCCAGCGAGCAGTTATCGAACTCCAGGGCCAGCAACTCACTGTAGCGCTCCAGCTGCAACTCGGTCAGGGCATGACCGCGCTCATCGGCGCAGGCGAAGTGGCTGATCAGGTTGAGCTCGCCAACCTGTGCCTTGCCCCTGAGCCGCGCATGGCATTCGCGCAGGCCTTGCAGGGTGAAGCCCAGCCTGTGCATGCCCGAATCCAGCTTCAACCATACATTCAACGGCCACGGCAGATCGGCTGCCAGCAACCAATCGGCCTGACGCTGATCCTGGATGGCAACATCCAGCCCAAGCTCGGCGGCGCGCAAATACTCAGCCGGCTCGAAACAACCTTCCAGCAGCAGGATGCGGGCATCTGGCGCACTGAGGCGAACCTCTTCCGCTTCTTCCAGACAGGCCACGGCATAGCCGTCGGCAATCTCGCGTAGCGCTGTAACCGCTTCCCGTGCGCCATGCCCGTAGGCATTGGCCTTGACCACGGCAAACGCCTGGCGCTGCGGGGCGCATTGCTTGGCGAGCAGGTAGTTGTGACGAAGCGCGGTCAGATCGACCGTGGCAACCAGCGGACGCATGAAGTTTTTCCTGTACAACGGCGGGTGGGCGAAATCTTACTCCTGTGGACCGGGCCGCGCAGGCTGGCGTTCGACTGAGTCGGGCGGCAACAACATACAGCCCGCCGTCAAAACGCCACAGCAGCTACGCTCACTCGTCGTCGAACTGGTAGCTGCCCGGTGCCAGGTTCTCGAAGCGTGAATAGCGGCCGAGGAACGCCAGACGCGTTGTGCCGATCGGGCCGTTACGCTGCTTGCCGATGATAATTTCGGCGACGCCCTTGTACTCGGTTTCGGGGTGATAGACCTCGTCCCGGTAGACGAACATGATGATGTCGGCGTCCTGCTCGATTGCCCCCGATTCACGCAAGTCGGAGTTCACCGGGCGCTTGTTGGGGCGCTGTTCGAGCGAGCGGTTGAGCTGCGAGAGGGCGATCACCGGACAGTTGAATTCCTTGGCGAGGCCCTTGAGCGAGCGCGAAATCTCGGAAATCTCGTTGGTCCGGTTGTCGCCGCTTGAGCCTGGGATCTGCATCAGCTGCAGGTAGTCGACCATGATCATGGCGATCTCGCCGTGCTCACGGGCCAGGCGCCGGGTCCGCGCACGCATCTCCGAGGGGCTGATTCCCGCGGTGTCGTCGATGAACAGCTTGCGGTCGTTGAGCAGGTTGACGGCCGAGGTCAGTCGCGGCCAGTCGTCGTCCTCGAGCTTACCGGCACGGACCTTGGTCTGATCGATGCGACCAAGCGAGGCGAGCATACGAATGACGATGGAGTCCGCGGGCATTTCCAGGGAAAACACCAGTACCGCCTTGTCGGTGCGTAGCACGGCATTCTCGACAAGGTTCATGGCGAATGTCGTCTTACCCATGGACGGACGACCGGCAACGATGATCAGGTCAGCCGGTTGCAGTCCGTTGGTGGCTTCGTCGAGATCGGTAAAGCCGGTGGACAGGCCGGTGATCGCCTCACCCGCATTGAAGAGGGTGTCGATACGATCGATGGCTTTGACCAGAATGTCGTTGATGCCGATCGGTCCGCCGGTCTTGGGCCGCGCTTCGGCGATCTGGAAGATCAGGCGCTCGGCTTCGTCGAGAATTTCTTCGCCGGTACGCCCCTGTGGCGCGTAGGCGCTGTCGGCGATCTCGTTGCTGATGCCGATCAGCTGGCGCAATGTGGCGCGCTCGCGAATGATCTGCGCGTAGGCCTTGATGTTCGCCACCGAAGGCGTGTTCTTCGCCAGCTCACCGAGATAGGCCAGGCCGCCGACCTGCGGCAGGTGCCCTTCCTTGTCCAGTTGCTCGGACAGGGTGACCACGTCGAACGGCGAGTTGCGCTCGGCCAGGGTGAAGATGGCGCGGAAGATGAGGCGATGATCGTGGCGATAGAAATCGCCATCGGACACCTGGTCGAGCACGCGCTCCCAGGCATTGTTGTCCAGCATCAGGCCGCCAAGCACCGCCTGCTCTGCCTCGATGGAGTGCGGCGGTACCTTGAGCGCTGCGGTTTCCAGATCGTATTGCTGGGGGACACTGATGTCGTTCATGGCACTCGGAATTCGAAACTACAAAAAAACAAAGGGCACGTTCCACTCGCGTGGAAACGTGCCCGATGTTACTCGTCAGGCACCAGCGGTGCCAGACGATGGCTTAGCCGGCTACGACGATCAGCTTGACGGTCGCTTCGACGTCGGTGTGCAGGTGCACAGCTACGTCGTACTCACCAACCTGACGGATGGTGCCGTTCGGCAGACGGACTTCGCTCTTCGCTACTTCAACGCCAGAGGCGGTCAGTGCGTCGGCGATGTCGTGAGTGCCGATGGAACCGAACAGCTTGCCCTCATCGCCCGCGGTAGCGGTGATGGTGACTTCCAGTTCGGCCAGCTGAGCGGCGCGAGTTTCGGCAGAAGCCTTACGCTCGGCAGCAGCTTTTTCCAGGTCAGCACGACGAGCTTCGAACTCGGCGATGTTGGCTGCGGTAGCAGCAGTAGCCTTGCGCTGCGGCAGCAGGTAGTTGCGACCGTAACCAGACTTGACGTTTACCTTGTCGCCCAGGTTGCCCAGGTTTGCGACTTTTTCCAGCAGGATGACTTCCATTTGAGTCTTACCTCTTAACTTTTAACCTTCACCGTTCGCAGGTCCCGCGCCATTCTTACCGGCTGCGCGACCACGAAAATCAAACAGACTGTCGACAATGGCCAAAACGGCCAGTAACGGATAAATCAACTGCATGAACAGCACCAGCGTGACGTACAGCCCCACCAGCCAGAATCGCGGCAGACGCCCCTGAGCCACCAGCCCGTGCATTAGCGCGATACCGGCAAACACCAGCGGTACACTGCACAACGGCGTCAAAACCGCCAGCTGCGCACCCAGGTTCGGTCCAAGCAGCATGCCGACCAGCAGCAGCACCGCCAGCAGTGGCGGGAACCGCAGCGTACGAAACTCACTGCCGAAACCGCCCGGGTTGTACAACGCTGCCTGCCAGTAACGACCAAGCATCAGGCTAAGCAGGGTGACGACCTGCAGCAATGCAGCCAGAAGGCCGGTCAGTACCGGTGCCAACAAGGACTCCAAGCGTCCGCGCTCCTCCGCCGAAAGCTGCTGATAGGCGCCTGACAATGCGTCAGGCAACACTTTCTGCAGTTCGCTGGCCAGCGCCGCAATGGGCTCGCCGAACACCGCACCGAGCGCCCAGACATACAGCAGTCCAAGGCCCACACTGCACAACATCACCCGCACCCACGAAGCCTGACTGCGCAGCAGTAACGCCAGCCCCAGCGAGCCCAGCAATACCAGCAGGGTTCGCGGATCGCCGAAGTACCACCAGGCCAGTGCCGGCAATACCGCCCAGACCAGCAC
This sequence comes from Stutzerimonas kunmingensis, assembly GCF_021432085.1. Classification (GTDB taxonomy): domain Bacteria; phylum Pseudomonadota; class Gammaproteobacteria; order Pseudomonadales; family Pseudomonadaceae; genus Stutzerimonas. The sequence goes on along the minus strand of NZ_CP090366.1, from coordinate 659,962 downwards.
ACCCAACGCATCGTTGAGGCCACGGCGCAACAACACCAGGCTGCCCGCGGCTGCACTCAGCCAGAACAACATGGGCAACGCTGCAGCACCCGCCACCACGAAGATGGCTTGCATACGGCCGCGCATGATGAACTCAGCCAGGGCACGCATGCGATTTATCCTTTACTTCTGTCGACCAGCCGGATCAACGGCCGTGGCTGTCGGTGTAGGGCAGCAGGGCCAGGTAGCGGGCGCGCTTGATAGCGGTAGCCAGCTGACGCTGATAACGTGCCTTGGTTCCGGTGATACGGCTAGGAACGATCTTGCCGGTCTCGGAGATATAGGCCTTCAGGGTGTTGAGATCTTTGTAGTCGATCTCTTTCACGCCTTCGGCGGTGAAACGGCAGAACTTACGACGACGGAAAAAACGTGCCATGAAATAGGCTCCTCAATAGATCCGTGGATTACTCGTCAGCGTTGTTATCGCTGTCACTGTCGCTCTCGTTAGAGCCGTCAGTGTTGTCAGGGCGATCACGACGCTCGCGGCGCTCGCTACGGTTTTCCTCGGCCTTGAGCATTTCAGACTGTTCGGTCTCGGCTTCGTCGCGACGAATGATCAGGTTACGGATGACGGCGTCGTTGTAGCGGAAGTTGTCTTCCAGCTCGGCCAGGGCCTTGCCACTGCACTCGACGTTCAGCATCACATAGTGAGCCTTGTGCACGTTGTTGATGGCGTAAGCCAGCTGACGACGGCCCCAGTCTTCCAGGCGGTGAATCTTGCCACCGTCTTCTTCGATCAGCTTGGTGTAACGCTCCACCATGCCGCCGACCTGCTCGCTCTGGTCCGGGTGAACCAGAAAGATGATTTCGTAATGACGCATAATTGCTCCTTACGGGTTGCAGCCTGCCGACTAAGCGGTCAGGCAAGGAGTGAATGACTTGTTGTCTTGCTTGCAGGTAGGCGCGCAAACGCCTGCCGTCCAGGCAAGGGGCGCCATTCTAGAGAAGGGCTGACAGCGGCGCAAGGCGAACTGGTGAATATTTAACCAGCTTTAGACATTCAGTTGCGCAGCGCTGCACGCTCGGCGCGAATACCATCGAGCAGCTCGCGAACCTGGTGGATATCGTACGGCTTCAGCATGGTACGCAACCGATCGAGGCCCACATCCGAAGCATTGACCGCATAGCCCGAGGCGATCACCAGCGATAACCTCGGGTGACGCGCACTAGCTTCACGCGCCAGATCGATTCCGCTCATCCCGGCCAGGCCGACATCCGTCAGCAGCACGTCGAAAGGCTGCTGCCCCAGCGCCTCCAAGGCCTCTTCCGCTGTCTCGCTTGCGACGACCTGATGCCCTAGCTCCATCATCACTTCACCGGTAAGCATGCGCAGGGTCGGGTCATCCTCGACGAAGAGGATCTTCAGACTGGCATCATCGGCCGCCGGGTTTTTCACGACATCGTCAGGCTGCGGGTCGCCCGCCACCGCTTTGGCCGGACCTGCCAAGAGATCACCTCCCGCGCCCTGCCGCTGCCCGTCATCGACGCAGCGCGGCAAATGCACATGCACGGCGGTACCACCGCGCTCGCCGCTCTCCAGCGTAACGAAGCCACCGCTCTGCTTGACGAATCCATAAACCATGCTCAAGCCGAGACCGGAGGCATTGCAGTCCTGCTTGGTGGTGAAGAAGGGTTCGAATGCCCGCGCGCGCACGTCGTCACTCATACCGCCGCCCTCGTCGATGACACTGAGCAGGACGTAATCGCCACGCGAGTTGCCAGGCGCATCCTCGCCCAGCTGGCGATTCTCCAGACGCAGCACCACACGTCCGCTACCCGCCATCGCATCGCGCGCGTTGGAAGCGAGGTTCAACACTACGCTCTGCAGATTGCCGACATCGGCGAACACCGGCCATGGCTCGCCCAGCACCTCCAGCTCCAGCTGTACCGCCGACCCCAACGCCCCATTTAGCAGCTCGTGCATCTGCTCAAGCAGCTCCGGCAAGTGCACCTGGCGCGGCAACAATGGTTGGCGGCTGGCGAAAGCCAGCAGCTGCGACGCCAGACGCGCACCCTTCTCGACCCCGCTGACAGCCGAGTCCAACCGTCGCGCTGCAGTCTGATCGCTACCGAGACCACGCCGTAGCAGCTGCAGGTTGCCTCCGATGATCTGCAGCATGTTGTTGAAGTCGTGCGCGATGCCACCAGTCAGCTTGCCCACTGCCTCCAACCGCTGAGCCTGCTGCAGGGCCTGCTCAGCCACCTGTCGCTCGGCCTCACTTTGCTGCAGCGCCAGGGTTCGCTCACGGACCAGCTCTTCCAGGTGATCGCGATAACGCTGCAGCTCCGCCTCGTTGCGCTGCTGCTCGGTCACATCCTGCCCTTGAACGAAGATGCCAATGACCCCGCCGTCGTTCTCGACGATCGGCTGCAAAACGAAATCCAGAATCGCTTCCTGTGGCTCCTTGTCCGGATACCGTCTCAGGAACAGCGATACACGTTTGCCGACATACGGCTGACCGGTGCGATAGACCTCGTCGAGCAGACCGATGAGGGCCTGCCCCTCGATCTCGGGCAATCCCTCGCGAACCGTCTTGCCAAGCAGCTGACGGTGTCCGGTGACCTGCCGATAGGCATCATTGACCAGTTCATATACATGATCAGGGCCGCGCAGAAAGCAGACGAACCCAGGCGCCTGCGCGAACAGACGGCGCAGCTGCTCGCCTTCGGACTGCAGCAGCCTGGCACGGGACATTACGCCTTGCTCCAACTGCTGCAAGGGCTGCAAGGGCTGCCGACCGGCTGCCGCCTGACTCAACGAATCTTTCATTGCCTGCAGCTCGGTAATGTCCGAGGTGTGCTGCAGAATCGCAACGACCTCTCCTTGCTCATCCAGGATTGGCGTGTGCGTGGCGCTCCAGTAACGATCCTCGTAAACCGGGCCAAGCGGCGTTTGTCGCGCGATGGAGTAACGAATCACCGGCAACGTATCGACTGCCTTGCGGCTGAGCACCCGCGCAAACGAATCGAGCAACTCTTGCACTCGGGTCATCTCGGGACTGAGCGGATCGGCAGCGAAGGCTTCATGAAGGCGCTGCCCCTGGATATCCGTCAGTTTTCGCCCGGTAAGCGTCAGGTAAGCGGCATTCGCATCCAGAATGACCAGGTCACGATCAAGCAGGACATAAGCATTCGGGGATAGCCGGAACAGACTTTCGAAAGACGGGCGCTGCTGCATACAACCTCCATGGTACGAGCCTGACGCCGCGTAACTAACCCAGCAAGGCTCCGGCAGCACCCGGAGCCCTCAAGCAAAATATGACGAGAAGCCGCTATCCGCGGACGGGCCTGGACACCGATTGACCACAAAAAGGTCAATCGGTTTCAGATCAGCAGGTCAGGCGTTCAGCCAGCGACCTTGGCGCTCTTGCGCTGACGCAGCGCCTCGAACAGGCATACGCCGGTCGCCACAGAAACGTTCAGACTGCTGACGCTGCCGGCCATGGGCAGGCGTACCAGATAATCACAGTGTTCACGCGTCAGGCGCCGCATACCGCGACCCTCGGCACCCATGATAAGCACGATGGGCCCGGTGAGATCCTGATCGTAGAGTGATTGCTCGGCTTCGCCCGCCGTCCCCACGACCCATAATCCACGCTGCTGCAGCTTCTCCAGCGTACGCGCAAGGTTGGTCACGGCGACCAGCGGAATCACTTCCGCCGCACCGCAGGCAACCTTGCGCACGGTGGCATTGAGAGTGGCCGATTTGTCCTTCGGCACGATCACGGCGAGCGCACCGGCCGCGTCCGCGGTGCGCAGACAGGCACCGAGGTTGTGCGGATCCGTCACACCATCCAGCACCAATAGCAGCGGCGGGCCATCGGCGCGATCAAGCAACTCCTCGAGCATGGCCTCACCCCATACCTGGCTGGGGCTCACCTCGGCGACCACACCCTGATGCACGCCTTCGACCCAGGCATCCATCTCCCGCCGCTCACACTGCCCGACACTCACACGTGCCTGAGCAGCCAGCTCGATCACCATCTGGGCGCGCGGATCGCCGCGCCCCTCTGCCAGCCATACCTGCTTGACGCGCTTGGGATGATGGCGCAGCAATGCCTCGACAGCGTGCAGGCCGTAGATCTTTTCCACCTGACTCATGACTTGGCCTTGCGCTTTCTGGCACCGCCACTCGAGCCGGTGGGTTTGTCACCTGACTTGGCTGCAGATTTCGGCTTGGTCGAGCCTGATCGCGACTTGCTCCCGCCCGCAGCCTTCTCGCTCTTGCCCTTCCTGCCGCCCTTCGCCTCGGCGAGCAATGCCTTCTTCAGCTCTCGACTCTTGCGCACATCGGCATTGCCCGGCTCGCGTCCACGGCTCGCACCGTCACGCTGCCCCGGAGCAGACTTGGTACCACCACCGATCAGCTCGAAATCGATCTTGCGCTCATCCAGATCGACGCGCATGACGCGCACCTCGACGCTGTCACCGAGACGGAAACTGCGCCCACTGCGCTCACCGGACAACCGGTGGTGCAACGGATCGAAGTGGTAGTAGTCGCCCGGCATGGCAGTGACATGCACCAGCCCTTCTACGTAGATGTCGGTCAGCTCGACGAACAGGCCGAAACCAGTCACCGCAGTAATCACGCCAGGGAAGGCCTCGCCGACACGATCCTTCATGAACTCGCACTTGAGCCAGTTAGTGACGTCGCGGGTAGCTTCGTCGGCGCGTCGCTCTGTCATCGAGCATTGCTCGCCCAGCTGCTCCAGCGCGGCCTCGTCGTACGGATAGATTCGCGCCTTGGGCATGCTGGTGGCGCCTTCGCGGCGCACATGAGGCGTGTCTCGACGGGAGCGGATGACACTGCGAATGGCGCGGTGCACTAGCAGATCGGGGTAACGCCTGATTGGCGAAGTGAAGTGGGCGTAAGCCTCGTAGTTCAGGCCAAAGTGACCATTGTTCTCGGCGCTGTATACGGCCTGACTCAGCGAGCGCAGCATGACCGTCTGGATCACATGGAAATCCGGGCGCCCCTGAATCTGCTCCAGCAGCGCCTGGTAATCCTTCGGCGTCGGACCTTCCTTGCCCTTGTGCAACGAGAGACCCAGTTCACCGAGAAAGGCGCGCAGCTTTTCCTGACGCTCCAGCGGCGGCGCATCGTGGACACGATAAAGCGCTGGGATCTCATGCTTCTGCAGGAATGCCGCCGTGGCGACGTTGGCGCAGAGCATGCACTCCTCGATCAGCTTGTGCGCATCGTTGCGCTCGGTCGGCTTGATCTCGGCGATCTTGCGGTCGGCACCGAAGACGATACGCGTTTCCTGGGTCTCGAAATCGATCGCGCCGCGGGTATGACGCGCCTTGAGCAGCACCTTGTAGAGCGAATAGAGCTGTTTGAGATGCGGCAACACTTCGGCGTACTCCCCGCTCAGCCGCTTGCCTTCGGCTGACTTGGGCTGCTCCAGCATCGCGCTGACCTTGTTGTAGGTCAGTCGCGCATGGGAATGAATCACCGCCTCGTAGAACTGGTAGTCGGTCATCTTTCCCGACTTGCTCAGCGTGATCTCGCAGACCATGGCCAGGCGATCGACCTGCGGATTCAGCGAACAGAGCCCGTTGGAAAGCTGCTCAGGCAGCATCGGCACCACCCGCTCAGGGAAGTACACCGAGTTGCCGCGAACCACGGCCTCCTTATCGAGCGCCGAGTCGACCTTGACGTAGTGCGACACGTCGGCAATGGCGACATACAGGCGGAAACCTCCTGTCAGGAGCTTCCAGCCGCCAGGCTTCTCGCAATAGACCGCATCGTCGAAGTCGCGCGCGTCCTCACCATCGATGGTCACGAACGGTAGATGCCGCAGATCGACGCGCTTGTGCTTGTCCTTTTCCTCGACCTCGGGCTTCAGCCGGGACGCTTCCTTCAGCACCGCTTCCGGCCAGACATGCGGGATATCGAAGCTGCGTAGCGCCACGTCGATTTCCATGCCCGGCGCCATGTAGTTGCCGATCACTTCGACGATGTCGCCCTGCGGCTGGAAGCGCTGGGTCGGCCAGTGAGTGATCTTGACCTCGACAAACTGCCCCGGTTTGGCGTCGAGCGCGCGGCCCGGCGTCACCAGCACTTCCTGCTGGATTTTCGGGTTGTCAGGAATGACAAAACCGACGTCGCTCTCAATGTGGTAGCGACCAACGATGCTTTCGTGAGCCCGACTGATCACTTCAACGATCGCGCCCTCACGACGCCCACGCCGATCAAGCCCGGCAACGCGCGCCAGACAGCGGTCGCCGTCGAACACCAGGCGCATCTGCGCGGGGCTGAGAAACAGGTCATCGCTGCCGTCATCCGGGATGAGAAAGCCGAAGCCGTCGCGGTGCCCACTGACGCGACCGCAGACCAGGTCCAGCTTGTCCACCGGGGCATAGGTGCCGCGCCGGGTGTAGATTAGCTGACCATCGCGCTCCATCGCTCGCAGGCGGCGACGCAGCGCTTCGATATCTTCTTCGGACACCAGTCCGAACTCTTCAACCAGCTCTTCGCGGGCCGCCGGGGAGCCGCGCTCACCGAGATGCTGGAGAATCAGCTCGCGACTGGGAATGGGGTTGTCGTACTTTTCCGCTTCACGAGCGGCCTCGGGATCGAGGGATTGCCAATCGGCCATTAAGAGATGTCACCTTTCATTCATTTATAGGGCCAGAACGCCCTTCTTCTATTGAAGCGCGAATCGCTCCCGGACGGCAGCTTTCACGCGAATTATTTTTCGCCATCAGGGGTTTACAAGGCCAAACCTCAGCCGTATAGTTCGCGCCCACAATGTCTGGCAGACGTTGTAACACGGAAACGGCTTAGTATCATCGTTTCTAGTGCCCAGGTGGCGGAATTGGTAGACGCACTAGGTTCAGGTCCTAGCGGTGGCAACACCGTGGAAGTTCGAGTCTTCTCCTGGGCACCACTTATTCAAATGAAACCCGCTGCGACATGGCGAGTCTCATGCAAGACGAAGAAGCCGACTTCGGCCGATCTGATCGGTGAAATGGCAAAAAGCCGGTGAGCAATCATCGCAATGTGCCCAGGTGGCGGAATTGGTAGACGCACTAGGTTCAGGTCCTAGCGGTGGCAACACCGTGGAAGTTCGAGTCTTCTCCTGGGCACCACTCTTCAAGAAAAAACCGAGCCTTGGCTCGGTTTTTTCGTTTCGGCGAGCAACTGATTGAACTACCCCTTTCGATAGCCGGCCACGCCAGACAAAAGAAGACCGCCCGAAGGCGGTCTTTTTGTACCTGCAGCCTAGATCAGGCGTAAGGATGGCGCAGCACAATGGTTTCGTTGCGATCCGGGCCGGTGGAGATGATATCCACCGGCGCCTCGACCAACTCCTCGAGACGCTTGATGTACGCGCGCGCATTGGCGGGCAGCTCATCAAGGGTCTTCGCACCAACAGTCGACTCGCTCCAGCCCGGCATCTCTTCGTATACCGGCTGCAGGCCGTCATAGCTGTCCGCATCGGTCGGCGCGTCAACCAGAACATCGCCGTTACGATCCTTGTAACCGACACATATGCGGATGGTTTCCAGACCATCGAGCACGTCGAGCTTGGTCAGGCAGATGCCGGATATACTGTTGATCTCGATGGCGCGACGCAGGATCACTGCATCGAACCAGCCGCAGCGCCGCGCACGACCGGTAGTGGAACCGAACTCGTGACCGCGCTCGGCCAGGCGAGCACCGATATCATCGAACAGCTCGGTCGGGAACGGACCGGAACCCACGCGCGTGGTGTATGCCTTGGTGATACCGAGAATGTAATCCAGATACAGTGGACCGAAGCCCGAACCGGTGGCAGTGCCGCCGGCAGTGGTGCTGGAGCTGGTAACGTAGGGATAGGTGCCATGGTCGATGTCCAGCAGCGAGCCCTGCGCGCCCTCGAACATGATGCAGGCACCCTGCTTGCGCAGCTCGTGCAGGCGGGCGGTGACATCGGTGATCAACGGCTTGAGGATTTCCGCATAGCCGAGCGCCTCATCTAGGGTCTTCTGGAAATCAACCGGCTCGACCTTGTAGAAGTTCTGCAGCACGAAGTTGTGGTATTCCAGCAGCTCGCGCAGCTTGACCGCGAAGCGCTCCGGGTTGAACAGGTCAGCAATGCGCAGGCCGCGACGTGCAACCTTGTCCTCGTAAGCCGGGCCAATGCCACGACCCGTCGTGCCGATCTTGCCTTCCGAGCGCGAAGCCTCACGCGCCTGATCCAGCGCCACGTGGTACGGCAGGATCAGCGTGCAGGACGGACTGATGCGCAGGCGCTCGCGTACCGGCACGCCCTTTTCTTCCAGCTTGGTGATCTCACGCAGCAGCGCATCGGGAGCGACCACCACGCCGTTGCCGATCAGACACTGCACATTGTTACGCAGGATGCCGGACGGAATCAGGTGCAGCACGGTCTTCTCACCGTCGATGACCAGGGTATGCCCGGCATTGTGGCCGCCCTGGTAACGCACGACGGCAGCCGCCTGATCGGTCAGCAGATCGACGATCTTGCCCTTGCCCTCATCACCCCACTGGGTGCCCAGGACCACGACGTTCTTACCCATAACCCTCTGTCCTCTTCGGCGAAGCATGCCGGTCGCAACCGGCGATAATCGAAACCAGGCCAGCGCCGCAGCGCGGCGCCACAGCCATCAGGACGCCAGCGAAGCCACCGTCCAAACACCATCCTTCAATTGCAATTGCCGGTCGCAGCCGAGCTGCGCAGCATCGGCTCGCGACTGCCCATCAAGGGCTTGCACCACGCGCTCACCCTGACGCCGCAGCTGACGGACCGCATCCCACAGACCCGGTTCACCGTCTTGCGGCGCCCAAACGCCCGACACAGGCGCGGAAAGATCAGCACTGCCCAGACTGACCAGCGTCTTCAGGTCGGTGGAGAAACCCGTCGCCGGGCGTGCGCGACCGAAGTCGGCACCAATGTCGTCATAACGACCACCCTGCGCGATCGACTGACCGACGCCGGGTACGAACACCGCGAACACCACTCCAGTATGGTAGTGATAGCCACGCAACTCGCCCAAATCGAAATACAGCGGCACATCCGGATAACGCGCTGCCAGCTGATCGGCAATGGCCGTCAGCGTTTCCAGCGCGGCCCGCACCTCGGCGGGCGCAGCCGCCAGCGCCATACGCGCCTGATCGAGCACTTCCCGTCCGCCGCACAGCCGCGCCAGCGCGCGCAGCATGCCGGTCAATGCAGGATCGAGCGCAGCAGTCTGCTCGGCAATCTCGTCCATCGCCTTGCGCTGCAGCGCATCGAACAACCGCTGCTCGGCTTCGCCGCTCAGCCCGGCAGCCTTGGCCAGACCGCGATAGATGCCCACATGCCCGAGATCCATATGCACATCCGGCACCTCGGCAAGCTCGAGCATTTCCAGCATCAGACTGATGACCTCGATATCACTGGCAGCAGACGCATCACCATACAGCTCAGCCCCCAACTGGATAGGGCTGCGCGAGGTGGAAAGCGCCTGCGGCTTGGCATGCAACACACTACCGGCATAGCACAGGCGACTGGGACCTTCGCGACGCAGGGTATGCGCGTCGACCCGGGCCACTTGTGGCGTGATATCAGCCCGCAGCCCCATCTGGCGACCGGAAAGCGGGTCGATGACCTTGAACGTACGCAGATCCAGATCCTGCCCGGAACCGGTGAGCAACGACTCGAGAAACTCCACGTGCGGGGTGATGACCAGCTCGTAGCCCCAGCACTGGAACAGGTCCAGCACGCGCCGACGCGCCGTTTCGATACGCGCCGCCTCCGGCGGCAGCACCTCTTCGATGCCATCTGGCAAAAGCCAGCGGTCTACCGTTGCCATTCGCGAAATCACCTCTCGTTCCGGTAAGCCCAGACGAAAACCGCGGCAGCAGCCTTAGCCGGCCTTCGGTCGCGTGCAGTTGTATTCGAACCATGGCATCCGAGCCATGCCCTGTGAAGGGATCGGCATGACCGCTGCATGCCTGGGATAGCCTGCGACCTCAAGGGCACAGACGCAAAAAAGCCGGGATTTTCCCGGCTGGCGGATCATAGCAATCTTTTCTCTAACGGTCACCCGACGGCACGGCCGTGCCGCCGGGGAACCTTCATCTCGCCATCAACTAGTTGCTCTTTTCCAGATAACGGAAGAAATCGCTCTTCGGATCGAGCACCAAGACGTCTTCCTTGCTGGAGAAGCTCTCGCGATAAGCCTGCAGACTGCGATGGAAAGCATAGAACTCCTGATCCTGACCATACGCCGCGGCATAGATGGCAGCAGCCTGAGCATCGCCATCACCGCGCAGCTCCTCAGCCTCGCGGAACGCCTCGGCCAGCAGGACACGGCGCTGACGATCGGCGTCGGCACGGATACCTTCGGCTAGCTCTTTACCTTTGGCGCGATGCTCACGAGCCTCACGCTCACGCTCAGAGCTCATCCGCTCGAACACGCTGCGATTGACTTCCCGCGGCAGATCAATGCCCTTGACGCGCACATCGACCACTTCGATGCCCAGCTCCTGTTGAGCGGCGCGGTTCAGACTGGTTGTGACCTGAGCCATCAGCTCGTCACGCTGACCGGACACGGACTCGTGCAACGTGCGCTTACCGAACTGGTCACGCAACGCCGCCTCCAGACGGCGAGCCAGGCGCTCATCGGCAATCTGCTTCATCCCCGAGGTCGCGGTGTAGAAGCGCTCGGCATCATCCACACGCCACTTGGCGTAGGAGTCGACCATCAGCGCTTTCTTTTCCAGGGTCAGGAAACGGGAAGTCGTAGTATCCAGTGTCAGCAGTCGCGCATCGAATTTGCGCACCGAGTTCACGTACGGAATCTTCATGTGCAGGCCAGGCTTCACATCAGGCTCGACGATGCGGCCGAAGCGCAGCAGGACTGCACGCTCGGTCTGCGAGACGATGTAGAAGCTGTTCCACAGAACGATTGCCGCCACAACGCCCACGATCAGGGCGGTAAGGGATTTATTGCTCATCAGCGGCTCTCCCTCGTACGAACTTCACGCGGATCCAGCTCCAGCGGCAGACGTGTGCCCTGGGTAGCCGCGCCCGACGCAACTCCGGCCGGAGCCGGCGTGCTCGCACCACGACTGTTGATCATCTTGTCCAGCGGCAGATAGAGCAGGTTCTGCCCGCTGTCACCACTCACCATGACCTTGCTGGTATTGCTCATGACTTCCTGCATGGTTTCCAGATACAGGCGCTCGCGCGTCACTTCCGGCGCCTTGCGATATTCGGCGACCAGCTTGCTGAAGCGATCCGCCTCACCCTGAGCGCGGGAAATCACCGCGTCGCGGTAACCACTGGCTTCTTCCAGCATGCGCTGGGCCTGACCGCGGGCTTCGGGAATCACGCCATTGGCGTACGACTCGGCCTGGTTCTTTTCACGCTGCTCGTCTTCACGCGCGCGAATCACGTCATCGAACGCTTCCTGCACCTCACGCGGCGCAGCTGCGCTCTGCAGGTTGACCTGGGTGACGACGATACCTGTGGCGTAATTGTCAAGGAAACGCTGCAAGCGCTCCTTGACCTCGCCAGCCATCACTTCACGACCTTCAGTCAGCACCTGATCCATGGCGGTCGAACCCACCACATGCCGCACGGCGCTGTCGGTCGCATGTTGCAGGCTTACTTCAGGCTGATCGACATTGAGCACGAACGCCTGAAGATTGCTGATCTTGTACTGAACGGTGAGCGGCACCTCGATGATGTTCTCATCCTCGGTGAGCATCTGCCCCTGCTTGCTGTAAGAACGCTCGCGGGTGACGTTTTCCTGGAACTTGCGATCGATCGGCGGGAAGTAGATGTTCAGGCCCGGCCCGACCGTCTCGTGATACTTGCCGAAGCGCAGCACGACGGCCTGCTCCTGCTCGTCGACGATATAGATCGCATTGAACAGCCAGACAGCCAGCAGCACGACCAGGGCAATCCAAACCAGACCGAAGCCGCCGCGCTTGCCGCTGCCACCGAAATTGCTGCCGCCGCCACGCTTCTTGCCACCGAACATGCCGTTCAGGCTGTCCTGCAGCTTGCGGAAAGCCTCATCGAGATCCGGCGGGCCTTTCTGGTCGCCACCGCCACCACCGCGACGGCCACCGCCACCACTGCCCCAGGGATCCTGGTTGTTCGAGTTGCCACCCGGCTCATTCCAAGCCATAGCGCTCTCCATTCAAATAAAGCTAAAGGCGCGCCCACGGCGCGCCCACCAATGCTACAGAAAGCCCCGAACTACCGGCAAAATTGCCACTAGAGGCTTTATTGCAAAGTGTGTTGCTCGATGAACTCATCCACCCGCAACCCTTCGCGACTGATCAAGCGATTCAATTCGATTCTTGGCAAGCGAACTTCCAGCAGGCTGCCACCCTCGTCATCATGCGTTTCCCGCTGCACCGCGCTGAGCTCGAAGAACTGCGCCCGCAGCCGCCCGAGCCGCTGCGGCAGGCGCAGCGTCCCGACAAACAGATCGTTGCCCAACAGCTCGGCAATGGCCTGGCGCACCAGATCCAGCCCCAATCCATCACGAGCGGACACCCAGACACGCTGCGGCTTGCCATCGGCGTCGCGCTGAATCTGCGGCTCGATGCCCTCCATCAGGTCAACCTTGTTGTAGACCTCGAGCATCGGCAACTCGTTGGCACCGATCTCACCGAGCACCGCCAGCACCTGCTCGATCTGCTGATCGCGCTCTGGCTCGTGCGCATCGATGACATGCAAGAGAAGATCGGCGTTGCTGGACTCTTCCAGCGTAGCCCTGAAGGACTCCACCAACTTGTGTGGCAGATGACGGATGAAACCCACGGTGTCGGCCAGCACCACCGGCCCGACATCATCCAGCTCAAGCCGCCGCAACGTCGGATCGAGCGTGGCGAACAGCTGATTGGCCGCGTACACATCCGACTCGGTCAGCGCATTGAACAAGGTGGACTTGCCGGCGTTGGTGTAACCAACCAGCGACACGGAGGGTATATCGGCACGACGACGCCCGCGACGGGCCTGCTCGCGCTGACCGCGGACCTTTTCCAGACGCTGCTTGATTTGCCGGATGCGCACACGCAGCAAGCGGCGGTCGGTTTCCAGCTGAGTTTCACCCGGGCCACGCAGACCGATACCGCCCTTCTGTCGCTCAAGGTGAGTCCAGCCGCGAACCAGGCGCGTACTCATGTGCTCAAGCTGGGCCAGTTCGACCTGTAGCTTGCCTTCATGGGTGCGCGCGCGCTGGGCGAAGATATCCAGAATCAGACCGGTACGATCCAGCACGCGACATTCGAGCGCTCGCTCGAGGTTGCGCTCCTGGCTAGGCGTCAGGGTGTGATTGAAGATCACCAACTCGGCCTCGCCATCCTTGACGAGGTCATGCAGCTCCTCGACCTTGCCACTGCCGATCAGGAACTTGGCGGACGGCTGATGCCGGGCGACATTAACGAAGCCAACCGCCTCGGCGCCTGCCGAGCGCGCCAGCTCCTGGAATTCCTGAGGGTCCTCGCGCGCCGCGGGGTCCTGGCCGTCCAGGTGCACCAGGATAGCCCGCTCACCACCACCGGGACGTTCGAAGAACAAAGAAACCTACCTCAGTCGTTGCTCGACTCGGATTGCTCGGCATCACCAGCGGTCGGCAGGCGCACAGGGCGGCCCGGAACCACAGTGGAGATGGCGTGCTTGTAGACCATCTGGCTGACGGTGTTTTTCAGAAGAATGACGAACTGGTCGAAGGATTCGATCTGGCCCTGCAGCTTGATGCCGTTGACCAGATAGATGGAAACCGGGACGCGTTCCTTACGCAGTGTGTTGAGGTAAGGGTCTTGTAGCGAATGCCCTTTTGACATGTGCCGCACTCCTTAGAGGATCTGTTTTCATTAGTGTTCTAAAAGTACAACCGACGATCCACTTGTCTGAGAATAGACGGTCAATTCGCAGTGTCAGCTCAATATGGAGAGCGATTGCAGGTATTTCAATGCGCGCGGCAGATTGTCGCGGGACAAACTGTCCAGCCAGTGCATCTCCCCCCAACTTCGCAACCAGGTGAACTGCCGTTTGGCCAGTTGTCGGGTTGCGATGATGCCGCGCTCCACCATTTCCTCTCGGGTCGATGATCCGTCCAGATATTCCCAGACCTGACGATAACCAACCGCTCGAATCGACGGCATGCCAAGGTGCAGATCACCCCGATTCCTCAGGGCTTCGACCTCTTCGACGAAGCCCTGTTCAACCATGTGCAGGAAACGTCTCTCGATGCGTTCATGCAGGATGTGGCGTTGTGCGGGGGCGATGCACAGTTGCGCGACAGTATAAGGCAAGACTCCTGAGCCTGGAGCGTCTGCGACGGCTTTTTGCGACCTTTGTCGGGCGCGGTGCTCGCTCATGGTCAAGCCGCTGACGCGATATACCTCCAGTGCGCGTACCAGCCGCTGCGGATCGTTAGGATGAATGCGCGCTGCCGACTCCGGATCCACCTGGGCCAGCTGATCGTGCAGCACCTGCAACCCTTGCGTCGCGGCCAGCGCCCCGAGCTCGGCACGTAGCAACGGGTCAGCTGCCGGCATATCGGCGAGTCCTTCCTGCAACGCCTTGAAATACAACATGGTGCCGCCAACCAGCAGAGGAATTCGGCCAGCCGCGCTGATCTCGGCCATGGCCGCCAGGGCATCTGCGCTGAACTCTGCAGCCGAGTAGCTCTCGGCCGGGTCGAGGATGTCCACCAGACGATGGGGAAACTCGGCCAACACCTCAGCCGACGGCTTCGCCGTGCCGATATCCATGCCGCGATAGACCAGCGCCGAATCGACACTGATCAGCTCGCAGGGCAGCAAGCGCGCCAGTTCCAACGCAAGATCGGTCTTGCCCGACGCAGTGGGGCCCATGAGGAAGATGGCAGGAGGGAGAGCGGACATCAGGAAGCTCGACGGTCTTGGCCGCATAGTTTCCGGCGGCAGGCGGTCGGCTGCAAGCACGGCTCGCCGCCAAGGCTACTCAGCGACCGCGCAGGAACAGCTTGTCCAGTTCGTCCATGCCGAGCTGCGTCCAGGTCGGACGCCCGTGATTGCACTGCCCGCTGCGCTCGGTATGTTCCATATCGCGCAGCAAGGCGTTCATCTCCCGCACAGTCAGCCGCCGGTTGGCGCGCACTGCGCCATGACACGCCATGGTCGCCAGCAGCTCGTTCAGATGGGCCTGAATACGGTCACTGGTGCCGTACTCAAGCAGATCGGCCAACACGTCGCGGACCAGCCGGGTCGCTTCGGCCTGCTTGAGTAGCGACGGGATCTGTCGAATCGCCAAGGTTTCCGGCCCCAGTCGTTGCAGCTCGAAACCCAGCATCTGAAACCATTGCCCGTGCTCTTCGGCGCAGTCGGCTTCACGCTGACTCAGCGCAATCGACTCAGGCACCAGCAATGGTTGCCCGCGCAAGCCTTCGCTGGCCATGGCGGTTTTCAGTCGCTCATAGGTGATGCGTTCGTGAGCGGCGTGCATGTCAACCAACACCATGCCCTGGGCATTTTCGGCGAGGATGTAGACGCCCTTGAGCTGCGCCAGCGCATACCCCAGCGGCGGCACGTCATCCTGACTCGCCGGCAGTGCCGCGGGACCGCTTTCGGGCAACGGCGTGAAGAACTCGCGATAAGCACCCTGAGTTTCGGCGGTATAGCCGGCCGAAGCTGGCCGTGGCGCCTGATAACCGGCCCCTGCGCCGCGCCAGGACGACGTATCACCCTGGGGCCGCTCAAGCACGCTGGCCGCCAGACTCATTTCGTTCTGCCCGGCGAACTCGCCAGCGGCCAGTCCGGAAACCTGCGTCATCGGCGTGACGCTGGCCGGTGCCGCGAGCTGATCTTCCGGCCGCACATCCCCCAGCGCGCGATGCAGCGTTCCGTAAAGGAAGTCATGCACCATGCGGCTGTCGCGGAAGCGCACTTCATGCTTGGTCGGGTGCACGTTGACGTCCACCACCGCCGGGTCGACATCGAGGAACAGCACGAATGTCGGGTGCCGGCCGTTGAACAGCACATCGCGATAGGCCTGGCGTACCGCATGGGCCACCAGCTTGTCGCGAACCATGCGCCCGTTGACGTAGAAATACTGCAGGTCCGCCTGACTGCGCGAGAAGGTCGGCAGCCCGACCCAGCCAGACAGTCGCAAGCCGTTACGCTCGATCTCGATGGGCAGCGCCTGCTCGAGGAACGCCGGCCCGCATACCGAAGCGACACGACGCGCGCGCGCCGCATCGTCTTCGGCCTGGTGCAGCGCCAGCACGACCTTGCCGTTGTGGCGCAGATGGAAGGCCACGTCGAAACGCGCCAGCGCCAGGCGCTTGATGACTTCCTGAAGGTGATCGAATTCGGTCTTCTCGGTGCGCAGAAACTTGCGTCGCGCCGGCGTATTGAAGAACAGATCGCGCACCTCCACCGAGGTGCCCACTGGATGCGCCGCGGGCTGTACCCGCGCTTCCATTTCACGCCCCTCGGTCTCCACCTGCCAGGCCTCGCTGGCATCGGCGGTGCGTGAGGTCATGGTCAGACGCGAGACGGAACTGATCGAAGCCAGCGCTTCGCCCCGAAAACCCAGACTCATGACCCGTTCGAGGTCTTCCAGATCACGAATCTTGCTGGTGGCGTGACGCGCCAGGGCCAGCGGCAGATCGTCCGGCGGAATGCCGCAGCCGTCGTCGCGCACTCGCAGCAGCTTGACCCCGCCCTGCTCGATGTCCACATCGATGCGTCGCGCGCCCGAATCCAGACTGTTTTCCAGCAGCTCCTTGATCACCGAGGCCGGGCGTTCCACCACCTCGCCGGCGGCAATCTGGTTCGCCAGCCGCGGACTTAGCAGCTGGATGCGCGGCACCTCGCTCATGGCTGCGAGGCCAGCGTGGTGGCGGGAATGTTCAGCGTCTGGCCGATCTTGATCACATCATTGCGCAGATTGTTGGCGCTGCGCAGGGAAGTCAGGCTTACCTGATAGCGCTGGGCGAGCAATGCCAGGCTCTCGCCGGAACGTACGATGTGCTCGCGCGGCGCACTGGCGATCTTGCCGGAATCCCGCAACCAGGCCACATAGGTTCCAGGCGGCGGATTCTCATGAAAGAACTGCCTTACGCCACTGTGGATCGAGCGCGCCAGCGACTGCTGGTGGCTCGCTGTCTGCAGCTTCTTGGCCTCGGACGGGTTCGAGATGAAGCCGGTTTCCACCAGAATCGACGGAATATCCGGCGACTTCAGCACCATGAAGCCCGCCTGCTCGACTCGCCGCTTGTGCAGCGGGGTGATGCGCCCCATGTTGCTCAATACTTTCTGCCCGACATTCAGGCTCGATGACAACGAGGCGGTCATCGACAGATCCAGCAGCACACCTGCAAGCATCTGGTCCTTGTCGCCGAGACTGACGTTGCCGGCACCGCCAATCAGGTCGGAACGGTTCTCGCTGTCGGCCAGCCAGCGCGCGGTTTCCGAGGTGGCGCCGCGGTCGGACAGGGCGAACACTGAGGCACCGTAGGCCGCCGAACGCGGCGCGGCATCGGCATGGATCGAGACGAACAGATCGGCGCCCTTCTTGCGCGCGATCTCGGTACGTTTGCGCAGCGGGATGAAGTAGTCGCCGGTGCGCACCAGCTCGGCTCGAAAACCCTTGTCGGCGTTGATCTGCCGTTGCAGTTCCTTGGAAATCTGCAGTACCACGTGTTTCTCGTAGATCTTGCCGGGGCCAATCGCGCCGGGGTCTTCGCCACCATGACCGGCGTCGATGGCGATCACGATGTCGCGCTTGCTGCTCGCCGTAGCCGGCAGCTTCATCGCTGGCAGGGTCGGGGAAACCGGCGCGGCGGGTGTCGCCGGAGTGGCGGTGGCTGGCGGCTGGGTCGCGGCGCGAGCGGATGTCGCCTGATCGAAGAGGTCGACCACCAGGCGATGACCGTATTGCTGATTGGGCGCCAGACTGAAGCTCTTCGGCGCTACCGGCGCATGCAAATCGACGACCACGCGAAGTGTGTCGGCATCGTGCTGGCCGGCGCGCAGAGAGGCGACCGGCGTGTTCTTCAACGGCAGCTTGTCGAGTTCGGCCTTGAGCGTCGCGCCAGTCACGTCGATGACCAGCCGATCGGGCGCGGTAAGGGTGAATATCTTGTGCTCGACCGGGCCGGATAGATCGAACACCAGGCGGGTGTTGTCCGGCGCACGCCACAGACGCACGCTCTGCACATCGCTGGCGGCATGAAGGTCGGTTGCCATCAGCAACAGCACCAGTCCACCAATCAGGGTGCGAATGCGCATACCCAAACCCATGTTATTCATAGCTCTCCGTCGGTCAGGGCGACACACCAGGCTTCGCCCCGCGCGGTGTGGGGCGACAGGCGCAGCGTACGGCCGGCCTCATGCGGTGCAATGGTAATGTCCATGTCGGCCTTTGGCAAAATGCCGGCCCCGCGCTCCGGCCATTCGATCAGGCACAGCGCATTGCCTTCGAAATAGTCGCGGATGCCGAGGAACTCCAGTTCTTCAGGATCGACCAGACGATACAGGTCGAAGTGGTAAACCTGCACATCGCCCAACTCGTAGGGTTCGACCAATGTGAAGGTCGGACTCTTGACCTTGCCCGCATGACCGAAGCCGCGAATCAGGCCGCGCGACAACGTGGTCTTGCCCGCACCCAGGTCGCCATGCAGATAGATGACGCCACGACCGCCGGTCGCCTCGGCGATGCGTGCGCCCAGCGCGAGCATGGCAGCCTCGTCCGCGGCATACAGATTCACTTCCGGCATGGCGACTGCTCCTCGAGCAACTGACGAATCACGGAAATCAGATCGCTGGCGGCGAGTCCGCGCCCCTGCTCACCCAAGCGCTCGCCAGCGGAGGCGTGTAACCACGCCCCCAGGCAGGCCGCGTCGAATGGCGTCAGGTCTTGCGCCAGCAACGCACCGATCACGCCGGCCAACACGTCGCCCAAACCGGCACTGGCCATCGCCGGATGGCCGCGATCACACAGCGCCAGCCGACCATCCGCGGTGGCGATCAGCGTACCGGCGCCTTTGAGCAGTGCCACGCAGGCGTAGCGATGGGCCAGCGCACGCGCCGCAGCGGGGCGATCAGCCTGGATTTCAGCTACCGAGCACTGCAACAGCCGCGCAGCCTCGCCCGGGTGCGGGGTGATCACGCTCGCTGCCGGCAATTCGATGCCGCCAGCAGCCAGCAGGTTCAGCGCATCGGCGTCCCACACCTGTGGCAACTCATGTTGCGCCGCCAGCGACAGCAGGCTGCGTCCCCAGGGCGCCTGTCCCAGGCCCGGGCCGACCACCAGCACATCGGCGCGCTCGACCAGCGCGGTCAGGCTATAGGTCGACTCAACGCCACTGCACATGATTTCCGGGCGTCGTACCAGCGCAGCGGTGACATGTTCCGGACGAGTCGCCAGCGTCACCATGCCCGCGCCGCAGCGCAACGCCGCCTCGGCGCTGAGCAGCGCGGCGCCGCCGGTCCCCAGATCGCCGCCAATGACCAGCACCTGACCGAAGCTGCCCTTGTGCGCCACCGGCGAGCGCGGCGCGACAGGCACCAACGTTGACTGATCCAGGCGTACAGCGTCGCCTGCGACCTGACTGACGATCTGCGGATCGGCCTGCAGATCATCGAATACCAGCGTGCCGACGCGATCCGGGCCGTCCGCGGTGAACAGCCCGAGCTTGAGCCCGATGAAGGTCACACTGAGATCGGCACGCACCGCGTGACCCAGCACCCGCCCGCTGTTGGCGCAGAGCCCGGACGGCAGATCAATGGCCAGCACCGGTAGCGCACTGGCATTGATCGCCTCGATCGCTCCGACATATGGCTCGCGCACGTCACCGGCAATGCCGGTGCCCAGTAGCGCATCCACCAGCACGCCCTGCAACATCGCCTCGGCATGCCAGGGCTCGACGACCACACCGCTCGCCCGTGCCTCGGCCAGGGCCTGCGCGGCATCGCCCTGCAAAGCTTGCGGATCGCCCACCGCCAGCACCCGCACCTGCCAGCCGGAGCGCTGCGCCAGCGCCGCGACGATGTAGCCATCGCCGGCGTTATTGCCACGTCCGGCCAATACGGTAACTGCCCCGGCATCCGGCCAGCGCCGACGCAGCGCACGCCATGCTGCATGAGCGGCACGCTGCATCAATTCGAAACCGGGAGTGCCGGCGGCAATCAGGCGCGCATCGAGTTCGCGCACCTGGGCGGCGGTATACAGAGCGACGGGCAGGGAATCGGTCATCGGAGCAGGGATCATCGCGGCGGAATGTCTGGCAGAATTATACGCACCCGCCTGTCATGCCGCTCTCCAATGTCCAGCCTCTCTCTCGACCCCGCCGCCCTCGCCCAATCCATCAAGGAATGGGGGCGTGAGCTCGGCTTTCAGCAGGTCGGCATCACCGATGTCGACCTCGGCGAGCACGAAGCGCACCTCGACGCCTGGCTGGCGGCCGGCTATCAGGGCGAGATGGACTACATGGCCGCCCACGGCAGCAAGCGTTCGCGGCCGGACGAACTGGTACCGGGCACCCTCAGGGTGATCTCCCTGCGCATGGACTACCTGCCCGGCGACACGCGCATGACGCAGCAGCTCGCGAGTCCGGAGAAGGCCTATGTGTCACGCTATGCGCTGGGCCGCGACTACCACAAGCTGATCCGCAAACGCATCCAGCAGCTCGCCGAGCGCATTCAGCAGATGGTCGGCCCGTTCGGCTTTCGCGCCTTCGTCGACAGCGCGCCAGTGCTGGAGAAGGCCGCCGGGCAGCAGGCCGGCCTCGGCTGGATCGGCAAGAACACCCTGCTGCTCAATCGCAAGGCCGGCAGCTGGTTCTTTCTCGGCGAGTTGTTCGTTGATATCGCGTTGCCGGTCGACGAACCAGCGACCCGCGATCATTGCGGCAGCTGCCACGCCTGCCTGGACGTCTGCCCCACCGATGCCTTCGTCGGCGAACGGCTACTCGATGCGCGACGCTGCATTTCCTATCTCACCATCGAGCTGAAAGGCGCGATCCCCATCGAGCTGCGCGACAAGATCGGCAACCGCGTATTCGGCTGCGACGATTGCCAGATCGTCTGCCCGTGGAACCGATTCGCCCGCCCCACCGAGCAGAGTGACTTTCAACCACGCCATAGCCTGGACAACGCCGAGCTGGCGACCCTGTTCCGCTGGACGGAAGAGGAGTTTCTCAGCCGCACCGAGGGTTCGCCGCTACGCCGCGCCGGTTACCAGCGCTGGCTGCGCAACCTGGCGGTCGGCCTGGGCAACGCGCCGTCAAGCATCCCGGTGCTGGAAGCGCTCCAGGCGCGCCGCGACGACCCCTCGGAGCTGGTACGCGAGCATGTCGAATGGGCGCTGGCGCAACATGCCCAGCGCCAGCCCGACTGACTCGCCAGCCCTGAGGCCGCATCAGGCCTGAGGGGATGCCTGTACCGGATCACTGGTCGGAGCAGCACTGAGCTCACGCAACTGCTCGGCATCCAGAGTCTCCTGCTGTAGCAAACGCCGCGCACAGCGCTCGAGCAATTCATGTCGTTCTTCAAGCAACCCCAGGCTGCGCTGGAATGCAGACTGCACCAGCTCCTGCACTTCCTCATCGATAGCGGTTGCCGTGCTCTCCGCATAGTCATGCTGCGGCTTGAGGCCGAGCATCGCCTCGTTGCCAAGGAACGAGTTCGGCTCACGCTCCAGCGCCAGGTGGCCGAGACGCTTGGACATGCCGTAGCGCGTCACCATGGCGCGGGCGATATCGGTGACCTTGGCCAGATCGTCCGCCGCACCGGTGGACAGATGCGCATACACCAGCCACTCCGCCGCACGCCCGCCGAGCAATACCGCCATCTTGTTTTCCAGCTCGTCGCGGGTCATCAGGAAGCGATCCTCGATGGGGCGCTGGATGGTGTAGCCCAGCGCGCCCATGCCACGCGGGATGATCGACACCTTGTGCACCGGATCGACGCCTGGCAGCGCCATGGCCACTAGCGCATGGCCCATCTCGTGATAGGCGACGATCTCCCGCTCGCGCGGGTTGAGCAGGCGGTTGCGCTTTTCCAGCCCGGCGATGATGCGTTCGATGGCTGCGGTGAAGTCTTCCATGGCCACCGCTTCGGCATTGCGCCGGGTCGCCAGCAGCGTCGCCTCATTGACCAGATTGGCCAGATCGGCACCGGTAAAGCCCGGCGTCAGCGCGGCGATGGCCTGCGGATCGACATCGGTGCCCAGTCGCGATTTCTTCAGGTGCACATTGAGAATCTGAACCCGCCCGACCTTGTCCGGTCGATCGACGAGCACCTGACGGTCGAAACGGCCGGCACGCAGCAGCGCCGGGTCGAGGATTTCCGGTCGGTTGGTCGCGGCCAGCAGGACCAGCCCGCTGGAGGTATCGAAACCGTCCATCTCCACCAGCAGCTGGTTGAGCGTCTGCTCCTTCTCGTCATGCCCGCCGGACAATGGTCCGGCACCGCGGGCGCGGCCGAGGGCATCCAGTTCGTCGATAAAGATGATCGCTGGCGCCTGGCCCCGCGCCTGTTCGAAGAGATCGCGCACCCGCGCGGCACCGACGCCGACGAACATCTCGACGAACTCGGAACCGGAAATGGAGAAGAACGGCACCTTCGCCTCGCCAGCGACGGCGCGCGCCAGCAACGTTTTGCCGGTGCCGGGTGGACCGACCAGCAGCACGCCCTTGGGCATGCGTCCGCCTAGGCGGCCATAGGTTTGCGGATCGCGGAGAAACTCGATGATTTCCTTGAGCTCGTCCTTGGCCTCGTCGACGCCGGCGACGTCGGCGAAGCTCACCTTCATGTCGGTCTCGACGTAGACACGCGCCTTGCTCTTGCCGATCTGCATCATGCCGCCGCCACCCAGGCCGCTGCCGATGCGCTTGAGCAGGAACAGCCAGATGCCGAAGAAGAGCATGGCCGGCACGATCCACGACAGCAGGTCACGCACCAGCGTGCTTTCCACCTTGCCGGTGTAGCGCACCGGGTACTGCTGCAGATGCTCGGCCAGCTGCGGCTCGACGCGGTTGCTGATGAAACGTCGCTGACCGCTGGCCAAGGGCTCCTTGAGCAAGCCCTCGATGCGCCGCTCGGTGATCGCCAGCTCCTCGACGCGGCCCTCCTTGAGGTGCTGCTCGAACTCGCTGTAGGGGATGGTCGCCACCTCCTGCTGGATCGACAGCAGGTACTGCAGGCCGAGAAACACCAGAATGGCGATCATCCAGTAATTCATGTGGAACTGAGTTCGGTCTTTCACACCTGTTCTCCTTGTGCCGCAGACGGGGAGATTATGCCTGCTGTGCGAGAGGCCAGCCTGAACCCAGATCAGTAATGCTGCACGCCGCTCAAAGACCGCCGCGCACGCCGAGTCCTACACCCAGCTCCGCCGCGACGGCGAAGGGCAGCAACAGCGTATCCACCAGGGCGCTGGCAGGGAGGTCCAGCGCGGCATATTTCGGCGCTACGGCACCGAAGCGATCCAGCGGGCAGCAGCCGCCGTTGAGGCTGTACCAGTCCAGGCGCGTGCCGGAATAAATGATCGGCGCGCCAGGCTTGGCGGCGTCCAACGTGCGCACGCTGGCACAGCCGCCGAGCAGGCTCAGCGTCGCCAGGACTAGCAGCGCTCGGCCGAGCATGTCAGTCGTCGCTGACGATATGGTGCTCACCCCAGCGCGGCAGCATGTCCTGCGGGATGTTGAGCAGATTGAGGATGCGCGCGACGACGAAATCGACCAGGTCGTCGATGGTCTGCGGCTGGTGATAGAAGCCCGGCGAGGCCGGCAGGATGGTCACGCCGAGATTGGACAGTTTGAGCATGTTCTCAAGGTGAATGCTCGAATACGGCGCCTCGCGCGGGACCAGGATCAGCTGGCGGCGCTCCTTGAGCGCGACGTCGGCGGCACGCTCGATCAGGTTGTTGCAGGCGCCGGCGGCAATCGCCGAGAGCGTGCCGGTCGAGCATGGCACCACGACCATGGCCGTCGGCGCGCCAGAGCCGGAGGCCGGTGGCGCCATCCAGTCCTCCTTGGCGAACACGCGGATCTGCCCCGAGGCGGCACCGGTGTATTCCGAGAGGAACGCCTGCATGGCCTGGGGCTTGGCCGGCAGCACCACGTCGGTCTCGGTGGCCATCACCAGCTGCGCGGCCTTGGAGATCAGGAAGTGCACCTCGCGGTCCTCCTGGATCAGGCAATCGAGCAGGCGCAGGCCGTACTGCGCGCCGGATGCGCCAGTCATGGCCAAGGTGATGCGTTCCGGTCCGTTCATACATTTGTTCCCTTGTAGTCGCTTGGTCGTGTTCGGGCGGGCTGAAGCGGAACGCCGCCCGGCCCACCCTACTTGCTGATGCGATCCGCGTGGAAATGCCTTCGGCGATTTCCACCCTACCCACGGTCATCGTAGGGTGGAAAACCGCGAAGCGTTTTCCACCTTGAGCAATCAGCTCAACGCCTCAGCCAATTTGCCGTGCAACCCACCGAAACCGCCATTGCTCATCACCACCACCTGGGTGCCCGGCACGGCGTCAGCTTTGACCTTGGCGATGATCGCCTCCAGCGAGTCGCACACCGTAGTCTCCACCGGCGAGCCGGCAACGGTCGCGGCCAGGTCCCAGCCAAGGTTGGCCGGTGCGTACCAGATAGCCTGATCCGCCAGCGCCACGGATTCAGCCAGGCCCTCGCGATGCGCACCGAGCTTCATGGAGTTGGAACGCGGTTCGACCACCGCGATGATCGGCGTATCGCCCACACGCTTGCGCAGGCCGTCGAGGGTGGTGGCGATGGCGGTCGGGTGGTGGGCGAAGTCGTCGTAGATGGTCACGCCGTTGACCTCGGCAACCTTCTCCATGCGTCGCTTGACGCTCAGGAACTCGCTGAGCGCCTCGGCGCCCTGCTTCGGTATCACACCCACATGCCGCGCCGCGGCGAGCGTGGCCAACGCGTTGTTGACGTTGTGCTGGCCGTTCAGCTCCCATTCCACTACGCCTTGTACGGCGCCATCGAAGATCACCTCGAAGCGCGAGCCGTCGGCGCTGAGCAGCTTGGCCTGCCACTGGCCGCCGTCACCGGTGGTCTGCACTGGCGTCCAGCACCCCATGCCGATCACGCGCTTGAGCGCCGTCTCCGACTCGGGATGGATGACCAGCCCTTCGCTCGGCACGGTGCGCACCAGATGATGAAACTGCCGCTCGATGGCCGCGAGATCGGGGAAAATATCCGCGTGATCGAACTCTAGATTGTTCAGGATCGCGGTGCGCGGGCGGTAGTGGACGAACTTGCTGCGCTTGTCGAAGAAGGCACTGTCGTATTCGTCGGCCTCGACCACGAAGAACGGAGTACCACCGAGCCGTGCGGAGATACCGAAGTTCTGCGGCACGCCACCGATGAGAAAGCCCGGGCTCATGCCCGCGTGCTCCAGTACCCAAGCGAGCATGCTGCTGGTGGTGGTCTTGCCATGGGTGCCAGCCGCGGCTAGGACCCAGCGCCCCTGCAGCACGTGATCGGCCAGCCACTGCGGGCCGGAGACATAGGGCAGGCCCTTGTTCAGCACGTACTCCACGGCAGGGTTGCCACGCGACAGCGCATTGCCGATCACCACCAGATCCGGCGACGGCTCGAGCTGGCTCGGCTCGTAGCCCTGGGTCAACTCGATGCCCTGCGCTTCGAGCTGGGTGCTCATCGGTGGATAGACGTTGGCATCGGAGCCGGTGACGCGATGCCCGAGCTCCTTGGCCAGCACCGCAAGCGACCCCATGAAGGTGCCGCAGATGCCGAGAATGTGGATATGCATGGATGCCCTCAAAAGCGGTGAGACCCACTGAAAAACTGCGGCGCAGGTTAGCACAGCAGGCCATCCCAGCCGACCAGGCGCCGTTAGTCAGACGCAGGGCCGAAACGCGACTGATCGGTCACCTTCTTGAGCCAGATCATTTCGCCCCCCGGTCCAGATGCGATGCTGCAAGTACCACTTTCAGACAATCACAAGGGAATTCTCCATGAGCAGCACCTTCTTCATCCCCGCAGTGAACATGATGGGCGCCGGTAGCCTCGATGAGGCGATGGTCGCTATCGCCAACTACGGCTTTCGCAAAGCGCTGATCGTCACCGATGTCGGACTGGCACGAGCAGGCGTCGCCGAAAAGGTCGCCGCGCTGCTGGCTGCCGCGGATATCCAATCGGTCGTATTCGACGGCGCACAACCGAACCCAACCGTCGGCAACGTCGAGAAGGGCCTGGCCCAGCTGCGCGACAGCGCCTGCGATTTCATCATTTCCCTCGGTGGCGGCTCGCCTCATGACTGCGCCAAGGGCATCGCCCTGTGCGCCACCAACGGCGGGAATATCGCCGACTACGAAGGCGTCGACCGCTCGGCCAAACCACAACTGCCGCTGGTGGCGATCAACACCACCGCCGGCACCGCCAGCGAGATGACTCGCTTCTGCATCATCACCGACGAAACCCGCCACGTGAAAATGGCCATCGTCGACCGCAATGTCACGCCGCTGCTGTCGGTGAACGACCCGGCATTGATGGTCGCCATGCCCAAGGGGCTGACCGCCGCGACCGGCATGGACGCCCTCACCCACGCGATTGAAGCCTATGTCTCGACCGCCGCCACGCCGATCACCGATGCCTGCGCGCTCAAGGCCATCGAACTGATCTCGGCAAACCTGCGTACCGCCGTCGAGAACGGCAGCGACATGCCCGCCCGCGAAGCCATGGCCTACGCACAGTTCCTCGCCGGGATGGCGTTCAACAACGCCTCGCTGGGCTACGTCCACGCAATGGCTCACCAGCTCGGCGGCTTCTACGATCTGCCGCACGGCGTCTGCAACGCCGTACTGCTGCCTCACGTGGAGAGCTACAACGCCAGCGTCTGCCCCGAACGCCTGCGCGACGTTGCAACCGCGATGGGCGTGGAGACCCGCGGACTCGACGCCGCGCAGGGTGCCGAAGCCGCACTCGTGGCAATCCGTACCCTGTCGCAGGCAATCGGCATTCCGGGCGGCCTGGCCGAGCTTGGCGCCAAGGCCGATGACATCCCGACGCTGGCCGCCAACGCCATGAACGATGCCTGCGGCCTGACCAATCCACGCCGCGCCACGCAAGAGGAAATCGAAGCGATCTTCCATAGCGCCCTCTGAGCCCCTGGGCCGGGGCTTCTGCCCCGGCCCGACCGCGCGGCAGCGCTCGCTCTGCCGCCACGAAAGCGCCCCTGGCCACCGCGACAGCATTCAAGTCGTGATCTACGCTTTATGCAGCGAATCTCCATCCAAGAACAAACCGGAGCCCCCCATGATCTACGCCCCTCCCGGCACCGACGGTGCCCTCGTTACCCTCAAGGCCCGCTACGGCAACTTCATCAATGGCGAGTTCGTCGAACCCGTCAACGGGCAGTATTTCACCAACCTGTCTCCGGTTAACGGACAGCCGATTGCCGAGTTTCCGCGCTCCGACGCCGCCGACATCGAGAAGGCGCTGGACGCCGCCCATGCCGCTGCCGATGCCTGGGGCAAGACCAGCGTGCAGGCGCGCTCGCTGATCCTGTTGCAGATCGCCGACCGTATCGAGCAGAACCTGGAGATGCTCGCCGTCACCGAAACCTGGGACAACGGCAAGGCCGTGCGTGAAACGCTGAATGCGGACATCCCGCTGGCGGCTGACCACTTCCGTTACTTCGCCGGCTGCATCCGCGCCCAGGAGGGCACCGCAGCCGAGATCGACGAGCACACCGCGGCCTATCACTTCCATGAGCCGCTGGGCGTGGTCGGGCAGATTATCCCGTGGAACTTCCCGATCCTGATGGCCGCCTGGAAACTCGCCCCGGCACTGGCGGCAGGCAACTGCGTGGTGCTGAAACCGGCCGAGCAGACCCCTCTAGGTATCGCAGTGCTGATGGAAGTCATCGGCGACTTGCTGCCCCCGGGCGTGCTCAACGTCGTGCAGGGCTACGGTCGTGAAGCCGGCGAGGCCCTGGCCTCGAGCAAGCGCATCGCCAAGATCGCTTTCACCGGCTCCACCCCGGTGGGCTCGCACATCATGAAGCGCGCCGCCGAGAGCATCATCCCGAGCACCGTGGAACTGGGTGGCAAGAGCCCGAACATCTACTTCGAAGACATCATGCAGGCCGAACCGACCTTCATCGAGAAGGCCGCCGAAGGCCTGGTGCTGGGCTTCTTCAACCAGGGCGAGGTGTGCACCTGCCCGTCGCGCGCGCTGGTGCAGGAATCCATCTACGCCCCCTTCATGGAAGCGGTGATGAAGAAGGTCGCGCAGATCAAGCGCGGCGACCCGCTGGACACCGAGACCATGGTCGGCGCCCAGGCCAGCCAGCAGCAGTTCGACAAGATCATGTCCTACCTGGAGATCGCCAAGGGCGAAGGCGCGGAGGTGCTCACCGGCGGCGCAGCGGAGAAGCTCGAAGGCTCTCTCGCCACCGGCTATTACATCCAGCCGACCCTGCTCAAGGGCACCAACCAGATGCGTGTGTTCCAAGAGGAGATCTTCGGCCCGGTGATCGGCGTCACCACCTTCAAGGATGAAGCCGAAGCCCTGGCCATCGCCAACGACACCGAGTACGGCCTCGGTGCTGGCGTATGGACCCGCGACATCAACCGCGCCTACCGCATGGGCCGGGCGATCAAGGCGGGCCGTGTCTGGACCAACTGCTACCACCTCTATCCGGCCCATGCCGCGTTCGGTGGCTACAAGAAGTCCGGCGTCGGTCGCGAAACCCACAAGATGATCCTCGACAGCTACCAGCAGACCAAGAACCTGCTGGTCAGCTACGACATCAACCCGCTGGGCTTCTTCTGATAGATCGGCGCGGGCGGCATACCCGCCCGCGCCTTGAACAAGACACCTGCCGGGCTCCGCCGTGGTGCTGCGGAGCACGCAAAAGGTGCGTTCCTGTCAAACTTGGCTGACAAAACACCGTAAATATCGCATTTCCGGCGTGGGGCATGACGCTTGCTAGGGAGAGACCTGCCAACCTATCCAAGAGGATTCCCCCATGGCCCTCGAACACAGCCGTTCAACGCCACCGCACCATGCAATCGATTTCGAAACCGTTGGCAGTAGCTATTTCCAGGAACGCGAACTGAAGAAAGGCGCCGCCGGCTGGGTGCTGCTGGTCGGTCTCGGCGTCGCCTACGTGATCTCCGGCGACTATGCCGGCTGGAACTTCGGGCTCGCCCAAGGCGGTTGGGGTGGCTTGTTCATCGCCACGTTGCTGATGGCAACCATGTACCTGTGCATGTGCTTCTCGCTGGCCGAGCTGTCATCGATGGTGCCCACGGCTGGTGGCGGCTACGGCTTCGCACGCACCGCGTTCGGTCCGCTGGGTGGCTTTCTCACCGGCACGGCGATTCTCATCGAGTACGCCATCGCGCCGGCGGCCATCGCCGTGTTCATCGGCGCCTATTGCGAATCGCTGTTCGGCATCGGCGGCTGGATGATCTATCTCG
This sequence comes from Stutzerimonas kunmingensis, assembly GCF_021432085.1. Taxonomy (GTDB): domain Bacteria; phylum Pseudomonadota; class Gammaproteobacteria; order Pseudomonadales; family Pseudomonadaceae; genus Stutzerimonas. The sequence continues at coordinate 630,506 of NZ_CP090366.1, read as the reverse complement.
CCTTCTACATCATCTTCATCGGCATCCATATCTTCGGCGTCGGCGAGGCGCTGAAGCTGATGTTCATCATCACCGCCATCGCTGCCCTGGCACTGGCCGTATTCATCGTCGCGATGGTGCCGCACTTCTCGGTGGACAAGCTGCTCGATATCGCACCGACCACCGCTGCCGGTGCCAGCAACTTCTTGCCCTACGGCTACGTCGGCATCTGGGCGGCGATTCCCTATGCCATCTGGTTCTTCCTCGCTGTGGAAGGTGTACCGCTGGCCGCCGAGGAAACCAAGAATCCGCAGCGCGACATGCCGCGTGGATTGATCGGCGCCATGCTGATTCTGGTCGCCTTTGCTGGCCTGATCTTGCTGGTCGGCCCGGGCGGCGCCGGCTCCAGCACGCTGGTGGCGTCCGGCAATCCGCTGGTGGAAGCGCTGACCACCGCCTACGGTTCGTCCACCTGGATGAGCGGCTTCGTCAATCTGGTCGGCCTGGCCGGGCTGATCGCCAGCTTCTTCTCGATCATCTATGCCTATTCGCGGCAGATCTTCGCGCTGTCACGGGCCGGCTATCTGCCGCGCAAGTTATCGCTGACCAACAAGAACAAGGCGCCAGTGCTGGCCCTGGTGATTCCCGGTGTGATCGGTTTCCTGCTGTCGCTGACCGGCCAGGGCGACCTGCTGATCCTCGTCGCGGTGTTCGGCGCAACCATCTCCTACGTCTTGATGATGGCCTCGCACATCGTCCTGCGCCTGCGCCGGCCGGACCTGCATCGCCCGTACAAGACGCCCGGTGGCATCGTCACTTCTGGCATTGCCCTGGTTCTCGCCTGCATCGCGGTCATCGCGGGCTTCCTGGTCGATCCGCGCGTGGTGATCGGCGCCGCGATCATCTACGGGATCTTCATCGCCTACTTTGCGATCTACAGTCGACACCATCTGGTGGCCGGCACGCCGGAAGAGGAATTCGCGGCAATCGAGAAGGCCGAAGCATCGCTGCACTGAAGAAGGAGGCTGACATGGCTTACTCGCACAGCGTGGGCGGCACCACCTGGCGCTTCGACGACCTGCGCGAGGTGATGGCCAAGGCCAGCCCGGCGCGCTCTGGCGACCTGCTCGCCGGGGTCGCGGCCGACAGCGACGCCGAACGCGTGGCGGCGCAGATGTGCCTGGCCTCGGTGCCGCTCAAGCGCTTTTTCGAAGAAGCACTGATTCCCTACGAAAGCGATGAAGTCACTCGGCTGATCATCGACAGCCATGACGCCGCTGCCTTCGCCCCGGTCAGCCATCTGACCGTCGGCGATTTCCGCAACTGGCTGCTCGGCGAGGAGGCGGACGAGTCGTCGCTGAAAGCGCTGGCACCAGGGCTGACGCCGGAGATGGTCGCTGCGGTGTCGAAGATCATGCGTGTGCAGGATCTGATCCTCGTCGCGCAAAAGGTGCGCGTCGTCACCCGCTTTCGCAACAGCATCGGTCTGGCCGGACGCATGTCCACCCGGCTGCAGCCGAACCATCCCACCGACGACGGCGCCGGCATCGCCGCGAGCATTCTCGACGGCCTGCTCTACGGCAACGGCGACGCGGTGATCGGCATCAACCCGGCCACCGACAGCACCGCCGGCATCTGCGAGCTGCTGAAGATGCTCGACGCGGTGATCAGTCGCTACGAGATCCCGACCCAGGCCTGCATCCTCACCCACGTCACTACCTCCATCGAAGCGATCAACCGCGGCGCGCCGCTGGACCTGGTGTTCCAGTCCATCGCCGGCACCGAGGCGGCCAATGCCAGCTTCGGCATCAGCCTGGCAACGCTGCAGGAGGGCTACGAGGCCGGTCTGTCGCAGAAGCGCGGCACCCTCGGCGACAACCTGATGTATTTCGAGACCGGCCAGGGCAGCGCGCTGTCGGCCAACGCCCACCACGGCGTCGATCAGCAGACCTGCGAAGCCCGCGCCTACGCGGTCGCGCGCCGCTACAAGCCGCTGCTGGTGAACACCGTGGTCGGCTTCATCGGCCCGGAATACCTCTACAACGGCAAGCAGATCATTCGCGCCGGTCTGGAGGACCACTTCTGCGGCAAGCTGCTCGGCGTGCCGATGGGTTGCGACATCTGCTACACCAACCACGCCGAAGCCGACCAGGACGATATGGACATGCTGCTGACCCTGCTCGGCACGGCGGGCATCAACTTCATCATGGGCATCCCGGGCTCGGACGACGTGATGCTCAACTACCAGACTACCTCCTTCCACGACGCCCTCTACGTGCGCCAGGTGCTTGGCCTGCGGCCCGCGCCGGAGTTCGAGGAATGGCTGGCGAAAATGCAGATCCTCCGGCAGGACGGCAATCGCCTGCAGCTCGGCCGCGAGCTGCCCGAAGCCTTCCGCCGGGCGCTGGAGAAAATGGCATGAAGCGGCTCTTGCTACCTCGCCCATCCTCAGGTGGAAAACGCTGCGCGCTTTTCCACGCGCCTGACCGTCCCGCTCCGAGGTAGCCATGCACGACCGCTCCCCCACCACCGAAAATCCGTGGCAGCATCTGCGCCAGCTGACCCCGGCACGCATCGCCCTTGGCCGGGCTGGTGTCAGCCTGCCCACCGACGCGCAGCTGGATTTCCAGTTCGCCCACGCCCAGGCGCGCGACGCCGTGCATCTGCCGCTGGACTGCGAAGCGCTGGCTGCCGAGCTGAAGAAACATGAACTTGGCTGCCTGCACCTGCGCAGCGCCGCTTCAGACCGACAGATCTACCTGCAGCGTCCCGACCTCGGTCGGCGCCTCGACGAAGCCAGCGCCGCCACGCTCGACGAGCATGCGGGAGACGGCTGCGACCTGGCGCTGGTGATCGCCGACGGCCTCTCCGCCCTGGCCGTTCAACGCCACGCCGCACCGATGGCCTTGAAGATCGCCGAGCAGTGTCAGGCCGAAGGCTGGGCGCTCGGGCCGATCAGCTTGGTCGAACAGGGCCGCGTCGCGATTGCCGACGAAATCGGCCAGCGGCTGAAGGCGCGGATGACGGTCATTCTGCTCGGCGAACGCCCAGGCCTCAGTTCGCCGGACAGCCTGGGCCTGTACTTCACCTGGGCGCCGCAGGTCGGCCGTCACGATGCGCAGCGCAACTGCATTTCCAACATTCGCCCCGAGGGTCTGAGCTACAACCTGGCCGCGCACCGCCTGCTCTATCTGATGCGCGAAGCCAGCCGCCGGCAGCTCTCTGGCGTACAGCTCAAGGACGAGGCAGAAGTCCCGGCGCTGGAAGGTGAACCCCGCGCCGGCAACTTCCTGCTCGGCTAGCCGGCATCAGGCCGGCTGCCAGGGCTCCAGCGTCTGGCTGTAGACCACCGCGCCGTCGATGTCGCGCAGGCTCACGCTCAGCGCACCGCTCTGGGCATCGATCTCCACCTCGCCGAAGAACTGGAAGCCCGCCCGCGGCGAGCTGTTCGCCGTCGGCGGCGCCTTCTGGAACACCACTTCCGGGCCGAAGGTGCCGTCCAGCGGATTAGGCCCGAAGCTGCCGGCGTTCAAGGGGCCTGCGACGAACTCCCAGAACGGCTCGAACTGCTGGAAAGCGGCGCGGTTGGGGTGGTAGTGGTGCGCGGCGCAATAGTGCACATCGGCGGTCAGCCAGACGGTGTTGCGCACCCGCGCACGCTGGATGAAGGTCAGCAGGTCGGCGATCTCCAGCTCGCGGCCCAACGCCTCGCCGTCGTTGCCATTGGCGATCGCCTCCCAGCGCGGACCGTCCGGTACGTGCAGGCCAATGGGCATGTCGGCGGCGATCACTTTCCAGGTCGCGCGCGAGGCTCGCAGCTCGCGCTTGAGCCAGCGCAGCTGCTCGCGGCCGAGAAACGCCGTGTCGGCGCCCTGCTCCGCCTGCAGGTTGTGGGTGTTGGGCCCGCGATAGCTGCGCATATCCAGCACGAACACATCCAGCAGCGGCCCGTAGTTGACCTTGCGGTAGATGCGCCCGAGCTTGTCGCCGCGGGCCAGGCGCATCGGTGCGTATTCCAGATACGCCTGGCGTGCGCGCTGCACCAGCGTATCGATGTCGCGCACCTGCTGATAGCGGTCATCCAGCTCCTTGCTCGGCGACCAGTTGTTGGTCACCTCGTGGTCATCCCACTGCCAGATCTGCGGCACCTCGGCGTTGAAGGCGCGCAGATTTTCGTCCAGCAGGTTGTAGCGGTAGTTGCCGCGAAACTCGCGCAGCGTCTCGGCGACCTTGCTCTTCTCTTCAGTGACCAGATTGCGCCAGATGCTGCCGTCCTCGGCGGTCAGCTCGGCGGGGATCGGCCCGTCGGCATAGATCACGTCGCCGCTGTGCAGGAAGAAGTCCGGTCGGCGCAGGCGCATGCTTTCGTATATGCGCATGCCGCCGAAGTCCGGGTTGATGCCGTAGCCCTGGCCGCAGGTATCGCCACCCCAGACGAAACGGATGTTGCGCGGACGCGTTGGCGCGCTGCGCAGGTGGCCGAACCAGGGCTCGCTGAGCACGCCGCTGCGGGCGTCCTCGAAGCGCGCGCGGTAGAAGATCGACTGATCCGCCGGCAGCCCGCGCAGATCGACGCGGGCGGTGAAGTCCTGACCGGCATCGGTAATCGAAGACAGCATGCGCCGCGGATTGCCGAAGCGGCTGCGCGTATCCCACTCGACGACCAATCGCCCGGGCCTGTCGCAGCGGCTCCAGATCAGCGCGCGGCCGTCCGTGACGTCGCCGGACTGCACGCCGTCGAGCATCTGCGGGCGCTCGCGCGGCGCGGCGATGATGGCGGGTGCAATGCCCAGGGCCGGCAGGGCGATGCCGGCGCCGATGCCCTGCAACAGTTGGCGGCGTTTCTGATCCGGTGCGGTCATCTCGGGGTCTCCTTGCGAGTGAGTGGTTCTCCTGATGTAGCCGCCCCGCTTGACAGTCCCGTGACGCACCGACCGACGGCACTTCACTGCTTGTCGCATCCCGCAGCCACGCTTAATGTGGGCGCCCACTTCGCTGGAGCCTCCGCCCATGTGGTCCTTCCGCGCCTGGCAGCGCAAACGCATCCTTGCCCGCAACCCGGTCGCGCCTGAGCTGTGGCAGCAGGTGCTCGACAGCCTGCCGATACTCGATGGCCTGAGCGGGGACGAGTTGAGCCGCCTGCGTGAGCGCGCCGTGCTGTTTCTGCACGACAAGCGCCTGACGCCGCTGGCCGGCGTCGAACTGCAACCCCAGGACCGCCTGCGCCTGGCGCTGCAGGCGCAATTGCCGCTGCTGCACCTGGCCGATCTCGGCTGGTATCGTGGCTTTCACGATCGTGATCTACCCCGACGACTTCCTCAGCCCGCAGAAGCACCGCGACGCCGCCGGCGTCGAGCATGAATGGGACGCCGAGCACAGCGGCGAAGCCTGGTTGCAGGGCCCGGTGATCCTGGCCTGGCCTGGCGTGCAGCAGAGTGGCGGCTGGGAGGCCTACAACCTGGTGATCCACGAGCTGGCGCACAAGCTGGACATGCTCAACGGCGACGCCAACGGCCTGCCGCCGCTGCACCGGCAGATGCGCATCGACGCCTGGGCCAGCGCCATGCAGCGCGCCTACGACCAGCTCGACCGCATACTCGACGCCGACCCGGATGCCGAGACACCGATCGACCCCTACGCCGCCGAGAACCCGGCAGAGTTCTTTGCCGTTACCAGCGAGTATTTCTTCAGCGCGCCCGACGTGCTGCATCGGGCCTTTCCCGAGGTCTACGCGCAGCTGGCGGACTTCTATCGGCAGGACCCGCTGGCGCGCTTGCAACGCCTGCAGGCCGAACATCCCGATTACCGGGAACCTGCGTAGGCCGGGCGCGTCGAAGCCGGCGTGCATTGCACGCGACATTGCGCCTATAATCGCGCCCACTTTTTCCGCCCCCCAGGCCGCGCTGGCCGATCAGGAGCCCATCGTTCATGAGCTACAGCAAAGTCCCGGCTGGCAAAGACCTGCCGAACGACATCTACGTCGCCATCGAGATCCCGGCCAACCACGCGCCGATCAAGTACGAAATCGATCACGACACCGACTGCCTGTTCGTCGACCGCTTCATGGCCACCCCGATGTTCTACCCGGCCAACTACGGTTTCATTCCGCACACCCTGGCCGATGACGGCGACCCCCTCGACGTGCTGGTCGTGACCCCCTATCCGGTTGCCCCGGGTTCGGTCATCCGCTGCCGTCCGGTCGGCGTACTGAACATGACCGACGAAGCCGGCGGCGACGCCAAGCTGATCGCCGTTCCGCACGACAAGCTGACCCAGCTGTACGTGGACGTGAAGGAATACACCGATCTGCCGCCGCTGCTGATCGAGCAGATCAAGCACTTCTTCGAGAACTACAAGGATCTCGAGAAGGGCAAGTGGGTCAAGGTCGAAGGCTGGGAAGGCGCCGACGCCGCCCGCGCCGCCATCATCAAAGCTGCCGAGGCTTACCAGAAGTAAGTCGAAGCACTGAAGAAAAGCCGGCCACAAGCCGGCTTTTTTATTGCCCGCGATTCAGCCTTCCGCTTCGTCCTCCGGGCGGCCGACGCGAACCTGGTTTCGACCTCCGTGCTTGGCGTCATAGAGCGCCTTGTCCGCCCACGCGATCAACTGATCGATCCCATGCTGCCCGGCCTGCGTCTGGGCCACGCCGATGCTAACCGTGATCTCGATGTTGCCCGCCGCGGTCGTCAATGGCGCCTGCTCGATGGCCATGCGGATCTTCTCGGCCACACTGCGTGCGCCGTCGAGATCTGTATGCGGCAGTGCAATTGCAAACTCCTCTCCACCGAGACGGCCGAACAGATCGTGCGCGCGCAGCATGCTGGCGCATGTCGCCGTGAACTGCTTGAGTACCGCGTCGCCGATCGGATGGCCGTGCACATCGTTGACGCGTTTGAAGTGGTCGATGTCGAGCATCAGCAGACTCAGGCTTTCATCGTGGCGGCGAGCCCGGGCAAGCTCGGCTTCCAGGCCGGCCAGGAACGATCGACGGCTGCTCACCCCCGTCAGCACATCGGTATTGGCCAGCTGCGCCAGTTGATCGTGAGCCTGACGCAGCTTTTCCGTGCTCTGGAAATAGCGGTTGCTCAGGACGAATATCAGCAGCGCGACCGCCGCCAGCAGCAGCGAGATGATGCCAGCGGAGGCAATCAGCAGCTCCCGGCGCTCATCGAACGCAGCCATGAAATCCTTCGGCGACAACAGCACCACGACCACGACCCCATCATCGGCGAGCCGCCGGTAGGCGCCCAGACGATACTCACCATTGATGGAACTGACGCCTTCGTAAAACCCGTAAACAGGTGCTTTCGGATCGAAGTAGGGGCGGTCTTCCGGCACCTTGAAGTGACCATAACGGCAGGGGATTGAGGTGCCTGAGGCTATGGCCCGCAGGCTACGGTCGGTTCCAACGAGCGCGATAGTGCCGTCCTTACCCACGTTTATTTGCTGGTAATAGTCGGCAAAGAAGCTGGTGGGAACCGAGAGCACCAGCACGCCGGCAAACTGACCATCTTTATGGATAGGCCTGGTGAACTGGATGGTCCACTGCTTCGACACCCGGCCCAGGACCGGCTTGCTGATAAATAGACGGTCCGCCTGCGGATTGTCGCGGTGCACGCGGAAATGCTCGCGATCACTGAGGTCCACTGCCTTCGGCGTCGGCCCCAGGTTGGAGAAGGTCAGCTTGCCGTCTTTACCGATCACCGCGAGCTGCGTGATGAAACGCCCGTAGGCACCCAGTTCCTCATTCACATGACTGCGAAGGTCGGGGTGCTCCAGCACATCCTCACGCATGTCCAGTAGGATGATGTCCATAAGCCGGATGGTGCTGCGTACGTGCGCCTCAAAGGCGGTGGCCAGGTTCATCGCGTCGTTGCGCGCGGCGTCCGTGGCGAGGACGCGCTCGTGCTTTATCTCATTGAGAACGAAGACCCACATTGGCACCAGCGTCAGGGTCAATATGAGTGCCGCCAGTAGTCCTGCCTTGCGTTTCAAGCTTCCGCTCCGTCGCGTCCTACGCGAAGTTCTTGTTCTGGAAGCTACCAGACGCGCGCTTGCGCCCGCCGGACACGTTGTCGCAGCTCAGCTGCCACGTCCGCGCAGCAGGCATTGCGGACCCAGCTCATCGCGTCAACGGCAAGTTCTCTACTGCACTCGGTGGGAATACCCACTGCTTTAGCAGGGATTCCCGTGACCGTACAGTTTCGCTATGGTGGCATTCAGGTATCACGGAGTGATCGCATGGTTCGGGGCTCAATCCTCTTGCTGTTGTTTGTCGCCTTGCTCGGCTGCCAGCCCGAATCGGATTCGATCCGTATCGGCAGCAACCGCTGGCTTGGCTATGCGCCGATCTATCTGGCGGACGATCTGGGCTGGACTGCCCCCAGTGGCATCCGTCTGGTGGAATACCCGAACACCACAGGTGTGCTGCGCGGCTTTCGCAACGGCATGCTGGACGCCGCCATGCTCACCCTCGACGAAACGCTGCTGCTGCAGGACAGCGCGGCGGAGCTCGACCTGGAGATCATTCTGGTCACCAACGTCTCAGCTGGCGCCGATGCGCTGTTCGCCCGCGCGCCGCTGACCAACCTCAAGGACCTGGCCGGCCAGCGCATCGGCGTCGAAAACACTGCGCTGGGCGCCTACTTCCTGTCCCGCGTGCTGGATCAGGCCGGGCTGCGGATCGACGATCTGCAGGTGGTCAGCCTGCCAGTGCATGAGCAGGCCGCCGCCTTCGCCGCCGGCGATGTCGACGCTGTCATCACCTTCGCTTCGGAGGGCCCGGCGCTGGAAAGCAAGGGCGCCCGGCGCATCTTCGACAGCCGCCGGCTGCCGGGCGAGATCGTCGACGTCCTGGTGGTCGACCGGCAACGCGTCACCCGCGAGCAGCGTCGGCGCCTCCGAGCCCTCTGGTTCGATGCGCTGCGCACCTGGCAGGACAATCGGGGCGAAACCGATCCGCGCCTGCATGCGCGCCTGGGCCTGACGCCGATGGCACTGCAGGTCACCCTCGACGGCTTGTTGATGGGTGATCGCGCCGTCAACCTTCAATGGTTCGACGAAGGCCAGTTGCAGCAGAGCATCGGCCAGCTCAGCCAGTATCTGCGCGAACGCCGGCTGCTCAACGGTTCGAACCCGGTCAATCTGATCGCTCGCTGCGAGGGTCGAAAATGCTGACAAGTTTGTCGCTGCGTCGATCAATGCCCCTGCTGCTGGGCATCTTCGGTCTGCTGTTCACGGTCATGCTGACCGCCTGGCACCTGCCGACCCGTATCGAGGAAAACCTCGCCGACTGGCGCAACCACACCTCGCAGCATCTTGCCCTGCTGCAGAGCAGCCTGAGCGATCATCGCCGCCTCGGCCGCAACGCCGAGCTGGAGACCGAGCTTGCCGATCTGGCCAGCCTGGAAGGCGTGCGCTGGGCGATGGTGATCGACCGCAGGCTACAGGTGATCGCCACGACCCAGCTGGGTCTTTCCCCCGAGCGCCTGACGCTGATCGATGCCGGTGAGCTCGCCAAGCAGGTGAACGGCGGCCGCGCGGGCTGGTTCGGCAAAGGCTCCAGGCAGCTGGCGATCTACCCGCTGGACCGCGTCGCCCAGGACGGCACGCCGCTGCGCGAAGCGCTGCTGGTGGCGTACGACTTCGCGCCGATGCTGGCGCAGACCAAGCGCGAGGCCTGGTTCTACCTGGCGCAGACGCTGACCCTGTTGCTGCTGCTCGGCTTGATCCTCAACCGCCTCTACGGTCGCCTGCTGACACGCCGCCTGGCCCGCATCGACCAGGCCGCACGCCAGTTCGCCATCGATCAGCAACCGCAGAACCTGTCGGTCGGCGGCCGCGACGAGATCGCCCGGCTGGCCAGAACCCTCAATCGGATGATGAACCAGCTGCACGAGCGCCAACTGGCGCTCCGCGAAAGCGAGCAGCTTTTCCGCGACCTGGTGGACACCGCGCCGATCGGCATGCTGGTGGCCGACCGAGAGATGCGCGTGCTGCAGGCCAACCCTGCGGCGGCAGCGCTGTTCGGCTGTACCCCGGCGGAGCTGCTGGGCAACCTGCCGAGTGATCGCCTGCTGGAAAGCGACGCCACCACCCGCCTGCTGAGCACCCCGGCGAACACGCCGTTGGAGCTGACCGGTCGCCGTCATGATCGGGAGGTGCCGCTGGAGATCAGCTGCACGCCATTCCAGCGCTACGGTGTTCGCCATTTCCTCGTGCTACTGCGCGACATCAGCGACCGCCTGCGCGCCGAACAGCGCCTGCGTTTTCTCGCCCACTTCGATCCGCTGACGCAGCTGGCCAATCGCAACTACCTGGTGCAGCGCCTCGAACAGTTGCTCGCGGCGCGCCTGCCGCTGACGCTGCTCTACCTCGACCTGGACCACTTCAAGCGCATCAACGACAGCCTCGGCCACGAGATCGGCGACAAGCTGCTGGTACAGATCGGCGACCGCCTGGGCCGGCTGATGCCCGAGCATGCGCTGCTGTCGCGCAGCGGCGGCGACGAATTCATGCTGCTGCTCGACGGCAGCGACCACGCCCGCGCCGAGCAGCTGGCCCAGTGCATCATCGAAGGCTTCCAGCCGCCGGTGCGCATCGGCCAGTACGAGTGCTACGTCAGCCCGAGCATCGGCGTTGCCATCAGCGACGGCCGGCACAGTGCCAGCGACCTGCTCAGGCAGGTGGACCTGGCGCTGTATTCGGCCAAGGACGCGGGGCGCAACTACACGGTCTTCTACAACGAACCCCTAAGCGAAGCCGCCGCGCAACGCCATGAACTGGAGCAGGCGCTACGCCGTGCACTGGATCACGACGAGTTCGTGCTCCACTACCAGCCGCAGGTCAACGCCCAGGGTGAACCGGAAGTCATGGAGGCCCTGCTGCGCTGGAACTCGCCGGAGCGAGGCCTGGTGCCGCCCGGGGTGTTCATCCCGGTGCTGGAAGAGAGCGGCATGATCATCGAGGCGACCCGCTGGGTGTTTCGCGAAGCCTGCCGGCAGGCTTGTCGCTGGCACGCCATGGGGCACGCATTGCGCATCGCGGTCAACCTCTCGCCGCTGGACTTCCGCCAGGCCGATCTGGCCGGCAGCCTGCTGGCGATCCTCGCCGAAGAGGGTGCGTCGCCCGCCATGCTGGAGCTGGAGATCACCGAAAGCGCGCTGCTGGAGGCCGACGAGCATGTGCAGCAGACCCTCGGCCGTCTCAAGGCCGCCGGTTTGCCACTGCTACTCGATGACTTCGGCACCGGCTATGCCTCGCTGACGTACCTGCAGCGCTTCCGCTTCGATGGCATCAAGATCGACCGTGAATTCGTCAGCGGGCTGCCCGACAGCGAGCAATCGGTAGCCCTGGTGCGCGGCATCCTCACCATGGCCAGCCACCTTGGGCTGCAGGTGGTGGCCGAAGGGGTGGAGAACGAGCGCCAGGCGGCGTTCCTGCGGCTCAACGGCTGCCCCAGCCTGCAGGGCTTCCACTATGCGAGACCGCAGCCGGCAGCGCAGTGCCGTCTGCAGTTGAACGGCCGACCGATCAACCTGCAGCTGCCGCTGGACGGCTGATCGGCGGACGGCGTGCCAGCATTAAGCCTGCAATTGCGAAGCGTTCGCATCTGAGTTAGGTTCGTGCCCCCTCCCGGTGGCACGCACTCATGCGCAACAACAACAAGATTCCCGATGCCTGTCTGCAATGCTATGTCCATCACCGCCAACGGCTGGTAGCCCATCTGACCCGCCTCGGCGGCTGCCGAGCACTGGCCGAGGACCTGGCCCAGGATGCCTGGCTGAAACTGGCGCAGGTCATGCCCGAGCAGAGCCTCGCCAACCCCAAGGCCTATCTCTTTAGCATCGCCACCAATCTCTTGCGCGATGCCCTGCGCCATCGCGCGCTTGTCGGTGCCGGCGACGAGGCACCGCTGGAACTGATCGAGGCCGTGCAGGCCGACCCCTGCGGGCTGGTGGAACACCAGTGTGCGCTGCGATGCGTCCTGCGCCAGCTCGACGACCTGCCGCCACGCTGTCGCCAGGTGTTCGAACTGGCGCGGCTGGAAGGGCTCAGCCAGGCGGAGATCGCCGAGCGCCTGGGCATTTCGGTGAACACCGTGATCGCTCAGCTGGCCAAGGCGCGCCAGCGGCTGGAGCGCCCGTAAATTTTTTCTTCGACCCCGTAATGGTTTTTCCGCGCTGATTCGTCTTGCCTGTGCCCTTGCGCAATTGAGAGTGATTCTCGATTAACCAGCATCCTCGCAGATGCTTTCGTGCGGTCCAGCCGCCAGACAAGAAACCACCGAAGCCGCGAAAACGGCCCGTTCCGGGTCGCGGCCGCGCTCGGCCCGAGGAATGTGCATGACCCCGTCCAGTACCGTAGTGCCCTTCGCCCCCGGCCCCGTCAGCAACGGGCTGTTCACCCGCAGCAATCATGAGGACTACCGCCGGCTCCTGCAGCAGGGTCTGAACCTGGTGCAGCAGTGCCTGCAGCGTCAGCAGCAGCCGTTCAGCGGCATCCTTCCGCAGGAGCTGGCCGCCGACTTCGAACGCGTCGATTTCGAGCGCCCGCTGGGCGACGCCGGCGCCGCGCTGCGCGAGCTGGATCAGCTCTATCTGCGCGACGCGGTGTATTTCCACCATCCGCGCTACGTCGCCCATCTCAACTGCCCGGTGGTGCTGCCGGCGCTGCTCGCCGAAGTGCTGGTGTCATCGCTCAATTCCTCGCTCGACACCTGGGACCAGAGCGCCGGCGGCACGCTGATCGAACAACGCCTGATCGACTGGACCTGCGCGCGCATCGGCCTCGGCAGTCAGGCCGACGGCGTCTTCACCAGCGGCGGCACCCAGTCCAATCTGATGGGGCTGCTGCTGGCCCGTGAGCACGTCTGCAACCGCTTGCCCGGCCACGGCGGCAACCTCCAGCACGGGCTACCGCCGGACGCGGGCCGACTGCGCATCTTCGCCTCCCGCGCCAGCCACTTCAGCGTGCAGAAATCCGCCGCGCTGCTGGGGCTGGGCTACGACGCCGTGCGCAGCATCGAAACCGACAGTGCCCAATGCATGAGCGTGCCGGCGCTGGCCCAGGCGCTGGCGGACTGTCAGCGCCTGGGCGAGCTGCCCATGGCCGTGGTCGCCACCGCCGGCACCACCGACTTCGGCAGCATCGACCCGCTGCCGGAGATCGCCGCGCTGTGCCAGCACTATGGCGTCTGGTTGCACGTCGATGCGGCCTATGGCGGCGGCCTGCTGGTCGCGCCGCGCTACCGCGGCTGGCTGACCGGCATCGAGCACGCCGACTCGGTCACCGTGGACTACCACAAATCGTTCTTCCAGCCGGTCAGCTGCAGCGGCTTCTTCGTTCGCCAGCGTCAGCACCTGAGCTACATCACCCACCACGCCGACTACCTCAACCCGCGCAGCCAGACCCGCGAGGGCACGCCGAACCTGGTCAACAAGAGCATCCAGACCACCCGCCGCTTCGACGCGCTGAAGCTCTGGCTGACCCTGCGCATCCTCGGTGCCGAGCATCTCGGCGCGATGTTCGAGGAAGTCATCGACCGCGCCGCCGACACCCATCGCCTGCTCGCCGACGACCCGGCCTTCGAGGTCTTCGCCCCCCGCCTGAGCACGCTGGTGTTCCGCTTCGTCGCCGCAGGCGTGGCGGACGAGCGCCTGGACGAGATCAACCGCGAGATCCGCAAGGCGATCTTCCGCTCCGGCGCGGCGGTCATTGCCGCCACCGTGGTCGAGGGCCGGCAGTACCTCAAGTTCACCCTGCTCAACCCGGAAACCACGCTGGACGACCTGCGCGCCATCGCCGAGCTGATTCGTGACCACGGCGCCCGCCTGCTCGACGACCGCCAACCAGTAGGAGATCGCTCATGAACAAGATCTACGACTTCATAGGCATCGGCATCGGCCCGTTCAACCTTGGCCTGGCCTGCCTGGCAGAGCCCATCGACGGACTCGACTGCCTGTTTCTCGACCGCGCCGAGGGCTTCAACTGGCATCCCGGCATGATGCTCGACAGCGCCACCCTGCAGACGCCGTTCATGGCCGATCTGGTGACCCTGGCCGACCCCACCAGCCGTTTCAGCTTTCTCAACTACGCCAAGCAGATCGGGCGGCTGTACGCCTTCTACATCAAGGAAGACTTCTTCCTGATGCGCCGCGAATACAACCAGTACTGCCAGTGGGTGGTGGAGCAGCTCGACAGCCTGCGCTTCGGGCATTTCGTCCAGCACGTCGACTACCTCGACGAGCGTCGCTGCTACCGCGTGCGCGGGGTGCATGCGCGCAGCGGCGAGGGTTTCGAGTTCCTCACCCGCCGCCTGGTACTCGGCACCGGCACCACGCCCTATCTGCCGAGCTGCTGTGAAGGCGTGGCCGACCACGTCAGCCACAGCGGCAACTACCTGCAGGACAAGCCTCGCCTGCAGGGCAAGCGCTCGATCACCGTGGTCGGCAGCGGCCAGAGCGCGGCGGAGATCTACTACGACCTGCTGCAGGAAATCGACCGCCACGACTATCAGCTGAACTGGATCACCCGCGCGCCGCGCTTCTTCCCGCTGGAATACACCAAGCTGACGCTGGAAATGACCAGCCCCGAGTACATCGACTACTTCCACAGCCTGCCGCGCAGCACCCGGGAAAAGCTCATCGACAGCCAGAAGGGCCTATACAAGGGCATCAACGGTACGCTGATCAATGCCATCTACGACGAGCTGTACAACCAGAGCCTCAAGGGCGAGGTGCCGACCCAGCTGCTGACCAACGCCGAGCTGCGCCGCTGCCAGCGCCTGGCCGACGGCACGCTGGAGCTGGAGTTCTTCCAGCACGAACTGCAGCAGAGCTACCGGCACCGCTGCGAGGCGCTGGTGATGGCCAGCGGGTATCAGTACCGCCTGCCACGCTTCATCCAGCCGATCGCCGAACGCATCGTCTGGCAGGCGCCGGAGCGCTTCGCCGTGGCGCGCAACTACAGCATCGACCGCAACGGCGGCGAGGTATTCGTGCAGAACGCCGGGCTTGCCGATCACGGCCTGGTGACGCCGGATCTCGGCATGGGCTGCTACCGCAACGCCTGCATCCTGCGCGAGATCTGCGGGCGCGAGCACTACGCGGTGGAGACGAAGATCGCCTTCCAGCAGTTCAGCCTGCCGCAGCCGCTCACGCCCCAAGGCGCGGTGGCGGCGCGATGACGCTGCGACGCGCACTGATCGGCATGACGCTGCTGGCCGTGCTCGGCGACAGCCTGCTGATGCCGTTCTACCCGCAGTACTTCGCCGAGCGCTTCGGCGAACTGCGCAGCGAGCAGGTCGGGCTGTACCTTGCCGCGGTGTGCCTGGTGGCGATGCTCGCCCTGCCGCTGTGGGTACGCCTGTCCAGGCATGCACATCCGCTGCGGCTGCTGATCTTCGGCCAGCTGATGGCCGGGCTGCTGGCACTGGCCTGCGCAACGATCGAGCAGCAATGGCTGTTCTGGCCGGTGTCGCTGACGATGATCGCCTTCAAGGCCAGCTACCTGCTGATGTATCCCTACGTGATGGGCCTGGTGGGCGCCGACCAGCAGGTGCGCACCATCGGCCTGCTCTCGGTGGTGGTGCATCTGGGGGCGATTGCCGGCGCCACGCTGGGCGGCGGGGTGCTGCATTACCTCAGTCCGGCGCGGATGTTTGTGCTGATGGGCCTGATGGACTTCGTGCAGATGGCTGTCAGCCTGCTCTTGTTGCGCCATGCGCCGCAACCGACCCGGGTCGATGCAGGCACGCCACCGCGGCCGCGGGAGGAGCACCTGGCCATTGCCCGGCTGTGCCTGCTGATGCTGGCGTTCTACTTCTGCATCTACCTGGCGCGGCCGTTCTTCACGCTGTACTGGGAGCAGCTTGGCGGACCACAGGCCAGCTGGATCACCGGCCTGGTCTACGCCATTCCCGGCATGCTGGCGCTGCTCGCCCTGGCCCTGCATTACCACGCCGGGCAGCACCTGACCGCCTGGCTGTTGCTGGGCGCGGCCGGGCTGGCGTTGCAGGGCATCGAGCAGATGCCGCTGGTACTGGCCGGGCGCGTGCTATTCGGCTGGGCGCTGTATCAGCTCACCGTGGCACTGGATGCGCGACTGTTCGCCCTCAGCCGGCCGGAGCATTACGGACGCGACTACAGCCTGATCAACATCTTCCAGAACCTCGGCGTGCTCGCCGCCTCCTGGCTGGCCGGGCTGGTGGTGCGTGATGCCGGCCTCGCCGCGCCGTTCTTCCTGTCCGCCCTCGGCCTCGTTCTCACCGCCTACGTACTGCGCTGGCTGCTGGTTTCAGCACCAGTCAGCGCGTCTCTCTATGGAGCCAAATCATGAATACCGCTCTTTCCCGCGCGGATGGTCCGCGCTTCGTTCGCTACTGCAGGCTCGGCGCCATGCATTTCGAGACAGTGCAGGCCGAACATCTGCCGCTGCTGCACGACTGGCTGCGCCGCGACTACGCGCGCTTCTGGGCCATGGGCCATTTGAGCCTGGCGCAGCTGGCCAATTACGTCGACGAGATCCAGCACAGCAGCCATCGCGACATTGCCCTCGGTATGTGCAACGGCGAACCCGCGTTCCTGTTCGAGGGCTATCACCCAGCCCATGACCGACTCGCCGACCACTACCAGGTGCGCCCCGGCGACCGCGGCATGCACCTGCTGCTCGCCCCCTGCGAACGCCCGGTGCACGGCTTCAGCCTGGAAGTGATGCGCAGCATTCTCGCCTATCAATTCGCCGACCCGTTCGCGCGGCGCATCGTCGTCGAGCCGGATGCGCGCAACGCCAAGGTGCACGCCTTGAATCAGCGTGTCGGCTTCGTCTACCAGCGCCTGCTGCAGCTACCGGAAAAGGATGCCTGTCTGGCGTTCTGCACCCGCGCGCAGTTCCTCGCCACCCTTCAGGAGAATCCGCAATGAATCAGCTCGTGCAACTGCCAACCGCCGCCGGCGATCTGGCCACCGAACACCTGCAGGCCGAACATTGGGCCCGCGCCAATCGCCTGCTGGTGAAGAAAGCCCTGGCCGAGTTCAGCCACGAGAAGTTGTTCAGCCCCGAGCCGCTGGGCGACAGTCACTACCGCGTCGCAGTGCCGGACAGCTCGACCGAGTACCGCTTCAAGGCACGAAGGCTGGCGCTGGACCACTGGTCCATCGTTACTGACTCCATCGAAAAATTCACCGATGGCCAGCCGCAGCCACTGGACGCGCTGAGCTTTATCATCGAGTTCGCCGACACTCTGGGCATCTCGGAAAACAACCTGCCGGTCTACCTCGACGAGATCAGCAGCACCCTGTTCGGCAGCGCCTACAAGCTCGCCAACAGCCCGCTGAGCGCTGCCCAGCTGGCCCTGGCGGACTTCCAGCAGATCGAGACCGGCATGCGCGAAGGCCACCCGGGCTTCGTCGCCAACAACGGGCGGATGGGCTTCGACGCCCAGGATTACCGCTCCTATGCGCCGGAAGCGGCGAGCCCGGTGCGTCTGGTCTGGCTTGCCGTGCACCGCAGCCGCGCCAGCTACAGCGCCATCGACGGGCTCGACCAGCCGACCCTGCTGCGCGAGGAGCTGGCTGGTCAGCTCGACGTGTTTCATAGCCAGCTGCGAGCGCTGCAGCTTGACCCCGACGACTACCTGCTGATGCCCGCGCACCCCTGGCAGTGGCACAACATCCTCGCCATCGGCTTCGCCGCAGAGATCGCCAACCGGCAGATCGTCCATCTCGGCCTGAGCAATGACCGCTACCTCGCGCAGCAGTCGATCCGCACCTTCTTCAACCAGAGCCAGCCGCAGCGGCGCTACGTAAAGACCGCCCTGTCGATCCTCAACATGGGTTTCATGCGCGGGCTGTCGCCGTACTACATGCAGGCGACGCCCGCGATCAACGCCTACCTTGCCGAGCGCGTGGCCAACGACCCCCTGCTGCGCGACTGCGGCTTCCAGCTGCTGCGCGAAGTCGCGGCCATCGGCTATCGCAATCCGTATTACGAGCAGGCGCTGCCGGCCAGCAGTCCTTATCGCAAGATGCTTTCGGCGCTGTGGCGGGAGAGCCCTTATGGCCACATTCAACGCCGCCAGCGGCTGATGACCATGGCCGCGCTGCTGCACAGCGACGGCGAAGAACGTGCCCTGCTGGCAACGCTGATCAGTGCCTCGGGGCTGACCGCCGACCGCTGGCTGCGCCATTACCTCAATGCCTACCTGAGGCCGCTGCTGCACTGCTTCTACGCCCACGACCTGGTGTTCATGCCGCATGGCGAGAACCTGATCCTGGTGCTGGAAGACCATGTACCGGTGCGCGTGCTGATGAAGGACATCGGTGAGGAAGCGGTGATTCTCGATGGTGAGGCCCAGATTCCCGAGGCTGTGGGTCGCCTGGCGGTATCGGTGCCCGACGAGCTCAAGGTGCTGTCTATCTTCACCGACGTGTTCGACGGCTTCTTCCGCTACCTCAGTCAGATTCTCGATGAGCAAGTCGGCCTGCCGGAGCAGCGTTTTTGGCAACAGGTCGCCGACTGCATCGCCGACTATCAGGCCAACCAGCCGCAGCTGCGCGACAAGTTCGCCCGCTACGACCTGTTCGCCGAGGAATTCGCCCGCTCCTGCCTGAACCGTCTGCAACTGGGCAACAACCGGCAGATGCTGGATCTGGCCGATCCGGCCGGTGCGCTGAAATTCGCCGGCACTCTGAAAAACCCCGTCGCGCCCTATGCTCCGGAACGCTGAAGCCCAATGGGCGGATGACGAGGCGCTGAACGACCTGCTGCTGCGGGTGCGCAGCGTCCTGCCGGGACTGGACGGGCGCGTCGGCTCGCCAAGACCCGACGAGCTGATGCTGGATCGCCCGCAGCCACTGGCGGACTTGCTGGCGCACTGGCAGGCAGCGCACCCGGAAGCGGGCCGCCATTACTGGGCCGCGCGCTGCTGGACGCTGCTGGTCTGGCAGCCCATCTATCTGCAGGTGCTGGCCGTACAACTCGATGGCCAGTCACCCGAACTGGAGGGCATCGCGCAAGGTATGCAGCAGGGCTTCGTCGCCGGTTTCTGCCTGCCGGCCCATCAACCGCTGCATGCGGACGCGCAACGCCTGCTGCGCCACGCCGGGCAGCAGATCCGCCAGTTCTGCGAGCAGACCCACGCGGCCTGTGGTGCGTTGCTCGGTCTGCATCCGAAGCTCGCGCAACGCCTCGCCGCGGATTGCGTGATAGCCGCGCTGCTGCACGCGCAACGGACCGATGGTTGCGGCAACCTGCAGCTCTGCCGTCGCGCCGATGCCTGGCTGGATGCGTGCGGCATGCAGGGCGCCAGCGGCCTGCTGGCGGTGCAGCTGACCGATGGCGGCACCCGTCTCGGCTTGCAGCGCAAGGCCTGCTGCCAGCATTTCCGCCGCGCCGATGGCGAGCTCTGCGACAGCTGCCCGAAGCTGCCGCTCGCAGAGCGCACTCGACGCCTGCGCGAGCAGCATGGTTAGCGCTCGCTGACCTCAGGCAGCATCCCGACACCTTACGCAGCTGGATACACATCACGCGGGCGAACCTTGTGGCTGCCGCGGGCGTTTCTTTGCTAATGTCGCGCCCGTTTCCGACTCGCCGCCGACGACAGGTTCCCGCCATGGCCCGCAAGAAAGCTGCCCTCGATTTCGAACAATCCCTCGCCGAGCTGCAACAGCTGGTGGAACGCCTGGAGAGCGGCGAGCTGTCGCTGGAAGACTCACTGACCTGCTTCGAACAGGGCATCGGCCTGACCCGCGACTGCCAGGCCGCGCTGAGCCAGGCCGAGCAAAAGGTGCAGATCCTGCTGGAACGCGACGGCAGCCTGCAGGAAGCCCCCTTCGAGTCGGACCCCGAAGCATGATGATCGGCGACTACCAGAAACGCTGTCAGCAGCGTGTCGACGGCTGCCTCGAAACCCTGTTCGTCCCGCCGCTGCCGCAGCTCGAACGCCTCTATCAGGCCATGCGCTACAGCGTGATGAACGGCGGCAAGCGCGTCCGCCCGCTGCTGGTCTACGCCGCCTGCGAAGCACTGAACGGCGACAAGGCAGACGCTGACGGCGCCGCCTGTGCCGTCGAGCTGATTCACGCCTATTCCCTGGTACACGACGACCTGCCGGCCATGGACGACGACGACCTGCGCCGCGGCCAGCCCACCACCCACAAGGCCTTCGACGAAGCCTGCGCGATCCTCGCCGGCGATGGCCTGCAGAGTCTCGCTTTCGAGGCCATGGCCCAGGCCGAGCACAACCCGCAGGACGCCACGCTGCGCCTGCGCATGTTCGCCGTACTGGCCCGCGCCGCCGGGCCGGCCGGGATGGTCGGCGGCCAGGCCATCGACCTCGGTTCGGTCGGCCTCAAGCTCGATCGCGATGCCCTGGAACTGATGCATCGGCACAAGACCGGCGCGCTGATCGAAGCCAGCGTGCAGCTCGGCGCGCTCGCCAGCGGCCATGCCGACGCCGACAACCTCGCCTCGCTGAGCCAGTACGCACGCGCCATCGGCCTGGCCTTCCAGGTGCAGGACGACATTCTCGATGTCGAAAGCGACACCGCGACCCTGGGCAAGCACCAGGGCGCCGACATCGCCCGGGACAAGCCGACCTACCCGGCACTGCTCGGCATGGACGCGGCCAAGGCCTACGCGCTGGAGCTGCGCGACCAGGCACTGCACGCGCTGCGCCCGTTCGATACCGCCGCCGAGCCGCTGCGCGAGCTGGCGCGCTACATCGTCGAACGACGCAACTGAGCCTTTCGCTGAAATAGCAGTCAAACCCCTACCGGACCCGGGGCCGTTCTTATCGAAGGGCCCATCGGGTAAACTGCCGCTCTTTTTTCAACAACAATGATCCGCCTGATGCCCAAGACTTTTCACGAGATCCCTCGGGTTCGCCCCGCGACGCCCGTTCTTGACCGAGCGGCGACCCCCGAACAGCTGCGCCGACTGGGCGAGGCGGAACTCGAAGAGCTTGCCAACGAACTGCGCCAGGAGCTGTTGTACAGCGTCGGCCACACTGGCGGGCACTTCGGCGCCGGCCTCGGCGTGATCGAACTGACCATCGCCCTGCATTACGTCTACGACACCCCGGATGACCGGCTGGTATGGGATGTGGGCCATCAGGCCTATCCGCACAAGATCCTCACCGGCCGCCGCGAGCGCATGGCCACGCTGCGTCAGAAGGACGGCCTGGCCGCCTTCCCGCGCCGCTCGGAGAGCGAGTACGACACCTTTGGCGTCGGTCACTCCAGCACCTCGATCAGCGCCGCCCTGGGCATGGCGGTCGCCGCCCATCTGAAAGGTGAGCAGCGCAAGTCCATCGCCGTGATCGGAGATGGCGCCCTGACCGCCGGCATGGCCTTCGAGGCGCTCAACCACGCCCCGGAAGTCGGCGCCAACATGCTGGTGGTGCTCAACGACAACGACATGTCGATCTCGCGCAACGTCGGCGGACTGTCCAACTACCTAGCCAAGATTCTCTCCAGCCGCACCTACTCGAGCATGCGCGAAGGCAGCAAGAAGATCCTCTCGCGCCTGCCGGGTGCCTGGGAAATCGCCCGCCGCACCGAGGAATATGCCAAGGGCATGCTGGTGCCGGGCACGCTGTTCGAGGAACTGGGCTGGAACTACATCGGCCCCATCGACGGCCACGACCTGCCCACGCTGATCGCCACCCTGCGCAACATGCGCGACCTCGACGGCCCGCAGTTCCTTCATGTGGTGACGAAGAAGGGCAAGGGCTTTGCCCCGGCCGAAGCCGACCCGATCACCTGGCATGCGATCAGCAAGCTGGAGCCGGTCGGCGCCCCGGTCAAACCGAAGAAGCCCTCAGGGCCCAAGTACTCCAATGTGTTTGGCCAGTGGCTGTGCGACATGGCCGCCGCCGACCCACGCCTGACCGGCATCACGCCGGCGATGAAGGAAGGCTCCGACCTGGTGGCCTTTAGCGAGCGTTACCCGCAGCGTTACTTCGACGTCGCCATCGCCGAGCAGCACGCGGTGACCTTGGCCGCCGGCATGGCCTGCGAAGGTATGAAGCCGGTGGTGGCGATCTACTCGACGTTCCTCCAGCGCGCCTACGATCAGCTGATCCATGACGTCGCGGTGCAGAACCTCGACGTGCTATTCGCCATTGACCGCGCCGGGCTGGTCGGCGAAGACGGCCCGACCCATGCCGGCAGCTTCGACCTCTCCTACCTGCGCTGCATCCCCGGCATGCTGGTGATGACGCCCAGCGACGAGAACGAGATGCGCCGCATGCTCACCACCGGCTACCACTTCGAGGGCCCGGCCGCGGTGCGCTATCCGCGCGGCAGCGGCCCCAACGCCACCATCGAGCCGGGGCTGGAACCGCTGGAAATCGGCAAGGCCGTGGTACGCCGTGAGGGTAGCAAGGTGGCGCTACTGGTGTTCGGTGTGCAGCTGCCCGAAGCGCTGCAGGTCGGCGAGGCGCTGGACGCCACGGTGGTCGACATGCGTTTCGTCAAACCGCTGGACGAAGCCCTGCTGCGCGAACTGGCTGGCAGCCACGAGCTGCTGGTGACGATCGAAGAGAACAGCATCATGGCTGGCGCCGGCAGCGCGGTAGCCGAGTTCCTCACTGGCGAAAGCATTCTCAAACCGATGCTGCATCTGGGCCTGCCGGACTACTACGTCGAGCACGCCAAGCCCAGCGAAATGCTCGCTGAGTGCGGCCTGGACGCCGCCGGGATCGAAGCGGCCGTACGCAAGCGGCTTGCGGCACTCGGCAAAGCCTGACGTCGTTTTGGTGGATGGGTGGAGCGCCATCCACCCTACGATCGCATCACCTCCGAGCCGGCAGCGCAGCAAAGCAGGGTGGAAAACTGTGAAGCATTTTCCACGGGTGACCATCCACCGTGTATACGCCACACGCACTTGAGTCGTAGCGAGAAGCCACGCCGCGTTTACGGCGCTGCGGTGGATGGATGAAGCGTCATCCACCCTACACTGGCCACTCCGATTCGCCCCATCGGCAGACTCGCGCCCTCAAAGTGGGCGGATGTTCAGCCACGCAACAACAAATCACCCTCGATCGGCACGTAACGCGTCGCCGCACGGATCAGCGATTGCGCGGTAAGTCCCGGTACGCCATAGGCGGTCGCTTCGGCGCCGCCGGCCCGCACCCGATCGAGCAGCAGGTCGAAATCGCCATCGCCGGACGCCAGCACCACTTCGTCGACCCGTGACGCCGCATCCAGCACGTCGATGGTGATGCCCACATCCCAGTCACCCTTGGCCGAGCCGTCGCTGCGCTGGATATAGGGCTTGAGCTTCACCGTGAAACCGAGGTTGCGCAGGATTTGCTGAAACTGCTGCTGGCGTGCGTCACCGCGCTCGATGGCGTAGGCATAGGCCTCGACGATGGTGCCGCGACGGCTGACATCGGCCCACAGCGCCGCATAGTTGAAGTGGCAGCCATGGGCCTGCCGCACGGTGTAGTAGAGGTTCTGTACATCGGCGAACAGGGCGATCTTCTTCACGCGGCGGCCCGAATCTGAAAGGGGGCTCCAGTATGGACGGCGAAATCGCACATGTCCCGTCCTTGCCGCATCCGTTACAGTGGCGCCCCGAAACGATTACTCACCTTCGGTCTGCAATGAACGTTCTTGCCATCCTGCGTGACGCCTGGTTCTTCTACTCCCGCCACTTCCTGACCATCGTCCGGCTCTGCCTGCCGCTGATCCTGCTCGAAAGCACGACACGCCTGGCGCTCGATCACTGGCTCGGCGAAAACGTCCTGCCCGCCCTGGACCTGCTGGTGGGCCTTATCTTCTATCCGCTGTACGTCGGCGCGCTGATCCTTTATCTGGATGCGCGCAGCCGTGGCCACGATCCGGCGCTGCGTGCGGTCTACGCCCGGGCCCTGCCGCTGTGGCCAGCGCTGGCCGTGCTCTCGGGGCTCGGCTCACTGCTGATCATGCTCGGCGCCTCGCTGTTCGTGCTGCCCGGCATCTGGGTCATGGTCAAGATTGCCTTCGCCGAGTACCTGCTGGTCTTGCGTGGCCTGACACCGCTGGCGGCGCTGAAGGAGAGCTTCGCCCTCACCCGCGGGCATTTTCTGCTGATACTGGGCTGTGTGATGACCGTGCTGTTGCCGATCTGGATGCTGGAAATCTGGATCGCCGCCCAGCTGTTCGCCGAGCAGACGCCACCACTGTTGCCGGCGATGTTGCTGGACGCCGTGGTCGGCCTGCTGCAGTTGCTGCCGACGATCATGCTGTTCCGCTGCTTCATGCTCTGCACCGAGCCGCCGACACGCCAGCCGGACAACGGCTGAGCGGTCTTTCGACGGAGGTTCAGGCGAGGCGCGCAGAGCCTGCTAGGCTTGCTCCGGCCACATCAGGAGACCCCGCCATGGCCGACCAGAACCCAAGCATCCTTTCGCACATTTCACTGGGCAGCAATCGCTTCGACGAAGCGGTTGCCTTCTACGACCAGGTCCTCGCCACCCTTGGCTGCAAGCGAATCCTCGAACACCCCGGCGCCGTCGCCTGGGGCCGTGAATACCCGGAATTCTGGATTCAGCGCCCCATCGACGGCGGCAGCGCGTCGGTGGGCAACGGCACCCATGTCGGCTTTTTCGCCGCGGATCAGGCCGAGGTCGACGCCTTCCATCGCGCGGCGATCGCCGCCGGCGCAAGCGATGAGGGCGCACCCGGCCCGCGCCCGGAATATGGCGAGCCCTACTACGGCTGTTTCGTACGCGATCTGGACGGCCACAAGATCGAGGCGTCCTACTGGGACGAGGCGCTGATGCAGCAACTCTACGGCAGCGGCAGCTAGCCCGCTGCGCTCAGGAGGCGCGCCCGCCGAGCAGCCGCGGTAACAGCAGGCTCTGGTACAGCCGCGGAAAACAGCGCGCCAGCAGCTGGGCTTTCCAGTCCAGGTTGGACAGCACCAGCAGGCGGCGCCGGCGCAGCGCGCCCTGATAGATCGCCTCGGCCACGTCCTGCGGCGAAGCGACCCGACCAATGTCCAGCACCGGCGTCGGCGCTGTCGAACCATCGCCGACCAGCACGTTCTTGCGCAGATCAGTGGCGGTGTAGCCGGGGCAAACCAGCATGACGTTGACGTCGGTTTCCCGAAGCTCGCAACGCAGCGTCTCGAACAATCCGTGCAGGGCATGCTTGCTGGCGTTGTAGGCTGCGCGGTTGGGCACCGGCGAATACTGCGAAAGCGAGCTGAGCACAATGATCTGCCCGCCGCGGGAGACCAGACTGGGCAGCGCGGCCTGAGTGCAATGCAGCGCGCCGTAGAAATTCACCGCCATCACCCGCTCGAACACTGCCAGGCTGGTATTCGCTACCGGGCTGCGGTGAGTGATGCCAGCGTTGTTGACCAGCACGTCGATGCCGCCGTAACGCTCCTCCACCAGCGCAATCGCGCGCTGCACCGCCTCGGCATCGCTGACGTCACAGCACAACCCCAGCGCATCGGCATTGTGGTGATCGGCCAGATGCTGCACCAGGCTATCCAGCGCATCCTGATGCAGATCGAAGATCACCAGCCGCGCGCCAGCCTGGGCCATGCGCACCGCCAGCGCGCGGCCGATCCCGGCACAGCCGCCGGTGATCACCACCAGCTTGCGGTTGAACACCTTGCGATCGAACACCTTGCGCTGCATACCCCTACTCCTTCGTGCCGCACGCCTGCCTTTCGGTATGAGCATAGGTCGATATAGGCCGACATTCCTCACGCTGCTGCAGCAATATGGCTCATGGACAACCGGGCATCGGCTGCGCATGCTTGTTGGAACAGCGCAAGGCAGCGATCGATCCATTGAAAGCATTCATCTATCTGGCCCTGGCCTCCCTTCTCGGCTTACCAGCCGCAGTACTGGCCAATCCCGTTTCCCAACGCGTCCTCAACGTCGGCTACTACGAGTTCGCCCCGGCCATCTACACCGATGCCCAGGGCATGGCACGCGGCGAGCTGGCCGAACTGACCCGGCGCGTCGCGCGTCAGGCCGGCTACGGCGTACGCTTTCGAGGGCTGCCCGGCGCCCGCCTCTACGCGGCGCTGGAGAATGGCAGCATCGACCTCTGGCCTGGAGCCCAGGGCAAGCCGGAGCTGGCGACCCATACATTGGAAGGCCGGCATACGCTCAGCCAGATCAATCTCAACCTCTACCGCCTTGCCGGTACGCCGGCGCCGCGCCTGCCGGACGACCTTGCCGGCAAGTCGCTGATCCTGATCGGCGGCTACAGCTACTGGCCGAACGTCAACGCGCTGCTGGACGATCCCGGCCTCGACCTGCGCCTGCTGCGCACCAGCAATCACCTTTCCGCGCTGGAAATGCTGCAGCGCAACCGTGGCGATTACCTGCTCGATTACCAGATTCCAGTGGAACAGGCCCGCCAACGACTACGGATGGAAGCGCTGCCCTACCAGCGCCTGGCCCAGGTGCCGATCCACTTCATCGTTTCGCGTCATGCTCGCGATGCCAGCGCCATCGTCACTGCGCTCGACGACGCCTATGAAGCGTTGCGAGTCGCCGGCGAGGACCTCAGCCTGCCCTCGGACTGAGCCTACTGCCCGCGTGGCTTGGCCCGTGCGGTCGGCTCGGCGATCAGCGGGTCGTCCGGCCAGTAGTGCTTGGGATAGCGCCCCTTCAAATCCTTCTTTACCTCGGCGTAGGTGTTGGCCCAGAAGCTCGCCAGGTCCTGGGTGACCTGTACCGGACGCCGCGCCGGCGACAGCAGGTGCAGCTTGACGACCTGTCGGCCACCAGCAATCCGCGGCGTGTCGGCCAGGCCGAACAGCTCCTGCAGACGCACCGCCAGCACCGGCGGCTGCTCGCTGTAGTCCAGCCGAATACGCGAGCCGGACGGCACGCTGACCGCCACCGGCGCCTGCTCGTCCAGGCGCTGCGGCAGCGGCCAGGGCAGCAGCGTGGCGAGCATGCCGGCCAGATCGAGCTGGGCGAAGTGCGCCAGGCGCGACACCTTGCCGAGATAGGGCAGCAGCCAGTCGTCCAACCGTTCCAGCAGTGCGGCATCGCTGACGTCCGGCCAGTCGCTGCTGTTGCCTGCGTCCAGATCGAGCTGACGCAGCAGGCCGATGCGCGCCTGCCACTGGAGCAACTCCGGCGTCCAGGCCAGCAGTTCCAGGCCCTTGCGCCGTACCAGGCCGAGCAGCGCGCGAGCCCGGGCGTCATCGTCGAGGTTCGGCAGTGGTTCGCGGCTGAGCACCAGTTCGCCGATCCGCCGCTGCCGTTCGGCGCGCAGCACGCCCTCGCGCTCGTCCCACTCCAGCTCATCGCGTAGAGAGACCTGTTCGGCCAGCGGTCCGTCGAACAGCGCCGGGTCCAGCGCGACCGCCCGGTAGATGCGCTCCTCGCGTTGTCCCTGATGGCTGCCCAGCTCGGCGATCACCAGCCAGGGCTCCTTCATCAATGCATCCGGCTCACCGAACAGCGCCGCGCGCCCGTTGGCCAGACGATACCCCCCGCCACCTTCGCGGCGCTGCCGGGCGACGCGGTCGGGGTAAGCGAAAGCCAGCAGCGTGGCCAGCGCATGCTGTTCGTGCAGCGCTCCGTCGCCCTGCCCCGAAGTGCCGCGCAGCAGGCCACGAAACTGCCGGGCCAGCTGCCGCACCCGCTGCACCGCAGCACCACGGCCGCTCTGCAACTGGTGCAGACGCAGCGCCAGATCGGCGCCGCCGCTGCGCTGCCCGCCGGATTGAATGTCACGCTCGACCAGCAGCGCCGCGACATCCGCCGCCAGCGCGCCAATACCCAAGCCATGCCCGCGCAGCAGCATGTGCGCCAGCCGCGGGTGTGCCGGCAACTCGGCCATGGCCTGGCCGTGCCGGGTCAGCTGCCAGCCGCCATGTTCGTTGCGCTGCAATGCGCCAAGGCGCTCGAGCAGCGCCTGCGCCTGGGCGTAAGCCGCCGCCGGCGGCCGGTCGAGCCAGGCCAGCTCGTCCGGCTCGACACCCCAGCGCGCCAGTTGCAGCGCGACACCCGCAAGGTCCGCCTGGAGGATTTCCGCCTCGCCATAGGCCGCCAGCTGCGCGTGCTGATCCTCGGACCACAGCCGATAGCAGACGCCCGGCTCCAGGCGCCCGGCGCGGCCAGCGCGCTGCGTGGCCGAGGCGCGGGAGATGCGCCGGGTTTCCAGCCGGGTCATGCCGCTGCCGGGATCGAAGCGCGGCACCCGCGCCAGTCCGGCGTCCACCACGATGCGCACGCCTTCGATGGTCAGGCTGGTCTCGGCGATGTTGGTCGCCAGCACCACCTTGCGCATGCCCGCCGGTGCCGGCTCGATGGCCGCGCGCTGCTGCGCCAGCTCCAGCTCGCCGTGCAGCGGGCAGAGCAGGATGTCGCCGCGCCCGCCCAGCTGATCGGCCAGCGCTTCGTTGACGCGGCGGATCTCGGCCTGCCCCGGCAGAAACACCAGCACGCTGCCCTGCTCGTCCTCCAGCGCCTGCAGCACCGTCTGCACCACGCGCGGCTCGATACGCTCATTCGCCGCCACGAGACGACCCCAGCGCTGCTCGACCGTGTGCATGCGCCCCTCGCTGCGCACCACCGGCGCATCGTCGAGCAGTGCCGACAGGCGCTGGCCCTCCAGCGTCGCCGACATCAGCAGCAGCTTGAGCGGCTCGTCGCGCAGCAGCTGCCGCGCATTGAGCGTCAGCGCCAGGGCCAGATCGGCGTCCAGGCTGCGCTCGTGGAATTCGTCGAAGATCACCAGGCCGACGCCTTCCAGCGCCGGGTCGTCCTGCAGCCGCCGCGCGAGAATGCCCTCGGTGACTACCTCGATGCGCGTGTTCGGCCCGACCTTGCTGTCCAGCCGGATGCGGTAGCCGACGGTTTCGCCGACGCGCTCGCCCAGCTCAAAGGCCAGCCGCTCAGCCGCTGCGCGGGCAGCCAGACGGCGCGGCTCCAGCATGATGATGCTCTGCCCGCCCAGCCAGGCTTCGTCGAGCAGCGCCAGCGGCACGCGAGTGGTCTTGCCGGCGCCGGGCGGTGCTTCGAGCACGGCTTCATCGCGCTGTTGCAGTGCCTGGCGCAACGCCGGCAGGACTTCGTCGATCGGTAGGGAATTCATGGGCACTCGCTTCGGGCAGACAATTCAACAACCGAGGCGCCCGCCCGAAGCTGGGCGCATCAGTTGACGCTATAGCCGCGTCCGGTCAGGCAGGCGCCAAGGGCGCGCTTGTAGGTGTCGGCAACGCTCGCCGCCGGAGCCGTTTGGGCGCTGGCCGGATCGAAACCGCTCTGGCTCACGGCCCAGGTATGACACTCGTAGCGGTCGCGGCTCTGCTGCTCGGCGCTCTGGCCCTTGGCCGGATAGGCGATGACATCATATCGCGTGGCCTCGCTGGCCGGCAGCGGCGGATGGCTGACGGGTTCGTAGACGTTGCGCTCGGCATTCCACAGGTAATAGGTACCGGCGGCGATGAAGTAGAGCATGCTGCCGATCCACACTTCCCGCGCACCGGGCGGCAGACCGTGGCCATGACGCGGACCCGGCACATGCTGCGGCCCCGGTCCCGCCGGCCCTCTATGCGCACCCGGCCCGGGACCGGGTGGTGCGGCGGTGACCGGCAAGGCGATGCAGAGGGAAAGAACGGCGCCAAGCGCGGCGCGCGGCAGTGACCTGGACATGATTGAACTCCGGGATGGGATGAAATCGCAGCGCGATTATCTGTCCGGCCGATGCAGCGGTCCGTCAGGCCTCGGTAAGGACTGGGTAAAGCCACCCCATGCGTCAGCGCACACGCCGAACACCCGAGCCCGCGGCATGGTCTGATATCGAGAAAACATCATCCAGCTGTCTTCCGGCCCTTGTATAGTTGCGCCACTTTTCCAGGAGGTCCTTATGCGTACTCGTAACCGAATCATCGGCGGCGTGTTGGCCGCTTCCCTATTCACCCAGCTGACCGCTTGCGGCACGCTGTTCTACCCGGATCGCCGCGGGCAGATCGAAGGCCGCATCGACCCAGCGATTGCAGCTTTGAATGCGGTTGGTTTGATCTTTTACCTCCTCCCCGGCCTGATCGCCTTCGGCGTCGACTTCGCCACCGGCGCGATCTACCTGCCCGACGACGAGTACTCCATGGCCCCGGAAAAGCTGCAGGAAGCCATTGGCGCCGACGGCCAGATCGATCAGGCCCGCCTGAAAGCCATCATCGAGAAGGAAATCGGCCGCAGCCTGCCGCTGGACGACCCGCGCCTGATCCAGCACAACGGCAGCGTCGAGCAACTGGCCGCCTTCGGTCTGCGCCCTGCGGCCTGATGACTCGCGCGGATAACGGCCAGCGATGAGCATCAATCGTGACCACGCCCGACTCATGCGCCGGGCGACCGCTGCGGCCCTGGCGACGGCGATCCTGCTGGCGCTGAGCAAGGCCGTGGCCTGGAGGCTGAGCGGTTCGGTGAGTCTGCTCGCCGGCCTCACCGATTCGCTGCTCGACGGCGCCGCGTCGCTGCTCAACCTGCTCGCGGTGCACTACTCGCTGCGCCCGGCCGACGACGACCATCGCTACGGTCACGGCAAGGCCGAGGCGCTGGCCGGGCTCGGCCAGGCGGCGTTCATCTGCGTCAGCGCGATACTCGTCGGCGTGCAAGGCGTCGACCGCCTGCTGCATCCGCAACCGCTGGGCGCCCAGGGTGTAGGCATCGCGGTGATGATCTTCTCGCTGGTGATGACTGCCATTCTGCTGAGGTATCAGCATCATGTGGTCAAGGTGACCGGCTCCACCGCCATCCGCGCCGACTCGCTGCACTACCGTTCAGACCTCTTGCTCAACACCAGCATCCTGCTCGCGCTGGTGCTGGCCAGCTTCGGTTGGGAGCGACTGGACGCACTGTTCGGCATCGGTATCGCGCTGTACATCTTCTGGAGCGCCATCACCATCGTCCGTGAGGCCGGCGCAGTGCTGATGGATACCGAACTGTCGCCGGAGATCAGCGAGCAGATGCAGAAGCTGGTCTGCGAAGTGCCGGGCGTGCATGGCTGTCATGACTTCCGCACATGGGTGTCCGGGACGCGCTGGTTCGTGCAGTTGCATCTGGAGCTGCCGGGGGACCTGCCGCTGTCGCAGGCGCATGATCTGTGCGTGGCGGTGGAGAACGCGATTCACGATCGCTATCCGAATGCGGAGGTGCTGGTGCATGCCGATCCGCTTGAGGTTGCGCCGCCGAAGCGGTGATTGGAGTTTTCGGATTCCATTTCTAAGGCACCACCACAACGCCCACAACGAAAAAGACCACGCCTGGGCGTGGTCTCTTCGATTCGTCGGGCCGATGATAACGGCTTCTTCGCGCGGCGCCTCGTGAGCACCGGGGGCCCGGACCGTCGGTCTTGGTAAGACCTTCGGTGGCCACGGCGGGGATGCTGTGCCGTGTCCGTTTCTGCCGGGGGCTGAAGTTGAGATAAAGCTTACGCCGCACCACCCAGCACTGGATTGCGAATATTGCTGATCAAGGCATCACTTGCGCAATCAATCACCCGCCATTCATCATCATGCGCAATCCATTCCCAAACGAGCCTCTCCATGAGCAAACTAGATCGCTACGACCTGCGCATCCTCGCCGAATTGCAGCACGACGCCCGCATTTCCAACCAGGAACTGGCAGAACGCATCGGCCTGTCACCCTCGCCCTGCTCCCGCCGGGTCAAACAGTTGGAAGACGACGGCTACATTGCCCGCCAGGTCGCCCTGCTCGACCGCAAGAAGCTCGGCCTGACCCTTACCGCCTACGTGCTTATCGGCATGGACCGGCACACACCGGAGCGCTTCGAGCACTTCGAAGGCGTGATCGGCAAATGCCCGGAGGTGCTCGAATGCAGTCTGGTTACGGGGATGGACGCCGACTACCAACTCAAGGTCGTGGTGCCCGACATGGAGCATTACCAGCAGTTTCTGCTCGGCACCCTGACGCGCATCGAAGGCGTCTCCAGCGTGCGTTCCAGCTTCGTATTGCGCCAGGTGTCATCGAGTACGGAGCTGCCGCTGGAGCATTTGCGCAGCTGAGACACCGCTCACAGCTTTCGCCCCACACTTCGCAGGGTTGCTGCCTATAATCCGCCCCCTTCTGCACCGCCCCGCACACGGATGATCCCGGCCGGGGCGGATCGTCCATCGCCTGCTCACCGGCGGGCCTCGCTGCAAAATGCCCTCGTGCAAGGGAATGCCCATGAAAGACACCAACCGCGTCATGCAGAGCTACGGCCGCTGCTGCGCCAGTCCCGACTTCTTCGATGACTTCTATGCGTCCTTCCTCGCCAGCTCGCCTGCGATCCGGGAGAAGTTCGTGCGCACCGACATGACCGCGCAGAAACAGCTGCTGCGCGCCGGCATTCTCAATCTGGTGCTGTTCGCCCGCGGCATGCCGGATACCAAACTCCGCGCGCTGGGCAAAAGCCATTCACGCGAGCAGCTGAATATCCACCCGGAACTCTATGACCTGTGGATCGCGGCGTTGCTGAAAACCATCGGCCAGCACGACGGGGAGCTGCAACAGCAGGACCTGCAGGCCTGGCGCACGGTGCTGAACAAGGGCATCGACGTGATCAAGGCGGCCTACTGAATACCGGTGAGACATTTCGCCGCACCGGCGCCCGCCTCGCGCGATCCGAACGCTTTCCGAGCTCGACCGTCCAACCAGCGGTGGCACACGCGCCGACTAATGCCGGCGTATACTGCGCCGCTTTCGCGCCCGGCCTGCCACGGGCGCATTCGTCGAAGTCAGTCAGGAGATCCCTGTGGAGCCCGAAGTTTTCGAAAAGTGGATGATGATCGTGCTCGTCGGCGGGCTGATGGCCTTCATGGCGTTCATCATCTGGGACCTGGCCAAGAAGTCGAAGGCCGGTCGCCTCGGCACCGCCATTCTCTTCCTCGGCCTGGGCCTGTGCCTGTTCGCCTTTCTCGCCAAGCCGGTCATCGGTTACGTCATCGAAGTGACTCAGGGCATCCCGCACTGAACTGATGCCAAGCCGGCGCCTACAGCTGCGCCGGCACCTCCCGCCACTCACCCGGCTGCAGGCCATCGAGCGCCCACGGCCCGATGCGCACCCGCACCAGACGCAGGGTCGGCAACCCGACCGCCGCCGTCATGCGTCTGACCTGGCGATTACGCCCCTCGCGAATCACCAATTCCAGCCAGCGGGTCGGCACGCTCTTGCGAAAGCGCACCGGCGGGTTGCGCGGCCATAGCTCGGGCTCGTCCAGCTGCCGCGCTTCGGCGGGCAGGGTCAGGCCGTCATTGAGCTGGACGCCATCTCGCAAGCGCTGCAGCTGCTCGGCGCTGACCTCACCTTCCACCTGCACCCAGTAGGTCTTCGGCAGCTTGTGCTTCGGGTCGGCGATGCGCGCCTGCAACTGACCGTCGTTGGTCAAGAGCAGCAGCCCCTCGCTGTCGCGATCCAGCCGGCCAGCCGGATAGACGCCCGGCACCTGCAAGTAATCCTTCAGCGTCGCGCGCCCATCGGCATCGTTGAATTGCGTCAGCACGTCGAACGGCTTGTTCAGCAACAACAGGCGTGGCTCGGCCGGCGGTGCCTTGGCGACGCGCCGCGGCGCGGATGGGCGCGCGGTTCGTGCAGCCGGACGCGAGGATGGAGGACGCGGTGGACGGGGCATGGCGACGGGTCTCGATACGGGCCGGCCATGCTAGAAGTGACACCCGGCAGCTGCAAGTGGCGCAGCCACTCGGCGCGGCACTGAAATCGGGCAAAGCGGCCTCCCGCGGTGCACCACCGGCCTTTGCGTGCACCAGCATGGCTCACCGCGAAAGCAGCCCGATCAACCCCAGGTCGGCGCAAAGCTGCGCCGCAGAAGGCTCTGCGCCATTTGGCACGGATGCTGCCATTGCTCCTGGCGTTCCGATGTTTTCAGCCCACAGTTGCGCACGGATAGCCAAGGAGCCCCACAATGAAACGCCGTCCTCTGATCAAGACCACCCTCGCCGCCAGCGCCCTGATGCTCAGCGGCCTGTTTCCGTTCACCCTGCAGGCCGCCGAGACCATCAAGGTCGGCATCCTGCATTCGCTGTCCGGCACCATGGCCATCTCCGAGACCTCGCTCAAGGACATGGCGCTGATGACCATCGACGAGATCAACGCCAAGGGCGGCGTGCTCGGCAAGCAGCTCGAGCCGGTGGTGGTCGACCCAGCCTCCAACTGGCCGCTGTTCGCCGAGAAAGGGCGCCAGCTGCTGACTCAGGACAAGGTGGCGGTGACCTTCGGTTGCTGGACCTCGGTATCGCGTAAGTCGGTACTGCCGGTCTATGAAGAACTCGACGGCCTGCTGTTCTACCCGGTGCAGTACGAAGGCGAAGAGCTCTCGCCGAACGTCTTCTACACCGGCGCGGCGCCAAACCAGCAGGCCATCCCGGCGGTCGAGTACCTGATGAGCGAAGACGGCGGCGGCGCCGAGCGCTTCTTCCTGCTCGGCACCGACTACGTCTACCCGCGCACCACGAACAAGATCTTGCGCGCGTTCCTGATCAGCAAGGGCGTGCCGGAATCCAGCATCGAAGAGGTCTACACCCCCTTCGGTCACAGCGATTACCAGACAATCGTCGCCAACATCAAGAAGTTCTCCGCCGGCGGCAAGACCGCTGTGGTGTCGACCATCAACGGCGACTCCAACGTGCCCTTCTACAAGGAGCTGGCCAACCAGGGCCTGGAAGCCACTGACGTTCCGGTTGTCGCCTTCTCGGTCGGCGAGGAAGAACTGCGCGGCATCGACACCAAGCCGCTGGTCGGTCACCTAGCCGCCTGGAACTACTTCCAGTCGGTTGAAAACCCGGTCAACGAAGCCTTCGTCAGCAAGTGGAAAGCCTACGCCAAGGCCCAGAACCTGCCTGGCGCCGACAAGGCCGTGACCAACGACCCGATGGAAGCCACCTACGTCGGTATCCACATGTGGGCGCAGGCAGTCGAGAAAGCTGGCACCACGGATGTAGGCAAGGTCCGCGACGCCCTCGCTGGCCAGACGTTTAAGGCACCGAGCGGCTACACCCTGACCATGGACGAGAAGAACCACCACCTGCACAAGCCGGTAATGATCGGCGAGGTCCAGGAGGACGGACAGTTCTCGGTGGTCTGGGAAACCGAAAGCCCGGTCCGCGCGCAGCCATGGAGCCCCTACATCCCGGGCAACGACAAGAAGCCGGATTACGCGGTGAAGTCGAACTGACAGCTCGTTGCGGTGGATGGATAGAGCGCCATCCACCTTTCGGGTGCCGCAAGCCCACCCGAAACAACCGTCTGAACGCTCCGCCAAGAGAGTGCCCGCTCGGGGAAAACCGCTATGTCCACTGCCCTGTACCGATTATTGCTGCTCCTGCTCGCCCTGCCCTGGGCAGCGCAGGCCGGAGACGCAGCCGACTACGCCAGTGCCAGCCCGGCGCAGCAGGCGAAACTGCTGGAAAGCTGGGCCGCCGCGCCCGCACCGGAACGCCTGCCGCTGATCGAAGCGCTGCGCGCCAATCGCATCGCCATCGACCGTAACAAGACGCCCTTCATCGAGGAAAACGGCGGCTACCGCGCCCTCGAAGGCGACGCCGCCCCCGTAGGCACGCCGAAGAAGCTGCGCCTGAACAACCGCCTGCGCGGCCTGCTCAATACCGCGCTGGCCAGCCATCAGTTGTTCTCAGACGATCCGGCAGACCGTCTCAGCGCCGCCAAGCGCCTGCAGCGCAGCGGTCAACCGGAACAACTGCCCCTACTTCAGCAGCGTCTCGACGCCGAGGACGACCCGGCCGTTCGTGAAGCGCTCACCCTGACGCTGGCCAACCTGCAGCTGACCGCGAGCGACCCGGCCGTGCGCCTCGCCGCCGTGCGCCTGCTCGGCGAAACCGGCGCACCACTGGCGCGGGTGCGGCTGGAAAACCTGCTGGCCGACGAGGCGGAAACCGACGCCGCCGTGCGCAAGGCCGCCGAGACCAGCCTGGCCCAGGTCAAACGCAAGCTCCTGATCGGCGAACTGCTCGGCCAGGCCTTCAGCGGCCTGTCGCTGGGCTCGATCCTGCTGCTCGCCGCGCTGGGCCTGGCGATCACTTTCGGCCTGCTCGGGGTGATCAACATGGCCCACGGCGAGATGCTGATGCTCGGGGCCTACACCACCTACATGGTGCAGGTGCTGATGGCGCGGTTCGCCCCCGACGCATTGGCCTTCTATCCGTTGGTAGCGCTGCCGGTGGCCTTCTTTGTCACCGCTGCGATCGGCATGGCGCTGGAACGCACCGTTATCCGCCACCTCTACGGCCGCCCGCTGGAAACCCTGTTGGCGACCTGGGGCATCAGCCTGATCCTGATCCAGCTGGTGCGCGTCTTGTTCGGTGCGCAGAACGTCGAGGTCGCCAACCCGGTCTGGCTGTCCGGCGGTTGGCAGGTGCTGCCCAATCTGGTGCTGCCATACAACCGCATGGTGATCATCGGCTTCGCGTTGTTCGTGGTGCTCCTGACCTGGCTCTTGCTGAACAAGACACGTCTGGGCCTGAACGTGCGTGCGGTCACGCAGAACCGCAACATGGCCGCGTGCTGCGGCGTGCCCACTGGGCGCATCGACATGATGGCGTTCGGACTGGGTTCCGGTATCGCCGGTCTCGGCGGCGTGGCCCTGAGCCAGATCGGCAACGTCGGCCCGGATCTCGGCCAGAGCTACATCATCGACTCCTTCCTGGTGGTGGTGCTCGGCGGCGTCGGCCAACTGGCCGGCAGCATCTTCGCCGCCTTCGGCCTCGGCATCGCCAACAAGATCCTCGAACCGCAGATCGGCGCAGTGCTGGGCAAGATCCTCATCCTCGCGCTGATCATCCTCTTCATCCAGAAGCGTCCGCAGGGACTATTCGCTCTCAAGGGGAGGGTCATCGATTGAACCAGCCACTCACCCTCACCGCCGCACAGAAAGCCGGGCCGAAACTCACCGCCGTCGCCCTCGGCATCGTGCTCGTCATCCTGCTGGCCATGCCGCTGCTGCACCTGCTGCCGGCCGAGCATGCCCTGCACGTTTCGGCCTACACCCTGACGCTGGTGGGCAAGATCCTCTGCTACGCCATCGTCGCCCTGGCGCTGGATCTGGTCTGGGGTTACGCGGGGCTACTGTCCCTCGGCCACGGCCTGTTCTTCGCCCTCGGCGGTTACGCCATGGGCATGTACCTGATGCGCCAGAGCGCCGGCGACGGTCTGCCGGCATTCATGAGCTTCCTCGCCTGGAACGAGCTGCCCTGGTACTGGTACGGCACCTCGAGCTTCCTCTGGGCCATGTGCCTGGTGGTGCTGGTGCCCGGCGTGCTGGCCTTCGTCTTCGGGTTTTTCGCCTTCCGCTCGCGGATCAAGGGCGTGTACTTCTCGATCATGACCCAGGCGCTGACCTTCGCCGGCATGCTGCTGTTCTTCCGCAACGAAACCGGCTTCGGCGGCAACAATGGCTTCACCGACTTCAAGACCATTCTCGGCTTCTCAATTTCGGCGCCGGCGACCCGCGCCACGCTGTTCTTCGCCACGGTCGCGCTGCTCGTCGGCAGCCTCTATCTCGGTTGGCGTCTGGCGCGCAGCAAGTTCGGCCGGGTGCTCACAGCGCTGCGTGATGCGGAGAACCGGCTGATGTTCTGCGGCTACGATCCGCGCGGCTACAAGCTGTTCATCTGGACGCTGTCCGCCGTGCTCTGCGGCCTGGCCGGTGCGCTCTACGTGCCGCAGGTCGGCATCATCAACCCCAGCGAGATGGCGCCGACGCAATCCATCGAGGCCGCCGTCTGGGTCGCCCTCGGCGGGCGCGGCACGCTGATCGGCCCACTGCTTGGCGCCGGTATCGTCAACGGTATGAAGAGCTGGTTCACCGTGGCCTTCCCCGAATACTGGCTGTTCGCCCTCGGCGCGCTGTTCATCGTCGTCACCCTGTACCTGCCCAAGGGCGTCATCGGCCTTATCAAGCGGAGGGGCGAGCAATGAAAACCGTACCTTGCAGCGCCGTCATCGACGGTTTCGACCCCACCGGCGGTGGCCTGACCCGCGATGCCATCGGTCTTGGCCGGGTCGCCGAGAAGGGCCTGGACGTACGCCACGGCACCATCCTCAGCCTGGAAGACATCAACGTCAGCTTCGACGGCTTCAAGGCACTGACAGACCTCAGCCTTTACATCGGCGTCGGCGAGCTGCGCTGCATCATCGGCCCCAACGGCGCCGGCAAGACCACCATGATGGATGTCATCACCGGCAAGACGCGCCCCACCAGCGGCAGCGCGTATTTCGGCGAAACCCTGGACCTGACCCGCATGAGCGAGGTGGACATCGCCCAGGCCGGCATCGGCCGCAAATTCCAGAAGCCCACGGTGTTCGAGGCGCTTTCGGTGTTCGAGAACCTGGAGCTGGCGCAGAAGACCGACAAGTCAGTGTGGGCCAGCCTCAGGGCCAAACTCTCCGGAGAGCAGAAGGACCGCATCGACGAAGTGCTGGAGACCATCCGCCTCGGCCAGTCGCGCCATCGCCCGGCCGGGCTGCTGTCTCACGGACAGAAGCAGTTCCTCGAGATCGGCATGCTCTTGATGCAATCTCCGCAACTCTTGCTGCTCGACGAGCCGGTGGCCGGCATGACCGACGCCGAAACGGAATTCACTGCCGAGCTGTTCAAGTCCCTGGCGCGCAAGCATTCCCTGATGGTGGTCGAGCACGACATGGGCTTCGTCGAAACTATCGCCGACCACGTCACCGTGTTGCATCAGGGCCAGGTGCTGGCCGAGGGTTCGCTGCAACAGGTGCAGGCGGATGAACGGGTGATCGAGGTGTATCTGGGGCGGTAAGCCGCTCACAGGGAGATGACTGGCGCCATTCATCGAGGTCCTCCACGGTGGATGGGTAAAGCGTCATCCACCCTACGCCCGCCAAACGCCCATGCCCGCAAACGCAAACCTAATCGTAGGGTGGATAACGCCAGAGGCTTATCCACCAAGTGAAGGAGTCGCACATGCTGCAAGTCCAGCAACTGCACCAGTACTACGGCGGCAGCCATATCCTGCGCGGCCTCTCGTTCGAGGCGAAGGTCGGCGAAGTCACCTGCCTGCTCGGACGCAACGGCGTCGGCAAGACCACCCTGCTCAAGTGCCTGATGGGCCTGATCCCGGCCAAGGAAGGCGCGGTGAACTGGGAGGGCAAGCCGATCACCGGCTTCAAGCCGCACCAGCGCGTGCACGCCGGCATCGCCTATGTGCCGCAGGGGCGCGAGATCTTCGGCCGCCTGACCGTCGAGGAAAACCTGCTGATGGGCCTGTCCCGCTTCAACGCCAAGGAAGCCAAGGAAGTACCCGAGTTCATCTACGAGCTGTTCCCGGTTTTGAAGGAAATGAAGCACCGCCGCGGCGGCGACCTCTCCGGCGGTCAGCAACAGCAGCTGGCCATCGGCCGCGCGCTGGCGAGCAAGCCGCGCCTGTTGATCCTCGACGAACCCACCGAAGGCATCCAGCCCTCGGTGATCAAGGAAATCGGCGCGGTGATCAGGAAACTCGCCGCTCGCGGCGACATGGCGATCCTCTTGGTGGAGCAGTTCTACGACTTCGCAGCCGAGCTGGCCGACCAGTACCTGGTCATGAGCCGCGGCGAGATCATCCAGCAGGGGCGCGGCGAAACGATGGAGGCCGAAGGCGTACGCGGGCTGGTCGCGATCTGATCGGAAGAATGCACCACAACGGCGCATCAAACGCTCAACGCACCAGCCTGAAGCACAGGAGCATCAGCCAGAGACGCCTGATCAGGACGCCAACTCGCGGCGGAAAGCGCTGCAGCGCCGTGCTATCAGGCCGCGCCACAGGACGACGCACCAGGGCAGCGCACAACAGGCATGGCGATTGCTCTGCTTTCCTGACCGACAGATCGAAAAGCCTGCGCCCATGAACGCCCCTGCACCGCTGTTCACCCCCCACTGGCATGCCGAGCTCGAGCTCGGTTATGCGCTGTGCGCCGTCGCCACGCGGCCGGTGCTGCGTCGCCACAACGGGCCGCTGCGGGTGCAGAAGCATCTCTACCCCGAGGGGCCGGACGTATGTCAGCACATCATCGTGCACCCGCCGGGTGGCATTGCCGGCGGGGATCGGCTGGATATCAGCGCCTCGGTTGCCGCCGGTGCCTGGGCGCAGCTGACCAGCCCCGGTGCGGCCAAGTGGTATCGCGCAGTCGGCCCGGCGTTTCAGGACCTGCGCCTGCGCGTCGAAACCGGCGCCACGCTGGAATGGCTACCGCAGGAGACCATCGTCTACTCCGCGGCGCAGGCCGAGCTGAGCACGGTCATCGAGCTGGAAGGCGACGCGCGGCTGTTCTACTGGGACATGGTGGCGCTCGGCCGGCCGGCCGCAGGCGAGCGCTTCGACGCCGGGCATTTCCAGGCGCGCCTGGATATCCGCCGTGATGGCCAGCTCATCTGGCACGAACGCCAGCGCATCGCCGGCGGCGACGGCCTGCTGGATTCACCGATCGGCCTGGACGGGCATTCGGTGTTTGCAACCCTGATCGTCAGCGGCGAAATCGACGCCGAGCTGATGGAACGCTGCCGTGAATTGCCCAGCCGCGTGCGTGGCGACCTGACCCAGCTGCCCGGCCTGGTGGTAGCGCGCTGCCTGGCCGACGAAGCGCTGCATGCGCGCGCCTGGCTGATCGATCTGTGGCGGCTGTTGCGCCCTGAACTGCTGGGCCGCGAGGCGGTACCGCCACGAATCTGGAGTACCTGAATGACCGGTGGGCAAGGCTGCGCCGTTGCCCACCCTACGCCGGCGCTTGCCAAGTGCCGCCCAATGATCGCTGCGTGGTCTCGACCACGAGCCGGTGGATGCGAAAAGCGACGTCCACCCTACGACTGGAGCTGTTATGGATCTGTCACCAAGAGAGAAGGACAAGCTGCTGATCTTTACCGCCGGCCTGGTGGCCGAACGCCGTCTGGCGCGCGGGTTGCAGCTCAACTACCCGGAAGCCATGGCCTACATTTCCGCGGCACTGCTCGAAGGTGCGCGCGACGGCCGGACGGTCGCCGAGCTGATGCACTTCGGCACCACCTTGCTCAGCCGCGAGCAAGTGATGGAAGGCGTGCCGGAGATGATTCCGGAGATCCAGGTCGAGGCCACCTTCCCGGATGGCACCAAGCTGGTCACCGTGCATCAACCTATTCCCTGAAACGCGGGTCAATGTCTACTGCGAACGACCTTGAACCGTTTTTGAAGGAACTCAACGTGCAGATACGCGACGCCCTGGACACCGACCTCGCAGGCATCCTGCGGATCTACAACGACGCGGTAGAGAACAGCACGGCAATCTGGAACGACCGGATCGTCGACCTCGACAACCGCCGCGCCTGGCTGGCCGAGCGCCACGATCAGGGTTACCCGGTGCTGGTGGCCATCGACGAGGGGGGCCAGGTGGCCGGCTATGCCTCGTTCGGCCCCTGGCGCCCGCATGACGGCTTTCGCCACACCGTGGAGAACTCGGTGTACGTGAGCCCCGACCACCGCGGCAGCGGCATCGGCCGCAGCCTGATGAAGGCGCTGATCGAGCGCGCCCGGCAGCTGGAAAAGCACGTGATGGTCGCCTTTATCGAAAGCGAGAACCGCGCCTCAGTGCATATGCACCAGCAGCTCGGCTTCATCCACGTCGGCCAGATGCGCCAGGTCGGCTGCAAGTTCGGCCGCTGGCTGGACCTGACCATGATGCAACTGACCCTGAACAGGACGTCCCAACCATGATTCCCGGCGAATACCAGATCCAGGACGGCGAGATCGATCTCAACGCCGGCCGCCGCACCCTGACCCTCTCCGTGGCCAACAGCGGCGACCGGCCGATTCAGGTCGGTTCGCATTACCACTTTTTCGAAACCAACGACGCCCTCACCTTCGACCGCGCCGCCACGCGCGGCATGCGTCTGAACATCCCGGCCGGCACCGCGGTGCGCTTCGAGCCGGGACAGAGCCGCGAGGTGGAACTGGTCGAGCTGGCCGGCGATCGCCGGGTGTTCGGTTTCGCCGGGCGAGTGATGGGCGCGCTTTAAAAGCCCCTCACCCCAGCCCTCTCCCAAGGGGAGAGGGAGAAAAGCAGCCACCGCGACGGAATGGACCAACGCCGATCAGCCCCCTCTCCCTCCGGGAGAGGGTTGGGGTGAGGGCAGAGCCAATACAGGGACCGACCAAGGAGCCCCGATGAAGATCAGCAGACAAGCCTACGCCGATATGTTCGGCCCCACCGTCGGCGACAAGGTACGCCTGGCCGATACCGAGCTATGGATCGAGGTCGAAAAGGACTTCACCACTTACGGCGAGGAAGTGAAGTTCGGCGGCGGCAAGGTGATCCGTGACGGCATGGGCCAGGGCCAGCTGTGCGCCGCCGACGTGGTCGACACGCTGATCACCAATGCGCTGATCCTCGACCACTGGGGCATCGTCAAGGCTGACGTCGGCCTCAAGGATGGCCGCATCGCCGCCATCGGCAAGGCCGGCAACCCGGACATCCAGCCGGACGTGACCATCGCCATCGGCGCCGCGACGGAAGTCATCGCAGGGGAAGGCATGATCCTCACCGCCGGCGGCATCGACTCGCATATCCACTTCATCTGCCCGCAGCAGATCGAAGAAGCCTTGATGAGCGGCGTTACCACCATGATCGGCGGCGGCACGGGACCGGCCACCGGTACCAACGCCACCACGGTGACACCCGGCCCCTGGCACATGGCGATGATGCTCAAGGCCGCCGATGCCTTCCCGATGAACATCGGCTTCACCGGCAAGGGCAACGCCTCGCTGCCCGAACCGCTTATCGAACAGGTCAAAGCCGGCGCCATCGGCCTCAAGCTGCACGAAGACTGGGGCACCACCCCGGCGGCCATCGACAACTGCCTGAACGTGGCGGACCAGTACGACGTGCAGGTGGCGA
This sequence comes from Stutzerimonas kunmingensis, assembly GCF_021432085.1. Taxonomy (GTDB): domain Bacteria; phylum Pseudomonadota; class Gammaproteobacteria; order Pseudomonadales; family Pseudomonadaceae; genus Stutzerimonas. Next base: position 587,652 of record NZ_CP090366.1, on the reverse strand, counting down.
TCCATACCGACACGCTGAACGAATCCGGCTTCGTCGAGACGACCCTCGGCGCGTTCAAGGGCCGCACCATCCACACCTATCACACCGAGGGCGCCGGTGGCGGCCACGCGCCGGACATCATCAAGGCCTGCGGCTTCGCCAACGTGTTGCCCAGTTCGACCAATCCGACCCGGCCGTTCACCCGCAACACCATCGACGAGCACCTGGACATGCTCATGGTCTGCCACCACCTCGACCCGAGCATCGCCGAGGATGTGGCCTTCGCCGAGAGCCGCATCCGCCGCGAGACCATCGCCGCCGAAGACATCCTGCATGATCTCGGCGCGTTCTCGATGATCAGCTCCGACAGCCAGGCCATGGGCCGCGTTGGCGAGGTGATCACCCGCACCTGGCAGACGGCGGACAAAATGAAGAAGCAGCGCGGCGCCCTGCCCGGCGACGGCGCGGGCAACGACAACTTCCGCGCCAAACGCTACATCGCCAAGTACACCATCAACCCGGCGATTACCCACGGCGTCAGCCACGAGGTGGGCTCGATCGAAGTCGGCAAGTGGGCCGATCTGGTACTCTGGCGCCCGGCGTTCTTCGGCGTCAAGCCGAGCCTGATCCTCAAGGGCGGCGCCATCGCTGCCAGCCTGATGGGCGACGCCAACGCCTCGATCCCGACGCCGCAGCCGGTGCACTACCGGCCGATGTTCGCCAGCTTCGGCGGCTCGCTGCATGCGTCGAGCTTTACCTTCATCAGCCAGGCAGCCTTCGACGCTGGCGTACCGGAGCAGCTGGGACTGAAGAAGAAAATCGGCGTGGTAAAGGGCTGCCGCTCGGTGCAGAAGAAGGACCTGATCCACAACGACTACACGCCGGACATCCAGGTCGACCCGCAGAACTATCAGGTGCGCGCGGATGGGCAGTTGCTCTGGTGCGAACCGGCCGAGGTGCTGCCGATGGCGCAGCGCTACTTTTTGTTCTGATCGACCGGTTCTGATCGGCCTGCTCTGATCGACAGCGCGCCGGGACGGAGGGCCAATTGCCTTCCACCCAGCGCGCGTTTTGACCATCGCCACAAGGTCGATGCTCGCGCTGCACTTCGTCGGTTCGCGAGTGAATCAACCGTTCGATGGATTGGGAAAGTCGGGCATGGAATTACCGTCTGACAACCCAAGCGCAACGCTCTACCCAGGGATGCATGGATGCGCAGCGACCACCGGCTACCGTGGCTGGCGGGAGGCATTGCCGGTGTCGCGTTCGAGGGGAAAGCGGGCGATTTCGGGTAACCGCGTCAGCTGAAAAACCAGCGGCGCGATTGACTGAATCCTACGGAGAAACAATCGATGTTCAAAACCAACGCGCTTTTCGCTGCTGTCCTCGCCGTCTCTGCCACCCAGGCTATTGCGGCCAGCAGTGAAGCGGTTATCGAGCAAAACGGTGTTGACCAGATCGCCGATGTCTACCAGGAAGGCGTCGGCCAGGCTTCGTACATTTATCAGACCGGCGCTTCGCAGCAGAACAGCGCCACGACCACCCAGCTCGGCCAGGACAACTTTTCTGAGGTGACTCAGCAGGGTGCCTTGCACCAGGCCGATGTCATTCAAACCGGCGTCGAGGGCGAGGTGTTCATCAGTCAGTACGACCGGGACAACAGCACGATCGTCGAGCAGGCCGGCTTTGCCAACAGCGCCGACGTGACCCAGGACGGCGTGAGCAACGATGTGGTGCTGATCCAGGACGGCGCGTACAACAGCACCATTGTCGATCAGTTCGGGGAGGGCAACGAAGCACTGATCTCCCAGAGCGGCCAGGAAGGCATCGTCGATCTCATCCAGACTGGCAACATGAACGTGGCCGATATCGATCAGGCCGGAATCGGCAACTCCGTCGACCTGGAGCAGCAGGGCGACGGCAACCTCGCGCTGGTCGATCAGTTCGGCGATTCCAGCCAGGCCGTGCTGCTGCAGACCGGCGCCGACAACTTCGCGACCGTGACCCAGGCAGGCTTTGCCGACTACGCCAGCGTCAGCCAGACCGGCAGCAACAACACCGCGATCGTTACCCAGCAGTAATCGCGTCCATCGGCCGATTCGGTCGGAAAGCCAGGCCCCACGCAGGCCTGGCTTTTTTATGTGCCATCGGAAAGCACCCTGCTGGTGCACTGCACGCACCTCAGGCTCTCGAGCGGCGCATCCACAGACAGGGCTTTGCACTCTACCCGCCTAAACTCGCCACCCTTTCTGTATACAAAAAATCCAGGCGAACTGTCTGAGAGGGCCTAGAATCCAGGGGTTGGCGACACAGCGCGCTGCGCCACAGCCGATCAATTCGCGAGCTCTGCCTTACGCGGAACAAGAACTGCATACAAAAAATCCACAGTCTTGCTCAGAGCGCCCTCCCATGAACCATGACGATTTCCAGATCAAGCAGATCGATCCCAGCCTGTACAACGCCGATCTCGCGCCACTTGCCCCGGCTGAGCGCAAATGGGGCTGGTTCGAGATCTTCAATGTGTGGTCCAACGACATCCAGAGCCTGTTCGGCTACACCCTCGCAGCCACGCTGTTCATCAGTTACGGCCTCAATGGCTGGGCGGTCTTGGCGGGCATCGTGCTGGCCGGTTTCATCGTCATGGGCCTGGTGCAGCTCACCGGCAAGCCCAGCGTGAAGTACGGCATTCCGTTCCCGGTGATGGCGCGGGCGAGCATGGGGGTACGCGGCGCGAATTTCCCGGCGGTGGTACGCGGCATCGTCGCGATCTTCTGGTACGGCGTGCAGACCTATTTCGCCTCGACCGCGGTGGCCCTGTTGCTGCGGACACTGCTCGGCAGCGAGCCACAGGCCGCCACGCTGCTCGGCCTGACCGCCATCGACTGGGCCGCCTACGTGATCGTCTGCGTGTTCCAGGTGGCGCTGTTCGTCCGTGGCGTCGACTGGGTAACGCGCTTTCTCAACTGGGCCGGCCCGCTTGTCTACTTGGTGATGATCGTACTGATGATAGCCATCTGGTATCAGGCCGGCCCGAGTCTGCTCGGCGCCCTCGGCGACATCTTCAGCGGCAGCGGAGAGCACGCTGGCGGACCGATCGCCGCGTTCGCCGCGGTGGTCGGCACCATGGTCGCCTACTTCGCCGCCGTGGTGATCAACTACGGCGACTTCGCCCGTTTCGTGAAGAGCGAACGGCAGATGCGCATCGGCAACTTCCTCGGTCTGCCGGTGAGCCTGGCGATCTTCTCGCTGATCGCGCTGGTGATCACCGCCGGGACCGTGGTGGTGTTCGGCGAAACGCTGACCAACCCCACCGACATCGTCGCGCGCATCGACAACGTGACCCTGACAGTGGTGGCCGCCATCACCTTCTTTGCCGCCACGGTCGGCATCAACCTGGTCGCCAACTTCATCCCGCCGGCCTACGACATCGCCAACCTGGCACCGGCCAGGATCAGCGCGCGTACCGGCGGTTTCATTACCGCGGCCATCGCCTTCTTCATCGGCGCGCTGTGGGTGGCCTTCATCAGCGAGGTGGGTATTGCCGCCTTCGTCGACACGCTGGGCGCGGTGCTGGCGCCGCTTTACGGCATCATCGTCGCCGACTATTACCTGGTTCGCCGCCAGCATCTGGACCTGCAGCAGCTGTTCTCCACCGAGCGCAGCGGGATCTACCACTTCAATGCCGGCTGGAACCGCAAGGCGATGATCGCCTTCGGCGTCAGCGCGCTGTTTTCGGTGGCCTCGGTGTGGGTGCCTGGGCTGGAAAATCTGTCCGGCTTCGCCTGGCTGCTGGGCGCGCTGTTCGGCGGGGTGCTGCACTACGGGTTGATGCGCAACCAGTCGCTGCTCGCTCGGGCGGGGCAACCCGCTCCGCTCGGCTGACCGGCGCCTGCTGCAGAGGTCGGCCATGTTAAAGTGGCCGGCCTTTTTTACGTCGCTCAGGGCCTGCAGATGGTGCGATCCATCCTCGACGACCTGCTCACCGTCCAGCGCATCAGCGCCGTCCCGGCCATCCTGCAAGTCGTCAGCGAAACAACCGGATTGCGCTTCGCTGCGGTCGCTCGGGTTACCGAAAATTCCTGGACGGCCTGCGCCGTGCTCGACCGCATCGAGTTCGGCCTGAAGGTTGGCGGTGAACTCGACGTGACCACCACGCTGTGCAGCGAAATCCACGCTTCGCAGCAGCCGATTATCATCAGCCAGGTGAGCGCGGACCCCGACTACTGCAAGCATCACACACCGCAGATGTACGGCTTCGAAAGCTATATCTCGGTGCCGGTGCTGCGCGCCGACGGCAGTTTCTTCGGCACGCTCTGTGCGCTCGACCCGGAGCCACGCGACCTCTCCAGCCCTGCAACACGGGCGATGTTCGAATCCTTCGCACGCCTGCTGACGCTGCAGATCGAAGCCGAGGAGCAGCAGCAGGCCACGCGTGCGGCGTTGGCCAACGAGCGCACCACCGGCCACCAGCGCGAGCAGTTCATCGCCCTGCTCGGCCATGATCTGCGCACCCCACTGGCCTCGATCCAGGCGGCTAGCGATCTGTTAGTCCGGCGCTCTACGGAACCCGATACGCAACGACTCGCCGAGCATGTACGCACGTCCAGTCAACGCGCCTCGCGCATGGTCGATGATCTGCTGGATTTCGCCCGCGGCCAGCTGGGCAATGGCATACCGCTGAACTGGACGGCCTCGGCCAACTTGCATCTTGTTCTATCGCAGGTGGTCAACGAGCTGCGTACCGCCTATCCACGCCGGGTGTTGCTTGACCAGCTGCCGGAGCTGCCGGTGTTCGAGTGCGACCCGGACCGGATCGCCCAACTGCTGGCCAACCTGATCACCAACGCGCTGCACCATGGCGCCAGTACCGGCCCGGTAATCGTGAAAGCCGAAATAGTCGACGGGCATTTCCAGCTATTGGTACACAACCGCGGCACACCGATCCCAGCTGAACGGCTAGAACAACTGTTCCATGCCTATTCCCAGGAAGACGACACCTCGCGCAACGGGCTTGGGCTCGGGCTGTTCATCGTCGATCAGGTGGCCAAAGCCCATGGCGGCGGCATGCGGGTAACCTCCAGCGCCGAAGCCGGTACCACCTTCACCTTCCGCATGCCGCTGCGGCGCGCCTGATCAACGCAGCTGGCTGTCCTTGCTGCCACGGCGGTTGTAGCCGCTGAACCTGGCGTCTTCCTTGTCCTGCTCGGCCTGGCACTTGATGCACAGCCTGACGCCGGGCACTGCCTGGCGCCGCGCTTCGGGAATGGCCGCGCCGCACTCCTCGCAATGCTTGAGGCTCTCGCCGCGGGCGAGCTTGCTGCGGGCGCGCTGCACTGCGTCTTCGACGGTACTGTCGATCTGCTCCTGGACGGCACCGTCACCTGCCCAACCTGTAGCCATGCTCACCTCCCGCATCGGCTCAATGCTGTTCTGCTTTGGAGTCATTGCGCGGGCGGATGCTCACCCCAGGCGATACCGCCCATCGAATGACTCCGGGCAATCGACGGATGGCGCTGCCCGAGCGGCACAGTCGCCTATCCTGCCCCGGTTCACGCCGACGGCTCAGCGCCTCGGGCATTTGCGAACCGGCAGGGCAGCCAGCATGAAGCGCATCTTACCGATCATAACCAGCCTGCTCCTGGCAGGGGGCTGCGCCAGCGAACCACAGGTGCTTGAGCGCGAACTGGGCACCTTCGACCTCAAGCTGAGCACCGAGCCCGCCCGCAGCATGGCTCAGGGGCTGGTGCAACCGAGCACCGGCAATGCATTCCATGGCGGACTCGATCTCACCCATGCCAGCGGGCTGTATGTCGGGCAGTGGTCCCCCAGCGTCGGATTGGTCGACGGAAGGCAACTCGAGGTGAATTCCTATCTCGGCTATGTGCAGCAGAACGATCATGACCAACTCGGCTACGAGATCGGCCTGATGCGCTACAGCTTTCCGGAACTGCCCGAATGGGATCGTCACGAATACTACGGTGGCCTGACGCTGGGCGACCGGCGCCTCGGCGCGGCGCTGAACAGCGCCGCCGGGCGTACCGACAGCACGCTTTATCTGGACCTGGGCACGGTGACGCCTTTCGCCGTCGGCGTCCGCGTGAAGTACTCAAGCCACGCGCTGGCCGCACCGCATTATCTCGGCGGTGGCGACAGCGTGGACCTGTTCAGCGACTGGTCGCTCGACCTCTCGCGGCCCTGGCTGGGCCTGCAGCTGAACCTGTCCTACAGCGACTCCAGCCTGAGCGGCCAGGCGTGCAGCGCCTACTCGGGACAGAACCCGCGTTGCGACGGGCTGCTCACCTTCCGCGCCGAGCGTCAGCTGTTCTGAGCGCGCCTCATTCCTTGACCTGCATGTACTCCTCGGCCCAGACGACGTACTCGTCCGCGGTGGAGTACTTGACCGACAGCTGCGAAGCGTTCAGGTCCAGCGCATCGACCTGGCGCTGCTCGCGCAGGCAGTCGTAGGTCGCCTTGATCGCCGCGAAGTAGGCCGCGTGGCCGTTGACCACGATGCGCACGCCGAGCGCCGCCAGCCGCGCGTTGTCGCGCAGGTTGGGGTTGCCGTAGGTGACCAGCATCAGCGGCTTGCTGAGCTGGCTGGCGATGCTCTCCAGGTGGTCGAAATCTTCGATGCCGACCAGGCAGATCGCATCGGCGCCGGCCTTCTCGTAGGCCTGGGCGCGGGCGATGACTTCCTCGAAGCCGATCACGCCGGCATTCGTCCGGCCGATGATGGCCATTTCCGGATCGACCCGCGCCTCCAGCGCCGCGCGGATCTTACCGACCGCCTCGAACATGCCGATGAGGTCGGTGGAGCGGCGGCCGAATTTGGGCGGCAGCAGGGTGTCCTCGATGGTCAGCGCGGAAATCCCGGCGCGCTCCAGTTCGGAGACGGTGCGCATCACGTTCAGCGCGTTGCCGTAGCCATGGTCGGCGTCGGCCAGTACCGGCAGCTGAGCGACGCGGCAGATACGCGTGGCCTGCTCGACGAACTCGCTCAAGGTGATGAGGTTGAAGTCCGGCGCGGCGAGGACCTGCAGCGAGGCCACCGAGCCGCCGAGGATGCCCACTTCGAAACCGAGGTCGGCGGCGATGCGCGCGGACATCGGGTCGAACACCGAGGCGGTGTGGAAGCAGCGGTCGGCGTTCAGCAGCTCGCGAAAGTTGCGGCGCAGGTCGTGATGAGAGAGTCGCGGCATATAGGCTCCATGGGTGCACGCAAGGGTCGATTCGCCCTGTCTTTTCATTTCAGTGTTGTTGAGAAGCTGCCTGGTCGGCCGAATGGCACATTTTCGCTGTTTATCCCTAGGCCGGCCCCTGGCGGCGCTGCACATAGGCCATGCACAGGCCGCTGGCGATGATCACCGCCATACCGATCAGCGCCCCGGCATCCGGCGCGTGATCGAAGGCGACATAGCCGACCACCCCGGCGAACACGATCTGCCCGTAGGTAAACGGCGCCAGCGTCGCCGCGCTGGCGAAGCGGAAGGCATTGGTCAGCAGCAGGTGACCGAGCATCGCCATGCCACCGAGCGCGCCCATCAGCAGCGCGTCGTGCAGCGTTGGCGTACGCCAGTTGAAGACCACCAGCACGCTCAAGGTCACACAGCCGACCAGGCTGGTCAGGTAGTTGCTGGTCACCGGGTGGTCGGTACCGGCCAGGCGCCGGGTCACCAGCTGATACACAGTGAACGACAGCGCCGCGCCGAAGGGCAACAGCACCGCCGGCGTGAACAGCGCCGAACCGGGGCGCACGATGATCACCACCCCGAGCAGACCGAAGCCCACGGCCAGCCACTGACTGCGGCTGACCCGCTCGCCCAGCAGCGCCGAAGCGATGGTCACCAGCACCGGTGTCAGAAAGATCACCGCGGTGGCCTCGGCCAGCGGGATGAAATGCAGGCCGTTGATGAACAGCAGGCTCACGCTGACCAGGCTCAACCCGCGCAGCAACTGTGGCCACGGGCGCAGGGTGCGAAACACGCGCTGGCCCATGCGCGGCACGAACAGCGCGGTCATCAGCACCGTCTGCGCGACGTAACGGGCCCAGATGACCAGAAACACCGGGTAGATTTCCGAGAGGTGTTTGGCCAGCCCGTCATGACTGGCCAGCAACAGGCCCGACAGCAATATCAGCAGAACGCCGTAGAGCGGGTGATGGTGATCGTTCAACGCAGGCCTCAGCCACTTGTTAGCAGGCTAACCATTATGCCTGTCATCTTGTCGCACCGCTGCACCAATCAGCTGAAACCATTCAGCCCAGCCAGGACGCTGGCGTCACCGCCCTGTCCGTTCCGCTACGTGCGCTGACTGAGCCCGGACGCGCCGCCCGGCGGCAAGCGGAACGCTGGCATTTCGCGTATGATCGCCGGCTTTTTGCCGAGCCGCGCGGCGTTTCGCGGCGTTCGAGTGTAGCCGTGATGTACCAGTTGAGAGCGATGCAGGAACGCGATATCCCTGCCGTCCTGGCGATCCAGGAAGAATCCTATGCCGCCGAGGTCCTGGAAGACGAGGCGGTGATCCGTTCACGTCTGGCGACATTTCCGCAGTTGGCGTGGGTGGCCGAGGATGACGAGGGGGTGTGCGCCTATCTGTTCGCCTACCACTCACGACTGGGTAAAGTGACGCCGCTGGACGGGGAGTTCTGCACCGACGGCGAAGCCGATTGCCTTTACCTGCATGACCTGGCCGTGGCCGGACGGGCCGCCGGCCGCGGCATCGGCCCGGCACTGGTGCGGCATAACCTGCAACAGGCCGGCGCCGCACAGCTGCGCTATTCGGCACTGGTGTCGGTGCAGGACTCCACCGGTTTCTGGTCGCGTCTGGGCTACGAAGCCCACGACGAACTCGACCCGCCGCAGGCCGGCAACCTGGCCAGCTACCAGATCCCCGCCGTGTACATGGTGCGCGACCTGCACCAGTAAGGCGCACGCACCTTACCCGACCCCGACAGGCGCACTATGACGGTGCGCTCAAAGCCCCATTATCAGGCACGCATGCCCGAAAGGCGCCGCGATCGCGATACATGGGGCCGGTTGGCAAGCCACTTGCTCTTGTTCCGGAAACGATCCGACCGGAACTCTGCTCATGCTGGTGATTCGCCAACGCATCGACGCCCGCCCCGAGTGGCAGGCCGAACTCGAACTGACCTACGACGCGCGCAGCAAGAGTCGCCTGCGCTGCTTCAGTACCAGCGGCGAGGATGTCGGCCTGTTTCTCGAACGCGGCCAGCCGCCGCTGCACGATGGCGAATGCCTGCTCGCCGGTGATGGCCGTGTCGTGCGCGTACATGCTCGGCCCGAGCAACTGCTGCACGTCACCTGCGCCAGCGCTTTCGAACTGACCCGCGCGGCCTATCACCTGGGCAACCGCCATGTCGCCCTGCAGGTTGGCGATGGCTGGCTGCGGCTGCTCGACGACTACGTGCTCAAGGACATGCTGTTGCAGCTGGGCGCCGGCGTCGAACACATCGAGGCGCCCTTCCAGCCAGAGCATGGCGCCTACGGCGGAGGTCATCACCATTCCCACGCGGGTGAGGCAGAGTTCAGCTACGCGCCGCGCCTGCACCAGTTCGGCGTACGGACGTGAACGCGACGGCCGCTCCCGGCTCGGCCTGGGCGCTGCTCCGGCTAGCCAGTCCGCAGCTGCCGATCGGCGGCTACAGCTATTCCCAGGGCCTGGAAATGGCGGTGGAAAACGGCTGGGTGAACGACTCCGACAGCGCTCGGCGTTGGCTGGAGGATCAACTGCTGCTCAACCTCGCGCGCTTCGAGGCGCCGCTGCTGCTCGCACATTGCGAAGCAGCGGCACAGGACAACTGGCCGCGCCTGTTACAGCTCGCCGCCGGGCACCGCGCCAGCCGCGAAACCCGCGAACTGCAGCTGGAAAGCCGGCAGATGGGCTATTCCCTGACGCAGCTGCTCGACGGCCTGCCGGAACTCGACCAGCCAGCGCGTGACTGCCTGGCCGCTGTCGACGAGCCCGGTCTGGCCCTTGCCTGGGCACTGGCCGCCCGCGCCTGGCGGATCACGCCCGCCGATGCTCTCGCCGCCTGGTTGTGGGGCTGGCTGGAAAACCAGCTGGCGGTGCTAATGAAGACACTGCCGCTGGGGCAGCAGGCGGCGCAACGCTTGACCTCGCAGCTGGTGTCGGTCTTGAGCCAGGCGCAGCGGGAGGCCAGCGAACTGCCGGAAGCGGCCTGGGGCAGCGCGCCGTTCGGGTTGGTTCTGACCAGCATGGCGCATGAGCGGCAGTACAGTCGGTTGTTTAGGTCATGAGAGGTGTTGGCACGTGGGTGCTGGCGGCACCTTTTGCGGCGGCCGGCTCGACAGCGCCAACGGCGGATGGCTTAGGTTTCGCCCTGCTGGGCAAGTTCCTTTTGGCAATCGCCCGGATGGCCGGCCCCCCAAAAGGAACCAAAAAGTCTTGCCTCTGCATCCGGGCCTCGCTGCGCTCGACTTCCCTCGTTTCATCGCTGCTCCGAGGGTCGCCGCGCAAGGGCCATCCCTGGCCTTCACGGCTCTCGCGGCACGATCACCACACTCAGCCAACGAATCCCATGCCTGCCCAAATCGGCAGCGGCACGCCCTTCGCATCAACCCCGAGGCAGCCTCACTGCCTTCCAGAGGAGACCACCCATGAACACCCAACCCCTGCGCGTCGGCATTGGCGGGCCGGTCGGTTCCGGCAAGACCGCCCTGACCCTCGCCCTGTGCCAGGCCCTGCGCGACCGCTACAACCTCGCCGTGGTGACCAACGACATCTACACCCAGGAAGACGCCCAGTTCCTCGTGCGTAACGAAGCCCTGGCACCCGAGCGCATCATCGGTGTGGAAACCGGCGGCTGCCCGCATACGGCGATTCGCGAGGACGCCTCGATCAACCTCGAGGCCGTGGAGCAGCTCAACCGGCGCTTTCCCGGCCTGGACCTGATCATCGTCGAGTCCGGCGGCGACAACCTCTCGGCGACCTTCAGCCCGGAGCTGTCGGACCTGACCATCTACGTGATCGACGTCTCCGCCGGCGACAAGCTGCCGCGCAAGGGCGGGCCGGGCATCTGCAAGTCCGACCTGCTGGTGATCAACAAGATCGACCTGGCGCCCATGGTCGGTGCCTCGCTGGAGGTGATGGATCGCGACGCCCGCAAGATGCGCGGCGAGCGGCCGTTCGTCTTCAGCAACCAGAAGGTCGGCCAGGGTCTCGAGGAAATCATCGCCTTTATCGAGAAACAGGGAATGCTCAGCGCCGCGTGACCTCGCCCATCAACGGAAATCGACCGAGTGCCAGCTTCTCGGTCCAGCTCTCAGCCTTGCAATCAGAGGAACTCGCATGAACGTACAGAAAATCCTAGTCACCTCCGCCCTGCTGCTCAGCCCTGCGCTGGCCCTGGCTCACCCTGGGCATGACCATGCCGGAGTGGTGTCCGGTATCACCCACCCGATCTTCGGTCTCGACCATCTGCTGGCCATGCTCGCGGTGGGTCTATGGGCTGCCCAGCAGACTGGCAAGGCGCGCTGGGCGCTGCCGATGACCTTCGTCGCGACCATGCTGCTCGGCGGCCTGGCCGGCTTCGCCGGAATCGAAATGCCGCTGATGGAAACCGGCATCGCTGGCTCGGTCCTGGCGCTGGGCCTGCTGGTGGCACTGGCGGTACGCCCGCCGCTGGTCGTCGCCGCAGCGCTGACCGCCCTGTTCGCCGCCAGCCACGGCGTCGCCCACGGCCTGGAACTGCCAGAGCTGTCCAGCCCGTGGGGTTATGCCGCCGGCTTCGTTGCTGCTACAGCGGCCCTGCATGCAATCGGCTATGCACTGGTGCACTACCTGCCGCAAGCGGCCGCGCCGCTGGTGCGTATCGCCGGCGCCGCTTCGGCACTAACCGGTGCCTGGTTGCTAGCCAGCTGAGAACCAGGCCATGCCTCAGTGGTAGCGCCGTCGCAGCGCGACATTGAGGCGATCGACCACTTCGGCCCAGTCGGCATCCTCGAGGATTTCCTCGCGCAGGAAAGCCGCCTGGGCTGGCGTCCAGAACGACGCATCGGCCAGATAAACGTCTTCGGCCAGGGGTGAGTGGGTTTCGATAAAGCGCCTGATCGAGACATCATCGTTGGGCAGGCCCAATTGCTCGAACAGATTATGGAAGGCGTGGATCGACTGTTCCATGTTGAACCTCCGGTGCGGACGCGGGAATGAACGATGTGAGTATCGTCCATTCCCACGAAAGCGCCGGCAGCGCATGCTGATTCAGCGGAACGGCGGCTCGTCAAAGCTGCGTAGCTTGCGCGAATGCAGCGAGTTGAGCTGGCTCCGCAGCAGTTCCAGTGCGGTGATGCCGATTTTCAGGTGCTGGGTCACGGCCCGCTCGTAGAACGCATTGGCCGAGCCCGGCAGCTTGATCTCGCTGTGCAGCGGCTTGTCCGATACGCAGAGCAAGGTGCCGTACGGCACCCGCAGGCGGTAGCCCTGGGCGGCGATGGTGCCGCTTTCCATGTCCACCGCTACCGCGCGCGACAGGTTGATCAGCGGCCGTTCCTGCGCCCAGCGCAGCTCCCAGTTGCGGTCGTCATAGGTCAGCACGGTGCCGGTACGCAGGCGCTTCTTCAACGCTTCGCCCTGTTCGCCGGTGACCGTCGCGGCGGCATCCTGCAGCGCCTGCTGCACCTCGGCCAGTGCAGGCAGGGGGATGTGCGGCGGCAGCACGCGATCGAGGATGCCATCGCGGCGCATGTAGGCGTGGGCCAGCACGTAGTCGCCGATGGATTGCGACTGCCGCAGCCCGCCGCAGTGACCAATCATCAGCCAGCAGTGCGGGCGCAGCACGGCGAGGTGGTCGGTGATGTTCTTCGCATTGGACGGACCGACGCCGATGTTGACCAGGGTGATGCCGTGGCCGTCCTCGGCGATCAGGTGATAGGCCGGCATCTGGTAGCGGTGCCACATCACGCCACCGATGATCGCCTGCGCCTCGCCCTCTTCCATGCCGCGCTCGATAACCACGTTGCCCGGTAGCACCATGCGCACGAAGCGGGTTTCGTCGCGCAGCATGTCCAGGCCGTGGCGGATGAACTGGTCGACGTAGCGGTGGTAGTTGGTCAGCAGAATCCATGGCTGCACGTGGCGCCAGTCACTGCCGGTGTAGTGCACCAGTCGACGCAGCGAGAAATCCACCCGCGCGCCGTCGAACAGCGCCAGCGGATAGGGATCGGCGTGCTCCCAGTCGTAGAGCCCGTCGGCGATGTCGTCGGTGGCCGCCGACAGGTCGGTGCTGGGGAAAACCCGTGCCAGCTCGGCGGCAGTCACGCCGGTGCCGGCCAGCTCGTCACCCTGCTCGATCACGTAGGGATAGGGAATGTTGCGGTCGCTCATGCCGACCTCAACGGTGACGTTGAAGTCCTGAATCAGCGGCTTCAGCTGATCGAGCAGGTAGGCGCGGAAGGCGGCCGGGTGGGTCACGGTGACGCTGTACACCCCAGGCGCCTGCACCTTGGCATAGGCGCGGGTCGAGGCCGGCACTTCGCCGTGGCACTCGTAGGTCAGGCGCAGCTGCGGGTAACGGAACAGACTGCGTTCCTGCAGGCTCGGCTCGGTACGGCTGGTGACGTAGCGTTTGAGCGCCTGGTTGAGCGCCGCTGTGGCCTGCGCGTGCAGCTCGGCCAGCTTGTCGACCGCCTCCTCAGCGCAGGTGGCGACGGTGAAGGTTCTGGATTCGTTGGAAGTCATGGCTCATCCTGGCTTAACACACGGGCCTATCTTGGCTGCATTTGGTGACGGATGTATACGCAGCCGAGCGGTTAGAGCCACATCCGAGACGCCGGCGCGCTGGAAATGTGCGCCGTCATCGGCGAAAAAAAATCCGACGCCAGAGCCTGACGTCGGATTCGGGTACCGCTTCGAGCCCGCCGCCGATGCATTGCTGCATCAGCCGCACAGGCTCCTACCGATTACTTGTCCAGCAGCATGGTGCCGTTCTTGGCGAAGTTGGCATGCCAGGAGAAGGCTTTTTCCAGCACGTGCGGGGTGTGGCCGCCACGCTGCTTCGCCTCTTCGAGGTAGGCGAGCGCCTGGGCCCGGTAATCCGGGTGCATGCAGTTGTTGATGATTCGCGCCGCCGCCTCGACGGGCGCCAGCCCGCGCAGATCGGCATAGCCCTGCTCGGTGATGATCACGTCGACGTCGTGGTTGGTGTGATCCACATGCGTAACGAACGGTACTATGGAGGAGATCTTGCCGTCCTTCGCCGTCGAGGTCGTCACGAAGATGCTGATACGTGCGTTGCGGGCGAAGTCACCCGAGCCGCCGATACCATTCATCATGTGGGTGCCGTTGACGTGCGTGGAGTTCACGTTGCCGTAGATGTCGGCTTCCAGCGCAGTGTTGAAGGAGATGATCCCCAGCCGGCGGATCACTTCCGGATGATTGGAGATCTCCTGCGGACGGAACACCACCTTGCCGGCGTACTTGGCGAGGTCAGAGGCCAGGTTGTCCACGCGCTTCTTCGACAGGGAGAAGGCGGTGGCGGCGGCGAACTTCACCACTCCGGCGTCGATCAGGTCGAAAACGCCGTCCTGAAGCACTTCGGAAGCGACGGTCAGGTCCTTGAACTCGGAAGTCTTCATGCCGGCCAGCACCGCGTTGGCCACCGAACCCACACCGGACTGCAATGGAGCCAGGCTGTTGGTCAGGCGTCCCAGCCGCACTTCTTCACGCAGGAAGTCCAGCAGGTTGTCGGCGATCTTCTGGGTTTCGGCGTTCGGCTCGAACAGCGGGGAAGGAATGTCCGGCTCGCTGGACAGCACGATGCCGCGCACCTTGGCCGGATCGACCGGGATACCGATCGAGCCGATGCGCTTGCTGACGTTGTAGACCGGGATGTCCTTGCGCGAATCCTCGCCGGCCGGGCCGGGGATGTAGATGTCGTGCATGCCTTCGTACTCGCGCGGAGCAGAGGTGTTCAGCTCGATGATCACGTGCTTGGCGTTCTGCACGAAGATCGGCGAGTTACCGACCGAACCGGTCGGGATGATCTGGCCGTCCTCAGTGATCGCCGCCGCCTCGATGATGGCGTAGTCGACCTGCGGCAGCACGCCCTGACGCAGCGACTCGGCGGTGTGCGACAGGTGCTGATCGATGTAGAGCACCTCGCCGGCGTTGATCTTCTTGCGCTGCACCGCGTTGCCCTGATACGGAATGCGCTTGTTGATGATGCCGGCTTCGGCCATCGACTGGTCGGCTGCCGGGCCCATGGACGCGCCGGTGAACAGGTTGACCTTGAATTTCTCGCGCTGGCCGCGTTCGGACAGTGCCTTCGGAAACACCTTCGGCTCCCCGAACAGGGTGAAGCCGCTCATGCCCAGCGTCATGCCGTCCTCGATCCACGACGCGGCCTCTTCTGCCGAGACGACCTTGTCGAGAAACGCTGCGTTGCGGATGTACTTGTTTAGATCGGTTGCCATGAACTCACCTCAGAAACTCATCGAATGCTCGTCCGTGAAGGCTCTGCAAAGAAATTCGCCAGGCCTGACGAGGCAGGGAGACGGCCACTTGATGTCCGGAGACAAAGCGCCCATGTCTTTTGCCGCTCAATATCGGAACCTCAAAAAATCATGCGGCACTTGCAACCCCGTAACGTAGTCGCTCGCCCCATTCTAGGAGCACCAGCTCGTTTGGCTGTTATACAAAGGTACTAGCAGGCCGCCGCACAGGAGAGGTCATAGCCGGTATCGACGCCCAACGCAACCGCGACCGGCCGGCGGCGAGGCGCTCGCAGGCCGCACTTCACGCGGTTAAACCGGGCCACCAAGGCTGTCGCCGCGCTCAAGGTGCCGCCTGAACGCTGTCAAACCCGGTAACGAACCGGGCACCGCCGTCACTTCCCCGCTCTGTTCTTCGCCACCATACTCGCGCCCGCCCGACTGTATTCAACGGTAGCCCCACGGTCGCGGGCAGGGCGATGATCGAAACGGACAGGTAGGCATCATGCAGGCAACACCCGTGGAAACGAGCACTCGTCGTCGACTGCAACAGGTCATCGAGCAGCCAGCCGTTCAGCGCAGCATTCTGCTGCTGATCGTGATCAACGCGGCCATCCTCGGCATGCAGACCTCGCCGGCACTGGTGGCCAGCTGGGGCGAGCTGCTCAGAGTGCTCGACATGTTGATCCTCGGCGTATTCGTGGTGGAAATCGCAGCGCGCATCTACGTTCATCGCGCGGCGTTTTTCCGTGATCCCTGGCGCCTGTTCGATTTCACCGTGGTGGCCATCGCGCTGGTGCCCGCCAGCGGCCCGTTCAGCGTTCTGCGCGCCCTGCGCGTACTGCGGGTGATGCGCATGGTCACCATGGTGCCGTCGATGCGTCGTGTGGTCGGCGCGCTGCTGTCGGCCATTCCCGGCCTGGGCTCGATTGCCATGGTGCTGGCGCTGGTCTTCTACGTTTCCGCGGTGATCGCCACCGGGCTGTTCGGCGCCGACTTCCCCGAGTGGTTCGGCAACCTCGGCCGTTCGGTGTACACGCTATTCCAGGTGATGACGCTGGAAAGCTGGTCGATGGGCATCGTGCGCCCGCTGATGGACGTATTCCCCTACGCCTGGGTGTTCTTCATCCCGTTCATCCTGATTGCCACCTTCACCATGCTCAACCTGTTCATCGCCATCATCGTCAACGCGATGCAGACGGTTACCGATGCGGAGCACGAAGCCACCCAGGCGAGCATCGAGGCGGCGCGCGAGCACATCGAGGCCGACCTGCATGAAGAGGTCCGCGCTCTGCGTGGGGAAATCGCCGAGCTCAAGGACCTGCTACGCGGGCAGGCGCGCCGCTAGGCGACGCAACCCTGCCACGGAGTCACAGCTGCGGCGCACTGCGCGCCAGCAGCGCGTCGATGTCGAGCCCGCGCGGCAACGTTCCATAAACCCGCCCATGCACTTCCAGGCGACTGGCGATGAAGGCATCCGAAACGGCGGCGTTGCCCGCTTCGAGCAGCAGTTTGGCCTGCAGGCCGACGGCAACGTCCTCGGTGAGCTGACGGGCGCGGTACTGGATGTCCTCGGTGTCGCCGAAGGCCGCCTTCAGCCGCCGGATATGCGCCTTCAGGCGGGCGTCGCCGTGACCGTCGCCGAGCTCGGCGAACAGTACTTCGAGCACGCCCGGCTCCTTCGATAACGCGCGCAAGACGTCGAGGCACTGCACGTTGCCGGAACCTTCCCAGATGGAATTCACCGGCGCCTCGCGATACAGCCGCGGCAGGATGGTTTCCTCGACGTAGCCGGCACCGCCCAGGCATTCGCTGGCCTCGGCGATCATGTTCGGCGCGCGTTTGCAGATCCAGTACTTGCCGACGGCGGTGACCAGCCGGGCGAACTTGTCTTCGTGCTCATCATGGCGATTGTCCTGGGCACGGCCCATGCGCAGGGTCAGCGCCAGCGCCGCTTCGCTTTCCAGGGCGAGATCGGCCAGTACGTTCTGCATCAGCGGCTGCTCCAGCAGGACCCGGCCGCCAACCTGGCGGTGCGCGCAATGGTGCATGGCCTGGGTCAGGGCCTGACGCATCAGCGAGCTGGAGCCGATCATGCAGTCGAAACGGGTCGAGGAGACCATCTCGATGATGGTCGGCACGCCGCGCCCTTCCTCACCGACCATCCAGGCCAGCGCGCCGCGGTACTCGACTTCGCTGGAGGCGTTGGCCCAGTTGCCCAGCTTGTTTTTCAGGCGCTGGATGTAGAACTGGTTGCGCGTGCCATCCGGGCGATGGCGGGGCAGCAGGAAGCAGGACAGGCCCTTGTCGGTCTGCGCCAGGGTGAGGAAGGCATCGCACATCGGCGCCGAACAGAACCACTTGTGCCCGACCAGCTCGTAGGTCTGCCCGGGGCCACCGGCACCAACCGGATAGGCGCGTGTGCTGTTGGCGCGCACGTCGGTACCGCCCTGCTTCTCGGTCATCGCCATACCGATGGTGACGCCGGCCTTCTGCTCCATCGGCAGGTTGCGCGGGTCATATTCGCGGGCAAGGATCTTCGGCAGCCAGCGCTCGGCGAGATCCGGCTGCAGGCGCAGGGCGGGCACGCTGGCGTAGGTCATGGTCAGCGGGCAGCTGCTGCCGGCCTCGGCCTGGTTGTGCAGGTACATCAAGGCGGCACGCGCCACCTGCGCACCGGGTTGCGGGTCGCTCCAGGGCAGCGACGGAATACCGTGCTCGACGGCGCTGCGCATCAGCTCGTGATAGGCCGGGTGAAACTCCACCAGGTCGATGCGATGGCCGTAGCGGTCATGACTCTTGAACACCGGCCTGTTCTCGTTGGCGAGAAAGCCGGCCTGCATCAGCGGCCCACCGGCAAGCGCGCCGTAGACGTCCAGCCGCGCCTGCGCCCAGCCGGCATGATAACGCTGTACCCACCGCTGCAACGGCAGATCGATGCGATAGAGATTGGCACCGTCGAGTGGCGGAACCTGGTTGGTGACCTCATGGATTTCGGCGCAACTCTGCAGATTCATCTGGGCGTCCTCCTTCGATACCGGCGCAGCTGCCAGCAAGCGTAGTCGGCCTGGGCGGTGCGTCGGCCGCGCGGCAATGGATCGGCAGTGAAACATGCTGCGCGGCGAGGATTGAAGCGAGGTATCGGCCAAAAGGTCCGCGCGTCAGGCAATCGGCGCGCTGGGCGGAAGTCCGTTGGCACGGCCCGCGGCGAGCCCATCCGCGGCGCTCAGCGGCAGGCGCAGGCGCACGCAGAAGCGGCTACCCAGCCCCGGTCGCGATTGCTGATCGAGCTGTCCACCCATCACTTCGATCAGCCCCCGACTGATAGCCAGGCCGATGCCGAGGCCGCCGTAGCGCCGGGTCATGGAGCCGTCGACCTGACGGAACTGGTGATAGAGGAAGGCCTGATCGGCGTCGCTGAAACCGATGCCGCTGTCGACGACCTCGATATCCAGCAGCAGCTCGCGCTGCTCCACCGCGCCGGCGAAACGCAGCGTGACGGCTCCGCGGGAAGTGAACTTGACGGCGTTGTCGAGCAGATGACAGATGCTCTGTTCCAGCTTCTCGCCATCGCCGTACACGCGGTCGGGCAGTTTCTCGTCGAACTCGAGATCGAAGGCCAGGCCCTTGTCCTGCGCCCGCGGGTCGAACTGCTGCTGCAGCCGTGCCGCAGTTTCCCGCAGACTGAAACGCTGATCCTGCAGGCGCAGCTTGCCGGCGCGCAGTTCGCTGAGCACCAGGATGTTGTTGACCAGGCGCATCATGTCGCGCGCCGAGCCGGTGGCGATGTGCTGGTATTGCTGCAGCTCTTCCGCCGTATCCGAGCTCGGCAACAGCTCCAGGGCGCCCATGACACCCATCATCGGCGTGCGCAGTTCGTGGCTGATATTGGAGAGAAACTCGTCCTTGAGCCGGTTGCTCTCGGCCAGCTCGCTGTTCAGCTGTTCCAGCTCGGCGCGGGCGTTTTCCAGGATCTTCGCCCGTTCGTCCTTCAGCGCGTTGATGCGATCGGCCAGCGCCATCGACAGCAGCACTACTTCCAGCGCGGCGCCAAGCTGGCTGGCGTACATGGTCAGGAAGTTGTGCGGCAGGTGCCCGAGCACCATCAGCGTGTTGATCTGCCCGCCGACCAGCAGCGCGCTCCAGGCGATGATGAAGTAGCGCGCCACGCGCATGCCACGCAGCCAGGCCAGGATGCCGGCGGCAAACACTGCCAGGGTGAACAGCAGCGCCAGCGCGGTGGCCAGGCGCAGGGCCACTCCGTAATCGGCGGCCATTGCGAGCGCCATCACCAGCACCGAGAAGGCAATGATCAGCCGCAGCAGCCAATCCACCCAGCGGCTGTGCTCGGCGGTGCGCAGGAAGCTGCGGGTAAACAGGCAGCCGAACAGCCCGGTGGCCCCGATCAGCAGCGGCGTCGCGGCATTGGCCCACCAGGGACGATCCGGCCAGAGGAACTGCACACCGGCGCCGTTCACCGAGACCTGGTAGAGGCCGAACGCGGCGATGTAGAGGATGTAGTAGAGATAGCTGGGATCGCGGATGCTGATATAGATGAACAGGTTGTAGACCAGCATCGCCAGCAGTACGCCGTAGATCATGCCCAGCACATAGAGCCGCCCGGGTTGCGCCTCAAGATAGGCGTGATGCGACCAGAGACTCAGGGGCACCTGGATCGAACCCTCGCTTTGCACGCGCAGGTACAGGCGCTGGGGCCCATCAGTCGGCAGCTGCACTTCGAACAGGTAGTTGCCCTGGCCGATCTCGCGGCTGGCCCAGGGGCGGGTGTCGCCGGTGTCGCGCGCCAGGCGGTAACCGCCTTTGCCGTCCGGCAGGTACAGCTGCAGGCTGTCGAGCGGCGGATAGGCCACCTCCAGCAACCAGCGTCGCGCGCCTTGCACGGTTTGCGGACGGTAATGCAGATCGACGCGCACCCAATGCGCGGAGCGCGAATAGCCGGCATTGAACACCGCGGTCCTGTGAGGCAGGAAGTGACTTTCGAACGCGGGCGAGGCAACCTCGTCGATCTGCGCGTCGCCAAATGGATCCTCGAACACCCGCATGTGCTGCCCGAGTGGCAGGTGACGGGTGTGTTCGTCCAGTTCGACGGCAGCGGCCAGGGCCGGCAAGAGGGCCAGGATAAGCAGGAAGACGTACCGCATGATGCCTCGTGCAGGCCAGGCGACGAAAACGGATTCACGCCCCGCGAACCCCGCCACCCGGTCCGAAAACCAAAGTGCCAGCAATCTACCACAGCGATGGTTGCAGCCGGAAAAGGCGAATGCCTGAGGGATCGATCGTCCGATGGCCGGCGAGCGCCGCAGCGGCGGTTAAACGCACAACTGCCGCGTCCCGCCAGCGCTGTTTGGTGATAAGCTCGCACGCCATGAAAAACCCTACTTCAAGACCCGTCGTCCTCTGTCTGTCCGGCCATGATCCCAGTGGCGGCGCCGGCCTGCAGGCGGACATAGAAGCCCTCCTGGCGCAAGCCTGTCACGCCGCACCGACGGTCACCGCACTGACCGTGCAGGACACCGTCAACGTCACCGACTTCCGCGTCCTCGACCGCGAATGGGTGCTCGCCCAGGCCAACGCAGTGATCGCCGATATGCCGATCGCGGCAGTCAAGCTCGGCATGCTCGGCTCGGTGGAAATGGTCGAGACCGTTCTCGAGATCATGGCCAGGCTGCCCGGCGTGCCGCTGGTCTGCGATCCGGTGCTGCGCGCCGGTGGCGGCGGCGCGCTGGGCAAGGATGATGTCGGCTTCGCCATGCGCGAACGGTTGTTCCCGGTGTCGACCATCGCCACACCGAACCTGCCGGAAGCCCGCATCCTCGCCGAGCTGCCCGAGGGCAGCGCCGACGAATGTGCCGAACGCCTGCTGCCGCACATCCGCCACCTGCTGATCACCGGCGGCCACGGCGATGAAAGCGAAGTGCATAACCGTCTTTACTGCCGCGATGGTAGCCGCCACGATTTCACCTGCGCGCGCCTGCCTGGCAGCTATCACGGTTCCGGCTGCACACTGGCCAGCGCCCTGGCCGGCCGTTTGGCGCTGGGCGAGGAGCTGACCAGTGCCGTCCGTTCGGCGCTCGACTACACCTGGCGCACCCTGCGCGATGCCGAGGCGCCCGGCCACGGGCAATTCGTCCCGCGGCGCCTGCCACTGGACCTGGTCTGACTGGAGAGCAGCGCATGAAGGATTCGACCCGCCTGCGCGGCCTGTACGCCATCACCGACAGCAAGCTGCTCGCCGAGGGCCGTTTGCTGCCGTATGTCGAAGCCGCGTTGAAAGGTGGCGCCCGCCTGCTGCAGTACCGCGACAAATCCAGTGACGAGGCCCGTCGCTTGCGTGAGGCCGATGCGTTGCAGGAACTCTGCGCCCGCCATGGCGCGCAACTGATCATCAACGACGACGCCGAGCTGGCGGCGCGACTGGGTGTCGGCCTGCACTTAGGCCAGGAAGATGGCTCGCTGGCCGCCGCCCGTGCCCTGCTCGGCCGCCAGGCAATCATCGGCGCCACCTGCCATGCGCAGCTGCCGCTGGCCGAGCAGGCCGCACGTGAGGGCGCCAGCTATGTCGCCTTCGGCCGCTTCTTCCAGTCGCAGACAAAGCCGGGCGCACCCTCGGCCGGTCCCGAGCTGCTGCGCGAAGCCCGCGCCCGCATTGGCCTGCCGATTGTCGCCATTGGCGGCATCACGCCGGAAACGGCACCAAGCCTGATCGCCGAGGGCGTGCAGATGATCGCCGTGGCGCATGCGCTGTTCGCCGCTGACAGCCCCGCCGAAGTTGAGCACCGCGCCAGAGCGCTCAGCCAGTTGTTCAATACCCCCTGATTCCGCCACGGCTGACCCGCCACATGGCGGTCAGCCCCTGTTCTGCGAGGCCCGCATGTCCCGTTCCGAAACCCTTTTTGCCAGCGCCCAGACCCACATCCCTGGCGGCGTCAATTCCCCCGTGCGCGCCTTTCGCAGCGTCGGCGGCACCCCGCTGTTTCTCAAGCACGCCGCCGGCGCCTATGTGATCGACGAAGATGACAAGCGCTACGTCGACTACGTCGGCTCCTGGGGCCCGATGATTCTCGGCCACAGCCACCCTGAAGTACTCGATGCCGTGCGCCGCCAGCTCGAGCACGGGCTGTCCTACGGCGCGCCGACCGCCATGGAGACCGAGATGGCCGAACTGGTCTGCCGCCTGGTGCCATCCATGGAGATGGTGCGCATGGTCAGCTCCGGCACCGAAGCGACCATGAGCGCGATCCGCCTGGCCCGTGGCTACACCGGCCGCGACGACATCATCAAGTTCGAAGGTTGCTACCACGGTCACTCCGACAGCCTGCTGGTCAAAGCCGGCTCCGGCGCCCTGACCCAGGGCGTGCCGAGCTCGGCCGGGGTGCCGGCGGATTTCGCCAAGCACACCCTGACCCTGGCCTACAACGACCTAGCAGAAGTCGAAGCCACGCTGAAGGAAAAGGGCGAGCAGGTCGCCTGCATCATCGTCGAGCCGGTCGCCGGCAACATGAACTGCGTTCCCCCGGCACCGGGCTTCCTCGAAGGCCTGCGCACCCTGTGTGACGCGTATGGCGTGGTGCTGATCTTCGACGAAGTGATGACCGGTTTCCGCGTCGCCCTCGGCGGCGCCCAGGCCTACTACGGCGTGACGCCGGACCTGTCGACCTTCGGCAAGATCATCGGCGGCGGCATGCCGGTCGGCTGCTTTGGCGGCAAGCGCGCCATCATGCAGCACATCGCCCCGCTCGGCCCGGTCTACCAGGCCGGCACCCTGTCGGGCAATCCACTGGCGATGGCCGCGGGCCTGACCACGCTGGGCCTGATCAGCCGCCCCGGCTTCCATGACGAACTGAGCGCCTACACCAGCCGTATGCTGCAAGGCCTGCAGGACCGCGCCGATGCCGCTGGCATCCCCTTCGTCACCACCCAGGTCGGTGGCATGTTCGGTCTGTATTTCAGCGGCGCCGATGACATTGTGACCTTCGCCGATGTCATGGCCAGCGATGCCGACCGCTTCAAGCGCTTCTTCCATCTGATGCTCGAAGGCGGCGTCTACCTGGCACCGAGCGCGTTCGAGGCCGGTTTCACTTCCATCGCCCATGGCGACACCGAGCTCGCAATCACTCTGGATGCGGCCGAGCGCGCCTTCGCCAAGCTCAAGTGAACCCGACGATGGAATTGCTGCAGAGCATCCTGCTCGCCCTGACTGCCGGCACCAGCGCACTGCTGATCGGCCGCGCCCGGCGCTGTTACGGCGAGGCGGACCAGCCAGCGCTGTTCAGCGCACTGCTTGGCTTCATCCTGACGGCCGCCAGCGCTGCGTGCGCCGCCGCGAGCCTGCTTGGCATGGATCTGGAGGAGGCGTACCAGTGGCTGGAGCGCGCCAGCCTGCTGCTCGGTTTGCCGCTGATCGCGGTAGCTGCGCTGACCCTGGCGCGGCGTTGGGTGTGGAGTCGACCGAACTGGGGTCGCGTGGTGTTGGGGCTGTGCGTGTTCTTCGAACTGGCGCGACAGCTGGGCTGGAGCGAGCCCTACGCCTTCGGCCTGATGCTGACCAGTGCACTGCTGGTGGTCTACGCCGGCGCGCTGCAATGGCCGGCAAGCTTGCCGACCCTTGCCGGCCTGGCGGCTGGCGCGCTTCTGCTGGGCGCGGCACCGTTGCCGAACGGCGTGTCGATCGTCCATCCGCTCGGCGACCTGAGACCGCTGCTATTGGCCATCGCCAGCCCGCTCCTGACCATTCTGCTGGTGCGCCTGCCGGGCAGCACACGCGAGGACAGTCCGGCAGTCGCATAAAAAGCCGATGACAGGCGGTTAAAGGCTTTGTAAGCAGGCTGCAGCTTATCCATAATGTGACGGCTGGCTCGTTCCAGCCTTTCATTACCGCCCTGCTCCTCGAGGCGCCAGATTTTCATGATCCGCACCGGCCGCATCCTGTCTTTGGGCTGTCTGCTGCTTCTCTCGCCTCTCACGGCCCTTGCCGGCGGGAATACCCTGCTGATCCCGGCGACCGCGCGCTGCGCGCTCGACACCCTTCCCGAAGAGCTCCCCGAAGCACTGCGCAACTGCCAGCAGGCCGCCAGCGAAGGCGACGTGCAAGCCGCCTACGAGCTCGGCGAATTCCACTACGACGGCAAGCGTGCGCCACGCGACCTGGCCAAGGCGCTGTACTGGTACGAGCAGGCCTCACTTCACGGTCATGCGGCCGCGCAACACCGGCTCGGCGTGATGTTCTTCCGCGGTGAAGGGGTCAAGGCCAACAACGTGCAGGCCTACATCGTGCTGAAGATGGCCGCCGTGAATGGCGAGGACGATGCACTGGACACCGCCGACCGCGTCTCCGGACAGATGCGTCGCGACGAGCTGGAAATCGCCACCCAGGTTCTCGGGCAGATCTTCCGCGACTACCTGATGCAGCTGCAGGCCGCCGACGCGCCGCAGATCCCCTGAACAATCGAGATGCCCTGCGGCATCCGTCCGCGCTTTCCCCTGCTCGGTCGTGGGCATATAATCGCCGGTCATTTTTTGCACAACGCCGGCCCGTAACATGACCCGTAAGCTTTTCATCGAAACCCATGGCTGCCAGATGAACGAGTACGACAGCTCGCGCATGGTGGACCTGCTGGGCGAACACCAGGCCATGGAGGTCACCGAGAACCCGGCAGAAGCCGACGTGATTCTTCTCAATACCTGCTCGATCCGCGAAAAGGCCCAGGAAAAGGTCTTCTCGCAACTGGGTCGCTGGCGCGAACTGAAGCTGGACAATCCGCAACTGGTAATCGGCGTCGGCGGCTGCGTGGCCAGCCAGGAGGGAGCGGCCATTCGCGACCGCGCCCCGTACGTCGACGTGGTCTTCGGGCCGCAGACCCTGCATCGTCTCCCGGAAATGATCGACGCCGCGCGCACCACCAAGAAACCGCAGGTCGACATTTCGTTCCCCGAGATCGAGAAGTTCGACCGCCTGCCAGAGCCGCGCGTCGACGGCCCCAGTGCTTTCGTTTCGGTCATGGAAGGCTGCAGCAAGTACTGCACCTTCTGTGTGGTGCCCTATACCCGCGGCGAAGAAGTCAGCCGCCCGCTGGCCGACGTGCTGGCGGAAGTCGTCCACCTGGCCGAAAACGGCGTGAAGGAAGTCACCCTGCTGGGGCAGAACGTCAATGGCTATCGCTACGACGGGCATGACTTCGCCGACCTGCTGCACGCCGTCGCCGCAGTAGAAGGCATCGGCCGTATCCGCTACACCACCAGCCATCCACTGGAGTTCTCCGACGCGATCATCCAGGCCCATGCGGACATCCCGCAGCTGGTGAAATATCTGCATCTGCCGGTGCAGGCCGGGTCCGACCGCATCCTCGCGGCGATGAAGCGCAACCACACCGCCTTGGAGTACAAGTCGCGCATCCGCCGGCTCAAGGCCGCAGTGCCGGACATCCTGATCAGCTCGGACTTCATCGTCGGCTTCCCCGGCGAGACCGACAAGGACTTCGAACAGACCATGAAGCTGATCGAAGACGTCGGCTTCGACTTCTCCTACTCCTTCGTCTATAGCTCGCGCCCCGGCACCCCAGCCGCGGACTTGGTCGACGACACCCCGGACGAGGTGAAAAAGCAGCGCCTGGCGATCCTCCAGCAGCGCATCAATCAGCAGGGCTTCGAGAACAGCCGACGGATGGTAGGTACCACTCAGCGCATCCTCATCAGCGACTACTCGAAGAAGGACCCTGGCATGCTGCAGGGCCGTACCGAGCACAATCGCATCGTCAACTTCCGCTGCGACAACCCGCGGCTGATCGGCCAGTTCGTCGACGTGCACATCGACGACGCGCTGCCGCACTCGCTACGTGGCACCTTGCTAGGTTGAGAACCGGGCATGCGGCCCCCATGTGATTGCATCGGGGCCGCGACTGCGCTTTCCGCTTTGCGCCCGCGGCGCTATTCTTCCCTCACCACTTCGCCGACCACGGCCACATATAAAAGCCCTTGAACGCACCCATAGAACCGCATCGTTTCACCCTCGAACCCTTTGAAGCCCGTCGCTTCGCCAATCTCTGCGGCCAATTCGACGAGCATCTGCGCCTGATCGAACAGCGCCTGGAACTGGAAATCCGCAACCGCGGCAACCAGTTCGAGCTGATCGGCCCAACCGACGCGGCCAAGTCTGCCGAACAGCTGCTGCGCCGGCTGTACCGGGAAACCAAGAACACCGAGCTCTCTCCGGACATGGTGCATCTGTACCTGCAGGAATCCGGAATGGAGGAGCTGGCCAATCCGAATGCGCACCAGGGCGTCGCCCTGCGCACCAAGAAGGGCATGATCCGCCCCCGCGGTGCGAATCAGCAGCGCTACGTCAAAGCCATCCTCGACAACGACATCAACTTCGGCGTCGGTCCGGCCGGTACCGGCAAGACCTACCTCGCCGTCGCCTGTGCAGTGGACGCGCTGGAGCGCGAACAGGTGCGCCGCATCCTCCTTGTACGCCCGGCGGTGGAAGCCGGCGAGAAGCTCGGCTTCCTGCCCGGCGACCTGGCACAGAAGATCGACCCCTACCTTCGCCCCCTCTACGACGCGCTCTACGAGATGCTCGGCTTCGAGCATGTGGCACGGCTGATCGAGAAACAGGTGATCGAGATCGCCCCGCTGGCCTACATGCGCGGCCGCACGCTGAACAACAGCTTCATCATCCTCGATGAAAGCCAGAACACCACCCAGGAACAGATGAAGATGTTCCTTACGCGGATCGGCTTCGGCTCCACCGCGGTGATCACCGGCGACATCACCCAGGTCGACCTGCCCCGCGGCACCAAGAGCGGCCTGGCGCACGTCATCGAGGTGCTCAAGGACGTCAACGGCATCAGCTTCACCCACTTCAAGCCAAAGGACGTCGTTCGCCATCCGCTGGTGCAGCGCATCGTCGAGGCCTACGAGTCCTTCGAGGATCGCCAGTCGCCGGCCAGCAAGCGTGCCGCGCAGGACGCCAGCGATGATTGAGCTCGACCTGCAGTGCGCCAGCACGGGCGCTGCGCCGGCCCTCGCCGATCTGCAGCGCTGCTGCGAACTGGCGCTACGCCAGCGTAGCGGCGACTCGGAGCTGACCATTCGCCTGGTGGACGAGGAAGAAGGGCGCGAGCTGAACCGCACCTGGCGGCAGAAGGACTACGCGACCAACGTGCTGTCGTTCCCGGCAGACGTTCCCGACGAACTGCTGGACATCCCGCTGCTCGGCGACCTGGTCATCTGCGTCCCGGTGGTCGAGCGCGAAGCCGCGGAACAGGGCAAGGCACTGGCGGCACACTGGGCGCATCTGGTCATCCATGGCTGTCTGCATCTGCTCGGCTACGATCACATCGACGATGCCGAAGCGGAAGAGATGGAAGAGATGGAGCGTCAACTGCTGGCCGAGCTGGGTCATCCCGACCCCTATGCCGAAGAATCGCCCGTCATGGGCACTTGCAAGGACTCCTGAGTCAACGACATGAGCGAAGATCGATCGATCAGCGGGCAGAAGACCTGGCTGGAAAAAATCACCCAGGCTTTTGCCCATGAGCCCAAGAATCGCCAGGAGCTGCTGGAAATCCTGCGCGAAGCCCATCAGAACAAGCTCCTCGACAGCGAGGCGCTGGCCATCGTCGAAGGTGCCATCCAGGTCGCCGACCTGCAGGTACGCGACATCATGGTGCCACGCTCGCAGGTGATCAGCATCAAGGCCGATCAATCCCCCCGCGAGTTTCTGCCGGCCATCATCGGTGCCGCACACTCGCGTTATCCGGTCGTCGGTGAAAGCCTCGATGAAGTCATCGGCGTGCTGCTGGCCAAAGACCTGCTGCCGCTGATCCTCAAGGATGAACACCACAGTTTCGACATCAAGGATCTGCTGCGCCCGGCCACCTTCGTGCCGGAGTCCAAGCGTCTCAACGTACTGCTGCGCGAATTCCGCGCCAACCACAACCACATGGCCATCGTCATCGACGAGTACGGCGGCGTGGCCGGCCTGGTGACCATCGAAGACGTGCTGGAGCAGATCGTCGGCGACATCGAGGACGAGCATGACGTCGAGGAAGACAGCTACATCCGCCCGCTGCCCAGCGGCGACTTCCTGGTCAAGGCGCTCACCCCGATCGACAGCTTCAACGAGTACTTCGGCAGCGCCTTCCCCGACGACGAATTCGATACCGTCGCCGGCCTGGTGATGAGCACCTTCGGGCACCTGCCCAAGCGCAACGAAGTCACCGAGATCGACGGGTTCCGCGTGCGTGTGCTCAACGCCGACAGCCGCCGTGTGCATATGCTGCGCCTGAGCCGCACCGCGGGCGCGTAAGCCGGCACGAGCCGTTCCGCGCAGCCGACCCTGCGCGGACGCTCGTCCGCCAGCTGCTTGCCGGGCAACTTCATCGCCCTTAGCCTCCCTCCCCGCACCGCTGCGCAAGGAACTTCCATGCACTGGATCACCCGTCCCGGATGGCCGGGCAACCTGCTGGCACTGGTCGCCGGCACACTGACCACGCTGTCGCTGGCGCCTTTCGACATCTGGCCGCTGGCGCTGCTCTCGGTGGCGCTGCTGTACCTTGGCCTGCGCGAAACCGCAGCGAAGCAGGCGGCGCAGCGCGGCTGGTGCTACGGCTTTGGGCTATTCGCCTCGGGGGTCAGCTGGGTCTACGTCAGCATCCATGACTTCGGCGCGGCCTCGCCGGCGCTGGCCGGATTGCTCACCCTCGGCTTCGTCGCCGGCCTGGCGCTGTTCTTCGCTCTGCTCGGCTGGCTCTGGGTGCGCCTGCTGCGCAATCGCCATTCCGCACTTGGCGATGCGCTGGCCTTCGCCGCACTCTGGCTGGCGCTGGATGCGCTGCGTGGCTGGATTCTCACCGGATTTCCCTGGCTGTACATCGGCTACAGCCAGCTGGATGGTCCGCTGGCCGGACTGGCTCCGCTCGGCGGGGTCTGGTTGCTGAGCTTTGCCGTCGCACTGAGCGCCACCCTGCTCGCGGCGATCCCGCGACTGCTTGCCGACAAAGCACGCCTGGCCGCCGCCGTCGTGCTGCTGCTTTCCCCCTGGCTGGCAGGCCTGACACTCAAGGACCATGCCTGGACGACCAGCAAGGGCGAACCGCTGACCGTTGCCGCGGTGCAGGGCAACGTCGCACAAAGCATGAAGTGGGACCCGAAGAAGCTCGAGATGCAGCTGCTGCTGTATCGCGACATGACCTTCGGTAGTCGCCCGGCAGACCTGATCGTCTGGCCGGAAACCGCCGTGCCGATCCTCAAGGATCATGCCGAAGGCTATCTGCAGATGATGGCCGGCTTCGCCGAGCAGCGCGACGCGGCACTCATCACCGGCGTACCGGTACGCCAGCCCAATGCGGCTGGCGAGCTGCGCTATTACAACGGGCTGACCAGCACCGGTGACGGTGCCGGCACCTACCTCAAGCAGAAACTGGTGCCGTTCGGCGAGTACGTACCGCTGCAGGATCTGCTGCGCGGCCTGATCGCCTTCTTCGACCTGCCGATGTCCGACTTCGCCCGCGGCGAATCCGGCCAACCACTGTTGCAGGCGAAGGGCCTGCAGATCGCGCCATACATCTGCTACGAGGTGGTCTACCCGGAGTTCGCCGCAGGGCTCGCGGCGCAGAGCGATCTGCTGCTGACGGTGAGCAACGATGCCTGGTTCGGCCGCTCCATCGGTCCGCTGCAACACCTGCAGATGGCGCAGATGCGCGCTCTGGAAGCCGGGCGCTGGATGATCCGCGCGACGAACAACGGCATCACCGTGCTGATTGACCCCTACGGCCAGATCACCGAGCAGATTCCGCAGTTCGAACAGGCCGTGCTGTATGGCGACGTCACCCCGATGCAGGGGCTGACGCCGTATCTGCGCTGGCGCTCCTGGCCGCTGATCGCGGTATGCGTGCTGCTGCTCGGCTGGGCACTGATCAGGCGCAAGGCATAGCCTCATCTATGCGAAGCTGCTGGGACCTGAACAGGTCTTTTGACTGCGGCTGAGAGGGCTTCATCGCAAGCCAGACGGTTATGCCGAGCGCTACGCCGCTCTTGCCTGTGAAGGTCCGAGCTGACTTTGCTCGCGGCCAAGGCCGCTCCCAGAGCCGCCAACGTGGGGGCGACCTTGACCGCGAATGGCGAGTTGCGGGCTGAGGCTCACCCACGACCGTACACTCAGGTTAATGCGTTCGACTCAGTCGTTCGCGGAGCGGTACACAAGCGGGTAAACCGCCATACCGACGACCTCGTTGAGCAACATGCCGTTCTGCCAGAAGGCCTTGGCCTCCGGCAACCAGCCATTCAACGGCCGACCATTGGGCACGCCCATGAAGCCCACCGGCGCAGCGATCACCTCGATCCCGTTCTGCTCGAAGCACCAGCGCGAGCGCGGCATGTGCGAGGCGGATGTCACCAGCACCACCCGCTCGATGCCCGCCGCACGCAGCATCTCTGCGCTGAAAACCGCGTTCTCCCAGGTCGTCCGGCTACGCCCCTCGAGCCAGCGCGTGGCGACGCCAAAGTCGCGCTGCAGCACCTCCGCGCCGAGCATCGCCTCGCTGGGTGGCTGGCCGTAGTGCAGCCCGCCACTGGTGAGAATCGGCAGGCCGCTGGTCTTGGCTAACCGCGCCGCATAACGCAAGCGCTCCAGCGCGATGTAGCCGGGCTGATCGCCGCCCCATGCCGGATCACTCTGCTCGCGCCCGGCCCCCAGCACCACGATGGCGCCGGCCTCTTCATCCAGCTGCATCCACTGCGCCTCGGCCAGCGCCGGCTCGCGCTCGACCAGCCGCGCCGTCCATTCGACAACGACCGGCAGGCTCATCAACCAGAGCCCAACCAGCCCCGTGACGAAGCACAGCGCCGCCAGCTTTGGCGCGCGCCGGCGCAGCCACCATCCGAGCAACAGCAGGAGCAGCAGCACGCCCGGCGGCAAAAGCAGCTGCTTGAAGAAATAGCGAATCAGCATCCGACCTCCGCGGCAAAGGCAGACACTCTAGCCGCAGTCGGAGGATTTGTCGGCCACTGTTCAATGCCGCGGATAGGTGTGCAGACGCTGCCTGGCGCGCAGCAGCTGCGACCCGCAGACGTGGCAGGCTGCGGGACCGGCGCCTTCCGGCCAGCTCACTTCGGCGTTGCACAGCGCGCAACTCAGCGTCTGTTGCAACGCCAGCGGCGCGTGGCGGCCATGCGCGCCGTGCCGTTGTCGACTACCGCTGCGCACAGCCGGACGCAGCGCCTGGCGCGACAGGTGAGCCTGCTCCTCCGCCGCGGCATGCCAGCCCGAGAGCCATTGGGAATCACGCTGCAGATACGCACGGATCAGCTCGAATTCCGCCGGCGTCAAACCGCGTACTTCCAGCTCGCCAGCACCGTCCGCATCAGCGGACGTAGCACGTTCGGCCTCCTGCAGGGCCGAGCTCAGTCGCTGCAACACCCTTGCATAAAGACTACTGTCCTCAGATCGTGGCTCTCGGTCCATCAACCTCACCTCACATTCGTCCCGCCCCTGGATCAAGCGTAGCTCAGCCTGACGCGCTCAAGCCGCGCACGACGGACGGAGCTCTGGAGCAGCGGCAAATGGGGTTTCCCTAGGCCGCGGGGGGTCATGTATGCTACGGCGCTTCCATGCCTCCGCCCGCAGCCCGCCGGGTCGCGTTAGCGCCAGGTCCGCCGGACCTGCCAACGTGCCCGCGACAACGCATTCGCGGAGAGCCAGCCCCCATCCCAACGCCAGTAGCCATGCACGAACAGTATCAGCCCCGCGAAATCGAAGCCGCCGCGCAATCCCATTGGGACGCGCAGAAATCCTTTGAAGTGAGCGAACAGCCAGGCAAGGACACCTTCTATTGCCTGTCGATGTTCCCCTACCCCAGCGGCAAGCTGCACATGGGTCA
Organism: Stutzerimonas kunmingensis; assembly: GCF_021432085.1. Taxonomy (GTDB): domain Bacteria; phylum Pseudomonadota; class Gammaproteobacteria; order Pseudomonadales; family Pseudomonadaceae; genus Stutzerimonas. Next base: position 555,308 of record NZ_CP090366.1, on the reverse strand, counting down.
CGTGCGCAACTACACCATCGGCGACGTGATCGCGCGCTATCAGCGCATGCAGGGCAAGAATGTCCTGCAACCCATGGGCTGGGACGCGTTCGGCATGCCGGCGGAAAACGCCGCGATGAAGAATCAGGTGGCACCGGCGAAGTGGACCTACGAAAACATCGCCTACATGAAGGCCCAGCTGAAAAGCCTCGGCCTGGCGGTCGACTGGACGCGCGAAGTCACCACCTGCAAGCCCGATTACTACCGTTGGGAACAGTGGCTGTTCACCCGCCTGTACAAGAAGGGCGTGATCTACCGCAAGAACGGTACCGTCAACTGGGACCCGGTCGATCAGACCGTACTGGCCAACGAGCAGGTCATCGATGGCCGTGGCTGGCGTTCCGGCGCGCTGATCGAAAAGCGCGAAATTCCCATGTACTACTTCAAGATCACCGCCTACGCGGATGAATTGCTGGAGAGTCTGGACGAGCTGGACGGTTGGCCCGAACAGGTCAAGACCATGCAGCGCAACTGGATCGGCAAGTCGCGCGGCATGGAGATCGCCTTCCCCTACGACGTGGCAAGCATCGGTAGCGAAGGCGTGATGAAGGTCTTCACCACCCGCCCCGACACCCTGATGGGCGCCACCTATGTCGCCGTGGCCGCCGAGCATCCGCTGGCGACGCTCGCCGCACAGAACAACCCCGAGTTGCAGGCGTTCATCGACCAATGCAAGCGCGGCGGCGTGGCCGAAGCCGACATCGCCACCCAGGAAAAGAAAGGCCTTGCCACGGCGCTGCGCGTACAGCACCCGCTGACCGGCGAACTGCTGCCGGTGTGGGTCGCCAACTACGTGCTGATGGGCTACGGCGAAGGCGCAGTCATGGCCGTACCGGCGCACGATGAGCGCGACTTCGAGTTCGCCAGCAAGTACAGCCTGCCGATCAAACCGGTGGTGCGCACCAGCGCCGGCGACCAGACCCCGGCACCCTGGCAGGACGCCTACGGCGAACACGGCGAGCTGATCAATTCCGGCATCTTCGACGGCCTCGACTTCGACGGCGCGTTCGACGCCATCGAAGTGGCGCTGCAGAAGAAGGGCCTCGGCCAGGCACGCACCCAGTTCCGCCTGCGCGACTGGGGCATCAGCCGTCAGCGCTACTGGGGCTGCCCGATCCCGATCATCCACTGCGACAGCTGCGGCGACGTCGCGGTCCCCGAAAGCCAGCTGCCGGTCGTGCTGCCGGAAGACGTGGTACCGGACGGCGCCGGCAGCCCGCTGGCGCGCATGCCGGAGTTCTACGAATGCAGCTGCCCGAAGTGCGGCGCGCCGGCCAAGCGTGAAACCGACACCATGGACACCTTCGTCGAGTCGTCCTGGTATTTCGCCCGCTACGCCAGCCCGAACTACGAACAGGGCATGGTCGACCCGGCCGCGGCCAACCACTGGCTGCCGGTGGATCAGTATATCGGCGGCATCGAGCACGCCATCCTGCACCTGCTCTACGCGCGCTTCTTCCACAAGCTGATGCGTGACGAAGGCCTGGTCAGTTCCAACGAGCCGTTCAAGAACCTGCTGACCCAGGGCATGGTCATCGCCGATACCTACTACCGCACGCTGCCCAACGGCGGCAAGGACTGGTTCAACCCGGCAGATGTCATTGTCGAGCGTGACGCCAAGGCCAAGATCATCGGCGCCAAACTCGCCAGCGACGGCCTGCCGGTGGAAATCGGCGGCACCGAGAAGATGTCCAAGTCGAAGAACAACGGCGTCGACCCGCAGGCCATGATCGATGCATACGGCGCAGATACCTGCCGCCTGTTCATGATGTTCGCCTCGCCGCCGGATATGAGCCTGGAGTGGTCCGACTCCGGCGTCGAGGGCGCCAGCCGCTTCCTGCGTCGCGTCTGGCGTCTGGCTCATGCACACGTTAGCGCTGGCGTCGCAGGCACGCTGGAAACCGCCAGCCTGAGCGACGAGCAGAAGGCCGTACGCCGCGCGATCCATCTCGCCATCAAGCAGGCCAGCGTCGATGTCGGCCAGCATCACAAATTCAACACCGCCATCGCCCAGGTGATGACGCTGATGAACGTGCTGGAGAAAGCCGCTACCGCCAGCGAGCAGGATCGCGCGCTGTTGCAGGAGGGCCTGGAAACGGTCGCCCTGCTGCTCGCACCGATCACACCGCACATCTCTCACGAACTGTGGCAGCGACTCGGCAAACAGGGCGCGATCATAGACGCGCAATGGCCGAAGGTCGACGAGTCGGCCCTGGTGCAGGACAGCCTGACTCTGGTGGTACAGGTCAACGGCAAGCTGCGCGGGCAGATCGAAGTGCCGGCTGCGGCCACCCGCGAGGAAGTCGAGGCCGCGGCCCGTGGCAATGAGAACGTGCTGCGCTTCACCGAGGGCCTGACGATCCGCAAGGTCATCGTGGTGCCTGGCAAGCTGGTCAACATCGTCGCTAACTGATTCGGCCCCGGCGCATGCGCCGGGCCTGCAAGGGGATAACAAGATGAACAAACGGAATCTAGTGGTGCTGGGCCTGACACTGCTGCTGAGCGCTTGCGGCTTCCAGCTGCGCGGCACCGGTGACGTGGAGTTCGGTCTCAAGGAGATCGACCTGCAGGCGCGCAACAGCTACGGCGAAACGGTGCAACAGCTCGAAGACCTACTCAAGAGCAATGGCGTGCGGGTTTACCCGGGCGCCAAGTACAGCCTGAACCTTGCCCGCGAGCAGACCCGCCAGCGCACCGCCAGCTACACCAGCTCGGCACGCAGCGCCGAGTATGAGCTGACCAGCACCCTCGATTACGAATTCCGCGGCCCGCAGAACATGCTGCTGCTCGAGGACAGCATCGAAGTGCAGAAGGTCTACGTGCACGACAGCAACAACCTGATCGGCTCGTCCCAGGAAGGTGATCAGCTGCGCCAGGAAATGCGCCGCGAGCTGCTGCAGCAGTTGACCCTGCGTATCCAGCGCATCACCCCGGCGCAGCTCGACCGCCTGCAACAGGAAGCCGAAGCCAAGGCCCGCGCCGAGGCTGAAGCCATGGAAGCTGCCCGTCATGCCCAGGACGCGCAGCCGCAACAGTCGCCCATCCAGCTGCCCATCCAGTAACAGGTAACGGGGCCTCAAGGCCCCCGTCTTCGTACCATGAAGCTTTCTCCCGCTCAGCTCGGCAAACACCTGCAAGGCCCGCTGGCGCCCGTGTACGTCGTCTGTGGCGACGAGCACCTGCTGTGCCAGGAAGCCTGCGATGCGATCCGCACAGCGACCCGAGCGCGGGGCTTCAGTGAGCGTCAGGTCTTTCACGTGGAGACCGGCTTCGACTGGAGCCAGTTGATCGAAGCCGGTGCGAGTCTTTCGCTGTTCGCCGAGAAGCGCCTGCTCGAACTGCGCATCCCCAACGGCAAGCCCGGTGACAAGGGTGCCGCGGCGCTGCTGGAATATCTGGCCCGCCCCGCCGAGGACACCGTGCTGCTGGTCAGTCTGCCCAAGCTCGACGGCAGCACCCAGAAGACCAAGTGGGCCAAGGCGCTGATCGATGGCAAGGACGTGCAGTTCCTGCAGATCTGGCCAGTGGATGCCGCGCAGCTGCCGCAGTGGATACGTCAGCGGCTGGCCCAGGCGGGCCTGTCCGCGGACCAGGAAGCCGTCGAACTGATCAGCGCCCGGGTCGAAGGCAACCTGTTGGCCGCGGCGCAGGAAATCGAAAAGCTCAAGCTGCTGGCCGAAGCCGGACAGGTCACCGCGGAAACCGTCCAGGCCGCGGTGGCTGATAGCGCCCGTTACGATGTATTCGGCCTGATCGACGCAGCCCTGCACGGCCAGGCGGCCCATGCGCTGCACATGCTGGAGGGCCTGCGCGGTGAAGGCGTCGAGGCACCGGTGATCCTCTGGGCGCTGGCCCGCGAACTGCGCCTGCTGGCCAATATTGCGCAGCAATATGCCCAGGGCACTCCGCTTGAGCGTGCCTTCAGCCAGGCCCGCCCGCCGGTCTGGGATAAGCGTCGCCCGCTGGTTTCCAAAGCACTGCAAAGGCATAACGCGGCCGGCTGGAACCAGTTGCTGAGAGACGCGCAACACATCGACGAGCAGATCAAGGGCCAGGCCGCCGGGGATCCCTGGATCGGTCTGGCGGACATTTGCCTGCAACTGAGTGGCCGCCGGATCGGTACCTGACGAGCGAATCGCGGAGAGCGAGTTCACGCCGCAGCGCACTGGACATTTTTTGTACAAGGCCTATGATTCCCTCGCCCGATAGCGGGCCATTTGAGGAAATCGGAATGAGCACACGCAAGAAACGGCCGAACAAGGCCAAGCACCTGGTTGCGCACCCCCTGTTCCGCCTCCGCCAGGAAACGCCGAAAAAAGGCAAAGGCAGCTACCGCCGCGAAGCCTCCCAGTCCACCAACTGGGAGGCTTCGGTCCTTCTGGCAGCCTGAAAACCCAACACCGCCAAAGCGTGATAATGTCTGCGGCCGACGACACGTTTCGAGAGCGGTGCATGTATCACACCTTCGTTCCCGTTCTGCTGCTACGTACCTTGGTTGCCGCTTCGGCGATGAGCCTGGTCGTTGCCTGTGCAGCCGAACCCCTCGCGCGGTCCACTCTGGTCAGCAACGTCCCCGCCGCCAGCCAGCCTAGCGACGCCACCATCGCCGATGTCCGTTCGGAAGCCACTCACCTGAGCTTCAGCCAGTGGCGCGAGCAGTTCCGCGCTGAAGCCCTTGCGGCCGGTATCTCCGCCGCAACCTTCGACCAGGCCTTCGCCGGCGTCCAGCCCGATCCAGCGGTGATTGAGGCGGACCGTAGCCAGCCCGAGTTCACCCGGCCCGTCTGGCAGTACCTGGAAGGCGCCATTTCGCCACAGCGCGTGCGCAGCGGCCGCCGCTTGCTTAGCGAGCACGCCACCACACTGGATCAGATCGAGGCCCGCTACGGCGTCGATCGCGAAACCTTGGTTGCCGTCTGGGGACTGGAAAGCAGCTTCGGCCAGATCATGGGCGACAAGTCGGTGATTCGTTCCCTTGCGACCCTCGCCCACGAGGGTCGCCGTCCGGCATTCGCCAAGAGTCAGCTGATTGCAGCGCTGGAAATCCTCCAGCACGGCGACGTCGAGCCACAGCGCATGCGCGGCTCCTGGGCTGGCGCCATGGGGCAGACGCAGTTCATTCCGACCACTTACAACACCCATGCCGTGGATTTCGATGGCGACGGCAAGCGCGATATCTGGAATAGCTCGGCCGATGCCCTTGCCTCCGCCGCGCATTACCTTCAGGCATCCGGCTGGAAACAGGGTAAGGCCTGGGGCTTCGAGGTAGAGCTACCCGAAGGGTTCGACTACGCCTTGGCCGACACCGAGATTCGCAAGCCGCTGGCCGAATGGCGCCGCCTCGGCCTGCGCAACCTGCCCGGCGACCAAGAAGAAGCCAGCGCTAGCCTGCTGCTGCCTGCCGGCCATCGTGGCCCGGCATTCCTCATCATGGACAATTTCCGCGCCATCCTGCGCTACAACAACTCCTCGGCATATGCCCTGGCGATCGGCCTGCTGGCAGAGAATTTCCAGGGCAAGGGCGAGGTCGCGGGCAGCTGGCCACGCGGCGAACAGCCACTCAGCCGCTCCGAGCGCCTTGAACTGCAGGAACGTCTCGTCGCTCAGGGCTTCGACCCGGGCACCCCGGACGGCATCATCGGCGCCAATACCCGCAAGGCTATCCGCAGCTTCCAGCAACGCCTGGGTTGGCCGGCCGATGGCCATCCCACTCAGGAGCTGCTCGGGCGACTGCGCGCCCACAACTGATCGCGGTGGGCTTGGCGCCAAACACAAAAGCCCCGGCAGACAGCCGGGGCTTTTTTTTATCCCTGCAACAAGGTCAGTGTTTGATGGCTACTTCGTAGAGGTAGTCCGGCAGCGGGTCGATGATTACCTGCTGGCCTTGATAGTGGGCCTTCACTGCCTCGCGCGCGACCACACCATGTGGCACGCGCTGATCACCACCAAGGCGCTGGCGTGCGCGGTAGTCGATCACGCAGCCGTCGGTCTCGACCCAGAAGTGCGGTGAAACCACCTTACCGTCCAGTTCGACCTGCCCCAACATCGCTCGGTATGGAATGTGCTGCTTGGCCAGCCGCGTCACCACCAAGCGGCTCATCGCGTCGCACTCGACCTTCGCGGCATCCAGATCGTCAAGCAAGTCCTTCAATTGGGGTTCGTTCATCTGCAGTGGCCCTCGGTTGGCCTCATGGTGTAAACGAACGTCACTATAGACCAAAGTCTAATGCGGCGTAATGCCGCAATTTTCTTGCCAACCGTCTGGCAGTTCCCGCGCCATGCGCTTTCGCAAGGCGCATGGTGGACGGAAAAGAAAAAACCGCGCAGACAGCCTGGACTGTCTACGCGGTCTTCAAGAGCCGCAACAACTTTACGGTTTCAGTCTTTTTTGGCTCCGTGCGCCTGCTGATCGGCATGGTACGACGAGCGCACCAGCGGGCCTGAGGCGATGTTCTTGAAGCCCATCTTCATCCCCTCTTCGGCAAACCAGGCGAAGGTGTCGGGATGAACGAAGCGCTGCACCGGGAGGTGGTTACGCGAAGGCTGCAGGTACTGACCCAGGGTCAGCATGTCGATATCGTGCTCGCGCATGCGGTGCATGACCTCGATGACCTCCTCGTCGGTCTCGCCGAGGCCGAGCATCAGTCCCGACTTGGTCGGCACGCCCGGCACGCGCTGCTTGAACTTCTCCAGAAGATCCAGTGACCACTCGAAATCCGAGCCCGGCCGCGACGACTTGTATAGCCGCGGTACGGTCTCCAGATTGTGGTTGAACACATCCGGCGGCTCGCTGGCAGTGATATCCAAAGCGATATCCATGCGCCCACGGTAGTCGGGCACCAAGGTTTCCAGCTGGATCGACGGCGACAGCTTGCGAATCTCGCGCAGGCAATCGGCAAAGTGCTGGGCGCCACCGTCGCGCAGATCGTCGCGATCCACCGAGGTGATGACCACGTACTTCAGGCGCATGTCGGCGATGGCCTGGGCCAGGTTCTTCGGCTCATCCGGGTCCAGCGCATTCGGCCGGCCGTGGCCGACGTCGCAGAACGGGCAGCGACGGGTGCAGATGTCGCCCATGATCATGAAAGTCGCGGTTCCGCTGGAGAAGCACTCGCCCAGGTTGGGGCAGGAGGCTTCCTCGCAGACGCTGTGCAGTTTGTGCTTGCGCAGGGTCTGCTTGATCTGGTCGACCTCTGGGGAAACCGGAATGCGCACGCGAATCCAGTCCGGCTTCTTCGGCAGCTCATCGGTGGGGATGATCTTCACCGGAATACGCGCAACCTTCTCGGCACCACGCAATTTGACGCCTGCCTCTACCTTGGCCGGGCGCTTGCCTGCCGTTTCTACACTACTCATATGCTTCGATTCCGCCCGCGAGGGTCTTCTGTTGCGCGTATCCGAGCTGCCGAACCAGATGATCACGCAGTCGATCGGCCACTTCAGAGATGTCGATCGGCCCGATCAGGTCACGCAGCTGGGTCATGGGCAGCCCTGCATAACCGCAGGGGTTGATGCGCCGGAAAGGTTCGAGATCCATGTCCACGTTCAGCGCCAGGCCGTGGAAGGAACGGCCATTGCGAATGCGCAGGCCCAGAGACGCGATCTTCGCACCGTTGACGTAAACGCCCGGCGCATCCGCTTTGGCAGCCGCCTCGATGCCATAGCCGGCGAGCAGATCGATCAGGCTCTGCTCAATACGATTCACCAGCTCGCGCACACCGATACCGAGTCGGCGCACATCGAGCAACAGATAACCAACCAGTTGGCCGGGCCCGTGATAGGTCACCTGACCGCCTCGATCCACCTGCACTACCGGAATTTCGCCAGGGAACAGCAGGTGCTCGGCCTTGCCGGCCTGGCCCTGAGTGAATACGGGCGGGTGCTGCAGCAGCCAGATTTCGTCGCCACTGTCTGCATCGCGCGTGTTGGTGAAGTGCTGCATGGCCTGCCAGGCAGTCCGGTACTCGATCTGGCCGAGCTCACGCACGCCCACTTCGAGGGTCATCACAGCACCATGTGAACACGGCCAGTGGCGCGCAGGTCGACGTGAATGGCCTGCAGCTGCTCTACGCCGGTGGCGGTGATCAGCACCTGCAGCGAAAGGAATCGCCCGTTGCGGCTGTCGCGGGTGACGACGGTGGCTTCGTCGAAATCCGGCGCGTGGCGCTGGATGACTTCGATCACGACCTCACGGAAGCCTTCGCCAGCGTCGCCGATCACCTTGATCGGGTAGCGCTCGCAGGGGAAGTCAATCTTGGGTGCTGCGACATCTTGGTTATCGGTCATGGGCGTAACGGACTCGTGATCCGCACGTGCGCCGCGGCGGGATCAGCCGCGGTGCACTCGCGCGTGGTCAGTTGAACAGGCTGTAGAAGAAGAGGCGAATGCTATCCCAAAACCGGCGGAACAGCCCACCCTCTTCGATGGTTTCCAGCGCCACCAGATCGGTGCTGCGGACGACTTTGTCCTCCAGCTTGACCTCGACCTTGCCGATGACGTCACCCTGCTGGATCGGTGCGGTGAGTGTGCCGTTGAAGCTCATGACCGCTTGCAGCTTCTCTGCCTGGCCACGCGGCAGGGTCATGGTCAGGTCCTGTGCCAGGCCCGCCTTCAGCTTGTCCTGCTGCCCTTTCCAGACCTGCGCCTGAGCCAGCTCAGTGCCCTTCTGGTAGAAGGTGCGGGTCTCGAAGAAGCGGAAGCCATAGGTCAGCAGCTTCTGGGTCTCCGCCGCGCGGGCCTGCTCGCTGTCGGTACCAAACACCACCGAGATCAGGCGCATGTTGTCACGCACGGCAGACGCCACCAGGCAGTAGCCAGCCTCTTCGGTATGACCGGTTTTCAGGCCATCGACGGTCTTGTCGCGCCACAGCAACAGGTTGCGGTTGGGCTGCTTGATGTTGTTCCAGAAGAATTCTTTCTGCGCGTAGATGGCGTAGTGCGCCGGGTCTTCGTAGATGATCGCGCGAGCCAGCTTGGCCATGTCGTTGGCTGAGGAATAATGATCCGGATCCGGCAGGCCGGTGGCATTCATGAAATGGCTGTTGGTCATGCCCAGGCGCTGAGCCGTGCTGTTCATCAGGTCGGCAAAGGCCTCTTCACTGCCGGCGATGTGCTCGGCCATGGCGACGCTGGCGTCGTTGCCCGACTGAATGATGATGCCATGCAGCAGATCGTCGACCGACACCTGCGTGTTGACCTGGATGAACATCCGCGAGCCGCCGGTGCGCCAGGCCTTCTCGCTCACCGTGACCATGTCGCTGTCGCTGATCTGGCCCTTCTGGATTTCCAGGGTGGCGATGTAGGCGGTCATCAGTTTGGTCAGGCTCGCCGGCGGCAGGCGCTCGTCACCGTTGTGCTCGACCAGTACCTCGCCGCTGGCGGCGTCCATCAGCATGTAGGACTTGGCCGCCAGCTGCGGGGCGGACGGTACGATCTGTGCGGCCCAGACGGTCGGGGTGACCGTCAGCGCTGCCAGGACTATGAAGCGTTGCACGAGGCTGGTGATGTTCATCCGAATCTCAAGTTAGTCAGGTAAAACGAAGCAGGGTTTGCTGTGGTCAGTCGGCGGCAACGCGCCGTGGCTGTCCGAGGTTGGCCAGGCGCACGCTCTCTTCGAGCTGCATGGCCTCATCCGGCGTGTCGATGGGCCCCAGGCGCACGCGGTGCAGGGTCTGCTGGTTGTGTACCACCGAGCTGATGAACACCGGGGCAGAGACCACGCCGCTCAGCTTGTCCTTGAGCAACTGCGCTGCATCCGGATTGGCGAAGGCGCCAACCTGGAGAAACAGGCCAGAGGCTGCGGGCGAAGCGTTTTTTTTTGCATCGACTTCCAGCGGCACCGTGGCCGCAGCGTGCTGCTGGGGCGGCGGCGTGTACTGCTCGATCGGCTGCGCGACATTGCTGGTGGGCTTGCTCGCAACCATCTCCGGCTGCGCCAGCATCGTCGGCACCGGTCGGCCCTGGTCGGCCCACCATTGCTGAGGGTCGATGCCTTCGACCTTTACCCGCGCCGTTCCGCTCTCGGCATAGCCGAGCTTCTTCGCCGCGGCGAAAGACAGATCGATGATCCGATCGGAGTAGAACGGACCACGGTCATTGACGCGCAAGACCACGGTGCGCCCGTTATCCAGATTGGTGACCTTGACGTAAGTGGGCAAGGGCAGCGTCTTGTGCGCCGCGCTCATGCCATAAAGGTCGTACTTCTCGCCGTTGGCGGTGGGCTGGCCGTGAAACTTGGTGCCATACCAGGATGCCGTCCCGGTAGCTGAATAACGTCGACCATCGCTGATTGGAAAGTAGGTCTTGCCCAGCACCGTATAGGGATTGGCCTTGTAACGGCCGTAATGTGGCATCGGCGTGGCATCGGGGATCTGCGAAACGTCGACGTCCCACCAGGGCGCGCCGTCCTTGTGCGGACGGCTGTAGTCGCCGGGACCACTGATACCGGTACTCTTGTTTGGTGCACTGCTCGGTGTCGGCGTCGATGAGCAGCTCGCCAGCAGCGCCCCGGCGACACCCAGCGCGGCCAGCCTTGTCCAGATCACGGTCATTGTTCGCCTCGCGCTTCGGCCAGCAGCTGGGACAGCTGATGCACGGCCATCGCATACATCACGCTACGGTTGTAGCGGGTAATGACATAGAAATTCGGCAGGCCCAGCCAGTACTCATCACCCTCTGCGCCATCCAGGCGGAAAGCGGTAATGGCCGTATCGTCGGCCACCGACTTGTCGAACTGCCAGCCCAGGCTACGCATTTCGCCGGCATTTTTTTGCGACTCCAGGCCGACGGTCAGCCCTTCCTCATAGCGCTCGCCGCCTACCTTGGCCCGCGCCACCACCGGCTCGCCCGCAGCCCAGCCATGTTGCTTGAAGTAGCTGGCCGCACTGCCGATGGCATCGGTGGGGTTGTTCCAGATATCGATGTGCCCGTCGCCGTCGAAATCCACCGCGTAGGCGCGGAAGCTGCTCGGCATGAACTGCGGCAGTCCCATCGCACCCGCGTAGGAGCCCTTGAGCGTAAGCGGGTCGACCTGTTCCTCACGGGTCAGCAGCAGGAACTCCTTGAGCTGCTGACGGAAAAACGGCTGACGCGGAGGGTAATCGAAGCCCAGCGTCGACAGCGCATCGATCACCCGATGGCTACCGGTATTGCGGCCGTAGAAGGTTTCCACGCCGATGATCGCGACGATGATTTCCCCCGGCACGCCGTATTCGGTTTCCGCACGAGCCAGCGCGGCTTCGTTCTCCCGCCAGAAATCGACGCCCTGGGCGATGCGCGAGTCGGTGAGGAAGATAGGTCGATATTCCTTCCACGGCTTGACCCGCTCCGCAGGACGCGAAATGGCATCGAGAATCGCCTGCTTGCGCTCGGCCTGCTTGAACAGATCACGCAGCTGCTCGCCGGCAAATCCGTAGTCACGGGTCATCTCCGCGATGAACTCGTCCACGTTGGCGCCGGTGTAATCGGCCGCCTGCAGCGGCAGGCTTCCCAGCACAGCGCCGGCCAAAGCCACGCCCCCTAGCATCCGCGCCATCCAGCCACGCCGTAATGAAGTCAACAAATTCACTCTCGTCAAACCTGCGCGATCCACTTGCGATGGGTGTGGATCGACATCAAAACCCCGAACCCTGACAGCAGGGTCACCAATGAAGTTCCGCCATAACTAATGAAGGGCAATGGCACCCCCACCACCGGCAACAGCCCACTGACCATACCGATATTGACGAAAACGTAAACAAAGAAGGTCATCGTCAGCGCGCCGGCCAGCAGTTTTCCAAACAGCGTTTGCGCCTGCACGGTGATAACAAGGCCGCGAGTGATCAGCAGACCATACACCAACAGCAGCAGGCAGACCCCGACCAGACCGAACTCTTCAGCGAGCACGGCGATGATAAAGTCCGTGTGGCTTTCCGGCAAAAAATCCAGGTGCGACTGCGTGCCTGCCAGCCAGCCCTTGCCGAACACCCCACCCGAACCGATCGCCGCCTTCGACTGGATGATGTTCCAGCCAGTGCCCAGCGGATCGCTTTCCGGATCGAGAAACGTCAGTACTCGCTGCTTCTGGTAGTTGTGCAGTACGAAGTACCACATCGCCACAGCGATGGGCAGGATCGCCGTGACCGCGCCAATGATCCAGCGCCAACGCAGGCCGCCGATGAACAGGACGAATGCGCCGGATGCGAGAATCAGCAGCGACGTGCCCAGATCCGGCTGTTTGAGGATCAGCACGAAGGGCACGAGGATCAGCGACAGACTGATCGCAGTGTGCTTGATGCTCGGCGGCAGGCTGCGCGAGGACAGATACCAGGCGATGGTCATCGGCATGATGATCTTCATGAACTCCGACGGCTGGAAGCGGATCACCCCCGGAATGTTGATCCAGCGGGTGGCGCCCATCGCTGTATGGCCGACGACCTCGACCGCCACCAGCAGCGCTACCACAGCGAGATAGCCCAGCGGTACCCAGCGCGCCATGAAGCGCGGCTCGAACTGTGCAATGACCAGCATTGCACCCAGGCCGAGGCCGAAAGACGTCGCCTGCTTGATGACCAGATCCCAGTTCTTGCCGCTGGCCGAATAGAGAATGAACAGGCTGCCCGCCGCCAGCATCAGCAGCAGCACCAGCAGCAGCCCGTCGATATGCAGGCGCTGCAACAGGCTGGCGCGACGCCGCAGCACGTCCTCGCGCGACAGGGTTCGGTCGAAATTGCCGCTCATGGCTTCTTCCCTTCGGCGGTCAGCGGCGGGGCGAACTCGGGCTTGAGCACGCCCTCCCCGTTCAGCAGCCACGCGTCCATGACCTGCTTGGCCACCGGCGCGGCGACGCCCGAACCGGATTCGCCGTTCTCGACCATAACCGCCACGGCGATCTGCGGGTCATGCACCGGGGCGAAGGCGACGAACAGCGCATGGTCCCGATGGCGTTCGGCCAGCTTGGCACTGTCGTATTTCTCGCCCTGGCGGATCGCGACCACCTGGGCGGTACCGCTCTTGCCGGCAATACGATACGCCGCGCTGTCACCGACCTTCCTTGCCGTACCCCGCGCGCCATGCAGAACCTGCTCCATACCGTGGGTCGCGTAGTCCCAGAAGCGCGGATCGCGAAGCTGGATGTCCGGAACCGGATCATGGTCCACCGGCGCTTCACTACCGACGCTGCGCGCCAGATGCGGCCGAATCCACTTGCCGCGGGTCGCCACTAGCGCCGTGGCCTGGGCCAGCTGCAGCGGCGTGGCCTGCATGTAACCCTGGCCGATACCGAGAATCACTGTTTCACCGGGATACCAGGGCTGGCGATAGCGCGCCCGTTTCCAGTCGCGCGACGGCATCAGGCCCGCCGTCTCCTCGTGCATGTCCAGGGATACGCGCTGCCCCAGGCCGAAGCGGGTCATGTATTCGTGCATGCGATCGACGCCCAGCTTGTGGGCCATGTCGTAGAAGTAGGTGTCGTTGGAGCGGGCGATGGCCAGGTCCAGGTCCACCCAGCCGTCGCCGTTGCGGTTCCAGTTGCGGTACTTGTGCTTCACGTTCGGCAGTTGGAAAAAGCCCGGATCGAACACGCGACTGCTCGGCGTGATCACGCCAGCATCGAGGCCGGCAACGGCCATCATTGGCTTGATGGTCGAGCCGGGCGGGTAAAGGCCGCGCAGCACACGGTTGAACAACGGACGATCAATGGAGTCGCGCAGTTCACCGTAATCCTTGAAGCTGATGCCGGTGACGAAAAGGTTGGGGTTGAAGCTCGGCTGACTGACCATCGCCACCACCTCGCCGGTGCTCGGCAGCAGCGCGACGATTGCACCGCGACGACCTCCGAGCGCCGCTTCTGCGGCCTCCTGCAGGTCGAGATCGAGCGACAGCGTGATGTCCTTGCCCGGTATCGGATCGGTACGCTTGAGCACGCGCAAGACCCTGCCGCGGGCATTGGTTTCGACCTCTTCGTAGCCGACCTGGCCGTGCAGCTCGTCCTCGTAGAATTTCTCGATACCGGTCTTGCCGACATGGTGCGTGCCGCTGTAATTGACCGGGTCGAGCTGCTTGAGCTCTTGCTCGTTGATTCGCCCGACATAGCCTACCGAGTGCGCGAAGTGCGGACCCTGCGGGTAATGCCGGACCAGCTGCGCCGCCACCTCGACCCCAGGCAGGCGGAACTGATTCACGGCAATGCGCGCAATCTGCTCCTCGGACAGCTCATACATGATCGGTACCGGCTCGAATGGCCGGCGCCCCTGCAACACGCGCTTCTCGAACAGCCCACGCTCTTCCTCGCTGAGCTCCAGCACCTCGACCACGCCATCGAGCACAGTCTTCCAGTCGCCGGCGCGTTCGCGGGTGACGGTCAGGCTGAAGCTGGGGCGGTTGTCGGCGATAACCCGGCCCTTGCGGTCGAAGATCAATCCGCGATTGGGCGGAATCGGCTGAACGTGGACGCGGTTGTTCTCCGACAGCGTCGAATGGTGCTCGAACTGCACTACCTGCAGGTAGTACATCCGCGACACCAACACACCGATCAACAGCAACACGAACGCAAGGCCGACGATGACGCGCCGGCGCACCAGCACGGCGTCCTTCTCGTGATCCTTGAGTTGAATCGGTTGCGGCATCTTGAAGGGGTTCGCAGACTACTTGTGATAGGGATGACCGGACAGCAGCGTCCAGGCGCGGTAGATCTGTTCGCCGATCAGGATTCGCACCAGCGGATGAGGCAGGGTCAGCGGCGACAGCGACCAGCGCTGCTCGCTGCGCGCACAAACCTCGGGTGCCAGCCCTTCCGGACCGCCGACCATGAGGTTGACGTTGCGTGCATCGAGCCGCCAGCGCTCGATTTCCGCCGCCAGCTGCTCGGTGCTCCACGGCTTGCCATGTACTTCGAGCGTGACAATGCGCTCGCCTGGCTGAACCTTGCCCAGCATGGCCTCGCCTTCCTGGCGAATCAACCGCGCCACGTCGGCGTTTTTGCCACGGGTATTGAGCGCGATCTCATGCAGCTCCAGCGGTAGTTCGGACGGCAGGCGCTTGGCATATTCCTGCCAACCATCCTCGACCCAACGTGGCATCTTCGAGCCGACCGCAATCAGCTTGATACGCACGGCTTATTCCGGGTCGTGAGCGTGCTGCGCGCGGCTCTGCTCGGCGCCCTGCCAGAGACGTTCGAGATCGTAGAACTGGCGGGTCGGCACCTGCATCACATGGACGACGACATCGCCCAGGTCGAGCAACGCCCACTCACCGCCTTCGAGACCCTCGCTGCCAAGCGGGCGAACGCCCTGCTCCTTGACCTGCTCCAGCACGTTTTCGACGAGCGACTTGACGTGCCGGCTGGAACTGCCGCTGGCGATGATCATGTAATCAGTAACACTGGTCTTGCCGCGCACATCGATAGTGGTGATGTCCTGGCCTTTCAGATCTTCCAGGGCGGCAACCGCCAGCTGGACCAACTCTTCAGTTTGCATAACGTGAAAACAACCTCAGTTCGACGCCCGGTACAGTCCGTGCGCGTTGATATAAGCCAGTACGGCATCGGGAACCAGGAATCGGACCGACTTGCCGCTGGCCAGCAATTGGCGAATCTGTGTGGCGGACACTTCCAACGGTGTCTGCCAGACGAAGGCAATCTGCCCGCTGCCCCCGCAAAGCACCTGGGGATCTGGCACGCTGCGTGCGGCGAGCAGATCGCGCAGCACCTGCGGCGCCTCGCTGCCGGCATCCGGGCGTTGCAGGACGAGGATATGGCAATAGTCGAGCAGCTCCTCCCAGCGATGCCAGGTAGGCAGGCCGCAGAAGGCATCCCAGCCCACCACCAGCAACAACTGATCCGCCTCACCAAGCTCGGTGCGCAGGGAAATCAGCGTGTCGATGGTGTAGGACGGCTTCTCCCGCTCCAACTCACGAGCGTCCACACAAAGTGGCGGCAGGTCTTGCACCGCCAGGCGAACCATTGCCAGGCGATCCTGCGCCGAGCAATTGGGGGTGTCACGGTGCGGCGGACGCGCGTTGGGTATCAGCCGCAGCTCGTCGAGATCGAACATCTCGGCCACTTCCAGCGCCCCGCGCAAGTGACCGATGTGTACCGGATCGAAGGTGCCGCCGAGTATACCGATGCGCCGGGCGCCGCTGCCTTGGCTCATCAGGTACGGACGTGGCCGTCGCCAAACACCACGTACTTCTCGCTGGTCAGCCCTTCCAGACCGACCGGACCACGGGCATGAAGCTTGTCAGTGGAGATGCCGATCTCCGCGCCCAGGCCATACTCGAAGCCATCGGCGAAACGCGTCGAGGCGTTGACCATCACCGAAGCGGAGTCCACCTCGGTGAGGAAGCGCCGGGCATCGGTGAAATTCTCGGTGACGATCGCGTCGGTGTGTTGCGAGCCGTAGCGATTGATGTGCTCGATGGCGGCATCCAGCGAATCGACGATGCGGATCGACAGGATCGGTGCGTTGTACTCGGTGGACCAGTCTTCTTCGCTGGCCTCCAGCACATCGCCGCCAAGCAGCGCCTGGGTTCGCGCACAGCCACGCAACTCAACGCCCTTCTCGCGATAGATGGCCGCCAGTGGCGGCAGCACCCGATCGGCGATGCCCTGGTGAACCAGCAGCGTCTCCATGGTGTTGCACGGCGCGAAGCGCTGGGTCTTGGCGTTGTCGGCGACGCGAACGGCCTTGTCCACGTCCGCCGCCACGTCGATGTAGACATGGCAAATGCCGTCCAGGTGCTTGATCACCGGTACCCGGGCGTCGCGGCTGATGCGTTCGATCAGACCCTTGCCGCCGCGCGGCACGATCACATCGACGTATTCCGGCATGCTGATCAGCGCGCCGACCGCGGCCCGGTCAGTGGTCTCCACGACCTGCACCGCCGCTGCCGGCAGCCCGGCTTCGGCCAGGCCAAGCTGGATGCAGCGGGCGATGGCCTGATTGGAATGGATCGCCTCGGAACCACCGCGCAGGATGGTCGCATTGCCCGACTTCAGGCACAGGCTGGCGGCGTCGATGGTCACGTTCGGCCGCGACTCGTAGATGATCCCGACCACGCCCAGCGGCACGCGCATCTTGCCGACCTGAATGCCCGAAGGCATGTAGCGCATGTCGCGAATCTCGCCGATCGGGTCCGGCAGCGTGGCGACCTGGCGCAGCCCTTCGATCATGCCGTCGATCACCTTGGGCGTCAGCGCAAGACGATCGAGCATCGCCGCGTCCAGACCGTTGGCGCGGCCACCGGCAAGGTCCCGCTCGTTGGCGCTGACCAACTCGTCGCGGGCTGCGTCGAGCGCGGCGGCGGCGGCCTGCAGGGCACGGTTCTTCTGCGCCGTGCTGGCGCGCGCAAGCACCCGCGAGGCCTCGCGCGCGGCGCGGCCCAGGCGGTTCATGTAATCGAGTACGGACTCGGTCATGGATCTAGCTGGCCTGACTGAAGGGAAAGCGGCTGATTATAGCCACCCCGACCGCCCGCGCACAGCGGCGCCGGGCGAAAGGCGCTCGAATGCATGCGCGGACAGCGCTACGAACCAACCAGCACGGCGCAGTATCCTTGCGCCGAGGAAACCCACCACCCTTTCGTCAGGTCGAAAGGCGATCTCGATTCAAGGAAATCCGCATGGGCCAGTGGCTCGAAACCCTAACCCAATGGCTCGCCGGACATCCGCAATGGCTGGGCCTCGCGCTGCTGATCGTCGCCTGCATGGAGTGTCTGGCCGTAGTCGGACTGATCATCCCGGGCACGGTGCTGGTATTCGCCATTGCTGTACTCGCTGGCAGCGGAGTGCTGAGCCTGGGGGAAACCCTTTTGCTGGGCTTTATCGGCGGATTGATCGGCGACCTGCTTTCCTATGCCCTCGGTCGACGCTATCACCAGGGCATTCGCAGCTTGCGAGGCCTGCGCGACCATCCCGAGTGGCTGATGCAGGCCGAGCACTACTTTCAGCGCTACGGCGTAGCCAGCCTGCTGGTAGGCCGCTTCATCGGCCCGCTGCGCCCCATGCTGCCGATGACCGCCGGCATGCTCGACATGCCGCTCGGACGCTTCCTGCTGGTCAGCCTGTGTGCTGCCGCCGGCTGGTCGATGGCTTATCTGCTGCCCGGTTGGAGCGCCGGAGCCGCCATCCGCCTGCCGCTGGAGGAGGGTTTCTGGAGCGAAGCCGGGATAGTGCTCGGCGCGCTGCTGACGCTGATCGCGGCAACTGCATTCGGCAGCCTGCGCGGCTTGCGTTGGGTCAGCGCACTGTCGGCCGGCCTCGGCGTTGCCATCCTGCTCGGTTTGTTTTTCGGCTGGCCGCACCTGAAGGAACTCGACGAAGGCCTGCTGGCAGTGATCCAGGGCGCACGCAGCACCACCTTCGACCGCATCATGGTGATCGTCACCCGCGCCGGCGACTTTCACACCCAACTGTGGGCCGCGGTATTGCTATGCCTGCTGCTTCTGGTCGCACGCCAATGGCGCGCCGCCCTGTTCGCCATTCTCACGCTGCTGGGCACGGCCCTGGCCAACGGCGCCCTGAAGGCCACCTTCGCTCGCGTTCGCCCGGAAGTACTGATGGAGCCGCTGAGCAGCTACAGCTTTCCCAGCGGGCACAGCTCAGCGGCGTTTGCCTTCTTCCTCACCCTCGGCGTGCTCGCCGGTCGCGGTCAGCCACCGCGCCTGCGCCTTGCCTGGCTGGTCCTCGCCAGCTTACCGGCGACGGCAATCGCACTCTCGCGGGTCTATCTCGGCGTGCACTGGACCACCGACGTGACGGCAGGCGCCCTGCTGGCTGCCTGCATCTGCGCCGCCAGCCTAACCCTGGTGCAATGGCGCAGCCCGCTGCACGCAATGGCACCGAGAGCCTGGTGGCTGATCCTGCCGGCCTGTCTGGGCCTGCTCGGCGCATTCAGCGTCTGGGCTCTGCCGACAGCTATGCAGATGTATCGGTATCAGTGATTGCTCCCTCAAGCGTGTGATCCGAATTTTTTCTGGTGCGAACCAGGAATGTGCGAGGCGTCGTTGCGTGTATCGCGCCACCAGCGGAAAGTCCGCACCGTGGCAGAGCAGCCATCTGCCGTTGAGTTTCGGATAACTCAATAACTGTCCAGGGACCAGGATATTTCGATGCGCGAGTCACGCCTTCTAACTTTCAGCACCCACGATGCCTTAGAGCTTTCCTACCGCCATTGGCCCGCGCTTTCGTCCACAGGGCCTACAAGGCGGGCCGTCGTCATGTTCCATCGCGGACATGAGCATTCCGGCCGGCTGGCCCACCTCGTTGATGAGCTCGACCTTCCTGACTGCGATTTCTTTGCCTGGGATGCGCGCGGGCACGGTCTGTCGCCTGGCATCCGTGGAGACAGCCCGAGCTTCGCGACGAGCGTACGAGACGTGCAGACGTTCATTGATCACATCGGCTCTATGCACTGCATCAAAGAGGAAGACCTAGCAATTGTTGCGCAAAGTGTAGGGGCGGTAGTTATTGCGACATGGGCCCACGACTATGCGCCCAAAGTTCGGGCGCTGGTGCTGGCGTCACCGGCGTTCAAGGTAAAGCTGTATGTACCATTCGCACGGACAGGCCTAAGGCTAATACGAGCGTTTCGCGGCAACTTCTTCGTCGACAGCTACGTCAAGGCCCGCTTCCTGACGCACGATCCCGCGCGGATTCAGAGCTATCAGCAGGATCCGCTTATCACCAAGGCCATTTCCGTCAATGTGCTCCTTGGGCTGCATGAAGCGGCACGGCGCGTGGTTGCGGATGCGCAGGCTATCCAGATCCCAACTCAGCTTTTTATCTCAGGCGCAGACTTCGTCGTAGAACACAAACCACAAGTAACTTTTTTCGAAAGACTTGGCAGCTTACGAAAAGAAAAACACGTTCTGCCGGGTTTCTTTCACGACACGCTCGGCGAGCGAGATCGTAATCGGGCAGTAAGCCAGGCCCGCCGCTTCATTCGTCATAATTTCGATATGCCAATGGCGCCCCCATCGCTCCTCGATGCGGACCGAATAGGCCCGATGTGTGCGGAAGCAGAAGCACTGGCTGCCCCTGTAGCTCCGAATTCCGTGGAAGGATGTTATTGGCGCGCCATGCGTGCGGGAATGCGCCTTGGCGCCCGGCTTTCTCACGGACTGAAACTCGGTTTCGAAGCGGGTTTCGATTCCGGCAGCACGCTCGATTATGTCTACAGAAACGAACCAGCAGGGCTGACTGTACTGGGGCGCAAGATTGACCAGCTTTATTTGAACTCCATAGGCTGGCGTGCAATACGCCCGAGAAAAAGGCATGTAGAAGAGCTGTTACGTGGGGCGATGAGCTGCCTGCGAAGCGCAGATCAGCCAGTACATATCGTGGACATTGCCGCCGGCCATGGCCGCTACATTCTCGAGGCAATACAGGACCTCGGAGAACGCCCTGCCTCGATTCTCCTGCGCGACTACAGCGATATCAATGTACGCGACGGCAGTGCCCTGATCCGGGCAAAGGGTTTCGAAGAGATCGCTCGATTCATCAAGGCAGACGCATTCGATCAGGCGGATCTCGCCGCACTCTCGCCGCGCCCCACGCTTGTAGTGGTATCGGGTCTCTACGAGTTGTTCGGCGACAACCAGATGATCGGCCGCTCTCTTGCCGGCGTCGCCGAAGCGCTGCAACCGGGCGGCTACATCCTTTACACCGGACAACCCTGGCACCCACAGCTGAAGCTCATAGCCCGAGCGCTGACCAGTCACCGAGATGGGCAGGCATGGGTGATGCGGCGGCGTACCCAAGCGGAGATTGACCAACTGGTAGCAGCGGCAGGTTTGGTAAAAATCAAGCAGCGTATCGACGACTGGGGGATCTTTACGGTGTCGTTGGCACAA
Organism: Stutzerimonas kunmingensis; assembly: GCF_021432085.1. GTDB lineage: Bacteria > Pseudomonadota > Gammaproteobacteria > Pseudomonadales > Pseudomonadaceae > Stutzerimonas. The sequence continues at coordinate 534,443 of NZ_CP090366.1, read as the reverse complement.
AAACCCTACTGAAGACCTTCTCTAGCGACATCAAGGTTGGCCAGTGCGGCCCTAGGTCACGCTCGCGAACACACGGGGGCGACACGCCTTACGCCCCGTCCTGCAATTGCTCGAGCAGGCTTTGAATCTGCTCGAGCTGCGACGCTGGCTCGTCCAGCCCCAGCAATTCGATCTTCTGCTCCGCATCGAATGGCAACAGGTAGGCCAGCTGACTGGCCAGAGCTGCCTGATCGCTCACCGCGCCGCCCAGCCCCAGGGTTTTCACCATCGGATGCTGGCCCAGCGCGGCGAGCAGTACGACGAGGTCGGCGTGCTGCTCGGCCAGTGGCTGGCTATCGACTTCGCTGCGCCAGGCGACCTGGGCGACGGCCAGCTGGTCACGCAGTACTTCGAACGATTGCACATCGAAGCGCCGCCCGCCTTCGACCCGGATACCCAACAGGCCGTTGGGCAGCTGTTGCCAGTCGCGAATCAGCGCTTCGCAACCGATATGAGAGAACGCCGCCGGTGCTGCGCCAACCTCCTTGCCATCCAGAATATGCACCACGCCAAAGCCATGCCCAGCCTTGAGGCAGTGGCTGACCATGTCGAGATAGCGTGCCTCGAATATCTGCAGGTCGAGAAAACAACCGGGGAACAGCACGGTATCCAGCGGGAACAACGGCAATCTCATGGCGACTCCATCACAGCAGCAAGGCAACCACCAGCGGCAACAGCACCGCAGTCATTACCCCCATCAGGCTCATGGCCAGGGCCGCGAACGCACCGCATTCGTCGCTTTCCTGCAGCGCCTGCGCGGTGCCCACGGCGTGGGCGGTCAGCCCGAGCGCAATGCCGCGGGCCGCAGGATGCTGAACGCCAAACCGGCGCAACAGTTCCGGACCGAAAATCGCGCCGAGCACGCCGGTGATCATCACGAACACCGCCGCCAGCGCCACCACACCGCCGATCTGCTCGGCCACCAGCATGGCGATCGGCGAAGTGACCGACTTCGGCGCCAGGGTCATCAGGATCATGTCATCCGCGCCGAAAGCCCAAGCCAGGGCCATGCCCAGCGCCGTGGCAAACACACCGGCGACCAGCAAAGTGATCACAATCGGGCCGAACAACTCGCGAATCCGCCGCAGGTTCAGGTACAGCGGCACGGCCAGCGCAACGGTGGCCGGACCCAGCAGCAGCGTCAGCCACTGCGCACTGATGCGGTATTCGTCATAGTCGATACCACATAGCAGGAGGATGCCGACGATCAGCGTCATCGACACTAGAACCGGCTGCAGGAATACCCAGCGGGTCTTCTCATACGCCGCATACGCCAGCTGGAAGACAGCCAGGGTAATAGCCACACCGAACAGCGGATGATGGATCAGCGCCTCCCAGGCGGCCTGCCAGTGCAGTTCGATCATGCACCCTCCTGCTGACGCTGCTTGCGCCGGATCAGCGTCTGCATCAGCCAGCCGGTGAAGACCAGCGAGACCAGCAGCGAAATTACCAGCACGCCGACGATGGCCCAGAAGTCATCAAGGATCGCCTCCGTATAGGCCATCACCCCAACCGCCGGCGGTACCAGCAGCAGCGGCAGGTAGCGCAACAGGCTGCTCGCCGCCAGCTGCAGCGATTCGCTGGCCCGGCCGCGCGCCAGCAGGCCGGCGAACAGCAGCACCATCCCGATGATGGGGCCCGGCAGCATGGGCAGGAACAGCACATTGAGGACGGTGCCGAGCAACTGGAATGCGACCAGCCAGGTCAGGCCTCTGAGCAGCATGGGAGCCTCCCGCAAAATTGCGACAGTATAAAGGGCAACGCCTGCAGGCGCCCGCGCTGCGCTATGACGGGCCATTCGCGGTGCCGATGCTGGTTTGCCGCGACGCCTGCCCGTGCTGATCTAGAGCTGTAAATGACGCAGAGCCAGTCGGCCGCTTCGGGCCCGGCACTGCCCCTCTCTAGTCAGACTGCACATCGCTGCAGCCATACAAGAACAATCAGGAGGACACATGCCACAGGTACCCGTCGCACAGCTCAAGGATTACATCGGCAAGGAACTGGGCCACTCCGAGTGGCTGACCGTCGATCAGCAGCGCGTCAACCAGTTCGCCGACTGCACCGGCGATCACCAGTTCATCCACATCGATGCCGAAAAAGCCGCACAAACACCGTTCGGTGGCACCATCGCCCATGGTTTCCTGTCGCTGTCGTTGCTGCCGATGTTGTCTGGCGACCTTATGGTCGTGCCGGAAGGCACGCGGATGGGCGTCAACTATGGGCTGGACAGCCTGCGCTTCATCCAGCCAGTGAGGGTCGGCTCGCGGGTGCGCCTGGGACTGACGCTGATCGATGCCTACGAGAAGAATCCCGGGCAATGGCTGCTCAAGGCGCGCGCGGTGATGGAGATCGAAGGCTCGGAAAAACCGGCCTATATCGCCGAAACCCTGGCGCTGTGCGTCCTCTGAGCGGCGACTCTGCGCGATTGTCGCAGCCCGCTCGGTTTGCGGCATACTGCGGACGTTCTGCCTGAGCGGATGTCCGCATGCTGCGTCTTCTTCCCTTCCTCTTACTTGGTCTGCTCACCGCCTGCGGCGAGGGCGAGCCTCTTACCCCTGCCGATGGAGTGCTGCCGGACGGCGGCCGCTATCGCGGCGAAATCGTCGACGGCTTGCTGCAGGGCAGCGGTCGTATCGACTACCCGAACGGCAGCTACTACCTCGGCCAATTCAAGGACGGCCAGTGGCATGGCCTGGGCACCTGGCAAAGCGCAACAGGCGACCGCTACGAGGGTGAGTTCAGGCACGGCTTGTTCGACGGCCTGGGCCGTTTCAGCTATGTCGAGGGTGGCGTCTACGAGGGCGAATTCCAGACCGGACGCATGCATGGCCACGGGCGCTTCAGCCAGGACGGCACGGTCTACGAAGGCGAGTTTCGCAACAACCTCTACCACGGCCAGGGCAGCCTGGAATATGCTGACGGCTTCAGTCATCGAGGGCAGTTCAGCAAAGGCCAGCCGGATGGACCGGGCACCCGCAGCGACGCCAATGGTCAACTCAGCGGGCATTTCAACACGGGCAACCTGAACGGCGAAGGCAGCTTTTCGACCGAGCATGGCGAGCGCTACAGCGGCCACTTCGAGAACGATCAGTTTCATGGCCAGGGACGCTACGAGGACAGCGAGGGCAACGCCTGGAACGGCACCTTCGTCCACGGCGAACTGAGCGGCACCGGCACTTATGTCGCCAGCGATGGCAGCCGCTACAGTGGGCAGTTCCGCAACTGGCGCTACCACGGCCAGGGCCGTCTCGATCGCGCAGACGGCAGCTTCTATACCGGCGGTTTCCGCCACGGACACTTCGACGGCGAGGGCGTACTGACCCAGGCCGACGGCACCGAGCTGCGCGGCAGCTGGCGAAATGACCGACGCGTCCGCGACGAGCAGGCACACGCACTCTCGGACCCGCTCGAGCTCGCCCTGCTGGAACAAGGCTCACTGCTCGAGCGTGCGATCAGTACGCTACCGCCTTCCAGCCCTGCGCAGGACCTCTATACGCTGACCGTGGCCGGCGATGGCCGGCAGAGCGTGTTCATGCGCGAAACCGATTACGTACAGAAGCTGCTCGCCGAGCGTTTCGCCGCCCATGGCCAACTCAGCCTGGTCAACCACCGCGACCATCTCGTCGACCGGCCGCTGGCGACCCGGGAGAACCTGACCCGAGCGATTCGCGCGCTGGCCGAACGCAGTGGCGAGGAAGACCTGATCTTTCTCTATTTCACCAGCCACGGTTCGGCGGACCACGAACTGGTGCTGAACCAGCCGCGTCTTTCGCTGGACGACCTGCCGGCAGCGGATCTGGCGCAACTGCTCGCGCCGCTCGCCAAGCGCAAGGTCATCCTGGTGATCTCGGCCTGCTATTCCGGCGGTTTCATCGAGCCACTGAAGAACGAGCAGACGCTGATCATGACCGCCGCCCGCGCCGACCGGGTGTCCTTCGGCTGCTCCGAGCAGAGCGACTTCACCTACTTCGGCCGCGCGCTGTTCGCCGAAGCGCTGCAGGAAACCGACGATATCGTGCAGGCCTTCACGCTGGCCGCAGCAAAAGTTGCCGAACGCGAGCAGGCCGACGACTATCAGGCATCGGAACCGCAAATTTGGGCGCCGGAAGCGGTCGTCCAACGCTGGCAGGAGCTGCGGCAGCGGCGTGCCACCCAATGATCGCCACAGGAGCAAGACCATGTATTTGACGCCACAGCGCATTCTGCTTGCCGGCGCCACCGGACTCACTGGCGAGCACCTGCTCGATCGCCTGCTCAACGAACCCACCGTCGAACGCGTGCTGGCGCCCACACGCAGGCCATTGGCGGCCCATCAGCGCCTGGAAAACCCGGTCGGAGAGCTGCTGGCGTTGCTGCCAACGCTGGGCGGCGAGATCGACACGGCCTTCTGCTGCCTGGGCAGCACGCTAAAGCAGGCCGGTGGCCAGGAGGCGTTCCGCGCCATCGATCATGATCTGGTGCTGGCGTTTGCCCGCCGGACTAAGGAGATGGGCGCGCGTCACCTGCTGGTGATCAGCTCGCTGGGGGCCAACCCGGACAGTTCGATCTTCTACCTCAAGGTCAAAGGCGAAATGGAGGCGGCATTGCAGCAGCAGGACTGGCCACAGCTGACCATCGCCCGCCCCTCTCAACTGATCGGCCCACGCTTGGAGCCGCGGTTGAGCGAACGCATCGCGGCGCCCCTGTCGCAGCTGCTGCCGGGCAAGTACCACGGCATCGAGACCTGCACCCTCGCCCGCGCGCTGTGGCGACTGGCGCTGGAAGAAGGCGACGGCGTGCGCATCGTCGAATCGGACGAGCTGCGCAAATTGGGGAAATGACTGTCGGCGCCTTGCCAAAAGGCGGCGATTGACCACTGGATGGACGACGCTGTGGCATCGCTCTCACGATCATCATCAGTGACGCAGGGTGGATGTCGCTTTTAACATCCACCTGGCCTCGTCGGTGGATCGGTGAAGCGTGACCCACCCTACGATCCCCAAACGCGTCAGGCGTTAACGCCCCTTTCAGACCTTGATGAAATGCTCGCGGTAATGCCGCAGCTCGGCGATGGAGTCACGGATGTCGTCAAGCGCCAGGTGCGTGCCGCTCTTCTTGAAACCTTCCATGATCTGCGGCGCCCAACGTGCCGCCAACTCCTTGAGCGTCGATACGTCCAGATTGCGGTAGTGGAAGTAGGCCTCGAGCGTCGGCATCTGCCGGTAGAGGAAGCGTCGGTCCTGGCAGATGCTGTTGCCGCAGATCGGCGACTTGCCTTTGGGCACCCACTGCTCGAGGAAGGCCAGCGTCGCCTGCTCGGCCTCGGCGGTGGAAATCCTGCTCTCACGCACGCGCTGGGTCAGGCCCGAGCCGCCGTGCTGACGGGTGTTCCACTCATCCATGCGCGCCAGTGTTTCATCGCTCTGGTGTACCGCGATCACCGGCCCCTCGGCCAGCACGTTGAGCTGACTGTCGGTGACGATGGTCGCCATCTCGATGATGACGTCGTTGTCCGGATCCAGACCGGTCATTTCCAGGTCGATCCAGATCAGGTTCTGCGGGTTCTGCATGGCGGGCTCCTTGGCTGTGCGGCGCAGTTTAGCCGCTCGTATCGACGCCGTCAGGTGTCGCGCCACCGGGGTACCAGATAAGCAGCCGCGAGCGGCGCCAGTCATTCAATTGCTGCACTTCAACCGGCTCGACCCCTGGCACCGCGAAGCTGTTGCTGATCAACAGCGCGCCGGGACGCATCTCGGCGTGCGCCTTGTTCCACAGGGCGGCCATGGGTGCCGGTGAGAGGAAGCAATAGACCACGTCGTACTCGGCGAGATCGACCCGCCACAGACTGAGCAGGCGAATATGGCAGTTGCGCCGCGGCAGGCAGCGCAGCCAGGACAGTGCGAAGGTCAGCGGCGCGGTTTCCACGCCAATGAACTGCGCCGCCGGAAAGTCCCGTGCCAGGCGCGACAACGTGCCGGCCAGGCCGCTGCCCAAGTCGATATAGCGGAAACCCGCCGGCAGCTCGCTCAGCCGGTTGCGCAACTGGCGCTCGGCTTCACGACCGGTCAGGTAGAGCGGCACGCGCTCGGTGAAGGCATTCCAGTTCAACAGCAACAACAACGTGAACGCGCCCAGCGGCAACCAGCCCGGCACGTCGAAATCACGCAGCAACGCCAGGCCAGGAACGAACATCAGGTTGATCGCCAGCCACCAGGCCGACAGCCCGAGCCGGGCCCCGATCAGCGCCGCCAGACAGCCCTGCGCGACTGCCACAAGGATGAGACCGGGACGCACACCCAGCACGCCGACCAGTCCGAGCAATAGCAGCCAGACCACCAGCAGCGCCACCAGCTGGGCCAGCAGCGCACGCAGGATGGGCAGGCGAGTAACGACAGTAGCAGGCATGACCGACAATCGAACGGGTGAAGGAGCGCCAGTCTAACCCTCCGGCTTCAGCGCGATACAGGCCGAAGTGGGCGGGTTGCAGCATGCTAGACTCGCTCACCAACCTCAGAGACGCCCGAATTCATGGCCAAACGCCAACTCAACCGCCGGCAGAACTGGCGTATCGAGAAAATCCAGGAAGAGCGCGCCGCCCGCGCCGCGCGTCGCGAAAGTCGTGCACTCGAAGAGCTCGAAGGCGGCGATCTTGGCCCGGAGCAGACCGGACTGGTCATCGCGCATTTCGGCGTGCAGGTCGAGGTGGAAGCACTGGAAGGCGAACACAGCGGGCAGGTCTTTCGCTGCCACCTGCGCGCCAACCTGCCGGCACTGGTCACCGGCGATCGTGTGGTCTGGCGCCCGGGCAACCAGGGCATCGGTGTCATCGTTGCGCAGCTGCCGCGACATTCGGAACTCTGCCGCCCGGATACCCGTGGCCAGCTCAAGCCCGTGGCGGCGAACGTCGACCTGATCGTCATCGTCTTCGCGCCGCTACCGGAGCCCCACGCCAACCTGATCGACCGCTATCTGGTCGCCGCGGAGCACGCCGGCATCACGCCATTGCTGCTGTTGAACAAGGTCGACCTGATCGACGAGCAGAACGAAGCCGCGCTGAATCGCCTGCTGGAAGTCTATCGGCAGCTGAACTATCCGCTGCTGGAAGTCTCGGCCCACGGTGGTGGCGGCATGGAAGCGCTCAAGGAGCGGCTCGACGGCCACGTCAGCGTCTTCGTCGGGCAATCCGGGGTAGGCAAGTCTTCGCTGGTGAACAGCCTATTGCCGGGCGTCGACACCCGCGTCGGGGCGCTGTCGGAAATGACCGGCAAGGGCACCCACACCACCACCACGGCACGTCTGTTCCACTTTCCCGGTGGCGGCGAGCTGATCGACTCCCCCGGCATCCGCGAATTCGGCTTAGGCCACGTCAGTCGCGCCGACGTCGAAGCGGGCTTCATCGAATTCCAGGATCTGCTCGGGCACTGCCGCTTCCGCGACTGCAAGCATGATCGCGAGCCCGGCTGCGCCCTGCTCCAGGCGCTGGAGGACGGGCGCATCCAGCCGCAGCGCATGAGCAGTTACCGACACATTCTCAGCAGCCTGCCAGAACCGGATTACTGATCTGGCGCTCAGCCCTCGCCGGGCTGACTGAACTGCAGCACGCCATCTTCGAAGATGTTCAACCGCTCCCGCAGTTGCTCCGGCTGTAACGGCTCCTCCCCAGCCGGCGCCGCGCCGCCAGATGGCGCGACTTCGCCTTCGGCAGGACCGGTCGAATCCGTGGCAGCGGGCTGCTCACCCTCGATCGAACGCTGCGCCTTCTTGGTCAGCACCAGAATATCGATGCGTCGGTTGACCGGATTGAACGGGTCCTTGCGATCGAACAGCGCGGACGAGGCGTAGCCCACTACCCGCGCGATCTGATCTTCCGGGTAACCACCGATCACCAGCGTGCGGCGTGCAGCGTTGGCACGCCCGGCCGAAAGCTCCCAGTTGCCGAAGTCGCTGCGCCCGGAGAAAGGCTTCGCATCGGTGTGGCCGCTGACGCTGATCTTGTTCGGCACCGCGGCGATGGTGTCGACCAGCGCCAGCAGGATGTCTTCGAAGTAGGGCTGCAACTGGGCGCTACCGAGGGCGAACATGGGCCGGTTCTCGGCATCCATGATCTGGATGCGCAGGCCGTCCTGGGTGATTTCGAAAAGGATCTGGTCCTTGAACTTCTGCAGCTCGGGATTCTCGTCGACCTTGTTCTGCAGCTCCTGCAACAGCAGCTCGAGGCGCTCGCGCTCCAGCTGTTCGGCGAAGGTTTCCACCTGATCGCTATCGATCTGCGCTTCGCTCTGCGCCGGCTCCAGCTCTGGATTGAGGGTGCGGTCCGGCGAGGGTGTCGGCGTCCCCCCCAGGTCGATGACGTGCGGGCTGGCGCTTTCGGTGAAGCCGATCGGATCCTGGAAGTAGCCGGAGATCAGTTTCTTCTGCTCAGGCGTCGCCGAACTCATCAACCACATCACCAGAAAGAACGCCATCATCGCGGTAGCAAAGTCGGCGAAGGCGATCTTCCACGCGCCGCCATGGTGGCCGCCCGCAACCTTCTTGACCCGTTTGACGATGATCGGTTGAGTGTTGTCCATGACGAGCCTTTAGCTGCCGCGCATGGCTTGCTCGAGCTCGGCAAAGCTCGGGCGATGCGCCGGATAAAGGACCTTGCGCCCGAACTCGACAGCCAGCGTCGGCGGCATGCCCGAGGCCGAGGCGACCAGCGTGGCCTTGATCGCCTCGTACACGTTCAGCTCCTCCTTGGCATCGTGCTCCAGTGCCGCGGCCAGTGGCCCGAAGAAGCCATAGGAGGCAAGAATACCGAGGAAAGTACCGACCAGCGCCGAGCCAACCTTGTAACCGATCATCGCGTTATCCGCCTCGGCGAGGATCGACATGGTGATGACGATGCCCAGTACCGCCGCGACGATACCCATCGCCGGCAGGCCGTCCGCCACCTTGGCGACCGCATGGGAGGGATGTTCGAGTTCTTCCTTCAGGCTGTTCAGTTCCATGTCGAACAGGCCTTCGAGTTCGTGCGGCGCCATGTTGCCGGACGACATGATGCGTAGGTAATCGCAGGTGAAGGCGGTCATGCGCTCGTCCTGCAGGAAGCCCGGGTACTTGCTGAACAGCGGACTGGCGGCGGGATCTTCCAGGTCAGCTTCAATGGCCATCATCCCTTCACGACGACTCTTGTTGAGGATCGAGTAGAGCAGGCTGAGCACTTCCAGATAATAGGTATGGGTAAAACGGGTGCTGAACATCTTCAGCGATTTTTTGAACACCAGCATGGTGGTGCTGGCGGGGTTGGCCTGCAGAAAACCGCCCAGCGCCGCACCACCGATGATCATCACCTCGAACGGATGGATGAGCGCGCCGATCTTGCCGCCAGAGAGCACGAACCCGCCCAGCACGCTGGCGAACACGACGATAATCCCGATTATTTTGACCATAGGAGGTACGTCTAAAACCTGGTTACGAGCCGTCCGGATCAAGGGCAAATAAACGCCCAGAATCGTCACCAGACGACCTTGCGAAAGGAATGTTGGAAGAATTGTTCTGGTTATCGGAACTTTTGCGCCAGACTAAAGGCCATCCCGATGAAAAGCTAGTTCGGCCATGACCACCACACCTCCGCTGCCACGCACGATACCCGCCTGGATCAAGGCTCTCGACGATGCACCCCTTCCCGCGTTTGCCGGCGTCCATGGCAAGGTGCGACTGGCGCTGCGCGACAGCAGCAAGTCGATGCGGCAGATCGCCGAGCTTATTCAGGACAGCCCCGTGCTGGCGCTGCGTTTCATCCAGGAGGCCAATCGAGGCATCGGCGACAGCCAGCCGGCCGAGAGCCTGGAGGTCGCGCTCAGCCGCATCGGCCTGCAGCGCGCCGAAGCGCTGCTGGCGCGCATTCCGGCCATGGAGGCCGCCGACATGCCGCAGCCGCTGCGGCAACTGGTATTAATCAGCCGCCACGCCAGCCAGCAGGCCAACGGACTGTTCGCCGCCCGCCTCGCACGACTGTGGCAGGACATTCACTGGGGCAGCCTGCTGTTCCTGTCTCCCGCCTGGGCGCTGATAGGCGCCTATCCGCATCTGCTCGACAGTTGGGAGCAGCGGGTACTGGTCAAGGGCGAGCCGGCCAGCAGGGTCGAGCGCGAGCTGCTCGGCGTATCCCTGCTGGAGCTGTGCCTAAGGCTTGCTGAGCATTGGCGGCTGCCGGACTGGATCATTCAGGGTTATCGCCTGCTGGGCACCGATCGGCGGCGTCTGATCAAGGCCCTGCATATTGCCCACGACAACGAGCACCCGCTGCATCAGCAGCAGATGCTCGACGCCGACCCCGACCTGCGCCGCTGGCTGACGCTGCCGAGCAACACCATCGTGCTGGCCAACGGCCTGGCACTGTCCTCGCACCATAGCTGGAGCGGCATACACAGCCTGCGCTGGCAGCGCCTGGCCGGTTTGTATCTGCAGGTGTCGCTCGCCGATCTGCAGCAGATGGTGCACCAGCAGGCGGCGACCAGCGCCCGGGAGATCGGCCGGACCGATCTCTGGCATCCGGCTCAAGGCCTGCTGTGGCCTACCGGTACCCGTTTTCAGGTGTTGCGTGCTGCGCCGGTAGCAAGCGACGCCGATCTGGCCGAATGGCGCGAGCACTGTCGCCGCCTGCTCAGCGAGCCGACGCCGTTCAGCAACGTCTTGCAGCTGACCGCCACCGCCAGCCAAGCCCTTGCCTGCGCGGGCATGCAGCGCACACTGGTGTTGCTGTTCGACCGAAAGCAGAACCGCCTGGTCGCCCAGCAATCGGCCGGCCTGCCAAGCGATGCTGCGCGACTTACCCTCACCCCCGAGCAGAGCCAGATCGTGCGGCGTCTGCTGGAAAAGCCGGCACAGCTGCGCCTGCAGCCGGCCAACATGGCACAGTTCTCGGCCTTGCTGCCCGGCAGCCTGAAAGCGCTTTTCAGCGGCGAACATCTGCTGTTGCGCTCGCTGGGCATCGACGGGCGCGTGCTGATGCTGGTGGTTTCCGACCAGAACGGCGCGCCCTTCTCCGACACTACCCTGCAAACATTCGCTAAAACAACGCAGTGCATCGAGCGCGCATTGGCTACCTTCAGCAGGCGCGGGGTCTGAGCTTTTTCGCTAGACTTCGCCCCTTCTACGACTAGATGAGGGCTGCCGTGTCTGCCTTTTCCAACCTGCCGCTGGTGATCGAGCCAGCCGACCTGGCCGCACGCCTGGACGCGCCGGAGCTGATTCTGGTCGACCTGACCAGCGCCGCCCGTTATGCCGAAGGCCACCTGCCGGGCGCTCGCTTCGTCGATCCCAAACAGACCCAGCTCGGCCAGCCGCCAGCGCCGGGATTGCTTCCGGATATTGCGCAGCTGCAGCGATTGTTCGGCGCACTGGGTCATCGGCACGACGCGGTGTACGTGGTGTATGACGACGAAGGCGGCGGCTGGGCCGGTCGTTTCATCTGGCTGCTCGACGTGATCGGCCATCACCACTACCACTACCTCAACGGCGGGCTGCACGCCTGGCTCGGCGAGGCGCGACCGCTGACCCAGCAGATACCCGAGGCGGCGCCCGGCCTGCCGAACCTGACGATGGACCCCGCCCCAATCGCGACCCGCAGCTACATCGAAAGCCGCCTCGGCGCAGACGATCTGGTGATCTGGGACGCGCGCTCGCCGGCCGAATTCCGTGGCGAAAAACTCTTTGCCGCGCGGGGCGGCCACATACCCGGGGCAATCAACTTCGAGTGGACCGCCGCCATGGACCGTGCTCGCGACCTCCGAATCCGCGAGGACATCTCCGAGCAGTTGGAGGCACTGGGCATCGTCCCGGAAAAGGAAGTCGTAACCCACTGCCACACCCATCATCGCTCCGGCCTCACCTACCTCCTGGCCAAGGCACTCGGCTACCCACGCGTCAAGGGCTATGCCGGCTCCTGGTCCGAATGGGGCAACCTGCCTGATACACCGGTGCAGCAATGAAAAGGACCCACATGAAAGATCGCCTGTTCGTCATCAGCCAGTACGTGCTGCCCCATCACCTCATCTCCCGTCTGGCTGGCTGCCTGGCCGAGTGCCGGCTGCCGTGGGTGAAGAACACCTTCATCAAGTGGTTCGTCCGGCATTTTCAGGTCGACATGCGCGAGGCCCAGGTCGAGGAGCCCACGGCCTACGAGCACTTCAATGCCTTCTTCACCCGCGCTTTGAGAGACGGTGCCCGCCCGCTGGATCAGACTCCGGGCGCCATCCTCAACCCCTGCGACGGCGCCATCAGCCAGCTGGGCCGGATAGAACAAGGCCGTATCTTCCAGGCCAAGGGCCACAGTTACAGCGCCATGGAGCTGCTTGGCGGCGATCACGAACGCGCCGCTCCGTTCATGGGCGGCGCGTTCGCCACGGTCTACCTCTCGCCCAAGGATTATCACCGCGTGCATATGCCGGTCAGCGGCACGCTGCGGGAAATGGTCTACGTGCCGGGGCGCATCTTCTCGGTCAACACGGTCACCGCGCAGGGCGTGCCGGAGCTGTTCGCGCGCAACGAGCGGGTGGTCTGCCTGTTCGATACCGAGCACGGGCCGATGGCCATGGTGCTGGTCGGCGCGATGATCGTCGCCAGCATCGAGACCGTCTGGGCCGGCCTGGTCACACCACCCAAGCGTGCCTTGAAGACTTTCCGCTACGACGAAGCGGCGCGTGTGCCCATCCATCTTGAGAAAGGCGCCGAGATGGGCCGTTTCAAGCTGGGTTCGACGGTAATTCTGCTGTTCGGGCCGGAACAGGTGCGCTGGGCTGAACAACTAGGGCCGCTGAGCCCCGTGTGCATGGGCGAAGCGCTGGGCCAGGCGACGTCCAGTCCAACCGCCGCCGACCCGCTCGAAACCCTCTGATTCCTGCCCCAGCGACGTTCGGCAGCCCATAACTGCCGAACGTCGGCTAATATCATGAAGCCATCATTCAGTCCTGCCCGCTGCGGCAGATATTGATAGAGTTCTCATTAATTATGCCCTGACCACCGCGGAGCCAACCGTTTGGATAGACAGAGCCATCATCTGCTGTTGCGCGTACCAGCGCCCACCCGGCAGACCCTGTCCTTCTGCGACGCCAGCGTGCGCGGCGTAACCGGCTGGCTCGCCGGCTTGCCGAAAGCCAACATAGGCGAAACCGCGCGCCAGCTTTACCAGGCGCTGATCGAACTCAACCAACTGCGCATCGCCACGGAAACCCGCCTGCAGATGCTGGAACTGCTGCGGCCGGACGTGCATTTCGTCTGCAACCAGCTGGAAAAGCACTTCGTCAACCAGCCCATCGTGCTCAGCGAGCGACCACGCAAAGTCGCCGGTCTCTGCCAGGCGCTGCAGAATCACCTCGCGGTTGGCTACAAGCTGATCGTGGTGCGTGTGGTTTCCCAACCCGAGCGCGATCGACATCAGCTGCTATCGATCGCCCTGCAACGCGCCATTCACAGCCTCGGCGCCTTGCTGATCCGCTCCACTCAGCTGTACAGCCCGGCAGCCGCCGGACTGTGGCTGGAACTGCACCAGCTCTACCAGCTGGCGGTCGAGCATGGCACCGAGCGCCTGCTGCTGCGCGACCCACTGGCACGACACGCCAAGGAGCTCACCGCCGAGCAGAGTTACCTGGCAGCGCTGCTGCTCGGTTGCGCGCGCTGCAATCAGTTGCGTCAGCAAAACATCGTCAAGCTGGCCGCAGCACTGGAGGCCTGGGGCGCCATGGCGCAGATCCAGCCGGCCAGTTCAGCCAATAGCCTCTTCCTCCTGTCTCCGCTGGTGGACGGGCCACCGCGCTATCGGTCGTTGTTTCCCGACAGAAACCAGCAGAATCTGCTCGGCATCGATACCCGGATGCTGGTCGGCGTCATCGATGAACACCTGCGCCTGGCGCCCGACAACCGACGGTTGAGCCGTCTTCCGGCCGCCGCAGGACTCGACGACGATCTGCTGCGCCACCTGAGTTCGGCATGGGGCGCCATCTCCGAACGAACCTTCCAGCGCACGCCGGCAAAGGGCGCGCTGACGCTATGCATCGGCATGACCGCACTGCATTATCAGCTCGCCGGTCAGCGCGCCTTCAACGAGGTGCTCGAGCTGCCCGGCTCCTCGAATCGAGCGGTCTTCAAGCTGCACAACGGCGCCGCGGATGTCTGGGCCAATGCCTTCGATGCACACAGCCTCAGCATCGAACGCCTGCCGGACAACGACCACATCGAGTTCGTCCGGCCCGATGTCTCGCGTGTAGCGCCAGCGAGCAGAGCAGCTGCGCCTGCTCCGACAAAAAGCAAATCCACCAACAGCGAAGATCATCCGATCTACCAGGTCCAGCTGGTCGACCATAGCCCCGGCGGTTACTGCCTGGCCTGGGAAGGCGAGGTGCCCAGCCTGCTGCAGACCGGCGAGCTCTTGGGACTGCGCGAAGAAACCGGGCAAACCTGGAGCGTCGCCGTGGTGCGCTGGGTTCGTCAGGTACGCGGCGGCAGCACGCAGCTGGGCATCGAACTGATAGCGCCGCAGGCCATGCCCTGTGGTCTGCGCCTGCTGCGCAAGGTCGACCAAGGCAGTGAGTACCTGCGCGCCCTGCTGTTGCCGGAGATCGCCGCGATCTCCCAGCCGGCAACGCTGATCGCACCACGCCTGCCCTTCCAGGAGGGACACAAGGTACAGATCAACCGCAACGGCGAGGAAGAACGTGCCGTGCTGAACCAGCGCCGTGCGACCACGGGCAACTACAATCAGTTCGAATACCGCTCCCTCGGCCAGGTCGTGCCAGAGCGAGAGACGCCTGTCACAGGCTGGAAAACCCACACAGCGGGCGGGGATGAAGATTTTGACTCACTCTGGAAGTCGCTGTAGATTGCCGAGTCTCGCACTCCTGCCTGCCCGCGCCGCTTTGGCGCGCACTTAAGCTGTTGCCATGGCCCTGCAAAAGAAAACCATCCGCCTGCTGATTCTCGAAGACTCGCAGAACGAGGCCGAGCGCCTGGTCAGCCTCTTCCGCAATGCCGGACAGGCGACCCGGGTGCATCGACTCACCTCCAGCGACGATCTGGCCGAAGCCCTGAAACAGACCTGGGACCTGCTGATCAATGCACCGCAGAGCGAGAACCTCGACCCCAGCGAGGCCATCAACGCCATTCGCCGGCAGGCCAAGGACATCCCCATCATCCAGCTCACAGCGGGCAACGACGCCGAAGCGATCACCGAAGCGCTGATGCTCGGCGCCCAGGATGCTCTGCCGCAGGGCGAGGACGAATGGCTGCTGCTGGTGGCCAATCGCGAACTGGCCAATCTCGAAGAGCGCCGCGCGCGCCGTTCAGCGGAAGTGGCGCTGCGTGAAGCGGAAAAACGCTGCCAGCTCTTGCTCGACAGCTCGGTGGACGCCATTGCCTACGTGCACGACGGCATGCACATCTACGCCAACCGCGCCTATCTCGAACTGTTCGGCTACGACGACGTAGAGGATCTGGAAGGCATGCCGATGATCGATCTGATCAGCGGCACCGACCAGAGCCGTTTCAAGACCTTCCTGAAGAATTACCAGAGCATGGAAGGCAGCGCCGAACTGGCCTGTGGCGGCGTGCGCGCCGATGGCGACACACTCAAGACACGCATGCACTTCTCGCCGGCGGCCTATGACGGCGAGCCCTGCATTCAGGTGGTGATCCGCGCCGAGAACGACAGTGCCGAACTGCAGAAGCTGCGCGAGATCAGCAGCCAGGACCCGGTAACCGGCCTGCTCAACCGCAACAGCTTCCTCGAAGTGATTGACGCCGCGGTAGAGCGCGCGATCAATGCCGGTCAGCCCGCCAGCCTCGCCTACATTCGCGTCGATCGCTTCGCCGCGTTACAAGCAGACATCGGCCTGACCGACTCCGACCAGCTGCTCAACCAGCTCGCCACCCTGTTGCGGGGCCACTTCCCCGGCGAAGCCCAGCTGGCTCGCTTCGCCGATGACGTCTTTGCAGTCCTGCAACCCGGCGTCATTCCGCAGCAGGCCGAACCGGAGCTGCGCAAGCTGCTGACCAAGGTCGAAGGCCAACTGCTCGATGTCGGCGGTCGCACGGTGCAAACCACCCTCAGCATCGGCGTTGCCGGCCTCGACGAGAAGACCGCCAAGGCTCAAGACGCGATCGAGCGCGCGCACCGCTGTGCCGATGAACTGAGCGACGGCAATGCGCTGAAGCTCTACAACCCGGCCGACGAACTGGCGGCAGCAGCCAACCGCGGCGACATCGTCGCGATGCTCAAGCAGGCGCTGGAAAGCAACAGCTTCCGCCTGCTGTTCCAGCCGATCATCAGCCTGCGCGGCGACAGCTTCGAGCATTACGAAGTGCTGCTGCGGCTACTCGATCCGCAGGGCGTGGAAGTCCCGCCGAACGAGTTCCTCAGTACCGCGGCCGACGCCGGCCTGGCTGCCAAGATCGACCGCTGGGTCATTCTCAACTCCATCAAACTGCTCGCCGAGCACCGCGCCAAGGGCCATCGCACGCGACTGTTCCTGCACCTGTCCGCCGCCAGTATCCAGGACCCCAGCCTGCTGCCCTGGCTCGGCGTCGTGCTCAAGGCTTCGCGCCTGCCAGGCGATTCGCTGGCCTTCGAGTTCGGTGAAGCCGATGCCGTGGCCTATCTCAAACCAGCCAAGGCGCTGGCCCAGGGACTCAACGGCCTCGGATGCCGCACCGCGCTCGCCCAGTTCGGCTGCGTGCTCAACCCATTCAATACGCTCAAGCATCTGGATGCCGAGTTCATCAAGGTCGATGGCTCCTACACCCAGGATCTGACCCGCCAGGAAAACCAGGAAGCGCTCAAGGCCCTGCTCGCCGAACTGCACGAGCAGCAGAAGCAGAGCATCGTGCCGTTCGTCGAAAGCGCGACCGTACTCGCTACGCTGTGGCAAGCCGGCGTCAGCTACATCCAGGGCCATTATCTGCAGGGCCCGAGTCAGTCGATGGACTACGACTTCGCCTCCGACGAGGAGTGATGCGCCGCCGGGCTGGCAGCCTCCCGCCAGCCCCAACGCCAGCAGACAATCCACCTCAGCTTGACTACGATCACTGGCCAGCCGCAGCGCTGAGCTAGAGTGTCCGGACGCCTTCAACTCGAAGAGGAGCCGCACCATGGTCATGATGAAAGCTGCCGTGTTCGTCGAACCGGGCCGCATCGAACTGCAGGACAAGCCCATCCCCGAGATCGGCCCCAACGATGCCCTGCTACGCATCACCACAACCACGATCTGCGGCACCGACGTGCACATTCTCAAGGGTGAGTATCCGGTCGCTCCCGGCCTGACCATCGGCCACGAGCCGGTAGGCGTCATCGAAAAGCTGGGCAGCAACGTCAAGGGCTACCAGGAAGGTCAGCGCGTCATCGCCGGGGCCATCTGCCCGAGCTTCACCTCCTACGCCTGTCAGGACGGCCTCCCCTCGCAGGACGGCGGCTGCTCCTGTCATGGTTACAAGCCCATGGGCGGCTGGCGTTTCGGCAACAGCATCGACGGCACCCAGGCCGAGTACGTACTGGTACCCGACGCCATGGCCAACCTGGCGCCCGTACCGGACGGCCTGACCGACGAACAGGTGCTGATGTGCCCGGACATCATGTCCACCGGATTCGCCGGCGCCGAGGCGGCCAATATCAAGATCGGCGACATCGTGGTGATCTTCGCCCAGGGGCCCATCGGCCTCTGTGCCACCGCTGGCGCCAGGCTCCGCGGTGCGGGCACCATCATCGCCGTGGACGGTGTGGATGCGCGACTGGATATCGCCCGGAAGATGGGAGCGGACGTGACGCTCAACTTCCGCAATGTCGATGTGGTGGAAGAGGTTCTCAAGCTAACCGGCGGCCGCGGCGTCGACGCCTCCATCGAGGCGCTGGGCCTGCAATCGACGTTCGAGAGCGCATTGCGAGTACTCAAGCCGGGCGGAACGCTGTCCAGCCTGGGCGTCTATTCCAGTGACCTGACCATTCCGCTCGGCGCTTTCCATGCGGGGCTTGGCGACAACAAGATCGTCACCTCGCTCTGCCCGGGCGGCAAGGAGCGCATGCGCCGACTGCTCAATGTGGTCGCCTCGGGCCGGGTCGATCTCGGCCCGCTGGTCACCCATCAATATGCGCTGGACGACATCACCGACGCCTACGACCTGTTTGCCAATCAGCGCGATGGCGTGCTGAAAGTGGCGATCAAACCCTGAAGACACTGCAAGGCATGAGTGACAAAACTAGAGCCCCGGATCGATTGATCCGGGGCTTTGCGTTGTTCGAGCCTGCAGCCGCGCTTTATTCCGTGCCGTCGCGATCGCGGAAACCCAGCAGGTAGAGAATCCCGTCCAGACCCAGGGTTGAAATCGCCTGCTTGGCCGACTGCTTGACCAGCGGTTTGGCGCGGAAGGCAACGCCCAGGCCGGCCAGACCAAGCATCGGCAGGTCGTTGGCGCCATCACCCACGGCGATGGTCTGCTCCAGACACAGCCCTTCCTGCTCGGCCAGCTGGCGCAGCAGATCGGCCTTGCGCTGGGCATCGACGATCGGCTCGACCGCCACGCCGGTAACCTTGCCGTTCTCGATCTGCAATTCATTGGCGAACACGTAGTCGATGCCGAGCTTGGCCTGCAGCTGCTTGGCGAAATAGCTGAAGCCGCCGGACAGGATCGCTGTCTTGTAGCCCAGGCGCTTGAGTTCGGCGAACAGCACTTCGGCACCCTCGGTCAGGCGCAGGCTGGCACCGATGTCCGCCAGCACGTCTTCCGACAAGCCTTCCAGCAGCGCCAGGCGCTCCTTGAAGCTGGCGCGGAAATCCAGCTCGCCGCGCATCGCCCGCTCGGTGATCTCGGACACCTGTTCGCCAACACCGGCGGCCTTGGCCAGCTCGTCGATGACCTCGGCCTCGATCAACGTCGAGTCCATGTCGAACACAGCCAGCCGGCGGTTGCGCCGGTAGACCGAATCGCGCTGGAAGGCGATATCGACATTGAGCTCCTGCGCCACGCTGAGAAACTCGGCGCGCAGCGCCGCGGTATCGGCCGGCTCGCCGCGCACCGAAAACTCGATGCAGCCCTTGCCCAGTTCTTCCGGCATGTCCAGCGGCATGCGTCCGGACAGGCGGTCGATATGGTCGATGTTGAGCCCGTACTTCGCCGTGATCGAGCTGACCCGCTGCAATTGCTCGGCGGTGACCTTGCGCGTCAGCAGGGTGACGATGTGCCGGGACTTGCCCTGCCCGGCCACCCAGTGCTGGTAGTCGGCCTCGGCCACCGGGGTGAAGCGCACCTGCTGGTCATGCTTGTAGCCCATGAACAGGACGTCCTTGAGTACCGACGAGGCGCGCTCGTTATCCGGAATCTCGATCAGGATGCCGAACGACAGAGTGTCATGTATCACCGCCTGGCCGATGTCGAGAATGTTCACGCCACCCTGGGCGAGCACGCCGGTGATGGCCGCGGTGAGGCCCGGTCGATCTTCACCGGTGATATTGATCAGGACGATTTCGCGCAAGGCGCAGCTCCCATGGCAGGCAACGAAGGCGGGCATTCTACATCAGCTGACCAGCGCGCTGGACAAGCCCCGCGGCAGGCACATCGCGCCCCACCACGATGACCCTGGACGCAATTCGTCAGCTTACCGTCGCAGACCTTCAGCGCCCCCCGTGCTTTCCGTATACTGCTCGGCAATTTCCCGACGAGAAGAGCCGCGCTCTGTGAACCGGCCCGCATCCGTAAAGCCAGACAACTTCTTCCTCATGCTCTATCGCGCAGTACGCCAGCATCGCGTGCCGCTGGTGTTGCGTATTGCCAGCCATACGCTGCTGCTGGTGGCGCTGGCGCTGATCATCTACGCGTGGGTGATCGGCATGCAGTTCAAACATGCCATGGAGCAGCAGGCCGACGCGCTCGGCCAGAGCCTGGTCACCCAGACGGCCGCCTCGGCCACCGATCTGCTGGTGGCCAACGACATTCTCAGCCTCAACGTGCTGCTGAGCAATCTGGTGAAGAACCCGCTGGTCGCTCACGCAGCGATCTACAGCGTGGACAATCGCGTGCTCGCCGAGTCCGGAACCCGGCCTCAGCAGGGCCTGCTCGGGGACGATAACGGGCTTTATTCAACACCAATCAGCTTTCAGGAAGTGATTGCCGGGCATCTGCGCGTGAGCCTGGACATGCAGCAGTTTCAGCAGCCGATGACCATCAGCCTGCAGAGCATGGGACTGCTCAGCCTGATCCTGCTGGCGTTGACGCTGATGCTGAGCCTGCGCCTGGGCCGGCAATTGGCGACGCCCTTGATGCAGCTGCGCCTGTGGCTGCGCGACCCGGACGACCCCGCCCCGGGTGCCGGACGGCAGGACGAGATTGGCGACCTTGCGCGCCAGCTGCAGGCACGCCTGGTGCCGGAGAAGCCCGAGGCGGAGCTTGACCTGAGCGATGCACTGGACGACGACTATTTCGACCAGGGTGACGACCACAGCATTGACTCACGATCCCCCGCAGCGCAACCGGAGCGCTTCGATATCGAGCTGGACGACGAGTCACATCGCCCACGCGGCTTTTCCGCGAACGCTGATGACGACGTGCAGCAGCTGGACGATGACGTCCCGTTCGAGCTCCCGTCACTGGGTACCCCGAGCGTACAGCCTCCTACCCCGCCGCAACCTACCCGCAGCGCCGTGCTGGCCATCCAGCTCGGCGGGCAGGAACAATTGCGCCGCTTGCCGCGGCCGCGCCTGACCGAACTGCTGCAACGCTATCGAGACTGCCTGCAACAAGCCGCCACGCTTTACCAGGCCGAGCTGCACACGCTCAACGATGGCAGCAGCCTGATGTTGTTTCATAGCCAGGACGACGAGCAGAACTACCTCACCCACGCGATCTGCTGCGGCGAACTGATGCGTGCGCTGGGCCATGCCTTGCAGATCGACGTCGCCGACAGCGGCATCACGCTGCAACTGCAGCTCGCCCTGACCCAGGGCGATGGCCTGTTCGACCTGAGCCAGGGCGACCTGCTGCTCAGCCAGCCGGCGCAAGCTGCGCTGGATATGTCGCTGCACAGCCGCAACCTGCTGCTGGTAGAGGCCAGCATCAGCGAGGACCGGCTGATTCAGCAGCGCGCGCGCATCCGCCCGATTGCCAGCCCGGAAGGCGCCTGCTGCGTCGAGCGCCTGCTGGACCCATACCCCTCGCTGCTGGAACGCCAGCTGACGCGCATGCACGAACTACGCAGCCGCACCCACTGACGCAAGCCATACGGTCGCTATCAAACGACCGTTGACCTTTGACCTTTGGTCGAGCCCGCAGTCGCAACCAGCCCGAGAAAATGAAAAAGCCCGACCAGATCACTGGCCGGGCTTTTCAATGCGCTGGCTGCAACAGCAGCCGCGACAGAGTCAGAAGCGGAACACTTCCATATCCGTACGAATGGGTTCGGCGGCCGGGATGCGCGGTGCCGGTGCCTCGGCAGACTTGCTTACCTGTGGCTTGGCAGGGGCAACCTTGGGTGCGGTCTTGGCTACCAGGGTAGGTTCGACCGCATCGGCGACCATCTCGCTCAGGCGCTGCAGCAGAACGCTCTGCGCCCGCACCTGGTCGCTCGCGCTGCCCTGGTGCTCCTCCTGCAGGCGCACCAGTCGACTGCCCAGGTGCTTGCCCGCCTTGTCGCGCAGACGCCATTGCGCCTCGAGTACCGCCGGGAATTCGGGGCCGGAATCAAGGCGCGTGATGGACAGCTCGATCTGCACTTCTGGCGTAAAGCCTTCGTCGGCCGGGCCAAGCACCAGGCTCTGCGTATCCAGACGCCAGGCCAGCTGGCGCAGCAACACCTGCTCGACGTCGGCCTTCAGGCTACCCGCCCAGTGGGCGCGCTGTCCGTCGACGGCCAGGCTGCCGTCAGCCAGACGCTGAAGCAAGGCGTCACGCTGCAGATAATCGGCAAGCGTCACCGGTGCCAGCAGCACGGCGGCGCCATCGGTTCGCTCAGGCACTTCAGTCGTACCGCCGTCCAGTCGGTACATTGGCGCAGGCTGCAGGCCGATGCAGCCTGTCAGCCCCATGCTGGCCAGCAACAAAACAGTCGGAACACGCAGCAAATTCTTCATTACCGTCATAACACCAGAGTTCAGGCCGCTCGCGACCATCAGATCGCCAATGCCTCGTGCATATGTCTCGCCGGACAATCGACTCCGCCGACGCGAAAGAAAGCACCGGGCAACATGCCGCAGGCTGGAAAGGCCGCTATCTTCCGTGAAAGCGGCCTTCGATTCCAGCGCCAATGCGTTTGGTCATGCTTCGACCAGCAAGCCTTCGACGCGCTGGAAGCCTCGTGGCAGCTTGTTGCCGCGCCTGCCACGTTCGCCTTTGTAGTGCTCCAGATCCTCGGCCTTGAGCGACAGCGTGCGCTTGCCCGCCTGCAACACCAGTGTCGCACCGGTCGGCAGCACAGCGAGATCGACCAGATACTCCTCGCGGCTCGCGACCCGCTCGCCGGGGATGCCAATGATCTTGTTGCCCTTGCCCTTGCCCAGCTGCGGCAGATCCCGCACCGGGAACACCAGTAGACGGCCCTCGGTCGTCACTGCAGCCAGCCAATCCTCCTCGCGACTGGCCAGCGGCCGCGGCGCGACGACCTTGGCGCCTTTCGGCAGCGAGAGCAGCGCCTTGCCCGCCTTGTTCTTGGCCTGCAGGTCTTCGCCCTTGACCACGAAACCGTAGCCGGCGTCCGAGGCGATCACGTAGAGCGCCTCATCATCGGGCAGCATCACGCATTCGAAACTCGCGCCCGGCGGTGGCGTCAGCCGGCCGGTGAGCGGCTCGCCCTGGCCTCGCGCCGAAGGCAGCGAGTGCGCCGCCAGCGAATAGCTGCGCCCAGTGGAGTCGATGAACACCGCATATTGATTCGAGCGCCCGGCCGCAGCTGCCTTGAAGCCATCTCCGGCCTTGTAGGACAGCCCGCAGGCATCGACATCATGGCCCTTGGCGCAGCGCGCCCAGCCTTTATCGGAGATCACCACGGTCACCGGCTCGGACGGCAGCAGCTCGTTTTCCGACAACGCCCGCGCCTCGGCACGCGCGACGATCGGCGAGCGGCGATCGTCGCCGTAGGTTTCCGCGTCCTCGATCAGCTCCTTGCGCACCAGTTTCTTCAGCTTGGTTTCACTACCCAGCAGCGCCAGCAGCTTCTCGCGCTCCTTGGCCAGCTCGTCCTGCTCGCCGCGGATCTTCATCTCTTCCAGCCGCGCCAGCTGACGCAGGCGGGTGTCGAGGATGTAGTCGGCCTGCAGCTCAGAGAGCTCGAAGCGCGCCATCAGCACCGGTTTGGGCTGATCTTCGGTACGGATGATGTGGATCACTTCATCCAGATTGAGGAAGGCCACCAGCAAGCCTTCCAACAGGTGCAGACGCCTCTCGACCTTGTCCAGGCGGAACTGCAGGCGACGGCGCACGGTGCCGATGCGATAGGTCAGCCACTCGCTGAGCAGGGTGCGCAGGTTCTTCACCTGTGGGCGACCATCGAGCCCGATCACGTTGGTGTTGACCCGGTAGCTGGACTCCAGATCGGTGGTGGCGAACAGGTGCTGCATCAGCGCTTCGACATCGACCCGGTTGGAGCGCGGGATGATGACGATGCGACAGGGGTTCTCATGATCCGACTCATCGCGCAGGTCGGCGACCATCGGCAGCTTCTTGGCCTGCATCTGCCCGGCGATCTGCTCGAGCACCTTGGAGCCGGACACCTGGTGCGGCAGCGCGGTGACCACGACGTCGCCGTCTTCGACACGGTAGACGGCCCGCATGCGAACGGAACCTCGACCTGTCTCATAGATCTTCAGCAGGTCCGCACGCGGCGTGATGATCTCCGCCTCGGTGGGGAAATCCGGCCCCAGCACATGCTCGCAGAGCTGCTCGACACTGGCGCTCGGCTCGTCGAGCAGACGTATGCAGGCGCTCGCCACTTCACGCAGGTTGTGCGGCGGCACATCGGTGGCCATGCCCACGGCGATGCCGGTGGTGCCGTTGAGCAAAAGGTTGGGCAGGCGCGCCGGTAGCGTCGCCGGCTCGTCGAGGGTGCCATCGAAGTTCGGCACCCACTCCACCGTACCCTGCCCCAGCTCGCTGAGCAGCACCTCGGAATAACGCGACAGCCGGGCCTCGGTGTAACGCATGGCGGCGAAGGACTTGGGATCATCCGGCGCGCCCCAGTTGCCCTGACCATCGACCAGCGTGTAGCGATAGCTGAACGGCTGCGCCATCAGCACCATGGCTTCGTAGCAGGCACTGTCGCCATGCGGATGAAACTTGCCGAGCACGTCACCGACGGTACGTGCGGACTTCTTGTGCTTGGCGTCGGCGCCCAGGCCGAGTTCGCTCATGGCATAGATGATGCGCCGCTGCACCGGCTTCAAACCGTCGCCGATATGCGGCAGTGCGCGATCCATGATCACGTACATGGAGTAGTTGAGGTAGGCCTGCTCGGTGAAATCGGCGAGGGAGCGACGCTCCACGCCGTCCAGGCTCAGGTCGAGGGATTCGCTCATCAGCAGTTTTCTTCAGCAAAGGATGGATGACTCACGGCTGGTTGCTCGCCAAACTTGAGCAAGTTGCCGTGGGCGTCGATGACATAAAGTTCTTGCATGCCCCAGGGCTGCATAACGGGCGCGTCCAGGACCAGGCCACGCTGACAGAACTCCCGGTACAGCGCCTGGCAATCGCCGGTACGTATGTAGCAGGAGGTGTTCTCGGCAACGTGGCGCTCCGTGCAAAGCCAGAAATGCAGCTGAGCACCGTCGCGCTCCACGATCAGGTAGTCAGTGGCCTGGAGCACGACCTGGAAACCCAGATAGGTCGTGTAGAAGCCGCGGCTTTCATCGAGATTCAACGAAGCCAGGACAGGCACCGTGGACTGTATGAGCGCCCTCATCGGTCTTGCCCCTGAGGTAGCTGCTGGCGCAGCACCAGGGTGCCAGCGCGCTGGGTGAATTCAAGCTGCTTCAGTGCGCTCATACCGAGCAGAACCTGTTCGCTGCGAAAGCCGGGAGCGACGATAGCGCGCACGTCGTGCAGGCGGATGTCACCCAGATCGAGGCTCGACAGCACGGTGCGATAACCGGTGGTCTGGCCGTTGGCGGTGTGCAGCATCACCGGCGCGCCGCGCTCCAGCCCCAGCCGTTCGGCCAGCTCGGCCGGCACCGCGACATCGGTAGCACCGGTATCGAGCAGAAAGGTGACCGCCTCGCCATTGATCCGCCCGCTGGCGACGAAATGGCCTTGGACATTGCCGGCCAGCTGCACTTCGATCTGCTCGCCCTGCAGCTGGGAAACCGGCTGCCGATTGGGGTTGAGCCGATCCTCCTCCCAAGCGGCGAAAAAGCGGGTGGCCAGGAACAGTCCGACGCCCCAGGCGAGCACCAGCATCACGCGCCCGGCACGCCGCCCGGCGGTCTGGCTCACGGCTTCGCGCCCCAGCCGCCATCGGGCGCGGCAAAACGCCAGACGATCGGACGCTTTTCGCCATCGCCACGGGCCTTGCCGTTGTTGTCGACGCCGATCCAGACACCTTCGGCATCGACCCATAACGCCTCGGCATTACCGTAGGGCTCAGCGTAACGGCGCCCCTCGGTCAACGCTTCCTCGGCAAATGACCAGCAGCGCTCGACCACACCAGTGGCCGGGTTGCGACGACAGACGCGATAGGCCGAGGGCTCCAGCACGAAAAGCTTGTCGGCGAAGAACGCCACCGCCGAGAAGCTCCTTGGCAGCGGCGCATCGCCCAGCGCAGCGGGCGGCAGCTGATCGCCCCCCTCGGCCATCAGCACGCAACCGCCCGTGCACTGCCAACTGCTCTGCTGGCGATGCAGCACCAGAAGACCGCGGCGCTCGCGTTCGGCCGCAAGCCACATGCGCTCGGCCTTCGGATCGACGGCGATCCCTTCGAACAGCGCGTTGAAGTGCCAGAGCATGCCACTGGCCCGCGCCTGTCGTACCAATGTATCGGGCAGGCGCAGCCATTCCGCCGTACCCGCCGGGCTGACCCGCAGCACGCCGGCATGGGCCTCACTGACCACGTAGCGGTTGCCCAGGCTGTCACAACTCAGACCTTCGAAATCCAGCTGACCACCCCGCACCTGGCCACTGACCCAGGCTCGCATGCGCATGCCCCAGGGCAAGCCGCTGTCCGGCGGCGGGCCCGCCTCGAACCGCTCGGGCTCCGCCTGCCAGGGCGAGACGCTGGTATCCAGACGATAGAGAACGTCGTCCTCGCGATCGGAAACGGCCCACAAGGCATCGCCGCACCAGGCCATTCCGGACAGGTTGCCACCGGTTATTCCGGCCACCGGGTGCTCGCCGAGCAACTTCAGTTCGGGCACCGGCTCGCTGGCCCAGAGCGGTGCCGAAGCCAGACTCAGCAACGCCAGCCAACGGCGGATCAAACCAGCACCTCGGCCAGATTGCCCTTGGACTCGAGCCAGCTCTTGCGGTCGCCGGCGCGCTTCTTGGCCAGCAGCATGTCCATGATCTCGCGGGTGCCCTCGAAATCATCCAGGGTCAGCTGTACCAGCCGACGCGTGTTGGGGTCCATGGTGGTCTCGCGCAGTTGCGGCGGATTCATCTCACCGAGGCCCTTGAATCGGGTGACCTGAGGTTTTCCACGGCGTTTTTCAGCAACCAGACGCTCGAGGATGCCGTCCCGCTCGGCCTCGTCCAGCGCGTAGAAGATGTCCTTGCCCAGATCGATGCGATACAGCGGCGGCATGGCGACATAGACATGGCCGGCCTCGACCAGAGGGCGGAAATGCTGAACGAACAGGGCGCAGAGCAACGTGGCGATGTGCAGGCCGTCTGAGTCGGCGTCGGCGAGGATGCAGATCTTGCCGTAACGCAGCTGGCCCAGATCGGCCGCGCCCGGATCGACGCCGATGGCGACGGCGATGTCGTGGACTTCCTGGCTGGCCAGCACTTCGCCGCCGTCGACTTCCCAGGTGTTCAGGATCTTGCCGCGCAGCGGCATGATCGCCTGGAACTCCTTGTCCCGCGCCTGCTTGGCCGAGCCACCGGCCGAGTCACCCTCGACCAGGAACAGCTCGGCGCGCATCGGGTCCTGCCCGGCGCAGTCGGCCAGCTTGCCCGGCAGCGCTGGGCCCTGGGTGATCTTCTTGCGTTCGACCTTCTTGCCGGCCTTGAGGCGGCGCCCGGCGTTGCTGATCGCCAGCTCGGCCAGTTGCATGCCCAGCTCCGGGTGGGCATTGAGCCAGAGGCTGAAGGCATCCTTGACCACACCGGAGACGAATGCCGCGGCCTCGCGGGACGACAGGCGCTCCTTGGTCTGCCCGGAGAACTGCGGCTCCTGCATCTTCATCGAGAGGACGAAGGCGATGCGCTCCCAGATGTCTTCCGGTGCCAGCTTCAGCCCGCGCGGCAGCAGGTTGCGGAACTCGCAGAACTCGCGCATGGCGTCCAGCAGCCCCTGGCGCAAGCCGTTGACGTGGGTGCCGCCCTGGGCCGTTGGAATCAGGTTGACGTAGCTCTCCTGGACACTCTCGCCACCTTCCGGCAGCCACAGCAGCGCCCAGTCCACCGCCTCGGTGTTGCCCGCCAGGGTGCCGACGAAGGGTTCATCGGGCAGGCGCAGGTAATCGCTGACCGAGTCGACCAGGTACGAACGCAGGCCGTCCTCGTAGTGCCACTCGACCTTCTCGCCGCTGCTCTTGTCCTCGAAGCTGACGCTCAGCCCCGGGCAGAGCACGGCCTTCGCCTTGAGCACATGCTTGAGGCGACTGATGGAGAATTTGGGGGAATCGAAGTATTTCGGATCGGCCCAGAAGCGCACGCTGGTACCGGTGTTGCGCTTGCCGACGCTGCCGATGACTTCCAGGTCAGTGGCCTTGAAGCCATCGGCGAAGCTCATGCGGTACTCGCTGCCGTCGCGCTTGACGGTCACTTCGACCCGCGTCGACAGGGCGTTGACCACCGAGATGCCGACCCCGTGCAGACCACCGGAGAACTGGTAGTTCTTGTTGGAGAACTTGCCGCCGGCGTGAAGCTTGGTGAGGATCAGCTCGACGCCCGGCACACCCTCTTCCGGGTGGATGTCCACCGGCATGCCACGGCCGTCGTCGATCACTTCCAGCGAACTGTCTTGATGCAGGATCACCTGAACCGAGCGGGCATGGCCGGCGAGGGCTTCGTCGACGCTGTTGTCGATGACTTCCTGGGCCAGGTGGTTGGGCCGCGAGGTATCGGTGTACATGCCCGGGCGCTTGCGCACCGGGTCGAGGCCGGAAAGAACCTCGATGGCTTCTGCGGTATAAGACATCTGTCTGGCACTGTCCTTATGTTCTGAATGAATCAGCCCTTGCGGGCAGCGAAATCCGCGCAACGGCCCGAATGAAATGGCAGGTCCGCGTTCGCGAAACCACCCTGGCCGCCGACCAGCCGCGCTAACGTTGCGCCGCGCATCAGCATCCCTTCAGAGCCGATCAAGCCATGCCTGCGGCTCGAAGCCGGCAAAGGCCAGCAGCGCCGGCAGACGCTCGGCAAATCCCTGAAAGCCATGGTCGCCACCGGCCTGAATGCGCAGTGCACAGCCACGATAGAACTGCGCGGCGTCACGGTAATCCAGCGTCTCGTCGCCCGTCTGCAGCCAGACCTGATAGCGCTCGGCATCCTGTGGTGGCGCGGTTTCCAGTTCCGCCAAGGCGGTTACATGATCGTCGGTGAGGTCCCAGACTTCCCCGCTATACAGATTGGTCTGCGGCCCAAGATAACCGTCGAACCGGCGGTGCGGTGCCACGGCCGGATTGATGAGCAATGCCTTGAGGCCATGGCGCTCGGCGAGGTGCGTCGCATAGTAGCCGCCAAGCGAGCTGCCGACCAGCAACGGCCGGCCGAGCTCGGCCAGGCATGCTTCGAGTTGGGCGATGGCTTGACGCGGATGATGGTGCAGCGCGGGGACCCGCAAGCGTTCGGCCATGCCCAGTTTCTCCAGCGCAGCGGACAACTGGCTGGCCTTCTGCGAGACCGGTGAGCTGTTGAGACCGTGGATATAGAGAATCGAAGGTGAATAGCTGGACATGGATACAGTTCGTAGGAAAACCGCAAGGCTACAAGGCACCTGCCGCCGTCTGCAAGCAGGCCGGCGGCATGATGGGGTGGGCTCGGGGTATCTGCTGGCAAGTACCGCCAGCGCGTGTCACTGCGCGCAGAGCCGCGTTAGTAGCCCTTGACGCTGTAGTCGATCTCGAACTCGATACCGCTGACCCGGGAAACTCCGGTTTCCAGCTGCCCATCGGCATATAGCCGCAGCCAGCGATAACCCGGCGCGACGTTGTCGACCTGAAAGTCTTCGCTCTGCGGGGCGAACTGCACGCCGGTCGATGGCGACGCCAGCAGGCGTACGTCGTTACGCCAGCTATCGAACTCCTGGTGGATATGACCCCAGAGCAATGCACGCACGTTGCTGTGACGATCCAGCACCTCGAACAGGGCGTCAGGATTGCGCAGCCCGATGGTATCCATCCAGCGGCTGCCGATGGACACCGGATGATGGTGCAGACAGATCAGGTGGTGATGGTCCGGCGCCTCACTCAGTGCACGCTCGAGCAGTTCCAGCTGATCGTTGCGCAGCATGCCGAACACCGAGCCCGCCACCAGCGTATCGAGCATCACCACACGCCAGCCGCCGATCTCCAGCACCGGTTCCATCAGTGCACTGCCACGGCAGGCCTCACGCATTGCTGCCAGCTCGTCGTGGTTCCCCGGACACCAGCGCGCTGGTGCTTCGATGCGTTCGGCAAGCCGGCGGAACCGCTGGTAGGACGCTACCGAGCCATCCTGCGACAGGTCGCCGGTGGCAAGGATCAGGTCGATGCGCGGCTGCTCGTCGATGGCCAGCTCGACCACCTGCTCCAGGCTGTCACAGGTATTCATGCCCAGCAGCTTGCCGTCCGCTTCGGCAAACAGATGGCTGTCGGTAAGCTGCACCAGCAGAACCGAATCTTCAACAGTCAGGGACGCACCAGGCAATGCCCTTCTCCTTGAGCTAAATCGCAACGGAATTATGGTAGGTGCCCGGCAGGGGGGTAAACCTCGGGATGTGGGCTTGGATCACAGAATAGCGCTGCGCATCCAGGGCGGATCAAGCGCAGTATCAGGCTATCAAGGCATGGTGCAAGGGGTCAGAGCACCGGTTCCAGCTCGTGCCCGCAGGCCAGACAGTGGCCCAGCCATTCGCCGAGGAACAGATTGAGCTGGTTCTTCTCGTCCGGCTGGTGCATCTGCGCGTTGGGGTAGTGATAGATGCCGCGGAAACGTCGCGCATTCTCGGCGCGAATGACTTCGGCCATACGCGCATCGTGGTAAACCCGCACCTCCATCTTCGGCACCGGCAACCAGGTCAGGCAGTTCTCCTGACTGACCTGCAAGGTCGTGGTGTAAGGGCAGCTCTCCAGCACCTCGAGCACCAGCACACCGAGCAACATGTCGCCCTGACTGATGGCGATGCGGCGCGCGTCGCAACCGTTACGCATGCCCGGCAGCAGGCGCATCAGGCGCAGGTAATTGGCCTCGCAGGCCGACTGCAGTTCGAGCAGGTCGACTCGGTATCGCTCGCGCGTCTTTCTCATGTCCACGCCCCCCCGCACCTGCTCTCGATTCAAGGCCAGCCACTGCAGTGCAATGATGCTGGCCGCATTGTCGATACGCCCCTCGTTGACCGCGCGGAGTGCCTGCTGCAGCGGCCATACATGCACGCGGATATCCTCGCCTTCCTCGGCCAGACCGAAGACGCCTTGTGCGCCTTCGCTGTCGCAGCGACCGATGTAGAGATGCACCTGTTCATCGCTGCCGCCCGGGGACGGGAAGTACCGGGTGATCGGCCACAGCTCGCCCAGCTCCAGCCCGGCTTCTTCGACCGCCTCGCGCCGGGCCACCGCATCAGGTGACTCGTCCTTGTCGATCAGCCCCGCCACCAGCTCGATCAGCCAAGGGTTCTCGACCTTGCCCAGCGCACCCACGCGGAACTGCTCGATAAGCACCACCTGATCGCGCTGCGGATCGTAGGGCAGCACGCACACGGCGTCATGCCGCACGAACAGCTCGCGACTCAACTCCGCGCCCATGGCGCCGCTGAACTGGCGATGACGCAGGTGCAGGCGTTCCAGCCGGTAAAAACCGCTGAAGCATTGCTCTCGTCGGAGGATCTGGACATCATCCGGTCCGGGCTTGAAGGTCTCGCTCATCGGGTACTACTCATATCGGTTTGAACCGCGCCTTACGTGACGGCGGGCGACTGCAACCGTCACAACGTGAGCGGCTTCGTCGCCATCCTAACGCGGCATCGTCGCTGGCGCAGCCCTTTGCAGACCACCGTAGCCGAAGAAAGCTCCACCTGCAGCGCCGCACGAACTTCAGGTGTCTTCGGCAATCGAAAGCGCACTGCCATGCCTGGACCAACCATGAATCGAACCGCCTCCATCCGCACTCTGATCCTGCTGAGCAGCCTTGTCGTGCTGCTGAGCGGCTGTCAGCACCTTGCCTCCGAACGCCCGGTGGAGGTGCGCCAGAACCTCACCGAACAACGCTCGCAGGGCTGCCAGGGCGAAGACTGCCCACTGGTGAACATCGACACCCTGACCTTCACCGACGAATCCGAACTGAACAACCTGATCGACGCGCGCCTGCGCCGGATGACCATCAATGGTCCGGATGATCGGCTGCCGGATTCGCTCGAGAGTTACCAGCAGCAGTTTCTGCGCGCTGCCGCGCCGGGCTGGAGCAGCTACCTGCAGGCCAAGCTGCGCGAGCAGCACGGCGACATCCTGGTCGTCGAGCTGTCCAGCTATCTGTATGTTGGTGGCGCCCACGGTATGCCCGGTCGCGGCTTCATCAACTACAACCGAGAGGCCGATCGGGAACTACGCCTCGAAGACCTGCTGATCCCCGGGCAGGAGGGCAGCTTCTGGCGCGTTGCGCGCCAGGCCCATCAACGCTGGCTGGTGGGGAACGGCCACGCCCAGGACGCCGAGTTCACCGGCTTCTGGCCCTTTCAGCAGACCGCAAACATCGCGCTGCTGAAAGACAGCGTGTTGCTCAAGTACGACGTGTACAGCATTGCGCCGTACTCGAGCGGGCACCCTGAACTGTTCATTCCCCATGAACAGCTGGAAGGCATTCTGAAGCCGGAATATCTCTGAGGATACGAAGCGGGCCGATATATGTCGGCCCGCTTCGGGTCGTCTACAGCCAGTCGATCACACCTCGCCGGTCACACCTGCTTGTAGATCACCGAGCCTTCGTCCTTGAAGCGCGAGGACTGCTCGGCGAAGCCGGCCTCGATGGCCTTCTGCTCGTCGGTCAGGCCGTGCTCAGCGGCGTATTCGCGCACTTCCTGGGTAATCTTCATCGAACAGAACTTCGGTCCGCACATGGAGCAGAAGTGCGCCACCTTGGCCGATTCCTTCGGCAGCGTCTCGTCGTGGAAGGCACGCGCGGTGTCCGGGTCGAGACCGAGGTTGAACTGGTCTTCCCAGCGGAACTCGAAGCGCGCCTTGGACAGGGCGTTGTCGCGAATCTGCGCGCCCGGATGACCCTTGGCGAGATCAGCAGCGTGCGCGGCGATCTTGTAGGTGATGATGCCGGTCTTGACGTCATCCTTGTTCGGCAGACCAAGGTGCTCCTTCGGCGTGACGTAGCAGAGCATGGCGCAGCCGAACCAGCCGATCATCGCCGCACCGATGCCACTGGTGATGTGGTCGTAACCCGGCGCGATGTCGGTGGTCAGCGGGCCCAGGGTGTAGAACGGCGCCTCGTCGCAGCATTCCAGCTGCTTGTCCATGTTCTCCTTGATCATGTGCATCGGCACGTGACCCGGGCCTTCGATCATGCACTGCACATCGTGTTTCCAGGCGATCTTGGTCAGCTCACCGAGGGTTTCCAGCTCACCGAACTGTGCAGCGTCGTTGGCGTCGGCGATCGACCCCGGGCGTAGGCCATCACCCAGCGAGAAGCTGACGTCGTAGGCCTTCATGATTTCGCAGATTTCCTCGAAGTTCGTGTAGAGGAAGTTCTCCTTGTGATGCGCCAGGCACCACTTGGCCATGATCGAACCGCCGCGCGAGACGATGCCGGTCACGCGCTTGGCCGTCAGCGGCACGTAGCGCAGCAGCACCCCGGCGTGGATGGTGAAGTAGTCCACGCCCTGTTCAGCCTGCTCGATCAGCGTGTCGCGGAACAGCTCCCAGGTCAGGTCTTCGGCGACACCGTTGACCTTCTCCAGCGCCTGATAAATGGGCACGGTGCCGATTGGCACGGGCGAGTTGCGGATGATCCACTCGCGGGTTTCGTGGATGTGCTTGCCGGTGGACAGGTCCATCACGGTGTCCGAGCCCCAGCGGATGCCCCAGGTCAGCTTGGCCACTTCCTCTTCGATCGAGGAGCCCAGCGCAGAGTTGCCGATATTGCCGTTAATCTTCACCAGGAAGTTGCGGCCGATGATCATCGGCTCGAGCTCGGTGTGGTTGATGTTGGCCGGGATGATGGCGCGACCGCGGGCCACTTCGTCACGCACGAATTCCGGCGTGATCTCCTTGGGGATCGAGGCGCCGAAGCTATGCCCGGCGTGCTGATCCTTGAGCAACCCAGCCTCGCGCGCTTCGGTCAGTTTCATATTCTCGCGGATGGCAACGTATTCCATCTCGGGCGTGATGATGCCCTTGCGCGCATAGTGCATCTGGCTGACGTTATGCCCGGCCTTGGCCCGCCGCGGATGGCGTACATGGGCAAAACGCATGGCGGTCAGCTCGGCGTCGTTCAGGCGACGCTGGCCGAACTCGGAGGTCAACCCCGGCAGCTTCTCGGTATCGCCGCGCTCCTCGATCCAGGCGCTGCGCACATCGGCCAGCCCCTTGCGTACGTCGATCTGCACGTTCGGATCGGTATAGGGGCCGGAGGTGTCGTAGACGGTAACCGGGGCGTTGATCTCGCCGCCGAAGTCGGTCGGGGTCACGTCCAGGCTGATCTCGCGCATCGGTACGCGGATATCCGGGCGCGAACCCTGCACATAGATTTTCTGCGAACGCGGGAAGGGTTGGATCGACTGCTGGTCGACCTGGGCGGATTCACTCAGGTTCTGTTGTTCTACACGCATCAGGCTGGCTCCTAGAGAATTGTCGGAGCGAACCTGAAAA
This sequence comes from Stutzerimonas kunmingensis, assembly GCF_021432085.1. Taxonomy (GTDB): domain Bacteria; phylum Pseudomonadota; class Gammaproteobacteria; order Pseudomonadales; family Pseudomonadaceae; genus Stutzerimonas. The sequence goes on along the minus strand of NZ_CP090366.1, from coordinate 500,256 downwards.
CACGGATGGCAAGGGCATCGGGTGCGCCGGAACTGGCGCCGAGAGAGCTGGCCGAACGACTGGCGAGCACATCTTGTTCCCTACGCAGGCCTTAACCTGATCAGGTTCAACGGGATCCGGAACTTTCCGATCTCAGCCTTCGCTTCAAGGCACCCCGACAAGAACGTCATCGAGTCTAATCAAGAGCCAGTACGAACGCCATGCCAAGGGCGAAAGTAGTCGACCGTTCGGTCATTCCGACCGTCCGCAACCGGCATCTGACATTGCCTCGCACACGCGCCTTGACCCCCCGTCAGCCGCCGCTTAGCCTTGCCCCTCAGCTCTATTCAGGATGGACCCAACATGCTGCGCAGACTCCCCCTGGCTCTCGCCGTGGCTTCCCTCACCGCCGGAGCAGCCTGGGCACAGGAAACCGTCCCGCTCGCCAGCAAGACCGATCTGGTCAGCGTCTATCAGCAAGCCGTCAACAACAACGCCGACCTGGCTGCAGCGCGTGCGCAGTTTCGCGCACGCCAGGAAATCGTGCCGCAGGCGCGGGCAGGCCTGTTGCCCAACCTCAGCGCCGGCGCCGAGCTGAGCGATACCGAAACGGACGTCGACACCAGCAGGGGCTCCACCTCGCTGTCGCGCAGCGGTACCGTCTACCAGGCAACGCTGAGCCAGCCGATCTTCCGTGCCGACCGCTGGTTCCAGCTCAAGGCTGCGGAGGCTGTCAGCGAGCAGGCTGCGATCGAATACTCGATTGCCGAGCAGGACCTGATTCTGCAGAGCGCCCAGGCCTACTTCGCCGTGCTGCGCGCCCAAGACAATCTGGCGGCGGTGAAAGCCGAGGAAGCTGCATTCAAGCGCCAGCTCGACCAGGCCAACGAACGCTTCGAGGTCGGTCTTTCCGACAAGACCGACGTGCTCGAGGCCCAGGCCGGGTTCGATACCGCACGCGCCAATCGGTCCATCGCCCAGCGCCAGGTCGAGGACGCCTTCCAGGCGCTGTACACCCTGACCAACCGCGAATATATCGCCCTCGAAGGCATCCGCCACACCCTGCCTGTCCTGGCGCCGGTGCCGAACGAGGCCAAGGCGTGGGTCGATACCGCAACACGGCAGAACCTCAACCTGCTGGCGGTCAATTACGCGGTGACCGCAGCGGAAGAAACCCTGCGCCAGCGCCGCTCCGGCCATGCACCGACGCTCGATGCGGTGGCGTCCTATCGCAAGGGCGACAACGATGCGCTCGGCTTCACGAACACCGATTCGACCGGCCTTCCACCAGGTGTAATGCCGCGCTACACCGGCGACGTCGAGCAGCGCAGCATCGGCCTGCAGCTGAACATCCCGCTCTACAGCGGCGGCCTGACCACCTCGCAGAGCCGCGAGGCCTATTACCAGTTGAGTCAGAGCGAGCAGCAGCGCGAAAGCCTGCGCCGCCAGGTGGTGGAAGCCACGCGCAACCTGCACCGCGCGGTGAACACCGATATCGAACAGGTCCAGGCCCGCCGGCAGTCGATCATCTCCAACCAGAGTGCGCTGGAAGCCACGGAGATCGGCTATCAGGTCGGCACCCGCAACATCGTCGATGTGCTCGACACCCAGCGGCGCCTGTATGCCGCCGTGCGCGACTACAACAATGCCCGCTACGACTACATCCTCGACAACCTGCGCCTGAAACAGGCGGCCGGCACGCTGAACCCGGACGACCTGCAGCAGCTGGCCGCCTACCTGAAACCCGATTACAACCCGGACACCGACTTCCTGCCGCCGGATCTGCCGCAGACCATCGGTCAGCCGGTACGGGTGGATTATTGAGCAGGGGACTCGCTTGAACCGTGGCTGGGAGGGCTAAAGCCCACACTACGACCCGAACGCTTAGTCGGTAGGGTGGGCTTTAGCCCTCCGGGTTCTACACCTGGATGGCGACTATCGCCCGCGCCGGCAATCGACCCGTTTTGTTCCACGCAAGGCCAAACGCACCGGCTAGCCGAGCAGCCTCGCCAGCCCTGTCAGCAGACGCTGCAAGGCGCCCTGATTGGCCTTGAGCACGCCCAGCCCGGCGTCACGCATCCGTTGCGCGGCAGCCGAATCGCGCCAGAGCTCACCGACAGCATCCGCCAGCTGATCGGCATCCTGCACTTCGCGCAGGGCGCCGGCATCGCGCAGTTGCGCGGAGATTTCGAGAAAGTTGAACAGATGCGGGCCACTGAGCACCGGCTTGCCCAGCGCGGCGGGCTCGAGGAGGTTGTGCCCGCCATTGGGTACCAGGCTGCCACCGACGAAGGCCACGTCGGCCAGGGCATAGAGAAACAGCAGCTCGCCCATCGTGTCGCCGACCAGCACCTGCGTGCCGGCGCCAACCGTTTCACCCGTCGAGCGGCGCACCGCGGCAAAGCCTTCCTTGCCTGCCAGTTCATACACCGAGATGAAGCGTTCCGGATGCCGTGGCACCAGGAGCAGCAGGGCCTGCGGAAACCGCTCCAGCAAGCGCCGGTGCGCGGCCAGGACGATTTCGTCCTCGCCGGCATGGGTGCTGGCGGCGATCCACAGCGGCCGATCCTGCGCCGCCCATTGATCGCGCAAATCGGTCGCCCGCGCCAGCAGTGCCGGGTCGATGGTCAGGTCAAACTTGATCGAGCCAGTCACTTCGACGCACTCGTGGCGTGCGCCGAGCTGGCGAAAACGCTCGGCTTCAGCCTCGGTCTGCACGGCAATCAGGTCCAGCTCGGCCAGCATCGGCGCGGTCAGCCGGGCGAAGCGCGCATAGCCACGGGCCGAGCGCTCGGACAGCCGCGCATTAGCCAGCGCCACGGGTATGCCGCGCCGGGCGCACTGATGGATATGGTTGGCCCAGAGCTCGGTCTCCATCACCACTGCCAGCTTCGGCTGCAGGCAATTCAGAAAGCGCGCCGCCGCCCAGGGCAGGTCATAGGGCAGGTAGCAATGCTGCACGCTGTCGCCGAACAGCGCCTGGATGCGCTCGGAACCGGTCGGGGTCATGCAGGTGACGGTGATCGGCAGCTGCGGGTAGCGCGCCATCAGCTCGCGGATCATCGGCGCCGCGGCGATGCTTTCTCCCACCGAGACCGCATGCACCCAGATGCCACCCGGACGCAGCGGCGGCAAACCGAAGGCGAAACGCTCGCCGATACGACGGGAGTAGGCCGGCGCGCGCCAGGCGCGCCACAGCAGGCGCAGGAACACCAGCGGCAGGCCGAGGTGGAACAGAAGGGTATAGAGGGTGCGATTCATGGGCGCGGAGCTTAGCAAGCCGCCTGCTCGCGAGCCATAACCGCCCTGCCGGCGAACTTGTTGGCGAGGTCGGAACCGAACGAAGTTGCCCGCCCATAATCAGGATCTCGCCATGTCCGGCTACGTTTACCTGGCCATCGCCATCTGTGCCGAGGTGGTCGCCACCACCTCGATGAAGGCGCTGGCCGGCTTCAGTCGCCCGCTGCCACTGCTGCTGGTGGTGACCGGCTACAGCCTGTCGTTCTGGATGCTCGCGCTGGTGGTACGGACCATCCCGGTGGGCATCGCCTATGCCATCTGGGCCGGGCTCGGCATCGTGCTGGTCAGCGTCGCCGCGGCGCTGCTCTATCGTCAGTACCTGGACCTGCCGGCGGTACTGGGCATGGGGCTGATCATCGCCGGTGTGGTGGTCATCCAGTTGTTCTCCCGCAGCGCAGGCCACTAAGCTGCCGGCGGACTGCAGTTATACTGCGCGACCGTTTACCCAATGAGGTCTGCACATGCCCGAATCCCTCAGCACCGACGTCCTGATCGTTGGCGGCGGCGTCGCCGGCCTTTGGCTGAACGCGCGCCTGCGCCGACTGGGTTTTGCCACCCTGCTGGTCGACAAGGGAACACTGGGCGGCGGGCAGAGCGTGAAGTCCCAGGGCATCATCCATGGCGGCACCAAGTACGCGCTGAGCGGTGCGCTCACCGGTGCCTCCGAGGCGATCGCCGATATGCCGCGGCGCTGGCGCGAAGCGCTCGAAGGCAAGGGCGAGCTGGACCTTAGCGGCGTGCGCCTGTTGTCCGATGCACACTATCTGTGGTCGCCAGGCACCCTGGCCGGCAACCTCACCAGCTTCTTCGCCAGCAAGGCAGTGCGCTCGAGGGTCGGTCAGGTCAAGGGCGATGAGCTGCCACCTGCGCTGCAGCATCCACGGTTCAAGGGCAAGGTCTATCGGCTCAGCGAACTGGTGCTCGATGTGCCCAGCCTGATCGCCCGGCTGGCCGAGCTGGCTGGTGACAGCCTGCTGGCCTGCCAGCAGATCGAACCGCTGCTCGACGACAACGAGCTGGTCGGGTTGCGCGTCGATGGTCGCGAGATCCGCGCCCAGCGCATCGTGTTCAGCGCTGGTGGCGGGACTGCCGAGCTGCTCGCGTCGCTCGGCCTGCAACAACCGGCCATGCAGCGCCGTCCGCTGCACATGGTCATCGTCAAGGCGCCCACGCTCAAGCCGCTCTATGCCCATTGCCTGGGCGGCGGCACCAAACCGCGGATCACGGTCACCAGCCATCCGACAGCGGACGGCGAGTGGGTCTGGTATCTCGGCGGCGACCTGGCCGAAGCCGATGGCGTGGCACGCGACGAAGCCGCTCAGATCGCGGTCGCGAAAAAGGAACTGGCCGAACTGGTGCCCTGGATCGACCTGTCCTCCGCGCAGTGGGCCACGCTGCGTATCGACCGCGCCGAGCCTGCGCAATCGGCGCTCGCCCGTCCGGACAACGCCTTCCTTGCCGAGCAGGGCCGGCTGCTGGTCGGTTGGCCGACCAAGCTGGCCCTGTCCCCCGACTTTTCCGACCGCGTCGAAGCCGCCCTCGCCCGTGACGGCATTCGTCCGGCCAACCATCCCGCACTACCTCAACTGCCACGTCCGCCGCTGACCGGGCCGTTCTGGGAAGGGCTGCTGCCATGAACGCAACGCTGCATGACCTGCACCGCCCGCTGGGCAAAACCGGCCTAAGCATTTCGCCACTGGGGTTGGGCACTGTGAAGCTGGGCCGCGATCAAGGGGTGAAATATCCCAACGGTTTTTCCATCCCAGACGACGCCCAGACTCGCCAGCTGCTGACCCTGGCCCGCGAACTGGGTATCAACCTGATCGACACCGCGCCGGCCTACGGCGTCAGCGAGGAACGGCTCGGCCCGTTGCTGGCCGGACAGCGCGAGGATTGGGTGATCGTCAGCAAGGTTGGCGAGGAGTTCGAGAACGGCCAGTCGCGTTTCGACTTTTCTGCCGCCCACACGCGCTTCTCGGTGGAGCGCAGCCTCAAGCGCCTGCGTACCGACCGCATCGAGCTGGTGCTGGTGCATTCGGACGGCAACGACCTCGATATCCTGCAGCACACCGAGGTCTACCAGACCCTGGCCCAACTCAAGCGCGAGGGCAAGATCCTCGCCTTCGGTCTGTCCGGCAAGACGGTCGATGGTGGACTGCTTGCGCTGCAGCAGGGCGACTGCGCGATGGTGACCTACAACCTCAACGAGCAGACCGAACGACCGGTCCTCGACTACGCTGCTGCTCACGGCAAGGGCATCCTGATCAAGAAAGCCCTGGCCAGCGGACATGCCTGCCTCAAGCCAGGCGAAGACCCGGTCCGCCGCAGTTTCGAGCTGCTGTTCGGTCACCCAGGTGTCAGCGGCGCGATCATCGGCACTATCAATCCGCAGCATTTGACGGCTAACGTACGGACTGCTGCTGCTGTTCTGACCGGCAACTGAAACGGTCCTGGCGGCAACGTTCATCCGCTACGCGGAAGCGCATTACGCTGATGCCGCGCGGTTACTTTCTTCGCCGCAAGGAGAAACCGAATGCCAAGAGTTCTGGTGCGCAAGAGCCCTGCCGCATTCAAGACCCTGCCTCTCTACGTCGAGGCCAGCCAGGACAACCTGAGCTACCAGAGTCTGGGCCGGCCGTTGAACTTCAGCGAAGTGATCGAGCGCCGCCGCCCGGTTGAGGTCTCCGATCCGGGCCGTTTTGCCATCGAACTGGCCAATCTCGGCGTTTCGGTGCGTCTGACCATGAGCTGGCAGGGCCGCGAATACTGGGTACTGGTCCGTCAGCAGCGGCCGGACCGTGGTGACGTTGTACTCAAGCTGATCTCCGGCTACATCCCGGCCCATGAGCTGAACCTGCCGTTGCTCACCGCCATCCAGGAAATTGCCGAAGAATGCCTGCTGGAAACTCCTGAAGGCTGGCTCGCCGGTCGTTTCGGCGATACCTGGCTGCCCACTCCGTACCAGGCCAGCCTGCACTACCGCGAGGCGGTGCACTTCAAGCTCGCCTCGCAATCCGGCGCCACGCGCCCGGTACAGTGCGGCAACATGGTGCTGATGGAGCGTCCTCGCGCCTATGTACACCTGCCGACCGCATCGCTGCAGCTGGTCTATGACATGCGCATGGAACTACCGAAAGAGGCGCGTCAGCTGAGCCTGTTCCACGTAGACGAGCGCCTGGAAGATGGACAACTGGTTGCGCGCCTGGAGCGCAGCCGGCCCGACATCTACCTGATACCGCTGCAGCAGGGCCAGCCGCAGGATCAGCTGTTGCAACTGCGCAATGGCCAATTCAGCCCGGTGAACACTCGCGGCCTGTGGCTATCGGAAAGCTTTGCGCCGCAGGAAGGCTGGGTAGTGCGCGACGAGCGCGTTCGCTGGCGGGATTGGTGGGCGGCACGGCCGATGGCAGCCGCCCGTTAATGCGTAGTGGGTAGCCGCGCAAAGCGGCTATCCACCTACTGACGCGATACGCGGTAGGCGTATCCAAAGGACTCAGCGGCTGCGAATCTTCTCGACGATGGCGGTGGTCGAGCTGTTTTCCACCAGCCCCAGCACCTTCACCACACCGCCGTAGGACTTGACCAGATCGGCACCGACGACCTGATCGACGCCATAGTCGCCGCCCTTGACCAGCACATCGGGTCGCACCTGGGCCAGCAGGTTTTCCGGCGTGTCCTCGGAAAAGCACACCACCCAATCCACCGCTTCCAGACCGGCCAGCACCGCCATACGGCGATCCACCGAGTTGATTGGCCGCCCCGGCCCCTTCAGGCGGCTGACCGAGCCGTCGTCGTTGACTGCCACGACCAGACGATCGCCCTGGGCGCGGGCCTGCTCCAGATAGGTCACGTGGCCGGCGTGCAGGATGTCGAAGCAGCCGTTGGTGAAAACGATCTTCTCGCCCTGGGCGCGAGCATCCTCGACCACGATGAGCAGTTGCTCGACCGTCATCATGCCGCGCCCGGAGCCTTCCTCGCGCTGGATCGCGCGGCGTAGCTCGGGCGCGCTGACACAGGCGGTGCCCAGTTTGGCGACCACGATGCTGGCGGCCAGGTTGGCCAACGCCACGGCCTGCGGCAGCTCGGCACCGGCGGCCAGCGCAGCGGCCAGTGTGGAAATCACGGTATCGCCGGCGCCGGTCACATCGAACACCTCGCGCGCCCGCGCCGGCAGATGCAACGCGGCGTGGTCGGGGCGCAGCAGGGTCATGCCGTGCTCGCCGCGGGTCACCAGCAGAGCGTCCAGCTGCAGGCGGCGCATCAGCTCGGCGCCCTTGGCGACCAGCTCGGCCTCATCGGCGCAATGCCCGACGATCGCCTCGAACTCGCCGAGGTTCGGCGTGATCAGCGACGCGCCACGATAGATCTCGAAATCCTTGCCCTTGGGATCGGCCAGCACCGGAATCCCGCGGCGGCGCGCCGCCTGGATCAACGCCTGATGATTCCTCAGCGCGCCCTTGCCGTAGTCAGACAGCACTAGCACCTTGACCCCGGCCAACAGCGCCTCGACCTCAGCCAGGATCGCCGCCGGATCGGTATCGAACGGCTCCTCGAAATCCATGCGCAGCAATTGCTGATGGCGGCTCATCACGCGCAGCTTGACGATGGTCGGCTGGTGCTCAATGCATTGGAAATGCGCTTCAACGCCGGCGGCTGCGAGGCTGTCGACCAGGCTCTGACGCGCCTCGTCCTCGCCGGTCACGCCGACCAACCGGGCAGGCGCGCCCAGTGCAGCGATGTTCAGCGCAACGTTGGCTGCGCCACCGGGGCGATCCTCGATCTGCTCGACCTTGACCACCGGCACCGGCGCCTCCGGCGAAATCCGCGACGTGCCGCCATGCCAATAGCGATCGAGCATGACGTCACCCACCACCAGGACGGGGGCTTGGTCGAAACGGGGCATGGACAGCTTCATTGAGAGGGCTCCGGGGCGCTGGAAAACGCCGCGGATCATAGCATGCCGGCGCGCCGCGGCTCGCGCGCCCCAGCGGACACGCGGATCACGCCGGCTCGTCGTCTTTGAACTGCTTCTCGTGCAAACGAGCATAAGCACCGTTGGCCGCCAGCAGCTGCGCATGGTTGCCGCGCTCGACGATACGCCCCTGCTCCATCACCAGAATCAGATCGGCCTTCTCGATGGTGCTTAGACGATGGGCGATGACCAGCGTGGTGCGTCCACTCATGGCGTGGTCCAGCGCGCTCTGGATATGCCGCTCGGATTCGGTGTCCAGCGCCGAAGTCGCCTCGTCGAGGATCAGTACCGGCGCGTTCTTCAACAGCGCGCGGGCGATCGCCAGACGCTGGCGCTGACCGCCGGAAAGCAACACACCATTCTCGCCAACCAGCGTCTGGTAGCCTTGCGGCATCTGCTGGATGAACTCGTCCGCATAGGCATCGCGAGCCGCGCGCTGAATATTTTCCAACGGGGCACCAGCCAGATCGCCGTAGGCGATGTTGTTAGCAACAGTGTCGTTGAACAAGGTCACCTGCTGAGTCACCAGAGCGATATGCCGGCGCAGGTTGCGCAGCGTGTAGTCCTCGATATCCACACCGTCGAGCAGAATCTGCCCTTGATCGTGGTGGTAGAACCGCGGAATAAGATTGGCCAGGGTGGATTTGCCACTGCCCGAACGGCCGACCAGCGCGACCATCTGCCCCGGCTCGACATTGAAGCTGATGTCGTGCAGCACCTGCTTGTCGGTGCCCGGATAGACGAAGCTCAGCCCGTTGATCTCCAGGCGCCCCGCCACTCGCTCACGCTCCAGCGTACCGCCATCGACTTCCGAGGCCTCGTCCAGCTGCTCGAAGATGCTTTCGGCACCGGAAACACCCTTTTGTATGGTGGAACTGACCTCGGACAGCTGCCGGATCGGTTTCGGCAGCAGGCCGGCCAGGGTGATGTAAGCAACCAGATCGCCGGCAGAAGCATCGCCGCGCATGTACAGCACCAGAAACATCAGCACTGCCATCGCGCTGTAGATCACCAGTTGCAGCGTCGGCGTATAGACCGCATTGGTCTTGACCATGCGCAGCTGCTTGCCGGTGTTGTCCTGACTCGCGCCGAGAAAACGCGCCTGCTCGTAGGCCTCGCCACCGAAACTGCGCACGACCCGGTAGCCCTGGATGGTTTCCGAGGCCACATGGGTGACATCGCCCATCGCGACCTGGATTTTCTTGCTCTGCTTGCGAAATTTCTTGCTGGCACTGGACACCATCACCCCGATCACCGGCAGGATCGCCACCATCACCAGCGTCAGCTTCCAGTTCATCCACAGCAGCGTCGCGAACAGAAAGATCACCGTCATACCCTCGCGCACCACCACCTTGATCGCATCGGTCGCCGCGCCGGTGACCATGGTCACGTTGTAGGTGATGCGCGAGATCAGATGCCCGGAGTTGTGGCTGTCGAAGTAGCGATTGGGGAGCGTCAGCAGGTTGTTGAACAGCGCTACACGCAGGTCATGTACCAATCCCAGCGAGACGCGGGCGAGGAAATAGTTGCCAAGAAACGAACCGACACCCTGCAACAGCGCGATGACCACGATCAGCAAGGGCACCGCCTGCAGCAGCTTCAGCCCGGCCAGCCACTCCAGCTCGTTGAGATGAGGTACCTGGGCAAAAAAACTGGCGTCCGGGTTGTTCAGCCCATCGACGAAGAACTTGAGGATGTAGCCCAGCATGGGCTGCGTAGAGGCGAAGAGCAGGAAGCCGAGGATGCTGATTGCAAACAGGCTCCAGTACGGGACCACATAGCGCAGCAACCGCAGGTAGATACTCAGACTGGATGTCGTGTCGGCTTTCCGAGGGCCACTCATAGGAGAATGCAGCCTGTCTGTCAAAGGCCTGGGATGGTAACACAGCGAGCTGGCCGCCCCTGCCCCCAGCGCCAGCCCCACTGGCAGCCAGGTTAGGAACCATTCCGGGCGAGGCGAATCCCAAAGATTCGCGCCATCGAACAACAACGCAAAGGTGCTGAAAAACCACATGCCCAACAATGCGCCGCCGAGAACGGTGGCTCGCTCACGCACAGCGATGACGAAGCAACGCAGCCAAACTGCCAGCCATAAAATGAGTCCGGGCAAGCCAAGCTCTACCGCAGCATGAGTAAACAGGTTGTGAGTGTGGTCGAATATGCGCCCCAGGGCTCCGACCTGATAATCGCTGCCCAACCCCAAACCTAACCAAGGCCGATCTCCGATCATCGCGAGACTTGCAGCGAATATTTCAGGGCGGTAGGAGGTGCCCCTGGCGACAACATAACTGCCGAACAACCAGTACCCCAACGCAGCCACGACCAGCAGCAGGAACGCAACGAACAAGTCGGCACGGCCGCTCCGCCAAGCAGGCATCAGCAAGATAGTCGCCAGCAGAGCAACCCATACGCCACGGCTCTGCGTCATCACGACAAAAGTGAACAGCGCCAACAAACCAAGCGCCCACACAATGCGCAGCATGGCGCGGCTGGGTGGCAAACAGAACCACCAAATCAGCGCTATACCGAACACGTATCCACCGATAATCGGATGGTCTAGCAGGCCATAACCCTGCATCCGCCAGGCCCAAGGCTTCGCCTCGATCCCATAACGCTGAACCAGCGCTACCAGCGCTGCAAGCGCCAGTCCCAAACCAGCCCATTGCAACACCGAAACGACGCGTCGTGGCTGTCGCATGAGGCATACCAGGCCCAGCAAAAAAAGCACCACGTATATCAGCCGTTTGACTTCGCGCGCAGGCTCCTCGGCGGCGCTCCAGAACGAGCTAACGGCAGCCCACGCAACCAGCGCGACCAATGCTGTCAGCAGCGACTTTTCCTTGCGCCAGAGGTCGAGCAGCACCGTACGACAGGACCAACAAGCCCACATGGCCGGCAGCCAGAAAAACACGATCAAGCCTTGTTGGTAAAATTTAGTCGTCGAAATCCAGGTTATGCCCAGCAGGAACCACACCAACCCCAGCGTTAGCCAGGTCAACCCTAAACGACGGCTATCCATACTACCCCTTCGGAAAACGGCGAATGCGCCAGCACCAGCGATGTTAGAATGCGCGCCTTGTCCCGACGTTCGCACACTGCTTAAGGCCAACCATGCATGTAAGCCAATTATGCCAGCGAGACTTGCAACAACTCACCCATAATGCGGCAATTCTCGAAGCGGATGGTCTGGGTCCCAAGGTCCTGCAGCTTGAGAGCGGTCTATTTCTAAAATTCTTTCGTCGAAAGCGCTGGCTTTCCTCGGCATTGCTGCGGCCTTATTCGCGTCGATTCGTCAAGAACGCCGAACGCCTCCAAGCCCTGGATATCGCTACGCTAAAGGTGCGGGCAATATACGAACTGTCGGATAAATCGGCGGACGCGGTGCTTTATGCCCCGCTGCTGGGCAGCTCGCTAAGTCAACTTGCAACGCAGCCTGGCTTCAGTTGGTCAACAATCCTGCCCAAGCTGATTGGATTCGTACGCGAGCTGCATCGCAAGGGTATTTATTTCCGCTCGCTGCACTTGGGAAATATTGTCCTTACTCCGCAAGGTTCGCTGGGGCTGATCGATATCGCCGATATGCGTTTCCTGGGCCGATCTCTACCGAACCATATGATTCGACGTAATCTGGCGCACTTCAAACGATATCTCGAACGTGAAAAATTTCAGAACGCCTTTCCGTTTTCGCAGTTCTGCGATGCGCTGACCGTTCCCGAGTCATCGGCCAGCAGCTCAACGTAACTCTTGCGGAACCGTTTCCAGGCCTGCTCCGATGCTAGGTGATTCCCCTGCTCGACGGCGAGCGATCGCCGATCCGAATCGAGCACATGCTCAATGGCGGTGACCCAGCCGGACACATCGTTCGGCGAGACGTAAATGCCCTTGACCCCCAACTGCTCGACGAAGACTGGCAGATCGCTGGCAACGACCGGCACATCCGCCATCACCGCTTCTTGCAAAACCAAACCCAACCCTTCACTGCGGGACGGAATCAACATCACATCGAACGCTTTATATAGCTGCGCAGCGTCCTGTCGATATCCCGCCAGCGTAACCATTCGGCCTAGGCTCAGGCGTCGGATACGTGACTCCAGTTCCGGTCGTTGCCTCCCTTCGCCCACGAGCACCAGGTGGATGTTTGTCCGCACGCGTGACAACTCACTCAGCACATCGAGCATGGGCAGAAAGCCCTTTTCCTCGACCAGCCGCCCAACCGTGCCCAGGACAATGCTTGCGCTATCAAGGCCCAGTCTGCCCCTGGCTTCGTCGCGAGAAATCAGTTCCTGCTTGAACGAATGCGGGTTTATCGCTGTTCGTGCAGCGAACACCGCTCTACCCAGCTTCGCGCCCAGAGATTCGGCGAGCGCCTCGGACACCGCGACCAGCCTCAGACGATGCGCAGCAATCGCGTCGAACAACTTCGGATCGCTCCGACGCATGCGGCTTTGCCCGTGGAACACGACGATGACCCGGGACTTAAGGTGCAATCTCGCCACCACCGGAATGATCAACCGAGCCACGCCAATGCCATCGAGCAACAACACTTTCGGATTGAGTCGCTCGATCTCGCGGGCAAGGTGCCGCTGCAACCACCACTGCGATAGTTTCCAGATGCCCCGACCTTTGAGCGCCCTCGAGCTCAGCCGCCAATGCAGCATTTGCCCGCAATCAGAGTTCCGCGCAGCCTCGCGCCCCATCAGCATCCAAGTGTGCATTTCTTCTCTTTCATCAGCCACTAGGGAAAGAATCTCCTCATGCACTCGATGAATGGAGGTATGCGCCTTGCCGGAAGACCACAAAATACTAAGGATACTCAAGCCGAATGCTCCAGCATGAGCACTCTGGGGTTAAAGCGAGCCATCGGTACTCGTTCTCCGTCCGATAACAGCCAGCCCGTCTAAAGCCCGAAACCCTTGTTCTGTAACGCACCACGATTGCTGAGCGGCAAGATTTTCAGGCTGCACCAGTGACTCGAGGGTACAGCCTGACCATTTGGCGTTCTTCCAGGTTATAAAATGGAAATAGGGGAAGTCTCGAGCGCCATCGCGGTTGTTGGTCAGCCGCCCATCGTTCCAGACCCAGCAATCGGGAAAATCGAAGCTACCGCTAAGCCATGGAACCCGAGCGTGCGGAGTACTGAACGCCTCGTTGAACTCGCTGCATCGACGCCACGGATTGAAGTGATCAGCCACCCGCCGAAGCGCCTCGGGCCAGTTTTTTCGTCGAATGAACAATCGGCTGAATGCCGCTTCGTCGAACGCATGGTGCCTGGGGTCTTCGAAACAAGCCTGCCAGCCAGGAACGCACATGAACGCCTGGCGCATACGCTCGTTATTACGCAGCAAACACAGATGTCCTGAAACGCGACGCGCGTGGGTGGACAGCAGATCGTATCGGGCGAGCCGATCCTCGGAAAAATAGCCGCGCAGGTCGCCGTATATGAGATCGATATCGCTGAACCCCCAGAAGTCGAAGCCATCCAGATACTCGGCGTGGATATGCCCTAGCGCAGGCTTGATATCGCAGAGCTTGTAAGGATTGGTCGGCTTGAAGCATATGCCCAGACGCTCGCTGACCAATTGACAGTAGTCAGCAAACGAAATCGGTACGATCCGTACGTTATCCGGAAGGTCGTCTGGCGTTCCGCAATCGCTGAAAAAGAGCCAGTCTATATCGGCGTTCCGCTTGCAGGTCTGCAGGAAAAACGGCATCCAGAACGGCCATCGGCCGAAATAGGGAATCAGCAAGCGAATACGTGATTGATTCACTTCAGCCTCCAGTACAGACGCAGCCGATCCCACAGGCCCATCGGCGGGCGGTCCCGTAACGGCTTATCCAACGCCAGGACGATACGCTGCCCGACACGCGAGAAGCTGTACTCCCGCTCCGCCAAGGCCCGACCCGCAGAAGCGATGCGCGCCGCCAGGTCGGGATCCGAACGCAACATCGCCAGCTTGCTTCGCAGCTCATCGACACTGCGGTAAAGCACCAGGTTCTCCATATCGACGAAACCCAGCGCCTTGTTTTCCGCTTCGCCCTGATCCCACGCCAGCAATACACAACCACAGGCCATAGCCTCGAAGTTCTTGATCATGTATTCGCCCATGCCGACGTCGGCACTGACGAAGAAGCGAATGCGATTGAGGGTATTGCAATAGTCTTCACCAGAATTGGTGCGCGTAACGACCAGATCCTCAACTTTTGCCAGCTCATCGAGCAACGCCTTGCGCTCGCTATAGGCGCCGCTTTTGGTGCTGCCAACGAAGGCCAGTTCGATATCTCGCTCCCGCCCCAGATCGCGCAGCAATGCCTGGTCGTACCCCTTGGGCACGAAGACTGTATCGAAGCCTTCCTGGCGAAGCCGCTCGCTGACCATGTAACCGGAGCTGATCACACGCACCCACGGCAAACGCCGATAATGTGCGCTGAACTTTCCCGTGTACTTGCAGGCGATATAGTTTTGATAAGCGTCGTGCTCAAGTATCACCAGATTTGGCACGCTGCGAATAAACCCAACCTGCCGAATCTCCTGCTTGAAGCGTAAGAACAATACAATGCGGTCATACTGCTGCGGGTTTACGCTCTCGGAGAAGTGGCGCTTCAAATTGGCCTGCTCGTCACGACTCAGCCACCGCGTATCACACTCGCAATTATACGCAATACTTTCATACAAGCGGTCAAGCATGACGCGCTGCTCTTTTTGCACAAGTAGCAGAACTTTCAACATTGGACGATATTCCCTAAATCAGCCAAGCATACCGCCCTGCCGATACCGTAGTTTGTCGAACTGCGAGCGCAGGCGCGCCATCGGCAGCATGAAACGATTTTCCCGACGCCCCATGGAATGTTTGGATGAGAAAGATTCTTCGACCAACTCCCCATTCAATCTAACCCGGGATGCCCGCACATCAAGTGTGCGTACCAAAGCGCCGGACTCCGCCAGGGAGAAGCGCAGCAACCGCTCAGCATGCAGACCTCGCTGCTCCTGCAGACAGAAAGGGATCATAAGTTCTGCACGACGACCGTAAGCGCCATATACGTCCCGACCACAAACAGCAAAACGATCATTCAGACCATTCCACCATTGCCAATGAGGGATGAAGACCGCGCGGCTATCCGCTGCACAGGCGTTAAGCACGAACCTGGGCAAGGTGTCGTGATAGAGCAGGTCGGGACGTACGAAAAGCACGACGTCAGACTCAAATCCATCGACCAGCGCAGTTACCGCATGCAGAGAGTTCAATTGATGTATCAGATTGGAAACGGACTTGAAGTCGTCCCGCCATACATCGCCGTGCTTCTTGATCTCGTCGAAATCCCAGCATTTCAGACAGGCGCCAGCCGCCTCAAGACGCCCTTCCATACGAGCAAAAGGCAGATAATTGGACTCACCGATGAAGCCATTCTCTCCAGACCTCGGATTATTGACCGACTGGGGCTCGTAAAGGTGATAGTACGACCGCACCTGTGCATTACCGGGCAGGCGCTGATAGATGTTCTGCTCAATAGACGGGAAGCAGATAGAACTGTTGCGAGGAATACCAAAAAATGCGACTGCTATTCTCATGAATTATTCAACGTAAAAATGAACATGCCGCACTGAATCATCCGTGAAAAACGCTTTCGACAGAATTGTATTGAAATCACGCTGCGCACGCGCATCGGAAAAACGTTCGGTGAGATGCTCAAGGGTCGAGGCTGCCGATTGAGCCGAACCGGGATCCAGTTGTGCAGCTTTCACCAACTCGGTGGCTAAAGCAGCGCTGTCTCCCAACGGAAACAGCTTTCCGACGCCCTCGACCACTTCACGCCCACCACCGCAATCGGTGCAGACCACCGGCACCTTCGCCGCGATGGCTTCTAGCAACACCATGCCGAATGGCTCGTGGTCTGAGGTCAATACAAAGAGATCAAACGCTTTGAAGTAGCGCCTGCCGTGCCGCACATGCCCGAGAAACCGCACCTGATCGGCGATCCCCAGACTCTCGGCCAGTTGGCGAAGCGGCGCTTCCAGCTGACCGCTACCCATTATCGCAAGCAGGCTACCGACGGGCAGTCGTGGCAGTGCCTGAGCGAATCCTCGGATCAAGGTGGCCTGATCCTTATCTGGGTGCAAGCGACCGGCATTGCCAACCACCCAGGCATCCAGCGGCAGTTGCAGCGCTGTGCGGGCGCCGAGGCGAGAAATCTGCTCGGTCTGCACGGCGGCGACGTCGATGCGATTGTAAAGAGTTTCAACGCGCGTGCTTTCCCAGCCGGGGAGGTCGGCACGCATCTCGTCACGCACCGCATTGGAAACGCCGAGTAGCAACAAGCGCGCACGAAAATGATTGACGAACCAGCGCCGCATGGGCCGGTTATAAACGCCGAAGGCGTGGTGCACGCCGATCACCGGCAGTCTGGTCGCTAGCAGCGCGATGTAGATGGGCTTGAAGCGATGGGCGATGCACAATCGGAAATTGCGACCCGCAACTATCTTACGCAATTTGCGTATGGCACCGAGCTTGAGGCCCCGCACATGCCGGCTATCATAGCCAAGAAACACGACGTCATCGGAAGCCGAGCCTTGCACTACCTCTTCACTCGGCGCCCCCGTCAAATAAACCGTGCAGACCTTGTATTGCGTGCCGGCAAAAAGCACCGCGTACTGTCGTGCGCAATCGAGAAAAGGGCCGTCATAGCCATGACAGAGCTGCAGCACCCACCGCTCAGCTGGGCTCATGCCGGCTCATCCCATCCTTCACCACCAACACATCCTCCATGATCAGATACTGCAGATCCGACCCAAAGAACATATTCAGCGCATCGGTCGGCGAGCAGATCATCGGTTCGCCGCGGCGATTGAGAGATGTATTCAAAGACACGCCGTTGCCGGTGAGCTTTTCCAGCTCGAGCATCAGGTCGTACCAGCGCGGATTGTATTCGCGCTTGAGCACTTGGGCGCGAGAGGTGCCGTCCTCGTGGACGACTTCGCCGACGCGCTCTTTCCAGCCTTCGTTGACTTCGAAGGTAAAGGTCATGAACGGGCTCGGGTGGTCGACCTTGAGCATCTGCGGCGCGACTGTGTCGAGCATCGACGGGCAGAACGGCCGCCAGCGTTCGCGAAACTTGATTTGCTCGTTGATCCGGTCGGCCACGCCCGGCACGCTGGGACAGCCGATTATGGAGCGACCGCCGAGGGCGCGCGGGCCAAATTCCATGCGGCCCTGAAACCAGGCGACCGGATTGCCGTCGACCATGATCTTGGCAATGCGCTCGGGCACGTTGTCGATCTTCTGCCACGCGGGCTTGTTAGGGTGGCGCGCGCAGGCCGCGATGACGTCCTCGTTGCTGAAGCTCGGACCGAGATAGACGTGCTCCATCTTTTCCACCGGCACGCCGCGCTGATGGGAGATGTAGGCAGCAGCACCGACCGCAGTACCAGCGTCGCCTGAGGCGGGCTGGACGAACAGTTCCTTGACCTCTTCGCGGGCAATGATCTTCTGGTTGAGCTTGACGTTCAGTGCGCAGCCGCCGGCGAAAGCGATCTTGCCGGTTTCGCGGATGATGTCGCCCAAGTAGTAGTCCATCATCTCCAACGCCAGCTTCTCGAACAGCGCCTGCATACTGGCGGCGTAGTGGATGTATGGATCGTCGGCGATGTCGCCTTCGCGCTTGGGACCGAGCCAGTCGATCAGCTTGGGCGAGAAGTAGTAGCCCTTGCCGTTTTCCTTGTAGCGCCGGAAACCGATAACGTTGGCGTAATCGGTATTGATGATCAGCTCGCCGTTCTCGAATTTCGCCAGGCGAGAGAAATCGTACTTGGCCGCGTCGCCGTAGGGCGCCATGCCCATGACTTTGAATTCGCCATCGAGCATCTCGAAGCCGAGGTACTCGGTGATCGCTCCGTACAGGCCGCCCAGCGAATCCGGATCGTAGAATTCCTTGATCTTGTGGATCCTGCCGTTCTCGCCCCAGCCGAAGAACGTCGTGGCGTACTCACCCTTGCCGTCGATGCCCATGATCGCGGTCTTCTCGGTGAAGCCGGAGCAGTGGTAGGCACTGGAGGCGTGGGCCAGGTGGTGCTCGACCGGCTGCAGCTTGACCTTTTTCAGATCGAAGCCAAGCTGCTGCAGGCACCACTGGATGCGCTTCTTGTAGCGATAATAGCGACGGTTGCCCATGAGAATGGCGTCGAGCGCGCGGTCCGGGGCGTACCAGTAGCGCTTGGCATAGTGCCAGCGGGCTTTCTCGAAAATGCTGATGGGCGCAAAGGGAATCGCCACCACGTCGACGTCGCTCGGCTTGATGCCGGCCTGCTCCATGCAGAACTTGGCGGACTCGTAGGGCATGCGGTTCTTCGCGTGCTTGTCGCGCACGAAGCGCTCCTCCTCGGCAGCAGCGATGAGCTTGCCGTCGATGTAGAGGGCAGCGGAAGGATCATGGCTGAGGGCGCCGGAAAGGCCGAGAATCGTCAATGCCACGGATGAAAGCCTCTTGAAAAGCGAGCTGAACGCCTGAAGCCGGAGGCTTGAAGCAACAGCGGATGTTTAGTTCAGCTCCGCAGAGCGTGTTCTTCCAGCTTCAAGCATCGGGCTCCAAGCTGTCCTTCGGTATTCGTTCGGCCAGTAGCCGATGCAGCGCAGAATCTGACGGCCAGTTGCGCAGAAAACGTGCGCGATCACGCGTATAGGCGCGACTGAAGCCCGCCTCGCTGCGGTGCTGCTGCGCAGCATCCAGATCGATCAGCGTCCAGCGCCCCTGATTCCAGAGCAGGTTGGTGCCCTTAAGATCACCGTGGCTGATGCGCTCGCGACGTAGCGCGGCGAACAACTGATCAAGCGCCAGCAACTCGATTTCGGGCGGCGAACCGGCGAGGTATGGCTGAAAACGCGCAATTATATCCTCGCCGCCGCTGTATTCGGTAATCAGATAGCTGCGTTGGCGCAGGCCCAGCCAACGGCGCTCCAGCATGGCCAGCGGTCGTGGCGTGGCGATGCCAAGAAAATCCAGGCGATTTCCCTCGACCCAGCTGTGCCAGGCACGACTGGGCCGCCAGCAGCGACGCAGCCAGTGGCCCAGGCCCTTTATGTTGTAGCGCTTGATGACCAGCGGCCGGCCGGCTGTCTCGATCAGCGCCACGCTGGCACTGCCGCCCCGCTTCATTGCACGTCCCGACTCGAGCGCCATATCCGGCGCGTCCAGCAGACTCTCCAGTACAGTCGCCTCGCTGCGACGAACGATGCGTAGCTCACTCAGGCTGCGCCTTGCGCTGAACAGCGAGCAGTCGCGGCCAAGCTTGCCGAGATAGTCGCGCAGTCGCCAGCGACGTACGCCTGCGATCTCCCGCAGCAGAGCCTCCAACGGCAGGGCATGCTCGCCGTTGACCAAGATGTAGTGCACCAGCAGTTCTTCGATGTACGGCTCCAGACCAGCCGGCAGCTGCGCGAAGAACACGCCGAGGTTAGCCAGTACCTTATCGCGTGCCAGCGGCTGGCCCGGAGTCTGCGCCTGAATGCCGCCGCCATCGATGATGAAGAGATGGCCATCATGTCGCAGCAGATTGTCTAGGTGGAGATCATCCTGCCACAGGCCGCGCGCGTGTAGTTGCGCGATGGCGCCCAGTGCTTCCCCCAGCACCATCTGCTGGAGATCGGACAACGGCGGTTCGTGCTCCACTGCCCGCCAGGCCTGCTCCAGACTTTCGGCGCCGACCAGGAAGTCGAAGAGCAGCCAGCCACCCTGCCCGGCCTCGAAGCCCTCAGCGAGCAACGCCGGAGTGATCATGCCCTGCTCGGCCAATAAGCGAGCACCTTGGCGCTCGCGCTGAAAATGGCGCTCGGCCTTAGCGCCGACCAGCAGCTTGGCCAGCACAGTACGCCCCTGCCATTCGGCCCGACCTACATATCGCTGCCCCGGCAGTACACGCAGCCACTGCAGCATGCGCAGTTCGCCGGCCGGCAGCAGGAGTGTCAGAGGTAATGTTGGCGAGCGGCCGCCACGGGTGAGATCCGTCAGTACCATATGCTTGCCATCCTGCACTGCTGGCGGCCGGCTATCATCTCCAGCCTGGGGTCGTTAGTCGCATCACTCCGACACCGCTGGATATTGCGAAATTCGCAAGCAACGGTCAGCTCGCCGAACGGATGGCGCAGGCTGTGGGTCAGGTAGTTGCTCTGTCGCTTCAGGTAATAGGCCGTATCGCCCAACTCCAGGCGAAACACGCTACTCCAGCCGCCGCGACCGGTATTGGGCATATCGACCGATTCGAGCTGCACGGCCCAGAGTGCATCGAAGCTGGCCAGGCCGTGCGCCTTGAGCAGGGGCCGATCAGCGACAGAAAAAAACTCGTTCATTCGCGCCCCTCGAAATACTCCAGCACCTGCGCGATCAGCGCTCGATCAGTCGGTATCAGCCGCCCACGCCGCTGGTACTGCAGGTAGAAGCGCAGGCGCTGGGTGCGACTCAAATGGTACTTGGCCACTTTGTCCAGGCAGGCCAGATCCTTGATGATGCGCCGCCGCAGGAAAGGCCCCCACCAGAAGTTGCCCGAGGGGCAGTCGATCAGGAACAGCTCGCCGTCCTCATTGATCAGCAGGTTGCGCCATTTCAGGTCGTTGTGGGCGAAATGATGGTCATGCAGGGTGCGGGTGGCGTGCGCCAGTTGGCGACTGATACGCGCGACCCAGTGGGGATCGCCAAGACGGGGGTCGTTGTTCGTCGCCATTGCCGCCATGTCGACGGTATTGGGCACCTCCAGCGTGATCAGCGCCCCGCGCAGGAATACGCCGCCGCGACGCTCCATGCCCCACGCCACCACCGGCGCGACAGGAATACCCCAGCGCGCAAAGTGCCGCAGGTTCTGCCATTCGGCCTTGACCCGCGGCCGCCCGAGAAAGCGCCGCAGCCCTTTGCCGGCAGCCCAATAACGTTTGACGTAATAGCGCAAACCGCCGCATTCGACGCGAATCACTTCGGATAACGGATCGCGGGCAATCGCCTCGCCGGTCAGCGCGAACACCGTCGGCAGATCGGCGAACGCCGAGGCTGCCTCGACGGGCATGCCGGTCGCGAGCTGCCAGCCACTCACGCCTGTGCGCCCGGTGCGTACCTGCGCGCATAGCGACTGGATAGCCGCTCGGCCTTGCGCTGCAGCCAGGCGAGCAGACGCGCCTCGTCGTGCAGGATGTCGCGCAAGGGCCGCTGAAAATAGCCGCGCAGAAAGCGCAGCCTATCGCCGCGCGTCAGGCCAATGCCCAGCGCCGAGAAGTACAGCCCGGCCAGATCCTTGTCGCGCCAGCGGCGCGGTGTCTGCGCTCGGGTCTGGGCACGGTGCAAGTCGATCAGCGACAGGCGGAAATCACTTGCTATCACCGGTTTGTCGGTATGCAGCAGAAAGTGGCAGATGTAGAAATCGCGATGATTGACGCCGGCGCGATGCATGGTGCCGGCCATGCGGGCGACTTCGGCGATAAGGGCGCGCTTGAGCGACGGTGCCGGTGGCTGTTCCAGCCAGTTGGCCGTGAAGTCCTCGAGGCTGACGGTCGGGGCCAGTTCTTCGGTGATGATGAACGAATGCTGGCTGGCCGGATTGGCTCCGCGCTCGCCGTAAGCCACCGCGGTCATGGTCGGCACACCCACTTCGTGCAACCGCTGGATCGCTCGCCATTCCTGGCCAGCACCGAGAACGGGCGCCTTGGCGGTAAGCAGGTTCTTGGCGATCTCGCCCCAACCGATACCGCGATGAATCTTGACGAAGTAGCCCTGCCCTTCGACTTCTGTACGCAGCGTGCGTCGCCCCTCCAGCTCGCGGTACACCTGCCCGTCGAGACGCTCGACTTCGACGAACGGGTCCGCGCCGTGCCAGAGGCTTTTGAACGGCTCCAATAGCATCAGGCGCATGGAGCCACCGCCAATCGGCAGGGCGCTGACCGAGCTGCAGCGCTCATGCGCTTGCCCCGAGAATCACGTCTGCCGCCTTCTGCGGCATCGAATAGAGGTCCGCCGTGTCGGCGAACGTCAGCGCATTGCGACTCCAGACCGCGCGTTGCTGATCATCGGCCAGCATCTGCGCCAGCATCTGGTCGAGCACCTGCTGCTCGAAGGGGCTGGGCACCACGCGACCGCAGTCGGCGTCGGTAATGTAGTGCGCATAGCCACATACATCGGTGACCAGCACCGGCAGCCCGGCGACCAGCGCTTCCAGCAGCACGGTACCGGTGTTCTCGTTGTAGGCTGGATGGATCAGCAGATCGGCGCCGAGCAGGAACCGCGGTATATCGCTGCGCCCCTTGAGAAATTCGACCATGCCGGAAACGCCCAGCGTCTTGGCCTGCAGCTTGAACGGCTTGGGATCGTCCTGGCCGATCACCAGCAGCCGGGTGCGCTGACTCAGTTCGCGCGGCAATGCGGCGAGCGCCTTGAGGCTGCGGTCCAGACCCTTGGTCTTGAAACCGGAACCGATCTGCACCAGCAGCAGCTCCTCGGGCCGCACCTCGAATTCCTCGCGAAACTCGGTACGGATCTGCGCGGCATTGGCCGGCGCGCGGCGATCCTGGGCGATGCCCGGCGGCAAGAGGTGAAAGCGTTCGGCGGGCGTGCCGTAGTATTTGACGAACAGCGACTGCTGCACCTCGGAGATCATCAGGATTTCGGTCTTTGCCTCGGGCGCAAACACCGCGCGCTCGTACTCGGCGAAGTGCTTGTAGCGACCCCAGCGGCGGTAGATCGGATTGCGCAACGTCTGCGCCTTGTCCTCGAAGCAGGGGTCGGCGGCGTAATACACGTCGAGTCCCGGCATCTTGTTAAAGCCGATCACCCGGTCCACCGGCCGCCGCGCCAGATCGGCCTCGACCCAGGCAGTGAAACGCTCGTTGCGGGTGTGGTTGAACAGCGCCTTGACCGGCGCGATCAGGACCTCGAAGCCCTCGGGCACATCACCTTCCCAGATCATCGCGTAGACGCGGATCGCATGGCCGCGACGCTGGCATTCGAGGGCAATGCGCATGAAGTCGCGCTGCAGCCCGCCGAAGGGAAAATACTTGTAGAGAATGAAGGCCAGTTGCATCAGACGGACTCCGGGGCCCGCAGCAGGGCTTTCAGTTCGGTGACGACGCGCTCAGGGCGCAGATCGTCGAAACAGGGCTTGTGGCGGTCACCGCGACCGGCGTTCGGCCCGCCGGCGCACAGGTGCACCTGCGAGCGTCCATAGGCGCCGACCCGCCCGGGCAGGGTCGGACCATAAAGCGAAATGCTCGGCACATCCAGCGCCGCAGCCAGATGGCCGAGGCCGGTATCCACTGCGACGCAAGCCCGCGCACCAGCGATGACCCGTGCAACGCCGGCCAGATTCAGCTTGGGCAGCACCGCTGCGTTGGCCACGCCGCTGACGATACGCTCGGCGCGCGCCTTCTCTTCGGCATTGCCCCATGGCAGGCGGATCGCCCAGCCGAAATCGCTCATGCGTTCGGCCAGTTCGCGCCAGTAGGTTTCCGGCCAGTGCTTGCTCGGCCAAGTGGTGCCGTGCAGAAACAGCAGATACGGCTGATCGCTGGGCGCGGCCATCTGCTCGCGATTCAGGCCGTAGTCGGCAACATCCTGCGGCAGCGGGTAACCGAGCGCCTGAGCGAACAGCTGACGCACCCGCTCCAGCGCATGCTGCTCACGCGGCACGGCATAGCACCGATCATAGAAGCGTGTCGCCAGCGGCTCGCGGGCCGAATCGTGGTCCAACCCGGCGACCGGCGCCTTGACGTAGCGAGTCAGCCAGGCGCTCTTGAGCAAGCCCTGGGCGTCGATCACCAGGTCATAACGACTTTCGCGCAGGCGCGCCTTGAAGCGTCGCCACTCGCCGCTGCGCAGGGTATTGATCGGATGTTTGCGCCAGCGACGAATCGCCACCGGAATCACCTGCGCCACCGCTGGATGCCAGGCCGGGATTTCGGCGAAGCCCTCCTCCACGACCCAGTCGAACTGGATGCCAGGCAGCGCCCGCTGCGCATCGGTCAGCGCCGGCAGGGTATGCACGACATCGCCCAACGACGAGGTCTTGACCAGCAGGACCTTCAATCAGCGCACCTCGACCGACTGCGGGGCCAGACGATCCAGCGCCTCGATCACCGCGCGCGGCTTCAGCTCGCGCATGCAGTTGTTGTGGCCGAAGCGGCAGGTGCGTTCAAAACAGGGGCTGCAGTCGAGACCCAGCCGCACCACCTCGACCTGCTCGGAAAGCGGCGGGGTGAAGGCCGGTGACGTCGAGCCATAGACTGCAGCCAGAGGCCGGCCCAGCGCGGCGGAGACGTGCATCAGCCCGGAGTCGTTGGACACCACTGCGTCAGCGCAGGAGAGCAGATCGATGGCCTCGGCCAGGCTGGTCTCGCCGGCCAGGTTCACCGCCTCTTCGCGCAACCCAGGAATCAATCGCGCGAGGATTTCCTCGCCCACCGGGTGGTCGTTTTTCGAGCCGAACAGCCAGACCTGCCAGCCCTCGCGAATCTTCAGCTCGGCGACCTTGGCGAAGTGCTCGGCCGGCCAGCGCTTGGACTCGCCGAACTCGGCGCCCGGACACAGCGCCAATACCGGACGATCCAGGCTCAGGCCGAAACGTGCCAATGCCACATCGCGAGTCACGGGGTCGATACGCAGCGAAGGGTTCGGATACGGTCTGGGCAACTCGGCGCCCGGCTCGAACGCCAGCGCCATGAAGCGTTCGATCATCAGCGGATAGCGTTGTTTGTCGAGCTTGCGCATGTCGTTGAGCAGGCCGAAGCGCATTTCGCCGCGCCAGCCGGTGCGCTTGGGAATACCGGCGAAGAACGGCACCAGCGCCGACTTCAACGAATTGGGCAAGAGGATCGCCTGCTCATACTGACCACGCAGGCTCTGCGCCACCTTGCGCCGGGTCGCCATGTCGAGCACGCCGTGCCCGACCGGAAAGCTCAGCGCCTGGCGTACCTCGGGCATGCGCTCGAGAATCGGCCGGCTCCACTCGGGCGCCAGCACGTCGATCTGGCAGTCGGGATGGCGCTGTTTCAGGCAGACGAACAACGTCTGCGCCATCACCATGTCGCCAACCCAGCTGGGTCCCACAATCAGAATATTCATAAGGGCAGCTTCAAGCCACGAGCCTCAAGCTGCAAGCGGCAAACCATCGGCCGCGTGCAGCTTGGCGCCTGCGCTTACTTGACCAGTGTCCGCCATTCGGCATGAGCAGCGGTCTTGCCGGAGACCAGATCGAAGTAGGCCTTCTGCAACTTTTCGGTCACTGGGCCACGACGACCGATGCCGATGGCGCGGCCATCGACTTCGCGAATCGGCGTCACCTCTGCGGCAGTTCCGGTGAAGAAGGCTTCGTCGGCGATATAGACCTCGTCGCGGGTGATGCGCTTCTCGACCACCTTCAGGCCGTGCTCGGCGGCCAGGGTCAGCACGGTGCCACGAGTGATGCCATTCAGGCAGGCGGTCACTTCCGGGGTGTAGATCACGCCATCCTTGATGATGAAGATGTTCTCGCCCGAACCTTCGGCCACGTAGCCTTCAGGATCCAGCATCAACGCTTCGTCAGCGCCACCGGAAATCGCTTCCTGCAGGGCCAGCATCGAGTTGATGTAGGCACCGTTGGACTTGGCGCGGGTCATGGTGATGTTGACGTGGTGACGGGTGAAGGAGCTGGTGCGCACCTTGATGCCCAGTTCCAGCGCCTCGTCGCCCATGTAGGCGCCCCAGTGCCAGGCGGCGACGATCACGTGCACTTTCAGGCCGCTGGCGCGCAGGCCCATGCCTTCGCTTCCGTAGAACACCATCGGGCGGATGTAGGCGCTTTCCAGGTTGTTCTCGCGCACTGCGGCGCGGGTCGCTTCGTTGATCTCTTCCTTCGAGTACGGCATCGGCATGTTCATGATGTGTGCCGAATCGAACAGGCGGTCGGTGTGCGCCTGCAGGCGGAAGATCGCCGTGCCGTCCGGGGTGTTGTAGGCGCGTACGCCTTCGAATACGCCCATGCCGTAGTGCAGGGTATGGGTCAGCACATGGGTGGTCGCATCACGCCACTGCACCAGTTCGCCGTCATACCAGATGACGCCATCACGATCGGCCATCGACATCGTTGCCAGCTCCTCAGAATTCGATATTGCTCGGTAGCCCGACGCGGGCTCAGCTGAGCCCCAGCTCGCGCCAGATCCGCATGACTGCGCGGCGCTCGTCGTGGAATTGATCCCCACTCACCACTCCGGGCTGCTTCTGCAGTGATTGCCGGTGCGCTGCGGCGCGGTAGGCCTTGTAGGCATCCTGCAGCAGCCGAACCTCATCGCCGGTCATCAACCCGGCCTGCTCCAACCCATCGAGAATGCGGATGTTATCGGTATAGCGCAGCAGTTCGGGATGCTGGTGCGACCACGCCAAAGCCGCGTATTGCACCATAAATTCGATATCCACGATACCACCGGCGTCCTGCTTGAGATTGAACTCGGCGGCACCGTCGAAGGCTTGCTCGGCGGTCCCCGCATGCGTCGCGCGGGTCCCGAGGTTGTCACGCATCTTCGCGCGCATGTCGCTGACTTCGCGCCGCAGCGCCTCCAGATCGCGTTCGCGACCGAGCACACCGGCACGCACCCGTTCGAAGTCGGCGGTCAGCTGCGGGCAGCCGACCAGCACCCGCGCACGCACCAGCGCCTGGTGCTCCCAGGTCCAGGCTTCCTGACCCTGGTAGCGCTCGAAGGCGCCGAGGGAGCTGACCAGCAGCCCGGAAGCGCCGGACGGACGCAGGCGCATGTCCACCTCGTACAGCTGGCCGGAGGTGGTCTGGGTGGTCAGCAGATGAATGATGCGCTGACCGAGACGGGTAAAGAACTGCGCGGTGTCGATGGGCTTGGCGCCATTGGTCTCGGCGGCAGGGTCGCCGTCATGGATGAACACCAGGTCCAGGTCGGAACCGTGACCGAGCTCGATCCCGCCGACCTTGCCGTAACCGACGATGACGAAGGCTGGATCGCACAGGGTGCCGTCGCTGCGCTGCGGCTGGCCATGACGTGCAACAGTGTGGCGCCAGGCCAGGGTCAGCACTTCCTGCAGAATGGCCTCCGCCAGCCAGGTCAGGTAGTCGCTGACCTTCATCAACGGCAGCGTCCCGGCGATCTCCGAGGCTGCGACGCGCAGGCGATGCGCCAGCTTGAAATGACGCAGCGCCTCCATCTGCTGCTCGAGGTCATCCTCGGGAATACGCATCAGCCGCTCACGCAACTCGGCAGCCAGCTCCGGCGCCAGCGGTGGGCTGTACAGCCGCCCAGCATTGAGCAATTCGTCGAGCAGCAACGGGAACCGCGCGATCTGCTCGGCGACCCACGGGCTGGCCGCGCAGAGTTCGAGCAAGCGCTGCAGCGCGCCGGGATTTTCGGTCAGCAATACGAGATAGGCCGAACGCCGAGCCACCGCCTCGACCAATGGCAGCACGCGCTCGAGCACCAGATCCGGGTCGTCCTGCTCGACAGCCTGCGCCAGCAAACGAGGAATGAAGGCATCCAGACGCTCGCGGCCGAGACGCTGCATAGTCCTGACCTGACTGGCATTACGCAGTGCGGCGAGGCGCTGACAGGCAACCTGACCATCACGGAACCCGGCTTCGGACAGCTGTCGACAGGCGAACTCCTCGTCCCAGTCCTGCTCCCACAGCGGCAGCCACTCGCCGCCGACCAGCGCCTCGCCTTCGGCATTCTCGTCCTCGTCCGGGTCGGCGATGACCTGGTGAAAATGCCAGTCGATACGCCCACGCCAGTGCAACAGCTGCTCGTGGAAGGCTTGCCAGCTGTCGAAACCGAGCATGAAGGCGACCCGCGCGCAGTCGACTTCAGTCTCCGGCAGCATCTGCGTCTGGCGATCGGCGATGGCCTGCAGCGCATGCTCGGTATAGCGCAGAAACTCATAGCCTTCGCGCAGCTCCTTCACCGCCGCACCCGGCAGATAGCCCTGACCTTCCAGGGTAGCCAGCACCTTGAGCAACGGCCGCTGCTGCAGGCTGAGATCGCGCCCGCCGTGAATCAGCTGAAACGCCTGGGCGATGAACTCCACCTCGCGGATGCCACCGGCACCCAGCTTGATATTCGAAGCCATGCCCTTGCGCCGCACTTCCTGCTGGATCAGCTGCTTCATGGTGCGCAGCGCTTCGATGGCGGAGAAATCAAGGTAGCGCCGATAGACGAACGGCCGCAGCATTTCCAGCAGCTCTTTGCCGGCCTGCTGGTCGCCACCGATGACACGCGCCTTGATCATCGCGTAGCGCTCCCAGTCACGCCCCTGGTCCTGGTAGTACTGTTCCAGCGCGTTGAAGCTGTAGACCAGCGGACCGGACGAACCGTACGGGCGCAGGCGCATATCGACGCGGAAGACGAAGCCATCGACGGTGATGGCGTCCAGCGACTTGATCAGCCGCTGACCGAGCCGGACGAAGAACTCCTGATTGTCCAGCGAGCGCTTGGCACCCACGGTTTCGCCACCTTCGGGGTATCCGAAGATCAGGTCGATGTCCGAGGACAGATTCAGCTCATGGGCGCCCAGCTTGCCCATGCCAAGGATGACCATGTGTTGCGGGTTGCCGCTGCGACGCCCGGTGGGTACGCCGAACTGCTCGCAATGGCGTGTGTACAGCCAGTGATACGCCAGATCGACCGAAGCGTCGGCGAGATCGGAAAGGTCGCGACAGGTTTCGGCAAGGTCGGCCTGACGGGTCAGGTCGCGCCAGATGATCCGCACCTGCTGGCGGGTCCGGAAGCGGCGCAGGGTCAGCGCCAGGGCATCCTCGCTGTCGCACGCGGCGACCTGCTCGCTCAGTGCGTCACGCATCTCGACCGGCGCGAGCGATCTGTCCAGCCACCCCAGCTCGGCCAGCTGCAGCAGCATCTGCGGATCTCGACTAACCTGTTCGCTGACGAAGTCGCTCGCCGCACAGACCCGGCCGAACGCCTCGCGCTGATCCACCAGCCAGGCGCGGCAACGTGCCGCAATGGCATCCGACAGGCTGCCGGCAGCAGCGAGGAACGACTCTTCGGCACGACTGACAAAAGGCAGAAGCGAGGGCGGCAATGCAACCAGCGATGGCAGACTCATTGAGGTTTCCTTCACAGCAACACAGTGAAACCGCGCGATTCAGAGCCTCGCAGATGCCTTTCTCAGGAAAATGCCAGCGCCGCTGATCTGTAGTTTTACTACTAAAGAGTATTTCAGGGGGCTGATCCCGACGTCATTTTGTAGTAAAACTACAGACGCCCGGTCCTACCCCCGGCACTCGTCCAAGAACATTACACGCACCGGCCCACAAAGCCGGTCGCGAACAGGCAACCGATTCTGGAAGCCTTTCCGCCATGGAGCAAGCCATGCAAGATCTCGATCCCGTCGAAACCCAGGAATGGCTGGACGCCCTCGAGTCCGTCCTCGACCGCGAGGGTGAAGACCGCGCTCACTACCTGATGACCCGGATGGGTGAACTGGCCACACGTAGCGGCACCCCCCTGCCCTACGGCATCACCACGCCGTACCGCAATACCATCCCCGTCACCCGCGAAGCCAAGATGCCAGGCGACCTGTTCATGGAGCGCCGTATTCGCTCCCTGGTCCGCTGGAACGCACTGGCGATGGTAATGCGCGCCAACCTCAAGGATCCGGATCTGGGTGGGCACATCTCCACCTTCGCTTCCAGCGCGACCCTCTACGACATCGGTTTCAACTATTTCTTCCAGGCCCCAACGGAAGAGCACGGCGGCGACCTGATCTACTATCAGGGGCATGCCTCCCCTGGCATTTACGCCCGCGCCTTTCTCGAAGGCCGCCTGAGCGAAGACCAGATGCTCAACTTCCGCCAGGAAGTCGATGGCAAGGGCCTGTCGAGCTACCCGCACCCGCACCTGATGCCGGACTTCTGGCAGTTCCCGACCGTCTCCATGGGTCTCGGCCCGATCACTGCGATCTACCAGGCGCGCTTCATGAAGTACCTGGAGAACCGCGGATTCATTCCGAAAGGCAAGCAGCGCGTCTGGTGCTTCATCGGTGACGGCGAGTGCGACGAGCCGGAAACCCTCGGCGCCATTTCCCTGGCCGGCCGTGAGAATCTCGACAACCTGGTGTTCGTCATCAACTGCAACCTGCAGCGTCTGGACGGCCCGGTACGCGGCAACAGCAAGATCATCCAGGAGCTGGAAGGCGTATTCAAAGGCGCCAACTGGAACGTCAACAAGGTCGTCTGGGGCCGCCTGTGGGACCCACTGTTCGCCGCCGACGAAGACGGCCGCATGCAGCGCCGCATGGACGAAGCCATCGACGGCGAATACCAGAACTACAAGGCCAAAGACGGCGCCTATGTGCGCAAGCATTTCTTCGGTGCTGACCCTGAGCTGCTCAAGCGTGTCGAGAGCATGTCCGACGAGGAAGTCTGGAAGCTCAACCGCGGCGGCCACGATCCGTACAAGGTCTATGCGGCCTACCACCAGGCGGTCAACCACAAGGGCCAGCCGACAGTCATCCTGGCCAAGACCATCAAGGGTTACGGCACCGGTGCTGGTGAGGCGAAGAACATCGCCCACAACACCAAGAAAGTCGATATCGACAGCCTGAAGAAATTCCGCGATCGCTTCGACATTCCGGTCAACGATTCGCAGCTCGAAGAACTGCCGTTCTACCGCCCGGCCGAAGACAGCGCCGAGATGCGCTACCTGCGCAAGTGCCGCGAGAAACTCGGTGGTTCGCTGCCGCAGCGCCGGCCGAAGAGCTTCAGCATCCCGACGCCGCCGCTGGAAACCCTCAAGGCGGTGCTCGACGGTTCCGGTGATCGCGAGATTTCCACCACCATGGCCTTCGGCCGGATTCTCTCGCAGCTGGTGAAGGACAAGGATCTCGGCAAGCGCATCGTGCCGATCCTCGCCGACGAGGCCCGCACCTTCGGCATGGAAGGCATGTTCCGCCAGTTGGGTATCTACTCCCCGGTGGGGCAGCTGTACGAGCCGGTCGACCGCGACCAGGTGATGTATTACCGCGAAGAGAAGGATGGTCAAATCCTGCAGGAAGGCCTGAACGAAGCCGGCGCCTTCTCCTCGTTCATCGCGGCGGGTACCGCCTACAGCAACTACAACCAGCCGATGCTGCCGGTCTACATCTTCTATTCGATGTTCGGCTTCCAGCGCATCGGCGACCTGGCCTGGGCGGCCGGCGATGCCCAGACCCGTGGTTTCCTGCTCGGTGGCACCTCCGGGCGTACCACGCTGAACGGCGAAGGCCTGCAACACGAGGACGGCCATAGCCACATCCTCGCCAGCACCATCCCCAACTGCCGCAGCTATGACCCCACCTACGGCTACGAGCTGGCGGTGATCATGCATCACGGCATGCACGAGATGATGGAACTGCAGAAGAGCGTCTACTACTACATCACCGTGATGAACGAGAACTACCAGCAGCCGGCCATGCCGCAGGGTGTCGAGGACGGCATCATCAAGGGCATGTACCTGCTCGAGGAAGCCAAGGGCGACTTCAAGCACCGCGTACAGCTGCTGGGTTCCGGCACCATCCTGCGTGAAGTACGTGCTGCGGTGGATATCCTCGCCAAGATGGGCGTCGGCGCCGACGTCTGGAGCGTAACCAGCTTCAACGAGCTGCGTCGCGACGGCCTGGCGGTCGACCGCTGGAACCGTCTGCATCCGACCGAGGAGCCGCGCAAGAGCTATGTCGAGCAGTGTCTGGAAGGCCGCGAAGGCCCGGTAGTGGCCTCGACCGACTACATGAAGCTGTTCGCCGATCAGATTCGTCAGTGGGTTCCGTCGCGCGAATACCAGGTGCTCGGCACTGACGGCTTCGGCCGCAGCGACTCGCGCGCCAAGCTGCGTGACTTCTTCGAAGTCGACCGCCGCTGGGTTGCCGTCGCGGCACTGCAGGCACTCGCCGCTCGCGGCGCCATCGAACGCACCGTGGTGGCCAATGCCATCACCGAGTTCGGTATCGACCCCGAGAAGCGCAATCCGCTGGATTGCTGATGCTGCGTGCGCACAGGAGAACCTATTGTGAGTGAAACCATACGCGTACCCGACATCGGCAGCGGTGAGGGTGAAGTAATCGAGTTGTTCGTCAAGGTCGGCGACCGTATCGAAGCGGACCAGAGCATCCTGACGCTGGAGTCCGACAAGGCCAGCATGGAAATCCCGGCACCCAAGGCTGGCGTCGTGAAGGCTTTGAAGGTCAAGCTCGGCGACCGCCTGAAAGAAGGTGACGAGCTACTCGAGCTGGAAAGCGAAGAAGGAACTGACAGCGAAGCGCCAGCGCAAGCCGAAGCCGAGCCTGCCGCTGCCAGCACTGGCGGTCCGACTGATGAAGCCGAAGCACCTACTCCTCCGGGAGATGACAAGCCTTCGGCCTCCGCCGAGGAAGGCGAGTCGCAGGAAATCAAGGTTCCGGACATCGGCTCCTCCGGCAAGGCCAGCGTGATCGAGATTTCAGTGAAGGCCGGCGATACCATCGCCGCTGAGCAACCGCTGATCACTCTCGAGTCCGACAAGGCCAGCATGGAGATCCCCTCTCCAGCCGCTGGCGTAGTCGAGAGCATTTCGGTCAAGGTGGGCGATGAAGTCGGCACCGGCGATCTGATCCTGATCCTCAAGGGTACCGCCTCGAGCAAGCCGGGAGCGGCCAGTGCTCCGACCAGCCAGGCACAAAGCCCGGCCAAGGAGAAACTGACCGAGCAGGCCGCAGAAGCACCGGCCGAAACTGCAGGCGAGTCCGTGGAGGAGGTTCGTATTCCGGACATCGGTTCCAGCGGCAGCGCCAAGGTCATCGAAGTCATGATCAAGGCTGGCGACAGCGTCGAGGCGGACCAGTCGCTGATCACCTTGGAATCCGACAAGGCCAGCATGGAAATTCCGGCGCCCAAGGCGGGCGTGGTGGAGTCGCTGTCGATCAAGGTGGGTGACGATGCCAAGACCGGCGACCTGATCCTGACCCTCAAGGTCCAGGGCTCGGCGCCAGCGAAAAAGGCCGAGAGCAGGCCGCAGGAGGCCGTTTCCCAGCAGCAGGCCGTCGCACCGAACAAGCAGGGCGTACCGGAGGCGAAGGCCGCGGCGACGCCGGCTCCGGCCGTCAGCGGTCCGAGCAAGGCCGGCACCAAGGTTCACGCCGGGCCGGCGGTTCGCATGACCGCGCGCGAGTACGGCGTCGACCTGGCCGATGTTCCGGCCACCGGTCCCAAGGGCCGGATTCTCAAGGAAGATGTCCAGGCCTACGTCAAGAACATGCTGCACAAGGCCAAGCAGGCTCCGGCCGAAGGTGCCTCGGGTGGTGCCGGCATTCCGCCGATCCCGGCCGTGGACTTCAGCAAGTTCGGCGAAGTCGAAGAAGTCGCGATGTCGCGCCTGATGCAGATCGGCGCAGCCAACCTGCACCGCAGCTGGCTGAACGTACCGCACGTGACCCAGTTCGAATCGGCCGACATCACCGAACTGGAGGCTTTCCGCGTCTCCCAGAAGGCTGCCGCCGAGAAGGCCGGCGTCAAGCTCACCGTGCTGCCGTTGTTGCTCAAGGCGTGTGCGCACCTGCTCAAGGAGCTGCCGGACTTCAACAGCTCGCTGGCGCCAAGCGGCAAGGCACTGATCCGCAAGAAGTATGTGCACATCGGCTTCGCCGTGGATACGCCGGATGGCCTGATGGTCCCGGTGATCAAGAACGTGGATCAGAAGAGTTTGCTGCAGTTGGCTGGCGAAGCGGCCGAGCTGGCAGAGAAAGCGCGCAGCAAGAAGCTCTCGCCTGACGCCATGCAGGGTGCCTGCTTCACCATTTCCAGCCTTGGCCACATTGGCGGCACCGGCTTCACGCCGATCGTCAACGCGCCGGAAGTGGCGATTCTCGGGGTATCCAAGGCGACGATGCAGCCAGTCTGGGACGGCAAGGCATTCGAGCCGCGCCTGATGTTGCCGCTCTCGCTGTCCTACGATCACCGTGTAATCAACGGGGCTGCTGCCGCACGCTTCACCAAACGGCTGTCGGAGCTGCTGGCGGATATCCGCACCCTGCTGCTGTAACGGCTGAGCCAAACGAAAAACGCCGCATCCTCTGAAGAAGATGCGGCGTTTTCTATTGTGCAGGGATCACGCGTACCAACTGCTGCGTCAACCCTTCTGCAGATTACGAATCAGAAAAGACAGTGCCTTGGCCAGCTCTTCGGCACCCTGGGGGTCGCGCAGAATGACCAACAAGGGCAGGCCGTCGATGGGGCTGCTGATCGAACAACTGAAACCTTGCGCAGGACACTGATATTGCAGGTAGGGATCAAGCCCGAATACCGACAGACTGCGGTTGCGCACGGCAACACCGCCGCTGCTGCTGCGGACTTCCTCGCGTATGCGCAACTCGCCAGGAGAGGCCACGCTCAGCTCGTAGAGAAAGTCCTGCGGATTGGCCTGACCAACCTGATAACCCGCTCGCAATGCGTAGGTATCGAGCAATCCGTTACTATGCGCGAGCAGCGCTTCGCGATCGCTGCTGGTGAGATAAAGCTTTTTCAATTCAGTGAGATAGCGAGTCGACTCATCCGAGCCGAACTCCACCACTTCACTCGCGATCAGAGGTGTTCCGATCACGCAGAGAACCGAGACCATCACTAACTTTGCAAGCCGACTTGTCAGTCCCTGTCGCATGATGCACCCTTGCCGAAATTAATATTATTTAGCCATCGTCCTTCGCTGGAACGGCGCCTGGAGCACAGGCCAGCCCGACTCCGTGGAGCATACTGGAAGCCAACCGCTCGATGAAAATACATACCGATGCCGCCAGCCGTCTGGCGACCGAGGTTGTGACGCAGTTGCCAGTGCCTTCACGGCTCGGCATGCTGCGTTTCGAGCGCTTGAACGAGTCCAGCTGGACACTGCTGTTTCTCGACCCCGCTTGCGAGCGTTATCTCGGTGTTTCCGCCGGCGACCTTTGCTCCCTGGTCGATGCCCCCTACGCCAGCCTGATGGAGCCCAGCGTCCGTCACCAGCTACACGAAGAGATTCAGCAACAGCTGACAGGCCGCAGCCACTATTCAGTCAGCTATCGACTGCACACGCCTGACGGCGTGCAGGACATCACCGAACTCGGCGAAGTTTGCCAGCAGTATGGTCGCGAGCTGCTCAGGGGCTATCTGATGCCCGGACGCCAGCCTGAATCGGATCAGGCTCTCAGGGCGCAGAACGCCCGACTGCGCACGGCGCTGCAGCAACATCAGCAAGCCCAGGACGAACACATCGAGCACATGCTGCGTTCGCGCACCCAGCAGAGCCTGATCGTCAGGCTGGCTCGGCATCGCTACGGCTCCGCCAATCCGGAACTGGAAGCGGCACAGCTGATCACCCAGGCCGCCTGCGAAGTCTACGAGCTGAACCGCGCGACAATCTGGCATCTGGACGGCACGCGCCTGGAGCCAGTGTCGTGCTACCGACTCGACAGCGACCATTACGAAACGCCCTCAGCCCTGGAACTCGCACCCTTTCCCCGCTACTTGCAGGCGCTGCAGAGCGGGCGCGCCGTCGATGCGCAGGACGTGTCCCAGGATCACCGCACCTGCGAGCTTGACCAGCTTATCTATCGCCCGCAGGGCGTTCGCTCGATCCTGGACGCCAGCATTCGAGTCGGTGGGGAGGTAATCGGCGTTCTCAGCCTGCAACACACAGGCAAACCGCGCGCATGGCAGGCCGACGAGATCGCCTTCGCCGGCGAGCTGGCCGATCAGTATGCGCAAGTGCTGGCCAATCAGCAGCGGCTCAGCGCAACCCATATGCTCGGCCTGTTCCAGCGCGCCGTGGAACAGAGCGCCAGCGCCTTCATCCTGGTCGACCGAGAAGGCCGGGTGGAATATGTGAATCCGGCATTCACCGTCATCAGCCAGTTTTCCTCAGCCGAGGTACGCGGTCAGCGTCTGGCCGATCTGAAGGCTCTGGAAAACCTCGGCGAGCTACTGTTCGACACCTCTTCGGTACTTGCCCACAGCAACAGCTGGCAGGGCGAGTTCCGCTCCCGACGCAAGAACCTCGAGCCGTACTGGGGTCAGCTTTCCATCTCCAAGGTCTTCAATGAAGAAGGCGCGCTGACCCACTACATCGGCATCTACGAGGACATCACCCGCAGCAAACTGGCGCATCAGCATATCGAGCGCCTGGCCTATACCGACAACCTGACCAACCTGGGCAATCGCCCGTACTTCATTCGCAGCATCGAGGAGCGCTTTGCCGCCGGCGCCGAGCCCAGGCTCTGCCTGTTGCTGGTGGACATCGACAACTTCAAGCGCATCAACGACAGCCTCGGCCACCAGACCGGCGACAAGCTGCTCACCAGCCTTGCCCGGCGACTGCGCAACGGACTCAGCCAGCAGGCCGTACTGGCACGCTTTGCCAGCAACGAGTTCGCCCTGCTGTTCGATGACAAGGGACTGGACGAAGGCGTCCGCCTGGCAGACCAGGTGCTGCGCATCCTCGATAAGCCGCTATTCGTCGACAAGCAGCTGATCAGCGTCAGCGGGTCCCTGGGGCTGGCGTGCTCGCCCCAGCACGGGCGTGACCCGGAAACGCTGATGAAGCATGCCGGGCAAGCGCTGCACAAAGCCAAGGCGAACGGCAAGAACCAGGTGCAGATATTCACCGAAGCCCTGCATGCCGAAGCCAACTACAAGCTGTTCGTCGAGAACAACCTGCGCCGTGCGCTGCTGCAGAACGAGTTGGAAGTGTTCTACCAGCCCAAGCTATGCCTGCATACCGGCCGGCTGCAGGGGCTGGAAGCGCTGCTGCGCTGGAACCATCCGGAAAAGGGCATGATCCGCCCGGATCA
Source organism: Stutzerimonas kunmingensis (assembly GCF_021432085.1). Lineage (GTDB taxonomy): Bacteria > Pseudomonadota > Gammaproteobacteria > Pseudomonadales > Pseudomonadaceae > Stutzerimonas. The sequence continues at coordinate 463,205 of NZ_CP090366.1, read as the reverse complement.
GTTCATCAGCGTCGCGGAAGAGACCGGGCTGATCATCCCGATCGGCAAGTGGGTCGCGCGGGAGGCGTGCCGGATGGGCGTCACCCTGTCAGCGCTAGGCCTTGGCACACCCCAGATCGCAATCAACCTTTCACCCAAGCAGTTCTCGGATCCGGATCTGCTTGGCACGATCGCCGCAATTCTGCTCGAAGAGCAACTTCCCGCAGCGCAGCTGGAGCTGGAGCTGACAGAAAGCCTCCTGCTCGAAGCCACCGAGGAAACCCGACAGCAGCTGATCGGCCTCAAGGCGCTCGGCCTGACGCTGGCCATGGACGACTTCGGCACGGGGTATTCCTCGCTGAGCTACCTGAAGAAATTCCCCATCGACGTGATCAAGATCGATCGCAGCTTTATCAAGGACATCCCGGGCAACCAGGACGACGTGGAGATCACCTCGGCAGTGATCGCCATGGCCCGCAAGCTGCACCTGAAGGTCGTCGCTGAAGGAATCGAAACACCGGAGCAGCTGAAATTCCTGCGTCGTCATCGCTGTGATATCGGTCAGGGCTACCTGTTCGACAAGCCAATTCCCGGCAACATCCTGACCGAGGCCCTACGCCGCTACCCTCAGTGGTGCTGAGCCACGGCGACCGTTCCCGCAGAACTCTGCGACGCGTGGTAGCCGTGGCGCTTTCACTGACTTCCAGGCTTTTGTAGCCTAGCTCGTCAGCCACCTTCCCCGCTCGAGGCTCGCATGTCGCTACGCTCGCAGATTCTGATCAACAAACAGGCACTGCCCACCGCCGAGCAGGCCTTGCCCGGCCGCTCGACACCCATACCGGTGCCCCCCGCCCACTACGTCAATGGCAACCCGCTGCAGCCACCCTTTCCAGCAGGGCTTTGCCAGGCGGTGTTTGGCATGGGCTGCTTCTGGGGAGCGGAACGGCGGTTTTGGGAGCAGCCGGGAGTCTGGACGACGGCTGTCGGCTATGCCGGAGGCCTGACCCCGAACCCGACGTACGATGAAGTCTGTTCCGGGCTAACCGGGCATACGGAGGCGGTACTGGTGGTCTTCGATCCTCAGCAGATCGAATACGGCACGCTGCTACGCGTTTTTTGGGAGGCACACAACCCGACCCAGGGGATGCGGCAGGGTAACGATGTCGGCAGCCAGTACCGTTCGGCGATCTACTGCATGGATGCACAGCAGCGCCGCGAGGCAGAGGCAAGCGGTGAACGTTTCCAGCGGCAACTAAGCGCAGCGGGCTTTCCGGCCATCACCACCGAGATCGACGATGCACCGCCGTTCTACTACGCAGAGGCCTATCACCAGCAGTATCTGGCAAAGAATCCTGGGGGATATTGCGGCCTTGGTGGGACCGGTGTGTGCCTGCCGAATTGATGCCGGGGGAAGCCGGGCTAAGCCTAAGCGGTCGCAAGGCCGCTTGAATGGCCGACTGCTGGCATAAGAACTAAGCAGAAAAGAAAAACCCCGCCGAAGCGGGGCTCTGCAGACTGAATCCTGACATCCATGATCGCGCGCCATCCTGGCGCCGCTCCCTGTGTGGTCCGTTTTATTGATTTGCGCTTTCCATGCGCCACGTCCTTAAGCAGTAGATTACCGTCAGACCTTGTGAGCCTGTAGTAGCCATTGTGCATCACGCCTTGTAAGCCTTTTCCTACATCGCGTCATCCTTGATGCAGTGCTGTAAGTCCAGGCTTACATGGTGCGGTTTTTATGACCTGAAGGGCGGCTTAATCGTTCCGCGTCATGGCCAAATAATTTCATATTGCCTTTAGATTAAGCCGCGGCTTCTCAGAATTGAGCAGCGTCGAGCAGGTACAGCGACTCGCTTCCGGCCTTGACCGAAGCGCTCAGCGAATGAATTCGCGGCAACAGGCGAGCAAAGTAGAAACGCGCGGTTCCCAGCTTGCTCTGGTAGAAGTCGCCTTCATCCTGTTTGGCGAATGCCGTCGCCGCCATGCGTGCCCACATGTACGCATAAGCGGTGTAGCCGAACACGTGCAGGTACTCCACCGAGGCGGCGCCGATTTCGTTCGGATTCACCTTGGCCTGATCGATGACCCAGGCGGTCAGCTCATCCAGATTGTCCATGGCAGCCTTGAGGGGCTCGGTGAACTCCGCCAGCTCTGGAGCGGCATCAGCGATGAATGCGCGAATTTCATCGACGAAGGCCTGATACATGGTGCCACCACTGCCGACGATCTTGCGCCCAACCAGGTCCAGCGCTTGAATGCCGTTGGTGCCCTCGTAGATCTGAGTAATGCGGCAGTCACGCACCAGCTGCTCCTGGCCCCACTCGCGGATGAAGCCATGGCCGCCGAAAATCTGCTGGCCATGTACCGTGGTTTCCAGCCCCATGTCAGTGAGGAAAGCCTTGGCTACCGGTGTCAGCAGCGCCACCTGCGCCTCGGCTCGCAGTCGCGCCTCGTCGTCGTCACTGAACTTGGCGATATCGAGCTGCAGCGCGACATAACTGGAGAACGCGCGACCACCCTCGTTCAACGCCTTCATGGTCAGCAGCATGCGGCGCACATCCGGATGCACGATGATCGGATCGGCTGCCTTGTCCTGCGCAATCGGTCCGGTCGGTGCGCGGCTCTGGATACGCTCGCGGGCATACTCGATGGCGCTCTGATAGGAGCGCTCGCCAGTCGACAGCCCCTGAATACCGACGCCCAGACGCTCGTAGTTCATCATGGTGAACATCGCTGCGAGGCCCTTGTTCGGCTCGCCGACCATCCAGCCGGTGGCACCGTCGAAGTTCATCACGCAGGTCGCCGAGGCCTGGATACCCATCTTGTGCTCGATGGAACCGCAGGACAGCGAGTTGCGCTCACCCAGGGTGCCGTCCTCGTTGACCATCACCTTCGGCACCAGGAACAACGAGATGCCGCGGGAGCCAGCTGGCGCATCCGGCAGCTTGGCCAGCACCAGGTGGATGATGTTCTCGGTCAGGTCATGCTCGCCGCCGGTGATGAATATCTTGGTGCCGCTGATCTTGTAGGAGCCGTCTGCCTGCGGCTCGGCCTTGGTGCGGATAATGCCGAGGTCGGTACCGGCATGAGGTTCGGTCAGACACATGGAGCCGGACCAGACACCGGCATACATGTTCGGCAGGTACTTCTGCTTGAGCTCCTCGCTGGCGTGCGCGTAGATCGACAGGCAGGCGCCGGACGTCAGCATCGGATAGAGGCCGAAGGCCAGGCTGGCGGAGTTCATCATCTCCTCAACCTGAGCCGAGATGACCTTGGGCATACCCATCCCGCCGAACGCCGGATCGCCACCGACACCGACCCAGCCGCCTTCGGCGTATAGCTGATAAGCCTCGCGGTAGCCGGCGGGCGTAGAAACCGCCCCGGCGTCCCAGCGGCAGCCTTCTTCGTCACCGCTGCGGTTGAGCGGCGCGATGCTGTTGGCGGTGATCTTGCCAGCTTCCTCGAGAATTGCATCGGCCGTCTCGGCATCGACCACTTCGGCTAGCGCTGGCAGCGACTGCCAGAGTTTCGGCGCGTCGAAGACTTCATTCAGGACAAAACGCATGTCGCGCAGCGGCGCTTGGTAGTCAGCCATGGCAAGGTTCCTCGCAAGACACTGGGTTGCGGCCACTATGGGCCGTTTCCAGCGAGTCTAACCGAATAACCAGGACAGGATTAAGCGTCTTTTTATGACCAGATAGTTTTGACCAGTCACTATCAATACCGATGCAACCCTAACGCGAATGCTCGGCCATGCGCACCGCGCCGCGGCCACTGCCATGCACTCGCGAACAGTTTCTTCCTGCTTTTTTTGCACCGTACAGCGCTTGGTCGGCGGCCTTGATCACCTCTTCCGGACTGCGCTGCTCGCCTTGTCGCTCCGCCACTCCGATGCTGATGGTCACCGAGACCTGGTTTGCCGACGCCGCTCCCCGGGCCATACGGCCGCGACGATCATCCTTCGGCCGATTGTCTGCGTCACGCAGCTGCAGGGCATAAGCCTCCACCGACTGGCGTACCGCCTCGAGGTGCGGCAGGCACTCCTCGATACTGTGCCCAGGAAATACCAGAGTGAATTCCTCACCGCCATAACGATAGGCGCGCCCACCGCCGCCGATCTTGCGCAGCCGGCTGGCAACCATCTTCAGCACCTGATCACCGACGTCGTGACCATAGGTATCGTTGAAGCGCTTGAAGTGGTCCACATCAGCCATCGCCAGCACGTACTGCCGCCCCAGGCGCTGCAGTCGCTCATTCAGAGCGCGACGCCCAGGCAAGCCGGTCAGCTCGTCACGAAAGGCCATGAGATAAGCCTCATGAGCGATTGCCGTCACCAGCATCAGCAGTACATGGCTGCTCAGAATGTTGAGGGCGGCATAGCGGCTGAACGTCTGCGGCAGCATCAGCAGAATGCCGAGCAGCGCGATGATCTGCGCCGCGTGGGACGGCCTCGGTTGGCGCAGGTACTGGACGATCAGTAACACTAGCGCCACGAGGAACGCCGGGTACGCCAACTGGATAAGCTGCAGCCAATCGGCCTGCAAGGCGGGCCAGCGAATCACCACCAGCCAGGCATGTAACGTTTCCGGAAACCGCTTTGCCAGCGCCACGGCGACGACGCCGACGGCAAACAGCACGGCGGCACGGGCCAGGCCGTCCTGCGCCAGGTGACTGCGCTCTCGCCACACGCCATACAGGCCGTAAAGCAGCGGCAGCAGCAAGCTGCAGAGATGAAAGGTCAGTGCAGCATCGTCCAGCAGAGTGCCATGTGCCCGGTAGTGATCGGCGTGGATATCGAGGAGGAAATAGGCAAGATAGACGCAGAGCAGCAGAAACAGCTCGCGGATGCGGCCGTACATCATGCAAAGCGCACCGCCGAGCAACAGCAGTACGGTCGGCAGGACGTTATAGAGCGACGTGAAGAACTCGTTCAGCGAAACCTGACGCGCGATGACCTCTCCGCCGAGCAACAGGGCCAATGGCGCGAGAAAATGGCTGAAGCGAGGCGGGACGGTACGCGACACGGCAACTCCGGCATGCTGCCGAGAAAAGCTAGCATTTTGCCTTCTTGCTCCCAGTTGTGCAGCCGAAATACCGGCGAAGATGCGGCAAAAGCAGTACAACGTCTGGATCGGGCACAAAAAAGCCGCTGCAAAGCAGCGGCTTTTCTTTACAACCTCAACCCGTCAGTAACCGAGAGCGAAGTCTTCCTCAGCCATCTGCATCAGGTTGTCGGCACCGGACAGCATGGCGTCGACATGCATGCGGGTACGCGGCAGAATGCGCTGGAAGTAGAATCGCGCGGTCTGCAGCTTGGCCTTGTAGAACGCCTCCTCGGAGGTGCCCTCAGCCAGCTTCTCGGCAGCAACCCGAGCCATGTCAGCCCAGAAATAGGCGAGACAGGCGTAGCCGGAATACATGCAGTAGTCGACCGACGCCGCACCGACCATTTCACGATCCTTCATGGCGGCCATGCCGATCTTCATGGTCAGCTCGCCCCACTCCTTGTTCAGCTGATTCAGGGGGGTAACGAACTCCTTGATGGCTTCGTTGCCTTCCTGGTTCTGGCAGAACTTGTGCACGATCTTGGTGAAGGACTTCAGCGCCTCGCCCTGGGTCATCAGCACCTTGCGGCCCAACAGGTCCAGCGCCTGGATACCGGTGGTGCCCTCGTACAGCATGGAAATACGCGCGTCACGCACGTTCTGCTCCATGCCCCACTCGGCGATGAAGCCGTGACCACCGTAGATCTGCACGCCATGGTTGGCCGCTTCGAAGCCCACTTCGGTCATGAACGCCTTGGCGATCGGCGTGAGGAAGGCCAGCAGCGTGTCGGCCTGCTTCTTCTGCTCTTCATCCTGGCTGTTCTTGACGATGTCGACCTGCTTGGCGGTGAAGTAGACCATCGCGCGGTTGCCCTCGGCGAACGCCTTCATGGTCAACAGCATGCGACGCACGTCCGGATGCACGATGATCGGGTCGGCTGGCTTTTCCGGCGCCTTGGGGCCGCTCAGCGCACGCATCTGCAGGCGCTCACGAGCGTACTTGATGCCGCCCTGGAAACCGATCTCGGCATGTGCCAGACCCTGCAGCGCGGTACCCAGACGTGCGGTGTTCATAAAGGTGAACATCGCGTTCAGGCCCTTGTTCGGCGGACCGATCAGAAAACCGGTGGCGCCGTCGAAGTTCATGACGCAGGTCGCGTTGCCGTGGATGCCCATCTTGTGCTCAAGCGATCCGCAGTTCACACCGTTGCGCTCGCCCTTCTCGCCTTCGGCGTTGGGCAGGAACTTGGGCACGATGAACAGGGAGATGCCCTTGGTGCCAGCCGGAGCATCGGGCAGGCGAGCCAGAACGATATGGACGATGTTCTCGGCCATGTCGTGTTCACCGGAGGAGATGAAGATCTTGGTGCCGTTCAGCTTGTAGCTGCCGTCGGCCTGGGGCTCGGCCTTGGTGCGCAACATGCCCAAATCGGTACCGCAATGCGGTTCGGTCAGGCACATGGTGCCGGTCCACTGGCCGGACACAAGCTTGCTCAGATAGGTGTGCTTCTGATCGTCGGTACCGTGGGTAGCGATGGTGTTCATGCAGCCATGAGACAGGCCGGGGTACATGCCCCAGGACCAGTTGGCCTGACCGATCATTTCGCTGATCGCCAGACCGAGGGACTCGGGCAGACCCTGACCGCCGTGGTCGACGTCATGGGCCAGGCTCGGCCAACCGCCTGCTACGTACTGCTCGTAAGCTTCCTTGAAACCGGTCGGCGTCTTCACGCCCGACTCGCTCCAGGTGCAGCCTTCGATGTCGCCGACGCGATTCAGCGGAGCGAGTACCTGCTCACAGAACTTCGCGCCCTCATCGAGAATCGCGTTGACCATGTCCGGGGTGGCGTCTTCACATCCCGGAAGGCTCTGATAGTGCGCTTCGTAGCCGAGCAGCTCGTCACGTACGAAACGGATATCGCGCAAGGGGGCCTTGTAGTCGGGCATAGCGTAAACCTCAGCGGTGAGTTCTTGTAACAAGCTGACCGGGCGACCCAGCCATCTGAATTCGATTTCGACCGTCGGACTACCAGCCCGAAAGGTCAAACAGGCGTTTGAAACATACGTTTCGACCTGAGCGATGTCAAGCGCGGAACAGGGCACCACTTATCGGCTGAATCAGCCAAATTCAGGTCGAGCGAAGGCCACGCCTGGCGAAATTCGGGAATAGGAACTCTGATGTTGCAAAGACGCAGCAAGCCCGGCGCCTGCCGAGCTGACTGGCAGGAACGAAGATGCAGGAAGGAGAAAAGCGAAGCTGGCCGAGCGCATGAATGACGACTCGAATCAGCAAGGAGAATCGATGAGCGCCGGAGGACGCGATCAGGCCTGGGTATCGATCAGCGTGCCGAGAACTTCGTCAGCGCTTTGGATCATACGGGCACCTGCCTTGGCACTGTGTTCACCGACCTTCAACTGGATCAGCTGCTCGGTGATTTCGGTGACCGCCTGGGAGTTGCCCAACACAGGTGCGTTGGCGGAGGCAATGGAAGAAGCGGCCTGCTCGACGCGCTGCTGACCGCCCTGGTAGGCACCGAGGCCGGCGCCCAGAAGGTTATTGGTGATTTGCATGGCGACTCCACGCGCTATCAGGTTGCCACCATTCAAGCAGATGCCGGCAAGTACCGCAAGACGCTTGCCGCCAGAGTGCGCGTCCACTCACTCCGGGTGCAGCGCGGGCAAAGCGAGGTATTGCGCAACCTGCTGCGCTGTCGGCTCAGCGAGACGGGGCACCCGACCAAGACAGGGTGCCGGCAGCAGCTCAGAAAGCGTGGCGAGGTTTTCCTCCAGGCGCGATGTGGCCGGGTCGACGATATTGGCCACCCAGCCGGCCAGCACCAACCCGTCGCGGACAATCGCTTCAGCGCTGAGCAGCGCATGATTAATACATCCCAGGCGCACCCCGACCACCAGAATAACCGGCAACCCCAGCGCCACTGGCAATGCCGACAGATACTCACGCGCATTCAGCGGGACTCGCCAGCCTCCCGCGCCCTCGACCAGAGTGACGCCGGCCTGCCGGGCCATTACCGGTTGCACGGCCTCGATCAGACGAGCGGCGGTCAGTTCGACACCCGCTTCGCGGGCAGCTATGTGCGGGGCAATGGCCGGCGCGAAGGCAAACGGGTTGACCGTCGCATAGTCCAGCGCAAGGCTGCACTCGGCCAGCAGGGCCAGCGCATCGCTGTTACGTAAACCCTGCTCGGTCCTTTCGCAGCCTGAGGCGACCGGCTTCACCGCCGCGGTGGACAACCCCGCCAGGCGCGCTGCATGCAGCAGGCCCGCGGCGATAGTGGTCTTGCCAACATCGGTATCGGTGCCGGCAATGAAGAAAGCGCGATGCATCATGGCTCCTTGTGCAGAATGCCGTAGATCACCTGGTAGGTCGCCGGAAGCCCCTCGGGACGGCGGAACCCTTCGTAGGCCTCGACCAGCGCGCGGATGCGTGCACGCCCGGTCAGTCCATCCGGGCGACCCGGGTTCAGGTTGTGCGCACCCAGCGCCTTGAGCTCATGGGTCAGCTGGCGCAGATCGGGGAAATGCAGCACTTCCGGGCGCACTTCGAGACTCGCCAATCCCAGACCGCAGCCCCTACACAGCGTCTGGTAGGCCTCCCGCGAGCGGAAGCGGTTGACGTGAGCGAAGCCGTCCACCGCCTGCCAGCTGTCCCGCAGCTCCTGCAGGGTACCGCTGCACAGACTGGTGAAGGCAAAGATGCCGCCCGGACGCAGCACCCGCCGCACTTCGCTCAGCACGCTGGCGAAATCCTCGCACCACTGCAGGGCCAGGCTCGAATAGATCAGGTCGACAGTGCCATCACGCAGCGGCAGCCGCTCGGCGTCACCGGTGACGAAATGCCGTGCGCCGCCCTGCGGCCGTGCATGGCGCAGCATGCCCTCGGCGATATCCAGTGCCAGGCCATCGGCCTCCGGAAAGGCCGCAGCCAGGACGCGGGAGAAGTAGCCGGTGCCGCTGCCGAGATCGAGCCAGCGGCCGGGTTGCCGAGTGGAGGGCAGTCGGGCCAGCAATTGATTGCCGACCTGTCGCTGCAGCGCGGCGACGCTGTCGTAACTGCCCGCAGCACGGGAAAACGATGCCGCGACCTGGCGCTTATCAGGCAACTGCGCCGGCGGACGCTCGCTGAGCGATGCTTCAGTCATCCTCGCCATCACCCATAAACGCCAGCATTGCCGTCGCCACGTCGTCGGCACGCTCCAGCGGCAGGCCGTGGCTGGCATTGGCCAGCACATCGACTTCCACATCCGGCAGAGAGGCCAGCAGCGCATCTGCCGCTGACGCCGGCACCAGTGCATCACCATCGGCGAACAGATGCAGCTGTGGCCCCACATAACCTTGCAGCGCCTCGCGGCCGTCCAGCTCGGCGAGCAGACGCAGCCCGGCGGCAGCCACTGACGAAGGCTGCTCGAGCAGGCTAACCTGCAGTTGCCGCGCCAGCGTCCGCGGATCGTAGGCACTGCGGCTACACAGCAGGCTGAAGCGCTTGAGCGTGTCATCCGGCCCGAGTCGGAAGGCCTCCTCGAAGGCATCGAACACTTCGGCAGGCATCGCCGTCGGCCAGTCGTCACGGCTGCGGAAGCAGGGGTTGCTGCAGAGGGTGATCAGCCCCGGACAGTTGTCGCCACGCCGCGCGGCCAATTGCGTCGCCAGCATGCCGCCAAGCGACCAACCGGCGAGCCAGCTGTCGACGGGCAGCCGCGCATCCAGCTCATCGAGCCAGGCCTCGGGGCGATCCAGCGTCGGCAGCGGGGCAATGTCGACCTGCAGCCGTGGCTGGCGGTCGCGCAATAGCTCGGCCAGGGGTTCAAGGGCGGCCGAGCTGAACGCCCAGCCCGGCAGAAGAATCAGTCGATCACGCATCCTCGTTCTCCTTGGGCAACAGGGCCCAGCACTCGGCCAGCGCTTCCAGCAGGCGGTCCAGCTGTGCCTCACTGTGGCTCGCCGTGAAGGTGATCCGCAGCCGTGCGCTGCCGGCCGGAACGGTTGGAGGGCGAATCGCGCCGACCAGGATGCCGCGCTCGCGCAGCAATGCCGACAGCCTCAACGCCCGTTCGCTGCTGCCGACCAGCACCGGCTGGATCGGTGTCGGGCTGTCCATCAGTGTCAGCCCGATCTGCTGCGCGCCCTCGCGGAAACGCGTGACCAGCCGGTTCAAATGCTCTCGGCGCCAGCCTTCGCTGCGCAGCAGCTCCAGGCTTTTGAGTGTGGCACAGGCCACCGCCGGCGGCTGGCTGGTGGTGTAGATGTACGGTCGCGCGAACTGGATCAGCGTTTCGATCAGCTCCTCGCTGCCGGCGACAAAGGCACCCGCGGTGCCGAACGCCTTGCCCAGCGTGCCAACCAGCACCGGCACGTCATCCATGCCCAGACCGAAGTGTTCGACGATGCCGCCGCCCGTCGCGCCCAGCGGACCGAAGCCATGGGCATCGTCGACCATCACCCAGGCGCCACGCTGCTTGGCCGTGGCGCAGATCGCCGGCAGGTCGGCGAGATCGCCGTCCATGCTGAATACGCCATCGGTCACCACCAGGGTATTGCCGCTGGCCTTCTCCAGGCGCTTGCCGAGGCTCTCGGCGTCGTTGTGCAGGTAGCGCGAGAAACGCGCGCCCGAGAGCAGACCGGCATCGAGCAGGGAAGCGTGATTGAGGCGATCCTCCAGCACCGTATCGCCCTGCCCGACCAGCGCCGTCACCGCGGCCAGATTCGCCATGTAGCCGGTGGAAAACAGCAGGGCACGCGGGCGGGCGGTGAATTCGGCGAGGGCTTCTTCGAGCTGGTGATGCGGCGTGCTGTGGCCGATCACCAGATGCGAGGCGCCGCCGCCCACGCCCCACTTCGCGGCGCCCTGCTGCATGGCTACGATCACCTCGGGATGGCTGGCCAATCCCAGGTAGTCGTTGGAGCAGAACGCCAGCAGCCGCTGCCCATCGACCATCACTTCCGGCTGCTGCGGTGTTTCCAGCAACGGGCGTTGACGATAGAGATGGGCCGCGCGGCGCTCGGCAAGACGGGCGGAGAGATCGAAAGTCATGGACTCGGATACCGGCGAATGGTGGATAACCGCAAGCGGGTTATCCACCTTACGAAGAGTCGCGTTAAGTGTCGGGGGAATCGGGGCGCAGTTGGCGTCTCCGTCCACCGAAACGAATCATCACGCTGAAGCGGCGTTGTAGAACAACTTGCTGTCGCGCTGCTCGATCAGCGCCTGCTCGATGGCCGCCTGGTGTACTTCGTCGGCGTGCTCGTGGCGCTCTTCCGGCTTGATGCCCAGGCGCGCGAACAGCTGCATGTCCTTGCCAGCCTGCGGGTTGGCGGTGGTCAGCAGCTTCTCGCCGTAGAAGATCGAGTTGGCGCCGGCGAAGAATGCCAGGGCCTGCATCTGATCGTTCATCTGTTCACGGCCGGCGGACAGGCGCACGTGGGACTTCGGCATCATGATCCGCGCCACGGCGAGCATGCGAATGAAGTCGAACGGATCGACGTCCTGTTCCTCGGCCAGCGGCGTGCCCTTGACCTTGACCAGCATGTTGATCGGCACCGATTCCGGGTGCTCCGGCAGGTTGGCCAGCTGGATCAGCAGGCCGGCGCGATCGTCCAGCGACTCGCCCATGCCGAGGATACCGCCGGAGCAGATCTTCAGCCCCGCCTCGCGCACGTAGCTCAGCGTCTCCAGACGCTCACCGTAGGTGCGGGTGGTGATGATATTGCCGTAGTACTCCGGCGAGGTGTCGAGGTTGTGGTTGTAGTAATCCAGCCCCGCTGCGGCCAGCGCCTTGGTCTGCTCCTGATCGAGCTTGCCGAGGGTCATGCAGGTTTCCAGGCCCATGGCCTTGACCCCTTCGACCATCTTCAGCACGTAGGGCATGTCCTTGGCCGACGGATGCTTCCACGCCGCCCCCATGCAGAAACGCGTCGAGCCGATGGCCTTGGCTTCGGCCGCCGCCTCCAGCACCTTCTGCACTTCCATCAACTTCTCTTTATCGAGGCCGGTGTTGTAGTGGCCGGATTGCGGGCAGTACTTGCAGTCTTCCGGGCAGGCGCCGGTCTTGATCGACAGCAGCGTGGACACCTGCACGCGGTTGGCATCGAAGTGCTGGCGGTGCACGGTCTGCGCCTGGAACAGCAGATCATTGAAGGGTTGCTCGAAGAGCGCCTTGACCTCGGCGAGGGTCCAATCGTGACGCGTAATGGAGGCGGAGGTGGCACTCATGGGCATTCCTTGTAATTAATAGCGGCTCGGCGGCCTGGCACGGATGCGGAATGTTTAGCCAAGCTCGATACGCTGTCAACCAGGAAAGGAATCATGGTTTACAACTGGTCAATTAATATACAGTACTGCCTGCTGTGCGATGAACCTTGCGACGGTCACCCACTGTGTGGCCCTTGCGAAGCCGAACTGCCCTGGCTCGATGGCCGGTGTGCAACCTGTGCCGTGCCATTGCCGACACACGGGCTGGTCTGCGGCGAATGCCAGAAAAGGCCGCCAAGCTATGACCACGTCGAGGTGCCCTGGCGCTTCGCCTTTCCCGTGGATGCGCTGATCACCCGCTTCAAGCACCAGGCGCGCTGGCCATTCGGCCGCCTGCTTGGCGAGCGCCTGGCGCTGCATCTGCAACATGCCTTCACCGACGGGCTGCCGCAGCCGGACCTTCTTGTACCCGTGCCGCTGGCCCGCCGTCGCCTGCGCCAGCGCGGCTTCAATCAGGCGCAGATGCTGGCCCAGTGGCTGGGCGGCGCGCTGAAACTGCCGGTCGACGAGCATCTGCTGGAACGCGTCGTCGATACGCCCCCGCAGCAGCAACTGGACGCCGCCACGCGACGGCGAAATCTGCGCCAGGCGTTTTGCCTGGCGCCGGGCAACGACATCAAGGGCCGCCATCTGGCGCTGATCGACGATGTGCTGACCACCGGTGCGACCGCCGAGGCGCTGGCGCGACTGCTCAAGCGTGCGGGTGCGGTGCGAGTGGACGTCTACTGCCTGGCACGCACGCCCAAGCCAGGCGACTGATAGCGGCGGACGCGCGGTTGTTTAAAAGCCCCGGTGCAATACACTGATCGGTCTATTCTGCGGAGCCGGTCATGTCTCATCCCTTCGATACACTCACGCCGGACCTGGTCCTCGACGCTGTGGAAAGCATCGGTTATCTCAGCGATGCCCGCGTGCTGGCGCTCAACAGCTACGAGAACCGCGTCTATCAGGTGGGCATCGAAGATGAAATACCACTGATCGCCAAGTTCTACCGTCCCGGTCGCTGGAGCAACGAGGCGATTCTCGAGGAGCACCAGTTCAGCCTGGAACTGGTCGAGCACGAGGTGCCGGTGGTGGCGCCGCTGGAACGCAACGGCACGACGCTATTCGAGCACGCCGGCTTCCGCTTTGCGCTATTTCCACGCAGAGGAGGCCGCGCGCCGGAGCCGGGCAATCTCGACCAGCTCTATCGTCTCGGCCAGCTGCTGGGGCGGATGCATGCGATAGGTGCAAACCGGCCGTTCGAGCATCGCGAAACGCTGGGCGTACAGAATTTTGGCCACGATTCACTGAACAGCTTGCTGGAAGGCGGCTTCGTGCCCAAAAGCCTGCTGCCGGCCTACGAGTCGGTGGCACGCGATCTGCTCAAGCGGGTCGAAGACGTCTTCGCCAGCACCAACTTCACCCCGATCCGCCTGCATGGCGATTGCCACCCGGGCAACATCCTCGCCCGCGACGATGCCTTTCATCTGGTCGATCTCGATGATTGCCGCATGGGCCCATCGGTGCAGGACCTGTGGATGATGCTCGCCGGCGAGCGCCATGAACGTCTTGGTCAGCTGGCCGAACTGGTGGACGGCTACAACGAATTCCATGATTTCGCCCCCCGCGAGCTACCGCTGATCGAGGCTCTGCGCGCGCTGCGGCTGATGCACTACAGCGCCTGGCTCGCCCGCCGCTGGGACGATCCGGCCTTCCCGATGAGCTTTCCCTGGTTTGGCAGCGAGCGTTACTGGGGCGACCAGGTGCTGATCCTGCGCGAACAGATATCGGCGCTGCAGGAAGAACCGCTCAGGTTGTTCTGAGGCATGGTGTGGCTGCGGACCCGTGACGGTGGATGTGAAAAGCGACATCCTTCCTACGAATCCCGGCGTCTGCGTAGGATGGATCGCGCTTTATCGATCCACCGGGTGGAGGTCCTCCGGGTGGCGATCTCCGCGACTCAGGCCTCCTCGATCAGCCAGTCAAGCCGCCAGCTGCCCTGGCTCTGCGCCAGCTGCTCGGCCAGCCACGGCAACAGCTCACGCAGCTCTTCCTCCAGCCCCCACGGCGGGTTGGTGATAGCCAGGCCCGAACCGCTCAGGCGGCTGGCATCGTCGGCGGGGTGGACGAACAGTTCGGCACGCAGCAACTTGGGCGCCCCGCTGCGCGCCAAGTCCTGATAGAAGCGCTTGAGCTGGCGCTCGTCCTTGATCGGATACCAGATCACGCCGATGGTCTGGCGCATACGGCCGAGCGCCTCCTTCAGCGCCGTCACACAGCGGCTCAGTTCGTCGGCCTGTTCGAACGGCGGATCGATCAGCAGTACCACGCGCTTTTCCTGCGTCGGCATCAAGGCCCGCGGCACATGCCAGCCCTCGCCTCGGTGCACGGCCACGCGGCGGTCGCCGGCCATGTTGTCCTTGAGCAGCGCGCCGTCCTCGGGATGCTTTTCGTTGAGCTGCAGACGATCCTGCTCGCGGGTCAGTTGCCGCGCCAGCTCCGGCGAGCCGGGGTAATAGCGCAGCGCCCCGTCCGGGTTGAGCTGGCGGATCACGCCGAGGTAGTCATCGAGCAGCGTCGGGAGCGCCTCGGCCTGCCAGATGCGGGCGATGCCCTGCAGCCACTCGCCGGTGCGGCTGGCCTGGTCGCCGGCCAGGTCGTAGAGGCCGACGCCGGCATGGCTGTCGAGGTAGGCGAAGGGCGCCTCCTTGCGCGACAGCAGGGCGAAGATCCGGCTCAACACCAGGTGTTTGAGCACATCGGCGTGGTTGCCGGTATGGAAGGCGTGGCGGTAGTTCATCTGATCCTCCTCGAGAGCCGCGCAGTTTACCCGTCCGCCTTGCGCCGCGCAGGTCCGGCATGACCAGCGTCGTTTTCCCCGGCCACCGACACGGGCTACAGTGGCGCCCCACGACGACTGAACGGAGCTGACCTCATGGACCTGCGTGATCTTTTCGGCATCGAGCATCCGATCATCCAGGCACCCATGGCCGGTGCGCAGAATCACCTGCTGGCCGCGGCGGTCTGCGAGGCAGGCGGGCTGGGTTCGATCCCGGCCGGTATGCTCAACGCCGAGGCGCTGGACGCCGAGCTGACCGCCATCGAGGCGCTGACAGACCGACCTTACAACGTCAACTTCTTCTGCCACCAGACACCGGCCGCCGACCCGACGGCCTTCGACGCCTGGCACCGGATGCTCGCACCCATGTTCGCCGAATTCGACATCGACCCGGCAGGCATTCCCACCGGCGCCACCCGGCAACCGTTCGATGCGGCGATGGCGGAGGTGCTGGAGCGGCACAAGCCGGCGCTGGTCAGCTTCCACTTCGGCCTGCCGGCGCCCGACCTGCTGCAGCGCGCCCGCGGCACCGGGGCGAAGATAGCCTCCAGCGCGACAACGGTCGCCGAAGGCCTCTGGCTGCAGCAGCACGGCGTCGATCTGGTGATTGCCCAGGGCCAGGAAGCCGGCGGCCACCGCGGCATCTTTCTCAGCGAGGACCTGACCACCCAGCTCGGCACCTTCGCGCTGCTGCCACAACTGGTCGCCGCGCTGGACGTGCCGGTGGTCGCCGCTGGCGGCATTGCCGATGCACAGGGAGTGGCTGCGGCACAGACCCTCGGTGCGGCTGGCGTACAACTCGGCACCGCCTACCTGTTGTGTCCGGAAAGCCGTACCAATGCGCTGCATCGCGCCGCGCTGAAGAGCCCGCAGGCGGCGCATACGGCGCTGACCACCCTGTTCAGCGGGCGCCCGGCACGCGGCATCGTCAACCGCATCATGCGCGAGCTGGGTCCGCTGCCCGAAGGGGTTCCGCCCTTCCCGCTGGCCGGCAACGCCATCGGCGCGCTGCGCGCCAAGACCGAGAAGCAGGGCCTGGATCACTGCACGCCGCTGTGGGCCGGGCAGAACGTCAGTGGCTGCCGGGATATCCCGGCCGGCCAGCTGACCCGTGAACTTGCGGCCGGCTGGCGGGCCTGAGTCATTACGCATTCCGTCGCGGCGAGTCCTGAGCCGTCGCGACGGGGCGTAGAATCGACCGCACGTCACACGGAACGCCGCCAATGAGTCCACTGACCAATACGCTCGTCTTCCTCGCCACCCTCGCCGGCATGGAAGTCTTCGCCTGGTGGGCACACAAGTACGTGATGCATGGCTGGGGCTGGGGCTGGCACAAGTCGCACCACGAGCCACGCAGCGGCTGGTTCGAGAAGAACGACCTGTATGCGGTGGTGTTCGCTGGCGTGGCGATCCTGCTGATCGCCCTCGGCACGGCCGGTTATCACCCCCTGGAATGGATCGGCGCCGGGATGACGGCCTACGGCTTTCTATATTTCGTCGCCCACGACGGGCTGGTGCACCACCGCTGGCCGCTGCGCTACGTGCCGCGCAACGGTTATCTCAAGCGCCTTTATCAGGCGCACCGCATGCACCATGCCGTCGAGGGCAAGGAGCGCTGCGTGTCCTTCGGTTTTCTTTATTCACCGCCGCTGCCGGTGCTCAAGCGCCAATTGCGCCAGCTGCACGATGGGCCGCTGCGCAAGGCGAGCGTTAGCGCTAGCGAGGACGCATCCAGAGACCGTCAGGACGCGGCCTGACCTGCATCCGCCGCGAGGCCAGCGCCAACACGCCCCCCCCCAGCAGGAACTGCAGCTTCTGCGCCTTGCTCGTCGACACCCGCGCATCCCAGGCCGCTGCGCCGCGCGCTTTCACTTCGACGCCGATCTGCCGATAGACGCCATGCGCCGTGGCGATCGACCAGGCCGAGCGTAACGGCAGGTCCCGCAGGCCCTGAGATGCCGATTGATAGTAGGGTTCGGCCAGATCTACCAGTCGCGCTGCCAGCGTGGCCAATGCCGCACGATGCTCAGGTAGCGCGACCTCATCTTCAGGGATGCCCACTTCGGCCAGCCACTCGGCCGGCAGGTAAACGCGGCCGATCTGTGCATCCTCGACGATATCGCGGGCAATGTTGGTCAGCTGGAAGGCCAAGCCCAGGTCACAGGCGCGATCCAGCGTCGGCTCCGCTTCGGCGCCCATCACCCGCGCCATCATCAGACCGACCACACCGGCAACCCGGTAGCAGTAGAGCAAGGTGTCATCGAGGGTCTGGTAGCGGTAGTCCTGCACGTCCATACGAAAGCCGGCGAGATGCTCCAGCGGGTACTCACGGGGGATCTGGTGCCGCTGAATCACCTGCTGGAACGCCGCAAAAGCCGGATCGCTCATCGGCTCGCCGGCATAGGCGCGTTCGGTCAGGTCAACCAGCTCGGCCAACCGCACCTCGCCAGTCGATCGATCACCCTCGACCTGACCATGCCCCAGCGTTTGCCCGTCGATCACGTCATCACAGTGACGGCACCAGGCGTAGAGCATCACGGCGCTCTGGCGAGTGCGCTCGTCGAACAGCTTTGCCGCCGCCGCGAAACTCTTGGAGCCGACGTTGATTGCCTGGGTCGAATGGTCGATGACCTTGTCATTCATCCGGCCTGCTCCCCCAACATGAAGTCCTCCAGCATTAACCCGGCGGTGGCCTTGGCTGAGCCCACGACGCCCGGAACCCCCGCGCCCGGATGGGTGCCGGCGCCGACGATATAGAGGTTGGGAATCACGTCATCACGGTTGTGCGGGCGGAACCAGGCGCTCTGGGTGAGGATCGGCTCCAGCGAAAACGCCGAACCCAGGTGCGCGTTGAGCTCGTCGCGGAAATCGTGCGGGGTGAAGATGCGGTGGGTCACCAGATCACCGCGCAGACCGGGAATATAGTGCCGCTCGAGGTACTCGAAAATTCGGTCGCGGTATTTTGGCCCCTCCACCGCCCAATCGATATCCGCCGTCCCCAGGTGCGGCACCGGCGCCAGCACGTAGTGGCTGGCACAGCCTTCCGGCGCCAGCGATGGGTCGGTCACGCAGGGCGCGTGCAGATAAAGAGAGAAGTCGTCGGCCAGGGTTTCACGCTTGAAGATCTCATTGATCAGCTCGCGGTAACGTGGCCCGAAGCACACCGTGTGATGCTGCAGATGCTCGTGGCGTCGCTTGAGGCCGAAATGGATGACGAACAAGGACATGGAGAAGCGTTTGCCGGAGAGCCGTTTGGCTTCATCGCGGCCGCGCGCCTCATGCCCGAGCAGCTGCTTGTAGGTGTTTACAACATCGGCGTTGGAGGCGACCGCACCCGTATCGAAACGACGCCCATCACCCGTGATCACCGCCTTCGCCCGCCCTTCGGCCAGCTCGATGCGCGCCACCTCGGCGTTCAGCTCCAGCTTGCCGCCCAGGTCCTCGAACAGCTTCACCATCCCCTGCACCAGCGCACCGGTACCGCCGCGCGGAAACCAGACGCCGCCCTGGCGCTCCAGCGCATGAATCAGCGCGTAGATCGATGAAGTTTCGAAGGGGTTGCCGCCGACCAGCAGCGAGTGAAAGGACAGCGCCTGCCGCAGCCGGTCGTTCTCCACGAACTTGGCCACCATGCTGTACACGTTGCGCCAGGCCTGCAGCTTGGCCAGCTGCGGAGCGACGCCAATCATGCTGCGGAACGACAGGAAGGGCACGGTGCCGAGTTTGACGTAGCCCTCTTCATACACCGCGCGCGAATAGGCGAGAAAGCGCTGATAGCCGGCGACGTCACGGGGGTTGAGCGCATGGATCTGCCGATCCAGCTGGGCCTGGTCGTTGACGTAATCGAAGCTGTAGCCGTCCTCCCAGCACAGCCGGTAGAAGGGGCTGATCGGCAGCAGCTCGACGTAATCGGCCATGCGCTTGCCAGCGCCGCTGAAGAGTTCTTCCAGCGCTGGCGGATCGGTGATCACCGTCGGCCCGGCGTCGAAGGTGAAGCCCTGATCGTGATAGACGTAGGCGCGGCCACCAGGCTTGTCGCGCTTCTCCAACAGGGTGGTCTGGATGCCGGCACGCTGCAGACGGATGGCCAGCGCCAGCCCGCCGAAGCCGGCGCCGATTACCACCGCTCGTTTAGCTTGGTTCATCGGTAATCCTTGCGATGCAGATCATGGGCGGCGAGCGCGCGCAGCGCTTCGCCGAGCGGAACAGGAGGTTTGCCCGAGACGATGCGCAAGCGATCACGGGTGGTCAGCTTGGCCGCATAGAAACGCTGGATCAGCGGTTCGCGCAGGCGATAGAAACGTTGCATCACCGCCCAGCGGCGATCCGCCGGACCGGCCATGAACAGCATGCGATTGAGCAGTCGGAAGAAGCCGCGCTGGCGCCACTGCGCCAACGAGTAGTCGCGGATCGCTTCGAACAGGCTGCCGGCATCCCAGCGGTCCAGCGCGATCAGGTGATCGGCCAGACGCACCGCGTCGGGCAGCGAGTAGCCGGTGGTGGGATGGAACAACGCCGCGGACAGCCCGGTCTGCGGCACGCCGCGCGCCTCGTCCCAGAACGCCGGCAGGTCACCGGAGAGGACGATGGGCAGCACGCCCTGCTCCTCGCGCAGCATTTCGGCGATGGTCCAGCCGCACGCACTGGCGTAGCTGCCGATGTTGTCGCGCAGCGTATCCGGGGCCACGGTAGCGCCGTCGGCGTAATAGGTGTCTTCGATCAGCAGGGTGTCCGCATCCAGCGGCAGCACATAGACGAAGCGATAGCCATCGTGCTGGGCGACACCGGCATCCATGATGATCGGCTCCTGCAAGCCGTGCGGCTGCTGCAGGCGCAGTTCCTGGCCGAGAAACTTCTGAAAGCCGAGCGCCAGCTGACCGGTCCGCCGCACGCCGCGTCCATCGATCACCGCGCCGGCCTGCAGGATGTCCCCCGAGCCCAGACGCACCCTTTGTGACTCCACGCTGGCGACGGTCGTGCGCAAACGCACGCCATCGCTCAGTTCTGGCATCAGGTACTGGTGAAAGCGCTCCGAGAAGATGCTCGCGTAACCGCTGCCTAGCCGGCGCTGCAGGTCGGGAAAGATCACTTCATAGCCGGGCCAGCGCTTGCCCACCATGGGCTCCAGCCAACGGTGCTGAGCCGGCGTCAGATCGTGCTGGTGAAAGGACCAGGTGTGATTGCCGCCCAGGGTGTCGCCCTGCTCGACGAGCAGCAGGCGCAGATCGGGCCGCTGCTGACGCAGGCGCAGGGCCAGGAGCCCGTTGGCCAGCCCGCCGCCAACCAGGATCAGGTCCGCATCAAGCGCCACTCGCCACCTCCGGTCGTAGTCCATCTGTCCCGAGCGCAGCCTCGATCAGCTCGGCGGCACGCACCGCACCACCGGCCTCACGCACTTCTGCCCCCAGTTGCGCCGCCCGCTGGCGAAACTCGCCTTCGTTCAACAGCCGCTGCAATGCGTGGCCGATCCGCGCCGGGCTCACCAGCTGCGGCTGCAAGCGCAGGCCGACGCCGGCATGTTCGATACGCGCTGCGACACCCGGCTGATCGAAGGCAATCGGCAACGCCAGCATCGGCACACCGGCCTCCAGGGCATCGAGCACGGTATTCAGCCCGGCATGGGTGATGACCGCCGCAGCCCGGGCCAATGCCGCCCGCTGGGGTGCGAAGTCGGTGACCCAATGCGCGCCCTCATCCTGCAGCCGCGCCGCTTGCGCGGCATTCAACCCGCCGCAATGGGCGATCAACAGCTGTACGCCGAGTGGCTTGCAGGCGCGGGCGATATTGCGCAGCAAGGTATAGCGATGTCCCTGCAGGGTGCCCAGCGAGGCGAAGACGAACGGCCGCGTCGGATCGATTGGCAGGTTCAGCTCGGCTTCGCCGTGCAGCGGGCGACGCAACGGCCCGAGCCCGTGGAAGTGCGCCGGAAGCTGGCGGCGCGGAAAGTCGAAGCCAGGCACCGTCTGGCTGATCTGCAGCAGGGGCGACAGGCACTCGCTCAAGGTCGAGCGCGGCGCCAGGCCGAACGCCTGACAGTAGTGCTGGATCACCTCGGCGTGGGGGCGCATCAGGCGGTCGTAGACACGACTGCTGTGCAGGTTGAGCTGCTCGCCCCAGTCGGTCGCCCGGTAGCGCCAGGGCATCACCGGCAAGGGCACCAGCGGCTCGCGATTGAACGGCAGGGCGCAGGCAATGGAAACGAACGGCAGGCCAAGATGCTCGGCCACCAGCGCGCCCGCTGGCTCCATCTGATCGGCCAGCACGGCGTCGACCTTCAGCGAACGCAGCATGCCCGGCGCCTCGCGACAGAACAATGCAGTGCTCGCCGCCATGTCGGCGATGACCCGGCGGATACCGAAAGGCCCCGGTTGCGCGGCGCGGCGGACCACCGCAGCCAGGCTGCCCGGCGGATGGGACTCGGCGCCGATGGCGGCGAATCCGGCCGAGGGCAACGTCAACAGCTCGGCGGCATCGGCCTGCTGGACGAAAGTCACTCGGTGGCCTCGCTGCGTCAGCGCCCAGGCGACTGCTTCGAACGCGCGCAGGTGGCTGAGAAAGGGCGGCGCGATTGCCGCGAAATGAGTCATCTGGCGGCTCTGCCCGGCATCAGGCAGTGGGCACTTGCAGCAGCCGCGCCTGCCGCAGCTCCGCGAGGCCGGCCGAACCTGTACAGAAGCAGGCGATGCGCAGCTGCTCGATCAGCACTTCGAAGTGCTTGACCACCGCCTCACTGCTCAGCATCGCGGCTTGCAGCACGCCCGCTGCCTGCCCGACCAGATCGGCGCCCAGGCAGATCGCCTTGGCCGCCTCCACGCCGTCGCGAATGCCTCCGGAGGCGATCAGCGGCGTATCCGGGCAGGCCTTGCGCACGGCCTGCAGCGCCTGCGCCGTGGGGATGCCCCAATCGGCGAAGGCCTGGGCGATCGCACGTTGGCTGACATCGCTGGCGCGCTCGGCTTCCACCGCGGCCCAGCTGGTCCCGCCGGAACCGGCGACATCGATGGCGGCGACGCCGGCGTCGACCAGCTGCCGTGCCACCGTCGCGGATATGCCGGCACCGACTTCCTTGATCACCACAGGCGCGGCCAGGCGGCTGGCAAGCGCTTCGATCGCCCGCAGCACGCCTCGCCAATCACGGTCGCCACCCGGCTGCACCGCTTCCTGCAGCGGGTTCAGGTGCACGATCAGCGCATCGCCATCGATCATCTCGACCGCCCGCCGCGCCTCGTCCACACCGTAGCCGCGTACCAGCTGCGCGGCACCGAAGTTGGCCAGCAGGAGGATGTCCGGCGCCAGCTGGCGCAGCTGCACGGTCAGGCCCTGATCTCCCGCGGTTTCAAGCGCAACCCGCTGCGAACCCACCGCCATGGCGATACCCAAGTGTTGCGCGGCTTCCGCCAGGTGCGCATTAATCGCAGCAGAACGTGCGGCGCCGCCAGTCATCGAGCTGATCAGCAGCGGCGCCCGCAGCTGGCGCCCGAACAGCGCGCTATGCAGGTCGATCTCATCAAGGTGCAACTCGGGCAGGGCGCAGTGCTCAAAGCGAAATGCGCCGAAACCGGTACCCGTCGCACCGGCTGCCCGCGTCGGGTCCAGGACGATATCCAGATGATCGTTTTTGCGGCTGACCAACGATTGTTTGCTCATGGAAATCGGCTCCCGGGAAGACTTGTTTGGACGTGACGCCCTGAAAAAAGTGCTATGCGATGGCAACGAGTTGTACAGGTTTTTGTCATAACGTCCAATCGTTGTACAACATTGCACAACCCTGGTGCTCGAACTGAGGCGCCAGCAAGGGCACCGCCATGCAAACGCAGAATTCCACCCTCCCGCTTCCGCAATGCGACAGCCTGCTACGCCTGCGGCGACAGGTCGACGAGCGCCTGGCCATGCGCCTGCCGCGACCCGAGTCGGAGCTGGACAAGGTCACGCTGGCGTTACGTGAAGGCACCCTCGCTCCCGGCAAACGAATCAGGCCACTGTTGTTGCTGCTGGCGCTGGGAGATCTCGGCGTCGACCCCGATATCGGCCTGGACCCGGCATGTGCGCTGGAGATGATCCACGCCGCCTCGCTGTTTCTCGACGACATGCCATGCATGGACAACGCCAGCCTGCGGCGCGGCCAGCCGACCATTCATCTGCGTTTCGGCGAGGATGTCGCCGTGCTCGCCTCGGTCGCACTGCTCAGCCATGCCTATGGCATAACCGCCACCGCGCCCAGGCTCACCCCCAGGCAGCGCAACGACGCGGTGGCCACACTGGCGCGAGCGGTCGGTGCGCAGGGCCTGGTGCGTGGGCAATTTCGCGACCTGCATGGCGCACAAGAAGCGCAGCAGCTCGATGCGGTGATTGCCACCAATCAGCTGAAAACCGGCTCGCTGTTCACCGCCGCATTGGAAGTTGCCGCCCTGCTCGCGGGGGCTGAGCGGACGCGGACACGCCATCTGCAAGGCTTTGCCAACGAACTGGGCCTGGCGTTTCAGCTGCTCGACGATATCGCCGATGGCCTGACGCCCGAACAGACCGGCAAGGACTGCCAGCAGGACCAGGCCAAGGTGACCGTGGTCTCGCTGCTTGGCCAGCAGGCGGCAGAGCAGCAGCTGGCAACCCATCGAGAGGCCGCCCTCAGCCATCTTGATGCCGCCGGCCTGGGCGATGGCGAACTGGCCGCGCTCATGCGCCAGCTGTTCGGCTGAATGGAGCGACCCCGTGTTGACGCTTCATCAGTGCAATGGATGAAGCTAGGCAATGGAAAACCGCGGTCCTTAGACTCGGGCCGATAAAAACGGAGGTTGACCATGACCGAGACCCTGCTCTGCCCGCGTAACCTGGCATTCGAACTCTACGAAGTGCTGGACGCCGAGGCCCTGACCCGCCGCGAGCACTTCGCCGATCACAGCCGCGAAACCTTCGACGCCGCCATCGGCACCGCGCGCACCATCGCCGAGAAATACTTCGCACCGCACAACCGCAAGTCCGACGAGCACGAGCCGCAGTACGTCAACGGCGAAGCGGTGCTGATTCCCGAGGTCAAGCCGGCCGTGGACGCCTTCATCGAGGCGGGCTTTCACAACGCGCAACGCAGCTTCGACGACGGCGGCATGCAGCTGCCGAATCTGCTGTCGCGGGCCTGCTTCGCGCATTTCCAGTCGGCCAACATCGCCACCAGCTCCTACCCAATGCTGAGCATGGGCGCCTCGCACCTGATCGAGGCCTTCGGCTCCGACGAGCAGAAGCAGCGCTTCCTGCAGCCGATGCTCGAGGGCCGCTTCTTCGGCACCATGGCACTCACCGAGCCGCATGCCGGCTCGTCGCTGTCGGACATCCGCACCCGCGCCGAACCGGCCGGTGACGGCAGCTATCGCCTCAAGGGCAACAAGATCTTCATTTCCGGCGGCGACCACCCGCTGTCGGAAAACATCGTGCACATGGTGCTGGCCAAGCTGCCGGACGCGCCGCCCGGGGTAAAGGGCATCAGCCTGTTCATCGTGCCGAAGTTCCTGGTCAACGACGACGGCTCGCTGGGCGAGCGCAACGACGTGCTGCTGGCCGGCCTGTTCCACAAGATGGGTTGGCGCGGCACCACCAGCACGGCGCTGAACTTCGGCGACAACGGCAACTGCGTCGGCTATCTGGTAGGAGAACCGCACAAGGGCCTGGCCTACATGTTCCAGATGATGAACGAGGCGCGCATCGGCGTCGGCATGGGCGCGATCATGCTCGGCTACGCCGGCTACCTCTACTCGCTGAACTACGCCCGCGAGCGCCCGCAGGGCCGCCTGCCGGACGGCAAGGACCCGGCCTCGACCCAGGTGCCGATAATCGAGCACACCGACGTCAAGCGCATGCTGCTGATGCAGAAGGCCTATGTCGAAGGCGCCTTCGATCTCGGCCTGTACTCGGCACGCCTGGTGGACGACGAGCACACCGCCGAGAGCGACGAGGAGCGGCGCAACGCCGGCGAACTGCTCGACCTGCTGACGCCGATCGTCAAATCCTGGCCGTCGGAGTACTGCCTGAAGGCCAACGAGCTGGCCATCCAGATTCTCGGCGGGCATGGCTACACCCGCGAGTACCCGGTGGAACAGTACTACCGCGACAACCGCCTCAATCCGATCCACGAAGGCACCCACGGCATCCAGTCGCTGGACCTGCTCGGCCGCAAGCTGATGCAGAACAAGGGTGCCGGCCTGCGCCAGCTGCTCGGGTTGATCCAGGCCAGCTGCGCACGCGCCGCCGAGTACGACTCGCTGACCGCACTGCGCCAGCCACTGGAGCAGCACATCGCCCGCCTCACCAGCGTGACCCAGGCGCTGCTCGGCGATCTGGCAGCCGGCAAGGTCAACCAGGCGCTGGCCAACTCGGCGCTGTACCTGAAGGTGTTCGGCCATGCAGTGATCGGCTGGCGCTGGCTGGAGCAGGCACTGCGCGCCGAACGCGGGCTGGCCGAAGGCAATCCGGCGGATGCGGACTTCTACCGTGGCAAGCTGCAGGCCGCGCGCTACTTTCTGACCTGGGAAGTGCCGGCTTGCGCGCACGAGCTGGCCGTCCTCGAAGCACGCGACGACACCTGCCTGACGATGCAGGACGCCTGGTTCTAGAGCGTGCCGCACATGCTGTAACAGCGCCCCGCTCCTGCGGGGCGTTTTTTTGACAGGCTGTCAAATCATCAGGTTAGAATCGCTGGCATATCCCGTGCATGGGCACGCGGCAGCTTTCTCTAGCGGAGACTTCATTTGGACGTCGGCAACATCAACCACCTGTTCTTTATCGGTGCCTTGTTGGTGGCGGCGAGCATCCTGATGAGTTCCCTTTCGGCGCGTCTCGGCGTGCCGATCCTGGTGATTTTCCTCGGCGTCGGGATGCTTGCCGGGGTCGATGGCGTAGGCGGTATCGTCTTCGAGGACTATCAGCTGGCCTTCGTCATCAGCAACCTGGCGCTGGCGGTGATTCTCCTCGACGGTGGCATGCGTACCCGTACCGCAACCTTCCGCGTGGCCCTGAAACCGGCGTTCTCGCTGGCGACCCTGGGCGTGGCGATCACCTCCGGCTTTACCGGGCTGGCCGCTGCCTGGCTGTTCGATTTGCCGCTGCTGCAGGGCCTGCTTATCGGCGCGATCGTCGGCTCCACCGATGCCGCCGTGGTGTTCAACCTGCTCAACGGCAAGGGCCTGAACGAGCGGGTCGGTTCGACGCTGGAAATCGAGTCGGGCAGCAACGACCCGATGGCGATGTTCCTTACCGTCGCGCTGATCGACATGCTGCTCGCCGGGCAGACCACCTTCGGCTGGGACTTCCTGCTGACTCTGCTGCAACAGTTCGGTATAGGCACCGTGCTCGGTCTGGCTGGCGGCTGGCTGCTGCTGCAGCTGATCAACCGGCTGTCGGTAGCCGACGGGCTCTACCCGCTGCTGGCAGTGGCCGGCGGCCTGATGATCTTCGCCCTGTCCGGCGCCATCGGCGGCAGCGGCATCCTCGCCATCTACGTCTGCGGTCTGCTGCTGGGTAACCGGCCGATCCGCAACCGCCACGGCATCCTGCACATGTTCGACGGCCTGGCCTGGCTCAGCCAGATCGGCATGTTCCTCGTGCTCGGCCTGCTGCTCACCCCCAGCGAACTCTTGCCCATCGCCCTGCCGGCACTGGCGCTGTCGCTGTGGATGATCCTGTTCGCCCGCCCGCTGGCGGTGTTCGTCAGCCTGTTGCCGTTCCGCAGCTTCCACCTGCGCGAGCGCCTGTTCATCTCCTGGATCGGCCTGCGTGGTGCGGTGCCGGTGATCCTCGCGGTATTCCCGCTGATGGCCGGGCTGGAAAACGCCCAGCTGTTCTTCAATGTGGCGTTCTTCATTGTCCTGGTGTCGCTGCTGCTGCAGGGTTCGACGCTGGCCTGGGCGGCGAAGAAGGCCAAGGTCGAGGTACCGCCGTCGCCCATGCCGGTTTCGCGTACGGGCCTGCAGGTGCACGCCACCAGCCAGTGGGAAATGTTCGTCTACCGCCTGAGCGCCAGCAAATGGTGCGTCGGTGCCGCCCTGCGCGAACTGAAGATGCCACCCGGCACGCGCATCGCCGCCCTCTTCCGCGGCAAGAATCTGCTGCACCCGTCCGGCAGCACGCGGCTGCAGGTGGACGATATCCTCTGCGTGATCGGTCATGACGAAGACCTGCCAGCCCTCGGCAAGCTGTTCAGCCAGGCACCCAAGCGCGGCCAGGACCTGCGTTTCTTCGGCGACTTCATCCTCGAGGCCGACGCCCAGCTCAGCGCCATCACCGCGCTCTACGGCCTCAAGCTCGGCGATGTGGACGGCAACCAGACCATCGGCAACTTCATGGCCGAGCAGGTCAATGGCAATCCGGTGGTGGGCGACCAGATCGAATGGAACGGGCTGACCTGGACCGTGGCAGCAATGGAGGCCGGCGAAGTGCGCAAGGTCGGCCTGAAGTTTCCGGAAGGTGACAAGCCAGGCCCACAGCTGATGTTCTAAAGCCACCATGGCCGGCGGATGACGCGGCCTCACCGCTCATCACTCGACCGGTTGCGCGGTACTCGCGCTGGACAGGCGCAGCCCGTAGACTTTCGCACTTTCTGGTCATCCGCTGCGTCACTGCCCCCATGTCCCTTCTGCGCGCCCTGTTGCTCTCGACGTTCTGCCTGTTTGTCGCCCCCCTGCATGCTCAATCACTGGACAGCCTGACGGGCACCCCACCCGCCAGCGAAGGCGAAACGAAATCCGCACAACCCTCGCTGGACGAGCAGACCCGGCGCATGAGCGAGCAGGCCGCGACCAGCGAAACCCGCCTCGCCGAACTGAAAGCGCAGCTGGCGCAGGCGCCGAAGGAAATCACCGAGGCTCAGCGCGAGCTGGCGAAACTCAAGGCCAGCCCGGACGAAGACCCCGCCAAGCGCTATGCCAGCCAGTCGGTGGAGGCACTCGAGCAGCGCCTGAGCGCGCGGGTCGAGGAGCTGTCCGAATGGCAGAAGCAGTTCAGTGCCGCCAACAGCATGATCATCAGCGCGCAGACCCGTCCCGAGCGCGCCCAGGCGCAGATCGGCACGGCGCAGACGCGCATCCAGGAAATCAACAACCTGCTCAAGGGCGGACGCGAATCCGGCAAGCCACTGAGCGAGGAACGCCGCGCGCTGCTGGAGGCGGAGATCGCCTCGCTCGGCGCGCAGATCGAACTGCGCCGCCAGGAACTGGCCGGCAACAGCCTGCTGCAGGACCTGGGCAAGGCCCGCCGCGACCTGCTGGCCGAGCGCATCGCCCGTGCCGAGCAGGACACCCAGGCCCTGCAAGGGCTGATCAACGAGAAGCGCCGTGCCGAATCGGAGCAGACCGTCGCCGAGTTCTCCGCGCGGGTGCAGCAGGCCGGCTCGGACAAGCTGCTCGCCGCCGAAAGCGCCGAGAACCTCAAGCTGTCCGACTACCTGCTGCGGGCCACCGAGCGCCTCAACCGCCTGAACCAGCAGAACCTGCAGACCCGCCAGCAGCTCGACACCCTCAACCAGACCGATCAGGCGCTGGAGGAGCAGATCGCCGTGCTCGAAGGCAGCCTGCTGCTGTCGCGCATCCTTTACCAGCAGAAACAGGCGCTGCCGAGCCTGCAGCTGGACAAGGACCTCGCCGACGAAATCGCCGATATCCGTCTCTATCAGTTCGAGCTCAACCAGCGCCGTGAAGCCGCGGGCAATGCCGCCGCCTATGTCGACCAGCTGCTGGCCGAGCAGAAAGAGGAGGAAGTGACCCCCGAACTGCGCCGCACCCTGCTCGACCTGGCCACCACCCGCAGCGAGCTGCTCGACCGACTCAACCGTGAGCTGGACTCACTGCTCAACGCCTCGATCACCCTGCAGCTCAACCAGAAGCAGCTGCAGGACACCGCCAGCGCGCTTAGCAATACCCTCGACGAGCAGATGTTCTGGATTCCCAGCAACAAGCCGCTTGATTTGGACTGGCTGCAGGGTTCGGTTCGCCGACTCAAGGCGCAGCTCGCGGCGATGCCCTGGCTGTCCGCGGTGCAAGAGCTGGGTGCCGGGCTGAAGGAACGCCCGCTGTTCTTCCTGCCGCTGCTGCTGCTGATCGCCGCGCTGCTCTGGTGGCGCAAGAAGATCGACGCCAAGCTCAGCTCGCTGAGCGAGGAAATCGGCCATTTCCGCAACGACAGCCAGCTGCACACCCCGCTGGCGCTGCTGCTCAACCTGCTGCTGGCGCTGCCCGGCGCGCTATTCCTGACCCTTTGCGGCTACCTGCTGCAGATGGACGCGCGCGGGCAGAACTACGTCCTCGGCGCCGCCCTGTACGAAATGGCCCAGGCCTGGCTGGTGTTCTACAGCGCCTACCGCATGCTCTCGCCAGGGCGCGTGGCCGAGCTGCACTTCGGCTGGTCGCGGCCGCAGGTGGCCTTCCTGCGTGACGAGATTCGCCGGCTGGGGCTGATCGTCATGGCCCTGGTTGCCGTGGTCAGCGTCGCCGAGCATCAGCCGGCGCGGCTGGCCGACGACGTGCTCGGCATTCTCGTGGTGCTGACCTGCTTCGCCCTGATGAGCTGGCGTCTCAACCGCCTGCTGCTCAAGGGACCGTCGAGCCAGAACGCGCCGCCGCTGCGCCTGATGATCGGCCTGCTGTTCAGCGTGCTGCCGATCGCGCTGATCGTCGCAGTGGGCTTTGGCTACTACTACACGGCGCTGAAGCTGACCGACCGCCTGATCGACACGCTCTACCTGCTGATGATCTGGATCGTCGTCGAAGCGGCGCTGGTCCGCGGCCTCACCGTCGCGGCGCGGCGGCTGGCCTACAAGCGCGCCCTGGCCAAGCGCCAGGCGCAGGGCGACGATGGCAGCGACACGGTGGAAACCCAGGGCGAACCGGGGCTGGACATCGAACAGGTCAACCAGCAGTCGCTGCGCCTGACCCGCCTGACCATGTTCGGCGTGTTCCTCGTGGCGCTGTACTGGGTCTGGTCCGACCTGATCTCGGTGGTGTCCTACCTGGACAACATCACCCTGTACGAATACACCACCGGCAGCGGCGATGCCCTGACCACCGCGGCGATCAGCCTGAACAACCTGCTCGGCGCACTGCTGATCGTCGCCATCACGGTGGCCCTGGCGCGCAACCTGCCCGGCCTGCTGGAAGTCATGGTGCTGTCCAAGCTGCGTCTGGCCCAGGGCAGCGCCTACGCCACCACCACGCTGCTGTCCTATGCGCTGGCCGGCTTCGGCATCGTCACCACGCTGTCCACCCTCGGCGTCAGCTGGGACAAACTGCAGTGGCTGGTAGCCGCGCTATCGGTGGGCCTGGGTTTCGGCCTGCAGGAGATCTTCGCCAACTTCATCTCCGGCCTGATCATCCTCTTCGAACGCCCGGTACGAATCGGCGACGTGGTGACCATCGGCAACCTGTCGGGCACGGTCAGCCGGATTCGCATCCGCGCCACCACCATCACCGACTTCGACCGCAAGGACATCATCGTCCCGAACAAGACCTTCATCACCGGTCAGCTGATCAACTGGTCGCTGAGCGACACCGTGACCCGCGTGACGGTCAAGGTCGGCGTGGGCTACGGTTCGGATCTGGAGCAGGTGAAGGCGCTGCTCTACAAGGCTGCTCAAGCCAACCCGCGCGTACTCAAGGACCCGGAGCCGCAGGTGTTCTTCCTCAACTTCGGCGAGAGCACGCTGGACCACGAACTCCGCATCCACGTGCGTGATCTGGGCGACCGCAACCCGGCCACCGATGAGATCAACCGCTTCATCGACCGTGAATTCACCAAGGCCGGCATCAACATCGCCTTCCGCCAGGTCGATGTGTTCCTGAAGAACTTCGCCGGCCAGCAGCTGCAGCTCAGTGCCACGCCGAAGCCCGCCGACGACGCGCCGAAGCCGGCGACCGATGATCGCGGCTGAGGAACGTCCGGGCACCGCGCACCCTCCAACGTCCAGAACGCCCGGCTGCGGCCGGGCACTCCTCGCCCGCCTGCCGCCGCCGGAGAGATATTGAAAAGCCTAACCCAGCTGACCTTCGACAACCGCTTCGCCCGCCTCGGCGATACCTTTTCCACCGAGGTCTCGCCGCAGCCGCTGAGCGACCCACGCCTGGTGGTCGTCAGCGAGGCGGCCATGGCGTTGCTGGATATGGACCCGGCCGAGGCCGAGCAGCCGCTGTTTGCCGAACTGTTCTCCGGGCACAAGATCTGGTCGACCGCCGAACCGCGGGCGATGGTCTATTCCGGCCACCAGTTCGGCAGCTACAACCCGCAGCTGGGCGATGGCCGCGGGCTGCTGCTTGGCGAAGTGGTCAACGAGGCCGGCGAGTACTGGGATTTGCACCTCAAGGGCGCCGGCAAGACGCCCTATTCACGCATGGGCGACGGCCGCGCGGTGCTGCGCTCGTCGATTCGCGAGTTCCTCGCCAGCGAACATCTGCATGCGCTGGGCATTCCCAGCTCGCGGGCGCTGTGCGTCACCGGTTCGGATTCGCTGGTCTACCGCGAGCGCCCGGAGCGCGGTGCCATGCTGCTGCGCCTGGCGCCCAGTCATGTGCGCTTCGGCCATTTCGAGTTCTTCTATTACACCCGCCAGCACGCCGAGCTGAAACAACTGCTCGAACACGTCATCGAGGCGCACTTCACCGAACTGCTGGAACACCCCGAGCCGTTCCACGCATTCTTCCGCGAGGTGCTCGAACGCACTGCCGCACTGATCGCCCGCTGGCAGGCCTACGGCTTCTGCCATGGGGTGATGAACACCGACAACATGTCGATCCTCGGCATCACCTTCGATTTCGGCCCCTACGCCTTTCTCGACGACTTCGACGCGCGCTTCATCTGCAACCACTCCGACGACACCGGTCGCTACTCCTTCGAGAACCAGGTGCCCATCGCCCACTGGAACCTGGCAGCGCTGGCCCAGGCACTGACGCCTTTCATCGAGGTCAAGGTGCTGCGCGAAACCATGGAGCTGTTCCTGCCGCTGTACGAAGCCGAATGGTTGGACCTGATGCGCCGGCGTCTGGGTTTTGCTCAGGCCGAGGCAGATGACGAGGCGCTGGTGCGCCGCCTACTGCAACTGATGCAGGCCAGTACCGTCGATTACACGAACTTCTTCCGCGAACTTAGCGAGAGCCCGGCCGAACAAGTGGTCCGCCGCCTGCGCGAGGACTTCGTCGATCTGCAGGGCTTCGATGCCTGGGCCGCGGACTATTGCGCGCGCACCGCACGCGAGGGCAGCGAGCCGGCCGAGCGACAGGCGCGCATGCAGGCGGTCAACCCGAAGTACATCCTGCGCAACTACCTGGCGCAGCAGGCAATCGAGGCGGCGGAAAAAGGTGATTACGCCCCCGTGCGCGAATTGCACGCCGTGCTCAGCCGCCCCTTCGAGGAACAGCCGGGCATGCAGCGCTACGCCGAGCGGCCGCCGGAATGGGGCAAGCACCTGAAGATCAGCTGCTCGTCCTGAGGCGGAAAATCAATATCGCGCCGGGGCCGGCGCTGATGGATAAGGCACCTTCTCCGCTGGGGCGGAGATACGCTCTTGCGGCCCTACAGCCCAGCGAGCGTACCGGCAGCTACTCGCCCAGCGGCAGCAGCACGCGGAACAGCGAGCCCTGGCCTTCCTCGCTCTGCACCTGAATGCGGCCGTTGTGCGCACGGACGATCTGGTCGGCGATGAACAGGCCCAGCCCCAGGCCAGCGCTGCTTTCGCTGCCTTCGGCGCGTTCGAACTGACAGAAGATGCGCTCCAGACTCTGCGGGCTGATGCCGATGCCGTGGTCGCGCACCTCGATGCAGGCACCCTCCGCACAGGACGCAACGCCGACGTGAACCGGCTTGCCGGCACCGTAGCGCATGGCATTGGTCAGCAGGTTGGCCAGCACCTGTTCGATACGGAAGGCGTCCCAGACACCGATGATCGGCTCGTTTCGCTCCAGCTGCAGCTCGCAGCCGCAGGCTTCCATCTGCGCCGCGAAACTCTCCACGACATTGCCCACCAGCTGCGCGAGGTCGGTGCGGCTCGGGCGAATCGACAATTTGCCGGTGCGGATGCGCGAGACGTCGAGCATGTCGTCGATCAGACGGATCAGGCTCTGAATCTGCCGCTCGTCCTTGTCCACCATGTTGCGCAGGCGCTCTTCGCTGAAGGCCTCGAGGTTGTTGCGACCGAGCTGCAGCTTGCGCAGCTGCACCTCGAGAATCAGGGTGTTGAGCGGTGTCTTCAGCTCGTGGGAGACGATCGACATGAAGTCATCACGCATGCGCACCGCACCCTCCAGCTCGGCCTGGGTGCTGCGCAGCTCGTCGAGCAGCACTTCCTGCTCGCGCCGGCTCTGTTCTAGGGCCTCCAGCTGCCGCGCCAGGCGCTTGCGCCCACGGTACAGATCGACGAACACACTGACCTTGCTACGCACGGCGTGGGCATCCAGGGGCTTCTGCATGAAATCCACCGCGCCGCTCTCGTAGCCCTTGAAGGCATAGTTGAGTTCCCGGCCGGCGGCGCTGACGAAGACGATGGGGATCTGCTTGGTGCGTTCGGTGCCACGCATCAGCTCGGCCAGCTGGAAGCCGTCCATGCCCGGCATCTGCACATCGAGAATGGCCAGTGCGAACTCGTAACGCAGCAACAGCTCCAGCGCCTGCTCGGCCGATTCGGCCTGATGAACCCTTATACCGGGCGCCTGCAGCAGCGCGTCCAGAGCCAGCAGGTTCTCCGGCAGGTCATCGACGATCAGCAGATTCACCTCGTCGGTACGGTCGGGCATGGTCACTCCAGTTCTCGCAACAATCGGTGAATGTCGCGTAGGGACAAGATGTAATCCGGCGCGAAGCGCCGCAGAGCGGCGCGAGGCATGGTCGGTACGGCCGCTTCGGCGGGGTCCTGAATCACGGTCAACCCACCGCAGCGATGAATCGCTTCCAGACCGGCAGCACCGTCCTCATTGGCACCGGTCAGCAGAACACCAGCGACCTGCGCGCCCCATGTATCGGCTGCCGACTCGAATAGCACGTCGATCGATGGACGGGAAAAATGCACCGCATCGTCCTGGCTCAGCGACAGGCTGCCGTCATTCTCGACCAACAAGTGATAACCGGGTGCGGCAAAGTACAGCATTCCGGAGTGCAGCTGGTCCTTGTCGTCCGCTTCCTTGGCCCTCAGCCGGGTTCTGCGCCCGAATATCTCGGCCAGATGGGTGGGCCCGCTGGCCGGTATGTGCTGGACCACTAGAATCGGTGGACGGTAACCGCTCGGCAGGCCTTCGAGCACCGTGCCGAGGGCCTCCAGCCCACCGGCGGACGCACCGATCACCACCGCCTCGATGGGCGGCTGGCGTCTCGCCTGAAGAAGCGCCTGCTCGGAGCTGCTCATAGCTTGCGGAAGATCCTTTCCGATTTATCGAACGGCTCGTAGTAATTGGCGTAGCCGGAAAACTCGACGGTTTCCTTGCTGCCGAGGCCGAGAAAGCCCCGATGGCAAAGCGATTCATGAAACAACCCGAAGGCACGATCCTGCAGCGGCTTGTTGAAATAGATCAGCACGTTGCGGCAGGAGATCAAATGCGTTTCGGAAAATACGCTATCGGTTGCCAGGCTATGGTCGGCAAACGTAACCGTTTCTTTCAGCGATTTGTCCATGATCGCCGAGTCGTACGCGGCAGTGTAATAGTCGGAAAAACTGCGCGTGCCGCCGGCCTGCTGGTAGTTCGCCGTGTACTGGCGCAGGTGGTCGATGGCGAAGATGCCCTGGCGCGCCTGCTCCAGCGAACGCGGGTTGATGTCGGTGGCGTAGATGATCGAGCGCTCGAGCAGCCCCTCTTCCTTGAGCAGGATGGCCATCGAGTAGACCTCTTCGCCGGTGCTGCAGCCGGCGATCCAGATCTTCAGCGACGGATAGGTGCGCAGCACCGGCACCACCTGTTCCCGCAGCGCGCGGAAATAGCCGGGATCGCGGAACATCTCGCTGACCGGGATGGTGAGGTACTGCAGCAGGTCCATGAAGGCCTGCGGGTCATAGAGGATCTTGCGCTGCAAGGCCGAGATGCTCTCGCACTGCAACTGCTTCAACGCCAGCAATACCCGGCGCTTGAGCGAAGCGCCGGAGTAGTCACGGAAGTCATAGCTGTACTTGAGGTAGATCGCCTCGATCAGCAGCTTGAGTTCGATCTCGACGTTACGGTCGCCCATTTCACAGCAGCTCCACTTTCGGCAGCCAGACGCGGATCAGCGAAAACAGCCGGTCGAGGTCGATGGGTTTGGCCAGGTAATCATTGGCGCCCGAACGCAGGCAGCGGTCCTGATCATCCTTCATCGCCTTGGCGGTCACCGCGATGATCGGCAGCTTGGCGAAGCGGACATCCTTGCGGATTTCCTGCATGGCGGTGAAGCCATCCATCTCCGGCATCATGATGTCCATCAGCACCAGGTCGATGCCGGCATCGTGCTGCAGCTTGTCGATGGCCTCCAGGCCGTTGCGGGCGATCTCCACCAGCGCGCCCTTCTGCTCCAGCGCGCTGGTCAGGGCGAAGACGTTGCGCACGTCGTCGTCCACCACCAGGATCTTGCGGCCCTCGAAGGCCTTCTCGCGGCTGCGCGCGCTTTTCAGCATCTTCTGCCGCTCCGGCGGCATGTCCGACTCGACCTTGTGCAGGAACAGCGTCACCTCGTCGAGCAGACGCTCCGGCGAGCGCGCGCCCTTGATGATGATCGAGCGCGAGTACTTGAGCAGCGCCGCCTCCTCGTCGCGGGTCAGGTTGCGCCCGGTGTAGACGATCACCGGCGGGAAGGAACAGATGTCCTCCTTGGCCATGCGCTCGAGCAGTTCGCTGCCGTCCATGTCCGGCAGCTTGAGGTCGATGATCATGCAGTCGAACACCGTGTCGCGCAGCAGTTCGAGCGCCTGGGTACCGAACTCGACGGCGGTGATCTCGATGTCGACGTCCTCGATCAGCCGCGACATGCTCTCGCGCTGCAGCGCGTCGTCCTCGACCAGCAGGATGCGCTTGACCTTCTGCGCCAGCTTAGCCTCCAGCCGGCTGAAGACGTCCTTGAGTTCTTCGCGGGTGGTCGGCTTCATCGCATAGCCCACCGCGCCCATCTGCAGCGCGGCTTCCTTGCGATCCTCCACCGATACCACATGCACCGGGATATGCCGGGTCGCGGGGTTTTCCTTGAGCCGTTCGAGCACCGTCAGGCCGGAGTGATCCGGCAGGCGCATGTCGAGCAGGATCGCGTCCGGCTTGTACTGCAGCGCGGTATCGAAGCCGTCGTCGGCGTTCTGCGACAGTAGACAGCTGTACTGCAGTTCATGCGCAAGATCGTGGAGGATGCGCGCGAACTGCGGCTCGTCCTCGATCACCAGCACGCAGCGCTCCTTGAACGGGAATCTGTCGCGGTCATCGGCCAGGCGCTGCGGTACCGCGGCGGCGGCACGATTCAGCAGCTCACGCTCGTCGTGACGGATCGTGGCTTTGCTCGGCACAAGCGCCGGTTTGCTGCTCGGCTCCGGCTGGCGACTCGGTTGCGCCAATTCCGGCTCGGCGACGAGCGCTTCGCTGTAGTTCTGCGGCACGACCAGGGTAAAGGTGCTGCCGGCGCCCGGCTGGCTCTGCACTTCGATTTCTCCGCCGAGCAGATTGGCCAGCTCGCGGGAGATCGACAGGCCCAGACCGGTGCCACCGTAACGGCGGTTGGTGGTGCCGTCAGCCTGGCGGAATGCCTCGAAGATCGCCGCCTGCTGCTCCTGGGCGATGCCGATGCCGGTGTCGCGCACGGCGAAGGCCAGCAGGTCGTCGTCGCGCGGTTCGACGCGCAGCGTCACCGAGCCTTTCTCGGTGAACTTGAAGGCATTGGCCAGCAGGTTCTTGATGATCTGCTCCAGGCGCTGGCGATCGCTGAACAGGCTGGCCGGCAGGTCATCGGCAAGCTCCACGCTGAACTGCAGGGATTTCTCCATGGCCAGCGGCAGGAACAGATTCTTCATGCCGTCGACCAGGCGGGTGAGGATGGTCAACTCGGGATGCACCTCGAGCTTGCCGGCTTCCACCTTGGAGATGTCGAGGATGTCGTTGATCAGGGTGAGCAGATCGTTGCCCGCCGAATAGATGGAGCGGGCGAACTGCACCTGATCGTCGCTGAGGTTGCCCTCGGGGTTGTCGGCCAGCAGCTTGGCCAGAATCAGCGAGCTGTTCAGTGGCGTGCGCAGCTCATGGGACATATTGGCAAGGAATTCGGACTTGTAGCGACTGGCGCGCTGCAACTCGTCAGCGCGCTGTTCGAGCATCAGCTGTACCTCGTTCAGGCGCTGATTCTTCTCGTCCATCTGGTCGCGCTGGCGGGCCAGCTCTTCAGTCTGCTCGGCCAGCTGTTCATTGGTTTGTTCCAGCTCGGCCTGCTGTTCTTCCATATGCGCCTGGGATTCACGCAGGGCGTTGGATTGTTCTTCCAGTTCCTCGTTGGCGGCACGTAGCTCTTCCTGCTGCACCTGCAGCTCCTCGTTGAGCTGCTGGGTTTCGGCGAGCACCTTCTGCAGGCGCTGACGATAGCGCGCTGCCTCGATGGCCGAACCGATGCTGGGAACGATGCGCCGCAGCAGCTCGCTGTCCTGCTCGCGCAGCGGCCGCAGGAAGCCCAGCTCGATCACGCCGTTGAGCATGCCGCTGTCTTCCACCGGCACGATGAGTACCGAGCGCGGCGCCGTGTTGCCCAGCCCGGAGGTCACCTTGAGGTAGTCCGCGGGCAGGTCTTCGAGCGCCATCACCCGCCGCTCCAGCGCGGCCTGGCCGACCAGACCGTTGCCGATGTCCAGCGTGCGCGCACTCTGCAGATGATCGGGGTCGTAGGCATATTCGGCTACGCGCTGCAGCTTGCCATCCTGCACCACGTAGAGCGCGCCGACCGCCGCATCGATGTAGCGCGAAAGAAAATTCAGCACACCCTGGCCGAGCGCCGGCAGGGCCAGCTCGCCGATGATGGAGTCGCTGAGCTGGGTCTGCCCGGTGCGGTACCAGGCCTGCTGCTCAAGCGCCTCGGCATGCGCCTGCTGGCGCTGCAGCGACTGCGAGTAGCTCTCCGACAGCGAGGTCAGGTCACGACGACCGAGATAAACGAGCATGCCGCTGAAGATCAGGCTGAACAGCAGGAAGCCGCCGATCAGGGCGGTGGTGACCACTTCCGATACATCGGTGCGCTCGCTGCGCAGCTGGCGTTCGCGGGCGATGAAATCGTTGAGCAGACGGCGCTGATCCTCCTTCAGCTCGAGCCCACGCTTGCTCTGCACCTCCTCAATAATCGACAGCCCCTGGCCGCGCTGGCCGATCAGATCCTCGGCAAAGACCAGCCATTGGCTGTGCAGCATGGCGATACGCTCGATGCGTTCGAGCTGCTCGGCGTCCTCGGCCGAGTAGTCGCGCATCAGTTCCAGCTGCTCTTCGAACAGCGGCAACTCGCGCTTGTAGGGATCGAGAAAGCGCGTCTCGCCGGCGATCAGGTAGCCGCGCATCGAGGACTCGATGTCGTTGAGCATCTTCTGTGCCTCGTGGGCGTAGGCCACGCCCTGAACCGAACGCTCGACCCATTGGCTCACGCTCAGCAGGTAATACACGATGGCGCTGAAGAAGAAGGCGCTGAGAAAGCCGAACCCCAGTGGCACGGCCACGTTGCGGTTGAGTATTCGCCTGAAATTGCTCTGATCGATGAAGGACTCGCTCATTGGTTTCCTTTCCGTATACCTGGCGCGGGCGGCTGAGCGCTGGCGTCACCCACGGGTGATCGCGCTCGGTTAGCGGCGTTTTCTTGAGTGTTTCGCGCGTGATTGGTTCCGTAGTGCAGGAAGCGCGACTCTACACGGCCAGGGGAAGGAGTTCAAAAGCAGCCCGGTCGAGCCGGGCCGCTGACGATCAACGGCGAGCGATGATCCAGACCGCGTGGATGATGCCGGGGATATAGCCGAGCAAGGTGAGCAGGATGTTGAGCCAGAACGCGCCGGCGAAGCCAACCTGGAGGAACACGCCAAGCGGTGGCAGCAGTATCGCGATAATGATGCGGATGAGGTCCATCATGGTCTCCGTCAGGTAAGTGTGGCCATATGCGGCTTACCTGAATCGACCGGAACAGCGCAGAGGGGTTCCTTCCACGCTGCTGGCGGAGCGCCGCTGCCGAGGGGCAGCGGGCTGAAGTCCGAGGGCGACCGGATAAGCCGCCGAGGGCATCGGTTAGATGCACGGAGGGGGAAGACGCAGCCCGTCTTTCACGTGGGCATCGTTGCGTCATGCCGCTTCGCCTTTTGAGCCAAGGGGCGGCGCCAAGCGTATCGCTTAGCCTGCTAACAATCTCAGACGAAAGGCGTAGACGCCATTGGCCATTGGTCGATAGCCGCGCATTTCGCTCGAGCTCATCCGAACTCCCCCATGCCCGCACGGGTCGTCTAAGCAGACCGCGGGCCGCCGAGCGCGACCGCCAACTGCAACGATCAGAGGACTTCTCATGCCAGAACCAATCGCGGTGATCTGCGGCGCAACCGCTGGCGTCGGCCGCGCGACCGCCGAGGCCTTTGCCACTGCCGGCTACCGGGTCGCGCTGATCGCCCGGGGGGAACAGGGCCTGCGCAACACCCGCGATCAACTCGAAGCACTGGGCGCGACGGTACTGGCGATTTCCGCCGATGTCGCCGATGCCAAGGCGCTGGATGCCGCGGCCAGCCGCATCGAGTCGGAACTGGGGCCGATCGATGTCTGGGTGAACGCGGCGATGGCGACAGTGTTCGGCCCCTTCGCGTCCCTGACCGCCGAGGAAATCCGCCGCGTCACCGAGGTGACCTACCTCGGCAGCGTGCACGGCACGCTGGCTGCGCTGCGCCACATGCGCCCACGCAACAGCGGCACCATCGTCCAGGTCGGCTCGGCACTGGCCTACCGCGCCATCCCCTTGCAGTCGGCTTATTGCGGCGCCAAGTTCGCCATTCGCGGCTTTATCGATTCGCTGCGTTGCGAGCTGATCCACGACAACAGCGCCATTCGCCTGAGCATGGTTCAGCTGCCGGCGCACAACACGCCGCAGTTCGATTGGGCACGCAACAAGATCGGCTGGCGCGCGCAGCCGGTGCCGCCGATCCACACACCGGAAGTCGCAGCGCGGGCCATCCTCCGTGCGGCGCGTGAAGCACCCCGGGAACTGTGGGTCGGCACGGCCAGCCTGAAGGCGATCATCGGCACGCTGTTCATGCCCGGCCTGCTCGATCGCATGCTCGCGCGGCAGGGCTGGGACGGACAGCTGGTGCCCGAACGCGTGGCGGAAAACCGCCCGGACAACCTGTTCGAGCCAGTCGAAGGCCTGCACTCGACCGACGGCCGCTTCGGCGATCAGGCGCAGTCACATGCGCTGACCATCAGCGCGGCGAATGTAGGCAAGCTGGCCCTGGGCGCCGGCGCCCTGCTGGCACTGGGTGCGGGTTGGGCATTGGGCCGAGGCCGACGCTAGCGCTCAGGCGGCCGCGGCGAACGCTTGCGACGGATGTTGAGCCAGGACAGCACGGCCAGCGCCAGCATCGCACCGGTCATGTTGTAGTTGCCGATGGCGGCATAGCCGACGGCCGCCAGCGAGCAGGCGGCGAAGCCGATCCAGCGCACGGCGCCCATCATCTTCTCCACGGTCTTGCTGCGCGGTGCGGGCATCAGCGCAGCCCATCCTGCCGGCTTCTCGATACGGGCGCGGAGCGCTTGTCGGGGCAAGGAATCATCGGCATATCTCCTCGTTCTGCAGGCGACGGACAACCATCCCTCTGCACCTGTGAGGTGTTGACGCCGAGCAGAGTTCAGCGATTGCGCCGCACCGCGACACACTCGCGCAGCAATCGGCGCGCGAGCAGCCGTCGTCTACGCTGAAATGACCGGCAGTATCCTGCACTGCCCGAGGAGAGCGCCATGCTCCGCTCCATGCGCCTGCTACGCTGGTCGCTGGCCTTGCTGCTGTTGCTGGCTGGCCCCGCACTGGCTGCGGCGCCGGTCACGCTGCTGCGGGTCGACGGCGCCATCGGCCCGGCCAGCGCCGACTACCTGCTACGCGGCCTCGAACATGCCCGTGACGAGGGGGCACAGCTGGTAGTGCTGGAATTGGACACCCCCGGCGGGCTGGACACGTCGATGCGCGCGATCATCAAGGCGATCCTCGCCAGCCCGATCCCAGTCGCCACCTACGTCACCCCCAGTGGCGCCCGGGCGGCCAGCGCCGGCACCTACATGCTCTACGCCAGCCATGTCGCGGCGATGGCGCCGGGCACCAACCTTGGCGCGGCGACGCCGGTGCAGATCGGTGGCATGCCCGGCGCACCGCCCGAGCAGCCGCAAGGCGAGCAGGACGAGCCATCCAAGCCCCCCGGCGACGCCATGAGCCGCAAACAGGTCAACGACGCCGCCGCCTATATCCGCGGCCTCGCCCAGTTGCGCGGACGCAATGCCGAGTGGGCCGAGCAGGCCGTGCGCGAGGCGGTCAGCCTGTCGGCGAGCGAAGCGCTGGAACAGAAGGTGATCGACTACCTGGCGCGGGATGTTGCCGACCTGCTGCGCCAGCTCGACGGCAAAACCCTCGCCACCGTCGAGGGTGACGCCACGCTTAGCACCGCCGACGCCCCGCTCATCGAGCACGCACCCGACTGGCGGGTGCGTCTGCTGGCGGTGATCACCAACCCCAGCGTGGCGCTGATCCTGATGATGATCGGCATCTACGGGCTGATCCTCGAATTCTCCAACCCCGGCATCGGCGCCGGCGGCGTGCTCGGCGGCATCTGCCTGATCCTGGCGCTGTATTCGCTGCAGCTGTTACCAGTGAACTACGCCGGCGTGGCGCTGATCCTGCTCGGCATCGCCTTCATGGTCGCCGAAGCGTTTCTGCCGAGCTTCGGCGTACTCGGCATCGGCGGCGTGGCCGCGTTCGTCGCTGGCGCGGTGATCCTGATCGATACTGAAGTGCCCGGTTTCGGCATTCCGCTGAGTTTGATCGTGCCGTTGGGCATGGCCAGCGCGCTGTTGGTGTTCGGCATCGTCGCCATGGCGCTGAAGGCGCGGCGGCAGCGCCTGGTCAGCGGCGACAGCGTACTGATCGGCAGCGTGGTACTGGTCGACGCGGTGCCGCCACAGAACCCGCACAGCGGCTGGGTGCATCTGCACGGCGAGAACTGGCAGGTGCGCAGCGCCTTACCGCTGCAGGTCGGCCAGCAAGTACGGGTGATCGCCCGACACGGCCTGCAACTGGAGGTCACCGCACAGCCATCCACCCATCGAGAGGAGCTGAACCATGGGCTATGAAATGAGTTTTCTGGTGTTGCTGGTGCTGCTGTTCGGCCTGCTGGCTTCGACCTTTCGCATCCTGCGCGAATACGAACGCGGCGTGGTGTTCATGCTCGGCCGCTTCTGGAAGGTCAAGGGACCAGGGTTGATCCTGGTGATTCCTGGCATCCAGCAGATGGTACGGGTCGATCTGCGCACACTGGTACTCGACGTGCCGACCCAGGACGTGATCTCCCGCGACAACGTCTCGGTGAAGGTCAACGCGGTGGTGTATTACCGCGTGCTGGATGCGCAGAAGGCGATCATCCAGGTCGAGGATTACCATTCGGCCACCAGCCAGCTGGCGCAGACCACGCTGCGTGCAGTGCTCGGCAAGCACGAACTGGACGACATGCTGGCCGAACGCGAGCGGCTCAACAGCGACATCCAGCAGGTGCTCGATGCGCAGACCGATGCCTGGGGGATCAAGGTGGCCAACGTCGAGATCAAGCACGTGGACCTCGATGAATCAATGATCCGCGCCATCGCCCGGCAGGCCGAGGCGGAACGCGAGCGGCGGGCGAAGGTCATTCATGCGGAGGGCGAACTGCAGGCGTCGGAGAAACTCATGCAGGCCGCCGAGATGCTTGGCCGGCAATCGGGCGCCATGCAGCTGCGCTACATGCAGACACTGAGCAACATCGCCGGTGACAAGAGCTCTACCATCGTCTTCCCGCTGCCCATCGAGCTGCTGCAGGGCATCAAGAACCTCGACAGGAAACCCTGAGTGCACACATTCCCCACGCTTCACCGACCGCTGCGCCTGCTGCTGATCACCTTGCTTGCCTCGGCGCTGGGCGCCTGCGCGGCATTTTCACCGCGCGACCCGCTCAATGTTCAGGTCGCCGGCATCCAGCCGCTGCAAGGCGAAGGGCTGGAGGTGCGCTTCCTGGTCAAGCTGCGCCTGCAGAACCCCAACGATGGCGCCATCGACTACAACGGCGTCGCGCTGGACCTTGAGGTTAACGGTCGCCGGCTGGCCAGTGGCGTCAGCGACCAGCGCGGCACGGTGCCGCGTTTCGGCGAGAGCGTGCTCAGCGTGCCGGTGACCATTTCCGCCTTCTCGGCCGCGCGCCAGGCACTGGGACTGGCGGAACACATCGGGCTCGACGAAGTGCCCTATGTGTTGCGTGGCAAGCTTGCCGGTGGCCTGTTCGGCACCCAGCGTTTCGTCGAGAAGGGCACATTCGACTTGTCGCCGGTAACAGGTTCTCCCTACCAGCGCCCCTGAGTCATACGATAACCACAAAAAGCCATAAGGATCCCCTAGGCGCTGCACGAGCGGCGTCTGTGCTTCCTCGACGCGCTAAAAATCTCCTCCTATCGCCTCTAATTCTGCTTATAGCCTGAAATAGCGGTGTGTGCATGCGTGACCCCTTCGACTTTCAGCGACATTGACAACGACGTGCTCATGGTCATAATCCCTGCAGTCATATGACAACTGACGTCATTAGACTTGCCGATCAGGCATAGACCACCGCCCCCACGGTGGCCACACCGGGGCGGCCCATCAAGCAAGGGAGCACAACAATAATGACCCCACGCACACCCTCGTCCGTCGCACTGTTCGCGGGCGGCTGCATGACCCTGGCATCGCTCGGCTTCACTGCCGACGCCCAAGCCGAAGGCTTCGTCGAAGATGCGAACTTTTCGCTGAACCTGCGCAACTTCTACATCAACCGCAACTTCGTCGACTCCGACTACCCCCAGAGCAAGGGTGAAGAGTGGACGCAGAGCTTCATCCTCAATTTCCAGTCCGGCTACACGCCCGGCCCAGTGGGCTTCGGCGTCGACGCGCTGGGCCTGCTGGCGGTCAAGCTTGATGGCGGTGGCGGCACCTACGGCACTGGCCTGCTGCCGGTGCACGGCGCAGCCGGCGACCGCCATCCGCCGGATGACTTCGCGCGCCTGGCAGTCGCGGCGAAGGCCAAGTTCTCCGAAACCGAGGTGCGCGTCGGTGAATGGATGGTGGTACTGCCGATCCTGCGTTCGGACGACGGTCGCTCGCTGCCGCAAACCTTCCAGGGCGGCATGGTCACCTCCAGGGAAATCAAGGGTCTGTCGCTCTACGGCGGGCAGATGCGGCAGAACAGCCCGCGCGACGATGGCAGCATGGATGATATGTCTCTGCAGGGCTTCGCCGGGGTCACCTCGGACCGCTTCAACTTCGTCGGCGGCGAATACGAGCTGGGCGCGAAGACCAAGGTCGGCGCCTGGCACGCGCGGCTGGAAGACATCTACCAGCAGAATTACTTCCAGCTGCTGCACACCCAGCCACTCGGCGAAGACGT
Organism: Stutzerimonas kunmingensis; assembly: GCF_021432085.1. Lineage (GTDB taxonomy): Bacteria > Pseudomonadota > Gammaproteobacteria > Pseudomonadales > Pseudomonadaceae > Stutzerimonas. The sequence continues at coordinate 418,494 of NZ_CP090366.1, read as the reverse complement.
GGCGCTGACCGCCAACCTCGGCTACTTCACCGGCAAGGAAGAAGGCAGCGCGCTGGCCGGCGATCTGGACAACAAGACCTACTCCGGCCTGTTCGGCCTGCAGGTCGGTGGCAACACCTTCTACGTCGGCCTGCAGAAGGTCAGCGGCGACAACGGCTGGATGCGCGTCAACGGTACCAGCGGCGGTACCCTCGCCAACGACTCGTTCAATTCCGCGTACGACAACGCCAACGAGCGTTCCTGGCAGCTGCGCCATGACTACAACTTTGCCGGCATGGGCGTTCCAGGCCTGACCATCATGAACCGCTACATCAGCGGCGATCAGATCGAAGCCGGTGGCGTGGACGATGGCAAGGAATGGGGGCGCGAATCGGAACTGGCCTACACGGTGCAGAGCGGGCCGTTCAAGAGCCTCAACATCAAGTGGCGCAACTCCAGCATCCGTCGCGACTACAGCTCCACCGAGTTCGACGAGAACCGGCTGATCTTCAACTACCCGTTGTCTCTGCTGTAAGCGGTAGCGCAGTACGCAACCCTCCTCGCTCCGGTTGCGATAAATCTTTGGCCCGTCGACTGACGGGCCTTTTTTTCGTCCGCCTTCAACAGCGCGTGACGCGCAGGCGGCAGCGACGCTCCAGCCGCTCGCCCGGCTGCAGATACACCGCGCCATGCCTACCCGGGTCCGGCGCATTCAGCGCATTGTTGCGGTGGGACACCGGTTCCACGGCAAAGAAGCCCTGCGCGGCCGGCGGCGTATAGACCACCAGATGCGTCATCGACGGGTCCGCTTCCAGCTCAAGCCGCATGCCCGCCGCCGGCCACTGCAAGGTTGCCGAGGCATCCCAGCCACTGAAGCAGTGATCCAGTCCGGGCTCGCCCAGCGCCCGCAGCTGGCGAAAGTCCCAGCGCGGCGGTACATCCACCGCCTCGCTCGGCAACTGCTGATCGTCACTCAGCCAGACCTGCTCGGCAGCGAAACCCAGCGTCACGCCTGCATGGCGCGGGAAGTACGGGTGCCAGCCGAGCCCGGCCGGCATCACCCGCTCGCTGCGGTTGATCAGCGCCAGACGCAGCCAGACGCCTTGCTCGTCGAGCCGCAGCTCATGCTCCAGCTCGAAGGAGAACGGCCAGTCCTGCCGGGCATCGCCTTCGGCCCGATGCTGCAGTGTCAGCAACAGCCGGTCGGCCTCCTGCGCAGCCAGTGTCCACACGCGCTTCCATGCCACACCGTGTATCGGCAAGGCATGCTCCGCGGAGTTGAGGCGCAAGCGGTGCGACTCGCCGTCCGCCTGGAACAGGCCATCGCCGACCCGGTTGGAGTACGGCGCCAGCACGAAGCAACTGGCGCGACGCACCTGTTCGCTGCCATCCCAGGGCCGCAGCAGGTCGAAATCCGCCAGGGCGAAGCGGGTAATGGCGCCGCCCAGCGCCGGGCAGACCGAGAGCCGGAAACCGGCATGGGCGAGGTGCACTTCATCGAGGGAAGCCATGCGCGCTCCTGATGCTGGCCGCTCAGCGACGGAGCGGCGTTGCTTGCGAATGAGGCGGCGATCGCTCGCGCAGACGAACTGCCGCCACCCGGCGGTCGATTACCAGGGTCAGACCGGCGTCAGCAGCCGTCCCTCGCGAAGAAAGCTGTCGAGGTTGTCCAGCAGCAGATCCTCCATGGCGCCGCGGGTTTCATGGGTGGCGCTGCCGATGTGCGGCAGCAGCACGACATTGGGCAGCTCACAGAGAGCCGCCGGCACCCGCGGTTCGTCGGCGAAGACGTCCAGTCCGGCACCGCCGAGCCGACCCTCCTGCAATGCCGCGACGAGTGCCGGCTCGTCCACCACCGAGCCACGCGCGACGTTGATCAGAATGCCCTTGGCACCCAGAGCGTCGAGCACAGCGCGATCGATGAGTTTCTGCGTCTGCGGCCCGCCGGGACAGCTGAGCACGAGAAAGTCCGCCCAGCGCGCGAGTTCCAGCAGGTTCGCTTCGTACTCGTACGGGCTGCCGGCCACCGGCCGACGATTGTGATAACGCACCGCCATGTCGAAGCCCGTCGAGCGCTTGGCCACCGCCTCGCCGATGCGGCCCAGCCCGACGATGCCCAGCCGCTTGCCACTGACCCGGCGGCCGAGTGGGAGGTTAGCGTCGGCCCAGCGCCCCTCGCGGACGAAACGGTCGCCCAGGGCGAGCTGTCGCGCGCTGTCGATGATCAGGCCAAAGGCCAGATCGGCCACGCATTCGTTGAGCACATCCGGCGTGTTGCTCACCGGAATGCCCCGCGCCCTGGCGGCTTCCACGGCGATGGCGTCATGGCCGACGCCAAAACTGCAGATCGCCTTCAACGACGGCAGCCGTTCGATCAGCGAGGCCGAGCAGCCGAAGCGCGCAGAGGTAAGCATGATCTCGATGCGCCCGGCATGCTCGGCGAGCAGCGCTTCGGCGTCGCCCAGCCAGTAGGCCAGCACCTCATGTCCGCTCAGGCGTTGCTGGACTCGCTCGGACAAGGGGCCCATCTGGAGAATGCAGCTCATCGATTTTCCTCTGCCTCGGCGGGCCGCGGCCCATGGGTTGTTTACAGCACGGCCTGCACTACCCCGCAGGCCGCCAGCAGCGGTACCGCTGGCAGTACCCAGCGCGAACGCCAGGCCAGCAGCAGCACCAACAGCAAGCCGGAGAGCATGACCAGGCACAGCCAGATCACCGTGCCAATCTCGCCACCCTGGCTGTTGACGCCGAGCCACAGCGCGAAGCCAAAGCAGCCAACGGCCAGCGAACGGATGATCGCCGGGCCCGGCAGGCGCGTATCGGCGCGCAGCAGCGCACCACGGTGGCGGTTCATGGTCAGGCAGAGCAGCGTCATGCCCAGGTAGGCCAGCGCGAATGCCAATAGCAGCATGATCAGGCCTCCTGCACACGGCTTGAGCGACCGCGCACCGCAGCGGCAGCCGGCGTTGCGTTCAGGCGCCAGGCGCTGGCCGCACAGACCAGCCCCGCGACGATCATGAACAGATCGACCGATGCCAGCGCCCAGTCGCCACGCCCGAGGCTGGCGATCAGGTGGCCATCGGTGGTCAGCGCGTTGACGATCGGCAAGCCGAGCGCGAGCACGGCGCCGAACAGCAGCTGCTCGCGCAGCCGGCGGCGGCTCTGATGGCGCCGCAGAACGGCCCAGAGCACAGCTAGCAACCAGGCACCGACGAACACCCAGCCTTCGGCCACGGCACGCTCGGTGTAACCGGCCGGGATCAGCCGGTTGCCCCACAGCAGCGCCAGGCTGGCCAGCGGCAGGCCGACGAACACCGAGGCGTTCAGCGCGCGCACCCAGATCACGCTGCGGTCGCCGCGCTGTTCGCGCTTGGCCAGCCAAACCTGCAGCCCGCCGACCAGCATGGCGCAACCGGCAAGCCCCATCAGCAGATAGAGCAGGCGCACCAGCGTTCCGCCGAACTGCGCCATGTGCAGACCGGCCAGCCAAAGATAAGCCTTGTAGCCAGTCGAAGCGTCCTGGCGGTTGAGCAGCTCGCCGGTACCGGCGTCATAACTCAGGGTGTCCTGCGGCGAGCCAATCCGCGAACGGTCCCGGCGACGGACATCCACCACTGCCGAGGCATCATCGGGATGATGCACGCTGACCCAGCCTGCCTCGCCTCCGCCCCACTGCCGCTGCGATTCGGCGATCAGCGCATCGAGGGACACCGGAGCCGGCGGCGGCTGGCCCACCTCTTCGCGCTCGAAGCTGCCCATCACCTCGCCAAAGTACTGCATGACGTTGCCGGAATAGCTCACCTGCGCGGCGGCCGGCATGTAGGACGCGACGAAGATCGCCACGCCGGTGTAGGCCAGCACCAGGTGGAACGGAAAACCGACCACGCCGAACAGATTGTGCGCATCGAGCCAGGCTCGCTGGCCATTGGCCTTGGGCCGCAGGGTGAAGAAGTCCTTGAAGATGCGCCGGTGAATGATCACCCCCGACACCAGCGCGACGAGCATGAACATGCCGGCCAGGCCGACGATATACATGCCGATGTCGCCGGCGTGCAGGTTGTAGTGCAGCTTGAAGAAGAACTCGCCACCCAGCGTTTCCGGCATCGGCTCGGCCTGCGCACTGCGCGGGTCGAACGCGACGTTGTGGATGGTCTTGGTGGCGTCGACTTCCCAGCCCAGTCGCCAGTACGGTTCACGCTCGGTCGGGCCGTGCATCCAGAAGGCATGCAGCTCGTCGCTGACGTTCTGCTGCAACCAGCCACGCACGTCATCGGCACCCAGACTCGATACCACGCCATCATGCAGCGCGGGGCGCATCCAGCGGCTGAGCTCCTTGTCGAAGCAGGCCACCGTGCCGGCGAAGATGATCACGAACAGCAGCCAGCTCGGCAGCAGGCCGCCCCAGGTGTGCAAGCCGGCCATGCTTTGGCGCAGTTTCATGGACGAACCCTCCAGTCGCCGGAAAGGAACGCGGCCAGACACAGCAGCGCGGTCACACCGACGATCAACAGCCAAACCCGCGTGGCACTGCGAGCGGCGAACACGTAGATCGCCACCGCCGTCCACACGGCAAAGCTGACGAGGCTGGAAAACACCACGCGATCAGGCCGTGTCAGCGGCAGGTAGACCGCCAGGAAGGCGGTCACCGCGTAGGCGACCGCATAGCCGCCGACCAGAGCCGCAAGCACACGCGACGCGATGTTCCAGCGATTGATGGATGCGTTGCGACTCACCTCGAATCCTCCGTTGCAGGCCGGCAAGCGGCGCGCGGCTCAGCGACGCTCAAAAGCTGTAGCTCGCGGTCGCCACCACGGTGCGGCGGTTGCCGGTGAAGCAGTCGCCACGCGACAGGCAGGTGGTGTAGTAGGTCTCGTCTTCCAGGTTGGTGGCGTTGAGGGTGAACGCCCAGTCCTGGTAGGCGTAGCCAAGCATGGCGTCGAACAGGATCGTCGACGGCGTCTTGAGGCTGTCGGTGCCATCCCAGCTGGCGCCGACGTAGCGCACACCGGCCCCGGCGCTGAAGCCGGAAATGCCGGCGATGCTGAAGCGGTGCTGCGACCACAGCGAGGCCATGTGCTCGGGCACACTGGCGATGCGCTTGCCCTGCTGGGCAGATGGGCCCTTGACCACTTCGCTGTCGAGGTAGGTGTAGGTGCTGATCAGATCCCAGTTGGAGTTCATCTCCACCAGCCCTTCCAGCTCCAGCCCCTTGACCCGCGCTTCGCCGGCCTGGATGGTGCTCAGCGGGTTCGCCGGGTTCGGCATCTGGCGATTCTTCTCGCGCAGATCGAACACCGCTGCAGTGAGCAGCGTGTTGCTGCCTGCCGGCTGGTACTTCACACCGAGCTCCCACTGCTCGCCCTCGAGCGGCTTGTACGACTGCTGAGTGAAGTTATCCAGCCCGATAATCGGCGTAAAGGACTCGCTGTAGCTGATGTAGGGCGCCACTCCATTGTCGAACAGATAGGTCAGACCAACGCGACCGGTGACCGCGTCATCCTTCTGCCGGGTGCCCTCCTCGACGCGGGTGTCGGCCCAGTCCTTGCGCAGCCCCAGAGTTGCCAGCCACTTGTCGAAACGGATTTGGTCCTGAACATAGAGGCCCTGCTGGGCAACGCGCTGCTGTGGGACATCGGAAAGCGTGATGCCGGACGGATCGAAGGTGCCGTAGACCGGATCGTAGAGATCCAGCGGGGTGGCGGCTCCGCGAGCGGTCTTGCTATCGGTGACGGCGTGCCGGTAGTCGACACCGACCAGCGCAGTGTGCTGCAGCGAGCCGGTGTCGAAGCGCGACTCGGCTTGGTGGTCGGCGCTCCAGATGGTTACCTCAGGCTCGGAGACGTAATAGACACGATTGACCGTGCGGTCGTCGGCACCGAGCACCGGCGGCCAGCCATACATGGTCTGGTAGCTGACCTTGCTCTTCTGCCAACGCAGGTTCTGCCGCAGCGTCCAGGTGTCGTCGACACGCCAGTTCATCTGCGAGGTCAGTGCTTTCTGCTCGGTGTCATATTCGTCGAAGCCGGGTTCGCTGACGAAGCGCTCGCTGCCAATCTCGCCGTAGGGCGCGCCGAGCACCGTGCCGCGGTGCGGCAGGAAGGAACTGGTGGTGCCGCTGTCGTCTTTCTGCACGTTGGCCATCAGCGTCCATTCGAACTGCTCGTTCGGGCGCCAGGTCAATGACGGCATGAACACCAGACGGTTGTCCTTGGTGTGATCGACCTGGGTCTGGCTGTCACGCTGGATCGCCACCACGCGATAGAGCAACGTGCCGTCTTCATCCAGCGGGCCGGTGCTGTCGAAGGCGATCTGCTTGCGGTCGAAGCTGCCGTACTGCAGCTGCAGCTCATTCTTCTGTTCCGCCTGCGGGCGCTTGCTGACGAAATTGAGCAGGCCGCCGACCGAACTCTGCCCGTAGAGCATGGATGACGGCCCCTTGATCACCTCGACGCGCTCCAGGGTGAAAGGATCGGTGCGTGAGTTCGTATAGTGGCCGACGCTCTGCTGCAGGCCATCAAGGAAAAGCGTCGGCGCGACGCCGCGGATCAGCGCGAAGTCGCCGCGACTGTCCAGACCATAGGCCTCGCCACGCATGCCGGCGACGTAGCGCAGCGAGTCCTGGATGGTCAGCGAGCCCTGGTCGCGGATGCGGTCGGCGGTGATCACGCTGATCGACTGTGGGATTTCGATGATCGGCGTGTCGGTCTTGGTCCCGCTGACGCTGCGCTTGGCCACGTAACCTTCTACCGGGCCGTCGCCCTCCTCGGCTTCGCGTGGCGCGGTGATCTGTTGTGCCTCCAGCTCGACCGCTTCCTCAGCGTCGACAGCAAAGCATGCGACCAGCACCGGCAGGCCCAACACCAGCGGGCGCAACGAAAACGGGGGCGAAGCGACAACGCGACTCATGACTGCTACCTTGTTGTTTGATGAGAACGCGCATGATATTGATAAATGTTCCCATTTAGAAGATAGCAGTTGCCAATCTCCTACGATTGCAGGGCAGTAGCACTCGCTGCGAGATCGACGCAGCGGGAACGCTCCGGCTCAGGTGATGGGCGCCGGGTTGAACAGCACGATGTCATTGTGCAAGCGATGGCGCTCGGCCCAGGTCTGCTTGCGGCCGCTGGCGACGTCCAGGTAATAGTGGAACAGTTCCCAGCCGAGTTCCTCGATGCTCGCGCGACCGCTGGCGATGCGCCCGGCGTCGATGTCGATCAGGTCCGGCCAGCGCTCGGCCAGCTCGGTGCGCGTCGCCACCTTGACCACCGGCGCCATCGCCAGGCCGTAGGGCGTGCCGCGACCGGTGGTGAACACGTGCAGGTTCATCCCGGCAGCCAGCTGTAGCGTGCCGCAGACGAAATCGGATGCGGGGGTGGCGCAGAAGATCAGGCCCTTTCGAGCGACCCGCTCACCCGGCCCGACCACGCCGTTGATGGCGCCGCTGCCGGATTTGACGATGGAGCCGAGGGATTTCTCGACGATGTTCGACAGCCCGCCCTTCTTGTTGCCGGGCGTGGTGTTGGCGCTGCGGTCGGCGGCGCCGCGCTCCAGGTAGCGGTCGTACCAGTCCATCTCGGCGATCAGCGCATCGGCCACTTCCGGCGTTTCGGCGCGGGCGGTGAGCATATACACCGCATCGCGCACCTCGGTGTTCTTGCTGAACATCACCGTGGCACCGGCGCGCACCAGCAGGTCCGCCGCATAGCCCAGCGCCGGGTTGGCGGTGATGCCGGAGAAGGCGTCGCTGCCGCCGCACTGCATGCCGAGGATCAGCTCGCTGGCCGGCACCGTTTCGCGGCAGCGCTGGTCGAGTTTTTTCAGCCGCGTTTCGGCCAGCGCCATGATCTGCTCGATCATCTCGCCGAAACCGCTGTTGGACTCCTGCAGGCGGTACAGCCAGGGGTCGCGCAGGTCCACCGAGGGATCGTCCGCGTGCATCACCTGCTCGGCCTGCAGCTTCTCGCAGCCGAGGCTGATAACCAGCGCCTCACCGCCCAGATTGGGGTTGCGCGCCAGGTTGCGCACGGTGCGGATGGGGATGTAGGCGTCGCGCGCATTGATCGCGACACCGCAGCCGTAGCTGTGGGTCAGGGCGACCACATCGTCGACGTTCGGGTACTTCGGCAGCAGCTCGTCGCGGATGCGCTTGACCGCGTGTTCCAGCACGCCAGTGACGCACTGCACCGTGGTGCTGATACCGAGAATGTTGCGCGTGCCGACGGTGCCGTCGGCGTTGCGGTAACCCTCGAAGGTATAGCCCTCGAGCGGCGCGAGCCCGGCCGGCACGGCGGTGGCACGCGGCAGGCTGTCCAGCGGCGGCGCGCTGGGCATCTTCAACTGGGTTTCCCTGACCCAGCTGCCACGGCGCAGGGGTTCGAGCGCGTAACCGATGATCTGCCCATAACGGCGCACCGGCTCGCCTATGCCGATATCGACCAGCGCGACCTTGTGGCTCTGCGGCACGGCCTCGACCGTGACCAGCCCGCCCTCGAACTGCGCACCGACCGGCACGCCGCCGTCATTGACCACCACGGCGACGTTGTCCGCCTCATTCAGGCGGATGCAGCGCGGGGAATCCTGGTGGGGAATCAGTTGCACGGTTTCGCTCATGTCTGCTCCGGTTAGGGTCCGGTTGTTGTTCTGTTCGGTGATCGCCGGGGGTGCCATACACGTGGCTCGCCTCGTAGGGTGGACGGCCGAAGCCGTCCACCGGAGCCGCCTGGCAAGCGCGCTCAGCGCACCATGCAGGGCTTCTTGTTGTTGAAGGTCCAATCGGGGATCAGGTACTGCATGGCGATGGCGTCGTCACGGGCGCCGAGGCCTTTTTCCTTGTACAGCGCATGCGCCTTGCGCAAGGCATCCCAGTCCAGCTCGACGCCCAGGCCCGGCTTCTGCGGCACCGCGACCTTGCCGCCGACGATCTTCAGCGGCTCGCGGGTCAGGTGCTGGCCGTCCTGCCAGATCCAGTGGGTGTCGATGGCGGTGACGCGGCCCGGCGCGGCGGCGGCGACGTGGGTGAACATCGCCAGGGAGATGTCGAAGTGGTTGTTCGAATGCGAGCCCCAGGTCAGGCCGAACTCGCTGCACATCTGCGCCACGCGCACGGAGCCGGCCATGGTCCAGAAGTGCGGGTCGGCCAGCGGAATGTCCACCGAGTTCAGCTGCACGGTGTGGCTCATCTGCCGCCAGTCGGTAGCGATCATGTTGGTCGCGGTGGGCAGGCCGGTGGCGCGGCGGAATTCGGCCATCACTTCGCGACCGGAATAGCCGTTCTCGGCACCACAGGGGTCTTCGGCGTACGCCAGCACGCCGTGCAGGTCGCGACACAGGCCGATGGCCTCATCCAGCGACCAGGCGCCGTTGGGGTCCAGCGTCACGCGGGCGTCTGGGAAACGCGCGGCCAGCGCGCGGATCGCCTCGACTTCTTCTTCGCCGCGCAGCACGCCGCCCTTGAGCTTGAAGTCCTTGAAGCCGTAGCGCTCGTAGGCCGCCTCGGCCTGGCGGACGATGCTATCCGGCGTCATGGCCTCCTCGTTGCGCAGGCGGAACCAGGCGTCATCGGCGCCGGATTCGTCGCGGTAGCCAAGGTCGGTTCGGTTGCGATCACCAATGAAGAACAGGTAACCGAGCATCTCGACCTCGTCGCGCTGCTGGCCGTCGCCGAGCAGTGCGGCGACCGGCACGTCCAGATGCTGGCCGAGCAGGTCGAGCAGCGCCGATTCCAGCGCGGTGACGGCGTGAATGGCGATGCGCAGATCGAAGGTCTGCAGGCCGCGGCCGCCAGAATCGCGGTCGGCGAAGGCGCGGCGCGCACGGTTGAGCAAGGCGTTGTACTGGCCGATCGGTTCACCGACCAGCAGAGAGCGGGCGTCCTCCAGAGTCTGGCGGATGGCTTCGCCGCCCGGCACTTCGCCGACGCCGACATGCCCGGCGCTGTCCTTGAGAACGAGAATGTTGCGGGTGAACCAGGGGCCGTGGGCGCCGCTGAGGTTCATCAGCATGCTGTCCTGCCCGGCGACGGGCACAACGGTGAGTTCGGTAATGCGGGGCGTGCCCGTTGCGGCAATGGTCATGGGTGTCCCTCTGTTGTTCTTGTCGGGGATGCGGCGCCCGCGCGGGGCGCCGTTACGCAGTTTCGCAGCGCGGCCTTTCGACCGGCTTTCACCTCAGCCGATGTAGGTGGTCTTCACCGTGGTGTAGAACTCCTGGGCGTAGCGACCCTGCTCGCGCGGGCCGTAGGACGAGCCTTTGCGGCCGCCGAACGGCACGTGGTAATCCACCCCGGCGGTCGGCAGGTTGATCATCACCATGCCGGCCTGGGCGTGACGCTTGAAGTGGTTGGCGTGCTTCAGCGAGGTGGTGCAGATGCCGGCGGACAAACCGAACTCGGTGTCGTTGGCCATGGCCAGCGCCTCGTCGTAGTCCTTGACCTTCACCACGTTGGCCACCGGGCCGAAGATCTCTTCGCGGCTGACGCGCATGCTCGGGTTGCTGTCGACGAACAGTGTCGGCGCCAGGAAGTAGCCCTCGGTGCCGCACTTCACCCGCTCGCCACCGCAGGCCAGGCGTGCGCCTTCCTGCTTGCCGATCTCGATGTAGCGCAGGTCCTGCTCAAGCTGCGCCTCGGACACTACCGGACCGACGTCGACGCCCTGCTCCAGCGCCGGGCCGACCTTGATCTTCTTGATACGCTCGACCATCGCCTCGACGAAGCGGTCATAGATGCCTTCGGTGACGATGATGCGGCTCGAGGCCGTGCAGCGCTGGCCGGTGGAATAGAAGGCGCTCTGGGTGCACAGCTCGACCGCGACTTTGAGGTCGGCATCGTCCAGCACGATCTGCGGGTTCTTGCCGCCCATCTCCAGCTGCACCTTGGTGCCGCGCGCCACGCAGGCCTGGGCGATGCCGCGACCGACGCCGACCGAACCGGTGAAGCTCACCGCGTCGACATCCCTGGCATTGACGATGGCTTCGCCGACTTCACGACCTCGGCCCATCACCAGATTGAACACACCGGCCGGGAAGCCCGCGCGGGAGATGATCTCGGCGATGGCCCAGGCGCAGCCCGGCACCAGATCGGCCGGCTTGATCACCACACAGTTGCCGAAGGCCAGCGCCGGGGCGATCTTCCAGGCGGGGATGGCGATGGGGAAGTTCCAGGGGGTGATCAGGCCGATCACGCCGAGCGGTTCGCGGGTGACCTCGACGCCGACTCCGGGGCGTACCGATTGCAGCGTCTCGCCGGCCTGGCGCAGGCATTCGCCGGCGAAGTACTTGAAGATGTTGCCGGCGCGGGCGACTTCGCCGATGGCTTCGGGAAGAGTCTTACCTTCTTCCCGCGCCAGCAGCGTGCCGAGTTCTTCGCGGCGGGCGAGGATTTCCACGCCGACCTTTTCCAGCGCATCGGCGCGCGCCTGGATGCCGAAGGTGGCCCAGGCCGGAAAGGCGCGGCGGGCGGCGGCGAAGGCCTGCTCGACCTGCCCGGCATCGGCCTGGGCGTATTCGCCGATCACGTCAGAGAGGTCGGACGGATTGGTGTTGGCCTGGTAGCGATCCGAGCCGACCCACTGGCCGTCGATGTAGTTGTCGTAGCGTTGTACGTCAGCCATGCAAAGTGTCCTCTGATGATGCCCGGCGCGGCCATTCCGCAGGGCGGCGCCGGGGCGATTCCGGAAAGGCTTACTGGGCGCCCTGCTTCTCGATCAGCACTGCAAGGCGCTCGTATTCGTCGGGCTTCAGCTCGGTCAGTGGCGCGCGCACCGGGCCGGCGTCGTAGCCGGAAATGCGCGCGCCGGCCTTGACGATGCTGACCGCGTAGCCCTTGCAGCGGTTGCGGATGTCCAGATACGGCAGGAAGAAATCGTCGATTAGCTTGCCGACGGTTTCGTGATCCTCGCGGGCGATGGCCTTGTAGAAGTCCATCGCGGTCTTCGGAATGAAGTTGAACACCGCCGACGAATACACCGGCACGCCCAGCGCCTTGTAGGCCGCGGCATAGACTTCCGCGGTCGGCAGGCCACCGAGGTAGCTGAAGCGCTCACCGAGGCGGCGGCGGATCGACACCATCAGTTCGATGTCGCCCAGGCCATCCTTGTAGCCGATCAGGTTCGGGCAGCGCTCGGCCAGCTGCTCCAGGTGCGTCGCCGTCAGGCGGCAGACGTTGCGGTTGTAGACCACCACGCCGATGTTCACCGACTTGCAGACCTGCTCGACATGCAGGGCGACGCCTTCCTGACTGGCCTCGGTGAGGTAGTGCGGCAGCAGCAGCAGGCCCTTGGCACCCAGGCGCTCGGCTTCCTGCGCCATCTGAATGGCCAGGCGGGTCGGGCCACCGACGCCGGCGAGGATCGGCACCGTGCCGGCGCAGGTGTCGACGGCGGTCTTGATGATCTCGCTGTACTCGCGCGGCTCCAGCGAGAAGAACTCGCCGGTACCGCCGGCAGCGAACAGCGCCGAGGCACGGTAGGGACCGAGCCATTCCAGGCGCTTGACGTAGCCGGCGCGATTGAAGTCGCCCTGCGCGTCGAAGTCGGTGACCGGGAATGACAGCAGGCCGGAAGAGAGGATGGCCTTCAATTCTTGTGGGTTCATTATTCGAGCATCCTGAATGCATGTGGAGGAGGTACAAGGGCATCAGTCTTGAGATACGTTATCGTACAACTAAAAATACTCCAACCGTTTTTTCTGCGCATTTTCTTCAGCATTGAAAGCTGACTGAAAGCTTTCTGCTTTTCACTCGCCCGGCCAGGTCAATCACCATGAGGGCGGCAGCTTAAAAGGCATAAGCAGCTGCAGACGACCCAGCTAAATGCACTGATGATTTCGTTTGACAGGTGACGTAGCGAACTGTAAAAAATCCCACATAGTCGTACGACGACCTATAACCACAATAACAATAGCGAGGCCCCGGACATGTTCCGCAATTGCCCGTCCCCTGCGCAGCCGCTGGCTGCCGATAACGCCATCCGCCGCGCTGCCTCAGCAGATGCGTGCACAGCGCCCGCCCCGGTCGCTCGCCTCGCCTGCAGCGGAGGCCGCGCATGAGTCAGCCGTTCAGTGCAACGCCCCGCGTACAGAGCATGCAGGTCATACCCGTGGCCGGCTACGACAGCATGCTGCTCAATCTCTGCGGCGCACACGCTCCCTACTTCACCCGCAACCTGGTCCTGCTCACCGACAATGCCGGCAACACCGGTATCGGCGAAGTACCCGGTGGCGAGGGTATCCGTCAGGCATTGGAGCGTAGCTGCCCGCTGGTCATCGGCCAGCCGATCGGCGCCTACAACCGGGTGCTCAACCGCCTGCGCGCGATGCTCGCCGGCAATGGCCGCGACACCCGCCACGAGGTGACCTCCGCAGCTGAGGCAGCGGTACCCAAGCAGCCTCACGAGATCAACCTGCGCCTGGACAACGTGATAACCGCAGTCGAGGCCGCCCTGCTCGACCTGCTCGGCCAGCACCTCGACGTGCCGGTAGCCGAGCTGCTCGGCAGCGGCCAGCAGCGCGACGCGGTGCCGATGCTCGCCTACCTCTTCTATATAGGTGATCGCCAGCGCACCGACCTGCCCTATCTGGCCAGCACCGGCGAGGGCTGGTACCACCTGCGCCACCAGCAGGCGCTGACCCCGGACGCCATCGCTCGCCTGGCCGAGGCCGCGCATGCACGCTATGGCTTCGCCGACTTCAAGCTCAAGGGCGGGGTGATGCGCGGCGAGGAGGAGATGCAGGCCATCGCCGCGATCAAGGCGCGCTTCCCGGATGCCCGCGTGACGCTGGACCCCAACGGCGCCTGGTCGCTGGACGAGGCCATCGCCCTGTGCAAGGGCCAGGGCCACCTGCTGGCCTACGCCGAGGACCCCTGCGGTCCGGAAAATGGCTACTCCGGCCGCGAGATCATGGCCGAGTTCAAGCGCGCCACCGGCATTCCCACTGCGACCAACATGGTTGCCACCGACTGGCGGCAGATGGGCCACTCGCTGCGCCTGGAGGCGGTCGACATCCCGCTGGCCGACCCGCATTTCTGGACCATGCAGGGCTCGGTGCGCCTGGCGCAAATGTGCGAGCAGTTCGGCCTGACCTGGGGCTCGCATTCGAACAACCACTTCGACGTCTCGCTGGCCATGTTCACCCATGCCGCGGCCGCCGCACCGGGGCGCATCACCGCCATCGACACCCACTGGATCTGGCAGGAAGGCCAGGAGCGCCTGACCCGTGAGCCGCTGCAGATCGTCGCCGGCCAGGTTCGCGTACCCGAGCGCCCGGGCCTGGGCATCGAGCCGGACATGGACCGGATCATGGCGGCTCACGAGCTTTACAAGAAGGTCGCCAGCGGCGCGCGTGACGACGCCATGGCGATGCGTTACCTGGTGCCTGGCTGGACCTACGACCCGAAGAAACCCAGCCTCGGCCGCAATACCTGAACCCGCAGCCCAAACCCGGAGAACTCCAATGAAAACAATATTCCGCGCCTCCCTGCTTTCCGCCCTCGTCGGCATCGCCGGTCTCGCTGCCGCCTCCACCTCGATGGCCGCCGATGTGAAATGGCCGACCCGCCCCGTACAGGTGGTGGTGATCGCCAACCCCGGCGGCGACACCGATTTCAACGCCCGCACCATGGCCAAGTACTTCAACCAGATCACCGGCAAGAGCATGGTGGTGACCAACATCGCCGGCGGCGGCGGCACCCTGGCCGCCGAGCAGGTCAAGGGCGCGGCGGCGGACGGCAACACCATCCTCTTCACCCACCCGGGCCAGCTGATCGTCAACGAGGTCGCCGGCCTCACCGAGGACAGCTACGAGATCTTCGATGTGGCGTGCATCGCCGGGGTCGACAAGAGCACCGTGTTCGTCGCCTCCAAGCAGTCTGGCGTGACCAGCATGCAGGACCTGATCGCTAAGTCGAAGGCCGAGCCGGGCAGCATCACCTACGGCACCGAGATGGGCAGCTTCTCCCACGTGCAGGGGCTGATGCTGGAGAAGCTGACCGACACCAAGCTGAAGATGGTCGACGGCGGCACGGTTTCCGACCGCGTGGTGGGCATGCTCGGCGGACGCCTGGACCTCGGCGCGATCACCTACGGCTCGGTGCAGGACTACGTCAGCGGTGGGCAGATGGTCGCCCTCGGCCAGCCCAACGAGGAGCGCAACCCACTGCTCGGCGAGGTGCCGACACTCAAGGAGCAGGGCCTCGACATCACCATGGACAAGCCCTACGTGGTCGCTTTCCCGAAGGGCACCGACCCGGCGATCGTGAAGAAGATGGCCGACGTGATGAAGCAGATCACCGAGATCCCCGAGTACGCCGAGGAACTGAAGAAGTTCAAGCAGCCGGTGGCCTACTACGGCACCGAAGAGGCCAAGGCGATTCTGGCCAAGACCCGCGAGGACTTCATGCAGTTCAAGGACGAACTGCGTCAGGCCAAGAACTGATCGCTGACGTGTCGCCAGCCGGCCACGCCGGCTGGCTGTCTCTCCTCGCGCACGGAGGTTTGCCATGACCACTGCAAACAAGAAAGAACTGACCATCGGCGTGGCCATGCTCGGCGCCAGCATCGCCTATCTGGTGATGGCCTACCGCGTACCCGGCCACGACGGCATTGATGCCGCCACCGTCCCCACCCTGCTGGCCATCCTGCTCTGCCTGCTCGGGGCGCTGCAGACGCTCAGCGCCATCGGCAACCGCGCGCGGCCCGCGGCCGAGAGCGACGCCGACGCACCAGAGCAAACCAGCGCCAGCGTCGTCGAGCCACTGACCGTACTGAAGACCCTGGGTCTGATTTTGATCTACGTGGTGCTGCTCGGCCCGGTGGGCTTTCCGATCATGACCGCGCTGTACCTCTACCTGCAGTTCATCGTCCTGACGCCCGTGAACCAAAAGGTCCGCCACCTGCTCTACGCGGCCATCGCGGTGGTCACGCCGGCCGTCATCTACCTGCTGTTCCGCGAGGCCTTCGATCTGTTGCTGCCCGCTGGTCTGCTGAATTTCTGAGGAATCGACCATGCTCGAATTACTGCAGCAAGGCTTCGGTGCCGTCTTCTCGCTCAACATCATGCTGCTGATGCTCGGCGGCGTCGCGGTCGGCATCGTCTTTGGCGCCGTGCCCGGCCTGTCGGCGACAATGGCCGTGGCGCTGTGCCTGCCACTGACCTTCACCATGGGCCCGCAGGCCGGCCTGTCGCTACTCGTTGCGCTGTTCGTCGGCGCCACGTCCGGCGGCCTGATCTCGGCGATCCTGCTGAAGATTCCCGGCACACCGTCGTCCATCGCCACGGTGTTCGACGGCGGCCCGCTGATGGAGCAGGGCCTGGGCGTGAAGGCGCTCGGCGTCGGCATCGTGTTCTCCTTTCTCGGCACCATCTTCAGCATCATCGCGCTGATGTTCATCGCCCCGCAGCTGGCCAAGGTGGCGCTGAGCTTCGGCCCGCACGAATACTTCGCCATCGCCGTTTTCTCGCTGACGCTGATCGCCACCCTTTCCGCCGGCTCGATGGTCAAGGGGCTGTTCGCCGGCACGCTGGGCATCGCCGTATCCACCGTCGGCATCGCCCCGGTCGAGGCCGTACGCCGCTTCACCTTCGGCGTCAGCGAGCTGAACGGCGGCTTCTCCATGCTCACGGTGATGATCGGCATTTTCGCCGTGGCCGAAGTCATCAAGCTCGCCGAAACCGGACGGCATGCCGTGCGCAACAAGGCCGGCTCGGTGAGCATGAAGCAAATCAAGGGCTTCGGCTTTTCGCTGAAGGAGTTCCGCCAGGAGCTGCCCAACGCGACCCGTTCCGGCCTGATCGGCCTGGCGGTGGGCATCCTCCCGGGGATCGGTGCCGGCACCTCCAACCTGCTCTCCTACATCGTCGCCAAGAAGCGCGCCAAGCAGCCGGAAACCTACGGCAAGGGCAACATCGGCGGCGTGGTCGCCAGCGAGACGGCGAACAACGCCGGCATCGGCGGCGCCATGATGCCGCTGATGACCCTGGGCATTCCCGGCGACACCACCACCGCGATCCTGCTCGGCGGCTTCCTGATCCACGGCATCCAGCCTGGGCCGCTGCTGTTCGTCAGCCAGGGGCCACTGGTCTACACCATCTTCGCCGCGCTGCTGGTGGCCTCGGTGATGATGCTGTTCATGGAGTTCTACGGCCTGCGTCTGTTCATCAAGCTGCTCGACGTACCCAAGCACATCCTGCTGCCGATCATCCTGGTGCTCTGTGTGGTCGGTGCGTTCGGCCTCTCCAGCCGGCTGTTCGATGTCTGGTCGATCCTGCTGTTCGGTGTGCTTGGCTATGCCTTCGTCAAGGCGGGTATGCCGGTCGCGCCCTTCATCATCGGCTTCATCCTCGGGCCAATGGCGGAGACCAATCTGCGCCGCGGCCTGATGCTCTCCGACGGCAACTTCGCCTCGTTCTTCACCAACCCCATCGCCGCGACCTTCCTCGGCCTGGCCCTGGCCTTCGTGCTCTGGCAGCTGTACAGCGCGGTGCGACCACGGGGCGGCGTGCTCGGTCAGGCGCTACGCACCTGAACCTGCGCCCCTCTTCCCGCCGGAGGAGGGGCTTGGCTCAGCCGCGCTGACCGAACGCATCGCTTGCCAGCGTCCAGCCCGCCACCTGCTCGCTGAGGCTCAGCCCCAGCCCGGGCCGGGTCGGCACCTGCATGCAGCCATCGCTGATCTCGAGTCGCTCCTGGAACAGCGGCTCGAGCCATTCGAAATGCTCGACCCAGGTGGCATGTTCGTAGGCCGCAGCGAGGTGGATATGCAGCTCCATGACGAAGTGCGGCGCCATGACGATTCCACGCCGCCGCGCCGCCTCGGCCACCTGCAGGAACGGCGTGATGCCACCGATGCGCGGCGCGTCATGCATGATCACGTCCACCGCGCCGCGCTCGACGAAGGCACAGGCTTCGGCCGCGCTGCCGAGCATCTCGCCAGTGCCGACCGGGGTGATCAGCTGTGCCGCCAGGGCGGCATGGCCTTCCAGATCGTGGGCGTCCAGCGGCTCCTCGATCCAGGTCAGGTCGAACTCCTCCAGTGCCCTGCCCATGCGCGCCGCGGTGGTGCGGTCCCACTGCTGGTTGACGTCCACCATCAGTGCCACCTCGTCGCCGAAGTGCCTGCGCAGCGCCGCGACCCGGCGCAGGTCGGCGCGGTGGTCAGGCTGGCCGACCTTCAGCTTGATTCCGCCAATGCCTCGCGCCCTAGACGCCTCGGCCTTTTCGATGACCTCCTCGATGGGCGCCTGCAGGTAGCCGCCGGAGGTGTTGTAGCAAGGCACCGCGTCGCGATGGGCGCCGAGCAGCTTGGCCAGTGGCAGCCCGGCGCGACGCGCCTTGAGGTCCCACAGTGCGGTGTCGAAGGCGGCAATGCTCTGCACCGCCAGGCCGCTGCGCCCGATCGAGGCGCTGGCCCAGCTCAGCTGGCTCCACAGGCGGGCGATGTCGTTGGGGTCCTCGCCCAGCAGCAGCGGCGCCAGTTCCCGCGCGTGGGCATATTGCGCGGGGCCGCCGGTGCGCAGGCTGTAGCTGAAGCCCAGCCCCTTAAGCCCCTGCCGCGTCTGCAGTTCGACGAACAGCAGGCTGACCGACGCCAGGGGCAACTGTCGCCCGGTAAGCACCTTGGCGTCGCTGACCGACCGCTGCAGTGGCAACTCCACAGCACGCAGGCCGATCCAGGTGATGCGGTCCGCTTCGTACAGGTCGCTCATTCGTGCTGCCGCCTCGCCAGTTCAGGGAATGAGTGGATAATCCCCCCGAAGGATTGATACGGTCTAATTCATTTCCGCACTCGATTGATACCAGGGACGGATCAATGTTCGAACTCGCCCAGCTGCGCTGCTTCACCACCCTGGCCAGCGAACTGAATTTCCGTCGCGCGGCCGAGCGCCTGAACATGACCCAACCGCCACTGAGCCGGCAGATCCAGTTGCTGGAGCATCAGTTGGGCGTCGCGCTGTTCACCCGCAGCACGCGTTCTGTGGCGCTCACCGCCGCCGGTCGCGCCTTCTTCGTCGAGGCCCAGGCCCTGCTCGACCAGGCCCACCGCGCCGCACAAGGTGCGCGCCTGGCCGCACTGGGCGAGAGCGGCTCGCTGACCATCAGCTTCGTTGCCAGCGCGGTCTACGACTTCCTGCCGCGCGCCATCACTCAAATTCGCCAGGAACGCCCGGGCGTGGCCATCAACCTGCTGGAGACCACCACCTTCGAACAACTGCAGGCTCTGCGCGCGCGTCGGGTCGACCTGGCGGTGGTGCGCGAGCCCTTGCAGCAGCCGGGACTGGTCAGTGAATGCCTGCTGCGCGAGCCCTTCGTGCTGGCCACGCCGGCCGACCATCCGCTGGCGCAGCATCCGGCGCCGACCCTGGAAATGCTCCACGGCGAGCCGTTCATCCTCTATGCCCATGGCGCCTGGCAGCCGTTCAACGAGCTGCACACCGGGCTGTTCCGTGCCAGCGGTATCCAGCCCGAATTCGTCCAGTCGCTGGGCTCGACGCTGACCATCCTCTCGCTGGTCAACGCTGGCCTCGGCATGGCGCTGGTGCCACGCGGGGCCAGTGCGATCCGCTTCCAACAGGTGCGCTTTCGCGAGCTGCCACTGCCAGCGGGCATCTGTGCCGAGCTGCACCTGGCCTGGCGCGACGACAACGACAACCCGGCGCTGGAGGCGGCGCGCAATGCCGTGCGTCAGGCGGCCCGCGATATCGCCCTGGACCTGCCGCCAATCCAAGGCCTACACCATGGGACGGACTGCTGACGGCCACGAGTGACATTCAAATGGTGGACCAGAGCTGGCGCTATTCAGGCCTGTGGCGAATGCACTGCTCGACGCTAAGTCTAGGACCAAGCTTGCAGGCGGAGCCTTCGCAGCGCGCCCTAAGCGAGCAGTCTCTCGCTGCTTGTTGCGTCCACTGCTGCATCCAGCTCAGCCCCAGCCAAATGCGTTGCATAGTGCTCCATCAGCTCCGACTCCCAAGAAGCGACCTCGTCCAATATGCCGGCCGCCTCATCTTTCGTCAGTGCAAAATGCTCATGCTGGCTAAGCAGGTTGGCTCGACTTAGGAGAGTACCGTTGATACCAACTTCCATCGCCAGCCCCTGCGCAGGCCCCTCTCCCAGCACGGGAAGAACGTCATACATGGGCGAGAGGCGCCAAGCGCCTTCCTGCCAGATCACTGCGTGATTGCGAGGATGATCGTCACTGTTGCCGACCAGAGCGTTGTAGGCCATTCGCCTGTAGAGCGCCTGCCTATCAGAATCTGGCGCGCCTCTGCGGTACAGCTCATCGGCGAGCGCCGCGTAGATCCATCCGTTGCTGCGCTGCACATGCCATTCGGCATCGAGAAGAGTTAAGCCACTCATCATCGGAATGCGGCGAAACCTTGCATCATTCGCTGACCATTCTCGGTCGAATCGCTCCACTAGCAACGTGTTGCCTTTTTCACTTTGATGGAGTGCCGTCCGGGCAACATTCATCCCCTTGGTAGCCGCAAAAGTCATGCAGGCATACTCAAATTTCGGCAGGTCGTAGTGATCAAATTTGTCGCGTGGCTTGGCAAGAATCAGCTTGTGATCAAAGCGGTACGTGCGCTTGGGCCTGGCACCACCAACAGCTGAGCGCTGGTCCCGTATTCTTAATGCCTCCAGCTGCTCAGCGCTCAGCTGGCTGTCATAGATCGCAGCGCAAATATCTATGAAATGATCGAGCCCTTTGGCTTCAAGCATTTTCACAGGCCTTTCGCCTATTCCCGGCCTCGGTGTGCGATCTTCGCCAGCCATGATGTTTCCGGCGCGATCTTCGTTAGGAGATAACAGCAGGAGCTGGATCGGAGTGAGCTCGCCCTTTCGGGTGCGGCGCAACAGGCGTTCTCCCCAGCCATCTGGCATCGCATCATCAATGAAGCCGGGAACGCCGCCATTCTTATGTACCTGAATGGGTCGAGTGGAAAGCGGATACCGTATCGGATCAGGCACCCAACGCTTGGCTTCCACGATCTCCGGCGCATAGACGAAGGTTCCCGTGCGACCAGCAAGGGTCAGCTTGCCCAGCGTCACAGTCTCACCCGTTTCCGGACATTCCATGTAGATGTAAGCGCGCGACATCAGAAGTCCTCCGCGTTGCTGCGCGGCAGCCTGACGCGCTTGGTCGCATTGGTTTCCAAAGCGTCGAGATCAAGCGCTGGGTCATCGATCAGCGCCTGGAAAACCCGGTCGGAAATCCCAACGGTGAACAACGCGAGCATGAAGTCGCGCAGCGAAACACCTTCAGCCTTGCCCCCCTCAATGTGACGAACAGCTCGGAGAGAAATCCCAGCCCGCTCTGCAAGGTCAGCCTGACGCAGCCCCATGCGCAGACGCGCCTCTTTCACCAGAAGGCCTATACGGTAAAGCAGAGAGGCACTTTGAACAGGGAAAAAGCCTTTCATAAGGTTATACCAAGCGACATCCTATGAAGGATAAGATACTACTAATCGCACACTAAACAACCTTGAAAGAATATTAAGCGGTCATCTAATAGAATCTTAAATACGATAAGCTGTCATTAACAGATATCTTATTACGGCGAAAACCCCAGCACGGCAGATCATTCTTGGATTCCGGGCGCTAGATCTGTCCAGTTCGGCACCATTCCAGCCAGATAAGCCTTCTGCTGCGACCGGCAGCTTCTAGCCGTCGGCAGCCCATCACACTGCAAAATCAGAATCGGACATAGCCACCCATCCCATCGGTGATGACTGGCGAGGCGCAGCGTCGAGAGGCCGAAGCCTTCATTGCCGCGCAATCGACTGCTCGCGCGAATCTGTACCGCCCGATCCGACGCCAACTGCGCTGTTCCGTCGCGGCAACACCCCCTAATCTGGCTGGCTGGACGTTGAATGACATCGATCCAGCGCTGCCATCTGGAGGATTCGTGCATGACTGACGCAGAAAGCGAGCTGCATCATTTCGACCGGCGCATGGTCTGGGCCGGTTTTCGCCAGCTCGCGCCGATTTCCATCTTCGTCACCTTGTTCGGCGCCGCCTTCGGCCTTGCCGCGGTGCAGACCGGGCTGGACGATTCGGTGATCCTGGCGATGAGCGCTCTGGTGTTCGCCGGCGCCTCGCAGTTCGCCGCGCTGGAACTTTGGGGCACGCAGGTGCCGCTGTTCACCCTGATGGTCACGGTGTTTGCCATCAACGCCCGCCACCTGCTGATGGGCGCCACACTCTATCCCTGGTTGCGCCAGCTGCCACCGGGCAGGCGCTACGGGGTGATGCTGATCGCGTCGGACGCCAACTGGGCGATGGCCATGCAGGCCTTTAACCGCAACCGCCCGGGCTTCGGCCTGCTGCTCGGTGGCGGCCTGGCGCTCTGGTCGTTCTGGGTGGTCGGCAGTTGGCTGGGCATCCATTTCGGCAGTGCGGTCAGCGACCCGAAGCGCCTGGGGCTGGACATGGTGATGGGCTGCTTTCTGCTGGCCATGGTGGTGGGCGGCGAAAAGAACCTGCGCATACTGGTGATCTGGAGCGTTGCCGCCGGCGCCTCTCTGCTCGCCTTCCGTTACCTGCCGGAGAACAGCCACGTGGTGGTGGGTGCCCTCGCCGGTGGCGCGACCGGGGTGCTGTGGAAGGAGAAAGCGCGTGAATCTTGATGCGACGGGCGCAGGCGCGCTGACCGTGGTGCTGGTCATGGCACTGGTGACCCTGGCGACGCGCTGGGGCGGCGTGTTCGTCATGGCCTTCGTGCCCATCAGCGACCGCGTCCGCCAGTTCATCACCGCCATGTCCGGCTCGGTGCTGGTGGCGATCGTCGCGCCGATGGCCTTGCAGGGTGATGCTGGCGCGCGATTGGCGCTGCTAGCCACGGCAGTGACCATGCTGGTGCTGAAGAAGCCGCTGCCAGCGATTGCCGCCGGTATCCTCGCCGCGGCGCTGGTCAGGCAGCTCTGAACAGCAGCGGCCAATCGCGGCCGCTCAGGACACCGGGTTCGGCAGCCTCCATAGCAGTCATTACGGTGTGCACCAGCAGCGCTTCGGCATTGTGCTGACCACGCACCGACCTCGTTACGCACTCCATTTTCGAGCAGTCATCATACAACTATCGAAAATATTGCTGGCAGCGCCCCGCTTCTATCAATCTCGGGCGCCGCTCCTCTGGAGCCCTCTGTCGCAGCGCTTTAGCTTGGACAACACAAAGGAAGTGACGCTGAGAAGCAACATATGTCATCAAATACGACTTTAAGCGTGTTGACATTCATGCGTCTAGATGCTGATATTTGACACATGTCATATGACAACAGATGACTTCAAGAACAATAACGACAGGCACCCCCGATGACTACCGCTCCCAATCCCACGCTTGGCCGTCTTCTGCTCACCGGAGCGGCAGGCGGCCTTGGTAAGGTCTTACGCGAAAAGCTGCAGCCCTACGCCCGCATCCTCCGACTGTCCGATATCGCGCCGATGACTCCGGCAGCCGGTGAACACGAGGAAGTCGTGCCCTGCGACCTCGCCGACAAGGCGGCCGTGCATGCCCTGTGCGAAGGTGTCGACGCCATCGCCCACTTCGGCGGTGTCTCCGTCGAGCGGCCGTTCGAGGAAATCCTCGACGCCAATATCCGTGGCACCTTCCACATCTACGAAGCGGCGCGCCTGCACGGCATCAAGCGCGTGGTCTTCGCCAGCTCCAACCATGTGATCGGCTTCTACCCACAGACCGAAACCCTGGACGCCCACACACCACGGCGCCCTGACGGCTACTACGGCCTGTCCAAGTCCTACGGCGAGGACATGGCGAATTTCTACCACGATCGCTACGGCATCGAGACCGTCAGCATCCGCATCGGCTCCTCGTTTCCCGAACCGGCCAACCGCAGGATGATGAGTACCTGGCTCAGTTTCCGCGACCTCACCGAGCTGATGCGCTGCGCGCTGTTCACGCCAGCGGTCGGCCATACCGTGGTCTACGGCATGTCCGCCAACCGTGACGTGTGGTGGGACAACCATCTGGCGGCGCACCTGGGCTTCCAAGCGCAGGACAGCTCCGAAGCGTTCCGCGACAAGGTCGAGCAGCAACCGCCGTACAGCGCCGACGACCCGGCCGGGATCTACCAGGGCGGCGCCTTCGTCGCGGCTGGCCCCTTCGACTGATCGATCACCTTCGCCCGCCTACAACAACAAAGAGAAACGCAATGGCCAGTGAAGCTGAACTCATCGCCGACCTGCGCTGCGCCACCGGCGAAAGCCCGGTCTGGGTCGCCGCCGAACAGGCGCTGTATTGGGTCGACATCCCCAATCGCGAACTGCTGCGCTGGAACGCTGCCGACGGCCAGGTTTCCCGCTGGCAGGGCGAGCAGATGCTGGCCTGCATCGCGCGCCGCGGCGATGGCTGGGTGGCCGGCATGGAGAGCGGCTTCTTCGCCCTGCAGACGCGCCCGGACGGCCGACTCGACAGCCACGCGCTGGCGGCCATCGAGCACCAGTTGGCCGATATGCGCATGAACGATGGCCGCTGTGATCGCCAGGGCCGTTTCTGGGCCGGCAGCATGGCGCTGGACATGGCCGCCGGGCATCCAGTCGGCGCGCTCTACCGGCTGGATGACGATGCCAACGATGCACCACTGCGGCCGCAGCTCGACGGTTTCATCGTGTCCAACGGCCTGGCCTTCAGCCCTGACGGACGAACCATGTACCTGTCCGATTCGCACCCCAGCGTGCAGAAGATCTGGTCCTTCGATTACGACACGGACAGCGGCACGCCGACTGGCCGGCGCCTGTTCGTCGACATGCTCGATCACCCCGGCCGACCCGACGGCGCCGCGGTGGATGCCGATGGCTGTTACTGGATATGCGGCAACGATGCCGGCTTGATCCACCGATTCACGCCCGATGGCCGCCTGGACCGTTTGCTCGCCGTGCCTGTGAAGAAACCGACCATGTGTGCTTTCGGCGGCGCGCGCCTGGACACCCTGTTCGTCACCTCGATCCGCCCCGGCGGCGATCTGAGCGACCAGCCGCTGGCCGGTGGCGTCTTCGCCCTGAACCCAGGCGTCACCGGGCTGGAGGAACCCGCTTTCAACTGACTCACCAGGGAAGGGCCGCTGCGTGCCCAACCTCGCTTCTCGCAACGCTGCACACCAACAAAAACAAGATGGAGAGTGTCATGAACCTCAAACGCAAGTTGCTCGTTACTGCCCTACCCTTCGCCTTCTGCGTCAGCGGGCTGGCACATGCCATGACGCTGAAGATTGCCGAGATCCACCCGGCCGGCTACCCCACGGTGGTCGCGCAGGAGAACATGGGCAAGAAGATCGCCGAAGCCACCAAGGGCGAACTGGATTACCGCATGTTCGCCGGCGGTGTTCTCGGCTCGGAAAAGGAAGTGGTCGAGCAGGTGCAGCTCGGCGCGGTACAGATGACCCGCGTCAGCCTCGGCACCCTCGGACCGGTGGTCCCGGACGTCAACGTGTTCAACATGCCGTTCGTGTTCCGCGACCATGAACACATGCGCAAGGTCATCGATGGCGACATCGGCCAGGAGATCCTCGACAAGATCACCAATTCCGAATTCAACATGGTCGGCCTGGCCTGGATGGATGGCGGCGTGCGCAACCTCTACACCAAGGAGCCGGTGCGCAGCCTGGAAGACCTCAAGGGCATGAAGATCCGCGTGATCGGCAACCCGATGTTCATCGAAACCTTCAACGCCCTGGGCGCCAGCGGTATCGCCATGGACACCGGCGAGATCTTCAGCGCGCTGCAGAGCGGCGTGATCGACGGTGCCGAGAACAACCCGCCGACCATGCTTGAGCACAACCACTTCCGCAACGCCAAGTACTACAGCCTGACCGGCCATCTGATCCTGCCCGAGCCGATCGTGATCTCCAAGACCACCTGGAACAAGCTCAGCGCCGAACAGCAGGACCTGGTGAAGAAGTTCGCCAAGGAAGCGCAGTTCGAAGAGCGCAAGTTGTGGGACGAGAAGTCCGCCGCCAGCGAAGCCAAGCTCAAGGAAGCCGGGGTCGAGTTCATCGAAATCGACAAGAAACCCTTCTTCGACGCCACCGCGCCGATCCGCGAGAAGTACGGCGCGCCATACGCCGAACTGATCAAGCGCATCGAAGCCGTTCAGTAATCCTCGTGCAAGCGCATCGCGGCGGCCCGAGCCGTCGCGATGCAACCGGTGGACTCTCATGAAAAACCTGGTTCTGGGCGTCAATGACGCCATCTATCGCACCTGCGTCATCGTCGCGGCCACGGCGATCGTGATCATGGCGACGATCATCCCCTGGGGCGTGTTCAGCCGTTACGCCCTGGGCCAGGGCCTCGGCTGGCCCGAGCCCATCGCCATCCTGCTGATGGTGCTGTTCACCTTCGTCGGCGCCGCCGCCAGCTACCGCGCCGGCGCGCACATGGCCGTACAGGTGCTCAGCGATCGCCTGCCGCCGCTGGCCCAGCCCTTCATCATCCTGTTCGTGCGCCTGGCCATGGCGGCCATCAGCCTGTTCATGCTGATCTGGGGCTACAAGCTGTGCGTTGCCACCTGGAACCAGTACCTGAGCACCTTGCCCTGGATGCGCGTCGGTTTCAGCTATGCGCCGATTCCACTGGGCGGCTTCATCACCCTGCTGTTCGTCATCGAGCAACTGCTGTACGGCGACCAGAGCAAGCGCCGTGTCGTCGACTACGAAGCCCGCGAAGAGTCCAAGGAGTCCGTGTAATGGATGCCGTCGTCCTGTTGGGCAGCTTCATCGTCCTTATCCTGCTACGCGTTCCGGTAGCCTACTCCCTCGGCCTGGCCACTCTGGTCGGTGCCTGGTGGATCGATATTCCACTGCACGCCGTGATGATCCAGATCGCCGGCGGCGTGAACAAATTCTCCCTGCTGGCCATTCCGTTCTTCGTCCTAGCCGGCGCGATCATGGCCGAAGGCGGCATGGCCCGCCGCCTCGTCGCCTCGTCGCCTTCGCCGGGGTGCTGGTCGGCTTCGTCCGCGGCGGCCTGTCACTGGTCAATATCACCGCCTCGACCTTTTTCGGCGCCATCTCTGGCTCGTCCCTGGCGGACACGGCCTCGGTCGGCTCGGTGCTGATCCCGGAAATGGAAAAGAAGGGCTACCCGCGGGGGTTCTCCACCGCGGTGACCATCTCCGGTTCGGTGCAGGCACTCTTGACCCCCCCCAGCCACAACTCGGTGATCTACTCGCTGGCGGCCGGCGGCACCGTGTCGATCTCCGCGCTGTTCGTCGCCGGCATCGGCCCGGGCCTGCTGCTCAGCACCGCCATGGCCGCGCTCTGCCTGCTGTTCGCCCGCAAGCGCAACTACCCCAAGGGCGAAGTGGTGCCGCTGCGCCAGGCGCTGAAGATCTGCGTCGAGGCGCTCTGGGGCCTGATGACCATGGTGATCATCCTCGGCGGCATTCTCTCCGGCGTGTTCACCGCGACCGAGTCCGCCGCGGTGGCGGTGGTCTGGGCCTTCTTCGTCACCATGTTCATCTACCGCGACTACAAGTGGCGCGAGCTCCCGAAGATGCTGCACCGCACGGTGCGCACGCTTTCCATCGTGATGATCCTGATCGCCTTCGCCGCCAGCTTCGGCTACATCATGACGTTGATGCAGATCCCGTCGAAGATCACCACCGCGTTCCTGACCCTGTCCGACAACCGCTACGTGATCCTCATGTGCGTCAACCTGATGCTGCTGGTGCTGGGCACGCTGATGGACATGGCGCCGCTGATCCTGATCCTCACGCCGATCCTGCTGCCGGTGGTGACGTCGTTCGGCGTCGACCCGGTGCACTTCGGCATGATCATGCTGGTCAACCTGGGGATCGGACTGATAACCCCGCCGGTCGGTGCGGTACTCTTCGTCGGTGCCGCCATCGGCAAGGTCACCATCGAGAACACGGTGAAGGCGCTGCTGCCGTTCTACGCCGCGCTGTTCGCCGTGCTGATGGCAGTGACCTATATCCCGATGATTTCGCTGTGGCTGCCGAGCGTAGTGCTCTGATCCAGCTCACGATCTGCTGCGCGTCGGCCCTCCTGCGTTAAAAACAGGCTCGGAATGCTCATTTACAAAAGTAAACTCCGCTTCCTCGCCTGTTTTTGCCTTGTAGGGCTCTAGCTCGCAAGATCTCACACACTGCCTGCTTCGCTGCATCGTTTGCCGAGATACTCGCCCAAGCAAAGCCGCCTTGTGGGCAGCGCCTCGTTTAAGGACGTATCGCCCTGCCATGTTAGCCACGCCGTTTCCACGCCACATCGCTGTACTGGTCCTGGCCACGCTGGCCTGTTCGTTCGCGGCCAACCACATCGCCGCGCGGATCGCCTTCGATCACGGCACCGGCCTGCTGCTGGCCATGCTATGCCGCGCTGGGGTGACCCTGCTGGTGCTGGCCGCGCTGGTGTTCTGGCGTCGCGAATCGCTGCGCCTGAGCCCGGCCACCTGGCGCTGGCAGATCCTCCTGGGTCTGCTGATCGCGGTGCAGAGCTTCTGCATCTATTCGGCGGTGGCGCGCATTCCGGTGGCGCTGGCGCTGCTAGTGGTGAACCTGTCACCGATCCTCCTGGCGTTGCTCACCTGGGCAGTGGGCGGGCCGCGGCCGACCCGCGTGGCGCTGGCGATCATGGGCCTGATCCTGTTCGGCCTGGTGCTGGTGCTGGATGTACCCGCGCGCCTGATGAGTAACGAGGCGACGGATGAACAATGGACCGCCGGGATCCTGTTCAGCCTGACCGCCGCCGCGGTGTTTGCGGTGGCGCTGTGGGTCACCGAGCACAAGCTGTCGAGCATGGCCGGCTCGGTGCGCAGCATGCTGACGCTGATCGTGGTATTTACCGCCTCCGCGCTGCTCGGCGCCAGCGACCTGATTCCGGGTGGTCTGGGCCTGCCCAATGCAACTGCCGGCTGGATCGCCCTCGCCTGCCTGGTGCTGCTTTACGGCGCGGCGTTCTCGACGCTGTTCATCTGCATGCCGCGGCTGAACATCGCGCGCAATGCGCCGGTGATGAACATGGAGCCGGTGGCCGGCATGGTGCTCGGCTGGCTGATCCTCGGGCAGGTACTCGGGGCCATGCAAGTGCTCGGCGGCCTGATCGTGGTCGGCGGTATCGTCCTGCTGGCCTACCGCCGCTAGGGCTGTCGACGTACCCGGCGCTAGCTGCGCCGGGGCGGCGATCAGTTCTGCAGCACTTCCGCTTCGGCGCTTTCGTGGGCCTGGCGCAGCCGCTCGCGGCTGTTTGTCAGGTGCAGCCGCATGGCCGCCCGCGCGGATTCCGGGTCCTGGCGCTCGATGGCCTCGTAGATCTGCTCGTGCTCGCGGCCCAGGCGCGCCTGGTAATGCTGCTGATCGTCATGGGCCAGCCGCGCGGAATTGACCCGGCTGCGCGGGATCAGCGTGGTGCCCAGATGGCTCATGATGTCGGTGAAGTAGCGGTTGCCGGTGGCTTCGGCGATCTGCAGATGGAACTGGAAATCCGATGACACCGCATCGCTGGAGTGCGCCGCGCTCTGGTTGAGCTGATCGAGAAAGGCGCGCATCGCGGCCAGTTGCTCGGGCGAGCGACGCTGCGCAGCCAGCCCGGCCGATTCCACTTCCAGGCTGATGCGCAATTCCAGAATCGCCAGCAGGTCGCGCAGGGTGCCGATGGTCGCCGGGTCGATGCGCAGCCCGGTGGTGCTCGGCGTATCCAGCACGAAGGTGCCGATGCCGTGCCGCGTTTCCACCAGCCCCGAGGCCTGCAGGCGCGAGATCGCCTCGCGCACCACCGTGCGACTCACACCCTGCGTCTGCATGATGGCGGACTCGGTCGGCAGCTTGTCGCCGCGCTTCAACATGCCGTCGCGGATCTGCTGCGACAGTTCGGCGACCAGCTCCTGGGCGAGGCTGCGGTGTTTGCGACGGGCGCGTGGCTGGGCGCTCTGGTTATCCATGGACGGCGATCTCTGAGAAGCGGAAGCAACCGTCATCATAGCCCAGCAGTTGTACGATAACTATTGATCCATTGCATTTGTAGGGAGATTGCGCGCAACCATCGCGCCAGATGTCCTAGGGCGGCGGGCGACAGTGCCCGGCCCGGCAGCGGTTGGCCTGATGGCTGGGGTCCTGCTGCATGAGCTTGCGCGTGACGCCGTTGGTCCAGCCGAAGCCGTCCTGTAGCGGATACTCGCCGCCTTTGGCGTGCTCGGTGCACGGGCGCAGCACGTATTTTTCCACCAGCTTGTTCTCGCGCTCGAACAGGTGGCTGACGATGGTCAGCCAGCGCTCCTCGATATCCAGCGCCAGCGCGTCATGGCCGTAGTGCTGCAGGCCGCGAATGGCGATCCACTGCAACGGCGCCCAGCCGTTGGGGCGATCCCATTGCTCGCCGCTGCCGCTGATCTCGGTGGTGGCCAGCCCGCCCGGGGCCAGCAGGCGGGCGCGCACGGTTGCCGCGACCGCTGCCGCCTGCTCGGCATTGGCCATGCGCACGAACAGCGGCGCCAGGGTCGCGGCGGTGAGGTTGTCGCGCTGCCGGCCGCGCCGCCAGTCATAGTCGAAGTAGGCGCCGGCGCGCGGATTCCACAGGAAGTGGTCGATCGCTGCCAGGCGAATTTCGGCGCGCCGGGCAAAATTCTCGGCACAGGCCTGCTGGCCCTTCACCGCCGACAGCTCGGCGATCTGCCGCTCGAGCTTGTAGAGCAACGCATTGAGGTCGATGGGCAGGATGCTGGTGGTGCGGATGGTCGCCAGCCGGTGCGCATCGTCCAGCCAGCGCGAGCTGAAGTCCCAGCCCGATTCGGCACCGGCGCGCAGGTCACGGTAGACCTCGTGCCGCGGCCGGCAACTGGCGCGGGCGGTCTCGACGTCTTCGCGATAGGACTCCTCGCGCGGCGTATCGCGCTCGTCCCAGTAACGGTTGAGCACCACGCCGTCGGCCAGGCAGACGCAGCGCCGGTGCCGCTCACCGGGGCGCAGCGCATCGGCACCCTCCATCCAGAAGGCATATTCCTTGTGCAGCTGCGGCAGGTAATCGCTGGCCCGGTGCACGCCGTTTTCCTCGAACAGCTCGGTCATCAGGGCGAACACCGGCGGCTGCGAGCGGCCGAGGTAGTAGGTGCGGTTGCCATTGGGCACATGGCCGTAGGTGTCGATCAGGTAGGCGAAGTTGTCCGCCATCGAGCGCAGCAGGTCGCAGTGCCCGCTCTCGTCCAGACCGAGCATGGTGAAGTAGGAATCCCAGTAATACAGCTCGGTGAAGCGCCCGCCTGGCACCACGTACGGGTGCGGCAGCGGCAGCAGCGAGGAATGCTCGGGATGGTCCTGCGGCTGCCGGGTGAGCACCGGCCAGAGCCGGTCGATGTGTTCGGCCAGGCTGTCGTCGGGGTTGGCGACGAATTCCCTGACCGGCATCTCGTAAAGGCTGAAGTGCTCGTGGACGAAGGCGCCGAGATCGAAGCCGGGCTCATTGCAGCGGGCGCGGTATGCCTCGAGGATGACTTCGGGATGGCGCCGCGGCGCGCAGTCGACGAAGGTCTTGCTGTCGGGAAAGATGCGCTGCATCTGCACTGCGACGAACAGCTCCTGATAGCGATCGGCGGGGCTTAGGGTATCGGCCAGCGAGATGGCGCTGACGTCATGGCTGAACGGCTTGTACGACTGGCTACTGGTCATTGTTCGCTGTAATTCCATAGCAGGCCGCCATCGACCACCAGGGTAGTCCCGGTGATGTATTCGGCATCCGGTGAGGCGAGAAAGGCGACGACCCCAGCGACATCGTGAGGCCGCCCAAGGCGCCCGGCCGGGATGTTCTGCAGCAGGCTGGCAAGCTTCTCCGGCTGGTTCATCAGTTCGCGGTTGATCGGCGTTTCCACCGCACCTGGCGCCACGTTATTAACGGTGATGCCGAGTGGCGCAAGCTCGATGGCGATATTGCGCATGAGCATCTTCAGCCCGCCCTTGCTCGCGCAGTAGGCGGTGAAGTTGGGGTGCGGCAGCTCTTCGTGCACCGAGCTATTGTTGATGATGCGCCCGCCACGGCCCTGCTCGCGCAGATAGCGGGCAAAGGCCTGGGCGAGGAAGAACGGCCCGCGCAGGTTGACCTCGAGTACCCGGTCGTAGTCGTCCTCCTCGGCGTCGAGAAATGCGGCGTGCGCCTGCACACCGGCGTTGTTCACCAGGATATCCAGGCGGCCCATGCGCTCGACGCTCTCGCGCACCAGCCGCTGGCATTGCTCGACCTGGCTGACGTCCGCGGCGATGAAGCAGACCCGCCGCCCCACGGCGCGTACTTGCTCGAGGCTCGCACGGGCCTCGTCATCTTCCTCGCGACCGTTGATGACCACGTCGGCCCCCTCCTCGGCCAGGCGCACGGCGATGCCGAGGCCGATGCCGTGAGTACTGCCGGTGACCAGAGCCACCTGATTCTGCAAGCGCATTGCGACCTCCGTACGCACGTCGCCTGAACGCGACGCCGTTTCGATTGGCGATGCAGATGAGACGGAGCGAGCCTTCGCGCGTTCCCTCATCCGTCGGATCGGCGCAGCTGGTCGCGCCGTGGCTTTACGTTAGCCGCCTAATCTTTCTCTCCTCCGGACAAAGGCGCAAAATGGCCGGCTCTCCGCTGCTCGTCGAAGGACGTCATGGCTACCGCCAATCTGCGCAAGGGTTATCTGCTGGGGCTGGCCACGTTCAGCATCTGGGGCATGTTCCCGCTCTACTTCAAGGCACTCGAGCAGTACGGCGCGCTGGAGATCGTTACCCAGCGGGTGATCTGGTCGGCAGTGTTCGGCTCGCTGGTGCTGCTGGTCTGGCGTCACCCCGGCTGGTGGCGCGAACTGCTCGCGCACCCGCGACGGCTTGGCGTGCTCGGCATCTCCAGCGTGCTGATCGCCGCCAACTGGCTGATCTACGTCTGGGCGGTGAACCACGACCGGATGGTCGAAGCCAGCCTGGGCTACTACATCAATCCGCTGGTCAACGTGCTGCTCGGCATGATCGTGCTGCGCGAGCGGCTGCGCCCGCTGCAGTGGCTGGCGGTGGCGATGGCCACCGTCGGTGTCAGCCTGCAGCTGCTGATGCTCGGCGAATTCCCGTGGATTTCCATCGTGCTGGCGCTGAGCTTCGGCAGCTACGGTCTGCTACGCAAGCTGGCACCGGTGGCCGCGTTGCCCGGGCTGGTGGTGGAAACCTGGATGTTGTTGCCGGTAGCGCTGGTCTGGCTGTTCTGGTTCAGCAGCGGCACGAGTACGGAACCTGCGTTCTGGACCAGCAGCGACGCGCTCTGGCTGATGGCCGCAGGCCCGGTGACGCTGATCCCGCTGCTCGGCTTCAACGCCGCCGCGCGCCACCTGCCGTATTCGACGCTCGGATTTTTGCAGTACCTGACGCCGACGCTGCTGCTGATCCTCGCCGTGCAGTTGTTCGGCGAGCCGTTCCCGGTCGATCGACAATTGGCCTTCTTCTGCATCTGGGCCGGGCTTGCGGTGTACAGCCTGGACGCCTGGCGCATCATGCGCAAAAGCGCCGGCTGAAAATGCCGGCGAACGACTAGCCCGCATTTCTCACAGGAAGAGATGCACCGGGCCGTCGGATGCGCGAAAATTGTTGTGCAAAGAACGATTTAGCGCGACAACGGAGAGCGGCCCGATGCAGACACAGTGTAATCCGAAGCAGTACACGTTTTCAGGGGTGGGGCGGCGCGCGGTGGTAGCCGGATTTGATGGCGGTCGGGTGAGTTCGGATGGCGGCGCGTTGCTGCTCAAACAAACCGATGAAGCGGTGGGGTTGTTCGATCGCCTGGCCGGCTGTTTCCAGGACGATCGGATGCCCGAGGCGGTGGAGTTTCCGCTGCGCACGCTGGTGGCGCAGCGGGTGATGGGCATCGCGCTGGGCTACGAGGATCTCAACGATCACGAGCAACTGCGCCACGACCCGCTGCTGGGCGCGGTGATCGGCAAGCTGCAGTCCGGACGTGCGCGCTGTGCGCCCTTGGCCGGCAAGAGCACGCTCAACCGGCTGGAGCGCTTCCAGGCGCAGGGCAGTTCGCGCTATCACAAGATCCGGCCGCAGGCCGGCATGATCGAGGATCTGTTCGTCGATCTGTTTCTGGACGCCCACCGCAGGCCGCCAGAGGAGATCATCCTGGATCTGGATGCCACCGACGATCCGCTGCATGGGCAGCAGGAGGGCCGGTTCTTTCACGGCTACTACGGGGGTTACTGTTACCTGCCGCTGTACATCTTCTGCGGCCGTCACCTGCTGTGCGCCAAGTTGCGCCCGGCCAACGTCGATGGCGCCGCCGGGGCGCTGGAAGAGGTGCAACGCATCGTCAAGCAGATTCGCGCCCGCTGGCCAGACACGCGCATCGTGCTGCGCGCCGACTCGGGGTTCTGCCGGGATGACCTGATGACTTGGTGCGAAGCACAGTCGGTCGATTATGTCTTCGGACTGGCGCGCAACGCGCGCCTGACCCGGGCCATCGGCCCGAGCCTGCGGCAGGCCCAGGCGCAGTGCGAAGCGACGGGAGTCCCGGCACGGGTGTTCCAGGAACTGCACTACCGCACGAGGAAAAGCTGGAGCGCCGAGCGCCGGGTGGTGGCCAAGGCCGAGGCCTTGCCGGGCAAGACCAACCCACGCTTCGTGGTGACCACGCTTGCGGTCGGGGACTGGCCGGACAAGGCGCTGTATGAGGATCTCTACTGCGCGCGCGGCGAGATGGAGAACCGCATCAAGGAGTGTCAGCTCGACCTGTTCGCCGACCGCACCTCCACCGCGACGCTGCGCAGCAACCAGCTGCGGCTGTGGCTGTCCTCGTTCGCCTACGTGCTGCTCGAAAGCCTGCGCAGGCTGGCGCTGTCGGGGACCGAACTGGCCCAGGCCACGGCCGGTAGCATCCGCCTGAAGCTGCTCAAGATCGGCGCGGTCATCACCGTGAGCGTGCGCCGGGTCAAAGTGGCCATGAGTTCGGCCTTCCCGCAGCAGGAGGTGTTCGATCACGCCTTCGATGTCTTGAGCGCCGCGGCGCGCTGACAGCCGCACACCCACCGTCCCCCTCCACATCACACCCCGTCCACCCTGCCGCAAGCGCCTTGTTCAAGCGCGCTCGCAGGCGCTTGCCCGAAATCAGCGCTGTCGGCAGCCTGCGCCACCTGCGACGACCTGCGTCCGTCAAAACGGCCCAATGCGCAGGGCTGTGAGAAATGCGGGCTAGGATTTCTCTGTCGGCTGCAGCTTGAGTTCGACCATCAGGTCATCGGCCAGGGCTTCCAGACGCTGTTGCAGGACCTCCAGCGACAGCTCGCTCGGCACGGCCAGACGCACTTCGGCACGGAACAGCAGCTCGCTGCTCATCGGCGCCGGCAGCACCTCGGTATCCAGGCTTTCCAGGTTGACGCCGTGTGTGGCCAGCAGATGGGTAATGTCGCGGACAATGCCCGGGCGGTCGTTGCCGACCAGCTCCAGCTGAATTTCCTGCCAGCTCGCCGCTGGCTCCGTGCCGCTGTGCGCCAGCAGGACGCGAATGCCCTGCGCCTCAAGCCCCTGCAACGCGGCGGTCAGCTCGGCATGCGCCTGCTGCGGCACGGCCACGCGCAGGATGCCGGCGAACTGTCCGGCCATCCGCGACATCCGGCTCTCCAGCCAGTTGCCGCCGTGATCGGCGATGCACTTTGCCAGTCGTTCGACCAAACCGGGCTGATCTTCGGCGATAACAGTAAGAACGAGGTGATCCATGGACGGCTCCTGTGCTGGGAAAGCGCCAACGCGGTAGCGAAGGCCCATTAGGTATAGCAAGGCACTCGTCTCGACGACAGCCCCGCGTCATCGCCACACAGGGCTGCCAGGGCGAAAGACCGGCTCTTTCGGCGGACTGATTTTCCCCGGCGCTTCATGTAGTATCCGGCGACTCGGACTACAAGACACGAAACTGTCCGTCGAATTAGAAGAACCAAGTGAGGCGAGTAATGACTGAGCGCGTTCAAGTCGGTGGCCTGCAGGTCGCCAAAGTCCTGTACGACTTCGTGAACAACGAAGCGATTCCCGGTACCGGCGTCGATGCCGCCGCCTTCTGGGCCGGCGCCGACAGCGTCATCCACGACCTGGCGCCGAAGAACCGCGCGCTGCTGGCCAAGCGTGACGAGCTGCAGGCGCAGATTGATGCCTGGCACCAGGCTCGCGCCGGTCAGGCCCACGATGCCGTGGCGTACAAAGCCTTCCTGCAAGAAATCGGCTACCTGCTGCCGGAAGCCGAAGACTTCCAGGCCACCACCGAGAACGTCGACGAAGAAATCGCCCGCATGGCCGGCCCGCAGCTGGTAGTGCCGATCATGAACGCGCGCTTCGCCCTGAACGCCGCCAACGCCCGCTGGGGTTCGCTGTACGACGCCCTGTACGGCACCGACGCCATCTCCGAAGCGGACGGCGCCACCAAGGGCCCGGGCTACAACGAGATCCGCGGCAACAAGGTCATCGCCTACGCGCGCAACTTCCTCAATGAAGCCGCACCGCTGGCAACCGGCTCCCACGTCGATTCCACCGGCTACCGCATCGAAGGCGGCAAGCTGGTCGTTTCGCTGAAGGACGGCAGCACCACCGGCCTGAAGAACCCGGCCCAGCTGCAGGGCTTCCAGGGCGAAGCCAGCGCACCGATCGCCGTGCTGCTGAAGAACAACGGCATTCACTTCGAGATCCAGATCGACCCGACCAGCCCGATCGGCCAGACCGACGCGGCCGGCGTGAAGGACATCCTGATGGAATCGGCGCTGACCACCATCATGGACTGCGAAGACTCCATCGCCGCCGTCGACGCCGACGACAAGACCATCGTCTATCGCAACTGGCTCGGCCTGATGAAAGGCG
Organism: Stutzerimonas kunmingensis; assembly: GCF_021432085.1. Lineage (GTDB taxonomy): Bacteria > Pseudomonadota > Gammaproteobacteria > Pseudomonadales > Pseudomonadaceae > Stutzerimonas. Next base: position 381,712 of record NZ_CP090366.1, on the reverse strand, counting down.
ACCTGGTCGAGGAGCTGGAAAAGGGCGGCAAGCGCATCACCCGCGCGATGAACCCGGACCGCGTCTACACCAAGGCCGACGGCCAGGGCGAGCTGACTTTGCATGGCCGCTCGCTGCTGTTCATCCGTAACGTCGGCCACCTGATGACCAACGACGCCATCCTCGACAAGGACGGCAACGAAGTGCCCGAAGGCATCATGGACGGCCTGTTCACCAGCCTGATCGCGGTGCACAACCTCAAGGGCAACACCACCCGCAAGAACACCCGCACCGGCTCGATGTACATCGTCAAGCCGAAGATGCACGGTCCGGAAGAAGTGGCCTTCGCCAGCGAACTGTTCGGCCGCGTCGAGGACGTCCTCGGCCTGGCGCGCAACACGCTGAAGATGGGCATCATGGACGAGGAGCGTCGCACCACGATCAACCTCAAGGCGTGCATCAAGGAAGCGCGCGAGCGCGTGGTGTTCATCAATACCGGTTTCCTCGACCGCACCGGCGACGAAATCCACACCTCCATGGAAGCCGGCCCGATGGTGCGCAAGGCGGCGATGAAGGGCGAGAAGTGGATCAGCGCCTACGAGAACAACAACGTCGACGTCGGTCTGGCCTGTGGCCTCAAGGGCCGCGCGCAGATCGGCAAGGGCATGTGGGCCATGCCTGACCTGATGGCTGCGATGCTCGAGCAGAAGGTCGGCCATCCGCTGGCCGGTGCCAACACCGCCTGGGTCCCGTCGCCGACCGCCGCGACCCTGCACGCCATGCACTACCACAAGGTCGACGTGCAGGCGCGTCAGGCCGAACTGGCCAAGCGCGAGAAGGCATCGATCGACGACATCCTCACCATCCCGCTGGCGCAAGACACCAACTGGAGCGAGGAAGAGAAGCAGAACGAGCTGGACAACAACTCGCAGGGCATCCTCGGCTACATGGTTCGCTGGGTCGAACAGGGCGTCGGCTGCTCCAAGGTTCCGGACATCAACGACATCGCGCTGATGGAAGACCGCGCCACCCTGCGCATCTCCAGCCAGCACGTGGCCAACTGGATGCGCCATGGCGTGGTGACCAAGGATCAGGTGATCGAAAGCCTCAAGCGCATGGCGCCGGTGGTCGATCGTCAGAACCAGGGCGACCCGCTGTACCGCCCGATGGCGCCGGACTTCGACAACAGCGTGGCCTTCCAGGCTGCCCTGGAGCTGGTCCTCGAAGGCACCAAGCAGCCCAATGGCTACACCGAGCCGGTACTGCACCGCCGTCGCCGCGAGTTCAAGGCCAAAAACGGCCTGTAACCCGCGTCCGAGCTGCACAGGAACCGCCCTTCGGGGCGGTTTTTTTATGCCCGCAATCCGCCCGGCGGCCCTCAAGTTAACCCTGTTACAACCGATAACGTGACCCGAATGCGGTTTTCGGTCACCATTTCCCCAGAAACTGGCATTTGGCCATCAACGTGCTCTTCGTAGTACCCGTAGCCCCTGCACTGGAGTTCGATGCATGCTGAAGAACCTCTCGCTGACCGCCAAGCTTTCCCTGGTACCCGCCGTCGCCCTGGTCGGACTCGTGCTGTATGTGGTCTACACCTCGTTACAGCTCTCGGCAACCGACTCACGGCTGGTCCTGCTGGAGACCCGCAGCTATCCGACCCTGGAAAAAGCCGACGCGGTGATCTTCCAGTTTTCCCGCGTGCCGGCGTTGCTGAACAACGCAGTGGCGGCGGGTGAGCCGGGCATTCTCGACGAAGCGCGCGAGGTCCTGCAGCAGATCGACAGCCAGCAGCAGGCCCTGGCGTCGCTGTTGAGCGAGCAGCGTCAGCAGCATCAGGCATTGAGCGACTGGCGCAAGGCGGTGCGCGACTACGCCGACAATGCACTCGCCGCGTCGACCAAGTTGATCGACGGCAGCGCCTCGTTCGACGACCTGCGACCCAGCCTGGATCGTATGGCCAGTGATCTGGCGCAGGCGCAGAAGCTCGGCAGCGACTTCCGCGCCCAGGCCTACGACGATTTCCAGCAGACCCTGGTGCAGACCCGCGAAGCCAACGCGGCGACCACCCGCCTGGGCATCATTCTCAGTCTGGTACTGGTGGTGCTGGTCAGCCTCGGCGCCTGGCTGGTGATCCGCAGCGTGATGGTCAATATCCGCGGCGTGATCACCTCGCTGCAGTCGATCGCCCGCGGCGACGGCGATCTGACCCAGCGCGTCAACGTCGAGTCCAACGATGAGATCGGCGCGATGATCGAGCTGTTCAACAGCTTCCTCGACAAGCTGCAGCGCACCATCCGCCAGATCATCGAGGCCGCCAACCCGCTGGGCGAGGTTTCCAAGGAGCTGTACAAGCTCACCCAGGGTTCGGAAGAGAACGCCAAATCGCAGCAGCACCACACCGATTCGATAACCCGCGACATCCTCACCATGACCGGCAGCATTCAGGAAGTCGCGCAGCGCTCGCAGCAGGCATCCGATGAAGCCAACTCTGCGGCGCGGCAGGCGGCCACTGCGCGCGAGCACGTCGGCAGCCTGTCGACCGGCATCAGTGACCTGGGCGACAGCGTGATGGGCGCGGTCAAGGCCATGGAACAACTGGAGGAAGAAACCCAGGAAGTCGGCTCGGTGCTGACCGTCATCCGCAGCATCGCCGAACAGACCAACCTGCTGGCACTCAACGCCGCCATCGAAGCCGCCCGCGCCGGCGAGCAGGGCCGCGGCTTTGCGGTCGTCGCAGACGAGGTGCGCAATCTGGCGCAGAAGACCGCGGCGTCCACCGCCGAGATCCAGCAGATCATCCAGCGCCTGCAGAACAGCGCCAACACCGTGCTCAACGTGATGACCAGCAATGGCGAGAAGTCCCGCGCCAGCATCGAGCGCTCCATCGAGGCCACTCAGCTGCTGGAAGCCATCGCCGGCACGATCAACCAGATCGACGAACTCAACGCCGGCATCGCCCAGTTCACCCAGGAGCAGATCGGCCTGTCGAGTTCCATCAGACAAGAAACTCAAGTGTTGCAGCAGGACGCACAAGCAACCGCAAACGGCGCCGAAGCCACCGCCCGCCTTGGCGAGCAACTGGTGAGTACCGGAGACCACCTGCGCGCGGCTACGGGCCAATTCCGTGTTTAACGATTTTCTGGAGCATCCAATGACTGCACTTCGTGTCGCCGGTCTGGCAGCTGTCTGCCTGGCCGTCACCCCTGCCTTCGCCCTCGAACAGGGTGAACATCGCTTCAACGGTTTCGGTACCGTCGGTTTCACCCACCTCAGCGGCGAAGATGACGGTCGCAGCTACGGCATCCAGGGCCAGACCAACGACTCCTGGCGCGGCGATCAGCTGTCCAAGTTCGGCGCGCAGCTGAGCTACGGCATCACCGACACCCTGGGGGTGACTGTTCAGGCCACGGCCAAGGCGCAACAGGACGAGTGGAAAGCCAACCTGGAATGGGCCTACCTGTCGCTGCAGGCCAACGACCAGCTGATGCTCCGCGCCGGCCGCCTGCGCAGCCCGGTGTACATGTATTCCGAAAGCCTCGACGTCGGCTACAGCTACCCCTGGCTGCGCCTGCCCGACGAGGTCTACAGCCAGGTCCAGGTGACCAACTACGAAGGCGTCGATGCGGTCTACACCGTGCCGCTGTCGTACGGCTCGGTGACCTTCCAGGTCGCCGGCGGTCAGGCAAAGAACCGCGACTACTACGCCTACGACGAGCAGTTCGATATCGACTACGGCAACCTGTTCGGCGCCAGCGTCAGCCTGGCCACCAACGATTTCGGCATGCTGCGCATCGGTTATGTCGAGGCGGATATCACCACCGATATCAGCGGCACGGTGGATGTTGGCGGCGGCACGATGCGAACCCTCAGCCTGCTGGATCTGGACAAGGAAAAAGGCAAGTTCACTTCGATCGGCTACCAGTACGACAACGGCACCTGGGTCAGCAGCAACGAGTGGACCTCGCGCATGATCGAGAACGATGACATGGAAGCGATCGACTCCTTCTACCTGATGGGCGGCCGTCGTTTCGGCGATTTCCTGCCGCATGTCACCTACGCACAGCTGGACGACAACGGTGGCCGTCAGAGCTCCTGGACCCTGGCCTGAACTACCAGGCCGCACCGACCGTGGTGGTGAAGGGCGAGTACAAGCGCGTCGATACCAAGAACGGCTATGACGGCGTGTTCACCCGTAGCGCTCAAGAGGTCTTCGACAACGCCGTCGGGATTGCCCCGGCCCGCAACTACGACGGTGACATCGTTTCCGTCGGCGTCGATTTCGTATTCTGAGGAGCGTCCCGATGAAAGCATCCATTCGCATTCTCGGCGCTGCCGCGCTGTTCGGCCTGGCTTCGCTGGCTCAGGCCGAGGTCGCCGTGATCGTCAATCCCGGCGCAGCCAAGGCACCGTCACAGTCCGAGGTCGCCAACATCTTCCTGGGCAAGGACAAGTCCTTGAAGGGCGTCGACCAGGCAGGCTGGAACCCGGCCAAGGAAGCCTTCTACGCCGGCGTGACCAGCAAGAACGAGTCGCAGCTCAAGTCCTATTGGTCGGGCCTGATCTTCACCGGCAAGGGCCAGCCGCTGCCGAGCGTCGCCGATGACGCCGCAGTAGTAGCCAGGGTCGCGGCCGAAGCCGATGCCATCGGCTACGTCGACAGCGCGGCCGTCAATGACTCGGTCAAGGTCCTGTTCACCCTGCCCTGAGCTCGATGACGAAGCAAAGGAGCCGGCCCCGGTGGCCGGCTATTTCATGCCCGCGTTTCACAGCAACAGCGCGAAACATGAGGCTGACCCTGATCAGCTCCCCCGCCCCTTGAGCTGACTAGACTTACGTCCAATTGGGTCCGACTGACCTGCAGCCCACCATTAACAAAAAATGGAAGCCAACCATGAGCACACCCGACGCTGGGAAGACGGCTGTACTGCAGAACATCCACGGCACCATGGAGTTTCTGCGCAAGTACGCTCCGTTCAACCAGATGGAGCCGGCCCACCTGGCCTACCTGGTGGAGAACTGTGCGCTGCGCTTCTATGCCGAAGGCGATTGCATCATTTCCCCCGAAGACGGCGTGGTGCAGCAGTTCTATATCGTCAAGCAGGGCCGCGTGCATGGTCAGCGCCCGCATACCGCCAAGCGCGGCACCGACACCACCTTCGAGGTCATCGTCGGCGAATGCTTCCCGATGGCCGCGCTCATGGGCGAACGAGCGACCCGCACCGCGCATCTGGCGGCCGAAGACACCTTCTGCTTCCTGCTCGGCAAGCCCGCCTTCGTCCAGCTGGTTTCCAAGTCTCCGGTGTTCCGTGATTTCGCCATGCGTGGCGTCAGCAGCCTGCTCGACCTGGTCAACCAGCAGGCGCAGATGCGCGCGGTGGAAAACCTCGGTGAGCAGTACTCGCTCGAAACAAGCATCGGCGAGCTGGCGCTTCACCACCCGGTGTCCTGCCTGCCGTCCAAGCCGATCAACGAGGCGGTCGCGATGATGCAGGAGAGCAATGTCGGCAGCATCGTCATCGTCGATGAAGCTTTGCATCCGCAAGGCATCTTCACGCTGCGCGATCTGCGACGGGTAATCGGTACCGGCACCACCGATCTGAGTCAGCCGATCTCCCAGTTCATGACGCACGATCCGTTCTACCTGCCGCCGGACGCCACCGCCTTCGACGCGGCGATCGCCATGACCGAACGGCACATCGCCCATGTTTGCGTGGTGGAGAATGGCCTGCTGCGTGGCGTAATTTCCGAGCGCGACCTGTTTTCCCTGCAGCGTGTGGATCTGGTGCACCTGGCGCAGACCATCCGTCACGCCGATCGCGTCGACGCGCTGGTGGTCATCCGCGATCGCATCAAGCAACTGGTCGACAACATGCTCGCCCACGGCGCCTCGTCGACCCAGATCACCCATATCGTCACGCTGCTCAATGATCACACCGTATGTCGGGTGATCGAGCTGGCCATCCAGCACATTGGCGATCCGGGCGTGCCCTTCACCTGGCTGTGTTTCGGCAGCGAAGGCCGCCAGGAGCAGACCCTGTACACCGACCAGGACAACGGCATCCTCTTCGAGGCCGCCGACGCCGCGGAGGCCGCGCATATCCGCGGACGTCTGCTGCCGCTCGCCGAACGCATCAACCGTGACCTAGACACCTGCGGTTTCACGCTGTGCAAAGGCAACATCATGGCCAGCAACCCGCAGCTGTGCCTGTCGCGCCAGGAATGGAGCCGCCGCTTCAGCTCCTTCGTGCGCGAGGCAACGCCGGAAAATCTGCTCGGCAGCACCATCTATTTCGATCTGCGCAGCATCTGGGGGCCTTCGGAAGGCTGCGAACAGCTGCGCCGCGACCTGCTCGAGGAAATCAACGACAACCGCCTGTTCCAGCGCATGATGGCCGAAAACGCCTTGCGTCATCGCCCGCCGGTCGGGCGTTTCCGCGACTTCGTTGTGGCTCGCAAGGGCGAAGGCAAAGACACGCTCGACCTTAAGGTGCAGGGCCTGACACCCTTCGTCGATGGCGCCCGCCTGCTTGCACTGAGCAACGACATCGGCACCTGCAACACCCTCGAGCGGCTGCGCAAGCTGGTGGAGAAAGGCGTCATCGAAGCGAAGGATGGCGCGGCCTATGAAGAGGCCTACCACTTCATCCAGCAGACTCGTATGCAGCACCATCAACAGCAGGCACGCGATGGACTGCCCTATTCCAACCGCCTGGATCCGGATACTCTCAACGTGCTGGACCGCCGAATCCTGCGCGAGTCCTTTCGCCAGGCCCAGCGGTTACAGGCCAGTCTCGCGGTGCGCTATCAACTATGAGTATGTTCTGGTTCAACCCCCGCGGTCCGAAGCTGCCTCCCGAGCAGCAGCAACGTGTTGCCGAGCTGGCGCGCCCGCTGCCGCCACAGGCAGTCCCGTTGCGGCAGCAGCGTCTGGTGGTGCTGGATCTGGAAACCACCGGGCTGCACCTCAAGCGCGACCTGGTCATCGCCATCGGCGCAGTGGTCATCGAAGACGGCGCCATCGACTATTCCCAGCAGTTCGAATGCACCCTCTGCCGTCAGGTCAAGGTCACTGAAAGCGTACTGATCCACGGGATCGCCCCGAGCGAGCTGGCCAACGGCTTGCCACCGTCCGAAGCGCTGCTCAGTTTCATGGAGTTCGCCGCGGGCAGCGTCATCCTCGCCTTTCACGCGCCCTTTGATCAGCGCATGCTCGGTCGCGCGTTGAAGAACGAACTGGGCTACTCGCTGGAACACACCTTCCTCGATGTGGCCGACCTGGCGCCCATGCTGTTTCCCGAGGCGATGATCCATCGCGGCGGGCTGGATCACTGGCTCGACTACTTCAACATCCATATCCCTCAGCGGCACAACGCCTCCGCCGATGCCATGGCCACCGCGGAAATCGCTCTGATCCTGATGAATCGCGCACAACGCGTGGGTCTGACCAGCTTAGACGAGCTGGCTCAGCGGCTGCGCTGCTGGCAACGCGCGCGCAAGGCGGCCTTCAACTCGATCTGAACGGGCTGGGTGGCAGTTCACTGCCTAGGTGATGCCGACGGCTGCTTGCGACAGAACGGAGCAGCGTCTACCGGGCTGGTTGTCAGACGCATATGCCGGCTACTCGGCCCCATTGCGGAACCGATCAATTCCTCTTCGCGGCGCGCATCAGATAATGCTGATGCGCGGAACCCGCAGCTCGTAGGCGTTCGGTTAACGCCCGGCCTCACAAATAGCCTGATAAAGCGGTGAATCGGCTTCCAGCTCGGTAAGCGTTTCGATCTTCGCCTGGCCGGCTTCATTCAGTCTGAACATCGCCCGCTCGGTGCAGATCAGCTGATAGCTGGCGCTCTTCACGATCGACGTCAGGTGTTGCTTCTCGAAACGGTACAGCACGAAGCGGCCGAGACGGCCCTGTTCGGTGTCCTGCACCTGAGCGTTCGCGCCGTCCAGCACCGTATAGGCCAGCGGCATCGGATAGATCATCGTCCACGGGCGCCAGAGCATTTCGCCCTCTTCGCTCATGACCACCAGCGATCCTTCCGGCAGACGTGCTTGCTTGGTTTCGAACCAGGTGTACTCGTAATGGATGGTGTAACTCAGCATGCCCAGACCGGCGCAGACGGGAATGATCCATTTCGGCAGTCGCTTACGCGTCAGTGAGCGCAACAGCAGGCCGATACCGGCTCCCGCCACACCGGCGACGATTGCCGCGATTAGATGCCAGAACATATACAACTCCCCCTAAAAAAATCGGGCTTCCATATGGAAGCCCGACTTCTACCTCAACCTTGTGTCAGAGCAGGTCTGACGTCCGGCTGCATTATCAGTTAGTGATCAAGCGCAACGCCAGCACCCTTCGGGGTACGAACGCTCTCGACCAGATCCTGAATCTCCTGCGGCGGAGCTTCGGTAGCCATCGAAACAGCATAGGCAACAGCGAAGTTCAGCACGGCACCCACGGCACCGAAGGCCTGCGGGGAGATGCCCATCCACCACTGATCGGGCGTGTTCGGGATGCTTGCAGTGCCAGGGATGAAGAACCAGCCCAGGTACAGGAAGATGTACACGGCGGTGGAGATCACACCAACCAACATCCCTGCAACAGCACCCTTGCTGTTCACGCGCTTGGAGAAGATACCCATCATCAGTGCCGGGAACAGGCTCGCTGCCGCAAGACCGAACGCCAGTGCCACCACCTGCGCGGCGAAGCCCGGTGGATTCAGACCCAGCCAGGTTGCCAGCAGAATCGCTGCCGTCATGGACAGACGAGCGGCCAGCATTTCGTTCTTCTCGCTGATCTTCGGATTGATGAGTGTCTTGATCAGGTCATGACTGATGGCAGACGAAATCGCCAGCAGCAGACCCGCAGCAGTCGAGAGCGCAGCAGCGATAGCACCCGCAGCGATCAGACCGATGACCCAGCTCGGCAGGTTGGCGATTTCCGGGTTGGCCAGAACGATGATGTCATTGTTCACGGTCAGCTCGTTGCCGGTCCAGCCACGCTCAGTAGCGGTCGGAGTAAAGGCGGCGTTGGCGTCGTTGTACATCTGCACACGACCGTCGGCGTTCTTGTCTTCCCACTTGATCAGACCGGTACGCTCCCAGGTCTGCACCCACTCAGGACGATCTTCGTAGCGGATCGCTTCGGCAGCCGGGCCTTCCGGATAGATGGTGTTCACCAAGTTCAAACGCGCCATCGAGCCAACCGCCGGGGCGGTGAGGTACAGCAGGGCGATGAAGACCAGGGTCCAGCCAGCGGACCAGCGGGCATCAGCTACCTTCGGTACGGTGAAGAAGCGAATGATTACGTGCGGCAGACCAGCGGTACCAATCATCAGCGACAGGGTGAACAGGAACATGTTCAGCTTGTTGTCGACGTCAGCGGTATACGCAGTGAAACCGAGGTCAGTAACCACCTGGTTCAATTTTTCGAGCAGCGGCAGACCGGACTCGGTATGAGTGCTGAACATGCCGAACATCGGGATCGGGTTGCCAGTCAGCTGCATGGCAATGAACACGGCCGGAATGGTGTAGGCGATGATCAGAACCACGTACTGCGCCACCTGGGTGTAGGTGATGCCCTTCATGCCGCCGAATACCGCGTAGGCGAACACGATGGCAGCAGCAATCCAGATACCAGCGGAGTTACTCACTTCCAGGAAGCGGGAGAACGCCACGCCAGCACCAGCCATCTGACCGATTACGTAAGTAACGGAGATGAGGATGAGGCAGACGACAGCTACCAGGCGAGCGCCACGGCTGTAGAAACGGTCACCGATGAAGTCCGGCACAGTGAACTTGCCGAACTTGCGCAGGTAGGGCGCCAGCAGCATGGCCAGCAGCACGTAGCCACCGGTCCAGCCCATCAGGTAGACGGAAGTGGCATAACCACCGGAGGCGATCAGACCCGCCATGGAAATGAAGGAAGCTGCAGACATCCAGTCTGCCGCCGTTGCCATGCCGTTGGTGACCGGATGAACACCACCACCAGCGACATAGAACTCTTTAGTTGACCCGGCGCGAGCCCAGACCGCGATCCCGATATAAAGCAGGAACGAGGCGCCCACGAACATCATGTTGATCCAATATTGGCTCATTGTGGTTACTCCTCAACCCCGAATTCCTTGTCCAGTTTGTTCAGCCGCCACGCGTAGTGGAAGATGATCAAAATGAACGTGATGATCGAACCCTGTTGAGCGAACCAGAAGCCTAGGTCCGTGCCCCCGACGGGGATGCCGGAGACCAGCGGGCGCAGGAGGATACCGAAACCATATGAGACGAGAGCCCAGACCACCAAGCTCCAAGTGATAAGGCGAACATTCGCCTTCCAGTAAGCAGCAGCATTTTCTTTATCGTTGTCGGCCATTGACGTTCTCCGCCTTATTTTTATTGCGTGTGAAGGGAACCCACATCCTGAATTTAACAGGGGTGGGTTAATGAATGAAAGCCCCGACTTTAGTCTGACGAACAACAAGAGAAGACCAATTCAGTCGCTGGAAGCCCCCTGGTGAGAGGGTCTCAGGTGGCCAAGAGCCATTGTGCAGCCCGCTCGCCGTAACCTTCGCGGCAGACGGTTTTGACGCCGACCGGTGCGGCGGGGTGACGCGGAGACTCGCACCGAGGTCGAACGAATCGCTGGCGCACTTGCGAGACCGGTCGGTCACGTGGCTCATATGCACCAGATGATCAAATAACAAATAAATAAAAGCCCGGATTTAAATAAATAAAGATGCAGCCTTATATATTGGCAACTCAACTTCTTAATTATCGTCAATCCCCAAAACGCAAATAACGGCAATCAAGCTATCGCTTATATATTTCCTGCGGATTGCAAGCGCTATTTTGCGAACCCATTCTCTCGGGCAGGGTTTCGATCAGGCGGGCGCGCTCCAGACCGTCAGCGTTCGGGCAACAGCCGAAGCGGATCTCGCCGCCTGGGTGGCTGCCAGTATCAAGCAGGTACTCGGTCAGCCCAGGAGCGGGAGGAAGATGGCGCATCGTGGCTCATGCCGCAGGTGAGGAGGTGCGATCGCTGGAATACCCAGGACCGGGCCGGAGGCGATGCCGTCCGGCCCGGATGGTCGCGGGCTGGCAATGCCGCGCTAGCAGGTCGGGCGACCCGCCGTGTACTTCTCGGTTGGATAGATCGCCGCGTTGAGATCACGAATCGTCTCGGCGCCGATCAACAACGGGTAACTGAAGTGCCTGCGGTCGGTGAGGTTGACCTCGACCTCACGCTGGCGATCGCCAATGCACAGCTGCATGCCGATCACTGGTCGCTCAGCCCGTGGCGGCTCGCTGTCGGGATCGACATCGCCGGCCTCTTCCGCGCGCGTCTTGATTCGACTGATGCCGAGCAGGCGCTGCTCATAAAGGGTGTCATCCGCGCCATCGACGGCCAGGCGAAAACGCACCCAGTCCTCGCCATCTCGCTTGAACTGCTCGATATCGCGCGCTGACAGGGATGCGGTCATGGCACCGGTATCCATCTTGGCGGGAAGGGTCTTGCCGATCTCCGCGACCTTGATGTGTTCATAACGTCCATAGAGGGTGGGCTCGTCGGCAAAAGCGGGTAGCGCCAACAGCCCGGCGAGGAAAAGAACACGAGACAAAACAACCTCCTGGGAGCGGGTAATGGACAAATTTCGATCAGGTCGATGCCTTGGGGTTCCGTCTGCCGGTCTTGCAAAACGTTTCACCGTGCAGGCGTACAGCCATCTCGGTGCCCGCCAACCGGCGCGTGCAACGTCGGCCTGATAGACTGCAGGCCGTTCCCCGTCCGAAGACTCTTCCCGTGCCCAGTACCGCTTTTTCTTCTCTGCCCCTTTCTGCCGCCATGCTGGCGAACCTCGAAGCCCTCGGCTACGCGGCGATGACGCCGATCCAAGCGCAGAGCCTGCCGGTCATGCTCAAAGGCCACGACCTGATCGCTCAGGCCAAGACCGGCAGTGGAAAGACCGCCGCATTCGGCATCGCCCTGCTCGACCCGCTCAATCCGCGTTATTTCGGCTGCCAGGCGCTGGTCCTGTGCCCGACGCGCGAGCTGGCCGACCAGGTCGCCAAGGAGCTGCGGCGGCTGGCGCGCGCGGCGGACAACATCAAGATCCTCACGCTGTGCGGCGGCGTCTCCATCGGTCCGCAGATCGCTTCGCTGGAGCATGGCGCGCACGTCATCGTCGGCACGCCGGGCCGGGTCCAGGAACATCTGAGGAAAGGCACGCTGAAACTCGACGGGCTGAACACTCTGGTGCTCGATGAAGCCGATCGCATGCTGGACATGGGCTTCTACGACGCCATCGCCGACATCATCGGCCAGACACCGGCCAAGCGGCAGACCCTGCTGTTCTCGGCCACCTACCCCGCCGGCATCAAGCAGCTGTCCGCAAGCTTCATGCGCGACCCGCAGCAAGTGCGTGCCGAAGCCCTGCATGACGATGCACAGATCGAACAGCGCTTCTACGAAATCGACCCCGAGCAGCGCATGGACGCGGTCCTGCGCCTGCTCGCCAGCTTCCGACCGGAAAGCTGCGTGGCCTTCTGCTTCACCAAGCAGCAGTGCCAGGAGCTGGTCCATCACCTGATTGCCAACGGCATCTCGGCCATGGCGCTCAATGGCGATCTGGAGCAGCGTGACCGCGACCAGGTGCTGGCGATGTTCGCCAACCGCAGCCTCTCGGTGCTGGTGGCGACCGATGTCGCCGCGCGCGGCCTGGATATCGATGCGCTGGACATGGTGATCAACGTCGAGCTGGCCCGCGACCCGGAGATACATGTACACCGGGTCGGTCGGACCGGCCGCGCCGGCAATCAGGGCCTGGCCATGAACCTGGTCGCCCCGGCCGAAGCCCATCGCGCGCAAGCCATCGAAAAGCTGCAGCAGGCACCGCTCAACTGGCAGCCACTGGACGGTCTCAAGGCCAAGGCCGGCGCGCCATTGCAACCACCGATGGCGACTCTGTGCATTGGAGCGGGTCGCAAGGACAAGCTGCGCCCGGGCGACATCCTCGGTGCACTGACGGGTGATGCCGGCATCCCCGGGACCCAGGTCGGCAAGATCGCCATCTTCGACTTCCAGGCGTTCGTCGCTGTCGAGCGCGGCGTCGCCAAGCAGGCACTCAAACGCCTGAACGAAGGTAAGATCAAGGGCCGCTCGCTAAAGGTCCGCGTCCTCTGAGAAGGTTCGCCTGCTGCTGAACGCGCGTATCCGGGCCGACCTTCTGCGGCCCGGATGATTGAACGCACGAGCCGGCCGTGACAGTGTTCGTGGCAGCTTCGTCCAATCTGGCCTCCCCCAACGGAACGCTCCATGCCGCAACCCTCGCTCAGCCAGTTTTTACGTCGCCTGTGGGCGCTGGAGAAGTTCGGCTACAGCCTGCGCGTACTGATCGCCATGGCCGGCAGCATGGGTCTGAGCTGGTATCTCGGGCAGCCGACACTGATCATTCCGCTGTTCCTCGGCATCATCGCCAGCGCGCTGGCGGAAACCGACGACAGCTGGCTCGGACGTCTCAACGCGCTGCTGGTAACGTTGCTGTGCTTCAGCATCGCCGCCGTCGCCGTCGAACTGCTGTTCCCATACCCCTGGCTGTTCGTCGCCGGCCTGGCGCTTTCCACCTTCGCGCTGGTCATGCTCGGTGCGCTCGGTGAGCGCTACGGGGCCATTGCCCAGGCCACCCTGATTCTCGCGATCTACAGCATGATCGCGGCCGATCAGCGCGATGGCGCACTGCAGCATCTGTGGCGCGATCCCATGCTGCTGGTGGCGGGTGCGGCCTGGTACGGCCTGCTGTCGGTGGGCTGGAACGCGCTGTTCGCCCATCAGCCGGTGCAGCAGAGTCTGGCGCGGCTGTACCGCGAGCTGGGCCTGTATTTTCGCTACAAGGCCGCATTGTTCGAGCCGGTGCGTCAGCTGGACGTGGAACAGCGCCGCCTGGAACTTGCGCAGCAGAACGGCCGGGTCGTCAGCGCGCTCAACGCAGCCAAGGAGACGCTGCTGAATCGCCTGGGCAACGGCCGCGGCGGCGGCAAGATCAATCACTACCTCAAGCTATATTTCCTCGCCCAGGATCTGCACGAGCGGGTCAGCTCGTCGCATTATCCCTACCAGGCGCTGGCCGAGGCCTTCTTCCACAGCGATGTGCTGTTTCGCTGCCAGCGCCTGTTGCGGCTGCAGGCCAGCGCCTGCGCCGACCTCGGCGAGGCCATCCAGATGCGCCAGGTGTTTCGCTACAGCGAGGCCAACGGGCAGGCGCTGGAAGACCTGCAGGCCTCGCTGGAGCATTTGCGTGAGCAGAACAATCCGGCCTGGCGCGGCCTGCTGCGCTCGTTGCGCGCGCTGTCAGGCAACCTTTCCACGCTGCAGCGCCAGCTCGCCAGCGCCAGCGACCCCGGGACTCTGGAAGGCGAGCAGGACAGCAGCCTGCTGGACCGCCAGCCGCAGTCCCTGCGCGAGGCAGTCAATCGCATTCGCCTGCAGCTGACGCCGACTTCGCTGCTGTTCCGCCACGCCCTGCGCATGACCATCGCTCTGGTCTGCGGCTACGCGGTGCTGCACGCCATCCATCCCGAACAGGGTTACTGGGTGCTGCTGACCACGGTCTTCGTCTGCCAACCGAACTACGGCGCCACGCGAATCAAGCTGGTGCAACGCATCAGCGGCACGTTGCTCGGCCTCATCGCCGGCTGGGCACTGTTCGATCTGTTCCCCAGCCAGCCGATCCAGGCCTTGTTCGCGGTGGTCGCCGGCGTGGTGTTCTTCGCCACCCGCAGCACGCGCTACACCCTAGCCACGGCGGCGATCACGCTGATGGTGCTGTTCTGCTTCAACCAGGTTGGCGATGGCTACGGACTGATCTGGCCCCGGCTGTTCGATACCCTGCTCGGCAGCCTGATCGCCGCCGCCGCGGTGTTCCTCATCCTGCCGGACTGGCAGGGTCGTCGCCTTAATCAGGTGGTCGCCAACACCCTCAGCTGCAACAGCGACTACCTGCGCCAGATCATGCGTCAGTACGACAGCGGCAAACGCGACGACCTCGCCTATCGCCTGGCCCGGCGCAACGCCCACAACGCTGATGCGGCGCTGTCCACCACGCTGTCGAACATGCTGCTGGAGCCCGGACACTTCCGCAAGGATGCCGAAACCGGCTTCCGCTTTCTGATCCTCTCGCACACCTTGCTCAACTACCTCTCCGGCCTTGGCGCCCATCGCGAGAGCCTGCCGGACGACGCCAGCGATGCCCTGCTGGAGCGCGCCGCGCAGCAACTGGCGACCAGCCTCGACGACCTGGCCAGCGCGCTGGCGCAGAACAAGCCTGTCGCCATCTACAGCGAAGATGAAGAGGCGCTGGCGCAACAGCTGGAGCAGACCCCGGACGAGATGGACGATGCCCACCGTCTGGTGCAGACCCAGCTGGGGCTCATCTGCCGGCAGCTGGCACCGCTGCGCAGCATGGCCTCCCACCTGATCAAGCAGCAACCGGCAGGCCAGGGACAGGATTCGCGCTAGTGGCAAGGCGCAGCAACGCAGTATCGGGGCCATGGGCGTCGAAATTGACCAGCTGAACTTACCAAAAAGGCCACTAAGGCAACGCCGCGGGGACCGGCATTCCGTGCCGCACGAAGATCATCGCGTAGCTGCCATCCTCGACCATCGCAGCGATCTCCCGATTGAAGGTAGCGATGACATCGCTCAGCCGAGGATGGTCGCTGCGCACCACCAGCGACAGCTCCACGCGACGAAACTCGCCCGGCACGAAGCGGAGTGCATCCCGCTCATGTCCCAGTTCGCGCTCGAGGTGGAACAACGCAGTACGCTCGTCCTCCAGCGTCAGGTCGACGCGCCCGGCAATCACCATCTTTGCCGCCTGGACGAAGTTGGCGGCATAGCCCTTCTGCAGGCGCGTATCCTCGTTCAGCTCGTCGCTGTACATGTAGCCCCGGCTCAGCGCGATGGGATGGCCAACCAGGCTGTCGAGCCCGTCGTAGCGGAAATTGCTCTCGCGACGCTGGACCCAGCGCATCCGGTTGCTCAGAAACGGGCGTGAGCTGAGCGTGTAGTCGACGCGCTTGACCGTCGGCCAGCCGTTGATCATGTCGTAGCTGCCGTTGCGCAGACCCAGCAAAGCGCGCTCCCAGGGCACTTCGATGTATTCCACCTGATAACCCCCACGCCCGAGCGCGGTGCGGATGAGCTCGACCGACAACCCTTCACCGGGCAGGCTGCGATCGGTGTGAGGCGGCCAGACGTTGCCGGCCAGACGAAGCACTTCGGCCGGCAACGATGCGCTTGCCAGCAGCAATATCAACCCGATGACCCGCCGTGTGCCCGTCAAATTCTCTCGCTCTTCTGGCGAAACGCTATCAGCTCCAATCAAAGCACAAAGCCCGCCAGTTGACGCCAGCGTCTCGTCGGATGTCGGGCTGCATCGGAAGCGCGGCAGGAGTACCATCGCGCGTTTTCCGACGAGGTAAGCGCTGGTGCAGACTGACGTGGTGGTAATCGGTGCCGGTGCGGCCGGTCTAATGTGCGCCTTCACCGCCGCTGCACGGGGCCGCCAGGTCTTGCTGCTGGACCACGCCAACAAGGCCGGCAAGAAAATCCTCATGTCCGGTGGCGGCCGCTGCAACTTCACCAATCTGTACACCGAGCCGTCGAATTTCCTCTCCAGCAACTCGCACTTCTGCAAGTCGGCGCTGGCGCGCTACACCCAGTGGGACTTCATCGAGATGGTCAGCCGTCACGGCGTGCCCTATCACGAGAAGAAGCTCGGTCAACTGTTCTGCGATAACAAGTCCAGCGACATCCTCGAGATGCTGCTGGACGAATGCGCGCAGACCGGCGTGGATCTGCGTCTGGACACCCCGGTCAAGTCGATCGAGAAGCATGAAGAGGGTTATCTGCTACACACCGGCATCGGCTCGGTGCGCAGCCAATCGCTGGTAATCGCCACCGGCGGCCTTTCGATTCCGACCCTCGGCGCCAGCGGCTTCGGTTATCAGATCGCCCGCCAGTTCGGCCACAACGTGCTGCCGACACGCGCTGGACTGGTGCCTTTCACCATCACCGAGCCGCAGCTCAAGACGATCTGCACCGACCTGTCCGGCACCTCGGTGGAGGATTGCCTGGTCAGCTGCGCCGGCCAGAGCTTTCGCGAGAACATCCTGTTCACCCATCGCGGACTCTCCGGCCCGGCGATCCTGCAGATCTCGTCCTACTGGCAACCGGGAGATGTGGTGCACATCAACCTGCTGCCGCATCTCGACCTCGGCGAGTGGCTGGCGGCGCAGAAGCAGGAGCGTCCCAATGCGGAGCTGAAAACGCTGCTCGGCGAGGTTTTCACACGCAAGATGGCCGGACTGCTCTGCGAGCACTGGTTCGTATCCAAACCGCTGAAGCAATACGTACCCAGCGAACTGGAAGCGATTGCCGAGAAGCTCGCGGACTGGCAGCTGGTACCGGCCGGCACCGAAGGGTATCGCACGGCAGAGGTGACGCTGGGCGGGGTAGATACGCGGGAGGTGTCATCCAAGACCATGGAATCGCAGAAATCAGCAGGGCTGTACTTCATCGGCGAGGTGCTGGACGTTACCGGTCATCTGGGGGGGTTCAATTTCCAGTGGGCTTGGGCATCGGCCTACGCCGCAGGCCAGTTCGTCTAGCCTGCGCGACGCCGAATCGGCGCTTACTCGTTGGTCCGGTTGGACGGTGGCGAGATTTCCCGCGGCCCGGCGGGATCGGTCGCCGTGTTCTGGTATTCCTGCTGGTTGCGGGTGTTGTTGTCCAGTGCCGATCTTTCGTCATCCGGCGAGCAACCGGCCAGAGCCAGCGCGGTCAGCGCACCGGCGAATGCAAATTTCCACTTCATCGCTGTCTCCTGCTGAAGGCACCCCGCAGTTAGCGCGGAGTGCCCGGATCAGGTGGTGCCGAACTTACTGCGAAGTGCCGGTGCCAGTGCTCGGCGCGGTGCCGGAGCCGGACTCGGTGCCCAGGCCGCTGCCGTTGTCGGCTGGCGGAGTTGCCATGCCACCGGAGGTGCCGGTACCCGTTCCGGTGCTCGGCGCAGTGCCGGTCCCGGTGCCGGTGTCTGCAGGCGGAGTGGTGGTATCAGTGGAGGGTGCGGCAGGCTGCTCGGTAGTCGCCGGCGGCGGGGTCGGCTCGCGCTCGCGATCTTCATCCGGGCCGCAACCGACCAACAGGAGCCCGAGTACGGGGGGCAGCAGATAGGTGAGACGCATGGTTAACCTCCTTCAGAGTGGTCCGGCAGTGGCCGGCGAATTCTTGAATCCAGCAGATTCACAGAAGGTTGACCCCCGTTTGCCGCAAGAGTGCCCTGACCGCCCCGTCAGAGCCCATCCCCCCCGATCGGCTCGACGGGCGTCGTGATCGTTACGCGACCGCCGGCTGCGCGGGACGCAGCCGCCAGAGCCCGTCGACACAGCGCTCGCCGTCGAACAATGCCTGAAGTTCCGTAGCCGGCCGCGGCCGGCTGAACCAATAGCCTTGCACCAGCTGGCAGCCCTCGGCCACGAGGAACGCCACCTGCTCGGGGTGCTCCACGCCTTCGGCGACGACAGCCAGTCCCAGGCTCTGGCCAAGGCCGATGACAGCGCGACTGATCGCCACCGAGTCGGCATCGTCCGGTGCGGCGGCAATGAAGCTGCGATCGACCTTTAGCACATGCAGCGGGTAACGTTTGAGGTAACCGAGCGAACAATAGCCAGTACCGAAGTCGTCCAGCGCCAGGCGAACACCCAGCGCGGCAATCTCGTGCAGCGCGCCCATCATCAACTCGCTGTCCTGCATCAAAAGCGTCTCGGTGATCTCCAGCAGCAGGCTCGCGGGCGGCAGGCCGGTTTCACGCAGCACACGGGCCAGCAGCGCGGCGAAACCGGGCTGCTGCAGCTGACGAATCGACAGGTTGACCGCGCAGTACAGCTGGCTCTGACCCGCCAGCTGCCAGCGGCGCACCTGACAGCAGGCCTCGCGCAGCACCCACTCACCAACCCGGACGATCTCGCGCGACTCTTCCAGCACCGGAATGAATTCATTGGGCGCCACCGGCTGGTTATTGAAGCGCCAGCGCAGCAGCGCTTCAACGCCGACCAGATAGGGTTGATCGCCTGCTACACGGCAGATCGGCTGATAGTGCAAGGTGAATTCACGGCGCGTCAGCGCCTGCGCCAGTGCGCTCTCGAGCTCCAGCTGGCGCGCTGCCTTGGAATGCAGGCCATCGCAGAACAGCGCGAATTGGTCCTTGCCGGCGCTCTTGGCCCGGTACAGCGCCAGATCAGCCGCCTGCAGCGCGTTCAGCGCCTGGCCGTCACGCTGCAAGGGCGCGATGCCGATGCTGGCGCTGACCGACAGCGTTCGCTCGCCGAGCTGCAGCGGCTGACGCAGCGCGACCAGCATCCGTTGCGCCACACGCTCGGCATCGGCCTCGCAGGCCAGATCGCCGAGCAGGGCGACGAACTCATCGCCGCCGAAGCGTGCTAGGTGATCGCCGGGGCGCAGGCAGCGCAGCAAGCGCTGCGCCACCTCGACCAGCACCTGGTCGCCGGCGCCATGCCCGAGACTGTCGTTGATCAGCTTGAAGCGGTCCAGGTCCACGAACAGCAGCGCGGCAGCGCGTCCATGGGGACGCTGCTGCACCTCCTTGAGCAGCTCCTCGAGGTGCAGGCGGTTGGCCAGGCCAGTCAGCGCATCGTGACGTGCCGCGTGACGCAAGCAGTCTTCGGCGGCCTTGCGCGCGCTGATGTCGGTCTGCGAACCGGCCATGCGCAAGGTCCCCAGCTCGCAGCGTTCGGCCACACCGCGCACCAGCACCCAGAGGTACTCACCGCGCTCGGTACGGACGCGATACTCGTGAACCAGCGAAGGGCTGCGCCCGTTCAGGTGGTCGGCGATGGCCTCGCGCAACCCGGGCAGATCGTCCGGGTGCACCCGTTCGAACCAGCTGCGGCTGCAGTAGCTGGGTTGTGCTGGCATTGCCAGCATGGCGGTCCAGCGCTCGGAAAGGTGCAGCCGGTCATGCTCGACGTCCCACTCCCAGATGCCGTCTTCGGAGCCGCGCAACGCGCGCGTCAGGCGCGCTTCACTGTCCTCCAGCGCATGTCGCTGCGCCGCACTGTAGGTGTCGATGGCGAGAATCATGTCGAAGAAAACGATCTTCAGCAGGCTGTCGTAAATCGCATGCTGCTCGTCGTCGCCTACGAGGGCGCGCAGCATTTCCGACAGATAGAGGCGGTAAGCCCCGAGATACCACTCCAGGTCGACGCCGACGCGCTGATGCACCAGCCCGACCAGCAGGCGATCACGCACATAGTCGCGCTCATATGGTCCGCTCCAGAGGCGGCGGTAGTACTCCTGCTGGCGCTGTTTGAGGCGTGTCAGACCGGCGCGATCGCTGCGCATCGCTGACGGCTGGCCGAAGTCGGCAAGGTGTTCATAGAGTTTTTCGATGAAGACCCGATGCGCCGGCTCGAGCTCAGCAGCCGCCCGGTTAAGGCGCAGCGCATCGCTGGCTTGCCATTGCAGGAAACGCTTGCGCGTAAGGATCTGGTCGAGGCCCAGCCCGACTCGTTGCAACAGCGCCTTCAGCTCGTCTTCCATGCCTTTCCCGATGCGATGGCCCGCCCGGCGCGCCCACCTTCGCTTGGCTTTCTGCCAGTCAGGGGCGACGATCAGGTGTGGTACCAGTTGATGCCATAAAGCCATCTAGGGTCGCAGCGGCGCTTCGTCGCATTATTGATGCAAGTCAGCGAAGCGATGGGTCCGGGGACAGACGATAGTCGGGCGCACCGAGGCAGGACGCCCCGGCAGCCCATCCGGTACTCAGGCCGCCAGCTTGGCGGTGAGCTCCTTCTTGAGGCGGGTGCGTAGTTCGTTCATCTGCTCACCCATTTCCTCGAGGCGCTTGGCATCGAAAAGCTCGCGTGCCTGCGGGAACATTTCCGATTCCTCTTCCTCGATATGGTGCTCGAGCAGCTCCTTGCACACCTTGGCGCGACCGGAGAATTCGAGGCTGCCGGGATCGGTTGCCTTCAGATCCGGCAGTACCAGAGCATCCACCGCACGGTGTTCTTCCTTGGCCTCGTGGTACATCTTTGCTTCTTCCTTGCCGCCAGCCTCCTTGTAGGCGGGATAGAGAATCTGCTCTTCAAGCTGGGTATGGATGGTGACTTCCATTTCCAGCTTGCTCAGCAGCTCGGTGCGTGTCTTCACGGCACGCTCGGTGGAATCGGTCAGGCGCGTCAGCAGGTCCTTCACGCGCTCATGATCCTCAATCAACAGGTCGATGGCGTTCATGTGGCTATCCTCTTCGGCTTCACGGCAAACGAACCGGGCTCTGCGGCCCGGTGTCGAAAAATATGGCTGCGGTCATCCCGCAGCCGAGCGGCTCAGGCGTACTCGTAGGTCGGCAGTGCGGTACGGCTCTGGCTCTGCAGATGTGCGATGGAAGGCGACATCCCCGCCTCCAACGCGAGGTCCCGGCGTACCGAGCTGACGACCCATTCCAGTTGCATCCGGGTCTGGGTCTGGCCCTTGGAAAGCGCTCGCTTGACCAGAACACGGTCGTCGTTGCGCAGGGTTAACAGCAGCCCGCCATCCGGGCGGGGCTCGGTGAGCACTTCGAACTCAGGGAATGCGGCAGTGAGGAATTGTTGTGCAGCGGTCATTGTTCTGTACTCCAATAAGTTCCAGCGAACCTAACGGAGCAGCGTTCGTGCCAACCTAACCAATGATTTTTTATCTACCAAAAACAATAACTTATGAAATTATGCCCAGGCATTAAGCCGTGCAAAACGCAATACGAAGCGTGATGCAGGTTGCATTCTGCGGTCTGCATTGGCCGTTCAACCTTTACGCCAGACACTCGCTAGCCAAGGTTGTTCCTCCCGTGGCAGCCCGGCGGGGCGGTAGTAGTGTTCCAGTTCGACGAAACCGGCGGCCAGCACGCGTTCGCGCCAGGTCGGCCAGGCATACCAGACGCCGTAGCGATCGCCACTCCAGCCCTCCTGATCCTGACCGCGCGGGTTGGAGCAGAACAACACCCCACCCGGCTTCAAGCTATCGCTCAGCTGCAAAAGAACCCTGGGCAACTCGGTGCTAGGCACGTGAAACAGCACCGCATTGGCAAAGATGCCATCGAACGATTCGGCCGGAAGCTCCAGTTGCAGCAGATCCTGATGCCAGACTTCACAGCCACTGTCGGCGCGCGCCATCTCGACGAACGCCTCTGTTCCATCGAGGCCTATCGCCACATGCCCGCGGGTTCTCAGGGTCTTCAGATCACGACCTGGACCACAGCCGAGGTCGAGGATGCGCAGCGGCGGTTCTGCCTGAATGTGACGCAGAAGGGCATCGATGTTCTGGCTGACGTCGTGGTCGAGCGTACCCTCGCGGAAAGCCTCTGCATTGAGGCGGTAGTAATCGAGCGTGCGCTGCGCGGCGGCCTCGGTATCGTTCATGGGCGACTCCAGCAAGAGAATGGCGCAACCCTAGCGCGGCCTCGAGCCTAGGGCCAGTGCTGCGACCGACCTGTACTGCTGGTCAGGCGCCCCCGGCTAGGCGCCCCCGGCTAAGGTAGGCATTGAGCGTTGCGCCTGGAACGGCGAGGATGCCACTCACAACGTGCGCCAGCGCACAGTAGCCGGCGGAAAGCGACGACCGTCCGGCTGCAGGACTGAAACTTGCAGCGCGTAACCTGTCGAAATCCTGTCCGGCTCTACAACGGCTGGAATGCAGCGAAACGCAACATCGAGACCACCATGAACCACGCACTGCCGAAAATCGTTCTGCTCGTCGAAGACGAGCCGCATATCCTCAGCCTGCTCTCGGACTATCTGGCCAGCGAGGGCTACCAGGTACTGGAAGCGGACAGCGCGCCCAAGGCATTCGAAATCCTGGCGACCAAACCGCAGCTGGATCTGTTGGTAACCGACTTCCGCCTGCCCGGCAATGTATCCGGAGTGATGATCGCCGAGCCGGCACTCAAGCTGCGGCCCGACCTCAAGGTGATCTTCATCAGCGGCTATCCGATTGAAATCTATGAATCGGGCAGCCCCATTGCGCGCTCGGCGCCGGTGCTGGCCAAGCCCTTCGCCCTGGACACGCTGCACAGCCAGATTCAGGCATTGCTCGCCAGCTGACCGACACTGCGCCGAAACGAAAAAGCCCGCATAGCGCGGGCTTTTTCACGTCTGGACGGATCAGTTGATCTTCGGGTCCAGTTCGCCGCTGGCGTAGCGCTGGAACATGCCTTCCAGGGAGATCGGCTTGATCTTGCTGGCGTTGCCGGCGGTACCGAAGGCCTCGTAGCGGGCGATACAGATGTCGCGCATGGCCGAGACGGTCTTGGCGAAGTACTTGCGCGGGTCGAACTCGCTGGGGTTCTTCGCCATGAACTCGCGAATCGCGCCGGTGGAGGCCAGACGCAGGTCGGTGTCGATGTTGACCTTGCGCACGCC
Source organism: Stutzerimonas kunmingensis (assembly GCF_021432085.1). Taxonomy (GTDB): domain Bacteria; phylum Pseudomonadota; class Gammaproteobacteria; order Pseudomonadales; family Pseudomonadaceae; genus Stutzerimonas. The sequence continues at coordinate 358,267 of NZ_CP090366.1, read as the reverse complement.
GTACTTGATGCCCTCGACGATTTCTTCGACCGGCACGCCGTAGGTTTCGCCGATTTCACCACCGTACTGGTTGATGATCTGCAGCCACTCCTGCGGCACCGACGAGGAGCCATGCATCACCAGATGAGTGTCCGGAATGCGCGCATGGATTTCCTTGATGCGCTGGATCGAAAGGGTGTCGCCGGTCGGCGGCTTGGTGAACTTGTAGGCGCCGTGGCTGGTGCCGATGGCGATCGCCAGGGCATCGACCTTGGTCTTGGCGACGAAGTCGGCGGCTTCTTCCGGATCGGTCAGCAGCTGGCTGTGGTCCAGTACGCCCTCGGCACCGACGCCGTCTTCCTCGCCGGCCATACCGGTTTCCAGGCTGCCCAGGCAGCCCAGCTCACCTTCCACGGAAACACCGCAGGCGTGAGCGAAGGCCACGGTCTGCTGGGTCACGCGCACGTTGTAGTCGTAGTCGGCGGGGGTCTTGCCGTCTGCCTGCAGCGAACCGTCCATCATCACCGAGGAGAAGCCGAGCTGGATCGAACGCTGGCAGACATCCGGGCTGGTGCCGTGGTCCTGGTGCATGCACACCGGGATGTGCGGGAATTCTTCGATTGCCGCCAGGATCAGATGACGCAGGAACGGCGCACCGGCGTATTTGCGGGCACCGGCGGAAGCCTGGACGATCACCGGGGAGTCGGTCTTGTCAGCCGCTTCCATGATGGCGCGCATCTGCTCGAGGTTGTTGACGTTGAAGGCCGGCACGCCGTAGCCGAACTCGGCGGCGTGGTCGAGCATCTGGCGCATGCTGATGAGTGCCATGTTTTCCTTTCTCCCGGTCTGGGTCGTTTGATCGTGTAGAGCCTGCCGCAGTGGCCGACGCTGTTCAAGCGCCGCACGCTGGGCGCGGCATTGTAGTGGCGGGGGCGGCAAATGCCAGCGTCCCGCCAGCTTTCAGTCGAAAACCCCGCATCGGCGAGGCCTGTATGAATCATTAGCCGCTAAATGCTGATGAGCGACGCACTGCAGCCATGGGCCAGCACCTTGTCATCGGCGACGCGGTACACCAGCGCCTCGTTACCCTTGTCGTGGAAAGCGAGTACGCCATCGCTATAGAAACTGCCGCGGGTGGCTGGTTCCTTTCGCAGGGTATGAATACGTTCGTCATTGCCCAGTTTCAGGTCGATCGCCGTGTGCTGATCGTCAGCGTATCGCCAGGCGATGTTCTGTTGACTCTGGCATTTCCAGCGCACGAATGGCGCATCCGGGCCGGATTGCCAGTGGCCACAACCGCCGAGCAGCAACGCTGCGATCAGCATGGACAGGCCTTTGTTCATTCCTTCTCCTTGGCAAACGGTGATCACGGGCAATCCTGCAGGCCGTCTTGCGTGGTGATGGTCGGGTCGCCCGTGGCCTGCATTTCGACGCGCTGGTCATGCTCGGCAGTCGGGCTGAGGACAGGCGGTGGGTCGAGTACCTGGCAAGCGCTATCCGGTGAATTCCCGGCGCAACCGGCCAACCCCAGGCAGCAAACAGCAACTACGGCATATCGCATGGTGCATCCCCTTTCCTTGTTCCAGATAGAACAAAGACCACGGCAAGCCGCCGGGGTTGCCCCATGCGCTGCCGGCCCAGCATCTCCTGGGCCGGCAGCGCATGGGGCAAGGCGTTCGCCTCGCGCGCGAAGTTTCAGTCGGCGCGCTGTTCCAGCACTTCGACCGCCGGCAGCACCTTGCCCTCGACGAACTCGAGGAAGGCGCCACCACCGGTGGAGATGTAGGAGATCTGCTCGGCCACGCCGTACTTGTCGATGGCTGCCAGGGTGTCGCCGCCTCCGGCGATGGAGAACGCCGGGCTCTGGGCGATGGCCTGAGCCAGCACCTTAGTGCCGTTGCCGAACTGGTCGAATTCGAACACGCCGACCGGACCGTTCCAGAGGATGGTCTGCGAAGCCTTGAGCATTTCGCCGAACATGGCGGCGGTCCTCGGTCCGATATCGAGGATCATGTCGTCGTCGGCGACGTCGGCGACAGCCTTGACCGTGGCCTCGGCACTCTCGGCGAACTCCTTGGCAACCACCACGTCCACCGGCAGCGGCACGGCAACCTTGGCCGCGATGGCCTTGGCGGTGTCGAGCAGATCCGCTTCATGCAGCGACTTGCCAACGTTGTAACCCGCCGCGGCGAGGAAGGTGTTGGCGATGCCGCCACCGACGATCAGCTGGTCGCAGATGTCGGCCAGCGAGGTCAGCACGTCGAGCTTGGTCGACACCTTGGAACCGGCGACGATGGCGACCATTGGCTTGGCCGGGGTTTTCAACGCTTTACCCAGGGCATCCAGCTCTGCCGCCAGCAGCGGGCCGGCGCAGGCCACCTTGGCAAACTTGGCCACACCATGGGTCGAGCCCTGGGCGCGGTGCGCGGTGCCGAAGGCGTCCATAACGAAAACGTCGCACAGCGCGGCGTATTTCTGCGCCAGCTCGTCGGTGTTCTTCTTCTCGCCCTTGTTGAAGCGCACGTTCTCCAGCAGCACCAGCTCACCCGGCTGCACCTCGACGCCTTCCAGATAGTCCTTGATCAGCGGCACTTCGCGGCCGAGGGCCTTGGATAGGTAGTCGGCGACCGGCTTGAGGCTGTCTTCCTCGCTGTAGACGCCCTCTTCCGGTCGTCCCAGGTGCGAGCAGACCAGCACCGCCGCGCCCTTCTCCAGCGCCAGCTTGATGGTCGGCAACGAGGCCAGGATGCGTGCATCGCTCTTCACCGCGCCATCCTTCACCGGCACGTTGAGGTCCTCGCGGATCAGCACGCGCTTACCCTGGAGGTCGAGATCGGTCATCTTCAAAACGGTCATGTTGGTCTTCCTTAAGGTCGAGAAGCAGCGATGTTCCAGGCGCGGGGGCTAGGTGCGATTGGCCACGCGCAGATAGTGGTCGGTGACGTCGAGCATGCGGTTGGCGAACCCCCATTCGTTGTCGAACCAGGCCAGCAGGTTCACCAGGCGCGGGCCGGACGCGCGCGTCAGGCTGCCGTCGACGATCGCCGAATGCGGATCGTGATTGAAATCGCAGCTGGCGTGGGGCAGCTCGGTATACGCCAGCAAGCCCTGCAAGGGCCCGCCTTCGGCGGCCTCGCGCAGCACCCGGTTGATCGTTCGCGCATCGGTATCGCAGGCGGTTTGCAGCGTGATGTCCAGACAGGACACGTTCACCGTGGGCACCCGCACCGCTTTGGCCTGAATCCGCCCCGAGAGTTCCGGCAGCAGGCGTTCGATACCCCGCGCCAGGCCGGTGGAAACCGGAATTACCGACTGGAAGGCCGAACGGGTGCGGCGCAAGTCTTCATGATGGTAGGCGTCGATCACCGGCTGATCGTTCATCGCCGAGTGAATCGTGGTGATCGAGGCGTACTCGATGCCCACCGCGTCGTTGAGCAGCTTGAGCAATGGCACGCCGCAGTTGGTGGTGCAGGAAGCGTTGGACACTAGCCGCTCGGAACCCGTCAGCTGTTGCTGGTTGATGCCCATGACCACCGTGGCATCGACATCCGCCGCGCTGGCCATCGGCTGCGAGAACAGCACCCGCGGCACACCCGCGGCGAGAAAGCGCTCGCCATCGGCGCGACTGGTGTAGGCGCCCGAGCACTCCAGCACCAGATCGACGTCCAGCGCCCGCCAATCGATGGCCTCGGGCGTCGACTCGCGCAGCACCTTCACGCAGTGTCCGTTGAGGTGCAGGCAATCGCCGTCCACGCTCACTTCACCGGGAAAGCGGCCGTGGGTGGAGTCGAAACGGGTGAGGTATTCCAGGCTGGCCATGTCGGCCAGATCGTTGAGGGCAACGAACTGAAAATCGAAGGCGGCGCCGCGCTCATAGAATGCACGCAGCACGCAACGGCCGATGCGGCCGTAGCCGTTGAGGGCGACGCGATAGGGACGGGCGTTGGCCATGGGTTCTTCGTCGGTCCTGCAGGTGGAAAACCGATGTTCTCCACCCTACGCGGATGGGGCTCGATGGGTGGATGGCCGCAGCCATCCACCCCATCTTTGCGGTCAGTCCTCCAGCAGCTCTTCGGCGACGGCGAGGATGTTGTCGACGGTGAAGCCGAATTCCTCGAACAGCTGGTTGGCCGGAGCCGATTCCCCGTAGGTGGTCATGCCGATGATGCGACCGTCAAGGCCGACGTACTTGTACCAGTAGTCCGCGTGCGCCGCCTCGACGGCGATACGTGCACCGACTTCCACCGGCAGCACCTGCTGTTTGTAGGCGGCGTCCTGGGCATCGAACACGCTGGTGCAAGGCATCGAGACGACACGCACCTTGCGGCCCTGCTCGGTCAGCTTGTCGGCGGCCTGCACCGCCAGGCTGACTTCCGAACCGGTGGCGATGAGGATCAGCTCCGGCTCGCCGGCGCAGTTCTTCAGGATGTAGCCACCGCGGGCGATGGCCGCCTCGGTCTCGTTGTCGCGCACGTGGAACGGCAGGTTCTGGCGCGAGAAGATCAGCGCGCTCGGGCCGTCCTTGCGTTCGACCGCATGCTTCCAGGCCACCGCCGATTCGACGGTATCGGCCGGGCGCCAGGTGTCCAGGTTCGGCGTGGTGCGCAGGCTGGTCAGCTGCTCGATCGGCTGGTGAGTCGGGCCATCTTCGCCAAGACCGATGGAGTCGTGGGTGAAGACGTAGAGCACGCGCTGCTTCATCAGGGCGGACATGCGCACGGCATTGCGGGCGTATTCCATGAACATCAGGAAGGTTGCGCCGTACGGAATCAGGCCGCCGTGCAGCGCGATGCCGTTCATGATCGCGGCCATGCCGAACTCGCGCACGCCGTAATACATGTAGTTGCCCGAGGCGTCCTCGGCTACCACCGGCTTGCAGCCCTTCCACAGGGTCAGGTTGGAGCCGGCGAGGTCCGCCGAGCCGCCGAGCAGCTCCGGCAGCAGCGGGCCGAAGGCATTCAGACAGTTCTGGCTGGCCTTGCGGCTGGCGATGGTTTCGCCCTTGGTGGCGACTTCACGGATGAACTCGCTGGCCTTCTCGGCGAAGTCGGCCGGCAGTTCACCAGCCATGCGCCGCTTGAACTCGGACGCCAGCGCCGGGAATTCGGTCTCATAGGCGGCGAAACGCTTGTTCCACTCGTTTTCCGCGTCGGCGCCCTTCTGCTTGGCGTCCCATTCGGCGTAGATCTCGGCCGGGATTTCGAACGGGCCGTGTTTCCAGCCCAGCGCCTCGCGGGTCAGCGCGATTTCGGCATCACCCAGCGCAGCGCCGTGGGATTCTTCCTTGCCCTGCTTGTTCGGCGAGCCGAAGCCGATGATGGTCTTGCAGCAGATCAGCGTCGGACGGTCGCTCTTGCGCGCGGTCTCGATGGCCATCTGGATCTCGTCGGCGTCATGGCCGTCGACGTTGCGGATCACCTGCCAGCCATAGGCTTCGAAGCGACGCGGGGTGTCATCGGTGAACCAGCCGTGCACTTCGCCGTCGATGGAGATGCCGTTGTCGTCGTAGAAGGCGATCAGCTTGTTCAGGCCAAGGGTCCCGGCCAGCGAGCAGACTTCGTGGCTGATGCCTTCCATCATGCAGCCGTCGCCGAGGAACACATAGGTGTTGTGGTCGACGATGTTGTGGCCGGGGCGGTTGAACTGCGCCGCCATGACCTTCTCCGCCACGGCGAAACCGACAGCGTTGGCCAGGCCCTGACCGAGCGGACCGGTGGTGGTCTCGACGCCGGCGGTGTAGCCGAACTCCGGGTGGCCCGGGGTTTTGCTGTGCAGCTGGCGGAAGTTCTTCAGGTCATCGATGGTCAGGTCGTAACCGGTCAGGTGCAGCAGCGAGTAGATCAGCATCGAGCCATGGCCGTTGGACAGCACGAAGCGGTCGCGGTCGGCCCACTGCGGGTTGGTCGGGCTGTGCTTCAGATGATCGCGCCAGAGGACTTCGGCGATGTCCGCCATGCCCATGGGGGCACCCGGGTGGCCGCTGTTGGCTTTCTGCACAGCATCCATGCTGAGGGCGCGGATGGCATTGGCTCGCTCACGACGGCTGGGCATCGCTGAATCTCCTGCGGGTGTACGTAGAAAAAGGCGGCCATTTTCCCCTACCGAGGGTGGCCCCGGCAATGACTGAATGGCCGCCGCGCGCGCTCAATCCAACAGCTCGACGCCCTGACTGGTCACGTCCGGCAGGTGTTCGAGCAGGTAATCGCGCATGCGCATCAGGGTCGCCGACTCATCGCCGCCGCCAGGCCAGACCAGGTAATAGCTGTCACCGGACTTCACTGCCTGATGGAACGGCAGCGCTAGGCTGCCGCGCTGCAGCTCGGCGCCGACCAGCGCCAGGTCGCCGATCGAGACACCATGCCCCTGCGCCGCGGCGGAGATGCCCAGCTCGAGGGTGTCGAACAGCTTGCCCTGCTGCCAGGCGATCTGATCCGCGCGCCCGGTACGCTGCAGCCAGCGCCGCCAGTCACGGCAATCCCGCGAGGGATGGATCAGCTCCGCCTCGCCCAGCCGCTGCGTGGTCCAGGCCGTGGTGCCAAGCAGTTCGGGGGCACAGACCGGCACCAGCCACTCATCGAACAGCTTCACCCGTCGCAAATCAGCGGGGAAACCGCCGTTGCCAAGCAGAATTGCACAGTCGAACGGCTCGCTACTGAAATCCACTGCGTCCAGATCCATCCAGGCACTGGTCAACTGCACGCGGTTCTGCGGATTGGCCATATGAAAGCCCTCCAGCGTGCCCAGCAACCAGCGCATGGTCAGCGTCGACGGCGCCTTCAGGCGCAACGCACCGCGCTGGCGGGTCACCGCAACGCAGGCGTTTTCGATGGTGCGAAAACCGATCTTCAACTCCTGCGCCAGCAGTCGCCCGGCATCGGTCAGCGTCAGACGCGAGCCGTGCCGCTCGAACAGCTGGCAGCCGAGATGCTCTTCCAGCGTCTTCACGTGCCGGCTGACCGCACTCTGGGTGATGAACAGGCTCTGCGCGGCCTGGGTGAACGAGCCGAAACGCGCCGCCACCTCGAAGGCGCGCAAGGCATAGAGCGGCGGCATGCGCGGTGCTGCGACAACCGAATCCGGCATGACTAAAACTCATCCTTAGGGGTCATTTTTTCCATTTTCCAATCTTTTCCAGCGTCCCAATACTGCGCCAGCAATGGGTTCCGGGCCAACTTCGGTATTCACTTAGCGCGCACGCGCACCAATAAAAACTCAGGAAAGGATGCCATGCAGAACAAATACTACGAGACGCTCCTGGCCAATGCGGTAGAGAAGAGCGCACTGCAGCATGAGCAGATCGGCCAGATCATCAATTTCAGATTGTTCGGTAACAAGAAAGGCTTCATGACCCTCGAAAGCCTGCCCATCGGCGACATCCCGCCAACACCGCTGAGCCGCGACCTGCTTTGCAAACCCGACGACAGCAGCGAGCGCCTTCTGCTGCAGGCCACCGCCCTGCTCGGCGAACCGATCGGCTATCTGCAGGAGTCCGAGGGCTGCATCGTCAACAACTTCTTCCCGCAGCAGGCACATTCCCGCGGTGCAACGTCGGACAGTTTCGATACCGAACTGGACCTGCACACGGAAAACGCCTTCCACGCCGTACTGCCCGACTATCTGGTGCTGCTCTGCCTGCGCCAGGACCCCGACGCGGAGGCGGTCACCTATATCGCCTCGATCGAGCGCATCCTCGAGCGGCTGACCTTCGAAGAGCAGGCGTTCTTCCTCACCGAGCCGTACAACTTCCTGTCCGATTACGGTCCCACCGAAAAGAACCAGCGCATCGACATCAATCGCCACCAGACCATCCTCTACGGCGACCCGGATGCACCTTTCTTCCGTTTCGACCCGCACTTCATGCTGGCCTTCAGCAGCCGCGCCCAACAACTGATGGACAAGCTGCGCGCCATAGCCTGGGAGGTGGTCGAGCCGGTGCGGCTGAATCGTGGCGACATGCTGATCATCGACAATCGCCGCACCGCTCACGCGCGCAGCCCCTTCAGTGCACGCTTCGACGGCAGCGATCGCTGGATCCAGCGCGCCTTCGCCATCACCAATCCGAACTTCTATGCCGAGCGCCTGGGCAAACGCAGCCGGGTGTTCGCCCTGGTGACCGAACTATGAACGCTACCTATCTCGCCTTCGCCGCGGCGGTCGCCCTGCTGATCGCATCTCCCGGACCGGTGGTCGCACTGGTGGTATCCGACGCGCGCCGGCGCTGGCCACTGTGGACGATTCTCGGCGGTGCGCTGTCTGCGCAGATCCTGATGATCGCCGCACTGGTGATGATCTACCTGGCGCTGGACCTCGACCCGCTGGTGCTAGAAGCCGGGCAGATCCTCGGCGGCCTTTACCTGATCTGGCTGGGCTGCGACAGCCTGTGCGGCGGACGCAGCGAGGCCGCCATGCCCAAACGCAGCGAGGCGCACTATTTCTGGCGGGCCATGGCGGTGGGCCTGTCCAACCCCAAGGACATCCTGTTCTTTCTCGCCTTCCTCCCCGGCTTCATCCTGCCCGCGCAGCCGTTCGCGCCACAGGCGACGGTGCTCATCGTGATCTGGGCGGTGATCGATCTAAGCATCCTACTCGCCTACAGCCTGCTCTCGCGCCGCTTGGCCGGCGAAGGACTGATTCAGCGCCTGCTGGATATCCTGCCGAACTACTTCCTCATCGGCCTTGGCCTGGTGTCGTGCACCCTGGGGTTGTCCCGCCTGCTGCAGTAACCCTGCGCCCCAGAAGGGCAATATCAAAACTTTTTGATATTGCCCTTGCTGTACGAAAAGTGACCGTCTAGACTGCGCGCCTTATGAGCCTGCGCATGCCCCAGATCCGTTTCGACGCCAGTGATTCGCTCGCCGCCCTGTGCAAGGCCGGCGGCGATGCATTGCGTTTGAACGTACTGAGGGCGCTGGCCAGTGACTCGTTCGGCGTGCTCGAGCTGGCGCAGATCTTCGCCATCGGTCAGTCCGGCATGAGCCACCACCTCAAGGTACTTACCCAGGCTGGGTTGCTGGCAACCCGCCGCGAAGGCAACGCGGTGTTCTACCGGCGCAGCCTGCCGCTGGTCGACAGCCCCGGCGGCAAGCTGCACGCGGCGCTGCTCGAGGAAGCCGATCGGCTGGAGCTGCCGCGCGAGATCGAGGCCCGTATCGCCGCCGTGCATGCCCAGCGCAGCGCCGCCAGCGAGGATTTCTTCGCGCGCATGGCCGACAGCTTTCAGGCCCGCCAGGATCTGATCGCCGGGCTGCCGCAGTATCGCGACAGCGTGGTGGCCCTGCTCGATGCACTGAACTTCGATGCCAGCGCCACGGCGCTGGAAGTCGGTCCCGGGGATGGCAGTTTCCTTCCGGAGTTGGCGCGGCGCTTCGCACGCGTAGTAGCGCTGGACAACAGCCCCGCCATGCTCGACCTGGCGCGTGCGCGCTGTCAGGAAGCGGGGCTGACAAACGTCGAGCTGAAGCTCGCCGACGCACTGCACGACGACTGCCCGCCGGCCGACTGTGTGGTGCTGAACATGGTGCTGCATCACCTGGCGGCGCCCGGCGAGGCGATCAAACAACTGGCACGGCTGGTGAACGCGGGCGGCAGTCTGCTGGTCACGGAGCTGTGCAGCCACAACCAGAGTTGGGCCAGGGAGGCCTGCGGCGATCTCTGGCTGGGCTTCGAACAGGACGATCTGGCCCGTTGGGCCGATGCCGCGGGGCTCACGCCCGGCGAGAGCCTCTACATTGGCTTGAAGAACGGTTTTCAGATCCAGGCCCGGTACTTTTCCCGGTCCGTCCCTGACGACCGACTCACCCACCGGTAATAGGAAACCGATAGATGAGCGAATACTCGATTTTTACCTCCGAGTCCGTATCCGAAGGGCATCCGGACAAGATCGCCGACCAGATCTCCGATGCGGTGCTCGACGCCATCATCGCCGAGGACAAGCATGCCCGAGTGGCCTGCGAAACCATGGTCAAGACCGGTGTGGCGATCGTTGCCGGTGAAGTCACCACTTCGGCCTGGGTCGATCTGGAGCAACTGGTGCGCGACGTCATCGTCGACATCGGCTACAACAGCTCGGAAGTCGGTTTCGACGGCGCCACCTGCGGCATCATCAACATCATCGGCAAGCAGTCGGTGGACATCGCCCAGGGCGTCGACCGCACCAAGCCGGAAGACCAGGGTGCCGGTGATCAGGGCCTGATGTTCGGCTACGCCAGCAACGAGACCGACGTGCTGATGCCGGCGCCGATCCGCTTCTCCCACGCCCTGGTCGAACGCCAGGCTGAAGCACGCAAGAACGGCCTGCTGCCATGGCTGCGCCCGGACGCCAAGAGCCAGGTCACCTGCCGCTACGAGAACGGCAAGGTCGCCGGCATCGACGCCATCGTGCTGTCCACCCAGCACAACCCCGAGGTCAAGCAGAGCGACCTGCGCGAAGCGGTGATGGAGCTGATCATCAAGCACAGCCTGCCCGCGGAGCTGCTGCACAAGGACACCCAGTACCACATCAACCCGACCGGCCAGTTCGTCATCGGCGGCCCGGTGGGCGACTGCGGCCTTACCGGCCGCAAGATCATCGTCGACACCTACGGCGGCATGGCCCGCCACGGCGGTGGCGCCTTCTCCGGCAAGGACCCGTCCAAGGTCGACCGCTCGGCCGCCTACGCCGGCCGCTACGTGGCGAAGAACATCGTCGCCGCCGGCCTCGCCGATCGTTGCGAGATTCAGGTGTCCTACGCCATCGGCGTGGCCCAGCCGACATCCATCTCGCTGAACACCTTTGGCACCGGCAAGCTCAGCGACGACAAGATCATCGCTTTGGTCCGTGAGCATTTCGATCTGCGTCCCTACGCGATCACCCGCATGCTCGACCTGCTGCACCCGATGTACCGCGCCACCGCGGCCTACGGCCACTTCGGCCGCAACCCCTACGAGATGACGGTGGGGGCCGACACGTTCACCGCCTTCACTTGGGAAAAGACCGACAAGGCCGACGCTTTGCGCGCCGCTGCCGGGTTGTAAGCGCGACCGCACCGACAAAAAGCCCCGCCGGCGCAAGCCGCGCGGGGCTTCTTGCTTTCAAGAGGGGGTAGAGCCGCAACACACACCATCCGCTGCAAGCAGTGCATCACGAAAGCTCCATTCCAGAGCCTTTCCGTTATGCAGGCCAACAGCTATCATCACCGCCCTTTTCGAACGGACTCGATCGATCACCTGTTGTGATCGGCATTACAAGGAGCGTATCCATGCGTATTTCCCTTATTCTCGGCTGTGCCGCCGTTATCCTCGCCAGCACCTCGCTGCAGGCCGCCACCACTGACGCGCAAGCCAAATGCCAAGCCCAGCTGGCCGCCCAGCAGGGCAATCTGGAAACCGGCAAGCTGCTCGGCCAGATGCTAGGCAACGAAAAACTCAGCAATGCGCTGAATCAGGTCGAAGACGGCTGCGCTCAGTTGGACGCCGACAGCCTGGCAGCCAACGCAGCTGGCGACGACGCTGGAGCAGTGAATGAGAAGGTCCAGGCTGTCACCCAAGCCAAGGATGCGGTTCTCGGTCTAGGCAAGATGTTCGGCAAGTAAGCCCCCGCCCGACGCGCTGATGAAAAAACGCCCGCATCTGCGGGCGTTTTTGTTGGTGGCTAGTTCTTCAACCGATAGCCGGTCTTGAATATCCACCACACCGCCAGCAGACAGGCGCCGAGGAAACCAAGAATCATCGCCAGGCTGACACCGACGCTGATGTCCGAGACGCCGTAAAAGCTCCAGCGGAAGCCGCTGATCAGGTACACCACCGGGTTGAACAGGGTGACCTTCTGCCACAGCGGCGGCAGCATCTCGATGGAATAGAAACTGCCGCCGAGAAAGGCCAGCGGCGTGACGATCAGCGCCGGAACGATCTGCAGCTTCTCCCAGCCATCGGCCCAGATGCCGATGATGAAGCCGAACAGGCAGAAGGTGACCGCCGTCAGCACCAGGAACAGCGCCATCATCAGTGGGTGCTGGATTTCGTAATCGACGAACAGCCGCGCGGTGACAAGGATGATCACGCCGAGCACCAGCGACTTGGTCGCCGCCGCACCGACATAGCCGATGACGATCTCGACATAGGACACCGGCGCCGACAGCACCTCGTAGATGGTTCCGGAATAGCGCGGCATGTAGATGCCGAACGAGGCGTTGGAGATGCTCTCGGTGAGCAGCGCCATCATGATCAGGCCGGGGATGATGAACGCGCCGTAGGGGATGCCGTGCATCGCCTCCATGCGCGCACCAATGGCCGAGCCGAACACCACGAAGTACAGCGAGGTGGAGATCACCGGCGTGGCGATGCTCTGCAGCAAGGTGCGCCAGGTGCGCGCCAGTTCGAACAGGTAGATCGCGCGGATCGCGTAGAAATTCATGCGGGCTTTTCCTCAGCGACCGTGAACCAGATTGACGAAGATTTCTTCCAGCGAGCTCTGGCTCGACTGCAGATCCTTGAAGTCGATGCCGTGGGCCGCCAGGCGCCGGAGCAGCTCGGCGATGCCAGTGTCCTCATGCTGGGCGTCGAAGGTGAACACCAGCTGGTTGCCGGCATCGGTGAGCTCCAGCGGATAGCTGGCCAGTTCCGCGGGAATCTCGGCCAGCGGTCGCTGCAGATGCAGGGTCAGCTGCTTCTTGCCAAGCTTGTGCATCAGCACGTCCTTGTCCTCGACCAGAATGATCTCGCCGCGGCTGATCACCCCGATGCGGTCGGCCATTTCCTCGGCTTCTTCGATGTAGTGGGTAGTGAGGATGATGGTCACGCCACGCTCGCGCAGGCCGCGGACCATTTCCCACATGTCACGACGCAGCTCGACGTCGACGCCGGCGGTGGGCTCGTCGAGGAACAGGATCGACGGCTCGTGGGACAGCGCCTTGGCGATCATCACGCGGCGCTTCATGCCGCCGGAAAGCTCGAGGATGCGGGCATTGCGCTTGTCCCACAGCGACAAATCGCGCAACAGTTTCTCCAGGAACGAATCGTCCGGCGCCTTGCCAAACAGGCCGCGCGAAAAACTCACCGTCGCCCAGACGCTTTCGAAGCCCTCGTTGAACAGCTCCTGCGGCACCAGACCGATCTTCGATCGGGCGGCGCGGTAGTCCTGAACGATGTCGTGGCCGTCGACCAGCACTCGCCCGCTGCCGGGGTTGACGATGCCGCAAATGATGCTGATCAACGTGGTCTTGCCGGCGCCGTTGGGTCCGAGCAGAGCGAATATCTCGCCCTTGTGGATCTCGAGGTCGATGCGCTTGAGCGCCGGGTGGCCGGAAGCGTAGGTCTTGGTGAGCTGCTCAATGGCGATCACTGGTTGCACGGGCTCGTCTCTTCGAGGAATCAGGGGCGGAATTGTAGAGAAAAACGTAACGCAGGGCGCCCGCCGTCTCCCAGTCACGATTCGTAGTGACCGTGATCATGGCGGCGTCGCGGCACTGCATACATGCTTGGAAGCGCTGGCACACGGGTCGCCAGCAAGGAGGCTTTCCCGAAATGAGACAGATAAAACTCACCTACGTCGCGCTGTTCGTCGGACTGACGCTGCTCTGGTTGCTGGTGGACGACTTCATCATGGCTCGCTACCAGTTCTGGCCGCTGCGCAAGGTACTGGTGCACTACAGCGGCGTGCTCGGCATCGTCGCGATGAGCGTGGCGATGGTGCTGGCGGTGCGGCCGCGGCGCTTCGAACGCTTCTTCGACGGTCTGGACAAGACCTATCGACTGCATAAATGGCTGGGCATCAGCGCCCTGGTGATCGCCATCTTCCACTGGGGCTGGGGGCAGATACCGAAATGGCTGGTCGGCTTCGGCTGGCTGGAAAAGCCGGCGCGACGTGCCGGTGAGGGCCAGATGCATGAGGGCATCTTTGCTCTGCTGCAGCGCTTTCGCGGCCTCGCCGAGACGATAGGCGAATGGGCGTTCTATGCCGCGGCAATTCTGATCGTGCTGGCGCTGGTCAAGCGCTTCCCCTACCGCTGGTTCTTCAAGACGCACCGTTGGTTGGCACTGGTCTATCTGGCCCTGGTGGCGCATGCAGCAGTGCTAACGCCGCCGGACTATTGGACATCGCCATTGGGCGTGGTCCTCGCCGTGCTGATGGCTTCGGGTTCCGTCGCGGCCTGCATTTCGCTGTTGCGCCGCATCGGCCGCAAGCATCAGGTCGTCGGCCGCATTGATGGACTTACCCATCATCGCGACAACCGCGTGCTGCGCGTCGATATCAAGCTCGACGGTCCCTGGCCGGGGCACAAGGCCGGGCAGTTCGCCTTCGTCACCTTCGACGAGAAGGAAGGGCCGCACCCCTTCAGCCTGTCCTCAGCCTGGTGCAACGATGGCAAGCTGTCCTTCTCTATCAAGGGGCTCGGTGACTACACCCGCACCCTGCCGGACACCCTGAAGGTGGGCGACGCAGTGAAGGTCGAAGGACCTTATGGCTGTTTCGATTTTCACAGTCGCAAGCCGCGCCAGATCTGGGTCGCCGGCGGCATCGGCATCGCGCCGTTCATTGGCCGCTTACAGGCGCTCGCCGAGAGCGGCAAGGGCAACAATGTCGATCTGTTCTACTGCACCAGCGCGCCGGACCAGGGCTTTATCGAGCGCATCCGCCAACTGGCCGAGCGCGCCCGGGTGCGCCTGCACGTACTGGTAGCCAGCGAAGGCGGACGCCTCACGCCAGAGCGCCTTCGCCAGCTGGCACCGCAGTGGCAGGACAGCGACGTCTGGTTCTGCGGCCCGGCCGGCTTCGGTCAGGATCTGAGCAAGGACCTGCAACGCCACGGCCTGCCACCGAGGGACTTCCACCAGGAATTGTTCAATATGCGCTGACGCACGGTCGCGCCGCATTGAGCCGGCGACAATGAGTCACTTGGCCTTCAACGATCGGAGGCCAGCCCAACTCATCAGAGCAAGGATGCTCGCATGCAACGCCTGATCGCACTGTCACTGTGCCTCTTCTCGCCGCTTTGCCTCGCCGCGTGTCCGACCTGGACCGATACGCACGCGCAACAGGAAATCACCAGCCTCCAACGGCAGCTGCAGCACTGGGACGATGCTTATCACCGCCGCGGCCTGTCGCTGGTGGATGACGAAATCTACGACCAGAGCCGTGCGCGCCTGTACGACTGGCAGCGTTGTTTCCCGAGCGCCGTCGCGGCTCCGGAGCCGTTGGCCGGCGCCGGCGGTCCGGTACTGCATCCGGTAATGCAGACCGGGCTGGCCAAGCTCGCCGACGAGCAGGCGGTCGCCGCCTGGATCGAGCGCCGCGAGGACCTGTGGATTCAGCCGAAGGTGGACGGCGTGGCGGTCACCCTGGTCTATCGTGGCGGCCTGCTGCAGCAGGCCATCAGCCGCGGCGATGGTTACAGCGGACAGGACTGGACAGCCCACGTCCGGCAGCTGCCGGCGGTTCCGTCCCGACTTGCAGCGCCTGGCGAGGTGATACTGCAGGGCGAACTTTACTGGCGTCTAGAGCAGCATGTGCAGGCGGAGTTTGGCAGCGCTGGCGCGCGCGGCCGTGTTGCCGGCGCCATGGCCAGCAACCGGCTGGACACCGATACGGCGGCGCAGATCGGCCTGTTCATCTGGGACTGGCCGAACGGGCCGGAGCAGATGACCCCTCGTCTGCAGCGGCTGGCCGCCATAGGGTTCAGCGACAGTCAGCGGTTCAGTCTGCCGCTACAGGGCCCCGCACAAGCGCAGCATTGGCGCGAACAGTGGTATCGGCAACCGCTGCCGTTCGCCACCGACGGCGTGGTGTTGCGGCAAGGCACGCGCCCGCCTGCCGAGCGCTGGCAGGCAGAGCCGCACTGGGCGGCGGCCTGGAAACATCCGCTGCGCAAGGGGGTGACCGAGGTCCGCGCCGTGGAGTTTCGCATCGGTCGCACCGGGCGCATCACGCCCATGCTGCAGCTGGCGCCGGTACATCTCGATGATCGCCGCATCCGTACGCTCAGCCTCGGCTCGCTGGAGCGCTGGCGCGAACTGGATGTGCGCCCCCGCGATCAGGTCGCAGTTGCGCTCGCCGGGCATAGCATCCCGCAACTGGACTCGGTGGTCTGGCGCAGCACCGAACGGGCGGAGGTCGCGGCACCAGACCCATCGCAGTATCACGCGCACAGCTGCTGGCAGCCAGCACCGGGCTGTGAGCAACAGTTCATCGCCCGCCTGGTCTGGCTGAGTGGCAAACAGGGCCTTGGCCTTGCCGGGGTAGGCCAAGGCAGTTGGCAGGCCCTGCTGGACGCCGGACTGCTGCCCGATCTGCTCGCCTGGCTGGAGCTGGACGCGACGACGTTGCAACAGGTCCCTGGCATCGGCAAGGCGCGCGCCAGCAAGCTGGTCGCGAGCTTCGCTCTCGCCCGGCAGAGGCCAGCGGGCCGATGGCTCAAGGCGCTCGGCATGCCGGTCAATCTGCCGCTCAACTTGCAGCCCGACTGGGACGTACTGGCGGCACGCAGCGTGGCGCAATGGCAGGCGGAACCGGGGGTTGGCAAGGCACGCGCAGAACAGCTGCATGCCTTCTTTCATGCGTCGGAGCTGCAGCTGCTGCGTCACAGGCTGCGCGCTGTCGGTGTTTCGGGGTTCTGAAGGGACTTTCCCCCGAATGTCGCGGTCGATAGGTGCTGGATAACAATTATGGAGGCGAGGCATGTCTTTGCGACATTGGCCGATTGCCCTGCTGATCGGCGCTACCGCCATCAGCCAGTTGGCTAGCGCGGCCCCCAACGCCGATAGCCAGTGCCACGACCAGCGCCAGGCCTTGCGCGAACAGCTGCAGCAGGCGCGCCTGCTGGGTGACAAGCTGCGCCAGACGCAACTCGACAGCGAACTGCAGGGCCTGACCGAGCAGTGCCAGGGCGTGGTTGCCCTGCACCCGCATCAAGTCGAATACGATCACACCAATCGCCAGGTTGAGCGGCGCGAGACGCTGCTACGCGAGGCTTTGGGCACCGGTGATGCCCAGCTGATCGAGCTGCGCCGCAATCAGCTGGCCAAGTCGCGGGAAAAGCTCGAATCGCTGCGCCGTTAGTAGGCGCGGAACTCCTTGTGGCAGGCTTCACAGGCATCCTCGACCCGCTGGAACGCCGGCGCCACGCTTTGTGCAGTAACCGGGGCGGAGGTCGTCACGCTCACCAGCGCTTCCGTGGTCGCTTCCAGTTCGCGGGCCATCTCGTTGAAACGCTCCTGACGCTGCCAGACGTCGTCACGCGCATCGCTCTGCTCTTCCTTCACATCAGGATAATGCTGCCAAGGCTGCCGCGAGAGCTCGTCCAGCTTGGCCGCGCCTGCACTGAAGCCTTCGCCGTCGAACGGGATGCGCCCGCGCAGCATGCCGCCAAGGTCTTCCTTGGTATCGAGCATCGCCTGGTAGATCGCTTTGCGCTTGCCCAACGGGGAATTGGGGTCGACCCGGTCGCAGCCCGTCAGCGCCAGGACAGCAATCAGGGGCAAGCTCAGCAGACTCAGCTTCATGGTTCAACCACTCGTCGATGCAAAGCGCGGGATTATCCCCGTCCATGCGCGGTTGAACAAATCAGTCGGGTTTCGACTCCGTCAGCCAAGATTGCTCAGCAGGCTATTGCGACCAGCTGCCGCCAGCGCTTTCGCAATCGATCTTGGCCTGGGCCCGATCAGTGGCGTGATAGTGATAGGTGACGATCGTCGCATCGCCGCCCACCTGGCTGGGCAAGGTACCGTTCTTCGCATGGGAGCCAGTGGCACGTTCGTTGGCCAGGGTCTCTGCCGTCATCGGCGCGGTGCAGGCACCGAAGTGGCCGTCGGGACAACTGTCGCGGAGCTCGCGGCGGGAGTTCTTCACCGCCTCGCTGTCCTGACAGACCCAGTCGATGGCGTCGTCCTTGTCCACGCCGTGGAATTCGAAACACTGCTCGGTCACCACTGGCGCAGGAACCGCGCCGGAGGTTTCGCTGTGCACGTAGCAGGATTTGGCGGCGGCAGGCAGGCTGAAGGCGCCGACAAGCAACACGGGCGCTAAGCGAAGCATGGGGTTCATGGCGGTCTCCTGAAACGGTTTCGCCCGGCAAGGGTCACCGAACCTGTAGTTTTCGACCCGCGCTCGCTCGCTGTAGTTCGCGCGGCGCGGGGTTGGGATTGCCGCGCGGCGCAGCTATAATCGCCGGGCTTTTTCCCGGTCGACTCCGCTTCGACCGTGCCCGCCACCCGTCCGAGGGGCGCTGCAGCAGGATGAAACCTGTCAGGCTCGGATGGGGCGTTTCCAGAACGCATCAACGGCGCCCATTCGCATCTATACGAATGGAGAACTCTTCGATGAGTGCTGTCATGACGCCTGCCGGTTTCACCGACTTCAAGGTCGCCGATATTTCCCTGGCTGCCTGGGGCCGCCGCGAAATCATCATCGCCGAATCCGAAATGCCCGCGCTGATGGGCCTGCGCAAGAAATACGCCGCCGAGCAGCCGCTCAAGGGCGCGAAGATCCTCGGCTGCATTCACATGACCATCCAGACCGCCGTGCTGATCGAGACGCTGATCGCGCTCGGCGCGGAAGTGCGTTGGTCGAGCTGCAACATCTTCTCCACCCAGGACCAGGCCGCTGCCGCCATCGCCGCTGCCGGCATCCCGGTGTTCGCCTGGAAGGGCGAGACCGAAGAAGAATACGAGTGGTGCATCGAGCAAACCATCCTCAAGGACGGCCAGCCGTGGGATGCCAACATGGTGCTGGACGACGGCGGTGACCTGACCCAGATCCTGCACGACAAGTATCCGCAGGTGCTCGAGCGCGTCCACGGCGTGACCGAGGAAACCACCACCGGCGTGCATCGCCTGCTCGACATGCTCAAGGGTGGCACCCTCAAGATCCCGGCGATCAACGTCAACGATTCTGTAACCAAGAGCAAGAACGACAACAAGTACGGCTGCCGTCACAGCCTGAACGATGCCATCAAGCGCGCTACCGACCACCTGCTCTCCGGCAAGCAGGCGCTGGTCGTCGGCTACGGCGACGTCGGCAAGGGTTCGGCACAGTCGCTGCGCCAGGAAGGCATGATCGTCAAGGTCTCGGAAGTCGATCCAATCTGCGCCATGCAGGCCTGCATGGACGGCTTCGAGCTGGTCTCCCCCTACAAGGACGGCATCAACGACGGCACCGAAGCCAGCGTCGATGCGGCCCTGCTGGGCAAGATCGACCTGATCGTCACCACCACCGGTAACGTCAACGTATGCGACGCCGGCATGCTCAAGGCGCTGAAGAAGCGCGCCGTGGTATGCAACATCGGCCACTTCGACAACGAGATCGACACCGCCTTCATGCGCGCCAACTGGGGCTGGGAAGAGGTCAAGCCGCAGGTGCACAAGATCCACCGCACCGGCAAGACCGTCGACCCGACCAACGACGACTACCTGATCCTCTTGGCCGAAGGCCGCCTGGTGAACCTGGGCAACGCCACCGGCCACCCGAGCCGGATCATGGACGGTTCCTTCGCCAACCAGGTGCTGGCGCAGATCCACCTCTACAACGAGAAGTTCGCCGACCTGCCAGTGGCCGAGAAGAGCCAGAACGTCACCGTCATGGTGCTGCCGAAGAAGCTCGACGAGGAAGTGGCGCTGGAAATGGTCAAGGGCTTCGGTGGCGTGGTCACCCAGCTGACCACCAAGCAGGCGGAATACATCGGCGTGACCGTCGAAGGTCCGTTCAAGCCGGACAGCTACCGCTACTAAGCAGGTCATGCTGCTGGCGACGACCTGCACCCTGCATTCGTCGCCAGCAGCCTGCAGCCCAAGGAATAACCGAATGACCGCTTTGAACCGCCCATCCATCAGCTTCGAGTTCTTCCCCACCAAGACCGAAGCCGGGCACGAAAAACTGCTGAACGTGGCCCGCCAGCTGGCCGGCTACCAACCCGATTTCTTCTCCTGCACCTACGGTGCCGGTGGCTCGACCCGCGATCGCACGCTCAACACCGTGCTGCAGCTCGACGGCGAGGTGAAGGTGCCGACCGCTCCGCACCTGTCCTGCGTCGGCGACACCAAGGCCGAATTGCGCGAACTGCTGAACCTCTACAAGGAGGCTGGCATCCAGCGCATCGTCGCCCTGCGCGGCGACCTGCCGTCCGGCATGGGCATGGCCAGCGGCGAGCTACGCTACGCCAACGAGCTGGTGGAATTCATCCGTAGCGAGACCGGCGATCACTTCCATATCGAGATTGCCGCCTACCCGGAAATGCATCCGCAGGCACGCAACTTCGAAGACGACCTGGCCAACTTCGTGCGCAAGGCCAAGGCCGGCGCCGACAGTGCCATCACCCAGTACTTCTTCAATGCCGACTGCTACTTCTACTTCGTCGAGCGCGTGCGCGAACTCGGCGTGGAAACCCCGGTGGTGCCTGGCATCATGCCGATCACCAACTACAGCAAGCTGGCACGCTTCTCCGATGCCTGCGGCGCCGAGATTCCGCGCTGGGTGCGCAAACAGCTCGAAAGCTACGGCGACGACATGCAGAGCATCCAGGCCTTCGGCGAGCAGGTCATCACCGAGATGTGTCAGAAGCTGCTGGCCGGCGGTGCGCCAGGCCTGCACTTCTACACGCTGAACCAGGCCGAGCCGAGCCTGGCGATCTGGAACAACCTCGGGCTGTCACGCTGAGCACCAGCCGGCTCCGTAGAAATACGGAGCTGGCTAATGAACCCGTGACCTGCGACACTGTCAGAGCAATGCGGCGTTAACAGGCTCTGTTATACTCCGCGCTTCCGCCAGGCTTACGCCCGGATGCCGCACATATGACCCGCGGCAGGACCGGACGGGATCGCACGCCAGTCGCGATTCGAGCCAGGCATGATCATCCCAGGGCCTCGCCCCTAACAAGACAGGATTACTCATGTCCTTTGCTTCCCTCGGTCTCTCCGAGGCTTTGGCCGGTGCCGTCGAGGCCGCCGGTTATACCCAGCCTACTCCCGTGCAACAGCGGGCCATTCCCGCCGTGTTGCAAGGCCGCGACCTGATGGTCGCCGCCCAGACCGGAACCGGTAAGACAGGCGGTTTCGCCCTGCCGGTACTCGAACTGCTGTTCCCGGGTGGTCACCCGGATCGTGAACACCGCTACGGCCCGAAACAGCCGCGCGTGCTGGTGCTGACACCAACCCGCGAGCTCGCCGCCCAGGTTCACGACAGTTTCAAGATCTACGCTCGCGATCTGCCGCTGAAAAGCGCGGTGATCTTCGGCGGCGTCGGCATGAATCCGCAGATCCAGGCCGTGGCCAAGGGCCTCGACGTGCTGGTCGCCTGCCCAGGTCGCTTGCTCGACCTGGCCAACCAGAAAGCCATCGATCTGTCGCACGTGGAAATCCTCGTCCTCGACGAAGCCGACCGCATGCTCGACATGGGCTTCATCCATGACGTCAAGAAGGTCCTGGCCAAGCTGCCGGCCAAACGCCAGAACCTGCTGTTCTCGGCAACCTTCTCCAAGGACATCACCGACCTCGCCGGCAAGCTGCTGCACAACCCCGAGCGCATCGAGGTCACGCCGCCGAACACTACCGTCGAGCGTATCGAGCAGCGAATGTTCCGCGTGGCTGCCAGCCACAAGCGCGCTCTGCTCGCGCACCTGATCACCCAGGGTGCCTGGGAGCAGGTGTTGGTCTTCACCCGCACCAAGCACGGCGCCAACCGTCTGGCCGAGTATCTGGAAAAGCACGGCCTGCCGGCTGCCGCGATTCATGGCAACAAGAGCCAGAACGCCCGCACCAAGGCTCTGGCTGACTTCAAGGCCAACCAGGTGCGCATCCTGGTCGCCACCGATATCGCCGCCCGCGGTCTGGATATCGACCAGCTGCCCCATGTGGTCAACTTCGAGCTGCCCAACGTCGAGGAAGACTACGTACACCGCATCGGCCGTACTGGCCGTGCCGGGCGCAGCGGTGAAGCCATTTCGCTGGTCGCGCCGGACGAGGAAAAGCTGCTCAAGGGCATCGAGCGCATGACCAAGCAGCGCATCCCTGAAGGCGATCTGATGGGCTTCGATGCCAGCGCCATCGAGACGGAGAAGCCGGAGGTGCGCGAACCGCGCCAGCCGCGTCCGCAGCGTGGCGAACGCAAGGCTCGCGCTGAGCGCGAAAAGCCGGCAGAGAAAGGCACCGAGCAGAAGGAACGCAACCGCCGCAGCCAGAGCAAGGCGCGCAAGCCTGCTCGCGATGGAGCCGCCAGTGAAGCGCAAACCGCTGCTCGACCTCCGCAGCTGCCGCCAAACCGTGCTCCGGACGAGTTTCTCGATGACGAAGTGGACAACTTCGGCAATCGTGTCGACTACGTCAGCCCGTATCAGAACAAGCAGAACCGCGGCCGGCGCCCTGGTGCTCCGGCTCCGGCTCCGGCTGGTGCCGCGCCACGTGCCGCCGGAGCCGCACGCCCTGGCGCTGCTGGTGCTCCCGCCGGCAAGGGCAAACGTCCGGGTACGGGCCAAGGCCAGGCGGCGCGCAGCGGCCAGCCGCGCAACGGCCAGCCACGGCGCAAGAACGACAGCCGACGGATCGAAGAGCCAGCCGTCGCGCGCCAGGAAGCTGCCAAGCCGCGTGAAAAGCAGCCAGTGATCATCCACAAGGAATCGAAGATCGATCGGCTGCCCAGTCTGGAGCAGCTCGAGCAGCTGCCGTCTCGCCCGCGTGGCGAAAAGCCGGCGCTGCTGACGCGCAACCGCGAGGCCTGAGCCGCGCCCGAAACAAAAACGCCGCCCATCGGGCGGCGTTTTTGTATCCACTCGACGACCGTCCCCAGAACCGGGGGCAGCCGTCGATGTCACTCAGCCCTCGGCAGGCGCCGCCTGTGGCATTCCCCGCCAACCGCCACCCAGGGCCTTGAACAGATTGACCTCGCTGGTCATCTGCGCGAGGCGATCGCTGATCAGCTGCTGCTGCACGCTGAACAACTGGCGCTGCGCATCGAGCACGGTCAGATAGCTGTCCACGCCGGTGCGATAACGGCGCTCGGCAAGGTTGTAGTAGTCCTCGCTGGTCGCCAGCAGATCCCGCTGCGCCTGCACCTGGCGGGTGTAGGTGGCCTGCGCCGCGAGACCATCGACCACTTCGCGGAATGCGGTCTGGATCGCCTTCTCGTATTGCGCGACCTGGATGTTCCTGCTGATCTCTGCGTAGTCCAGATTCGCGCGCAACTGGCCGGCATTGAAGATCGGCACGCTGATGCTCGGCGAGAAACTCCAGTAACCGGAACCGCCGTCGAACAAGCCGGACAGCTCACGGCTGGCGGTCCCTGCCGCGCCGGTCAGGCTGATGCGCGGGAAAAAGGCCGCACGCGCGGCGCCGATGCTGGCATTGACCGCACGCAGCTGGTACTCCGCCTGGAGAATATCCGGGCGTTGCTGCAGCAGGTCCGAGGGCAACCCGACCGGCAACGTCGCCAGCTGGGTGCGCTCGAGACCTTCGCCGCTCGGCAGACCGGCCGGTAGGCTCTGGCCCAGGAGCAGGGTCAGGGCATTGCGGTCCTGCGCCACCAGGCGGGTGTACTGCTCGATGCTCACCCGCGCGCTGTCCACCGCACTGCGTGCCTGACGCAGTTCCAGCGCCGAGGCGACGCCGACATCGAAGCTGCGCTGGGTCAGGCCCAGGCTTTCCTCGTAGGTCTTGAGCGTGTCACGGGTGACCTGCAGCAGCGCCTGATCGGCCTGCAGCGTCAGCCAGGCATTGGCGACACTGGCGATCAGGCTGATCTGCGTGCTGCGCTGCGCGGCCTCGCTGGCGAAGAACTCTTCCAGGGCCTGGTCGCGCAGGCTGCGCAGGCGGCCGAACAGATCCAGTTCCCAGGACACGCCGAAGGTGGCGCTGTACTGACTGCTGATGGCCGGCTCGCCGCTCATGTTCAGATCGCCCGGTGTACGGCTGCGGGTGCCAGCGCCATCGGCGCTCACCGCCGGCAGCACATCGGCGCGCTGCACGCGGTACAGCGCACGGTAGGCATCGACGTTCAGCGCGGCGACGCGCAGGTCGCGGTTGTTCTCCAGCGCGACCTCGATCAGCTGCTGCAGCGCCGGATCACGGAAGAACTCGCGCCAGCCGAGCGCCTGCGCCCGAGCCTCGGGGGATGGCTTCGAATAGACTTCGCCCTGCGGCCAGTCGGCCGGGACCGGCGCATCCGGACGCTGATACTCGGGGATCAGCGAGCAGCCACTCAGCGCCGCCACGAGCGCCAGACTCAACAGAGACTTGTTCACAGCGAGTCCTCCTTCACACCTTCGTTGGCGGGCTTCGTGCGGTCGAAGATTGTGCAGATCATCACGTAGAACAACGGAATCCAGAAAATCGCCAGCACCGCAGCGGAGATCATCCCGCCGATCACGCCAGTACCGATGGCGTGCTTACTGCCCGCGCCAGCCCCGGAAGCAAGCGCCAGCGGCACCACCCCGAGAATGAACGCCAGCGACGTCATGATGATCGGCCGCAGACGCATGCGACATGCCTGCAATGCCGCATCGACATGGCTCATGCCCTGCTCGTGCAGCGCCTTGGCGAACTCCACGATAAGGATCGCGTTACGCGCCGACAGACCAATGGTAGTGACCAGGCCCACCTGGAAGAACACCTCGTTGGAAAGGCCGCGCAGCAGCGTAAAGGCAAGCGCACCGACGATGCCAAGCGGCACCACCAGCATGACCGAGAACGGAATCGACCAGCTCTCGTACAAGGCCGCCAGGCAGAGGAACACCACCAGCAGCGACAGGGCGTAAAGCGCCAGCGTCTGCGAGCCGGCCAGCCGCTCCTCGTAGGATTGCCCGGTCCAGGAATAGCCCACCCCCGGCGGCAGCTGAGCGGCGATGCGCTCCACCTCGGCCATGGCATCACCCGAGCTGTAGCCGGGCGCCGGCTCGCCGAGCATCTCGATCGCGCTGACGCCGTTGTAGCGGGACAGCTTCGGCGAACCGTAAGTCCATTCGCCGCTGGCAAAGGCGCTGAACGGCACCATCTCGCCGGCATCGTTACGCACATACCACTTCTGCAAATCCTCAGGGCTCATGCGCGCGTCCGGAACGCCCTGCAAATACACCTTCTTCACCCGCCCTCGATCGATAAAGTCATTGACGTAGCGCCCACCCCAGGCGATCGACAGGGTGCTGTTGATCGCCGCCAGCGAAACGCCCAGTGCCCGCGCCTTTTCATCGTCGATAAGCACCTGATACTGCGGTTCGTCGCGCAGGGTATTGGGCCGCACCCGGGTCAGCACCGGACTCTGGCTGGCCAGCTGCATGAACTTGTCGCGGGCCTGCTGCAGCACTTCCTGGCCAACGCCGGCGCGGTCCTGCAGGAACAGGTTGAAACCGGTGGCGTTACCCAGCTCCATCACCGCCGGCGGCGCAAAGGCGAATACCTGAGCGTCACGGAAACTGGCGAAATGTTGCTGCGCACGCTGAGCCAGGGCGAATACGCCGTCCTCCTCGTTGGTCCGCTCGCTCCAAGGCTTCAGGCTGATGAAGGCGATACCCGAGCTCTGACCGCGGCCGGCGAAGCTGAAGCCGGTCACGGTAAAGACGGAACGAACGATGTCGCCCTCCTCTTCCAGCAGATAGCTGCGCATGGCGTCGATGCTCTGCTGGGTGCGCTCGGCAGTCGAGCCCGACGGGGTCATGACCTGAGCGAACAGGACGCCCTGGTCCTCTTCCGGCAGGAAGGCGCTGGGAATGCGGTTGAACAGCACCACCATGACGCCGACGATCAGCACATACAGCAGCAGGAACGGCGCCTTGCGCTTGAGCACGGCTTTCACACCGCGCTCATAGCCATTGACGCTGCGCTCGAAGGAGCGATTGAACCAGCCGAAGAAACCGCGTTTCTCGTGATGGTCGCCCTTGTCGATCGGCTTCAGCAATGTGGCACACAGCGCTGGCGTGAAGATCAGCGCCATCAGCACCGAGAGCACCATCGCCGATACGATGGTGATCGAGAACTGCCGGTAGATGACCCCGGTCGAGCCTCCGAAGAAGGCCATCGGCAGCAGTACCGCCGACAGCACCACACCAATGCCGATCAGCGCGCCCTGGATCTGGCCCATGGACTTGCGCGTCGCCTCCAGAGGCGAGAGCCCTTCTTCGCGCATCACCCGCTCGACGTTTTCCACCACCACGATGGCGTCGTCGACCAGCAGGCCGATGGCCAGGATCATGGCGAACATGGTCAGCGTGTTGATGCTGAAGCCGAACACCGCCAGCACGCCGAAGGTGCCCAGCAGCACCACCGGTACCGCGAGCGTCGGAACCAGCGTCGCGCGGAAGTTCTGCAGGAACAGGTACATCACCAGAAACACCAGCACGAACGCTTCGAGCAGCGTTTGCATGACACCGGTGATGGAGGCGGAGATGACCGGCGTAGTGTCGTACGGGTAGACCACATCGACGCCCGGCGGGAAGAACGGCTTGAGCTCGTCGATGGTCTTGCGCACGCCTTCGACAGTATCCAGCGCGTTGGCGCCAGTGGCCAGTTTCAACGCCAGGCCGGCAGCCGGCTTGCCGTTGAAATGCGCGCTGACCGAGTAGTTCTCACCGCCCAGCTCGACCTTGGCGACATCACCCAGACGCACCTGCGAGCCGTCGCTGTTGACCTTGAGCAGGATGTTGCGGAACTGCTCCGGAGTCTGCAGACGGGTCTTGCCGATCACCGTGGCGTTGAGCTGCTGCCCGGGCAGCGCCGGCAAGCCACCCAACTGGCCGGAAGACACCTGGACGTTCTGCGCCTGGATCGCCGAGCTGACATCCTCCGGCGTCAGGCTGAAGTTGTTCAGCTTGGCTGGATCGAGCCAGATGCGCATCGCGTACTGGGCACCGAACACCTGGAAGTCGCCCACACCCTTGGTCCGCGAGATCGGGTCCTGCATGTTGGCGACGATGTAGTTGGCCAGGTCGCGTTGATCCAGACTGCCGTCAGTCGATACCAGACCGATGATGATGAGGAAGTTGCGCACGGCCTTGGTGACGCGGATGCCCTGTTGCTGAACCTCTTGCGGCAGCAGCGGCGTTGCCAGCTGCAGCTTGTTCTGCACCTGGACCTGAGCGATATCGGGGTTGGTGCCCTGATCGAAGGTCACGGTGATTTCCATGCTCCCGTCGGAGTTACTCGACGAACTGATGTAGCGCAGCCCGTCGATACCGTTGAGCTGTTGTTCGATGACCTGCACCACGGTGTCCTGCACGGTCTGTGCAGAGGCGCCCGGGTAGGTCACCGAGATACCGACCGCGGGTGGGGCGATGCTCGGATACTGGTTGACCGGCAGGTTGAGGATGGACAGGCCGCCGGCGAGCATGATCACCAGAGCAATCACCCAGGCGAAGATCGGCCGGTCGATAAAGAAGTTGGACATGACTAGGAACCCCTCAGCCTTCTTGGCCTTGGGGTTGTGCAGACACCCCACCGCGATTATCGACATTGGTAGCCGGAGCCACCTCGACCTCGACCCCCGGCCGGATGAACTGCAGGCCTTCGGTGATCACGCGGTCGCCCGGCTGCAGGCCGTCACCGACCAGCCAGCGATTGCCCACGGCACGCTCGGTCTTGATCGGGCGCACTTCCACCTTGTTCTCGGCATTGACCACCATGGCGGTCGGGTCACCCTTGGTGTTGCGGGTGACGCCCTGCTGCGGAACCAGGATCGCCTCGCTCTTCATGCCGGCCACCAGCTGCGCATGGACGAACATGCCCGGCAGCAGATTCTTGTCCGGATTCGGGAATACGGCGCGCAGGGTCACCGAACCGGTACCAGGGTCGACCGTCACTTCGCTGAATTCGAGCTTGCCCTCATGGCCGTAATCGCTGCCATCTTCCAGTTTCAGGCTGACCCGCGCGGCGTTCTCGCCGGACTTCTGCAGCCGGCCTTCGGCCAGATCGCGGCGCAGCGCCAAGAGATCACGGGCAGGCTGGGTGACATCGACATAGATCGGATCGAGCTGCTGAATGGTCGCCAGCTCCTGCGCCTGGCCATTGCTGACCAGCGCACCTTCGGTGACGGCGGAACGGCCGATGCGGCCGGAGATGGGCGCCAGCACCTTGGTGTAGCGCAGGTCGATGCGCGCGCGCTCCAGCTCTGCTTCGGCCTGCAGGCTGGCTGCGCGGGCCTCGTCATAGGCCTGCTTGCTGACGGCCTGGTCCTTGACCAGCTCGGCATAACGGTCGGCCAGCGACTTGCTGGACGCCACGCTCGCCTGGGCGCTCTTCAACGTGGCTTCGTATACCGATGGATCAATCTGATACAGCTGCTGCCCGGCCTTTACGTCACTGCCTTCGGTAAACAGGCGCTTCTGGATGATGCCGTTGACCTGCGGTCGCACCTCGGCGATGCGGTAGGCGCGGGTACGCCCGGGCAGCTCGGTGGTTACCGCGAACGGCTCCGCCTGCAGGGTCACGATACCGACCTGGGGCTTCTGCTGGGCCGGAGGTGCTGCTTCTTCCTGACAGCCGGCCAGGAAAACAGCCATGGCGAGAATGGACATCAGGGCAGCATTGGCTGACTTGATTGGCATGGTTAGACCTCTTGAAAACCTGGCAGGCGGGAGTGGGCAACAGCACACCGCAGACGCGGAGAGCGGAAAGGGCCGAAATATACTTACATCCATGACTGTCTGTAAACCTGAAAAGACTCGTCGGACCTGCTGCAAATATTGCAAAAGGTGTGTTCATAGGCCCGTTCGCCACAGCTTTGTCCGCTGCGCAATCCGCGCCGATACATAATCCAGGCAAACGCAGAACGCCGGCAAGATGCCGGCGTTCGGGTTCCACGGGGAGCGTTTACTTGCGCACACCTTCGACCGAGATGATCAGATCGACCGTTTGCGACGCCGGCCCGAGATCCATCTTGATGTCGAAGTCCTTCAGCGTCAGCGTGGTACTGCCTTCGAAACCGGCACGGTAGCCACCCCAGGGATCATCACCTTCGGCGATGAACTTGGCAGCGATCACCACCGGTTTGGTCACGCCGTTGAGGGTCAGGTTGCCGCTGATGTCGGCAGTGCCGTCACCGGTCGACTTCACCGAAGTCGACTCGAAGGTCGCTGCCGGGTGCTTGTCGACGTTGAGGAAGTCATCGCTGCGCAGGTGCTTGTCGCGCTCGGCGTGGTTGGTATCGACGCTGGCGGTCTTCAGCGTGACCTTGACCTTGCTCGCTTCCGGCCTGTCCGCATCGAAGCTGAAGCTGCCATCGAAATCCCTGAACGTGCCCCACAGCCAGCTATAGCCGAGGTGGCTGATCTTGAAATTGACGAAGGCGTGCTGGCCCTGCTTGTCGATGGCGTAGTCGGCAGCGAATGCCTGGCCACCGACCAGTGCGGAACCGAGGACCAATGCGGCGAGGGTTTTCTTGAGCATCGATGGATTCTCCTATCGGGGGTGATTAACCGGCACTACGACCGAGCATGCGCTTGAGTGTCGCGTCGCGGTCGATGAAATGGTGTTTGAGCGCAGCCAGGGCGTGTACCACGGCGAAGATCACCAGCGCCCAGGCAGCGTATTCGTGAACAATCCCGGCGCTGTCGGCCTGATCGGGGATG
This sequence comes from Stutzerimonas kunmingensis, assembly GCF_021432085.1. Taxonomy (GTDB): domain Bacteria; phylum Pseudomonadota; class Gammaproteobacteria; order Pseudomonadales; family Pseudomonadaceae; genus Stutzerimonas. Next base: position 328,778 of record NZ_CP090366.1, on the reverse strand, counting down.
GAAGTGATCAGCGCCGGCACCTCGAACAGGCCGAACACGCTGATCGGCCGGCCATCGGCGGTGGAGATCAGGTAACCCGAGATCATTACCAGGAACAGGCCGAGGTACAGCAGGCTGTGACCAAGCCTGGCCGCGATCCGGGTCAGCCGCCCCTGACTCGCCAGCGGCGCCGGCGCAGGGCTGACGAAACGCCAGAGCACCCGCAGCAGCATGATCAGAAACAGCGCGATGCCAATGCTCTTGTGCAGGTCCGGCGCGGTGCGATACCAGCTGCTGTAGTAGTTCAGCCCAACCATCCAGAAGCCCAGGCCGAACAGACCGAATACGGCGATGGCCACCAACCAGTGCAAGGCAATGCTGGTCAGCCCATAGTTCGTTGAGGAGTTACGCCAGTGCATTGAATCTTCCTTCAAATTCAGGCCTAGAAGCCTAGCCGGTTACCTATCGGAATTGAGCGCATTTTTTCGCTTTGAAACATCGAGTAAATCGATGACTGATCGCATCAAGTCATGCCCCAGCGCTTCTGCTAGGCTTCGCGACTCATTGCGGAGGAGTAACGATGAGCCTGAACGACAGCTGGATGCAACGCGACCTTGCCGTACTCTGGCATCCCTGCACCCAGATGAAAGATCACGAGCAGCTGCCGCTGATTCCGATCCGCCGCGGCGAAGGCGTCTGGCTGGAGGATTTCGACGGCAAGCGATACCTGGACGCGGTCAGTTCCTGGTGGGTCAACGTCTTCGGCCATGCCAATCCGCGCATCAATCAGCGCATCAAGGATCAGGTCGACCAACTCGAGCACGTGATGCTGGCCGGCTTCAGTCATCAGCCGGTGGTGGAGCTGTCGGAGCGCCTGGTCGCCCTGACACCGGCCGGACTGGACCGCGTCTTCTATACCGACAACGGTTCGACCGGTATCGAAGTGGCGCTGAAGATGAGCTTTCACTACTGGCGCAACAGCGGACGTGGCCAGAAGCAGCGCTTCGTCACCCTGACCAACAGCTATCACGGGGAAACCGTCGCCGCGATGTCGGTGGGTGATGTCGCCCTCTTCACCGACACCTACAAGCCGCTGCTGCTGGACACCTTCAAGGTTCCGAGCCCGGACTGCTACCTGCGACCCGAGGGTGTGAGCTGGGAAGAGCATTCGCGGCAGATGTTCGCGCACATGGAACAGACCCTTGCCGAGCACCACCAGGACATCGCCGCGGTCATCGTCGAACCGCTGATTCAGGGCGCCGGCGGCATGCGCATGTACCACCCGATATATCTGAAGCTGCTGCGCGAGGCCTGCGACCGCTACGAAGTGCACCTCATCCACGACGAGATCGCGGTCGGCTTCGGCCGCACCGGCAGCATGTTCGCCTGCGAGCAGGCTGGCATCACGCCAGACTTCCTCTGCCTGTCCAAAGCCTTGACCGGCGGCTATCTGCCGATGGCCGCAGTGCTCACCACCGACCGGATGTACCGGGCGTTCTACGACGACTATTCGACGCTGCGCGCCTTCCTCCATTCGCACACCTACACCGGCAACCCGCTGGCCTGCGCCGCGGCACTGGCGACCCTGGATATCTTCGCCGAAGACAACGTGATCGAAGCGAACAAGGCGCTGGCCGCGCGCATGGCCAGCGCCACCGCGCACCTGGTCGAGCATCCGCACGTGGCCGAGGTCCGCCAGACCGGCATGGCACTTGCCATCGAGATGGTTCAGGACAAGGCCAGCCGCACGGCCTATCCCTGGCAGGAGCGTCGCGGCCTGAAGGTCTATCAGCACGCGATGGAGCGCGGCGCGCTGTTGCGCCCGCTCGGCAGTGTGGTGTATTTCCTGCCGCCCTATTGCATCACCGAGGAACAGATCGACTTTCTCGCGGCAGTCGCCACCGAGGGAATCGACATCGCCACCCGAGATGCCTCCGGGGTATCGGTCCCGGTCGGTCCATACCCAGGCTTCAGAGACCCGGGCTGATGTGGAACATCGGCAGCCTGCGAGCCAGGCTGCCGATGCTTTAGACTTGCCGCTTCCAACTCGCCGCCTGCAGCTGCCTCCATGCGCCTATCCCGTTTTTTCATCGACGCCCCCCTTTCCCTTGGCCAGCACCCACTGCCTGACGCATCGGCCCACTACATCAGCAGGGTGCTGCGGCTTTCGGCCGGCAGCGCGGTTCAGCTGTTCGATGGTAGCGGCAGTGAATTTCGCGGCGAACTGCTGGAAGTCGGCAAGAAGTCCGTCACCGTCGAACTGCACGAACGCCTGACGGGGATGCCAGAGTCACCTCTACAGATCCACCTCGGGCAGGGTCTTTCCCGCGGTGAACGGATGGATTGGGCCATTCAGAAGGCCACCGAGCTAGGCGTAACGCAGATCACGCCCATCATCAGCGAGCGTTGCGAAGTGCGCCTCAACGATGAGCGTGCCGACAAACGTCTGGCCCATTGGCGTCAGATCGCGATCAGCGCCTGCGAGCAATGCGGCCGGTCGGTGCTGCCGGTCATACACCCGCCAATCAGCCTGCGTGACTGGTTGCCTGTCGAGGCAGACCTGAAGCTCGTGCTGCATCCAGTGGCCGCGCCGCTGACGAGCCATGCCAGACCGCAGACACTGGCTTTCCTGATCGGTCCGGAAGGAGGCTTGAGCGAGAGCGAAGTCGAACAAGCAGCCAATCAAGGGTTTCAGCCTGCTCGACTCGGCCCGCGAGTGCTGCGCACCGAGACCGCTCCGGTGGTGGCGCTGAGCGTGGCACAGCAGCTCTGGGGCGATTTCTGACGACGTACCGGGTGGCGGCCTCGATCAGATCAGGCCAGCATCGGCGAGCTTCTGCTCCAGACCGATCAGATCGGGGATTCGCGGCTGCACGTCGCCAAGGTTGACCGCATCCAGTTCGAGCGGGGCAAGCGTGACATCCGCGCGCGCGAGGCTGGCGTCGACCTTGATCGAGTGCGGGATGCCCTGCACCAGCAGCGCGATGAACTTGACGTGGTCGCGCCCACCAACCGCGTTGAGCACGGCAACCCGCGCCGAACTGCCAACCGGTTGTGCCTGGCCGCTGGACGCGGCCTCGAACGACAGCAGTGGTAGGCTCAGGTCACGCCACTGCACCTGCCCGAGAAACCATGCGGGCATGCCCTGCACCGCTTGCGGAGCGCGATAGGGAATCAGCTCGGCGACGGCCACGTTGGGCACCAGCAATACGCGATCGGCGAGCGGCATCAGCAGCCCGGTGAGGCTTTCCGCCTCCGGAGAAACGACCATTTGACTCATGAGTTATCCCGTTGAAAAGACGTGGCGGGCGTACCGACCTGGCTGACCAGATGATTGACCAAGGCTTGCGCCAGCTCGCGAGGGTCACCGCTGTAGGAGCTGTAGCCACCTTCGCGAAGATTGTCCGGCATACTTGAGCAGGCACAGGAGTCGGCGCGCTGCGTCCAGACCCTGCCACCCTGACGCAGCACATATGCGGCCGCCGCACTGCCGTCGCTGCCCATGCCACTGAAGGCAATGACACCGCAACGCTGGCCGAACTGCTGGGCCAGATTCAGCATCATCTGGTCGATCGACGGGCTATACGGTTCAGGCCAGCAACGACCGTTCAGGCGGGTGCTGCCATCGGACTCGAACCCGAGTTCCTCTCCGATCGGCGCGATGATCACTTCTCCGCAGCGCACCGGCTGGCCAGGGCGCACCTGTTGAACCTGCCACTGACTATGTCGGCCCACGGCCTGGGACAACGCGGACTCGAAGCTGGCTTCGATATGCTGGGCATAGATGAAACCGACTGGCAGGCCGCCAGGCAGCGCGTCCAGGAAGGCCTTCACGGCTTCCGGCCCACCGAGCGAAGCCGCCAGCAGCCATACCTGGGTCGCCGCTTCACCGGCATGCAGCGCGCTATCAGCCAGCAGCGGCGGTAGCGTCAGGCGCTCGGGGCGTTGTCCTTCACCCTGCAGTACGTCCAGACGCGGCCCCACTGCCCGTGACGGGTCACCGATCAGGCGCTTCAGCTTGCTGAACAGGCTGCGCTCCCAACGTGGGTAGAACTCCGAATGCCGCTCCGGCGCATGCCCCTCACCGAACAGCACCCGCGTGGTGTCGCGCTCAAGCAACGCATCCACAAGAGGCGAATCTTCGGTCTGCGCCAGATCGACCAGCCAGAGATCGGCCTCGGTGCTATCCAGGTCTGCCGGCTCGAGGCGCGCCGGGTCATTGTTCAATACCACCTGATAGCCACTGCCGGTCAAAGCCTGCTGCAGCACGTGACGCTGCAGAGAGGTGTCGGCGAGTACCGCAATGCGGGCGCAGAGAACGTCAGACATCGGCGTGAACCAAGCGCTGAATGGCCTCGAGCAACACCGATTCCTGATAGGGCTTGCCAAGGTATTCGTTGACGCCGATGGTCAGCGCGCGATCACGGTGCTTCTCGCCGGTACGCGAGGTGATCATGATGATCGGCAGATCCTTCAAACGCTCGTCGTGGCGAACCAGCGTGGCCACCTCGAAGCCGTCCATGCGCGGCATCTCGATATCCAGCAGCATGATGTCCGGCTTGCGCTCCTGCAGCTGAGTGATGGCATCCACCCCGTCCTTGGCGGTCAGAACGTTCATGCCATTGCGCTCCAGCAGACGACTGGTGACCTTGCGCACGGTGACCGAATCGTCAACCACCATGACCAGTGTCGGCCGTTCGGTTTCGACCTCGACCGGCTCCTGCACCTGATCGATAAGGCGCGGCTGTTGCAGCTGAATGAGCTGGTGCGCATGGAGCACACGGATGGTCGCCAGCAGGTCCAGAATCACCACGACCCGGCCATCGCCGAGGATGGTCGCGCCGGAAATGCCATGTACGCCGGCGAACTGCAGCCCGAGGCTCTTCACCACGATTTCACGAGAACCGGCGAGGCTGTCGACCTGTACCGCAACGCTGTGCTCTTTCGAGCGGACCAGGATCACCGGCAGCGGCAGGCTCTGCCCCACCAGCTTGGGCTTCTGGCCGTTGTTCAAGAGATCGCCGAGGTAACGCAGCTCGTAAGCCTGACCGGCATATTCGAAGCGCGGTGCATCCGGCTGGTAATAAGCTTCCAGCTCGTATGGCGAGACACGCACGATACCTTCGATGGTATTCAGCGGGATCGCATACAGATCCTCACCGGAGTAAACCATCAGCGCGCGGTTCACCGACACTGTGAACGGCAGGCGAATCAGGAAGCGCGTGCCCTGACCGAGCGTCGACTCGATGCTCATCGACCCGCCGAGCTGCTTCACTTCCGAGTGCACCACGTCCATGCCCACGCCGCGTCCGGAGATCTGCGTGACGCGCTCCGCGGTGGAGAACCCGGCTTCGAGGATGAACTGCAGGATTTCATGCTCGGACAGGTCGCTATCGGAGGACATCAGCCCGCGCTCGATCGCCTTGCGCCGCACCGCGTCCAGATTGATGCCACCGCCGTCATCCGCCAGCGTCAGCACGATATCGCCACCCTCACGGGCCAGATCCAGGCGTATCACACCCTGCTCGGGCTTGCCGGCAGCGCGACGACGCTCGACCGGCTCGATGCCATGGTCCACGGCGTTGCGCAGCATGTGCTCAAGCGGCGCGACGATTCGCTCGAGCACGCTGCGGTCCATCTCACCGGTGGCGTTGCCGACCATGAACTCGACCTGTTTGCCGAGCTCGCCAGCGACCTGCCGCACGATTCTGCGCAGGCGCGGCACCAGGCGCTCGAAAGGAACCATGCGGGTACGCATGAGGCCTTCCTGTAGCTCGGTATTGACCCGAGCCTGCTGCAGCAGCAGCGTTTCAGCGTCGCGATTACGCGCAGCCAGGGTTTCCTTCAGATCGAGCAAGTCGGACGCAGACTCGAACAGTGCGCGCGAAAGCTGTTGCAGCTGCGAATGGCGGTCCATTTCCAGCGGGTCGAAATCGTCATAGCCGGCGCGCTCGGCTTCAGCCTGGTAACGGCTGAGAATCTGCGCCTGGGTTTCGGTATCCAATCGGCGCAGCTGATCGCGCACCCGCTCGATGGTCGCTTCCATCTCGCCAAGGGTGAAGCCGACGTCGCTGACCTGCTGCTCGACTCGACCGCGGAAGATCGATGTTTCGCCCGCCAGGTTGACCAGACCCTCCAGCAGTTCTGCGGGAACCTTGACCAGCTCCTGCGGTGCCCGCCGCGCAGCGGCTTCCTGAGCGGCCAGCTGTGCGCGTCGAATGAATGGCAGCACCTTCGCCGGGCTGGTACTCGGCTTCGGCAAGGTACTGGCCGCGACGATCGGTTGTTCCAGAGTCACCGGCTCGCGCGGCAACTCTGGCTCGAGCTCCGGCGACTCAGGTTGCGAAGCGTCGCTTCCGTCGCTCGCCAGGCCCGCCCGAAGCAGCTCGACATCCCTCAGCAGCGCGTCGTAGCCGTGCTGCACATCGAGAAACAGGCTATCCGGCCACGGGGCGCCCTGCTGCTGCGCCTCGCTCAACCGCTGCTCCAGATCGTGGGCCATGTTGCCCAGTGCGGTCTGCCCAGCCAGCCGCGCACCGCCTTTCAGCGTGTGCAGCACACGGAGCATGTCAGCCAACGGAGCGGCATCCTCGCGGCCGGCATCCCAGCGACCGAGCGCTGATTCCATTTCCTCCAGCAGGTCGTCAGCCTCCTCGACAAAGATGTCGAGAATTTCGGCTTCGGCAGACTGCTGCGCATCTTCCTGAGCGGCCTTCAGCGACACGCTGCTGGGAATGCTCAGTTGCTCATCGGGGTTGTTGCGAAAGTGGCGAATCGTCTCGATCAGCGCACCACCCGATGGCACCGGTTGGTGGGCCCGCACCGCCTCGAGCATTTCCGCCAGGCGGTCCTGGCAGGCCTGCAGAAGGCCGAACAATTCCGGGCTGGCCCGGTAGCTACCGGCGCACAGGCCTTCGTAAAGAAACTCGAGCTCGTGGGAGAGATCACCGATTTCACGGATATCAGCCATCCGGGCCCCGCCCTTGAGGGTATGCAGATCGCGCTGCAATGCCTCGAGTTCGAAGCTGTTGTCGACATCCGCCATCCAGCGTTGCAAACCACCCGCAGCACTCTCGATGAGGTCGAAACCCTCCTCGAGGAAGATCTCCACTAATTCGGGATCGCGCTCGACTGCGTCGTGCTCCTCGGCGGCCGGCACAGCTTCGAACGCTTCCGGCACCTCATCCAGCTCGGGAAGGCTGAGGTCGATCTCATCCAACTCTTCGCTGAACGGGATATCCGAAGCGCGGCTATCGTCCGCTGCAGTTTCGTTGTCGCCTTCATCCGCCTCGGCAGAAGTCTCATCGACCTCGAGCAGCGGCAAATCAAACGCATCGGCGCTCAGCGGCTCATCCAGCGATTGAGCAGAATCGTTCTCCGGTCGGATCAGGTCAGGACCCGCAGCCGCCTCGAGTAGGGGCGCATCAGTCGAATCAACGCCGTCGAATGCCGGCAGAGCCCCCTGACGGAAGGCTTTCATCGACTCGATGAGTGCATCAGCACTGCTCATCGGCATCTCGCCCTGCAGCTGCTCGAGCTGCAGCGCCAGATGATCGTGGCTACGCTGCAACAGCGCTGCAAGCGGGGCGGAATGGACGTAGCGACCGTCGGAGAGCCCCTCGTAAAGCGACTCCAGCTCATGGGCGAGGTCGCCGATCGGACGGATTGCTGCCATCCGGGCGCCGCCCTTGAGGGTGTGAAGGTCGCGCAGCAGAGCCGAGAGCGCCATCTGGTTGGCCGGATCAGCGAGCCAGCGATCAAGCGCATGGCCGGCGCTTTCCATCAGGTCGACGGCTTCGTCGAGAAAGATCTCAACCATTTCGTGATCGAGATCGTCCTGCGCCTCGTCTTGCGGGGCGTCTTCTTCGGGCCAGGCTTCGGCTTCGGCTTCGGCTTCGGCTTCGGCTTCGGCTTCGGCTTCGGCTTCGGCTTCGGCTTCGGCTTCGGCTTCGGCTTCGGCTTCGGCTTCGGCTTCGGCTTCGGCTTCGGCTTCGGCTGGCAATTCTGTCAGCGAAATCTCGCCAGGAGCAGCAACCGAAACTGGGTCGCCCGGCTGCTCCAGAACCAATGGGTCAATGGCTTCGGCGAGCAATGCTTCGAGCCGCGCCACCAACTCCGACTGCTCACTCACCTGCAGCGCGGCAGCTACCTGATCCATCATGCCGACCAGCGCTTCATGGCCCTGCTCGACGTCGTCGAAGAAGCGCTCGCTGACAGCCAGTCGCCCCTCCTCAACCACCGCGTACAAACGCAGCAGCACCTGGCACAACGCTTCCATCTGCGGCAGGTCGGCCATTTTCGCGCCCTGTCCGAGCGTGGTCAGCTCCTGCAGCAGAGCGGAGAGTTCCTGACGCTCGGCAGGATGCTCGCGCCAGCTGCGCAGCAAATCTTCGGCATCCAGCAGGATGTCCATGCCTTCAGAGAGGAACAGCGCGATCACGCTCGGATCGCGGGCCTCACCAGCATCGTTATGCTGGCGGGCGCCGGCTTCGACCAATCTGGCCTGATGCAGGGCGTGCACCTTGGCCAGGAACTCCGGGGCGCCTTCTATCGGCGCCAACGGTTCGTGATCGAGATTGGCCAGCCCCTGGCGTAACAACAGCTCGGCCTCATGCAGCAGCTCGGCTTCGGCCAGATCCATCTGGATCAGGTTGGTCTTGAATTCCTTGACCATCTTCTCCAGAGGCGTTGCGATTTCCGCCACCGGCAGGATGCCGGCCATGTGCGCACTACCCTTGAGCGTGTGCAAGGCACGTTGCAGCGCATCGGTCACCGGTTGCGGCAGGCGCTGGGCGCAATCGGCGAGAAAACTGACCAGCGTGGCCAGATGCGATTCGGCCTCGTTGCGAAAAATTTCCAGCAACTGGGGGTCCAGTGCGTCGTCATCGTCTTGCGGAGCCGCGGACGGGGCAGGCTCGTTCGCAATCGCAGCAAGCGTCTCAGCAGGCTGCGAAAGCACCACTGACTGCCCCTTGGCCAAGGCATGCGCTGCTGCCGCAAGGTGATCGACGTCATCACGCTGGCGCTGGGCCTTGGCTGCGAACTCATCGACGAGGGCTGGCATGAGTGCAACGACATCGCACACGACCTGCCTCACCGAGTCGGTCGGCTGGATGCTGCGATCGAGAACCCGATTGAGCAGGTTCTCGATGGACCACGCCAACTCGCCGATGACCAGTGCACGCACCATCCGCCCACTGCCCTTGAGCGTGTGGAATGCACGTCGCACTTCGCCCAGGGCATCCTTGTTGTCACTGTCGGCAAGCCAGAGTGGCAACTGCTCGCCAATCGCCTCCAGAACTTCTGCCGCTTCCTCGATGAAGACTTCCAGCAGGTCCTCGTCGACCGGTTCTTCGTCGGCAGGAGGCGGCAGGAGGCTAGGCGGTACATCCTGAGCAGGCGGGTTGATGGCTGCGACCGGCGCCGCCATGACGTCCTCAAGGCTGAGTACAGGCTCGACTTCCACCTGCAGGCTTTCAGGTTCGGAATAATCTGGCAGGCTCACTTCCGCAAGATCGAGCTCGGCGACCTGCGCATCGCTCCATTCGCTCATGTCCGACTCATCTTCAAGTGAGTCTGGAGGCGTTTCGGGCGCCGGCATCTCTTCTGGCAGGTTGAAAATGATTTCTTCATCGCCGGACAGGTCTTCCAGCGTCCACTCGCTTTCCTCGGCCTCCGCCGCGATCTCCGCATCATGGCTCTCGAGTGGCGCTTGCGCCTCGCTCAAGAAATCAGGGTCCATCGGTGCCGGAGATTCTTCCTGGTCGACCGCAACGGGGTCGAATGCATCCAGACTTGCGTCCGGCTCCTCAGGCAGCACCTCGATCTCGTCCAGCGGATCGGCGAATTCGTTCTCGACCGCCGCGACCTTCATCGGAGCATTTGCATGTCCCAGCGAGTAGCCGAGGTTCTGCAGGCTTTCTTCGGCCACATCCAGAATCAGATCGCCCTGGGTGCCGCAATCCTCGGACAGTCGCTCGAGGTAATACTCGACGCTGGTGATCGCGTCAGCCAGAGTATCCAGGCTCTGCCAGTCCGGTACGGCCTGTCGCGCCAGAAGCTGATCCTGGATGTAGCCATTGCAGGCTTGCAGCAGGGACGCAGCACGCTCCAGGGGAATCATCGCCAGGCCGCCGCGAACCTGAGTGAGCAGATCCGGCACCCGGGCCAGATGCTCGTGGTTCCATTGCGAGGCAATGAATTCGATGATTGCGTCCTTGGCCTGCTCCAGCCCGTTACGCGCTTCGCGAATGACCAACTGGTGAATCTGGGCAACATCGGTGGTCGGCAGGTGGCTTGCTTCGCTGCGCTCCTCCGCGGGACCGCCGACCATGCCGGCCAGCGTAGCCTCGACATAGAGCAACGCACCGGCGATATCCATCAGTATGGCGTCGTCGGGCGCCTGCTGCCCCTGCGCTACGGACTGGACGAGGACGATCTGATCGAGAATGATCTTGCGCGGTTGAGCGAAGCCGAGCACTGCCAAGGTATCGGCGATCTGCTTGAGCGGCACCTCGAGGCCGGACAGCTCGGCAATGACCTTGCGATCGCTGCGCACGAACAGGTCCAGGCTGTCCTTTACCCGCACCAGCTCTTCACAAAGGGCAGCGACCACCGAGCGCATCGCACCACGGTCGGGACCAGCCAGCTGAGCACGCTCCTGATCGACCACGGCGCTGTCTGGCAGCGCTTCGTCGAGGCGGTAAAGCTGCTTTAACGCCTGGATACGGGGCGTCTGCCCCGGCGCCTTGGCGACGTAGAAGAGCAGGTTCTTGATCAGCTCATCGGGCGCAGCCTGATTTAGGCCATCAGCGCCTTCCTCGACCAACCGCTTGAGCTGCTTGTCTACCTGTCGCAACAAGGTGCGGACGGAGGTGCCGTTGCTCACGCCGCCACTGGCCAGACCTTCGACCATGCCCGAGGCGATCTGCCATAGCGCCGCCAGTGGCGCATCCTTGCAGAGCATTTCCAGGCGGGCGAATACCCGCGCCATGTAGCCGAGATTGGTCGGTAGGTCCTGGTTGCGAATCACCCCAACCAGCGCAACCTGCAGCATCTGGCGCAGCTTGCGCAGCAGGGCCGGCAGCTCGTTGGTACGCAGACGCTCGACCGACTCCTGGGAAAGCGCCGGCGTGCGTCCGGACAGGTCGGGTGAAAATAGGCTGGTTTCAGAAAGCAGCTTTTCACCGCGAGCGGCGCGCAGGTCGTTAAGCAGCGGCAGCACCACCATCGGCAGGTCGCGGCGCGCACTCTGAATGCGGTCCAGATAGGCAGGCAGCTGCAGGATGGCCTGCATCATCACCTCGAGCGCCTCGCCCTGATTGGCCACCCGCTCGTCGAGCAGGGCCCGCGCCAGCTGCTCCATTTCCTCGGCGAGCAATGCTGCGCCGAAGAACTCCACCATCTGCAGAGTGCCGTGGACCTGATGCACATAGGTCAGGCAAAAGCGCATCCGGGTCGAGTCCTGTGGGTTCTCGACGAACGCCTCCAGAGCCTGACGCGCCTGCTTAAGCGTCTCGGCAATCTCGCCTTTCACCCACTCCAGGGCGACATAATCGTGCCGATCACCCATAGCGACTCCGCTCATAAACTTTTCCGGGTAAAAGCCAGAACCTGATCGTTGGCCACCGGAAGCAATCCCGGATGCTGCCAACCGACCACTTCACCTACACCGATCACCAACAATCCCCCCGGAGCCAGGCAATCTGCCAGGCGATTGAGGATTTCTCGGCGACGCCAGCGGCGGAAATAGATCAGCAGGTTCTGACAGAAAATAACGTCCATGCTGGAAACGGGCGAGTTCGCCAGTTCCAGCACATTGAGCCTTGCAAAGCACACACGTGCGGCCAGGCCGGGAATCACTTGAAAACGATCATCGGATAGCGACAGGAAATAACGCTCACGCAACGCCGGTTCGACCTGCTCCAGCTTGCGCGCGCTGTAGATCGCTGTTCGGGACTTGGCCAGCGCGCTCAGACTGATATCCGTACCGGTGACCCCGAAGCTGCCGTCGAATTCGCGTCCCGCCAGCGCCTCGGTGGTGGCCATGGCTAGCGAGTACGTCTCTTCACCACTTGCGCAACCCACACTCCACAGCGCCAGGGGTCGCTTGATCGACTCCTGCTCCAGACGCTGGCGCAAGTAGGTTTCGAGCAGATCAAAAGAAGCGGGATGACGGAAGAAACGTGTTTCCTGAACGGTCAGCCTGTCCATGAGGGTCGACCACTCGACAGCACCACGGGGGCCGGAGGTGACCTGCCGATAGTAGCTGGCATAGTCGGGAGCACCGACCTCGCGCATGCGAGCGCTCAGATTGGTCTGCAGGAAGCTGCGCCTGCGTTCGCTGACGACCATGCCGGAGCGCTCTTCGAGGAGCGTCTGCCAGTCATGGAATTCCGCCGGCGACATATCGGCCAAGGGCTCCAATGCCCAGTCAAACCTCGGCTGCATGCCCTGCCCCTCGCTCATGATCATCGGCGGCAGCCATCAGATGACTGCCGCACTGCTCAAGTCAGGCCTGATCCGGAGCATCCGGCAGGGTAAAGCCGGAAACGGAATGGCGCATCTCGTTGGCCATCTTGGCCAAATTACCGATGCTCTTGGCCGTAGCGGTGGTACCCGACGAGGTCTGCGAGGTGATCTCCTGGATCACGTTCATGGTGTTGGAGATGTGACCGGCCGAAGAAGCCTGCTGGCGTGCCGCGTTGGAGATGTTCTGGATCAGCGCCGCAAGCGTCTTCGATACCTTTTCGATCTCTTCCAGTGCCACACCGGCGTCCTGCGCCAGACGCGCACCGCGCACCACTTCGGAGGTGGTCTGTTCCATCGAGATGACCGCCTCGTTGGTGTCGGTCTGAATGGTCTTTACCAGTGCCTCGATCTGCTTGGTCGCCGCGGAAGAGCGTTCAGCCAGGCGCTGTACTTCGTCCGCTACCACGGCGAAGCCGCGCCCTGCGTCGCCCGCCATGGATGCCTGGATCGCCGCGTTGAGTGCAAGGATGTTGGTCTGGTCGGCAATGTCGTTAATCAGGCTGACGATGTCACCGATCTCCTGGGACGACTCACCGAGACGCTTGATCCGCTTGGACGTGTCCTGGATCTGCTCGCGAATGTTGTCCATGCCGGTGATGGTGTTGTGCACCACCTCGTTGCCCTTGTTGGCAATCGCTACCGAACGTTCTGCTACCGCCGAGGATTCCGCGGCGTTGGCCGATACCTGGTCAATGGAAACCGCCATTTCGTTGATTGCAGCAGAAGCACCGGCAATTTCCTGGGCCTGGTGTTCGGAGGCCTCGGCGAGGTGCATCGCAGTCGCCTGGGTTTCCTGCGCAGCGCCCGATACCTGAACAGCGGTCTGGTTGATGGTGGCTACCAGTTCGCGCAGCTGGTCGATGGAGTAGTTGATCGAGTCGGCAATCGCACCGGTGAAGTCTTCGGTAACGGTCGCGGCCACCGTCAGGTCACCGTCTGCGAGGTCGCCGATTTCATCGAGCAGTCGCAGAATCGCAGCCTGGTTACGCTCGTTCTTCTCAGCGGTTTCGCTCAGGCGGCGGCGTGCTTCCTGAACCATTACCAGACCAATCAGGATGATCGAGGCCAGCGCAATGGCGCCCAGCACGTAACCGAGGATAGTGTTGAGATAACGGGCATCGGCGCGGCTCTGCAGGCCTTGCGACAGCGCGGAGGTCTTGTCGAGCAGGGTCTGCGAAACCTCGAAGATGCTGTTAGCCGACTCGCGCACCTGGAACAGTTCAGGCGACGTTTCGAGAATTTCGTCCACCGATCCGGATACGAACTGGAAGAGCTCAGCGATCTCCGAGAGACGATCCAGCGCCTCTTCGTCGGCCACCGCAGTGATGCCCATGGCGACGTTGCCTTCGATCATCGCATTCAGGACTCGACCGAACAGACTGGCATCACGACCGAACATATCGGCCGCCTGTACCGAGTCCTGGTCACCGGACAGCACCTTGTTCACCGAACCGAGGATACGCTCGGCCAGCAGCGACTGGCGCTGGGCAACCGAAACCTGGGCTGCTGGCGCACCACTTTCCAGCAGGATGTCGACGACCTCCTCGTACTCGACCTGGAGCTGAGGAATGGTTTCGGCGAGGGTGCTGGCTACCTGGTGAAGCGACAGGACAGTCTGCTCACTGGCCAGGATGGCGTCGGTATCGCGACGCAGCGTGTTCCAGTCCTGCTCCACCGCGTTGACTTCATCGCGCAACGATTCGGGAACCGCCGGCAGACCGATGTTCTCGTTTCCTTGCGAGAGATAGGCCCAGCGCTGGTTGAACTCGTTCCGGGCCTGCTTCAGAGACGCGAACGCCTCCTGCGTGCCGGTCGCCGCTTCCACGGCATCCTTGGCGATCTGCTGGGACAGTACGCGCAGCTCTCCTGCGTGAGCGATGTATTCGTTATCGTGATCGGCCTGAGTATTGACGTACGCGAAGTTCGCGAACAGCAGCACGATCGATACGATCAGCACGATAAACAAACCGGTGGTCAGCGTATTGCTGCGCACCCCGCTCAACAAAGCATTAGCATTCATTTTGATCATTATCCGGCCCCCGCCTGGACCCCCGTCGTTTCCATCCAAGAACCAAAAGGCCGACCTTGGTCGACCCACCTACAACTAAAACGCGACGTCCAGAAACGCCTGATGCGTAGCCAATGCGTGCGGGCTGAAGACCAGCCAGGGCTGCTCGCGCTGGAACACACCATGAATGAATGGCTGAATCGATGCCTCAATCGGAGGCAACTCCTCCGAGAAGGCTTCCACCGCGAAATGCTGCATGCCGAAGACTTCATCGACAGTCAGTCCGGCGAACACTTCCTGGTGATCCACCACCAGCACCCTGCGCTGCTTACGCAGTGCCGAAAGCTCAAGCCCGAAATACCCACAAAGATCCATCACAGGCAACAATCTGCCGCGCACGTTCGCCACGCCCTTTACCCAACTCTTGACGCCGGGAAGCAACGTATAGCGCGGCTCATGCAGGATTTCGCCAACCTCCCCCATTGGAGCGACGAACAAGCGCCCCCCCATCCGAAAGCCGATCCCTCCCCAGGTTTGCACGGCTTCCTGCTGAGAAGGCAGGCCTGCCGCGTACGTGCGGCAACGTTTATCTAGCTCCAGCAACTGCTGAAACGGCGTTTGCATGTCAGGCATGCTGGCCACGTCCCTTTGTCCGAGTGTTGGCTACCGCGGCGTCAGCCCGCCAGAACGGCATTCAGGGTCTTCAGCAATGTGGCTTCGTCCACCGGCTTGGTCAGGTAATCCTTGGCGCCTTGGCGTTTGCCCCAGACCTTATCGGTTTCCTGATCCTTGGTGGTGACGATGATCACCGGAATGTGACTGGTTTCAGAATCTTTGGTCAGTTGGCGCGTAGCCTGAAAACCATTCAGCCCGGGCATGACAATATCCATCAACACGGCATCCGGCTTTTCCTGACGAGCCAGCGCGACGCCGTCAGCGCCATTCTCTGCTTTAAGCACCACATGACCATTCTTCTCAAGCATGGCGGTGAGCTTGTACATTTCGGTCGGCGAATCATCAACAATCAGAACGCGAGCCATGATTTCTCCATAGGAAGGCTTCAGCGGCAAACAATGCCGAACTTCAGGATGCTTGCTCCACCGGTGCGAAATCAGGGACATGCGCCTTGATCGCACCGAGCAGCTCTTCTTTGCTGAACGGCTTGGTGAGGTATTGATCGGATCCGACAATACGCCCTTTGGCCTTGTCGAACAGGCCATCTTTGGAAGACAGCATGATCACCGGCGTCGACTTGAAGGAACTGTTGTTCTTGATCAACGCACAGGTCTGATAACCGTCCAGCCTGGGCATCATAATATCGACAAAGATGATGCGGGGATGAGTATCCGCAATCTTGGCGAGCGCATCGAAACCGTCCACAGCGGTGATGACATCGCAACCTACTTTCTTCAGCAGGGTTTCAGCAGTGCGACGAATCGTTTTCGAATCGTCGATCACCATGACCTTCAAGCCCTCGGAGTGCTGTTCCATTTCGCCCTACCATCGCCTCGGTGAGTCGTAGTTTATCGTTATGTCAGTGCGCCGGAGGCCCTGCCACCGATGGGCTGCACCCAATCGCCGGACCTTTTTAGCACACTCCTCATGCACACGCTATCAACCGGAAAAGCATCCGGATTTTCCTTGACCCAGTGCACAACCACAGCCAATCTGCAGCGACATTTTGAGCCACTGGCGGCGCTTCGCCGCCCATTGCCGGAGAACACCCCATGACCGTTCGCGTCGGGATCATCATGGACCCTATCGCGCAGATCGCCTTCAAGAAGGACAGCTCGCTGGCCATGCTGCTGGCTGCCCAGGCGCGAGGCTGGACACTGTTCTACATGGAGCAGCGCGACCTATATCAGCTCGGCAATCAGGCCCGGGCGCGCATGTGCCCGCTGCGGGTATTCAACGACCCACAACATTGGTTCGAGAAGGATGGGGAGGTCGATGCGGCCCTGACTGATCTGGACGTGATCCTCATGCGCAAGGACCCGCCTTTCAACAGCGAGTATGTCTACGCAACCTATCTGCTGGAACTGGCGGAAAAGGCCGGAACGCTGGTGGTCAATCGACCGCAGAGCCTGCGCGACTGCAACGAGAAGTTCTTCGCCACCCAGTTTCCACAATGCACCCCGCCGACACTGGTCAGTCGGCGCTCGGACATTCTCCGCGAGTTCGCCCGCGAGCACCGTGACATCATTCTCAAACCCCTCGACGAGATGGGCGGAGCATCGATCTTTCGTCATCGCGAGGGCGACCCGAATCTGTCGGTTATTCTCGAGGTTCTGACCGAGCATGGCAGCCGCCAAATCATGGCGCAGCGATACATTCCCGCGATCAAGGACGGCGACAAGCGCATCCTGATGATCGATGGCGAGCCGATCCCCTATTGCCTGGCGCGAATCCCCGCCGCTGGCGAGACGCGCGGCAATCTGGCCGCGGGTGGTCGCGGCGTGGCACAGCCGCTGTCGGATCGCGACCGCGAGATTGCAGCGATCGTCGGCCCGGAACTACGCAAGCGCGGCTTGCTGTTTGTCGGCCTGGATGTGATCGGCGACTACCTCACCGAAATCAACATCACCAGCCCGACCTGCATCCGCGAAATCGACAATGCCTTTGATACCCGCATCGGCGAACGGCTCATGGACGCGATTGCGGCGAAGCTGCAAGGTTGAACCAGCTAACAGCTTTGAGCTTGGAGCTTGCGACTCCAAGCTCAAAGCCGGCAGACTGCGCGGCACTTCGAGCCGACCCGACCTGCGATGAACGCCGCTATCCGCCATCCCGCGCCTGAAACCACCCGAGTCCGCCCGGCGGACAGGCTCGGCTTCACGCTTTTTCTGGCTACCGCATTGCATCTGGCCTTGATTCTCGGGCTTGGCTTTACCCTCTCTGAGCCGAAGCAGATCAGCAAGACGCTGGAAATCACCCTGTCGACCTTCAAAAGCGAAGAGAAGCCCAAGGAAGCGGACTTCCTCGCCCAAGACAATCAGCAGGGCAGCGGCACGCTGGAGCACAAGGCCACGCCGAAAACCACCGAGCAAGCGCAGTTCCAGGATACCGAGGTACGCAAGGTGACCCCACCAGCAGCACCGCCTCGCAGCACCCGGCCGGAACCGGCGAAGACCGTCGTCACCACTCGCAGCCCACAGCGCGAAAAGGCCGACGTCAAGCAACAGACGCCACCGCAGCCCGAGCCGCAAGCAGCGCCGGCATTCGACAGCTCACAATTGAGCGCGGAGATCGCCAGCCTCGAAGCCGAGCTGGCACAAGAGGTCGAGCGCTATGCCAAGCGCCCCAGGGTCAGCCGACAGAACAGCGCCGCCACCATGCGCGACATCAGTGCCTGGTATCGCGACGAATGGCGCAAGAAGGTCGAGCGCATCGGCAACCTCAACTATCCCGATGAGGCCCGCCGCCAGCAGATCTACGGCAGCCTGCGCATGCTGGTGACCATCAACCGCGACGGCACCATCCAGGAGCTGCGCGTGATCGAGTCATCCGGCAAGCCGGTGCTGGACGATGCCGCGCTGCGCATCGTGCGACTGGCAGCGCCTTTTGCGCCCTTCACCGGCGAACTGGCGCAGAAGTTCGACCAGGTGGAGATCATCCGCACCTGGCGTTTCGAGCGCGGCGACAGGCTTTCGAGTCGCTGAAATCGGCAGCCGGGCGAACCGTCGCACCTGTAGCCGGAACGCGGTGCAACGCTTAAGCTAACGCGCATGAAAAGCACCGCGCCCAGCTACCTCAAGCATCACTTCCTGATCGCCATGCCGCAGATGGGCGATCCGAACTTTGCCCAGACGCTGATCTACCTGATCGAACACGGCGCAGAAGGCGCCATGGGCCTGATCGTCAATCGCCCGAGCGGGCTGAGCCTGGCTGATGTGCTGGAGCAGCTGCGCCCGGACGAGCCGATCCCCCCACTCTGCCAGAGCCTGCCGATATTCTCCGGCGGCCCAGTGCAAACCGATCGCGGCTTCGTTCTGCATTCACCCGACCAGCAATTCCAGGCCACCCTCCCCCTCGGCCCGCTGGGCATGTCCACATCGCAGGACGTCCTGTTCGCCATTGCGGACGGCCAGGGGCCTGCCCGGCACTTCGTGGCCCTCGGTTATGCCGGCTGGGAAGCGGGACAGCTGGAAGCCGAACTGGCCGACAATGCCTGGCTCAGCTGCCCCGCGGATACCGAGATCCTATTCGACCTACCTTATGACCAACGCCTGAACGCCGCGGCAGCATCACTCGGCGTCGACCTGCGCCTGCTCAGCACCCAGGTCGGCCACGCATGAGTGCGCCGCGACTGCTGCTCGGCTTCGACTACGGCACCAAGCAGATCGGCGTCGCTGTCGGCCAGGTCATTACTGGGCAAGCACGTGAACTCTGCGTACTCAAGGCGCAGAACGGCGTGCCGGACTGGCAACAGATCGAAGCGCTGATGCGCGAATGGCAGCCCGATGCGCTGGTCGTCGGCCTGCCGCTGAACATGGACGGCACGCCCAGCGACATGAGTGCCCGGGCGGAAAAGTTCGCCCGCCGACTCAACGGTCGCTTCAACCTGCCGGTGCACACTCACGACGAACGCCTGACCACGTTCGAAGCCAAAGGCGAGCGTCTGCGCCAGGGCCAGCACGGCGGCTATCGCGATCGCCCGGTGGATGCCCTGGCCGCAGCCCTATTACTGGAAGGCTGGCTGAGCGATCACCCTGCCGCCTGATCCAGACCTGTAAGGAGACTCCATGATTCTGCCCAATCCCGAACAGCTGCTGCCCGAGATGGTCGCCACACTGAAGCAACACCTGATTGATCGCGACATCCAGGAGCCGCGCTTCATCGGTATCCGTACCGGCGGCGTCTGGGTGGCCCAGGCGCTGCTCGCAGCCCGCGCGCAAAACGAACCGCTCGGCATTCTCGACGTGTCCTTCTATCGCGACGACTTCACCCAGAAGGGCCTGCACCCGCAGGTGCAGCCGTCGGAACTGCCTTTCGAGATCGAAGGCCAGCACCTGGTGCTGATCGATGACGTGCTGATGACCGGCCGCACCATCCGCGCCGCGCTCAATGAGCTGTTCGACTACGGTCGTCCTGCCAGCGTAACGCTGGTCTGCCTGCTCGACCTGAACGCGCGTGAGCTGCCGATTCGCCCTGACGTGGTCGGCGCCACCCTGTCGCTGGCGCCCGAGCAACGCATCAAGCTGATCGGACCGGAGCCATTGGCCCTCGAACAACAGATGGAAACCAGCGGCTCCTGAGCGAGCCGGCAAGTCCGCCCCACAGCCCCGCCAACCGAGATCCTGCGATGACGCCCACCGACGCCAAGCGCCCGCTACAGTTGAACGACCAAGGCCAGCTGCGCCATTTTCTCTCCCTCGACGGCCTGCCGCGCGAGTTGCTCACCGAGATCCTGGACACTGCCGATTCATTCCTCGAAGTCGGCGCCCGGGCGGTGAAGAAGGTTCCACTGCTGCGCGGCAAAACCGTCTGCAACGTGTTCTTCGAGAACTCCACGCGCACCCGCACGACCTTCGAACTGGCGGCGCAGCGGTTGTCGGCAGACGTCATCACGCTGAACGTCTCGACCTCCTCCACGAGCAAGGGCGAGACCCTGACCGACACGCTGCGCAACCTGGAAGCCATGGCCGCGGACATGTTCGTGGTGCGCCACGCCGACTCCGGCGCCGCCCATTTCATCGCCGAGCACGTCAGCCCGGAGGTCGCGGTGATCAATGGCGGCGACGGGCGCCATGCGCACCCGACCCAGGGCATGCTCGACATGCTTACCATCCGCCGCCACAAAGGCGGCTTCGAGAACCTCTCGGTCGCCATCGTTGGTGACATTCTGCATTCGCGGGTAGCGCGCTCGAACATGCTGGCGCTGAAGACGCTGGGCTGCCCGGACATCCGCGTGATCGCACCGAAAACCCTGCTGCCCGAGGGCATCGAGCAGTACGGTGTGCGCGTGTTCAACGACATGAACGAGGGGCTGCGCGATGTCGACGTGGTGATCATGCTGCGCCTGCAGCGCGAGCGCATGCAGGGCGGCCTGCTTCCCAGCGAAGGGGAGTTCTACAAACTCTACGGTCTGAACACCCAGCGTCTCGCACTGGCCAAGCCCGACGCCATCGTCATGCACCCGGGCCCGATCAACCGCGGCGTGGAGATCGAGTCGGCGGTGGCCGACGGCCCGCAATCGGTGATCCTCAATCAGGTCACCTATGGCATCGCCATTCGCATGGCCGTGCTGTCCATGGCGATGAGCGGCCAGGCGGCCCAGCGCCAGATCGATTCTGAATCCGTATCCGAGGAGCAGCAGTGATGGTGGCAACCCGAATCCTCGGCGCACACGTGATCGACCCCGTCAGCGGGCGCAACGAAATCGCCGATATCTACCTACAGCACAACAAGATCGCCGCCATCGGCCAGGCGCCAGCCGGCTTCGAAGCACAACAGACAATCGACGCACAGGGTCTGACCGCCGCACCCGGCCTGGTCGATCTTGCAGTAGCCCTGCGCGAGCCCGGCTACAGCCGTAAAGGCAGCATTGCCAGCGAAACCCTGGCGGCCGCAGCCGGCGGCATCACCAGCCTGTGCTGCCCGCCGCAGACGCGCCCGGTGCTGGATACCGCGGCAGTGACCGAACTGATCCTCGATCGCGCCCGTGAGTCGGGCCATGCCAAGGTGTTCCCCATCGGCGCGCTGACGCGCAACCTGGCCGGTGAGCAGCTTTCCGAGCTGGTCGCGTTGCGTGAAGCCGGGTGTGTCGCGTTCGGCAACGGCCTTACCGAATTTGCCAGCAATCGCAACCTGCGCCGTGCGCTGGAATACGCCGCCACCTTCGATCTGACGGTGATCTTCCACTCCCAGGACCGCGACCTGGCCGAAGGCGGGCTTGCCCACGAAGGAGCCGCCGCCAGTTTCCTCGGCCTGTCG
Organism: Stutzerimonas kunmingensis; assembly: GCF_021432085.1. Classification (GTDB taxonomy): domain Bacteria; phylum Pseudomonadota; class Gammaproteobacteria; order Pseudomonadales; family Pseudomonadaceae; genus Stutzerimonas. Next base: position 307,327 of record NZ_CP090366.1, on the reverse strand, counting down.
GGGATTCCGGAGACTGCCGAAACCGTGGCACTGGCGCGCAATCTGCTGCTAGTCGAGCGCTCCGGCGTTCGCGCGCATTTCGCCCAACTGACCAGCGCCCGTGGCGCGGAAATGATTGCCCAGGCACAGGCTCGTGGCCTGCCGGTGACGGCCGACGTGGCCATGTATCAGCTGATCCTCACCGATGAAGCGCTGCACGGTTTCTCCAGCCTGTATCACGTGCAGCCGCCACTGCGCAGCGCAGCGGATCGCGATGGCCTGCGTGAGGCGGTGAAGGCGGGCGTCATCTCGGCGATTTCCAGTCATCACCAACCACACGAGGCCGATGCCAAACTGGCCCCGTTCGGCGAAACCGAACCGGGTATCAGCAGTGCCGAAATTCTGCTGCCACTGGCGCTGACATTGGTGGACGACGGCTTGCTCGATCTGCCGACCCTGCTGGCGCGCCTGACCAGCGGGCCCGCTACAGCACTACGCCTGCCGACCAGCACCCTGCAAGCTGGCCAACCTGCGGACCTGGTGCTGTTCGATCAACACAGTTCGACCCTGGTCGGCGAGCGCTGGTATTCCAAAGGTCGTAACTGCCCGTTCATGGGCCACTGCCTGCCGGGCGCGGTACGCTACACCATCGTCGACGGCCACATCAGCTTCGAAGGCTGATGCGAAAGATCTGCGCAGGCTGGACATCAACCCGTCCACGCCTGCCAGACTTCTAAAGCGTTTCCTGCCCTACTCGTTCAGCTCCGCGCCAGATTGCGCTCGGATATCTGCGAGTTCAGCGTCCAGAAGTCGTAAAGCACACCGATAAAGAACAAGCCACCGGTGAACAGGTAAAGGATTCCTGTGATCCACTTACCCTGATACATGCGGTGTACACCGAATACGCCGAGAAAGGTCAGCAGTATCCAGCCGACCGTATAGTCGATGGGCCCCGGCTGGAAGCGCATGTCCGCTTCACGATCCATCGATGGGATCAGAAACAGGTCGATGATCCAGCCGACAAAGAACAGGCCGAGGGTAAAGAACCAGATGGTGCCGGTGATGGGCTTGCCGTAGTAGAAGCGGTGGGAGCCGAGAAAACCGAATATCCACAGGAGATAGCCGATCAGCGTGCTATGGGTGTTCTGCTGCATCCGAACCTCGATGTGCGATTGATGAGTGGCGTCCAGCTTATCCGATAATGCGCCTGAACCGCCCCGCCAGACGGACCTTGTCGCCATGCGCAACCGTGATACTGTATATGCAAACAGTATCACGGCCACCATGATGCAATTGATCGACAAACTCAGTGTGCTCGCCGACGCGGCCAAGTACGACGTTTCCTGTGCCAGCAGCGGCGCGCCGAAGCGCAGCTCGAAGGGCAAGAGCGGACTCGGCGCCACCAATGGCATGGGCATCTGCCACAGCTTCACGCCGGATGGGCGCTGCGTGGCGCTGCTGAAGATCCTGCTGACCAACTTCTGCCTGTACGACTGCCAGTACTGCGTCAATCGCCGCTCCAGCGATGTGCCGCGGGCGCGCTTCACGCCGGAAGAAGTGGTCAGCCTGACGCTCGACTTCTACCGACGCAACTGCATCAGCGGCCTGTTCCTCAGCTCCGGCATCATCCGCTCGGCGGACTACACCATGGAACAGCTGGTGCGGGTCGCCAGGCTTCTGCGTGAGGAGCACGAGTTTCGCGGCTACATCCACCTCAAGACCATTCCCGACGCCGACCCTCTGCTGATCGCCGAAGCCGGCCGCTATGCCGACCGGCTCAGCGTGAACATCGAACTGCCGACCGAAACCAGTCTGATCCGCTTGGCACCGGAAAAGCAGGTGGTGACCATCAAACAGGCCATGCACACCATCCACCAGGGCGAAACCGAGGCCAGCGCCGAGCGGCGGGCGCCGCGCTTCGCACCCGCCGGGCAGAGCACGCAGATGATCGTTGGCGCCGACAACACCGACGACAGCACCATATTGCACACCGCCCAATCGTTGTACGGCAGCTATCGACTGCGCCGGGTCTACTACTCGGCCTTCAGCCCGATTCCGCACAGCCCCAACACCGTGCCTTTCGCGGCACCACCGCTGATGCGCGAGCATCGCCTGTATCAGGCCGACTTCCTCATGCGTGGCTACGGCTTCAAGGCCGACGAACTGCTCAGCGGGCCAGGCAACCTCGCGCTGGATATCGATCCGAAGCTGGCCTGGGCGCTGGCGCACCGCGACCAGTTTCCGGTGGACCTCAACCGCGCCGAACCGACGATGATCGCCCGCATTCCCGGAATCGGCATGCTCAGCGCGAAACGCCTGGTGGATCTGCGCCGGCAGAAGCGCATCCGCTTCGAGGATCTGACCCGTCTGCGCTGCTCGCTCGAGAAAGCCAAACCCTTCGTCATCACTCAGGATTACCGGCCAAGCCTGGCAGGGCAGGAGTCGGCCATGCTGCGCCAGCATCTGCGCGACACGCCCGCACAACTGGCGCTCTGGTAATGGTTACGGTGCGTTTCGATGGAAGTTTCCAGGAGTGGCGAGTTCGGGCTCGCGCGCTACTGCAGAGCCGCGTCGCGCCACATGAGCTGAACTGGGCCAGCGACGATGAATCGACTGGGCTATTCGACGATCCCTCGCCGGCACCTTCAACGGAAGGCGGACCGCGCATTCGCGTCCCCCGACAACTGCTGGACGAACTCGAAATGGCCGCGCGCTATCGCACCGAGCAGCGCTGGAGCCTGCTGTATCGCGTGCTCTGGCGGGTCACCCAGGGTGATTCGAGTGCGCGAATGGTCGGCGACATTGATGGCAGCGAACTGCATGGTCGAATCAAGGCAGTCCGACGTGAGGCCCACCATCTGCATGCCTTTCTTCGCTTCAGCCCACTGCAGACCAGTGATGGACCACAGCACGTCGCCTGGTTCGAACCTGCGCACAACGTACTGCCCTGGGCGGCGGGACACTTCGCCGAACGGATGGGCGGCAACAGCTGGCTGATCGCGACGCCGGAAGAAGGGGTTTGCTGGGATGGCCAAGACATGTACTACATCCGCCCCTGCCCGCCACAGTGGCGGCAGCTGGCGCAGAACGCAGCGGACCCCGGCGGCGAGCTATGGAAGGCGTATTACGAAAGCACGTTCAACCCGGCCCGGCTGAACCGCGGCGTACTGGAAAGCAACCTGCCTGTGCGCTTCTGGAAGAATCTGCCCGAAGGCATGTTGATCCCGCAGTTGATGAGCCGCGCGCGCGCCGGTGCGCAGCGTGACGGCCAAGCCGAGCGCGTCGCCGCGAGAAGCGGAAAGCGCATCGGCCGGGATGCAAAACAGGCCGACTAGCGGAAGCTGCGGCCTGGATCGTCGTCACTGACCTCAAGGCTCAGGCCCTGGGACACGCTGGTCAGATGCTCGCCATCGGTTTCCGATCCCAGCTTGATCAGCAGACGCAGGTCGTTGGCCGAATCGGCGTGCAGCAACGCATCTTCGTAGGTGATTTCACCCTGCACATAGAGGTTGTACAGCGCCTGGTCGAAGGTCTGCATGCCCAGCTCGGTGGAGCGCTTCATCAGCGACTTGAGCTCATGCACCTCGCCCTTGCGGATCAGGTCGGCCGCCAGCGGCGTATTGATCAGCACCTCGATCACCGCACGACGCCCCTTGCCATCAGGTGTCGGCACCAGCTGCTGGGCGACGATGGCCTTAAGGTTGAGCGACAGATCCATCCACACCTGGTTGTGACGGTCGGGCGGGAAGAAGTTGATGATGCGGTCCAGCGCCTGGTTGGCGTTGTTGGCGTGCAGGGTCGCCAGGCACAGGTGACCGGTTTCGGCAAAGGCCACGGCGTAGTCCATGGTTTCACGGGTACGGATCTCGCCGATGAGGATCACGTCCGGCGCCTGGCGCAAGGTGTTCTTCAGCGCTACTTCGAACGAGCTGGTGTCGATACCGACCTCGCGCTGGGTAACGATGCAGTTCTGATGCTGGTGGATGAATTCGATCGGGTCTTCGATGGAGATGATGTGCCCGCTGGAATTCTTGTTGCGGTAGCCGATCATCGAAGCCAATGAGGTCGACTTGCCGGTACCGGTGGCCCCGACGAACAGCACCAGCCCGCGCTTGGTCATCGACAGCTTCTTGAGGACGTCCGGCAGCTTGAGTTCTTCGATGGTCGGAATGTTGGTTTCGATACGCCGCAGCACCATGCCAGCGAGATTGCGCTGGTAGAACGCACTGACCCGGAAACGGCCGATACCACGAGCGCTGATGGCGAAGTTGCACTCATGGTTCTCGGTGAACTCGCGGCGCTGCTGCTCGTTCATAACGCCGTGCACGGTCTCGCGGGTCATTTCCGGCGACATCGCCGTCTTGCTGACCGGCATGATCTTGCCGTTGACCTTCATCGAAGGCGGCACGCCTGCCGTGATGAACAGATCGGAGCCGCCCTTTTCCACCATCAGGCGCAGAAGTTTCTCGAATTCCATCGTCGTACTCGCAATCGTGGCAAGCGCCGCATCGGGCGGCGCCCGGTAGTTGTCAGGCGTTTAGAAGTTCTCTGGCTGCTTGGCCTTTTCCTTGGCACTGTCTCGCGAGATCAGCCCTTTGGCGAGCAGCCCCTTGAGGCACGAGTCGAGGGTCTGCATGCCCAGCGAGCCGCCGGTCTGGATCGAGGAATACATCTGCGCCACCTTGTCCTCGCGAATCAGGTTACGGATCGCCGGCGTACCGATCATGATCTCGTGGGCCGCGACACGGCCGCCGCCAACCTTCTTCAGCAGGGTCTGCGAGATCACCGCCTGCAGCGATTCGGAGAGCATCGAACGGACCATGGACTTTTCTTCGGCCGGGAACACGTCGACCACGCGGTCGATGGTCTTGGCGGCGGAGGTGGTGTGCAGGGTGCCGAACACCAGGTGACCGGTTTCCGCAGCGGTCAGCGCCAGGCGGATGGTTTCCAGGTCGCGCATTTCGCCGACGAGAATGATGTCCGGGTCTTCACGCAGTGCCGAACGCAGTGCCTCGGAGAAGCCCAGGGTGTCACGATGGACCTCGCGCTGGTTGACCAGACACTTCTTCGATTCGTGAACGAATTCGATGGGGTCCTCGATGGTAAGGATGTGGTGGTACTTGGTGTTGTTCAGGTAATCAAGCATCGCCGCCAGGGTGGTCGACTTGCCCGAGCCGGTCGGTCCGGTGACCAGCACCAGCCCGCGCGGCACATCGGTGATCTTGCGGAACACCTCGCCCATCCCCAGGTCTTCCATGGTCAGCACCTTGGAAGGAATGGTCCGGAACACCGCGCCGGAACCGCGATTCTGGTTGAACGCGTTGACGCGAAAACGCGCCACGCCCGGCACTTCGAACGAGAAGTCGGTTTCCAGGAATTCCTCGAAATCCTTGCGCTGCTTGTCGTTCATGATGTCGTAGATCAGCGCATGCACCTGCTTGTGGTCCATGGCCGGCAGGTTGATTCGCCGCACGTCGCCATCGACGCGGATCATCGGCGGCAGGCCGGCGGAAAGGTGCAAATCCGACGCACCCTGCTTGGCGCTGAAGGCCAGCAGTTCTGTGATATCCATGGGACTCCCCAATTACAAGCAAGCAGGTAGAATGCCGCGCAGACCCAAGGCGGCGGCGCAAGTAATGTCCACGATAGAGAAGAATATTGCAAAGGTCGCAGCGCGCATCCGTGAGGCGGCGCAAGCTGTGGGACGCGACCCTGCTTCGGTCGGCCTGCTGGCGGTGAGCAAGACCCAGCCGGCCGCCACCATTCGCGAGGCCGCCGAAGCCGGCATGCGCGATTTCGGCGAGAACTATCTGCAGGAAGCGCTGGACAAGCAGGGCGAGCTGAGCGAGCTGCCGCTGACCTGGCACTTCATCGGACCGATCCAGTCGAACAAGACCAAATCCATCGCCGAACACTTCGACTGGGTGCACTCGGTGGATCGCCTGAAGATCGCCCAGCGCCTGTCCGATCAACGTCCAGCCGAACTGCCGCCGCTGAATATATGCCTGCAGGTGAATGTCAGCGGTGAGGCGAGCAAATCCGGCTGCGCGCCAGAGGAACTGCCACAGCTGGCACAGGCTGTCGCCGCGATGCCGCGTCTGCGCCTGCGTGGACTGATGTGCATTCCCGCACCGAGCGAAGACCCCGCCGAGCAGCGCGCCGCCTTTGCCCGCCTGCGCGCATTGCGCGATGAACTGCCACTGACACTGGATACGCTGTCCATGGGCATGAGCCAGGACCTCGAAGCGGCAATTGCCGAAGGCGCGACCTGGGTCCGCATCGGCACCGCACTGTTCGGCGCCCGCGACTACGGACGCCCTCAATAAAGGAATCGCTATGACCTCACCCCGCATCGCCTTCATCGGCGCCGGCAACATGGCTGCCAGCCTGATCGGCGGGCTGCGCGCCAAGGGCGTCGCAGCGGACGCCATTCGCGCCAGCGATCCAGGCGCCGAGCAGCGCGCGAAAATCAGCGCCGAGCACGGCATCCAGACGTTCGCGCAGAACGCCGATGCATTGGCCGGCGCCGATGTGGTGGTGCTGTCGGTCAAGCCGCAGGTCATGCAGGCGGTCTGTCAGGATCTGACTCCTCATCTGGCCCACGCCCCCCTGATCGTCTCGATCGCCGCCGGCATCAGCTGCGACAGCCTGCAGCGCTGGCTGGGCCCGCGCCCTCAGGCAATCGTGCGTTGCATGCCCAACACGCCGGCCTTGCTGCGCCAGGGCGTCAGCGGCCTGTTCGCCAATACCCAGGTCAGCGACACGCAGAAGCAGCAGGCCGAGCAACTGCTGTCGGCCGTCGGTATCGCGCTATGGCTCGAAGAAGAGCGCCTGATCGATGCGGTAACCGCCGTTTCCGGTAGCGGTCCTGCCTATTTCTTCCTGCTGATCGAAGCGATGACGGCTGCCGGACAGCAGCTCGGCCTGCCCCGCGAGACCGCCGCGCAACTGACCATGCAGACCGCGCTGGGCGCAGCTCGCATGGCTTGCGAAAGCGACGTCGATGCCGCCGAACTGCGGCGTCGCGTCACCTCGCCGAACGGAACCACCGAAGCGGCGATCAAAGCCTTCCAGGCGGGCGGCTTCGAGCAACTGGTGCAGCAGGCGTTGAACGCGGCCGCACAACGCTCGGCCGAACTGGCCGAACAACTGGGTCAATAGGTCTGTTGACGCTTCGTTCGCGACGAAACAACAGCCTCTAAGGAGCATTCATGTCCCAACTCTCGCAAGCCCTGATCCTCGTCATCCAGACGCTGGGCAGCCTCTATCTGCTGATCGTGTTGCTGCGCTTCATCCTGCAGCTGGTACGCGCCGACTTCTACAACCCGCTCAGCCAATTCATCGTCAAGGCAACCCATCCACTTTTGCGGCCGATGCGCCGCATCATTCCGAGCATGGGCACGCTGGATATTTCTTCGCTGATCCTCGCGCTGATCGTGCAGATGGTGCTGATGGCGCTGATCCTGCTGATCGCCTACGGCACCATCGGCAATCCCCTGCTGTTGCTGGTCTGGGCGCTGATCGGCATCACTGGGTTGTTCCTCAACATCTTTTTCTGGGCGCTGATCATCAGCGTGATCCTGTCCTGGGTCGCGCCGGGCAGCCATAACCCAGGCGCACAGCTGGTCAGCCAACTCTGCGAGCCGGTCCTGGCGCCGTTCCGCCGCCTGCTGCCGAACCTCGGCGGGCTGGATATCTCGCCGATCTTCGCCTTCCTGGCGATCAAGCTGCTGGACATGCTGGTAGTCAACAACCTGGCCACCATGACCCACATGCCGAACATCCTGCGCATGCTCATCTGAGACGCCGTTCATGCTTTGCTGCCAAAGCGGCATCGAGGAGCCAAAAGCGCCTCGGAATGCCGCATGGCTGCACGTAGACTTCAACTTCTCGGCTTTTTCCATCCTGCCTCGTACTTTGCTGCGGGGTGTGAACGAGGACATCGACTCGAACCGAGCCGCCCATGACCGCCCATGCCGCCAGCAAGGCCGCTCGGTCACGTCAGGCTTCGATTGAATTGACCTTGTAACGGCGGGTCCGATAATTCGCCGAATCACACCTCCGGGAGCTGGATGAGCATGGAACGTCTCGATCGACAAGTGGACGCCTACGTCACCTGGAAGCGTGACCTCATTCGTGAGATCACCCGCTACCGCAGCTGGCTGGCGCATAACCGGCTTTCCAGCGAGGGCGTCGAGGCGCGCCTGGAACGAGCGCTGCGGGTGTTGCGCACCGATCACATCACCCTGGCTTTCGTCGGCGAGTATTCGCGCGGCAAAACCGAGCTGATCAATAGCCTGTTCTTCTCCAACTACGGTCAGCGCATCCTGCCTTCACGGGCTGGCCGCACCACCATGTGCCCCACCGAACTGCTGTTCGATCCGCGTTCGGAACGCTCCTACATCCGCCTGCTGCCCATTGAGTCGCGCCTGGAAGACACCAGCATCGCGCAGCTCAAGCGCACACCGCGACTCTGGCTCAATCTCCCGCTCGACCCGCATGACCCGGAAAGCATGGCCGAAGCCTTTGCCCAGGTCGCGTTGACCAAGGCCATGCCGGTGGAACAGGCGATTCAGCTGGGCTTTGACCCGGCCGGCCTGGAAAGCAGCAACAGCGGCGATACCGTACTGGTCCCGGCCTGGCGCCACGCCGTGGTCAACTTCGACCACCCGCTGTTGCGTCAGGGCTTGCGCATTCTCGATACGCCCGGGCTGAACGCGCTGGGCAGCGAGCCGGAACTGACCCTGTCGATGCTGCCCAATGCCCAGGCAATCGTGTTCCTGCTCTCTGCCGACACCGGGGTCACCGTCAGTGACATGCAGATCTGGCAGCAGCACATCCGCCAGCTCGACGAAGATACGCAGAACAGCCTGTTCGCCGTACTGAACAAGATCGACGTGCTCTGGGACGATGTTGCCGGCGAGAGCTTCGTGCAGAAGGCCATCGAGGATATCCGTGACACCACCGCGCAACAGCTGGGCATTGATTGCGCCGACGTCCTGCCGCTGTCGGCCAAACAGGCGCTGATGGCGAAGATTCGCGGTGACCAGGCGCTGCTCGAACGCAGCCAGCTGGCACGGCTGGAAGAGTTGCTCAGCCAGCGCATCCTCACGCAGAAGGAACGCCTGCTCGAAGACCAGGTGGTGCAGCAGGTGATGGCGCTGCTGCAGAACAGTCAGCATGCCCTCAAGCTGCGCCTGGAAAAGGTCATCGAGCAGCGCGATGTGCTGGCCAGTCATCAGGAAGGCAGCGGGCAGATGCTGCTCGAACTCACCGCGCGCACGCGGCACGATCACAACCGCCACCACAAGCGCCTGCTCGACCTGAAGACCAATCAGCGCCTGCTGCAACGCCAGGGTGAGCTGCTGCGCACGGCAATACGGGCCGAACGCCTCGAGGAGCACCTGACCCGGTTGCGACGCAGCCTGACCGGCAGCCTAACCACGCTGGGCATCAACCTGGCGATCCTGCACTTCTTCCGCTCAGTGGAACAGGACCTAGGCATCCTCGAGCAGGAGGCGGAAAGGGCCAACAAGATGGTTTCGGCGATCTACCGGCGGCACAGCGAAGAAAACCCCCTACAGGGTATCGACCCGCCGTTGTTCCAGTTGCTGCCTTATCAGCGCGAGCTGCGCAGCCTGCAAGGCAAGGCCGATCAGTTCCGCCTGCAGTTAAAGACCCTGCTCACCGAGCAGCGAACACTCACCAGACGCTTCTTCTCTACCCTGGTGCAGGAGGTCATCGGCATGCACCAGCGGCTGCGCCAGGAAGCCGAACAGTGGGCTGGCGATGCGCTGACGCCGCTGCTGCAGTTTTCCCTGGAACACAAGCAACAGCTGGAAACCCATATCCTGCAGTTGAAGAGTCTGGCCAGGGAGAGCCAGCAGAACAGCCAGCGCGGGCAATTGCTGACGCGCTACAGCGGCGAACTGGAGCTGCAACTGGCACAGGCCGCGGAAATGCTCCGCGCGCTGCGCCGACCGGCGCCGCTGCGGCGGCAGGGCAAGGTGGTCAGCCTGACCAGCGCGCAGATCAGCTAAAGCTGTCGCCATTTCGTCGCAACCCGCGAGGAAATGGCGAGAGCCCCGCTCGCCGTTGCATTTCAGGATGAATTGCAACGCGCATACCTTTAGACTTTGCCGCCTTCTTCAAGCAAGAGCCAGGGTCGATGCCCACTGCAATTCCCGCCGATTCCGTTGGCCTGGTGAGTCCGCAGGTCGCGCATTTTGCCGAACCACTGACACTCGCCTGCGGCCGTACGCTGGCCGATTACCAGCTGATCTATGAAACCTATGGCGAGCTGAATGCCGCGCGCAGCAATGCCGTGCTCATCTGCCATGCACTCTCTGGCCACCATCATGCCGCCGGCTACCACAGCATGGACGACCGCAAACCCGGCTGGTGGGATTCCTGCATAGGCCCGGGCAAGGCCATCGATACCGATCATTTCTTCGTCGTCAGCCTTAACAACCTGGGCGGCTGCAACGGTTCGACCGGCCCGAGCAGCACCAACCCGGCCAGCGGCAAGCCCTACGGTGCAGACTTCCCAGTGGTGACAGTGGAAGACTGGGTGCACAGTCAGGCACTTCTGGCCGACCGCCTTGGCATCGCCCAATGGGCAGCGGTGATAGGCGGCAGCCTGGGCGGCATGCAGGCCTTGCAATGGACCATCAGCTACCCTGAGCGAGTCCGCCACTGCCTGGCCATCGCCTCGGCGCCCAGGCTGTCGGCACAGAACATCGCCTTCAACGAAGTCGCGCGCCAGGCCATCCTGTCCGACCCGGAATTCCACGGCGGCCATTTCCAGGAGATGGGCGTGATTCCCAAGCGCGGCCTGATGCTGGCGCGCATGGTCGGCCACATCACCTACCTGTCCGATGACGCCATGGGCACCAAGTTTGGCCGCGGACTGAAGAGCGAGAAGCTGAACTACGACTTCAACAGCGTGGAATTCCAGGTCGAAAGCTACCTGCGCTATCAGGGCGAGGAGTTTTCCGGGCGTTTCGACGCCAATACCTACCTGCTGATGACCAAGGCGCTGGACTACTTCGACCCGGCGGCAGCCCACAACGACGATCTGGCCAAGACCTTCGAGGGCGCCCAGGCGCGCTTCTGCGTGATGTCCTTCACCACCGACTGGCGCTTTTCGCCGGAGCGCTCGCGGGAAATCGTCGACGCCCTGCTCGCTGCGCGCAAGGATGTCTGCTACCTGGAGATCGATGCGCCGCAGGGCCACGACGCCTTCCTGATCCCCAATCCCCGCTACCTGCAAGCCTTCCGCGGTTACATGAACCGCATAGCCGTATAAGGAACGAAGATGCGCGCCGATCTGGACATCATCCAAGAGTGGATTCCGGCCGGCAGCCGAGTTCTCGACCTCGGCTGCGGCAATGGCGAGCTGCTGGCCTGGCTGCGCGATCACAAGCAGGTCAGCGGCTACGGCCTGGAAATCGACCCGGACAACATCGCCGCCTGCATCGACAAGGGCGTCAACGTCATCGAGCAGAACCTCGACCTGGGCCTGGGCAACTTCGCCAGCGACAGCTTCGACATGGTGGTGATGACCCAGGCGCTGCAGGCCGTGCATTACCCCGACCAGCTGATGAAGGAAATGCTGCGCGTCGGCCGCCAGTGCATCATCACCTTCCCCAACTTCGGCCATTGGCGCTGCCGTTGGTACCTTGCGAGCAAAGGCCGCATGCCGGTGTCGGAGTTCCTCCCCTACACTTGGTACAACACGCCGAACATTCACTTCTGCACGTTCGAGGATTTCGAGCGGCTGTGCCAGGAAAGCGGTGCCAGGGTACTCGAACGCCTGGCAGTCGACCGCGATCATCGGCATGGCTGGGCCAGTCGCATATGGCCGAATCTGCTGGGTGAAATCGGCATCTACCGCGTCACCGGGCCATCCCGCTGAGCGGCTTCAACGCTGGAGGTAAGCACATGAAACGCATCCTGATCGGTCTGTTGGCCGCACTGCTCACATTGCCGGCGCTGGCCGAGCGCAAACACAGCGTCGGCGAATACGACGTCCACTACAGCGCCTTCAATTCGGGCTTCCTGCAGCCGGACATTGCCGCCGCCGCCGGACTCACGCGCAGCAAGACCCAGGGCGTAGTCAACGTCTCGGTGATCAAGGACGGCAAACCGGTCGCGGCGCAGGTCAGCGGCGTAGTGAAGAACCTGCTCGGGCAGGATCGCCCGCTGGGCTTCAAGCAGCTCAAGGAAGGTGACGAGGCGATCTATTACCTCGCGCAGTTCCCCTTCGACTCGCAGGAAACCCTGCGTTTCGCCCTCACCGTTCAGCCGACCGGCGCCGAGCCGTTCAGCTTCGAGTTCAACCAGGAATTCTTCCCCGACCGATGATGCCTTTTTCCGAACTGGTACTGGCCAGCCACAACGCCGGCAAACTCAAGGAGCTCCAGGCCATGCTCGGTGACGCGGTTCGCGTGCGCTCGGTGGCCGAGTTCAGCACCGTCGAGCCGGAGGAAACCGGTCTTTCCTTCGTCGAGAACGCCATTCTCAAGGCGCGCAACGCCGCGCGGATATCCGGTCTACCGGCGCTCGCCGACGACTCCGGCCTGGCCGTCGACGCCCTCGGCGGCGCACCGGGCATCTACTCGGCGCGCTACGCCGATGGCCAGGGCGATGCCGCCAACAACGCCAAGCTGCTGGACGTCCTGCGTGAGGTTCCGGATGCCGAACGCGGCGCGCAGTTCGTCTGTGCCCTGGCGCTGGTGCGCCACGCCGACGATCCACTGCCGATCATCTGCGAAGGCCTCTGGCACGGCCGCATCCTGCATGCAGCACGCGGCGAGCATGGCTTCGGCTACGACCCGCTGTTCTGGGTGCCGGAATGCGACTGCTCCAGCGCCGAGCTGCCTGCAGCGCAGAAGAACCAGCTCAGCCACCGTGCACGCGCCATGGCCCTGCTCAAGCAGCGGCTGGGGATATGAAAGCGGCAGACTCAGCCCCGCTAAGCGCCAGAGAAGGCAACCACGGCGCGCCGACAACGGCAGGCTTCGAATTGCCCCCGCTGGCGGCGTACGTACATATTCCCTGGTGCGTGCGCAAATGCCCGTACTGCGACTTCAATTCCCACGCGGCCGGCCCCGAACTGCCCGAAGACGCCTATGTCGCCGCGCTGCTGGCCGATCTTCGCGCGGATCTTGAGCACGTCGGGGACCGCCGCCTGACTTCGATCTTCTTCGGCGGCGGTACGCCAAGCCTGTTTTCTGCCAAGGCACTGGCGGCGATCGTCGACGGGCTGGAACGGCTGGTCGCCTTTTCCGAGGACATCGAGATCACCCTGGAAGCCAATCCGGGGACGTTCGAACAGGCCAAGTTCCGCGACTACCGCCAGCTCGGCATCAACCGGCTGTCCATTGGCGTGCAGAGCTTCCAGGCCGACAAGCTCAAGGCGCTCGGGCGCATTCACGACGGCGACGAAGCGATTCGCGCCGCCGACATGGCTCGCGCCGCCGGCTTCGACAATTTCAACCTCGACCTCATGCACGGCCTGCCGGACCAGAGCCTGGAGGATGCGTTGAGCGACCTGCGCATCGCCATCGCGCAGCAACCGACGCACCTGTCTTGGTACCAGCTGACCTTGGAGCCAAACACGGTGTTCTGGAGCCAGCCGCCGCAGCTGCCCGAAGACGATATCCTCTGGGACATCCAGGAAGCCGGCCAGACGCTGCTCGCGGAGCACGGCTATCGCCAGTACGAGACCTCGGCCTACGCCCAGCCCGGGCGGCAGGCGCGGCACAACCTGAACTACTGGACCTTCGGCGATTTCCTCGGCATCGGTGCCGGCGCCCATGCCAAACTCAGCCACGCGGACGGACGCATTCTGCGCAGCTGGAAGACCCGCCTGCCGAAGGACTACCTCGATCCGGCCAAGGCCTTCCGCGCAGGCGAAAAGCTGCTGGCAGCGGATGAATTGCCCTTCGAATTCCTGATGAATGTGCTGCGCCTCACCGACGGCGTACCGGCCATGCTGTTCACTCAGCGCACCGGACTGCCGCTGGATGTGCTCGCCAAGCCACGGCGCGACGCCGAAGCGCGCGGCCTGCTCTCGGCTGACCCAGCGCGCCTGGCGGCGACGCCGAAGGGCCAGCTGTTTCTCAACGACCTGCTACAGAGCTTCCTGCCTTAAGGACACCGCATGGATTTGCTACTCGACCTGATCGTCACGCTGTCGCGCTGGAGCCGCAGCCACCTGTCCGATATCTCCCTGGCGCTGATGGCCACGCTCTTCGTACTGTTCGGCCCGGCAATCAATACCTGGGTAAAAGGCGCCGTCAGCAGCCTGAACTTCTTTTTCCGCACGCTGATCTTCGTACTGGTCTGCGCGGTGGGCTATGGCCTGGCGATCGTCTTCCTCACCCCGTGGATGACCCAGGGGCTGGCCCACCTGAACAACTACAGCCTGGCACCGGTGCTGCTGCTGATCTTCTTCCTCATCGGCGTGATCGCCGACCGTAACTAGTGGCTTGGTTGGTAAGGGCAGTTGGTCGATTTCGGCGCCCATGGCCCCCGATACTGTGTTGCTGCGCCTTGTCTCGGAGCCATGTCCATCCGAACTTGCCTTGACCAACTGACCGCACAAGCCAGTAACGCCGCTCAGCCTTCGCGAAGGAAGCGATCGAGATCGACGGCCTCGCCCGGCCGATAGCACAGCTGCCGGCGCAGATCCTCGAACAGCGGGTCGTAGATGCCGTGCAGGCCGAAGAGGATATCGGCGTCCACCGGCACACCGTGGCGACGCAGGCACTGACGGACGCGTTGCAGGAAGTTGCAGGCTACATCGCGGTGCATTCGAAACTGCTCGTCCACCAGAGTTGCTCCGGCCTCGAAGCGCAGGTGAAAACACGCCCACTGCGGCGCCTCCGGCGTGCCCTCGACACGGTAGTCGAGCTGCAGGTGATAACCCGGCTTCCCGGAAGCGGAAAGGCTGTGGTACTCCAGTTGTCCCGGTCTGAACACGCGGCTCCCTTCTTTGCGAATGGCGCGGCTGCTTGCCCGGCTGTCGGGCCGCCTTTTCAGCGCTACGCAGGCGATCATCCCACTGCCGTGCCAGCCCACTCTTGAGCGAAGTCACTACCCGTGCTCGGCCCCACCGAACAGGAACAACCTTGTAGCCTCACACCGCCGCAGCGGCGCGCGACGGCAGTTCTGGTGGTACGAAAAAGGGCGCCAGCGGCGCCCTTTCGTGCATCTTCTGTTTCTTTTCTGTCCTTCGTCAGTTGCCGCGACGCAGCGCCTGCGGCGAGAAATCACGCGGGCCGAGCTTGACGTTGAAATCGTACATCGGCTCGTTGTTGTCCAGCCCATCGACGAAGTAGTTGCCGTCCTTGAGGTGGTAGAGCGTTTCCAGCGTGCTGTTGAACATTGGCACGTCGTAATAGCTGATCGGATGGCTTTCCTGCAGGCCGATCAGCTCGCCCTTCTCGTCGTACAGGTCGACGGCAAGGATCGCCCAGCTGTCCTCGTCGATATAGAACCGACGCTTGTCGTAGAGGTGACTGAAGCCCTTGCGCAAGGTCGCCTCGACCACCCACACGCGATGCAGCTCATAGCGCAGCAGTTCCGGGTTCAGGGTGCGTGCCTGGACGATGCTGTCGTAGGGGAGGCCCTTCTGATGCACGGCATAGCTGTTGTAGGGCATCAGCATTTCACGCTTGCCGAGCAGCTCCCACTCGTAGCGATCCGGCGCGCCGTTGAACGAGTCGACCACATCGGCCGTGGCCAAGCCGCTGGTGTCGGGCTGCAAGGAGTCATAGGCCAGCGACGGCAGACGGCGCACGCGGCGATCGTCCGGGCTGTAGCGCCACGCCTTGCGAGTGGTCAGCACTTGGTCTAGCGGGTCCTGCACCACCAGTGCCGTACCGGACAGCTTGGCCGGCGCGGTGACACGGTACTTGTAGTACAGCACGGTGTTGTCCAGGTCCGCGTGAGTCATGCCTTCGCGGTTGTAGACGTAATAGATGTGCCTATCGCGCTTGATGTAGTTGGCCCGGCCACCGATCACCACTGCCTGGTTATTGATCATGTGGCTCTGGTCACCCTTGTAATGCAGGATGTGATTCCAGATCACCTCGATGCCGCTCTGCGGGATCGGGAAGGGAATGCCGGCTGCCGCGCCCTGGATACCGTTGCCGTTGGCGATGAGCTCGGCGCTGACGGCGTTGTAGCGAGTGGCATCATAGATCCGCTGCGGCACCGAGGCGCTGCGGCGGGTCGGAAATACGCGCAGGTGGTAGTCGGGATAACGCTCCAGCAGCGCCTTCATACCGCCGGAAAGCTGGCCGCTGTACTCGTTGATATTGGTGTGATCGACGCGATAGAGCACTGTATCGGCCGCATACGGGTCGGGATGGTGCATCCCGGGCTGGTAGCCGGCGGGTGCTGCAACGCCCCCGGCCCAGGGCGGGATCGTCCCCGCGGGATTGCCGCCGCGCTCCGCTCCCAGCGGAGTCAGGTCCTGCCCCAGTCGCGCGGCCTGCGTGCTGTCTACCTTCGCCTGTGCCGGTAACGCGGTACAGGCTGCCAACAGCAGAATTCCGATCTTTCCGTACATCGTCTACTCCCCCAATTGCGCACGATGCTGGGCACCGCGTGGCGAGCCCGGCTATCGGCGTTGCATTGTTATATGGTGTGGGCAGGCATGCCGTCCTGGCAGCACTCTTCCCTGGCCGCTGCTGCGGCTCTCGATCTGGGTGTGGCAAGCGACCTGGCTGCCTGGCGCCGCTGATAGGGCAGCCGGGACTAGGTCGCGGGCGTTTCTCTTTTACTGACCGCGCTCAGTCGATGCGCTGGAATTTCAGGTCCCAGACGCCATGACCGAGCCGTTCACCACGGCGCTCGAACTTGGTGATCGGTCGCTCCGCAGGCCGTGGCACGCAACGTCCATCCTCGGCCAGATTGCGGAAGCCCGGGGCGACGTTCATTACCTCGAGCATGTATTCGGCATAGGGCTCCCAGTCGGTAGCCATATGCAGTACGCCGCCGATCTTCAGCTTGCTGCGCACCAGCTCGGCGAAAGCCGGCTGCACGATACGTCGCTTGTGATGACGGCTCTTGTGCCAGGGGTCCGGAAAGAACAGCAATACGCGGTCCAGGCTGGCATCGGCCACGCAATCGCGCAGTACCTCCAAGGCGTCGCAACTGTAGACCCTGACGTTGTTCAATTTCTGTGACACAAGTCCGCTCAGCAACGCGCCGACACCAGGTTTATGCACTTCCACGCCAATGAAGTCCTGATCCGGCGCCGCGGCGGCCATTTCCAGGGTGGAATGGCCCATGCCGAAGCCGATCTCGAAGGTGCGCGGCGCGCTACGGCCGAACACCTCGTCGAAATCGCGCAGACCGTTCTCGATCTCCAGGCCGAACTTCGGCCAGCCTTGCTCCAGGCCACGCTGCTGGCCTTCGGTCATGCGCCCGGCACGCATCACGAAACTCTTGATGGTACGGCGGTGCTCGGTTTGCTGCGCTTCGGCCGCGGGGTTCTGCTCTGTCATGGTCTACCTGCGAGAAATAAAAAAGCCGGCCCCTGACACAAGGTCGGGGCCGGCCACGAATCGGTTCAGCGAATCAGCCCGTCCAGCGGCGACGAGGCGCTGGCGTAGAGCTTCTTCGGCATGCGGCCGGCGAGATAGGCCAGGCGGCCGGCCTCGATGGCGTACTTCATGGCCTCGGCCATCAGCACGGGATTCTGCGCATGGGCGATGGCGCTGTTCATCAGCACCGCTTCGCAGCCCAGCTCCATGGCGATAGTGGCGTCCGAAGCGGTTCCGACACCGGCATCCACCAGCACGGGCACGGTGGCTTCCTCGAGGATGATGCGCAGGTTGTAGGGATTGCAGATGCCCAGACCAGTGCCGATCAGGCCGGCCAGCGGCATCACCGCGATGCAGCCCATCTCGGCCAGCTGGCGAGCGATGATCGGGTCGTCGCTGGTATAGACCATGACGTCGAAGCCGTCCCGGATCAGTACTTCGGCGGCCTTGAGGGTCTCGATCACATTGGGAAACAGCGTCTTCTGATCGGCCAGCACTTCCAGCTTGACCAGCTTGTGGCCGTCGAGGAGTTCACGGGCCAGGCGGCAGGTACGCACCGCGTCCTCGGCGGTGAAACAGCCGGCGGTGTTCGGCAGGATGGTGTAGCGCTCGGGGCTGATCACGTCGAGCAGATTCGGCTCGCCCGGATTCTGGCCAATATTGGTGCGGCGCACCGCGACGGTGACGATCTCGGCACCCGAGGCCTCAATGGCAGCACGCGTTTCCTCAAGGTCCTTGTACTTGCCGGTGCCGACCAGCAGGCGCGATTGATAGGTGCGACCGGCCAGAGTGAAGGGCTTGTCGTGCGGAACTGGGCGCATGGGAATTCCTCGTTCGGACGTGTTGCAGCGGACTGGGCGCCGCAGGGCGGCGCAATTCGGATGAGCGCGACCGGCTAGCCGCCACCGATGGCGTGCACCACCTCGACGTGATCGCCTTCGCTGAGTTCGGTGGTCGCGTGCGCGCTGCGCGGCACGATGTCCCGGTTGAGCTCGACGGCCAGACGGCGCCCGGTCAGGTCCAGACGCACCAGCAGGTCGGCCACCGACTCGCCGGCTGGCAGCTCATAGGGTTCGCCATTCAACTGGATCTGCATGCTGTTCGCCGCCATTGCGAAAAGGGGACGGCATTCTAGCCCGAATCACCCACGCCACCAACGCGAAGCCCGCGGCCGTTCGTCCCGCTCAGCTGCGTATGCGCCAGCCGGCCAGCGCCAGGCAGAGCCAACCCACGAGAAAGGACGTCCCCCCGAGCGGCGTGATCATGCCCAGTTTGCCGATTCCACTGAGGGTGAGCAGATAGAGACTGCCGGAGAACAACAGGATACCGACGACGAACAGGCCGCCTGCTAAAGCTAGCAGGCGGCTGGGCCGATGCAGCGAAAGAAGCGCGACGCCGAGCAGCGCCAGCGCATGAAGCATCTGGTACTGCACGCCTGTCTGAAACACCGCGAGATAGGCAGCGCTCAACTGGCTCTTGAGGGCATGGGAAGCGAAGGCGCCGAGCGCAACGCCGGTCAATCCGAACAGCGCGGCAAGGACGATATAAGCACGAATCATTGCCATTTCCGGTCGATGGCCTTAGCGGCCGCTATAATGCCCGCTCTTTTCGCCCACGACCAAGTGCCATGTTGCGAAACCTGCTGCTGCGCCTCTCCAAACTGCTGCTCTGGCTGATCGGCCTCTCGGCGCTGCTGGTACTGCTGTTTCGCTGGGTGCCACCTCCGTTCACCGCTTTGATGATCGAGCGCAAGATCGAGTCATGGCGCACAGGCGAAACTATCGACCTGACCCGCGACTGGCGGCCTTGGAAAGTGCTGCCGGACGATCTGAAGATGGCGGTGATCGCCGCCGAGGATCAGAAGTTCGCCGACCACTGGGGCTTCGATGTCGCAGCAATCCGTGCGGCGCTCAGCCACAATGAGCGCGGTGGCTCATTGCGCGGTGCCAGCACGCTGAGTCAGCAGGTGGCGAAGAATCTGTTTCTCTGGTCCGGCCGCAGCTGGCCGCGCAAAGGACTGGAGGCCTGGTTCACTGCGCTGATCGAGCTTTTATGGCCCAAGCAGCGCATCCTTGAGGTTTATCTCAATAGCGTCGAGTGGGGCGATGGCGTCTTCGGTGCGCAGGCGGCGGCCCAGCATCACTTCGGCACCGGTGCACCGTACCTGTCGACCCGCCAGGCCAGCCTCCTCGCCGCAGTGCTGCCCAACCCGCGAGAGTGGAGCGCTGGCAAACCGGGCAGCCACGTGAACAATCGCGCCGCCTGGATTCGGCAACAGATGCGCCAGCTGGGTGGCAGCCACTACCTGCAGCGGATCAAACCGGACCACCCGGACTGGTGGCCGGGCTGGCTCTGAACCAGCATGCAGAACAACCGGCGCAGCAGGATGCAGCACCTCCGGTGCGAGATGACGTGCCTCCCGCTCAGCCAGTGCGATGGGGTTTGACTATGCAGTATCTGGATCGGACCCGAGAGCAACCATGAACACCTACCTCGTCCGGCTAAGTCTGGGCTATTTCTGCCTGGCCATGCTGTGGATTCTCCTCGGCGACATGCTGGTCGGCTACCTCGCTGCAGGCGATAGCCAAACCTGGCAAACGGGCAAGGGAGCGCTGTTCGTGGGGCTTACTACCGTGCTGATATTCCTGCTCGGCCGCCAGCACTTTCGCCGCTTCGACGAACAGCAGCGCGCCCAGCACGTCCAGGAAACCAGCCTGAAGCAGGCCGCCGCAGTCTTCGACAGCACTCAGGAAGGCGTGCTGGTCACTGATCCAAGCCAACACATCGTGCACGTCAATCCGGCGTTCAGCCGCATCACCGGATACAGCACCGAGGAAGTCCTTGGACAGACCCCTAGACTCTTCGCGTCTGGCAAGCACGACGCAGCCTTCTACAACCAGATGTGGCTGGCGCTGAGAGAGCATGGCGAGTGGAGCGGCGAGATCTGGAACCGACGCAAGAATGGCGAGGTGTACCCGCAATGGCAGAACCTGCGCTGCATCCATGACAACCAGGGCCAGCTCAGCCATTACGTGGCGGTGTTCTCCGATCTCTCGGCGCTCAAGCGCTCGCGCGAAGAGCTCGACCAGCTCGCTCATTACGATCCGTTGCTCAAGCTGCCGAATCGGCTGCTGTTCACCGAACGCGCCAAGCAGGATCTCGAGCGCGCCAGGGCCAACAAACGCAGCGGTGCATTACTTCTGATCGACCTCGATCACTTCAAGGACATCAATGAAAGCCTTGGCCACAGCCTGGGCGACGCGCTGTTGCAGGCTGTCAGCACGCGACTGGGCGAGTACCTGGAAGAAGGCATGACGCTTGGCCGACTCGGCGGTGACGAGTTCGCCCTGCTCTGTGAAGGCTACGGCGCGGAGAAGGCCACCTCGCAGGCGTTGCGCATTCTCGATCGACTGAACGAACCCTTCCATATCGCCGGACAGGAGCTGTTCAGCAGCGCCAGCATCGGCATCGTGCTGTACCCCTATCCGACCGACGTGCAGAACGTCGAACAGCTGATGCGCAACGCCGACTCGGCGCTGTTCAAGGCCAAGAACAGCGGCCGCTCAACCTATGCGTTCTATTCCGAGGAACTGACCAGCCAGGCCCGCCAGCGCGTCGAACTGGTCACCGCATTGCGCCAGGCCCTCGAGCAAGGACAGCTGCGCCTGCACTTTCAGCCGATCTACGACTTGCGCGAGGGCACGATCACCGGTTTCGAGGCACTGGTACGCTGGCTACACCCGGAGAAAGGCCTGATCGCACCGGGCATCTTCATTCCCGTCGCCGAGGAAACCGGGCTGATCAGCGCGATCGATCACTGGGTGCTGGAGCAGGCCTGCAATCAGGCTCGAGAGTGGCTTGGCCAGGGTCGCCCGCTTGGCTTCATCGCGGTGAACATCTCCAGTCGCCTGTTCGGCAACGGCGAGCTCGACCTGCAGGTCGCCACCATTCTGGCCCGCTGCGGGCTAGAGGCGCGCCATCTGGAACTGGAGATCACCGAAAGCGCGGTGATGCAGGACCCGGACGCCGCCCTCGAGCTACTGCAGCGCCTGCGTGCACTCGGCGTTCAGCTGGCGATAGACGATTTCGGCACCGGCTACTCGTCGCTCCAGCGACTCAAGCGCATGAACGTGCACAAACTAAAGATCGACCAGGGCTTCGTCCGCGGCCTGCCCGACGACCGCGAGGACGCCGCCATCACCCGCTCGGTCATCGGTCTGGCACACAATCTGGGCCTCAAAGTCGTGGCGGAAGGCATCGAGACTGCAGACCAGGCGGCGTTTCTGCTGGCGCAGAATTGCGACTATGGCCAAGGCTACGGCTTTGCACGACCGCAGCCTGCCAGCGACATCGATTGGCGCGCGGCCGAACTCCGCTACGGGCAGAGTTGCCGCTCGTCCGGAGCCTGATCAGGCGCATATATCAATAGGCCATTACGGCAGGTAAGCTGACAGAACGGTCAACCTCGCCATCATGGAAGGCCGGGCAACCAGCTTTGCGGCATACTGGCTCGACTGCCGCAGACTGGCACCGATTCCAGGCCTCCGGCGTCCAATCGGTCAACCACCGCGTACCGCAGCGAAGACGATGAGCGATCCAGCGATAAACCACAATCAGCCTCACGGCCTGCGACAGCTGTTCAGCTGGCGAAACGGCGTTGCCTGGGGAATGCTGGCGTTCACCCTGCTGGTCCAACTGGTGGTCTGGCAGAGTCTGCGCACCAACGAGGATCGCGCTGCTCGGCAGCAGTTCCAGATGCTCGGCGAGAAGGTCACTGAAGCGATCCGCAAGCGGCTGCGGGACCATGAACAGATCCTGCTCGGCGGCGCCGGTCTGTTCGATGCCGTGGAGAACGTCAGCCGCGAGCAGTGGCGCACGTACGTCGAGCGCTTGCTGCTACCAGACCGTTATCCTGGCATCCAGGGCGTCGGTTTCAGCCAGGCAATTCCGCAGGCCGAACGCGATGCGCATGTCGCACACATGCGTGCGCAGGGTTACCCGGATTACGACATTCATCCGCCAGGTCAGCGGGAGCTCTACACTTCGATCGTCTATCTTGAGCCGTTCCTCAGGCGCAATCTGGCCGCCTTCGGCTACGACATGTATTCCGAGCCGACTCGCCGTCGCGCCATGCAACGTGCCGCCCAGCTCGGCGAAACGAGCATTACCGGCAAGGTGACGCTGCTGCAGGAAACCCATGGCAAGGTGCAGGCCGGTGTGCTGCTCTATGTGCCGGTGTATCGACCGAGCGCGCCGCTGACGACGCCGGAGCAGCGCATGCAGGCGCTGCGCGGCTTCGTCTATAGCCCTTATCGCGTCGAAGATCTGATGCGCGGCATTCTGCGTGCGGCCGATCTGCCGCTGGCGCTGCATATCTACGCCAGCCCCGGTGAAGAGCCGGAACACCTGCTCTACGCATCGCGCGAAGCCCCCGAGCCCGGCAGTGCGCGCTTCAGCCAGTTGCAGCAGCTGGAGCTGTACGGCCAGACCTGGACGCTGCGCATGGATAGCCGACCCGAGTTCGACGAACGTTTCCACTCCAACGAGGCGCTGGTGTTCGGCCTGGGGCTCGGCCTGAGCCTGCTGGTTTTTTTCCTGACCTCGTCGTTGGCGCTGCGCCATAGCCGAGCCCAGGCGCTGGCGAACGAGATGACCCGGCACATTCGCCAGAGCAGGCACGACCTGCGGCTGAGCGAAGAGCGCCTGTCGCTGGCGCTGAAAGGCAGCAACGACGGCCTGTGGGATCTCGATCTGGAAGCCGGCAGCATGTTCGCCTCGCCCCGCGCCTGGGAAATGCTCGGTTATCGTCCCAACGAGCTGACCTGCGACCTCAAACTGTGGGAGCGGTTGACGGTTGCCGAAGACCTAGCGCAGCAGAAAGCCCGGCTGGCGCAAACCATGCTGTCCAATGTCGATCATTTCACTACCGAACTGCGCCTGCAGCACAAGCACGGCCACGTCGTACCCGTGTTGCTGCGTGGCCACATCCAGCGCGATCCACAAGGCATGGCCCAGCGCATCAGCGGCACGCTGATGGACCTCACCGAACGCAAGCGCGTCGAGCAGATGAAGAACGACTTCGTTTCCACCGTCAGCCACGAGCTGCGCACGCCACTGACCTCCATCAGCGGTGCGCTCGGACTGATCGTCGGCGGCGCGCTCGGGGCAGCGCCTCCAGCCATGCAGCAGATGCTCGAGATCGCCTACCGCAACAGCCTGCGCCTGGGTCATCTGATCAACGACCTGCTGGACATGGAAAAGATTGCCGCCGGCAAGATGTCGTTCGAACTGCGCGAACATTCGCTTGGCGACCTGCTCGAGGAATCGCTGGCGAGCAACCAGGCCCTCTGCGAGCAGCATGGCGTGCGCTGTACGCTCGAGCATCCGACCAATGTGCTGGTCTGGGTGGACGGCCTGCGCCTGCAGCAGGTGCTTGGCAACTTCCTCTCAAACGCCGTCAAGTTCACCCCCGAGGGCGGAGAGATTCGCCTGCACAGCTCCCTGCGTGGGACCAAGGTTCGTATCAGCGTTACCGACCAGGGCCCCGGCATTCCCGAGGCGTTCCGCTCCCGCGTGTTCGAGAAGTTCGCCCAGGCCGATGCCTCCGACAGCCGGCAGAAGTCCGGTACCGGACTCGGACTTGCGATCACCAAGGAGCTGATCGAACGCATGGGCGGTACGGTCGGCTTCGACTGCGTACCCGGCCAGGGCACCACCTTCTGGTGCGAGCTGCCGATCCAGATACCGCCAGCCGAATCGGACTGCCGCGACGGCCAGCCGCGAATCCTGGTCGTCGAAGACGAGCCTGACACCGGCCGTCTGCTGCATATGATGCTGCGCGAGGGCGGCTACGGCGTGGAGCGCGTGCAAAGCCTGCATCAGGCCCGTGAAAAGCTCGCTGCCAGCCATTACGAGGCCATGACACTGGACCTGCACCTGCCCGACGGCAGCGGCATGCAGCTTATCGACGAATTGCGCGATCAACCGGCGATGCAGGATCTGCCCATCGTCGTTATCTCCGCCGCGCACCAGTTCGAGCAGGCACAGTTCCCCGCAGGGATCGTCTGGCTGCACAAGCCGATCACCAACGCCCAACTGCTGGTCGCGGTTGAACAGGCGCGAGACAACATCCGCCAGGCCAGAAGCAAGCCTCGATAGCCGGGCGGCACCCCGAGCGAACGACAGGCAAAAAAAATCGCGGGAGCCAATGGCATCCCGCGATTCTTTTTCAGCTGACGAGCATCAGGCCTGAATCGAGCCCTTTAACTTGTTCATCGCATTCTTCTCCAGCTGACGAATGCGCTCGGCCGATACGTTGTACTTGGCAGCCAGGTCGTGCAGGGTCGCCTTGTCTTCGTTCAGCCAGCGTTGCTGGAGAATGTCCCGGCTGCGCTCGTCGAGCCCCTCGAGCGCCGTATGCAGGCTGGAAGTGGAACTGTCGCTCCAGTCGGCATCTTCCAGCTGGCGGGCCGGATCGTAGCGATGATCTTCCAGATAGTGCGCAGGCGACTGGTAGGCGCTGTCGTCGTCGGCATCGGCGGCCGGGTCGAAGGCCATGTCATGGCCGGTCAGGCGGCTTTCCATTTCGCGCACTTCGTGCGGCTCGACGCCCAGGCTATTGGCCACGGCGGTGACTTCATCGTTGTTCAGCCAGGCCAGACGCTTCTTCTGGCTGCGCAGATTGAAGAACAGTTTGCGCTGCGCCTTGGTGGTCGCGACCTTGACGATGCGCCAGTTGCGCAGGATGAACTCGTGAATTTCGGCGCGAATCCAGTGCACGGCGAAGGACACCAGCCGCACACCCATTTCCGGATTGAAACGCTTGACGGCCTTCATCAGACCGACGTTGCCTTCCTGGATCAGGTCGGCCTGGGCCAGACCGTAGCCGGAATAGCTGCGGGCGATGTGAACGACGAAACGCAGGTGCGCCAGCACCATCTGCCGAGCCGCTTCGAGATCCTGATGATAGAAGAGGCGCCCGGCCAGCTCGCGCTCCTGCTCGACGGTGAGCAGCGGGAGGCTGTTCACGGTCTGCACGTAGGCCTCGAGATTCGCTCCCGGGACTAGCGCTTGAACAGGTTGCAGAGTAGTTGTCATGCAGTACCTCCAATGACGAAGCTGCAGCAGTTTAGCATTGCCGCATGAGACTGCAAGCCTGTGGAAAAGTTCCCTGACACAACTGTCAAGTGATTGTTTTCAAATGAAATTTTATCGAGGAGCCAGCTCGCTCAGATGCCTTGCGACAGCCAGCCAGGCACCGATGTAGCCGAGCAGCACCGCACCGATCACCAGCGATAACGCATCACCGGCCGGAACGCCTCCCAGGCCGAAATCGCTGCCGTAGAGGCCCGCCAGATTCACCACGGCCTCGTTCAGCCAGCCCAGTCCATAGACCAGCAGCAGCCAGGCGATCAGGCCAGCGCCCAGACCGTAGATGGCACCCATGTAGAGGAACGGACGGCGGACGTAACCATCGGTGCCGCCCACCAGCTTGACCACCTCGATCTCGGTGCGGCGGTTTTCGATGTGCAGGCGGATGGTGTTGCCAATCACCAGCAGCAACGTCGCCACCAGCAACAATGTCAGGCCGAAGACGAAGCGGTCGCCAAGCTTGAGAATAGCGGTCAGCCGCTCGACCCAGAGCAGATCCAGCTGAGCCAACTGCACGCCGGGGAGTTCGGCCAGCTGCTGACGCAGCGCTTCGAGCTTGTCCTTGTCCACCTCTTCGGGTGTCACGATGACCACGCCGGGCAGCGGATTTTCCGGCAACTCCTTGAGCGCTTCGCCAAGCCCGGACAGCTGCTGGAACTCGTCCAGCGCCTGCTCGCGGCTGACCCAGTCCGCCGCTGCCACGTCGGGCATGGCGGCAACCTCGTCACGCAGGCGCTCGCCAGCGTCGCCATCCACCTCAAGCTGCATGAACAGCGATATCTGCGCGGCACGCTGCCACGAGCCACCGAGCCGTTCGACGTTGTCCAGCAGCAGCGCCAGGCCCATGGGCAGGCTCAACGCCACGGCCATCACCAGGCAGGTGAAGAAGCTGCCGATCGGCTGCTTGATCAGACGCCGGACGCTGTCGACCAAACTGGCGCGATGACTTTCCAGCCAGGCGTGGAACAGCGTCTTGAAGTCCGGCTCGTCGCCGCGCGGCTGCTCCGGCTTCTTCACCGAACCGCCGACGCGCTCGGCCGTGCTCGGGTTGGTCTTGGGATCGCGTTCGCTGCTCATCGGCTGGCCTCCCCGTCGCCGATCAGGCGACCACGTTGCAGGGTCAGCATGCGATGACGCATCCGCGCGATCAGCGCCAGATCGTGGCTGGCGATCAGCACGGTGGTACCCAGGCGATTGATGTCTTCGAACACGCCCATGATCTCCGCAGCGAGTCGCGGGTCGAGGTTGCCGGTTGGTTCATCGGCGAGCAGCAGGGCCGGCCGGTGCACCACGGCGCGGGCGATGCCGACACGCTGCTGCTGACCGGTGGACAGGTCCGCCGGATACTGCAGCGCCTTGTCCTTGAGGCTGACGCGCTCCAGCGCGGTCATCACCCGCTGGCCAATCTCGCGCTTGTTGAGCCCGAGAATCTGCAACGGCAGGGCAACGTTGTCGAACACCGTGCGATCGAACAGCAACTGGTGATTCTGGAACACCACGCCGATCTGCCGGCGCAGGAAAGGAATCTGCGCATTGGTGATGCGCGACAGGTCCTGCCCGGCCAGCAGCAGCTTGCCGCTGGTGGGACGCTCCATTGCCAGCAACAGGCGCAGCAGCGTGCTCTTGCCGGCGCCGGAATGGCCGGTGACGAAGAGGAATTCGCCACGGCGCACCTGGAAGGAAAGCTCATGCAACCCGATGTGGCCGTTGGGGTAGCGTTTGCCGACCTGTTCGAAACGAATCATGCGCCGTCCCGCTGGGCGAAAAGCGCCTTGACGAAGGCATCGGCCTCGAACGTGCGGAGATCGTCGATGCCTTCGCCGACGCCAATGTAGCGAATCGGCGTGCCAAACTGCTTGGCCAGGGCGAAGATCACACCGCCCTTGGCGGTACCGTCGAGCTTGGTCAGCACCAGGCCGGTGAGCTCGACCGCCTGGTTGAATTGCTTGGTCTGGTTGATGGCGTTCTGGCCGGTGCCGGCGTCGAGCACGAGCAGGACCTCGTGGGGAGCCGACTCGTCGAGCTTGCCCATCACCCGGCGGACCTTCTTCAGCTCCTCCATCAGGTTGTCCTTGGTGTGCAGCCGGCCAGCGGTGTCGGCGATCAGCACATCGATGCCCCGCGCCTTGGCCGCCTGCACCGCATCGAAGATCACCGAGGCGGAGTCGGCACCGGTGTGCTGTGCGATCACCGGAATGCTGTTGCGCTCGCCCCACACCTGCAATTGCTCCACCGCCGCGGCGCGGAAGGTGTCGCCAGCGGCGAGCATGACCTTCTTGCCTTCGAGCTGCAGCTTCTTGGCCAGCTTGCCGATGGTGGTGGTCTTGCCGACACCATTCACGCCGACCACGAGGATCACATACGGGCGCTTGCCACTGTCGACCACGAGCGGCTGCTCGACCGGCTTGAGCAGCCCAGAGAGTTCTTCCTGCAGCGCGGTATAGAGCGCGCCACTGTCGGCCAGCTCCTTGCGCGACACGCGGCGTGTGAGGTTCTGCATGATCGCCGTCGTCGCCTCGACACCGACGTCGGCGGTGAGCAGACGGGTTTCCAGTTCGTCGAGCAGGTCATCGTCGATGGCCTTCTTGCCGAGGAACAGGCTGGCCATGCCTTCACCGATGCTCGAGCTGGTCTTGGACAGCCCTTGCTTGAGGAGGGCGAAGAAGCCGAGCTTGGCCGGTGCTTCAGCGGGCGCTGCCGCGGCGACCGGCTCTGGCTCTGGCTCTGGCTCTGGCTCTGGCTCTGGCTCTGGCTCTGGCTCTGGGAGTATTTCGGCTTCGACGGGCGGTTCGGGCAATAGCTCGGAGGTGGTGATTGCCGGTTGCTCGCTCTCGGCCTCAGGCTGCTCGGCGTGCGGCAGGCTGTCTTCCTGCGGTTCGGCGGCAGGCTGCTCGGCCACCGGCTGCTGCGCCTTCTTGCGCAGCCAGCCGAACAGGCCTTTCTTCTCGCCGGGCTCGGCCGGCGTCTTCTTGTCGTCGTTGGAACCAAACATGGAGAAGGTATTCTCAAGGATGCGAAACGCCGGCAGCCAGGCTGCCGGCCTCAAAATGGGTCCTATCCTAGCACCTCGCCAAGCAGGTGCGCTAAGCGCGGCACTGCGACCGAGCCGGCTGTACGGATACCCCGGCTTTGCCTGACCCGCGCCGGCCATTACCATGGCTGCCGTGTCGCCGCCCTGCCATCCACCGTGGCGGGCACCAACCTGGACGAGTCCCGACTATGCCTCTGACGTTACGCCGCGCCGCCGCCCTGCTGCTCGGAGCACTCTATCTGCCGCTAGTGGCTGCAGCAGACAACCAGCCGACCCACGAGTTCTTCCTCGACAATGGCCTGAAGGTGATCGTTCGCGAGGATCACCGCGCCCCGGTGGTGGTTTCCCAGCTCTGGTACAAGGTCGGCTCCAGCTACGAGACGGCGGGCCAGACCGGCCTGTCCCATGCCCTCGAACACATGATGTTCAAGGGCAGCCGCAAGCTCGACGCCGGCGAAGCCTCGCGCATCCTGCGTGAGCTGGGCGCCGAGGAAAACGCCTTCACCAGCGACGACTACACCGCCTACTACCAGGTGCTGGCCCGCGACCGTCTGGCCGTGGCCTTCGAACTCGAAGCCGATCGCCTGGCCAGCCTCAAGCTGCCGCCAGAAGAGTTCGCCCGCGAGATCGAAGTGATCAAGGAAGAACGCCGCCTGCGCACAGACGACAAGCCCAGCTCGCTGGCCTATGAGCGCTTCAAGACCATCGCCTATCCGGCCAGCGGCTACCGCAACCCGACCATCGGCTGGATGGATGACCTCAACCGCATGCAGGCCGACGAGCTGCGTGCCTGGTACGAGCAATGGTACGCGCCGAACAATGCCACCCTGGTGGTGGTCGGCGACGTGACGGCCGACGAGGTACGCGGGCTGGCCGAGCGTTTCTTCGGCGGCATCGAACGGCGCGAGGTGCCGACGGCCAAGCGGCCGCTGGAACTGGACGAGCCGGGCGAGCGCCGCCTCAGGCTGCACGTGAGGACGCAGTTGCCGACATTGCTGATGGCGTTCAACGCCCCCAGTCTCGCGACCGAGGAGAACGCCCGCCAGGTGCACGCGCTGCGGTTGATCTCCGCCCTGCTCGACGGTGGCTACAGCGCACGTCTGCCGGAGCGGCTGGAACGCGGCGAGGAGCTGGTGACCAGCGCCTCGGCCTGGTACGACGCCTACGCCCGCGGCGACAGCCTGTTTGTCCTGAGCGCCGCGCCGAACATGCAGAAAGGCCGCACCCTGGAAGAAGTCGAAGCCGGTCTCTGGCGGGAACTGGACGCGCTCAAGGAGGCGCCACCCTCGGCGGACGAACTCGAGCGGGTACGCGCCCAGGTCATCGCCGGGCTGGTGTACGAGCGCGATTCCATCACCCAGCAGGCCACCACCATCGGCAAGCTGGAAACCGTCGGCCTGTCCTGGCGCCTGATGGACGAGGAGCTGAGCGCGCTGGAAGCGGTCACGCCCGAGGACATCCAGCAGGCCGCCAGCACCTATTTCACCCGCTCCCGCCTGAGCGTCGCCCATGTTCTGCCCGAGGAAGCCCGTGATGAGTGATTGCAAAGCGCTGCGCAACGGCCTGTTCGGCCTGCTGCTGGCAGCCGGTTTCGGCCTGGCGGGCTGCGATGAAGGCTCCACCGCCCTGCCACAACCCGGCGAGCCGGCGAAGCAGGATGTCGCCCGCGAGGCGACCCAGCCTGCCGTGCCGACCGCAACGCCGGAAAAACCTCGTCTGGAGTCGCTCGCCGAGCTGGGCGATCAACCCCTGGCTCGGCGCAAGCTGGACATCCAGAGCTGGCAGACCGCCGAAGGCGCCAAGGTACTGTTCGTCGAAGCCCGCGAACTGCCGATGTTCGACCTGCGCCTGACCTTCTCCGCCGGCAGCAGCCAGGACGGCGACGTGCCCGGCCTGGCACTGCTGACCAACGCCATGCTCAACGAGGGTGTCGAGGGCAAGGACGTCGGCGCCATCGCCCGCGGCTTCGAAGGCCTAGGTGCGGACTTCGGCAACGGTTCCTACCGCGACATGGCAGTGGTCAGCCTGCGCAGCCTCAGTGCGCCGGACAAGCGCGAGCCAGCCCTGGCGCTGTTCAATCAGGTCATCGGCCAACCGAGCTTCCCCGAGGACTCGCTGCAACGGATCAAGAATCAGCTGCTGGCCGGCTTCGAATTCCAGAAGCAGAACCCCGGCAAGCTCGCCAGCCTCGAGCTGTTCGAGCAGCTCTATGGCGATCACCCCTACGCCCACCCCAGCGAAGGCACCCCCGAGTCGGTGCCGGCAATCAGCGTCGAGCAGCTGCGCGACTTCCACGCCCGCGCCTATGCGGCAGGCAATGCGGTGATCGCACTGGTCGGCGACCTCTCCCGCGAAGAGGCCGAAGCCCTGGCCGCGAGCGTCTCGGCCGCCCTGCCGGAAGGCCCGGCGCTGCCAACGACGCCGACCCCCGAGGCTCCGGTTGCCGGCAAGCACCACATCGACTTCCCCTCCAACCAGAGCCACCTGATGCTGGCCCAGCTCGGCATCCCTCGTGGCCATCCGGACTATGCGGCGCTCTATCTGGGCAACCAGATCCTCGGCGGCGGCGGTTTCGGCACGCGGCTGATGGAAGAAGTGCGCGAAAAGCGCGGCCTGACCTACGGCATCTATTCCGGCTTCAGCCCGATGCGTGCTGAAGGGCCGTTCATGATCAGCATGCAGACCCGCGCCGAACTCACCGATGGCGCACTGGAGCTGGTGCAACAGCTGGTCCGCGACTATCTCGCCGAAGGGCCGACCGAGGCCGAACTGGAGCGCAGCAAGCGCGAGATCGCCGGCAGTTTCCCGCTGTCTACCGCAAGCAATGCCGACATCGTCGGTCAGCTGGGCAGCATCGGCTTCTACGACCTGCCGCTGACCTACCTGGAGGATTTCATGGGCGAGGTGCAGGCGCTGACAGTCGAACAGGTCAAGACGGCGATGAACAAGCATCTGCAGCAAGACGCCTTCGTCATCGTCACCGCCGGCCCCAGCGTCGAGCAGCAACCGCTGCCGCCGCCCACCGATAAACCAGTCGAACAGCCCAGCGGCGTTCCGGAGCACTGATGGCCAATCCACCCATTCGCCCCAGCGCCCACGGCGGCCAGGGCCAGTTGCGCATCATCGGCGGCGAGTGGCGCTCGCGCCGCTTCAGCTTCCCCGATGCCGAAGGCCTGCGCCCCACGCCGGACCGGGTGCGCGAAACCCTGTTCAACTGGCTGGCACCCTACCTATCCGGCGCGCGGGTGCTCGATCCGTTCACCGGCAGCGGCGCGATCTATCTGGAAGCCCTGTCGCGCGGCGCCAGCATGGCCCTGGCGCTGGACGTCAACGCCAACGCCATCGCCAGCCTGCGCAAGCATCTGGACACGCTGAACTGCGGCCACGGCCAGCTACTGCAGAGCGATGCCCTGCGCTATCTGGAAACCCAGACGCCGACCGCCTTCGACCTGGTATTCCTCGACCCGCCGTTCAACAAGAATCTGTTGCAACCGGCCTGCGAGCTGCTGGAGACAAAGGGTTGGCTGGCCGAGCACGCCTGGGTCTACACCGAAAGCGAGGCCCTGCCGTCCAGCCTCGGCCTGCCGGTGAACTGGCGACTGCATCGGGAGAAGCAGGCCGGCAAGGTGCACTACGCGCTCTGGGAGCGCCACGCACCCGCCGCTTGAAGTCGGCGACTTCAGTAGAAGTCGACGGTCTGACCGTTGCGATCGAAGGCCAGGAAGCG
Organism: Stutzerimonas kunmingensis; assembly: GCF_021432085.1. GTDB lineage: Bacteria > Pseudomonadota > Gammaproteobacteria > Pseudomonadales > Pseudomonadaceae > Stutzerimonas. The sequence goes on along the minus strand of NZ_CP090366.1, from coordinate 274,878 downwards.
GCCGACGTTGCCGGTCTCGATGGCGCTGACCATCATCTTCAGTGGCTGCTCGGCCTCGTCGGCGTTCGGCGTGATGCCGGCCTGGCCGGGCAGCGCCGCGGCGAACAGCAGATCCCAGGCCACGCCCGTGCGCTCGGACTCTTCACGCAGCGCGGCGAAGTCGCTTAGCTCCTCGGGCAGCTTGTCGACGCAGAGCACCGGTTTCAGCGAGCCGCCGGCGTTGTCCTCGAAGCGCTGGCGCTCGGCCTCGGTGGCATCCTCGGGCAGTTCGGCGCTGACGAAGACGAACAGGAGGCGCTGGGGTTCGCGCTCCTGGCGCGCGGCAGCCAGCAGTTGATCGAAGGGGGTAAGCGTCATGGGCAGGGTTCCGGATAAGACTATCGCGTCACTCTCCACCCCTTGGGCGGCGCTGACCATATCCCCAAAGACATAAGTCGCCAGGCGGCCAGCATCATTCAACGCCTGCATCGTGCTTTTCTTCCCGCCGCCGAGGCTCTAACGTCGGAGCAAACGAGGAACCCGAGCAACCGTGTCCGAATCCTTCCAACCCGCCTGGTGGCTTCCCGGGCCGCATCTGCAGACCCTGTGGAACGCATTCTTTCGCAAGGCGCCGCGCCTCGAACGCCGGCGTGAGCGACTGTGGCTGGCCGATGGCGATTTCATCGACCTGGACTGGCACGGCCCGCATGAAGCAACAGCGCCGCTGGTTCTGGTGCTACACGGGCTGACCGGCTCGTCGAATTCGCTTTACGTGCTCGGTCTGCAGCAACAACTGAGCGCGCAAGGCTGGGCGAGCGTCGCGATCAACTGGCGCGGCTGCTCGGGCGAACCGAACCTGCTGCCGCGCGCCTATCATTCCGGCGCCAGCGATGATCTCGCCGAAGTGATCGGGCATCTGCAGGCCTGCCGGCCCATGGCGCCGCTGCATGCGGTCGGCTACTCGCTGGGCGGCAACGTACTGCTCAAGTACATGGGCGAAATGGCAGCCAGTTGCCCGCTGCGCAAGGCCGTGGCGGTGTCCGTGCCATTCCGCCTGGACCAATGTGCCGATCGCATCGGCCTCGGCTTCTCCCGCGTCTACCAGGCGCATTTCATGAAGGCGATGGTCGCCTACGTGAGGGACAAACAGCAGCGCTTCCAGCGCGAGGGGCTGCTGAACCACCTCGGTGCCCTGCAGAGCCTCGGACCACTGCACGGCATGCGTACCTTCTGGGATTTCGACGGCCGCTTCACCGCGCCGCTGCACGGCTACAGCGACGCCCAGGACTATTACCGCCGTGCCTCCAGCCGCTACTACCTGCCGACGATCACGACGCCAACCCTGCTGATCCAGGCCGAGGACGACCCCTTCGTGTTCCGCCACAGCGTGCCGGAACCGGCCGAGCTGTCCGCCACCACCGCCCTCGAGCTGCACGCCAACGGTGGCCACGTCGGCTTTGTCGAAGGCACGCCGCGTAGGCCTCGCTACTACCTGGAGCGGCGCATTCCGCAGTGGCTGGCACAAACGCCGTGAGCCCTCGCCTGCTCTAGACGCCCCGTGAGTCCGGCAGGGGATCCAGTTCGACGAAGTACTGCTGCTGCAGCGCCGCCACGGCTTCGCGGGCACCCGGAGCAACGAAGCCACTTTCCAGTGCCAGCACCTGATAGATGCCCCGACGCAGCTGTAGTTGATCCAGGCTTCCGGCTCCCGCGCCAACCGTGCCGAGGAAACGCACCCAGGAGGTAAGGACGATCCAGGCATTCAGCGCCAAGGCCTCGGCCTGGAGCGGATCCATCAGCAGAATGCCGGCATCGACGAACCCCTGATAGATCGCCCGGGCATGCCGCAGGCAACGGCCGGCGAACGCCTGGTAGCGCTGGGCGAGCTGCGGATTGGCATCCAGCAGGCCTTCCAGATCACGATGGAGAAATCGGTAATCCCACATCGCGCCCAGCAGCGCTTCGAGGTAAAGCGCCTTGTCCTGGACCTGCATTTCCCGCTCCGGCGGCAAGCGCAGGAACTGGTCGACACGCGATTCGTACTGCCCGAACAGCTCTGCGACGATCGCCTGCTTGTTGGGGAAGTGGTAGTACAGATTGCCCGGCGAGATGCCGAGATGGGCGGCGATATGGTTGGTCGTAACGTTCCGCTCGCCCTGGGCGTTGAACAGCCCCAGGCTGGCTTCGATGATGCGGTCACGGGTCTTGGTGCGGGATGCCATGAGGCGGCGAGTTCTCGGCGGCGAAGCGAAGGAAGCAACGGTACACGCCAGCAGGCGGGTAAGCACGTCTCGTTGACAGTTTAGAGTAATTACTCTAGAAATCCTCCAGCACATCGCATCAGGAGCCCGCATGTCAGCCGAAATCCCGCAAGCGCTGGTCGCCATGGAGGCCCTGTTCGCCCGCCAGCGCTCGGCCTTCACCGCCGCACCGATGCCCTCGGAAGAGGATCGCTTGCGTTGGCTGGACGCCCTGCGCGATGTGCTTGCCGGCCATCAACCGGCGCTGATGGAGGCAGTCGCTGCGGATTTCGGGCATCGTTCGGCCGACGAAACCCTGCTGGCGGAAATCATGCCCAGCCTGCACGGCATCCGTTACGCCAGCCGTCACCTGCGGCGCTGGATGAAACCCTCACGCCGGCATGTCGGCCTGGCCTTCCAGCCAGCCAGCGCACGGGTGGTCTACCAGCCGCTGGGCGTGGTGGGCATCATCGTGCCGTGGAACTACCCGCTCTATCTGGCCATCGGGCCGCTGATCGGCGCGCTCGCCGCCGGCAATCGCGTGATGCTGAAAATGAGCGAGTCGACGCCTGCCACCGGGCAGCTGCTCAAGGATCTGCTGGCGCAGATCTTCCCTGAAGATCAGGTAGCGGTGGTGCTCGGCGACGTAGAGGTCGGGCAGGCCTTCGCCCGGCTGCCGTTCGATCACCTGCTGTTCACCGGTTCGACGCACATCGGCCGCGAGGTGATGCGCGCGGCAGCGGAAAACCTGACACCGGTGACGCTGGAGCTCGGTGGCAAGTCGCCAGCGATCGTCTCGGCCAGCGTCCCGTTGGCCGATGCCGCCGAGCGCATCGCCTTCGGCAAGTGCATGAACGCCGGGCAGACCTGCGTCGCGCCGGACTATGTGCTGGTGCCGCGCGAGCGTGTCGAGGGCTTCGTCGGTGCCTACCGTGAGGCGGTACAGCGTCTGTATCCGAGCCTTGCGGACAATCCCGACTACACCGCGATCATCAATGCGCGTCAGCTGACGCGACTGCAGGACTACCTCGACGATGCGCAGGCCAAGGGCGCGCATGTCGTGCCGCTGTTTGCCGAGGCGCAGCAACGGCGCATGCCGCACTGCCTGCTGCTGAACACCACCGACGACATGCGCGTGATGCAGGAGGAAATCTTCGGCCCGCTGTTGCCGATCGTGCCGTACGCCGATCTGGACGAAGCGCTGGCTTACATCAACGCACGCCCACGCCCGCTGGCGCTGTACTACTTCGGCTACGACCGCAGCGAGCAGCAGCGCATGCTGCAAACCACCCACTCCGGCGGCGTGTGCCTGAACGATACCCTGCTGCACGTCGCCCAGGACGATCTGCCGTTTGGTGGCGTCGGCCCGTCCGGCATGGGGCACTACCACGGCCATGAGGGATTTCTCACCTTCAGCAAGGCCAAGGGTGTGTTCATCAAACAGCGCTTCAACGCCGCCCGACTGATCTATCCGCCCTATGGCAGGTGGTGGCAGAAGCTGATCTATGCGCTGTTTATCCGCTGAAGCGAGCTGGAGCAATGCACGAGATTTCCCTCAATCGCCGCGGCCTGCTCAAGGTCGGACTGCTCGGCGGCGCCATCCTGGCTGGCGGCGGCCTGCTCAGCCGAACCCTCAGCGCCTCGGCAGACAGCCCGGCGAGCGGCTTCTTCGCGTTGCGTGACAGCGATCTGCCCATGCTGCGCCGACTAACGCCGTTGCTACTGGAAGGCTCGACGGCGCCCAGTGACATGCCGCAGGCCGTGCAGACCACCCTCGTCAGCCTTGACCTGGGCCTGCACCACTTGTCGCCCGCGCTGCTAAGCCAGGTACGCCAGCTGTTCGACGTACTCAGCCTGCCACTGACCCGCGGGCCGCTGACCGGAATCTGGAGCGGCTGGGAGGTCGCCTCCGATGATCAAATACGCGCGTTCCTTCAGCGCTGGCAAAACAGCTCGCTCGCCCAGCTGCGCCAGGGTCATGCCTCGCTGCTGCAGATGATCCTCATGGCCTGGTACGCCAGCCCCGCCGCCTGGGCGCACTGCGGTTATCCCGGACCGCCGAAGGTCTGACTGATAGGAGGCATCCGTGCCCGTTCCCGACTTGTTTGCTGCAGGCCTTGCCCGTGGCTGGACCACATACGACGGCTCGCGACTGGAGGACGATCTGACCCTGGAGGCCGACGTCGCCATCGTCGGCAGTGGCGCAGGCGGCGCCACCAGCGCAGAAGTGCTGAGCGCAGCCGGCTACAAGGTGCTGCTGATCGAAGAAGGCCCGCTGCGCACCAGCAGCGACTTCGACATGCAGGAGGCCCGCGCCTACCGCTCGCTCTATCAGGAAGCCATCGGCCGCACCAGCAAGGACGGCGCCATCACCATCCTGCAGGGCCGCGCGGTCGGCGGCACCACGCTGGTGAACTGGACCTCGAGCTTTCGCACACCGCCGCAAACATTGCAGCACTGGGCCAGCGAGCATGGCGTCAGCGGGCTGTCGGTCGAGGCGCTGCAACCCTGGTTCGAACGCATCGAACAGCGCCTCGGCATCGCGCCCTGGGCCGTGCCGCCGAATGCCAACAACGCGGTGTTGCAGCGCGGCTGCGAAAGCCTCGGCCAGCACTGGGCGGTGATCCCGCGCAACGTGCGTGGCTGCTGGAACCTAGGCTATTGCGGCATGGGCTGCCCGACCAACGCCAAGCAGTCGATGCTGGTCACCAGCATTCCGGCGCTGCTGGACAAGGGCGGCGCACTGCTCTACCTCGCGCGCGCCGAACGCCTGTTGATGCAGGGCGAGCAGGTCGTCGGCCTGGACTGCCTGGGCATGGACGACCGCTGCGTGGAACCGAACGGGCAGCGCATCCGCGTCGTCGCCAGGCACTACATACTCGCCGGCGGCGGCATCAACACGCCGGCGCTGCTGCTGCGCTCGCAGGCGCCCGACCCGCATCAGCGCGTCGGCAAGCGCACCTTCCTGCATCTGACCAACTTCTCCGCGGCGCAATTCGACGAGCGCATCGACGCCTTCAGCGGCGCGCCACAATCGATCTATTCCGACCACTTCCAGTGGCGCGACGGGATTGCCGGGCCGGCGGGCTACAAGCTCGAAGTACCGCCCATCCATCCCGCGCTCGCGGCCACCCTGCTCGGCGACTTCGGCCCGGAGAATGCGCAGCGCATGGCCGAGCTGCCGCATACTCACGCGATGATCGCCCTGCAGCGCGACGGCTTTCATCAGGACAGCGCCGAGGGCACGGTCGAGCTGCGCAGCGACGGCAGCCCGGCGCTCGACTACCGCATGACCGACTATGCCTGGAACGGTATCCGCCGCGCCTTTCTGAGCATGGCCGAGACCCAGTTCGCCGCCGGTGCGCGCGCCGTGCTGCCCCTGCATGCCGACGCCCATTACGTGCGCACGCCCCGCGCCGCCCGGGAGCTGATCGAGGGTCTGGACCTTGCGCTGTATCGCACCCGTCTTGGCAGCGCCCACGTCATGGGCGGTTGCGCCATGGGTGATGACCCACGCCAGGCCGTCACCGACAGCCTCGGTCGGCACCATCAGCTGGCCAACCTGTCGATACACGACGGCTCACTTTTCCCCACCAGCATCGGCGCCAATCCCCAGCTGTCGATCTATGCGCTGTGCGCCAAACTCGCCACGGAACTGGGTGATCGCCTGCAGAAGTCCTGAGATTGACTGTCATTCACGACAGATCGCGGCATGGCATTCAGGCTTTACGCTGTCGACACCGAGCCGCTACCATCCACACCCCCACGCATGCGTCAGGACGCCGCGATGAATCGAGTGTTGTATCCGGGAACCTTCGATCCCATCACCATGGGCCACGCCGATCTGGTGGAACGCGCTTCGCGCCTGTTCGACGAGGTCATCATCGCCGTGGCGGCCAACCCCAAGAAGAACCCGCTGTTCCCGCTCGAGCAACGTGTGGCGCTGGCTCAAGAAGTCACCAAGCACCTGCCGAACGTGAAGGTCATGGGTTTCTCCACGCTGCTGGCGCACTTCGTCAAGGAGCAGCAGGCCAATATCCTGCTGCGCGGGCTGCGTGCGGTTTCGGACTTCGAGTACGAGTTCCAGCTGGCCAACATGAACCGCCAGCTGGCGCCCGATGTGGAAAGCCTGTTCCTCACGCCGTCGGAGAAGTACTCCTATATTTCCTCGACGCTGGTTAGGGAGATTGCCTCGCTCAAGGGTGACGTATCCAAATTCGTCCACCCGGCGGTGATGAGCGCGTTGCACGAGCGCTTCGGCCAGAACTGACGATGCCCGCCGGGCCGCGTCGAGTGCACGCTGGCCGGCGATGCGGCACAATTGCCCGGTCGTAATATTGCTGTGCCGTGGTTCGAGCCACGGCAGGAGTTCGCTGGATGTCCCTGAAAATCACCGATGACTGCATCAACTGCGATGTGTGCGAGCCAGAGTGCCCGAACAGCGCCATTTCCCAGGGCGAGGAAATCTACGTCATCGACCCCAACCTCTGCACCGAATGCGTCGGCCACTACGACGAGCCACAGTGCCAGCAGGTCTGCCCGGTGGACTGCATCCCGCTCGACGAGAACAACGTCGAGAGCAAGGACGAACTGATGCAGAAGTACCTGATCATCACCGGCAAGGCGTGATGCTCTCGCGGCGACCGACCCGAAGGACCCGCCTGCTCAGGGGGCTCCAGGGTTGTCTCGCCGCCCTCCTGCTGCTGGCCTACGCGGCCCAGGGCAACCCTCTTGCAAACGGCGCCGTCGCCACGGCCCATCCGCTGGCCAGTGAAGTTGGCCGGCGCATTCTCGAAGCCGGCGGCAACGCCTTCGATGCCACCGTTGCAGTCAGCGCCGCCCTGGCGGTGGTCGAGCCATATGGCTCCGGACTTGGCGGCGGCGGCTTCTTTCTGCTGCGCGAAGCCGGCGAATCCCCCCAGCACAGTTTCCTCGACGCCCGCGAGCGCGCACCCGCCGCTGCCACGCCGGACCTGTACCTGCGCGACGGCAAGATCCGGCGCGAACTTTCGCTGAATGGCCCGCTGGCCGCGGCGATACCCGGCACGCCGGCCGCACTGGTCGAGCTCGCCGAAAAACGTGGACGCCTACCGCTGAAGACTACTCTCGCACCAGCCATCGCGCTGGCCCGCGACGGCTTTGCGGTGGATTCCGTCTATCGCCAGCGCGCCGGCTGGCGCCTCGCAGCGCTGCGTGACGATCCGGAGAGCGCGCGGCTGTTTCTCCGCGACGGGGACCTGCCAGCCGAAGGCCATCTGCTGCGTCAGCCGGAGCTGGCGCAAACCCTGGAGCGCTTGGCCAGGCACGGTCACGACGGCTTCTACCGCGGCGAGTTCGCGAAGAAATTGGTGCAAGGCGTGCGCGCCGCCGGCGGCATCTGGTCGCTGGAGGATCTGGCCAACTACCACACCGTCGAGCGCGAGCCACTACGCTTCACCCTCGCCAATGGTCGTGAGCTGATCGGCGCGCCACCGCCGTCAGCCGGCGGCATGATCCTCGCGCAGAGCCTGGGCATTCTCGAACGCCTGTCCTGGCGCGACGCCGAACCGCTGCAACGCAGTCACCTGGTGATCGAGGCGTTGCGCCGGGCCTATCGCGACCGAGGGCAACTGGGCGATCCGGATTTCGTCGCGTCACCACTGCGACATCTACTGTCAGACCAGTATCTGGACCAGCTCGCCAGCTCCATCGACCCTGATCGGGCCACGCCGAGCAGCGCATTGCCGCCAGCGCCACGCTGGCGCGAGGGCGAGCACACCACCCACTTCGCGGTGATTGATGCCGAAGGCAATGCGGTGGCGGCGACGCTATCGCTGAACATGATGTTCGGTGCCGCCTTCAGCGTGCCCGGCACCGGTGTGCTGCTCAATGACGAGATGGACGACTTCGCCGCCGACATCGACGGCAGCAATGCCTATGGCCTGAAGGGCAGCAGCGCCAACGCCATCTCCGGCGGCAAGCGTCCGCTGTCGAGCATGAGCCCGACTTTCATCGAAAGCGTCGAGGAGTTCGCCGCCTTTGGTACGCCCGGCGGCAGCCGCATACCGAGCATGGTGCTGCTTTCGGCACTGGCTTATTTGGAAGGCAAGCCGGTGCAGGCCTGGCCGGCAGTGCCGCGCTATCACCATCAGTACCTGCCGGATGTGCTGCAGTACGAAGCCGACGCGTTCACCCCGGCACAGCTGGACACCCTGCGCGCGCGCGGCCACCAGCCCAGGCTGATCGAACGCGACTACGGCAACCAGCAGGTGCTCTATTGGCACAAGCCGAGCGGCACGGTCGAGGCGGCCAGCGACCCGCGCGGCATCGGCCAGGCACTGATGGTGCCAGCCCGCCGCGAGCCGGTTACAGCTGCAGAATGACCGGGCCTTCGTCCTCAGCGAGCTGCCGCAGTTGCCGCGTCAGCTCATGGCCTTCACCCAGCAACAAGGCGTTGCGCAGACTCTGGATGATGCGGCTGGCGTAGCCCAGGTCGTTCATCAGCGAACTGCTCTGCAAACCGTCCAGCTTCTGGTTGCGGATCGACTCGAACAGGCGCCGGCGAAACTCCGCATCGAACTTCGCAGCGCGCTCGTCCAGCCAGTTCAAGCGCTCGCGCCATAGCTCATCGGGCAGCTCCGAGTGGTTGAGCGCGCGGATCTCGCGCAACGACTCCAGCAAATGCCGACGCAGCTCGACATACGCCTGGCGCGCCGCGGAGTCATCGGTGCGCAGGTAGTGTCCGAGGTTCTTCTGCAGGTGCTTGGCATCCTTGACCGCGTCCACCAGCTGCAGCGCTTCAACCTGGCAGCTCAGCCAGAACGCCTGGTGGCTCTCGTCCAGTGGCAGCTCCAGACGCCCCATGAAGGTCAGCAGATCGGAATACACGCCCTTGATATGCCGCTGATACAGCCGCTCGGCATCCAGGGCCTGGGCGTCGGGCTTCGCGTTGATCAGCGCCTCGTCAATCCGTCCCTGCTGGCGCAGCTGGTCCACCGGCAGATAGGTGGCATGGCAGATCACCTCGAGACTCAGGCGCGCCAGATGCTGCAGCTCCTGCGCCACGGCGCTGGCGGCAGCATCCGCTGAGTCCAGCGCACGGTCATTCAGGTAGCGCGCGCGGGTCGGCTCCTCCGGTCGAGCAGGCGCAAGTTCGGTGATCAGCACCGTCGGTTCGACTCGCTCGGGCAACACGCGCAACAGCAGGTTTGCCAGCTGCGCCTGCCACGGCCAGAACAGCAGCACACCCATGGCATTGAACAGCGTATGGAACAGCGCCAGCTGAATCAGGCGGTTTTCAGCCAGGCCCAGCGGCGCGACCAGCCATTCGACCAGCCAGGTCAACGGCAGCAGCAGCGCGATGGCCAGCACGGCGGTAGTCACGTTGAACAGTACATGGGCCAGCGCCAGGCGCTGACCACTGCGGTTGCCGCCGAGCGAGCCGACGAACGCAGTGGTGACGCTCGTGCCGACATTGGCGCCGATCGCCGTCGCCAGCGCCTGGCCGAGATCCAGCTGGCCGGTAGCCAAAGCGGTCAGCGTCAGCATCAATGTGGCATGACTGGACTGCAGCACCACCGTGGCAAACAGGCCGATCGCGACGAACATCAGCTGCCCGGCCAGACCGCCGGCGTGGTATTGCGACAGGTCCATGCCGCCGAAGCTGGAGAAACCGGTCTTGATCTGATCGATGCCGAGAAAGATGAAGGCGATGCCGAGCACGATACGACCGGCCGCCTTGCCCTTGTCGCCGGTGAAGCTGGCCAGCACCCCGAAAACCAGCAGCGGCAAGGCCAGCGGACTCAGGCTGACGTTCTGCCCGGCCAGTGCCAGCAGCCAGATACCCGTGGTGGAGCCGAGATTGGCGCCGAACAGAATGGCGATACCGCCGGCAAGCTTGATCAGCCCGGTGCTGATGAACGCGATGGTGAGCAACGAGACCAGCGTGCTGGACTGCAGCAGCATGGTGCCGCTCATGCCGAACATCAGGCCCTTGAGCGGCGTCGCCGTACTGCGCGTCAGCAGCTGTTCGAGCTTGCTACCGGCCAGTTGGCGCAGCCCCTCTTCGAGGCATTGCATGCCGAACAGGAACAGGGCGAGTCCCGCGCACAGCTCGAGCCATCCGTCACTGGCCCAGAACGACCAGGACAACATCAGCAGGCCCACGATGGGCAGAAATGTCTTGAAGAAGAGGCTGTTCAAGGAGGGGGCTTCGCGGCGCGGGATGGGAGGCGAAGCCTACTGCAGCAACACCGCGACCGGAAGGCTCAGGCCCTTGCCAGTCGCGATGCGGATGACGTCGATCAACGCTGGGCGTTGTAACCGCTGGTGGTGCAGCCCAGGCAGCGTACGAACGCCGCTTTACCCGGCTCGACGACCAGAGCCTTGCCAGCCTCGCCGACGTTGCCACCCAAAGCGGTGAACGGCAGGCTGACAACGAAAACACCGGCGCCGATGGCAGTCGCGGCGATCAGCAGCGGGCGGGCGATGATTAGGTCACCGACCATGGAGTAGGCCTTGGGCGCTTCTACGGAGTACATCGGATCACCACTGGCGTTCTGCGGGACCGACTCCGCATGTGCCGGCAGCGCCAGCAGGCCAGTGGTCAGTGCCAAGACAGCAGCGGTAGAGCGGAACAGATTCATGGTGTGGTCCTTCAGATGTGCGAAACGCGGCAATTTTTAGTTGTGGCGGCCACTATAGCAGTGGCCGGGGCAGGCTGAGCGTGAACGCCGTCAACGCATGCACAGTTCCGCCAGCCGCTCAACGCTGGCAGCGAGCGCAATACACGCTGGCGCGCTGACCGAGGCGAATCTCACGCAGCGTGCCGCCACAGTTCTTGCAGAATTCGCCGGCCCGCCCGTAGACGAACAGCTCCTGTTGAAAATAGCCGGGCTTGCCATCGCCGCCGACGAAATCGCGCAAGGTCGTGCCGCCACGCTCGATGGCCATCGCCAGTATCCGCCGGATTTCCTCGCCCAGTTTCAGGTAACGCGCTCGCGAGATGCTCCCGGCCGGCCGCCGCGGATCGATCCCGGCGGCGAACAGTGCCTCGCTCGCATAGATGTTGCCGACGCCCACCACTACCGCGTTGTCCATGATGAACGGCTTGACCGCCATGCTGCGCCCACGCGACAGCCTATACAGACGGTCACCGTCGAAATCCTCGCCGAGCGGCTCGGGCCCGAGACTGGCGAGCAACACATGGGCGAGCGGCTCGTGGCTCCAGAGCATCGCGCCGAAGCGCCGCGGATCGGTGTAGCGCAGCGCCTGGCCGGACTCCAGCAGGATATCGACGTGCTCGTGCTTGGCCGCCGGCAATGCCGCGTCAACCAGACGCAGGCTTCCGGACATGCCCAGATGAACGATCAGCGTGCCGCTCTCGGCCTTGATCAGCAGGTATTTGGCACGACGCTCGACGGCTTGGATGCGTTGGCCGGACAGACGCACATCGAGGTCTTCCGGGATCGGCCAGCGCAACCGCCGGTCACGCACCAGCACGCGGCTGACACGCTGACCAACAAGGTATGGCTCGATACCACGGCGGGTAGTTTCGACTTCGGGAAGTTCGGGCATGGCGGGACGTTGGATACAGCGAAGGGATGCCGACCTTAGCAGGCCGGCGCCGGGCCGTCAGCCCACGCCAAGCTCGCGGATGCTTTCCTTGAGGCAGACGAAATCGTATTCCGACAGCCCGACGTATTCGAGCACCAGCTGCGCCACGCTGTCCCACTCGTGATCGTCCGGCTGCGCGCCGAGCACCCGATGACAGGCGCAGATGTGCTCGGCCATCTTGAGGATCGCCAGCAGCGTCTTGATCGGCGCGTCGCGCCCCGAGTCGTCGGCGAACAGCGACAGCGCGTTATGGTGATTGGCGATGGCATCGCACAGGTGCAGCGGCAGGTTCCACGATTTGGCGGTGAAGTAGCCGACCACCGCATGGTTGGTGCTGAGCACACGATTCTCGATATCGACGATGCGCTGGCCGTCCCCGGTGCTGGCGTAGGCCTCTTCCAGCACACTCATGTAGCCGGGGAAGCGCTTGAGCATCAGCGGGATGCCGCAATTGTGGAACAGCCCGAGGGTGTACGCCTCGTCCGGCGACTGGTAGCCGATGCGCTTGGCCAGGGTCAGGCAGGCCATGGCCACGTCCTGCGCGCTGTCCCAGAAGCGGCTGAGCGTGACGATGGTCTCGTCGCTCATCTCGACCTTGATCGACTGCGCATTGATCAGGTTGATCACCGAATTGCAGCCCAGCAGGTTCACCGCCTGCTGGATGGAAGCGATGCGGTTGGCCAGACCGAAATGCGGCGAGTTGACCAGCTTGAGCAGCGCCCCAGAAAGCCCCGGGTCCTGACTGATCAGCCGGGCGATGGCTTTCAGATCGGGCACCGGCATGACCTGTTCCATCTGCAGGTCGACCATGATCTGCGGTTGCGGCGGCACGCTGATGCCTTGCAGCACCCGGCGGATCTGTTCGGCGGAGAGTTCAACGGCCATGAGGGGGTCGCTCGACGAGAAGGCAAAGTGCCATTGGCACGAAAGGGCGAACTTTGGCTGAGATGCGGGTCCCATTTCAAGTGACTCGCATTCAGCGAGCGTTACCGACAGACAGACGGAGGCATGCTCATGACCCAATCCCTCAACGGCAAGCGCGTGGCAATCCTGGTGACCGACGGCTTCGAGCAGGTCGAGCTGACCGGGCCCCAGGAGGCGCTGGAGAAGGCCGGTGCGACAGCCCAGATCGTCTCCGCCAAGAATGGCGAAGTGACCGGCTGGAACCACACCACCCCGGCCAGCAAGTTTCACGTGGACAAGACCTTCGACGACCTCGATATGAATGACTATGACGCCGTGCTGCTGCCCGGTGGGGTGGTCAACTCCGACACCATTCGCACCGACGAAAGCGCACAAAAGCTGGTACGCGACGCCGCCGCGGCGAACAAGCCGATCGCGGTGATCTGTCACGGCGGCTGGCTGCTGATCTCGGCCGGACTGGTCAAGGGCAAGCGCATGACCAGCTGGCCATCGCTTACCGACGACCTGAAGAACGCCGGCGCCGATTGGGTGGACCAGGAGGTGGTGGTGGACGGTCAGCTGATCAGCAGCCGCAAGCCGGATGACATCCCAGCGTTCAGCCAGGCGCTGATTCAAGCCCTGTCCGCCTGACCGGACGATGCGCGGCAGGCGCTGCGAGGAATTTCCGGCAGCGCCGGCGCGCGTGGCCTGCCGCTCGTTTAGAATGCCCGTCTTTTTCCCGGAGCCCCGCCGATGACCCTGCCCAGCCTGCGCCTCAAAGCCAATGCCGATCGCCGCCTGCGCGCCGGCCATCTGTGGGTCTACAGCAACGAGGTGGACACCGCGGCCACGCCGCTGGCGGGCTTCGTTGCCGGGGATCAGGCCGTGCTCGAAGCCGCCGGCGGCAAGCCACTGGGCATCGTCGGGGTATCGCCGAACAACCTGATCTGCGCGCGCCTGCTGTCACGCGATCTCAAGCACAGCCTGGATAAGTCATTGCTGGTGCATCGCATCCAGGTCGCCCTGTCGCTGCGTGATCGCCTGTTCGATCAGCCGTGCTACCGCCTGATCTATGGCGATTCCGATCTTCTGCCGGGCCTGGTGGTGGATCGCTTCCACGACCATCTGGTGGTGCAGCTGGCCTCCGCCACCATGGAGCGCAACAAGGATGCCGTGCTGGAGGCGCTGGTGCAGGTTCTCAAGCCGCGCGGCGTGCTGTGGAAGAACGACTCCAGCGCTCGCGATGCCGAAGGCCTGGAGCGTTACGTCGATACGGCGTTCGGCGTAGTGCCGGAGTGGGTCGCGCTGGAAGAGAACGGCGTGAAGTTCGAGGCGCCGGTGCTGCAGGGCCAGAAGACCGGCTGGTTCTACGACCACCGCATGAATCGCGCGCGCCTGGCGCCCTACGTGAAGGGCAAGCGCGTACTCGACCTGTTCAGCTACATCGGCGGCTGGGGCGTGCAGGCGGCGGCCTTCGGAGCCAGCGAGGTGTTCTGCGTCGACGCCTCGGCCTTTGCCCTGGATGGCGTGGAGCGCAACGCTGCGCTCAATGGTGTGGCCGAGAAGATGACCTGCGTCGAAGGCGATGCCTTCGAGGCGATGAAGGAACTGAAGAACGCCGAAGAGCGCTTCGACGTGGTGATCACCGATCCGCCGGCGTTCATCAAGCGCAAGAAGGATCTGAAGAACGGCGAGGCCGCCTACCGCCGCCTCAACGAAACCGCCATGCGGCTACTGAACAAGGACGGCATCCTGGTCAGCGCCAGCTGTTCGATGCACCTGCCCGAGGACGATCTGCAGAACATCCTGCTCGGCAGCGCGCGCCATCTGGATCGCAACATCCAGCTGCTCGAGCGCGGCGCCCAGGGTCCGGATCACCCGGTGCATCCGGCGATCCCGGAGACCCGCTACATCAAGAGCCTGACCTGCCGCATCCTGCCCAACAGCTGAGAGGCGGCACACGCGCCTACCGTATCGCCATGAAACCTCCGCCCGGCAGTGCGGGCGAAGGTTTCAACGTGCCGTGTTACTCGATGCCCCTGCGCTGATCGCTCCACAACAGGCTGGTGCACAACCCGCAGAAACGTCCGTAGAAGGTGCCACGCGCACTCTCGTCGTCCATCAGGTGATAACGGAACCAGGCCGTCGTCGGTCCGCGATAGGCCCCGCCATCACCCACCGGCTCGAAGTGGCTGACATAGCGCCTTTCCCCCCAGAAGATCGGCACATTGGCGCGGGTATAGACCGGCTGCGCATTCAGATAGGGGATGGCGATCGTGTCGGCACCGCCGGACATCAGGAACATCGGCCCGCGCTGGTTGCGCTGCGACGACGGGTCATGGCCAAGACCGATGGTGTACGGCTGGATCGGCGCGGTGACCTTCACGCGATCATCCTGCCCGGCCATGATCGAGCCTCCACCGCCCTGGGAGTGGCCCGATGTGGCGACGCGTCCGGTGTTCAACACGCCGACGTAGGTGCCGTAGGTGCGATTGCTTTCCTGTACCAGGTAATCGAGGCAGGCCAGCATGTCGCGCCCGGTGCCGGCGTTGGAGGTTTCCGCCGCGGCCACCACGAAGCCATGGCTGGCCCAGTGGGTCAGCAGCCCTGAATAAGTCGTCGGCCCGGTGCCGGTACCATTGCCCCAGAGGATGACCGGATGCCTGACGCCATCCTGGCCCAGCGTGCGTGGCCGGTAGATGCGGCAGCTCGGCCCTTCGCTCTGACTGGTGACGGCGTAGGGGCCGGAATTGTCGAAGCTCGAAACCGAGGGGAATGGCGCTCCGGGTGTGTCAGGCAGGGGTGCGGCGACGGCGGTTGCGGATAGGGCCACCAGAGCAGCGGCGCTCAGGTATCGACGTGTGAATTTGTGCATCTGCATTCCTCGTTCTTATCGTTGGTATAAGGACGCCTCGCCCATCATCGGCTGCCCGCTACTCCGCAGAACGCGCACCCATGGCGAGGCGACCGCTCGCTGGCCAGCGGCAAGACAAGGTGCAGTCACCAGCGAAACGGTCGGGTTTGGACTCTAGCGAGCGATCCTCGACCTGCCAGTCAAGGGGACCGGCGGTCATACGCCGAAAAAGGCGGCCGATGCGCAGGCCTCACGCCCGATCCAGCCGCTCCGGGCCGCTGGCATGCGGGGTAGCGCAGGACCGGCAATCGTCCCGCCTGGCCCGGCTGCCGGAACGTGCGTAGAATCGGTGATATCTCGCCATTCACCACACGGCGGACTCTGAGCCCAGGCCCTACGAGCGTCTACCCGCCTCGACCCGGCCCCTTCCGAACGCACGGTCATCCTCCGTTGCATCCGGCACAGGCGTTGCTCACCATACGCATACCTCCGATTACCTGATTAGCCGCAGGAACCGTCATGCCTGATTACCGTTCGAAAACCTCCACGCACGGCCGCAACATGGCCGGCGCCCGCGCGCTGTGGCGCGCCACCGGCATGAAGGATGAAGACTTCAAGAAGCCGATCATCGCCATCGCCAACTCCTTCACCCAGTTCGTGCCTGGTCACGTGCACCTGAAAGACCTGGGCCAGCTGGTCGCTCGCGAGATCGAAAAGGCCGGCGGCGTCGCCAAGGAATTCAACACCATCGCAGTCGATGACGGCATCGCCATGGGCCACGATGGCATGCTCTATTCGCTGCCTTCGCGCGAGATCATCGCCGATTCGGTGGAGTACATGGTCAACGCGCACTGCGCCGATGCCATCGTCTGCATCTCCAACTGCGACAAGATCACCCCCGGCATGCTGATGGCCGCGCTGCGCCTGAACATCCCGGTGGTGTTCGTCTCCGGCGGCCCAATGGAAGCCGGCAAGACCAAGCTGGCCAGCCACGGCCTGGACCTGGTCGACGCCATGGTCATCGCTGCCGATGAAAGCGCCTCGGACGAGAAGGTCGCCGAATACGAGCGCAGCGCCTGCCCGACCTGTGGCAGCTGCTCCGGCATGTTCACTGCCAACTCGATGAACTGCCTGGCCGAAGCCTTAGGGCTTGCCCTGCCCGGCAACGGCTCGACCCTCGCTACGCACAGCGACCGCGAGCAGCTGTTCCTGCGCGCCGGCCGCACCATCGTAGAGCTGTGCCAGCGCTATTATGGCGAGGGCGACGAATCAGTCCTGCCGCGCAACATCGCCAGCCGCCGCGCGTTCGAAAACGCCATGACGCTCGATATCGCCATGGGTGGCTCGACCAACACCATCCTGCACCTGCTGGCCGCCGCTCAGGAAGCCGAGGTCGACTTCGACCTGCGCGCCATCGACGCCCTGTCGCGCAAGGTGCCGCAGCTGTGCAAGGTTGCGCCGAACATCCAGAAGTACCACATGGAAGACGTGCACCGCGCCGGCGGCATTTTCTCCATTCTTGGTGAGCTCGCCCGTGGCGGCCTGCTGCACACCGACGTCCCCACCGTGCACAGCCGGACGCTTGCTGAAGGCATCGCGCAGTGGGACATCACCCAGACCCAAGACGAAGCGGTGCACACCTTCTTCAAGGCAGGCCCGGCGGGCATCCCGACGCAAACGGCATTCAGCCAGTCGACCCGTTGGGACACCCTGGACCTGGACCGCGCCGAAGGCTGCATTCGCAGCGTCGAGCATGCCTATTCCCAGGAAGGCGGCCTGGCCGTGCTCTACGGCAACATTGCCCTCGATGGCTGCGTGGTGAAAACCGCTGGAGTGGATGAATCCATCCACGTCTTCGAAGGCACCGCCAAGATCTTCGAAAGCCAGGACAGCGCCGTCAAAGGCATCCTCAATGACGAAGTGAAGGCCGGCGACATCGTCATCATCCGCTACGAAGGCCCGAAGGGCGGCCCAGGCATGCAGGAAATGCTCTACCCGACCTCGTACCTGAAGTCCAAGGGACTGGGCAAGGAGTGCGCCCTGCTCACCGATGGCCGCTTCTCCGGCGGCACCTCGGGCCTGTCCATCGGCCACGCCTCGCCGGAAGCGGCTGCGGGCGGCGCCATCGGGCTGGTGCAGGACGGCGACAAGGTGCTGATCGACATCCCCAACCGCAGCATCCAGCTGCAGGTCAGCGATGAAGAACTGTCCCACCGCCGCATCGAGCAGGACAAGAAAGGCTGGAAGCCCGCCCAGCCACGCACCCGTAAGGTGACGACGGCGCTCAAGGCCTACGCCCTGCTCGCCACCAGCGCCGACAAGGGTGCGGTGCGCAACAAGGCGATGCTGGACGGCTGATCGCCAGGCTTGCTCGCTGTAAATGAAAAGCCCGACCTTCGCGTCGGGCTTTTCATGCTCAGCAGACTATTCGGTAATCGCCGGTTCCAGACGGATGCCGTCGATTTCCAGCGCCTTGAAGCGCGGCGCTACCACCTGCAAAGCGCCACGCTCGATCTGCTGCTTGAGGGTCTCGCCGTCGAGGGTTTGCTGATCGGTCGTGCGAAGGTGCCCGATCCATCGCCAAGTACCGGTATCGCCACGCCCCAGCACCGTCACGATCCGCTGCCGCGCACCGCGTAGCAGCAGCACCTCGGGCTGACGGTCATCGTCCAGATCGACGGCGAACAGGGCGCAGTCCCCGTCACAGCCCTGGGTCGCGATGGCCTGTGCCAACGCGCCACCGGCATCCTCGAGAGGCTCGCCGATCCAGGGCACCGGTGCGGTATTGGCCATATCGTGCTCGTGTCGCCAGTTCCAGTAGCTGTCGGCCTTGTCCAGTCGCTGCAGGTCTGCCTGCAGTTGCTCCCGTCGCGCGTCTGCGAGACCAGGCTCGACCACGCGCTGACGCAGCTTTTCGAGCTGGTCGCGACCGGGTTGCCCCAGCTGAAAGCGCAGTGCGCCGAGATCGGTGCGTTCTGCCGGCACCTGCTCGTCGAGCAGGCGCTGGTACTGGTTGGCTGCGCTGAGCTGCAACGGGCTCAACGGCGGCAGATGCATGAGCAGCAACAGTGCCACCGAAACCAGCGCCAGCAGCGGATTGCTCTGGCGCAGGCCGGCCAGCCATCCATCCCGCCATTGCAGCACCGCTACCATCAGCGCCAGCGCATGCAGCAGGGCAACCAGCGTCGCACCGACCGCCACCACCCGATCAGGCGTGAGCCCGTACTGGCCGATCCGCAGCCAGAGCGCGTAAATCGCAAGCCCTGCCAGAAGCGGCAGGCACAGGGAGCTGGCGTCGACCAGCACGCGCAGCGCTCGCGGGTAATGCACCGCTTGCCGACCATCCTGAATGACGCCGTTGAGCAGCGCGACATGGGCGAACACCATGGCCAGCAGGATCGGCGTCGCGTGGCGGGTCTCCCACAATGGCTGCAGGCCGGTAAAAGGCAGGCAGACCACGAACAGCAGCAGGATCAGCACCGTCAGCGGCAGCAGGAAGCGACACATGGCCTGCAGCACATTGCGCAGCGCATCGACCACGTGGCCGCGCTCCAGCCCGATCCACAGCCCGATGGCGACAACCGTCGCGCTAGCGATCCAGATAAAGCCGGAGGACTCGAACAGCGTTGCGAAAATCCTGATGCCGACCAGCTTGAACAGGCCGGCCCAGAGCCAGATCAGCAGCCAGAACGCCGCCAGCATCAGCAGCGCCATGAACAGCAGCAGCCCGTTGTTGATGGCATGCCGGTACAGCGCGGCGTAGTCGACACGCCAGCGATGATCGGCATCCCGCGCCTGGATGAAGGGCGTCAGCACATAAGCCAGGATCAGGTTGCTCCAGGCCAGCAGGGTGCCGACGGATTCACCCAGGTAATACCAGCGCGGCTGGTCGAACTGCAGCGCGAGGCCGCCCGCCAGCACGGCCGGCAGCGCGGCGGCGGCAAGCACCAGGCGCCAGCGCCCGGCCGCGCGCAGATCGCCCCAGAGCAGCTGCACCTGCCAGCCGCCAATCACCGTGAAGGTCAGCAGTGCCGAGCACAGCACGCGCCAGCCAGCAGCGTGCGGCCACGCCTCGCTGGCCGCCCAGAGCGTCAATCCCTGGAGCAATCCGACCGCCAGATAGACTTTCAGCGGTCGAGCTTCGCCTGTCTGTTCCATGCACATTCCTTTTGCCGGTGATTGCGCCGTCCGATCGCGGCGGGTTGCAGTGTGCTACCCGCCCGGACGGGCCGCAACGCAGGTGCGCCAGCGCGTGATCAGGTCGCCAATGGCTCAGGGTCGAGCAGCCCGCAGACGTGTTCGGCAATCGCCAGACAGGCGGTCAGTCCCGGCGATTCGATGCCGAACAGGTTCACCAGGCCGGCAATGCCGTGCTGCGCCGGGCCGTCGATGCAAAAGTCCGCGGCCGCCTCGGCGGGCCCGCTGATCTTCGGGCGGATGCCGGTGTAGGCCGGTTGCAGCGAATCGTCCGGCAGCCCCGACCAATAGCGGCGGATCGCCGCGTAGAAGCCATTGGCCCGTTCCGGCTCGATGCAGTAGTCCAGGTCCTCGAGCCACTGCACATCCGGGCCGAAACGCGCCTGGCCCGCCAGGTCCAGGGTCAGGTGCACGCCAAGCCCGCCGGGTTCCGGAAGCGGATAGACCAGATGGCGAAACGGTGTGCGCCCGGCCAGGCTGAAATAACTGCCCTTGGCGAAGTACTGCCGCGGCCGCGCCACCGGGTCCAACCCCACGGTGTTCGCGGCGAGGATGGGCGCGCCATGCCCGGCACAGTTCACCACGGTGCGGGCCAGCAGCTGCAGCGGATCGGCGCCGCCAATCCAAACATGCAGCCCGTCGTCACTGGCGGCGATAGCCGTTACCGGCGCGTTCAGCGCCAGCATCGCGCCGTGGCGCTCGGCATCGCCCAGCAGTGCCAGCATCAGCGCGTGGCTGTCGATGATGCCGGTGCTTGGCGAAAGCAGCCCAGCCACCGCATGTAGCTGCGGCTCCAGCGCCAGCACCTCGTGGCCATCCAGACGCTGTAGATCGTCGACCCCATTGGCCTGCGCGTGCCGCTGCAATTGCTCCAGCGCAGCGATCTGGGCCTCGTCGGTGGCAACGATCAGCTTGCCGCAGCGGCGATAGGCCACGCCATGGCTGTCGCAGAAATCGTAGAGCTGACGGCGCCCGGCGACGCACAGCCGGCCTTTGAGCGAGCCCTGCGGGTAGTAGATGCCGGCGTGGATGACTTCGCTGTTGCGCGCGCTGGTAGCGGTGCCGAAAGCCGCCTCGGCTTCCAGTATCAGCACCTCGCGCCCGGCCAGCGCCAGCGCGCGTGCCACCGCCAGCCCGACCACTCCCGCACCCACCACCACGCAATCCACTCGATCCATGCCAGACTCCTCGACCCGAGGGTCCCAAGCCTGCCGCAACCACAGCTGCCGGCCAAGGGTCGGATGACCTAACGAAGACTATTCAAGGGGAAAACCGGCATGCGCATCGGCCTGATCTCCGACACTCACGGCCTGCTCCGCCCGGAGGCGTTGGCGGCGCTGCAGGGTTGCGCGCAGATCATTCACGCCGGCGATATCGGCAAACCGCAGGTGCTCGACGGGCTGCGCGCCACCGCGCCGCTGGAGGCGATTCGCGGCAATATCGATACGGCCGAATGGGCACGGGAGCTACCCGAGCGACTGGACCTGCGCATCGGAGGTCTCACGCTGCACGTGCTGCATGACCTCAAGCAGCTGGATATCGACCCGATCGCCGCCGGCATCGACGTGGTGATCGCCGGCCACTCGCACAAACCGAAGGTCGAGCGGCGCGACGGCGTGCTCTACATCAACCCGGGCAGCGCCGGTCCGCGACGCTTCAGCCTGCCGATCAGCCTGGCGCTGCTGGAGTTGAACGACGGTGATGCACAGGTCGAGCTGATCAGCCTCAGCTAACGCCCATGTAGCGATCGGCGCGGTGATTGATCGCCAGCACCAGATTCAGCGCCACGGCGCCGAGTACCGACAGCAGCACCTTGTCCGCCGGCACGACGAACACCGCGGCCATGACGATCAGCGCGTCGATACCCATCTGGAAGGTGCCGGCGCGCAGGCCGAAACGCTCCTGCAGGAACAACGCGAGGATGTTCACCCCACCAAGACTGGCGCGATGGCGGAACAGGATCAGCAGACCGATGCCGATGGCGAACCCGCCGAACACAGCAGCGTAGACCACATTCAGCTCGGCGAAGCGCACCCATTGCGGGGTCAGTTCGGCGAACAGCGAGACCAGCCCCACCGCGCAGACGGTGCGCAGGGTGAACTGCCAGCCCATGCGCCAGATCGCCAGCGCGTAGAACGGCAGGTTGAGCAGAAAGAACACTGGGCCGAACGACCAGCCGGCCAGGTACTTCAGCAGGAACGCCAGCCCAACGGTGCCGCCGGTGAGCAGCCCGGCATGGCTGTAGAAGGCAATGCCAAGGGCGACCAGCGCGGTGCCGGTGAGCAGGGCCAGGCCGTCCTCCCACAACGGGTGGCGGACGAAGATCGCGGCAACGCGCTCGGCTTCCGGGGCGTCGGATTTGTCAGGTTGCATGAGATTTCTCGTTACGACAGCGACGGGCCAGCATAGAAGCTGCGGCCCGCGAAAGATTTGGCACCGATCAAGCGAGGAAGGTGCCGGTCAGCTCTGTTTTTGCCAGGTTTCGAAACGGTAGGCTGGTGCCTCGCCCTCAGCCGGATGTGGCTGGCTTTCGACGCACTGCCACTCAGCCTCGTCGAAGGCCGGAAAGAACGCATCGCCTTCGGGAGCCGCATCGATACGCGTGAGGTACAGCCGCTGCGCCTGCCCCAGCGCCTGGGCGTACAGCTGCGCACCGCCGATCAGCATCAGCTCGTCGACGCACTGCTCACGCGCCCACTGCTCGGCACGCACCAGCGCGGCATCCAGGTCGGTGAAGGTTTCCGCGCCGTCGAGCTGCAGATCCGCCTGGCGACTGACCACCAGGTTGAGCCGCCCCGGCAGCGGACGGCCGAGCGAATCCCAGGTCTTACGGCCCATGATGATCGGCTTGCCGAGGGTCATGGCCTTGAAATGCTTGAGATCGGCAGGCAGGTGCCAGGGCATGCGGTTGTCGAGGCCGATCACGCGGTTCTGCGCGAGGGCGGCGATCATAGCGAGGGGAAGGCGGGTCTGATTCATGGCGGCGAGAATAGCAGAGCGATGCAGCTTGCCGAAGCGCCAGCCGTTCGTCGGCTTCATCGCTTTGCAATACAAGGGGCAACGCAGCGTCAACGTCCGGTCATGCAAGTGGCTCAGGCTGTGACATCCAAACCGAGGAGATGCCGAAATGGCCCGCAAGACCACCGCTTCCCTTCGCCGCTGGCTGACCGCCTGCACCCTGCTGCTTCCACTGGCCGGCTTCGCTACGGCGGATGAACACGCCGCGAAACACCAGGCTGTGCGGGGCGAGCCGACCCCGCTGGTGATCGCCCACCGCGGCGCCAGCGGCTATGTACCGGAGCACACCCTGGCCGCCTATGCGCTGGCCGTGTTTCAGGGCGCCGACTACATCGAGCCGGACCTAGTGATGACCCGTGACGGCCATATCGTCGCCCGCCACGACAACGAGCTGGGCCTGACCACCGATGTCGCCCAGCGCCCCGAGTTTGGCGATCGCAAGCGCACCCAGCAGGTCGACGGCGTCACCCTCACCGGCTGGTTCAGCGAAGACTTCACCCTCGCCGAGCTGAAGACCCTGCGCGCCATCGAGCGCATCCCGGATATCCGCCCGGGCAATGCCCGCATGGACGGCAGCCTGGAAATCCCGACCCTGCAGGAGATCATCGACCTGGTGAAAACGCTGCAGCTCAGCCAGGGCCGGCGCATCGGTCTGTACCCGGAAACCAAGCATCCGACGCATTTCCAGCAGCTCGGCCTGGCCATGGAGAAACCGCTGGTGCGCATCCTCACCCGCAACGGCTACGTCGGGCGCCAGGCGCCGGTGTATATCCAGTCGTTCGAGGTGGACAACCTCAAGACCCTCAGCCGCCTGACGCAGTTGCGCCTGGTGCAGCTGTTCAGCTCGGGTCAGCCGTATGACCAGCAGGTGCGCGGCAGCAAGCTGACCTACGCGCAGATGGCGACGCCCGCCGGGCTCAAGGCCATCGCCCGCTACGCCGCCGGCGTCGGCCCGGAGAAGAGCTACATCATCCCGCGTGACGGCAACGGCAATCTGGGCACGCCGACCGGCTTCGTCGCCGCCGCCCATGCGGTCGGGCTCAAGGTCCACCCGTACACCTTCCGCGCAGAAAACGCCTTCCTCCCGGCCAACCTGCGCAGCAGCGACAAGCGCCACGAGCGCGGCGACAGCGAAGCGGAGATCCGCGCCTTCCTTGATGCCGGCATCGATGGCCTGTTCATCGACCAGCCGGATATCGCCGTGCGCCTGCGCAACGACTGACGACCACAGCGGGGAGCCGCAACGGCTCCCCGTTTCCCCGTTCCGCGCGGCAGCGGTTATCCTCAGGGCTCGACCCGCCAGCGAGAAGCCGCGTGACCGTCCGCCCCTCTCCCGATCTCACTCCGCTCGACCGAATCTGGCTGACCGAAGCCGTGCGCCTGCGCGAAGAGCATGCCGGGCCGCTGGACGACGACGAGGCCAACCGCCAGGCCCGTACCCAGGGCGGCGATCTGCCGGCGCTGATCGAGCGCCGCGCGCTCTGGCTGGCGCACCGTGACGGGCTCATCGAGGCGCTCCGGCACTGGCGTCAGGGCGCCCGCCTGGGCGCGCTCGCGCTGATCCTGCTGGCGCTCTTCACCGGTGCCGGGCTGGCCTTCGCCGCGCTCGGCGACGGGCAGCGGCCGGTCAACGTGTTCTGGGCGCTGGGCAGCCTGCTCGGGCTGAACCTGCTGACCCTGTTCGGCTGGCTGCTCGGCCTGCTGCTGACCGGTGACAGCAGCGGCGCGCTGGGGCGGCTGTGGCTCTGGCTCAGCGAAAAGCTCGCCCGTGATGCCCGGGCCGCGCAGCTGGCCCCAGCCCTGCTGAGCGTGCTGCATCAACGCCGACTCGGCCGCTGGTTGCTGGGAACAGGCGTGCACGCCCTATGGCTGCTGGCGATGACCAGCGCCCTGCTCACCCTCCTCGCCCTGCTGGCGACCCGCCGCTACGGCTTCGTCTGGGAAACCACCATCCTTGGTGAGAACGCCTTCGTCGGCCTGACTCAGGCCCTCGGCGCGTTGCCGGCCCTGCTCGGCTTCAGCGTGCCGGATGTCGAGCAGATCCGCGCCAGCGGCGCACTCGCCGGCGATCTGGACGGCGCCCGGCAACGCTGGGCCGGCTGGCTGGTCGGCGTGCTGCTGGTCTACGGCCTGCTGCCGCGACTGCTGCTGGCGAGCCTCTGCCTGTGGCGCTGGCGGCGTGGACGGGCTGCGCTGACCCTCGATCTGAACCTGCCGGCCTATCGCCTGCTGCGCGAGCGCCTGCAGCCGCCGAGTGAGCGGCTAGGCATCAGTGATGCGGCACCGGCCCAGCTGCACGCGCCGAGCGCCGGCGCCCAGCTCGATGGCAGTGCCGGCGCCGTGCTGGTGGCCATCGAGCTGGACGGCAGTCGCCCCTGGCCACCGGCTCTGTCCAAGGGCATCGCCGATGCCGGCATCCTCGACGATCGCGAGGGGCGCCGACGCCTGCTCGATCAGCTCACCCGTTTTCCGCCGGCGCGCCTGGCCATCGCCTGTGATCCCCGGCGCTCTCCGGATCGCGGCACCCTGGCGCTGATCGGCGAGCTGTCGCGCTGCGCCGCTGCGACCCGCGTCTGGCTGCTGCAGGCGCCGCCGGGCGAGGCGCTGGACAGCGCGCGCCTGGAAGACTGGCATCAGGCGCTGGATACCCTGGGGCTGGCGCATTCGAGCTGCGCCCCGCTGCGCTGGCTGGAGACAGGCCATGACTGAAGCGCTGAAACTGGCCGTGGTCGGCCATACCAATGTCGGCAAGACCTCGCTACTGCGCACCCTGACCCGTGATGCAGGCTTCGGCGAGGTTTCGCACCGTCCCAGCACCACCCGCCATGTCGAAGGCGCACGGCTGTCGGTGGACGGCGAGGCGCTGCTGGAGTTGTACGACACCCCCGGCCTGGAAGATGCCATCGCCCTGCTCGATTACCTGGAACGCGTGGAGCGCCCCGGCGAACGCCTCGACGGCCCGGCGCGAACCGCACGCTTTCTCGACGGCAGCGAGGCGCGCCAGCGCTTCGAGCAGGAAGCCAAGGTGCTGCGCCAGCTGCTCGCCAGCGATGCCGGGCTCTACGTGATCGATGCCCGCGAGCCGGTACTGGCCAAGTACAAGGACGAGCTGGCGGTACTCGCCGGCTGCGGCAAGCCGCTGCTGCCGGTGCTCAACTTCGTTGCCCAGCCGGGGCATCGTGAAGATGAATGGCGTCAGGCGCTGGCCCGTCTCGGCCTGCATGCACTGGTGCGCTTCGACAGCGTGGCGCCGCCGGTGGATGGCGAGCGCCGCCTGTACGAAAGCCTGGCGCTGCTGCTGGAACAGGCACGGCCCAAGCTGCAGCGGCTGATCGAGGACCATGAAGCCCAGGCTGCGGCGCGCCTGGTCAGCGGCCAGCGGCTGATCGCCGAGCTACTGGTAGACGTCGCCGCCTGCCGACGCAGCGTCGCCGCACAGCCCGAGCTGGAGCGCGGCGCCATTCGTGAACTGCACGACGCCGTGCGCGGCCGCGAGCAGCGCTGCGTCGAGGCCCTGCTGCGCCTGTACGCCTTTCGCAAGGAGCAGGCGGCGGCCAGCGACCTGCCGTTGCTCAACGGCCGCTGGGGCGACGACCTGTTCAATCCGGAAACACTCAAGCAGCTGGGCGTGAAGATCGGCAGTGGTATGGCCGCAGGCGCGGCCGCCGGTGCCGGGGTCGACCTGATGGTCGGCGGCATCACCCTCGGCGCGGCGGCGCTGCTCGGCGCCCTTGCCGGCGGCGGCGCGCAGACCGCGCGGCACTATGGCAATCGCCTGCTGGGCAAACTAAAGGGCCAGCGTGAACTGAGCGTCGATGACGCCGTGCTGCGCCTGCTCGCCCTGCGACAGCGCCAGCTGCTCGCCGTGCTCGCCACCCGAGGGCACGCTGCCACGGAAGCGATCCGCCTGGCCACGCCGCAGGATCAGGGCTGGCGCGAGGGCAAGCTGCCCGATGCGCTGCAGCGCTGCCGCGCCCATCCGGAGTGGTCCTCGCTCAACCCCGGCGTCCGCCTGCAGGACGGCGAGCGCCAGGCGGCGCTGGATGAGCTGCAGGCCGAACTGCGGCAGGGCTGACCGGCCTGTCGCCGTGCCTGCACGCTAGGCACGGACCGGCGCACCATCGCCGGCCGTGCTCGGCGCCGGCTGGCGGCCGATACCCAGGGTGCACAGCGTCGCCAGCATGATCAGCAACCCACCCGCCCAGCCCATCGGCCCCAGCCGCTCACCCAGCCAGAGACTGGCGATGATCGCGCCGAACAGCGGTTCGGAGCCCATCAGCAGCGACACCCGCGTTGCGCTGCTGCGCCCCAGCGCGCGGTTCTGCGCAAACATGGCGAACAGCGTGGCGAACAGCACCAGATACAGCGTGCCGAACCAGAAGCCCGGCGCCACCGGCAGCGCCGGCAGTCCGCCCGGCAACGACACGGCGAGCAGGATGCAGCCCGCCGCAACGACTCCGCTCTGCACCGCAGTCAACGCCAGTGCCGGGATTTCCCGGCCGGCCGTCAATCGCCGGGTCAGGCAGACCAGCACCGCGCGCAGCAACGCGGCGGCCAGCATCAGCGCATCGCCGAGATTAAGCGACAGCTGCGGCCCGCCGGTCAGCAGCCAGACGCCCGCCAGCGACAGCGCGCAGGCGAGGAACAGCGTGTTGTGCGGCCGCTGGCGCAGCAGCAGCCATTCCATGAACGG
Source organism: Stutzerimonas kunmingensis (assembly GCF_021432085.1). Taxonomy (GTDB): domain Bacteria; phylum Pseudomonadota; class Gammaproteobacteria; order Pseudomonadales; family Pseudomonadaceae; genus Stutzerimonas. The sequence goes on along the minus strand of NZ_CP090366.1, from coordinate 247,400 downwards.
TGTGATCACCACGCACAGGCTGATCAGAAACGCCGCATTGCTGGCGCTGGTCAGCATCACGCCCCAGGTCTCGCAGAGAAAGATCGCCAGCATCACCAGCCCCAGCGGAAGGCCGGGGCGCAGCGCCCGGCGACCGGCGCCGCGCAGTTGCGGCAGCAGCAGGACAAAGGTCAGGCCGAAGCGGATCGCCAGAAAACCCAGCACCGGGTAGAACAGCAGCGCCTGCTTGGCCACCGCATAGCTGCTGCCCCAGATCAGCGCCACCGTCAGCAGCATGCCATCGGCCAGCCACAGCCCCTGTCTCAACGTGCCTTTCATGTTCGAATCCCCGCACCAATCAGGCGCTGATTGTCGGGCCTGTCGCGGCAGTCGATAATCCAGCGAAACAGCACAGGACCTGTTCCGCATGGGAACGAATGACAGCGCAGCCCTGCTGCCCTACATGGCCGTGTTCGTGCGGGTGGTCGAGGCCGGCAGCTTCTCCGGCGCCGCGCGCCTGCTGGGCAGTACACCGTCGGCGGTGAGCCGCCAGGTGGCACGGCTGGAGCAGGCCCTGGCGCTGCGCCTGCTGGAACGCACCACACGCCAGCTGCGGCTGAACGAGGCCGGGGCGGAGTTCTACCAGCATTGCCGGGACATGCTCGATGCGGCCGATGCCGCCGTCGCCATCGGCGAGCGGCTGATGCGCAGCCCGCGCGGGCTGGTGCGCCTGAGCGTGCCGAAGGCCTATGGCAAGTTCGTCGTCGGACCGTTGATGCCGGCTTTTCTCCAGCGCTACCCCGAGGTCGATGTGCAGCTGCGGATCAGCGACCAGAGCCCGGACCTGATCGAGGACGGTTTCGACCTGCTGGTGCAGGTCACCGACAATCCACCCGAAGGCCTGGCCGGCAAGCCGCTCGGGCCGGTGCGCCAACTGCTCTGCGCCAGCCCCGACTACCTGCAGCGTCACGGCGAGCCGCAACATCCGCAGGACCTGCTGCGCCATAGCTGTCTGTATCTGGGAGAAACGGCGGGAGACAATCGCTGGCACCTGCGCCGCGGCGAGCAGCAGGAGACGGTGACGGTGCGCGGTCGCTACATCAGCAACCACAGCGAGGCGCGGCTGCTGGTGGCGCTGGAACACCTGGGAATCACCTGCCTGCCACATTTCACCGCGGCCCAGGCGCTGGCTGAGGGTCGTTTGCGCGAAGTGCTGCCGCAGTGGCGCTACACCGGTTCATACCAGGGCGCGGCCTGGCTACTGTGGCGGCAGAATCATCATCTGCCACCGAAGACGCGGGCACTGATCGACTATCTGAGCGAGGCGCTGATTCGCACCTGAGCGGCATCCGTGCAGGCGAACCGATGCCGGCGGATGGGTCGAGCCTCAACGCCAGCGGCGGCTCTGTCCGCAGATTTTGGCGCCGGGCGGACATCGCTGCCCGCCCCGCGACCGCGAATCAGCGCTCCTTCGAGCCTTCCACTTCCTCGGCCATGCGTGCCAGGCCGAGGTGGCGCACGTCGGTGCCGCGCACCAGGTAGATCACCAGTTCGGCGATGTTGCGTGCGTGGTCGCCGATGCGTTCCAGCGAGCGCAACGCCCAGATCACGCTGAGCACGCGGGAGATCGAGCGCGGGTCTTCCATCATGTAGGTGACCAGTTCGCGCAGGGCGGTCTTGTATTCGCGGTCGACAGTCTTGTCGTACTGCGCCACCGACAGCGCGAGGTCGGCATCGAAGCGGGCAAAGGCGTCGAGCGCTTCCTGCACCATCTTGCGTACCTGGTCGCCGATGTGGCGCACCTCGACATAGCCCTTGGGCGACTCGCCTTCCTCGCACAGCTGGATGGCGCGGCGGGCGATCTTGGTCGCCTCGTCACCGATGCGCTCGAGGTCGATCACCGACTTGGAAATGCTGATGATCAGACGCAGGTCGGAGGCCGCCGGCTGACGGCGGGCGAGGATGCGCACGCACTCCTCGTCGATGTTGCGCTCCATCTGGTTGATCTGGTCATCGACGTCGCGCACCTGCTGAGCGAGGCCCGAATCGGCCTGGATCAGGGCGGTCACCGCGTCATTGACCTGCTTCTCCACCAGCCCGCCCATGGCCAGCAGGTGGCTGCGCACCTCCTCCAGCTCGGCGTTGAACTGCTGGGAAATGTGTTGGGTGTGGCTGTCTTTGCTGATCATGTGCGAACCCTTGCGAAACTGTTGTTCTCTCGCCGGACGGTCCGGCCTTTGGCAAATCGTGCTGCGCTAGGAGGCGGCGCGCAGACAGTACGAACCAGGTACGGCAAGCGCCGCCGACAACGCGCAGCGCGATTTGCCATAGCCGGCTAGCCGTAGCGGCCGGTGATGTAGTCTTCGGTCTGCTTCTTGGCCGGGTTGGTGAACAGCGTATCGGTGTCGCCGTACTCGATCAGTTTGCCCATGTACATGAACGCCGTGTAGTCGGACACCCGCGCGGCCTGCTGCATGTTGTGGGTGACGATGACGATGGTGTACTTGGCCTTCAGTTCGTAGATCAGCTCTTCGACCTTCAGCGAGGAGATCGGGTCGAGCGCGGAACTCGGCTCGTCGAGCAGCAGCACTTCCGGCTGCACGGCGATGGTGCGGGCGATGACCAGACGCTGCTGCTGACCGCCGGAGAGGCCGAGCGCCGATTCGTGCAGACGGTCCTTCACCTCATCCCAAAGCGCAGCGCCCTTGAGCGCCCATTCGACGGTCTCGTCGAGCACGCGCTTCTGCTTGATGCCCTGGATGCGCAGGCCGTAGACCACGTTCTCGTAGATGCTCTTGGGGAACGGGTTGGGCTTCTGGAACACCATGCCAACGCGGCGACGCAGGTCGGCCACGTCCTCGCCCTTGCGGTAGATGTTATGGCCGTCGAGGTTGATGGCGCCTTCGATGCGGCAGCCGTCGACCAGGTCGTTCATGCGGTTGAAGCAGCGCAGCAGGGTCGACTTGCCGCAGCCGGACGGGCCGATGAAGGCAGTCACGCGCTGCTTGGGGATGTTCATCGCGACGTTGAACAGCGCCTGCTTCTGCCCGTAATAGAGGCTCAGATCGGGCACTTCGATGGCGACCTGCTCGTTGGCCAGGCTCAGGCTGCGCTTGTCGCGGCCGAGGGCCGAGATATCAATGGAATGCGTGTTGGTTTGCATGTGCTCGCTCCGTTCGCAGCTGCCAGCTGCAAGCTACAGGCTGCAAGCCCAAGTCAGCGCCTCGTTTCTCCCGAGGCCGGTGGCTTGAGCTTGCCGCTTCAATTAATGATCCAGCGCCTTGTACTTCTCGCGCAGGTGGTTGCGGATGTAGATCGCTGTGAAGTTGAGCGCGGCGATCACCAGCACCAGCAGCAGCGCAGTCGCATACACCAGCGGTCGTGCCGCCTCGACGTTGGGGCTCTGGAAGCCGACGTCGTAGATGTGGAAGCCCAGGTGCATGATCTTCTGGTCCAGATGCAGGTAGGGATAGTTGCCATTGAGCGGCAGGTTCGGTGCCAGCTTGACCACACCGACCAGCATCAGCGGCGCCACTTCACCGGCGGCGCGGGCCACGGCAAGGATCAGGCCGGTCATCATTGCCGGGCTGGCCATTGGCAAAACCACCTTCCACAGCGTCTCCGACTTGGTCGCACCAAGGGCCAGCGAGCCTTCGCGGATCATCCGCGGGATGCGCGCCAGGCCTTCCTCGGTGGCAACGATCACCACCGGCAAGGTGAGGATTGCCAGAGTCAGCGAAGCCCACATCAGGCCCGGCGTGCCGAACACCGGTGCCGGTGCGGCTTCAGGGTAGAACAGCCGGTCCAGCGAGCCGCCCAGGACGTAGACGAAGAAGCCCAGGCCGAACACGCCGTAGACGATCGACGGCACCCCGGCCAGGTTGTTCACAGCGATGCGGATGATCCGGGTGAGCAGGCCCTGCTTGGCGTATTCACGCAGGTAGACCGCGGCGATCACGCCGAACGGGGTGACGATCACCGCCATGATCAGGGTCATCAGCACGGTACCGAAGATCGCCGGGAACACGCCGCCCTCGGTGTTCGCCTCGCGCGGCTCGTCGCTGACGAATTCCCACAGCTTGGCGAAGTAGAACATCAGCTTCTGCGGCGTCGACATGGCATTGGGCTGGAACGCCCGCACCACCTTGCCCAGGGTGATCTCCTGCTCGCGGCCGTCGGCCGTGCGCACGGTGATGCTGTCGCGGTTGAATTGCTGCTGCAGGGCGACCAGCTTTTCTTCCAGCACCCGGTACTCGGCATCCCACTGGGCGCGCTCGGCATCCAGATCGGCCTGCGCAGCCGCGTCCAGGCGATCATTCAGCTCCAGCTGACGGGTCTTCAGGCGCAGACGCTCGAGGCCGTGGTTGATGCGGCCGATCTCCACCTTTTCGATACGAGAGATCTGCGTGTGCAGTTCGTCGACGCGGTCGATGCGTGCCTGCAACTCGTTCCAGGCGCCTTCTCCCTCAGCGACCAGCTGGCCGGCTTCCTTCACGTTGAGCAGGTAGCCATAGAAATTGCCCCACTCACGACGCTCCAGCACCATCAGCTCGACAGGTGTGCGCTGGTTGCTCAGCCACTCACCGACCACCCAGGAGAAATCCGCGCCGTACACCTCACGGTTGCCGACCTTGAGCAACTCGCGAGTCATGAACTCGCCGCCTTCGACGTTCACCGGCAGGCCGCTGGCCGCCAGACGCGCGCGTGGCACCTCTTCAGCCTGGACCACCTCACCGGCCAGCACGCGCATCTCGGCGCCCGGCATGCTGTAGTCGGCGACGATCACATCGGCCGGCCAGAAGTGCGCCAGACCGCGCACGGCGATGATCGCCAGCAGCCCCAGGGTCATGATCACGGCGATGGACACCGCGCCGGCGTTCATCCAGATCCAGGGTGTGCCGCTCTTGACCCAGGTGTTCAACGAATCCTTTTTCACGGATCGATACCTTCTGCGAAATCTGGTTTACAGGCTGGCGTACTTGCCACGCAGACGCTGACGAATCAGCTCGGCGAGGGTGTTCATCACAAAGGTGAACATCAGCAGTACCAGCGCGGCGAGGAAGAGCACGCGGTAATGGGTGCCGCCGACCTCGGACTCGGGCATCTCCACGGCGACGTTGGCGGCCAGGGTGCGCATGCCTTCGAAGATGTTGGCTTCCATGATCGGCGTGTTGCCGGTGGCCATCAGCACGATCATGGTTTCGCCCACGGCGCGGCCCATGCCGATCATCAGCGCGGAGAAAATGCCCGGGCTGGCAGTCAGCAGCACCACGCGGGTGAGGGTCTGCCAGGGCGTGGCGCCCAAAGCCAGCGAGCCCAGCGTCAGGCTGCGCGGCACGCTGAACACGGCGTCTTCAGCGATCGAATAGATGGTCGGGATCACCGCGAAGCCCATCGCCAGGCCGATTACCAGGGCGTTGCGCTGGTCGAACGGGATACCCATGTCATTGGACAGCCACAGGCGCATGTCACCGCCAAAGAACCAATTCTCCAGATGGCCGCTGATTTCCAGCGAGCCGAAGCCGATCAGCAGGATCACCGGGATCAGCAGCACGGCCTCCCAGCCATCCGGCACCGCGAGACGCACGGCCTGAGGCAGGCGGCTCCAGGCCCAGGCGGCGAACAGAATCCCGACCGGCATCAGCAACAGCAGGCTGAAGATGCCCGGCAGGTGGTTCTCCAGAAATGGCGCGAGGAACAGGCCGGCGAAGAAGCCAAGGATCACCGTCGGCAACGCTTCCATCAGTTCGATGATCGGCTTGACCTTGCTGCGCAGCCTGGGCGCCATGAAGTAGGCGGTGTAGAACGCCGCACAGATCGCCAGCGGGGCCGCCAGCAGCATCGCGTAGAACGCCGCCTTGAGCGTGCCGAAGGCCAGCGGCGCGAGGCTCAGCTTGGGTTCGAAGTCGCCATTGGCCGAGGTCGACTGCCAGACGTAGTCAGGCTCCGGATAGCTCTCGTACCAGACCTTGCCCCACAGCGCGCTCCAGGAGATTTCCGGGTGCGGGTTGTCGATCACGAAGCGCTGCAGACCCTGCTCCGACTCCACCAGCAGGCGCGTGGCACGCGGCGACATGGCAGCCAAAGCGGCGCCTTCAGCGACCTGTTCCTTGAGCAAGGTGCGATGCGCGGTGCTGTGGAAAATGCCGATGCTGCCGGCGTCATCCAGCGCGAGGAAGCCCTTGCGGCGCTCCTCCGGCAGGATCTGGCGGATCGGGCTGCTGCCCAGCTTGAAGTTGCGTACGTTCTTCAACTCCGCCTGGCCGTCGGCGGAGCGCACCATGAACCACTGGCCGATGCCACCCTTGGAGTCGCCGATCATCAGCGATATGCCCGCCAGCAGCGGGCTGATCGTGGTGATCTCGCTGCCGTCGCCAACCAGCTTGTAGCGACCATTGAGCTGCTTGCGGCGCAGATCGAAGACATCCGCGCTGGCCTTGCCGCTGATTGCGTAGAGCCACATATGCCGCGGGTCGAGCAGCAGCTGGCGAATCGGCTCGGCCAGTTGCGGCAGGTTGAGGCGTTCCTGCTCCAGCGTCACCTCGCCAGTCATCAGGTTTTCGCTGCTGGCGATGCGCTGAGCGTGCAATGCCGTGCCGGTAGCGCCGGCAACGAGCAACGTCTTGCCGTTCAGGCTGATGGCGGCCTGATCGATCGGGCGACCCTCGGGGTCGAGCTGCAGCGGCTCCTCACCGAAGGGATAAGCGAGTTCGGGGGTGATGGTCTTCTTATTGTTTGGATAGGTGACCTTGTAGTTGTGCTCGAGCACCAGCGCCTGGCCGTTATCCAGGCCCAGCACCAGCCGGCGTGTGCTTGGCGTGTCCTGCCCCACCGAGACGACACGGCTGCCGGCTGGCAGCGGCAACGTCTTGCTCGACAGCAGTGCACCGTCGCTCAGCCCGAAGAAGCGCACCTGCCCGTCGGAACCCAGACGCATTGCGACCTGGTTCTGCTCCTCCACCGCCAGCAGCAGCGGCTCGCCGGCATCGGCCAACCAGGCCGGCTGCTGCGCCGCGCGGCTTTCCAGCTCGGCGCCCTGGAACATCGGCAGTACGACCTGCGCCAGGTAGAAGAAGATCAGGGTGATGGCGACCAGCACCGCCAGACCGCCGATGGACACGTACCAGCGTGCCAGGTGATCTTTCAGCGCGCGGATGCGGCGCTTGCGTTGCAGCGCCGGCGTGTTGAAGTCCAGCCGTTGCACATCGGAATTCGCGGTCATGTTTTCCATGTCGTTCATGCCAGGGCTCCTGGGCCAGAGCGGCCCTTCGGGGCGCCTAATCTAATGAAGCTGTGTGACAGAAAAATTACAGCCAGGTGACGCGACGAAGCCCGCCAGCGCGTTTCGCGTGGCGGGCATCTGCGCATGACCGGCGCGCTACGTCGCCGGCCGTCACGCGGGTCTTACAGACCCAGGTCCTGCATGGTCTTGTCGACCACCTTCTTCGGCAGCGGGATGTAGCCATCCTTGACCACGACTTCCTGGCCCTGCTTGGAGAGCACCAGCTTGAGGAACTCGGCGTCGATCGGGCTTAGCGGCTTGTTCGGCGCCTTGTTGACGTAGACGTAGAAGAAGCGCGCCAGCGGGAACTTGCCAGCCAGAGCGTTCTCTTCGTTGGCCTCGAAAGCCTCGCCACCCTTGGACAGCGGCACGGCACGGACGCTGGAGGTCTTGTAGCCGATGCCCGAGTAGCCGATGGCGTTCAGGGTGCTGGAGATCGACTGCACTACGGAAGCCGAGCCCGGCTGCTCGTTGACGTTCGACTTGAAGTCACCCTTACACAGGGCTTCTTCCTTGAAGTAGCCGTAGGTTCCGGATACCGAGTTGCGACCGAACAGCTGGATCGGCTTGGCCGCCCACTCGCCGGTCATACCCAGATCGCCCCAGGTCTTGATGTCCTTCTCGCCACCGCACAGGCGGGTGCTGGAGAAGATCGCGTCGACCTGCTCGATGTCCAGCGACTTGATCGGGTTGTCCTTGTGCACGAACACCGCCAGGGCGTCGATGGCCACCGGAACGGCAGTTGGCTTGTAGCCATACTTCTCTTCGAAGGCCTGAATCTCGTTGTCCTTCATCGGGCGGCTCATCGGGCCCATGTTGGAGGTGCCTTCGGTCAGAGCGGGCGGCGCAGTGGAGGAGCCGGCAGCCTGGATCTGGATGTTGACGTTCGGATAGCTGCGCTTGAACTCTTCGGCCCAAAGGGTCATCAGGTTGGCCAGGGAGTCGGAACCAACGCTGGACAGGTTGCCGGAAACACCGGAGGTCTTCTGGTAGCTCGGCAGGGCCGGGTCTACAGCAGCGACCGCGCTCGCGGCGCCAACGCCAGCGGCTACAAAGGTCAGGGCCGCCATCAAACGATTCAGTTTCATACCTTGCTCCTAGCAGGTGTGTGCTCGAGTGTGTTGGAACGGGGGCCAGTATCTGCAGGCCGTGTGAACACTCTATGAAGCAAGTGTGACAATCTGATTACCAAGAGCACCGTTGACCTGGTTCGGTCGCTGTAGCGCAACACAGCCGCTATACTCGGCGCCGTCGCCCGTGCCAGAGCGGGCATTTCGCGCCAGAACAACAACGCGCCGCGAGTCCGACCGAATGAAAGAATACGAACAGGAAGATCCGATCCCGCAGGGCGACCTGGCCCTGCAGCTCACCGCATTGCCGCGGGAAACCAATGGTTTTGGCGATATCTATGGCGGTTGGCTGGTGTCGCAGATGGATCTGGCCGGCACCGCGATGGCAAGCCGCGTGGCCGCCGGCCGTGTCGCCACGGTCTCCATCGATCGCATGGCGTTCATGGTTCCGGTAGCGGTTGGCGCGCAGCTGTCCTTCTATACCCAGACGCTGGAGGTCGGGCGCAGCTCGATCCGCATGCTGGTGGAAGTCTGGAGCGACGATCCGCTGTCCAGCGAGTGGCGCAAGGTTACCGAGGCGGTATTCGTATTCGTCGCCATCGACGGCAGCGGCCGCACCCGCTCGGTGCCACCGCGCCGCTAAGCCATCCGCTAGTGAAGCTGTGGCTCGGGTCGCAGTAGCCCGGCCGCGACGGCAAAGCGATTCTTGCCACCACTCTTGGCCTGATACAGCGCGGTATCGGCGCAGTGATAGAGCTGCTCGGCCTGCTGGCCGTCCTGCAACGTGGCGATCCCGATACTGACCCCCACCCGCGCCGCCGGATCATGCGGATGTCTGATATCCAGCGCGGCCAGCGCGTTGATCACCTGACGGGCAATGCGCTGTGCAGCGGCGTTGTCGCAGTTGTACAGCAGCAGTGCGAACTCCTCACCGCCAACCCGTGCCGCCTCGTCTAGCGGGCGCCGCGCGAAGCCGGCGAGCAACTCGCCGAAGGTGCGGATCAGTGCATCGCCGGCCGGATGGCCGAATGTGTCGTTATAGGCCTTGAAATCATCCAGATCGAGCAGCAGAAGGCTCAGCGGGCGCCGGTCTCGGCGGGCCTGGGCGATCCGCTGGGGCAGCGCGCGATCATGACTGCGCCGGTTGGCCAGACCGCTGAGCGCGTCGTGCTCGGCGACCCAGCCCAGCAGTTGGCGGGTGAGGAACTGGTCGCGCTGCGAGTACTCATGAACATAGCGACTGATCGCGCCGATGATCAGCAACAGCAGGTAGTAGCTGACGGCAATCCAGTGTTCCGGCATCTGCTCGGCCGACAGGATCAGGCTGGCCATGCACACGTCGGCCAGCACGATCAGCACCGCGCACAGCAGCGCCCACCAGAAGGTCACGCCGAGAAAGAAGAACGACGCGACGATCAGCAGCCCGGCGCCGTAACGGAAATTCAGCTCCGCATCGAGCGTTTCGAAGCGGATATCGATCAGCGCGGCCAGCATGCCGACCATCACCAGCAGCACCGGAAATATGCGGTTGGCCTGCGCACGAAACCTGCGGCTGTAGAAGGTCAGCCCCAGCACGACGACGCCCGGCAGAATCTGCAGGAGGCGCAACAGCGTCAGCGTTGTCAGCCAGCCGGTATCGGCAAGATCGAACAACCGGTGTTCGCAATACAGATAACCGCTGACCGCGAAGATCAACAGCAGGGCGGCGAGGCGTTGCGATAGCCGCGCATGACGATCCAGATAGCGCCGAAACTCCCTCTCCAGCTCCGGCGCGAAGCGCAGCAGACGGAACCCGCCATGCAACTGCCGGCCATAAGGCGTATCGCGGAAATCCTCGGTAGAGGCCTGGGGGGGTATGTGGCGCATCGGAAGCTCGCAGGTTCGACTCGCGATGATATCACCAAGCCACTACGCAACAGACAACCGTCCGACCGACGTAGCAACGCTGCCGCCACGCCAGCTCGAAGATGAAGGTTGCACTGAACGTTGGCAGCATCGAAGATCGCGCTACATGCACTGTTGGATGTATCCGTGACCGCCCTGCTACTCGCCCTCTGGCCCCTGTTCGCCCTGATCGTCGCCGGCTATTTCCTGCGCCTGCGCGCCTTTCCCAGCGCCGAATTCTGGCCCGGCGCCGAGCGCATCAACTACTTCATCCTCTTCCCCTCTCTGCTGTTCAGCAGCCTGGCCACCGCGCCGCTGGATAACCCAGCACTGCCGCGCCTGGCCGGTGCCGTGATGCTCGGCCTGGGCCTAGCCTGGATCGGGCTGCTGATCGCCAAGCGGTTGCGCGGCTGGTCTGCCGGCCGCTTCGGCGCCGTCACGCAGGGCGTGCTGCGTTTCAACACCTACCTCGGCCTGGCCGCGGTGGGCAGCCTGTTCGGCAAGGAAGGTCTGGCGTTGGCTGCGCTGATGCTGGCGCTGATGGTGCCGACGGTGAACGTGATGTCGGTGTGGGCGCTGACCGCCGAGCGCGGCGTCAGCGTGCGCGGTCTGCTGCTGCCCATCGCAAAGAACCCGCTGATTCTCGCCTGTGTCGCCGGCGCGCTGGTCAATCTGTCGGGCCTGGGTCTGCCCGGCGGCACCGACCGCCTGCTGAGTCTGCTCGCCGCCGCCAGCCTGCCGTTGGGCCTGCTCTGTGTCGGCGCGGCGCTCAAACCCCAGGAGCTGGGCGGGGAAATCCCGGCGCTGGGCTGGAACAGCGCGGTGCGCCTGCTGGCCGTTCCGCTGCTCGCCTACGGAGTGGCGATGGTGCTCGGCCTGCCCGATATGGAAACCACCATCCTGGTGCTGTTCTTCGCCCTGCCCACCGCCCCCACTGCCTACGTGCTCACCCGCCAGCTCGGCGGCGACAGCCATCTGATGGCGGGCATCATCACCTTGCAGACCCTGCTCGCGGCGGCCAGCCTGCCGCTGGTACTTACGCTGCTCAACGGCTGATCAGCGCGCGACCTGCCCGCGTAGCAGACGCAGCAGCATCAGCGCCATGCCGACACCCAGCGCGCCGAGCACCGGCAGCGGGCCGAGATAACCGAGGGCGTCCTGCAGCCAACCGAGCAGCAGGTGCAGCCATTCGGTGTGCAACGAGGCTTCGACTGCAACGTAACCGCCCTGCTCCCAGATCTGGTAGGCGGCGTACAGCGGGATCAGCGTCAGCGGCAGCAGGATCAGGCACAGCCAGTAGCCGCTGCGCCGGTACGCACCCAGCAGCCCCCATGGCAGGTAGGCGGCGCGAATCAGCTGGAAGAAGCAGACGATGTAATAGACCACCAGCAGCAGGGCGAAACCGCTGGCCACGGACGGCGCGAGCCAGAGTTCACGCAGCGCCGCGGTGCTGATGAACAGGCTGAGTGCGCCCCATAGCAGAAGAAAGAAGGTTCTCATCGCAAGTCCCGGTGTCGGCTTTTGGCGAAAGCGCATCGGAACAGAATTCCGAGCGCCATACGCACAACCGCTTCACGAAACAGGCGGCGATGAGCAGCGATCATGCCGGCTTCGAGCAGGCGCGCACGGTTTAGAAAAGGCTGAGCTGATCGCTTTTTGGCTCATCTGGCTTGGCCGCCCGCACTTCCTCTGTGGCTCTGGTCTGAGCGCTGGGGAGGGCCAACCGTTCGGCCAATCCTGCGGCGCGCTCGGCGCGTGTATTGACCGCTTCGGCCAGCCGCGCCGGCAGCGCCCAGATCTCCACCTTGCGCTTGGCGCGGGTGATGCCCGTGTAGAACAGCGAGCGCGTCAGCAGCGGGCTGGGCTGTTCCGGCAACGCCAGCAGCACCTCGGTGAACTCTGAGCCCTGGCTTTTGTGCACGGTCATGGCGAAGGCGCTGTCATGACTCGGCAACCGTGCCGGGGCAAAGCCGCGATAGCCCTCGTCGCCCTCGAAGAACACCCGCAGGCCCTGCTCGGTTTTCAGACACAAGCCGATATCGCCGTTGAACAGGCCCAGGGCGTAGTCGTTCTGCCGGACCATCACCGCGCGGCCAGGGTACCAGCGTTCGCGGGCGGGCACGCCGAGGCGACGCTTGAAGCGCGCTTCCAGCGCCTCGTTGATGCCAGTGACGCCAAAGGCGCCTTCGCGCTGGGCAGTCAGCGCGCGGAAACCGTTGAAGGCCTCGAACGCGGCGGATGGATCGGTCTGGCGTGCGGCCTGCAGATAGGTCGAATAGCCCTGCTCCAGTCGCTCGATCAATGCGGCGGACGTTGGCGTGGCATTCCAGGCAAGATCGGCGCGCCCTTCCTGCAGCAGCGCCACCGTGCCCTTGGCATCGCCGCCATTGATTCGCCGCGCCAGCTCGCCGATACCGCTGTCGCCGGCGAAGCGGTGGCTGTGGGTGAGCAGCACAACCGCATCGCCGAGGCGCGAGCGCGGCGTCTCAACCGGTACGTTCTGCCCGGTAATGCGTTGCAGATCGGTCGCGGCCTGACTATCGAAACCGCGCCCTTCACAGAGTTCGGCGAACACCGCGCCGGCCTCCACGGCGGCCAGCTGGTCCTTGTCGCCGAGCAGAATCAGCCTCGCCTTGGGCGGCAGCGCGGCGACCAGCTTGGCCATCAGCGCTAGATCGACCATCGACGCTTCGTCCACCACCAGCACGTCCAGCGCCAGCGGGTTGGCCGCGTCATGGCGCACCTTCGGGCTGTCACCGCGGCTGCCGAGCAGGCGATGCAGGGTGCGCGCCTCGTCCGGCAGCGCTTCTTTAACCGCATCGCTAACCGGCAGATCGGCCTTGGCGTTGCGGATTGCCTCGGCCATGCGCGCCGCCGCCTTGCCGGTAGGTGCCGCGAGGCCGATGGCCAGGCGTTCGCCACCGGGCTGCTCCAACAGTGCGGCCAGCAGGCGCACAACCGTGGTGGTCTTGCCGGTGCCGGGGCCGCCGGAGATCACCGCCAGGCGCCGACGCACCGCCTGGGCCGCGGCTAACCGCTGCCAGTCGGGGCTCTGTTGGTTGAAGGCGAACAAGCGCGCCAGGCTGTCGCCCAGCCTGGCTTTGTCGACATCGGGTGCGTCCACCGCCCGAGTCAGCAGCTGTTGCGCCAGCTGCTGTTCATAGGCTTGGTAACGGGCAAGGTAGAGGCGGTCACCGACAAGGGTCAGCGGCGCGTAATCGTCCGGTCCGCCGATCAGGGGCGAGGCCTCAAGTTGCGCACGCCATTGCGCCAGCGACGGCAGGCTGACGTCGACCTCAGGCCAGGGCCGTTTGCTGGCGAATCGTTGGAGCGGCAGGCAGACATCGCCCGAGGAAAGGGCTTCGCAACACAGCGCAGCGGCGAGCAGCACCGGCTCAGGAGTATCGGGCTCAAGGCGTTGCAGGCTGGCGACGAAGGCGCGCTCCAGGGGGCCGAGGGGTAACTCTGAACGAAGCGTCATCGGGTAGGCCTTGATACAGAAGGTGCCAGACCCAGACGGCGGTCCCAACGGTGGGCTGAAGCCCACCCTACGGAGATATCCGAGCGCACCGCTCGTAGGGTGGGCTTCAGCCCACCGATATGCCCGGCAGGATAAGCGTATTGGACTGACGCAAACTGCAATCCGACGGTTTCTACAAACCCCACGCGCATCACCGCCCCTCCTTGAACAGCGCATCGGACAGATCGTAGGGCGGGTGCAACCCGCCAAGTGTGCGGGAAGGCAACATCAGGTATTGGCATAGCAGCAAACATCACTTGCCCTCCTCGAACAAACGATCCAGTGCGTCGAGCAGCGCATCATCCGGTCGCGCGAAATAGACGCCGGCTTCGGGCATGCCGCGCAGGAACAGGTAGAAGGCGCCGCCGAGCTGCTCGTCTTGAAAATCCGCCAGCCGCTGACGCAGGAAGCGGCGCAGCGCCACCAGATAGATCAGGTATTGCAAGTAGTAATGCTCGCCTGCCAGCGCCTGCAGCAGCCGTTCGCCGCCGTAGTAACTGGCGTCCGGGCCGAGCCAGTTGGATTTGTAATCGGCGATGTACCAGCGGCCGCCGTGCTCGAAGGTCAGGTCGATAAAGCCCTTGAGAAAACCCTTGAGGCTGTCGAACTCCAGCCGCACCGCCGCTTCGCGCAAGGGTTCGGCAAGGCCGTTGGCCGGATCGACCAACAGGCTGCGCAGCCGCGTCACGTCGAGGTCCCGTACCGGGAAGGTGAAGCCGAGTTCGGGCAGGCGTCTGGCCGATTGCAGCGCGGCGAGGGTCAGGCCGGCGCCATCCATATCGGTTTCCAGCACCTTCTGCAGATGGCTGATGGCGATCTCCTTCCACTCCAGCGGCAGACCGTAGGCCTGCAAAGCGGGTTCGACCAGCGACTCCAGCTCGCCTTTGCCGCGCGCCCAATCTTCGAGGATCGCGTGCAGGCAGGTACCGGCCCGCGCACCGCGGGGGAAAGCAAAGAAGCCGCTGCCCGGCTCGCCGGCATCGGGGATGGCCAGGGCGTCGCGGTCGGGCGCTTCCATGTGCATGCCGGCGGCGAGGCCTGAGAAGCTGCCGATGCGCCAGGCGCTGTAGAGGTTGCGGTTGAGCTGCGCCAGCTGCTCGGGCGGCGCTGCGCGGCCGCTGCCCTGTGTGCTGGCCTCACGCGACTCGAGCGGCAGGCAGGCCATGCGCCCGTCGCTCGTGGCGACCAGGCGCTCGATGGCCAGGCGCAGGCTTCCGCCATTGAGGTCCGCCAGATGATTGCCCAGCTCGCTCAAGGGGTGCTCGCCAGGGAGATCCCGGCCGTGTAGCAGCCAGGCCAGGGCGCTGCTGTGCAGACCTTCGTCCGCTAGGCTGCCATCCTTTTTTGGTTTGCAGAGATTCACAGGCCCCCAGTGCAACCAGAGCCGGTCGCGCGCGCGAGTCAGGGCGACATAGGCCAGGCGCAGCTGCTCGGCGAAGACCTCCTGGCGGGCGCGTTCGAGGTTGTCTTCCAGCGCGTCGCTGCCGAGATCCAGCAGCGGCTGGCCATTAGCATCGTGGCAACGGGCGCTATCGCGGTTCTTGCCGAGCAGCTTGCCGTCCCAGAGGAAGGGGCAGAACACCAGCGGGTATTCCAGGCCCTTGCTGGTGTGGATGGTGACGATCTGCACCCGCTCGGCATCGCTTTCCAGGCGCAGCAGGGCTTCTTCGCCGGCGCCTTCGCTGCCGCGCTGCAGGTTGAACCAGGCGAGCAGCGGCTCAAGACCCGGGCGCAGCAGGCTTTCGGCTTGCAACAGTTCACCCAGATGCAAGAGGTTGGTCAGCCGACGTTCGCCATCGACACGCGCCAGCAGCCGTTCGGCCACCGCCTGCTCGTCGAGCCAGGCCCGGAATACGCGCATGAACCCCTGCTGCTGCCAGAGCTGGTGATAGCGCTCGGCGGCTTCGCGCTCGGCGTCCCACTGCTGCTGATCGTCCTGGCAACGAGCGAGATCGGCAGCGCTGCGGCCCAGTAGGCGCGTGGCCAGTGCATAGCGCAGCAGCCCTTCGCGGCCGGGCTCGGCGTAGGCGGCCAGCACCGCGGCCAGCTCAGCCGCTTCCTCACTGCGCCAGACGCTGTCACGCCCGCGGCGCACGCTGGGCACACCGCGCGCCGCCAGCTCATCGGCGATCATCCCGGCCTGGCGGTGGTTGGCCACCAGCACGGCGATATCGCCACCCTTCAGCGGTTTGAACTCACCACCCTCTTCGAAACCGGCACGACCCTCGGCGGCGCCCGCCAGTTGCAGGGCGATACGCCGGGCAGTGTCGCTCGCCGCCAGTTGCGCGGCCTCGCCCTTGCCCAGCGGATCGTCACCCAGCCAGACCAGCGACAGCGGCGCCGCCTCGCCCTCCTCCACCAGCCGCAAGCTCGCACGCGGCTTGTCGGCCGCGCCTACCGCTGGATAGCGCAGATCTGGTTGGGCGAACGGCTGCGGATGATCGAACAGCTGGTTCAAGGCGGTGATCAGCTCGGGCGTCGAGCGGTAATTGGTCGGCAGGTTGAAGGGCACGCGATCGGCCTGCTGCTTGGCCGTCATATAGGTTGCAAGGTCCGCCCCGCGGAAGGCATAAATCGCCTGTTTGGGATCGCCGACGAAACACAACGACGCCTCGCCGGCCTTGGCATAGATGCGGTTGAAGATGGCGTACTGGATCGGGTCGGTGTCCTGGAATTCGTCGATCAGCGCCAGCGGATAGGTGGCGCGCAGCGAGGCCGCCAGGTCTTCGCCAACCGGACCTTTCAGCGCCAGATCCAGGCGATTGAGCAGATCATCGAAGGCCAACAGCCGCTGCGCCGCCTTGCGCTCGGGCAGCTCGCGGTTGAGCCGTTCCAGCAGCGCGACCTGCAGGGCGATCAGCCGTTGCTTGCCCGCTGGCAATGCCTCGGCCACCTGATCGGCCAGCTCGTCCAGCGCATGGGCCAACTCGCACACCGGCGCGTCGAAGCCCTTCTTGCAGGCCTTGCTCAAGGCGCGCACGCCGAACTTGGCCGCGCCATCGGGTAGATCGAACATCACGGCCGGGTCGGCAAAATAGGCGTCGAGCTCGCTCCGCCAGGGCTCGAACTTGATGCCTTTGTGAGTACTTTGGCTGAGCCCACCGTGCGCCCGGAGCTCGGCGATCCAGGCGGTACCCGCTTCCCTCCACAGATCGGCGGCGCGTTGCCAGGCGGCCTCGACCGGGCGCAGGTCGGCGGCGACCGGTGCACCCTGCGGTTCCACCCGCAAGTACGGCTTGCCCAGATGACTGCGCAGCCGCTGGCGCAGCCACACCGGTGTGATGCGGCTCTTGGCCAGGAAGCGCGCCCAGGCCGGATCGGCATCGGCCAGCTCGCTACGCCAGGCATCGGCGAGCAGCGCATCGATGATCTCGCGGTCATCGGCGGTCAGCTCGCTGTCGAAATCGCCCCCGGCCTCGAAGGCGGCGTCCTGCAAGGCGCGCTGGCAAAAGCCGTGAATGGTGAAGATCGCCGCCTCGTCGAAGCCGTGCACCGCCAGCAACAGACGGCGCCGCGAGGCTTCGTCCGGGTAGCGGGCGTGCAGGCGGTTGAGAAAGTCGTCGCTGCTCGGCGTGCCTTCATAGACCGCCAGCAGGTCGGCCAGCCGTGCGCGAATGCGCTCACGCAGTTCAGCAGTGGCGGCGGTGGTGTAGGTGACCACCAGAATCTGCCCCACCGACAGCTGCCGCTCCAGCAGCAGGCGGGCGTAGAGCGCGGTGAGCGTCCAGGTCTTGCCGGTGCCGGCGCTGGCCTCGATCAGCGAGCGGCCGTTGAAGGGCGAGTCGAGCAGGTCGAGTTTCATGCTTCCTCCTCGTCTTGCGCCAAGGCATCCAGCGCAGGGCCGATCAATTCCTGAGCCAGCGTTTCAAAGCGCTCGTCCAGCGGATCGCGGTCGCGGAAGGCCAAGGCGTTCCAGGGGTCTTCGGCTTCGGCGGCGATTGGGCTGAACTCGGCACCCAGCCAGGCTTCGCGGGCTCGCTTGCGAGCGCAGTCGAGCGGCTCGCTGCCTCGGGCTGGCTTGCGATAGCCCTTGGCGAAGGCATGGCTGCTACGCGGCAGCAACGGCAGCGGCTCACGAATCGCACAGCGATAGGCGGCGAGCCAGGGTTCGAGCAGCTCGGCCGCGTTCGGCAGCGGCCCCAGCTGCCAGTCACCGGCGGGCGATAGCATCAGGCTGTGGCGCTCGATACCGGGCGTGGCGGACAGGTTAAGCAGTAGATGTCGCAGCCAGAACGGTGGCAGGTCCCACTCACCGAGACGGCCAAGCTTCCAGCCGAACAGTCCGGCCGGGGTCACGCCATCGAGCCAGCCATGGATACGCACGCCGGCCAGGGTGATGTCCACCGGCAGCGGCTCGGGCACCGCTTCCGGGCGCAGTTCGAACAGGCGCGGCGCAAAGGCACGCACCGGCCCGCGCAGCTTGCCCCACAGCGCCTGGCCCAACTCGCCCGTCGGCAGCCAGCCGGCCGCACAAGCCATGCGCCGTTCGTCTTCATCGCTCCAGTCGTGTTCCATGGCCTGCAGCGACAGGCGCCGCAGGCCGTTCCAGGCCGGCATCTCCAGATCGAACGGCTCATCACTGGCGAGCGATTCCTGATCGTCAGCCAGGCGCAAACCGAGGCGTTGTTCGAGCAGAAAGCGCGCCGGATGGCGGAAGCACTGCAACAGCTGCGACGGCTCGATGGTCAGCCAGGCCTCGTCGGGCTCTGCGAGCAGGCTGGCGAACGGCTGCGGCTGGGTCTGCGGTGGCTCGGCAAGACGCCCGGCGGCACGAAACCAGGGCGAGGAGAAACCCGCGCAGAGCCCGTCGCCAAAATTGCGCGGCGAGAACGGCTGCAGCGGGTGGGCGACGAGAATTTTCTGGCTGGCGGTCTTGGGTGCGGACTCGCCGGTATGCTCGGAAGCCTGTGCAACGGGCAGCACGGCGGTCATGTCCACTGCCTCCAGCACTTCGCTGAGCAGCACCGACGGCGGCAGCACGGCGTTGTCGCGCGGGTCGCGGCCGACATAGGACAGGTACAACGCCTCGCGCGCCGAGAGGAGGGTTTCAAGCAGCAGGTAGCGATCGTCGAGGCGTCGCGCACGGTCGCCGCGGCGCGGATGCCGGCCGATCAAATCGAAGCCCGACGGCGGTGTGCGCCGCGGGAAGGCGCCATCGTCCAGCCCCAGCAGGCAGACCACGCGGAACGGCAGGCTGCGCATCGGCACCATGGTGCAGAAGGTCACCGCACCGGTGAGAAAGCCCGAGGCGCCACCGCCCTGCTGTAAGGCGGCGCTGAGCTGCTGGTGCACCAGTTCCAGTTCGATGGGTCGCGTCAGGTCTGCAGCCTGGGCCTGATCGCGCAACGCCGCGCAAGCCTGGGACAACAAGAGCAGCGTGTCGCCGGCTTCGCGCTCATCGAACAGGGTGTCGATCAGGATTTGCAGGTCATCGGCCCACTCGGCCAACGGACGCGGCCGAGCCAGTTGATCGGCCAGTGTGCCGAGACGTTCGACAAATTCCACCAGCCGTCCCAGCAGTTGCCCGCGTGCACCTTCAAGCGCATCCAGCGGCCAGTGTTCGCCGAGCAGTGGCGCGTGGTCGCCAGCCAGTTGCGGCGGCGCGGCAAAGCCTAGCAGCAACCGGTCCAGCCCCTGGCGCCAGGTAAAAGCCGATTCGTCCGGCAGGCCGAGACGGGCCCGCTGGCTACCGTCGCGGCCCCAACGCACGCCGGCTTCGCGCAACCAATCACGCAGCAGCGTCAGGTCTTCGCTTTCGATGCCGGCGCGGCGGGCAATGGCCGGTTGCTCCAGCCAGGCGAGGATTTCCTCGGCGGCAAAACGGCTCTGCGCCAGCATCAGCAATTCGAGGAAGGCCTCGATCAGCGGCATTTCAGCGCGGAGGCTGCGGTCGGCCAGGCTGTAGGGGATTCGCGGGCTGCCCTCGCGCGGGGCGAACACGGCTTCGATAAAGGGTGCGTAGCGCTCGATGTCGGGGGTCAGCACCACCACCTGATCAGGCGTCAGCGCCGGGTTGGTGGCGAAACGCGCCAATAGCTGGTCATGCAGGATTTCCACCTCGCGCAGCGGCGAGTGGGCGATATGCACTTCCATCGAACGGTCATCCTCGGCCAGCGTGATGCGCTCATCCGGCAGGCGGGTGCGCAGGCGCAGGATGTCGTTCTGCAAGGCGTGCAGCAGGCTGTCATCGCGCAGGTCTTCGTCTTCGGAATAGAGGCCGAACTCCTGGCTGCCCTCGCTGGCGGTCAGGCTGAACAGGGAATCGAAGAAGTCCCGGCCCTGCTTGCCGAGACTGGCCAGCAGCGGATGGCCGACATCGAGATACCAATCATCAGCGCCGCTCTCGGGCTGGCGCGCCAGCTCGCGGATATCGCGAATCTCGCCCCAGGCTTCGCGGCTCGGGTTGAGCGCGCAGACCACCACGTCGATATGTCGCGCCAGCCCATCGAGCACGCGCAGGTGGTGCGGCGGCAGGCTGCTGATGCCGAACACCAGCAGGCGCTCGGGCAAGCCGGGCAAGGGCTCGTCGCTGTAGAGCCGCTGCAGCAGATCGTCGAGCAGCCGCGCGCGGTGCGGATGGCCGTCCTTGGTCAGCTCGCGCCAGAGCAGCGCCTGCCAGGCTTCGTCCGGACCGAGATCGAAGGTTTCGCCACGCTCCCAGGCGGCCAGCCAGTCGTCGCGATAGAGCAGGTATTGGTCGAACACGTCAGCGATCTTCGCCGCCAGCGACAGCCGCCGGCGCTCATCGCCGCCGTCGAGATACTGCGCCAGACGCGGCGCCAGCTCGAGATTGGCCGGCTCGCAGAGCCAGCCGTAGAGGCGCCAGGTCAGGGTCGTCGGAGAGAACGCCGATTGTTCGGGCAGGCTGCCAAGCACCGTGCGGCTCAGGTCCCAGACGAACTTGGCCGGCAGCTGAATCTCCAGCTGCATGGCGATGCCCTGCTTGCGCGCCAGCTCAAGCGTCAGCCAGCGGCCCATGCCCTGGCTCGGTACCACCACCAGCGCCGGGGCGAAAGGATCGGCGAGCGGCTGGGCGAGCAGGCGCGTGGCCAGTTCGCCGAGGGTTTCCAGATCGGGGGCGTGGTAGAGGCTGAGCATGAGTGCACCGCGTGAACAGAAGTCGCTAGGTTACAGGCCGCTCTGCAGCGGAGCGAGCCGTGCACTTGAGTCTGTATCCCGGTTGCGACAACTCGTGTCGCGGCGAATCTCCTCCTTTCGCCTTGTCCTTTTGCTCCTCTCGACCAATATCAATTCCGCTGCTGCTGCCTAGCATGGGGATACGGGGCGGCCGCTTAGTCGCCCGCCATCAGGTCAGGAGTCGTTCATGAACCGGAACCGCAAGAAGCTGCTCGCCCTTTCCCTATCCGCCACGCTGGGCGCCGTGCCGCTGCTTCTGCACGCACAGGAGCCAGCCCAGCAGCGAACGCTCGGCTCGGTGGAGCGCAGCCACGCCAGCCAGGCCCGCGGCCTGCTCGACCAGGCCGTGCTGACCTTCCAGGCCAAGGGCCCGGAGCAGGCACTGGCCGCCTTCAACGACCGCAACGGTGAATTCGTCCACGGCCAGTACTACATCTTCGTGCTCGGCGAGGACGGCACCATGCAGGCCAGCAGCGGCCCTTCCGCCAGCCTGGTCGGACTGAACGTCGCTGAACTCAAGGATGCCGCCGGCAAATCCTTTATGCGTGAAATCCTCGACAAGTCGGCCAAGCAGGACAGCGGCGAAGTCGAGTACCAGTGGCTCAACCCGGCCGACAACAAGGTCGAGAACAAGATCAGCCAGTTCCGCAAGATCGGCGACCACGTGCTCTGCGTTGGTTACTACATCCCGCGTGCCACCGCCGAGCACGCCAAGGCGCTGCTCGACCGCGCCGTGCAGCAGGTCAAGGACAAGGGTGCCGAGGCCGCCTTCCGCAACTTCAACGACCCGCGTGGAGGCTTCGTCTTCAACGACGAGTACGTCTTCGCCATCGGCCTGGATGACGGTCGCTACCGCGCCAGCGGCAGCTCGCCGAACCTGGTGGGTGTCGATGTGCGCAACGTCAACGATGCCGCCGGCAAGCCGCTGTTCAAGGAGATGATCGAACTGGCCCGCAAGCAGGGCTCCGGCAGCGTCGACTACGTCTGGCGCAACCCCGCGACCAACGCGGTCGAGCAGAAGCACACGCTGATCCAGCGCGTCGACGACGTACTTCTCGGTGTCGGCTACTACACCCGCCCCTGAGGATCGGGCGAAACGGGCTTTATGACGTTTCGGTGAACGGGGCCGGCGGGCCAGGGTCAATCGAGTATCCCCGGTAAAGCGCTGCGTCCTTGTGACGCAGGCTTTCGTCGTTGTTGCTCGCCGGGGCAGGAGCCCGATCGATGCTGACCCTGTTGCACCTGCTGTCGTCCATTGCCCTGCTGGTCTGGGGTACGCATATCGTGCGTACCGGGATCATGCGGGTGTATGGCTCGCACCTGCGACGGGCGCTCGGCCAGAGCATGGGCAACGCGCCGCTGGCTTTCGGTGCCGGCATCGGCGTCACCGCGCTGGTGCAGAGCAGCAATGCCACCGCGCTGCTGGCCATCTCCTTTGTCGCCCAGGGTCTGATGGCGCTGCCCACGGCGCTGGCAATCATGCTCGGCGCGGATGTCGGCACTGCGCTGATGGCCCGCGTGCTGACCCTCGATCTTTCCTGGCTGTCGCCGCTGCTGACGCTGCTCGGCGTCTGCCTGTTCCTCTCGCGCAAACAGACCCGCGTCGGCCAGATAGGCCGCGTGCTGATCGGCCTCGGGCTGATCATTCTCGCCCTGCAGTTGATCGTGCACGCCGCCGAGCCGATCACCGAGGCGCGCGGCATGCAGGTGCTGTTCTCCTCGCTGGCTGGCGACACCCTGCTCGCGGTGCTGGTGGGCGCGCTGTTCGCCGTGCTGTCGTATTCCAGCCTCGCCGCGGTGCTGCTGACCTCGACGCTGGCCGGTGCCGGCCTGATCAGCCTGCCGGTGGCGCTGGGCCTGGTGATCGGCGCCAACATCGGCAGCGGCCTGTTCGCCTGGTTCAACGCCAGCCTGCAGCCGGCTTCGGCACGCCGCGTGGCGCTGGGCAACCTGCTGTACAAGCTGGCCGGGCTGATCGTGCTGCCGTTTCTCGGCATGCTGGTGGCCTGGATGGACACCCTGGGTGTCAGCGCACAGACCCAGGTGATCGGCTTTCACCTGATCTACAACAGCCTGCGCTGCGTGATCCTGCTGCCCACCGTGAAGCCGATGGCGCAATTGTGTGAATACCTGCTGCCGGAGCGTGCGCTGGACAACGGCGTGGCACAGCCGCGGCACCTCGACCCCGCGGCGCTGGATACGCCAAGCCTGGCGCTGGCCAATGCGGTCCGCGAAACCCTGCGCATTGGCGACATGGTGGAGCTGATGCTGGCGCGGCTGCTGGAGGTGCTGCGCGAAGACCGACCGGAGCCCGGCGACGAGATTCGCCGCCTGGACGATGACGTCGACGCGCTCTACAGCGGCGTGAAGCTCTACCTGGCGCAGATGCCGCGCGAAGACCTCGCCGAGCAGGAGGGCCGGCGCTGGGCGGAGATCATCGAGCTGGCGATCAACCTGGAACAGGCCGGCGACATCATCGAGCACATGGTGAGCAAGGTGCAGAACCTGAAGACGTCCAAGCGCCGCTCCTTCTCCGACAGCGGGCTGGAGGAACTTGGCCAGCTGCATGCCCAGCTGAGCACCAACCTGCGGCTGGGGTTGTCGGTCTTCATCTCCGGCGATTCCCATAGCGCCCGCCAGCTGCTGCAGCAGAAACGCCAGTTCCGCAAGCTCGAGCGCGAACTGGCGCACTCCCACGTGCAGCGCCTGCACCAGCAGGTGGTGGAGAGCATCGAGACCAGCGCCGCGCACCTGGAGCTGATTGCCGACATGAAACGCCTCAATTCACTGTTCTGCAGCGCCGCCTATCCGGCGCTGGAAGGTCCCGGCGGCAACAAGGCGCGCACAGCCGGCGAAGCGCCACGGGAGGTGATATCCGGAGAGCCTCACCTGCCGGGACGGCCGGCCTGATCCAGGGCCACTTCGGTCAGCAAGCGCGGCGTTGCCAGAGGCGAAACAACGGCTCGGCGAGAAACATCACCAGAAACAGCCTTAGCACCTGCACAGCGGTGACCAGCGCCACCGACAGCTGCAGCGCTTCCGCGGTAAGGCACAGCTCGGTAATGCCGCCGGGCATCATGCCGAGCATCAGCGACACCTCGTCCAGCGCGGTCATCCAGCCCAGCGCGCCGCCCAGCGCGGCAGCGAACAGCATCGCCAGCAGGGTGAACAGCAGAATGCGCAGCAGGAACGCCGGCGCACTGCGAAAGAACGGCCGGTCGAAATGACAGGCCAGTGAGCAGCCGATCAACCACTGGCCGAGCGCGCCGGCCCAGCCCGGCAGGCCGATGTGCAGGTCGAACGCCACACTGGCCAGCGCGCAGGCGGTCAGCGGGCCGAGCATCCACGGATTGGGCTGGTTCAGCCGTTGCCAGAGCAGCGCCAGCAGACCGCCCGCCGGCAGCAGCAGCGCCAACCAGGGCCAGTTCACCGGCGCTGGCGCTGGCGCCTCCATCGACGGCAGGCCCCAGGTGAACAGCGCCGGCACGATCAGTACCACCAGCAGCAGGCGCAGGCTGTGCGCCGCCGCCACCCGCGCCGGTTCGGCCTGGTGCCGGTTGGCCAGCACCACCATCTCGCTGGCGCCTCCGGGCATGCTGGCGAAGAACGCGGTGGCGCGGTCGGTGCCGCTGCGCAGCAGGATGAAGAGGCCGATCAGGCCTAGCAGCAGCGTGCCGACCGCGCCGGCGAGGATCACGCCGAGATGCGCCAGCACCTGCTGCATGACCTCGCTGGTGAAGTGCAGGCCGATGGCGCTGGCGACGATCCATTGCCCGACCTGACGGCCGCGCGGCACCTCGCTCACCAGCCAGCCGCTGCAGCGCACGGCGATCACCGCCAGTAGCGAGCCGATCATCCACGGCAGCGGCCAGTTGGCCAGAGTTGCCAACCAGCCGCCGACCGCACCGATCAGCGGCGTTGCCCACCAGGCCGGCAGCCGCCGATGCATGTCAGGCCTGTGCCTCGACCACGTTGCCGCGACGGCGCTTGAGGTACCAGCGCAGCGCCGGCATACCGAGCATCGCCACGGTCAGCGCCCACAACGCCAGGGTGATCGGGCTGCCCCAGAGGATGCCCAGCTCGCCGTTGGAGATCGACAGCGCGCGGCGCAGGTTGTCTTCCATCATCTCGCCGAGGACGAAACCGAGGATCAGCGCCGACAGCGGGAAGTCCAGCTTGCGCAGCAGGTAGCCGAACACGCCGAGGCCGACCATCAGCACCAGGTCGAAGGTGGTGCTGTGTACCGAGTAAACGCCGACCATGCTGATCACGGTGATCGCCGGCACCAGCACCCAGTTCGGCACGGCGAGCATGCGCGAGAACAGGCCGACCAGCGGGATGTTCATCACCAGCAGGATCACGTTGCCGATGAACAGCGAGGCGATCAGGCCCCAGACCACGTCCGGCTGCTGTTCGAACAACAGCGGGCCCGGGGTGATGTTGTACAGCGTCAGCGCGCCGATCATCACCGCGGTGGTGCCCGAACCCGGCACGCCGAGGGTCAGCATGGGAATCAGCGAACCGCAGGCCGAGGCGTTGTTGGCGGCTTCCGGTGCCGCCAGGCCGCGCAGGTCGCCATCGCCGAAGCGGCCCTTGTCGCCGGCCATGCGCTTCTCGCTCATGTAGGTCATGGCGCTGGCGATGGTCGCCCCGGCGCCCGGCAGCGTGCCGATGACGAAGCCGGCCACGGCGCTGCGCACCATGGTCCAGAAGGTCAGGCAGAACTCCTTGAAGTTGAACAGCAGCCGGCCACTGGCCTTCACCGCCTTCTGCCCGCTGTGGGTCTTTTCCAGCATCAGCAGTATCTCGCTGACGCTGAAGAAACCGATCACCACGATGACGAACTGGATGCCATCCGACAGGCTGACGCTGCCGAAGGTGAAGCGATAGACGCCGGTAGTGGAGTCGACACCGACGGTGGCCAGGGCCAGGCCCATCAGCGCGGCCATCAGCGTCTTCACCGGCTTGTCGCCGACCATGCCGCCAAGGCACGCGATGGCGAAGATCATCAGCACGAAGTACTCCGCCGGGCCGAAGGCCACTGCCCACTTGGCCAGCAGCGGGGCGAACAGCACCACCCCGCAGGTGGCGATGGTGCTGCCGATAAAGGAGCTGACCGCGGACAGCGACAGCGCGATTCCAGCCTTGCCCTGGCGCGCCAGCGGGTAGCCGTCGAGGGTGGTCATCACCGCGGCAGCATCACCCGGCACGTTGAGCAGGATCGCCGAGATGCGGCCACCGTATTCGCAGCCCAGGTACACGGCGGCGAGCAGGATCAGTGCGGTCTCCGGCGGCAGGCCGAGGGCGAAGGCCAGCGGCAGCAGCAGCGCCACGCCGTTGATCGGACCGAGGCCCGGCAGCAGGCCGACCACGGTGCCGACGAAGGCGCCGAACAGCGCCACCAGCAGGTTGGTCGGTCGCGTGGCGACATCGAAGCCCTGCATCAAGAAATTCAGTGTTTCCATTTCAGCTCTCCAGCAGACGCAGCAGGCCAAGCGGCAGCGGCACGTCCAGCAGGTAATCGAACAGCCCGTAGAGCAGCACGCCAAGCAGCGCACCGCTGATCACGCTGGGCCACAGGCGACCGTTGAACAGCAGACCGAGGGCGAAACCGGCCAGGGCGGTGCTGATGACGAAACCCAGGGTTTCGAACAGCAGCGCGTAGGCCAGCAGGGCCAGCACGCACAGCACGGCGCGCTGCGCCTTGGGCCGATCGAACGCCGGCGTCGGCTCACCGTGCGGCTTGAACAGCAGCCACGCCGCACCACAGGCCATCAGCAACAGCAGCAGCAACGGGTAGGCGCGCGGCCCGACCGGGTCGTAGGCAAAGGGCGCCTCGAAGCCCCAGGCGAGCAGGGCGAGGCCGGCGCAGGCGAGCAGCCACGCCGCGGCGAAGACACGTACGTACATGACGGGATACCTCAGGGATTCGGCGATCCGGCAGCTGCCGGGTCGACCGTGCGGCCCGCGAACGCGGGCCGGTTCGCGTTACTTGACCAGGCCGAACTCGCCGGCCAGCGCCTTGTAGTCCTGCACCTGCTTCTTGACGAAGGCCTCCAGCTCATCGCCGGTCATCGACAGCGGGAACAGGTCGCGCTGTTCGCGCAGCTTGGCGAAGTCCTCGTCGGCGAGCAGGGTGTCGAACCGGGTCTTCCACCAGTTGAAGTTCTCGTCAGGCACTTCCGGCCCCATGTAGAAGCCGCGGATCACCGGCCAGCTGATGTCGTAGCCCTGTTCCCTGGCAGTAGGAATGTCGGCCAGCTTGCCCGGCAGACGCTCGTCGGACAGCACGGCGAGGATGCGGATCTTGCCGGCGTCGAGCTGCGGGGTGACTTCGCCGAGGCCGCTGGAAGTGACCTGCACATGGCCGCCGAGCATGGCGGTGAGCGTTTCGCCGCCGCCCTCGAAGGCGACGTAGCGCAGCTTCTTCGGATCGACACCGGCAGCGCGGGCGATCAGCGCGGTCTGCATCCAGTCCTGACCGCCGATGGTGGCGCCGGCGCCGAACACCACGCTGCCCGGGTCCTTCTTCACCGCGGCAATCAGCTCGTCGAGGTTCTTGTACGGCGCGTCGGCACGTACCGAGATGGCGCCGTAATCAGTGCCGACCGCGGAGAGCCAGCGCACGGCGTTCTCGTCGTAGCGACCGAACTTGCCCTGGGCGAGGTTGAGCAGCGAGCCGCTGGAGAAGGCGGTGATGGTGCCGGCTTCCGCCGCACGCTGGGCAACCACCGCGTTATAGGCCACCGCGCCGACGCCGCCGGGCATGTAGGTGACGCGCATCGGTGCTTTGAGCAGGCCGCTGTCCTTCAGGCCGCTCTGGGCCAGCTTGCAGGTCAGGTCGAAACCGCCGCCGGGCTTGGCCGGGGCGATGCACTCGGGGCGCTTGGGTTCGGCCAGCAGCTGGCTCGAGAGCAGCAGGCAGGACGACAGCAGGGCGAAACGGCTGAGTCTGGTTTTCATCGGGTAGTCCTCGCGTTCTTGTTCTGTTTACCAGATCGGCAGGCTGTAGCTGACGATCAGACGGTTCTCGTCGGCATCACGGGCGAAGTCGGAGCGGTACATCGCGTTGCGCCAGCGCAGCGCGACGTTCTTCAGCGGGCCGCTCTGCACCACGTACTTGAACTCGAAGTCGCGTTCCCACTCGCTGCCGTTGTTGCCGCCGCTGTACTCGGCGTTGTCGCCGGAGATGTAGCGGGTCAGGAAGGTCAGCCCGGGAATGCCCATGGCGGCGAAGTTGTAGTCGTAACGGGCCTGCCAGGAACGCTCGTCGGCGTTGGCGAAGTCGTTGATCTGCACGAAGTTGACCAGGAACGGATCACCGCCGTCGATGTAGGCGTAGCCGGTATCGCCGCGCATCTGCTGGTAGCCGACGCTGACCTTGTGCCCGCCCAGGCTGTAGCCGAGCATGCCGTTCCAGGCCTGGTTATCGATCTTGCCGGCATTCGCCGCGCCGGTGTCGTCGCTGAGCATCACCCGCAGGTCCGCACTCAGCGCGGAGTTGTCGCTCAGCGGCCTGTTCGCCAGCAGGCCGAAGAAGTGCTGGCGGTACACGTCATCCAGCTCGCCGTAGTAGTAGCGCCCGGTGAGGTTCTCGTTGAAGGCGTATTCGGCACCGGCGAAGGTCAGGTTGTCCGCCTCGGCGGCGCTGGCGAAGCGGCCGTTCTTGTTGTTCAGCTGCAGGTCCTGGGAGTTGGTCGAGGAGCGGTCGATCACCTTGTCGAGACGGCCGCCGGTGAGGGTCAGGCCATCGATATCGGTCGAGGTGACGGTGGCGCCTTCGAACACCTGCGGCAGCGTGCGACTGTCGCTGGCCTTGACTACCGGCGTCTCCGGAATGTGCGAGCCATAGCGCAGTTCGGTCTCGCCGATCTTGGCCTTGGCGGTCAGACCCAGGCGGCTGAACTCGTCCGGCGTGCTGCCATCGTCGTGCACCGGCAAGAGGTCGGTGCCAGCGCGGCCGCCACCGGAATCCAGCTTGACGCCGAGCATGCCCAGGGCATCGAGGCCGACGCCGACGGTGCCTTCGGTGAAGCCCGACTGGACGTCGAGGATGAAGCCCTGGGTCCATTCTTCACGCTTGGACTGGCCGATGCCTTCGCGGAAATCGCGGTTCAGGTAGATGTTGTGGGTCTGCAGGGTCGCGCTGCTGTCTTCGATGAATGCGGCCTGGGCCATGGGTGCCAGCGAGGCGGCGGCAACGGCCAAAGCGAGACGGGCAGGAGCGAGTGAACGTCTGACGGCAGTCAGCATCGGGGTATCTCCACTATTGTTTTTGTTGTGACGGCGCATGCGCCGCGCGTGGTGGTTCGAGCCACCCGCGAGCGATCCTAGGCGGTCAAGCTTTCGCCAGCCTTTCAGCGCTGAAAGCCAGCAGCGGCGTGAAAGTTCTGCCGCTACACTGGCGCTCCGTCGCCATCGCAGAGGACAGGCAATGCGAATTCTTCTGGTCGAGGACCACCCCCAGCTGGCCGAAAGCGTGGCGCAGGCAATGCGCGCCGCCGGCTGGACCGTGGACCTGCTGCACGATGGCGTCGCCGCCGACCTGGCGCTGGCCAGCGAGGACTACGCGCTGGCGATTCTCGACGTCGGCCTGCCACGGCTCGACGGCTTTCAGGTGCTGGCGCGCCTGCGCGAGCGCGGCAAGACGCTGCCGGTACTGATGCTCACCGCGCGTGGCGAGGTCAGTGATCGCGTGCACGGGCTCAACCTCGGCGCCGACGACTACCTGGCCAAGCCGTTCGAACTGTCCGAGCTGGAAGCACGGGTCAAGGCGCTGCTGCGGCGCAGCGTCGGCGGCGGCGAACGCCAGCAGCGTTGCGGCGCGCTGGTCTACGATCTGGATGCGCGGCGCTTCAGCCTGGCCGACGAGCCACTGACGCTGACCTCCCGCGAGCAGGGCGTGCTGGAAGCGCTGATCGCCCGCCCCGGTCGGGTGATGAGCAAGGATCAGCTGGCCGCCCAGGTATTCGGCCTGGACGAGGATGCCAGCGCCGACGCCATCGAGATCTACATCCACCGCCTGCGCAAGAAGCTCGAGGGCCAGCCGGTGCGCATCGTCACCTTCCGCGGCCTCGGCTACCTGCTCGAGGCGCTCGATGGCTGAGAAAGCGCTCGCCGGCAGCCTGCGCGCGCGGCTGCTGCGGCGGCTGGCGATCCTGCTCGCGCTGCTGTTGCTGTTCGGCGGCCTGAGCGCCTACTGGAACGGCCGCGCCGCCGCCGATACCGCCTACGACCGCACCCTGCTCGCCTCGGCCCGGGCCATCGCCGATGGCCTGGTCACCCATGAAGGCGTGCTGCGCGCCAACGTGCCCTACGTGGCGCTGGACACCTTCGCCTACGACAGCGCCGGGCGCATCTACTATCAGGTGCTGGACCTCAAGGGGCGCCTGGTCAGCGGCTACGAGAACCTGCCGGCGCCCGCTGCCGACGTCCCGCGCACCGACGACTACCCCGCGCTGGCGCGCTTCTACGACGGCGAGTTCCAGGGCCAGGGCGTGCGCCTGGTCAGCCTGCTGCAGCCGGTCAGCGAACCGGAGCTCAACGGCATCGCCGAGATCCGCGTGGCCGAAACCCTCGGCGCCCGCGAGCGCATGGCGCGCAGCCTGCTGACCGACACCCTGTGGCGCGTCGGCCTGCTGGCGGTTGCCGCGCTGGTGCTGGTGTGGCTGGCGGTCAGTGCCGCGCTGCGACCGCTGGGGCAGCTCAGCGAAGCGGTGCAGGAGCGCGCACCGGATGACCTGCGGCCGCTGCCGCTGATCAGCGTGCAACGCGAGCTGAGGCCGCTGGTGGCGGCGCTCAACGGATTCACCGAGCGCCTGCGCGGGCAGTTCGAACGCCAGGCGCGCTTCATCGCCGATGCCTCCCACGAGTTGCGCACGCCGCTGGCGGCGCTCAAGGCGCGGATCGAGCTGGGCCTGCGCGAAGCCGAACCGGCGGTCTGGCGCAGCACCCTGGAGGACGCCGGACAGAGCACTGACAAGGTCATCCACCTGGCCAACCAGCTGCTCTCGCTGGCGCGCATCGAAAGCGGCGCGCAATCCATCGCCGAAGGCGGCGCGCAGCGCCTGGACCTGTCGCAGCTGGCCCGTGAGCTGGGCCTGGCGATGGCCGCGCTGGCGCACAAGCGCGGCGTCGCCCTGGCGCTGGAGGCCGAGGCACCGGTATGGATCGACGGCGAGCCGACGCTGATCAGCGAACTGCTGAGCAACCTGCTGGACAACGCGCTGGCGCATACCGGCGACGGCGGCAACGTGGTGCTGCGGGTGCTCGACGGCGCCGTGCTGGAGGTGGAGGACGACGGCCCAGGTATTCCGGCCACCGAGCGCGATCGCGTCTTCGCGCGCTTCTACCGCCGCGACACCGGCGGCCATGGTGCCGGCCTCGGGCTGGCCATCGTCGGCGAAATCGTCCGCGCCCACCGCGCCGAGATCAGCCTCGATCAGGGTGCGCTGGGCGGATTGCTGGTGCGGGTGCGCTTCATACCGGCTGAGGGCTGAGGGGCGGCCGCGCCTCAGGCAAACACGGTCGCGCCATCCGACCCGAGGTCGGCGGCCTCGACCACGCAATTGCGGCCGCTGCGCTTGGCCTCATAGAGCGCACGGTCTGCCGCACTGAGCAACTCCAGCGGCGACGCCGCGGCTTGCGGATCGAGCGTAGCCACGCCAAAGCTGATGGTCAGACTGACGCGCTCGCCGTCGCAGTCGAGCTCAAGCCGCTCGACATCCTGCCGCATCCGCTCGGCCAGCAGCACCGCCTGCGGCCCGCCGGTTGCCGGCAGCGTGATGACGAACTCCTCACCACCGTAACGCGCCGCGAGATCACCGGCTCGCTGGCAATGTTGCTGGAGTACCGCCGCGACCCGGCGCAGGCACTCGTCGCCGAACGGATGGCCGTAGCTGTCGTTGACTCGCTTGAAGTGATCGATGTCGCCCAGCAGGACCGTCAACGGCGCGCCGTTGCGGCGTCCGCGACGGACCTCGTCTTCGAGTAGCTGATCGAACTGGCGGCGATTGGCGAGGTGCGTCAACGGATCGGTGGAGCTCAGTCTGAGCAGCTCGGCATTCGCCAGCTCGAGACCGTGACGGACGTCCTCGAGCGCCTTGGTGCGCGCCACTACGCGCGTTTCCAGCTCCTCATTGGC
Source organism: Stutzerimonas kunmingensis (assembly GCF_021432085.1). Lineage (GTDB taxonomy): Bacteria > Pseudomonadota > Gammaproteobacteria > Pseudomonadales > Pseudomonadaceae > Stutzerimonas. Next base: position 215,385 of record NZ_CP090366.1, on the reverse strand, counting down.
ACGCTGTTGGATCAGCAGTGCCTGTTGCTTGGCCTGCAGGTGCTGCTCGCGTTCGTCGGCCAGGCTGCGCGAGGTCTCCAGCGCCAGCTGCTGGGCGGCGATGCGTTGATCGCGCTCCAGGTTGATCCGTTCGGCAAGCGCCATCGATAGCAGCACGAACTCGATGAACATGCCTACCAGCTGGCCATGCAGCGTCAGGCGATTGAGTGGCATGTAGCCCCACAGCGCCAGAAGGTGAATGACGGTGAAACCCAGCAGCGTTATCCAGGCGATGCTGAACAGCCGCGCCGATACGTTGCCACGGGCCCACAACGTGAGCGTCACCGCCAGGCTGATCAGGCAGTAGGGCAGCGCCACGTATTCCATGAACAGCCAGTGTGCATGCTCCGGAACCAGCAGCACCGCCAACAGCACCGTGATCCAGTAGCAGCCCAGCACCCAGGTGATGTGCCAGACCCAGCCGCCGTACTTGCGAACCTGCAGAAAGCGTACGACGAAAAGCAGCGGAGTAAGGAAGCACAGGGTTGCCGACAGCGTGTAGAAGCGCGCCGAGAACGGCGGTGCGCCGGGCCACAACACCAGCTGGCCGAAGCCGCTCATGGTGCCGACGTAGAACATTGCGCTGAGCAGATACAGCACGTACAGCAGATAGCTGAGGTCGCGGGTGAAAATCAGCAGGCTCAGGTTGTACAGCACGATGACGATCATGCCGCCGAAGAACAGGCTGAACAGCGCCGTATCGAGCACCTTGCCCTCGATGAAGCTCGTCTCGTCGACCAGCTCCAGCGGCAGCACCATCAGCTCGCTGGCCTCCAGCTTGCAGATAGACCACCGCCTGCTCGCCGGGCTGCAGGCTCAGCGGGAAGACCAGGTTGTGATCGACCACCGGCCGCTGACTGACCGCCAGCGTATCGCCAGCGACCATGGGCTCACCCCATCGGTCCTGCCGCGGGTAGTAGACGCGCAGCGTAACGCGGTCGAGCACGGGCCACTTGAGCAACAGATACCAGCTGCTGGCATTTGCCTGGAGGTTGTGCACCGGGAATCGTAGCCATGCGCCTGCTGGCTGGCGGAGCAGATTGGGTACCTGCAGCGGCTGCCAACCCCGGTCGTCGCTGTGTGCCTGGTCGAAGCCAGCCTCCAGCCGGCCAAGCGCGTACTCCGGTTGGCCAACCTGCAGCCCGGGAGCGTGCCGGCTTTCGATCATCAGGCTGTCTTCGGCCATCGCCCGGCCCGGCGCAGCACCAAGCAGAAGCATGAAGCACAGGACCAGCAGTGCATTGAATGGCATCGATTTCTCATGGCCGGTAGCGCCGCCGGAATCGAGCCGGAAGCGCTTCGGAAGGACGTGTGGTATCGGCGCGGCCCCGCCGGGCGACCGGAGCCTGAAGCGGCTCATTGTATGTAACTTTTTGTATTTAGGCGCGCAGCGGGCGGTCCCTTTTTCAGGGCATGCCAGCGAGCCGCGCGGACCTCGCGCAGGACCGTTTCATACCGCTCAAGCGTTGAGGGCCGGAGTCTGCTCGCCAGCATTGACCTCAGCGGCCAGAGCCACTTGGTCGCGACCAGCGTTCTTGGCCTGATAGAGCGCCGCATCCGCCGCCGCCAGCAGATCGGCCGGCGCGACGAGCGAGGGGGTCAGCGTGGCGACGCCAAGGCTGATGGTCAGCGCCACCGGCTGTTCGCCATGCTGCAGCTGCAGGTGCGCGATCGTGCAGCGGATCGATTCTGCCAGGGCGACGGCCTGTTCGGCGTCGAGCCCCGGCAGCAGGACGACGAACTCCTCACCGCCATAGCGCGCCGCGACGTCGCCGGCGCGCTGGCAGTGGGCGGCGAGCACTGCCGCGACCTGGCGCAGGCACTCGTCACCGAAGGGGTGGCCGTAGCTGTCGTTGACCCGCTTGAAGTGATCGATATCGGCGAGCAACACAGACAGTGGGCTGCCGGCGCGCCGCGCGCGGCGGATTTCCTCGTCCAACAGACGATCGAAACGCCTGCGGTTGGCCAGCTGGGTCAGCGAATCGGTGGTGCTCAAGCGCATCAGTTCGGCATTGGCGGCTTCCAGGCCGTGGCGGACTTCTTCCAGCGCACGGGTGCGTTCGTACACCCGCGCTTCGAGTACCTCGTTGGCGCGCAGTTGCAGATCCAGCGCCTCCTGCTTGGCCTGCAAGCGCAGTGCGCGCTCCTCGGCCAGCGATTCCGAGGCGTGCAATGCCAGTTGCTGCGCGGCGATGCGCCGGTTGCGCTCGACGTTGATGCGCTCGGCCAGCGCCATGGATAGCAGCACGAACTCGGCGAACATGCCGATCAGCTGGCCATTCAGCGTCCAGGCATTGAGTGGCAAGGTGCCGTTGAGCGCCAGCAGGTTGACCACGGTGAAGCCGAGCAAGGTGCTCCAGGCGATGCTGAACAGCCGCGCGGACGGATTGCCGCGCATCCACAGGTTGAGCGTCACGGCCATGGTCACGACGCAGTGCAGCAGCGCGACGCTGTCCATGAACAGATAGCGCGCCAGGGTCGGTGCCAGCAGCAGCATGAGCACGGCCACACCCCAGTAGCCGGTCAGGCTGATGGACACCGCCCAGACCCAGCCGCCATAGCGGCGTATGCCGAGAAAGCGCAGGGCGAACAGCATCGGCGTGAAGAAGCACAGCGCCGCGGAAAGGCCGTAGAAGCGTGCCGACAGCTCGGGGATTTCCGGCCAGAGGTAGAGCTGGCCGAAGCCGGTAATGGTCAGCACGTAGAACACCGCGCTGAGCAGGTAAAGCACGTAGAGGAAGTAGCTGCCGTCGCGGGTGAAGATCAGCAAGCTGCAGTTGTACAGCACGATCACCAGGATGCCGCCGAAGAACAGGCTGACCAGCGTGACGTCGCGAAGCTTGCCCTCGATCAGCTGCTTTTCGTCGATCAGCTCCAGCGGCAGGGCGAGGGTTTCCCTGGCCTGCAGCTGCAGATAGACCACCGCTCGCTCACCCGCCGGCAGCTCGAGTGGGTAGACGAAGTGATGGTCGGCCAGCGGTCGGCTGCTCAGTGCCACGGCATCCCCAGCCAGCATGGATTGCCCCCAGCGGTCGCTGTCCGGGTAATACAGGCGCACCGCGACGCGGTCGAGCACCGGCCATTTCAGCAGCAGGTACCAGCGCTTCGCGGCGTCGCCCGCGTTATGCAGCCGGAGGCGCAGCCAGGCACCGTCGCGCTGTTTGCCAAGGTTGGGTTTGTTCAGCCGCTGCCAGGGCAGATCCGCTGCGGCGACCTGGGTGAAATCCGCGTCCGGCCTGCCCAGCAGGTATTCCACTGCGCCGACCTGCAGCGTCGCCGCCCCCCTCGTCTGCAGCACCGGCGATGGCTCAGCCGCCATCGCGTTGCCGGTCCAGGGCAGCAACGTCAGGCAGGCGACCATCAGCAGTAAGGCGCGCATCATGTGGAATGCCTCGTCGGCGCGGCAATGGCCAGCGAAGTGCCAGCCAACCGGCGTCATTTAATAAGCGCCGACGAGTGCATGATGCCACTCTGATATCAACCTGTCCCGTACAAGCGACAGACTGCAGCGATCACGCCCGCCGCCGCGCCCAGAACTGTTGCACCAGCTCGAGCATGCCATCGGCCAGCTGGGCGACGCCGCAGGCGCTGCGCTGGCTGTGCAGACCGGTGGCAACGTGATTGTCCGAGCTGCCGCGGATGCTGACGATGCTCTGGGTGATCTCCTCGCTGGCCGAGCTTTGCTGATCCACCGCTGCGGCAATCTGGCTGCTCATGGCGCTGATCTCGTTGACCCGGCTGTTGATGCCGCCGAGCGAATGCTCGGCCTGGTCGGCATGGCTGACGCTGTGCTGCGCCTGCTCGCGGCTGCGCTGCATGACGTCCACGGCCTGGCGCGCACCGGCCTGCAGCGAGCCGATCATGCTCTGGATATCGGTGGTCGCGCTGGATGTGCGCGATGCCAGCTGACGCACCTCGTCGGCCACCACAGCGAAGCCGCGGCCCTGATCGCCGGCACGCGCCGCTTCGATGGCGGCATTGAGCGCGAGCAGGTTGGTTTGCTCGGCAATGCTGTGAATCACCTCGAGCACGCGGCTGATTTCCTGGCTGTGGCTTTCCAGCTGATGAATGACTTCGGCAGCCTGCTGGATGTCACCGGCCAGCCGCGTGATGCTGCTGCCGGTCAGGCCGACGATCTCCCGGCCGCTGGCCGCTTCGCTGTCCGCGCGGGCCGCCACCTCGGCCGTGCGCTGCGCGTTGAGGGCGACTTCCTGCACACTGGCGGTCATCTGCCGAATCGCCGTGGCGATCAGATCGGTTTCCTGCTGCTGGCGCGAGGCGCTTTCGGTACTGCCATGCATGGCACCGAGCAGGTCGCGGGCGTGGCTGCTGAGCTGGCGGCTGCAGTCGGCGATGCGCCCGACCATGGCGCCGGCTTCGGTTTCCAGCATCTTCATGGCGAAGGCGATCTCGCCGATCTCGTCACGGCGTCCGGTGTAGATCAACTGGCTGACCGGGTTGTGGCCGATGCGTCGCGCCTGGCGCGCCAGCTGCGTCAGCGGTGCGAGCGCCAGCGCCGCCAAGCCAGTGGCCACCGCACCGCCTAGCACGACCGCGGCGGCACCGGCGGCCAGCGGCGCACCGAGCAGCAACGCGCCGAGCGCCGAGCCTGCGGCACTGCCGAGGCCAGCCAGCAGCGCCACGCGGCCACGCAACCCGAGCCGCGAAGCGCGCAATGCGCCTGCGGCACGGCCCTCGCGCAGGCGTGCGTAAAGCACCTCGGCGGCGCGAATCTGTTCGGGCTGCGCGCGGGTCCGCACCGACTGGTATTCGACGACCTTGCCGTCGCGGCCGACGGGCGTGGCGAACGCGCTGACCCAGTAGTGATCGCCGTTCTTGCAGCGGTTCTTCACGATGCCCATCCACGACCTGTTCGCCTGCAGCGTTTGCCAGAGGTCGGCAAAGGCGGCCTCGGGCATGTCGGGGTGGCGCACGAGGTTGTGCGGCTCACCGAGCAGCTCGTCTTCGCTGAAGCCGGAAATCGCCACGAAATCCGGATTGGCGTAAGTGATGGTGCCGTTCAGATCGGTGGTGGACAGGATGTTCGCCGTCTCGCCGACCGTGACTTCGCGGCCGCTGACGGGAAGGTTGGTGCGCATAAACAGATCTTCCTTGGAAATGGGGTCTGAGTACGCGAGGCAGGTTCGGCGCCGCTTCTGTTGGCAGCGCTCGCATGGATGCGGCGGACATCCTTGTACAGGAGGCCGGTTACGGTTTGGCGATCAGCGCTCGTCCTTCTCTCCCGTGTCGGTTTCCAGTTGCTCGAGCAGTTCAATCAGGCGCCGGCGCAGCTGGCCGAGCTCGCGCGATTTGAACGAGCGTCGCGTGCGTTCCAGTACCTGAATGGTTTCTTCCAGCGCAGTGCGCAGCGTCTCTTCGGTCAGCATTGATTCATCTTTTCGTGCAAGCACATGCAGGTTGAGTGCCGATCTCTGTCAGGGCGCGCCTTGCAGCGAAACGAGCCCCAAAAAAAAGGCGCCAGCCGTGGTGCACCCCCAAGGGAATGTTACGGCTGGCGCCTTAGCTATCAGGTCCGGTTGTCCTGAGCGGTAAAGCAGCTTTCGCGGCATGCGAAACTAGTGGCATTTTGCCTTTACGCGCGCGGCGTAACAAGCCCGGCGCAGACGGCGCAGGCAACATGCCGCGCCCTCTGCAGCGCGCACCATTGCGGTTCACCGACAGCCGCTCAGCCACGCCGCCGCGTCCAGAATTGCTGCACCAACATCTCCATGCTGCTCGCCAGCTCGGCGACGCCCGACGCGCTCTGCCGGCTGCGCAGGCCGCTCTCCACATGCTGATCGGAGCCGCCGCGAATGCTGACGATGTTCTGGTTGATGTTCTCGCTGACCGCGCTCTGCTGCTCGACGGCCGCGGCGATCTGTATGCTCATCGCGCTGATCTCGTTGACCCGGCTGTTGATGCCCTGCAGCGAGCGCGCCGCCTGGGCCGCATGTTCGACGCTCTGCATGGCCTGCTCGCGGCTGCGCTGCATGACCTCCACCGCCTGCCGTGCCCCGCCCTGCAGCGCGCCGATCATGCTGTTGATCTCCTGGGTCGACTGCTGGGTCCGCGATGCCAGGCTGCGTACTTCATCGGCGACCACGGCAAAGCCACGGCCCTGCTCGCCGGCCCGCGCCGCCTCGATGGCCGCGTTCAGCGCCAGCAGGTTGGTCTGCTCGGCGATGCCGCGAATGACGTCGAGCACCTTGGTGATGTCATTGCTGTGCGCCTCCAGCTCATGGATCACGTCACCGGCCTGCTGGATGTCCTGCGCCAGCCGGCCGATGGCCGCCCCGGTACGGTTGACCACCTCGGTGCCGGTCGCCGCTTCGCTGTCCGCGCGGCTGGCTGCCTCGGCGGTGCGCTGGGCGTTGCTTGCCACTTCCTGCACGCTGACCGCCATCTGGTTGATCGCCGTGGCGACCTGATCGGTTTCGCTTTGCTGGCGTGCAGCGCTCTGCGTGCTGCTGTCCATCGCACCGAGCAGTTCGTGGGCATGCTGGCTGAGTTGACGCGAGGCATCGCCGATACGGCCGACCATGGCGCCGGCCTCGGTTTCCAGCATCTTCATGGCAAAGGCGATCTGGCCGAATTCATCACGCCGGCCGGCATAGACCAGCTGCCCCACCGGGTTGTCACCGACCCTGCGTGCCTGCTCGGCGAGGCGCTGCAGCGGTGCCAGCGCGACATAGGCCATTGCACCTGCGCCCAGCACGGCGGCAGCGGCGGTGGCCAGCGCAGCGATCAGACCCGCTCCAGCCAGCAGCGCGCCGACCACGCACGGCGCGGCACCCAGCGCCGCCAGAAGCGCGACGCGACTGCGGGCGCTCAGCGGTGCACGACGCAACGCAGGCGGCGGACGCTTGTTGCGCAACTGCGCGTACAGCTGCTCGGCGGCTGCGATCTGAGCCGGCGCGGGCTTGGTGCGTACCGATTGGTATTCGACGACCCGACCGTTGCGGCTGATCGGCGTGACGAACGCGCTGACCCAGTAGTGATCGCCGTTCTTGCAGCGGTTCTTCACCATACCCATCCATGAGCTGCCGCCCCGTACGCTCGACCACAGGTCGGCGAAGGCCTCGGTGGGCATGTCCGGGTGGCGGACGATGTTGTGGTGCTGACCAAGCAGCTCGCTTTCCTCGAAGCCGCTGATCTTGATGAAGTCCGGATTCACATAGGTGATGTCACCGTTGAGATCCGTGGTGGAGAGAATATTGGCGGTGTCGCTGATGGAAACGTCGCGGCCAGTGACCGGCAGGTTCATGCGCATGGTGGTCTCGTGAACAAGGCAAAGCGTGTTGTTGTTCTCCGCCACGGACGTCTCGGTCGATGCACCTTTTCGGTACCTCGTGCACTCCCTGCCAATATCGCCACCCTGCGGTGATCGCTCCTTGCTGCTGACGGCCCAGCGGGTCGTTTGTATCGGTTTTGTAGCGCCGAAGACGGGCACGAAAAAAAGCGCCAGCATTGATCCACCTCTCTGGATGACCCCTGATGGCGCTTCAGTCGGCAGGCCCGTGGTCCTGTCCGATCAGCAAGTCTCCTCGCCCGGAGACTGATGCCAGATTGATATCATCGATCTCGACTAGCAATGCGACTGAAGTCCTACTCCGCCGGTCGGCTTTTACAACAGACATGGCAGTAGGCCACCAAAGCTGTACAGATAATACATGCGGTACAGCATGTGTACATAAAAATATGGCGCCGCTCGCGCAACCCTTCTGTCGTCATCCGGTCCTAGCATTGGGGCGCAACGCTTGCCCGGATCGACATGGCAGGTCCGCAGGCTGTTACCAACGCGGTCGCCTGCTAGACTCAAGTTCCGCGCAGACTCACAAGGGATGCCGGGAATCCGAAAACAACCAAAAAGGAGTGCATCCATGAAAGGCAAATCCTTGGCATGGATCTTTACCGCTGCTCTGGCGGGAACCGGCCTGAGCGCAGTGGCACAGGCGCAAGAGAAGTTCGTCACCATCGGCACTGGCGGCCAGACCGGCGTTTATTACGTTGCTGGGCAATCGATCTGCCGCTTCGTCAACCGCAACGCGGAAAACATCAAGTGCAACGCGCCGGCGAGCGGCGGCGGCGTGGCCAACGTCAACGGCCTGCGCAGTGGCGAGTTCAACTTCGGCATCATGCAGTCGGACCATCAGTACAAGGCGATGGAAGGCGTGGCGCCGTTCGAGAAAGAAGGCAAGATGGACGACATCCGTGCCGTCTTCTCGCTGCAGAGCGAAGTCTTCACCGTGCTGGCGCGTCGCGACGCCAACATCAAGGGTCTCGATGATCTGAAGGGCAAGCGCGTCAACATCGGCAACCCCGGTTCTGGCCAGCGCGACACCCTCGAAGAAATCATGAAGGAAAAGGGCTGGGACAAGTCGGCCTTCTCCCTCGCCGCCGAACTGAAGCCGGCCGAACAGGCCAGCGCTCTGGGCGACAACAACATCGACGCCATGACCTACTTCGTCGGTCATCCGAATGGCGCCATCCAGGAAGCCACCACCACCGTCGATGCAGTTCTGGTGCCGATCACCGGCCCGGAAATCGACAAGCTGCTGGCTGCCAAGAGCTACTACACCAAGGCTGAGATCCCTGGCGGCCTGTACAAGGGCAACGACCAGCCGACGCAGTCCATCGGTGGCAAAGCCGTGCTGTCCACTACTGCCAAGGTCGATGCCGAAGTGGTCTACCAGCTGGTGAAGTCGGTGTTCGAGAACATCGAGCGCTTCCAGCGTCTGCACCCGGCATTCAAGGATCTCAAGCCGGAAGAGATGATCGAAGTCGGCCTGAGCGCGCCGCTGCATGAAGGCGCCGAGCGTTACTACAAGGAACGCGGCTGGCTGTAAGGCTCAGCGGGGCCGCGTCGCGGATGCGGCCCTGAACGTCGATGCCTTAGCCGAAAACCCGTGCGCCGTATGGCCACGGGTTTTCGCGGTTCCGTTACCTGAAAAAACAGGCCTCAATTCATGCAAGACAAACAACTGTCCACCGAGGAACTGATCGCCCAGGATGTCGGTGCGCGCTTGCCCGAAGGCCCGATGGCCGCGGTCATCGCCGGGCTGGCGCTGCTCTGGTCGCTGTTCCAGCTGTGGATCGCCTCGCCGCTGCCCTTCGTACTAGGGTTCGGCGTGCTGAACGACACCGAGACCCGCTCGATCCACCTGGCGTTCGCGCTGCTGCTGGCATTTCTGGCCTACCCGGCCTTCAAGAGATCGCCCAGGGACCGCGTACCGCTGTTCGACATCGCCCTGGGGCTGATCGCTGCCTCCACCGCCGCCTACCTGTTCATCGTTTACGAACAACTGGCGCAGCGCCCCGGCAACCTGACCACCATGGACCTGATCACGGCCTGCCTCGGCATTCCGCTACTGCTGGAAGCCACGCGCCGCGCACTCGGCCCGCCACTGGCGATCATTGCCCTGGTGTTCCTCGTCTATAGCGTCGCCGGCCCCTGGATGCCCGGCCTGCTGGCCCATCGCGGGGTGAGCTTCACCGCCTTGGCCAATCACCAATGGATCACCACCGAAGGCGTGTTCGGTATCGCCCTGGGGGTTTCCACCAGTTTCGTCTTTCTTTTCGTACTGTTCGGCGCACTGCTCGAACGTGCCGGCGCTGGCCACTATTTCATCCAGCTGGCGTTCAGCATGCTCGGGCATTTCCGCGGCGGTCCGGCCAAGGCCGCGGTCGTGGCCTCCGGCATGACCGGTCTGATTTCCGGCTCGTCGATCGCCAATGTGGTGACCACCGGTACCTTCACCATCCCGATGATGAAGCGCACCGGTTTCTCGGCCGAGAAGGCCGGCGCGGTGGAAGTCGCCTCATCGGTGAACGGCCAGATCATGCCGCCGGTGATGGGCGCCGCGGCATTCCTGATGGTCGAATACGTCGGCATCCCCTATGTCGAGGTGATCAAACACGCGTTCCTTCCCGCGCTGATCTCCTATATCGCGCTGGTCTACATCGTCCATCTCGAGTCGCTCAAACTCGGCCTCACCGCATTGCCGCGGGCTAACGTCGCCAAGCCGTGGATGCAGCGCCTGATTGGTTTCGCCTTCGGCGCGGCGCTGATTTCCGGCCTGTCGCTGGGCGTCTATTACGGTCTTGGCTGGCTGAAACCGGCACTTGGCGATTCCGCGCTTTGGGTCATCGGCGCGTTACTGGCATTGGTCTATCTGGGCCTGCTGAAGATTGCCGCAAGCAACCCGCCACTGCCCCATGAAGACCCTGACGCTCCGCTCGAGCAGCTGCCCGAGACGCGTCCGGTGCTGCTCTCCGGCCTGCACTTTCTGCTGCCGGTGGTGGTGCTGGTCTGGTGCCTGATGATCGAGCGGCTATCGCCCGGCCTGTCGGCATTCTGGGGCTCGGTGATGCTGGTGATCATCCTGCTCACCCAGCGGCCGCTGCTGTCGATGCTGCGCAAGGACGGGACCCACGAGCACGGCACCTTCATGGATGGCGTCGTCGATCTGCGCGAGGGCCTGATCGCCGGTGCGCGCAACATGATCGGCATCGGTATCGCCACAGCGGCGGCGGGCATCATCGTCGGCGCGGTATCGCAGACCGGCGTCGGCCTGGTGCTGGCCGACCTGGTCGAGCTGCTGTCGATGGGCAACCTGCTGCTGATGCTGCTGCTCACGGCCTTCCTCAGCCTGATCCTCGGCATGGGCCTGCCGACCACCGCCAACTACATCGTGGTGTCCAGCCTGCTGGCGCCGGTGATCGTGGCGCTGGGGCAGCAGAATGGTCTGATCGTGCCGCTGATCGCGGTGCACCTGTTCGTCTTCTACTTCGGCATCATGGCCGACGTCACGCCGCCTGTCGGCCTGGCATCGTTCGCTGCCGCAGCGGTGTCCAAGGGCGATCCGATCAAGACCGGTATCACCGCCTTCTACTACAGCCTGCGCACGGCGGCTCTGCCGTTCCTGTTCATCTTCAACACCGACCTGCTGCTGATCGACGTGGACTTCTGGCACGGCGTGCTGATCTTTGTCGTGGCGACCATCGCCATGCTGATCTTCGCCGCCGGCACCCAGGGTTACTTCCTGGTGCGCAGCCGCTGGTATGAAAGCCTGTTTCTGCTGCTGGTGGCCTTCACCCTGTTTCGCCCGGGATTCTGGATGGACATCATCCACGACCCCTATCGCGACATCGAGCCAGCCGCGCTGGTCGAGACGCTGGAACGGGTGGAAGAAGACAGTCAGCTGCGCCTGCGCGTGCTGGGTGAGGATGACGTGGGCGACCCGCGCGAGTTCGTCGTACTGCTGGCAATCCCTGACGGCGAAAGCGGTGAGGAAAAGCTCGAGAAGATCGGCCTGATGACTTACGAGGACGATGGCAAGGTGCTGATCGATAGCGTGACCTTCGGCAGCCCGGCCGCCGAGGCGGGCCTGGAGTTCGACCAGCAGATCCTGCGCGTTCGCGCACCGACCGATCGCTGGCCGAAGGAATTCATGTGGATTCCGGGCTTACTGCTGTTCGGGTTGATCGTCTGGATGCAGCGGCGCCGCCGCCAGCGCTGACTGCAGTCGCTGCAAGAGAAACCCCGGCCACAGGACATGTGGTCGGGGTTTCTTTTTTTAAGCGCTATAAACGCCCGTCAGATTCGGAGCCGGGCAGTGCGCGGCTTCGGCTCAGCCGAAGAACCAGTAGCACACGGCAATCGCGGCGATGATGCCGGCCAGATCCGCCACTATCGCGCAGCCCACCGCATGGCGCGCGCGCTGGATGCCTACCGCGCCAAAGTACACCGCCAGCACATAGAAGGTCGTCTCGGTACTGCCCTGTACCGTCGCCGCCACCAGTGCCGGGAAGCTGTCCACGCCCTGACTCTGCATGGTCTCGATCAGCATCGCTCGCGCCGCACTGCCGGAAAACGGTTTGACCAACGCAGTCGGCAGGGCATCGACGAAGCGCGTGTCCCAGCCCAGCGCCTCCACCAGCCAGCGAATGCCTTCCAGACCGAAATCCAGCGCGCCGGAGGCGCGCAGAGCGCCGATCGCGCAGAGCATGGCGATCAGGTAGGGCAGCAAGCTCTTGGCGACATCGAAGCCCTCCTGCGCCCCCTCGACGAACGCCTCGTACACCGGCACCTTGCGCAGCGCACCGACGGCCAGAAAGGCGATGATCAGACCGAACAGGGTCAGATTGCCCAGCAACGACGACAACGACGCCAGTGCCGTTGCCGACAGCCCCGCCAGCAGCGCCATAAAGCCACCGAGCAGCAGTGCACCGGGAACGAAGTATGCCAGCACCACCGGATCCCACAGGCGCAGCCGCTGCACCAGTGCCACCGCAAGCAGGCCGGCCAGCGAAGATGCACTGGTCGCCAGGAGGATCGGCAGAAAGACCAGGGTCGGGTCTTCCGCGCCCTGCTGTACGCGGTACATGAAGATCGACACCGGCAATAGCGTCAGCGACGAGGTGTTGAGCACCAGAAACAGGATCTGCGCATTGCTGGCCACGGTCGGCAGCGGATTGAGCTCCTGCAGCGCGCGCATCGCCTTGAGGCCGATTGGCGTCGCGGCGTTGTCCAGTCCGAGGCCGTTGGCGGCGAAGTTCAGGGTGATCAGCCCCAGCGCCGGATGGCCTGCCGGCACTTCGGGCATCAAGCGGCGGAACAATGGCCCGAGCAGACGCGCGAGGAGTTCGATAAGCCCGGCCTTTTCCGCGATGCGCAAAAAGCCCAGCCACAACGTCAAGGTGCCGAACAGCACGATCATCACTTCTACGGCCAGCTTGGCCATGGCGAACAGGCTTTCCACCAGCGCGGCGAACACTGCAGGGTCGCCACCGATCAGCCAGCGCCCGAGGGCGGCAACCGCGGCGATCAGAAAAAAGCCCAGCCAGAGGCCGTTGAGCATGTCGTTCTCCCGTCGAAAGCTGGACGCGATGATAGCGGTGCGCGCGCGCACGGGTCATCCGCAGATCAGTAGACGGCAAGAGGAAAACGATGAGGTAGAGGGACTGCGAGATGAGTGGAGAGACTGTGAAAGACGATGAAGCAGATCGGACATTTGTTGCTGCATGCCGGGAGCGATAGCGCCCCCGGCCGCAGCTTCACAGAACCCGGTCCGATTAGGAGGTACTCCCTGTACCCCTAGGTCGCTCCGCGATGCAGAACAACCCGACCCCCTGGTTCCCCCCGCTGAGGGGTGAAGCGCGCGGAGCGGTTAGGCCCGCGCGCTCTGGATCACCTTCGAAAGCCGAACATGACCCGGCGAAATTGGCTTCCTATGCCGCTGAAACTCCTCAATCAGCCGCCCTTGCGGGCGGCCATCGATTGCATCACACGCGTGGACCGCGGCCGCGGCCGAAGATCAGCGACGCTACGAACAGAACCAGGAAGACCACGAACAGGATCTTGGCGATACCCGTTGCAGTGCCTGCGATACCACCGAAGCCCAGTACCGCAGCGATGATGGCGATGATCAGGAAGGTAATGGCCCAACTCAGCATGGTGTGACTCCTCTTGTTTCAGGAACGGTTCTCAGCGGATCGGTCAGTCCGATCGGCATCGAGTGTGTTAAGCATCCTTGCTGATTCGCTTGCACGTCCCCTTCGTTGCTCAGAATACCCAGCGCTGTTCAGACGGCGCCTGGCGATAGTCGATGGTCTGCGGCTCTTGGCCGGTCCGCATGAGCTCAATAGGTTGAGCGTCATACATGCCGATTCGTTCCGCTGAATTCTGTTGCGCCTGGCTGAGCGGTTGCGACAGCGGGCGCTCGGCACCCATGATCAGCATGATTACCGCAGCAGAGAGGAACCCCTTGCTGGCCAATGAAAAGCGGGCTTGGCGATTCATCCTCAACTCCTTCTAAGCGTGGCGACGTCGTTTCGTTGAAGGGGATATTGCAGGCGCCGTGCCAGCCCGCATTACAATTTAAAAATCTTATAAATCAATACGTTAGAGATTATGTTCAGCACCCCGGCAACTCAATTTGCATGAGCACCCCGGCAATGCCGGGCGTTTTGCACGAACGCTCAATGCCTGGCCTCCTTGAGCTGCCGCATGCGCTCATGGCAGGTACGCAGCTTGGGCAGCTCGATGGCGAGCAATGCCCTGACATCCGGCTCGGCATCGCCGACGGCATCCTCGAAGGCATGCAGTATGTTGGCTTCGGTCTGCTCCAACTGGTCGACATAGGCCCTGTCGTGGTCGCCGATGCGTGATCGCGTGTTGGCATAGAGTTCGCGCATCCGGCCGGTCAGCGTCCCACCCTGCGACGGGTGCTCATGGCTGGTCGCAACCTTTACGCTAAGCGCCTGGATGATCTGCGTCTTGGCTTGGGCCAGGTCGCGAAACAGGTGCTGCAGCTCGACGTCCTTTACTTCGTCGGCAGCATGCTGGTAGAAACGCTGCCCGTCGCGGGTGATCTCGATAAGCTCATTGAGCTGATTCATGGACTGATTCATGACACCTCCTGCATGGATTGCGACAGATACGCCACACGCCCGCTCGGCGGGAAGTGACGCCCCTTTCATCAGGGTCGCAAGCCGCATGCCAGGCTGGCGCAAGCGCCAGCGGTAACCAAATCAGCCACTTGGGCGACGCCACTGAAGGCGTCGGAGTGCAGCATGCAGGAAAGCCTTGCCAATACCGTGCAACTTGCAAGACTTTTCATAGACTAAGGTCTCGCCAGCAACGCAACGGCGCCGCCAGGTGCCCGACACACCATAATCCGAAGCATTTTTCAGCGACCGATTCGCCTTTTGATGGGGAGCATCCATGGACCAAACGACGGACAACGGCGGACGCATCCTCCTGGTGGATGACGAAGCGGCGATCCTGCGCACCTTCCGTTACTGCCTGGAGGACCGCGGCTACACGGTCATGACAGCGGCCAGTGCGGCACAGGCCGAGGCCATTCTGCAGCGTCAGGTGTTCGACCTGTGCTTCCTCGACCTGAGACTCGGCGAAGACAATGGCCTGGACGTGTTGCAACAGATGCGCCTGCTCGCGCCCTGGATGCGCGTGGTCATCGTCACCGCCCATTCGGCTGTCGACACCGCCGTGGACGCCATGCAGGCCGGCGCCGCGGACTACCTGCTCAAGCCATGCAGCCCGGAACAGCTTCGCCTGTCCGCCGCCAAGCAGCTGGAAGTCCGCCAGATGGCGGCCCGACTGGAAGCGCTGGAAGGCGAGATGAAGCAGCGCAGCGACGCCCTCGGTTCGCACAGCCCGTCGATGATGGCCGTGCTGGAAACCGCGCGGCAGGTGGCAGACACCGACGCCAACATTCTCATCCTCGGCGAATCGGGTACCGGCAAGGGTGAACTGGCGCGCGCCATCCACACCTGGAGCCGGCGCTCGAAGAAGGCCTTCGTCACCATCAACTGCCCGTCGCTGTCCGCCGACCTGATGGAAAGCGAACTGTTCGGGCATAACCGCGGCGCCTTCACCGGCGCGACGGAGAGCACGCTGGGCCGGGTCAACCAGGCCGACGGCGGCACGCTGTTCCTCGACGAGATCGGTGACTTCCCGCTGGCGCTGCAACCCAAGCTGCTGCGCTTCATCCAGGACAAGGAGTACGAGCGGGTCGGCGACCCGGTCACCCGCCGCGCCGATGTGCGCATCCTCGCGGCGACCAACCTGAACCTCGAAGAAATGGTGCGCGAGGGCAAGTTCCGCGAGGACCTACTGTATCGCCTCAATGTCATCACCCTCAACCTGCCGCCCATGCGCGAGCGCCCCGAGGACGTGCTGACCCTGGCCGAACGCTTCCTTGCCTCGTTCGTGAAGAACTATGGCCGCCCTGCGCGCGGTTTCAGCGATGCAGCGGTTGCCGCACTGAAGACCTACCGCTGGCCGGGCAACGTGCGTGAACTGCGCAACGTGGTGGAACGGGCGAGCATCATTTGCCCGCAGCAGATGATCGAGGTCAGCCACCTCGGGCTGGGCGAACAGGTAGGCAGCAACGCGCCACGCATCGGTGAGCCGCTCAGCCTGGAGGCGCTGGAGAAAGCGCATATCGCCGGCGTGTTGAGCACCAGCGATACTCTCGATCAGGCCGCGCGCATCCTGGGTATCGACGCCTCGACCCTCTACCGAAAACGCAAGCAGTACGGCCTATGAAACTCCAGATGAAGCTGCGGACCCGCCTGTTTCTCGGCTTCTCCGCGCTGATGACGGTTGCGCTGCTGGGCCTGCTGCTGGCGCTGGTCAGCGTCATGCAGATGGCCAAGAGCCAGGAACAGCTGATCCGCAATAACTTCGCCATCATCGAGATCAACCAGCAGCTGCGGCAGACGCTGGGCAACCACCTGATCGTGATGCTCACCGACAGCGGTCGCAGTGAAGCGCTGGAACCGCTGAGCCAATCGTTTCAGCAGACGCTCGAACGCGGCATCGCCGAAGCCAGCGACGAGACCGATCGGCAGGCATTCCAGGCCGTCGCCAGCGCCTACGCCAGCTTCCTGCAGCAGGTCGATGCCGCCCGCAACCAGAACCTGACGCTGCTGGAAGACAATCCGCTCAGCCAGGCCTTCAATCAGGTGCGCAGCCTGATGACCGACATGCAGCGCACGGCGTACGACAAGATCCGCGACACCGAGCTGCGCAGCCGTGACCGGGCGTCGCTGCTCGCCGGCCTGCTGGGCCTGACGGCGATCGCGGTACTGCTGATCGGCTTCATCACTGCGCACAGCTTCGCCCGCCGCTTCGGCGAACCGATCGAACGGCTGTCCGCCGCCGCCGACCAGATCGGCCGCGGCGACTTCAACATTTCCCTGCCGACGCCGCACATCGCGGAGCTGTCCTCGCTGAGCCGCCGCTTCGGCCTGATGGCTCAGGCGCTGCACGAGTTCAAGCAGACCAACGTGGAGGCGCTGGTCAATGGCCAGCAGCGTCTGCAGGCACTGCTCGATAGCATCGACGACGGCCTGCTGATCGTCGACCGCGACGGACGCCTGGAGCACGCCAACCCGGTCGCCCAGCGGCAGCTGGCCTGGGAGAACGAGCACCTCGGCTCGACCCTCGGCGAAGCGCTCGGCTACCCGGACCTAGACAATGCCGCGCGGCAGGTGCTGGACGACAAACCACTGTCCGACCCACCTGAAGACCTGATCATCGAGGCGGACGGCGAACGCCGCCTGCTGGCCTGGCGCATCAGCCCGGTGAGCCACCACGACGGCAGCATCAGCGGTGCGGTCATGGTGCTGCACGATGTCACCGATCAGCGCACCTTCGAGCGGGTGCGCAACGAGTTCGTGCTGCGGGCCTCCCATGAGCTGCGCACGCCGGTCACCGGCATGCAGATGGCCTTCAGCCTGCTGCGCGAACGCCTGCGCTACCCGGCCGGCAGCCGCGAGTCGGACCTGTTCGACACCGTACACGAGGAAATGCAGCGACTGGTCCGGCTGATCAATGACCTGCTCAACTTCTCGCGCTATCAGAGTGGCCAGCAGAAGCTGGAGCTGGAGCAGTGCCACATCCCCGAACTGCTCGAGGCCGCGCGTCAACGCTTCGAGGTCAACGCCGCCGAACAGGAGGTTCAGCTCAAGCTGGAGTTGCAGCAGCCGCTGCCGACGCTGATGCTCGACCGCCAGCAGATCGAGCGGGTGATGGACAACCTGCTGAGCAATGCCCTGCGCCACACGCCCAAGGGCGGCGAGGTTCGGCTGCTGGCGCGGCACCACGGCGAGCGGATGATCCTCAGCGTCGAGGACAACGGCGAAGGCATTCCCTACAGCCAGCAGGCACGCATCTTCGAGCCGTTCGTGCAGATCGGTCGCCGCCGTGGCGGTGCCGGACTGGGCCTTGCCTTATGCAAGGAAATCGCTCAGCTGCATGGTGGGCGTATCGGCGTGCATTCACGGATCGGCCACGGCACCATCTTCTACGTTGCGCTGCCGATCTGACAGCGCCATCTAGGAGGCCACATGCCGAGCCTGAACCCCAGCCCCGAACAGCTCGCCGACTTCGCGGCGTCGATGCCTTCGGGCGTGCCGATCCTGATGCTCAACCTGCTGCGCTATAACGACCAGGCGACCTATCCGTCAGGTAGCCAGCACAGTCCGTGCAGTGGTCGCGAGGCCTACGCCCGCTACAGCCGCGTGGCGCTGGCCAAGGTGCAGGCCAGCGGTGGCGCGGTGGAAGTCAGGGCCAAGGCCCATGCCGCGCTGATCGCTCCGCCGGACGAGCAGTGGGACGACCTTCTACTGGTCAGCTATCCATCCAAGGAAGCCTTCCTGGCGATGATCGGCGACAGCGACTATCAGGCTGCAGCCGAGCACCGTAGCGCAGCGCTGGCCGACTCGAGACTGATCGGCACGACCCGCTGCTGAGTCAGCGCCCCGCCTGATTGCCGAGCACCTGCAGCATCGCGGCGGTCTCGGCATCGGGTTCGCCGTCGAAGCGAGCCGGGCGGTATTTCATCTGGAACGCAGCGATCACATTGCGCGTCTCGTCGTCCAGATGGCCGTGGCGCGGCACCCGGTAACCCTGCGCCGCCAATGCATCCTGGAACCAGGTGATCGTCGGCAGCCCGGCCGATGCATAACGCATCCGCTCGGCCGCCACCGCATCGGCATCGGGCCAGGGCAGCAGCCCCTCCTCGGCCAGGCGTTTCCAGGGGAACAGCGGCCCCGGATCGACCTTGCGCTGCGGAGCGATGTCGCTGTGGCCGATGATGGCGCCCGGCTTGAGGTCGTGGCGCGCCATGATGTCCTTGAGCAACACCACCAGCGCGTCGATCTGCTCTTCGGAGTACGGATACCAGAGCCGGCGCCCGTCGGCGCTTTCCACGTAGCCGCGGTTGACCAACTCGATGCCGATCGATGTGGCGTTGAGCCAGGTGCGCCCGTTCCACTCACTCTCACCGGCATGCCAGGCGCGGCGGTTTTCATCCACCAGGCGGTAGATGGTCGCCGGTGATTCGCCGATCAGGTAGTGGCTGCTGACGTCGCGGCCGCTGAGCAGCTGCAGCGAACGGGGCAGGTCGGTCGAGGTGTAATGCAGGATGATGAACTGGGCGCGGCTGTCGTGGCCGGTCGAGCGGTAGCTGGTATCGATGCGCGGACCACTGGCGCAACCGGCCAGCAGCAGGAGCATCAGGACGGCGGGGATGGTTTTCATCGGGACGACCTCTGTGTCGACGGCGAAATGACGCAGATGAGCAGTAGCCCGTTGCGCGGGGCTCCGCTCATGTCGGTGCGGTGAGGGGCGTGATTATACCGGCCGATCGGGACCGGGCCAGGGCAGCCGGTCAGGCCGCCTCGACGCGATTGCGCCCCGAATCCTTGGCCCGGTAGAGCGCGCTGTCGGCACGCTCGAAGGCACGCTCGGTGCTGTCACCTTCGCTGAACGCGGTCAGGCCGGCCGAGAGCGTGATGGCAACGCGCTCGCCCTTGAAATGGAACGGACAGCTGCCGATCGACTCACGCAGCGACTCCATCAGCTGCAGCCCTGCGTCATAGGGCGTGTTGGGCAGCAGCACGACGAACTCCTCGCCACCGAAGCGGGCGATGAAATCGGTCTTGCGCAAACGCTTGTGCAGCTCGGTGCCAATGATCTTCAGCACCCGATCACCAGCCAGGTGACCGTAGCCATCGTTGACCCGCTTGAAGTGATCGACGTCCAGCACGGCCAGCAGCAGGTCGCCGCCGTAACGTTGCCAGCGGGCGAACTCGAGCTCCAGGCGCTCGTTCCATGCCGCCCGGTTGGGCAGGCCGGTCAGCGGATCCTGCAGCGCTTTCTGACGCTGCTCCTCCAGGTGCCCGCGCAGGCCGCGTGCTGCCTGTTCGAGGCTGCCGACCCGGCTGACCAGCTGCTGCAGGCGCTCACCGAGCTTCTGTTCCTGCTCGCTGCGCTGTTGCCGGTAGGTGTCCACCGTGGTGAGCAGGCCATCCAGGCGCGCCTCGACCACCTGCTTCAGGCTGGTCAGATCCTTGGCCTGGCGCATGCTGTCCTGCAGCCCGCCAACCTGTTCACGCAACTCCGCATCCAGCGCCTGAGCGGCGTCGCGTCCTTCGTTATGCCCCTGGTGCGCGGCGAGGAGATTTTCCTGCATCGCAGTCAGGCGCTCGTTGAGCGTCTGCAGGTAGTTTTCGAAATCCCGCTGGCCCTGGTCGCTGAAGGCGATCATCAGCATCGCGAGATCGTCCAGCACCGGCACCAGCTCATACCAGTTCAAGCCGTGCTGGATGCGCGCCCGCAGGGTCTGCAGTTGCGGCTGGTGCTGTTCCGGCAGATGAAGACTGTCCAGCATGCTGCCGAGGGTCGCCTCCACGCGGTCCGCGACGACGCTGAACGCGGGCTCCGGCGAATCCGGCAGGGCATACGCAGCCGCGTTCTGCTCCGCCTCGGTTTCAGCGATAGCTTCTTCGTCGGCCGGTGCCTCGGCAAGCGGCACGTCCTCGAGCAGCGGGGCAGCCTGAACGGCAGGCTTGGGCAGCCCTAGCGCTTCCACTACTACCGGGCCAGCGTCGACCTCATTGACTGCGGCGGACGGCGGGGTTTCCTCACCCCGCTCGGCTGCAGGCGGTGCCAGCGGCATGTCCCGCCCGCCAAACAGTCGCTTCAGAAAACCGCTCTGCTGCGGCGCCGCCAGCCCCTGCAGATCCAGCACCTGGCCCTGCAGGTCACTCAGCTCGCCGAGCAGCACCGGCAGCTCACGCAGCCTGGCGGCACGCTGGTCCAGCTCCTTGGCAAATCGCTTGAGCGGCTTGCGCAGCTCCGCCGGCACCGACATGCCCAGTAGCTGGGAGACCAGCCGATGCAAAGCCTCGGTCAGGCGAACGGCCCGTTCCTGGCGGTGGCGTTCGGATTCCAGCACAGCCTTCTCCAGGCGCGGCACCAGCTGGCTGAGCCCCTCATCCAGATCGCCGTCGCGGAGGATCTCTCGCATTTCGTGCAGACAGCGCTCGACCGCGGGATCGGCACCCTCCACCGCCAGGCTGCTACGCACCAGGCTGCGCCGCAGCAGATCGACGCGCTGCTCCCAGCGCGCCTCGAGCTGCTCCTGCCGCTCGGCGAGCTGAAGATACTTTTCCTTCCAGCGTTCGACTTCTTCGCTCATTTCGTTTCTTATACCTGTACCGGCAGGGAATCGGCCTGAAGCGAGTCCGGCAAACGGATCTCCACTGCCACCGGCAGATGGTCGGAGATCGGCAGCGCCAGCACATCGACGCGTTCCAGCGTCAGGCTCGGGCTTAGCAGAATATGGTCCAGACAGCGTTGCGGTCGCCAGCTCGGGAAGGTCGCTTCGATTTGCGGCGCGAGCAGGCCGAGATCGCGCAGCGGCGAATTTTCCAGCAGATCATTGGCGTGGGTATTCATGTCGCCCATCAACACCTGATGCCGATAGCCGCCAATCAGCTCGCGGATATAGGCCAGCTGACGCGTCCGCGCCCCGCCTCCCAGGGCCAGGTGCATCATCACCACCACCAGCGCCTCCGGTCCCTCGCCGAAACGCAACAGAATCGCCCCGCGCCCCGAAGGACCAGGAAGCGGGTGATCTTCCAGGCCTTGTGGTTCGAGCCGGCTGAGGACGCCGTTGCTGTGCTGGGCGAAACGCCCGAGATTGCGATTGAGCTGCTGATACCAGTAGGGAAAGGCGCCCAGGTGGGCGAGGTGCTCGACCTGATTGACGTAACCGGAGCGCAGGCTGCCACCGTCGGCTTCCTGCAGGGCGACCAGGTCATAGTTACCCAGTACTTCGCCGATGCGCTGCAGGTTGCTGGCGCGACCGGGATGCGGCAGCAAATGCTGCCAGCTGCGCGTCAGGTAGTGGTGGTAACGCTCGGTGCTGATGCCAACCTGGATGTTGAAGCTAAGCAGCCTTAGCCGCCCATCGGCGGGCAGCCCGCTACTGGCCAGGCACTGCGAATTGACGCGCGCCTTGCCTGGGCCGGCAAGGCGCGGAGCGCTCCAACGGCGCAGCATCGCGGGTTACCGCGCTGCGCGTTCTTTTTCGATGAGGAAGTCCGCCACCTGCAGCGTACGCTCCGGGCCGCCAGACGAGCCGAGGTCGAAGCGGTACTTGCCGTTGACGATCATCACCGGTACGCCGGTGATCTGATAAGCCATGCCGAGCTTCTTCGCCTGCTCAACCCGGCCACGTACACCAAAGGAGTTGTAGGCCTTGAGAAACGCCTGCTTGTCGATGCCCTGACCGGCGAGGAAGTCAGCCATTTCCTCGGGAGTGGCGAGCTTCTTGCGCTCCTGGTGATAGGCGGCGAACACCGCGTCATGCACCTTCGGCTCGACACCCATGGATTCCAGGGCGATGAACAGCTGCCCATGCGCATTCCAGATGCCACCGAACATGGCCGGAATACGCTTGAACTGGACGTCATCCGGCAGCTGTTCGGCCCAGGGCTTGATCACCGGTTCGAACTGATAGCAGTGCGGACAGCCATACCAGAACAGCTCGACCACCTCGATCTTGCTCGGGTCGGCAACGGGGACCGGGCTGCTCAGCTCGACATATTCCTTGCCGGCCTGAAACTCCGCTGCCTGGGCTGCGACACCGAACAGGCTCGCAGCGGCAAAAACGGCAGTGAGTAGGAAATTGCGCATGAAATACTCCTGTTTACGACGGACCGATGGCGCAACAGGCTGCAGCAAAACGTCAGGACTCGCCAGCGTTTTTCATCCGCGCGTGTAAAGCCGTGACGAAGATTGTGTAGCCAGGCGTGAAAACGCAAAAGGGCGCCGGAGCCAACGGCCCCGACGCCCTTCTGTTCAACCTGCCGCTGTTATCAGTGCAGGCCCTGGATGTAGCTGGACAGCGCTTCGATGTCCTTGTTGCTCAGCTTGGCGGCGACGCCACGCATGATCATGGTGTCGCCGTCGTTGGTGCGATTGCCTTCGCGGAAGTCGGTCAGCTGCTTGGCGGTGTACGCCGCGTGCTGCCCACCCAGCTTGGGGAAGCCAGCCAGGTCGTTGCCGACGCCGTTGGGTGCGTGGCAACCGGTGCACGCCGGCATGCCCTGATCGAGCTTGCCACCACGGAACAGTTTCTCGCCCTGCTTTGCCAGAGCCGGATCGGCGTAACCAACACTGCCCTTCTGGCTTGAGAAGTAGGCGGCGATGTCTTCCAGATCCTGATCACTCAGCGGGTCCAGCATGCCGGTCATTTCCAGCACCTTGCGACCTGCGCCTTCCGGGGCACCCGGTGTGCTGCCAGCCTTGATGTCCTGCAGTTGCTTGAGCAGGTAACGCTCACCCTGACCAGCCAGTTTCGGGAAATTCGGCGCCGGGCTGTTGCCATCGACACCGTGGCACGCACCACACACTGCAACTTTGCCCTGACCAGCTTCGGCGTCTCCAGCCGCGTGGGCCATACCGGTGATGCCAAGGGTCAACAGCAGACTCACGAGTACTTTGTTCATCAGCTAATCCAACTACGGCTAAGGGTTTGAAAGGAATTCATCGGGTCGCGCACGGCCATCGAACCGGGGCGACGCTCGTTATAGTGGCACGCTGGGCATCCGCATTGCGGTGGTAACTACCGCCGCACCGGCGTCCGGATCAGGCTGAACACCACACGTGGCCCGATATCAGGCCAAAGCGCACATAAAAACTGCGGCATTATATACTCCCGTTTCTGAAACGGAAACGAACCATTGCCGCACCCGCGTGCACTCACCGGAACGACCATGCTACCGAAAAACCCGATTCTCGGCCTTTGCCAACAGGCCACCTTCATGATCAGCGCCGCCAAGGTCGATCAGTGCCCGGCCGACGAGGGTCTGGAAGTAGCCTTTGCCGGCCGTTCCAACGCAGGCAAGTCGAGCGCGCTGAACACCCTGACCCATGCCAACCTAGCCCGCACGTCGAAGACCCCGGGCCGCACCCAGCTGCTCAACTTCTTCCGCCTCGATGACGAACGCCGACTGGTCGACCTGCCCGGCTACGGCTACGCCAAGGTGCCGATCCCGCTCAAGCAGCACTGGCAGCGCCACCTGGAAGCCTACCTGGGCAGCCGCGAGAGCCTGGCCGGCGTGTTCCTGATGATGGATATCCGCCATCCGCTGACCGAGTTCGACCGCATGATGCTGGACTGGGCGAGCGCCAGCCAGATGCCCTTGCACATCCTGTTGACCAAGTCCGACAAGCTGGCCTTCGGCGCCGCGAAAAACGCTTTGCTGGCCATCCAGCGCGACATTCACAAGGGCTGGGGCGCCGACGTCAGCGTCCAGCTGTTCTCGGCACCGAAGCGGCAGGGGGTCGAGGAAGCGCAGCTGGTGCTGGCGAACTGGTTGGGAATGCTGGACGAGGCAGCCGAAGACGAGCACGAGCCTGAGGCATAGAGTGGGTCAGGCGTTGCCGATTCCTGCAGCCTTGGGCCGGAGCTCCGGTGGATGTAAAAAGCGACATCCACCATACGAAGTCCGGCACCAATCACTGAAATCACCCGAATTTCACCCCACCAATCACCTCGCAGAAGCCGGAAAGGCGCCGAGAATCGACGCCCACCCGGCCCTCAGCGCAACTCAGTCGCGATAGGCATCCACCGGCACGCAGGCGCAGAACAGGTTGCGATCGCCGTAGACGTTGTCCACCCGGTTCACCGCCGGCCAGTATTTGTGGGCACGAGCGTGGGCGCTCGGCGTCACCGCCTCGGCGATACTGTACGGCCGATCCCACTCGCCGATCACGTCAGCCAGCGTATGCGGCGCGCGCACCAGCGGATTGTTGTCCGCCGGCCACTCACCACCCTGGACCTTGGCGATCTCCGCGCGGATGCTCAGCATCGCTTCGACGAAGCGATCCAGCTCGGCTTTCGACTCGCTCTCGGTGGGCTCGATCATCAATGTGCCGGGCACCGGGAAAGACATGGTCGGTGCGTGGAAGCCGTAGTCCATCAGGCGCTTGGCGACGTCCTCCTCGCTGATTCCGGTCTCGGCCTTGAGCGGGCGCAGGTCGAGGATGCACTCGTGGGCGACGCGGCCGTTGCGCCCGGCGTAGAGCACGGGAAATGCATCGCCCAGGCGATTGGCCAGGTAGTTGGCGCCGAGAATCGCGACCTCGGTGGCGTCGCGCAGCTGCGGGCCCATCATGGCAATGTACATCCAGCTGATCGGCAGGATGCTCGCGCTGCCCCAGGGCGCTGCGCTAACCGCGCCGTTGCCTGGCTGCGGGCCTTCCAGTTCGACCACTGGGTGATTGGCCACGAACGGTGCCAAGTGCGCCTTGACGCCGATCGGCCCCATGCCTGGGCCGCCACCGCCATGCGGGATGCAGAAGGTCTTGTGCAGGTTCATGTGCGAGACGTCGGCGCCGATGTCCGCCGGCCGCGCCAAACCGACCTGAGCGTTGAGGTTGGCACCGTCCATATACACCTGGCCGCCGTGAGCGTGGATCGCGGCGCAGATCTCGCGCACGTTTTCTTCGTAAACGCCGTGGGTCGACGGATAGGTGATCATCAGGCAGGACAGACGATCACCGGCCTCGGCGGTCTTGCGCTTGAGGTCTTCCAGATCGACGTTGCCGCCCTTGTCGCACTCGACGATGACCACGCGCATGCTGACCATCTGCGCCGAGGCGGGGTTGGTGCCATGGGCCGAGGACGGAATCAGGCAGATGTCGCGCTGCCCTTCGCCACGGCTCTCATGATACTTGCGGATCGCCACGAGTCCGGCGTATTCGCCCTGAGCACCGGAGTTGGGCTGCATGCTGATCGCGTCGAAACCGGTGATCGCGCAGAGCCAGGCTTCCAGCTCCTCGATCATCAGCTTGTAACCCTGGGCCTGACCGCGCGGAACGAACGGATGCAGGTTGGCGAACTCAGCCCAGGTGATCGGGATCATCTCGCTGGTGGCGTTGAGCTTCATGGTGCAAGAACCGAGCGGGATCATTGCCTGGTTCAGCGCCAGGTCCTTGTTCTCCAGCTGCTTGAGATAGCGCAGCATCTCGGTTTCGCTGTGGTGCGAGTTGAACACCGGATGCTCCAGATAGCCGCTCTCGCGTTGCAGCGCATCGGGAATGCCCGCGGCCAGCTCACCGGAATCCAGCGCGGAGACATCGAGGCCGTGATCGGCACCGAGGAAGACCGCCAGGAGCTGCTCGACGGTACGCTCATCACTGGTTTCATCCAGGCTGACACCGAGACGGCCGCGGCCGAGGATGCGCAGGTTGATCTGCGCCGCTTCGGCGCTATCGATGATCGCGCTCTGCGCACCGCCGACCTCGAGGGTCAGAGTGTCGAAGAAATGCTGGTTGACCCGAACGATGCCCTTCTGCTCGAGACCCGCGGCGAGGATGGCGGTCAGCCGGTGGACGCGCTGGGCGATGCGCTTGAGGCCCTGCGGGCCGTGATAGACGGCATAGAAGCCGGCGATATTGGCCAGCAGCACCTGGGCCGTGCAGATGTTGGAGTTGGCCTTCTCGCGGCGGATGTGCTGCTCGCGGGTCTGCAGCGCCATACGCAGCGCGGTGTTGCCGCGAGCGTCCTTGGACACGCCGATGATGCGTCCCGGCATACCGCGCTTGAATTCGTCACGGCTGGCGAAATAGGCCGCGTGCGGGCCGCCGTAGCCCATCGGCACACCGAAGCGCTGGGTTGAGCCGAGCACGACGTCGGCGCCCAGCTCGCCCGGCGGGGTCAGCAGCAGCAGGCTGAGCAGATCGGCGGCGACGCAGGCCAGCGCCTGCTGCGCATGCAGCTGCTCAATGGCCGGACGCAGGTCGCGAATCTCGCCATGGGTATCCGGGTACTGCAACAGCGCGCCGAACACTTCCTGTCCGGCCAGCTCGTCCAGCGTGCCGACCACCAGCTCGAAACCGAACGCCTCGGCGCGGGTCTGCACCACGGAGAGCGTCTGCGGGTGGCAGTTCTCGTCGACGAAGAAGCGGTTGCTCTTGCTCTTGGCCATGCGCCGGGCCAGGGTCATGGCCTCGGCCGCTGCGGTCGCCTCATCGAGCAACGAGGCATTGGCCAGGTCGAGACCGGTGAGGTCGATGATCATCTGCTGATAGTTCAGCAACGCTTCCAGCCGACCCTGGGCGATCTCCGGCTGATAGGGGGTGTAGGCGGTGTACCAGCCCGGATTCTCCAGCACGTTGCGCAGGATCACCGGCGGGGTGATGGTGCCGTGGTAGCCCATGCCGATCAGGCTGGTCCAGAGTTGATTCTGCTCCGCATAGCCACGCAGCTTGGCCAGCGCGGCCTGCTCGTCCAGCGCCGGCGGCAGGTTCAGCTCGGCCTGCAGGCGGATCGCCGGCGGCACGGTCTGCTCGATCAGCTGTTCGCGGCTGCTCAGGCCCAGGGCGTCGAGCATGGCCTGCTGTTCGCCCTGATCCGGGCCGAGGTGACGGCGCAGGAAGGCATCGGGTTGCTGGAGTTGGGAAAGGCTCGGCATATACGGCATGGTCGCTACTCTCGGAAAAACAAAAGCCCCGACAGAGCGGGGCTTTTGCGGATGATGCTTAGGCGTCGGCGTCGCAGGCGGCCTGGTAACCGGCCGCGTCGAGCAGCTTGTCCAGCTCCGACGTATCGCTCGGCTGCAGGCGGAAGAACCAGCTGCCGTAAGGGTCGCTGTTGACCAGCTCGGGCGAATCGGCAAGCGCCTCGTTGACCGCGATCACCTCTCCAGCCACCGGCGCATAGATGTCGGACGCGGCTTTCACCGATTCGACCACACCGGCTTCCTGGCCGGCATTGAGCTGGCGCCCGACCTCGGGCAGCTCGACGTAGACCACATCCCCCAGCGCTTCCTGGGCGTGATCGGAGATACCGACGGTGATGCTGCCGTCCGCTTCGAGACGGGCCCACTCGTGGCTGGCGGCGTAACGCAGATCGCTGGGGATATTGCTCATTGCTGGGTCCTCAAGGCTGTTGACAGCAGTCGCGCAAAACAGTCGGTCGAATTTACACCAGTACCTTGCCGTGGCGCACGAATGTCGGCTGCACGACCCGCACCGGATACCACTTGCCACGAATCTCCACTTCCGCGCGCTCGGCGGTCCCGGCCGGCACGCGGGCCAGGGCGATGGACTTGCCAAGCGTAGGAGAAAAACTGCCGCTGGTGATCTCGCCGTCGCCGACGCCATTCACCCGCACCACCTGATGAGCACGCAGTACGCCGCGCTCCTCCAGCACCAGGCCGACCAGCTTGGGCAGGTCGTCACGCGCCCGCTGCTGCTCCAGGGCGGCACGGCCGACGAAGTCGCGCTCGGCCGGCTCCCAGGTCACGGTCCAGCCCATGTTGGCAGCCAGTGGCGATACGTCTTCAGTCATGTCCTGGCCGTACAGGTTGAGGCCGGCCTCCAGACGCAGGGTGTCGCGCGCACCGAGGCCGATCGGCGGGATGCCGGCGCCGACCAGCTCGCTGAGGAAGTCCGGCGCCTGCTCCGCGGGCAGGATGATTTCCAGGCCATCTTCGCCGGTATAGCCGGTACGCCCGATGAACCAGTCGCCATCGGCCATGCCCTGAAAAGGCTTGAGATCGTGAATCAGCCCGGCCCGGGCCTGGCTCACCAGCTCGGACGTACGCGCGCGGGCATGCGGTCCCTGGATGGCCAGCATGGCAAGCTCGGGGCGCTCCCTGACCTCGACGGCGAAGCCGGCCGCCTGGGCCTGCATCCAGGCCAGATCCTTGTCGCGGGTGCTGGCATTGACCACCAGGCGATAACCCCAGTCGGTCAGGTAGACGATGAGGTCATCGATCACCCCGCCGCGCTCGTTGAGCATCGCGGTGTAAAGCGCCCGACCGGTGCTTTTCAGGCGTGCCACGTCGTTGGCCAGCAAGCGCTGCAGATAGTCGCGGGCCTGCTCGCCGGAGACATCGACCACGGTCATGTGCGAGACGTCGAACACCCCGCAGTCACGACGAACCTGATGATGTTCTTCTACTTGGGAGCCGTAATGCAGTGGCATGTCCCAGCCACCGAAGTCGACCATCTTGGCACCGAGCGCAAGGTGCTGATCGTAGAGGGGAGTACGCTGACCCATGGGTTTCTCCTTCCGGGCAGGTCGCCGAATCGGCATTGGAAAAGTCAGTAAAGCCGGGCCCTGCGGGGGTCGGCGACTTTCGAATGGCGCGCATTGTAGCCCCAAGGTCGCAGCAGGTCACGGCAGATCAGGCGGCAGGAGACTGGAGGTCGAATGGCGGCCCGCAGTAGCGCGGCTGCGTCGCTCAGCACCCTGCCGCCAGAGCTGCGTGACTAGCCAGGGCGCCGCGCCGAACGGCGAATCAGCAGCACCACCGGCAGCAGTCCGACCAGCACCAAGGTCAGTGCCGGGAGCGACGCGCGGGCCCATTCGCCTTCACTGGTCATTTCGAAGATGCGCACGGCCAGGGTGTCCCAGCCGAATGGCCGCATCAGCAAGGTCGCCGGCATTTCCTTGAGCACGTCGACGAATACCAGCAGTGCCGCGCTCAGCGTGCCTGGCAGCAGCAACGGCAGGTAGACCCGGAAGAACAGCGCCGGGCCACCGACACCCAGGCTGCGTGATGCCTGCGGCAGCGAGGGGCGAATCCGCGCCAGGGCGTTTTCCAGCGGGCCGAAGGCAACCGCCATGAAGCGGATCAGATAGGCCAGCAGCAACGCGCCGAGGCTGCCGAGCAGGATCGGCTTGCCGCCAGCGCCCAACCAGCTCGACAGCGGAATGACCAGGTGCCGGTCGAGGTAACTGAACGCCAGCATGATCGAAACCGCCAGTACCGAACCCGGCAAGGCATAGCCGAGATTGGCCAGGCTCACCGCGCTGCGGATCGAGCGCACCGGCGCCTGACGTCGGGCGAAGGCCAGCAGCAGCGCTACGCTCACAGTGATCAGTGCGGCGATAGCGCCGAGATAGAGCGTGTGCAGGATCATCCCGGCGTAGCGCTCGTCGAGATCAAAGCGACCGCGCTGCCAGAGCCAGGCCAGCAGCTGCAACAGCGGGATGATGAACGCGCAGAGAAATACCAGGCCGCACCAGGCGCTGGCCGCGAACGCCTTCACACCGGTCAGCCGATACAGCGCCGCGGAGCGCGCTCGCTCATTGGCCGGTCGCGCAGCACCGCGCGCCAAGCGCTCGCCGTAGAGCACCAGCATCACCGCCAGCAACAACAGGCTGGCCAGCTGGGTGGCGCTGGTCAGACTGAAGAAGCCGTACCAGGTCTTGTAGATCGCAGTGGTGAAGGTATCGAAGTTGAACACCGACACCGCACCGAAGTCAGCCAGGGTTTCCATCATTGCCAGGGCCAGACCGGCACCGATCGCCGGTCGCGCCATCGGCAGCGCCACGCGCCAGAAGGCCTGCCAGGGCGACTGGCCGAGCACCCGCGCCGCTTCCATCAGTCCCTTGCCCTGAGCGAGAAAGGCCGAGCGCGCCAGCAGATAGACATAGGGGTAGAACACCAGCACCAGCACCGTGATCACACCGCCCGTGGAGCGCACCCGCGGAAAGCGGATGCCGCTACCGAACCACTCGCGCGCCAGGGTTTGCACCGGACCGGCGAAATCGAGCAGCCCGATGAAGACGAACGCCAACACATAGGCAGGAATCGCGAACGGCAGCATCAGCGCCCAATCCAGCCAGCGGCGACCGGGAAATTCGCACAATGCCGTCAGCCAGGCGAGGCTGACGCCGAGCACCACCACGCCGATGCCCACGCCGAGAACCAGCGTCAGGGTATTGCCCAGCAGACGCGGCATCTGCGTGTCCCACAGGTGCGACCAGATCTCGGTATCGATACTGCTCCAGCTGAACAGTAGGATGCTCAGTGGCAGCAACACCAGGGCTGCGACAGCAAACGTGATGGGATACCAGCGGCGCTCGACGGGATGGGACACTCAAGCCTCGACAGCAAAAAAGACGACGCCCCGGACCAGGCCGGGGCACCGAGTATAACCGCAGCGGTGAACGTGGCGGCCGGAGCTGCACGTCACCGCTGC
Source organism: Stutzerimonas kunmingensis (assembly GCF_021432085.1). GTDB lineage: Bacteria > Pseudomonadota > Gammaproteobacteria > Pseudomonadales > Pseudomonadaceae > Stutzerimonas. The sequence goes on along the minus strand of NZ_CP090366.1, from coordinate 184,520 downwards.
AAGCGCGGAGGCTGATCAGTTCCAGCCGGCGCGGTCCATCAGCTTGATGGCTTCGGCCTGGCGCTTGCCGGCCACTTCCACCGGAATGGTGTCGGCCTTGAACTCGCCCCATGCCGCCACTTCGGCAGACGGCTTCACACTCGGGTTGGCCGGGTACTCCATGTTGATGTCGGCGAAGATGCTCTGCGCTTCCTCACTGGTCATCCACTCCACCAGCTTGCGCGCGGCGTCCGCGTTCGGTGCGTGCTTGGTCAGGCCGATGCCCGACAGATTGACGTGCACGCCGCGATCTTCCTGGTTCGGCCAGAACAGCTTGGCCTTGAGCTGCGGATTCTGCGCGTGCAGGCGACCGAAGTAGTAGGTGTTGACGATGCCGGCATCGCATTGCCCGGCGTCGACGGCCTGCACCAGCGCCGTGTCGTCGGCGAAGACGTCGGTGGCGAGATTGCCGACCCAGCCCTTGATGATCTCTTCGGTCTTCTCGGCGCCGTGAGTCTCGATCATGGTCGCGGTCAGCGACTGGTTGTACACCTTCTTGCTGGTGCGCAGGCACAGGCGGCCGTCCCAACGCTCGTCGGCCAGCGCCTCGTAAGTGCTCAGCTCGCCGTCCTTGACCCGCTCCGGCGAGTAGACGATGGTCCGTGCGCGCAGCGACAGGCCGGTCCAGGCGTCGTTGGAGGACCGATACTGGGCCGGGATGTTGTCCTTGACCACCTGAGAGTTCAGCGGCTGCAGGATGCCCATTTCCTCGGCTTGCCAGAGGTTGCCGCCATCGACGGTGAGCAGAAGGTCCGCCGGGGTGTTCGCGCCTTCGGCCTTGATGCGGGCCATCAGCGGGGCTTCCTTGTCGGTGATGAACTTGATCGCTACACCGGTCTTCTCGGTGTAGGCGTCGAACACCGGCTTGATCAGCTCATCGATACGCGAGGAGTAGACCACTACTTCGTCGGCAGCCTGGACGGCACCCGACAGCGCCGTCAGCGCCAGGGCGGCGAGTAAACCTTTGCTTGCCTGCATGGAACAGCCTCTTGGTGAGTTGGAACAGAGGCTGAATAGTAGTGAATGTTATTTACCTTCTCAATGCGACAAATCGTGCAGGTAATGTTTTGTAAATATCAATCTGACATCAGGGTTTGGCCAGTTCCGGCAGATCGCCGCTCAATCCGAGCGCCTGACGAACGAACAGCGCCTTCGCCTCCGGTAGCGCCTGTACGGCCTTGAGACCGGTATTGCGCAGCCAGCGCAGCGGCAGTGGATCAGCCTGGAACAGCCGTTCGAAGCCTTCCATGGCAGCCATCATCGCCAAGTTGTGCGGCATGCGCCGGCGCTCGAAGCGGCTCAGCACCTGGACATCGGCCAGCCGCTCACCGCGGGCAATCGCCGCCTTGAGCACTTCCGCCAGCACGGCGGCATCCAGCAGACCAAGATTCACGCCCTGCCCCGCCAACGGATGGATGGTGTGTGCGGCATCGCCGATCAACGCCAGGCCCGGCTGCACATAGCGTTTGGCATGGCGTTGGCGCAGCGGGATGCACAGCCGCGGATCGACCTCGAGCACTTCGCCCAGGCGCTCCTCGAAGGCTCGACCAAGCGCCGTTCGGAATGCCGCGTCATCCAGCGCCATGAGCCGCTTGGCTTCAGCTTCAGTAACCGACCAGACAATCGAGCACCAGTGCCGGTCGCCATCGCGCTCGAGCGGCAAAAACGCCAGGGGGCCGTCATCGGTGAAGCGTTGCCAGGCCGTACGCTGGTGCGGCTCGCTGCAACGCACGCTGGTGACGATGGCCTGATGCAGATAATCCCATTCGCGAGTTTCGCAACCAGCCAGGCGGCGAATCGCCGAGTTGGCGCCATCCGCCGCAATCAGCAGGGGCGTACGCAACTCGCGGCCGTCGACCAGCGTCAGCTGCCAGCCGTCAGGGGTGCGCGCCAGCTGCTCGACTCGCGCGTCGCCGATCAGCTGCAGTCCGCCACGGCGCTGCATCACCCCCAGCAGCGCATCCTGCACCACACGGTTTTCGACGATATGCCCAAGCACTTCGGCATGTACGGTCTCGGCGGAAAAATGAATCTGCCCGGTGCCCGAGCCGTCCCATACGTGCATGTCGGTGTAGGGGCTCGCGCGGCGCGCGGCGATGCCCGGCCAGGCACCGACCCGCTGCAGGATGCGCTGGCTGGCTGCGGACAGCGCACTGACCCGCGGTTCGAAGCCGCCCTGCGGGTCGAAGTCGACGACCTCGAGCGGGCTCGCATCGAGCACGACGATCTTCAGCCCGCAACCTTCGAGGGCGAGTGCCAGGGTACTGCCGACCATGCCGGCACCCACGATGATCAGATCCGCTTGCATCACTTCTCTCCTGGCTGCCGCGCCCGCGGCTTGAGTCGTATGTAGAGGGTCTTCTGCACCCGTGCCACCAGCGTGCCCTCGCCGTCGCGCACTTCGACATGCATTCTGGGCAGGTACTTGCTGCCGTCGGCCGTGTGCGCGCGGATCTCATCCAGCAGCCTGTCGCTGATGGCGAATTCGGCGTAGACCGCGCCGCGCCCGGGGCTGACGAATTCTATGTTGGCCGCCTTGTCCCAAACGATGTAGTCGCGCCCGAGATTCTCCATCAGCATCAGCACGAAGAACGGGTCGACCATCGAATACAGCGAGCCGCCGAACTGCGTACCGACATAATTGCGGTTGTACCAGCGCAGCACCATCTTGACCTGAACCAGGCGCATATCCGCGCTGATGTGCCGCACCCGAACACCGGCTCCGATGTATGGCGGGTAGAAATTCATGGCCCAGCGCAGAAACCGCGCCTTGCGCGCCAAACGGGAGCCGCTCATGCCGAGTCCTTTTGGTTGCCGCTTTTCAGCCAGCGCGAGTGCCCAGGCCCATCGCCTGGCGCGCAAACCAACGCTTGGCGGCGGGCATGAGGTCCAGCCCGAGCAGACCGAGATTGCGTCCGGCCGCGACCAGCCGACCGGAATCACCGAACAGCCGGGTGACCTGATCGGAGAAACCGACCGTCACGCGCTGATCGAAGCGCTGCCTGCGGGCATACTCCTGCAGCACCGCCAGGTCGCCCAGCGCGGCGTCGCTACGCAGCAAAGCGACGCTCAGTGCCTCCACATCACGCAGCGACAGGTTGTAGCCCTGCCCGGCGATCGGGTGCAGGCTGTGCGCCGCGTTGCCGAGCACCACCAGCCCCGAACGTACCTGCTCTTCGGCCTCGATCAGCGTCAGCGGATACAGATGCCGGGCACCGACCTGCTGCAACGCGCCCAGGCGATAGCCGAAGGCCTCCTGCAGTTCGCCGAGGAAAACCGCCTCGTGTGCCTGCGCCAGGCGCGCGGCATCGACCTGGGAGCGCGTCCATACCAGCGCACAGCGATCATCCTGCAGCGGCAGCAGCGCCATCGGGCCATCTTCGGTGAAGCGCTCGAACGCCAGACCGCCGTGCGGTTTGCCTGGCGTGATGTTGGCGATCAGGGCGGTCTGGCCGTACGGCCGGCGCGACACCTGGATGCCAAGCTGCTCGCGCAGCCCGGAGCGGCCACCATCTGCGAGCACGGTGAGGTCGCACTCCAGCTGCTGACCATCGGTAAAACTCAACCGGTAACCGGTGGTACTGGGCTCCAGTCGCTCGACCTCGGCCGGGCAGTGGCGGGTCACCACCGCATCATCCAGTGCCTGCCACAGGCAATGCCCGATCCAGGCGTTCTCCACCACGTAACCCAGCGCCTCGACGCCTTCGCGTGTGCAATCGAGGCGTGCCGCCCCGAAACTGCCGCGCTCGGATACATGAATGCGCAGAATCGGTTCGGCGCGCTCGGCAATCCGCTCCCACAGGCCGAGGCGCTGGTAGATCAGCCGGGTGCCATAGGACAGCGCGGTGGAGCGCGCGTCATAACTCGGCTGGTACTCGTGGCCGGGCTCGAACGGCTCGATCAGATGAATCCGCCAGCCGCGCTCACGGGCGCCATCCTGCAAGGCCAGCGCGAGACTGGCACCAACCAGCCCGCCACCGATGATCGCCAGGCTCTGCATGTCAGGCGACCTTCTCGCGAGCGGCGGCCATCAGCGCCTCGATCTGGGCGACGCTCTTCGGCACGCCACCGGTGAGGATTTCGCAGCCGGTCCGGGTCACCACCACATCGTCCTCGATGCGCACGCCGATGCCGCGCCACTTCTTGGCGACGTTCTGATTGTCCACGGCAATATAGATGCCCGGCTCGACGGTCATCGACATGCCCGGCTCGAGCACGCGCCACTCGCCGCCGATCTTGTAGTCGCCGACGTCATGCACGTCCATGCCCAGCCAGTGCCCGGCGCGGTGCATGTAGAAGGGTTTGTAGGCCTCGCTTGCGATCAGTTCGTCGACCTCGCCCTGCAGCAGGCCCAGCTCGACCAGCCCGCCGGTGATTACCCGTACGGTGGCCTCGTGGGCCTCGTTCCAGTGCTTGCCGGGTGCGATGTGCTTGAAAGCCTCTTCGTTGGCCTTGAGCACCAGTTCGTAAATGGCCTTCTGCTCGGGCGAGAAGCGGCCGTTGACCGGAAAGGTGCGGGTAATGTCGCTGGCGTAGCAGTCGATTTCGCAACCGGCGTCGATCAGCACCAGGTCGCCATCCTTCAGCGGCGCATCGTTCTCGCGGTAATGCAGGATGCAGGCATTGCGACCCGCGGCGACGATGCTGCCGTAAGCGGGCATCTTGGCCCCGCCCTTGCGGAACTCGTAATCCAGCTCGGCTTCCAGGTGGTACTCGAACAGGCCAGCGCGGCTGGCCTGCATGGCACGGATATGCGCACGAGCGGAAATATCCGCCGCATGCTTCATCACCTTCACCTCGTTGCTCGACTTGTACAGGCGCATGTCGTGCAGCAAGTGATCGAGCGCGACGAACTCGCTGGGCGGCTGCGCACCCTGGCGCGCCTTGGCGCGAATGGTCTTGATCCACTCCATCAGCCGATGATCGAAGGCTTCGTTGGTGCCGATGGCGTAGTAGACACGGTCGCGGCCTTCGATCAGCCCGGGGAGGATGTCGTCGATGTCGCCGATGGGAAAGGCATCGTCGGCACCGTATTCACTTATCGCGCCGTCCTGCCCGGCACGCAGGCCATCCCACAGCTCGCGCTCGGGGTCGCGCTCGCGGCAGAACAGCACGTATTCGCCATGCTCACGCCCGGGAATCAGCGCGATCACCGCCTCCGGTTCGGGGAAGCCGGACAGGTACTGAAAGTCGCTGTCCTGGCGGTAGACATGCTCGACATCGCGGTTGCGGATATACATCGGCGCCGCCGGCAAAATGGCGATGCTGTTGGGTTCCATCTGCTCCATCAGCGCCTTGCGCCGACGGGCGTATTCCGATTTCGGGATGCGAGTCATGAGCGGAACGATTTCCTCAATGCAGGGAAGGTTTCGGAGCAGCAGGTACCGGCTTGGCGCACTCGGTGAACAGCAGCAACGGCGCCACGCGCAAGTACTCCATCACTTCCATGTAATCGGTCTCGCCGTCTTCGGACTCTTCCAGCGAGTCCTGAATCTGCGCGATGGCCGAGAGATCCTGCAGTACTTCCATGGCCTCGGCGCTCAGCGCGCGGTCGCCAGCGGTCAGACCGAAGCCGGCGAGAAAGCCCTGGCACCACTGGCCCAGCGCGACAGCGCGCTCGGCCAGCGGCGCATCATCGCTGGGCAGCAGCAGAACGACGGCAATGTCGTCGCCGGCGAGCTCACCCTTGACCATCTCCTGCAGGCCGATCAAGGCCTGACGGATATTGTCCTGCGGCGCTTCGCCAAGTAGGTCCGAAGCATCGGTCAGCCAGGGTTCGACATCGAAGCCGGCACCGGCGCAGCTGCGCCCGAGCAACAGGCCATGCAATTCGGCAGGAGAAACAGTTTGCGGTGCGCCAGCCAGAAGTGTGGCGAAAGCGGCATATGGGGAATTCTGAATGGACATGGCGGCTAGGCGCACGATGGCGCAATGACTAGAATGAAGGCTTCGTATCCTAGCACCGGCGGCCGCGGCAAGACCATCGAAGCCCCCGGGCATCGCCTCCGTCTTCACTCAGTGCCCCAACAGGAATCCCATGGAAGACGCCGATCTGAAAGCGCTGACCACCAAGCTGGAGCAGCTGATTCAGCGCATCGAACAGCTCAAGGCGCAGAACCACCTGCTACTGGCCAACGAGCGGAACTGGCGTGAAGAGCGCGCTCATCTGATCGAAAAGAACGAAATGGCCCGCTTGAAGGTCGAATCAATGATTTCGCGCCTGAAAGCCCTGGAGCAGGACTCATGACCCAGCCGAACACCGTCACCGTGCACATCATGGATAAGGAATATTGCATTGCCTGTCCGCCAGAGGAACGCAGCAATCTGGAAGGCGCGGCCCGCTATCTGGATCGCAAGATGCGCGAGATCCGCAGCAGCGGCAAAGTCATCGGCGCCGACCGCGTTGCGGTGATGGCCGCGCTGAACATCACCCACGAATTGTTGCACAAGCATGATCGCCTGGATGCCGAAGCCAACAGCGCGCGCGAGCACGTACGCATGCTGCTGGAGCGCGTCGACAGCGCACTGGCCACCGACCCGAACCCTTCCGGCAACTGATCAACGGCAGCCGGTTTGCGTTATACTCCGCCCAACTCCCTGGCATGTTCGCCAGTCGGCGATGACCCTCTCCCGATAAGCAACACCATGGAGGCTACACGTGGTGCCGGTGTGCATGTCCGCCTGACGGAAAGCCTTAAGGTACTCTGTAGTCGCCACCTTGAACTCTCGGGTTCAAGGGCCTACGCTGGCAGCGGCATGCTGGGGAGCCACTTCTGATGATCGTAGCCGAAGGCCTTTCGCGCCCGGCGCTACGCCGCAAGCTGCGCCACGCTCGACGCCAACTGACACCCGCCCAGCAGCGCCTGGCCGCTCGCCATCTCTATCGGCAGCTGGCTCAGCATCCCTGGTTTCGGCGCGCCCGGCATATCGCCCTGTACCTGCCCAATGATGGCGAAATCGATCCGCGCCTATTGCTGCAAGCGGCTCAGCGCCGCGGCAAGGCAACCTATCTTCCGGTACTCAACCCCTGGCCACGTACGCGCATGGTGTTCCAGCGCATCGAGCCCGGCGAACAGCTGCGCCGCAACCGCTTCGGCATTCCGGAACCCGTGATCCGGGCCGCTCGGCAACGCCGTGTCTGGGCGCTGGACCTGCTGCTCATGCCACTGGTGGGCTTCGACGGAAAGGGCGGACGGCTTGGCATGGGTGGCGGCTTCTATGATCGCAGCCTAGCGTATCGCGCCATGCGCAAAAAAAGTCACAAACCGACATTGTTGGGACTGGCTCATGAATGTCAGCGCGTCGATCGACTGCCGCTGGAGAGCTGGGATGTAGCGCTTCAGGCTACGGTGACGGACCAGGGCTGGTACGCCGGGTGATGGAACGCCGCGTCCATGCGGCACAAGGTCATCGCTGCTGAGCCTGCTGCACCTGAATGACCGGGGCCATGCCGGCCGCGCCATCGTGCTGATCCCACAGACTCTGCGTATAGCCCGTGGTGACTACGCCGAGACCAAAGATAAAGACCAAAATCCACAGAATATCGGGCTTACGTTTCATTTGTGTTCGCCTCCCCCTACCAGGCGAAATGCTTGCGTCGAGTCGATGTGTTTTCGTTCTAGGACTCGATAGGCCACCTTACAGCTGCGGCATTTTCCGTGAAGCGTCGGCACCGCGCAAACAGGTATTGCAGCCGATTGTCGGAGATTTTGCCATCATGGTCTGATCGAACCGTCTGATAGGAGAGCAAGGTTCATGCCTTACTGGCTAATGAAGTCAGAACCCGACGAATTTTCCATCCGGGACCTGAAAAAAATGGGTCACGGACGCTGGGACGGTGTACGCAACTACCAGGCGAGAAACTTCATGCGCCAGATGCAGGAAGGCGATCAGTTCTTCTTCTATCACTCCAGTTGCGCCGAGCCAGGAATCGCCGGCATCGGCAGGATCAGTCGCAGCGCCTATCCCGATCCCACTGCCCTCGACTCTGCCAGCCCCTATCACGATGCCAAGGCTCGCGATGATGCAAATCCGTGGAGCGCGGTCGATGTCGAGTTCGTCGACGCCTTTGCGACACCGTTGAAATTGGCGCGACTGAAAACCGAGCCAGCACTGCACGAACTGGCACTCGTGAAGAAAGGAAGCCGCCTGTCGGTGATGCCGGTCAGCGAAGACGAATGGCAGGCAATCCTGGCGATGCGCTGAGCTACTGGATGATCAGATTGTTGAACAGCAGATCATCCACCAGCGGTTTGCCTTCCTCCTGCTCCAGCACCTCGCGCACCTGGCGCAAGGCTTCCTGACGCAGCTGTTCCTTGGCTTCGGGGCCGCTCAGCGTCTCGTCGGTCTGCTGGGAAAACAGCATCACCAGCTGATGGCGAATCAGCGGCTCGTGATGCTTGACGCGATCCTCCACCTCCTTGCTGGAGATACGCAGCGCAACATCGGCCTTGTAGTACTTCAGTCGCTCGCCGGAGCCGTAGTTGCCAACCATCGCAGGCGTCAGCGCGTAATAGAGTGTCTGCGTGGCGGCGGCGTCTTCGGCCGGCTCCTCAGCCAGCGCGGGCCCAGCCAGGGCGAGGCAGAAAAACATCGAGATGAGGTATTTCACGCGGTACTGCTCCAAGGGATTCCTGCGCCAGCATAACCAGTCGCCGCGGCCCACCCAAGCCTATCGCGCAACCGCCTGCCACTTATACGCCGCCATTACAGTGAACGATGCTGATTGCCTCGCCACGCAGCGCTCCTAGACTGGAAAGTCCTGAGCAGTCGAGCCATCCCATGTCGGGCGGCAAGCGTCCGACCAGTCGAACAAGGAAAAGCGATGAAAGCCGTCCTGTGCAAAAGCTTCGGCCCGCCCGAAAGCCTGGTTGTCGAAGATGCCCCCTCCCCTCAGATCAAGCCGAGCGAGATCCTGCTCGACGTGCATGCCGCCGGGGTGAATTTCCCTGACACGCTGATGATCGAGGGCAAGTATCAGTTCAAGCCGCCGTTCCCGTTCTCGCCCGGCGGCGAGGCGGCCGGCGTGATTGCCGCAGTCGGAGAGAAGGTCAGCCTCCTCAAGGTCGGCGACCGGGTCATGGCGCTCACCGGCTGGGGCAGCTTTGCCGAACAGGTTGCCGTGGCCGGTACCAACGCACTGCCGATCCCGCCGAGCATGGACTTCGACACCGCTGCCGCCTTCAGCATGACCTATGGCACCTCGATGCATGCGCTCAAGCAGCGCGCCAACCTGCAACCCGGCGAGACCTTGCTGGTGCTCGGTGCCTCCGGAGGCGTCGGCCTGGCTGCCGTGGAGATCGGCAAGGCCATGGGCGCGCGAGTCATCGCCGCCGCCTCCAGCGCCGAAAAGCTGGAGGTGGCGAAGAATGCCGGCGCCGACGAGCTGATCAACTACAGCGAAGTCAGCCTCAAGGAGCGCCTGAAGGAACTCACCGGCGGCCAGGGTGTGGATGTCATCTACGATCCGGTGGGCGGCAAGCTGTTCGAGGAAGCCTTCCGCAGCATCGCCTGGAACGGCCGCATGCTGGTGGTGGGTTTCGCCGCCGGTGGCGACATTCCGGCGTTGCCGGCCAACCTGCCGCTGCTCAAGGGTGCCGCACTGATCGGCGTGTTCTGGGGCGCCTTCGCCCAGCGTCAACCGCAGGACAACGCCGCAAATTTCCGTCAGCTGTTCGCCTGGCATGCCGAAGGCAAGCTCAAGCCGCTGGTGTCGCAACGCTTTGCGCTGGAAGAGGCTGGCCAGGCTATCGCCACGCTGGGGCAGCGCAAGGCGGTCGGCAAGCTGGTGGTGCAGGTGCGCTAATGCGCAGAAGGGAAATGCAGGAAGCGTCAGACGCTTCCTGCATGATCCGCATGGATCAGTGGGCGGTGCTGGGGGCTTCGCCGGCGCTCTGCATGCGCGCCATTTCCTGGGCGTAGAGTGCGTCGAAGTTCACCGGAGCCAGCATCAGCGCCGGGAACGAACCGCGGGTCACCAGGCTGTCCAGCGCCTCACGGGCGTACGGGAAGAGGATGTTCGGGCAGAACGCGCCAAGGGTGTGGCTCATCGCAGCCGCTTCCAGACCCTTGATCAGGAAGATCCCGGCCTGCTGCACTTCGGCAATGAAGGCAACTTCTTCGCCGGTCTTCACGGTGACCGAAAGGGTCAGCACGACTTCATGGAAGTCGCCCTCAAGCGCCTTCTGCTTGGTGTTCAGGTCCAGCGCGACACTCGGATTCCATTCCTGACGGAAAATTTCCGGGCTCTTCGGCGCTTCGAAGGACAGGTCGCGGACGTAGATGCGCTGCAGGGAGAACTGCGCGCCCTGTTCGTTCTGCGACGCTGCGCCGCCGTTGTTAGCTTGTTCGGTCATTTCTGCAACCTTCTATCCAGTTGTGCGTGTCGTTTGAATTGTTCGCAGACCCGCGCTGCCGGCCTCAAGCCTGCAGCAACGGGTCGAGACGTCCGGCGCGCTCCAGAGCGTGCAGCTCATCGCAGCCGCCGACGTGCTTGTCGCCGATCCATATCTGCGGCACCGAGGTGCGTCCGGCCTTGCTGGCCATCTCGGCGCGCAGGGACGGGTTGCCATCCACGGGAACTTCCTCGTAGGCGACACACTTGCGATCGAGCAGCGCCTTGGCGCGGATACAGAACGGGCACCAGGCGGTGGTATAGATGACGACGTTGGGCATGATTACTTGACCACTGGCAGATTGTCGCCGCGCCAGCTGGAAATCCCTCCCGACAACTTGGCGGCGGTGAAGCCTGCCTTCTGCAGCTCACGGCAGGCCGTTCCGGCGTGCTGCCCCATGGCGTCGACCACGATGATGGTCTTGGCCTTGTGCTTTTCCAGCTCGCCTGTGCGGCTGACCAGCTTCTCGTAGGGAATGTTCAATGCATCGACGATATGACCGGCGTCGAACTCCTTCTTGACGCGCACGTCCAACACCACGCCCTCGCCACTGTTGACCAGTGCCGTCAGTTCGCGATTACTCAGGCTCTTGCCACCCTTGCGGGTCTCGGTGATGAACAGAAGGATCAACAGCACCACGAACAGGCTGCTGAGTACATAGTGGTTAGAGACAAATTCAATCAGGTTAGCGAGCATCAACGGGTACCCGGACGATAAAATGCGGGCCAGTATACACAGCCCCTCCTACCGGCTGAACCCTGATGATTCGTGACCTCGCCCCGGCCAGCCAGTAGACTGGCTGCCCTTTTCCGCCCCCGTGCAAGGAGCCCGAAAGCATGTCCGTCGCACCCACCGCCACGCCCAAACCCCTGGTACTGATCATTCTCGATGGCTTCGGGCACAGCGACAGTCCGGACTTCAACGCCATCCACGCCGCCCGCAAGCCGGTCTACGATCGCCTGCTGGCCAGCCAGCCGCACGGATTGATCTCTGGCAGCGGCATGGATGTCGGTCTGCCGGACGGGCAGATGGGCAACTCCGAGGTCGGCCACATGAACCTGGGCGCCGGGCGTGTGGTGTATCAGGACTTCACCCGGGTGACCAAGGCGATCCGCGACGGCGAGTTCTTTGCCAACCCGACCATCTGTGCCGCCGTCGACAAGGCCGCGGGGGCCGGCAAGGCGGTGCACATCCTCGGCCTGCTTTCCGACGGTGGCGTGCACAGCCATCAGGATCATCTGGTCGCCATGGCCGAGCTGGCGGCCCAGCGCGGCGCCGAGAAGATCTACCTGCATGCCTTCCTCGACGGCCGCGACACCCCGCCGAAGAGCGCACAGCACTCCATCGAACTGCTCCAGGCCACCTTCACGCGCCTGGGCAAGGGCCGTATCGCCAGCCTGATCGGCCGCTACTTCGCCATGGACCGCGACAACCGCTGGGATCGCGTACAACAGGCCTACGAGCTGATCGTCGAGGGCAAGGCCGAGTACCGCTCCGACTACGCCGTGGATGGCCTGATCGCCGCCTACGAGCGTGGCGAAAGCGACGAATTCGTCAAGGCGACCACCATCGGCGAACCGGTGCGCGTCGAGGATGGCGACGCCGTAGTGTTCATGAACTTCCGTGCCGACCGCGCCCGCGAGCTGACCCGTTGCTTCGTCGAACCCGGCTTCAATGAATTCGAACGCGCCCGAGTGCCGCAACTGGCCGAGTTCGTCATGCTCACCCAGTACGCCGCGAGCATTCCAGCGCCGGCAGCCTTCGCCCCGGAAGCACTGACCAACGTGCTCGGCGAGTACCTGGCCAACAACGGCAAGACCCAGCTGCGCATCGCCGAAACCGAGAAATACGCCCACGTCACCTTCTTCTTCTCCGGCGGCCGCGAAGAGCCCTTCCCCGGCGAAGAGCGCATTCTGATCCCCTCGCCTCAGGTCGCCACCTACGACCTGAAACCCGAGATGAGCGCGCCCGAGGTCACCGATCGTATCGTCGATGCCATCGAAAACCAGCGCTACGACGTTATCGTGGTCAACTACGCCAACGGCGACATGGTCGGTCATACCGGCGTGTTCGATGCCGCGGTCAAGGCGGTGGAATGCCTGGACAGCTGCGTCGGGCGGATCGTCGAGGCGCTGGACAAGGTCGGTGGCGAAGCGCTGCTGACCGCCGACCACGGCAACGTCGAACAGATGGAAGACGTCATGACGGGCCAGGCGCACACCGCGCATACCTGTGAGCCAGTGCCTTTCATCTATATAGGCAAGCGCAACGTCTCGATCCGCGAAGGCGGCGTGCTGGCCGATGTCGCGCCAACCATGCTGACCCTGCTCGGCATGCCGGTACCGCCGGAGATGACCGGTCGCTCGATCGTCGAGCTGAGCTGATCGAGCCGGGCGGGAAGCGGCTGGCGCCACCCGCCGTTTCCCGCTACAGGCTTCAAGCTTCCAGCTTGCTTTTTAGGCATACTACGTCGGTCATAACGCTCGGTTGACGCCCTCCAATGCCTCGTACCTTTCTCGCCCTCGCCTTCCTCTGCCTGCTCGGTCCCGCCGTGGCGGACGAACGTGCCGCAGCGCGGCAGCAGATCGAAGCCGCTCGCCAGGACATTGCCGAACTGCAGAAACTGCTCAAGCAGATCGAGCAGGAGAAATCCGGCGTTCAGAAGCAGCTGAAGACCACCGAAAGCGAGATGGGTCAGCTGGAAAAGCAGGTCGACACCCTGCAGCAGGAGATCGACCGCAGCGAGGCGGAGCTGGAACGCCTGAACGAGGAGAAAACCACCCTCGAAGGCGCACGTCTGGAGCAGCAGCGCCTGATCGGGCTGCAGGCCCGCGCCGCCTATCAGAATGGGAGGCAGGAATACCTCAAGCTGCTGCTCAACCAGCAAAACCCGGAAAAATTCAGCCGCACCATCACCTATTACGACTACCTGAACAAGGCGCGCCTCGAACAGCTCGACAGCTTCAACGAGACCCTGCGCCAACTGGCCGGAGTCGAGACTGACATCGAAGCGCAGCAGAACCTTCTGGCGGAAAAGAAGGACGGCCTGCTGGAGCGGCGCGAGCAACTCGCCGAGGTGCGCAAGGAGCGACAGCAAACGCTGGCCAAGCTCAACAGCGACCTGTCCAGCCGCGAACAGAAGCTGCAGGCCCGCCGTCAGGAGCAGGCCCAGTTCGAACGGGTACTCAAGACCATCGAGGAAACTCTGGCGCGCCAGGCTCGCGAAGCCGAGGAAGCCCGGCAACGCGAACTGCTTGCCGAGCGCCAGCGTCAGGAGCAACAACAATCCCGGCCCGGCGCCAGCACTGCGCCGAGCGGCCCATTGGTTTCCAGTGCCGGCGGCAACTTCGGCGGCCCGTTCGCCAAGGCCAAGGGCAAGCTGCCATGGCCGGTGGATGGACGTCTCGTCGCCCGCTATGGCACTCCGCGCGGCGGCGACGCTCGAACCAAGTGGGACGGCGTACTGATCGGCGCCAGCGTCGGTACTCAGGTCCGCGCCGTCCATGGCGGACGCGTAGTGTTCGCCGACTGGCTGCGCGGCGCTGGACTGCTGGTAATCCTCGACCATGGCAATGGTTATCTGAGCCTGTATGGCCACAACCAGAGCCTGCTGCGCGACGCCGGCGATATCGTCAAGGCCGGCGACGCAATTGCCACGGTAGGCACCAGCGGCGGCCAGGAAACTGCCGCACTGTATTTCGCCATTCGCCAGCAGGGGCGCCCCAGCGATCCTGCCCAATGGTGCCGCGCGCAAGGTTAGCGATCAGCGGCGTTCGGTCCTGCCGAGCCGCCCGCACCACCAAGCGCGCCCTCTCATAATTGGAGTTCGACATGTTGCACCTGCGCCGTTTCGCCCGCCCATCCACGCTCGCCCTGGCCGTATTGCTGGGGATGCAGGGCGGCGCATGGGCCCAGCAGCCCATGGAGGAGGCCGCGGCGCCAAGTGCCAGTGCCAAAGCCCCGCTGCCGCTGGAGGAACTGCGCACCTTTGCCGAGGTACTGGACCGTATCAAGGCTGCCTATGTCGAACCAGTGGATGACAAGACCCTGCTGGAAAATGCCATCAAAGGCATGCTCAGCAATCTCGATCCTCATTCCGCCTATCTCGAGCCCGAAGCGTTCGCCGAGCTGCAGGAAAGCACCAGCGGCGAATTCGGTGGTCTCGGCATCGAAGTCGGCATGGAAGACGGCTTCATCAAGGTCGTTTCACCGATCGACGATACCCCGGCGTCCAAGGCCGGCATCGAAGCCGGCGACCTGATCGTCAAGATCGATGGCCAGCCGACCAAGGGGCTGTCGATGATGGACGCCATCGGCAAGATGCGCGGCAAGCCGGGCAGCAGCATCAGCCTGACGCTGGTGCGCGAAGGCGGCCAGCCGTTCGACGTGAAGCTGACCCGCGCGGTCATCAAGGTGCGCAGCGTCCGCAGCCAGATCCTGGAGCCGGGCTACGGCTACCTGCGCGTCACTCAGTTCCAGGTCAACTCCGGCGAGGAAGTGGGCAAGGCGCTGGCGAAGCTGAAGAAGGACAACGACGGCAAGAAGCTCAACGGCCTGGTCCTCGACCTGCGCAACAACCCCGGTGGCGTGCTGCAGGCGGCTGTCGAGATTTCCGACCACTTCCTGACCAAGGGCCTGATCGTCTACACCGAGGGTCGCATCGCCAATTCCGAGCTGCGCTTCAACGCCGACCCGGCCGATGCCAGCGAAGGCGTACCGCTGGTGGTGCTGATCAACGGCGGCAGCGCCTCGGCCTCGGAGATCGTCGCTGGCGCGCTGCAGGATCACAAGCGCGGTGTGGTGATGGGCACCGACAGCTTCGGCAAGGGCTCGGTACAGACCGTGCTGCCGCTGAACAACGATCGTGCACTGAAGCTGACTACCGCGCTGTACTACACCCCCAACGGCCGCTCGATCCAGGCCCAGGGCATTGAGCCGGACATCAAGGTCGAGCGTGCCAAGCTGACCCGCGAGCAGGCCGCCGATGGCTTCCGCGAGGCAGATCTTGCTGGCCACTTGGGCAACGGCAACGGCGGTCCGGACCGTCCCACCGCCACCCAGATCGCCAGCGACTCGCCGCGCCCGCAGGACGATGACTACCAGCTCGGTCAGGCCCTGAATCTGCTCAAGGGATTGAACCTCACCCGCGGCCAGTGAAGATGTCAGGCTGGGTAGCAGGGCTGGCGCTGCTGATGTTGCTCGCCAGCCAGGCGCTGTATGCCAGCGAGCCCGCAGCCACGCCGGACCATGTCCCGCGACCGCGGTTGACCCTGATAATCGACGACCTCGGGCAGAACCCGGCACGCGACCGCCGAGTGCTGCAACTGCCGGGGCCGGTCGCGCTGGCGATCCTTCCCGACACCCGCCATGCAGCCGACCTTGCCGAGCAGGCCCATCGCGCCGGCAAAACGGTCATGCTGCACATGCCGATGGCGCCTGCCCAAGGCCGTTTCGCCTGGCATCCCCAACTACCTCATGACGAACTGGCGCGCCGTCTCGACGCAGCGCTTGCGGCGGTACCGCATGCCAGCGGGCTGAACAACCACATGGGCAGCGCCATGACCGATCAGATACAGGCCATGACCTGGCTGATGGGCGAACTGCAGCGCCGCCACCTGTTCTTTCTCGACAGCCGCACCAGCCCGCGCACCGTGGCCGCCGCCAGCGCCCAACGCACGGCACTGGCCAGCCTGTCTCGGGACATCTTTCTCGATGACGACCCTTCACCGTCCGCGGTAGCCGAACGCTTTCACGCGGCAGTCGCGCTGGCGCGCAAGCAAGGCTCGGTCGTCATCATCGGTCATCCCCACGAGAGCACGCTGGCCGTGCTCGAACGCGAACTGCCGCGACTCTCGGCGCAGGGCATCGAATGGGTCGATGTCGGGCAGATGATCGCCACCCGCAGCAACCGCGCGATGGCCGCCCACGGTCGTGGCGGCGTCTACCGCTGAGCTTCAGAGATAGCGGCGCAGCATCGCATCCAGCGCCCGCTGCAGACGCTCAACCACCTCGTCCGGTGTCGCCCGGTTGAGCGCGAGGAACAGCCGCGCTTCATTGAAACGCAGCACCGGTTTCAGACCGGTCACACCTTCCAGCTTGGCCAGGTAGGGTCCGACCGGATCGGCGGTAGCCCAGACGTCGATCTGACCCTTGAGCAGCTTGCCGATGTTCTCCTGATCAAGCAGCGAGTTGATCGGCGCCAGGCCCTTGCCCTCCAGATGCTGGCTGACCGCATCGTTCTTGTAGGCACCGATGCGCAGGTCGCGTGCCTGCTCCAGTCCGGTCAGGCGCAGAGGACTGTCGGCGGGCGCCAGCAGCACCCAGCTGATGCTCGCCAACGGGCCGACCCATTTGAACTGCTGCTCGCGCTCGGCCGTGAAGGTGGTGGAGAACAGCCCCTGATCCGGCTGTTCGAGCACCTGCTTGTAGATGCGATCCCAGGGAAAGCGCAGGGTCAGCTCGTAGCGGATATTCGTGCGGCGGAACATCTCGCGCACGATGTCGGCGTTGATGCCGTGGATGCGCGCGTCGGCGGCGTAGTTCTTGCCGTCCTCGGCCATGTTGAATGGTGGAAAATTCTCGGTCAGCAGCACGACTCGGTAGTCGTCAGGCAGCGCGGCGTGCGCATGAGCGCAGAGCAGCAGCAAGACGACGGCAATGATTCGCTTGAACATGGATCGCTCCCTTCTTCTCGATTCCCTGGCCCACCCCTCCGCGAGCCAGAGCCGGGGGCTGTCCAAAGCAAGATGCGAACCAGCGAAGCGCCACGGCGCCAGCAGCTGAGCGCCCGCTGAATCAGGGAAGCGTGCATGCGCCACGACCGCGCGAGCAGGAGGATCGGTGCACGCTACTGGCGCACCGCCATCACTCGAGAAAGTCGGCGCAGAAGATGCGCCGACCTGGGAAGGCTCAGAGGTAGCGCGCGTTGATCTCGTCGATCACACCTTCGCTACGCATCTGGTCGAGCGCTTTCTGCAGCTTCTGCACCGTCTCATCGGCGACCTGCTTGTTCAGCGCCAGGTACAGCTCGGCACTGTCGAAACGCAGCACGCGCTTGAGTCCGGTCACGCCGTCCTGGCGGGCGAGGTAGCGGCCAGCGGGATCACCAGTGGCCCACAGGTCGATCTTGCCGTCGATCAGCTTCTTCACGTTCTCCTGATCGCGCAGGGCGAGCTGCGGCTGCAGCCCCTGACCGTCCAGGTGCTCGGCAATGGCATCACCCTTGTAGGCGCCGATGTTGTACTGGCGCGCCTGATCCAGGCTGGTCAGGTTGATCGGACTGTCGCCACGAGCCAGCAACACCCAGTCGTCCGGGCCGATGGGACCAACCCACTTGAACAGCTCTTCGCGCTCGGGCAGGCGCGCCGTGACGAAAACCCCGTAGTTCGGCTGCTCCAGCGCCATGCCGTAGATACGCTCCCAGGGGAAGCGCAGCGTCAAGGTGTAGTCGATGCCGGCACGCTTGAACATCTCGCGCACGATGTCCGCGGCGATCCCGGTGATGTGCTCGTCACGCGCGAAGTTCTTGCCATCGTCCGCCATGTTGTAGGGCGGGAAATTCTCGGTCAGCAGATTGATCTTGTCTGGCGCCTGAGCGTGCGCCAGCGTAGCGCCCAGCAGCAAAGCTGCGGCGATGGTAGAGATTGTCTTGCGCATGTGTGTACCCCCTGAGTACTTATCCGCAACAGCCGCGGACGTGTCCATGTTTCGAGAGCGAAGCCTTTCGCTCTGCCGGCAACGCGATCAGCGCATCACGATGCCGCGGGCGGCCAGATAGGCCTTGGCTTCCGGAATCGTGTATTCGCCGAAGTGGAAGATGCTCGCGGCGAGCACCGCATCGGCCTTGCCTTCGAGGATGCCATCGGCCAGGTGCTGCAGATTGCCGACGCCACCGGAGGCGATCACCGGGATGCACAGCGCTTCGCTGATGGCCCGGGTGACGCCCAGGTCGTAGCCGCTCTTCACGCCGTCCTGATCCATGCTGGTCAGCAGGATTTCGCCAGCGCCGAGGTCTTCCATCTTCTTCGCCCAGGCCACCGCATCCAGGCCGGTGGGCTTGCGCCCGCCATGGGTGAAGATTTCCCAGCGACCCGGCTCGCCCGGCGCGGAGACCTTCTTCGCATCGATGGCGACGACGATGCATTGCGAGCCGAAACGGTCCGCGGCCTCGCCAACGAAGTCCGGATTGAACACCGCGGCGGTATTGATCGAGACCTTGTCGGCGCCGGCATTGAGCAGGTTGCGGATGTCCTGCACGCTGCGCACGCCGCCGCCCACGGTCAGCGGGATGAACACCTGGCTGGCCATGCGCTCGACGGTGTGCAGAGTGGTGTCACGGTTGTCGACGCTGGCGGTGATGTCGAGGAAGGTGATCTCGTCGGCGCCCTGCTCGTCGTAGCGGCGGGCGATTTCCACCGGGTCGCCGGCGTCGCGAATGTTCTCGAACTGGACGCCCTTGACCACGCGGCCGTTGTCCACGTCGAGGCAGGGAATGATGCGTTTGGCCAGGGCCATGGCTTTCTCCGAAAGCGGCTTATTCAAGCCGCAGGCTTCAAGCTGCAGGTAGCGTGTAGGGTGGATCGCGCTTCACCGATCCACCGCAGTTCAGCGAATCACTCGTCCTTGTACTTCAGGTCGCAGAGCGCCTGCGCCTCGGCGACGTCGAGCGTGCCTTCGTAGATCGCCCGGCCGGTGATGGCGCCGACGATACCCGGCGTGTTGGTATCGAGCAGCTTCTGGATGTCGCCGATGTTATGGATGCCGCCGGAGGCGATCACCGGGATGCGGCTGGCGTTGGCCAGCGCCACGGTCGCCTCGACGTTGCAGCCCTGCATCATGCCGTCCTTGGCGATGTCGGTATAGACGATCGCCGCGACGCCATCGGCCTCGAAGCGGCGCGCCAGGTCGACGGCCTGCACGCTGGAGACTTCGGCCCAGCCATCGGTGGCGACGAAGCCGTCCTTCGCATCCAGGCCAACGATGACCTTGCCCGGAAAGGCGCGGCAGGCCTCGGTAACGAACTCCGGCTCTTTGACCGCCTTGGTACCGATGATCACGTAGCTGACGCCGGCGCGCACGTAGTGCTCGATGGTTTCCAGGGTGCGGATGCCGCCACCGATCTGGATCGGCAGGTCCGGGTAGCGCTTGGCGATGGCGGTGACCACCTCGCCGTTGACCGGCTGGCCTTCGAAGGCGCCGTTGAGGTCGACCAGGTGCAGGCGACGGCAGCCGGCCTCGACCCACTTGGCGGCCATGGCCACCGGGTCGTCGGAAAACACCGTGGCATCGTCCATCAGGCCCTGGCGCAGACGCACGCAGGCACCGTCCTTCAGATCGATAGCGGGAATAATCAGCATGGCTTGAACCTGTTCAAATCAAGTGTCGGTTAAGGGTCAGCTCTTCTCGAGCGCCCACAAGTCGCTTTCGATGCTCTCGAACCGTTCCTTCAGGTGGCTCTGCACGTCGAAGATCGCCTTGTTGTAATACAGCGGCGCGATTTCCCGGGCGAACAGATCGAGCACTTCCTGCGCCTCGAACGAGCCCAGCTCGAGTTCGAAGCGGTCTTGCAGAAAGCGCTTGATGACCTGTTGCGCCGCCTGCTCCTGAGCGGCATCCAGCGTCAAAACCGGCGGCTTGAGCTTGGCCCGGCTCATTTACCAGCGACCATCCCAGGCGGCGAAGTTCTGCAGGAGCTGCAGGCCGTGGGTGTGGCTCTTCTCCGGATGGAACTGCACGGCGAAGCGCGAGCCATCGGCCAGCGCGGCGGCGAAGTCGTTGCCGTAATGGCCGCGACCGACCACCTGGCGCGGATTGCCGGCCTCGATGTAGTAGCTGTGCACGAAATAGAAGCGCCCATTGTCCGGAATCGCGTGCCAGAGCGGGTGGTCGACCACCTGCTTGACCTCGTTCCAGCCCATGTGCGGCACCTTCAGATGCTCGCCGTCCTCGTGCAGGTCCTTGCCGAAGAAGCGCACCTGGCCGGGGAACAGACCGATGCAATCGACACCTTCGTTCTCCTCGCTGCGCTCCATCAGCGCCTGCATGCCGACGCAGATACCGAGGAACGGGCGATCCTGGCTGACTTCGCGAACCAGTTCGTCGAAGCCCAGCCGGCGGATCTCGGCCATGCAGTCGCGAATCGCGCCGACGCCGGGAAACACCACGCGGTCGGCCTCACGGATGACCTGCGCATCGCTGGTGATCAGCACGCGGCCAGCGCCGACGTGTTCCAGCGCCTTGGCCACCGAGTGCAGGTTGCCCATGCCGTAGTCGATGACGGCAACGGTCTGCATTACAGGCACCCTTTGGTGGACGGCATCTGCCCGGCCATGCGCGGATCGAGTTCGACAGCCATGCGCAGCGCGCGGCCGAAGGCCTTGAACACGGTTTCGATCTGGTGGTGGGTGTTGATGCCGCGCAGGTTGTCGATGTGCAGGGTCACCAGGGCGTGATTGACGAAGCCCTGGAAGAATTCCTGGAACAGATCGACGTCGAACTTGCCGACCACCGCGCGGGTGTAGGGCACGTTCATGGTCAGCCCCGGGCGCCCGGAGAAGTCGATCACCACGCGCGACAGCGCCTCGTCCAGCGGTACGTAGGAATGCCCGTAGCGGGTCATGCCCTTCTTGTCGCCGATGGCTTTGGTGAAGGCCTGGCCGAGGGTGATGCCGACGTCCTCGACGGTGTGGTGGTCATCGATGTGCAGGTCGCCGTTGCACTCTATATCCAGGTCGATCAGCCCGTGACGGGCGATCTGGTCGAGCATGTGCTCCAGGAAGGGCACGCCGATGGCGAAGCGCGCCTTGCCGGTGCCATCCAGATTGATGGTGACCTTGACCTGGGTTTCCAGGGTGTTGCGCTCTACGTAAGCCGTACGTTCGGACATCAACAGCTCCGCTGATCGTGGGCGAAAAGGGGCACATTATAGGCGCAAACGCCGCAGCACGGATACGCGCCGGGCTTACTGGACTGCATCTTGCAGGAACCTGTGCGTCAACCCGCGGAGGTGCCGCCCATGCACGGACGGAAAATGCCTGCGACCCTGCGCTTCATGCTGGCGTCCCGGCGCAGCGAGCTGCTCGGTCTGGAAGATCTGGCGCGCACCTGCGAACTGGTCACCCGCATCAGCCAGCTGGTGCACGCGCTGCAGAAAGAGCGCGGCTACTCGAACATCTACCTCAGCGGCAACGCCCCCCATCAGCGGCAGCAGCTGGACGTGCTCAGCCTGGAAGCCGAGGCGCTGGAGCGCGAGGTGCGCCTGGATCTGGATCGCATCGATCTGGATGCCGTCAGCACTGCGGACAAGACCCGCCTGTTCACTCGCATCGCCTATGCCCTGCACAGCCTCGACGAGCTGCCGGCGCTGCGCCGGCGCATCCGCGAGCACGCCATCAGCATGCAGGACGCCACGGCAACACTGGTGCGGCTGATCGGCGGGCTGCTGGCAGTGGTGTTCGAAGCGGCCGACACCGCCGCCGACCCGGACATCACCCGCTGCCTGGTGGCGCTATTCAATTTCATGCAGGGCAAGGAACTGGCCGGCCAGGAGCGCGCGCTCGGTGTGGTCGGCTTCGCCAGCGGCTATTTCCGCGCGGACATGCTGGAGCGTCTGGAGCACCTGCTCGAAGGCCAGGAGCGCTGCTTCGCCATCTTCAGCCGCTTCGCCAGCCCGGCAGCGCAGGCGCTATGGCAAGCGCTGTGCGCCAGCGAGACGAACATCAACGCCTGCCGCCTGCGTGACATCGCCCGCCGTACCAGCCCCGGCGCGGCGGTCGAACCGCAGCTGTGCGAGCTCTGGTTCGAGCTGCACACGCACCGCATCGACGCGATGAAGCAGGTCGAGACGCGTCTGGAGCAGGATCTGTTGCAACAGTGCCGGTACAGCATCGAGCGTATCCGCAAGGATCTGCAGAGCCATCGCAAGCTGCTCGACGGCATCGCCGACATGCACGCCGCCGCCGAGCAGGCCAAGCTGTTCAGTGTGCAGGCCAGCGATCTCGACGCGCCACCGCCGGACGGCATGACCGCGATGGTGGCGCGCTCGACCCTGGAACTCTTGCTAACCCAGAGCGTGCGCCTGCAGGGTCTCAATGAAGAATTGCGCGAGGCGCGTCAGGCGCTGGACGAGCGCAAACAGGTGGAGCGGGCCAAGCAGCAGCTGATGCGCCA
The DNA here is from genome assembly GCF_021432085.1 of Stutzerimonas kunmingensis. Taxonomy (GTDB): domain Bacteria; phylum Pseudomonadota; class Gammaproteobacteria; order Pseudomonadales; family Pseudomonadaceae; genus Stutzerimonas. The sequence continues at coordinate 161,919 of NZ_CP090366.1, read as the reverse complement.
GCAGGGCTTCTCCGAAGGCGAGGCCTACGGCTGGCTGCGTCAGGTGGCAATGAATCAGGGCCTGCGCCTGGAGGAGGTCGCCCAGCGCCTGCTGGCACTGGCACAGCCCGCCGAGCGCGCCCCGGCCCGCACCCTGGGCCAGCGCTCCAGGCACTGAAAACAGGCACGCCGCACCATCAGCACAGCATGCCTGCCCCGCGGATGTGCATGCGCCGCCAGTCCCGCAGGATCGCCAAGCGCAATTCATCTCGAGCAAGCCAATCACGGAACTGGTCGCGCTCTGTTTGCGCCCCGCCGCAAGTGCTTGATTCGATGGAAACCTCCCGGCGATTCGATGCCGCGGCAGCACCCGTTCCGCGCCACCTGAGCAGTTCTGGCACAGCTTTCGCAAAGCTCAGGCAAGGCCGGATCCTTCGGCTTTCACAACTCCTCATCAGGACAACGGTGTCCACGCTCTCCGGCTCCAGCCGGGCAGTGTGGCGCCGTTTTTTTTCGCCCAAAGGAAAACCCGACCATGACCGACAAGCCGAACAACGACCAGCCCAGCAGCGTAACGCTGGCCTCGCGCCGCAGCTTTCTCAAGCACTCGATCATTGCCGCCAGCGGCGTCGCCCTGTTCGGCGGCATGTCCCTGGGCATGCGTTCGGCCGCCTGGGCGGCGGGCGGGGATGTGGAGACGAGCAAGGCCAAGCTCGGCTTTATAGCCCTGACCGACGCCGCGCCGCTGTTCGTCGCCGCCGAGAAGGGCTTCTTCGCCAAATACGGGATGACCGAGGTCGAGGTACTCAAGCAGTCGTCCTGGGGCACCACCCGCGACAACCTGGTGCTCGGCTCGGCGAAGAACGGCATCGATGGCGCGCACATCCTCACGCCGATGCCCTACCTGATCAGCGCCGGCATCGTCACGCCGAACAACCAGCCGGTACCCATGTCGATCCTCGCGCGGCTGAACCTGTCCGGCCAGTGCATCTCGGTCGGCGAGGAATATCGCGACCTGAAGATCGGCCTCGACAGCACCCCGTTCAAGGCCGCGCTGGAGGCGAAGAAGGCCAGCGGCAAGAAAGTCAGCGCAGCGATGACCTTCCCCGGCGGCACCCATGACCTGTGGATGCGCTACTGGCTGGCGGCCGGCGGCATCGACCCGAATGCCGATATCAACACCATCGTCGTGCCGCCGGCGCAGATGGTCGCCAACATGAAGGTCGGCAGCATGGACACCTTCTGCGTATGCGAGCCGTGGAACGCCCAGCTGATCAACCAGAAGATCGGCTACACCGCCAACACCACCGGCGAGCTGTGGCACAACCACCCGGAAAAGGCCTTCGCCCTGCGCAGCGACTACGTGGCAACCAACCCCAACGCGGCCAAGGCGCTGACCATGGCGATCATGGAAGCCCAGCAGTTCTGCGAGAAGCCGGAGAACAAGGAGGAAGTGGCGAAGATCTGCTCGCAGCGCAAGTGGATCGGCGCGCCCTACAAGGACATCGTCGACCGCATGAAGGGCAACTTCGCCTACGGCACCGGCAAGGTCATCGAGAACCATCCCGAGCAGATGCGCTACTGGGACGACCACGCCTCCTACCCGTTCCAGAGCCACGACCTCTGGTTCCTCACCGAGAACAAGCGCTGGGGCTACCTGCCGGCCGACTTCGACAGCCAGGCGTTGATCGCCAAGGTCAACCGCGAAGACATCTGGCGTGCCGCCGCCGGCGAGCTGAACCTGCCCGCCGAGCTGATCCCGACCTCCACTTCCCGCGGGGTCGAGAAATTCTTCGACGGCAAGGTGTTCGACCCCGAGAACCCGCAAGCCTATCTGGACAACCTGACCATCAAGGCCATGGCCTGATAACCGCAACCCGCGAGGAAAAGCCCATGAATGCCAACGTCAAACTGCAGCCCGCCACCGCCGAGCCGGTATCCATCGTCCGCCCTTCCCGGCTCGCCGCACTGGCTCGGCGCAGCGGCCGCTACGCGGTGCAGCAGCTGGTGCCACCGCTGGTGATCCTGCTGCTGCTCGGCTTGATCTGGGAGATGCTCTGCTCCGGCGCAGACGCCGCGCTGCCGCCGCCCTCGCAGGTGGTCGCGGAAACCTGGGAGCTGATCATCGATCCGTTCTACGACAACGGCGGCAATGACGTGGGCCTGGCCTGGCAGCTGCTGGCGAGCCTGCAGCGGGTTGCGGTGGGTTATATGCTGGCGGTGGTCGCCGGGGTCGGCCTCGGCGTGCTGATCGGCCAGTCGGACTGGGCCATGCGCGGCCTCGACCCGATCTTCCAGGTGCTGCGCACCGTGCCGCCGCTAGCCTGGCTGCCGCTGTCGCTGGCGGGTTTCCAGGACAGCCACCCCTCGGCGCTGTTCGTCATCTTCATCACCGCGATCTGGCCGATCATCATCAATACCGCGGTGGGCATCCGCAACATCCCGCAGGACTACCGCAACGTCGCCCAGGTGCTGCAGCTCAACGGCTTCGAGTACTTCAAGACCATCATGCTGCCGGCCGCTGCGCCCTACATCTTCACCGGCCTGCGCATCGGCGTCGGCCTGTCGTGGCTGGCGATCATCGCCGCGGAAATGCTCATCGGCGGCGTCGGTATCGGCTTCTTCATCTGGGATGCGTGGAACGCATCGCGCATCAGCGACATCATCCTCGCGCTCGTCTACATCGGCGTGGTCGGCTTCGTGCTCGATCGCCTGGTGGCCTTCGTCGGCCAGCGCATCACCCGCGGCATTCCGGCCAACTGAGGAGCAACGCCATGAGCTATCTCTCCATCGAACACCTGGACAAGAGTTTCGTGCGCGGCAACCTTGCCTCGCAGGTGCTCAAGGACATCAACCTGAACATCGCCAAGGGCGAGTTCATCTCCATCATCGGTCACTCCGGTTGCGGCAAGTCGACGGTGCTGAACATCGTCGCCGGGCTGCTCGACCCCAGCCTCGGCGGCGTGATCCTCGACGGCAAGGAGGTCCGCGGCCCAGGCCCGGACCGCAGCATGGTGTTCCAGAACCACTCGCTGCTGCCCTGGCTGACCGTCTACGAGAACGTCGAAGTGGCAGTGAACAAGCTGTTCAAGCGCAGCATGAACAAGCGCGAACGGCGCGACTGGATCGAGCACAACCTGGCGCTGGTGAACATGGGCCACGCACTGAACAAGTATCCGCAGGAAATCTCCGGCGGCATGAAGCAGCGCGTCGGCATCGCCCGCGCGCTGGCGATGAAGCCCAAGGTGCTGTTGCTCGACGAACCGTTCGGCGCGCTGGATGCACTGACCCGCGCGCACCTGCAGGACGAGGTGATGAAGATCCAGAAGGACCTGGGCAACACCATGATGATGATCACCCACGACGTCGACGAGGCCGTGCTGCTCTCCGACCGCATCGTGATGATGACCAACGGCCCCTCGGCGACCATCGGCGAAATCCTCGAGGTGAAACTGCCGCGCCCGCGCGACCGCATCGCCCTGGCCGACGACCCGGAGTACAACCACTATCGCCGTGCGGTGCTGAGCTTCCTTCACGAGCGCCATCGCCTGCACTGAGCGAACGCGCCAACCGCCGCCGTCTCGTGCGCTGGCGGCGGTTCGGCGTATCCTTGCCGGCACTTCTGCTCAGCCGTCGCAAGGTCGCCATGCCCGTCTACGTCGAATCCGTCACCCAGCCCAGCCCGCAGGATTTAACCGATCTGGCGAAAATCTACGCCGACGCCCCCGAATGGCTGCTGACGCCCTATGCCAGCGCCGAAGCGCTGATCGAGGCGGCGCTGGCCGATGGCAGCCTGATCGCAGGCCGCTTCAATGACCGTCTGCTCGGCGCCGCCCTGCTGCGGCGCGGCGACGAAGCCTGGCGCCTGTCACACCTGTGCGTACGCAAGGTCACCCGCAAACGCGGCGTCGGCCGCCGGCTGCTGGAAGAAACCCAACGGCTGGCCAGTGAAGCCGGCAAGCCGTTGCGCCTTGCCGCACCCGCCGGTCATCTGGAAGCCAGCGCCCTGGCCGCGCGAACGCATCTGCCGCTGGATTCGCTCTAAGTCGCCCACGCGATATCCGCTGCGCCCTGCCTGATCCGCCGACGGGGCGCGCTTGCCGCCCCGCCGCGGCCATCTGTGGAACCCGCACCCGCAACGGCACTCCAACGCCGACCGCGTTCCCGACAAGTGCAGGCACGGGGCTATACTCGGCACTTTTCAGATCGTTCATCTACAAGGACTCGTCCATGAAATCGCTCGGCAAAATCCTGGGTCTGGTCTTTCTCGGGCTGTTGCTGATCGTCGTGGCGGCGGGCTTCGCCCTGACCCACCTATTCGATCCCAACGACTACAAGGACGAGATCCGCGACCTGGCACGCAGCAAGGCCGGCCTCGAACTGGACATCAAAGGTGACATCGGCTGGAGCCTGTTCCCCTGGCTCGGCCTGGAGCTGCACGAGACCACCCTGGCCAGCGCACAGACACCTGAGCAGCCGTTCGCCGACCTGCGCATGCTCGGCCTGTCGGTGCGGGTAATGCCGCTGCTGAGCCGCGAAGTGCAGATGAGCGACATCACCGTCAACGGCCTCAACCTGACCCTGAGCCGTGACGAACAGGGCCGTGGCAACTGGGAGGGCGTTGGCCAGCCGGCCAGGCAGGCCGAACAACCCGCGCCAGCCGCCGAGGCCAGCGAACCACCGGCCGAACCGGATGCAAGCCCCGCTTCGCGCAGCAAGCCACTGACCCTGGACATCGACAGCCTGACCGTCAGCGATGCCCGCGTTAACTACAGCGACGCCAAGACCGGCCAGCAGTACAGCGCCGAAAGCATCGAGCTCACGACCGGCGCGATCCGCGAAGGCAGCCCGATCCCGCTCAAGCTCAACGCCTTCTTCGGCAGCAACAAGCCGGTGATGCGCGCGCGCACCGAACTGCAGGGCGCGCTGCGTTTCGACAACCAGCTCAAGCGCTACCAGTTCGAAGACATGCGCCTGTCCGGCGAAGCTTCCGGCGAGCCGCTGCAAGGGCAGACACTGACCTTCAGCGCCCAGGGCCAGCTGCTGGTCGATCTCGCCGCGCAGATCGCCGAATGGAACAGCCTCAAGTTCACCGCCAACCAACTGCGCGGGCTGGGCGAGCTGAAGGCACGCGATCTGGACAAGGAACCGAAGATCAGCGGCGCGCTGAGCGTCGCGCAGTTCAACCTGCGTGAATTCCTTCAGGGCACCGGCCAGCAGCTGCCGGCCATGGCTGACGCTGCCGCACTGAGCAAGGCCGAACTGGTCAGTCGCCTGAGCGGTACGCCGAACAGCCTGGCGCTGGAAGAACTGACCCTGAAGCTCGACGACAGCACCTTCACCGGCCGCCTCGCCGTCAGTGACTTCTCCCGCCAGGCGCTGCGTGTCGACCTCAAGGGCGACCGCTTCAATCTGGATCGCTACCTGCCGCCGCCGAGCGAGGAGCAGGCGGCCGAGGCAGCGCGCAAGAGCGAGGTCAAGAGCACCCAGGCCAGCGCAATCGGCAGCGGCACCACACCACTGCCCAACGCGCCGACCCAGCAGGCCTGGAGCGAAGCTTCGGTGTTGCCGCTGGATCAGCTGCGCAAGCTCGACACCGAGGTCAGCCTGGCCATCGGCAGCCTGACCGCAATGAAGATCCCGCTGGACGGCTTCAACCTCAAGGCTCGTACCCGCAACGGCCTGCTGACCCTTCAGGAAGTGCGCGGCGGGCTGTATGGCGGACGCCTGGATGGCTCGGCCAGCCTCGACGTACGCCCGGCACTGCCATTGCTGACCGTGCAGAACCGTTTCAATGGCGTACCGGTCGAGCGCCTGCTGGAAAGCCAGGGCGAGGACGTCGTGGTCAAGGGGCTGCTCAACCTGGATGCCGACCTGCGCACCCAGGGCAACAGCGAGAAGGCCTGGATCGACAACCTCAACGGCAAGGTCGGCTTCATCATCGACAACGGCGTGCTGGTCGATGCCAACCTCGAGCAGCAGCTGTGCCGCGCCATCGCCACGCTCAATCGCAAGCCGCTCGCCAGCGACCCACGCAGCAAGGACACGCCGTTCCGCGAACTCAAAGGCAACCTGACGCTGCGCAACGGCGTGGCCAGCAACCCCGACCTCAAGGCCAGCATTCCGGGCCTGACCGTCAACGGTAACGGCGATGTCGATCTGCGCGTACTGGGCATGGACTACCGCGTCGGCATCGTCATCGAAGGAGACAAGGGCGCCATGCCGGACCCGGCCTGCCAGGTCAACGAGCGCTACGTCGGCATCGAATGGCCGCTGCGCTGCCGCGGCCCGCTGGAGCTGGGCGCCAAGGCCTGCCGCTTCGACAACGACGCCCTGGGCAAGGTCGCAGCGCGGCTGGCCGGCGAGAAGCTCAACGAGAAGATCGAAGAGAAGCTCGGCGACAAGGTCAGCCCCGAGCTCAAGGACGCGCTCAAAGGCCTGTTCAACCGATGAGCCCCGAGCAGTTCGGCGCGGCGGTCCTCGACTGGTTCGACCGCCACGGCCGCAAGGATCTGCCCTGGCAGCAGGGCATCACGCCGTATCGGGTGTGGGTGTCTGAAATCATGCTGCAGCAGACCCAGGTCAGCACCGTGCTCGGCTATTTCGACCGTTTCATGGATGCGCTGCCCAGCGTCGAGGCGCTCGCCGCCGCTGAGGAAGATGAAGTCCTGCACCTGTGGACCGGCCTCGGGTACTACAGCCGCGCACGCAATCTGCACAAGACCGCCAAGCTGATCGTCGCCGAACATGGCGGCGTTTTTCCGGCCGACGTCGACAAGCTCGCCGAACTGCCTGGAATTGGTCGCTCCACGGCCGGCGCCATTGCCAGCATCAGCCTGGGCCTGCGCGCGCCGATCCTCGACGGCAACGTCAAGCGCGTGCTGGCCCGCTACGTTGCGCAGGATGGCTATCCCGGCGAGCCGAAGGTGGCCCGCCAGCTGTGGGAGGTGGCCGAGCGTTTCACCCCGCAGCAGCGCGTCAACCATTACACCCAGGCGATGATGGATCTCGGCGCCACGCTGTGCACCCGCAGCCGCCCGAGCTGCCTGCTCTGTCCACTCAAGGACGGCTGCCGCGCCCATCTGCTCGGGCGCGAAACCGACTTCCCGGTGCCCAAGCCACGCAAGGCGCTGCCGCAAAAGCGTACTCTAATGCCGTTGCTGGCCAATCGCGACGGCGCCATCCTGCTCTATCGGCGCCCGTCGACGGGCCTGTGGGGCGGGCTCTGGAGCCTGCCGGAACTGGACGACCTCGCGGCCCTCGACCCATTGGCCGCGCGGCATGCCCTGCAGCTCGAGGAGCGCTGCGAGCTGCAGGGGCTGACCCACACGTTCAGCCATTTTCAGCTGGCCATCGAGCCCTGGCTGATCAGGGTCAAGTCCGCGCCCGACGCCGTGGCCGAGGCCGACTGGCTCTGGTATAACCTCGCCACCCCGCCGCGCCTCGGCCTTGCCGCGCCAGTAAAGACACTGCTCAAGCGCGCCGCAGCTGAATTGAATGCAGGAGAAACCTCATGACCCGCACCGTGAACTGCCGCAAGTACAACGAAGAACTCCCCGGCCTCGAGCGCCCGCCGTTTCCAGGCCAGAAAGGCGAGGACATCTACAACAACATTTCCAAACAGGCCTGGGACGACTGGCAGAAGCACCAGACCATGCTGATCAACGAACGCCGGCTGAACATGATGAACGCCGAAGACCGCAAGTTCCTTCAGGGCGAGATGGACAAGTTCTTCTCCGGCGAAGATTACGCCAAGGCCGAAGGCTACGTGCCGCCGAGCGAATGACCGTCGGCTGCGCTAAGCGCCCGTCCGGATTAAATATTTTTCCGGACCACGCTTGACAGGTAAAAGCCAAATCCGTCTAATAGCGCCCCGTTGCCCAGGTAGCTCAGTCGGTAGAGCAGGGGATTGAAAATCCCCGTGTCGGCGGTTCGATTCCGTCCCTGGGCACCATCTATTAATTTCAGGTGGTGCCAAAACCACCCGAAAGCCCACAAGAAGCCCGCCTAGTGCGGGTTTTTTGTTGTCTGCACTTCCCTACCCTTCCCTTGTAAGCCCAAACAATTGTGCGTAGATTCGTGAGTAGAGCCGGTTCGGTCTAAAAATCTACTCACAGCGACACAATGGGGCGCCCGAATGGCGCGGCTTGCGAGGGAATTGCAATGGCCTTATCCGATACCACCATCCGCACCGCCAAGCCGAAGGAAAAGATCTACCGGCTGACGGACGCCAACGGGTTATGCCTGGAAGTGGCGCCGACCGGCTCCAAGCTGTGGCGCTATCGCTACCGCTTCGACGGCAAGGCAAAGATGCTGGCGCTTGGCACCTATCCTGCCGTCACGCTCCAGAAAGCCCGCCAGAAGCGCGACGAGGCACGCCAGCTGCTAACCGAGGGCACCGACCCCGGCGAGCAGAGAAAAGCCGCCAGACAAGCGCAGCGGGCCGATGGCGTGACATTCGAGACGCTGGCGCGGGAGTGGTATGCCTACAACGCGCCACGCTGGGCCGAAAGCACCGCCTACAAAGCCAAGCTGTATTTGGAAAATGACCTGATACCCGGCATCGGTGCCCGCCCGGTCAAAGCCATCACCCGCCCCGATCTGGTCGAGCTGGTGCGCAAGGTCGAAGCGCGGGGCACGCTGAATGCCGCTGGCAAGATTCGCCAATGGCTACACCAGATATTCCGCTTCGGTCTGGCCAGTGGCGTAGTCGAAACCAACCCCGCCACCGATCTGGACGTGGTAGCCGCACCGCCAAAAGCGACCCGCCATCATCCTCACGTTGCCTTTGCCGAACTGCCCGAGTTGCTGGGCAAGATCGACACGACCAACATCAACACCCTAACCCGCTGCGCCATTCGTTTGCTGGTGCTGACAGCCGTTCGCCCTGGTGAGCTGAGACAGGCGCCGTGGTCGGAGTTCGATCTGGACGGCGCCACCTGGACCATTCCGAAAGCGCGCATGAAAGCCCGCCGTCCACATGTAGTGCCCCTGCCCCGCCAAGCCGTTGCCATCCTGCGCCAGCTCAAGGAAATCACGGGCGATTACCCGCTAGTGTTTGCAGGCCAGCAAAACCCCGACCGGCCAATGAGCGAGAACACCATTAATAAGGCGCTGCGCCTGATGGGCTACGAAGGGCGCCAGACCGGCCACGGCTTCCGTCACTTGCTGAGCACCGAACTAAACGGGCGCGGCTATAACCGCGACTGGATCGAACGCCAGCTAGCACACGGCGACAACGACGAAATCCGCGACACTTACAACCATGCAACCTATCTGGAGCAGCGCCGGGAAATGATGCAAGCCTGGGCCGATTCGACAGACGCGCAATGCGGCGGCGCCAACGTGGTGAGTATCAAGCGCAAGGCTTAAGAGTTTTGGCTGGCCTAGCTCGACGGAGCGAAAAGCGGATTTCCCACCCGCCTGGCCAGCCGATTGATTCAGGAAGTGGGGCGCCTGGGAGGGCGAATAATGGATAAGGTCTATCGACTATTAGACTGGCTTGACTCTGCACAAGTTATAGATTGGTTAGAAGCTCTGACCGGAACACCTTTCACGCCTAGCCTGTTAAGAGCAATTTGCTTGGCTGAGAAGTGCCCCGTATACCTGGACTGCCGAGGCCTAGAAGGTTTTATCAAAAGCGATGAGCCTGGTATTGGCTACCCAGTGAGCGGGACTGGCTACAGCAGAATTTTACAACCAGCAGTTTTGAAACCGCTGACTCTCAGTGACGACGAAAAGGGACAGCCTCTTTTGTATGTTGCTCCGACTCAGTGGATAGAACTTGAAGGTCCAGTAGTTACTCGATGCGCCGCCGGAGCAAAAGAACACTTATCTCAACATTGGAGCGCGCTGCCACCCAACTCTCATATCGTTCACTTTAAGACCACAGATATTGAGTCTCTGTCGGACAAGATGAACGGTGGCACTAAACTCCCCGCCGAGGCGGAAAACCTGCGTAAGCAGTTGGAGCTAGAAAGCGCGGGGCGATATGTAGCGGAAGGCGAGATACTTGACCTCCGAGACGAACTCGGTGCGGAGCGTGAAGCAAGGCTGTCGGCTGAGAGACGAGCGAAGAAAGCCGAAGCTGCTGCCGCCAAGTTGCGGCAAGAGATGGAAGCCACCTATCACGCACAAAAAGCCGATGAGGAATACAGGGCAGGTGAAGCGTACCGAAACCACTTGGCCACCGGACTGACGGAACCGTCAGCCGATCCGGTCAACGGATTGCAGTTTCCCTACAGCACAAAGGAGCTGGAGGCCATGCGTAAAGTGGCCTCAGAGCACTGGGCTAACCTAACACCTGATAAACGCCAGCCAACTCAACTTTCAATACAGAAAGCGCTATGCGACGCCTTGGGCCTAAAAATGGACAAGAACGGCGATCCACCACGCAAAACGAAAGCGCTTGCGACTGCTATCAGGCCAGACTCATGGCCGGACACAACAGGGTGACAGGGCGACTGGACACCAAGTCACCCCTAGCTGTCACCCCCACCCCACCCCGCAGCATTGCAGCCATCGCTCCCCACATAACCCAAGGAGACACTAGCGATGGCAATGCAAACTACTCCCACCGCAGCACCCCGCCGCTTTATCAAGCTGGCCAAGGTGAAGGACTACACCAGCCTTTCCACATCCGAAATTTACCGGCGCATTGCTGCCGGAACCTTCCCGAAACAGGTAAAGCTGGGGCCGAAATCAAGCTGTTTCGTCGAATCGGAAGTATTGGCCTGGTGCGATCAGATGGCCTCACAGCGCGAGGTGGCCTGAAATGAAAAAGGCCACCCGTTCCGAAGAACTGAGCAGCCAGTCGCAAGGCCAGCATAACACCTCCCCCACCTTGCTGGCGTCCGTGCTGGCGTACCTGATTTTCGATGGATCGCTGAACAAGTACGAAGCCGCCAAGCAGTTGGGCGACTGGAGTTTGCACAGCACCATTTCCGATCTGGCGAACAAGTACGGGCTGAGCATCAAGCGCACCCCGGAGAAGGTTTCGCACGCTCGCAATCCCGTCACCCGCTACAGCATCACCGAAGGCCACCGCCGCCACGCCCGTGACGTTCTGGTGAGACTGGAGCAGCGCAAGAAGGGGGCCGAATGATGATTACCTTCCCCACCCTTGCCAGCCAGCACCAGCGGCGCTATGGTTCGCCGCAGGTCGCAGCCAAGTCTGCGACTCAGGGCGTGAGAACCCTTCTGGAAAACTTGGCGCACATGCGCCCCCATACCATTGCAGGCGCATTTTTTGTGCCCGCAATGTCGCTTTATGGCGGGCCGTGCTGGGCAGGCTTTGGCCTGGCCGGGTTCCAAGTTTCCCGGTTTCTCACCCCGGCACGGTCTGCCACCCTTACCCGTGAGAAGGTAGGTGGCAGCTCCTCAATAAAACTTGGAGCACCACCCATGAAAACCACCCGCAATCCGTCCACCCATGCCGCCGCCTGGAAGGCCCGCGCCTTCGCTGCGCTGCGTTCTGATTCGTCCCTGTCCGTCCGCCTGCGCCGCTACAACGAAGCGATGGCCCGCGCCCGTTCCCTGGAAACCGTAGGGGGTGTGCAATGAGTACTCGCATCGCCGATATGGCCAGCATCGCAGACGACGCAATCGAGCAGGTCCGTTACGCGAAGGAGCACGCCCGCTGGCTTGCCGCGCTGATGACTGCGATTCACCGGGAGCTTGAGCCAAGCCCCGCCCTGCTGGAGGCACGCGCAAGCCGTGTGCAGGATTTGGCCAGCTTGGGGCAGTACCTGGCCGACGATCTGGCTAACTACATGGATTGCCGCGCCAGTGAGCTGCAAGAGAAGGCCGACGCCGTAGGGGGTGCCCAATGAGCGCCGTCTGCTGGAGTCACCTGCTGCCCGATCCTTTGCGCATGGGCCGTCTGTCCACTGATGATCTGGACGCCATCGAGCGCACAGCTGAATGCGAGGCGCTGACCGTGGCGCACGGCATTTCCGCTATCGGTGAGCTGCTGGCCTGGACTGCCGACGCTGGCGAGCTGGATAAAGATGTAGCCCGCAACATCGGCTGGCTTATCAACTCGCTGGGCACGCTATCCGGCAGGCTCGTGGACGTTGCGAACGGCGCCGAGTACGAGCTGGAGCGCCGCAAGGCCAACGCACCCCACCCGACCGCAGAGGGCTAGCACGATGACCATTCAAAACGGCGTCCATACGCCGAGGGGACCGGCTTGTCTGGAGAAAGCCGAACTGGCCTTCCGCGACGCGCTGCAAGCCACGTTCGGGCCGCTGGATTGGCTACCTGTAGCAGACGGCACCATTCACCGTTTCCGCGTGCCAGACGACAAGCCCGGATCGCTCAACGGCTGGTACGTCCTACACCTGGACGGCATCGCATCGGGTGCGTTCGGCAGCTGGAAGGCGGGAGGCTCAAGCACCTGGAGCAGCCGCAAACCAGCCGACCCGATGGAAACCGAATTGATCCGCCAGCGCATCGAGCAGGCACGCCACCAGCGCGAAGCGGAGCAGCACCAGCGCCAGCAAGCCGCAGCCATCGAGGCGCAACGGCTATGGAACACCAGCGCCCCGGCTGACCCGCGACACCCATACCTGAGCGCCAAGGGCTGCAATTCCCATGGGCTGCGCCAGCGTGGCGAAGTCCTGTTGGTTCCGCTCTACCTATGGCGCGTGCTGGTCAACCTGCAACGCATCGCAGCGGACGGCGACAAGCGGTTTCTGTCTGGTGGCCGGGTGAAGGGTTGCTATTCACCAATCGGCACACTGGAGCCAGGCCAGCCGCTGTACATCTGCGAAGGTTGGGCAACTGGCGCCACTATCCACGAAGCCAAAGGCGCCGCCGTCGCCTGCGCAATGAATGCGGGCAATCTGCTGGAAGTCGGGCGCCACCTACAGCGGCACTACCCGGACAGCACTTTGATTATCGCGGGTGACGATGACCGCCAGACCGAGGGCAACCCCGGACGCACCGCAGCCACCCAAGCCGCCGCCGCGCTGGAATGTGGGCTGGTCCTGCCGCCCTGGAGCGGAGCCGAGCCGCCGAGCCTTTCCGACTTCAACGACCTGCGCCAATGGCGGGAGGCGAATCAATGAGCAACCTTGCCGAACTGATCCCCGAACCCGTACCGGCACCCGACCCGATCGCGGACGCACTCGCCAGGAGCAAGCAAGATCCCGGAGCGATCTTCGAACCCGAAGTGCTGGCCCTGCTGCGCCAGGTGAGAGACGCCGACCCTGCTCGCTGGGCACGCGTTCGTCACGCGGTGAAGGAAGCCAAGACGGTAAGCATGGTCGACTTGGACAAGCTGACCAGCCCAGCCAACGAAGCTGCCGGGGGCACCGATGAGCTATTCCCCGAGGTCACGCTATGGCCTGATCTAGTGGACGTTGCCGAGCTGCTGGAAGCATTGGCCGCGATCATTCGCCGCCATGTGATAGCCGACCCGGCCACCGTTCACGCCGCTGCGCTGTGGACCGCTTTTACATGGTTTGTGGACGTGGTGAACGTGGCACCGATTGCCAACATCACCGCCCCGGAGAAGCGTTGCGGCAAGACGGTAATGCTTGGCGTGCTGGCACGTCTAGCCTGCCGCTCGCTGGCCGTCTCCAACATCGCCCCGGCTGCGTTGTTCCGCGCCCTGGAGCTGTGGACGCCAACCCTGTTGATTGACGAGGTGGACGCCTTCTTGGCCGAACACGAGGAAGCACGAGGCATACTCAATGCCGGGTTTACGCGTGACTCCGCTTTCGTGATTCGCTGCGTTGGCGATGACCACATGCCCACCCGGTTCAATGTGTGGGGCGCAAAGGCGCTATGCGGTATCGGGAAGATTGCCGACACCCTGTCCGACCGGAGCATTCAGCTACGCCTGCGCCGCAAGCTACCGGGGGAGCGTACGGTAAAGATTCGTCACGCCGACCCCGCCGCCTTCGCCGAGCTTGTGAGCAAGCTGGCACGCTTCGCTATCGACAACCGAGAGGCCGTCCGCACAGCCAGACCCGCCGAAGTGGACGGCCTGAATGACCGCGCCAACGACTGCTGGGAACCGCTGCTAGCCGTCGCGGAAGTGGCCGGGGGCAACTGGCCGCGCATAGCCCGTAATGCTGCCGCGACACTTCACGGCCTGGAGGAAGACACCCCCAGCATCGGCGCGGAGTTGCTGGCTTCGATCCGCGACGCTTTCGACACCCGCCGCGCCGAGCGTCTGGCGACCGCCGATCTATTGGAGGCACTGGCCGAAGATGAGGAAGCGCCGTGGGCTGCGTGGAACCGAGGCAAACCCATGACACCGCACCAGCTTTCCAAGCGACTTTCTGAGTTTGGGATCAAGCCGAGCACCCACCGCATCGGCTACAAGGTTGCCAAGGGTTACAAGCGGGAGCAGTTCACCGAAGCGTTCAAACGGTATCTGTCCGCTGACACCCCCGCGACAGCCGTAACACCGTCACAAGCCAGCAACCACGCGGCTTACAGCGGTTTTAAAGGCGTAACGCAAGCGCCCATCGTTACGGATAAAAACAGGCTGAAAGCAAGCAATGGCGCGGCTTGTGACGATGTTACGGACAAAGACAGGGTACAGACCGAAGACAACGCGGAGTACTTCGGATAATGGCCGCCCTGGACCACCTGCGCCGGGCTGGTCTGACTGTCGAGAGCGTGGCCGACCGGCTGCGCGTCTCGCCGGTTGATCGCATCACCGACCCCATGCGCCAGTTCATAAGGGAGCACGTTACCGAGCTGCTGGCCGAACTGAGCGCGGCCAATGACTCGACACACCCACCAGCGGCACCAGCCCCAACCGAGCAGTCCGCCACCTACCCGACCCGGCACGTTCTCACAGCCGCCACCGCTTCGCCTGAATGGCGCCAGAGCCGTGACCAGTACATAAGCCACCTAATGGCCTGTCGCGCCTGCTACGCCCCGACAGCCCGTTACTGCGCTGCTGGTGCCGAGCTGCGCGCGCAATACGACCGAACGCCAATGGAGCCGAACCCATGAACGCCAGCCAGATTCGAGCACTCGCCAACATAGCCGACAAGCCAGACGCCAGCGTGAGTGCGCAACTGATCGCCACGCGCCGGATATGTCGCCTTTTTTGTCATGAGCGCGCAACGATCCACCAAGAGCGCCGCGCATTGAGACGCAAAGCGGCGAAGCTGAAAGCCTTTCTGCCATTCACTGCCGCAGCCGTTGCAGACCTGGAGCAGCAAGCCAGCGACCATCTAGCCGAATCGCTGGAAGGTATGAACCGGGCGCTGATCGGCATAGGCCGCGCCGTCATTCTGCAAAGCGCCAGCACCACGGCGGCACTTGGCTTCGACCGGCTGTGCGATCTGCTGAGCGTGAACCCGGCGCATCGAGCGCAAGCGATCCGCGACGGTGACACCAACATAGCAGCGCTGGTCTTTATTGCCTGCCTGGAGGACAGCGCAACAGAGCGCGGCTTAGTCTGGGGCGATGGCTGGCCGCTGTATCAAGCCTGCCTGCTGGCAATGGCTGACTTCATCCGCAACGCACCAGAGGACGCGCTACCCGATCCGTTCGCACCCGGCGCACCCTTCGGACCGAAGCTGCCGCCCGTGCTGCGCGTGGTCTGATCGCCAGCGCCACGGACGGCGCTACCCCCTCCCCCCTTTGGGTCCTTCCCCACCCCACCCCCATCACGGGTGATTCGGGCCCCGCCCTTTCGCTTCATACGGATTTTTTGGGGCTGCCCCCGCTTCCGGTTCCGCTTTCCCCCGAAAGCCCCGCCAGCACGCCGCAGCGGCCACCAGCAATGCGGAAACGCCCTGGCACCAGTTGGCCTATCACCCGGCACCAGCGCCCGGCCTGCGAAGCCTGGAGCGTGACAACGAAACAACAACCAACCCGCCAGCCAGCGCCGTATATAGCGAACGATCACGGCACGAAATACCCGCACCCGTGCCGCCCTACCGAAAGGACCCGGTGCGGGGAGGGGTGGGTTGAAAGTTCATCGCTTTGCTTTCCCGAACGATAGAGGGAGCTACATTCTTGTTTCCCCAAAATTCGCATTTCCCGCATGACCCGATAAGACGACCGTGGCAGCGGTTCGCAATGTTCGCGCTATTGGTTCGCAGTCCTGGTGCGCAAGCTGGTACGCAAGCTGGTACGCACGGAAAGCACGCATTTTTCACGCGCACTTTCCACGCAGCACCCCGTTTCGGGGAATCAACCCCATGAAAGCCGGTTTAGTGACCAGTACGCGCACGCACGCGAGGCAGGAAGGGTGATATCAGGGTGAGGCGAACGGCAAGATTACGGCAAGGTTAGTGCAAGGGTGACCGGTCAGTGACCATTCGCGGTGACCAGTCGCAGCGGTAGGACGGGACGAGATTAGGGCGAGGTAACCCCAAGATCACCGCAAGGCGATACGGTAAGGTCACGGTAAGGGTAACGGGGCGATTACGGGGAGGAACCCCAAGGTTGCCCCAAGGGGGAGACTGAAAAACAATCAATGGATTTCAGGCACCCCGGCACGGTTTCCAAAGTAGACAGGTTTAGATTCCAATCCCCTGACAGCAGGCCGGAGCACGCTAAGAAAACACCAAGGCACAACAGCGACCAGAAACCCCAAAACAGGGGCAGCAAAAGAAAAAGCGGGTAGATTTGTGCGTAGATAATTTACCGCACACTACCGAAAGCCTTATATAGCGCCACTTTCAGCGCACGGTTCGGTTCCGTCCCTGGCACCACTAATACCGAAAAACCCCAAGCGAAATTAACCTCCTTGGGGTTTTTTATTGCCTGCGATTTGTGCCAGCGGCGCGCTGCGCTCCAGCCCCGCCTTCCGGAATGGCTTGACGGCATTCACACGGAAGCATCCTCCCAGCATCGCTGGCATCCTGTGATCTTCCGCAAGCCGCTCACCGGCTGAAGCTCGGATACCGAGCGGCAGCCACGCCACGCCACGCGGGACAACCGCAAGCCACGCATGCACGGCCAGGCCTTATCACTTCATCGCTCCGACTTCATTCTGCGCTAGGCTGCTGCTAACTGGGCGGGCCAGAGCCGGATGTTGCCCGGCCGCGTGAACTGCCAAGGAATGCCGCACAGCGCAAGGAGCCGAACGGTGCACAGGATTCTCTCGATTCTGCTGATATGGCTGTTGTCGAACGCCGCCCCGGCCGGCGCGGCGCAGTGGCGTTTCGTGACCGAAGACTTCCCGCCGTTCACCTATCCGGCTGACGCCCCGGCCAGCGAAACCGCAGGCGTTGGTGCGGCCGGCCCGTTTGTAGAGGTGGTACATGCGATCTGCGCACGCTTGCAGCACCAATGCACGATCACCCTGTATCCCTGGCAGCGCGCATTCCGCCTGGCCGAACAGGGACAGGTGGACGGAATATTCACACTGACACCTTCACCGCAGCGCGAGCAGATGTTCCACATCAGCCGGATGCTGGTCACTTCTCGCTACAGTGTTTTCGCCCAGGCCGAGAGCAGCTTCGTCTTCAACCAACCAGGTGATGTGGCGGGCCGGCTGGTTGGCGTCTATGGCCCATCCGGCACCTCTTACGTGCTGTCCGAGCGCCTCAAGTCGGTGCCCGACGTACGCCTGCACCTGACTACCGACAATCGCCGACTGCTGCGCATGCTGCAGTCCGGGCGCTTCGGTGTGGACGGCCTGGCGGTGCTCAATCAGGATGTTGCCTGGCACCTGATCGAGGAAGAGCGACTTGCCGATGTGCGCGAGGCTGGCGAAATGGGCCCGATCAGCTATGGCATCGGTCTTTCGCGCAAGACGGTGAGCGCGGCACAGTTCGAAGCGTTCGAGCAGGCGCTGGACGCGGCAATAGCCGATGGCACGGTGCCAAAGATCCTGCGCCGGCATCAACTCGAAGCCGCCTTCTGAGCGTTAAGCGCGCCATGGCAAGGCGGCGGTTCGGCGTATTTCTCGGCATGCGTGATCGGCCGCCATTTCGTCAACGCTGACGGTTCATCTGAGACCTGGCGCCGATCAGGGCAGCGACCGGCCTGCTACCCTCGCCCGCCCCGAACCGCATGGATGCCCTCATGCTGCGCTACCTGCTTGCCGCCCTGCTCATAACTGCCATGCCTGCCTCTGCCGAATCATTCGACTGCCGGGTGATCGGCATCGCCGATGGCAACACCTTCAGCTGCCGGACCAACGTGGGTGAACGGTTCAGGGTCCGGCTGGCGGAAATCGACACCCCGGAGCTCAAGCAACCCTACGGCAGCCAGGCCCGGCAAGCGCTCTCCGACCACATCTTCGGCAAGAACGTGACGCTCGTAGTCAAGGGCCGCGATGACCTGGGACGGACCCTGGCGAGAGTCGGCGTTGGCAACATCGACGTCAATTCGGAGATGGTCAGGTCTGGCGCAGCCTGGGCGTATCGCGGTCACCTTGACGACCGCTCGCTGCTCGGTCTGGAGGCGGTCGCCCGGGAGTTCCGGCGCGGCCTGTGGTCATTGCACAAGACCGAACAGCAACCGCCATGGGAATGGCGCGAGCAGATGCGCAAGAGCCGCTAGCCCGGCCCGCAGGCTCAGCCCTGTGGGTAACGGGCGGAGCGGCCATAACCGGCGGAAAACAGCCAAAGCTTAATGAAAGTAATTTACATTTAGTTTACATTCGCGCTCCCTGAACAAATCCAACACCGGGAGCTTTCACGTGTTTCGCAGAACCAGCCTGTGCTTGTCTATCTCTCTTGCATCCCTTTCCCTCTCGTCCCTGCCGGCCAATGCGGCAGATGAAGCGACGGAGCTCGAAGCAGTCACGATCAGTGCGACACGGGCCAGAAGCGAAGCGGGCAAGACGCCACAGAAAATCACGGTGATCAGCCGCGAGCAAATCGAGCAGCAACTGGCGATCACCTCGGACCATGGCGCGATCCTGAGCAACCTGATCCCCTCGTACTCGCCAAGCCGGCAGAAGATGAGCAGCGCCGGCGAGACCTTTCGCGGCCGCTCGGCACTGATCCTCATCGACGGCGTGCCACAGTCCACGCCGCTTCGGGACAGCCAGCGCGACGGTTATGTGATCGACCTGTCGATGGTCGAGCGCATCGAAGTCATCCATGGCGCCAGTGCCGAGCACGGCCTGGGCGCTACCGGCGGCATCATCAACTATGTCACCCGCCGTCCTGAAAGCGGCGAGCTGCGTCAGCACGCGGGCGTCAGCTTCACCGCGCCGGGCGACTACGAGTCCGAGGGACTGGGCTACAAGCTCGATTACCGGGTGGAAGGCACCCAGGGTGACCTCGATTACCTCGCCGCCGCCAGTTGGCAGACCCAGGGCATGTTCTACGATGCCAACGGCGATCTGATCGGCGTCGACGACACCCAGGGCGACGTGATGGATTCGACCGGCACCGATCTGCTGCTCAAGCTCGGTTACTGGCTGGACGACAATCAGAACATCGGTTTGATGGTCAATCGCTACGAAGTCGAAGGCGAACACGAGTACGTCAACGTGCCGGGTGACGCCGACGCGGAGATACCCGCGACCTCGCGCAAGGGCGACCCGCAGGGCAAGGCACCGCAGAATGAAGTACTCGCGACCAGCCTGTCCTACAAGCATGCCGATCTGTATGGCAACGAGCTGGGCCTGCAGCTCTATACCCAGCGATTCCGCGGCCGCTTCGGTGGCGGCACCAATGCCACCTTCCAGGACCCCAGCATCGCGCCGGCGGGAACGCTGTTCGATCAGTCGCAGAACGAGTCGGACAAGATCGGCGGCAAGCTGACGATCAGCCGCGATGGCATGCTCGACAACCGTCTGATGCTCACCGGCGGACTCGATGTGCTGCAGGACACCACCAGCCAGCAGCTGATTCTCACTGATCGGGAATGGGTGCCAGAAACGGTGTTCCGCAACTATGCGCCGTTCCTCCAGGCCGAGATCCGCGCGCTCGACCAGCTGACCTTGCATGCCGGTGTGCGGCATGAGTTCGCCGATCTCGACGTCGACAGCTTCCGCACCATTGCCTCGACCAAACCGGTGGGTAGCGTCGATGTGGAAGGCGGCAACCCGACGTTCGAGGAAACGCTCTACAACGCCGGCCTGGTCTGGCAGATGAATGACTGGGCGCAACTGTTCGCCAACTACTCGGAAGGATTCGGCATGCCGGATGTCGGTCGCGTGCTGCGGGGCATCGGCACGCCGGGCACCAGCGTCGACAACTTCCTCGACCTGCAACCGGTGGTTACTGAAAACCGCGAGATCGGCCTTCGCCTGAATCACGGGCCGTTCGACGCGGAGATCAGTTACTACGAGTCGGATGCCGACCTCGGCTCGCGTCTGGACAGCGTGGGCGGGGTCTATCAGGTTCGCCGCGAGCGCACCGAAATCGATGGCATCGAGTTCACCGGCGGCTGGCAGATCAACAAGGCGCACCGCCTGAAGCTGATGTATGCCCAGGTCAACGGCCAGTCCGACACAGACGACGACGGCAAGGTCGATACCGACCTCGATGGCGCGAACATCTCGCCGGATCGTTACGGCATCAGCTGGCAGGCTAACTGGAACGACAAGCTGCACAGCCTGCTGCAGGCCAACCACTATGCCAGCCGGGGCTTTGACCAGCCGGGCCTGGATTTCGACGGCTACACCCTGGTCGATGCCTCGCTCGGTTATCGCCTGCCGGTCGGCGAAGCCCGCCTGGGGATCGAGAACCTGTTCAACGAGGACTATCTGACCTATTACTCGCAGGCCGCCAACACCGGCGCACCCGCAACCCGCAATGGCCGCGTCTTCAATGGTCGTGGACGGACGTTCACCCTTGGCTATCAGGTCAGCTTCTAAGACATGCACTCAGCGGCCAATCAGGGGCGGCAACAGCACCAAATGGACTGGCGCCACCACGCCAGTCTCGCGCTGCGGGTTCTTGCGGGCATCGGCGGCGGCTTCGCCTGTACCGTAGCGCTGGCTTCGGCCAGCGCCCGGTTGTTGGTGCAGCTAATCGGGCTGGCCGGTCACGAGGCGGTGCTGATCGCCTGCATGCTGGGTTTCGTCATCTACCTCGGCCTGCTGCTCTGGGCGTTCGTCGAACCACGGCTGTGGCGTCTCTGCCTGCTATTGCTGCTAGGCATCGCCAGCGACCTGGCGCTGCAGTTCGGCCCGCTGGCAGCGCGGCCGCTTATCGCTGGTGCAGGTTGACGATGCCCGGGAACGGATTTCGTGCTTCGCTGAGCTGGCTGCACACCTGGGCCGGCGTGCTGCTCGGCGGCCTGCTGCTGGCGGTTTTCTGGTCCGGCAGCCTGGTGGTCTTCGATCGCGAGATCGACCGCTGGATGCTGCCTTCGACGCGGCTCGGCTCACCACCTGTCGACCTTTCCCTGGATCGCCTGGTCGTGCCGCATGCCCAGCGGCTGGCCGGCACGGCGGCGCGCTGGAGCATCACTCTGCCCAGCGAGCGCACACCGGTCATCCAGTTGGAGTTCCCGAATGCCGAGGGCGTATCGACGCGCCGCTTCATCGATCCTGCCAGCGGCGAGCTGCTACCGGACCATGGCAGCTGGGCAGCCACCGGGTTCCTCTTTCCGTTCCACTACAGCCTGCATCTGCGCTGGCGCAATGTCGGCTACTGGCTGCTGGGCATCGCCGGCATGGGCATGCTGCTGTTGCTGATGTCCGGCGTGGTGATCCATCGCAAGATTATTCGCGAGTTCTTCACCTTCAGGCCGCACAAGAGCACGCAACGCGCCACGCTGGATCTGCACAACCTGACCGGCGTCGTCGCATTGCCGTTTCATTTTCTGATCAGCCTATCCGGTCTGATCATCTTCTTTGCCATCTACTTTCCGACGGTCATCGAACGAATCTACCCAGGCAATCCGGCTGCCTTCAGCACCGAGGCATTCGGCAACTACACACGGCAGGCATCCACCGAGCCCGCGACGCTGGCCTCACTGGACGCCATGCGCGACCGTGCACGCGGAGCCTGGGGTGATGAGCCCTACATGCTGCGGATATGGCATCCCGGAGACGCCCAGGCATACGTGGAGGTTCGCCGCAGCTTTGCCCGCGAGGTGACCATGAACGTCGATCGCATGACCTTTGACGGCAGCAGTGGAGCCCTCCTGCTCGATCACCGGACCGGGCCGGTGGCCGCCATCCAGCGATTCTTCAGCGGCCTGCATTTCGTTCAGTTCGAACACTGGACGCTGCGCTGGCTGTATTTTCTGGGCGGGTTGTCCGGCTGGATAATGATCGCCACCGGCCTGCTGTTCTGGACCGGCGCCCGCCGCGCCCGACATCAGCGGCACGGGCATACCGGCGCGCACCTGCTGGACGCGATCTGTGTTTGCAGCTGCAGCGGTCTGATCCTCGCCACGCTTGGCTTCTTCATCGCCAATCGCGCGTTGCCGACCGACGTTGGCCGCTTCGAGATAGACCGCGCCGCCCTCGAAGGCTGGGCGTTCTTTCTGATCTGGGCGTCGACTCTGGTCCATGCGCTGATCCGTGGCGCGGGTGCCTGGCACGGACAATTGCTGGCCATCGGCGTCGCCGCACCGGCAGCGGTGCTGCTGAACTGGCTGACCACGGGCGATCATCTGCTGCACAGCCTCCAGCAAGGGCGCTATGCGGTTGCCGGCATGGATCTGTTGCTCATGTTGCTGGCGCTTCTGACGCTGGCTGCAGCACGACGCCTGAACCGGCGCATTACCAATGCCTGAAGTCACGCAGTTGGGCGTCTTTATCCTGTGTTACCTGGCGTTCGCCCAGCTCGCGCTGCTGCAGCAATCTCATCGCCAGAAGGTCTGGCGATCAGCTGCACCTGCGCCCGCACGCGAGCGATGGCTACGCCGAAGCGTCGCCGCGATTTCCTTCGCCGGCGCGCCCACGGCCCTGATGACGGTGGAGGGGCCAGGCTTTGCTGTACTGCTCTGGTTCTTGCTGATGGCGGCCGCCGCTATAGCGGTCAGCCTTACCCTCACCTGGCGACCGGGCTTGCTGCGCGGGCTACCCTGATTCGGGGGTCGCGCCGCGGACGGCGACACGCTAGCCTGCAAGGGCGTGGAGCGTATTGCCGCTCTGCCGATCGCCTGGAGCTTGCAGCATGCCCACTCGATGGATTGCGATAGTCGTCGGCCTGGCACTCATGGGCAATTGCCAGGCCGATGAGCTGCGCTTCGTAACCGAGGACTTCCCGCCGTTCAGCTATGCCACGACGGCCACCGGCACCGAGGACCGTGCAGCCGGGCCTTTCGTCGAGATCGTTGCAGCCGTCTGCGCGCGACTTCGGATCGACTGTCCGGTGCAGCTGCTGCCCTGGCGACGCGCACTGGCGCTGGCCGAGGACGGTGAAGCGCAGGGGATCTTCACAGTGATCCGCTCACCGGATCGCGAGCGCGCGTTTCACCTCACTCGCATGCTGGTCACCTCCCGCTATGGGGTCTATGCGCGTTCGGCGAGCCGCTTCGTCTTCCATCGCCCCGAGGACCTGGCCGGACGCAGCGTCGCCGTGTACGGGCCCTCCGGAACCTCCTTCGTGCTCGGCCAGCATCTGGCCGAGGTCGGCGACGTGACGCTGATCCTGGAGGCGGATAACCGGCGGCTGCTGCGCATGCTGGAGGCCGGCAGGTTCGGCGAACAGGGCGTCGCCGTGGTCAATCAGGACGTCGCCTGGCACCTGATCGATCATGAAAGGCATTCCGACATTCACGAGGCGGGTGAGCTGCAACGAGTTTCCTACGCGATCGGCCTTTCCCGCGCCGCGGTCGGCGAAGCCGAATTCGAACGTTTCAACGACGCGCTCGAAGCGCTGATCGCCGACGGCAGCGTTGCGGCCATTCTGCGGCGCCATGGCCTGGAGCCCGCGTTCTAGCACCGGCACTATAGATCAATCGACACCCAACCCATCTTTTCGCTGAATCATTCGGTGCTTCGGGCCGTCTACCCCAGAGGCAGCGTTCGGGCTCTCCGGAGGTTTCGCCGCGTACATCCCGCTCATCACCCATTCGCAAAGGGAGGCTGACCGCCCATGGACGCCGCCAAGAAAATGCCCAAGGCCATCATCCTGTTCCCCGTGTTCATTCCAGCCGTGATCGTCACGCTGCTGCTGGTGATCGGGACCATCAGCAATCCGGAGCTGGCCGGTGAGGTGTTCAGCTCGACGCTGGCGTTCATCACGACCAACTTC
Organism: Stutzerimonas kunmingensis; assembly: GCF_021432085.1. Classification (GTDB taxonomy): domain Bacteria; phylum Pseudomonadota; class Gammaproteobacteria; order Pseudomonadales; family Pseudomonadaceae; genus Stutzerimonas. Next base: position 137,839 of record NZ_CP090366.1, on the reverse strand, counting down.
GGCTGGTTCTACATGCTCTCGGTAGCCTTTTTCCTGGTGTTCATCGTCGGCATCGCGATGACGCCCTGGGGCAGCATCAAGCTGGGCCCGGATCACGCCGAGCCGCAGTACAGCTTCCCGGCCTGGTTCGCCATGCTCTTTTCCGCCGGCTACGGCATTGCCCTGCTGTTCTTCGGCGTGGCCGAACCCGTACTGCACTACGCCTCGCCGCCCGCCGGTGCGGGGGAAACCGTCGACGCGGCCAAGCAGGCCATGCAGATCGCCTTCTTCCACTGGGGCTTTCATATCTGGGCCATCTACGGACTGACCGGTCTGGTGCTGGCGTACTTCTCGTTCCGCCACGGCCTGCCGCTGTCGATGCGCTCGGCGCTGTACCCGATCATCGGCGAACGCATCTACGGGCCGATCGGCCATGTGGTGGATGTCTTCGCGATTCTCGGCACGCTGTTCGGCATTGCCACCACGCTGGGCCTGTCCGTCACCCAGATCAACGCGGGCATCAACTACCTCTGGCCGTCGATACCGATCAGCATCAACGTGCAGATCATCGCCATCGCGATCATCACCGGCCTGGCGATCTGCTCGGTGGTCGCCGGCCTCGACAAGGGCGTGAAAAACCTGTCGCTGTTGAACATGATCCTGGCGATCGGCCTGATGCTCTTCGTGTTTCTGGTCGGGCCTACCATTTTCATCCTCGAAACGTTTCTGCAGAACACCGGCAGCTATCTGAACAACATCATCGAGCGCACCTTCAACCTGCAGGCCTACAGCCGCAGCGACTGGATCGGCAACTGGACGCTGTTCATCTTCGGCTGGACCATCGCCTGGTCGCCCTTCGTCGGCCTGTTTATCGCCAAGATCAGCCGCGGCAGGACCATTCGCCAGTTCGTCTTCGGCGTGATGTTCGTGCCGACCATCTTCACCTTCCTCTGGTTTTCGGTATTCGGCGACACCGCGCTGCACATGATCATGGTCGAAGGCTACACCTCGCTGATCTCGGATGTGCAGGCGGACAACGCCATCGCGCTGTTCAAACTGTTCGAACTGCTGCCGATGACGTCCATCGCCTCGTTCCTGGCGGTGGTGCTGATCATCACCTTCTTCGTCACCTCGTCGGACTCCGGCTCCCTGGTCATCGACTCGCTGGCCGCCGGCGGCGCGCTGCACACGCCGGTCTGGCAGCGTGTGTTCTGGGCCAGCATCGAGGGCGTAGTTGCGTCCGCCCTGCTCCTGGCCGGCGGCCTCAGCGCGCTGCAGACCATGACCATCGCCAGCGCGCTGCCCTTCGCGATCATCATGATGATCGCCGCGCTGGGCATGTGGCGCGCTCTGGTGATCGAAGGCCACCACGAAACCAGCCTGCAAAGCCACATGCAGGGCAGCCGGCTGGCGAGCAACGCCGGTCCCGGCCTGTGGAAGAAGCGCCTGGCGGGGATGGTCAGCTTTCCCAGTCGGGAAGAAGTCGACAGCTTCATGAGCACCACGGTGCTCAAGGCCATGCGCCGCGTGCAGCGCGAACTCAGTGGCCAGGAATGGGCTGCCGAAGTGCACACCGATGAAGCCCACTCGCGGCTCTACCTGGAGGTCATCAAGGACGACCAGGTGGACTTCATCTACGAGATCCGTGCGGTCGGTTACGCCATGCCGGCGTTCGCGCTGACCGAAGGGCCGGAGGCCGACGAGCAGTACTACCGCGCCGAAGTGTTCCTGCGCCGCGGCGGCCAGCATTACGACGTCTACGGATACGACCAGGCGGACATCATCAGCGACATACTCGACCAGTTCGAAAAGTACCTGCACTTCCTGCACATCTCGCCGGGCAGCTTGCCGTGGAAGATGGCCGAGCACGACGAAATGCTCTCCGACGACCAAAACACGCCCAAGCCGGAAGCGAGCTGAGACCGTGGCCGCTTCGCGCCGCACGGAAGCGGACCAAGCCTGCCGTTTACGCAAGGCACCGGAGTGTGCCTGCGCGTACAGCGCCGATTTCATCTATATAGATAGGGGCGCATCGGTGGCCAGCGAAACGTGACCGATCGGTCACAGTGCTCAACGCCGCATCGCGCTTGGCGCATGCCGCATCGCATGCTAGGTTTGCGCCTCGCCAGGACGGCGAGCAGTTCGCGCGGAGCGCACCATCAGATATCTAGACCATGGCGGCCTTCGCCGGTCTGTAAGAGGACCCCTCATGGCCGAGGCCATCCCTGCACTGGAAATCCGCAACCTGCACAAGCGCTACGGCGATCTGGAAGTTCTCAAAGGCATTTCGCTGACCGCCCGCGATGGCGATGTGATTTCCATCCTCGGCTCTTCAGGCTCCGGAAAATCCACCTTTCTGCGCTGCATCAACCTGCTGGAAAACCCCCATGAGGGCGAGATTCTGGTGGCCGGCGAGCAGCTCAAGCTCAAGCGCGACAAGCAGGGCGACCTGGTCGCCGCCGACGGCAAGCAGCTCAATCGGATTCGCAGCGAACTGGGTTTCGTGTTCCAGAACTTCAACCTCTGGCCGCACATGACCATCCTCGACAATATCATCGAGGCGCCGCGCCGCGTGCTCGGCCAGAGCAAGGCCGAAGCCACCGAAGTGGCCGAGGCGCTGTTGGCCAAGGTCGGTATCGACGACAAGCGCCACGTCTATCCCAACCAGCTGTCCGGCGGTCAACAGCAGCGCGCGGCCATTGCGCGGACGCTGGCGATGCAGCCAAAAGTGATCCTCTTCGACGAGCCCACCTCGGCGCTCGATCCGGAAATGGTACAAGAAGTGCTTGCAGTGATCCGGTCGCTCGCCGAAGAAGGCCGCACCATGCTGCTCGTCACCCATGAGATGAATTTCGCCAAGCAGGTATCCAGCGAAGTGGTATTCCTCCACCAGGGCCTGGTCGAGGAGCAAGGAACGCCCGAGCAGGTATTTGACAATCCTCAATCGGCGCGCTGTAAACAATTCATGTCCAGCCATCGCTAATGGAGCAACACCGCATGAAGAGCTATAAGAAGATCCTGCTGACCGCTGCTGCATCGTTGATCATCGGCACCCAGGCATTCGCCGCGGAAAAACTACGGATTGGTACCGAAGGCGCCTACCCGCCCTTCAACCTGATCGATGCCAGCGGCAAGGTGGTCGGTTTCGACCTCGACATTGCCCACGCCCTCTGCGCCAAGATGCAGACCGAGTGCGAAGTGGTCACCTCGGACTGGGACGGCATCATCCCGGCGCTGAATGCCGGCAAGTTCGACTTCCTTGCCGCCTCGATGTCGGTGACCGAAGAGCGCAAGAACGCCGTCGATTTCACCGACCACTACTACACCAACAAGCTGCAGTTCGTGGCGCCCAAGTCCACCGACTTCAAGACCGACAAGGACTACCTGGACGGCAAGGTCATCGGCGCCCAGCGCGCGACCATCGCCGGTACCTGGCTGGAAGACAACCTGGACGGCGTGGTCGACATCAAGCTCTACGACACTCAGGAAAACGCCTATCTGGACCTGGCCTCCGGCCGCGTCGACGGCATCCTGGCCGACACCTTCGTGCAGTGGGAATGGCTCAAGAGCGATGCTGGCAAGGGCTTCGAGTTCAAGGGCGAGCCGGTATTCGATGACGACAAGATCGCCATCGCCGTGCGCAAGGGCAACGACGAGCTGCGTGAGAAGCTGAACAAGGCGCTGGCCGAGATAATCGCTGACGGCACCTACAAGCAGATCAACGACAAGTACTTCCCGTTCAGCATTTACTGATCCAACCGAGCCGAAGCCCGGTCGCCTGAAACTGGCCGACCGGGCTTCGGTGTTTGAGCTTCTATGATTCCTGACCTTCACGGATTCGGTCCGGCGCTTATCGCCGGCACCTGGATGACCATTCAACTGGCCCTCGCCTCCCTGGCGCTGGGGCTGGTGCTCGGTCTGCTCGGCGCTCTCGCCAAGACCTCGCCCTACAGCGCGCTGCGCTGGCTCGGCGGCACCTATTCGACGATTGTGCGCGGCGTACCCGAACTGCTCTGGGTACTGCTGATCTATTTCGGCACCATCAGCCTGATTCGCGGTATCGGCGAGCTGTTCGGCATCGAGAACCTGGCCCTCAGCCCGTTCGCCGCCGGCACCATCGCCCTTGGTTTGTGCTTCGGCGCCTACGCCACCGAAGTCTTCCGCGGGGCGCTGCTGGCCATTCCTAAGGGACACCGTGAGGCTGGCCTGGCCCTGGGGCTGGGCAAACGGCAGATCTTCACGCGGCTGATCCTGCCGCAGATGTGGCGCCTGGCGCTGCCGGGTCTGGGCAATCTGTTCATGATCCTGATGAAGGACACGGCACTGGTATCCGTCATCGGCCTGGAAGAGATCATGCGCCGCTCGCAGATCGCCGTGACCGCCAGCAAGGAGCCTTTCACCTTCTTCCTGGTCGCGGCCTTCATCTACCTGTGCCTGACCATCGTCGCCATGATCGGCATGCACTTCCTCGAAAAACGTGCCGGCCGTGGCTTCGTGCGGAGCGCAGCATGACCTGGGAAATCTTCATCAAGTGGCTGCCGAGCTTCATCGAAGGCGCCTGGCTGACGCTGCAACTGGTCGGTGTTTCGGTCGTCGCCGGGCTGATCCTCGCCGTGCCGCTGGGCATTGCCCGCTCCTCCCGCCTGCTGGCCATACGCGCGCTGCCCTATGGCTACATCTTCTTCTTCCGCGGCACCCCGCTGCTGGTGCAACTGTTCCTGGTCTACTACGGCATGGCGCAGTTCGAAATCGTGCGCCAAAGCGCGCTCTGGCCGTACCTGCGTGACCCGTACTGGTGCGCGATCATCACCATGACCCTGCACACCGCCGCCTATATCGCCGAGATCATCCGCGGAGCGATCCAGAACGTGCCGCCGGGTGAAGTCGAAGCCGCACGGGCGCTGGGCATGTCACGGGCGCAGGCTCTGCTGCACATCATCCTGCCGCGCGCGACGCGCATCGGCCTGCCGGCCTACAGCAACGAAGTGATCCTGATGCTCAAGGCCAGCGCCCTGGCCAGCACCATCACGCTGCTGGAACTGACCGGCATGGCGCGCAAGATCGCCGCCCGCACCTACCTGCACGAGGAAATGTTCCTCACCGCCGGCCTGATCTATCTGCTGATCGCCTTCGTGCTGATGCAGGGCTTCAAACTGCTGGAGCGCTGGCTGCGGGTCGACGCCTGCCAGGGACGCTGATTCCCGCACTGCCTCCTTGCGCAAGGAGGCAGTGACCCTTTCTGAATCCCGCCTTCACTCTGCGGTCAGACGCAGATCCCGAACCCTTACGAGATTCCCCATGCCTGTCGATATCCAACGCATCGAAATGAACCAGCTCGCCTGCTGGCGAGTACGCCGCGGTGAGGACGAACTGCTGATCGCCGAACAGGGCGCGCAGATCCTCAGCTATCGCCAGGGCGATGCGCCGCCGATCATCTGGCTCAGCGAGGAGGCCGCCTTCGAACAGGGCCAATCGGTACGCGGAGGCGTACCCGTGTGTTGGCCGTGGTTCGGCGATCTGGCGCGCAACCCACAAGAGGTCCAGGCGAGCTACCACGGCGAGCAACCCGCGCCCTTCCACGGCTTGGTGCGCGCCCTGCCCTGGCAATTGCGGAAGCAGCACGGCGAAGGCGATACGGCGACTCTCGAGTTCCACTGCCCGCAGGCGCTCGACGCACTGCCGGGCTGGCCGCACCGGGTCGAATTGACGTTGCGGATTCGCCTCGCCGATGATCTCCAGCTCAGCCTCAGCAGCCGCAACGACGGCGACGAAAGCGTTGCCATCAGTCAGGCGCTGCACAGCTACTTCGCCGTCAGCGACATCCATCAGGTGCGTGTGGAGGGCCTCGCCGGCTGCCCATACATCGACACGCTGCTGAGCTGGAAAGAATGCCAGCAACAGGACGACCTGCATTTCAGCGGCGAAACCGATCGTGTCTACCAGCAGCTGCCGGCCACCCTGAATCTTGTCGATCCGGCGTGGCAGCGGCGCATCCGACTGACCACCAGCGGGTCGATGTCCGCCGTGTTATGGAATCCGTGGATCGACAAGGCACAGCGTCTGACGAGCTTCGCCGACGATGCCTGGCAGCGGATGCTGTGCATCGAGACGGCCAATGTGCTGGACGACGCGGTGGTGCTCCAGCCGGGTCAGCGCCACACCCTGGCTGTGTCCATATCGGCAACTTCCAGCGGCCTATAACATTAATCACTCCCAATTCTGTGACCGGGTAGAAAGTTGCACGTAAGTATTCTCTTACAAGCAACCGGTATATTTCCTACGAAGTAAGTTGTTATACAAAGGCAACTTAATCCCCCGTTTTGAATTAGTTCCGTCGCCAGCTGCTTAATATTCCCAGCTGCAACGGAGATCACACTTCTCGCCTTGAACGACACATACCCCACGTCTAGGATGCCCACCCCATAAGGCCCTGTTCAATTTGTTGCGCAAGGACGGTGTGCAAGAAGTTGCGCACCCCTTTTCTCGGAAACGTTCCGCTTTTGATATTGGCGGCATGTTTCAAAGTTCACGGATCGAACTTGAGCGTCACGGAAGACCCAATGCACGCCAGCGCACTCAGCAAGCATTATCTGGAACTTGCCAGAAAGCCGGTCAATGACAGCAATTTCGCTGGCGACGACATTCGCTACAGCAGCGAATTCGAATTGCTCGAGGCTGAACTTGCCAAGGCCGGGGCACTGCATCAGACCACCGGCATCGACTGGCAGAAGGTCCGCGAAGGCAGCGAAGTGCTGCTCGCTTCGCTGTCCAAGGATCTGCGCGCCGCCGCCTGGCTCACATGGAGCCTGTTCCAGCGCGAGTCGTTCGCCGGGCTACAGGCGGGGCTGAATTTGCTGCAGTACCTGTGCAGCAATCACTGGGCCGAACTGCATCCACGCAAGCCACGCACCCGCGCCGCCGCGATCAACTGGTTGCTGCCGCGCCTGGAGCAGACCTTTTCCGAAGACGTGCCGGTTGGCGAACAGCTGCCACTGTTTCGCAGCCTCGCCGAGCAATTGCATGCGCTGGAGCAGTGCCTGTCCGGCCATCTGGGCGAAGACGCACCGCTGCTGCTGCCGCTGTGCCGCCAGCTCGACGGCATGGTCAAACGCGCCAGTCAGGGACAGGCGCAGCCAGGTACGGTGGGGGCGGCCATTGCCCAGGTCAAGCAGGTCGCCAGCCAGGTCTTCGCTCCCGGCTCGCCGATAGAGAACGACAAGGAAGCGCTCAAGGCCGTGCGCAACCTGCAGGAGCAGGCGCGCCCACTGACCGCCTGGTGGCTCAAGCAGCGCACCAGCGATCTGCGCCCCCTGCGCCTCGCGCGAACCCTGCTCTGGCTGAGCATCGACAGCCTGCCGGAGCACAACAGCGAGCAGATTACCGCGCTACGTGGCGTACCCGCCGACAAGCTCGCCAGCTACCGCGAACGCTTCGCTCAAGGGCAGTACGCCGACCTGCTGGTGGACCTGGAAAACAGCACCGCGCGCGCGCCGTTCTGGCTGGACGGCCAGCGCCTGGCCTGGGAGTGCCTGCAGGAGCTGGACGCCGCGCAGGCCATGCGCGAAGTGGAGATCCAGCTCGCGCTGTTCCTGCAACGCGTACCGCGTCTGGAAGAGCTGTGCTTTCACGATGGTACGCCGTTTGCCGATGCCGAAACCCGTGCCTGGATCAGTGGCCAGGTCATGCCCCATGTGCAGCCGACAACGGCCGCCAGACAGGAGGAGCCGCCCGTAGCCGGCACCCTGCAACCGAGCTGGGAGCTCGCGCTGCAGGAAGCTGTGCCGCTACTGCGCAAGGACGGCCTCAAGCCCGCAGTGCAACAGCTCAAACAGGGCCTGGCGCGCGCCCGTGGTGGCCGCGAGCGCTTCTTCTGGCAGCTGAGCCTCGCCCGCCTGTGCTACCAGGCCAAGAAATACGAGCTGGCCAAAACCCAGCTCGAAGCACTCGACCAGCAGCTCGAAGCCAGTGGCCTGGGCAGCTGGGAACCCGATCTCGCCCTCGAGGTACTGCGCCTGCTGCACAGCTGTTGCGAGCTGCTGCCGCAGAACCACGCCGTGCGTGAAAGCAAGGATGAGATTTACCGCAGGCTGTGCCACCTCGATCTCGAAGTGGTGCTGGATTAACCGCAAAGGAGAACACCATGGCCAAAGAAGGCTCGGTTGCACCCAAGGAACGCATCAACGTCACGTTCAAGCCGGCCACCGGCAATGCTCAGGAAGAGGTCGAGCTGCCCCTCAAGCTGATGGTTCTGGGCGATTTCACCCAGCGCGCCGACGATCGCAAGATCGACGACCGCAAGCCCATCGCCATCGACAAGAACAGCTTCGACGAGGTCCTGGCCAAGCAGGAGCTGAACCTGACCTTCGGCGTGCCGAACCGTCTGCAGGACGAGCAGACCGATGACGAGCTGGCCGTGCAGCTGCGCATCAATTCGATGAAGGACTTCAACCCGGCCAATCTGGTCGAGCAGGTCCCGGAGCTGAAGAAACTGATGGAACTGCGCGACGCCCTGGTCGCCCTGAAAGGCCCGCTGGGCAACGCCCCGGCCTTCCGCAAGGCCATCGAAAGCGTACTCGCCGACGACGATTCGCGTGACCGCGTACTCGGCGAACTGGGCCTGGCGGCCAAAGAGAAGCTGGACGCCTGATATCACCGACAAGGAAGCACATCTACATGACCACTAGCGCAGCCGCCGTCGAGCACGGCAACCACCTCGCCGAAGGCGGCATCCTCGACCGCATCATCGCCGAAACCCGCCTGACCCCGGACGACGAGGCCTACGACATCGCCAAGCGCGGCGTCTCGGCCTTCATCGAAGAACTGCTCAAGCCGCAGAACGAAAACGAGCCGGTGAAGAAGGCCATGGTCGACCGCATGATCGCGGAGATCGACGCCAAGCTCAGCCAGCAGATGGACGAGATCCTTCACCACCCGCAGTTCCAGGCCCTGGAGTCCTCTTGGCGCGGCCTGAAGCTGCTGGTCGATCGCACCAACTTCCGCGAGAACATCAAGCTCGAGCTGCTCAACGCCTCCAAGCAGGACCTGCTCGACGACTTCGAAGACAGCCCTGAGATCGTTCAGTCCGGCCTGTACAAGCACATCTACACCGCCGAGTACGGCCAGTTCGGCGGCCAGCCGGTCGGTGCGCTGATCGCCAACTACTTCTTCGATCCCAGCGCACCCGACGTCAAGACCATGCAGTACGTTGCCAGCGTCGCCAGCATGTCCCACGCGCCATTCATTGCCGCTGCCGGCCCGAAGTTCTTCGGTCTGGAAAGCTTCACCGGCCTGCCGGACCTGAAGGACCTGAAGGATCACTTCGAGGGCCCGCAGTTCACCAAGTGGCAGAGCTTCCGCGAACAGGAAGATGCCCGCTACGTCGGCCTGACCGTCCCGCGCTTCCTGCTGCGCAACCCCTACGATCCGGAAGACAACCCGGTGAAGAGCTTCGTCTACAAGGAAAACGTCGCCGGCAGCCACGAACACTACCTGTGGGGCAACACCGCCTACGCCTTCGCCAGCCGCCTGACCGACAGCTTCGCCAAGTTCCGCTGGTGCCCGAACATCATCGGCCCGCAGAGCGGCGGAGCAGTGGAAGACCTGCCGCTGCACCATTTCGAAAGCATGGGCGAGATCGAGACCAAGATCCCAACCGAAGTGCTGGTTTCCGACCGTCGCGAGTACGAGCTGGCCGAGGAAGGCTTTATCGCCCTGACCATGCGCAAGGGCAGCGACAACGCCGCGTTCTTCTCCGCCAACTCGGCGCAGAAGCCCAAGTTCTTCGGTAATAGCGAGGAAGGCAAGACCGCCGAGCTGAACTACAAGCTCGGCACCCAGCTGCCCTACCTGTTCATCGTCAACCGCCTGGCGCACTACCTGAAGGTGCTGCAGCGCGAGCAGATCGGTGCATGGAAGGAGCGCACCGACCTCGAACTGGAACTCAACAAGTGGATCCGCCAGTTCGTCGCCGACCAGGAGAATCCGAGCTCCGAAGTACGCAGCCGTCGTCCGCTGCGCGCCGCCCAGGTCAACGTCAGCGACGTCGAGGGCGAACCGGGCTGGTACCGCGTCAGCCTCAGCGTGCGTCCGCACTTCAAATACATGGGCGCGGATTTCACCCTGTCGCTGGTCGGCAAGCTGGACAAGGAATAAGCACTTGAACGGATACGGCAGCCTCTTCGAACGCCTCGGCGGTGACGCCGCACGGCGCTCTGGCTGGAGCCGCGAAGTCGCGGCGATGGCCTCGGTGGCTGCCCATCTGGCCAAGATGCTCAGCACCCGAGCGGGCAGCGTGCAGACGCTGCCCGACTACGGGTTGCCCGATCTCAACGATATGCGCCTGTCGCTGCACGACTCGCTGCAGCAGGCGCGTATCGCCATCGAACGTTTCATCGAAGCGTACGAACCCAGGTTGACCCAGGTGCGCGTGCTGTCGCTGCCGCGCACCCACGATCCACTGACCCTCGCCTTCACCATCGAAGGCCTGCTGGAAGTGGATGGCCTCAAGCGCCAGGTCAGCTTTTCCGCCAGCCTGGATGGCAGCGGACAGGTCAAGGTCCAGTAAGGAGACAACGGATGTCCGGCAAACCCGCAGCCCGCCTCGGCGATCCTACCGCCTGCCCGAAGACGGGCCACGGCACCAACCCCATCGCCGTCGGCTCACCCGACGTGCTGTTCGACGGCCTGCCGGCCGCACGCATGGGCGACGCCTCCGCCTGCGGCGGCGCAATGGCCAGCGCCGTGATTCCCAATGTGCTGATCGACGGCAAGCCGGCGGCGGTGGTGGGCAGTGTGGGTAACCACGGCAATGTCGTCACCGCCGGTTCGGGTACGGTGGTCATCGGCAGCAGCCATAGCGCGGCGCCCTTCCTCGCGCCTGCCGTCCTTGGAGTTGCCAAGACAGTTACTGCAGCGGCCGCTGCCGCCGAGGCCTTTCGCTCATCTGCACCGGTGGCCCGCGCCTGGCAGGAAGAGCCGGGGGACCTAGCGCCTTTGGGCCTGGAAGAAGAAGACGAAGAAGAGGAGCTGGTCGATCAGCCGCAGCAACAGGCGCGCCAGGGCATCACCCTGCGAATCGGCGTGTTCTTCGATGGCACCGGCAACAACCTGGCTAATGCTGCCGTGACCGAAAAGTGTCGTCAGGACGACCTGACCCTGCTGGACGAGCGCACCCTCGGGGAGGTCGTCGAGTATTGTAGGGCGCATGGTTTCGGCGGTAGCGAAGGCAACGGCTTCTTTACCCAGACACCGGACAACAGCTACGGCAACGCGCCGAGCAACGTAGCGCGGTTGTTCGACCTGTACCAGGACGATGCGACCCGGAGCCTGGCTAAGGACGAGCGTAGCGCCAGCATCAAGGCGTATCTCGAAGGCATCGGCACCAGCAGCGGCGAGGAAGATTCGGTATACGGGCAAGCTACTGGGATGGGCGATACCGGCGTAGTAGCCCGGGTGATGCAGAGCCCCAACACGATCAGCCTACAGCTGGGCCTATTTACGGAAAGCAATCCCGAAGTGCAGGTCGACGCGTTGGAATTCGATATCTTCGGATTCAGCCGCGGCGCAGCAGCAGCTCGCCATTTCGCCAATGAATTGCTCAAAGCCAACGGTGGGGTGCTGGCTGGCCTCCTGCGCCCAGGCCAGTTCGGGCTGTCAGAAGACTTCGAATGGAGCGGCCACGCCTGCATCAACTTTATCGGGCTGTTCGATACGGTAGCAGCCGTGGCCGACCCAATGAGGTGGGACTTCAGCCCTGCGGACCACCTAAATCCAGGCGTCAACCTGTACCTGCCTCCGGGTTGCGCACGCAAGGTAGTCCAGCTCACGGCTCGTGATGAGATGCGCTGGAACTTCGCGCTCAATAGCGTGGCTCCGCATCACCAGGAGATAGCCCTTCCCGGCGCGCACTCGGATATCGGTGGTGGCTATCTTCCGATTGCCCGGGAAAAGCTGATCTTGAGTCGTCCTGTCAGCTCCACGGTGCCCGCTGGGACGTCTATTGAAAACACGCACGCCTGGCGTGAAACCAGCCGTCAATACGAGAAGTGGATGGCTCTCGGGCTACCGGAAGATCAGCTTAAAAAAGAGGTTCGCCGCATCCGCAAACTCAACCCCCGCGGCGTCAACCATCCACCGGAGGACTGGGTATTAGGCCTGGTAACTATTGACCGTCAGATACGCGGCGAGTTGGCGCTGGTGTATTTGCGTGTGATGCGGGAACTAGCAGTGCAGCAAGGAGTTCCTTTCGACTTCATCGATGAAAGAGAAAGAGCAACCGCACTGCCCGAGGAGCTTCAGAAAATTGCCGATAAGCTGATGGCTTTTTCCAAAGGAGGCCGTTACGGCCTGGATAAAAATGAAGAACGCTTGCTTCGGAGAAACTACATCCACCTGTCAGCGAACTGGAAGCCCTCTGGCGGTCTGCTTATCAGCAAGCCAGCACCCAACGTCCGTCTGATCTACAACAACCAGCCACAGCAAGGCTATCCCGAATGAAGAGTCTCTTTCTCGCCTGCGCATTCGTCCTGCTCAGTGGATGCGCGAGCAGCCAAGCCCAACCCAGACTGCCGTTTGACACTTGGTATGCAGGCGTTATCGCACCCGACCATATGGAAGTCTGGGTGGAGAGCGTGGATGTAATCGACCGCCGTGGGCTGGCTTACGAAAGAGTCGGTGGCGGCGTGCCATCCTATGCAAGCGTCGTAACCGGATGGCCATCGCATCCGGCCGGAACCGCCGGGAAGGGCCTACGTGGCATCGACCTACCGGAGATCATTTTTGTGCGCTGGCAATCACTGGTCGAACCGCAGACCTATAACGTGCGCATCAATGTTCCCGAATGGGTGCGTGAGGAGATGCTCAAGCCTCAGGCTCCTTACTGCCGTGGCGAGAAAAGAGTCGTCGAAGGGATGTATCGCAGGGTTATAACCATCGGCGTGGCCCCTGGAGGCATCGCCAAGGCCTGGGTAGGCGGACCCTGCCTGCAATCCATCGAAATAGGTCGCTTCGAAGCGGCCATCAGCAAGGTCGGGCCGTACGGCGGGAAATCCAACGGAGAACATCGTCCACTCTCGGACAAAGCCAAGGCCTATATCGAGCAACACGGGGTGCCCTATGGCTCGTGGTAAACCCTCCTCACGCTGCGCCCGCCTGGCGCTCGCGGCCCTCGCGCTGATATTGGCCGCCTGCACCAACACTTCCCCGCCGCTGCGCGAACTGGCCGGGCGCTACGAACTGGTCGGCGTGGTGGAAATGGGCTCGCAGCTGCTGCTCCATGAGCAAGGCACGTTCGAGGCGGTGCTCTACTACGGCAGCCTCGACATCCAGGGTCGAGGGCGCTGGGTAATGGTGGACGGGCAAGTCGAATTGCGCGAACGAGGGCCGAGGGCCTTCTTCGACAAGATGAGGCTGAAGCCACACGGCAACTGTCTGCTCGTGAACATGGACACCTCCACGGGATGCTACCGCCGACGCTAGGAGACCGCCGCGCAAGCGCGCCGGACACGAAACGACAAGGATGAATCGTTAGACATGTCTTTCAACCATTACTACCAGAGCGAGCTCACTGCCCTGCGCCAGCTGGGCAAGCGTTTCGCCGAGCGCAGCCCGGCGCTGGCGCCGTTCCTCGGGCAGGCCGGGCGCGATCCGGATGTCGAGCGGCTGCTCGAAGGCTTCGCGTTTCTCACCGGGCGGCTGCGGCAGAAGCTCGATGACGAGCTGCCGGAGCTGACTCACTCGCTGATGCATCTGCTGTGGCCGAATTACATGCGCCCGCTGCCTGCGTTCAGCATGCTGCAGTTCGATCCGCTGAAGCGCCCCGGCCCGGCGCTGACGGTGCCGCGCAATACGCCGGTGGAATCCAATCCGGTGCAGGGCGTCAGCTGCTGCTTTCGTACCGCCTACGCCACCGAGGTGCTGCCTCTGGCGCTGCAGGCGCTGGAGTATTCGGTCAAGGGCACCGGTGCGCTGCTCAGCCTGCGCCTGCAGATGAGCGCCGATGGCCATCTCGGCGAGATCGGCCTCAGTCATCTGCGCCTGCACCTGGCGGGCGAGCCCTACATCAGTCAACTGCTCTACCTCAGCCTTTTGCGCCACTTGGGTGGCATCGAGCTGGTGCCGCTGGACGACCAGGGCAAACCGTTGACCGGCTCCGATGGCCGGCCGCTGACGCCCTTGCAGCTCAACGCCAAGCAGGTCGAGCCGGTGGGATTCGCCGAGGATGAGGCGCTGATCCCCTACCCGCTCAATACATTCCGCGGCTATCGCTACCTGCAGGAATATTTCGCCTTCCCGGACAAATTTCTCTTCGTCGACCTCAAGGGTCTGGAGGTCATCCAGCGCATCCCCGAGGATTTGCTCAAGCAGGCCCGCGGCCTGGAGCTGCGCTTCGACATTCACAAGGCCGGCGTGCAGCGCATACGTCCGACGCTGGAAAACGTGTGCCTGTACTGCACGCCGGTGGTCAACCTGTTCCCGCACGATGCCATCCCGATCCGCCTGGACGGCAAGCAGGACCAGTACCTGCTGTTACCCGCCGAGTACGATTCGCAGCAGTGCGGTGTGTTCTCGGTGGATCGGGTGACCGGCTGGAAACCCGGCGGCATGGGCTACGAGGAATACGTGCCGTTCGAATCCTTCGAGCACGACGCCAGCTTCGATGTGCCGGTGGCGCGGCCGCATTACAGCGTGCGCCAGCAACCTTCGCTGCTCGGAGAAGGACAGGAAACCTGGCTCAGCTTCGGACTGCGCAACCTCGACCAGCACGAGACGCTGTCCATCGAGCTGACCTGTACCAACCAGAACCTGCCGCGCCAGCTGAAGCTCGGCGACATCTGCAAGCCCTGCGAAGACACGCCGGAATTCCTCAGCTTCCGCAACATCTCGGCGGTCACCCCGAGCTACGCGCCGCCGCTGCAGCGTGACTATCTGTGGAAGCTGATCAGCAACATGTCGCTGAACTACCTGTCGCTGGCCAACGTCGAGGCGCTCAAGGTGATCCTCGAGACCTACGACCTGCCGCGCTATTACGACAAGCACGCCGAGAACGTCAGCCGGCGGCGCCTCGGCGGCCTGACTCACATCGCCCACCAGCACGTCGATCGCCTGCATCGCGGGCTGCCGGTGCGCGGCGTACGTACCGAACTGACCATGAACCAGGACGGCTTCATCGGTGAGGGCGACCTGTTCCTCTTCGCCTCGGTGCTCAACGAATTCTTCGCCCTCTACGCCAGCCTCAACTCGTATCACGAGCTGCGCGTGCAGAGCACACAGGGAGAGGTGTACCAATGGACGCCGCGCATGGGTCAGCAACCGCTGCTCTGAGACCGCTCAACCGCGGCATCCGCGAGTACAGCCTGTTCCAGGGCGTGCTGCTGGTGCTCGATCGCCTGCGCCAGCTCAACCCTGGCCTGGACGAAGAGTCGCTCTACGAGCGCCTGGAGTTCCAGGCCAACCCGAGCCTGGGCTTTCCCGGCAGTGATATCGAGCAGGTGCAGTTCTTCCAGGAGCACGGCGAGTGGCGCGCGCGCCTGCGCATCAACCTGGTCAGCCTGTTCGGCGCCGGCTCGCCGCTACCGGCCTTCTACGGTGAACAGGCACTTGGCGACAGCGAGGACGGTAACCCGACCCGCGACTTTCTCGACCTGTTCAACAACCGCCTGCAGCGCCTGCTGTTGCCGATCTGGCAGAAATACCGCTACCGGGCCCGCTTCACCAGCGGCGCCCATGACCCTTTCTCGGAGCAGCTGTTCGCTCTGGTCGGACTCAGCGGCGAGGCCATCCGCAACGCGCCGGAGCTGAACTGGAAGCGCCTGCTGCCCTATCTCGGCCTGCTCAGCCTGCGCGCGCACTCGGCGGCATTGATCGAATCGGTGCTGCGCTACTACTTCAAGCACGCCGAGCTGAACATCGAACAATGCCTGGAGCGCCAGGTGGAAATCCTCGGCGAACAACGCAACCGCCTCAGCCAGGCCAACAGCCAGCTGGGCGAGAGCCTGGTGCTCGGCGAGCGGGTCCGCGACCGCGGCGGCAAGTTCCGCATCCATATCCGCCAGCTGGACTGGAATCGCTTCCACGAATTCCTGCCCATCGGCAGCGGCTACCAGCCGCTCTGTGCGCTGGTGCGCTTCACCCTGCGCGATCCGCTGGATTACGACCTGCGCCTGGAGCTTCGCCCGGACGAGATCCGTGAACTGCGCATCGGCGCCGACAACAACTGCCGCCTCGGCTGGACCAGCTGGCTCGGACGCGAATGCGCCGACGGCCTGGTCACTCTCGGCAGCCAGGCCCATTAAGGAAGATGAAAAATGATCAATGTCGATCTGCAACAGCTGGTACAGGCGCTGGACGCCGAGACCAAGCACGATCTGGAAGGCGCCGCCGAACGCTGCGTGGTACGTGGCGGCAGCAAGATTCTCGTCGAGGATCTGCTGTTCGGCCTGCTCGAGCGTCCCGATGGATTGCTCAAGCGAGCCTTGCTGGATGCCGAGGTGGACGCCGGCGCACTGGCGCAGGCGCTGCAACCGCGAGGTGAGCACAGCGAGTCGCGCAACCCGGTCTTTTCCACCGAGCTGGTGCAATGGCTGCAGGATGCCCTGCTGGTGGCCAGCCTGGAACTCGGCCAGAGTCAGATCGACCAGGCCGCGCTGATTCTCGCGCTGCTGCGCAATCCGCTGCGCTATGCCGGCAGTCATTACCAGCCATCGCTGGCCCGGCTGGATGCCGAGCGCCTGCGCGAGTTCGCCCTCAGCCAGCAGCCGCAGACTGCGAACGGCAAGCCGGCAGCCAGTGGCGAATCCAATTTGGCGCGCTTTACCCACAACTTCACCCAGCAGGCCCGCGACGGCAAGCTCGATCCGGTGCTCTGCCGCGACTCGGCGATCCGCCAGATGATCGACATCCTTGCCCGGCGGCGGAAGAACAATCCGATCGTGGTAGGCGAGGCCGGGGTCGGCAAGACTGCCATCGTCGAAGGCCTGGCACTGCGCATCGCCGCCGGCGAAGTGCCGGCGGCACTCAAGGGCGTCGAGCTGCTGTGCCTCGACCTCGGCCTGCTGCAGGCCGGCGCCAGCGTGAAGGGCGAATTCGAACGCCGTCTGCAGGGCGTGATCGACGAGGTGAAAGGCTCGCCCAAGCCGATCATCCTGTTCATCGATGAGGCGCACACGCTGATCGGCGCCGGTGGCCAGGCCGGCAGTGGCGATGCGGCCAACCTGCTCAAGCCGGCCCTGGCACGCGGCGAGCTGCGCACCATCGCGGCGACAACCTGGAGCGAATACAAGAAATACTTCGAGAAGGACCCGGCGCTGGCCCGGCGCTTCCAGCCGGTGCAACTGCACGAGCCGAGCGTTCCGGAAGCCGTCACCATCCTGCGCGGGTTGGCGCCGGTCTATGAAAAGAGCCACGGCATCTACCTGCGCGACGATGCGGTCACGGCCGCCGCCGAACTGTCGGCACGCTACCTGGCCGGCCGGCAGCTGCCGGACAAGGCCGTCGATGTGCTGGATACCGCCTGCGCGCGGGTGCGCATCAGCCTCGCCGCCGCGCCCGAGGCGCTGGAACGTCTGCGTGGCGAAATCGCTGAAGGCGAGCGCCAGCGTGAAGCCATGCGCCGTGATCTGGCCGCCGGCCTGCCGGTCGACACGGCTGCCCTGGAGCGGCTGGAGCAACGCCTGATCGTGGCGGGGGGCGAGATCGAGCTGCTCGAATCTCGCTGGTCCAAGCAGCGCCAGCTCGCCGAGCGCCTGCTCGACCTGCGCAAGCGCACGGCCGAAGCCCGCGGCGCTGCGATCGAGGACGACGTGGCCACATCGCTCGATGAGCTGGAGGCCGAGCTGCGCGCCGTGCAGTCCGAACTCGCCGCAGCCCAGGCCGAGCAGCGACTGGTCAGCCATGAGGTCTGTCCGCGCCTGGTGGCCGAGGTGATCAGCCACTGGACCGGCGTGCCGCTGGCGCAGCTGGCCCGGGAGCACAGCACACAGGTCGCCAACTTCGCCGCTGATCTGCGCGCCCGGGTGCGCGGGCAGGAGCAGGCCGTGGAAGCGCTGGATCGTGCCATGCGCGCGGCAGCGGCCGGGTTGAACAAGCCCGACGCTCCGGTGGGCGTGTTCCTGCTGGTCGGCCCCAGCGGCGTCGGCAAGACCGAAACTGCCTTGGCCCTGGCCGACTTGCTGTACGGCGGCGAGCGCTTCCTCACCGTGATCAACATGTCCGAGTTCCAAGAGAAACACAGCGTTTCCCGCCTGATCGGCGCACCTCCGGGTTACGTCGGCTACGGCGAAGGCGGCATGCTCACCGAAGCGGCGCGGCAGAAACCCTACTCGGTGATCCTGCTCGACGAGGTGGAGAAGGCGGATCCAGACGTGATGAACGTCTTCTATCAGATCTTCGACAAGGGCGTGGCGAATGACGGCGAAGGCCGCGAGATCAACTTCCGCAACACCCTGATCCTGATGACCAGCAACCTCGCCAGCGAGCGCATCGCCAGTTTCTGCAGCGCCGGGCAGCGGCCGACGGCCGAGGACCTGGAACTGGCCATCCGTCCGCAGCTGTCGCAGCACTTCAAGCCGGCCCTGCTCGGGCGCATGCGCGTGGTGCCCTATTACCCGATCGCTGGTGAGGTGCTCGACGAGCTGGTTGCGCTCAAGCTGGCACGCTTCGGTGAGCGCCTGCAGCGTCGCCAGCTGCAGCTCAGCCACTGCCCGGCGCTGGTCACGCACCTCTCCGAGCGCTGCTGCGATAGCGACAGCGGTGCGCGCCTGATCGACCATCTGATCGAGCAGCACCTGCAACCACTGGTGGTGGACCGCCTGCTCGATGCCATGGCCAGTGGCGAGCCGCTGCAGCGGGTGCATGCCACGCTGGATGGCGACGGCGCGCTGGTCTGTGAGTTCGCCTGAGATGTCCGCAATGTTCAATCAGGTGCCACAGCCGCTGCGCTATGCCGAGGCCCTGCTGGGCCGCTTCGCCGAACTGGCGCGCGCGGCGAACGCCGACAGCCTGCTCGGTGGGCTGGTGGAAACCGCGGCGCAGCTGAGCGACTGCCAGCTCAGCCAGCTCTATCTGCTGGACGCCACCCATACCCGCCTGACGCTCTCGGCCGAGTGGCACAACGGCCTGTTGCAGCCACGCGAAGCCACCAGTCTGCCGAGCGATTATGACGGTGAGCAGCTGCTGCAATACTGCCTGTGCCAGAACCAGACCCTTTGCCTCAGCGAACTGGATAGCAGCCTGCATGCTTCGGGTTTCCTGCCGGATAGCCCGAAACCGTGGCGTAGCCTGCTCTGCCTGCCGCTGCAGGACGAGCAACAGCGCGTCGCCGGCCTGCTGCTCACGGCCAGTACCGAGTCGCGCGAGCTGCACGGTTTCAGCGGCTCGCTGGCCCAACTCGGCGCCTTCGGCCTCGCCCAGCTGCATCTGCTCCAGCGCCTGCGTTCACCCGGCAGCACCGCGCCGCCCGCCGCACCGGTCAGCCCCTGCGCCAGCGGTTACGGCCTGATCGGCGACAGCCCGCGCATGCGCACGGTCTACCAGCTGATCGGCAAGGTGCTGCACAGCCCGGTCAACGTGCTGCTCACCGGAGAAACCGGCACCGGCAAGGAACTGGTGGCGCGCGCCATCCATGACTGCGGTTTCCGCCGTAGCAAGCCCTTCATCGTGCAGAACTGCGCTTCGCTGCCTGAGCAGCTCTTGGAAAGCGAACTGTTCGGCTACCGCAAGGGCGCTTTCACCGGCGCCGACCGCGACCGCAGCGGCCTGCTCGATGCGGCGAACGGCGGCACGCTGTTTCTCGACGAAATCGGTGACATGCCATTGCTGCTGCAGGCCAAGCTGCTGCGCGTGCTGCAGGAAGGCGAAGTGCGCCCGCTGGGCTCCACCGAAACCCACAAGGTCGACGTGCGCGTCGTTGCCGCCACCCACCGTGACCTGCGCAGCCAGGTGGAGAACGGCCTGTTTCGCGAGGATCTGTTCTACCGCCTCTCGCACTTCCCCATCGAACTGCCGCCGCTGCGCGAGCGTGAAGAGGACATCCTGCGCCTGGCCCGGCATTTCGCCGACAAGGCCTGCGCCTTCCTCCAGCGCGATCTGTGTCGCTGGTCCGACGCCGCGCTCGAACGTCTGGCAGGCTATGCCTTCCCCGGCAACGTGCGGGAATTGAAGGGTCTGGTGGAGCGCGCCGTGCTGCTCTGCGAGGGCGGTGAGCTGCTGCCGGAACACTTCAACCTGCATGTCGAAGCGAGCCTGGACAGCAGCCTGAACCTGCGCGAGCGCATGGAGCGGGTCGAACGCAGCCTGCTCATGGATTGCCTGCGCAAGAACGGCGGCAACCAGAGCCAGGCCGCCCGCGAACTAGGCCTGCCACGGCGCACGCTGCTGTATCGCATGGAACGGCTGAATATCAGCCCGGCCGATCTCTAAGGAAGGAAAGACGCCATGTTCAACCCCGCCAACCAGGCCCACTTCACGCTTTCTCTCGAAGGCATCGAGCACGACTTCAAGGTGCTCGAATTCCAGGGCCGCGAGGCCATCAGCCAGCCCTATCGCTTCGACCTGGAACTGGTCAGCGAGCGCCCCGATCTGGATCTGGAAAGCCTGCTGCATCGTCCGGCTTTCCTCACCTTCGCGCCGGATGGCAGTGGTGTTCACGGGCTGGTGCATCAGGCCGCCCAGGGTGAGTCCGGCCAGCGCCTGACCCGCTATCGGCTCACGCTAGTGCCGCAGCTGGCCTACCTTGCCCATCGCACCAACCAGCGCATCTTCCAGCACCTGAGCGTGCCGCAGATCGTCGCCCAGGTGCTCGAGGAGCATGGCATCCAGGCCGATGCCTACCGCTTCCAGCTCGGCCCGGTGATTTACCCGCCGCGCGAATATTGCGTTCAGTACGACGAATCGGACCTGCATTTCATCCAGCGTTTGTGCGAGGAAGAGGGCATCCACTATCACTTCCAGCACGGTGCGAGCGGTCATGTGCTGGTCTTCGGCGATGACCAGACCGTCTTCCCCAGGCTCGCGGCCACCGCCTATCAGCAGGACAGCGGTCTGGTCGCCGACCAGCCGGTGATCAAACGCTTCGGCCTGCGCCTGGAAACCCGCACCAGCCGCGTCACGCGCCGCGATTACGATTTCGAGAAGCCACGCCTGACCATGGAGGCCGCGTTCCACAGCGACTTCCAGCCCGACCTTGAAGATTACGATTACCCCGGCCGCTTCACCGAGCGCGCCCGCGGCAAGCACCTGTCGCAACGCACCCTGGAGCGCCACCGCCACGACTACGAACTGGCCGAAGGCGAAAGCGACCAGCCGCGGCTGGCGAGCGGGCACTTCCTTCCGCTCGGCGAACACCCCC
The DNA here is from genome assembly GCF_021432085.1 of Stutzerimonas kunmingensis. Lineage (GTDB taxonomy): Bacteria > Pseudomonadota > Gammaproteobacteria > Pseudomonadales > Pseudomonadaceae > Stutzerimonas. The sequence continues at coordinate 116,517 of NZ_CP090366.1, read as the reverse complement.
GCAGCGACTGGAACCAGCTCTGGCTACTCAACGAAGTGCTGCACGAAGGCAAACAGCCGCAGGTGTTGGAGGAGCCCATCACCAGACATGTCGATAGCGGTGACGGCTTCGTCCAGGGCTACCGCAACCGCTTCAGCGCCACCCCCTGGGACAGCCCCTTCCGCCCGGCGCTTCGCCATCCGAAACCGAAGGTGCTCGGCAGCCAGACCGCCGTGGTCACCGGCCCCGCTGGCGAAGAGATCCACTGCGACGAGTACGGACGGGTGAAGGTCCAGTTCCACTGGGACCGTGAAGGCCAGGCCGACGACAAGACCAGCTGCTGGCTGCGCGTGTCGTCCAGCTGGGCCGGCGACCGCTACGGCGGCATCGCCATCCCGCGCGTTGGCATGGAAGTGCTGGTGACCTTTCTCGAAGGCGACCCCGACCAACCGCTGGTGACCGGCTGCCTCTACCACAAGGAGCATCAGGTCCCCTACGACCTGCCGGCGAACAAGACCCGCACGGTGTTCAAGACCCTGAGCAGCCCGGGCGGTGGCGGCTACAACGAACTGCGCATCGAAGACCGCAAGGGCGCCGAGCAGATCTACATTCACGCCCAGCGCGACTGGGACGAGAACATCGAGCACGACCAGAAGATCCGCGTCGGCCACGAACGCCACGATACGGTGGAAGCCAACAGCTATAGCGAATTCCGCGCCGAAGAACACCGCACCACCCACGCCGACCGCAAGACAGAAATCCGCGCCAACGACCACCTCACCGTCGGCAACAGCCAGCACCTGAAGATCGGCACTGGGCAATTCATCGAGGCGGGCAACGAGATCCACTACTACGCCGGCAGCAAGGTCGTCATCGACGCCGGCATGGAGCTCACCGCCTCCGGCGGCGGCAGTTTTCTCAAGCTCGACCCCAGCGGCGTGACGCTGAGCGGTGCGACGATCCGGATGAATTCGGGTGGCGCTGCCGGAAAGGGCTCGGGGCTGAAGATTCTGGCGCCGGTAATGCCATGGCTGGCAACCAGCGCCGTTGCCGGCAGCCTCACCTTGCCTGCCCTGATCAACATGTCGCGGCAACTCAAACAGGCCGCGGCCGCCAAACTGCTGTTGGTCAAGCAGTGCGGAATGCAAGCCGATGGCTCATGCCAGTTGGAGGTTTGCCCATGCGGCAAGAACGCGAGCACCGCCTGATGCAGGCTGTAGAAGAACCGGATATCGAGCGAGACGACCTCTACCTGCTGCTCGATGGTGCCGCATTACCGGCTCTGCAGATCATCTACCAGCACGACGACGAACCCCGCCTGGAGCCGCTGTACCGAGGTACGCGCCATGAGTCCATGCTGGAATGCAGCCCCGTCCTGTACAGCCTCGCGGGGCAGCATCTGATGTGGCAGAACCGGGAGCGCTGGCAATCGGCAGGGCTACTGTTGGAAAGCGCCGCAAGCATCAATGACCTGGCGAACCATTTGCGCAGCCTGCTGAGCGTCAGTCTGCCCTCCGGTGAACTGGCGTTCTGCCGATTCTACGACCCGGCCTTGAGCGAACGCTTCTTCGACAGCCTCACGCAAGAGGAGCTGAGCGCTTGGCTCGGCCCTGTCAGCGGCATCTTACTGACCACCGAGCAGAGCGAATGGCGAGGTTTCACCACAAACCAGATTTCTCCCGGCAGAACTGCTGACGACGAGGGCTGGTTTTCGATCCATCCCGAGCACCTCGCTCATTGGCAACAACAGGAGCGACAGCGCTTCAACCAGCGCCTGGTAAACCACTTCTCTGCAGACGACTTTCATGGAAAGTCGGCCTCGGAACTGGAAGTGATCGTTGATCAGCGCGTAGCGGAAGCTGAGACGCTCAGCATCAGCTCCGAGCAGCAGCTGTTCGCCTACGTTGAGTTGGCGCTGCAATTTCCTGAGGCCATCGACAGTCCTGAGATACACACCGGACTGGCCAACATGGAAGAACCTGCCGAGCACCGGCTGGCGCGAATCGAAGCCGGCTTGCTTGGACTGCATGGATAAAGCGAATGGAATACACGATACAGAGGGGCGACACCCTGACCCGGATCGCCAGCGATCACGGCACCACCGTCAGCAGCCTGCTACGCCTGAACCCGCAGATTGAAGACCCCAACCAGATCCAGGCTGGCCAGATGTTACGCATGCCTGCAACGAGCAGCCCGGCACGCCCCGGCTGCACCGCGGGTCAGATCATGCAGGACAGCCAATGCAGCGGGGCTGCATTCGACGTCGCCTTCTACTGGAACGAAGACGTGCAGAGCCGCCAGGCGATCTATGAGGCGATCTACGGACGTGAAATGCACTTCCTCCACCGCTCGTTGTTCCAGCGTAACAACGAGCATCTCAACGAGACGGTACTGCCTGGCGAGATCGTGATCATCTCCAACATGCCGCGCACCGACGCCGACCGACAACGCCTGGAAGCCCTCAGGGAACAGGCGCGGCTTGCAAGTGAAGGCATCCAACAGCTGACACCCGCCGAAGCCATGACGGTCAAGCGACACCTGGAAGTTCTGGACTACGTCTCGCTGGAAACCGTTGCATCCCACCAGAGCACCGCGCTGGGTGTACTGAGTGCCGCAGCCGGACGACAGCTAGGAGACGTAAAGAGCACGCTGGAAAAGATCAACGTCGCGTATGTCGACGAGCTGAGCCGCACCGGAAACCCCAACCGATTTTCGCCGGAGTTCTATGCGAAGCGTCAGCAGCTGTTCGGCCAGCTGAATCATTCCCTTGGCCGTCTGACCCTCTCAACTGTCAATATCCGTAATTACGACAGCATCAAGACCACGCTCGGCCTATCTACAAAATCGATCCTGCATAACGCTTCTGCGATTACTGAAAGAGGCGAGGTGCCGCAGCTTGGGCACCGGATCAATACGGTTTCAAATTGGGCGAAGGGTGCTAGCCGCTTAGGCTATTTGGGCATCGCCATCGACGGCGGCGTTCGGTTGAACAGAATCCACGACGCCTGTTCATTAGAGGATAGCGGCAGCTGCAAGCAAGTCAGCTTTAAACAAATCGGCGGGTTCGTTGGTAGCGCAAGTGTCGGAGGGATAGGCGGCTTTCTAACTGCACAAGCAGCCACAGCCATTGTTGGTGGCATTGCATTAGCTCTCGGCGTAACTGTAGGAGCACCAGTTTTACTCGTAGTGGGGTTAGCTGGTGCCGGTCTTGGCGCCTATTATGGTGGGAGTGAAGGAGGCGAACTCGGCGAAATGCTAGGCGAAGTAATTTACGAAGGGGTGCAATAAATGCCCACTGCAATCTCCCTCAAAGCAATAATGCTATATGCATTATTTTCCATATTGACACTCGGCACCGTTAACAACCTGTACGTATCTTTTTTTGCGATACATAGGTTAGATCGTTATTTTTCAAAAAAACATGATCCTAACTGGGAATCCAATAGCCCATTTGAGAGCTTATATCGGCTCCACAAATACAGCTTTCTATATTCATTTGGGATAAATCGCCCAAAAGTTAATAAGGCTATCTCGCTTTGGTTGTATTTTTCTAGCTTTAGCCTTGCCTGCATATGGGTCAGCTTAGGCCTGGCAGCAGCTGGAAAATACTTCAAAATCGGCCCACTCTCATAGCTAGGTCTTTATAAGAAACTTCCCGTAGCCAGCGCTTTAACGGATCTACATATGCATCCAGATCTAGCATACGTCTTTTTCAGTAAGCCAATATCCACGCGGTTGAGAACCAGCCGACGAGACGAGACAACCGTTCGGCAGCCAAACACTGGCGGCCGATGAACGGGCAGGGATTAAGCCTGCTGAAGTGACAAAATGACATCACAGCTGCGGGTGCAGCCCTTCCGATGATCAGAGTCACTTTCATGTCCGCCAATCGACGCTATTCCATCATCCTCGAACACACCGGCCAGGTCCTGCTGGAGCAGGCCTCGCTTGAGCAGGTCGAGGCGTTCTGGGACGCCAATGATGCCCTTTACTTCGGCCTGCGCATCGACGACGCGCTAAGCGATCACGCCACCGTGTTTGTCACCGATGAGATTCCCGAGGATGAAGACGTCGTGCCTGCCTGACGTGGCGACTCCAGGCTGGCGCTAGCGAATCCCCCACAGGTGATCGAGCGAGAGTCGGCCGGCGCCACGGCCGATCAGCAGTAGCAGCAGCGCCGCCCAGCTCAGGTGAGTCGACCAGGCGTCGGGGTAGACGAACAGCTGGATCACCAGCGTCATCAGCAGCAGTGCCAACGCCGACAGCCGCGTGAACAGGCCGAGCACCAGCAACAGCGGGAACAGGTGCTCGGCATAGGTCGCCAGATGCGCCGCGATAGACGGTGGCAGCAAAGGCAATGCGTATTCGCTGCGAAACAGCTCGAACGTGCCCGGGGTTATGTCCAGCACCCCGCTCACCTTGGTGCGCCCGGAGAGCAGGAAGATCGCCGCAATGGCCAAGCGTGCCAGCAGATTCAGCAGCGAATCGCCGAGCAGTTGCTGCAACCGCTGCGCGACCGCGTTCCATTGCTGACGCAGACGCAGCGGCAGGTTGTGCATGGCGTCCATCACGGTTTCCTCAATGTGGATTGCGTTGTCGGCATCAGCGCGGCGAACGCGCCCGCCGCCAGCAGTCGGCCGAGCAGGTCGTTGAAGTCGAGTTGCGGCTGGGCCGCTAGCGCCAGTTCCGAGGCCTGCTCCAGCGACCGGCCAGCGGCACAGGCATCGAGAAATACGCAGCCGCCGCGCTCGAGTGGCTGGCAGCCGATGCGGCCGGCGCTTCGGCTCAGCAGCGCCCCTTCACCCTGCCAGACCAGCATCGGCGACACCTCGCGCTGCTCGCGGGTGCAGCTCCAGATGCTGTACACCGGTAGCTCAGCGAACCACCGCCAGCGCAGCGCAGCGCGCGGAATAAGGGTCTGCCGGGCAAGCTGCTCCGGGCTTTGTGCCGCCAAGGCTGCGAGCGCAAGGACCGGTTGTTCCACGGCGCTGAAAACCTCGAGCCAGAGCAGGTCCAGCTGCGCGACGCCAGTCAGATAGGGAAGCGCGCGCGCCGCTTCGAAATCCTGCAGGAAGGCCGGAAAATCCTCACCGTACTCAAGCAACGGGCCACTGCGCGGTGGCATCTCGCGCGCGTACAGCGTCGCGACGGCGGCAAACCACTCCTCCCCCACCAGTCGTTCGACGGCAGGGAAACTGGCGCGCAGCGCATCGACACAGCCCTTGGCCAGCGTATTGCGGTAGACCGCGAAACCCGGCTGCCCGACCAGCGCAGCGACCTCGCCCCCCGCACTAGCTGGCGCGCCTGACAGCGCCGCGACGAAGGCGTCCTGAAATGCCGCCAGCGAGCCATTCATTGCCAGGCCCTCACTTCATCGAGCACCCGCTGGGCGCGGGTGCGCTCGGCCAGCAGCGTCTCGAAGGCCGGCAGCTTGTCGTCGCGCTCGATCAGCGTCGGGCGCGGGCCGATACGCTCGATCAGGTGCCGATAGAGCGCCCAGACCGCCGCGTCCACCGGTGCATCGTGGGAGTCGATCAGCAGCGAGGATGCGTCATCCTGGCTGTGCCCGGCCAGGTGGACCTCCATGATTGGCGCGGCGGGAAAACGCCGCAGGTAGGCGTCGGCATCGAAACCCAGGTTGTGTGCGCTGACCTGCACGTTGTTGACGTCCAGCAGCAGGCCGCAGCCGGTGCGCTGGCTGAGCTCGACGAGAAAGTCGATCTCGTCCCACTCATGTTGCTCGAAGCGCAGGTAATGGCTGGGATTCTCGATGGCGATGCGCTGCCCAAGCATCTCCTGGGTGCGCTCGATGTTTGCCGCGATTCGCCTCAATGCCGCGGTTGTCCGCGGAAATGGCAGCAGGTCGGGATGGTAGTTGCCGCGCCAGCTCGACCAGGCCAGGTGTTCGGAGATCAGCGCCGGCCGCACACGCTCGGCCAGCGCCTTGAGTCGCTGCAGGTGCGTCTCGTCCGGCGCACAGTCGGCAGCCAGCGACAGCGACACACCGTGCAGCGACAGCGGGTGCCGCGCGCCCACTGCCTCCAGCCAGTCGAGCCGCGGGCCACCGCCGACCATGTAGTTTTCCGGATGGACCTCGAACCACAGCCCGTCCGACACGCAGGCGCAGGCGTCCGTGTAATGCTCGGGTTTTAGCCCTAGTCCGGCTCCGAGAATCTGCATGGCCGGCACGCTACGCTCAGCGCTCGACCGGCGTCAGCGAGCCCATCCCCTTGGGCGTCTCGATCGAGGTGCAGGTGCCGGCGGGCACCAGTTTCCAGGCGTTGCCCTGGTAATCGCGCTTGGAACTGCCGGCGCAGCTGGTGCCGGCACCGGCCTTGCAATCGTTCTGCCCGGCCAGCGCGACGCCGTAGCATTTCTCCATGTCGCCTTTGTCGTTTTCGCCTGCCTGCGCGCCCGCGGCGATCGAAGCCAGGGCAATGGCGGCAGCCGCAAGGTTGAGAGCCTTCATGTTGGATTCTCCGCAATCGTTGAGTGGCCATCGGCGAATCTGCAGATGGCTCGTGAGGTAATTCGCTGCGTCAGTCGTGGTGGTTACAGTCAGCAAAAAATTATTTTGAGATTTCCCCGCGGCGCCCCTACCGTGACCCTGCCCGACGGGCGGCGGACATTTCGCGGTTCCACCTGTAACCAGAGCAGCCGATGGAACGAACTACCTCTCAGGAGACACTCCAGACCCGCGAGAGCGAGCTGCGCGCGTTGCTGCTGCGCGGGCTCGATGGCGATGCGAGGGCCTACCGGGCATTTCTCGACCAGCTCGGCGGCCATCTGCGCGGTTTTCTGCGCCGCCGCCTGCCGCAGTCGAGCGAGCTGGAAGACGTCCTGCAGGAAGTACTGCTGGCGGTGCACAATGCGCGGCAGACCTATCGCGCTGAGCAGCCGCTGACGGTCTGGGTGCAGGCGATCTGTCGCTACAAGCTGGCCGACCACTACCGCACCCGTGGCCGTCAGGCCGCGCAGACGGACTGGCTGGACGAGGCCGACGAGCTGCTCGCCGTACAGGACAACGCGCAGGCCGAGGCCCGACGCGACCTGGGCAAGCTGCTCCAGCAGCTGCCGCCACGCCAGCGACTACCCATCGTTCACGTCAAACTGGAGGGCCGCTCGGTGGAAGAAACGGCGCGTCTGACCGGGCTTTCCAGCTCGGCGATCAAGGTCGGCATCCATCGCGGGCTCAAGGCCCTGGCGGCGAAGATTCGAGGTGGCGCATGAAAACCGATGATTTGATTGCCCTGCTCGCCAGCGAGGTTGCGCCGGTGGACCGGCACGTCGTCGCCAAGCGCTTCGCCATGGCACTGCTGTGCGGCCTGGCCGGCGCGCTGTTGCTGATCGTGACCGCGTACGGCATTCGCGCCGACCTGGCGACCATCGCCGGGACACCACTGTTCTGGGCCAAGCTGGCACTGCCGGCGACCCTGCTCTTCGGTGCGCTGTTGCTGACCACGCGCATGGCCCGCCCCGGCACGCGGGTAGATCGCAGCTGGCTGCTGCTGGCGGCGCCGGTAGTGATCGTCTGGGTCGCCGCACTGGTGATTCTGATTACCGCCCCGGCCGACGCGCGCGTGCCGCTGCTGCTCGGCAACACCTGGCGCGAGTGCCTGGCGAACATCGCGCTGCTGTCGATCCCCGCCTTCATCGCCGCGTTCTTGGCGTTGCGCGGGCTGGCGCCGACGCGCCCGCGCCTGGCCGGCGGCGCTGCCGGCCTGCTCGCCGGTAGCATCGCGGCCCTCGCCTACAGCCTGCACTGCCCGGAGATGGCGGTGCCGTTCTGGGCGCTCTGGTACCTGCTCGGCATCTTGCTGCCCGGCGTGCTCGGTACACTCCTCGGGCCGCGCCTGCTGCGCTGGTGAGGCGCCGCAGTGCGCCCTCGTCCGGCATAATCGTCGACCCGCCCGCGGAGCCGAAGCCATGCAGATCGACGAAGAACTGACCCTGAAGAAGCTGGAAGTGTTTCTGGCCTTCATGCGCAGCGGCAATCTGGGCAAGGCCGCGGTGGAGCTGAACACCAGCAACGTCAGCGTGCACCGCGCCATCCACTCCCTGGAAAGCGCGCTGCGCTGCCCGCTGTTCAAGCACGAGGGGCGCAACCTGATCCCGCTGGAAAGCGCCTATGTGCTGGAAGAGCGCGCCCAGCAGCTGGTCAAGGACGTGCTCGAGACGGTGCGCCAGACCCGAGAGGCAGCCGGTTTCTCGGCCGAGCGCTTCAAGCTCGGCGCGCTGTATTCGCTGACGGTGAAGACCGTGCCGCAGCTGATCATGGGTCTGAAACTGCGCCGCAGCGAACTCAACATCGACCTGATCCTGGGCTCCAACGTCGACCTGCTCTACAAGCTGAAGAACATGGAGCTGGACGCCATTCTGGTGTCGCTCAACGAAAGCGTGGCCGACCCGGACTGTGCCCAGGTGCAGCTGTTTTCCGACGACATCTTCCTCGCCGCGCCAGCCGACTCGCCCTTCGCCAATCAGAGCGAGGTGGACCTCAGCGACCTGCGCGACGCCACCTTCATCACCCTGTCGCAGGGCTTCGCCACCCACCAGGACGGCAACCGGGTGTTCCAGCTGGCGGGCTTCGAGCCGAAGGTGGCGATGCAGGTGAACGACATCTTCACCCTGCTCAGCATGGTCAATTCCGGGGTCGGCTATGCGCTGTTGCCGGGGCGCGTGGGAATGGTCTACGAATCGCGGGTGCGGCTGATCCCACTACAGGCGCGTTATCACCTGCAGCAGCATATCGGCGTGGTGTTCCTCAAGGCCAAGGAACGCGACCCCAACCTGCTGGCGCTGCTCGCCGAATGCCGGATGTACAGCTTGAAACATCCGAGCTGAAGCGGTGCAGGGAAAATCCGCGCAGCGGCTTTCCACGCGTCGGCATATGGCCAGACGGGCTGGGATGATCGTCGCAGCAGTGGTGGAAGAGGCTTTGCCGTGTTCCACCCTACGGCCGACTGCGTTATGCGACGGCTGTTTGCCCGGACGCGACCGGAGCCGGCCGGCCCAGGCTTTGCGCCACCACGTCACCGACCATGTCCGCGGTGATCGCGCTCAGCGTCCAGCCCAGGTGCCCGTGGCCGGTGTTGTAGAACACGCAGGGCGAACTGCCACGGCCGACCTTGGGCATCATGTTCGGCATCATCGGCCGCAGGCCGGCCCAGGGCACTACGCTGCGGGTGTTCACACCGGGGAAGCACTGGTTGACCCAGTCCACCAGCGGGCGGATGCGATCGGCACGGATGTCGCGGTTGTAGCCGTTGAACTCGGCGGTGCCGGCGACGCGGAAGCGGTCGTCGCCGAGGCGGCTGCTGACCAGCTTGGTTTCATCGTCGAGCAGGCTGACGATGGGTGCCGAGGCACGGCTGACTTCGTCGGCCAGGTTGACCGTGATCGAGTAGCCCTTGACCGGATAGATGTTCACCCGGTCGCCGAGCTGCGCGGCGAGATCACGGCTGGCGGTGCCGGCGCAGATCACCAGGCCGTCGAACTCCAGCCGCTCGCCACCGGCAACGCCGCCCAGCGTCACGGTAGCGCGCTTGCCGTCAGTGGCCACCGCCTGCACGTCCTCGCCATACAGGCAGCGCACGCCGAGCCGCTCGATCGCCGTGGCCAGGCCATGGGTGAACTTGTGGATGTCTCCGGTGGAATCGCACTCGGTGAAATAGCCGCCGTAGTAGGTGCCGGCCAGGGTCGGTTCGATGGCGCGCATCTCTTCCGGCGTCACGCTGCGCCGCGGCAGGCCGCCTTCGGCAAGCAGGCGCGAGACCAGCCCGGCATGCTCGAAACCGGCCTTGTCACGGTAGATGTGCAGGATGCCCTTCTTCTTCAGGTCGAAGTCGATGCCTTCGGCTTCTGCCCAGGCGAACAGGTGCTCGCGCGCGGCGATGGCCAGGCGTGCGGTTTCGATGGTGTTCTGCCGGTAATTTGGGATCGAGCCGATGAACTCGGCGAACCAGGAGAGCTTGTGCCAGCTGGGCTTGGGATTGACCAGCAGCGGCGCATCGCTCTTGAGCATCCACTTGAGGCCCTTGACGATGGTCGACCAGTGGTTCCAGACCTCGGCATTGGAGGCCGATAGCTGGCCGCCGTTGGCGAACGAGGTTTCCATCGCCGCGTAGCGGTGCTTTTCCAGCAGGGTGACCGAGAAGCCGCGCTTGGCCAGGGCATAGGCGGTGGTGACGCCGGTGATACCGCCACCGATGACTGCGATTGTTTTCATTGTTGTCGCTCCAGAACGTCAGGGGGTCATAGCCCGTGCGCCCAACGCGCGGCGGGCGCCCCCTCTGTTCTGGACCTGAGAGATTCACGAGCGCGTGACGGCTCGCTTGCTCCTTCGGTGCGCCCGGCGACGAAAACCGGGCGGCTCTTCAGAGTGTCAGCAGTGATAGCGGTCCTTTTGCCTGAGAGTTTCCGGGGCGGTTGCTCCTTCGGCGCTGCCATGCGGCAGTCTCTCCCGCAATCACATCGATTCGTGTCAGCGCCGGTTGCGGCATTCTGTCGCGATTCGAAGCCTACCCTGCCAGAAAACGCGACCGCTGTAACCCCCACATTCGGATGACGCGGACGGGAGGCTCTCGCCGCCCGTGAAGCATTCCGCTGAACAGGGGGCTTGCCTTGAGCGGCCGGATCGGGCCCGACCGCTCATGAGCGCAGCGGTCAGCCAAGCAGCCCGCGCATGACGAAGAACAGCAGCGACGGGCCAAGCAGGCAGCCCAGTGCGGTATAGAACGCCGCGGTCAGGCAGCCGTACGGAACCAGCTTCGGATCGGTGGCCGCCAGGCCGCCGGCCACGCCGCTGGAGGTGCCGATCAGGCCGCCGAAGATCACCGCCGAGCGCGGGTTGTTCAGCCCGATGTAAGGCGCGACGAAGGGCGTGGCGACCATCACCACGATCGCCTTGACCAGCCCCGCGGCGATGGACAGCGCCATCACTTCCGAGCTGGCGCCGATCGCTGCGCCGGTGACCGGGCCGACGATGTAGGTCACAGCGCCCGTGCCGATGGTGGTCAGGCTGACCGCATCGGTGTAGCCGAACGCAAACGCAACTGCCACGCCCGCCACGAACGAGGCGAGCACGCCGATGAACAGCGCGAGCACGCCGACCATCCCGGCCCGCTTGAGCTCGTCGACACTGACGCCGAAGCCGGTAGCGACGATGGCAAAGTCACGCAGCATGGCGCCGCCAAGCAGGCCGATGCCGGAGAACAGCGCGATATCCACCAGGCCCTTCTGTCCGCCGGTTACCACGCCGCCGATGTACGACAGCAAGAGGCCGATGAGGATGGCCACCGCCGAGCCATGCAGGCGGCCCTTGGTGAGCTTGTCCGACAGCCAGTAGGAGATCCACATGGTCGCGCCGATGATGGCGAAGCCGCTGATCAGGCCGTAGCCAGTGATCACTTTCATGAGCGATTCATACATGGCCGTTACCCCCGTCCACTACTGGTGAGCGGCTTGGCTGGTTCAGCCGGCAGTGTCGGGTCGGCCTCAAGCTTTTTTCGGCCAATCCGGTCCAGTACCGGAACCAGCATGAAGGCCAGCGCGACGGCAGCGACGCCGGCGAGGATCGCCATCGGGCCGCCCGCCAGGGCGCCGTAGACGTTCTGCTGCGCGGCCATGGCGACCACGATGGGGATGTACACGGCGCTCCAGAACTTGATGCCCTGCTCGGACTCCGGATTGAACAGACCGCGTTTTTTCAGATAGCTGCCGATGAGGATCAGCAGCACCATGGCGATACCCACGCCGCCGACGTTTGCCGGTACGCCCAGCAGCTTGCCCAGCAGCTCGCCGGCGAAAATGCCGGTGAGGGTACACAAGGCCAGGAAGGCCACACCAAAGATGATCATTGTTCTTGTCCTTTTTGGTTGCGCCGCCTGCAGAGGGCTTGGCGCGTGTTGTCGAGGTAGTTGTTTTTATCCATCGATCAGCCGCGAGTAAGGCTTGCTCGCGCTGAATGTGCACGCGGTCTATCGGCTCTGGCTGCCCTCCTGACGCAGCAAGGCGTCCAGTGTGTCGAGCCGGGCGCCGTCGAATGCGGCCAGCGTACCCTGTTCGAAAACCCGTCGTGCCAGGCCGGTCAGTACCGAGCCCGGGGGCAGTTCGATATGCAGACGCACGCCGCGTTCGTAGGCGGTGCGCAGGGTGCCGTGCCAGTCGACGACGCGGCACATGTTGAAGGCCAGGTCGTCGCGCAGACGCTCGATATCGAATATCGGGCGTGCGGACGAGCTGCTCAGATAGCGAACTTGCGGAGCGCGCAGGCTGACGGCGGCGAAGGCTTCGGCCAGCTGCCGCGCCGGCTGCTCGAGCAGCACGCAATGCGACGGCACGCTCATCGCCAGGCGCCGCGCACAGGAGGCGCCGAGGGCCTTGGCGCGGGCGGCGACCGCGGCCATGGCGGCGTCGCTGCCGGCGATGACGAGCTGGTTGTCGGCGTTGATATTGGCCAGGTAGGCGGGCTCCGCGGCCTCCGTCAGCAGGCCCTCGACAGTGCCCAGCGACAGGCCGAGGATGGCGGTCATGCCGTAGCCGTGCGGGTACGCCCGCTGCATCAGCTCGCCACGCAGCGCAACCAGTCGCACCGCATCGCGATAGTCCAGCGCCCCGGCGACCACCGCCGCGGCATAGGCGCCGATGGACAGCCCGGCGACATAGTCCGGCCGCTGGCCATCGCGCATCAGCAGCCGCGCTCCGGCGACACCGGCGATCAGCAGGCAAAGCTGCACGGCACGGGTCGATTGCAACGCGTCGGCCGAATCAAGCAGCAGCGCATCCTCACCCAGCACCGCACTGGCCTGCGTCAGGCATTCGTGCACTTCGGGCTCCTGCGGCAGGCGCTGGAGCATGCCGGGTTTCTGCGCGCCCTGGCCGGGAAAGGCGAACAGGCTGCTCATGCCGCACGCCCCGCTTGCCAGGGATCGCCGACCAGCCGGGGGCCATCCGCGGTCTTGACCAGCACCCGCGCGCCGTCACCGGCCCATTCCCTGAGCGCCACACCGCCCAGCGGGGTCTCCAGCTGCAGGTCGACGCGGCAGGCGCGGCGTTCCAGCAGCTGCAGCAACGGGCGCGCCTCGCTGCGTGGCAGCGGATGCTCGGTTCTGAGCAGCAGATCGAGATCGCTGTCTGGATGCGCCGTCGGCAGTCCGGTGGCGAGCTGAAAGCCCGCCGAGCCGGTGACGCCCCATACATACCCCAGCGCATCGAGCAACGGGCGTAGCTCGGCCAGCACGCGGAACACCGGCAGATCCTCACTGGCCTGACGAGCGAGCAGATCTTCCGGCGCCAGCCGATGACCAATCTCCTCAACCGGCATCAGCGCGGCCAGGCGTTGATCACGCGTCGCCCCGCGCAACCCGACCGCCACCTGCCCAGGCGCGATGACGGCACGCCGCACCACCACCGGCTGGCCAGCCGCGAGCACAGCGACCGCCCAGGCGGGCGCATCGGCCGGCAGTTGCTCGGGACGCATGCCCCAGAGCAGGTCGTGGGGGCGGGGAGTGTCGTGCATCTACAGCCTCCTCGTGATTGTTGTTGTCGAGTCGCTGATGGGTTCGGCGGATACTGTCGCTCAGGTGTTCGCTACCACTGCGCGCGCAACAGCTCGCGCACCCGCGACGACGCCTCGCGGTTCGGCGCACCGAGTCGGCCGCGCAGGTCGCTGCTGCTGCCGATGTCCGCCACGGCCTTGTCCAGGCAGTCGCGCACCCGCTGCAGGTCGTCCGCCGAGGGCTGCTCGATGCTGTCCACCGAGAGGGTTTCCCAGAGCAGGCCGAGGGTCGCGTAGTTGTCGATGTCGTAGGCCATCGGCGGCACCGATTCGGCCAGCGCTTCCAGCTCCTCGACGCTGCGCAGGGTGATGCGCGCCGCGGCGGCCTTGCCCATGGCATGCACCATCACGCCCGGATCGCGCAGGGCGATGATCCGCTGGGCCTGATAACCGTGGGCGAGAAAGGCGCCGGACATGGCCTTGCCCACCAGCAACGCGATCACCGGATGCCCGGCCAGCCGCGCACGGGCATAGCCGTCCACGGCGCCGGCTAGCGCCTGGTGAATGCCCAGCGCCTCCTCGCGGCGGCCATAGGCCTGGCTCGGCACGTCGACCACCGCAACCACCACACGCTTGTCCGCCTTGTCGCGATCGGCGGCGATCACCTCGTCCAGCGCCTGGCCCAGCGCCCAGCCTTCGAGCAGGCCGACCTCGCCGTTGCGCGCGCGCGAGAAGGGATTCTCGGCATCCGGCACCACGGCGATATAGCGGGCGGCGCGCTCACCGAGCGTGCCATCGACCACCTTTACCGAGGCCGGATAACCTGCCAGTACCTGACCGCCGGCCAGGGCTTGCAACCAGTTCAGTCCACGGCTCATTGGGCATCTCCTTCGTAGAGGGCACGCACGGCGGCAGCATCGAGCTGCGTGCGGGTATCGACGTCCGCCAGCCGCTGGAGAAACCAGGCGTGGCGACGGCTGCGCGGCTGCACCGGCTTGCCGAGTGCGAACAGCTCGTGCAGCTGCGCGCGGATCGCATCGGTGTCGTCGGCGACATAGGCGTCCACCAGACCCGAGGCGTAGCGCTGCTCGCCGCCGGTCAGGCTCCAGATGAACGGACGGTCACGCGAGTCGTACTCATCGAGCCCGGCTTCCTGTTCGATCACCTGCGGACCGTTGAGACCGACGCGGGCCTCACGGGTGACGACCAGGTAGCTGCACAGCCCGGCGGCGATGGACATGCCGCCGAAGCAGCCGACGGAACCGGCGACCACGCCGATCACCGGCTGGTAGTCGCGCAGCTCGACGATGGCCGCCTGGATCTCGGCGATGGCGGCCAGGCCCAGGTTGGCTTCCTGCAGACGCACGCCACCGGTTTCCAGCAGGAGCACGGCGCGGGTCGGGATGCCCTTGCGGTTGTCTTCGGCAGCCAGTTCCAGCGCACCGGCAATCTTCGCGCCGCCGACCTCGCCCATGCTGCCGCCCTGGAAGGCGCCTTCGATGGCGGCGATCACCGCCGGCTGGCCGTCTATGGTGCCTTTGGCCACCACCACGCCGTCGTCGGCCTGGGTGACGATGCCCTGCTTGGGCAGCCAGGGCGAGCTGACGCGATCGAACGGGTCGAGCAGTTCGCGGAAGCTGCCTTCGTCCAGCAGTGCGCGGGCACGCTGGCGGGCACCGAGTTCGACGAAGCTGCGCGACGCGAGTAAACGGGCCACGGTGTTAGCGGACACATCAGTCATGGCCGACCTCCTCCAGTCCCTGCTCCAGGCGCAGACGCACTACGCCGGGTGTGGCCCCAAAATCGTGAATATCGATGTTCAGTGCTGGCAGGTTCTGCTCGCGGAACATCCGCTCGAACAGTTGCTGCCAGCGCTGCTCGGCGCCGTTGACCGAGGTGACCACCTGGATCGCCAGCTTGCCGGCCTGACCGGGTTCCAGCAGCACTTCCAGATCGCCCGAGCCGACCACGCCGACCAGGGCCTTGCCGCGGGCGGGTTGCCCGGCGGCGAATTCGAAAGACAGGGTTTCCATGTTCAGTTGCTCCCAGTCGGCGCCGGCGCATGCGGCGCCAGACGGTCGAGGAAAAGGGTGGAGGCCAGGAGGTCGGCGGCGCCCCCCGGCGAGGCGTTGAGGGCGAGCATGTCGCGATCGAGCAGGCGCAGCTGGCGACGACCGGCGAGGGTTGCGGCACCACCGGCTTCGAGCACGGCGCGGGCACCGGCCTGCATGCGGGTCAGCCCTTCAAGACCGGCGCGATGCAGCACGCAGGTGTCGGTCAGGCTGCTCATGATCGCCAGCAGTGCATCGAGCCTGGCGTTCTGCTCGCCGGCGCCGGCGCGGCGACTGGCCAGCAGCTGCGGCAAGCCGTGCTCGATGACCGCGGGAAAGCCGTGCTGCGCCTGTTCGCGGGCGCCGAGCACGCCGTAGCGACGGCAGACCCGCGCGCCGTGACTGTCCGGGTTGTGCGGCGCGGCCGGGTCGTCCAGCCGCGCCAGGGCGGCCGCGCTGGCGGCGATCCCGCCGGCCGAAGCGCCGCTTTCCAGCATGGCCGCCGCGCTGAGCAGCCCCAGCGCCCAGATCGCGCCGCGATGGGTGTTGACCCCGGCGGTGACGCGCAGCATCTCCGCTTCGCCGTCGCGGCCCAGCTGGCCGAGGGTTTCACGCAGCGCCTGGCTGACCCGACCTTCGCACCGCGCGGCATCGGCCATGGCGGCGAACGCCGGCCACAGCGACTGCGCCGAGGCGTGCATCAGCCCCAGGTGCAGATCGCTGTGCGCGCCACTACCGCGTCGGTCGACCAGCCCCGGCTTGGGCGACAGGTCGGCCTCATCGACCAGCGCCTGCACCGCCAGATCGGCCAGGCGCTCGGCCGCGGTCGGCGCCTGTCGTGCAATGAGTGCGCTCATCACCAGCTCCTGAACTTGGCAGGCGGGTTGTAGAGGCCGCCGGACCACTCCACCAGCTCGGCGATGCTCTTAGCAGCGAGCAGTTCGCGGGTGGCGTCGTTGCGGCGGATGCCGAGGTCTTCCGGCAGGGCGATCAGCCCTTCGCGGCGCATGCGCTCGGTGTCCTTCGGGTTGTGCCGCAGGCCGATACTGGTGACGCCGGCCACCGCGGCGATCATCGCCTGGCGTTCCTCCAGCGAGCGGGCCTTGTACAGGTAGGCGATGCCTTCCTCGGTGAGCAGGTGGGTGACGTCGTCGCCGTAGATCATGATCGGCGCCAGCGGCATGCCGCTCTTCTTCGCCACCTCCACCGCGTCGAGCTGCTTGACGAAGGTGGGTTTGCCGCCTTCCTGGAAGGTCTCGACCATCTGCACCACGAGCTTCTTGCCGCGCTCGAGCATGGTCACCGGGGCCTCGCCGCCGGGCATGGCCATGTCCAGCCAGGCCGGGGTCGGATGGCGGCGACCGCGTGGGTCGTGGCCCATGTTCGGCGCGCCGCCGAAACCGGCCAGACGCCCACGGGTGACGGTGGAGGAATGGCCGTCGCCATCAACCTGCAGGGTGGCGCCGATGAACAGGTCCACGGCGTATTGCCCGGCCAGCTGGCACATCATGCGATTGGAGCGCATGGAGCCGTCGCGCCCGGTGAAGAACACGTCCGGGCGCTGGGCGATGTAGTTCTCCATGCCCAGCTCGGTGCCGAAGCAATGCACGCTCTCGACCCAGCCAGTCTCGATCGCCGGGATCAGCGTCGGGTGCGGGTTGAGCGTCCAGTTGCGGCAGATCTTGCCTTTCAGGCCGAGGGATTCGCCGTAGGTCGGCAGGATCAGCTCGATGGCCGCGGTGTTGAAACCGATGCCGTGGTTGAGCGACTGCACGTTGTGTTTTTCGTAGATGCCGCGGATCGCCATCATCGCCATCAGCACGTGCACCGGCTTGATATGGCGCGGGTCGCGGGTGAACAGCGGCTCGATGTAGAAGGGCTTGTCCGCCACCACGACGAAATCGACCCAGCTCGCCGGGATGTCCACGCGCGGCAGTTCGTCGACGATCTCGTTGACCTGGACGATGACGATGCCGTCGCTGAAGGCGGTCGGCTCGACCAGCGCCGGGGTGTCTTCGGTGCTGGGGCCGGTGTAGATGTTGCCGTGGCGATCGGCCTGGAAGCCGGCCACCAGCGCGACGTTGGGGATCAGGTCCACCAAGAGGCGCGAGTAGAGTTCGATGTAGGTGTGGATGGCGCCGACTTCCAGCAGGCCGTCCTCGAGCAGCTGGCTGATGCGCAGGCTCTGCGGGCCGGCGAAGGAAAAGTCGAGCTTGCGCGCGATCTGCCGCTCGAACAGATCCAGATGCTCGGCGCGGCTGACGCTCGGCATGATCATGTGCAGGTCGTGCAGCTTGCCGGGGTCGGCCTTGGCCAGGGAGCGGGAGAGGAAGTCCGCCTGCTTCTGGTTGTTGCCCTCGAGCACCACCCGGTCGCCAGGGGCGATCAAGAGTTCCAGGGCCTCGACGATCCGCTCGCTGGGCAGTACCACGCCATCGGCGAGGCTCTGCACCTGATCGAGACGACGGGCTTTTTCAGCGCGACGACGCGACCACTGCGGCGGTGGGGAGATTGTTGTTGTCATGGCGACTCCACAGTTTTTCCGCTTGTGGAGCGCACAGTAGGGACGTGACCGAAGGGTCATCAATCAAGCAGCAGGCGCGACCGTTACGCTTGGGTTAACGATATGTCTGAACGGGCGGTTTGCTGGGGATGCAGCAGGCGCGGCGCATTGCGTGCCACGCCTTCTGGAGCCGATTACTTGTCGCGATCGATATTGAACGGCGACCAGGCCTGACGCGTCGGCATCACTTCCAGACGGTTGATGTTGATGTGATCCGGCAGGGTGGCGACGTAGAAGATCTGCTCGGCGATGTCCTCGGCGGTCAGCGGCGTGGTGCCGCGGTAGAGCCGGTCGCTGGCGTCCTGATCGCCCTTGGTGCGGACCAGGGTGAATTCGGTCTCGGCCATGCCCGGGGCGATGTCGGTGACGCGCACGCCGGTGCCGAGCAAGTCGCAGCGCAGGTTGTAGCCGAACTGCTCGACGAAGGCCTTGGTCGCACCGTAGACGTGGCCGCCCGGATACGGCCAGTGGCCGGCCACCGAGCCGATGTTGACGATGCTGGCACCCTTGCCGGTGGCGATCAGCGTCGGCAGCAGCGCGTGGGTGACGTTGACCAGGCCGGTGATGTTGGTATCGATCATGGTGTGCCAGTCAGCGAGGTCGACCTGCTGCGCCGGCTGCGGCGCCAGCGCCAGGCCGGCGTTGTTGACCAGGCAATCGATCTGGCGGAATTCGGCCGGCAGCTGCGCCACCACCTCCTGCACCGCGCCGGCCTGGCGCACGTCGAGCGTGGCGATATGCACCGGCACCTTCGCCGACAGCTCGCCCTTCAGTTCTTCCAGACGCTCGCTGCGCCGCCCGGTGAGCACCAGCGCCCAGGCGGCCTCGGCGAAGCGGCGGGCGGTGGCACGGCCGAAGCCGGAGGTGGCGCCGGTGATGAATACGATCTTCTGTTTCATGCTTTTCCTCTTTCTCTGAAATGCCAGCTGTCGTGTAGGCGACGCGGCACAGGGGCGCAGTGACGGCGTCCAGCTTAGGGGGCGTTGCTGCGCCAGGCAAAGCACGGCGTGCGCTGATCGCGCGCCAGCCGGCCGCCGCTGCGCTGACCGTCGAAGCTTCACCGAATGGTCATCGCAGGTTCACGGACGCTTAGCGGGACTGCAACAGAGCCCGACTACCTTCTCGTCTAGACAAGTTGGCCGACCTCCCCGGCCGCGCAGACGAGAGGGCAAGACATGAATGCGGCTATTCGAGTCGAGCGACTGAACAAGACCTTCGCCGGCAAGCAGGCGCTGTTCGACCTGGGCCTGGCGATACAGCCGGGCGAGATGGTGGCGCTGATCGGCGCGTCCGGTTCCGGCAAGTCCACGCTGTTGCGCCACCTGGCCGGCCTGGCCTGCTGCGACCGCTCCGCCGGCGGACGCATCGAGGTGCTCGGCCGCGAGGTTCAGGCCACCGGCCGTCTGCACGGCGAGGTGCGCCGCCTGCGCGCCGACATCGGCTACATCTTCCAGCAGTTCAACCTAGTCAACCGCCTCAGCGTGCTGGACAACGTCCTGCTCGGCTTTCTCGGCCGCATGCCGCGCTGGCGCGGATCGCTGGGCATGTTCAGCGACGAGCAGAAGCGCCAGGCCATGGCCGCACTGGAGCGCGTCGGCCTGGCCGAGCGCGCCGCGCAGCGCGCCTCGACGCTCTCCGGCGGCCAGCAGCAGCGGGTGGCGATCGCCCGTGCGCTGACCCAGCAGGCCGAGGTAATCCTCGCCGACGAACCGATCGCCTCGCTCGACCCGGAGTCGGCGCGCAAGGTCATGGAAATCCTCGCCGACATCAACCGCCAGGACGGCAAGACCGTGGTGGTGACCCTGCATCAGGTCGACTACGCCCTGCGCTACTGCTCCCGCGCCGTGGCGCTCAAGGGCGGGCGCATTCATTACGACGGCCCCTCGGCGGCACTCAGCGACCACCTGCTCAACGATCTCTACGGCGCCGATCTGGACGCCAGCCTGCTGTTCTCCGACCGCGCCCGCAGCGCCGAGCCGCGGCAGCTGCAGCTGGTCAACGGCTGAGCCGCAGGTCAACCCGACAACCAACGCCACACCTCAGGAGTGACCTCCATGTTGAAACGCTTCAGCCGCGCCCTCGCCGCCTCCACGCTGCTTGCCGGTGCGATGTTCGGCACCGCGCAGGCCGCCGAGACCATCACCTTCGGCATCATCTCCACCGAGTCCTCGCAGAACCTGCGCAGCGTCTGGGACCCCTTCCTCGCCGACATGAGCAAGCAGACCGGCTACGAGGTGAAAGCCTTTTTCGCCCCCGACTACGCCGGGGTGATCCAAGGCATGCGCTTCGACAAGGTCGACCTGGCCTGGTACGGCAACAAGTCGGCGATGGAAGCGGTGGACCGCGCCGGCGGTGAAGTCTTCGCCCAGACCGTCGCCGCCAACGGCAGCCCGGGCTACTACAGCCACCTGATCGTGCACAAGGACAGCGCCCTGAACTCGGTCGAGGACGTGCTGAAGAACGCCAAGAGCCTGACCTTTGCCAACGGTGACCCGAACTCCACCTCTGGCTACCTGGTGCCCGGCTACTACGTGTTCGCCAAGAACAAGGTCGACGCCGGCCAGGCCTTCAAGCGCAGCCTCAACGGCAGCCACGAAGTGAACGCGCTGTCGGTGGCGAACAAGCAGGTCGATGTCGGCACCTTCAACAGCGAAGGCATGGAGCGCCTTGAGATCACCGCGCCGGACAAGGCGGCCCAACTCAAGGTGATCTGGACCTCGCCGTTGATCCCGGCCGACCCGCTGGTGTGGCGCAAGAGCCTGAGCGACGAGCAGAAGAACAGGCTGCGCGAGTTCTTCATGAGCTACGGCGCCAAGCCGGCCGAGAAGGAAATTCTCGCCGCGCTGCAGTGGGCGCCGTTCCGTGCCTCGGATAACGACCAGCTGCTGCCGATCCGCCAGCTGGAACTGTTCAAGAAGCGCAGCGAAGTCGCCGCCGACAGCAAGCTCTCCGACAGCGATCGCCAGGCGCAACTGCAGAGCATCGACCAGGAGCTGGCCAAGCTGGAGCAGCGCATGGCCGAGCGCGAGCAGAAGAACGCCGCCGCCAAGGCCAGCTGAGCAACGCCGGGCGTGGCGCGCTGGCGCCACGCCCCCGTCCGCGCCGTTTTCGAGAACCGAACATGACCACTCTGAGCACCACCCCGCCACTGGCGGGCAACGACAAGCGCAGCTGGTTGCGCCTGCTCGGCTGGGGCCTGTGCCTGGCCGTGCTGGCCTGGTCCTGGCAAGGCGCGGAGATGAATCCGCTGCTGCTGATTCGCGACAGCGCCAACATGGCAACCTTTGCCGCCGACTTCTTCCCGCCGGACTTCAGCAACTGGCAGCTGTACCTCAGGGAGATGATCACCACGGTGCACATCGCCCTCTGGGGCACCCTGCTGGCGATCGTCTGCGCCATCCCGCTGGGCATTCTCAGCTCCGAGAACATCGTGCCCTGGTGGGTCTACCAGCCGGTGCGCCGGCTGATGGACGCCTGCCGTTCGATCAACGAGATGGTCTTCGCCATGCTCTTCGTCGTTGCCGTCGGCCTCGGCCCCTTCGCCGGTGTGCTGGCGCTGTGGATCAGCACCACCGGCGTGCTCGCCAAGCTGTTCGCCGAAGCGGTGGAAGCCATCGAGCCGGGCCCGGTGGAAGGCGTGCGTGCCACCGGCGCCAGTGCGCTGCAGGAAGTCATCTTCGGGGTGATTCCGCAGGTGCTGCCGCTGTGGATTTCCTACTCGTTGTACCGCTTCGAATCCAACGTGCGCTCCGCCACGGTGGTCGGCATGGTCGGCGCCGGCGGTATCGGCGTGATCCTCTGGGAAGCCATTCGCGGCTTCCAGTTCGGCCAGACCGCCGCCCTGCTGCTGATCATCATCGCCGTGGTGAGCCTGATCGACCTGCTCTCCCAGCGCCTGCGCAAGCGCTTCATCTGACGGAGCGAGGCGCCGTGCGCCTCTCGAAAAAACCATGCAGTTGTCTAGACAACCCAGCGAACCGCTCTACCTCGAACTGGCCCAGGTGCTGCGCGGCGAACTGCGCCACTACCGCATCGGCGACTTTCTCCCCGGCGAGATGCAGCTGGCGCGGCGCTTCGCGGTCAACCGCCACACCCTGCGCCGTGCCGTCGACGAGCTGATCAACGAAGGCCGTCTGCTGCGCCGCCAGGGCAAGGGCACCCAGGTGTTGCAGCGCCCGCTGGTGTATCCGCTGCAGGCCGACAGCGCCTACAGCGAATCGCTGGCCGCCCTCGGCTTGCGTACCGAGGCGCGCCTGCTCGAGCGCCGTCAGCTCAGCGCCAGCGCCGAGGAAGCGCGCCACCTGCAACTGGCCGAAGGCGCCGCGCTTATCGAGCTGAGCACCCTGCGCCTGCTCGACGGCGAGCCGGTCAGCCTGATCCGCCACCGCTACTGCGCCAGCCACGCCGAACGCCTCGCCGACTACCAGGGCGGCTCGCTGCGCCGCTACCTCGGCGAACGCGGCCTACCGCTGACGCGCCGTTTCAGCCTGATCGGCGCACGCCTGGCCGATCGCGACGAGGCCGCACAGCTGCTGATGCCCCTGCGCATGCCACTGCTGTCGGTGTTCACCCTGTCCTGCGATGCCGCCGGCCGACCGGTGGAGATCGCCCTTTCGGCCAGCCGTTCCGACCGCTTCCAGTACCAGGTCGCCACTTGATGGAGAACCCCATGCACACCCGCGAACAATCCCCGCGCCAGCGCTGGATGGCTGTACTGGCCCGCGCCAGCGCCGCCGACCTGGCGCCTTTCGAGAGTGACCTGCGCAACTGCGCCTACCAGCTGATCCGCCCCGCGGAAATCGGCATGACCCTGGTTCGCGGGCGCATGGGCGGCACCGGTGCGCCGTTCAACCTCGGCGAGATGAGCGTCACCCGCTGCGTGGTGCGCCTGGCCGACGGCAGCACCGGCTACAGCTACCGCGCCGGCCGAGACAAGCGCCAGGCCGAGCTCGCCGCGCTCGCCGACGCCCACCTGCAAGGCCCGCAACAGAGCCGCTGGCTCGCCGAGCTGATCGAACCGCTGGCCGCCGCGCAGGCCCGACGCGCCGCGCAAAAGGCCGCCGAAACCGCCACTACCCGCGTGGAGTTCTTCACGCTGCTGCGAGGAGAAGACTGATGAATCGCGCCCCATCCGACCTGTTGCAGGCCGCATTCGCCGACCCGGTGCTGGACGCGCAGAAGTGCTTCCGCGCCGCGCTCAAGGCTTTGTCCGAGCCGGGCACGCGCCAGACGCTGGTCAGCGTCGCCGCCATCGAGCCGCTGCAGGCCGCCGGCTATGCGCTGTGCCTGAGCCTGCTGGATAACGACACGCCGCTGTGGCTGGCGCCGGCCTTCGACACTCCGGCGATTCGCGCCAACCTGGCCTTCCACTGTGGCTGTCCGATCGTCGAGGCACGCGAGGAGGCGATGTTCGCCCTGCTTGATGCCGCTGCGCTGGACGACCTCTCCGGCTTCTACGCCGGCAGCGAACGCTACCCGGACCAGTCCTGCACGCTGCTGATCCAGCTCGAGCGTCTCGACCGCGGCCCGGCGCTGAGCTGGCAGGGCCCGGGCATCGACGGCAGCCGCCTGGTCGGCCTGCCGCTGAAACCGGCGTTCTGGCAGCAGCGCGCCGCACGCAACGACTTCCCGCGCGGGCTCGACGCACTGTTCTGCGCCGAAGGCGAAGTGCTCGGCCTGCCGCGCAGCACCCGCATCGGCGATTCGCTGCAGGAGGTGGCCTGATGTACGTCGCAGTCAAGGGTGGCGAACAGGCCATCGACAACGCCCACGCGCTGCTGGCGAAGAAGCGCCGCGGCGATACCGGCATCGCCGAACTCGGCGTCGAGCAGATCCGCCAGCAGCTGCCGCTCGCCGTGGCGCGGGTGATGAGCGAAGGCTCGCTGTATGACGAGGAGCTCGCCGCGCTGGCGATCAAGCAGGCCGCCGGCGATCTGGTCGAGGCGATCTTCCTCTTGCGCGCCTACCGCACCACGCTGCCGCGCTTCGCCGAAAGCCTGCCGCTGGACACCGGCGCCATGCAGCTCAGCCGGCGCATCTCGGCGACCTTCAAGGACGTGCCCGGCGGCCAGCTGCTCGGCCCGACCTTCGACTACACCCACCGCCTGCTCGATTTCGCCCTGCTCGCCGAAGGCGAACGCCCAGGCCCGCCGGTGGATGAAAGCGCCACGCTGAGCAACTGCCCGCGGGTACTCGGCCTGCTCGGCGAGGAAGGCCTGATGACAGCGGAAATCGACCGCGGCGAGCCGGTGCCGGACCTCACCCGCGAGCCACTGGAGCTGCCCTGCAGCCGCGCCGAACGCCTGCAGGCACTGGCGCGCGGCGACGAGGGCTTCCTCCTCGCACTGGGCTATTCGACCCAGCGTGGCTACGGCCGCAACCACCCGTTCGCCGGCGAGATTCGCATCGGCACCGCCGAGGTCTGGATCGAGCCGCAGGAGCTGGGCTTCCCGGTCTGCCTCGGCGAGATCGAGCTGACCGAGTGCGAGATGGTCAACCAGTTCGTCGGCGAGAGCGCCGAGCAGGCGCAGTTCACCCGCGGCTACGGCCTGGCCTTCGGTTATGCCGAGCGCAAGGCGATGGGCATGGCGCTGGTCGACCGCGCGCTGCGTGCCGGCGAGTACGGCGAGGAAGTGCAGGGCCCGGCGCAGCAGGAGGAATTCGTCCTAATGCACTGCGACAACGTCGAGGCCGCCGGATTCGTCTCGCACCTGAAGTTGCCGCACTACGTCGACTTCCAGTCCGAACTGGAGCTGATCCGCAAGCTGCGCCAGCCACAAGCCGAGCAGACCGAAGCAGACGCCGAGACGCCAGCTAAGGAGAAACGCGCATGAATGCCCAGGCCATTCCCGCCCGCGAGGCGGGCTACAACTTCGCCTACCTCGACGAGCAGACCAAGCGCATGATCCGCCGCGCACTGCTCAAGGCGGTCGCCATTCCCGGCTATCAGGTGCCCTTCGGCGGCCGCGAGATGCCGCTGCCCTACGGCTGGGGCACCGGCGGCATGCAGCTGACCGCGGCCATTCTCGGCGCCGACGACGTGCTCAAGGTGATCGACCAGGGCGCCGACGACACCACCAACGCAGTGTCGATCCGCCGCTTCTTCGCCCGCACCGCCGGGGTCGCCACCACCGAGCGCACCCCCGCGGCGACGGTGATCCAGACCCGCCACCGCATCCCTGAAACCCCGCTCGCCGCCGGGCAGATCATGGTCTATCAGGTACCGATCCCCGAGCCGCTGCGCTTCATCGAGCCGTCGGAAACCGAGACGCGCACCATGCACGCGCTGGGCGACTACGGCGTGATGCACGTGAAGCTCTACGAAGACATCGCCACCTTCGGCCACATCGCCACCAGCTACGCCTACCCGGTGACGGTGGACGGGCGCTACGTGATGGACCCGTCGCCGATTCCCAAATTCGACAACCCCAAGCTGGACCGCAGCCCGGCGCTGATGCTGTTCGGCGCCGGCCGCGAGAAGCGCCTCTACGCCGTGCCGCCGTACACCCGCGTGGTCAGCCTGGATTTCGAGGATCACCCGTTCCAGATCCAGCAGTGGGAACAGTGCTGCGTCATCTGTGGCAGCAGCGATTCCTACCTCGACGAGCTGATCGTCGACGACGCCGGCAGCAAGCAGTTCGTCTGCTCGGATACCGACTATTGCGCGCAGCGCGCCCAGCAACAGGAGAGCCGCCCATGAGCGCCGCCGAACACCTGCTGCCCGCCCCGAGCATCGGCACCGAGCCGCTGTTCGCGGTACGCGACCTGACCCGTCTGTACGGCCCGGACAAGGGCTGCCAGGGCGTTTCCTTCGAGCTCTACCCCGGCGAAGTGCTGGGCATCGTCGGCGAGTCCGGCTCGGGCAAGTCCACCCTGCTCTCGCTGCTCTGCGGCCGCTGCCCGCCGGATCGCGGCAGCGTGCAGTACCGCGATGGTGCCGGCGACTGGCTCGACCTCTACGCCGCCAGCGAGGCCGAGCGGCGCACGCTGCTGCGCACCGAATGGGGCTTCGTCGAACAGAACCCGCGCGACGGCCTGCGCATGGGGGTTTCCGCCGGCGCCAACATCGGCGAGCGGCTGATGGCCCAGGGCGTCAGGCATTACGGCCAGCTGCGCGCCGCCGGGCTGGATTGGCTCAGACAGGTGGAGATCGACCCGGCGCGCATCGACGACCTGCCGCGGACCTTCTCCGGCGGCATGCAGCAGCGCCTGCAGATCGCCCGCAACCTGGTTTCCAGTCCGAAGCTGGTGTTCATGGACGAACCCACCGGCGGCCTCGACGTGTCGGTGCAGGCACGCCTGCTCGACCTCCTGCGCGGGCTGGTGCGCGAGCTGGATCTGGCGGTGGTGATCGTCACCCACGACCTCGCCGTGGCGCGCCTTCTGGCCGACCGGCTGATGGTGATGCGCCGCTCGCGGGTGGTGGAGTCGGGCCTGACCGATCAGATCCTCGACGACCCGCAGCACCCCTACACGCAGCTCTTGGTGTCCTCGGTGCTGCAGCCATGAAGGAATCCGTCATGACGAACCTGATCGAGGTCCGCGACCTCGCCAAGACCTTCACCCTGCACCAGCAGCACGGCGTCAGCCTGCAGGTGCTGCGCGGGCTGAACTTCACCGTCGCCGCCGGCGAGTGCCTGGTGCTGCACGGTCAGTCCGGCGCCGGCAAGTCGACCCTGCTGCGCACGCTGTACGGCAACTACCTGCCCGCCGGCGGCAGCATCCGTATCCGCCATGCCGGCGACTGGCTGGAGCTGGTCGGCGCCGAACCACGCCAGGTACTCGCGGTGCGCCGGCAGACGCTGGGCTACGTCAGCCAGTTCCTGCGCGTGATCCCGCGGGTGCCGGCGCTGGAGGTGGTGATGGAACCGGCGCTGGCGCGCGGCTGGACGCGTGTCGATGCCGAGGCGCGGGCGGAGGCGCTGCTGACCCGGCTGAACATTCCCGAACGGCTCTGGCAGCTGGCCCCCGGCACCTTTTCCGGCGGCGAGCAGCAGCGGGTCAACCTGGCGCGCGGCTTCATGGTGGGCTGGCCGGTGATGCTGCTCGACGAACCCACTGCCTCGCTGGACGAAGCCAACGCCGGCGTGGTGCTGGAACTGATCGGCGAGGCCAGGGCCGCCGGCAGCGCGCTGATCGGCATATTCCACGACCGCGCGATCCGCGAGGCAGTCGCCGACCGCTATCTGGACATGACGCAGGAGGACCTGGCCCATGCCAGCTGAACAGATACTCAGCAACGCCCGCCTGGTGCTGGCCGATCAGGTGATCCATGGCAGCCTGCTGATCCGCGACGGCCTGATCGCCGACATCAGCGCAGGCGCCAGCAGCCTGCCGCAGGCTCAGGACCTGGGCGGCGACCTGCTGCTGCCGGGTCTGGTGGAACTGCACACCGACAACCTG
Source organism: Stutzerimonas kunmingensis (assembly GCF_021432085.1). Classification (GTDB taxonomy): domain Bacteria; phylum Pseudomonadota; class Gammaproteobacteria; order Pseudomonadales; family Pseudomonadaceae; genus Stutzerimonas. The sequence goes on along the minus strand of NZ_CP090366.1, from coordinate 89,024 downwards.
GAAAAGCACATGAGCCCGCGTCCTGGCGTGGACTGGCCGTCCGCCTCGGCGGTGCTGACCCATGACGCACAGATCGTCGCCGCCGGCATCACCACGGTGTTCGATGCGCTGTCGATCGGCGACATCAACCCCAAGGGCAAGCGCATGCAGCAGCTCGGGGTGATGCTCGAGGCCATCGCCGAGGCCGAAGCGGCCGGACAGACCCGCGCCGAACACCGCCTGCACCTGCGCTGCGAAGTCAGCCACCCGCAGTGCCTGGAGCTGTTCCGCGAGCTGGTCGAGCAGCCGCTGGTGCAGCTGGTCTCGGTGATGGACCACGCGCCGGGCCAGCGCCAGTTCGCGCGCATGGAGAAGTACCGCGAGTACTACATGGGCAAGTACCACCTGAGTCCGGCAGAGATGGACCGCTTCGTCAGCGAGCAGCTGGCCAACTCGGCGCGGCACAGCGACCAGCAGCGCGCCGCCATCGTCGATATCTGCCGCAGCCGCGACCTGGCGCTGGCCAGCCACGACGATGCGACGCTCGATCATGTCGAGGAATCGGCCGGCTACGGCATGGCCATCGCCGAATTCCCGACCACCTTCGAGGCCGCCGAGGCCAGCCACGCACGCGGGCTGAAGGTGCTGATGGGCGCGCCGAACATCGTTCGTGGCGGCTCGCACTCGGGCAATATCGCCGCTGCCGATCTGGCCCGGCGCGGCGTGCTGGACATCCTCTCCAGCGACTACTACCCGGCCAGTCTGCTGCAGGCCGCGCTGGGCCTGGCAGAGCAGGACAACGGCTACGACCTGCCGCGCGCCATCGCCACCATCAGCCTGGCGCCGGCACGCGCGGCCGGGCTGGATGATCGCGGCGAGATCGCCGTCGGGCTGCGCGCCGACCTGGTCCAGGCACAGGTGCACAAGGGCCAGCCGGTGATCGGCCAGGTCTGGCGCCAGGGCCGGCGGGTGTTCTGATGGCGCATTCCGACAAAGCTGACAAGGCGCCAGCGGGTCGCCCGGCTGGCTCTATACTGCCTGCCACTGCGCTGGCTTCGATGATCGGGAGTAACCCCATGCAAGGCCGCTTGATCTACCTGATCGGCCCCTCCGGTGCCGGCAAGGACAGTCTGCTCGATGCCGCACGCGCAGCGCTCGCCGAGCGTGGCGTGCGCATCGCCCGGCGGGTCATCACCCGCTCGGCCGAGGCCATCGGTGAAGCCGCGCATTCGGTGAGCGCCGAGCAGTTCGAACGCATGGAGGCCGAGCAGGCCTTTGCCCTCAGCTGGCGCGCCAACGGACTGGCCTATGGCATCCCCGCCGAAATCGACGCCTGGCTGGCGGCCGGCGAGGATGTGCTGGTCAATGGCTCGCGTGGTTATCTGCCCGAGGCGCGCAGGCGCTACCCGGATCTGCTGGCGGTGCTGTTGACCGTTGAACAGGACGTGCTGCGCGAGCGCCTGCTGACCCGCGGCCGGGAGACGCCCGAGCAGATCGAGGCGCGCCTGGCGCGCAACGCGCTGTTCAGCGGCGAGCTGGACGACTACATCCGCCTGGACAATTCCGCCTCGCTGGAGCGCAGCGTCGAGCGCCTGCTGCAGCTGCTCGACGAGCACCGTCAATGCGGCTGACCCTGCTCGGCACCGGTGGCGCCGCGCAGGTGCCGGTGTACAACTGCGCTTGTCCGGCCTGCCGCGCCGCGCAGCTCGACCCGAGTCGCCGCCGCCGTGCCTGCTCGGCGCTGGTGGACTGTGGCGGCCAGCGCTGGCTGCTCGACAGCGGCCTGCTGGACCTCTGCGAGCGCTTCGCCCCGGGCAGCTTCAGCGGCATCCTGCAGACCCATTACCACGCCGATCATGCCCAGGGCTTGCTGCAACTGCGCTGGGGCACCGGGCTGCACATTCCGGTGCTCGGCCCGGACGACGCAGAGGGCCTCGCCGACCTCTACAAACACCCCGGCATCCTCGATTTCAGCGAACCATTCGCCGCCTTCGAACAACGCATGCTCGGCACGCTGCGCGTCACGGCGCTGCCACTGGTGCACTCGAAACCCACCTTCGGTTACCTGCTGGAAGGACACAGCCGCTGCATCGCCTACCTCACCGACACCGTCGGCCTGCCGGACAGCACGCGCGAACTGCTGCAGGACACCGCGCTGGATGTGCTGGTGCTGGACTGCTCGACTCCACCGCGCGATACACCACCGCGTAACCACAACGACCTGACCCGCGCATTGCAGAGCATCGAGGAGCTGCAACCGGCGCAAGCCGTGCTGACCCATATCGGCCACGAGCTGGATACCTGGTTCATGCAGGCGTCACGGAAACTGCCGGACAACGTATGCCTGGCATACGACGGGATGACGCTCTAGCGCTTAGGAGAGAAACCGAGCTTGCGGCTTCCATCGTCCAGCAGCAGACGAAACACCGAGCCGCCTGCTCGCAACGCGTGGAAAACACTGCGCGGTCTTCCACCCTACCGATGGCGATGGCGATGGCGATGGCGATGGCGATGGCGATGGGATCGTAGGGTGCATAACGCGAAGCTTATCCACCATGGGTCCGTTGCATGGCGAAACGTCGGGCACGGCCTCCGACGCGTGGAAAACGCTTCGCGGTTTTCCACCCTACGGCCATGAAGCATGGAGCGGATTCCGGGCTGACGCCGGCTCAGCGCCCAGGCTGCGGGCGGAAACCCGGCACGCTGGTCGGGCGTTCAACCCGCGCAGCCGGCATGCTGCAATTGAGGTCACGGAACGGGCGGCCGTCGAGCTTCTCCCAGCCCTCGCCCGGCGAGGTCTGGCGGCAGATGATGGTGCCGTCGAGCTTGCTCTGCCATTGGTAATAGGGCGCCGGCGCGGCGCTGGCGGCGATGGGCAGGAACAGACTGAGGGCGAGCAGGAAAATGCGCATGGCGGACTTCGGCAGTGCGATGGCGCCACTCTAACCCTTCGCCCGCGCTACGCAAGCACCGTCCGGCGCGCTCAGAACCAGACCCGCGCCGCCTCTCGCAGGAAGATTGCCACGGTCTTCGGCCCGATGCCCTCGAACGCCAGCAGCCGCTTCTCCACCCCGTCGTGCGTCTCACCGAGCTCACGCAGGCGACCCAGCCTGCCGTCGTACTCGGTCAGCAGCTGGTCGCCGAGCTTCAGCAGGCGCGCGGCAGTGGACTCGTCGTAGCGCACGTAGCGCGCCTGGCCGAGCAGCTGGACCAACCGACGCTGGCCACAGTCACGCAGCTTGTGCGGCGTGTCGAGCCGGTTGCGCTCCACCAGTACCCGGTAGGCCTCGGCGGCGATGTCGCGCTGGATGCGCTTGCCGAATAGAAAGCTGGCGACGAACCACTTGAACAGCTCCGCCTCGCCGCGGGTCACGTCGATTCCCAGATCCTCTGCGCCTATTTCTGCAGTCATACCGCCTCCGCGTTCGCTCACTCATTCGAAGGCCGCGACGGACAGGGGTTCGCACTGCAATGAGCGGGTTTCCGCCCACACCCCAACAACAATAGGCGGATTCTTGCCGATGACCCATCCAAGGATGCCGGCAAAGGCCGACCCAGAGCGTCGCGACAGACTGGCACGGCTTCTGCTAATGGCAATGTGCTCGATGCGATTCCAACGACAAGAAGAGCTACCAGCGATATCCATCCTCCGGACCTCTCCGGTGTCATCGCCCCTCTGCTTGTTCGTCTGGCGCGTTCCCGAACGCGGCATCGTCTATCGTCAACATGCTGCGTCAACCAATAAAAACGAAACGGAGATCCACCATGAGACTGACCAAACGCCTGGGCCTGCTCGCTGCCGCTGCGGCCTTCACTGCCAGCACCGCGGCCGTCGCTGCGCCGACCTTCATCAACATCCTCACCGGCGGCACCAGCGGTGTGTACTACCCGATCGGCGTGGCCCTGTCGCAGCAGTACAACAAGATCGATGGCGCCAAGACTTCGGTGCAGGCCACCAAGGCTTCGGTGGAAAACCTCAACCTGCTGCAGGCCGGCCGTGGCGAACTGGCCTTCTCCCTGGGTGACTCGGTTGCCGACGCCTGGAACGGTGTCGAGGACGCCGGCTTCAAGGCTCCGCTCAAGCGCCTGCGCGCCATCGCCGGTACCTACAACAACTACATCCAGATCGTTGCCAGCGAAGAGTCCGGCATCAAGACCCTGGAAGACCTCAAGGGCAAGCGCATCTCCGTCGGCGCGCCGAAGTCCGGCACCGAGCTGAACGCCCGCGCGATCTTCAAGGCCGCCGGTCTGGACTACAAGGACATGGGCCGCGTCGAGTTCCTGCCCTACGCCGAGTCGGTCGAGCTGATCAAGAACCGCCAGCTGGACGCTACCCTGCAGTCCTCGGGCCTGGGCATGGCCGCCATCCGCGACCTGGCCAGCACCATGCCGGTAACCTTCGTCGAGATTCCGGCCGCCGTGGTCGAGAAGATCGAGAGCGACGCCTACCAGGCCGGCGTGATTCCGGCCGGCACCTACGACGGTCAGGATGCCGACGTTCCGACCGTGGCCATCACCAACATCCTGGTCAGCCACGAGAAGGTCTCCGATGAAGTGGCCTACCAGATGACCAAACTGATGTTCGACAACCTGTCGTCCCTGGGCAACGCCCACTCCGCCGCCAAGGACATCAAGCTGGAAAACGCCACCAAGAACCTGCCGATTCCGCTGCACCCGGGTGCCGAGCGCTTCTACAAGGAAGCCGGGGTTCTCAAGTAACCCAGCGCTGACAGACGGGCGGAGCGGGCCCTGCGGCCTGCTCCAGCCCGCATCCTTGTAGCAGCAGGCTTGCCCGCGTTGCCTCGTTGGCAAGCCTGCTTCTACAGGCCCCACCTTGCAGTGAGAGAGTGATTCCCATGAGCGAAAGCCAAGGGCTGCACGCCAGCCCCAGCGAATGGCCGAGGGCGCTGTTCTACGTCGCCCTGCTGTTCTCCATCTATCAGATCGTCACCGCCGCCTTTCACCCGGTGTCCAGCCAGGTGCTGCGCGCCGGTCACGTCGGCTTCCTGTTGCTGCTGGTGTTCCTCTGCTATCCGGCCCGCGGCAACGGCAAGCCGTTCCAGCCAGTGGCCTGGCTGCTTGGCCTGGCCGGTTTCGCGACCTTTTTCTACCAGTGGTATTTCGAGGCGGACCTGATCCAGCGCTCCGGCGACATGACCACCACCGACATGGCGGTCGGCCTGACGCTGATCGTGCTGGTCTTCGAGGCCGCTCGCCGGGTGATGGGCATCGCCCTGCCGATCATCTGCGGGCTGTTCCTCGCCTACGGCCTGCTCGGCGAATACCTGCCCGGTGATCTCGCCCACCGTGGCTATTACCTGGACCAGATCGTCAACCAGCTGTCGTTCGGCACCGAAGGCCTGTACGGCACGCCGACCTACGTTTCGGCGACCTACATCTTCCTGTTCATCCTGTTCGGCTCGTTCCTCGAGCAGGCGGGGATGATCAAGCTGTTCACCGACTTCGCCATGGGCCTGTTCGGCCACAAGCTCGGCGGCCCCGCCAAGGTGTCGGTGGTGTCCTCGGCATTGATGGGCACCATCACCGGCTCCGGCGTGGCCAACGTGGTCACCACCGGCCAGTTCACCATTCCGCTGATGAAGCGCTTCGGCTATCGCCCGGCCTTCGCCGGTGGCGTAGAAGCCACCTCGTCGATGGGCAGCCAGATCATGCCGCCGGTGATGGGCGCAGTGGCGTTCATCATGGCCGAAACCATCAACGTACCCTTCGTCGAGATCGCCAAGGCCGCGCTGATTCCGGCCCTGCTGTACTTCGGCTCGGTGTTCTGGATGGTCCATCTGGAAGCCAAGCGCGCCGGCCTCAAGGGCCTGCCGAAGGACGAGTGCCCGAGTGCCTGGGCCGCAGTGAAGGAACGCTGGTACCTGCTGATTCCGCTGCTGGTGCTGGTCTGGCTGCTGTTCTCCGGACGCACGCCGATGTTTGCCGGCACCATCGGCCTGGCGCTGACGGCGATCGTCATCCTCGGTTCGGCGATCATCCTCAAGGTGTCGTCGTTCGGCCTGCGCATCGCCTTCTGGATCGCCCTCGGCCTGCTCTGCGCCGGATTCTTCCAGCTCGGCATCGGGGTGATCTTCGCGGTCATCGCCGCGCTGGTGGTGGTCTGCTGGTTCATCAAGGGCGGCCGCGACACCCTGGTCATCTGCCTGCACGCGCTGGTCGAAGGTGCGCGCCATGCGGTGCCGGTGGGTATCGCCTGCGCCCTGGTCGGCGTGATCATCGGCATCGTTTCGCTGACCGGCGTGGCCTCGACCTTCGCTGGCTACATCCTGGCCGTCGGCGAGAACAACCTGTTCCTCTCGCTGCTGCTGACCATGCTGACCTGCCTGGTGCTGGGCATGGGCATCCCGACCATTCCCAACTACATCATCACCAGCTCGATCGCCGCGCCCGCGCTACTGGACCTGGGCGTGCCGCTGATCGTCTCGCACATGTTCGTCTTCTACTTCGGCATCATGGCCGACCTGACTCCGCCGGTCGCGCTGGCCTGCTTCGCCGCCGCGCCAATCGCCAAGGAGAAGGGCCTGAAGATCAGCATGTGGGCCATCCGCATCGCCATCGCCGGTTTCATCGTGCCGTTCATGGCGGTGTACAACCCGGCGCTGATGATGCAGGGCGGAGACTGGGGCGCCACGCTGTACATGCTGTTCAAGGCGGCCTTCGCCATCGGCCTGTGGGGCGCGGTGTTCACCGGCTACCTGCAGCGGCCCATGGCGCTGTGGGAGAAAGTGCTGGGCTTCGTCGCCGGTGCGGCGATGATCCTCGCCACACCGATGAGTGACGAGATCGGCTTCGCCCTTGGCGCGATCTTCCTCGCTCAGCACATCTGGCGCGCCCGCCGCGCCGAGCCGGCGGCGGCGTGATCGGTCTGTGCCTGGGGCTGGCAGGCGTGGTGTGGGCCGAAGTGCCCGCCCCCGCCTTCACCCTGGCGTGGAACCACACCATCGAGAAGATCCGCTGGGAAGAGGATTACCGCGTGACGCCGGACGGGCTGCTGCTCGGCGAAGCGCGGGTCAAGGGTTCTGGTGCCGGGATGGAAATCCCGGATGACGCCGAACTGCGCGACGGGGCCTGGCACTACCAGCGCCAGATGCCTGCGTTGCCACTCCTGCGCCTGGGGCGAACCCCCGAGGCAGGGGATTACCAACTGTGTTTCGACCAGCGTTGCCACGCGATGAGCGAATGGCTAGGCCCGCCACAAGCGGACCAGCCGGCGCTGGAAGTCTGGGGCTGTACCGTGCAAGCGGCGAGTGTCGGGAACGATTGACCGGCTGGCCGGTGATCGTTGGAGAGGGGTGTTCGCGCAGGCGGCACCCCTTTTTCTTTGGTCCTTCGATTGGTTCGAGGAAGTAACTGCAGCGATGGCTGGACTGGATGGATGCACGCTCAGATCGCATAACCATTTCCGAGCTGCTTGGAAGCTTAGTTTCGCCCTGCTGGGCGACCCACTTTTTCCAGTCGCGGAAAAAGTAGGCAAAAACGCTTGCCCCTCCATGCGGGTCTCGCTGCGCTCGACTTCCCTCATTCCATCGCCGCTCCAGGGGCCGGCGTACAAGGGCCATCCATGGCCCTTTACGCCTCTCGCGGCATCCATGCCGCTCACTCCCCTACGCAACGATTGCACTCGGCCTCCTGAAAGGGGCGAATGGTGTCGCCTGATGACTTGTGCGCAATAAAGCAAAGCAGATGATCGTACCGACTGTGCTGTGCGGGCGCGCCGTAGGGATTTTTCATGCCCGCAATGGAGAGCGCGAGGGTAAGCCCACGCGCAGAACTTGGAGCTTTGAAGCCATCAGCACCGCCTAAACGCCGAACATCTGTTCTGTTTGTACGATCCACCAGGCGACTCCAAACGCCCCTTCAGGAGGGTGAACGAAGCCGTCGTGGAGAGGGGCGAGCCGCAGGGATGCGGCGAGAGCCGTATAGGGCCATGGATGGCCCTTGTACGGCGACCCTCGGAGCGGCGGCGTAGTGAACGAACCCGGAGCGAAGCGCAGGGCCGGATGCAGGGGCAAAGCGTTTTTGGTTACTTTTTCGGCGTCTGGAAAAAGTGACTCGCCCAGCAGGGCGAAACCAGCCTTTCAGGCAGCTCGCCAAGCGCCATGAAGCAAAAGCCTGCCAGCCCGCCGTCACAAGATCCGCCGTCACAAGACAACAAGGCAGCCATTCCCCGCCCATAAAAAAGACGCACATCCCTTTCGGTGGTGTGCGCCAAAGCGTCCCGCTCGCACGCTGTTACTTGGTCTGCATGATCAGATCCCGACGCATCAGCGTCTTGATCTTCACCAGATGGTCGTCTTCCTGAGTCTTGGCATGAACGAAGCTGTCGGCGATGTTCGGATGACCGGCCGCCTGCGCCAGTTCGATCAGCAGTTCCCAGGCGGCGTTGTCCGCCAACTCAGCCGTCAGCAGTGCGTTCATGCACTGCGCGACGTTGGTCCGCGGATCGGTCAGCACCTGCATGATGCCCATCGCCATGACCCCGGCGACATCCGCGCTGGGCGTCTGCGCGGTGGGGTCGGCGCCGAGTTTTTCCATAGCCGCATGGACCAGCATCATGTGCTCGAACTCTTCGTCGCGGATGTGCTGCAGCACGCCCACCAGATCGTTGCCCGAGTCCAGGTTGCGCGCCTTGGCGATCATCGCCTCGTACAGGCGCACGCCGTTGCGTTCGAAGGCCAGGCGCTCGCCGAGCTTGTCGATGAACACCTCGGGGCTCTTGCCCTTCATCATGTCGAAGCTGGTCTTGAGCATGCCCTTGGCCGAGCCGGGCACCGGCACGGAGCCGATGCGGTCGGCCTCTTCGTTGCGTTCGGCACGCTCGACGAGCATGCCGCGCTCATCGCCCGGCACGTCCGGGTGGATGTCGTTGACGGCATCGAGCAGGCGCTTGTTGTCCTTCGGGGACATCTGCACGCCGGTGTAATTGGTACCTACTTTCGCTGCAGTAGCCATGTTCGTCTCCTCAGGAAGCCTTGCGCATCAGTTCGCCACCCGGCGCCCACTGGTAACCCGCCGAGACGATGTCCGAGGCGAGCCCTTCCGACGCGAGGTGGTTGCGGTAATCGAGCGAGGACTGCGGCTCCTTGGCCTTGTCCACATAGGCCGGGCCGGCAGTGCGCAGGTTGACCTCGGCGGCCAGCACCTGGCGAACGAAATCGCGCTGGCTCTTGAACTCGACCATCTTCGGCAGCGGGCCGGCGAGAATCTCGGCCGGGTCGCGGCGCTCGAGCTTCTTGAACCATTCGCAGGCGACGTTGAGGTGGCCCAGCTCGTAGTCGAGGAAGCGCTCCCACATGGCCTTGATCCGCGGGTTGGTCTCCTGCTCGGCGCAGCTGGCGTACATGTAGACCTCCATCGCCTCGTGCACCAGCCACTTCTCGATATGGCTTTCGCTGGGGTCGGATAGCGAGCCGTACTGGGTCACGTGCTGCTCTTCCACCGAGGCGATCTCGGCGTACAACTGGCGCGCCAGCGGGTCGGCGAACAGCGGGCCGATGTTCATGTAGTAGTCGTGGGTCTGGTATTCCGCGCCGGTGATCAGCGCCGCGTGGATCTTGGTGATCAGCGCCGCGCTGTCCTTCTCGTAGTTGTCGCGGATATCGTTCTCCGGGTGCCGGTGGTGCTCGGACGTCTTGCGGCCGGGAACGATGTCGGTATAGCCCTGCAGGATGTTGTTGGCATCCTTGCCCTCGAGGCGATCAAGCATCGCCGAGTAGCGGTACAGGTGGTCGAAGTCCTCCAGCAAGCCGAAGCGATAGGTCTGCGCCTGGTAGGGGTCGGGCTCGTTCTGTGCCACGGCGGCGGTCACCTCGATGGCGACCTGCTCGTAGGCGACGGTGGTTTCCAGTGGCGAGTGGTCGGCGCCGATCAGCCAGTTGATCATGGTCGCCTGGTGCTGCTCGGTACGCCGGATCTGCGCCAGCGGCAGGCGCAGTTCCTTGTTGAAGCGGGCGATGCCGTGGCTCAGGCGCAGGGCGTCGGTCTCGACCCCGTTCATGAGGATGATGCGGACACGGGTAAAGGCATCGTCATCGAGCTTGCTGATCGGCTTGCCGGCCATTTCCTTCCATGTGAATTTCTGATTCTCCAGTGGCGTGCCTTTGTTGTCGAAAATTCCGGAAATGGTCTCCATGGAGCCTCCGTTGTTATGCGTGGATATCAGGCATAGGTGGATCGCCGCCGTATGAATCGGCGACCTAGTAAAGAGGACCGGAGAGCTGGAGAAAGGATTCGCACCGTTCAGCGGACAGGGGTATCGCGGCCGATGAACGGCAGATCGGAGATTTTCGACGCAAGAGCCATTACCGCGGGTAATGCCCACGGCAACAGGGCGCGCCGTTTCGCTTGTTCAGTCAGCCAGTTTCGAAAGCCTGGCTTCCCGCTCGTCGGCAGGCAGTTCCGTTAGCGCCGCAACCGCCTGGTGAAAGCGCGCCCAGTCCCGCTCGCACCGCTCGAACAGAGCAGCAAAGGTCGGTACCCAGCGGTCATACAGGCCGAACGGCAACAGCGTGGCGTTGTTCAGTGGCTGGGCGAACCAGCGATCGTAGCGCGCATCACCGTTCCACTGGCTGTCGCGCAGATGTCGATAGCGCTGACGCAGCGTCGCGAACTCGGCCTGCTTCAGCGTGCGCAACTCGGTTGTCGAGCGACCCGAAGCATACAGCTGGTCCAGCCGCTGGCGGGTATCGAGTAGCAGCTCAACCAGTTGCCGATAACGCACCCGCGCCTGTTCATCCCGCTGCGGCAGGTCGCGATGGGCACGCCACTGGCGCAGGCCCTCGCGCTCGACAAAGGTGGCGTAGGACTCGTTGAATGCGGTGTCGCCGGGCAGATACAGCTGCTGATGAGCCAGTTCGTGGAAGATCAGCGCCGCCAGCTGCTCGTCGTTGCGCCGCAGCATCGAACTGAGCAGCGGATCGGCGAACCAGCCGAGCGTGGAATAGGCCTCGACACCCGCCACATGGGTATCCAGCCCGCTCAGCCGCAGCCGCGCCGCCTCGCCGCGGGCGGCACCCTGGCGGAAGTAGCCGCGATAGGCCACGCAGCCGGCGATGGGAAAGCAGTGCTCCAGCGGCTTGACCGAGAACTCCTCGGTGGCGAACAGGTTCCACACCACATAAGGCCGACCGAGTTCGGCGTAGAGCCGATAGCTGTCGTTGTCTGGCAACTCCAGCGCCTGGCTGGCGAAGCGACGCGCCTGCAACACCTCGCCCAGTCGTTGGCGCAACGCCGCATCGCGCGATTCATCGACGATCAGCGCCTCGATGGGTTCGCGCTGGCGCAGCAACTCCAGCTGGCCGGCGGCGAGCTGGCCGTAATAACTGCAACCATTCAGACAGACGGCAAGCAGCAGGGGAACCCAGCGCAGGCTGCGGCTGTCGATGGAGGCGGCGTTGGGCTTGGGCATCGGGTGTACCGCTCAGTTGTCGGGCTGGCGCCGGCGCGCCTAGCGCACCCTACAAAGGCCGTGCTGCCGATTGCAACCTGCGGCAGCCCATGACGTCCTCAATCGAACCCTTGCCGGCCACTGATCACCGGCTGGAGCCTTGTACATGCGCGGTTTCCTTCTCGTCACCCTGCTCGCCAGCCTGGCCGGCTGCTCCATGTGGATGCCCAAGCCCGATCCCGAGCAAGCCTGGGTCGAGCTCAACCCGAACGGCGAGACCCAGCTGCAGGCGGTCGCCGTGGACGGCAAGACGCTGGAGGACGATCGCTATTTCCAGGTACCGCCCGGCAGCCGCAAGCTGGAGATGCGCTACCGCTTCGAGGTCAATGGCGCCAACGTCGGCCCCGGCAGCAACCCGCTGCCTCGCGACTGCAAGCTGACCCTGGAATACGACAAGTTCACCGCCGGGGCGCGCTATCGCCTGGTGGCAGGCGGCTATGGTTTCCGTCCCTGGGCCAAGCTCTACGACCAGCACCAGTACGTGCTGGCCCGCGCCGAGGAAAAGGGCTGCGGCGACCTCGCCGGCCGCTGAGTCCGCGTTGAAATGCGCCGTCATCTGGCGCACCCTCGGCAGCATCGGTGAGGCGCAGCGCGTCTCACCCCGCCATTCGCCGAGGATCCAGCCATGCGTCGCGCACTCCCCCTCGCCCTGCCCGCCCTTCTCGCCCTGGCCGGCTGCGCCGGGCCATTGCCGCAACCCGACCCGAACATGGCCTGGGTCGACATGACCGCGCAGCCCAGCGATATCTTCATGTCCGACCAGCTGGATGGCAAACGCACCCCCGACGGCCGCTATTTCCAGGTCCCGCCGGGCGCCCATGAACTCGAAGCGCGCTACGAATTCGAAGTGACAGGGGGCGACTTCGGCCTGTTCGGCGAAACCCACACCATTCGCTGCACCCTGGTGATCCGCTACGACGACTTCCAGCCCGGCCAGCGCTACCTGTTCCAGGCCCGCTCGCTGGGTTTCACCCCGCAAGGCTGGTTGCGCGACGAACAGCGCAACGTGCTGGTCGAGGCAGAGGCCGAGCACTGCCACTGAGCGCGCTCGCACCCGACCGCCTTACGTCATGAGGTAAACGATGTCCCGCATTGCAAACACCCGCTTCTCCGCTCTCGACCTGGCGCCGATCCGCGACGACGGCACGCCGGCCCAGGCGCTGCACAATGCCGTGGCCTTGGCGCGCCATGTCGAGGGGCTTGGCTTCCAGCGCTTCTGGGTCGCCGAGCACCACAATATGGACGGCATCGCCAGCGCTGCCACCGCGGTGTTGCTCGGCTACCTGGCCGCCAACACCACGCGCATCCGCCTCGGCGCCGGTGGGGTGATGCTGCCGAATCACGCGCCGCTGGTGATCGCCGAGCAGTTCGGCACGCTGGAAGCGCTCTACCCGGGCCGCATCGACCTCGGTCTCGGTCGCGCGCCCGGCGCCGATCAGTTCACCGCCCATGCGCTGCGCCGCGACCGCATGGGCAGCGCCGACGACTTCCCGCAGGACGTAGAGGAGCTGGAGCTGCTGCTCGGTCCGCGCCAGCCCAACCAGCGCGTCATCGCCATGCCCGGCGTCGACAGCAACATACCGATCTGGCTGCTCGGCTCCAGCCTGTTCAGCGCCCAGCTGGCCGCGGCCAAGGGTCTGCCCTACGCCTTCGCCTCGCACTTCGCGCCGCGCTACATGCACCAGGCGATCAAGCTCTACCGAGAAAACTTCAAGCCTTCGGCGGTGCTCGACAAGCCCTACGTGATGCTCGGCGTACCGCTGATCGCCGCCGACAGCGACGAGCAGGCCGAGTACCTGGTGACCAGCGTCTACCAGCGCATTCTCTCGCTGATCCGCGGCCAGAGTCTGGTCCTGCGCCCGCCTGTGCAGAGCATGCAGGGCCTGTGGCTGCCGCATGAGCAGCAGGCCGTGGGCGACTTCCTCGGCCTGGCGCTGATCGGCGGCCCGGAGAAGATTCGCGCGCGTCTCGACGTACTGCTCGAGCAGACCCAGGCCGACGAGCTGATCTTCACCTGCGACCTCTACGAAACCGCCGACCGCCATCGCGCCTTCGAGATCGTCGCCGAGCTGCGCCAGTAGAAAGCCGGCCGCTGCCCTGACCGGCGGCGGCCTACCTCGGCCCTGTCGGCGAACCCTGCCGCCGGGCACCGCTCCAATGGCACACACCCCTGGGCGCAACCGCGCCCCGCCATCGGAACACGCATGAATTTTCTCGAATGGATGGCCGTGCTCGGCGTCCTGCTGCTGATCCTCGCCCTCGCCTCGGCCTACCTGCGCTGGCTGCCGATCACCACGTCGCTGATCTACCTCGGTTTCGGCGTGCTCATCGGCCAGCTCGGCATCGGTCTGTGGGAGATGGAGTTCCTGCATATCGCCGGCTGGATGCAACACCTCACCGAAGTAGCGGTGCTGGTGTCGCTGTTCGTCAGCGGCCTCAAGCTGCGCATGCCGCTCAGGCACCCGGCGTGGAAGAGCGCCTATGTACTGGCCGGGCCGGTGATGCTCGCCTGCATCGGCGGCGTCACCTTGCTCTGTTACTACGTGTTCGGCCTGAGCTGGGGTGTCGCGGTGCTGATCGGGGCGATTCTTGCGCCCACCGATCCGGTGCTGGCGAGCCTGGTGCAGGTCAATGATGCCCGCGACAGCGACCGCCTGCGCTACGGCCTGTCCGGTGAAGCGGGCTTCAACGATGGCACCGCGTTTCCCTTCGTGGTCTTCGGCCTGATGCTTATCGCCCAGGGCCAGCTGGAAGCCGACTGGGTCGGCGAGTGGGCGCTGCATCGGCTGCTATGGGCGGTGCCGGCTGGGCTGCTGATCGGCTTTCTGCTGGGCAAGCTGGTCGGCCGCGTGGCGATCTACCTGCGCGCACGCCACACCGATACCGCCATGTCGCCCAACGATTCGCTGGCCCTGGCGCTGATCGCGCTGGCGTACGTCGGCGCCGAGCTGGCCGATGCCTGGGGCTTTCTCGCCGTGTTCGCCGCGGGCCTCGGCCTGCGCCATGCGGAAATGGCCGCCGCCGATGATTCGGAGACGCCGTCCGAAGAGCTGATCAACGATGCCGTGCCGCATCTTGCCGAAGGGGGTCTAGCGCCGCGCGCGCTGTCACTGGATGACCGACAGCTCGGACAACCGCGGGTCGCCGCGGGCGTGCTGATGGGTGATGTGCTGGCGTTTGGCGGACAACTGGAGCGCAGCCTGGAAGTGCTGCTGGTGACCATGCTCGGGGTGCTGGTCTCGGTGCACTGGGACTGGCGTGCGGTGCCGCTCGGCCTGGCGCTGTTCCTGCTGATTCGGCCGCTGAGCGTGATGCTGCTGATGCCGCGGCGCTACCTCGACCGCGCCCAGAGCCTGACGGCCGGCTGGTTCGGCATTCGTGGCATCGGCAGCCTGTACTACCTGAGCTACGCGGTGACCCACGGCCTGATGCCGGACGAAGCGCATACCATCATCGGCCTGGTGTTATCGGTGGTAGCGCTGAGCATCGTGCTGCACGGACTCAGCACCCAGCCGCTGCTGCGTCGCTACGAACGCAGCCGCGCTGCCGCCGACTGAACGGCGGCCGCGCGTGGCGATCAGCTGTTCTCGAGGCGGAAGCCGACCTTCATGGTCACCTGGAAGTGACCGACCTTGCCGTTCTCGACATGACCGCGAATCTCGCCAACCTCGAACCACTCGACGTTCTGCAGCTTGCTGCTGGCTTCGGCGATACCGTTCTGGATCGCCTCATCGACGCTGTTGCGCGAGGAGCCGACGATTTCAATCTTCTTGTACGTGTGATGATCCGACATTGAACAATCCCCTTCTGGTCTGAAGAGCCTCCGCTCGGTAATGACGCGTCCTGTTGATTGAGGCCCGCAGAGCGCCCCGGAAGTTCAGCGGAGCGGTCGATCCGCCGATGGCGGGCGGCGAATCGCCCTCGGCGGGATGGGTGGATGACGCGCAGCTTGTCCGCGCGCTTCCGGCACGATCACCCGATGCGTTGGTAGCGGTAATGCTGCGGCTTGAATACCTGGTTGAAATGCCGCCCCAGCGAGTCGGCTTCGAGCAAGGCCTGCACCGCTGCGGGCGGGACCTTTTCGTAGCGGTACAGCGCGCCGCTGCTGAATTCCACTTCCAGCACCTGCTGCTCGGGGTCGTAGCCGAGCGAGCGCAGGCTGCGCGAAGACACCGCCGCACGCTTCATACCGCCGGCCCGGGTTCCTGGGTGAAGCCTTCGGCCTGCATGCGCCACAGCGCGTCGAATTCGCCGCCACGGCTGCGCAGCTCCTGCGGCGGACCGTCTTCGACGATACGGCCGTCGCGCAGCACGATGATGCGATCAAAGCTCGACAGCGTGGACAAGCGGTGCGCCACCGCGACCACGGTGCGGTTGTGCACCAGCAGGTTGAGTGCCGCCTGGATCTCGCCCTCGGACTGGGTATCCAGCGCCGAGGTCGCCTCGTCGAGAATCAGGATCGGTGCGTCCTTGAGGAATGCGCGGGCAATGCCCAGGCGCTGGCGCTGGCCACCGGAGAGCATCACCCCGCGCTCGCCGACCAGGGTGTCGTAACCCTGCGGCAGTTCGCGGATGAAGCCATCACAGAAGGCACTGCGCGCCGCCGCGACCACCTCCTCGTCGCTCGCATCCGGACGCCCGTAGCGGATGTTCTCGCGGATGCTGCGGTTGAACAGCGCGGTTTCCTGCGGCACCACGGCGATCTTCTCGCGCAGGCTGTCCTGGCTGACGCTGCGGATGTCCTGGCCGTCGATGAGGATGCGCCCGTCCTGCACGTCGTCGAGGCGCTGAATGAGGTTGATCAGGGTCGACTTGCCGGCGCCGGACGAGCCCACCACGCCGACCTTCTGCCCCGCCGGAATGTGCAGATCCAGCCCGTCGAACACGGCACCACGATCTGGATAGGCGAAGCGGATGCGCTCGAAGGTGATATCGCCTTCGGCCAGCATCAGCTGGTTGTCGGTGTCATCCAGACCATGGGGCTGCACGATGATGCGCAGGGTGTCGTCGATGGCACCGATCTGCTGCGTGGCATCCACCAGCGCCAGGGCCAGATCCCGCGAGCCGTGCAGGATGCGAAACGTCAGCGCGCTGACCAGCACCACGTCGCCGGCGGTCACCGTGCCGGCTATCCACAGCTTGATCGCCCACACCAGCATGCCGCCAGCCATCACCGACAGGCAGATATCGTGCATCACCCGGGCCTTTTCCAGGTACATCCAGCTGCGCCGCTGGGCACGGGCTTCGAAGCCGATCTCGTGGGCCAGGCGTTCGGCCTCGCGATCACGGGCGGAAAAGGCCTTGATGGTCCAGACGTTGGAGACTGCATCCACCAGCTCGCCGCCGACCCGTGCCGATTGCGCGGCAAAGCGCTGATGCTTGTAACGACCACGAATACCGAACCCGGTGATCAAAACGGCAACGATGGCAACGAAGATGATCAACGCCACGGCCATGCGCACGTCCACCGTGAGCAACACCACCACGGCGCCAAGAAAGTCGACGATCGGCGGCACGATCTTCCAGGCCAGCCCGCCGTAGATGGCGCCAGCCGCCTGGCCAACGGCAGAGATGCGATTGCCCAGCGAGCCGGCGAAATGCTCGGTGAAATAACGCATCGGGTGGCCGGTCAGGTGCCTGAACAGGTCGACGCGGATATCCACCACGCTGGCCACCACGGTGCGGCAGCCCAGCCAGCCACCCAGGCGCCACAGCACGTTCTCGCTGACGATCAGGCCGATGAACAGCCCCAACGGCCACCAGACATTGGCCGACGCGCGATCCGCAGTGCCCTGGGCCATGGCGTCGACCAGCAGCTTCATGCCGTACTGCACCGCCACCGCGCAGCTGGCCGCGCCGATGATCAGCGCCAGCAGGCCACCGAAATGCCAGGGCCGGGCGCAGATGTAATGCCAGAGAAAGGCGACCGGGCGGCTGGGTAGCGGCAGCTCGTCCGGCTTGGCCTGAGGCACGGCGGCCGCCTGGTTCATGGCGTGGCTTCGGCTAGCTGTAGAGTCGGGCTGGAGTGGCTGAAACGCATCTGCTGCAGCCGCAGTTCATCAGCCAGCCCTTCATGCACGCAGCGCTTGCCGTTTTCGTCGGGAAAGCCGAGCAGCCCGACCGGGCAGTGCCGCTCATCGGTCCAGCCCGGGTAATCCAGCACCGGATACAGGCAGATGCCTTCCACCGGCACCCCGGCCTGCATGGCCAACCCGGCCTGCTCGCTGACATAGCGCAGCCAGTCCCCGCGCACGTCGCCTTCGGCGCCGGTTTCGGCTATCAGCAACGGCCTCCCATAACGCTGATGGATTTCCCGCAGGATGCCCTTGAATGGTCGGTAATCCGGGTTGTCGCGCTCGATGGTACGGCCATCACCGTGGTACCACTGGTTGTTCGAGTAGTAGTTGATGCCCAGCACGTCGAGGTACTCCGGCGCGCCGCCAAGCCCCGGCCATTGCTCGCCGCATAGCATGTCCCAGGCCTCGAACTGCGACTGGCGGAAGCGCTCGGCGTCGCGCTGTGGGCCGGGCCGGTCGTTGCCCGCGACCACATGGATGGCCGGATCGACCTGGACGAAGCGCGCCCGTGGCTCGACCGCGCGGATCGCCTGCATCGCGGCGATGGTGGCGCGCACCAGTTGGTGCTTGAGTTCGAAACCACGGCCGCGGGCCATCGGATTGAAATAGGCCTCGTCGCCACCGGCCCAGGCCCAGAAGGAGATTTCGTTGAGCGGCGCATAGAACGGCACCTCGCCGGTCTCGTCCTTGATCAGCTGCGCGGCCGCGGCGGCATAGCGGGCGAAGCGCTCGACGAACTGCGGTCGCCAGATGTCGATGTCGTCCGGCCAGCCGTAATGGCACAAATCCCAGATCACCTGGGTGCCCTGGCGCTGCGCCGCCTGCAGCATCGGCAGGAAGCTCGACCAGTCATATTGCCCCGGCGCCCGCTCGATCAGGTGCCAGCGCAGACCGTCGCGCACGCTGTGCAGGCCGTGGCGGTGCAGCTCGGCATAGTCGTGGGCGGCCCAGCGGTCATGGCCGGTCGCGGCGATCAGGTCGAGACGCCGACCGTCGCTACGCCGGTGGTTGGAACACTCGAAACCGCCAAGGAAAAAACTCTTGAACAGGGAGGGACGGTGCATCGTTTACCTCATGGATGACTCGGTGGCCGCCCGCGTGGCCGAAGACTCGCCGGCGCGCGGCGAGCCTCAGGCATAACGACCGCTGCGCTTCAGCCGAGTTGCTCGGGCACCGCTTGCGGCTGCGTTGCCAGCTCAGCTTCCTCGATGCGCTTGTACAGCGCCAGCGCCTGCCCGACTACCTGATCCATGTTGTAGTACTTGTAGGTGCCGAGGCGGCCGACGAAGGTCACGCCGGGCGTCTGGTCCGCCAGCTGCTGATAGCGCTTGTACAGCTCGGCGTTCTCCGGCCGCGGGATCGGGTAGTAGGGATCGCCCTCCGCCGAGGGGTACTCGTAGGTGATGCTGGTCTTCGGATGGGCCTGCCCGGTGAGGTGCTTGTACTCGCTGATGCGCGTGTAGGGCACATCCTCGCTCGGGTAGTTGACCGTACCCACCGCCTGGAACTGTTCCTGGTCGAGCTGCTTGTGTTCGAACTTCAGCGAGCGGTACGGCAGCTTGCCGAAGCGGTAATCGAAGTATTCATCGATGGGGCCGCAGAAGATCAGGTGGTCGTACTGAACCTCGTCGCGGATCTCGCGGTAGTCCGTGTTGATCATCACCTTGATGTTCGGATGCGCCAGCATCTTCTCGAACATCCTGGTGTAGCCGTACTTGGGCATCTGCTGGAAGGTATCGGTGAAGTAGCGGTCGTCGGTGTTGGTGCGCGTGGGGATGCGCGAAGTCACCGACTTGTCCAGCTGCGACGGGTCCAGTCCCCACTGCTTGCGGGTGTAGCCGCGGAAGAACTTCTGGTACAGCTCGCGGCCGATGCCGTTGATCACCACGTCTTCGCTGGTCTGGATGTTCTCCACCGGCTCGGCACGGCTGGCGAGGAAATCTGCCGCTTCCTCTTCGGTGGTCATGTTCAGACCGTAGAGCCTGTTGAGCGTGGTCATGTTGATCGGGATTGGTACTTCCTGCCCGTCCACTTGCGCCAGCACGCGATGCTCATAGGGGCGCCACTCGGTGAACTGCGAGAGGTAGTCGACGATGCGCTGAGCGTTGGTGTGGAAGATGTGCGGGCCGTAGCGATGGATCAGCACGCCGGATTCGTCGTGATAGTCGTAGGCGTTGCCGGCGATGTGCGGGCGCCGGTCGACCACCAGTACGCGCTTGTTCAAGCCCCTGGCCAGCCGCTCGGCGAGCACGCTGCCGGCGAAGCCGGCACCGACGATCAGGTAATCGAAGCCACGCCTGCGCGCCTGCGGCTCTTCGCCGGCACCACCGCCCAGACGTTCCGGGTTGCTGTCTTGCGGGGTCATATCGCGCATTGCATCTTCTCCTTCATCAGGCTCCAGGTGTGGTCCCAGGACATATCACCGAGGATCTCGTCGGCCTTGGCCAACAGCGCATCGCGGTCCTCGGCATCGGCCAGGGCGGCTTCTGTCGCGGCGACGAACGCCTCGGCACTGTCGGCGATGCGCACGATGCCGGTGTCACCGTAGGTGCGCACCACGTCGGTGATCGGCGTGGACACCACCGGGCAACCGCCGGCGAGGTATTCGGGGGTCTTGGTCGGGCTGATGAAGCGGGTCGATTCGTTCAGCGCGAACGGCATGATCGCCACGTCCCAGCCCGACAGGTATTGCGGCAGCGCGTCGTAGGTCTTGCCGCCGAGGTAGTGGATGTTGTCGCGGCGCGGCAGCTCGGCTGGGTCGATCTTGACCACCGGGCCGATCAGCACGATCTGCCAGTCCGGCTTCGTCCGCGCCACCTGCTCGATCAGCTCGAGATCGAGACGCTCGTCGATCACGCCGTAGAAGCCCAGGCGCGGATGGGGGATTTCCGCCTGGTCGTCCGGGTCATGCTGCGGCCGGCGCGCGGCGGCGAAGTGCTCGACATCCACGCTGCTGGGGAACGGATGCGCATTGTCGTGGCGCTGGCGCTTGGCCTCGTAGAGGCTGTAGCCGCCGGTAAAGACCAGATTGGCGCGACACATCAACTCCACTTCGCGCTCGATCAGCTGCGGTGGCGCACCGCGAAAGGCCGAGAGTTCGTCCATGCAGTCGTAGACGATCAGGTTCGGTGCCAGATGATCGGAGAACGCCAGGCTCATCGGCGTGTAGTACCAGAGCATCAGCTCGCTGACGCCGAGCTTCTCCAGGTAGCCATCGAGCAACTGGCGCTGCACGCGGGTTGCATCCTCCCCCTCACAGCCGGCTGGCAGGCGTGGGATCAGCACCTGCACGCCGTTCTCTTCGGGTCGCACTTCCAGCCAGGGTTCGGCGTCTTCGGTGGGAATGGGTTCTTCGTGGAAGAGCACGTTGTAGTCGCGCGTGAAGCGCGACATCAGGTGCTGCGGGCGCTGGTAGACGAAGCTCCAGCGCAGGTGCGAGAGGCACAGCAGCGTCGGGATCTGATCGTCGAAGACCACTTCGGCCGGCGCCTGCTGCGCGTTGCGGGATTTACCGATGTCGTACTGGAACGGGCCGGCCCAACTCATGTAGCACCTCGTTATCGCTGGCGGCGCCCAGGCCTCCGATGCCCGTTCACCCGTCACTTGAAGCCAGCGCTGCCCTGCGTAAGGCGTGTCGTCTCGCGGTGGCCGCGGGTCGTTCAACGTCCTGCAACCCTCGCCACCTGCCGGTAGTGGACGACATTCAGCGGTACGGGTTCCCGCCAATCATCAATTGGTGCAGGCCGTCGACCGGCCGGCGGTTGGATGGAACTCGTTCGAACCTTGCCCCGTCCCTATCAGCAGGACGCCTGATCAATCCGGCATCGGAACCCTGCGCGCAGCTCGTCATCGCCGTCCCGTTCCGTTTCGCCGATCCCAGATTGCGGAGACTCATGCAGCGCCATTCACTGGCCAGCCGCAGTGTCCCGAGCGTGTCGAAAAGACAGCGAATGCGGAGGTAGACAGATGATTCTGGTAACAGGAGGGGCCGGCTACATCGGCTCACACGCGGTGCTCGAACTGCTGCAGGCCGGGCATGAAGTGCTGGTGCTGGACAATCTGTGCAACAGCTCGCAGGCCGCTCTGGACCGAGTCGAGCAGCTCGCCGGGCGACCGCTGCAGTTCGTCAGGGGCGATGTGCGCAACCGCTCGCTGCTCAAGGCGCTGTTCGCTGCCTACCCGGTCAGCGCGGTCATGCACTTCGCCGGGCTCAAGGCGGTTGGCGAAAGCGTGCGCGAGCCGCTGCGCTACTACGAAACCAACGTCGGCGGCAGCATCGCGTTGTGCCAGGCGATGGCCGAAGCCGGTGTGTTCAGGCTGGTGTTCAGCTCCTCGGCGACGGTCTACGGTGAATCGCCGGTGATGCCGATCACCGAGGACCGCCCCACCGGCGTGCCGACCAACCCCTACGGCCAGTCCAAGCTAATGGCCGAGAACGTGCTCAAGGGCCTGGCCGATTCCGATCCGCGCTGGTCGATCGGCCTGCTGCGCTACTTCAACCCCATCGGCGCGCACGAGTCGGGGCTGATAGGCGAAGACCCCAACGGCGTGCCGAACAATCTGCTGCCGTACATGCTGCAGGTGGCGGTGGGCCGGCGAAAGCAACTGAACGTCTATGGCAACGACTATCCGACACCCGATGGCACCGGCGTGCGCGACTACATTCACGTGGTCGATCTGGCCAAGGGGCACCTGAAAGCGCTGGAGCGCTTGCAGCTGATTCACGGTGTTTCCACGTGGAACCTCGGCACCGGCAAGGGCCACTCGGTACGCGAGATGATCACCGCCTTCGAGGAAGTCACCGGGCGCCCCCTGCCCCACGTGATCAAACCGCGCCGCAGTGGCGACATCGCCCAATGCTGGTCCGACCCGACCAAGGCCGAACTGGAACTCGGCTGGCGCGCCGCAAAGGACCTGACCACCATGCTTGCCGACGCCTGGCGCTGGCAGAGCCGCAACCCGCGCGGCTACGCCGAGGAAAAGGTCGCCGCCACGGAAGTCTCCACGCAGACTGCCCTGGCCAGTTAAGCCCCGGTCGGACGGCAGACCGGTACACGACCAGCCACCCGGGCGGCAAAGTCCGCCCTATTGCCGGTCTATCTGGTGACCAGCGCCGGACAAGGACATCGCCGGCTCATCCCCGCTCCACTTCAAGCGGTTGTCGATGCCAGCCACAGTGACCTGCGCCGGGCCGTCGAACACCAGTTCCAGCTCGTGATCAGCGCCTAATACCTCAACGATTGCCGTCTGGCCTCGGCCAAGGATGGTGGTGCGGATATGGTTCTTGTTGGTGTCCACGGTCAGGCGGTCGACGGACTTCGCCGTTACGCTGTTTCCGATGCCAGACACTTCCAGCGCAGACGCCTTTTCCAGGCTGATCTCATGGTCTGTCCCGTAGACCTGCACCACACCACAGTCCCCGGTAAGGCTGATCTTGTTGGCATTACCGGAGATGGCCACGTCCTTGCCAAGGCAGGGCACATCCCGTGACAGCTCGATGCCATCCAGTTCGATCGGTTGAGCATGGGCAGCCGCCGCCAACAGCAGGCCGGCCGCGAGCATCGCAGCAGAAGCGCAAGCATTCATTCGCTAAGTCCTTTCGAGGCAGAAGAAGGCATCGGAGAAAACCGCTGCGATCGTAGATCGCTCCGCTGCCGTGCGGCGTAGGACTCGATGGCGACGACCGAGTTCACGCCGCCAAGGACGCGCGTGGCGAGTTGCGTCATGCAGCACGCGCGAGTAACCACCCGCTGTTCGCGCCCGTAGCGATCTGCGCTTTCCAATCGCCGCATTCATGCCACTGAACGAACCGCATCCGAAGGAGCTCCGTTCTGTGAGAGCGATCTCGATCGCGGCAGCCACGCCGGTGCTTTCCGCCTGACTCTACCCTGGCTTCTGCGCACCGCGCAGCTCGTCTCGCAGCCACTCCGCCAGGCGCTCGGCACGCCGATCCAGCCGCCGTGCCGGCACCCAGAGCGCCAGCCGGGCGCTGGTTTCGACGAAACCCCAGGGCGCGAGCAGCCGCCCCGATTTCAGATCGTCGGCGACCAGCTGCTGCGGCGCGATAGCCACACCCAGCCCGGCCAGTGCCGCCTCCAGGAGGAAGTACAGGTGCTCGAAGCTCTGCCCGAGGTGCAGCTGCGTGGGGTCCAGTTGCTGCCGGCGAGCCCAGCTCGGCCAGGCCTGCGGGCGCGAGGCGGTATGCAGCAGCGCTTCGTCGAGCAGTGCCGCGGGCGGTGCGCTGCGCAGTTCGGCACAGCGCGGATGGTAGGGGCTGAGCACCGGGCCGATGCGCTCGACGGCCAACTCGAACACCTGCATGTCCGCTGGCCACGGCGGCTCGGCGTACCACAGCGTGGCATCCAGCCCCGGTTTGCGTGGATCCAGCTCGCCCTCGCTGGCAGACAGCTGCAGACGCAGCTCGGGCAGGTCGCGATTGAGCCGGTCCAGCCGCGGGATGAACCAGCGCGCCAGCAGGCTGCCGGGACAACCGAGAACGAACGGCGCCTCGGCCGTCTGCCGCTGCAGCTCGGCACAGGTGCTGCGCAGGCGCTCGAAGGCCTCGCTGGCGGCATCGCGCAGGCGTACCCCTGCATCGGTGAGTTTTACGCCACGACCTTCCTTGATGAAAAGGCCTATACCCAGCTGCTCCTCAAGCTGCTTGACCTGCCGGCTGACGGCCCCGTGAGTGACATGTAGCTCGCGCGCCGCTTCGCTGACACTACCCAGGCGGGCGGCCGATTCGAAGGCACGCAGGGCATTGAGCGGGGGAAGATCCTGAGCCATAGTGTGAGTTTTCCTGACAGGTCGCGGCGATCTTATCGCTTTTAACCCGGCGCCCATAGCCGTACCCTGAGGCCATCGCATCATCCGACGCCTGTGGCAGCGGTCTTGACCGCGAATGCGCCGAAACGCGTTCAGGACAAGTACCCAAGCACAGGCCCGGCAACCGTTACAGGAGCCTCACATGACGTCATACCGCAGCGGTCCCGACGACCGCGGCCTGTTCGGCCGCTTCGGCGGCCAGTTCGTCGCCGAAACCCTGATGCCGCTGATTAACCAGCTGGCCGCCGAGTACGAGAAGGCCAAGAGCGATCCGGCCTTCCTCGAGGAGCTGGCCTATTTCCAGCGTGACTACATTGGCCGCGCCAGCCCGCTGTACTTCGCCGAGCGCCTGACCGAGCAGTTCGGCGGCGCGAAGATCTACCTCAAGCGCGAAGACCTGAACCACACCGGCGCGCACAAGATCAACAACTGCATCGGCCAGATCCTGCTGGCCAAGCGCATGGGCAAACAGCGCATCATCGCCGAGACCGGCGCCGGCATGCACGGCGTGGCCACCGCCACCGTGGCCGCGCGCTTCGGCATGCAGTGCGTGGTCTACATGGGCACCACCGACATCGAGCGCCAGCAGGCCAACGTCTTCCGCATGAAGCTCCTGGGCGCCGAGGTGATCCCGGTCACCGCCGGCACCGGCACGCTGAAGGACGCGATGAACGAAGCCCTGCGCGACTGGGTGACCAACGTTCACAACACCTTCTACCTGATCGGCACCGCCGCCGGCCCGCACCCCTACCCGGCCATGGTGCGCGACTTCCAGTCGGTGATCGGCAACGAAGTACGCGAGCAGATCATGCAGAAGGAAGGCCGCCTGCCCGACTCGCTGGTTGCCTGCATCGGTGGCGGCTCCAACGCCATCGGCCTGTTCCACCCGTTCCTCGATGACGAAGCGGTACAGATCGTCGGCGTCGAAGCGGCCGGCCACGGCATCGACACCGGCAAACACGCCGCGAGCATGGCCGGTGGCGCACCGGGTGTGCTGCACGGCAACCGCACCTTTCTGCTGCAGGACGCCGACGGTCAGATCACCGATGCGCATTCCATCTCCGCCGGCCTCGACTACCCCGGCGTCGGCCCGGAGCACGCCTGGTTGCACGAGATCAAGCGCGTCGAATACGTGCCATGCACCGACGACGAAGCATTGAAAGCTTTCCACCTGTGCTGCCGCCTGGAAGGCATCATCCCCGCGCTGGAATCCGCCCACGCCCTGGCCGAAGCCTTCAAGCGCGCGGCGAAGCTGCCCAAGGATCACCTGATGGTGGTCAACCTCTCCGGCCGCGGCGACAAGGACATGCAAACCGTCATGCACCACTACGACGAACAGGAAGAACATATATGAGCTCGGTGAACTCCCGTCTGCAGACGCGCTTCGCACAGCTGAAGCAGGAAAACCGCGCCGCGCTGGTGACCTTCGTGACCGCCGGTGACCCGGACTACGACACCTCGCTCGCCATCCTCAAGGGCCTGCCCGAGGCCGGCGCCGACGTCATCGAGCTGGGCATGCCGTTCACCGACCCGATGGCTGACGGCCCGGCGATCCAGCTGGCCAACATCCGCGCTCTGGCGGCGAAGCAGAACCTGCCGAAGACGCTGCAGATGGTCCGTGAGTTCCGCGAATCCAACAACAGCACCCCGCTGGTATTGATGGGCTACTACAACCCGATCTTCGCCTACGGCGTCGAGCGCTTCGTCAGCGATGCGAAAGAAGCCGGTGTCGACGGCCTAATCGTCGTCGACCTGCCGCCGGAGCATAACGACGAACTCTGCGACCCGGCCCAGAGCGCCGGCATCGACTTCATCCGCCTGACCACCCCGACCACCGACGACCAGCGCCTGCCGGTCGTGCTCAACGGCAGCTCGGGCTTCGTCTACTACGTCTCGGTGGCCGGCGTGACCGGTGCAGGTTCCGCCACCCTGGAACACGTCGAGGAAGCGGTAGCGCGCCTCAAGCGCCACACTGACCTGCCGGTGTGCGTCGGCTTCGGCATCCGCACGCCGGAACAAGCCGCCGCCATCGCACGGCTTACCGAAGGCGTGGTGGTGGGCTCGGCACTGATCGACCAGATCGCCGGGGCCAAGAGCCCGGAAGACGCGGTGGAAGGTGTGCTCGGCCTGTGCCGCCAGCTCAGCGCCGGAGCACGCGGCGCCCGCGGTTGAGGCTTTAGTGCCGTAACCGAAAAGCCGCTGCTCCCGTGAGAGGGCAGCGGCTTTTTCGTTCGTGTACCGGGCGTTCGTTGCCTCAGGAATGGCCTATCCGGTGGGCTTCAAGCCACCACGGCGCGCCGCATCTATCACCACTGCTTTTCTGCAAGACCATTCACTCATTGCCTACAGGCGTCAGACATGGACATCAACGACCTCCCCTTCGGTACTACCGACTGGGCGACTATTGAACCCACCCTGCATCCAGGCGAAACCGGCAGCGCTTACTGGCGCACCCGCCAGTTTGGCCCCATCCGCGTGCGCACGGTCGAGTACACCCCGGGTTATCTGGCCGACCACTGGTGCAGCAAGGGCCATATCCTGCTGTGCCTGGAAGGCAAACTGCACACCGAGCTTCCTGATGGGCGCCGCTTCATCCTTACGCCGGGCATGAGCTACCAGGTCGCCGACGGCGCCGAGCCGCATCGCTCATCTACCGAAGTGGGGGCAAAGCTTTTCGTGGTGGATTGATTGCGTCGCCTCTGCAACCTGAGGCGCACGACGCGGGATCAGTGCCTGCGATGCAGATGCGCGGTGGACGATCGCACCGCCATCGACAGCAGAGGCGCCCCATCGCTCGGCTCAACCTTTCTTTTTCTTCTTTTTCAGCGCCTTCAACCGCTGCGCCGCGCGCTCCACGACGGCCTTCTTGTCCGGGCGCTTCATGCGTTTCCATTTGCGGATCTCGTCCTTGGTGCGGCCGCAGCTGGTACAGAGTTCGTCAGTGAGCTTGCAGACGGAAATGCACGGATTCTCGACGTCCTTGCCCATGGTCAGTGCCGTGTCGTGGCGTTGCGGGCCAGGCGGCGTTGCCAGTCACCGCCATCGTCGCGCTTGCAGGCTTTCTCGCTGTCGAAGCGCACCGGTGCAATCAGGGCATCCATATCCACACCCGCCTCAGCGAGTGCCGCCCGGGTAAGCGCCTGCATGCGCGCGCCCTGCCCTTGGCCAATCGCCAGCGCCCGCTGTGCCTCGGTGACGAATACCCAGGTGACCTGCAGGCTCTCGGGGAAGCGCGCGTAATCGACCTCATGGGTGAGCCAGCTGAAGCCGACGACCTCCGCCTTGCCCGCCTCGCAGGCCTGGCTCAGGCAACTGGCAAGTTGCCGTTCCATACGGGTCTGATCGCGTTTGCTGAGGGGCATCGTGCCGTCCTGTATCCGGGTTAGGCCCCGAGTGGATGGGACAGTAGGAAGGAGTCTAGCGCGACCGCTGCATGCCGGATCGTCGGCACCGCTTGTTGTCAGTACCACTGATCGATTACTGACTATGGTTGCCACGCTCGCGGCAATCTCACACAGCGAGGCGCTAGCGTGGGCTGTAGGCAGTCATGAAGGAAGGACCCTGGGCGCTACAGCTTGCGGTAGCGGCGGCACTGCTGAACGACATATTTGCGCACATGCTGAACCTTCGCCCAACCCACCTCATCCATGCCAACCGTCTCCAGCTCGGCTTGCAACTCGGCGCTATTGGCAGCTGGCTCGAGCAGATCCAGCATTTGCCGCAGCTCCCGCAGTACGAACGGCGGCGCAAGGCCCATGTGGCGTGCCAGCTCTTCCCAATCGGCTCTGCGCAGCTGCTGCGGATGGAAGTTGCTGCCGACCGCGAAACCAAGACTGGGGCTGTATGGCAGCACCATCGTACATACCAGGTCATAGGCCGGCGCCAATGACCAGCGCCCCTTGGCGTCTTGTAACAGCGAAATGTTCTTGGCATGGCCATCGCTGTTGCCGGCCAGCACGTTGAATATCTGCCAGCGCAGCAGCTGGCGCACCTGCAGCGCAGGCATGGCCGTCACCGCGCGCAACAGGTCTGCGCAGGCAGCCAGCGTCGGGCCGCCCTCTTCCTGGTACTTGAGCCGCCGCGGATAGCCAAGCGCCTGGCACATGTCCTCCTGGTGCACACGCTCGATCTGGTTATCCACTCGCTCACGATCGTAACGAGTCACAGCAAGATAGTGAGCCTTCCCTGCCTGACCTGCGTGCGAGTCGGGAACCACAAGCCCAGCGATCCGAGCCAGGCGGTTCATATAGAGCTCGTTGAAAACCAACGCCGGCTTTAGCGAGAACTTGATCAGATGCGAAGAAGCGGCGGCGCCGCGCGGGAGGTAGAGCTGGCCGCCTTCGAGGATTACGGGAATCTTGTCCTGGGCGCCGGCAAGCGAAAGCCGTGTCGCCTTGCCCGGCTGGAACAAGGCGTAGCGCTCCTTACCCTGCGCCCAGCGCGCCAGCTGATTGGGGTCGACCGGCTCCTGGCCAGATTCGATCAACGCATCGGCCCGCTCCGGGTCAACAATGCGCAACGCACCGGCACAATCACCACCGATGGCGGCCAACAGCGAAAAGTCGTCATCAGCGATCCCAAGCCGGTTCACCAGCAACTGCCGCGAAGCTTCTTCGGGAAGCAGATTGGCAAACCAGTTATGTGCCGTGCCGAGCGTTGGCGCAAACATACCGGTTGCAAGCGGCAAGCTATTGGAGATTGCAAACCGCGCTGCTTCGCTATAACGAAAACCCATGCTGCGGCCATCGTCACCCAGCCAAAGCTCACCGATACGGCAATCACCCCGGTAGACGCCGAGCAGTCCGCTCACAGGTCGCTCCCGTCACGTCTAGCCGCCAACAGCTCGATGCCAAGCGTATGACACACGTTCAGCACCCGCCCGAACGAACAGCTCTCGCGGCCATTTTCCAGCTCGCTCAGAAAGCGCACGCTCACGCCACATAGACCGGCAGCGTCCACCAGACGCAGCCCCTGACCCTTGCGAGTGCGCTGGATCAGCTTGCCCAGCTCGGCCATCGAAACAAATGCGGTAGGTCCACCCATTTTCCCGTTCCGTACAATTTGCCCTTCGGAAACAGCTCCTTTCGCTTTTTTCCCAGTAGGGAAAATACTCTCCACCGCTGGTCGATGCACTGGATTTTTTACCGATCGGGAAAAAAATTTCTAGTTCATCTCAAAAAACCCCCTCGCAGAACAAACCATCGCCCATCGATGACCAATATCGACCCGCTTGATTTCGACAGCGCCGGCCGAGGGCGTAGCATGCCCTGCACATCCCCAGAGCCACCGAGGAGATTGTTCATGCCTGATACCCCTTACGTCCCGCCGAAGATCTGGACCCACGACGCGCCCTCGGGCGGCAAGTTCGCCAGTATCAATGCCCCGACCGCCGGTGCGCGGGAGGAGAAGGTGCTGCCGGTGGGCAAGCATCCGTTGCAGCTCTACTCGCTGGCCACGCCCAATGGCGTGAAGGTCTCGATCATGCTTGAGGAGCTGCTCGCCGCCGGCCACAGCGGCGCCGAGTACGATGCCTGGCTGATCAACATCGGTGAGGGCGATCAGTTCGGCAGCGGCTTCGTCGAGATCAATCCGAACTCGAAGATCCCCGCGCTGGCCGATCACAGCGTCGCAGGCAAACCGCTACGGGTGTTCGAGTCCGGTTCGATCCTGGTCTACCTGGCGGAGAAGTTCGGCGCCTTCCTGCCCACGGAAATCCGTGCGCGTACCGAGACGCTGAACTGGCTGTTCTGGCAGATGGGTTCGGCGCCCTTCCTCGGCGGCGGCTTCGGCCACTTCTACGCCTACGCGCCCGAGAAGTACGAGTACCCGATCAACCGCTACGCCATGGAGGTAAAGCGCCAGCTCGACGTGCTCGACCGCCAGCTGGCGGAGAACCGCTACGTGGCCGGTGACGACTACAGCATCGCCGACATGGCGATCTGGCCCTGGTACGGCGTGCTGGCGCGGGGCGAGCTGTACGACGCTGGCGAATTCCTTTCCGTGCAGGACTACAAGCACGTCCAGCGCTGGGCCGCGGAGGTCGCCGAGCGCCCGGCCGTGATCCGCGGGCGCAAGGTCAATCGCACCTGGGGCGATGAATCCGAACAGGCCCCCGAGCGCCACAGCGCTGCCGACCTCGACTGAAGCGCAACCGGATCGGGCGGTGGAAGGCGCGAAGCCTTTCCACCGCCCGCCATCTTGCGCAGGCAGGCTGCCCAGCCCCGGCCGAGGGGGCCTGCTTCAAAGCTCCCTAATCGCCGCGCAGTCCTCCGCGCAGCGACTGCACGGCCCTCCTCCGACCGCTGATCCTCCACGCTGAACTATGCCGATGCGCTCCGACCCAATATCTATGAGCGCCGCGAAACCCGCGACCGGCGAGGCCTCGCCAACACTCGGGCCGCCATCATCGCGACACGCGCAGCGCTCGCAACCCGGTTGTTCAACACAACGTGAGGTGGATCATGAGACATACACTGGTAGCAGCGTTCGCAACGCTGACCGACGCCAACCGCACCCGCGGCGATCTGATGTCGCGGGGCATAGCGCGGGAACAGATTCACGCCATTGGTGCCGAGAGCGCCGATATCCATGCCTACGATGCGCCCTACACCACCACTCCCGACGTCCCGGTGGATCGTACGCATCACGAATCCAAGGTCACGCATTTCTTCAAATCGCTGTTCGGCCATGAACCGCACGAAACGCACCGCCACTACGCCACCGCCTATCCAGATGCCGTACGCCGCGGTGCCCTGGTGATCGCTGTGGATGTCGACGATGAAGATCAGCTGGCCAAGGCGCGCGATGCCCTGGAATACAACGGTGCCATCGACATCAACGAGCGCGGCGGCAGCGGCGCAGTCGAAGGCTATCCAGGCCCGAGCAGCCCCTATGCTGGCGCGACCGGCGGCGACAGCCACCTCGACAAGCACTTCAGCGCAACCGGCACGGCAACCGCTGGCAGCGACCGCCCTCTGAGTGGCGCGCACACCGGCGACGGTGCCCACATCGGCAATACAACCGCGCCCGGCGCCGATCCGACCGATTACAACGACCGCAGCTCGGCCGACACCGGTCGCTATGACATCGGCGGCGCGGCCAAGCGCGCCGGCACCGACTACCCGGACACCACCGCTACCACGGCACCCACCGGTGCCG
This sequence comes from Stutzerimonas kunmingensis, assembly GCF_021432085.1. Taxonomy (GTDB): domain Bacteria; phylum Pseudomonadota; class Gammaproteobacteria; order Pseudomonadales; family Pseudomonadaceae; genus Stutzerimonas. The sequence goes on along the minus strand of NZ_CP090366.1, from coordinate 57,518 downwards.
GCGCGACCGGCCACGGCAGCAGCCCGGACACGCCGGAAGTGGCACCCGGCGTCGGCACCCGTGACGCCGGCCTCTGCCGCGACCGCATTTGCGTGATCCAGCGGCCGAGCTGACCGCTGCTGCGCAGTACCACGGGCCGCATCGCGCGGCCCGTTTTATGTCATGTCGCGGTCGGGCAGCCACACCCTGACGACGCGCAATCCATCACGGCCATAGCCTGCTGCGACGATTGGCGCTGGGCCGGACTGCTGAGTGCTGGCTGCGCCCGGCGTATTCTGGCGCTTCAGGCGGCCCGAGCGCTGCCAAGCATGCAGAGGGCCACGCCATGCCAACGCTGAGAACCGTCTCGTCCTGCCTGATGCTCTGCCTTGCCGCTTCGAGTGTCTGGGCTGCGCAGCCGGCCATGGAGCAGACGGAAGGCGACTCGAAGTGCGCCTTCGTCCTGCATGAAGGCGGCAACATGCACACCGACCAGGCGGCCCTGCGCGAGCGTCGCGCCAAGGCGTACGAAGTGGAGTTGCGCGAAGCCCACGACGAGCTGATGGCCGCCAAATACGCCATCACCCAGAAATACCTGGCCAAGCTGCCGGCCCATGAGCGCGAAGCCATGCAGGCCGAAGTGGCCGCGCAACACGCCACCTTCGCCTACCGCTACCCCCGAAGCCCACGCGCGCTTGCTGCAGAGCAATCCGCACAAGACCGAGATCAGCCAGGACTGACGGGCCCCGAGGGCAACCCGCGCAGGGTGGAAAACGGCAACGCCTTTTCCACGCGCCTGCATCACCGCACCCCACGAAACGCGAAGAGTTCACGGCTTCCTAGCGCCCGTGCCGCCCCGCGCCCAACGCCCGCAGCAGCCCGGCTCGGCCAATCACCAACGCCAGACATTCCTCCGCCGCACCCAGCGCCGCATTGACCAGCGGCCTCGGCTGATAGGGCTTGCGCAGGCTCAGCCCGACCTTGGATGCGACCAGCGCCGCCGTCGCACCAAGCAACGCCGGCACCAGCACCGGCTCGCGACGGACACCCGCCAACGCCGCCGCGCTGACGCCGCCGGACAGCGCACGAAACATCATCGATGGCACGATGGTGCGATCCGGCGCGAAGGGCATCTTGTCGCCGATCATCTCGCTGGCCGCGAGCGTTGGCAGAAAGGTCTGCGCGGTGTCCGACGTCAGCAGTTGCGCGGCCTCCCCCGCCCCGGCGAGATCATCGCGCTCGCTCAACGCCCGGCTGACCAGCGTCGGCGCCAGCATGCTGCGCATGCCCGTCACCGCCCCGATCGCCAGGGCGGCCCATAACAGATTGCTCGAAGTCGACATCGTCAGATCTCCCGGTGGTTACCAATACCGACCGGGTGCCCGTCGCCAGCGTTCGGCTGCGCGCGCAGCCAGCGACGGATGACACGCTCGCAGTGCTCACCACTGGTAGAGCCCGTAGGCGAACACGCCGAGACCAAAGCCCATCTGCGCCAGCAGCAGCGCGCGGATGGCGAAGGTGTAGCTGATCACCCGGCTCTGCCCCAGCGCATCGGCAGCGAACAGCCGGTGGCTCTCGGGAAACTCGGCCTCCATCTCCTTGAGCGCGGTGATGGTCAGTTCCAGCAGCTGCCGGCTGCGTGCATCTACCAGCCAGAACACCTGCGCCAGCAAGACGGTAAAGGCACCGAGCAGAATCAGCAGCCCGGGCGAGAAGCCGCGCTGCAGCGCCGCCAGCACGCCGCCATCGGCGAAAATCGCCAGCACCACGAAGAAGTTGAAGCCACGCAGGCGCTGCTCGGCATTGAGCTTGAAATGCGCCCAGACAAACTCTCGACCATCCACGCGTTTGCCCTCTGACGAAACCAGCGGCTGAAGCGACACCACACGGCGCAGCGGCAGCGATCACTCAGATAAGAGCATCAGCCCCGGCAATAAATCCCGCCTGGAGGGTGTGCTGGTCAGGCCGGATCGACCAGGTCCTGCCATTGCTCGTGGCGCTCGATGTAGCTGGCGATGAACTCGCATTGCGGCACCACCCGCTTGCCGCGGCGCCGCGCATCCTCCAGCGCGCCCTTGGCCAGCACACTGCCCAGCCCCTGCCCGGCCAGGCTGGGGTCGACCTCGGTATGGGTAAAGACCATCCGCTCGCCCTGCTCGCTGTACTCGGCAAAGCCGAGCGGCTGGCCGTCGACCAGCAACTCATAGCGCTGCTGCGCGGCATCGTGGCGGACGCTGGCTTGTCTATCGCTCATGGCGGGCTCCCTCTCAGATGAATGACTGCGCTAGAGGTACGAGTGGGCGCAGTGTATGAGGGTTCAGGTGGCGCGACGACGAACCGGAATGCGCCGTGCGCGTTGCTCAGGGCCTTGCAAGCCCGCGCCAGGCCACTGCTCCAGAGGTAGCGGCGGCAAGGGCATTTGGTGACTGATAGAGGCTTGGCAGAGCAGGCAGGCCTTGAAGCTGGCGTTAGCCTCGTTCGCCGCTCGTTTGGATTTCAGCGTGACCGCCCGACACGACGATCGCCTGGTTATTGCTGAATGGGCGAAGCGCCAACACCTGCCCATACTCCTTCAGCACCTGCTCGACGGCCTCGTCGAACGGCGCATTTCGGTAATGCGGCAGCGGGTAGAAATCGACCAGCCCCAGTGCGGTATAGGACTCCAGATCAGGCGCGGCAGTGACGTCATCCAGCGCCCGAATATAGTCGATGCTCGGGGCGAGTATCGCGGAGCCGGCGGATTCGCCGATATAGCACTTCCCGGCCCTGACCTGTTCCGCGATCAACCTGTCCGCGCCTGTGCGCTTCAGCTCCTGCAGCAGAAAGAAGGTGTTGCCGCCTGACACATAGATGTAATCGCCACGTTCGAGCTTGCTGACGATCTCGTCCTGAGTTGCGGTTGAAACCTCGAGTTCATCGATCACCAGACCGGCTTCGACAAACGCCTCCCTGGCCGCAACAAGGTAGGAATTGACCTCCTCGGCAAGACTCGCCGTAGGAATCAGCGTAACCGTCCTGCCGCGGCACTCGCCTCCGGTGAACCTGACAAACAAGTCCACGACCTCAGCAAAGGAGGATGTCAGGAAGATATTCATGGTTACCTCTGCGCTCGATTGATTTTGGGCTTGCTTCTTGAGAAAACGGCCGGACAGCTGATACAGACCTGCTGCGCTGCGTGGGAGTGCCGCGAGTGCGCCATGCTCCGACCGCCTCGACGGACTCACCCGCTACCGATCCCACGCCCGTTCGAATCAATCCACCCCGACAAACCCACCGGTCTGGTGCTGCCACAGCCGCGCATAGAGCCCGCCGCGGGCGATCAGCTCGGCATGGGTGCCGGTCTCGATCACCTGGCCCCCGTCGATCACCACCAGCCGATCCATACGGGCGATGGTCGACAGCCGGTGGGCGATGGCGATCACCGTCTTGCCTTCCATCAGGGTATCCAGGCTCTCCTGAATCGCCGCCTCGACTTCCGAATCCAGCGCCGAGGTGGCTTCGTCGAGCACCAGGATCGGCGCGTCCTTGAGCAGCACCCGGGCGATGGCGATGCGTTGCCGTTGCCCGCCGGAGAGCTTCACGCCGCGCTCGCCCACCATCGCCTCGAAGCCAAGGCCGCCCTGGCTGTCGTCCAGGGTCTCTATGAACGCGTCCGCGCGGGCCTTGCGTGCCGCAGCCCAGAGTTCTTCTTCCGTGGCGTCGGGCTTGCCGTAGCGCAGGTTGTCGCGGATGGAACGGTGCAGCAGCGAGGTGTCCTGGGTGACCACGCCGATATTGGCGCGCAGGCTTTCCTGGCTGACCTCGGCGACGTTCTGCCCATCGATGAGGATGCGCCCGCTTTCCAGGTCATAGAGGCGCAGCAGCAGGTTGACCAGCGTCGACTTGCCGGCGCCGGACGGCCCGACCAGGCCGATCTTCTCGCCCGGGCGAATGTCGATGGTCAGCCCGCTGATCACCCCGCCCTGCTTGCCGTAGTGGAAATGCACGTCGTCGAAGCGCACGCCGCCCTGCTCCACCTGCAGCGGCCTGGCGTCCTCGGGGTCGAGCACGTCGCGCGGCTGGACGATGGTCTTCATGCCGTCCTGCACGGTGCCGACGTTCTCGAAGATGCCGTTGACCACCCACATGATCCACTCGGCCATGTTGTTGATGCGAATCACCAGGCCCAGCGCCAGGGCGATGGCGCCTGTCGTGATCAGCGCCTCGCTCCACAGCCACAGCGCCAGCGCGCCGGTGCCGACGATCAGCAAACCGTTCATGCAGGTGATCAGGAAATCCAGGCTGGTGATCACCCGCGACTGCAGGCGGAACTTGCCGAGCAGCTCCTGCATCGCCTCGCGGGCGTAGCTCTCCTCCTCCCGCGAATGGGCGAACAGCTTCAGCGTGGCGACGTTGCTGTAGCCGTCCACCACCCGCCCCATCACCTTCGAACGCGCCGCGGACGCCGCCGCCGAGCGCGCGCGGATACGCGGCACGAAGTACCAGAGTGCGGCGCTGTAGCCGACGATCCACAGCAGCAAGGGCACGATCAGGCGCAGGTCAGCAGCGGCGAACAGATACAGCGCGCTGCCGGCATAGACCACCACATGCCAGAGCGCATCGATCACCTGCATGGCCGAATCGCGCAGCGACGGCCCGGTCTGCATCACGCGCTGAGCGATGCGCCCGGCGAAATCGTTCTGGAAGAAGTTCAGGCTTTGCTTGAGCACGTACCGATGGTTCTGCCAGCGGATCAGATTGGTCAGCCCCGGATTGATCGCCTGATGCGTCAGCAGGTTGTGCAGGCCGAACACCAGCGGCCGGATGACCAGCGCCACCGCCGCCATCCACAGCAACTCGTTGCGGTGCTCGGCAAAGAAGGTCCGCGCGTCATCGGTCGCCTGAGCCATATCGATCAACTGGCCGAGAAAGCTGAACAGCGCCACCTCGATGAGCGCGGCGAAGAAGCCGACCACCAGCACGGCGGTCATCAATGGCCATACCTGCTTCAGGTAATGGGCATAGAAACGCAGCATCCCGGCCGGCGGCGCAACGTCCGGGCTGGGCTTGAAGACATTGATCAGGTTTTCGAAACGGCGGAACAGCATGGGGAGGTCTGCTTTGTGGCGAGGTGGGCGAACGTCGTTCGCAAATACGCCCGCTCTGGCGCGGCATCCCGGTTGGACGCCCGGAGCCCGCGAGCGTTTCGCCAACCACCTGCCCTGCCCGTCGATTCGCATCGGTGGACAAGCGCAGCGTTGTCCACCCTACGCCACTCGCCCCCCTCTGCCGACACCGCGCATGCGTAGTTACGTTCAGGCTACCTCGCTACCCCTTCGGAACAGTCTCCGGGCGCAGATACGGCAGCATATGCGCCACGTAGTCCGCCTTGCCCAGCTCGATCCCTTCCTTACGCAGGATCGAATACGCGGTCATCACATGGAAGTAGAACTGCGCCAGCGTCCAGTCGCGGGCGTACTGGTCCGCAGTCAGGTCGAAGATCATCCCGTTTGCCAGCTCATGGGCGATTGGCTTGTCCGCATTCGCATCCAGCGCATCGGCGGCGAGACCGTCGAGCAATGCCACCGTCTCATCGATCCGGGCATAGGCATCAGCCAGCGTGCCCGGCCGCTCACCAGCCTGCCTCCCCTCGTCCAGCAACTCGTTGATCACAGCCGGAAACGCCTCGCCTCTCAACCGGCAAACAGCCTCCCGCGCCTGCACACAGGCAAAGCGAACCTGGGTCGACAGCGGAAACATATCCGGCGCCAGCCGTGCGGATAACAACGCCTGCGCCTCCGCTTCCGGTAACTGGGCCTGCGCCTTCTTTAGCCAGCCGGAGAGGGGAATGCAACCGCACTGACGACAGGCTCGAAAAAAGCTATTCCTCACTGCTTGTGGGGAGAGTCCATATACAGTTGTTAGGTTCAACTCTCAGGCTTAGGGGCTTCGCTAATGGTTTTATTGGAGGTTGTGGTGTGATTGATCACTTTGTTTTTTAAATTTCTTTAACTCAATGGTTTCGCTTGCTGCGATGACAAGCACTGAATCGCCCCGGCTTTTGTGGAGGCCGTTTCGTTTAAGTCAGGCCGCCATGGCCTGACCTGCTTGTTGCTGGTAGAAGTTTGCCTCAGCTTCCGCAGGCGGGATATAGCCGATTGAACTCAGCAACCGCTGGTGGTTGTACCAGTGCACCCATTTCAAAGTCGCCATCTCAACAGCTTCGCGGCTCTTCCATGATTGACGGTAAATCAGCTCGGCCTTGTACAGCCCGTTGATTGTTTCGGCCAAGGCGTTGTCGTAGCTATCGCCCTTGCTGCCAACTGAGGGCTCAATACCGGCCTCTGCCAGTCGCTCGGTATAGCGGATCGAGACGTACTGACTGCCACGGTCGCTGTGATGGATCAGGCCGCCAGTGCGATGCGGTTGGCGGGCGTATAGGGCCTGCTCCAGGGCATCCAGCACGAAGTCGGTCTTCATGCTGGTACTGACTCGCCAGCCGACGATCCGTCGCGCAAATACGTCAATCACGAAGGCCACATACAGCCAGCCCTGCCAGGTCGACACGTACGTGAAGTCCGACACCCACAACTGGTTCGGGCGATCGGCATGGAACTGGCGCTGTACGCGATCCAGCGGGCAGAGCGACTTGTCGCCGGCCACCGTTGTCCGCACGACCTGGCCGCGCCTAATGCCCTGCAATCCAGCCCGACGCATCAACCGTTCCACCGTGCATCTGGCCGTCTCGATGCCTTCTCGCCGGAGTTGCTTCCAGACCTTCACCGCGCCATAGCACTGCATGTTGGTGTTCCACACCCGCTGGATTTCCAAGATCAACGCGTCATCGCGCCGAGCACGGCAACAGCGCAGTTCCGGGTTGCGCTGCTGCGCCGCGTGCCGGCGGTAACCGGACGGGGCGATCTGCAAGACACGGCAGATCGACTCGACCCCGAGACGGTCACGATGCTGATCGACAAATGCCCTCAGGACTTGGTGCGGCGGTCGAGCTCCGCCTGGGCAAAATACGCACTGGCCAGGCGCAGAATCTCGTTGGCTTTGCGCAACTCACGGTTCTCACGCTCCAGGGCTTTGATGCGTTCGCGCTCTTCGGTGGTCGGCCCAGGACGCTGACCGGCATCAGTCTGGTGGCGACGAATCCAGCCATGCAGGGTTTGCGCTGCACAACCAATCTTCGGGGCGATGGCCTCAATGGCCGCCCACTCGGAGGGGTAGTCGTTCAGGTGCTCCAGAACCATGCGCACAGCACGTTCACGGACTTCGGGGGAGTAGGTCGTAGTCTTTCTCATAGCCTCATCTTCTCAAGAGTTGAGGCCTCCACGAAACCCGGGGCGATTCACACCGATTCAGTTGCAGGTGAGTAGAGAAAATATTGATCGCCTGCTTTTCCTATGTATCGGAGATGGGGGCTTTGCACAGAACTTGCTTTGGATTCGGAAGGTTGAGTATTGGAAATTACATACGAATAGCTTTTGCCGCTGATAATATCGTTTGCTCTTAGTATTCCTTGCCCGTATGCGAAAGGCGGGAGTGCTGCCAGAAGAAAAAGTAATGTGGTATGGGTTTGCTCTGACTTTATAATTGAGCTTAGAGGGATAGTGTTCTTTAGGGCGAGCGATATGGGAATGGCAATAAGTGCTGGTAGTATTTTCCATTTTTCGATGGGGGCAAAAATAAATAAGAACAGCACGAATAAAATATATATCGTTGCTAACGCTGGAGCGTAGCGGCGTAGAATAACTCCGGCTCGACTATTGGCTACCCCGCCTTGAGGCATGAAGCCGTTGGGCAGCATTATTTCCCCCATAAAAGCCCCAAGCGCTAAGAATATAAATACAGATGCGATTGGGTAAGCTGCTGTTTTTACTACATCTGAAAGACTCAGGTGCTCCAGTATGTTGACGCTAAACGGTGACCAGTAACCCCATAAGTAAAGTATCGCAACTAGAAGCGAGTAAATTCCTCCCCAGTATGCAATAGAGATTGTTGATTCTTTATCTGCGTTGTTGGTTGGTGTAGGCATGAGTATCTTTGATACCTAACGTTTGGTTAAGGGGCGGGCTTTAGCCCGTCCCAGTGAGCGAAGCGAGCGATTTGAACCACTAGTTAGGCGTTCCGCCATTACTCAAGGTCTACACAGACCTGCTTGTGCCACGCAGCAAGATTAGGCCACTTTTCATTAGTGCTGCCATTGTGAGACCAGTAAATTATCTCGCCCGACTTTGATATACAGAAATAGTCGCCATTGTCCTCAATGAACGGTAACAGGTCTTTCGGAAGGCCCATGACATTCCAGGCTGTTTCGGCAATTTCAAAGATATCAAGATGTCCAGAGCCAGGCAGAACTACCGCCGCTTCAAAAGTAGCATTTGCAACATCGCTGCCAGACTTTAAAAAGCATCGGTAGCCATCATGAAACCTAATGCCAAGCCTGCACTCTGCGGTGGCGATTTCGGCATCTGTAGGGATTCGAAATGGATCGTTGTTCATGATGATATTGCCTAACGATTAAGCTAACGGGTGAGCAAAAGCGTAGCTTTTGCGAGTCCAGTGAGCGAAGCGAACGGTGTTGAGGGCATAGTTAGAAGCCTGACAACTTATAGATTACGTTTTTTGTTATAACTCCGGCTCCAACATAGGTCAGACACATGGTGCCGATAAAAAATATCTTAATTTTCCAAAATAAAGCTATATACCCAAACACTCCCTTAAATCTGGCCACGTACCTTTTTGCAATTCTTCTGTAATCGGCTCCCTTGCTAAACGCCCAGAGAACAATTATGAAAAGGAAAAACCATGCAAACGGTTCCGGATGCTCGAACTGGAGCGCCGTAGCGGCGAGAGTCACGGCAAGAATTCCCGCAATGTCGTTTGCAAACGTGAAGTAGCTCTCCGCGATAGCTTCTTCTTGGTTTGAATAAAGCATGAAATTTACCTAGGCTCTAACGTTTGGTTAAGGGGCGGGCTTTAGCCCGTCCCAGTGAGCGAAGCGAACGATTTGAACCACTTGTTAGTTTCCGCGATAGCTTGTTTGAATATCGATGTTGTTAGCGTCAATATAATTTACTAGCTTTCGATATGTCTCTAGGAGAAAAGGCCTATTTCCCCAATTGTTACTCTCATCATCAACCCTGGGTTCGACAAATGTACCTGTCGGGCTAATGAAATGCTGGCTGTCTTCTAAGCACATTTTTGTGTGCTCCCAGTCAATATTGAAAATAACATCAAAGGCCGTAAGGAAATCTGATATCAACTGGTTTAATTCTTTGTGAGCCTTGAATCCACCTGATTTTTGGATTGCTAACGCTCTAGCAAGATCAAGAACCTCTTCAAGAATTTCTCGGTCTGAACGTAAATCGCTTGAGCTGGCTTCTCCTAAGTTGCTGGATTCAATGATGCTATTGATTTTGCTTTCTAATTCAGGCCAAAACTTTTCAAAAACCGTATGGAGTACACTCTCTTCTAGAGTGTTCGATTTGTTTGCTTTATTTAGATCGGATACAAGCCTTTTAAAATCAGCTTTCTCAAAAAGGGTGGTCTGAAATTGCGTCAGGGGACCGTTTATATCTGAATTTTCAATTCCGACAAGTATTGGGCATACAAGAGATTGATCTACTTTTTTGGAAATGGCGCCTGCCTCAAACATGAGCCATTGACTGTTTATGTTATCGCTCGTTACGCAGAATATTCCTGCCGTTGAATCATCTAGCTCTCTTGCGATATCTGATGACCATCGCGTGCCCTTTTCAATATCACTTGGGGTGAAGTATGGTTTTACTGTTTGTAAAACAGTTGGCAGCCAACCTCGAATAGCCTCGGCTACTTTTTTACTAGTGTCGCCTGACCAGCTAATAAATACTTTCATGTTTGTTCGGGCCTTAGAGTGTGCTTGGGAAACTAACTATAATTAGAAACCAATTGGTGCATAACACGCCGAACGGGCGTGGTGTATAACATTCTCTTCGTTTCGCACAGATCTGCTCTCGCTCGGGCAATACAGGGATATCAGCGCCCATATTGCTTTTTATGCGCCAACGCTTTCGCTCGGGGGCTGGCCCTTATGATGGAGCCGCGAGCGCAAATGGGCCGGAGTAGCTCGTAATGTCACAGCGGAACCACGAACAAATCGCAGTTGCTGCGCGTGATGGCACATTAGCCACTGCTTCCGTATGGGTAAAGCAGACGATGGATTAATCCTCGGTTTTCACACTGTCGCCTAACACGCGGTCACTCGCGCCGTGTGCACTTTCCGCCCGCCTTCCCTGTCCACCCCTGCATGGCTCGGTTGCGGAGGTGATTGTGGAAGGCATGTTTTTCAGTAGCGGAATGACATTGATACGCACGCTGGTGGTGGGCGTGCTGGCCTATATCAGCCTGATGCTGTTGTTGCGTCTGTCGGGGCGGCGGACGTTGTCGAAGATGAATGCGTTCGATCTGGTGGTGACGGTGGCGCTGGGTTCGACCTTCGCGACGATTCTGCTCAATCGTGATGTGTCGCTGGCCGAGGGGGTGCTGGCCTTGGCGCTGTTGATCGGGCTGCAGTACACCGTCACCTGGTCCAGCGTGCGGGTGGCATGGGTGCGGCGTACGGTGACGGGCGAGCCGGCGTTACTGTTCTTTCGCGGGCGTTTTCTCGGCGATGCCATCCGTGTGGCGCGGGTGACCGAGGATGAGGTGCGGGCCGCCGCGCGCAGTCGGGGGCTGGCCGCGCTGGATGGCATCGAGGCGGTGGTGCTGGAGACCGATGGCAGTTTCAGCGTGATCACCGATGGCGCTGGCGACAGCCGTTCCACGCTGGACGGGGTGAATGTGCCGGGGCCGAATGAAAAGGGCGTTTGAGGCCGTGGCACCTTTCGCCGGCGGCTGATCGACGCGCCTGCCGCCGGGCGGCCGCGCAGGTTCGGCTGCCGCCACGCGGTGGTGCCGCCAGACTCGTTGCTTTCCGCCACCCCTTCGATGCGACCTCACCGATGAAAACCAACCTCGACGAAATGCTCGCCTTTGTCAGCGTGGTCGACAGTGGCTCGATCAGCGCCGCCGCCGTGCAGCTGGAACAGACCGCCTCGGGCGTCAGCCGGGCGTTGAGTCGGCTGGAAGAGAAGCTGGCGGTGACGCTGTTGCGCCGCACCACACGGCGCCTCGAGCTGACCGAGGAGGGCGAGGTGTTCCTGGCGCAGGCGCGGCGCATTCTGGCCAGCGTGGAGGAGGCCGAGGAGCAGATGGCGCTGCGGCGGCAGACACCGGCGGGGCGTCTGCGGGTCAACACCGCTTCACCGTTCATGCTGCATGTGATCGCACCGCTGATCGGCGACTTTCGCGCGCGCTACCCGCAGATCGAGCTGGAGCTGTACAGCGACGACCGCATCATCGACCTGCTGGAGCGGCGTACCGACCTGGCCATCCGCATTGGCCCGCTGCCGGATTCCAGCCTGCATGCACGGCCGCTGTGCCACACCATGCGCCGGGTGCTGGCGAGCCCGGCCTATCTGCAGCGGCATGGCGTGCCAGAGAGCGTCGAGGCGCTGGCCGCGCACAGCCTGATCGGCTTTACCGAGCCTGATCGGCTCAACGACTGGCCGCTGTGCCATGCGCTGGGGGAGAGCTGGCGGATCACCCCGGCGCTGCGTGTCTCCAGCGGCGATACGGCGCGTGAACTGGCGCTGGCCGGCGAGGGGCTGGTGTGCCTGTCCGACTTCATGACCGAGAAGGATCGCCAGCGCGGCGAGCTGGTGGAGGTGCTGGCGGCGCAGCGCGTCGACGTGCGCCAGCCGATCAACGCGGTGTACTACCGCAACAGCGCGCTGGCCTCGCGCATCGCCTGCTTTATCGACTTTCTCAGCGAGCGCCTGGGCGCGTAGCCGGCCACGCCTCAACCGTTGCCGAGCATCTCGCCGACCTTGCTGGCAAAGACGTCGATGGCGAAGGGCTTGGTGAGCACCGCCATGTCCGGACCGAGAAAATCATTGGCGGCGAAGCTTTCGGCATAGCCGGTGGCAAACAGGACCTTCAGGCCGGGGCGTTGCTGGCGGGCGATATCGGCCAGTTGCCGGCCGTTCATGCCGGGCAGGCCGACGTCGGAGATCAGCAGGTCGATGCGCTGCTCGCTCTCGGTGATGCAGAGCGCTTCGCTGGCTTCGCCGGCCTCCAGGGTTTCATAGCCCAGCTCGTTCAGCACCTCGACCACCAGCAAGCGGACCACCGGCTCATCCTCGACCACCAGGATGGTTTCGCCAGCGCCTGTGGGCGTGCGCTCAGGTTCGTGGGCGAGGGCGGTGGCTTCGCCCTGATGCACCGGCAGGTAGAGGTGCACCCGCGTGCCGATGTCCGGCTCGGACTCGATCTGGATGTAGCCCTTGGCCTGCTTGATGTAGCCATACACCATCGACAGCCCGAGCCCGGTGCCCTGGCCGATCGGCTTGGTGGTGAAGAATGGCTCGAAGGCCCGCGCCATGACGTTTGGCGCCATGCCCGTGCCGGTGTCGGTGACGCTGAGCAGCACGTACTCGCCGGCGCTCATGCCGCGCTTCTTCGGATCGGGCGTGTCGCCCATGGTGAAGCTGGCGGTCGACAGGGTGATGCGACCGCCGTAGGGCATGGCATCCCGCGCATTGATGACGAGGTTGATCAGCGCGCTTTCCAGCTGGTTGACGTCCATGCAGGCGGGCAGCAGCCCGGCGCTGAGGCGCGTCTCGATGGTGATGTTTTCGCCCGTGGTGCGATGCAGCAGATCCTCCAGCGAGGCCACCAGCTGGTTGACGTCGACCGGCTTGAGGTCGAGCGCCTGCTGCCGGGAGAAGGCCAGCAGCCGCTGGGTCAGCGCGGCGGCGCGCTGGGCGGACGTCACAGCGGCGCCGATGTAGCGCTCCAGCTCCAGCGGCTCGTTGCGCTGATGGCGCCGCTGCATCAGGTCGAGGCTGCCGATGATACCGGTCAGCAGGTTGTTGAAGTCGTGGGCGATGCCGCCGGTGAGCTGGCCGACGGCTTCCATCTTCTGCGCCTGGCGCAGGGCTTCTTCGGCGCGGCTGCGCTCGGCGACCTCGGTGGCCACCCGCGCTTCGAGGGTCTCGTTGAGCTGGCGCAGGCTGTTCTCGCTGACGCGCAGCGCGTCTTCGGCACGGCGGCGGGCGCTGATGTCGGTGCAGGCCCCGGCTACGTAGGCCAGCCTGCCATCAGCATCGCGGAACGCCTTGGCCTTGCAGGCCAGCCAGCACTCCGCGCCGGTACGCAGCAGACGAAACTCCGCGGTGTAGTCATCGCCCCTGGCGTAGTGTTCGAAGGCCAGCCGCACATCGGCGCGGTCTTGGGGATGGACCTGCTCGACGAAGGCATCGACGTTGGCCACCTTCAGCCCGAGCGGCAGGCGGAAGAGCTGCTCCAGCGCACTGTCCAGGCTGAGGCTGCCATCACTGAGCAACCAGGTGAAGGTGCCGGTACCGGAGGCGAGCAGCGCTGCGCGAAAGAGCTCTTCGGAGTGGCTGAGACTGGCCTTCTTCTGGCGCCTGACTTCCTCGGTCACGTCTTCGACCTGGTGGATGATGTAGAGCAGCTCGCCCTGCTCATCGAGCACCGGCACGTTCAAAGGCCGCCAGTAGCGCAGCTCGAAGCCGCCGCCCTGCGCAGTAGGCCGCGGGATGTCATAGCGAGTGATCGCCATGCGATCCGGCGCACGGGTACGCACCACGCGTTCGAGTGAATCGCGCAGTACGCTGGTGCCGAACTCGGTCGGATCGTCCGGGTTCTTGCGGAACACGTCGAAGACCGGTCTGCCGATGCTTCCTTCCCTGCGCGTATGAGTGGCGCGCAGTTGCGCATCGCTCGCGGCGAGGATGGTGAAGTCCCGGTCAGGCGCCAGGATCAGGTGCAGGTTGGGGACGGCTTCGAATATCGCCTGATAATTGAGCGTCTGCGTCATCGGACAAACGGGCCCTTTGAATGAATCCCCGGCAGGGTGGTTTGCCGCCGGCCGGGGTCTGCATGGTTTGAATGAGCGTGTGCTTCTCGCTGCGTCAGGCCGGAATCGGCCAAGTCCCGGCTCCACCGGGCGCATCTGTCATATTCAGCAGAGGCGGCGAGGGCGATGATGGTTCCAGCCACCTGACGGAGCGCAGGCGAATACGACCGACGCGTGGGTCATTCGCGCAGACGGGCGGGTGGCATGCGATGCAGGCAGCGGTCGCGCGGATCGCGGTCGCATGGCCGGCTGGGGAAGGGCGGTTCAGGATGATGAAGCGGGTCGGGCTGGCCGCAGCCGGCCCAGAACCAGACGGCCCTGCCCAGCGAGGTGCTGAACAGGGCCGCGGGGTATTTCTGTTACTGCGGACGCATCCGCAGGCTGGCGCTTACTGGCCGAGCAGGCCGGCGCTCTGTGCCGAGCCGAAGGCGAAGCCGATGAACTCCTGCACGCTCATTTCCCGGCCATTGAAGGTCACCCGGTTGTCGGCGTAGTGCAGCGAGCTGACCAGGCGTTCGCCTTCCAGGCGCGACCAGCCGGTGTCCAGCGCCATGCCGCTGAACAGCTCGGTGGCGGCATCGCTTTCCTGCTGCAGTGCCGCCGGGTCGAGCTGGCCGTCAGGCTGGTTGTTCTGCGCGACCAGCCCGGCGATGTCGCGCACCAGGTTCTTGTCGATACCGGCGTCGGCCTTGAGCGAGGCGAGCATGCTGGTGATCATCGCGTCCGGGGTGAAGGCGTCTGCGCTCGGCGATTGCAGGTCGAGCACGACGGACAGGCGAGCCGAGCCGTGAGCGGTTTCGAAGCCGAACTCGTCGAGGGCCAGGGTGGGTTTGTGTTCCAGCAGCTGCAGGCCATGCGCCTGCAGCTCCTGCTGCTGGGCGGCGGTCATGCCGGCGAAAGATTCCTGCGGGGTGGCGCTGCTGTCGAGAATTTCCTTGTAGCTCGCGACCAGCGCCTTGAGGCTGCTTTCCTCGAGGTTGCGCAGGCTGAAGGCGAGGGCGAGGTTGCGCAAAGTCTGGCCTTTGGCGCTGACCTCGCCGATGCGGTAGGCGATGGTCTGGTCGAGGCCACGGCTGCCGCGGCTCAGCGACTCCTCGACGGAGGCCTGCTGGATGACCACGGCAGGTTCGTCGCCGGCCTTGATCTCCATGCGTTCCAGGGTGATGGCGGACGGGCCGAAGCCGAAGCCCGCGTCATAGTCCTGCTTGTCGGCGCTCAGGCCGATGCCACGCAGGCTCACCTGTACCGGCTGGCCGCTGTCGCTGCGCTGCAGGTCGATGTCGACTTCCGCCAGTTCACCGTCCATGCGTACGTCGCTGCCGGCCTTGTTCGCCTCGAAGTTGAGGTTGGCCGGTGCGATGCGCACGCTGCCGTCTTCGTCCTTGATGTTCAGCGCGGCGGTGCGCAGGTCGCCGGCCTGGCCGCCGTCGTAGCCGATGGTCACGTCACCCACCAGCGGCACTTCGCCGGCGGCAGCGTCGAACAGCTTTTGCGTCAGCGGCGTGCGTTCGAGTTCGAAATGGCTTTGCGCGGCGACCGGCATCAGCTGACCACGGGTCAGGCGCGACATGGGGAAGGGACCGTGCTCGAGGCGATCCTGCAGCAGCAGGGCGTAGTGTTCGGTGTTGCCTTCGTCGTCCGCCACTTCGATGTCGATCTGGTAATGCGCGGTGCTGGAGAGCAGGCCGCGTTCGAAGCTGAGCAGGGTGAGGCCGACCTCGGCACCGGCGCCGACGCCCATCTCGCGCAGCTTGAGGTTGGCCTGGTCGACGGCATCACGGGCGGTCGATTCGACCTGGGTGCTGGTGTAGAAGGTGGCGGCGCCGAAGAGGGCCAGAGGTACGGCAACGGCGAGTGCGAGCTTTTTCATGGAGGCATCCTGTGCGGTGGCTGGGCAGACGTCCTGTCAGCCGGTGGTTGGCAAGCGGCGGCACTCTAGCAGCGCGCAGCGGCAGGCTCCAGCGCGCCGGGGCAGAGGATGGGAAGGGTGAGAACGTGGCAGCAGATTCGGGCGGGACGACGCCTGCTGCGCCTTCGCCGCCCTGCCTGCGTGGTTAATGCATGTTGTCCGATTTTGGCACGGGTATCGCCACACTGCTTTCCACACTGCCGGCCTCGGCGTCGCCTTCCTTGTAGAAGGGTTCGATTTCCTCGCGGGCCTGTTGCCAATGCTCGCTTTCCTTGCCTTCCGGCTGGCCTTCGGCTTGCCAGATTTCATAGGCGCGCTGGCGGATTCGTTCGTCGACGTTCATGTGACAACCTCCTGGTCACGGGCTCGCGAACGCGAGCCGCTAAGCAGTGGAAAGGGGGCTGTGGCGGAGGTTCCGGCGGGGCGACGAGCGCGCATGGCCCTGGTTGCGCCGTGGCGTCGCAGGCTGGATAACATCGCGCATGGAACCGCCGGCGCTGATGCGGTCGAAGCTCTGGATAAATGGCGCCGACTGGCGTTTCATTCGCTTCGCGCCACGCCCGCCTGGGCCGGCGTACCGCCTTTTCGCACAGGACTGACCGATGAGTATCGCCGCCAACGCAGGACGCCTGCCCGACCCGCACACCCTGACCCACCTGCCGCGCCTGGTGGCGCGCTACTACAGCGACCGGCCGGACCCGTCCGACCCGGCGCAGCAGGTGGCGTTCGGCACCTCCGGGCACCGCGGCTCCTCGCTCAAGGGCAGCTTCAACGAGTGGCATATCCTCGCCACCACCCAGGCGATCTGCGATTACCGCCGCCAGGAAGGCATCGACGGCCCGCTGTTCATGGGCATGGACACCCACGCGCTGTCCGAACCGGCGTTCATCTCGGCGCTGGAAGTGCTGGCAGCCAACGGCATCGAGACGCGCATCGACGCCGGTTGCCCGGAAACCAGCGGCGAGCCGGGCTACACGCCGACCCCGGCGATCTCCAACGCGATCCTCAGCTACAACCGCGGCCGCAGCAGCGGGCTGGCCGACGGCATCGTCATCACGCCTTCGCACAACCCACCGGGCGATGGCGGCTTCAAGTACAACCCCACCAATGGCGGCCCGGCCGACACCGGTGTGACCAAGTGGATTCAGGAACGCGCCAATGCGCTGCTGGTCGCCGGACTCGATGGCGTCAAGCGCATGGATTACCGCCAGGCGCTGAAGGCCTCGACCACCCAGCGCTTCGATTTCATCGACGCCTATGTCGGCGGGCTGGAGCGGGTGATCGACCTCGACGCCATCCGCGGCTCGGGTCTGAAGTTCGCCGTCGACCCGCTGGGCGGCGCCGGCGTGCACTACTGGCCGCGCATCGCCGAGCGCTTCGGCCTGCCGCTGGAGGTGCTGTCCACGGTGGTCGACCCGACCTTCCGCTTCATGCGCCTGGACTGGGACGGCAAGATCCGCATGGACTGCAGCTCGCCACATGCCATGGCCGGGCTGATCGAGAACAAGGACCGCTTCGACGTGGCCTTCGCCTGCGACACCGACCACGACCGCCACGGCATCGTCACCCGCTCCGGCGGCCTGATGAACCCCAACCATTACCTGGCCGTGGCCATCGAATACCTGTTCACCCATCGCCCGGGCTGGAGCGCCGAGGCCGGCATCGGCAAGACGCTGGTGTCCTCGTCGATGATCGACCGCGTCGCCGCCGGCATCGAGCGTCGGCTGGTGGAGGTACCGGTGGGCTTCAAGTGGTTCGTCGACGGCCTGATGGATGGCAGCCTGGGCTTCGGCGGCGAGGAATCGGCCGGCGCTTCGTTCCTCGACAAGCAGGGCCGCGCCTGGTCCACCGACAAGGACGGACTGATCCTCGGCCTGCTCGCCGCGGAGATCACCGCAGTGACCGGCAAGGACCCAAGCGAGCGCTACAAGGCGCTGACCGACCGCTTCGGCGCGCCGGTGTATCAGCGCATCGACGCCGCGGCCAACCGCGAGCAGAAGGCGCGCCTGGGCAAGCTCTCTGCCTCGCAGGTGAGTGCCAAGGAGCTGGCCGGTCAGCCGATCACGCGCATCCTCACCGAGGCACCGGGCAACGGCGCGGCCATCGGCGGGCTGAAGGTGGAAACCGAAAACGGCTGGTTTGCCGCGCGGCCGTCCGGCACCGAGGACGTCTACAAGATCTACGCCGAGAGCTTCGAAGGCGAAGCGCACCTGGCGCGCATCCAGGCCGAGGCCAAGGCGCTGGTGGACTCGGTACTGGCCGGCTGAGAAACAGGGCCCGGCCTCAGGCGTCGGGCTCCAGCTGCTGGCGGTCACTGATGCTGACCGCCAGCTGCGCGGCTTCGACAGCGTCGGTCAGGTAACGGCTGTTGCCATGGACATCGGTGACCCGATAGACCCTGGCGATATCCGGGTGGCGCAGATGTTCGGGGATGTCGTCGCCTTCGAGCTTGGTCAGGCTCACGCTCATGCCGCGGCTCCTGTTGGCGGGTGCTGTCTGGCATCTGACTGCGCCGCGGCCGATGCGATCCGCTGAAACCGGGCGCCGAGCATCCGCTGCGACGCGAGCGACCGCTCAGGGTCGCGCATCCAGCGCCTTTTCCACCTCGATTTCCAGCGCATAGGCCGGCTGTTCCACGGCGCGATGATCCAGCGTGTAGCGTCGGGCGAACTCGGCGACGCCCCAATCCAGATACTGTTCGACGTGCTTCAGCTCATGGGCCCAGAGCGCGACGTTGTCCTGCGCATCGCTGGCGTGGCGGAAGACGATGACGTCGATCAGGGTCACGGCGTTGACGTCCGGATTGCGCAGCAGGGTGTTGCCGGCATTCAGCGCCACTTCGTCGCCGACGCGGTAGTGCGCGCTTTCCAGCACGGCGAGATCGAAGAACGGTTCGAGCTGCGAACGGATATGCAGCGGCATCGGCTCGACGTCGCTGGCCATCAGGCGATCCCGCGATTGCTGAATCCAGTTCTGCAGCGCCAGCGCGGCCATGCGCTGCACACGGTCGTAGACGGCCTGGGTATCGCTGGCCGAGCCGGGCACGCAGAGGCAGCTGCCGCTCAGGCAGATTGGCTGTTGGCCAGGCGGGCAGGCCGTCTGTGCAAGAGCCGGAGCGCCGGCCCATGCCATGCAGGCGAGCAGCAGGGAAAGGCGGCGAAGAAGCGGGGTGAACGACACGCGAAGTCCTCGAAGGCGAGGGCGAGCCCCGGGCCGGTGCGCACTATAGCCGTGCGCCCGGGGCTCGCGAAGAGGGCCTTCAGATCACCGGCGATGCCGCGCTCACCACGCGCAGGGCCAGGCCTTCGTAGGGGTCGAGGTTGAAGGTCAGCTCGCAGTTCTCGGTGAGGTCGCCTTCCACGCGCTCGTGGATGATGTCCACCACCGGGCCGGGCGCTACGCCGGGCAGGCAGACGGTTTCGCTGATGGTCTCGGCGCTGAAGTTCAGTGCGGTGATTTGTACGCCTTTGCCGGCCGGCAGCTCGTGAACCATGATCAGCAGCCCCGGCGCCTGCACATCGGGAATCAGGATCTGCTTGCTCGCGGCGATGTCGTAGGCCTGACGCACGCTGAGGATGCGTTTGAGCTGGCAGGCGAAAGAGCCGCCGTGCTGCAGCTGCTCGGCCAGGCTGCCGTACAAGGCGCGGGCTTTCGGCAAACCTTCGGCGGACGTCGACGCCTCGGGTGCGAGGTCCGCCAGGTCATAGCCGCCACGGTTGATCCAGCGCGTGTCGCCGTCGCCCATCAGGTGCTCGACCTGCTCCGGCGCCAGCGGCAGGGCGCCGACCAGATCCCAGCCGGATAGGGCGAACACGCCGGGCTGCATGGCATTGAACATCACCAGCAGGATATGCAGGCGCTGGATCTGCTCCACTTCAGCCGGGCCGATGGCGTCCAGATCGCGAATGTTCAGCGCTGCCGCGATCACGCTGGCGGTGGTGCAGGCCACGCCGTTGGTGACGAACTTGAGGTTGTAGGGCGCATGCTCGCCGGTCAGCCGTTCGTACAGCTCCTCACGGATCAGCTCGCGCAGATGCCCGCCGGGCAGCGTCTGGCCCTTGTAGTGGTAGTGGTCGTAGGCGTGCAGGGTCCAGAAATGCACCAGCTCCAGGGTCAGCTCGTCGTGGTTCTGCAGCGCATGGATCAGCGAGGCCGGGTCGATGCCGAAGGCGTGCACCTCACGCAGCATCATGCGCAGGAACTCGGTGTCGCCGGTCACCAGCGCGTGATGGTAGGCCGGACGGGTGATGAAGTCGTAGGACAGGTCGGCGCCGCCGTGGGACATGGCGGCAATGTCGTCGATGGTCAGGTTCAGCTCCTGGAAGCTGAAGCCACCGGCCTTGCGAATCGCGCCAGCGAGCAGCTGGTTGCCGGTGACCGAGAGCGGATGGCCCTCGGACCAGGCGGTGCCCTCGGCCCTTCGCTCGACACCGAGAAAGCCGTTGGCATCCAGGCGCAGCATGCGGGCGCCGGCCACATCAATGGCATGCAGGGCATCGCCGATGATCAGCTGCTGGGCGGCGAAGGTCGGATCGAGCCAGTTCAGCGAGGGCTGGCCTTCCTTGAAGTAGTGCAGGTAGACCCAGCGCCTGACCTTGCCGTCGACCCCGGTGACTTCCCCGGTGGCGCTCCAGTCGGTGTCCTTGATGCCGGGCTCGAAGAAGATCACCCGCTGCAGCTGGCCGACGATGTAGTGCTTTTCATGCAGGCGATCAACGACCGGCGGTTCGAGATTGACCGAATCGCGTCCCGGCGGCACCTCGGGCAGCAATTCCCAGTCCTCCTCGCGGATCTCCACCATGTGGTACAGCCCCGGGTAGTCCCCGTAGGCCATTTCCGCGAGGCGGAAGTCGGCGCCCTTGCCGGTGTGCGCCGGGACGATGTCGTCGATGACGATGGCGTTGTGCGCGGCGGCGACCCGGCTGAGCTGCAGCATCTGCTCTTCGGTGCCCAGCTTCGGGTCGATATCGAAGCTGATGCGGTCGAAGTTGCCATCGATGGTCGGCGTGAATTCGCGACCGCGCAGGCCCCCGGAACGCTTCATCGGGCCGTTGTGGATGCCCTGCACACCCAGCTCGGAGAGCGCGCTCCACAGGCGATCGTCACCCAGCGCTTCGAGCACCGAGCTGCCCTCGGGGGTGATGATGGCTGCCGGATAGGCGGTGAACCACACCGAGCCGATGGCGCTGGCATCGCGCGGCCGCGCCTGGGCGTAGGGCCGCTGCCAGAGCCGCGCCTGACCGGCGTAGAGGCGCGACCGCTCGCGCGCCGCGTGCAACATGGACTGGTCCACCAGCCACTGGATATAGCTATCGTCTGGGGTGCTCATTCGACGTCGGTTCCCGCTGTGCTAAGGGAAATGTAGTCGTTTGAGTCGGGTGTTCCGTCATCGTTGCATCGAATCGTCCGCCGAAGTTGTCCCGACCAGCCGCGACGACCGGGCATCCGGCGCGGCCCGTGGCCTGACGCGCCGTGGCCGACCACGCAGGCGGCGCCAGCCCAGCAGCACGCCACTGACGGCGATCACCAGCATGCCGGCGCTGAATGCCAGCAGCAGGCCGTCACGCAGCAGCGGCCGTTGCAGCAAGGGCAGCCAGTCCCAGCTGTGCAGCAGCTTGAACACCCAGCGCACGGCACGCCGGCGCTGGTCGAGCTGTTCGATAAGGGCGCCGCTGTAAGGATCGATGTGCAGCCAGGTCGCGGCCGGATCGTCGAAACGCACCCGTAGCAGCGGCAAGCGGCGCGGCAGATGGCTGTAGAGGCTCGGTTCGCTGCGGGCGTAGTAGTGGAAATCCTCGTGTTCCAGCCAGTCGAAATGCAGCGACTGCTCCGGCCAGGCCTGGCGGACCTCGCGTTCCAGCAGGGCGCGCTCAAGGCGATCCTGTGCCGGCTCGGAATGGGTGGCGAGCAGAATGCGTGTTTCACCCCCGGCATCGATACCGAGCAGATAGTGCTGATCGCCGAGCACCTGCCACTGCAGCTCCACCGGTTCGATACCAGCCTGGCGGAATCGGGCCAGCGCGGAGGCCAGATCCGAATCCAGCGCCTCGGCATTTAGCGGCGCCTTTCTTAGCGCGGCGGCATCGACGGTCGAACGTTTCTCGAACAGCCCCCAGGGCTCCATCGACAGGATGCCGCTGACCAGCCAGACCAGCATCGCCACGCCGACCAGCATCCCGCCAACGTGGTGCACGCGGCCAGCGCCAGCCGGGTAGGGCGAGTGCGAGCCGTTGCGGTAGCGACCGGCGAAGCGCCAGCGCAGCAGCCCGATCGCCATGCCCAGCAGCACCAGCACCGCGGCCAGCAGCGCACCGTAGACCAGCGCCACCGACCAGATCGCCTTCGGCATGACTTCACGCAACGGGTAGATCCAGTGCAGCCAGGCGCCCAGCAGGTTCCAGGCGCGCTCGTGGGCGGTGGCGTCGCGCACCACCAGCCCGGTATGGCTGGAGACGTACAGCAGATGCCCTTCCGCATCGTCCGCCTGTACGCGATACAGCGGTCGCTCGCGAGCCAGGGCGTGGTTGCGCGTCCAGGCATCCTCCTCGACCTGGTCGAGCAAGTGCACCCCGGCACCGGCGAACTGCCCCGCGCTGGCCAGCGCCTCGGCAGGGCCGATGCGCTCGATGCGCCGACCGCTGCGCGCGTCCACCGCCAGCAGCGGGCCGTCGCCGTAGTCCAGCAGGTAGCGCGGCGAGCCACCGGCACCGGTCAGACGCAGGCTGAGCGGCGTGCGCGGGTCTGCGCTGGCGGCAAGCGCTGCGCCTGGTGCGACGCAGCAATCGGCACTTAGCGGCTGCAGGCGTGACAGGTGCTCCTCTGGCGTCAGCTTGGGGTAGCCGACGAAGAGCATCACCACGCCGCTGACGATCCAGAGCAGGACGAACAGACCGAGCCCGATGCCCAGCCAGCGGTGTGCGAGGTACAGATAGCGTTTCATGCCAGTCAGAAGTCCAGGGTCACGGCCGCATACAGCGCGCGGCCATCACCCGGCGCATGCAGGGTTTGCGCGCCGTCGAACCAGACGTACTCGTAATAGCGGTCGGTAAGGTTCTTCAGCTGCAGGTCGACGGCCAGCTGCTCGGTCAGCTGATAGCTGGCGCCCAGGTTGAACAGCACGTAGCCGCCGTACTTGCCCTGGGTGTTCTCGCGTTCGAGGTAGTAGTCGGTCTGGCCGTTGAGCCAGGCGCTGAGCTGCAGGTCCGGCGTCGCTTGGTAGCTGCTGCCGGCCGAGTACAGCCGCTGCGGCACGTGGTCGATCTGCTGGCCCTGACTGGCCGGCAGGCTCGGGTCGGCCTTCTCGATTTCGGAGAACTGCCAGGAGTGCGCCAGCCACAGATTCAGATCGCTGGCGGGGTAGAGGTTGAGCTGGGCGTCGTAGCCCCAGCGGCGAGTCTGCCCGAGGTTCTCCGATTCACCGCTGGGGTCGTTGAGCCGACGCCGCACCTCGTCCGTGGCCACCTGCTCCCAGTAGGCGATGCGGCCGTCGATCCAGTGCGCCGGGCTGAACTTGATGCCGGCTTCCCAGCCATCGTTGATCGACGGCGAGAGATCGCTGGTGCGTGGCGGCACCTTGTAGGCGGCCGCGCCGGTGCCGATCTGGAAGGTCCGGCCCCAGTTGCCATACAGGCTCAGCTGCTCAATGGGGGTGTAGATCAGGCTGATCTTCGGCTGCTCGATGCTGCCGTAGTCGTTGATCGCGTAATCGTTGCCGCTCAGCTCATCGGTGAAGTCGCCCTCGATGCGGTCGACGCGAAACGCCGGGATGATCTTCAGCGACTCGACCGGCTGGATCACCGCCTGCAGGTAGGCGCCGTAGCTGTCGTAGTCGAAGCGCTGGTCGCGGGTCTGGGTCACGGCATGGCGCTCGACGGTGGTGTAGCGCTCGCTGCGGTTGCGCTGCTGCTCGGTGTCGAGCCCGCCTTCAATGGCCAGGTCATGCAGCCAGGACACGTCCGGGCGATAGGTCAGCGAGGTGCGGGCGCCGTAGTGCTTTTCCTCACTGGTACGCCGCTGCTGTGGCGCCGATTGCGAGAAACGCACCCAGCGGTCGTCGTCCAGGGTGTTGAGCCAGACCTTGGTCGCCCAGCTGAGATCGCTGGCCAGCTGGCTGTCCAGATGCAGGCTGAGCTGATTCATGCGCCGCTCGCCCATGTCGCTGGATGACAGCGCGTAGGACTGACGGGGCGAGTGCCGCGCGTCCTCGCGGGACAGGTAACCCGGCTCGTCGGCCTCGGCCTCGTAATGCCGGGCGATCAGGCCAAGGCGCCAGTTGCCGGCGTCCGGCGTGTAGAACCATTTGCCGGACAGGCTGGTGCGCTCGCTGCCGGCATGGTCGCGGTAGCCATCGCTCTTCTGCTGACCGATGAAGTAGTTCTGCGTCCAGTTGCCGCTTTCGATGCCCTTGGCCAGCTGCAGCTCCTGGGTGTCGTAGCTGCCGTAGCGCAGCCGCGCCTTGCCGTAGTCACCGCCGATGCGCGACTGCACGGCGACGTTGCCGGCGATGTTGTACAGGCCGTAGCGCGGATCGTTGGTGCCACGCACCACCTCGATGCCGTCGATCTCCAGCGGAAACAGCATGTCCAGATAGGGCATGTTGCCGTCGTTGCTGTTGCTCGGGATGCCGTCGATCAGCAGCTTGACCGCATTGACCTCGCCCTCGCCGTTGAAGCCACGAAAGGACAGCTTGCCGGAGCTGGTGCCCTGGCCGAACTCGGTGAGCATCACTCCCGGCGCGCGACGAAACAGCTCCCAGCTGTAGAGCACCGGTTGCTGTTCGAGAATGTCGCCGCCGAGCAGATCGACCGAGCTGATCACGCTGCTGGTCGACAGACCACCACCCGACTGGGTGGCGGTGACGGTGCTGCTGCCCAGCGACAGCGCGGAGGCGGCGGTATCGGCAAGGCTTGCCGGCAGATAGGCAGCGGCCAGGGCCGCGATAACAAGACGTGGCAGCGCAGAGCGCCGCGAAGGGTGCGCAGGATGATCGAGCATCTCACATGTTCCTTGTGCAACAGACAGGGCCGCACGGCGAATAGCCGCAGGCAAACGCCAGCACCACCGTGGTCGGTGCAGACAGTTCAGGCGAAGCAACGAAGGGTGACGCCAGCGGCGTCAGGCGAGGGGGGAGGCGCGAGGATTGAGGGCCGGCCATTGTTGCCGTGGCGACGGCCGATGGGCGCCTGCTTCGACAGCGAGGACCGGGCCGCCACGAATTTCCTGCGGTAGCAGCGGTGCGGCGCCGGGCAGCGCTGCCAGGCCCATCGAGCCGGCGCAGCAGCAGCACGGCGGCATCCCGCCATGGGTTGCCGGTTCATGCTCGCCATGCTCCGCCGACCCGTGCAGTGCGTGCGACTGCTGCAGCTGTGCCTGCATCAACGGGCAATGTCCGCTCCAGCCGAGCAGCCGCTTGCTCTCTGCCGGCAACAGGCCCGACAGCGGCATGCTCAGCAGATGGATCAGCAGGGCCAGGCTGGCGAGCCAGGCGGGAAGGCGGCGGCGTGTCATCGACGATCCGATCAGGCGCGGGTGCGAATGGCGTTCATGATAGGAACGACTCTCAGCAAAAAGAGTTGAGCAAACTCAAGAATGTTCGCTGATCGTCAGGCCTGCCGGTCAGGTTCGCTGCGCGACGCCATCGTCACGCAGCGAACGGCAGACCTCAGCGGGTTTTCAGCAGCGCTTGGGCAGCGTCCGCCGGTTGGCCGGCCAGCTGGCGCTGGGCCTGCTTCTGCTGCTTGTAGGCCAGCGCGGCGGCGGGTACCGGGGTCACGGTGCCGGTTTCCAGCCACTTCTTGAGGCGGTTGGCATCGGCCATATGGGTGTACTTGCCGAACGCATCGAGCACCACGAACGCCACCGGCCGCTGTTTCATGGTGGTGCTCATCACCAGGCAATGCCCGGCGGCATTGGTGAAACCGGTCTTGCTCAACTGGATGTCCCAGTTGTTCTTGCGCACCAGGGCGTTGGTGTTGCGAAAGCCGAGGGTGTAGTTGGGTTTGCGGAAGGCGACGGTCTTCTCGTCGGTGGTGCTGAACTGCTGTATCAGCGCGTACTGGCGGCTGGCGCGGATCAGCTTGACCAGGTCATTGGCACTGGAGACATTGCGTTCGGACAGCCCGGTAGGCTCGACATAATGTGTGCGGGTCATGCCCAGCGCCCGCGCCTTGGCGTTCATCGCCTGGATGAAGGCCGAGTAGCCACCCGGATAGTGGTGGGCAAGACTGGCGGCGGCGCGGTTCTCGGAAGACATCAGGGTCAGCAGCAGCATCTCGCGGCGGCTGATCTCGCTGCCGATACGCACGCGGGAGAACACGCCCTGCATCTCCCTGGCATCGCGGATGGTCACCGGCAGCGCCTGATCCAGAGGCAGCTTGGCGTCCAGCACGACCATGGCGGTCATCAGTTTGGTCACCGAGGCGATCGGCACCACCATGTCTGGATTGCTGGAGTAGAGCACTTCGTTGGTCTTCAGATCGACCAGCAGGGCGCTGCCGGAGGCGAGTTCCTGAACGGCCGGCTTGGCGGCCTGGGCGTGGATGGCCGGCAACGAGGCCAGGCAGGCGAACAGCAGACTGGCGAGGGTACGACGAAAGTTCACGATGGGTGTTTCCCCGCGATGGAAGGGCGAAATGCGCTGAATGCGACGTGGTAGACGTTTCGCCAGTATAGGGAATCGCCCGCAGGCTCGCCTCTTTCCGATGAGCGGTTCGTCGGAAGAGCAGCGCCAGAGCGGCCGCGTGACGATCCGGCCGATGTTGCGCGCAAAGATCGGGCCGCACCTCTGCCTGTTTTCGGAGTCAAACAACCACACTTACCGAGGGGAGGTCCCACCATGTCCCGTTTCAGCAAAGCCACCACCCGCGAAGAAGTCCAACACGAGATCGACAGCCTGATGCGCGCGCTCGATGAGCTCAAGCACGATGCCGCCCACGACTCGCGCAAGCGCCTGAGCGCACTGCGTTCGCGTGCCGAGTCACTCTGGCACGACAACGACTGGGATGAGCACTATGCCGATATCTCCCGACGCACCCGCGAAGCCAGCCGTGCTGCGCGCGAATGCGCCAAGGAGCATCCGCTGGGTACCCTGGCTCTGGCCGCGGGCGCCTTTGCCGTGATCGGCTATCTGATCACCCGTCGCTGATCGGCAGCCGTCATGCTCAATGCCGAAACGCCGCGGTTGAAGTTCGCCCTTTACGGCGCTCACGACGACCTTGGCAGCGCGCTGCTGGTGGAGCTGCTCAGCCGCCAGCATGAGGCCGTGGCATTGC
Organism: Stutzerimonas kunmingensis; assembly: GCF_021432085.1. Classification (GTDB taxonomy): domain Bacteria; phylum Pseudomonadota; class Gammaproteobacteria; order Pseudomonadales; family Pseudomonadaceae; genus Stutzerimonas. The sequence continues at coordinate 30,412 of NZ_CP090366.1, read as the reverse complement.
TCGACGACCTCAATTCGATAGCCGCCCGGCCAGGTCTGCGGACCAAGCCGGGCGATCCGTTCGATGCAGTGAGCGTCAGCGAGAGCGTGGCCGGGATGGATGCGGTGGTCTGTCTGTTTCAGACGCCGCGTCTGCCGGGTGCCGATACGGTTACCGGGGAGTCGCCCCAGCACGATTTCTACCAGGCAGTGGAGGCGCTGTTGCTCGGGCTGGAGCGCGCCAAGGTCGAACGCCTGCTGCTGGTTGCCGACTTTCCGGCAATCGAGTTGCAGCCAGAGGTCGAGGCTGCCCTGCAACGGCTGATAGCCCATCCGCTGCGCTGGACGCTGGTAGACGCGCCGTCAGCCGGTAACCAGCTGACCATCGAGGCGCTGGCCGAAGCGGCTGGCAAGGGTGACGCCAATCCCTATCGGGATCTGCAGCGCATCGCCGCCGGCATCGTCGATGAACTGGAAACCCCCCAGCACATTCATCAGCGCATTCACTTCAGCGGCTAGCTAAGCTGCCGACGCAGTTCGGCGAGCACCGGCGCCGTGTCCGGGCGTACGCCGCGCCACAGTTCGAACGCCTCCGCCGCCTGCTCCACCAGCATGCCGAGCCCGTCCCGGGTGTCCGCACCCAGCGCTGCCGCCCACTGGCAGAACGCCGTGGGCCTAGCGGCGTACATCATGTCGTAGCAGAAGCTCTGACCTGGCCGGATCAGGCTATCGGCCAGCGGTGGCAGTTCGCCGCCGAGGCTGGCCGAGGTGCCATTGATGATCAGGTCAACCGGTTCGGCAAGATCGGCGAAGGTGCTGGCGGACAGCGGCCCCAGTTCGGCGAATTCCTGCACCAGCTGTTCGGCCTTGCTCGGCGTGCGGTTGGCGATGATCAGCGCCGCGGGCTTTTGCGCCAGCAACGGCTCGAGTACGCCACGCACGGCCCCGCCAGCGCCGAGCAGCAAAATGCGCTGGCCCGCCAGCGATACACCGGCGTTCAGCAGATCGCTCACCAGCCCGGCACCGTCGGTGTTGTCACCGAGCAGGCGGCCGTCTTCGAGCTTCTTCAGGGTATTCACCGCGCCGGCACGGCGGGCGCGCTCGGTGAGTTGATCGGCCATCCCATAGGCCTGTTCCTTGAACGGCACGGTGACGTTGGCGCCCTGACCGTCCCGGAAAAATGTACGGGCGAACCCCGGAAAGTCGTCCAGCGGCGCCAGCAGTGCCTCGTAGCAAAGCACATGGCCGGTCTGCGCGGCGAACAGGGCGTGAATCTGCGGTGATTTGCTGTGGCCGATGGGGTTGCCGAAGACGCCGTAGCGATCCATGGGTGATCCTTGCGCGGTGTTGGATACAGGTAGCAATCGACGGTCAGGGCTGCTCGGCGAGCCAGTCGCGGTCCTGCAGGAAATACTCGGTCAGCCGCGCTTCCGGCGTGCCCGGCTCGGGGTGCTTGTCATAGCCCCAGGCCACTTGCGGCGGCAGCGACATCAGGATGGATTCGGTACGCCCGCCCGACTGCAGACCGAACAGCGTGCCGCGGTCATAGACCAGGTTGTATTCGACGTAGCGGCCGCGGCGCAGCAGCTGGAACTGCCGCTCGCGCTCGCCGAACGGCGTGGCCTTACGCCGCTGAACGATGGGCAGGTAGGCGTCGAGGTAGGCATCGCCGACTGCGCGCATGAAGGCGAAACTGGTGTCGAAGTCCCACTGGTTCAGGTCGTCGAAGAACAGCCCGCCGACACCACGGGGTTCGTGGCGGTGCTTGATGTGAAAATAGCGATCGCACCATTCCTTGTAGCGCGGATAGACATCCGCACCGAACGGCGCACAGGCGTCCCGCGCGACCCGGTGCCAGTGCACGCAGTCTTCCTCGGCGCCGTAATAAGGCGTCAGGTCGAAGCCGCCGCCGAACCACCAGACCGGTTCCTCGCCTTCCTTCTCGGCGATGAAGAAGCGCACGTTGGCGTGGGAGGTGGGCACATACGGATTGTGCGGGTGGATCACCAGCGACACACCAAGCGCCTCGAAGCCGCGCCCAGCCAGCTCCGGGCGATGAGCGCTGGCCGACGGCGGCAGGCTGTCGCCATGCACGTGGGAGAAGTTCACCCCGCCCTTCTCGATCAGTGCGCCGTTCTCGATCACCCGCGTCCGGCCACCGCCGCCACCGGGCCGCGTCCAGGCGTCCTCGGCGAAGCGCGCGCCGCCGTCTTCGGCCTCCAGCGCAGCGCAGATGCGGTCCTGCAGATCGAGCAGATAGGCTTTGACGGCTTCGGTCCTGTGGTTCACGAAATCACCTTGCGAATGACCGCACGCAGCCCTTGAGGCGCGACTGGGCGGTGCTTTGAAACGGGGTCGGCCGGCAAGCATAGCATTCAGCCGATTGACGAACGCAGCCCCGGCGGGTTGGATAGACCCTCTTTCAATGACCAGGAGCCCGACATGTCCCAGCGCATCCAATTCAGCCAGCACGGCGGTCCCGAAGTCCTGGAACAGGTCGATATGCCGCTCAGCGCGCCGGCTGCAGGCGAAGTGCGGGTGCGCAACCATGCCATCGGCCTGAACTTCATCGACACCTATTTCCGCGGCGGTCTGTATCAGCCGCCGAGCCTCCCATCCGGGCTGGGCACCGAGGGTGCCGGTGTGGTCGATGCGGTGGGTGAGGGTGTGCAGCACCTGCAGCCGGGTGACCGGGTCGCCTATGCCACCGGCCCGCTCGGCGCCTACGGGGAGCACCACACGCTGCCGGCTCGGCATCTGGTCAAGCTTCCGGACTCCATCAGCTTCGAGCAGGCTGCCGCAGTGATGCTCAAGGACCTGACCTGCCAGTACCTGCTGCGCCAGACCCACTCGCTGCAGGCCGGCGAGACGGTGCTGTTCCATGCCGCCGCCGGCGGTGTCGGATTGATCGCCTGTCAGTGGGCGCGCGCACTCGGCGCGCAGTTGATCGGGGTGGTGGGCTCGGCGGAAAAGGCCGAGCGAGCCAAGGCCCTGGGCGCCTGGGCCACCATCGATCGTACTCGCGAGGACGTGGTGCAGCGCGTGCTGGAGCTGACCAAAGGCAGGAAGTGCCCGGTGGTCTACGACTCGGTGGGCAAAAGCAGCTGGGAAATCTCGCTGGACTGCGTCGCCCCGCGCGGCCTGCTGGTCAGTTTCGGCAACGCCTCCGGGGCCGTCACCGGGGTGAACCTGGGTGTGCTGGCGCAGAAGGGCTCTCTGTTCGTCACTCGGCCAACTCTGGCCGGCTACGCTGACACGCCGGAACGTCTGCAGGCCATGGCCGATGAACTGTTCGAGATGATCGGCAGCGGCAGGATTCAGGTCGAGATCGGCCAGCGCTACCCGCTCAGCGAAGCCGCCGAAGCCCAGCGCAAACTGGCGGCAGGGGAAACCACCGGATCGACTATTCTGCTGCCCTGACGCCGCGGCGGCTGCCTTTATAGGGACAGCCGCACAGCGGGTTTTCACCGCCGACTCAGGCCGGACGAATCACTTCGCCCGTGCGCAGATCGCGAATAACGCTTGGGTTACGTCGCCCACCCAGCGGGCCGGTGAACACGGCGTCGAGCTGACGCGGGAAATACTGCTCGACCCGCAGCCTCGAGCGCGCTGCTGGACGGCCGGCAGGGTTGGCGGACGTCGAGACCAGCGGGCCGGTCAACGCACACAGCCGCGTGACCAGTGGATGATCGGTCACCCGCAGCGCGACGCTGTCGTGCCGCCCGGTGATCCACTTCGGCAAGCGACCGCGATGCGGCACCAACCAGGTATTCGGCCCCGGCCAGGTAGCAGCCAGGCGGTCGAGCCAGCGCTCGGGCACATCGTCCAGCAGGAAGTCGAACTGCTCGATGCTGTCGGCGATCAGGATCAGGCCCTTCTCCACCGGCCGCTCCTTGAGCGCCAGCAGACGCAGCACCGCCTCTTCGTCCCATGGGTCGCAACCCACGCCCCAGACCGCTTCGGTCGGGTAGGCGATCACTCCGCCGGCGCGAACCACCCGCGCCACTTGCTGCACACGCCAATCGCCGATCATGCCGACCTCTGCCTGAATGAAAAGCCGGCAGTTTACCCAAGGCATCTGCCGTCGAGCAGGGGGCTGGGCGGTCGATTCGCAACAGCCTGCAACAGACCCTCCGCATTTCGAGCGCGCAAACAACAGGGCGTGAATCGGCAGGCGCACGACAGGTCTGCTGTGCGACTCAGCTCCGCCTAGCGCGAGATCGCCGTCCAGAAGCCGTTGTCGCAGGCCACCAGCCCGTCGACTTCCAGTTCGGTCAGCTGCGCCAGCACCTGCCCCAGCGGCTGATCGAGCGCCATGGCCAGTGCTTCACTGCTGCGCGGGGCGGCCAGCAGCTCGCGCAGCAGGGGGTTGTCCGACTGCTTCGGCGCCGGGCCTTCGCCGTCGGGCAAGTCGACGCGCTGCCAGCCGCGCAGGGCTTCGAGCACATCCTCGACCGACTCCACCAGCGCCGCGCCCTGGCGAATCAGCTGATGGCAGCCTCGGGCGCCGGGATGATGGATCGAGCCGGGAATCGCGTAGACCTCGCGGCCCTGCTCGGCAGCGAGTCGCGCGGTGATCAGCGAACCGCTCGACGGGCTTGCCTCGACCACCAGCACGCCCAGCGACAGGCCGCTGATGATGCGATTGCGCCGCGGAAAGTTGCTCGCCTGCGGTGGGCAGTCCAGTGGCAGCTCGGACACCAGCGCACCGCCTTCGTCGACGATCTGCTGGGCGAGGCCGACGTGACGCTGCGGATATAGCCGTTCGAGACCGGTACCGAGCACCGCGACGGTCTTGCCGCCGGCGTCCAGCGCGCCCTGATGCGCGGCACCATCAATGCCCAATGCCAGCCCGCTGGTGATGACGAAGCCGGCACCGGCCAGGCTGCGGGAGAACGCTCGGGCATTGTCCAGACCATTGCGCGAGGCGCGGCGGCTGCCGACCATCGCCAGCTGGGGTCGCTCGAGCAAGCCGGGATCGCCGGAAATGAACAGTAGCGGTGGCGCATCCGGCAGTTCAGCCAGCAAGGCGGGGTAGTTCGGGTCGTCCCAGCAGAGCAGATGCCGGTCCGGCTGCTCCAGCCAGGCAAGGGTGGCACTGGCACGCTCGCGGATGTCGGCGCTGCGTCGTGGCTCGGCACAACTGGCCGGCAATCCCAGCGACCGCCAGGCACTGGCCGGCGCGCTCAACGCCGATGCGGCATCGGGAAAGGCGCTCAGCAACTTGCGCAGGCGGCGTGGGCCGAGTTCGGGCAATAGATGCAGACGCAGCCGGGCTTCCAGCTCGGCAAGGGAAATGGCAGGCATGGCAAACACTCCTTGTCTCTTTGCACCGCATCCGTGCGGTGCTGTCGCAGCATGAAAAAGCCCCGCATTCGCGGGGCTCTCTTGTTTCAGGGGTTACGGACCTTGTCGCTCACCGCCAGTGAGCGGGTGGCCTGCAGTATCAGGCCGTAGCTGAGCTTGTCGTAGGTGCGGAACACCATCAGCAGGCCGGAACGCTCGTCCGGAATCTTCACGTTCTCACCCGTCACGCGGTCACGTACGGTTTCGCCGGTCTTGTAGACTGCCAGCACGTTGCCGTCCTTCAGACCGTCGCGAGCGCCCTTGTTCAGGGTGACCACGTCAAACTGGCCGATCTGGGTAACGCCGCGCGGTACATCGAGAATCACACCGTCCACCTCCGTCTCAGGCGAGCTGGGCATGAACGTCGAGTTGACCGCACGCTCCTCGCTGGGGAACAGACGATCGCCGATGCGGGCTTCCTGGGTGGTACGGGTCAGGTGCATGGTGGCGATATCGCCTTCGACTTCGACGATGTCCACGGTGCCGATGTCATCGGCGTTGATACCGAGAAATTCGCCGGTTTCCGGATCGACGTAGGTCTTGCCCTGGCGGAAGATGCCGTACGCCGGCATGTCTTCTTCGAAGCTGCCGCGGCCGTAGATGCGGTCGCCCGCGCCGCTGACCACCCGCTCGGCGTTGCCGGCGACGATGTAGGGCGCACCCTGGAACTGCTCGGCGGTGTCGACGATGCGGTTGCTCAGCAGGAAGCTGTTGATCGCTTCCAGTGGAATGGTCGGAATGGCTTCGGCCATCGGCGTGGTGCGAACGGTCGGCGACAGTTTGATGGTGCCGCGCGAGGCGCCGCGGTCGAGCACCAGACGCGGCTGGCCGTCGACGTAGACCAGGCTCAGGGTGTCACCGGGATAGATCAGATGAGGGTTGGCAATCTGCGGGTTGGCATGCCACAGCTCCGGCCATTTCCACGGTTCGCGCAGGAAGCGGCCGGAAATGTCCCAGAGTGTGTCGCCCTTCACCACCGTATAACGCTCCGGATGGTTGTCCTTGAGCTGCACCGCGGCCTGGGCGAGCCCGCCGACGGCCACCAGCAGCAGGGCGAGTAGTGATTTCCTCATGTGGTGAATCCCTTTATTATGTGCCTTCACGTAAAGCGCCCTAGCGCCGCGGAACCCTTTTGGATCGCGGCATTAAGCCGTTTTCCATGCTGCTCGGCATCTTAGCAGCGGCTTTTGACTTTATTCCATAAGTGCATCACAAACGCATATGGCCATTCTGAACATCCTTGAATTTCCCGATCCGCGGCTGCGCACCATCGCCAAACCGGTGGATGTGGTCGATGACGAGATCCGTCAGCTGATCGACGACATGTTCGAGACCATGTACGAGGCTCCAGGCATCGGCCTGGCCGCGACGCAGGTCAATGTGCACAAGCGCGTGGTGGTGATGGACCTGTCCGAAGACCGGTCCGAGCCGCGAGTCTTCATCAATCCCGAATTCGAATCGCTGACCGACGAGATGGACCAGTACCAGGAAGGCTGCCTGTCGGTACCGGGCTTCTATGAGAACGTCGACCGTCCGCAGAAAGTGCGGATCAAGGCGCTGGATCGTGACGGCAAACCCTACGAGATGGTCGCCGAAGGCCTGCTCGCGGTGTGCATCCAGCACGAATGCGATCACCTCAACGGCAAACTGTTTGTCGACTATCTCTCCAGCCTCAAGCGCGACCGGATCAAGAAGAAGCTGGAAAAGATCCATCGCCAGCAGGCTTGATCATTCCCGAATCCCGAAGGCTTGCTACGCAAGCCTTTTTTGTTAGCGAGCCCTCATGACCCAGCCCTTGCGCATCGTTTTCGCCGGCACCCCGGAATTCGCCGCTCAGCATCTGCAAGCCCTGCTCGACGCGGGCAAATCGATCGTTGCCGTCTACACCCAGCCGGATCGCCCCGCAGGCCGCGGCCAGAAGCTGATGCCCAGCCCGGTCAAGCAGCTCGCCGTGCAGCACGACATTCCGGTATTCCAGCCACAGACGCTGCGTGACCCGGCGGCGCAGGCGGAATTGGCGGACCTGCAGGCGGACCTGATGGTGGTGGTCGCCTACGGCCTGATCCTGCCGCAAGCGGTGCTCGACCTGCCGCGCCTGGGCTGCATCAACAGCCATGCCTCGCTATTGCCGCGCTGGCGTGGTGCCGCGCCGATCCAGCGAGCGATCGAAGCCGGTGACAGCGAATCCGGCGTCACCGTGATGCAGATGGAAGCGGGCCTGGACACCGGTCCGATGCTGCTCAAGGTCAGCACGCCGATCACTGACGACGACACCGGCGGCACGCTGCACGACCGTCTCGCCATTCTCGGCGCGCAGGCGGTGGTGCAGGCGATCGACGCCCTGGCCGACGGCGCGCTGACAGGGGATGTGCAGGACGATAGCCTCGCCACCTATGCGCACAAGCTGAGCAAGGACGAGGCGCGCATCGACTGGACTCGCCCGGCCGTCGAGCTGGAGCGGCTGATCCGTGCCTTCAACCCCTGGCCGATCTGCCACAGCACGCTGAATGGCGAAACGCTGAAGATTCACGCGGCACGCCTAGGCGAAGGCCAGGGCGAGCCCGGACGCATTCTCGAAGCGAGCAAGGAAGGGCTGACCGTTGCCTGCGGTGAAGGCGCATTGTCGCTGACTCGTCTGCAACTGCCCGGCGGCAAGTCGCTTGGCTTCGGCGACCTGTACAACAGCCGCCGCGAGCAGTTCGCCCCTGGCCTGGTGCTCGGTCAATGAACCCGCGCCTGGCCGCAGCCCGTGCGCTAAGTGTCGTGCTCTCGGGCAAGGCCTCGCTGGGCAGCAGCCTGCCCGAGGTACTCGGCAAGGTGGACGCGCGCGACCGCGGCCTGACCCAGGACCTGGCCTTCGGTACCGCGCGCTGGCATCCGCGCCTGGCAGGTTTGGCCGACAAGCTGCTGCAGAAGCCATTCAAGGCTGCCGATCGCGATGTCGAAGCCCTTCTGCTGGTCGGTCTGTATCAGCTGTTCCATACCCGCATCCCGGCCCATGCCGCCATCGGCGAAACCGTCGGCTGCGTCGACAAGCTGAAGAAGCCCTGGGCCAAGGGCCTGCTCAACGCCGTGCTGCGCCGCGCCCAGCGTGAGGGCGAAGCGATGCTAGCGGAGCTGGAACACGACCCGGTGATTCGCGTTGCCCATCCGCGCTGGCTGCAGAAGGCGCTCAAGGCGCATTGGCCCGAACATTGGGAAGCCATCTGCGCGGCCAATAATGCCCATCCGCCGATGATGTTGCGGGTCAATCGCCGCCAGGTCAGCCGCGACGCCTATCTGGCTGAGTTGCAGGCCGCTGGAATCGACGCCCATCCGTGCGAGTTCAGTGAGGACGGCATTCGCCTGGTTGCGCCGTGCGACGTACATCAGCTGCCGGGCTTTGCCGAAGGGCGGGTCAGCGTGCAGGATGAAGCCGCACAGCTGGCCGCCTCGCTGCTCGACCTGGCGCCGGGCCAACGCGTGCTGGACGCCTGTTGCGCACCGGGTGGCAAGACCTGTCACCTGCTCGAACGCGAGCCGCAATTGGCCGGGCTGATTGCGCTGGATCTGGAACCCAAGCGATTGGTGCGCGTTCGGGAAAACCTCGAGCGCCTGCAGCTCAACGCCGCACTGGTCGCCGACGACGCCCGTGCCACCGAGCGCTGGTGGGATGGCAAGCCGTTCCAGCGCATCCTGCTCGACGCACCCTGTTCGGCCACCGGCGTGATCCGCCGCCATCCGGACATCAAGCTGACGCGCCAGGCCGATGACATCGCCCCCCTTGCCGCGCTGCAGGGCGAGATGCTCGATGCGCTGTGGCCGACCCTCGACGTCGGCGGCATCCTGCTCTATGCCACCTGCTCGGTGCTGCCGACCGAGAACCGCGAGGTGATCGGCGCCTTCCTCGAACGCACGCCCGGCGCGCGCGAATTGGACCTCCCGGGCGGCTTCGGCCTGCAGCAGCCGCATGGTCGCCAGCTGCTGCCGCAGGAGAGCGGCCACGACGGCTTCTACTATGCCAAGCTGATCAAGATCGCGGCGCAGCCACGTGGTGTCAGTGGGTGAGTCGAAATCCCGGCGCAGTGCGCGCGGGCCCAACATGGAAGCGGCGGCAAACATCCGCCTTTCAGGAGTGATCGCGTGAAGATCATCATTCTCGGCGCCGGCCAGGTCGGCGGTACCCTCGCCGAACACCTCGCCAGCGAAGCCAACGACATCACCGTGGTCGACACCGACGGCGACCGCCTGCGCGATCTCGGCGATCGCCTGGACATCCGCACCATCCAGGGCCGCGGCTCGTTTCCGACGGTGCTGCGCCAGGCTGGGGCCGACGACGCCGACATGCTGGTGGCGGTGACCAACAGCGACGAGACCAACATGGTCGCCTGCCAGGTCGCTTACACCCTGTTCCATACGCCGACCAAGATCGCCCGCGTGCGCGAAGCGGCCTACCTGGTGCGCTCCGGTCTGTTCGCCAACGAGGCGATCCCGGTCGACGTGCTGATCAGCCCGGAACAGGTGGTCACCAACTACATCAAGCGCCTGATCGAACATCCCGGCTCGCTGCAGGTAATCGACTTCGCCGAAGGCAAGGCGCAGCTGGTGGCGGTGCGCGCCTACTACGGCGGTCCGCTGGTCGGCCAGGAGCTGCGCCAGCTGCGCCGCCACATGCCCAACGTCGATACCCGCGTGGCCGCCATCTTCCGGCGCAACCAGGCCATCCTGCCCCGTGGCGACACGGTGATCGAGGCCGATGACGAGGTTTTCTTCATCGCCGCCAGGGGCCATATCCGCGCGGTGATGAGCGAAATGCGCCGGCTCGACGAGAACTACAAGCGCATCGTCATCGCTGGCGGCGGGCACATCGGCGAACGCCTGGCCGAGGCCATCGAGAGCCGCTACCAGGTCAAGATCATCGAGATGAACCCGGCGCGCTGCCGCTACCTCTCCGACACCTTGGACAGCACCATCATCCTGCAGGGCAGCGCCTCGGACCGCGACCTGCTGGTGGAAGAGAACATCAACGAAGCGGATGTGTTCCTCGCCCTGACCAACGACGACGAGGCCAACATCATGTCCTCGCTACTGGCCAAGCGCCTCGGTGCGCGCAAGGTCATGTGCATCATCAACAACCCGGCCTACGTCGACCTGGTGCAGGGCGGCGAGATCGACATCGCCATCAGCCCGCAGCTCGCCACCATCGGTACCCTGCTGACCCACGTACGCCGCGGCGACATCGTCAGCGCCCACTCGCTGCGCCGTGGCGCGGCCGAAGCCATCGAGGTGATCGCCCACGGCGATCCGCGTTCGAGCAGGGTGATTGGGCGCCCCATCGAGCAGATCGCGCTGCCCCCGGGTACCACCATCGGCGCGGTGATTCGCGACGACCAGGTGCTGATCGCCCATGACGACACACGGATCGAGTCCGGCGATCACGTCATCCTGTTCCTCGTCGACAAGAAGCATATTCGCGACGTTGAGCGCCTGTTCCAGGCCGGCCTGACCTTCTTCTAGCGATCATTGCGGCTGCATGGACGGCCCGCCACTCGGCGGGCCGTTTCGTTTTTTCAATTACCCACGACTGCCGGCCCGATCAGCGGAAATAGACGGCATTCCCACCGATCGCCTCCATTCGATCCCGATGCCCTCCGATTTCCATTTTATGGCCAGCTTTTGTACCCTCCTGGCTTGCCGCCTGTGCGGCCTGACGATTGAGCCAAGCTATCGTCGCTCGGTTTCACCGCACCATTCGTCGTCAGAAGAGTCCCTAAATGAGCTCGAGCAATTGCCCCTCCTAGACAAATAACGATCCGATTCCTCGGGTCTCTACAAGGAACAGGAGAAACTCCATGAGGAACAGCACCATCCCGACACGCTCCCGCCGGCTGCTGATCGGCTGCGCCGCCTTGGCCAGCATCGGTTTCGCCAGCCTGACCCAGGCCGATACCCTGGAAGACATCAAGGACAGCAGCAGCGCCCGCATCGGCTACGCCAATGAAACCCCCTTCGCCTATACCGCGCTCGACGGCAGCGTCACCGGCGAATCGCCAGAGATCGTGCGCAAGGTGTTCGAGCGCATGCAGATTGACACCATCAAACCGGTACTCACCGAGTGGGGCTCGCTGATCCCCGGTCTGCGCGCCGGGCGCTTCGACCTCATCGCAGCGGGCATGTACATCACCCCTGAACGCTGCAAGCAGGTGCTGTTCACCGATCCGCACTACCGCCTGCTCGACACCCTGCTGGTGGCCGAAGGCAACCCGAAGAACCTGCGCAGCTACGAAGACATCGCCAACAACCCAGACGTGAAGATCGCCATCATGTCCGGCACGGTGAACCTCGGTTATGCGCGCAAGGCCGGCATCAAGGATTCGCAGATTCTGCAGGTCCCGGATACCACCTCGCAGCTGCAGGCCGTGCGCGGTGGTCGCGCCGATGCCGCCATCGGTACCCAGCTGACCATGAAGGGGCTGGCGGACAAGGCCGGTGACGATGTCGAGGCCATCGCCGACTTCAAGGACGATCCAGCCCGTGCCGGTTACGGCGCGCTGGCCTTCCGTCCGCAGGACAAGGCGCTGCGTGACGCGGTCAATGCCGAGCTGAAGCAGTGGCTGGGCAGCGAGGAGCATCTGAAGACCATCGAGCCATTCGGCTTTGATCGCTCCAACATCACCGACAAGACTGCCGCCGAGCTCTGCGGCGCCTGAAGCCCGTCGGGGCGGCTGGTTGGCGCCGCCGACCGCTGTCCCGCCTGTGAACGCTGACCAAGGCTGCGCCGCTGTTTGCGCAGCCTCGCTCAGCGCTCCGGAAAACCGGATAGCGCCATCATGATCGAACTGCTTCCTCTGCTGCTGCAGGGTGCCTGGGTCACCGTGAAGGTGACTTTCTTCGGCTCACTGCTGGCCATCGCCTGCGCGCTGATCGCCGCGCTGGCGCGGCTTTCGCCAGTGGCGCCATTGCGCTGGCTGGCCATCACCTATATCGAGGTCTTCCGCGGCTCGTCGCTGCTGGTGCAGCTGTTCTGGCTGTACTTCGTGCTGCCGATGCCACCGTTCAATGTCGAAATGAGTGCCTTCGCCGTGGCCGTGGTCGGCCTGGGCCTGAACATCGGCGCCTATGGGGCCGAGGTGCTGCGCGGCGCGATCCGCTCGGTACACAAGGGCCAGCACGAAGCCTGTCAGGCGCTGAACATGACGCCGCTGACACGCATGCGCCGAATCATCCTGCCGCAGGCGTTGCTCGCGGCAATTCCGCCCGGCACCAACCTGCTGATCGAGTTGCTGAAGAACACTTCGCTGGTGTCGCTGATCACCCTGTCGGATCTGGCCTTCCGCGCCCGCCAGCTGGATCAGGCGACGCTGATGACCATGGAGATCTTCGGCCTGGCGCTGGTGATCTACTTCGTCCTGGCCCAGGCGATCAACTTCGGCATGCGCCAGCTGGAACGCCGGCTGGCCCGCGGGCGGATGCGCGGAGGCCTGTCATGAATTTCTTCGACTGGCAGTTCGCCCGCGAGATCCTGCCGCGCCTGCTGGATGCCTCGCTGACCACCATCGGCATCGCCCTGGCCGGTTTCGCCATTGCCGTGGTGCTAGGTTTGTTCCTCGCCATTGGCCGCCGCAGCCGCCTGCGCTGGCTATCCTGGCCGATCACCGGACTGATCGAGTTCATCCGCAGCACACCGCTGCTGATTCAGGTGTACTTCCTTTTCTACGTGTTCCCCAACTACGGCCTCAGCCTCAGCGCGATGCAGGCGGGCATCATCGGTATCGCCCTGCACTACGCCTGCTACACCGCCGAGGTGTACCGCGCCGGCCTAGACGCGGTACCCCGTTCGCAATGGGAAGCCGTCACCGCGCTGAACATGAAGCCCTGGACGGCCTACCGCGACGTGATCCTGCCGCAAGCGCTGCGTCCGGTGCTGCCGGCGCTGGGCAACTACCTGATCTCGATCCTCAAGGACACGCCGGTGCTGTCGGCGATCACCGTGGTGGAAATCATGCAGCGGGCCAAGAACATCGGCTCGGAGAGTTTCCGCTATCTGGAGCCGATCACCATGGTCGGCCTGTTCTTTCTCATTCTCAGCCTCGGCCTCGCCTGGTGCGTGCGCCGTCTGGAAAACCGCATGGAGCTGGCCCGATGAATACGCCGATGCAGTCCACGGACACCCTGAACCCGACGCCGCAACAGCCGGAGCAGGCGCAACCTTTGGTGCGCTTCGCCGGCGTGACCAAGCGCTACGGTGAACTGACCGTGCTCGACGGGCTCGACCTGCAGATCGAGGAAGGCGAGAAGGTCGCGATCATCGGCCCCAGCGGCTCGGGCAAATCCACCCTGTTGCGGGTGCTGATGACCCTGGAAGGCATTGACGAGGGCGTGATCGAGGTCGACGGCGAGCCGCTGACGCACATGCCCGACGCCAGCGGCCAGTTGGTCCCGGCCAATGCCCGTCACCTGCGACGTGTGCGTGGCAAGGTCGGCATGGTGTTCCAGAGCTTCAACCTGTTCCCGCACATGAACGCGTTGCAGAACGTCATGGAAGCGCCGGTACAGGTGCTCGGGCTGAGCAAGCGCGAGGCCCGCGAGCGGGCAGAGGAGCTGCTGGCCATGGTCGGCCTGGAGGACAAGCTGGAGCACTTCCCGGCGCAACTCTCCGGCGGTCAGCAACAGCGCGTGGCGATTGCCCGCGCACTGGCGATGCGGCCGAAGGTGATGCTGTTCGACGAAGTGACCTCGGCGCTGGACCCGGAGCTCTGCGGCGAAGTGCTCAATGTCATCCGGCGCCTCGGCGAGGCGCACAACCTGACGATGCTGATGGTGACCCACCAGATGGGCTTTGCCCGTGAGTTCGCCGATCGCGTGTGCTTCTTCCATCAGGGCCGGATTCACGAACAGGGCAGCCCGGACGAGCTGTTCAACAACCCGCGCGAGGAACGCACCCGGGAGTTTCTCAGCGCGGTCAACGAGGCCCACTGAGCCGCTTGCAGCCCAGCCCACACGAAGACGGCGAAAGCCCCGCAACAGCTAAGACCAATGGCGTATGCTGCCGCTATTGCCCGCCGGCGGCGATGCACTAAAGTGAGGAAACGCCCCGGAGCGCTGAACCGAAAAGGTCTTCAAGATGCTCGAATCGCTGGAAAAGATGCTTTCCCAAGGCATGGACAATCCGATGCTGCGTTTCGGCCTCGGCAAGGGCTACATGGATGCCGGGCAGCCGGGGCGGGCGGCAGAGCACCTGCGCCGCTGCGTCGAACTCGATCCGAAATACTCCGCTGCCTGGAAACTGCTGGGCAAGGCGCTGCAGGCCGATGGCGACAAGCCCGGCGCCCATCAGGCGTGGGAGCGCGGAATCGCCGCGGCGAACGCCCAGGGCGACAAGCAGGCGGAAAAGGAAATGACCGTATTCCTGCGCCGGCTCGACCGGCTGACGCCCGACTGAACCGGCGCGCCGCGGCCAGCGGTCAGGTTTCGTGCACGAACTGCAGGCCGACCCCTTCGGCATCCACCCGCATCACCACCATTCGCAGTTCCGGCGCCGGAATCGGCAGGTCCTGGACCTGGCCGGTCACCTCGTCGCCGGGATGCAGCACCACCAGCTCCGGATGCCGGACGTAGACGCCGCCATCGGATAGATCACGGGTCTGCGCGAAGACCTCGCCAAAGGCCGGATGCGCAATGCGGATGCGGCACTTCATGTTGGTACGCGGATGCTGTCTCTGGTTTTGCATGCGCTCGTCCCTGTTGTTGTTGTTTGAGCCTGATCAGTACCAGCGCTTCTCGCCGGCGGGGCGTTTCTTGAAGCGCTTCATGGTCCACATGTACTGGCTGGGATAGGCGCGCACATACTTCTCGATCATTGCGCTCATCGCCGCTACGCCAGTTTCCGCATCTTCGCTGTACATCCCTTCGGGTGCGGCCTCGAGGACGACCTTGTAGCCCGAACCGTCCTCCAGACGCAATGCATGAAGGAACACCCCAACCGCCTTGCCGCCGGCGAGCATGCCGGGCACGAACTTGCTGGTCAGCGCCTGGGTGGCGAAGAAGGGCACGAAGATGCCACTGCCTTCGCTCGGCTCGGGGTCCGCCGGAATACCGACCGCACCACCGCGCCGAACCTCCTTGATGACGCTGAGAATGCCTTCCCTGGTCGAGGGCGCGACGCGATTGCCCAGCTGTACACGCTGTTGGCGCAGCAGATCGTCCACCGCCTTCAGTTTCGGCGGTCGGTAGAAGATGATCGGCCTGCATTGCGCGCAGTAGAAATGATTGAGCACTTCCCAATTGCCCAGGTGACTGGTGATGCCGACCACGCCCTTACCCGAAGCCAGCGCCGCTTGCAGCACGTCCAGGCCTTCGACTTCGCGGACCAGCTTCAGGGTCTTTGCTGCCGGCCAGATCCAGGCGCAGGCGCTTTCGGTGAAGGTCATGCCGGTTTCACGCAGGGTGCGGCCGAGCAGGGCGTCGAGTTCCGCCGGGCTCAGCTCGGGGAAGCACTTGTGCAGGTTGATTCGCGCGACGTCCCGCGAGCGGTTCGGCAGCTTCCACATCAGCCAGCCGATCATCGAGCCCAGGCCCTGGACCATGCGCCAGGGCAGTCGAGCGAACAGTCGCAGGGAGCCGACGACGATGGCACCTTTGAGCTTTTCCACACCGCACTCCGAAATTTTCAGGTTGCCTAGTCTACCTGCAACCGTCGCCGGCTTTCAGGCGCAGCGGCGGCAACGACACACGTCCTGGCAGCTCAGGCGTGCAGTGTTTCAAGCATCCCGGCCAGCTCGGCGTGGCGCTCGCAATCGGTCAGGTGGTCCATGACCATGCCGCAGGCCTGCATGTAGGCGTAGCAGATGGTCGGGCCGACGAAGCTGAAGCCGGCCTTCTTCAGCGCGCGGCTCATCGCCTCGGCCTCGGGGGAGACCGCCGGCACCTGATCGATGCGCTCGAAGCGGTTGATCTTCGGCTCGCCGCCGACGAACGACCAGACGAAACCCACCGGATCCTCCAGCTGCAACCAGGCGCGGGCATTCTGCCGCGCCGCCTTGAGCTTGAGACGGTTGCGGATGATGCCGGGGTTCTGCATGCGCTCGTCGATCTCGGCATCGGTCATGCGCGCCAGGCGTTCGGCATCGAAACCGAACAGTACCTGCCGGTAGCGCTCGCGCTTGCGCAACACGGTGATCCAGGAGAGCCCGGCCTGAAAGGCTTCGAGCAAGAGGAATTCGAACAGTACCTGCGGATCGCGGGCCGGTACGCCCCATTCGCGATCGTGGTAGTCGATGTACAGCGGGTCCGTGCCGCACCAGGTGCAACGTGGCATGTGATCTCCTTGCGCAGGCCTCGTCCGATGGCCGAAACCATCGCAAGCGCGACCATGCGGGGGGTATACTTCGAGGCTTTCTGTCGAAGCCCAGCACAGGTGAAATTTTGAGCCAGACTACGCCTGCCGTGCGCACCTTCCAAGACCTGATCCTCGCCCTGCAAAGCTACTGGGCCGAGCAGGGTTGCGTGGTCCTGCAGCCCTATGACATGGAAATGGGCGCCGGTACATTCCACACCGCCACCTTCCTGCGCGCCATCGGTCCCGAGACCTGGAACGCCGCCTATGTTCAGCCTTCGCGCCGCCCGGCCGATGGCCGCTATGGCGAGAACCCCAACCGCCTGCAGCACTACTACCAGTTCCAGGTGGTGCTCAAGCCCAACCCGGACAACATCCAGGACCTGTACCTGGAGTCGCTGCGCCGCATCGGCGTCGACACCTCGGTGCACGACGTACGCTTCGTCGAGGACAACTGGGAATCGCCAACCCTGGGCGCCTGGGGTCTGGGCTGGGAAGTCTGGCTCAACGGCATGGAAGTCACCCAGTTCACCTACTTCCAGCAGGTCGGCGGCGTGGAGTGCTACCCGGTCACCGGCGAGATCACCTACGGTCTCGAGCGCCTGGCCATGTACCTGCAGGGCGTCGACTCGGTCTACGACCTGATCTGGGCTGATGGCCCGTTCGGCACCGTGACCTACGGCGATGTGTTCCACCAGAACGAGGTGGAGCAGTCGACCTACAACTTCGAGCACGCCAATGTGCCGAAGCTGTTCGAACTCTTCGATTTCTACGAGAGCGAGGCCAACCGTCTGATGGCTGCCGAGCTGCCGCTGCCGGCCTACGAAATGGTGGTCAAGGCGTCGCACACCTTCAACCTGCTCGATGCCCGCCGTGCCATTTCGGTCACCGCGCGCCAGCAATACATCCTGCGCGTGCGCAGCCTGGCCCGCTCGATCGCCCAGAGCTACCTGCTGGCCCGGGCCAAACTCGGCTTCCCCATGGCCACCCCCGAACTGCGTGACGAAGTGCTGGCCAAGCTGGAGGCTGCAGAATGAGTGCACTGGATTTCCTCGTCGAACTGGGTACCGAAGAACTGCCACCGAAGGCGCTCGCCAAGCTGGCCGAAGCTTTCTGCGCCGGTATCGAGAAGGGCCTGAAGGACGCCGGCCTGGACTTCGTGAAAGCCCAGGCCTACGCCGCGCCGCGCCGCCTGGCGGTGCTGGTCGAGCAGCTGGCGACTCAGCAGCCTGATCGCAGCATCAACCTCGACGGCCCCCCGATGCAGGCCGCCTTCGACGCCGACGGTGAGCCGACCCAGGCTGCCCTGGGCTTTGCCCGCAAGTGTGGCGTCGACCTCGCCGAGATCGATCGCAGCGGGCCGAAGCTCAAGTTCAGCCGTACCATCGAGGGCCAACCGGCTGCCGAACTGCTGCCGGGTATCGTCGCGACCTCGCTGAACGATCTGCCGATCCCTAAGCGCATGCGCTGGGCCGCACGCAAGGAAGAGTTCGTCCGTCCGACCCAGTGGCTGGTGATGCTCTTCGGCGAGCAGGTCATCGATTGCGAGATCCTCGCCCAGCGCGCCGGACGCGAATCCCGCGGCCACCGCTTCCACAGCCCGGGCCAGGTGCATATTTCCAAGCCTTCCAGCTATCTGGAAGACCTGCGTGGCGCCCATGTGATCGCCGACTTCGTCGAGCGCCGCGAGCTGATCGCCAAGCGCGTCGAGCAGCTGGCTGCCGAGCAGAACGGTACGGCCATCGTGCCGCCGGCGCTGCTCGATGAAGTGACCGCGCTGGTCGAGTGGCCGGTGCCGCTGGTCTGCTCGTTCGAGGAACGCTTCCTCGAAGTGCCGCAGGAAGCGCTGATCACCACCATGCAGGACAACCAGAAGTACTTCTGCCTGCTGGACGCCAACGGCAGGCTGCTGCCGCGCTTCATCACCGTGGCGAACATCGAATCGAAGGACCCGGCGCAGATCGTTTCCGGCAACGAGAAAGTCGTACGCCCGCGCCTGACCGACGCCGAGTTCTTCTTCAAGCAGGACAAGAAGCAGAAGCTCGACAGCTTCAACGAACGCCTGAAAAACGTGGTATTCCAGGCCCAGCTCGGCACCGTGTACGACAAGGCCGAGCGCGTCTCGCGCCTGGCCGGGCTGATCGCCGAGCGTACCGGCGGCGACAAGCAGCGCGCCGCGCGCGCCGGCCTGCTCTGTAAGTGCGACCTGGCCACCGAGATGGTTGGCGAGTTTCCGGAAATGCAGGGCGTTGCCGGTTACTACTACGCGCTCAACGACGGCGAGCCGGAAGATGTGGCGCTGGCGCTGAACGAGCAGTACATGCCGCGCGGTGCCGGCGGCGAGCTGCCGAGCACACTCACCGGTGCTGCTGTGGCGGTCGCGGACAAGCTCGACACCCTGGTCGGGATCTTCGGCATCGGCATGCTGCCGACCGGCTCCAAGGATCCCTACGCCCTGCGCCGCGCCGCCCTTGGCGTGCTGCGCATCCTCATCGAGAAGCAGCTGGACCTGAATCTGGTCGAGGCAGTGAACTTCGCCATCGGCCAGTTCGGTACGCAGGTCAAGTCGGCCGGCCTCGCCGATCAGGTCCTGGAGTTCATCTTCGATCGCCTGCGTGCGCGCTACGAGGACGAAGGCGTCGACGTCGCTGCCTACCTCTCGGTGCGTGCCGTGCAGCCTGGTTCGGCGCTGGACTTCGACCAGCGCGTGCAGGCCGTGCAGGCGTTCCGCACATTGCCGGAAGCGGCGTCCCTGGCTGCCGCCAACAAGCGCGTCTCCAACCTGCTGAGCAAGTTCGATGCGAAGCTGCCGGAAGCGGTAGAGCCACGCTGGTTCGACAACGCCACCGAGTTCTCGCTGTACTCGGCGATTCAGCAGGCCGAGCAGGCGGTACAACCGTTGGCCGCCGCGCGTCAGTACCGCGAAGCGCTGGAGCGTTTGGCGCACCTGCGTGGCCCGGTGGATGCCTTCTTCGAGGCGGTGCTGGTAAATGCCGAAGACGCTTCGGTACGTGCCAACCGTTATGCCTTGCTGGCCCGGCTGAGAGGACTGTTCCTTGGCGTTGCCGATATTTCCGCACTTGGCTAAGCCCGTGAAGCTGATCGTGCTGGACCGCGATGGGGTAATCAACGAGGACTCCGACAAGTACGTGAAGTCGATGGAGGAGTGGATCCCCATTCCCGGGTCGCTGGAAGCCATCGCGCGGCTGTGCAAAGCCGGCTGGACGGTGGCGGTTGCCACCAACCAGTCCGGTGTCGCGCGCGGCAAGTTCGATCTGAGCACCCTCGGCGACATGCATTTCAAGATGCAGCAGCTGGTGATGGAGCAGGGCGGGCGCATCGACCTGATCGTGCACTGCCCACACGGCCCGGACGACGGCTGCAACTGCCGCAAGCCGAAGCCTGGAATGTTCCGCAGCATCGCCGAGCATTTCGGCCTGGCGGACCTGAAGGGTGTACCGGTGGTAGGCGACAGTCACCGCGATCTACACGCCGGCATGCTGCTCGGCGGCGTGCCTTATCTGGTCAGGACCGGCAAAGGTCTGCGCACCCTGGAGGGTGCTCTGCCGCCGGGCACTCAGGTCTTCGATGACCTTGCCGCTGTTGTCGATCATCTACTCGAGAGTTCTCGATGAGCCTCCTGTTACCCGTTCGTATCGCCCTGTTCTACTTCATGCTGGCGTTCACCGCGTTCGCCTGGTGCCTGGTGAGTCTGGTGTTCGCCCCGTTCATGGCGTTCCGCGCGCGCTATCGCTTCGTGGTACAGAACTGGTGTCGCTGCGCCGTGTGGTTGGGCAAGACGCTGGTTGGCCTGCGCTACGAGGTGCATGGCGCGGAAAATGTGCCGGCGCGTCCCTGCGTGATCCTGGCCAAGCACCAGAGCACCTGGGAAACCTTCTTTCTCTCGGCCTATTTCGAGCCGCTGACTCAGGTGCTCAAGCGTGAGTTGTTGCGCGTGCCGTTCTTCGGCTGGGCGATCATGCTGCTCAAGCCGATCGCCATTGATCGCGACAACCCCAAGGCGGCGCTGCGCCAGGTCGCCAAGCAGGGTCACGAGCGTCTGGAGCAGGGCGCCTGGGTGCTGATATTCCCGGAAGGCACCCGCGTACCAGTGGGTGAGCAGGGCAAGTTCTCCCGCAGCGGCGCGGCCCTGGCAGTCAACGCCGGTCTGCCAGTGCTGCCCATCGCGCACAACGCCGGCATGTTCTGGCCGAAGGCCGGTTGGGGCAAGCGTCCCGGCACTATCCAGGTGGTGATCGGCCCAGCCATGTTCGCCGACAGCGAGAGCCCGCGGGCCATCGCCGAGCTCAATCAACGCGCCGAAGATTGGATCAACGCGCAAGTCAGCCAGCTCGAAGCTCAGGGTCGCCCGACCCTCTGATCACTACGCTGAGGCAGGGCAGGGACGCGCGCCTCAGCTTCACGAGTCCCTCTATGCAGCAAATACCCAACCACCAGCTGGTCGCAGAATGGCTGCGCCTGCTGGACGGCTATCCTACCGAAGCGGCTATCGCACTGCAGGCCGTTGCCGAAGAAAAGAGCGCCGAGCTGGCCGAGCATTTCTATTCCCAGATGCTTGCCGATCCCCATTCGGCCAGCTTCCTGTCCCACGATCAGGTGAAGAACCGCCTCGGCAAATCGATGCAGAAGTGGATCGTTACGGTATGTTCGTCGACGGCCCATAGCGACCTCGACGCCGTCATCGACCTGCAGCGAAAGGTCGGCGACATCCACGCCCGCATCGAGATTCCGGTCAGCCTGGTGCTGCGCGGCTCCCGCTCGCTCAAGGGCCGCCTGCGCCAGTTGCTGGAACAGCGAGATCTCGCCGAGCCAGTGCGACGCAAAGCGGCCAGCATGGGTTCCGACCTGATCGACTTGGCGGTGGAGATCATCTGCTTCGCCTATTCCCAGTCTCACGATCGCAACTCCCGCGCCGAGGAGGCCTATCGGCTGTTCTCCGTCTCGCAGAACATCGGCGTCGAAAAAGAGCGACAGCGCGCGGCACTGCTTGATTGGGAGAATCAGCTGATGTTCGACCTGGCGATCGGCAACCTGACCGGCGCGCTGCCGCAACTGGCGGGTTCCGAGTTCGGCCTGTGGTTCCGCCACAAGGCCTCCCACGCGTTCCAGGGTTCACCGGAAAGCGCCAGTATCCTCGACTATATCGAGCGCATCGATCAGGAGCTCAAAGCCATTGGCGGGCTGCAGGACGCCAGTGCGCGGCTGGGCAAGCTGCATCAGATCCGCGAACAGACCCGCTCGATCAAGTTTTTGCTCGACAGCCTGTTCGAACAGGCCAACGACCTGGAGGCCGGCCGAGACGTGCTGACGCGGCTACTCAACCGCAAGTTCCTGCCGGTGGTGATGGCCAAGGAAGTGCTTTACGCGCGCCAGTCGAACAACACCTTCGGCGTGCTCGCCATCGATGTCGACCACTTCAAGCGCATCAACGACACCCATGGCCATGACGGCGGTGACCAGATTCTGCAGCAGGTCGGTGCGCTGCTGGCCAGCAACACCCGCGGTGGCGACTATGCGTTCCGCCTGGGCGGCGAAGAGTTCCTGCTGGTACTAGTGGACATAGATGCCAACAAGGCGTTTGCCGCGGCAGAGAAGTTGCGCGAGCGCATCGCCCGTGAGCAGTTCCGTCTATCCAATGGAGCAGTTCTGCAGGTCACCGTCAGCATCGGTATGGCAGTGCATGACGGCCATCCGGATTACGAACGTCTGCTGCAACAAGCCGATCAGGCGCTGTATCAGGCAAAACACGAAGGGCGCAATCGCTGCGTGCTTCACAGTCCGGCGCTCGCCTAGCAAACGGCACGCAATGAAAAAGGGGAGCAACCTCGCGGCTGCTCCCCTTCTTTATTGCGCTTCGATTCAGGCCGGCGCCGACGACCGGATCAGGTGATCGAAGGCGCTCAGCGAGGCCTTGGCGCCTTCACCGACGGCGATCACGATCTGCTTGTACGGCACCGTGGTCACGTCGCCGGCGGCGAACACGCCGGGGATGCTGGTCTGGCCCTTGGCGTCGACGATGATCTCGCCGAAGCGTGACAGCTCCAGGGTGCCCTTGAGCCATTCGCTGTTGGGCAGCAGGCCGATCTGCACGAAGATGCCTTCCAGCTCGACGCTGTGCATTTCTTCGCTGCTGCGGTCCTTGTAGACCAGGCCGGTGACCTTCTGGCCGTCGCCCTTGACCTCGGTGGTCTGCGCCATCTTCAGCACGCGGACGTTGGGCAGGCTGTTGAGCTTGCGCTGCAGCACGGCATCGGCACGCAGTTCTTCGCCAAACTCGAGCAGGGTCACATGAGCGACGATACCGGCCAGGTCGATGGCCGCTTCGACACCAGAGTTGCCGCCGCCAATCACCGCCACGCGCTTGCCCTTGAACAGCGGGCCGTCGCAGTGCGGGCAATAGGCGACGCCACGGCCGCGGTATTCCTGCTCGCCGGGCACGTTCATTTCGCGCCAGCGCGCGCCGGTGGCGAGGATCAGGGTCTTGGCCTTGAGCTCGCCGCCGTTCTCGAACTGCACGCGGTGCAGGCCGTCGTCGCCGGCCGGGATCAACTGGCTGGCGCGCTGCAGGTTCATGATGTCGACCTCGTACTCGCGCACATGCTCTTCCAGCGCGCGGGCCAGTTTCGGGCCTTCGGTTTCCTTCACCGAGATGAAGTTCTCGATGGCCATGGTGTCGAGCACCTGACCGCCGAAGCGCTCGGCGGCGACACCGGTGCGGATGCCCTTGCGCGCCGCGTAGATCGCCGCTGCGGCGCCGGCCGGGCCACCGCCGACCACCAGCACGTCGAAGGCGTCCTTGGCCTTGAGCTTCTCGGCGTCACGGGCGCTGGAGCCGGTATCGAGCTTGGCGAGGATCTCTTCCTCACTCATGCGACCCTGGGTGAACAGCTCGCCGTTGAGGTAGATGCTCGGCACCGACATGATCTGACGGGCTTCGACTTCGTCTTGGAACAGTGCGCCGTCGATGGCGACGTGCTTGATGTTCGGGTTGAGCACCGCCATCAGGTTCAGCGCCTGGACCACGTCCGGGCAGTTCTGGCAGGACAGCGAGAAGTAGGTTTCGAAGCTGTAGTCGCCATCCAGCGCCCTGATCTGCTCGATCACTTCCGGTGCAGTCTTCGACGGATGACCGCCGACCTGCAGCAGGGCCAGGACCAGCGAGGTGAATTCGTGACCCATAGGGATGCCGGCAAAACGCAGGCTGATGTTGCCGCCGATGCGGTTGAGCGAGAACGACGGCTTGCGCGCATCGTTGCCATCGGTCTTGAGGGTGATCTTGTCGCTGAGCTCGACGATGTCCTGCAGCAGGCTCAGCATTTCCCGGGATTTCTCGCCGTCATCGAGGGACGCGACGATCTCGAAGGGCTGGGTGACCTTCTCCAGGTAGGCTTTCAACTGAGTCTTGAGATTGGTGTCCAACATTGGCAACTGTCCTCGTGAACTATGGTGGCCCGGAGGGCTCGGTAAGGTGATGAATCTCGAATGAAGCAACCTTACGCCGGAAGGGGTCTATTTCGAAATTGATTAAAACAGTCAGTTCGATTTAGACAACCTATCCCTAAAAACAAAAACCCCGACCTTGTGAGTCGGGGTTGTGTTTTGTTGCCTTGGTCTGGAACGGCGGCGAGCGAATCGAATCAGAAGTCCAGATTAGACACTGCCAGAGCGTTGGTTTCGATGAAGTCGCGACGCGGTTCAACTGCATCGCCCATCAGGGTATTGAAGATCTGATCTGCACCAATGGCATCTTCGATCGTCACTTTCAACATGCGCCGTACGTTTGGATCCATGGTGGTTTCCCACAGTTGATCCGGGTTCATCTCGCCCAGTCCCTTGTATCGCTGAACGCTGTGGCGGCGCGTGCCTTCGGTCATCAACCATTCCAGCGCTTGCTTGAAGGTGGATACCTGCTTTTTGCGCTCACCGCGCTGAACATAGGCTCCCTCTTCGAGCAGGCTGTTCAGCTTCTCACCGAGAGCAGTTACCGTCCGGTAATCGTTGCTGGCGAAGAAATCACGGTTGAAGGTGATGTAGCTGGCCAGGCCGTGGGAGCTAATCTCGACTTCCGGTAGCCACAGGTGGCGCTCTTTGTCTTCACGCAAGCTGACGTTGTAGATCAAACCGGAGCGTTCACCGACCTTGAGTTGCGCGCTGTACTGCTCCAGCCAGGCCTGCATCGCGGTGTGATCGGCCAACTGCTCTACTGAAACACGCGGCAGGTAGATGAAGTGTTCAGTCAACTCCAACGGATACAGACGCGATAGGCGCTGCAGAGTTTTCATCACCGTACGGTAATCGTTGACCAGCTTCTCCAGCGCTCCACCAGAAAGGCCTGGGGCATGCTCATTGACGTGCAGGCTGGCGTCTTCCAGGGCCGACTGGGTGAGGTATTCCTCCATCGCCTCGTCGTCCTTGATGTACTGCTCCTGCTTGCCACGCTTGACCTTATAGAGCGGCGGCTGGGCGATATATACATAGCCGCGCTCGATCAGCTCAGGCAGCTGACGGAAGAAGAAGGTCAACAGCAGCGTCCGGATGTGCGAACCGTCGACGTCGGCGTCGGTCATGATGATGATGTTGTGATAGCGCAGCTTGTCGATGTTGTACTCTTCACGCCCGATACCACAGCCCAGAGCAGTAATCAGGGTGCCCACTTCCTGGGATGAGATCATCTTGTCGAAACGCGCCTTCTCGACGTTAAGGATCTTGCCCTTGAGCGGCAAAATTGCTTGAGTCTTGCGGTTACGACCTTGCTTGGCCGAGCCACCCGCAGAATCACCCTCCACTATGTAGAGTTCGGAAAGCGCGGGATCCTTTTCCTGGCAGTCAGCAAGTTTGCCCGGCAGGCCGGCGATATCCAGAGCGCCTTTACGACGGGTCATTTCCCGAGCCTTGCGCGCAGCCTCGCGAGCACGGGCGGCGTCGATCATCTTGCCGACCACGGCCTTGGCCTCGCCCGGATGCTCGAGGAGGAAATCACCGAAGTACTTGCCCATCTCCTGTTCCACGGCCGTTTTCACTTCCGAGGAAACCAGTTTGTCCTTGGTCTGCGAGCTGAACTTAGGATCCGGAACCTTCACCGAAATGATCGCAGTCAGGCCTTCGCGGGCATCGTCGCCGGTAGTGGCGATCTTGTGCTTCTTGGCCAGGCCTTCCTGCTCAATGTAGGAATTCAAGTTTCGCGTCAGCGCGGAGCGGAAGCCGGCCAGGTGAGTACCGCCGTCACGCTGAGGAATATTGTTGGTAAAGCAGAGAATGTTCTCGTTAAAGCTGTCGTTCCACTGCAGCGCCACCTCGACACCAACGCCGTCGTCACGCTGAACGTTGAAGTGAAACACCTCGTTGACGGGGGTTTTGTTTGTGTTCAGGTAAGCAACGAACGCGCTCAGACCGCCCTCGTACTTGAACAGCTCTTCCTTGGCGGTACGCTCGTCCCGCAGGACGATACCGACACCCGAGTTCAGGAATGACAGTTCGCGCAGACGCTTGGCCAGAATATCCCAGCTGAAATGGATGTTCTGGAAGGTCTCGGACGACGGCTTGAAGTGAATCTGTGTACCCGAGGTATCAGTTTCACCTACCGGAGCCAAAGGTGCCTGGGGCACGCCATGGCGGTAGAGCTGTTCCCAGACCTTGCCCTCGCGGCGGATGGTCAGCATCAACTCCTCGGACAGCGCGTTGACCACCGAAACACCCACGCCGTGGAGTCCACCGGATACCTTGTAGGAGTTGTCATCGAACTTACCGCCGGCGTGCAACACGGTCATGATGACCTCTGCCGCCGAAACACCTTCCTCATGGATATCCACCGGAATGCCGCGACCGTTGTCGCGAACGGTGATGGATTCATCGGTATGGATGGTGATGGAGATGTCGCTGCAATGCCCGGCCAGCGCTTCGTCGATCGAGTTATCGACGACCTCGAAGACCATGTGATGCAAACCGGTGCCGTCGTCGGTATCGCCGATGTACATGCCAGGGCGCTTGCGCACTGCATCAAGGCCTTTGAGTACCTTGATGCTCGACGAATCGTACGTGTGGTTTTCGCTCATGCCTTCACTCCCGAGGGGCCGTGGATCTGGGTAATTTGCCCATGTTCCACGTGAAACATTGAGACTGGCGTCTGTTCATGCCAGCCTTCTTGCAAAATGGATGAATCTACGCAGGTGATAAACACCTGACAGTTAAGTTGCTCAAGCAACTTGCACAGCGCCAACCTATGTTGGGCGTCCAGTTCGGACGGCAGGTCGTCGACAAGATAGATGCACTGACCGCGCTTGGTTTCGCTAACCAGATGGCCCTGAGCAATACGCAATGCACACACCACCAATTTCTGCTGGCCGCGCGATAGCACTTCAGCCGCGTTGTGATTGCCAACCTTCAATCGCAGATCCGCACGCTGCGGCCCGGATTGGGTGTGCCCTAATGACCTATCCCGTTCCAGCGAAGACACCAGCACATCAGTCAAGGAGCGGTCTTTATCCCAGCCCCTGTAATAACTCAGCTTCAGGCCGTCCAAGTCGAGCAAGGCCGCGAGGGTCGATTCAAATACAGGTTTAAGTGCCTGAATATAGGCCCGTCGATATCCGTCAATTTCATCACTTGCCAGCGTCAGTTCCCGGCTCCAGGCCGCATCCGAAGCGCCGTCCAGTGTACCATGCCGCAGCCACGAGTTCCGTTGCCGGAGCGCCTGCTGCATGCGTAGCCAGGCTGGCATGAACCGATGTTCCACGTGGAACACGCCCCAATCAAGAAACTGCCTACGTAATTTCGGTGCGCCTTCGAGAAGGCGGAAACTATCTGGATTGATCAGTTGCAAAGGCAGCGTATCGGCAAGCTCCGCGGCTGACCTGACCCCCTGTCCATCGATACGGATCCGGACGTCACCGCTACGATCCCGGGAAACCCCCAACGCACGACTGTGCTGATCTGGCAGATCAACTTGACCAAAAACTGTGCACGCTGATTGTTCATAGGTGATGACGGGGTTCAGCCGAACGCTACGAAACGAGCGCGCCAGCCCGAGCAGGTGAATGGCTTCGAGCAGGCTGGTTTTTCCGCTACCGTTATCGCCGAAGAGGATGTTGATTCGAGAGGAGGGAGATAACGTCACCGGGTGCAGATTGCGGACCCCGGTGACGGAAAGGCGACTGAGGGACATGAAGCTGGTTTACAGACGCATCGGCATCACGACATATGCGGAATCATCGTTATCGAATTCCTGAACCAGAGCACTGCTGTTCGCGTCAGACAGAATCAGACGCACCTGTTCGGTGGTCATCACGCCCAGCACATCGAGCAGATAGCTGACGTTGAAACCGATCTCCAACGAACTGCCGTTGTAGTCGACCGCAACCTCTTCCTCAGCTTCTTCCTGTTCGGGGTTGTTCGCCTGAATCTTCAACAGCCCACTTTCCAGCTGCAGACGAATGCCGCGGTACTTTTCGTTGGAGAGAATCGCCGTGCGACTGAACGCTTCACGCAGCAACTGACGATCTCCCACCACTAGCTTGTCACCACCACGCGGCAGCACGCGCTCATAGTCCGGGAACTTGCCGTCCACCAGCTTGGAGGTGAAGGTGAACTCGCCAGTGGTGGCGCGAATATGGTGCTGGCCCAGAACGATGCTGACCTCGGCGTCCTGATCGTTGAGCAGCCGCGCGAGCTCGAGGATACCCTTACGCGGCACGATGACCTGATGCCGATCGGGTTGCTCGATCCCCGCCTGCATCGAGCACATCGCCAGGCGGTGGCCGTCCGTCGCTACGGCGCGCAGCATTCCGCTTGAAACTTCGATGAGCATACCGTTGAGGTAGTAGCGAACGTCCTGCTGCGCCATGGCAAAGCTGCTGCGCTCGATCAGCTTGCGCAGCTTGCCCTGTTCGACGGTGAAGGAAAGCGAACCTGGACCTTCTTCAACCGTAGGGAAGTCATTGGCCGGCAAAGTTGAAAGGGTAAAGCGGCTGCGCCCGGACTTGATAACAACCTTCTGATCATCGAGACGGATATTGATCAGCGCATCGCTCGGCAGGCTCTTGCAAATGTCCATGAGTTTGCGCGCCGGAACGGTGATCTCGCCTGGCTCGGCGGCCTCTTCAAGGGCAACACGGCCGACCAGTTCGACTTCGAGATCGGTACCGGTCAGCGACAATTGCTGTCCTTGCACCACAAGCAGTACGTTGGACAGCACCGGCAAGGTCTGACGGCGCTCAACGACGCCAGCAACCAGCTGCAGGGGTTTCAACAGGGCTTCGCGCTGAATGGAGAAATGCATGGTCTGGTCCCTTGCCTATAGATTAGGTCGCACTCAGGTTGTCAAAGTTCGCAGCAAATTCTTGTAATCTTCACGTATATCCGCGTCAGTTTCCCGTAGTTCGGCGATTTTACGGCAAGCATGCAGAACCGTGGTGTGATCCCGCCCACCGAACGCGTCGCCAATCTCAGGGAGGCTGTGGTTGGTCAGCTCCTTGGACAGGGCCATGGCCACCTGCCGCGGTCGGGCGACCGATCGCGATCGCCGCTTCGACAGCAAGTCGGAGATCTTGATCTTGTAGTATTCGGCCACGGTGCGCTGGATATTGTCGACGCTGACCAGTTTATCCTGCAACGCCAGCAAGTCCTTCAGCGATTCGCGAATCAGTTCAATCGTGATATCGCGCCCCATGAAGTGAGCATGGGCGATGACCCGCTTCAGCGCTCCTTCGAGTTCACGGACGTTCGAACGGATCCGCTGGGCAATGAAGAAAGCCGCGTCGTGGGGCAGGTCCACCTTCGCCTGGTCCGCCTTCTTCATCAGGATCGCTACACGAGTCTCAAGCTCGGGCGGCTCGACGGCAACGGTCAGCCCCCAGCCAAAACGCGATTTCAGACGTTCCTCAAGGCCGTCGATTTCCTTGGGATAGCGGTCACTGGTGAGGATGACCTGCTGGCCACCTTCGAGCAGCGCGTTGAAGGTGTGAAAGAACTCTTCTTGCGAACGCTCTTTTTTGGCGAAGAATTGGATATCGTCGATCAGTAGTGCATCGACCGAGCGATAGAAGCGCTTGAACTCGTTGATGGCATTGAGCTGCAGTGCCTTGACCATATCGGCCACGAAGCGCTCGGAGTGCAGGTAAACCACTTTGGCGTTGGGGTTCTTCTTCAGCAGGTGATTACCCACTGCATGCATCAGGTGAGTCTTACCCAGGCCAACACCGCCGTACAGAAAAAGCGGGTTGTAGCCATGCTTGGGATTGTCGGCAACCTGCCAGGCAGCGGCTCGCGCCAACTGGTTGGATTTGCCCTCGACGAAATTTTCGAAGGTAAAGGTCCGGTTCAGGTAGCTGGTGTGCTTGAGCCCACCCTCGACCTGCACGGTACGCTCGACACGCGGCTGCTCGGGTTCACTGGTGTCAGCCGACAACGGCTCGAAGCGTGGCGCCTGCATGGCCGGCGCAGGAGCGCTTACTGCCATTGGCTGTGGCTGAGCACGTGCAGCAGCAGCCGAAGGAAGAGCGGCGGATGACGTCCGTTTACTGCCTATAAGGAGAGAAAGCGCCGGTGCGATTCCGCTTGAACGCTCCGACAGCAGTTCCAACAATCGGGAAAGGTACTTTTCGTTGACCCAGTCGAGCACGAAGCGATTGGGCGCATAGACGCGCAGCTCATCACCATCGCCTTCCACCTGTAGTGGACGAATCCATGTGTTGAATTGCTGAGCAGGCAGTTCATCGCGCAAAAGCTCAACACACTGCTGCCAAAGTTCCACCGACAC